>NZ_JAJSBI010000009.1 GCF_021261325.1 Streptomyces guryensis | reverse complement strand
GACCCGGCTTGACGCCTTGCGGCAACAACGGCTCCAGCCGGGCCCACTGGCCGTTCGTCAGATCCCCACGTCCCACAAGACGTGATCATCAGCGAACAAGATCCACTTTCGCAACAGGCCCTACACCCACCTGCAGCGAATGTCCCTGGCCTTCTACACCCGAACCCGCACCGGTGAGATCCAGTCCCGGATCGCCAACGACGTGGGTGGTATGAGCCAGACGGTGACCACCGTGGCCGTGACCACCGTCGGCTCGGTCACCACTCTGGTCTCGGCGCTCGTGGCGATGGTCGTCCTGGACTGGCGCCTGAGCTGCGCATCGTTGGCGATGCTGCCCGTCTTCGTCTGGATCAGCCGATCGGTCGGTGCGGAACGGCGGGCGATCACCCGCCGCCGCCAGGCACAGCTCGCAGCGGTCTCCTCGCTGGTCCAGGAGTCGCTCTCGGTCGACGGCTTCCTGCTCGGCCGGGTGCTGGGCCGCCGGGCAGCACTCATCGAGGAGTTCTCGCTCGAGTCGGAGCGCCTCACCGATCTGACCATCCGTTCCAACATGGCAGGGCGGTGGCGGCAGTCGGTGATCCAACTGATCATGTTCGCCATGCCGATCACCATCTACTGGCTGGCCGGTCTCACCGCGTCGCACGGCCGGCCCGCGCTCTCCGTCGGCACGCTGGTGGCCTTCACCTCCCTGCAGCAGTCGCTCTTCGCGCCCTCGGTACAGCTGCTACAGACCGGAGTCGCCGTGCAGAGCTCACTCTCCATGTTCGAGCGCGTCTTCGAATACCTGGACCTCCCGGTGGACATTCCGGAGCCCGAGCGGCCGGTGCCTCTGCCTCGCCCGCTCGGTCACGTCCGCCTTGAAGGCGTCCGCTTCGCCTACGGGGAGCGCACTGTACTGCGCGACATCGATCTCGACATCCCGCCTGGCACGCACCTGGGGGTCGTGGGCGCCACGGGCGCCGGAAAGACCACGCTCGGCCACCTTGTGCCGCGCCTGTACGACCCGGTCGCAGGCCGGGTCAGCATCGACGACGTCGATGTCCGCGAGCTCAGCCTGGCCACCCTCACCACCACTGTCGGCGTGGTCACCCAACACACCTTCCTCTACCACGCGAGCATCGCGGACAACCTGCGCGCCGCCCGCCCCGGCGCCACCGACGGGGAACTGGCCGCCGCGGCACGCGCGGCGCAGCTCCACGACCTGGTGGAAAGCCTGCCGGAGGGCTACGACACCGTCGTGGGCGAGCAGGGGTACCGATTCTCCGGCGGCGAGAAGCAGCGGCTGGCCATAGCCCGCGTGCTGCTGCGCGATCCCCGGGTGCTGGTACTCGACGAGGCCACCAGCGCGCTGGACACCCGCACCGAGCGGGCGGTCCAGGAGGCCCTGGACCGCTTGGCCGCCGGACGCACGACCATCACCATCGCGCACCGCCTCTCGACCGTGCGCCACGCGGACCAGATCGTCGTCCTCGACCAGGGCCGCATCGTCGAACGCGGCACCCACCCCGAACTCCTCGCCCTCGGCGGACGTTACGCCGCACTGGCTCGGTCCGCCCGTGATCAAGACACCGCGTCGGACACCTTGGTGTAGGTCGCAACGAGCGTCCCGCAGTCCGGTGCCCCGCCCTGCGGCACGCCGCCCGCGAGCACGCCCGGTATCCCGTGCCGGGTCTGCGAGCCGGTGGTACTGCTTTCCGAGCGCCGGGCCCGGCAGCGGCTGAACTGGCGGGTGCAGCAGCTCGCCGCCGCCATGGCCGGCACGGGCGCATGTCAACGCCATGGTGGACGAGTCGCAGGGCGTGACGACGAGAGCGGGCATCTTTTTGGCCAGCCGAGAGCCACGCTGACGCATGCCGAGCGGTGGCTCCAGAACCCCTCCCCCATGCCTGTCAGCCGAACTGCCGTGTTCGGCGCCGACCTGGAGTGGTTGAATCCTCGCGCTTCGGAGGGCGTCGTAGCAGCTGACAGTGGAGGCGGGCGGCAGGGCCGGTGACGAGGCAGGCCGACACGTCTGCTGGCTCGCCATGTCACCATCAGATCCCCGCGCTGGACCTCGACCTGCGCCTTCGGCTCCATCATCGAGCCGTCCTGCACGTCGCTGGTCGACAAGACCGTCTTGCCGACCATCGGTCCCCTTCCGATTTCACGAACCTCGTCGAACTGCTCCGGGGTGGCGTCCACGAGCCGCTCGGAGTCGGGCAGCACCAGCACGCAGTGCCCGTTCCACCAGGTTCCCGTCCAACTCGGCGTGCTGGTCACCGAAGCCATCGGCGCCTGGCGTCGATACGCACCTGGAAACCACACACGGTGACAGGGCTTCCGTTACTCTGGGGGAAGACGCGATGCCCCAACATGCGGGCCGACCAGTTGGCCCCGAAACCAGTCGCGACGCCGTCAGCGCCAAGGGCCTCGACGGAGTCATCGGCACCCACGTCAACGCGCCATCACCTACGAAGTGATGGACTCGGCGACAGAGGCACTGTCGGCCCACATACCGGCGGACGACCTGTCGATGCTGACCAGAGACAGATCCACCTCGCCCCGCTTCGCCGCCACCGCGATCAGTCCCTCCAGCAGGGCCCGAAGACGCCCGCGTCACGGCACTTGCCGGAAGCGGTTGTGCACAGTGGACCAGGGGCCGAGCTCCTGCGGCGTCTTTCGCCGCTGCCCTCCGGTCCTGATCCGCCGGATCACGCCCTCGCACTGCCGTCGCAGCCGCTCCGGGTACAGGCCGTACTCTCCGATCGGCAGGTACGGCTCGATGAACTCCCGTTTCCCGTGAGTCAGTTGCACTCGCGTCACGCAGGAGGATCCACCGGTCAAGACCCCGCCGCGAGGGCGATTCCCGCAGAGTGATCACGGCCCAATACGCGCCCCAGGATCAGCCGAGACCACGATGGGCGGCCCACAACGCCCCGGCACGGCTGGCAGCATCGGAGACCAGGGCCGCCAGTTCGGGTTCATCGGGCACAGGGAACGAGACGTATGCGCCCCGACCGCCGCCGACTGGTCTGCCATAAGCCTTCACGGCGAGGTGACCGTCCGGGAGAAGCCTGACGTTGAGTGTGGTCAGCGTGAACGCTTCACCGCGTCGAGTGTCCGTCCAGCGGAGCGCCTGCGGGATCACGACATTGATCGCCAGAGCACTTACTTCCAGGTCACTGCTCATGGACGGATGATCTCACGCGAGTCGACGCAACCGGCTTGTGCAGCAGGCAGTTGGTATTCCTCTGGGCACCGAGATCGACGACGTGGACCAGGCTGCAGCCCAGCGTCATGAAGCCGTCGGACGGATGGGGCGGTGCCACGGCATGGCCCTGTGGCGCCGCGTCCAGTGCGACGAGTCCGCGGAAGCTTCAGCCGCAGAGACCGAGAACCTGCCGGTACTCGGCCAAGGAGGCTCGGACGCGGCGGGGGGCCGTGGCCTACGGCAGTCGCCAGTCCACCGGCTGGGCACCCTGACCGACCAGCAGGTCGTTGGCCCGGCTGAAGGGACGCGAGCCGAAGAAGCCGCGGTCCGCCGACATCGGCGAGGGATGGGCGGACTCGAGCGCCGGAAGGTCCCCGAGCAACGGCCGCAGATTACGGGCGTCCCGGCCCCACAGGATGGACACCAGCGGCTTGCCGCGCCCCGCCAGGGCGCGGATGGCCTGCTCGGTGACCTCCTCCCACCCCTTGCCCCGGTGCGCCGCCGGCTTGCGCGGGGCCGTCGTCAACGCCCTGTTGAGCAATAGCACCCCCTGCTGCGTCCACGGCGTCAGATCGCCGTTCGACGGCCTGGGCAGCCCAAGGTCGGAGTGCATCTCCCGGAAGATGTTCTCCAGACTTCCCGGCAACGAACGCACCTCGGGCGAGACCGCGAAGCTCAACCCGATCGCCATGCCCGGCGTGGGGTAGGGATCCTGCCCCACGATCAGGACACGGACGTCATCGAAAGGCTGCTGGAAGGCCCGCAGCACATTCGCCCCGGACGGAAGATAGGTCCGGCCGGCCGCTATCTCGGCCCGGAGGAAGTCCCCCATGGCCGCGATGCGTTCAGCCACAGGTTCAAGAGCCTTCGCCCAGCCTGCTTCAACAAGTTCATGCAAGGGTCGTGGTGCCACAGCGCGTCACTCTAGTGGTACGCGCCGTGCCCCGGCACAAACACAGAAGCCCTCACGGACGGCCGCCGCTCCGGACGCTACTCTTCCTCCTCATCGAGATCTTCGAACCGGTCGAGCAGTTCACGCAGCCGGTCACCGGGAAGGAGGGGAGCCTGTTGCATCCAGTGATCAGGCCACTCCGCCGTAGTCGTCATGCCTGTTCAGCCGCTCATACTCGATACACGGATCCCGGAACTCCCGCGCATGCGGTGGGGCTGTCGTTCTCGGGGACGCCCGAGGTGCGTCCGCTGCCCGGCAGTCTCATCAACATCTTCCGGGAGCCGAACACCGGCACGGGAACGCCCCAGCCCTCCAACGGCGGTCTGACTCCGTGGACCCAGCGGGGCGTCCTGCCGAACAGGGCGCTCACCACCGCTCCGCGCGAGCCGGGCGCGCACCGCGGCACGGGCTGGGAGGAGGTCACCGAGCAGGCCATCCGCGCCCTGGCGGGGCGCGGCAGGCCCCTGGTGTCCGCCCTGTGGGGCCGGGACGCCCGTAATCTGCGCCCGTTGCTCGGCAGTCTCCCGTCGGTGGAGTCCGCCCACCCGTCCCCGGTGTCGGCCGACCGCGGCTTCTTCGGCTCGCGTCCCTTCAGCCGGGCCGACGACCTCCCGATCGCACGGGGCGGGCAGCCGGTGGACTGGCGCCTGCCGTGAGCGGTGCGGGGGACGGATCGGGTGCGGGGGACGGATCGGGTGCGGACGCGGCCGGTCACCGGGCGCGGGCGGGTACGACCGGAATCCTCGCGGTGGACTCGGGGGGCTCAGGTCTGCGGGTCGTCGTCAAGAGCCCGGCCGGCGGTCCGTCGGCCCAGCGGGAGTCCCGGGAGCCGGTGCGCACCGGGGCCCGGGGGATCGATCCCGGGCATCTCATGACCCAACTGGTGCCGATGGTGCGGGCGTTGACCGCCGAGACCGGTGTCTCCGCGCTGAGCACGGCCGCCGTGGGTGCCGCCGGGCTCGCCTCCCTGGGCGATGCCCTGCGCGCCGAACTCCCCGGTGCGCTCGGGCGGGAGTTCGGCATCCGTTCCGTCGCCCTCGCCGCCGACGCTGTCACCGCCTATGTCGGTGCCCTCGGGCCGCGCCCCGGTGCCGTGGTCGCGGCCGGTACGGGCCTGATCGCCATGGGCACCGACCTGACGTGCTGGCACCGCTCGGACGGCTGGGGGCACCTGCTGGGCGACTGCGGCAGCGGCGCCTGGATCGGGCGGGCCGGGCTGGAGGCGGCCCTGCGCGCGTACGACGGCAGACCCGGCGGTTCGACGGAACTGCTGGCCAGAGCCGAGGAGATGTTCGGGCCGATGCCGGGGCTGCCGGGCAGGCTGTACCCCCGCCAGGACCGCCCCGCCGTTCTCGCCTCCTTCGCACCCCAGGTGGCCGCCTGCGCCGACGCCGACCAGATCGCCGCGGACATCCTGCGCGTGGCGGCCCGGCACATGGCCGAGTCGGCGGCAGCGGTCTGCCCGACCGCGGGGGCCCCTCAAGTGGCCGTCACGGGCGGCCTGTTCAAGATGGGCGACCCTCTCCTCACCCCCCTGAGAGAGGAGTTGTCTCAGCGACTGCCGCACGCGCCGCTGGTGTCGGCCGCCGGCGATCCGCTGGCGGGCTCGGTGCGTATCGCCGACGATCTCGCGGCGGGAACGCTCACTCTCCCGAGTGATGAGGCGATGCTGTGCGTGATGACCGGCGCCGAGGACTGATCCCGTACGCCGCAAGCTTCTGATCCGTATGTAACTCATCAGACAAAATGGGACAGAAACCGCTCACCTGCACCCTCCCCGAACAGGGGAGCCCAGGAAGCCAGTAACATGCGTCGCCATGAGCTCCCCCACTGGGCCCGCGTCCGGCCTGCCAGTACGAATGCCGCGACCTCGCCAGCCCGGGCGGCACCGCCGACCCGAGCCGCTGGCGGCTCCCGAGGGCGCGCCCGCGCTCGTCCTCGCGGTGCCTGGCGCTCCCGGTGCCGCCACGCGCAGCCTCGCCGAGGAGGTCGTGAGCATCGCCCGCTCCGAGCTGCCCGGCCTGGATGCGCGGATCGGGTACCTGGACGGGGACGAGGCGGAGTTCCCCACGCTGCAGGCCGTGCTCGCGCACGCCGCCGAGGGGCGTGCGGCCCGCTTCGAGCACGCCCGCGCCGCCGGCCTGGACGTCAAGGAGCCGGACGGCCCCGTGGCCGTCGTCGTGCCGCTGCTGGCCGGCCCGGACGGTGCGCTGCTGCGCCGTGTCCGCCAGGCCGTGATGGACAGCCGCGTCGCGGCCGACCTGACCGATGTGCTGGGCCCGCACCCACTGCTCGCCGAGGCGCTGCACGTGCGCCTGTCGGAGGCCGGTCTGGCCCGTGCCGACCGCGCCCGCCTGTTCACCGTGGCGACCGCCGCGGACGGCATCATCCTGGCCTCGGTCGGCGGTGACGAGGCCGTTCAGGCGGCGGGGATCACCGGCATGCTGCTCGCCGCACGTCTCGCCGTGCCGGTGATGGCGGCGGCCCTGGACCAGGAGGGCTCGATCGCGGCCGTCGCCGAGCAGCTGCGCGGCTCCGGTTCGCAGCAGCTGGCGCTCGCGCCGTACCTGATAGGGCCGGAGATCGATCCTGGCCTGGTCGAGGCGGCCGCCAAGGAGGCGGGCTGCTCCGCCGCCGAGGCGCTCGGCCCCTACCCGGCGATCGGCAAGCTCGCGCTGGCCAAGTACACGACGGCGCTGGGCATCGCCCCGCCGCAGCCGCAGGGGACGCCGGTCCGCTGAGGCGTGCGGCAGCACCGCTGCTCACATTGCACGTACGGCGAGGGGCCCGCTCCGAGAGCGGGCCCCTCGCCGTACACCTGGCCGCTGGGCGCTCCGCAGGCTGAGCCGATCTGCGGCACCGCCGCAGGGCGATGTGCCGTCGATCGTCGGCGGCGTCGTCGCGGCTGATCGCTCAGTTCCCCGCGCCCCTTCGGACCTGCATTCAGGCGAAGACCACGCAGGACGCGGCGGGGACCATGAGGGCGCCCTCGTGGCGTGGCAGGCCCGTGGCCGGGTCGAGCGCGAACCAGGACACGTCGCCCGAGCGCTCGTTCGCGGCGTAGAGGAATCCACCCGACTCGGCGATCGCGCGGGGCCAGTGGCCGCCGCAGGGCACCGTGCCGATCAGCCGCAGCTCGTTCCCCTCGACGGCGAAGGTGGACAGGACGTCCTCGCCACGGGTGGCGGTCCACACGAAGCGGCCGTCGGAGGAGGCGACGATGCCCGAGGGGTAGGCATCGCCGGCCGGGGCGTCGGGCAGGACGTGCCGCTCGGTCAGCGGCACCAGGGAGCCCTCGACTGCGTCCCAGCGGCAGACGGTGAGCGTCGGGGTGAGTTCGTTGAGGACGTACGCGCGTGTGCCGTCCGGGTGGAAGGCCAGGTGGCGCGGTCCGCAGCCGGGCCGCAGGGCGATCTCCCGGTGTACTTCGAGGCGGCCGCCGGTCAGCGTGCACACCCGGACCGAGTCCGTGCCGAGGTCGACGCTGACGGCCCAACGCCCGCTCGGGTCGGGCTGCACCTGGTGGGCGTGCGGCCCCTGCTGGCGGACGGTGTGCGGACCCGAGCCCTTGTGCTGGAGGACGTCGGACGCGGCGCCCGCGAGGGTGCCGTCGGAGCGGACGGGCACGGCGGTGACGCTGCCGGAGCCGTAGTTGGCGGCCAGCACGTGACCGGCGAAGACGCTCAGGTGCGTGGGGCTGTTCCCGCCGACCGGGACCGGCGCGCCCGCCTTCTCCGGCCGGTCACCCGTCACCCGGTACGCGGCCACCGCGCCCTCGGCGGTCTCGCTGACCGCGTAGAGGGTCCGACCGTCGGGCGCCGGCGCCAGGTACGAGGGGTCGGGTACGCCGTCCATACTACTCAGAGCGGTCAGCGCACCGCTGTCCGGCGCCACGCCCGCGGTCACGATCCCGGGGCCTCCCGCCGCCGTGAACGACCCGATGAAGGCCCGCCGTCGCCGCCCGCCGCCGTCTGTCACCGCTGTCCCCTCTCGGTCCTGTGCCGTCGGGGCGACGTTAGCAGTCGATCACCAGCGGTCTAGACCATACGTGGGGGATTTGACCGGGTCGCAGCGGAGACGGCCGCTGTCTCGCCGCGGGACCGGGCGAGAGCCTCCGGACGGTGGACGTGGGCGGGGCGGTGCTCGATGAGGCCCGGATCCGGCCGTCGCGGGTGGCCTCCCGCAGATGTCCGGCGCACGCCTCGGCCACGGCGTCCGCACCGCGTACCTCGCGCAGGTCGCGCACCCGTAGGGAGTGCCGGTGCCGGCGCCCCATGCACGGGTCGGCGTTGCGCCAGGCGCCCCGGGCGCCGACGGCGAGCTCCTGGGTGGTGTGGCGCGATGCGGCGGGCGGGGTCGCCGAGCCGTTCCTCGGTGTGGTGCAGGGTGAGGAACCCGGCGGCGGCGCGCAGGAGTTCGTACGGGGGCGGATCGCGCCGTGCGGGGGTGGGCGGACCGCCGGTGAGCACCCGACCGCGCAGCCCGGTGACCGGGTTGAGGGCGGAGTGCCCGCCGTGCTCCTGGCCCGTCTCCGGGTGGGCGCAGCTCTCGAAACGCTCCAGCCGGCCCCCCGGGGTCGTCCGCGCACGGCGTTGGGCAGCCTCGGCGTCGGTGACAGATCGCCGGCGTCCGTCCCTGCGCGGGAAGTTCCGCATGGCACACCCCCGGGCGGCTCGCCCGCGGACCGCTCCGGCACGGCCTCGGGGTCGGGCGGCCGGCAGCGGCGGAGTTGCCCGACCGGCCGCCTGATCCACCCGCCGGATGGCCGACAAAAGTGCCTTGGACCTGTGTTCCTCACGCACCGACCAAGGGCGACCCCGACGGCGTCCCCAGCGGTGCGGCCAGTTCCGCCAGGGCCCGTTCCAGGCCGTGCAGGTGGGCCAGGGCGGGTTCCGTGGCCGGTGACTCGGGGGCGGCCGTGACGTGGTCGGAGTCGCCGCCCGTGAGTGCCTCCACCGCCGCCTCCACACGCCAGCAGGCGGCTGCCAGCCGGGCGTCGTGGGAGGCCTCCGGATCGGCGGCGACGGCGACCAGACCGCGGGTCTCCCGGGCGCAGTCGCCGAGCAGGGCCAGCACCCGGCGGGCGCGCTGCTTCCGGCCGCGCATCGGGTTGAGCGGATGCACGAGGGGCCCGACGGACAGCCGTACACGGCCGAGCAGTTGCTCCAGTTCCACGATCCGCCGCGCCGGATCGGCGGCCGTGGACCCCGCGAGACGCGCGGCTGCCTCCGCCGTGCACGCGTGGACGCAGCGCAGGGCACGCTGGATCCAGGCGTCGGTGATGGTGTGCGTGGTGACGGGCAGGACGAAGAGCACGGCGAGTGCGGCGCCGAGCGCCCCGACGCCTGTCTCCGCCAGACGCAGGGCGAGCAGGCCCGGGTTCAGTACGCCCAGGAGGCCATAGAGGAGTTCGGCGAGGAGCGTGACCGACAGCATCATCCACGTGTACGACACCGCGGCCGTGTAGAAGATGCCGAAGACGCAGACGACGAGGAGTACGGCCGTGGGGACCGCCGCTCCGTGCACGGGGACGGCGACCAGCACTCCGAGGCCGATGCCGATCACCGTGCCCAGAACCCGGCGGAAGCCGCGGACCAGGGTCTCGCCGCGCGAGGCGGTGTTGACGAAGATCCACCAGGTGGCGCCGACGGCCCAGTACCAGCGCTGCCCGGACACCAGTTGGCCCACGACGAGCGCGAAGCCCGCCCCGGCGGTGGCCTGGACGGCCTGACGCGTGGTGACGCGGGCCAGGCCGGTGCCGGGGGGCGGGGCCGGCACGGGCGCCGGGGGCAGCTTTGCCTCGTAGCACCACAGGCCGAAGCGCACCGCTGATGCGCTGAGCACGGACACGAGGACCGCGGCGTACAGCTCGGGCAGCCGGTCCGTGGTCGCGTGCAGGAACTGCGCCACGAAGAAGGTCATGAACGCGAACACGCCGAGGCTGTGCCCGCGCGGTCCGAAGCGGCGCGCGTACACGCCCGCGCCGACGACGGCGAGGAACATGAGGTCGCGGGCCACGGGGTGGTCGTGCAGCTCGGCCGCGGCGGCAAGCACGGGCAGTCCGACGGCGGGCAGCAGCGCGGTGGTGACGGCCTGCCCGCGGACGGTGGCGTCCGTGACCGTGAACAGGGCGAGCAGCGCGGCCAGCCCGCCGGTGACGGCGCCGACGAGGGAGAGCCCGGCCAGAGAGCAGACGACGACCGCGAGTGCGACGCCGAGGACGGCCCGCGCGGCGAAGCGCAGCCGCGTCCGCCCCGGGTCCGGCGCCACGAACACCCTCTTCAGCACTGCTTCCCGCCCCTCGGAACCACCGGCATCACCGGCATGAAAAAGGCGCCGCGGGGTCCGCAGCGCCATCGACGCGAACATTGCAGCATCAAGGCGTCGAGTGGCTCAAGTGCTCTCCAATATGCTGGACCATTGGCACAGACATATCGGTCCGGCGGCGGCCATGAGCGGGCCAACGGACCATGTACGAGGAGGCCGGGCACCATGGCCGTCGACGAGCTCGACACCCGCATCCTGCGGCTGCTGATGGAGCAGCCGCGCACGAGCGTGCGCGAGTACGCCCGGATCCTGGGCGTCGCCCGCGGCACCCTGCAGGCTCGCCTCGACCGGCTTGAGCGGGACGGTGTGATCACCGGTACGGGCCCGACGCTCTCCCCCGCCGCGCTGGGCCACCCGGTGCTCGCGTTCGTGCACATCGAGGTCACCCAGGGGCATCTGGACGACGTGGGTGAGGCACTGGCCTCCGTTCCGGAGATCGTCGAGGCCTTCTCGATCACGGGCGGCGGCGATCTGCTGACCCGGGTCGTGGCCCGCGACAACGCCCATCTGGAGGACGTGATCCAGAAGCTGATCAGCCTGCCCGGCGTCGTTCGAACCCGCACCGAGGTGGCCCTGCGCGAGCGCGTCCCGCAGCGGCTGCTGCCGCTGGTCGAGTCGATCGGCCGGGCGGCCCGCAAATGACCTTGCTTCTTGCTGCGCTGCCGTGCCGTCGAGCGCCACGGCGAGCACTCCCCGCAACGGTTCGGAGGACAGCGCCAGTTCGGCGCCGGAGTCGTCGATCTCGTGCCGTATCTCCACTGCATTGAACACCGGGTTGACCGGCACGGGGACCGCTCCGAGCAGGATCGCGAGGAACGCGACGGCGAAGAACACTCACCGGGGCGGACGCCCCGGCCCGCCAGCCATCCGGCCAACCGGCCGGTGGCGTCGTCGAGTTCGCGGTCGGTGAGCGCCCGTCCGTGGGCGACGAACGCGGGCCGGTCGGGTGTCTCCCTCGCCCAGTGCGTACGTACCCCGGTACCGCCCGCTCGCCTGCGCGATGCGTGGCGGTGTCGGGCTGCCGCGGCTACTGCTGACGTGTCGGTGCGGCTCCGAGCAGGTGCAGATACATGGCGGTGACATCGTGTACGGCTTCGTCGTAGGTGTCGGGGTGTGCGGCCACGCGGAGGGCGAACTCGACGCACATGCCGCCCACCGCGCGGGCCAGGGTGAGCGGTTCGGCGGCCGGGGTGGCCAGGCCGCGGTCGGTGAGGCGGCGGATGTAGCGGGCATGGCGGTGGACGGGCCGTTCGCGGATCTCGTCCCACAGCTGCGCCATGGCGGGGACGGTGCGGGCCTGCTGCTCCAACAGGCCGAGCAGCGGCCGGTGCCGGGCGTAGGCGGCGATGAAGGCGCCGATGGACGCCTGTGCGACGGCGTACGGGTCGTCCATGTCGACGCCCGGCACCTCCTGCGCGGCGAGGAACGCGTCCCGTACGCGGACCGCGAGGACGCGGAAGATCTCCTCCTTGGACGCGAAGTACACGTAGAAGCCCGCCCGGGAGACCTCCGCCTCCGTGGTGATGTCGGCGACGGTGGCGGGGCCCAGGCCGAGCCGCGCGAAGACGGCCTCGGCGGCGTCAAGCAGCCGGGCTCGGGCCGGGGCCGTGGTGCGGTCCCGGGCGGTGCGGACCGCCCAGGCCTTGTGTGTGCGTGCCACAGGGGGAGCGTATTGACGTTGACGTCAATGTCAATGAGCATGGCGGGGCCGGTCGCTGAGGTCCGCTGAGGTCCGTGTCCTGGAGGGCTCCATGGGTAGTGCCGCCGTGCTCGTCGCCAACCGCGGGGAGGTCGCCGTGCGCGTACTGCGGGCCGTGTCGGAGGCGGGGCTGCGCTCGGTCGCGGTGTACACCGAAGGGGACGACGCGCACGCGAGGCCGGCCGACGAGGCCGTGCGGTTGGGCGATTATCTCGACGGCGGCGCATTGATCGCCGCCGCGCGCGGCACCGGCTGCGACTTCCTGCACCCCGGGTACGGCTTTCTGAGCGAGGACGCGGACTTCGCGCGCCGCTGTGCCGAGGCCGGGGTCACGTTCGTCGGACCCACACCCGAGGTGCTGGCGGTCTTCGGGGACAAGGCCCGGGCCCGTGAGTTCGCCGCCGGGGCGGGGGTGCCCGTGCTCGCCGGAGCCGACGGCCGGGACGGCGCACGGGAGCTGCTGGCCACCGGGCCAGTGATGATCAAGGCGGTGGGCGGGGGCGGCGGTCGCGGTATGCGGGTCGTACGCCGGGGCGAGGAGTTGGACGAGGCCTGGGAGCGGTGCGCCTCGGAGGCTCAACAGGGCTTCGGGCGGGACCAGTTGTATGCGGAACGGCTGCTGGAGGGTGCCCGGCACATCGAGGTCCAGGTCGTCGGGGACACGGCCGGCGCCGTCACGCATCTGTGGGACCGGGACTGCAGCACGCAGCGGCGCCACCAGAAGGTGATCGAGATCGCGCCCGCCCCCGAACTCTCCGAGGACACCAGGGAGCGGATGCTGGGCGCCGCACTGCGGATGGCCCGCGCCGCCCGCTGTTCCAGCCTGGTCACGTTCGAGTTCATGCTCCGGGGCGAGGAGTTCTGGTTCATCGAGGCCAATCCGCGGCTTCAGGTGGAGCACACGGTCACCGAGGAGGTGACGGGGGTGGACCTGGTCGCCGTACAGCTGCGCCTGGCGGCCGGGGCGACGCTGGGTGAGGTGGGGTTGTCGGGGCCGCCGGTCGCGCCGCGCGGGTTCGCCGTGCAGGCGCGGGTCAACGCCGAGGAGGCCGGGCGGATCACGCGCTTCGACGTGCCGACCGGGCCCGGTGTACGGGTCGACACGGCGATCCGGGCGGGGGCCGAAGTCGGCGTCCGGTACGACCCGTTGCTCGCCAAGGTGGTCGCGCACGTCCCGGCGGGCGGTGCGGAGGCGGCTTGTGCGCGGGCGCGCCGGGCGTTGGGCGAGTTCGGGGTGGAGGGGGTACGGACGGGCGTTCCGCTGCTGCGGGAGGTGCTGGCGCGGCCGCGTTTCTGGGCGCACACAGGGGTGGTGGCGGAGCTTGCGCAGGCCCACGTCGTGCCCGAGGGCGGGGCTTGCGACGGCATACTCGGCGCGCCGCTCGGCGGCACCGTCGTATCCGTCGACGTCTCCCCCGGTGAGCCGGTGGAGGCCGGGCAGCAGTTGCTGGTGCTGGAGGCGATGAAGATGGAGCACGTGGTGCGGGCTCCCGGTTCCGGAGTGGTACGACTGCTGCACGCGCGCGTGGGCGAAACGGTGGGCGAGGGTTCTCCGTTGGCCACCCTGGGGGCCGTCACCGGTACGCAGGGCGAGGGGCCCGCGGCGGAGCCGGTCGATCCGGATGCCGTGCGCGCCGACCTCGCGGAGGTCGTACGGCGGCACGCCTTCGGGCTCGACGAGAACCGGCCGGAGGCGGTCGCGGGGCGGCATGCCCTCGGCAGGCGCACCGCCCGCGAGAACATCGAGGACCTGTGCGACGCGGGCAGCTTCACCGAGTTCGGCGCCCTCGCGATCGCGGCCCAGCGCGGCCGTCGCCCGCTGGACGACCTGATCCGGTCGACACCGGCGGACGGCATGGTCACCGGCACCGGGCAGATCAGTGGCAGGCCGTGCGTGGCCATGTCGTACGACTACACGGTGCTCGCCGGTACCCAGGGGCTGCAGAACCACCGCAAGACCGACCGGATGCTGGAGGTCGCCGAGGAGCGGCGGCTGCCGGTGGTGCTGTTCGCGGAGGGTGGCGGCGGACGGCCCGGAGACACCGACACGACGTCCGTGGCGGGTCTTGACGTGACCACCTTCCAGCGGATGGGGCGGCTCAGCGGGCTGGTCCCGCTGGTGGGCATCGTCTCGGGGCGGTGTTTCGCGGGCAACGCGGCGCTGCTGGGCTGCTGCGACGTCGTGATCGCCACACCCGACGCGACGATCGGGATGGGCGGGCCGGCGATGATCGAGGGCGGCGGGCTCGGGGTGTTCCGGCCGGAGGAAGTGGGACCGCTGTCGGTACAGGTACCCAACGGGGTGGTGGACGTCGTGGCGGCCGACGAGGCGGAGGCCGTGCGGGTGGCCCGCCGGTATCTGTCGTACTTCCAGGGGGAACAGGGCAGTTGGGAGGCGCCGGATCAGCGGCTGCTCAGGCAGGTGGTGCCGGAGAACCGGCGGCGGGCCTATGACGTGCGGGCCGCGGTCACCGGGCTCGTGGACACGGACTCGGTGCTGGAACTGCGGCCCGAGTTCGGCGTGGGGGTGCTGACCTGTCTCGTACGGATCGAGGGGCGACCGCTGGGGCTGCTGGCGAGCAACCCTGCGCATCTGGGTGGGGCGATCGACCGGGACGCTGCCGACAAGGCGGCGCGGTTCCTGCAGCTGTGCGACGCGTTCGGCCTGCCGGTGGTCTCGCTGTGCGACACCCCGGGGTTCATGGTCGGCCCCGACGCCGAACGGACCGCCACCGTGCGGCACTTCGCGCGGCTGTTCGTGGCGGGCGCCAATCTGCGGGTGCCGCTGGTGAGTCTGGTGCTGCGCAAGGCGTACGGCCTCGGGGCGATGGCCATGATGGGCGGCTCGACGCGGGCCCCGCTGGCCACGGCGGCCTGGCCGAGCGGCGAGTTCGGCGGGATGGGGCTGGAGGGCGCGGTCCGGCTCGGCTACCGCAGGGAGCTGGCGGCGATCACGGACCCGGCCGAGCGTACGCGTGTCTTCTGGGAGCGGGTCGCCGAGTTGTACGAACGCGGGAAGGCGGTCAACGCGGCGGCGGCGCTGGAGATCGACGCGGTGATCGACCCGGCCGGGTCGCGGGCCTGGATCCTCGCGGCGCTGGAACGGTGCCCGGTACCGGAGGCGGGACACCGCCCGTTCATCGACACCTGGTGATCACATGCGGTCTCAGCCGGGCCGGATGTTCTGGTTGAGGCGGAACACGTTGTCCGGGTCGCGGTCGGCCTTGATGCGGGCCAGCCGTTCGTAGTTGCCGCTGCAGCCGGCGCGGACGCGCGCTCCTGGCCCTCGTCCGTCATCATGTTCACGTAGGCGCCGCCCGCCGAGTAGGGGTGCAGTGCGTCGGAGCAGTCGATCGCCCAGCGTTTGATGAGTTCGGCGCCGACGCTGCCGACGAGGTCGCGGAACGGGCCCAGCGGTCGCCGGGTGGCGAGGTCGTCGCACTGTCCGACGAGCACGCGGGCGTGCCTGGGCAGGCGGTCCGGCAGGGCCCTCACCAGGCTCGACTTGCCGATTCCGGCCTCGCCGAAGACGAGCACCACCGAACCGGCCCCGTCCGCCGCCTCCGGTGCGGCCGTGGCCGGCTGTGCCGGCTCGGGCTCGCGCTCGCGGATCCCCCGGTCCACGCCGCCGATTCTGCCACCGCGGGCGGGGCGGGATGACGGTCCGGCCGGTCGGATGTCACACTCCGGGCCGCTCGGCCCTCTTGAGTGCGGACACATGGCGCAGACACACGGGAGGCCTTCATGGACACCACTGCCCGCACTGCGGACACGTACGAGATCGAGCTGTCCGCGGGCACGATCGCGTACCAGGACAGCGGCGGCGACGGTCCCGTACTCGTACTGCTGCACGGCCTGCTGATGGATGCCTCACTGTGGGAGGGGCCGTCGGCCGACCTGGCCGCCGACCACCGGTGCATCGCCCCGACGCTGCCCCTGGGCGCGCACCGCCACCCGATGCGCGCGGACGCGGATCTGTCGCTGCCCGGGGTGGCGCGGCTCGTGGCGGAGCTCCTGGAGCGGCTGGATCTGCGGGAGGTCACCCTGGTCGGAAACGACACGGGCGGGGTCCTCGTGCAGTTCCTGATGGCCGACGGGGAGGAGCGGGTGGGGCGGGCGGTGCTGGTGTCCTGCGATGCGTTCGACAACTTCCCGCCGGGGCTGACGGGCCGGACCCTGGTACTCACCGGCCGGCTCTCGCCGCGTATGTTCGGGCTGTTCATGCAGCAGATGCGGGTGCGGGCGGTACGCCGGCTGCCGATCGCGTTCGGCTGGCTGACCAAGCGGGGCGACGCGGCCACCGCGCGCTGGATGCGGCCGGTGCTGCGGCAGCCCGCGATCCGCCGTGACGCCGTACGCCTCCTCCGCACCGCGAACCGGGCCACCCGCCGCCTGCTCGAAGCCACGGCCGAACGTCTGCCGCTCTTCGACCGGCCGGCCCTGGTGGTCTGGGCGCGCGAGGACCGGGTGATGCCGCCCGAGCACGGCCGTCGTCTCGCCGCGCTGCTGCCGCAGGGTCGGCTGGTCGAGGTGGACGACGGCTACACGCTGCTCCCCCTGGACCGGCCGGTGGAACTGGCGCGGATCATCCGGGAGTTCGTGCACGCCACTCGGGTGCTCTGACCGGCCCGCCCCCTCGACGCCTGCCCTGCCCTTGCGGGTACAGTCTGATCCGGCCGCGACTGGCGAGGGTGGACGACCACCGGGGAGCGGCCGTGGTTCAGCGTGAGCGTCGACCGCCTGGGCGCCTCCGTCAGTGATGTTCCGCTGAGGAGGCCATGACGTGGATCTGCGGTACGGAATGAACCCGCGGCAGGCGGCGGATGCCACCCCGGTGCGGCCGGGCCGGTGGCCGGTCCGGGTGGTGCACGGAAGCCCGTCGTACATCAACATGCTTGACGCCCTCAACGGCTGGCAGCTGGTGCGGGAGGCGAGCCGGTCCCTGGGCCGGCCGGCGGCCGCTTCCTTCAAGCACGTCTCACCCGCGGGTGCGGCCGTGGCCGGGCCCGTCGACGAGGTGACGGCGGAGCTCCATGGTGTCGACCGGGCCGAGGTCGGCGCCCTGACCAGTGCGTATCTGCGTGCTCGTGACGCGGACCCGAAGTCGTCGTACGGGGACCTCGCCGCCGTCTCGCACCCGGTCGACGAGGAACTCGCCGAACTGCTGGCCCATGTCGTGAGCGACGGCATCATCGCGCCGGGCTATGCGCCGGGCACCGTGGACAGGCTCGGCAGGAAGAAGAACGGCCGTTTCCTCGTCCTGGAGGCGGACCCGGACTTCGTGCCGCCGGAGCGGGAGGCGCGCGAGCTCTTCGGCCTGCGTCTGAGTCAGCGGCGGGACGAAGCGCCGTGTGCGGCAGAGCTGTTGGAGAACGTCGTGTGCGGCTCGCTCCCCACGACAGCCGTGCAGGATCTCCTGCTGGGGCTGGTGGTGCTGCGCCACACGCAGTCGAACTCGGTGTGCTTCCTGCGCGACGGGGCGACGCTGGGCATCGGCGCCGGGCAGCAGTCCCGCGTCGACTGCACGCGCCTTGCCGGGGCGAAGGCCGACACATGGTGGCTGCGGCGTCATCCTGCGGTGCGCGCGCTCGCCTTCAGGCCGGGGATCCGGCGCCAGGACCGGATCAACTGGCAGATCCGCTTCGTCGAGGGCGACCTCACCGCGGACGAGAACACCAGGCTCTCGGCTGCTCTGTCGCAGCCGATGAAGGAGCTCACGGCCGGCAGCCGCGCCGAGTGGATGGCTCGTCTGAAGAGGGTCGCGTTCGTCTCCGACGGGACTCTGCCGTTCCGCGACAATGTCGACCACGCACAGCGGCACGGCGTGGACCACATCGCCGAGCCGGGCGGATCGATCCGCTCCGCGGAGGTCGAAGACGCCTGCCGCGAGCACGGGATCGCCCTCGCCCGCACCGGCCTCAGGCTGTTCCACCACTGAGCCCCGCCCCTCCCGGCCCAGGCCGCCGCCCCCGGACCGACCAGAAAGCGCATCAGCATGCTCACCCTTCATGGCCTGTTGGCCGCCAACCCCTACCCGGGCCGCGGAGTCCTGTGCGCCCGCACCCGCTCCGGAGCCGTGCTGGGCGGCTACTTCCTCACCGGACGCAGCCCGGCCTCCCGCGACCGCGCGCTCCGGCTGATCGACGGTGACCTGGTGGTCGGGCCGCTCAACCCCGGGGAGCACGATCCCCTGCGTCACTACGCCGCCGCCACGGCCACGAACGACTGGCTGGTTCTGGGCAACGGTGAGCACGTGTCCCGGGCCGCTGAGCGACTCCGGGCGGGAGCCTCGCCCACCGAGGCGCTCAGCGGCTTCGAGTACGAACCCGACCCTCCGATCCGCACCTCCCGCCTCACCGCACTGATCAGCCGGGACGGCGGACGCACCACCGTCTTCGGGGCCGCCCGCCCCAGCCGCGCCGCACGCCTGACCAGCAACGTGATGACCCTCGCCGTACGGGACCCGCGACCGGGCGAAGCGGTCCTGCTGACCACTTACGACTCCGACGGCGAACAGGTCTCGGTAGCCGCCCCCTTCACCGAGTTCACGGTCGACGCCGGGAACGGGACAGACCTGTTGGACGAGATCTGGTGCGCGCTCGACAAGCGGTTCAGGATCGCTGCCGCCGTCGTCGACCCTGCCCAGGGACCGGCATCCGCCGTTCGACGGTCTTCCTGAGCCGGGCCCGTTCCGTTCTGGTCACGAGGGCGTGAGCGGCAGGTCGTCCGTGTACGCGTTGACGGGCGGGGAGATGGGCTCGGTGCGGTGGACGTCGAGGGCCGCCGTCGCGGACTTCGTGCCGAGCGCACCTGTGGGGTGCCAGGTTCCGGTGACGGCCACCCAGGTGTTGGCCGGCAGCGCGGGCGGGCCGTACATGCGGACCTTGACCGACTGGGAGTCCGCCGCGCAGCAGGTGAAGATGATCCGGGTCAGATACCAGCCGCCGGCCCGCCCCGCGGGGGTGACGAAGCCGGTCATGCGGATGCTGCGGCCTCTGACAGCCTGTTCCCGGTCCTGCTGGACCCGGGCGGTGAAGTCGGTGAGCGTCATCGGCAGGGGGACGGTCGCGGGCAGCGGGTCGAACCGCTGTTCCTTCGGCACGGCCTTGCTGTTCGCGTGCGAGGCCGTGTACGCGCCGAGGGCGGGCGGAGCGTAGAGGAGCAGGCTGAGGGCGGGCAGGAACAGCAGCCAGGCGATGCGGGGCGCGGCGGAGTGGTCGTGGCCGTGTGCGTGCGCGTGCGCGTGGGGGCCGGCTTCGGGGGCCGCGCGGTCCAGTGCCGCTCCTGCCACGCCCAGCAGCAGGAGCAGCACACCGGAGGCGATCAGCAGGGGGCGCAGACCTTCCTTGACGTAGCGCAGACAGAGGTCGCTGAACAGGGCGGCGTGCAGCAGGCCCAGGCCGGTCAGGACCAGCAGGAGGACTTGGGCGTGGCGCTTCACAGCAGTGCGCCTCCGATCAGGGCGCCGGCGGTCACGGCCACCACCGTCGTCGCGGTGGAGAAGCGGAGTGCGAAGGACCGGCCGAACGTGCCCGCCTGAAGGGCGATCAGCTTCAGGTCGACCATCGGACCGACCACCATGAACACCAGGCGCGCGGTGGGCGAGAAGCCGGTGAGCGAGGCGGCGACGAACGCGTCGGCCTCCGAGCAAACGGCGAGCAGGACGGCGAGCGCGGCCAGGAACAGCACCGACAGCCAGGGCGAGCCGGAGAAGGTGTCGAGGACCGAGCGCGGCACGGCCACGTTGAAGGTGGCCGCGGCCATGGCGCCCAGCACCAGGAAGCCGCCGGCGTGCAGGAAGTCGTGCTGGAAGCCGAGGCGGAACTCCGTCCAGCGGCTGCGCCCGGGCCGGTGCCCCGCATGGCGGACGGCCGGCCGCAGCCACTCCTCGCGTCCCAGCCAGAGCCACAGCCAGCCCATCGCGGCAGCGGTGACGAGGGAGGCGAGCAGCCGGGCGGCGACCATGGCGGGGCTGCCCGGGAAGGCGACGGCCGTGGCGGTGAGCACGATCGGGTTGATCGCGGGTGCGGAGAGGAGGAAGGCGAAGGCGGCGGCCGGGGTGACACCGCGGCGGATCAGGCTGTTCGCGACCGGCACCGAGGCGCATTCGCAGCCCGGCAGGACGACGCCCGCGACGCCGGCCACCGGGACGGCGAGCGCGGGACTGCGGGGCAGGATCCGGGTGAACAGTTCGGCCGGTACGAAGGCGTTGATGGCCCCCGAAAGGACGGTGCCGAGGAGGAGGAAGGGCAGCGCCTGGACGGTGATGGCCAGACAGACCGTGCGCCAGGCCGCGACGGCGGGCTGGTTCAGCCATCCGACGCCGGTGAGGGTGAGGACCGCCACCGAGCCGGCGGCGGTGACGATGACGACGGGCAGGGGCCGTCCGGTGACGCGGCGCCCCTGATGACCGGTCGGCGCGACGAGCGCCACTTCTTCCACCACACCAACCAGTTCATCCGCTTTATTCATATTTACTCCGGATGTCGGATTTCGTGGCGAAGATAAGCCAGGATCACCTCCCTCACGGTGCGCACACGCCGCCGCAGCCGGATGAATGAGCGGGACCGGGAACATACTTGACCTTGCGGGGGACTGTCCCTCGGTGGCCTGATTCGAGGGGGCGGCGTCCGGTGAGCGGCGACGGCAGGGTACAGGGCAAGATCGAAGTGCGGCTCAAGTGGGATCCCAGCCCCTGGAACCGGCCGCCACACCATCTGGACATCATGGCGACGACCTACTCGGCGGACGCCCCGCACGGACGGCCGGTGTACGTGGTGCACACCGAGAGCCGCTCACCGGACGGCACCATCAACATGAGCCGGCACAGCGAGACCGGCCAGGGTTACGGCTTCGTCGAGGTGATGGTCCTGGAGCTCGACCGTCTGGCGCCCTCCTTCGCGCGGGTGGTGGTGGGTGTGGCGATCCATCAGAACGGCGGCCCCAAGCCCTTCGGTGACATCTCGAACGCGGGGGTGCTGGTCGTCGACGGGTACACGGAACTGCTCAAGGACGACTTCGGCCAGGTCGCCGACGCCACAGCGGCGACGGTCGCCGAGTTTACCCGGGACTCCTCCGGTGCCTGGGAGTTCCACCAGATGCTCCGGGGGTTCGACAGCGACCCGACGGTCTTCGCGGCGGAGATGGGCGGCCTCCCACAGCCCTGACCGGCGTCGGGCGGCGCCCGCCGGCCCCGCTCAGCCGACCGCGACGTGATCGTCGGGGCGGGGGCGCCCGGCCGTCCCGCCCTGCGACTCCGCTCGGCCCACCGGGAGGAGAGGCCGGGTGGGCGGCCGCCGGCGGTCACGTTCGTGGAACAGGGCCAGGACGATCGCGGTGGCGACCGCTATCAGATGCTCGCGGCCGGCCAGATTGGGTACGGCGATCGACTCCCACACCATGGACCCGCCGGTGAGGGCGAACACGATGGGTGCGCGCCGGACGACGGCGAGATAGGTGAAAAGGCCCACGACGGCGGCGGACGGGCCGGTGTCCAGCACCTGCCCGGCCCCGGGCGGCAGACCCAGCCCGCCCCAGCCCGGACCGAGCGCGAGCATCACGCGCACCATGAGAGTGCCGGCGAGCGTGGTCGCGTACGAGATGAGAAGCGTTCTGGCCCGGCCGAGGATGAGCTCGGCCAGCGCGAACGCGAGGAACAACGAGGTGATCCCCGCCCACACGGGCAGATCCAGGGCAGGGACGTACAGCGACACGGGCGTGCGCAGCAGGGCCAGCCACAGCGGGAGGTCGCCCTTGACGCCGCCGAGCAGCCGCACCACCACGGCGCCGGCCGGCCGCTGCGCCAGCGCATGGAAGAAGATGACGCCGAAGGCGGCCAGGAACGCCAGGAACAGCGCCGGCAGCCCACGGCGCCCGAGTTGCCGCACCGGATCGACGACGATGCCCTGCCACTCGCCCCGCAGCGTGCGCCCGACGAACGCCGCCACCCGCCACAGGCGGCCACGCGGGCACCCGCGCCACTCGCCGAGATCGCCCCACAGCCCGTGGGCACGCAGCCGGTCCGCCGCGCCACCGCTGCGCCGCACCCCCTTGCGAAGCAAAATCCCCCGCCTCCCGTCCATCGCCCCACCGGATGGATCGGAAAACGGGGCGAGGCCGCCCCGAGGGAGGCTATGCCCGGCGGCGGGGCTTCCTTCGCTTGGCGCCCTGGGAGACGTCGGAACCGGCCCGCGGGTTCCGCCCCGTCGACTTCCCCGTCGTCTTTCCGGCCACAGGCTTGCGCCGGGCGCCGGCCGCGTCGCCCGTCGCGCCCTTCGCCTCCGGCGCCGTCGCCTTGCGGCCGCGGGAGCTGTTGACCGTACGGCCGCGGACGATTCCGATGAAGTCCTCGACCAGGTCCGTGGTCGCCTCCTCGGGCCAGGCAAGGGCGACGCCCGACTCGGGAGCGTCCACCAGCGGCCGGTACGTGAGGTCCTTGCGGTGATACAGACGGGCCAGTGACTGGGGGACGACCAGCAGGCCGACGCCCGCCGCGACGAGTTCCACGGCGTCCTCAGTGGTGGCGGGCCGCTCGAAGGCGGGCTCGCCCGGCGGCCGGTCCCACTCGAACACGTCGTCGAGGGGATGGAAGAGGACCTCCTCCGCGAGGTCCTCGACGGTCACCTCGTCCGCCGCCGTGATCACGTGGTCCTTGGGGACGACGACGACCGTCGTCTCGGTGTAGAGGGGGATCGCGCTGAAGAACGAACGGTCGACCGGCAGCCGTACGAGTCCGGCGTCGGCGTCACCGGCGCGCAGCACGTCGGATGCGTCGGCGGCCGGTACGGCGATGAGGTTCAGCGGGATGCCGGGCAGGCGCTCGTTCCAGATCCGCACCCACTTGGCGGGCGTCACCCCCGGGACGTACGCAAGCCGGAACGCCTGGGGTGCTTCCGAGCCTGTCACCAGGCCAGGCTACCGGCCGTGGTCGGAGGTCTCGAACACGGTCGATACCCTTGGCCTCATGAAGTCGCACCAGAGCACCCAGACGATGAAGCCCGCGACCGCGGCCAAGAAGCTGGGTGTGTACCTTGAGGCCACCCCCGCCGAGTTCCGGGAGGGTGTCGTCTCGCGAGCCGAGCTCGACCAGCTCCAGGCCGAGCCGCCCGAGTGGCTGCGCGAGCTGCGGGCCAACGGTCCGCACCCCCGTCCGGTGGTCGCGTCGAAGCTGGGTGTCTCCATCACGGGTCTCGCCCGCGGCGGGATCACCGAGGCGCTCACCACGGAGCAGATCGAGGCCCTGAAGCAGGCACAGCCCGAGTGGCTGCAGGCGGAGCGCGCCACCCAGGCCGAGGTCCGCAAGGAGGCGGCGCGCATCAAGAAGCGGGACGCCGAGCGTGAGGCTCGCAGCGACGGCCCGCGTTCCTGACGCCGCCCGTTCGCGACGGTCGGTCGCCGTCCGGATCCGCTGCGTGCACGACGCACGGATCTGACGGCCCATCACGACGAAGGTCACAAAAGCGTATCGGACATTCCGGCCTTCAACCTTCACACGAGCCGCACAAGTTGGCTAGCGTGGCATCAGGCCGCACGAGTTCCTCCGGCGAACCCCGCCGGGACGCGTGGCCTCCGCCGAGTCCGGTGCGCCCCTGTGGCAGCCGGAGCCGGGGACCCGACCGAACGACGGGGTGAATCGGCCCAACCGCCCACCAGGGCAAGGGCCGTAGGGCATGCCTTCCGGAACCGACCGCCCGAACCCGACAGCTAACTCGGTAGGCGGAGTACGGAAGGAGTACGGCTCCCATGGCGCCGGATCGACCATCGCGCACCGGAGGCTTCGGCCTGCCCGGTATGCGCAACTCGGCTCTCGCGACCGCTGCCCTCACCTCGGTGGCCCTGTTCTCACAGACCGCCGACGCCGCACCGACGACGGCGGACGAGGGCCCCAGCCGCGAAGCCGTCCGGCAACGGGTGAGCAGCCTCTACGACCAGGCCGAGTCCGACACGGGCAACTTCAACTTCACCCGGGCCCAGCTGATGGGAGCGCGGCCGCCCGCCGCCCCGGCCCGTGAACGCGGCCGCTCGGATCCGGCACTCGACTCGGTGTCCCGGCGGTGGTTCGACGGAGTGCGCGCCTCGCTGGGGCCGACGGTCCCAGCGGTGCTGCCGGCCGACCGTATGCCGGCCCGCCAGGCCGGGCCCCGGCCCGCGCGCCCGGCGGACAGCCGTCCCGCCGCTCCTGAACTGGAGGCGGCTGTCCGACCCATGGCCGAGCTGCCCTCCGCGGAGCCCCGCCGTCCGGTGGCCGAGCTGACCGCCGGCCCCACGGTCGCGCCGCCTGCCGTGCCGCAGCCCCGCCAGGAGGCCGTCCCGGCGCTGCCCGCGGCGGCCCCCGAGCCGAAGCAGGCCCCGCTGCGCAGGTCCAAGGAGCAGAGCCAGCGCAAGATCGCGGCGGCCAGCGAGCTGCTGTACCGGTACACCGCCCGGCAGACCTCCGCACCGCGCCCGGCCCTCGCCGCCCTGCCGTCCCAACTCCCCTGGCAGGAGCAGGCGGAACAGACCGGCCGGGCGGCCGAGGAGGCGTGGCGGCTCCAGCAGCCGACGGTCCTCGACCTGGGCGTGCCCGCGGCCGTGGAGCAGCGCATGCAGCCCTCCGCGGTCGACACCGGCGTACCCGCGGCCGAGGAGTGGCGCATGCGGCCCTCCGTGCTCGACACGGGCGTACCGGTGGTCGACGACTGGCGCACGCAGCCGTCCGTACTCGACACCGGCGTACCCGCCGTGGAGGACTGGCGGGCCCGGCCTTCCGTGCCCGACACCGGCATACCCCAGGCCGGAGGTTGGACCGTGCAGCCATCCGTCCTGGACACGGGCGTCCCCGCCGTCGGCGCCCCCACCGCCACCAAGGCCGACAGGGCGATCGACTTCGCCCGTGCGCAGATCGGCAGGCCGTGCCTGTGGGGTGCGGTCGGCCCCGAGTCGTACGACAACGCCGGGCTCACCCAGGCCGCCTGGAGGGCCGCCGGGGTCACCCTGCCGCGTACCACGTACGAGCAGGCGAGCGCCGGCACGGTCATCCCCCTTGCCGACAGCCGTCCCGGAGACCTGATCTTCTTCAACGACAACTTCAGCCACGTCGGCCTCTGCACGGGCAACGGCCTGATGATTCACGCGCCGGGTCCGGGCGCGGTCATCCGCGAGGACTCGGTCAACTACGCCGGCGAGGCGGCGGTCCGTATCGCCGTGCGTCCCGCGTGAGGTCGGGGACGCCCCCCGAGGAGTGACAGCAGCAGCTCGATGAACTGCGAGGCCGCCGACGGAAGTCGGCGGCCTCTTCCTTGTTCGCCACAGGTGCCCTCCCCATCTCGGGCCCGGCGCGCCGCCCGCGAGGATCACGGCGTCCAGTGATGCATGCACGGGCTCGGTGAAATGTTTCAGCCATGTCTTGACATGCCGATGAAACGATTCGTAGCTTGAGCCGTCCCATTTAGATTCGTGAAGAACGTTCACGGATATGAACGGAGGTGCTCATGGGCGATCGCCGACGAAGTCGCCGCCTGGCCGCCGCCCTCGCCGCCGCGGGGCTCGCATTGGGAACGGCCGCCTGTGGCTCCGGTTCCGGCAGTGCCGGTTCGGGTGACCCGAAGACGCTGGAGGTGTGGACCCGGAGCAATCCGGACTCCGCCGCCACCTACGACCGGGTCTTCGCCGCCTTCACCAAGAAGACCGGAATCAGGATCGACTACCAGCCGGTGGTCAACTTCGACCAGCAGCTGCAGAGCCGGGCCTCCACCAAGGACCTGCCGGACGTCATGATCAACGACACGGCGCTGATGGGCAGTTACCAGAGCCAGGGCCTGCTCAAGCCGATCGACCCGGCGTCCATCACCGGTCACGGCCAGATCACCGCGAAGTCCTGGTCGTCCACGGTGGGCATCGACGGCAGGCACTACGGCATCCCGTACTCGCGCCAGGCCCAGACGCTGATGATCCGCAAGGACTGGCTGCACAAGCTGGGGTTGAGGGCGCCGACGACCTGGCAGGAGTTGCTGACCGTCGCCAAGGCCTTCGCCGACCGGGACCCGGACGGGGACGGCAAGAAGGACACCTACGGCATGGTCGCCCCCGGCAGCGCCATGAACGGCTACACCGCCTGGTGGGGCGCCAACTTCCTCTGGCAGGGCGGCGCGAACATCATCGAGAAGGACGGCTCGGGCTACCGGCCGGCCATGGACTCGGCCGCCGCCGTACGAACCGTCACCTGGATGAAGGACAACCTCTTCTGCGGTGACAACGGTGTCCTGCAGCCCGGCGCCGTCTCCGCCATCACCGGAACCGCCACCGACTTCCAGGACGGCAACGCCGGGATGTACCTCACCGGCCCGTACAACATCACCACCTTCGACACGACGCCCGGCAAGGCCAGGTACGAGGTGGTCCCCGCCCCGGCGGGCCCCGCGGGCAACGACGTACTGGCCGACGGCGAGAACGTCTACTTCGGCGCCCGGACCGGAAAGACCGCGCAGGAGCGGGCACTTGCCGCCTTCCTGATCTCCGCCGAGGGCCAGAAGATCGCCATGACGAGCGTCGGCGGCCACCAGCCGGTCGTCCGAATCCCCACCAACTCCACACTGGACGCGGCCAAGGTGCGGGGCGACGCGCGTTGGAGCGTCGTGCAGAAGGCGTACGAGACCGCGTCCGAACAGTTCCCGAACGCGCCTGACTTCGCGCCCATCAAACAGGACACCGCGGACAGCCTCAACGCGATCTTCACTTACTGCGGCAGCGACGTCCGCTCCGGTCTCAAGGAGCTCAACGACACCCTCGCCGGCGACCTCAAGGACCAGGACCTGCTGAAATGACCGCTACCGTGACCGCGCCGGCAAGGCGCAGAGGGTTCAGCAGGAAGGCCGTCCTCCCCTGGCTGTTCCTGGCGCCCGGGCTGCTGCTCGCCCTCGTCTTCAAGTTCCTCCCGATGGGCAAGGGCATCTGGCTCAGCTTCTTCAAGGTGCGGCCGTTCCTGGGCGACAAGTGGGTGGGGCTAGACAACTACACGCGTGTGCTGGGCGACCACCGTTTCCAGGACGCCGTGGGCCACACCCTGGTCCTGGGCGTGGGCATCTCGCTGGGCGCCATCCTGGTGGGTTTCCTGCTCGCGCTGCTGCTCGAAGGCCAGGCACGCTCGCTGAAGCTCGTCCGCACGGCCGTCTTCCTGCCCGTCGTCACCGCGACCGCGGTCGTCGGCGAGCTGTGGCGGCTGATGTACTACCCGACCTCCGACGGCCTGATCAACAACGCCCTCGGCTTCCTCGGCATCGGCCCGACGCAGTTCCTCGACAACCCGGGCACCGCGCTGTGGGCGACCATGGTCATGGGCATCTGGATGGGCGCCCCGTACAACATGGTGATCATCCTCGCCGGACTCGCGGGCGTGGACCGGTCGTTGTACGAGGCGGCCGCCATGGACGGCGTCTCGCTGTGGCAGCGGCTGCGGTACATCACGCTCCCCGCGATACGCCCCGCCCTCGGCATCGTGCTCACGCTCGCCGCCATCCGCGGACTGCGCGTGTTCACGGAGGTGTACGTCCTCACGTTCGGCGGTCCGGCCGGGTCGACGGAGGTCTGGATGACCCGCGCCTACACCCTGGGCTTCACCCGCAACGACATCGGCGGCGCGTCCGCCGCCTCCGTCGTGCTGCTCTGCGTGACGCTGCTGCTCACCGTCACGGTCAACCACCTCCGCAAGAGAGGAGACGTGCGATGAGCGCCCCCGTCATCGAACCCGTCCGGGCCAGGGAGCCCAAGACCCCGGCGGCACGGCCCGGCACAGCACAGCGCACCACCCCGGCCCGCTTCGACACCGCCCTCGGCTGGAGCGACAAGCCGGGCCTGTCCTGGGCCCTGCGCGTCCTGCTGTGCGCGACAGCCCTGGCGATCTTCGCCGCGCCGTTCCTGACGATCTTCTCCGGTGCCTTCAGCACGAACCCCAGCGGTTCGTCGCTGTCCTTCCTCCCGCACCACCCCACCCTGCTGAACATCAAGGTCGCGGGCGAGCGAGGGATCTGGGACTACTTCACCAACTCCCTCGTCATCGCGGGCGGCGGACTGCTGCTCCAGCTCGTGGTGTCGGTGCTCGCCGCCTACGCGCTGGCCCGGCACCGCTTCCGCGGCCAGGCGCTGGTCCTGACCCTGTTCATGCTGACCATGATGCTCCCGGAGGAGGTCATCGCCATCCCGTTGTCCCTGGTCCTCGGCCATGTCCCGGTCGTGGGGCTGGACTTGAAGGGGACGGTCTGGGCGGTGATCCTGCCGCTGGGCGCCTGGGGCTTCTCGATCATGCTGCTGACCGAGTTCATGAAGGACATCCCCACCGAGATCGAGGAGGCCGCCCGCATCGACGGCGTCGGCGAGTTCCGGCTGCTGTGGCAGGTCATCCTGCCGCTGTGCAAGCCCGCGCTCGGCGTGGCCGGAGTGCTCGGCTTCATCATGATCTGGGACCAGTACCTGCTGCCGCTGATCGCGGCCAAGGACCCCACCGACTACACGGTCACCGTCGCCCTGTCCATCCTGCGCTCCGACCCCCAGGTCGGCTCCGGGGTGGTGCTGGCCGGCGCGGTCATCGCCCTGATCCCCAGCCTCGTCGTCTATCTGCTCCTCCAGCGCTCGCTGGTCACCGGCATCGCCGCCGGCGCCACCAAGGGCTGACAACCCCCCACGTTTGAGGGAGACATGAAGTTCCAAGGAGTGCTGTTCTTCCCGGTCACGCCGTTCGCCGCGGACGGCTCGCTGGACGAGGAACGGCTCGCGCGGCACATCGAGTCCGGTGTCGCGGCCGGCGCGGGCGGCCTGTTCGTCGCCTGCGGCACCGGTGAGTTCCACGCCCTGACGACCGTGGAGATCGAGCGGGCCACCCGGGTCGCGGTCGAGGTGGCCGACGGCCGGGTCCCGGTGCTGGCCGCCGCCGGCGGTCCGCCCCCGGTCGCCCGCGACCAGGCCGCCCGCATCGCACGCGCGGGCGCCGACGGCATCCTGCTGCTGCCGCCGTACCTGGTCAGCGCGCCGCAGCGGGGCCTGGTGCGGTACGTCGAGGAGGTCACCGGCGCCAGCGAGCTGCCCGTGATCTTCTACCAACGCGGCACCGCCCGGCTGACCGAGGCCACGGCCGCCGAGATCGCGGCCCTGCCCAAGGTGGTCGGCCTCAAGGACGGCCTCGGCGACATCGAGCGCATGCACCGCATCGTCCGGGCCGTGCGTGCCGTACCGGGAGCCGAGGGCTTCCAGTTCTTCAACGGCCTGCCCACCGCCGAGATGACGGCGCCCGCGTACCGCGCCATCGGCGTCGAGCTCTACTCCTCCGCGGTGTTCGCCTTCGCCCCCGAGATCGCCCTGGCCTTCCACCGGGCGCTCACGGAGGAGGACAAGGCGCTCACGGAAACGCTCCTCGACGAGTTCTACGGCCCCCTCGTCCAGCTGCGCGACGAGGCCCCGGGGTACGCCGTGTCGCTCGTCAAGGCCGGGGTGACCCTCCGCGGCCTGGACGTCGGCGGTGTACGGGCCCCCCTGCTCGACCCCACGCCGGAGCACATGGCCCGGCTGGCGAAGCTGATCGACCACGGTCTGGAGGTGGTGGGCGCATGAGCACCACCGGTGGCACGAGGATCCGCGAACTGATCGTCACCCCGATCGCCTTCCGCGACCCGCCCCTGCTCAACTCCAACGGCGTCCATGAGCCACTCGCCCTGCGGATCATCCTCCAACTCGTCCTGGAGGACGGCACGGTGGGCCTCGGCGAGTCACCGGGCGGCACCGCCCGCCTGGAGCGACTCGAGGCCGCCGCGAAGGTCGTCGTGGGCATGGACGTCTTCGACACGACGGCTGCCGCGACCGCGATCGACGCCGCCCTGCTGCCGACCGTGCCCAGCTCCCACGAGCGGGGCTGGACCACCTCGGCGGTGGAGGTCGCCTGTCTCGACGCGCAGGGCAAGCTGCTCGGGCGGCCGGTCAGCGATCTGCTCGGCGGCAAGGTCCGCGACTCCGTGCCGTTCGCCGCGTACCTCTTCTACAAGTGGGCCGAACACCCGGCGCTCGACGGCAGGGCGGCGGTCGGCGACGACTGGGGCGAGGCACTGGATCCCGCCGGGATCGTGGAGCAGGCCCGGCTGATGCAACAGCGGTACGGATTCCGTTCGTTCAAGCTCAAAGGAGGCGTCTTCCCGCCGGACGAGGAGATCGCCGCGATCAGGGCGCTCGCGGAGGCCTTCCCCGGGCAGCCGCTGCGGCTGGACCCCAACACTGCCTGGACGGTGGAGACGTCGAAGTACGTCGCGCGCGAACTGGACGGTGTGCTCGAGTACTTGGAGGACCCGACCAGGAGCATCGAGGGCATGGCGCAGGTGGTCGAAGACTCGCCTCTCCCCCTCGCCACCAACATGTGCGTGATCGCGTGGGAACATCTGAAGCCCGCCGTCGAGCAGAACGCGATCCAGGTGCTCCTCACCGACCACCACTACTGGGGCGGCCTGCGCCGCACCCGTGAACTGGCCGCAGTGTGCGAGGCGTTCGGGCTGGCCCTGTCGATGCACTCCAACTCGCACCTGGGCATCAGCCTCGCCGCCATGACCCATGTCGCGGCGGCCATCCCCAACCTCGACCACTCCTGTGACACGCACTACCCGTGGAACTCGGCCGACGACGTGATCGTCCCCGGCGTGCTGGAGTTCCGCGACGGCGAGGTGGCGGTCCCGGCCGGACCGGGCCTGGGTGTGGAGCTGGACCACGGCGCCCTCGACCGGCTGCACCGGCTGTATGTGGAGTCGGGGGTGCGCAGCCGCGACGACACCGGGTACATGCGCCGGATCCACCCGGAGTACGAGCTCAGGCTGCCTCGGTGGTGAAAGATGGCCGCGTGAGCAACGAGAACACGCGGCGACTGGCCGGGAAGGTCGTGGTCGTCACCGGGGCCGCCCGCGGCCAGGGTGCCGCCGAGGCGGAGGCGCTGACCCGGGCCGGCGCCCGGGTGGTCGCCACCGACGTGCGGCCCGAGGGCGAGGTGCGCCGGCTGGATGTCAGCGGCGAGAGCGACTGGGCGGCGCTGGCCGCCGAGTTGCGGGAGTCCCACGGCGAGATCCACGGCCTGGTCAACAACGCGGGCGTCATCCGGCGCGAGCGTCTGGGCGAGGTGCGTCCCGAGGACTTCGCGCAGGTCCAGGCGGTGAACACGATCGGACCGCTGCTCGGCATCCAGCACCTCGCCCCGCTGATGCCGCCCGGCTCGTCGATCGTCAACGTCGGCTCGTCCGCCGCGCTCACCGGCTACTATCCGGTGGCGTACACGGCCAGCAAGTGGGCGCTGCGCGGGCTGTCGAAAATCGCCGCGATGGAGCTGGGGCCGCGGGGCATCCGTGTGAACACCGTGCACCCCGGCTATATCGAGACCGAGATGACGGCCGCCGCCACTCCCGCCTTCCGGGAGGCGACCATCCGCGAGACCCCGCTGGGCCGCAGCGGAAGCGTCGACGACATCGCACCGCTCGTGGTCTTCCTGCTGTCCGACGAGTCGTCGTTCATCACCGGGGCGGAGATTCCGGTGGACGGGGGCCTCACGGCGCACGGTGGCGTGAAGTCGATCTCGGACGCGATGCGTACGGACGCGCCCTCGTCGGAGTGAGCCGTGCGGGGCCGCCGGTCCCCCGCGCCGGCGGCCCCGCACGGCGTGGGGGTCCCGGCGTCCTCCCCAAGCGCCGGGACTCCCCCGCTGCGGCTGCCGTGGCGCCGATGTGCTGGAGTACATCCGAGAACGTCGTTGTTGCTCGAGGGTGCTCGCATGCAGTCTGGAGCAGCGGACGGCGTCGCCGGTATGGGTACAACTGCGTACGCGGCGGACGAGCGGAGAAGAACGTGGCAGAGGTGCTGGGCGGGGCCCACGAACGCATGCTGTCGGTGGCGGTCGCCGCCCTCAACGAACGCGAGCCGGAGCGGCTGTGGCCACTGGTGGCGAGCGCCCTGCCCGGGCTGTGCGGCGGCGAGACCCTGGTCTACAAGCTCGACGACTGGAACGAGACCGAGGGCACGGTCGGCATGCCGCCCGAGGTCGCCGTCGAGTTCGAGGGGCTCGGGGAGGAGGACGTGGGCCTCCTGCGCGCGGGTTTTCCCTTCGCGCACCACTACGCGTCGGGACCCGACCGGGCTCCCCTCACGGCGCGCCGGGCCGCCGGCGCCGCATGGTCCGCGAGTCCGACCGCCCGGCTGATCGGCGACATGCTGGACGTGGACCACGTACTGGCGATTCCGCTGCCCGGGACGACGACGCCGATCACCGGATGCATGGTCTACCGCTCCGGTACGGACTTCACCGACGACGACGTCCGCGCGGCCCGGCAGCTGCAGCCGCTGCTGGCGGCGGTGGAGCAGCAACGGCAGCTCCTGGAGCGCTGGAAGCGGACGGCCGCCCCGGACCCGCCCGGCGAACCGGCCGCGGACTGCCCGCTCACTCCGCGGGAGACGACCGTTCTGCTCCTGCTCACGGACGCCCTGACCGCGGCCGCGATCGGTCGGCGGCTCGGCATCTCGGACCGTACGGTCCACAAGCACGTCGAGAAGATCTACCGCAAACTCGGCACCCGCGACCGCATCAGCACTGTCCTGCGGGCCCAGCAGCTGGGGCTGGTCCCCGCGCCGTGACCGGTCGCTGCCGCTCAGCCGGCTCAGCCGCCACCTCGGTGTCCGAGCCATCGCCGCTGTCCATGGCCGGCCCGGTCAGGCGCCCTCAGCGATGACGGATGTCCAGCAGCGGGGCCGGGCGGGACGCGGCCACCGACACTCCCACGGCGGGCTCGTGGACACAGGCGAGAGGCACGAACCGACCGGCTAGCCTGGCAGAACCGGCGTGCGATCCGCCTCTCGTTTTCCCGACGACAGGGAGTCGGCCATGAAGCCGAACCGTTCCATCCCCGCCTCGACCGTCATCCCCGTCCTGATCTATCCCGACGTGCGCGCGGCGGTCGCCTGGCTCGGTGCCGCCTTCGGGTTCGTGGAACGGGTACGGATCGGCGAGGCACACCGCGCACAGCTCGGATACGGCGAGGGCGCCGTGATCGTCGCGGACACACGCAAGGACCGCTGCCCTCCGCGCCCCGGCGAGGTCACGCACTCGGTGATGGTGCGCGTGGACGACGTCCGCGCCCACTGCGAGCAGGCCAGAGGACACGGTGCACGCATCGTGATGGAACCGACCGACTTCGAGTACGGGGAGCGCCAGTACGCGGCCGAGGACCTTGCGGGCCATCAGTGGACGTTCTCGCAGACACTCGCGGATGTCGCGCCCGAGGAATGGGGTGGCCAGTCGGTCTCGGCCGGCTGAGGAGTCCACGCCCGATCGACGACGTCAGCCCGGTCCGGGTCCCGTCCCTCCCTTGAGCCGTTCCAGGTCGGAGGGGCGGACCTGGATGACTACCAGGGCGATCAGGGCGGCGACGACGGTGAAGATCGCCGCCGTGATGAAGGCCGCCGAGATCCCGGACGTGAGCACGCGGTCGGACCAGGGGCTCGGGAGCTGTCCGGTGTGCCGGAAGCGCAGACGTTCGGCCGGGGTGGCCTGGGCCAGGAAGCGCGGGATCTGCTTGTGGGCCTCGTTGGTGCTGGCCGTGCCGAACATGGTGACCAGGATGGACAGGCCGAGCGAACCGCCCACCTGCTGGGTGGCGTTGAGGAGACCCGAGGCCGCGCCGGTCTCCTGGACGGGGACGTTGGACAGCGCCATGAGGGTGAGCGAGACGAACTCCATGCCCATGCCGAGTCCGAAGACGCAGATCGGGCCGAGGATGCTGCCCGCGTAGGTGGAGTGGACGTCGGTCAGGGTCAGCCAGGCCAGCCCGGCGGCCGCGAGGATGGCACCCACCACCATGAACGGTTTGGGCCCGAACTTCGGCAGGAACCGCGAGGCGAGCGCCGCTCCGACCGCGATGACCGCGCTGACCGGCAGGAACGCGAGCCCGGCCTGCAGCGGGCTGAAGCCCAGGACGTCCTGCACGAACAGTGTGAGGAAGAAGAACATACCGAAGATCGCGGCGGCGAGGCTCAGCATGATGCCGTAGGTGCCCGCGCGGTTGCGGTCGGCGAACATGTGAAGCGGGGTGATGGGCTGCCGGGAACCTCGTTCGACCAGGATGAACACCGCCAGGACCACGATGGCCCCGGCGAACGAGGCCACCGTGAAGGGGTCCCGCCAGCCCTCCTGCGCGGCTCTGATGAAGCCGTACACCAGCAGCACCATGCCCACGGTGGAGGTCAGCGCCCCGGCGATGTCGAAGTGGCCGGGGTGGCGTTCGGACTCCTTGATCACGCGGGGTGCGGCGAGCGCGATGAGCACGCCGATGGGGACGTTCACGAACAGCACCCAGCGCCAGTTCAGCCACTCGACGATCATTCCGCCGGCCAGCAGCCCGATGGCGCCGCCCCCCGAGGAGACCGCCGCGAAGACGCCGAAGGCCCGGTTGCGTTCCGGGCCTTCACGGAAGGTCGTGCTGATCAGGGCGAGGGCGGTCGGGGAGGCAATGGCACCGCCGACTCCCTGGAGGGCGCGGGCGGCGAGGAGTTCGCCGGAGTTCTGGGCGAGCCCGCCCAGCAGGGAGGCGAGCGCGAACAGCAGCACCCCGAAGACGAACATGCGCCGCCTGCCGAGGATGTCGCCGGTGCGGCCGCCGAGCAGCAGCAGTCCGCCGAAGGTGAGGGTGTAGGCGTTGACCACCCAGGACAGGCTGGTGGTCGAGAAGTTCAGGGCGCTCTGGATGTGCGGGAGCGCGATGTTCACGATGGTGATGTCCAGGACCACCATCAGCTGGCACGACGCGATGACCAGCAGTGCCATGCCGTTGCCGCCGCCGCCCGGTTCGCGGGTGGCGGCCTGTGATGCGGAGGTCGGCTGCGGGCTGCTGCTCATGGCGTGTCGCACTTGGCATCAGTGAACGGTTCCGTCCACTGCGGCGTCTACCGTTCGACCGTACGCCCCTGTCGTGGCCGTCACCACTTGGTTGATCCGGTGACGGTTCACACCGGTTCACCGGGTGTCGAATGGCTCAGGAGCGGGTCTTGTGGGTCATCGCGAACTCGTCGGCCTCGGGCAGGTCGAATTCCCCGTGGTCGCTGCCCAGCCCCTGCGCCACCAGTGCCGCCGCGGCGCTGCCCAGTACGGCGGCCTCGCGGGGCGTGCGGCCCAGGCCGATGCCGCGTATGAAGCCGGCCGAGAAGGCGTCGCCGCAGCCGGTGGTGTCGACGACGTCGACCTCGAAGGCGGGGATCGTCTCCGTGCCATCCGCCGTCACCAGGAGCACGCCGTCGCCGCCGCGGGTGACCGCGACGAGTCCGGCCCCGGCGGCGAGGAGCTTCTTCGCGCCGGTCACGAGGTCCTGCTCCTCGCTGAATCCGAGGACCTGGTCGTCGTTGGGGAGCAGGAAGTCGACGTGCGGGAGAAGGGGTTCGATCTGGTCGAAGGTGCCGAGCTCGCCGGGGGCGAGGAGGTCGACGGAGGTGACCACGTCGTGTTCCCTGGCGTGCGCCAGGATGCGCGCGGCGACGTCGGCGCCGATCAGCTCGGGGCCGCCCAGGTGGAGATGGCCGGCCTCGGCCACGGCGTCCCAGGGCACGTCGTCGAGGCCGTAGGTGATGTTGGCGCCGAGCAGATGGAGCGAGGGGCGGTCGCCGTTCGGGCGGATGGGCAGGACGCTCGCGGAGGTCGAGGTGTCGATACGGCGGACGAGCAGCCCGGTGTCGATTCCCGCCCTGTCGAGGAGCTGGAGGAGCATGTCGCCGGTCGGGTCGGTGCCGATCGCACCGGCGGTGCGCACCGAGGCGCCCAGTTTGGCGAGGGTGAGGGCGGTGCCGCCGGCCGTCCCGGCGGCGGTCATCCGGATGTCGTCCACGAGGGTCGCGCCCTGGCCCTCGGGTATCTCCTCCACCGGCCGCACCAGTACGTCCAGCACGTGCACGCCCATCGTGACGACCTTCATCGCTCTTCCTCCTGCGCGGGTGGTACGGGGTGGGTGGTGCCGTAGTCACGGGCTATCGCGGCCTCGATGACCGCGAGTTGCTGCTGTTCGTCGAGGACGCGGGGCGGTCCGAGGGCGGCCGCGCGCTGGTAGACACCGCAGGCCCATTCCAGCAGCAGGGCGTGCTCGACCGCCTTGTCGAGGGTCGGCGCATGGGTGAGTGCGCCGTGGTTGGCCATCAGTGCGGCGCTGCGGCCCTCCAGCGCGGCGAGCACCGACTCGGCGAGTTCGGGGGTGCCGAAGGTGGCGTACGGCGCGACGCGGACGGTGCCGCCGAGAGCGAGCAACTGGTAGTGGATACAGGGCAGTTCGTCGAGGACGAGGGAGAGCGCGGTGGCCATCGGGGCGTGGGTGTGGACGACCGCGCCGGTGCCGTGGCGGCGGTAGACGCCGAGGTGCAGCTCCAGCTCCGAGGTCGGCTGCAGGGCTCCGGCCACGATCTTGCCGTCCAGGCCGACCACCGTCACCTGGTCCGCGGTGAGTTCGGCGAGGACCGCCCCGGTCGCGGTGATGGCGACCCGCTCCCCCGCACGCACGCTCACGTTCCCTGCCGTGCCGATGAGCAGGCCCTCGGCGCCCAGCCGGCGGCAGGCGTCCGCCACGGCGGCCCGCTCCCGCCCGAGCGCCGCGCTTGAGTCGGTCATGTGCGGGACCGTAACCTAAACATGAAACAAAGTCACGTTCAGGTTCGGAGGTTGCTCGTGGGCGAGCCGACCGCGGATGCCAGCGGGGCCGCTCCCCTGCGCCGCACCCCCCAACAGGCGCGCAGCAAAGCACGCTTGGCGCGGGTTCTGGAAGCTGCCGAACGCGTCCTCATCGGCGAAGGGGTCGAGGAGCTGACCACCACCCGGGTCGCCGCTGAGGCCAAGGTGTCGGTCGGTTCGCTGTATCAGTACCTGCCGGACCGCGACGCGATCATCGACGCCCTGGCGGCCGGCTACTTCGCCGAACTCGAGGCCGCCATGGACGGTCTCGTCCAGGCCGCGACGGCGGAGCGGTGGGACGACCCGGTGGGCGTGCTGGTCGACACGTTCGCCGGGATCTACCGCACCGGACACGGCTTCCGCGCCCTGTGGTTCGGCAGCGGCCTGACCGAGCGGACCCGCGCCGCGGACCGCGCGCACAAGCGCCGCATGGCCGACGGGATCCGCCGCGTCCTGCTCGCGCTCGACATGGCCGGCGACGACGAGACCCTCGCCCTCGCCTGCCACGCGGCGGTCCTCGCGGCCGACGCGCTGGCGCAGGAGGCGTTCCGGCGGGACGCCGAGGGGGACGTGGAACTCCTCGACGAGGCCAAGGTCATGCTGCGCGGCTATCTCGCGGACGTCACCGCGCGTTATCGACACCGTTGACCGTGCCCGCGCTCGCGGACCCCTCGGCGGCGGGGTGGGGAGTGACCCCCGGCAGATACGGCGATGCACCCATCGCGGGCGACCAGCCCCTCCAGCAAGCTCGTTGCGGACCCCAGGGCGGGGCCGCGTTGAGGGTCGTACGGAGGTCTGGATGAAGAGCATGCATCGGGCGCTGGTGACTGCGGCGACGGCTTTGGCGGTGATCGCGGCATCGGCCGCTGCCTCTGCGACGCCGGGAGGAGGGCTACCGGACCGCTCCGGGCTGCAGAAGGCACGAGCTGGACGACGTCGTGGCCACGGGCGCGGTGGGCGGGCTGGTGGAGATACGCGACGAACGTGGCGTATGGCGGGGCACCAGCGGGGTCGCCGAGCTGGAGTCGGCGCGCGCGGTTCCGGCCCGCGGCCGGTTCCGGGTGGGCAGCATCACGACTTCACCGAGACGAATCCGTCGCTCTTCGGCGCGGCCGGCGACATGATCTCCACGACCGGCGATCTCAACCGGTTCGTCGCGGCCCTGCTCGGCGGGCGCCTCCTGCCGGGTCGCCTTCTCCACGAGATGAGGACACCGGCTGTCGAGGGCGGGGCGTACGGGCTGGGGCTGGCCTGGAAGGACACCTCGTGCGGGGACCGTGTCTACGGCAACGACGGCGACGTCCTGGCGTACCGGTCCTGGTCGTTCTCCACCCAGGACCGGTACGCCAGGTCACGGCCGCGCTCACACCCGGTTCCCGTGCCGATCCCGACGACGCCGTCGACGCGCTCCTCGACAAGGCCTTATGCGGCTAGAGGAAGCTCACGTTCTGGGCCAGGGCGAGTCGGCCGGAGTAGTTGACGGTGCTGGTGGCCGCCCGCATGTACGCGCGCCAGGCGTCGGAGCCCGACTCGCGGCCGCCGCCCGTCTCCTTCTCGCCGCCGAAGGCGCCGCCGATCTCCGCGCCGGAGGTGCCGATGTTGACGTTGGCGATGCCGCAGTCGGAGCCCTCGGCGGAGAGGAAGAACTCGGCTTCCTGCTGGTCGCGGGTGAAGATGCTGGAGGACAGTCCCTGCGGGACGTCGTTGTGCAGGGCGATGGCCTCCTCCAGCGTGTCGTAGGTCAGCACGTAGAGGATCGGCGCGAAGGTCTCCTCCCGTACGACGTCGGTCTGTTCGTCGACGCGGACGATGACCGGTTCGGCGTAGGCGGCCCGGGGCGCCTCGTCGGCCAGGCGGCGCTCGCCGCCGGCCAGGACCTTGCCGCCCTGCGCCTGGGCCCGGGTGACGGCGGCCTGCATGCCGTCGAGGGCCTTGGCGGAGATGAGCGGGCCGACGAGGGTGCCCTCGTCGAAGGGGTCGCCGATGGGGAGCCTGGCGTACGCGGCCGTGAGCCGGGCGATGAGGGTGTCGGCGATGTCGCGGTGCACGATGAGGCGGCGCAGGGTCGTGCAGCGCTGCCCCGCCGTGCCGGCGGCGGCGAAGACGATGCCCTGGACGGCGAGGTCGAGGTCGGCCGAGGGCGCGACGACGGCGGCGTTGTTGCCGCCGAGCTCCAGCAGACTGCGGCCGAAGCGGGCGGCGACGCGGGGGCCGACCTCGCGGCCCATGCGGGTGGATCCGGTGGCGCTGACGAGGGCGACGCGCGGGTCGTCGACGAGTTGCTCGCCGACGCTGCGGTCGCCGAGCAGGAGGCGGTGGACGTCCCGGGGTGCGCCGGTCTCTTCGACGGCCTGGGCGAGCAGCCGGTCGCAGGCGAGGGAGATCAGCGGGGTGAGCTCGGAGGGCTTCCAGATCACCGTGTCGCCGCAGGCCAGGGCCACGGCGGTGTTCCAGGACCACACGGCTGCCGGGAAGTTGAACGCGGAGATGACGCCGACGACACCGAGCGGGTGCCAGGTCTCGGCCAGGCGGTGGCCGGGGCGCTCGGAGGCGATGGTGCGGCCGTAGAGCTGGCGGGACAGTCCGACCGCGAAGTCGCAGATGTCGATCATCTCCTGGACCTCGCCGAGCGCCTCGGAGCGGATCTTGCCCGCTTCGATGGTGACGAGGTCAGCCAGGTCGCTCTTGTGATCGCGCAGCAACTCTCCCAGGCTGCGCACGAGTTCACCACGGCGCGGGGCGGGCGTGGTGCGCCAGGTGAGGAAGGCCTGCCGGGTGGCCGTGATGGCCTCCTCGGTGTCGGCCGCGGTGGCGGCCGTCAGTCCGAAGAGGTCCTCGCCGGTGATCGGCGTCCGTGCCTGGAAGTCGGCTCCTTCCGGGACGGTGACGCCGATGCGCTCCAGACTCGTACGGGCTCGGGCGCGCAGGTCGTCGGTGCCGGGCAGGGGGGTGCTCGTCATGGTGCTTCCTTAGGTGTCGGTAAGTGGGAAGGAGCGGGTCAGCCGGGCGGACTGTCGAGTTGCAACTCCCGGGCGACCCGGGGTGAGGGAGCAGTTCTGCTGCTGTCCGTAGAGGGCGAAGGGGTCGAGGACTTCGCGTTCGATGGCGTCGGAGAGCCAAGGGGCGCCGTGGGTGGCGCCTTCCTGGTCGTCGTCCCGGGAGCCCTCGCCGCTCAGGCCGGACTGGAGGATGCCGACGCACGGTGGCAGGTGGTCGAGTGCCGTCGCGCGGTCGGGCGGGTGCGGTCCCGGCCGACCGGGTGCATGCCCAGCGCGCCGAAGACGCGGGCGACCGGCGTGGTTCGGCGGGTGTGCCGGCGCGGATGGCGCCGTGGTGTTCGGCGGTCACACGGCCGAGGGAGCCCAGGCGTTCGGCGCCGGCGCCTTGCGCGCGCAGGACGTCCTCGTCGACCTCGCGCGAAATATCGGCGAGCCTGCTGTGGGCGGGCACCTCCCGGCCGTACATGTGGGAGAGCCGCGCGGCGAAGGCCGCCCGCAGCTGCCACTGTCTGATCACCGAAAGGGCCTTTCCAACAGGGGTTCACGCCACATGGAACCCCCGGGGGGCTCACGCCACGTGGACTTCAGGGGGGTCACACCACGTGGGCTTCGGGGCGGATCTCGGCCCCGGAGCGGAAGCGGTCGGCGCTGAGCGGGGACATGTCGGCGAAGGGTGCACGGTCGAGGTGGAGGTCGCGCAGGATCTCGCCGACGGCGGGGGCCTGCAGAAAGCCGTGGCCCGAGAACCCGGTGGCGTAGAGGAAGTTGACGAGTTCGCCGGAGCGGCCGATGAGGGCGTTGTGGTCGGGGGTGACCTCGTAGAGGCCGGCCCAGCCGCCGACGGTCCTCATGTCGGCGAGTTCGGGGGCCCGTTGCCGTACGGCGTCCCGGAAGAGTTCGAGCCACTCCGGGGTCCAGGTGGTGTCGAAGCCGTCGGGCTGGCGGGGGTCGGCGAGGCCGAACAGCAGGCCGTCGTCGCTGTTGTGGAAGTAGGCCGACGAGGCGAAGTCGATGGTGAAGGGGATGCGGGGCGCCGGGGGCGACAGCGGTTCGGTGAAGGCGAGTTGGCGGCGTACCGGCCGGACCGGGAGGTGGATGCCGACCATGTCGCCGATCAGGCCCGACCAGGCACCCGCCGTACAGATGAGGGTGTCGCAGCCGATGCGGCCGCGGTCGGTGTGGACGGCAGTGACGCGGTCGCCCGCGGTGTCGATGCCGGTCACGGTGGTGTGGGTGGCGAAGGTCGCGCCGGCGCGGACGGCGGCGTCGGCGTATCCGTTCACGACCAGGCCGGGGCGGGCATGGCCGTCGCCGGGTGAGTAGGCGGCCGCCACGAGTCCGCCGGTGCTGACGTAGGGACAGAGGCGGCGGGCCTCGTCCGGGGTGATCATGCGGGTGGGGACGTCGAGGGCGTTCTGGGTCCTGACGCTGGCCTCGAAGTCCGCGGCCTGCCGGTCGGTGGTGAGCAGGAAGAGGTAGCCGACGGTGTCGAGGCGGATGTCGGCGCCGGGGCGGTGCGGGAAGTCCTGGTAGGCGCGCAGGCTCCGGCTGCCCAGCTCGATGTTGAGCGGGTCGGAGAACTGGGCGCGGACGCCGCCGATCGGTTTGCCCGAGCTGCCGCAGGCCAGATCGCCGCGCTCGACGACGACGATGTCGGTCACCCCCGCCTCGGCGAGGTGGAACGCGGCACTGGCGCCCATCACGCCCCCGCCGATGATCACGACGTGTGCGGTCGGCGGAACGGAGCGGAAGGTGGATGAGGAGGACAACGGGCCGTCCCTTCCGGAGGCCGGCGCCGGGCCGAGGGGATCCGGTTCGCGTGGCGCGGCTCGGGCTGTCAGTGAGTGGCACGGGATGTGGCGCCTCAGGTGGCGCTGTGGGTGGCGAGGCCCTGATCGGCAGTCTGCCCGCCATCGTGACGCAACCCGACCTTTGACGTCCATGAACAGTTACTGTGCCCGATCTATTAGTGTCTCTATATGGACTGGACGAGTTCCCAGCTGCGGTCTTTGGTGGAGCTGACCAGGCGCGGAACCATCACCGCGGTGGCCCGGGCACTGGGATACACGCCCGGCGGGGTCTCGCAGCAGATCGCCGCGTTGGAGAAGGCCACGGGCATGGAGTTGCTGCAGCGGGTGGGGCGGCGGGTGGAGCTGACCGACGCCGGGATGACGCTGGCCCGGCACGCCGAGCGGATCCTGTCCACGGAGGCCGAGGCGGTGGAGGCACTGGAACGCAGCCGGGGCGAGGTCTCCGGGGTGCTGGTGGTGGGCCTGTTCGCCACGGCCGCCGCCGAGATCCTGCCGCCGGCCCTGCAACGGGTGCGTGAGGCGCATGCCGGGCTCGCCGTGCACAGCCGCGACATGGACGTGGACGAGGTGTACGACGCCGTCGCCTCCGGCGCGGTGGACCTGGCTCTCGGCCTGGACTACCCCGATGTGCCCATCCCGCGTGATCCGGCGTTGCGGGTGATGCGACTGGACCGGGAGCGGTTCTCCCTCGCGGTGCCCACCGGGTGGCTGGACGGCCGCGAGGAGGTCGCTCTGGCCGACACCCGGAACCTGGGCTGGATCCTGCCCTCCCCGGACAGCTACTACGGCCGCGCCGTGCGCACCGCCTGCCGGCGGGCCGGCATCGAACCCGACGTCCAGCACGAGGTGACCGACACCGCGGCCACCCTGGCCCTGGTCGAGGCGGGCATCGGGATCAGCACCGTGACGGAGCTGATGCTCAGACTCCGCGCCTCCCGTTTCGACGTCGTGCGGCTGCGCGAGAGCGTCGAGCGGCACATCGTCGTGGTGTTCCGCTCCGCCGCCGAGCACCGCCCGACGGTGGCCGCACTGGTCGACGTGCTGCGGGCGGTGGCCGGAGCCCGGCGCGGCGCGAAGCCGTAGCACCGCCCTGTGGTTCCCCGGAGCGGAGATCTGCCGGGAGACAGCGGAGGCGGTGTGGCCGGAGTCGCGGGCCGCGATCGCGAAGGATCCGCTGTGCACGGGGAGCGGCTTGCGGCAGCGTGGGCAATCGTTGACCTCAAGCATCAACTGTGGCGTTTCTCTGCCCATGTGGGCGGGCTTGTCCGGCCCACGTCCTGTGGAGGAACCGGTCGGAAACGACCGGTGAGCAAGGAGGGTTTCCAGCTGTGATCACCGTTGTGGAGGGTGCGCCGCCCATGGAGGCGGCGATCGGCGCGCTGCGTGCGAGCCTGCTCGGCGGGCTCGACCCGGAGGCCGGTCCGCCGCGCTCGGCCGTCCCGGTGCCGCGGGGGCAGCTCCTGCTCATGCCCGCCCACTGGGGCTCCTACGCGGGAGTGAAGGTGGTGAGCGTGGCTCCAGACAACCCGGCGCGGGAACTGCCGCGGATCCAGGGCAACTACCTGCTCCTGGACGGGGAAACCCTCACTCCGCTGGCCCTGCTGGACGGCATCGCGCTCACCGGCGTACGTACCGCGGCGGTGTCGGCCGTGGCCGCCGACGCGCTCGCCGAACCGGAGGCGAGCCGTTTGGTGGTGTTCGGAACGGGACCGCAGGCGCGGTCGCATGTCGAGGCCCTGCGGTGCGTCCGGCCGATCCGGGAGGTCGTGGTCGTCGGCCGGAACGCGGAGCGCACGCGCGCGTTCGCCGACGAGGTGGGGGCGCGGGTCGGCCGTGCGGACGACGTGGCGCGCGCGGACCTGGTGGCCTGCTGCACCACGGCGCGCACGCCGTTGTTCGACGGTTCGCTGCTGCCCGCGCACGCGACCGTGGTCGCCGTCGGATCGCACGAGCCGGACGCCCGGGAGGTCGACGAGACGGCTGTCGCCCGTTCCACGGTGGTGGTGGAGGCGGTTTCCGCCGCACTGCGGGAGGCGGGCGACATCGTGCTGGCCCTGCAGGCGGGGGCCTGCGATCCCGGCTCGCTGGTACGCCTCGCCGATCTTGTGCGGGGCAGGGCCCAACTCCCGCCGGGGCGGCCGCGGTTGTTCAAGAGCGTGGGCATGGCCTGGCAGGACCTGGTGGTCGCCGCGGCCCATTTCGAGGCGGCGCGGGCATGACGGCGACGGTCGCCTGGGCACCGGTGCTCCGAGAGGGCCGCGGCGAGGTCGCCGCAGACGCCGAGCGCGGTACTCGGCCGGTGCAGCGCACCACCGTCAGGTCCCGCCGCCGGTCGTGTTCCCACGGGAGCGGCGAGACAAAGGCGAAGCCGGTCATGGAGGGAACGAACCTGCCCACCGACGCCGAGGGCTCAGGGCATCCTCGCCGAGCGCGGTATCGCGGTGGTCCCGGATTTCGTCGCGCGCGCCGGGGCGTCGTGGCCGCCGCCTTCGCGAGGGACGCCCGCCGCTCCGCGTTCCGCCCGGACACCGCCGCCGTCTCCGAGACGATCTCGGCGAGGCCGCGGGCCGGCACTGTGACCGTCCTGGAGGAGGCCGAGCGGCGGGACGTCACCCCGCGGGCCGCGCCGTGGCCGAGGAACACGTCCGTACGGCGATGAGGAGCAGGCGGCGCCTGCCCTGGTGCTCCGCTGGAAGCACGGTCATGAGCCCGCGGGCCCGGTGGGGGCCGGTCGCGCTCACGCGGCGGAGCGGCACGTCAGACGCAGCCCCGGGCCCCTCTGCAGAGGGCTCAGCCCGACTTGCGCAGGCGTGGGCCGGGCGAAGCCCAGGCCCTTACAGGGCGTAGATCTGGCCGGTCTGCGCCCCCTCGACGGACCGGACGTACGCCTGGGTGACGTCGGCGAGATCGACGGGCGGCATGCCCGGGAAGTAGTCGCCGTACTCGCCGAGGCTCTCGGTGAAGACCGTCGGGCTGACCGCGTTGACGCGCTGCGGGGCGATCTCGATGGCGGCGGCGCGCACGAACGCCTCCAGCGCGCCGTTCGCCATGGAGGCCGCGCTGCCGGTGGGGATCGGCTCGCGGGCGAGCACACCGGTGATGAGGGTGAACGAGCCTCGCTCGGCGATGCGCGGGATGCCCTGGCGCACCAGGTCGATCTGGCTGAGCACCTTGCCGTGGAAGGCTGCCAGATAGTCCTCGGGGGTCAGCTCGGTGACCGGCCCGTACGGCACGTGTCCGGCGGCGCTGACCACGGCGTCCACCCGGCCGGCTCGGTCGTACACCTCGCTGACCTGCGCGGGGTCGGTGATGTCGAAGCGCAGGTCGCCGCCGCCGCGTGCCACGGTGAGGACCTCGTGGCCGCGGGTGTCGAGTGTCCTGTGGAGGGCCGCGCCGAGTGTGCCGGTGGCGCCGATGAGCAGAATCTTCATGCCGGTGACGCTAGGCCCGGCGCCTGGCGGGAGGGAAATACCTTCCGGGGAGCACTTATGCTCCGGAGTTATGAATGTGGAGCTTCGGCATCTGCGGGCGCTCGCCGCGATCGGCGACGAGGGCACCATCACCGGTGCGGCTGCGGTGCTCCACGTCAGCCAGCCCGCGCTCTCACGCACCCTGGAGCAGTTGGAGAGCCGGGTCGGCGTGCGGCTGGTGGACCGCACCACCCGCACCCTGTCCCTCACGGATGCCGGTCAACAGTTGTACGAGCGCGCTCACTTGATCCTCCGTCAGCTGGACGACGCGCTGACCGAGGCCGCGGCGGGGGTGCGGCCGCTGCGGATCGGTTTCGCCTGGGCGGCGCTCGGTGACCTGACCGTGCCGCTGCTGCGCACCTGGCGCGAGGCCCATCCGGGGACCCCGGTACAGGTGTACCGGCGCGACGACCCGGAGGCGGCCCTGCGGCGCGGGGAGATCGACGCGGCGCTGCTGCGCACCTCGCCCGCCCCCGGCGCCGGGCTGGAGGTCCGGCCGCTGTACCGGGAGCGGCGCATGGCCGCCGTACCCGACGGTGACCCGCTGGTCACCCGCCCGTCGGTGCGGCTGGCGGATCTGGCCGACCGGTCGGTGGTGCTCTGCGCCACCGCCGCGACCACCGCCGAGCTGTGGCCCGAGGGGCGGCGGCCCCACACGTTCGAGGTGGCCAACGTCGACGAATGGCTCACCGTGATCGCCACGGGGGAGGCGGTCGGCGTCACCGCGGAGGCCACCGAGCAGAGCCATCCGCACCCCGGGGTCCGCTATCTGCCGCTGGCGGACGTGCCGCCCGTGACGGTCCGCATGGCCTGGCCGCGGACTCCCACGCACCCGGCCACTCTCACCTTCCTCGGCCATCTCCGGTCGGTGACGCCTGCACAACCGTAGGTCATGACCGCCGCGGCGGTCCGGCCCGCGGACATTGGGGTACGTGGGTTGTGTGTCACGGCCGAAAGCCCCCACTATGTATGACCTGTACATGACCAACGGGTGGCGTGATCTCTGCCGCTGGGCGGTCCGGAGTTCGTCTGGGCTTCACGCAGTACCAGCCTGGGGCCCCTATGGTTACGGCGCCGCCTCCCCCGCACGTGCCCGTCACTTCTGTCCGGAGGACAGTCATGACCGCCGTAAAGGCTTCCAAGCGCACCAGACGCCCCCTCACCGCACTCGCCGGGGCCGTAGCCCTCACCGCGACGTCGATCGGCGTGTGGGCCGCAACGACCTCAGCCGCTCAGGCCGCCGCTCTCCCCGCCCCCGACCACGTGGTGGTCGTGGTGATGGAGAACCACGCCTACTCTCAGGTGATCGGAAGCTCCAGCGCCCCGTACATCAACAACACCCTCAAGGCCGGTGGCGCCAACCTCACCCAGTCCTACGGCCTCACCCACCCCAGTGAGCCGAACTACTACATGCTCTTCTCCGGCTCCAACCAGGGCCGCACCGACGACAGCTGTGTCGGCGTCGGGTCCATCTCCGCGCCGAACCTGGCCTCCGAGCTGATCGCCGCGGGCGAGACCTGGAAGAGCTACAACGAGTCGCTGCCCAGCCAGGGATCGACGACGTGCAGCAGCGGCAACTACGCGCAGAAGCACAACCCGTGGTTCGGCTTCTCCAACGTGCCGACGAACACCGCGATGACCTTCGCGCAGTTCCCGACCGACTACACGACCCTGCCGAAGGTCTCCTTCGTCACCCCGAACCTGTGCAGCGACATGCACGACTGCTCGGTCTCCACGGGCGACACCTGGATCAAGAACAACCTGGGCGCGTACGCCACTTGGGCCCAGACGCACAACAGCATCCTCGCTGTCACCTTCGACGAGGACAACAAGCTCTCCGGCAACCGCATCCCGACCCTCTTCTACGGGCAGCACGTCGCCCCCGGCAGCTCCGACTCGACCACCTACAACCACTACAACGTCCTGCGCACGGTGGAGGACCTGGCCGGTCTGAGCGCCCACGCGGGCAATGCCGCCTCGGCGTCCGACATCACCGGCATCTGGAACTGACGCCGGTGTATCTCGCGGACTCCCGCAGCACCAAGGCCGCCGCCGCCCCGGACACCCGTCCGGGGCGGCGGCAGGCCGCTGTGCCCGGCACCGTGCTGGCCCTGGGTGCGGTCAGCCTGATCACCGACGTCTCCTCGGAGATGGTCACCGCCGTGCTGCCGCTCTACGTGGTCGCCGGCCTCGGCCTGTCCCCGCTCGGCTTCGGTCTCCTCGACGGCATCAACAACGGCGTGGGCGCCCTGGTCCGGCTGGCCGGCGGCCACCTCGCCGACCGCGGCGGCCGTCGGCACAAGGTCGTGGCGGGCCTCGGCTACGGCCTGTCGGCGCTGTGCAAGCCGCTGCTGCTGCTCGCCCACACGCTCCCCGTACTCAGTGCCGTGCTCGCGGTCGACCGCACCGGCAAGGGGCTGCGCACCGCCCCACGCGACGCGATGATCTCGCTGGCCACCGAACCGGAGCACCGGGGACGGGCGTTCGGCGTGCACCGTGCCATGGACACCACCGGCGCCCTGCTCGGCCCGCTCGTCGCGTTCGCCGTGCTGCGGGCCACCGTCGACGGCTACGACGCGGTCTTCACGGTCAGCGGCTGCGTCGCGGTACTCGGGGTCCTGGTGCTGGTGCTCTTCGTACCCCGCCGCATCACGCCCGCCGGTGCCGCGCGGCTGCCCGAGCCCGCCCGGCCCGCCCTGCGTGACTCGCTGGGTCTGCTGCGCCGCCCGGAGCTGCGCCGGCTCACCGTGTGCGCGGCCCTGCTCGGCCTCACCACGGTCAGCGACTCCTTCCTCTATCTGCTGCTCCAGCGCGACGGGGACCTCTCCGCCGACCTGTTCCCCCTGCTGCCCCTGGGCACCGCCGCCGTCTTCCTGCTGCTGGCCGTCCCGCTCGGTGCGCTCGCCGACCGTGTCGACCGCCGCCGGCTCTTCCTGGCCGGCCACGGCGTCCTGTTGGTCGGCTACGGACTGGTGCTCTCCCCCTGGCACGGCGTTCCCGCCGTGGTCGCCGTCCTCGCGCTGCACGGCACCTTCTACGCGGCCACCGACGGAGTCCTCGCGGCAGCCACCGCCGGAGCCGTGCCGGCTCAGCACCAGGGCGCCGGGCAGGCACTCGTGGGCACCGGCCAGGCGCTGGCCCGGTTCGCCTGTTCGCTCGCGTTCGGCGCGGCCTGGAGCCTTTGGGGCGGGCGCACCGCGCTCGCCGTCACCGCCGCCGCGCTGGCCGTCAGCGCCGTCGTGGCCTCGTTCGTGCTCCGTCCCGCCGACGACGTGTCCCCCGCCGAGGTGTCCGTATGACCCGCACCACCCGCCTGGTGATCCTGCTGGCCGCCGTCCTGCTGCTCGGGGGCGTCGGCACCGGGGCGGTGCTGTACGCCGCCCACCGCTCGGGCATGCGGGACGAGCAGCAGGCGAACGGCCCGACCGTGCGGACCGGCACCGTCACACTCGGGCCGACGAGCGGACGCCGGCTGCTGGTGCGCAACCTGGCCTGGGGCCCGCACCGCGACGAGATCGCCACCGTGCCGGCCGGCGATCCGCAGGGGCCGCGCACCGCCTCGGGCGTCAAGTGCCTGCGCTTCCACGCCGCAGCCGGAACCGGCATCTGCCTGCAGGCCGTGCACGGCACGCTGCGCGACACCTACCGGGCGGTGGTGCTCGACGCGCACCTGCACGAGCGGCACCGCTTCCCGGCCGCGGGCATCCCCACCCGGGCCCGGGTCTCGCCCTCCGGCCACATGGCGGCCTGGACGGTCTTCGTCAGCGGGGACTCCTACGCCGGCACGAACTTCTCCACCCGCACCGCCATCGTCGACACCCGCACCTGGAAGATCGACGACAACCTGGAGACCTTCCGCATCATCGAGGACGGCCGCACCTACCGCGCCGCCGACACCAACATCTGGGGTGTCACCTTCGCCGACGACAGCCGCTTCTACGCCACGCTGGCGACGGGCGGCAAGACCTACCTCGTACGAGGTGACGTCACCGCACGCACCCTCACCACCCTGCACCGCAACGTCGAGTGTCCCTCCCTCTCCCCCGACGGCACCCGCATCGCCTACAAGAAACGCGTCAAGGGAGCTTCTCCCGACGCCCCTTGGCGGCTGTACGTCCTCGACCTGCGCACCATGAAGGAGACCGCGACCGCGGAGCAGCGCGACATCGACGACCAGGCCCTGTGGTCCGACGGCTCCACCCTCGTCTATGCCCTCCCCGGCGACTACGGCTCGGACCTGTGGACCGTCCCGGCCGACGGCTCGGGAGCGGCCCGTCGGCTGATGACGTCGGCCGTCGCCCCCGCCTACCTGGGGTGATCGCGCCGACCGCAGCACAGTTGAACATGTTCAATTCATAGGTCATGATACGTCTGGCATCGGGGCGCCGGACGAGAGGACCACGGTCATGACGAGCTCGCTTCTCACTCCACGAGGCCGTTCCCGCACCGGCACGACGGACGGGGGAACGGCGGCGGGGAGTACCGCCCCGACGCGGATCCTCGACTGGCGGCACCCGCAGGTCGCCTCCCTGCTTCAGGGGATCGACGTGACAACGGACGTGGGGACAGCCACGGAGCCCGCCCTCCGGACAGCGACCCTGCGCCGGGCCCACCGCGTGATCGCCGCAACCGTGCGGCCGGTGTACTCGGTGCAGGACGAGCGGCCGGTGTCCGAGGTGCTGCGCCGCGGCCGCGGTTCGTGCAGCCAGCGGCTGGCCGTGCTGGAGGCGGTGGCGCGGGCGTCCGGCGTGGCCACGCGGGTGCGCGGTCTGCTCGTCGACGGGGCGTTCTGGTATCCGCGATTCCCGCGGCTGCGCCGGATCGTCCCGGACCAGGTCCTCCTGGCATGGCCCGAATTCCGCCTCGACGGACTGTCGTCGACGGTGCACCCCGGCGCTCACTGGCTGACGGTCTCGGAACTCTTCGGCAGCCTGGACGAGTTGAGCGACGGTCATGGCGGCGGGTTCACCAATGCCGGCGCGGAAACGCTCTTCGAGGCGCTGTCCAGGACGGCGATCGACTGGGACGGGGTGACGCTCTGCCCGGCCGACGGCGGCGCGTGCGATCTCTCGGCCTACGTCCTGGCGGACCTGGGCCACTTCGACTCGCGCGACGAACTCTTCGCCCGGCACGGCCAGACGCTCTGCCGCACGGCGAGAGTGCTGGCCGAACCCGTCCTGGGGCGCCGCCGCGCGGCGGGCGCCTGAGACCGCCGTCAGCGGACCGCCGAGCCCAGGGCGGCCCCGAAGGTCGGACGCGTGGGTGCGGCCCATGCGCTCGGTCCAGGCGTCGAACCGGTCGCCCGCCGGCAGATCCACGGTCCGGAAGACCGACTCGTGCAACACGACGGTTCTCGACCACACGGCTCATGCGGCACGTTCGGGCGTCCGGCCTCTGCTCAGGGCGTCAGGAACTCGGACAGCCCGGTCAGCAGCCGGTCGACGTCCTGCGCGCTGTTGTAGGGGGCGAGGCCCATGCGCAGGCCGCCGGTGTCGCCGAGGCCGAGCCGGCGGGAGGCCTCGACGGCGTAGAAGGATCCCGACGGTGCGTGGACGCCGCGCTCGGCGAGGAAGCCGTAGGCGTCCGTGGTGGAGCGGCCCTCGAACGTCAGCAACAGGGTGGGGGTGCGGTCGGCCGCCCGGGAGTGGACTGTGATGCCTTCCAGCGAGGACAGCCCCTTGTCGATCTGTGTGCGCAGGCTGTGTTCGTGTGCTTCGAGCGCGGCGAACGCGGCGGTCAGGCGCTGTCGGCGGGTTCCCTTGGCGCTCGGGTCGAGGCCGGTGAGGAAGTCGACCGCGGCGGTGGTGCCCGCGAGGAACTCGTAGGGCAGCGTGCCCAGTTCGAAGCGCTCGGGGACGGCGTCGGTGGAGGGCAGGAGCTTGTCCGGCCGCAGGGTCTCCAGCAACTCCGGCCGGGCGGCGAGGACTCCGTGGTGCGGGCCCAGGAACTTGTACGGGGAGCAGACGAAGAAGTCCGCGCCGAGCGCCTCCAGCTCGACCAGGGTGTGCGCGGCGTAGTGGACGCCGTCGACGTAACTGAGCGCACCCGCCCCGTGTGCCAGGCGGGAGATCTCGGCGATCGCCGGACGTGTGCCGATCAGGTTGGAGGCGGCGGTGACGGCGACCAGCCGGGTGCGTTCGGAGAGGACGGCGCGGATGTCGTCGACGGTCAACTCCCCGGTGGCGGGGTCGAAGTCGGCCCAGCGTACGGTGGCGCCCGCCTGGGCCGCGGCCTGGACCCAGGGGCGGATGTTGGCGTCGTGGTCGAGGCGGGTGACGACGACCTCGTCCCCGGGCTGCCAGCTCTTGGCGAGGGTGCGGGAGATCTCGTAGGTGAGCTGGGTGGCGCTGCGGCCGAAGACGATCCCCGACGGATCCGCGCCGAGCAGGTCGGCCATGGCCCGGCGGGCCCCGGTGACGATGGCGTCGGCGTTGCGCTCCCCGGGCGACACCTGGCCCCGGTTCGACAGGGGGTTGGACAGTGCGTCGGCGATGGCCCGGATGACGGGCTGCGGGGTCTGGGTGCCGCCGGGGCCGTCGAAGTGTGCCGTTCCGGCGGTCAGGGCGGGGAACTGGGAGCGGATGGCGGTGATGTCGTACGTCACGGAGAGCTCCTGTTGAGTACCGGGCGGGGGAAAGATCCTCCGCGATCGCAGGCGGGCGTGGCAACAGCCCGCGTCAGCCGACGATCTTGTACGACCGTTGCAGGACCGCGATGTCCGGGTGGACCGAGAGGCCCTCAGCCTCGGCTACGCGGGCGTGTACTCCAGCTTCCTGCGCCACACCGGGACCGCCGCCGCCCGCCACGGGCCGGACACCCGCAGCATCCTCGTCGAGGTCGGCCGGCGGGGCATGGTCGCAGGCCAGGAGGACATGATCACCGACATCGCGCTGGACCTGCTCGCCGGCACGGAGCCGGCGCCCTGAGCGCCCTGCCCGGAAAAATCCTGGCCGAGCGAGACGGGGGGACGCTACGATCCCTCGCGATGACTACTCATTCTGCTGACAGATCGGGGGTCCCGTCCGCGCAAGGTGAGTGCTGATGCTCACTCGGATCGCGAACGGGGATTCCCAGCCTTCCCTCCGGCGTCTTTCCTTCTGGCAGCGCGTGCGCGAGTTCGCCGTGCCGCCCTCCATGATCGAGACTGCGACCGCCCGCCGCCTGGTCGGCGACTGGGCCGGGGCGTGTGCCGCCGCGGGCCTCGATGTCGATCTGAACCTGCGTTCCGTGGCGCGCAGCCATGGCCGGGAGCTCGCGGCCCGGGTGCGGGCCGATCTGCGCCGGCTGGCACCCGACCTGGTGCGCTGGCACATGCCGAGGATCGCTCCCGACGGGCTGCTGCGCCCGGCACTGACCCTCGCTCTGGCCCGGTACGACGCTGCCGGGCGGGACGGGCCGGGTCCGGTGCACCTGGTGGTGCGGACTCCACCGGCCTGGGCGGATGCCGGGCAGCGGATCAGCCTCGCGCTGTGGGACGGATCCCATGACGAGCCCAGTGCCCGGCGCCACCCGCATCCCCATCCGAGCCGGCGGTTCCGTCTCGACCTGCACCGGCATCTGTGGGATGCAAGCAGGGCCGATGAGCTGCGGATACGGTCCGGGGCCGAGTGGTCGGGCGACGACAACGGCCCTGCACTGGAAAGGGAGTTGCCCGGATCGGTGCCGGACGGCCGGCGCTGTGCCGTCGACCGGTGGGCGGCCGAGGCGGGGCTTCTGCTCGGCGCCGAAAGGCGGGGCGGGTCCGGCGGTCGCGTCCTCGTGCGGCTCGGGGGCAGGCATCGGCTGGTCCTGGACCTGACGGCGGGCGACGACGGTCTCGGGCCGCCCTCGGTACGACTCGCCGAGGCGTCCGGGTACGGCGACGGTTCCGCCCTGCCTGTGTTGCCCGATGCGGCGACCTGGGTCCCGCCCGACCTGGAGCTGTTGCGCACCGGTTCGATCGAGCCCGATCGGCTCCACCCGCTGGTCGCCTCCGCCCTCGTACCGGACCGCTCGCCGGCCGGCCCGCCCCGTTCTCGGGAGCGGGCGGGTCAGCCGCGCCTCGTGGAGTGCCGTGGAGCGCACCACCACATCGGTCTGGTGGATGGCGTACTGGCCCCGCTCGACCATGACCCGGCCGAGGTCCGGCGGGAGGAACTGCTGGCCGCACTGACCGGCACTCCACTCCCCTGCCTTCAGGCGATCGACGAGGCGCACCGTCGTCCGGACTGTCTCACGGGTGTCCGCGAACGCCTGGACCACGGCGACATCGCCGGGGCGCTGGCCGTCGTGGAGGGCCTGCTCGGCCCCGATGCGGTGCTGCGCGACGGCCCGCTGCGGGACGAACTGGAGGCCGCCGCGGAACGGCGGATCACCTACGGCCTGTACAGGGAGGGGCTGATCGGGCCCGACCACGGGCCTGCCCGCTACCGCCCCGGGGACCTCAGCCGCACCCCTCACCACCGCTCACACCCGCGCCACGCGAACTTCCGCTGACCCTCACCCTCGTACGCCCGTCTCACTCGGCTCACCCCGACGAAAAGGTGAACAAACATGCCTGCACACACTTCGATCGCTGCCACCGTCACTGCCTCCGCTCCGGCTTCCCCCTCCCAACTGGACGTCGCCGACGAGCTGTTGACCCTGCTGCGCGACGCCACCACCGAACCCCGCCCCGACAACCAGCTCGAAGCCCTGACGCTGGCCGTGGCCGCCGATCTGCCCGTGCTGCTGTGGGGTGAGCCGGGGATCGGCAAGACCGCGGCTCTGACCCAGCTCGCCGAGGCCCTGGATCTGCCGCTGACCACGGTGATCGCCAGCGTGCACGAGCCAGCCGACTTCTCCGGGCTGCCCGTCGTCGGGGACGATCCCGCGGAGCAGGGTGTCCCGCTGGCCCCGCCGGACTGGGCGGTACGCCTGGTGCGGGCCGGCCGGGGGCTGTTGTTCCTGGACGAGCTGTCCACCGCTCCGCCCGCGGTGCAGGCAGCCCTGCTGCGCCTCGTGCTGGAGCGACGGATCGGCGCCCTCCGACTGCCGCCCGGGGTACGGATCGTGGCCGCCGCCAACCCGCGGTCCTCGGCGGCCGACGGCTGGGAGCTGAGTCCGCCGCTGGCCAACCGTTTCGTCCACCTTCAGTGGACCCACGACCACGAGGTCGTCGTACGCGGACTCGGCGGCACCTGGCCCCGGGCCACGCTGCCGCGGCTCTCCCCGGAGAAGCTCTCGGAGGCGGTGCGCTTCGCCCGCCGTGCGGTGTGCGGGCTGCTGACCGCCCGGCCCAAACTCGTGCACCAACTGCCCGGCAACGAGATGCGGCGGGGCGGCGCCTGGCCATCGCCCCGGAGCTGGGAGATGACGCTGTGCCTGATCGCCTTCGCGACCGCGGCCGGCTCCTCCCGGGAGGTCCTCTCGCTGCTGGTGCGGGGCACGGTGGGCGACGGCCCGGGGCTTGAACTGCTGGCCGGTCTGGACCGGTTGGATCTGCCGGACCCCGAGGTGCTCCTTGCCGACCCGGCGGCTGCCGAGCTGCCCGAGCGCGGTGATCTGCGCCAGGCCGTGCTCGACGGTGTGGTGGCTGCGGTCCGGGGCCGCCCCGAGAAGTCCCGCTGGGACGCGGCGTGGGCGCTTCTGGTCCGCGCGCTGGAGACCGGAGCCCCGGACCTGGTGGTGGTGCCCGCGACCACACTCGCGACGCTGCGCCGCGAGGACTGGGACGTACCGGCGTCGATCGAGAAGCTCGCCGGCGCGGTGTCCGTGTCCCGGCGGGCGGACCGGGCGGCGGCCCGCACCGCCCTCACCGCGAAGGCCGGCCGATGAGCTCCGAGGAACCCGGGACGCTGGACCTCGACAAGCTGTTCGCGGCCCGGCTGCAGGCCGCCCGGGCCCGCCCGTACCTGGCGACCGCACTGTTCGCCCTGCACACCGTGGAGTCGCGGCAGGTGCCGACGATGGGCGTCGACCGGCACTGGCGGTGCTACGTCTCACCGGGATTCGTGGACCGGACGCCGGTGGAGGAGCTGGCGGCCGTATGGGTGCACGAGGTGTCGCATCTGCTGCGCGACCACCACGGGCGCAGTGACCGGGTCGCCCGGGAGCGGGGGCTGACCGGCCCCGGCGAACGGCTGCGGATGAACATCGCCGCGGACTGCGAGATCAACGACGACATCTACGGCGACGGGCTGGTCCGGCCCCGGGGCGCGGTCCGGCCGACGGCCTTGGGGCTGGACGAGGGGCAGCTGATGGAGGACTACCTGCGCCAGTTCACGCTCGGCGCGTGGACACAGAGCATGGCCTGGCTGGACTGCGGCAGCGGCGCCGACGGGCTGGGGCGGGAGTGGGAGCTCGGCCCGGACGGCGCGCACGGCCTGAGCGCGCAGGAACAGGACGCGGTGCGGTTCCGGGTGGCGCAGGGGCTCAAGGGGCGTCCGGGGAACGCCCCGGAGGGGTGGCGGCGGTGGGCCGAGAAGGCGTTCCATCCGCCGCAGCCGTGGCGGGAGTTGCTGGGTGCGGCGGTCCGTTCCGCGGCCTCCGGGTCAGGCGCGGGCGAGGACTACAGCTACGGCCGGCCCGCGCGGCGCTCGGTGTCACTGCCCGGCGTCGTACTGCCGAGCCTGCGGCGCAGACCACCCCGGGTGTCGGTGATCATCGACACATCAGGGTCGGTCAGTGACACCGAACTGGGCAGCGCGCTCCTGGAGGTCGCCGCGATCTCCCGTGCCGTGGGCGGCCGCCGGGACCTGGTCACCGTGGTGCCGTGCGACGCGGCGGCCCGGATCGCCCACCCGTTGTGCCGGGCCGAGGGCATCCCGTTGATGGGCGGCGGCGGCACGGATCTGCGCACGGGCTTCGCCACGGCGCTGCGCACGCGGCCCCGCCCCGATGTCGTGGTGGTGCTGACCGACGGTCAGACGCCGTGGCCGGACGCGCGACCGGCGTGCCGGACGGTGGTGGGTCTGTTCCCCAGGCAGGGCACGAGCTGGGACGAGGAGGACGCTGACCATGTGCCGGACAGGCCGCCCGCGTGGGCGCGGGTGGTCGACATCGGGTAGGCGCCCTGCGACCCGGCGGCGCCAGGAAGCGGTAACGGTCAGCAGGCGTACGGGAGTTGAGCGGGTCCATGCTGCGGCGCCGGCAGCACCCGAGCCTCGCCCTGGACCCGGTGCGGCGCTGCGCCCGCTGGTGGACCTCACACAGGAGAGGGAGCACGCGTCACTCTGGTTGCGCCCCGCGCACGCCGAGGTCGACGGCATCGATGTCACGGACCGGTCGACGACGTGGTGGACCGCAAGGAGGTCTTCGTCCATCGGCCGGTCACCGTCGCGGGCGCCGTGGCGCGTCCCTGTCACAGGGTCGACAACGGCCTGTCCGTGGAGGCGGGCGCGAGCACGGCCCGGAAACGATCGAACGGCGGGCCGGATCTACTCTTGCCCCGTGACCAGCTTCGATCCGTCGGACCCGGCGGGCAGCGCACCCCGGCCGCAGTCGCTGATGCTGACCTTCTTCGGCATTCACGCCCTGGGCCGGGGCATCGCCCTGTCGGCGAGCAGCCTGATCGACGTGTTCGGACAGGCCGGGATCACCGAGGACGCCGTACGGTCCACGCTGACGCGCATGGTCAAGCGCGGGCTGCTGGAACGACACCGCAGGGGCCGCAAGACGTACTTCGGCCCGACGCCCCGCGCCACCCGCGTCCTGCGGGACGGCCACGACCGGATCTGGCACACCGGCGCGGTCAACCGCACCTGGGAGGGCACCTGGACCCTGGTCGGCTTCTCCCTCCCTGAGGCGTGGCGCCGCGAGCGGCACGATCTGCGCTCCCGGCTGCTGTGGAGCGGTTTCGGCCCGCTGCAGAACGGACTGTGGGTGGCGCCCGGCGCGGTGGACGTGCCGGAGGTGGTCGCGGGGCTCGGACTCGACCCGTGTCTGCGGGTCTTCCAGGGAGCCACCGCCGTCGCCCCGACCGACGCCCGGACGGTGCTGCAGGCGGCGTTCGACGTTGATTCCGTCGCCAAGGGCTACGAGGCGTTCCTGGTCCGCTGGAGCACGGAGGCCGACGAGCCCGCGGACGCGCTCGTGCGGCAGTTGCTGCTGCACGCGGACTGGCTGGACCAGGTCCGCCAGGATCCCCATCTGCCCGCCGAGCACCTGCCGGAGGACTGGCCGGCGGCCCGCGCGGAGGAGCGGTTCCACGAGCTGGCGCGCCGCTGTGAGGAGCCGGCCCGTCTGGAGGCCGCGAGGGCGCTGGACGTGATCACGGTGGCCGTCCCGTAGTACCGCCAGGACATCCGGCGGCACCCGATGGGCACAGCCATGCCCGTCGTTACTGGGCAATCTATTGACCGCCGTCGAAAAACTGCCCTACATTCATCGCGTTCTCGGCGTCCCCGCATCGCTCGAAGCCGCCCAGCCGCTCAAAGGGGAGCACAAGTGTCCACCGAAACGCGCACCCAATCCGGCGCCACCGCCACCTCGCAACCATCCGGCGGCCTGCCCGTCGGCACCCTGATCGCCGGCTGTTTCGCGGTCTGTCTGGCACAGATCGCCCTGGCCATGCCGGCCACGCTGAACGGGCTCTTCCAGGAGGACCTGCACCCCGTCGGCTCCCAGCTGACCTGGATCTCGGACGCGTTCCTGCTGCCCGTCTCCGTACTGGAGCTGACCTTCGGCGTCCTCGGCGACCTCTTCGGCCGCAAGCGGCTGCTGGTCGGCGGCGGTGCGCTGCTGGTGGTCGGCGAGGCGCTGGCCGCCGCGAGCACCGGCATCCACATGCTCTGGGTGGGCCAGGCCATCGCCGGTCTGGGCGCGGCGGCGCTGTTCCCGACCTCGCTCGCGATGATCGCCGCCGGCACCCACTCGGCCAAGGAACGCGCCCGCACCATCACGATCTGGGCGGCGGCCCTGTCCAGCGGCGGTTTCGTCGCCCCCGTCCTGGGCGGCATCACCGGCAACTACGGTTCCTGGCGCTGGGCCTTCATCGTCGTCACGGGCCTGGCCCTGGTCAGCACCGTGCTCAGCCAGCTGCTGGCACACAACTCCAGTGCCCCGGAAGGACGTTCCCTCGACCTGGCCGGTCAGATCACCATCGGCATCGGTATGTTCGCCCTGCTCTACGCGGTGATCCAGGGCCCGGCGGACGGCTGGAGCGCGCCGCCGGTGGTGATCGCGTACGTGGTCGCCGCGGTGTTCATCGGCCTGTTCGTCGTGGCCGAACGCCGAGCCGCCTCCCCCCTGTTGAGGCTGGACCTGTTCAGGAACCGGGCCTTCGCGGTGGCGTCGTTCGTCGCGGTGGTCGGTATGTTCAGCTACCTCGGCACCGCCTACGCGACCAGCATCCGGCTCGGCCCGATCCAGCACCAGAGCCCGCTGCGCGGCTCGTTCGCGTTCATCCTGCTCAACGCCTGGACGCTGCTGCTGATGCCGCTGATCTCCCGGCTGCTGGAGAAGGTCAGCCCGCGCTGGGTGCTCGGCTCCGGCCTCGGACTGATGGCCACCGGGGACTTCATCGCCGCCACCCTCTCGGTCCACGACCGCGCCCTGACCTCTCTCATCCTCCCCATCGGCCTGGTCGGCATCGGCTTCGCACTGACGGTCTCCTCGATCACGGCGACGGCCGTCAACACGGTGGAGGTCCACTACGCGGGCATGGCCAGCGCCTCGACCAGCCTGCTGCGCGACTTCGGCTTCACGCTCGGCCCGGCGGTCATCGGTGCGATCGCGCTGTCCCACGCGGCGGACCAGTTCACGTCGAAGCTGACCGCCTCCCACCTGTCCGCCGAGGTCAAGGCGGCGGCGGGGCAGGTGGCGGCGGAGGGCGGCCCGCTCGCCTCCAACTCCGTGCCGCCGTCCTCCCCGCCGGGCGGCGCGGTCCCCCTCGCCCTGGAGGCCCTCGGCAACGGCTACGCCATCGGCTACGTGATCTGCGGTCTCTCGGCCCTGGCCTGCTGCCTCCTCAGCGTGATCGCGCTGCGCGGCAAGGGCGACAAGGACGCGACCATGGGCATCACGGAAGAGGAGCCCGCGGCTGCCTGACCGGCCCTCGGGTCCCCGCGGCGAGACGGGACCGGTCCACCGGGGCCGGGCCCGTCTCGTCACCGCACTGTCACAGAAGATCCACACGTGTCACAGCCGATCCACAGGAGAAACCTCCGGCGAGGCAGTCGTGTCTCCATGGTCGGGCGCCGGCGAAGGACCGGCCCCGCACCATCCGAACTCGGGGGACTCCATGCAGTACGTGAACGGCATCCGCAAGGCCGCGCCGGCGATCGCCGCACTCCTGGCCGCCCTGTCGGTGACCGCGTGTCAGGCCGACGGTTCCAAGGCGGCGGCCGAAACGTCGTCGAAGGCGCCGAGCAGCGCACCGTCCGCCGCCACCACCACACCGGGCACGACGGCCCAGGAGCCCTCCCACGCTCCCACCTCGAAGGCGCCGACCGCGACCGCCTCCCCCATATCCGGGTCCGGTTCCGCGGGTACGACCGTGAAGGCGTGCGCGGCAACCGCCCTGAAGGTGACGGCCCACCAGGCCGCCGACCGTCCGGCGGGCACCGGAACGGGAGCGGCGGTGATCGAGTTCACCAACGTCTCCGCCAAGCCGTGCACGCTGCAGGGCCACCCCACGGTGGCCGGCGCGGGCAACGGTTCTCCGGACCACAACGCCCCGCTGAAGGTGACACCCGCCGGCTCCGCCGCGCCGGTCAGGCTGGCCCCGGGCGCCAGGGCCCGGCTGAAGCTGACCTTCGTCCAGGTCCAGGGCGAGGCCGACGGCTACTGCAAGTCCGGTGCGACGCCGGTCGCCTACCCGACGCTGGTGGTCGGCCTGCCGGGCTCCGGGGCGCACCAGGTCGCCCTGGACGACGGTGTCTTCGCGGAGTGCGACAACACGGTGACCGCCACCGCCGTATCGGCCGCGTAGTCCTGCGCGCACAGGACATTTTCACCATGGACACCGAAGGCGTTCGCCTTCTCCTCAATTCGGTCTGCCTGTCCTGATTTATTTGCTGGTCGGTCACGGGATCCGTGACCGACCAGCCCGGACGAGCAGCCCGACACGGAGAAGGACCAGACTGTGATACCCAACCCGACCGGAAACGATCACCTGCCGGTGTACGAGAGCCTGCTGCGTGAGCGCGGTGACGTGGTGGCGGAAGCCCGTGTGGCCGCGGAGCAGATGCAGGACCAGGCACCGCCGGCGCCGAGCAGCCACGACTGGGATCCGTCGGACTTCGGACCGCAGTGAGGAAGGAGCCCCGCCACCGAGGAAGGGGCTCCTGCTTTGCGCCACCCCGCCGGAATGTTCGATCACCCGGCCCTCCTCCCCGTAGGCTCAACGTCATTGACCTGCAAGGGGATTGACGGCCGCCGTGCCGAGCACGCGCCGGAGGGGCAGGAACATGACGCACGACGGGCTGATCCGGCCGCTGCCGGAGCTGCTGAAGGCGCACGCGTGGGAGGCGCCGTCTCGTGTGGCGTTCGCCGACGACGTGCGTGCCGTCACCTACGAGGAGTTGGAGCGGCGCACCGGGCGACTCGCGGTGTACCTCGCCCGGACCGGCCTGGGGCGGGGCGAGCGGGTCGCGATCTGCCTGGGCAACTGTGTGGAGACGGTGGAGGGTGTGCTGGCCGTCGTCAGGGCGGGGGCGGTCGGGGTGCCGCTCAGTCCCCGGTCCTCCGACGCCGAACTCGCCCATTTCCTGGCGGACAGCGGCGCCTCGGTCCTCGTCACCGATCCCGCGCACCTGGCCCGGCTGCACCGCCTGGGCCCCTCACACCGCCGTAGGCGCATCCTGCTGACCGGCCCGGGGCCGGTCCCCGAGGACGCCCCCGACGGCACGGTCCTCTTCGGCGCCATCGCCGCCGAGCCCTCTCCCGCCGGGCCGCCCCGGGACGACCTCGGGCTCGACGAGTCCGCCTGGATGCTCTACACCTCCGGCACCACGCACCGTCCCAAGGGTGTCCTGTCCACGCAGCGTGCCGCCCTGTGGTCGGCGGCAGCCTGTTACGCCCCGCTCTTCGGGCTCTCCTCCGCGGACCGGCTGCTGTGGCCGCTGCCGCTGTTCCACAGCTTCGGGCACTCCCTCGCCGTGCTGGGTGTCACCGCCGTCGGCGCGACCGCCCGGGTCACCGGCGAACTCCTCCCGCCCGGCGGCCTGTTGCGGGAGCTGCGCACACCGCGCGAAGACCTGGGCGGCCCCTACACCGTGCTGGCCGGGGTGCCCGCCACCTATCACCAGTTGCTGGCGTCCGCCCAGGAGGAAGCGTCCCCGGCCCCGCCGGGTCTGCGGACCTGCGTCGTGGCGGGCGCCCCGAGCGCACCCGCCCTGCGCCGCGCGGTGGAGGACCTGCTGGGGGCGCGGCTCCTCGACGCCTACGGCAGCACCGAGACCTGCGGCATGATCGCGGTGAACCGTCCGGATGGCCCGCAGGTCGACGGTTCGTGCGGTCCGCCGGTGCCGGGCATGGAGGTACGCGTCGTCGATCCGGGCTCCGGCGACGACGTCGTGGACGGCGCCGAGGGCGAGCTCTGGGTACGCGGCCCGAGCCTCATGACCGGCTACCACAACCGGCCGGAAGCAACCGAGGCCGCGCTGCGGGACGGCTGGTACCGCACCGGAGACCTCGGCCGGCGCGTCGCACACGGCCATCTCACCCTCACCGGCCGGGTCAGCGAGCTGATCATCCGCGGCGGGGAGAACATCCACCCCACGGAGATCGAACAGGCCCTGCTGCACTGCCCCGGAGTGCGGGACGCGGTCGTGGCGGGTGTGCCGCACGACGTCCTCGGTGAGGTCCCGGTCGCGTATGTCGTCCCGGGGCCGGAAGGGTTCGACCGGCGGCAGGTCCTGGACGCGTGCCGTACCCGGCTGGCCGAGTACAAACTGCCGGTCGAGATACGCGAGATCGCGGCCGTGCCACGCACGGCGTCGGGCAAGATCGCCCGCCACGCGGTCGTCACGGGAGTGGCCCGGCCGACCCCGTCCTCCCCCACCGCGGGCGCCCTGCGGCAGCGGCTGCTGTCCCTGCCGCCGGAGGGGCGGGAGCGGGCGCTGCTCGAGGCTGTGCTCGCGGAGACGGCCGCGGTCTGCGACAGCGGACCGTCCGAACGGCTCGACGCCGATGGCCCGTTCACCGATCTCGGCCTGACCTCCGTGGGCGCCGTCACGCTCGCCGACCGGCTCGGCGAGGCGACCGGGCTGCGGCTCCCCTCGACGCTGGTCTTCGACCAGCCCACACCGGCCGCCCTGGCCCGGCACCTGCACAGCACCCTCTTCACCCCGGCGACCGCGGTCCTGCCGCTCTCCACCGCGGACATGAACGCCGACGATCCGGTGGTGATCGTCGCCATGGGCTGCCGCCTGCCCGGCGACGTCGAGTCCCCCGAGGACCTGTGGCGGCTGGTGTCGGAGGGCAGGGACGCGACCTCCGGCTTCCCGGCCGACCGGGGCTGGGACCTCGCCGCCCTCTACGATCCCGACCCCGACCGGATCGGCACCTCGTACACGCGCCGTGGCGGATTCCTGCACCGGGCCGCGGAGTTCGACGCGGGTCTGTTCGGTATCTCGCCGCGCGAGGCGCTGGCGATGGATCCGCAGCAGCGGCTGCTGCTGGAGACCTCGTGGGAGGTCTGGGAGCGGGCCGGCATCGACCCGGCTGCGATCCGCGAGAGCGACACCGGCGTGTTCGTGGGCGTGATGCACGGCGACTACTCCGCCCGTTTCACCACGCACGAACTGGAGGCCCATCTGGGCCTGGGCTCGTCCGGCAGCGTGGCCTCGGGCCGGATCTCGTACGTGTACGGCCTGCGCGGGCCCTCGATCACCGTCGACACCGCGTGCTCCTCCTCTCTGGTGGCGCTGCACTGGGCGGCGAAAGCGCTGCGCTCCGGGGAGTGTTCCCTTGCTCTGGCGGGCGGGGTCACGGTGATGGCGACGCCCAAGCCGTTCACCGCGTTCAGCCGTCAGCGCGGTCTGTCGCCGGACGGCCGCTGCAAGTCGTTCTCGGCCGCGGCCGACGGCACCGCCTGGGGCGAGGGCGCGGGCCTGGTGCTGCTGGAGCGGCTGTCCGACGCCCGGCGCCACGGTCATCCGGTGCTGGCCGTGCTGCGCGGCTCCGCGGTCAACTCCGACGGCGCGTCCAACGGGCTGACGGCCCCCAGCGGGCAGGCCCAACAACGGCTGATCACAAGGGCGCTGGCGGATGCGGGACTGCGCCCGCAGGACGTGGACGCGGTGGAGGCACACGGCACGGGCACCACCCTCGGCGACCCCCTGGAGGCGCGGGCGCTGCTGGCCACCTACGGCCAGGGGCGGCCCGAGGACCGGCCGCCGCTGTGGCTCGGCTCGGTCAAGTCCAACCTGGGTCACACCCAGGCGGCCGCCGGAGTGGCCGGAGTCATCAAGATGGTGCAGGCCATGCGCCACGAGGAACTTCCCCGGACCCTGTATGCGCAGACCCCCACGCCGCACGTCGACTGGTCCGCCGGCCGGGTGCGGCTGCTGGCCGAGGCCCGCGCGTGGCCGGCGACGGACGCCGGGCCGCGCCGGGCCGGTGTGTCGGCCTTCGGCATCGGCGGCACCAACGCCCACGTGATCCTGGAGGAGCCTGGGGCAACGGCAGCGCCCCAAAGGGGCGCGGGGCCGCATCGATGTGCGGCCCCGCCGCGGGGCGCGGCCGGCCACGATGACGCCGCAGACGAAGAACGGCACATCGCTGCACGTCCCGCGTCCCTCTCAGCGGCGGCGCCATGGCTGCTCTCCGGCGCCGACGAAGCAGCCCTGCGGGCCCAGGCCCGCAGGCTCGCGGACCACCTGACGGCCCACCCCGAGCTCTCCGTGGCCGACGTGGGCTTCTCCCTGGCCGTGTCCAGGTCCGCGCTCGCCCATCGGGCGATGGTGCCGGTAAACGACCAGGCGCGTATGCGGGCGGTCCTCACCGCACTCGCCGAGGGCGGCGACGGCATCGGCTCGATGCGGGCCGTCGCGGACCCGGGCCTGCGTACGGCCTTCCTGTTCACCGGGCAGGGATCCCAACGCGTCCGGATGGGCGCGGAGTTGCGCACCGCGTTCCCCGTCTTCGCCACCGCCTTCGACGACGTGTGCCGGGAGTTCGACGGCCATCTCGACGTACCGCTGGGCCAGGTGCTGTCCGCCGAGCGCGGTTCACCCGAGGCCGCCCTTCTCGACCGTACGGACTTCACGCAGGCCGGACTGTTCGCCTTCGAGGTGGCGCTGTTCCGGTTGCTGGAGTCCTGGGGCGTGCGGGCCGACTTCCTGGCCGGTCACTCCGTGGGGGAACTGGCGGCGGCCCAGGTCGCCGGAGTGCTGGACCTGCCCGACGCGGCGCAACTGGTCGCGGCCCGCGGCCGGTTGATGCAGGCGCTGCCCGCCGGCGGGGCGATGATGGCCCTGCAAGCGACCGAGGAGGAAGTCCTCGCGGCGCTGGAGAACGCCGGTGACCGGGTGGCGATCGCCTCCCTCAACGGGCCGCGTTCGGTGGTGATCTCCGGTGTGCGGGAGACGGTGCTCGCCGTCGCGGCCGGGTTCGAGGCACGCGGTCGCAGGACCGTACGCCTGCGGGTCGCCCACGCCTTCCACTCGCCGCTGGTGGAGCCGATGCTCGACGACTTCCGCAGGGTCGCCGAGCGGTTGACCTTCCGGCCGCCACGGATACCCGTGGTCTCGGCCGTGACGGGCCGCCCGGCCGAGGCCCGGGAGCTGTGTGCCCCGGAGTACTGGGTACGGCACGCCCGTCGCCCGGTGCGGTTCGCCGACGCCCTGCGCCGGCTGGGGGACAACGGCGTCTCGGGGTTCCTCGAAATCGGCCCCGGCCCCGCGCTCACGGCGGCGGCGGAGGAATGCCTGACCGGCCCGGAGGGCGACGGGCCGTTGTGCGTCGCCGCCACCCGCGGCGGCGAACACGAGCCGCAGACCCTCCTGACCGCCATGGCCCGCCTCCATGCGCGGGGGGCGCAGGTCGACTGGCCCGCGGTGTTCGCGGACAGCGGGGCTCGGCGGGTGGACCTGCCGACGTACGCCTTCCAGCGCCGCCGCTTCTGGCTGGACGCACCCCACACTCCGGCCGCCGTGACGTCCGTTCACGAACACCCGCTGCTGGGACCGGCGTTCACCGTGCCGGACACCGGCCGCACGGTGTTCTCCGGCCTGCTCTCCCCCGCCACGCACCCATGGCTCACCGACCATGTGATCGCCGGAGCGGTCCTCGTCCCCGCGACGGTGTTCGTGGAACTGGCCGTGCAGGCGGGCCACGAGGCCGGCTGCGGCATCCTCGACGAACTCGTCGTCGTGGCCCCGCTGACCCTCGCCCCGGAAACGGGGGTACGCGTCCAACTCGTCGTAGCAGAACCGGACGAGTCCGCCCGACGGCCGTTCGAGGTCTACGCCCGCCCCGACGTGGACGGAGACCCCGCCTGGACCAGGCACGCCACCGGTCTGCTCGGCCCGCCCATCGGGGAGACTCCGCCACCGGATCCGGATCTCACGGCGTGGCCCCCGCAGGGCGCCGAAGAGGTCGACCTCACGGACGCCTACGACGCTCTCGCGGAGGGCGGCCTCGCCTACGGACCCGCCTTCCGGGGGGTACGTTCGGCGTGGCGGCGCGGGGACGCACTGTTCGCGCAAGTCCGGCTGCGGGACGGTGAGTTGACGGGCGCCGACCGCTTCGGTATCCACCCGGCACTGCTCGATGCGGCACTGCACGCACCGCTGCTGACCGGCTCCGCCGGCGAGGCGCAGGCGCTTCGGGTGCCGTTCGCGTGGACCGGTGTGCGGCTGTATGCGGCGGGCGCGTCGGAGGTACGTGTGCGGGTCGCCCCGACCGGAGCCGACGCGCTGTCGGTGACACTCGCCGACCCCGCAGGCCGCCCAGTGGCGCGAGTGGACTCCCTCGTCACCCGGGAGCTCCCCGTCCCGACGGCCGAACCCGACGTGGTGCGGCAGGCCTTGTGGCGCCCTGCCTGGACCCCCGTCGAACCGTCCGGCGGCGAACGGGACATCACAGCACGCTGGGCGCTCCTGGGCCCGGACGAGCTGGTCCTGCGCAGGCTTGTCCCCGACGTCGGGGACTCCTCCGTGCGCGAACCGGACACCGTCGTCGTCACGGCCGTCGGCCCGGCGGCGGATCCCGGCCCGCTGCCCGCCGTGCACTCGCTGACGGCCAGGGTGCTGCGCACACTGCAGGACTGGCAGGACGACCCGCGCACGGCGGGCTCGCGCCTGGTGGTGCTGACGCGGAACGCGACCGTAGCGGACCCGGACCTGGCCGGTGCCGCGGTGTGGGGGCTGGTGCGCACGGCCCAGTCCGAGGTGCCCGGACGCGTCACCCTCGTCGACGTGGACGGACGGCCCGAGTCGCTACGGCTCCTGTCGGCGGCCGTGGCCACGGGGCAGCCCCAACTGTCCATCCGATGCGGTCGGTTGAGCGTGCCGCGCCTGGTCCACGCCACCGGCACCGCATCCGGAGAGGCCCTTCCCCGGACCGGTACCGTCCTGATCACGGGCGGTACCGGCGCTCTGGGTGCGGAGCTGGCCCGCCATCTCGTCACCTCGTACGGGGTACGACACCTGCTGCTCACCGGGCGACAGGGGCCCCAGGCGCCGGGCGCCGGGGAACTGCGCGACACGCTGGAGGAGTTGGGCGCCGAGGTGCGGATCGTGGCCTGCGACGCGGCCGACCGCGCCGCGCTCGCCGAGGTGATCGACAGCTGTGCGCCCTCGCTGACGGCCGTGGTACATGCCGCCGGGGTGCTGGACGACGGGGTCCTGACCGCGCTGACCCCCGAGCGGATGGCCGCGGTACTGCGGCCGAAGGCGGACGCGGCCTGGCACCTGCACGAGCTGACGCGGGACCTGGACCTGTCGGCGTTCGTCCTGTTCTCCTCGGTGTCCGGACTGCTGGGCCGCGCGGGCCAGGGCAACTACGCGGCGGCGAACTCCTTCCTGGACGCCCTGGCCTGCCACCGCGCCCGGCTCGGGCTGCCGGCCGTGTCCTTGGCATGGGGGCCCTGGGAGGCCGCCGGGGGCATGGCCGGCGCACAGCAGCGGGAAGGCGACGTACTCCGGCCGCTGTCCACGGCGCAGGGGCTGGCCCTGTTCGATGCGGCGCTGCGCGAAGGTGAGCCCGTGCTGGCGCCCGTTGTGCTGGACCGGGCGGGCCTCCGTTCCGCGCAGGGGCCACTGCCGCCGCTCCTGCGCGGGCTGGTGCGCCCTCGTACTCCTGTCGTCGAGAAGGCCCGGCCCGGCGCGGAGCAGGACTGGGAGCCGGGAGCATGGCGCCAGGTGCTGGCCGCTCTCCCCGCCGATCGGCGGGAGGGCAGGCTCGCCGAGTTGATGAGCGCCGACATCGCCGCGGTGCTCGGATATCCGGAGGCCGACGCGCTCCCGGCCGGCAGGTCCTTCGCCGAGCTGGGCTTCGACTCGCTGATGGCGGTGCAGGTCCGCAACCGGCTGAGCATGGCGCTGCGGCTGCGGCTCTCGGCCGCCGTGGTGTTCGAGCATCCGACGGCGCAGGGGCTGGCCCGTCACATACTCGGTCTGCTGGAGGACGAGCTGCCGACGGCGGCGCCCGCCGCCACGGGGGCACCGGGCCCGCGGGCCGCGCAGACCCTGTCCTCGCTCTACCGGCGGGTCTGCGAGGCCGGCCAGGTCGTCGCCGCGATGCAGATGCTGGTCACCGCGTCCTGGGCGGTTCCGACGTTCGACGCGGCCGAGAGCCGGCAACGCGCGATCCCACCGGTGCGGCGCGCCAGCGCTGCCGGGGACGAGGCCCCGGTGCTCGTGTTCTTCACCGGCACCCACCCGACGTTCGGCGCGCCGGGCGGGGAGTTCGCCCGCTTCCACGGTTGCTTCCAGGGGGAGTCGGACGTCCTGGAGTTCCCGCATCCGGGCGTCGGCGCGGGCGGCGCGGTGCCGGTCGACCGGGAGACCCTGGCCCTGACGCATGCCGAGTCGGTGCTGCGGCATGTGGGCGGCAGGCCGTTCGTGGTCGTCGGCGTCAGCACCGGGGGCGCCGTGGCACACGCCGTGACCCGGCGGCTGGAAGCGATGGGGGCCGCCCCTGTCGGGCAGGTGCTGCTGGACACGTACCTCGTCAACGACGGCAACAGCGACAAGGACTGGCTGCTGTCGCTGCCCGCGGTCATCGCGCCGCGCGTGGGTGGCACCGATTCCGCCGGGGACGAGGACGCGGGCGTCGCGGCGCTGGGCGCGTACACCCGTATGTTCCTGGGCTGGGACCCCGAACCGGTCGACACCCCGACCCTGCTGGTGCGGGTCACCCGGCCCACCCCCGAGATGGCGGCGAGCGCGGGCCCGGACGGGTGGCGGACGTCCTGGCCGCTGCCGCACACCCGGGTCGACGTACCCGGAGACCACTTCTCGTTCATGCAGGAGCACGCCCCGACCACCGTGGCGGCCGTCCGCGCGTGGCTCGACTCCCTTGGAGAGGCACCGTGACGCTTGCCCGACCCGCCGATGAGCAGGGGGCGGTTGAGGAGTTCGACGTGATCGTCGTGGGCGGTGGTCCGGCCGGGTCCACCGCCGCCACCGCCGTCGCCCTGCGCGGCCACCGCGTTCTGCTCCTGGAACAGCAGACGTTTCCCCGCTACCAGATCGGCGAGTCGCTGCTGCCGTCCACCGTGCACGGTGTGTGCCGCATCCTGGGCGTCGAGGACGAGGTCGCGCGGGCGGGCTTCAAGCCGAAGCGGGGCGGGACGTTCCGGTGGGGCCGCAACCGGGATCCGTGGCAGTTCTCCTTCGCCCTGTCCCCCCGGCTGGCCGACCCGACCTCGTTCGCCTACCAGGTCGAGCGGTCGCGGTTCGACGCGATCCTGCTGGACAACGCCCGCCGGGTCGGCGTCGACGTACGGGAGAACTGCCGCGTCAAAGGCGTGCTCGCCGACGAGGAGCGGGTGCGGGGCGTCAGCTGGAGCGGCCCCGGCGGCGCGCCGCGCGAGGCCCGGGCCCACTATGTCGTGGACGCCTCCGGCAACGGGAGCCGGATCCACACCGAGGTCGGCGGCAGCCGGACGTACTCCGACTTCTTCCGCAACATCGCGGTGTTCGGCTACTTCGCCGGAGGCAGGCGGCTCCCGAAGCCCGACGACGGCAACGTCTTCTGCGCCGCCTTCGACGAGGGCTGGATCTGGTACATCCCGCTGCGCGACGACCTGACCAGTGTGGGAGCGGTGGTGAGCCGGGAGAACGCGGCCGGGATACAGCGGGACCCGGTGGCGGCCTGGCGCCGACTGATCGGCTCGTGCCCCGAGGTCAGCGACCTCCTCCAAGGGGTCCCACAGACCACCGAGGTGCCGTACGACCAGGTCCGGGTCCGCAAGGACTGGTCGTACTGGAAGCCACGGCTGTGGCGGCCCGGCATGGTGCTGGCCGGTGACGCGGCGTGCTTCGTCGACCCGGTGCTCTCCTCCGGCGTGCACCTCGCCACGTACGGGGCCCTGCTCGCGGCCCGCTCCATCAACAGCGGTCTCGCCGGAACGCTGGACGAGGGGCGTCTGTTCGACGAGTTCGAGGCCCGCTACCGGCACGAGTACAGCCTGTTCCACGAGTTCCTGGTCTCGTTCTACGACATGCACGAGGACGAGCGTTCGTACTTCTGGAAGGCCCGCAAGGTCACCAACGTGGGCGCGACGGAACTGGAGGCGTTCGTGGCACTGGTGGGCGGTCTGGCCTCCGGCGACGCGAGCTTCGGCGGGCTCGGGGAGGCGGGCGCCCGGCTGACGACGGCCTCCGCGGAGCTCGGGACGGCGGTGGGCCGGCTGGCGGACTCCGACGGCCTGCGCAACCCTCTCTTCGAGTCCGCCACCATCCGGGAGGTGTTCCAGGAGGGTGCGGTGCTGCAGGAACGAGGCGTGTTCGGCGGGCCGTTGGAGGAGGAGACGCCGGTGCGGCCGGGCGGGCTGGTGGCTTCGGAGGACGGCCTCACATGGGTGGATCCTGCCCGGCCACGGCCCTGAGACCCGCCACCGTTCCCCGGACGGTCGGGTGGCGGTACAGCTCCCGCAGCCGCGGCGACGGCAGACCCCGGGCACGCAGGGCGGCTCCGATGCGGACGGCGAACAGGGAGTTGCCGCCGAGCTCGAAGAAGTCGTCGTCCGGGCCCACGGGCACGCCCAGCACGTCGCTCCAGATCTCCGTCAGGCTTGCGGTGAGGTCGTCGTGGGCGGGAGCGGGAGCGGCCGGGGCGGTGTCCCGCTTCGGTGGGCGCGGGGCGGCGGGCGCGGGGAGCTTCGCCGCGTCGAGTTTGCCGTTGGCCGTCAGCGGGAGTGCGTCCAGCGCGGTGACGGTGGCGGGGAGCATGTACTCGGGCAGGATGCCGGCGGCCCGCTCGCGGACCCCGGCCGGGTCGCCCCCGGGCGACAGGGTCACGTAGGCGTCGATCCTGGCCGTGGCGGAGGCCGCGGGGTCGTCACGGCGGACCAGGACGGCCGCGGTGCGCACGTCGGGGTCCTCCAGCAGAACGGAGCGGATCTCGTCGAGCTCGATCCGGAAGCCGCGGATCTTCACCTGGCTGTCGATCCGCCCGAGATGTTCGAGCCGCCCGTCGGGGCGCAGCCGTCCGAGGTCGCCGCTGCGGTACATCGTGCCGCCGGTGAACGGGTCCGGTACGAACCGGCTGCCGGTCAGCTCCTGCTGCCCCAGGTAGCCGAGGGCGACGCCGGCACCCCCGACGCATATCTCGCCCGCCGCCCCCGGCGGCAGCAGCCGTCCGGCGGGGTCCATCACGTACAGGTGCCAGCCGGGCAGGGCGCGCCCGACGGAGCGGGTGGCGGCGAGCGCCAGTTTCCGGGTGAGGGTCTGCTCGGTGACATGGACGGTGGTCTCCGTGATGCCGAACATGTTCACCACCCGGCAGGACCGCTCGGGATGCCGGTCGAACCAGGGCAGCAGCATCCGCGTGTCCAGGGGCTCCCCGCCGAAGACGACGAGCCGGACGGACACGTCGGTGTGGTCGACGTCCAGGAGCTGGGCGAAGGCCGACGGGGTCTGGCTGAGGACGGTGACCTTCTCCGCGACGAGCAGATCGCGGAACTGGTCCGGTTCACGGGAGACGAAGTACGGCACCACGACCAGCCGTCCGCCGGTGAGCAGACAGCCCCAGATCTCCCACACGGAGAAGTCGAAGGCACTGGAGTGGAACCAGGTCCACACGTCCGCTTCGGAGAACCCGTACTCGTCGCGGGTCGCGTCGACCAGGGCGATCACGTTGCGGTGCGGTACGACGACGCCCTTGGGCCGGCCGGTGGAGCCGGAGGTGTAGATGACGTAGGCGGGGTCATCGGGTGAGGGGGGCGGAGGGCTCGTGTTCTTCTCCGGCGACGGCCGCCCGCCTGCCGGCTCCTTCGCCAGTTCGTCCGGGGACACCCGCACGCAGTCCGCCACGTCGGGGAACTCCGGGAGCCGGGTGATCACCACGCCCAGACCGGCGTCCCGTGCCGTGTGGGCGAGCCGTTCCGCGGGGTAGGCGGGGTCGACGGGCACGTAGGTCGCGCCGGCCATCAGCACGGCGAGCAGGCTGACGACGAGTTCGGCGGAGCGCTCCAGACACACGCCCACCCGGTCCCCGGCGCGGACTCCGCGTGCGCGCAGGCCGCACACCAACTGGGCGGCCCGCTCGTCGAGTTCGCGGTAGGTCAGGCCGCTGTCGCCGTCGGTCACGGCGATGCGCTCCGGCGCGGCCGCCACGATCCGGGCGAGCGCCCCGGGCACGCTCGCCGGCCTGGCCGTCAGGGACCGGGGCGGGCGGCCGAGCGCCGCAGTGCGGGCGCGCTCCGCCTCGTCGAGAAGCTCGACGTCGTCCGGCGGGGTCTGCGGACGGTGCAGGACCTGCTGGTGTACGTGCACGAGGTGCCGTACGAACCGGTCCGCGATCTCCGCGGAGAAGTGACTGCTCAGGTGGTCGCAGCGCAGCCGCGGACCGCCCGAGTCCCGGAAGACCGAGACGGTGAGCGGGAACGGGGGTGCGAGGCAGGGCACGTACTCGGTCTCACCCACGCCGGAAAGGGCGCTGTAGCCGGTGTTGTCGATGATGTCGGTGGTGTCGGTGGTGTCGATGAAGAGCAGACCCGTGAGGGCAGGGCCGGTCGCCGAGGAGGGCTTCAACTCGCCGAGTGTGGCGGCCTCTTCGACTGTGAAGCCGCCACGGTCGGTGCCGATGACCGGCGGGGTGTCGGGGTCGTAGCGTCGCAGGGTGACGGCGAGTGCCGCGAGCCAGCTCGCCTCGTCCCCGCCGTCGTCCAGGGCGACGACATGGGGATCGCTCGGACCCTCGCCGCCCAGCCCCCACGCGGGAGCGGGCGGGGCCAGGGCGGCCTGGGGAGCCGGGCGTGCGTCGTTCGGTGCCACGGGCTCCCCCGCTGCCAGCCGGTTGAGGGCCGCGCGGTCCCAGCGTCCGCGCGGGGCGACGACGATCAGGTCGCAGAGGCCGTCGGCGTAGCGCAGGAGGACTTGGCGCGGATCGCGGCCGGGGCGGGCGAGTTCGGTGGCGCGTCGGCGCTCCGCGAGGGGGTCCGTCGCCGGTACGGGGACGTCCTCGATCCACAGGCCCGGTCGGCGGGCGGGGTCCGGTGAGTGGCCCGACCGGACGCGCAGCGCATGGCAGTGGGTCGCGTGGAAGTGGGGGTCGGACAGCAACGCGGACACGGGCCGTACTCCTTGTCGTTCTTGTCGTTCTTGTCGTTCTTGTTGTTCTCGTTGTTCTCGTTGTTCTCGTTGTTCTCGTTGTCCGGGGCAGGGGTCTCAGCGGATGCTGAACCCGCCGTCCACGGTCAGGACCGACCCGGTGATCTGCCGGGACTCGTCCGAGGCCAGGAAGACGATCGCGGCGGCGACGTCCTCGGGTTCGATCAGCGCGTTCATCGGCTGCGCCTCGACGAAGGTCTTCTCGTGCTCGTGGACGGGCACCTCCAGCGCCCTGGCGATCTCGGCGAGCATCCGGCCCTCGGCCCACGCGTCATCGCGCACGGACCCCGGGCAGACCGCGTTCACACGCACCTTCGTCGGCGCGAGGTCGAGCGCGGCGGCCTTGGTGAGGCCGACGACGGCATGCTTGGCGGCGACATAACCGGCGAAGTGCCGGTAGCCGACGAGTCCGGCCGTGGAGGCGACGTTGACGATGCTGCCGGCCCGCCGGGTGCTCATCGCCCCGCCGACCTCGCGGATCACCCGCCAGGCCCCGGAGAGGTCCACGTCGATCATCAGGGACCACTCGTCCTCTTCGATCTCGTGCACCGGTTTGCCCGAGGGCGCGGCGATGCCGGCGTTGTTGACGGCGACGTCGATCCGGCCGAACCGGTCCTCGGCGCGGGTCACCGCCTCTCGTATGCCGTGGGTGTCACGGATGTCGGCCACCGCGGTGAGGACGGCCGCGCCGGCGTCCCGGCACAGCGCGGCGGTGTGCTCCAACTGCCCCGGAGTGCCCAGCGGGTAGGGCACGCCCGGCAGGTCGGCGCAGATGTCCAGGAGGGTGAGGTCGGCGCCCTCGGCCGCACAGGCGACCGCGGCTGCTCTGCCGAGTCCGCGGGCGGCGCCGGTGACGAGGACCGACTTGCCATGCAGACGCATCGGGTACTCCCTGGGAGTCGTGAAGGGGGGTGAGGGGGGGTGAGGGGGGACGGCTAGCTGAGCTTCGAGACGATCAGGCGGACCAAGGCCGGTGCGGACTCGGTCAGATACATGTGGCCGCCGGGGATCTCCACGTGGTCGAAGTCGCGGCCGGACGCCTTGTTCCAGGACACGGCTTCGTCGTGGGCGACCAGGGTGTCGTCCTCGCCTCGGATGACCGTGAGGGGCGCGTCCAGCGGAAGGGCTGTGCCGGGTACGTAGCTTTCGTGCATCTCGACGTCCGCGCGCAGGGTGGGCAGGAGCATCTCGCGCATTTCCGGGTCGTCGAGGGCGGGATGGCTGTAGCCCGCGAACTCACCGACGCGGGCCAGGAATTCCTCGTCGGACAGGCCGGTGGCCCGCTGCTCCCGGCCCTGCCCGGGATGCGGCGACCCGCTGACGAACACGTGGACGAGCTCGACGTCGGGCTCGGCGGCCAGGCGGTGCGCCAGTTCGTAGGCGAGCACGGCACCGAGGCTGTGCCCGAACAGGGCCACCTTGTGGTCGCCGCTGCCGAGCCGTTCCCGCAGCTGGGGCAGGAGTGCGTCGACGGCCTTGTGGACGTCCCGGTGGGGCTCTTCGTCGATCAGCCTTTCCCGGCCGGGCAGTTGGAGCGGCACGATCTCCAGCGCGTCCCCGGCCAGGGCGGACCAGGAGCGGTAGAACGAGGCACCCGCTCCGGCATACGGAAGGCACACCAGCTTGGTCGTGTCCCCCATGGCCCTGATCAGGCTGTTGGGGCGCATGTCGGTCCAGTGTTCGTCGACGTGGTCGACGCAGGACCGGCGGCTCGCAGGGCCGTGGACGACGGTCCAGCCGGCCGGGATCTCGGCGAAGCGGGGCCACAGGGAGTGCTGGCCCTCGTCGTTCACCAGGACCAGGTGCTCGATGCTGTCGTCGTCGAAGGGGTTGGTGGTCATGACGGTTCCTTCCGTGGTGGGCGGTCGCGTCCGAGGTTTCGGAGCTTTCGGACTACCTTCGGAGCCGGCTGTCCAGCACCGGACCGATGCGGTCCAGTGACGTGGGCCGGGTCATCTCTCCGTGTGTGCAGGGGATGTCGTGGTTGTCGACCTGGCCCTCGACGTACGGCTGCCAGGAGCGGTGCCGGCCGGGGACCGCGTCCGGATCCTGTGCGGCGGTGAAGAAGAGCAGGTCTCCGCGGTACGGCCCGGGGGCGAACTCCGCCAGCAGACGCCGGTTGTTCGCCGTCACGTCGACCAGGGCCGCCAGTTCGGCGTCGTCGAGGCTGCCGGGCATGTCGGGCACGCCGCGGACGAGTTCCGCGAACCTGCTCCCGGTCAGCGGTTCCGTGTCGTCCTCGGGCACCGGCCGGCCGAGGATGGCGAGGAGGCTGCGCAGCAGCGCCGGACGGTCGGACCGGGCGGGGCCCTGCCGGGTCCAGGCCCCGGGGAAGGAGTCGAGCAGCGCGAGCAGTGCGACCTGCTCTCCGGCCGCCTGAAGGCCGACGGCGATGTCGTACGCGACGAGGCCGCCCATGGAGTAGCCGAGCAGGTGATAGGGGCCGTGCGGCTGTACTTCACGGATGAGGGCGGTCTGCTCGGCGACCACCTCGGCCAGGCTGCCGGCCCGGTCCTGACCCGGGATCAGGCCACGGGACTGCAGGCCGTACAGCGGACGGCCGGCGTTGAGGTGGCGGGCCAGGCCGGCGAATCCCCAGGACAGTCCGGAGGCCGGAGGGAGACAGAACAGGGGCTCGCGGTCGCCTCGGGTGCGCAGCGGGAGCAGGGGACCCACGGGGGCCGCACCCGGGCCGCCAAAGTGGCCGGACCCTCCGGGGCGGTCGAGTCCTGCGGGGCGGTCGGCATCGGCCGGACGTCTGGCCAGCGCCGCCACGGTCGGTGTGTGGAAGAGGGCCCGCAGGGGCAGTTCGACTCCGAGTTCGGCGCTGATGCGCGAGGTCAGGCGGGGGGCCAGCAGGGAGTGGCCGCCGAGATCGAGGAAGCTGTCGTGGACGCCGACCTGGGCCGGGGCGAGCCCGAGGACCTCGGCGAAGATTGCGCGCAGGGTCTCCTCCCGCCCGGTGCGCGGGGCGGTCTTCGCCGCGGGTGGCGCGTCGGGCGCGGGCAGGGCCTTGCGGTCCAGTTTGCCGCTGGCGGTGTGCGGGAGTGCTTCGAGGGTGACGAACGCCGAGGGGATCATGTGGGCGGGAAGGCTCCGGGCCAGGTGGTCGCGGAGGCCGTCGGCGTCGGCTCCCCGTGTTGCCGCCTCGGCGGGCACGACGTAGGCGACCAGTTGTTTCTCGCCGCGCCCGTCCTCCCTCACCGTTGCCGCCGCCTTGGCGACGGCCGGGTGTGCGGCGAGTACGGCTTCGATCTCGCCCAGTTCGATCCGGAAGCCGCGGAGCTTCACCTGGTGGTCGGCCCGGCCCAGGAAGCGCAGTTGCCCGTCGGAGCCGCGCACCGCCAGGTCACCCGTGCGGTACATGCGCTCCCCCGGTCCGCCGAACGGATCGGCGACGAACCGCGCGGCCGTCAGACCCGGCCTGCCCAGGTAGCCGCGGGCGGGGCCGCCGCCCGCGACGTACACCTCGCCGACGGCTCCGTCGGGCACGGGGTGCAGCGCCTGGTCGAGGAGGTGGACGAGGTTGCGGGCGAGGGGGCGGCCGATGGGTGGCGCGGCCTTGTCGCCCGGGTCCGTGCCGGACTGCCAGGCAGTGGCGTAGATGGTCGCCTCGGTGGGCCCGTAGAAGTTGACGAGCCGTGCACCGGGGAAGGCGGCCGCGATGTCTGCGCGGAGCTGTTCGGTGATCGGTTCGCCGCCGAGGGCCACCGTGTGCGGTGCGACGGCCGGCCGTTCGGCGAGCACGGTGGCGATGACCGTGGGTACACCGCTGATCAGGCCCACGTCCCGGGAGGTGCCCTCGGTGAGCGCGAGGAGGTTCTCGACGATCTCGATACGCCCGCCGCACAGCAGCGGCGAGAAGATCTCGAACACCGAGACGTCGAAGTTGAGCGAGGTCGAGAACAGCACCTCGGCCAGCCGCTCGGCACCGAACTCGGCATGGGTCCACTCGACGAACTCGACGGCGTTGCGATGCGTGGCCAGAACACCCTTGGGGCGGCCGGTGGAGCCGGAGGTGTAGGTGATGTAGGCGAGGTTGTCCGGCGTCAATCCGCATGGGGACAAGGGGATTTGACGGCCCGTCACCTCACCTGTCGGGTTGAGCAGCGGTGTGCCCTCCGGCAGCGCTCCCGCCGTCTCTTCGGTGGCGAGGACGACGACCGGGCAGGCGTCGGCGACGATGTACGCCAGGCGGTCGGCCGGGTAGGCGGGGTCGAGCGGCAGATAGGCGGCACCGGACTTCAGTACGGCGAGGACGGCGACGACCAGCTCCGCCGTACGGGGCAGAGCGATGCCGACGACCCGCTCCGGGCCCGCGCCGAGAGCGGTGAGGCGAGCGGCCAGCTGTTCGGCCCGGGCGTCCAGTTCGCGGTAGCTGAGAGGGATGCCGTGGTCCAGCACGGCGTCGGCGTCCGGGGTGGCGGCGACCTGGGCCGACCAGAGGTCGGTGAGGGTGCGGGTCGCAGGCGGCGCGAGCGGCGTCGGCCGCGGGAGTTCCTGGGGTGCCAGGAGTCCCAGACGGCCCTGCGGGAGCTCCGGGTCGGCCGCGATGGCCTCAAGGATGCGCACCAGTCGGGCGAGCGTGGCGTCGGCCCAGCCGGCGTCGAAGAGTCCCGGGTGGTAGGCCAGCCGGAAGCGGGGCCGGGGGCCGGGGAGGGCCACGAGGGTCACGGGGTAGTGGGTGGCGTCGCGACCGCTGGATCCGACGACCCGGAGCCCGCCGTCGTCACCGTCGTCGCCGTTGCGTCGCTCGCCCGCCGCCTCAGGATCCACCGGATAGTTCTCGAAGATGACGAGGCTGTCGAAGAGCTCCGGGACGCCCACGGCCCGCTGGATGTCGGCCAGGCCGAGATGCTGGTGGTCGAGGAGGCCGACGTAGCCGTCCTGCACCTGGCGGAGCAGGTCGCTCAGGCTCTGCTCGGGCCGCAGCCGGACCCGTGTCGGGATGGTGTTGATGAACAGGCCGACCATCGACTCGACACCGGGGAGTTCGGGCGGGCGGCCGGAGACGGTGGCACCGAAGACGACGTCGTCGCGGCCGGTCAGGCGGCCGAGCAGGATCGCCCAGGCGCTCTGGACGAGGGTGTTCACGGTCACGCCGAGGCTCCGGGCGCACGCCGTGAGGGCGGCCCCCGTCTCCGCCGGCAGCTCGGTCCGGGCCTGTGCCGACTCGGTGGCGCCCGGCGCGGTGGCCGGGGCCAGTCGGGTCGGTTCCGCCACGTCGGCCAGCGCGTCCCGCCAGGCGGCCTCGGCGGCGCTGCGCTCCCTGCGGTTCAGCCACTCCAGGAAGGCGCGGTACGGCGGGGCGGGCGCGAGCACGGCCGGGTCGCCGTCGGCGGCGTACAGGGCGAGCAGTTCCCGTAGGAGGACGGAGACCGACCAGCCGTCGAGCAGGATGTGGTGGTGGGTGACGAGCAGCCGGTGGCGGTGCTCCCCGGTACGGACCAGGGTGCAGCGCAGGAGGGGAGGGGTGGCCGGGTCGAACCCGAGGGCCCGGTCCTCGTCGAGCAGTGCGGTCCACGCCTTCTCGGTGCCGATGGCTCGCCCGGTCAGATCGGCTTCCGCCCACGGCAGCGTCGCCCGGCGCGGGACGACCTGGACGGGCTGGCCGCCGCGGCGCCGCCGGAAGGCCGCCCGCAGGTTCGGGTGGCGCTCCAGCAGTGCCTGAACGCAGGCCCGGAGACGGTCGGCGTCCACCAGTCCTTCGATTTCGAAGACCAGCTGCACGACGTACACGTCGGGGGCGTCCCGCTCGTGCTCGTACAGAGCATGGAAGAGCAGGCCCTCCTGGAGCGGTGTCAGGGGCAGTACGTCGACCGGCCCGGGCTGCGTCATGTCGCCTCGTCTCGCTGTGTTCTGGCTCTGCTGGAACTGCTGGGTCGTCTTGGGAGCTCGGCCGGCGGTACGCGCCGCTCCGGGGCGCGGGGAACTGCGCGACCAGCCCCCACCGGCCCGCGGGTCGTCACCGTGCTGTCCGCGGAGCGCTCAGTCGAGGCCCGCCGTCAACTCGTCGAGCTCGTCCCGGGACAGCCCCGCGACCGCCAGGCCGGCGACGCCGGCGGCCCGGCCCACGAGTGCGGTGAGCACCGCGAACCAGGACTCGGCAAGCGCCCGCACCTCCGCCTCGCTCAGCACGCCCTCGGCCCACGACCAGTCGGCCACCAGCCGCGGTCCGCCGGCCGTGTCGTGGACGACCGCGTTGATGTCGAGGGCATGGGCGGCGCCCAGGCCGGGATCGCAGCCGGTGCCGAGTGCCGACGACTCGGGGGCGAAGGCCCAGGGCTCGGTTCCGGTGGTTCCGGGGGCGCTGAACCGGCCGAGGTAGTTGAAGCCGATCGCCGGTGTGGGCGCCTTGGCCAACTCGGGTGCGGTGTCCGGGTTGAGGTGGCGCAGGAGTCCGTGTCCGGCCCCGTGGTCGGGCAGTTCGCGCAGCCGCTCGGCGACCCGGGTGGCGGCGAGGTCGGCGGCGGGCCCCGCGGCCATCGCCTCGCCCACGTTCACGCCCCGCAGATCCAGGTGGACCGGGTAGAGGGAGGTGAACCAGCCGACCGTGCCCGACGGTTCGAGCCCGGGCGTCAGCTCCTCGCGGCCGTGCCCCTCGACGTCGAGCACGACGTGCGGGGAGCCCTGCCGGTCGGCGACGGCGAGCGCGAGGCCGGTGAGCAGCACGTCCTGGACACCGAGGTGGAAGGCGGCCGGGACGCTGGTGAGCAGCGGCCCGGTGGTCTCGGGCGGCAGGGTGAGCCGCACCGAGCGGCTGGTGGCGGCGGTGTCCCGGCAGGGGTCGAGCGGGCGTCGGCCCAGCGGGGCGCGCGGGGCGTCGGCGATACGGCGCCACAGCTCGGCCTCGGCGACCCGTGAGGGCGTACGCGCCTGTCGGCCCAGCTCCGTGGACCAGCGGCGGAACGACGTGGCGACGGGCGGCAGTTCGGGGCTGCGTCCGGCGGCGACGGCCTCCCAGGCGGCTTTCAGGTCGGGTACGAGGATGCGCCAGGACACTCCGTCCACGGCCAGGTGGTGGACGACCAGCAGCAGCCGCCCGGCCCGGTCGGGTCCGGCGTCGAACCACACGGCCCTGACCATCGCCCCGGCCGCCGGATCGAGGAGTCCCACCGCCCGGTCGAACTCCTCGGCCACGCACGCGTGGAGAGCGTCCGAGGCGGACAGACCGGAGACATCCCGGCGGTCGAGCAGGTCCGCGGCGCGGACCCGGCCGACCGGGCTGACGTCGAGTTCCGGGGTCGGGGTGAGCCGGGAACGCAGCATGTCGTGGTGGTCGAGCACCGTCTGCAGGGCGGCCGTCAGCCTCGGTGGATCGGCGTCCGCCGGGACCGTGAGCAGGACGGACTGGCTGAACCGCCCGATCGGGCCGCCGCGTTCGAGCAGCCATCGCATGATGGGCGTGAGCGGGACCCGGCCCGCTCCGTCGGTCGCATGGGCGCCGGCCGCGCCGTCGCCGGTGCCGCCGACCGGCCCACGGGCCACCGCCGCCAGCTCCTTCACCGTCTGGTGCTTGAAGACGTCCCGGGCGCTGATCACGACGCCCGCCTCGGCTGCCCGGCTCACCAGCCGGATCGAGGTGATGCTGTCGCCCCCGAGGGCGAAGAAGTCCTCGTCGAGCGGGACTTCGGGCAGCTTGAGCAGTTCACGGAAGAGCCCGGCGAGGATGCGCTCGGCCGGGTTCGCCGGTTCCTGTCCCCCAGCGGCAGCGGGCGCGGGCGGTGCCTCGCGGACTTCCTCGAAGGCCGCGCTCGACTGACCGCGCCGCCGCCGTTCGTCGTCCTCCGGGAGGTCCACGTCCTCGACGCGCAGGTCGGGGTCGGCGCCGACGGCGGTCAGGAAGCGGACGAGCCGCCGTGTGAGCCACTCGACCGTGGCCGGGTCGAACAGGTCGGTGCTGTACTCGGCGATGCCGTCGATGCCGGCCGCGGTACCGTCGTCGTGGCGGCGCTCGCTCAGGTAGAGGCAGAGGTCGAAGCGCGCCGCTCCGGTCTCGACGGGCTCCCGTACGACGCCGAGGCCCGGCAGGGACAGGGCGGCGTCCGAGGCATGACCGGTGAAGGCCAGCACCACCTGGAACAGCGGATGGCGGGCGAGGGTGCGCCGCGGGCTGAGGGCGTCCACGAGGAGGTCGAAGGGCACGTCCTGGTGGGCGTAGGCGGCGAGGTCGAAGTCCCGGACGCGGCCCAGGAGTTCACGGAAGGTCGGGTTGCCCGAGGTGTCGGTGCGCAGCGTGAGGCTGTTGACGAAGAAGCCGACCAGGTCGTCCAGCCTGCTGTCGGGGCGTCCGGCGACCGGTGTGCCGAGGGTGATGTCGGTGCCCGAACCGAGCCTGCTCAGCGTCGCGGCGAGGCCGGCCTGGAGCACCATGAAGAGGGTGACCCGGGAGGCGGCGGCGAGGTCGGCGAGTGCGGTGTGCAGCTCCGCGCCGACGGTGAGTCCGACGCGGTCGCCGCGACCGCTGGGCTCGGCCGGACGGGGGCGGTCGGCGGGGAGCGGCAGCTCCTCGGGAGCACCCGCCAACGCCTCCCGCCAGAAGGCGGTCTGACGTTCCAGCAGGCTCTCGCCGGTCCCTGTCGCCGCGCCGAGCAGTTCGCGCTGCCAGGGAGCGAAGTCGGCGTACTGGACGGGCAGTGGCCGCCACTTCGGGGCACATCCGGTGATCCGGGCCGCGTACGCGGTCTCCAGGTCGCGCATCAGGGGCGCCATGGACCATCCGTCGACGGCGATGTGGTGGGCGAGCAGCAGGAGGACGTGGGTGTCGTCGTCGAGCGTGAACAGGGTGGTGCGCAGCGGCGTTTCGGCGGACAGGTCGAAGCGGTGTCCGGCGGCGGTGGTGAGCAGCGCGGGGAGTTCCGCCTGGGTGACCGGTACGACGGTGAGAGGCGGGCGTCCCGCTTCAGGGTCCAGGATCCGCTGGTACGGAATGCCCTGGAAGTCGGGGTGGAGGGTGCGCAGCGGCTCGTGGCGGGTCACGAGGTCGGCGAGTGCCGCCTCCAGCGCCTCACGGTCGAGGGGGCCGGTGAGGCGCAGGGCCCAGGGAACGGTGTAGGTGTTGCTGCCGTCGAGGCGGCCCATGAACCACAGCCGCTGCTGGGCGTACGACAGGGGAATCGGGGCGTGACCGCGTTCCCGCGCCGTGAGTTCGGGACGCGGGGCGCCGCCCTCGCTCTCGCCGAGCCGCACGGCCAGCCCGGCGGGGGTCGCCGCCTCGAACACCGCCCGGACGGGCAGGGCGATGCCCAGCGCGCTCCTGATGCGGTCGGTGAGTCGCATCGCGAGCAGCGAATCGCCGCCGAGGTCGAAGAAGCCGTCGTCCGCACCGATCCGGTGCGGATCCAGGCCTAGGACGTCGGCGAAGAGCCCGCACAGGATCTCCTCCTGCGGGGTGCGCGGGGCGCGGCCCCCGCTCTGCGCGGAGGGCGCCGGCAGAGCCGCGCGGTCCAGCTTGCCGTTGGCGGTCAGTGGCAGCCGGTCGAGGACGACCACGGCGGAGGGAACCATGTGGTCCGGCAGCGTCCGTGCCGCGTGCCGGCGCAGCGTGTCCGCGTCGAGGGCTCCTGCGACGGCGTAGGCGATGAGCCGCCCGTCCCGTACGAGGACGACCGCCTGCGTCACCGCAGGGTGCTCGGCGAGCGCCGTCTCCACCTCGCCGAGTTCGATGCGGAAGCCCCGGACCTTGACCTGGTCGTCCGCCCGGCCCAGGTACTCCAGCGCCCCGTCTGCGGACTGCCGCACCAAGTCGCCCGTGCGGTACATCCGTTCACCGGGAGCAGCAGCGAAGGGATCTGCGACGAAACGGCCCGCCGTCAGCCCCGTCCGCCGCAGGTACCCACGTGCCAGGCCCGCGCCCGCCACGTACAGCTCGCCGGTCGCGCCCGGCGGCACCAGCCGCAGGCCGGCGTCCAGGACGTGGGCGCGCAGGTCGGGGATGGCGTGCCCGATGCCACTGGCCTGCGGCCGGTCGGCCACCGCGGCCTCGGTCAGCGGCAGGCCCGTGACATGGACCGTCGTCTCGGTGATGCCGTACATGTTGACCAGTACGGGCGCGTCCTGCGGATGCCGGGTGTACCACTCGGCGACCCGGGTGAAGTCGAGTGCCTCTCCGCCGAAGACCACGTATCGCAGGGCGAGTCCGCGTCCGACGTCCGGCAGGGCGCCGTCCGCGCGCAGGAGTTCACCGAAGGCCGAGGGCGTCTGGTTGAGCACGGTGACGCGCTCACGCGCCAGCAGCCGCAGGAACTCCTCGGGGTCCCGGCTCACCGCGTGCGGGACGACCACGAGCGTGCCGCCGTGCAGCAGCGCGCCCCACAGCTCCCACACCGAGAAGTCGAACGCGTAGGAGTGGAACAGCGTCCACACGTCGTCCGGGCCGAAGTCGAACCAGTGCCGGGTGGCCGAGAAGAGCCGTACGACGTTGCGGTGCGGGACCGCGACCCCCTTCGGGCGGCCGGTCGAGCCCGAGGTGTAGATGACGTAGGCGAGGTGGTCGCCGCTCAGGGCGGGCGCCTCGGGTGCCGTGCCGGGACACGTCAGCGACTCGTCCGGCGTGACCACGGGGACCTCACACGGGGGCAGGCCCGCTGCCACGTCCGCAGTGGTGACGAGCAGCACCGGATCGGCGTCGGCCAGCATGAACTCGAGCCGGTCCGCCGGGTATTCCGGGTCCATCGGCACGTACGCGGCGCCGGTCTTCAGGACCGCCAGCACGGCCACCACCAGCTCCGGCGAACGCGGCAGCGCGAGAGCCACCAGTCGCTCCGGGCCCGCACCGCGGGCCGCCAGCAGATGCGCCAGGCGGTTGGCGCGTGCGTCCAGTTCCGCGTAGGTGAGGCGGGTGCCGTCGTGCACCACGGCCGTGGCGTCGGGGGTGCGGGCCGCCCGGTCCGCGAACAGCTCGGGCAGGGTGGCCGAGGACGGGACGGCCGTGCCGCCGTTCCCGCCCAGCAACCGCTGCCGCTCCCCCGGCAGCAGGATCCCGACCTCGCGCACGCGCCGCGTCGGATCGGCCACGAAGGCCTCCAGTACGGCGGCGAACCGGTCCAGGAGCTGCCGGGCGCCCCTCTCGTCGTACAGGTCGGGCCGGTAGGACAGGCGCAGAGCGAGGCGGTGGGCGGGCAGGACGGCGAGGGTGAGCGGGTAGTGGGTGGCGTCGCGGCCGGTGAGCTGGGTGACCCGGGAGGCCCCGGCGCCGGTCGTGGCGGGGTGGTTCTCGAACGCCAGCAGGGTGTCGAAGAGTTCGCCGCTGCTTCCCGCCGAGCGCCGGATGTCGGCGAGTCCCAGGTGCTGGTGCGGGAGCAGGGCCGCCTGCCGCTGGTGCAGCGCCGTCAGGAGTTCCATGACGCTGTCGTCCTCGTCCCAACGGACACGGGTGGGAACGGTGTTGATGCAGAACCCGACCATGGAGGCGATGTTCGGCAGTTCGGGCGGGCGCACGGTCACCGTCTGCCCGAAGACCGTGTCGGTGCGGTCGGTCAGGCGGCCCAGCAGGACACCCCAGGCGCCCTGGACGAGCGTGTTGAGGGTGATCCCGAGGGAGCGGGCGGTGGCCTCTCCGGCGCCGGTCAGCTGCTCGGGGAGCTCGACGACGAGTTCGCGGGGCAGGACGGTGGTGGCGCCGGTTGTGCCTGGGGCGAGCAGGGTGGGCTCGTCCGCGTCCGACAGGGCGTCGCGCCAGGCGGCCTCGGCAGCGGTACGGTCCTGCCGTCCCAGCCAGGCGAAATAGTCACGATAGGCGGGCGCGGGCGGCAGGGCGGTGGGGTGCTCGCCCGCGTGCAGGGCGGTGAACTCCCGTACCAGCAGCTGCTTCGACCAGCCGTCCAGCAGGATGTGGTGGTTGGTGACGAGCAGGCGGTAGCGGTCCGGTGACCACCTGACCAGCAGGTACCGCAGGAGCGGCGGCTTGGCGAGGTCGAAGCGGCGGGCGCGTTCCTCGTCCAGCAGCCGTTCCCACTCCTTCTCACGCTCGCTCTCCCCGAGAGCCGCCAAGTCTGCTTCTGCCCAGGGGAGTTCGACGTCCGTGGGCACGATCTGCAGGGGCCGTCCGGCGTCCCGGCGGCGGAAGCAGGCACGCAGGTTGGGGTGCCGGTCGAGGAGGGCCTGGCCGGCGGCGCGTACGGCCGCGGGGTCGACGGGGCCTGCCAGCTCCAGGATCTGCTGGGTCGCGTAGAGGTCGGGGGACTGCTCGTCGTCGTACAGGGCGTGGAAGAGCAGGCCCTCCTGCAGCGGCGACAGGGGCAGGATGTCGGCGATTCCGGAACCGGACCGAGTCACCTGGGTTACCTCCACTCATTGCCGAACTCGGCTTCGAGTTCGTCGATCTCTGCTTGGGACAGCGACACCAGGGGCAGGTCGGACGGGGTGTTCCCGCCCGCCGCGCGGGTGGCGCCCTCGGCCTGCGCGGTCAGCTCCGCCAGCCACCGGTCCGCGAGGGCGCGTACGTCGTCCTCGGCCCAGATGCCGGGGGCCCAGGACCAGGTGGTGTCGAGCCGGCCGTCCTCGGTGGTCACAGCGGTGATCTCCAGGCCGTGGGCCACGGGCATGGCGGGGTCGTGCACCGCGCCCAGGTTGCGCAGCGGTTCCGGCGCGAGGGACCAGTCACCTCCGACCGAACGGGCCGCGCGGCCCAGGTAGTTGAAGCCGATCTCCGGCGCCGGGAGAGCCGCGAGGAGCGGCCCGTTCGACGGGTCGAGGTGACGCAGCAGGCCGTATCCGATGCCGTGGTCCGGGACGGACCGCAGTTGTTCCTTGACGGTTTTGAGGACCTGGGCCGGATCCGCGGGGTCGACTCCGGCGAGGTCGAGCCGGGCAGGCACGACGCTGGTGAACCAGCCGACCGTCCGCGACAGGTCGATCCCGTCGGCGATCTCCTCGCGGCCGTGCCGCTCGACGTCCAGCAGCAGGGCCCGGTGGCCGTCCTCGGGGCGCCGCCAGTGCACGAACGCCGCGGCCAGCGCAGCCATCAGGACGTCGTCGGGTCCGGCGTGGAAGGCGGCCGGCACGGTGGTGAGCAGTTCATCGGTCGTCTCGGCCGGGAGCTGCCGGGTGAGATGGCGCATCTCGCCGACGACGTCCCGCCGGGGGTCGGGCCGGCGCGCGCCCAGCAGGGGGCCGGGTTCCTGCAACACGTGCCGCCACACATCCAGTTCGGCCGTCCGGGCCGCGGTGCGGGCCTCCCGCTCCAGCAGGCGGGCCCAGTGCCGGAAGGAGGTGCCCCGCTCGGGCAGTTCCTCCGCACGCCAGGCCGCGGCCAGGTCGGAGCACAGGATGCGCCAGGACACGCCGTCCACGGCCAGGTGGTGGACGGTCAGCAGCAGCCGTCCGGGACGGCCGGGGCCACCGGTCTCGCACCACACGGCGCGCAGCAACTGACCGAGGTCCGGCCTGAGTCGGGAGGCGGAGTCGTTCAGCACCTGCGCGAAGTCGGCCGGTTCGGGAACGCATTCCAGCACCGCGGCCGCGTCGACGGTCCCCGGGGGAGGAATCTCGGCCGCCCGCCCGTCGGGCGTCAGCCGCATCCGTAGGACGTCGTGATGGTCGAGGAGGGCCTGCAGCGCGGCGGTCAGGCGCTGCTCGTCCGCGCCCGCGGGGGAGACGAGCAGCACCGACTGGCTGAACGCCCCGATCGGGCCGCCGCGTTCCCGCACCCGGTGCATGGCCGGGGTGAGGGGCAGGGTGCCGATCGGTGAGTCGTGTTCCGGGACCGGACCGGGAGCCGGACGGTCGGCCGCCGCGGCGGCGAGACCGGCGACCGTGCGGTGCTCGAACACGTCCCGCGGGGCCAGCCGCAGCCCTTCGGCGAGCGCGCGACTCACCAGGTGGATGGAGGTGATGCTGTCGCCGCCCAGGTCGAAGAAGCCCTCGTCGACACCGATGCCCTCGGCGGGGACCCCGAGGACCTCGGCGAAGAGGTCCCTGAGGGCCGTCTCCTGGGGAGTCCGTGGGGCGCGTCCCGTCGTCGTCTTCCGGGCGGCGGCCGGGGCCGGCAGGGCGGCGCGGTCCAACTTGCCGTTGGGTGTCATCGGCAGCGCGTCGAGCGCCACGAGCGCCTCGGGGACCATGTGGGCGGGCAGGTGGCGGGCGGCGTGCGCCAGTACGGCGGGGCAGTCCGCCTCGGCGGCTCCGACGACGTATCCGACCAGGCGCCGGATGCCGTCCCGGTCCTCGCGCACCACCACCGCCGCCTGGGCGACGGCGGAATGGGCGGTGAGCACGCCCTCGACCTCGCCGGGCTCGATCCGCAGTCCGCGGATCTTGAGCTGGCCGTCGGCCCGGCCGCGCAGCTCCAGAGTGCCGTCGGCCAGCCACACGGCCAGGTCGCCGGTCCGGTACATGCGCCCGCCCGGCTGCCCGAAGGGAGCGGCGACGAACCGCTCGGCGGTCGGACCGGGCCGCCTCCAGTAGCCGCGGGCCACGTGGTCACCGGAGACGTACAACTCGCCCTCGACACCGACCGGTACGGGGTTCAGCCGGGCATCGAGCACATACGCCCGGGTGTTCCACATGGGACGGCCGACGGGCACCGGTCCGGTCGGCAGTTCCTCGCCGGGCTCGATGCGGTGGTCGGTGCAGCCGACGGTGAGCTCGGTCGGGCCGTAGTGGTTGATCAGGCGTACGTCGGGGTGGTCCCGGCGCCAGGTACGCAGGGCCTCGCCGACCAGTGCCTCGCCGCCCAGCATGAACTCCTCGGCGGGCGACAGGTCGTGCGGCAGGGCGGGCAGCAACGGGAGGTGGCTGGGCGTGGCCTTGAGGAACGTGTAGCCGCCCTTCGCCGGCGCCGCGCCCGCGTCGTGGAAGCCGGCGATGTGCACGCGGCCCCCGGCGGCGAGCGCCCCGTGCAGGGTGGTCACGGTGGCGTCGAAGGACATCGTTGCGTGCAGCAGTGAGGTGCCGCGCAGGCTCGGGTACGCCTCGACGCAACGGGCCACGTAGGTGGTGAGGTTGCGGTGCTCGACGATGACGCCCTTGGGGCGGCCGGTGGTGCCGGAGGTGTAGATCAGGTAGGCGGGGTCGGCGGGCCGGGCCTCGGGGAGGGGTGTGGTGTCCGGACCGTCCGGGGCCGCGTCGGGATCCACGACCACGCAGCCGACACGGCAGTCGGCGGGAAGCCGGTCCCGGGCGATCAGACACACCGGGTCCGCGTCGGCGAGCAGACGGGCGGTGCGCTCGGCCGGATGTTCCGGGTCCAGCGGCAGATACGCCGCGCCCGCCTTGAGGACGGCGAGCACGGCGACCGCGAGGTCCACCGACCGGGGCAGCGAGAACGCGACGATCCGTCCCGGACCGGCACCGTGCGAGGCGAGGACGCGGGCCAGGCGGTCGGCCCGCCCGTCGAGTTGACGATATGTCAGCGAGTGGGTGCCGTCCTCGACGGCGACGGTGTCCGGCGACTCTGCTGCGCGCGCCTCGAAAAGGCGCGGGAAGGTGGTGTCCGGTACGTCGCGTGCCGTGTCGTTGAACCCGGTCAGAAGCCGGTGCCGTTCGCGGTCGTCGAGGATGTCATGGGTGCCGATGGCCTGGTCAGGATGGCGGACGGCGGCCCGCAGGAGGCGTTCCAGACGCGCGGCCAGGTCCTCGGCCGTCGACCGGTCGAAGAGGTCGGCGCTGTACTGGAGGATGCCCTCGATCCCGTCCGGGGATCCGTCGGGGGTGCGGTGCTCGCCGAGGTTGAAGGTCAGGTCGATCTTGGTGGCGCCGGTCTCCACGGGGAGCGTCCGGGAGTGCAGCCCGGGGAGGTCGAGGTGGGGTCCCGCGGTGGGGCGGAAGGCCAGCATCACCTGGAAGAGCGGGTGCCGGGCGAGTGAGCGGGGCGGGTTGAGGGCTTCCACGAGGTGCTCGAAGGGCAGTTCCTGGTGGGCGTAGGCCGCCAGGTCGGCCTCCCGGACCCGGGCGAGCAGTTCCCGGAAGCTGGGGTCGCCCGAGGTGTCGGTGCGCAGCACGAGCGTGTTGACGAAGCAGCCGACGAGGTCGTCCAGCGCCTCGTCGGGGCGGCCGGCGACCGGCGTGCCGAGCGGGATGTCGGTGCCCGCGCCCAGCCGGGTCAGCAGGGCGGCGAGGCCCGCCTGCACGGCCATGAACACCGTGGTGCCGGTTTCGCCGGCCAGAGCGCGCAGCCGTCGGTGCAGGTCCGCGTCGAGCCGGACGGGGATGTCGCCGCCCTGGTGGGTGGCGCGGGCGGGGCGCGGACGGTCGGCGGGGAGGGGGAGTTCGTCGGGGAGTCCGGCGAGCGCCCGGCGCCAGTGGTCGAGTTGACGGTCCTGGTCGTCGCCGAGCACGTCGCGCTGCCAGACGCAGTAGTCGGCGTACTGGAGGGGCAGGGGCGCCCAGTCCGGCTCCCGGCCCTCCGACCGGGCCCGGTAGGCGGTCGCCAGGTCCAGCAGCAGGGGGTCCAGGGACCAGCCGTCGGCGGCGATGTGGTGCAGGACGAGGAGGAGGACGTGGTCCTCGGGGCCGAGGGCGAGGAGGTGGGCGCGGAACGGGACGCGTTCAGAGATCTCGAACCCTTGCCCCGCCAACCGGCCCAGGGCCTCGGGCAGTTCGGCCGCGATCGCATGACCGACGGACAGGTCCGGTATACCGGGCTCCAGCAGCCGCTGACACGGCAGGCCGCCGGCGTCCGGGTAGACGGTGCGCAGGATCTCGTGCCGGGCGACGAGGTCGGCGAGGGCCGCGCGCAGGGCGTCCACGTCGAGGCCGGTGCCGGTCAGCCGTAGGGCGAGCGGGATGTTGTAGGCCGCGCCGGGGCCCTCCAGCCGGTGCAGGAACCACAGCCGCCGCTGGGCGGACGACAGCGGGGCCTCGCCGGGGGCCTTGCGCTCAGTCGGCCGCGGGGCGGGGCGTACGGCCGTCCCGGCTCCGGCCAGCAGGCGTGCGAGACCGGTCGGAGTGGGCGCCTGGAAGACGTCACGCAGAGTCAGTTCGACGCCGAGGGTGGTGCGGACGCGCCCGAGCAGGCGAAGAGCGAGCAGGGAGTGGCCGCCGAGGGCGAAGAAGCTGTCACGGGGTCCGACGTCCGGGAGGCCGAGCAGCTCGGCGAAGTGGGCGCACAGGACGTCCTCGTGGGGGGTGCGTGGGGCGTGCGTCTGCGGGGCGGCCACGGTGGGCGGGGCGGGCAGCGCGGCCCGGTCGAGCTTGCCGTTGGGGGTCAGCGGCAGCCGGTCGAGGACGACGACGGCCGTGGGGACCATGAAGTCGGGCAGACGGACGGCGAGGTGGTCGCGCAGGGCTTCGGAGGTGGGGGCGCCGGCGTGGGCCTGACAGGCCGCGTACGCGACCAGCCGGCGATCGCCCGGCCGGTCCTCGCGGACGACGGCCACCGCCTGCGCGACGTGGGGGTGGGTGGCGAGAGCCGTCTCCACCTCGCCCGGTTCGATGCGGAAGCCGCGGAGTTTGACCTGGCCGTCCGCGCGACCGTGGAACTCCAGCTCGCCGTCTGCCGTCACGCGCGCGTGGTCACCGGTGCGGTACATGCGAGTGCCGGGCGGGCCGTACGGGTCGGCGGTGAAGCGTTCGGCGGTCGTGCCCGGACGGCCGAGGTAGCCGCGGGCCACGCCGGGGCCCGCGACGTACAACTCCCCCACCGTGCCCCGCGGGAGTGGCTGCAGGGCCCCGTCGAGGACGTAGGCGCGCATGCCGTCCAGAGGGCGGCCGATGGGCAGCGGGTCGGGGACGGGAGCGCCCGGGGTGCAGGGGCGGGAGGTGGCGAAGGTGGTGGTCTCGGTCGGGCCGTAGCCGTCGGTGACGGTCAGCCCCGGGCAGGCTGCCAGAACGCGGCGGACCGCGGCCGCGGGCACCGCCTCTCCGCCGGTCCACACCTGGCGCAGCCCTGCGAAGCAGCCCGGGTCCTCCTCCGCGGCGAGACGGAACAGCCCGGCGGTGAGCCACATGGCCGTCAGCCCGTGCCGCTCCGTCAGACGGGCGACGGCGGCGGCGTCCACGGTCTCGTCCGGCGCGGCGACCACGGCGGTGCCGCCGTTCAGCAGCGGCACCCACATCTCGTAGGTCGAGGCGTCGAACGCCGTCGGCGAGTGCACCAGCACGCGCGCGTGCGCGCCGTCGCCGAACGCCGAGTCGGTGGCCAGGGCGGTGACGTCGTGGTGGGTGACGGCGACGCCCTTGGGGATGCCGGTGGAGCCGGAGGTGTAGCTGACGTAGGCGAGTTGGGCCGGGTGCGGGAGCACGGCGGGGTCCGTGTCCGGTTCGGCGGCGAGCGTCGGATCCCCGGGACCGACCGTGGTGACCCCGTCGTACGGCTCGGTGGGCTCGGCGTCGGTCAGCAGGATGTGCGCGCCCGTCTCGGCCAGGAGCTGCCGGGTGCGGGCGGCCGGTGCGCGCGGGTCGAGGCCGACGTATGCGGCGCCCGACTTGAGCACGGCCAGGAGCGCGGCGAGGAGCCCGTCGGAGCGGTCCATCAGGACCGCCACGAGGTCCTCCGGCCGGACGCCGAGGGCGATCAGCCGGTGTGCGAGCCGGTTGGCGCGGGTGTTCAACTGCCGGTATGTGGTGGTGCGTTCGCCGTGGACGATCGCGGTGGCGTCCGGGGTGGCCGCGGCCCAGGCAACGAAGAGCCCCGGCACGGTCGTCGCCGCTCCCGCGGGTGCGGCGGCGCCGACGAGCCGGGCGTCTGCCCGCTCCTCGGGCAGTGTCGCCTCGACCCGGCCGACCGGGGTGCCGGTGGCGAGGACGGCTGCGGCGAAGTGCTCCACGAAGCGGGCGAAGCGCCGGTGGTGGGCGGCGAGTTCGGCATCCGTGTAGTGGTCGGGGCCCGCGTCGAGGTCGATGCGGATGCCGTCGCCGTCCGCACGGTCGTACACGTTGACGGCGAGGTCCTCCACGGGCCCCGTGGACAGGTTGTGGCGGGTGGTCGCATGCCCCGCGAACCGCAGTTCCGGACCGAAGGCCATGATGTTGACGACGGGCCCGAAGAAGCGCGGCCCCTCCTGCGGCCAGGCCGCCTCCCGGCGCAGGTCCTCGCCGCGCAGGCGCTGGTGCGCCAGCAGGTCCCGGGTGGCTGAGGCCGTCCGGCGTACGAGGTCGTGGGCGGCGGTGTCGGGCCGTACGGACAGCCGTAGCGGAAGCACGTTGGACGCCATGCCCGGCGTGGCGAGTTCGGTCTCGCTCTCGCGGGCGGTGACGGCGAGGCCCAGGACGACGTCCCGGGCTCCGGTGAGCCGGTGCAGATAGGCGGCGGTCGCCGCGAGCAGGACGCGCGACCAGCGGGTGCCGGCCTGTTCGGCGGCCGCGTGCACCAGGTCCCCCGCCGCCTGCCGGAGATGACCGGTGCGGCGCAGGAAGCGTCCGGCGACGTGCGGCGGGCGGGTGGACAGGCTCACCGGGTCGGGGCGGTCGGCGAGCGCGGTCGCCCAGAACTCCCGGTCCGCCGCGTGCCGTTGGCCGGCGCGGTAGGCCTCGTCCGCGTCGACCAGTGGGGCGAGGGGCGCGGGCGGCGGGGTGTGCGGCGTGCCCGCGACGAGGGCGCTGTAGGCGTCGGCGACCCGGCGCGCGACGAGGGAGCAGCTGTAGCCGTCGACGGCGATGTGGTGGTAGCGCTGGTACCAGATCCAGTGCGTGTGCGTGAGGTGCAGCAGGGCGTACGCGAACAGCGGGGGCCGGTCGAGGTCGAACGGTGTGGCGAAGTCGGCGGCCATCCATGCCTCGGCGGCCGACCGGGGGTCGGCCTCGCCCGTGAGGTCGACGACGGGCAGGTCCCAGTCGGGGTCGGTGTCGACGAACCGGCGGACTTCGTCGTCCTCGGCCGCGAACCGGACCCGAAGTGTCTCGGTGGCCGCCACCACCTGCCGGACGGCCGCCCGGAAGCGGACGGGGTCGACGGGGCCGTGGATCTCCGTGTACTCGCCCACGTTGTAGGCGGGCCCGGCGGGGTCGAGCCGCTGTCCGAACCACATCGAGCGCTGGGCGGCGGACACGTCCGACGCGTTCGGGACGGTCATCGGGCGGCCTCCGTGACCGCCGCGAGGCCGGTCAGCTGCCGTGCCACGAGCTCGGCCACGGCCCGCGGGCCCTCGTCTCGTCCGGGCCACGGCACGCGCAACCAGGGTTCGGCGGGTATCAGCGACAGGTCGCGGGCCTGCCGGGCCCGGCCGCCTCCGGTGATGTTGAGGAGGACGAGTTCGTCGCGGCGGACGCGGCCGGTCCGTGCCGCCTCGGCCAGGGCGGCCAGGGCCACTCCGGCGCCCGGCTCGATGTCGATGCCCTCGACCTCCTCGAAGAGGGCCATGGCGGCGACGGCGGCGACGTTGTCGGTGCACAGGACGTCGCCGCCGCTCTCGGTGAGCACGTCGCGCACGCCTCCGCGGACGGTGAACGGGGGGCGCCGGTTGGTCAGTTCGCGTGCCAGCGGCTCGAGCTCGCGATCGCTGTCGCTGTGGCCGTGGTCGTCCCGGTCCCGGCCGGTGGGAGTCGCGCCGGTACATCGCCAGGCGTCGTACAGCGGTGCGAAGGGCGCGTTCTGGCACATCAGCAGGCGGGGCAGTGTCTCGCCGTCGGCGCGCAGTCTGCGGGCCGCCTCGTGGGCGCCGATGGCTCCGGTGCCACTGCCGACGGCCTGCACATAGGTCTCCGGCAGGCGTCCCAGGGCATCGGCGGCGGCCAGCATGACGGTGCCCAGGCCGTCGCGGCGGCCGACGTTGCGCGAGCCGCCCTCGGCGTGGTGGCCGGGGAGGGCGGAGAGCAGGTCGGCGCAGGCGATGGCGTCGCTGTAGGTGGCGGTGCCGTCGAGGACGACGAGCCGGACACGGGGGTCGAGCGGTGCCGGGAAGCGCATCCGCTCCAGGGCAGGTGCGGGTACGACGAGCAGGCAGGGCACCCGGTGGCGGGTGGCGGCCCAGGCGAAGGCGGCGGCGGTGTTGCCCGCGGAGGGAATCACGAGCACGGGCGGCTCGGCGGGCAGCCGGCCGAGCACCGTGTAGGCCTCCAGGTCCTTGAACGTACAGGTCGGCAGGAGCGCCCCGCGTTCCGGCCGGTACCCGTTGAAGGCGACCCACAGCCGGTCGAGGCCGATACGGCGGCCGAGCCGTTCGGCGCGGTGGACGACCGGGCCGGGAACGTCGGGGAAGGTGCGCGCCACCGGCAGCAGCGGGGCATGCCGGAACAGGCCGGTGCTTTCACCGGCGCGGGTTCCGGTTGTGCCGTGGTCACTGTTGTACTCGGTGCGCAGGAATGCCGGTTCGTGCCGACGGGGGCAGTCGAGGAGGAGACCGTCGTCCTCGTAACGGTTTCCACATGAGGAACAGACGACGGTGTAGTGACGTGTTCCCGGGCGTACTCCGGACATCTTCGCTTGCCTTCCGCAGTGCCGCGTTTCGCTGATCAATTGGAACCGGCGCTTCAGGAAGGGCGGGCGACGCACGAATTACCTTTTGGCGACGCCTGGTCAACAGATAGGAAGCGCTTACCCTCTCCTTATGTCGAACAGCGGACTGTTCAGTTCCGCTTCACCCGCCCTTAGCTGCCGGGCAGTTGAGAACCCCACGTGCTGCGGAGATCATCCGAAGCGCGAAAGCCGTTCGGAAAGGGTGGCGGATACATGGGCAACAAGCCGACGGGAACGAGAGCGGGGAATGCGCGAGAGCCCTCGCCTTGGCTCCCCTCCCCGGTTCCGGTTTCCCTTCTGTCGTCGGACGCCGGGACGGCGGGCAGGACGTACGCCGAGCCGTCGGCCGAGTCCCTGCTGGCGGCGTACCGGAAGATGGTCGTCGGGCGCCGCTTCGACGAGCAGGCGACGGCGCTCGCCCGGCAGGGCAGGCTCGCGGTCCATCCCTCCAGCCTCGGCCAGGAGGCCTGTCAGGTGGGCGCCGCGCTCGCCCTGCGCGCCACGGACTGGCTGTTCCCCACCTACCGCGACTGCGTGTCGCTGGTCAGCCGCGGGATCGACGCGGTCGAGGCGCTGACGCTGCTGCGCGGGGACGCCCACTGCGGCTACGACCCGGTGCGGCACCGCACGGCACCGCAGTGCACCCCGCTGGCCACTCACGCCGCGCACGCCACGGGACTGGCCCACGGCGAGCGCCTCAAGGGCGCGGACACCGTCGCCCTCGCGCTCGTGGGCGACGGAGCCACCAGCGAGGGCGACTTCCATGAAGCCCTCAACCTGGCGGGCGTGCTGAAGGCCCCGGTGGTGTTCCTGGTGCAGAACAACGGGTACGCCATCTCCGTCCCGCTGTCCGAGCAGTGCGCGGCACCGGGCCTGGCGTACAAGGGAGTCGGCTACGGCATCCGCTCGGAGCAGGTGGACGGCAACGACGCCGCCGCCGTGCTCGCCGTACTGACGACGGCGGTCGAGGACGCCCGGGCGGGCGGTGGGCCGTGGCTGGTCGAGGCGCACACCTACCGGATGGGCCCCCACACCAGCGCCGACGACCCCTCCCGCTACCGCACGGCCGCCGAGGCCGACGGCTGGCGGCAGCGCGACCCGATCGCCCGGCTGGAGTCGGAGCTGCGCGCGCGGGGTCTGCTGACCGACGCCGAGGTGAAGGCGGCGGCCGCCGAGGCGGAGGCGTACGCCACCGACGTACGCGAACGGCTTTACACCGACCCGGAGTTGAACCCGGAGGCCCTCTTCGACCATGTCTTCTCTTCGCCGACCCCACACATCGCCGACCAACGAGCCGCCCTGCGGGCCGAGTTGGCCGACCTGGAGGATTGCTGACATGACCGCGGTCGACACGGGGATGGCCCAGGCCCTCAACTCCGCCCTGCGGGACGCGCTGGGTGCGGACGAAAGGGTTGTGGTCTTCGGCGAGGACGTCGGACGCCTCGGCGGCGTCTTCCGGGTCACCGACGGGCTGCGGGACGCCTTCGGCGACGGCCGCTGCTTCGACACACCGGTCAGCGAGGCCGGCATCGCGGGCCTCGCCATCGGGATGGCGATGACCGGATGGCGGCCGGTGGTGGAGATGCAGTTCGACGCGTTCGCCTACCCGGCGTTCGAGCAGATCACCTCCCACATGGCGAAGATGCGCAACCGCACCCGCGGCGCCCTCGCGCTGCCCCTGGTCGTCCGGATCCCCTACGGCGGCGGCATCGGCGGCGTGGAGCACCACAGCGACTCCAGCGAGGCGTACTACGCGCACACGGCGGGTCTGAAGGTCGTGACCCCGGCGACGGCGGCGGACGCCTACTCCCTGCTGCGCGAGGCGATCGACGACCCGGACCCGGTGATCTTCCTGGAGCCGAAGCGCCGCTACTGGGCCAAGGAGCCCCTCCAACTCCCGGTCCGCACCGGACCGTTCGGCACCGCGGCCGTGCGCCGCGCCGGAGCCGACGCCACGCTCGTCGCCTACGGTCCCTCGGTCGCCGTAGCCCTCGAAGCGGCCCGGCTGGCCGCCGCGCAGGGCCTGGACGTCGAGGTGCTGGATCTGCGCACCCTCGTGCCCCTCGACGACCGCGCGCTGACCGCGTCGGTGCGCCGGACCGGCCGCTGCCTGGTGGTGCACGAGGCGCAGGGCTTCGCCGGGGTCGGCGCCGAGATCGCGGCGCGGGTGCAGGAGCACTGTTTCGACGCGCTGCGGGCGCCCGTGCTGCGGGTCACGGGGTTCGACATCCCGTATCCGCCGCCGCTGCTGGAGGACGCCCATCTGCCGGGCGTGCGCCGGGTGCTCGACGGCCTGCACCGCCTGCTGCCCTCGGCGCGACGGGCCCGCCACCCTCTTCCCGCCGCGGACGCGCCCCCGCCCGGCCGTACGTTCCTCCTGCCCGACCTGGGTGAGGGGCTGGCCGAGGCGGAGGTGGTGGAGTGGTTGGTCGCCGTGGGCGACCCCGTCGAGCACGATCAGGTCGTTGCGGAGGTCGAGACGGCCAAGTCCGTGGTGACGCTGCCGAGTCCGTTCGCGGGGATCGTCACCGCCCTGCACTGCGGGGCCGGCGCGGTCGTCGAGGTGGGGGCGCCGCTGCTGACCGTGGAGGAGTCGGCGGAGGCATCGGGCTCGGGCGCCGTCCTGACCGGCTACGGGACGTCGGGCCGGCCCGGATGCAAGCCGTCGCCCCGCCGGACGGCCACGACCGGCACGGCCGACGCCGTGCATGAGCAGGACGCTCCGGCTCCTGCTCCGGGGGCCGCCACCCGGATCCCGCTGGGCCCCTCCGCCGGCAAGTTCGTCCGCGGGCACCGTGACACCCCTGCCGTGACCATCTGGGCGGACACCGACGCGAGCGGCCTGCTCACCGCCCGCACCACCCTCGGCACGGGGCTGATGCCCCTCCTCGCCCGGGCCTGCCTCGACGCGCTGGCCGCCTTCCCGGAGCTCAACTCCCGTGTCGACGCCGACCGTCAGGAGCTCGTCCGCCTGCCTCAGGTGCATCTCGGCTTCGCCGCGCAGACCGACCACGGCCTGGTCGTCCCCGTGGTCCGTGACGCCGACCGCCTCTCGCTCGGCGACCTGGCCGCCGAACTACGGCGGCTCACCGCCCTGGCGCGCCGGGGAGCACTGCCCGCCGAGCACCGCACCGGCGGTACCTTCACCCTGAACAACTACGGCGGCTTCGACGTCGACGGCGCCACGCCGATCCTCAACCACCCTCAGGCGGCGATGATCGGCGTGGGCCGCGTCACCGACCGCCCCTGGGTGAAGGACGGCCGCGTCGAGGTCCGCAAGGTCGTCAACGTGTCCCTGACCTTCGACCACCGCGTCTGCGACGGCGGCACGGCGGCGGGCTTTCTGAGGCATGTCGTCGACGGCCTCGACCTCGCCGGCTGAGCGTCAAGGCCGCGGCTGGAAGAGGTGGTTGAGGTCCGACTGCGGGATCTGGTCGTCGGCGTAGGAGAAGGTGCCCCGGTCGGCCAGTTCCCGCGCTGCGCTCAGCAGGTGGCGGTACATCGCCCGGGCGATGCTGCCGCCGACCGTGACCCGCCGTACGCCGAGTTCACGCAGATCGTCCAGTGACAGCGTGCCGCCCGTCAGGCCCATGACGACGTTGAGCGGGCCGTCGAGTTCACGCACCAGGGTGCCGATGGTCGTGGCATCGGCGGCGCCTGGTACGAACGCGCAGTCCGCCCCGGCGGCCAGGTAGGCGTTGGCCCGCCGGATGCACTCGTCGAGCGTGCCGCCGACCAGCAGCACGTCGGTCCGGCCGACCAGGACGAAGGGCTCGCCGCCCGCGTCCACGGCAGCGCGGGCGGCACGGATGCGGTCGGCTGCGAGGGCCGGGTCGTAGAGCGGCCCCTTGCGGTCGCCGGTGAAGTCCTCGATGTTGCCTCCCGCCGCGCCGGCCGCGAGCGCCATGGAGATCGTGGTCGCCACGGTCTCGGGGGCCTCGCCGTACCCGTCCTCGAGGTCGGCGCTGAGCGGCACCGTGACCTCGTCGGCGATCTCGCGGACGCGGCGCAGCATCGTCTCGCGGTCGACGCGGTCCTCTGGCGCCTGCTCGCTGAAGAAGTCGTGGTCCGGGCGCCCCAGGGAGAACGCGACTCCCGCGCTGGTGGTCGCCACGGCGGGGAAGCCGGCCGACTCCAGGATCCGGGCGCTGCCCACGTCCCACGCGTTGGGAAGCAGAAAGCAGCCCTGCTGGTGCAACTGGACGAATCGTCCCGCTCGTTCTCGGCTCTCGCTGTTCACACGAAGAACCTATGAGTCGTGGGCCCGAGCCGGAACCCTCGTCCCGGGCGTGTCACTCCCGGTGGTCCGGACGTTGCGCTGCGATGGGCCGCTCAGCGGGGGCTGTCCCACCGCACGTGCAGGGCGGGGGGTTTGCGGAAGACCAGGCCGTACGGGGCGGTGGGGCGGTCCGGGGCGAGGCGCAGGGCGGGGAGACGTTGCAGCAGGCGCTGGAGAGCGATGCGGGTCTCCAGGCGGGCCAGGTGGGCGGCGATGCAGTGGTGCGGGCCGTGTGCGAAGGCCAGTTGGAGGCGTGCGTTCTCGCGGCGGACGTCGAAGCGGTCGGGGTCGGGGAAGACGGCCGGGTCGCGGTTGGCGCCGGCCAGGGAGACGGTGACCAGATCGCCCCGGCGGACGCCGGCCGGACCCAGTGCTGTGTCACATACCGCGTACCGGTCCACGACGGCCGCTCCGGGTTCCAGGCGCAGCGACTCCTCGATCGCACCGTCCAGCAGCTCGAAGTCGCGGAGTACGAGGGCGAGTTGACCGGGATGGCGCAGTAGGTGCAGCAGGGCGTTGGTGATCATCGCCTCGGTGGTTTCGATGCCCCCGAACATCAGGACCGCTGCGTTGGACGCCACTTCGGGCAGCGCCAGCCGCCCGGCGGCCAAGACCAGCGGCGAGGAACTGCCCCCTTCGGCGACCGTGTCCTCCACGGCGGCCCGCAGCTCCGCGTACGCCGCTGCTCCGGCGGGTCCCGCCGCGTGTCCGGCGGTGATGTCGGAGACCTCCCGCACGATGGCGTCGTACCAGGTCAGCACCGTGTCCGTGCCGACTCCGACCAGCCCGAGCGCCTCGGTCACGACGGCGACCGCGAGCGGTCCGGCGAAGGCACGTCTCGGTTCGGCCGCGCCCGCCGACTCCAGTGCGTTGATGAGCCGTCCGGTCTCCTGCTCGATGAACGAGGCGAAGCCGTCGCGCACCTGCCGTGGGCGGAAAGGGGAGTTGAAGGGCTCGCGGTGGCGGGTGTGCTGCTCCCCGTCCAGCGACAGCATGCTCGGCCCGACGACCTGCGCGGTGGAGAACCGGGGGTCGTCGACGGTGAAGGTCGCCGCGTCCCGCATCACCTGCAGCGCGAGGTCGCGGCGGGTCACCAGCCAGCCGCCCAGCTCCGGCAGCCAGGACACGGGCTCGTGCGCCCGCAGCAGCGCCAGTCGCGGATGCGGATCCCGGGCGAGTTCGTCGAGCGTGGTGGCGGCACCGAGCGGGAAGGAGTCGGCGACGCTCATCGTCCGGAACCGTCGCGCATGGCGGGAATCACGGCCTCCTCGGGAAGTTCGCATACGCCTTCGGTAGTGATTATCCCCTCCGCGGGGTGTGCGTTCGACACAGGGGACCTGTGTGAATCCCACGTCCGTCAGGTGACAGACGCACGATGCCCGCGCCTGCGCCTTCTGCCATCGTGGGAGGTGAGAGGCACCGGGGAGGCGGACTGAACCCTTGGAGACTCCCGTGGACAAGCGGTACGAGGTCTACTGCCTCACCGACCCCCGTTTCTACGACGCACCACACCATGGCCGGACACACGGCCGCTTCCGGCAGGCCGGCCGTCGGCTCCCCGGCTCGTGGGCGCGCGAGGAACTCGGCGACTGGGTGGTGTGCCGTCCCACCGACACCGTGTTCCCCCGGCAGGGCTGGAAGATCCATGTCTCGGCGTGTCCCGACAACGCGCAGTCGATCCTGGACGAGGTGTGGGACTACTGCGTCCCGCGCCGCATCGCCTTCAAGTTCCTGCCCGGCATGGACGCCCTGTTCCTGGCCAACGCGAAGTACGCGCACCGCGGCTCCAGCGGCAAGTTCGTGACCGTCTACCCCGTGGACGAGGCCGGGTGCGAGCGCATCCTCACCGAGCTGGGCGGCCTGCTCGACGGCAGGTCGGGCCCGTACATCCTCAGCGACCTGCGCTGGGGCGACGGTCCGCTCTACGTCAGGTACGGGGCCTTCGCCGACCGGTACTGCGTGTCGGACGACGGCGTGCTGGAGCAGGCGGTGGAGGACCCCTCCGGCCGTCTGGTGCCCGACGTCCGCGGCCCCACCTTCCTGGTGCCCGAGTGGGTGCAGCTGCCCGGCTTCCTCGAACCGCACCTCGCCGAGAGCCGCCGCACCACCGTCGCCGACCTGCCGTACCGGATCGAGAAGGCGCTGCACTTCTCCAACGGCGGCGGACTGTACGCCGGAGTGGACACGCGGACGCAGGAGCGTGTCGTCCTCAAGGAGGGGCGGCCGCACGCGGGGCTCACCCCGGACGGCGCGGACGCCGTCACCCGGCTCCGGCGCGAGCGGGAGGCCCTGGAACGGCTGGCCGGCCTGCCGTTCGTGCCCGCGCTCCGCGACCACTTCGAACTGGGCGGCCACCACTTCCTCGTCGAGGAGTTCGTCGAGGCCACGGCTCTGTACACCGAGTTCGTCAAGCGCTATCCGCTCGCCGCGCTGGACCCGGCCCCCGCCGCCTTCGCCGACTACACCGACTGGGCCCTCGACATCCACCGGCAGGTGGAGGAGGCGGTCGCGGCGGTCCACGAGCGGGGCATCGTGATAGGGGACGTGCACACGGACAACATCCTGGTCAGCCCGGACGGCAGGGTGGTGCTGGTCGACTTCGAGGGCGCCGCGGACGTGGCGCAGGCACGGCGCCAGGTGCTGGCGGCGCCGGGCTTCATCGCCCCGCGCGGCGCCACCGGCTTCGACATCGACCGGTACGCGCTGGCCAGTCTGCGGCTGTTCCTGTTCCTGCCGCTGACCGGTCTGATCGAACTGGACGCCGGCAAGGCGGGGCAGCTCGCCAGGGAGGCCGCCGAGCTGTTCCCGGTCCCGCGCGGGTTCCTCGACGAGGCCGTACGCACCATCACCGGCGCCCACGGCATCGACTCCGGCGCGGGCGACGCGCCCCGGCTGGAGCCCGACCGGGCGGGCTGGCTGCACACCCGGGACTCGATCGCCGCCGCCGTGCTGGCCGCCGCCGCACCGGAGCGCCACGACCGGCTCTTCCCGGGCGACATCGACCAGTTCCTGCTCCCGGGCGGCGGCCTGGGCCTCGCCCACGGCGCGGCAGGCGTGCTGTACGCGCTGGACGTGACGGGCGCGGGACGCCATCCCGGCCACGAGGAGTGGCTGATCCGGCACGCACTCGACCCGGCACCCGGCACCCGCCTCGGCTTCTACGACGGCCTGCACGGCGTCGCCCACGTCCTGCAGCACCTCGGGCACCACGAGGAGGCCGTCAAGGTCCTCGACATGTGCCTGGACGAACGGTGGGAACCCCTCCCCCTCGACCTCAAGGGCGGCCTGTCCGGCATCGGGCTCAACCTGCTGCACTTCGCGATCACCACCGGCGACGCCACCTGCCGTGACACCGCCTGCCGGGTGGCGGAGGTCGTCGCCGACCGCCTGGGCCCGGCTGACGGCGTCGCGGAGACCAGCGGCGGTGCCCACCCCAGGGCGGGGCTGATGTACGGGGCGTCCGGACCGGCGCTGTTCTTCCTGCGCCTGTACGAGCGCAGCAAGGACCCGGCCCTGCTCGACCTGGCCGCGACCGCGCTGCGCCAGGACCTGCGGCGCTGCGTCCTGCGCGAGGAGGGGTCGATGGAGGTGAACGAGGGCTGGCGCACCATGCCGTATCTCGCCGACGGCAGCGTGGGCATCGGCATGGTCCTGGAGGACTACCTGGCCCACCGCGCGGACGAGGAGTTCCTGGACGCCGCCGCGGCGATCCGCAAGGCGGCCAGGGCGTCCTTCTACATCGAGCCCGGGCTGTTCGACGGCCTCGCCGGGATGATTCTCCACCTCAGCCGCCCGTACCCGCCCGGCACGGCCGCCGAGCGGGACCACCTGATCGCCGACCACGTACGCCGCCTGGCCCGCCACGCCTGCCTCCTGGACGGGCAACTGGCCTTCCCCGGCGAGCAGTTGCTGCGGCTTTCCATGGACCTGGCCACCGGCGGCGCGGGCGTCCTGCTCGCGCTGGGCGCCGCATTCCACTCCCGGCCGGCCGGACTGCCGTTCCTGACACCCGACGTGCCCGCTCATGACTTCCCCGTCCCCACGCGAGTACGAGAGAGGAGGTGAGGACATCATGTCGCTCCTCGAACTGCAGGGCCTCACCATCGAGACCGAAACCGGACACTATCCGCCGCCGGGCAGCCGCGCGAGCAAGGGCTGCGGAGGCAGCCGGCTGAGCCTGCTGCTCTGCTAGTTCTCACCCCGAGGGCGGGAACACCTCAGGTGTCCCCGCCCCTTTCCGCTGGAACCATCCGAAGACGGGAGACGGGAGCGGCCGGTGGAGCGACGCGCGGCGGACCGCCTGCTGCTGACGGCGGTCCGGCGGGGCGGCACCTGGGGCATCCTCCTGGCCGCCACGTCCCTTGTGCTCGCCGGGGTCTACGTCGTTCTGCCCGCCGTCATGGGTCGCACGGTCGACGCCGTGCTGGGGCGCGGCGACGCCACCCGGTGGCTGAGCCTGTCCGCCGTCGCCGTCACGCTGCTCGTGGTGTGCGACGCGGCGGACGACTACGCGGGCGCCGTCGCCAACTCCCGCTGCACTGCATGGCTGCGGCACACCCTGCTGGGGCACGTCCTCGACATGGGCACCCGGGCCACCCGCCGCCACACCCCCGGCGACCTGGTGACGCGGCTGGTGAGCAACACCGCCCGGACCGGCAGCGCCCCGTCGGGCCTGGTGTGGGCGGTCACCGAACTGCTCCCGCCGGTCGGGGCGGTGGTGGCCCTGGCCCTGATCGACCCCTGGCTCTGTCTGACGTTCCTGGCCGGACTGCCGCTGATCCTCCTGGTGGTGCGCGCCTTCGTCCGTGACGTCTCCGACGTCAACGACCGCTACTTCGCCACCCAGGGCCGTATCGCCGCCCGGCTCGTCGACGCCCTCACCGGAATCCGCTCCATCACCGCCGCCGGGACCACTGCCCGGGAAGCGGAGCGGATCCTGGAGCCGCTGCCGGAGCTGCACCGCCATGGCATGGGGATGTGGCGGGCCTACGCCCGGGTCTCCGCGCGGGACGCGGCGGTCGTCCCCCTGCTGGAGGTCGCGGTGCTGGCGGTGGCGGGCCTGGAGCTCGCCCGGGGCCGCATCACACCGGGTCAGACGCTCGCCGCGAGCGAGTACGTGCTGCTGGCCACGGGCGTGAGTTCACTGGCGGCCTCGGCGCACCGGCTCGCCTTCGCGCGCGCCACGGCGGGGCGGGTCGCCGAGGTGCTGGCGGAACCCGCGGTGACGTACGGCGACGCGCGGCTGCCGGACGGGGGCGGCGGCCGCCTGGAGTTCCGGCGGGTGACCGTCCGCGCGGCGGAGGGCGGCAGGGTGCTGGACGGAATCGAGCTGGCCCCGCCACCAGGCCTGTTGACGGCCGTCGTGGGGCGTTCGGGATCCGGCAAGTCGCTGCTCGCCGCGCTGGCCGGGCGGCTGGCCGACCCGGACGAGGGCGAGGTACTGCTCGACGGTGTGCCGCTGCGTGACGTGGACCGCGCGGCGCTGCGGCGGGCCGTCGCGTACGGCTTCGACCGGCCGGTGCTGCTGGGCGAGACGTATGCCGACGCGATCGCCTTCGGGACACGCGCCCCTGCGCGGGCCGAGGTGCTGGCGGGGGCGACCGCCGCCCGCGCCGACACCTTCCTCCAGACCCTGCCCGAGGGGTACGGCACCCGGCCGGCCGCGGCGCCGCTGTCCGGCGGGGAGACCCAACGGGTGGGCCTGGCACGCGCGTTCGTCCAGGCGGGCCCGGCCGGCCGTCTTCTGGTGCTCGATGACGTGACGGCCGGCCTCGACACGGTCACCGAGCACCACATCGGCCAGGTGCTCGCCGGGTCCGGGCGCCTCGCACGCCGTACCCGGCTCGTGGTGACCCACCGGGCGTCCACCGCGGCCCGCGCGGACCACGTCGTGTGGCTCGACGCGGGCCGGGTGCGCGGCCAGGGCACCCACCGCGCGCTGTGGGCGGACCCTGAGTACCGGGCCGTCTTCCGTCCGGAGCCGCCGCCCGACGAGGGCCCGCCATGAACCGGGCGGCCCGCGGCCTGCTTCGCTCCACGCTCCGCGCCCGGCGCCGGGAGTTCGTACGGCTCACCGGCTGGTCGCTGGTCCAGGCGGTGCCGGCGCTGCTGTCCGGCTGGCTGGTGGCCCGGGCCGTCGACGACGGTTTCCTCGCCGGCCGCAGTGCCGAGGGCCTCGGCTGGCTGGGGCTGCTGGCCTGCGCCGCCCTGCTCGGAGCCTGGGGCACCCGGCAGGCCACGCTGCAACTGGCCGGCGTCGTCGAACCGTTCCGCGACGACCTGGTCACCCTCGTCACCACGGGCACCCTGCAGCGCTCCGCCCGCCTCACCGGACCGGCCGACACGGCGGGCGTGGCACGGCTGACCGAACAGGTCGAGATCGCCCGTGAGTCGTACGGGGCGATCGTGATGTTCGTGCAGACCTTCTCGGTCACCGCGGTGAGTGTGCTGCTCGGGCTGGCGGTACTCGATCCCGCCCTGCTGCTGTTCGTGCTGCCGCCCCTGGCGGCCGGGCTCGCACTGTTCCTGCTGGCCCTGCGTGCCATGGCCGCCCGGCAGCGGGCGGTGGTGCTGGCCGACGAGGCCATCGCCGAGCAGGTGGGCGCGGTGGCCGACGGGCTGCGGGACGTCACCGCCTGCGGCGCCGAGGACGTCGTGCGTGCTCGGGTCGGCGTCCGCATCGACGCGGCGGCCGACGCGGCCCGCGCCCTGGCCCGGCTCACCGCCGTGCGGACCGCCGCACTGGGCGTCGGCGGCTGGCTGCCGATCGTGCTCATCCTGGCCGGAACCCCTTGGCTGGTCCGCGGCGGCGTGACGACCGGCGCCGTCCTGGGTGCGCTGACATATGTCTCCCAGTCCCTGCAACCGGCTCTACGGGGCTTCGTCCAGGGCCTCGGCGGCAGCGGCCTGTGGCTACTGGTGACCCTGACCCGAATCCTGGAAGCGTCCACCCCGACGGCACCGGCACCGACCCGGCCCCGACCTGCCGACACCAGTCCGGGCAACACACCGTCCGCGGCCGATGGTTGGGGAGGGGGGACCACAGGCATTCTCCCCAGAGCGCTGACGGACGGGCCCGGAGAGCCACGGTCCCGGACGAGGGGCGCCATACAGGACAAGCCCCCGTCTGCTGCCGACGTTGGACGCAGGGCAGCGGCCTTCTCGCCGAGGACGGCCCCGGGCAGACTCGAAGATCCACCACCCCCGGATACGAACCCCGGACCGAACAAGACCACGCCAGCTGCACCCGGCCCGGGGAGCCGCAAGGCCACCACCCGCTACCCGGGCACAGCCACGGGCAAGCCCGGCATGCTGCCGATCCCACAAAAGGACGCCCCGCCGGACAACACCCCGCCACCCGCACCCAGCCCGGGTGAGCGCAAGGTCACGAGCCCCCCGAAGACAGGGGCGGCCGAGCCCGGAGAGCCACCCGTCCCGGAAAAGGACCCCACACCCGACAACACCCTGCCCCCCGCACCCAGCCCCGGAAGCCGCAAGGCCACCACCCCCTGCCCCAGCACAGCCACGGGCAAGCCCGGCATGCTGCCGACCCCACAAAAGGACGCCCCGCCGGACAACACCCCGCCACCCGCACCCACTCCGGAAAAACGCGAAGCCACCAGCCCCTTCCCCACGACAGTGACGGGTAGGCCGGAAGAGCCGCCAACCCCGGAAACACACGCCACGCCCGACAGCACCCAGCCCCCCGTGCCATCCTCGGAGAAGGGCGCCCCGCCGGCGAACGCCCGGTCCGTTGCCCCCGGTCGGGCAGCGCTGAGGGCCGGCGGCCGAGGATCGGTCGGCATGGGCGGACGGCCGCTGCCTCTCGGCGGCAGCACCGAACCGGACGGGCTGCCCGCCATCAGCGCCGGCCCGGGAGCGCCCGCCCGCGCCTCCCCGGCACCGCAGCCCCGCGACGGTCGTGTCGAGTTGTGCGGGGTCACCTTCGGGTATGCCCGTTCCGCCGAACCGGTCGTCCGGGGGCTGGATCTCGTCCTCGCGTCCGGTACCCACCTGGCGGTCGTCGGGCCCAGCGGGGCGGGCAAGTCGACGCTGGCCGCGCTCATGGCCGGGGTGCTCGAACCGCGGGCCGGCCGGATCCGGCTGGGGGGTGTGCCGGTGCGGGAACTGGATCGGGAGCGGCTGTCGCGGTCGCGTGTGCTGATCCCGCAGGAGGCCTACGTCTTCACCGGCACCCTGCGCGAGAACCTCGCCTACCTTCAGCCCGCGGCCACCACGGCCGAGCTGGACTCGGCGGTCCGTGCCATCGGTGCGCAGGCGCTCGTCCGGCGCCTCGGCGGCTACGACGCGACCCTGGACCCGGCCGTGCTCTCCGCGGGCGAGCGCCAGCTGATCGCCCTGGTCCGGGCCCTGCTGCCGTCGGCCCGGCTGGTCGTGCTGGACGAGGCCACCTGTCACCTCGACCCGGCGGCAGAGGCGGTCGCCGAACGCGCCTTCGCCCGTCGCCCGGCCACTCTGATCGTCTGCGCCCACCGGATCAGTTCCGCGCTGCGCGCCGACCTCGTCCTCGTCATGGACGGCTCGCGCTGCCGCCTCGGCACGCACGATCAGCTGATGGCCGACTGCGCCCTCTACCGCGACCTGATCGGCCACTGGGACGGACGAGCAGACGCGACGCGACCGTCCGCCGGCGGCGAACTCGCCTACCGGAAAGGGACGTGAGCCAGAAGGCCGACGGCCCCGGCTACAGCCATCCCGACTGCCGGGCGATCCGGATCGCGTCGATGCGGTTGCGTGCACCGGTCTTCCTGGAGACCGCGTTCAGATGATTGCGGACCGTTCCCACCGACAGCGACAGCCGGGCGGCGATCTCCCGCGTCGGGCTGCCCTCCGCCGTCAGCCGCAGCACCTCGAGCTCCCTGGGGGTCAGCGGGCTCCCGGCCGAGGACAGCGCCAGCAGCGCCAGCTCCGGGTCGATGAACCGCTCCCCCGCCGCCACCTTGCGCACGCCCTCCGTCAGGAAGTCGCTGGGGCTGTTCCTGCCGATGAGTCCCGTGACGCGCTGGGCCAGCGCCCGGCGCAGATACTCGGGCGTCGCCGTGCCGGCCACCAGCAGGATCCGGCACTCCGGAAGCCGCTCGCTCAGCTCCTGCGAGGTGCCGAGCGCCCCCTCCTCGACGGCGTCGCCGTCACAGTCGATGACGACGACATCGGGCCGGTACGCCATCGCCCGCGTGACAGCCTGCCCGCACCCCGGTGCCGCCGCGACCACCTCGATGTCCTCCTCGCGTGTCAGCAGGGCAGCCAGCGCCCCGCGCACCAGGTCGGTCTCCTCGACGAGAAGAACACGGATCAACATCGCTCCCGCCCGGCCCGCAGCGGCCTGCTCACGCCACACGCCCCGGCCACTCCGACGGCGCCATACGAAGTATCTCCGGTTATCGACCTGTTTGACGCACGGCGCCCCGCCCCGGGGCCGCGGCAGAGGCGGCGCGCGCGGGACACGCCGCCGAATGGCCCATCCAGCAGGTAAGCGGTCTATCAGGTCATAGCGTTCGCAATATGAAGAAATACCGCATTGTGTACATGGTGTGCACCGCAGTGGTGGTCGGGACCGGACTGGGTGCCGCTCCGCCGGCCGCCCGTCATGCGTTCCATGTGGTCATGCCGGGCCAGTCGATCCAGAAGGCGGTGGACGCCGCCCAGCCCGGAGACACCGTGCTTGTGGCCCCCGGCACGTTCCACGAGAGCGTCAAGGTGACCACGCCCGGGCTGACCCTGCGGGGCATGGGGCGCAGCACAGTGATCGAGCCGAGCGTGAAGAAGGCCGCCAACAGCTGTGCCGAGGGCGGCAACGGCATCTGCGTCCTGGGCACGAAGGACCGTGACGTCGAGGGTGTCACCATCGCTTCGCTGACCGTCACCGGCTTCGCCAGGACCGGGGTGTTCGCCATGGCGACCGACCGGCTGACCGTTCAGAACGTGACCACGGCCCGAAACGGCGTGTGGGGCATCGCCCAGGAGCGCTCGGTCCGCGGGCTGATCCGGGACAACAGCGCCCTGAACAACGGCGACGCGGGTGTCTTCCTCGCCAACACGATCAATGAGGAGGCGGGCGCCACGGACACCGGGGGAACACTGATCGACCACAACCGGCTGGAGGGCAACCGGATCGGTCTGACGGTCCGGCGCCTGCGCAACCTCACCGTCGCCGGCAACCGCGCGACAGCCAACTGCGTGGCGATGTTCGTCGTCGGCGACGAGAACAAGCCGAAGGCCGGCGCGCTGACCGTGCGCGACAACCTCGTGGTGCGGAACAACAAGTCGTGCCCGAAGACCGCACGGCTGGACGCCCTGCAGGGCTCCGGCATCGTCCTGACCGGCGCCGAGGACACCCTGGTGACGCGGAACGTGGTCAGGAACAACGTCGGCAATTCCCCGTTGTCGGGCGGCATCGTCCTGTTCAAGAGCTTTGTGGCCGTCACCAGCGACCGCAACCGGATCAGCGACAACGTGGTCGAGGGCAACTCCCCGGCGGATCTCATCAACGCGGACCACGGCACGGGCAACACCTTCGAGCACAACTCCTGCCGGGCCTCCCAGCCCGCGGGAATGTGCTGACCCGCAGGTCGCGGCCCGTCCGCGGGCCCAGAAGGAAGGAAGCGGCACATGACGACCGCACAGACAGCCCCACCGCCGTCCATGCGGCTGAGGGAGCTCGCGTTCGCGGCGGCATGTGCCGCCGCCCTCCGGGCGGCCGCCCGGCTCGGAGTCCCCGACGCCCTCGGTGACCGCCCCATGACCGCGGAGGACCTGGCGGCCGCGGTGAAGGCCGAGGCCCGGCCGCTGCGGCGGCTGCTGCGCACCCTGTCCTGCTACGGCGTCTTCGCCGAGCTGCCGGACGGGACGTTCGCCCACACCGATGTCTCCCGGCTGCTGCGCGAGGACGATCCGAACAGCCTGCGCGCCATCTCTCTGTGGTGCACCGAGCCATGGACCTGGGACGCCTGGCCGAGGCTCGACGAGGCGGTGCGCACCGGGCGCAATGTCGTCGAGGACCTGTACGGCAAGGAGTTCTTCCCGTATCTGAACGAGGACGCCCCGGAGTCCGCCGACGTCTTCAACCGGGCCATGACGACCTCCAGCGTGCAGTCGGCACGGGACGTCGCCGACTTCCTCGACCTGTCGGGAAGTGCGTCGGTCGCCGACCTCGGCGGCGGCCAGGGGCATGTGCTGGTGAGCCTGCTGGACAAGTACCCCTCGCTGCACGGCAGTCTGCTCGACCTGCCGCGGGTGGTGGAGAACGCGCTGCCGAGGCTGCGGCCGGGCGGCGACCTCGCGGAACGTGCGCGCGTCGTGCCCGGTGACGTCCGGGTGGCCGTCCCGGTCGCGGCGGAGGTCTACATCATCAAGAACATCCTGGAGTGGGACGACGACAGCACCGCCCGGACGCTGGGCAACGTCCGGGCGGCGGGCGGCCCGGGGGCCCGGGTCGTGGTCATCGAGAACCTCGTCGACGAGTCGCCCTCGATGCGCTTCAGCACCGCGATGGACCTGCTGCTGCTCCTCAACGTGGGCGGGGCGAAGCACACCACGGACAGCATGGTCGGCCGGCTGACCCAGGCGGGGCTGGTGATCGACGACATCCGTCCGGTCAACCCCTATCTGCACGCGTTCGACTGTCACGTCCCGGCCTGATCCGGCCTTCCCCGGACACAGAACACCGGTCGCCGGGCCCGCGATGCCGCGGGCCCGGCGACCGGTGAGACACGGCCGGGTCAGCCGGCCGGGTCGCGCTCCCAGAGGTAGAACCGCTGGGCCATGGCGTCCTTCGGGGAACGCCAGGTCTCGGGGTCGTACGCGCTGACGTACGCGGACAGCCGCTCGCTGACGTCCCGGAACTCGGGGTGCCGGGTGACCTTGGTGATGGCGGGGCCGGGCTCCCTCTCGGACTCGATCAGGTGCATGTACACGTCGCCGAACTGGAAGAGGCTGCGCCGGACCACCCCGACGAGGTGCGGCAGCTCCCCCCGGTCGGACTCGGCGAACACCTTGGCGATGTCCGGGGCCGAACCGGGGGCCATCCGGGCGACGATCAGTGCCTGGTGCATGGGGGCTGGTTCTCCGTCCGGTTCAGTCGGTCAGACCCGGCGTGGCTCCGCGCTCGGCGGCGGCCTTCTCGATGCGGTCCCGGATCAGCCCCATCTGCACCTTGGAGTTCCGGTTGATGTTGTCGGTCATCCAGGCGTCGTCGACCGGCGCTTCCGGTTTCATCGCGAAGTCCTGCGTCCACACCATGCGGGTGCCGCCCGGCACTTCCTCGTACTGCCAGTGGATGTTCATGTGGGCGAAGGGTCCCGTCTCCACCCGGCGGGCCCTGACGGTGAGCGTGTCGCGGTCGGGCTCGCGTTCGGAGACCCAGCTCCACACGGTGCCGTTCTCGTCCGGGTGCATGGTCAGCCGGAAGGTGGTCCTGTGCCCCTCCCGGGACAGGACCTCGACGGAGGCGTACTCGGTGAACAGCCGTGGCCAGTTCTCCAGGTCGTTGGTCATCTCCCAGACCAGGTCCAGCGGCGCCGCGATGGTGATCTCGTTCTGCGTGTGTCCGGTCATCTCACGCTCCTGTCATGAGGGCACTGTTGACGAGGTCGAGGAACTGCCGGGGTGTCTTGGAGCGTTCGGCGTCGGGGGGCATCGCTGTGCCGTACCGGTTCTCCAGTTCGCCGACGATGCCCAGCAGGCCGAGCGAGTCGACGCCCAGAGTGTCGAAGCCGGGGTTGTGCAACCCGAGTTCCTCGGGGGCGACGGTGACACCGGCGGACTTCTTCATGAGTTCGGCCAGCTCTTCGACGGTTATTCGGTCGGTCATGTGGTTCTCCTCCACTGCTTTGCGGTGCCTCAGGACGAGGCTCCGGTGGCGCCGTGCCGCAGCACCAGCGCCGAGTTCGACCCCATGAGGCCCCGGCTCAGGACGAGTGCCGTGCGCAGCTCGGCGAGGCGGGCCCGGCCGGTCACGAGGTCGAGTTCGTGGCAGACGTCGTAGACGTTGGGGGTGGGCGGGATCAGGCCGTGCTCCATGGCGAGCACGGCCGCCGCGGTGTCGAGCACCGCCGCCGCGCCGTAGCCGCGGCCGATGCCGGTCTTCGGTGCGGTGACGGGCACGCGGGTGCCGTGCCTGCCGAGTGCGTCGGCGATCGCGAGGGCCTCGGCGCGGTCCGCCTCCGGCACACCGAGGGCGTCGGCGAAGACGACGTCGATCTCCTCGGGTGCGCAGCCGGCTTCGGCCAGGGCGCCCCGGACGGCGTGGGCGAGGCCTTCCCGGGACTGCTCCCAGCGGGAGGCGCCGGTGAAGGTGGCCGCGTGCCCGGCGAGGAGCGCCTGCACGCGCGCGCCGCGCGCCAGAGCCGTCCCCTCGTCCTCGACGACGAACATGGCACCGCCCTCGGCGGGTACGAATCCGCAGGCCGCGGAGGTGAACGGGCGGTAGGCGCGGGCCGGGTCGGCTTCGGTGCTGAGTTCCGCGTAGCCGAGCTGGCAGACGACCGAGTAGGGAGCGAGCGGCGCCTCGGTCGATCCGGTCACGATCACGTCGGTGCCGCGCCGCACGGCCCGCGCCGCGTGCGCGAGGGCGTCCAGGCCCCCGGCCTCGTCGCTGGCCACGACCGAGCAGGGGCCCTTGAAGCCGCGGCGGATGGATATCTGGCCGGTACTGGCTGCGTAGAACCAGGCGATGGACTGGTACGGGCCGACGAAGCGACTGCCCTTGCCCCACAGTTGCTGCAGTTCCCGCTGCCCGAACTCGCCGCCGCCGGAACCGGCCGCGGTGACCACACCCACGGAGAACGGGGAGCCGTCGGTTTCGGGCCGGCCGAGCCGGGCATCGTCCAGCGCGAGGTCGGCGGCGGCCATCGCGAAGTGGGTGAACCGGTCGGTCTGGACGAGGAAGCGTTCCTCGATGGCGGCCGACGGGTCGAAGTCGCGGACCTCGCCCGCCACCCTCAGCGGCAGGTGTTCGCAACCCTCGCGGGTGACCCGGTCCAGGACGCAGATGCCCTCCTTGGCGGACTTCCAGAAGGTCTCCGTGGTGGATCCGTTGGGTGCGACCACGCCGATTCCGGTGATGGCCGCCCGCCGTGGATGCGGTTCGCTCATCGTGTCTTCTCCCTCGGCCGGGTCAGGACCACCGCCGACTGGAAGCCCCCGAACCCGCTGCCCACCGAGAGCACGCTGTGCAGTCTCCGCTCGCGTGCGACGCGCGGTACGTAGTCGAGGTCGCACTCCGGGTCCGGGGTCTCGTAGTTGGCGGTCGGCGGGACGATCTGGTGCGCCAACGCCAGGACACAGGCGACGAGTTCGATGGCGCCGATCGCGCCGAGGGAGTGGCCCACCATGGACTTGATGGAGCTCATCGGCGTGTCGTAGGCGTGCGGGCCCAGGGCCCGTTTCACCGCGGCGGTCTCGTGGCGGTCGTTCTGCTGGGTGCCCGAGCCGTGCGCGTTGACGTAGTCGATGGCCGTGCCGTCCAGCCGGGCGTGGTCGAGGGCGGCCTCGATGGCCTTCGCCATCTCCACGCCCTCCCGGGTCAGTCCGGTCATGTGGTAGGCGTTGCCGAAGGTGGCGTAGCCGGCGAGTTCGCAGTAGACGTGCGCGCCACGGGCCCGGGCGTGTTCGAGCTCCTCAAGGACGAGCACCGCGCCGCCCTCGCCCATGACGAACCCGTCGCGGTCGGCGTCGAAGGGGCGCGAGGCGTGCGCGGGGTCGTCGTTGTTCGGGGACGTGGCCTTGATCGCGTCGAAGCAGGCCATGGTGATCGGGGAGATCGGCGAGTCCGAGGCGCCCGCGATGCACACGTCGGCGCGGCCCTCCTCGACGGTGTGGAAGGCGTATCCGACCGCGTCGAGCCCCGAGGTGCAGCCCGTGGAGACGGTCTGCACCGGGCCGCGCGCACCGAACCGCTCGGCCACCGTGGCGGCGAGGGTGCTGGGCGCGAACGCGCGGTGCAGATACGGGCCGGCCTCCCGCGCGTCCACGTCCCAGCGCTGCCCGTGATGGCTGACTCGCACGTAGTCGTGCTCCAGCCGGGTGGTGCCGCCGACCGCGGTGCCCAGCGAGACCCCGACGCGCCAGGGGTTCTCCCGCTCGGTCTCGAGGCCGGCGTCGCGTATCGCCTCCGCCGCGGCGACCAGGGCGAACTGTATGTAGCGGTCGCACCGTGCGGTCTGCTCCGCGTCCAGCCCGTGCGCCGCCGGATCGAAGTCGCACTCGGCGGCTATCCGGGAACGCAGGCCGGCCGGGTCGAAGAACGTGATGCCCCGCGTCGCCGTGCGCCCGGCGGCCAGCAGGTCCCAGAACGCCGGTACCCCTGTGCCGCCGGGTGCGACGACGCCTATGCCGGTGACGGCCACCCGGCGTGTCATGACCGGACCTCTTCGACGGCGTCGCTCTCCTCGGTGTCGACGTGGCCGAGCGGCGGGCTGGGGGCCAGCGGGCCGAGGTGGAAGACGATGCGGGCCTCGACGTTGCCGACGTTGCGGAAGCGGTGCCGCATGTGCATGGGGATCATGAGCCCCTGTTCGGGCCGCAGCGGCTGGGGGACGCCGTCGAGGTCCACCTCCAGGTCCCCGCACACGACGTACACGAACTCCTCGGAGTACGGGTGGTAGTGCTCCCCGATGCGCTCGCCGGGCCGCACGATGGCGACGCCCATGAATCCGCTGGTGGAGCCGACCGTGGCGGGGGTGAGCATGGCACGCAGGTCGCCGCCGCGCCGACGGTTGGGCTCGACCTCGCTGAGATCCACGATTCTGGGACGGGAAGTGATCACGGCGTTCCTCCGATCAGGTCCTGCATCGACGTGGGGGCGGTGGCCGCCCGCCCGGCTGATGGCGCTTCAGGCCTCCGGCGAGCGACGGTCGGTGACGAGGTCCATGCGGGCGAGCCCGATGAAACGCGCGAGTTCGCCGTGCCGGGGCGCGGACGCGTCGATGCGGAAGCTCGTCAGCTCGGCCGACTGACCGGGGTCCTGCAGGCCCAGGACGAGGGCGGGGTCGGCGGCCGCCAGTCCGCCGCGTACGTCGATCAGCCGTACGACGACGTCGTCGCGCTGGAAGATCGTGCTGCGCAGGATCGGGCTGCGCGGATCGTCCGCGGCGGCCTCGTCGTGCCGGGCCAGTGCCTCGGCCAGGCGCATGCCGCAGCCGGGCCGGGCCGGATAGGACAGGGCGTGCCGCTCCTCCTGCGGGTCCTGCTGCTCCAGCGTCACGTGGTGGACGGCGGGCAGTGCGGCCCGGGTGAAGAAGACGCGGGCGGACTCGGGGTCGTCGAGGTCCCGGTCCTGTTCCAGATAGGCGTTGATGGCCTCCTCGACGGCGCGCACCTCGGGCTGCCGGGCGACATGGCGCAGTGCGGCGAGCAGGTCGCCGCGCACCTCGACGGCCCGTACCACCCGGTTGCCGTGCATGAACAGCGAGGTGCGGCACAGCCGGGTGGAGTCGTCGACCTTCGGCTCGGGTGAGGCGTAGTCGGCGAGGATCTTCGCGACCTTCTCCTCGCTGCCCGGCCTGACGGTGAAGGTGAGGGCGTGCCGGATCAGGCCGTCGCCGATCCGGGGGGACGCCTGGAGCCGGCGCTTGCCGGGCTCGGCGCCGAGGGCCGGGCCGCCGGTCTCACGGACGATGTGGAAGCGCAGCGACCTGGTGTCCCGGACACAGTTGTGCAGCGGCTCCACCATCCGCACGTGTTCCTCGCTGTTCACCCAGGCGAGGAACGGCGGGGCGCTCTCCCACTCACTGGTGATGAGCCATTGGGAGGGGTTCTCGATGGACTGGCACAGCTGGTCGCTGACGTGTCCGGGGACGGAGGCGACCTGGTTGCACAGGAGCTCGTACGCCTCCAGGAACTGCTGCTGGGCTCCGTCGTAGACGTCGACCAGCAGGACGACCCGGAGTCGGGAGCCGTCGAACACGGACTGGGAGACCCGGGGCGACATCTGTCGCGCCAGCGGATCGGAAACACGTTCGGACGTGGTCGTCATCCTGCGCACATCTCCTTCAGGGGGGCGGAAGCGGACGTCGGCCGCGGTCGGCGGCGTCGGCGCTCCTCGATCGTGTGCCCGTGGCCCGGAGCGCGCGACTCGTATGGCCTACGCGGGTGATGCTCAGACGAGGTGGGCGAAGACCACCAGGTTGTCCGTGTAGTCCATGACCGACCGGTCGTAGTTGCCCGCACAGGTGATGAGCCGCACCTGGGCCTGGGGGGTGTCGTCGTACACGCGGTCGCTGGGGAAGTCGTCCTTCTCGAAGGTCTCCACGCTGTCGACCCGGAAGGTCGCCGTGCGCCCGTCGGCGCGCAGGACGTAGAAGAGATCGCCTTTGGCCAACTGGCCGAGGTTGGCGAAGACGGCCGCGGACGTCTTGGTGTCGACGTGCCCGGCGATGATCGCGGTCCCCGGCTCGCCGGGGGAGGCTCCCCCGGTGTGCCAGCCGACGAGGTTGGTGTCGGCGCCGGGGGGAGCTTGCAGCTGCCCGTTGGGGCCGATGGAGAGGCCCGTGAAGGGGGCGTCGACCCAGATCTTCGGGATGCGCAGGCGCACGGGTCTCGACCGGGGCAGGTGCTTGCCCACCGGCTGCCCGGCGGACGCGGCCGACGTGCCGGAGTGCGGGACGGACGCGGCCTGGCGCGGCGCCGACGCGGCGGGTTGCGGGCGGGTGGCGTCGGCGGCGGTGTTCTGGCCGCTGAGCAGGCTCGCCGCCAGCACCAGGCAGGCGGCGGCGCAGGCCGTCAGCACGCCCGAGCGGGGTGCCCCCGGTTCGGTGGGCGCCGGTTGGTCGTCGGAGTTGGGAGAAGGAGGAGGAACTGCCATCGGAGAGCACCTCATTCAGGCACGGCGGCAGAGCGGCGGGGGCGCTGAGCAGCGCCCCGAAGGGGCGCGGGGCCGCATCCATATGCGGCTCCGCCGCGGGACGCGACCAGCCACGATGGCGCCGCGGACGAGCGACGGCATATCGCGGCCCCGCCGGCGGAGCGCCCCGCGGCCGCCGCACAGGGCTCGGGTGACGGCCGCGGCTGCGCTGTCGCGTCGGGCACGGGTCAGGCCGTGCCCACGGCCGGCTTCTTCCGGCGCACCGCGTACAGTCCGGTCGCGACGACCCCCAGCACGGCCAGCCCACCAGCGGTCGCGGTCGGCGCTGCGAGCGCCCCGCCGCCGGTGTGCATGCCGCCCCTGGGCTTCTCGTGGTCGCCGCCGCCCCAGGAGTCGTTGCCGCGGCCGCCACCCTCGTCGTCACGGCCCTCGTGGTCACGGCCCCATGAGTCGTCCCGGTAGGTGTCCGGGTCCGTCTTGGGGTCCCGCGAGCCGCCCCAGCCTCCGTCGTCGTTCACCGCGGTCAGCGCGCCTCCACCGGTGTGCATGCCGCCGCGCGGTGCCTCGTGCCTGGACTCCTTGCCGTGCTCCTTGCCGTGTTCCTTACCGTGCTCCTTGCTGTGCGAAGAGCCGTCGTTGTCCCAGTCGCCACCACTTGCGAACGCGCCGGGCGCACCGATGGCGAGAACGGCGGAGACCGCCGCTGTGGCCAGAAAAATGCGAGCAGAACGCATAGGAACGTCCTTCCGCCAAGGACCGGCAGCTGGTACTTCATCAGCTGACTTGACCGGACCCCGACGTGAACCACCGTCAGTCAGTCGTCACCTCACCACCAGTCGGGGCGATCACCTGGGTGAAAGGCCCAGGGGTTCGCCCCGGGTACCTCTGAGGGCGATCAGGCCAGTGCCAGCACGGTGTGCAGGACCTGCCGCAGTACCGATTCGGCGTCCGGGTCCGGGCCGGGTGAGCGCCATGCGACGAACCCGTCGGGCCGGACGAGCACGGCGCCCCCGGGTGTCGTGCCGTGCCGCTCCGTCCACGGCGCATCCCCTTCCGGTACCAGTTCCGCGCCGGGGCCGCCGCCCACCCGGTACGAGCGGATCGGCACCGACATCTCCACGGCGAGGCGGCCGGCGGCCCGGTGCCATCCGCTGTCGTCGCCGGCGTCGCTGAGCAGGACCAGGGACCGTTCGTAGAGGTCGAGGGTGGAGATCCGTTCGGCGCCGTGCCGCACCCACATATGGGGGGCCCTGCTGCCGGGCTCGCCGGTCAGTTCGAGCTTCTCCGGAACGACCGCGGCCGAGGGGTCGGTGCCGACGACCGCGCCCTGCCGGTAGCGGTAGCCCAGGGCGACGTTGAGGATGCCGCGCGGGGGGCCGCCGCCGGTGTCGGGCGGCGGGGTGAATCCGGGGTGGCTGTGCTCGGCCGACCGGTCGGCGGCCCGTGCGCTGGTCGCCTCCGCGACCGGGCGGCGCTCGGCGTCGTAGGAGTCCAGCAGGTCCTCCCCTGCCCAGCCGCCGAGCACCGCGGCCAGCTTCCAGGCGAGGTTGTGCGCGTCCTGGATTCCGGTGTTGGAGCCGAAGGCCCCGGTCGGGGACATCTCGTGGGCCGAGTCCCCGGCCAGGAAGACCCGTTCGGAGCGGTAGCTGCGGGCGACGCGCTGGGCGGCGTGCCAGGGGGCCCGGCCGGTGATCTGCACGTCGAGATCCGGCACGCCGACCGCGCGGCGGATGTGCTCGGCGCACCGCTCGTCGGTGAACTCCTCCAGCGTTTCGCCGTGTTCGGGGTGCCAGGGGGCGTGGAAGACCCAGTTCTCGCGGTTGTCCACCGGGAGCAGCGCGCCGTCGGCGGCCGGGCTGGTGAGGTAGCAGACGATGAAGCGGCGCTCGCCGACGACGTCCGCCAGGCGGCGGGAGCGGAAGGTGAGGCTGACGTTGTGGAACAGGTCGCCGGGTCCGCTGTGGCCGATGCCGAGCTGCTCGCGGACGGGGCTGCGGGGGCCGTCGGCTGCGACGAGGTAGTCCGCGTGGATGGTGGTGTGCTCACCCGTCTCCCGGCTCTTGACCACCGCGGTGACTCCGGTGGGACCGCTCTCGAACGACATCAGTTCGGTGGCGAAGCGCAGGTCGCCGCCGAGGGCCGCGGCCTGTTCGAGCAGGACCGGCTCCAGGTCGTTCTGGCTGCACAGACACCAGGCGCCGGGGCTGAAGCGGGCCAGTCCGCCACCGGGGTCGATCTCCCGGAACAGCCACTCGCCCGCGTCGCCGACCAGGGTGGGGGTCTGCAGGATGCCGTGGTTGTCGGCCAGGGTGGCGGCGGCCTCGTGGATCGCCGGTTCGACGCCGGCCACCCGGAACAGTTCCATCGTGCGGATGTTGTTGCCGCGGCCGCGCGGGTGGATGGAGGTGCCGGTGTGACGCTCCACCAGCAGGTGGCGCACCCCCAGCCGCCCGAGGAACAACGAGGTCGACAGGCCGACCAGAGAGCCCCCGACGATGAGCACCGGCACCCTGTGGGTGTGGTGGCCGGTCTGATCGGCTCGTTCGTGCGTCACTCTCGCCTCCCGCGCGTGGTGCCCCGCCGTCCGGCCGCGACCGGCCGGGATCCTCATGCATGCCCCGAGAAGCGCACGGCGCCTCAGGCTTCACCCGCCTGTCACCCGGTGGGCAGGCCAAAGGACGCGGAAGGCGGGGAGTGAGTACGACGAGCGGCGATCGGGCAAGGGTGACACGCCGGTTCGGACCGCCTGCCGGTGACCCGAACGGGTGGATCACGGTCGGCCCTTCATCCGCTGTCCGACACAGACGCGCAGCTGCCGGTCGGGCGGCCCGGCCCTACTTCAGGTGCCGGGCGAAGAACCCGGCCGCGCCCTCCCCCGCGAACTGCGGGACGCCGGTGTGCCCGCCCATGTTGGCGTGCAGCGACTTCTCCTTGGATCCGAAGGCGTCGAACAGGTCCAGGGCCGCCTGCCGGTCGTTGCCTTCGTCGTCCCACTGCAGCAGGACGTGCAGCGGGATGGTGACCTGGCGGGCCTCCTCGAACATGGCGCGCGGCACGAGACTTCCGGCGAAGAAGCCGGCCGCCACGATCCGCGGCTCGACCACCGCCAGCCGGATCCCGATGGAGATCACTCCCCCCGAGTACCCGACGGGGCCGCCGATCTCAGGCAACGGCAGCAGGGCGTCCAGGGCCGCCCGCCATTCCGGGACCGCCCTCTCGACGAGCGGGAGGATGAGAGCGTCGATGAGCTCGTCGCCGACCGGTCGACCGGCCTCCCTGACCCGGCGCAGTTCGGCGCGGGCCTGCTCGGCGGCGGCCCAACGGGGCCGGTCACCGCTCCCGGGAAGCTCGATGGTGGCCGCGGCGAAGCCGTCCGCCGCGGCATGCCGGGCCCGGGCCACCAGCCGCGGGTACATCCTGCGCAGTCCGAGCGAGGGGTGGCCGAGCAGGATCAGTGACGCCGGAGCGGGCGCGGATGCGGGCGTCCACAGGATGCCGGGGATCTCGCCGAGGGTGAATTCGCGTTCGAGGACGCCGTCGTCGAGGCGATGTTCGGAAGTGAATCGCATGGTCGTGCCTTTCGGGAGTGCGCTTGGAACGGCGCTCCCGGACGACCTGTCTATCGTCCGACCGCGACCCCGGAGGGGAGCACCCATGTCGATACTGTGTTCACGGGTACCACCTCCTCGTTCTCCGGCACGGCCTCCGGAAAGCTAGCAGGGGGTCGCCATGGTCCGCCAACGGGTTTTCACTCAGGCTCACCGCCGTTCGCTCGGCAGGTGCAGAGACGGCGTACGGAGTCTGGTGCGCAGGGTGTCGGCCTCCGGCAGACCCAGTTCGTCGAACAGGTCCAGGGCGCGCCGCCGGGCGTCCAGCGCGGGTCCGGGGGCGCCCGCCTCCTCGTGGGTGTCGCCGAGGTAGGTGAGGCCGATGGCCTCGCTGCGGCGGTCGCCCGTCTTGCGGAAGAGGGCGAGGGCCCGGTCGTAGCACTCGACGGCGGTGGCGTGGCGGCCCAGGTGCCGGTGGATGTAGCCCAGGCTGTCCCAGGTGTGGGCCTGGCCGCTCAGGTCGCCCGTCGCCTGGACCAGCGGGAGGGCCCGTCGGCAGTGGTCGAGCGCCTGGCGCAGCTCGCCGAGTTCGGCGAGGTACCAGCCGATGTCGTTGAGGGCGACCGCCTGGCCGCCGCGGTCGTGGGCGAGCAGGAAGTGCTCCAGCGCGCTGCGGGCGTGCTGCAGTGCCTCACGGGGCGCTCCGTGTGCCCAGGCCATCTTGGCCAGGTTCTGGTAGGTGCGGGCCAGGCCGGCGTGGTCGTCCAGCTGCCCGAAGAGGTCGAGGGCGCGGGTGAAGTGGTGGCGGGCCCCCCGCGGGTCGCGCAGTTGGAAGCGGGCCAGCCCCAGGCCGCGGTGGCCGGCCGCCTGACCGGCCAGGTCCTCGTGGTGCACCGCCGCGTCGAGGGCGGTGGTGTGGACGTCTGTGAGGGCCTGCCAGTTGCCCTGGCGTTCCAGGAACGTGGTCAAGGTCGCGGCGAACTGCCAGGTGTAGCCGTCGAAGCCGACCCGTGGGTGCTCCACGGCTGAGAGCAGGACCGCCTGTTCGGCGATCAGCCATGCCAACGCCTCGTCGGTCTCGGCGAGTTGACGGGGCTGGGCACCGGGCTCGGCCGGGGCGAGCGTCAGCGGGTGGCGTCGCCGGGTGAGCAGGGCATCGGCCGCGTACGCGGTGTGCAGGTAGTGGTCCAGAACGCGGCGGGTCGCGGTGTGCACGGTGGTTTCGTCGTCGTGCTCGGCGACCAGTTCGAGGGCGTAGGCCCGCAGCAGGTCGTGGCAGGTGTAGCGGTGAGGGGTGTGCTCGGTCAGCAGGTGGGCCGCGGTCAGTTCCGTCACCGGTGCCCGCACCTGGCCGACCCTGGCGCCGGCGAGTGCGGCGAGGGCCGTCAGATCGGCGTCGGGGCCGGGATGCAGGCCCAGGAACCGGAACAGGCGTGACGCCTGCGGACTGAGCGTCCGGTACGACCAGTGGAACACCGTCCGTACCGCGGTGGCCGGATCACCGGTGTCCAGTGGGTCCAGGATCCGTTCGGCGGTGCGCAGTTCCTCGGCGAAGCCGGCCAGCGGCACGGCGGGGCGGGCGGCGGCGCGGGCGGCGACGACGGCGAGGGCGAGCGGCAGCCCGGCACAGCGCACGACGATCTCGTCGACGGCGGCGGCCTCGGCCGCCACCCGTGCGGCGCCCAGGCGGGCGGCGAGCAGCTCGCGGCACTCCTCGGCGGTGAGCAGGTCGAGGGCGAGCAGATGTGCTCCCTCCGCGGCGGCGAGTCCGGTCAGCGGGCTGCGGCTGCTCACCAGGGCCAGACAGCCCGGCGCGCCGGGCAGCAGCGGCCGCACCTGATCGGCGTCACGGGCGTTGTCGAGCACCACCAGGACCCGCAGGCCGGACAGCAGGCTGCGGTACAGGCCCACCTGCGCATCCAGTGACTCCGGCACCCGGGTGGCGGGCACCCCCAGCGCGTCGAGGAATCCGCGTACGGCCCGGTCCGGGGCGAGGGGCGCGCCGCCGGGGTCGAAGCCGCGCAGGTTCACATACAGCTGCCCGTCGGGAAACGCCTGGCGCACCTGCCGGGCCCAGTGCACCGCCAGCGCGGTCTTGCCCACTCCGCCCATGCCCGACAGCGCGGACACGACCACCGCCACCGGGCGTCGGGCGGCGTCCGCCAGCAGCGCGTCCAGACGGGCGAGTTCGTCGGTACGGCCGGTGAAACCCGTTACGCCCATGGGGAGTTGAGCGGGTGCGGTGCAGGGGACGCTGATGCCCGCCGGGACCGGCGCCTCCCGCGCCGCCCGGTGACCGTTGCCCGGGGCGGTTGGTGGCGGCGGGGTCGCCGACGCGGACGGAAGAGCGGTCACCGCCTCGTGTTCGTGTCCGAGAGGCTGTTCCCGGAGGATCTCCTGGTGCAGCTCCCGCAGGCGGCGGCCGGGTTCCGTGCCGAGCTCCGCCACCAGGCGCTGCCTGGTCTGCGCGTAGCAGCGCAGCGCCTCGCCGCTGTCGCCGGCCGTGTGCAGGGCCCGCATCAGGGACTCCGCGAGGGGTTCGGTCAACGGGTACTCACCCAGCAGATCGGTCAGCCGGCCCACGACGGCTGCCGGGTCGCCGCCGCGGATCTCGATGTCCGCCAGCCGCAGGGCCGCGTCCACGCGCTGTCTGCGCCAGGTCTCGCGCATCCGGGCGGGCCAGGTCCCGGGCAGACCGGCGAAGGGTTCGCCGCGCCACAGTTCGAGTGCCTCGCGCAGCAGCGCGGCACGCTTGCGGTCGGGCTGTGTGTCGTCGCGCGCCAGTGCGGCCAGACGATGGAAGCGGTGCAGGTCGATCCGGTCGGGGTCGAGGTCCAGTTGGTAGCCGCCGGAGCGGCGCAGCACCGGTAATCGTCCGTCGCCCACGTCTTCCAGGCGCTCGGCCAGCCGCCGGATGCGGGCGATGTGCGCGTACAGGGAGCGGCGCGCGCCCTCCGGCGGATCGGCGCCCCAGATCCGGTCGATGAGCACCTCGACCGGTACGAGCCGTCCGGCGTCCGCGGCCAATGCGGCCAGTACCGCCCGGCGTTGGGGCGGTCCGAGATCCACCGGCGCTTCCCGCACCAGCACTTCCACCGGTCCCGACAGACACAGCCGCAGCACTGCACCCACCCCCCGTTCACATTCCATCCACAGTCTCCTCACACTGACGAGCAGGGCGACAAGCTTTCGGCAAAATCTCGGCCCACCCCCGCCCCCCACCCTGACGGGAGCGACGCCCGCGCCGGTACGACAGCACGGCGCACGCGCGACCGCGACCCGCACAGTCACTGAACGGGGCTCACGTGAACACGGGGGTTGACACGTGCATCGATCGAACACGGCGATTGCGACCGCCTCTGCGCCTGCCCGGATCGGACCGCTGAACAGCGCGCCCTTGCCCGGCCCGGACGGTCCGCTGTCCGCGACGGCCGGTCGCAGTGTCCTGGAGGGCGCCTTCGCCCTGCTGCACGCCCTGCGCCAGGAGGAGGGGGCCGGCGTGACCGTGCTGGCCTCGACGTGTGGGCTGCCCAAGACGACCGCCTACCGGCTGCTCGACCAGCTCGTGGAGCTGGGGGCCGTCGAACGCAGTGCGGGCCACTACCGCATCGGCCCGGGCATGTTCCGACTGGGCCATGGCTGGCAGCCCTACCCGGGCCTCCGGTCGGCCGCCGAGCGTCCCCTGCGGCGGCTGGCGGCCGTCACCGGCATGACGGTCGGCCTCGCCGTGCTGCACGAGGGGCAGACGCTGGTCCTGAACTGGTCGACCACCGCGGACGTCCCGCCGCCCCTGCCCGACGACCGCCAGACCTGGCCGTGGCACACGGCGGCCGGCAAGGTGCTGACCGCCTGGGCCCAGCCCGCCCTGCCGCTCGGTCCGCTGCCCCGGGGCTGGCCGAACGAGGCCGCGCGGATCCGGGAGTCCGGCGCCGCGTACGACCGGGAGGAGGTGCTGGAGGGGGTGTGCTGCACCGCCGTACCCGTCCACACGGCGCACGGCGTCCCGGTGGCGGCGCTGAGCGTCCTGACCGACCCGGACCACCGACTGGAACGCCTCGCCGACCCGGCCCGCCGCGCGGCGGCAGCCATCACGGCGGGACTCGCCCGTCACCGCTGAGACCCGGTGAACGAGCATCTGCCCATTGGGCACACGCTGCAGCAACCGCCGCCTGCCAGGCATCCACCCCGGAGACCGCAACGCAGGCGGGGGCTGGTCCACCGGGCCCGCCGCCCCAACGGGCAAACTCCCACGCCCGGGCAGCGACACCCCGCCCCGGACCGGCACCGCACCCGGGACCGCCGCCCCCGGCCCCTCTGGCGCGGCGCCGGTACCCGCGTCCGTGGCACCAGGGTGAGCGCCGGTCGGGCGGCCGTCGCTCGGACGACGGCGGCCGGCGCACCGCAGGCCCACGAGTTGCCGCGCCGTTCCGCTCAGCGGCACAGCAGGCGACAGCGCGGCGCCCGCTCAGCAGGCTGTTCCCGTCGGCCGCAGGCCACGCACACCGGTCCCCGCGGACCGCCATCCGCACCACCACCTATGGAGGGCCCCATGGAGTCGACGCCGGCACGTCCCGTGAACAGCGGGGGCCCATGCCGCCGCGGCGACCGGCTGGCCCTGCTGGCAGCGGAGTTCGACGGTGTGCACGACGTGTGGCGCTCGGCCATGGGCGCGGTGTGCGTGGCCGAGCCCGAGGCGGTCCGGGCGGTGCTGGGCAACCGGCACGGCGCCGTCGCCGAGACGTCCGACTTCTTCCACAACCGGCACGGCGTCTTCGGGCCGCGTTCCGCGCAGATCGGCATCGGCCGTGCGGCCCGACACCTGATACGCGGTCATCTCGACGCGCGGCGGGCGGAGTTGCCCCGGCTGGTCGCCGAGCGGCTCGCGCCGTACAGCGAGTGGCCGGATGCCGGGAACCTGCTGGTGCTGCGGCATCTGCGCGAGGTGCTGCTGCACCATGATGCCCCGGCCGACCTGCACACGACCGTGGAGGCGATCGTCGCCCGCGCGGTCCTGGCGGGTGCGCGACGGCGCCACTCGGCCGCCTCCCGGCTACTCTTCCGCCGCCGTGCGCTGCGGACGCTGCACTGGGAGATGTGCGTCCGGCAGGAGGCACTGCGGCAGCACGGCGGCGCCGAGCCGCGCGACCTCGTCGACGTCGTCGTCGGCGGAGGCGGCCCGACGGCGGATCCGTACGATCTCGTCGAGGTCTACCTGTCGTTCCTGTTCGCCGCGGTCGGGTCGGTCGGCTTCGCGCTGGGCTGGTCCGTCTACCTGCTGGGTACCCACCCCGACCGCGCCGCGGCCGACCCGAGCTGGACCGTGCGTGAGGCACTGCGGCTGTGGCCGGTGGCGTGGCTGTTCGCCCGCACGCCGAGCCGGGTGCAGGAGCTGGGCGGGACACGGGTGACGACCCGGGACCGGCTCGCGGTGTGCAGCTATCTGGTCCACCGGCATCCCGGGTACTGGGAACGGCCCGACGAGTTCCTCCCGCAGCGCTGGGCCGCGGGGGTGCCCGACGCCGCCTACCTGCCGTTCGGACTCGGGCCGCACACCTGCGCGGGCGCGACCGTCACCGTACGGCTGCTGGAGGATCTCGTCGGCCTTCTCTCCCGTGACTGGCGCGTGTCGGTCACCCCCCATGACGGCGGCGGGCCCCAGGTGGGTCCGGCGCTGGCTCCGCCGCGGTTCACCGCGACGCTGAGCCTTCCCGACGGCTGCCCGGAAAGGAGGTGAACCACCATGCGCGCGCTGTACCTCAAGGCGAAGTCGGTCCTCAACATCCGAGGCCAGTACGAATACTTCTGGTACCTGTACCACCACATCTGACCGGCCCGCGCGGGGAGACGCCAGGAGGTCGGCTCCCCGCGCCCCACGAGGGGAAACGTGCACGATGACCACCCCGCAACACCCCGAGGACTTCCTGCGTTTCATGCGGATGCGCAGCGCCCAGGAGAACGGGATCTTCTGGGTGGACGACCAGCGGCTCGGCGTGTTCGAACCGGAGGCGGCACGCCACGTCAGCGCCACGAACTGGCACCGGTTCGTGATGCACGACCGCCTCGTCGACATGGTGCGCCGACGCCGCAGCCCGGAGATGCGGTGGAGCCGTATCCGCTCCGCGTGGCTGACCCAGCTGCACACCCTCGCGACGGCCGAACACCACGGCCGGCTGATCGAGCGCATGGAGCGGATCATGGACGCCCGGGTCGGGCAGGACGTCGACCTGACCATGCTCACTCAGGAGGTGACGCTGCGCTCGCTGCTGCCCGTCGCGCTGACCGGCCTCACCTCCGGCGAGGCGGAACTGGTGCGCCGGGACCTGGAGATGAAGCTGCTGCGACTGGTCTCGCCCGAACCCGGCAGCACCTGGCACCATCTGCGGTTCATCGGCGTCCAGATACGGTCGGGGCTGGTGGTGCGCCGGGTGCTGCGGCAGCGCGCCCGTGGCCGGCGACGCCGCGAGGCGGACCTCGCCGACCCCTTCGTGGACCTGCTGCCGGAGCTCGGCATGGACCGCGCGCTGGATGTCGTCACCGCCGTCCTGACCGCCATCGGGGGCCCGCCGGGGACCGCCGCCGCGAGCCTGTTGTACGAGTTCGTCCGGCATCCCGAGTGGCAGCAGCGGCTCGGCGAGGAGCTGAGCGGCGTGGATCCGGCGGAATTCCGCGCGGCGCCCACCCGTGTGGCCCCGGTGACCCACCGGTTCGTGAAAGAGGTGCTGCGGATGTGGAGCCCGCCGCTGCTGCTGGTGCGCCGCTCCAAGTTCGCCTTCGACCTGGGAGCCACCCGCCTGGAGCCGGGGCAGTGGTATCTGCTGAGCCCGCACATGATCCACCGTGACGAGCGGATCTGGAAACAGCCCGACGTCTTCGATCCGGACCGTTTCCTGCCAGGCGCACCGCACGGTCCGGCGGACCGCACCTGTTATGTGCCGTTCGGATGGGCGCCGAAGAAGTGCATCGGCGCGAATCTCGGCACGGTTCAGCTGATGGCCCTGTGTCACCTGCTGTGCACGCGCTACCGGCTGGAGGTGGCACGGCCGGAGAACATCACCATGGCCCTCCGGTTCGCTCCGGTGCCGGAGAACTTCCGCGGTCGGCTGACTCTGCGGTGAGCTGAGGCGGAGGCGGAGGCGGAGGCGGAGGCGGAGGCGGGCGGAACGCAGGGGGCCGATCGGTGTTCCGCTAGGCGGTGTCCGCCGTCGCGGTGCTCGGGACGTGCGTGCCGGTGCTGCCGAACCGGATGCCCTTGGCCTCCTTGCCGACAGCGCTCAGGGCGATCACCACGGCCAGGGCGGGCACCACGGTCCATGTCATCGCCGCCGGATACCCGTGCCGCTCGGCGATGGCCTCCTGGATCGGCAGGTTGAGGGCGGCGATCAGGTTCCCCAACTGGTAGGTGACGCCCGGGTAGAAACCCCGGACCGCGTCCGGGCTCATCTCCGTCAGATGCGCGGGGATGACGCCCCAGGCGCCCTGGACGCACACCTGCATCAGGAAGGAGGAGAGCATCAGCCAGCCCACGGCGGTGGACAGCACGAAGAAGGGCACCACGGCCAGGCCCCCCGCCGCAGCGACCATGATCGTGCGGCGGCGCCCCAGCCTCTCGGAGTAGGCGCCGAGCACCATGCCTCCGATGATGGCGCCGATGTTGTAGACGACTGCGATGGCGATCGCGGTGTCCGGGGACAGGCCCAGGCCCTTCTTGACGAAGGTCGGGTAGACGTCCTGGGTGCCGTGCGACATCCAGTTGAAGGCGGTCATCAGCGCGACCAGGTAGACGAAGCGCTTGAGCACCGCCGGGTTCTTGAACACCTGGTACGCGGGGGTGCGGTTGAGCGCCACGCCCTTCTCCCACACCTCGCTCTCCTCGACCCTGGTGCGCACCCACAGGGCGACCAGGGCGGGTATCAGGCTGAAGGCGAACAACCCGCGCCAGCCGAAGGCCGGTTCGATGCCGAAGAAGGCCACGGCGGCGAGCAGATACCCCAGCGAGTAACCGCTCTGCAGCAGGCCCGACCAGAAACCGCGCCGCTCGGCCGGGATCTTCTCCATGGCAAGCGCCGCGCCCAGGCCCCACTCGCCGCCCATGCCGATGCCGTACAGCAGGCGCAGCACCAGCAGCACGGCGTAGTTGGGTGCGAAGGCGCAGGCGAACCCGACGACCGAGTAGAAGCACACGTCCACCATCAGCGGGAGCCGTCGGCCCTTGCGGTCCGCCCACATGCCGAAGAGCAGCGCACCGACCGGACGCATCACCAGGGTGGCGGTGGTGAGGAAGGCCATGTCGGTGAGGGAGACATGGAAGTCGTCGGCGATCTCGCTGTAGACGAGAACCACCAGGAAGTAGTCGAAGGCGTCCATCGCCCAGCCCAGGTAGGCGGCGACAAAAGCATTGCGCTGATCTTTGGTGAGACCCGATGCCTGCTCGCGGACGGTCTTCAGCATGCCTGCCCTTCCCACGGCTCCGCAGGTGAGGCTAGGTCCGGGCGGCCGAGCGGGCAACGCAAGCACAGGCAAAGCACCAACCACAATTCCCCAAAACCGACCCGCAGTTCACATGGGGTGGATGGCCGGGCGTCAACAGGTCTTGTGGACGTAGCCGCTGGAACCCTTGGGCACGACCTCTTCGTCGCGGCGGACGACGCTCAGGGAACTGCCCCAGCCCGAGCACGCCTTCGCCATGCCCTTCGCCGTGTACTCGACCACGAGCACGTTGTCGCCGAACGCCTCGGCGAACTCTCCGCACTCGTTCCACTCTGCGCACTCCTCCACCATGGCGAAGTCCAGGCCCACGGACGTACGGTCGGAGACGAGCTCAAGCGCGTTCTTCTGGGCGATGGCCAGGCCCTTGTGGTGGGCGTGTGCCGACAGCAGCTTCATCAACGCCTCGGCCTGACCGGACTTGAGGTATTGCGGGTAGCGGGTGAAGGTGTCGTAGTTGTCGGGCTCGACGGCCTTGTACCCCTTGGCCGCGCACTCGTCGATCCAGCTGTTCAGCTTGGCGGCGATGCGCTGCCGCTTGGCGTCCGTGCGGATGTCCAGGATCGCCTCGTCCCAGGCCTTGTCGTACACGACACTCGCCTTGGCGTCGTGCAGCATCAGGTCGGAGTCCCACTCGCGCTCCGCGCCCGCCTGCACCTGGAAGGCGTTGATGTTGCAGATGCTGTAGACGCCGGGCACGGGCTCGCTGTCGTGGTCGCGACTGACCACCCGCACACCGGCCGCCGGGGCGTACGCGCCGCCGATCTGGTAGTCCCACGGCACGTGTTTCGGCGGCAGCGTCACCGCGGCGCCGGACGCGGGGACCGCCGTGGTCCCGGACCCGGACGCGGTGGGCGACGGGGAGGCGTCGTCCTGGTGCGATCCGGCTCTCATCGCCGCGATGCTCACCCCGGTGACGGCAAGGACCGCGGCGATGCCGATGAGGACGCGCCGTCGCCGGGGTCCATGACCGGTCCGGGTGGGGACCGCTTCCGTCCTCCCCTCGTCGGCGGCCGGGCCCGGCGCGACGGGGTGGGCACGGGAGGCGCGGCGGTCGGCTTCCGCGGAGTCGGAGACGCCCGGTGCGACCGGGACGACCGACACGACCGACGGTACGTCGGAAGCCGGCAGCTCCCGGAGCATACGGCGTACTTCGTCGAGGCCGGGCCGGGCGGCCGGGTCCTTGTCCAGGCAGCGTTCGGCGATGCTGCGGAGCGGTTCGGCCACTCCGTTCAGGTCCGGCGCCTCGTACATCACCTGATAGCCCGTCAAGTACGGGCTGCTGCCGTCGAACGGCCTGTTGCCGGTGGCCGCGTACACCAGCACCGACCCGAGCGAGAAGACGTCCGAGGCCCCGGTGACCTCGCGCGGCGCGGCGAACTGCTCCGGAGACATGAAGGGCGGGGTGCCGATCAGCCGGCCGGTCATGGTGAGGGCCTCGTTGTCGACGGCGTGCGAGATGCCGAAGTCGATGACTCGGGGTCCGTCCTCGGCGATCAGAATGTTGCTCGGCTTCAGATCGCGGTGCACCATGCCCACCCGGTGGATGTCCCGCAGCGCCTCGACCAGGCCCAGTGCGAGCACACGCAACGCGCGTCCATGCAACGGGCCGTCCTGGGCCACGGCGTCCGACAGCGTGCGGCCAGGGACGTACAGCGTCGCCATCCAGGGCTGTTCGGCGTCCGGATCGGCGTCCACCACCGGGGCGGTGAACGCGCCGCTGACCCGGCGGGCCGCCGCGACCTCCTGCCGGAAACGCGTCCGGAACTCCTCGTCCTGCGCGTACTGCGCGTGCACGACCTTGACCGCGACCTGCCGTCCCGAGTCCGACGAGCCCAGATAGACGATGCCCATGCCGCCGCTGCCGAGCCGGTCGACCAGCGCATAGCCGCCTACGGACTCCGGATCGCCGAGGCTCAGCGACATCGCGAGTCACCTTTCCCATGTGCCGCGCTTCGAAGAGCTGTTCAGTTACATCAGAAGATCAGCCTAGTACCGGGACTGCTGAGTCTGGTGTGCAACCCCGACGCGGAGGATGTGTGACTCCGAGGTCAAGCGCCTCATGTGAAGTCAGTTCGGCTTGAGCACCACCGCCTGTCCACCGGAGGGGGCCATGGCCATGCTGAGCACGGTGGCCGAGGTGACGGTCCGGGTGCTCTTCACCACAGGGGTCTGGTAGGCGGAGGTGCCGGGCGTGCCGTCGGCGTAGACCGTCGCCGTCCAGTCGCCGCTGCCCAGGAAGGACAGCGGGAGCGACAGCGTCCGGGCCGACTCGTCGGTCATCGCGGCCAGGTACCAGGTGGTGCCCTTGCGGCGGGCGACCGCGACGTACTGGCCGATCGACCCGTCGAGGGTGCGGCTCTCGTCCCAGGTGGTGGGGATGGAGTCGAACCATGGCAGGCCGGGCCAGTTGGCGGTGTTGGCGTACTTGGACGGTGAGTCGTACCAGTAGAGGAAGTTCAGCGGCTGGTAGTAGACCGCGGCCATCGCCATCTGGTGGACGTCGGTGGTCTGGTCGCGGGACTGCCCGTAGCAGATCGTGTAGTCCATCGGGCCGCCGATGTTCCGGGCGAACGGCAGAGTGACGTTGTGCGAGGCGGTCGGGAAGTGCTCGTTGCCCCGCACGCCCTCCAGGCTGACCCAGTTGGGGTAGGTCCGCTCGTAGCCGAACGGCCGTACGTCGTCGTGCATGTCGATCAGCAGGCTGTGCGCGGCCGCGGTCTTCGCCCAACCGGTGATCTGGTTGGTCATGGCCTGGGTGCCGTCGTTGATGAAGCCGAGTTTCACGCCCGTGACGCCCCAGCTGCGGTAGAGGGCGAAGAGGGTGTCGGGGCTGGTCAGCGCGATGCGGTTGACGTAGAGGAGGACTCCGACGCCCTTGCTCGTGGCGTAGGAGATCACCGACGGAAGGTCGATGGCGTCGATCGGCCTGGTGGCGTCGGTGGTGCTGCCCTCCGGCCCGTACCAGCCCGCGTCGTACTCGATGTACTGCAGCCCGCGGGCGACGGCGAAGTCGACGCCCGCCGTGCCGTCGGCGGTGGTCAGGTTGCAGCGGAAGACCTTGCCGGGCTTGATCCACGAGGTGTCGGCCAGCGCGCTCGCGGGAGCGAGGTTGAGCACCAGCTCGGCGTTGTCGACCAGTTCGGCGTGGGTGGAGCCGGTGACCAGCACGCGCCAGGGGGTGGCGAACGGGGTGGTCACCGTGGAGGCTGTCTGGACCGTCCCGCTCCCGCGGGCGGTGTGCTCCATCAGGAAGGCGGCCAGCGTGTTGGGCTGCCCCGAGACCGAACTGAGCATCAGCCGCGGGAAGTTGACTCGCGACGACTCGCAGACGCAGGCGATCAGACCGCCGCTCGCGTACGTGGCCGTCAGCGGGAGGTCCGTCAGCGGGCCGGTGTCGGTGCTGGAGCTCCCGGTGGACGGGATCGCGCCGGGGACGACGGGGTTGTACACGTCCTCGTCCCGGGCGCTGTAGACGAGTGTGCTGTCAGGGAGGACGAACGTCGTCAGCTCGTCGGCGATCGTGGCGGTGCCCTTGTCGAGCAACACGTACCGGAAGGCGACGCCGGTGGGGTAGGCGCGGATCTGGACGCTGAAGTCGGTGAGTGTGGCGGTGTCCTGGAGGTTCCAGCGCATCTCCTGGTACCAGTCGCGGACGGTCGCGTTGCGGCCGTAGACCGGGGTCCAGGTGTTGCTGGTGGTCCAGTGCTGGTAGCTGGTGACGACCGTGCCGCTGCGGCCGAGCATCGTCCCGTCGCTCAGCCGCAGGCCGAGGGCCGAGCTGTCGACGACGGTCGCGCCCCCGCGCCTGGCCGACCAGCTCAGGACGCCCCCGGTCAGCGACATCGTGATGGTGGTGCTGCCGTCGGGGGCCGTGGCGGTGACCGAGGCGTCCGCCGCGGCGGCCGTGCCCGTCGCGCCGATCGCCACGGCGGCTGCGCCGGCGGCGACCGCCGCACCCCTGAGCAGTCCACGCCGGGACACCGGGCGTGCTGGAACCTGCATGGCGCGTACCTCTCGACTCAACACAACCGAACAGTAACCAACGACTTCCCACCGATAACGGGCAGTTGTACGGCAGTGCGGGTACCAGGTCAACAGTCCGGTCGGCGCCACTTATCGGGCTTCCGTCATGAACAAACAAAATCGATCGCTTCTCTTGACACCGTGACGCCCAGGAAGCTCTCATTTCCCACTGAACATCGCAGCCGCTTCCGCACGTTCGCCGCGTTCGTCGTTCTTCGCAGCATTCACTCCCTTCTCGGCATGCCGTCAGGCAGTCGCGTCGTGCGGACGACGGCCATGTCAGGACCTCGAAGGAGAGGCAGAGCATGTCGAATCGAGCACCCCACCACGGACCCGCGCGTGACCGGTCGCGGGCAGCCGTCGCCGCGTTCCTCACCCTGCTCGGATGCCTCGCGGCCGTGCTGCTGCCCGCCGCGCCCGCCAGTGCCGCCTCCGCCTCCTTCACTCTGGGCGCCACCAGGACCGACCAGAACGGCAACACGCTCCAGCTGCACGGCCTGGGCATCATCAAGGTCGGCAGCACCTGGTACGGCTTCGGCGAGGACAAGACCGGGGAGACCTCGTCCGACACGTCCTTCCAGGACATCCCCTGCTACACCTCCACCGACCTGTCCAGCTGGACGTACCAGGGCGTGGCCCTGGCCAAGCAGGCAAGCGGCGATCTCGGTCCGAGCCGGATCGTGGAGCGGCCGAAGGTCATCTACAACGCGTCGACCAGCACGTACGTGATGTACATGCACATCGACAGCACCAACTACGGCGACGCGCGGGTCGGGGTGGCCACCAGCAGCACCCCGTGCGGGCCCTACAGCTACCGGGGCAGCTTCCGCCCGATGGGCAACCTGAGCCGTGACATGAACCTCTTCCAGGACACCGACGGCACCGGCTATCTGCTGAGCGAGGACCGCAACAACGGCCTGCACATCTACAAGCTCTCCGCCGACTACCTCTCCGTGGACAGCGCGGTGGCCCTGCTGGGCGGCAGCGGCTCGGCCAGCTTCGAGGCGCCCGCCATGGTGAAGAGCAACGGCACGTACTACCTGCTGGCCTCCCACCTGACCGGCTGGAGCACCAACGACAACGTCTACACCACCGCCACGTCACTGAGCGGAACCTGGGCGCCGATGCGGAACTTCGCGGCACCGGGCACCCACACGTACAACAGCCAGACGGCGAACATCATCACCGTGCAGGGCAGTTCGGGCACCACGTACATCTACGCGGGCGACCGGTGGAACGCCAGTGATCTCGGCAACTCCCAGCTGATCTGGCTGCCGATGACCATCCGCGGCACCGTGGTCAACGTGGGGCAGTACCCGAGCTGGTCCCTCGACGCCACCGCCGGGACCTGGACCCCCGATTCCGGTGTGCCCACCAACGCGGTGCACACCCTCACCGACGCGGGCAGCTCCATGCTGATGGACGTCGCCGGCGGGTCAACCGCCACCGGTGCCAAGGTCATCCAGTGGCAGTCCAACGGCGGTGACAACCAGAAGTGGACGCTGAACCGGGTGGCGGACAACGTCTACACGCTCGTCAGCGTCAAGAGCGGCCTGTGCCTGGACGTACCGAACAAGTCGACCGCGGAGAACGTCCAGTTGCAGCAGTGGACCTGCAACGGCGGCGCCAACCAGCAGTTCGCCGCCGACCTCGTGGGCAGCCTCACCGGCACCAAGTTCATGCTGGTCAACGTCAACAGCGGGCTGAACATCGGGGTGGACTCCTCCTCCACCACGGCCGGCGCCGGCGTCGTCCAGCTGACCGGCACCGGTGCCACCAGCCAGCAGTGGACGCTCTCCTGACGGTTCATCACCCCCCTGCCGTCGCCGTCACCGACTGCTCGCGGTGGCGGCGACGGCAGGGAGCACGGCGAGGGCCAGAACGCCGCCGGTGAGGGCGAGGACGGGGTAGCCGGCGGCGGCCACCACGAGACCGGAGGTGAGGCCGCCGGTGGTGCCGGCGATGGCGATGGACACGTCGACCATGCCCTGGGTCCTGGCACGGGTGGCCAGCGGTACGGCGTCGGTGATCATCGCGGTACCGGAGACGAGGCCGAGGTTCCAGCCCAGCCCCAGCAGGGCGAGTGCCAGGGCGAGCAGCGCGACGGAGTCGGCGGGCGCCGCGGCAGCGGTGATTCCGGCGGCCAGGAGGGTGAGGCCGGAGGCGGCGGCGATGAAAGTCGGGCCATATCGGTCGACGAGCCATCCCGTCAGCGGTGAGGGCAGGTACATGGCGCCGACGTGGAGGGCGATGACGAGGCCGGACGCCGCGGTGCCGTGCCCGTGGTCGTGCATGTGCACCGGGGTCATCGTCATGATCGCGACCATGACCAGCTGGGTGAGGATCATCGTCAGCGCGCCCGGTATCAGCCCCGGCCCGCGAGTCTTCGGCGCCGGGGTCTCCGTAACCTGCTGGAGGTCGAGGCTGCGGGCGAGCAGCAGGGGGTCGGGGCGCAGCCGGACGGCCAGCACGAGGGCGGCCAGCGCGTACGCGGCGCCGGAGAGCAGGAAGGGCCCGGCCAGGGTGGGAATGCCGAGGGCGTCGGCGAGGCGGCCGGCGGGCGCCGCGAGGTTGGGGCCGGCGACTCCGCCGAGGGTGGTGGCGACCAGGACGGTGGAGACGGCGCGGGCGCGGTGGGCGGGGGCGGCGAGGTCGGCTCCGGCATACCGGGCCTGGAGGTTGGTGGCCGTTCCGGCGCCGTAGACGAACAGGGCGATGAACAGCAGTACGGGGCTGTCGGCGACGGCGGCGGCGATGACGCCCGCGCTGCCGACGGCGCCGGTCAGGTATCCCGCGGCCAGGCCCGGCCGTCGCCCCCTGGCCTGGGAGATACGGCCCACCGCGACGGCGGCGAGAGCCGAGCCGGCGGTGAACAGGGCGCTGGGCAGCCCCGCGAGGTCGGTGGAGCCGAGCATGTCCTGCGCGAGCAGGGCTCCGACGGTGATCCCTGCCGCGAGCCCCGCCCCGCTGAGGATCTGGCTGCTGACCAGGACGGCGAGGACACGGCGCTGTGCCTCGGCCCGCGGGGATGTACCGGCGGTGGTGTCCGGGGCGGTGCTGGTCACGGGTGGGTCTCTCCTCGGGCTACAGGATGTCGACGACGAGATAGCCGTCGACACGGCGCAGGTGCTCGCTGTCGGGGTCGCACGGGAGTGCGTGGCCGAGGTCTCCGGCACGGACCTCGCTGATCCACTGGTCGTGCTGGTACTCGTGGTTGATGAGCGAGGTCAGCAGGTGAGCGGCCACGATGGTGAGTTGGGTGGGGGCACCGACCCGGCCGGCGGCGATGTCCCCGATGCGGGCGTGGACGCGTTCGGCGACGGTCTCGCGGAACTCGGCGAGCCGTTTGACCGTGGGCAGTGTGCCGCGGAACTTCTCCGGGTTCGCCGAATCCATCAGGACTTCCAGCTCGGGGTCCGGGCTGGGCTCGGCCGCGGTGAGGTTGCGGATCATGAAGTGGGCGACATGGGCCTGGTGGCCCAGGTGCCAGCCGATGGCGCTGGAGTTCTCGTGCGGGCGCCAGGTCACCTCGTCCGGCGTGAGGTCCTTCCACAGGTCGTCGGTGTAGGCGCGGGCACGGTCGTACTCACGCAGCAACGCGTCTACCGGGAGCATGAGTTCACCTCTTCTTCTGTGCTCAGGGATTCTTCTGTGCTCAGGGATTCTTCCGTGTTCAGGGACGCCGTCACCGCTCGCTCGGCTGCGGCGAGGGCGCCCTCGATGTGTCCGGCGCACCGGGTGGCCGTCTCGGTCGACGCCCAGTGCAGCCTGCCGTCCAGCGCGGGCCCCTGGAAGAGGGGGTGGCCGAAAAGGGAGTAGTCGGTCGGGCGAAGCACGGCGGGTGGAGCGGTCCACTGCTCGCCGCTCCAGTCCTGGATGTGGAGCGTCTCTGGCTCGTCGGCGGCAAAGCCGAAGAGCTGGGTCAGCTGGGCGGTCACCGCCTGCTCGAAGGTGGGCGCGGATGGGCGTGGGCGCCGCGCTGCTGCCCCAGTCCGAGATCACACGCGAACACGGCAGTTACCGCCCCCTGGTGGGGGCCGGGGCTCCCGTGGAAATCGCCTATGAGGCCGTCTGGGACAACGACACACCTCTCGCGGCCGACCTGGAGGACTTCGTCGCGGCTCTCACCCGGCATGTCGGTGAGGGCTCCGGCAATTGACAGAGGTTATGGCTCCATGGCTCTCACCCGTTCACGAGGATCGTCCGCAGGAATCCAGGTCGGGGATATATCGCGGATGTGGCGCCACTCCAAACCATTCCGGCACGACGCGATGAGGAGTTGAGGAAGCCGCCGTACTCAGGAGCAGAAGTCGGCGATGGTGGCGGTGAGTGCGTCGGTAAGGTGGTTCAGCGAGGCGGGTTCGTCCGCCCTGCGCACTTCAGTCGGGCGTTCCGCGCCCGCTACGGCATGTCCCCACGTGAGTGGCAGGCCCTGGTGGATGAACCCGGCGGCTCTGCGTGAGGGTTTCCCTCCTGAGCAGACCATGCGGACCATGACGTACTCCGCGCACCGCGGTTGAGCCCTGCTGCGCCTCCCCGTCGAGCTCCCCCTCCACGGTCCGTGTCCCAACATCATCCCAGCGGTTAGCCGTCATCGCAGGTCACGGGCGTCTGGATGTCCCCGCGTCCCAATCCGGGGCGGGAGGATCCGGCCTTCGGGACGACCGCTGCCAGCATGATCCGCGCCGGGGCTCCCGGCCACTCACACGAGGGGGATCAGCCGATGGGAAAGAGGACGGCGCTGCTGCGGGGACTGACCCTCACCGCAGCAGCGGTCCTGCCCCTGTACGGGCCGACGGCCGTGCAGGCGGCAGGGTCCGCGGTCACCGCTGTCGCGGTCTGCGGGCACACGAGCGCACAGCCCACGCTGCAGCCGGGATCGACGGGGGCCTCGGCGGTCGAGGCGCAGTGCGAGCTCAATCTGGCCACGAAGCCGAGCCGGTACACGCCGATCGCGGCGGACGGCTCGTTCGGGCCGGCGACCGAGACGCGGGTCAAGGAGTTCCAGCGCTGTGCCGGGCTCGGCGTGGACGGTGTGCTGGGCCCCCAGACCTGGACGGCGCTGAACGCCTGGGCCGCGCAACCTCACACCTGCGCGACCAAGGGCACGTCGACCACGGCGCAGACGACCGTGTGCGGCCACACCGACACACGCCCGACCCTGCGAAAGGGTGCGACCGGCGCTGAGGTCAAGGAGGTGCAGTGCCGTCTGAACCTGGCCATGGAGCCGTTCCACTATCCGCCGCTCGCGATCGACGGCGACTTCGGGGGCGGGACCGAGGGCCGGGTCATCGAGCTGCAGCACTGCGCGGGACTCGGCTCGGACGGCGTCGTGGGCCCCAACACCTGGGCGAAGCTGGTGGACTGGTCCAGCCGTAACACGTACTGCACGCCACCGCGGCCCGCCGGCTACGCGATCGACGGCCTGGACACGGCCAAGTACCAGCACCCCGGCGGCGCATCGATCGACTGGAAGGCCGTACGGGCCTCGGGCGTCGAGTTCGCGACGGTCAAAGCGACCCGGGGCACGAACATCACCGACGAATACCTCGCCACCGATCTCGAGGCGGCCAGGGCGGCGGGGCTGGCCGTCGCGCCCTACCACTTCTACACGGGCTCGTCGCCCGACACGGGTGCCGCGCAGGCCGACCGGTTCGTCGCCGCGGTGCGGGCGACCGGGTACACCGGGCAGCGCGCGGGCGACCTGCCGCCGGTCTTCGACCTGGAACGCATGGACGACGGCACCGGCCGCTGTCCCACCTACGGCACGGTGGACGACACCAAGGCCTGGCTCGACAAGGTGGAGGCGGCCTTCGGACGCACTCCGATCATCTACACCCAGAAGTCCTTCCTGGACGATTGCATGGGTTCGACCACCGCCTTCTCCCGGTATCCGCTGCAACTCGCGGACTACCGCCAGTCGATCACCCAGCCGCCGCTGCCGAACGGCTCGACGACGTGGACGATGTGGCAGTACACCGACGCCGCGCTGTTCCCGGGCATCCAGGCACCGGCGACCGGCGACGTGTTCAACGGCAGTCAGGCCGACCTGGACCGTCTGGCCAACCGCTGATCCCGCCCGGGACAGGAGACCACCATGATCCGCAAAGAGGCAATCGCCGCCGCCCTGTTCACCGTGGCCGCGCTGCCGGGCGTCGGCGTCGCGCCCGCCTCGGCACAGTCGTCGGCCGCCGCCGTCAGCTGCTACGGCGGCGCCAGGACCCTGACGTACCACTACAACCCGGCCGCCGTGGCGTACGGCACGTACACGGCATCCTCGAGGTGCAACGACATCAACCTGCGGCTCATCACGGACGAGCCCGGTGTGTTCCTGGACGCCTGTGTGGTGTTCGTCGACCACACCAGCAAGTGCAACAACGACGACGCGTACACGACGCACGGCACCGAGTGGGGAACCGTCGCCACCGACGTCGAGGACGGCACCCACTTCGTCCTGCGCGTGCACGCCTATGACACCGACGCGCAGAACGTCACGTTCCAGATCGCCTACTGACCTCTTTTCCACCACCGTTCCCCGAAAGGACGACGATGACCTCCTCCTTCCGTCCCCTCAACCGCCGCGCCATGCTGCGTGGCACGCTGGCCGCCGGCGCGGGCGTCGCGTTCGGTCAGCTGCTGTTCTCGGGCACCGCACAGGCCTATTCGTGGTCGCGCACCCTGGTCCAGGGCGACAGCGGCGCCGACGTGACCGAGCTGCAGATCAGGATCGCGGGCTGGGCGGCGGACAGCGCCAGTCACAGCCGGGTCGGAATCGACGGGGACTTCGGCCCGGGTACTGCGGCGGCCGTTCGCCGGTTCCAGACGGCGTACGGCCTCACCGCCGACGCCAGTGCCGGGCCGAACACCCAGGCGAAGCTCAACGCGCTGGAGCAGTCGGACGGCTCCACGCTCCACTTCGACTGGAGCGAGTTCGTGGACCAGTCGAGCGGCACCTTCGACGGCGGCAAGCTGAGCGCGTCGCAGGTGAAGGAGAACGTCCGCCGCTGCATGTACAAGCTGGAGGCGCTGCGCAAGAAGCTGGGCGACAAGCCGATCACGGTCAACTCCGGCTTCCGCAGCATCGCGCACAACGCCGACATCGGCGGCGCCACCGACAGCATGCACCTGTACGGCACCGCGGCCGACCTCGACGTGCCCGGCGTGGCCAACAAGACCGTCTACCAGAAGGCGGAGACCTGCGGGTTCTCGGGGCTGGAGAAGTACACCGTCGATCACCAGCACGTCGACAGCAGGGCCGACCTCGGGCGCGACTGGTGGTGGGAGAGCGGCACGATCTGACGCGCCACGGGGATCCGGGGTCTTCGGGTACCACGGGGGAGTACCCGGGGACCCCGGCGTTCAGCTCTTCGGTGAGTCCTTCAGCGCCGCCTGGCAGGAGGGCCAGTCGTGGAAGTCGTGCCGGACGCTCCACAGACGGTGGGCCGCCTTGATGTTCCAGTCCGGGTCGAACGCCCGCCGCGGTGTGCCGTCGAGCTCCCGCAGGCGGGCGTCGGAGATCTGGAACACGCCCCAGTTGCGGCTGCCGTTGGAGTTGGGCAGCACGTACAGGGGGTCGAGGAACGACGCGCAACGGGCGACGGCCACGGCGGTGCCCGGGTCCTCGACGAACACCGCACGGATCCGCTTCGCCACCTCGGCCGGCGACCAGGTCGTCATGCTCGCCTTCTGCGCGTAGAGCGCCTTCTTGGTGGCCTCGTCGGCCGCGCTCGTGGCCGGCAGACCCGCCAGTACCTGGAACGCGGTAAGTCGGCGCAGGGTCTCGGGCCCGAAGTCCCCGTCGACGGCGAGCGTGCCCTTCGCCCGCACCAGCAGGGTCTGAACCTCGCGCACGCACTCGTCGTGCTGCCCCATGCTCACCGACTTGCACGCCGGAGAGTCCAGCACCTTGTCGCCGGACGCCGACGAGGCATCGTCCGGACTGCCGCCGGGCAGCCACACGAAGCCGGCCACGAGCAGCACCGCGGCGACTGCGGCCAGTACCGCCGAACGGGAGGACAGCTTCTCGGGCATCCGGAACGGCCGCGGCCTGCCGGTCCCGTCGGGTGTGTTCTCCGGCGGGGTGACGTCGTCGGGCGCTGGGCCCGCCTCCCGGTCGGTGTCGGCCAGCGCCCACAGCCGGTGGAGTTCGCGAAGCTCCTCCGCACTGGCGCCGCACACCTTGGCGAAGGCGTGCACCACCCGGTAGTCCGCCGGGACGCTGAGGCCGGAGCAGTACCGGTGCAGACTGGAGCCACTGACCCCCGCCTCCTTGCCGAGGCGGTCGTAGCCCCGGCCACTGCGGTCCTTCAGCATCCGAAGGCAGGCGGCGAACTTTTCGGTATGCGGAGAGGCAACCACACATCCACCCTTGCTCAAGCCTCTGCTGACGGGGAGAAGCTACACGGCGTGAAGGGAGTGTGTATGCCCTTTCACTTCCGAATTTCGACCATCAACTACCTTTCTAATAACGGAACTTGCCACATACTCAACCTCAGGTCATCCGCCCGCGGCGTCCTCCGCCTCCCAGCGCAGCAGGTCGCCCGGCTGGCACTTGAGCACCTCGCAGAGGGCGGCGAGCGTCGCGAAGCGCACCGCCTTGGCGCGGCCGTTCTTGAGTACCGCCAGGTTGGCGGGCGTGATCCCCACGCGTTCCGCGAGCTCACCCACGGACATCTTCCGCCTGGCCAGCATGACGTCGATGTCGACGGCGATCGGCATCAGATCACCTCGTCCAACTCGGCCTGCATCTGCGCCGCTTCGACGTCTCGTGCGACGGCCTGGACGAGCAGCATCCGCAGGACGAGCACGATGAGCGCGACCCCCAGGACGGCCAGGCCGATCCCGGCCATGATGACGGTGACGCCCGGGTCGTCCCGCTGGCCCGGCGCGTTGACGCCCGTGACCGTGAACCACAGAAGGGCCGCCGCCACGATCGCACCGATCACCCCGTCCACGTACCGGAAGGCGGCATGGGAGAACACGGTTCCGCGTCGCACCATCGCCACCAGCCGCCATACGCAGACCAGGGCGACCTGGACCGACACCATGCCCAGGATGGTGATGACGCGCAGCGCGGTCAGCGGTAGCGACCCGTCCTCGGGGTCGCTCCCGGTGATCAGCACCCACACCATTCCCGCCTGCACGAACACGGTGCCGACGAGCACCACCACGAGCACGGCGCGAAGCGCACGCACTGCCAGCTTTCCCATGACACCACCATTCCATCGAGTTGCGATGGGAATCTATCGAGTATCGATAGGCGAATCAAGGGCTCAGCATGTCCGGGCCAGCTCCTCGACCCGGTTGTGCAGGTGCTCGACGTGGAGTTCGGACTCCGGCTTCATCAGGACGCTACGGAGGATCCGGGCGCCGTCGGCGTTCGCTGTGATCTTGGGATGGCGCGCGGCGAACGCCTCACGGCCGGCTTTCAGGGTGCTCACGAACACAGGGTCGGAGCCCGTCATCCCGTCCGCCAGGATGCGCGCGGATGCCGCGTCGATACCGCCGAGAGTCGCGGGATCGACGGCGGGGAAGTAGGTGACGATGTCCAACTGGGGCTGCTGGTAGAGCTCCAGAAGGTCGGAAGCCTCGATCAGGTCCGCCCACTTCAGGGCGGCTCGCCGGCCGGCCGCCAGGACCCGGCCGAGGCCGTCGGGGGTGGGCGGCAGGAGCTGGAAGGTGAGCCACAGGGCGGCCGCGGAGGCACCGGCGCGGGAGCATTCCAGGCTGATCTCGCCGAGGTGCAGCTCCGCGGAGGTGAAGTAGGTGTACGGCGAGTCGTGCAGGTAGAAGCGGCCCACCTCGGGATCGCGGAAGAGGACGGCTCCGCAGCCGTAGGGCTGCAGGCCGTGCTTGTGCGGGTCGACGACGACCGAGTCGGCCCGCGCGATGGCCCGCCAGGGCTCGGGCTGCAGCCCTTCGATGCCGCCCGCTCCGGCCAGGAGCGTGAAGAAGCCGCCGTACGCGGCGTCGACGTGGACGCGGACGCCGTACCGCTCGGCCAGCGGCAGGACGTCGTGGACGGGGTCGACGGCACCCAGTCCGGTGGTGCCGGTGGTGACGACGACGGTGCCCACCTGCCCGGTGCGCAGTACGTCCTGCAGCACTTCGAGGTCCATCCGCCCCTGCCCGTCGGTGCGGACGGGGTGGCTCGCCACACCCAGGACGTGACACATGCGGCCGTGGGTGTAGTGGGCGTCGGCGCTGTGGGCGATGCCACGGCCGGGGTGGAGTTGGCGGGCGACGAACAGGGCCTCGAGGTTGGCGATCGTGCCGCTGGTGGTGAGGTGGCCGAGGTGGGTGCCGTAACCGAACATCGCGGCGAGTTGCGCGACGACCTCGCGCTCCATCGCCGCGGTGGCGGGACCGCCGTCCAGGGCGTGGTTGTTGGGGTTGATCAGCATGGCGGTGAGGTAGCCGACCACCGCTGCGGGGTGCGGGGGCTTGAGCATCTGGCCGGCGTAGTGCGGATGGAAGAAGGGGTAGTTGTCCTTCAGCCTCTCGGTGAATCCGGCGAAGACCGACGCGAAGCGGTCGTCGTCCACCCTCAGGGACGGGTGGGGCCGGTAGGGATCGAAGGTGTCGGTCCAGTCCTGTATCGCCTGGGTGGCTCGGCCGAGCCAGTGCTGCAGGTCCACGTGGATCTCCCTCTCGCTCGCGGTGTGGGATCACCATAGGATTTAGCTGAGCAGTCAGCAATTGACTGCTCAGCAATTGAGACAGCAGTAGGTGAGACGGCAGTAGGTGAGAAGGCACTAAAATCGGCGGCGATGAACCCGACACCGCACCCCAGCGACGAAGCCGCGGCCCGTGCCGCCAACAGCCCGCTCGTGCGGGATTTCGGGCTGCTGATCAAATCCGCCATCCGCCTGGAACAGCGCATCGACAGCGCGCTGCGACAGGAGTGCGGGATCAGCCACACCATGCTGGAGGTACTGATACGCCTCTGCCGCCGCCCCGGCGAGGAGGTCTCCCAGCGGCAACTGGCCGACGACCTCACGCTCACCAGCAGCGGCACCACCCGCCTGATCGACCGCATGGAGGACGCCGGCCTGGTCCGTCGCGTACCGTCCGCGGAAGACCGGAGGGTGGCCCTCGTGGAACCGACCCCCGAAGGACGCACGGCGTTCCTGCGTGCGGCGGCCGTCCACGCCCAGGTGGTGGACAGGTACTTCGTCAAGCCCCTGGCGGCTGACGACTACACGCAGCTGACCGGAGCACTGGGCGAGATCGACAAGGCGCTGCGCGAAGACACGGGTTGAGATCCTCGTTGTCTCATCGACTCGTCGGCCGGGACCCGGCTGGATCGGGAGCAGACCCTGACCAGCGCGTTCGTGTCTTTCGGCGCTGTCGGGGCCTTCCCTGCTCGGTGGCGGAAAGTCCCTGGGAAGTCCCCATGAAAGAGGCACGCACTGCGTCGGGCCTTGACTCCCGCCGCGCCCCGATCAGGTTCCGGCGCTCCCCCGCCCTGAGCCGCAGCGGATCCGTCCGGGGCAGGCCGGTGAGTACGCCTTGGAGCAGGGGCCAGTCGCGGAATCCGCCGTAGCCGAGGCTGCCGCACACGGCACCCGCCATGACAACTTCCGGCATCACGTGTTCGATTTCAGTAGCGTGGAGGGATGAGAACAAGTAGGGGGAGGCTCGCAGTCGTCGCGAGCCTGGTAGTCGGCGCGGCCCTGATAGTGGGCGGCTGCGGCACGATCAGTGCAGGGAACACTGGCACGGCGGACACCAGCGCTGCGCAGCTCGGGTTCAAGGAGTATGCGGGCGCGGTGGACTACCCGTCGGTGACCGGCCCGCACGACAAGGGGTACGTGGCGCCCCGCGAGGGCCTGCGCCAGCTGGTGCCGCTGGGTGACTGTGCCCTGGGAGAGGGGACGTTCGCCAACGGGTACCGCTATGTGAACGTCAACTGGACTGGTTCCCAAGGCTGCACGAAGCTCTCGATCACCCCGAAGCCGGACGCAGCCGACGAAACCGACGTGCCGTACTCCATGCGCAGCGGCTGGCTCGGTGGCGGCCTGCCGGGCGACGTGGTGGTGCCGTGGGACGACGGTTCGCTGATCGGTGTCGGCGCCACGTTGACCCGCCGGGCGCCGGACGGCGAGCAGGTCCGGCTCGCCACGCTGCCGCTGACGTTCAACACCCACCCCGAGCAGGAGACCGCGGACGACGCCTCGGTGAACACCGCGGTGAAGGTCGGCTCGCTCCTGCTGATCGGCGGCGGCCAGACCGTCGACCACGTGGAGTCTCCGTACGTGTTCGCGTCCCACGACGCGGGCAGGACCGTGCGTCGCGTGCCGCTGCCGCCGATCGACGGTCGGCAACCGTCCACGCCCGTGGGCGACTTGGGTGTTCACGGCACGGAGGTCGTCGCCTTCGGCGCGGCGGCCACCAACGCCTACGACTTCCACCCCTCGGGCACGATCCCGTTCTGGCGCAGCGCGGACGGCGGCGCGCACTGGACGTCCGGCGACATCACCGGGACGCCACCCGGCACACAGGTGCACAGCGTCCTGTACGCCTCGGGCCACTGGCTCGCCATGGGCGGCTATGCCAAGGCCGGCGCCTTCTACGACTCCCTCCCTCTGGTTCTCACCAGCCAGGACGGCACCCACTGGACCCGGATGGACACTTCGGCGATGGGCACCGGCGTGATCACCGCCGCGACCGTCGACTCCGCGGGCCGCCCGGTCCTGGTCGGCTCGGCCCCCCGGCCCAAGTCCAGGCCGAACACCCGCACAGTGCTGTGCGGTTCCGTCTGGGTCGGCAACGGGACGGCCAAGGGCTGGAAACGCGGCGGCCTCGGCTGCAGCGAGGACCCCCCGAGCGCGGCGGTCACCCTCGCGGACGGGCGCGTGCTGATCGCGGGGAACCGGGACCTCTGGCTCTCCCGAAGCCCGGGGCCGGGGCACGGTCACAGGTCTTGATCTCATGCCGCGGCAGACGCGCGGAGCCGAGCCGGGCCGCGAACCCGTTGTCGTACCCCTGTGGTGAGGTGAAGTCAGACGGCGGAGAGGGAGAGGCGGAGGGGACGATGGGCGAGCGTACGGCGTGGCGGCCGTTTCTGGAGCAGTGGAGCGCGGAGTGGATCGCGGGGCACGATCCGGAGAAGGACGCACCGCTCGCGCAGGAGGTCGTAGGGGACGCCTGGCTCGGGTTCGCGCCGGCGAGAGAGGCCGAGGTCGTCGCGGCCGAGGCCCGGTTGGGGCGCCGGCTGCCGCCTTCCCTGCGGGAGTTCCTGCTGGTCACCAACGGGTGGCGGGACGCGGGCAACTTCATCTACCGGCTGGCGGGCACCGCGGAGCTGGAATGGCTGAGGGACACCGACGACCGCACCTGGATCGAGGTCTGGGAAGACCTCGCGGAGGATGACGTCGAGGAGGACGAGGACGGCGGGGAGGCATTCGGCATTCAGGAGGCGAAGGTCCTCGCCCGCTCCCTGCGCCTGTCGCTCGAGGGTGACGCGGCGGTCATGCTGCTCGACCCTGACGACGTTGACGAGGACGGCGAGTGGGCGGCGTACTGGCTCGCCTCCTGGTCCGGCGAGGGACCGGAGCGATACGCCTCCTTCCACGACCTCATGCGCCGGCAGTGGGTGTCCTTCCACGCCCTGCGCAGGCCGCCCGGCGCCACTCGGGACCACTGGGACGCGGAGGTCGAGCGGGCACGCTGCGAGGCGCTGTCCGGGGCGGTGGACGGCCCGCTGTCGGTGTTCGCCCACGCGCACGAGTACGGGCGGGAGCGGGCCGACGTGCTGAGCATGCAGATGAAGGCGATGCTCGGCGACTGGCGCGGGCAGATCGCGAACCTGATGTGGTACCGCCTGGGGAACGACGACCTCCTGCTCAGCCCGCTGTTCGCCGCTGAACTCCTGCCGCTCCTGGTCCGCCAGGACCAGCTCGCGCACCCCCACGACCTGCGGCCCCTGCCGCGGCTCAAGGAGTACGCGCCCCCACCTGTGCGGGCACTCGTCGCCGACTACGAAGCCCGGACGGCCGAGCCGGGCTTCCGGCTCACCTTCGGCGGACCGGAGTTCGACGCGGCCGTGCACGCCGTCGCCGACCGCCTCGCCGGACACCCGGCCTTCCAGGCTCCCGACGAGTCGCCGGTCCGTACGGGACCGATCGTCGTCACCCTGTACGCGGGCGGCGGACCGCGGCCCGAACCCGACCCGCTGTCCGACCCCGCCAAGGTGCGCACGGCCCGCGCGGCCCTGTGTGACGAAGCCTGGCCCGAACTCCGTGCAGCGCTACGCCTGTGGCGCCCGGTGTGCGAGGACCACATCGCTCCGATATCCCTGTTCGCCGATCCGGTCCTGGCCCAGCTGATCACCCCGGACCGCGGCCGCGAGATCCTGGCCGCGCCCCGAGGCACGGGGCCCGGCGTCCAGTAGTCCAGCGAGACTCCGACCGGAGCCGTCCTCACGGGAATTGGCCTTTGCGACCCCACCAGCGGACGTCTCTCCACCGGCTCCATCGCGGGCGGCACGTCGACGCGCACGGCCCGGCATCGCCGGGCCGTGCGCGGGCTGGTCACAGGTGCCGCGCTCGTCGGAGGCCCCGGAGACGAGCGCGGCTCACACCCTCCAGGGCAGCGGCTTCACGGGCCCACCCGAGGGCAGGCCCGCTACGCCGGATGTCGGTGGCGGGTCTCCCACCACAGAATGATCAGGGTCACCGCGCCGCCGCCGGGCTTGTACGCGGCGCGGTTCAGGAACTCGCCGGAGACGTTCGGGCGTCCCGTGATCGGCGACGAATTCGTCAGCTCGGCGCCTTCTCACAGGCCGCGTAGTGGTCGTTCGGCGCGCCGGCGCCGATGCAGTGGAGGTCGACGAGGGGCGTGCCGTTCGAGAGGATCAGGGCCTGCTGAGGGGCGTTGACGGTGACCCTGGATGACGAGAAGCCGTCTCCACCGGTGATGACCGTGTTCGTGTCGGCGGAAGCAACTCCTGCACTACCGCAGAAAGCGCTGAGGGCGATTGCCGTGATAACCGCGAACTTCCTGGACAACTCGATTCCTTCCTGAATTCACGCATGTGCACGCTTGCGTCCCAGGCGTGGCCGTGATCGTTCACCTTCCACCGGGGGGTCTTTTCCGGGAGCAGATATACAGCTACACATCCCGGGTCCGGTCTCCTTCACGATGGCTGGTCTTCGGTGTGCGCGCACGAGGAACACCGCCAACGAGTGAACTCGGCAACCCGCGGTGAAGCCCGCGACCGCCCACCGGCGACCTGAGTACGAGGGCGTAGCCGGGGTGACCTCCAGGGCGGCGACTTCACGGGCCCACTCAAGGGCAGGCCCGCTACGCCGGGTGGTCAGTGGCGGGTCCCCATCCCAGCCGGCCTTCGCGCTCGCCTTCGGTGATGCGGGCGAGGAGGTTGTCGCGGATGGCGAAGTCGAGGGACTCGGGATTGCCGAGGGACTCCGGATTGCCGAGGGACTCGGGATCAGGAGCTTTCATCACTGAGCAGTCCTTGCGGAATGGCAAGGGCGCCGCCGATGGAGTGGCCGGTGCTGCCGATGTCGCGGGGCTGGTCGCCCTGGGCGAACAGCCACCGGTGGGCCGTCCCGGCGTCGTCGAGCGGAGCAGGGCAGGGGCGCTCGGGGGCGAGGCGGAAGTCGACGACGAGGGAGCGGGCGCCTGCTGCCTCGGCGATGTGACCGGCGGCCTCGCGGTCGGAGTACATGGAGGCGGTGACGGAGCCGCCGAAGTGGAAGTGGAGCAGTGCCTTGTCGGGGTCGGCGCCTTCGGGGATGGCCCACAGGGCGGGTACGCCGTCTGCGTCGACCTCGGCGCAGCAGACGCCTTCCGGTTCGGTGGAGGCCTTGTGGTTGGAGTCGACGATGTCTCGCATGACGGCCAGGTCGAGACCCGGCGTGGACGACTTCGCGCTCAGTCGGCGAGGAACTCTGCGAACCCGTGTGCCTGCTGGCTGACTGCCATGGTGGCGCTCCTTGCGAGGGGACCGCGCCCCCGTGGCCAGTGCGCAGCGAGGTTGGTGTGCCGGTGATGACGCCACGCACTGATTCCAGCACTCCGCCAGGACGCGCAGCCAACGCCCGGCCCCCGAGGTGCCGGCCGCCCGGGCGGCGCGAGCACGCCCGCATCCGTGGTGAGAGGAGCTGCCGCTGGGGCGGCCGGCTCGCTCTCGCTCATGATCGGGCACCCTGGCGAAGGTTCCCCCGCTCCGTCCGGCCTGCGGGGACGAAATCGGCTCACCCATACCGGCCCGACCTCCGTCCACTGAGAGGTGCGAATGACCCTAAACTGGGAAAAGCACTCCATGGATGATCGAGGGCAGCGTGTCGGCCAACGGTATGGCATCGAGCTCATACCCGCTCAGCGCCGCGGGTTTCGGCGAAGCGCCCGAGCGCGACGACGCGTTGGTGAGGGCCGTGGTCCATGCCGTGGAGGTCACCGGAGCACATACCGGAAGCGTGTTCCTGCTCTCCGGCGACCATCGCTCGCTCGTCGTGGCCGCGTCCTGCGGGACACCGCCCTCCCTGCTCAGCGGGTGGCGTCGGATCCCGGTCAACAGCCGTATGCCGGTGGCGGAGGCGTGCCGCACCGGGCGCATGGTCCACCTGGCCGGCGCGGAGGAGACGATGCGGCGCTTCCCCCAGCTCTCGATCGCCCTGCCCTACCCGTTCGGCTCTGCATCGGTCCCGGTGCGGGCGGGCGAGCGGACCTTCGGCGCCATCGCCGTGGTGTGGACGCCCAGGCCGGACGGGACCGGACTGTCGAGGGCGCAGCGCGGGCAGTTGCGCTCCGCCGCCGACCGGCTGGGCACCGCCCTCACCGGACTGCGGGCCCGCGGCATGCTCGGTGAGTACGACGAGCGGACGGCTCCGGTGCTGGTCCCGCTGCCGTCCGCTCCGGCGATCCGGGTGGGCCTGTTCGACTGGAACCTCGACACCGGAGCCCTCACTGCCGACGACGAGCTGTGCGCGATCTTCGGGATTGCGCCCCGCGCGTTCGACGGTCGGGCGGCCACACTGGCGGCCTGCATCGAGCCGGCGGATCTGCCCGGTTTCGGGTCCGCCGCCCGCGCCGCGGTCGAGGAGGGACACCTGCTGGCGCACCACCTACGCATCCTGGACGGCCGTGGTGGACACCGCGTCGTCGAGCTGTGGGGCCGGGTACCGGAGAGCCCCGACGACTCGGAGGCCTCCTGCCACCTGGTCGGCGCCGTGCTGGACTCCGGGAGCGGCATGGCCGCCGTGGCGGCGATCGAGCGGCTCGCGGACGGTTTCTTCGCGCTCTCTCCCGACGGACGCCTCGCCTACGCCAACCACAGCCTGGAGGATCTGCTGCGGGTCCGCCAGGACGAACTGCTCGGCCGGCGCCCCTGGGACATCCTGCCTTGGCTGGCCGATCCCGTGTACGAGGACCGCTACCGGGCCGCCGCCGTCTCCCAGCAGCCGGTCTCCTTCCTGGTCCGCCGCCCCCCGGACGAGTGGCTGGTCTTCTCCCTCCACCCGGGCGCTCAGGGCATGACGGGATGGGCCTCACGTGTGCGGCAGCCCGTACCGGCCGGCACCGTACCCGGTGCACCGGTCACCGAGGAGGGGCCGCCCATCTCCTCGGCGCCTGTGCCCGCGGCCCCCCGCGTGGGTTCCCTCTACCGGGTGCTCACGCTGGGCAGCGCCCTCACCGAGGCGGCCACCGCGGACGAGGTGTTCGATGCCGTCGCCGAACAGTTGCTGCCGGCCTTCGGCGGCCAGAAGCTGGCGATCGCCGTGGTGGAGGAACAGCGCCTGCACCTGCTCGCTCAGCGCGGCTACTCGAAACGCTTTCTCGCCCGGTTCGAAGGCACCCCGCTGCACGCCCGGCTGCCCGTGACGGACGCGCTGACCGCCGGGGTCCCGCTGTTCGTCGAGTCCCGGGAGCAGCTCCGCGAGAACTACCCCGGGCTCATGGTGGGTCACACCAACTCCTGGGCGTTCCTGCCGCTGATCGCCTCGAACCAGCCGGTCGGCGCCTGCATTCTCGGCTTCGACGACATCCACCGGTTCCCCGGCGAGGAGCGCGGAGTCCTCACCGCGCTGGGCGGCCTGATCGGCCAGGCGCTGGAACGCGCCAGACTCTACGACGCCGAATTCGCCCTCGCCCGCGGCCTGCAGGACGCGCTGCTGCCGCACCGGCTGCCCACTCTGCCGGGGCTGCACGTCACCGGGCGTTATCTTCCGGGCACCAGGGGGATGGACATCGGCGGCGACTGGTACGACGTCATCCCCACCGGCGACGAAGTCGCACTGATCGTCGGGGACGTCGAGGGGCACAACGTCCCCGCCGCGGCCGCCATGGGCCAACTGCGCAGCGCCATGCGGGCATTCGTCGCCGCCGGCCACCGACCGAGCGACGTCGCCGCGGGCACCAACCGGCTCCACATGGACCTCGACCCGGTGCTCCTCGCCAGCTGCTGCTACGCCCAGTTCCATCCCCGCTCGGGGATCGTGCGCATCGTCCGCGCGGGCCATCTCCCGCCCCTGCTGCGCCTGCCCGACGGGCACACCAGGATCCTGGATGTGCCCGGCGGCCCACTGCTCGGCATCGACGCGACGGCACGCTTTCCGGAGTCGGAGCTGCGTCTGGCCCCCGGGTCGGTCCTGGCCCTCTACACGGACGGGTTGATCGAGAGGCGCGACTCGGACATCGGCTCCGACGTCGAGCGGCTGAGGGGGTCGCTGGCCCGGCTCGGCGGGGGCGGCCTGGACGATCTGGCCGACGGGCTGCTGCGGGATGCCTGCCACGCTTCCCCCGACAGGGCGGACGACATCGCGCTCCTGCTCACCGAGTACGCCCCGCCACGTTGACCAGTCCCTGCCGCCACTGTCACGTGCCCCAGATCTTCCGGTACGCCTCCCGGTATCCCGCCGGATCCCAGGTCGTGGCGCCGTGGCTGTTGTCGGCCGTGCTGATGTGGACGGGGGCCACATAGCCGCTGGCCGGCCGGCCGGAGAAGGCGCGGTTGAACTCGTCGACGATCTGCCAGCCCTGCAACGACAGCGGCTCTGGCACGGTGGCCGCCTGGTACTGCTTGCTGTTGATGCGCTGGAAGGCCGAGGGGTCGCCGTCGCCGGCGCCGATGTTGAAGGGCGGGCCGGAACCCTTCTTGCCGGCCGCGCGGAACGCCGGGGCGGCATCGGCGAAGTACAGGTCGTTGATGGCGACGGAGTGGGTCCATCTCCCCTGGAAGCGGGAGAGCAGTGAGGAGATCTCCCGGGGCGTGCGGCTGCCGGCATCCGGGATCGGGATGTTCTCGTACGCCAGCAGCTTCACCCCCGCGCAGGTGGCCAGCTCCTTCCTGATCAGGTCGGACTTGTACTTGGCGAAGGGGATCGAGGCATCGGTGAAGACCACGGCCCCGGCTGTGCCGTCGGAGCTCGAGATGACCCACTGCGCACTGACTCTGGCCACGTCCTCGACTCTGGTGGTGACGTTGGTGAAGAGCCTGGGGCGCCGGCTGGGGCCGGGGGAAGCGACCGCGTGCCAGCCGATGAGCGGGATGCCTGCCGCGTTCGCACGCGCCACCTGCTGCGAGGTCGAGCCCGGGTCGAAGCCCCCGATGACGATGCCCGAGGGTCTGACGTCCACGGCCTCGCTCATCGCCGCCTGGATGCCGGCGGGGGTGCCGCCACCGTCGATCACCCGGACGTGCCAGCCGATGACGCGCGCGGCTTTCCGCACGCTGTCCGCGGCGCCCGCGACTCCGGGATTGGTCATGGTCTGGGCGACGTAGACGATGGTCTTGCCGGTCACCGCGGTGGGGCCGCTGGTCGGTCCGTTCCAGGGGATGTCGGTCCGCTCCGCCCGGCTGACGGCGGCCTGGGCCCTGGTCTGGGCCGCGGGGCAGCCGCTCGGACCCGAGGTGGAGTGCGCCGGGCCGCTCGACGAGCCGCGTTCACAGCCGGCCAGCACGAAGACCGTGACCACCAGGGCGGTGGCAGTGGACCGCGCGTTGCGGACGGTGGGGGTGTTGCGGTTGCGGTGCACGGAAGCTCCTTGCGGAGAATGCCGCCCGGGCACTCTGGCGGTGCCCGCGGCGTGGGTCATGGAAGGCTGCCCGGCGTGCCGTCGTCCTGTGTCACGGCGGGCGAATCGCGGGCGACGACCGCGCCGGTGCGCAGTCGGCGACGAGCGGAGTAGCCGGCCAGTCCGACGGCGAGGAGGAGAGTGCCGCCGTAGAACAACGGGACCGTCCAGAAATCGCCGCCCATCTGGGCGATGCCGGTGAGGCCTACGGCGAGGACGGCGACGGCGACGAGGGTGCCCAGGGCGTTGGGGCGCCCGGGTTTGATGGCGGTGGAGCCGAGGAGGGCCCCGACGAACGCGGGCAGCAGGTAGTCGAGGCCGACGCTGGGATTGCCGATCTGCTGCTGGGCCGCGAGCAGCACTCCGTCGAAGCCGACGATCAGTCCCGACGCGGCGAAGGCGTAGACGGTGTACTTGCGGGTCGGGATGCCGACCAGGTCGGCGGCGCGCGGGTTCGACCCGACGACGTGCAGGTACCTGCCGAGCGGCAGCCGCTCCAGAACCACCCAGAGGGCGACCGCGAGCGCGAGCACGTAGAAGGCGGGAACAGGCAGGCCGAGGAACGTCGAGTCGTAGATGTCGGTGAAGGCGGCCGGGAGGCCTTGCGGACCGGGGACGATCCGGCCGCCGCCGGTGACCCATCCGGTCACCGCGTACATCATGCTGCCGGTTCCGAGCGTGGCGATGAACGAGTCGATGCGTCCGAATTCGACGACGACACCGTTGAGGACGCCCACGACACCCCCTCCGGCGATCACCGTGAGGCAGGCGAGCGGCCAGGGCCACCCGTCGCCCACGACGAGCTGCATCACCATGACGTGCGCCAGGCCGAGACCGTAGCCGATGGAGAGGTCGAACGCGCCGGTCACGATGGGGACCATCGCGGCGAGTGCGAGGACGGCCGGGATCGACTGGTTGGACAGGATCGAGTCGACGGTGTCCCGGGTGGGAAAGGTACGCGGCAGGGTGAGGGAGAAAATCAGGAAGAGCAGGGCGGTGACGGTCAGGAGGCCGTAGGCGCCGATGAGTTGCCCGCTCCGGCCGTGCAGTCGGGCCAGTCGCCTCGGTGGGCCCGAGCGACGCGGCCGGGGCGGGGGCGCAGCCGAAGAGGGGGAGCCGGTCACGGATTCGCCGCGGTTCCGGAGGAGGGCAGGGCCGAAGCCGCCCGCGTGAGCTCGGTGACCGTGAGGGCCGGGCCGGTCAGCTCGGTCGTCACGGATCCGCGGACGAAGACCAGGGCGCGCCGGCACACGCCCGCGACCTCCTCGAAGTCGCTGGAGATGAGGAGGACCGCGAGACCGGCGGCGAGCGCCTCGTCGAGCAGGCGGTGGATCGCGGCTTTGGCACCGATGTCCACGCTCGCCGTCGGTTCCTCGAGGATCAGCAGGCGCAGGGCCAGCCGCAGCCACCGGCCGATCATGACCTTCTGCTGGTTCCCCCCGGACAGGGTGGCGATGGCGGCCTCGCTGTCGTGGGGACGCACCGAGAACCGTTCGATCAGGGTGGCGGCCTCGGCGCGTTCGCGGCGGGGGCTGATCCAGCCCATGGCTGACATGCCTCCCGCCCGGGGGTTGGCCAGGAGGTTCTCCCGCACGGTCAGCTCGGCGAGGCAACCCTCCCGCTGTCTGTCACCGGGTACGAGGGCGACACCCCGTCCGACGGCGTCCGCGACCGTACGGGGATGGTACGGGCGACCGCCGAGAAGGGCCCGTCCGCCGAGGAGGGGCCGGGCGCCCGCGAGGGCTCGGGCGAGGCCGATGTGTCCGGCGCCCGTGAGGCCGACCAGGCCGAGGACTTCCCCCCGCCTGAGCTCCAGACTGACCGGTCCCGCGCCGGGCGTGCGCACCCCGTCCAGGGTCAGGACGGCCGGGCCGCCGGCCGGGGTGGTGGCGAGGCGGTGATCGGTCGGCCCCTCTCCTGTGATGGCGCGCACCAGGCGGGCAGGAGTGTGGGTCGCCGGCGAGCCGTGGCTGACCAGGCGTCCGTCGCGCAGTACGGCGAAGGTGTCGGCGACCTCGTACACCTCGTCCAGGCGATGGCTGACGTAGAGGATGCCGTGCCCCCGGTCGCGCAGGGTGTGCAGCACCCGGAACAGCCGGGTGCAGTCCGCGGCGGGCAGGCGGGCGGTCGGCTCGTCGAGGACGATGAGGCTCGCCCGTGCCGCCAGGGCTCGTGCGACGGCGACAAGCGAACGCTCGGCCGGGGCGAGGCGGGAGATCGGCGTGTCGGGGTCGAGATGTCCGGCGACGACCCGCAGGGCCTCGGTGCAGTGTTCTCGGGTGAGCCGCCAGGAGATCAGTCCGGCGCGGCGCGGATACCCGGTGCTCAGAGCGATGTTCTCGGCTACCGTCATCCACTCCACCAGGCCGAGATCCTGATGGATGAAGGACATGTGCCGGGAAGCGGCGTGACTCCCGAGCGGGTGCCCGGCCACGGTGACCTGCCCCGAGTCGGCGCGGTGGACGCCGGCGAGCACCTTGATGAGCGTGGACTTCCCGGCTCCGTTGGGACCAAGGAGGGCGAGGACGCTGCCGGCGTGGACATCGAGGTCGACCCCGGCGAGCGCGAGGGTTCCCCCGAAGCGCTTGGCAAGTCCGCGCACACGGACCAGAGGTTCCGCCCCGAAGGGCGGGACCGCATGCGCAGAGCTGTCATGGGCCTCGTGCACGGACCTCCCCGGGGTTGGACCTGTCGTGTTCTTCCCGATGCACATCAGTGACATTAGCGGCACATGTCGCATATTTTCCGACATCTGGCCGCTCTCTGTGACCCCAACGGAGCAGCGATCGCGGGAATCGGCGCCTCAGGCCCCCTCTAGCCCGCATTCGGCCCAGATGACCTTGCCCTGCTGGGTGTAGCGCGTGCCCCAGCTCCGCGTCAGCTGCGCGACGAGGAACAGGCCGCGGCCGCCCTCGTCGGTGCTGGCCGCTCGGCGCAGGTGCGGGGCGGTGTTGCTGGTGTCGGAGACCTCGCAGATCAGGGTGCGGTCGTGGAGCAGCCGTACCCGGATGGGCCCTGCGCCGTGGCGGATGGCGTTCGTGACCAGCTCGCTGAGCACCAGTTCGGCGGCGAAGGCGGCCTCGTCGAGTCCCCAGTCGGTCAGTTGCCGGGTGGCGGAGGCACGCACCTCGCTGACCAGGGCCGGATCCGCGGGCAGGTCCCAGGTGGCGATCCGCTGGGGGTCCAGGGCGTGGGTGCGGGCGACGAGCAGGGCGATGTCGTCGCAGGGATGGGCGGGTGCCACCGTGTCGAGTATCGCCTCGCAGGTCTCGTCGGGCGTGCCGTTCGCTTGGGCCAGCGTGGCGCGCAGCTGATCGAGGACCACGTCGACGTCGCGGTGACGGTCCTCGATGAGCCCGTCGGTGTAGAGGACCAGCTGGCTGTTCTCAGGGAGGTCGAGCTCGGCGGCTTCGAACGGCAGACCGCCGAGGCCGAGCGGCGGTCCGGCGGGCAGGTCGGGGAACCACACGGTGCCGTCGGGGCGGACCAGAGCGGGCGGGGGATGGCCGGCGCGGGCCATGGTGCACTGCTGTGTGGTCGGGTCGTAGATGGCGTAGAGACAGGTCGCGCCGATGATGCCTGCGTCCACGGCGCCGGGGTCCTCCCGGTCCAGGCGCCCCACGAGTTTGTCGAGGTGGGTGAGGACCTCGTCCGGGGGGAAGTCGAGTTCGGCGAAACTGCGGGCGGCCGTGCGCAGCCGCCCCATGGTGGCGGCGGAGAGCATGCCGTGGCCGACGACGTCGCCGACGAAGAGCCCGATGCGGCTGCCGGACAGGGGTATGACGTCGTACCAGTCCCCTCCCACGTCGGATTCGGCGGGCAGGTAGCGATGGGCGACCTCGACGGCGTCCTGCTCCGGCACACCGTGTGGGAGCAGGCTGCGCTGCAGGGCCAGGACCATGGCGCGTTCGCGCGTGTACCGCCGGGCGTTGTCGATGGACAGTGCGGCACGGGCGGCCAGTTCCTGGGCCAGCGACCGGTCGTCGTCCCCGAACGGTGGCGAGTCCTGCGCGCGGTAGAAGCCGGCCACGCCCAGGACTGCGCCGCGGGCGACCAGGGGCACCGCGATGAGGGAGCGGACGTGGCTCAGCAGCTGTGCGGAGTGCTCAGGGTCCTGCCCGAACCAGCCCGCGGCAGCCTTCAGATCCGGTTCCAGCACTGCCTGGCCGCTCGTCAGACACCGCGACTGCGGCATCGTCGGACCGTAGTCGACCTGCTTGCCGGCCGGGTGGAAGGGACAGTCGTCATGGATGCCGTGGACCACCGTACGGCGCAGGTCACTGCGGGGATCGGCGGACTCCTCGCCACGGAGCACGGCTTCCGGCAGGTCGATGGTGACGAAGTCGGCCAGTTGCGGCACCGCCGACTCGGCGAGCTCCCGGGCGGTACTGCGCACGTCCAGGGTGGTGCCTATGCGGACGCCGGCCTCGGACAACAATTCCAGGCGGCGGCGCGCGGCCAGGGCGTAGGTCCCCACGTGCGGCTCCCCCACCATCATGAGACCTCTCGCCGGGGGCGGGGAGTCGGAGTGCTCGTCCGCCGTTCCGTCGCCGGCCGTGACGCGCTCGACGCCCACGGCGACAGGGCCGTGCTCCGTGCCGGGAAGATACTCCGGCGGCGGGGTGACGGGGAGCTGCCCGGGCGCCCCGTCGGGAACAGCCCCGGAGAACGTGAGGGAGGTGGCGACGGCAAGCTCGGGAGGGAGGCCCAGCAGCTCGTGGACCTGATGCGGGAAGGCGAGGGGTTCGCGCGGTGAGGGACCGGGGACAACGGCCTCGATGGCGAAGCCCTCCACTCCGGAGGCACTCGTCATCGGCCGGCTCACGAGCGTGACCCGACGGCCGTCGGACAGGGGCACGTCGACACAGGCCCGCTGCGCACAGGTGATCAGCTCGGCGGCCTTCTCCATGAGGATCGCCCGGTCGCGGGGGCTCATCTCCACGGCCAGTTCCCGCACCCCTGTGCGGTGCCGAAAACCTGCGGCGGCCTCGGCTCCGCTGTCCAGGTACGCCCGCAGCAGAGCGCGCTCACGCGAGGAACTCTGCCCCAGCAGCCGCCGCTCGATGGTCTCGGCCGCCTTGCGAATCACGGTGTCCAGCGCCGGGTCCTCGGCGCTGCGCGGATAGCCGAAGCACAGGACGCCCTCGATGCGGCCGCTGAGCGGGTCGCGGACGGGAAGCGCGCGGCAGGCACTGCCCTGGGAGCGCTCGGCGAAGTGCTCGGCACCGTAGACCCGGATGGGTTGGCGCTCGGCCAGGGCGAGACCGATGCCGTTGGTACCTGCGACCTTCTCGGCGAACACGAACCCGGGAACACTCTGGATGGCCGGGAGAACTCTGGCCAGCGACGCTTCTCCGAAACGGCGCAGGAGAACCGTCCCGCTCGCATCGGCGACGGAGATGTTCATCGCGCTGCCGGCGAACGTGGCCTGCAGCCGGTCGAGCACCGGAACGGCCGCGCGGACGATCCGTCCGTCCGGTTCGAAGTCCTCCCGGAAGGGAAGGTCGGACTGGTCCGGCGACAGCCCCAGGGTCCGGCAGCGCCGCCAGGAATCCAGGATCGACGTGCGCACACCCGTCTCGACCGGCTCACCCTGCAGGAACCGCTCACGGAAACTGACGGGCCCCGTGCCGCCTGGCGCACGCCCCGCCGGTATCGGATCTTCTCCGGTCCGAACCACGCTCCGCCTCACTCGCGCCTTCGACAGTCAACTTTTCCGAAATGCCTGATATTGACGAGGATACGGGCATTGGAGGCGCGAGTCACCGTTCACAAGGCTCCTCACACACGGTGACCGGACCGGATCGGTGTCACAGGACCGCGACGGGGTTGACGGGCGAGCCGGTCCCGCCCGGGACGTTCAGCGGCGCCACGACGAGCATGAAGTCGTAGCGCCCCGCCGTCGCGGTCGCCGCGGACAGCGCTTCCAGGTCGAGGTTGTCCAGCAGTGGCATCCCCATCGCGGCCACAGCCAGGGCGTGGACCGGCGAGTGCACGCCGTCCACGGGTGAGGGCCGTACGTCACTGTCGCCGTCTCCGCCGAGCAGTGCGATGCCACGCTCGGCCAGCAGCGGCAGGGCGTCCACATGAAAGCCCGCGCTGGCCGTGTCGGGGTCCCAGGCGCCGAGTTCCTCGCGGCGCCGGACGTGTCCGGAGCGCAGCAGTACCGCGTCGCCATCGCCGATCGTCACATCGAGCGCCTTCTCCACAACGACGATGTCCTTGGCGTGCACCGCTCGCCCCGGCTCCAGCCAGTGGATCCCGAGGACGGCGGGCAGGTCGAGGAGCACTCCCCTCGTGACGAGGGACCCGAGCGTGGACACCGCGCCGAAGCGGGCGCCTGCGGCATCGACGACCTCGTGTGCTGTACGGCCGTCGTAGAGCTGCCCCCGATAGGCGATGTGGCACAGCGCGTCCAGATGGGTGATGCCCTTGCCGTGGTAGTCGGCGGCGATGAAGTCCTTGTGGGTGGAGGGTTCCGGCGCCTCCACGTCACCGAGGTCGGTCATGTGGTGCAGGGCGGGCTTGCGGTTGCCGGGGCCGGGCCGGGTGTTCCACGGCAGCGCCAGCGGGACGACCGTCCCGGTCCGTACGCACGCTGCGGCCCGCCGCACATGGTCCGCGGTGACGCGGTTCCAGACACCGCGGTCGGCCGGGGACCAGCGACCCCACGTGCGAACCGCCTCGAAGAGTGCGTCGAACTCCCGACGGGAGACGGCGGGCCCGTTCCCGACGCCGGTCGGCGCGGTATTGGCGGCATCGGCGGAACTCGGACTCATCTGTACTCACCGCTCCCGGGCTGGAACGGCTCCGACGGCAGGACGTCACCGGACGCGACACGGATCGGGCTCACGGGGTGTGCGCCCGGCTGACGCCGTGACACGGAGAAGCACCGTCCTCGTGGTCGGAAAACCAGCTTCGCACATTCACGGGTGCTCTCGGAGGGTACGGCGAGTCGAACGAGTGCGGCCCGTTCACCGAGGTGTCCGACAACGATGTGCTCGTGGGCGAGTACACGGCGAAGTGCCGTCGCGAGACACCGCGCGGTCCGGGGCAGGGCAGGACCAAAGCCGGTCTCGGCGTGGGCGGAGGTCATGATCCGCCTTGGCCGTGGCAACCGGATGCAGAAGCGGGCGAGATTCAATCCCAACTGCCGACACTGCTGCCGTGGCGTTACCGTCAGGGCGCCGCCAGGTCCGTGGTCGAACCAGCCCGCTTGCCAACCCGCGCCGCTTGCTGTTTCGGGCGGAACGCGCCTGGCCGTGAGGAACGGGCCACGTCAGGGGGCGACGGGCTTACGACGGTTTCAGCCCGCCGAAACACCTCTGTGCTCTCTGGTGCGTTCGGCCAGCGTCATCTCGTCGCAGATGAGGGCGGCGAAGACAAGAGAACGCGAGCCGTTGAGGCCAGCTTCGATCTGGTCCCGGATAGTCTCGCCGGCCTTGCCGCAAGTGCCGGTCCAGCCGTCCCGCACGAGTTGGGTGAATGTCATACGGGCCTCTTGGTGTGAACCCTTCCTTTCGCCCCACCATGGAAATTCCGCGAGGTGGGGTCGAGTGCGCGAGCCACGCCGACAGGAGGGCACCCTCTCAACAGGCCCGTTCACTCACACGTGTACACCACCTGCCGTCGGCGCATCCTTCTCCGGCAGGCGGACAGACTCCAGACGCCGAAGCGCGGCAGCCGCCTCCTCCCGAGGAACACCACACGACTTGACTGTTCCGCTCCCATCTCATGGCCGCCAGAAGGGGAAGCATCTGTGCCCATGACCGTCGATCACCTGCCCGAGGCCACCAGGTTCGGTGATCCGCCGGCGGACGTCCTTGTGGCCGAACTGCTCGACTCCGGCCAGATCTCTCACGTCAACGGCTCTTTCCGCGCCATTCGTAGGCTCTCCACGCGGCATCCCCAACTGCCGCCCTGGCTGGAGGAGTTCCCGCGCGAGGCCGTGGCGCCGCCGCCCGGCTGGACGGCCGAGGACGTCCGGGGGGTGGAGTCGTTCTTCTCGCACCACCACAGCACCGATCCAGGAGTGAACCCGCAGCGAGGACGGCGCCTTCATGGCCAGGCACGGATAAGCCGACCTGCATCTCCCGTTCCGCCGTCGACCTGACCACCAGGCAGGCCGCGAACATCGCCGCCCTCGTCTCGGTGGCCACCGTTCCAGCCGGGAGCCCCGCGAGAACGGTCACCGTGGCGTTCAACGCGGTACTGCGCTGTGCCATGACGCACGATCAGGACGACCATTCACGGATGCACGAAAAACTCACCGACGGACGATGACGATATTCGCGCGGGGACTTCGGAACTCAACCGCCCTTCTCCCTGAAAAGAATGACCGAAGAACAAGAATGACCGAAGAATTCCAGTGGAGGCCGTTTATGCGTGGTGCCCGGACCTTTCTGCTCGCTGTGGCCTGTGCGCTCCTCGCGGGGACCGCAGCCCCCGGTACAGCCACGGCGGCGGAACCGGACGAGGTCGTCGTCTTCGCGACGGAACTGGCGCCGCTGACCGTTTACCCGGAACCACACGGCTGTCACAAGCTTCCGGTGGCCGCACACGTGCTGACGAATCGCACCGACCGGCCGGTCACGGTGTACGGCGACCCCTTCTGTCTGACGCCCGGTCTCATCGTGCAGCCGGGCTTCGGGGCGCATGTGCCGCCCGGCAGCGGCAGCTTCTCGGCCTGAACCACCGTTTCTTTCGCCCTCCCACGCACACCCAGGAGAACTGCTGCACATGACCGTCGACCTTGTCGTCATGGGGCTTGGCCATGTCGGGTTACCGCTCGCCCGAGCCGCAGTCTCGGCCGGCCTGGCCACCGCCGGGTACGACGTGTCCGGCACCGTGGTGTCCGGTCTCGCCGAGGGCCGCTCGCACGTCGGTGGCGTCTGTGACTCCGAGGTCGCGGCCATGCTGGACGCAGGCTTCCGCGCCACGGCCGACCCCGCGGTCCTCGACGGCGCACAGACCGTGGTGATCTGTGTTCCGACCGGGCTCACGCCGGAGGGCTTACCCGACTTGTCCGCGGTGCAGGACGCCTCGAGAGTCGTCGCTGCCCGGCTGCGCACCGGCATGCTCGTCGTCCTGGAGTCCACCAGCTACCCAGGCACCACAGAGGATGTCGTGAGACCGCTGCTGGAGCACGGCAGTGGACTGCGGGCGGGCGAGGACTTCCATCTCGCGTATTCTCCGCAGCGCATCGACCCCGGCAACGAGATCTGGGACGTTCGCAACACCCCGAAGGTCGTGAGCGGTTGCACCGCTCTGTGCGCGAAGTACGCCACCGCGTTCTACGGGCGGTTCGTGGACCACCTCGTCCTCGCCCGGGGCACGCGGGAGGCGGAGATGGCCAAACTCCTCGAGAACACCTACCGCTACGTCAATATCGCCCTGGTCGACGAGGTGGCACTGTTCTGCCACCAGGCCGGCATCGACGTCTGGGACGTTCTGCACTGCGCGGCGTCGAAGCCGTTCGGCTTCGCCCCTTTCAGTCCCGGTCCCGGCGTCGGCGGGCACTGCATCCCCGTCGACCCCCGCTATCTGGCCGCGCGGGCCGAGTCCCAGGGTTTCCCCTTCCGCATGTTGGCAGCTGCACACGAGGTCCTCACCCACATGCCGAGGCATGTCGTGGACCGGGCCCTGTCCCTGCTCACCGAGAACCGCGGCCGGCCCGAGGGCGCACGTGCCCTCCTCCTGGGCGTCACCTACAAGGCCGATGTCGCCGACGTCCGTGAGTCACCGGCACGCCCCGTGGCCGCGGGGCTGCTCGCCACGGGGGTCGACGTCTTCTACCACGATCCCTACGCGGCCGACTTCAGCGTGGACGATCGGTCCCTGCCGCGCGCCACGGATCTGCGGGAGGCCCTGGGTGAGGCGGATGTGGCGATCCTGCTGCAGCATCACGCCTGCTACGCCAGGGAAACGCTGGGCAGAGCCCGTTGCGCCGTGCTGGACACGCGCGGCAAGGCCGCAGGCAGCAGAGTGACGCTTCTCTGACAGCCCCGCCGCGTCTCCGGGACTGGCTGCGGCCCCTTTCGCCGCCCCAGCCGACGCCTCGCCTCGCCGACTGCGGTCGGCACCTTCCTGCCGGCGTCCCGCCGGCCCCACAGACCCGCGCAGGGGCAGCGCCCTGCGCGGTTGCGGCCCTTACCAGGGGCCGCAGTCCGTCAAATCTCCGAGACGAACCGAGAAGGAGACCACATGAGCACTGCTGTCGCCAACGACCGTCTGGTGAAGCGCTTCGAGAAGTGGGACACCGACGGCAACGGTGTGCTGGAACCCAGCGACTTCCAGGGTGAGGCAGCCCGGATCGCCCAGAACCTGGGGAGGAAGGCCGACTCCGCGGAGGTTCGGGAACTCCTGAACGCGTTCCAGGGACTCTACGAGAACCTGGCCCAGAAGGCCGGAGTCCCCGCCGGGAGCGGCATCAGCCGGGAGCAGTTCCTCAACGCCACGGGAGACATGCTGTTCAAGGAGGGCGAGGCGAGCTTCAACCGCGCCCTCTCCCCCATCGTGAAGGCGCTGATCCGCCTGTGCGACGACAACCACGACGGCGAGATCGACCAGTTGGAGTTCCGTGCCTGGCTGACCGGCGTCGGCGTACCGGACTCCCGGGCCGGTGACATGTTCGAGCAGATCGACGCCAACGGAGACGGCCGCCTGTCCGAGGAGGAACTGCTGGGGGCGCTCCGCGACTTCCACTTCGGCCGGCTGGACGTCGAGCTTCTCGGCTGACCTGCCGGACCCAGGCCCGGTGATCCCCCTGAGTATCCGCTCAGGGGGATCACCCCATGAAGCCGCATGAAGCCGCATGAGCCCCAATGAACCCCATGAAGGGGGCCTGGACGAAGGCGTCAGTCCTTCGGCCCCAGGCCCCCTTCATCCGGGCCCTGGACGAAGGTGACACGGGCCTCGGGCCGCAGCCGCAGGTCCCGGCCACTGACCGGACTGGCTGTGTGGATCAGGATGTTGTAGTGGTTCGGAAGGTGGCAGGCGTCGAAGCCGAGGACCGTGCCGACCGGCGTGCCGTCGATGCTCACCAGGTCACCACGGTCGATCACGCCGCCGCACACCAGTTCCGCGAAGCCGAGGAAGCCCACCCGGTCGATCCGGGCGCCGGGGCGCGGGTCCCATTGGTCGGTGCTGACGAGTTCGTGCACCTCGTCCCGCCGTACGCAGCGCGCCGCGTGTTCCTCCAACCGCATCCCCCGGTCCGTGCGGTGATGCGTGAGCACTTTGACCAGGCTTGCGCGCACCACACGTTTCGGGCCGTCCTCCGCCGGGTTCACCGGTCCGCCTCCGCCGGCGGCGCACAGGACGCGGGCCGGGCGCAGCGGTAGGCCGCCTCGACCAACTCCAGTGCGGGCAGGCCGCCGTGCGCTCCCGACCCGACCGGGGCGCACCGGCCGGCGAGGGAGGCGAACTCGGTGAGGATCGCCTCGTACTCGTGCCACAGCGACGCCTTGAAGCCGGGGTGGCCGGCCAGCATGTCGGCGTGCAGGACCTCCCCGTCGGCCAGTTCGGCCTCGACGTCCTTGCGTTCTCCCGGGTACGACCAGTCCAGTTCCACCGTTGCGGTGGCGCCGGTGGGGCTGCTGAGGCGGATCACTGCCTGCCGGTCGACGCCGGAGCCGTCGCGGTGGATCTCGCAGCCGGTGACGGTGACGTCGCCGAGCAGCATCCGCACCAGGTCAAGGGCGTTCGGGCCGTTGTCGGCCACACAGCCGCCGCCGCAGCGGGCGGGGTCGAGGTACCAGTCCTCGCCGCCGAGGTGTTCCTCGATGCGTTCCAGGTAGCGCACGCGAACCGCGACGATCTTCCGGCCTGCCGTCTGGTGCGCCAGCGCGCGGACGGCCGTGTTGTAGCGGCGATGGAAGGCCGTCAGCAGAGGGACGCCGCAACGCCGCGCGAGATCCACCAGCAGGCGTCCCTCGGCGGCGGTGAGGGCGAGGGGTTTTTCGACGCACACGGGAACACCGGCGGCCAGCGCCTCTCGGCAGACCGGGAGGTGCACGTGGTTGGGTACGGCCACGACCAGGGCGTCCGGCCGTGCCTGGGTCAGCAGTGTCCTGTGGTCGCGGAAGCGGGCCGCCCGGCCCCGGTACTGCTCCAGGGCCTGGTCGCGCGTGTCGCACACGGCCGACAGCTCCCAGCCGGGCAGTCGTTCGGCGGCGGCCAGGTAGTAGGGGGAGATGGCGCCGAGGCCGACGACGCCCAGCCGCAGGGGCCGGGTCATCGCGGGTTCCCGGAGCCAGGACCGACGGGGAGGCCCAGGTCCGCCAGTTCCCGGTACAGGTGCTCCGGCAGCGGGATGCCGTCCCGGCGGCGCTCGGCGGCGAGTTCGGCCTCCCGCCACCCCGGGTAACGCACCGGTGCTCCGCCGGGCACCGGCGGGCAGTCGACGAGCGCGCCGAACAGGGACCGGGTCGAGCCGACGACGTCCGTGCCCGGACTCAGCACCTCCGGGGCGATCGCGAGGAGGAAGAAGCCGATGCCGTCGTCCCGTCCGTGCGGCCGCCCGTCCCCTTCCAGAGCGGCGGGCGAGGGTCCCACGGCCGCCCCGGACACCACCGCGGCCAGCAGTTCCACCGCGATACCGAGTCCGTAGCCCTTGTGGACGCCGGTCTCGGCCGTACCGCCCAGCCAGCGCAGGAACGCCTCGCCGCGGTCGAAGGCGGACGGGTCGGTCACCGGGTTGCCCGCCGCGTCCTCGAGCCAGCCGGCGGGCACCGGAGCGCCCCGGCGGGCGGCCACGCGGACCCGTCCGGTCGGCGCGACGGTGGTGCTCATGTCCAGCAGGAAGGGGTGGCCGTCGAGAGCGGGGGCGGCGACGCTCAACGGGTTGGTGCCGAGCATGGCCACCGCGCCTCCCGGCGGGCGTGCGATGCGCTGGCCGCCGCAATTGCTCGCGACGACGCCGATCATCCCGGCGTGCGCGGCGCGGACGGCGTGGAAGCCGGCGCACCCGAGATGGGTGGCGCCGCGCACGGACACCAGGCCGACGCCATGCCGGCGGGCCCGGGCGACGGCATCGTCCATGGCTTCGGCCGCGGCCCACAGGCCCAGGGCGCGGCGGGCGTCGACGACCGCGCAGGCGCCCAGGTCGGTGACGGTCCGCGGTTCGGCACGGGGGTCGCAGCGCCCCGACTCCAGCAGCGGCAGGTAGAGCCGGGTGAGGTTGAACACTCCGTGCGAGTCGAGGCCGGCAAGGTCACCGTGGCACAGGGCGTCGGCGGCGAGCCGGGCCCTGGGTGCCGGAATGCCGTGGCCGGTGAACAGGCCGGTCAGCGCGGCATGCAGCTCGGCGTGGCCGACAAGGACGGATGCGTGGTCGGACGTTGCCGAGGAGGCAGTGGACACCGTCATACGCGGTTCCTTACGGGAGGGGCGGGTCGGTGGTCTTCAGCGAAGAGGGTGACGAGGCGGTGGACGACGCCCGCGAAGTCCTCCAGGTCGGCGAGGTCGACGAACTCCCCGGGCGCGTGGGCGTGGTTGACGGCGAGGTCACCGGGGCCGAGCACGGTGGTGAAGGCGTCGTCCAGACCGGCGGCCCAGATGGCGTCGCAGGTGAAACCGGGATCGCCGTCCGCCGGCCGGGCTCCCGCGCGGGCCAGGAGCGCCTCGGCCCAGGGGTCGCGGTTGTCCAGCGCGGGCAGTCCATCCTTGTCCCAGCCGAGCAGGGTGATGCGTGCCGCGTCCCGTGCCGTGCGGGCGAACTCCCGGGTGGAGGCGAAGAGTTCGCTGAAGCCGCGCAGACCGTCGGTGACGTGCCGGGTCACAGCGGCCTTGAGGTGACTGCCGTCCGCGGTGGTGCCGTAGGACAGGTTCACCAGCAGGGTGCCGGTGCCGTGGACGCGGTTGTGCGTGCGGCCGGTGTGCAGTCCGGCCAGGCACACCCGTGTGCCGGGTACGGCCCCGTCCAGGCGGGCGGCGAGGTGCTGGGCGAGGAAGCCGAGCAGCACGGTGGCGTTGTGTCCGGCGTCCGGATGGTCGTCCACGGCGTCCTCACCGGTGACGGTGATCCGGGCGGTCATGGAGGCGGTCGCCCGGGGCAGCGCGCGCAGACCGGTCGGCTCGCAGAACACGTTGAGGCGTCCGTGATGGCCGGCTTCCAGCAGGGGGCGGGTGCCGTAGGTGCCCAGGGCGCCGCCTTCCTCCCCGGCGACGGCCTGGAGCAGGACGGTGACGTCCCGTCCGACGGCGGGGTGGGTCGCGGCGGCCCGCAGCCCCGCGAGCAGGGCGACGGCGGGTCCCTTGGCGTCGACGGCCCCCCGGCCGGTGAACCTGCTTCCGTCGAAGGCGGGCTGGACGTGTCCGGCGACGGTGTCCAGATGGACGTTGAACATCACCGTGTCCACGCGGGGACGCTCGGGGCCCAGCCGCAGCAGCAGGCTGGGCTGGTCCACAAGGAAGCGCGGATCGCGCGCGGCGGCCCGGACGGTGGACGGAACCCCGGGCCGGTCCAGACATGCGGCGGGCGCAGCCGTGAGCCGTACGGTGCGCAACCCCGCGTCGGCGGCGGCTGCCGCGTACTGGTCGAGGAGGTCGGGCAGTCGGGACGGCGGGTCGTCGGGCCCGGCCTCCAGAGGGTTGACGCTGGGCAGGCGCAGGAGGTCCAGCAGCAGCTTCTGGTACTGGTCGGTGAACAGTACGGTCACGCCGTACCGTCCGGGTGGGCGGGTGCCGCCTCCACGGTCCGCAGCAGCCGGGTGAGCGCCTGTCCGGCCCGTACGAACAGGGCACCGGCGTCTTCACCGGCCCGGACCAGGCCGTCGTGGGGGCGCACGGCGAGGTGTGGTTCGAGGGAGAGGGCGCCGGTGTAGCCGTGGGAGGCCAGGATCCGCAGGCATGCGGCCACCTCGGCACCGCCCTCACCGGGCAGGGTGTAGGCGGTGGTGCCGTCCGGGGTGCGGACGGCGTCCTTGATGTGGACGTGGGCCACGTAGGGGGCGAGGTCCTCAAGCATGTCCGGCGCGCGGTAGCCGTACGGAACGCCGTTGCCGGTGTCGAACAGCAGGCGCAGGGCCGGGTTGCCGACGCCACGCAGCAGTCGGAGCGCTCGGTCGGCCCGGTCCCCGGCCCAGCCCGCGCAGTTCTCGTGCACCAGCACCAGGCCCGCCCGCTCGGCGCGGTCCGCCAGGACGGCGGTGCGGGCGAGGACGCGGTCGGCCCACTCGGTCTCCGTCAGGCCGTCGTTGGGGTACGACATGATCCGTACGAGACGGCAGCCCAGGGCGGCGCACCGCTCGGCCAGGACGTCCAGTTCGGCGAGGTCCACGGCGAGGTCACCGGTGACGGGACGGGACCAGTTGCCGATCCTGGAGGCCACGGCGATCACCGTGACGCCGGCGTCCGCCAGCCGCCGGGTCAGGGTGTTGAAGGCGGCCGCGGAGAGATCGGCGAGTGCGGTGCCGTCGACCGTGCGCAGTTCGATGGCGTTCCAGCCCAGCTGCCGCAGGGCGGCCAGCTGGCCGTCGGTACCGGGCGCGGCCTCGTCGCCGATCCCGGCCAGGGGCCCGAATCCTGCGGCGCGGTGCCGGGCGGTCCCGAGTCGGGGCATCTCAGCGGCTCCCGGTGCGGGCGGATGTCGCGGTGGCGCGGTGTTCCCGGGCCGCGCACAGCAGGCGGGCGGTCTGGCAGGCGAGCGAGAAGCCGGCGTCCGGCGCTCCGGAGAGAAAGCCGCGATAGGCGCCTTCCAGGAAGTCGGTCAGGGCGTCGTCCCGGAAGACCTGGTGGCCGGGCCCGGGCCCGCCGTCCGTGGCGGGGGCTCCGGTCGGCGCCGCGGGCGCATCGCCGCCGACGGGGGTGATGACGAGCTGGGCGTGGTCGTCGTCCTCGCTGAGGGGGAAGTGGCCTGTGGCCGTCCCGCCGTCGAACTCGCATACGACGCTGCGCTGTCGCACGGGTGCACCCAGGTCGGAGCGCAGCAGCGTGGACACCCGGGTGCTGTGCTCCAGTTCCAGGTGGGCACCGCCCATACGGGGCAGCTCCCGGTCTTCGCAGCGCAGGTCCCAGCAGTGCGCGGCGCGCAGTTCGGCGGGGCCGGCCAGGTCGAGGACCAGAGCCAGGGAGTGGGGGATCTCCACGTCGAGGGCGCTCTGGTGCCCGTCGGTGGTCAGGGACCGCAGGAAGCGCGGCTTGTGCTGGTCCACGGTGATGCGGCGCAGCGGGCCGAGCCGGCCGCCGCGGACGAGCCGGCGCAGCCGGTCCGCGAGCCGGGAGCCGGTCCAGTGGGCCATGGCCACCAGGGCGAGGCCCGCCTCGTCGCGGAGCCGGATCAGGGCGTCCAGTTCGTCGCGGGACGCGGCCAGGGGTTTCTCCACGATCATCCGGCGAAACCCGTGCCCGGCGAGTGCCTCGATCAGGGCGTGTCTCGACCGGGGCGGCGTGCACACGTGCACCACCGCGGTGGCGGGGTCCACGTGGTCCAGGGCCTGATCCAGCGTGGTGACGACGGTCACCTCTCCGGGGGTGGACGAGAGCCGCAGAACGCCGGCGCGCGGGTCGCATCCGATCGCGGGCAGGGCGACCAGTGGATCGCCCGTGCTCCCGGTCCGCCCGGCCAGCCGGGCCAGCGTTTTCAAGTGCAGTCCGGATCCGGACCGGCCGAGCCCGACCACGAGGGGCTGCAGCACATGGGCCTCCTAGTCCGTGCGCCAACTCCGTTGCGACGCAGGACTATTGCCGCCCCGCCGGGATTGGGTCAAGACATTCGGAATGCCTTTACTCACAACGTGTGAAGATGCCCCTTTCCCATTCTCCGCGGCCGACGAGTCCGATTAGCGTTGATATTCAGCATGACTCAACAGGGTGTACGACTCCACGGGGCGGGAGACGAAATTTGAGCGAATTATCGGTCACAGAAGGAACGGCGCAGGCGGTTCCCTTCTTTTCCCAGGCCAAAACCTTCGAACTGCTGTGGCCTTCCATCGAAAAGTCATTGGAGGAGGTTTTCCACTGCGGTAAGTTCTCTCACGGAAAACAGGTCGGACAGCTCGAGTCGGCGCTCGCGGAATACACCGGCGCACGGTACGTCGTCGGAGTCAATAGCGGCACCGACGCACTCGTGCTGCTGCTGCGCGCCTGTGGGCTGCGTCCCGGTGATGGCGTCCTGGTCCCCGCCTACTCGTTCTTCGCCACCGCGTCGGCCGTCGTTCTGGCAGGCGGCCGGCCCCAGTTCGTGGACATCGCCCCGGAGACCTACGCGATGGATCCGGCGGCCCTGGAGGCAGCCGTCACTCCCCGCAGCCGGTTCGTGATGCCGGTGCATCTGTTCCACACCATGGCCGACCTGGAGGCCGTCACCGAAGTCGCACGGCGGCATGGTCTGACGGTGGTCGAGGACAGCGCCGAGGCGATCGGCATGCGCCGACGCGGTGTGCACGCGGGCCTGCACGGCGCCGGAGGGGTGCTGTCCTTCTTCCCCTCCAAGACGCTCGGGGCGCTCGGGGACGCGGGAGCCGTGCTCACCGACGACGGGGAGGTGGCGGACACCGTCGCGGCCCTGCGCCACCACGGCAGGACCGGCCGCACGCTGAACGACTTTCCGGCGATCTCGACCGACAGCGCATGGCCGGGCGTGAACAGCAAGATGGACGACATCCAGGCGGCCGTCCTGCTCGCCAAACTACCCCTCCTGGAGAAGCAGATCGCGTACCGGGCCGGCCTGGCGGACGCCTACACCGCCCGCCTGCGGGACGTGCCGGGCATCAGGCGCCTGCCGCGCGTCACCGCCGAGGGTCCGGGCGCCCGCGACGTGTTCTACGTCTACCTCATCGAGACCGAGGACCGGGACGCCCTCGTCGTCCATCTCGACCGGCACGGTATCGGCACCGAGGTCTACTACCCGCTGCCGCTGCCCCACCAGCCCGCCTTCGCCCACCTGTGCCACCGGACGGGCGAGTTCCCCCATGCCGAGGCGGCGGCCGGGCATGCCGTGGCCCTGCCGCTCCACCCCGATCTCAGCCCCGGCGATTTGGACCGCGTGTGTGACACCGTCCGCTCCTTCCGCGCCGAAGGGAGGGCGACCGTATGACCGTGTCGCTCCCTCCTGCCGTCCCGTTCTTCCCGCCCGCCCTCTTCGAAGCCGACCGCGCCGCGCTCATCGGCCTGGTCCGGGAGGTGGGCCTGGACCCGGAGCAGCGGTTCATCCTGGGCCGGCGCACCGCGGCGTTCGAGGATCTGCTGCGCGAGGACCTGGGAGCGGCGGACGTGGTCGCGTGTTCCAGCGGCACTTCGGCGCTCTCACTGGTGCTGCGGGCTCTGCACGTCGGTCCCGGTGACGAGGTGATCGTGCCCGCGTTCGGGTGCGCGCCGCTGGCCGCCTCGGTGGTCGGCACCGGAGCCACCCCGGTCTTCGCCGACATCCGGCCGGACACCATGACCATGGACCCGGACCATGCCGAGCGACTCGTCACCGCGCGGACCAAGGCGGTGATGCCGGCCCACATGTTCTCCGTGATGGCTGACATGCCGAGGTTCGTCGAGCTGGCCCGTCGGCACGGACTGCGTCTGGTGGAGGACTCGGCGGTCGCCCAGGGTGGCGTCCTGCGCGGTGTTCCGGCCGGACTGTGGGGCGAGGCGGGCGTCTACTCCTTCGTCCAGGTCAAGACCTGCGGCATGCCCGGCGAAGGCGGCGTGGTGGTCACCCGGGACGCGGAGCTGGGCGAGAAGGTACGGATGCTGCGCAACCACGGCCAGGTGGCCGGGCAGCGCTTCGTGCACCACGCCGTCGGGCTCAACAGCCGCTTCGACGAGATCCAGGCCGCGTTCCAGACGCACCGCTACCGCGGCTTCCCCAAGCGGCTGGCGCGGCGGGCGGAGATCGCCGCCTACTACACCGAGCGCTTCACGCCGCTGGCCGACCGCGGTGTGGTCCCGCCCCCGCCCGACCAGGACGGCCGGTGCTTCTACGTCTACACGGTGCTCGCCTCCGACCGGGACTCCCTCGGCGTCCACCTGGCCGAGCGGGGGGTGGCCACGCACGTCTACTACCCGCACCCCCTGCCCGCGCACCATGCCTTCGTCCCCTACGCGCCACCCGGTGCCCGCTGGCCGCGGGCAGAACAGGCCGCCCGCCGTCATCTCGCGCTGCCGGTACACCACTTGCTGAGCGACGCGCAGGTCGAACACGTCGCCGACCTGGTGTGCACGTTCGTCACCGAGCACTCCTGACGTACGACAGCACGTACGACAGCCGCCGGGGCCGTCCGGCCACACGGACCGCGCGCGGCCCTCCCGCCCGACGCCGAGAAACCCAGGAGGTCACCCATGACGGACAGCATTGCGGCGGGCCGTCCCGCGCCCGCCGCCCACGGCGCCGGCAGGCTGCGCGTCTATGCGCGGCTCGGCAAGCTGGACGTGTACGACTACTACCTAGGGATCTTTCTCGCCCTCTCCGCCGTCCTGTTCCCGGTCGGCGACTTCACGGCCCGGCAGGCGCTGGTACTGGTGGTGTTCCTGGCCGGGGAGATCGCGGTCCTCATGGCGATGGTCGCCCTGGACGACGTCACCGGCTTCCGGGACGGCAGTGACCTCGCCAACTACGGCCCCGACAACCCGCTGCGCAGCAAGGCACGCAAACCCCTCGTCGCCGGGACGCTGACGGTGCCGCAGGCGCTGCGCTTCGCCTGGGGCTGCGCGGCCGCGGGCGCGGTGCTGTGGGCGGGCGCCGCCGCGCTGGCACCGTACCGCCCGCTGTGGGCGCTGGTGGCGGCGGGCGCGCTGTTCGCCGTGTCGCTGCAGTACTCGTACGGTCTGAAGCTCAGTTACCACGGCTTCCAGGAGGCGTTCCTCGTCGCGCTCGGCGCGGTGCTCGTGATCGTGCCGTACGGCCTGGTGGCAGGGGGCTGGTCCGGCTTCCTGATGGTGCAGGCGGTTCTGTTCGGGTTCGGGCCGCTGATGTTCGGGGTCTATTCCAACACCAACGACGTCGCCGGCGACCGGGCGGTGGGCCGTCCGACCGTGGCGGCTCTGGTGTCCGAACGGGGCAACGCCGTCTTCATCGGGACCCTGTCGGTCACCGAGTTCTCCATCGGTGCGGTCGCCTCGGTCACCGGGGTGGCCCCGTCATGGTTCGTGGTGCTGATGCTGCCGGCGACCGTGCTGCGCGCCCGCCAGTACCTGACCGGATTCGTCCGGGCGGACATCATGACAGCGCGCCGGACGGGCTTCGCGGTGCACCGGCTGAGCGTGGTGCTGATGACCGTGGCCAACGTCCTGGTCGCAGCGGGGGCCGCCTCATGACGCCCGAGGTCGACGTCGCGGTCGTCGGCGCGGGCGTCGCCGGACTGACCGCCGCCCACGAACTGCGGCGCGCCGGGCTGTCGGTGCGGGTCTACGAGCTTCTGCCGCAGGTGGGCGGCCGGATGCGCAGTCTGCGCCACGAGGGCTGGACGGTGGACACCGGAGCCGAGCAGGTGGCGTCGCGTGGCTACCGTGCCACCTGGGAGCTGCTGCGCCGACTGGGCGCCGGCCCGGCGGACGTCCCCCGGGTCGGCGGTGCGGTGGCCGTCTGGCGTGGTGGGCGCGCCCGTCTCGGCGTCGGCGAGAGCACGGCGGTGTTCACCGGCGCCGGCCTGTCCGCCCGCGCCCGGCTCGACCTGGCCGTCTTCTCGGCGTGGACCGGACGCCGCCGCGCCCGGTTCGACGGCGACCGCCCCGAGCACACTCCGCTCGGTGCCGCCACCGTGCGACAGACGGCCGCCCGCTACCACCCCGAGCTGCACGACTACCTCCTCCAACCGGTCGCGGGCGGCTTCTTCGGCTGGGACACGGCCCGCTCTGCCGCCGCCCCCCTGGTGAGCCTGCTGCTGGAGGCCGGCTCCCCCACCACCTGGCGTACCTACCGGGACGGCATGGACTTCCTGGCCCGCCGGCTGGCCGCCGGTACCGACGTCGTGACCGGCCGCGCCGTGCGGGAGGTCACCGACGCGGGCGAGCACGCCGTCCTGCGGTTCGACGACGGTGAGGTCAGGGCGCGGGCCGCTGTACTGGCCGTACCGGCGCCCGTAGCGGTGGCGCTGCGCCCGGACGTCCCCGCCGACGAGCGACCGTTCGTCACGGCCTGCACCTTCACCCCGATGATGAAGGTCAGCTACCTGCTGGACCGCCCGCTGGCCCCGGCCGCCCGACGTCCGGTGCACATCCTGCTCACCCCTGCCGTCGAGGAGGACGTGCTCTCCGGTGTCGTCGTCGACCACGCCAAGGACCCCGGCCGGGCCCCCGCGGGCCGCGGGCTGATCACCCTCGTGGCCGGTCCGCGCCGGGTCCGCGGATTGCTGGACGCCTCCCCCGACGAGGCCGCCGACGTGCTCGCCCACGCGGCGGAACGCTACGTACCGGGCCTCGCCGGTGCCCGCCGCCACCACCTCGTGCACGCCTTCCGCCAGGGCCTGCCGGAAGCCACCCCGCAGGCACTGCGGGAACGCCCCGGCTTCCTGGCCCGCCCGGTGCGCGCCGTTGAGTACGCCGGCGACTGGGTGATGCTGCGGCCCGCTTCCGAGGGCGCCGTCCGGGCGGGTGCGCTGGCCGCGTCCCGTGTCCTGAGCAGGCTGTGGCGGCGCCCGTCGTCCGGCCCCCACCAAGCGGAGGAGATCCGTGCGACCCAATGACATGGGCACCCTGTTCGAGGACGCGGCGGCGGGCGGCGCCCGGACCGTGTTCCACCTTGACCGGCCCTTCGACATCGCCCCGCGGGCGGGCACCCGGTGGACCGTCCCGGAGCTCGCCGCCCTGGTCCGCGCCACCGCAGCCCGGCTCACCGACGCCGGAGTCCGGCCCGGGGACCGCGTGGCCATCGTGAAGGACAACCACTGGGACTACGACCTGCTCGCCTGCGCCGCCGTCCGTATCGGCTCCGTGCCCGCCCAGCTCTCCGCCCGACTGGACACCCCGGACCTCCTCACCCTGTTGCGTCGGCTGCGCCCGGCCGCACTGATCACCACCTCCGCAGTGCTGGCCCGCTGCCGGGACGCGGCCGCATCGGCCCCCCTCTGTGTCACCGTCGACACCGCCGTGCCCGGGGCGGCCCACCTCGCCGCACTGGACGCCTCCGGCCCCGGTGCGCCGGTACGACGCCACGAGGACGAGGCCTTGGTCATCCACCACACCTCGGGGACGACCGGCGTGCCCAAACTCGTGGTCCACTCCACGCGGACACTCGTGCACAAGCTGGCCCGCCTGGAGGCGGTGCGCTACCCGGGCATCGGCCTGCGCCGGGACGACACCCTGTGCAACGCCAGCGCCTACGCACACGGGCGCACCTTCTGCTGGACGGCGGTGGTGACGGCGCTCGCACCCGCCAGGATCGTGGTCCTCACCGGCGACGAACCGGACACCGCCGACCCGTTGCTGCGGGCGTACCCGCCGACCGTGATGGAGGCGCTGCCCGCCACCTACGTCCGGCTGCGGCCGCTCACCGCACGGCTGGACAACCCGTTCCGGCGCGTCCGCCTGTACATCAGCACCTACGACGCGATGCACCCGCCCGCGCTGCGCGCGTATCTGGCCGCCAGCCGCCGAGCCCACCCGCTGTGGATGCAGGGCTGGGGCCAGACCGAGACCGGACCGCTGACGTTCCGCTTCCACACGCGGAGCTCCGCGCTCGCACCGGACGCCGCGTCCACGACGCGTCGGCTGGGACGTCCGGTGCCGGGCCGGACCCGGCTGCGCGTGGTGGACCCGGACACGCTGTACCCGGTGCCGCGCGGCCGCCCGGGTCTGCTCCTGATCCGCACACCGGCCCTCGCCCTGGGCTACGTCGGTGAACAGGAACGCTGGGAGGCCAAGCGCGTCGGCGACTGGTGGTCCTCGGGTGATGTGGGGGTGCACCACCGCGACGGCAGCGTCAGCGTCCTGGACCGCGAGGCCGACACCCTGCCCGGAATGAGCTGTCTGCGGACCGAGGACCTGCTCGAGCAGCGGCTGCCACAGGCCCTGGAATGCGTGATCGTCGGCGCCCCGGACGGCGACCCGCTGCCGGCCGTGGTCACCGCCGACGGCCGGCTGGATCCGGATGCCTGGAAACAGGCCGTCCAGGGGCTGCCGCCGATGCGTCAGCCCGCGGTCCTGACCTGGGACGAAGTCCCTCGCACCGGCACCGGCAAGGTTCGCCGCGCCGCGCTGGCCCGGCACCTCACCGGCACCGCGGTCACCGGGACCGGCCGCTGGACCTGACAAGCCACCACGTGACGACCTGACGAGCCACCACATGACGAGTGGAGTCCTGCCGTGTCCCAGCCGTCTCCCGATACCGTGTCTCAGCCGTCCTGCGCCCGGGAGCCGTCCTACGCCCAGGAAGGTGCCCGCGCGGTCTTCGGCAACGGCACCGCGCACAGCCGCGACCAGCACCGCTGCCTGGCTGCCGCGTACGACCCGGTGACCCTGCCCCGGCTTGCCGCCGCCGGTGCCGGTCCGGGCTGGCGCTGTCTGGAGGTCGGTGCCGGCGGTGGCAGCATCGCGCGCTGGCTGGCGGACCGGGTCGCACCGGGCGGCTCCGTGCTCGCCACAGACCTCGACCCCCGCGACCTGGTACCCGGCCCGGGCCTTGAGGTCGCTGCCCTCGACGTGTCCCGCGACCCGCTCCCGGAGGCAGCCTACGACCTGGTGGTGGCCCGCCTGATCCTGCAGCACGTGCCCTTCCGGGACATCGTCCTGCACAAGCTGGTGCGCGCCCTCAAACCCGGTGGCATGTTGCACATCGACGAGATCGACGCCTCCTACGAACCGCCACTGCTCACCCCGAACCCACAGGCCGAGGCACTGTACGTCCGGTTCCTCGAGGCCAAGACGGCGGCGCTGCGCGCCGCGGGCGGCGACCCGTGCTGGGCACGGAAAGTACCGGCCGCCATGCGGGCGGCCGGACTGACCGCCCTCGACGTCCACCTCCACATCGGCGTACGACACGCGAAGGACCCCGGCCTGGGGCTCCAGCTGAACCACACCCGCAACCTCCGGGACCGGCTCAAGGAGCAGGGCATGACCGACGACGACCTGGACCGGGTGCGGGATCTGATGCGGGACCCGTCCTTCCGTGCCGCCTCCAGCGTCTTCTACTCCGTACAGGGCCGTCGGCCCGCCGAGGAGCGACCGTGACGCCGGGACTGCGGGCCGAGGCCCGGCCGGCCGTTGCCACCACGATCGCGGAGCGTCTGCTGCGGCACACCGCACAGGCCCTGCCGGAGGGGGCCGGCGCCGGCCCGGACCCGGTGCGGTTCCGCATCGAGTGGGCGGGCCCCGTCGCGACGGAGCTGCCGGACGAGCGCGCCGTACAGGCCGCCTGCGGTCTGATGCACGTCCACGGCCGGGCCACGGGCGGGCCCGCCCCGCTGGCAGTCGACTACGCGTCGGTCGTGGCAGGGGTGCTCGCCGCTCTGGGCGCCACCGCCCTGCGCGTCGGGCGAGCTCGCGGGCTGGACCTGTGCGAGGTGCGGAGCTCGGTGGCTCAGGGAGCGCTGCTGGCGGTCGGCCAGTACCTGGCCGCCGCGACGGCCGGGGGGAGCGGTGGACCGCCCGAACTCCCATTCCTGCCCGACTCCGCGAGGCAGGCGGGCGGCCCGGCGACCCTGGTCACGTCCGACGGTGTCCGGGTGGAGATCGAGACCCTCGACCCCGACGCCTGGCGGGAGTTCTGGGTCCGGCTCGGTGTGGCGCCCGCCGTCGCGGGCCGCGGCTGGCTTCCCTTCCAGCAACGGTTCGCCACCGCTGTCTGTCCGTTGCCCGACGCGCTGCGGCAGGCCGCACACCGTTGCACGCTGCCGGATCTGCGTGCCGCCGCACACCACAGCGGGGTCAGCCTCCTCGTCGTACGTTCCGACCCGGCCCCCGCCGTCCGCCCCGAACCCTGGGAACTGGCTCCCTGGCCGGAACCGGCGCGGGGCCGTGGGCCGCACGCGGACAGCGCCGTCGGGTTCCCCTCCCCGCGCCCGGCCCGCGATGCCGCCCTGCCGCTGACCGGGATTCGCGTCGTGGAGTCCACCCGTAGAGTGCAGGGCCCGCTCGCCGGGCACATCCTGCGGATGCTGGGCGCTGACGTCGTACGGATCGAGCCGCCCGGCGGCGACCCGATGCGCTGGCTCCCCCCGCTGGCGGGAGAGTGCTCGGCCCGGTTCCTGGCACTCAACGCGGGCAAGCCGGTGATCGAGGCCGACCTCACCACCGCGCACGGCCGCCGCACCATCCGCACCCTGACCGCCGATGCCGACGTGTTCCTGCACAACTGGGCCCCCGGGAAAGCCTCCCGTCTCGGTCTGGCCGCCTCCGACCTGCCGCCCGGTAGGTCCGCTCTGGTGTACGCCTGGGCATCCGGCTTCGGCGACACCTTCGGTGACCGGCCCCCGGTGGGCACCGACTACCTCGCCCAGGTGCACAGCGGACTCGCAGCCGCGCTACGACCGGCCGACGAACCCCCGGCCCCGTCCCTGATGACCCTCACCGACGTGCTCGGCGGGCTGGTGTGCGCCCAGGGCGTGCTGACCGCGCTGGCGGTCCGCGAGGCGACCCACCAGGGCAGCCAGGTCCACTCCAGTCTGCTCTCCGCGGGCGCGCTGGTCCCCCGTCCCGCGCAGCGGGTCCGCTGGACACCACTGGACCGGCCGCTGCGCACGGCGGACGGCCACCTGTACCTCGGCCCCGGTGCCCGGCAACGCCCCGACGCCGTGCGCCGCCTCCTGGACGGCGCCGACACCGCGTCCGCGCAGGACGTCACGGCCCGCTTCGCCCGCCGTACCACCGAGGAGTGGCGGGTGCGACTGGCCGAGGCAGGGCTGACGGCGACACCCGTGCGGACCGAGCTGTCCGACCTGCACCACGACGCCGCCTTCCAGACGGCCGTCGCGCCGCCGGACCCTGCCAACGGGTACGCCCGCCCGTACACACCGTGGGAGTTCGCATGACAGCCCCCACCACGCCGGAGACGACGGGTACGACGGGTACCGAGCAACCGGTGTGGACCTCACGCGCCGGAGTCCCCTTCCCCGACCACGTGCCCCGCGACCGGCGACGGGCCTGGGTGGCGGCCGGCTTGTGCCCGGACACCGACCTGTACAGCCTGTTCACCGCCCATGTCCAGGAACACCCGGACCGTGAGGCGCTGGTGGACGACGCCGGGGTGCTGTCCTATGCGGCCCTCGATATCGAGGTGCGCCGCATCGCCGACGTGTTCGAACAAGCAGGGCTCAGGGCCGGGGACCTGGTCGCGCTGCGGCTGCCCAACGGACGCGACGCCGTCGCCGCGGAACTCGCCGTTTACGCGATCGGCGCGGTGGCCCTCCCGCTCCCTCCGGGCGGCGACGACCACGACCTGCGGGCGCTGCTCGCCCGCTCACGGGCCCGCGGTGCCGTCCTCACCGGGGCGCCTCAGGCGCGGGTCGTCGTGGGTCTTCCCCACCTCCGCACCGTGTTCGTACCCGGCCCCGGCGGGGGACGGACCCAGGGGCTGCACGCCCCGCATCCCACGGCCCGGCACGGCCGGTGGCACCGGTCGGCCGATCCGTACGGCCCCGCCCGCATCCTGGTGTCCTCGGGTACCGAGGCCGAGCCGAAGATGGTCGCCTACAGCCATCACGCCCTGGCCGGCGGCAGGGCCCGCTACGTCCGGGCGCTGCACCCGGACTCCTCGGTGGCGCCCCGTCACCTCGTCCTCGTCCCGCTTGCTTCCTCCTTCGGCTCCCTCGGCACGCCCGTCACCCTCGCCGCCCTCGGCGGCACTCTGATCATGCAGTCGGGGTTCGACGCGGAGGGCGCGCTGCGGCTGGTAGCCGAGCACCGCCCCACCCACCTCTTCGCGGTGCCCACGATGCTCCGCCGGCTTGCCGACCTCCCACCCCGGCCCGACGAGGACACCTCGTCGCTGCGTGTCGTCGTCTCCAGCGGCGCGGCGCTGCCCGCAGCGACCGCTGACGCGTGGCTCAGGCGGTTCGCCCGGCCGGTGGTGAGCGTCTACGGCTCCTCGGACGGCGTGAACTGCCACACCGCGAGGGAGAACCTCCCGCCCGGCGACAGCGTCGGCACCCCCGACCCCACGGTCGCCCGCGTGCGGATCACCGGCCCCGACGGCACACCCCTGACCACCGGGCACACCGGCCAGATCGAGGCCAGAGGCCCCATGACACCGATGTGCTACGTCAACGCGCCGGAACTGGACGCCCTTTACCGCACGTCGGACGGCTGGGTACGCACCGGCGACCTCGGCCGGCTGGACGAGCACGGACGGCTGCACGTCCTGGGACGGCTCAAGCGCATCGTGATCCGCGGCGGCCTCAACATCAGCCTCGCCGAGGTCGAACGTGAACTCGGCAGCCATCCAGCGGTGGCCGAGGCGGTCTGCGTTCCGGTACCCGACCCGGCCTTCGGCGAACGCGTGTGCGCCTGCCTCCGCACGGCACCCGGCGCCCCCGCCCCCACCCTGTCCGACCTCACCACCCACCTGCTGAACCGCGGCCTGGCCCGCCGCAAACTCCCCGAACTCCTCCTGGTGGTCGAGGAGATGCCCCTCGGCCCTACCGGCAAGATCTGTCATCGCACCCTGGCCGCCCGGGCGATTCAGCAGCGCGTCCCGGACCGGTCGGGAGGCGGGTGACGACCTGCCGCTCACACCCTCAGCACTACCCCGGAGGGCAGGCGCCGACCTGTCACCGGCAGGCGCGCACGAGGGCCTGCGGACCAAAGTGCCCCGCGCGCGTCAGGCCGCGGGCGATACCGCTGCGTGCCGCGACGAGAGGCGTTTTCCGTTCCCTCGCCCGGCACGGCGAGCATGTCGCGGACCAGGCCTGGACGTCGTAGCCGCAGAGGTCGAACGGCCGCCCTCCAGCTGCTTGATCCACGACAGCTGCCTTACGCGCAGCAGCATTTGACGCAGCCGTCGTAGGGCGAACACGCAAGGAACGGAGATGCCGCGGCCACCCTCAGGGCGATCTTGCTCAGGCCAAGAAGCTCAGGCGAACCCGACGGTTGGCATTGTCGATGTTGGTATCCACCAGACACACCGACTGCCAGGTCCCCAGCTCCAGCCGCCCGCCCACCACCGGCAGCGTCGCATGCGGTGGTACGAGCGCCGGGAGGACGTGGTCGCGGCCGTGGCCGGGGCTGCCGTGGCGGTGCTGCCAGCGGTCGTCGGCGGGGAGGAGGGTGTGGAGGGTGGCGAGGAGGTCGTCGTCACTGCCGGAGCCGGTTTCGAGGATCGCGATCCCGGCCGTGGCGTGGGGGACGAAGACGTTGAGGAGGCCGTCACGGCCGGCGGTCGCCTCCCGGAGGAAGGCCTCGCAGTCGCGGGTCAGGTCGACGACCCGCTCCGTGGAGCCGGTGGCGACGTTCAGGACTCGGGTGGTGAAGGCATCTGGCATGCCCCCATCCTGACCCACACGCCGGGTTTCGCAGGTCAACGGCCGTTCGTGGGTTGATACCGGCGGTCCAGTCCGCGAGACGCCATTGACCGTGCACCGACGATCTGGCTACTTTCGCCGCATGTTGCGTTCAGCCATGCTCACCACGCGCGGTCACATCGACCTGCTGCGGGTGGCCTCCGCCGCGTGTCGCCGCGGCTGCTGACGCCCCTCCCCCTCTTTCTCACTGCCTCATTGCCTGAACTCCGCCATATCCGCACGCCCGTGTGACGTGGCGGCGCCGAGGCGTACCCCTCCCTCACCGGACGCTCTCCTCTCCCATGGAGCACCCATGAGCATCAGCCGTGCCCCGCCCGGCTCCTCCGAACCCGACATTTCCTCTATATCACCATTGAAGAAGGCCAAGGCCGGTACCCCTGCCCTGGCGTCCCTCGATCTCACGCCCATCGTCCCCGCATCCTCCCGCCGCACCCGCGTCCCACGCTGGCTGCGCCGTACCGCGGGCCCTCTCCTGCTGCTCGCACTGTGGCAACTCCTCAGCACCACCGGCGTGTTGGCGTCGGACGTCCTCGCCTCGCCCGGCCGGATCGCTCAGGTCGCCGGGGATCTGATCGGTGACGGTTCGCTGGCTTCGGCCATGGGCACCTCACTGCAGCGCGTGGCGTTCGGGCTGTTGCTGGGCACCGTCGTCGGGACCGGACTCGCACTGGTCTCAGGCCTGTTCAGGATCGGTGAGGACCTGGTTGACGCCCCGGTGCAGATGCTGCGGACCGTGCCGTTCGTCGGCCTGATCCCGCTGTTCATCATCTGGTTCGGCATCGGCGAAGCCCCGAAGGTCGCCATCATCACGCTCGGCGTGACCTTCCCCCTCTACCTCAACGTGTACGCCGGAATCCGCGGTGTGGACGCCCAGTTGGTCGAGGCCGGGGAGTCCCTCGGCCTCTCCCGCTGGGGGCTGGTGCGGCATGTCGTGCTGCCGGGGGCCCTGCCCGGCGCGCTCACCGGGCTGCGCTACTCCCTCGGTATCGCCTGGCTGGCGCTGGTCTTCGCCGAGCAGGTCAACGCCGATTCCGGCATCGGCTTCCTGATGGTGCAGGCGCGGGACTTCCTGCGGACCGACGTGATCGTGGTCTGCCTGATCGTCTACGCCTTCCTCGGTCTGCTGGCCGACTTCATCGTCCGCTCCCTCGAAAGGCTGCTGCTGCAATGGCGACCGACGTTCACCGGCCGGTGACCCCGCAGACCGCGGTACGGGTCGAGGGGCTGACCCGCTCCTTCGACGGCCGTGCCGTCATCGACGACCTCCGACTCGGCGTGCGGCCGGGTGAGTTCGTCGCCCTGCTCGGTCGCAGCGGCTGCGGCAAGTCCACGCTGCTGCGCATCCTCGCGGGTCTCGACCGTGACATCCAGGGCACCGTCCTGGTGCCGCGCCGCAAGGCCGTGGCCTTCCAGGCGCCCCGGCTGATGCCGTGGAAGAAGGTGTGGCGCAACGTCCTGCTCGGCCTGCCCGGCAAGCCCGCCCGCGCCGTCGCCGAACAGGCCCTGGACGAGGTGGGCCTCAGCCACCGCCCCGACGCCTGGCCCAAGACCCTCTCCGGCGGAGAGGCCCAGCGCGTGTCCCTCGCACGGGCGTTGGTCCGCGAGCCCGATCTGCTGCTGCTCGACGAGCCGTTCGGCGCGCTCGACGCGCTCACCCGCATCAAGGCGCAGCGCCTGGTGGGCGAGTTGTGGCAGCGCCGGGGCTGCGCGGTGCTGCTGGTCACGCACGACGTCGAGGAGGCCGTCCTGCTCGCCGACCGCGTCCTGGTGATGGACGAAGGCGTCATCGCGTACGAGCAGGAGATCGATCTCGACCGGCCACGCGACATCGCCGACCCCCGGTTCGCCCAGCTGCGCGCCGGCCTGCTGGAACGGCTCGGCGTCGACACCGCCGCCGAAACCGCCTGAACTCCCTTTCCTCCAAGTCCAGTTGCACAGAACGGATCCCCCATGCGACGACGTCACGTCCCCGCCGCGCTGCTCCTCCCCATTGCTCTCCTGCTCACCGCCTGCGGCGGGAACTCGTCCGCGAGCACAGGGACCGACACAGACGGCAAGGGCTCCCTCACCCTCAACGTGGGCGACCAGAAGGGCGGTTCGGAGGCCATCCTGCGGGCGGCCGGGGAGCTCAAGAACCTCGACTACAAGATCAAGTGGTCCACCTTCACCTCCGGCCCGCCGCTGCTGGAGGCCGTCAACGCCAGGGCCGTCGACATCGGCGGGGTCGGCAACACCCCGCCCGTCTTCGCCGCAGGCGCGGGTTCGAAGATCACGGTCGTGGCCGCCTTCCACGGCACGTCCAAGGGCGACACCATCCTCGTACCGAACGACTCGAAGCTGTCCAGGCCCCAGGACCTCAAGGGCAAGTCGGTCGCCGTGGCGCAGGGTTCCTCCGCGAACTACCAGATGGTCGCCTCCCTGAAGGCGGCCGGGCTGAGCCTGAGCGACGTCAAGGTCAAGTACCTCCAGCCGGCCGACGCGCTGGCCGCGTTCACCTCCGGCAAGGTGGACGCATGGGCGGTGTGGGACCCGTACACCTCGCAGATCCTGCAGGCCAAGCAGGGGCGCGTCCTCACCACCGGCGAGGGCATCACCAACGGACTCACCTTCCAGGTGGCGGCGCCGAATGCGCTGCAGGACAAGAAGAAAGCCGCCGCCATCAAGGACTACCTGGAGCGGCTGCGGCGGGCCACGGCGTGGGTCCACGGCCATCAGGAGGAGTGGGCGAAGGTCTGGGCGAAGGACACCGGTCTGCCGTACGAGGTGGCGCTGGCCTCGGTGCGGCGCACCAACGCCACGCGGATCTCGGTCGCCGTCGACAAGCCGCTCATCGCCTCCGAGCAGCAGATCGCCGATGCCTTCACCGAGTTGAAGCTCATCCCGAAGAAGGTGGACTTCGCCGACTTCGTGGACACCCGCTACAACGGCAGGCTGCCGGCCTCGACCACGCCCGCCCGGGCGTCGGAGGACTGAGCACGGGGCGGTGATCCGGCAGACCTCGGACCCGCCACGGGAAGATCCACGGCCGCGGCGCGGTTGGTGGAAGCGTGAACGATGCGCGTGAGGTCGAGGTAGTCGTCGTGGGCGCTGGGCAGGCGGGTCTGTCCAGCGCGTATCACCTGCGGCGCACCGGTTTCGAGCCGGGGCGTGACTTCGTGGTGCTCGACCGCTCCCCCGGGCCGGGCGGCGCCTGGCAGTTCCGGTGGCCGTCGCTGACGTACGGCAAGGTGCACGGTATGCATGCGCTGCCGGGCATGGAGCTGGTGGGCGCCGATCCGGCGCGGGCCTCGTCCGAGGTGATCGCCGAGTACTTCGCCTCGTACGAGCGCACCTTCGACCTGCGGGTCCGGCGGCCCGTCGATGTCCATGCCGTACGGGAGGGCGTGGGTGGCCGACTGCTCGTCGGGACCTCGGACGGTGACTGGTCGACGCGGGCGCTGATCAACGCGACCGGAACCTGGGACCGGCCGTTCTGGCCGCGGTATCCCGGTCAGGAGAGCTTCCGGGGGCGGCAGTTGCACACGGCGCAGTACCCAGGGCCCGCGGCGTTCGCCGGGCAGCGGGTGGTCGTGGTGGGCGGGGGCGCCTCGGGTACGCAGCATCTGCTGGAGATCGCCCCGTACGCGGCTGCCACCACGTGGGTGACCAGGCGGCCGCCGGTCTTCCGCGAGGGCCCCTTCAGCGAGGACGTGGGGCGGGCTGCCGTCGCGCTCGTCGAGGAGCGGGTGCGGCAGGGGCTGCCACCGAAGAGTGTCGTCTCGGTCACCGGGCTGCCGCTCAACGACGCGCTCCGGCAGGGCATCGCGGACGGGGTTCTGGACCGCCGGCCCATGTTCGACCGGATCACACCGGACGGGGTGGAGTGGAACGACGGGGGCCGGGTGGAGGCCGACGTCATCCTGTGGGCCACCGGCTTCCGAGCGGCGATCGACCATCTGCGGCCGATGCGGCTGCGCGAGCCTGGCGGCGGGATCCGCGTCGAGGGCACGCGCGCGGTCGCCGATCCGCGGGTCCATCTCGTCGGCTACGGACCGTCGGCCAGCACTATCGGCGCCAACCGGGCGGGCCGGGCGGCCGTACGCGACATCCGGCGGCTGCCGGCCGGGCGGCCGACCGAGCCCGTCGCCGCCTGACGGCCGCCCCGCGGGCTACTTCGTGGCCTGCGGAGCGGGGCTGTTCTGCGTGGCCTGCAGAGCGGGGCTGTTCTGCGCGGTCTGCGGAGCGGAGCTGCTCTGCGCGGTCTGCGGAGCGGAGCTGCTCTGCGTGGCCTGCGAAGCGGGGCTCTGTGCTGGACGAGCACCGCTCTGCTGGGCGTTGAACTCGGCCACATTGCGCTGGTGCTCGGCGAAGTCGGCGGTGAAGCGGGTGTCGCCAGGCTTGACGGTGACGAAGTACAGCCAGTCGCCCGCGGGCGGGTTGATCGCGGCGCGCATCGCCTCCTCGCCCGGGTTGTCGATCGGCGTCGGCGGCAGGCCCATGCGCTGGTAGGAGTTGTAGGGGCTGGCGAGCTTCGTGTCGTCGGCGCTGGTCTTCAGCGTGGCGCGCTTGAGGGCGTAGTTGAGGGTGGAGTCCATCTGGAGCGGCATCCCGCGCTCGAGCCGGTTGAAGACGACCCGCGCCACCTTGCCCATGTCGGCCTTCGAGGCGGCCTCGGCCTGCACGATGCTCGCGACGGTGACCGCCTGGTAGACGTTCATCGCGTTGCGCTGGGCGCCGGCTGCGACCGGGGCGCCGTTGAACTTCTTGTTGGCGGTGTTGACCATGAACGACAGCAGGGACTCGGGCGTCGTCTTCTTCGTGACGGGATAGGTCGCCGGGAAGAGGTAGCCCTCCGGATTGCCCGCCGCGTCGCTCGGCAGCTTCAGGCGGGCCTTCGCGAGTGCCTTCTCGGTGCTGCCGGCGGGCAGGGCGAGGGCCTTGTCGACGGCGCCGTAGACCTGGCTCGCGCGCCAGCCCTCCGGGATCACCAGGGAGGCGGGCTTGGCCTCCTCCCCGCCGTGCCGCAGGTTGAGCAGCGGCATGACCAGGGCGGTGCCGGCCACCACGGCTCCGGTCGCGAGGAGGATCAGGACGAGTCGGCCCCGGCGCGTCAGTCGGATCGTGCTCCGTGGCGGAGTGTTCTGGTGCATGCGGGCACGGTAACCCGCATATCACCATAAACCCGACAGATCTTCAGCCTGTCGGTTCCAGTTGGGCATCCCGGCGTACCAGGGCCGCGTACCGGCCGTCCTGTTCCAGTAGATCTTCGTGGGTACCCCGTTCGGCGGCGCGGCCCGAGTCGAGGACCACGATCTGGTCGGCGCCACGGATGGTGGACAGCCGGTGCGCGATCGTGAGCGTGGTGCGATTGGCCGACAGGGCGTCGATGGCGTCCTGGACGGCTGCTTCGGTGCGGTTGTCCAGGGCACTGGTCGCCTCGTCCAGGATCAGCACCGGCGGGTCGCGCAGGATGGTGCGGGCGATGGCCAGGCGCTGCTTCTCGCCACCGGAGAAGCGGTGGCCGCGCTCGCCGACGACCGTGTCGTAGCCGTCGGGCAGCGACGCGATGTGGTCGTGGATCTGGGCCGCCCCGGCTGCCGCGTGCAGTTCCTCGTCGGTGGCGTCCGGCTTGGCGAAGCGGAGGTTCTCCGCGACCGAGGCGTGAAAGAGATAGGTCTCCTGGGAGACGACGCCGACCGCGCGGGCGAGGGTGCCGAAGTCGAGGTCACGCACGTCGACGCCGTCGAGGGTGACGCGGCCGCCCGTGACGTCGTACAGCCGGGGTACGAGATAGCCGAGGGTCGACTTTCCGGCGCCGGTGGGACCGACGACCGCCAGGCTGCTGCCCGCGGGAACGGTGACGTCGATGCCGTCGAGAGTGGGGCCGCTCTTGTCGTCGTAGCGGAACTCGACGTTCTCGAAGCGGACTTCGCCCTTGATCCGGTCGAGGTGGACCGGGTTCTCCCGCTCGGTGATGTCGATCGGCAGATCGAGGTACTCGAAGATGCGCTGGAAGAGCGCGAGCGAGCTCTGGATCTGGACGCCGGTCGACAGCAGGCTGACCGCCGGGCGGAACAGGCCCTGCTGGAGAGAGACGAAGGCAACGATGGTGCCGATGGAGATGTCGGGGCCGCCCGCCTGGAGCGCGATGCCCGCGGTCCAGTAGATGACGGCAGGCATGGCGGCCATGACGATCGTGATGACGGCCATGCGCCAGCGGCCGGACATGTTCGACCTGACCTCGAGGTCGACCAGGCCCTCGGACTCCTCGGCGAAGGACTTCGTCAGCGAGTCGGAGCGGCCCATGGTGCGGCCCAGCAGGATGCCGCTGACGGAGAGCGACTCGGTGACCGTGGCGGCCATGGCGGCCATCTGCTTCTGGCGCTCGGTGGTGATCTTCTTGCGTTCCTTGCCGACCCGGCGGCTGATCCACACGAAGACCGGGAGCAGGAGCAGCGAGACGACGGTCAGGCGCCAGTCGAGGGCGATCATCGCGACGATGGTGGCGACCACGCTGGTCAGGTTGGAGACCAGGGAGGTGGCGGTGGAGGTGACGGTGGCCTGCATGCCGCCGATGTCGTTGGCTATGCGGGACTGGACCTCGCCGGTACGCGTGCGTGTGAAGAACGCCAGCGACATGCGCTGCAGCCGGCCGTAGACGGCGGTGCGCAGGTCGTGCATGACGCGCTGGCCGACCGTCGTGGAGATCAGGGTCTGGAGCACCCCGAAGACGCTGGTGAGGACGGCGCTGAGGATCATGCCGAGCGCGAGCAGGCTGAGCAGGCCCGTGCGGCCCTGCGGAATCGCGACGTCGAGTGTGGCCTTCAGCAGGAAGGGCGTGGCGACGGAGACCAGCGAGGAGGCTCCGACCAGCAGCCCGACGACGGCGAGGCGGGCGCGGTAGGGGCGGAAGAGTTTCAGGATGCGGCGGACCTGCCGGGGTTGCTCCTTGGCATCGGCCGGCGGTGTCCAGCGGGGTTCTCGATCGGGGTGCAATGGACTCCTAGGGAGTGAGGTGACGAGGACTGGCGGAGCTTAGCTCATTGTTACCTATGCTCACAATGAATTAGATCCTGATATTGTTCCCGCATGGCCACCCCCGATTCCGACAGCCTGCTCGCCGAGCAGCTGCTGCGGTTCACCCGCCGTGTGCACCGCATCCAGAAGCGGCACATCGAGCAGTGCGGCCTGGGCGTCACCCCGGCCCAGTCCCGGCTGCTGCGCACACTGGCGCACTGGAGCTCACCGCCGCGCATGGCCGACCTGGCCGAACGCCTCGAGGTGGTCCCCCGGGCCGTGACGACGCTGGTCGACGGGCTGGAGGCGGGTGGCAAGGTGCGGAGGGTGCCGGATCCGGCCAATCGCCGGGTCATCCGGATCGAGCTCACGGACGACGGGCGGAAGGCGCTGCGGGAGTTGCGCGAAGCACGCAGGTCGGCTGCGGCGGAGATCCTGGCGCCGCTGAACGATGATCAGCGCGAGGTGCTGGGCGGGCTGCTGGACACGCTGGTGGACGGGGCGCCGGAGCGCTGCAGCCAGGGGGCTTGACGGTTCGCGGGCGGCTGCGGGTGAGTGGGGGTTGATCGCGCAGTTCCCCGCGCCCTTCAGGGGCGCGGGGAACTGCGCGACAAGCCACGAACCACCCGCAGCCGCCCGCGAACCAGGGCACTCCGAGCTACTGGGCGACAGGCACCGTCGGCTCCGACACCGAGGACTCCGACTCGTCAGCGCCGGCCGAACCGTCCAGCACCTTCTTCGCCCGCTCCACGTCCAGCGCCCCCTCCCAGCGCGACACCGCGAACACGGCGACGCAGTTGCCGAGCAGGTTCGTCACCACGCGCATCGAGTCCATGATCCGGTCAACCCCCAGCAGCAGCGCCACCGCTCCGGCGGGGATGGCCCCCAGCGAGGAGGCGGTCGCGGACAGGGCGAGGAAGGCGGAACCGGGGATGCCGGCCATGCCCTTACTGGTCAGCATCAGGACCAGGACGACGGTGATCTGCTGGCCCAGGCTGAGGTCGACGCCGACGGCCTGGGCGATGAACAGTGTGCCGATGGAGAGGTAGAGCGAGGCTCCGTCGAGGTTGAAGGAGTAGCCCGTGGGCAGCACCAGGCCCACCGCGTCGTCGCGGGCGCCGGCCTTGCGCAGCTTCTGCATCACCCGCGGCATGACGGACTCCGTGGACGCGGTGCCGAGCGCGAGGAGCATCTCCTCGCGGATATAGCGCAGGAACTTCCACAGACTCAGCCCGGTGACCATGCGCAGGGCGACGGCGAGCAGCGCGACGAACAGCGCCGCGGCGACGTAGCACAGGATGATCAGCTTGGCGTACGTCTCGATCACCCCGAGCCCGTACTGGCCGATCAGAACGGCCATCGCGCCGAACACCGCGATCGGGGCCAGCCGCATGACGAAGCCGACGATCGCGAAGATGATCTCCTGTGCCTGCTCGATCGCAGGCAGCACCTGCGGCACCTTGGTGTGGCCGAGATGCAGCAGTGCGGCACCCACCAGACAGGCCAGGACGAGCACCTGGAGCAGGGAGTTCTCGGCGAAGGCGCCCATGAAACTGGTGGGCAGCGCGTTGACGATGAACTCGGTCGTCGAGGGCAGCGCGCCGCCGCCCGTCTTCGCGTCGACCGCCTTGGTGCTCAGCGTGGAGGGGTCGACGTGCATGCCCGAACCGGGCTGGACGACGTTGGCGGCGACCAGGCCGATGATCAGCGCCGCGGTGCTCGCGACCTCGAACCAGATCAGGGCCTTGAGCCCGATCCGGCCGAAGGCCTTGAGGTCACCGGCCTTGGCGATACCGACGACGACCACGCAGAACACCAGCGGCGAGATGATCGTCTTGATGAGCCGGGTGAAACCGTCGCCGAGCGGCTGGAGGTCCGCGGCGAAGCCGGGCCACAGCTTCCCGACGACGATTCCGAGTACGAGCGCACAGAGAACCTGCACGAAGAGAGAGGTACGCAGTATGTGTGCGACGCGTCGCGGGGCGGACGGGACGGACGGCGGCACGGGCACTCCTAGTGGGGACGTCAACCTCACAGAAGCCGGGGGGACTTCTGCGATACGGAAAGCGGCTTCCGTGACGATCACTTTCGCGCTCCGGATGATCCCGTCCGCAACCTCCGTGTTGCGGACATGTAAATCACACCCCATGTGACACATCGCACACCACCGGCCTCAGCAGCCGTCCCGATCCTCCGTGAGCACCCCCTGAACGGTCGTCAGGGAGCGGTCGTAGCAGCCCGCCGAGCCGTACAGCCGGTACCGCTCGCCGGTCGTGCCGACCGCATGCCGCTGGTCGCGCGGCACGCCCGTCGTGTAGCCGGCGTCGCCGGTGACCGTGTCGTCCAGCCGCGACCAGCTTGTCCGCCGGCCGCCGCGCGTCTCGACGACGGCGGCACGGTCGCCGAGCGTCAGCACGGTGCGCAGCCGGGCGTCGCCGCCGATCGTGGTCGAGCCGTCCATCGTGTAGGTGCGGTGGGTGAGCGTCGTGCGGGCCGGCCCACGCCCCTCGACGGTGACCGACTCGTCGTCGTTCCAGGTGGCGTCGAGGCTGTCGACGTTCTCGCCGTCGGTCCACTGGTGCGCGGAGGTGTTGGCGAGCGTGCGGCTGAACGTGGTGGTCACGCGCCCGTGCGAGGTGTCGACGTATCCGGAGACCGTCAGGCGGTGACCGGCCTGCGTGTCCACCCGCTCCGGCGAACCGGCCGTATACGTGGAGGAGTTCGCGAGGTCGCCCGCCCGGTCGAGGGTGAGCTTCCCGGGCACGTGCGCCCGCCCGGCGTCCTGCCAGACGAGCACATTGACCGGCGCGCTCCAGCCGCTCTGCCCCTCGGGCACGCCCACGACCGAGACGTCGACCTTGTGCGGGCGGCCGTCATTGAGCAGCCCCGCGAAGGGGGTCAGGTCGTATTCGATCGGCTTGACATCGAAGGCGCGCGGTGCCGGAACGACGTACCAGAGGAAGGGATTGGACCAGCCTCCGGTCCACACGTGCGGGAACGGTGCGGCGATTCCGGCCAGTTGGCCGTCGACCTTGATCTGCACCTCACGGTAGGGGCCGCCGTCGGCCTGGCAGGAATACGGCGCCTTGGCGGGCACCGCGAGGTACCAGAACTCCTCGCAGCCGCCGCCCGATCCGGTGGCGTACACCTCGGCGAGGATGCGTTCGCTGTTGCGCGGGGTGGTGAGGGTGTTGCCGTCGCCGAGGGTGAGGACCTTGTCCGCGGGCGCGGCGGCCGGCCTGCCCGGGTAGAAGGTCAGCGTGGCCTTGACGTCGATCACGCCGGTGTAGGTGTCGTCGACGACGTTCCCGATGAGCATCTCGACGTCCTGCCTGCTGCGGAAGGTGTCGCTGTAGCGCGTGACGTCCTTCTCGACGGACCATCCGATGCCGTCGGGCGAGGGCTCGGGGGTGGACGTGCGAAGGATCTCGACCCCGCCGACGTGCAGATAGCCGAGCCGGTCGAACTGCCGCCCCTTGACCTTGCCGTCGAGGCGCAGCACCACCTTGCTCCAGCGGTCGCCGCAGCCGTCGGGGGGTGTGTACGTTCCCTTGTAGGGGGTGAAGTCCTTGAACTGGGCCTCGGCGAGGGTGACTTGGCAGGACTTGCCGGCCGGCTTGGTGATCGGCGGGGCGGCGGTCACCGGGTCGTGCCAGTCGGTGCCGAACTCCGCGGGCACGTCGGCGGCTCGCGCCGGGCCCGCCCCGAGGAGGGTGCTCGCCAGGAGGGACGCTCCCGCGAGCATGGACATGACGATCCGTCTCTTCATGGCCGGTGTTCTACGGGCAGTCGGCGCCTCGTGGCAATGAGGCCTCCGTCAGAAGTGCTATGCCTCCAGGTCCGCTCTGTCCCCCATCACCACCACGGGATGCCGATCCGGGTCGAGCGTGCGCAGCAGGTACTCCATCGCTGCCCTGGACAGGCTGACGCAGGCCGACGTACCGGTGCCGTGGTCCATGTGCAGCCAGATGCTGCCGCCCTTCGCCTCGCCCTCGGGGCGGGTCGGATCGTTGGGCGCGGTGCCCCTGACCCGGTTGTAGTCGATGGCGATGACGTAGTCGAAGTCGTGCCAGTGCGATGCGGCCCACTGGCGCGGGGCCGCGAAGGACGCGTCGCGGGTGTACGGGAGCCGGGCGCCGGGGTCGGGCAGGACGCCGCCCGCGTCGGTGAGGGTGAACACGCCGACGGGGCTGCGCCGGTCGCCCTCGTGGTGGTCGGCGGTCCACCCTTTCCTGCCGTTGTGCGCCGGCCAGCTGCGGGTCCGCTCCCAGGCCGAGCCGTGCTTCGTGTACAGCACGACCGTGGCGTCCGCGGAGTCCCTGCCCGCGCCGTAGACCGCCACGACCTGACGGGAGTTCGCGGGAATCCGCTGTCCCAAACGGTCGCCGATGCCGGGGATGCGGGTGCGATCGGCGGTACGCGCGCGCGTGGCGGCCATGTTGCCGGCGGCTCCTGTCTCTGCGGTACTGCTGTCCTGCGCGCCGCCGCAGGCAGACAGGGCCGTCAGAAGGGTTCCCAGGGCCGCCACCGCGACCGCCGCACGCGGTGCACCGATCTTTCGCATCGCCCCATTCTGTACGGCTCCACGGAAAACCGTTTGCCTCCGACCACGCTGCGACGCGAACCTGTCACGGTTTGCTGCCGCCGTTCGCGGCTCCCCCCACCCCCTGACACGAGCCACTGGGACGTCAGTCGTCATGCAGATTCAAGACCTTCCGTATTCCGACCCCGGTGTGCCGGACGCGCGCTCGGGTCCCCGATTCCTCTGGTGGCTGGGCCGTAATCAACTGGGCGGTCAGTTCAAGTCACTGGCCTGGGGCCTGCTGCACTTCGTGTCGGTCTCCGCGCTGCCCTTCTGTGTCGGCACCGCCATCCAGGCCGTCGTCGACCGCTCGGGCAGCCGACTCGCCCTCGCGGGTGCGCTGCTGGCGCTGGCCGGCTTCGGCACCGCACTCGGCGACACGTTCCTGCACCGCGCCGCGGTCACCAACTGGATCACGGCCGCCGCCCGCGTCCAGCAGCTGCTCGCCCGCAGGGCCGCGGTACTGGGCTCGGCGCTGACGCGGCGCGTCGCGGCCGGTGAGGTCGTGGCCGTCTCCACCGGTGACGTCGAGAAGATCGGCTGGTTCGTGGAGGCCGTCTCGCGGTTCACTGCGGCGGCCCTCACCGTGGTGCTCGTCTGCGTCGCCCTGCTCGTCTACCAGCCGGCGCTCGGCGTGGTCGTCGCCGCGGGCCTGCCCCTGCTGGCCATCGCGGTGCTGCCCCTGCTGCCGCGGGCGACCCGGCGGGCCGACCTCCAGCGCGAGAAGGCGGGGCGGGCCACCGAACTGGCCTCGGACACCGTCGCCGGACTGCGCGTACTGCGCGGCATCGGCGGCGAGGAGCTGTTCCTCGACCGCTACCGCCGCGCCTCCCAGGAGGTCCGGCACGCGGCCGTGCGCAGCGCCCGCATGTGGTCCCTGATCTCCGCGATCCAGGTGCTGCTGCCGGGTCTGCTGATGGTCGTGGTCGTCTGGTACGGCGTCCACCTGGCCCGCCAGGGCCGCATCACCGTCGGTGAACTGGTCACCGTCTACAGCTCGGTGATGGTGCTGACCTATCCGTTGCGGCACTTCGAGGAGATCGCCATGGCGTACTCCTTCTCACGGCCCTCCGCCAAGCGGGCGGCGCGCGTGCTGTCGCTGGAACGGGCCACGGACACCGAGGGCTCACGCACGGCCGACGTCCCCTCCGGGGACCTGTACGACCCGGCTACCGGGCTGCTCGCACCCTCCGGCCGGCTGACCGCGGTGGTGTGCGGCGACCCGGACGCGGCGGGCCTGCTCGCCGAACGGCTCGGCGGACACCCCGCCGAGCAGAGTGACTCCGTCCTGCTGGGCGGCGTCCCTCTCGACGAGCTGCCGCTGGACACAGCCCGGGAGGCGGTGCTCGTCCAGGACAAGGACCCGGTGCTGCTGTCCGGTTCCCTGCGCGAGCTGCTCGACGTGCCCGGTTCGGGCCATGTCGACGCGCGCGACGCGCTGGCGGCCGCCCAGTGCGGGGACGTCCTGGAGGCGCTCGCCCAGGGGTCGTTGGACGCCGAGGACCCGATGGACACCCGGATCACCGAGCGCGGGCGGTCGCTGTCCGGTGGGCAGCGGCAGCGGCTCGCGCTGGCCCGGTCGCTGGTCACCGACCCGGCGGTGCTCGTTCTGGACGAGCCGACCTCGGCCGTGGACTCACACACCGAGGCGCGGATCGCGGAGGGCGTGCGCGCCCTTCGGGAGGGGCGCACGACGGTGGTGTTCACCTCCTCGCCGCTGCTCCTGGACCACGCGGACCGGGTCGTGCTCGTCCACGAGGGCGAGGTCGCCGCGGTGGGCGTGCACCGCGAACTGGTGCACACCGAGCCCCGCTACCGGGCGGTGGTGACCCGGGAGACCGAGGACGAGGCCGCCCTGAGCGGCGTACTCGAAGAAGACCACGTACTGAACGCACTGGAAGAGATCGAGGAGACAGCATGATCGGCGTGGCGCCACCGGCGTACGACCCGGCGGCCCCGACGACGGCGCACACCCTGCCCGTCGGCGCTCCCGCGACCGTACGCGCCTATGTGGCCGAGCTGTTCCGCCGGCACCGCCGCGCCTTCCTGGTCCTGATCGCCGTCAACACGGCGGCCGTACTCGCCTCGATGGCGGGCCCATGGCTGCTGGGCGACCTGGTCGAGCGGGTGTCGGACGGCGCACGGGACCTTCGTCTACCGCCCACCGTGTCGCTGTTCGTCCTCGCGCTGCTCGTCCAGGCCGTCTTCGTACGGCAGGTGCGGCTGCGTGGGGCGATGCTCGGCGAGCGGATGCTGGCCGACCTGCGCGAGGACTTCCTCGTACGGTCGGTCGGGCTGCCGCCGGGCGTCCTGGAGCGGGCGGGCACGGGCGACCTGCTGTCCCGGATCACGACGGACATCGACCGGCTCGCCAACGCGATGCGCGAGGCGGTGCCGCAGCTGGCGATCGGTGTGGTGTGGGCGGTGCTGCTGCTCGGCGGTCTCGTCGTCACGGTGCCGCCGCTGGCGCCCGCCGTGCTGGTCGCCGTGCCGCTGCTGGTGGCCGGCTGCCGCTGGTACTTCAAACGGGCGCCGTCCGGCTACCGCTCCGAGGCCGCCGGGTACGCCGCGGTGGCCGCCGCCCTGGCGGAGACCGTCGACGCCGGGCGCACCGTGGAGGCGCACCGCCTCGGCGAGCGCCGGATCGAACTGTCCGAGCGCCGAGTGAAGGAATGGACTGCCTGGGAGAACTACACGCTCTGGCTGCGGTCCGTGCTCTTCCCCGTCATCAACCTCACCCATGTGACGGTCCTCGCCTCGGTCCTGATGATCGGCGGCGTGTTCGTCCTGCAGGGCTGGATCGGCGTGGGCCAGCTGACGACGGGGGCGCTGATCGCGCAGATGCTCGTCGACCCTGTGAACCTGATCCTGCGCTGGTACGACGAGCTGCAGGTGGCCCAGGTGTCACTGGCCCGGCTGGTCGGCGTGCGGGACATCGAACCGGACGCCGGCGAGGAGTCGTCCGCTCCGGACGGGCGCGCCGTGCACGCGGACCGGGTGCACTTCGGCTACCGCGAGGGCGTGGACGTGCTGCGCGAGGTGTCCCTGCGGGTCGCGCCCGGCACCCGGCTGGCGCTGGTCGGCCCCTCAGGCGCGGGCAAGTCCACCCTGGGCAGGCTCCTGGCCGGGATCTACGCACCGCGGCAGGGCCGCATCACCCTCGGCGGTGCCGAGCTGTCCCGCATGCCCGCCGAGCGCGTGCGCTCCCATGTGGCCCTCGTCAACCAGGAGCACCACGTCTTCGTGGGGTCCCTGCGCGACAACCTCCTGCTGGCCCGGACGGACGCCGCGGACGCCGAGCTGCGGGCGGCGCTGGGCGCGGTCGACGCCGACGGGTGGGCGCGTGCGCTGGACGACGGTCTGGACACGGAGGTCGGCTCGGGCGGGCTGGCGCTCACCCCGGCGCAGGCCCAGCAGATCGCGCTGGCCCGTCTGGTGCTGGCGGACCCGCACACGCTGGTCCTGGACGAGGCGACCTCGTTGCTGGACCCCCGTGCGGCACGCCACCTGGAGCGCTCCCTCGCCCGCGTCCTCGACGGCCGCACGGTGGTTGCGATCGCCCACCGGCTGCACACCGCCCATGACGCGGATGTGATCGCCGTCGTCGAGAACGGCCGCATCAGCGAACTCGGCAGCCACGACGAGCTCGTCGCGGCCCAGGGGGCGTATGCGGCGCTGTGGCGGTCGTGGCACGGGTGAGCGTTCCCGGCCCGGTCGGGGCCCGCCGTTCGGCGGTACCCGACCGGGTCAGTACCCATATCCACCGCCACCGCTGTTGTTCGACGCCGGGACGGCCTTCTTGATCGCCGTGCCCTTGGCGTTCAGGACGTACCAGATCTTGTCGATGCCCTGCCCCTTCAGATCGCCGGCCTTCCGGTCCTTGGCGTAGTAGTACAGCGGGTGTCCGGCGTAGGTGACCTGAGGGGTTCCCGACCCCTTCGTGTGGCCGATGAGGTGCGCGTCGACGCCGGCGCCCGCGTGCGGCTTGCCCTCCATGTGCGGCCACAGCTTCATGCATGCGGCGTTGCAGTTCATCGAGTTGGTGTTCTTGCCGTCCTCGGTGAACAGGTACAGCGTGCGTCCGCCGCCGTCGACGAGGATGTCGCCCACCGCTGAGTGGCTTGTCTTGAGGGTCGAGGTGTTCATGGTGGCCGCTGCCGGGCTGACGCTGTGGGCGCTGCCGCTCGCGCCGCCGCAGCCGGCAAGCGCCAGACCTGCGAGTGCGATCCCCGCCACGGTGATCCTGGTTCGCCTCATGGTCTCTCCGTCCCTTCTGTCGGGGGTTGTACGGGCGAACGATGTGGACGGATTGGGGCGGATTGCGCTCAATCCTTTCGGTGTTCCCGTGCGTACATATCTACGTGGAGCTGTTCCCACGGGCCGACCGGGTCGACGACGCCTCACTCGTCGCCGGTTTCGCGCTGGGCGACGAGCAGGCGGCGGTCGCCTTCGTGCGCCGGTTCCAGGACGCGGTGTACGGGCTGGCGGTGTCGGTGACCCGGGACCCGGTCCTGGCCGAGGACGTGAGCCAGGAGGTGTTCGTACGGGCCTGGCGGGCCGCGGGCAACTACGACCCCCGGCGGGCCTCGGCGCTCACCTGGCTGCTGACCATCACCCGTAACGCCGCGATCGACGCCGTGCGGGCGCGGCGCTCCACTCCCGTCCTGGCCGAGACCCTGGAGCGGCTCCTGGATGTGACCCTGCGGGCCGAGAACGACTCGGACGGCACGGAAAGGCTGGCCCTGATCGCCCTGGAGAGCGAGCGCGCCCTCGACCGGCTGCGGGCCCTGCCGGTCGAGCAGGCCAGGGCGGTCGCGCTCGCCGTGCTCGGCGGCTGCACCGCCGCCGAGGTGGGCAGGCACGAGTGCATTCCGCTGGGCACCGCCAAGACCCGTATCCGTACCGGCCTGCGCAGGCTGCGCGACGCACTGAAGGAGGGAAGCCGCGATGGAACATCCTGACGAGGACGAGCTGACCGCCCTGGCCCTCGGCACCCTCCCCGGCGAACCGGCGGAGCTGCTGCGCCACCTCACCGCCTGCGCCACCTGCCGCAGGGCCTACGACGACCTGTCGGCGGCCGTCGACGCCGTGCTGCCCGCGACCCCGGCCGTCGCGGCCCCGCCGGGCTTCGACGGCCGGGTCCTCGACCGCCTGGAACTGCGCCGTCCCTCCCCCGCCCGCCGGCGCCACCGGACCCCGCTGCTGGTCGCCGCGGCCGCCGCGGCCGGACTGGGTCTGGGCACGGTCGGCACCGCACTCCTGCACCACGACTCGGCCCCGGTCCAGGTGACCGCGAGCGATCACGGAGCCCTGCTGCTCACCGGCACGGGGGCGCGGGTCGGCAGCGTCGAACCGAGCCGCGCCGGCGCGGAGCACGTCGTGGTCATGCAGATCACTGCCGGGCTGCCCGGCACCCACTACACCTGTCGGCTCCTCCTCAAGGACGGCTCCACCCGTGACGCCGGCCAGTGGTGGATGCCGTCCTCCGGCCGGGCCACCTGGATCGCCTACGGAGCGGCCAACGCCATCGACCGTGTCGATCTCGTGACGGACGACGGCCATGTCTGGTCGTCGGCCGAGCTGCACAGCTGACGTCGGCCCGCGGCACCCGGCCATGACCCACGGCGCCGCTTTCCCCCCGGCACCGCACACCTCCTGCTGCCGTGCCGTTGCGCAGTCCCGAAAAGGGGTGGAAGGCTGGATATCGGCACCGGCTCGGGGAGCGCCCTGGGACCGACGGTTCCTCCCGGGCGCAGCCTGTGCTCCGCGTCATGGCACACCGACGCCCCACGCGGTGAGAAACGGGCCCGTCCCCACCACCTGGAGGTACCCGTGAACAGCGCCGACGGATGGGGAGACGACGTCTACCAGCCCGACGGATCCGAGATCCAGGAGGACTCCGGGCTGCTCGACGTGGAGGACACCCTGGTCGACGACGGTGTCGACGACCCCCTGGACCGGGGCTGGTCCCCTCCGGACCGACCATGGGCGGTGGAGCGGGCCGATGTGACGGCGGCGGAACGGCAGCACGGGGAGACCCTGGACCAGCGGCTCGCCGAGGAACTGCCGGACCTCGTGATGCCCGACAGCGACGGCATCGGCGACTGCGAGGGAACCGACGGCGAGCTCCTGGACAACGAGGTCGGCGCCGTCCGCTCCGGCCGTCTCGTGGCACCGGACGAGGGCGCGCACGAGGACGAGGAGAGTGCGCTCGTCGCCAGGGACGTGGGCATCGACGGCGCGGCGGCCTCCGCCGAGGAGGCTGCCATGCACATCGTGGACGAGGACGCCCTGTCCGGCTGACCAGCCGTCGACCAGCCAAGGAGCACACATGCAGCAGGACAGGCACCCCGACTACCACCAGGTCGTCTTCCGTGACCGCGCCGCAGGCTACGCGTTCCTGACCCGGTCCACCGCGACCAGCGACCAGACCATCGAGTGGGACGACGGCGAGACCTACCCGGTGGTGGACGTGGAGATCTCCTCCGAGAGCCACCCGTTCTACACCGGCAAGGCGCGGACGGTGGACACGGAGGGGCGCATCGCCCAGTTCGTGCGGCGCTACGGCGGCGGTAAGGACGACGCCTGAAGTACGCGCGGACGTGCCTGACGCCGGGCGGTCGCATCCGCCCTTCGGGATCCGTCAGTGCGACGTGAGCGTCCCGAAGGCTCCGGAGGGAAACGTCATGACCACGCGGCCGCGTCCGTCCAACCCCGTCAGGCTCGTCCCCGAGTTCGGTCCGATCAACGAAGCCCTGTTCAAGGCCACCGGCAACGGCTCGGTTCCGCAGAGCGCCATCAGCGCCGGCCAGCCGGTCGGCAACACCGCGCCGGCGCGACCCGCTCGGCGTCGGTGAAACAGGGCCGTCCCTCCAGGTCGCCAACCCCGTGTTCCGCTCCTCGGACTCGCCGGCCTTGCGCAGGTTGCCGTCGTTCATCACGGTCAGACAGGTCTGCTTCTTCATCCCGCTCGCCGTGATCGGCAGGCCGCTGCCGGGTGTCTCCCCCGCCCAGCAGTGAAGAGACTGACTCGGAGGGCTTGGAGGGTGGGGCCACGGCAGGCGCGCCCCACTCCCGCGGGCCGGTTTCCTCAGATGAAGTTCAGGGCCGCCGCGCAGCCCACCCCGCCCAGCAGCATGAACACCGGCATCAGCACCTTGAGCTCGACCCAGCTGCCGGCGCGGAAGCGCATGACCTTCGGCGGTCCGATCGGGTACCAGCGCTTGCGGCCCACCGGGATCGGCCACAGGATCGGGCAGCCGGAGACCGTCAGCGCGTCCCCGATGTCGTGGACTATCGCGCCCAGCACGATCGGCAGCCCCAGCCACAGGTACTGCTGGCCGGGCTGGGTGAACAGCCAGTCCGAGCCGTTGCCCGGCTTGTCCAGCACACCGGCGAGGATCCACGCGCTGGTAGCGGCCAGCAACCAGACCAGGACATCGGCGCTGGAGCCCCGGGTCGCCCGCCACAACAGCCCCTCGATGGCCAGCACCACGTGGACGAAGAGGATGGCGAGCACCGCCCAGCGGCCACCGGTGATGGCGGCGACCGACGTACCCCCACCGATCAGGACCGCCCACAGCCAGGTGTGGGTGAGGGTGCGGTGGCCGCCGGAGCGGCGCGGGTCGCCCTGCTTCTTCGTCGCCTTGTAGACGGCGTAGGAGAGCTTGTCGACGATCTCGCACAGGCCGCGGGAGAGGGGACCGAAGGCCCGGGAGATGGTGGCCGCCTTGTGGTCCAGGTCCGGGGCGAGAGCGGCTCCGGCGCAGATCAGAGCGCCGACCAGGATGACCGGCCAGGGCATCGGGTGGCCGGCAGCGGCAGCCGCCGCGCCGACGCCGAGCCAGGCGGCGGCGCCCGACAGTGAGTGTGCTGGTCCCATCATGGCCGTTGCCCGCCCCATTCCTCGTGTGCCGCTGTCCAGTTGACCGGGTGCGCTGACACTCCGTCGGCGACACAGCGTACTGGTCGTGATCTTCCTGCCGACAACCGATTCCCCTATGGGGGAGGTCGCCAGGCAAGATGGGTGCGTGACCCTCATCGATCAGCTGCCGCCGACCGCCGACCCCGACGCCCTCTACGAAGCCTTCGAGTCGTGGGCCCAGGAGCGAGGTCTCACGCTCTATCCCCATCAGGAGGAGGCGCTGATCGAGGTGGTCTCCGGTGCGAACGTGATCGTGTCGACGCCGACCGGCTCCGGCAAGAGCATGATCGCGGCGGGCGCCCACTTCGCCGCCCTGGCCCGGGACGAGGTCACTTTCTACACCGCGCCGATCAAGGCGCTCGTCTCGGAGAAGTTCTTCGAACTCTGCAAGATCTTCGGCACCGAGAACGTCGGCATGCTCACCGGCGACGCGTCCGTGAACTCGGACGCGCCCGTCATCTGCTGCACCGCCGAGGTGCTCGCCTCGATCGCGCTGCGCGACGGCAAGGCCGCGGACGTCGGCCAGGTCGTCATGGACGAGTTCCACTTCTACGCGGAGGGGGACCGCGGCTGGGCCTGGCAGATCCCGATCCTGGAGCTGCCCCAGGCGCAGTTCGTCCTGATGTCGGCCACCCTCGGCGATGTCTCGATGTTCGAGAAGGACCTCACCCGGCGCACCGGCCGCCCCACATCGGTGGTCCGCTCGGCGATCCGCCCGGTCCCGCTTTCGTACGAGTACCGGCTCACCCCGCTCACGGAGACACTGACCGAGCTGCTGGAGACCCGGCAGGCTCCGGTCTACATCGTGCACTTCACTCAGGCGCAGGCCGTGGAGCGGGCGCAGGCGCTGATGAGCATCAACATGTGCTCGCGGGAGGAGAAGGACCAGATCGCCGAGCTGATCGGCAACTTCCGCTTCACCACCAAGTTCGGCCGCAACCTCTCCCGGTACGTGCGGCACGGCATCGGCGTCCACCACGCCGGCATGCTCCCCAAGTACCGGCGCCTGGTGGAGAAGCTGGCGCAGGCCGGCCTGCTGAAGGTGATCTGCGGTACGGACACACTCGGCGTGGGCGTCAACGTCCCCATCCGCACGGTGCTGTTCACGGCCCTGACCAAGTACGACGGCAGCCGTGTGCGCACGCTGCGCGCCCGTGAGTTCCACCAGATCGCGGGCCGTGCCGGGCGGGCCGGTTTCGACACCGCGGGCTTTGTCGTCGCCCAGGCCCCCGAGCATGTCGTGGAGAACGAGAAGGCGCTCGCCAAGGCGGGCGACGACCCGAAGAAGCGCCGCAAGGTGGTCCGCAAGAAGGCGCCCGAGGGGTTCGTCGCGTGGACGGAGAACACCTTCGAGAAGCTCATCACCTCCGATCCGGAGCCGCTGACGTCCCGCTTCCGGGTGACGCACACCATGCTTCTGTCGGTGATCGCCCGCCCGGGCAACGCCTTCGAGGCGATGCGGCATCTGTTGGAGGACAACCACGAGCCGCGCAAGCAGCAGCTGCGGCACATCCGGCGGGCGATCGCCATCTACCGCTCGCTGCTGGACGGCGGAATCGTCGAGAAGCTCGACGAGCCGGACGCCACCGGCCGCATCGTCCGCCTCACCGTGGATCTGCAGCAGGACTTCGCGCTCAACCAGCCGCTGTCCACGTTCGCGCTCGCCGCGTTCGAACTCCTCGAACCCGAATCGCCGTCCTACGCCCTGGACATGGTGTCCGTCGTCGAGTCGACGCTGGACGACCCGCGGCAGATCCTCGTCGCCCAGCTGAACAAGGCCAAGGGCGAGGCCGTGGCCGCGATGAAGGCGGACGGCGTCGAGTACGAGGAGCGCATGGAGCGCCTCCAGGACGTCAGTTACCCCAAGCCCCTGGAGGAGCTGCTCTTCCACGCCTACAACACGTACCGCAAGAGCCACCCGTGGGTGGGCGACCACCCGCTGTCGCCGAAGTCGGTCATCCGCGACATGTACGAACGGGCGATGTCCTTCACGGAGTTGGTGTCCTTCTACGAGCTGGCGCGCACCGAGGGCATCGTGCTGCGCTACCTCGCCAGTGCGTACAAGGCCCTCGACCACAACATCCCCGACGACCTCAAGTCCGAGGACCTGCAGGACCTCATCGAGTGGCTCGGCGAGATGGTCCGCCAGGTCGACTCCAGCCTGCTGGACGAATGGGAGCAGCTCGCCAACCCGGCGGAGATGACCGCCGAGGAGGCCCAGGAGAAGGCCGACGAGGTCAAGCCGGTCACCTCCAATGCCCGCGCCTTCCGGGTCCTGGTCCGCAACGCCATGTTCCGCCGCGTCGAGCTGGCGGCCCTGGACCAGGTCGAGGAACTGGGCGAGTTGGACGCCGACTCGGGCTGGGACGCCGACGCGTGGGGCGAGGCGATGGACAAGTACTGGGACGAGTACGACGACCTCGGCACCGGCCCGGACGCGCGCGGCCCCAAGCTGCTGCTCATCGAGGAGGAGCCGGAGCACAGCCTGTGGCGCGTCCGTCAGACCTTCGCCGACCCGAACGGCGATCACGACTGGGGCATCAGCGCGGAGGTCGACCTCGCGGCCTCCGACGCCGAGGGCCGTGCGGTCGTCCGCGTCACCGACGTCGGCCAGCTGTGAGCCACGTCGTGAGCCAAGGAGAACCCCACGCATGACGAACCCGGCCGAGAGTCTGGTCGACCTGCTCGACCTGGAGCAGATCGAGGTCAACATCTTCCGTGGCCTGAGCCCGCAGGAGTCCCTGCAGCGGGTCTTCGGCGGCCAGGTGGCGGGCCAGGCGCTGGTCGCCGCCGCCCGCACCACCGATGGCGAGCGTCCGGTGCACTCCCTGCACGCGTACTTCCTGCGGCCGGGCCGTCCGGGTGTCCCGATCGTGTACCAGGTCGAACGGGTGCGGGACGGCAGGTCGTTCACCACCCGCCGGGTCACCGCAGTGCAGCAGGGCCGCACGATCTTCAACCTCACCGCCTCCTTCCACAAGCCTGAGCAAGGTTCCTTCGAGCACCAGCTCCCGCCGGCCCGCAAGGTCCCGGACCCGGAGTCCCTGCCGACGGTCACCGAGGAGATCCGGGAGTATCACGGCGAGCTGCCCGAGCAGTTGGAGCGGATGGCCCGGCGTCAGCCCTTCGACATCCGCTATGTGGACCGGCTGCGCTGGACGCCCGAGGACGTCAAGGACGCCGAGCCGCGCAGCGCCGTGTGGATGCGCGCCGTCGGACCGCTCGGCGACGACCCGGTCGTGCACACCTGCGCGCTGACCTACGCCAGCGACATGACGCTCCTGGACGCAGTCCGTATCCCGGTCCAACCCCTGTGGGGTCCACAGAGTTTCGACATCGCGTCCCTGGATCACGCCATGTGGTTCCACCGGCCGTTCCGCGCGGACGAGTGGTTCCTCTACGACCAGGAGTCACCGATCGCGACGGGCGGCCGGGGCCTGGCACGCGGGCGGATCTACGACGTCGAGGGCCGGCTGCTGGTGTCGGTGGTCCAGGAAGGTCTGTTCCGGGCGCTTTGACTTATGGCGTTCTGCGGCGCAGCCGGCCCAGCAGACCGCGTGGGCGTCCCGGTTCTTCCGGCGTGTTCGGATCTTGTTCCACGGTCGTCGAAGGCATGGGCGGGGCCTGTTCCACGGTCGTCGACGGCACGGTTGGGTTCTGTTCCGCGGTCGTCGACAGCACTGGTGGATTCTGTTCCACGCCCGTCGACAGCACGGGCGGGCCCAGTTCCCCGGCCGTCGGCGTTGTGGGTTGTTCCTGTTGCCGTGCTTCCGCCGGCCTCGGCCTTACGGTCGGGCGTGGTGCGGGCTGGACTGCGCGCGCATGGCTGACCGCCTGTGCGAGATCGGCCCGCAGCCAGTCGATCTCGTCCGGGTCCTGCGCCATGGTGAGGCTCTCGGCCAGGTGCGCGGCGGGCGAGTCCGGTGCGCCGTGCGCCTGCGGCCTGGCCCGGAACCGGTTCAAGTGGACGCGCTCGTAGGGGTCCTGCACGATTTCCGCGACCTGGACGGCGTCGAGCTGGGAGGCCACGGCCGCGGCGCACGCCCACGGATGCCTGTCGGCCCGCCGCAGCAGGAATCCGAGGTTCCGCGCGCGCCAGTTACGGGGCCGCAGATCCAGCCCCGCCACCAGCTGCTCCCGCGGGCCTGCGGGCGTACGGCCCTTCAGCAGCGGCGCCTTGTTCTCGTCGGCCGCGAACTGCCGTAGCTCTTCGGCCAGATAGAGCCAGACAACGGCCCGGTACCGGTTGAGGTAGAACTTGACGGGCTTGACCACGCCGAGCCGGGCCAGCCGCGTGAACCTGCCGGGCGTGACCTGCAGAAGGTCCGCTCCTTCCTTGGTGCCCACGGTTTCGACGCGTTGCTTCAGGGTCTCGGGGAAGCCGCCCTCGGCGCGCAGCCGGTCGATCTCGGTGCGGGTGACCCGTCGGCCCCCACCCCCTTCGTCGGGCACGGTGCGGATGCATCCGAGGTCCACGGCGAGATCGAACTCGCCTCGCCTGAGCCCCAGTTCGCGTGCCGCCCGGCTCGGCGTGCAGGAGGTGGGGTGCGGTTGTGTGACGGTGTTGCCTGACATGGCCGGTCTCCCCCGTGGAGTCTGTGGCTCACGCCGTTCGCGTGGCCTCGGGAAAAACCGTAGCCGCTTCGGCGGATCTCGTGGCAAGCCTGTGGATAACTCCAGGGGAGAGGATAAACGTGCAGGTCAGCTCTCTGTGGTCGGGGTTCGCTCGGGCTGTCGGGCCTCTACGCCGAGGTGTTCGCCGACTCGGTTGACGAGCAGGGTCATCTCGTAGGCGATCTGGCCGATGTCGGCCTCCGCTCCGCTGAGCACGCACAGACAGCTGCTGGTGCCGGCGGCGGTGACGAACAGCACCGCGTCGTCGAACTCGATCATCGTCTGGCGCACTCTGCCCGCGCCGAAGTGGCGTCCCGAGCCCTTGGCCAGGCTGTGCAGTCCGGACGAGACAGCGGCAAGATGCTCGGCGTCCTCGCGCCTCAGCCCCGTACTCGCTCCCGTCACCAGACCGTCGTTGGACAGGACCAGTGCGTGCCGCACATGTTCGACGCGCTCGGTCAGGTCGTCCAACAGCCAGCCAAGTCCCTGGTTCTGCACCATGATCCGGTCTCCCCGCGTGATGACTCCCCCTGGCCGGAGGATCTCCACGCCAGCCTTCACCACGACCGCTGCGCGGGCAAGGAGGATAGGGGCATGGCGCAGAAGATGACCGACAAGGAATGGCGGGACTTCGTCTCGCAAGGCACCCGTACCGGAAAGCTGGCGACCGTCCGGGCCGACGGAAGTCCGCACGTGACCCCGATCTGGTTCGTACTCGACGGGGACGACGTGGTGTTCAACACCGCGAGCACGAGCGTGAAGGGGCGCAATGTCGTGCGCGACGGCCGGGTCGCGCTGTGCGTGGACGACGACCGGCCGCCCTTCGACTTTGTCGTCCTGCAGGGCCGTGCCCGGATTTCGGAGGACCTCGACGAGCTCAGGCGGTGGGCCGCCCGCATCGGGGCGCGCTACATGGGCGCGGACCGTGCCGAGGAGTTCGGGGCCCGCAACGGGGTGCCGGGGGAACTCCTCGTCCGTGTCACGATCGACAAGGTGCTGGCGGAGAAGGCCGTCGCGAGCTGAGCGAGGCGCCCGCCGGGAACCTCCGTCAGCCGACCGAGTCGAGGAGCCGGGCGGTGTGCATCCGCCCGGCGTACTCGACGAGCCGGATCAGCACTTCCTTCCCCGAGTCGCGGTCACGGGCGTCGCACAGCACCACCGGTGTTCCCCGGTCGAGGTCCAGGGCGCGTGAGACGTCCTGGGCGCCGTAAGCGCGGGCGCCCGTGAAGCAGTTGACGGCGACCACGAACGGGATGTGCCGGTGCTCGAAGTAGTCCACCGCCGGGAAGCAGTCCTCCAGGCGCCGGGTGTCGGCGAGGACCACCGCGCCGAGTGCTCCCTGGGACAGTTCGTCCCACAGGAACCAGAAACGGTCCTGGCCCGGTGTGCCGAAGAGGTACAGGGAGAGGCCGGACCTGATGGTGATGCGCCCGAAGTCCATGGCGACGGTCGTGGTGACCTTCTGGTCCACACCGTCGGTGTCGTCCACCAACTGGCCCGCCTCGCTGAGCAGTTCCTCGGTGCGCAGCGGCCTGATCTCGCTGACCGCGCCCACCAGGGTGGTCTTGCCCACGCCGAATCCGCCGGCGACCAGTATCTTCAACGCCAGTGCGGCCGTCTCGCCGTCCTGCGCGTCGGAGTGCTCGGAGACCATCGATCACTTCTCTCGGGAGTGCCGGGTTGCCCTGTGCGGGACCGGGTGGTGGTGAAGGTTCATCTACAGCGCCCGTAGCCCTTCGATCACCTCGCGCAGAATCCGTTCGTCAGGAAGCTGTGCGGGCGGTACCGGACGGCTGACGGTGACGCAGCCGAGTTCCAGCAGGTCGCCGAGGAGCACGCGGACCACGCCCACGGGCAGGTCGGCGCCAGCGGCGAGTTCGGCGACCGACTGGGTCTCGGTGCGACACAGGCCGATGAGGGCACGGTGTTCCGGCCCGAGCCCGGTGTCGTCTTCGACGCCTGGTGCGCCCGTGTCCAGGGTGACCAGGGCGATCAGGTCGAAGCGGACCCCGGTGGGGCCGGGCCTGGTGCGTCCGCCCGTCATGGCGTACGGCCGGACGAGGGGCCCGGCCTCGCCGTCGTACCACTGGCTGCCCGGCTCGGGCAGGGTGCCGGTGCTGTCCGCGTTCATGCGCGCGCGCCACCCTCACGCCTCATCGGGCGGCCGGCGGCCGCGCGGCCACGCGCGTCGGCGTGTACAGGTGCTCGCCCACGCGTTTGACCAGTCGTGCCATCTCGTAGGCCACCAGGCCTATGTCGGCGGTGACGGCGGTGAGTACGGCGAGGCAGGAGCCGTCGCCCGCGGCGGCCACGAACAGGAAGCCGTCGTCCATCTCCACCATGGTCTGGCGCACACCCCCGGCACCGAAGTGCCGTCCCGCGCCCTTGGCCAGGCTGTGGAAGCCGGAAGCCACGGCGGCGAGGTGCTCAGCGTCCTCGCGGCGCAGGTCGGTCGAGGCGCCCACGGCGAGTCCGTCGTTGGAGAGCACCACGGCGTGCCGTACTTCGCTCACACGCAGCACCAAGTCGTCCAGCAGCCAGTCGAGTTCGCCGGATCGCCGGTCGGCCCTCGTGCTCGGGTCCTGGATCATGCGCGGTCTCCTTCACTGCTGTCGCTGCGCGGTGTGGGTTCCGGTTTCACGCCGCGGCCGGGTTGCCTGCCGCCGCCGCGCGTCCAGCCCTCGCGGTAGGCGGCCATGCGGTCCCGCACGATCTCGGGGGTACGCCGGTCGTCGCGGGCGGAGGCCGGCGGGTGGGCGGGCTCCTCGGTGCGCTGTTCGCGCAGTTGGGGGGCGAGACTTGCCTGGCGTACGCGGCGGGGCAGGTCGTCGGACTCTTCGGTGTCCTCCGGGGGACGGTGCAGGCGCAAGGTGGTGACTCCGGGGGGTGGGGTGTCGGACGTCGTGTCCACCACGGCCGGTGCGTGGGCCACCAGCGCGGGCCGCTCGGTCGTCGCCGGGACGGAGTCCTGGGTCGGGGTGCCGCCGGGCACGCGCGCGTACTCGCGTTCCGTCGGCCGCTGCGGGTCCGCGGCCTTGCCGGGGGAACGTTCCGCCGCGCCGCCGTGCAGGAGGGCGGTGGGCAGCAGGACGACTGCGGTGGTGCCGCCGTAGGGGGAGGTGCGCAGGTGCACCTTGATTCCGTGGCGGGCCGCGAGCCTGCTGACCACGAAGAGACCGAGCCGGTCGCTGTCGAAGAGGTCGAGGGCCTCGGACTGCTCGATGCGGCGGTTGGCCTCGGTGAGGGTCTCCGAGCCCATGCCCAGGCCGCGGTCCTCGACCTCGATGACGTAGCCGTTGCCCACGGGTTCGCCGGTGATGCGCACGCGTGTGTGAGGCGGCGAGAACTGGGCGGCGTTCTCGACGACCTCGGCCAAGAGGTGGGTGAGGTCGGCGACGACCGAGCCGACGACGGCTGACTCGGGGAGCTGTCGCACCTCCACGCGCGCGTAGTCCTCGACTTCGGACACGGCCGCGCGCACCACGTTGGTCAGCGAGACCGGCATGCGCCAGGCCCGGCCGGGTGCCGCGCCGGAGAGGATGATCAGGCTCTCGGCGTGGCGCCGCATCCGGGTGGTGAGGTGGTCGAGGCGGAACAGGTCGCTCAGCTCGTTCGGGTCGTCGGAGCGGCGTTCCATGCTGTCGAGGAGGCTCAGTTGGCGGTGGACGAGGATCTGGCTGCGGCGGGCGAGGTTGACGAAGACCCCGGAGATGCCGCTGGCGAGTTCGGCGCGCTCCACGGCGGCCCGCAGGGCGGCGCGGTGGACCGTGCCGAGGGCCTCGGCGACCTGTCCGGTCTCGTCCTCGGCCGGTGGTCCCGGCGGGGCCTCGGCCTGGATGTCGATCTCCTCGCCGGCACGCAGCTTCCGCATGGCTTCGGGAAGGTTGCGGCGGGCGATCTCCAGGGCGCTGTTGCGCAGGCTCACCAGCTCGACGACGAGGCCGCGTCCGATGCGGACCGAGATGACGAGCGACGCGGCCACCGCGGCAAGGCCGAGGAGCACCGCGGCGCCGGCCGGGGTGAGCAGGCCGCGCGTGAACGGGTCGGCGCGGTGTGCGACGCCGCGCCCGGCGTCCTGCTCGATCGTCCGCATGCCCTCCTGCACGCGCGTGTGCGCCGTGTTCCAGGTGGCTTCGGGTGCTGCCGCGACCGCCCGCCCACCGGGGGCGGCGGTGAGGATCCGGTCCTCCGTGCTGCCCAGAGCGGCATAGGCGCTGTCGTCGGCGAGGTCGCGCCAGGCGGTGCGTTCGGGGCCGCTCAGGTCGGCCACGGCGCCCTGGGTGAGCGTGCGGCGGGTGTCGACGGCACCGGTGAACAGCCGCAGCCGCTCGCCACTGAGACCACCGGCCAAACGGGCACCCGAGAGCACCGAGTCCTCCTGGGCCAACGCCTCGCCCGCACGGGAGAATTCGAGCAGTACGCGCGCGTCGGAGCCCAGGTCGGCGTCCTGGATGCCGGTGAGCGCGCCACCGACCGCGAAGGCGCTGTTGATGGTGCTGGTGTACTGCCCGTATGCCATGTCCCAGTGCGCGCGGCGGTCGAGCACCGCGGTGCGCAGGGAACGCAGCTGTTGGGCACCGGCGACGAAGGCCTTGAGCCGCTGGGCCACTCCGGAGGGCAGTTCCTCACTGTCGGCCACCGTGTTGCCGCCTCCGAGCCGCAGCGCTGCGACGGCCTGGTCGGTGCGGTCCGCGACCTTCTGGTAGTCGTCGCTCCGCCCGGCCGACGGGGCGGTCGCCCAGCGCACCGCCGCCGAGCGCTCGGCCTGCAGTGCGGCGACCGCCGTGGCGATCGGGGTGCGGATCTCGGAGTCGACGCGCTGCAACTGCCGTAGCCGCGCCACGTCCTGGGCGGTGGTGACGGTGGCGTACGCCCACAGGGCCAGCAGCGAGACGACCGGAACCATCAGCAGGCAGACGATTTTGGCGCGGACGGTGCGCGGCCGTATCCGCCAGCGGCCCCCGGGCGCGGGTGCATCGGTCGGCAGCACGTCCGCGGGTTCGTCGGGGGCCTCGTCGGCGGGTGGACCGGCGTGGGCGCGACGGCCGCGCACGGGAGGCGTTGGCGGCGCCTCGGCGCCGCGGCTGGGGGTCCTACGGGGTGTACGCATGGCCTCCTCGCTCGGGAGTGGTTCGGGGGCGGACCGGGCCGTCGTCAGTTGGCGACGGCGCTCTCGACCGGCCGCTGGGCCGAGGCGGATGCCTCGCGCTCCCCGGTCGTCGGCGACAGCGCGACGAAGGCCGAGGTCAGGAAGAGGTAGGAGCCGAGGCCGACGGCGAGGGGGAAGATGAACTGCATCGCCGTGGCCCCGGGCAGGGCCTGGCCGGACGGTGTGACATGGACGCGCACCGCGAACATCGCGGTGTAGTGCATGCTGGTCACGGCGGCGCCCATGATCAGGGAGGCGACGGTGACGGCGATGGGCGACTTGATGTTGAGCCCCGCCCACAGGGCCGCCGTCGCCGCGACGACGGCGATCAGGACGGAGAGCGCGACGAGCGCCGGGTCGTAGCTGACGTGGCCGTGCAGCCGTACCGCGGCCATGCCCAGATAGTGCATGCTCGCGACGCCGATTCCGGTGGTCAGTCCACCGAGGAAGAGCGCGCGGGTGCGATCACGGCTGTAGCCGACGGCGAAGACGCCTGCCCAGACCACGATCATGGCGACGAGCAGGCTCACGATGGTGAGCGGCACGTCGTAGCGGATGTCGGTGCCGCTGACGCCGAAACCGAGCATGGCCACGAAGTGCATGGTCCAGATGCCGGTGCCGATCGCGGAGGCGGCGGTGATCAGCCAGTTGCGGCGCGAGCGCCCGGTGGCGCCCAGCGCACGGACCGTACAGCGCAGACCCAGTGCGGCGCCTATGCAGGCCATCACATACGACAGCACGGGGGTAAGCCAGCCGAAGGTGGCGTGGTCCAGGTGTCCCATGGCCCCGGGACGCTAGTCCCCACAGGGGCGCACAAAGGGCGCGCATTTCGAAAGCTGTTGGAATATGACACAGAGAGGTACCTGAACGATCGCGCCCCGCTCGAACGTGTGCGCAGCAGCGCCCATCCGTTTCGGTGAGGGATCATGCGGAACATGAGCGACGACCACACGCATGTCCAGGAGTTCTTCGGCGCCCGCGCCACCGACTGGGACAGCCGGTTCCCCGACGACGGTCCCGCCTACGCCGCCGCGGTGGCCGAGTTGGGGCTGCGCGAGGGCGCCCGGGTACTCGACGCGGGCTGCGGCACCGGGCGCGCCCTGACGCCGCTGCGCGCCGCCGTGGGGCCCTCGGGAGTGGTCCTCGGGGCCGATCTGACCCCGGCCATGCTCCGGGCCGCCGTACGGGCCGGAAGGGGCCACGACGGACAGCTGCTGCTCGCCGACGTCGCCGCACTGCCGCTGCGCTCCGAGGCGCTGGACGCCGTGTTCGCCGCCGGGCTCATCGCCCATCTGCCCCAGCCTGCGGAGAATCTGCGGGAGTTGGCCCGCGTGGTCCGGCCGGGCGGCACGCTGGCGCTGTTCCACCCCATCGGCCGGGCGGCGCTGGCGGCCCGCCAGGGCCGCCGGATCACTCCGGACGATCTGCGCGCGGAGCCCAACCTCTGTCCACTGCTGGCCGGTTCGGGCTGGCGCATGACCTCGTACACCGACGAGGACGCCCGCTTCCTGGCACTGGCCGTACGGGAGGACTGACGGCTCAGCAGCGGCTCTCGACCGCTGCCACGAAGGCGTCGGGGTTGTCGAACATGACGTTGTGGCCCGCACCGGCCACGGTCACCACCCGGACGCCCGCCGCTTCCAGGGCTTGTCTGCCCGCGAGTTCACCGCTCAGCTCGCCCTGCAGGTAGACGCGCTCGATCGGCAACTGTTCGAGGATGGAGCGCATGACGGGCTCGGAGCCGCGCCGCAGGCCGACGGCAGAGCGGTGCAGGGCTCGCGGGTCGGCCAGCCGCATGGTCGCCGCCCACAGGGGGCCGACGTTCTCCAGCACGCGCGCGTGGGCGCCGTCGACGAACGCGTCCTCCTCATGGGAGGCGATGCCGCTGCTTCCCGCGGTGGGCGGCGGGAAGGCGTCGAGGTTGGCCTCCGTGAGCACCAGCCGGGATACCAGATCGGGCCGCCGGTGGGCGAGCACGATGGCGACGGCACCGCCCATGCTGTGCGCCACCAGCTCGGCTCCCGTCAGGTCCGCCGCGTCCAGGGCGGCGGCCAGCGCGTCGGCGTGCTCCTGGAGGGTGTAGCCGAAGTGTTCGGGGCGGTCGCTGATGCCGTGCCCGGGGAGATCGACGAACAGGCTGCGCCGGCCGGCGAGTTCGGGGCGGGCCGCGATGTGCGCGTGGTACACGGCCGACATCGAGCCCAGGCCGTGCACATACACGCGCGCGGGTTCCTCGCCGGGCGTCTCCGTCCATCGGATGCAGCTTCCCCTGCCGTCGAACTCGGCCTGCTTCATCGCGTCTCCTTCATGCGCCACGTTCTTTCCCGATCGGACAGGAAGATACATCGTCACCGATGTATAGCGAAGTCGATATACCAGGGTAGTGATGTACAGCGCTGGTGCGGGAGAATGCGGGCATGCTGGAGCTGGCCATCCTCGGATTCCTGTACGACACCCCACTGCACGGCTACGAGCTGCGCAAACGCATCACCGCGCTGACGGGCCATGTGAAACCCGTCGCCGAGAGCACCCTGTACCCGGCGATCAAACGCCTGGAGAAGGCGGGCCTGCTGGCGCGCGCCACAGAACCCGGCTCCGTGGCCGCCCCGCGCCACGTCCTGACCCTCAGCGAGGAGGGCAGAGCCGAGTTGCGCCGGCGGCTCGCCACACCCGACCGGCGCGACATCACCGACGAGAACAGGTGGTTCACCGTGCTCGCCTTCCTGCGCCACCTCGACGACACCGCGGCGCAGGCCGCCGTGCTCCGGCGCAGGCTGTCCTTCCTGGAGGAACCGGCGAGCTTCTTCTACGAGGGTGACCGGCCGCTGCGCGCCGAGGAACTGGACGATCCCTTCCGCCGCGGGCTGCTGACCATCGCACGGGCCACGTCCCGGGCCGAACTCACCTGGCTGCGGGAGACCATCGGGTCACTCGACGGCTGATCCGTTCACGTGCCGCACCGGACATCCCTGTACGCCGGGAACCGGGCGGGTGCCCAGTTCGTTCAGCTCGTAGCCGTTCGGATAGCCCTTGACCTCCCAGTTCTGCCGCGCGTGGTGCGGCGCGCGCCGGGGCGGGAGGAGGCGCACGACGCGTCCACGCGCGCGTACGGCGCCGCGTACCAGTGCGCGGGTGGCGGCGCCCGGGGGCGGGTAGCGGAAGGCGGTCAGGAGGCGGTCGTCGAGCAGGGCGAGGGTCGAGGTGCGCAGGAGGGGGGCGAGCGGGCGCGGGTACCAGGAGGCCATCAGCGCGAGGGTGGCGTCGGAGACGCGGCGCGCGTCCTCGTCCCAGCCGAAGTGCGCCTCCTCGTAGGCGTCGAGGCAGGTCTCGAAGTCCTCGTAGGACTCCGGGATGTCCCGGATGCCCATGTGCCGGCCCAGGGTGCGGTAGTGGACGGCGGCGGCGACGGTCTCGTGGCGCGACAGCCGGCGCCACCCATAGGCGTCGATCCACCGCTTGGGCATCACCACGAAGGTGCACAGCACGTAGCGCATGTCGCCGTCGGCGATGTCGTAGCTGCGGTGCATCTGGTTGATCCTGCGGATCGCTGTGCCGGCCTGCGGGCTGCCGAAGCCGTGCTCGACGACGGCGTCGAGGAGGAGGGTGGTGTCGTCGTAGCGCTTCTGGGACCGCTGGGTGAGTTCCGCCGTCTCGGCGAGCAGGCGCCCGATGCCGGGTACGGCGTAGGTGCGGTACAGGGCCAGTTCGAGGGCGCGGGTGAAATCCCACGGGAACTCGTAGGCGGCGCTGAGCCGGTAGATCTCGGAAGCGTCCTTGCAGGGGTCCATCCGCAGGATCTGTTCGAGCCGTTGGAAGCGCTTCACCGTTGCGTCCCCCTTCTGCCGCCGGAGCTCCAACTCTACGTTGAACAGCAGGAGATGAACGTTCCGCCAGGGCAACCACGCAGGGGGAAGGTGGTCAGCATGTTGGGCAGGGTGCGCAAGTCCTGTGCAAGATTCCTCAACGCCGTTCGCGCGGACAGCGGCAACGGCCGGGAAAAACATACACACAATCTTTTCGAAGCCGCAGCCGCGTACGTCTCGGCGTGCGCGGAGGACGACCAGGACCGGATCGAGGAGGCGGCGGGCTGGGTGTCGCCGGAGGCGCTGTCCTTCGGGGTCAACGAGCTGGCCTGCCGGGCTGTCATCGCCCTCGCACGGGAGCGCGACGAGTCGCCGGGGACGGTGGCCCGCGCGCTTCTGGGCCTCCCGGCGGCCTGACGCGTCGGGTCAGGTGCGGTCGATTCGCCCCGTCCAGCCGGAAAACTGCAGCTCCGGGTGTGCTTGTGAGTCGTGACAAGCTGCTTCCGCTCGCACTAGGGTGCGCCCGATCGGATGAATCGATGGGGAGGCTGGGATGGCCGGGACGGACGAGGACGCCGTCGCCGCCGCGGACGATGCGCTTTATGTGCTCACGGCGGTACTTCTGACGCCGGCGAAGTTCCCGAGCGTGCTGGGCGACGACTACCCGGAGGCCTGCGCGGCGCTCGGCCTCGCGCCGCTGGCCGACGGATACGGCCTGGTGCTCGGCCAGGACGGTGACGGCGCCCGGTGGACGGTCGTGGTCGACGACGTCTCCCTGGTCGCCGTCGCCATCGCGTCCTGGGACTGCGGGATGGAGTACGACCTGTCGCCGGACGAGCGCTCGGTCGTGGCCGCGCTGCCGGGCTGGCCCCTCGCGGTCGCCGTGGCGGCTCCCGGCGTGCCCGAGCCGCATGATCCCGGCCCCGAGGTCGCGGACGGTCCGCCGCTGGCGCCGCCGGACACCAGCAGGTGGGGGCCGGCTCAGCGGCGCCTGGGTGCCGACGAGATCGCGCTGCAGTGGGCGGTGTGGCGCGAGCAGATCGGCGACGACGCCTTCCCGACTGTGAACGGGGCCTCCCCGGCCGCCGAGGGCACGGCGGAAGAGCCCTTGGAGGACGCGGAGAAGCAGGACGCTCAGGCCGAGGAGGCCGAGCCGGCGGGCAGGCCGTCGGGACACGGCGGGGTCCGGCGGGTGCTCGCCGAGGCTCGCGCGTACGTGGAGACTCCGCCGCCTCTCGGCCGCGTCCGGTCGTCCTTCGCCCCGGGCGACGCGCGGACGCTGCGTGCCGACGGTCCGGGCTGGTCGCTCGTCGCCCGGACCGACGACATCGCGTTCGTGCTGCTCGACGCGGAGCCCGGCGAGGTGTTGCCGGTCGGCCGCGGAGCGGAGCTGCCGGGTCTGCTGGAGGCGCTCGACAAGATGGCCGTGCGCCCCAGCTGAGGCCGGACCGCCCCCGCACGCGACGCCGCGGCGGGGCGCGGGTGCCGTGCTCCCGGGCGACGACGGGCCGTCGGCGTGCGAGCCGGGCAGCGCAGGAAGCCGGGAGTGCGCAGGCGGGCGGACGCACGAGTCCGGGGTGCGGCCACGGCGTGAGGCTGTTGGGCGGGGTGGAAGAGGGCGTTGCCGGGCCGCTCGCGGCCGTTGCCCACCCCCGTGTCGACCAGGACGGTGCGGTCGCCGCTGCGGACCACCCAGGTCTGCAGCGCGACCACGGCCCGGTCGCCGCCGGGCTCCCAGTGGTCCGGGACGAGCGCCTGTCGGTTGTCCCGCCACACCTCCGCGACGCCAGGAGCCCCGTTGTCGGCGTACACGGTGAAATCCGCGCCGCGCCTCCTTGCGTCGATCTCCTTCCTCCGCACGGGACTTCGCCCGCGGGCACTGTTCCGGGCCGCCATGCGGTGGGCGCGTTCCATGTGGTCCCGGCCCATGGATGCAGCGGAGGCCGGACCGCACGATGGGGCAGCCGTCGGCGCCCGCTCCGCTGCGGGCGCCGTTCCCTCCCGTCCTGCCCCGGAGGTCCGTCATGCGTCCGTCCCGCGGTGTTCCGCTCGCTGCCGCCGCCCTGCTGACCGCTGCCGTCACCTGGCCGGCCCCTGCCCGGGCCATGGCAGTCGGCGGGGATCACTGTGTCCGCCAGGAGCGGGTGCACGTGCCGGGCGCCGCCTTTCAGCAGAGCGTCTGTCTGCCCGACCTGACCACGACCGGGCTCGCCGGCACGCCGTACACCGACATGGCTGATCAGGCGGGCCTTACAGCCAAAGCGACCCGTACCGCACTTCAACACCACCCACGGCTGGCGCCACGACGCACAGTTCGTGATCCGGTTGCCCGACCACTGGAACGGCGGCCTGGTGGTCACCGGCGCTCCCGGCACGCGCAGGCAGTACGCGACGGACACGGCGATCTCCGACCAGGTGATCGCCCAGGGTTACGCATACGCGGCGACCGACAAGGGCAACAGCGGCGCCGACTTCTACCGCGACGGAACCCGGCCCGGTGACGCGGTCGCCGAGTGGAACGCGCGGACCACTCAGCTCACCCGGGCGGCCAAGCGCGCGGTGGCCCAGCGGTACGGGCACGCCCCGCGCCGTACGTACATGACCGGCATCTCCAACGGCGGCTATCTCACCCGCTGGCAGCTGGAGCACCACCCGGACCTGTACGACGGCGGCGTGGACTGGGAGGGTGCGCTGTGGACCGCGGACGGCCCGAGCCTGCTCACCTCGCTGCCGACGGCGGTGGCGCGGATGCTGGGCTCGGCGCGGGACGAGGACCTGTACGCGGTGGGCTTCGCGCGTGGCTCGGAGTTTCTGTGGCCGTACCACGAGAAGGCGTACTGGGGCGCCACGCAGAAGATCTACCGCGCCGAGTTCGACCCCACATACGACCCCGGCTGCCCCGGTCCGTCCGCCGGCAGCACCCCGGAGCAGATCCTGTCGCCCTGCCCCGCCGACGCGGTGTACGACTACGCGTCGCGGCCGGTGTCCGTCCATCGCGCCGTGGCTCGCGTGGCACTCACGGGACGCATCGGCCGACCGCTGATCACGCTGCACGGCGACCTGGACGCGCTGCTGCCCAAGGCCGCCGACTCGGACGTGTACGCGCGCATGGTCGCCGCGAGCGGACAGGGTGCGCTGCACCGCTACTACACCATCCAGGGCGGCACGCACGTCGACGGGTTGTACGACACGCATCCGGACCGGCTGCGCCCGATCCTGCCCTGCTACCGCTCGGCGTTCGAAGCGCTGGTCTCCTGGGTGGAGGCGGGCGCGCGACCGCCCGCGGACCATACGGTCGCACGGCCCGCGGACGGCGATGTGGTCGACTCCTGCGCCCTGGCCGACCGGGTCGATCCCCTGCGGTAGTGCTTCAGCGGCCGAGCTCCTTGCGACGGAGGCGGCGCAGCCTGCGCCGCTGCGAGGGGTCCAGCGTGAGGTATGCGGCGGTCGGGATTCCGAGGACGATCAGGACCACCGCCCAGAAGGGCAGCCAGATCCACAGGAAGAGCCCGAGAGCCACACCTCCTATGGCGATCTTCGCGTTGTTCGACATGTACGTCGCCTCCTTCGCGGCCTGTGCCGCTCTCTGTCATGAAAACGGGCCCGCGCCTCCCGCGGTTCCGGACCACGACCCTGAGACGTCCCTGAGGTGCGACCCCGATTCGTCCCTGACAACACTGTCCGTCATTCCGCCCTGAGCGGCTCCCCCACGGCGTGCAGGTGTCGCAGGGCCTGCCGGTAGGAGTCGACGAGGCCGGTCTCCGCATAGGGAATACCCAACTCCCGGCAGTGGGCGCGCACCAGGGGCTGGGCGAGCCGGAGATGGGGGCGGGGCATGCTGGGGAAGAGGTGGTGCTCGATCTGGTAGTTGAGGCCGCCGAGGAACCAGTCGGTCAGGACGCCGCCGCGGATGTTGCGCGAGGTGAGCACCTGCCGGTGCAGATGTCCCCACCGCTCGCCGTTCGGGTCGGGCATCGCCATGCCCTTGTGGTTGGGGGCGAAGGCCAGTCCCAGGTGCAGGCCGAACAGTGCCTGGTGGACGGCGGCGAAGGCGAGGGCCTTGCCCGGGGAGAGCGAGGTGAGCAGCAGCGTCCCGTACGCGGCGACGTGGGTCACCAGCAGCAGGCCCTCCACGGCGCGCTCCCGGGGTGTCTGCCGGCGCAGGTCCTGAAAGCCGTGGATCTTCAGGGCGACGCCTTCGAGGAGGGTGAGGGGGAAGAAGAGCCAGGCCTGGTTGCGGGTCAGCAGGCGCCGGAAGCCCGACCGCTCCTTGGCCTGTGCGCCGGTGAACACGAGGACGTCGGCGACGACGTCCGGGTCCTTGTCGATGTGGTTGGGGTTGGCGTGGTGGCGGTTGTGCTTGTCGTTCCACCAGGCGTAGCTCATACCCAGGAGCAGGTTGCCGTGAATCAGGCCGATGACCCGGGCGGCCGTCCTGTCGGCGGTTATCTGGGAGTGGCCCGCGTCGTGGCCTATGAAGGCCGTGCGGGCGCCGAACACGGCGAGCAGGGGTGCCAGGAGCAGCGACCACCAGGAATCGCCGGTCAGGACGATGCCCGTGACGATGCCGGCCAGGGCGAGTGCGTTGGTGGCGATGCCGAACGCGTACCAGGTGTGGCGCCGTTCCAGGAGTCCCTGGCCCCGGACCGTGCGCAGAAGGGGGGCGAACTCGCTTCCGGCGGGCGGTGCGTCACGCGTTCCCCGGGGTTCGGCGACGGCTGTGGTGGGCTCGGGCATGTCCGGTCTCCGGCTCTCTCAGGCAAGGGGCTGACCTGAGGAAACGTACGAAGCGACGACCTGTTGCGACCATGAAGGCACCACCCGTGTCCGGGCGGGGGTCTGCCGGGGGCGCGCCGGGGGGCTGACAACACCCCCCACAGTGAGAGGGGCCGGGTGGCGGCTCGGCCGTGCCCCGGTTGCCCGCAGATTGATGTACCCTCGGCGACCCCGACCCCAGTAGTCAAATTTGAGGAATGCGGCTTCGCTGTGCAGAGGATCCCCGCGGCAACATCGTCCGAGATCTCCGAACTGGCCCGCTGCTGCGCCGTTTTCGTGCCCGGTGACCCGGCGCGCACCGGCCGGGTCGCCTTCTGGCGGCCCGACGGCAGCGCCCCTGCGCCTCTCCCGGCCTGGCCCGCCGAGGATCTGGCCGTCGTCCTGCCCGGCGGCGACGGCGTCGAGCTGGCCCAGGTTCCCGCCGTGCTGCTGCCAGTGCGGGCGGCGCTGCCGGTCCTCACGCGTGCGCGTGCCGATGCACACGCGCACCGGGGGCCGGTCTTCTGGGGCTCGGCTGCCGTCCTGGCCCTGCAACTCCTCGCGCGGGGACTGCTGTTGCCCGGCCTGTCCCCCGGCGATCACGACGCCTGGCGCGTGGGCCCCCTGGCCCTGGACGACGTCGACCGGATCCGCCGGCTCGCCGCCGCGATGCCGCCCGAGGCGCACGCCGTGGCGGTGGACGGCTCCGGCCCACTGCGACTGCCCGACCCGGCAGGGCTGGTGCATGCCTTCCTGGACGCGGTGGCCGACTCGCTGCCCCGCTCCCCCGCGGCCTCCCTGGTGACGGGCGGACCCGCCTACGCGGCGCAGGCACCGCAGCACCTGCCGGGGCAGCGGGCGTGGGCCGCCGATGTAGCCGCGGGCCACGACGCGGGCGTACGGCTCTCACTGCGGATCGAGGTGCCCGGTCTTGCCGAGCTGACGCAGGAGGACGCCGCGGTGCCGTTCCGGGCCGTCCTGCAGGTGCACAGCGTCAGTGATCCGGCGCTGGTGGCGGACGCATCCGAGGTCTGGGGTGGTTCCGGCGACGGGGGCCGGGGTTTCGGTCCGCGTGTGCGGATGGACGCCCTGCTCGCGCTGCGGCGGGCGGCCCGGTCCTGGCCGCCACTGACGCCCCTGCTCTCGGCGAGCGTGCCGGATGCCCTCGAACTCGCCGACGAGGAGATCACCGAACTGCTCGGGCAGGGCGCCCGGGCCCTCGCCGCAGCCGGAGTCGACGTGCACTGGCCGAAGGAACTGGCCCGCACCCTGACCGCCCGCGCGGTGATCGGCCCGCCGGACGAGGAGCCGGCGGCCGACCGGGCCGCCTCGCTCAGGCCGTCGTTCCTGTCCGCCGACGCGCTGCTCGCCTTCAACTGGCGGTTCGCCCTGGGCGAGGAGCGGCTCACGCGCGCGGAACTGGACCGGCTCGCCGAGGCCAACCGGCCCGTCGTGCGCCTGCGCGGCCAATGGGTCCTCGTCGACCCGCAGGAGGCGCGCCGCGCCCGCGCCCAGCAGGACCGCAAGATCACCCCCATCGATGCACTGGGTGCCGCGCTCACGGGCTCGACGGAGGTCGACGGCCACCGGATCGACGTACATCCGACAGGGTGGCTGGCGGCACTGCGGGAGCGGCTCGCGGCCCCGGAGGCGCAGGAGCCGGTCGCGCAGCCCGCCGCTCTGGCGGCCACCCTGCGGGACTACCAGCGCCGGGGCCTGAGTTGGCTGGTCCGGATGACGTCCCTGGGCCTGGGCTGCTGTCTGGCCGACGACATGGGTCTCGGCAAGACGATCACGCTGATCGCGCTGCATCTGCACCGGCAGAGCGACACGTCGACAGCCGGTCCGACGCTCGTGGTGTGTCCGACCTCGCTGATGGGCAACTGGCAGCGCGAGATCGAGAGGTTTGCGCCCGGCACGCCCGTGCGCCGCTTCCACGGTGCGCGGCGCGGCCTGGACGCCCTGACCGACGGGGAGTTCGTGCTCACCACGTACGGGACGATGCGCCTGGACGCGCGCCGGCTCGCCGATACGCCGTGGGGCATGGTCGTGGCGGACGAGGCGCAGCACGTGAAGAACCCGTACTCGGCGACCGCACGGGAGCTGCGTTCCATCGGTGCACGCGCACGCGTGGCGCTCACCGGGACCCCGGTGGAGAACAACCTCTCCGAGCTGTGGGCGATCCTCGACTGGACGACCCCCGGGCTGCTGGGCCGGATCGGCTCCTTCCGCACGCGGTACGCGCAGGCCGTCGAGGGCGGTCGGGATCCTGCCGCGGCGGAGCGGCTCGCCCGGCTCGTAGGGCCGTTCCTGCTGCGCCGCCGCAAGTCGGACCCGGGGATCGCGCCGGAGCTGCCGCCGAAGACCGAGACCGACCGTGCCGTCTCCCTGACCGGGGAACAGGCGGGCCTGTACGAGGCGGTGGTGCGCGAGACGCTCGCGGAGATCGCCGCCGCCGACAGCATGGTGCGGCGCGGGCTGATCGTGAAGCTGCTGACCGGGCTGAAGCAGATCTGCAACCACCCGGCGCAGTTCCTCAAGGAGGAGCGGCCGCGGATCGCCGGTCGTTCGGGGAAGCTGGAACTGCTGGACGAACTGCTCGTCACCATCCTCTCCGAGGGGGCGAGCGTTCTGGTCTTCACTCAGTATGTGCGCATGGCGCGCATCATCGAACGGCATCTGACGGCCCGCGGCGTCACCTCGCAGTTTCTGCACGGCGGGACGCCCGTCGCCGAGCGCGAGGCGATGGTGCGGCGCTTCCAGGACGGTGAAGTCCCCGTCTTCCTGCTGTCGTTGAAGGCCGCCGGCACCGGACTGAACCTGACCCGGGCCGAGCACGTCGTGCACTACGACCGCTGGTGGAACCCGGCCGTCGAGGCGCAGGCCACCGACCGTGCCTACCGCATCGGTCAGACCCGGCCTGTGCAGGTGCACAGGCTGATCGCGGAGGGGACCGTCGAGGACCGCATCGCCGACATGCTCCGCCGCAAGCGGGAGCTGGCCGACGCCGTACTGGGATCCGGCGAGGCCGCGCTCACGGAGCTCACGGACGCGGAGCTGGCCGATCTGGTGGAACTGCGAGGGGGCACGCGATGAACCGGTACGACGAGGACACGGAGCGCACCTTCGCCGCGCTGCCGCCCGCACACGGGCGGGGGTTCGCGCACACCTGGTGGGGCCAGGCCTGGCTCCGGGCCCTGGAGGACACGGCGCTCGACTCGCAGCAGCTCAAGACTGGCCGCAGACTCGCGCGTGCGGGAGCTGTGGGCGCGGTGTCCGTGCGTCCGGGGCGTATCACGGCCGTGGTCCAGGACCGCGATCGTACGGCTCACCGGGCCGACGTCCTGCTGGAGGAGCTGGACCGCGAACAGTGGGACCGTCTCCTGGACATGGCGATCGAGCGGGCCGGACACGTCGCGGCGCTGCTGGACCGGGAGATGCCGCCGCATCTGGTCGAGGACGCGGCGGCCGCGGGCGTCGAACTGCTGCCGGGTATGGGCGATCTGGAGCCGGAGTGCGACTGCGGCGCCTGGGACCACTGCGGGCACACGGCGGCCCTGTGCTACCAGGTGGCGCGGCTGCTGGACCAGGATCCCTTCGTACTGCTGCTGATCCGCGGGCGGGGCGAACGCGCCCTGCTGGACGAGCTCCAGGCCCGCAGTGCCACGCCCGCACCCACCGAGGAGCCGACCGAGCCGGAGGGGGTGGACGCCGCCGAGGCATACGCGACCGGCGGCATCCTGCCGCCCCCGCCCACCCCGCCGGAGCTGCCCGCGGAACCCGGTGTGCCGCCGTCCCTGGACACCGAGACCCCGCCCGGGCCGGGCGTGGACCCGGTCGCGCTGCACTGTCTGGCCGCCCGGACCGCCGCCGAGGCACATCGCCTGCTCGCCGAGGCTCTCCGCCCGGGGACCGAACAGCAAAGCCCGGAAGAGGAGTTGACGTTCGGGCAGGATGCGGTCCGTCTTGCCGCAGGAGCCCATGAGCCGGCTGTGGCGAACCGGCTGGCCGACGGGTCGGGTCGCGACCGGGAGGGGCTGGCGCGCGCCACGCGCGCGTGGCGCCTCGGGGGTGTGGCCGCGCTGTCCGTGCTGGAGGAGGAGTGGACCGTCCCGGCCGACGTTCTCGCACGCGCGCGTGCCGCCCTGGAGTCGGCCTGGGACGAGGACGAGCGCCCGTCGCTGCGGGCGAGCGGCAACCGGTGGACGGTGGTCGGCGCACCGGCCCAACTGCGCCTGGGGCGGGACGGACGGTGGTGGCCGTATCGGCGGGAGGGGGGCTGCTGGTTGCCCGCCGGAGCCGCTTGCCAGGATCCGGCGACGGCTCTGGCCTCGGTGGAGCCGGCTCTCGGGGAGGAGCCCGCCTGAGGATCGCTGCGGTCGGCTCGGTCGGCGGAGCCGAGCCGCCCGGCCTCAGACGGGCTGTGCGGGGCGCCGAGCCCGGAACAGGGCCTGCCCGAGTCTCCCCCTCATCGGGGCGCCGCCGAGTCGGCTGTGCTCGCTGCCGATCCAGGCACGATGTCCGGTGGCCGGCAGGAACCCGACCGCCGGATGCAGCCATCCGGCGGTCCGCCGCAGCGGGGCGGCATGCCCTGGTCGAACCAGCGGGACCTTCCCGAACGGGCCACCCGTGGCAGACGCGCAGAAAGATCGTCACCTTGGCAGGCTGAACCCTTGCCGACGGGTGGCCGGGCCCCCGGGCCCAGCCACCTTTGTTGATGCGTAGAGCGCGCCTACTGGTCCATCTCGTACGCGCCGGACAGCGCCTCGACCCGCTGCCAGACCCGCTCCGTGCGTGCCTCGTCGACGACCGGCCGCCGGATCGAGGACAGCGCCCACTCCTGCTGCTGTTCGGTCGCCGAGTCCTTGCCGTGCAGTTCGACGGCGTGTGCGGAGAAGTCCCGCACGAGGACGGCGAAGAGTTCGTCCAGCACGTCCTCGTCGAGGCCGGTCAGGGCGGCCTGCTCCAGGACGAGCTGTCCGTGCACGACGAGGGCGAAGAGCTGACCGACAGCGAGGACGAGGTCGAGGTCGCGGCTCTGCTCCGTGTCGGGAGCGGCCGTGGCGACGAACTCGCAGAGCGCGTCGGCCTGTTCACGGAAGCGGGCCACGTTGGGCAGGTGCGCGTACGCGTCGTAGGCGGGCCGCCAGTCGTGGAAGCGCACCGCGCCCAGGCCACGGGCCGGCCCCTGCCGGAAGAGGAAGTCGTCGTCGGCCGCGTCGAGGCGGGTGGGCACGTCGGGATACCCGGCCGGGTCCAGGAGGTGGCTGCGCAGGAACTTCAGGATCAGCGCCAGATTGACGTGGACCGTGCCTTCGAGCTTGGGCAGACTGCGGATCTCCACGGCCGCCTGGGCGAAGTAGTTGTCCTTCTCGAAGCCCTTGGCCGCGATGACGTCCCACATCAGGTCGATGACCTTCTCGCCCTCCGTGGTCACCTTCATCTTCGTCATCGGGTTGAAGAGCAGGTAGCGGCGGTCGTCCGGGCCGGCGGAACGGAAGTAGTCGACGGCGCGGTCGCTGAACGACTTCATGCCGACGAGCCTGACGTAAGCGTCGGTCAGCTCGCGCCGCACGTGCGGGAAGGCGGTGACGGGACGGCCGTAGAGGATGCGGTTGTGGGCGTGGGTGACGGCCTCGTACATCGCGTGCTCGCAGATGCCGATCGAGGCGGTGCACAGGTTGAACTTGCCGACGTTGACGGTGTTGAGGGCGGCGTCGAAGGCGGCGCGGCCGGTGTGCAGGACGTCCTCGGCCGCTACGGGGTAGTCCTCCAGCCGGAACTCGCTGACGAACTTCGAGGAGTCGACGACGTTCTTGACCAGGTGATAGGCCGGGTTACGGCTGTCGGCGGCGAAGAACACGTAGCCGTCGGGGCCCTCGACGTCGGTACGGCGGCCGAAGACAGAGACGAGTCCGGCGGCGTTGCCGTTGCCGATGTAGTACTTGGAGCCGGTGGCACGGAAGCCGCCGTTGCCGTCGGGTTCGAGCAGCATGTCGGTGGAGTAGATGTCGGCACCGTGGGCCTTCTCGGACAGGCCGAACGCGAACACCTCACCCTGGCTGAGGAGTTCGGCGGCGCGGGTGCGAGCAGCGGCGTTGTCGCTCTGCCAGACCGGGCCGAGGCCGAGGATCGTGACCTGCCAGGCGTACCAGTAGTCGAGGCCGTAGAAGCCCAGGATCTCGTTGAGCGCAGCGATCCGGCCGGTGTCCCACCGCTTGTCCGGTTCCCCGGCCCCCGCGGCGGACGACGGCGTCAGGAACGTGGCGAACAGGTTCTCCTTCGCTGCGAAGGCGAGGAAGTCACCGAGCCAGGCGCGGGTCCGGTAGTCCTCGATCAGCCGCCTCCTGCCACGTTCCTCGAACCAGTCGACGGTGGCACGCAGCAAGCGGCGCGTCTCGGGGTCGAAGTGCGCGGGGTCGTAGGTGCGCGGGTTGAACAGCAGCTGGTCGGCCATGGGATGACGCCTTTCGGCTGGTGGACGGGTGGGAAACGGAAGGTCTGACGGCCGGACGGTCTGACGGCCGGATCGGGGGATCGGAAGGATCGGCGACGGAACGGCGGCGATCAGCGGCTCGGGCCGAACCGGGCCAGGGTGGCGAGCACGTCGTCCAGCCAGTCGATCATCATCTGCTCGTACGCGATGCCGCCGCGCAGGACGACGTGCTGGAGCTCTCGCTCCGCGTCGAGCGGTGCTCCGGGCGCGGCCGTGCTTGCTTCGGGCCCGGGGAAGTCGCGTGTCTCTCCCGCGCGATAGTGCGCCAGCCGGTCCCGGTGCGCCTGGCGGTGCCGCTCCACCTCCCGGGTCAGGACGGCCGGGTCGTCGAAGGCGGCGCCGCGGATCTTCACGGCCAGGTCGTGGCGCACGCTCTCCGGTTCGATCGGATCCTGCAACCAGGAGGACAGCGCGGCCCGGCCGAGGTCGGCGACCGAGTACTCCTTCTTGTCCGGCCGGCCCTGCTGCGGGACGTCCCGGACATCGACCCAGCCGTCGTTCTCCATGCGCTTGAGCACGCGATAGATCTGTTGGTGGGTCGCGGTCCAGAAGTAGCCGATGGACCGCTCGAAGCGCCGGGCCAGCTCGTAGCCGGATCCTGGCTTCTCCAGAAGCGACACCAGGATCGCGTGTTCGAGTGCCATGTCGCCGATCCTGCTATGCAACTCGTTGCATAGCAACCTCGCCCGCCCCGATGCGACGCGGCTCACCCCGGCCACGTTCCGAGGGCCACGCCTCAAGGGCAGACGTAGGTGAAACCCGCCTTCACCTCCATCGGGACCGACTGGTGTGCGATCCGCAGGCGGGCGACCCCCCGGAAGCGGCCCGGACCACGGACCGTCCAGCGCAGGTGCACCCTGACCCGGCGTTCACCGCGGTGGGTGGTGCGCACCAGCTCGCTCGAGTCCTGACCGTCCGCGCGCAGCCACCGGTAGGTGACGGGGCCTTCGTGCCCGTCGGTGTCGACGACACCGATCAGGTCGGCCGTCTGACCGCAGTGCAACGGCCCCGCGGGGGCCTGGACCTGGACGGAGACGACCTGGGGAGCGGGGGCCGGGCGCAGCAGCAGCCACAGCAGGACGGCGGCGATCGCGACGAGGGCGGTGGTGACGATCCAGCCCCGTCGGCCGCGCCACGAGCGGCGGGCGGCGGGTACCGCTGCCTGGGTCCGCCATCGGGCACGCAGGACGTCCTGCTCCTCGACGGGCGCCCCGGGCCCGAACCGGAGCAGGATCCCGCCGGAGTCCTCCCCTGCGCTCGCCGGAGGCAGGGGGACGCGGTTGCGCTTGCCGAGAACGGTCGCCTGGATGTCCGGTGCGGTGGAACGAGAAGCGCGACCGACGGTGGTGAGCTGGTCGGCAACGGCCGGCGAGTGAGGTCCGGGGGCCCGCGGGTCCGGGCCTGCGGAACTGTGGGTGTGGGCCGCCGTGGCGGGTTGATCCCCGGTGTCTGAAGGACGGGACGAGCGGTCGGGTGCGGCAGCAGGGTTTTCGGGCGCGGTGGGGCGTGGTGCGGGTTCGGCTGTGTCCGGCGCCGGGTGAGGGTCCGTCGGCGGAGCCTGTCGACCGGGCGCGACTACGGCGGCCGGCGCCTTCGGCGGCGCGAACTCCGGGATCGACCCGGCTGCCGCCGCGCGGAGCGCCGTGCGACGCAGGAAGTCCGCCGGGAGCGCCGCGCGTCCGGCGGCCAGCGCGGCCCGGGCCGCGCCCAGCCCCTGCGACTCGGCGGTCGCTGGGCAGCGGGCGAACAGGTCCGCCGCGGGGGTTCCGGGCTGCGTCCAGGCGGCCCCGAGGGTGCGGGCCAGAGCGGCCCAGGCAGCGGTGGCGACTGCTGCCTGGCGGTCGGCGCGCGGTGTGTCGCCGGGCAGCGACGATGACGAGCGTGCCGGGTCTCTGTCCACGCTGCCAGGAGCCGACGGTGAGGGTGACCGTGCCGGGGGTGGCCGCGCTCGGGGACGCGGTGGGCGGCGGCTCGGCGGCGGGGGTCGTCGTCGGGGAGGAGGGCGGCGAGGACGACGGGCTGTCCGAGAGCGCGACGGAGGGCGGCGCGTCGGCCGCGGGCGGCGGGCGGCGGGCGGCGAGGTGGCGGGCGGCGAGGTGGCGGGCGGCGAGGTGGACGCAGGAGGTGAAGATCCCCCCTCCGTGGGCGAGTTGACCGGCGAAGGGGTTGAACTCGCCACCGTCGTCGATGTCTCGTGCGGGCGGCCCGTCGCGTATGTCGCTCCGCCTGCGAAGACCACCGACGCGGCCACCCCGCCGGTCGCCACCTTTTGCCCATTACCTTCGTCGTAGAGCCCGGTTCGGATTCGTGGCCATCGGGGCCGGTATGACTCTTTGCCCCTGCCCTTGATGATCCGGGGGGGTGCTGTCGCCGGTCCCGGCGGCACTGGTTGATCGCTGATGGAAGCGTGTCCGCCCACGGGCAGGGCTGCGTAATGTGGCTGCCGATCTCCGCTCCTGACGTGCGCTGTTCCGCCACGACAGCACTCCGGCCCGACCCGCGCGCAACAGCAGCTGGTCAACGACGGCCAGCAGGGTCAGCACGATGACCAGGCCGGGCGGGGTCATGAAGAAGACGAACTGCATGTCCCCGGTATCCGAGGTATCCGGCCATCCGGCCTTCACCACTTGGGCGTTGGCATCGTGTGTTCTTCTCACGATGCCTGCCCCCGTGTCACGGCAGCTCGACGTCCCCCAGTGAAGGGATCAGCGATTCGAAGTCACTGGGGACACTGCTCGGCAGTTCGCTGGGCAGCTTCGACGGCAGCCGGCTGGGCAGCTTGCTCGGCAGTTCCGTCGGGATGCTCAGGGACGGCGACGAGGTGTGGCCGGCGCTCGCGCCCGTCTCCGTGGGTGACTTCCTGTCGGGCGAGTCCCCGTGGCTGGAGGCCATCAGCACGACGGCGACCACTGCGGCGACCGCCGCGAGACCGACCAGGAGGACGAAGAGCGGGTTGCGTCGTCGCCCGGGCGGCGGAGGGGGCGGCTGCCAGTCGCCGTAGGGGGGAGGAGGTCCGAACCCGCCACCCGGTGGCGGTGTGTCACTCGGGGGCCCGGGCGGCTGAGGCGGTACCGGCGGTATGGCCATACCATCCAGAGTCGCCGCACATCGGGCAGGCGGCGACCCCCGCACGGAAGTTGGTACGGCTCCCTGCCATGGACCGTACGGTTCCGGCGCATTCCGCACGGGGATCGCTCGGGCACGCGCGCGTGCGCACACGGATCAAGCACGCGCGTGCACACGTACGCGTGCCGTTCAGCCACGCGCCCCCAGCAGATGGTCCATGGCCAGCTGGTCGAGGTGTTCGAAGGCCATCCCGCGCGAGGCGGTCGCCTCGACGTCGAACTCCTCGAAGGCGCTGCGGTCGGCGAGCAGCGACTGCAGGCCGTCGGCAGCGGTGGGCTGGGCGAGCTGGTCCAGGCGCGAGGCGCGCAGGGCCTCCTGAACCTCCGGGTCGGCACGGAAGGCGGCCGCCCGCTCCTTGAGGATGAGGTAGTTGCGCATGCAGCCGGCGGCCGAGGCCCACACGCCGTCGAGGTCCTCGGTCCGCGGCGGCTTGAAGTCGAAGTGCTTCGGGCCCTCGTAACCGGCGCTCTCCAGGAGGTCGACCAGCCAGAACGCGGCGCGCAGGTCGCCGGCGCCGAAGCGCAGATCCTGGTCGTACTTGATGCCGGACTGGCCGTTGAGGTCGATGTGGAAGAGCTTGCCCGCCCACAGGGCCTGCGCGATGCCGTGCGGGAAGTTCAGCCCGGCCATCTGCTCGTGGCCGACCTCGGGATTGACGCCGTACAGCTCCGGGCGCTCCAGGCGCTCGATGAAGGCGAGGGCGTGGCCGACGGTGGGCAGCAGGATGTCGCCGCGGGGCTCGTTCGGCTTGGGCTCGATCGCGAACTTGAGGTCGTAGCCCTGGGAGGTGACGTACTCGCCGAGGAGGTCGAAGGCCTCCTTCATGCGGTCGAGGGCGACGCGTACGTCCTTGGCGGCGCCGGACTCGGCACCCTCGCGGCCGCCCCAGGCGACGTAGGTCCTGGCGCCGAGCTCGGCCGCGAGGTCGATGTTGCGGATGGTCTTGCGCAGCGCGTAGCGGCGCACCTCTCGGTCGTTCGCGGTGAACGCGCCGTCCTTGAAGACGGGGTGCGTGAAGAGGTTGGTCGTGGCCATCGGCACGGTCATGCCGGTGGCGTCCAGGGCCTGGCGGAAGCGCTTGATGTGCGACTCGCGCTCGGTGTCGGAGGATCCGAAGGGGATCAGGTCGTCGTCGTGGAAGGTGACGCCGTAGGCGCCGAGCTCGCTCAGGCGCTGCACCGTCTCGACCGGGTCGAGGGCACGCCGCGTGGCGTCGCCGAACGGGTCCCTTCCCTGCCAGCCGACGGTCCACAGGCCGAAGGTGAACCTGTCCTCGGGGGTGGGCTGGTAGCTCATGCCGCGGCTCCTTGCTCGTTTGCGACCGTTGCCTTGCGACTATTTCGTCATGGCGGTTTACAAATTAGTATGCGGACGCATCCCTGGGAAGGGACAAGATGTCCCCGAAGGGGTGAGGTTCCGGGTCACCATGGCCCGGAAACCCTCGAACCAGCAGGTCAGAGCCCGCAGAGCCGCGGAAAAAGGGAGAGCCCGATGTCAGCAGCCGAGGGTCCGCTCGTCGTCGGCGTGGACACGTCCACCCAGTCCACCAAGGCGCTCGTCGTCGACGCGGCCACCGGTCAGGTCGTCGCGAGCGGCCAGGCACCGCACACCGTCTCCTCCGGGGCCGGCCGCGAGAGCGACCCGCGCCAGTGGTGGGACGCCCTGTGCGAGGCGCTGCACCAGTGCGGTGACGCGGCGCACGAGGCCGCCGCGGTGTCGATCGGCGGGCAGCAGCACGGCCTGGTCACGCTGGACGGGCGGGGCGAGCCGGTACGCCCGGCGCTGCTGTGGAACGACGTGCGCTCGGCGCCGCAGGCCCGCCGCCTGGTCGAGGAGCTGGGCGGCCCGAAGGCATGGGCGGAGCGCACCGGAAGCGTGCCCGGCCCGTCCTTCACGGTCACGAAGTGGGCATGGCTGGCGGAGAACGAGCCGGAGGCCGTGCGCGCCACCAGGGCGGTGCGCCTGCCCCACGACTACCTCACCGAGCGGCTGACCGGGCAGGGCACCACCGACCGAGGAGACGTCTCCGGTACGGGCTGGTGGGCTTCGGGGACGGAGTCCTACGACGAGGAGACCCTGGCGCACGTGGGACTCGATCCCGCGCTGCTGCCCCGGGTGGTCCGGCCCGGCGAGGTGGCCGGAACCGTGCGCGACAGCCACGACCTGCCCTTCTCCAAGGGCACCCTGGTCGCTCCGGGCACGGGCGACAACGCCGCCGCGGCGCTGGGCCTCGGGCTGCGTCCGGGCACGCCTGTGCTCAGCCTGGGCACCTCGGGCACGGTGTACGCCGTCTCCAAGCGGCGTCCGGCGGATCCGACCGGCACGGTGGCGGGCTTCGCCGACGCCCACGGCGACTGGCTGCCGCTGGCCTGCACCCTGAACTGCACGCTCGCCGTCGACCGCGTCGCGACGCTGCTGGGCCTGGACCGCGAGGCCGTCGAGCCGACCACCGCCGTCACGCTCCTGCCCTACCTGGACGGCGAGCGCACCCCCAACCTGCCCGGCGCCTCCGGTCTGCTGCACGGCCTGCGCCACGACACCACCGGCGGCCAGCTCCTGCAGGCGGCCTACGACGGCGCCGTGCACTCACTGCTCGGCGCGCTCGACCTGGTACTCGACGAGGACGCGGACCGCTCGGTCCCGCTGCTGCTGATCGGCGGCGGCGCCCGGGGCGCGGCCTGGCAGCAGACCGTACGACGGCTGTCGGGCCGCCCGGTTAAGGTGCCCGAGGCCAAGGAACTGGTCGCGCTCGGCGCCGCGGCGCAGGCGGCGGGCCTGCTGACCGGGGAGGATCCGGCCTCGGTCGCCCGGCGCTGGAACACCACCGCGGGCCCGGTGCTGGAGGCCGTGGAGCGGGACGAGGCGACGCTGGCGAGGATCGCCGGGGTACTCTCCGACGCGGCCCCGCTGCTGGAGCGGAGCACCGACAGCTGAGGACGGGGGCATGACCGCACCGCTGCACGAGGCCCACCCGGCCGGCCCGGGGCGGGTGCTGCCGGACACCCAGCAGGGCATGCGCCGCCGCAATCTCGCCCGGGTGATGCACAGCGTCAGCGCCGAGGGACCGCTCTCCCGCGCCGCCGTCGCCTCCCGCATCGGCCTGACCCGGGCGGCGGTGTCGACCCTCGTCGACGAGCTCATACGCACCGGGCTGCTCGAGGAGCTGGGCCCCGAGCGGCCCGGACGGGTGGGACGTCCCGGCTCGGCGCTCGCCGTCAGCGGGCACGGCCCCGCCGGCATCGGCGCCGAGATCGGTGTGGACCACCTCGCGGTCTGCGCGGTCGACCTGCGCGGACAGGTACGCGCGCGTGCCGTAAGGCACGGCGCCAACCGCGGCTGTTCGCCCGAGCCGGTGATCGAGGAACTGACCGGTCTGGTGCGCCGGGTGGTCGCCGAGGCGGAGCGCGAGGGGCTGTGGCCCGCGGGGCTCGCGGTGGCCGTGCCGGGCCTGGTGGCGCGCGACGCACGCACCGTCGTACGGGCCCCGAACCTCGACTGGCGCGACACCGACATCGGGGCGCTGCTGCCCACGGACATCCCGCTGACCGTCGACAACGAGGCCAACTTCGGTGCGCTCGCCGAACTCTGGCTCGGCGAGCGCACTCCCCACGACTTCCTGCACGTGTCGGCGGAGATCGGTATCGGCGCGGCGGTCGTCGTGGCCGGGGGGCTGCTGCGCGGGACGCGTGGTTTCGCGGGCGAGTTGGGGCATGTGCCGGTGCAGCCGGAGGGGCCCGCGTGCCCGTGCGGCGGGCGCGGCTGTCTGGAGCAGTACGCCGGTGAGGAGGCGGTGCTGCGCGCGGCGGGTCTGGAGCCGGGCGAGGACCGGGTCGGGCTGCTCGCGGGCCGGGCCGCGGAGGGCGACGAGGACGTACGGGGTGCGTTGCGCGAGGCGGGGAAGGCGCTCGGCATCGCGCTGACCGGGGCGGTCAACCTGCTGGACCCCGAGAGCGTGGTGCTGGGCGGCGCGCTGGCGGGGCTCGCGCCCTGGCTGCTGCCCTCGCTGGAGGCCGAGTTGGACCGGCGCACCGCGGGCCCGGCCTGTCCGGTGTCCGTGTCACGGCTGGGCCCCGAGGGACCGCTGCTGGGCGCGGCACATTCGGTGGTGCGGGCGGTGCTGGACGATCCTGCGGCGGTGGCCGAACGGGCCTGACCCCAGCGCCCGCGCCGTCGTTCGGGGGCAGCGCCCCGCATGCGCCCTAGGCTTTCGTGCGTCACGCACCGGCACCATCCGAGGAGCGCAATCGTGTTCGACCCCGCGGCGCAGCACCCGTATCCCGACAGCCACCGGCCGGACGCGGCACCGGCACCACACCCGCTGCTCGCGCCCGTGCTCGGTCTCCTGGGTACGTGGCGGGGCCGGGGTGAGGGCGGCTACCCGACACTCGAAGGGGACTTCGCGTACGGGCAGGAGGTCACCTTCGGCCATGACGGGCGCCCCTTCCTCCGCTACGAGGCCCGGGCCTGGCTGCTCGACGGGGACGGCGCACCGCTGCGTCCGGCGGCCCGGGAGAGCGGCTGGTGGCGGCTTCAGCCGGACGGCCGGGTGGAGGCACTGATCACTCAGCCCACGGGGATTGCGGAGATCGCCGTCGGCCGGGCGGGCGAGGGCACGGTGGACCTTTCCACCCACGACGTGGCGCTGACCCCCACGGCGAAGGAGGTCACCGCCACCCGCCGCCGCTACACCCTGGCCGGCAACGACACACTCACCTTCGTCTTCGACCTCGCGGCGGTGGGCAGGCCGTTGCAGCACCATCTCTCGGCAAGCCTGCGGCGCACGCCGTAGGCCACATCGCCCCCTCTGCTTCACCCGCAGGGGTGGCGGGGTTTTCCACATTCGCGCCGTCGTCCACCGAAGCACGTTGCGCCCTTCTGCCCAACTCGCAAGCGCCGTACCGTGATTCACGCGGGGCACTCCCGACGGATCGGGCGGCGCCGGGCAGTCGGCGTGGATTGGGGGGATTCACATGGCGGGTAATGTGGCGGCGGACGCAGGTCTCAGGCGTGACGCGATCGGCCTGCGCGAGGTGCTGTTCCAGAGCATCACGGCCATGGCGCCGGCCGCAGCCGTCGCCGCGTCCATTCCCTCGGGTGCGGCCTTCGCCGGCGGGAGCCTGCCGCTCGCGGTGCTGATCGCCCTGGTGGCCTGTCTGTTCACCGCGTCCTGCGTGGCCGAGCTGGCGCGTGAACTCCCGGCGGCGGGCTCGGTGTCGACGTACGCGGCGCAGGGTCTGCATCCGGTCGTGGGCTTCCTGGTCGGCTGGGGCTATGTGTTCGTGGAGGCTCTGGTCCCGCCGCTGCTGCTTCTGCAGCTCGGCTTCACCACGGCGGGCACGCTGCACCAGGAGTGGTCCTCGTATCCGGCGGACCTGTGGTGGCCCTGGGCGCTCGCGGGTGCGGCGATCATCGCGGCCGCGGGGTACTACGGGGTGCGTGCCTCGGCCCGCTTCGGCACCGTCCTGGGCATCTTCGAGGTTCTTGTCTTCCTCGTGTTCGCCGTCTGGCTGATCGGAAAGGCGGGAGGGGACAACACCCTTTCGGTGTTCGGCACTTCCCACACGGCCGAGGGCTACCGAGGGATCAGCGGGGTCTTCGCCGGGTCGGTGTACACGGTGCTGGCCTTCGCCGGGTTCGAGGCCGCGGCGCCACTCGCCGAGGAGACGCGGGACCCGCGCCGGACGATGCACCGCGCGGTCCTCGGCGCGGCGCTCGGCATCGGGCTGTTCTACGTGGTCACGACCTACGCGATGACGGTGTACCTCGGGCCGGACCGGTTCGCCAGGTTCGGGGCCTCCGGCGCCGCGTCCTGGGAGGGCGTGGCACGGGCGTCGTTCGGCCTGTTCTGGGTGCTGGTGTTCCTGGCCGTGGTGAACTCAGCGATCGCCAACGCCAACGCGTGCGCCAACGTCTCCACCCGGACGGCCTACGCTCTGGCCCGCATCCGCGTCCTGCCCCGCCTCTTCGCCACGCTCCACCCCAGACACCGCTCCCCCATCGCGGGAATCGCCGTGCAGACCGTGGTGGCGGTCGGTGCCGTGCTGGGGCTCGGCTTCGGCTACGACCCGGTGACGGCCTTCCTGTTGCTCGCCACGGTGATCGTCACGGTCGTGATCGGCGTCTACATCGTCGCCAACCTCGCCTGCGCCGGCTATTTCCTGCGCCGCAGACGGGAGTTGCTCAAACCGGTACGGCATCTGCTGCTGCCGCTGCTCGGCATCGTCGCGTTCGTGCCCGCGCTGCTGACGGCGGCCGGCCTACCCGTCTTCGACTTCGTCACCGAGCTGACCGCACCCGTCTCCTACGCCGGGCCGATCGTCGCCGCGTGGATGGCCGCCGGTGTCGTGGTGCTGCTGGTGCTGATGCGGCGGCACCCGGAGCGGATATCCGAGACCGCCCGCGTCCACCTCGACGACCCCTCCCCCACCGACCCTGCGCAGAGCGGAGCAGCACACCCATGAGCGACCCCCGCACCCTGACCGTCCGGCCCGAGCCGGGCGAGTACGCCTGGACGTTCGGCGGCGCACCGCCCGTCGCGCGCATCACGCCCGGCACGGTCCTGGACCTGTACACGGAGGACTGCTTCGCCGGGCGGGTGCGGTCCGAGAAGGATCTGGTGTCCGAGGTGTGCGAGTTCCCCTTCCTCAATCCGCAGACCGGACCCTTCTACGTCGAGGGCGCCCAACCGGGTGACACGGTCGCCGTGCACTTCGTGTCCGTGGAACCGGCCCGCGACTGGGCCGCGTCGACCACGGTCCCGCTGTTCGGCGCGCTCACCTCCACGCACACCACGGCCACCCTCCAGCCGCCGCTGCCGGAGACCGTGTGGATCTGGCAGCTCGACCGCGCCCGCCGCACGGCCCTGTTCCGGGCACACGACAGCGACATCGAGGCCGAGCTGCCCATGGACCCGATGCACGGCACCGTGGGCGTGGCCCCTGCCAACCTCGAGGTCCGTTCGGCCCTGGTGCCCGACGCGCACGGCGGCAACATGGACACGCCCGAGATGCGGGCCGGCGTCACCTGTTACCTCGGGGTGAACGTGGAGGGCGCGCTGCTCAGCCTGGGCGACGGGCATGCGCGGCAGGGCGAGGGCGAGACCTGCGGGGTCGCCGTCGAGTGCGCGATGAACACCGTGGTGATCGTGGAGCTGCTCAAGGGGCTCACCACGCCGTGGCCGCGCATCGAGTCGGACACGCACATCATCTCGACGGGCTCGGCCCGCCCGCTGGAGGACGCCTTCCGGATATCCCAGCTCGACCTGGTGCAGTGGCTGGTGCGCGACTACGGCTTCAGTGAGCTGGACGCCTACCAGTTCGCCACCCAGACGGTCGAGTCGCCGCTGGCCAATGTGTGCGACACCAACTACACCTGCGTGGCCAAGATCCGCAAGCAATGGCTGCCCGCGCGCGAGACTCATCGCGGAGTGCACGCTCAGCTGCGCGAGATCGCGACGACCCTGCGGGGCTGAGCCGCCCCCACCGACCGAAAGGCACGGGTTTACCGAAAGGCACAGGTTCACCGAAAGGCACGGCTTCATGGAACGGGCAAGACCGAGCACATCCAGGCGGCGGTTCCTGAAGGGCGCCGCTCTGGCCGCCGTCCCCTACGCGTTACTTCCCGAGGCGCGGGCCGGGGCGCAGGACCAGGACGTCGACTACCCGGCCGCCGAATGGCAGCCGGCGAGCAGATCCAACTACACGGTGTCGGACCGCCCCGTGTCCTATCCCCTCGACTGTGTGATCATCCACGTCACGCAGGAGACGTACGCGAAAACGCTCGCCATCTTCCAGAACCCGGAGAAGAAGGTGACCGCGCACTACCTGGTGCGCTCGGCGGACGGGCACGTGGCGCAGTGCGTGCGGGAAGCCGACATCGCCTGGCACGCGGGCAACTGGGACTACAACACGCGCAGCATCGGTATCGAACACGAGGGCTGGGTGGACCGGCCCGCATACTTCACCGACGCCCTCTACGAACAGTCGGCCAGGCTGACCGCGACGATCTGCGCCCGGCTCGACATCCCGAAGGACCGGGACCACATCATCGGGCACTACGAGGTGCCCGGGACGGACCACACCGACCCCGGGCCCCACTGGGACTGGACGCGCTACATAGAGCTCGTCAATCTCGCCTGACCGCGGCGGGCGACCGACGCCCCCGTCGGGAAGACCGGTGACCGGAAGCCGGCCGTCATTCGGGTGACCTGGTCGAAACGGTTGTCGACGCGCGTACCCGGAGTGACGATGTCCTCAGCCGCATCACCTTTCGGGGAGGCCGAGTTGACCGATCCGTGGGTGGCCCTGGAGCCGGGGGCCGACCCTGCCGAGCACGCACGGATGCTACGCCGTGCGCACGAGACGTTCACCGAGGCTGGCACGGTGACACGTCCGGTGCGTTCGGTGGTGGCCGAGTCCTGGCGCCGCTCCGCCCGCGCCGGCGTGGGGCCCGACGGCACGGCGAACGTGGAGCTGGTGGACGATGACCTCGGCACCTACCGGGCCGAGCATCCGCTGGCTCGGGTGATGCCGCTGTTCCGTGAGCTGATGGGGACGTTCGCCGCCGACGGGAAGCATCTGCTCGCGGTGTGCGACGCGAACGGCAGGCTGCTGTGGGTCGAGGGCCATCCGGCCACCCGGCGGGATGCGGGCCGGATGAACTTCGTGCCAGGTGCCCGCTGGGCGGAGACGGCGATGGGCACCAACGCGCCGGGGACCGCGGTCGCCGTCGACCGGCCCGTGCAGGTCTTCGCGGCCGAGCACTTCATCCGGCGCGTGCAGCCCTGGACCTGCGCGGCGGCTCCGGTGCACGATCCGCGCACCGGGCGGGTGCTCGGCGCCGTGGACATCACCGGCGGTGACGGCCTCGCGCATCCGCACAGCCTGGGCTTCGTACAGGCGGTCGCGCGCGCCGCCGAGTCCCAGCTGGCGCTGCTCACCCCGGCGCGGGCCGCCGCCGACATGCCCGAGCTGACGGCGCTCGGCCGGGACGAGGCACAACTCCTCGCCGGCGGGCGCAGGATCAGGCTCAGCCGCCGTCACAGCGAGATCCTCGTCCTGCTGGCCCGTCATCCGGAGGGTCTGACCGGCGACGAGCTGCTGTGCGCGTTGTACGAGGACGAGTCGGTGACACCGGTGACGCTGCGTGCCGAACTGGCCCGGTTGCGCAGGGTGCTGGGCCCTGGGCTGCTGGCCTCACGTCCGTACCGGCTGACCGTGCCGGTCGAGTGCGACGTGGCCGTCGTCGAGCGGCGGCTGGAGACCGGATCGGTCACGGCAGCCGCGACGGCGTACGCGGGGCCACTCCTGCCCGGCTCCCAGGCCCCGGCGGTGGTGCGCCTCAGGCATCGCCTCGCCGACGCCCTGCGCGCGGCGCTGATCGCCCGCCGCGACCCCGACCTGCTGGCCGACTGGGCACACGCGCCGTGGGGCGAGGACGACCTCGACGTGTGGCGGGCGCTCGCCGCGGTCCGGCCGACAGCGACGGTCCGGGCGCAACTGAGGTCGCTGGAGGGCGAGTTGACGGCACCGGCCGACTGGTCCGGCGCCGCGGCTCGGCGGACAGCCACACCGTCGTAGTGCGCGCCTGTCCCCGGCGCTCACGGCAACGTAGTTGCAACGTCGCCGTCCCTAGCCTCCCGACGGGAGCTGCCCAACGGCGGGCAGCGCTTCGAAGGAGGCAGACCAGCATGACCCGTTACGCGGCGCCCGGCACCCAGGGCGCGATCGTCTCCTACCAGGCGCGCTACGACCACTTCATCGGGGGCGAGTATGTGCCGCCGGCCCGCGGACAGTACTTCGAGAACCCGTCGCCGGTGAACGGGCAGCCGTTCACCGAGATCGCGCGCGGCACGGCGGAGGACGTGGAGCGGGCACTGGACGCTGCGCACGCTGCCGCCCCCGGGTGGGGTCGTACCTCGATGACCGAGCGCTCCGACATCCTCCTGAAGATCGCCGACCGGATGGAGGCGAACCTCGACAAGCTGGCCGTCGCCGAGAGCTGGGAGAACGGCAAGCCGGTGCGCGAGACCCTGGCCGCCGACATCCCCCTCGCGATCGACCACTTCCGTTACTTCGCGGGTGCGATCCGCGCGCAGGAGGGCTCGCTCGGCGAGATCGACGACGACACCGTGGCGTACCACTTCCACGAGCCGCTCGGCGTGGTCGCGCAGATCATCCCGTGGAACTTCCCGATCCTGATGGCGGTGTGGAAGCTCGCCCCCGCCCTCGCCGCGGGCAACGCGGTCGTCATCAAGCCCGCCGAGCAGACCCCGGCCTCCATCCACTACTGGATGAGCCTGATCGCGGACCTGCTGCCGCCGGGCGTGGTCAATATCGTCAACGGCTTCGGCGTGGAGGCGGGCAAGCCCCTCGCGTCCAGCCCGCGGGTGGCGAAGGTGGCGTTCACCGGTGAAACCACCACGGGCCGGCTGATCATGCAGTACGCCTCGGAGAACATCAAGCCGGTCACCCTGGAGCTCGGTGGCAAGTCGCCCAACATCTTCTTCGACGACGTCTGGGCGCGGAACGACGACTTCCGCGACAAGGCGCTCGAGGGCTTCACCATGTTCGCCCTGAACCAGGGCGAGGTGTGCACCTGCCCCTCCCGGGCCCTCGTACAGCGCGGCAACTACGCCGAGTTCCTCGAGGCCGCGGTCGCCCGGACCGAGCTGATCAAGCCGGGCCACCCGCTGGACACCGACACGATGATCGGCGCCCAGGCCTCCAACGACCAGCTGGAGAAGATCCTCTCCTACCTCGACATCGGCAGGCAGGAGGGCGCCCGGATCCTCACGGGCGGTGAACGCATCGAGTACGACGGCGAGTTGAAGGGCGGCTACTACGTCCAGCCGACGATCTTCGAGGGCGACAACCGCATGCGGATCTTCCAGGAGGAGATCTTCGGCCCCGTAGTCTCCGTGGCGTCCTTCGACGACTTCGACGACGCCATCAAGATCGCCAACGACACTCTGTACGGCCTCGGCGCAGGCGTATGGACTCGGGACATCAACACGGCATACCGCGCCGGCCGGGCCATCCAGGCCGGCCGCGTCTGGACCAACTGCTACCACGCCTATCCCGCGCACGCCGCGTTCGGCGGCTACAAGCAGTCCGGGATCGGGCGCGAGACGCACAAGATGATGCTGGAGCACTATCAGCAGACCAAGAACCTTCTTGTTTCATACAGTCCGAAGAAGCTTGGGTTCTTCTAGACCGTCACCGGCTACCGCACCAACCGGCACGGCAGGCTCGCGCTCACCAACGAGATCGGCATCGCCACACCGCCGTCGGCGATGTGCCAAGGGGTCATCGACCTGGCGGTGACGCAGGACGAGAAGTTCCTGTACGTGCAGAACGGGACCTCCGGCATCGTCGACGGCTTCCGCATCGGCAGGAACGGCTCCCTCACCAAGGTCACCACGGCCACCGGGCTCCCCTCCTTCGCCGAGTCCGGTATGGAGGGCATAGCCGCGGTGTGAAGAAGCGGCCACCGCGGCCGGGCGCCCTGGAGACTCCTGTCCGGGGCGCCGAACCCGTTCCGACCAGCAGGAAGTGCTCAACGCCGGTCACCGATCCGGCAGACAAACCATGCGGGTTGGACGCGCCCAGCCGACTGGAGCACCAGTTGGGAACAGACCGATCAGCCCGCCAGGACACCTGCCCTGCCAGTCGGTCCAAGGTCGTCACCCTCAACGTCGGCGGCGCCACTTGGGACCTGTATCGGGGCGACACCGGGCTTCACCCCCTCCGGTTTCACCAACGCACCGGTGAATCCTGGGCTTCTTCCAGCGCCGAGCCGAGGATGCCGAAGCGGCGCAGCTCCTCATGCTGGGCGGGGCTCAGTTCGGGCGCCGTTCAGTCTTACGTGTCCATGACGCGCGACGTGAACAGCCGCCAAGCGCCGACCACTCGGATGAGGCTGGGGCATCCGGGCGGCGAGTGATACGCGTCGCCACCGGGCCAGGAACCACGTTGTCATGAGCGCTGGAATCGGAGCAGCAGGCAACCGAAAGCGTCACCGTCTCGGCCCCGGCGCTACTTGGACTGCTCCGGGACAGTCCGGAGCCTCCATCAGACCCGGAGCGGTTCAGCGCTCCGCATCGCCGCAGCCCGCGGGTCGTCACCACGTCTCCGGCCCGACCCGACGGAGCCGCCTCGATGCGCGGCCGTTTGCCCGCCGAGTCGGTACGCCGGTACGCCGGTGCGCCGGGCATGTCAGGCCAGGGCTTGGCCTCTACCGGCCACGGCCTCGGGGCGGAGCAGGTCGGCGAGCATCTCGGCCGGCAACAGGCGTCTTTCCAGGACGAGTTCGGCGACGCCGCGGCCGGTGGCGAGCGCCTCCTTGGCGATGTCGGTGGCCGCCGTGTAGCCGATGTGCGGGTTGAGGGCGGTGACCAGACCGATGGAGTTCTCGACACTCGCGCGCAGCACCTCGGTGTTGGCGGTGATGCCGTCCACACAGCGCTCAGCGAGAGTCAGGCAGGCGGCGCGCAGATGGGTGATGGACTCCGACAGGGAGTGCAGGATGATCGGCTCGAAGGCGTTGACCTGGAGCTGTCCCGCCTCCGCGGCCATCGTGATGGTGACGTCGTTGCCGATCACCTCGAAGGCGACCTGGTTGACGACCTCGGGGATCACCGGGTTGACCTTGCCGGGCATGATGGACGAACCGGCCTGTACCGGCGGCAGGTTGATCTCACCGAGGCCCGCGCGCGGCCCGGAGGACAGCAGCCGCAGATCGTTGCAGCTCTTGGAGAGCTTGACCGCGACGCGCTTCAGCACGCCGGACATCTGGACGAACGCGCCGCAGTCCTGGGTGGCCTCGACGAGGTTGGCGGCGGTGACCAGCGGCAGCCCGGTGATCTCGGCGAGGTGGCGACGGGCCGACTCGGCGTACCCGGCGGGGGCGTTGAGGCCGGTGCCGATGGCTGTGGCCCCCAGGTTGATCTCATGGACCAGTTCGACGGCCTCGGCGAGCCTGCTGCGGTCCTCGTCGATCATGACGGCGTAGGCGGAGAACTCCTGACCGAGGGTCATGGGCACGGCGTCCTGGAGCTGGGTGCGGCCCATCTTCAGCACGTCCCGGAACTCGACGGCCTTGCGGCCGAAGGCATCCTGGAGGACGGCCATCGCCTTGAGCAGCCCGCGTACGGCGAAGACGGTCGCGACCTTGACGGCCGTCGGGTAGACGTCGTTGGTCGACTGCCCGAGGTTGACGTCCTCGTTGGGGTGCAGGTGCCGGTACTCGCCCTTCGCGTGGCCCAGCAGCTCCAGCGCCCGGTTGGCGACGACCTCGTTGGCGTTCATGTTGGTCGAGGTGCCGGCGCCGCCCTGGATCACGTCGACGACGAACTGGTCGTGCAGCTTCCCGTCCCGGACCTCCCGGCAGGCCTCGACGATGGCGGCGGCCTTCCTGGGCTTCAGCAGCCCGAGTTCCTCATTGGCGAGAGCTGCTGCCTCCTTGACGGCTGCGAGCGCGTCGATGAGGTGCGGGTAGGCGGAGATCGGCGTCCCGGTGATGGAGAAGTTCTCCGTGGCGCGCAGGGTGTGAATGCCCCAGTACACGTCGGCGGGGACGCCCCGGTCTCCGAGCAGGTCGTGTTCTCTGCGGGTGGCGGCGGTCATGGCTGTGCGGACCTTCTCTTGGAGCGGTTTCAGGCGTGGCGAACGGGGCGCACCGCAGTCATCGGCGCGTTGGCCGCCACGCGAACGCCTCAGGGGGACGCGGTGTCCCGTAACGGCGGGGGGCTCCCCACGACCACTTCGCGGAAAGCCCCCCCGAAGTGTCACCGAGGTCGGCAGCGGCTCAGCGCAGGCGGTCCTTGGCCTTGTAGTAGGCGCCGCCGAACGGCAGGAACCAGGGGGTGCCGTTGTAGAAGGGGACGGGGACCTTGGGGAAGCCGAGGCCGCGCAGGGGGTTGGCCTCCGGCTTGCCGTCCATCATCTCGGCGACGGCACGGCCCATGTAGGTGGCCATCTGGACACCGTGGCCGCAGTAGCCCATGGAGTAGTACAGGCCGTTGACCTCGCCCGCGTGCGGGAGGCGGTCCCAGGAGAAGCCGACCATTCCACCCCACACGTAGTCGACGCGGACGCCCGCCAGCTGCGGGAAGATCTCCGTCATCTCCTGCTTCAGGATGTCGCCGCTCTTGACGTCGGAGGCGGGGTTGGAGGGGGCGAAGCGGGCCCGGCCGCCGAAGGCGAGGCGGTTGTCGGGGGTGAGGCGGAGGTAGTGGCCGACGTTCTTGGAGTCGACCACCAGGCGGGCGTTGGGGATCAGTTCCTTGGCGCGCGCCTCGCCGAGCGGCTCGGTGACGATGATGAAGCTGCCGACGTTGATCAGCCGCTTGCGGAACCAGGGCAGGGCCTTGTCGGTGTAGGCGTCGGTGGCGGCCATGACCTGCTTGGCACGGATGGTGCCGTGCAGGGTCTCGACGAGGAAGCCGCCGCCGGGGAGGCGGGTGAGGCCGGTGGCCGCGTTGCGTTCGTGGATCTCCGCGCCGGCGCGTTCAGCGGCCTCGGCCAGGCCGTGGACGTACTTGCCGACGTGCAGGGCGGCGCTGAGCGGGTCGAGCAGGGCGCCGTGGTAGTAGTCCGAGCCCAGCTCCGACTTCAGCTCGCTCCGGGTGAGGAGCTGGGTCTCGTGGTCGAAGTTGTCGGCCAGGTCGCGCTGGGTGGCCTTCATCGACTCGAAGTGCTGGGGCTTGAACGCGACTCCGAGGCGTCCGGCGCGGTTGAAGTCGCAGTCGATCTTCTCGGTGTGGGTGAGTTCCTCGACGACGTCGACGGCCTCGCGGAAAGCGTCGTACAGCTCGCGGGCGCGCTCCTGGCCGAAGCGCTTGCGGGCCTCGCCGACACCGATGGTGATGCCCTGGGTGCACATGCTGCCGTTGCGTCCGGAGGCGCCCGAGCCGACCTTGTCCTTCTCGACCAGGACGACCCGGGCGCCCTTGCGGGCGGCGTGGTAGGCGGTGGACAGGCCGGTGAGGCCGCCGCCGATGACCACCACGTCCGCCTCGTCGGGCAGGTCCTTTCCGGACCGGTCGGGCAGGGCGGGGGCGGTGTCGAGCCAGTAGGGGATCTGCTTCATGGCGTGCGTCCTCTGTGTTCTCTGTCCTGTGTCGCCGTGTAGCCGTGTTGTCAGCAGCCGAGCAGCTTCGGCAGGCCCGACAGGTCGGTCAGCTCGTCGTAGGGCTGGTAGTCGGCGCTGCCGGGACGGCCGTAGCGGTTGATCCACACGCGGCGCTTCAGGCCGAGGTCGCGTGTGGGGATGTGGTCGTACTCCCAGCCCTGCGCGGTGTGGATGACCTGGGACGGCTCGACGCCCATCGTCTTGAAGGCGTGCTCGAAGGTCTGCCGGTCCGGCTTGTACGCGCCGGCCTGCTCGGCTGTGATGACGTAGTCGAAGTCGACGCCGATGTTCTCGACGTTCCGTGCGATGAGGTTGTCGTCGCTGTTGGTGATGATGGCGATCTCGTACTTGGTCTTCAGTGCGCGCAGGGCGTCCGGGACCTCCGGGAAGGGGCCGAAGGTGGGGACGGCCTCGACGAGAGCATCGCCGTCGGAGGTGCGGTACTCCAGACCGTGCAGGCGCATGGCCATCTGGAGGCTGGAGTGCAGGATCTCGTGGTAGGGGCGGTATGCCTCCAGGACGGCCTGGAAGCGCATGACGCGGAAGTCGTCGAGGAACTCGTCGACGTCCAGGTTGTCCAGGTCCAGCCGGTCGGAGAGGACCTTGAGGGTGGTGGGGCCGAGCTGGAAGTCGACCAGGGTGCCGTAGGCGTCGAAGGTGACGATCTCTCGCATGGTGTTCAACCTCGGTTTCCGGTTCTTACAGGGAGGGGGAAGGGTCAGACGATCCGCTCGCCGGGGGTGACGATCGCGTCGAGTGCGGCCAGGTCGGCCGCGTCGGGGAGCCAGTCGGCCGCCGCCGCGTTGGCGGTGACCTGTTCGGGGGTCATCGCGCCGCATATGACCGAGCCGACGGCCGGCAGGGCGGCAAGTCCGCCCACCGCGACCTGGAGGAGGGTCAGGCCGCGCTCGGTGGCATACGAGGTGAGCGCCTCGACCCGGTCGAGGGCCGCGTCGGTCAGCCAGCCCTGCCGCCAGGACAGGCGGCTGCCGGGCGGGGGCTGCTCGCCACGCCGGTACTTGCCACTGAGCAGGCCGTTGGCCAGCGGGTAGTACGGCAGCAGGCCGAGGCCGTGGCGCAGACAGGCCGGGATCAGGTCCTCCTCCACACCGCGGTCGAGCAGGTGGTAGCGGGCCTGGGTGCTGACAAACGCCTCGGACAGGTCCTCGGCCGGAAGGTTGGAGCAGCCGATGTACCCGATCTTGCCCTCGGCCACCAACTCCTGGAGCGCGGCCACCGTCTCGTCGAGCGGGGTGACGCCGTCCGGCTCGTGGTACTGGTACAGGTCGATCCGGTCGGTGCCCAGGCGGCTCAGCGACGATTCCACCGCGTGGCGGATGTAGCCGCGGGCGCCTCGCGGGCCGTACAGGTCGGCATCCCGGCCCATCTCCATGCCGAACTTGGTGGCGAGGACGACCTCGTCGCGGTGGCCCTTGAGGGCGGCCCCGAGGAGGCGTTCACCGTCCCCGCGCAAGCCGCCCTGGTCGCCGAACCCGCCGTACATGTCGGCCGTGTCGAACAGGGTGATGCCCGCGTCGAGGGCAGCGTGCACGACGGCCTTCGTTCCGTCCTCGTCGAGACGGGAGCCGAAGTTGTTGCCACCGACGCCCACCACCGAGACGGCCGGCCCGCGTTCACCGAGCGTGCGGTATCTCATGTCCGGCTCCCGAATCCGATGCAGACGTTCTTGGTCTGCGTGTAGCTGGCCAGGGCTTCGAGGCCCTTCTCCCGGCCCCAGCCACTGTGCTTGTAGCCGCCGAAGGGCAGCTCGACGCCGGTGCCGACGCCGGTGGCGTTGACGGAGACCTGGCCGGCCCGGATGCCCTCCGCGAGGCGCATCGCCTTGTCGATGTCGCGGGTCCAGACGTAGGAGGAGAGGCCGTACGGGCTGTCGTTGGCGATGTCCAGGGCCTGGTCCGCGTCGTCGAAGTCGATGACGGTGACGACGGGGCCGAAGATCTCCTCGCGGGCGCAACGGGCCTGGTTGGTCAAGCCGGTGAGGACGGTCGGCTCGACGTAGTAACCGTCGGCCAAAGCCGGGTCGGACGGTGCGCCGCCACCGACACGGACCGTCGCGCCCTCCTCGCGCGCCAAGTTGAGGTAGCCCAGCACCCGGTCGCGCTGACGGGCGGCGACCAGCGGGCCGATGTCCGGGTCGGACAGGCCGGGGCCGACGCGCAGGGTGGCGATCTTCTCCACCAACCGGTCCAGGAACTCCTCCGCGCCACGCTGAAGAAGCAGGCGCGTCCCGGCCGAGCACATCTGTCCCGCGTTGCTGAACGAGGCGCCCAGGATCGCGGTCAGCGCCAGGTCGAAGTCGGCGTCGGCGAAGACGACGAACGGCGACTTGCCGCCCAGCTCGGTGACCGACGGCACCACGTTGGCGGCGGCCGCCTGGGCGACCTTGATGCCGGTGGGAACCGAGCCGGTGAAGGTGACCTGGTCGATGCCGGGGTGCCCGGCGAGGGCCGCTCCCGTCTCGCCGTCGCCGGGGACGACGTTGAGGACACCCGGCGGAAGCCCGCACTCCAGTGCGATCCTGCCGATCTCCAGCGGGGTCAGCGGCGCCTCGGGAGAGGGCTTGAGCACCACCGTGCAGCCCGCGGCCAGCGCCGGAGCGGAGCCCCTCGCGGTGTTCTGCAGTGGGTAGTTGAACGGGATGATCTGCCCAGAGACGCCGATCGGCTCGCGCACGGTGTAGTCGAGCAGCCCCGGGCCCAGCGGGATCGTGGTACCGCCCAGCTTGTCGGCGAAGCCCGCGTAGAACTCGAAGTAGCGGGCAGCGGCCTCGACATCGGCCTTCGCCTGACTCAGCGGTTTGCCGGTGTCCTGGCACTCCAGCCGCGCCAGCCGCTCGCCTTGGTGGCGAATGGCCTCGGCGATCCGGTACAGGAGCCGACCCCGGTCGGCTGCCCGCATCCGCGACCACTCCGGCGCCGTGAACGCCGCGCGGGCCGCCGCCACCGCCTGGTCGACGTCCGCGCGGCCGGCCAGCGCCACCGTGGTGATGGCCGTGCCGTCGGACGGGTCGAGGACGGTGAAGGTGCGGCCGTCGGCGGCGGGCACCTGCTTGCCGTCGACGAGGAGCAACTGGGTGTCGCCGCTCATGGCCGTATCTCCCCCTGCACCTCACCGAAGATGACGACCTCGTCACCCGGACGGACGGTCCGGATCCGGCGCACCCAGAGCACGATGCCGTCCTGCGGGGCGATCACCTCTTCCAGCGTGTTGCCGTAGTGGTCGACGATGTGGGCGATCAGGTCGCCCTCCTTGCAGGTCTCCCCCGGCTCGGCGTGTCCGAGGAAGAAGCCGCCGGCCGCGGAACGGGCGAAGGTGCCGGAGGTGGCGGTGTAGCTGTCGCGCAGCTTCACCTCGCCGTCGATCATCTTCAGCTGCCGCATGATGTTGTGGATCGAGTCGACGTGCAGCTCGACGTTGGCCTCGCGGTAGGTGCCGCCGCCCGCCTCGATCGTGATGGCCGGCTTGCCCGCCGCGAGGGTGGGATGGCGGACGGTGCCGCCCCACTTGCCGCCCTTCCAGACCAGCTCGTGACCGGCCGCGAGAGCCAGGTCCGTGGCGAGCTCCTCGTAGCCGCCCTGGAGAATGACGAGCGGGGCGATCTCGCCGAACGTGCCGCCGGTGTGCAGGTCCACGAGCGCGTCGATGGCGGGCACGACCTGCTCGACGAAGGTGGCTGCCAGCCGCAGGGAGTACGAGCCGTCCGCGTCACCCGGGAAGATCCGGTTGAGGTTCAGGTAGTCAAGGCCGCTGGTGCGGGCGGCTGCCTCGAAGGCGGGGGTGTTCATGCAGGGGATGCCGACGAGGGTGCCGCGCAGGGTGGCCGGGTCGATGTCGGCGAGGACGCGGCGGATGGCCTCCTGGCCGTCGTACTCGTCGCCGTGCACGCCCGCGTCCACACACAGCACCGGGCCGTCCTGGGCGCCGTTGACGACGATGAGCGGGATGCCGAGCTCGACGCCGTAGCTGCTGGTGCCGACCGGGATGAGGCCCTGGGCGCGCTCGCCGGGGGCGACGGTCAGCGGACCGATGGAGTACATCAGGGTGTTCCTTTCGAAAGCATGCAGGGGTGTCACACGTGGATCACAGACGGGCGGACGCCTCGTCGAGGGTGTCGGCGAGGATGTCGGCGATACGGTCGAGGAGGTGCCGGTCGCTGATCAGCGGGGGCGCGATCTGCACCAGAGGCGCGGTGCGGTTGTAGACGCGGGCGAGCAGCCCGGCCTCGCGCAGTCTGCGCGGGATCAGGTCGGTGATCAGGCGGGCGCGGGTGCTGTCGCTGAAGCCGCCGCCGTCGAGGTCGCCGACGAGTTCGCAGGCGTAGAAGAAGCCGGCGCCGCGGACGTCGCCGACGATCGGCAGGTCGGCGAGGGAGGCCATCCGTCCCGCGAGGTGGTCCTGGAGCCCTCGGACGTTGTCCAGGATCCGGTCCCGTTCCATGATCTCCAGGCTGCGCAGGGCGATGGCCGCGCTCAGCGGGTGCCCGGCGAAGGTGTAGCCGTGGTTGAGGACCGCGCCAGGCTGATTGATGACCTCGACGACGCCGTTGCTCACCAGAGTTGCTCCCATAGGGGCGTATCCGGCGGTGATGCCCTTGGCGACGGTGACGATGTCGGGGCGGGCCCCGTAGCGGTCGCCGCCGAACCACTCCCCCAGCCGCCCGAAGGCGGTGATCACCTCGTCGGCGACGAGGAGGAAGCCGTACCGGTCGGCGAGCGCCCTGAGGCCCGGCCAGTAGCCGTGGGGCGGGGTGATGCAGCCGCCGCGGTTCTGCACCGGCTCGGCGATCAGCATCGCGATGCTCTCCGGGCCCTCCGCCAGGATCGCCGCCTCCAGCTCGGCGAGCAGCCGGGCGGCGTACACGTCGTCGTCGACGAACTCGGGGGCGAGGCCGAAGCGGTTGGTGTTGGACACGAACCGGGTCTCGATCGCGCCCGGCCCGTAGGGTTCGCGCAGCCCGGGGTCGTCGGTCAGGGAGAGAGCCCCGATGGTCAGCCCGTGGTAGGCGCCACGACGCGAGATCGCCTTCACCCGGCCCGGTTCCCCGCGCAGAGCGTGGTAGCGACGGGCGATCTTCCAGGCGGTCTCCACCGCCTCCGCCCCTCCGCCGGAGAAGAACGTGTGCTCGACATCGACGGGCGCGATCCGCGAGAGCCGCTCGGCGAGTTCGATGGCGGTGGGGTGCGCGGAGGAGGACCACAGCGGGCTGAAGCACAGCTCGCGCAGCTGCTTGTCCGCTGCCTCCGCGAACTCGGGGGCGTAGGAGTAGCCGAGCTGACAGCAGTACAGGCCGGAGAGACCGTCGATGTAGCGCTTGCCGTCGGTGTCGTCGACGTACGGGCCCTCGCCGCGCTGGACGACGAAGAGGTTCTCGCCGTCCTGGCCGAGGGAGCCGTTGGGGGTCATGTTGAGCAGGAGGTGTCTGGCCGCGGTGGCGGACAGTTCACCGGCGGGTGTGCGGGTGCTGGTGGTCATGATGCGGTCTCACTTCCGGCGGGGAGGCCCAGTCCGGGTTCTGTGGGCAGCAGGCCGTCCTGTTTGCCGGAGCCGCTGAGCTTGCGGACCACGCCGACCAGGGCGAGGGCCACGACGGCGACGGCGATGAGGATCGCGCTGACGGCGGTCACCGACGGGTCGACGTTGTACTGGAGGACGTTGAACACCTGCACGGGCAGGGTCACGGTGTCCACGGAGGACAGGAACTGCGAGATGAAGAACTCGTCGAAGCTGGTGACGAAGGAGAAGATGCCGGCGGCGACCATGCCGGGCATGGCCAGCGGGAGGGTGATCCGCCGCCAGACGGTCAGCCGGTTCGCGCCCATGCTGGCGGCCGCGTCCTCCAGCCGTTCGTCGATGCCCTTCAGGGTGGCCATGAGGATCATCACGGCGATCGGTGAGGCCAGGACGGTGTGACCGAGGGCGATGGCGATCGGACTGCCGAGCATGGAGGCAGGTTCGAAGAGGAGGAACAGGCCCAGGGCGACGACGACCTGAGGGATCACCAGGGGGGCGAGGACCAGGCCGTAGACCGCCGACCGCAGCGGCAGTTCGCTGCGAACGAGGGCGGTGGCCGCGGTCATCCCCAGGATCAGCGAGAAGACCGTGGTCATGGCCGCCACCAGGGCGCTGAGCGACAGCGCGGCGGGCCACTTGCTGCCGTCGGCGAACAACTGCTTGTACCAGCCGAGGGTCCACGCCTCCGGGGGGAAGGAGCCGAAGGCGTCCTTGCCGAAGGAGGTGACGACGATCACGATGATCGGCAGGGCCAGGAACAGCAGGATCAGCGTGGACAGGACGGCCAGGGTGATACGTCCGGCCAGCGTGGAACGCAGCTCGATCATGACGCCGTACCCCGATTCCGAAGGGCCTCGCCCGCCGACTTGAGCAGCCTGAGCAGCAGCAGTCCGGCGAAGGTGAGGAGCAGCAGGATGATGCCGAGCGCCGAGGCGCCGTTCCACTGGTTCTGCTTCATGACCTGCTCGTCGATGAGCGAGGCGACCATGGTCTGCTTCTCGCCGCCCATCAGGGCGGGCGTGAGGTAGTAGCCCAGGCAGAGGATGAAGCACAGCACGCCGGCGTTGACCAGGCCGGGGGCCACCAGGGGCACGTAGACCCGGCGGAAGATCGTGATCCGGCCCGCGCCCATGCTCGCCGCGGCGGCGAGCAGCCGCCGGTCGATGCCCTTCATCACCGCGAACAGCAGCAGCACGGTGTACGGCAGCATCACGGCGGTGGTGCCGATGACGACGCCGATCTCGTTGTAGAGCAACTGGACGGGCGCGCCGGGGACGTGCATGTCCGTCAGGGCGTTGTTCACCACGCCGTTGTCACCGAGCAGGATGATCCAGCCGTAGGTGCGCACCAGCGCGCTGATGAAGTGCGGGACGACCACCACGAGCATCGCCAGACCAGCCCACAGCGGCTTGAGCCGCGAGATGGCCGAGGCCAGGACGAACCCGACGACCAGCGCGAGCAGGGAGGTCTCGGCGGAGATCCGCAGGGTCGTGAGCAGGATCTCCAGGTTCGCGCCCTGGAAGGCGTCGGTGTACCAGTGGAGGGTGAAGCCGCCCTCCTCGCCCTTCAGGCTCAGCATCAGAGTGCTGAAGATCGGATAGACGAAGAGGATCAGCAGGTAGACGACGACGGGCGTGGCGTTGAGCAGTCCGAAGCGGGTGCGACGGTCGGACAACGCGCGGCCCAGGCCGCGCTTGCCCGGGGCGGGTGTGGGTGCGCCGGGCGCCGGGGTGGGTGCCAGTGCGGTTCCGGCCATCGTCATCCCCCGTGTTCCGTGTCCGGGAAGACGCTGATGTTCGCGGGATCCGCGGTGAGGCCGACGCGCTCGCCGAGGTCGGGGGCTCGGCCGGCGGGCAGTTCCAGCCGTACGAGTTCGGTGGCCGCCCCGCCGAGAGGGCGGACGGTGACGCGAACGAGCGTGCCGACGTAGGTGACGGTCTCGACCGTCCCGGTACAGAATCCGTCGTCGGGCGGACACAGGGCGAGTCGGCCGGGCTGGACCGCGGCACGGACCCGGGCTCCTTCGGTCCCCGCCTGCGGGCGGGCCTTCACTACACCGCCGGTGTCGAGACGTACCAGGGTGTGGCCTGACGTCTGCTGCTCCACGTGGCCCGGCAGGAAGTTGGCGGCGCCGAGGAAGTCGGCGACGAACGGGGTGCGCGGGCGCTCGAAGAGCTCCTGCGGGGTGTCGAACTGGTCGATGCGCCCGTCCCGCATCACCGCGATCCGGTCGGAGAGGACCAGGGCCTCTTCCTGGTCGTGCGTCACGTAGATGACGGTCAGGCCGAGTTCCTGCTGGATGCGCTTGATCTCGGTCTGGAGCTGGTCGCGCAGCTTCTTGTCCAGGGCGCCGAGCGGCTCGTCCATGAGGATGACCGGCGGGCGGTAGACCAGGGCCCGGCAGAGCGCGACGCGCTGCTGCTGGCCTCCGGACAGCTCGCGCGGCCGGCGGCGGGCCATGGCGGACAGCCCGGCCATCTCCAGGGTCTCGCCGACCCGGCGGCGCTGTTCCGCCTTGGACACGCCCCGCAGTTGCAGGGGGAAGGCGACGTTCTCCCAGACGGTCATGTGCGGGAAGAGCAGGTACTGCTGGAAGACGAAGCCCAGGCCGCGCTTCTGCGGGGCGAGGCGGGTCACGTCACGGCCGCCGACGACGACGCTGCCGGAGTCGGGCTCGCAGAACCCGGCGATCATCATCAAGGTGGTGGTCTTGCCGGAGCCGGAGGAGCCGAGGAAGGTGACGAACTCGCCGGCCGCGATCTCCATGGAGACCTCGTCGACGGCCGTCACTCCCCCGTAGGTTTTCCGAAGCCGTGTCACGGACAGGTGCTTGCCGGAACCGGTCAGGCCGGCAGCGGAGGCCAGGGACAGCTCGGGCATCACGTCGGTCTCAGGCATGCGTCCACTCCTGCCAGCGCTTGGACACGGCGTCCTGGTTCTTGATCCACCACTCGACGTCCAGGTCGAAGCCGGACTCCAGGTGCTCGGGCGAGCTGCCCAGGTTCGCGGCGGTGGCGGGCTCGAGCTTCTTGTAGGCGGCCGGCACCGACGGGGCCATCGGGTAGATCTCGGCGTAGGCCGCCTGTACCTCGGGCCGCAGCGCGAAGTCGATGAGCTGGTAGGCGGCGGCGAGGTTGGCGGCGCCCTTGGGGATGCCGAGGGCGTTGCTCTGCCGGCGGGCGCCGTTCCACTGGTAGGCGAGCGGGGCGCCGCCCTTGATCAGGGCGTCCAGGCGGCCGTGCCACACGCTGGAGGCGTCGACCTCCTTGCGGCCCAGCAGCACGCCGGGCAGAGCGCCGGTGTCCCAGAACTTGCGGACGTGGGGCTTGATCTCACTGAGGACCTTGAAGGCACGGTCCACGTCGAGCGGGTAGAGTTTGTCCAGCGCCACGCCGTCGGCGAGGAGGGCGAACTCCAGCTCGGGCAGGTCGGCGTCCAGAGCTTGCAGGGCGCGGTTGCCGGAGAACGTCTTGGTGTCCCAGAAGTCGGCCCACGAGGCCGGCTTCCTTCCGTCGAACGCGTCGGTGCGGTACGCCATCACGCTGGCCCAGTAGTTCTTGCCGACCGCGTTGGACGTCACCAGGGTCTTGGCGATGCCCGCGTTCTTGAAGTTCTTCAGCCGGTCGTAGTCGAGGTCCTCGGTGGCGTCCTGCTGCTTGAAGAGCACGAAATCGGCCATGGAGTCGTCGATGACGTCGAACTGGGGGCGGCCCTGCTTGATCTGGGCGAGCATCTGGGCGTACTCGATGTTCACCACCTTGACCTGGATGCCGGTCTCCTTGGTGAACGGCTCATAGATCGCCTGCTGGTTGGCGTCGCCGTACGAGCCGCCGCTGTTGCGGACCACGAGGGTCTTGGAGCCCTTGCCGCCGCTGCCGACGGACCGGCTGGTGCCGGTGCCGCAGGCGCTGAGCGATGTGGCGGCGGCGATGCCTGCGGCCACGCCGCCGACTCCGCGCAGAAACCCTCTGCGGTCTATCCGGACATCTCTCACCGGGTGCCTCCTGGTGGTGCGGTACATGAGGAAGGGGAGCGTGGGGGTGCGTGCTGGTGGGATCTCGTTCTGGTGGTGCGGGGAGGGGACTTGCTGGGGGTGGTGGGGTCAGTGGCCGCCGGAGTCCTGGGGAGCCGGGGCGGCGATGGCGGCGAGTTCGGCGCCGGGGGCGACGGTCAGTCCGTGCATGCCGTAGAAGATCCGACCGGTGGCCGGGGTGTGGACCTTGTGCTCCTGGCCGTCGGCCGGGTCGATGACGTGGCCGATGACCTGGCCCTCCGTCACGTCGTCGCCGGCGGTGAACTCCGGGTACCAGAGGCCGGTTGCCTCAGCGGTGACGCCGGCGGCCCAGACCCACTCCCGGACGGCCGACGCCGGGTCCTGGGGCTGGGTGTCGAGGACACCGAGCCGGCTCAGCACCCCGTACAGGCCGCCGACGAGACGGCGGGCGGTGTCCGCGTCGCGTTCGCCGAGTTGGCCGGTCTCCACGAGGATCGCCGGGACGCCCTGGCGGGCGGCTGCCGCGTGACTGTTGCCGCCTTCGGCGTTCATTCCGAAGATGACGTCCTCGACACCGAGCGCGCCGGCCATGTCCGCTGTCTTCGCGTCCAGTTCGGGGTCACCGGTGAGGCGGTAACCGACGAAATCCGTCAGGACCTCGTCGATGCCGCCGGAGTGCAGGTCGACGTAGGCGTCGGCGACGTCCACGAGGTTGGTGAACAGCCACGCCGCGAGACGTTCGGTGGGGCTGCCGTCGGGGTCGCCGGGGAAGACGCGGTTGATGTTCACGCCGTCGAGCGGGGAGACGCCGAGGCGACCCTGGTAGACGGCCGGGGGGTTGGCGACCGGGCAGACGATCACCTGACCGTGCACCTCGCCGGGCTCCAGCAGAGCGGCCAGTCGGGTGGCCGCGTCGACCCCCGTGAACTCGCCGCCGTGCACTCCCGCGGTGATCAGAACGCGGGGGCCGGGGTGGGCGCCGTTGACCAGGGTCAGCGGAATGTCGACGGTGAGGGTGCCGAGGTCGGCGGGGACGGTGCCGCGGGTCTTGGTCCCGGGCTCGGCGTGCAGGACGCCGACGGACAGGGTGTCGGTCATGGTCGTCACGCCTCCGCTCGGTCGAGGGTGGAGATGAAGTCGATGGGCCGGGGCGAGGTGCCGTCCAGCGCGAGGTTCGCGGCGATGTCGCCGAAGGCGGGCGAGAGCTTGAAGCCGTGTCCGGAGAACCCGGCGAGCAGGACGACGTTCTCCGCGCCCGGCAGCGGCCCGACCAGGGGGCGGCTGCTCTCGGTGTAGCCCTCCATGTAGACGGAGAGCCGGGTCGGATCGGGGTTCAGGTCGGGCATGTGACGCCCAATCAGTTCCGTGAAGATCTCCAGCTCCTCCGGGGCCACCTCTCGGTCGAGCCGGTTCGGGTCGCCGGCCGGGCGGTGCAGGGCGCGGGAGAGACCGAGCTTGACGGAGACGCCGTCCGGGGAGGGCAGGCCGTAGCAGTGGGTGGGCGCCGTGCGGATGAAGGCGGGGCGCTCCTCGCCGAACCAGGCGTCGGTGGTGGGTACGTACCAGGCGCTGATGAGGCGGCGGATGTCCACCTCCCAAGGCAGGTCCGGCAACAGGTCGTTCACCCATGGGCCGACGGTGACGACGGCGGTGTCAAAGTGCTCGCTGCCGGCGTCGGTGCGGATCTCGACGCCGCCTGCGACGGGGACGATCTCGCGGACCGTGGTGTAGCGGTGGATGCGGGCGCCGAGCTCCTCGGCGCGGCGGGCGGCGGTCTGAATCGTCAGCTCGGGCCGGATGAAGCCGGCTCGGCGGTCGAGCACGGCCGCGTCGCCGTCCTCGATCCGGAACTGCGGGAAGCGCTTGGCGAGCAGCTCGGCGTCGAGGACCTCGTGGTCGAGGCCGTGCTCGGCGATCGACTCGAGGACCGTGGCCATCTGGTGGTGATCGGTCGGCCCCATGAGCAGGCAGCCGGTCAGGCGGCGCAGCTCACGGCCGGTCTCCTGCTGAAGCTGCTCCCACAGGGCGTCGGCGTGCTGGAGCAGCGGCACGTACCGGGAGTCCTCGAAGTGGGCGCTGCGGAAGATCCGGGTCTCGCCGCCGGCCGCGCTGCGGTCGTGGCCCGGGGCGAAGCGGTCGTAGCCGACCACCTCGGCGCCACGGGCGGCCAGGCGCCAGGCGGCCTGGCTGCCCATCGTTCCGACGCCGACGACGGCGACGCGCTTCCTGGCAGCTGACACAGGGCTTTCCTTTCGTATCGCCGCGGCGCATGCTGGGCCCCCGGCGTGAGGCTGATCGATTCGAGGCGGTTTGGACGGGGACGGGCCCTCGGCGGGACCACAGCTCGCAATCGTCCGTATCTCGTAGCTCCGGCTCACTTCCGCGGGATCCCTCCCGAAGCCGTGCCACATTGTGGAATGCTGTGCTAGAATCTGGCACGAGAATGACAGTGGTAGAGAGGGGAGTCAAGAGGTGTCCGCAAAGAATTCCGAGGATTAACGGGGGGAAACCGGATGGAAATGAAGAGCGTCACGAGATCGCTGCGCATCCTGGAGGCGGTCGCCCAGCATCAGCCGGTGACCGTGGGCGAGCTGACGAAGATCTTCGGCCTGCCGAAGTCGACCGTGCAGCGCACGCTGGTCACACTGGCGGAGGCCGGCTGGCTACGGGCCAGCCGGAAGGACACCACGCGCTGGGAGATCGGCGCCCGGGTCCTGGCCGTACGCCCCGCCGCCCTGCAGGGGTCCAGCCTGTTCGCCGCCGCCCGCGACCCCATGGTGCAGCTGCGGGACAAGGTCAACGAGACCATCCACCTGTCGGTGCCGGACGCGCTCCAGTGCATGGTCGTGGTGGACCGCGTCGACTGCGACCACCCCGTACGAACCTTCCACGCCATCGGCGACACCTCACCCCTGCACGCCACCGCCACCGGGCGCGCGGTCCTCGCCCACCTGCCGAAGCAGGACATCGAGGAGCTCATCACGCAGGGTCTGGAGCGCTACAGCGAGACGACACCCGCCGACCCCGAGGAGCTGCGCGCCGAGCTGCGGCGGATCCGCACCGACGGCTACGCGGTCAACCGCAACCAGTGGCGGCCGGGCGTCTGCGCCATCGCCGCGCCCATCCTCGACGAGAACGGCACGCCGCTGGCCACCGTGGCCATCTCCATGCCCGATTCGCGGTACGACGCAGACGAGCTGCCCGAGTGGGGCCGCCTGGTCGCCGACACGGCCGCGGAGATCACGGGGCGCCGCTTGGGCACCTGAGCGTGTCGCGGCGGCCCGACTTCGGCCCCGCATCACCGAGGGTCGACTCCCCCATACGGGAGCCGACCCTCGGTTCGCTTCACGGCAGGACCGGCCTTGCGCCCGCCTGGGGGGAGAGTGGCGGGCACAAGGCGGCCGCCTCACGCCGCTGCGCGGTACGGCGTATTCAGGGCACGACCAGCGCCAAGCGCCAGACGCCGCGTCCGCGGAGCATCGGAACAGCACACTCCTGACGCCGGTCCGACCATCGGATACATCAAAGCGCGTGCCGCATTGTGGAACGCCATGCTAACATACGGCATGGTCATGCCTGAGGCTCCAGACGCGAGTCCGGAGGACAGCACGACGAATCCGCAGAACTGAAGGGCCGGGATGGAACTGAAGAGCCTGACCAGGTCGCTGCGCATCCTGGAGGCCGTGGCGCAGCACCAGCCGGTGACCGTGGGCGAGCTGACGAAGATCTTCGGGCTGCCCAAGTCGACCGTGCAGCGCACCCTGGTGACGCTCGACGAGGCGGGCTGGCTGCGGGCGAATCGCAGGGACACCACGCGCTGGGAGGTCGGCGCCCGGGTGCTGGCCGTACGCCCCGCCGCCCTACAGGGGTCCAGCCTGTTCGCCGCCGCCCGCGAGCCCATGTTCCGGCTCCGCGACACCCTGAACGAGACCATCCACCTGACGGTGCCGGACGCCCTGCACGGCGTCGTCGTGGTGGACCGCGTCGACTGCGACCACACCGTACGAACCTTCCACGCCATCGGCGACATCTCCCCCCTGCACGCCACAGCCACCGGACACGCCGTCCTCGCCCATCTGCCGAAGTCCGAGGTCGACGAGCTCACGGCGGGCGCACTCGAGGGTTTCGGCCAGGAGACCATCACCGACGCGGCGGAGCTGCGTGCCGAGCTCCGCCGCGTCAGAGACCGCGGATACGCCGTCAACCACAACCAGTACCGCCCGGGTGTCTGCGCCATCGCGGCACCCGTCCTGGATGAGGACGGCACGCCGCTGGCCAGCGTGGCCGTCTCCATGCCCGACTCACGCTTCGACCCCGGCCGGCTCGCCGAGCTGGGGCGGCTGGTGACCGACACCGCGGCGGAAATCACCGCCCGCCACCTGGGCTGAGAGCAGCGGCCGGCCGAACGCCGGCGCAGCGCTCTCTCCTCCCAGAGAGCGGAGCTGTGCCGGGCAGCGCCGGCCTCCTCGCGGCGTACGGCGCCCTGGGCGCATGTGGCGAGCCTTCCAGTGCGCCATTCCGCTCCTCACGGGCGGCGACGAACTGTTCGGGTAAACAGCCGCCCCCACCAGGCTGAGCAGAGGGCCGCACGTCGTGGCTTACTTGTCAGCCGCGTCCGCCGCCCCGGCCATGCAGCAGCCCACCGGACCAGCGGCCGGCCCTTGCGCCATGCGACGCATGCGCAGCCTGCCTCCGCACAGTGAGAGACCTGCGCCCGCCGCCAGGTGTTGGAAAAGCCGCCGCCCCGTGCCCGGTGGCGTGGAAACCGGGCACGGGGCAGCCCGTCGCGGTGCGCGACGCGGGGTAGTCAGGGCATGACCACCGTCATCGCACAGGCACCGCGAGGTACTGGTACTCAAGGAACTCGTCGATCCCCACCCGGCCGCCTTCACGGCCGAGCCCGGACTGCTTCACCCCTCCAAAGGGGGCGGCCGGGTTGGAGACGAGACCGGTGTTGAGGCCGACCATGCCCACTTCGAGGCGTTCACTGACGCGCAGGGCGCGGTCGAGGCCCTCGGTGAAGACGTAGCCGACCAGACCCCAGGGGGTGTCGTTGGCGCGGCGCACGACCTCGTCCTCGTCGTCGAAGGTGAGGATCGCGGCGACGGGACCGAAGATCTCCGTGTCCATCAGGCGGCTTTCGGGGTCGACTCCCGCGAGCACGGTCGGCGGATAGAAGCAGCCCGGCCCTTCCGGCGTACGGCCGCCGACGAGCACCTCGGCGCCGCGCTCCACCGCGTCGGCGACCAGTTCCTCGACCTTGGCGCGACCAGTCCTGTCGATCAGCGGGCCGACATCGACACCGTCCCGGGTGCCGGGGCCGACCACGAGGGCGCCCATGCGCTCGGCCAGGCGCCGCCCGAACTCGGCGGCCACCGAGCTGTGGACGAAGAAGCGGTTGGCGGCGGTGCATGCCTCGCCCATGTTGCGCATCTTGGCGAGCATCGCGCCATCGACGGCCTTGTCCAGGTCGGCGTCCTCGAAGACGATGAACGGCGCGTTGCCGCCCAGCTCCATCGAGGTCCGTACGACCGCGTCCGCGCTCTGAGCCAGGAGAATCCGTCCGACCTGCGTGGAGCCGGTGAAGGAGAGTTTGCGCATCCGCCCGCCGCGCAGGAGCGGTTCGCACACCTCCCCCGCACGGGAGGTGGTGACGACGTTCAGCACGCCGTCGGGCAGCCCGGCCTCCTTGAGGATCGCGGCGAGGGCCAGGCTGGAGAGCGGGGTCTGCGGAGCCGGCTTGAGGATCATCGTGCAACCGGCGGCGATGGCGGGACCTATCTTGCGGGTGCCCATCGCCAGGGGGAAGTTCCACGGGGTGATCAGCAGACAGGGGCCGACCGGGCGGCGGGAGAGCAGCATGCGGTTGCGGCCGTCGGGCAGGATGCCTCCGCCGCCGTCGATACGGACGGCCTCCTCGGAGAACCAGCGGAAGAACTCCGCCGCGTACGCGACCTCGCCCCTGGCCTCGGCCAGCGGCTTGCCCATCTCGGCCGTCATCAGGTGGGCCAGCTCGTCGACGCGGTCGAGGATGATCTCGTAGGCGCGGCGCAGGATCTCGCTGCGTGCACGGGGTGCCGTACGGGCCCACTCCTCCTGCGCGGCAACGGCCGCCTCCTCCGCGAGTCGCGCGTCCTTGGGGCCGGCGTCGGCGACGTGGCAGAGGATCTCGCCGGTGGCGGGATCGTCGACGGGCATGGTGGCGCCGTCCGCGGCGTCCACCCAGGCACCGCCGATGAACAACTGCGTGGGTGTGTCGGTCATGACGTCTCTCCTGGTTGATCGGCGGCGGGGTCGAGCAGTTCGGCGAGGTGCAGGGCGCGGACGTCCCGGTCACCGGCGAGATGGTCGATCTGGGTGGCACAGCTGAAGCCGTCGGCCACGACGACGGCCGGTGCAGCCTGGTCGATGGCGTCGAGGCGGGGCTTCAGTGCCAGGTCGGCGACGGCCATCGAGGTGTCGTAGTGCTGCTCCTCGAAGCCGAAGTTCCCGGCGAGGCCGCAGCAGCCCTCGGCCTCGTCGACCTTGCCCACGCCGAGCCGGCGCAGCAGGTCGGCGGGGCGCCGACCCTTGAAGGTGGCGTACTCGTGGCAGTGGGTCTGCAGGACGACGCTCGTAGGCACGGCGGGCGGGGTCCAGTCGGGGTCGGCGAGGTCGGTCAGGGCGCCGGTGAAGGTGTGGACCCGGTCCGCGACGCGCTGGGCGGCGTCGGTGCCGAGGAGTTCGGGCACGTCCCGCTTGAGGGCGGCGGCACAGCTGGGCTCGGCCACGATGATCGGCCGCTCGTCGCCGTTGTCGAGGTGGGCGACCGTACGGGTCATGATGCGGCGCGCGACCGACAGCTGGCCGGTGCTCACCCAGGTCAGACCGCAGCACAGGCCGTCTTCGGTCGTGCAGGGGATCCCGGCGTCGGCGAGTACCCGGCTCGCGGCTCCCGCGATCTCGGGACGGAAGGCGCGGGTGAAGCTGTCGACGAACAGCAGGGCCTTCGCCGGTTCTCCGTTCTTCGCCTGGCGCAGGACCTTGCGGAAGGTGCGCCGGGAGGCGAAGGCCGGGATCCTGCGCTTCGTGGTGACGCCCCCGAGGCGGGCGAGCAGGGTGCCGACCGGTCCGCGCAGGAGGGCGTTGATCGGCCGGGCTGCCCATCCGGCGAGCGACGAGGTCAGGGGAAGCCAGCCCAGCGAGTAGTGCGAACGGGGTCGCACGCGGCCCTTGTAGTGCTGGTGCAGGAACTCCGCCTTGTACGTGGCCATGTCGACGCCGACCGGGCAGTCGCTGGAACACGCCTTGCAGGACAGGCACAGGTCGAGGGCGTCACGGACCTCCGTCGAGCGCCAGCCGTCCTGGACCGTCTCACCGCGCACCATCTCCTGGAGCAGGCGGGCCCGGCCCCGCGTGGAGTCGTTCTCCTCCCCCGTAGCCCGGTAGCTCGGACACATCACACCGCCCGCGTCGCTGCGGCAGCGGCCGACGCCGACGCAGCGGCGGGCCGCGCCTGCGAAGCCGTCCTCGTCGTGCGGGAAGGTGAACTCGGTTGCCAGGGGCTGGATCTGGTGCAGTGCGAGATCGGCGTCGAGCGGGGCGGGCGCGACGATGACGCCGGGGTTCAGCAGTCCCTCGGGGTCGAAGACCTCCTTGAAGGCGGCGAAGGTGCCGATCATCTGGTGGCTGTACATGACCTCCAGCAGCTCGCCGCGGGCGCGTCCGTCGCCGTGTTCGCCCGACAGCGTGCCGCCGTGCGCGACGACCAGGGCGGCCGCCTCGTGCAGGAAGCGACGGGCGGCGGTGCGCCCCTCGTCCGTGGCGAGGTCGAAGTCGATGCGCACGTGGACGCAGCCCGCGCCGAAGTGCCCGTACATCACGCCCGTCAGCCCGTGGTCGGCCAGCAGCTTGCGGAAGTCCCGCAGATAGCCGGCGAGGTTCTCCGGTGCGACCGCCGAGTCCTCCCAGCCCGGCCACGACTCCCCGCTGTCGACGAGACGTGCGGCCAGGCCGGCCCCGTCCTCGCGGACCCGCCACAGGGAGCGCCGCTCTGCCGCGCTCTCCACAACCCGCCCGCCGGTCATCCGACCCTGAGCCTTGAGCACGTCGAGGAGCTCGGCCGCGCGCGTATTGACCGTGACCTGGTCGTCGCCGTCGAGCTCGACGTACAGCCAGGCGCGCCCCTCGGGCAGTCCGGTGACGGAGTCGGGACCACGCCGTGCCCGCATGGTGGCGACGATCGCCTCGTCCATGCCCTCGACTGCGGTCGGATTCCACCGCAGGATCTCCGGCACATCCTCGGCCGCGTCGACGACGTCGTCGTAGCCGAGGGTGAGCAGCGCCGAAGCCGGTGCGGTCGCCACCAGGCGGACCGTCGCGGCGGTGACGACCGCGCAGGAGCCCTCGGTGCCGACCAGAGCGCGGGCCATGTCGAAGCCGTTCTCGGGCAGCAGGTGGTGCAGCTGGTAGCCGGAGACCTGACGGGGGATCTGGCCCAGCTCGGTCCTGATCGGCCCCAGGTTGGCGCCGATCAGGCGTCGTACGTCCGCTTCGAGGCGGGTGACGTGGTCGGTGTCGCGTGGGTCGGTCGGGTGCAGGCCGGTACGGTCTGCGACGGCCCGCACACCGTCGGCCGTCACGATCTCCAGCGCCTCGATGTGGCTGCTGGTCCGCCCGTGCCGCACGGACCGGTTGCCGCACGCGTCGTTGCCGATCATCCCGCCGAGCGTGCAGCGGCTGTGCGAGGACGGGTCGGGGCCGAAGGAGAGCCCGTGCAGGGCGGTCGCGCTCTGGAGCGCGTCGAGGACGACTCCGGCCTCGACACGCGCGGTCCCGCCGGCCGGGTCGATGTCCAGGATCCGGTTCATGTACCGGGAGAAGTCCAGGACGACGCCCGGCCCGACCGCGTTGCCGGCCATGCTGGTGCCGCCGCCGCGGGCGGTGATGGGGACGCCCGTCTCCTTGCAGGCCCGCAGCACCGCGACCACGTCGTCGGCGCTGCGGGGGAAGGCCACGGCCTGCGGGGGAACGCGGTAGTTGGAGGCGTCGTAGGCGTACGGGCCGAGGGCGCCCGGACCGGATTCCACCCGCAGATCGGGAGCCGTCTCGGTGAGGCGGGCGGTCAGCCGCGCCACGCTGTCGCTCATCGCGGCGATGCTCCCGAGGTACCGGCTTCGACCGCGGTCGCCCACGCCTGGAGTCCCTCGTCCACCGCCGTCTCGTCGATCACGAGCGCCGGGATCATCCGCACGACCTGGTTCCAGGCGCCGCACAGCAGCAGGAGCAGGCCCTCGTCGATGGCGGCGCGCTGTACGCGGGCGGCGGTCTCGGGGTCCGGGCCGCCGTCCTCGGTGACGAACTCGCTGGCCAGCATCAGCCCGAGGCCGCGTACGTCCCCGATGGCCGGTGTCCGGCCGGCGACCGCCTCCAGGCCCTGCCGCAGCCGTGCTCCCATCGCCTCGGCGTTCTCGACGAGCTTCTCGTCCCGTACGACGTCGAGCGTGGCGCAGGCCGCCGCGCACGCCACCGCGTTGGCGCCGTACGTACCGCCCTGCGAGCCCGGCCACGCCTTCGCCATCAGCTCCTCGGAGGCCGCGATCCCGGACAGCGGGAAGCCGCTGGCCAGCCCCTTGGCGGTGACGAGGATGTCCGGGGTGACGCCGAAGTGGTCATGGCCCCAGAAGCGGCCGGTGCGGCCCACGCCCGTCTGCACCTCGTCCAGGATCAGCAGGAACCCATGGCGGTCCGCCCGCTCCCGCAGCCCCTCCATGAAGACCCGGTTGGCGGGGACGTACCCACCCTCACCGAGCACCGGCTCGACGATGATCGCGGCCGTGTCGGCGGGCGAGGAGATCGTCTGGAGCGTGTAGTCCAGCTCCTGGAGCGCGAAACGGGTGGCCGTCTCCTCGTCCCAGCCGTAACGGTAGGCCGACGGGAACGGGGTGACGACCACCCCGCTCATCAGCGGGGAAAAACCGGACCGGAAGCGGGTGCCGGAGGTGGTCATCGCGGCGGCGGCGACCGTACGACCGTGGAAACCGCCGTGGCACACGATGACGTTCGGCCGGCCGGTGGCCTGGCGGGCCAGCCGCAGCGCCGCCTCCACGGCCTCGCTGCCCGAGTTCGTGAAGAACAGGCTGTCCAGACCGGCCGGCAGCACCTCGCCGAGCTTGTCGACCAGTTGCCGCAGCGGCCGGTGCATGACCGTCGTGTACTGACCGTGGATCAGCGTGCCCACCTGCTCCTGCGCCGCCGCCACGACCCTGGGGTGGCAATGCCCGGTGCTGGTCACGCCGATACCCGCGGTGAAGTCGAGGTAGCGGCGGCCGTCCTGGTCGAAGAGGTGGACGCCCTCGCCCCGGGCCGCCACGACGGGCGTGGCCTGGCGAAGGTGCGGCGACAGTGCGGTCATGGTCGTCTCCCGGCGTGGGTCGTCGGACTGGTGCGCTCTGCCGAGCATCTCCGCCGCCCGGCGGCGAGCCAACGCGCGATCTGTCCGGTACGGGCCCGCTGTTCGGACGTTGTGTCAAGCACGGGCCGGAAATGCGGCGCTCACTGCCTCATTCCACCGAGGCAGGACTGCCCTTGCGCAGGTCAGCAAGGCTTGTCACAGTGGCCGGGCACTCCCCTCCCGGCTTCGCTCGGGCGGGGCACCCCCATGGAGACACCGTGAACGACAGCCGTTCGACGGCACGACCGCCGGACCTGGACGGCCCGGACAGCACCCCTCCCGCCCGCGCCCTCACCGTCGCCGCCGTCCTGGCTCTGCCCGTCCTGGCCGCCGGCCGGCCTCAGGTCGTGACCGGCATGACCTTGCTCGACCGGCCGGTCCGCTGGGTCCACATCACCGAGCTGACGGATCCCGCCTCCTTCCTCAAGGGCGGCGAACTCGTCCTGACCACCGGCATGCCCCTGCCCGAGGAGTCCGCAGGCATCCAACGCTACGTCGAAGAACTCGCCCGCATCGGGGCGGCGGCCCTGGTCATCGAACTCGTACGGCGCTACCACCGCCCGCCCGACGCACTCGTCCACGCCTGCCGCACCCGCGGGCTGCCCCTGATCACCCTCGCCAAGGACGTCAACTTCCTCGAGGTCACCCAGGTCGTCCACGGCCTCATCCTCGGCAACCAGGCCGAGGCGATGCGCCGCACCCAGCGCGTCCACGAGGCGTTCACGACGCTGACCCTGCGCGGCGCCGGACCCGAGGACGTCATACGCGCGGCAGCCGAGATGAGCGGCCGCACGGTCGTCCTGGAAAATCTGGTCCACCAGGCACTGATCTGCGAACCCTCCGGCGCCACCCTGGAGGAAGCGCTCACCGACTGGGAGCAGCGCTCGAGAGCAACCCCGCCCGGCGACCGCACGAGCCGACGCGGCCCGGAAGGATGGCTCACGGCATCGGTCGAGTATCAAGGCGAACGTTGGGGCCGCGTGGCCATGCTGCCCGTCCCCACCACCGAACCGGCCTTCGGACCGGAGCACATCACCGTCCTGGAAAGGACGGCGATGGCCCTGACCGTCGCGCGCCTCACCCACCCAACCCCCTGGGAAAGCACAGCGCACCGCAACGCTCTGCGCGACCTCGTCGAGCAGCGCCACCGCTCCGCAGCGGACGCAGGCGCCCGGCTGGCCGCACTGGGCCTGCCCACCGAGAACAGCCGCTTCCTCACGGTCGTGGTGGACCTCCCCGCAAGAGACACCACAACTCAAGCCGAGGCCCGCCTCTCCCAAGTCCTGCACGCCTCGGGAATCCCGGCGCTCATCGGCGAACTGACCCCCGGCCGCCTGGGAGTACTGCTCGCCCTGAGCCCCTCACACCCCTGGGAACCCGCGGTCGAACGGCTGAGCCACGTGGCGCGCGACCTGTCCCCGCGGGCCGTCGTGAGCGTCGGCTTGGAGGTCGACCTCCTCACTGACACTCCCCGTTCCTTTCATCAGGCGAGCCGCGTGGCCGAGGCCACCCCGCCCGACCAGCCTCTCCCCCAGGGCCGCTCCTTCCACGAACTCCGCGATGTCGACCTGCGCCGCCTGCTGTACGCGCTCCGCGAGGACACCCGGATCCAGGAGTACGCCGAACGACGACTCGGTCGGCTCCTCGATCACGACGCCCGACACGGCACCGACCTGCTGACGACCCTCCGCCACTACCTCGACGTGGCCGGCAACAAAACCAGCGCCGCCCGCCGCGGCGGCCTGTCCCGCGAGACGTTCTACCAACGCCTGCGCACCATCGAGCGCCTGCTCGACTGCGACCTCGAATCCGGCGAACAGCGCACCGCATTGCACGTGGCCATGATGGCGCTGGACGTCTTGCGCACCGGGTGACCCTATGCCGCGCCTGCGGATGTTCCGTCGAGGAACCGCCGCGCCCTGCCCCGCAGATGCGATCGCAGACCGTGCCGCAAGGTCAGGTGCGGCGAGGCCGGCCGCTGTATCCGGTTGGTGGTCGCGACCTTGAACACCCCGAGCGCACACAGCACATCACCGCGCAGGCCGTTCCACGACCGCCTTGTTCACCTGGAGCTCGCCTTACAAGTGATCATCAGATGCAGCAAGAAGGCCCAGGTCGGTGACCTGGGCCTTCTTCGTGGAGCGGGTGACGAGTATCGAAGTCGCGCTCTCAGCCGGGAAGAGACGGCCCCTGGAGGGCCATGAGGTCGTTGACCCGCCTGTGTGACTCAGCGGCGGCCTCGCGAGAGCGGGTTCCGCACCGCCGTTGACCGTCGTCGTCCGCTCACAGGGATCTTGGGACCATTGGCGACGTCTTCTGCACGATCCAAGGGGTTATTTCATATTTCTCTGACACTTCTCAAATAAATCTCTGAGGGCGCTGAAATATCGACCCGGCGGGTCCGTCGTGGCTGCAGCGAGGGGTAAGCCATGACGCCCGACGCACAGGCAACGTTGGGCGCCCTCACCCACGGAGCCGACGATTTAAAGAAAAGTCAGGCAGTTGCCGGAGGGCGTTGGCAGCGGGGGCCGAGTCGACGGCAGCCCGCTGGTCGGGAGGGCGTGGAGGCCGCGCGGCAAGGTGCTTGCCGGCTTTCCGCGCGACCTCCCGCCGAACCGGGCATGACGGTTTCCCGGCCATCCGGCCCTCCAGCGATACTGCGTGAATGGATTGGCAGGCCGTTTGAGCGGATTCGGTCATGGCAGATATCACAGGCCACAACGGTCTTGCGACGCCGGTGTGACATTACGCGCGCCCGGCCGCAGGCCGCCATCCGGCATGCGCGAGGTCGGCGAGAGCACGGACATGCCGCACACGTTGCCCTTGTCTCCACAGATACCGCACCTTTCCGCCAGGAGTCTCGCTATGAAGTCCTTGTGTGGATACTCCACCCGGACCGGCTGACTGGCGGAATGGGCTCAGAACATGGTGTTGTCGTTGAGGGGAGGGGTCGACGGCACGTCCTGGACGGAGTCCCAGTGTTCGAGGATCTTGCCGTTCTTGCCGACGCGGAAGATGTCCACGACGGCCTGGCCGCGGTCCTCGGGGTTGAGGCGGTAGTGAGCGTGGATCGCCACGAGGTCGCCTTGGGCGATGACGCGCTTGCGTTCCACGATCAGGTTCGGGAACTGCCGGAAGAAGTTGGTGAACTGCTCGCGCAGGCCGGCCGAGCCGTTGGGGATGGTCGGGTTGTGCTGGTAGTACTCCGGCGTCAAGTACCTGACCGCGTCGGGGTTCTTGTCGACGAGGAGTGTGTCGAAGTAGGCGGTGGCCACCTTCTGGCTGAAGGGGGTCATCCAGCGGGGGCCGGGCTGGTTCGTGCGCGGCCGGCTGACCGTGCCGAACATGTCGTTGCCGTTGACGGTGGTCGCCGGTACCTCCTGGACCACGTCCCAGTGCTCGGCGATCATGCCCTTCTTGTCGAAGCGGAAGATGTCGACCACGGACGAACCGCGGGTGCCGGGCTCGTAGACCGGGTTGGAGTGGACCATGACCAGGTCGCCCTGGGCGATGACCCGCTTGACGTTGTACACGTGGTCCGGGAACCGCGCGTGCCAGTCGCGGATGAAGTTCTTGATGGCCTCCCGGCCGTCGGGGGCCATCGGGTTGTGCTGGATGTAGTCCGCACGGATGTACTGGTCGGCGACCTTGAGGTTGCCCTCTTCGAAGAGCTGCCTGAGTACGCGGACGGCGACGCGCTTGTTGCGCTCCTCGGCGTGGGGCTTCGCCTGCCGGGAGTCCGCGTCGGTCAGGGAGGAGACGGGAGCGGACGCCGTGGCGGCGGGCACGAATCCGGCCATGGATCCGATGGTCGCCGTGGCCAGCAGAGTGGCAACGGTCCTCCTGGACAGGTGGGTCTTGCTCATGACGGTCTTCTCCAATACAGGTGCGATGAGCGATGCGTTACGTGGTGGTTGTGGGCGGCGGAATCACGCGGGGCTGAAGGCGAGGAGGAACTCGACGGTCCCCTCGTCCTCGACGGCGATCCCGCCGAAGTTCGGTGCGTCGATGCCGTGTTCGGCGAAGGTGACGGGAATCGAGCCGTTCACGCGGAAGCCGTCGGCGGTGCGCTGGGCGATGAGGTCGAACGTGACGGAATTGGTCTCGCCATGGATGGTCAGATCCCCCGTGGCCTCGCCGGTGACCTGTTCGTTCACGTCCGGCACCGAGCCGAAGTCAACGGGCTCGGTGAGCTCGAAGACGGCGTTCGGGTACCGCTCGGTGTTCATGATCGGGCCGCGGAACTGGCTGTCGCGTTGGTCGGAGTCGCTCCGCACCGAGGCCAGGTCGACGGTGAAGCTCCCGCCGACAGCCCGGGCGCCCTCGATCTCCAGCTCCCCGGTCACCTCTTCGGTACGGCCCACGGCCGTGACGTTCTGGCCGAAGAGCACCTCGTCGACGCGGTAGCCGGCCTGCGAGCCGCTGCCCACCCGCCACCCGCCCTCGACGCCCTCCCCGGCCTGCTCGCCGGATCCGGAGCCGGAGGTGCTCGCCGGCGTGGCCGGTGGACTGTCGAGTGAAAGCGCGGCTGGTGGGTCGTCCTGGATGTAGTTGATGTAGACGTACGGGCCTCCGACGCCCACGAGGGCGGCGGTGGCAACGCCGACGATCAGCCAGCGCTTCCAGCGTGTGGGTCTGGTGCGTGCCATTGATTCCTCCGAGAGGCAGATGGCCAGATCTTGAAAGTTCAAGCATTGGCCCAGAAAATACCCTGGGCCATGAATGCCATGGGGTCAGCCGTGGGCTGCGAGGGGGACGTGCTCCCACTCGGCCCAGGTGGCCGGCTTGCGCGCGTAGTGGTCCTTGGCCGGCTGGAGCGACGGCCTGCCGAAGAACACCCGCAGTGGCGGGTTCTCGGCATCAACCATCGTCAGCAGGGCGGGACCGACGGCCTTCGGATCGCCCAGGTCGGACAGGTCCAGGCCCTCGGCCAGGGCCTGGCGGACTCCGTCGTAGAGCGGGTCGGGCTCGGAGTTGACCGCGGAGGCGCCGGGCCAGTCGGTGGCATAGGGGCCGGGCTCGACCAGGGTGACCTTGATGTTCTGCCCGGCGACCTCGGCGGCCAGGGCCTCGGACAGCCCCTCCACCGCCCACTTGGAGGCGGCGTAGACACCGAGGCTCGGGAAGGAGAGCACGCCGCCGACGGAGGAGACCTGGACGATGTGGCCGCCGCCCTGGGTGCGCAGCAGCGGCAGCGCGGCCTGGGTGACCCAGAGCACGCCGAAGAAGTTCGTTTCCATCTGGTCGCCCGCCTCCGCCTCGGTCAGCTCCTCGACCATGCCGAAGTGGCCGTAGCCCGCGTTGTTGACGACGACATCCAGTCGGCCGAAGTGCGCGTGGGCCTTGTGGACCGCGTCGAACGCGGCGGTCTTGTCGGTGACGTCCAGGGGCAGTGCGAGCAACTGCTCGCCGTGGGCGATCGCGAGGTCCATCAGGGCCTCCGTGTTCCGTGCGGTCGCGGCGACCTTGTCTCCGCGATCCAGCGCGGCTTCGACGAACGAGCGGCCGAAGCCGCGGGACGAGCCGGTGACGAACCAGGTCCTGGACACGAGAACCTTCCAGTCGAAAGGGGAGTTGATGGAATGGGGGGTCAGGCCAGGAGCTGCTCGGAGACCTGCCACAGGAGCACGGCCGCCTCCGGGTCCACGGCGTGCGCGGCGACCCCGGTGTTGGTGCCGGGCCGGTGCGGTCCGGCCTCGTCGCAGTCCTCGAAGTACCGGCCGGTGACGCCGTCGACCACGGGCGACGCGGCCAGCAGCACCGAGGTCGCGGCCCCCTGCTCCACCGTCTTGAGGGACAGCTCGGGCGGCTGCGTTCCCTCGCCGATCAGGGCCTGCAGGTGGGCCCCGAACTGCGCCATCTCGGCGTCCCCGATATGACGCATCAGGTTGGTCCGGATCCCGCCGGGCATCAGCGCGTTGACCGCGATCCCGTCGTCGGACCAGCGCCGGGCGGCCTCGACCGCGAACAGCACGTTGGCCGTCTTGGACTGCCCGTAGGCGAGCCACGGGTCGTACGGCCGCTCGGTGAAGTGGAGGTCGTCGAAGACGACGGGTGAGAAGAGGTGTCCGCTGGAGCTCACCGACACCACGCGCGCACCGCCGGCCGCCGCGAGAGCGCCGTGCAGCCCGGTGGCGAGGGCGAAGTGCCCCAGGTGGTTGGTGGCGAACTGCAGCTCCCAGCCCCGCGGCGTCCGGGTCTCCGGAGTCGCCATCACGCCCGCGTTGTTGACGAGGATGTGCAGCGGCCCTTCCCACGCGGTCACGAACGCTTCGACGGACGCCGGATCGGTCAGATCCAGGGAGGCGACCGTCACGCCCTCGGAGCCGGTGGTGACCTTGATGTCCTCCACGGTGTGGCGCCCGGCGGCCGTGTCCCGCACGGCGAGGACGACCTGCGCGCCGGCCCCGGCGAGCGCCCGGGCGGTCTCCACACCGATACCGGAGGCGGCTCCGGTGACGACGGCGCGGCGGCCGGTGAGATCCGTGCCCGCGATGACGTCGGCGGCCGTGGATCCGGCGTGGAAGGGGGTGGTGATGCGTGTGCTCGTGGTCATGTCGGCACGTGCTCCCGGTTTGGTACGATCAAAAATCGGAGGCTCCTCCGCTTTGCTTGAACTTTAAACGGAGGAGCCTCCGATTGTCCAGGAGGAAGGAATGCTGTGACCGGCACCACACGCGGACTGCGTGCCGACGCGCGCCGCAATCGGCAACGCCTGCTCGACGTGGCCGTACGCGCCTTCTCCGAGCGGGGCACGGACGCGTCGCTCGAGGCCATCGCCAAAGAGGCCGGTGTGGGCATCGGCACGCTGTACCGGCACTTCCCCACCCGGGAGGCCCTGCTGGAGGCCGCATACCGCAACGAGGTCGCGCGGGTCTGCGACAGCGCCGAGGAACTGCTGGCGCAATACCCGCCCGACCAGGCGATGCGGGTCTGGATGGACCGGTTCATCGACTACCTGGCCACCAAGCAGGGCATGGCGGACGCGCTGAAGGCCGTCATCGCCTCCGGTGACTCGGACCCGTTCGCCGAGAGCCTGGACCGGATCAGCACGGCCATCAGCACGCTGCTGAAGGCCGGGGCCGAGGCGGGCGTCCTGCGCTCCGACGTCGACCCTCTCGACGTCGGCTTCAGCCTCGGCGGCATCCTGCTGATCACCACCGACAAGGGGCTGCGCGACCGCGCGGGCCGCATGCTCGATCTGCTCCTCGACGGACTCCGCCACCGCGCCGTCTGAACTGGAGACCGCCTGCGACTGGGCGTACACATCACCTGTTTCGACCACCCCGACGGCCCGGCCGCCCTCGGACCCGAGCCGGCCGCGGCGGGTGCGGCCGCGGAGGAGGCCGGCATCAGCCGGCTCTCCGTCATGGACCACTAGTTCCAGATGGAGGCGTACGGCCTCACCGCGACGGAGCCCATGCTGGAGGGCTACACCACCCTCGGCCCTCTCGCACTCCGCCCCCGGCTCTTGAGACCCGGAGATGAGCCGGGGGCATGGCGGCCTGGCAGTAGGCATTGCCGCCCGGGCCGTGGACGCCACCGTTGAAGGTCACCCGGTACGGGCGGTTCGGCGCGAAACGGCGGGCGGTGGTGAAGCCGACCGCGTCCTCGTTGTGCATGCCGTTGATGACCCGGACGCTCAGGTGCCGGCGCAGACCGTGGTCGGTGCTCAGGCCTGAAGAGGGAATGGGCGGTGAGGGCGGCGCGGGACCAAGGCGGTGGACTGCGGCGGTGGAGCGCCCTCGACGGCCTCAGCTCCTGCCTGAGCGCCGTCACTTTGCAGGAAGGTGAGCCCGCAGCTATCCTTATACTCAACAATGCGACTAGGTGCCTAGTTGTTTAGCGATGGCCGTGTGCCACTTCCATCAGCAGCGTTGACGAGAGGCGGTCGGCCCCGTGTCGAGCAGTGGGTATCTGCGCTATGTCGCCCTGGGCGACAGTCACACCGAGGGGCTCGGAGACGGCGACGACGTCCGTGGTCTTCGGGGCTGGGCCGACCGGCTCGCCGAGCAGGTCGCCCGCCACAGCCCCGGCCTGCTCTACGCCAACCTCGCGGTGCGCGGCCGTAAGGCCGGTCAGGTGCGCGCCGAGCAGCTGGCTCCGGCTCTCGCGATGCGGCCCGACCTCGCCACCGTGGTGGCCGGGGTCAACGACGTGCTGCGCCCGGGCTGTGACCTCGACGAGGTGGCCGGCCATGTCGAGGCGATGTTCGCCGCCCTCACCGCGCAGGGCGCCACCGTCGCGACCCTCATGTTTCCCGATGTCGGGCGTATCACGCCGTTGGCCCGCCCGATCGGTCACCGTGTTCTCGCACTCAACGCACGCATCCGGGAGGCCGCCGGCCGCCATGGCGTGGTGGTGGCGGAGACGGCCGCGCACGCGGCGGCGACCGATCCTCGGTTGTGGAGTGCTGACCGGCTGCACGCCGGCCCCCTGGGACACGCGCGCATCGCGGCTGCCGTGGCCCAGGCGCTCGGTCTGCCGGACAGCGACGACACATGGACCCTCCCCCTTCCGGCCGAGAGGACAGGCATCTCCGGCTGGAGGACCGTGGGTGCCGAACTGCGCTGGGCCGGCACCTTCCTCGGCCCCTGGGTCGGCCGCCGCCTGCGTGGCCGCTCCTCCGGCGACGGCCGCCAGGCCAAGCGGCCGGCCCTGCTTCCGGTGGCCGCGCCCACCGGGGACACCTCCTCAGCCGTATGAGGATCCGCCCGCGACGACGCCGGCGGATCCTCCTGCCGCACTTCTCTCTTCCTCGTACCGGAGCTGGAAATGAGTAACGCCCACCCCTTCCGCGTCCTGCGCGCGAAGCGTCTGTGGACCGTCAACGGCGTCATCGTGGGCTTCGTGGCACTGCTGTTCACGGTGTTCTACGTCGGCGCCAACATCGACCCTGCCGGTCACCTGCACAAGCTGCCCGTCGGCCTGGTCAGCGCCGATGAGGGGTCGAAGGTCGGCGGCAAGCAGACCGACCTCGGTGCACAGATCACCCAGTCGATCAAGAAGTCGTCCCAGGGCGGAGACAGGATCGACTGGAAGCTGATGGACGAGGAGGAGATGAAGGAGGAACTGGGCAAGGGCAAGCTGTTCGGCGCGCTCGTCGTGCCCCGCGACTTCACCGCCACTGTCGCCGCCCTCACCGGCCCCGGAGTGGCCGGCAAGCCCGTCCGCCCGACACTCACCGTGCTGACCAACCAGTCCGCCGGCAGCGTGGGGTCGAGCATGGCGCGGCAGGCCACGACAACGGCCGCGCAGTCGGCCTCCGCGCAGGTGGGTGAACAGCTGACCGCTCAGGCCGAGGCCGCGCAGGCCCAGCTGCCCGCTGCCGCGCGCCTGCTGCTGGCCGACCCGGCCGTAGTGCAGATCGAGGACGGGCATCCGCTCGACTCGCACAGCGGCCTCGGTCTGAGTGCCTTCTACTACTCCCTCGTCCTCGTCGTCTGCGGCATGCTCGCCGCCAACGTCATCAGCGGCCAGGTGGACCACGCCCTCGGCTACACCCACAGCGACATGGGCCCGCTGCGGGTCCACAACCCGCTGCTGCGCGCGACTCGGGTCCAGACCCTGGCCATCAGCAGCACGCTCATGATCGTTCTGTCCCTGCTCATGGGCAGCCTGGCCCTGGCCGGTGCGGTGGGCATCATGGGCATGGACGCCTCTCACCTGCCCCTGTTGTGGCTCTTCTCCGTGTGCACGATCGCGGTTGTCGGCATCGGCGGGCTCGGACTGCTCGCTGTGTTCGGCACGCCGGGGATGCTGTTCATCACGATCTTCTACATCGCCATGGCGGTACCGACGTCCGGCGCCACGGTCCCTCTCCAAGCGCTCCCCGGTTTCTACCGCGTCCTCGGCGAGTTCGAGCCCCTGCGCCAGATCACGGGCGCCGTCCGCTCGATCCTCTACTACGACGCCCAGGCCGACGCGGGTCTGACCCGGGGCTGGGTGATGCTGGGCGTGGGACTCGCGGTCGCCGGCCTCTTCGGCTTCGGCGTGACCCGGTTCTACGACCGCAAGGGACTCCATCGCATTCCCGCCGACGAGGAACCGCGGCCGCTCCTCGCCCGGGCATAGTCCGACGACCGGTGAGGGGTGGAGTCGGGCACGACCGCCCACTCACTTTCTTGACCGATCGTGCAGGTGGGATCGTCGCGGTCAGCCGTCGGCCCGGAGCGCGGCCGTGCGCTGTTCGAGCCTGCGCAGCGCCATGTCCCCCCACTGGAGGTTCTCCCTCTCGAACGACATCCCGCGCAGCAGGGTGAGATACGGGCCGATGCGCTCGGCCTCGGCGAAGTACGCCTCCTCCGAGCGCCCGTCGAGCAGGCGCTGCCGGAGCCGCTCGTAGCGGGCCAGCTTGGCGGTGGCCCACTCCATGCGCTCCGCGATGGCAGTCCGGACCGCTTCCATGTCGCCCGCGTCCAGGCACTGCACCTTGACAAGCAACTCGTCCCGGATCACCGCCGGTTTGCCCAAGGGTTCGGCGGTGTAGGCGTGGACGGCCTTCCGCCCGGCCTCCGTCAAGGAGAACAGCCGCTTGTTGGGGCGGCGCTTCTGCTCGACGACGCGGGCCGTGACGAGTCCTTCGGCCTCCATGCGATCCAGCTCCCGGTAGAGCTGCTGAGGCGTCGACATCCAGAAGTTGGCGACCGTCGCGTCGAACGCCTTCGCGAGGTCGTACCCGGACGCCTCGCCCTTCAACAGCGCGGCCATCACCGCGTTCCGCAAAGCCATGGATGCACGCTAACAGATTAATCAATAGCGTGACTAAGAGTCATTCCTCCCCTGTAGACAAGCCCTAACAGGCTCTCTATTCTCTACCACACCTATTAACATTTTTGTGTATCAGAGGTGGGCTCATGCATCCCTTCCGCAAGGCCGTCGAGAGCCGCGACCTGGACGCCGTGGCCGCTCTGCTGGCCGACGATGTCGTCTTCACCAGCCCCGTCACCTTCAAGCCGTACCAGGGCAAGGCGATCACCGCGGCGATCCTGCGCGGCGTGCTCCGGGTCTTCGAGGACTTCACCTACATCCGCGAGATCGCCAACCCCGACGGCCGCGATCATGCCTTCGTCTTCACCGCCACCGTCGCCGGCAAGCAGCTCCAGGGATGCGACTTCCTGCACTTCGACGACGACGGGAAGATCGACGAGTTCACGGTGATGGTGCGCCCGCTCTCCGCCGCCCAGGCGCTCGGCGAGGCCATGGGCGCCCAGTTCGAGCAGATCGCCCGAGAGGCCGCCGAACAGTAACCACGACGACGGACTTCGACGCGGTGGTCATCGGCGCGGGGCGACGCCGGACTGACCGCCGCCACCCTCCAACGCTGGGACTGCGGCCCCTCCTGGCGGAGCGCCACAACGTCCCCGGCGACTGCGCCACCTCCTTTCGACGAGGCCGCTGCGAGTTCGAGACGGCGCTGCACCAGCTGTCCGGAGTTGGCCTGGAAGTCCAGCCCTACATGCTGCGTGGGCTGTTCGAGAAGCGGGGCGTCGCTGACTCGCTGTAGTTCGTCCAGAAGCACGACCTGTATCGCGCCGTGGTACCCGGCCGGCACGATGTGACCCAGCTCGCCGACTGGGCCGGCGCCGTGGACGCCCTGGAGGACGCCTCCCCGGCAACCGCGCCCGCGTCGAGCGTTTCTTCGCGCTCCCCAGGGACGTGTCGGAGCCGTCACGGCACACGACCTCGATGCCCGGATGCTCGCGCAGCCAAGCTTCCAGCGTGTCGGCGGTGCGGTCGGGCAGCACGTCGATCCGCTCATAGGCCTCCGCGTCGATCACCACGGTGGCATAGCGGTGCGGCCGGCGCAGAGCGAAGTCGTCGACGCCGATCACGCGGGGTGTCCGCCCGGTGCTCAACGGCATGCGCAGCAGGGCGCGCAGGGCCGTGTGGCGAGCAGGCCCGCCGCGAGTATCGCCGGCAAACGAGATCCCGCCCGGCCCGCCAACTCCTTCACCACAGCCTTGAGTTACCTGGTCAGACGGGCCGTGCGTCGCTGGTGACACTCACAAACTCCGAGCATCTGCTCGCGGAAGGGCGGCCGGCAGCCGTGCGTGGGACACACCAGGCGCCGCCCCCGCACACGAACGTCGAGGACGGCTGCCCGTCCGCCGCCTCTGCTGGAGGTCTTGGGCACGGCGTCGATGAAATGGACCGCGGGCGGCGTAGCGGGACTTGACCAGCAGCTGGAGTTCGGTGGCCAACCCTGGCATCAGATCGAGCAGGCGGGTCACTCGTGCCCCCCTTGGCCCAGGCCCTCGGCGCTGTACTCGACCGGATGGCCGCCCCCTCCGGATCCGGCCCCGTCATCGCAGGCCGGTCGAACGGAACCTGGTCGGTCTGCTGACCGAGGAATCTTCACCGCGGCGTTTGCCGAGGGGCAGGCGCCCGTGGGAGGTCATCGCCTCCGCCGCAGGATGCCTGCCGCCTTTCGACCGAGCCGACATGGCTACGTCGGCGCCCTTGTCCACCGGAGCAACGGATCCGGGCTCCCCCTCGCTCCCGGTCAGGCTGGAGGCACCACGGGCAGGACGATGCGGGAGGGGCGTGCGGGGTCGTGGAAGACCTGCTGGTGGGCCACCCGGCCCGTGGCCGCGGTTTCCTCGGGTTCGCCCGTGTTGAGATTCCGGTCCCAGCGGGGGAAGTTGCTGGAGGTGATCTGGACCCGAATCCGGTGACCCGCCCGGAAGACGATGCTGGTCGACCACAGGTCCACGACGTGCTCGGCCGCCTCGCCCGGTGGCGCCGCACGCACCCGCACGATGCCGTCGGCCACGTTGCGGGAGACGCTGTTCTCGTCGACGTCGCACAGGCGTGCCACCCAGTCTGTCGAGACTCCGTCCGTGGCGGCGAAGAGCACCGCCCGGACCCGGCCGGTCACCTCCAGGTCCTCGGCGAGCGGTTCGGTGGTGAAGACCAGGACGTCATCACGCGCCTCCACGGCCGACTGGTCCAGCGGTCCGGGACGGAACTCCTCGGCGATGAGGAGCGCGCCGCCAGTGGTGGGCACCGGGTCCATGGGGTCGTAGGTGAACTCCTCGGCCGACTCGGCCGTGGACGGCGGCTCCAGGGTCAGGCGTCCGTCGGTGCGCAGGTGGAAGTCCGTGTCCACGGCTCGCGACAGGGGCCATTCCGTCTCCTCGCGCCACTGGTTGACGCCCATGACGAACAGCAGAACCTTGCCCGTGTCCGGCTCCGGGGCCTCGCCGTTCTCGCCGATCGTGCCCTGGAACCAGTCCAGCTGCATGTCGATCAGGCGCCCCCGCATGCCCATGAAGTCGGAGTTCGCGGCGAACCCGAAGTTGACGTCGCCGACCACGTTGCGCTGGTTGGTGTGGGCCCACGGGCCCATGACCAGCGTGGCGGACCGGCCGGCGCCGCGCATGGCGGTGAAGTTGTCGAGGGTGCCCTGGGCGAAGATGTCGTACCAGCCGCCGACCTGGAAGGTGGGCAGATCGACCTCGTCGTGCCGGCCCGCGACCCTGCAGGACGCCGCCCATTCCGGCTCCCGACGGGATCGTTCGTAGCCCAGCTCGGGTATCTCGTGCCGGGCGAACGCCGGGAACCTTCCGGAGGGCAGCTCCCCGTAGCCGCCGCCCGCCAAGCCGTCGAGATCCTGCACGAGCCCGGTGATGCCGCTCACGAGCCCGTTGAGGTCGCTGCTGTGCCGGCGCATCAGCATGTCGGCGCCCATCATGAGGGACCAGGGCGCGGTGATGCCGAGCTCGATGGCGCCACCGCGCGTCCACAGTCCGTCGTCCGGATCGGACCACGTGACCATCGGCGCGATCGCCTTCAGCTCCGGCGGCTTCGACAGCGCCGCCATCCACTGTGTGTTGCCGAAGTAGCTGCCGCCGCACATGCCCACGGATCCATTCGAACCGGGCAGCGCGGCGGCCCACCGTACGGTGTCGTAGCCGTCGCTCTCCTCGTAGGTCCACGGCTCCCACGGCCCCTCGGAAGCGAACCGGCCACGGGTGTCCTGGATGACCACCAGGAAGCCGCGCCGAGCCGCCGCCAGCGGGTCAAGCATGGCTGCCATCAGGGGCGACTGCTTGCCGTACGGCAACCTGACCATCAGCACCGGCCACGGTCCCGTACCGCCGGGCCGGTAGACATCCGCGCGCAGCACCGTGCCGTCACGCATCTGAGCCGGGACATCGAACTCGATCTGAATCTCTGCCATGCGCCTGCTCCTTTGCACGCGACGACGCTGTCAGGCACATGGTCGAACTCGGCCCCCGCCCCGTACTACCCCCGAACGGGGGTGCCTACGGCGCTACCGGGACCGTCACTCCCCCGTGTTCAGCAGGTCGGCCAGCAGGTCGGGCCGTTCCAGGGCGATGAAGTGGCCTGCTCCCGACACCTGCGTGAAATCGGCGGCCGGCAGCAGTTCCTTGTCGGCGCGTCGGTCCGAAGGCCGCGACCAGTCCTTCTCCCCGTAGACAAGGTGGACGGGGGCCTTGACCTCCGGGTAGCGCGAGCGGGCGGCGATGAGACTGGGCATGCTCTGGTACACGGCCCGGGCGACGCTCGGGTAGCCGGGGCGGCCGCCCACCTGGAGGAGTTCGTCAAGGTAGTCCTCCCGCAGCGCGGCCTTGTCGACCAGCCCGCCCTGCAGGATCCTGCGGACGACGGGCTTGGGCTCCACCCCGGCGACCACCGGGCCCACCCCCGGCGTGAGGACACCGCCGACCACCACGCGGGCGAGCAGACTGGACCGGGCGATCCCGCCGGGGAAGTCGTACAGGTTCACCGCGACGACGCGCCGGACCCGCTCGGGCAGGTCGGCCGCCGCGGTCAGGGCGAGCACCGCCCCCATGGACTCCCCGACCAGGGTCACATCGTGGAGGTCGAGTTCGGTCAGGAGGCGCTTGACGCCCTCACGCATGGCCGGCTCGTCGTAGGAGGCACCGGGCACGATCTCGGAGTACCCCATCCCCGGCAGGTCGAGGGCGTACACGGTGTACTGGTCCGCGATCAGCGGGATGAGAGCGCGGAAGTGCTCGGCCTGGGTGCGGACCGTGTGCAGCAGGACCAGGGGGGCGCCGGTGCCCGCCTTGAGGTAGCGCAGGGTCCCCTCGTTGCGGTGTCCTGCGCGCGGGGCGAGGGTGTGGCTGGTGGTTCCCGGGATGTGAATCGTGGGACGTGGCTCTGAGCTGGGCATCTCGCTGGCTTCCCTCTGCGTGAACTGTTGCGGACGGTGATTCGGACGGGGTCTGCCCGGAGGGCATCGTGACCACGGACCAGATCTTGGATTCATCGAGAAACCGACCGGTTTCCAACATAGTAAACCGATCGGTTTCCGGGCGCAAGGCCGAGGTTGTCACCCTCGCCACCAGAGTCAGCGCACTGGAGAGAACACGAGAGCGCCATCCGCACGGTGGTGGCCGAGTCCGCCCTCAAGGGCTACCGCGGCACGCCCGAACGCTCCCCGGTCAGCCACGTTGTCGAGCCATCGCCCCACTCCATGCCGCGACTATGCGCGCTACGAAGCCGCCCAGGGTGCTCTGCCCTGGGCGGCTGTCCGCACGGAAGACCGCGACGACGCCTGGCGCGTGATCAGGCGTCGGCCTGCAGCTGGGCCAGTTCGGCTTCCAGGTCGGCCATGGCCTCGCCGCCGGCCATCAGGTCGGTGATCTCCTCACGGGTGCGGTCGCCCTTGCGGAAGTCGTCGGCCTTCTGGCCGCGGATGAGGACGGCGAAGTGGTCGCCGACCATCATGGCGTGGCGGACGTTGTGGGTGACGAGGATGACCGCGACGCCCTTGGCGCGGGCCTGCATGACGATCCGCAGGACGTGCGCGGCCTCCTTGACGCCGAGTGCGGCGGTGGGTTCGTCGAGGATGAGGACGTTGGCGCCGAAGTAGACGGCCCGTGCGATGGCCAGGGCCTGGCGCTCGCCGCCGGAGAGGCTGCCCACAAGGCGGTTGCCGTCCGTGACGCGGGTGATGCCGAGGGACTGCATCTCGCGTACGGCGATGTCACCGGCGAGCTTCTTGTCGAACAGTTTGAACGGGCCGAATCCCTTGGTGGGTTCGGCGCCGACGAAGAAGCAGCGGCCGACGCCCATGAGCGGAAAGGTGCCGCCGAACTGGTGCACGGTGGCGATACCACGCGCGCTGGCGTCGCGGGGGCTGTCGAAGACGACCGGCTCACCGTTGACCTCGATGGTGCCGGTGGTGGGCTTGTGGAACCCGGCGAGGATCTTGATGAGGGTGGACTTGCCGGCGCCGTTGTCACCGAGCAGGCACAGCACGCTCCCGGCGTTCACTTCCAGGGAGATGTCCGTGAGGGCATTGGTGCCGAGGAAGGACTTGCTGATGCCGTCCAGGCGCAGGAGGGGTGCGGTCATGGTCAGGCCTTCTTCGCGGAGCGGGGCTTGTAGGACAGGGCGAGGCGGCGGAAGGTGTTGTTCATCAGGACCGCGGCGAGGATGAGGATGCCGAGGATCAGGCTGGCCCAGTCGGAGTTCCAACCGGTGTAGTAGATGCCCTGGTTGACGATGGCGAACGTCAACGTGCCCAGCACGACGCCGACCACAGAGCCGTAGCCGCCGGTGAGCAGGACGCCGCCGATGACGACGGCGATGATGGAGTTGAAGACGAAGGACTGGCCGTTGGCGACCTGGGCGCCGTTGTAGAGGATGGTCTGGATCACGCCGACCAGGGCGGCGCCGAAGCCGCTGGCCATGTACAGGGCGATCTTCACCTTGTTGACCGGGATGCCGGTGGCGCGGGCGCTCTCCTTGTCACCGCCGATCGCGAAGATCCAGTTGCCGTACTTCATCATCTGCAGCACCACGGTGACCAGCACTGCCAGGCCCAGCCACCAGAAGATCGCGACCTCGAACTGGCCGGCGATCAGCTTCCCGAACAGGGTCTTCGACAGCGGGTCGGGACTGACGGCGACGCTCGTGGTGCCGGTGGTGACGCGGGACAGACCGAGGGTGAGACCGGCCAGGCCGGACAGTGTGGCCAGTGTGACGACAAGGGAGTGCACATTGGTGCGGGTGACGAGGATGCCGTTGAGCAGGCCGGTCAGCAGGCCGAGCCCGAGCGCGCACACAATGCCGACGATCATCGGGGCGCCCCAGTGGCCGGAGACGATGGCCAGCGTCATCGAGCTGCCGGCCAGCACCGACCCGACGGACACGTCGAGTTCACCGGCGATCATCAGCAGCCCGACCGGGATGGCGATGATGCCGAGCTCGGAGGCGATGTTCAGCCAGCTCGCCGCGCCCGCCGGGGCGAGGAACTTCTCCCCGCCGAAGATCGCGAAGAAGACGAAGACGCTGATCGTTCCGATGAGCGCACCGACCTCGGGACGATGTCGCAGCTGGCCCACCGGGCTCTCGGACTGCTTCGGGGGTGCGGCGGCGGGCTTCGTCCCGGCCGTCGTGTCGGGAAGTGAGGTTGTCATCGGAGTGGTGTCACCTTCGTGGATCCGGATGCGGTGCGAGGCAAGGCCTCAAGGAGGGGCAGGGGCTCGAGAAGAGGTGCCGGGCCCGGAACGGCCCGGCACCTGAGGGTGGGTCAGCGAACGCCGGCCTTGGTGCCCGAGATCGCTGCCGCGACGTTGTCCTGGGTGACAAGAAGCGGGCCGGTCAGGAGCGGGTTCTGCGGCGGGAGCACGCCGTAGGACAGGTACTGGTTGGCGATCGACACGGCGTAGAAGCCCTGCAGGTACGGCTGTTGGTCGATGGCGAACAGCTGCTTGCCGTTCTTGATCCGGTCGAGCTGGCTCTGCGAGAGGTCGAAGGTGCCCAGCTTCACCTTGTCGCCGACCTTGGCCTGCTCGATGGCGGCCGCGGCGCTGTCCGCGTCCTGGACGCCGATCGTCACCAGTGCGTCGATGCTGCTGTCGTTCAGCAGCGCGCCCTTGATCGCCTGGGTGACGGCGGACGGGTTGCCGAAGTTGGAGGAGGGCAGGGGAAGTTGCTTGGACTTGGCGCCCTTGCTCTCGGCTCCGTCCTTGATGCCCTTGCAGCGGGCTTCCTGGTTGGCCGAGCCGGGCACGGTGTTGACGCACAGGATGTTCTTGGCGCCCTCGTCGGCGAACTTGGCGCCGCCCGCCTTGCCCGCCTCGTAGTCGTCCGATCCGATGTACTTGATGGCGCCGGTCTTCTTGGCGGCGTCGACACCGCCCGAGTTGTAGATGAACACCTTGACGCCCTTGGCGATGGCCTGCTTGATCGCGGAGTCCTGGTTCTCGGGCACCCAGTCGGGCACGAGGATCGCCGACGGGTTCTGCGACAGGGCGGTGAGCGTCAGTTTGGCGGCGTCCGGGCCGAGGTTGTCGTAGTTCTGCGGGCCCAGGAAGGTCACCTTCCCGCCGCCTGCGCTCACGAGCTTCGCCGCGTCCTCGCCGCCTCGCTTGATCGCGGACCAGAACGGGTCGTCGGGCTTGCCGCCGATGACGTAGATGGAGTTCTTGCCGTTGCTCTTCGTGCCGGACGCCGATCCGCCGCCGGCCGACGCCGTCGCCTGCCCCGTGTCGCCGCCTTTGGCCTTGCCGCTGGCGCACCCGGTCAGCGCGGCCGCCGTCAGGGCAAGCAGGCTCACCGCGGTCAGAGCTCTTCGGGAAAGACGGCGACCGAGCGGTCGGCCCGGCTGCTTGCGTTCCATGTGCTGGTTACTCCTTCGTGCGATGCCAAGGCGGCGGGGGGAGCGTGGCGCCGACTGCGTCGGTCCGGTGGTGCTGCGGTGCGTTTTCGGACATGACGGGGCGCAGCCGAGCGAGGGAGGCGGGCTGCGCCCCGGATCTGGGGGTCCTCGGTGACGGGTGGGCCGAGGTCGGTGGTCCCGCCGGCCGTCCGTGCGGCGGGCCTGCGGTGCGGCCCGAATTGTTACGCCGGGATAACTTTCCGGGTATGCCCCGGCACCGCTCGCGGCAATGGGGATCCATTCGTTCCGCAATCGCTTTAAATCGCTTTAAGCGGTGCGCAGAGCATGCTTGCGTTTCGGGAACGTGTCAAGAGTTCCCTCCGAAATGCGCGCTTCAGTTACGTCCGCCGCACTGCACGGCGATCAGCGCGTCCTGGCCGTGGTCCCGCGTACTACAAGGGAGGGCGCGAGGACGATCTCGCGGGGCGTGGTGCGGCCGCGCTCGAGACGTTCCATGGCTGCCGCCACCGCCTGCCGCGCCTGTTCCTCGGCGTTCTGGCTCACGGTGGTCAGGTCGAAGCAGGCCAGCCGGGAGAGGGCGTCGTCGTCGTAGCCGACGACGGAGACGGTGTCGGGGACCTCGACTCCGGCCCTGCGCAAAGCGGTGAGGAGACCGATGGCGCACTGGTCGTTGTACGCCACGACAGCACTCGGAAGATCACCGCTGTCGAGGAGGTCCCGGCCGGCCCGCTCGCCCGCCGCCTCGGTGATGTCCCCGCGTAGCACCCTGATGCGCTTGTCGAGCCCGTGGCGGCGCATGGCGTCCCGGTAGCCGCGGCGCCGGTCGGTGACGATGGCCCCCTTGCCGCCGTCGACGTAGGCGATGGAACGGTGGCCCAGGGCGACCAGATGGTCGACGATCTGGCCGACCCCGTCGTCGTCGGCGGTGCGTACCACGTCGAGATCGGCCTCGGCTATGCGGCGCCCCACGGAGATGGCGGGCGCCTTGCGGTCGAGCTCGGCCAGGACATGGGCAGGAGACACCGCGCCAAGGAGGATCAGCGCCTCGCAGCGGAAGGCCAGCAGCGTCTCGAAGGCCATGTTCTCGTCGCGAGTCCGGGTCAGGGTGCTCAGGACGAGGTCGTAGCCGACCTCCTCGGCGGCCGTGTGCAGATGCTCGACCAGTTCTGCGTGGAAGGGGCTGTGGATGTCGACCATGACGCCGAGCAGCCGACTGCGTCTGCTGGCCAGCGCGCTGGCGTTGCGGTCGGGGCGGTAGCCGAGTTCGGCGGCGGCCTTCAGGACGCGCCGGCGGGTGCGCTCGCTGGGGCCGGCCACGTTGCGCAGCACCAGGGACACCGACGCCGTGGACAGGCCCACACGCGCGGCGACGTCCTCCAGTCGTGGGCGCGGAGTCGCGCCATTGCCGCCTGCAGGGTGAGCGGAGTCGAGATCGTCCACTTGGTCTCCCGTCGATTCATGGCATCACCCTTGACATGCCCCTGTGGGGCCGCTGATAGTAACAGCGCTTAAAACGCTCTAAATTAGTCACTGGTCAAGCCCTCTGCCCAGCGCCGATCGGCACCAACGGCTGGTTCGAGCCCTAACTAATGCGGTTGCGCCGCTCGCGGGCCTTCTCGGCGCACCGCATGTCCCGACGAGCTCTGCGGCGGCGTTCTGGGGGCTCTTGGTGAAGTGACCGCCGCTCGGTCGGCGCCTCACATATTCCTGAGGACGGTCAGTGCGCTGAGTACGAGCTGGTTGGCGATCTTGGACTTGCCGTGCGCGGCCAAGGCCGTGACTTCGCGTTCGCGGCCGGTCAGGACTGTGACGGCATCGGTCAGCGTGAGGAAGCCGCCTGTGCCCGGGGTGGCCTGGAGCGGGTGACGCGGGCCCGACCGGCGGCGGACGAAAGCGGATGGCGCTTTTGGGAAACGCCCGCCCGCTGATCGGGGCGACCCTGGAGTTGCTCGGTCTGATTCCCCGGCAGACCGGTGCTGACCTGCAGTCGGGCGCCATACGGGAGAGGCCGCCCGATAGCCGGCCAGCACCAGGGCCGTGGTGTCCGGTCCAGGGTGCGCACAACGCATCGTGTGAGCGACGCCGAAGGCGCCCTTGCCCGGCCGACGTGGCCCGAATTCTGAACGAGCGGGCGGCTCCCGCTCACCCCGGGGCCCCGCGCTCACTGAGCTTCCCCGCCCGCTTGAGGACTTGATCAAGTGAGGCGAGGCGTAGCCCTCGCTCGTTTTCAAGAATCGCCATCAAAGCCAGGAGTCGCCGGCCGCCACGGTGCGGATGCTCGACAGCAAGGCCTCGGGACCGACGCCCTTGCCGAGCGAGCCGCTCGCGCCGACGCGTACTGCGGACCGACGGTAGCCACTACCTGACATGGGTCGATAAGCAGTGCCACCCACCCGAGAGCGGATACGTCGGGACGGACGTGCGGCGCTGCGTACTGCTGGACGAACCGTTGGGCTTTGCCTGCCCCTTTTCGACGGACAGGGCGCACCTGACGTCAGCCATGCACGGCGCAGGCCGCATCACCTTCCTCACACACTCGAGCAGGACGACCCCGCTCGCGGTGGCGCATCCGGCGGCATGCGTCAGGCGGGTGCGGCCGTGGTGCCGCGCACGACGAGGCGCGGGGCGAGAACCACCTCGCGGGGTTCGGTGCGGTCCTGGTCGAGGCGTTCGACCGCGGCGGTCACCGCGTGCTGGGCCTGTTCCTCGGCGTTCTGGCTGACGGTGGTCAGGTTGAAGCAGCTCAGCCGGGAGAGGGCATCGTCGTCGTAACCGGCCACGGACACCTCGCCCGGGACTGCGACGCCGGCCCGGGCGAGGGCGGCCAGGACGCCGATGGCGGACGGGTCGTTGTAGGTGAGAACGGCGGTGGGCAGGCTGTCGCCCTCGAGGAGCTTGCGGGCGGCGCGTTCGCCGGCTGCTTCGGTGTGGTCGCCGTGCAGGATCCGGATGTGGTCGTCCAGGCCATGGCGGCGCATGGCGGTGCGGTAACCGCGGCGGCGGTCGGTGGCGATGACGCCCTTGCCGCCGTCGACGTAGACGATCTCGCGATGACCGAGGCCGACCAGGTGGTCGACCAGCTGGCCGACACCGTCGTCGTCGGCGGTGCGTACGACGTCCAGGGCAGCGTCGGAGATGCGACGACCGACGGCGATGACGGGAGCCTTGTTGTCCAGGGTGGCGAGCGTGTCCGCAGGCGCCGTCGGACCGAGGAGTATCAGGGCCTCGCTGCGGAAGGCGAGAAGCGTCTCCACCGCGGTGTGCTCGTCGCGGGTGCGAGTCTGGGTACTGAGGACGAGGTCGTAGCCGACCTTCTCGGCCGCAGTGTGCAGATGCTCGACCAGTTCGGCGTGGAACGGTCGATGGATGTCGACCATGACGCCGAGCAGCCGGCTGCGCCTGCTGGCGAGCGTGCTGGCGGTGCGGTCCACCTGGTAGCCCAGGTCGGCGGCCGCCTTCAGGACCCGCTGCCGGGTGCGCTCACTCGGCCCGGGCACTCCGCGCAGCACCAGAGACACCGACGCCGTGGACAGGCCCACCCGTGCGGCCACGTCCTCCAACCTGGGGCGTTTGTGCGCGCCGTTCCGGTGATGGGCGGATCCATCGTTACCCACTTGCGCCTCCCCGCGGCAAATCTCCTCGTGCAACACCCTTGACACCCTCAGGAAACACGACCGATAGTACCAGGACTTAAAGCGCTTTAATTTGTCATGTTGTTCCAACGAACTCAGCCCTGAAGCGCGACGCCCCACCGCCGGCATCGCGCACTCGGACACCGGCCTCTCCACTCCACCCAGCTGCTTGCGGGGCCTGGTCTCCGCTCCCCTGCAGCGGCCCACCCGAAGTCCGCGGACCCCACTCCCCTTCGCACAGTGAGGTGCACGCATGAACCGCACAGCGCATTGCCGCTCCCGCAGAATCGTCCCCGTCGTGGCCGTGGCCGCAGCGGCCGCCCTGACCCTGGCCGGCTGTTCCAGCAGCTCCGGCGGCAAGAAGGCCGAGGAGGAGGCCGGCAACGTCTCCGCGGGCAAGGCCAATACCCCCCGCATGACCATCGCGATGGTCACCCATGCACCCTCCGGCGACACCTTCTGGGACACCATCCGCAAGGGCGCCGAGGCCGCCGCCGCCAAGGACAACGTCAAGCTGATCTACTCCAACGACGAGAACGCCGGCGACCAGGCCAACCTGGTGCAGAACGCGATCGACCAGAAGGTCGACGGCATCGCCGTCACCCTGGCCAAGCCGGACGCCCTGAAGGCCGTGGTCGCCAAAGCGGAGAAGGCCGGCATCCCGGTCGTCGGCCTCAACGCGGGCCTGAGCGTCTGGAAGCAGCAGGGCCTGCTGTCGTTCTTCGGCCAGGACGAGTCCGTCTCCGGCCAGGCCCTCGGCTCCAAGCTCAACGCCACCGGCGCCAAGCACGCCCTGTGCGTGATCCAGGCCCAGGGCGACGTCAACCTGGAACAGCGCTGCGCCGGCGTGAAGAAGACGTTCAGCGGCAAGACGGACATCCTCTACGTCAACGGCACCGACATGCCGTCCGTGAAGTCGACGATCACCGCCAAGCTCAAGCAGGACTCCTCGATCGACGAGGTGGTCGCTCTCGGCGCTCCGATCGCGCTGACGGCGGAGCAGGCCGTGTCCGAGGGCGGCGGCAAGGCGAAGATCGCCACCTTCGACCTCAACAAGGACCTCGTCTCCGCCATCCAGGACGGCAGGATCCAGTTCGCCGTCGACCAGCAGCCCTACCTGCAGGGCTACCTCGCTGTCGACTCCCTGTGGCTGTACAGGACCAACGGCAACTTCAGCGGCGGTGGCGAGCAGCCCGTGCTGACCGGCCCGGCCTTCGTCGACAAGTCGAACGTCGACGCGGTGGCCAAGTTCGCCGCGAAGGGCACGCGGTGATGAGCGTGACCCAGCATGCTGAGCCGGCGGTGACCGCACCGCCGGCCTACGGCCCCGGCAAGGAGACCGACGGGCGGACCAGGCGGCGGCCCTTGGCGCTTCAGCTGCTCGCCCGGCCCGAGGTCGGCGTCTTCCTCGGTGCCGTCGCGGTGTTCGTGTTCTTTCTCGTCGCAGCGCCTCCGGTTCGTGACGGCAGCTCGATGGCCAACATCCTCTACCAGTCGTCGACGATCGGGATCATGGCGCTGCCGGTCGCGCTTCTCATGATCGGCGGTGAGTTCGACCTGTCGGCCGGCGTCGCGGTGATCACCTCGGCGCTGACCGCCAGCATGGTCGCCTTCCAGTTGAGCATGAACGTCTGGGTGGGTGTGCTCGTCGCACTGATCGTGTCGCTGGCGGTCGGCCTGTTCAACGGCTGGATGCTGGTCAGGACCGGCCTGCCCAGCTTCCTGATCACGCTGGGCAGCTTCCTGATCCTGCAGGGCGTCAACCTCGCGGTGACCAAGCTGATCACCGGCAACGTGGCCACCGACGACATCAGCGACATGGACGGCTTCAATCAGGCCAAGAAGATCTTCGCCTCGTCCTTCGACGTCGGCGGCGTTCAGGTGAAGATCACCATCGTGTGGTGGCTGGTCTTCGCGGCCCTGGCCACCTGGGTGCTGCTGCGCACCAAGTACGGCAACTGGATCTTCGCGGTCGGCGGTAACAAGGAGTCCGCCCGCGCGGTCGGTGTCCCGGTGAACTTCACGAAGATCTCGCTGTTCATGCTGGTCGGCTTCGGCGCCTGGTTCGTCGGCATGCACCAGCTGTTCTCCTTCAACACTGTCCAGTCCGGTGAGGGCGTCGGCCAGGAACTGATCTACATCGCAGCGGCGGTGATCGGCGGCTGTCTACTGACCGGCGGCTCTGGTTCCGCGATCGGCCCGGTCTTCGGCGCGTTCATGTTCGGCATGGTCCAGCAGGGCATCGTCTACGCCGGCTGGAACCCCGACTGGTTCAAGGCCTTCCTCGGCGTGATGCTCCTCGGCGCCACCCTCATCAATCTGTGGGTCAGCCGCGCGGCGACCCGGAGGTGACGACACCCATGACACCCACCAACGGAACCGGCACACACGGCGCTGTCCTCCAGGACACCGAGCCCGAGGACGGTAGCGCCGTCGTCGAACTGCGTAATGCCGGCAAGGCATACGGCAACATCCGCGCCCTGCACGGCGTGAACCTGACGGTCCGTCCCGGCCAGGTCACCTGCGTGCTGGGCGACAACGGCGCCGGCAAGTCCACCCTGATAAAGATCATCTCCGGGCTGCACCAGCACACCGAGGGCGAGTTCCTCGTCGACAACACTCCCGTGCGCTTCACCACCCCGCGTGACGCGCTGGACAAGGGCATCGCCACCGTCTACCAGGACCTCGCGACCGTCCCGCTCATGCCCGTGTGGCGCAACTTCTTCCTCGGCTCCGAGATGACGCGCGGTCCGTGGCCGCTCCGCCGCCTGGACATCGAGAAGATGAAGAAGACCGCTGACCACGAGCTGCGCGAGATGGGCATCGTCCTCGACGACCTGGAGCAACCCATCGGCACCCTGTCCGGCGGCCAGCGCCAGTGCGTCGCGATCGCCCGCGCCGTCTACTTCGGCGCCCGCGTGCTCATCCTGGACGAGCCCACCGCCGCGCTCGGCGTCAAGCAGTCGGGTGTGGTGCTCAAGTACATCGCCGCAGCGCGTGACCGCGGCCTGGGCGTCATCTTCATCACCCACAACCCGCACCACGCCTACATGGTCGGCGACCACTTCAGCGTCCTGCGCCTGGGCACCATGGAACTGTCCGCCTCCCGTGAGCAGGTCAGCCTCGAGGAGCTCACCAACCACATGGCCGGCGGCACCGAACTCGCCGCGCTCAAACACGAGTTGGCCCAGGTCCGCGGCGTCGACGTCGAGGAACTCCCCGAAGAGGAAGACCTCACCGCACCCGTGGCCACCGCTCCCGAGGGCTCCGCCTGACCACCGCCCACGATCCCCCTTTCCTACTGACCCGAAGGCATTCCGCCATGAAGATCGCCCTCGACCCGTACATGATCCGCAACGTTCCGTTGCTCGAACTCCCCGCCGTGGTGGCCGAGTTGGGCTACGAGTGGATCGAGCTGTCCCCCCGGGAGGACTTCATCCCGTTCTTCCGCCACCCGCGCGTCGACGACGCGACGGTCCGGAAGTTCCGTAAGGCACTGGACTCGGCGGGTGTCGGGATCTCCTCGCTGCTGCCGCTGTTCCGCTGGTCCGGGCCGGACGAGGACGCCCGACAGGCCGCCGTACGGTACTGGAAGCGCTCGATCCAGATCGCCGCGGACCTCGGCGTGGACAGCATGATCTCCGAGTTCAACGGCCGGCCGGAGGACTCCGACCGCAGCGAGGCGCAGTTCTGGAAGTCGCTGGACGAGCTGCTGCCGGTGTTCGAGCGGGAGGGCATCAAGCTCGCGCTGGAACCGCACCCGGACGACTTCATCGAGAACGGCTACGACGCGATCAATCTGATCCGGGGCATCAACAACCCCAACATCACCTTCCTCTACTGCGCCCCGCACACCTTCCACATCGGCAATGACGCCCCCGGCATCATCAAGTACGCGGGCGACCTGCTCACCCATGTCCACCTGGCCGACGCCCTCGACCACACCGCCTCGTCCGGCAACCGCTACATCCTCAACCCGCCCGGCACCGCGGCCCGTATCCACCAGCACCTGGACATCGGCCAGGGCGAGGTGGACTTCGACGAGCTCTTCCGCGAACTGCGCTCGAACGGCTTCGACGGGACCCTGACCGCCTGCGTCTTCGCCTGGGAGGAGCGGGCCAAGGAGTCGTCCCTCTTCATGCGAGAGAAGATCGCCGAGTACCTGGCGCGCTGGCCCTGACGGCACGCGGTCTCTCGTCGGCAACCACTCGAGACACCTCATCGCAACAATCCATTGACATGACATTTGAGTGGAAGGCATCGTTCTCCGCGAGGCGCTTTTAAAGCGCTTTAACCCCACCCCACCCCACCCCACCCCACCCCACCCCACTCCACACCCCCCGGAATCTCCGGAGCGAAGGGAAACCAGCGTTATGCCGTTCGAAGTGTTGACCATCGGCCGTGTGGGAGTGGACGTGTATCCGCTCCAGACGGGGGTGGGGCTGGCGGAGGTCACCTCGTTCGGCAAGTACCTGGGCGGCAGCCCCACGAACGTCGCCGTCGCCGCCGCCCGTTACGGCCGCTCCGCCGCCGTGATCACCAAGACGGGCCTCGATCCGTTCGGCGAATTCGTCCGTACCGCCCTGGAGGGCTACGGCGTCGACGTCCGCTTCGTCGGTACGTCGGACATCGCGCCGACCCCGGTGACGTTCTGCGAGATCTTCCCGCCGGACGACTTCCCGCTGTACTTCTACCGCCTGCCGAAGGCACCCGACCTGGACATCGCCGCCGACGAACTGGACCTGGACGCGGTCCGGGACGCGGCGGTCTTCTGGATCACCGGCACGGGCCTGAGCGAGGAGCCCAGCCGCTCGGCCACCCTCGCCGCCGTCGCCCACCGCGCCAAGGCGGGCACGACGATCTTCGACCTCGACTGGCGGCCGATGTTCTGGGCCGACCCAGCCCAGGCGCGCTCGTACTACGCCGAGGTCCTGCGTCACACCACCGTCGCCGTGGGCAACCTCGACGAGTGCGAGGTTGCGACCGGCGAACGTGAGCCCTACGCCGCCGCCAAGGCGCTGCTCGCCGCGGGCGTGGAGCTGGCCGTGGTGAAACAGGGCCCCAAGGGTGTCCTGGCGATGGACCGCGACGGCTCGGTCGCCGAGATTCCGCCGGTGCCTGTGGACGTCGTCAATGGGCTGGGCGCCGGTGACGCCTTCGGCGGGGCGCTGTGCCACGGCCTGCTGTCCGGCTGGGACACCCGCCGCACGGTGTCCTTCGCCAACGCCGCCGGCGCCCTAGTCGCGGGCCGACTGGCCTGCTCCGACGCAATGCCCACTCAGGCCGAGGTCGAAGAGAAGCTCCGCTCCGCGGCCCCTGCCGCCCTCGACGCTGCCCAGCGAAAGGTATGACGACGTGCTGACCGATCACGTGAGCCGGATCGTGGACGCCCGGGTCAACGACCCCGGCGCCATCGCGGCAGCGGCCGCGCGCCGCAGCAAGGCCACCTCGCTCATCGGCGAGCACGGCAAGGCTATGATCATCGCCGCCGACCACCCGGCGCGCGGCGCCAACGGCGTCGGCGCCGACCCCAACGCCATGGCCGACCGCGCCCGGCTCCTGGACCGGCTGTGCATCGCCCTGGACCGGCCCGGCGTGACCGGTGTGCTGGCCACCGCCGACATCCTCGAAGACCTGCTGCTGCTCGGCGTCCTGGACGGCAAGAGCGTCTTCGGCTCCATGAACCGGGCCGGCCTCGCGGGGTCGGTCTTCGAGATCGACGACCGGTTCACCGGATACGACGCCGAAACCATCGCCGCGATGGGCTTCGACGGCGGGAAGATGCTCACCCGCATCGCCCTGGGCGACGCTGCCACGCCGTCCGTCCTGGAGAACACCGCCCGGGCCGTGGACGAGCTCAACGACCGTCACCTGATCGCCATGGTCGAGCCGTTCATGTCGACCTGGCAGGACGGGAAGATCCGCAACGACCTGTCGACGGATGCCGTCACCAAGTCGATCACCATTGCCTCCGGGCTGGGCCGCCGCACCGCCTACACCTGGCTGAAGCTGCCGGTCGTCGAGGACATGGAGCGCGTCCTGGCCTCCTCCACCCTGCCCGCGCTGCTGCTGGGCGGCGAGGTCAAGGACGCCGACACGGCCTTCGCCTCCTGGGGCAAGGCCCTCAAGCAGCCCACCGCACGCGGCCTGGTCGTCGGCCGCTCCCTGCTCTACCCCGCAGGCGGCGACGTCGCCGGTGCCGTGGACCGGGCGGTGAGCCTGCTGTGACGTCCAAGTATCACCTTCCCAAGGGGACTTCGGCCGACGGCCCCTACGACCTCCTGGTCACGCCCGAGTCGGCGGGCTGGGGATACTCCGGGCTCAGGATCCTGACCCTGCAGCCCGGTGAGGCACACGCCCTGTCCACCGCCGACTCCGAGTTCCTGGTCCTGCCGCTGACGGGCTCCTGCACCGTCACCACGGACGGCACTGCCTTCGAACTCACCGGCCGGACAGGCGTGTTCGCCTCAGCCACCGACTTCGCCTACCTCCCCCGCGAGTCGGAGGCCCTGATCAGCAGCGCGACCGGCGGACGGTTCGCGCTGCCCTCCGCCCGTACCGAGCAGGGAGGTCACTCGGCTCGGTACGGGCGCAAGGAGGACGTCCCGGTGGAGCTCCGTGGCGCCGGCGCATGTTCTCGGCAGGTCAACAACTACTGCCTGCCCGGCACCTTCGACGCAGAGCAACTGCTCGTGTGCGAGGTACTGACACCCGGCGGCAACTGGTCGTCGTACCCGCCGCACAAGCACGACGAAGCCCGCCCCGGCCAGGAGTCGGAGCTGGAGGAGATCTACTACTTCGAGGTCTCCGGCGACGGCAACGGCTTCGGCTACCAGCGGGTCTACGGCACTCCCGAGCGCCCGATCGACGTCCTCGCCGAGATCCGCTCCGGCGACACGGTGCTGATCCCGCACGGCTGGCACGGCCCGTCCATCGCCGCGCCCGGCTACGACCTGTACTACCTCAACGTCATGGCCGGTCCCGGCCAGGACCGCGCCTGGCTCATCTGCGACGACCCCGCCCACGGCTGGGTCCGCACCACCTGGGACACGCAAGACACCGATGACCGGCTGCCGTTCGGCGCCGAGGAGAACCACTCATGACCGAGACGATCCGGCTGACCACCGCCCAGGCCCTGGTGCGCTTCCTGGCCGCCCAGTACAGCGAGCGCGACGGCCACGAGCACCGGCTCATCCCCGGGGTGTGGGGCATCTTCGGCCACGGCAACGTCGCCGGCATCGGTCAGGCGCTGCTCCAGGCGGCAGTGACACGCGAGGCCGACCTGCCCTACTACCTGGCGCGTAACGAACAGGGCATGGTCCACGCATCGGTGGCGTACGCGAAAATGCGAGACCGGCTTGCGACCTTCGCCTGCACCGCGTCCACCGGCCCCGGCTCCACCAACATGATCACCGGCGCCGCGCTGGCCACCACCAACCGGCTCCCGGTCCTCCTTCTGCCCAGCGACATGTTCGCCACCCGCGCCGCCGACCCGGTGCTGCAGCAACTGGAGGACACCCGGGGCGGGGACGTCACCGTCAACGACGCCTTCCGGGCCGTGTCGAAGTACTTCGACCGCATCTCCCGTCCCGAGCAGCTGATCCCGGCCGCGCTGGCCGCGATGCGGGTGCTGACCGACCCGGTGGAGACCGGGGCCGTCACCCTCGCGTTGCCGCAGGACGTGCAGGCCGAGGCGTACGACTGGCCGGTGTCGTTCTTCCGCAGGCGGGTGTGGCACGTGGGCCGCCCGGTGCCGGAACAGGCCGCCGTCGAGCGGGCCGCCCACCTGCTGCGCGGCGCGAAGAAGCCCCTGATCGTCGCCGGAGGCGGCGCCGTCTACTCGGGTGCGGAGACCGAGCTGCGGGCGTTCGCGGAGGCCACCGGCATCCCGGTGGCGGACACGCACGCCGGCAAGGGCGCCGTGTCCTGGGACCACTCCTGCGCCGTGGGTGGCATCGGCTCCACCGGCTCCTATGCGGCCAACGAGCTGGCGCGCGAGGCGGATGTGGTGCTCGGCATCGGCACCCGCTACTCCGACTTCACCACCGCCAGCCACACCGTCTTCGGCAATCCGGACGTCACCTTCGTCAACCTCAACGTGGCCCGCCTGGACGCCGTCAAGCACTCCGCGGAGCCGCTGGTGGCCGACGCGCGGCTGGGCATCCAGGCCCTCGCGGGGGCATTGACGGACTGGGAGGTCGAGCCCGGGTACCGCTCGCACACCCGCCAACTGATCGCCCGTACGCGGGAGATCGAGGAGGAGTGCTTCGCCCCGGACCGCAACACCGGTGACCTGCCCGCGCAGACACAGATCCTCGGCGCCCTCAACGACGTCCTCGACGATCGCGCCGTCGTCATCAACGCGGCCGGTTCCATGCCCGGCGACCTGCAGCAACTGTGGCGGGCCCGCGACCCCAAGGCCTACCACGTCGAATACGCCTACTCCTGCATGGGCTACGAGGTCGCCGCCGGTGTCGGCGCCAAGATGGCCGACCCGACGCGGGAGGTCGTCGTCCTCGTCGGCGACGGGTCCTACCTGATGATGGCTCAGGAGATCGTCACCATGGTCTCCGAGGGCCTGAAGGTCATCATCGTCCTGGTCCAGAACCACGGCTTCGCCTCCATCGGCGCCCTCTCCGAATCACTCGGCTCGCAGCGCTTCGGCACCAAGTACCGCTACCGCGACGGCGATTCCGGGCAGCTGGACGGCGACGTCCTCCCGGTTGATCTCGCCGCGAACGCCTCTTCGCTGGGTGCGGACGTCCTGCACGCCGCATCGGTGGAGGAGTTCCGCTCGGCGATGGAGAAGGCGAAGGCGGCGTCCCGGACCACGGTCGTGCACGTCGAGACCGACCTGTACGGGCCCAACCCGCCCGGCCACGGCTGGTGGGACGTCCCCGTCAGCCAGGCCTCCGCCCTCGACACGACCCAGGCCGCCTACGACACGTACGCCGCCCACAAGCAGTCCCAGCGCCACTACCTGTAAGACCCCGTCCCCGCAAAGGAAACGTCACCGTGACAACCATCGAGCACTGGATCAACGGCTCCCTCACCCAGGGGGCCGCCACCGCCACCCAGCCGGTGTTCAACCCGGCTACCGGCGCCGAGCAGGCCCAGGTCGTCCTCGGCGGCGGCGCGGACGTGGACGCCGCGGTCCAGGCCGCGTCCGCCGCGTTCGAGACGTGGTCGGAATCCTCACTCACCCAGCGCACCCAGGTCATGTTCAACTTCCGCCAGCTGCTCATGGAGCACGAGGAGGAGCTCGGCCGGATCATCTCCGCCGAACACGGCAAGACCGTCGACGACGCCCGCGGCGAAATCACCCGCGGCCGCGAGGTCGTGGAGTTCGCCTGCGGTCTCGGTGACGTCCTCAAGGGCAGCTTCTCCGACCAGGTCTCGCGTGGCGTGGACGTACACGACTTCCGCCAGCCCCTCGGCGTCGTCGCGGGCATCACGCCGTTCAACTTCCCGGCGATGGTGCCGCTATGGATGCACCCGATCGCCATCGCGACCGGCAACACCTTCATCCTCAAGCCGTCCGAACGCGACCCGTCGGCCGCGAACTTCGTCGCCGACCTGTACCAGAAGGCCGGTCTGCCCGACGGTGTGTTCAACGTCGTCCACGGCGGCAAGCCGGCCGTCGACGCCATCCTCACCCACCCCGGCATCCAGGCGGTCTCCTTCGTCGGCTCCACCCCGATCGCCAAGTACGTCCACGAGCAGGCCACCGCCCACGGCAAGCGGGTCCAGGCCCTGGGCGGCGCCAAGAACCACGCCGTCGTCCTGCCCGACGCCGACCTCGAGTTCGCCGCCAACCACATCACCGCCGGCGCCTACGGCTCTGCCGGCGAACGCTGCATGGCCGTCTCGGTCGCCGTCGCCGTCGGCGACGCCGCCGACGGGCTCGTCGAGATCCTCGAACGCAAGGCCCGCGAAGTGAAGGTCGGCCCCGGCGACCAGCCCGGCACCGAGATGGGCCCCCTGATCACCAAGGCAGCCCAGGAGCGCGTGGAGAACGCCGTGGGTACGGCCGCCGCCCAGGGCGCCACCGTCGTCGTCGACGGCCGCGACCTGAAGATCGAGGGCCACGAGGAGGGCTTCTTCACCGGCCCCTCCCTCCTGGACCACGTCACCACCGAGATGCAGGCGTACAAGGAAGAGCTGTTCGGCCCGGTCCTCGCCATCGTCCGCACCGACACTCTCGATGAGGCCATCGACCTCATCAACGCCAACCCCTACGGCAACGGCACCGCCCTGTTCACCGCCTCCGGCGAAGCCGCCCGCCGCTTCCAGCGCAACATCCACATCGGCATGATCGGCATCAACGTCCCCGTCCCGGTCCCGATGTCGTACTACTCCTTCGGCGGCTGGAAGGACTCCCTCATCGGCGACTCTCCCATCCACGGCCCCGAAGGCATCCGCTTCTACACCCGCCCCAAGGTCGTCACCACCCGCTGGCCCCAGCAGAGCCAGCAGGTCAGCGCCGGCTTCAACTTCCCGACCTCCAACTGACATCCCCCCACCCCCACCAACCGCTAGGAGGTGGCCATGGACGTCAGGGACGACGCCCTCCAGGCCTCCACACCGAGCACTGTCGCCACAGGCCTTTCCTCCCCGCACGTCTACCGGCGGCTACGAACCATCACGGTCATCGCGACGTTCGGTGGACTGCTCTTCGGCTATGACACCGGCGTCATCTCCGGTGCGCTGCCCTTCATGTCACTCTCGCCCGAGGAGGGCGGGCTGGGTCTGACCCCGCTGACCGAGGGGATCGTCGCGTCGTCGCTCGTGCTCGGTGCGGCGTTCGGGGCCCTGTTCGGTGGCCGGCTCTGTGACCGCTTCGGGCGCAAGCGGACCATCCTCGGGCTCGCCGTGCTGTTCTTCGTCGGGGCACTGGGCACCGCTATGGCGCCGGAGCTTGCGGTGATGGTGCTCTTCCGTGTGCTGCTGGGTCTCGCCGTGGGCGGTGCGTCCGCGACGGTGCCGGTCTTCATCGCCGAACTGGCTCCGGCCGACCGCCGCGGGCGGCTGGTGACACAGAACGAACTGATGATCGTGGCAGGCCAGTTGCTGGCGTACACCTCGAACGCGGTCATCGCCAAGACCGTGGGCGAGGGTGGCGTGTGGCGATGGATGCTCGCGATCGCCACGGTCCCCGCCGTGCTGCTGTGGGTCGGGATGCTCTTCGTGCCTGAGTCGCCGCGCTGGCTGGCCTCCCGTGGCCGGTTCGACGACGCCCTCGGCACCCTGGGCCGGATTCGCGACCCACAGGACGTCGACGCCGAGTTCGCCGAGATCAAGCAGCGTGTCACCGCCGACGCCGCCCAGCCGCGGGCAGGCTGGCTGGACTTGGGCACACCGTGGGTCCGGCGCATCGTGATGTTCGGGTTCGGGCTGGCGTCCCTGACTCAGCTCACCGGCGTCAACTCGATCATGTACTTCGCGCCGACGATCCTGCTGGACACCGGGCTGGGCAGGCAGGCGGCGCTGACCGCCACCATTGCAAACGGCGTCGTGGCCGTGCTCGCCGTGTCGACGGGCATGTGGCTGCTGGGGCGGTACGGCCGACGCCCGATGCTGCTGACCGGTCAGGTCGGCGTCACCGTCTCCCTGTTGCTGATCGCGCTCTGCTTCCTGGTCCTGCCCGAATCGACGGCCCGCAGTTACCTGGTGCTCGCCTCGATGCTGACCTTCCTGCTGTTCATGCAGGGATGCATCGCGACCGTGTTCTGGCTGATGCTCTCGGAGATCTTCCCGCTCCGGCTGCGCGGCTTCGCCATGGGCACAGCCGTCTTCGGCACCTGGATGGCCAACTTCGTGGTCACGCTGGTGTTCCCGCCGCTGATCAACGCGGTCGGCGGGATCACGTTCCTGCTGTTCGCCGTGGTCAACGCCGCCACATTCCTCTACTACCTCCGCACCGTCCCCGAGACCCGCGGCCGTTCGATGGAAGACATCGAGTCCCATTTCCGACGGCAGTTCGCCGCCTGATCACTCGCTTATTTGAAAGGCACCCGCCATGACCACCTCTGCCAAACCACTGTCCGTCGCGGTGATCGGAGCCGGTATGGCCGGCCGCAGCCACGCGGCCGGATACCGCAACGTCAACACGGTCTTCGGGGCCGGCCTGCCGCCGGTCCGGCTGGCCGCGATCGCCGACGCCAACACCGCGCTCGGCGAGGACGCCGCGCGTCGCTACGGCTTCGAGAAGGCGCTCCCGAGCTGGGAGGCCGTGGTCGAGGACCCGACGATCGACGCCGTCAGCATCGTCGCCGGCAATGCGCTGCACCGCCCGATCGCCGAGGCGCTGGTCGCGGCGGGCAAGCATGTGCTGTGCGAGAAGCCGCTGGCCGGGTCGATGGAAGACGCCCGCGCGATGGCCGAGCTGGAGCGCACCGCCGAGGTCGTGACCGCGGTCGGCTACACCTTCCGTCGTGCCCCCGGCATCGCCGCGATCCGCGAGCATGTGCGGGCCGGTGAGCTGGGTGACCTGACGCTGTTCAGCGGCCGCTACTGGTGTGACTACGCGACCGACCCGAACGGTCCGCTCAGCTGGCGGTTCAAGGGCGGCCCGGGTTCGGGTGCGCTCGGGGACGTCGGCTCGCACGTCATCGACGCCGCCGAGTACGTGGCCGGTCCGATCGCCTCGGTCTCGGGTGCCTCGCTGTCGACGCAGATCACCAAGCGGCCGCTGCCGCTGGGCGCGGTCGTCGGGCACAACGCGGCTCCCGTTTCAGAGGAGTTCGGCGAGGTCGAGAACGAGGACACCGCGACCTTCACGGCCCGCTTCGAGTCCGGTCTCGTCGGCACCTTCTCGGTGACGCGCACCGGCTTCGGCCTGCCCAACGGGCTCTTCTTCGACGTCCTGGGCGTGGGCGGGCGGGCCGCGTTCGACCAGCACCGGCCCGCCGAGTACCTCTTCGACGACGCGCAGCCCGACGCCCGTACGCGCGGTGCCCGGCAGATCATCGCCGGTCCGAACCTGCCGTACTTCGCGGGCGGTGTCCCGATGGAGGCGCCGGGTGTGGGCGCCAGCAACGCCGACAACTTCACCTACCAGGCCCGGGCCTTCCTGGACCAGGTCGCTGGGGTCGCCGAGCCGCTGCCGGCCTGCGCCACCTTCGCCGACGCGCTGCGCACGATGGAGATCATCCAGGCCGTCGTCGAGTCCTCCCACAACGACGGTGCCGCCGTCGCCGTTCCGCCCGTCGCCTGATTCTCACGTATCGAAGGAGATACCCGATGGCCCTCAAGCTCGGCGCCTACACCGCCTGTCTGCACGACCGCACCCTCACCGAGGCCCTCGACATCCTCAAGGAGAACGGTCTGACCTCGGTCGAGGTCAACACCGGCGGCTTCATACCCTCCCCGCACTGCCCGGTCGACCTGCTGCTGTCCTCGGCCAAGGCGCGCGAGGAGTACCTGGCGACGTTCGCCGACCGCGGGATGGAGCTGACCGGCCTCAACTGCAACGGCAACCCGCTCAACCCGCTCCCCGGCGTCGGCCCCAAGCACGCGGACGACCTGCGCCGCACGATCCGCCTCGCGGGCCTGCTGGGCGTCAGGCACGTGGTCACCATGTCCGGTACGCCGGGCTCGGACCCGGACGCCAAGTACCCCTCCTGGGTGGTGAATCCGTGGGACGGCGTCTACATGGACGTCCTGGACTACCAGTGGGGCGTGGCCGTCGAGTTCTGGAAGGAGATCGACGCGCTCGCCCGGGAGAACGACGTCCGGGTCGCGATCGAGATGCACCCGCACAACCTCGTCTTCTCCCCCGTCACCCTCAAGCGGCTCGTCGACACGGGCGGCCTGACGAACGTCGGCGCCGAGATGGACCCTTCCCATCTGATGTGGCAGGGCATGGACGTCATCGCCTCCATCAAGTGGCTCGGGCCGCTGGTCTTCCACGCCGCCGCGAAGGACGCGACGCTCTGCCCGGGCGCCGACATCCGCGGCGTACTGGACACGTCGTTCACCCGCGTGCCGGCCGACGCCGACGGCAAGGTCCCCACCGGCTACGGCTTCTGGTGCAACGCCTGGCCGGAAAACCCGGCCTGGAAGTTCGTCGCCGTAGGCCTCGGCAACGACGTCCCCTTCTGGACCGAGTTCCTGCGCGCCCTCGCCGAGATCGACCCCGACATCGCGGTGAACATCGAGCACGAGGACGCCGCCTACTCCCAGACCGAGGGGCTCGCCCTGGCCGCCAAGAACCTCCACAGCGCCGCCGCAGCCCTGTAACCCACATCCTGCGCGGGCCCGTTCTCGTGAGCTGCGAGAACGGGCCCGCGCCCAGCCGGAGTATCGGGGCGCGGCGAGGGAGCCGAGACGGGCGGCAAGGCCAAGCAAGATGGCCGCCTTCGCCCCGAAGCAAGACCCAGCACACCACAAGGGACGGCTACTTTGAATTCGTCGTAGACAACGGCCATGGCTGGAGGCCATCTCTCGGTCGACTCCCGGCGGTTCCATAACAACAACAGCAATCGCATCTGTCGGTGTGAGGTCTCAGGAGATGCTTGACCGTTTGTGCTCTGGACATGATTGACACCTTCGGCTGAACGTCCGCCATCCCTCGACCAACGAAGCTGCAGGGCTGCTTCCGTCGGTGACGTGGATGTTCAGCAGCTGGCCGAGTACCGCTACCGGGCTGTCCGCGAGGTGCTCGGTGGGTCCCCGATCGGTGAGGTCGCGGCCCGGTACGGCACTTCGCGTCAGACGTTGCACAGCTGGCGGCGGCGGTTCGAGCAGGAGGGCATGCCCGGTCTGCTGGATCGCTCCCGGCGCCCGCGGAACAGTCCCACGCGTCTTTCTGCGGAGGTTGAAGCCGAGATCTGCGAACTGCGTCGCCTGCACCCCCGCTGGGGTGCCCGCCGGATCTCCCACGAACTGGCTGCCCGCGGGCTGGAGTCGGCGCCTTCGCGGGCCACGGTCCACCGGGTGCTTTCCCGCAACGGCCTGGTCCGCACCCAGGAACAGCAGCATCCGCGCAAGTACCGCCGGTGGCAGCGTGAGGCGCCCATGCACCTGTGGCAGATGGACCTGGTCGGCGGGGTGCCGCTGGCCGACGGGCGGGAGTGCAAGATGGTCACCGGCATCGACGACCACTCCCGGTTCGTCGTGATCGCCTCCGTCGTGGCCGTGCCCAGTGCCCGCGCGGTGTGCTCGGCCTTCACCGCCGCGATGCGCCGTTACGGGGTGCCCTTCGAGGTCCTGACCGACAACGGCAAGCAGTTCACCGGCCGTCATACCCGCCCCCAGCCGGTGGAGGTGCTCTTCGAGCGCATCTGCCGGGAGAACGGCATCACCCAGAGACTGACCAAGCCACGTTCACCCACCACCACGGGCAAGATCGAACGTTTTCACCGCACCCTGCGCGAGGAGTTCCTCGACCACGTGGCGCCGTTCGAGTCGCTGGCCGCGGCCCAGGAAGCGATCGACGGCTGGGTGCACGCCTACAACCACCAGCGCCCGCACCAGGCCCTGAGCATGGCCACCCCGGTCAGTCTCTTCCGTCCCCATGCTGCCGTCCACGGCGGTGATCTGCATCCCGAACAGACCGTCGCCGAGCCGGAGTTGGCCATTGACGTAGTCGAGCCGCCCATCCTTCCCCCGCAGGGCACCGCGATCGAGTTCGGCGTGCGGGTGCCTCCCAGCGGCGAGATCACCCTGGTGACGGGCAGGCAGCGGGTCGGCATCCACCAGGCACTGGCCGGCCGGACACTGACGGTCTGGGCGAACCACCGCAGCGTCCACTTCCTCCTCGACGGGCATCTCGTCACCACGGTCCCGTCCCGGCTGCGACCGGAGGACCTCGCCTAGCTGACCATGCGCTACGGAGCCCGTCCGGCTGGTCCCGAGCCCGCACCCCCGGCTCTACCCAGGGCCCGCAGCGGCACGGCCATCCTCGCCGCCGGCGAACCCGTCGAGGTCGACCGCAAGGTCCATCGCCACGGGATCGTCTGCCTGGCCGGCGGCCGCTATCAGGTCGGATTCGCCCTCGCAGGTCGCACGATCACTCTCCGTCTCGACGGACACCTCATGCACGTCATCGCCGACAACGCCCTAATGGGAACGTGGCCTTGCCCTGTTCCGGCCAACCGTCTGGGGCAGATCGACGGGGCACGGACGGCGGCGTCCCCGCTGCCGCCTCCGCCTCTGCCGGCCGGGGCAATCCGGGCCCAGCGAAAGGTGCATGCCAGCGGCCGCTTCATGATCAACGGCCAGTTCATCAAGCTCGGCCCGCGGCATGCGGGAAAGATCGTCACCGTCGTCATCGAGGACACCCACTACCGGATCCTGCATGGGGAGGACGAACTCGCTGTCAGGCCCCGCAAGAACCTCGGGCCGATCACCAGGCTCTACGTCAAAGGCATGGGCACCCAGAAGGACCGTCAAGGATCTCCTGACGACAAACCGTCAAGGAAGTCCTGAGACCTCACACCGACACGCATCGCCGTCCTGACCAGCCCAGCCTTCCTCAACAAGTCCGACGTCGACACCGGGATCCGACCTTGCGGCCAATGGCACCGCTGACGCCAATGAAAGCTGCTCGGCCGGTGAGGTCGATCAGTTGAGTCTCTCGTCCGCGGGACGCGGGCGCGGCAGGGCTGCGTGCTTCACTCAGCCAGCCCTGCCGGACCAGCCCATCTCGTCCCGTTGTCCTGCCCCGAACTCGTTCGATTCCTCTGGGCGTTCGTCCTCACACCACCAGTCCGGGACGCGAGACACATCCTGCACCGGATGGCCTGGCGCCGCCGCAATCAAGCCATCGCAGGAGCCTGCCACCAGCGCCGACACGCTCTTCAGGACCAGCCACGACCAGAACTCCAGCTGCCGTGACTGATCACGACTCAAAACGCTCCCTAGGCGAGCCGCTCGATCAGCATGGCCATGCCCTGCCCGCCGCCGACGCACATCGTCTCCAGGCCGATCTGTTTGTCATGGGCCTGAAGGTTGTTGATGAGCGATCCGGTGATCCGCGCTCCGGTCATCCCATAGGGGTGGCCCAACGCGATGGCCCCGCCCGAGACGTTGAGTTTGTCCTCGTCGATCTGCAGCGCCTGTGCAGAGCCGAGCACCTGCACGGCGAATGCTTCGTTGATCTCGACGAGATCGACGTCGCTCATGGTCAGGCCCGCGTGGTCGAGTGCCTGACGGGTGGCCTCGATGGGGCCGAGGCCCATGATCTCCGGCGAGAGAGCGGTCACGCCGGTGGAGATGATGCGGGCCAGCGGCTGCAGGCCGAGTTCACACGCCCTGACATCGGACATGATGACGAGGGCCGCCGCTCCGTCGTTGAGCGGGCACGAGTTGCCGGCGGTGACGGAGCCCTTCTCACGGAAGACCGGCTTGAGCGCGGAAACCGCATCGAGCGTCGTCCCGGGCCGCGGGCAGTCGTCCTCGGCCACGATCGACCCGTCGGGCAGGGTGATCGGAGTGATCTCCTTGCGGAAGTGGCCGCGCGCGATGGCCTCCTCGGCTCGGTGCTGCGAACGAACCGCCCACCGGTCCTGCTCTTCGCGACCGATGCCCGTGAGGGAGGCGACGTTCTCCGCGGTTTCACCCATGCTGATGTACACGTCGGGCACCAGTCCCGACTCGCGAGGGTCGGTCCAGGCCTCGTGGCTCGCCTGCCTGGCGGCCGAGCGTGCCTGAGCGACGCCGAACGCGGGGTTCTGCGTGTCCGGCCAGGAGTCCGAGTTGCCGTTGAGATACCGGGACACGGCCTCTGTGCCCGCCGAGATGTAGGCCGAGCCTTCGCCTGCCTTGATCGCGTGGAAGGCCATCCGCGTCGTCTGCAGCGACGATGAGCAGTAGCGGGTCACCGTGGTGCCCGGCAGGTTGTCGTAGCCCAGTTGGACCGCGACGTTGCGCGCCAGGTTGAAGCCTTGTTCGCCACCGGGCAGACCGCAGCCGAGGATCAGGTCTCCGATCTCGTCGGGGTCGAGTCCCGGGACCTTGGCGAGCGCCGCAGCGATCACCTGGGTGGCGAGATCGTCGCTGCGCATCTCCTTCAGCGACCCCTTGAACGCCCGACCGATCGGCGAGCGGGCGTAGGACACAATCACGGCTTCGGGCATCTGAGTGCTCTTCTCGGAGATCTGGCGGTGGGTTCTGTCCGGAGGAGCGGCTCTCAAGCTCCGGCAGAACAGGGATGACGTCAGCAAGGTAGCCACCCGAAACAGGTGCCCCATAGGACGATCGCGCCTCGCCGTGGTACGTCCGCGCAAGACGGCACCTGCCCGTTTCGTCTTGGTTCGGGTACCTCGGTGAGCGGCACTGCGGAGCGAGCACGCCACCGATCCGCGCCTGCCTGCGGGCATGGCCGCCCGTCACCCGCTCAACCGGACCCGCCAACACGGTTGATGTGCGGGGAGTTGATGGGGGAACCGCCGGCGTACTCCACTGCACGCGATGGAGGACCCCGTGGCGTACGTCATGTCCACCTACCTCGCAGACGGGGTTGACGGAATCGACCCGCCTAAGAAAACTAAGCACTCGCATAGTTACTATGCACTCGCTTACTTCCTGCTCCTGCTTCTTACTTCCTCTTTCCGGCGAGCGACGAGGAGCTCCTGTGCGCCGTACTGTCTTCGATGCCGACCACGAGGCCTTCCGGACCTCCGTCCGGGCGTTCGTGGAGCGTGAGCTGCGGCCGCGCCAGGAGGAGTTCATCCAGCAGCGGGCGATCGACCGCGCCGCGTGGAAGGCCGCTGGGCAGCAAGGACTGCTCGGGCTGCTGGTACCGGAGCAGTACGGCGGCAGCGAGGCGGGCGACTATCGCTTCACCGCGGTCATCCACGAGGAATTCGCCAGGCTGTCGGTGGCATTCGCCTCCTCGTTCACCATCCACTGCGAGGTCGTCGCCCCCTACCTGGTCGAGCTGACCACCGAGGAGCAGCGTGAGCGCTGGCTGCCGCGGTTCTGCGCGGGCGAGCTGGTCACCGCGATCGGTATGACGGAGCCCTCGGCAGGTTCCGATCTCGCGGCCCTGCGGACCACGGCCGTGCGCGACGGCGAGAACTGGACCCTCAACGGCTCCAAGACCTTCATCACCAACGGCTTCGGCGCCGACCTCGTGGTCGTCGCCGCTCGCACCAGCCCGGAGAAGGGCGCCAAGGGCATCACGCTGTTCGCCGTGGAGACGGACATGCCCGGTTTCGAGCGCGGGCGCAAGCTGGACAAGGTCGGCCAGCACGAAGCCGACACCGCCGAGCTGTTCTTCCACGACGTGCGCGTCCCGGCCGCCAACGTCATCGGCGAAGTCGACCGCGGCTTCATCCACATGATGGAGCGGCTCCCGCAGGAGCGGATCGGTGCCGCCGTGCTCAACCTGGCCCACGCCGCGCAGATCCTGGACGAGACGCTGGAGTATGTGAAGGAGCGGAAGGCCTTCGGCCAGTCCGTCGGCGCCTTCCAGTACAACAAGTTCCGGCTGGCCGAGATGGTCACCCAGATCGAGGTGACCCAGGCCTTCGTCGACCAGTGCGTCGCCGCCCACGTCACGGGCCGGCTCTCGGCGGTGGACGCGGCCAAGGCCAAGTGGTGGACCGCCCAGGTACAGAACGAGGTCCTCGACGCCTGCGTCCAACTGCACGGCGGGTACGGCTACATGAACGAGTACCGGGTCGCCCGAGCCTGGCAGGACGCCCGCGTCACCAAGATCTGGGCCGGCTCGAACGAAATCATGAAGGAACTCATCGGCCGCGACCTCGGCCTGTAAGGCCCTTGGGCCCCTCGTCTTCCGGATTGGAGCGCCCGATGGGCAACCTCAGCTTCGACTTCACCGGCCACACCGTGATCATCACCGGCGCGGCCCGCGGCATCGGCCTCGAACTCGGTCGCCACCTGCGCACTTCAGGCGCGGACGTGGTCCTGGTCGACCGAGACGAGGACGAACTCCGCGTGGCGGCGGAGGAGCTGGACACTCTGTGGGTGGCTGCGGACGTCACCTCCAGCTCCGACGCGGAGCGTGTCGTCGCCACCGCGCTGGCAGAGACCGGCCGCGTCGACGTCCTGGTCAACAACGCCGGGATCCTGCGCGACGGCGTCCTGTGGAAGCTCACCGACGACGACTGGGACGCCGTACTGGCCGTTCACGCGGGCGGCGCCTTCCGGTTCACCCGGGCGTGCGTCCCCCACTTCCGCGCGCAGAGGTACGGCCGGGTCGTCAACGTCACCTCCTACTCCGGTCTGCACGGCAACATCGGCCAGGCCAACTACGCCACCGCCAAAGCCGGGATCATCGGCTTCACCCGCACCGCCGCCAAAGAGCTCGCCCGCTTCGGCGTCACCGTGAACGCCATCTCCCCCAACGCGGAGACCCGCATGGTCTCTTCCGTCCCCGCCGAGAAGCGCGCCGAGCTGACTGCGGGCATCCCGATGGGCCGCTTCGGCGACCCGAGTGAGATGTGCGCGGCTGTCGCCTTCCTCGCCTCTGAGGAGGCCGGCTACATCACCGGTGCCGTGCTGCCCGTCGACGGCGGCCTGTCCATCTGACCTCTCTGGAGCCCCTGTGAACATCCTCGACCGTTTCCGTCTCGACGACCGCGTCGCCATCGTCACCGGCGCTTCCTCCGGTCTCGGCGTCGCCTTCGCCCAGGCCCTCGCCGAAGCCGGGGCCGACGTCGTCCTGGCCGCCCGACGCACCGACCGACTCGCCGAAACCGCCCGCCTCGTCGAGGCCACGGGCCGCCGCGCCCTGTGCGTCAAGGCCGACGTCGCCTCGCCCGACGACTGTGATGCGGTCGCGGCGGCCGCCGCGGACTTCGGCCACGTCGGTGTCCTGGTCAACAACGCCGGTGTGGCCGGTGCGGTCCCGGCCAGCCGGGAGACACCGGAGCACTTCCGGCGCATCATCGACATCAACCTCATGGGTGCCTACTGGATGGCCCGGGCGGCAGCCCGAGTGATGACCGGCGGCGGCTCCATCGTGAACATCGCCAGCGTCCTCGGCCTGGTCAACACCGGCCTGCCGCAGGCCGGCTACTCCTCCTCCAAGGCGGGCCTGCTCGGTCTCACCCGCGACCTGGCCGCCCAGTGGAGCCACCGCAAGAACATCCGTGTCAACGCCCTCGCCCCCGGCTACTTCGCCTCCGAAATGACCGCCCGTCAGGACGCCGACACCATCGACGACATCGTCCGCCGCATCCCGCTTCCCCGCACCGGCGAACCCGAGGAACTCGCCGCCGCCGTGGTCTTCCTCGCCTCCGACGCCTCCAGCTACGTCACCGGCACCACCCTCACCGTCGACGGCGGTCTCACCATCAGCTGAGCGGACCGACAGACGTGATCCGCAAGAATGGGCGCGTGACAACCAGCGCAACCGACGACCTGTGGGGCGAAGCCGGCCCCGGCTCCCGGCGCATCCTCGAGGCGGCGCTCACGGCCTTCGCCGCCCGCGGCTACCACGGCGCCTCCACCCGCGACATCGCCGCCGCCGCCGGGATGAGCCCGTCGGCCGTCTACGCACACCACCGCACGAAAGAAGACCTCCTCTACGCGATCAGCCTCGCCGGCCACCGCAGCGCACTGGCCGCGGTGGAACGCGCCCTGGCGGAGGAGGTGACGGCGGTCGGCCGGCTACGGGCGCTGGTTCACGACTACACCGCCTGGCACGCCCGCCACCACCAGCTGGCCCGCGTCGTCCAGTACGAGCTCGGCGCACTCGCGCCGGACCACCGTGACGAGATCCTCCGGCTCCGCCGCCGCACCGAGGAAGTGGTGCTCGACGAGATCGCGGCCGGCATCGCGTCCGGGGCGTTCCGCACCGAGGACCCCGGCGGTGTCGCGCTGGCGGTACTCTCCCTCGGCGTCGACGTCAGCCGCTGGTACGCCCCCGGCGGCCACCACACTCCCGTCAGCCTCGGCCGCCGCTACGCGACACTGGTGCTGGCCATGCTGGGCACCGACCACCGCTCCGCGACCGCAGGCTGACGAACGATGTTGGCTCTCTCCGAGCACGGCCATGTCTTGCCCGGTCAGCCACGGGCGCCCCGGTTTCCCGGCGAAGTCGAGCACCCGGATGCCGAGTTGGGGATGGTCGGCCTGCCGGACCTCCCTGGGCGCCTCTGCCTCGCTCCGGCAGTTCGCACGCACGCCTCCCGGCAGCGCTCGGCGCTCCGGTGCGCCGTCAGTCCGATCATGCGTCGACGGTGGCCGAAGTTCTGCCGGGGGTCTCACCGGCTCGCATGCGCTCGGTCTGGGTGAGCCGGGCTCCTGACCGCCTCCGCGCCGTCCCGTCGTGGGCGTCGCGATGGCCGAGGTGCGCTGCCAGGATGCAGGCAGGGTCGTCGGTCGCGCAGGCCGTGGTGGCTTGCGGCGGTCGGACGTGGCGCGGGACAGGGAACCGTTCTCCAGATACTCGCCCAGTCGGGTGGCGCGAGGGAATCTCGTCCCTCAAGCCACCCGACCTTCGAAGAGGGCGAGCCCTCAATGACCAGGAACTGCCGGCGGTCAGTGGGATGACAGGGCTGCGGCGTGAGCGGCCCGCAACGAGGGCTTGTCTATCTTGCCGACAGCGTTCTTGGGGATGGCGTCGACCACGAGGAACGACGTCGGCCGCTTGTAACCGCTGAGGTGTTGCGCAGTCAGCGCCTCCAGAGCCGCGGGGTGGACAGTCATACCAGGTCGCGGCTGGACGTAGGCGACTACCACCTCTCCCCACTTGTCGTCAGGCACACCGATGACGGCGGCCTCGAGGACAGACGGGTCAGCAGTGAGGACGTCCTCGATCTCCTTGGGGTAGATGTTCTCGCCACCACGGATGATCATGTCTTTCGATCGCCCGACCAGGGTCAGGTAGCCGTCCGCGTCCAGGTGGCCCACGTCGCCCGTGTACAGCCAGCCGTCCACGATCGTCTTCGCCGTGTCTTCCGGCCGGCCGAGATAACCGCGCATGACGTTGGGGCCACGCACGATGACCTCACCGTCCATGCCGGTCGCCAGCTCGTTGCCCAGCTCGTCGACGATCCGGAGCTCCTGCCCCGGGACGGCGACGCCCACGGTGCCCGCGCGGCGCGGACCCGCGACGGGGTTGACGGTGGAGAAGCAGGTTCCTTCGGACAGCCCGTACCCCTCGATGATGGGGAAGCCGTACCGGGCCTCGAATCGGATCGGCAACTCGGCGGAGGCGGGTGCCGCACCGCACGTGCCGTATCGCAGCGAGGACGTGTCGGGTCGAACGTCGGCCGGCAGCGCCTCGAGGATGTTGTAGACCGTGGGCACGGCACTGAAGTAGGTGGGTCGCTCCCGCTCGACGAGATCGAAGAAGGTCTTGGGGTCGAACCGGTCGGTGATGAAGACACTGCCGCCTGCGACCAGCGGCATGAGCACGCTGATCACGATGGCGTTGACGTGGAAGAGCGGCAGGATCAGCAAGCAGCGGTCGGTCGGCCCGGTCTCGACCACCTGGCACCCCATCGCCGCCATCGCGTCGATGTTGGAGTGGTCAAGCATCACGCCCTTCGGTACGCCCGTCGTTCCGCTGGTGTAGATCAGGAGTGCCGGCGCGGTCGAGTCCGGCTGCGGCGTCGGACCCGGCCCCACCGCCTCCCTGTACAGGTCGTCGACGGCCAGAGTGATGACGCCCGCAGCGGTCGTGCCGTCCTCGACGACCAGCACGCGTGCGCCCGAGTCGTGGAGCTGCCGTGCGACCTCGCCCTCGGTCAGGCTCGGATTGACCGGGGTGACGGTCGCCCCGAGCCGCCAGGCACCGAACAGCAGAAACACGAACTCGACGCGGTTCCTCAGCTTGAGCGCCACGACACCGCCGGTACCGATCCCAAGGTCCTCAAGGTGACGGGCGGCAGCCCGGACACGGGTCAGGAACTGGGCGTTGTTGAGCGACTGACGCCCGTCGGCGACCGCGGGCCCGTCCGGAGTGGATGCGGCGCGAAGGTCGGGCAGAGAGGCGAAATTCATGGTGAGGTCACCTATCGTGGTGTGGCGCGTTTCAACGCGAAGGCAACAGTGCGGACTTCGGGTGACAGGCTCGGTCACTCAGCGGCGTCGCGCTTCGCGATCGCCTCGCCGGCGGAGAACTGGAGCGTCCAGACGTTGCCGTGGTGCGGGTACTTGTCCACCATGGTGGCCACCAGCTCTTCGGCGTCCTTCGCGACCTCGGAGGCGGCCGCGAAGTCCTGGATGTAGGCGCGGGTCTGGGCGATCATGGTCTCGACCGCGTAGTCGTCGCCGTCGGGCCTGCGGTGTCCGGACACGATCATGCGCGGGCGGAGGCTCTCCACGGTGTCGACGGTCTCGAGCCAGTCCTGCCACTCGTCGGGCGTCGACAGGCCGAGCATGGGGTGGATCTCGTTGTAGATGGAGTCACCGGCCACGACGACGTCGATCTCGGGGATGTGCACGATGCTCGTGGGATGGATGTCGGCCTGCTTCACCTCGATGATGTACAGGGGAGATCCGTCGACGTACAGCGTGTTGCCTTCGAGTGGCTCCGGAAGCGGCCCCGCCATGATGCAGGAGTCGCCGAACAGCATGCCCCACTGCTCGATCTGAAGTGGCATGGTCTGCTTCATGGACTCGACCACGTGGGGCAGCGCCACGGCCTTCGCCTCCGGGAACCGCTCCAGGAGCGGTCCGAAGCCCAGGTAGTGATCGGCGTGATCATGGGTGATGTAGATCGTCGTGAGCTTCTTGCCGGTGCGCTCGATCAGGTCACCGAGGTCGCGGACGTCGTCCTTGAGGTAGAGCGCGTCGATCAGGACCACCTCGGTGGCGCCGCTCACGAGCGTGGCCGTGGTGGGCGAGAAGGTGCCGTTCGGTACGCCGGGAAACTCCTCGGCCGGGACATTCGGCCAGCGACCGACGAAGACCGTGGCCCGAATGGGTGCGGCCGGCGAGGAGTAGGTGTCAGTGGTCACGAGGTACCTCCGGTTGCGGTGTTGTCGGCCGACGCGGCCTTGCGCACGTCGGCGGCGAAGTCACGTTATGAACGCACGCTCGGCGACTCATGGAACGAGTGCGCCGAGCGCTGGTATGCGAGCGCCACGTCGCTCTGAAGCACCACCGCGGCAGCGCAGAGTGCCGGAGTGATCGCGACGGTCGGCGCGACGCGCCGTTCGGCAGGTCGATATGGGCAATGCTGTCCCCGGCTCCCAGGTCTCCCTCCGGGATCCGGAGATGGATGAGGTCCCGGGGCCCGCACGGTGGACAGGACCCCCACGGTGCCTCGGGACCTCGGTCAGGGGGTCAGCCGGCCAGCTGCTCGTAGGGGACGGGCCGGTTCTCCCTGGCCCAGAGCTTCTCGATGTCGGACTCCGGCGGAGGCGGAACGAGGCCCTGGACGCGCCAGAGGTCCATGGGGGTCTCGTCGATGTGGACCTCCCAGTCGTAGCCGCGGTCCTTCACGAACGGCGCCAGCTTCTCCTCGATGACCTCCATGCACAGGAACCGCATCTCGGGGTCGTCCATCTGCCGGGCGATGTGGTCCGTGCGGATCCGTATGAAGTTGTTGTTCGCCTTGCCACCGACGTACATGGTGTCCGCCGGCATGTCCTTGAACAGGACGACGACGTAGAACTTCGGCAGGTCATAGGCGTAGTCCGTGTAGAGCGAGGTGATCCTCTGGGACAGCTGTTCCTTGTCCTGCGGGGTGAAGGCGCTCTCGGGGGTGAAGATCTCCCAGTACGGCATTGCGGCTCCTTGATGGATGGATCGGTGACGGGAGGTGCGGCTCGTGACGCTGCTCAGGAGGGGGCTCAGCCCCGGAGGTGCTTGACGAAGTGGTCCCGTGCGGCTGCGGAGAGCTCGTCGAAGCCGGGGCCGCTGTAGAAGTCGAAGTGGCCGCCCTGCTTGACGATGATCTGCTTCGGCTCCCGGGCCTCTTCGTAGGCGTCGAGGGCCAACTCGAACGGTGCCACCCTGTCGTTGTCAGCCACGATCATGAGCAGCGGGGTCGGCGCGATGCGGCTGATGAAGGTACCCGGGGCGTACTCGGTCACCATTTCCATGCTTCGAGCCGTCAGTTCGTTCTTCCAGTTGGGCGCCCGGTCCGCCGACGTCTTGCTGAACCACTCGTAGGCGTCGGCCGCGGGCATCACGGCCTGCGCCGTAGGGTCGGCCGCGACGACCGGGAGCATGGCGGGCTCTCCGCCGGTGAACCGGTTGAGTCGGTCGCCCTCCTGGATCGCACGGAAGACCGGGATGAAGTCCGGCCGGATCGCCCGGCTCAGGGTGCGCGGGCCGGTGATGAACGGCACCTGGGAGACGACGGCCTTCACCCTCTTGTCGATCGCCGCGACCATGAGGACGTGTCCACCGGAGAAGCTGGAGCCCCAGATACCGATCTTCGACGCGTCCACCTCGGGGCGGGTGGTGGCGTAGGTGATCGCGTTCCGGAAATCCCGGTACTGCAGGACCGGGTCGACCTCCTGGCGGGGAGTTCCCTCACTGTCGCCGAAGTTCCGGTGATCGTAGGCGAGCACGTTGAGGCCGGCTTCTGAGAAGACCACGGCATAGTCGTCGAGGTGCATCTCCTTGACGCATGACAGCCCGTGCGCCAGGACCACGACCGGTGCCGGCGTGATGGTGTTCCTGGCCGGATAGAACCAGCCCCGGAGGGTGACGCCGCCCTCGCCCTGGAACTCGATGTCTTCTCGATTCATGGGATCTTCCGATTCGCTTGCGATGGTCCGTCGGTCGTGTGGAGGTTCACTCGGAGTGATCCGACACTCGCGAGTAGTGGTGCCGGGCCCAGAATCCACGAATGCATGTGAGGGCTCATAGAAGGATCGCGCCGCGGGCTGGTACGGGTGTGCCACGGCCTACGAGGAGACGGTCAGGCGCATCCGTGGGCTTCCCGGTAGTCGCCGGGCGACAGCGAGAACTCTCGACGGAACTCCCGTCCGAAGTGGCTGGCATCGCAGAAGCCCCACCGGTGCGCGATCGCGGCGATGCAGAGGTTCGTGTTCACCAGGTCGCCTCTGGCCGCCGCCAGGCGGTGCATGCGGATGACCGTCCCGACGGTGTCCCCGGTCGACGCGAAGGCCCGGTGGACCGTCCTCGGAGAAACGCTGTGGGCGGCGGCGAGGTCGGCGACCCTGACCGGTCCACCGGCGAGATGGTCGATGATCCAGTCTTCCAGCCGCCGTCGGAACAACTGCAGGAACTCGTCGTCGCCGATGTGGGGTCGACCCGCACGGATCATGCCGGCGATCAGGACGAGGAGGGCGTTGCGCGCTCCCTCGACCTCCGCCGCGGACATCCGCCCGATGTGACGGTCCAGGCTCATGAGGAAGCCGTGGAGGAGGTTGGCCAAAGGGCTCTGAGCCGTGTCCAGGAGCAGGCAACCGGGTGCACCGCCCCCCGCGTCGAACGAGGACAGCGCGCTCATGGGCACCCGGACCGTTCGTTTGGCCAGGTGATCCGGGATGACGAACCGCCCGGTGGTGCGGGTGCTCATGATGAGAACCGTTCCTGGTCGCAGAACGACGGTCTCGTCAGCGGTCTCGATGATCTGCCGGCCGGCGCTGGCAGCGAGGAGCAGCAGCGCGTCGTCGTCCTGACGCACTGCGTTTCTGCCTCGGGTCCCTTCGACCTGCGCGCACACCCAGTCGGTGATGAGAAGGTCTCCGAGGTCCAGTCCCTCAGCAGATCCGAGGCGCTTGGCCGGCCCTGTGAGCCGCAGGTCCATGGAGGCCAGGCGGTCGCGGACGGCGAGCCTCCAGCGGACGTCCAACTCTTCGGGTGTCAGCAGGTCGGCGGGGCTTAGCATGGGTGGGGCGACAGTCACTTCGGCTCCAGCTCGGTAGAAGCTGTCCTCTCGGTCGTGACGTGTAGTTTGCTTCGTTGAAACATTCCGGTACTTGCCCTGAGGCGACAAGGATTTGTCCTTGCGTGACACCGATCTTCCTGTCCGGTGCTCTGCCCTGCGGGGGCTCTCCGCGCTCGTCACCGAGATCGGCGGCTCGGGCCCGGAACTCCTCGCGGCATACGGCTTCGACGAGGCGAGGATCGCCGAGGGCAATTCGTTCGCCAGTCTCCGACTGGTCGAGCGCGTTCTCGAGGAAACGGCCCGCCGATTCGCGATTCCGGACCTCGGGTTGAGGATGGCGGCGCAGCAGGATCTGCATGTGCTGGGACCGCTGGCGATCGCCATGGAGAACTCACGCACGATCGGCGAGGCCGTCGAGTGCGCGAGCCGGTACCTGTTCGTCTACAGCCCGGCCCTCTCACTCGAGGAAGCCGACGATCCGCTGGGAAGCCCCGGTGTGGTCGGCCTCCGCTACACGACCACGGGCATCAACGCCTCACCACAGGCGATCGACTACGGCATCGGGATCGTCCACCGAGTTCTGACGCTGCTCCACGGCGCCGCACCCTACGGACTGCGTTCGGTCCTGCTGCCACACCCTCGCCTGGCACAGGAAAGCTCCTACCGGGCGTACTTCGGGGCCGAGGTCAGATTCGACTGTCCGAGCGCGGCCCTGCGTGTCCCGAGCCACCTGTTCTCGACACCGGTCAGGGGCGGCGACGACCTGCTTCACGACATCGCGATGGACCATCTCGAAACGCACTTCGGCCACCAGCACGTGCCGATGTCGGACCTGGTCGCAGCGATTCTCAGCGAACAGCTCGGATCCAGCGGTCCGGACCTGTCGAAAGTCGCGCGCCTGCTGAGTCTCCACCCGCGTTCAGTGCAGCGGTCCCTGTCCAAGGAGGGCACGACCTTCTCCGGCGTCGTCGATCGTGTACGCCGGAGTCAGGCCCTGCACTTGATCACGACGACCGACCTGTCCTTCTCGCAGATCGCGGCCAGCCTGGGGATGCAGGAACAGTCCAGCCTCACTCGTGCGGTACGTCGGTGGTTCGACACGTCACCTTCCAGACTGCGACGCGAAGGACTGGTACCGAAAGCTCAGTCCGCCCTCATCGACTGAGCGTGCTCCGCAAGCCCCGAGCCGGCCCCGGGTGATCTCGTCTCTCTACGGTCTCAAGGGCGCCGTCACAGACCTGAGCTCGGAGCTGCCTCTGCCCGGGAGGGCCTGTTCGGCCCAGATGACCTTGCCCTCACCGCTGTGCCGTGCGCCCCAGCGCTCGGCGAGCTGGGCGACCAGGAGCAGGCCACGGCCGCCTTCGTCGAAGACCCGGGCATGGCGCAGGTGCGGGGCGGTGCTGCTGGCGTCGGAGACCTCGCACGTCAGAGTGGACTGGAGGATCATCCGCAGCTGTATGGGGGCTTTGCCGTAGCGGATGGCGTTGGTCACCAGTTCGCTGACCATGAGCTCCGTGGTGAAGGACAGTTCTTCCAGGCCCCAGGCTGCCAGTTGGTCGGATGCGTAGGTGCGGGCGCCGGCCACGAACGCCGGGTCGGAGGGGAGATCCAATGTGGCGACCTGCCTGGCGTCGAGCGCTCGGGTTCGCGCCACGAGAAGAGCGATGTCATCGGTGGGGCTGTCGGGCAGCAGCGCGGACAGCAGGTCCTCGCAGGTCGCCTCCAACGAAACGGGTGCTCGGGCAAGGACGTTGTGCAGCAGCGTGATTGCGGTGTCCACGTCGCGAGCGCGGCTTTGGATGAGGCCGTCGGTGTACAGGACCAGGAGACTGCCTTCCGGCAGTTGGAATTGGGCTGTTTCAAAGGGGAGGCCGCCCAGGCCCAGAGGCGGGCCGATGGACAGTTCCGGGAAGCCGACCGCCCGGAGGGCTGGGCTGTGGCCGCCGGAGTCCAGGGGGGTGACGACGGCCGGTGGAACGTGTCCGGCGCTGGCCAGGGAGCACAGGCGGGAGACCGGGTCGTAGACCGCGTACAGGCAGGTCGCGCTCATCTCCGCACCCCGCTCCTGCTCACGCTGAATACGGATGACCACGTCATCGAGGTGGGTGAGCAGTTCGTCGGGCATCAGGTCGATGTCCGCGAGCGTGCGGACGGCCGTCCGCAGGCGGCCCATGGTGGCAGAGGCGTGGAGGCCGCGGCCGACAACGTCACCCACCACGAGTGCGACGCGGGCACCGGACAGCGGGATCACGTCGTACCAGTCGCCGCCCACGCCTGCCCGGGATCCGCAGGGCAGGTAGCGGCAGGCGGTCTCTACGGCGGACTGTTCGGGCACCTGATGCTGGAGCAGGCTGCGCTGGAGCGTGAGCGCCGTGGAACGCTCGTGGGTGTAGCGCCGGGCGTTGTCGATGTACACGGCTGCTCTGGACGCGATCTCGTGGGCCAGGCGCAGATCCTCGTCGTCGAACGGGACTGCGGTTCGGTGGCGGATGAACTGCACGAGGCCCAGGGGGGTTCCGCGGGCCCACAGCGGGACCAGGAGCACTGAGTGGATGCCGAAGATCCGCAGGGCACGTCTGCGGTCCGGGGAAGCCGCCAACCATGGCGGAACGTCCGAACCCGCAATGTCGTGCCGCAGGGGCTGTCCAGTGGCGAGTGAGCGAGCAGGCTCCGACCCCTCGGGATATGTGTGCCTTTCCCCGGTGTCGACTGCTGAGTCCGGGCAGCCATCCAAGACGGATTGCTGGGCGACCCGACGGACTGCCGACGCAACGTGGGCCGGCACCACGCCCCCCACCTGGAGCGCGGAGTCCCCCTCCTGGAGCGCGGAGTCGAGTAGGTCGACGGTGACCAGGTCAGCGAAGCGGTCGGTACCGACGTCTGCCAGTTCCTGGGCGGTGCAGGCGGTGTCCAGGGTGGTTCCGATCCGCGTGTTGGCCTCGTTGATCACGCTCAGCCGCCGCTGCAGCCAGCGGTCGCGTTCCTGCTGGTACGCCGCGACGGCCTGCTCCGCGGTGCGATCGACGTACTCGAAACCCATCGCGCTCAGTGCGACCGTTGCCGCGTTGATCAGCTCCGGGGCGTCGGTGAGACGGCTTGTCTCCTCGTAGAGCAGATGAACAAGACGAGCCTGGACCAGCCGATAGATGCGTAGGAGGTCACTGATCGGCACCCTGTGCTTGGCGAGTAGGCGAGCGAGCTCAATGGCGGCAGGCGGCGTCTTCACATCGGTCTCTGTGCCCTGCTCGAGAAAATCCAGAAGGGTGGTGACGTGTTCCGACGCAGCCACTGGCAGCACAGCGGCTATGTCCCGGTATGCCCACACCTTCGGAAGCTCCGAGCGCAAGCACTGCAGCGACGCATCGACCAATTGATCCGCTCGGGGCTCGAGCCCTCGAGCGAGATCGCTGATGAAGGCATGGGCGTCGGTACCCACATCCACAATGTACGGGCAAAACGGGTGGGCGGGCATCCGCCTGCCTGCCTCGAACATGCAGCCGGTCCGTGGGCTGGTAGTGCCACGGAGTGTGGAAGGTGGTGGCCGCGCCGCGTTCTCGTGGCATCACCAGAAGCTCGGCCCGGAGGGACGCGCCTCGGCGCAGCAGGCGCGCTGGGGCCAAGGGCCTGGGTGACGGTGCCGGCACCGGACCACCAGCGGATTCCGGGCGCGCTGGAGGAGTGGCGAACAGGGGACCGGCGAAGGCTCAGAAGATCGCGGTGGAGCTGGGCCTGGGGACGACGCCGGCGCAGGTCGAGGAGGTGCGCTCGAAGGCCAGGCACCTGGCAGAACGCGGGGGACTCAGGCAGGAGACGTCGGAGATGTTCAGCACCGACCGGCGGCCCGTGGTCGCGCCGGACGCCGGCCCATCCGTGGCTGACCCGGACCCCGCCCCACACCTGGGGCGGGGTCCTGGTCGTCGATGACTCCGGCGACCGCAAGGCCAGCCGGGGTCGCGGGTCTGCTTTCGCCGCTGTCGCGCAGGATGACGAGCGGGACGAGATCGGGCAGTGACACCAGGGCGTGGGTGGCGCACCGGCCTTCGTGGGGAGTGAGCTGGAGGGCGCCGGGGGCGAGACCGGCGTCCCGCATGGCCAGCGCGACCACGTGCGCCATCAGGGCTTCGGAGGAGCGCAGGGCAACGGAGCCGGTGCGCAACACGCCGGCGTTGCGGGACTTGAGGACCTGGGAGGCGATGTCCAGCGTCACGACGAGGACCTCTCGGCGACCAGGGCCGCCGGGATGGGCCGTGCGCTCCTGGACGCTGACGGAGTCCGAACTCCACCGCCTGCCCGTTCTGCCTCGTCATGCTCACCGACTCGGTCAACGGCAAGGTCGCCGCCCGTCGCGCCCTGGGAAGGCATACGCGAGGCCACCGCCTTCGGCCCCACCGCGCCGAAGCATCCCTACGGCTCGGCCTTGGACGCGCTGCTGCCCGACCCCGACATTCCGAGCGACGGCTGCCTCAACTTCAACGTCTGGACCCCCGCGCCCGAGGGCGACCTGCTGCCCGTCATGGTGTGGATCCACGGCGGCTCGCTGTGCCACTGCTCCTCCGCCGTGCCGGTCCACGACGGCCGGGCCTTCGCCCATGACGGCGTCGTACTGGTCTCCCTCAACTACGGTCTGGGCATCGAGGGATACGGCGTCTTCCCCGACGCGCCCGCGAATCTAGGCCTGCGCAACCATCTGGCCGCGCTCGCTGGGTCCGGGAGAACATCCTGGCCTTCGGCGGCTACCCGGCGCATGTCACGGTGTTCGGCGAGTCGGCCGACGCCATCAGCATCGCCGGTCTGCTCGCCAGCCCGCACTCCAAGGGCCTCTTCCGGCGGGCCGCGCTCCAGAGCGGACCGCCCATGGCGCTGCCCCAGGCAGAGGCACGGAAGACCACCCTCGCCATCGCCCGCCGTCTCGGTGTCCCACCCACCGCGGAGGCATTCACCGGAGTCAAACGTTCTGCACTCCTCGCCGCCCAGGCCGCCGGCAACAGCTCCGGCAACCCACTCCTCGGCGGCGGGGGCGGGTTCCACCTGGCCGGGACGGGGACGTGCTGCCCCGGGACCCCGCCACCGCGCTCGCGGACGGCGCCGCCGACGGAATCGATCTGCTGCTGGGCAGCACCACCTGCGCACATGCCTGTGGACCGGCCGCCAGGGAACGGTCCCCTGCGCACGGATCATCGACGTGGGGTCCGGTCCCGGCGCGATCACGGTGCAGCTGATCGAGATCGCTGCTTCAGACGGCTCGGTCTGTGGCCGTCGACCGGGACTGGCCCTATTGGCTGGTATGGGCAGCGGGAGACTACGGCTGGTCCGTCAGGCGCAGGTATGGCCTCACCGTTCGATATCCGGGAAACCGAATGGCTGCCTCTTCCTCACTTACAGCAGCGGTGATGACGACCTCCTGGCCCTGCTGCCAGTCCGCAGGCGTGGCCAGTTGGTGCTGAGCCGTGAGCTGCAGAGAGTCCAGTACTCGAAGAATCTCTGCGAAGTTCCGCCCCGTGCTGGCCGGATATGTCATGGTCAGCTTGATCTTCTTGTCGGGCCCGATGACGAAGACGGTGCGCACCGTCGCTGTGTCGGATGCGTTCGGGTGGATCATCCCATAGAGGTCTGCAACAGACCGATCACTGTCGGCGATCATAGGGAAGTTGACCTGGGCGCCCTGCGTCTCGGCGATGTCCTTCGCCCAGGTGCGGTGGTTCTTGGCGGAGTCGACCGACACCGCAGCGATCTTCGTGTCACGCCTGGCAAATTCGGGTTCAAGTCGGGCGGCCGCACCGAGCTCCGTGGTGCAGACCGGAGTGAAGTCGGCGGGATGGGAGAACAATATTCCCCAACTCTCGCCGAGCCATTCATGAAAACGCAGTTCACCGGTGGCGGACTCTGCCGTGAAATCCGGGGCGAGGTCACCTATTTGGAGGGTCATTTCGGCGTTCTCCTTCAACCAGAGTGGGGTGTGGGAAAGGTAATGCGCGGCGAAGTGCCGCTGAAGCACCCGCAGATCGAAACCAACGTGACGGCGAACAGCACTGATCCCCAAGCCTCGGTGGCGACGCGGACCGTGCCGAGCCGGCCCTCTCGCTCCTGCAAGGGCGGAAGGCTGCGGATCGCGCCGAGGGTCCTGTTGCGCGATTCACGGGACTTATCGCTGCCCTGTACAGAGGCTTACCTGTCCGTGCCGAAGGGCAGGCCGCTGTTCGTCAGCCGCGGAGATCCCGCCGACGGCCCAGGCCTGCAGCAGGGCTTGTGCGCGGCGTAGGCGCGGGTGGGACCCTGGGCAGCCATGCGGGCGAAAGCGGTCCCCTCGGCCAGCAGGCACGCGGCGGCGGTATCGGCGTCACCGCCATCTAAAGGATCCCGCTGCACACAGTGGCGGAAACCCCGCCGTCATCCGTTGTGATGTGCCCGGTCATGCTTCGAGCACTACTGCGAGTCCCTGGCCGACGCCGATGCAGATGGCGGCGACGCCGATACCGCCGCCGCGTGCGGCAAGTGCGTGTGCGAGGTGTCCGACGATGCGTCCTCCGGAGGCGCCGAGGGGGTGGCCGATGGCGATGGCGCCGCCGTCGACGTTCACCTTCTGGGGATCGAGTTCGGGCCAGAGCCGCATGCAGGCGATGCTCTGGGCGGCGTATGCCTCGTTGAGTTCGACGAGGTCGACGTCCGACCAGGTTCTGCCGGCGCGGGCGAGGGCGCGGTTGGCTGCCTCCACAGGGGCGATCCCGAAGACGTCCGGGTCGTTGCCGGCCACTCCTCGTCCGGTGATGCGGGCCAGGGGTTGTGCTCCGGGCAGTGCGTTCTCGGCTCCGAGCAGCACTGCGGAGGCACCGTCGTTGAGGGGAGAGGAGTTGCCCGCTGTGACGCTTCCGTTCGCGAGGAATGCCGGCTTGAGCTTCGCCAGGGCAACCATGCTCGTGTCGTCGCGGATGCCCTCGTCGCGGTCCAGGTCGACGCCGGGGACATCGATGATTTCCGCCGCGTAGGCCCCTTCGGCGAATGCGCGTGCCGCGTTCTGATGGCTGCGCAGGGCGAAGGCGTCCTGCTCCTCGCGTGAGATGGCGAAGCGTTCCGCGAGGATCTCGGCTGTCTGCCCCAGGGGGATGGTCCACTGCTCGGGCATGCGGGGGTTCACGAGCCGCCATCCCAGGGTTGTGGAGATCATGGTCGCGTTGCCTGCCGGGTAGGCTCGGTCCGGCTTGGGCACGACCCACGGTGCGCGGCTCATCGACTCGACGCCGCCGGCGAGCACGAGCGTTGCGTCACCTGCTTCGATGGCGCGGCTGCCCTGGATGACTGTCTCGACTCCGGAGCCGCACAGGCGGTTGACGGTCACGCCGGGCGTGCTGGTGGGGAACCCTGCCAGCAGGGCACCCATTCGGGCCACATTGCGATTGTCCTCGCCGGCGCCGTTGGCGTTGCCGAACACGATGTCGTCGATCCGCTCCGGGTCCAGGTCCGGCTGCCGCTCGACGATGGCGCTCATGACATGTGCGGCGAGGTCGTCCGGGCGTACGCCCGCCATTGCTTTGCCGTACTTTCCGAAAGGGGTTCGTAGAGCGTCGTATACGAAGCTAGCGGTCATGACCTCGTCCGTTTTCGTTCATGGTCGTCGAGTCGCGGAATTGTGCTGGCGTCTTGTCAGGGACGGTCGGCAAGGGGGACAACTCGTCCATCCCTGAGGTGCAGGCCGGTGGCCGAGGCGAGCGCGTCGATCGTGGCGGTGCCGAACAACTCGCGCACCGCAAAGCCAGCGGGGATGATGTCGAATACCGCCTGGTTGGTGTAAACGCGGGTGACGCAGCCCACGCCGGTGAGGGGGTAGGTGCACTGTGTGACGAGTTTTGGTGTGCCGTCCCGGGTGAGCAGATCAGTCATCACCCACACCGACTTGGCACCGATCGCCAGGTCCATCGCCCCGCCGACCGCGGGTATGGCGTCGGCGGCGCCGGTGTGCCAGTTGGCCAGGTCGCCTTGCTCGGATATCTGGAACGCCCCGAGCACGCAGATGTCCAGGTGCCCTCCGCGCATCATGGCGAACGAGTCGGCGTGGTGGAAATAGGAGGCTCCGGGCCGCTCGGTCACCGGCTGCTTCCCCGCGTTGATGAGATCTGGATCGATGTGCCCCGGCACTGGTGCGGGCCCCATCGCCAGCATGCCGTTCTCGGTGTGCAGGACGACTTCCACATCTTCGGGGATGGCATCGGCCACGAGCGTCGGCGCGCCGATCCCCAGGTTCACGACGGAGCCCTCGGGAATGTCGAGCGCGATGCGGGCGGCGAGTTCGCGGCGGGAAAGGCCGGAGCTGAGAACGGTCATCGGTTTTCGTCCCGTGATTCGATGGCGCTCGGGTTCGGGTTGCCCTCCGCGTCCGCGGCGCCGACGAAGGCACCCTCACGCAGCCATGTCCGCTCTCCGACACCGACCACCCGATCGACGAAGATCCCCGCCGTGACAACGGTCTCGGGATCGATCGCGCCCAACTCCACGACGCGGTCCACCTGTACGACGGTGCTCTGCGCGGCGGCAGCCATGATCGGCCCGAAGTTCCGCGCGGTCTTGCGGTACACCACGTTGCCCCAGCGGTCGGCCAGATGGCCGCTCACCAGCGCATAGTCGGCGTGCAGAGGGTGTTCCAGCACGTGGTCGCGCCCGTCGATGACCCGGTGCTCCTTGCCGGCGGCCAGCGGGGTGCCGAAGCCCGTGGGAGTGAAGAACGCGCCGATTCCCGCGCCTGCGGCTCGGATGCGTTCCGCCAGTGTCCCCTGCGGGGCGAGTTCGAGCTCGATCCTCCCCGCCCGGTAGAGGCGGTCGAAGACGTAGGAGTCGCTCTGACGCGGGAACGAGCAGATGATCTTGCGGACGCGGCCCGCGGCGAGCAGAGCGGCCAGGCCCGTGTTTCCGTTGCCTGCGTTGTTGTTGATGACCACGAGTTCGCGGGCGCCCTGCTCGAGAAGGGCGTCGATCAACTCCACGGGCTGACCGGCTCTGCCGAAACCACCGATCATGATCGTTGCCCCGTCCTCGATGCCCGCCACGGCCTCGGCGACACTCGGACAGACCTTCGAGATCAAGTGACATCACCCTTTCGCGAAGCGGCCTCAATGCCGCCCTGCTGGCGGTAACAGTACATCGGGAGAGGCGATTCGTACATAGTCAAAATACTAATGGCTATTACAAGTCGGTCGGCCATCCGGCGGGCGGCACCGGGGCTTGCCTCATGCGCCCGGAGGAAGTGTCCACAGGAGGAGTCCGGCCGCCAGACCGCGAGCTGCGAAGAGCCGCCAGACGCCGTGGAAGGATTCGACAGCCGTGACCGCCCTGGGTTGCCGAGGACAGCGCCGAGCTGGCGGAGGCTGCGTTGATCGCCGAGCCGAGCGCGAACGGCGCAGGCAGTGACTGGGCGGCGGCTCCGGACTGGGCGGGCAGGGTGGACCCGCACCGAGCCCGGCCGGCAGCGCGGTGGGCATGGGTACGAGGGCGGTCGCCGCCCATGGAACCCTGGGTGCCGATGGCAACCTGCCGCCGGCCGACGGGAATTCCGGCAGGAGCGGGGCTGGTGACGTGGGTGAGACCAGGGCGGCGAAGGTCGCCTGCAGAGCCCGCCCCGCGATCAGCGACGCCCGCGTTCGACGCGAGGACGCACGGGGCACAAGCTGGAGACGGCCTGCGTGACGAAGCGGCGGCCGACGAGCATCCCGCGAACTCCGCCGGGCAGATCACACCGTACGGCGAGGTTGCCCAGCGTGCCGCGGTGGGAGGCGTCAGCCACGCTTCGGGTCGGTTGCCTCGGTCGCTGCCGGACGGGCGGTGGCGGGGCGTCGCCGTCCCGCCGGGCTGACTCGGTCTTTGTGACTGAGCATCTTCGGCAGCGCCCGCACCGCACACGACGGCGTCCGCTTGCGGATGCCGTCGCATCACCGCACCGAGGAGAGCCCGCGTTCCTTCAGACGGGCCCGATAGGCCCGTACGTTCTGGGTGTTCCCGCAGGTGGTGACGTCGTGCCAGAGACGCGAGCAGTTCTTGGAGCGGTCGTAGAACGCGCCGCGACAGCGAGGGTTCGCACACACCTTCAGTCGCCGAATCGTGTCGGCATAGGTGGCGGCGGCCAGTTGGATCATGACGTACGAGCGGAGAAGTTCGACGCCCTTGCCGCGAGCGTGCAGCCGCGCGCCTCCGGCGTCCAGAGTGACGGCTGCCGTCGTCTCGATCGACGGTGCGGCGACGGCGGCGGAAGGTTCGTCGGTATGCCCGGTGGCCAGCGCGGCACGGAGGTCGTCGCGCAGCGATTGGAGGCGACCGAGGCCCCGTGCATCAAGGGGGCATGGAGCGGAAGGAGCGCTGGAGTCGATACTGCTCAGCGTTGCGAGGGAGGACCGGAGCCACTGCTCCGCCGTATCGACGGACTCCAGGAGGTCAGGCTGGCGTGGCTTGCCCAGGCTCGCTGTGTTCAAGAGGTCCTGTACGAATCCCAGCCCGCCTGGGGCGTTGTGTTCGACTTCCTCATAGCGAGCCGAGGCCGGCCATTGGACCGCCGCACTCATCGTGTCCTCCTGGTGCCGTCAGGGTTCTTGCATAGCCTCTGTAAGAGCCTATCGCTTTCACCTGTGACCCATGGCCAGACCGCATGAGCGGGGCCGCCTACAGGACGGCCCCGCGAGAGGACCTATTCCCCGGTGAAGTCGACAGTGGGTCGGGGCCGTCCTGCCTTGTAGGCCGCCACGGCCGACGTGAGAGCGACAGCCACATCCTTGGACTCGAACAGGGGGATGGCGATGTCGAACATCGAGTCGTCGGCGGCCTTCACGCCCCCGGCTTCCCACATCCGCAGCAGCGCCTTGTGCGCGGCGTGCGCCCGGGTGGGCCCTGCGGCCACCTTGCGGGCGAACGCCCGAGCGGCCTCGAGGACTTCGGCATCGGGCAGGACGTGGTTGACGACTCCGGCCTGCGCCATCGTGGCAGCGGGAACCTGTTCCGAGGTCAGTGCCCATTCGTAGGCCCTGGCGCGGCCGGCCCGAGCGGCCGCTCGGTAGATGCCGCCAAGCAGGGTGACGATGCCCAGCGTCTGCTCGGGGTGCCCGAACCGCGCGCCCTCGCCGGCGAAGATCACGTCGGAGCGCAGGGCGAGTTCGAAGCCCCCGCCGAAGCACAGGCCGTTCACCGCTGCGATCACTGGCACGGGAATCTGCTCGAAGCGGTTGAAGGCGAACATGTACCGCTCGAACAGCATCCGCAGTTGCCGCACGTCGAGGTCGGGCCACGTGACGATGTCCCCGCCGAAGCAGAAGTCAGGCCCTTCGGCCCGCAGCAGGATCGCCCGCGCCCCCGATGACTCCGCCTTCTCGACCGCGGCGAGCAGCTCCTCGGCCATCTGTTCGTCGATACGGTTCTGCGGCGGGTTGTCCAGGACGATCTCGGCGACGTGGTCGTTGATGTCGAACCCAAGATGGCTCATCGGTCTTCCATTTCTTTCCTGCGGACACGGTTGCTGAAGGTGGCCGCACGGGACAGACGGGGATACGGGGCTATGCGCCCGGAGCGGGCTGCGGGTCGCCCGCATAGAAGTGATAGGGCGGGACGATGCCGGCCAGCCGGTCGCGGACCGTGGCGGAGAATCGCAGGACTGCTCCGAGCGGACGATGGTGGATCGCCGCCCGGACGACATCGCCCTCCGCGTTCTTCTCCAGAAGAGTGACGCCGGAGATCTCCACTCCGCCGAACGCCGTGGCCTTCCACTGCAGGTAGGTCGTGGTTGCGTCGGAGGCCTCGGCGGTGAACTCCAGCGACTCGTAGATGGTGCTCGCAGCCGCGAGAGCGGAGGCGACAAGCGCCCGACCGGCGATCGGCCGGGCAAGAATGCTGGCCTCCAGCACGACGTCCTCGGCGAAGCCCTGGGCGAAGGTGTTTTCGGAATGCTCCGAGAAGCCGCTGCGCCAGCCCGAAGCCGCGTCGCCGGCATTCAGGTTCTGGAGGAAGCCGAGGACTTCGCGGGCCAGGGCGTGGGGGTGCTCCACGTGCAGCCAGTGCCCACCGCCGGGAACCGTCGCCTGACGCGCAGCAGGGAAACGAGGCGCGATGGCGCCGGTGACAACTTCCTCGGTGACGAAGCCGTCGCTGTCGCCGCGGACGATGAGGACGGGGCCCAGGTACGCGCTCCGTTCCGGTGCCTCCTCGACACCGTTGTTCCAGATGTCGACGTGCCGTGCGACCACGGCCGGGGCAACCAGCAGGCCCCTGCGGCCCAGCGCGTCCAGTGCCTCCTTGTCGAGCGCCGGCGAGAGCTGGGTGCGAACGGCAGCCTGGGCCTCCGCGTTCCCGCCGAGTGCCCGGAACGGCACGACGGCTTCCTCGGGCAGACGGGTGCCCCCGAGCGGGACCGGCGTGAGCAGAACCAGTCCCGCGACGCGCCCGGGCCGGGCGGCGGCCGCGAGTTCGGCAACCTGGGAGCCCATGCTCTGGCCCACCACGACGACGGGTCCCTTGATGTCGTCGACGACGGATGCGACCTCGTCGGCGAAGAGGGCCAGGCTCAGCTTTTCCATGTCCTCGGCGGAGGACGCACGGGTCCCGGAACCCGGAAGATCGATACGGGCCGTCGCCACGGCACCCTTCAGGGCTTCGACGAAGCCGTCCCAGACGCTGGCATCGTCCAGGAAGCCGTGGACGAGCAGCAGTGTCGGCGCCTGCGGGAGCGCCTCGCCACCGCCGGTACCGGCTGGGTCGGTGCGAACAAGGTCTCTGGTCATTTCGGTTCCGTCCTCGTTGATCCGGAAGGCGACCATTCCGCCGTGTCGATGGGTGAGAAGTCCGTCGGACGTTCATCGAGCCGCGCGCTGCGCGACACGCGCAGACGCTCGACGAGCTCCTCGGGAAGGGGGGTGGTGAAGATGTTGTTGACGAGCGAGTACTCGGCGGCCAGACGCCCAACGGCCCCCAGCGCACCGATGTCGATGCGCCCGCCGGGCAGGTAGAGGTCGTCGCGCACGTGGAAGCGCTCCACGCGCCCCCAGACCACGTGGTCCGGCATCGGGGGCATGGGGATGATCCGATCGACCACGCACTCCATGGAAATGGGGGCGTCGGCGATCCGGGGCGCCGCTACGACCTCGCACGTGCCCTTCCCCAGGCCGAGTGCCTCGAATTCGTCGACCTCCGGGTCGAACTCGAAGGCGGAGCGGTGCACCTCGTCGGCATGGCCGATCGACGCCATGTTCACCACGAACTCACCGGTGTCCCGGATGTTGACGAACGTGTCCTTCAGGGTGACCTCGTCGGAGCGGGGCTGAAGGGAGATCGACACGATCGGGGGAAGGCGGCCGACGACGGTGAAGAAGGACACCGGGGCCACGTTGCCGACGCCCGCGGTCGACCGGGTGCTGACCCAGGCGATCGCGCGCGGCAGAACGCTGCCGATGAGAAGTTTGTAGCTCGACCTGGCGTCGAGCGATGCCGTATCGATGATCATTTGCACTCTCCGTTGAACGCCTCATCCGAAGGGCTGCCGGTCTCGGCCTGCTCTCGGCGCCCGCGACGATGGCCGGCTCGACTCCCGGTCGGTACCGGGTGCGGACAGCCCCGGGGAAGTGCGGGGCGAGAGGGACAATCTCTGATTGTGTACAGGAGCGTAGCGCTTACACTTGTGACAACGCCAGGTGTGCGACACCTGAAATGCCCGGCGGGGCCCCAGGGTGGGGAGGCTGCTTCAACGCATCCGAAACGACAGAGCCATACCGTTGTCACCTGTGTACCAGGCTGTTAGGGTCCGCCGCTATGAGAGCAACAACGCTTCCAGGTCTCACCGGGGAACCGGCACTGGAGATGCTCCACGCCGCGCCACTGAGACCCGCGGCACCCGGAACGCCCCAGTTGCTGTTCGTGCACGGTCTGGGCTACGCCGCCTGGGTCTGGGAGGACTGGATGGCCGCGGCGGCCGCGGCCGGACACGACAGCTGGGCGGTCTCCCTGCGCGGCCACGGCGGCAGCGGCGGCACCGCCGCCCGCTCCGCGCTGAGCGACTACGAGGCCGACGTCGTCCGCGCCGCACGCTCGCTCCCGGGGCCCGTCGTGCTGATCGGGCACTCCATGGGCGCGCTCGTCGTCCAACGCGCGACCGCGGCGGCGAACGCCGCTGCCATGATCCTGGTCGCTCCGCTGCCCCCACGCCCCGCGGTGCACACGATTCTGGCGGTACTGCGCCGGCAGCCGTGGGAAGTGCCGCGCTACATAGCCTGCAAGCCGATCAAGCTCGGCCCCCACATCCTCTACGCCCACCCGGACGACCCGGCGACGGCCGAGGCGAGCAAGCGCCTGACCCCCGACTCCCCGATCGTCCAGTACCAGTTCCTCTTCCACCGGCCGACACGCGTGCCGCCGCTGCCGGTCCTGGTACTCGCCGCCGCGAAGGACCGGCTCGTGCCCCTCGTCTCCGTACGGGCCACCGCGCGGCGCTACGGGGCGCGACTCCGGAAAATCGCCGGCGTCGGACACACCATGATGCTCGACCCGGAATGGTCCGAGGGCTGGAAGCAGATCGAGTCCTGGCTCGCCGACGGCCCCCCGACGGCAGCCCACCCCACCGGCCCGCCACCCACCCGGCGCGGCAGGAGTGTTAGTACGGAAAAGAGGAACCATGGTTGACAGGCGAGACGTGGCCTTCACCGCCGACGGTGGAGTGACCCTGCGCGGCTGGTACTTCGTACCCGAAGGCGAAGGCCCGCATCCGGCCATCTCCATGGCTCACGGCTACGCGGGGGTCAAGGAGCACGCCCTGGAGGGCTTCGCCCGGCGGTTCGCCGAGGCGGGCTTCGCCGTACTCCTCCACGACCACCGCACGTTCGGCGCCAGCGACGGCGAGCCACGTCAGGACGTCAATCCGTGGGTGCAGGCCGAGGACTGGCGTCGGGCGATCTCCTTCCTGGAAGCGCAGCCCGAGGTCGATCCGGACCGGCTCGGCGTCTGGGGAAGCAGTTTCGCCGGCGGGCACGCCATCGTGCTCGGTGCCACGGACCGGCGCCTGAAGGCCGTCGTCGCGCAGGTCCCGAACATCAGCGGCTACCGGCAGGGCCTTCGGCGGGTGCCTCCGCATCTCGTTCCCGCCCTTGAGGAGGGGTTCGCGGAGGAGGAGCGCAGAGCCGCCCGCGGAGAACCACTCGACTACCAGCAGATCGTCAGCGCCGATCCCGCGGTCCGCGCGTCCTACTACTCCCCGGACGCGGTCGACTTCTATCTCCAGGAGCTGCCCGAGGGAGTCTGGGAGAACAAGGTGACCGTGCGCTCCACCCGCATGGCGCGCATGTACGAGCCCGGGTCGTTCATCCGCAGGGTGTCCCCCACGCCTCTGCTGATGATTGTTGCCAAGGACGATTACCTGACGGTGACCGACGTCGCTCTCGAGGCCTACGAGGACGCCCTCGAACCCAAGAAGCTGATCCTCATCCCCGGCGGCCACTTCGACCCGTACCGCGCCCAGTTCGAGCCCGCCGGCTCGGAAGCACTCGACTGGTTCCGGAAGTCTCTGCAGGCATAGAAACGAGTGCACCCCACACGGCCGCCTCGACCGCGGGGCACGGGCCCCATGACGACCAAACGACAGGAGTCGGCCATGGCCGGTAAGAAGGACCTACGATACGCAGTCCACATCTCACCCTCGATCCCCACAGAGATCAGTGATCTGCCGCCCGGCGTGGAGCGGCGGATGTGGTCGCCCATCTCCTCGACGCTCGTCTACGGCGAGCGGGACGCGGTACTCGTCGACCCGGTCATGACGGTCCAGCAAGCCGTCGCGCTCGCCGAATGGGTGGAAGCGTACGACCGGAATCTGACGACGGTCTACGTCACCCACGGGCACGGAGACCACTGGTTCGGGCTGGCGACCCTCCTCGAACGCTTCCCGAACGCCCGAGCGGTCGCAACGCCGGCGGTCGTCGAGCACATGGCGAAGCAGATGGAGCCGAGCTTCGTCGAGAGCTTCTGGAACGCGAGGTTCCCGGGCCAGATCCCGGACCGCCTCGTGGCAGCCGACCCGATGGAGGACCGGGTACTCGAACTCGAGGGCCGGGAGTTGACGGTCGTGCCGCTCGGTCACACCGACACCGACGACACGACCGCACTGCACGTCCCGTCCATCGGGCTCGTGGTCGCCGGGGATGCCGCCTACAACGACGTGCACCTCTATCTCGCCGAGTCACCGAGCGAGGGCCGCAAGGCGTGGAAGGAGGCGCTCGGCGTGATCGCCGGCCTCGGAGCCGACCATGTCGTGGCGGGGCACAAGCGTCCCGGCCGGCCTGACTCCCCCGGCATCCTCGCCGAGACCCGCGCCTACATCGATGACTTCGAGGACTGCGTCGCGCGCACCGCCTCCACGGAGGAGCTCTACCGAGCGATGTTGGAGATCCACCCGGACCGGGTCAACCCGGGCGCCTTGTGGGGCTCGGCCCGGTCGGTGAAGGGCTGAACTGTCAGTGGGTCAGCTGACCGGGAGGGCGTCGAACACCGCGTGGTGCACGCTGACGTGGGCCGATGCCGTGAGACGGCCGATCACCGCCTGGTAGCGGTCCAGGACATAGGCCTGCCGGACCTCCTCGCGTGCCGCGGCGAAGGACTGGTGCGGGAAGTCGCCGCGGTGGGCGGTGAAGTAGGACCGAAGGGCGCTGTCGGACGTGGTGATGGCCCGCGTGTCGGTGAGCCTGTCCCGGAGGGCGGCGGCGAGGTTGCTCAGGACATAGGTGAAGTAGTTCGATTCGGTGTACTGCACCGGGCCGTAGATGACCTGGTGGGCGGCGACGGCCTTTCGGCGGCGGGCGTTCTCCGTCTGCCAGTTGTGCAGGAAGGCGTCGTACCCGGAATCCGCCACGAGGCCCTGGCGATGGGCCAGGGTCAACTCGACGGTGATCCTGGTGACGTCGGCGAGTGCCCGCTCGCGGAGGTATGCGGCGGGTGTCCGGCCGTCGTGCGGAGTGGTCCAGAAGTGAGGGCCGTCCACGGCCCCGAACTTCTGCCTGAAGTGGGTGAAGGTCGCCGCTCTCTCCTGGGCGAGGTAGAGGGCGAACTCTCGTACCGGAATCTCTTGGCCGTCGATCGTGGCCACCACCGCTGTGACAGGTGGGGCCGGTGGCCGGCTGTTCCGCATGTCAGGGAGCAGGACCGCCGCGGTGACGGCTGCCGCGGCCAGCACCGCGGCGACGGCGAGCAGCCAGAGCGGCACCGTGGGGCGTGCCGCGGCGGACGTACGCGCCGAGGCGGCTGTGCGGCCCCGGCCGCCACGGTTGCCGCGCGGACGGTCTTGCGCCGGTGTCCGGGGCCGGTGCGTAGAGGTGCTCATCGTCGGCTCCTTTCTCGTGGGTACGTCCGAAGGGGCGACGGGTGCCCGGCCCGGGTCGCGTGCTGCTCTGACCGGGTGGGCACCCGTCGCCTGGCGCCGCTGGTTCAGCCGGCGGCGAGGCTTTGGATCTCAGCGGTGCTGAGCACCCGGTTGTAGAAGTGGACGTCGTCGATCTGGCCGTTGGTGAAGTCCACCGGCCCCTGGTTGTAGGTGCCTGCGCCGATGAGGGTCGCGCCGTTCGTTTTCCAGGGGGAGGTGAAAGACGTGCTGCCCTGGAGGGTGCCGTTGACATACAGCGAGATCGTCTGTGCGCTGCTGTCGTACACGCCGAGGACGTGGTACCAGGTGCCCGTCGTTGCCGCGGAGCCGGCCGTCACTGATGTGGCCGTGGACGCGTTCGCGTCGGAGGCCCGGGTGACGAAGGTGAACTTGCCTCCTGACAGTTGCAGGTAGAAGGGGCTGACCTTGCCGCCGACGAGGCTGGCGAAGGTCTGGTTGTTGCCGCTGACGGAGTTGAGCTTCACCCAGGCGCCAACTGTGTAGCTCTGGCCCGTGTCGATCACGGACGACGGGATCACCGCCATGGTGACGGCGGTGCCGTCGAAGCTGAGCGAGTCGCTGCCGATCTTGCCGCTGCCCGCCCAGGTGGCGTTGCCCTCGGTGTAGCCGTCGTCGGTGTTGCCTAGCACGTTGGTGACTGTGTGGCCGCTGCCCTCGTCGAGCTGGTAGTAGCCCGCGGCGCCGGTCCCGAGGGCGTACGCCTCACGGGCGGTCATCGCTCTGGGGATCATCCGTACGTCGTCGATGGCGCCGTTGGCGAAGTCGACGTTCGCGCCGTTCCACTTGGCCCGGCCGATCGTGGTGTGACCGGTGGCCTTCCACGGTGAGGAGAACGCCGTGGTGCCCTGGAGTTGGCCGTTGACGTACAGCGCGATGGTGTGGGCGCTGTTGTCGTAGACACCGGTCAGGTGGTACCAGGTGCCGACGGCGGGACTGCCGCCGGTGACCTGCTTGAACGTCGCGCCGGTCGAGTCGGAGCTGCGGACGGTGAAGGCGAACGTGCCGCCCGACAGCTGGAGATAGAAGGGGCTGATGGTGGTGCCGTCGATGCTCGCGTAGGTCTGGTTGCCGGTGAGGCTGTTCGGCTTCACCCAGGCGGAGACCGTGTAGCTGCCGCTGGTGTCGACGGCGGGGGTGGGCACGTCCACCCAGGAGTTGCTCGCGCCGGTCAGGCTGACCGCGCCCGAGCCGACCTTGCCGGTCGTCCAGGAGGCACCGGCCTGCAGTGTGCCGTTGTTGGCGCCGCCGGTGAGGTCGGCGGTGGCGGTACCTGAGCCCTCCTCGAGCGGCCAGTACGCGCCCGCGTGGGCCGTGGGGCCGGAGACGGCCGGGCCGTTGTACGCGCCGATGTTGGGCGCGGCGGTGGCGGAGACGGAGTTGCCGAAGTAGTCCTGGCCGCCGTTGCCGGAGACGACCGCGCCCGCGCCGAGGGCGGGCGAGCCACTGCGCAGTTTGTAGACCGCCGCGGAGGACCGGCCCGTTCCGCCGGCGCCCGGGTTCACGAACAGCGGGTCTGCGGTGATCTTCGCCGAGTCGGCCGGTTCACTGGCGGGGTGGTTGCCGTAGAACAGGTTGTGGGTCCACGTCGTTCTGGTGGTGGAGTAGCCGCCCGTTCCCAGCTTGTAGACGATGTTGTTCGAGAAGGCGACCGTGCTGTTCGGGGTGCCGCCTGTCACTCCCCCGTTGTCACCCTCACCCATGTAGATCGTGTTGTTGTACACCTGGGCGGTGGTGCTGCTGTCGACGCCGCCCATTCCCGGGAAGACCGCGTTGGACGCCCCGTCGTTCTGGCTGATGTTGTAGCGGATCACCGAGGTCTTGGCGCCGAAGCCGCTGCGGCAGCACCACTCGGTGAAGCCGAACGGGTTGTCGTGGCTCCAGTTGTACTGGATGACGGTGCCGGTGTTGTTGTTGTCGATGTCGAAGGCCTGGCCGTCGACGAAGTTGCGGTACTGGCGGGAGACCTCGTTGTTCTGGAACACCGCGTTGGTGGTCCACCCGTTCCACAGGCCGGCGCCCGAATAGCGGTAGCCGTTGTCGGTGGCGACGTTGTTCTGGATGACCGGTGAGGCGCAGAAGACGCAGACGATGTCGTTGCCGCCCATGTCGGTGAGCGTGTTGCCGTCGATGACGACGCTGGTGGTGTTGATGTTGTGGTTCAGGCCCACGAGTGAGCCGATGTAGATGCCGCCGGCGTCGTCGTGCGTCAGCGTGTTGTTGCTGATCTGGACGTCGTCCCAGCCGCTGGTGGTGTTGTTGTCGGTGACGTCGAAGGCGATGCCGGAGGACTGGCTCGGCTGGACGGGGTTCTGGACGTTCGCCCAGTAGCCCTTCACGTCGTGGATGTTGTTGTTCAGGATGTGGATTCCGGCGAGGATGCCGGTGGTGTCGTTCTCCAGCTGGATGCCGCTGCGCAGCGCGGCGCTGGCGGCCGGGTTGGTGATCTCCAGGTTCTGGATGGTCCAGTACTGCTGGTCCTTCAGGTAGATGGTGGCCGCGGCACCCCCTCCGTTGAGGATGGGAGCGGCACCGGATCCGTAGCTGGAGACCACGATCTGGTTCCCCGAGGCGCCGGATCCCTGGGGCTGGAGTTCACCGGTCCAGGAACCGCCGGACTGGAACAGGATCTGGTTGCCGGCCGTGAACGTCGTCGAGTTGACGTTCGTGAGCGTCTTCCAGGGGGTGCTGGTGCTGCATCCGTCGTTGCTGTCGCTGCCGGACGACGACGAGATGTAGTACGTGGTGCAGGTCGCCGCGTGGGCGGCCGTGCTGGGGACGAGCACCAGTCCCAGCGTGGCCGCCGCGCTGCCCAGGGCCGCCATGAGGCGGCGTGGCCATCTTCGCATTGCGTTCCTCTTCGAACGGAGCGGATGAGTGAGGTGAAGCAGACCGGTGCGCACGCCGTGCCCGGCGATACGGGGAGAGGGGCGCGCCGAACGCACCGGTCGATCAGGGAGGCGGCGGCCAACTCGCCGGAGGCAGGGCGCGGTTGCCGCTCTCAGCCCTTGACGGCGCCGCTGAGCAGGCCGGACATGATGTGCCGCTGGACCGCGACGAAGAAGACCACCATGGGGACCAGGGCCATGACGCTGAGGGTCAGGAAGGCCGGCCAGTCGACCTGGAACTGCCCGACCGAGGTGTAGACCTCCAGCACGATCGTGCTCTTGCCGGGGTCGCTGAGGTACACGTTGGGGGTGAAGAAGTCGTTCCAGATCCACATCGTCTGGAACACCGCGACGGTGGCCAGGATGGGCCGGATCAGCGGCAGTACGATCCGCCAGAAGACCTGCCACGGACCGCAGCCGTCCAGCCGGGCCGCCTCGATGACCTCGAACGGCAGGGTGGCCATGTAGCCCTGGATGACGAACCAGCAGAAGATCGATCCGGCGCTGTAAACAAGCACGAGGCCGTTCAGGCTGTTGACCAGGCCCAGTTTGACGAAGATCTGGTAGACGGGGATGAGCGTGGACTGGGTGGGCACGACGAACGCGAGCAGAAGGAGCTTGCCGAAACGCCGGTTGAACCTGGTGGGGCGGATCGTCAGGGCGTAGGCCGCCATGGCGCCGATCAGCACCATCAGGGCGACCGAGAACACCGTGACGTAGAGGGTGTTCGCGAAGGCCGCCGCGACGGGGACCTGGTTCAGGACCCGCCGGTAGGTGGAGAAGTCCGGCGAGGTCGGCAGCGCCAGCGGTGAACCGGTGGTCTGCTGCTGTGACTTGAGGGTGTTGACGAGGACGTAGTAGAAGGGCAGCGCCATCACCGCGGAGACGGGCAGCATGTAGGCGCTGGTGAGCCAGCCCCGTGTGCGCAGCCGGGAGAGGATCGCCGTCACCGGAACCTCCTTTCCAACCTGCGGGTCACGGAGAGTTGCAGGGACAGCACGGTGGCGACCGCGATCAGGAAGATCACGCCCAGCGCCGCGCCGAGTCCGTAGTCGCCCTCGGCGATGCCGCGTTGCACGAGTACCTGGGTGATGGTGTAGGTGTCGTAGCCGGGCCCGCCGCCGGTGAGGGTGAACGGCAGGTCGTACACCCTGAGGCCGTTGATGAGCAGCAGGAACTGGCTGACCGTCATGGCCGGTGCGAGCAGCGGCAGGGTGATGCGGAAGAACTGCTGCCGCGGGGTGGCCCCGTCGATGGTGGCGGCCTCGTAGTAGTCGCGAGGGACGGACTGCAGGTAGGCGAGGTAGAGGACGGCGTGCCAGCCGGTCTGCGCCCAGACCCCGACCACGATCACCGAGACCTTGGCCAGGGTGTTGTCCGACAGCCATGGCACCGGGCCGACTCCGAAGAGGCTGCCCAGGACGGAGTTGATCACCCCGGAGGACAGTGGCGACAGGACGAACGTCCAGACCAGGCCGAGGATCGCCATGCTGGGCACGGCGGGGAAGAAGAACGCCGCACGGACCAGGCTCCGGCCGGGGAAGCGGCGGTTGAGGATCACCGCGAGCGGGATGGCCAGGACGGTCACGATCAGGGTGGTCGCCACCGCGTACAGCAGGGTGAAGCCCAGGCCGGTCAGCACCGAGGGGTCGGTGAAGATCTGCCGGTAGTTCCGCAGCCCGACCAGGTGCCGGGTCGGTGAGGAGCCGCTGTAGTCGGTGAAGCTGTAGTACACCGACTCGGCGAGCGGCACCAGGAACAGCACCACCAGCACGACGGCGATCGGTACCAGGAACGCCTGCGTGGTCAGCTGGTCGCGCAGCCGGCGGCGGCGGCCCGGGCGGGCCCCGCCGGGTGCGGTGCCGGCGCGTGCCCGGGTGGGGAGGTCGGAGGTCTGAATGGCCATGAGGGCTGTCGCTTCCCGCTTACTTCGCGTCGAGCTGCTTGAGCTTCTTGTCCAGCGCGGCGGGGATGTCCTGGGGCTTGACCGACCCCTGGACCATCTGCTGCATCTGGGTGTTGAACTCCTGGATGAGCTCGTTGGAGTGGCGCGGCCAGGCGACGACCGGAAGGTAGATCTTGCCGGAGCGGGCGCCGAGGGCCTGGTTGGTGATGCCTTCCGCGAAGCTCGGCGTGTAGTTGCTGGTGGTGGTGATCGCACCGCTGGACTTGCCGTACGCCTTCACGGCGTCGGGGCTCGCCAGGAACTCGAGGAACTTCAGGGCTGCCGCCGGGTTCTTGGCCTTGGGGTTGATCGCGTAGCCCGGGCTGGCGGCACCGGTCCAGTAGCTGTTGCCCTGGGTCATGCCGGGGATGGCCTCGGTCTGGAAGGACAGGTGGGGGGCGCTCTTCTGGACCGTGGGCACGTTCCAGGTACCGGCGCCGAACATGGCCACCCGTCCGTTGGCGAACTCGCTGACCACCTGGTCGCTGGTCAGACCCAGCACCGCCTTGGGCGTCAGCTTCTCCGTGTACAGCTTGCTGTAGGCGACCAGCGGTTCGGTCCAGGTGTCGGCGAAGGTGGCCTTGCCCGCGAAGATGTCGGCGTCCGGGAAGTTGCCCTGACTGTCGAAGTACCCGCCGAGCAGGCCCCACAGCGCCATGAAGTTGCCGTCGTGTGCGGCGTCGTAGTACGGGGTGATCCCCTTGTCCTTCAACTTGCGGCACAGCTTCAGGAACCCGTCCCAGCTGTCCGGCAGTTTGTCCGCCCCGGCCTTGGCGAGCAGCTCCTTGTTGTACATGATCCCGCCGGCCCAGGAGGAGATCGACAGTCCGTACACCTTGCCGTCGACCGTCATGAAGTCCTTGTTGGCGGAGTTCATCGGCTCCAGGAACTTCTGGCCGGTCAGGTTCTTCACGAAGCCGCCGCCGACCAGCTGCTTGTCCTCGGCCGTGAGGATGAAGACGTCGGCGCCGGTGTGGGCCTGGAGGCGGGTCTGCAGGGTGGAGACGTACTGCGGCACGGGAGGGGCGTAGGAGAAGGAGACGGAGGTGCCGGTCTGCTTGGTGAACAGGTCCAGCACCGGCTTCATGACGGTCTGCGTGTCCCAGGAGAAGAAGGAGACCGAGCCCTTGCCGCCGGCGCCGCTCGCCGCGGTGCTGGTGGAGCAGGCGGAGGTGCCCAGCGCGGTGCCGCCGAGGACGGCGGCCATGAGGCTGCCCTGCACGAAGCGTCGTCTGCTGAGCTGGGGGGTGCCGTTGTCGTTGTGGTTGCTGGGCATGGTGGTTCCTCTCGGGGAGAGCGCGCGTGACGGTGTGGTGTGCGCGGGTGTGGCGGTACGGGTGCAGGGCCAGGCGGGGGTGCCGGGGACGGGGTCCGTAGGCGTCAGGGCCGGGGCAGGGCGTGGAAGGGAACGGTGTCGCGGTCGAGCAGCAGTTGGTCGCCGTCGGTGGTGAGCCGGGCCAGCTGCACCACGGAGCGACGCTGCGCCGGTCCGTCACTGTCCGGGGACTGGGGGTCCCGGTCCGGATGGGTGAAGTAGAAGATCCAGGCCGCTTCGGGTCCCGCGACGACGTCGGCGTGGTGTCCTACGCCCTGGTCGTCCTCGCGGGTGCCGGAGCCGTCGAGGATGCGGCCCGCCGGGGTCCAGTCGTCGAGGTCGGCGGAGCGGAACACGTCCTGGCCGTCCCAGGCGTCCACGACCATCCAGTACCGGCCGTCGAGCGCGAAGACGTTGGGTCCCTCGTGCGGCCGGTGTTCCAGGACCGGGCCCCGTACCCGCCAGTCGTACAGGTCGGGTGAGTCCGCGGCCCAGGTGTGCGAGCCGTGGGCCTCGTCCTTGTACCACATGCGCCAGCCCGAGCCGTCGGGCAGCGGGTGTACGCAGGCGTCGATGACTTGGCGTGAGCTGAGCGGCACCGGTCCGGCGTGGACCCAGTGCCACAGGTCGCCGCTGGTGTAGTGCAGGATCTGCCGGTCGTGGCCCTCCCAGCGGTCCGGTACACCGCGGATGTAGCTGACGTACATGTGGAACACCCCGTCGGGTGCCCGCACGATCTCCGGGGCCCAGAAGGTGTTGGTGCCGGGCTCGAACGGGAGGCTGTCCAGCACACCGCGGTAGAGCCAGTCGCGGCCGTCCGGGCTGGTCGCGACGCCGATCGCGGTGCCGTGCACCCAGGCGACGCCGGGCGCGGCCACGTCGGAGCGGCGCTGTGTGTAGAACATCCACCACTGCCGGCCGTCGTACTGCACGACGGGATCGGTCGGACCCGCGTGGACGGGGTCCTCGTACAGGGGTGCCGGGGCGGGGACAAGGGAGGCCATGACGACCTTCTTCTGCCGGCGACCGCCGGCTTCGTCGGGAAGCGTGCGCCGACACACCGCGTTAACCGGGTGTTACGGCTGGGAGGCGGGATCAGGATGGCCGCCAGGTACATCGTCGTCAACCCTCTCCCGTCGGCCTTTTGCCGGACCGACATCGAACGGCACTTCCAAGCAGTCCAGCCCTGATCAGCATCTGCGCAGTTCAAGACCATTGCCTTCGTCGCATTCTCCAATCTTGAGCCGGGCCGCAGCGAGGCCTGCCTCACGCAAAGGGACGTCTCACTCTTTGACAACGATGAATCTCCGGTGCGAAGCTCGCACCATGCCGCCCCCGCAGACGAGGAGACAAGCCCCAGTGCCCCAGAGCGCCCACCGCGATCACCGAGCCGCGGGTAAGGCACAGCCGCCTCTCGGTGCGGGACCCGAACGGCCCGCCGGCTATCTCTTCGCCCACTTCACCGGCGAGCACCGCGCCGACGGCGAGCAAATCCGCTTCTCGCTCTGCGACAGCCCCCGCATGGACCGCTGGACGGAACTCACCGGCATTGCCCCGCTCGCCCCCGCGGGCGGCGGTGCGCGGGATCCGTTCCTGGTGCGGGCCGCGGACGGCAGCGGATTCCATCTGCTCGCCACCGACCTGCGCATCCACGGCGGAGCGGGCTGGGAACAGGCGATCGCGCACGGCAGCCGCGACCTGCTGGTGTGGAGTTCGGCCGACCTTCGCGGGTGGGACGGGCCGCACCGGGTCGCGGTCATGCCGGAGCAGGCCGGGTGTGTCTGGGCGCCCGAGGCCGTCTACGACCCCGGCCGGGAGGAGTACCTGGTGTTCTGGGCCTCCACCGTCTACCCGGACGACGACCCGCTGCACGAGAGCCCTTCGTACCAGCGCATGTACTGCGCGACCACCAAGGACTTCCGCACGTTCGGGGACCCGCGGGTGTGGGTCGACACGGGGTACCCCGTCATCGACTCGACCGTCGTGGAGCACGACGGATGGTTCTACCGGTTCACCAAGGACGAGCGCCTGCCGGGCACACCGGACGCCCCCGACGCCAAGTTCGTCTTCGTGGAGCGCTCCCGGGACCTGACCGCCCCCCACTACGAGCCGGTGGCGCGGGGCGTGGGCCGCGGCACCGAAGAACTGCCAGGGCTGGCGCACGCCGAGGGGCCGATCGTGCTTCCGGCGCCCGACGGGCGGGGCTGGCTGCTCCTGCTGGACGAGTTCCTCGGCCGCGGCTACGTGCCCTTCCGGGCCGACCGCCTGGACAGCCCCGTATGGCTTCCGGCGGCCGACCCGGAGGTCTGCGCGCTGCCTCGGGGACTCCGCCACGGATCGGTGCTGCCGCTCACCGAGGCCGAGTGTGCCGGGCTGCGCCGCCCGGCCCCGGCCGGAGCCTAGAGTTCGGGCATGTCCACGATGAATGACGTGGCCCAGCGGGCCGGTGTGTCGCTGAAAACGGTCTCCCGTGTGGTCAACGGCGAGCCCAACGTCAGCGAGCAGACCCGGCGGAAGGTCGACGCCGCCATAGCGGAGCTGGACTTCCGGCCCAACTCGGTGGCCCGCAACCTGCGCACCGGCCGGATCGACCTGATCGGCCTCGCCCTGCCGTACCTGTCCCAGCCGTACTTCTCCTCGCTCGCCGAGGAGATCATGCGGGAGGCGGAGCGCCACGGGCTCACCGTGCTGATCGAGCTCACCGAAGGAGACGCCGAGGCCGAACTCGCGCTGGTCCGCGAACACGGGCCGCACCTGGGCGGGTTGCTGATGTACCCGGTGGGCCTGTCGGACGCGCAGGCCCTCACCGTGGCACGGACCGTGCCGACGGTGTTCATCTCCGAACGCGCCTACGACGCACACGTCGACCGGGTCGCCATGGCCAACCGGGAAGGCGTCCGGGCCCTCGTCGGACACATGGTGTCCCTGGGATACACCCGGATCGCGGCCCTCGGTGCAGACCACACGGGCCGGCCCGAGCGGGCCGCCGCCCACCTGCGGCTGGACGGCTACCGGGACGGGCTGCGCGACGCCGGCCTGCCCTACCTCCCCGAACTCGTCCTCGAAGTGGGCACCCCGCACTGGAACCGCCAGGAAGGGTCCGCGGGAATGCGCCGGCTGATCGAAGGGGGCATCCCGTTCGACGCCGTGGTCGCCTTCGCGGACGCGCTGGCGCTGGGCGCCCTGCACGCCGTGCAGGAGGCAGGGCTGAGGGTCCCGGCGGAGGTGGCGGTGGCGGGGTTCGACGACACGGACGACGCGCGGTACGCCCACCCGTCGCTCACCTCCGTCGCCCCCGGCAGGGCCCAGATCGCCCGCGAAGCGCTGGCCCTGCTGAACGACCGCATGAACGGTACGGTCGACCAGGAGCCAGGACGGCTGGTCGTCGCCGACTTCCAACTGACCGTCCGTGAATCGACGTTGGGGGGGATGGCCGCATGGGGCGGGGCGTGACCATGCGTACCGTGGCCGAAAGGGCGGGCGTGTCGACGAAGACGGTCTCCAACGTCATCAACGGCACCGGCTCCTTCAGCCCGGAAACGGAGCACCGCGTCCGCGCGGCCGTCGAGGAACTCGGATACCAGATCAACCCCTTCGCCCGCGGCCTGCGCTCCCAGCGCACCGGCACCATCGCGCTGGTCCTCCCGAACGTCTACCAGCCGTTCAACGCCGAGCTGGCCGAACAGGTCATCCGGGCCCCGGAGACCCAGGGACTGAAAGTGGTGGTCGAGACCACCCGCGGAGACGCCGACCGTGAACGAGCCGTCCTGTCCACGTCGCACAAGGAACTCGTGGACGGAGTCATCTACGTGCCGCAGGCCCTCACCCCCGAGGACTACCTGCCCCTGCCCCTCACCCAGCCCACGGTCATCCTCGGCGAACGCCCTGCCCAAGCGGCCGGGCTGAGCCTGGACTACGTCGAGATCGCGGACGAGCAGGGCGCACACGCGGCCGTCGCCCACCTGCTCGCCCAGGGCCGGCGCCGTATCGCCGCCCTGTGCGAACAGGCCGAGCCGCGAGCCGGCGGCCGACGTCTGCGCGGCTACCGCCGAGCGCTCGAGGACGCCGGGGTCGCCTACGACGACTCGCTGGTCATCGGCATGGACAACGCCGACCTGTGGTCCTCCGGCGCCGGCGCGGTGGCTCGTCTCCTGCGCACCCGCGTCCACTTCGACGCCCTGTTCTGCTACAACGACGTGGTCGCCATCGGCGCCCTGTCGGTCCTGGCACGAAACGGCGTCGCCGTCCCGGACGACGTGGCCCTGGCCGGATTCGACGACATCGAAGCGGCCCGCTTCGCCTCACCGCCGCTGACCACCGTCGACCCGCGACGCGAGTCGATCGCCCGCAAGGCCGTGTCGCTCCTGCGTTCCCGCATGGACGCGGAGGACTTCCGGGCACTGCCCGGCCGCTGCGACAGCGCCGGGTTCGTCCTGCGCGTCCGTAGATCCTCCTCGGCCACCTCGGACACGCCTGTCGACTCGTCGGCATGACAGGCGTCATCTCCCTCCCCCGCGCCGGCGTGCGGGGCACGGCCGCCGCAACCAGCGCGATCGGGCCGGCCTGACACCCTCACGCCGGTTGCGGCGCCATTGCTCCCTGAACGCTCGCTCACCCGCAGGTCCTTTGGCGATATCCGACCTCGGGGTCAGGAGTTCGAGCGGGCGGCCTTGAGTCGCTCGTGGAGGGTGCGGTTGTCGGTGGCGAGCCGGCGGACGCGCTGTTTGAGGGTGGTGTTCTCGTTGGTGATCTGCTGGACGGCGCCCTCGGTCCACAGGGCTTGCAAGTCGCTTACGTGACCGTGGAGTTCGCCGATCTGAACCAACCAGCCCACCGCCCACCACCAACTCGCGGCCCCGCCCTGGCGGGACATCGCCGTCGCGCACACCGCCTCCACCACCGGGTACGCCAGAAGAGAGTCCCGCTCCGCCAAAGACCTGCGGAATCGCGGACGGATTCGGCGGGATCGCCTTCCCCGCCGGGACGTTCCGGTCCGTTGCTCGCGGGCCGGGTGCGGTGCAGTGGAGACGTGAGATCCCCCCGGCCTGACCCACTCCGCGTGAGATCCACCGCCGGGCGACCGCCGATCCCGTCGGCGTCGGCGTCGGCGGCAAATGGGCAGGGAACCCCGACGAGCCTGCGCGACACCGCGCCTGACGCCTATTGCAGGGAAGCGCTTCGACGCAAGGTCTTTCGGCCTCGATGCAGTTTCCATGCGGATCAGACCATTCTCTCCGTCGCCAGGCTGCGCTAGGCTCCCGCATCGTGTCGAAGCGCTTCGACGTTGAGTTGACGCCGCCGACATGAGGGCAGGCCTTTCGACTCAATGGAGAGCTCTATGCCGAGTTCAGCCGGTTTCACTCGCCGCCAGGCCATGACGACCTCCGCGGCCCTCGCCGCCGCGGCGTTGTCCACCCCATCGGCCGCCCAGGCCGCCGCCCGATCCGCCGCCCGGTCCGCTGGTTCCGCCGCGTCGGCGTCCGCGCTGGACGTGGTCGCGGACATGCAGCCGGGCTGGAATCTGGGCAACACCTTCGAGGCCATCGGCGCCGACGAGACGGCGTGGGGCAACCCGCGGGTGACCCGGGCGTTCTTCCGCAGGCTGAAGGCGCAGGGCTTCAGGAGCATCCGGATCCCGGTGACCTGGGGCCAGCACGAGGGCCCGGCTCCGGCCTACACCCTCGACCCGGTGTTCCTGGCCAGGATCAAGGAGGTGGTCGACTGGGCCTTGGCCGATGGTTTCCACGTTCTGATCAACATGCACGGCGACGCGTGGCAGTGGGTGCTGAACATGCCGGCCCGGCATGACGCGGTCCTGGCCCAGTACACGGCCACCTGGCAGCAGATCGCGGCCACCTTCCGGGACGAGTCGCGCCGACTGCTTTTCGAGAGCGTCAACGAGCCCTTCTTCAACGGCAGTTCAGGCGACGAGCAGAACGCCGTTCTGATGAACGAGCTCAACACGACCTTCCACTCCGTCGTGCGCGCGACCGGCGGAGGCAATGCCGACCGGCTGCTTGTCATGCCGACCTTGGGGGACACCCCGGATCAGGCCAAGATCGACGGCCTGGTCGCCACCTTCGCCGCGCTCGACGACCCGAATCTCGTGGCCTCGGTCCACTACTACAGTTTCTGGCCCTTCAGCGTGAACCTCGCCGGCTACACGACCTTCAACGCGGCCACCCAGCAGGACCTGACCGACACGTTCGACCTGGTCCACAAGGCCTTCGTGGCCAACGGGATCCCGGCCGTCGTCGGTGAGTACGGGCTGCTCGGCTGGGACTCCGGCCCCGGCACGGTCGAAGAGGGAGAGACGCTCAAGTACCTCGAGTATCTCGGCCACTACGCGCGATACCGGGGCTTGACCACGATGCTGTGGGACAACGGCAGTCGCTTCAACCGCCGCACCCTGCAATGGAACGACCCGAGCCTCTATGCGCAGATCCGTTCGAGCTGGACCGGGCGCTCCGGCACCGCCTCCACCGATCAGCTCTTCGTGCCCAGGGGCAGGACCCCGGCGGACGCGACGATCACGCTGAATCTCAACGGCACACGGCTCACGAGGATCGATGTCGTCGGCGCCCGCCACCTGGTCCGAGGCGTGGACTACACCGTCAGCGGCAGCACGCTGACGATCGCGGCGGCGACGCTCGGCCGGCTGACCGCGTCGCAGGAGCACGGCACGAATGCCGTCCTGTCCCTCCGGTTCTCGGACGGAACTCCCTGGGCCGTCAACGTCATCACCTATGACAAGCCGGTGCTGACGAGCGCGACGGGTACGACGGCCTCGCTGGTAATACCCACCGCGTTCAACGGCGACAAGCTGGCGACCATGGAAGCCGTCTACGCCGACGGCAGCCCCGCCGGTCCGCAGTCCTGGACGACGTACAAGCAGTTCAACGTGGCCTTCACGCCGGACTACACCGCGGGCACGATCACCTTGCCGACCGCGTTCTTCAGCGATGTCACCGACGGCGCCGCCGTGACCCTCACCTTCTACTTCTGGAGCGGGACGCGACTGACGTACACACTGACCGGGTCCGGCACCGCGGTCACCGGCACCTCCGCCTGAATTTCTGTCAGGGTGTCCGACCGGCATGTCAGCGGCATTTCCCGGAGACTGCCCCGTATCCGTCTGCTGACGACTGTCGTCGGGCCGGGCGGTCCTCGTGAGCGGCCCGGGACGCCGTCAGGGTGAGGCCCGCCACGACGTGGTGCAGGCGATCGCGCGCAGGCTCCTCGAGGAACGACTCGACGAACTGACCTCTCGCGCCCTCGAACAGCTGGAAGCCGAGGAGGCCGCATACGCGTCGGCGGGCCGGGATCCGGTCCAGAAACGGGAGGGGATGCGACGGACCCTCGAACTCGCCCTGACCCGGCTGGCCGGCGGTCCGGTGCCCCGGACGGTCTCGCGCGCTACCGAGGACGTGGGACGCGAGCGAGCGGAGCAGGCGTTTCCCCTGACCGCTCTGATGCACTCCTTCCAGCTGGACCTCAGGACCTTGTGGGAGGCCGTGCTGGCCGCGGGGCGGGCACGTGGCATCAGCGCCGATCCCGACTTCCTCGACGGGTTGATTCGCGTCTGGGAGGCGACGGAAGCCAACAGCGTCGAGGTCGTCGACGCCTATCGCCGCACGGAGCGCGACCTGGCCGGCCGTCGCACGGAGGTGCGCAACCGCGCCTTCAGTCGCCTCGTCCTGGAAGGCGAGCACGATCCCTCCACAGTGGCCGAGGCCTCGACGTTGCTGGGCTTCTCCGAGCACGTCGCCCTGACCGTCGTCGTGGTCGAATCCGTTCCCACTGGGGACCCGGCTCTGTCCAAGGTCGACGATGCGCTGCGCCGGGCCGGCCTGCTGCGCCACTTCGGATGGATGGGCGACGAGCTCCTCGGCATCATCGGTCACGGACGGTGCGATCAAGGGGCCATGCCTTCCCACGCTCGGGCCGTTCGCCCCGTGGCGCTGCGGCGTCGCGGAAGTCCCCGGTCTGGCGCTGACGGCACGGGGCATCCGGTTCGCACGTGCCGCGATCCGCACAGGCCCGAATGCGACCCGGATTCGCCCCGGGCAGTTTGTTCAGTGGGAAAACATGGCCTCTGAACTGCGAAATAAAGAGCGGCAGACGAGTCGGGCTGTACGCCGGGTAGTAGCCGACGCGCAGGGCGGTGTGGGCGTACAAGGCGCCGCAGGTGCTCATGGCCGCGGCCTCACGGACGGGCCAGCAGGCAACCACCCAGGGGGCAGGTGCACGCATAGGGCAAGGCCCCAGGACCAGCAAGCTCCGTGATTGCCGTAGCCAAGCCCCACCGCCCAAGCCCTCGCCCAAGATCCGGACCACATACGGGCCAGCGCCTGCCAACCTTTCTCCAACCCTCTCATTTACGCTGGTCAAGGCCGTACGGATGCTGTACCACCAGCAGACCAAGAATGTTCTGGTCTCAGTGCGTTGTGGCAAACCGGATCTTGTTCGAGTGGTAGCGGTGATCATCTGGACGAAGGTTCGGGTGTGGTCGCGGGCATGAGAGAACGGGCCCCTTGGTAGTGACGCGGTTACGACACCAGCACGACCAAGGAAGCCCGTTGCCTCATCAGTTGAGCAGCATCTCTGC
>NZ_JAJSBI010000008.1 GCF_021261325.1 Streptomyces guryensis | reverse complement strand
ACAGCGCGGCCGGCGGCCTGCCGCCGGAAGAGTTCGAACGGACCGTCACCGCAGCACGCAAGAAGAGCGACCAGAGGTGCCAGGCCGCATAGGAGAGGTCTCTACGAAACCAGGGGATTGACAATGGCGCTAGCGTGGGCCCGTGCCGGAAGGGCGCTGGACGAGTGGAAGGGGCGGCCCATGACCACGCCGTACGCGGACGGAAACGGCCCGTCCATCCCCATGCCTGAGCTGACACTGCCGGCGCTGCGACAGGCCGTGGCGACGGTGGCTCCCTCCCGCCTGCCCGAGTTCTTCGACGACCTGCAGAAGGCGTTCGTCCGCGCCGGGGACGAGGACAGCGTCGTACCGATCCGCATGTTCTACTTGCTGCCCGCCCATCCCAGGCCGGCTGCCCGCACCGGGGCGGCCAGCAAGCCTGCCCACGCCGACTAGCGGACTGCCCGCCAGCCCTGGGCCAGTGTCACGAACTCGTCACTCTGGCGCGTCCGCTCTGGTGAGCGGGTGAGAATCGCGCACATGAGCGTGATCAACTGGGGTGACGTCCCCACGTGGCTCGGAACGGTGTTCGCTGCAGCAGCAGCGGGTGCAGCAGTGTGGACGTTGAAGAGTCAGCGAGACCAGATCCAAGAACAACGGGTCTTCATCGCTGAGCAGTCGGCCACGATGGAACTGGAGCGTGCTGAACTGCGCTCCGCAGCCGAGGGTCGGCGGTGGGCGCAAGCACGGCGCGTGCGCATGCATCACCAGCCCGCATGGTCGACGCCCGACGCCGAGGGGAACGCTGGGCCGGACGACCACTGGGTAGTCCTTGCGAGCAATGACAGCGATGCGCCCGTGCACCAGGTGGAAGTCCGCTTCAGCTCGGCTTACACGGCAGCCGAGGCCTATGAGCTGAGTCGGGAGTCTCTACGGGCCGACCATGGGGAACGACGCACGATTCCCCTTCACCTGGTGGGCCCCAGTCGAAGGGTTCGCTTCCACTCTCAGCGGTGGCCGGCAACCACAGTGCACAACAACCGCCCCACGCTGTACTTCACCGACGACGGCGGGGTGCGGTTGTCGCTGGACTCGTACGGCAAGCTTGAGGAGACCGAGCAGCAGCTAGATCGTCCGCTACCAGCGTGAGCGGGCCCGGCCACTGACGGGGGCGACGGCGGGGCCTGGTCTCAGCGTGCCAGCAGCTCAGGGCTGCTGCGGGTAGTACACCGAAGTGCCCGCGTCGGGGTAGTCCTGGAAGAGCTCCCTCTCCAACGCCCAGCGAGCGTCCCTTAGTGCATCTTCGGCCTGCGTCAGCCTCTTGTGCGCAAGGCTCTCAGGCCCCGTGCGGGGGAAGGTATTTGCCACCTTGACCGCTAGGCGCACTAGTTCCCTCTGCATCTCGGCCAGTTGCTGTCCGATCTGGGCGTGCTCTTCTTCGTTGAGACGTGGCTTCGTCATGCGACCATCGTCCCTTTTTCGGTGTGCCGGGGACGGACTTCGGCTTCGTCTTCACTCAGAGGAGCTTCACTTGCTAAGGGTGCCGCGACGGCGATGCACGTCGGCGAGGTCGTAGATGGCCAGCCCGTCATCGGTGCACCGCACGCGGATCCCCGCTTCGGATCCGGCGTCGTCGGCTTTGCAACACCCTCAGATAACTGGGTGGAGTGGCGGGACGGTGGGCCGGGCCCCTAGGAGCACTGAGCCCTTGGATGTTTTGCAAGCCTCGCCAATCTCCTTACAGGCAGCCGTGTTGTGGGTCACACTGGCGTCTCTGTCTTGAGTCGGGGGGGACGATGAGTGGTTCGTACATCAACGCGCCGATCCGAGCCCGCATGTATGGCTCCACGCTGCACAAGGTGGTGTGGGTTGTCGTGGTAGTGCTGTCTGCCGGTTTGCTGGCGCCGCCGTTGTTCCTCATCGCGGCGAAGAAACGTGTCGTCGCCATGTACGTGCCCGCCCTTTACGCCATCTTCGCCTGGGGGACGCCGGTGGTCGCGTCACTGGTTGGCAACGCGAAGAACTGGTCGGGCGGCGTGCTGGTGTTCACGTTGATCGTCGCGGCTGTGCATGCGGCGATCCTGGACACCGACTGGAAAGCTGCCCGGTAGTGGTGGGGCTTGCGGTCTCGCTGGTTCGGCTGATGCTGCGCCTGACCGTGGGAATGATCGACATGATGTTCTGGGCGTGCACGCTGGGAAAGGTAGACCCACGGATGCGCCGGTTTGTGTAGGGCCGCCGGGCCTACGGCGAGTCACCTCGAAGAGACCGCTCCGAGGTGACCCATGGCCTGCGGCTGTTGTCGATCATCCTGCTGTCATGGCCTGCCGAGGCTAGAGTCTGCACTGAACAGCCTTGGGGGCTTCGTGATCCACAAACGTGCGGCCGTCGCCGCCACTGCCGTCTGCGCACTCACAACCGTCGCCTGCGGCGCCGGTAACAGTTCCGGCCCCGATACCGAGCCCATCGCGCCAGCGATGGCCGCCGGGCTGCCCCACACGCTCGTGGGCAGCGACTACAACTCTGTCAGCCTCCTTGAGACCCAGACGCAGAACGGCACCATCACAGGCACCCTCGACGAGACGGAGGTGAAGTACAACAGCCCGGAGCATCAGCGTGCGGTCGTCACGGGAACGTTGCAGGGATCCAAGGTCACCCTCACGGTGAAGTTGACGCTAGGTAGCACGGTCATTGACGGCACCCTCGACGGCGACGCTCTTACTCTGCAGGTGCCGCAGTCGAACGGCCAGATCGAGGACTACGTGCTGAAGCCTGGCAGCGTCGACGACTACAACCAGCGCGTCGCCGGACTCGAGTCCGATGGCAGCCCCAGCCCGACATCCCAGCCCTCCCAGAAGTTCTACTGAGCCTTCGGCCGACCAGGTGGGAATGCCGGCGACGTCATGCCCCCTTCTGTTCCTGCCCGTTGGTGCGCCCGTAATGGCGCCGGGTCGACCGGCCGGAGGAGCCTAGGAAAGTCTGTCCGGTGCCAGAGCTCTTCCGCTGACATCCAACGCTGACAACAACGACCCCAAACAGGGGCGACCCACAACGGTCGCGGACAGCACCGACGCACGAGGCGTTGGGCGACCAGGCCGGGGGCAGACCCGAACTCCTAAAGCGGTTGTCGACCGTGGAGTTGGGCATCAGCGATCCGCCGCAAGTCGGCGAACCGCTCGTCCTGTCGAGTTCCACCTGCCAGATCGCTCAGGGCGTACGCCGGGTACGTGAACGCGTCCATGGTGTGCGACTACGCACCCCAATTGCCGAGACGCACCGCGCTGACACGCGACCATGGCCGGGCGCCGGCGACACGGCAGAGTGATGGCCGGGGACAGCGTTGAGCCCGAGGCTGCTGGTGCAGCAGTGTTGCTGCCATGGACTGTGACCGGACCTCCGAGACCTCCGCCGCCTCCTCCTTTCGTCCGACCCGTCGTCAACTCCTGGCTGCCGCCAGTGCGTTGCCGCTCCTGGGTGTGACCGCGCCGACCGCGCGAGCCCGCACCGGCCTCCCCGCCCTGTCCTTCAGTCAGGCCACCAACGGCTCGGCCACCCTCGCCGGTGACCACCTGATCGCCGAGGTGCAGGGCACCCTCTGGTCGCTGCCCCGCTCGGGCGGCAAGGCCGAACCGCTGACCCCGGCCGACCTCGAACCCAACCGGCCCACCCACTCCCCGGACGGCACCCTCGTCGCCTTCTGCGCCTACCGGGGCGGCGGCTTCCACCTCTGGACCATGCGCCCCGACGGCTCCGACCTCCGCCGGCTCACCGACGGCCCCTGGGACGACCGCGGGCCGGCCTGGTCACCCGACGGCACCCGGCTCGCCTTCGCCTCCGAGCGCGGGGGCGACCCCGAAGGCCCGGCAAGCGGCAGTCCGTATCGCATTCACGTCCTTGAGCTGCGCACCGGCCGTATCACCCGCGTCACCGGCCTGACCGGCCAGGACGGCCCCCTCCAGGACGGCCCGTGGGAGGACTTCGACCCCACCTGGTCACCGGACGGCAGCAGCATCCTCTTCGTCCGCGCCAAGCCCGTCGCGACGCCTCTGGGCACCGGCCTGGACGCCCGTACGATCGCCGCCGTCCCCGCCGACGGCACCGGGCCGGTCACCGTGCGGCACACCGAGACCGAGGCCGCGCAGGTCATGACCCCCGCCGTCGCCGCCGACGGCCGCCTGGCGTATCTGCGCACCACGGCCGCCCCGAACGCCTCCTGCACCCTGGTCGTCGACGGTCACCCCGTCCCGGTCACCGGCGACATCGCTCCGGTGCCCCCGCGCTGGACACCGGCAGGGCAGCTCCTCCTGACCCTCGACGGCGCCTTCACCCTCGTACGACCGGAGAGCCCGGAGCAGCCGCAGACCATCCCCTTCGAGGGAGTGCTCCCCGTGCGGCGGCCGCGGTATGCGACCAAGGAGTACGACCTGGGGGAGCCCGGCCGGGCCCGTCCCGTGCGCGCCATCCATCTGCCCGCGCTGTCGCCCGACGGGCGGCAGATCGCGTTTGCCGCCCTCAACTCCCTCTGGCTGGCGGGAAGTTCGGGCGGGCTTCCGCCTCGGCGGCTGCACACCGCACCCCGCACCCGCTATCTGCTCGCGCCCGCCTGGGCCCCCGACGGCCGGTCGCTCGTCTACGCCGACGACCGCGACGGCCTCCTCGGTGTGTACCGTCACGATCTCGCCACCGGCGAGGAGACCGCGCTCGCGACCGGCGGCCGGGTCCACCCCGCGCTGTCCCCGGACGGGCGGCGGCTCGCCTGTCTCGACCTGACCGGCCGGCTGATCGTGCGCGACCTGGCGTCCGGCGAGGAACGCGTCCTCGTCACGCCCCTCGGTGGCGGTGGTCTGCCCGGCCGTCCCAGCTGGTCGCCCGACGGCCGTCACCTCGCCCTCTGCGACCGCAACCGTCTCAACTCCCGCTTCCGGGAGGGCTACAACCTCGTCCGGCTCGTCGACACGTCGACGGGCACCGACCGGCTGCACGCGGTGGCGCCCCACACCTCGATCTCCGACCGGTACGACTCCGGGCCCGTCTGGTCGCCCGACGGCCGCTGGATGGCGGTGATCGTCGAGTCGGCGCTGTGTCTGCTGCCCGTCGCGCCCGACGGCACCCCGGCCGGCGACCTGCGCACCCTCACCACCGAACCTGCCGACCACCCGTCCTGGTCCGGCGACTCGACCACCTTGCTGTACCTGTCCGGGGGCCGGCTGCGGCTCGTCGCCGTCGACGGCGGCCCCGCCCGCACCGTCCGCGTCCCCCTCGACGCTCCCAGACCCACCCCCGCGGACGTGGTGGTGCACGCGGGACGCCTCTGGGACGGCACGGGCGAGACGACCCGCGAGGACGCCGACATCGTCGTACGAGCCGGACGCATCACGGCGGTCGAAACCCACCGGTCGTCCGGGCGTACGGCGGCCCTCCGCCGCATCGACGCCTCCGCGCGCACCGTGATCCCCGGCCTGTGGGACACCCACACCCATCCCTGGCAGAGCACCTACGGCGGCCGCCAGACCGCCGGCCAGCTCACCTACGGCATCACCACGGCCGTCTCCCTCGGCGGCTTCGCCTACGAGCAGGCCCGCATCCGGGAGGCGGTGGCCACCGGACAACTCGCCGGGCCGCGGCTGCTGACCACCGGCGAACTCCTCGACGGGGCGCGCGTCGCGTACAGCATGGGCCGCGCCCACCGGACCCGGGAGGGCCTGCGCCGGTCACTGGAACGGGGCGCCGACCTGGACTGGGACTTCGTCAAGACGTATGTCCGGGCGCCCGGTTGGGTCATGGAGGAGGCGGCCCGCTTCGCCCACGAACGCCTCGGCGTACGCACGGGAGGCCACCTGCTCTCACCGGGCGTACAACTCGGCCAGGACCTGACGACCCATCTACAGGCCACACAGCGCGCCGAGTTCGGGCACGCCATCACGGCAACGGGCCGTGCCTACGAGGACGTGGTGGAGATCTACACCGCACAGGCCGTGCACTTCTCCATGATCGCCACCCCGTTCACCTCCGCCCCGCTCCTCGGCGCGGACCCCGCCCTCGCGGACGACCCGCGGGTCACGGTGGTGATGCCCCCGTGGGACACGGCCGCTGTCCGCCAGTCGGCGGGCGTCCCGCCCACCGCGGCCCAACTCGCCACCCTCCGCACGGAGACCGACATCTACCGGCGCATCCTGGCCGCCGGCGGTCTGGTCGCCCTCGGCACGGACCAGCCGCTCGTCCCCGTCGGCCTCTCTCTCCATCTCGGCCTGCGCGCCCTGCACCGGGGCGGCCTCTCCCCGGCCCAGGCCCTGCGCACCGCAACGGTCCTCCCCGCCCGCCTCTTCGGCGTCGACGACGACCTCGGCACGGTCGAGGAGGGCAGGCTCGCCGACCTGACGGTGATCGATGGTGACCCGTTCACGGACTTCGCCACCCTCGTCCGTACGGTCTCGGTGCTCAGGGGCGGAGTGCCGTACACGACCGAGGAGTTGGTCGCCGCCTTCGAGCCGTCGGCGGGGCGTACGACGGCGGCCGAGGACGACTGGCTGGGACTGGGACGGCTGATGCGAAGGGACGGCTGCTGCGACGGGCACGGCGCCTGAGCGGCTCCGGCGGCTTCCGCCACGCGGGTGCGGCGGGTCGCGACGGGTGCGCAGGTTGTCGATGGCCCGTCGCGGCCCGCGGCGGAAGCTGTACCTCGGCACAGCCGGTGGCCGCTTGGTGGGCCGAGGCGGTGAAACCGCCGCTCACTCGCTGCGCAGCGCGCTCGCCGTGTCCTTCCGGGCGGCCCAGCCGGCCGGCAGCAGCGCTCCCGTGATCGCGATGAGCAGGCCCCCGAGGCCGAGCAGGGCCAGCAGGGGGGCGTGGTAGACCGCGATGTCCGGTGTCGGCAGGGTCATGCCTACGGCCTTGCCCATGAGGGGCGTGATGTACCGGTGCAGGGCCACTCCGACGGGGACCGCGGCGGCGCCGGCCGGCAGGCCGATCACGGCGACCGAGGTGACGACCATGGTCATGGCCTGACGGGGCGCCATGCCCAGGGCCTTGAGGACACCGAGGTCGTGGACGCGGTCGCGGGTGTCCAGGACGACCGTGTTGAGCACGCCCAGGCCCGCTACCGCCACGAGCATCAGGGTCAGCATCCCGACCAGGGCGTCCATCGTCACGATCACATCGGACGTCTCGGTGGTGTTTGCCTGCGCCATGGCGCCGACCGGGTCCAGTGCGGCGTTCAGCGAGGTGAGGTACCGCGTCAGATCCGTGCCCGGTCTCGTCTGCACGGTGTACCGGCCCGGCTTCGCGTCCAGTCCCAGTGCCGCGAGGGTCGAGGTCCGGGTGAGGAGTTCCATGCCCTGGCCCGCGGTGAAGAACGCCTCGCCGACGATCCGTACCGACGTCTTCCGGCCCTGCTCGGTCAGGGTCACGGTGTCTCCGACCCGGATTCCGGCGGCGTGCAGGAACCGCGTGGTGACCACCGCCTGTCCCGGACCGTCGAGCCAGCGGCCCGAGACCATCTGCGGGGCGGCCCACGACGCGTCGCCCCGGTAGGCCACCACGTCGGTGGCGCCGGTGATCCCGGACGCGTCGACCTGTGCCTGAGCCGTGCCGTAGAAGCGCCTGGTTCCGTGCTGGGCGCGGAGGGCGGCGTCGACCGCCGCCGGGTCGGCCTGCGGGGCACCGGGGCCCCCGCCCGCGTGGACCGCCTCGGCGCCGGGCGGTGCCTGACCGCCGCCCGCCTCCACCACGACCGAACCGGCCGAGTCGAGCATGCGGCCCGACTGGACGGCCCCGAGCGTCAGGGCGAGCCCGACCCCGAAGGTGACGGTGGCGGCTCCGAAGGCGACCGCGGCGGCCGTCGTCGCCGAACGCGCCGGCCGGGCAAAGGGGTTCCCCAGCCCGAGGCCGACCGCGCGCGGCAACGGCAGCCGTCCCGTCAGGCGGCGCACCAGACGCCCCCGGCCCGCGCCGGGCGTCCGCCCCACGGTGATCGCCTCCACCGTGCGCAGCCGGCCCGCCCGCAGCGCGGGCACCAGCGCGGCACCGGCGACCAGGGCGAGGGCCGCGGCCGGCACAACGGCGTCGATCCACACGGGAATCGACGCCGACGGGCCGTCGAAGGCCCTGCCGACGTCACCGAGCACCGGAAGGGCCAGCAGATTGCCCAGGACCAGCCCCAGCGCGCAGCCGGCCGCCGCCGGGATCAGCGCCTGCCCGACGTAGGACCGGACGACCTGCGCCGGGGTGAAGCCGAGGGACTTGAGGATGCCGATGCGCCGGGTCGCCGCGCCGACCGCTCCGCTGACCACGATGCCGATGACCAGGACGGACAGGAGCAGTCCGAGGACCCCGAAAGCGGCCAGGAAGGGTACGAACGCCATGGTGTTGGCGGTCTGCTGCTGCCTGACGGTCAGATAGGAGCCGGAGCCGGTCAGCGCGCCCCGCGGCACCGCCGCGGCGATCGCGGCACGGTCGGCGGCCAGTTGCGCGTCCGTACCCGCGTGCCGGAAGCGGTAGAGCATCTCGTACGTGGGCGGGCTGCCCTTCGCGGTCAGTGCCCCGGCCTGCGCGGGAGTCACCCAGGCATCCGCGGTGCCGGTCACCGAGCGGGCGACGCCGACCACGGTCATCGTGGGGCTGCCCGGCGCGGCGGGGAACCTCAGCCGGGCGCCCGGCTGCACGGGCAGTCCGCTGTAGGCCACCACGATCTGGCCGGGCCGGGTGGCCCAGCTGCCGGTGACGAGCGTGACCCCGTCGACGCGGCCCGCGCCGTCCGCCCGGCCGACGACGGTCAGCGGCGGCAGGTCGACACCCGACGGCAGCGCGTCCGAGCGGGACGCCGTGCGCGGGCGCAGCGAGAGGCTCCGGAAGGGGCCCGCCGCGGCGGTCACGCCCGACGTGGAGGCGGTCGCCGCGAGCTGCGTGGCCGTCACCTTCGTCCCGTCGAACCGCGCGGTGAGATGGGCGCCGTGCTGCTCGGCGAAGGCGTGGTCGAAGGGCGCCCGGGCCGCGACGAGCAGCCCGGTGGCGAGCACCGACGCGGTGACGGCCATGAGCGTGGTCAGGACCATCACCGCGGTCTGTACGCGCCGCCGGCCTATACCGGCGCGCACCACCCGGCCTAGGGCGCTCCCCCCGCCCAGGGCGCTCATCGGGCCACCGCCGTCGCGTGCTCGGTGTCCCGTACGATCCGGCCGTCGACCAGCTCGACGGTCCGTGTCGTACACGACTCGGCGAGGACCCGGTCGTGGGTGACCAGGATGATCGTCTGCCCTTCCGCGTTCAGTTCGGCCAGCAGTTTCCGTACGTCCTCGCCGGAGGCGGTGTCCAGCGCGCCCGTGGGCTCGTCGGCGAGCAGCAGGGCCGGACGGTTCATCAGGGCGCGGGCGACCGCGACCCGCTGACGCTCCCCGCCGGACAGCGTGCCGGGGTAGGCGCCCGCGTGCCGGTCGACGCGGAGGTGCTCCAGCAGCCCCGCGGCACGTCTGCGGGCCTCGGCCCGGGGCAGGCCCGCCAACTGGGCGGGCAGCAGCACGTTGTCGGTGACCGTCAGGTCGTCCAGCAGGTTGAAGAACTGGAAGACCATGCCGACCTTCGCCCGCCGGTACCGCGCCGATCCGGCCTCGCTCAGCCCGTCCACCCGCACTCCGTCGACCGTGACGCCGCCCGCGGTCGGCCGGTCGAGCCCGGCGACCAGATTGAGCAGCGTGGACTTGCCGCTGCCGGACGGCCCGAGCACGGCGACCGCCTCTCCGGCGCGCACGCTCAGTGTCACGTCGGCGAGGGCCGGCGGCCCCTCCCCGTACGTCCGGGTCACCTCGCGGATCTCGATGACGGGCTCGGTCGCTGCCACGGTGCCTCCAGGGGCGGGCGGTTGACGGTTCGGCCCGACGGTAGGGGCGGGGGCGGGCCGGGGGCGTCGGCTGCGAAGGCGAGACGGTCTGCCCTCCCCGGATGACCCGTCCGCCGCGTCATCCCTGCGATGTACGCGCCGGATGTAGCTGTCGTCCACAACAGGAGGGATGTGGCCGGGGCCGGGGCTTGCCACACTGATCGCATGGGTGGGGCTGTGCGGGCGGAGATAGTGGAGCGGTGGCGGGCGGCTGTCGCGGCCCTGCGGGGCAGGAGCCCGCTGCCGGGTCCGACCCGGTGGATGTGGGCGGCCGACGCGATCCTCGCCTTCGTCCTCGCCGGCTGCACGCTGGTCGCCGCCCGCAGGCAGGGCAGCGGCGACGTCCGGGTTCCGCCGGTGGTGGTGCCGTGGACGCCGGGTGTGCCGGTGCCGGAGACCCCGCCGGACGCCCCGCTCCCGCCGGCGGATGTGGTGCAGCACCTCGGGGCGGTCCAGCCCTGGCAGCTGGTGCTGGGCGCGCTGACCGCGTTGCCGCTGGTGGTGCGCCGCCGGTATCCGCTGGCCGCGTTCTGGGCCGTGATCGGTGCGAGCCTGCTGTTCAACCAGCGGCTCGGCGGCGGTGACGCGACCGTCTACACCTTCCTCTCCTGTGTGGTCGCCGCCTACAGCGCCGCCGTGTACAGCCCCCACCGGGGCCCCGCGCTCACGAGTCTGGTGGTCGGCGCCGCTCTGCTCGCCCTGTTCCACGACGAGAACTTCCCGTCCTTCACCCCCGGTCTGGTGCCGTTCCTCGCGCTGCTCGGCGTGGGGCTCGCAGCCAACGCGATCCACACCTGGAAGCAGCGCCTGCGGGTCCTGGAGGAAGAGCACGAGAGCGCCACACGGCTCGCGGTCGACCGCGAACGGTCCCGGATCGCACGTGAGTTGCACGACGTCGTCACCCACAATGTGAGCGTGATGGTGATCCAGGCGGGGGCGGCACGCAAGGTGATGGACGGCTCGCCCGACCGGGCCCGCGAGGCACTGCTGGCCGTGGAGGCCGGCGGGCGCACCGCGATGGCCGAACTCCGCCACGTCATGGGCCTGCTCACCATGGCGGGCGACGGCCCCGACCCGGCCACCGAGGCCGACCTGGCACCGCAACCGGGTCTGGGCCAGGTGCCGGCCCTCACCGACCGCCTGCGCAAAACCGGCGTCCACGTCGAACTGGCCGTCACCGGAACCCCCGTACCCCTTCCGGCCGGCCCCGACCTGGCCGCGTACCGCGTGGTGCAGGAGGCGCTGACCAACACGGTCAGGCACGCCGCGGGCGCCCGGGTGCGGATCGCCGTCGACCACGTCCCGGGCGCCGTGCACATCGACGTGTCCGACACCGGCGGCACCTCCGAGGCGCCGGCCGGTCCCGGCGGCGGCCACGGACTGATCGGCCTGCGGGAGCGCCTCGCCGTCTACGGGGGCACCCTCCAGGCGGGCGAACGCCCGACCGGAGGCTTCCGGGTGCATGCCGTCATCCCGGTCGAGGAGCTGCTGTGACCGAGCCGCCGCGCGTGGTGATCGCCGACGACCAGGCGCTGGTCCGCACCGGATTCGGCATGATCCTGGCGGCGGACGGTATCGACGTCGTCGCCGAGGCCGCCGACGGGGACGAGGCGGTCGACGCGGTCCTCCGCACCCGCCCCGACCTGGTCCTCATGGACATCCGGATGCCCGGCACCGACGGCCTGGAAGCGACGCGCCGCATCCTCTCGGGACTGGTGCCCGATCCGCCGCGTGTCCTCATCCTGACCACCTTCGACCTCGACCGTTACGTCTACGCCGCGCTCACCGCGGGGGCCAGCGGCTTCCTGCTCAAGGACGTCACCCCCGAACACCTCGTGGCCGCCGTCCGCCTGGCCCGCACCGGTGACGCGCTGCTCGCCCCGGCCATCACCCGGCGTCTCGTCGAACGCTTCGTCTCCCGCGACCCCCGGACGGCCGCCCTGCACCGGGACCTGTCCGTGCTCACGCCTCGCGAGCTGGAAGTGCTCCGTTCGCTCGGCGGCGGCCTGAGCAACGCCGAACTCGCCACGCGCTTCCATCTGAGCGAGACCACCGTGAAGACACACGTCTCCCGGATCCTGGCCAAACTCGGCCTGCGCGACCGCGCCCAGGCCGTCGTCGTGGCCTACGAGACGGGACTGATCACGCCGGGCGTGGGCGCCACGGGGTCGGAGGCGTAGGCGGGAGCGCGGCTCCCGCCGGGATTCGGCCGACAGGGTCAGGCATCCGGGAGCGCGGGGGCGGCGCGTTGGCTGGATCCGCGTGCGCGACCGCGACGCGCAGACCGTTGTCATGGCGTACGAGACAGGTCTGCTCGCTCCGGAGCGGTGGAGCGGCGGAGCGGTGGAGCGGCGGAGCGGTGGACGGGGAAAGCCATTCCCGTCCACCGGTCCGCCGCCGATGTCAGGCCTCCTGCAGTGCGGGCGAAGGGCGTTCGCCCGAGCCGCGGACGATCAGCCGGGTGGGGACGGTGATGGTGCGGGCCCGGGAGCGGTCGCCGTCGAGGCGGGCCAGGGCGGTGGCCGCGGCTGCCCGGCCGATCTCCTCGGGGTCCTGCGCGACGACGGTCAGGGCCGGTTCGAGCGCCTCGGCGAGCGGGACGTCGTCGAAGCCGACGACGGCGATGTCCTTCCGCTTGCTGCGGGCGAGTTCGGCGACCATGCCGAGCGCGACCATGTTGTTGCCGGCGAACAGGGCCGTGGGCGGATCGGCCTGGGCGAGCAGCTGGGCGGTCGCCGTCGCCGCCGCCGGCTGGTCGTGGGCGTTGGTGACCAGCGAGCGGTCGTAGGCGATATCGGCCTCCTGCAGCGCCGTACGGTATCCGGCCAGGCGTTCGCGGCGGGTGTACAGCTTCACGGGCAGGTCGCCGATGAAGCCGATGCGGCGGTGGCCGTGGGCGATCAGGTGGGCGACGCCGTCCTGGGTGCCCGCACGGTTGGAGCTGACGATGCTGTCCGTGGACAGGCCGACTCCCGGACGGTCGAGGAAGACCACGGGCAGCCCCGCCGCGCGGTGGCTCTTGAGGTGGGAGTGGTCGGCGCCCACGGACGGCACGATCATCAGGATGCTGACGCGCCGGGCCAGGAACTTGTCCGTCAGGGCCCGTTCCCGGCCGGGGTCGTCCGCGGAGGAGCCCATGAGCAGCGTCAGCCCGCGCTCGCCGACGGTGTCCTCTATGGCGCGGGCCACGGCTCCGAAGAAGGGGTTGGCGAGGTCGGGGATGACCAGGCCGATGGTGGTGTCCGGGCCGCCGACGCGGATGTTGCGGGCCATGAGGTTCGGCTGGAAGCCGAGTTGGGCCACGGCGGCGAGGACCTGTTCCCTGGTCCGGGGCGAGACGGGGCCGTCCTCGTTGAGGACCCGGGAAACCGTCTTGGCACTGACACCTACTTCCCGGGCGACGTCGGCCAGGGTGGGGCGGCGGCTCGCAGCCATGGAGGAACGTCTCCTGTCAGCCCCCGGGTTCCGGCCGCGGCCTCGGCCGGAACATGCGGGAGCTGGGTCGTGTGGTCAGTTGGCCTGAACTCCGGCCGCCTTCGCGGCCTCGGAATCCGCTACGACGGTACCTCCGGCCTCATCGACGGTGAGCGCGCCGGTCATGATGGCGACGACCTCCGCCATGGAGTAGTCGGACGGCTTGATCACCGCAGCCCGCTTGCCCAGCCGGTGGACGTGGATCCGGTCGGCGATCTCGAAGACATGCGGCATGTTGTGGCTGATCAGAACCACCGGCAGGCCCTTGTCGCGGACGCGCCGGATCAGGTCCAGGACCTGCCCCGACTCCTTGACTCCGAGGGCGGCGGTCGGTTCGTCCATGACGACGACGCTGCCGGCCCAGGCGACGGACCGGGCGACCGCGACGGCCTGCCGCTGTCCGCCGGAGAGGGTCTCCACCGACTGCGTGAGCGAGCGCAGGCCGATCTTCAGGTCGGCCATGTGCTCGGAGGCCTCCTCGCGCATGCGCTTCTTGTCGAGCATGCGGAAGACACTGCCGAGGACACCGGGACGGCGCAGCTCGCGCCCGAGGAACATGTTCGAGGCGATGTCCATGGAGGCGGCCACGGCGAGGTCCTGGTAGACGGTCTCGATGCCGTGGGCACGGGCGCTCTGCGGACCGGAGAAGGTGATGGGCTTTCCGTTGAGGCGTATCTCGCCCGCGTCGGGGACCAGCGCGCCGGTGAGCGCCTTGATCAGGCTGGTCTTACCGGCGCCGTTGTCGCCGATGACGGCGAGCACCTCACCGGGCAGCAGGTCGAAGTCCGCGCCGTCGATGGCGGTGACATGGCCGTAGCGCTTGACCAGACCGCGGGCCTGCAGCACGGGCGTGGGGGAGGAGGTGGCGGTCATCGGGACTTCTTCCGGGAGATCTGGTCGACGGTCACCGCGAGGATCACCAGCACACCGGTGATCAGGGTCTGGTAGATGGAGGCGACGCCCATCAGCTGCAGGCCGTTGCGGAACACACCGACGATGAGCACGCCGATGAAGGTGCCCAGGACCGAACCGCGTCCGCCGAAGAGGCTGGTGCCGCCGAGCACCACCGCGGTGATGCTGTCGAGATTGTCGGTCTGCCCGGCCTGCGGGTCGCCGACTCCGGTGCGGGAGATGAGCAGCAGGGCGGCGATGCCGTAGAGCAGACCCGCGACCGCGTATATGCCGATGGTCAGGCGGGAGGTGCGGATGCCGTTCAGACGTGCGGCTTCCTGGCTGTTGCCCAGGGCGTAGACGTGCCGGCCCCAACTGGTGTTGCTCAGCGCGTAGGCGAGCAGTAGGAACAGGGCGATGGTGACCAGGGAGCCGTAGGTGATGTCGGTGTGGCCGAGCGGGAAGGTCTGCCCGAGAGCCGTCAGCGGGCCGGGCAGGCTGGTGATGGTCTGCTCGTTGGAGTAGATGTGGGTCAGCGCGAACGCCACGTTGAGCATGCCGAGCGTGACGATGAACGGCGGCAGTGGGATCTTCTGCACCAACAACCCGTTGACCAGGCCGAATCCGGCGCATACGGCGATGCCCAGCGCGATGGCGACGAGCGGGGGCAGGGTGCCGTTGGCGGCCATCTTGGCGATCATGATGCTGCCGAAGGCCATCACCGCACCGCACGACAGGTCGATGCCCGCGGTGAGGATGATCAGGGTCTGGCCGATGGCGAGGGTGCCCACGACCATGACCTGCTGCACGATCAGCGAGAAGTTACCGCCGGTGAGGAACTGGTCGGTCGAGATCGAGAAGAAGGCGCAGGCCAGGAGCAGCGCGACCAGGGGACCGGTGGTCGGTGCCGTGAGCAGTCTGCGGAGCGTGGTCGGCGCTTTGAGGTCGGCATACGGCGAGGACGTGCCCGGGGGCGTGGTCGTGGCAGTCATGCGAAGTCCTTGTCGGAAGACAGAAGTCCTTGTCCGCCCGGCACGTTCCTGGCAGGAGGACTGGAGGACAAGGGGGCGGCCGTCCCGGGCGGGGAGGAGGAGCCGGCCGCCCCGCGAGGGGGAAGGGAAGGTGTCGCGGGCCTGGGGGCGGCTTAGCCCCAGCAGTTCTGCAGGCCGAACGCGGTGTCCTTGGACGTGACGCCCGCCTGCGCCTTGTCGGTGATCAGGTTGACACCGGTGTCGGTGTAACCGGACGCCTTCTTGCCGTTCTTGGCGTAGGAGACGACCGCCTTGACGCCCTCCGCGGCCATCTTCAGCGGGTACTGCTGCGAGGTCGCGGCGATCTTGCCGTCCTTGACCGCCTGGGTGCCGGTGCAGCCGCCGTCGACGGAGACGATCAGGACGTCCTTCTCGCGGCCCTTGGCCTTCAGCGCGGTGTATGCGCCCAGCGCGGCCGGTTCGTTGATCGTGTAGACGAGGTTGATGTCCGGGTTCTTCTGGAGGCAGTTCTCCATGGCGGTCTGGCCCTTGGCCTGGTCGCCGCCGGTGTCCTGGGCACAGGCGACGTCCTTGTCCGTGGCGCCGAAGCCCTGCAGGAAACCGTTGTGACGCAGGACGCCGACGGAGACGCCCGGTGCGAGGTCGAGGGTGGCTATCTTCGCCGTCTTGCCCTTCATGGCGGCCTTCGCGTACTGGCCGATGAGCTTGCCGGCGTTGAGGTTGTTGGTGGCGAAGAGGGCGTCGACCGCGCTCTGCGGGTCGGTCGGGGTGTCCAGGGCGATGACCAGGACACCCTTGGCGCGGGCCTTCTGGACCGCGGGCACGATCGCCTTGGAGTCGCTCGGGGTGATCAGGATGCCCTTCACCCCGGCGGCGACCATGTTCTCGATGGCGGTGACCTGTCCGGCGTTGTCCCCGTCGAACTTGCCCGCGGCGGTCATCAGTTGGGCGCCGTCCGCCTTGGCGGCCTTCTCCGCGCCTTCCTTCATCTTCACGAAGAACGGGTTGGTGTCGGTCTTGGTGATCAGACCGACCTTGATGCTGCCCGAGCCGGCGCTGGTGGAGCTCGATCCGGAGCCGGATCCGCAGGCGGTGAGAGCGAGGGCCGCGACGCCCGTGACCGCGGCGGCCCTGAGGAGGGAGGGGGACAGACGAGTGGTGCGAGACATGAACGACTCCTGCGGGATGCGGGACGGCGAGCGGCGGTCTGATCGGAGCGGACTGCCTGCGGTGTCATCGTTGACTTATGTCATCGTTGACACCGCCTGGCGAGGATGATGGACTCCGGCTCGCGGCAACGTCAATGCCTTGCACTCGTCACAAATCGGCAACGTTCCCCCGCTGCAGGTCGGCAGCCGGAACGCAGCAGGAATTCAGCCGGAAAGAAGGCCAGCCCATGAGCTCGCGTCAGATCACCGTCCTGGGGGAGTGCGTCGCGGACGCCTTCGCCGAACCGGCCGGCGCCCCGCACGAGCTCGCCCTGCGCGTGCTGCCAGGCGGCGGACCTGCGAACACGGCCGTGGCGCTGGCCCGGCTGGGCACTCCGGCCCGCTTCCTCGCGCGGCTCTCCGGCGATGTGTTCGGCCGTCTGTTCCGGGCTCGTCTGGAGGCGTCGGGAGTGGATCTGTCCCATGCCGTCGCGGCCGCCGAACCCAGCACGCTGGCGGTCGCGGAGCTGGACGCCCTGGGGCAGGCCGCGTTCTCCTTCCACGCCCAGAACACGGCCGACTGGCAGTGGACACCGCCCGAACTGGCCGGGGTGGACCTGTCCGAAACCGCCTGTCTGCACACCGGTTCCCTCGCGCTGGTACGTGAGCCCGGCGCCGCGGTGGTGGAGGAGTTCCTGGCGGCCGCCGCTCCCCGGGCCACCATCAGCATCGACCCCAACGTACGGCCGCTGCTGGTCCGTCCCGAGGCCTACCGCGCCCGGCTGGAGCACTGGTGCGGCCTCGCCGACGTACTGCGGCTGAGCGAGGACGACCTGGAACTCCTCCTGCCGGACACGCCGCCCGAGAAGGCCTGCGACATCTGGCACACCGCCGGAGCGCGGCTCGTCGTGATCACCCGCGGCGCCGAAGGGGCCCTGGCCTCCCTCGACGGTGAACGCGTCCAGGTGCCCGCGGTCGAGACGGAGGTGGTCGACACGGTCGGGGCCGGGGACTCCTTCACGGCCGGGCTGCTGCACCACCTCGGTGCCCGCGGGTTCCTCGGCGGCCGGCTCCCGGACCTGGACCTCGCCGCGGTCGCCGAAGCCTGTGCGTTCGCCACTCGGGTCGCGGCTCTGACCTGCGCGGTCGCCGGCCCCAATCCGCCGTGGCAGGGCGACTTGGCCAAGCGCTGACCACCCCCGGACTCCACCCCGACAACGCAAGGAGACACCCCAGTGACCAAGACCCTGTTCGCCGAGTTCACCGCCCGCGAGGGGGCGGAGGACGAAGTCGCCCGTCTGCTGCGGGAGTACGCCGAGAAGGTCCGCGAGGAGGAGGGCAACCTCGCCTTCGACGCCTACACCAAGGCGTCCGGTCCCCGCGCCTTCTGGATCTTCGAGGTGTACCGCGACGAGGACGCCTTCCAGACACACCTCAGGCAGCCGTACGGCGCCCCGTTCAACGCCGCCCTCACCCCGCTGATCGAGGAGGACGCCTCCGTACTGACGTTCCTCGACCCGCTGACCTGACCTGATCTGGCCTGACATGATCTGACCTGACCTGACCTCATCCGTCCTGATCCGCTCGCCAGGTCAGAGATCACTTGAAGCGCCGGGCAGGGGCTGTTCGGTCCAGATGGACTTTCCTGTTCGGGTGTGGCGGGTGCCCCAGCGCCGGCAGAGGGCGGAGATGAGCTGCAGTCCGCGCCCGTCCTCGTCGGTGGCGGAGGTGTGTCTGATGTGCGGTGTGGTCAGGCTCGCGTCGGAGACCTCGCAGATCAGTGCCCGGCTGCGGAGCATGCGCAGCCGGATGGGGCCGTAGGCGTGCCGGACGACGTTCCCGACCAGCTCGCTGACCAGGAGTTCGGTGGTCATGACCAGGTCCTCGTCGGTCAGGTCCCATTCGGCGAGCTGGCCGCGGGCCAGCTCGCGGGCCTGGCCCGCCGCCACCGGGTCCTCCGGCAGCGGCCACTCGGCGACGTTCTCCGCCGCCAGCGGGTGGGTGCGGGCCAGCAGCAGGGCGGCGTCGTCGGTCAGCGCGCCGTGGTCGGGGAGCAGCGCGGAGGTGATGGCGCTGCAGAGGGCGTCCAGGTCGGAGCCGTCCGCCGGCCCGGCCGGCCGGGCTTTCACGGACTCGAAGAGGAACTCGGCGAGGCGGTTCATGCCGGTGGTGACATCCCTGTCCTTGCTCTCCACCAGCCCGTCGCTGTAGAGGGCGAGCAGGCTGTCGGCGGGCAGCAGGGCCTCAAGGGTCTCGAAGGGGGGCGTGGCCACCCCCAGCGGCGGGTCCGGGGTCATGGGCAGGAAGGTGACGGTGCCGTCGGGCTGGGCCACCGCGGGGGGCGGCTGACCGGCGCTGGCGTACGACAGCTGCCGGGTCACGGGGTCGTAGATGCCGTAGAGGCAGGTGACGAACGTGTCGGTGCCCAACTCGCCCACGATGTCGTTGAGATGGACGAGGATCTCGTCGGGTGGCAGCTCCAGCTCGGAGAGGGTGCGGACGGCTGTCCTGAGCCCGCCCATGGTGGCGGCCTCGGCCATCCCGTGTCCCATGACGTCGCCGATCACCAGCGCCACCCTGGCCGCGGAGAGCGGGATGACGTCGTACCAGTCGCCGCCGACGTCGGCTCCCTGCTTGGCCGGCTGGTAGCGCGCCGCCACCGTCACCTCGGGCAGCTCGGGCAGTGCCTGCGGCAACAGACTGCGCTGGAGCGTACGGGCCCGGGTCGTCGCCTCGTCGTAGAGCCCGGCCCGCTCCAGCGCCTGCCCGATCAGTCCGCTGAGCGCCGTCAGCAGGGTTCGCTCGTTGTCGTCCAGTCCCCGCGGCCGGTCGAAGCAGATCACCGCCGCGCCGATCCCGCGCCCCGACACCGCAAGCGGCAGAAAGACCCACGCCTCCTGGCAGCCCTCCCGGATCAGGGCCCCGGCCTCCGGGTAACGCTCCAGGAACTCCTCCGGGGAGGCGATGTAGAGCGGGGCGCGGGTGCGCAGGGCGTCCCCCACCGGGTTCGTGGTGTCGCGCACGGTCCACTGTCCGTCCAGCAGCCGGGTGAAGCGCTGCGAGTATCCCCGGGAGCCGATCACGGTCAGCCGCTCGCCGACCACGCCGAGCATGATGAGTCCGGTGGCACCGAGGGGTGTCATCACGCCGTCGGCCAGCGCCGCCATCACGTCCTGCGCCGTGACCGCCTCGGCCAGCTCCCGCGTGATCCGCTGCACCAGAGCCGCCCGTTCCCCGGCCGCCCGCTCCGCGGCGGCCCGCTCCACCTCCCGCAGATGCCGCTCGGTGGTGTCGGTGATGTAGAGCGTGAGGCCTTCCGGCAGCGGCACCAGCCGCAGGTGGTACCAGGACCTCCCGTCCGGCCACGGCACGTCGAATCCGGCCGGGCGGCCCTCGGCCGCGATGGCCCGGCACCGCTGCTCCAGCCCCGGCACGGCACGAATCGCGGGAACCTGCCACAGCACGGCTCCCGCCACGTCTCCGGCGGCGCCGAAGAGCCGCTCGGCGGCCTGGTTGAGAAAACCGATGCGCCAGTCCGTGTCCAGGGCGACGAAGCCGTCGCTCATGTGCCGCAGCGCCCGCCCCACCGACTCGGCGGCGTCGTGCGTCTCGTCGCTGTTGCGGAGGGTGCCGATCACCTTCACCGGAGTCCCCTCCTCGTCCGCGATCGTCCGGGCGCAGGCCTCGATCCAGAGGTACGTGCCGTCCTGGCGCCGGATCCGGTACTCGCTCTGGAAACCGCCGCGCTGCTGGATGCCCGCGTCGAAGCCGGCCACCGCCCCCGGCAGGTCCTTCGGGTGGATCAGCGCCGCCCACGCCTCGATGCCGTCGCTCAGCACCAGCGGATCGATGTCGCCCAGCACCTCCTCGACCGGCCCGTCGGACGCCAGCTCGCCGGTGCGCAGATCCCAGGTGTACGTGACGGAGGGCGCCCCTTCCGCGTCGTCCGCGTCCTCCACGTCCTGCGGGGAGCCCTCCCGCTGTGCCGGCCCGTTCTCCAGGGCCTGCAGCAGCGTGGGGGACGGGTAGAGGGTCCCGGACGACCTGAGCCGCTCGGACATCCAGGCGGCCACCTCGTTCAGGAACGCGTGCTCCGTCGCACCGCGCTCGACGCCCGGGGCGAAGAGGACGGAGAGGGCGCCGCGTCGACCACCGCCGCCCGGAATGGGCACGGCCAGGTGACCGATGCCGGCGGGGAGCCCGGAGGGCCACAGGGCGGCGGGGTCCCGGCCGGGCATCGGGTCGGGCGGGGCCAGGTCGGGCTGCCAGGCGACGATGTCACTGCGGGCTGCCCTGCTGGGCGGCGCCTTGCCCCGGGCCGGGATGATCAGCCAGGGCCGGGTCATCGACTCGGGCAGGCCACTGTCGGCGACCAGGTAGAGGACGCCGCTCATGCCGCCGCCCGGCAGATGCACCATCCCGCCCAGGCCGTGCACCTCGGCCACGGCCTGCTGGAGCGCGGTCAGCACCACCTCGACATCGCGCCGGTCCTCGTCCACGGCGCCGAGCAGCCGCATCCGCATGCGCTGCCGCTCCAAGGGCGCAACGGCACCTCTGGCATTCACCACGCCCGCCTGTCGCCTCCCCTCACCGCTCGGGTACCCGCTGGGCCGCAGACGATCGGGACCTGCTGCGATCTGCGTCCGTCGCTGCATCCGTCGAATTCATCCTGCCCGAGCAATTTAGGCGATTTCATCTGCCTTGGGGAGGTTTTAGCATCCGATCGACGAACCTGACCGGCCGGAGCAGCCCCTTACGTCACGGGTCAGGACGCTGTTGACGGTGCTCCCGCGCCGAGAACGCCGAGAACGCCGAGCATCGCCCGGGTCGCCGGACTGGGGTTGAACCGGTTCCACACCAGATACTCGGTCCGACGCGGTCCGTCGACCACCGGGACCAGCGCCAGTCCGGGGTCCTCGGCGGCCCGCGGCCGGATGAACGCCGACGGCAGCAGCGCGATGCCGAGTCCGCGCGCGATCAGCCGGGTGATCAGCTCCACGACGCCGGCCTCGTACGCGACGTCGCGCACCAGGCCCGCGGCCGCGAACGCCTGATCGGACTGGGCCCGGGCGGGCGTCCCGCTCACGAAGTCCACGAACGTCTCCTCGGCGATCTCCCGCAGCGTGACCCGAGGAGCTCCCGCCAGCCGGTGCCCGGCCGCCACCACCAGCACATGCTCGTCATGATCGAGAGCAACCGCCTCGACACCGAGAGGCGGTGCGCTCTCCGGCACGCCGAGGAAGGCGATGTCCAGGTCGCCGCCGCGGACCGCCGCCGCCAGTTCGTCACTGCGCCCGGAGCGCAGAGCGACGCGGACGTCCGGATGCCGGGCGCGATAGCGCTGCAGCAGCTCGGGTACGTCGACGGCAGCCGTCGTCACGATCACACCGACGGCGAGACGGCCGCGCACCACACCGGTCGCGTCGGCGGCGTCGGCGGCGGCCCGGTCGGCGGCGGCCAGGCACTCGCGTGCACCGGCGACGAACGCCGCCCCCGCGGGCGTCAGTTCCACACGGCGGCTGGACCGGGCGAACAGCTTGACCCCGAGCTCCCGTTCCAGCCCGGCGATCCGATGGCTCAGCGACGACTGCACCACGAAGCAGCGCTCCGCGGCGCGCGTGAAGTTGCGGGTTTCGGCGACGGCGACGACGTACCGCATCTGCTGGAGATCCACCCGTCAATCGTTCTGGTTCATGGCTGCGATGGCAAGCATGTGTTGGACTCATCACCGGTGGATTCCGAGACTTCATCACATGCAGACGTCGAATTCCTCGCGTGCCTCGACCGAGCGGGCACCCGGCCCGCCGCGGAACTCGTACGCGCAACAGGCGGCCACCGCCGCACTGACCGCACTCGCCCCCGCAGCCTGGGGCACCACGTACATCGTCACCACGGAACTGCTCCCGCCCGGGCATCCGTTGTTCGCCGGGATGCTGCGCGCCCTGCCCGGCGGCCTGCTCGCGCTGGCGATCACCCGGGTGCTCCCGCGCGGGCACTGGTGGTGGAAGGCCACCGTCCTCGGCGCGCTCAACATCGGTGCCCTGTACCCCCTGTTGTTCGTCGCGGCCCAACGACTCCCCGGCGGTGTCGCCGCCACGCTCAGCGCCACCCAGCCGCTGCTGGTCGCCGGGCTGGCCGTCGCCCTGCTCCACGTCCGGCCGACGGCCTGGCGGCTGACCTGGGGCGTGCTCGGCGTGGCCGGGGTGGGACTCGTGGTCCTGGGGCCGCAGGCCCGGCTGGACGTCGTCGGCGTCCTCGCCGGGCTCGGCGGTACGGCCACCATGGCCACCGGGATCGTCCTCACCAAGCGCTGGGGCCTGCCCGCGGGGGTCGGCCCACTGATCCTGACGGGCTGGCAACTGACGGCAGGCGGCCTGCTGTTGCTCCCTCTCACCCTCGCGATCGAGGGGGCACCGCCGCGCATCGACGCCGGGGCCGCCGCCGGATACCTGTGGCTCGGCAGCGTGGGCGGGTTGATCGCGTCCACTCTGTGGTTCCGTGGCGTCGGACGGCTGCCGGTCGGTGCGTCCGCACCGCTGGTGCTGCTGTCCCCGCTGGTCGCGGCCGCCATCGGCGTAGCCCTGGGCGAGTCGCTGAGCGCGCTGCAGACCTTCGGTTTCGCCCTCGCACTGGCCGCGTTGCCGGCGGCGCAGCTCAACGCCCCGAAGCTCTCGCGCCGGGTGACGCGCGGCGGGCCTGCAGAAGCCCGGTCCGAGGACACCGGATTGCGCGACGCCCCTGCACAACCCGGCACCACGCAAGAAGGGCTGACCCGATGAAGAGCGGCATGACGATCGCCGTACTGGGCGCCACCGGGATGGTCGGCAGCCGGGTGACCGACGAGGCCAATGCACGCGGACACCAGGTGATCGCCATGTCCCGGAAACCCGCGACCGAGAACCCGGCGGTCCCGAACGTGACGCCGGTCGCGGTGGACGCGAACGACGCACACGCCTTACGGGAGGCGCTCGCAGGCTCCGCCTCCCCTGGGGCCGTTGACGCCGTGGTGCTGACCGTGCGGACCATGCCGGTCGACGAGGAGTTCCTGGTCGGCACCACCCGTACGGTGCTGGACATCGCCGCACGCCTCGGCATCCGCGTTCTCGTGGTCGGTGGCGCCGGCGCTCTGCGCAGCCCCGGCGGCAGCGGCCTGTTCGTCGCCGACGACGAGGCGTATGTGCCTGAGGGAGTCAAGGCCGTCGCCACCGCCGGAATCGCCCAACTGCGCACCTGCCAGTCCCACGCCGACGCCGCCTGCGTCTATCTGAGCCCACCGGCCCTGCTCGAACCGGGCGTACGCACCGGCCGCTACCGACGCGGCACCGACACCCTGCTCATCGGTGCCGACGGCCGGTCCTGGATCAGCGCAGAGGACCTGGCGGTCGCCGTGGTCGACGAACTGGAGACCCCTGGCCGCGACCCCCTCATCACGGTCGTCCACCAGGGCGAACGCCCGTCGACGTAAGCAAGTCGAGGGGGCCGGCGGACAGTCGTAACCGGCCCGCCGGGGAGCCGAATGGCGCAAGTCGTCTCCCGCTCGCGGCACCGCCGCACGGGTGGTTCCGCGCGGAGCGCTCACACCCGCTTCTGCCTCGCGATGTGTTGACCACACAGGGGAGTTGGGCCGGCGGCCGGCCCGGCGCCCGCGCTCGTTGATCACACGATCCGGCGTGCCGACGAGCAGATATAGGAAATTTGCGCATTAACCTCCAGTCACCTTATGACGTGGCGGATCTCGTTCGCGTCCGTTTCAACACCCGGAGAAGACATGCGCAAGCCTCGCAAGACCGTTGTCGTGGCAGTCCTCCTCGGCACCGTCGGCTTCCTCGGCGCCGGCACCGCTTACGCCCACGGGGACGGGCAGAAACACGGACACGGTCACGCGCGTGAGCACCACGGCCGTGAGAGCCAGACGATCCGCGTCAACCAGAGCACCACGTGCACGGTGACCGAGGACAACAGCGACGTCCAGGGCGAGACCGCCGCGTTCGGGCCGGACGGCAGGCCCGACACGCAGAACACCAACGTCGGCTCGAGCCTGGGCTGCAACAACACCGTCAGTTTCGGCAAGTAGTCCGTACGCAGTCCGCAGGCAGTCCGCAGGCAGCGCGCCAGGGCACAGATGAGTAAGGCCCTCCGTGATCTTCACGGAGGGCCTTACTCATGCAGCCTTGGGCCGCGTCGCGCGCGTGGCCGGGGCAGGCTCCTGCGCATCCTCGGACCAGTGGATCTCGTCTTCTCCGAAGTCCGGGGCCTGGAAGGGTGTCGTCGTCGGAGGCGGCGACGGTGCCGTGGAACGGCGGGGTTGCCCTTCCAGCGGGGCGGAGAACAGCGACGTCGGGTCGATGACAGGTCTGCCTTTCGTTACTGGCCCCCGAGGGGGCCTGGCGTGCCGTGGCCGGGCACGGCGGCGCTACAGCTTGGTCATCTTGGCGTACGGGCTCAAGATCCGCATCTGAGTCGAGCCGAAATCGACGAGCGCCGCGATCCCGTCCTCGATGCCGATCACCCGGCCGAGACCATACATGTCGTGTGTCACTTGGTCGCCCACGGCGAAGTGCTTGGGGGCCGGAGTGACCGGGGCCTTGAAGGGGCTGGTGGGCAGATGACGCTTCGGTGCCGCAGGCTTGGTCATGGCTCAGTATGAGCCCACGTTTCTCCCGTCCGCTGTGGCCATCCGCACAGATCCACAGCGGGAACAACCGCGGAACGCCGCTGACCTGGTGTTTCGCAATATAGGGGCGATGAAACTCGACCGCGGTTCCCCACGAGCCAGCCACGAGTACGCCCCTCGATCAGGCGTGGGCACACTCCGGCCATCAGACGGCAATGCTGTCGCCGTGCATCCCGGGAAGGCATGAAGGAGGCCAGGGCCTGGCGCGCTCGTCGAGGCGCCCCGGTCTCCTTGAGTTCCCTGGAATGCCGGCGTGCGCACCCGGCGCAGCAATCTCGTCGGGGTGCTCTTCCCCCGGCTGCCGGAGATCGTGGTGGCCACCATCGACGAGGGGGCGGAGGAGGAGGCGACCCTGCGGGGGCTCTCCACCTTCGTCACCGACACCCACGACGCCCCGCACAGGAGGGCAAGCCCATGGCCCGCTTGCCCGAGGTCGAGCGCGCGCCGGAGCGCACCTTCGGCAGACCGGCCCACGACGAGCCGCTGCGCGGCAGGCTCGTGACATTCCGCATGCCTCGGACGACCACCTAGTCAGGATGTGTTCAGGTTGGTCGAGCCAACCTCATTGCATGACAACGACAAGCGAGGCACGCACACGCAGCGGGCGACTCATGCTCAACAAGGTTCCCGAGGTCACCGTCTGGTTCTGGGTGATCAAGATCCTTTGCACGACCGTCGGTGAGAGTTTCGCTGACTGGATCAACATGAAGCTGGGCGTCGGCCTGGTGAACACGGCCTGGATCTTCACCGCGGTGTTCGTCGTGGTTCTGGCCGTCCAGTTGCGGCTGAAGCGGTACGTCCCGTTCCCGTACTGGCTGACCGTGGTCGTTGTCAGTGTCACGGGCACCCTGTACACCGACATCCTCACCGACCAGCTCAACGTGCCGCTGTGGATCAGCTCCGCCGTGTTCTCGGTCCTGCTCGCCGTGGTCTTCGGCGTGTGGTGGATGCGCGAGCGCACCCTCTCGATCCACTCGGTCACGACGCTTCCGCGTGAGTCGTTCTACTGGCTCGCCGTTCTCGTCACCTTCGCGCTCGGCACCGCGACCGGCGACTGGACCCTGGAGCTCACCGGCTGGAGCCCGGGAGCCTCGGTCATGCTGCCGCTCGGCCTCATCGCGGCGATCACGCTGCTGTGGAAGTCCGGCGCGAACCCGGTGCTGTCCTTCTGGCTCGCCTACATCCTGACCCGCCCGCTGGGCGCCAACATCGGCGACTGGCTCGCCTCCCCGAAGGTCGCGCAGAACCCGGGCGACCCGACCGGCCTCGCGCTGGGCACCTTCACCACCAGCCTGATCTTCCTCGGCCTGATCCTGGCGACGGTCATCTACCTGACGGTGACGCGCTCCGACGTGACCGAGACCTACGAGGCGGCGCACGCCCCGCAGATCACGGCCGATCCGCGCAGGGAGCGCATCGGACTGGCGGGCTTCGGCCTCCTCGCCGTCGCCACCGGGGGCCTGCTGGTCTGGGCGCACAGCCAGCCGCACGTCGGCCCGGCCCCGGAGACCGACGCCACCTCCACCGTTCAGCTCGCCCCTGGCCAGGCCGTGAAGAAGTTCCCGCCCGCCAAGGTCGACGCACTGAAGGCCCTCGCGTCGACCGCGCTCAAGGACGCACGGTCGGGGAACGCGACCGGGGCCCACGCCGCCGCCCAGTCGCTGCGTGATCTCTGGGATGCCGACCAGGCCTCGTTGCAGCCGCTGGACAACACCGGCTGGACGTTCATCGACGCCCAGATGGACAGCGTTCTGAAGACCTTCGGCATCGACCACCCGAACCCGCCGATGCAGCCGGCCCGGCAGGAGGCCGAACTCAACACCCTCCTCACAGACATGCGCTGACGGGCCTGATCGGCGCCGGGATCCCACGCCGCCCTTGGCGGGTCCGCCGCTCGATCGAGGCCGGTATCGCCCTTCGGCGCGATACCGGCCTCATCTGTCGGGCCGTATGGCACTCGGGCGCGGCGACGGCGCGCGGTGCTGGATGGACGGGCAGCCGGAGTCGTCTCAAGACGCCAGGCCGCGGTGTTGCTGCTGCCCGCCTTCACCGGTGCGAAGACCCGTACCGCGGAGGTCGGCGGCGGCCAGAAACCCAACGGCTGGTTCATCGCCCGTCGTGACAGTGTCGTGGCGGTGGCCTTGATGCCTGTCGGCCGGGCGGACTACGTTTGCGGCAAGATCGTCACGGCTGTCCACGCCGTGAGGTGAAGCACCGAGCAACTAGTAACGAGCGGCCAGAGAGCAACCTTGACGATCAGCAACGATGAGTATGCCGGGCGTTCAGCGCATTGGATCCAGACAGCTCCGTCGGCTGCACCGAGCGCCGCAGCCCGGCCTCGGCCGCACCTGGCCGTAGCGGTGTCGGCGGCGGGCGTGGTCCTGTTCGCGCTGGTCGGAGCGAGCGCACCCAATCACAACACGCTACGGGCACCGATCCCGTGGTTCCGGCTCCCGGCCATGGCCGGGGCCCTCTCCGAGGCGGTCACCTGGGGGGCCATCGTGCTGTCCTGCCTCGGCACACTCGGCATGCTCCACGCTCACAGGCGGGGCTGGAGACCGGACGTCCGCCTCGTGTTCGGGGTGGGCGTGATCGCCGTACTCGTCGTCGCGAACCTCACTCCGGTCGGTTCGTCGGACACGGCCAGTTACGCCGCGTACGGCCGGATCGCCGCGCTCGGCGGTGACCCGTATGTGACGACCCCCGCCCACCTCGGCGGTGCCTACGCCCATCTGGTGAGCGAGTCGTGGCGGAACACGCCGTCCGTGTACGGGCCGGTGGCCACGTGGTGGCAGGCCGGCGCAGCGTTCGTCGGCGGGGAGCGGCCGTGGCTGACGATATGGGCGCTGATGCTCGTGAACGCGGCCGCCTTCGTGGCCACCGGCAGCCTGCTGATCCGCACCGCCGAGGACCCGGTCCGCGCCGGCCTGCTGTGGATCGCCAACCCGCTCCTGATCGGCGTCCTAGTCGCGGGCGGGCACCTGGACACCTTGGTCGCCTGCCTGGCCGTCTGCGCGGTCCACCTCGCTCGCAGATCCACCAGGTGGCACCACGATGTCGCCGTCGGAGGGCTCGTCGGCCTGGCCTGCGGGGTCAAGATCAGCGCCGCGCTGCTCTGCGTGGGACTGGCCTGGCCGCTCCTTCGCTCGGGCAGGTGGCGCTCGGCCGTCCGCCAGACAGGCACGGCCGCGCTGGTGCTCGCGGTCCTCTACGGCGTCCACGGCGCGCAGGCTCTCGCCCCGCTCACCGCCGCCTCCCAGCTGGTGTCCAAGCCCTCCCTGTGGGTGGTGTTCGACCACGTCGGCACCACCTTGCTGGGCCCTCGTGCGGCCGCCGCGGCCGTGAGCGTCCTGTGGCCCGTCCTGATGCTCTCGCTGGCAGGGGTACTTCGCCGCCGCGTCCCGCAGGACACCCCGGCCGTCGTCGCCGTGCCGTTCGCGCTGGCCTTCGCCTGGGTCCTCACGGCTCCGTGGTCGATGCCCTGGTACACGGGACTGGCCTGCGCCCTGGCGGCCCTGACCCGCCTGGACCGCTTCACCCCGTACCTCACCGTGACCACCGCCGTCCTCGCCCTGTCCCACAACAGCGGTGGTCACGGCTGGACATGGTGAGCATCGGAGTACACGAGAGGAACACCTGTCGCGTCTGCTCGATCCTCCAGTAGAAGCCGATGCCTGCCTTGGCGTACTGGTCGACCTTCACGATCCGGCCGGTGGTCTCCGAGCCCGGCGACACCACCTCTGCGACCAGCAGCACGTGCTCGGGGCGAGGCTGAGCCGACGCCTCCCGCAGGTTCGGCGCTGCCAACACCTGGAAGACCAAACGGCCACGCCGGGAACAGCCGGTCCGGCCGGCACGGTTGCACCGACCGAGGGACCGGCGTCGCACGGGCGGGGAACACGGAGACCACCAGGTCGTCCGCCCCACCAGATCCGGGCCCCGGGACCGCGGTACGCCCGCCGCGCACTTGGACGAGACGTGTTTCTGCAGGAGGACTTTTCATGACTGACCGGCCCTTGACGCTCATGGCAGTGCACGCCCACCCCGACGACGAGGCCACCGGGACCGGAGGGGTCCTCGCGCGTTACGCGGCGGAAGGCATCCGCACGGTTCTCGTGACCTGTACCGACGGCGGTTGCGGTGACGGACCGGGGGGTGTGAAGCCGGGCGACCCCGGGCACGATCCGGCGGCGGTCGCCCTGATGCGCCGTCAAGAACTTGAGGCGAGCTGTGAGGTCCTGAAGGTCAGCGACCTGGAGATGCTGGGCTATGCCGACTCCGGGATGATGGGCTGGCCGAGCAACGACGCCCCCGGATCCTTCTGGCAGACCCCTGTCCAGCAAGGTGCGGCCCGACTCGCGGAACTCATGCGGCACTACCGGCCTGATGTGGTCGTCACCTACGACGAGAACGGCTTCTACGGCCACCCCGACCACATCCAGGCCCACCGCATCACGATGGCGGCGCTGGAGATGACCGAGCTGACACCGAAGGTGTACTGGACCACGATTCCCCGCTCGGGGATGCAGCGGTTCGGGGAGCTCATGCGCGAGTTTCATCCGGACATGCCGGAGCCGGATCCCGCCGAGGCCGCCGCGATGGCCGAGATCGGCCTCCCCGACGACGAGATCACCACGTGGGTGGACACCACCGCGTTCAGCGGTCAGAAGTTCGACGCACTGGCCGCGCACGCCAGCCAGGGCGAGAACATCTTCTTCCTCAAGATGGGCAAGGAGCGGTTCGGCGAGTTGATGGGCATCGAGACCTTCGTACGTGTCAAGGACGCCACCGGCGCGGCCGTACCCGAGAACGATCTCTTCGCCGGACTGCGCTGATCCGCCGCTCCGACCGGCCGGGAAGGTTCATCGACGGCACGGCAGGGCAGGGCACGGCGCGATCGAGCGGGCCGCACGCACCCGGCTGGTCGGCAGCCCGCTGAAGGAGCTGTCCTGGGCTGCCGCCGCCTGTGGTCTCGGCTTCGGTCAGGACAGCGGTGAGGGCGTCGAAGGCAGGGGCTTCGACGAGCTGCTCGGCGGGGCTGGCGTAGGTGTCGGACCTCGTCGTGCCGCCCGGGGCCGGCCGCGATGCCCACCACGGACGGTGAGGTCGCGGGTCAGGACGCTCCGGTCGTCGTCTGCGCCGGCTGCGTGGTGGAGGCCGGGGCGTTGGCCGGGGACTGAGGGTGGCGGCCGGAGGAGTGCTCGACAACGCCGGACGCCGGCTGGGAGACGCTCGGCAGTACGTGGGCGTAGCCGGCGCCGAGCAGCAGGGCTGCGGCTGTCGCGGCGGTGGCTGTCCGGCGGGTCGTGGTGCTCACCCGCCGGAGCCCGCGTTCGCGCTGCCGCACCGGGTCGGAGTCGTGCGTGGGGTCGGGCATGGGTCGGCCTCCTTCGGGCGAAGGCGGTGCCGCAAGGCGATCGTCCGGCTCGCGGACGCCATGTCATCAGCGTGCGTCGCGCCGCGTCTGGAAGCCGTTCGGGAAAGCTTCAGATGTGGCAAAGCCGAGTCACTGCGGCAGCGGCTCTCTCGCCTGCGCCGTCCTGCGGCCGGTCCGGGGAGCCGTCCGCGTCGTCCTAGTCTTGGTGCCGTGGAACAGGAAACCGGCTCCCGGGCGGATCCGGACGCGCTGGCGGTGCTGGTCGTCGAGGACGACCCCGGCCTCGCCGGGTCGCTGGTGCGCGGCCTCGACCGAGCCGGGTACCGGGCGGCCAGTGTCGGCACCGCGCGCGGGGCGCTCACCCACGCGCCGGCACCCGACGTGGTCCTGCTCGACCTCGGCCTGCCCGACATGGACGGTATCGAGGTCTGCCGCACACTGCGCCGCAGGTCGGACGTGGTGATCATCGTGGTGACCGCCCGCGGCGAGGAGGGCGACAGGGTCGCCGCCCTCGACGAGGGCGCCGACGACTACCTGGTCAAGCCCTTCGGGCTGGCGGAGCTGCTGGCGCGGATCAGGGCCGTATTGCGTCGCGTCCGCCCCGCCGGGCCCGAGCTGCTGGCCTACGGCCCGCTCGTGGTCGACCCGCGTACCCGCAAGGTGACCGTCGGCGGAGAGGACATCGCGCTCACCCCCAAGGAGTTCGACATCCTCCAGTGCCTCGTCGCCGATCCGGGCCGGGTCGTGACGCGCCAGGAGATCCTGGAACGAGCCTGGGACGCCCACTGGTACGGGCCCACGAAGGTGCTGGACGTCCATATGGCCGCGTTGCGCCGCAAACTGGGTGTGCCCGGACTGGTCGAGACGGTCTACGGGCGCGGCTTCCGCCTCGGTGAAGTCGGCTGACGCGCCGTGACCCGTCGCATCGCGCTCAGCGTTCTCGCCCTGATCACCGCGGTACTGGTGCTGGCGGTGGTGCCGCTCGGGCTGATCATGACGCAGCGCGAGCAGACCTCGTTCCGGGACGAAGCGGCTGCGAAGGCGAGGTCGATCGCCTCCGCGGTCGAGGAGCACCTGTCCGACCGCAAGCCGGACGCGGCGGCGCGGAGCCTTGTCGCTCAGGCCCACGGCAGAGGCGACTGCGCGACCGTCTACGACAGCGCGCGCCGCGTGGTGCTGTCGACCGCTTGCTCCGACGTGGCCGGGAACGATCCCGCGCGGCTGGTCTCCTCCGTGCTCGCCCACCCGGAAACCCGGGTGCGCCAGGACGAGCAGTGGCTGACCACCGCCGTACCGGTCGGCGATTCCTCGGACCCGGTCGGGGTCGCCGTCCTGAGCCGGTCGGCCGATCCGCTGCACGACCGGATCCTGGCCTTGTGGGGCTGGCTCGCGCTGATCGGCGTCGGCGGCCTCGCCGCCGCCGTGCTGATGTCGGTGCTGCTGGCCCGCTGGGTCGGCCGTCCGCTGCGGGTGCTGGACCGGGCGGCACAGCGGCTGGGCGAGGGGGCACTGGACGAGCGGGCGCCGGCCGAGGCGGGGCCGCAGGAGGTGCGCCGTCTCGCGGCGACGTTCAACACCATGGCCGCCCGCACCGAGGCCCTGGTGCACGGTCACCGTGCCGTCGTCGCGGATGTGTCCCACCAGCTGCGCACCCCACTGGCCGCGCTCCGGCTGCGGCTCGACCTGCTCGCCGTCGACGCCGAAGGGGACACCGCGGCCGAACTGGCCGACGCGCAGGGCGAGATCGCCCGCCTGTCCCGGCTGGTGGACGGCATGCTGGCGGTGGCCCGTGCCGAGCACGCGGTGCCGCGACCGGTGCCGGTCCGGGTGGACCGCGTCGTGGCCGAACGCGTGGCCGCCTGGGAGCCCGTCGCCGGCGCGGGCCGTGTCCGGCTCACCGCCGACTGCCGCCCCCGGCTGACCGCCTTCCTCGGCGAGGGCGATCTCGAACAGGTGCTCGACAATCTGATCGCCAACGCCCTCGACGCGGTCCAGGAGGGCGGCCGGGTGCTGATCACCGGTAAGCGGACGCACGAGACGATTCAGCTGCGGGTCGTGGACAACGGCCCCGGGATGACCCAGGCGGCGCGGGAGAGCGCGTTCCGCAGGTTCGGCAACCCCGAGGCGAGCGGTAGCGGTCTGGGCCTGGCGATCGTCCACCGGCTGGTCACCGCCAACGGCGGCACCGCGGACCTGCTGGACTCGCCCGGTGGTGGCCTGAGCGTGACGCTGTCGCTGCCCGCGTCCCGGCGGGTACGCGACCGCGGCGGCAAGTCCGACTCCGGCGGCCCTGGGCCGAGCGACGCCTGAGTCCCTCCAGGGGCCGGCGCACGTGATTGCCTCCGCCCTCCTGACCAGCACGTTCGCTGATCTTTGCGGGTTCTGAAGGATTCCTGAACCGGATACAGACAGTCGCCTGCGCAGGCTGGTCGACGGATACCCACAGATGCGGCCGCGCAGTGTCCAGTGCTTCGACGGCACACCGACGGCCGAGGAGGAACCATGTCCCACCCCGACCACCCCACGTCGGCCGGCGCCGCCCGGCGCCGTGACCGCGGCCTGCGCCGGGTCGGAAGCACCACCCGCTGGGTGGCCGCCGCGGCCGCGGCCGGCTCCGTCGTGCTCGCCACCGGATACGCCCACGCCCTGCCCGGCAAGTCCTCGGCCACGCCCAGGGACACCTCCCGGCCGTCGGCTCCCGCGCCGACACCCACGTCTCCCACGCCCGCACCCACGTCGAGCGCGCCCTCCGCCCCGGGGACTCCGTCGCGGTCGGCGGCCCCGTCCCCGCACCCGACCGTGCGGAAGCAACGGACGACCTCCGCCACGCCGCGCACCGCGCAGTCGTCCACCCCCGCGCCCACCGCCACGAAGCCTCCGGCACCGACTCCACAGCCCTCGCACACCACCTCGGGTGCCTCATGACCGCCGCCGCCACGCATCCGGCGTCGGTCTCCTTCCCCGCGCTGGGCACCACCGCCTCGCTGCTGGTCACCGACGCGGGCGCACTGGGCGCGGCACGGAAGGTCCTCGACGCCGAACTCGCCGCCGTCGATGAGGCGTGCAGCCGCTTCCGGCCCGACTCGGAACTGTCGCGCGCCAACGCCGCGGCGGGAGCCGCATTCCGTGTGAGTGCCCTGTTCGCCGAGGCCCTGGACGTGGCGTTGCACGCGGCGGAGGAGACCGACGGCGTCGTCGACCCCACCGTCGGCACCGCGGTGGCCGCGCTCGGCTACGACGTCACATTCGCCGCGCTGCGACCGCAGGACCTGGGCCCTGTACGCCTTGCCGGACCGTCCGCGGGCTGGCGGACGGTGGAGTGGGAGCGGGCTGCCCGGCGGTTGCGGCTGCCCCCGGGCACCGCGCTCGACCTCGGCGCGACCGCCAAGGCTCTCGCCGCCGACCGGGCCGCCCACCGCGCCGCCGAGGTGACGGGCTGCGGTGTCCTGGTCAACCTCGGCGGGGATCTCTCCGCCGCGGGCCAGGCGCCGCCGGGAGGCTGGCGGATCGCCATCGCCGATGACCACGCGGCGCCCGACACCGCGAACCGGCCCACGGTGAGCATCACCGGGGGCGGACTGGCCACCTCCGGCACCACCGTGCGGACCTGGCGCCGCGGTGGACGGCGACTGCACCACATCGTCGACCCCGCCACCGGTGACATTCCCGCCCCGGTCTGGCGGACCGTGAGTGTCGCCGCCGTCAGCTGTGTGGCCGCCAACACCGCCGCCACCGAGGCCGTCGTCCTCGGCGAACGCGCCCTCGGCCGACTGCGCCGGGCAGGGCTGCCCGCACGGCTGGTCCGCGTGGACGGAACCGTCGAGCGAGTCTGCGGCTGGCCCGAAGACAACCCGGGAGACGCCCGATGACCGGACTCGTCCCCCTCGCCGCCGGCCCCAGCCCGCTGTGGTACGCGACCCGGGCCGGCGGCACCGTCGCCCTGGTGCTGCTCACCGTGACCGTCGCGCTCGGTGTCGCCGTGGGCGGCCGCCACACACCGCGGCGGCTCGCCCGCTTCGAGGTGAGCGCGCTGCACCGCAACCTGTCGGTGCTGACCCTGGTCTTCCTGGCCCTGCACATCGTCACCGTGATCCTCGACACCTTCGTCCACCTGGGGTGGTGGGTGACGGTGGTGCCGTTCGCCGCCTCGTACCGGCCGCTCTGGCTGGGACTGGGCACGGTCGCGTTCGACCTGCTGCTCGCGGTCGCGGCCACCAGCGCGGTACGGCTGCGCATCGGGCAGCGGCGGTGGAAGGCCGTGCACTGGCTGGCCTACGCGGCCTGGCCGGTCGCGCTCTTCCACGCCGCCGGGACCGGCACGGACACCCGGCTCACGCTGCAACTCGCCTTGTACGCCGCATGCGCCGCCCTCGTCGTCGCGGCGGTCTGGTGGCGGTTGTACCGGGCGGGGCCGGGCCGGGTCGCGGTGCGGCTCTGGGCGGGAGTCACCGCGGCGGCGGTGCCCGTGGTGCTGGCCGCGTTCATGAACTCCGGGCCGTTGCAACCCGGTTGGGCGCAGCGCGCGGGAGGAACCACCGCCACGAGCACGAGCACGAGCACGAGCACCGGCACGAGCACGGGCACTGTCCACTCGACACCCGCACCGACCGATGACGACGAGGGAGGGTCCGAATGACCGAGGCGATGACCGACGGGCGGACAGCCCTGGCGGCCGGTGACGGGCGTGCGGGGATGCTCGGCCCGCACGGCTCCCGGCTGCTGCACGGCTGGTACGCCACCGGCGGCCCGGCCGGCCTGGACGAGCACCTCGGCCGATACGGTCCGCCCCCCTTTCCCCGCACCGCGGACGCGGCCGACCGACTGATACGCGCGGTGGAGGACGCCGGACTGACCGGCAGGGGCGGCGCCGCCTTCCCCACCGGACGTAAGCTGCGCGCCGTCGCCGCCGGCCGGGGCACCGCGGTGGTGGTCGCCAACGGCATGGAGAGCGAACCGGCCAGCCGAAAGGACGAGACCCTGCTTGACCTCGCCCCGCACCTGGTCCTGGACGGCGCCGCACTGGCCGCCGCCGCGGTGGGCGCCGATGTGGCGCATCTGTGCCTGCCGCACACCAGGCAGGACCAGGCGGACGCCCTCCGTGAAGCCGTCGGGGAACGCCAGAGGGTCGGCACCGACCCGTTCCCGGTCCAGGTGCATGAACTGCCCCATCACTACGTCTCCAGCGAGGAGACGTCGCTGGTGCGATGGCTGAACGGCGGCGACGCCCGCCCGCTGGCCACCCCGCCGCGTCCCTTCGAGAAGGGGGTCGGCAGGCGCCCCACCCTGATCGACAACGTCGAGACCCTCGCCCACCTCGCACTGATCGCGCGCTACGGTCCCGGCTGGTTCCGCGGTGCCGGGCGCGCCGACGCCGCGGGCACCACACTGGTGACCCTCTCCGGTGCGCTGCGTACACCGGGTGTCTACGAAGTGCCGATGGGCCGACCGCTCGGTGAGGTACTTGACGTCGCTGGCGGAGCCGCGGAACCGCTCGCAGCCGTCCTGTTGGGGGGCTTCTTCGGCAGTTGGCTGCCGGTGGGGCAGGCGCTGCACGTCCCGTTCGCCAAGCAGGACCTGGCGTCCCTCGGCGCGGGACCCGGTGCCGGAGTGATCGTGGCGCTTCCCGCCCGCGCCTGCTGTCTGGCCGAGGCGGCCAGGGTTCTCGGCTACCTCGCGGCGCAGAGCGCGCGGCAGTGCGGACCGTGCCGACTCGGCCTGCCGGCCGTCGCCGCGGACTTCGCGGACCTCGCCTGGGGGGACCCCACCCCGGAGCTGATGCGGCGTCTGGAAGGCCGTACGGGACTGCTCGCCGGACGCGGCGCCTGCCGGCACCCCGACGGCGCCTCACGCTTCGCGGCGACCGCCCTTCGCGTCTTCGCCGACGACGTACGGCACCACCTGAGCGCCGGCCCGTGTGCCGCGGCCGGGCACGAGCCCGTACTGCCGGTCCCGGACACACCGGTACCCGCCGACCGGGAATGGAGGTGAACGGCATGGCCCGTACACACACCGTCGGAATCGACCGCATCGCATGCGACGGCTACGGCCTGTGCGCCGAACTGCTCCCGGAATTGATCGAGTTGGACGAGTGGGGCTACCCGGTCGTGGGATCGGCCCCTCTTACGGGTGAGGCACTCGGGCACGCACGGCGCGCGGTGGCCGCGTGCCCGGCGCTGGCACTGCGCCTGGACCGGGCACCGGAGCGCGCACCGGACCGGAAGCCGGCCCAACGGTCGTGAACGAGTTCTCAACCCCACGTCGGACATACTTCTGCCCGCTCCGGCGCACGGCGCGGAGCAGGCAGGACAGCACTGCCATCCGGGCTGGGCGGGGCCTGATCACCAGGAGGACGGACGCGTGACCGTGATCGGCGGCAGGACACCGACGGACGTCCCGTACGAGGGGCCCGTCACGACATCCGGCGGCCCGGAGGGCAACGAGCGGCTGACCGCCGCGACCGGTGCGGTCCTGCTGGTCCTCTTCGCCGTCGAGGGCGTCACCATCCTCTTCCTCGGGCAACTCCTCACCCTGCACTTCTTCATCGGACTGCTGCTGACCGGCCCGGTCTGCCTGAAGATCGGCTCGACCGGCTACCGCTTCTACCGCTACTACACGGGCTCGCCCGCATACCGCCGCAAGGGGCCGCCCGCACCGCTGCTGCGTGTGCTGGGCCCGCTGGTCGTCGCCACCAGCGTCGCCGTCCTCGGCACGGGGGTGGCCCTGGCCCTGCTCGGACGCGACACCGGTCCGGTTCCGGTGCTCCTGCTGCACAAGGCCGCCTTCATCTGCTGGGTGGCCGTCATGGCCGTGCACGTCCTCGCCTACGTCTGGCGCCTTCCGAGCCTCATCGGCGCCGACCTGCGCCGCCGTCCGGCGCGCCACGGGATCACCGCCCCGCGGCGCGCCGGACGCTGGTCGCTGCTGGTGGTCGCGCTCGGTGCCGGCCTGGTCGTGGCACTGGCCGGAGTCCACCTGGTCTCCGCCTGGTCCGGGTAGCGCCGCCGGGCCGGGGAACCGACAGCGCCAGGCCGGTGCTCAGGCGTCGGTGGACCCGCGCGCCATCGAGTCCACGAGGCCCGACAGCCCCAGCACCACCACGACCGCTTCGACGAACATGGAAGCCAGCCCCAGCGGTTCCAGCCAGTTGCCGATGTCGTCCATGGCCCCCGGAAGGCCGACGCTCCGGTTGACCACGTAGCCGAGGAGTACGGCGGCGGCGAGCGCGGTCGCGGCCAGCCAGGCCCGGCGGTCATGACGCCGCATCAGGTACTCCGCGACCGCCACGCTCGCGATGATGAGCAGGATGTACGCGGCTCCGAGGTAGGGGGTCTCCTTGAGCTTGCCGGGCAGGTCCAGCAAGTGGATCAGGGCGATGCCCAGGAGGCCGAGTGCCGTGACCGCGCGTCGCGCGGGTTCGTCCCGACGGCTGGGCTCGATGGCCCGGGACGCGCCGACTTCGGTGCGAATCGCCATGGCCGACGTCCTTCCTTCGTGGGGGGTTCGGGTACAGAACGCTGTGGTCCGAGCTGTGCGGAGTGCGGGCACATCGTCCCGAGCCGGGATCGGTGCGACAAGGCCGAAATCTGTCATGTACGCCCCAATTTCTGGCCGGGGTGGGCGTGACCGACGACGGCTGTCCTCAAGGCGTGAGGGAGAGGCGGCTCTCCTTCTTCCTGGGTGGGCCGTAGAAGCAGCCCATGCAGGTCACCGATACGAATTGCATGCGGGCGCCGTTGCCGTGGGGCCGGCGTCAGGTGGGCCTGCGGGACAAGCGGATGTGGCTGACGCGTGCCTGTCGGCCGAACCGGTGTTGGCCGACAGCGATGCCATGTCGTGCGGGCATCAGCCGTGCCTCGTCCCTCCCGGCGGTCGATGGCGAGCAGGCGGTGGGAACGGCCGCGAGGTCGTCGGGGCTGAGGACGACGTGCGGAGCCGTCGACGGGCTCCCCCGCCGCGTTCGGTGCGGACAGCACGCGGTGCCGTCGCTCGAAAGCTCCGGCCTCGTGCCCCGGCCCGGGCGACGCCGGCAGGTCTGGCCGAGAACGCACCCTCCGCTCCCGTGCGCATCGTCTCCTGCGCCGGGAGCGGTCCGGGCATGTGCGTGATCAACAGACTGTGGCCGCGGGGGGATCCCATCGGCGGGTGCGGGGTACCGCAGGGGAGATGCCGTAGTCCTTCTTGAGCTGTTCCGGGATGGCGTAGTGCATGACGCGCCCGCGGGTGAGGGAGGACAGTTCGAAGACGGTGGTGAGGTGGCCGATGCGGTCCAGGGCCCAGGCACCGAGGGGGGAGCGGTCCTCGATGGTCTCCAGGACGCCGAGGAGGTGGGGCACGGCTTTGACGACGGTGTCCCACGGGGTGTGCGGTACGTCGAGCCAATCGGCGCAGGTGTCGCCGATGAGGTGGCGGATCAGAGCGGAGACGATCGGGTCGAAGAAGGTGCCGGGCACGATCTCCTCGTAGAGGTCGATGAGCTGCCGGGTCAGCTGCGCGCCCTCTTGCGAGGGTCCCATGTGCCGGATCATGTACAGGTCGAGGAACCGGCGGGCCTCGTCGAGCGTCTGGGGGACCGCGTCCTGGTCGACGCCGAGCATGGCTCCGACCACCCGCCACGCGTAGTAGTAGGCCTCCGCGCCTTCCTGTGACATGTGGATGCCGAGGCGGTGCAGGCTGTCCAGCACGAGCAGGGAGAAGAACATCTGGCCGCCGATCATGTCCTCCTGGCAGATCGGCACTCCCAGCGCGGCCGCGTCCCATTGGTTCTCGCGCCCCAGGTGGTGGCGGATGGAGGCGTGCAGGAGGCGGACCTTCTGGGCGGCGGGGACGAAGCGTCCGCCGGCCTCAAAGGCGTCGGGCTGCATCAGGTAGACGGTGAACTGGCCTGTCTCCGCCATCCGTTTGGAGGGGTACTTCAGTCCGTGGGTGGCCGACAGCAGCTTCGCCACGTGCGGTACGACGTAGCAGGCGGGCATGGAGGCGAAGGACAGCGCGGTGGAGATGTGCACGTTGTTGTCGATGAAGAACAGCCGGGCCTTCTCCATCTCCGACCAGTCCACCCAGGCCGGCGGGACACGAGTGGCCTCGAGGTACTCCCGTGCGACCTCGGGCAGACCGTCCGGCAGGGGAGCGCCGGCGAGGGAGACGTAGCGCATCAGGCTGTTGAACGTGCCTACCTGGCCGCGTTCGAAGAGCGTGGCGACGGTGGCGTCGGCGAGTTCGTCACCGGCCTGCCGCAGGGCGTCCATCGACGCGTCGGTGTACGTCATCGTCATGGCGGGGCTCCGTTGTGGGGTGGCTGAGGTCTCAGAACTGGCGGTCCGCCGCGGAGCGGGCCAGTGCGGTCAGGGCGGTGCGGGCAGGGGCCGGTACGTCCAGTTCGTCGACAGCACCGAGCGCCTCCTCCACCCGGACGCCGATCATGGCCTCGATGCGGTCGGGTGCCCTCAGCACGCGCATCACCTCGCGGACCGTGTCCAGGGCATCCGAGTCCAGGCGGCGCCGGCCCAGCAGGGCGCGCAACCGCGCGCGGTCGTCCTCCCCGGCCAGGCGCCAGGTCTCCGCCAGCAGGGCCGTGGGCCGGTGGCCTTCCACATCGTCGGCGTCGGCCTTGCCGGTGCGCTCCGGGTCCCCGAACAGACCGAGCAGGTCGTCCCGCAGCTGGAACGCCTCGCCCAGCGGCAGCCCGTACGCGGAGTAGCCCTCGCGCAGCCGTGTGCCGGCCCCGGCCAGGGCGCCGCCGATCAGCAGGGGCTGCTCGACGGTGTACTTGGCGGTCTTGTAGCGGATCACCTTCAGCGACGCCTCGGTGTCCGGGCCTGCGCCGGTACGCAGGATCTCCAGGCACTCGCCCGCGATCAGTTCCCGGGCCATCACCGACCACAGGGGGCGGGCACGGGCGAGGTACGCGGCGGGCAGGCCGCTGGTGGCGAACAACTGCCCGGCCAGCGCCATCAGCAGGTCTCCCACCAGCATCGCCAGCGACCTCGCGGCCGCCGCGCCGCGCGGACGACGCCGTACGGCATCGCGCAGGGCGACATGGGCCGTGGGGCGCCCGTGCCGCAGCGGACTGTCGTCGATGAGGTCGTCGTGAACGACCGCGGCGGCGTGCACCAGCTCCATGGACGCCGCCGCCCGCACCAGCGCGTCGCTGTCCGGCTGGCCCACCGCGCGCCAGCCCCAGTAGCAGAACGCCGCGCGCAGCCGTTTGCCCTCCGCGACCGCGGCCTCCAACTGCTCGGCCACCGGGCTCAGGAGCGGATCGATCGCGGCGAACTGATCGGCTTCCCGGGCGACGAACCGGCGCAGCACCTCGTCGATGCGGACCTTGAACGCGACCGGCTCCCACCGGTCAGTCATCATCGGCGCTCTTCCGAGCCGACACATGCCGGGCGAGGATCTCCAGGTGAGCCGGGGGCACGGCCGCGTACCGGTCCAGCACCAGGCGCCCACGCGCCGCGAGGTCGTGTTCGGCCTGCGCGGCGAGCTCCGCGGCGTCCGAGCGGCGCAACAGCCCCCGCATCGCGCCGACGGCAGTACCCAGCGTGCTCACGGCCAGATCGGCCAGCCCGGCCACCAGCAGCAACGCCTGCTCGTCCAGGCTTCCGCGCCGTCCCGTTTCTCGCGTCATGCTCTTCCCCCACCCACAGCCCATCCGGGCGGCGCCGGTCACGCGCCGTCCCTTCGAGCATCGCGTCATATCGGGCGGGAGTCCGGAAGAACTCACGATCGGGTGATCACGTCGATCGATCGTGCGGATCGCCGCTGCGCGGCCCCGCACTCGTCAGTCTGGCGCCGGGCTGATCACCGTGGCGGTTCCGCCGCCCACGCCTGCACGATCGCTCCGCCGTCCTCACTGCAGACACATTTCCTGGTGCCGTCGACACCGGCACGGAGGCCGGCGGCCCGGCGCGCCCGCCACGGTGGGTGCACGGGTGGGCGGCGGTGCTGCCGGGCCGTCAGCCGCGGGCGCGGCGGGGGTCACCTGCCGTGCGAAACCCTGCTGCGGCGTATGCGAAGCACCAGCACGGAGCCGGCGGCCACGGCCAGCAGGCCGCCGACGGCGCTGTAGGTGACAGCATTGCTCATCCCGGTGGAAGCCAGGCCGCCGGTCGTGCTGCTCCGGGCCGGCCGGCCGACGGGTGCGCCGGCTGCCGTGGCCTGCGCTCGGGTCCCGATCGCGCCCGAGGCGGAGGCAACCGGCGCAGCGGCGGTCGGAGTGGGGGCAGGAGACGGGGCGTCAGCGCGGGTGGCCGCCGACGCGCGCTTCAGCTGGAGAGTCGTGATCGAGTACGGGGGCAGCGTCTGTGCGGCCGCCGTTCCCCGCGTCGCCGTGGTCAGAGCGGTGCCGCCCTTGGTGAACGAAACGGTCCTGACCGTCTCTGGGGCCGGGGTGTATCCGGCGTAGGAGAGCGACACCTGCGCCGCGTTCTGCGGGTTCTTGTTGATCAGCATGACGTTCAGGCCGCCGTTGCTGCTCCGCACCGCGTGCACGGCGACCGACCGGTTGGCCGAGGACGCCTTGACCATGGTGTCGCCGGGCTGTGCGAGTGCGGTCAGCGAGCGGATGCCCCAGTAGGTGGGGAAGGGCGTTTCGCGGGCCGGTTCGCAGGTCCCGCCGGAGCAGGATCCGACGGAGAGCACGCCCCCGTCCTGGTAGTCGGTCTCGCCGTTGACGGTGGTGGGCTTGCCCATGCCGTTGTGCAAGTCCCACCAGTCGACGTTGACGGCCCCGTGCTCGAGCCAGCTCATGTACGTGTCCGGCGCGAACAGGGCCGCGGCCTGGCTGGTCTGGGCCGGCGACATGGCGCTGGAGGTCTCGGTGACCGCGATCTTCACCGAGGCGGCGTGCGGGCCTGCGTAGGTGTCGAGCAGTGAGCGCACCGCGGAGGTGGTGCCGGCGATCTGGGCGGGGGTGTTCAGGATGTCGGCCGTGCCGGCACCGCTCGGGTACCAGTGGATGATCACGAAGTCGATCGACTTGCCCGCGATGGAGAGCACGGTGTGGTTCCAGTCGGCCTTGTCGCCGGAAGCTTTCAGCCCGTCCGGCCAGGAGCCCGGAGTGGTGAGCACCGCCCCGATCTTCACCGTCGGGTCCACGGCCTTCATCGCCTTCGCGTAGGCGAGCAGGTTCTTCGCGTACGCCGTCGGGCTCTTGTCGGCGTGAGTGTCGACCTCCCATTTGCTGCCGTAGTGCCCGTTGCCGGGGATCTCGTTGCCGATCTCCCAGTACTTCACGCCGTAGCCCTTGTCGACGTTGGCGTACTTGACCCAGCCGGCGGCCTCCTGGGGGGTCCCGGACCCGTAGTTGGCGGTGATGATCGGTTGGGCGCCGACCTTCTTCGCGGTGGCCATGAAGTGGTCGAAGTCGGTGCCCGGGGCGGCCCAGCTGCCGCCGGTCACGGTATGCGTCTTCCAGTGGTAGGCGTCCGCGACCGAGCCGCCGGGGAAGCGCAACTGCCGGATCCCGGCCGCCTTCATCAGCGACGCCGCCGAGGCGTCGTTCATGTAGGCGTCGTAGACCGCCGTGTTGAGGCCGACCCCGGTGCTGGGCATCGTGCCCAGTGAGGTGCCTGCGTCGACGGTGACGGCGACGGTCGGCGCGGCTTCCGCGCTGAGCGCCAGGGCGCCCGCGCCGGCCCCTGCCAGCAGGGCCGCCACCGCCCCCGCCACGATGTGGCGGCGCGTTCGGCCACGGCGGTGCGTACGGCCCCGAGGCGTCGGCTCATCGGCGGTTGTCGGGTCGTCAGGTGACACGTGGGGCTCCCGATCGGAGTGCGTGGTTACGGGTGGCGCAACGCGGCTGACAGCGCTCGCCGCGGTGGTGCACCCCTAGGTGGCCGCGCGGGATGGAAAGGTTGCCGCCGTATCCGATCTTCGTCAGATCCCTTTCGTCCGTGCACCGGTCGCCGAGAAATCAGCGTCGGGGCGGCAACCTTCTCGTCTCCTGCGGCAACTGGGAGCCGGAAGGCCGAGTCGAACTACCGGATGGACGGGCATGAGGACAACGAAGCACGCCGCGCCGCAACCGTGGCGCAGGCGCGGACCGGTCACGGGCATTCCCTTGGGGCTGCCGGTCATCGGTGTGCCGGCGTGCCTGGCCCTGACCGTCCGCACCGGGAGCGGAACCGGTATCGGAAGGGCAGCCGACGCGGCCGCCGCAGGCGTGCGGGCGGCCACCCCGTCCGGCGTCGGGTCTGCGGCGGGCGGCGGTGCGGGTGCGACGGTGCAGCTGACGGCCTCGGCCAGTCCGGCGATCCCGGCTTCGGCCTCGGCCACGCCGTCGCCTTCGGCCACTCCGGCGGCCTCGGCCACCAGTACCGCGCCCGCGAGCTCCAGGGCGGCGGCCCTGGCCGGACGGATCAGACCGGCCGTCAGCTACCAGGGGGCCGGCACCGCCTACGCCGCCGGCGACGGCAGCGGCTCCTGCCGGCACGGGCCGTCCGACGACCTGATGGCCGCGGCGATGAACGTCACCGACGATGAGTCGGCCAAGGCGTGCGGGGCCCACGTACTGGTCCGGGCGGCCGGCGGAGCCACCATCACGGTACGGATCGGCAACGAATGCCCATGGCCCTGCGCGCCGGGGCGACTCGACCTCAGCCGACAGGCGTTCGCCAAGCTCGCCGACCTGTCGGTGGGCCGGCTGCCGATGACCTGGTCGCTGCTGAGCCCGGACCTGCCGGGCACGATCGCCATCCGGTACAAGAGCGGGTCCACCAAGTGGTGGCGCGGGATCCAGGTGATCGGCCACCCGAACCCGGTGGCCGCGCTGGAGGTGCGGACCGCCGGCGGCCGGCGGCGGCTGCCCCGCACCGACCACGACTACTTCCTGTCCGCCGACGGCACCAGCCGCGGCGGAGCGCTCGGGATCACCGACATCCACGGGGAGCGGCTGACCGTCGACGGCCTCGCCGTGCGGCCGGACGTCACGCAGCCGACCGGCGTCCAGTGCGCCCGGCATTGAGCAGCCCGCCGGTCAGCCTTCACCGGCCCGCAACCGAGCACGACCGCCGTTCGTATCCCGGGCTGGGCGCTGTTAGGCTGCGCCCCCCATTGTTGTTAAACGTGCAACCAACGCGCACATCATTGCCAGGAGAGGGCGACCGGGGGATGCTCCTCGACGACGCGTCCGCGGAGTTCCACGAATTCTTCGAACGCCACTATGCCGAACTCGCTCGTCTAGCACACCTCCTGACCGGCGAGAGCGACGCGGCGGACGACCTCGCGGCGGATGCCCTGGTCGCCCTGTGGCAGCGCTGGGACCGGTTGCGCCAGGCCGACCACCCGCTCGCCTACGCCCGCGGTGTGGTGGCCAACCTGGCGCGGGGACGGATCCGCAGCGCGGTGCGCGAGCGACGCCGGCTCACGCTGTTCTGGTCCCGCAGCCCCGAGAAGGTCGAGGGGCCGGACATGGCGGCCGTGCTGGACGTCCGCGCGGCGCTCGCCCGGCTGCCGTTCCGCAAGCGCGCCTGCGTGGTGCTGCGGCACGCCTTCGACCTGTCGGAGAAGGACACGGCGGTGGCGCTGGGCATCTCCGTCGGTACGGTGAAGAGCCAGACCTCGAAGGGAATGGCCGAGCTGGAAAGGACACTTGGCGGACGAGCGGTCGGGGACCTGGTGGCAGGGACGAGGAAGCGGTGAACGAGGAGATTGCCCGTCGGCTGCGCGAGGCCGCCCAGGCCCACCGGCCCGACCATGCGCGGATGCTGGCCCGGGTGCAACGCGGCGTGGCCGGCCCCGCCGTCCGTCACCGCGCGCGGCCGTTCGCGAGGTCTGGGACCAGGGTCGCGCTCGCCGGGCTCGCCGCCACCGGCATCCTGGCGACCGGCGGCCTCGCCGTCGCCGCCATCGTCGCGAAAACGTCGGCGACGGCCACCGTGACCACACCTGCCGCTCCGTCCCCGACCGTCAGCTCCCCGCACCCGGCATCGGGCCGCCCCACCCCTGTTGTGCCGGCCCCGGTCACCACCCCGGGCAGCGCGCGCCCGACTCCGCCGGCCACCAGTGCATCGCCGGCCGCCGGCGAGAGCCAGAACGGGGCGCTGTGGTCGGCCGGCTCGATGGACCCGCGCAGCACCGTCTACTGGACGCAGAGCAACCTCGTCCTCAAGACGGCCCAGCCGCTCACCTCGCTCACGATCGAGATGCGGATCGTGCAGACCGGCGGGGTGCGGAGCACCGGCACCTGGCAGACCCTGCCGAGTGGTGACTTCACCGTCACCGTCAAGGAGGCCGGCGGCACGCTGGTCTACCGCTGGGTCCTCAAGCCGGGCCTGACCGTGCCGGCCGGGAGCTTTGAGCTCGCCGCCCAGTTCAACAACGGCACCGGCGTGCGCAGCGCGGCGGGCGACGGCTACCGCGTCGACGCTCAGGGTTCGGGCGGCTCCGCGTCGGTCCGGGGAGGGTTCGTCCCGACCCGGTGAACGCCGCTGTGCGGCAAGGGGGCGAGTCCCCTTGCCGCACAAGCCCGATGGCCGAGCAGATCCCGGTGAGGCGCCCCGGGTCGAGTACCAGCGCAGCAGGTGTCGCCGGGTCGGCCACCGGCCCGGCGAAGACCCGCACGTCCCGGGCACCCGGGCGCACCGGCGGCCCCGTACGGACCGGTGGGCCGTTGAGGACGTCGGTCAGCTCCACGGGGGACTGGACCTCGGTGGGCGACCAGCTCCGGTTGTGGACCACGTGCAGGCGGCGTCCGTCCGGGCTGGGTGCCAGTGGTCGCGGTGACGGTCGCGGGGAGGCCGCGCCAGCCGCTGACGGGGCCCGGTCGGCAGGGCCGGCGTCGGTCCCGTCGAAGCCGGTGGCCCCCATGGTGGCCGGCAGGTCGCAGTGGAACTGGGCTGGGGAAGGTGACGGCGGCCGTGAAGACTCTTCTTCGATCGCGGCAACCTTTGTGCGCGTGGCGGCAACTGGCGGGTAACCGGGGCCGGATCAAGGCCCGCTGTGTCAGAAGGACATGCCGTTGTCAGATCAGAACCGCTCTCATCGCCGCCGTCCGGCCACCCGCCGCGTGCTCGCCGCGGCCGTGGTCCTCGCCGCCGCTGGTGCTGCTGTACCGCTGGTCGCTCTGGCCGCACACACGCCGGATGCCCGCACGCTGGCCGCCGCAGCGGCCGGCAGCGGCCGCTACTTCGGTACGGCAGTGCCTTCGGGCAAGCTCGGCGACTCGACGTACTCCACGATTCTCGACCGGGAGTTCAACATGATCACCCCGGAGAACGAGATGAAGTGGGACACCACCGAACCCTCCCGCGGGTCGTTCAACTTCGCCCCCGCCGACTCGATCGTCGGCCACGCCACCGCGCACGGCCAGCGAATGCGGGGCCACACCCTGGTGTGGCACTCGCAGCTGCCCGGCTGGGTGAAGTCCATCACCGACGCCGACACTCTTCGCAGTGTGATGAAGAACCACATCACGACTGAGATGAACCACTTCAAGGGCAAGATCTATGCCTGGGACGTGGTCAACGAGGCGTTCGCCGACGGCGGCAGTGGCCGGCACCGCAGCTCGGTGTTCCAGGACGTGCTGGGCAACGGCTTCATCGAGGAGGCGTTCCGCACCGCGCGGGCCGCCGACCCCTCGGCCAAGCTCTGCTACAACGACTACAACATCGAGAACTGGACCGACGCGAAGACGCAGGGCGTGTACGCGATGGTCAAGGACTTCAGGTCCCGTGGTGTGCCCATCGACTGCGTCGGCTTCCAGAGCCACTTCGGCGCAGGCGGGCCGCCGGCCGGCTTCCAGACCACTCTGTCCAGGTTCGCCGCGCTCGGCGTGGACGTCCAGATCACCGAGCTCGACATCGCCCAGGCGTCGCCGACGGCGTACGCCAACGCCGTCCAGGCGTGCATGAACGTCGCTCGCTGCACGGGCATCACGGTGTGGGGCATCCGCGACAGTGACTCCTGGCGCACCGGTGAGAACCCGCTGCTGTTCGACGCGGGCGGCAACAAGAAGTCCGCCTACAGCGCGGTCCTCACCGCCCTGGGCAGCGGCGGCACGCAGAGCGGGGGCATTACCTCCGGCACCGTCTACACGCTCTCCAACGCGGCCTCCGGACGCGTTCTCGACCAGCCCGCGGGACACAACGGCAACGGCACCCCGCTCCAGGTGTGGGACGCCGGCGGTGCCTCCAACCAGCAGTGGCGGGCCGGCCAGAACAGCGACGGCTCCTACACGCTGACCAACGTCGCCAGCGGCCGGGTACTGGACGAGCCGGGCAACCAGACGGCCAACGGGACGAGGATGACGGTCTGGGACTCGGGCGGCGGCGCCAACCAGCACTGGCGGGCCCACCGGAACAGTGATGGCTCCTACACGCTGACCAACGTCGCCAGCGGCCGGGCGCTGGAGATCCCCGGCGGAAAGACCGCCAACGGCACTCCCGTCCAGATCTGGGACTCGGGCGGCGGCGCCGCCAACCAGCACTGGAACTTCAGGCCGTCGACCCCGACGACGCCCACGCAGACGGGCAGCACGTGTGCTCTTCCGTCCACGTACCGGTGGACGTCGACGGGTGCGTTGGCGCAGCCGGCGAACGGGTGGTCCGCGGTGAAGGACTTCACCGACGTGGTGTACAACGGCAAGCACCTGGTCTACGCGTCGAGCGTGTCGGGATCGTCATACGGCTCGATGGCGTTCGCCCCCTTCACGAACTGGTCGGACATGGCGTCGGCCGGCCAGACCGGGATGAGCCGGGCCGCGGTGGCGCCCACGCTGTTCTACTTCGCGCCCAAGAACATCTGGGTGCTGGCGTCCCAATGGGGTGCGTCACCCTTCGTCTACCGCACCTCCAGCGACCCCACCAACCCCAACGGCTGGTCCGCGCCGCAGGCGCTGTTCACCGGCAGCATCCCCGGCGCCGCTCCGATCGACCAGACCCTGATCGCCGACGGGCAGAACATGTACCTGTTCTTCGCCGGTGACAACGGCAAGATCTACCGGGCGAGCATGCCGATCGGGAACTTCCCGGGCAGCTTCGGGTCGTCGTACACGACGGTCATGAGCGACACGACGAAGAACCTGTTCGAGGCGCCGCAGGTCTACAAGGTCCAGGGCCAGAACCAGTACCTCATGATCGTCGAGGCGCGGGGTGCGAACGAGCAGCGCTACTTCCGCTCGTTCACGGCCTCCAGCCTGAGCGGTTCATGGACCCCGCAGGCCGCCACCGAGTCCAACCCCTTCGCCGGCAAGGCCAACAGCGGTGCCACCTGGACCAACGACATCAGCCACGGTGACCTGGTCCGCAACAACCCCGACCAGACCATGACCATCGACCCCTGCAACCTGCAGCTCCTCTACCAGGGCAAGTCCCCCACCGCGAGCGGCCCCTACGACCAACTGCCGTGGCGGCCGGGCCTCCTCACCCTGCAGCGCTGATCCACGGTGATCGCGATCGGGTGCGGTCTGCCGGCACGTGGACGAGCGGTCCACTGCGTGGACAACCCCACCTGCTGACATGTCAGGCGTTCGCCGCCGCCGGCGTTCGCCGTGCCGCGCTTCGCGGCGAACGGGAAGCGGTCAAGGCGAAGAAAATCTGTGGATCTTCGCGGCAACCTTTTCGGCCTCTCGGACCACTCAGTGTTGTCCGGCCAAGGGGTCCGGTCAGATGCAACGGCTGAAAGAGAGAGCACAGGCGTGTCCCTGGAACGAGAGCACAGACATGTCCCCGGCTCACCCACCTCATCGGTGGCGCCCCAGGCCGGCGGCCACCGTGGCGACGGCGGCGGGCGCGGTGGTCGCCCGAAGCATCGTGGCCGTCGGTTGCTCGCGCGCCGGGGTCTGTGGGCGGGTCTCGCCATGGTCGTCGTGGCCGGCTCGGCTGTCGTGGTCAGCCAGGCTTCGGCGCAGCAAAAAACCGTGGATCTGAAGAAGTGGTACGTGCTGGTCAACCGCAACAGCGGCAAGGTGCTGGACGACCGCGCCTCCGCCAAGAACGACGGCGCGGCGGTGGTGCAGTGGAGCCGTCATGGCGGCCCCAACCAGCAGTGGCGGTTCATCGACGCGGGTGACGGGTACTACCGGCTGCAGAACCGGAACTCCGGCAAGGTGCTGGACGACCTCGGCTGGTCGAAGACCGCCGGCTCCGCCCTCGTGCAGTGGAAAGACCTGAACGGCACCAACCAGCAGTTCACACTGGCCAAGTCGCCGAACGGCTACGTGCGTTTGGTCAATCGCTTCAGTGGCATGGCCGTCGATGTCCACAACGCCGCCAAAGCCAACGGGAGCGGTGTCGTCCAGAACCGCGACCGGGGCGGCGCCGATCAGCAGTGGCAACTCGTCCCGGCCGGGAGTGCCGGCAGCTCCGGTACGCCCACCGCGCCGAGCGGCAGCGTTCCCACCAGCCGGGCTCCGAGCAGCTCGCACCCGTCGTCGACGCCGTCTCCCGTGGCCGGTGGCGGCAGTTCGACGACACGTTTCATGGGCAGCAGCACGGTGCTCATCGGCGGGTCGATGTCCGACGCCTCGGCGGCCGCCGCGCCGTTCGACATGCGGTACGCCTATGTGCACAGCCGGCCCGCGCCGTCGTCGGACTACTACTCGGCAGCGCGCTGCCACGACGATTGGTCGGGCTGGTGGGGCTGCTGGAACGGCAGCACCACGGCGCCCGGCACGTACGTGACCTGGCGGGACTCCGTGGCGGCCCAGGCGACGTACAAGGGCAGCCCGCGCCCGCAGAAGATGCTCTGGACCTGGTACTCGTTGCGCGACCTCGGGGATGCCGCAGGCGAGGGCGACGGTCCTGGCGAGGTCAAGGCCATCAACAGGACCGACCTGCTCACCCGCTACCTCAACGACTACCGCTTCTTCCTCCAGAAGATCGGCACGTCGCACGACGCGATCGACCTCGAACCCGACTTCTGGGGCTACGTCCGGTCGCTCGGCAATCCGCACCAGGTTCCCGCACAGGTCTCGGGCGCGAATCCGACGGATTGCGGATCGCAGGAGAACAGCGCCGCCGGACTCGCCCGCTGCCTGATCTCGATGGCGCACAAGTACGCGCCGAACACCGCCGTGGGGCTGCACCTTTCCTGCTTCGACTGGCAGACCAACACACAGGCATGCGTCAAGGACTACGCGAACCTCGGGGCACAGAACGCCGACTTCCTGGTCTCCGACGTGTCGGACCGCGATGCGGGCTGGTATGCACAGCCGGCCCACGGCGGCCGTGACGAATTCTGGACCGACCAGAAGGCCGCTGACCGTCTGGCGTTCTACAAGACGATGGCCGAGTCCGTGGGCAAGCCGGTGGTCCTGTGGCAGATCCCGGTGGGCAACATGGCGCAGAACAACACCCTCAACCACTACAAGGACGACAAGGTGGACTGGTTGCTCGGGCACATGGACCAGGTGGCGAACGCGCATATCGCCGGGCTGCTGTTCGGTGCAGGGCAGCAAGAACAGACATCGATCGAGACCGACGGCGGAAACCTGATCAGCAAGACGATCGCCTATCACAACTCGGGCGGTACAGCGCTCAAGTAGGCGGGGCGCGCATGCCGGCCGGCATCTGGTCGGCCTCTCGGCTGGTGCCGGTCGTGGGCGTGTGTGCCCCGGGTGGGCAAGCCGCTGCTCGCGAACGGACCGGGCCACGCCTGCCGCCGGGAGGGCGGTGGTCGCCGGGTCGCCGACGCGGGCGGTCAGCCGATCGTCAGCGTCGTCCTGGCCGTCGCGGTCGAGCTGTTGCCCACGTAGATGTCGATGTCACCTGTTTCGAGTTCGAACCGTCCCCCGGTGTCGTGTGTCCAGAAGCCGAGGTCCTCGGCGCCGAGGCGGAAGCGGACGGTGGTGCTCTTGCCCGGGGCCAGGCTCACCCTGCGGAAGCCACGCAGTCTGCGGACCGGTTGGACGATGCTCGCGACGGGGTCGTGCAGGTAGAGCTGGACGACCTCGTCGCCCGCGCGCTCGCCGGTGTTGCGTACGGTGACCGCCACCTCGACCGTGTCGCCCTTGCGCAGGGCGCCCGCCGAGACCCGGCGGGTGCTCAGGATGGGGTCGCTGATGGTGAACGTGGTGTAGCTCAGTCCGTGTCCGAAGGGGAACTGCGGTCCGTCGGGCAGGTCGAGGTACTTGGAGGTGTATTTGTTGTTGGCGTCGTAGGGGCGGCCGGTGTTCTCGTGGTTGTAGTGGATCGGGATCTGTCCGACGGTGCGGGGGAAGCTCACCGGGAGCTTGCCGCCGGGGTTGACGGCGCCGAACAGCACGTCCGCGATGGCGTTGCCCGCCTCCATGCCGGGGTGCCACGCCTCCAGGACGGCGGGGGCGGCATCCAGCCAGCTGCCGATGGTGAGGGGGCGCCCGTTGACCAGGACGACGACGAACGGCTTGCCCGTGGCCGCGATCGCGGTGACCAGGTCCTCCTGTGCCCCGGGCAGTGTGATGTCGCTGCGGGCGCTGGCCTCGCCGCTCATGGCCGGGGGCTCGCCGACCACGACGACGGTGAGGTCCGCGGCCTGGGCCGCCGCGACCGCGTCCTTGATCCCGGAGGTGTCCGTGCCGTCCGCGTTCACCCCCGCGACGGAAGTGACCTTGGCCTGGGGGGCTGCGGCCTTGACGCCTGCCAGCAGGGTCACCGCGGGGAACTTCCCGGCCCCGGGGCCGGACCAGGTCCCTTGCAGATCGTTGGAGTCGGCGAACGGGCCGACCACGGCGATGGAGCCGATACCCGGGCGCAGGGGCAGGGCGTCCTTGTCGTTCTTCAGCAGCACCATGGACCGCGCGGCCGTCGCCCGCGCCGCGGCACGGGTCTGCTTCGTCGGCTCCGTGACCGCCGCGTCCTCGTCGGCGTAGGGGTTGTCGAAAAGCCCGAGGCGGAACTTCAGACGCAGGATCCGGGAGACCGCGTCATCGAGGCGGCGGGCTGTGATCCGGCCGCTCCTGAGGAGTTGTCTGCCGTGGTCGGCGAGGTTGGTGCTGACCATTTCCATGTCCACCCCGGCGTTCAGGGCGAGTCGGCCGGCGTCGGCGCCGTCGGCGGCGAAGCCGTGGACGATCAGTTCCTGGACGCCGGTGTAGTCGCTGACGACGAACCCGTCGAAGCCCCACTCGTCCTTGAGGATGTCGGTCAGGGTGTGCCGGTTGCCGTGGGCGGGGACGCCGCTGACGGTGTTGAAGGAGGCCATGACGGTGGCCACCCCGGCGTCCAGGGCCGCCTTGAAGGGCGGGAGGTAGTGGTTGCGCAGGTGGGCCTCGGAGGTGTCGACGGTGTTGTAGTCGCGGCCGCCTTCCGCGCCTCCGTAGGCGACGAAGTGCTTGGCGCAGGCCGCGAGCCGGGTGTCGGAGTCCAGGTGGGTGCCGTCGCCCTGGTAGCCGCGGGTCTTGGCCGCGGCGAAGGCCGCTGCGAGGTAGGGGTCTTCGCCGCTGCCCTCCGCGATGCGGCCCCAGCGCGGCTCGTGGGTGACGTCCATCATCGGGGAGAACGTCCAGCGCACCCCGTTGGAGCGCGCTTCCGCGGCCGAGACCTCGGCGTCCTGCTCGGTCACCGCCGGGTCGAAGCTGGACGCCTGCGCGAGGGGGATGGGGAACGTGGTCCAGAAACCGTGGATGACGTCGAGGCCGAACAGCAGCGGGATGCCCAGCCGTGATTCCTCGACGGCGAGACGCTGGAGCTCGTTGGTGGATTTCGCCCCGTAGATGTTGAGCACGGACCCGAGCCTGCCCGTGCGGGCGGCCTTCTCCGCCTGATCGGTCTGCCCACCGCCGGGGCCGGTGTCGCCCGTCCAGGACATCTGCTGCAGCTGCCCCAGCTTCTCCTCGACGGTCATCCGGCCCAACAGGGCTTTGATCTTCGCCTCGTAGGGGCCGGCCTCGCGCTTTGCGGCCGCGACCGAAGCGGTTTGCTCGGCTTGTGCGGTTCCCGTGGCGGCTGCGGCGGCGACCGTACCGCCGAGTGCCGTGATGACCGTACGCCTGCGTACAACACCCATGCCTTCATCCTTTGAATAGGAGGGGCGAACAATGGGTGGATCATTGGCCTGCTTCCTTCAACAGTTGCAGCACGTTACGGAATGGTTGCGTCCACGTCAACGACTTCTGCAGTCCGGAACTTGGAGCAACATTCCCTGTTAGTCGGGCAGTTCTGCGGGGCAGTGGTGACCGGCAGCGGTGACCCGCAATCGCCGACTCCGTCTGCAGACAGCAGCGTTGGGTTTCGTTTGTGAAGCATGTGCTGTAACGGTGAGGGGCCGTCGGCGCGGCTGGTTCATCCGGCGGCCGGGGCTTGTCGCATGGCGGTCGCCACGGCGCCGAGCAGTTCGGCGCGTTGCTGGAGTTTGCTGGCCATGACGGTGACGGCGTGGGCACCGGCCGGTTGCGCGTATCGGTCGACGGATTCGCGGACGCCCGCCACCAACGGTTCCCCGGCCGCCCCGAGTTCCCCGCCGAGGATGATCGCCGCGGGGTTGAGGCAGTTGACGAGGTCCGCCAGGACCAGGCCGATGGTCCGCCCGGCATCGGTGATCACGCGCGCGGCGGCGGGCCTGGCGGCGGGTTCGGCCAGGGACGGGAGGGAGTGGGGGTCCGTCTCCGGTCCGGCCGACGACAGCACGTGGGCCAGTTGTTTGCGGACCTCGGTGATCGAGACGACGGTCTCCAGGCAGCCGCGGTTGCCGCACCGGCACAGGTTCGTGGAGTCCTGCAACCGGGTGTGACCGATCTCGCCGGAGATGCCGGTCGAGCCGGGGTAGGTGCGCCCGGCAAGGACCAGGCCGGCGCCGATGCCGTGTGACGCCTTGATGTACAGGAAGTCGTCCAGTGAGCGTGCGGCGCCGAAGGCGTGCTCGCCGCGGGCTCCCATGTCGGCGTCGTTGGCGACGGACACCGGGTGGCCGAACCGGCGGCCGAGTTCGTCAGCGGGGCGGGGGCGCGGCAAGGGACGGGAGTGGGGCGGGAGTTGGGTCGGCAGGGTGCTCAGCGGATGGCAAGGAGGCCCAACAGGATGATGTCGAGTGCCCCGGCGAGGCGCTCGTGCAGGTCGAAGGGGGCCGGTTCCTCGCGGATCCAGCGCAGGATCGTCGAGAAGTAGCAGGCGGCCAGGAGTTGGCCGGCCTGGTCGCAGTCGACGCCCGCCCTGATCTCCCCGCGCCGCCGCCCTTGCTCGACGATCCTGGCGAGTTCGACTTCCAGGGACGGGTCCTGCAGGAGGTGCCCGTACCGCGCTGAGGCGTCCATCAGGACGGTGGTCTCGGCACGTGAGGCGGCGTTGAGGTCGCCCATCTCCTTCAGGTAGCGGCGCAGCCGGTCGCCGACCGCGAGATCCTCGGCGTGCTCCGCGCCGAGGATCTCGGCGACGCGGGCACGGCGGCGGACTCCCCATTCCTCGAGGAAGCCGACCTTCTGCGCGAAGTGGTTGAAGACGGTGGCCCGGGCGACATCGGCGGCCTCGGCGATCTGCTCCATGGTGGTCGCCTCGTATCCCTGGGCGACGAAGAGACCGACCGCCGCCTCGTACAGCTCGTCGTGCAGCTTCCGACGCCTGCGCTCCTGGCGTCCGACGGCCGCGCCGCCCTCGGAGGCGGCTGCCGCGTCCCGGATCTTCATGGCCCTCAGTACAGCACAGGGCCGCACACCTCTTGACCCCTCCCCGAGACCTATCTAGATTCCTCTCCACTGCTGGACCAGAGTCCAGCAGTGGATGGAAGTCTCGCACTGTTGAGCGCGGGACGCTGACAAGGAGGCAACGTGGCTTCCGTGACATCCCGGACGGGCCGTGTCGCGCTCGGACACGGCTGTTACGCCTGGATCGCGGGCGATGCCGGATGGGGTATGAGCAACGCCGGGCTGATCACCGGCCGGGGCGCGTCACTGCTCGTCGACACCCTCTACGACCTGCGGCTGACCAGGACCATGCTCGACGCGCTGGAGCCGCTCACCGCTCCCGCACCGATCTCCACCGTGGTCAACACCCACGGCAACGGCGACCACTGGTTCGGCAACCAGCTCGTGTCGCACGCCGAGATCATCGCGGCCCGCGGGTCCGTGGCGGACATGCGGCAGGTGGGCCCGGCCGACATGCGCGCACTGACCGGCATGGACAGCCCGGCCGGACACTTCGCCCGCCGGATCTTCGGCCGCTTCGACCACACCGACATCGAACCCGTCCTGCCGAACCGGGTCTTCGACGGCGAGACCGTCCTGGACATCGGCGGCACGGAAGTCCGCCTCATCGACGTGGGGCCCGCGCACAGCGCCGGCGACACGATCGTCCACGTGCCCCAGGCGCGGACCGTCTACACCGGCGACATCGTGTTCGCCGGAGCGGCGCCGGTCGTCTGGCACGGTCCCTTCACCCGCTGGCTCGCCGCCTGCGACCTGCTGCTGGGCCTCGACGCAGACATCGTCGTACCCGGCCACGGCCCCGTCACCGCCAAGCGGTCCGTCCGCGAGATCCGCGACTACCTGGAACACGTCCACGAGCAGGCCACCGCCCGGTTCACCGCCGGCATGCCCGCCATGGACGCGGCACGCGACATCCGCCTCGGCCGCTTCACCGACCTGGACGAGAGCGAACGCCTCGCCGTCAACGTGCACACCGTCTACCGGGAGCTCGACCCCTCACTGCCCCCGCTCGACGGCCCCGGACTGTTCGGCTGCATGGCCGAGCTCTCGCCCGGCCTCTGACGACGCTCCCCGCACCGACGAATCTCCCCTCCGCTCCCCTCGGGCCGTACGACCCGCCAACCCCTCCAAGGAGGAGACATGGTCTCCACTCCTGCCTACGACCCACCGCTCCCCGCGTCCGAGACCGCACCGGCCGCTGCGGCCCGGCACACCGGCACGATCGTCGCCGGCTGTCTGGCCGTCTGCCTGGCCCAGATCGGCCTGGTGCTGCCCGCCGCGATCAACGGCGAGATGCAGCGCGCGCTCCAGACGTCCGGCGCGGAACTGACCTGGATCAGTGACGCCTTTCTGGTGCCCGCCGCCATCCTGGCGCTGACCTTCGGCGTCGTGGGCGACCGCTACGGCCGCAAGAAACTCGTCGTCGGCGCGGCACTGCTGGCCGCCGTCGGCTACCTGGTGTCCGCCACCTCCGCCACCCCGGCCCAGCTGATCACCGGCCAGGCGATCTCCGGAATCGGAGCAGCCGCGCTCTTCCCCGCGTCCCTGGCGATGATCACCGCGATCACGACCACCCCGGCCGCACGCGCCAGGGGACTGGCCTCCTGGACCGCGGCCCTGTCGCTCGGCGCCTTCATCGCCCCGCTGATGTCCGGCGGCATCGTCGAACACGGGCCCTTCCAGTGGGCGTTCGGCGTGACCGGCGTGCTCGCCGTGATCACCGCCGGGGCTGCCTGGCTGCTCGGCACCGAGTCCAGCGCCCCGGAGGGCCGCTCGCTGGACTGGCCCGGGCAGATCACCATCGCCGTGGCCCTGCTCGCCCTGCTGTACGGCATCATCCAGGGCCCCTCGGACGGCTGGAGCTCGGCCCCCGTCGTCGCGTCCTTCGTCACCTTCGCCGTCTTCATCGCCGTGTTCGTCGTGGTGGAGAACCGCAGCGCGGCCCCGATGCTGAGGCTGAGCCTCTTCCGCATCCCGGCGTTCGCCGCGTCGGCCGCGATGGCGGTGATCGGCATGCTGGGCTTCCTCGGCGGCGCGTACGACCTGAGCATCCGCCTCGGTGTCATCCAGCACCGGAGCCCCTTCGAGGCCGCGATACCGGTCATGATCATCCAAGCGTGCACGCCGTTCATCTGGCCCCTGCTGGTCCGGCTGCTGCACCGCGTCGGACCCGGGCCCATGCTCGTCACCGGCTTCCTGGCGATGGCCGCGGGCCAGCTGTGGCTGCGGGCGCTGCCGATCCACGAGACCGCTCTGCCGCCCATGCTGGGCCCGCTGATCCTGAACGGCGTCGGCTTCGGCCTCGTCGTCGCCGCGATCACCGCCGCCGCCGTCAACGTCGTACCGCAGAACCTGACCGGCATGGCGGCGGCCACCACCAGCCTGGTCCGCGACCTCGGCCAGACCCTCGGCCCGGCCGTCGTCGGCGCCGTCGCCCTCGGCATGGCCGCCAGCCGGCTGACCGGGAGCCTCGCGGATGCCGGACTCACCCCGAAGGAGCACGGCATCGTCTCCGCCATCCTGCACGAGGGCGGGCCGCTCGCCCTGCACAGCGTCGACCTCGGGCCACTCAGCGCCAAGCTCGCCCCCTACACGACGGACGCCCTGGCCCACGGCTACGACAACGGACTGATCCTCACCGCCGCCGCCTGCGTGACCGCCGCCGTGATCGCCGCCGTCTTCGTCGGCTTCCGCCCGAGCGGCAACGCGCCGGCCGAGGCGGAGAGGAGCGCCGCGTGAAGTTCGCGAGCTTCGTCCACGACGGGAAACGGCAGTCGGGAGTCGTCGCCGACGACCGGCTGCACCCCTTCGAGTACCCCGTCGACCTGCTGGACCTGATCGTGGAAGGGGAGGAGGCCCTGCGAGGGGCGGGGGAGCGCGCGCTGACCGCCTGCCAGCCCGTGCCCCTGGGCGACGCGCACCTGCTGCCTCCGCTGCAACCGCCCACCGTTCGCGACTACATGACCTTCGAGAGCCATGTCGCGGGAGTCGCACAGGGATACGGCGACACCGTCCCCGAGGAGTGGTACGCAGCACCCGCCTTCTACTTCACCAACCCGTACGCCATGATCGGCGCCCACGACGACGTGCCGGTACCGCCGGGCTGCGGGCGCTTCGACTTCGAACTCGAGGTCGCCGCCGTCATCGGCAAGGCGGGCCGGGATCTGACGCCCGAGCAGGCACGCGACCACATCCTCGGCTACACGATCCTGGGCGACTGGTCCGCCCGCGACCTCCAGGGCCGCGAAATGAGGGTCAGACTCGGCCCGGCCAAGGGCAAGGACACCTCCACCACCCTCGGCCCCTGGCTCGTCACCGCCGACGAACTCGCACCCCACCGCGACGCCGACGGCCTCCTCGACCTCGCCCTCACCGTCGCCGTCAACGGGAAGACGGTCGGACAGGACCGACTGGCCAACATGGCCTGGACGTTCGAGGAGATGGCGGCGTACGCCTCCCGCGGCACCTGGATCCGCCCCGGCGACGTCCTGGGCTCCGGTACCTGCGGCAACGGCGGCTGCCTGGCCGAACTCTGGGGCCGCCACGGCATCCTCGAACCACCGCCCCTCGTCCCCGGCGACAACGTCACCATGACGGTCGAGGGCATCGGCACCATCAGCAACACCGTCGTCGAGGGCGTCGCCCCGGTGGCTCTGCCACCTGCCCGCCGCAGGCGATGACCACCGTGCGATGAGCTCTGGCACCACCCCAGTTCCGGACACCGCGTCCGGCACCGGAGAAAAGCAGGAACAAGCATGAACAAGGTGGACAAGGCCATGACCTCGGCCGCCGAGGCGGTCGCCGGCATACCGGAAGGGGCGCCGGCAGTGGGCGGCTTCGGGCTGTGCGGCATACCCACCGTGCTCATTCGGCACCTGCGTGCCCAGGGCGCCCTCCTCATGCGGTGCGCCGACTGCGACATCCCCGAAGTCCGCACCGTCGACCGCTGGTGGCCCGAGATCCAAGCGTTCATCGCCACCGGCCACGGCAACGCCAAGAGCGAAGGCATCAACCTCATGATCAAGCTCGCCGCGCAAGCCGCCCACGGCTTCCGCAACCCCACCAACCAACGCCTACACACACGCTGCGTCACCACCCGCCGGGCCCGAGGCCGCCTCCACCCCGCGCCTAAATTCGAAGACTCCGCACACCTTGCCGCCGGAATTTTTCGTTCGAGGCCCGGCGGCAAGGTATGCGTTTGGGAATGGCTCCGGCGTTCGTCTCCATGCGCGGACGGAATGCACCGTCGTGGCGCGCGTATTGCGGCTAGATGCTTGATCCGCCGCCGGAGGTGTTGTTCCACCAGGCGCTGTAGGAGTTCAGCGAGTACCGCTTCTGCACAGCGCTGGTCGAGGTGATCTCGATGCCGAACTGCATCGTGTCGAAGGTGGTGTTGCGCAGGAGGTTCTGAGACGCGGCCCATCGCCAGACCGCCGAGGCGTCTATGGAGCCGGTGTTGCTCTGCTGGGCGGGGATGAGCTGCAGGACGTTCCAGCCGGGGTCGGCCTGCCAGACCGACGCGTACAGGACGCCGCCGATGGTCACGTTGGACGCGATCTGCCTTCCCCAGCCGCCTGCCGTTCCGGTCCAGCTGGTGAAGACCATGATCTCGTCCTGGTTGCCGGTCGACCAGATGTCGCTCGTCCAGTTCCAGTGGTCACTGCCGGCGACGGGAGCCGACGACGTGTTGTACCAGAAGCCCGCCGAGTTCAACTGCGACATCGGCGTCTGGGGCCGGACCGAGGTGTTCGGGTAGGACTTGATCCCGCCGCCGGAGTGGTTGGCGTCGACGTACCAGGACTTGATGCTGTTGACGGTCTGGCACTGCGTGCCGGCGTTGTCGCCCCAGATGTTGTTGTAGATCGTCCAGCTGCCCTGGGTGTACTGACCCCACCGGTCGCAGGTGGAGAACGCCTGGGCCTGCGCCGGAGACGCGAAGCTCAGGAACCCGGCGATCACGGCGACGATCAGGGCCAGCCGACCGAACCCGGCCGACTTGCTGCTGATGGATTTACGGGCTTGCCATCTCATGTGTCCCTCCAAGGACGGCGATGGGTTGTTCCGGACCCCCCGGTCTGGTGGCGGACTCTGGCGCCGCGAGGTGTCGCTCGCCGGCGAGTCCGGGCTCGGGACGGCGCGACTCAGCCCCGTCCGAGGTGCTTGCGCAGTTGGCCGACTGATCGGCTTGATGGCCGGCCCTGGGCGAAGTGGTTCCTTCCGCTGCTCCCAGTTGGAGTCCCCGCCGAAAGCGAGACAGCCGAGACGGTCGATCAGCTGACGCGTTGACACCTTCGCTCCGTTGCATGCGGTGCTGCTCGCGATGGTGGGTGGCTCGTGTCGTCGAGGTGGCGCGCTCAGGAACTGCGGGAACGATGCTCGGTCCCCCTGCTTTCAAGCACCGGGCTTGGCAGACGCACGTGCAAAGCGTCGAAGCGCTTGCGTCTGAGGACAGTAATGATGGGACGTCTGAACAGCAAGGCTCTGCGCAGGAAGCCACAGTTCTTTCACCTGCGGCCATCACTGTCGAAGCGCTTCGAATACCATCGGCCGCGCCCGCCACCTGGCCTTCACGGAACCGCTACTGGCCCTGGTGGATGTGGCGGAAGGTGCCGGGGCAGGTGCCGATGTGACGGGTGAAGAACTTCCCGAAGTCGGTGGGGTCGACCGGCGAAGGTCGGCTTGAGGTAGTTGCGGATGATGCCCTCGGCCCGCCCGTACGAGGTGCCTCGTCGAGTTCGGCGACTCTGAGCCGGTGGTCGAGCAGGAACGACATGGGCACCTGCCGCTAAGGGTGTCGCTTCTCGTCGACCTGGTGGAGGAGCCCTTCTTCGAACCGGTTCGATGGAAGCCGGCACCGTCTCGATGTGGATCTCCTCTGCCGTGCACGATCGACCCTTCTGGCAGGGGGCAGGGTGCTCCCGTCCGTCGAATCGGCCTTTGGCCTGCTGGCAGGCAGGCGCATATCTGGGTGAGGCAGACACCGCACCTGAGTGCGCCGACGTTTCCGGGTCGTTACGAGAATTTCGGCACGGGGTGTTGACGTCCGTTCGGGCTGCTCCTACCTTCACTTCACGCGAACCGGTTCGACGATCGGCGTCTGGCCGACTTTCCTCCTTCGGAATGATCGAACCGGTTCGAACCCTCTCGGCAAGGAGCCCCCGTGAACATCGGTGAGATCGCCAAGCGGGCCGGTGTCTCGCGGAGCACCGTGTCCTACGCCCTGAGCGGGAAGCGCCCCGTGTCCGAGGACACCCGTCAGAAGATCCAGCGGGTCATCGACGAGCTGGGCTACCGCCCGAACGCGAGTGCTCGTGCCCTCGCCAACGGCCGGACCAACACCATCGGTCTGGTCTTCCCGCCGGCGGGCAACCACTACACCGGCATGCAGCTGGACTTCATCGGCAGCGTCACCGAGGCCGCCGCGGCTTACGACTACGACGTGCTGCTCTCTCCGAGCGGTGTGGACAGCGACCGCTCGTTCCAGCGGCTGCTGGGCGAGCGGCGGGTCGACGGCGCGATCCTGATGGAGATCCGCCTGCAGGACGACCGGCTCGAACATCTGGCCGCGCTGAACTTCCCTGCCGTCGCCATCGGCCGCACCGCCCACCCGGAGGGCGGCTGGTGGGTGGGCCTGGACCACATGGCACTGGCGGCGGCCTGCGTCCACCACCTCGCGGACCTGGGCCACCGCAGGATCGCCTTCGTCAACCGTCCCGAGCAGCTCCTGCGGGCCGGGTACGAGTCCGCCCACCGGGGTCTGGACGGCTTCACCAAGGCCGCGGCGGAACGCGGTCTGACCGTCCGGACGTACTGCTGCGGGGACGACCCTGCCTCCGGCCTCGCCTGTCTGGAGCGGATCCTGCACGACGACCCCGCCACCACGGCCCTGGTGACCCTGAACGAGGCAGCGCTCGGCGGCCTCTACCGGGGGCTGGCCCAGGCCGACCGCCATGTGCCACGCGACTTCTCCGTCACCGGAGTGGTGGCCAGCAGGTGGGCGGAGACAGTGACTCCGCAGCTCACCGCGGCGGACGTACCGGCGGAGCAGATGGGCCGCCTCGCCGTGGACCTGCTGGTCGAGCGGCTCGACCACCCCGACGCACCGGCCCGGCATCACCTGCTCGCACCGCCGATCTCGTTGCGAGCGAGCACCGCACCCGCCGGCCCCGCACCCGCCGGCCCCCCTGCGGGTTTCGGCGCCCCCACGCACCCCTGACCGTCACCCCGCACACCCCCCTTCATCTTCCGCACCCCTGACCGGCGGCCTGCGCGACGCACCGCCCGGGTGCGGCGAGCCCAGCCCCCGCCCACCCCTCCCAGGGCACACCTGTGCCGAGAACCATGAGGAACACGCAATGAACAGATCTGCCAGACGGCGTCTCACCGCCGCAGTCGTGACCGCCGTCGCCGTCACCGCCGGCGCCACCGCCTGCTCGTCCGGCGGCAGTTCGTCCGCGAAGGGTGCGGACAGCAAGACGTACACGATCTGGGACCCGTACCCGCAGTTCGACAAGACCTCGGACTGGGCGAAGCTGCTGGACGGCTGTGGCACCGAGGCCGGGGTGAAGATCGAGCGGACCGCGTTCGACACCAGTGACCTGACGAACAAGGCGCTGCTGGCGGCGCAGCAGGGCAACTCCGCGGACGTCCTCATCGTCGACAACCCGGTGGTGTCGACCCTGGCGGAGGCGGGCGTGCTCACCACGACCGACGACAACAAGCTGGACACCTCGAAGGTCAACCCCAACCTCCTCGCGGCCGGCCAGTCAGGCGGCAAGACGTACGGCACGCCGATCGGCGCCAACACCCTCGCCCTCTACTACAACAAGGCGGTGCTCAAGAAGGCCGGCGTGGACGTCGCCTCGGTCAAGGACTGGAAGTCACTGACCGCGGCGCTGGCGAAGGTCAAGGAGGCGGGCAAGAAGGGCATCACGTTCTCCGCGATCGGCACGGAGGAGGGCAGCTTCCAGTTCCTGCCGTGGTTCTGGGGCTCGGGTGCGAAGCTGACCGCGCTCGACTCCGACCAGGCGGTCTCCGCGTTGTCGCTGTGGAAGAACTGGCTGGGCAAGGGCTACGCGCCCAACTCGGTGATCAACAACACCCAGACCACCAGCTGGCAGGAGTTCGCGAGCGGCGACTACGCCTTCGCCGAGAACGGCACCTGGCAACTCGCCAACGCCGAGAAGGCCGGCTTCCAGTACGGCGTCATCCCCGTCCCCGCCGCCTCGGGAGGCGACGCCGCGGCCCCGACGGGCGGTGAGTTCGTCACCGTCCCCGTCCAGAAGGACTCCGGCCGCTACGCCACGACGCAGAAGCTCGTGTCCTGCCTGACCAACAGCCAGAACCTGCTCGAAACCGACACGACGCTGTCCTACGTGGCCCCGACCACGGAGGTCCAGCAGAAGCAGGTCGCGGCCAACCCGAAGCTCAAGCCCTGGGTCGCCGCGGTCCAGGCCGCCAAGGGACGCACCAGTGACGACCTGGGCACCAAGTACCCCAAGATCTCCGAGCAGATGTGGAAGGCGGTCCAGTCCGCCCTCAGCGGGTCGGCGTCGCCGAAGGACGCGCTCGGCTCGGCACAGTCCGCCGTCAAGTAACCAGGACTCCGGCCAGCCGATGACGCACACGACACAGTCGCCGGAGCGCCGGCTGGTGCCCGACCGGAACGGGGCGGCCACCGCCGCCCCGCCCCTGGCCCGCACCAGGCCCCGGCGCCGCCCCCGCCCACGCTCGCAGCTGGGGGTCCCCCCGGGCGAAGCCTGGGGGAGGGCGGCCTGGGCCTTCCTCGCCCCGGTCACCCTCTACCTCGCTCTCTTCTACGCCTATCCGCTCTACCGCAACCTCGACCTGAGCCTGCGCGACTACACCGTCCGCTCCTTCGTCCAGGGTGACGCGCCGTTCACGGGTCTGGCCAACTACCGGACGGTCTTCGACGACCCGACATTCGCGCCGGCGCTTGTGCACACCGTGGTGTTCACGGTGGTGTGCCTGTTCTTCCAGTACGCGCTCGGCCTGGCGCTGGCGGTCTTCTTCAACCAGAACTTCCGGCTCTCGGCGACCCTGCGGGCCCTGTTCCTGGTGCCGTGGCTGCTGCCGCTGATCGTGTCGGCCTCCACCTGGTCGTGGATGCTCAACAGCGACTCCGGCATCGTCAACTCCACCCTGCACTCCCTGGGCATCGCCCCGGTGAACTGGCTGACCTCGCCGTCCTGGTCACTGACCTCGGTGATCATCGCGAACATCTGGATCGGCGTCCCGTTCAACCTGGTCGTGCTCTACAGCGGTCTGCAGTCGATCCCCGAGAGCCTGTACGAGGCGGCCTCCCTCGACGGCGCGAGCGCCTGGCGGCGTTTCTGGAGCATCACCTTCCCGCTGCTTCGCCCGGTGTCCGCGATCACCCTGCTGCTGGGCCTGGTCTACACGCTCAAGGTCTTCGACATCATCTGGATCATGACCAAGGGCGGCCCGGCCGACTCCTCCACCACCTTCGCCACCTGGTCCTACCAGCTCGGCTTCGGCAACCTGCTGCCCGCCTTCGGCCCCGGCGCGGCCGTCGGCAACCTGCTCGTCGCCGCCGCCCTGGTCTTCGGCCTCATCTACCTCAAGGTCCAGCGAAAGCAGGCCCTGTCATGACGCACGCACCAACGATCCCGAAGCGCCGCAACGCCGCGTGGGTGAAGACGAGCCTCGGCGTCCTGCTCACCGCGGTCATGCTCTTCCCGGTCTACTGGATGCTGAATGTGTCCTTCACCCGCGACCAGGACATGCGCAAGTCCCCGCCCGACCTGTTCCCCACCCACGGCACGTTCGAGGGCTACCGCGCCGTCCTGGACGAGCAGTTGCCCTACCTCGGCACGAGCCTGGTCATCGGCCTGGGCACCGTCGTACTGACGGTGGCGCTGGCGGCGCCCGCCGGTTACGCGCTGGCGAAACTCCGCCCACGCGGCGGGGGCGTGCTCGGCTTCCTCCTCCTGGTCGCCCAGATGGTCCCCGGCATCATCATGGCGATGGGCTTCTACGCCATCTACCTCCAGCTCGGGCTGCTCCAGTCCGTCCCCGGCCTGATCGTCGCCGACTCGACCCTCGCCGTCCCCTTCGCGGTCCTGATCTTCACGGCGTTCATGTCCGGCATCCCGGGCGAGCTGATCCAGGCCGCGCAGATGGACGGAGCAAGGGCCCTGCGCACCTTCTGGTCGATCGTCCTGCCGATGAGCCGGAACTCGGTCGTCACGGTGTCGCTGTTCGCGTTCCTGTGGTCCTGGTCCGACTTCGTCTTCGCCAGCACCCTCGCCAACGGCGGCGCCCATGAGCCGATCACCCTCGGCATCTACCACTACATCGGCAACAACAACCAGCAGTGGAACGCCATCATGGCCACCGCCGTCGTGGCCTCCCTGCCCGCCACGGTCATCCTCGTCCTCGCCCAGCGCTACGTCGCCGCCGGCGTGACCGCCGGAGCCGTCAAGGACTGACACCGACCTCCCGCACAAGGGCCTGCCACGAGCCGACGCCCGAGCCCCGCCGCCCGCCCGGCAGACCCCCCCGCTCAGAAACGAGTACCGACGCCATGACCGCCGACCCGCCCGGCCCGGCCTTCTCCATCCACGACATCCCCTTCAGCACGCACGGATCCTGGTTCGGTATCTCTCCCGTGCTGACGGAGCAGACGCGCGCCGAGGACCTGCATCTCGTCTCACACCAGAACGGCATGCACGCCGTCCTGCGCCTCGTCCCGCTCGACGCGGCGACGGGCGAGCGGGCGGAGACCAGCGTCCAGGCCACACCGGGCCTGCTCAGCTGGACCGGCGCGGACGGGCGCGTCGACCTCGCCTACGAGTCGCCGGACACCGTACGCATACACGGCACCGGTCTCGGGTTCGGTATCAGCTCGGCGGCACCTGTCCTGACCCCGTTCAGCGGGACCTACTTCTACCGCGACCCGGTGGCCGACGCGCACATGTTCACCTCCTACGAGACCGGCCGCCGCTACCGGATCACCGTACTGTCCGGCACGGTCGCCGACGTGTCCGGTTCCCAGGCCCTGGGCGCCGGGGAACGCGGTCTCACGGTCACCTCAGGGGCCGACGGCTCATGGGAGGTCGCGGTCGAGGAAATCGACAGCGCTCGCCGGCCCTACCGCTCGTCGGCGGCGTTCGGCGAGGTCATGGAGGCCGCGCGGCAGTCGTTCGCCGAGTTCGTCGACAAGGTCGCTCCGTGGCGCTCGTACGGCACCCCGGCCGCCGAACTCGCCGCCTATGTGGTGTGGTCGGCGACCGTACGCCCGGCAGGTCTGATCACCCGGCCCGCGGTGCTGATGTCCAAGCACTGGATGGACAAGGTGTGGAGCTGGGACCACTGCTTCAACGCCCTCGCCCTGGCCCCCGGTCGCCCCGACCTCGCGTGGGACCAGTTCTCGCTCCCCTTCGACCACCAGGACGAGACCGGCGCGCTGCCCGACTCCGTCACCCACTCCGAGGCCCTCTACAACTTCGTCAAACCACCCATCCACGGCTGGGCCTTCGGCCACCTGCGCCGACGGCTCCCCGAACCGCTCACTCCCGCGCAACTGACCGAGGCGTACGACAGACTGACCCGCTGGACCGACTTCTGGCTCACCGCGCGGCGCGCACCCGGCACCGCCCTGCCGCACTACCAGCACGGCAACGACAGCGGCTGGGACAACGCCACCACCTTCGACCCGGCACGCCTGGCCGTCACCGCCGACCTCACCGCCGTGCTGATCCTCCAGCTCGACGAACTGGCCCGGCTGGCCGGCGAACTGGGCTTCGAGGACGACGCCCGCCACCGCACCGAGCAGGCCGACGCCCTCCAGGTGGCCCTGCTGGACGAACTGTGGGACGGCGAACGGTTCCTGAGCCGCCCGGCCCACGGCGGAGCCCTCTCGACGAGCGCGAGCCTGCTGAACCTGATGCCGATCGTGCTGGGCGCCCGCCTGCCCGACAAGGTCAGCGACCGGCTCGCCGAACAGATCGAAGCCCACCTCACCGCGTTCGGCCTGGCGACCGAACACCCCGCCTCACCGCACTACGAACCCGACGGCTACTGGCGCGGCCCGATCTGGGCCCCCACCACCGTCCTCATCGAGGACGGCCTGCGCCGCGCCGGACACGAACACCTCGCGGGCGAGATCAGCGCCCGCTTCCGCGCCCTGTGCGAAACCTCGGGCTTCGCCGAGAACTTCGACGCCCTCACCGGCCAGGGACTACGCGACCGCGCCTACACCTGGACCGCCAGCAGCTACCTGCTGCTCGCCGAAGCACACGCCCACAGAGACAGCCGCTGACCGCCCATCTCCCCACAGCCCCGAAATTCCGGACCCGGGAACCCGTCCCCGCTCACGCAGGAGCCGCACCATGAAATCGCCCAGGAGACTCCCCAGACCCGCTACTCGCACCGGACGCCGAGCGGCCTCGTCCACAGCCGTCCTCCTGGCCGCGCTGGCCACGACCCTGGTGCCCGCCGGTCCGTCGCAGGCCGCGGACACCGGCGTCACCGTCGACTTCGCCACCGCCGGAGGCGCCCCCACCTACCGCGCCTCGGGCACCCTGTACGGGATGACCCCCGACGGCTCACTGCCGCAGGACCACTTCTTCAAGGACATCAAGTGGAAGTTCGAGCGGGCCGGCGGCGCCCAGCTCAACAGCGGCGGCTACGGCACCAGTCTCGCCGCCTACCAGACCCGCTGGAACGCCACCCTCGCCCAGTACAAGCGCACCAAGGCTCTCGGCGGCACCTTCATCCTCCTCCCCCACGACCTGTGGGGCGCCGACAGCACCACCAGCCAAGCCTTCCCCGGTGACAACGGCGACTGGACTAAGTTCGACGCCTTCGTCAACCAGCTCTTCTCCGACGTCAAAGCCAGCAACATGACCGTCCAGTGGGACCTGTGGAACGAGCCCAACGGCCAGGGCTTCTGGCCGCGGCCGGAGAGCCAGTACCTCCAGATGTGGTCCCGCTTCTACGCTGCGGTCCGCGCCAACTTCCCCGGCCAGCTCATCGTCGGCCCCAGCTACTCCCAGAACCCCGAGAACAACACGTGGTGGCAGGCGTTCATGCCCTACGTCAAGGCCAACAACGCCGTCCCCGACATCTGGAGCTGGCACGCGGAGGACGGTGACCCCGTCGCCGACGCCGCGGCCATGGACAGCCTGCTCGCCACCTACGGCCTCACCAACACCCGGCCGTACCAGATCAACGAATACGCCAAGAAGACCATGCAGAGCCCCGGCGGCGGCGCCTGGTACATCAGCCGCCTGGAGCGGGCCGGCGTCGACGGCCTGCGCGGCAACTGGGCGTCGGGCACCGCCCTGCACGACTACGAGGCCAACCTGCTCACCAAGAACAGCTCCGGCCAGTACCTGCCGCGCGGCGAGTGGTTCATGTACCGCTACTACGGCTCCCAGACGGGCAACGTCGTCAACCTCGTCCCCGGCACCAGCACCGACGGCTTCGCCACCAAGGACAACACCGCCAAGAACGCCAAGATCCTCATCGGCAGCAACGGCAACACCGGCAACGTCACCGTCAACCTCAACCGGCTCGACACCACCTCGGTCGTGGAGAACGGCCAGGTGCGTGCCGTCGTCCAGCGCATCCCCAACGGCAACGGCGTCGCCGGACCCACCACCATCTCCGACACCAACCTGACCGTCGGCAACAACGCCGCCTCGGTGACCCTGCCCTACACCAACGCCACGGACGGCTACACCATCACCCTCCTGCCGCCCTCCGACACCACCATCTCCACGGTCGCCCTCGGCGAGAACAGCTTGCAGTGCCTGGACGACACCAACCTCAGCACCGCCAACGGCACCCAGTACCAGCAGTACTACTGCGAGGGCGGTGACCAGCAGATGCTCGATTTCAAGCCGGTCGCCGGCCGGGCGAACACCTACACCGTCGTGAACGAGCACAGCGGTAAGTGCCTGGACGTCGCGAGCGCTTCCACCGCCGACGGCGCCGCCGTCATCCAGTACACCTGCAACGGCGCCGCCAACCAGATGTTCACCCTCAACCCGGTCACCGCGCTCGGCATCAGCCAGGACTACCAGCTGGTCGCGGTCCACAGCGGCAAGTGCGTCGACGTCAGCGATGTCTCGAAGACGGCCGGAGCCAAGATCCACCAGTGGACCTGTGACCCCGCGAGCGCCCTGAGCACCAAGAAGAACCAGATCTGGCGCCTCATGGGCAAGGCCTGACCTGTCCCTCGCCTCGCCGAGAACAACCTGAACCGCCAGCGGCAACACACCCACACGTCCGGCACGGGGGCCGGCGCAGCAGTAATCAGCCCCATCCCTGAAGGGACGCACGAACATGGCACGAATCGGGCAAAGACGCTCGGCCGCCAGACGCCTTCTGCACGGCATCACCAGGACGCTCCTCCCGCTGACCGTCGTGGCGGCCGGTGTCACCACGATGGCGGCAACGCCGGCCTCCGCCGCCAATCCCACCCTCACCGTCGACCTGGGCACCAGCACCGGAGCCTTCCGCGGCGGCGCCTCCGGGGCGCTGTACGGCCTGTACGGCCAGGACGTGCCGACCAACAACCTCATCGAGGGGATGGGGCTCAAGACAACCAACACCAAGTACCAGGACGGCCAGCAGCACCCCGGCTCGGACGCCCTGGAGATCGCCAAGCCCTTCGCCGACAGCGGCGGCGGGGACGAGTTCATCTACATGACGGACGTGTACCGCGCCAACTACGAACGGACCAGCTACTCGGCCTACCAGGCGACCATGAAGACGCAGGTCGAGCAGGCGATGGCCAGCCCGTACGCGAGCCATATCGTCTTCATCCCCTACAACGAGCCCGACCTGAACTGGTTCAAGGGCATGGGCACCAACGCGACCGCGCTGGCCAACTTCAACGCCGAGTGGCTCCAGACCTACAACTTCATCAAGGGCATCTGGCCCGCGGCACGGCTGGCAGGGCCCAACCTCGCCGGCTACACCGACTTCTCCCTCAGTGGCTTCCTCAAGTTCTGCAAGGCCAACAACTGCCTGCCCGACGTGGTGACCTGGCACACCCTGGGCAGTCCGGCGGGCGTCCGCAGCACCGTCGACGCCTACCGCGCGGTGGAGACCGCCGCTGGGATCACCTCCCCGATCCCCGTCAACCTCAATGAGTACGCCCACCGTTACCACCTGACCGACCCCGGCCAGATGGTCCAGTGGATCGCGGGCATCGAGGACGAGAAGGTCGACGGCAACCTGCCGTACTGGAACATCAACGGCAACCTGGGCGACTCCGCCGCCGCCCAGAACATCCCCAACGCCCAGTGGTGGCTGTACAACTGGTACAGCTCCATGAGCGGCGACACCGTCAAGGTCACCAGCACCGGGGCCAACGCCGCGTACACCCTCCAGGGCCTGGCGAGCCTGGACACGGCCAAGAAGCAGGCCCGCGTCATCCTCGCCGGCGGCGGCACCAGCGGCGCCTCCGACACGGTCGTCAAGAACATCGACCCCGCGGTCTTCGGCAGCACCGTGCACGTGAGCGTCTTCCAGGACCGCTACAGCGGCTACATCGGCTCGGCGGCCACCCCGGCCCGGCTCTCCGACGCCGACGTCGCCGTGGGCTCCGACGGTTCGATCACCGTGCCCATCACCCTCGACGCGATGTCCGCGTACGAGGTGATCGTCTCCCCGGGCGGCACCGGCAGCACCACCGCCTCCGACAGCACCTGGACGGGTACGTACGAAGCCGAGAACGCCACGCTCAGCGGCACCGGCTACAACATCAACACCGAGGGCACCACCGGCAGCATCGCAAAGTTCGCCACCTCCGGCACCAAGGACGTCGGAGGTCTGCGCACCGGCTCCACCACAGTGATCTCCTTCCCCGTCTCCGTCCCCACCACCGGCGACTACGACCTGTCGGTGTTCGGCAACAGCTACGCCAAGGACGCCGACGTCAAGGGCCCGACGGACGTGTACGCGCGGGTCGACGGCGGCGCCTCGACCAGGATCGACATACCCGTGGGCTTCCAGTGGGTGGTGTGGGGGCACAGCGACACCACCGTGCACCTCACCGCGGGCAGCCACACCATCAGCCTGGCCACCACCGGCGACAACGGCGCGAAGACCACCGGTGACGCCCTCATCGACAAGATCGACCTCCACTACAAGGACGCCGCGGTCCAGGGAACCACGCTCTACGAGGCCGAGCAGGCCAACCTGTCCGACAGCGGCACCGCCACCTACACCTCCCAGGGCCAGTCCGGCGCCGGCGCGGTGAACCTCACCTCCGGCAAGTCCGCGACGTTCTGGGTCTACTCCGCACGGGACGGATACGCCGACCTGACCGCCCGGTTCCGCAACACCGGCCAGGCCGCCCTCACCGTCAACGGCAAGACCGTCAACGACCAGACCCTCTCCGGCGCGACGACCGGTGCCTGGTCCACCTCCACCAACCGGGTCTTCCTCAACAGCGGCATCAACAAGGTCAAGGTGACCGGCACCAGTGGCACCCTCGCCCTGGACGACCTGGCCGTCACGCCGTTCAGCGCGACCTCCGCCGTCACCACCGGCAACGTCGTGACGTACCAGGCCGAGGACGGCACCCTCACCGGCACCGCGGCCGTGGACAACACCTACAGCCAGGCCAACGGCGGTGTCGTCAAGGGCATCGGCGACGGAACCGCCAACTCCCTCACCCTCAACGTCAACGCGCCCGCGGCCGGCACCTACGCCATGACCATGCGCTACGCCAACGCCGAGGAACTGCCCTCCAACCACTACAACCCCGACCTGTACGCCGAGCACGCCGACGTCAGCGTCAACGGCGGCACCGCCACCCGCGTCAACTTCGCCAGCACCCTGCACTGGAACCAGTTCAACGACTACACCGTGCCCGTGACGCTCACCAAGGGCGCCAACACCGTCAAGTTCACCGCCTCCCAGCTCTACAACTGGGACGGCACCACCATCGGTGTCGTCTACTCCGGCGGCGGCAGCGACATCGGACAGCCCATGCGCTCCAGCTCGGCGCCCCACCTCGACCAGGTCTCCTTCGCACCCGCGAGCCTGCACATCGGCGCATCGTCCGGCTTCTCCTCCACGGCCGTCGCCCAGCACAGCGGGCTCTGCCTCGAAGACCCCTCCCAGTCCACCGCCAACGGCACCCAGTACCAGCAGAACACCTGCGGCAGCGGCCAGGAACAGATCTTCGACTTCCACCCCGTCGCCGGTACGACCGACACCTACACCGTCGTCAATCACTCCAGCGGCAAATGCCTGGACGTCAACCAGCTCTCCACGGCCGATGGCGCGGCCGTCCAGCAGTGGACCTGCAATGACGGCAACAACCAGCGGTACAAGCTGCAGGCGGTGACCGCGCTCGGCAACAGCCACGACTACCAGCTCGTCGCCGTGCACAGCGGCAAGTGCGTCGACGTCAGCACCATCTCCACCGCACCCGGCGCCCTCATCCACCAGTGGACCTGCGACACCGGCAGCACCCTGACCACCAAGAAGAACCAGATCTGGAGGCTCACCGGAAAGGACTGACCAGCAGCGAATCCCGCCCGGTTTCCCGGCTCCGCCGGCAGAAAACACAGTCCCCACCGCCCTGCGGGGCACGCGAGAGGGCCACGACACACGGTCGTGGCCCTCTCACGGGGAACTCCGGATCCGTCGGGGCGAAGGAGTTACGGGTCAGCGTCCGGTCGGTGCAGCGGTGGCGGCGAGCTCGGGACGAGGGCGGTCTGCGCGCTCTGCGGTGGGCCGGCCTGCTGTCGCCGCCTGGCCGTTATTGGGGGACCCACTGCGCGTCGGGGATCCTGCTGGGCTGCGTCACCCGCCAACCCTGAGTGAGGGTTGTGAAATTCCGTCAGGAGTCTTGACACGCTTACAGGCGGCTCCAACTATTACCCACAGCGCCGCGCAGGAATAAACAATACCCCCCACAGGGCACCATCTGAAGCGCGTGCGGAAGGGGCACACATGTCCGTTCGAGCCAGGGTCAGAGCAGCGCTGACGCAGTTCCTCGTGGTCGTCGTCATGGGCGCGGCCCCGTTTCTCACCGTCGCCCTCGCGCAGCCGGCCGCAGCCGCGACCAACCAGTTCAAGGGAGTCAACTGGGCGGACGCGCGGGACAACTACCAGTCCGGCTGGGTCATTCCGAGCGGCCTGACGGCCTCCGACAGCTACGCGCAGGTCCATTCGGTCGCAGACAGCTACATCAAGGCCTTCCAGTCCAACCTCGGCGCCAACACCGTGCGTCTGCCGATCAATCCGCCGAGCGTCAGTTCGTCCTGGTGGAGTGCCTACCGCGGAGCGATCGACGCGGCGCTCGGGGACGGCATGAAGGTGATCGTCAGTGCGTGGACGGAGAGCAGTTCCGTCGGAAAGGTCACGGACCAGTCCGCCTGGTACTCGATGTGGTCCACCGTGATCGGTGCGTACGGCGGCAACAGCAATGTGTACTTCGAGCCGCTGAACGAGCCTTACGGCTACTCGCAGAGCGACTGGATCTCCCTCTGCTCGTCCTGGCTCTCGAAGTTCTCCAGTGTCCCCAAGGGGCGGGTCGTCATCAGCGGCACGGGTTACAACGACCATGTCACCGGCGTCGGGGCCGCTTCCGCTCTGAACGGCACCCTGCTGTCCCTGCACTACTACGGCTACTGGAACAGCTACACCCAGGAGTCGCAGTGGCAGTCCGACCTCAGCGGGCGCATCGGAAGCTATGCGAGCCGGACCGTCATCGACGAGTTCGGCGCCCCCATGACCACCGGCATCGACTACCTGTCGAACCACGACGGGGCCCAGTACCAGTCCTACCTCGCCGCGGTCACAGACACGGCGCGAGCCCAGGGCATCGGAAGTGTCTACTGGCCCGGCCTGAGAGACGGGGACACGTACTCGATGGAACGGATCAACGGCAGCACTCTGGCCAACAACAACGCTTCCGGAGTCACCCAGGTGCGCTGGGGCTGGGGCTACTGACGCCCAGCTCCTGGCGCCTGGTTCCTCTCCACGGCCTCAACTGGGAGATCGAGTCGGACGTCGTGGCTGATCCCCGTGCTCTCGAACGCCGGTTCAGGGCAGGCCGACATCTTTGTGGCCGAGGGTGTTGTGCGGTCCGGCCGTCGGTCTGCTCCGGGCGGGAGGCCGGCGGTCCGGATCCGACGCGGCCAGGGACCGCTCGTACGTCGGCACCGGCGCCCAGGAGTCAGGTCGCGTTGTACGAACGCAGGTCCTTCAGCCGGTGGGCGTGAACCTTCAGCTTCTTCGTGAGGCGGCGGTAACGCTGGCTGACGCTCGACGGCACGAGCGGGGCGGAGCTGTCGGCTTCGCCGGATCCTGCGGCCGTTGTTGGAGTGCTTCACGAAGAGTTCGAGACGGTCGAGGTTGATGTCCGACCCACGCAGAGCGCACATCTCGCCGCGGCGTGAGCCGGTGACCATCGTCATGAACGGGAACGTTCCCCAGTCCAGGTCCCGTTGCCAGGCGGTGTTCAGAACCAGGGCCGCCTCCTCGGGAGCGGGCGGGTCGGGGTTCGGCTCGGGCTGGGAGGGCGGCTCGCAGACGTGCCTCTGCTGACGGGCGGGTCCGCCGGGCACCACCCTCACCCGGCCGGCTCACCCCCAGGCGACGGGCAGCGCCGCGAGCCCGTACGTCACCGAGTCCGTGCGCAGCGGTACCTTGTCCGGCGGTACGGCCAGCCGGAGTGTCGGGAAGCGGTCGAACAGGGCCCGGTAGGCAATCCGCAGTTCCACGCGGGCGAGCTGCTGGCCCAGGCACTGGTGGATGCCGAAGCCGAAGGCCATATGTCCGGCCGTGCGGCGGGTGATGTCCAGGACGTCAGGCTCATCGAAGCGGTGCGGGTCGCGGTTGGCGGCCATCAGCGCCGGTACGACCACGTCGCCCTTGCGGATCAGCCGACTGCGGATCTCGACGTCCCCGGTCGCAGCGCGCTCCGCACCGTACTGGGCGATGGTCAGGTAGCGCAGGAGTTCCTCGACCGCGCCGGTGATCAGGGCCGGGTCCGCGCGCAGGGCGGCGAGCTGGTCGGGACTCCGGAGCAGGGCGAAGGTGCCCAGCGCCAGCATGTGCGCCGTGGTCTCGTGGCCCGCCGCGAGCAGCGCCAGACCCATCCGGGAGACCTCCTCGGTCGTCAGTTCCTCCTCGGCTGCGAGATTGCTGAGGATGTCGTCCGTGGGGTGCGCGCGCTTGCGTTCGACGAGGTCGGTGACGTACGCGTAGATGTCGTCGAGCGCCGCCAGGTACTGCTCGGGGGTGGCCGAGAGGGCGAGCATGTTCGTGGTCTTCTCCTGGAAGACGTCACGCTCCGCGTATTCGACGCCCATCAGCTCGCAGATGACCAGGGAGGGGATGGGCTGCGCGAACTCCTGCACCAGGTCCACCGGTGGTGCGAAGCGGTCCATCGCGTCCAGGACATCGTCCACGATGGCCGTGATGCGTTCCGTCAGCTGTGTCATGCGGCTGGTGGTGAACATGCCGGACAGCTTGCGGCGCAGCCGCGTGTGCTCCGGCGGATCAACCGAGTTGATTTCGCCGGGCTTTGCGGGGCGGGCGGCGGTGACCTGGCCGTCGAGCGCCGAGTTGCGCAGTTCACCGCGCGAGGTGAAGCGCTGGTAGTCGCCGAGCACCGCGCGGACGTCCTCGTGCCGGGTCAGGAGCCAGCCGCTGCTCCCGTCCGCCATGACGACCGGGCAGACCGGGTCCTTGTCCTGCAGTTCACGCAGGGCTGCCGGAGGGTCGAAGGGACAGCCCTGCGTCCGCTCTCTCGGTATGGCCCGGCGGGCGGGTGCGGTCTCGGGCATGGCCGGGATTCCCCTCTGAAGTCACAAGCACGCGGTGAAAGCGGAGTGGTGAATTCTCTTTCGATCATTGTCCGTTCGGCCTGCATCCAAACAGGGGGAAGGCCCAAGGGCCGGCCGGGTTGCCGGAGCCCTGAGTCCAGCCGGCCTTGGCGAGTACCAGGTCCGCCACTTCCTCACGTCACCCACCCACTTCCCGCAACCAGCTGAACTTCCAAAATAGTCACCCAAAAAAACTTCAATAAACGGCAAAGCGAAAAACGCGTTGCTCTTGGCGTGCGCTGAAAAACGTGGGGTCATGGGGGATATATCTGGCTTTGCCGCCTGTCCCTCAGGCCTGTTGGGGAATTGCTTGGGGCGGAATCCGGCGGTGCGCCGCAAGCTCATGGCGTGGATTCTGCTTCTTGCGCACCGCCGCGTCGTGTGGTCAGACTGATCGTCAGTCGGCATCGGCAAGCCCGGTGTCGGAAGAAATTCCCCCCCACTTTCCGCGATTGCACCCGGCCGAACCAGGGAAGCCCCGAAGCCACCCTCGCGCCGTTCGCGCATGATCTCCGTTTCCTTCATGACAGCGTTGTCAAGATTCGGTTTGCCGTCGCCGCCCACCCCCCATCGGTGCGAAGACAGGAAGGCGCCGTCTTGGTTTCCGTAATTCATCAGCTGGCCTTGAACGAAAATCAGTCTCCGCTGTTGCCCGGCGTGTCCGAGGCTGTCCGCGAGGTCGGTGAGTGCGCCCATCTCACCCTCGACCCGCTCGCCACGGGCCTCACCGAGAAGTTGGCGGGCCGGCTCGGACTGCCCGCCGATCGTGTGGTGACCGGCCCCGGATCGGGCGCACTGCTCCAGATGTTCCTGAGTGCACACGCCGGCCCCGGCACCGAAGTGGTGCACGCCTGGCCGTCGTTCGAGATGTATCCGCTGCTCATCCGCAACACCGGCGCCGAACCGGTCGCGGTGCCGTCGGACGGTCCCCGGCACGACATGGCCTCCCTGGCCGAGGCCGTGACGGACCGGACGCGTGTCGTCCTGCTGTGCAATCCGGACAACCCGACCGGCGAGGTGCTCGGCCATGACCAACTGGTCGAGTTCCTGGCCGCGTTGCCGCCCCACGTGCTGGTTCTGGTCGACGAGGCGTACCGGGAGTTCGCCGAGCCCGGCACGCTCGCCGATGCGCTGGCCCTCGCCGCGGACGACGAGCGCGTCGCCGTGGTGCGCACCTTCTCCAAGTCGCACGGCCTGCTCGGGCTGCGCGTCGGATATCTCGTCGCACCGCCGACCGTGGCCGCCCCGTTGCGCAGGATGACGCCGTTCTTCCGGGTGAGCACGCCGGCCCAGGCCGCCGCATCGGTCGCGCTCGACGCCGAGGGCCTGATGAGGGAGCAGTGCGCCGAGGTGGCCCGCGAACGCGACCGGGTGCGGGCCGGGTTGCTCGACCTGGGCTGGGACGTCCCGCCCAGCGGTGGCAACTTCCTGTGGGTGCCGCTCGGTGGGCGCAACCAGGCGTTCGTCGACCATCTGGCGGCCCACGGCGTGGTGGTGCGCGAGATCGCCGGGGCGGGGGTGCGCGTGAGCACCGGCTCCCCGGAGGCCAACGACGCGGTCCTGGCGCTGGCGAAGGAGTTCGCCGCGCGGGAGCCCACGGCGAACACAGCGCCCGTCGCCGCCGCGGCCACCGGCACAGCCACCGCCACGACCACGCCTGCGCCCGTGCCGACCCCCGCTCCGACCCCTAGGGAACCCGACGTCCCCACAGCTCAGTCCCCTGAGAAGGAGCCCCCCGTATGACCGCCGAGGCAGTCGCCGTCCGCGCGGCCGTACAAGAACTGTCCTCGACGGCCGACGCGCTTCGCCGGGAACTCGACGTCCGCTGGCCCGCCGACGGTGACCGGATGCAGGAGATAGCCCGTTACGGGCTGCTCGCGCCCGGCAAGCTGCTGCGGCCGCTGCTCCTGGTCACTGCCGCGGAGGCGACCGGCGGTTCGCGCGACAAGGTGGTGCCGGCGGCGCTGGCCGTGGAGTACCTGCACGTCGCCTCGCTCATCCACGACGACGTCATCGACGGCGACGACCTGAGGCGCGGACAGGACTCCGTGCACGCCCGATACGGCATCCCGGACGCCATCGCCACCGGTGACGGCCTGCTGTTCCGGGTGTTCTCGGCCGTCGCCGAGTGCGCCGCGCTCGGGGTACCGGAGGCCGCCGTACTGGCCGCGGTGCGGGTGCTCGCGCAGGCGGGTGAGGACATGTGCCGGGGCCAGGTCCAGGAGTCCCTGCTGGCTGCCGCCGGGCCTCAGGGCTGCAGCTTGGACGCCTACCGGGAGATGGCCTCGCTGAAGACCGGGGCCCTGCTGCGCGGCGCGTGCCGGGCCGGGGCACTGCTCAGCGGCGGTACGCCGGAGGAGACCGACGCGGTCACGGCGTTCGCCGAACACGTGGGGCTCTCCTTCCAGATGTACGACGACCTGCTGCCCTATCTCGCGGACTCGTCGGTCACCGGCAAGCCCGCCACGAGCGACGCGGCCAACCTGCGCCCCACCTTCCCGGTGCTGCTCGCGTACCGGACGGGCAGTCCGGTGGTACGGCGGCGGCTGGAGCTCGCCCTCGGCGGCGGGACGTCCCCCGAGGCCACCTTCGCCGAACTGCACGACGTGCTGGTCGCGACCGGTGCGCTGGAGCTGGCCCAGGTCCAGTCGCGTGCCCAGGCCGAGCGGGCCAAGGCCCGGCTCGGCGTGCTGCCACGGTCCGAGGCCGCCGACGTGCTCGCGGCGGTCGCGGACCTGACCGTGCGCCGGGGCGCCTAGTCGTGCCCGGCCGATCGGAGCGGGTCCGCGGGGCCGTCGTCGCCCATGTGCAGACCTGGCGCCCGTACACGACCTGCTATCCCCTCCTGCTCGGCCTCGCCGGAGCGGTGTGGGCCGGGGGCTCCGGCGCGGGCACGCTGCTGGTCGCCGCCGTCGCACCCGCGCTCGGCTGGCTGTCGGGGCACTATCTGGGCGACTGGATGGACCGGGGCCTGGACGCCATCGGCAAACCCCAACGGCCCATCCCCTCGGGCCGCCTGTCCTGCGACGCCGCGCTGACGAGCGGGATCGTGTGTGCGGCGGCCAGCGCGGTCCTCGCGGTGGGTGCCAACTGGCGAATCCTGCCGCTGTTCCTGCTCGCGATGGCGGGGATCGTCGGCTACAGCCGCGTGTTCAAGAAGCGCGGCCTGTCCGGGAACGTGGCCCGCGGTGTCCTGACCGCCCTGGCGATCGTCATCGGCGGGATGATCGCGCAGCCGCTGCCGCCGTGGTCGCTGCTGCCGGTTGCCGCCGGATTCCTCCTGCACGACACCTCGACCAATCTGGTCGGCACCGTACGGGACGTGGACGGCGACCGGGCCGGCGGCTACCGGTCGGTGCCGGTACGGCGGGGGGTGCGGCACGCGGTCCGGCTGGCCCTCGGCCTGTACACGGGTGGGCTCGCGCTGCTGGCCTCGGCCACGGCGGGCACTCCCCGTGACCCCGACGGCTACCACGCGTTCCTGGGCCTGGCCGCGGTGATCGGCGCGATCTCCTTCGTGCCGCTGCTGCGGTCGGGCACGGCGATCGACGCCCGGTCCGCGCTGCGCGCCCACGAAGTCCTGGTCGCCGAACGCCTGGTGCTGGCCGCCGCCGTGCTGGCCGGTGGCCGAGGCCCCGGCACTGCTGCCGCGGTTGTCGTGCCCGTGCTGCTGTTCTCGCTCATCACCCAGAAGCTGATGCGTCCGGGCCACGAAATCCCGCCCGTGCCGGCCGCCCTCCTACGAAAGGACTCTGTGACATGAGCACGCCCCTGCTCGTGGACGAGGTCTCCCAGGCGATCGAAGAGGCCGCCGAAGCGCTGTTCGCCGCGCAGCGGCCGGACGGTGTGTTCGACTACGGGATCTCGTCGCTCGCCACCACGCTCAGCACCGTCGGCGCCGTCAGCGCGCTGCACTTCGCGGATCCGGAGGGCTCGAAGGACTTGATGACCCGGGGCGTCGCGTGGCTGGGTTCCGTCCAGGCCGAGGACGGCGGCTGGAGCATGGTCCCGGGGCAGGAGTCGGAGCCGGGTTCCACGGCGGTCGCCACCGCCGTACTCCAACTGGTAGCGGCCGACACGGAGTCGGACCGGATCAAGGCCGGGCAGGAGTGGATGCGCCGCTACGGCGGGCTGGATGCCGTTCCGCACTTCGAAGTGGTCGCCTGGTGCCGTCAGTTCTACTCCTACGTCGGCTGGATGGACCCGCGGGACATGCGTCGCTTCCCGCTGGAGCTGGCGCTGCTGCCCGGCCTGTACCGGCGTCTGTTCGACCTGCGTGCCCCCATGGTCTCCGCCCTCGCCCTCGCGCAGAGCCGGCACAAGCCGCTCACCGGGTTCCAGCGCCTACTGGCCGGTTGGGCCGAGCCCAACGCGCTGTCCGTGATCCGCCAGGTGTACGAGCACGAGGGCAGTACCGGCGGCTGGTGCGAGGACGCCTGGGTGACCGGCCTGATCGTCGCCGGTCTCGCCCGGGCGGGGCTCGGCCGGGACATGGTCGAGGGCGCGGTGCGCTGGTTCAGGGAGCAGGTCAACGCGGACGGTTCATGGAACTCCGGCCCCCTGGACCTCACCTGGACCATGTACGCGACCCACGGGCTGCTCGCGGCGGGCTACGGCGAGGACCCCCGCCTCGGTCCGGTCAAGTCACTCTTCCTGCGGCTGCAGCAGCACGAGCCGTTCACGGCGTTCGGCTGCCCGCCCGGTTTCTGGGGCTGGTCGGGCACGCGCGGCTGGCCGGCCACGCTGGAGACCGGCGAGATCGTCTCGGCGCTGTGCAGGCTGCCGGGCACCGACCAGGCCGACGCCGTCCGGCGCGGCGTCACCTGGCTCACCCTCCAGCAGGACAGCCGTGGTTCGTGGGGGCTGTGCGTACGCAACACGAAGGTCGCCAACAGCGGCCCGTGCCCGCACATGACCGCGCAGGCCCTGGACGGGCTGCTCGACTCCGGGATCGGCGCCGACGACCGACGGGTCCGCAAGGCGCTGCGCTGGCTGGCCAAGGTCCAGCACCCGGACGGGAGTTGGGAGTCGGTCTGGTACCGGATGCACACCGCGGGGACCTCCGCCGTGCTGCAGACCTTCGTCCGCGCGGGCCTCGGCGACGACCCCGCCGCCGTACGCGCCCGGCAGTGGCTGGAGCGCACACAGCGGGAGGACGGCTCCTGGGGCACCGGCGATCCGGCGGACGCCGGCACGGTCGAGGAGACCGCGTGGGCGCTGTCGGCTCTGCTGGCCGCCGGCGCGGACCCCGGCTCGCTGCTGTCCGCGGTGCGTTGGCTGCTCGCCGCCCGGCTTTCCGACGGCGGCTGGCCGGCCGCGCCGGTCAACGAGTACGTCCGGCACGTGTCCCGCTACGCGATGCCACCCCTCACCCAGGGGCTCGCGCTGCGCGCACTGTCCCGTTTCCGGCAGGGGAGCACCCGGTGAGCCCCGAGGTGGTGGTGTGCGGTGCGGGCGTCGGCGGTCTCGCGACCGCCTGCGCGCTGGGGCGGCTCGGCCTGCGCGTGCTGCTCGTGGACAAGCAGCCGGAGATCCGCCCGGTCGCCAAGGGCGAGGTCTTCCAGCCGGGTTCGCTGCGGGTCCTGCGCACGTGGGGTGTGAGCGACCACCTGGAGAAGGCGGGTGCGCTCCGGCTCGACCGGCTCGTCGCCCGGGACCAGGACGGCACCGCGCGAATGGCGCTGGACTACGGACTGCTGCCCGACGGCGCCAACTGGCTGCTCGCGCACGACTATCCGGCCATCCTGCGGGCGTTCACCGAGGCGCTGCCGCCTTCCGTCGAGGTGCTCCGGGGCGTCGTCGCCGACGGCCTGGTGCGGGGCCCGGCGGGCCGGATCACGGGCGTACGGCTCAAAGAGGGCCGCGAAGTCACGACGGTCGAGGCGCCGTTGGTCATCGCGGCCGACGGAGTCTCGTCCCGGCTGCGGAAGTCGGCCGGCATCGAGTGGGACCGGCGGGAGTATCGGCACCGGCTGGTCGCGATGGAGCTGACCGACGCACCCGGCATCGACTCCGACTTCTCCGCGTACGTCACCGCGCGCGGGCTGCGGCTGCGCTACCCGCTGCCCGGCCGTCGCATCCGCCTGTACGCGCAGGTGGAGCCCGACGAACTGCGTGCGGCGAGCCCCGAGTCGGTCGACCGCTGGGCGGCCGCCCTGGTCCGGGACACCCCGGCGCTCACGCCGTTGGAGGACCGGATACGGGAGGCTGTGCACCGGCGGCAGACGCTACCCGTGTCGCGGGCGCTCGCGCCCCGGCTCACCCTGCCGGGCCTGGCGCTGGTCGGCGACTGCGGGCACATCGTGCACCCGATGGCCGCGCAGGGCATGAACAGCGCGGTCGCCGACGCCGCCTGCCTCGCCGAAGTCCTGGATGCCTGCGGCGAGTTGACAGCCCTGTCGGTGGACCGCGCCCTGTCGGCCTACGGGCAACGGCGGCATGCGGCGCTGACGTTGGTGGGCCGTACCAGCCACAGCGCGGCCCGAATGGTGACGGATCTGTCGTGGCAGGGCAGGCTCCTGGGGCGGCGTGCCCTGCGGTACACGGGCGCCAACGCCCGGATCCGGTACACGGTCATGCACAACATGTCCGGGCTCGGCGCGCATCCGCTCACGCCGTTGGACCGGCTGTACCAGATCGGGCTGCTGCCGGACCCGAGGGCCCGGCAGCAGCCGGCCTGGGCGTAGCCCGTGTCAGGCGGTGCCGTTTCCGGTGGTGGTGTCCTGGCCGGCGCTGTCCTGGGCGCATTCCACGAGCAGCAGCCCGCCGGGCAGGTGCCGGGTGGACAGCACGGCAAGCCCGGCGGCCGCCGCCAGCCGGTGGAAGTCCTCGGCGGTGCGCTCGCGGCCGCCGAGCAGGGTCAGGGACTGCAGGTCGAACGAGGAGTTGTTCTTGGCGTGTTCCTCACCGGCGAGGACCTCCACGATGAGCACCCGGCCGTCCGGTCCCGCCGCCTCGCAGGTGCGGGCGAGGATCCGGGTGGCGTCCTCGTCGTTCCAGTCGGTGAGGACCCGGGAGACCATCAGGACGTCGTAGCCGGTGGGCAGTCGGTCGAAGAAGCTGCCGCCGATGAACCGCGCGCGCCCGGCGAGGCCCGCTTCCTTCAGCGCCTCGTTCGCCTCGGGGGCCACCTCGGGCAGGTCGAGCACCGCGCCTTCCAGGTGCGGCTGCTTGTGCAGGACCTCGCTGAGCAGTGCGCCGATCCCGCCGCCGACGTCGATGACCTTGCGTACCGGCTCCCAGTCGTACTCGGCGGCCAGGGCCGGGCCGGTCTGCCAGGCGTGCCCGGCCATGATGGCGCCGAAGAACACCCGCAGGCGTTCGTCCCGCTGGTAGTCCTTCCAGAACGCGACGCCGTGCACACCGTGGTAGGCGGACTCGCCGGTGCGGATCGAGTGGAGCATGCCGGTGTAGGCGAGGTCCATCTTCGCGCCGGGACCGTCGATGTCCAGCCAGGCCAGCTGCCAGCGGGCGTCCTCGGCGAGCAGGGCCTCGGCGAGCGGGGTGAGGGCGTACCGGTCCTGCTCGGGCCGGTCGAACAAGCCGACGGCGACCAGGTGGTTCAGCAGCCGGGCCAGGGAGTCCTCGTGGGCGTCCGCGGCCCGGGCCAGCCCTGCCAGGTCCGTCGTCCCGCCCTCGATCAGCTGGGGCAGCCGCAGGCTCACCGCGGTGCGTATGGCGAACGGGGTCGCCAGGTCGACGAGCCGGGCGAGTTCAGCGCGGGGGTCCATGGCCATGCGATTCCTTCCCAAAAGGAGAAACGAGCGCCGCCGCAGCAAATGGCGGAACATCGTGATTCTGCCCCCGGAAAATAATTTCAGTCAAGAATTAGGCGACCTTCGCACGTGATGTTCACGCAGCTGCGGAGTCAATTCGAGTTGCCCGAAATCCTGGGAGGCAACGAGAGGCAACGGGAGGCAGCGGGAGGCAACGGGAAGCAACGGGAAGTAATAGGGAACGATGGGAAAGAAAAAGGGAATGGTGATGCGGTGATGTCCAAGGGCACGAGTCGTTTCGAGGTCCGTCCGGTGTCGGGGGCGCTGGGTGCCGAGGTGGTGGGGGTGCCGTTCGGCCGGATGACCGAGGCCGACCACACCGCCGTACGAGAGTTGCTCCTGACACATCTCGTGCTGTTCTTCCCTGATGCGGAGGGACTGGAGCCGGAGGCGCACAAAGAGTTCGGGCGGTGGTTCGGAGAGTTGGAGATCCACCCCTTCCTGCCGAAACTCCCCGGGCACGAGGAACTCGTCGTACTGGATTCGGAGGAGGGCGCCAAAGCCGATGTCTGGCACACCGACGTCACGTTTTCGGCCTCCCCGCCCATCGCGTCGGTCCTGCAGATCGTGGAATGCCCGCCGGTCGGCGGGGACACGATGTGGAGCAATCAGTATCTTGCCTACGAGGCGGTCTCCGAGCCGCTTCGGGACCTGATCTCGGGGCTGACGGCCGTGCACGTCTTCGAGCACCCCGGCACGTCGTACCGGGCCGAGGCGGAGCACCCGGTGGTCCGCACCCACCCCGAGACGGGCCGCAAGTCCCTGTACGTCAACCGGCTCTTCACCCGCCGCATCACCCAACTCGCGCCCGAGGAAAGTGAGTTGCTGCTGCGTTATCTGTTCGAAGTGTCCGAGAGTCCACAGCGGGTGTGCCGTTACCGCTGGCGGGCGGGCGCCATCGCCATGTGGGACAACCGCGCCACCCAGCACTACGCGGTCAACGACTACATGGCCCGCCGGGTCGGCCGCCGGGTGACCATCCTGGGCGACAAGCCGGAGGGTGAGGCGGCGCGTTGGCCGGTCTGGGGGCCGCAGGGGGCGGGTGACAGCGCGGGGGACACGATGACGAAGGGGTAGTGCCCGCTGCGGTGCACTACGCCGCAGCGGACACCGTGCCTCGTGGATCTCCGCCGTCGAGCGGCCACCGTGCCCCCTGGTTCGTCGAGCTGTGCGAGGAGATCGGTCTCCCGCCGGTACGGCTGCTCCACGGCCTGCGCCACGGTGCCGCAACGCCGGCCCACGCGGCGGGGGCCGACCTGAAGGACATCCAGGAGATGCTCAGTCACTCCTCGATCACCATCACGGCTGACACCTGCACGAGTCTGCTTCCCGAGGCGGATCTGGCGATCGCCGAGGCTGCGGCCCGGCTCGGCTCCATCGGAGACCGAAAGCGAACTCCAACCTCTTTCTGCAACCGTTCCGGTTCGCCCCGTTGACACCCCGCATACCCGCCCTTAACGTCACGCCAGCATTCCGAACATATGACGAGATTTCGAACGTTCGAAAGGCGATTGTCCTGTGCATCCCCGGAATCAACACGCGCGTGGCCGGAACGCCGTGGCGCAGCCTGACGTACGTACAGAAACACGCCGGCGACGGGATCGGCGATCTGCGGGACATCGAGGCGCCTGAGTGCCGACTCAAGCAGCGTGCCGGGCCAGCCTGGCCTCAACCACTTGATTTGAGGCCCGCCGGTTGTGGACTCGCCTTGAAACGTGTGCTCCTGGCCCCCGACGACCTCGGCGGCTGCGTGCGGATCCATGAGGGCGCCGAGCTGATCCTCCCGGCCCACGGCTCTGTCTGAAGTTCGGTCCGTCCAGGGCGCCGGGGAATCCACCCGTACGGCACCCCCCTCTGCGGGACCTGCCTCTGGACCCCCGGGGAGCGGGTACGGCGCGTCCGACTCGCTCGGGACTCGCCTGCCTGCCGCCCGCCCGCTCCGCCGCCCCCGTCGACGCCTCATACGCCGTCATCCGCTCAACGACGAGAAGAACAAGGGACGATCACCATGCTCAACCGAAGATCCGCCCTCGCCGGAGCCACCGGTCTCGCCCTCGCCCTGTCCGCCTGTGGCCAGAACAGCGAGAGCAGCTCCGAGCGCAGGTTCGAGCGCGGTACCGTCGGCATCGCCATGCCGACGCGGACCTCCGAACGCTGGCTCACCGACGGCAAGAGCCTCGTCGAAGACCTGAAGGGCGCCGGGTACAAGACCAAGCTCGCCTACGGCGACGACGACCCGCAAGCCCAGGCCTCACAGATCGAGAAGCTGATCAAGCAGGGCGTCGACGCACTGATCATCGCGGCCGTCGACGCCAGGTCGCTGAACGGCGTGCTTCAACAGGCCGCCGATGCGCACATTCCGGTGATCTGCTACGACCGGCTTATCCTCGGCACCAAGAACGTCGACTACTACGTCTCCTTCGACAACGAGATGGTCGGCCTGATCCAGGCCCACTACATCATCAAGAAGCTCGGCCTGGAGGACGGTAGGGGCCCGTTCAACATCGAGCTGTTCGCCGGCTCCCCCGACGACAACAACACCAAATACTTCTTCAAAGGTTCGATGACGCTCCTGCAGCCGTTCCTGGACAGCGCGCAGTTGGTCGTCCCGTCCGGCCAGACCGAACTCAGCAAGATCACCACTCTGCGCTGGGACGGGCCAACCGCGCAAAAGCGCATGAGCGGCCTCCTCGCCAAGTGGTACGGCAGCAAGAAGGTCGACGCGGTCCTGTCGCCGTACGACGGCATCTCCAGGGGCGTCCTGTCCGCGCTGAAGCAGGACGGCTACGGCTCCGTGGGCAAGCCCTTCCCGGTCATCACGGGTCAGGACGCCGAGCTGCCCTCGGTGAAGTCGATCATCGCGGGTCAGCAGTCCCAGACCGTCTTCAAGGACGTCCGCGACCTGGCCCAAGCCGCCGCAGACATGGTCGACGACATACTCACTGGCCGGGTGCCGTGGGTGGACAACAGAGGCGATTACAACAACGGCGTCAAGGACGTGCCCGCCCGCTTGCTGCAGCCGACCGGCATCGACAAGACCAACTACAAACTTCTGATCAACAGCGGCTACTTCACCGCCGACGAGCTCCAATAGCGACACAGCCTCTGTGTGATACGCCTGCACGCCGCTCGCCACGGCACTGCCACCTGACGTGGGTCGGGTGTGTGCTCGGATCTGCCGCACGGGGTGCCCGAGCGCGTCGCCGATGGCGGCCCAATCGCGTTGCCGACGTTGAGGTACCTCAAGTCACCCGCCGTGCCGTTCCCATCAGGTTCCCATCAGGTTCCCATCAGGTTCCCATCTGGGACAAAAGCGACCCCCCGTGACACTCGCGGAGGGTCACTATGTCCCATTAACTGGCACTTTCTCGTGCCCCCGGTGGGATTCGAACCTGCGACTCCCGCTTCAGGAGCATGATCATGCGACAGGCTCGCTCGCTCGGCCCGGGAGTTGAGCCAGTGACTGTTTGCACAGGTCCTCCGTGCCATCCGCTCGACAAGCGCAGCAGTCATCGCCCCAGACTGCCGCAAGATCACACCAACTGAAATGGCGTCCTACTGCAGGCCGGACACCCAAGGGTGATCGAACCCTTGCGAGACGACGCCTGGCGAAGCGGTGAGCGGGAGTCCCGGAGCAGGCAAGGCCGCCGTGACTACAGATCTTCGGGCAGGAGCCGGAATGCCGGGTGGCCGGTCAGGGGTCGGACCGTGCGGAAGTGGTGGTCGGCGGTGAGCAGGGCGTCGGTGCGGTAGGCGGCGGCGAGGGCGACGTTCATGGCGTCGGTGAGGCCGATGTCTTTGCCGCCGTCGGCGTCCGCGTAGCCTTCGGCGACCGCGATCGCCGCGCTCAGGTGAGTGCTGACGGACGGCACCTCGAAGCGTCGGGTTGCGACGTTACGTTCGATGAAGCGCGCCGCGATCAGGGCTTTCTGGGCTCCGGCACGGGTTGAGATCAGGTAGTCCAGTTCGGCCAGGACCATGGGGGAGATGATGAGGTGGCTGGTTGCTGCCAGGGCCTTCTTGTGTTCCTGGTGGCCGGTGAGTTTCGGGTCGAGCAGGCGGTACAGGCCGTTGGTGTCGGCGACGGCGACCAGGCTCACGCGCCCATCCCCTTGAGGGTGTCCTCGATCTCGTCGTCGGTGAGGTCGGGCAGGCCGAGGTCGGGGAGGTCGAGGTCGCCCATGGCGTCGGTCGGGTACGGGGGCACCTCGGTGTCGTTTATCGGGATGACCCGTGCGACGGGGGTGCCGTTCTTGGTGACGGTGACGGTCTCGCCGCGGGCTGCTGCGGCGAGGATCTGGGAGGACTTCTGATTGAACTCACGGGCCGTGGTCTCCATGTAGTACATGTTACTACGTGAGTGATGTGCGTCGGTGGGCACCTCGTGCACATGGGGTACGGGCCTGAAGTGCGCGACGCCGGGCGAGTCGCACCATGGCGATCGAAGCGGTGTGCGCCGCTTTCCCAGGAGGGTTCTCTCGTATACACGGCCAGGTGTTTCCGTCGGCGCCCACCATCGCCGAAGCGGTCTGGCCAGGGCGGAAATGCCATGCAAGTCACGGCGAAACCGCGCGAAACTCCACGGCGCAATCGACGTAAAGCTACCTGATGTTACTCATCGCGCCGTTCCCATCAGGTTCCCATTTGGGACAAAAACGCCCCTCTGTGGCATCCATGGGCGGTTGTTATGTCCAATTACCTGACACTTTGTTGTGCCCCCGGCAGGATTCGAACCTGCGACACCCGCTTTAGGAGTGGGATTGGATCCTTGCCGGATGGTGCCCGGCGCTGCCGCGCGATGTTGTTTCCCCTGGTCAGGAACGCGGGGCGAGCCACTTGATCCGGCTCATGCCGCCCCGTGCCGGACCGTCCGCTCACGCATCGCACACGCGCCGCCAGCTGCTGATCAGCGCGTGGGTCAGATCTGGCCGAGGTCGATCTCCACCGGGAAGGGGGCCGCTGCCTTGAGGACGCCGGTGAACACGTCTCCGTCCCGGTAGGTCTTCGTCGCGGGGTCGAGAACGTAGGTGTACACGAGAGGAACACCTGTCGCGGCCTGCTCGATCCTCCAGTAGAAGCCGATGCCTGCCTTGGCGTACTGGTCGACCTTCACGATCCGGTCGGTGGTCTCCGAGCCCGGCGACACCACCTCCGCGACCAGCAGCACGTGCTCGGGGCGGGTGGGGGTGATGTCGATCGTGTCCGCGCGGTACACGACGACGTCAGGGCGGCGATTGGTGAGCGGGACGTCCTGAAGACGGACGTCGAAGTCCGTGTCGGCGTTCCGCTCCGGGCCTGCGGCGGCATCCAGGGCGTTCGCCAGCATCCGGGCCGGCCGGCTGTGGCGCTTGGAGGCACTCGGACTCACGACGACCATCCCGTCCACGATCTCGATGCCGGCGCACTGCTCCTCGGACCCTTTTCCGGCGCCGCGACGCTTGCCGTGCCGTCGGCCGTGACGAAGGGCTCCTGACCGGGCTGCCGTGCGCCGACGCATGCGAGGGTGAGCGTGGCGGTCGCGGCCAGGACGACAACGGCGGCTCCCGAGAGCAGGAAGGCGTTCTCGACTCCGGCGAGGGTGATGGCGGTCGAGGCCACAAAGGGGGAGATCGCCAGGGCTCCTGCCACCCCGGCCTCCCACAGGCCGAGCGCCTTCGCCAGATGATGGCTCGGTATGCGCTGCTGCACCAGTGCGATCAAGGGAATGTCCGTGAGGGCCGAGGCCAGCCCCGTGGCGGTCAGGAGAACCGTCGCCACAGCAGGGGAGGTGACCGTTCCCAGTGGAGCCCGGAAGATCCCGAGCAGGGCCCACGCCAGCACCGCGGCCGGTGCGAGTCTGCGGATGCGCAGGCCGGCCAGGAGCAGGGCGCCCACCACTTCGGCGACCCCGGCGACGCCGAGCAGCAGGCCGTACTGGCCGCCTTGTCCCACGACCGCGACAAGCCCGACGGTCAGGAAACCGTTGGTCAGGGCGAGGGCGAGCACGAAGGTCACTATGACCACGAGTACGTCGGGAGCGGCCCGCACTGCCCTGAGCCCGGCGCTGAGATCGGCCCACAGCCCCGTCTGACCGCTGGTAGGAGCGGGGCGGGTCACGCGGATGGCGGCGACGGCGGCCGCCGAGCCCAGGAAGGTGAGTCCGTTCACCACCAGCGCCGACTGCAGCGAGCCGAAGGCCAGCAGCGGCGCGAGCACGAGCGGGCCGACGAAGAAGGCGGCCCGGAAGGCGACTTGCAGCAGTCCGTTGGCCTGCTGGAGGCGGTCGTCCGGCACGATCTGCGTGACGATGGCGTTGCGGGCCGGTGCGAACGGGGCGCCGATCAGCGCCAGCAGCGCCGTGGTCGCCACGAGCAGGGGCAGGTTCAGCAGGCCGAGGAAGAGCAGGACCGAAGCCACGGCCACCACGGCGACCCGGGCCAGGTCGGTGGCGATCATCAGCTTCCGGCGGTCGCGGCGGTCGGCGTACGAGGCGACGACGAAGGTGGCCACGAACGCGGGCGCGAACGCGGAGACGCTCACCACGGCGACGGCCGTGGGGTCCTTCGTCAGTGACCAGGCCAGCCAGGCGGTCGCGGCGGTGTACAGGCCGTCGCCGAAGCGTGAGATGCCCTGGCCGGCGAAGAGAAGCAGGAAGTTGCGATCCTTCAGCAGTGACATGCGGCCACTGTCGGGTCCCGTCGGAGGTCTGATCCACTCATTAGGCAGATGGCTAATCAGTCGCCTCGCCCTCGCCGTGCAGGAAGCTTTCCAGGCTCGGGGTAAGGCCCGCCACCTGTCCGGGCGCAAGCCGGTACAGGACGTAATAGCCCTCGCGGCGGCGCTCCAGCAGGCCCGCGTCCGCCAAGACGCGCAGGTGCTTGGACAGGGCGGCCTCGCTGACGCCCACGAGCGGGGCCAACTCCTGCGTGCTGCGCGGGCGTTCGGCGAGCAGCCGCAGGGCGCGCAGTCGGGTGTCGTCGGCGAGCGCGCGGAGCGTGCCGACGAGCCTGGTCGGCGGAATCCTCGGGCGGGCTTCCCGGACGATCGAGGAGACCGGGAAGACGAGCCCGAGGGGCCACGGACCGTCGCAGTTGACGCGTACGTGCGGCCACACATAGGCGCTGGGGGCGAGTACGAGTGTGTCGTCCGGGCCGATGGCGACCTCGTGGTCGTGCGGCCGCTCCAGCCAGAAGCGTTCGGCCTGCGGATCGCTGCGCACCTCCGGCCACAGGCCGCGGAGCATCCCGTACAGGCCGCGCTGCTCGATCTGGTGTCCGGCCTCGCTGATGCCGGCGGCGAGTTCGGGTTCGAGCCGTGCCCATTCCTCCTCGAACGCCTCCCGCCAGTAGCGTTCCAGCATGCTCAGGAACCGTTCGAGCAGCGCGCGGGGGTCGTCGAGGAGCATCGCGGCCATCGGTTCGTCGCTTTCCCGTGCGACTCGCTCCCGCAACAGGCGGCGTATCTCCGGTTCGTCCAGCACGTGCGGATCCCTGCCCTCGCCGCTGCCCGGCCAGGGCGTGAGCAGGGGGACGGCGAACTCCAGGCGGACCAGCTCCGGATCAGCCCCGCGCAGGCCGGCCAGTTCGTCTTCGAACTCCGTCAGTCCGCCGGTCGGCTGCGGAAAGAGGAACTCGGGGAAGTACGAGCGCACCGCGTAGGAGAACGCCTCGATCTCCCTCTTCAGCGCCGGGGACAGCTTGCGCATCGCACGCACCCAGCCGTGCTGGACGGGGTGGTGCTTGGGCTCCACCAGCACATGGAGACTGAGCACGGCTTCCATCGTCGGCGAGTAGGCGAACCCCACCCGCTCCGCACCGCCGGCAGGGACCTGGAACACGATCGTCATGACCCGTCATCCTTGCCTCACGGCATCCGTGACGGGAGTCGCGCCGCGCCGCGTTCTCGGCCTTCGGCCCCCCATGTCGTGAGCGTGTGCAGGACGGCGTCGGCCATGGCGCGTTCACCGCGTTCGGAGATCGACACGAACGACCAGTCGACTACCGGGTACTGGCAGTACTTGTGCGCCTCGCACCATGTCACGAACAACGTCCGCTACGTCCCGTAGCGGGAACTGGAGGAGAAGCCCCGATGATGACCACCATCTTCGTCGCCGCCCCCAAGCCCCGGACGTGGCCGCTGACGCTGGATCAGTTCGCGGCCCGGCTGGGGGAGCGCTGGCCGCAGGCCGAGATCTTCGCGCATCACGCCCCGGTCTCCGACGAGGACTACCTCGACTTTCAGCTGGAGCTGGAGGGCATGACCCGTACCGCCAGCTACTACGACCGCAGCAACCTGATCCTCAGCGATGGGGACCCGGAGTTCTGGGCCGACACCATCGTCTGGTTCCTGGGCCTGCTCCCGGCTGGCGCCGACGCCGTTGCCATGGTCGAGGTGAACCCGGAATACACCGCCCCGATCCCACCAGGGGCCGATGCCGAAACCATCCGCACCCTGCTGGACGGGCTTGCTGAAGCCGAGTAGCCATGGCCCACTCCGTAGATGAGCGGTCTCGTGTGGGCCTTCTCTGCTTCGGGGAGCGTCGCGGCCTGCTCGTAGAGGTAGATCTTCTTCTTTGTGAGCGGATCGCGCCCGACGTAGACGCTCGCTTGGTAGCCGGATCCATTGCGTCGGATGCGGCCTCGTTGAGTGGTCTCGACCTTGGTGTTTGCCATGACGTGGAACCTACTGACGGCTAGTGCCGCGGCTACGACGAACAGCGCGCCTACCTCAGAGAGGTAAACGCGCTGGTCAGACACTGTGCCCCCGGCAGGATTCGAACCTGCGACACCCGCTTTAGGAGAGCGGTGCTCTATCCCCTGAGCTACGAAGGCGGGGGCTTGTAGGAAACCTTGTAGAAAATCCAGGTGCTGGATCTTCGACAAGGAGCACAAGCCCACAGGTCAGACGTGGTGCGACGCCCTCCACAGTGTCCCACGAGCAGACAGCGCAGCGAACCGGCGGCCGACCAAGGACAGAGTAGCGGATGTGCGCCAGCGATCGTCGTTGGTAGAGGGAGCAGGCGGGTGGGGTAACCAGCGTGAGGGTCTCTGACCTGCTCGTCCTGTCGTGACAGCACCAGCACAGGCGCGGACGGGCCGTGAGCTGATTCCGTCTGGGACGGTAGTCGTTCCCAACACCGTCCTCGCCGTCGGCGTAGTTTCCCCTCGATCATCATGTCCTCTTCTCCGAGGACCACGTCACCGGGCAGCCCGTCCAGCGGCTGGCCGGGGCCGGTGGGCGGTTCTCGGTGAGGGTCCGAGGCGCGGCAGGTCGTCGGGAGGTTCAGGACGTTCCTGGTGTGTCGCCGGAGACTTGTGCGGGACCCCCTGGGTGCCTTGGGCGAGGATGATCTTGGTTAGGCGTAGTCGACGGCTTGCCGTTCCTCGACCGTCAGCGGCGGCTGAGTCAGCTCGGACTTCAGCGGGCCGCGCAGGGTCGCGATGAGAATGCTGGAACGAGCCAGTGTCGCGGGGCCGGTCTGCAGCGTCATCACATCGGTGAGGGCGCGTGCCACGCGACCGGTGCCCGTGGCGGTGTAGGTGAGGCGATCCACGAAGCGGGCGGCTACTCGCTCGCTGCGGGATGGGCCGGTCTCGGTGGCGCCGTCGTAGAAGACGTCTGCGCCGGTGGCGAAGGTCCAAGCGGTGTTGACGCGCCGTGCAGCGGCCCGCTGCATGCAGGCCGCGAGGTCGGGGGCGCCCCAGCCGCGTTTCAGGCGGATGGTTTCACGCAGCGCTACGGCGCTTTGTGCCGCCACCGACATGCCGTGCCCGTAAGTCGGGTTGTACGAGGCCAAGGCGTCCCCGAGAACAACGAAGCCGGCCGGCATCGGAGTCCTCTCGTAGTAGCGGCGACGATTCGCCGTCATGCGCGTGACGCGGACAGGCCCGAGCGGTGCCGCTTTGCCGAGCAGTTCGCCGACGATCGGATGGCGCAGGCCGAGGGCGAAGCGCTGGAAGTCCTCGAGGTCGTCGGTGGGTTGGCCGCCGCGGGTGCCGGAGAGGGTGACGAGCCAACGTCCGTGCTCGATGGGCATGATGACCCCGGCCTGGCCGGGGCCGTCAGCGCGAGGATCGGCCTGTACGTTGATGATGGGCCAGGTGTCGGGCAGTCCAGCCGGGGCCTGGTATACACGGCTCGCGTACACCAGCCCGGAGTCCACCTCGCGGGTGGCGACGGGCGGCGCGCCGAGCGCGTCCAACCAGTGGGGGGCGCGCGATCCTCTGCCGCTCGCGTCGATGACCAGATCGGCGTGGAGGGTGCTCTCCTCGCCGTCGTCGGTACGGATGGTGACGCCGGTCACCGCGGCCGCGCTTCCGGTCAGCCCCGTGACGTCGGCGCCCTCCTTCACCTCGATGTGCTCGTTCTTCAGTACCTGGCTGCGGATCACCCAGTCGAGGAGGTCGCGGCTGCAGGTGATGACGTAATGGCTCTCGGGCCAGCGCCGGAACCAACCCTGTGCGCTGTAGGCGACCATCCCGGTCGTCAGCGGGATCCGGCGGGCGCCCGCCATCTCGAGTTGCCTGGCCGTGCCCGCCAATAGGCTTTCAATGGCTTCGGCGCCACCGGACCACAACAGATGGGTGTGGTGGCCCTGCGGCAAGCCGGTGCGGGGTTCGGGCCGTTCCGGCAGCATGTCACGTTCGATCACAACGACCTCTGCCACGGTCGACAGGGCCTGCGCAGCGAGCATGCCGGTGAGGCCGCCGCCGATGACGAGGGCGCGTCGGGGCGGTCTGGCGGGGGTTGGCGTGGAGCCCGCGGTCATGAGATCACGCTTTCTGGGTGGGCAGCGGTCCCGCGGACGGTATCCGCGCCGGGAAGGTTACGCACGGCGCGGGAGATGGAGACGAGGTCGCCGAGGCCACCGGCCGCCGACCTCGATGTCTGCTCAGCCGTGCCGTTGCTGTGGTGGTGCACCCTCGCGACGGCGTCCTTGACAACTGTGGCATCGGCGAGGGCTTTAGCCTCGGCGGGCGATTTCCCGTGGTCGAGGTAGGACTCCATGATCTGGTCGCGCCGGGTGAAGTCGAGGTGGGGCTGGAGGTGGCGCAGGGCGTCACGGATGAACGTCTTGCGGTGGGTCAGGCGCAGCGCGAGGGGGGCGGACCGCCCGAACGCTACGGGGGCCGAAGCGGTGGGAACCTCGTGCAGGACACGCTCCAGGGCGCCGAGGGCCCGGTACTCGCGGCGGGCGGACTGCCGCTGCGACATCCGCTCACCGGCGTGGGGAACGATGAACCCCAGGGCGATCAGCAGGCCGACCAGGCTGGCGATGGGGGGCGCAAGTTGGGTGCTCATCCAGTCGAGATTGCTGTTGCCGTTCCATCGGGCGATGACGGGCACGAACTTGGCGAGGTCGAACGCGAGATTCGCGGCGTAGCCGACACCGAGCAGGATGACGCCGGCGTGCAGCCAGCCCGTACCGCGGACGCGGGGTTCCCAGGTCCACAGCAGAGCCGAGGTGATCAGTACGGCTACGGTGTGCCCGATGAGGTAGAGCACGATCATCTCGCGCGTCCACGGGGTGTTGGCGTAGTAGGTGTCCAGGTCCTGCAATCGCTCGACGTGGTGGTCGCCGAGAGCGAAGCAGATCCACAGGGCGATGACGAGGGTGCCGTAGCAGCCGTACACCCAGCGGGTCGTGCGCCGGATGCCATCGGGGGGCCCACCACGCCACTTCACGATCAGCAGCAGGCAAGAGGCACAGAACCCGGTGAGCAGGCTGTAGACCCAGGGCGCCGAGAAGTTCGTGATGCCGGTCAAGTCGTTCACTGCGGCGATGTTCGACGGCGCTGCGAAGGTGAAGACGCAGCCCCCGAGCAGCAGCAGGCCGGCGACTTGCCGGGTCATGGGGTTGCGTCCGCCTCGCAGAACGGACGGCATCTTGATGCCTAAGCCGATCGCCAGCACCACGGCGATGGACAGGAACGATCGAGTGTGTTCCACAACTCAACCCCACCTGCTGTTATAGCCGAGTGACGCGTTGATGCGGCGTGCGATGTCGTCGAGTGTGCGGGTGGTGCCGGGGAGGGCCAGCCAGGTGTTCAGGCGGCTGCCGAGGAGGAGACCGAACGACTCAGCCGTCACTTCGTCGTGTGTGTCCGAGTGGGATCGTGCAGCTACGTGGCGGACCAGCTCAGGCCAGTCGACCTCACCTCTCAGCGCCGCCCGTGCCGCTACGGCCGCACCGCCGAGGTCGTGTCCGCGGTGCCCGGCGTGCATGTGCCACAACTCGTGACCGACGACGACGAGTTGATGGTCCGGCGCCAGGCTCTCCTCGATCACGATTACGTCCTGCTCCGGAAGTTCCAGCCACAGCCCGGTGGTGCTGGCGATGGTCTCGGGGAAGGGACGTATGGACAGCGTGACCGGCCGGCCTCCCCTGCGGTCGCTCATGGCCTTGCACAGGGCGCTGAAGACGGCCCGAGGCTCCGCCGGGAGGTCGACCGCTTTGGAGACGGCGCCGCTGAGCTCAGCCATCAACCTGCGCTGTTCCTTGACGATGGGCCCCCTCATCGCCCGTCCTCCGGGGTGCCCAGGCGATTCAACTGGAGCTTGACCATGTCCAGATCGCTGGTGATGGACGTGACCATCTTGGCGATGGCTGCAAGCTGTGAGCGTTCGAACCCGTTCGGATTCCGGCTCGTCATATGCATCACGCCAAGCTCTCTGAGCGCTTGCTCCGGATCGACCTCAACTTCCAGGTTGAATCGGCTGATTTGGAGCTCTCGCTTGAGGGCGTCGGCCGGCGGATCAGTGAGGAAGCCGAGTGCGACGCCGTAGTACTTGCACAGAGCATGCCCGACGACGAGGTTCGGCTTCGCCTCCCCGCTGACCAGCTTCCTGGTCCAGGTGGTGGTTTGCCGGATGGCGGCGGCGATGTCGTGGATGTCTCTGGGCTTGCCGTCGGCGTTCGTGTGCGTCCTGTACAGGAAGCGCACACGGTCCCGGACCATGACGTCCGTGTCTGGTTCGGGTGGGGTGCCGCCTGCAAGCAGGGTCTCCACGTCCGACTCGATCACGCCGGCCGCACGGGACAGGCGTGCAACGCCGAGCTCCTTATCGAGGGATTTGCCTGATGCGCGGCACAAATCCGCAATACGGGCCACTGTCTCCGCAAGCGGTGGGTAGGGCTCACTCACAGGTGCTTCCTTGAGGGCAAACGGAACGAGAGTTCCTGCGGCGGTCATGATCGAGGTGTACAGCGACCCGAACCGGATCGCTCACCGTGTTCTTGAGCCGATCCAAGCGGGTGTTGGCGGACCCCTTGGGTGTGTGCACAATCGCGTCTGCAGGCTGGCGGGTCGCAGGAGGGGGTAGCCCCACCGATTGCTCCTGGAGGGTCGGCAATGATTGCCGTTCGAACACTACGCCGCCAGCCTGGTGCGTACAACGATCGTTTCGCCGCAAGCAGCGATCGTTGATTTTTGGCCATGACGCATAGCGGTATCCGGTCAGCGGAACCGGCTCGTTATTGATCAGAAACGGCTTGGGTTCTGGGTCGTTGGGTGGGTGTGCGTGATCTGGTGGGGGGCGCGCGGCATCTGTCGCCGTCGGCGCCCCACACGCCCGCTACGTCCTGGACGAGAACCCACGAGTTCCTGATCGATAAGTGCTCCTCCGTCCAACGCGGTGGTGTGGGGTCGGAATATTTCAACGATCGTTAGTTGGCTGAAAACGATCCTTGGCACGCCGAGTCGGCCCATAGCGCTTACTGAAGCCGATTTCACGAAAGAGGATGTGGCCGAATTTCATCGCCTGATGGCGGGACTCGTCACCACATGCGAGGCGATTGGGGGCCAACGTACATTGGAAGGAGCATGGGACCCGTCTGCCTCCGGCATCTTCGAGCAGTTCGGAGAATCCAGGCAACTGGTCGCGGAAATTTCAAGAACACTCAACAAGACGCGTGGTGGAATCCGCAGGATCGGAGGCAGGGCACGTGAGCGCCTGTGTCACCGTGACGCCAGCAATCGGAGTCATCGCGGGTGTTCTTAGGAGGCAGACCTCGTTGTGGCTGCCCCGGCTCCGCCGCATCGCGGGGCACTTCGCGGCCCGTGCGCGATGACGGCGACCGTACCCAGTTCGCAAAGAGTCGGGGACTCGGTACGGCCGGATGGATGCCGAGGTCAACGGCGGTCTGCTTCTGTTCTTTTCCTGCCCGCACCAACGCGATGGCGCGGGCGCGGAACTCAGCGGGGTAGGCGCGGGGCATGTCCGGCAGCCTTTCGTGAAGGCCGTCAGTCAGCCAGCAGAACTGGAACCTGAGAGGTGGGGCAGGTCAAACTGGAACCTGAGAGGTGGGCAGGGTCAACCTGTCACCCAAACCTGTAGCAGACCCCTTGTCACGGGAAGGGGTCGTGGCTTGACTGCCAGTCTGGACCCACGTACGACACCATCGTTCACGGTCTTCCGGGTGAAGCATTGAGTGTGCGAGGACGCGTTCGAGCCGACAAGAACGTGCCCGGCTTCACGTCTCTACGGGTCACGTTCCGAGCGGTCTCCTGGCCATTCGCTGACCTGGGGCGATGGACTTTTCTGCAAGCCCCACGAAGGCGACGAAGGCGACGAAGGCGGGGTCGTGGCCGTGAAGGCCACAGGCGTGGGCGTACCGGATCTGTTCGGGCGGGGTGTGGGGTCAGGTCGTCGGTACTCGGGTGAAGCGGCCTGCCACGTGGAGGTCCTGCTCGATGCGGGTCGCCGTGGTGCGGAGGTGGGGCAGGATGTCCCGTTCGCACTCCTCGGGCGTGTGGCGGGCCGCGTGCATGGCGACGTTCAGGGCGGCGACCGCTCGGCCCGTGCGGTCGCGGACCGGGACCGCGAGGGAGCGCAGGCCCTCCTCCAGTTCCTCGTCGACCAGGGCATGACCCTGGGACCGGACCTCGGCGAGGAGGCGGGTGAGGGCCTCCGGGTCGGTCAGCGTATGGGGGGTGAGGGGCAGGAGGGGGTGGGGGAGGGGGCGCTCCGCCGGGGGGAGGTCCGACAGCAGCACGCGGCCCATCGAGGTCGCGTATGCCGGGAGCCGCGTCCCCACCGTGATGTTCACGCTCATGATGCGGCTCGTGGCGACCCGGGCCGTGTACTGGATGTCCTCGCCCGACAGTACGGCCAGGGACGTCGACTCTTGGACCCGCTGGGCCAGTTCGGCCATGTGCGGGGCCGCGATCTCCGGGAGGGACGTGCGGGAGAGGGGCGGGAAGCCGAGGGACAGGACGCGGGGGGTCAGGGTGAAGGTGCGGTCCTGTGCGTGGACCAGGCCGAGGTGTTCGTAGGTGATCAGGGCTCGGCGGGCCGTCGCGCGGGCCAGGCCCGTCGCCTTCGCCACCTCTGTCAGGGTCAGGGCGGCGCGGCCCTCGCCGAAGGCCGTCAGGACCGTCAGGCCGCGTGCCAGGGACTCGACGAACTCCCTGCCCAGTTCCTGCTTCGACGCGCCGGTCCAGGTCGCGAGGCCCGAGGGGGCGGCGGACGGCGCGGCGGGCGGTTGCTCGCGCAGGTCGCCCTCCATCGTTCGTACCGCCACCCGCAGCCGGGGGAGCAGGGTGTCGCGCAGGTCCGTCGCGGTGTGGCGGCTGGTGTGGCTCACCACGTTCGCCGCGCAGACGATTCGGCCGGTGTGCGGGTCCCGTACGGGGACGGACACCGCCACCAGGCCCGGTTCGATCAGCTGGTCGTCCAACGCCCAGCCGGCCGCGGTCGATTCGGCCACCCGCTGCTCGAAGTCCTCGTCCGGGGTGGGGTGTTGGACTGGGGGTACCGCAGGGAAGAGCGCATCTTCCCGGTCCGCCGCCCTGCGCTGCCGCCATTCCCGCCAGTCGTTCTTTGTCCACTCCCTCGCGAACAGGGCACCCGGCGCGGTGCGTTCGGCCGGCAGCAGGTCGCCGATGCGGAAGCTCAGGGACATCGCGCGGCGGCGGGTGGCCTGATGGATGAAGCGGATGCCGTCGCGGTCGGCGACCGCCAGGGACACGGATTCGTCCAGTTCGTCGGCGAGTGCGTCGGCGCGTGCGTCCAGCAGGGCGGGCAGGTGCAGGGCGGCGAGGTAGGCGTTGCCCAGTTCCATCAGGCGGGGGGCCAGGATCACGTCACGGCCGTCGAGGCGGACGTACCCCATGCGCGCGAGGGTGGCGGTGATCCGGTCGACCGTGGAGCGGGCGAGGCCCGTGGTCCGTTCCAGGGCGCTCGGGCTCAGCGAACCGCCGGCCTCGGTCAGCCCTCGCAGCACGGCGACCCCACGGATGAGTGGCGCGACCGCCTCGGCCGGTACGACGGAAGAAGCGTCGTCGGTGTCCATCGTGGGCTTCGCGGGCATCGGGTCTCCGGTACGGCGGTCGGGGCACGCCCACCGTAATGCGGAGACCAGGCACCTTCACTCCAGGCTCGTCACCGCTTCACCTTCACCCCTGGCTGCCCGCCCAGTCACTCCGGGCCCCTCACCGCCGAGTCACCAGCACCCGGTAGCTGCGCGAGTTTCCTGACCCCTCCGTGCCCGCCACCGCGATCCGGATCCCCCGCTTCGGGTCCTTGAAGACCTCGCCGGGGGTGAAGGGGGCGTCCGAGAGTTCCGCCTGGACGTTGGGGCTGCGGGTGCAGCCGCCGCTGTCGCGCCGGGAGTCGTAGACCTTCACCGGTCCCATGCCGGTGTCCACGCTCGCGTCCACCTTGTAGATCAGTACGCCCGGGCGGCACACGGCCTCGTCGTTGCCCGCGTGGGTGCGTACCTCCACGGCGTACCCGGTGCGGCTGGTGATCGGCACGAAGACCAGTTTCGGGCCGCCCGCGCGTTCCAGCGGCGTCAGCCTCTGCTCCGTGGTGCCGTGCCGTGCGGCGCAGCTGACCTGCGACGGGTCCAGCCAGCCGAGCTTCCACTTGTGCCAGCCGAGCAGGTCGTTGTTGGCCCCCCAGTCCTCGCTCATGATGTCCCAGTGCCCGACCGCGCCGCCGCCCGCCTGGGTGTAGAGGTCGGGGAGGCCGAAGACATGGCCGTTCTCGTGCGGCAGCACCCGGTAGCCGGTCCTGCCGTAGGAGCCGGAGCCGTCGTCCTGGCGGGAGTAGACGAAGGAGGCGTTGGCCACGGGGACGCCGTCGGCGACCGGTGCCTCCGTGTTGCCGGCGAAGGTCACCGACAGGACCGTGTCCAGGGCGGAGGGGCCGGCGTTGGGCGTCACCAGCACGTTGAGGAAGTCGTACTCCTGGAAGTTCACCTTGGGGTCGGCGGCGCTCACGATGTCCTGGACGAGCTCGCGGTAGCCGGAGTCGAAGGGGGCGCCGCGCTCTATGCCGTACGCCTTGAACGGCTTCGGCATGCGCAGCCAGTGCGGGATCGGGGTCTCGGGGCGGTAGTCCAGGCGGCCGTAGGAGGCGGTGCGGAACCACTGGCGGGTCTTCGGGAAGAACTCGCGGAAGCGGTCGAGCGCGTTGCCGGGGCCGGGTGCGTCGGAGAAGTCGACCATCAGGGTCAGGGCGTGGACGGTGCCCGTGGAGCGGGAGTAGCCGGTGCCGGTCGGAACGCCCTCCGACAGCTGGATGGCATGACCCCCTCTGATCATGCAGGGGTCGAGCATGGCGGTGCGGGCCGGTGCGATCGGGCCCGCCCCGGCCGTCGCGGAACGCGCCGTCAGATGTCCGGTGCCTGCCGAGGTGCTGACCGCGAAGGTCAGCACGGTCACGGACGCGAGGGCGGCCGCGCGGCGCGGACGTATCCGACGGCAGAGCTGCATGCACGCGTCCTTCGTCCATGGCAGCCGGCGGCATCGGACTGCGCCCTTTCGATCACCCTGATTCGGGGGATGCGCGGGCGCGCGCTGGAGGAGCCCGAACGTGGGGTTTCGACGAGACGGACATGTGACTCAGGTCACATCAAATCTCTCCGTCAACCTGAAATAAGCGGGGAGCGTCTCCCCGTTTAGTCAGGTGTCCGAGCGAAACGGGGAGTCCTTCCCCGGATCGCAGCAGCACCACCAACGAGGAGTACGCCGTGACCGCCACGACGACCGCCGAGCCCGCGCAGCGCAAGGTGACCCGGCCGCGCGCCGACGCCCTGCGCAACCGGGAGCGGATCGTCGCCGCCGCCCGGGAGATGTTCACCGAGTTCGGCCCCGATGTGCCGCTCGACGAGATCGCCCGCCGGGCCGGCGTGGGCAACGCCACGGTGTACCGCAACTTCCCCGACCGCGACGCACTCGTCCGCGAGGTCGTCTGCTCCGTCATGGACCGGACGTCGGAGGCGGCCGAGCTCGCGCTCGCCGAGACCGGGGACGCCTTCGAGGCACTGGAGCGCTTTGTGCACACCGCCGCCGACGAGCGGATCAGCGCGCTGTGCCCGATGATCCAGACCACCTTCGACCAGAACCACCCCGACCTGGAGGCGGCCCGCAAGCGGGTCGAGGAGTTCGTCGAGGAGCTGATGGACCGCGCCAAGCAGGCCGGACAGCTCCGCCCGGACGTGGGCGTCGGCGACCTCATGATCGTCGTGGCGCAGCTCAGCCGGCCCCCGGCCGGCACCGACTGCGTCGTCAACGACCGCTTCGTACACCGCCATCTGCAGCTGTTCCTGGACGGACTGCGGGTCCCGGCCCACTCCGTCCTGCCGGGTGCAGCCGTGACCGTGGAGGATCTGCGCCGGCCCTGCACCGATTAGTTCAGGACTCCAGGAGAGTCGACACTCACGAAACTCACCGGCCGTCTCGGTAGGCGAGCCGTCCCCGTCACGACACCTTTTCCGTCACGAAGTCCCGAAGTGGGTACCCCCATGTCTGCAACAGCCTCAAAGGCTCCAGGCGCCGTCGAGAACACCGGCGACGCCAATCGCTGGAAAGCGCTGGTCTTCATAGCGCTCGCCCAGCTGATGGTCGTGCTCGACGCGACCATCGTGAACATCGCCCTGCCGTCCGCCCAGACCGACCTGGGCATCTCGGACGGCAACCGGCAGTGGGTCGTCACGGCCTACGCCCTCGCCTTCGGCGGTCTGCTCCTGTTCGGCGGCCGGATCGCCGACCTGTGGGGCCGCAAGCGCGCCTTCGTCATCGGTCTGACCGGCTTCGCCGCCGCCTCCGCGCTGGGCGGAGCGGCCACCACCGGCGCCATGATGTTCGGCGCCCGTGCCCTGCAGGGCGTCTTCGGCGCGCTGCTCGCGCCCGCCGCGCTCTCCCTGCTCGCCGTGATGTTCACGGACGCCAAGGAGCGCGCCAAGGCGTTCGGCATCTACGGTGCGATCGCCGGTGGCGGTGGCGCCGTCGGCTTCATCCTCGGCGGCGTGCTCACCGAGTACCTGGACTGGCGCTGGACGTTCTTCGTGAACATCCCGTTCGCCGTGATCGCCGCGCTCGGCGCGTACTTCGTCATCCGTGAGCCGGAGGGCGGCCGCAACCGCAACCCGCTCGACATCCCGGGCGTGCTCCTGTCCACCCTCGGCCTGGTCTCGCTGGTCTACGGCTTCACCCGCGCCGAGTCCGACGGCTGGGGCGACACCACCACCGTCTCCCTGTTCGTCGCGTCGGCCGTCCTGCTGATCGCCTTCGTGGTCACCGAGGCGAAGGTCAAGGCGCCGCTGCTGCCGCTGCGCGTGGTGACCGACCGCAACCGCGGTGGTATCTACCTCTCGCTCGGTATCGCGATCATCGCGATGTTCGGCACGTTCCTCTTCCTGACCTACTACCTGCAGGTCATCAAGGGCTTCTCGCCGATCAAGACCGGTTTCGCCTTCCTGCCGATGATCGCGGGCATGATGGTCGGCTCCACCCAGATCGGCGCCCGGCTGATGACCCGGGTCCCGGCCCGGCTGCTGATGGGCCCCGGCTTCCTGGTCGCGTCCGGCGGCATGCTGTTCCTGACCCAGCTGGAGATCGGCTCGTCGTACGCCTCGCTCATCCTGCCGGCGATGCTGCTGCTCGGCCTCGGCATGGGTACGGCGTTCATGCCCGCCATGTCCCTGGCCACCCTGGGCGTCGAGCCCCGGGACGCCGGTGTGGCCTCCGCGATGGTCAACACCTCGCAGCAGGTGGGCGGCGCGATCGGTACGGCCCTGCTGAACACGATCGCCGCGTCCGCGACGACGTCGTACATCAAGGACCACATCGCGACCGCGACCTCCAAGCCGCAGGCGCAGCTGGTCCAGATGCAGGGCGCGGTGCACGGCTACACCAACGCGATCTGGTTCGCCGTCGGCATGCTGGTGCTGGCCTCCGCGATCGTCGTGACCCTCGTCACCGCCGGCGGTCCCGGCTCGACCACGGTGTCGGGCTCGGCGGAGGGCGTCGAGGACGAGCTGGCCGTCCCGGTGGTCGCCCACTGACGGCGACCGCCGCCCGGCGGTACCCCCTTCGGCACCATCCGTACGCAGGAGGAAGGGGACGCCTCCCGCGTACGACTCCCGGGCCCGACAGGGCCTGCCTGCCCTGGTTTCCCTGAGTGAGCGGCTCAGCGGAGCCAGGGCAGGTCCGCGCCCGCGTCGGCGGGCTGGAGGCCCTCGGCGACGATCTGCATGATCTCGCCGAGGGTCTCCTGCTGTTCGGGGGTGAGCCGTTCGAACACGGCCTGCCGAACGGCTGTCACATGGCCCGGAGCGGTCCGCCCGAGCACCTCGGCGCCCGCGTCCGTCAGCACCGCGAACTGCCCCCGCTTGTCGGAGGGGCAGTCCTCGCGCCGCACCCAGCCGTTCTTCTCCAGCCGCGCGATCGCGTGCGAGAGACGGGAACGGGTGATCTTCGACTGCATGGCCAGCTCGGTCATCCGCAGCCGCCGGCGCGGGGCCTCGGCGAGCCCGACCAGCAGTCCGTAGTAGATGTGCGGCATGCCCGCGTCCCGCTGGAGCTGGCGGTCGAGATGGTCTTCGAGGAGCGTGGTGGCGTGCAGGTAGGAGCGCCAGACGCGCTGCTCGTCGTCGCTGAGCCAGCGGGTCTCCTCGGTGGGCTTCTCTGCCGCGCGCGCTTCTTCAGCGGATGTGGGTGCCGTGTTCATGTATCCATCGTACGAGAGCTCTCCTTGAAAATTAAACAAACGCGGCGTATGCTCTGAAACAGAGAGTTTGAGAATTCAAGCATTTGAAGCATTGGGAGCCACTGTCATGTCCGCCGCCACGCAGGAGCGCATGCCCGCCCTCTATCTCAGCCACGGAGCCCCGCCGCTCGCGGACGACCCGATCTGGCCCGGCGAACTCGCCGCCTGGTCCGCCGACCTGCCGCGCCCCAAGGCCATCCTCATGGTCTCCGCCCACTGGGAGGAGGCCCCGCTGGCGCTGGGCGCGGTGCAGACGGTCCCGCTCGTCTACGACTTCTGGGGCTTCCCCGAGCACTACTACCGGGTGACGTACGAGGCCCCGGGCGCACCCGAACTGGCCGAGTCCGTACGGAAGCTGCTGCGCGCTCCCGGTATACCCGTGCAGGACATCCCGGACCGCGGCCTCGACCACGGCGCCTACGTCCCGCTCGTCGAGATGTTCCCCGCCGCCGACATCCCGGTCCTGCAGATCTCGATGCCGACCCTCGACCCGGTGAGGCTGATGGAGATCGGCCGCAAGCTCGCGCCGCTGCGCGACGAGGGCGTGCTGATCGTCGGCTCCGGCTTCTTCACCCACAACCTGGCCGCGCTGCGGCACACGGGCGGGGGCGTGCCGAGCTGGTCCTCGGAGTTCGACGACTGGGGCAGGAAGGCCCTGGAGGCCCGGGACTGGGACGGCCTGCTGGACTTCCTCCACAAGGCCCCGGCCGGCCGTTACGCCCACCCGCGTACCGAGCACTTCGCCCCGCTGTTCGTGACCATGGGCGCGGCGGAGGTCACCGGCGAGCTGGACGCGCAGAAGTCGGTGATCGACGGGTTCTGGATGGGGATGGCGAAGCGGTCGGTGCAGTTCGGCTGAGACCTGAGGTCCGACTGGGGCCCGAAGTCCGACTGGGGCCCGAAGTCCGACTGAGGCCTCAGGACCCTTGCGGGCCTACAGCTCCTTCTCGTACCAGGCGACGTCCCAGTAGCGCCCGAACTTCCGGCCCACTTCCCGGTATGTGCCGACGTACCGGAATCCGAAGCTTTCATGCAGCCGCGTGGACGCTTCGTTGGGCTGGGCGATGCCCGCGTAGGCGCGGTGCAGGTCCTCGTCCGCCAGGGCCTCGAAGAGTGCCTTGTACAGGAGCGTGCCGATGCCGCGGCGGCCCGCGTCCGGGGCCACGTACACCGTGACCTCGACCGACGTCTCGTAGGCCGCCTTCGCGCGATAAGGGCTGGATGTGGCGTAGCCCAGAATTTCCTGTGTGTCCGCATCCGTGGCAACCATCAGCCGGTGCGGCCCGTCTACAGGGTGGGAGAGCAGCCAAGGGCGGCGCTCTTCCGGAGTGAAGGCGGCAGTGTCGAATGTGATGGGCGTCTCACGTACGTAGTGGTTGTAGATGTCGGTGAGAGCGGTGAGGTCCTCCTCGGCTCCCGGTCTGACCTGCACCTCTGTACGCTCCGACACCATCAGGCCTCCCACTGTGGCCGGACAGGGTACTGCATGATCAGAAAAATCGAGGGGCGGGTTGGGAATTCTGTCCGGATTCCAGTCGTTGTTTCCATCGGATGCAGGGCACCCGACCAAAGTGCTCAGCGGCACTCGCAGGCGAGTGCCCGGCGTCTGAAGGACCACCCGCCAGCCCACCATCGCAAGGGAGCACGCATGGCAACCCGTGCCGTCGCCCGTCGTAAGTCCGCCACCGGCGAGACGGCCGTCGCGGCAAGCAGTGTTCGCGCCCACGCCGGCGAGATCGCCGACCGTGACCTGGTCGGCATGTACCTCGACGAGATCGCGCGCACACCGCTGCTCGACGCCGCCAAGGAGGTCGAGCTGTCACAGACCATCGAGGCGGGTGTGTTCGCGCGACAGGTTCTCGACGGGTTCGAGGACTCCAAGGCCGACGCCACCCGTGAGGAGCTTCAGACCCTCGTGGACGAGAGTGAGCGCGCCAAGGACGTCTTCATCCGCTCCAACCTCCGCCTGGTCGTGGCCGTGGCGCGGCGCTACCCCCGCAGCGGTCTGCCCCTGCTCGACCTGATCCAGGAGGGCAATGCCGGTCTGGTGCGCGCGGTCGAGAAGTTCGACTATCGCAAGGGCTTCAAGTTCTCGACGTACGCGACCTGGTGGATCCGGCAGGCGATCACCCGCTCGATAGCGGACCAGTCGCGCACCATCCGCCTGCCCGTCCACCTGGTGGAGGAGCTGGGCCGGATCCGCCGTGTGCAGCGGGAGTTCAACCGTGAGCACGGCCGCGACCCGGAGCCCGCGGAGATCGCCGCCGAGCTCGGCTCGAACCCGGACCGCGTGATCGACGTCCTGGACTGGGCCCGCGACCCGGTGTCGCTGAACATGGCGGTGGACGACGAGGGCGAGACCCAGTTCGGCGACCTGCTGGAGGACACCTCCGCGGTCTCCCCCGAGCAGTCCGTCCTCACCCTGCTCCGCAGCGAGGAACTCGACCACCTCATCGGCCGCCTCGACCCGCGCACGGCGTCCATCATCAAGATGCGCTACGGCATCGACGACGGCCGCGAGCGCACTCTGACGGAGGTCGGCAAGGAGCACGGTCTGACCCGCGAGCGGATCCGGCAGATCGAGAAGCACGCCCTGCTGGAGCTGAAGAAGCTGGCGCGCGACACGGGCTTCGAGGCGGCGGCCTGAGGGTCCGTCACGGGGCGCGTACGACACCCTGGTGAGCGCCGGGTGGCGTACGACGGCCCGTGGCCGCGCACGCCGGGTGGCGAAAGACCGCGCAAACATGGCGGTCTAACGCCGCTTCAACGGCCGGAACGCAGGGAAACAAGACTTCAGGGCACAGGAGTTCGTCTTCATCCGGCACCCTGAACGACTGGGAACCATCGGCAGCCACTGCCAGCCACTGCCAGCCACTGCCAGCCACTGCCAGCCACTGGACCAAGTCCCGACGCACATCCCCCCCCCGGCGGCGGGACTCTCCCCGAGCCGGGCTTCGGCGCCCCTCCCCCCGGGCGCCGGGGCCCGGTTCTCTTTCGGGGTGTGCACGGATCTCGCTGGGACGCACATGACGGCGGGCCACCCCAGACCTGAACACTGGGGTGGCCCGCCGTCATGTGCGTCAAACGGGCCGTGCGACCCGATTGGCGAGGATGCCCGAGGCCACCTGGGCGCCGGGCATGCACGTGACACTCTGCCATATGGTCGTCACGTTTCGCTAACCCACCCATGGTGGGCGAGTGGGCGGTTGCGGGAGCCGCAGACCGACACGGCCCCGCGACCCTTTCGGGCACGTCAATCACCCCCGGCCCGTACGAGCCGTCCGCCCAACTCCCGTACGCTCCGCACCAGTTCGGTTGGCTCTCGTACCGTGAACTCGTAGCCCAGCAGGGCCAGGCGTACCGCCAGCCAGTCCGCCGCATCCGCCGTTCGGCCGCGCAGGCGGCACGAACCCTCGTCGATCGCTTCCGGTACCCCCAGCCAGGATGGAACACGGGTCGCGACGGCCTCCGCGGGGGCGCCGAAAGTGACCTCGAAGTCGTACGACTCCTGGTGCCGCTGCATCGAGCGGCGCAGGTACTCGGCCGCGCTTCCGGTCGGCAGCTCGCGCGGAGTGAACCGTGTGCCGGTCGCGAAGGGGTCGCTCACCCGGTCGACGCGGAAGGTGCGCCAGTCGGCGCGGTCGAGGTCGTAGGCGACGAGGTACCAGCGGCGGCCGGTCGAGACGAGCCGGTACGGCTCCGTCAGGCGCCGCGATGCGGTGCCGTCCCCGGCGCGGTAGGCGAACCGCAACCGCTCCCGCCCGGCCACCGTGGACGCCATCACGGTCAGCGTCTCGGGGGCGATGCTCGCACCGTCCCCGCTGGTCAGCGGCGTGGTCGCGGCCTGGAGCGTGGAGACGCGGTGGCGCAGGCGGGCGGGCAGTACCTGTTCCAGCTTGGCGAGGGCCCGTACGGATGCCTCGTCCACGCCCTCCAGTGCGTGCCCGGCGCCCGCCCGCAGCCCGACTGCGATCGCCACGGCCTCCTCGTCGTCGAGCACGAGCGGCGGCATCGCCTTGCCCGCGACCAGGCGGTAGCCGCCCTCGGCGCCCAGGGTCGCCTGCACGGGATAGCCGAGCTCGCGCAGCCGGTCGATGTCCCGCCGTACCGTGCGCCGCGACACGCCCAGCCGGTCGGCGAGCTCGCCGCCGGGCCATTCGCGGGGAGTCTGGAGGAGGGAGAGGAGTTGGAGAAGCCGGGCCGGGGTGTCCGTCGTCATGGTGCGAGCATGCCGCAGAACTAGGACACGATCTGACCTAATAGGGGTCTAGCTTCTGGGTATGACCTCCACCGAGACCTCTTCCTCGGGCACCACGGGTGCTCGGCCCGCCGCAGGCGACCGCAGGCGCTGGTTCGCCCTCGCCATCGTGATGACCGCGGCCTTCATGGACCTCGTCGACGTCACGATCGTCAACATCGCGATCCCGTCGATCCAGCGGGACGCCGACGCCTCCGTCAGCCAGATCCAGTGGATCACCGCCGGTTACGCCCTCGCCTTCGCCGCAGGGCTGATCACCGGCGGACGCCTCGGCGACATCCACGGCCGCAAACGGCTGTTCCTCATCGGCATCGGTGGGTTCACCCTCGCGTCGGCGCTGTGCGGCTTCGCCGCGAACCCGGAGATGCTGGTCGCCTCCCGGATCCTGCAGGGCGGTATGGCGGCGATGATGGTGCCGCAGGTCCTCTCGATCGTGCACGCCACCTTCCCGGCCCACGAGCGGGGCAAGGTGTTCGGCCTGTTCGGCGCGATCGTGGGGCTGGGGGCCGTCTCGGGCCCGCTGCTCGGCGCGCTGCTGACGGAGTGGAACCTGTGGGGCCTTCAGTGGCGGCCCATCTTCCTCATCAATCTCCCGGTCGGCATCGCGGGCCTGATCCTCGGCAGTCGCTTCATCACCGAGTCGAAGGCGCCGCGGGCGCTGAAGCTGGACCTGGTCGGGGTCGCCCTGGTCACCGTCGGTCTGACGATGCTGCTCTACCCGCTGACCCGTGGCCGTGAGCTGGGCTGGCCGCTGTGGGGCCACCTCTCGATGGCCGGCGCTCTCGTCGTCTTCGCGGTGCTGGTGGCGCACGAGAGGCGGAAGGCCGTACGGGACGGGTCTCCGCTGGTGGAGCTGTCGCTGTTCCGGGTGAAGAGCTTCGCGGCCGGTATCGCGGTCCAGACCGTGTTCGGCATCGCGCTCGGGGTGTTCTTCCTGGTGTGGACGCTGTACATGCAGACCGGCCTGGGCTGGAGCCCGCTGCGGGCGGGGCTGACCGGGGTGCCGTTCTCGATCGCCGTCTCGACGGCCGCCGGCCTGTCCGTGCAGCAGCTGGTGCCGCGCTTCGGCCGCAAGGTGCTCCAGGCGGGCGCGCTGCTCATGGCGGCGGGCGTGCTGCTCTACATCTGGGAGTCCGGCCGCTACGGCCTCGCCATCGCCTCCTGGCAGATGGCGCTGCCCCTGATCGTGATGGGCGTCGGCATGGGCCTGATCGTCGCCCCGTTGACGGACGCGGTGCTGTCGGACGTGCCGCGCGAGCATGCCGGCTCGGCGTCCGGGCTCATCAACACCGTGCAGCAGATGGGGAACGCGCTGGGGCTCGGGCTGGTGTCGGTCGTGTTCTTCGGGGAGATCGGCGACCGGTTGACGCGGTCCCAGGTGGGGCCGGCCTTCGTGAACGCCTTCCAGCACGCGCTGGGGTGGGTCGCCGCGGTGATGGGTGTCATCTTCGTATTGATGTTCGCTCTGCCGAAGCGGGCCGGGGAGACGGTGGAGCAGGCGGAGGAGGCCGGTGCCGTCGAGCTGCGCACCAGCGGCACGCGGGATGCCGCCGCTCACCAGGAGGATCTCGCTTCGGTCCGGTAGCGCAGCTGACACCCTGCCCCGAGTCTTTGCAGGGGCAGGGTGTTGTGTAATCTTCGACACATGTCTATCCTGCGCGGGCGACCGTTCCGCGTGTAGTGGAATCTGGGGAAGCGGCGGGACGTCATGGCATCGAGGAATCAGGCCACTCCATCCGAGGTGGCAGTGTCGGAAATGGCACGGTCGAGCTGGCTTCCCGACTTGTCAGGGTTCTCTCTGGGGGAGCTCACGGCTGTCGACGGCATGGTTCTGGAATCCTCGGTCGAGCATCTGAGGCAATGCGTCAACCGCCCGCTTTCCACCATCGGTGGGACCAGCGGCAGCTGACCCCTGCTGAGACCGGCAACGCGCCCGCCACGCGTGCGTGAGCGGTTATGGTGCACCGCACGCACTCCCGGCAGGGAACGAGGAAATCGTGCCGATGCACCATCACCATGTCTCTGCGCCTGTCCTTCAGGCACTCTTGGCCACCACTGAGGACGAGTCCGCGGTCGACCTGCTCCTCAGTGTCGAGTACAGCCGCCGGCTTCTGCTCATGCGCGCGATCCTCGACGCCGCCGACGACCTTCCCGAGGCTGCCGCCGCCGGTGTGCGGGAGGCGTGGCAGCTGCTGGAGAGCGCCGAGAAGCGTGCCCCCGAGGCTCTGCGCGCCGCCCTGCTCGACCCACAGGTCGGCCTGTGGGCGGCCACCCTCTTCCGCCGGCTGTCCCGGACGGACGGTGCGGTGGCGGGGCAAGAGGTGCCCCTGTGGGTGGAGTTCGGGTTTCTCGGGCAGTTCGCCGCAGCGGTGGCGATCCTGGCGGGTGCTCCCTTTCTGATGCGGGTGCCGGTGCGGGAGGGGAGCGTGTTCCTCCCGGGGCTGGGGCGGGCCCACCTGGACACCGCCGAGCCCTGGGGCACCGCCGAGGTTCGGGCGCGGGACGGCGTCGTCCGCGTCGCTGTGCCCGGCGAGGCGGTGACGCTGCCCGAGGACCCCGAACACGACGCTCCGGGCTGGGAGGGACTGCGTCGTCTGCGTGCCGCACACGCGGGTCTGTCCCTCACGCTCACCCTCGACGACCTCGGCCCGTATCAGGCGGTGACCGGCCTGGCCGCCTCCGGGCGGCTGGCACCCGACGAATTCGACCACTGGCAGCGCCGGATCTCGGCCATGTGGTCCCTTCTGGTCACCGACCACCGGGCCGACGCCGTCGCGCTCTCCGCCGGGCTGTCGTCCCTGGTTCCCCTTCCGCACCGGGAGCGCCTGCGATCGCGCACCGCCTCATCGAGCGACGCGTTCGGCTGCGTGCTGCTGTCCGAGCCGGACGAGGACACGGAGGTACTCCCGGCAGAGCTGGGCGTGACGCTCGTCCACGAGTTCCGGCACACCCTGTTGAACGGCCTCATCTTCCTCGTGCCGCTGTTCGAGGAATGCGGTGACCTGTTCTACGCGCCCTGGCGGGACGATCCGCGTCCGCTCGGCGGGCTGGTGCACGGCGCGTATGCCTTCTCAGGTGTCGCCCGCTACTGGCGTGCACGCGGAACCGACGGGCTGGCGGGCTACGAGTTCGCGTTGTGGCGTGACGCCGTGCAGCACGCGCTCACCACCCTGCGCAGTCACCCTCTGCTGACCCCGCTCGGACGTCAGCTCGTCGAGGCGCTCACGGAACAGAGCGCCCCCTGGCGTGACGAACCCGTCGGCGAGCGCGAGCAGGCTCTCGCCCGTCTGGCGTCCGCACATCATCAGGCGGCCTGGCGCGCCCACCACCTGCGCCCGCCCACCGCGTACGCGGAGGAGCTGGCGCGGGGATGGGAGCACGGCCGGCCGCCGGCCGACCGGGCGCCGGAGCCGGAACTGCATCCCGACCCCGACGCCTGTCGCCTCGACACCCTTGCCCTGCTCGCCCGCCTCAGCATCGTGGACCCGGCGGAGTTCGCGCGGCTGCTCGCTGACGACGCCCCCGAGTCCGAGGTGCGCGGGTGCGGTCCCGCCGACCTGGCACTCGTGGCGGGGGAAGCGGAGACCGCGGTGAAGCTGTACGCCGAGGAGCTCGCCGTGCCCGACGCCAGACCCGCCGCCTGGGCAGGCCTCGGCCTGGCGTTGACCGAGTGCGGAGAACGGGACGCGGGTGCGGTGCTGACCGACAGCCCCGAACTCGTCGTAGCCGTCAGCCGGTTGCTGCCCGGGCGGCCGGATCCGGTCGCCCTCGCGCGATGGCTGGCCCGCCGGCCCGGGTGCGGTTGCGCCTGACCCGTTACAACGGCATGGGGTCGATGTCGCAGTTGGCGCGGTGTTCCCAGTCGGCGGCTTGGGTGACGGCGGGGTGGCTGCTGCCGAGTTTGCGGCTGAGGCGTTCTTGGGTGTCGGTGTGGAGGGTGGTGGCCTGGTCGGTGTGGCCGAGGGCGCGGAGGTCCATGGCGAGGTTGGCGGCGCAGGCGAGGGTGGAGGGGTGGTCCTCGTCGAAGACCTCGCGGGAGCGGCGGAGGGTTTCGGTGTCGAGGTCGTGGGCGATGGCCGCGTCGCCGAGGGCGTAGTGGTCGCTGGCGAGGTTGGTGCGGCAGATGAGGGTCGAGGGGTGGTTCTCACCCAGGGTCTGCGTGAACTCCTCCAGCACCAGTGAGTTGATGTACTGGGAGGCCGCCGGGTTGCCCAGCAGGCGGTAGGTGATCGCCAGGTTCAACGCGGCCGACAGCGCGTGCGGATGGTGCTTGCCGTACGCCTTCTCGTATCCTCCGCAGATCTCGGTGCCCAGGCGCAGCGACTCGGCGAGGTCACCGCCGTGCCGCAGGTGGACGCTCAACTCGAGGGTGGCGGCCATGGATTCGGGATTGTGTGTGCCGTAGCGGCGGATGATGTCCGTGCGAGCCTGTTGCGCCGTTTCCAGCGCCTCCTGGTGTTCACCGGCCTTGCGGAGCGCCACCGCGAGATGCCGGAGGCCGGAGAGGCTGAGCGGGTTGGTGCTGCCGAGCAGGGAGTTGCACCGCTCGACGAGTTCCCGGTGAAACGTCAGGGCGACGCTGTAGTCGCCGAGTTCGCGGGTGTCGAGGATATGGCCGAGCCAGGTGCGCAACGAGGCGACGTGGTCCTGGCCGTATACATCGATGAAGCCGTGCCAGGTCTCCTGGTCGAGGGCGTGGGCGCGGGCGAAGTCGCCGACGAGCCGCAGGCTGACGCCGAGGTTGTGGGCGGCGCGCAGGGTCTCGGGGTCGTCGGGGCCCAGCAGGCGCAGGTACTGCTGGTGGACGGATTCGGAGAGACTGAGGGCTTCGCTGAAGGCGCCGCGTACGCGGTGGTCGGTGGCGACGTTGCCGAGGGCGTCGATGGTGTCCTGGGCGTCGTGCCCCATGGTGCGCCGATAGGACTCCAGCACCGTCGAGTTGAGGTCGGCGGCTTCCTGGTAACGGCCCATGCTGAAGAGCAGGAACCCCAGCCAGCGGGCCACCTGCAGGGTCTGCGCGTGGTCCTCCCCGAGTTTTTCGGTCCAGGTCCGGTGTGCGGTGCGGGCCAGGTCGAGGCAGGAGTCGTAGTCGCCCCAGCGCAGCAGGTAGATCACCTCGTTGACGACGAGGTTGCGCACCCAGCCCTCGTCGGACTGGGCCGCTTCGGAGACGACCACGTGCGGATAGAGCGAGCCGTAGCGCTCCCAGCGCAGCACATCGTCCGGGTCGTTGGGATCGCTCGCCGCCAGCAGCAGATGCGCCCCGCGCCGCATCGTCGACCGGTCCTCCTCCGTCATCCGGTACAGCAGGGCGGCCTGGACCAGGCGGTGCATCTGGAGGGAGTTGTTGCGGTGGTTGAAGCGGGCCAGGGAGTAGCGGCCTATCTCCCGTATGACCTGGCCGAGCCGGATCGGGTCCTCCAGAGCCAGGTCCAGCTCCGGTGCGATCGAGCCGCGTGGCATACGGGCGAAGAGGGAGCGGGCGATGGGCTCGGGGGCGTAGAAGGAGCAGACCTGGAGGAGCTGGTAGGCGGCCGGGTTCTTGGTCTCCAGCTGGTCCAGGGAGATGTTCCAGGCCGCGATGACCGGATGCTGGTTGTCCAGCGGGGCCGTGCCGCGCAGCAGGTCCACGCGTTTCTCCGTCAGCAGGCGCAGGTATTCGTCGACCAGCATGCCGGTCTCCGCGTGCCAGGCGGCCGCCTGCTCGATGGCCAGCGGCAGATCGCCCAGCGCCTGGGCCAGCCGGTCGGCGTCCTCGTCGCTGATCTCCGGGCCGCGCAGCCGCAGCAGCTGCTTGCTCTCCTCTCGGAGGAAGACGTCCACCTCCAACGGGCGGGCGATGGAGGCCCATTGGGGGTTGCGGGAGGTGATGAGGATGTTGCCGGGGCCGCCGGCCGGGAAGAACGCCCGTACCGCCTCCGGGCTTTCGGCGTTGTCGAACACCAACAGCCAGTTGGCGTACGGCTGTCCGATGCGCAGCGCCTCCAGGACGGCCGCGACCGTCGAGGACGCGTCGCTGCCAGCCGCGATGCCGATGCGCGGGGCGAGCTCCACCAGGGACAGGGAGATCTGCGCGGTGCGCTCGGCGGAGATCCACCACACCACGTCGTACTCGGACATCCGCCGGTACAGGTACTCCACGGCCAGCAGACTCTTGCCGACGCCTCCCATGCCGTGCAGGGCGTGGGGCAGGACGGCTGTCGTCTTCTCCTGCAACAGCCGCTGGTGGAGGGCTTCCAGGAGCTCCTTGCGGCCGGTGAAGTTCGGGTTGCGCGGCGGGATGTTCCCCCAGACCGTGGGGGTGTTCCTGGTGCGATCGGTACCCGCCGTGTTCGCCGGGGCCTGCTGTGGCATCGCCGGCCTCCTGTTCCCCTGATGCGTCGGGTGGTCGGCGTCGCCCGGGGTGCGGGCGACGGTGTCGCTGGATGGAAAAGGTGCGATGGTGCTGGACGAGGGCCGGTGCGCGGGCTCCTCCCGGAGGTCCGCGACCGCCTCGTCCACCTCTCCGGCCGGTTTCAGGAACGGCCCGGACAGGGCGTGCAGCACGGCGCTTTCGGCCAGCAGCCACGGACCGGACTCCGCGTCCACCGGAGGGACTTGGGACACGGACTCGCCGCGCAGCAGCCGGGGCAGTCGCCACAAGTGTTCCCCGCCGGGTCCCCGGCGATCCCCCGCCAGTTCGACAACCCGCACCAGGTCGGTACGGCGTCCGGCGGCCAGCAGCTCCTCGCGCACGCCGGGCGCGAACTCGTAGGCGGGGAACGCGCGGTCGGCGGGACGGACGACGCCCTGCGCGAGCAGCAGCGCGAAGTCGGTGAGCGAACTGCCCGGCAGCAGCGCGTCCTGCACCTGCCGGACCAGCGGGTCGGTGAGGGGGATCGCGGCGAGCATGGTGGCCAGCGTGAACACCTGCTGGGGTGCCGCCGACCGCAGCCGGGCCACCAGCGCTGGGGCGTCCTGCTGCTGCGGCTCCGGTTCGGGAGGGCCGGGTACGCGGGCGCGGGGAAAGGTCACGGTCAGCGGCAGCCAGCGCGGGGGCGCCCCGCCCAGCAGGCTCGACCAGGCGTCCAGCCAGCGGGCGGACAGCTCCAGCACGGGGACCGGTACGTCGGGCCGTCCCGGCGTGGGCGGCAGGTCGTACGGGTCCGGGCCCAGACCGCGGGCCCGCCAGCGCAGCCGGTTGTTGGGCGCCCCCGGAGCGGGGGAGCGCAACTGCACCTGCCAGCCGCGCAGACCCGTCACCGGCCACACCGGATGCGGCAGGAGGTGAATCAGACAGAGCGGCCCGGCCTGCGCCCAGCGACGCAGCAGGGGCTCCACGCCGTGGTCACGCCAGTGCGGCCCGGCACCGTCGGTGAGCACCAGGGTCAGCCTGCCCGCAGCGCCGTGCCGCGGCAGTGTCGCCGGAGCCGTTCCGCGCCCGTACGGGAGCCGGTGCACGGTGACCCTTCCGAAGGCGCCGGTGCGCTCCAGCCCCCGCGCGAACGCCCGCACCGTCGCCTCCCAGATCCCCATGGTGGGCCCGGAATCGCCCACCACGGCGACGTCCCAGCGAGCGCCTGCGGGGTGCGCGGCGGGCCGCCGGAGAGCCGTGCCGGTGCGGCGTAATGCTTCGGGTAGTTCGGCCGGCAGCGGAGGCCAGACGGGGGGTGGGGTCATGGCGTGTCGACCTCCGTTCCCGTGGTGGGGGCCGGAACGGCGCCCTGCACCGACCAGGGCGCGCGAAGTCCCCCGCAGTCCGGCAGCGCCCCAAAGGGGCGCGGGGCTGGATCAGTGAGCGGCTCCGCCGCGGGGCGCGACCAGCCACGACGGCGCCGCAGATGACAGACGGCACATCGCCCTCTGTCCAGCGGAGCGCTGTTCACGGCTGTTCCGCCGCTGTCCATGTCCACACCGTGTCCAGGGCCTCCTGCCAGTTGCGGCCTTCCGCGAGGGAGGTCAGTGCGCCCTGGGCCGTCAGGTGCAGTGCGTCGAGGAGTCGGCGTACCACCGGGCCCCGGGCCGTCTCGGCGCGGTCCAGGAAGGCGGTCAGGACGTCCTCCGCGAGACCCTGCGGGAAGCGTGCCGTCGCGATGGCCTCCAGGGTCGCCCGGGTCGGCGGCGGCAGCGTGAGCGGCACGCATCGGCCCGCCAGCGCGGGCGAGAGGTCGCGGTCGCCGCCGGTGGTGATCACCACCAGGGGGAAGGCCTGACACCGTACGGTCCCGCCGCGCAGCGGCACCGCCGCCTCCGCGTCGTCGTCGGTCGCCACGTGCGCGGGAGCCCCGGCCACCATGAACCCGCCCGCGTCCAGCACGGTGCACAGGTCCTCAGGCAGCGCGATCTCCGCCCGGTCCAGCCGGTCGAGGAGCAGGACGCGCGGTCGGCGGTACGGCAGGAAGGCGGTGCCCAGCGGGCCGAGCCGGCCGGTCCCGTCGTAGAGCCCCTCCTGGAGCGTGGACACGCTGGTGACGCGCCAGCGCAGAACCCGGCCGAGGTCCAGTTCGCGGCTGATCCGGTACGCCAGCGCCGACTTGCCGGTGCCGGGCTCGCCGGTCACCAGCAGCGGACGGCACAGGGCCAGCGCCGCGTTGACCCGCTCGACCTCGTCGGGGGCGGCCGGCAGCGGCTTCGTTCCGTCGCCGAGCACGGACGAGGCGTACGGGTCGTCGGGCGGCGGGGGCAGGCTGGGGCCGTGGTGGAACCGGCGCCAGGGTGGCGGCTCCGGCCAGGGGCCGGAGGCCGCGGAGCCGGGCAGGCCGGTTCCTCGGTAGACGCCCCAGGACTCGGCGGTCGGCGACATCAGCGGTGTCCTCTCCGGTTGCCGGACGCACTGCGCGGTCCGGTCGTACGGCTGTGCACGTGCCCCGCCCTGCGGTCAGGCCGGGTCCGGATCCATCGGGTTGCGTTCGGCGTCGTCCCACAGGACCGTCAGATGGCGGCCGATGTGGCCGGTGCGGCCGGCGGAGGCGGCGTCGCCGTTCTGGCCGGCGGCCTCGCGGCGGTAGGCGTCGACTCTGGCCGGGAACCGCTTCAGGCCGCCGTCGAGCAACTCGTCCAGAACCTCCCGCAGCCCCGTCGTGGCCCGGTCGGCGCGGTTCCAGATCACCACCGGCAGCCCCATGCGCAGGGCGGTGTGCAACTCCTCGCTGCCGTCCCCGGTGCCGGTCAGCGGCGGTTCGCTCAGCACCAGGGCGACCAGGTGCTGGTCCTCGTCGAGACGCTGCTCCAGGGTCTGCGGCGCACCGGACCGCACCCGGGTGTCGGCCGCGTAGCAGACCGAGTGCGACGGCGGCTCGTCCGCGCCGAGCTGCCGCCAGCGGGTGTTCCAGAACTCGTGCCACTCCCGGGTCTGCAAGCGGTCCAGGCTGCGGATGACCACCGAGAACCCGCTCGCCGACGTGACCTGCGGGGCCCAGTCCCAGTCGTGCGGCCACCACTCCACGGGCAGGTTCAGCAGCTCGAACGGCAGTACGAACTCCAGGTAGAGCGGCGCCGGTTCGGCCTCATCGGCGGGCCCCGTACGCCGGTGCCGCTCGGTCTGCCGGACGATCGAGCCGACCACGTCCTCCAGCTGCTCCACCGGCACCTGGTGCCGCGGCTGCCCCTGCACCCAGCCGCGGCCCGGCCCGTCCGCCATGTGCGACGGGAACACGTGGTACTGGGTGTTGTTCAACGGGTCCGTCTCGATACGGATCGCCAGATACCGCCTCAGCTGCCGGGCCACCCCGGACACCGACGACCCCCGCGCCCTGTTCCGCTCCTCGTCCAGCAGCTCGGACAGACCGAGGCCCAGCGACCAGTGCCGGTTGTGGGCCATCACCTCGTCTCTGAGCTCCCGGCTCATCTGCTGGGTGCACAGGTCCAGGTGGAACATCCACGGGGGGAGCTGACCGGGCGCCGCGTTCTGCCCCGCCAGGTACAGGAAGTCGTGCCAGGGGTTCTCGGCGTGCGGCGGCGGTTCGGTCAGCCGTTTTCCGGTGGCGAGCCAGATGAGGGCGGACCGCATTTCGTACGGGTACGGCAGCGGCTGCAGCGGGCGCAACGCGTCGGCGAGGAAGCTCCAGGTCCCGAGAACCGCCAGCCCCTCCAGCGACCCCACCGCGGTCCACTCGTCGGCGAGCCGCCGCACGGCGTACACCTGCGGACAGTACGGATCCAGGCCGTGCACCACGTCCGCCAGCACCGACAGCCCGTCCGGGGCCCGGGAGCAGTGCCGGAACACGTTCAGGAACTGCTCCGCGACGGTGTGCTCGTCCCGTGTCGCGAGCGGACGCCCGGTCTCCCGGCCCACCGCGGCGGCCAGCTCTGCGCGTCCCTCCGAGGTGTCCAGCGCGCGCATCCCGAGCAGCGTCAGCGCCGTCTGCGCGCCGATCCGGTGGCGTATCCGGGAGGCGTTGCGGTCCTCGCCGCCCGCCTCCGTCAACGCGGCCCCTCCGAGCGGGGGAAGGGGGGCGCCACGGCGGGCTTGGAGCGGCCGGTGCGCGCACCGCCGACACCCGCCAGCAGAAGCTCCTGGGCGGCCTCGTCGCCCAGATCCGGCGACGACAGATCGATGTGCACGACCGAGCCCAGCAGGCCCCGCGGAGCACAACGCACCACCATCACCGGCACGAGACTGCGCAGCAGTCCGTCCGGGTCGCCGTTCTGGACCGCCTGCCACTCCAGCCGGCCGTAGACGGAGCCCAGATACGCCGGGGAGAGGACCGCGATGGTGCGTTCGCACTGTGTCACGCCCCCGTCCATGCCGAACAGCCAGTTGCTGCCCGCGACGAAGTCCCAGTCCTGCACCAGGACGCTGTAACCCGCCTTCTCCAGCTGCCACGAGATCCACGCGGCCCATCCGCGGTCCGCGGCGGTGTACGAGACGAAGAAGTCCCGCCGGTCGTCGATCCGCCGCTGCGCCGCGCCCTCGACCCCGTTGACCTGGGCCGCCGGCGCCCGGGCCAGCCGCTGCCGCACCAGCTCGCCCACCACATGGGAGGTCCAGCCCGGGCCCTCGATCCGCTCCACCGCGTGCGCCAACGCCATCAGACCACCCTGCTGCTCCTCGCAGTACCGCACCAGCTCCAGGAACTCGCGCATCAGGCTCGGCTGGTCCGCCGCCTCCAGCGGCTGAGCCAGCTCCGCCCCCACCAGCTCGAACAGCAGCGCCCGGGTCAGACCGTCCGCGAGCTTGGGCGAGGCCAGCAGCGCCTGGACCACGTTCATGGGCCAGTTGCGACCGCCGTCCGCCCGGGCACGCGGGTTGGGGTCGTCCGTGTCCACAACACCCCCCGAAGAAGTTGCGTCCAGGAGTCCAGGATACGGATGGGGTGACAGCCCGTCAGGGCTTCGGCAGTCGGCTCATAACGGCATGGGGTCGATGTCGCAGTTGGCGCGGTGTTCCCAGTCGGCGGCTTGGGTGACGGCGGGGTGGCTGCTGCCGAGTTTGCGGCTGAGGCGTTCTTGGGTGTCGGTGTGGAGGGTGGTGGCCTGGTCGGTGTGGCCGAGGGTGCGGAGGTCCATGGCGAGGTTGGCGGCGCAGGCGAGGGTGGAGGGGTGGTCCTCGTCGAAGACCTCGCGGGAGCGGCGGAGGGTTTCGGTGTCGAGGTCGTGGGCGATGGCCGCGTCGCCGAGGGCGTAGTGGTCGCTGGCGAGGTTGGTGCGGCAGATGAGGGTCGACGGATGCGTCTCACCGAGAGCTGTGACGAAGCCCCGCAGGGCAAGAATGTCGATGCGCCGGGCGGCGGCCGCGTTGCCTGTGCACCGGAAGGTGACGGCCATGTTCACTGCGGCCGACAGGGTGTGCGGATGCATGCGTCCGTACGTCTGCGTGTACAGATGCCAGGTCTCCATGCCCAGGGCGAGCGCGGACTGATGTCGACCCGCGTCGCGCAGCTGGACGCTCAACTCCAGTGCGGAGCATATGGATTCGGGATTGCTCATGCCGTGGCGCCGCCTCAGAGCGGCGTTGGCGCGCTCCGCCGCGTCCAGGGCCTCCTCGTGTCTGCCCGCCTTGCGCAGCGTGACGGCGAGGTGGCGTCGGCAGGACAGGCGAAGGGGGATGTCATGGCCGAAGAGCTGGTCGATCTGTTCGGCCATCTCCCGGTGCTGGGCCAGCGCTTCGCCGTACTGGCCGAGTTCGCGGGTGTCGACAACGTAGGCGAGCCAGGTGTTCAGCGAGGTCACGTTGTCGTGGCCGTAGATCTGGGTGAGGCCGGTCCAGGTCCGCCGGTCGAGATCACGGGCGCGGGCGAAGTCGCCGACGAGCCGGAGGCTGACGCCGAGGTTGTGGGCGGCGCGCAGGGTCTCGGGGTCGTCGGGGCCGAGCAACCGCAGGTATTGCCGGTGGACGGATTCTGACAGGGTGAGGGCTTCGCTGAAGGCGCCGCGTACGCGGTGGTCGATGGCGACGTTGCCGAGAGCGTCGGTGGTGTCCTGGGCATCGGGGCCCATCGTGCGCCGATAAGCCTCCAGGACTGTTGAGTTGAGGTCGGCGGCTTCCTGGTAGCGACCCATGCTGAAGAGCAGGAACCCCAGCCAGCGGGCCATCTGCAGAGTCTGCGGATGGTCCTGGCCGAGCTTCTGGGACCAGGTCCCGTGGGCGGTGCGGGCGAGTTCCAGACCGGACTCGTAGTCTCCCCACCGGAGTAGGTAGATGACCTCGTTCACGACGAGGTTGCGCACCCAGCCCTCGTCGGAACGCTCAGCGCCGGACACCAGGACGTGGGGATGCAGCGAGCTGTACCGCTGCCAGTGCTGCGCGTTGTCCGGGGCGTTGGGGTCGTTCGAGGCCAGCAGCAGATGAGCTGCCCGGAGCATGACGGACCGTTCGTCGTCGGTCATGCGGGACGACACGGCGGTCTGCACCAGGCGGTGCATGAGCAGCGTGGTCTCGTGGCGGTGGACACGGGCCAGCGAGTAGCGACTGATCTCTCGGATCGCCTGTCCGAGCCGGATCGGATCGCCCAGTACCGGATCCAGCTCGGGCGTGACGGGGCCGCGTGGCCTGCGCCCGAACAACGCGCGGGGGATCGGCTCGGGAGCGTACAGGGAGCAGATCTGCAGGAGTTGGTACGCGGCCGGGTTCTCGGCCTGCAACTGGTCCAGGGAGACGTTCCAGGCCGCTATGACCGGATGCCGGGCCCGAGGTAGTGCGGTCTCGCGCAGCAGTTCGACGCGTTTCTCTTCGAGAAGCTGGAGGTATTCGGCGACGGGCATACCGGTCTCGGAGTGCCAGGCCGCCGCCTGCTCGATGGCCAGCGGCAGGTCACCGAGCGCCGCGGCGAGCCGGTCGGCGTCCGTGTCGTCGATGTCCGGGCTCCGCTCGCGCAGCACACGCTTGCTCTCCTCGCGGATGAAGACATCGACCTCGAAGGGGCGGGCGATCTCTGCCCAGTGCGGATTGCGGGAAGTGATGAGAACAGTGCCGGGTCCGCCGGCCGGAAGGAACGGCCGTATCGCCTCCGGGCTTTCGGCGTTGTCGAACACCAACAGCCAGTTGGCGTACGGCTGTCCGGCGCGCAACGCCTCCAACACGCAACCGACCGTCGAGGCGACGTCCGGTCCGGTCGGTACATCGAGGTGCGGCGCGAGTTCCACCAGCGATGCGGAGATCTGCGCGGTGCGCTCGGCGGAGATCCACCATACGACGTCGTAGTCGGCCATCTGCCGGTACAGGTACTGGACGGCCATCGAGGTCTTGCCGACGCCGCCGAGGCCGTGCAGGCTCTGCGGCACGACGGCGGCTCCCTTGTCCCGCAGCAGGCGCTGGTGCAGTTCCGCCAGCATGGCTTTGCGCCCGGTGAAGTTGGGGTTGCTCGGCGGCACGTTTCCCCAGACCGCCGGGGCGGACCGGGCGCGCGCGGCATGGGCCCCGATGGCGTCGTGCGGCATCACGCTTCCCCTTTCTCGTGGTCGGAGGCCGGATACCGGGGAGGCCCGAGGGGCTTGGACCGTCCCGCGCGCACTGAGTCCATCCCGTGGAGCAGCCGGGTGCGCGCCTGTTCCACGGTCAACCCCACCAGGTCGATGAAGACAAGGGCCGCCAGCAGCCCGCTTGGATGGCAGGGGGTGACCCGAACGGGTACGAGCCTGCGCGTGAAGCCGGTCGGATCGCTCCCCAGCGCCACCTGCCATTCAAGCCGTCCGTACACCGATTCGACGTAGGCCGGGGACAGGACTGCCAGGACGCGTTCGCACTCGGACATGCCCCGTTCCATACCGAGCTGCCAGTTGCTGCCCGGGACGAAGTCCCACTCCTGCACCAGGACTCGGTAACCGGCGCTCTCCAGTTCCCACGCGACCCATACCGCCCACCGCTGGTCGGCGGCGGCGTAGGAGATGAAGAAATCCTTGCGTTCGTCCCGGTCGGGCGGTGCCGAAAGGGCGTCCGGGAGGGTCGGTCGCCGCATGCCCCCCGCAGGCGGGGCGGCCTTGCGTTCCTCCGCCAGCTCGGCCACGCGCTGCGCGGGTCCGCTGTCCGGCTCCAACAGCCGTAACGTGGCGGCCAGGGTGCGCAGGCCCCGGGGCCGGCGGTCGCAGCGTCGGACGAGTTCCACGCACTCCAGGAGGGCCGTGGTGGGGGGTCGGTGATGTGAGGACGGGGCGCTTTCGTAGAGGGTGTCCGCTAAAGGGCCCCGTTCCGCCAGGGCGGCTTCGACCAGCCAGATCAGCAGGGCTCGTGCATGGGGGTTGGCGAACGTCTCTGAGCGCAGCAGCGTTTCGACGGCCTCCGTGTGCCAGTCGTGCTCCGGACGGTCACGGAGGCCGGCCTCACTCCGGTCCACAGCGTCCCCCCGAGGGTGTGTCCCTCAGACCAGGGTAATGCTGCCGGTCCCTGTTTCACCGATGCCCGTTTGTGTCTGGATGGCGCCCGAACCTGTTTACTTTCCGGAAATCCGGGCGTAGCCTCCCACTGAAACCACAAGTTCGGGCACAGGGTCGGAGGCGAACGGACATGTACGCACCGGAGCGGCAGCAGGAGATCCTCCGGCTGGCCCGTGACGGCGGGCGGGTGGACGTCGTGTCGCTGGCCGAGGAGTTCCAGGTGACGGCGGAGACGATCCGCCGGGACCTGAAGGCCCTCGACCGCGCGGGGCTGGTCCGGCGGGTGCACGGCGGGGCCATACCGGCCGGGCGGCTCGACTTCGAGCCGGATCTCGCCGAGCGCGAGGGCACCTCGACCGACGAGAAGGACCGCATCGCCAAGGCCGCCCTCACGGAGCTGCCGAGCGAGGGCACGATGATCCTCGACGCCGGTACGACGGTGGCGAGGCTCGCCGCCGCCCTGCCCCTGGAGGCGTCGCTCACCGTCGTCACACACAGCCTGCCGATCGCGGCCCGCCTCGCGGACCACCCCGGCATCCAGCTCCACCTCGTCGGGGGGCGCGTCCGGCACCGTACCCGCGCCGCCGTGGACGCCTGGGCGCTGCGTGCCTACAGCGAGATCCGGGCGGACGTGCTGTTCGTGGCGGCCAACGGCTTCTCCGCCGACCACGGGCTGACCACCCCCGACCTCGCCGAGGCCGCGGTCAAGCGCGCGGCGGTGGCCGCGGCCCGCCGGGTGGTGCTGCTCGCCGACTCGTCCAAGCACGGCCAGGAGCACTTCGCGCGTTTCGGTGACCTGAGCGACGTGGACCTGCTGATCACCGACAGCGGGCTGAGCCCAGAAGACGCCACCGCCATCGAGCGCGGCGGCACGGAAGTAGTGCGCGCATGATCCTCACCGTCACCCCGAACCCGTCCCTGGACCGCACGTACGAGATCCCCTCGCTCTACCGTGGCGAGGTCATCCGCGCCACCGGTGAGCGCATGGACCCGGGCGGCAAAGGTGTGAACGTCTCGCGTGCGGTCGCAGCTGCCGGGCAGCGCACGGTCGCGGTGCTGCCCCTGGGCGGCGCACCGGGCGCGCTCGTCGCCGAGCTGCTCGACGCGCAGGGCATCGAGGTCGCGCCGGTGCCGGTCGCCGGGGCCACCCGCTCGAACATCGCGCTCGCGGAGGCGGACGGGGTGCTCACGAAGATCAACGCACCCGGCCCGGAGCTCTCGGCCCAGGAGCAGGAACTGCTGCTGAACACCGTGCACCGGCAGTCGCCCGACGCGGACTGGATCGCCTGCTGCGGGAGCCTTCCGCGGGGGCTCGCGCCGGCGTGGTACGCCGATGTCGTCGCCCGGGTGCACGCAGGGGGCGCGCGGATCGCCCTGGACACCTCCGGACCCGCCCTGCTCGCGGCGCTGCGCGAGCGGCCCGACGTGGTGAAGCCGAACGCCGAGGAACTCGCGGAGGCCGTCGGTCGCCCCCTGTTCACCGTCGGCGACGCGGTGAAGGCGGCCGAGGAGTTGCGGGAGATGGGCGCGCGCGCCGTCCTCGCGAGCCTGGGCGCCGACGGGCAACTGCTCGTGGACGCCTCGGGCGCCTGGTTCGGCAACGCGCGTGTGGACGCCGTACGCAGCAACGTGGGTGCCGGCGATTCGTCGTTGGCAGGTTTCCTGATCGCCGGCGGCGGCGGCCCGGAGGCGCTGGCCTCGGCGGTCGCGCACGGCGCGGCGGCCGTCCAGCTGCCGGGCAGCTTGATGCCGACCCCGCGCGACCTGGATCCGGCGGCGGTGACGGTGACGGCCGACGTGCCGGTGGACCGCGTACTGAGGGAGCCGGTGTCATGACGTATCCCGTATTGTCCGGTCTCATGCTGCCCGGACAGGTCCCCAAGCAGGTCGGACGAACGCCGCTGCGGTGCGGCAGCACCCTGAAGGGGCGCCGGGCTGTGACATACGCGGCTCCGCCGCGCGGGCGCGACCAGCCACGACGGCGCTGCACACGGCCGACGGCAGACGGCCCCGCGGCAGCACCGCGGATCGGCACAGCCGGCGCAGCGCCAATGCGGCGAGGCTCCCTGTTACTGGTATCCGCCGACGGGAGGCGGGGTTTCCCCGGCCCCGCTCCCGCCCCCACTGATCCCACCCCCCGCAGCACCCCCGTCCCCACCCCCGCCCACCCCACCCCCCGGGCGATACGCGTGCGAAGGAGCCCGCGATGAGCGACATGATCACCGCGGACCTGGTCGACCTCGACCTGTCCGCCGATACGAAGGAAGCGGCGGCGCGTGCCCTCGCCGAGCGCATGGTGTCCCTGGGCCGGGTGACCGACCTGGAGGGCTTCCTCGCCGACGTGGCCGCGCGCGAAGCGCAGATGCCCACCGGCCTCGACGGCGGCATCGGCATCCCGCACTGCCGGAGCGAGCACGTCACCGAGCCGACGCTGGCCTTCGGGCGCAGCGCCGCCGGCATCGACTTCGGCGCGGCGGACGGCCCCGCCGACCTGATCTTCCTGATCGCGGCGCCCGCCGGCGCCGACGACGCCCACCTCACGATCCTGTCGTCGCTGGCCCGGCAGCTGATGAACGCCGAGTTCACCGACGCACTGCGCTCGGCGGGCGACGCGGCGGCCGCGGCCGCACTGATCCGCGGGGACGAGCCGGCCGCGACCGGCTCCGAAGACTCCGCTGCGGCGTCGGGGGCGGCCTCCGCCGACGCCGCAGCGGGCAACACGGCCCCGGCACCGGGTGCGAGCGCCGAGAACGCGTCCGCCCCGGCGCCGGGCGCCCCCTCGGCGGACGAGCGCCCCTTCCGTGTCGTCGCCGTCACGTCCTGCCCGACCGGCATCGCGCACACGTACATGGCGGCCGAGTCGCTGGAGAACGCGGGCCGTGACGCGGGCGTCGAGGTCACCGTCGAGACGCAGGGCTCGGCCGGTTTCACCCGGCTCGACCCGGCCGTCATCGCCGCGGCGGACGCCGTGATCTTCGCGCACGACGTCCCCGTACGGGAGAAGGAGCGCTTCGCCGGCAAGCCGACCGTCGACGTCGGCGTCAAGGCGGGCATCAACCGCCCCGGCGAGCTGATCACCGAGGTGCGCGGCAAGGCCGAGCGCGGTGAGGTGACCGCGGGCGCCGCGCCCGGCACCCCGGTCGAGCGGGCCGGAGAATCCGGCGAGGGCTACGGCACCAAGCTGCGCAAGTGGCTGATGTCCGGCGTGAGTTACATGGTCCCGTTCGTCGCGGCCGGCGGTCTGCTGATCGCCCTCGGGTTCGCGATCGGCGGATACGAGATCAAGTCCGCGCCCTCGGTGATGAACCACTTCGTGTGGACCCAGACCGACAGCTGGGCCGCCCTGATGTTCCAGATCGGCGCCGTGGCCTTCGGGTTCCTGGTCCCGGTGCTGGCGGGCTACATCGCGTACGGCATGGCGGACCGGCCGGGTCTGGTCCCCGGCTTCGTGGGCGGCATGATCGCCTCCACGATCAACGCGGGCTTCCTCGGCGGCCTGGTCGCCGGTCTGCTGGCCGGTGGCGTGGTGATGGCGATCCAGAAGATCAACATCCCGGCGGTGCTCCGCGGCATCATGCCGGTGGTGGTGATCCCGCTGATCTCCTCGGCGATCGTCGGGTTCCTGATGTTCGTCGTGGTCGGCAAGCCCATCGCCTCCGCCCAGAAGGGCATGACCGACTGGCTGAACGGACTCTCCGGCTCCAACGCCATCCTGCTCGGCCTGCTGCTCGGCCTGATGATGTGCTTCGACCTCGGCGGACCCGTCAACAAGGTCGCGTACACCTTCGCCACCGCCGGTATCGCCGTCTCCAACCCGAGCGACTCCGCGATGAAGATCATGGCCGCGGTCATGGCCGCCGGCATGGTCCCGCCGCTCGCGATGGCTCTGGCCACCACGGTCCGCGGCAAGCTCTTCACCGAGACCGAGCGCGAGAACGGCAAGGCCGCCTGGGTCCTGGGCGCCTCCTTCATCTCCGAGGGCGCCATCCCGTTCGCCGCGGCCGACCCGCTGCGCGTCATCCCCTCCTCGATGGTGGGCGGCGCGATCACCGGCGCCCTGTCGATGGCCTTCGGCGCCACCCTGCGCGCCCCGCACGGCGGCATCTTCGTGGTCCCGCTGATCGGCAACGCCTTCCTCTACCTGATCGCCATCGCGGTCGGCGTGTGCGTCAGCGCCACGCTGGTGGTCTTCCTGAAGGGCATGCGCAAGCCGGCACCGGGGGCGGCGAACCCGGGCACGACGGCCGACACTTCGACGTCGACGGCCCAGGCGAAGCAGCCGGTGGCCGCCTGACATCGAGGCCCTGCATGCCCCTTTGGCGCACTGTGAGTTGATCAGTGCACCTGAGGGGCATGTGTCTTACCTGTGACGACTGCGAGATACGTCACGGTCCGGGGCCAAAGTCCCGGACCGTGGTGTCTACTGGGGCGCATGCCCGATGAGCACGTCTCGATCCTCCAGTCGCTGGGCGTGGCCGTCCTCGCCTTCGCGGCCGTCGTCTGGACGCTCGGCCTGATCCGCCTTGTGCGCCGCGGCCGCTCCGGGGCCGGCAGCCTGCGGCTTGCCTTCCGCACCCTCTGGTACACCGGCCGCACCCCCCTGCGCTCCCTTCCGCACCAGCGGCAGTTCCCTCCCCACCTGGAGTACGTCGAACTGACGCCGACGGAGCGGGACGCCTTCGCAGGGCTGGTACGACAGCTCAGCGACGGCCGCTGACCCGCGGGCTGCTGACCCGCAGGCTGCTGACCCGCAGGCTGCTGACCCGCGGGCTGCTGACTCGCGGGCTGCTGACCCGCGGGCCGACGGGTCAGGAGACCTGTGCCGCCCGCCGCTCCATCGCATCCCGGGCCGCGTCCTCGCTGACGTACACCTCGCACATGTGCCGCCCGTCGGGCGTCGCCGTGTGCTCGACCTCCCAGAGGGAGACCTCCGCGCCGTCACGCAGCAGGAACGCGTGCTCGTAGAGCGAGAAGCACAGCCCGGCCCGGCCCGCCCGGCACGGGCGTCCGAAGGCCTGTGTGATCTGGTGCGCGAACGCCGTGGCGAGCCGCGCGGCCGTCTCCGCACCCGGCCGGTCCGGGTTCTCCGCGCGGCGCAGCAGCCGCCGCGCGTGATCCGCGGAGTCGTCCGGCAGATACGCGTGCCGCGGCGCCGGGACCGGCGACAGCTGCACCGTCACCGGCAGCTCGAAGTCCGCTGCGTCCGGCGGCAGCGGCAGCCGCGCGGTGGCCGCACGCAGCTCCTCCTCGTCGACATACACCTCGTGCTGCGCGGCGCTGCCCGGTGCCGTGTTGTGCACGAGCTCCCAGAGCGTGACCGCCGAGCCGTCGACGAGCAGCCAGGTGTGCCGGTACGTCTCGCGGTGCAACCCCGCGCTGTGGTGCGCGGAGTGCAGCGAACTGTCGTGCGCCAGCGCGCAGTCCAACCGTAGTATCGCCTCGTCCGGCAGCTCGAAGGAGTTCAGGGCACGACCGAGGAGTCGCGCGAGATGCTCCTCCGGAGACTCGGGCGACTCGGCGGGTTCGTACGCTGCCGTCTCGTACGGAACGCTCAAGGTTTCTCCCGGCGTTGCTGCATGTCACCTTGTGGGTGCATACCGTAGCCCCTCGGTCGGACATCATGTCCGGGAACCGAGAAAACGTACGCACAGAAAACGCGCGGGCCGTGTGAGAAGTTCCCACACGGCCCGACGATCTGTCAGAAGCTGCTGGTCAGAAGGCGATTAGGCGGCGCTTCCCGCCACCCACTCGCTCCACGGCATGTTCCAGCCGTTGAGCCCGTTGTCGGGGGCGACCTTCTTGTCGGGGGAGTTCTTGACGATCACGACGTCCCCGATCAGCGAGTTGTCGTAGAACCACTTGGCGTTCGTGGCGCCCTGAGCGCCCTGCACGTCCGCGAGCCCGACGCAGCCATGGCTGGTGCCCTCGCGGCCGAAGGGCGGATTGCTCTGGCTGTACCAGTAGTTGCCGTGGATGAACGTGCCGGACGAGGTCAGGCGCATCGCGTGCGGCACGTCCGGGATGTCGTACTCGCCGCCCAGGCCCACCGTCTGGCTGTTCATGCGCGTCTGCACGAACTTCTCGGAGATCACCATTTGCCCGTTGTACGTGGTGTGCTCCGGGCTGCCCGAAGAGATCGGCACCGACTTGAGGGTCTTGCCGTCCCGCACGACCGTCATGGTCTGCGTGTTCACATCCACCGTGGAGACCTGCGAACGCCCGATGGTGAAGGTGACGGTCTTCTTCTGCACCCCGTAGACGCCGTTCGCACCCTCGACACCGTCCAGGTCGATCTTCATCGTGACCTTGGAGCCGGCCTTCCAGTACTCCTCGGGCCGGAAGTCGAGCCGCTGTGCCCCGAACCAGTGCCCCACCACCTTCTGCCCACTGCTCGACGTGACCGTGATGTGCGACTGCACGGCCTTCCTGGCGCTGATCACCTTGTCGAAGTCGAACGACACCGGCATTCCCACACCGACCGTCGTCCCGTTGTCCGGCGTGTACGTCCCGATGAAGCTGTTGGCCGAAGTGACCGTGGTGAAGATGGAATTGGCGGCCGCCGTACGGCCGCTCCCGTCCTTCGCGGTCGCCGAGATCTGGTACTTCGTCCCGCGCTCCAGTTGGTCCTTGGGCTTCCAGACCACGCCGTCCGCGGATATCGCCCCCGCAACGGTCTGCCCCGACCCCGCCACCGTCATCTTCACGTCCGTCAGCCTGCCGTCGCTGACCTTCACGCCGGTCGTGTTGATCGACGCGTCGGTCGAGCCGTCCTTCGCCGAGATGACGATCTTCGCCGTCGAGGTCTTGGACGAGCCGTCGCCGCCCTTGCCGTTGTTCGAGGAGTTCGAGGAGTTGGAGTTGGCGTTGGCGTCGCCACCGCAGGCGGTCAGGGTGAGGGCGCCGACCATCAGGGCGGCACAGGCCCCCAGTACGCGTACGCGTACGCGCCGCGCTGCAATGTCCGGCGTTGTCACGGGCTGCTCCAGGTTCGTGTGATGTGCGTTGTCCGTTCCAGTGCGTGTGAAAGGAGGGAATCGGCGGGCCGTGAGGTTCCCGCCGTCCCCGATGAAGGCGATCACGTGACAGAACCGGGACAATCGCGTGCGAACGCAGCCTTGTTGTTACCGACCTCCGTACAACTCCCGGTAGGAGGGCCACACCCCGCCGGGCCCAACCACAGACTCGGCGGCGCGCACGGCCCGCACGATCGCCCGCGTCACCACGTCCGCGCCCGCCGCGAGGATCTCGTTCAGCGCGAGGGGGTGCCCGGCGTCGAGCGGACGCGCTCCGGTCGCCAGGGCGAACACCGTGTCCCCGTCGTTGAGCAGGTGCACCGGCCGTACGGCGCGCGCGATGCCGTCGTGCGCCGTACCGGCGAGCTTCTGCGCCTGCGCCTTCGACAGATCCGCGTCGGTGGCGACCACGGCGAGCGTGGTGTTCAGCGGGGGGAGCACGTTCTTCGCTGCGCTCTCGGCGAGACGGCCGCGCGCGGCCTCGTGGACGTGTGGCTCGGGGTAGTCCACCCGGCCCTGGAACAACTCCCCGTACAGGACGCCCGTTTCCGGATCCATCGCCGACCCCGCCGCGTTGGCCACCACCAGGGCGGCCACCGTGACCCCGGAGCCGAGCACCGCGCTTGCGGTGCCGATCCCGCCCTTGATCGGTCCCACGGCCGCCCCGGTGCCGGCGCCCACGCACCCTTCCTGCACCCGCGCCCCGACCGCGCTCGCCGCGGCCGCCTCGACCGCCGCCCGGCCGGTGGCGGCATCGGGCCTGGCCCGGAAGTCGCCGCCCCGCCCGAGGTCGAAGACGCAGGCGGCGGGCACCACCGGCACCACGTGCGCAGGGTCCACTCCTACCCGCACCCCGCGACCCTGCTCCTCCAGCCAGGCCATCACCCCCGACGCCGCGTCGAGCCCGTACGCGCTGCCGCCGGTCAGCACGATCGCCTCGACCTTCTGCACGAGGTTGCGCGGGTCGAGCGCGTCGGTCTCCTTGGTGCCGGGACCGCCGCCGCGCACGTCCACGGCGGCGACGGCGCCGCCTTCCGGGGCGAGGACGACCGTGGTGCCGGTGAGCCAGCCCCCGCCGGTGCGTGTCGCATGCCCCACCCGCACTCCGGTGACGTCCGTCAATGCGTCAACTGTCATGGAGCCAGTCTCGCCCGGCCTCTCACGAGAGCGCCCCGGTCAGCCGGCCGGACTCGTCGCGCGTTCCCCGCTCGATCCGCTCGCCCCACGCTCTCGGAGGCCCCCGCGCGCCGCCAGCGCCACCCCCGCCGCCACCGCCAGCGCCGACACCAGGCCCGCCGCGAACACCGCCCAGGAGCCCAGGAAGGTGCAGACGATCACCAGCAACGCGGTGGTCGGCAGCACCAGTTGCTGGGCGATGCCCACTTTGTAGTAGCGGGAGTGCAGCGCCCACACGGTGAGCAGATACAGCGCCGTGGGCAGGGTCACCGCGGCCGAAGCCTCCAAGGTGGAGAGGTGCGCCTTGCCGACCGCCTGCTCCACCGCCACCTCCAGGCCCGCCCCGACCGCGGCGGCCGAGGAGAAGATCAGGTAGTGGCCGTACCCCCACAGGAAGGCTTGCCGGTTGGTGCGCAGATGGCCGTGGATCGGCACCGCGAAGTAGATCCACCAGGCGGCGAAGATGATCAGTAGCCCGCCCGCCGCGATCGGCAGCAGCTCGCCCAGGGCGTCGTTCTCGTCGACGCCCGACTTCACCGCCACGGTGGCCGCCGCGATGGTCTCGCCGAGCACGATGATCGTGAACAGCCCGTACCGCTCGGAGATGTGGTGCGGGTGCCAGGACGTCGGGTGGTCCTTCTCCGCGTACGGCGGCACGCACATCTCCAGGACCGCCATCACCACGAAGACCCACACCCGGGCGCCCTCCGGCAGCACCACCAGCCCCAGCCAGCCGATCATGCACAGCGACACACCCGCGGCATAGCGCAGCCCCATGGTCCGCTCGGCGCCCTCGGTCGACCGTGCCGCGCGCAGCCACTGCGCCGTCATGGCGACCCGCATGATCACGTAGCCCAGCCAGACGACGAGGAACTCGTGCTCCTCGAAGGCCCGCGAGACCCCGGCCGCCAGTACGAGCACTCCCGCGATCTGGACCAGGGTGACGAGCCGGTAGAGCACGTCGTCGTTGTCGTACGCCGAGGCGAACCAGGCGAAGTTCATCCACGCCCACCAGATGGCGAAGAACACCATCCCGTAGTTGAGGATCCCCTCGGCCGCGTGCCCACCGGTGATGGCGTGGACCAGCTCCACGCCCGCCTGGGCGATGGCCACGACGAAGCACAGGTCGAAGAAGAGTTCGAGCGGCGAGGCGACGCGGTGCGCCTCCCCGCGGTCCCTGGCCGCGAGCCTGCGCAGTGGTCTGCGGTTCGCCGGTGTGCCGGAGGACGCGGGTGGCGGAGTCGAGCTGGTCGTCATGGAACCAAGCACAGCAGACAACCGGCGGGACTTCCTTGGCAGCAGGCACGGAGGTGCCCTCTGGGCGCACGTCCCGCGGACCGGGCGGGCCACCGGAACGGCCCGGCCGCCGCGCGCCCCCGGGGCCGTACCCTGGACGCATGACCTCCGCCCCTGCTCCCGAGCCGCGCGCCCCCAAGCCCGCGCTGATCTTCGACGACCCGCTGGACCAGCAGTCCTCGGACGACACCGACCGCGGCTGGGGCGAGCGACCGCGTTCCGACGGCGACCGGGCGGCCGACTTGAAGCGCTTCCTCGACGAGAAGCCGCCCCACCACCTCTGAGCCGCGCGGGCCGCTGCCGCTACCGCTCGTCGCGCCTGGCCGCGCGCTGTGCGACCAGCTCGTCGCGGATCTCCTTCAGCACTTCCAGCTCGGTCACCTCGATCACCTCGTGTGTGCCCTCCCGAGCCTTGCGGCGGGCCTCGACGCGGGCGAGGTACTTCGCCATGGGCAGCACCATCAGGAAGTAGACGACGGCCGCGGTGATCACGAACGTCAGGGTGGCGCCGAGGACCGAGCCCCACAGGAGCTGGATCCCCTGGTTGCCCTTGCATGACTCGCTCAGACACGACTTGTAGTTGTCGAGGTTCGTGGTGCCGATCGTCCCGACCAGCGGATTGATGAGCCCCTTCACCACCGAGCTCACGATGTTGGTGAACGCGGCGCCGATGACCACCGCCACCGCCAGATCGACGACGTTCCCGCGCATCAGGAAGGCCTTGAAGCCCTGCCAGACGCTCGGTTCCTTCTTCAAGCTCACCTCGGGGCCTCTTCTCGCACGCACAGGTTGGGGAACAAACAGTTCCGCAACCTACGGCAACGCGGGACCGCTGATCCCAGCCGGGTGGCTCGAACGACGGACTTGGCGGGAATCCGCGCAGGATCCGCACATCGTGGATCAGCACACCGTCACCGCCAACCGCGCCGTCGCGCTCGCGCCGGCGAGGTGCGCCGCAGTGGAACGGGGAACCGAGAGCACCACCAGTGCCCCGCTGCCGGCCCCGCTGTCCGACGGCTCCGGCACCTCGGTCACCCGCGCCCCGCGCGCGACCACGCGGGCGTCGCCGCCCGTCGCCGTCTCCTGGGCGGCGACGACGTCCACCCGGTCGCCGGGCCTGAGCAGCCGGACCGTGGCCCCGTCGGCGATCCGCACCGGCGCGGCCACCATCTCGACGGCACGGTGCTTCCGTACGGGATCCGCCACCGGATGCCCACGCGCCGGGTCGGTGGCCTGTGGCCCCACCGCCACCAGCGCGGCCGCGGTCACGGCGAGGCCTGCGGCCACGGCTCGCCTGCGGTGTCGTACCAGCCGCCGTAGCCGATACCGCCCGCCGCGCACCCGCACGGGAGCGAAGTGCGGAACCTCGCAGGTGGCGGGTGCGTCGGTGCCGGGTGGGCGAGGGGTGGAGGGGGAGGGGAAGAGGAGCGGGGGAGGGAGGGACACGCGGATCACCACCTGCGTCGAGGAATCGGCTTGCAGGCCCACGATGAGGCCTCGCGGCGATCTCTGCCGACGCCGGTGGACTACCGACGGGTTGTGGACAACTCCCTCACCGGAACGGGGAGTTCCGGAGTGCACGAGTTCAGGAGTGCACGAGTTCCGGAGTCCCGCCCCTATCGGCTCCGCCCATATCGGCTCCGCTTCTATCGGCTCCGCCCTTACCGGCTCCTCCCCGGCACCTCGTCACGGCAGCTCGAACCCCGGATCCATCCCGCCCAGCGCGTTCGTGCACAGGCAGTCCCGGTCCTCGTTCGCCGGCAGGGCGGCCACCGCGTCGAACAGCACGCCGCGCAGCCGGTGCACGTTCGCCGCGAAGACCCGCAGCACCTCGTCGTGCGAGACGCCCTCGCCGGACTCGGCGCCCGCGTCGAGGTCGGTGACCAGCGTCATCGTCGAGTAGCAGAGCTCCAGTTCACGGGCGAGCGCCGCCTCGGGATGGCCGGTCATGCCGACCACCGACCAGCCCTGCGCCTGATGCCACAACGATTCTGCGCGGGTCGAGAAGCGCGGCCCCTCGACCACGACCAGCGTGCCGCCGTCAACCGGCTCCCAGTCCCGGCCGCGCGCGGCCTTCAGGGCGGCCGCACGTCCGGCGGGGCAGTAGGGGTCGGCCAGCGACACGTGCACCACGTTCGGGATGCTGCCACCGGGCAGCGGCAGCCCGTCGAAGTACGTCCCCACCCGGGACTTCGTACGGTCGACCAGCTGGTCCGGCACGAGCAGTGTGCCCGGCCCGTACTCGGGGCGCAGACCGCCCACCGCGCAGGGGCCGAGCACCTGGCGTACGCCGAGCGACCGCAGCGCCCACAGGTTGGCCCGGTAGTTGATCCTGTGCGGCGGAAGGTGGTGGCCGCGACCGTGGCGGGGCAGGAAGGCGACCCGCCGGCCGGCGATCTCACCGAGGAAGAGGGAGTCGCTGGGCGGTCCGTAGGGGGTGTCCACCTGGACCTCGGTCACGTCGCCGAGGAACGAGTAGAAGCCGGAGCCGCCGATCACACCGATCTCTGCACCGATGTCTGAGCCGATCTCTGCATTCGCCATGGCCAGCACAGTATCCGGCCCCGGCGGCGCGCAGAGAGGGGCTCCGGAAACACCGAAGACCCTGCCGTCGGGCGACGACAGGGTCCCGTGCGGAGCCCTAGGCGGCGGAGCTGCTGCTGGAGGTGCCGGTGCTCGACGTCTTCGAGTCCGAGGACGACGAGGACGGGGCCGATGACGAGGTGGACGTCGACGGCTTCGAGGACGACGGCGTGCTGCTCGAAGAGGAGCCGCGGCTGTCGTTCCGGTAGAAGCCGGAGCCCTTGAAGACAATGCCGACCGCGGAGAACACCTTCTTCAGGCGGCCACTGCAGTTGGGGCACTCGGTCAGGGCGTCGTCGGTGAACTTCTGCACCGCCTCGAGGCCCTCGCCGCACTCGGTGCACTGGTACTGGTAGGTGGGCACTGTCTTCCTCCTGGCACTCTCACTCAATGAGTGCTAACGAGGGTCCATAGTGACGTATTCCTGAGGATCAGTCCACCGTCACCGGCACTCGGTGACCGACGCCACGTGCGACGGTCAGGTTGCGCGGGCGCGCCACGAGCCGTGACCGAAGGGCCACGAGGGTCGTCAGCGCAAGCACAGTACCGGCCAGCGGGACCAGGAACCCCGCCCCGCCCCAGAAGCGGTCCTCCAGCTGTCCGGCGACGGTGACGGCCGCGGCCTGGCCGAGCGCCACCGCGCCGGTCAGCCAGGTGAAGGCCTCGGTGCGGGCGCCGGCCGGGACCAGGCCCTCGACCAGGGTGTAGCCGCTGATCAGCGCGGGCGCGATGCACATGCCGACGAGCAGGCCGAGGCCGGCCAGCAGGAGCACGGAGTGGGCCGCCCACAGGCCGGAGGCCGCCAGCGCGAGGGCGCCGTACCCGACGACGAGGCGCCGCTGCGGGGCCACCTTCCAGGCGACGGCGCCGCAGACGATGCCGGAGAGCATGTTGCCCGCCGCGAAGACGCCGTAGAGGGCTCCGTTCAGGCCCGGCTCGCCGATCGACTCGGTGAACGCGGCCAGCGAGACCTGCATGCCGCCGAAGACGGAGCCGATGCCCAGGAAGGCCACGATCAGAACGCGCACACCAGGGACGCGCAGAGCGGAAGCGTGCTCCACGCGCGCGTGCCCGGCGGCGGTGACCGCGGGTTGCGTGCTCTTCTGCGCAGCGAACAGCAGACCGCCGACCAGCGTCAGCGCGGCTTCGGTCACCAGACCGGCGGCCGGGGTGACTGCGGTGCACAGGGCGGTGGCCAGCAGGGGGCCGAAGACGAAGGTCAGTTCGTCCGTGACGGACTCGAAGGCGGCCGCGGTGGTCATCAGGGGTGAGCCCTGGAGCGTGACGCCCCAGCGGGCTCGCACCATGGGCCCGACCTGCGGCACCGAGGCGCCGGTCGGCACGGCTGCCGCGAACAGGGCCCACAGGGGCGCGTGGGCCAGCGCAAGCGCGGTGAAGGCCAGGCCCGACAGGGAGTGCAGCAGCACGCCGGGGATCAGCACGGCGCGCTGTCCGTAGCGGTCGGCGAGACGGCCGCTGTAGGGCGCGAACAGTGCCATGGAGACGCCGGTGACGGCCGCCGCGGCGCCCGCCGCACCGTAGGAGCCGGTGGTGTGCTGCACAAGCAGCACGATGGAGATGGTGAGCATCGCGAACGGCTGGCGTGCGGCGAAGCCGGGGAGCAGGAACGTCCAGGCGCCGCGGGTGCGCAGCAGCTGTCCGTAGCCCGGGCGGGAGGTGACCGTGGATGCCACGGCCCGTGCCTTTCTGCCGCCTGGTAGCGCGGCCCCCCTTTGCGGGCGGCGCCGAGAGCTGTCCTCTTGCGCGGAACTGCGGTAGATACCGGCGGTCCACTGCTCAGGACGTCCCGGCCGCCATACGGTCGCGCCAGCACTGCGTCAGGCAGAGTTGGTTCGATCAGGGTGCGCCTTCATCGTACAGGGATCAATGGTCGATGCGCCTGTGAATACGAGCACCATGCATGCGTTCACCTGCGATTATCGGGGGTGTGAACCGTGCGAAACACGCCATTAACGCCCTGCTCCCGCTTCCGCCCCGTTCGTCCCGAGCCATCCGGCCAGCTTGCCGCCGTGGCCGACGGAGCGCAGCCGCCGCTCCGCCGCGTCCCGCACCGGGTCCGTGGCGACGACCAGCAGTTCGTCGCCGCGCCGCAGCACTGTCGTCGGCGTGGGGACAAACGATTTTCCTTCGCGTACGACGAGGGTGACGGCGGCGCCGGCCGGCAGGCGGAGCTCGGCCACCTCGACGCCGTGCATCTTGGACGCCTCGGGGATCGCGACGGACAGCAGATGTCCGCGCAGCCGCTCCAGGGGTGCGGACTCGATGCCGAGGTCGGCTGCCTCGGCATCCTCGCCCAGCTGCAGTGTGCGGGCGAGCCAGGGCAGTGTCGGCCCCTGGACCAGGGTGTAGACGACGACCAGCACGAAGACGATGTTGAAGATGCGGCGACTGGCGTCCACGCCCTCCACCATCGGGATCGTCGCCAGGATGATGGGGACCGCGCCGCGCAGCCCCGCCCAGGACATCAGGGTCTGCTCCTGCCACGGCACCCGGAAGGGCACCAGGCACAGCATCACGCTCAGCGGGCGCGCCACCATGGTCAGCACCAGGCCGATGACGAGCGCGGGCACCACGTCGTCGCCGAGCTCGTGCGGGGTGACCAGGAGGCCGAGCAGGACGAACATGCCGATCTGGGCGATCCAGCCGAGCCCGTCGGCGAACCCGCGGGTGGCGGGCCAGTGGGGCAGCTTTGCGTTGCCCATCACCATCGAGGCGAGGTAGACGCCGAGGAAGCCGCTGCCGTGCGCCAGCGCGCCCCCCGCGTAGGCGGTGACGGCGATGGCCATCACGGCGATCGGGTAGAGGCCGGAGGCGGGGAACGCCACGTGCCGCAGACCCCAGGACCCCAGCCAGCCCACCGCGAGGCCGATGGCCGCGCCGATGGCGAGTTCCAGAGCTATCTCGCCCAGCAGTACGTACCAGTGGGAGACCGGGCCTGCCGTGGAGAAGGCGACCACCAGGATGACGACCGGGGCGTCGTTGAAGCCGGACTCGGCCTCCAGTGTGCCCGTCACGCGTGCGGGGAGGGGGATCTTCCGCAGCACCGAGAAGACCGCGGCCGCGTCCGTCGAGGAGACGACCGCCCCCACGATGAGCGCCTGCCGCCACTCCAGCCCGATCAGGAAGTGCGCGGCCGATGCCGTGACCCCGACGCTCACCGCGACCCCGCCCAGTGCCAGCGCGGAGGCGGCCGGCAGGGCCGGCTTGATCTCCTTCCATTTCGTGCCCAGACCGCCCTCGGCCAGGATCACGACGAGGGCCGCGTATCCGATGACCTGGGTCAGTTCGGCGTTGGCGAAGTGGATGTTGCCGATCCCGTCCTGGCCCATGAGGACCCCGATCCCCAGGTAAACGAGCAGGCTGGGGAGCCCGCTGCGCGAGGAGATCCGGACCGCTGCCACGGCGACGAGCAGGACGAGCGAGCAGACGAGCAGAAGCTGGTTGAGGTGGTGGACAGTCAGCGGCCGTTCCCTTCCCTGGCTCACACGCATCCCGCGCGGGAGCTCACGTACATAGGACACGAAGCCGAGAAGCTCCGCATCCAAGTACTTCGTTACCTTACCTAACTCTTGACGATTTCTTGACGCTCGCGGAGGCAGGATTCGAACGCGCTCCGCTCTGGTTCCCGACTCCGCGTCAAGGCCCTCAGGGCCCTGCGCCTATGGTTGCTCCAGCGCTCATTCGACGTCACAGCCCGCCTGCCGCTCGCGTTAGGACAGCAAGGACAGCGATGCCCCCCAACACCACCGCCACAACGGGTGACAAGCCCGGCAAGTCCGGCAGGAAGAAGGGGCGCAAAGCCCGATTGGTCGTGCTGGTACTGGTACTGGCCCTGATCGGAGGCGTCGCCTACGGGGCGTACTGGTCCATCAGCACCGTCCGCGCGTCGTTCCCGCAGACAAAGGGATCGATCACGCTCGACGGTCTGTCAGGACCCGTCGACGTCAAGCGCGACGGCAACGGCATCCCGCAGATCTACGCCTCCTCCGACGCGGACCTGTTCATGGCGCAGGGCTACGTCCAGGCGCAGGACCGGTTCTACGAGATGGACGTGCGCCGCCACATGACCTCCGGCCGGCTGTCGGAGATGTTCGGCAAGGGCCAGGTCAAGGACGACGAGTTCCTGCGCACCCTGGGCTGGGACCGGGTGGCGAAGAAGGAGTACGACACCGAGTTGTCGGCCTCCACCAAGAAGTACCTCCAGGCGTACGCCAAGGGAGTCAACGCCTACCTCCAGGGCAAGGACGGCAAGGACATCTCCCTGGAGTACGCGGCCCTGGGCTTCACCAACGACTACAAGCCCGCCCAGTGGACCCCGGTCGACTCGGTCTCCTGGCTGAAGGCGATGGCCTGGGACCTGCGCGGCAACATGCACGACGAGATCGACCGCGCCCTGATGACCAGCCGTCTCGGCCCCAAGCAGATCGCCGACCTGTACCCGGACTACCCGTACAGCCGCAACAAGGCGATCGTCCAGGAGGGCCAGTACAACACGCTCAGCAAGACGTTCGAGCAGAACGGCAGCTCATCCACGAGCGGTACGCCGGGTACGTCCGGTACGTCGACGAGTGGCACGTCCTCCGCGGCCTCGGCCCTGACGAGCCAGCTGTCGGGTCTCAACAAGGTCCTGGACAACGTGCCCACGGCCGTCGGCGTGAACGGCCAGGGCATCGGCTCCAACTCCTGGGTCGTCGCCGGGGATCACACCATCACCGGCAAGCCGCTGCTGGCCAACGACCCGCACCTGTCGGCCTCGCTGCCGTCCGTCTGGTACCAGATGGGCCTGCACTGCCGCACCGTCTCCAGCAAGTGCCAGTACGACGTGACCGGTTACACCTTCGCGGGCATGCCCGGCGTGGTCATCGGCCACAACCAGGACATCGCCTGGGGCATGACCAACTCCGGTGTCGACGTCACCGACCTGTACCTGGAGAAGGTCTCCGGCGACGGCTACCTCTACGACGGCACGGTGCGGCCGTTCAAGACCCGTGAGGAGACCATCAAGGTCGCCGGCGGCACGTCCAAGACGATCGTCGTCCGCCAGACAGCCGACGGGATGCCCCTGCTCTCCGACCGCGACGACGAGCTCGTGACGGTCGGCAAGAAGGCCACCGTCAACACCGCCGCACCCGACCGCGGCGACGGCTACGGCATCGCACTGCGCTGGACCGCGCTCGACCCGGGCACCTCCATGGACGCCGTCTTCGCCATGGACAGGGCGTCGAACTGGAGCGACTTCCGCTCCGCGGCCGCCCTGTTCGACGTGCCCTCGCAGAACCTCGTCTACGCCGACAAGAACGACATCGGTTACACGCTGCCCGGAAAGATCCCCACGCGCGCGAAGAAGGACGACGGCTCGATCCCGGCGCCGGGCTGGGACTCCGGCTACAAGTGGACCGGGTACATCCCCAAGGCCGCGCTGCCGTACGAGTACAACCCGAAGCGCGGCTACATCGTCACCGCCAACCAGGCGGTGATCGACAAGAACAAGTACCCGTACACACTCACCACCGACTGGGGCTACGGCACCCGCAGCCAGCGCATCACCGACCTGATCGAGTCGAAGATCAACGGCGGCGGCAAGATCTCCACCGACGACATGCGCCAGATGCAGCTGGACAACAGCAGTGAGATCGCCAAGCTGCTCGTGCCCAAGCTGCTGAAGATCGACATCAAGGACAAGGACGTCCGCGGGGCGAAGGCCGTCCGCGAGGCGCAGGACCTCCTTGAGGGCTGGGACTACACCCAGGACGCCGACTCGGCGGCGGCCGCCTACTTCAACTCGGTCTGGCGCAACATCCTCAAGCTCGCCTTCGGCAACAAGCTGCCCAAGGAGCTGCGGGTCGAGGGCCAGTGCCTGTGGGTCGATCCGGTCAACAGCACCGGGCCCGCGGACGAGACGAACAAGGTGCGCGAGTGCGGCGAGCGCGCCGCCGACCAGGCGCAGCCGGACGGCGGCGACCGCTGGTTCGAGGTGGTCCGCAACCTCATGGACGACCAGAAGAGCGACTGGTGGTCCACGCCCAAGTCGCTCACCCGGCCGGGGGCGAGCGACAACCGCGACGATCTCTTCAAGCGCGCCATGATCGACGCCCGTTGGGAGCTGACGGCCAAGCTCGGCAAGGACATCGACACCTGGAGCTGGGGCCGGCTGCACCGCCTGTTCCTGAAGAACCAGACCCTCGGCACCGACGGCCCCGCTTTCGTGAAGTACATCCTGAACCGCGGCCCCTGGAAGCTCAGCGGCGGCGAGGCGACGGTCAACGCCACCGGCTGGAACGCCGCCGGCGGCTACGGCGTCGTCTGGGTGCCCTCGATGCGCATGGTGGTCAACCTGGACGACCTCGACAAGTCGAAGTGGATCAACCTCACGGGCGCCTCGGGGCACGCCTACAGCGCCCACTACACCGACCAGACGAGCAAGTGGGCCAAGGGTGAACTCCTCGACTGGAACTTCTCGGACAAGGCCGTCGACAAGAGCACGAGCGACACCCTGGTCCTGAAGCCATGAGCCACCGGTCCTAGGCCGCCGGACACCAGTCCTAGGCCGCCGGCCACCGGCCAAGGAGAGTGCCCTCCACGCGTGCGTGGAGGGCACTTCTCATGTGAACCGCCGTACTCCCGACGGCGTCACCACCGCATGCACCGGCCGGTCGTGCGGCTCCTCCGGGACATGCCCGACGACCTCCGAGTCGTACAGCAGCACGACCAGCGCGGGGTGCGCGTCCGCACGCTCCAGACGCGCGAGGACGCGGTCGTACGACCCTCCTCCGCGCCCCAGCCGCATCCCGCGGGCGTCGACCGCGAGACCGGGCAGCAGCACGACGTCGGCCGCGGTCACGGCCTCCGGTCCGAGACGTTCGCCGGCGGGCTCGAAGAGGGCCATTTTTCCGCCGTGCTGGATGCGCGCGAGGGAGCCCTCCCCGGCGTAGGCGCCCCAGTCGAGGTCGTTGTCCGGGAGAAGCGCCGGGAGCAGGACACGCACGCCCCGCTCGCGCAGCGCGTCCAGGAGCGCGAGAGTCCCAGGCTCGCTCCCCACGGAGACGTACGCCGCCACCGTGCGCGCATGCGCCAGCTCGGGCAGCTCCAGGGCGCGGCCGGCCAGTGCCGCCGCGGCTTCCCGCACGTCATCGGCCGTCAATCTGTTTCTCACCGCGAGGAACTCTCGCCGCAACGTTCGCTTGTCAGCCTCGGTCGCACGTCCGATGTGGCTCACTGGTCGCACCCGTACCCTTCCTTATGTGCTCATATGGGAGCCAATTAACCGGACCCACAGATTCCCTGCAAAGGCACCGGATAAGGTTGCGGCCATGACCCAGCACCCCAGGATCACCAAGGCTGTCATCCCCGCCGCAGGTCTCGGCACCCGGTTCCTGCCGGCCACGAAAGCCACTCCCAAGGAGATGCTGCCGGTCGTCGACAAGCCGGCGATCCAATACGTGGTCGAAGAGGCCGTGTCGGCCGGCCTCGACGACGTCCTGATGATCACGGGCCGCAACAAGCGCCCGCTGGAGGACCACTTCGACCGCAACTACGAGCTCGAGTCCGCCCTCCAGAAGAAGGGCGACGCGGGCCGGCTCGCCAAGGTCCAGGAGTCCAGCGACCTCGCGACCATGCACTACGTACGGCAGGGCGACCCCAGGGGTCTCGGCCACGCGGTGCTGTGCGCCGCCCCGCACGTCGGCCACGAGCCCTTCGCCGTCCTCCTCGGCGACGACCTGATCGACCCGCGTGACCCGCTCCTCGCGCGCATGGTCGAGGTCCAGGAGCAGCGCGGCGGCAGCGTCATCGCGCTCATGGAGGTCTCACCCGAGCAGATCCACCTCTACGGCTGCGCGGCCGTCGACCCCACCGAGGACGGCGACGTGGTCAAGGTCCACGACCTGGTCGAGAAGCCGGCCGCGACCGACGCCCCCTCGAACTACGCGATCATCGGCCGCTACGTCCTCGACCCGCACATCTTCGACATACTGCGCAAGACCGAGCCCGGCCGCGGAGGCGAGATCCAGCTCACCGACGCCCTCCAGCAGCTCGCGGCGGACGAGAAGGTCGGCGGCCCGGTGCACGGCGTCGTCTTCAAGGGCCGCCGCTATGACACCGGCGACCGCGGCGACTACCTGCGTGCCATTGTCAGACTCGCATGCGAACGTGAAGACCTGGGCCCGGACTTCCGGACCTGGCTTCGCAGTTACGTAGCCGAGGAGATGTAGCAACGTTGAGCAGCGCCGCGCCCCGCACCGCCGGCCAGGACCGCCTCTGGTCGGTGGACGAACACCTGGAGGACATCCTCACGACCGTCCGCCCCCTGGAACCCATCGAGCTGCAACTCCTCGACGCCCAGGGCTGCGTCCTGGTCGAGGACGTCACGGTGCCTCTCTCCCTGCCGCCGTTCGACAACAGCTCCATGGACGGGTACGCGGTACGGGTCTCGGATGTCGCGGGCGCGAGCGAGGAGTTCCCCGCCGTCCTGGCCGTCGTCGGGGACGTCGCGGCGGGCCAGGCCGACCTGCTCCACGTGGGCCCCGGCCAGGCCGCCCGCATCATGACCGGCGCTCCGCTGCCGCCCGGCGCGGAGACCGTCGTTCCCGTCGAGTGGACCGACGGAGGCCTCGGCGAGGGCCCGGCGGCCGGCATGCGCGCCCGGGCCGTGGCCCCCGAGGGCGCCGAGGGGCACGTGCACGTGTACCGCCCGGCCGAGGCCCGCGCGCACGTACGCGCGAAGGGCAGCGACGTGAAGTCCGGGGACCGCGCCCTCGAGGCCGGCACGGTCCTCGGCCCGCCGCAGATCGCCCTGCTCGCCGCGATCGGCCGCGGCACGGTCCGGGTGCGCCCGCGCCCGCGCGTGGTCGTCATGTCCACGGGCAGCGAACTCGTCCAGCCCGGTGAGCAACTGCGCAGCGGCCAGATCTACGACTCCAACAGCTTCGCCCTCACCGCCGCGGCCCGGGACGCCGGCGCCATCGCCTACCGGGTGGGCGCCGTCGCCGACGACGCCGAGACCCTCCGCTCCACCATCGAGGACCAGCTCGTCCGCGCCGACCTCCTGGTCACCACGGGCGGCGTGAGCGTCGGGGCGTACGACGTCGTCAAGGAGGCCCTGTCGTACGTCGGTGACGAGGACGAGCCGGGCAGCGGCGTCGACTTCCGCAAGCTCGCCATGCAGCCCGGCAAGCCCCAGGGCTTCGGCGCCATCGGCCCCGAGCACACCCCGCTGCTGGCACTCCCGGGCAACCCCGTGTCGTCGTACGTCTCCTTCGAGCTCTTCGTCCGCCCCGCGATCCGCGTCCTCATGGGACTCGACGACGTGCACCGGCCGCGCACCCGCGCGACCCTGACCACCGGCAAGGCGCTGACCTCGCCGAAGGGCCGCAGACAGTTCCTGCGCGGGACGTACGCCGACGGCTCGGTGACCCCGGTCGGCGGTGCCGGATCCCACCTGGTCGCGGCCCTCGCGCACGCCGACGCACTGATCGTCGTCCCCGAGGACGTGGAGTCCGTCGAGCCCGGCTCCGAGGTGGAGGTCGTCCTGCTCGGCTGACTGCCTCTGGTTGGCGGTACCGTGTCGCGCACAACAGACCCACGCGCCGCACCGCGAGGGGCCCGGACGGGAGCGCCACACAGCCAATGAGTACGGACGATCGACTGACCCACATCGACGACGCGGGCGCCGCCCGTATGGTCGACGTGTCCGGCAAGGACGTGACCGCGCGCACCGCCCGCGCCAGCGGACGTGTCCTCGTCTCGCCCCGAGTGGTCGAGCTGCTGCGCGGCGAGGGGGTCCCCAAGGGCGACGCCCTCGCCACCGCGCGCATCGCGGGCATCATGGGGGCCAAGCGCACCCCGGACCTCATCCCGCTCTGCCACCCGTTGTCGGTGTCCGGTGTGAAACTGGACCTGTCGGTCGCGGACGACGCCGTCGAGATCCTGGCCACCGTCAAGACCACGGACCGCACGGGCGTCGAGATGGAGGCCCTCACCGCCGTCTCCGTCGCCGCGCTCACCGTGATCGACATGGTCAAGGCGGTCGACAAGGGAGCGGTCATCACGGACGTACGGGTGGAGGAGAAGACGGGCGGCAAGTCGGGCGACTGGAGCCGGACATGACGTATCGCGCTCTTGTCGTCACCGCCTCCAACCGAGCCGCCGCGGGCGTCTACGAGGACAGGGGCGGCCCGCTGATCGCCGACGGCCTCAAGCGCTTCGGCTTCGCCGTCGACGGACCGCAGGTCGTCCCCGACGGAGACCCGGTGGAGGCCGCCCTGCGCGCCGCCCTCGACGCCGGGTACGAACTGATCGTGACCACCGGCGGCACCGGCCTCTCGCCCACCGACCGAACGCCCGAGGCGACGCGCGCGGTGATCGACCACGAGGTGCCGGGCATCGCCGAGGCCATCAGGGCGTTCGGACGGGAGAAGGTGCCCACCGCCGCGCTCTCCCGGGGCCTGGCCGGAGTGGCGGGCAGCACACTGATCGTCAATCTGCCGGGCTCCACCGGTGGGGTCAAGGACGGACTGGCCGTCCTGGAACCCGTCCTGGTCCACGCCGTCGACCAGATCCGCGGCGGCGACCACCCCAGACCCGGCGTCACCAGTGGGGGTGCGAGCTGAACAGCCCATCCTGGCCCGTCGTGCTGACGGACGGCGACATCGTCCTCAGGCCGATAAAGCTGCGCGACCAGCGGGCCTGGCGCGAGGTCAACCGGCGCAACCGGGACTGGCTGCGCCCCTGGGAGGCGACCATTCCGCCGCCCACTCCGAGCGGGCCGATCGCGCACCGGCCGACGTACCGCCAGATGGTCCGGCACCTGCGGGCCGAAGCGAACTCCGGCCGGATGCTGCCGTTCGTCATCGAGTACCAGGGGCGGCTGGTCGGGCAGTTGACGGTCGCCGGAATCACCTGGGGCTCCATGTGCTCGGGCCACATCGGCTACTGGGTGGACGAGTCGGTGGCCGGACGCGGAGTGATGCCGACCGCCGTGGCGCTCGTGGTGGACCACTGTTTCCGCACCGTCGGGCTGCACCGCATCGAGGTCTGCATTCGCCCGGAGAACGGGCCGAGCCGCCGGGTCGTGGAGAAACTCGGATTCCGCGAGGAGGGCCTCAGGCCGCGTTATCTCCACATCGACGGAGCCTGGCGCGACCACCTCGTCTTCGCTCTCACTGCGGAAGAGGTCCCCGACGGGTTGCTCAGCCGCTGGCAGCGGGCACGTACTCGGGGGAATCCCGCATAGCCGGGAAGGCCGGAACCCTGCGAAGCTCGGGGAAATTGAATACGTGTTCGAAATTGATCGCGTGGCGATCGCCTCAAGGCGCTAAATTCACGCCCTCGGTGGGGTGCTGATCGCATCGGTCACAAAAAAAGTTCGAAATATCAGCCAGATCGTGCGACACACCGGCTCAATTGGCAGATGGCCTCACGCAAACCCCTCTACCGTGTGAGGCGTGAGCAGCAGCGGCCTCATCTACGCAGTCATTGTCGGGGCCTGGGCCGCCTACTTGGTGCCGATGTGGCTCCGTAGGCAGGACGAGCTGAACGAGGCCCGTCCGACGGAACGCTTCAGCACCGCCATCCGGCTGCTGTCCGGACGGGCGGGTATGGAGCGCCGGTACGCCAAGGACCTGCAGGCGCGCTCCACCGAAGAGGGGGAGCCCAGCGCCGGTCGTCCGGACGCCGTCACCGACTCGGTGGACGTCCGGGCCTTCGCCGTGCCTCCGGCACGTCCCCAGGTGCGCGCAGACGTACAGCCACAGGCGTCCGGGCGTGCGCAACCGGCGCGAGAACCGGCGGAAGCCCCGGCTCCCGCCCCTGCGCCGGTTCCCGCCCCGCCGCGGAAACGGGTGCCGGCGGCCCGGCGCTCTCCCTCGGAGGAAGCGGCCTTGGCGCGTGCCCGGCGGATGAAGGCGCTCGCGCGGCGTCGGCGCACCACCGTGATGCTCTTCATCGCGTTCACGCTCGGCGCGGTCGTCGCCGCGGTCGGGGGGCTCGCGTTCCTCTGGGCGCCCGGCGTGCCGGCGGTGCTGCTCAGCGGGTACATCGCCTACCTGCGCTCCCAGGAGCGACGCCGCTTCGCCTACCAGATGGACCGGCGCCGCGCCGAGGACGCCGCCGAGCGGCTCCGCGAGCGCGCCCGCCAGCCGCGCCGCCGCGCGACCGCCACCGAGGCGGACGCCGACGAACAGGGCGAGGGACCGGCGCAGGACGCCGACCCCGGGCTGTCCGCGCTCGCCGCCGACCGGCGCGCCCTCGTCGAGCAGACCGACCACGCCGAGTGGGTGGACCAGCAGCGTGAGCGGCAGCGGCGGCCCGGGCACGGGGACAGCTGGGACCCGGTGCCGGTGCCCCTGCCGACGTATGTGACCGCGCCGGTCGCTCCGCGGGCCACCGCGGACGTCGACCTCGGGGCGCCGGACACCTGGAGCTCGGCGCGCTCGGGCTCCGTGGCCCGGGGCCAGGAGACACACGCCGCCGACGCCGTGGAACCGGGCGCAGCCGACCCCGCGGAGGACCGGGCGGACGACGACGGGCGCAGTGACGCCCGCCGTGCGGCCTCCGCGCGGCGGGCCCGGGAGCGGGGGCGTACGCCCCTGTTCGACCAGTACGAGGACGGCGAGCGGCCGCGGGCCGCCAACGAGTAGCCCCCCGCCCCACCTGTGCCGCTGCCCCGGCGGCGGGGCAGGAACGGATTTCCAAGCACGCGGATCGGGGTGCTAGAGTTTCACTCGTTGCAAGGGCCTGTGGCGCAGTCCGGTAGCGCACCTCGTTCGCATCGAGGGGGCCAGGGGTTCGAATCCCCTCAGGTCCACCGCAACAACTATCCCGAGGAGATTCGGGGGAGTTGGAAAGATCCCGTCCGATCGGTTGATCGGGCGGGATCTTTGCGTTGCTCCACGCGATGCGCCACCAGCGCGTACCGCGGGCCGAGTTGGTGACGCCGGGAAGAGCCGCGCAGGGTCAGGAACCGAGCCGCTTCGCGAAGCAGCGGCTGTCGTCGTACGACCGGTAGTAGCCGAACTTCTCGCAGGGCTCGTACCCGCTGGACGTGTACAGGGCGATGGCCTCCGGCTGCTTGATGCCCGTCTCCAGGACCATCCGCAGCCGGCCGGCCGTGCGGGCGTCCTCCTCCAGGGCGGCCAGGATGCGCCGGGCGAGCCCGCGGCCGCGCGCCGCCGCCACCACGTACATCCGCTTGACCTCGGCGTCCCCGTCGAGGTTGCCCTCGCCGTTGGTGTCCTGGGCGCGCCAGCCGCCCGTGGCGACGGGGCTGTCGTTCTCGTCGTACGCGATGAAGTACACGCCGTTCGGCGGCTCGAAGTCCCCCGGGTCCAGCGATGTGGCGTCCCCGCCGTCGCCGTAGCGCACGTGGTACTCCGCCTGGACCTCGTCGTTCAGCTTGACGGCGTCCGGGTGGTCGAAGGAGACACGGCGTATATTCATGTCGAAGATCGTACACCTATGCATAGTTGGGGGGTCCGGGCTCGTTCCAGTGTGCCGGTATCGTTCCCGCGTGCTCACTGTGACCTCCGTCAATGTCAATGGACTGCGCGCCGCCGCGAAGAAGGGCTTCGTGGAGTGGCTCGCCGGCACCTCCGCCGACGTGCTCTGCCTCCAGGAGGTGCGCGCCGAGCCGCAGCAGCTGCCCGAGCACGTGCGCACGCCCGACGGCTGGCATGTCGTCCATGCGCCGGCCGCCGCCAAGGGGCGCGCCGGCGTCTCCCTCTACACCCGCCGCGAGCCCGACCGCATCCAGGTCGGCTTCGGGGCGGCCGAGTTCGAGGCCAGTGGGCGGTACGTCGAGGTCGACCTGCCGGGTGTCACGGTCGCCTCGCTCTACCTCCCCTCCGGCGAGGTCGGCACCGAGCGCCAGGACGAGAAGATCCGCTTCATGGGCGAGTTCCTCGCCTATCTGAAGACGCTGCGGGAGCGGGCCGCCGCCGGCGGACGCGAGGTCGTCGTCTGTGGCGACTGGAACATCGCCCACCAGCAGGCCGACCTCAAGAACTGGCGCGCCAACCAGAAGAACTCCGGGTTCCTGCCGGAGGAGCGGGCATGGCTGGGGCGGGTCCTCGACCCCGCGGACGGGGGGTACGTCGACGTCGTGCGCGCCCTGCATCCTGAGGTGGAGGGGCCGTACTCGTGGTGGTCGTACCGGGGGCGGGCTTTCGACAACGATTCAGGATGGCGCATCGACTACCACGTCTCGACGCCCGGGCTCGCCGCCAAAGCGGTCAAGGGCTATGTCGAGCGGGCGGCCACGCATGACGAGCGGTGGTCGGACCATGCGCCGGTCACCGTCGTGTACGACCGCTGAGCGCTGCGCGGGCTGTGCGGCGATGGGCCGTCGATCGTCCGTGGCGCAGTCGTGGCTGGTCGCGCCCCCGCGGCGGAGCCGGACATCGATGCAGCCCCGCGCCCCTTCGGGGGCGGCCGAACCGCAGCGGACTTCGCCGAGGCCCCTCAGTCCTGCTTCCGCAGACGCCGGTCCAACGCCAGGGAGAGCTCCGCCTCCACCACGCTCCGCGCCAGTGGCCGCAGGCGCTGCAGGTCCTCCTCCCCGGTGTGGCGCAGGACCAGTTCGGCGAACATCTCCGCCAGGTCGTCCACGTGTTCCCGGACCCGCTTCCCCGCCGCCAGGACCTCCGCGAGGGGGATGCCCTCGCGGACCAGGTCGGAGGACACGTCCAGGAGGCGGCGGCTGATGTGGACGATCTCGTCGCCGTCGGTGCCGAGATAGCCGAGGTCGAGCGCGGCGGCGAGGTTCTCGGGGGTGGCCTGGCCCTCGAAGCGGGCGGCGAGTTCCTCGGGGGTGAGGCGGACCGGTTCCTCCTCGGTCGGCTCGATGCCGAGCAGGTCGGCGACGTCCCGGCCGTGGTCGAGGGCTTCGGCCAGTTCCGCGATGCCGGTGAGGGTGTGGCCGCGTTCCAGCATCGCCGCGATCGTGTTCAGACGGGCCAGATGATGGTCGTCGTACCAGGCGATACGGCCCTCGCGGCGGGGCGGCGGTATCAGTTTGCGTTCTCGGTAGAAGCGCAGGGTGCGTACGGTGATGCCGGCCAGGCGGGCCAGTTCCTCCATGCGGTACTCGCGCTTCTCGGTCACGAACGCAGCCTATGTTGTACCGCCGGTAACATTCCTGCCCTCCCACCCCTACCCATCGGTACGGAGCTGCTCTACAGTCCCATTGCGCCAGTGTTCACTGGCGGAGTCGCGTGAGGAAGGGCGTCGGCATGGCTGAGCGGGAGCATGTGCGGGTGGCGGTGATCGGGTCCGGGTTCGGCGGGCTCGGGGCCGCCGTGCGGCTGCGGCGCGAGGGCGTCACCGACTTCGTGGTCCTCGAACGGGCCGACAGCGTGGGCGGCACCTGGCGCGACAACAGCTACCCGGGGTGCGCCTGCGACGTGCCCTCCCACCTCTACTCCTTCTCCTTCGCACCCAATCCCGACTGGCCGCGCACCTTCTCCGGGCAGGAGCACATCCGCGCCTACCTGGAGCACGTCACGGACGTCTTCCACCTGCGGCCCCACATCCGCTTCGACTCCGAAGTGAAGATGATGACCTGGGACGACGAGAAGCTGCGGTGGGAGATCGAGACCAGCAGCGGGTCCCTGTCCGCGGACGTCGTCGTCTCCGCGACCGGGCCGCTGTCCGACCCGAAGGTGCCCGACGTCCCGGGGCTCGACTCCTTCCCCGGCAAGGTCTTCCACTCCGCCCGCTGGGACCACGACTACGACCTGCGCGGCAAGCGCGTCGCGATGGTGGGGACGGGGGCCTCCGCCATCCAGATCGTGCCCGCCATCCAGCCCGAGGTCGGCCGGCTCACCCTCTTCCAGCGCACCCCGCCCTGGGTCATGCCGCGCGTCGACCGCGCCATCAGCGGTGCCGAGCGGGCCCTGCACCGCACGCTGCCCTTCACCGCGCAGGCCCGCCGCGGACTGCTGTGGGGGCTCCGGGAGCTGCAGGTCCAGGCGTTCACCAAGCACCCGAACGAGCTCGGTTTCGTCGAGCAGCTGGCCAAGCGGAACATGATGCGGGCCATCAAGGACCCGGCGCTGCGCGCCAAGCTCACCCCCGACTACCGCATCGGCTGCAAGCGGATCCTGCTGAGCAGCACCTACTATCCGGCGCTCGCCCGGCCCAATGTGGATGTGGTGGCGAGTGGGCTGAGTGAGATCCGTGGGTCGGCCGTCGTCGCTGCCGACGGGAGCGGGGCCGAGGTCGACGCGATCATCTTCGGTACGGGGTTCCATGTCACCGACATGCCGATCGCCGAGCGGGTGGTCGGGGCGGAGGGCAGGACCCTCGCGGAGGTGTGGAAGGGCGGGATGGAGTCGCTGCGAGGCGCGTCCGCCGCCGGGTTCCCCAACTGGATGACCATCATCGGGCCCAACACCGGGCTCGGGAACTCGTCGATGATCCTGATGATCGAGTCGCAGCTCAACTACATGGCCGACTTCGTACGGCAGTTGGACGTCCTCGGCGGCCGTGCCGCTCTCGACGCCCGGCCGGGAGCCGTCGCCGCCTGGAACCTGCGCGTGCAGGAGCGCATGAAGCGGACCGTGTGGAACACGGGGGGCTGCACCAGCTGGTACCTCGACCCGAGCGGTCGCAACACCACCATCTGGCCGGGTACGACGACCGAGTTCCGGCGGGCCACACGGCAGGTGGATCTCGCCGAGTACGACCTGCTCCGGGCGCCCGCCGAGCAGAAGGCGGAGGTGGACGCGTGAGCCGGCTGATGCACGTCGAGTCCGGGCCCTACGCCCCGCCCACCCCCGTCCGCGAGCTCGTCGCCGTCTCCGCCGACGGCGCCCGGCTGCACGTGGAGGTGTACGGGCCCGAGAAGGCGCCCGCGGTGATCCTCGCCCACGGCTGGACCTGCTCCACCGCCTTCTGGGCGGCGCAGATACGGGACCTCGCCGCCGACCACCGCGTCATCGCCTACGACCAGCGGGGCCACGGACGCAGTCCGGCAAGCCCGGCGTGCAGTCCGGACGCCCTCGCCGACGACCTCGAAGCCGTACTGGAGGCAACTCTCGCGCCGGGCGAGAAGGCCGTGATCGCCGGGCACTCCATGGGCGGTATGACGGTGATGGCGGCGGCCACGAGAAAGAGCTTCCGGGAGCACACGGCCGCCGTACTGCTGTGCAGCACGGGCTCCTCGCGGCTGGTGGCCGAGTCGACCGTCGTGCCCCTCGGGCCCGGGCGGTTGCGGACCTGGCTCACCAAGCACATCCTCGGGGCGCGGGCGCCGCTCGGGCCGGTCACGCCCGTCGCCCGGCGGATCCTCAAGTACGGGACGATGGGGCCGGCTTCGGCGCCGCACATGGTGGAGGCGTGCGCGCGGATCGTGCACGCGTGTCCGCGCAAGGTGCGGTACGCCTGGTCGCAGGTGCTCGCCCTGCTCGATCTCGACCACGGAGTACGGGAGTTGAGGGTGCCGACGGCCGTCGTCGTCGGGACGGCGGACCGGCTGACACCACCCGTGCAGGCGCGGGCGCTGGTGGCCGCGCTGCCCAACTGTGTGGGCAGCACCGAGCTGCCGGGGCTCGGCCACATGACCCCGGTGGAGGCACCGGAGCTGGTCACGGGCCGCATCCGGGAGCTGGTCACGACGTACGCAACGATCAAGGAGGGCGCATGACCAAGGTCAGCCTCGAAGGACAGGTCGCCGTCGTCACGGGCGCCGCGCGCGGTGTCGGCGAGCTGCTCGCGCGGAAGTTGTCGGCGCGGCGTGCCAAGGTGGCGCTCGTCGGGCTGGAGGCGGACGCCCTCAAACAGGTCTCCGAGCGGCTGCACGGCGACAGCGGCCACTGGTACGCCGATGTGACGGACCATCAGGCGATGGCGCGGGTCGCGCAGGAGGTCAAGGAGCGGTTCGGGAAGGTCGACATCGTCGTGGCGAACGCCGGTGTCGCCACCGGCGGTCCCTTCGTCGACTCGGACCCCGAGGCCTGGCGACGGGTGATCGAGGTGAACCTCATCGGGTCCGCGGTGACCGCCCGTGCCTTCCTGCCGGTTCTGATGGAGAGCCGCGGCTATCTGCTCCAGATCGCGTCCCTCGCGGCGATGACTCCGGCGCCGATGATGAGCGCGTACTGCGCCTCCAAGTCCGGTGTGGAGGCGTACGCGCACAGTCTGCGGGCCGAGGTCGGGTACAAGGGCGTACGGGTCGGGGTCGGGTATCTGTCGTGGACCGACACCGACATGGTGCGGGGCGCCGATCAGGACGAGGTGATGCGGGAGCTGCGGCAGCGGCTGCCGTGGCCGTCCAACAAGACGTATCCGCTGGGCCCGGCCGTCGACCGGATCGTCGCCGGGATCGAGCGCAGGTCGAGCCATGTGTACGGGCAGTGGTGGCTGCGCGGGATGCAGGGCGTGCGCGGGTATCTGCCGGGGCTCATCGGGACGGTGGGGCAACGGGAGATGCGGCGGTTCGGGTCACGGTTGGAGGGCATGCGGTCGGGGCTCGTCGGTGCAGGTGGGGCGGCGGACGAGGAGTCCCGCGCTACGCACCGTAGTTGATCGAAATGCGCTGCGTGGTGGGCCGTGTGAATCTGGTCGAGGCCCGGTCAAGGGCCTCCCCCCACCCACTACGGGAGTGAACCCACATGGGTATGAAGGACAAGTTCCAGGACAAGTCGGAGCAGTGGCAGGAGCAGGCCAAGCAGAAGGCCCAGCAGGCCCGCGAGCAGGGTCAGCAGCGCGGCCAGGAGCAGGGCCAGCAGCGCGGCCGGCCGGGCCAGGAGCAGGGTCAGCAGCAGCGCGGCAAGCCGGGCGAGCGTATGCGTGACGAGGAGACGGAGCGGTTGCAGCGGGAAGAGCAGGATCGGTTCGATCAGGACTACGACATCTAGTCGGTCGGCCTGAGCTGAATTGAATGGGGTGCCCTGTGGTTTTGAGGGCACCCCATTCCTGTGCCTCTGTGCGCGGTTCCCCGCGGCCCTTAGATTCCTGGCCTGGGCGGCAGCTTCGGACGTGAGCGGTCTGGGACGTTGCTGTAGTCCGGCGGTGTTGCCGGAGGGTTCGTTTCCAGTAGTTCCACCGCCAGTTGGACCGCGTCGTCCAGTTGGGCGTGGCGGCCCTCCGCCCAGTCCAGGGGGGTGCGGAGGATTTCCAGGTCGGGGGTGACGCCCTTGTTCTCGACGGTCCAGCCGTAGGCGTCGAACCAGGCCGCGTTCATCGGGACCGTGATGACCGTGCCGTCGCCCAGGCGGTGGCGGCCCGTCATGCCGACCACTCCGCCCCAGGTGCGCTGGCCGATGACGGGGCCGAGCCCGAGGAGCTTGATGGCGGCCGTGATCATGTCGCCGTCGGAGGAGGTCGCCTCGTCGGCCAGGGCGACCACCGGGCCCCTGGGTGCGTTGGAGGCGTACGAGACCGGCTGGGCGTTGCGGGTGAGGTCCCAGCCCAGGATCGTGCGGGACAGTTTCTCGACGACCAGTTCGCTGATGTGACCGCCCGCGTTGCCTCGGACGTCGACGATCAGGGCGGGTCTCGACACCTCCATCCGCAGGTCCCGGTTGAACTGGGCCCAGCCGGAGCCGCCCATGTCCGGGATGTGCAGATAGCCGCAGCGACCGCCGCTCAACTCCCGGACGACAGCGCGGCGTTTGGCCACCCAGTCCTGGTAGCGGAGGGGGCGTTCGTCGATCAGGGGCACGACGGCGACCCGGCGCGAGCGGCCGGCCTCGCCCTCCGCCGGGGTGAAGGTGAGCTCGACCGTGGTGCCGCCTGCACCCGCCAGCAGCGGGTACGGCCCGGTCAGCGGGTCCACCTGGCGGCCGTCGACGTGGGTCAGTACGGCGCCCTCCCTGATGCCGGTGCCCGCGAGCGGTGAGCGGGCCTTGGAGTCGGACGACTCGCCCGGGAGGATCCGCTTGACCACCCAGCCCTCCGCCCTGTGGACGAAGTTGGCGCCGAGCAGGCCCTGGAGGCGCTGGTAGTGGGGCGGGCCCTCGTTGCGGCGGGCGGCGGTGACGTAGGCGTGGGAGGTGCCCAGTTCGCCGAGCACTTCGCGCAGGAGGTCCGCGAACTCGTCGGGGGACGCGACCCGTTCGACGAGCGGGCGGTACTGGCCGAGCACCGCGTCCCAGTCGATGCCGCACATCCCCGGGTCCCAGAAGTACGCGCGGATGAGACGGCCGGCCTCCTCGTACGCCTGGCGCCACTCGGCGGCCGGGTCGACCTCGTGCAGGATGCGGCGCAGGTCGATCCAGACCGTCGTGTCGCCGTCGCCGGACTCGGATGAGGGGACGGCCCGCAGGTCGCCCTCGTCGACCACGACCAGGCGGGTGCCGTCGCCGCTGAGCGCGAACCAGTCCAGGTGCTCCAGGAGTTCGGACTTCTTCGCCTTGCTGATGTTGAAGTGTTCGAGGGTCGGACGGCCGGTGGTGTCGTCCGGGTTGGCGAACGTCTCGCCGAGCGCCCCCGAGATCGGCCAGCGCAGCCAGACCAGGCCGCCGCCCGCCACGGGGTACAGCGCCGAGTACTTGGAGGCGGCGACCGGGAAGGGGGTGACCCGGTTCTCCAGCCCTTCGATCTCGACGGTGACCGCGGCGCCGTCGCCGCCCTCCTCCTCGTCCTCCACCGGATCCAGGCCTCCGGCGGCCGGCCGGCCCTCCGGGGTCAGGGCGAAGGGGGAGGGGGTCGCGGAGGACAGGGGGACCAGGTACGGGCGGCAGCCGAGCGGGAAGGACAGGTCCCCGGTGTGGACGTCGTACACCGGGTCGAAGCCGCGCCACGACAGGAAGGCGAGATAGCGGCCGTCCCTCGTGAACACCGGGTTCTCGTCCTCGAAGCGGCCGTTGGTCACGTCGACGATCAAGTGGTCCTTTATGCGCGCCATCTTGATCTGCCGCAGGGAGCGGCCGATGCCGGGGTGGGACCAGGTCAGCCAGGTGCCGTCCGGGGAGAAGGCGAGGTCGCGCACCGGGCCGTTGACCGAGTGGATCAGCTCGGTGACCTCGCCGTTCGAGCCCTCCGTGGCGTCGAGGAGGAGCAGGCGGCCGTCGTGCGAGGCCATGGCGAGGCGCTCGCCCTGCGGGTCGGCGACGAGTTCCTGGACGCGTCCCACCTCGCCGGAGGCCAGCCGGCGCGGCTCGCGGTCGCCGGTCGCGCGCGGCAGACTGGCGATCTCGACGGCGTCCTCGCCCTCCGCGTCCGTGATGTAGGCGACCTGGCCGGTCGAGCCGAGCATCTCCGGGAGGCGGACCCGTACACCCGGGGTGTCGGTGATCGTGCGGGCCGGGCCGTCCCGGTGGGTGAGCCAGTACAGGCTGCCGCGTACGACGACGGCGCTCGCGCGGCCCGTCTCGTCGACCGAGATGCCGTCCACGTGCTGCGCGGCCGGGACCTGGTAGGTGCGCCGGCCCGCGCGCGGCCCGCTCAGCCGTACGTCCAGGCGGCGCGGTTCGGAGTCGGCGGCCAGGTCGTCGACGATCCACAGGTCGCCGGCGCACTGGTACACCACCCGGGTGCCGTCGCTCGACGCGTGCCGGGCGTAGAAGGCCTCGTGGTCGGTGTGGCGGCGCAGGTCGGAGCCGTCGTAGGCGCAGGAGTAGAGGTTGCCGATGCCTTCGTGGTCGGAGAGGAAGGCGATGCGGCCGCCGACGAACATCGGGGAGTGCAGATGGCCCTCCAGGTCGGCCAGCAGGCGTTCGCCGTGCAGCCAGAGGCGGCCCATGGCGCCGCCGCGGTAGCGCTTCCAGGCGGCGGGTTCGTGGGGCGGGGTGCCGGTGAGGAGGAGGGTCCTGCGTTCTTCCTCGATGTCGGCGACCTGGATGTCGGAGACCGGGCCCCAGGGGAGCTTGCGGCCGGGGTCGCCGCCGGGGGAGACCTTGTACGCCCAGGTGAAGTACGAGAAGGGCTCGCCGTGGGAGGCGACGGCGAGAATCGTGCCCCCGCTGTCCCCTTGAGGGGGTGTCCAGCCGCAGACCTGGGTGTCCGCGGAACCCCAGTGGGTGAGCTGTCTGCCCGGTCCGCCGTCCACCGGGACGGTGTGGATCTCGGGGACCAGGCTGCGCCAGCTCGTGTACGCGATGGTGCGGCCGTCCGGTGAGAAACGGGGATGGCCGGTCTTCGTACGGTCGACGGTGAGGCGCCAGGCGCGGCCCGGGCCGTCCAGGGGGGAGAGCCAGAGGTCGTCCTCGGCCACGAAGCACAACAGGTCACCGCTGAGATGGGGCAGGCGCAGATAGCTCACCTCCCCATGCTTTTCCGCCGGATGGGGCCGGGCAACTTGTGGGAACTTACGGATCCTTCACACACGTGAGCCAGCGCACGTACGAAACGGTTTCGTTTCGCATGCGCACAGGGTATCTTCGTGAACGTACGGAGAACGCGCGTGGTCAGCGCATCCCGAGCGGGAAGGTGAGTGGCATGACTGAGGTCGCAACGGCGCGTCGCAGTCGGATCACGCCGGAGCGTGAGGCCGAGTTGTACGAGGCCGTGCTCGACCTGCTCAGGGAAGTGGGCTACGACGCGGTCACCATGGACGCCGTGGCGGCCCGCACCAAGTCCAGCAAGGCGACGCTCTACCGCCAGTGGGGTGGCAAGGCCGAGCTGGTCGCGAAGGCGGTGCGGCACAACAAGCCGGGCGGCCTGGCCCTCGGCGAGATCGACACCGGGTCCCTCCGGGGCGATCTGCATGCCCTCACGATGCGGTCGGACGACTGCGAGATGGAGCAGAACTCCGCGCTCATGCGGGGTCTGGCCATGGCGATCCACAGCAACCCGGATCTCCTGAAGGCGTTCAAGGAGCATCTGATCGAGCCGGAGATGGCGGAGTTCCGCCGTGTCCTTCAGCGGGCGATCGACCGGGGCGAGGTCCGCCCGGACAACCCTGCGGTCGACTACATGATCCACATGATGATCGGTGGTTTCGCCGCCCGCACGATGATCGATGAGCTGCCGCCGACGCAGGACTACCTCCTTTCGTACATCGACGCAGTCGTCCTCCCCGCCCTCTGCGCCTGACGCCTCCCCGCGTTTCCTCGCACACCTGACGTCACCGCTCAAGTCGTCGGGACGATCACCCCTGCCTCCCCGCTGGGCGATCACCCCTGCCCTGAATCACCCCACGACCTGACCGGGAGTACGCCTCCGTGGCCACGTTCCTCTACAAACTCGGCCGGTTCGCCTTCAGGCGACGGCACTTCGTCGCCCTGTTCTGGGTGGCGCTGCTGACCCTCGCGGGGGTCGGCGCCGCCAGTGCCCCCGCCGCCGGCTCCACCTCCTTCTCGATACCCGGCACCGAGGCGCAGAAGGCCTTCGACCTGCTGGAACAGCGCTTCCCCGGGATGAGTGCCGACGGCGCCACCGGACGCGTCGTCTTCAAGGCGCCCGCGGGCGAGAAGATGACCGACGCCGCCAACAAGGCGACCGTCGAGAAGGCGGTGAAGGGGCTGGCCGACGGCTCCGAGGTCGTCTCCGTCGCCGACCCCTACCAGGCGCACGCCGTCAGCAAGAACGGCACGGTCGCCTACGCGTCCGTGAAGTACAAGGTCTCCGGGATGGAGCTCAAGGACGCCTCGCGGGAGGCCCTGAAGGGGGCCGCGCAGGACGCGCGCGACGCCGGGCTGACCGTCGAGATCGGCGGTGACGCGCTGCAGGCCGGGGCCGAGCCGGGAGCGGCCGGTGAGGCCGTCGGCCTCGCCATCGCCGCGGTCGTCCTCGTCATCACGCTGGGCTCGCTGGTCGCGGCCGGACTGCCGCTTCTGACGGCGATCATCGGCGTCGGTATCGGCGTCTCCACCATCACCGTTCTCGCCAAGGCGCTCGACCTGGGCGACACCACCTCCACCCTCGCCCTGATGATCGGTCTCGCGGTCGGCATCGACTACGCGCTGTTCATCGTCTCCCGCTACCGCGGCGAACTCGCCGAGGGCCGCTCCCGCGAGGAGGCGGTCGGACGCGCCGCCGGTACCGCCGGCTCGGCGGTGGTATTCGCGGGCCTCACGGTCGTGATCGCCCTGGCGGGCCTGTCGGTCGTCAACGTGCCGATGCTGACGAAGATGGGCCTCGCGGCGGCCGGTACGGTCGTCGTGTCCGTCCTCATCGCACTGACGATGATCCCGGCGCTGCTGGGCTACGCGGGCAGGAAGGTCAAGGCGGCGGGCGAGAAGCGCCGCAAGAGCGCGGAAGGAACCCCCGAGAAGCCCGGTCTGGGCGCCCGTTGGGCGAGCTTCGTCATCCGCCGTCCGGCCGCCGTGCTGCTGCTCGGTGTGGTCGGTCTGGGGACGATCGCCGTCCCGGCCACCCAGCTGGAGCTGGGCCTGCCCGACGACGGTTCGCAGCCGACGTCCACGACGCAGCGCCGTGCCTACGACCTCCTCTCGGAGGGCTTCGGACCGGGCTTCAACGGCCCCCTGATGATCGTGGTCGACGCCAAGGGCAGCGACGCCCCCAAGGCGGCGGCCGACAAGGTGACCGACGGGATCAAGGGCCTCAAGGACGTCGTCACGGTGACCCCGGCGGTGTTCAACAAGGCCGGCGACACCGCGACGATCACCGTGATCCCGGGCTCGAAGCCGTCCTCGGTGCAGACCGAGGACCTGGTGCACGCCATCCGTGACCAGGGCGCCGGAGTCAAGGCCGACACGGGAGCGAAGGTGCTGGTCACCGGCACCACCGCGATGAACATCGACTTCTCACAGAAGCTCAACGACGCCCTGATCCCGTATCTGGGCCTGGTGGTCGGCCTCGCCTTCCTCCTCCTGATCGCGGTCTTCCGCTCCATCCTGGTCCCGCTGAAGGCGGCCCTCGGCTTCCTGCTCAGCGTGCTCGCCGCGCTCGGCGCCGTGGTGGCGGTCTTCCAGTGGGGCTGGCTCGGCGGCCTGCTGGGCGTCGAGCAGACCGGGCCGATCATGTCGATGATGCCGATCTTCATGGTGGGCGTGGTCTTCGGTCTCGCGATGGACTACGAGGTGTTCCTCGTGACCCGGATGCGCGAGGCGTACGTCCACGGCGAGACCCCGGGCCAGGCCGTGGTGACCGGCTTCCGGCACAGCGCACGGGTCGTGGCGGCCGCCGCGGCCATCATGATCGCGGTCTTCGGAGGCTTCATCACCTCCAGCGAGTCCATGATCAAGATGATCGGTTTCGGCCTCGCGATCGCGGTGTTCTTCGACGCCTTCATCGTGCGGATGGCGATCGTCCCGGCGGTCCTCGGCCTGCTCGGCAAGAAGGCCTGGTGGCTGCCGAAGTGGCTGGACCGGGCGGTGCCCGACGTGGACGTCGAGGGCGAGGGACTGAAGACCCTCGGCGACGACCGCCGCAAGGACCCGGACGAGGACCGGGAGCTGGTGCGGGCCTGACGTTCCGGCCGGTGGTGGGCGGCCTTCCGGCCCGCATGGTGTAGTGCGCTACACCATGGGTTCGGGAGGCCGCTCCCTCGTTTGCGGAAGGCGCCGGACGGGATCGTCGAGGGCAGATCGCGGGACATCCCCGCAGCCCCCTCCCCCGTAAGGAACACGCCATGCGCTCCCCCCTCGCCGCCGTCAAGAAGTTCCTCGTCGACGTCCTGCTGTGGGGCTGCTTCGCCGCGGGTCTGGCCGCGAGCGCCGGTGCGGGAGCCGTTCTCGACGACAGCACGCAGAAGAACGCCGCCACGGCCGTCGGAGGCGTCATCGCGCATCAGTGTCAGTGCCGCCGCCTAACGTGGCGGCATGACCACTCTTCAGGAACGCCCCCACACCGCCCTGCTGGTGATCGACGTCCAGCAGGGCGTCGTGGCGTCCGCGCACGAGCGGGACGCCGTCGTCGCCACCATCGCCGCCCTCGTCGACAAGGCCCGCGCCGCGGACGTGCCGGTCGTCTGGGTCCAGCACTCCGACGAGGGACTCAAGCAGGGCAGCGACGACTGGCAGTACGTCTCCGAACTGCCCCGCCGCGACGCGGAACCGCTGGTGCACAAGAACCACGGCGACTCCTTCGAGGGCACGGACCTGGAGCAGGTCCTCGCCGCGGCCGGAGTCGGCCATCTCGTCGTGACGGGCGCGGAGACGGACGCCTGCATACGCTCCACGATCCACGGCGCGTTCGTACGGGGCTACGACGTCACGCTGGTCGCCGACGCGCACACCACGAACGACAACAGCAAGTGGGGCGCCCCGACGCCGGACCAGGTCATCGCCCACACGAACCTGTACTGGCAGTACCACTCGGCACCGGGGCGCACGGCGGCGGTGACGGAGGCGAAGCAGGTGACGTTCGGGGTCTGACGGTCGCTTCAGCTCCGTCACGTTCGGGCGCGGTGCCGGACGGTGGCGGGCGGCGGGGCCTTGCGCGAAGGCGTGCAGGAGGTTCTCCGTCGTGCGGGTGACGAAGGTGCGGGTGCGGGCGTCCAGACCGTGGTCCCGGCCCCGGTCGGGGGTTTCGGCCATCAGGGCTTCCACCCATCGCAAGGTGCCGGTCGCCAAGACGCCGGCGCCGCTTGGGGCGGTGTAGTACGCCGAGTCGCTGTTGCTGCGGCTTCCGTTGCGGACCAGAGGGGAATGGGCCGTTACGCACGCCTCACCCGGTGTCACACTCACCCGGTCGGCGTACCCCACGACCGCCGTCGCCGGGCCCAGGGAGCGGATGCGCCAGTCGGGTGTCCCCGGGCGGTCCCGTTCCGCCTCGGGCCGGTGCGCGGCCGTCGCCGCCCGGGTGTCGTGGGCGGCATGAGAACGGCCGCAGGCACCGGCCGCCGCCGTGACGAGTCCCGCGCCCGCGCAGGCCTCCAGGAAGGTCCTACGGTGCAGCGCCGAGCCGTCCTCCGTCCCGTGCCGCGGAGTTTCCCGTCTGTCGGGGCCCACATCGCCTCCCGTGTGTGCGCACTCGCGGAGAGTTCGACCTGGGGACAGCCTGCAACGGCGCGGCCATGGGCGCCATGAAAGGGCGAGGCCCGGGAAGGCGACGTTACTGTGTGGAACAACTGTGCCCGTGGGGTGGGAGGCGCCTTGCCCGGCGCGATACCTCCTACAGGTTGTAGTAGCTTCGTTCCGCAGTAGAGCTAGCCGCCCGCAGTCGGCCGGAGGTCATGCGTGGAGCCGTCCCAGGTGCTGATCAGCCTCGTTCTCCCGGTGTACGGGGTGGAGGAGTATCTACGTCCCTGTCTGGATTCGATGCTCGGGCAGTCGTTCTCCTCCTTCGAGGTGATCGCGGTGGACGATGCCTCGCCCGACGGGTGCGGGGCGATCCTCGACGAGTACGCGGGCAGGGATACGCGGATCAGGGTCGTGCATCTGGAACGCAACGGCGGGCTCGGCGAAGCCCGTAACGCGGGGCTGGAACTTGCTCGCGGGGAATACGTCTGGTTCGTCGACAGCGACGACCTGATCGCCGACGAATCGCTGGCCGCGATAGCCGAGAGACTGACCGCGACCCGACCTGACGTGCTCTTCTTCGACTACGCACGACTGCTCCCCGAGGGCGGGGTCGAGCCCGCTCCCCGCGCGCACCTGCTGCGTGATCCGCCGCCGCCCGAGGCGTTCGAGCTGCGGAGCAGGCCCAGTGTGCTCGAGCTGATGATGACCGCGTGGAACAAGGCGATCCGCCGTGACTTCCTGACCGGTCTGGGCGTGCGCTTCGGGCAGGGGCTGTACGAGGACCTGCCGGTCACCTACCCGATCCTGGTGGCCGCGGGGCGAATATCGCTGCTGGACCGGGTCTGCTACCTCTACCGCGAGAGGCGCACGGGCGCGATCACCACCACCGTCAGCGACCGCCACTTCGACGTGTTCGGCCAGTACGAGAAGGTCTTCGCCTTCCTGGACGACCGGGGCGCGGCGGCCGAGGAGTTCCGCGCCCAGCTGTTCGACCGGGCGATCTGGCACTACACGACCATCATCGACGAACCCGGCCGGGTCCCGGCGGCCCGGCAGCGGGAGTTCTTTCGCCGGATGGCCGAGCACTTCGCCCGCTTCCGGCCCGCGGATCACACCTACCCGCCCGGCGCCCGAGGCGTGAAGTTCCGCCTGGTCGAGCGCGGCGACTACCGGCTGTTCGCCGCGCTGCGCCCGGTCAACCGGCTGCGCCTGAAGGCCCGCCGGGGCGTGCGCGGAGCGGTCGGCGCGGCCCGGACGGCGACGCGGCGGGCCCGTGCCCTGCCGGCCCTCCTCTGCTACGAGGCGTACAAGCGCCTCCCCGTCGACGACAGGCTCGCCGTCTACGCGGCGTACTGGTACCGCAGCTACTCGTGCAACCCCCGCGCCATCTACGAGGCGGCCCGCGAACTCGCCCCGGACATCCACGGGGTGTGGGTGGTCCGCAAGGACGCGGTCGCCTCTCTGCCCGCCGGGGTGGACCATGCCGTGGAAGGTTCGCTGCGCTCCCTGCGCGTCCTGGCGCGGGCGAAATACCTGGTCAACAACGTCAACTTCCCGCACACCGTGTCCAAGCGCCGCGGCTCGGTGCATGTCCAGACGCTGCACGGGACCCCGCTGAAGGCCATGGGCCTGGACCAGCAGCACTATCCGGTCGGTGCCCAGGGGATGAACTTCACGCGGCTGCGTGAGCACTCCGCCCGCTGGGACTTCCTGCTGTCGGCCAACCCGCACTCCTCCGAGGTGTGGCCGCGCGTCTACCCCGGCAGCTACGAGCTGCTGGAGACCGGCTATCCGCGCAACGACCGTTACTTCCGCACCGGCCCGCAGGAGATCGCCGCCATCCGCGCCGGCCTGGGCATCGAGCCCGGCCAGACCGCCGTGCTGTACGCCCCGACGTTCCGGGAGTACGGGGGCGCCGGTCCGCTGCCGGATCCGTCCCGCCTGGCGGCCGCCCTCGGGCCGGATCATGTGCTGATGCTGCGCTCCCACTATTACGACGCCGAAGGCGCGAGGACGGGCGCAGAGAGGCGGGCGGAGGGCGCCGCCCGGGTCGTCGACCTCTCGTCGTACCCGGTCGTCGAGGACCTGTGCCTGGCGGCCGATGTGCTGGTGACCGACTACTCGTCGATCATGTTCGACTACGCCTGCCTCGACCGGCCGATCGTCGTCTACGCCCCCGACTGGGAGACGTACCGGGCCACCCGGGGCGTCACCTTCGACCTGATGGCCGAGCCGCCCGGGGCCGTCGCGGAGAGCGAGGAGCAGCTCATTGAGGTGTTCCGCTCCGGGGCGGTCGCCTCCGGCGCGGCGGGTGAGTTGCGCGCCGCGTTCCGGCGCCGGTTCTGCACGTTTGACGACGGGCATGCGGCTGAGCGGGTTGTGCGGCGGGTGTTTCTCGGTGAGAAGTGATGGGCCGTCGATTGTCTGCCGGCTCGTCGTGGCTGGTCGCGCCCACGCGGCGGAGCCGCATTCCGACACGGCCCCGCGCCCCTAGGGGAGCTGCCGAACCGTACGCGACTTCGCTGAACGGGTCAGGAGGGCGTCCAGGGCCTGTTCGAAGGGGGCCAGGGGGTCCTTGGTGCCCGCGCCCAGCAGGTAGGTGCGCAGGTGCTGCCGTTCCTCGGCCAGTGGGTCGGTGCCGTCGTGGGCCAGGCGGTCGAGGAGGTCGTCGAGGCCGGTCAGGTCGGGGGCGATGAGGTGGGCGGCCCGGGCGGCCGGGTAGTGGTCGCGGAACGTCTCGGGGGCGAGGTCTGCGGGGTTGGCGACGGCGTACGGCTTGCCGGTGGCCAGGTAGTCGGTGACGACGCCGGACACGTCGGCGATGAGCAGGTCGGCGTGGTCGAAGCAGTCGTACAGGCCCGGTCGGGAGCCGCCCGTCACGCGGTGGCGCCACCAGCCCTCGGCCGCCCAGTACGCCTCGTTCCACTCCGCCAGTGCCGACTCCCAGGCAGCCGAGGGCGGCTCTTCGGACACTCCGGCGTCCCGCGCGGCCTGCGCCTCGTCCCCGCGTGCGGGCCGGCGCAGCCCGTCGAGGCGGCGGGCGAGCTCCGGGAGCCGGGACGCCTGCGCGGCCTGTTCCCGCGTGTCCTGCCGCCGGAACTCCTCGCGGGCGTCCCGGGCGGTGTTCGCGGCGTCGATCATCGTGAGGATCTCGGCGTGCGCCGCGCGCGCCCGGGGGTCCAGGGTGCCGGTCAGCGGGTGCGGCCGGTAGACCAGGCGGACCGGCGGCTCCCGCTCCAGCAGGGCCTTCACGATCCGCGGCCCCATGTCGGTCAGTGACGTCGCCGCACCCGGGTCGCCGTGGAAGCCCTCCCAGGTGGGCGCGTAGAGCACGGTCGGCATCGGCGACGAGGAAGTGCCGCGGGCGGCCTCCAGCCGCCCCAGCGACGGGCGGCCGACCTCGACGACGTCGGCGTCGGACACGCCGGACCCCGAGCGCGCGTAACGTTCGCGCCCGGCGGGCCCCGCCACCCACACCTCGTCGTACACCTTGGTGAACGGATTGGAGCTGGTGGGCTTGTCGCTGTCGCCGTGACCGAGGTAGACGCTCCGGAACTCCGGCAGCCGCAGCAGGTGGGTGTTGTTGGCGGCGTTGGCCACGAACAGCGCCACCTGCGCCTCGGGCAGCCGGAAGGCGGTCAGGTCCTTGCCCAGCGGCAGGCACACCACGGGCCGGGACGTCGGATCGAGCCGGGTGAGCATCTCGCGCTCGCGCAGCACGACGACCACCTGCCGCCGTAGCCGGTCGAGCACCGGCAGCCAGCCGTTCAGCTGGTACGCCGATTCCAGGGCGCCGGAGAAGTACACGACGACCTCGGGACGGTACGCCTCCACCTGCTCGTTCACCGCGCGCAGCACCTTGCCCTTCGCGGCCAGATGCCGTCCCCGCCAGGCGTGCAGGGCCAGCCACGCGGCGGTGGCCAGAGCGGCGAGCACCGCGGTCCCCGCGCCGAGCGCCGCCCACTCCGCCCCGGCCGCCGCCGCGACGGCCGCCCCGGCGACCAGCGGCAGGTCCACGAGCGCGAGCGGCCCCCGGTGGAGGTCCATCAGCAGCCGCGGCGGCGCGTCGGGGATCCGCAGCGCGGACAGATCCACGTTCCGGGTCAACACCGGCAGCCGCCGGCACCACCAGACGAACAGCAGCACTCCCGCGTAACCGCCGCGCAGCGCCTGGAGCGCCAGGAAGCCGAGGGCGGTCAGGACGAACGCGCCCGTCCGGCCGTCCCCCAGCCGTGCCAGCAGCACGAGCGCCGCCGCGCCCCGCAGTAGCGACCCCGCCGTGACGCTCAGGCACACCTGGCCGAGGGGCTGCATGGAGCCTGCGATCCGGCGCAGTGCCTTGGGCTCGGCGAGGTAGTCCGCGGCCGCGAACACGGCGAACGCCCAGCCGCTGGGCACCACCGCGGCCACGAACAGCCCGAGCAGCGCCGCCGGGAACCCCGCGATCGCCGCAACCGCCGTCACCGGCACCCTGCCCAGCAGTTTCCTCGGGTTTATCGTGCTCACCGCCATTCGACACTTGTATCAGAGCCCGGTCTGCCGTCCCCGGGCAAGACCGGCGTCGGCGATCACCGGCACGCGCAGCTCCGCCCAGACGGTTTTCCGTGGATACGGCCCCGGAGCGACGCCCCACCGGTCCGCGAGCGCGTCCACCAGGAGCAGGCCGCGGCCCGACTCGGACGCGGGGTCTGCCGACGCGGGGCGAGGGAGACGATCGGGGCGGGTGTCCGTCACCTCGATACGGAGGGTGCTCCCGACGACGTAGAGGGTCAGGCGGAAGTCCCTTCCCGGTACGCGGCCGTGTGTCGCGGCGTTGGCCGCCAGCTCGGCAACGATGTGCGCCGCACTCTCCAACGGAAGCCCCCATGTGTGCAGTTGTTCCTCCGCGAGGAGTCGGGCGAGGCGGGCGCCGAGTGGTGTGGGGGACAGACGGACGCTGAAGTTGCGGATGGGGCTGTCGAGTTGGGGGCGCAGCTCGGCGGCTTCTTGATTCATGTCACTCAGCGTGGCCGGTTCTGCTTCGGTGGGTGAGTGATGTTGCCTGTGCGTAGCGTGACTGTCTCGGCTTTGTCTCGTGCTGTCTTGGCTGTCTCGGGGGTTGATCGGGTACGGAAGCGCGTTGGAGGTGGGGCATGAACGAGGTTGCGGACGAGGCGGGTTGGGATGTTCAGCCGGGGGACGAGATCGCGCCGTTGGTGGAGGCCGTGGGACGGCTGCTCAGGCTGTGCCGCGAAGCGGCGGGAATGAGGGTCGCGGATTTCGCCGATGTCATGCGCTATGGCGAGGACATGATCCGGAAGATGGAGCGCGGGCAGCGGATTCCTCGGCCGGAGTTCCTGGACAAGGCGGACGGGGTGCTGCGGGCGGGCGGGCACCTCAAGGCGTTCATGGAGGACATGAAGAAAGCCCGGTACCCGAAGAAGGTACGGGAGCTGGCAGATCTGGAGGAGCGGGCCGTCGAGTTGCTGATGTACGGCAACCACAACATCCATGGGCTGCTGCAGACCGAGGAACACACGCGGGCGCTGCTTGCGACGTGGCGACCTGCTTACTCCCCGGATGAGCTGGAGCGCATGGTGGCTGCGCGTATGGCTCGCAAGCGCATCTTCGAGCGCTCGCCGGCACCGGAACTCGGCTTTGTCCAGGAAGAGGTGACGCTGCGGCGCCCTATCGGCGGCACAATGGTGCTGCGTCGACAGCTCGAACATCTGCTGGAGGTGGCCCGGTTGCCGTTCGTGGAACTTCAGGTGATGCCGACCTCCCGCGCGAACCACCCCGGGACGGGCGGCCGGATTCAGGTGTTGAAGTTCAGCGACGGCACGGGGGCCGGCCGTACCGACGGCGGCTTCGGCGGCCGTCCGGTCTCTGATCCGAGGCAACTCCGGATCATGGAGCTGCGTTATGGCATCATCCGAGCTCAGGCGCTAACGCCAGAGGAGTCTCTGGCATTCATCGAGCAAGCGCTGGGAGAACTATGAGCACCCCGGAACTCCACTGGTTCAAGAGCAGCTACAGCGACAGCAGCGATGGCAACGATTGCGTCGAGATAGCCATCACCTCCGCCACCATCCACATCCGGGACTCCAAGACCCCCGACACCGCCCACCTCGCGGTGGCGCCCACCACGTGGGAGAACTTCCTCAGCCACGTCTCCACACACTGACCCCACGCAGGGGACAACTCGGTCGCGTGCCACGTACACGCAGCGCTAGCGTGCCGTTCATGACGACCGCCGATGCCACCGACAGCTCCGGAGCCAACCCCCGTTTCGCCGCCGCCCTGAGCGAACTGGGACTCGACGACCTGCACACCCGTACCCGCCGCTTCCCGGACGCCACCCGCACCGCCGCCGAGGCCGCCGCCGCGATCGGGTGTGAGCTGAGCGAGATCTGCAAGTCGCTGATCTTCGCGGCGGACGGGGTTCCGGTGCTGGTGCTGATGGACGGGGCGTCCCGGGTGGACGTCGAGCGGGTGCGGGAGGAACTCGGCGCCGAGAAGGTGACGCGGGCCAAGGCGGACGTCGTACGGGAGACCACCGGGTACGCGATCGGGGGTGTGCCGCCCTTCGGGCACCGTACGAGGACCCGGGTGCTCGCCGATCGTTCGCTGCTGGAGCATGACGTGGTGTGGGCCGCGGCGGGGAATCCGCACGCCGTGTTCCCCATGGAGCCCAAGGAACTCGTCACCCGCGCCGGAGCCACCCTCGTGGACGTGCGCGAGCTCGGCTCGTGACGCCGCTGGTCGCCACGGCCGTCCTGTGCGCCGCGGTCACCCACGCCGGCTGGAACGCGATAGCCCACCGCATCACGGACAAGCTGGTCGGGTTCACGCTGATCGCGGGCGGCGGCATGCTGATCGGGCTGGCGATGGTGCCGTTCGTCCCCGTCCCGGCGGCCGGGGCCTGGCCGTATCTCGCCTTCTCCGCCTTCATCCACCTCGCCTACTACGTGCTGCTCATGCGGTCCTTCCGGCTCGGCGACTTCGGGCAGGCGTACCCGATCGCCCGCGGCACCGCGCCCCTGGTCGTCACGCTGCTCGCCGCCGTGTTCGCGCACGAGGTGCCGAACGGGTGGGCGGCCGCCGGAATCACCCTGTCCTGCGCGGGCCTGACCGGTGTCGCCCTGTGGGGGTTGCGCGGCAGCCGGCCCAACTGGGCGGCGATCGGCGCGGCGCTCGCCACGGGGCTGACCATCGCCGCGTACACGGTCGTCGACGGGCTGGGGGTGCGGGCGTCCGGCTCGTCCCTCGGGTACATCGCCTGGCTGATGGCGGTGGAGGGGTTCGCGATCCCGGTGTACGCGCTGACCCGCTGGCGGGGTGAGTTCCTCGCCGTTCTGCGGCCGTTCGCGGGCGTGGGCCTCCTCGGCGGGGCCATGTCCGTCGCCGCGTACGGCCTGGTCCTGTGGGCCCAGACCAAGGCCGAACTGGCGCCGATCGCCGCGCTGCGTGAGTCGTCGATCATCGTGGGGGCGGCCATAGGGGCGGTGTTCTTCAAGGAACGGTTCGGGGCGCCGCGGATCGCGGCGGCGGTGTTGTTGGTGGCGGGGATCGGGCTGATGCTGCGGGCCGGCTGAGCGCCCGGCTTGGCAGGCGAGCGTATGCGGCGCCGTCGTGGCCGGTCGCGCAGTTACCCGCGCCCCTTTGGGGCGGTGCCGCGACGCGGTCGTCTGCTTCGTCTTGGCTGATCGCGCAGTTCCCCGCGCCCCTTTGGGGCGGGTGCTGCACCGTAGCGCGATTCGCGTCCCGCACCCCCCGTGTCCGATTCATGTCGGTGTTCGTGCGTGCGACTTGCCTACGCCTTGACGATCCGTTTCACGGGGGTTCAACTCGGCGTCTGTGCCTGGGTTGTGTGGTGTCCCTATGGTTCCTGCGGACATCGGGAGAAGGGGGGCCCATGGGGACGCTCCACGCGGTTGCGGCTCGCGGGATCACCAAGTGCTTCGGCGATGTCGTCGCGCTCGACGGTGTCGACCTGGATGTGACGCAGGGGCAGATCCACGGCCTGGTCGGTCCGAACGGCGCCGGCAAGACGACGCTGCTCGGTCTGCTGCTGGGTCTGGCCGTCGCCGACAGCGGGCGGCTCGAGATCCTGGGGACGCCGGTGGGGCGGGCCTTCGACGCTCCCGAGGGTGTCGCCGGGTTCGTCGACGGACCCGGTCTCTATCCCTCGCTCACCGCCCGGCAGAACCTCGCCGCGCTGGCCCGGCTGCGCGGCGCGGACGCGCGCACCGCGGGCATCGACGACGTGCTCGACCAGGTCGGGCTCACCGCCGTCGCCGACGACAAGGCGCGCGGCTTCTCGCTCGGCATGCGGCAGCGGCTCGGGCTCGCCGCCGCCCTGCTCACCAGACCCCGGCTGCTCGTGCTCGACGAACCCTCCAACGGCCTTGATCCGGCCGGGAAACGGCACGTGCACGGTGTCCTTGCGCGGCTCGCCGCGGACGGGACCGCCGTCGTGCTGTCCAGCCACCGTATGGACGACCTGGAGGCACTGTGCTCCGAGGTCACCATCCTCGCCACCGGACGGGTCGTCTTCTCCGGCCCGCTGGGCAAGCTGGCCGCCGAGAACCGTGAACTCGACTACCGGGTACGGACCTCCGATCCGCAGGCCGCGCGACGGCTGGCCGACGGCACGAACGGGATCCGGGTCGTCGACGACGCCGGGGTACGGCAGGACGACGAACTGCTCGTCGTCCGCGCCCTGGTGCCCGCGCTCGACGAACTGGTGGCGAACCTCGTGCGCTCGGGCGTCGCGGTGCGCGAGCTCGCGCCCGTCATATCGCCGCTGGAGGCCGCGTTCCTCGACCTCACCGAGCAGCAGGAGGCCGGCCGATGACCGCGACCGTCGCCGACGACAAGGTTGTCAGTGCCCGCCGCGTCCCCGTCTCGCGCGGCTACCGCTTCGAACTGGTCAAGCTGGTCTCGCAGTGGCGGATCCGGCTGCTGGTGCTTGCGTGCTGGATCGCTCCCGCCCTGTTCGTCGCGGGTGTCGGTCAGCAGAGCACGCTGCCCTCCGACACGCTCTTCGGGCGCTGGATGCACGCCACGGGGTGGGCGGGACCCCTGGTGATGCTCGGGTTCGCGGGCACCTACGCGCTGCCGCTGCTTTCCTCGGTCGTCGCCGGTGACGTGTTCGCCGCCGAGGACCGGCTCGGCACCTGGCGGTATCTGCTGGTCGCCGTACGGTCGCCGCGACGGATCTTCGTGGCGAAGTCCCTGGCCAGCCTCAGCGTCATCCTGCTGCTGGTGGCCGGGCTGGCCGTGTCCGGCGCGGCCGGCGGGCTGGTGTCGGTCGGCAACCAGCCGCTGGTCGGCCTCGACGGCCACCTGCTGGCGCCCGGGGACGCGGCCGGCCGGGTCCTGCTCGCCTGGGCCGCGGCCCTCGCGCCGACCCTGGCCCTCGCCGCGATCGGACTGCTCGGGTCGGTCGCGCTGGGGCGGTCCCCGATGGGGCTGCTGCTGCCCCCGATCGTCGCGCTCGCGATGTCGGTCGCCCAGATGCTGCCGCTGCCCGTCGCCGTGCGCCTCGCCCTGCCCGGCTACGCCTTCATCGCCTGGAACGGCCTGTTCACCAGCCCGGCACAGATCGCGCCTCTCCTGATCGGCGTCGCGGTCAGCCTGGTGTGGGCCGTGCTCGCGACCGTGCTGGCGTATCTGCTGTTCCTGCGGCGCGACTTCACCAACCTCGCCTACGACGGTGCGGGGCGCCGCGCGATCACCGTCGGGCTGCTGCCCCTGGCGGCACTGACCGCCGGCACCGTCGCAGTGGTCGCCGTGGCGACCCCGTCGACCGGTTCCGGCATCGAGCAGGACAAGGTCCAGCGGTCGGTGGCCACGGCGTTCGCCCATCTCTACCGCATGCAGACCCGGCAGCTGCACCGTCCCGCCGTCACCGAGGCGCAGCTGCGGTCCTCGGCGGCCTGCACCAAGAGCGACGGCCAGGCGGCCCAGGAGGGTGCGGGCAACGACTGGCGGTGCGTCGTGACCTGGGATCTGCCCGGGGTCCCGGTCCCCGGGACGGCGGTCTACCAGCTCGACATCACCTCAGACGGGCGGTTCGTGGCCGACGGCGACGGTCCGAAGGAAGTCAACGGCTACTTCCTGCTGCGGACTTCGACCGGTGACGCCCCGAATCCGCTTTGGCAGTTCGACGGCAACGTCGAGTTGCTCACCCCCCACTGAAGGTTCCAACGAAGGTTCCACTGATTGGTCCACTGAAGGGACAGCTCCGTGCAGGTCACACGCCAGCGCCGGATCAACGAGAAGAATCAGGTCAACCTCTTCGGCAGACGCGTCGGCCGCCGCGCCGTGCTGGTCACGGCGGGCATCGCGGTCGCCCTCGGCGTCACGGGCACCGCCGTCGCGTCGACGTGGCAGTTCGGCACCCAGCAGGTCGCCGACGAGACCGCGAACGGCCAGGTCATCGCCAGCGACCAGTACATCAAGCCGTACGGCAGCCGCACCGTCATCAACGACGGCAAGATCATGTCGTCGACGGTCAGCCCGGACGGCAGCCGGCTCGCCGCCTCGGTCGCCGACGGTGACGCGTCGCTGGTCGTCATGGACCTCGCGAGCGGGCAGGTGATCCAGAAGGTCGGCACCAACGTGGCGGACGACCTGCGCATCAAGAACGGCTCCGTCGGCCAGGAGGGCCCGACGTACTCGCCCGACGGCACACAGCTGTGGCTGGGCCAGACCGACGGCTACACCAAGTTCACCGTGGGCGCCGACGGCACCCTCTCCAGCCCGGTGACCGTCCCGATCGCGGCCGACGGCACCAAGCACGCCCTCGTGGGCGCCGCGGTGTTCTCGGCCGACGGCTCCACCGTCTACTCCGCGGTCAACGGCCAGAACCGGGTCGTCGCCATCGACGCGGCGACCGGAACCGTCAAGCAGAGCTGGGCAGTCGGCAACGCCCCCCGGGGCATCGCCCTGGTCGGCGGCAAGCTCTACGTCAGCAACGAGGGCGGCCGCCCGGCCAAGGACGGCGACACCACGATCAACTCCTACGGCACCCAGGTACCCGCCGACCCGGACACCGGCGCCGCAACCACCGGCACCGTCAGCGTCATCGACACGGCGGACCCGTCCGCCGCCGTCGGCAGCATCGACGTCGGCCTGCACCCGACCGCGGTGTACGCGAACAAGGGCGCGGTGTTCGTCACCAACACCGCCGACAACAGCGTCTCGGTCATCAGCACGGCCAAGGACAAGGTCGTACAGACCATCGCCACCCAGCCGTGGCCCGAGGCGAAGGTCGGCTACGAGCCCAACGCGGTGACCCTCACCGACGACAACCGTCTGCTGGTGACGCTCGGCCGGGCCAACGCGGTCGCCGTCTACCGGTACAAGTCCCCACAGGAGCCGGCCCGCTACGTCGGCCTGCTCCCCACGGACTACTTCCCCTCCGGGATCGCCACCGTCGGCAGGAACATCGTCGTCTCCAACACCCGCGGCATCGACGCCCGCCGCCCCACCGCCGCCTCCGGCCACAACACCCACGACACGACGTCGAGCCTGACGCAGTTCACGCTGCCGGACGACAAGACCGTCAAGGCCCAGACCGCCAAGGTCTTCAGGCAGAACGGCTGGACGCCCGGCTCGGTCACCACGGCGGGCGGCAAGACCTCGGGGAAGGCGCTGCCGGTCCCGCTTCGGCTCGGCGACCCCTCGACGATCAAGCACGTCTTCCTGCTCGTCAAGGAGAACCGGACGTACGACCAGGTCTACGGCGACCTGCCGCAGGGCGACGGAGACCCCTCGCTCACGACGTTCGGCGAGAACGTGACGCCCAACCAGCACGCGCTGGCCGAGCAGTTCGGGCTCTACGACAACTTCTACGACGTGGGTACGAACTCCGCCGAGGGCCACAACTGGCTGATGCAGTCGGACAACCCGGAGTACACCGAGTCCTCCGCGGGCGAGTACCAGCGCAGCTACGACACCGAGAACGACGCCCTCGGCCACCAGAAGACCGGCTTCATCTGGAGCGGTGCGCAGGCGGTCGGAAAGTCGGTCAAGGACTTCGGTGAGTTCCAGTCGCTGGAGACCAAGCCGGCCGGCGCGACCTGGCAGAACCTGTACTGCGACAGCAAGAACATGGAAGCCACCGGGGCGCAGACCCAGTACCCCATCCAGACCGGCTCGGCGATCCCCTCGCTCAACAAGGTGTCCGTCCAGGGCTTCCCGATGTTCGACCTCGACGTCCCGGACATCTACAAGGAACAGATCTGGAAGCAGGACTTCGAGAGGAACGGCCCGGCGAACCTGAACATGTTCTGGTTCTCCAACGACCACACCGGCGGCCCGGCGAACGCCGCTTCCGAGGTCGCCGACAACGACCTCGCGGTCGGCCGGATGGTCGACGAGATCTCCCACAGCAAGTTCTGGAAGAACTCGGCGATCTTCGTCGTCGAGGACGACTCCCAGAACGGCCTCGACCACGTCGACGGCCACCGCGCCCCGGTCCAGATCATCAGCCCCTGGGCCAGGCACGACACCGTCGACAGCCACTACTACTCGCAGATGACGATGATCCGCACCATAGAGCAGATCCTCGGCGTCCACCCGATGAACCAGCTCGACAGCGCGGCCACCCCGATGTACGGGGCGTTCTCCCTGAGGCCGGACAACACGCCGTTCACGGCGGTCCCCAACCGGACCTCCCTGACCCTCGGCGTGAGCCCCCAGCCCACCTGCGGCTCGGACACCCCGGCGCCGCAGGACACCAGGGCGGCGCTCGCGCCGACGACCGCCGCGGTGCCGCAGGCCCAGCAGAAGCTCGCCGCGCAGTGGAAGACCTGGGCCTCCCACCAGCGCCTGACCGGTCCGCACGCCGTGCCCGACTACGCCAACAACGAGCAGATGAACCGCTACACCTGGTACCAGACCCACAACTGGACCAAGCCGTACCCCGGTGACGGCAAGGTGTACGCGCCCGAGGACGTGCCGGGCGCCTACCTGCCGTCGGCGGAGAACGACGGCTAGCCGGCCCCGCGCCGCCGCGAGACCCCGGGCCGACGTCACACCGGCCCGGGGTCTGCGTGCATCCGCGGGCCCGTAGGAGCACCCTGGAAGCAGGTCTTCCGGAGGTGATCGTCATGATGCACACCGCAGTGGGATGGCACATAGAGCTGGAGTTCCAGGAGGACGAGACGCACACGCGGGCGGTCGCGCTGGTGCGGCTGTCCGACGGGACCGAGGTGAAGGCCCACGGGCACGCGAGCCGCCACCACACCGACTCGAATCAGCCACGGGTGGGGGAGGAGATCGCCGGTGCGCGGGCGCTGAACGAGCTCGCCATGCAGTTGCTCACCAAGGCGCATGGGGAGATCGACTCGGCGTCGGGGCGGACCTCGCACTCCATCAACGTGTGAGCCGCGCTCCCCGGGCTGCCGGGACCTGCCGTCGGGCGTCTGCGGGTCAGGCGTGGCTGGTCGCGCCCACGCGTGGAGCCGCATACAGCCACAGCCCCGCGCCGCTTCAGGGCGCGGCCCGCACTGCCCTCACCAAGGCCTGCGCCCGTGGGTCCGCCGTCACGCTCTTGCGGAAGGCGTTCGTCACGTAGCCGAAGGCCATGCCCGTGTCGGGGTCGGCGAAGCCGAGGGCGCCGCCGCGGCCCGGGTGGCCGAAGGAGGTGGGGGAGAGGAGCGGGGACGCTGCCCCGTGCAGCATGTAGCCGAGGCCGAACCGGGTGCCCACCACCAGCACGCGGTCCGGCCCCGCGCTGCGTCCGGTGCGGGCCAGCTCCATGGTCTCCGGCGTGAACAGCCTTGTGCCGCCGTCCACTTCGCCGATCAGCGACGCGTAGAAACGCGCGAGCCCCTCGGCTGTCGCGATGCCGTTGGAGGCGGGCAGGGCGGCGGCGCGGTAGGCGGGGTCGTTCTCGTCGGGCAGCGGGGTGATCGCGGCGAAGGCGCGGCGGGTGAGGGAGCCGGGTTCGGCGTAGGCCTCGGAGACCGCGCGCTTGGGGCGGGTCCGCAGGCCGTGCGGGTTCGCCGGGGGGTCGATCTGGGACACCCGGCCCACCCGTCCCGCCTCGGACGCCGGCAGCCCGAGCCACAGGTCCGCTCCGACGGGGCCCGCGATCTCGTCCGCGATCCACTCGCCGATGCCCCGTCCCGTGATCCGCCGCACCAGCTCGCCCGTCAGCCAGCTGTACGTCTGCGCGTGGTACCCGTGGTCGGTGCCCGGCTCCCAGGCCGGTGCCTGCGCCGCGACCGCCTCGGCACCGAGGTCGGGGTCGGCGGCCTGGGCGGGAGTGAGCGGGCGGTCCAGCACGGGCACTCCGGCGCGGTGCGCGAGCAGGTGCCACACCCGCGTCCGCTCCTTGCCGGCCGCCTTGAACTCGGGCCAGTAGTCGCCGACCGGCGCGTCCAGGTCCAGCTCACCGCGCTGTTGGAGCAGCAGGAGTACGGCGGCGGCGACACCCTTGGTCGCCGAACGCACGATCTGGGCGGTGCCCCGCTGCCAGGGGTCCGTGCCGTCGACGTCCTTCGTGCCGCCCCACAGGTCGACGACCTTGTGCCCGTCACGGTAGACGGCGACGGCCGCGCCCCGGTCCCCGAGCACCTCGAAGTTCCGTACGAACGCTTCCCTGACCGGCTCGAAGCCCTCGGCGACCGCACCGTTCACATCCACGCCCGTACGCCTCCTGCCTGTGTGTACTCCCCACTCACCCAAGCAGAATCGTCACGTCGATGTTCCCGCGGGTCGCGTTCGAGTACGGGCACACCTCGTGCGCCGCGTCCACCAGCTTCGCCGCGACGTCCTGGTCCAGCACCGGGAGGGAGACGCTGAGGGCGACCGCGAGGCCGTAACCGCGCTGCTTGTTGGGGCCGATGCCGACCTTCGCGGCGACCGTGGAACCGGTGAGGTCGAAGCCGGAACGGCGGCCGACCAGCACCAGCGCGTTGTGGAAGCAGGAGCTGTAGCCGGCCGCGAACAACTGCTCCGGGTTGGTGCCGTTGCCGTCGCCGCCCAGCTCCGGTGGCATCGCGACCTTGAGTTCGAGCTGGCCGTCCTGGCTGGTGACGTAGCCGTCCCGGCCGCCGTGTGCGGTCGCCTCGGCGACGTACATGATTTTCGTCGGCCGGGTGTCGGCGTCCGTGACTTCGTCGTTCATGGCGCTCATGGTTGGCCCCCCAGAACAAGTGCGCGCAAGTACATCGTGCACAAGGTACTGGCTGGTAGGTCAGCAGTCCTGACCAGGGGGTGGCAACCGGGAGTAACCCGAGATCAGGGGTGTGCGGCGGCTTCGGCCTTCGCCGCCAGCCGCCAGAGCTCCTCGCGCAGCCGTGCGACCTCCGGTGCTTCGAGCCCCGTCGCCGCGAGCAGCGCGCCCGGTACGCACGCCGCGCGCTCCCGCAGTTCCTCGCCGCGCCCCGTGCACGCGACCAGCACCGAGCGCTCGTCGTGCGCCGCGCGCTCCCGGCGCACCAGGCCCGCCGCCTCCAGCCGCTTCAGCAGCGGCGACACCGTGCCGTAGTCGAGCCGCAGCGCGGTCGCCAGCTCCTTGACCGCGATCTCGCCGCGCTCCCACAGGACGAGCAGCACCAGGTACTGCGGGTAGGTGAGGCCGAGTTCGTCGAGGAGCGGGCGGTAGGAGGACGTCACCGCACGCTGGGCCGCGTACAGCGCGAAACACAGCTGGTCGTCGAGCAGCAGCGAGCCCTCGGGGCCCGTCGCCGTATGGTCCTCGTTCGTCACGCGCCCATTGTCACGGACCGCGGGTCGAAACCGAAGGGCAGCTCCAGCCGGTGGGCACGCATCAGGTCCTCGTCCAGGAGCAGCTCGGCCGTCCTGCCGTCCGCCGCGATCACGCCCTCGCTGAGGATCAGGGAGCGCGGGCACAGCTCCAGGGCGTACGGCAGGTCGTGCGTGACCATGAGGACGGTGACGTCCAACGAGCGCAGGATGTCGGCCAGTTCGCGCCGGGAGGCCGGGTCGAGGTTGGAGGACGGCTCGTCCAGGACGAGGATCTCCGGCTCCATGGCGAGTACGGTCGCCACGGCCACCCGGCGCCGCTGCCCGAAGGAGAGGTGGTGCGGGGGCCGGTCCTTGAACTCGGCCATGCCGACCCGCGCGAGCGCCCGGTCGACGCGCTCCTCCAGCTCCGGCCCCTTCAGCCCGGCCGCCGCGGGACCGAACGCCACGTCCTCGCGGACCGTCGGCATGAACAGCTGGTCGTCCGGGTCCTGGAAGACGATGCCGACCCTGCGGCGGATCTCCGCCATGTGCCGCTTGCCGACGGGCAGTCCGGCGACCGTGACCGAGCCCGCGCCGCCGGCCAGGATGCCGTTGAGGTGCAGCACCAGGGTCGTCTTGCCTGCACCGTTCGGCCCGAGCAGCGCGACCCGCTCGCCGTGCCCGATGGAGAAGTCGACGCCGAAGAGGGCCTGGTGGCCGTCGGGGTAGGCGAAGGCGAGGCCGGTCACTTCCAGTGAGAACGTCACCGAACCCTCCGAATCCCAGCGCGTGATCGGGTGCCGCCGATCACGAGCGGTGCATTGCGAGAACCAAGCATGCGCATTCCTTTTGGCGTTCACTGTGAAGACCGGGCAGGTTCCGTCCCGGCTGGTGCTGCGGGAGTAGGACCTCGCAGGTCGCTGACCTGTGGGGCTTCCTGAGCCAGGAATCCCCCTGCTGCTGGCTGGGGCAGGGTTCAAAGGGTCCATCCCAGCAAACACACAACGAGAGCCGCGCTCGGGAGCATGAGGGCGTACGACCACTGCGACCGGTCCGCGGTCACCTCGTCGATCACCGGCATCGAACCGGCGTAACCGCGGCTGACCATGGCCAGGTGGACGCGCTCCCCGCGCTCGTAGGAGCGGATGAACAGGGCGCCCGCCGACTTGGCGAGCACGCCCCAGTGCCGGACGCCCCGGGCCTCGAAGCCCCGGGACTCCCGAGCGATCCGCATCCGCCGCATCTCGTCCGTGATGACGTCGCCGTAGCGGATCATGAAGGACGCGATCTGCACGAGGAGCGGCGGGAGCTTCAACCGCTGGAGGCCGAGGAGGAGTTCGCGCAGTTCGGTCGTGGATGCGAGGAGTACGGAGGCGGCGACACCCAGCGTGCCCTTCGCGAGCACGTTCCAGGCGCCCCACAGGCCGTTCACGCTCAGGGACAGTCCGAGGACGTCCACCCGCTCGCCCTCCGCCACGAAGGGCATCAGCACCGCGAACGCGACGAACGGCACCTCGATCAGCAGCCGCTTGAGCAGGAACCCGGCGGGCACGCGAGCGAGCCGCGCGACGACGCCCAGGAGTACGGCGTACAGGCCGAACGCCCACATCGCCTCCCGTGGCGTGGACACCACGACCACCACGAACGCGAAGGCGGCGGCGAGCTTGGTGTGCGGCGGCAGGGCGTGCACGGGGGAGTGCCCGTGCCGGTAGAGCCTGTGTGCGTGCCCGGCGCCCACGTCAGACGCCCGTGCCGACGGGAGAGGCGTCGGCCGTGCGGCGCCTGCGCACCACCCAGAACACCGTGCTGCCCGCGACGACGGTCACGCCGACACCGATCACGCCCGCCAGGCCCTTGGAGAGGCCTGCGTCCGCGACGTCCCTGACGCCGTAGCCGGCGAGCGGGGAGCCGTCCGACGCGTGCTTCTGTGCCCTGCTGTCGAGGCCCTTGTCGTGGGCGACCTTCATCAGCCCGTCGGGGTTCGAGGAGGCGTAGAAGCTGACGAAGCCGGCCAGCACGAGGGAGGTGACCAGGCCGGTGATCCACAGTGTGCGGCGGGAGGTGCGCGCCGCGACGGGCGCCGGGCGGGACGGGGGAGCGTCCACGAGCTCGCCGTTCACGCGCAGCTTGAGCTTCTGCTCCAGACCGCGCGCGCCGTACACGAGATCAGGGCGTACGGCGATCACCGCACCCACTGTCAGCCCCGTGATCGCCGCCTCGCCGATCCCGATCAGTACGTGTACGCCGATCATCGCGGTGGCGACCTTGCCGATGGAGACGTCCGTGGTGCCGCCGACGGCGTAGATCAGCGTGAAGCAGACCGCGGCGGCCGGGACCGAGAGGAGCGCGGCGACGAAGGAGGCCACGGTCACCGAGCGCCGCCCGCGCGGGAGCACCTTCACCAGGCCCCGGAAGACGGCGTATCCGACCACCGTCGTGACGATCGCCATGTCGGTGATGTTCACGCCGAGCGCGGTCAGGCCGCCGTCCGCGAAGAGGATGCCCTGCATCAGCAGGACGACGGACACGCACAGGACGCCGGTGAAGGGGCCGACGAGGATCGCGGCGAGCGCGCCGCCGAGCAGATGGCCGCTGGTCCCCGCAGCGACGGGGAAGTTCAGCATCTGCACCGCGAAGATGAACGCCGCCACCAGCCCGGCCAGTGGCGCCGTCCGCTCGTCCAGCTCGCGGCGCGCGCCGCGCAGGCTCACCGCGACGACGCCCGCGGCGACGACTCCGGCCGCGGCGGAGACGGGGGCGTTGATGAATCCGTCAGGCACATGCACCGTTCGATGATAGTGCCTTGTTGCGAACTACTTGCAAGAGCGAGGCGCTCGTGCGTCGCTGTGTGGGTTGTACGACGCCAGGGGGCATATTCGGGAAAATATGGGACATTGGGAAGGGATGGATGCACAGTTTCCGCACAGGGCACGCAGCGTGAGAGGGCCGTCACGATGTCTGTAGTCGAGCAGTACGCACGAGCCCACCTGGTCACGGATGCGGCGGTACCGGACGACGAGACCGTCCCGGTGGTCCTGCGCTACGACCCCGACGTCGACCCGCGTGAGGTGCGGGTCGGACTGCCCGGGGCGGACGAGTGGAGTTTTTCCCGTTCCCTGCTGGAACAGGGCCTGCGCGCCCCGGCCGGCAGCGGTGAGGTGCGGGTGTGGCCTTGCGGCCGGGTTCAGGCCGTTGTCGAGTTCCACTCGGCGGACGGTGTCTCGGTGGTGCAGTTCGAGTCGAAGACCCTGCTGCGGTTTCTGCGCCGCACCTATATGGCTGCGGCGCCTGTCTCCCGGTGAGCTGTGCCGTCGTTCGTCTGCCACGCCGTCGTGGCTGGTCGCGCGGTTCCCCGCGCCCCTTCAGGGGCGCTGATCAACCGCCCATCCTGAGCAGTGCTGCCACGATCGGGCCCGCGGTGTCGCCGCCGTGGCCGCCCGCCTGGACCACGCCTGATGCGGCCAGGTCGCCGCAGTAGGCGGTGAACCAGCCGTTCGGCTTCTTCTGGCCGTCGACCTCGGCGGAGCCCGTCTTGGCGCCGCAGCCGGAGCTCAGACCCGACATCGCCTTGGCCGCCGTGCCGTAGGAGGCCGTGTAGGACATGACCTCCTTCAGCTCGGCCTGCGTCTTCGACGACATCGTGCGCGAGGCCTTCGCCAGTGTCCGTTTGTCCACCGACGGGGCGACCAGGTACGGCTGGTGGAAGGAGCCCGTCTCGACCGTCGCCGCCACCGACGCCATGTTCAGCGGGTTCATCCGCACCCCGCCCTGTCCGATCAGCGAGGCACCCATCTGTGCGCCGCTCATCACCGGGATCGAGCCGTCGAAGGTCGGGACGCCGATGGCCCAGTTGTTCAGGCCGAGGCCGTAGACCTGCTGGGCCTCCTGCGTCAGGTCGCTGTTGGACAGCTTCGGCGCGAAGTTGATGAAGGCGTTGTTGCAGGAGGCCCCGAAGGCCAGCTTGAACGAGCCCTGCTTGATCTCGGAGTTGTCGTCGTTGTGGAACGTCCAGCCCGCGAGCTTGTACGTCTTGGGGCAGGGGTGCGACTGGTCGGGGTGGACGAGGTCCTTCTCGAACAGCATCGTCGACGTCACGATCTTCATCGTGGAGCCCGGGGCCAGGGAGCCCTGGAAGGCGACGTTGAAGCCGGGGCTGTGGTTCGCCACGGCAAGGATCTCGCCGGTGGACGGACGCATGACGACGACCGAGGAGCTGTCCTTCGCCGCGACCTGCTTCTCGGCGGCGGCCTGGAAGGTCGGGCTCAGCGTCGTGTTCACCTTGCCCGGCGTGCCCTTGGTCAGCGTCAGCAGCGTCTTGTCGGACAGCTTGGCCTTCTGCGACGCCTTGCCACGCACCACGTCCAGCTCGACGCCCGCCTTGCCGCCGGCGGTCTTGCCGTACTTCTCGCGCAGACCGTCCAGGACCGGGCCGAGCGAGGGGTACTTGGCGGTCGTCAGCTCGCCGCCGTGGCGGTCGTACGCCTTGACCGGCGGCGTCCCGGACTCGCCGGTGACCAGGGTGTCGCCGTCCCTCAGGTCGGGGTGGACGACGGCGGAGTGCCAGTCGACGTACGGCTTGCCGTCCTCCTTCTTGCGCACGACCGTGAGCGCACTCCGGTACGCGAGCGGCAGCTTGGTGCCCTTGTAGGAGACCGTGCCCCTGACGGAGAAGGGGACCTTGTCGCCGGTGCGGGTGCCCTCGGTGAGCGTGGCGCCCGTGATGTGGGCGTCCTTGGTGAAGCCCGTCAGCAGGGTGGTGGCCGCCGCCGGGTCGTTCGTGGCCGCGGCGGCCTGCGTCACCTTGCCCTGCTGCCAGCCCGTGAGGAACCGCTCGGCCGCCGTCTGGACCTCGGTCGCGGACAGCGGGCCGGTCTTGACGGCCTTGTGGTCGGAGGTCGCGGACGTCGAGGCCGACCGGTCGTCGGCCGACGCCCCGCCGCCGTACAGCGCGTAGGCGCCGAAACCGGCGCCGCCGACCACCACGGCGATCATCCCGCCGACCACGGCGGGTTTGGTCTTCCGTCGCTCGGCGACGCGCTTTCTGTTGCCCACTGTTCCCGTTCCTCCGAGAGATCCCCAGGGTCCCCGTTGCCCACATCCATCCCAACCAACGACGGCAACAGCCTAGAGTCCCTTCCTCAACGGGTGACTTCAGGAGCCCGTCCGTAGCACAGCTGCGACAATCGGCCCGGCCGCCGTGCCGCCGTGGCCGCCCTCCTCGGTCATGGCCGCCGCCGCGATGTCACCCCGGAAACCCGTGAACCAGCTGTTGGACACGGCCTGTCCGTCGACCTCGGCGGAACCGGTCTTCGCGCCGAAGTCCCCGCGCAGCCCGGCCATCGCCTGCGCGGCGGTGCCCTGGGTCGCGGTGAGCCGCATCATCTGCTTCAGCTGCGCTGCCGTGCCCGCGGACAGGCCCTTCGCGGTGGCCAGTTGACGGTCGTCGAGCTTCGGCGACACCAGGTACGGCTGCCGGAAGTCGCCGGTGATGGCGGTCGCGGTGACCGACGCCATGTTCAGCGGGCTCATCTGGACCTGGCCCTGGCCGATGGCGTTCGCCGCGCGGTCCGGGCCGCTCACCGCGGGGACCTTGCCGTCGAAGGAGACGATGCCGGTCTTCCAGTTGTCCCGGCCGAGCCCGAACCGGTCCTGGGCCTCCGTCGTCAGCGAGGAGTCGGTGAGCGGCTTCTCGTCGATGAGCTTGATGAAGGCCGTGTTGCAGGAGCGCAGGAAGCTGCCCGCGAGCGTGGCCTTCTCGTCTGGCGGCATGTTCTTGAGGTTGGTGAAGGTCTGGCTCTGCCAGGTGGCGGTGGGCGGGCAGGGCGCGGGCCCGTTCATCGAGGTCACGCCGTTGTCGATGAGCATCGCGGCGGTGATGATCTTCATGGTGGAGCCGGGCGCGACCTGCCCCTCGAAGGCCGCGTTGAACTGGTCCTTGCGGTTGTTGGCCACCGCCAGTACTTCACCGGTGCTGGGCTTGACGGCCACCAGCGAGGACTGCGCGAACTTCTTCACCGCGGTCTCGGCCGCCGCCTGCGCACTCGCGCTGATCGTGGTCTGCAGTCTGCCCGCTCTGCCCTTGGTGAGGGTGAGCAGCGAGGTGTCGGCCGTGTCCGGGGCCGCGTGCTTGATCGACAGCTCGATGCCGGGGACCCCGCCCGCCTTGTCGCCGTAGCGGTCGCGCAGGGCGTCCAGGATCGGGCCGAGCGACGGGTACTTCTCCTTCGTGAGCGCGGCCCCGCCCCGGTCCACGGCCTCGATCGGAGGGTTCGCCGCCTCGCCGGTGACCAGGGTGTCGCCCTTCCGCAGCTGCGGATGGACGACCGACGGCTGCCAGTCGACCAGGGCCCGCCCGGTGGTCTTCCCGCGGACGACGGTCAGCTCACTCCGGTAGGTCAGGGGCTTCGACCTGCCCTCGTACGACACCGTTGCCTTGACCGTGTAAGGGACCGTCGCGCCCTTCGCCGTGCCCGGCGTGATCTTCACCGCGGTGATGTGCGCGGTGTTGTCGTAGGCGGTCAGCAGCGGTTCGGCCGCCGTGTCGTTGTTCGTGTACGTCGCCGCCCGGGCCGCCTGGCCCTTCTCCCAGGCCGCGAAGAACTTGGCCGACGTCTCCTTGATCTCGTCGCCGCTCGGCGGACCGGTCTTCACGGACGCCGATCCGTCCGACCCCCCGTCGCCGTTCAGCGCGGACACGATGTTGTACGCGCCGTATCCGGCGCCGCCCACCATCACAGCGAAGACGCTGCTGATGACGGTGACCTTGACCCCCTTGCCCATGAAGGGCCCCCCTCCCCGTTCCCCGTTGGTGCTCGCACTGTATGTGGCGTGAGGGGGAGCTGTGAGGGGTGTTTCCGTATGTTGTCCGATCGGAGACCCGGCGGGTCCGCTATACCCAGGTATCGATCCACATACGTGAACGCCAGTCGTCGATCGGGATGGCGATCCCGGTGTACAGCGGCCAGAAGTAGATGAAGTTCCAGGCGATCAGCAGCACCAGGACGCCCGCGCCCGTCGCGCCCGCCACTCGGCGGATGTCGCTCGACCCCGGTGGCCCGATGATCGCGCCCAGCAGCATCGCCACCGCCAGGCAGAGGAACGGCACGAAGACGACGGCGTAGAAGAAGAAGATCGTCCGCTCCTGGTACAGGAACCAGGGCAGATAACCGGCCGCGATACCGCAGGCAATGGCGCCCGCCCGCCAGTCGCGGCGCAGCAGCCAGCGCCACAGGATGTACAGGACCGCGAAGCAGGCCACCCACCACAGCAGCGGGGTGCCGATCGCGAGGACCTCGCGGGCGCACTTCTGGCCCGCGTCGACGGGGCAGCCGTCCTTGCCCGGCGAGGGGGACTCGTAGAAGTACGAGACGGGGCGGCCGTCGACGATCCAGCTCCAGGGGTTGGACATGTACGTGTGCGGCGAGTGCAGGTGGCGGTGGAACTCGTAGACCTCGTGCTCGTAGTGCCACAGGCTGCGCCACCAGTCCGGGAACAGCCAGGTCCAGTGGCCGCCCCTGCCGTCGGTGGCGGCCCAGTTGCGGAAGTAGCCGCCCTTGCCGTTGGTGGGGGAGAGGATCCAGCCGGTCCAGGAGACCAGGTAGGTGACGATCGCGACCGGGACCGTGGCCACGAAGGTGATCGCCGCGTCCGGCAGCACCGCCTTGTACGGGTTCCCGGCGCCCGCCACCTTGCGCGCGCCGATGTCCCACAGGATCGCCATCAGGACGAACGCGAGCAGGATGTACAGACCGTTCCACTTGGTGCCGATGGCCAGGCCCATCATCAGTCCCGCCAGCCAGCGCCACGGGCGCGGGCCCAGGCTGGTGGTCTCGGCGATGTACGCGTCCGGGCGGACGCGGCCGTCGGCGTCCGGCTGGAGCGCGGCCGCGAGTTTCTCCCGGGACTTGTCACGGTCGATGACCAGGCAGCCGAACGCGGCCAGCACGAAGAACATCAGCACACCGTCGAGCAGCGAGGTGCGGGCCATCACGAAGGCCAGCCCGTCGACCGCCATCAGCCCGCCCGCGAGGCAGCCGAGGAAGGTCGAGCGGAAGAGGCGGCGGCCGATGCGGCAAAGCATCAGGACCGACAGTGTGCCCAGCAGCGCGGTCATGAAGCGCCAGCCGAACGGGTTGAACCCGAAGATCAGCTCCCCGAGCCCGATGACGTACTTGCCGACCGGCGGATGGACGACGTACGCCGCGTCCGTCGGGATCGTGACGTGTCCGTTCAGCGCCAGGATCTGGTCGTTGGCGTTCTTGTCCCAGTTGACCTCGAAGCCGCGGTGGACGAGTGCCCAGGCGTCCTTGGCGTAGTACGTCTCGTCGAATATCACCGCCTTCGGGCTGCCCAGGTGCCAGAACCGCATCAGGCCCGCCATCAGCGTGACGAGCAGCGGGCCGCCCCAGGCCGACCAGCGTGTGATCCGCTCGGCGAGCAGCGGCGGCGCTCCCAGCACCTGCCACACCCGCGGGCCGGTCCGCACGTACGGCGGCACCAGACGCTCGCGGACGTCGCTTCTCGGCTCGGCCGTGTAGCCGAAACGGCGCAGCCGCTGCTGCCACGACGGCCGCTGGTCCTGCGGGCTCTGGCCTTGCCGGGTGTCCGGGGAGGACGCGGTACTGGTCACCGCGCCATCGTAGGGAACCGTTCTGTGTGAGTCGCGTGCATGGGCGGTAAGGGATCGGATGCGTCCCCATCCGTGTGCCCCTGGGAGGATGGGGGCGTGACCGGAACCCTCGTACTCGCAGGCACCCCCATCGGCGACATCGCGGACGCGCCGCCCCGGCTGGCCGAGGAGCTGGCGGGGGCCGATGTCGTCGCCGCCGAGGACACACGGCGGCTCAGGCGGCTGACGCAGGCGCTGGGCGTCACGCCCAGGGGGCGGATCGTGTCGTACTTCGAGGGCAACGAGACCGCCCGTACGCCCGAACTCGTCGAGGAACTGGTCGGCGGTGCGCGTGTGCTGCTGGTCACGGACGCCGGCATGCCCTCCGTGTCCGACCCCGGGTACCGGCTGGTCGCCGCCGCCGTCGAGAAGGACGTCCGGGTCACCGCCGTGCCCGGCCCGTCCGCCGTGCTCACCGCGCTCGCGCTGTCCGGGCTGCCCGTCGACCGGTTCTGCTTCGAGGGCTTCCTGCCGCGCAAGGCGGGGGAGCGGCTGACGCGCCTGAAGGAGGTCGCCGAGGAGCGGCGGACCCTCGTCTACTTCGAGGCCCCGCACCGCCTCGACGACACCCTGGCCGCCATGGCCGAGGTCTTCGGCACCGAGCGGCGGGCCGCCGTCTGCCGGGAGCTGACCAAGACGTACGAGGAGGTCAGGCGGGGCGGGCTCGGCGAGCTGGCCGCCTGGGCCGCGGAGGGGGTGCGCGGCGAGATCACCGTCGTGGTCGAGGGCGCGCCCGAGAAGGGGCCCGAGGAACTCGACGCCGCCGAGCTGGTGCGGCGGGTGCGCGTGAGGGAGGAGGCGGGGGAGCGCCGCAAAGAGGCCATCGCGGCGGTCGCGGCAGAGGCGGGGCTGCCCAAAAGGGAGGTGTTCGACGCGGTTGTGGCCGCGAAGAATGCCCATTCGGCGAGTGGGTCGTGAGGCTTTCGTGAAGCGAGCCACACCCCCTCTGAGCAGGGCGCATCTCGCCTGAGCAGGCGCCCCCCAAACAGGCAAAGCAAGGCCGTGGAAAGCAAAGCCCAGACCCCCTTGCCGAGGCCGGTATGGCAAGGAAAATCCAAATCGGCTCCAACAGACGACAGGGCTGATGCATTCGCTCCGCAGGAGGCGTCCACTGGTTGAAGGGACGTATCCGTCCCTTGGTCCAGCAGATCAAGAGGAGCTGGCATGAGCGAGATCTCAGGGCAGTCCGGCCTCCGCGGCGCGGCGAACCCAGTCGTACACGAGTCCTATTCCTTCGCCTGCATGCGCTGCGGGCACGGCTGGGAGCAGTCGTACGAGATAGAGCACCACCACGACGCCGAGGGCCACGAGTTCGTGATGTACGTGGCCGAGGGACAGATCGTTCCGTCCCCGCTGTCCAAGCCGACGTGCACGAACTGTGACAGCCATGTCGTACGGATCATGCGGCCCGGGCAGGTCTCGTCGGTGCGTGACGCGGTGTACAAGCAGCAGCGGCGGACACCGCAGGCAGAGACCCAGGAGCCCGCAGCCGAGGGCGCCGAGGCCGGCGAGCGGGACCACCACTGGCATCTCTCCGATCTCCTCCACCCCTTCCACCGCAAGGCGAGCTGACAGCTCCGGCGGCGGGGCGGGCATGCCCCTTTCGTAGGATCGGAGCATGCCCTCCTCCAGCTCCCCCAGCGAGAAGCACCCGGCCCCGCCCCTCCCGGAACCCCTCCGGGTGGCCGTCGCCGACTCCCACACCCACCTCGACATGCAGTCGGGCACGGTCGAGGAGGCTCTCGCGAAGGCCGCTTCGGTGGGCGTGACGACGGTCGTGCAGGTCGGCTGCGACGTTCGGGGCTCGCGGTGGGCCGCCGAGACGGCGGGACTGTACGACGCCGTCCACGCGGCCGTCGCCCTGCACCCCAACGAGGCGCCGCGCATCGTCCACGGCGACCCCGACGGCTGGTCCAGGCAGGGCGCGCGCGAGCCGGGGGGCACGGCGGCGCTCGACACGGCGCTCGCCGAGATCGCGCGCCTGGCCGCGCTCCCGCAGGTCAAGGGCGTCGGCGAGACGGGCCTCGACTACTTCCGCACCGGCCCCGAGGGCAAGGAGGCGCAGGAAACCTCCTTCCGCGCCCACATCGAGATCGCCAAGCGGCACGGCAAGGCCCTCGTCATCCACGACCGCGACGCCCACACGGACGTGCTGCGCATCCTCAAGGAGGAGGGCGCCCCAGAGCGGACGGTGTTCCACTGCTACTCCGGGGACGCCGACATGGCCCAGGTGTGCGCCCGCGCCGGGTACTTCATGTCCTTCGCCGGCAACGTCACCTTCAAGAACGCCCGGCATCTGCGGGACGCGCTCGCCGTGGCCCCCCTGGAGCTGGTCCTGGTGGAGACCGACGCGCCCTTCCTGACACCGGCGCCGTACCGCGGACGGCCCAACGCCCCGTATCTCATTCCGGTCACGGTGCGCGCCATGGCCGACGTGCGGGGCATCGACGAGGACGCGCTGGCGACAGCCCTCGCGGCGAACACGGCCCGCGCTTTCGACTACTGAGCGTGGTCGTTCATAACCCTCCGATAACACCGCGGTGGGATCGCCGCCGCCCCCTTGGCCACTCTGTGTAGCGACGCCGCTTTGGAGAGTGATACGGGCTCCGCTAGGTTCTGGTGCCCGATCCGGACCCCTCTGGACCCCTACGGCCCCTGGAGCGTGTCGGCGTGAGCAACTCGCAGTACTCGCAGTACTCGCAGTACGGGACGCATGAGGCGTACGACCCGGCGTACCCGCCGGCGTACGGCGCCTACGACGTGCACAGCGCGCAGACCCTGGCCTACGGGGTGCCCGGGACGTACGAGGACACGTACCGGCCCGCCTACGAGGCGGCCCAGCCACCCGAGCCGACGCTCCCGCGGCAGGTGGGGAGCGCGGCCGACGAGGAAGAGCCCGAGCCCGCCGCGCGCACCGGAACCGGACGCAGGCGCCGGGCCGCACGCCGGCGCAGGGCGCGGCCCATCGAGCTCCCGGACGGCTCGATGCGCCGGCTGCTGCCGCAGGCGCTGGTCGTCGCCTTCCTGGCCGGCGGCACCACCGCCTTCGTCGCCAAGGACAAGGCCATCGAGCTGAACGTCGACGGCAAGCCGCGCACCCTGCACACCTTCGCCGACGACGTGACCGAACTGCTCGGACAGGAGAGCGTCGATGTGGGGTCGCACGACGTGATCGCGCCCGGCCCCGGCACCGCGATCCGCAGCGGCGACGAGATCGTGGTGCAGTACGGGCGCCCCGTGCGGCTCACCATCGACGGACACCGGCGTGAGGTGTGGACGACCGCGCACACGGTGCAGGAGGCGCTCGAGGAGATGGGGGTGCGGGCCCAGGGCGCGTATCTGTCCGCCGCGCGCTCCCGGCACATCGGACGCGCCGGGCTCTCGCTCGACGTGCGCACCGAGCGGTCGGTCACGGTCATGGCCGACGGCCACGCGCGCACGGTCCGTACGAACGCGGCGACCGTGCGGGAGGTCGTCGAGGAGGCCGGGATCTCCCTGCAGGGCGAGGACACCACCTCCGTACCGGCGGACAGCTTCCCGCGCGACGGGCAGACCGTCACCGTGCTGCGGGTCACCGGCACCAAGGAGGTCCGCGAGGAGGAGATCCCGTTCAAGGTGAAGCGGGCGGACGACCCAGGGCTGTTCAAGGGCACGGAGGTCGTCGACCGCGTGGGACAGCCGGGCCTGCGGCGGATCACGTACTCCCTGCGCATCGTCAACGGGGTCAGGCAGAAGCCCCGTCAGACCGACTCCGAGGTGGTGCGCGAGCCGCAGCCGCAGATCGTCAAGGTGGGTACGAAGCCGCTCCCGACGTCCGTGCGCGGCGCCGACGACCTGAACTGGAAGGGCCTCGCGGCCTGCGAGTCGGGCGGCCGTCCGCACGCCGTCGACCCCTCGGGAACCTACGGCGGCCTCTACCAGCTGGAGTCCCGCACCTGGCAGAGCCTCGGCGGCAGCGGACGCCCCGAGGACGCGTCCCCGGAGGAGCAGACACTCCGAGCGAAGAAGCTGTACGTACGCCGGGGGGCGAGCCCTTGGCCGCATTGCGGGGCGCGGTTGCACGGGTGAGGGGCGCGGCCGCACGGCGGTGCGGGCCGTGGTTCGCCGCGGGCGCGTCGTGGCTTGTCGCGCGGTTCCCCGCGCCCCTGGGGCGGCACGGCTGAGCGGCGGCAGGTCGTGCCCCGTAGGGGCGCGGGGCTGTGTCGATATGCGGCTCCGCCGCGTGGGCGCGATCAGCCCCCACCGGCCCGCAGGCGGTCGACGGCCGATCGCGGCACCGAGCGAACCGCTCGGTTGCCGCCACGTACCCTTGTCGCCGTGAGCAGCAGCCCAGCCCCCGACGCCCTCCTGGGCCCCGCCGACGTCCGCGAACTGGCGGCAGCCCTCGGTGTCCGCCCCACCAAGCAGCGCGGTCAGAACTTCGTGATCGACGCGAACACGGTCCGCCGTATCGTCCGCACCGCCGGGGTCCGCCCGGACGACGTGGTGGTGGAGGTGGGCCCGGGGCTCGGCTCCCTCACCCTGGCTCTGCTGGAGGTGGCCGACCGCGTCACCGCCGTCGAGATCGACGACGTACTGGCCGCGGCGCTGCCCGCCACCGTCGCGGCCCGGATGCCGGAGCGCGCCGACCGTTTCGCGCTGGTGCACTCCGACGCGATGCGCGTGACCGAGCTGCCCGGCCCCGCCCCGACCGCGCTCGTCGCGAACCTCCCCTACAACGTCGCCGTGCCCGTGCTGCTGCACATGCTCGAGACCTTCCCGAGCATCGAACGCACCCTCGTCATGGTCCAGTCGGAGGTCGCCGACCGCCTCGCCGCCGCGCCCGGCTCGAAGGTGTACGGCGTCCCGTCCGTGAAGGCCAACTGGTACGCCGAGGTCAAGCGGGCCGGCGCCATCGGCCGCAACGTCTTCTGGCCCGCGCCGAACGTCGACAGCGGCCTCGTCTCGCTGGTCCGGCGCACCGAGCCGCTCAAGACCACCGCCGCGCGGCGCGACGTGTTCGCGGTCGTCGACGCGGCCTTCGCCCAGCGGCGCAAGACGCTGCGGGCCGCGCTCGCCGGGTGGGCCGGGTCGCCCGCGGCGGCGGAGGCTGCCCTCGTGGCCGCCGGGGTGTCGCCGCAGGCGCGCGGGGAGGCCCTGACGGTCGAGGAGTTCGCGCGCATCGCCGAGCACGCCGAGCACGCCAAGCCCGCCGAGCACGCCGAGAACACTGCGAACAAGGAGCCCGGTCACCAGTGAGCGTCACCGTACGCGTCCCCGCCAAGGTCAACGTCCAGCTCGCGGTGGGTGCGGCCCGCCCCGACGGCTTCCACGACCTGGCCAACGTCTTCCTGGCGGTCGGCCTCCATGACGAGGTGACCGTGACGCCCGCCGACGAGCTGCGCGTGACGTGCGAGGGGCCGGACGCCGACCAGGTGCCGCTGGACGTGACGAATCTGGCGGCGCGCGCGGCGATCGCGCTCGCCGGGCGGCGGGGCATCGAGCCCGCCGTGCACATCCACATCGCCAAGGACATCCCGGTCGCCGGCGGCATGGCGGGCGGCAGCGCGGACGGCGCGGGCGCGCTGCTGGCCTGCGACGCGCTGTGGCAGGCGGGCGCCTCCCGGGCCGAACTCCTCGCCATCTGCGCCGAGTTGGGCAGCGATGTGCCGTTCAGTCTGGTGGGCGGGGCGGCACTGGGCACCGGGCGCGGCGAGCAGCTGCGCACGCTGGAGGTCGGCGGCACCTTCCACTGGGTGTTCGCGATGGCCGGCCGCGGGCTGTCCACGCCGGCCGTCTTCCGCGAGTTCGACCGGCTCTCGGAGGGGATCGGCATCCCCGAGCCCGTCGCCTCCGAGGAACTCCTGCGCGCCCTCGCGAAGGGCGACCCCGACGCGCTCGCCGCGGCCGTCTCCAACGACCTGCAGCCCGCCGCCCTCTCCCTCTTCCCCGAGCTCGCCGGCACCCTCGCCGCAGGGACCGCCGCGGGCGCCCTCGCCGCGCTGGTCTCCGGCTCGGGCCCGACCACGGCCTTCCTCGCCCGGGACCCGGAGTCGGCGGCCAAGGTGGCGGAGACACTGCGCAGTTCGGGCACCTGCCGGACGGTCCGTACGGCGTCGGGGCCGGCGGCGGGCGCGACGGTGATCGGCGGCTGAAGGCCGTCGTCCGACGGCCTGCGCGGTGCCCGAGGTGTCCTTGGTGGGCGGCCCGGTCGCCGACGTGATCCACCTCCTGGCCGAACTGGGACGGTGTGCCCATCGAGGTCGAGGACAGCGGCTCCGGCTTGAACGAGGACGCCCTCGCCGAGGCCGGCCGCAAGGTCCACGCAGGGGCTGCGGGTCGAGCTCCGGTCCTCGCCGAACGGCGGTGTGACGGCCGCCGTGTTCCTCCCCGGGAACCTGACGCGCGACGACATGCCGGTGGGCGTACGCGCGGCCGGCGGGCGCGGGCCGGCCCCCGCCTCGGCGCCGATCACACGGAATCCGGACGGGTGGCGCCGTACACGATCTTCGCCCGATCTTCACACGGAAGAGCCGGATTTCCACGCGGATGTACTGCAATCGCAGTACTGATGGGGCGGGTGGTGCCAATAGGGTCGGTTGAGCTTTCAAGCGCCCGGTGTGGCGCGCCTACGCCATCTGCACAGCCGAAGGGTCACGCACGTGTCCGAATCCCCCACGCCCACCCCCGCCCATCGCAGGAAGCGCTCTCTGTCCCGTCGCGGCGCGATCGGTGCCGCCGCCGCCGTGGCCGGCGCGGCCGCCGTGACCCCGGCGGTCTTCGCGGCCACCGGCTCCGGCTCCGGCGACGGTGACGGCTCCACCTCCGGCTCCGGCTCCGGCGGCTCCGGTACGACTCCGGAGAAGTTCCCCGCCACCCGGACCGAGGCCGCCACCGGCACCGGCGAGGCCACCACCGCCTTCGCCGCCTCCTACGTCGGGGTGCGCTGGTCCGGCGCGAAGGACGGCACCGCCATCAAGCTCGCGGACGGCGCCTGGCAGACCCTGACCAGCGGCTGCGCGGCCGTCGAGGAGGGCGGCACGGCCCTGGTCGCCGCCCGGAACGCCACCGCGTACGCCGTGAAGGCCGCGAGCGACGTCTCCGCCCTGCACTCGCTGGCGATCGACTGCACCGACGGCCCCGGCCGTACCTTCCACGTGCCGAGCGAGCCGACCCGTATGCGGGGCGTCCGCTACCTCTCGCGTCCGGCCTGGGGTGCCGACGAGTCCAAGCGGTACAAGGACGGCAAGGTCAACTCGCCCGAGAAGTACTACCCGTTGCAGGTGCTCACGGTCCACCACACCGCGACGCCGAACGACGACCCCGACCCGGCCGCCACCGTCCGCGCGATCTACGAGTACCACGCGATCACCAACGACTGGGGCGACATCGGCTACCACTTCCTCATCGACGAGTCCGGCACCGTCTACGAGGGCCGCTACTCCGGCGACGACGGCATCCCGGCCTTCAACGAGGACGGCGACCTCGTGACCGCCTTCCACTCCGTGGGCTACAACTCCGGCAACCTCGGGATCGCCCTGATCGGCACCCTCCAGGACAAGGCCCCCACGGACGCGGCCAAGGCCTCCCTGATCCGCCTGATCAAGGTGATCTGCCGGATCAAGGGCCTGGACCCGCAGGCGAAGGTCACCTACACCAACCCCGTGAACGGCGTGAAGAAGGACACGAACACCATCGGCGGCCACCGGGACTACTTCGACACCGAGTGCCCCGGGCAGACGATGTACGGCCTCCTCGCCGAGGTCAGGGCGGCAGCAGCCCGCTGACCTGCGGTGATCCGCCGCGGGATCGGTCACCGACCGGCGCACATTAGGCTGGGAGGCTGACCCCCGCGGCGGAGCCGCATGTCGAGCACAGCCCCTGGGCAGGAGCGTAATGGCCGTCAATCTGGTCAATGTCGAGAACGTCAGCAAGGTGTACGGCACTCGTGCCCTGCTCGACGGCGTGTCCCTCGGCGTCTCCGAAGGCGACCGGATCGGGGTGGTCGGGCGCAACGGCGACGGCAAGACCACCCTGATCCGCATGCTGGCCAAGCTGGAGGACGCCGACACCGGGCGGGTCACCCACTCCGGCGGGCTCCGCCTCGGCGTGCTCACCCAGCACGACTCCCTCGACCCGCAGGCCACCGTCCGGCACGAGGTCATCCGGGACATGGAAGACCACGAGTGGGCGGGCAACGCCAAGATCCGGGACGTGCTGACCGGCCTGTTCGGCGGGCTCGACCTGCCGGGCTTCCCACAGGGCCTCGACACGGTCATCGCGCCGCTCTCCGGTGGCGAGCGGCGCCGTATCGCGCTCGCCAAGCTGCTCATCGAGGAACAGGACCTGATCGTCCTCGACGAGCCGACCAACCACCTCGACGTCGAGGGCATCTCCTGGCTCGCCCGGCATCTGCGCGAGCGCCGCTCGGCGCTCGTCTGCGTCACCCACGACCGCTGGTTCCTGGACCAGGTGTGCACGCGCATGTGGGATGTGCAGAAAGGCGACGTCTACGAGTACGAGGGCGGCTACTCCGACTACGTCTTCGCGCGTGCCGAGCGCGAGCGGATCGCCGCCACCGAGGAGGTCAAGCGGCAGAACCTGGTCCGCAAGGAGCTGGCCTGGCTGCGGCGCGGGGCACCCGCGCGTACGTCGAAGCCGCGCTTCCGGGTCGAGGCCGCCAACGAGCTCATCAAGGACGTCCCGCCGCCCCGGGACAGCTCCGAGCTGATGAAGTTCGCCTCCTCCCGGCTGGGCAAGACGGTCTTCGACCTGGAGGACGTCACTGTCCAGGCCGGCCCCAAGGTGCTGCTCAAGCACGTCACCTGGCAGCTCGGCCCCGGCGACCGCATCGGCCTGGTCGGCGTCAACGGCGCCGGCAAGACCTCCCTGCTGCGGGCCATGGCCGAGGCCGCGCGCACCGAGGGCGAGACGCAGCCCGTCGGCGGGCGGGTAGCCGTCGGCAAGACCGTCAAGCTCGCCTACCTCTCCCAGGAGGTCGCCGAGCTGAACCCGAACCTGCGGGTCCTGGAGGCCGTGCAGCAGGTCCGCGAGCGCGTCGACCTCGGCAAGGGGCGGGAGATGACCGCCGGGCAGCTGTGCGAGACGTTCGGCTTCAGCAAGGAGAAGCAGTGGACGCCGGTCGGCGACCTGTCCGGCGGTGAGCGCCGCCGGCTCCAGCTGCTGCGTCTGCTCATGGACGAGCCCAACGTCCTCTTCCTCGACGAGCCCACCAACGACCTCGACATCGAGACCCTGACCCAGCTGGAGGACGTCCTCGACGGCTGGCCCGGCTCGATGATCGTCATCTCCCACGACCGGTTCTTCGTCGAGCGCACCACCGACCGCGTGTTCGCGCTGCTCGGTGACGCCACCCTGCGGATGCTGCCCCGCGGCATCGACGAGTACCTGGAGCGGCGGCAGAGGATGGAGGAGGCGGTCGCGGCCGCCGCCCCCGTCGCGGCCAGGCCCGCCGCCGAGAAGAGCGCGGCCGACCAGCGCGTCGCGAAGAAGGAACTCCAGAAGATCGAGCGGCAGTTGGACAAGGTCTCCGAGAAGGAGACCAAGCTGCACGCCCAGATCGCCGAGAACGCCACCGACTTCGCCAAGGTGGCCGAACTCGACGCCCGGCTGCGGGACTTGGCGGGCGAGCGCGAGGACCTGGAGCTGCGCTGGCTGGAACTCGCCGAAGACGCGTGAAGGCCGCGTGAAGGCCCATAACGGCGGTATCACGGGCCGGTTCTCCCTTGGGAACAGGGGCTGAACCGGCCCGCTGCGCTGTCAGTGGCGGGTGATACAAAGAGCCGTCTGAGAACTTTCTGAGTACGACTCTGAGTCTTTTACGCACCTCAGGGCGTGGCTAAAAATCAGTGATGAACGGGGGAACGCGCTGATGACCCAGCCGCCGAACCAGCCGCCGCAGGGCGGATTCGGGGCCCCGCCCCCACCACCCCAGGGCCCACCGCCGGGCCCTTACGGTCAGCCGGGCTCCTATCCCCAACAGCCAGGCCCCTATGGCCAACCCGGCCCCTACGGACAGCCCGGTCCGTACGGCCAACCGCAGCAGCCCGGCCCGTACGGCGCGCAGCCCGGTTACGGCTATCCGCCGCAGCCCCAGTACCCCGGTGCGCCCGGCACCCCGCCGCCCGGCTCCGGCAACCCCTTCAAGGGGAAGCCGGGCCTGGTCATCGCGGCGGCCGTCGCCGCGCTGGCCGTCATCGGCGGCACCGTCTACGCCGTGACGAGCGGGGGCGGCGACGACAAGAAGCCGGTCGCCGGGCAGAGCGACGACGCGAAGCCCACCGCCACCGGCTCGGGCGACTCCGGTGGCAGCGGCGGCGGTTCCGACCCGGAGGGCCTCAACTCGGGCCGCAAGGCGGGCGAGGCGAAGGTGCTCTGGTACAAGTCGCCGCCGGACGCGCCCGGTGCGGGCGCCGATGCACCCGGCATGTGGATCACCGACAAGGCGGCCGTGAAGGCGGCCTACAAGCAGGTCTTCGCCTACGACGTGGCCGACGGCAGCCCGGCCTGGGACACCGTCACCTTCCCGCAGAAGATCTGCGCGGTCACCCCGCAGAAGTCGGCCGACGACAAGATCGTGGTGGCCTACGAGAGCGGCACCGGCCAGCGCGCCAAGTGCAACCAGCTCCAGCAACTCGACCTGAGCACCGGCGACAAGGGCTGGAGCGGCACGCTCCCCGAGGGCGCGCTGTTCGACAGCACCCTCGACATCTCCCTGTCCGTCACCGGCCGGACGGTGCTGGTGGGCCGCTCGCAGTCCGGAGTGGCGTACGACATCGACAGCGGAAAGAAGCTGTTCGACAAGAAGAAGTACGGCAGCGCCTGCTTCCCCACCGCGTTCGCCGGCGGCAGCAGGCTGATCTCCGTCGCGACCTGCGACGCCAGCGAGCCCAACGAGCACGACGAGATCCAGGAGCTCGACCCGGCCACCGGCCGGGCCAAGTGGACGCAGAAGTTCGACAAGGGCTGGTCGGTCACGCGGACGTACTCCGTCGACCCGCTGGTCGTCTACAGCACCAACCAGGACAAGAAGGCCTGGAACATCTCGACCTTCGGCGCGAACGGCAAGTTCCGCTCCCAGGTCCGCGTCGACGAGAACTTCGCCCCCCAGTGCGGCTGGACGCTCCTCGAACGTGACCTCCAGGCATGCAAGGGCGTGACGGCCGACGCGAACACCCTCTACCTGCCGACCGACGCGACCACCGGGCCGAACGAGATCGTCGCGATCGATCTCGCGAGCGGCAAGGAGAAGTGGCGCGTCAAGTCCCCGGCGGACGAGTCGATGCTGCCGGTCAAGGTCGAGGGCGGCAGGCTCATCGCCTATGTGCAGCCGTCGTACGACGCGGGCGGCCGGGTCGTGTCGATCGCGACGAGCGGCTCCAGCCACACGCCGGTGACGCTGCTGCAGAACCCGCAGAGCACGGCGGGCCTGGAGAGCGCACTCTTCACCAAGACCTTCGACTGGGTCGACGGACGCTTCTATCTCTCGCCCACCCGGATCAGCGGGAACGACGACTCGAAGGGCAAGTTGATGCTCGCCTACGGCAAGTGACCTCTCCCCACACCCCGTCGTCCCCGCCGTCCGCTCACGAGGTACCCACCCCATGACCCAGCCCCCGCCGCCCCACCAGCCCCCGCAGCAGGGCGGCTTCGGCCCGCCCCAGGACCAGCGGCCACCGCAGCCACCCCCGCAGCCGGGATACGGCTATCCCCAGGCGCCGCAGCCTCCGCAGCAGCCCGGATACGGCTACCCGCAGGCGCCTCAACCGCCCCAGGGCCAACCGCCCCAGGGCCAACCGCCGCAGCAGCCCAACCCCTACGCACAGCCCACGCCACCGTACGGCCAGGCGCCCAACCCCTACGGCCAGCAGCCCGGTTACGGCTACCCGCAGCCGCCCGTGCCGCCGCACCCGCAGCCCGGGTCGCCCGCCGGCGGGCGCAAGGGCAACGCGCAGGCACTGATCATCCTCGCGGCGGTCGTCGCCGTCGCGCTGCTCGTCGCCGGCGGCGTCTGGTACGCCTCGTCCGGCAAGGACGACGGCAAGAAGGACGACACAGCGAGCTCCGGTGGCGGCACCGGGGGCGGCGGCACCGGAGGCACCGGCGGCAGCACGGCCAAGGGCGAGGAGAAGGTGCCCGCCGACACCGGCGCGAAGATGCTGTTCAAGGTCCCGATGCCGCACGTCGGCGACACCACCGTCGTGTCCGGTTCCTGGCTCACGCACAAGGCGTACGTGAAGAGCGGCGTCGCCGAGATCAACGCGTACGACCTCGACAAGGGCAGCAAGCTGTGGACGATCAAGCTGCCCGGCCCGGTCTGCACGGTCAGCACGCACACCACCGACGACGACCGGACCGCCGTCGTCTTCCAGCCCCGGATGCCGCCGAAGGGCAGGTCGGCGGGGTGCAGCCAGGTCGCGGCGATCGACCTGGACGCGGGCAGGAAGCTGTGGACGAAGTCGCTCGAATCCAGCGGCCAGGCGATGACGTTCGAGAACGTCACCGTCAGCGCGAACACGGTCGCCGCGGGCGGCAACTACGGCGGCGTCGCCTTCGACCTCGCCGCCGGCAGACAGCTGTGGGCGCCGAAGCCCAAGGACACCTGCATCGACGCCGGCTACGGCGGCGGCGAGAAGCTGGTCGCGGTGCTCAAGTGCGGCTCGTTCGACGACCCGCAGCTGCACATCCAGACCATCGACCCGAAGTCCGGGAAGACGATCTCCGAGTACAAGCTGGCCGCCGGCATCGAGTACGCCGCCGTCGTGTCGACGAACCCGCTGGTCGTGGCGGCCGACGTCGGCCACAGCGCGGGCGACGGCAGTGAGATCTCGGACTTCTTCTCCATCGACAACAAGACCGGCAAGCTGATCACCCGCATCTCGGCACCGGGCAAGGACTACGCGGCCCGCTGCGACGCGATCTCCGAGCTCGAACACTGCACGGGTGTCGCGGTCGGCAACGGCAGGCTGTACCTCCCGACCGAGGCGCACGACGGCACCGAGAACTACAGCCAGACCAACGAGATCGTCGCCTTCGACCTGGACTCCGGCAAGCAGAACGGCCAGCGCGCCGACGCCGGCGACGGCTACACGATCACCCCGCTGCGCATGGACGGCGGCAACGTGATCGCGTACAAGCGCCCTCCGTACAACAAGGGCGGCCAGATCGTCAGCATCGACGGCGGCTCCTTCAAGGAGACCAAGCTGCTGGAGAACCCGGCGGCGGGGTCGGTGCGGAACCTGGAGGGCACCCTGTCACCCGACTACTCCGAGATCCTCTACTCGCAGGGCCACCTGTACATGGCCGGCCAGTTCGCCGACAAGCTGTCGAGTTCGGTCTCGGGGGAGAAGGTCCTGGCGCTCGCGCTCGGCGCCGGCGGCTGAACCACTGCTCGGCGGCCACGGCCCCGTCCCTGGTCAGGGGCGGGGCCGTGCGCGTACCGCCCATCACCCTCGAATGCGCGGAAAGCCAGAAATTCCGTCGATCAGGGGCACTTCTCACCGGTAGGGGGAGCGCAATGTCGAACAAGCGTGTAGCTTCCGGGGGCATGAAGAGCGGGGGAGCCGGGAGGGGGCTCCTGTCCGCGCGGACCGGTGGGCATCCATAGTGCGGCATCCATGGGGATCCATCGGGGGGACTGGGGGGTTACTCGATGGGAGTGCGGCTCATGGTGGTCGACGACCACCGACTGCTCGCCGAGGCGCTGGCCTCGGCGTTGAAGCTGCGGGGGCACCGGGTGCTCGCCGCGGCGGCGCCTGCCGCGGGCGCAGCGGAGCTGGTGATCACCCGCGCGCCGGAGGTGTGCCTGCTGGGTACTGCGACCCCGGCCGAGCCGGGCATCTTCGACCCGGTGGTGAAGATCAAGCGGGAGCGTCCGCAGGTGGCGGTCCTGGTGCTGGGCCCGGTACCGAGCCCGCGCGGCATAGCCGCCGCCTTCGCCGCCGGTGCCTCGGGCTACGTACGCCATGACGAGCGCATAGAGGGCGTGGAGCGCGCCATCATGAAGGCGAGGGCGGGCGAGGCGGCGGTGGCCCCGCAACTCCTGCAAGGAGCCTTCAGCGAGCTCCTGAACCCCGCCGCCCAACCGGACGACGAGGGCCAGCGCCTGCTCCAGATGCTCACCCCGCGCGAGGTCGAGGTCCTGGTCAGGGTCGCCGACGGCGAGGACACCCGCCTGATAGCGGCCGGCATGGGCATCGCCCCCAGCACCGCGCGCACCCACGTCCAGCGGGTCCTGATGAAACTGGGCGTGGGATCACGCCTGGAGGCAGCGGCCCTGGCGGCACGAACGGGTCTGCTGGACCGAGCCGGCCCGGTGACCTCACCTTCGGAGCAGCCGCTCCTTTGAGGGCGCGGGGCTGTGTCGATATGCGGCTGCCGCCGCGTGAGCGCGACCAGCCCCCACACACCCGCGGACGGCACACGAGCCCGGGTCGTACGGCGCTATTCCGCCCCCTCCTCCGGAGGAACGGGCGGAGGCGTCGGCCGAAGCCGGAGCCAGGCCAGGAAGAAGATGCCGAGCAACAGCATCCCGATCCCGGTCCACAGATTGATGTTGACGCCCTGCGCCTTGTCGATCGCGGCCTGACCGTCGGTGATCCCGGCGATCGTGACGATGACGCCGTACAACACGAACAGACCGCCGATGATGCGCCGCAGGTCGAAGATGCGCGCGGCGGTCGCGGACTTGCCCTCCAGTTCGGTGACTTCCCGGTGGACGTCGTGCTCGGAGTGCTCGGAAAACTCAGCCATGGTGTCTCAATCCTCCCGCGGTCAGAACGAGAACGGGATGTAGCAGGCGGCAGCCAGCACGACCGCACCCCAGCCCAGCAGCGTGGGCCTGCGGTACCAGGCGTCGTCGCCGGCGGCGGGCGGCTCGGCCACGCCGGGCGAGGTGGTGCCGTAGACCAGGCCCTGGAGTTCCTCGGCCGGCTTGGGCCTGGTGAACAGGGACACGACCACCATGACCACCGCACCGGCGACGAAGCCGACGATCGCGGAGACGAAGTTGGCGCCCTGGTCGGAGGGGATGTCGATGATCCCCCTCTTGTAGATCACGAAGTAGTTCACCATCGCGGCCACGGTGCCGGTGAGCAGGCCCCAGAAGCCGGACTTGGCGGACGCGCGCTTCCAGAACATCCCGACGATGAAGACGGCGAACATCGGCACGTTGAAGAAGGAGAACAGGGTCTGGAGGTAGCTCATGATGTTCGAGAACGACGACGCCAGGAAGGCCGTGCCGACCGAGGCGCAGACGCCGACCACCGTGATCAGCCGGCCGAAGCGGACGTAGTAGCCGTCCTCGCGGCCCCTGACCACGTACCGGGCCCAGATGTCGGTGGTGAACACGGTGTTGAAGGACGACACGTTGGCCGCCATGCCCGCCATGAAGGCGGCGAGCAGACCGGTCACGGCGATGCCCAGGACGCCGTTGGGCAGCAGTTCCTGCATCAGGTAGGGGATGGCGTCGTTGTACTGGTAGCCGGAGGCGGGGGTGCCGAACTTCGGCACGAGCGCGGCGGCGACCAGGCCCGGGATCATCACCAGGAAGACGATGAAGATCTTCGGGTACGCGGCGATCAGCGGGGTGCGCTGGCCAGCGGAGAGGTTCTTCGCGGACAGCGCTCGCTGCACCTCGGCGAAGTTCGTCGTCCAGTAGCCGAAGGACAGCACGAAACCGAGGCCGAGCACGATGGTCAGCCAGTTCGCGCCCAGCGGGTTGGAGCTGCCGATGCCGGTGCCGCCCCACGCGGTGGTGAAGTTCGCGCCGTGGCTCGCGGTGAGCTTGTCGGTCAGCCCGCCCCAGCCGCCGACCTTCTTCAGGCCCAGCACCACGATCGGGATGAGCGCCGCGAGGATCACGAAGAACTGCAGCACCTCGTTGTAGATCGCGGACGACAGGCCGCCGAGCGTGATGTACGCCAGCACGAAGGCGCCGGCGACCACGATCGCCACCCACTGCGGCCAGCCCAGCAGCGCCTCGACGACGATGGCGAGGGCGTAGAGGTTCACACCGGCGATCAGGATGGCGGCGAACGCGAACAGGACCGAACTCAGGATGTGTGCCCACTTGTCGAAACGGAGCAGCAGCATCTCGGGGACCGAGCGCACCTTGCTTCCGTAGTAGAAGGGCATCATCACCAGGCCGAGGAAGACCATGGCGGGGATGGCGCCGATCCAGTACCAGTGCACGGTGTAGGCGCCGTACTGCGCGCTGTTCGCGGCCATGCCCAGGATCTCGGTGGCGGCCAGGTTGGCCGAGATGAACGCGAGGCCGGTGATCCAGGCGGGCAGTGAGCGCCCGGAGAGGAAGAAGTCGAGGCTGGTCTTCACCGACCGGCGGGCGGCGAATCCGATGCCGAGGACGACGGCGAAGTAGATACCGAGGATCGTGTAGTCGAGCCCGTTCGTGGGGAGTCGTAGCTCGGCGGCCAGTTGCATGGACTGATATGTGGGGGTTTGCATAAGTACTCGCTTCGTCGCGTGAACTGATCCAGAGCGGAACCTACGCCGACGTGTTCAGTAATTGAACACTCCTGTTGATGCTCTTTGTTGGATTGTGATGTTGACGGATGGGGGGGTGCGTGTTCCAATGTGTTTGGTTCTGTTTGATGATTGATGTGGCTCGAATAGGGAGTCCGCAGTGAAGAAGACCTCGACCCGCCTGGCCGACGGTCGCGAGTTGATCTACTACGACCTGCGCGACGACAACGTGCGCGACGCGGTGGACCACCGGCCGCTGGAGCGGACGGTCACGACCTCCGAGATCCGCCGTGACCCGCTGCTCGGCGACGCGATCGCCGTCGCCTCGCACCGCCAGGGCCGCACCTACCACCCGCCGGCCGACGAGTGCCCGCTGTGCCCCTCCCAGGACGGCCGGCTGAGCGAGATCCCGGACTCGTCGTACGACGTCGTCGTCTTCGAGAACCGCTTCCCCTCCCTGGCCGGCGACTCGGGCCGCTGCGAGGTCGTCTGCTTCACCTCCGACCACAACGCGTCCTTCGCCGACCTCACCGAGGAGCAGGCGGCGCTGGTCCTGGAGGCATGGACGGACCGTACGTCCGAGCTGTCGCATCTCCCCTCCGTGGAGCAGGTGTTCTGCTTCGAGAACCGGGGCGCGGAGATCGGCGTGACGCTCGGACATCCGCACGGCCAGATCTACGCCTACCCGTTCACGACGCCTCGCACCGCCCTGATGCTGCGCCAGGTCGCCCAGCACAGGGAGGCGACGGGCGGGGGGAACCTCTTCGACCACATCCTGGAGAGCGAACTCGCCGGTGAGCGGGTCGTCCTGGAGGGTGAACACTGGCTGGCGTTCGTGCCGTACGCCGCGCACTGGCCGTACGAGGTGCACCTGTACCCCAAGCGCCGCGTGCCCGACCTGCTCGGCCTCGACGAGGAGGCGCGCACAGAGTTCCCCAAGGTCTATCTGGAACTCTTGAGGCGCTTCGACCGGATCTTCGGCGAAGGTGAACCGCCCACGCCCTACATCGCGGCCTGGCACCAGGCACCGTTCGGCGCGCTGGAGGACTTCGAGGGCGTCAACCGTGACGACTTCGCGCTCCACCTAGAGCTTTTCACCATCCGCCGGACCTCCGGCAAGCTGAAGTTCCTCGCGGGTTCCGAGTCCGGCATGAGTGTGTTCATCAACGACGTGCCGCCGGAGCGCGCGGCCGAGCGACTGCGAGAGGTAGCGAGTTGATGAGCGGTAAGTACCTGGTCACCGGGGGCGCGGGCTATGTCGGCAGCGTGGTCGCCCAGCATCTGCTGGAGGCGGGCCACGAGGTCGTCGTACTCGACAACCTCTCCACGGGCTTCCGGGAGGGCGTCCCGGCCGGTGCGACGTTCATCGAGGGGGACATCCGCGACGCCGCCAAATGGCTGGACTCCTCCTACGGCGCGGTCCTGCACTTCGCCGCGTTCTCGCAGGTCGGCGAGTCGGTCGTGAAGCCCGAGAAGTACTGGGACAACAACGTCGCCGGCACCATGGCGCTGCTCGGCGCGATGCGCGAGGCGGGCGTCCGCAAGCTGGTCTTCTCCTCCACGGCCGCCACCTACGGCGAGCCGAAGGAGGTCCCGATCGTCGAGTCGGCGCCCACCTCGCCGACCAACCCCTACGGCGCCACGAAGCTCGCCGTCGACCACATGATCACCGGTGAGGCGGCGGCGCACGGCCTGGGCGCCGTCTCGCTGCGCTACTTCAACGTGGCGGGCGCCTACGGCGAGCAGGGTGAGCGCCACGACCCCGAGTCGCACCTCATCCCGCTGGTGCTGCAGGTCGCGCAGGGCAGGCGGGAGGCGATCTCGGTCTTCGGCGACGACTACCCGACGCCGGACGGCACCTGCGTCCGCGACTACATCCATGTCGCGGACCTCGCCGACGCCCACCTGCTCGCGCTGAAGGCCGCCACCTCCGGCGAGCACCTCATCTGCAACCTGGGCAACGGCGAGGGCTTCTCGGTCCGCCAGGTCATCGAGACGGTCCGGCAGGTCACCGGCCACCCGATCCCGGAGGTCGCGGCCCCGCGCCGCGGCGGTGACCCTGCGGTCCTGGTGGCCTCGGCCGCCACGGCCCGCGAGAAGCTGGGCTGGAACCCGTCCCGCGCGGACCTCGCGGGAATCGTGGCGGACGCGTGGGAGTTCGCACAGAACATCGCGAGGGAGCAGTAGTGGGCGCAGTGCAGGTGCGGGACGGTTTCGAGGAGCTGTACGGGACCGCGCCCGAGGGTCTCTGGTCGGCGCCGGGCCGCGTCAACCTCATCGGTGAGCACACCGACTACAACGACGGCTTCGTGATGCCCTTCGCGCTGCCGCACACCGCGATCGCGGCGGTCTCGCGCCGCACGGACGGTGTGCTGCGCCTGCACTCGGCGGACGTCGAGGGCGGTGTCGTGGAGCTGCGCCTCGACGAGCTGACCCCGGAGTCGGACCGCGCCTGGACCGCCTACCCGGCGGGTGTGGTCTGGGCCCTGCGCGAGGCCGGTCACGCGGTGACCGGCGCGGACGTCCACCTGTCGTCGACGGTCCCGTCGGGCGCGGGCCTGTCGTCCTCGGCGGCGCTGGAGGTCGTCGTGGCCCTGGCGCTCAACGACCTGTACGAACTGGGCCTGCAGCGCTGGCAGTTGGCCCGCCTGTGCCAGCGCGCCGAGAACGTCTACGTCGGCGCCCCCACCGGCATCATGGACCAGACGGCGTCGGCCTGCTGCGAGGAGGGCCACGCGCTCTTCCTCGACACCCGGGACCTCTCCCAGAAACAGATCCCCTTCGACCTGGCCGCGGAGGGCATGCGCCTGCTGGTGGTGGACACCCAGGTCAAGCACGCCCACAGCGACGGCGAGTACGGCAAGCGGCGCGCGGGCTGCGAGCGGGGTGCGGCGCTGCTGGGCGTCGACGCCCTGCGTGACATCCCGTACGCCGACCTGGAGGCGGCCCTCGTCCGCCTCGGCGACGACGAGGAGGCGGTCCGCCTGGTCCGCCATGTCGTCACGGAGGACGAGCGGGTGGAGAAGGTCGTCGCCCTGCTGGAGGCCGGCGACACCCGCGCGATCGGCCCGGTGCTGGTGGCGGGCCACGCGTCCCTGCGCGACGACTTCCGTATCTCCTGCCCCGAGCTGGACCTGGTCGTCGACACGGCCCTGGCCTCCGGGGCCCTCGGCGCCCGCATGACCGGCGGCGGTTTCGGCGGCTCGGCGATCGTCCTGGCGGAGGCGTCCGACGTGGACACCATCACCAAGGCGGTCGAGGAGGCGTTCGCCTCCGGCGGTCACACGGCTCCCAGGGTGTTCGAGGCGGTGCCTTCGGCGGGTGCGCGGCGCCTGGGCTGAGCCCCTGGAGGCTGAGCCCCCGGGCCCCCGCTCTCGGCCTGAACGGCCTCGTCCTCAAAGCCCGGACGGGCCGAGTGGGTGTCACCCCAGCCGCTTCGTCAAGGTGTACTCCGTGATCCCCGGCGGATAGTCGGGGATCACGCACACCACGTCGTACCCCTTCTTCCGGTAGAACCCCGGTGCCTGGAAGTCCCATGTCTCCAGCCGGGCCGACGTGCAGCCCCGCTCGTCGTGCGCGATCCGTTCCGCCTCCGCCAGCAGCCGTGAACCGAGGCCCGCGCCGCGCCACCGCTCGTCCACCCACAGGTATGCCACGTGCAGCCAGGTCGTCCAGGTGTGGCCCACCAGGCCCGCGGCCAGCTCGTCCCGCTCGTCCAACACCCACACATGGAGCGGAAGTTCACGTTCGGCCGGGGTTCTGCGCAGTGCGCGCAGCACGGGGGAGGCCTTCGTGTTGGTGTCGCGCAGTCGGGAACGGAGAAGATCGCGCCGGGCCCTGTCGACTTCTGTCTCAAGACGAAACATGCGGCTCACGATAAACGCGTCGGCCAGCCAGTTCTGCAAATTACCTTCCGCTCCCGGCCCCCGGCCGTACCCTGATGAACAGCACCGGTGGGGGCCGGTGCCGATCAGGGGGCGAGACAGTCGGGTACGACGCCCGAAGTGGGGGTAGCAGTTTCCGCACGGCGGCGGCCGTGCGGTGTGCCGTTCCAGTCCCAGGTGCTCAAAGGTCGACCTGGGGCGCTTCGGGCGCCGTACCTGCGCCCGTGCCGTCTCCCGACAATGGGGTATCCCCTGCTCTTCGAGAGCTCGGGGAAGGGGGTTTCGTGGTTCGCATCCGAGTCCTGGTCGTCGATGACCATCGCATCTTCGCCGAGTCGCTCGCCGCCGCACTGGCGGCCGAGCCCGACGTCGACGTCTCCGCGGCCGGCAGCGGTCCCGCCGCGCTGCGCAGCCTGGAGCGTGCGGCAGCCGAGGGGCGCCGCTTCGACGTGCTGCTCGTCGACTCCGACCTGGGCGGCAACGTGCCGGGCGTACGGCCCGCCGTGCCCGTCCAGGAGGGCAATGAGGAGGGGCTGGTCGACGGGATCTCGCTGGTCGCCGGCGTGCGTTCCGGGCAGCCGGGCGTACGGATCGTCGTGCTCGCGGAGAAGGACGACCCGCGGCGCGCCGCCCTCGCCCTGCAGGCCGGGGCCTCCGGCTGGGTGGCCAAGGACTGCTCGCTGTCCCGGCTGCTCAACGTCATCCGGGGCGTCCTGCGCGACGAGACACATCTGCCGCCCGCCCTGCTCACGGGCGTCCTCAGGGAGTTGACGGCCGCGCGCAAGCACCGCACGGAGAGCGAGCGGCTGGTGGAGTCCCTCACACCGAGGGAGCGGGAAGTGCTGCGGTGCATGGTCGCGGGGCTGGGGCGCAAGGCCGTCGCCGAGCGCCTGTTCCTCTCCCCGCACACCGTCCGCACCCATATGCAGAACGTCCTCGGCAAGCTGGGCGTCCACTCGACACTGGCTGCGGTCGCGCTCGCGCGGCGGGCGGGGGTCGGCCCGGTCGACCTGGGCCCCGCGGCCCGGATCCTGCCGGAGGAGAGCAGCAGCGCCTGATGAACGCCGGTGCCCGTAGCGCCCCGAAGGGGCGCGGGGCTGCATTTGACATGCGGCTCCGCCGCGCGGGCGCGACCGGCCACGACGAAGCCGCAGACGACCGACGGGCATGTCGCGGTACCACCCACACGGCTCTCCCGGCGGAGCGCCTTGCGCCTAGCCGGGGATGTTGTCGAACGGCGCGGTCAGCTGCCGCAGCAACCCCGCAAGCTCCCCGCGCTGCGCACGCGACAGCTCGGCGAGGATCGCGCGCTCCTGGTCGAGCAGTCCCGCCAGGGCCTGGTCCGCGCGGTCCCGGCCCTCGTCCGTCAGCCGCACCAGCACACCGCGGCGGTCACTCGGGTCGGGCAGCCGCTCCACCAGGCCCTTCTTCGCCAGGCGGTCGATGCGGTTCGTCATCGTGCCCGAGGTGACCAGGGTCTGCGTCAGCAACTGTCCCGGCGAGAGCTGATATGGCGTGCCCGCGCGCCTGAGCGCCGTCAGCACGTCGAACTCCCAGGGCTCCAGGCTGTGCTCGGCGAAGGCCAGCCGGCGCGCCCGGTCCAGGTGCCGGGCCAGTCTGCTCACCCGGCTGAGCACCTCGAGCGGTTCCACGTCGAGGTCCGGACGCTCCCGGCGCCATGCTGCGACCAGTCGATCGACCTCGTCCTCCATGACGATCAGTGTAGTGGTTGTGTCGACGTGAAGTCTCTTGACGTCAAGTCTCTTGACATCGAGATAAGTGGGCGGGGAAGGTAGGGGACATGAGCACCCCCACCTGGGACCCCACCCAGTACCTCCGCCACGCCGGCCACCGCGCCCGCCCCTTCGCCGACCTCCTCGCCCGCGTCCCCCGACTGCCGTCCGAGGCGCCCGCCGTCGCCGACCTCGGCTGCGGCCCCGGCAACGTCACCGTCCTGCTCGCCGACCGCTGGCCCGCCGCCCACATCACCGGCTACGACAACTCGCCCGAGATGCTCGACAAGGCCCACACCGACCACGCCGGCCCCACCCCCGGCGGCGGCCGCCTCGACTTCGCCCCCGCCGACGCACGGACCTGGGCGCCCGCACAGCCGTACGACCTGATCGTCAGCAACGCCACCCTCCAGTGGGTCCCCGGCCACGCGGAGCGTTTCGGGGAGTGGATCGCGGGACTGAAGCCCGGCGGCACCTTCGCCTTCCAGGTCCCGGGCAACTTCGGCGCCCCCAGCCACCGGCTGATGCGCGAACTCGCCCACTCCGCCCGTTGGAGGGACCGCCTCGCCGACACCCTCCGCCACGACGACGCCGTCCTCGCGCCCGAGACCTACCTGGAGCGCCTTACCGCCCTCGGCTGCGAAGCGGACGTCTGGGAGACCACCTACGTCCATCTCCTGACCGGCGAGGACCCGGTGCTCGACTGGGTGAAGGGGACCGGGCTGCGGCCGGTCCTCACCGCCCTCGCCGACGACCCGGCAGAACGGGAGGAGTTCCTGGACGAGTACCGGACGGCCCTGCGGAAGGCCTATCCGTCCGGTGCGCACGGTACGGCGTTCCCGTTCCGCCGGATCTTCGCCGTCGCCCGCAAGGAGGCATGAACGTGATCACTGCCGTCGACCACGTCCAGCTCGCCGCACCGCCCGGCTCCGAGGACCGGCTGCGGGCGTACTACACCGACGTCCTCGGGATGACCGAGATCCCGAAGCCGCCTGTGCTCGCGGCGCGGGGCGGGTGCTGGTTCCAGGCGGGGGGCGGGGTGCAGCTGCACCTGGGGATCGAGAGGGACTTCCGGCCCGCGCAGAAGGCCCACCCGGGGCTGCGGGTCACGGACATCGAGGCGTACGCCGCCCGACTTGAGGCGCATGGGGCCGCGGTGACCTGGGACGGCAACCTGCCGGGACACCGGCGCTTCTACTCCGAGGACCCCGTCGGCAACCGGCTGGAGTTCCTGGAGCCGAAGCGCTGACCCGGGTTTGCCCGGCACCGTGACGGTTACCCGCCCTCCTGACACCGAAGTCCAACCTGACCGGGAGTTGATCGACGGTGGCGAAGGACCAGAAGGCGAAGGGCAAGAAGGAACAGGCCAAGGGCAAGGCCAAGGAAGCGGCAGGGCGCGCCGTCGGCAACGAGAGCATGACGGCCAAGGGCAAGGGCGAGCAGGCGAAGGGCGACGCGCGCCAGGCCAAGGAGAAGGCGAAGGACGTCTTCAAGCACTGACGGGCGGGACACACGCGGCGGGACCTCGCACCGGGTCCCGCCGCGTGTCTGTCTCAGCTCTTCCGGCGCCCGATCAGGTGCGGCTTGGCCTCCAGCCCGTCCAGCCCGTGCCACGCCAGGTTCACCAGATGAGCCGCGACCTCCGCCTTCTTCGGGCGGCGCACGTCCAGCCACCACTGGCCGGTCAGGGCGACCATGCCCACCAGGGCCTGCGCATACAGCGGGGCCAGCTTCGGGTCGAAGCCGCGCAACTTGAACTCGCGGCCCAGGATGTCCTCCACCTGGGTGGCGATGTCCGAGATCAGTGACGCGAAGGAACCAGTCGACTGCGGAATGGGGGAGTCACGGACCAGGATGCGGAAACCGTCCGTGCTCTCCTCGATGTAGTCCAGGAGCGCGAAGGCCGCCTGTTCGCACAGCTCACGGGGGTGACCGGCCGTCAGGGAACTCGTCACCATGTCCAGCAGGCGCCGCATCTCGCGGTCCACCACCACCGCGTACAGCCCCTCCTTGCCGCCGAAGTGCTCGTACACCACCGGCTTGGACACCCCGGCCTTCGCCGCGATCTCCTCCACCGACGTGCCCTCGAAGCCCTTGGTGGCGAACAGGGTGCGACCGATCTCGAGCAGCTGCTGACGGCGCTCGGCCCCCGTCATCCGGGTGCGCCGGGCTCGCCGCGGCTTCTCATTCGTCGGGGTGCTGCTGGAGTCGGTCGCCACGGCGTCAATCATGCCGCCTCCGCCGACTCCTTCCGGGGCTGAGAGCCGTCCTGGCCTGTGTTACGGCGTGAATCGATACGCGAGCGTGACGGCCAGCGCACGTCGTACGCCCAGCCGAACGCCTCGAACCAGCGGATGATGCGCGCCGAGGAGTCCAGCTGGCCGCGCATCACACCGTGCCGCGCGGAGGTCGGGTCGGCGTGGTGCAGGTTGTGCCAGGACTCGCCGCAGGACAGCACCGCGAGCCACCACACGTTGCCCGACTTGTCACGCGACTTGAAGGGCCGCTTGCCGACCGCATGGCAGATCGAGTTGATCGACCAGGTCACATGGTGCAGCAGAGCCACCCGAACGAGTGAGCCCCAGAAGAAGCCGGTGAACGCACCCCACCAGGACATCGTCGCCAGACCACCGATCAGCGCCGGCAGAGCCAGCGACAGCACCGTCCAGAGGATGAACTGCCGGGAGATCGCACGGATCGCCGGGTCCTTGATCAGATCCGGCGCGTACTTGTCCTGAGGCGTCCGCTCCTCATCGAACATCCACGCGATGTGCGCCCACCACAGACCCTTGATCAGCGCCGGAAGGGTCTCGCCGAAGCGCCACGGGGAGTGCGGGTCGCCCTCCGCGTCGGAGAACTTGTGGTGCCTGCGGTGGTCGGCGACCCAGCGCACCAGCGGACCCTCCACCGCCAGCGAACCGGCGATGGCGAGCGCGATGCGCAGCGGGCGCTTCGCCTTGAAGGAGCCGTGGGTGAAATAGCGGTGGAAGCCGATCGTCACTCCGTGGCAGCCGAGGTAGTAGAAGAAGACCATCAGGCCGAGGTCGAGCCAGCTCACGCCCCAGCCCCAGGCCAGCGGGACAGCCGCGAGGAGCGCCAGGAAGGGGACGACGATGAAGAGGAGAAGGGCGAACTGCTCGACGGACCCCTTCTTCTCGCCGCCGAGGGTTGCCGAGACTGGGGTGTCGTTGTTCGCCTTCGGGGCGTCGTCGATCACATCGGAGCTTGTGGTCATGGGGCGTCCCCTGTGGGGTCGAGGGTTGTGAGGGTGAGGCCGGGCCGGCCGTGGGGACCATGCCCGCTTTCCGTTACGACGGTCCCTACGGTTCCGTAACCTACGGCGTCGTAAGTATGGCAGCGAGTCACCCGGCGGCAAGAGCCCGAAATTATGCGCGTCCGCATGGACACCTATCCTGGAGTCGGTCGGACAGCGCGGTCCGCTCTGATTCCTTTCCCGGATGTCAGGGCCGTATGCGGCGCCCGCCGCGCGGCCCCAGACGCCGGGTTCCCCTCCCGGACGAGCTTCAACACTGCAAGGAGCCGCACCTGTGAGCAGTGCCGACGACCAGACCACCACGACGAGCAGCGACCTGCGCGCCGACATCCGGCGACTGGGCGACCTCCTCGGCGAGACCCTCGTGAGGCAGGAGGGCCCAGAGCTGCTGGAACTCGTCGAGAAGGTCCGCCGCCTCACCCGCGAGGACGGAGAGGCCGCCGCCGAACTGCTGCGCGGCACCGAACTGGAGACCGCGGCCAAGCTGGTCCGCGCCTTCTCCACCTACTTCCACCTGGCCAACGTCACCGAGCAGGTCCACCGCGGCCGCGAACTGCGCGAGCGCCGCGCCGCCGAGGGCGGACTACTGGCCCGTACCGCCGACCGGCTGAAGGACGCCGACCCCGAGCACCTGCGCCAGACGGTCCGCAACCTCAACGTCCGCCCCGTGTTCACGGCGCACCCCACCGAGGCCGCGCGCCGGTCGGTCCTCAACAAGCTCCGGCGCATCGCCGCACTCCTGGAGACCCCGGTCATCGAGGCCGACCGCCGCCGCTACGACACCCGACTGGCCGAGAACATCGACCTCGTATGGCAGACCGACGAGCTCCGCGTCGTCCGCCCCGAGCCCGCCGACGAGGCCCGTAACGCCATCTACTACCTCGACGAGCTCCACGCGGGCGCCGTCGGCGACGTCCTCGAAGACCTCACCGCCGAACTGGAGCGCGTCGGCGTCAAGCTCCCCGACGACACCCGCCCCCTCACCTTCGGCACCTGGATCGGCGGCGACCGCGACGGCAACCCGAACGTCACCCCCCAGGTCACCTGGGACGTCCTGATCCTCCAGCACGAGCACGGCATCAACGACGCCCTGGAACTCATCGACGAACTCCGCGGCTTCCTGTCGAACTCCATCCGCTACACCGGCGCCACCGAGGAACTCCTCGAATCCCTCCAGGCCGACCTCGAACGCCTCCCCGAGATCAGCCCCCGCTACAAGCGCCTCAACGCCGAGGAGCCCTACCGCCTCAAGGCCACCTGCATCCGGCAGAAGCTGGAGAACACCAAGCAGCGCCTCGCCAAGGGCACCCCGCACGAGACCGGCCGCGACTACCTCGGCACCGGCGAACTGCTGACGGACCTCACCCTCATCCAGACCTCCCTCCGCGAGCACCGCGGCGGCCTCTTCGCCGACGGCCGGATGAACCGCACCATCCGCACCCTCGCCGCCTTCGGCCTCCAGCTCGCCACCATGGACGTACGCGAACACGCCGACGCCCACCACCACGCCCTCGGACAGCTCTTCGACCGCCTCGGCGAGGAGTCCTGGCGGTACAGCGACATGCCCCGCGAGTACCGGGCCAAGCTCCTCGCCAAGGAACTCAGGTCGAGGAGGCCCCTGGCCCCCACCCCGGCCCCCGTCGACGCACCCGGCGAGAAGACCCTCGGCGTCTTCCAGACCGTCAAGCGGGCCCTGGAGGTCTTCGGACCCGAGGTCGTCGAGTCGTACATCATCTCCATGTGCCAGGGCGCCGACGACGTCTTCGCCGCCGCGGTCCTCGCCCGCGAGGCCGGGCTGATCGACCTGCACGCCGGCTGGGCGAAGATCGGCATCGTCCCGCTGCTGGAGACCACCGACGAGCTCAAGGCCGCCGACACCATCCTGGAGGAGATGCTCTCCGACCCGTCCTACCGCCGCCTCGTGGCGCTGCGCGGGGACGTCCAGGAGGTCATGCTCGGCTACTCCGACTCCTCCAAGTTCGGCGGCATCACCACCAGCCAGTGGGAGATCCACCGCGCCCAGCGCCGACTGCGCGACGTCGCCCACCGCTACGGCGTACGCCTGCGCCTCTTCCACGGCCGCGGCGGCACCGTCGGCCGCGGCGGCGGCCCCTCCCACGACGCCATCCTCGCCCAGCCCTGGGGCACCCTCGAAGGCGAGATCAAGGTCACCGAGCAGGGCGAGGTCATCTCCGACAAGTACCTCGTGCCGTCGCTGGCCAGGGAGAACCTGGAACTCACGGTCGCGGCCACCCTCCAGGCCTCCGCCCTGCACACCGCGCCCCGCCAGTCCGTCGAGGCCCTCGCCCGCTGGGACGCGGCCATGGACGTCGTCTCCGACGCCGCCCACGGCGCCTACCGCAGGCTCGTCGAAGACCCCGATCTGCCGACGTACTTCCTCGCCTCCACGCCGGTCGACCAACTCGCCGACCTGCACCTGGGCTCGCGACCCTCACGCCGCCCCGGCTCGGGCGTCTCGCTCGACGGACTGCGCGCCATCCCGTGGGTGTTCGGCTGGACCCAGTCCCGGCAGATCGTCCCCGGCTGGTTCGGCGTCGGCTCCGGCCTGAAGGCCCTGCGCGAGGCCGGCCTCGACACCGTGCTCGACGAGATGCACGAACAGTGGCACTTCTTCCGCAACTTCATCTCCAACGTCGAGATGACGCTCGCGAAGACCGACCTCAGGATCGCCTCCCACTACGTCGACACGCTCGTCCCCGACGAGCTCAAGCACGTCTTCGACACCATCAAGGCCGAGCACGAACTCACGGTGAGCGAGGTGCTGAAGGTGACCGGCGAGGACGAACTCCTCGACGCCACCCCGGTGCTGAAGCAGACCTTCACCATCCGCGACGCCTACCTGGACCCCATCTCCTACCTCCAGGTCACCCTGCTCAAGCGCCAGCGCGAAGCCGCGGCCGCGGGCGAACAGCCCGACCCGCTGCTCGCCCGCGCCCTGCTGCTCACCGTCAACGGCGTGGCAGCGGGCCTGCGTAACACCGGCTGAGCCCCACACATATGAGGGTGCCCCCGGCTCGTACGAAGCCCGGGGGCACCCTCATGCCGTACGTCAGGCCCGGCGCCGGCGCACCACCAGGTAACCGCCGCCGGCCACCAGCGCGGCCGCGACACCCGACAGCAGTCCCACAGGAGCACTGCTACCGGTCTCGGCCAGGTCGCCACCCCGCGGGGACGCGGAAGCGGACGCGGACCCGGACGAAGGCGCGGACGAAGACGAAGACCCGGGCGACGGAGACTCCGACGAGGACGCAGACGGGGACGAGGACGCCGACGAGGAAGCCGACGGCGAAGGCGTCGAACCGCCGCCGCCCGCCGAGTCCTTGCAGTCCGTCCAGAACACCTTGTGCTTGGCGGCACCCTTCTCACCGTCGAAGTTCCAGAACAGCTTGTAGTGCCCGTCGGGCAGCGACATGTCCGCCGTACGGCCATGCCCCCCGGAGTCCAGCGTGATGGCACCGGTCTTCACCGTCTTGCCCTTCACACCGGCCGTCGGAGCCCAGGCCTCGATGTGCCAGTCGACCTTCTGGACCGCGTCGAAGCCGAACGCGTCCAGATAGAACGTGCAGACGTGCGGCTCGTTGCGCTTCAGCGCCTCGCCGGTGGTGGCGTCATGGATCTTCACAGTCCCGTTGTCACCGGGAACAGTGGCGTGAGCGGCAACGGGCGCCGAGAACAGCGCCGTCGCGGCGACGGCGGACAGGGCGCCGGCGCGGGTGAGGGTACGCATGGGGCAGTCCATCTTCGAGTTACGGACGGGAAGATGTGGAGGGGGCGGCTCAGCATCCAGCCACACCTGACCCAAGGTCAATCACGAACGCACAACGCTCGGATTCTCCACAGGACGGAGAACGGGCAAAGTCGTCAGACAGTCACGAAAGCTGCCGTGAGCAACACGACCCCCGACCCCGCCATGACCCACGCGGCCCGCGTCCGCCCCAGCCCCCCGGCCACCACCACCGAAGCCAGCAGCAACGCCCCGCCGAACGGAACCCACGCATACAGAATCCCCGCCGGCCCCGACCGCACCACCTCATCGCCGCCCGGCTTCACCACCACCGTGTACGTCCGCCCCTTCCGCACCGCGACCGTCTTCTCGATGAAGACCCGGTCCCGAACGGAAGAACCCCGCGAAATCGGCGTATAGCGACCCGTGCACGAATCGTCCCCGCACCGCGTCACCTCGATCGTGCCGCGCTCCCGGCCCTTCGTGAGCATCACATACGGAGCCGTCCGCCACGACGCCCACACCCCGGCGATCAGAATCACCACCGCGACCGCACCCATCACCGCGAAACGCCCGAACCGCAACGCGGTGACCGAGGCCCGGCGCGAGACCTGACGGGACGAAGCGGCTGTGGCAGGCATGGCCGGGATCATTGGCCATGCCCCCACGCCAGGTCAACTCCCGCCGGATCCAGCGGGCGACAAGTCAGGAGTTGTACGTGCTTTGCGCCCGCTCCAGGCCCTCGATCACCAGACACTCCACCGCATCCGCAGCCCGGTCCACGAAGTAGTCCAGCTCCTTGCGCTCCGCAGACGAGAAGTCCTTCAGCACGAAGTCGGCGACCTGCATACGACCCGGAGGCCGCCCGATCCCGAACCGCACCCGGTGATACTCCGCACCGAACGCCTTCGTCATCGACTTCAGCCCGTTGTGCCCGTTGTCCCCACCACCGAGCTTCAACCGGAGAGTGCCGTACTCGATGTCCAACTCGTCATGCACGGCCACGACGTTCGCCACCGGCACCTTGTAGAAATCCCGCAGCGCGTTCACCGGACCACCCGACAGATTCATGTACGACATCGGCTTCGCCAGAATCACCCGCCGGTTCGCCGGCCCCGGAGGCCCGATCCGCCCCTCCACGACCTGCGCCTGCGCCTTGCCCGCCCGCTTGAACCTTCCCCCGATCCGCTCGGCCAGCAGATCGGCCACCATGAACCCGACGTTGTGCCGGTTCATGGCGTACTCCGGTCCCGGATTCCCGAGGCCCACAACGAGCCAGGGGCCATTGACGGGGGTGGTCACATCCATCTCTCCTTGATACGCGCCAGCCGCTGCCCCCTACGGGAACAGCGGCTGACGAACGGTCGAACAGGGTGAGGATCAGGCCTCGGCGACCTCGTCGCCCGCGGCCTCCTCGCCCTCAGCGGCCTCCTCCGCCTGCGCGGCGAGGACCTGCAGGACGACGGTGTCCTCCTCGACGGCCAGCGTCGTGCCCTTCGGAAGCGGGATGTCCTTCGCCAGGATGGAGGCACCGGCCTCCAGGCCCTCGATGGACACCGTGACGGACTCGGGGATGTGCGTGGCCTCGGCCTCGACCGGCAGCGCGTTCAGCACGTGCTCCAGCAGGTTGCCGCCCGGCGCCAGCTCACCCTCGGTGTGGACGTAGATCTCCACGGTGACCTTCTCGCCGCGCTTCACCAGCTGCAGGTCGACATGCTCCAGGAAACCCTTGATCGGGTCACGCTGAACCGACTTCGGGATCGCCAGCTCGTTCGTCTTGCCGTCGATGTCCAGCGCGATCAGGACGTTCGGCGTACGCAGCGCCAGCAGCAGGTCGTGACCCGGAAGGGTCAGGTGCAGCGGGTCGGAACCGTGGCCGTACAGAACACCGGGAACCTTGCTGTCACGACGGATACGACGGGCAGCACCCTTACCGAACTCGGTACGGGTCTCGGCGGTGAGCTTCACCTCGGACATGATCACTCCTCGTACAGGTAGATACGGACGTGGTCACCCGGCCACGAACGGCCTGCTACGAAGAGCGCGTCGATAACGGACAGCCATACCCCGCCAAAAACGGGTACGGCCTCCCTCGCCGAGCAACTGCAGCAGTCTACTCGGACAGGGAGGCCACACCCAAAACGATCTACACCAGGGTCCGCCGGCGCAGAACCCTTACTGCTCGTCGAACAGGCTCGTCACCGAACCGTCCTCGAACACCTCACGCACCGCACTCGCAATCGTCGGCGCAATCGACAACACCGTGATCTTGTCCAGATCCCTGCCCAGCTCAGCCGGCGTCGGCAACGTGTTCGTGAACACGAACTCACTCACCCGGGAGTTCTTCAACCGGTCCGCCGCAGGCCCCGACAGCACACCATGAGTCGCCGTCACGATGACGTCCTCGGCGCCATGCGCGAACAGCGCGTCGGCCGCCGCACAGATCGTGCCACCGGTGTCGATCATGTCGTCGACCAGCACACACACCCGACCCTTCACCTCACCCACGACCTCGTGGACGGTGACCTGGTTGGCGACGTCCTTGTCACGACGCTTGTGCACGATCGCCAGCGGCGCACCCAAACGGTCACACCACCGGTCCGCCACCCGCACCCGACCCGCATCCGGCGACACAACCGTCAACTTGGCCCGATCGACCTTCCCACCCACATAGTCCGCAAGCAGCGGAAGAGCGAACAGGTGATCCACCGGCCCGTCGAAGAAGCCCTGGATCTGGTCGGTGTGCAGATCCACGGTCAGAATGCGGTCCGCACCCGCCGTCTTCATCAGATCAGCCACCAGCCGCGCCGAGATCGGTTCACGACCACGGTGCTTCTTGTCCTGCCGCGCGTAACCGTAGAACGGCACGATCACCGTGATGGAACGCGCCGACGCCCGCTTCAGCGCATCGATCATGATCAACTGCTCCATGATCCACTGGTTGATCGGAGCGGTGTGGCTCTGGATCACAAAGCAGTCCGCGCCACGCGCCGACTCCTGGTAACGGACGTAGATCTCACCGTTCGCGAAGTCGAAAGCCTTCGTCGGGACGACGCCGACCCCCAGCTGCAGGGCGACCTCCTCGGCAAGCTCGGGGTGGGCGCGGCCGGAGAAGAACATCATCTTCTTCTCGCCGGTCGTCTTGATCCCGGTCACAGCTGTCTCCTCAGAGGTGTCTCAACTGGGTGTGCACCTATCACGGTACGCCGTGTCCGGCGCACCCGTTTCCGGTCAGTCCTCGCCCTCGACCTGCCGAGACGCCGCCTCAGCAGCCTTCGCCGCCGCACTCCCCGGACGCTTACGAGCCACCCAACCCTCGATATTCCGCTGCTGACCACGGGCCACAGCCAGCGAACCGGGCGGCACATCCTTCGTGATCACGGACCCCGCAGCGGTGTACGAGCCGTCCCCGACCGTGACGGGAGCCACAAACATATTGTCCGAACCCGTCCGGCAATGCGACCCGACGGTCGTGTGGTGCTTCTCCTGACCGTCGTAGTTCACGAACACGCTGGCAGCACCGATGTTGGTGTAGTCACCGATCGTCGCGTCACCGACATAGGAGAGGTGGGGGATCTTCGTCCCCTCGCCGATGGAGGCGTTCTTCGTCTCGACGTACGTACCGATCTTGCCCTTCGCACCCAAGCGGGTCCCCGGACGGAGATAGGCGAACGGGCCCACTTTGGCCTGCGGGCCGACGTAGGCGCTGTCGGCCACCGTGTTGTCGACACGCGCCCCGGCGTCGACGTGCGTGTCGGTCAGGCGAGTGTTGGGCCCGACCTCGGCACCCTCACCCACGTGCGTGGAGCCGTGCAGCTGCGTACCGGGGTGGACGACCGCGTCCTGCTCGAAGGTGACGGTGACGTCGACCCAGGTCGTCGCAGGGTCGATCACGGTGACGCCGGCAAGCATCGCTTCGGTCAGCAGCCGGTCGTTGAGGATCCGCCGCGCCTCGCTCAGCTGCACACGATTGTTGATCCCGGCGATCTCACGGTGATCACCCGCGACCGAGGCCCCCACCCGGTGACCGGCCTCACGGAGGATGCTGAGGACGTCGGTCAGGTACTCCTCACCCTGACTGTTGTCCGTACGGACCTTCTTGAGCGCGTCCGCCAGCAGCAGACCGTCGAACGCGAAGACACCGGAGTTGATCTCACGGATCCCGCGCTGCGTCTCGGTGGCGTCCTTGTGCTCGACGATCTCGACGACGGCACCGGTCGCCTCGTCCCGCACGATCCGGCCGTAACCGGTGGCGTCCGGGACCTCGGCGGTCAGCACGGTGACGGCGTTGGAGTCGGTGGTGTGCGTGGCGGCGAGCTGCCGGAGCGATTCACCGGTGAGCAGCGGGGTGTCGCCACACACGACGACGACCGTGCCGTCGACGCTGCCGCCGAGCTCGTCCAGGGCGATGCGTACGGCGTGACCCGTGCCGTTCTGCTCCGCCTGCACGGTGGTGCGCACGGCGGGGTCGGTCTCGGCGAGGTGGGCGGTGACCTTCTCGCGGGCGTGCCCGACCACGACGACGAGGTTCTCGGGGTCCAACTCACGGGCGGCGGCGAGCACATGCCCCACAAGGCTGCGGCCACAGATCTCGTGCAGGACCTTGGGTGTGGCCGACTTCATACGGGTGCCCTCACCCGCTGCGAGAACGACGACGGCTGCCGGGCGAATGGCGCTCACGGGGTTGCCCTTCGGCTGTGGAGTGGGTGGGGACATCCGCAGGATACCGGGGCGTTTCGTGGGGGACATGGGAGCGGGCCCTGACGGTGCTGTCACCGGTCAGGACCCGAACTTGGTTGAGCTCCCCCGCCAGGACTTGAACCCGGACAGATGGCACCAAAAGCCACAGTGCTGCCAATTACACCACGGGGGAATAATCTCGACCAAACCAGACATTTAGCCAGGCTGTCGAGCGGCGCCTCCTACTATGCCGTACCAGGCGCCCTCCATGCGACGATACAAGTCGGCGCTCCGGAGCACGTAGACGATCAGGCAACCGCGGTAGGCCTCCGAAGTGTTCTTCCGGTTCGTCTTCGGGTTGTGCTTCTTGAGGGTGGCCTTCTGGAACGTCGAAGGCTCCACGCCCACCAGCCGGGCCCAGAACTCCTCGGCGTCAGTTGTGTTGGCCGACTCGTGGATGCTGACTCTGAAGCGCAGGCGCTCGCGCTCGACGCCCAGGACGTCGAGCCAGCGCATGAAGAAGCTGATCACATTCGGGTCGCTGTTGATGAAGTGCAGCCGCTCGCGGCGACTGTACGACTTGCCCTTGGCGCCCTCTGCCCAGTAGAGGACCACGCCCGCCAGGAACACCTCCCGGTCGGACAGGTCGCCGACGGCCTGCTTGGCGACCGCCTTCGTGTGTTGGCGCTCCTCGTCGCGTCGTTGCAACGTTGCTTCCCGGCCGCGCCTGGCGATGGCCGAAGCCTCTTCGGGGCTGCGCTTGTGCTCCGGCTTCGGCAGATCCCGTACCCATAACGAGATCGAACTCTTCGAGCACCCCAGCTCCACCTGGATCTGGTCGTACGTCCAGCCCTGGAGTCGTAGCCCCTCGCCCTGTGCCGGAGGTCGTCCTTCGCGTTCGGGCGCTTCGTCCATTCCGGAGGGGGCTCGCCCTCCAGGAGGCGGTTGAGGATGTCGTTGTTGTCGACGTGCAGGCGGTCGCGGATCTGGCGGCGGCTGAGTCCTGCGCGCCGCAGCGCGACCGCCTGCTCCCGCAGTCCTTCGAAGTCGGCGTATTTGCCGTGTGAATGTGCCATGGGCATACCGTCCGGGCGGAATCCGGGCTTCCGGGGTCGAACGATGTGTGATTCAGCAGTTCGAGGGATATTGGTCTGTTTCGCTTACGTTCGGTTACGGACTGTGGTGTAGACCCATCGCGGAAACTCGCCGGAAAACGGGGCGCGGGCGCCCTTAGGCTGGAGGCATGACCACGACGGGGGAAGAGCGCATGGCGGCCCGGGGAGGGCCGTGGTGGTGGGCCAGGTGGCGCAGTGCGGTGTTGGATGTCGGCCTTGCGGTGGCGTCCGCGGTGGAGTGTGCGTTCGAGGGTGTTCGGTTCGCTCGGGACGCGGGGATTCCGGTGGCCGCGGGGGTTGTGTTCGGGGCGTTGGCGGGCTCGGCACTGCTTGTGAGGCGGCAGTGGCCGATTGCCGTGGTGTTGGTGTCCATCGCGATCACCCCGGCCCAGATGGGCTATCTGATGGGGATCGTCGGGCTGTACACGCTCGCCGCTTCCGAGTTGCCGCGGCGGATCATCGCTTCGCTGGCGGGGATGTCGCTCGTCGGCATGTTGATCGTGATGTTCGTGCGGGTGCGGCAGGACATGGACAAGGGGTCCTGGGATCTGGGGGACTGGTTCGTTCCGTTCGCGGCGATCACGACGGCGATCGGGATGACTGCGCCGCCTCTGCTGCTGGGTTTGTACGTGGGGGCCCGGCGGCGGTTGATGGAGAGCTTGCGGGAGCGGGCGGACAGTCTTGAGCGTGAGTTGCAGCTGCTGGCCGAGCGGGCTGAGGAGCGGGCCGAGTGGGCGCGGAACGAGGAGCGGACTCGGATTGCGCGGGAGATGCATGACGTGGTGGCCCATCGGGTGAGCCTGATGGTTGTGCATGCTGCTGCGCTGCAGGCCGTTGCCCGTAAGGACCCCGAGAAGGCCGTGAAGAACGCGGCGTTGGTGGGGGACATGGGGCGGCAGGCGTTGACCGAGTTGCGGGAGATGCTCGGGGTGTTGAGGAGTGGGGACGGTGGTGCTCGGCGGGCCGAGCAGGCCGTTCCGTTGGTGGCGGTGGGGGTGGCTGCTGCGGTGGCGGCTTCGAAGGCCGTGGATGAGGGGGAGGGGCCCTGTCTGGAGGAGTTGGAGGAGCTCGTCGGGCAGTCGGCGGCTGCGGGGATGGTGGTGGATCTGTCCGTCGAGGGGGATGTGCGGTCGTATGCCGCTGAGGTCGAGCAGACCGCGTATCGCGTCGTGCAGGAGGCGTTGACGAACGTCCACAAGCATGCGGCGGGTGCGAAGACGTATGTGCGGCTTGCGCATCGGGTGTCGGAGATCGCGATGCAGGTGGAGAACGAGCCGCCGCCGGAGGTGGCTTCGGCGTCGTCGGCGCGGTTGCCGTCCGGGGGGAACGGGCTGGTGGGGATGAAGGAGCGGGTGACCGCGTTGGGTGGGGTGTTCGTGTCGGGGCCGACGGATGCCGGGGGTTTCCGGGTGTCCGCGGTGATTCCGGCGGCGTAGCGGCCCCTGTGTGTGTCCGGGGGTTCAGCCTGCTGTGAGGCGTACGGGTTCGATGCCTGAGACGAGGCTGCCGAGGGCTTGGTCGATGTCGGGGCCGAGGTACCAGTCGCCTGTGTGATCGAGGGCGTAGATGCGGCCTTCGGTGTCGACGGCGAGGAGGGAATGGGTTTCGGTTTCGGTGCCGAGGGGGCTGACTTCGGTGTCGAGGGCGCGGCCGAGGTCGCTGAGGGTGCGGGCCATGTGGAGGCCGTGCAGGGGGTCGAGGTGGAGGGCCGAGGGGGCGATCTGGCGGCCCGGTCCGGTGGGTGTGATGTGGAGGCCGCCGAATTCGGCCCAGGCTTCGACGGCGGCGGGGAAGACGGCGTGGCGGTGGCCTGCTGGTGAGGTGTGGTCGCGGAGGGCGTCGGCCCAGATCTCGGCTTGTTTTATGTCCCAGCGTCCGGGTTGCCAGCCGGCGGCGCGGAGGGCGGCGTCGACGGGTACGGGGAAGCGCGTGGTCGAGGTGCGGTCGGGGTGCATCTGCCCTTCGATCGTCGAGGTCCTGGGTGGGCGCGGGGCCGTTTCGCGTGTGGTGGTGGGGGTCAGTTGTCTGCTGCGGGGTCGACGATGCGGACGCCGTAGTGGGCGCTGAGGGCGGTGCAGGCGCGGCAGGGGGTGGCGAAGCTGCCGTGCAGGGGGTCGCCGTCCTCGCGGATGCGGCGGGCGGTGAGTTTGGCCTGTTTGAGGGCTTTGCGGGCTTCGCCGTGGGTCATGGGTCTGCGGGTGGCGCGTTTGCTGCGGGCGGCGTCCGCGTTGGCTATGTGGCGGGAGATGAGGATGGTTTCGGCGCAGCGGCCGGTGAAGCGGTCGCGTTGGGCGCTGGTGAGGGTGTCGAGGAAGTCCTGGACGAGTGGGTGCAGGGGTGGGGGCCGGTCGCCGCGGGCGGCGGTGCCGGTGAGGGTGGCGCCGCGGACGGAGAGTGCGGCGGCGACGGTGGGGAGTATGCCGTCGCGGCGGTGGAGCAGGGTGGGTGCGTGGGGGGTGTCGGTGGCGCTCCAGCCGATGCGGGGGTCGCCGGACGGCCCTGTGTGCGGTGCCGTGTGTGGTCCCGCCTGCGTCGAGTTCATGATCGTCATCCCCTCCCGAGCCTCCCCCGGACGTCACAGAGTGCCAAATGCCGTGGCTGGTGCGGAAGCTGGGGCGGTGCGACACGCCCGGGTTTGGGCGGGCTGTCACGGCGGGGTGACGGCTGGTCACGGAAGCGGAGGGCGGCTGACCGGTGCCCGGTGACCGGTGCGGTCGTACCGCATAGGCTGTCGGCACCGCGATCCACGCGGCGGACGTGTGGAGAGGGTTGTACAGGAGATACGGGGCGGGTTGGCCGATGGCGGTCATCGCGGTCCGTAACGAACGCCGCAGGGGGCAACCGCCATGACGACAGGTCGGCTCGGGCAGCAAGCCGCGCCGCCGAACGCGGCCTATGCCGGGCAGGTCGTGCATTTCCCGGATCCGGTCCGGGCCGCACGTCACCCGAGAGGGGTACGGGTTGACGAGCGTGGTTACCCCGATTTCTCGGTCTATGCGCGTGCCGCTGCGGAGATTGCGGAGCCGCCGGAGGGTTTCGGTGTCGACGAGCTGCGGCTGACGGACTATGTGTCGGCGAATGCGGCGTTGGCGGCGACGGGTCATGAGTTGTGGGACACGGTGCCGGCGGTGGCGACGCCGCATGGCTGGACGTGGCATCACGTGGTGGGTTCGCGGCGGCTGGAGTTGGTGCCGGTCGAGGTGAAGGCGTTGCTGCGGCATCACGGTGGGATCGCGACGGCGGCGGTGGATCAGGGCAAGCGGGGGACGCGGCCGTTGCAGGAGACGCGGCCGGCGCATTTCGGGTTGCCGAAGTCGGGTGTGGCGGTGACGGAGTCGCAGGTGCAGGGGGTCGAGGAGGACCTCGGGTATCGGCTGCCGGGTGCGTACCGTTCGTTCCTGAAGGCGGCGGGTGGGTGTGCGCCGGTGGGGGCGGCGCTGGACGCCGAGTTGGGGCTGTTGGTCGACCAGCCGTTCTTCACGGTGCGGGACGAGGCGGCGGTCAATGATCTGGTCTACGTCAACAAGTGTCTGCGTGACCATCTGACCAAGGATTACTTGGGTGTTGGGTTTGTGCAGGGCGGGTTGCTGGCGGTGAAGGTGAAGGGCGAGCGGCTCGGTTCGGTGTGGTTCTGTGCGTATGACGACGCTCGGGACGTGGATCCTTCGTGGGCGCCGGCGGACCGGGTGGAGCGGTTGTTGCTGCCGTGCGGTGAGGACTTCGACGCGTTCCTGTCGCGGCTCGCGGGCGATCCGCCGGAGTTGGAGACGGTGGCGAATCTGATGGTGGACGGCGGGTTCGCGCATTCCGTTCCGGTCTCTTCCGTCTCTCCGGTGGGGGAGTGAGCGTTGCGATGGTGACTTTCGCGCAGGCGCAGGAGCGCGCCGAGGAGTGGATCAACGGGGATGTGCCGTCGTATCAGCATCGTGAGGTGCGGGTGCGGGAGTTCGGGCTCGGGTTCGTGGTGTGGGCCGAGGACCGGGCGGAGGGGCCGCGTTCGGACGGGGGTCTGCAGCGGCTGGTGATCGCCCGGGACAGCGGTGAGGCGACGTTGTGGCCGTCGTTGCCGGTGGGTGAGGTGATTCGCCGGTACGAGGAGCGGTACGGCCGTGCGGACAAGGCTCCGGAGCGGGTGCCTGCGTCTTCGGCGCGGGTGGATCTGAATCAGACGTCGTTCCTGCTGAGTCCGCCGGAGTGGTTGCAGGAGGCGGCGGACAAGCTGGGGATGGCGGATCGGCGGGGTGGTGCGGCTGCGGCGGGTTCGTCGGGTGCCGGTGCGGGGTGGCCGGAGGCCGGGGCGAGTGATGCGCCCGGTGGGCCGGGTTCGCCCGCCGGGGGGACTCCCTGGGCCGGGACGGACACCAACGGTGGCGGTGAGGACCTTTCCGTCCCGCTGCCCGCGACCGTGTTCGCGCCGCCGTTGAACGATGGGGGCGAGGAAACGCCGTCGGACGCCGAGACGGCGCTGATGGCGGGCGGCAGCAGGCTTCCGCGGACGGCGGTGGAGCCGGCGTTCGATGAGCCGGGGGCTCCGGGTGTGCCGGGCGGTACGCCTCCGCCGCCCCCGGGCTATGGGTATCCGCAGGGTGCCGGCCCGGTGCCGGGTGGCACTCCGCCGCCGTCTCCTCCGGGGTATGGATACCCGCAGGGTGCGGCGGTGCCGGGGCCGCCTCCGCCTCCGCCTTCGCCTTCGTCGTACGGCTATCCGCAGGCGCCGGGTGCCCCGCATGCGCCGACTTCCTACGGCTATCCGCAGGCGCCCGGGGCCCCGTCGCGACCGCTTGCGCCGAACGCCGGGGACATCGCCGACGCCGCGACGAGCAAGGCGGCTCCTTCGCCGCGCCAGGGCTCGGCCGTGCCGCCTCCGCCGGGCGCCCCCGGGACGCCGGGTGGGCGGCCGGGGAGCGCGCCTCCGCCGGGGCCCGGTGCGGGTGGGTACGTGCCGACGCAACTGGTGTCGGCGCTCGGTCCGGACGGCCCCGAGGGTGCTGCCGGGCCGGGGGCTCCGCAGTCGCCGGCGCCTCCGGTTGGTGGCCCGAATCCGCCCGGCGCCCCGAATCAGCGGGGCGTCCCCCACCCGCCCGGCGGTACGCCTCCGGCCAACGTCCACCAAGCGGCCACGATGCTGGCCGACCCCGGCCGGATGGGGCCGGGCGCGCCGCAGCCTCCGGGTGCGCCTGGTGTTCCGGGTGCCGGTGCGCCGCAGCCTCCCGGTCCTCCCGGGGTTCCGGGTGCGCCGCAGCCTCCCGGTGCCCCGGGCGGGCCCGGTGCGCTGGCGTTTCCCGGCGGGCCGGGTGGACCGAGCGCGCCCGGCGCGCCATTCGCCCCAGGTGCTCCGGGCATGAATGTGCCGCCGCCTCCTGCGGCTCCGGGTGCGTCTGGTGCACTTGGTGTTCCGCAGCAGTCGGGTGGTCCTGGTGTGCCTCCGCCGCCGGGCGCTCCCGGTGGCCCTGGCATGCCCCAGCCTCCTGGTGCTCCTGGTGCTCCTGGTGGTCCCGGCGTCCCGCAGCCTCCAGGCGGCCCCGGAGGCTCTGGCTTCCCCCCGCCTCCGGGCCCTCCGGCTGGTCCGGGCGCCCCTGGTGGTCCTGGTGGTCCTGGTGTGCCCCAGCCTCCGGGCGCTCCCGGTGGCCCTGGCATGCCCCAGCCTCCCGGTGCTCCGGGCGGTCCCGGCGCCCCGCAGCCTCCCGGCGGCCCCGGTGGGCCTGGCTTCCCCCCGCCTCCCGGTGCTCCTGGTGGCTCTGGGGTCCCGCAGCCTCCGGCTGGTCCCGGTGGTCAGGGCGTCCCGCAGCCGCCGGGCGGACCCGGTGCCCCCGGCACCCCGCCGCCCCCTGCCGCCCCCGGTATGCCCGGTGCCCCCGGTGCTCCGGGCGGTTCCGCCGGTGGTCGAGGTGCCGTGCACCATGCGGAGACCGTGCTGGCCGGGCCCCCCGTGGGTGCGCCCGGTGCGCCTCCTGTCGGCGCCCCCGGCGCGCCCCCGCAGGCTCCCGGCATGGCGCCGACCGGTGCTCCGCAACCGCCCGGTGCGGTGCCGCCGCCCGCGTACGGCTACCCGCAGCCGCAGGGGCAGCCGACGGTGGGGCCCGGGTATCAGGCCGTGCTGCGTTACCGTGCGCAGGACGGGTCGGAGCAGCAGTTGATCCGGCGGTCGGCGCCGGGTACGCCGCACCCGGAGTGGCAGATGTTCCACGAGCTGCGCGGTATGAACGTGCCGCCGGACCAGGTGCTGGAGCTGCACACGGAGTTGGAGTCGTGCGAGCTGCCGGGTGCGTACTGTGCGCGGATGATCCGCGAGCAGTGGCCGCAGGCGCGGATCACGAGTATCGCGCCGTACGGGACGGATCACGCGAGCCGGCAGCAGGGCATGCAGCAACTGCTGGTGCATCAGGGCGAGTTGCACCAGGTGGCGGACGGTCCCGCGCGTCCGGCGCCGGTGCGGGCGCCGTTGCCGCCGGTGCAGGCGGCGGCGCCGATTCCGCCGGAGGCGGTGGGGCAGGAGCTGGCGGGTGCGTTCGGGCCGGGTGTGTTCCGGTTCGAGCAGGCTGCCGTGTCCCGGCAGGGTGTGCCGCCGGTGGTGGCGCACTCGCTGGTGGCGGCTGGGCTGCCGGGGGACATGGGTCCGTTCTTCTGGGCGCAGGCCCAGCCGGGGCGGCCGGTGCCGACGCTCGCCGAACTCGCGCAGGAGCGCGGGGTGCAGCCGGCCTCGGACGCGGGCTCGTATCTCGTCATGGGCAGCGACTTCGGCCGGGCGGTCTGTGTGCAGTACGGCACCGCGAACATCGTGGCCGTGCCGGTGGAGGCGGGCCCCGGCGGTGCGCCGGTGCCGCCGCAGTTCGTGAACACGGGGCTGCCCGAGTTCCAGCGGTGTCTGGCGCTGCTGGGCCGGATGTGGCGCCTCAGGTTCGGGCTGAACCAGGAGCAGGCGGGCCGTTGGACCGTCGACTTCCAGGCCCAGCTGGCCTCCCTGGACCCGGCGGCGCTCGGTTCGCCGGAGAGCTGGTGGTCGGTGCTGCTGGAGCAGATGTGGGACGGGCTGCTGTGACGTACCACTGCTGACCCGTCACCGCTGACGCAGCGTTCCCGAGAAACCCGAACTGCTCGGAAAACCTGATCCTGAAGGGCCGGGCCGGTCGTCCTGACCGGCCCGGCCCTTCCGCGTCCGTACGCCGATCGCGATCCGCGTACGGAGTGTCGCGTTATGAACACTTCTGCCCGATATATCAAGATGTGCGCGAAATCATCATTGCGCGCCCGTACGGCGGAGAGTTCGGCGGAGAGGGGTTCCAGGATGAGCAGCACACCGATCTCGCCCCATGGCTTCGGGGCCGTTCGGGGGCGCGGTTACTGTCCCGAACAGGTCGAAGTCTTCGCCGAGGCGCTCTCCCTGGACCGGGATGCCGCCTGGGAGCGGGCGGCCCGGCTCACCGTGCTCGCCAAGGACATGGAGGCGGAGGCCGCGCTGCTGCAGGAGACCGTGTCGCAGCTGTCCCCGCAGACGTACGAGGCGCTCGGGGAGGGTGCCCGGCATCTCTTCCAGATGGTGCAGGCGGAGGCCGCGGCGGTCCGGGAGCGCGCCCGGCAGGAGGCTCACCGGCTGGTGGGGGAGGCGCAGGCGCACGCGAGCAGCGTGCTCGACGCCGCCCAGGCGCACGCCGACGCCGTACGCGCCGACGCCGAGGAACACGCTGGTCAGCGGCTCATGGTGGCACGCGCCGAGGCCGACGAGATCCGCATCGGTGCCCGGCGCGCGCTGAAGGAGGGCCGGGGTGACCTGCTGTGCGTGCTCAGGGAGGCACGGCAGCGCGCCACCGTGAAACTCGCCGAGCAGGCCAAGGAGTTCGCCGAGCGGTGGGACGAGGTGGAGCAGGCCGAGGCCGAGCGCGCGGCGGCACACGATGCGCGGCACGCCGGGCGGGCGGCTCGGGCGGATGCCGAACTGACCGAGGCGAAGCGGGAGTTCATGGACGCGGAGGAGTACGCCCACCGCTGCCAGGAGGAGGCGAACGCGCGCGCCGCGGAGATCCTCGCGGCGGCGCGGCTGCGGGAGGAGCAGATCGCCCGGGAGACGGAGCAGGAGCTGCAGAAGCACAGCGAGCGGGCGGACGAGATGCAGGTGCAGATGGACAACGTACGCAACAGCCTCACGGCGTTGACGGGGTCGGCCCCGGGGGAGTGACGGGCGGGACGGAGGCGCCTGGCACCGACCGCGCCTTCGTCCCGCCGACCACGGTCAGCTGTGCATCGGTCCCGACGGCCACGGTCAGCTGCGCGTCGGTCCCGCCGGCCGCCGGCGTGCATGTGCCGACCCGCCGACCGCGGTCATCCGTGTTCCGTCCCGTCACCCGCCCCTGCGCACCGCCCCCGCCAGGATCCACCCCTCCACCGCCTCGTACTGGTGCCGCTGTTCCTCCGATGCCCGGCGGCCGGAGAGCACCGTGCCGAGCCAGCCGAAGGCGAAGCCCAGGGGGATCGTCACCAGGCCGGTGGTGGTGAAGGGGAACCAGTTGAAGTCGGCGTCGGGGAAGGCGGAGACGGGGGAGCCGGAGACCAGGTTGGTGCCTGGCATCACGAGCAGGACCGCGAGCGTGCCGCCGATCAGGGTGCACAGCAGGCCCAAACGGGTGTAGCGGCGCCAGAAGAGGCTGTAGACCAGGGCGGGGGCGATCGCGGAGGCGCCGAGGCAGAAGGACAGGGTCACCAGAGGTTGCAGGCTGCGGTGCTGGACCAGGGTGGCCAGCAGGATCGCCGGGATGCCCACCGCGAGGGCCGAGACCCGGGCGAGCAGCATCTCGCGGCGCTCCGACATCTCCCGCACGCGGGTGGCGAAGACGTCGTGGGCGAGGGAGTTGGCGCAGGCGAGGATCATCCCGGCGACCGAGGCGAGCAGAGTCAGGAAGATCGCCGTGGTGACGGTGGTGAACAGGAAGGTCTCCGGCGCCGACACGTTCGTACCGAAGGCGGCCCGTGAGCCGAGCAGGTAGGCCGTGTTGCCCTGCGGGTCGGCCTGTGCGATCACCGCCCGGCCGATCAGGGCGGTGGCGCCGAACCCGACGACCGTCATGATGAGGACGAACAGCACCACCGACGACACCGCCCACGACATCGAGCGCCGCACCTGACGGGCGCTGCGCGCGGTGTACATGCGCATGGTGACGTGTGGCAGGCAGGCGCCCCCGACGACGATCGTGAGCTCCGAAGTGATCATGTCCAGACGGGGGGTGGGGCTGCCGGCGAACTCGACGCCGGAGTGCAGGAAGGAGGACCCGACCCCGCTCTGTGCCGCGGCCGCGTTGAACAGGGCGCCCGGATCCCAGTCGAAGCGCCGCAGTACCAGCAGGGCGACCACGGCGCCCGAGCCGAGCAGCATCACGATCTTCAGGATCTGGATGAGGGCGGTGCCCTTCATGCCGCCGATCGCCGCATAGCTGATCATCAGGGCGCCGAGCCCGATGATGCAGCCGGTCTTCAGGGAGTCGCCGGAGAAGCCGAGGATGAAAGCCAACAGCTGTCCGGTGCCCGCCAGTTGGACCAGCATCAGCGGCAGCAGGGCGGCGATGGTCACCACACAGGCGGTGATCCGCACTCCCCGGCCCGGCATACGGCGGGCAAGCGCGTCCCCCATCGTGAACCGGCCCGCGTTCCGCAGGGGTTCGGCCAGCAGGAACATCAGCAGCATCAGCGACAGGGCGGTGCTCAGGGCCAGCGCGATCCCGTCGTAGCCGCACAGGGCGATCACGCCGCCGGTGCCCAGCACGCTCGCCGCGGAGATGTAGTCGCCGGCGATCGCGAGGCCGTTGCGCATGGGGGAGAGGGAGCTGTACCCGGTGTAGAACTCGTCGAGGTCGTCGCCGTCCGGGCCGGTCATCACGCACAGCAGCAGGGTGATCGCGGCGACGGTGGAGAAGGCGACGAGGGACATGGCCTGGGCGTTTCCGCTGAATCCGGTCGTCATCGTGCCGCCTCCCGCTTGGCGTCCAGCTCGGACTGCTTGCGGATGCGGTCCGCGATCGGGTCGACGTAGCGGCGGGCCGTGTGCTCGTACAGCGCGATCGCCAGCCAGGTGACGGGTATCTGGAGCAGGGCCAGCAGCAGCCCGGTCGGCAGCCCGTCGATGGCGGTGGTCGTCATGAACGACGGTGCGAACGCCGAAAGGATCAGGAACAGCGTGAAGTAGCCGAGCGCGGTGAAGGTGGCGGTGCGCCGCTGCCAGCGGTGTGCGCTGCGCAGGATCCGCAGGTCGCTGTGGTGCCCGAGAGCGGGCTGCGGAGGGCGGCGCCTTCCGGCCGGTTCGGGCGGCGGCGGGGTGGGCGGCATCCACGGGTACGTGGCCTCGTACGGCAGGGACGTGTTCTCGGGTGCATGGCGGTACGGGTGCGACGGGGACCGGTCGTAGGACATCCCGGTGCTCCTTGCGTGGCTCGGGTCCTGTGCGGGGGACCGCAGGGAGGTTGGGGGGCGTGCGGAGCCACGCACGCTACTCGCCGGTTTCAGGCCGCGCGACGTTTTCACCAAACTGGCCGGTCGGTATGCGCTTACTATTCTGACCTGCGGTGTTACCCGCGTTAACTCGGACTTTTGCGGCCGGGGAGCGGCTGGTGCCCCCGTCGGACCATCAGTCCTGGAGCACCGGGAAGCGGCTCGGCGCCAAGAACAGCAGCACCAGGAACGCGACCGCCGCCGCGCACCCCGCGCCCACATACACCGCGTGCACCGCGTCCGCGATCGCCCGCCGTGTGGTCTCCGGGACCGCACCGGCGCCCAGGCCCCGCGTCACCGAGTCCAGGTCGCCCGCGCCGCCCAGCCGCGAGGCCAGCACCCCGTTGGCGACCGCGCCGAAGACCGAGGCGCCGACGGTCTGGCCGGTCTGGCGGCAGAAGAGGACCGATGCCGTTGTCGTGCCGCGTTCCGCCCAGCCCACCGTCGACTGCACGCCGACTATCAGCGGGAGTTGGAACAGGCCCAGGGCCGCGCCCAACAGCAGCATCAGCAGGGCCGGCTGCCAGGCCGAGCCCGGGTAGGGCAGGAACGGGAACGCGAACAGGAGCAGCGCCGCGATTCCGATGCCCAGCATGGCCGTGTTGCGGAATCCGATGCGTCCGTACACGTGCTGGCTCAGGGCCGCCGAGACCGGCCAGCTCAGCGTCCAGACCGAGAGGACGAAGCCGGCCGCCACCGGGGCCAGGCCCAGCACCGACTGTGCGTACGTCGGCAGGAAGACGGACGGGGCCACCATCAGCAACCCCAGTGCGCCCAACGCCAGGTTCACCGCCGCGATCGTACGGCGGCGCCACACCCAGCCCGGGATGATCGGTTCCGCGGCCCGGCGTTCGATCACGACCACGACGCCGGCCAGCGCAAGTCCCGTACCGAACAAGGCGATTGAGGGTCCGGACAGCCAGGGCCAGGCCACCCCGCCCTGCACCAGGGCCGTCAGCAGGACGCCCCCGCACGCGAACACCGCCAGCGCGCCCGCCCAGTCGATACGGGGGCGGCCCGTGGACTCCCTTTCCGGCTCGTGCAGATGGCGGACGACCAGCCACAACGCCAACGCGCCGATGGGGAGGTTGACCAGGAAGATCCAGCGCCAGTCGGCGTAGGCGGCCAGGACGCCTCCCACGCCCGGGCCGGCCACCGCCGACACCGCCCACACCGTGGACAGCTTGGACTGGATCTTCGGGCGGTCCTTGAGCGGGTAGAGGTCGGCGGCGAGCGTCTGGACCGTGCCCTGGAGCGCCCCGCCGCCCAGGCCCTGGAGGATGCGGAAAGCGATCAGCGCGCCCATGTTCCAGGCCACCGCGCACAGCAGCGAACCGGCCAGGAACACCGCCGCGCCCGCGATCAGGACCGGCTTGCGGCCGAAGGTGTCCGACAGCTTGCCGTACACCGGGAGCGTCACCGTCACGGCGAGCAGATAGCCGGAGAACAGCCAGGAGAAGACCGAGAAGCCGCCCAGGTCACCGACGATCTGCGGGACGGCCGTCGAGACGATCGTGGCGTCGAGGGCGGCGAGCGCCATGGCCAGCATGAGCGCGGCGACCACGGCGCCGCGTCTGCGTGTGTCCGGCATCCGGTCGGTTGCGGCCGTCCGTATGTCCGTCTCCCCCTGGTCCACAGGATTCCTTCCCCTTGCATCTGTCCGCCGCCGGACAGCTTCCCACTTGACCCTGACGCGACGGGAGGGTGGAAGCTGACTGGGCCGGTGGGTGGACCGCAACCCCGAGAACGTCTCCACCCGTCGGTGGACTGCCCCTAGGGGTTCCTCCGTACTACGGCCCGGGGAGGGTTCGTACCGTCGGAGGAGGAGAGCGGCCGAGGCCGTCCTTAACCTGGTCTTACGCCGCTGGGGAGCCGGTGAGGGGTGGTTGACCGAACCGGCGGGGGTGGGGTTTTCCCCAGCACAAGAGGGTGCCGGGCACCAGCGCGCCGGACCCCTCTCCGGCGCCAGACTCAACCGCGTAACCAGCACAGCACGACCGGCAGGACCGGGCCGACGCAGCAATCGTGCGTCACCTTCGTAACCGACATAGGAGAAATACCATGACTTCGGCCGTGACCATTCCCAGGCACGGGGGCACTGGAGGGCGTACGGCCGTTGCCGCGCGGGCGCGGCAGGTCGTGAAGGCGTACGGGGCCGGGGAGACCCGTGTCGTCGCCCTCGATCATGTGGATGTGGACATCGCCCGTGGGCAGTTCACCGCGATCATGGGCCCCTCGGGGTCCGGCAAGTCCACCCTCATGCACTGCCTGGCCGGGCTCGACACCGTCTCGTCGGGGCAGATCTACCTCGACGAGACCGAGATCACCGGGCTCAAGGACAAGAAGCTCACCAAGCTGCGCCGGGACCGGATCGGGTTCATCTTCCAGGCGTACAACCTGCTGCCGACGCTGAACGCGCTCGAGAACATCACGCTGCCCATGGACATCGCGGGCCGTAAGCCGGACAAGCAGTGGCTGGGGCGGGTCGTGGACACGGTCGGGCTCTCCGACCGGCTCAGGCACCGGCCCACCCAGCTCTCCGGCGGCCAGCAGCAGCGCGTCGCCGTGGCCCGTGCGCTCGCAGCGCGGCCCGAGATCATCTTCGGTGACGAGCCGACCGGAAACCTGGACTCCCGTGCGGGAGCCGAGGTGCTGGGCTTCCTGCGCAGGTCGGTCGACGAGCTGGGGCAGACCATCGTGATGGTCACGCACGACCCGGTGGCGGCCTCGTACGCGGACCGTGTGCTGTATCTCGCCGACGGCCGGATCGTCGACGAGATGCACAAGCCGACCGCGGACGCCGTCCTGGACCGTATGAAGGACTTCGACGCCCGGGGGCGCACGTCATGACCGTGCTGAAGACGTCGATGCGCAACTTCTTCGCGCACAAGGGGCGGATGGCCCTGTCGGCGATAGCCGTGCTGCTGTCGGTGGCCTTCGTCTGCGGGACGCTGGTCTTCACCGACACCATGAACACCACCTTCGACAAGCTGTTCGCGGTCACCGCGTCCGATGTCACCGTCTCCCCGAAGGCCGCGAAGAGCGACGACACACCGCAGAACGGGGTGCCCGAGTCGCTGCCCGCCTCCGTGCTGCAGCGGGCCCGCACGGCCGAGGGCGTCAAGTCGGCCGAGGGCGGGGTCAGTTCGATGAACGTGACCGTCGTCAACAGCCACAACGACAACATGGGATCCAGCACCGGCGCACCCACCATCGCCGGCAACTGGACCAGCAACGACCTGCGTTCGATGGAGATCACCTCCGGGCACGCCCCGCGCGGGCCGACCGAGGTGATGGTCGACGCCGACACCGCCGACAAGCACCACCTCAAGATGGGCGACGAACTGCGCACCATCGCGCAGACCGGCGACTTCAAGGCGAGGATCGTCGGCATCGCCACCTTCAAGGTGACCAACCCCGGTGCCGCCGTCGTCTACTTCGACACCGCCACCGCACAGCGCGAACTGCTCGGCGCCACCGGCCGGTTCACCCAGATCGGCATCACCGCCGCGGCCGGCGTCTCCGACACGCAGCTCAAGCAGAACATGGCGCAGGCGCTCGGTACGGGGACGTACAAGCTGCAGACCGCCAAGGAGAACGCCGACGAGAACCGCAAGGGCGTCGGCGCGTTCATGAACGTCATCAAGTACGCCATGCTCGGCTTCGCCGGGATCGCGTTCCTGGTGGGCATCTTCCTGATCATCAACACCTTCTCGATGCTGGTCGCCCAGCGCACCCGCGAGATCGGCCTGATGCGGGCGATCGGTTCGTCCCGCAAGCAGGTCAACCGTTCGGTGCTGGTCGAGGCGACGCTGCTCGGGGTCGTCGGATCCGCGCTCGGCGTCGGGGCCGGTGTCGGTATCGCGGTCGGCCTGATGAAGCTCATGGGGTCGATGGGCATGGACCTGTCGACGCGGGACCTGACGGTGAAGTGGACCACGCCGCTGGCCGGCATGCTCCTCGGCATCGTCGTCACCGTCCTCGCCGCCTACCTGCCGGCCCGCCGCGCCGGCAAGGTCTCCCCGATGGCCGCACTGCGCGACGCCGGTACGCCGGCCGACGGCAGGGCGGGCTGGGTACGCGCCCTGATCGGGCTCGTCCTCACCGGGGCCGGAGGGGCCGCCCTGTACGCGGCGGCCTCGGCGAAGAAGGCGACCGACGGATCGGGGATGCTGGGCCTCGGTGTCGTACTGTCCCTGATCGGCTTCGTGGTCATCGGCCCGCTGCTGGCCGGCGGGGTCGTCCGGGTGATCAGCGCGGTGCTGCTGCGGGCCTTCGGTCCGGTCGGCCGCATGGCCGAGCGCAACGCGCTGCGCAACCCCAGGCGTACGGGTGCCACGGGCGCGGCCCTGATGATCGGCCTGGCACTCGTGGCCTGCCTGTCGGTGGTCGGCTCCTCGATGGTCGCCTCGGCGACGGGCGAGCTGGACAAGTCGGTCGGCGCGGACTTCATCGTCCAGGGCAAGCAGCGGATCGTCCCGCAGGCCGAGAAGGCCATGGAGCAGACACCGGGCCTGGCCCACGTCACCCGCTACAAGCAGCTCGACGCCACACTGACCTCGCCCGACGGGCAGAAGGACACCGACGGCCTCACCGCCGCCGACCCGTCCTACGCCCAGGACCTGCGCCGCGCGACCACGGCCGGCACCCTCACGGCCGCCTACGGCACCGACGCCATGTCGGTCGGCTCCAAGTACGCCAAGAAGCACGGCGTGCACGTCGGCGACACCCTCTCGGTCGCCTTCAAGGGCGGCGCCACGGCCAGGCTCAAGGTCGCGGCCATCACCGACGACGACGTCGCCATCGACCAGGGTGCGCGCTACACCAGCATCGCGACGATGAAGAAGTACCTCCCGGCCGGCAAGATCCCGCCGAACGTCATCATGTTCGCCAAGGCCAGGGACGGCCAGGAGAAGCAGGCATACGCGGCCCTGAAGACGGCGCTGAAGCCGTACCCGCAGTACGAGGTCCGGGACCAGACCGACTACAAGCAGGAGCTGAAGGACCAGATCGGCCAGCTCCTGAACATGGTCTACGGCCTGCTGGCACTCGCGATCATCGTGGCGATCCTGGGTGTGGTGAACACCCTGGCCCTCTCGGTGGTCGAGCGGACCCGTGAGATCGGTCTGATGCGCGCCATCGGCCTCTCCCGCCGCCAGCTGCGCCGCATGATCCGCATGGAGTCGGTCGTGATCGCCCTGTTCGGCGCACTGCTGGGCCTGGGCCTGGGCATGGGCTGGGGCGCAACCGCCCAGAAACTCCTCGCCCTGGAGGGCCTGAAGACCCTCGAAGTGCCCTGGCCGACGATCATCGGCGTCTTCATCGGCTCGGCCTTCGTGGGCCTGTTCGCGGCACTGATCCCGGCGTTCCGGGCGGGCCGGATGAACGTACTGAACGCGATCGCCACCGAGTAGCGATCGGTCACAGCCACCGCACACGGGGGTTGCGGGGGAGCGCCCGGTGCCGGGGAGTCCTGGGGGACTCACCGGCACCGGGCAGTTTTGTCTTTCGTCTTTCGGCCCGTCCGGCGTCCTTTGTCTTTCAGCCCGTCCGGCGTTTGAGCTTTCAGCCCGTCCGGCGTTTGAGGACGAGGCCGTTCAGGCCGAAAGCGGGGGTCTGGGGTGCGCAGCCCCCAGGGACGGGACGGGAAGGGGCGGCGGGGGCGAGAAAAGCCGGGGCCCGGCGCCCCCGCGGCGGACGTTGTCCACAGCCTCCGGCACCAGCGCCGACGCCGACGTACGCTGGAGACCCCCGGCCCGGTCACCGCGTCGGGCGATTCGCGTTGCCCACCCCCGGACGAAAGCCGCCCCGAATGAGCCTGCACGGTCTGCTCGACGCCGTCGTCAAGGACACCGCCCTCGCAGAAGCCGTCAAGGCGGCCGCAGACGGCAACCGCATGCACGTCGACCTCGTCGGCCCGCCCGCCTCCCGCCCCTTCGCGGTCGCCGCCCTCGCCCGCGAGACCGGCCGCCCCGTGCTGGCGGTGACGGCGACGGGACGCGAGGCGGAGGACCTGGCCGCCGCCCTGCGCTCACTGCTGCCGCCGGACGGCGTCGTGGACTACCCGTCCTGGGAGACACTCCCGCATGAACGGCTGAGCCCCCGCAGCGACACCGTGGGACGACGCCTCGCCGTCCTGCGCCGCCTGGCCCACCCCCGCCCCGACGATCCCGAGACCGGCCCGGTCTCCGTCGTCGTGGCGCCCGTACGGTCGGTGCTGCAGCCGCAGGTCAAGGGCCTCGGGGACCTGGAACCGGTGGCTCTGCGCACCGGGCAGACCGCCGACCTGAACGAGATCGTGGAATCCCTCGCCGCGGCCGCGTACGCGCGCGTGGAGCTCGTCGAGAAGCGCGGCGAGTTCGCCGTACGAGGCGGCATCCTGGACGTCTTCCCGCCCACCGAGGAACACCCCCTGCGCGTGGAATTCTGGGGCGACGACGTCGAGGAGATCCGCTACTTCAAGGTCGCCGACCAGCGCTCCCTGGAAGTCGCCGATCACGGCCTGTGGGCGCCGCCCTGCCGTGAACTCCTGCTCACGGACGACGTACGCACGCGTGCCCGCACCCTCGCCGAACTCCACCCCGAGCTCGGCGAACTGCTCGGCAACATCGCCGAGGGCATCGCTGTCGAGGGCATGGAGTCCCTCGCCCCCGTCCTGGTCGACGACATGGAGCTGCTGATCGACGTCCTGCCCAAGGGCGCCATGGCCGTCGTCTGCGATCCGGAGCGGGTACGCACGCGTGCCGCCGATCTGGTCGCCACCAGCCAGGAGTTCCTGCAGGCGTCCTGGGCGGCGACGGCGGGCGGCGGCGAGGCCCCGATCGACGTCGGCGCGGCCTCGCTCTGGTCCATCGCGGACGTACGGGACCGGGCGCGCGAACTGGACATGATGTGGTGGTCGGTCTCGCCGTTCGCGGCCGATGAGGAACTCGACGCCGACACCCTCAAGGTCGGCATGCACGCCCCCGAGACCTACCGCGGCGACACCGCCAAGGCCCTCGCCGACACCAAGGGCTGGCTCGCCGACGGCTGGCGCACGGTGTACGTCACCGAGGCCCACGGCCCGGCGGCCCGTACGGTCGAGGTGCTGGGCGGCGAGGGCATCGCGGCCCGCCTCGACGTCGAGCTCGGGGCGATCTCCCCGTCCGTCGTGCACGTGGCGTGCGGCTCGATCGACTACGGCTTCGTCGACCCGGCGCTCAAGCTGGCCGTCCTGACCGAGACCGACCTCTCCGGCCAGAAGGCGGCCGGCAAGGACGGCGCCCGGATGCCGGCCCGCCGCCGCAAGACCATCGACCCGCTCACCCTGGAGGCGGGCGACTACATCGTCCACGAGCAGCACGGCGTCGGCCGCTACATCGAGATGGTGCAGCGCACGGTGCAGGGCGCCACCCGCGAGTACCTGGTCGTCGAGTACGCCCCCGCCAAGCGCGGCCAGCCCGGCGACCGCCTGTACATCCCCACCGACCAGCTGGAGCAGATCACCAAGTACGTCGGAGGCGAGGCCCCCACGCTGCACCGCCTGGGTGGCGCCGACTGGACCAAGACGAAGGCACGCGCGAAGAAGGCCGTCAAGGAGATCGCGGCCGACCTGATCAGGCTGTACAGCGCGCGCATGGCGGCCCCCGGCCACACCTTCGGTCCGGACACCCCCTGGCAGCGCGAGCTGGAGGACGCCTTCCCGTACGCGGAGACGCCCGACCAGCTCACCACCATCGCCGAGGTCAAGGACGACATGGAGAAGTCGGTCCCGATGGACCGGCTGATCTGCGGCGACGTCGGCTACGGCAAGACGGAGATCGCGGTCCGGGCCGCCTTCAAGGCCGTACAGGACGGCAAACAGGTCGCGGTCCTCGTCCCCACCACCCTGCTGGTGCAGCAGCACTTCGGGACGTTCAGCGAGCGGTACTCCCAATTCCCGGTCAACGTAAGGGCGTTGAGCCGCTTCCAGACGGACACCGAGGCGAAGGCCGTCCTGGAGGGCCTGCGCGAGGGCTCGGTGGACGTCGTCATCGGCACCCACCGCCTCTTCTCCTCGGAGACGAAGTTCAAGGACCTCGGCCTGGTCATCGTCGACGAGGAGCAGCGCTTCGGCGTCGAGCACAAGGAGCAGCTGAAGAAGCTGCGCGCGAACGTCGACGTACTGACGATGTCCGCGACCCCGATCCCCAGGACCCTGGAGATGGCGGTGACGGGCATCCGCGAGATGTCCACGATCACCACCCCGCCGGAGGAGCGCCACCCGGTGCTGACCTTCGTCGGGCCGTACGAGGAGAAGCAGATCGGCGCGGCGATCCGCCGTGAACTGCTGCGCGAGGGCCAGGTCTTCTACATCCACAACCGGGTGGAGTCCATCGACCGCGCGGCCTCCCGCCTGCGCGAGATCGTCCCCGAGGCACGGATCGCGACGGCCCACGGCCAGATGTCCGAGTCCACCCTCGAACAGGTGGTCGTCGACTTCTGGGAGAAGAAGTACGACGTCCTCGTCTCGACCACGATCGTCGAGTCCGGCATCGACATCTCCAACGCCAACACCCTGATCGTGGAGCGCGGTGACAACTTCGGCCTCTCCCAGCTGCACCAGCTGCGCGGCCGGGTGGGGCGTGGACGCGAGCGCGGGTACGCCTACTTCCTGTACCCGCCGGAGAAGCCCCTGACGGAGACCGCCCACGAGCGGCTAGCCACCATCGCCCAGCACACGGAGATGGGCGCGGGCATGTACGTGGCGATGAAGGACCTGGAGATCCGCGGCGCCGGCAACCTGCTCGGCGGCGAGCAGTCCGGCCATATCGCGGGCGTCGGCTTCGACCTGTACGTCCGCATGGTCGGCGAGGCGGTCGCCGACTACCGGGCCTCCCTGGAGGGCGGGGTGGAGGAGGAGCCGCCCCTGGAGGTCAAGATCGAGCTCCCCGTCGACGCGCACGTCCCGCACGACTACGCCCCCGGCGAGCGGCTCCGCCTCCAGGCCTACCGGGCCATCGCCTCCGCCAACACGGAGGAGGACATCAAGTCCGTACGCGAGGAACTCGTCGACCGCTACGGCAAGTTGCCCGAACCGGTGGAGAACCTGCTGCTGGTGGCGGGCCTGCGGATGCTCGCCCGCGCCTGCGAGGTCGGCGAGATCGTCCTGCAGGGCAACAACATCCGCTTCGCGCCGGTGGAGTTGAGGGAGTCCCAGGAGCTCAGGGTCAAGCGCCTCTACCCGGGGACCGTCATCAAGCCGGCGGTCCACCAGGTGCTGGTCCCGCGCCCGAAGACGGCGAAGGTGGGCGGAAAGCCGTTGGTCGGGCGGGAGTTGCTGGGCTGGGTGGGGGAGTTCCTGGCGTCGATCCTGGGGTCGTAGGGCCGCAGAAGAAGAGGGGCAGGGTCGTAGGGCCGCAGAAGAAGAGGGGCATGAGAAGCCGTCCGCGGGAGGCGGGTTCCGCGGACGGCTGGCGTTGTGGCCCCAGGGCCGTCGGCCGTGGCCTTACGGCTGTTCGGGCCTGTCGCGATCCATGCCGAGCTGTCCCTCGATGCGCTGCTGGGCCTCGTCGACCTGGTTCTCGTACTTGTCGCCCGTTCTCTCGTTGACCTTGCGTTCCGCCGCGTCGGACATGTCCTTGGCCTTGTCCTGCATCTGGCGGTTGCTCTTGAACCTGTCGAAGATGCCCATCCAGAGCTCCTTCCCGAGGTGACTCAGGATCGACGATACGGCCGTTGAGGGCGGAACGCCCACTTTAGTCCGGTTGTGGTCTGGACCTCCCGAGTGCCACCGCGCGCCCTGTCGCTACGGTGTGCGGAAACTCGTACGAGGGAAGACCGTCCGTGCGGGGGCGGGACTGCTCAGGCAAAGGGGAGGGCGCACCGTGAGGCGTCTTAGGGGCGGGGCTGTGGCCGCCGTCGTGCTGGTGTTCGCCGTGGCCGGATGCAAGGCGGAGACGAAGACGGGGGCCGGTGGGCCGACACAGACCGGAGGCGGGGGCGCGGCCCTCTCGGCCGCCGAGTCGCTGACCGTGAAGGGAAGGGCACCGAAGACGGGTTACGCCCGGGACAGGTTCGGCGCCGCCTGGGCGGACACCGACACCAACAGCTGCGACACCCGTGACGACATCCTCAAACGGGACCTGCGCGACGTGAAGTTCACCGGCGGCACCTGCAAGGTGTCGTACGGCGTCCTGGAGTCGGACCCGTACTCCGGCCAGAAGGTGACCTACAAACGTGGCCGCAGCCTGGTCGACATCGACCACATGGTCGCTCTCTCCGACGCCTGGCAGACGGGCGCCAAGTACTGGGACGCGAGGAAGCGCATAGCCCTCGCCAACGACCCGCTCAACCTGCTCGCCGTCGACGCGAGCACCAACCGCTCCAAGGGCGACGGCGACACCGCGACCTGGGTGCCGCCCAACAAGGCCTACCGGTGCACGTACGTCGCCGCCCAGGTGGCGGTGAAGAAGAAGTACGGGCTGTGGGTGACCGCCGCCGAGAAGGCCGCGATGGAGAAGGTGCTCGGGACCTGCCCGGGGCAGAAACTCCCGTCCGGCGGCAACCCGACGGAGGCGCCGGCCAGGTTCCACGCGGACTGACACGGGGGTGCCCGGGGTCACGTGACCTCATGGAGCTGAAGGTGTCGGGTCTCGCCGCACGCCCGGAGATGCTGCGGCCGGTGCTGGACATGCCCGACAGCCGGCCGCAGTTCACGGCCCAGGCCCCGGTGGGCGACTCCCACCACGGGCGGATTCCCGCCGAGTTCCCGCAGTACGTGCTGTTCGCCGAGGACGAGCGGGGCGAGGTCGTCGCGCACGCGTACAGCGTGCCCTTCCGGCTCACCGCGGAGGGCGGCGGCGAACTGCCCGCGGTGCTGGGACGGGGTGCTCGTGCGGGCCTTCGCCGACCTGCGCCGCGGCGTGCGCCCCGACACGGTCTGCGCGATCTCGATCGTGGTCGCCCCGCACGTCCAGAGCCGCGGCCCGTCCGCCAGGACGCTCTGCGCGATGCGCGACAACGCCCGCACCCACGGCTTCACCGAAGCCGTCGCCCCGGTCCGCCCCAGCGCCAAGCACCTCGAACCGCACACCCCCAGCGAGGAGTACGCCCACCGCGTACGGCCCGACGGGCTGCCCCACGACCCGTGGCCGCGCGTGCACGCCGGGGCCGGCGCCACCGTCGAACGGGTGGCACCGGCCTCCATGACCGTCTCCGGCTGGAACAGTGGCGCGGCTGGACGGGGCTGCCCTTCGACAACCAGGGCGACATCGAGGTGCCCGGGGCGCTCGTGCCGGTGCGCTGCGAACCGGAGCGGGGATACGCGGTGTACGTCGAGCCCAACGTGTGGATGCGGCACCGGTTGCAGCCCGGGACGGAGCGGCCGGGGGCCGCGTCGTCGGTGCCTCGCCTACTTCTTCAGCGCCGCGAGGACCGCCGTCGTCACCTTCTTCGCGGACGCGGCGCCGTTGTCGCCGCCCGCCGTGGACAGCACGGTGATCACCGAGTTCCCGGCCCGGGTCGCGATCAGCGAGGTGCCGTTCTCCCAGGTGGCACTCGTCAGCGTCATCGAGTAGCCCTCGTCGCCGAGCCCGGCCGTGGACTTGCCGGCGAGCTTCACCTTGGCGTGCGCGTCGGTGTCCGTGAACGTGGCGCACTCGGTGGCGACGGTCCGCAGCTTCTTCATCACCGCGGCGGCCGTGGTGCCCTGGAAGGTGTCGATCTCCTGGGCGACCTCCTGCGTCTTGTCCTTGTTCGCGTAGTCGTTCTGCGCGAACGACACGCCCCCCTTGTAGCCGCTCACCTGGATCCAGGACGTGGCCTCCAGCTTGGTGCAGTCCGGCTTCGCGGTGCTTTCGCCGGAGGCGGAGAGGAAGGTGCCACCGGTGTCCGTGGAACCGGCGGCCTCAAGGGTGAGCCCGACGGGGAAGGCCGACGCGGGTGCCAGCGCCTTCTTCAACTGCGTACCGGTGGGCAGACCGGCGTTGGGGTCCTTCGCCTTGGCCGCGACCGCCTTGTCGGAGGAAGCCGCGCCCCCGTTGCCGGAGGAACCGGACGAGCAGGCGGTGAGGGCCAAGGGGAGTGCCGCGACGGCGAGCAGGGTGGCGACACGGGGCGAGAGGCGCATGACAGTCCTTCAGAGGATGGTGCTGACGGGGGAGTGCACGGCGTGCCGTACGTCGGCCGGAAGCGGCCGGGGCGCGGGGGGTGGGGTGTGGGGCCACCCGTCGGAGCCGGTGGAACCGGCTCGGTCGGCGGCGAGCGGTCATCGTAAGCGTGGGGGCGGGGGGCAGCCGGATCCGGGGTGGGGCCCGGGCGGCCGGGGACCCGGCGCCGTGCCGGGTGCCCGGGCCGCGGCGGTCACGGGAGGGGCCGGGTCAGGCCGTCTTCTTCCAGTCGCCGCAGCCGGTGGTCTTGAAGTAGCCGTCCGAGGCGCCGATCGTGACGACGGCGGTGCCGGTCACGTTGTTGTTCGCGATGACCGACCGGAGCGAGTGATCGGCGTCCTTGGCGCGCTCCCAGTAGCAGGAGTCGTCCTTGTTGCCGGTGGACCTGTAGGTGCCGGGGGCGATGTCGGAGCCGACTCTGAACATCCCGCCGTCACCGGCCATCCTGGCGGCGGGGGTGCTCTTCGCCTTGGCGTCGACGGCTTCCCAGTCCTTGCAGCCGTTCGACTTGAAGAGCTTGTCGGTGGCCTTGACGGTCACGTAACTGGTGCCGCTCACATTGTCGTTGGCCAGGATCGAGTCCGTCTCGCCCTTGGCGTCCTTGGCGCGCTCCCAGTAGCACATGCCGTCGGTGTTGCCGGTGGTGCGGTAGGTACCGGGCTTGACGTCGGAGCCGACCTGGAAGTCGCCGTCCCCGGCGAACGCGGCCTTCTTCTTCTCGGCGGCCTGCGCCTTCTCGCCCCCGGAGCCGTGCTGCGCGGAGGCCGAGGAGCGCTTGCCGGAGCCCGAGTCGGAGGCGGAACCGCTTCCCTTGGCACCTGCGTTCGCCGATACGGCACCGATGACCACGACCCCCACGACGGCGCCCAGCGCGATCTTGCCCTTCATGCCCATGGCGATGTCCCCCCTCGGACGTTCGGATGTGGCGACCGCCGTGGTTCCGGCGGTTGCCGTTCACGGTGTTCGCTGGGTCAATAAGAGCAGAGCTTGTGAACCGAGTCAACACGATGCACGGGGCCGAGTGTGTACACGGGCGTGAATGCATGGATCTTGCGTGCGTCGGTATGCTCGGCGTCACAGTGCGGACAACGAGGGGAGCCGGGCGGGTGCAGGACAACGCGACAGAGGTGACCGCCGCCGGGATCGCCCGGCTGGCCGGCGTCGGCCGCGCCGCCGTCAGCAACTGGCGGCGCCGCCACTCCGACTTCCCCAAGCCCGTCGGCGGCACCGAGACGAGCCCGTCCTTCGCGCTCGCCGAGGTCGAGGGATGGCTGCGCAAGCAGGGCAAACTCGCCGAGGTACCGCTCCGTGAACGCGTCTGGCAACAGCTCGCCGGGCACCCCGAGGGCCCGGTCACGGCGTTGACGCACGCCGGCTGCGCACTGCTGCTCATCCATGACCGGCCGACGGTCTGGCTGGAGGCGAGCGCCGGATCGGACGAACGGCTGGCGGCGATGTTGACGGGGGCGCTGGAGGAAGTCCTCGTGCCGCGCTTCGGGGCGGCGGTTCGAGGGCTCGGTGTTCACAGAGGATCGGCCGGAGGGGGACCGTCAGGTGTGAACTCCCCGCCTGCTGTGAACGCCGCCTCCGCCGCCTCCCTCCCCACCCCGGTTCCGCCCGCCGTGCACACCCCTTCCGGCCCCCAGCTCCTCTCCTCCGCCCCCCTCCTGCGCGGTGTCGCCGAACTCGCCGCCGCATCGGGTGCCCGCCAGACCTTCGAGTTCCTGCTCGGCCGGCACCTCGACGCCAACCCGCGCCAGTACACGCTCACCCCCGCAGAACTCGCCGGCCTCATGGCCGACCTGGCGGGCCCCGCCCGCTCCCTCCTGGACCCCGCCTGCGGCACCGGCGCCCTACTGCGCGCCGTGGCCCCCCGCCCCGACCAGGAGCTCTACGCCCAGGACAGCGCCCCCGACCTCGCCGCGCTCACCGCTCTCCGCCTCGCCCTGCACACGCAGGCCACCGTGCGCGGCGCCGCGGGCGACACCCTGCGCGCCGACGCCTACCCGGAGCTGCGCGCCGACGCCGTCCTGTGCCACCCGCCGTTCAACGAACGCAACTGGGGCCACGACGAACTCGCCTACGACCCCCGCTGGGAGTACGGCTTCCCGGCCCGCAACGAATCCGAGCTGGCCTGGGCCCAGCACGCGCTCGCCCGCCTGCGCGACGGCGGCACCGCCGTCCTGCTCATGCCACCCGCCGCCGCCTCCCGCCGCTCCGGCCGCCGCATCCGTGCCGACCTGCTGCGCCGCGGCGCACTGCGCGCCGTCGTCGCCCTGCCCCTCGGCGCGGCACCCCCGTACAACATCCCGCTCCACCTGTGGGTGCTGCGCCGCCCCGACAAGGCGCCCGCGCAGCCCGAGGTGCTGCTCGCCGACACCGGGCAGTACGCCACCGAAGGGCGCGGCGGGCCCGACTGGCGGGCCGTGCGGGAGGCCGTGCTCGACGCCTGGGGCGCCTTCGACCGGGCCGGGACGCTCGACGAACGCCCCGGCCTGGCCCGCTCCCTGCCCGTCATCGACCTCCTCGACGACGACGTCGACCTCGCCCCGGCCCGCCACCTTCCGCCGCCGGCCCCGGGCGGCGGCGCAGACGAGCTGACCGCCGTACGCGAACGCCTCGGCGCGACCCTCCGGCTGACCGCCGACCTCACCCCGCCGCCCGCGGACCACGCACAGCCCGCGCCCCGCTGGCCGTTCACCACCGTCGGTGAACTCGCGCGCGGGGGAGCGCTGGTGCTGCGTACCGGCGGAAACGGCGGCCACGCGCGCGTGCCCGTCCTCACCGACCACGACGTCCTCGCCCAGACCGCCCCCTCCGGAGCCCTTCCCGAGAGCGACGAGGACGCCGTGCTGACACAGCCGGGCGACGTCGTCGTGCCGGTGCTCGGCGGCGGCTCGGTGTCGCGCGTGATCGACGACGCGACCGCGGGCGCCGCCCTCGGGCGCAACCTCGTCCTGCTGCGCCCCGATCCCGCGGCCCTCGACCCCTGGTTCCTCGCCGGCTTCCTGCGCGGCACCGCCAACAACCGCCAGGCCAGCAGCTACGCCTCCACCGCCACCCGCCTCGACGTGCGCCGCCTCCAACTGCCCCGGCTGCCCCTGGAGGAACAGCGACGCTACGGCGAACGCTTCCGCGCCCTCGACGACTTCGAGCGCGCCCTCAGGCACACGGGCCGTCTCGGAGAGCAACTCGTACGCGGGATGTACGACGGACTGACGGACGGGACGGTCGCACCGGACTGACACGTTCCCGATCGGGGCACGTGACCAGCGCGACAACTGTTGGGTACAACCCGGGACGCGTTGTCCTTGTCGGCCTATACGCTCGGACCCGGTACTCACGCCGGTACTCACGTCCGTCCCCATCAGGCCTCCAGGAGCAGCCATGCAGGGCCACGGCTACGCCGCGCCTCCGCCCCGTCGACCCTCGACCGGGGTGCTGGTCCTGCTGCGCGTGATCTTCGTGGCGGTGGCGCTCCTCAGCATCGGATTCCTGGCGTGGGTGGCGACGCTCCGCGCGGCGATCGTGACCCGCAGGGCCGCCGACTGGTGGATCTTCGCGGCCTCGGTGGTGGTCCTCGGCATCAGCTTCGGCTTCCTGAGCACCGACCACACCGATGACTTCAGCACCCCGAACGGCAACACGGGCATGATCATCCTGCTGCTGAACGCCGTGGTCTGCGCCGGCTACTACCTCTACGCGGACATACGTCACTTCCACCGGCCCCACCAGGCCTACGCCGGGCAGCAGCCCAGCGCGCCGGGCTACGGCTACCCGCAGCCCCCGTCGCCGTACGCGGCCACGCTCCCGCAGACGCCGGTGGCGCCCGCGCCCGGGCACCACACCCCCATACCCGTGCCGCCGCCCCCGCCGCAGCGCCCCGCGCCCGCCCGTATCGACCAGGTGCGCGCCGAACTCGACGAGCTCAGCGACTATCTGCGCCAGCACCCCGGCCACTCCGAGGGCAACCACGAGGGCGGAAGGTGACCGTGGCGGCAGGACGGGTCGTCGCCGGCCGCTATGCGCTGTCGACGCTCATCGGGCAGGGCGGCATGGGCCAGGTCTGGACGGCGTACGACCAAAGGCTCGACCGGCGTGTGGCGGTGAAGCTGCTGCGCCCCGACAAGGTGGCCGGGCAGGAGGCCGACGAACTGCGCCGCCGGTTCGTGCGCGAGTGCCGGGTGACCGCGCAGGTCGACCACCCCGGTCTGGTCACCGTGCACGACGCGGGCAGCGAGGGCGAGGAGCTGTTCCTCGTCATGCAGTACGTCGACGGCGCCGACCTCTCCGACCACCTCGCCGAGCACGACCCGTACCCCTGGCAGTGGGCGGTCGCGGTCGCAGCCCAGCTGTGCGCCGTGCTGAGCGCCGTGCACGCCGTGCCGATCGTCCACCGCGACCTCAAGCCGCGCAACGTGATGGTGAAGCAGGACGGCACGGTCACCGTCCTCGACCTCGGTGTCGCCTCGGTCATGGACGCCGACACGACCCGCCTCACCCACACCGGCACACCCATCGGCTCGCCCGCCTACATGGCGCCCGAGCAGGCCATGGGCGGCGCGGTCGGCCCGTACACCGACCTGTACGCGCTCGGTGTGCTGCTGCACGAACTCCTCAGCGGCGACGTCCCGTTCGCGGGCTCCACGGCGCTCGGCGTGCTGCACCGGCACCTGTACGAGCCGCCGGTGCCCGTACGCCGTATCCGCCCCGAAGTTCCCGAGCCGCTCGAACACCTCGTCCTGCGCCTGCTCGCGAAGGACCCGCAGCACCGTCCGGCGTCCGCGCAGGACGTGTACGAGCACCTGGCGCTGATGCTGCCCGCGCGCGGGACGCCCACCGGGGCACCCCTCGACCCCACGCGCCCCTTCCTGCGCCCGCACGCCCCGTGGCCGGACCGCGCGCGTACCCCCGCGCCGCAGCCCGCCCCCGTCTCGCCCGTGCCGACCGCGGCCGAGAAGCCCGACGTCGCGCGCGCCGTCGACGAGGTCAAGCGGCTCCTCGGCGAGGGCCGCATCACCCAGGCCGTCGACATCCTCGGCGCGATCCTGCCCGCCGCCGCCGAACAGCACGGCGAGCACTCCCCGGTCGTCCGCACCCTGCGCAAGCAGTACGCGGCCACCCTCATGGACGACGGCCAGTACCGGCGCGCACTGCCCGAACTGCGCCGCCTCGCCGACGAACGCGCCGCCGAGGCGGGCCAGGCGGACCCGCATTCGCTCCGCTTCCGCTACGAGGCCGCCCAGTGCCTGGAGTCCCTCGGTGAACCGGCGGCGGCGCTCGCCGAGTACCGCGCGCTGCTGCCGTACTACGAGAACCAGTACGTGGCCGGCGACCCCGAGCTCGCCCACGACGTCCGCCGCCGCATCGGCCTGCTCCTGCTCGCCCTCGGCGACCGCACCGCCGCCCACGACACGCTCGCCCGGCTGCTGCTCGACGTGGACCGGCTGCGCGGCCCGGGCCACCCGCTCGCGGCCGAAATCCGCCGCACTCTGGGGTGGTTGGGGCAGGTGCGCGGCTAGTTTTTACCGAGCCGTGAGGGATTCTTGTGATCTTTGAGGGCTTACGTTTCCCGAACGCATGACCGGCGCCGGATAGGTTGCCGTTCGTTTTACGCCAGGCGACGCAGAACCAGACAACGCACAACACGCGACGCACGACACACGCGACGCGCAACCAGGGGTGGGGTACACATGGCAGGCCATCGGCAGTCCAAGAAGCGCAGATACGTCACCTGGGCCGTCGCCGGTGCCGCCGTGGTCGCGGGAGCCGGTCTCGCCGCGCAGAGCTCCATGGCCGCCACCGCCTGGCCCGCGCAGAAGACGTACACCGGACGCGCCTTCGACACCTGCGCCGCGCCCTCCCTCTCCGCGATGAAGGCATGGCACGGCGGCCTCTACGGAGCCGCCGCCGTCTACGTCGGCGGCAGGAACCGCGGCTGCTCCCAGCCCAACCTGACCGCCTCCTGGGTGAAGTCGGTCAGCACGGTCGGCTGGAAGCTCATCCCGCTCTACGTCGGCGCCCAGCCGCCCTGCCAGTCGGGCTCCAGCCCCGAGAAGCTGACCGCCACCACCGCGGCCTCCCTCGGCAGGACGGACGCGGACGACGCCGTCGCCAAGTCCGCCGCGCTCGGCATGAAGGCCGGCAGCCCGATCTACCTGGACATGGAGTCGTACGACATCACGAACACGTCGTGCAACAACGCCGTGCTCACCTACGTACGCGCCTTCGACAAGGAACTGCGCGCCAAGGTGTACCGCGCGGGCTACTACGGCTTCACCAGCTCCAGCGCCAAGGCGATCGCGAACGCCACCGACAAGACCGATCTGCCGGGCAACCTCTGGTACGCCCTGTGGGACAAGCAGAACACCACAGCCACGGACTGGCCGTTCGGCGCCACCCAGTACACGAACCACAGCCGCGGTCACCAGTACCTGGTCAACAGCAAGGAGACGCGGAACGGCTACACGATCACCGTGGACCGTGACGCGTGGGACGCCCCGGTGGCCATCACCGGCTGACCCCGGTACGCGCGTGCAGGCGGCGAGGGACGCGGCGGTGCCCGAAGTCGTGGTGAATCGTTGGTCGAATGGGTTGGCCACAGCCGACCCACTGCCTACCATCGATCACCGCAAGACCTTGTGCACCGTCGCACAATCTCCTCGGGAGGCTACCTTGCACCGCCGCCGTCGCACCGCGCTCGTCCTCACCGCCGCGATCGCCGCCGCGGCCCCCCTGCTCACCGCCTGCGGAAGCGACGCGCACCCCGGTGCCGCAGCCGTCGTCGGCGGTCAGCGGATCACCGTGGCGCAGCTGGAGAACCGGGTGAACGAGGTGCGCACGGCACAGCGGGCGGCGGTGAAGGACGACACGCAGTACAAGCAGGCCGTCTCGCAGACGGCCGGCCTCACCCGCGACACCCTGCACGGGATGGTCATCGAACAGGTGCTGCGCCGGGCCGCCCGGGACGCGGGCGTGAGCGTCACGCCCAAGGAGGTCCAGCAGATGCGCACCGGCCTGGAGCAGCAGGTCGGCGGCTCCAAGGCACTGCAGACGGCCTGGCTCCAGCAGTACGGAGTCGCCCCGCAGCGCCTCGACGACAACCTGCGCCTCCAGCTCGAGGCCCAGAAGCTGGCCCAGGCCCTCGGCGCCGACACCAGCAAGCCGGCCTTCTGGAACGCCCTGACCAAGGCGTCCAAGGAACTCCACGTCGACCTCAACCCGCGCTACGGCACCTGGGACGTCCAGAAGAGCAGCCGCGTCGACGCGAAGACCCCGTGGGTACGAGAGGTCACGGCGAACGGGACGCAGCAGACGGCGTAACGGTCTTCGAGGGCCGGCCGCCCTGTGGACGGCGGCCCTGGGGCTGGAGAGCACAACCTGTGGACAACCTCCGGGGCTGTCGGTGGCGTGCGTTACGTTCGGATCGTGAACGCAACCAGCTCCGAACAGGCTCCCGGCCGCATCGTCCTGCTCACCACCAGCCACCGCGTCGCGCCCGGCCTGCTGTCCTGGCCCGCCTGGCAGGCCGTGCGCGCCGCCGACCGCGTGCTGTGCGCGGACGGCGCCCACCCGCAGCTGCCGTATCTGCGGGAGGCGGGGATACCGGTCGACGAGGCGGCCCCCGCCGCCGAGGAGCTGGTCGACGCGTGCGCGGGCGGCCGTACGGTCGTCGTGGTCGCGACCGGTGAGGGCGAGCCGGCCCTGACCGACGGCCTGGCCCGCCTGGCCGGCTCCGGACGCGTGCGGATGCCGGACCTGGAGCTGCTCCCCGCCTCCTACGACCTCCCGGGCGCCCGCCTCCTCGACCTCGTCCAGGTCATGGACCGCATCCGCGCCGAGTGCCCGTGGTCGTCCCAGCAGACCCACAAGGGCCTGGCGAAGTACGGCATCGAGGAGGCGTACGAACTCGTCGAGGCGATCGAGGAGGGCGACCGCGACGAACTGCGCGAGGAACTGGGCGACGTGCTGCTCCAGGTCGTCTTCCACGCCCGCATCGCGGAGGAGCACCCGGACGAGCCGTTCTCGATCGACGACGTGGCGGCCGGCATCGTCGCGAAACTCATCCACCGCCATCCGCATGTCTTCGGCGACGAGACGGCGACGACGCCGGAGGAGGTCAAGGAGCACTGGCTGCGCACGAAGGCCGTGGAGAAGCAGCGGGAGTCGGTGACCGACGGCATTCCCCTCGGCCAGCCGGGCCTGGCCCTCGCGGCGAAGCTCGGGTCGCGGGTGCGGACCGCGGGCCTACAGGTGCCGCTGCCCCAGGCCGAGGGCCTCGGTTACGAGTTGCTGGCGCTGGCGGTGCGCGCCGAGGCAGCGGGCGTGGACCCGGAGGCCGCGCTGCGGGCGGCGGCCCGGGCCTACCGGGACGCGATCAAGGAGACGGAGGGCCTGAGCCGGTCAGGTGGCGGTGAACCGCACGGGCAGGTCCCGTAGTCCGCGCATGATGAGCCCGCCCCGCCAGCGCAGATCGGCCGGGTCGGCGGCGAGCTCCAGGTCGGGCAGGCGGCGCAGCAGGGTCTCCAGGGCGGTGCGGCCCTCGAGTCGGGCCAGCGGAGCGCCGAGGCAGTAGTGGATGCCGTGGCCGTATCCGAGGTGCTGGTTGTCCCGGCGGGTGAGATCGAGCGTGTCGGGCTCCGAGAAGCGTGCCGGGTCGCGGTCCGCCGCGGCCAGGACGACCAGGACGGGGTCCCCGGTGGCGATGCGCTGCCCGCCGATGGTGAGCGGCTCGGTGGCGAAGCGCCAGGTGGCCAGTTCCACGGGGCCGTCGTAGCGGAGCAGCTCCTCTATACCGGTGTCCAGCAGGGCGGTCTCGCCGCGCCCGATGGACTCCTGGAGCCGCTGTCGCTGCCCGGGATTGCGCAAAAGCGCATATGTCCCATTGCCGATCAGGTTGATGGTGGTCTCGAAGCCTGCGAAGAGAAGTACGAAGCACATCGCGGCGGCCTCGTTCTCGGTGAGGTGCTCGCCGTGGTCGGAGGCGCGGATGAGGCCCGAGATCAGGTCGTCGCCGAGGTCGCCCCGTTTGCGGTGGATGAGTTCGGCGAGATAGCCGCGGATCTTCTTCACCGAGCGGGCGACGCCGCCCCGCGGGCCGCCGCCGTGCCGGATCATCATCCCCGCCCAGTCGCGGAAGTCGTCCTGATCCTCGCGCGGGACGCCGAGCAGATCGCAGATCGCATAGATGGGGAGGGGGAACGCGAAGTCGTGGATGAGATCGGCCTCACCGTGCGGCGCGAACCGGTCGATGAGATCGTCCGTCAACTCCTGCACACGCGGCGTGAATTCGGCCACCCGGCGCGGGGTGAACGCCTTGGAGACGAGGCGGCGCAGCCGGGTGTGGTCCGGCGGGTCGATATTGAGCAGATGCGTCATCAGATTGGCGCTGCGCTCACCCGGGATCCCCGTCCTGCTCTTGCCCTGCGCGTCCTCGGCATGATGCTCGGGGTTCTTCGAGAGCCGCCCGTCCGCGAGCGCCTGACGGGCGTCGGCGTAGCGGGTCACCAGCCATGCCTCGACGCCGCTGGGAAGTGTCGTCCAGTGGACGGGGGAGTGCTCGCGCAACCAGGCGTAGGCCGGATACGGGTCGCCGGCGAATTCCCAGGTGAAGAGTTCGGGAGCGGTGTTCGGGACGTTCACGGGACGACCGTATCGGGAGCTTGCCGGTGAATGCGCCGCCGCAGCGAACCGGTCAAAGATGACGCGCGTTCAAGCCTGTGATCTTCACGTGATCTACGCGGCATTAACTTGTGACAAGTGATCGGCAGCGGCTACCTTCACGGACCAGCGCGGTGGTATCGAACGCCTGTCGGTGTCATGCGCCGCGCGGTCACTGCTGTCTCGCGAAAGGCCTCCGCATGCTCTCCGGGAACGGTCGACACCGTCGCCCCCGTCAGGCTCCGGCTCTCCTCGTCGCCGCCGGAGTGACCGGCTCCGCCATCGCGATCCCGCTCTTCGCCGCGGGTGGCGCCAGCGCCGCCGACGGCACCACGTGGGACAAGGTGGCGCAGTGCGAGACCGGCGGCTCCTGGAGCGAGAACAGCGGCAACGGGTTCTACGGCGGCCTCAAGTTGACCCAGGAGAACTGGGAGAAGTACGGCGGCCTCGACTACGCCCCCAGCGCCGACCTGGCCAGCCGCAACCAGCAGATAGCCGTCGCCGAGAAGCTCCTGGACGACCAGGGCGTCGGCGCCTTCCACACCTGCGGACTGACCTCCGGACTGACCAAGAGCTCGGGATCGGCCGACGTCGACACGGGTGTGCTGGGCGGTGGTTCCGGTTCGTCCGGCTCGTCTGATTCGTCCGGGGCGTCCGACTCCACCGGCCTGTCCAACTCGTCGTCCGGCTCGTCGAGCAACACTTCCGATGGGTCCTCTTCGTCGGATTCGTCCTCCGGCTCCTCTTCCAGTGCCTCCCCATCGACTTCCGCGAGCGCGACGGACAACTCCACCGAATCCGGCACATCCGCCTCACCGTCCACCTCCCCGTCCGGGAAGGCCACGGGCAACACTCAGGGCGGCGACAGCTCGCCCACAGATAACGCGAAGAGTGACGACTCGGACAATTCCGGGCAGGCGCTGGGCTCTTGGAGCCTCGTCGACACCAGTCCGACCGGCACCGGCCGCCACCGCGGCGCCAACGCCGACGAAGCCGCCGACAAGACCAAGGCGAAGACCAAGACTGACAGCCGCACGGCGGACGCGTACACGGTCCGCGCCGGAGACACCCTCGCCTCCATCGCCGACTCCCTTGGCCTGGACGGCGGGTGGCGGGCGCTCTATTCCGAGAACAAGAACGCCATCGGCACCGACCCGAACCACATCTTCGCCGGTCAGACCCTGAAACTCGGTACCGAATAGGGCGAAAAACAACGGGAGTTCACGTCACGCTTCGCCACTGAATGTCCGGTTTGGTGAAAGTGTGGGATGAGTCTCAGAAGCCCTGATCGTCTTTGAAATTCGACGGATCGCGTGTCTACCGTCGTCACCGCTCGTCAACACGAGCCCCGGCTGCCGCAACGCCGAATCCTGCCAGCGGCCGTACGGGAACAGTCGTCGCGTCAAGCGCCGTAGGCAGGAGCGGGGGACCCAAGGTAGGCGCCGGCCCGGGCAGTTGACGGACGGCTAGGGGTGTAGCCGTGTCTCGTGGAAGCGAGGGCACGGCCGGGCAACTCAACCGGCCCGAACCCGACAGCTCACCTCGCAGGCGTCGGTGAGGGGATCGAACCATGCTGTTTTCCGGTAAGGGCAAGCACCGTCGTCCGTCCAAGGCCACCCGCGCCGCCGCGCTGGCCGGCGTGACCGGTGTCGCCATCGCCGCTCCGCTGATGGCGGCCGGCAACGCCTCCGCCGCCACCGCCTCCGAGTGGGACACGGTCGCCCAGTGCGAGTCCGGCGGCAACTGGGCCATCAACACCGGGAACGGCTACTACGGCGGCCTGCAGTTCTCCGCCTCCACCTGGGCCGCGTACGGCGGCACGCAGTACGCCGCGCAGGCCAACCAGGCCAGCAAGTCCGCGCAGATAGCCGTCGCCGAGAAGGTCCTCGCCGCGCAGGGCAAGGGTGCCTGGCCGGTCTGCGGCACGGGCCTGTCCGGCGCCGCCTACAACGGCAGCGCCCCCTCGTCGAACACCTCCCGCTCCACCGACTCGCAGGCCGCCTCCCGCTCCGCCGAGCGCCCGGCCGCGAAGACCGAGAGCACCAAGACCCAGAAGAGCACGAAGACCGTCACCACCCCGACCGGCAAGAAGGTCAAGAAGGGCGACGGCGAGTACAAGGTCGTCAAGGGCGACACCCTCAGCTCGATCGCCGAGAAGCACGGCGTAAAGGGCGGCTGGCAGAAGCTGTTCAAGCTGAACAAGGACATCGTCGAGGACGCCAACCTCATCTACCCGGGCCAGCAGCTGCACCTGAAGTGACACAGGGCTGACGGCAGGCTGGACCACAGCGCCCTCACAGCCGTGTCCCCCATCGTGGAGGGCACGTGAGGGCCACCCCCGTCCCCCACGGGCTCCCCGCTCCGGTGCGTGTTCCCCCGTACGCACCGGGGCGGGGTTCTTTTTTGCCCCCGCTCTTTGTTCCGTTCGGAAACAATTTACTCTCGGTTCTGCCCAAGGGGTGGTCGGCAGCGTGGCCGATCGGCCCCAGGCGGTTAGGCTCGTCCCGCAGAGTCACCGCGCTACTGCCGTAGCCGTGTCACATCCAAGAAGGAGATGCTCGTGCCGTCCATCGACGTCGTCGTAGCCCGGGAAATCCTGGACTCCCGAGGCAACCCCACGGTCGAGGTCGAGGTCGGCCTCGACGACGGCAGCACGGGTCGTGCCGCCGTCCCGTCCGGCGCCTCCACGGGCGCCTTCGAGGCCATCGAGCTGCGCGACGGTGACCCCAACCGCTACCAGGGCAAGGGTGTCGAGAAGGCCGTCCTCGCCGTCATCGAGCAGATCGGCCCGGAGCTGGTCGGCTACGACGCCACCGAGCAGCGCCTGATCGACCAGGCCATGTTCGACCTGGACGCCACCGACAACAAGGGCTCCCTCGGCGCCAACGCCATCCTCGGCGTCTCCCTCGCCGTCGCCCACGCCGCCTCCGAGGCCAGCGACCTCCCGCTCTTCCGCTACCTGGGCGGCCCGAACGCGCACCTGCTTCCGGTGCCGATGATGAACATCCTGAACGGCGGCTCGCACGCCGACTCCAACGTGGACATCCAGGAGTTCATGATCGCCCCGATCGGCGCGGAGTCCTTCTCCGAGGCCCTGCGCTGGGGCGCCGAGGTGTACCACACCCTCAAGAAGGTGCTGAAGACCAAGGGCCTGTCCACCGGCCTCGGCGACGAGGGCGGCTTCGCCCCGAACCTGGAGTCCAACCGCGCCGCGCTCGACCTCATCATCGAGGCCATCAAGCAGGCCGGCTACGTCCCCGGCGAGCAGATCGCGCTCGCGCTCGACGTCGCCGCGTCCGAGTTCTACAAGGACGGCAAGTACGAGTTCGAGGGCAAGTCCCGCTCGGCCGCCGAGATGACCGAGTACTACGAGGAGCTCGTGGCGGCCTACCCGCTCGTCTCCATCGAGGACCCGCTGTTCGAGGACGACTGGGCCGGCTGGAAGGTCATCACCGACAAGCTGGGCGACAAGGTCCAGATCGTCGGCGACGACCTCTTCGTCACCAACCCTGAGCGCCTGGCCCGCGGCATCGAGGAGGGCTCCGCCAACGCCCTGCTCGTCAAGGTGAACCAGATCGGCTCGCTGACCGAGACGCTGGACGCCGTCGAGATGGCCCAGCGCAACGGCTTCAAGTGCATGATGTCCCACCGCTCCGGCGAGACCGAGGACGTCACCATCGCCGACCTCGCCGTCGCGGTGAACTGCGGCCAGATCAAGACCGGCGCCCCGGCCCGCTCGGACCGCGTCGCCAAGTACAACCAGCTGCTGCGCATCGAGGAGATCCTCGACGACGCCGCGGAGTACGCGGGCCGCAGCGCGTTCCCCCGCTTCAAGGGCTGAGCAAAGGCTCATGGGCTGACCCAACCTGGGCTAAGTCCTAGCCAGTCGTACGTACGTCCCCGTACCGGTCCCGTACCGTGTGCGGGGACGTACGCACGTATGACGGGAGGCGGGGAACATGGCCGTGAAGGACCGGGACCGGTTCTCCACCGCGACCAGGATCAGGCTGCTCGGCGAGCAGACGGCGGCCCGGGTCTACCGCTCCCAGACCAAGCGGCAGGCCCGCAGGTCCCGGCTGACCGGCCGGGCGGCGCTGCTCGCCCTGGTGCTGTGCTCGATGGTGGTGGCCCTCGCGTACCCCATAAGGCAGTACGTCTCCCAGCGCTCCCAGATCGCCGATCTCCAGCGGCAGAGGGAGCAGGCCAGGGCGCGGGTCGAGCAACTGCGCGACCTGAAGGCGCGCTGGCAGGACGACGAGTACGCCGAGCAGCAGATCCGGCTGCGGCTGCACTATGTGCTGCCCGGGGAGACCAGTTACGTCGTGATCGACCCGAGCACGGCCAGGCAGTCGCGCTTCGAGCAGGGAGCGGGCCACCGCCCCTGGTACACGAACGTCTGGGACGGGGTCGACAAGTCGGACGCCTCCGACCAGTGATCAGGCCTTCCGACCAGTGATACCGACAGAGGAATTCAGTTCAGGCATGGAAACGCCCCCGCCGCCCACCCCGCGCACCGAGCCCACCGACGCCGACGTCGAGGCATTCAAGCAGCAGCTCGGGCGACCGCCGCGCGGCCTGCGTGCGATCGCGCACCGCTGCCCCTGCGGGCAGCCGGACGTCGTGGAGACGGCCCCTCGCCTGCCGGACGGCACGCCCTTCCCGACGACGTACTACCTGACGTGCCCCCGTGCCGCCTCGGCGATCGGCACGCTGGAGGCGAACGGCGTCATGAAGGAGATGACGGAGCGGCTGGCGACCGACCCGGAACTCGCCGCCGCGTACCGCGCCGCGCATGAGGACTACATCGCGCGCCGTGACGCCATCGAGGTCCTGGAGGGCTTCCCGAGCGCGGGCGGCATGCCCGACCGGGTGAAGTGCCTGCACGTGCTGGTGGGCCACTCGCTGGCCGCGGGCCCGGGCGTCAACCCGCTCGGCGACGAGGCGATCGGGATGCTCCCGGAGTGGTGGCTGAAGGGACCGTGCGTGACGCCCTGCGGTCCGCCGGCCGGCGAGGGATGGCAGACGGACGTCTCCGAGGGCGGCACGGGCCACTTCGCCTTCAAGCCGCTCGCGGCCCCCGACCCGGCGGACGAGCACCCCGGCGAGGAGGGCGAGGTCACCGATCCCACCGAGGTCCGCAGCGGCTTCTTCGCGTACGCCCCTCTCGTCCCCGCCGGCTTCAGCCGGGTCGCCGCCGTCGACTGCGGCACGAACTCCATCCGGCTCTTGGTCGCGGACGTCAGCCCGGCCACCGGTGAACTGCTGGAGCTCGACCGGCGCATGACCATCGTGCGGCTCGGACAGGACGTGGACCGGACCGGGCGGCTGGCCCCCGAGGCGCTGGAGCGGACCTTCGCGGCCTGCCGCGACTTCGCGGAGGTGATCCGCGAACTGGGCGCCGAGAAGGTGCGGTTCGTGGCCACCTCGGCCTCCCGGGACGCCTCGAACCGCGAGGAGTTCGTACGGGGCGTCGTGGACATCCTGGGTGTCGAGCCCGAGGTCATCTCCGGCGAGCAGGAGGCCGAGTTCTCCTTCACGGGCGCGACCGAGGAACTGAAGGGGCGTGACGACCTCGACCGCCCTTACCTGGTGGTCGACATCGGCGGCGGCTCGACCGAGTTCGTCGTGGGCGACGACCATGTGCGGGCGGCGCGCTCCGTCGACGTCGGATGCGTGCGGATGACCGAGCGGCACCTCGTCCGGAACGGCAAGGTCACCGACCCGCCGACCGGTGAGCAGATCGCGGCCATGCGGGCCGACATCGAGCGCGCCCTCGACCTCGCGCAGGAGACGGTCCCGCTGCGCGAGGCGCGCACGCTGGTCGGACTCGCGGGGTCGGTCACGACCGTGTCGGCGATCGCGCAGGAGCTGCCCGAGTACGACTCGGAGCGCATCCACCACTCCCGGATCTCCCGCGCCAAGGTCCGCGAGATCACCGAGTGGCTGCTGCGCTCCAGCCACGCCGACCGCGCGGCCGTCCCCTCCATGCACCCGGGGCGCGTCGACGTGATCGCCGCGGGAGCCCTCGTACTGCTGTCGATCATGGAGCGGATCGGCGCCGAGGAGGTCGTGGTCAGTGAGCACGACATCCTCGACGGGATCGCGTGGTCTTTGGTCTGACCGCCTACAGGCTGCGGTACACGTCCCGCCGGTCGCCCACCTTGACGACGAGGATGACGAGTTCACCGTCGTTGATCTGGTAGGCGACCCGGAAGCTTCCGACCCGGAGCCGGTAGAGCCCGGACGGGCCGGTGAGCTTCTTGACGTCGGCGTCCTCGCGGTACGGGTCGTCACCGAGCGCGGTCAGCGCGGTCAGGATGCGCATGGCGTCGGGCCGGCTGATGGCCCGGAGCTGCCGGTGCGCCGCCGTGGTGAACCGGAAGGCGTACTTCACGCCGCGTTGCCGTCCTGCTCGGTGAACAGGTCGGCCAGCAGTTCCGCCATCGTCACGGTGGGGCCGCCCTCGGCCAGGACCGCTTCGGCCTCGCGCGCCAGCATGACGTCGGCCGCTTCCTCCAGCGCTTCGAAGTCGGCGATCGGGACCACGGCGGCCACCGGGGCGCCGTTGCGCGTGATGATGGTCGGAACGCCTTCCTCGGCCCGGTTGATGTGGTCGGCGAGGTGCGCGCGGGCCTCCCGCACGGTCACGGTGTTCTCAGTCATGACATGAGTGTACGCATTCGCGTGTACACATGTCCCGGTTCGGGGAGTACTGTTCGCGAGCGATCCTCGACGGGATCGCCTTCGAGGCGGCCGAAGGCGTCTGACGTCCGGTGGCGGCCTACTTGAACCAGTACCGGACGCCGTGGTGGTGCGAACAGGTGCCCTGCGAGTGCCGCGAGTAGGACAGGGTGGCGTCCTTGCACTTCGCCGTCTCGTACTTGTCCCTCGGCCGCTGGTGGTGCGTCCAGCCGCACACGCCGGTGGTGTGACTGACGCAGTGGTGGGACGTGTTGGTGGACGGCAGAGTCGCCGCGGAAGCGGTCGGTGCGCTGATGAGGACGCCGGCGAGGGCGACGGTGATCGCCGAGGCAGCAAGACGTGCGCGCATAGGAGTTCCTCCCCCTTGTTGTACGTGGCAGCGGGAGCTTATAGCGGTGTGAACGACTTGTGGTCTTTGTTGGAGAAGTCATGGAGACGGCTTTTCGCCCCCGCTCGTCGGGCCGTGGCGTAGGTCTCGATTGTTACTGATCGGTAGCTCTCGGACGAGCAGGTCGGATAGCGTATGAGCGTGCCCGTGGGGCCTTTCGGGGCCTCTCGGCGACACGCCGTCAGGAAAGTTCGTGAAGTTCTTCACAAGGAATTCCGCCCGGTGGAAGCACGAAAACGGCCCGGTTGGGCCGTCCGGGGGCCCGACAGGCCCTTGAACGTGTTCAGAAGGGGTATGAGAAGCTTCGTTGGAGTCCGCTCACGAAGGGGTGTTGCGGAGGGCTCACGACACCTCCGGTGACACGGAGAGGCAGCTCACGCGGCATTGACAACGGGACGTACCGACCCGTGAGGCCCTCGCCGCGAGTCGGCCCGCGACAGCGAGTCGCGGAGGATAACACATCCCCTGCAAGAGCTTGTGAAGGGGCGCACGAGCGACCCCCCTGGGGCAGGTGGATACTCGATGGCATGAGCACCACGGAGCGTCCCAGGATCCTCGTAGTAGGCGGTGGGTACGTAGGCCTGTACGCAGCTCGGCGCATCCTCAAGAAGATGCGCTACGGAGAGGCGACCGTCACGGTCGTCGACCCCCGGTCGTACATGACCTACCAGCCCTTCCTCCCCGAAGCCGCCGCCGGCAACATCTCCCCGCGCCACGTCGTCGTCCCGCTGCGACGCGTGCTGCCGAAGGCGGAGGTTCTCACCGGCCGGGTCACCACCATCGACCAGGACCGCAAGGTCGCCACGATCTCGCCGCTGGTCGGCGAGGCGTACGAGCTGCCCTTCGACTACCTGGTGATCGCGCTCGGCGCGGTCTCCCGCACCTTCCCGATCCCCGGCCTCGCCGAGCAGGGCATCGGTATGAAGGGCATCGAGGAGGCCATCGGCCTGCGCAACCACGTCCTCGAGCAGCTCGACAAGGCCGACTCCACGAACGACGAGGAGATCCGCCGCAAGGCGCTCACCTTCGTCTTCGTCGGCGGTGGCTTCGCGGGCGCGGAGACCATCGGTGAGGTCGAGGACCTGGCCCGCGACGCGGCCAAGTACTACAACAACGTGTCCCGCGAGGACATGCGCTTCATCCTCGTCGACGCCGCCGACAAGATCCTGCCCGAGGTCGGCCCCAAGCTGGGCGCCTACGGCAAGGAGCACCTGGAGAGCCGCGGCGTGGAGATCTACCTCTCCACCTCGATGGACTCCTGCGTCGACGGCCACGTCGTGCTGAAGAACGGCCTTGAGGTCGACTCCAACACCATCGTGTGGACCGCCGGCGTCAAGCCGAACCCGGTCCTGTCCCGCTACGGCCTGCCGCTCGGCCCCCGCGGTCACGTCGACTGCGCCCCGACCCTCCAGGTCCAGGGCACCGACTACATCTGGGCCGCCGGCGACAACGCCCAGGTCCCGGACCTCGTCGGCCGCAAGGCGGGCAACGAGAACGCCTGGTGCCCGCCGAACGCCCAGCACGCGCTGCGCCAGGCCAAGGTCCTCGGCGACAACGTGATCTCCGGTATGCGGGGCTTCCCGCAGAAGGACTACAGCCACGGCAACAAGGGCGCCGTCGCGGGTCTCGGCCTGCACAAGGGCGTCGCGATGATCGTCATGGGCAAGATGAAGATCAAGCTCAAGGGCCGTCTCGCCTGGTACATGCACCGCGGCTACCACGGTCTGGCCATGCCGACCTGGAACCGCAAGGTGCGCGTCTTCGCCGACTGGACCCTCGGCATGTTCCTCAAGCGCGAGGTCGTCTCCCTCGGTGCGATGGAGCACCCTCGCGAGGAGTTCTACGAGGCGGCGAAGCCGGCGCCGGTCGCTGCCGCGCCCAAGGAGAAGACCGAGGCCAAGGCCTCCTGACCGGTTCCGGTCGCTGAACCATCCGAAGGACCTTCCGCCATCCGTGGTGCGGGAGGTCCTTCGGCGTTTCTGGAGGCTGCCGCCCCCACGCCCCCGCTCCGGCCTGAACTGCCTCGTCCTCCAACGCCGGACGGGCCGGATGTGTCCGGCCCGGGCCGGACAAGACCGGCAGGCTGAATATGTAACGCGCACGGGGGACTGTGCAGGCACCCCTTTTTGTTTATACGTGGTGTTGGACATTCCGGGATCGTTGTCACGGAGGTGTGCACCATGGCCGACGCCGCGCTGCGGCTGAAGAGCCTCGTCGAACAGTTGCTGGGGGTCCCGCTCCCGGTGCGCATCCGCGCCTGGGACGGTTCGCAGGCGGGGCCGCCGGGCGCGCCGGCGCTGGTCGTGCGGAATCGGCGGGCCGTACGGCGGCTCCTGTTCAAGCCGGGGGAGCTGGGGCTGGCCCGTGCCTGGGTCGCCGGGGACCTGGACATCGAGGGGGATCTCTACGCCGCCCTCGACCTGATGTCGGAGCTCGTGTGGGAGCGCGGGGAGGACGCCAGGAGCCTGCTGCAGATGGTGCGCGACCCCGAGGCGCGTGCCGCCGCCCGCGGCCTGGTGAAGGTCGCCGGGCTCCCGTTGCCGCCCGCCCCGCCCCGCGAGGAGGTCCGCAGGGCCCGCACCCATCTGCACACCAAGCGCAGCGACCGACGCGCCATCAGCCACCACTACGACGTCGGCAACGACTTCTACGAGATCGTCCTCGGCCCGTCGATGGTCTACTCGTGCGCCTACTGGCCCGCCCCCGGCGCCACCCTTGAGGAAGCCCAGCGCGACAAGCTCGAACTCATCTGCCGCAAGCTCGCCCTGACCCCCGGTCAGCGACTGCTCGACGTCGGCTGCGGCTGGGGCTCCCTGGCCATCCACGCCGCCCGCGAGTACGGCGTCGGCGTCGTCGGCGTCACGCTGTCGCACGAGCAGGCCGCGTACGCCCGTAAGCGCGTCGCCGGCGAGGGGCTGACCGACCGGGTCGAGATCCGGGTGCAGGACTACCGCGACGTCCCCGACGGGCCCTACCACGCCATCGCCTCCGTCGGCATGGCCGAACACGTGGGCGCCGAGAGGTACCTGGAGTACGCCGAGGACCTGTACCGCCTCCTGAAGCCCGGCGGGCGGCTGCTCAACCACCAGATCGGGCGGCGGCCGCAGCGCGACGAGTCGTCGTACAGCGTCGACGGGTTCATCGACGCCTATGTCTTCCCCGACGGTGAACTCGCCCCCCTCGGCAGTACCGTCGGGCAGCTGGAGCGCGCCGGGTTCGAGGTGCGCGACGTGGAGGCGATCCGCGAGCACTACGGGCTCACCCTGCGCCGCTGGGTGGCCAACCTGGAGGCCGACTGGGCACGGGCGACGCGACTGGCCGGGCCCGCCCGCGCCCGCGTCTGGCGGCTCTACATGGCGGCCTGTGCCCTCGCCTTCGAGCGCAACCGCATCGGCGTCAACCAGGTGCTGGCGGTCCGGACCCCGGTGGGCGGCGACTCCGGGATGCCGCTGCGCGCCCGTACCTGGGGGGCCTGAGTCCCGTACGTACGAAGGGGCCCCGTTCGGCGAGCGAACGGGGCCCCGACTGTCGTACCGCTACTCCGACTTGATGGCCGCCAGCATGTTCAGCCGCGCCGCCCGGCGGGCCGGCCACAGGGCCGCCAGGACGCCGACCGTCCCCGCCAGGAGGAGGAAGACGGCCATCCGCATCCAGGGCAGGACCAGTTCGTATGTCGGCATCTGCGTGCCGAGGAGTTCGCCGGCCGCCCAGCCGAAGAACACGCCCAGGCCGATGCCGAGCACCCCGCCGAAGAGCGAGATGACGAGGGACTCCAGACGGACCATCCGCTTGATGCCCTTGCGGTCCAGGCCGATCGCGCGGAGCATGCCGATCTCCTGCGAGCGCTCGAAGACCGACATGGCCAGCGTGTTGATGACACCGAGGACCGCGACGATCACCGCCATGCCGAGCAGGCCGTAGAGCATGTTCAGCATCAGGGTGAAGATCTTCGCTACGTCGTCGGACAGGTCCTGCTTGCTCTGGACCTTGATGGCCGGGTTGGTGCCGAGGGCCTTCTCCAGCTTGTCCTTGGTGGTGCCGGAGGCGCCGTCAGCGGTCTTGACCAGGACCCGCATGTCGCCGGGGGCGGTCATGTGCGGGGTGACGACGTTCTTGTCGAGCAGGATGCCCCGGATCAGGTCGTTGCCCTCGTAGATGCCGGAGACCGTCAGACGGGAGGACCTGCCGTCCTCGTAGTGTGCGGTGAAGGCCGAACCGGCCTTCCAGCCATGGGACTTGGCGGTGTCCTTGTCGACGACGACCTGTGTTCCGCCCACCTTGAAGGTGCCGCCCGCGACCTTGAGGTCCGTCAGCCGGGCGATCGCCGCGCCGTTCACGCCGGTCAGGGACTCGCCCGTGCCGTCGACGCGTGAATAGACGTTGCGCAGGGGGCTGGTGGAGGTGACGCCGGCGGTCGCGTTCAGCTTCTTGTCGACGTCCGGGGAGAGCTCGATGCCGTTGGCCATGGAGACGACGTAGTCGGCCTTGATGGCGGACGACGCCATCTTGTCGATCGACTTCTGCAGGCTCCCCGCCATCACCGTCATACCGGTGATGAGGGTGAGCCCGATCATCAGCGCGGAGGCGGTGGCGGCCGTACGGCGCGGGTTGCGCACCGAGTTCTGGCGGGCCAGCTTGCCCGAAACGCCGAAGATCCTCAAGATCGGCGCGGCGGCCGCGATCAGCGGGCGGGACAGCAGGGGCGTGAGGATGAAGACGCCGATGATGAGCAGGACCGCGCCCAGGCCCATCGGGGCCTGGCCGTCCGTGCCGTCCATCGTCGTGGCCGCCAGGACGGTCGCGACGCCCGCGGCGCCGAACAGCGCGCCCAGCGTGTTGCGCAGCACCAGGGACTTCGTCGTCGCCTTCGCGTGGACGCTGCTCATCGCGGCGACCGGCGGGATCTTCGCCGCCCGGCGGGCCGGCAGCCAGGCCGCCAGCATGGTGATGACGACACCGACCCCGAGGGCCGTCGCGACCGTGCCGGGCGTGATGACCAGCGGCCCGTCCGGGACCGTCGCGCCCAGCGTGTTCATCAGGGAGCGCAGTCCTGCGCCGATGCCGATGCCCGCGAGGAGGCCGCTCACGCCGGCGACCACGCCGACGACGAACGCCTCGATGAGGACCGACCGCGTGACCTGGCGGCGCGAGGCGCCGACCGCGCGCAGCAGCGCCAGCTCCTTGGTGCGCTGGGCGACCAGCATGGTGAAGGTGTTGGCGATGATGAACGTGCCGACGAACAACGCGATGCCCGCGAACACCAGCAGGCCCTGCTTGAGCCCGCTCATCGACGAGGAGATCTGCTCGGCCTGGTCGGCGGCGAGCTTCCTGCCCGTGGTGGTCTCGACGAGCTTCGTCCCGAGGGCGCTGTCCAGTCCGGCCTTCAGCGCGCTCTGGGAGGTGCCCGGGGCGGCCTTCACGTCGATCTCGTCGTACGTGCCCGGCTTGCCGAACAGCTGCTGGGCGGTGGCCGTGTCGTAGAGGGCGAGGCTGCCGCCCGCGGCGACATTGCCGTCGTCGGTGGTGAAGATGCCGGAGACGGTGGGGGTGAGGACCGGCCCGTTCACGGAGAGCCGGACCTTGTCGCCGACCTGGTACCCCGTGCGCTTGGCCGTCTCGGAGTCGATGGCGACCTGGTCCTTGCCGCGCGGCGCGCTGCCGGACTTCAGCGGGTACCGCGGGTCCTTGTCCCCCCAGTAGTTCCCGCCCTGCGACTGGAAGCCGCCGCCGATGAGCTTGCCGTCCTTGTCGGCGATGGCGGTGAAGCCGCTGACGACGCCGACCGCGGACGCGGCCCCCGGCACCTTCGTGCTCTTGTCGAGCATGGCCTGGGTCAGCTCGGGCGTCCTGCTGATGGTGTTGCCCTTGTCCTCCTGGGACTTGGCGGACACGGCCACGTCGACCTGGTCGAAGCCCTTGGCCGAACTGTTCTGGTAGGCCTCGGAGATGGTGTTGGTGAAGACCAGCGTGCCCGACACGAACGCGACGCCGAGCATCACGGCGAGCACGGTCATCAGCAGCCTGGCCTTGTGCGCGAATACGTTGCGCAGGGCGGTGCGGAACATCAGCTGGTGCGGCCCTTCGCGTCGAACTGTTTCATGAAGTCGAGGACCGACTCCGCCGTCGGCTGCAGCATGTGGTCGACGATCCGGCCGTCCGCCAGGAACACCACCCGGTCCGCGTACGCCGCCGCCACCGGGTCGTGGGTCACCATGACCACCGTCTGCCCCAACTCCCGTACGGAGTTGCGCAGGAAGCCCAGCACCTCGGCGCCGGAGCGGGAGTCGAGGTTTCCGGTCGGCTCGTCGCCGAAGATGATGTCGGGCCGGGAGGCGAGCGCGCGGGCCACGGCGACGCGCTGCTGCTGGCCGCCGGAGAGCTGGGCCGGGCGGTGACCGAGACGGTCCCGCAGCCCCACCATGTCGATGACCCTCTCCAGCCACTGCTTGTCTGCCTTGCGGCCCGCGATGTCCATCGGGAGGGTGATGTTCTCCAGGGCCGTCAGTGTCGGCAGCAGGTTGAAGGCCTGGAAGATGAAGCCGATTTTGTCCCGGCGCAACTTGGTGAGCTGCTTGTCCTTCAGGGAGCCCAACTCGGTCTCGCCGATGCGCACGGAGCCGGAGGAGAAGGAGTCGAGACCGGCCACGCAGTGCATCAGCGTGGACTTGCCCGACCCGGAGGGGCCCATGATCGCGGTGAACTCGGCCTGCCGGAAGTCGACGGAGACCCGGTCGAGGGCGACCACCTGGGTCTCGCCCTGTCCGTAGATCTTCGAGAGCTCCGTGGCTCGTGCGGCCACGGTGGTGGTGGACCGGTCGGCGACGGGTGTGGTGGTCACGGGAAGGAACTCCTCGCGGGACGACGTCTTGAAGGGACGTGTTCCATCGTGGTGGCCGCACTCCGCCGTGTAGTCAGCCGCTGTTCCCGTTCCTGGGGGCGACTTCGGAGGGACCCGGGTCCGCCGTGTCATACCTGGGGATGACGGGACCCCTGACCCCCGTGCGCCGACGACCCCGGCAAGCGCTTGCGTCGAGAACCGGTGGAGCACCCTCGTTCGGGCGGTGAAATTCCGTCATTCCGTATGCACCGCCGACCGCCGCACGCAAGGCTATTGGCAAGTGCGGATGGCCCGTTCCATGGGCTGATGCACCCTCAGACGTCAATAAAATAAGACAACATCGGTCCCCCGTTCCGCTGTTCGGGGGATGTATCCCGATAGGCTCGGAACCTCGACGCGGAGCCCATGGCCTGCCCGGATGGTGGAATGCAGACACGGCGAGCTTAAACCTCGCTGCCCCTACGCGGGCGTGCCGGTTCAAGTCCGGCTCCGGGCACCACCATGTTCGTCGACGCGGGGCGATCCCTGCATCCTGCATTGAAGACTTCACCGCGCGACCCGTTGACATCGGGCGTGAGCGGACGGAAACTCACGCCAGGAAATCAGTGAACTAAATTTCACTGGACGAACAAGAACGCGAAGACGCACACGAACGCTCGCCGCGACGACCAAAGGATGCAGGGATGCGCACCACCGTCGGCATCATCGGAGCCGGCCCCGCCGGCCTCCTCCTCGCCCGGCTGCTCCACAACGCCGGTATCGACTCGGTCGTGCTCGAAAGCCGCGACCGCGCCTACGTCGAGCAGCGCCAGCGCGCCGGGATCCTGGAGCAGGGCACGGTGGACGTGCTGCGGGCGGCCGGCGCCGCGGAGCGCATGGACCGCGAGGGGCTGCGCCACGACGGCATCGAGCTGCGGTACGCGCGCAAGCGCCACCGCGTCGACTTCCCCGCCCTCACCGGCGGCCGGTCCGTGATGGTGTACGCCCAGACCGAGGTGTGCAAGGACCTCATCGCCCTGCAGCTCAAGGAGGGCGGCCCGCTGCTGTTCGAGGCGGAGGCGCTGGCCGTCGAGGGGGCGGACACCACCGGCCCGTCCGTCCGGTTCCGGCACGAGGGCCGCGAGTCCGTCCTGGAGTGCGACTACGTCGTCGGCTGCGACGGCTTCTGGGGCGTGGCCCGGCAGGCGGTCCCCGCCCCGCTCTCCCGGGTCTTCGAGCGGACGTACCCCTTCGGCTGGCTCGGCATCCTCGCCGACGTACCGCCCTCGCACGACGAACTCGTCTACGCCCGCCACGACCGCGGCTTCGCCCTGCTCTCCATGCGCTCCCCGTCCGTCTCCCGCCTCTACCTCCAGGTGCCCGACGGCACGGACGCCGAGAGCTGGGGCGACGAGGAGATCTGGGCCGAGCTGGAGCGCCGCTTCGAGACCGAGGACGACTGGCGGCTGGAGCGCGGGCCGATCACCCAGAAGTCGGTGACCCCCATGCGGTCGTACGTCCATGAGCCCATGCGGTACGGCCGGCTCTTCCTCGCCGGGGACGCGGCGCACATCGTGCCGCCGACCGGAGCGAAGGGGCTGAACCTGGCCGTGGGGGACGTCGTGACGTTCGCGCGGGCGCTGACGCACCAGAAGGAGACCGGTTCGGCGCAACTGCTCGACGCCTACTCCGAGACCTGTCTGCGCCGGGTCTGGCAGGCCGAGCGGTTCTCGTACGACATGACGACCATGCTGCACCGCGCCCCGGACGCCACGGCCTTCGAGGACCGGCTGCAGCTCGCCCGGCTGGAGCGCGTCGCCTCCTCGCGGGCGGCCGGGACCGACCTCGCCGAGGGGTACACGGGCTTCCCGCTCGACTGACGTGCGGACGGCTGACGTACGAACGGCGTAAGGAGCTGATCTCCGACGGGTTCCGGCCATGTCGCAGCTTGGTCATGAATGGGGCCCCGCCGTGAGGGGAATCACGGATCCGCGTAGCGTGTTGCGCACCACGACGAGGGAAAGATCCTCCCCAAGCACTAGGGTCAATCCTTTGCCTACCCATTACCCTTGATGCTCAAGGCCGCGCCCGGCGGCCATGGAGGAGTGCAATGAGGAGCAGAAACCCGGTCTTCTCGCGACGGGGGTTCAGCCGCGACAACGGCTACGCGGGCTTCAACACCGCGCCGCAGGCCGGGGGACCCGCCGTCGCCACGCAGGGCAACCCGTACGCCCAGCCGACCGGCAACCCGTACGCGCAGAACCCCTACGCCCAGCAGGGCCTGCAGCAGGGCGCCCCGCCGCAGGCGCCGGCCACCACCGGCCGGATGACGATGGACGACGTCGTGCTGCGCACGGCGTCCACGCTCGGCACGCTGATCGTGACGGCCGCGCTCGCCTGGGCGCTGCTGCCGGTCGACGACGCCCACATCAGCCGGTCCTACGGCATCGGTATCGGCGCCGCGCTGATCGGCATGGTCCTGGCGTTCGTCCAGTCCTTCAAGCGCACGGCCGCGCCGGCGCTGATCCTGTCGTACGCGGCGTTCGAGGGTGTCTTCCTCGGCGTCGTCTCCAGCATCGTCGACCAGCGCATCGCGAGCGGCGCGGCCATGCAGGCCGTGATCGGCACGATGGCGGTCTTCGCCGCGGTGCTGGTCGCCTACAAGGCCGGCTGGATCCGCGTCAACCGCCGCTTCTACGGCTTCGTGATGGCGGCCGCGCTCGGCTTCGTGCTGCTGATGATGGTGAACATGCTGTTCGCCGTCTTCGGCGGCGGTGACGGCCTCGGCTTCCGCAGCGGCGGGCTCGGCATCTTCTTCGGTGTCATCGGCGTCATCCTCGGCGCCTGCTTCCTCGCCCTGGACTTCAAGCAGGTCGAGGACGGCATCGCGTACGGCGCGCCGAAGGACGAGGCGTGGCTGGCGGCCTTCGGCCTGACGCTGACGCTGGTGTGGATCTACATGGAGTTCCTGCGGATCCTCGCGATCCTGAACAGCAACGACTAGTCTCCGGCCATCGCAGGCGAGTAGTCAGCGAAGGGCCCCGGGTCCCTGCCCGGGGCCCTTCGCCGTCGTCCAGTGCGCGCCTAGAGGAATTTGCGCGCGGCCCTCCTCAGGTCGTACTCATGAACAATCGCCTTGGCGTGGCCGTACGCCAGATTGTGCTCGTGGCGGAGCCAGCTGACCTTCTCCTCGAAGTTGAAGAGAGCCGGGCCATCTTCGACGGCGCGAAGCCAGTCGGAGACTTCACGGCCGGTGCAGTGGGGGATGCGGGCGAGCAGGTTGCGATGGGTCTCCTCGGAGAAGACTTGGGACATCGGCGCCTCCGGACGCAAAGGGGATGTAAGCCGGTCCTTCAGGTCACCGTGCCTGAGCGTTCGCCCGTTGGCAACAGTCGGGATGCGACGCGTACGCTCCACTCCGTGGTTGATACGACGCCCTTGACTCGTGCCGTTGATCACTTTGCCGACCGTCTGAGGGCCGCCCCTCAGAGCAGGCTCCAGCGGGGCGCTGCCGCTGAGGCCCTGGAGTTGGCCAGGGAGATGGCCCGGCGGGCCCAGGCCGTGGAGGAACCAGGCGCGGAGCCCCGGGAGATGCCCGACGCCGGGATGTTCGCCGCCGCCGACCAAATCACCGTCGCCGTACATGACTTGGCCCTCGTGCTCAGTGACGAGGGCCAGGTGGAGGAAGCTGTGCTGTTGGTGGAGGAGGCGCAGAAGCGCGCCGGGGTGTGATCCCTAGAGGGACGCTATGACCCTGTCCGCCAGGATGTAGACGTTCTCCTCGCCGCACTCGAACGTCAGCGTGTACGCGCCCGAGATGCCCGAACCGCCCAGCAGGACCGGGGTCTCGCCGGCGCGCAGGGCCGCGGCGAGACGTTCCGCCGTCTCGCGGTGGCCCGGGGTCATGCAGAGGGTGGTGCCGTCGGCGAAGACGTAGACGTCGAGGGTGCCGAGGGGGCCCGGGCGGACGTCGGCCAGCTCCACGCGGGAGGCCGCGAGTTCCTCGAGGGTGGCCACCGTGCGCTCGTGGTCGTTCACGACCGGTGACTGGACCGGGACGAAGTCCGGGTGGGAGGGGTGGCGGCGGCGGGCCGCGGCCAGTTCGGGGGAGTCCCCCGCGAACTCGTCCGCGTCGGCGGTCGGCTCGCTCACCGGCTCAAGGCCCATGAAATCGGCCTGCCGGGGCAGGAACAGCTCGCTGTCCGCCAGGCCCAGCAGCGACGGTGCGTCGGAGGCGTCACGGGCCTCCTGGGCGGCCCAGAAGGCGCGCGCCTCGGCCAGTTCGCGCTCACGCTCCTCGGCGAGCGCCTCGGCCACCGCGGCGCGTATTTCGTCGGCCTCGGAGGAGAGGCGGGCGGCCGGCACGAGACCGCGCGCGGTGCGGTGCTCGGCGAGCTGGGTGTGCAGTGCCGCGACCTCACGGCGCAACACCATGAGCGTCCGCAGGACGGCGACACCCACGGCGCCCGTGGCGGCCGTGATGACCAGCAAGGTGATCGGCATGGCGCTCACTGACGTACTCCCGGTTCAAAGTCGACCCCCGACTTCCTACATCAGCTTGAAGGGCGGACTAACCAGCTGTCAGTGCGTAACGTCACGAAACGGGCAGGACTTTGGGTCCGGGGTTTGGTGTCGCAGCGGCCTTGACCTGCGTAAATCCCCCTTCTAAGGGAGATAGGTCACATCCTGGGGGAGATTGGATCACAAAACGGCCCGGAGGGCCGGGGTTTCCCGGACTCCGGGCCATTGGCTCACGGTGGGTGCCGCGTTGACTACCGAGAGGTCGGCGTCAGGGTTCAGCTGAGGCGCTCGATGACCATCGCCATGCCCTGGCCGCCGCCGACGCACATCGTCTCCAGGCCGAACTGCTTGTCGTGGAACTGGAGGGAGTTGATGAGCGTGCCGGTGATGCGGGCGCCGGTCATGCCGAAGGGGTGGCCGACGGCGATGGCGCCGCCGTTGACGTTCAGCTTGTCGAGGTCGATGCCGAGGTCGCGGTAGGAGGGGATCACCTGGGCGGCGAACGCCTCGTTGATCTCGACCAGGTCGATGTCGTCGATGGTGAGGCCGGCCAGGCGCAGCGCCCGCTGCGAGGCCTCGACCGGGCCGAGGCCCATGATCTCCGGGGAGAGGCCCGAGACGCCGGTCGACACGATGCGGGCGAGCGGGGTGAGGCCGAGCTCGCGGGCCTTGGTGTCGGACATGATGACGACCGCGGCGGCGCCGTCGTTGAGCGGGCAGCAGTTGGCGGCGGTGACCAGGCCGTCGGGGCGGAAGACCGGCTTGAGGCCCTGGACGCCCTCCATGGTCACGCCCGCGCGGGGGCCGTCGTCCTTGGAGACGACGCTGCCGTCGGGGAGGGTGACCGGGGTGATCTCGCGCTCCCAGAAGCCGTTCTTGATGGCTTCCTCGGCGAGGTTCTGCGAGCGGACGCCGAACTCGTCCATGTCCTGGCGGGTGACGCCCTTGACGCGGGCCAGGTTCTCGGCGGTCTGACCCATCGCGATGTAGGGGTCGGGGACGAGGCCGTCCTCGCGCGGGTCGTGCCAGGTGGTGCCCTCCTGCTGGGCGACGGCCTCGGTGCGGGACTCGGCGTCGGCGAAGAGGGGGTTGTGCGTGTCCGGGAGGCTGTCGGAGTTGCCCTTGACGTAGCGGGAGACCATCTCGACGCCGGCCGAGATGAAGACGTCGCCCTCGCCGGCCTTGATGGCGTGCAGGGCCATGCGGCTCGTCTGGAGAGAGGAGGAGCAGTACCGGGTGACGGTGCAGCCCGGGAGGTGGTCCATTCCCATCTGTACCGCGACGATGCGGCCGAGGTTGTGGCCCTGCTCGCCGCCGGGGAGGCCGCAGCCGAGGTGCAGGTCGTCGATGTCGCGCGGGTCCAGTTCGGGGACCTTGGCGAGGGCTGCCTGGATGATGGTGGCGGTGAGGTCGTCGGGGCGCAGATCCTTGAGGGAGCCCTTGAAGGCGCGGCCGATGGGGGAGCGGGCGGTCGAGACGATCACGGCTTCGGGCATCACGGCTCCATTGGCGTACGGGGGTGTTCTTCCGGGCAGGGCTGGTTGGGAAGTTACCCGTACGTATGGCTTGGGTCACGGGTGTCACCGTGTGACCCTGGCCGCAATTTTCTAAGCGCTTGCTTTTTTACGCCCCGCCGCCCCTTCCCGTCCCGACCCGGGGGCCGGCCCCGCGGACCCCCGCTCCTCAAACGCCGGAGAGGCTGAAAACGCCGGAGAGGCTGAATTTTCACCGGCCGGGGCTGATCTTCGCCCGCCGGGGCTTGGTCTTTCAGCCCGTCCGGCGTTCGAGGACGAGGCCCTTCAGACCGAAGCGGGGGTCTGGGGGCGGCAGCCCCCAGGGACGGGACGGGTAGGGGCGGCGGGGGCGAGATCACGGGGACGGCTGCTGCACCGGGGCCCGTTCCGGCTCCGGGACCCGGCGGCGGCGCCTCCGCTTGAGCAGGGCCCAGGGGCCCCGGGGGCCCGTCGGCATGGCTGCCGTGACCTCTGTGCCTGCCTCGGAGGCGGCCTCCGCGGCTGCCTTGGCGACCGGCAGGAAGCCTTCGCGGCGGGTGACGTCGGGGCGTTCCTCCTCGGCCGGCCACAGTTCGAGGGCCGCGCAGACCGTCGGCAGCACCGCCATCGCCGCCGTGGCGTAGCCCTCGGCCGAGGGGTGGTAGTTGTCGGGGCCGAAGAGTTCTCGGGGGTTCGCCTCGAACTCCGGGCCGAGCAGGTCGCCCAGCGACACCGTGCGGCCGCCCTGCTCCACCGTGCCGATCGTCTGGGCCGCCGCCAGTTGGCGGGAGGCCCGACGGGCCAGCCAGCGCAGGGGCTGCTGGACCCGTTCCACCGTGCCCAGGTCGGGGCAGGTGCCGACCACCACCTCCGCTCCGGCCGTCCGCAGCCGCCGTACCGTCGACGAGAGGTGGCGGACCGAGCGGGTCGGTGGCATGCGGTGGGTGACGTCGTTCGCGCCGATCATGATCACGCAGACGTCGGGGACGAGGGAAGGGTTCGCCAGGACCAGGGCCACCTGGCGGTCCAGGTCGTCGGACGTGGCCCCCGGGAGGGCCACGTTGTGGAGCTCCACCGGGCGTTCCGCCACCGCGGACAGCCCGGAGGCGAGCAGCGCGCCCGGTGTCTGGCCCGCCCGGTGCACGCCCTGGCCCGCGGCAGTGGAGTCACCGAGCATCGTCAGGCGCAGGGGCGGTTCGTCGGGGGTGGCGTACGTGGTGCCGTACAGGCCGTCCGCCACGGGGACCCGACCGCCGGAGCCGTTGCCCACATGGCGCCTGGCCATCCGGACCTCCGCCAGCAGCAGACCGACGGCGGCTGCCCCGGCCAGTCCGATCCCGCCACCGCCGTATGCCGCGCCGGCCGCGATCCGCCGGGCCACCCTCGCCCTCGACATGCTCGTCATACGTCGCCGCCACCTCCTCGAAGCCGTACATCCACTCCTTGCCCCGTACCGACCGTTCGCCAATCTCAACGGCCGGGGAACGCCTCCCCTGAGCCGTAGGCTGGCCCCACCACGACCACTTCTTTTGCAAGCATCCGGAGACAACGGTGCATTTCCACGACTCGATGATCAGTCTCGTCGGCAACACCCCGCTGGTGAGGCTCAACAACGTGACCAAGGGCATCCGGGCGACCGTCCTGGCCAAGGTCGAGTACTTCAACCCCGGCGGCTCCGTGAAGGACCGCATCGCCCTGCGCATGATCGAGGCGGCGGAGGAGAGCGGCGCGCTCAAGCCCGGCGGGACGATCGTGGAGCCGACCAGCGGGAACACCGGGGTCGGCCTGGCCATCGTGGCGCAGCAGAAGGGGTACAAGTGCATCTTCGTGTGCCCCGACAAGGTGAGCACGGACAAGATCAACGTGCTGCGGGCGTACGGCGCGGAGGTCGTCGTGTGCCCGACGGCCGTCGATCCCGAGCACCCGGACTCGTACTACAACGTCTCCGACCGGCTCGTGCGGGAGACCCCGGGGGCGTGGAAGCCCGACCAGTACTCCAACCCCAACAACCCGCTCTCCCACTACCACTCCACCGGCCCCGAGCTGTGGGAGCAGACGGAGGGGAAGATCACCCACTTCGTGGCGGGTGTGGGCACTGGCGGCACCATCTCCGGGACCGGGCGGTACCTCAAGGACGTGAGTGACGGCGGCGTCCAGGTCGTCGGTGCCGACCCCGAGGGGTCCGTCTATTCGGGCGGCTCCGGGCGGCCCTACCTCGTCGAGGGCGTGGGCGAGGACTTCTGGCCCACCGCCTATGACCGGACCGTCGCCGACGAGATCGTCGCGGTCTCCGACAAGGACTCCTTCCAGATGACCCGCCGGCTCGCCAAGGAGGAGGGCCTGCTCGTCGGCGGCTCCTGCGGCATGGCGGTCGTGGCGGCCCTGCGGGTCGCCGAGCGGCTGGACGAGAACGGCGTCGTGGTGGTGCTGCTGCCGGACAGCGGGCGCGGGTACCTCAGCAAGATCTTCAACGATGAGTGGATGGCCGACTACGGCTTCCTCGAGGACGAGGGGACGAGCGCCCGCGTCGCCGACGTCCTCAACGACAAGGAGCACGGCGCCATCCCGTCCCTCGTGCACATGCACCCGGACGAGACCGTCGGCGAGGCCATCGAGGTGCTGCGCGAGTACGGCGTCTCGCAGATGCCGATCGTGAAGCCGGGCGCCGGTCACCCGGACGTCATGGCCGCCGAGGTCGTCGGCTCCGTCGTCGAACGGGAACTGCTCGACGCCCTGTTCACCAAGCGGGCCTCCCTGGAGGACCCGCTGGAGAAGCACATGTCCTCCCCGCTGCCCCAGGTCGGCTCCGGTGAGCCGGTCGGCGACCTGATGTCCGTGCTCGGCGCCGCGGACGCGGCGATCGTCCTCGTCGAGGGCAAGCCGACCGGCGTGGTCAGCCGGCAGGACCTGCTGGCCTTCCTCGCCAAGGGCGGGAAGTAGCGGTAAACGTCCGGTGAACTGCGGGTGCCGGCGGCGAACTTCCGTTTGCCTACCGAAGTGGTGGACTTCGCGGAAGTGGTACGAGGGCGTCACGTCCGCGCAGCACACGCTTAACACGGGTCCGGCACATTAGTGGGTGTCGGCAGGGCGGGAGCGGCTCCCCGCCCAGGCCGGCACCGAAACGTCCAAGGACCTCCGGAGCGGCTCCCGGACCTCCATGGACGCCCGGACGTGAGACCCGGCCTGACCCGGTCAACGTCCTTCGCGGGGACCGCCGTCGTCCCGCCCCCCGGCAACGGGGGTGCGGCGGTCCCCGCGCATATCTTTTCCGGCGGGGCTATGCGCCCGTACTGGCCCAACTCCCCAGCAGGGCAAGCCTCTCCGCCGTCTCCGAGCCCGGCTCCGGTGTGTACGCCACGATCGTCTGGTCCGGTTCCGACGGGAGCGACAGGGACTCGTACGGGAGGGTCAGCAGGCCCGCGACCGGGTGGCGGACGCGTTTCACGCCGTACATGCACGCCTTGACCTGGTGGTCGGCCCACAGGCGGCGGAAGTCCTCGCTCTTGAGGGAGAGTTCGCCGACCAGTTCGCGCAGGCCGGGTTCGTCCGGGCGGGCGCCCGCGTTCAGCCGCAGATGGGCCACGGTCTGGGCGGCGACCGCGGCCCAGTCGGGATAGAGGTCGCGGCCGTCGGGGTCCAGGAACACCTGGCGGACGATGTTGCGTCGCGCGGGGGCCATGCGGCTGAAGCCGCTCAGGGCGTCGGCGAGCGCGTTCCAGGCCAGGACGTCCATACGGGGCCCGAGGACGAATGCCGGGGTGCGGTCCATGCTGTCGAGCAGCAGCTGGATGCCGGGGCGGACGCGGGGCGCGGACCGGCGGCGCCCGCCCTTCTTCGGCGGTCGCGCCACCGTGCGCAGATAGGCGTGTTCCGTCTCGTTCATGCGCAGTACGCGCGCGATGGCGTCGAGTACGGCGTCCGACACGCTCGGGCCGCGGCCCTGTTCCAGCCGGACGTAGTAGTCGACGCTGACGCCCGCCAGTTGCGCCACCTCCTCCCGGCGCAGGCCTGGCACGCGGCGCCGCCCGTGTGAGGGCAGCCCCACCTCCTCCGGCTGGATTCGTGCACGGCGCGAGCGCAGGAAATCTCCGAGGTCCCCGTCCATGGGTTCGATCGTAGGGGAGGGGCCGGATTCGAACCTGGTACTGGCAGACCCAGGAAAAGCTCATCCCTGGGTAGGGCCCACCGGGCGGCGCAGGGTGGTGGACGTCGCCGGGAAACGCCCGGGCGGCTTCCTTGTGGAGGAGCACTCATGTCGTACGAGAACCTGGCCGGCCGTACCGCTGTCGTCACCGGGGCCGCGAGCGGGATCGGCGAGGCCGTCGCCGTGCTGCTGGCCGCGCAGGGCGCCAGGGTCGCGCTGCTGGCGCGGCGCCGGGAGCGGCTGGACGGGATCGTGGAGAAGATCCGGGCGAACGGCGGGCAGGCGCTCGCCGTGGTCGCCGACGTGACCGACGGGGGGTCGGTGGACGCGGCCGTCGAGCGGATCCACGCCGCCTACGGGACCGTCGACCTGGTCGTGAACTCGGCCGGTGTCATGCTGCCGAACCCCGTCGACGACGGGCGGGCCGACGAGTGGCAGCGGATGCTCGACACCAATGTCAGCGGGGTGCTGCGGGTGATCCGCGCCTTCACCGGTGACCTGGTGGGCGCGGCCGCGGACGGCCGGACCGCGGACCTCGTGAACATCTCGTCCATCGGCGCGCACATCACGTTTCCCAACTACGCGGTGTACGGGGCGACCAAGGCCGCCGTCACCTATCTCTCGCAGTCCCTGCGGGGCGAGTTCGGGCCGCGTGACGTGCGCGTCACCAACATCGAGCCCGGGCTGACCGAGACCGAGCTGGCGCAGCACATCGACAGCGACTCGCTGCAGGAGCAGGTGGCGGGGATGGCGGAGGCGCTGGGCTCGCTGTCGGCCGAGGAGGTCGCCGATGTCGTGGCCTACGTCAGCAGCCGTCCCCGGCACGTCAACCTGCGGCAGATCATGGTGCTGCCGACCCGGCAGGCGTGAGGTCAGTCCTCCCAGCGGTCCTCGTCCTTGGCGCGCCTGCGGCGGTTGCCGAGGAGGTCCGGGTTGGAGCGGGCGGCCTGGACGAAGTTGACGCCGACGATGCCGGCCCAGACGGTGAGCAGGCCGGGCAGGCCGTCGCCGAGCGAGCCGCCGATCGCGGAGAGCGGGATCGCCAGGATCAGGGAGACCAGGCCGAAGCCGAAGCGCTCGCCCCACGTGTCCGTGGGCCTCGGCGACTTCGCGCCCCGGGCCACCACCATCTGCTGCTCGGCGAGCTGCCGGCGCACCCGGCGCTCGACCGCGCCGTCGATGCGCTGGTCGACCTTCTCCAGGAACGAGTCGACCAGTGCGGACTCGTACTCCTCGCCCAGTTCCCTGCGCGCCTGCAGGGTGGCGTTGAGTTCCTTCTTGAGCTCGGCGTCCCGCGCGTCCATCCCCGTCTCCATTCCCGTCATGGGAACCCACGTTAGGGAGCCGGGGCGCTCATCGCACTGGGGATAGCCCCCCTGTCGGGACTGGGGTTGCCCGGGAGGACGCCGAACGACTCCAGGATCCTGCGGTGGCCCTGGCCGACGCCGCTGATGCTGACCTCGATGCCGCGGCCGCGCAGATCGCCGACCACGTCCTTCAGCGCCATCGCGCCGGTCGCGTCCACCGCTGTCAGGCCCGACAGGCGCAGGTCGACGGCCGTTGCGCCCTGCACGTCGGCGAGGCTGCGGCGGAAGCGGTGGGCGGCGGCGAACAGGAGCGGGCCGTCGAAGCGGTACGTCACCGTGCCCGCCCCTCCGGGCAGTTCGTCGGCCGCGGCGGGCGTGAGGCGGGTGCCGCGGACGGCCGCGCGCAGGGCCAGCAGGACGGAGACGGCGAGCCCGATCAGTACGGCTCGTACCAGGTCCAGGGCGAGCGTCGAGGCCGCGGTGAGGACCAGGACCAGGGCGTCGCCGCGGGTGGCGCGGGCCATGGCCCGTACGGCGTCCGTCTCCACCATCCGTACGGCGGTCGCGAGCAGGACGCCCGCCAGCGCGGCCAGCGGGATGCGGCCCACCAGCGGGGCGGCGACCGCGACGATCCCGGCCAGGATCACGGCGTGCGCGAGGGCGGCCAGCCGGGAGGTGGCGCCGGTGCGGACGTTGACCGCGGTGCGGGCGATCGCGCCCGTCGCCGGGACGCCGCCGAAGAGCGGGGCCGCGAGGTTGGCGATGCCCTGGCCGAAGAGCTCCTTGCCGGGGTCGTGGCGCTCACCCGGGCGCATCCCGTCGGCCACGGACGCGGACAGCAGGGACTCCAGGGCCGCGAGTGCGGCGACCGCTGCCGCGGGCGCGAGGAGGGTGGGGATCCGGGTGACGTCGAGGAAGGCGAGCGAGGGCGCGGGCAGCGAGGGCGGCAGCGAGCCGATGCGGGTGACGTGCAGGTGCAGGGCCTCGGCCACGACCGTCGCCGCGGCGACGGCTGCGAGGGAGAAGGGCACGGTCGGCTTCCAGCGGGCGCCGACCAGCATCAGCGCCGCCGAGCCGAGGGCGAGGAGCAGGGCCGGCCACTGCGGGGCGGCCCCGAACTCCTCGGCCGCCCGCGCCGCGACGACGGCGACCTGCTCGCCGTGCGGGAGGCGCACGCCGAGCGCGTTCGGCACCTGCTGGAGGGAGATCACCGCCGCGATGCCGAGGGTGAAGCCGGCGATCACGGGTGCGGGCACGTACGCCATGGCGGTTCCGGCCCGTGCGAAGGCGAGCCCCAGCAGCATGAGCCCGGCGAGCAGGCCGACGGTGAGGACGCCGTCGGCGCCGTAGTGGTGGACGATCGGCACGAGGACGACGGTCATCGCGCCGGTGGGGCCGCTGACCTGGCGGGCGCTGCCGCCGAACAGCGCGGCGAGCGACCCGGCGACGATCGCGGTGACCAGCCCGGAGGCGGCACCGAGTCCGGAGGTGACCCCGAAGCCGAGGGCGAGGGGCAGGGCGACCACGGCGACGGTGAGGCCGCACAGGAGGTCGCGCCGCGGGGCGCGGGTCATGGAGCGGAGGTCGGAGAGGGAGGGCAGGACGGACAGGGAGGGCAGGGCGGAGCGAGGGGGGTTCATGGGCTCTTCGTCCGGGGAGAGGGGTGGTTCAGGGCAGCAGGGAGACCAGGCCGGTGTCGAGGTCGAAGCGGGCCGCCGTCACATGGGCAGCTGTGAAGCTGGGGTCGGCGCGGATCGCGTCCCGTACCCAGACCGTGTTCGCCCGCATGGTGTGCTCGGCCCAGTCGCCGGGCAGCGCCCGGGTGCGGCGGGCGGCCGGGGCGATCTCGTCGACCAGCAGCTCCAGATGGCCGGGGACGGGGGCGCCCGTGCGCAGATGGTCCAGGGTCGCCGCGATCGCCCCGCAGCGCTCGTGGCCGAGCACCAGCACCAGCGGGATGCGCAGTTCCTGGACGCCGTACTGGATGGAGCCGAGCACCGCCTCGTCCAGTACCTGGCCGGCTGTCCTTATGCAGATCAGGTCCCCGAGGCCCTGGTCGAAGACCAGCTCGGGCGGTACGCGGGAGTCGATGCAGCCGACGACCACCGCGAAGGGGTGCTGCCCGGCCGCCAGCGTGTGCCGCCGGAAGAGGCCTTCGTCGGGGTGGCGGGAGCGGCCGGTGGCGTAGCGTCGGTTCCCGTCGAGCAGTTCGGCCAGGGCGGCGCGGGCGTCGGCCGGGCGGGGGCGGGCGCCGGTTTCCATGGGGTCGGCGGGGGCCGCCGACGCGGGGGCGGTGGCCAGCGCGCCGGCGGCGGCTGTTGCGGTCAGGAAGGCCCTGCGGTTCGAGGCCATGACGGTTCCTCAGGTGGGGTGCCAGTAGCGCATATCACCGTATGCATTCGATCAGTCACCCTGAGTACCCGTTTAACGACACTTGGCCGATTCGTCGTCAGATCATCGCCGCCGCGATACCCCTGCTTGATCAGGTCAGCCCGTGCTGCCTGGCGTACGCGTTCGCCACGTCCTCCGGGTCCTTCTTGTCGTTGTCGACCTGGCTGTTGAGCTGGGTGAGCTGGGCCGTGGTCAGGACGTTGCCGAGCCTGGCGAGGGCCTTGCGGACCGTGTCGTCGGCCTTGCGGTCGGCGATGAGCGGGACGATGTGCTGGCTGGGGACGAGGTTCTTCGGGTCGGACAGCACCACCCAGCCGTTGGCGGCGATGTCCGTGTCGGTGGTGAAGAGGTTCGCCACGTCCACGTCGCCCTTCTTCAGGGCGCCCTTGACCAGCGGGCCGTCGGAGTCGAGCGACTTGAACTCCTTGAACTCCACGCCGTAGACATCCTTCAGGCCGATCGCGCCCACCCGGCGCTTCTTCACCTCGGGCGCGGCGCCGATGACCAGCCTGCCGTTCTGCTTCGCCAGGTCGGCGAGGGTGGTCAGGCCGTACTTCCGGGCCGTCTCCCGGGTGACGACGAAACAGTCGGAGTCGGCGGCCTGGCCGTACGGCAGGACCTGGAGGCCGCTCGGCATCGCCAGGGTGAGCGCGTTCTGCATGGCGCCGGGCTCCGCCGAACTGTCCTTCGGGGCGAGGTAGTTGAGGAGAGCGCCCTGGTACTCGGGGAGGAGGTCGATGTCGCCGCTCCTGAGGGCGGGGATCACGATCTCGCGGGTGCCGAGGTTGGGGCGGACCTTCACCTTCACGCCGGCCTGCTGGAGTGTGGCCGCGTAGAGGTAGCCGAGTACCTGGTTCTCGGTGAAGTTGGCGGTGCCGATGGTGACTCCGCCCTTGCTGGAGCCGCCGCCTCCGGAGGCGGAGCCCTGGCTGTCGAGGGAGGTGATGCCGCTCGCGCAGGCGGAGAGGGCGGGGACGGAGGCCGCTGCGAAGAGGCCGCCGAGGAGGGTGCGTCGGTTCATCGGAAAGTCCCTAGGCGGTGCGGTGGCGGAAGAGGAAGCGCTGGAGGGTGCTGAGCAGCAGGTCGAGGAGTACGGCGATCACGGCGACCAGCACCGCGCCGCCCAGTACCTGGACGAGGTCGCGCTGGGCGAGGCCGTCGAAGACGTACCGCCCGAGGCCGCCGAAGGAGACGTACGCGGCGATCGTGGCCGTGGCGACGACCTGGATCAGCGCCAGGCGCAGGCCCGTCATGATCAGGGGGAGGGCGAGGGGCAGCTCGACCTGGAACAGGACCTGGTGGCCGCGCATGCCCTGGCCGCGGGCGGCGTCGCGGACGTCCGGGTCGACGGCCGTCATGCCCGCGTAGGTGTTGGTGACGATCGCCGGGACCGCGAGGGCGACCAGGGCGACGTACACCGGCAGCATCGACAGGCCGCCGGCCAGGAAGACCAGCACGACCAGGCCGACGGTCGGCAGTGCGCGGCCGAAGGACGCGAGGTTGATCGCGACGAAGGCGCCCTTGCCGGTGTGGCCGATCAGCAGGCCGAGGGGGAGACCGATCGCGGCCGCGATGAGGGTCGCGAGGAGCGAGTACTGGAGGTGCTCGGCGAGGCGGTGGGCGATGCCGTCGGGGCCGGTCCACTGCGATCCGCTGGTCAGCCAGCCGCCGAGGTTCTTGAGGAGTTCGTACATCTCAGACTCGCCGCCTCTTCCACGGGGTGAGGGCGTACTGGAGGGCCGCCAGCAGGGCGTCCGCGACCACGGCGAGCAGGATCGTGAGGACCACGCCCACGATCACCGGGGTCGGGAAGTTGCGCTGGAAGCCGTCGGTGAAGAGCTGGCCGAGGCCGCCGTCGCCGATGTAGGTCGCGACCGAGACCAGGGAGATCGACATGACCGTCGCGATGCGGACGCCCGCCATGATCACGGGGAGCGCGAGCGGGAACTCGACGGTGAGGAGCGTGCGCAGGGGGCGCGTGCCCATCGCCTTCGCCGCCTCCTTGGTCTTGGCGGGCACCGAGTCGAGGCCCTCGACCGTGTTCCGCAGCAGCACGACCAGGGTGTAGACGGTCAGCCCGATGACCGTGGTGGTGCGGGTCAGGCCGCTGATCGGCAGCAGGAGCACGAAGATCGCGATCGACGGGATGGTGAACAGGACGTTCGAGAAGCCGAGCAGGAAGCCGCGCAGGGGGCGGATCCGGTGTGCGACGACCGCGAGCGGCAGCGAGATCAGCAGGCCGAAGAAGACGGCGGTCAGGGCTGCCTGGAGGTGGGAGACCGTGAGGCTGGTGAGATCGTCGGTGTGGTCGCCTGTCCACGACCAGTCGATGGTCATGCGGCCACCCGGGCTTCCGTGTGCGCCTGGCCGGCGTGCTCGTGGATGTCGTCGCGGGACGAGACGCCGGTGAGGACGCCGTCCGCGTCGACGCGGGCGATCTGGCCGGTGGGGGAGGCGACCGACTCGTTGAGGGCCGACAGGAGGGAGTCGGTGTCCTTGAGCGGGCGTACGGGGAGTTCGGCGTCCTTCGCGTCTTTCGGCGCCCAGTGCAGGGGCTTGCGTGCTTCGTCGAGTGCGAGGGTCCAGGCGCCCCCCTCGGGGGCCGGGCCCTGCGGGACGTTCGCGAGGGTCGTCAGCGAGAGCAGTTTGAGGCCGCGCTCGGCGCCGAGGAAGTCGGCCACGAAGTCGTCGGCCGGGCGGGCGAGGAGCTCGGCGGGCGCCGCGCACTGCACCAGATGGCCGCCGGTGCGGAAGATCGCGATCTGGTCGCCGAGCCGCACGGCCTCGTCGACGTCGTGCGTGACGAAGACGATGGTCTTGCTCAACTCCTTCTGCAGGCGCAGCAGTTCGTCCTGGAGCTGGGTGCGCACCACCGGGTCGACCGCGCCGAACGGCTCGTCCATCAGCAGGACGGGCGGGTCGGCGGCCAGGGCGCGGGCCACGCCCACGCTCCCCCACTGCCTCAAGGGCGTGGGGGGACCCCCAGCTGCTGGCCGCCGGAGAGCTGGTGCGGGTAGCGCTTGCCGGCGTCGGCGGCGAGACCGACGGTCTCCAGCAGCTCGGCGGCCCGGGCGCGGGCCTTGCGGCGGCCCCAGCCGAGCAGGAGCGGCACGGTGGCGATGTTGTCCAGCACCGTGCGGTGCGGGAACAGCCCCGACTGCTGGATGACGTACCCGATGGAGCGGCGCAGCTCGGCGGCGTCCTGCCGCGTGACGTCCTTGCCGCCGACCCGGATGGTCCCGGAGGTCGGCTCTACCATGCGGTTGACCATCCGCAGGGTGGTCGTCTTGCCGCAACCGGAAGATCCGACGAGGACCGTCACGCCCCCTTCCGGCATTTCCAGGGAGAGGTCGTGGACTGCTGTCGTGCCGTTGGGGAAGCGCTTGTGGACCGCGTCGAACTGGATCATGAGTTGTCCCTTGCCCGGCTGTATAACGTCATGCAGAGTTCTTGTTAGCTGAATAGGTTGTCAACGGGTTGGTGTTAATCCGAGGTAACGGATGACCGAAGAGCAAGATCGAATGTCCGGATTGAGGGGAGATTGGGGCTTATGTCGTCTCGGATCGTGGACACGGCGCATGCGGCCTTCTCCGGGGGCACCGGTCTCGTCGTCCTCGACGGGGTCGGTCTCGGCGTCGCGGACGTCGTGCGCCTCGCCGACGGGAGCGCGCGACCCGTCCCGGGGAGCGAGGCGATGCGACGCGTCGAGGAGTCCTGGGACGCCGCCCGGCAGATCGCCGCGACCGGGCGCGTCTACGGCCGCTCCACCGGCGTGGGCGCCAACCGGAACGAGGACGTGCCCACCGAGGCGGCCGCCGAGCACGGCCTCAGGCTGCTGCGCAGCCATGCCGGCGCGATCGGGGAGGAGCTGCCCGCGCGGGAGGTGCGGGCGATGCTCGCCGTCCGCGCCAACCAGCTCCTCGCGGGCGGCGCCGGGCTCAGGCCCACCGTCGTCACGGCGCTGTGCGAGGCGCTGGAGAGCGGGGCGCACCCGGCCGTCAACGAGTTCGGCTCGGTCGGCACCGGCGACATCGCCGCCCTCGCCCAGGCCGGCCTCGCACTCGCCGGGGAGCACCCCTGGCGCGGGCCCGGCGCGCCCAAGCCGCTCCAGCTCGACAACAACGACGCGCTGGCCTTCATCAGCAGCAACGCACTCACCCTCGGCCAGTCCGCCCTCGCCCTGCACGAACTGCGCGGGCTCGTGCAGGCCACCCAGGTCGTCGCCGCCCTCTCCCTGCTGGCCGTCGACGGCTCGCACGAGGCCTACGCCGCCCCCGTGCACGCCGCCCGCCCGCACCGGGGGTCCGGCGAGGTCGCCCGCCGGATGCGGGAGCTGATCGGCGCCGCGGACCGGCCGACGCCTCCGCTCGGCCGGATCCAGGACCCGTACGGCTTCCGCTGTCTGCCCCAGATCCACGGCCCCGCCCTGGATGCGGCGGACGCCCTTGAGGAGGTCGTCGCGATAGAGGTCAACTCGGCCGCCGAGAACCCCCTGATCTCACCCGAGGACATGGCCGCCTACCACCACGGCGGCTTCTACCAGGCCCAACTCGCCCTCGCCCTCGACCACTTCAGGCTGGCCCTCACCCAGGTGGCCCGCCTGTCGACCTCCCGGCTGTCCACCCTCAACGAGCCCGCCTTCACCCGGCTGCGGCCCTTCCTCGCCGACGACGTGCCCGCCTCCTCCGGCGTGATGATCCTCGAGTACGCCGCCGGGGCCGCCCTCGGTGATCTGCGGGCCTTCTCCGCCCCCGCCTCGCTCGGGCACGCTGTACTCTCCCGGGGCGTCGAGGAACAGGCCAGCTTCGCCTCGCTCGCCGCACGTCAGACGCTGCGCGCCTGCCGCGCGTACCGTCTCGTCGTCGGCTGCGAACTCGTCGCCGCAGTACGGGCGTTGCGCCAGCGCGACCTGCGGCCCGAACCGGACCTCCCGGTGGGCCGGGCGCTGGAGCTCGCCGAGTCGGTACTGGCGGCCGACCAGGCCGACCGGCCGCTCACGGACGACGTGACGGCGGCGGCCGCACTGCTGGACCCGTTCACGGACATCTGGAGGGGGAGCGGATCATGAGCACGGAGAAGGACATCAGCGTGGTGGACAGTCCGGCGGGCCGGCTGCAGGCGCTCTTCGAGGGGCACCGGCTGACGCCGACGCAGCGGCGCATCGCGCACAGCATGGTGCGGCGGGCCGCCGACGTGCCGTTCCTGTCCAGCGTGGAGCTGGCCGAACTGGCCGGGGTCAGCCAGCCGTCCGTGACCCGCTTCGCCGTCGCCCTCGGCTTCGACGGCTACCCGGCGCTGCGCAAGCACCTGCGCGAGGTCGCCCCCGCCGAACAGACGGCGGACGCCGGCTCGTACAACGAGTACCAGCAGGCCGTGGAGGCCGAGATCGAGAACCTCAGGCACCTCGCCGAGCTGCTCGCCGACCCCCGGCCCGTGCAGAAGGCGGGCCGGCTGCTGGCGGCCTCCCGCCCGCTGCCCGTCCTCGGCCTTCGCGCCGCCGCCTCCCAGGCCTACGGCTTCGGCTACTTCGCCGCCAAGGTCCACCCGGACGTACGGCTGCTGCACGAGGGCGGCACGATGATCCACGACCGCATCGAGGCCGCCGTACGGGCCGGTGCGACGGCGCTGCTGTGCTTCGCGCTGCCCCGGCATCCGCGTGAGGTCGTGGACACGCTGGCCTTCGCGAAGGAGGCCGGCCTGACGGTGGTGACGGTCGCCGACTCGGCCTTCGCACCGGTCGCCAAGGTCTCCGACCTGCTCCTGCCCGCCGCCGTCGGCACGGGCCTCGCCTTCGACACCGCCTGCGCGCCGATGCTGCTGGGCCGCGTCCTGCTGGAGGCGATGTGCGACGACCTGCCGGACGCGCAGGCCCGCCTGGAGGAGTTCGACGCACGGGCGGCGGCGCGGGGCCTGTTCGTGGAGTAGGCCCCCACGTTTTCAGATTCGTCTCACGTTGCCTCGCTAGCGTGCGTCTCACGGATGCCGCACAGACGTGAGACGGGAGACGGACGTGGCACACGGAGAGGGCAGGGCTCAGGGTCTGGCTCGGGTGGCCGTCGTCGTACGGGCCGGAGCCGCACCGCTGTGGTGGGCCGGGGTGTTCGCGGCGGGAGTCGGGGTGCTGGTGCCAGGGGTCACGGGCCGGCGGATCGGGGTCATGGCGGGAGCGGCGCTGTTCATCGTCGCGACGGCCGTCGTCGCGTACGCCCGCCGCAAGCGGTACGCCGGACTCGCCCGGTAGGCCGCCCGCGCCGGCCGGCACGACGTGCTCCAGGACCGCGCGGTGAGCGTGCGCAACTGGCGCCGGGGGCACCGCTGGTGGCTGCTGCCGGCGTTCGCGGCGGCGCTGGGCAGCGCGTTCGCGGTGCCTGCCGCCGGGGGCATGCTGCTCGCCGGATGCGGCACCGGGCTGCGGCTGAAGGCCGCCTGGCTCGGGCGGCGCGAACGGGCCGATGACGCCCTGCTGTGGGTGCGGGTCGACTGGCTCGACGCGCACGGCGGCCGCCCGGCCGGCAAGGCCGTCAAGGCGTACCGCAGCACGGGCATCGCGGCCGGCGACGCGGCTCCGGGTGGAGCGCGGCGCCGCACCGCGGCACTCGTCTGAACTCGGACGTCGAGGTGCTCGCGAACTCAGACTTCGAGATCCTCCTCGATCCTCTTCAGCTGGTGGCGGGCCATCGCCAGGTTGGACCTCTTGGCGTCGAGCACCAGGTACAGGAAGAGACCGTTGCCGCCGCGCCCGCTGATCAGGCGGATCAGGTGGTACTGGTCGCTCAGTGTGATCAGGATGTCCTCGATCTGGCCCTTCAGCCCGAGGTGCTCCATGGTGCGCATCTTGGCGCGGACGACGTCGGTGTTGCCGGCGGCGGCGACATTGAGGTCGAAGCCCTTGCTGCCGCCCATCGTGCCCAGTGCCATGCCGCTGGTGTAGTCGACGAGCGCGACGCCCGTGGCGCCCTCGATGGAGGCGAGCGCCTCTTTCAGTGTGGTTTCGGTGTTGGCCATGACGTGCTCCTCGGTTCCTCTCAACTTTCGGTGGTGGTGCGCGCGTTGGTGTTGGTGGTTGTGGTGCGGGGTGCGCGCGGGGTTCTGGTCCTCGGGGCGGCCGGTTTGGTCTCCGGTGCGGGGTCGGGCTTGGCTTCCCTGGCCGGTCTGGTCTGGTTCGCGGGTGTCGTGCGGCTGTCGCCGAGCTCGCCGATGCGGGCGGCTGCCCGGCGGCCCTCCAGGAGGAGCCGGCCGAGGTTCACCCTGTCCTGGGCGAGCAGCGTCAGCACGGCTGCGCCGCCCGCCGCGTACGTCGCCACGTAGCCGTACACGCCCCGCACCAGCAGTTCGCGGAACTCGCCCTGCCCCGTCGCGTCCGCCAGCTTCGCGGCCGCTCCGTGCGCGGTCTCGACGAGCGCGGCCATGCCGTTCGGCTCGACGCCCGGGGTGTCGTGGGCGAGGACGCGCCCGTCGACGCCGGTCGCCAGGGCGCCGGTGAGCTGGGGGACGCGGGCTCTCAGACGGCGCAGCTCGTCAAGGATGTGCGGGTCGACAGCCATCCGGTGTCTCCTCTCGAACCAGTCAAAGGGCCTCCAGCGCATCCCTGAGCCTCTTCAGCAAGGTGGTGTGGGGATCGGGCGGCAGCTCTACGAGGCCGGTCGGCACCGGCACCGGAACCGGCACCGGCGGCGGCTCGCCGCGGGCGCGCCTCGGCTCGGCGCGCCTCGGCTCGGTGGGCTTCGGGTGTGCGGGCCTGGGCAGTGGTGACACGACTCCCGCCGCCATCAGCCGCCGCACGTCCACCAGTGTGTGGAAGGCCAGGCGGCCCAGTTCGCGGGCGATGTCCGGCGCCGTGCGCACGCCGTTCACCCGGTCCAGCACCGTCTGCTGGCGGCGGGTGAGGGCGGGGGCCGCCACGGGGTCCGCGCGGATCAGGGGGGCCTCGTCCGTCCCCGGGTCCGGCCAGATGCGGTGGAGGAGGTCGCGGCGGCGCAGCGTCTCGTGTTCCAGGGCGGCCACCGGGACCGGGCGGATCGGGCCGAGCCGGTGTGCGGTGCCGTAGCGGAAGCGGCCGGGCGTGCTGCTGGGGGCGAGGGCGAAGTACGCGGCGTCGTACACGGCCGTCAGGTGGCACAACTCCAGTGCGCCGGGGGTGAGATGGCCGCCGTCGACGAGATGGCGGGCGACTCCGCGACCGTCGTCCGCCTCCGTGAGCGCCCGCTGCCAGGCCTCGGGGGGCAGCGTGCCGTGGGCCGTGAGGAGGGTGTCCAGGCCGGGTGCGGACGGGCTCTCGGCGTGCACGACCAGGCCGTCGGCGAGGTGAAGGGTGCCGCGCTCGCGGACCAGGACGCCGGTGGCCCGCTCGGCGGCGAGCCGGGTCAGCATCGGCGAGACGCCGCCCCACCCCCGCTCGCCGGCCGCGGTCTTGCTGCGCACGGGCAGGCGCGGGGGTTCCGCCGTCCGGACCGCGGTCATGCCAGCACCAGCCGTTCGGCCATCTCGCCCAGCCGGATGCGCGCCAGGGCGAGGTTGCCCTCCGCGCGGGCCAGCCACAGGTGCAGGAAGACGCTGCCGTCGAAGGAGGCCCCGACGAACCGCAGCACGTGATAGCTGTCCCGGTTGCTGACGATCAGGTCCTCGACCGGTGGATCCGCGTCGGCGGCCGCGCCGTCGTCCGGATCGGCGGCGGGCGCGAACGCGTGCTGCTCGGCGGCCAGCCGGGCGATCTCGGCGGCCTCCACCGCGGCCGTCTCCTGATCGCCGCCCGGGGACTCCCCGACGACGCCCAGGGCCAGCCCGCTCATCCAGTCGATCAGCGCGGCCCCCCGCGCACCGGGCAGTCGCATCGCTTCCAGCAGACACTCGTCGATTCCGGGCACCGTGGCTCCCCTCCCGCCTGCGGTTCGGCTGAGTGACGCCGAAACTACGCAACGTGTGCGCGAGGGGTGAGCATTCTGGCATTTTCCAGTGGAACATGCGGCGGGCGACTAAGGTGGGTCAACTTGCCTTGATTCCCCCATAGTTGACCATCGGATCCACCGGGGTGCGTCAACGGTGGTCAGGCGCGCGCAGGGTGGTGAGCGAGTCCGTGTGCGCCCCTCCTGCCTCGGCCACGATCTCGTCGAGGCTCTGCGGCTCCCGGACGGTCGCGAAGGCGATGCCCCCGGCCCCGTCCGGCGCGAAGCCGTAGATCCCGGGCCGGGCAAGGGAGTTGTACGCGTAGTGGTGCGCGAAGTAGTACGCCCCCGTGTCCAGCGCTGCCGCGTAGTCCCCCTGCTCCAGCAGCGGCAGCGCCCGTCCCTCGGCCAGCAGGTCGCCCGAGAAGCAGGCGGGTCCGGCGACGTCCTGCACGACCGCCGGGCCCGCCTTGGCGCGCCCCTTGCCGTCGTAGGCGGCGATCCTGAGCGGCCACGCCCCGGGCGCGTACACCGTCCGCGTCGCCACCTGCACACCCGCGTGTGTGACCGCGACCGGCCGGCCGCCCGCGCTCTTGGCGTACTCCACCCGGGCCACCACCGTGCCGTGCTTGGCCAGCAGCGACCGCCCGAACTCGGTCACCAGCCCGTACCGCCCGCCGAACAATCCCGGCACCGCCTCGCTCAGCAGCCGCGCGTACTGCGCGTACGTCGGTGTCGTGCCGTCCGAGCCGAAGTTCACCGGCAGCCCGCCGCCGATGTCGAGCGTGTCGATCTGCGGGCGCCCGAGCCGCCGGTTGATCTCCTCCGCGAGCGCATACGCCTCGGCCGCGCCCCGCACCATCAGCGAGAGCGGAATGCCCTGGGACCCGGTGTGCGCGTGCAGCCGTGTCAGCCACGGGCGGTCCGCGTACGCCCGTACGACCCACTCGCGCGCCCCTTCGTCGCGCAGCGCCACCCCGAACTTCGAAGTCGTCGTCGCGGTCGACGTCGCCTCGATGGAGCCCCCGCCGACCTGCGGGTTCACCCGGATCCCGAGCGGGGAGCGGCTGGTGGCCGACCGCATCAGGCCGTCGATGCGCGCCAGCTCCTGCGGGTTGTCCGCGTTGACGGCGATCCCCAGCGCCAGCGCCTCCCGCAGTTCGGCCGGTGTCTTCGCGGGCGAGTCCAAAACCGTACGGTTCGGCGCCACCCCGGCCGCCCGCGCCAGCGCCAGCTCGCCCGGGCTCGCCACCTCCGCGCCGATCCCCTCCGCGCGCAGCAGCCGCAGCACCGGCACCAGCGGGGTCGCCTTCACCGCGAAGGCGTGCAGCACGGGTGTGCCGGGCGCCGTGACCGCGTCGAACGCGGCCCGCAGCTCGGCGGTCGCCTCCCGGATGCCGGTGACGTCGAGCAGCCCCACGATGGGGGTGCCGGGCCCCAGCAGTCCCTGCTCCACGGCGGCCCGTACCGCGTCGTCACGCCGGGTCGTCCGCTCGGCCCCGTCCCCGTCCCCGTACCTGCCGTCCATGACATCCCCCGTTCCTCGTCTTCTGTGCCCGTGTATCCAGCCAAACATCTGCGGTGGGCCCACGCTGGCCCGCGGATGTATTGACTAGTTCTATTCAGAAGGTCAGGATGTGAATAACGGCAGCAACAATCCGCTAGGAGGCAGACCATGTCAGGACCCCGCCCCGTACGAGCGCCGCGCGGTACGGAACTGAGCGCCCTGGGATGGCAGCAGGAAGCCGCCCTGCGGATGCTGCAGAACAACCTCGACCCGGAGGTCGCCGAGCACCCCGACAAGCTCGTCGTCTACGGCGGCACGGGCAAGGCGGCCCGCGACTGGCGCTCCTTCGACGCGATGGTGCGGACGCTGAAGGGGCTGAAGCAGGACGAGACCATGCTGGTCCAGTCCGGCCGCCCGGTCGGCGTCATGCAGACCCACGAGTGGGCCCCGCGCGTCCTCATCGCCAACTCCAACCTGGTCGGCGACTGGGCCAACTGGGAGGAGTTCCGCCGCCTGGAGGCCCTCGGCCTGACCATGTACGGCCAGATGACCGCCGGCTCCTGGATCTACATCGGCACCCAGGGTATCCTCCAGGGCACCTACGAGACCTTCGCCGCCGTCGCCGCGAAGAAGTTCGGCGGCACCCTCGCCGGGACGATCACCCTCACCGCCGGCCTCGGCGGCATGGGCGGCGCCCAGCCCCTCGCCGTGACCATGAACGACGGCGTCGCCCTCTGCATCGACTGCGACCCGCGCGCCATCGAGCGCCGTATCGAGCACCGGTACCTGGACGTCAGGGCCGACAGCCTGGAGCACGCCCTCCAGCTCGCGGTCGAGGCCCGCGACGCCCGCCGCCCGCTCTCCATCGGCCTGCTGGGCAACGCCGCCGAACTGCTGCCCCGCATGCTCGCCGAGGGCGCCCCCATCGACATCGTCACTGACCAGACCTCGGCCCACGACCCGCTTGCGTACCTGCCGCTGGGCGTCGACTTCGACGACATGGCGGACGCGGCGGCCAAGGACCCGGCCGGGTTCACGGTGCGCGCGCGGGAGTCGATGGCCAAGCATGTCGAGGCGATGGTCGGCTTCATGGATGCCGGTGCGGAGGTCTTCGACTACGGCAACTCGATCCGCGGCGAGGCCCAACTCGCTGGATACGAGCGGGCGTTCGCGTTCCCGGGTTTTGTGCCCGCGTACATCCGGCCGCTGTTCTGCGAGGGCAAGGGGCCCTTCCGGTGGGCCGCCCTGTCGGGTGAGGCGTCCGACATCGCGAAGACCGACAAGGCGATCCTGGACCTGTTCCCCGAGAACGAGTCCCTCGCCCGCTGGATCAAGATGGCGGGGGAGCGGGTCCACTTCCAGGGCCTGCCCGCGCGTATCTGCTGGCTCGGCTACGGCGAGCGGGACAAGGCGGGCGAGCGGTTCAACGACATGGTCGCGAGCGGTGAGCTGGCGGCTCCGCTGGCCATCGGGCGGGATCATCTGGACTGCGGGTCCGTGGCGTCCCCGTATCGCGAGACCGAGGCCATGCTCGACGGATCCGACGCGATCGCCGACTGGCCGCTGCTGAACGCCATGGTGAACGTCGCGTCCGGGGCGTCTTGGGTGTCCATCCACCACGGTGGCGGTGTGGGTATGGGGCGGTCCATCCACGCGGGGCAGGTCTCGGTCGCCGACGGCACCAAGCTCGCCGGGGAGAAGATCCGCCGGGTGCTGACGAACGACCCCGGCATGGGTGTCATCCGGCATGTCGACGCCGGGTACGACATCGCCGAGTCGGTCGCCGACGAGCGGGGTGTGCGGGTGCCTATGGGTGAGGGTGACGACGCGTGACCCTTCCGGGAGATGAGCGGCGCGGCAACCCTCCGGTGGAGGCCGCGGACTCGTCGCCGCCTGCGGGTTCGGCTCTGCCCACCCGTTCCGCCCTGCGGAACGACTGCCCACAGCCTGGCGGCTCAGGGCCTGTGCCGGCCGGCAGTTCCTTTCACTCGATGTGGCGCGAGCTGCTCCCCATCGGGCGGCACCCCGACTCCCGTGGTTACCGGCGCTTCGCGTGGACCGGTGCCGATGCCGAGTGCCGGGCCTGGTTCAAGGAGCAGGCCGAGGCACGCGGGTTGGCGTACGAGGTCGACCGGAACGGGAATCAGTGGGCCTGGCTCGGGGATCCGGGCGCCGGGGACGCCGTCGTCACGGGGTCGCATCTCGACTCCGTGCCCGACGGGGGTGCCTTCGACGGGCCCCTGGGCGTCGTGTCCTCCTTCGCCGCGCTCGACGAACTCCGCGGGAGGGGAGTGGAGTTCAGCAAGCCCCTCGCCATCGTCAACTTCGGTGACGAGGAGGGCGCCCGGTTCGGACTGGCCTGTGTCGGGTCGCGGCTGACCGCCGGACAGCTCACCGTCGAGAAGGCCCACAAGCTGACCGACGGCGACGGGATCAGCCTCCCGCGTGCCATGGAGGCCGCCGGATACGACCCCGACGCCATCGGGGCGGACCCGGATCGGCTCGGGCGCATCGGCGCCTTCGTCGAACTGCACGTCGAGCAGGGGCGGGCGCTGGCGCTGTCCGATAGCGGCTCCGCCGCGGGGTCCGGCGACCGGATCGGCATCGCCAGTGCCATCTGGCCGCACGGGCGCTGGCGGTTCGACTTCCGGGGCGAGGCCAACCACGCCGGCACGACCCGTCTCGTCGACCGGCGCGACCCCATGCTGTCGTACGCCGAGACCGTGCTCGCCGCCCGTCGGGAGGCCGAACTCGCCGGTGCCGTCGCCACCTTCGGCAAGATCACCGTCGAGCCGAACGGCGTCAACGCCATCCCCTCGCTCGTACGCGGCTGGCTCGACTCCCGCGCCGAGGACCAGGAGCGCCTCGACGCCGTGGTCGGCGGGATCGAGAACGCGGCCCGCGAGTACGCCGCCGCACACGGCATCGAGCTCGACGTGGTCCGTGAGTCCTTCACGCCCGTCGTCGAGTTCGACCACGCCCTGCGCGATGAACTGGCCCGCATCCTCGGCAAGGACACCGACATCACGGTCCCCGTCCTGGGTACCGGTGCCGGACACGACGCCGGAATCCTCTCCGGGAGCATCCCGACCGCCATGCTGTTCGTGCGCAACCCCACGGGCGTCTCGCACTCCCCGGCCGAGTTCGCCGCCGAGGACGACTGCGTGGCCGGGGTGCTCGCACTCGCCGACGTACTGGAAGGGCTGGCCTGCAGGTGACGCACCCCCACACGCGGACGTACTGGCTGGAGCACGCCTGGCTCGACACCCACGTCGAGCCGGGAGTCGCCCTCGACGTGAGCGACGGCCGCATCGCAGGCGTCCGCACCGACGTGCCCACCCCGCCCCCCGGCGCCGAGATCCTGCGCGGACTCACACTGCCGGGACTGGCGAACGCCCACTCGCACGCCTTCCACCGTGCCCTGCGCTCCACCGTCCAGGTCGGCTCCGGCACCTTCTGGACCTGGCGCGAGGTCATGTACTCGATCGCCGACAGGCTGACCCCGGACACGTACCACGCGCTCGCCCGCGCCGTGTACGCCGAGATGGCGCTGGCAGGCGTCACCTCCGTCGGCGAGTTCCACTACGTCCACCACGCACGCGGCGGCACCCCCTACGCCGACCCCAACGCCATGGGCGAGGCCCTCATCGCGGCTGCCGCCGACGCCGGCATCCGCATCACCCTCCTCGACACCGTCTACCTCTCCTCCGGCCTCTCGAACCGGCCCGGCGGCGAGCCGCCCAACACCCACCAGCTGCGCTTCTCCGACGGCGGCGCGGAGGCCTGGGCCGAACGCTGTTCAGTTCTCAAGGAACGGGATCACGCGCGGATCGGTGCGGCGATCCACTCCGTACGGGCCGTGCCCGCCGACCAGTTGGCGACCGTGGCGCGATGGGCCGAGGAACGGCGGGCCCCGCTCCATGTGCACCTGTCGGAGCAGACCGCCGAGAACGAGGCCTGCCTGGAGGTCCACGGGTGCACCCCGACCCAGCTCCTCGCCCTGCACGGCGTGCTCGGCCCGCGCACCACCGGCGTCCACAACACCCACCTCACCGCCGAGGACATCTCCCTCATCGGCGGTTCCGGCACCGGCACCTGCATGTGCCCGACGACCGAGCGGGACCTCGCGGACGGCATCGGACCGGCCGTCGCCCTGCAGAACGAGGGCTCCCCGCTCTGTCTCGGCTCCGACAGCCACGCCGTCGTCGACCTGCTCGAAGAGGCACGCGCGATGGAGCTCAACGAACGCCTGCGCACCCGCAGCCGCGGCCACTGGACCGCCGCCGCACTGCTGCGCGCGGCCTCGGCCGACGGCCACGCCGCCCTCGGCTGGGACGAGGCGGGCAGGATCGAACAGGGCTCCCTCGCCGACCTCACCACGATCGCGCTCGACTCCGTCAGGACAGCGGGGCCGCTGCCCAGGCTCGGCGCCGAGACCGCCGTATTCGCCGCGACCGCGGCGGACGTACGGCACACGATCGTCGGCGGCCGCCACGTCGTACGCGACGGCGCGCACGCGCTCGTACCGGATGTGCCGCAGGCCCTGGCACAAGCCGTCGAAGCCCTTCGCGGCTGACCACACTTCCCCGTCCGGCCACCCATGAGGACACGACGATGAGCAGCACCGTCATCACCAACATCGCCACGCTGGTCACCAACGACCCCTCCCTCGGTGACGGCTCCCCCCTCGGCCTGATCCAGGACGCGGCGCTCGTCATCGACGGCGACCGTGTCGCGTGGACCGGTGAATCAAGCAAAGCACCCGCCACTGACAACCGGGTCGACGCCGGCGGCCGGGCGGTCCTCCCCGGCTTCGTCGACTCGCACTCCCACCTGGTCTTCGCGGGCGACCGGACCCAGGAGTTCAACGCCCGGATGTCCGGGCGGTCGTACAGCGCGGGCGGCATCCGCACCACCGTCGCCGCCACCCGCGCCGCGAGCGACGAGGAGCTGGAGGCCAACCTCACCCGCTACCTCGCCGAGGCCCTGCGCCAGGGCACGACGACCTTCGAGACCAAGTCCGGCTACGGCCTGACCACCGAAGACGAGTCCCGCGCCCTGCGCATCGCCGCCGCCCACACCGACGAGGTCACCTACCTCGGCGCCCACATCGTCTCCCCCGACTACGCCGACGACCCCGCCGGCTACGTCGCCCTGGTCACCGGCGAGATGCTCGACGCCTGTGCGCCGTACGCCCGTTGGGTCGACGTCTTCTGCGAGAAGGGCGCCTTCGACGGCGACCAGGCCCGCGCGGTCCTCACCGCGGGCAAGGCAAAGGGCCTGCACCCGCGCATCCACGCCAACCAGCTCTCCTACGGCCCCGGCGTGCAGTTGGCGGTCGAGCTCGATGCGGCAAGCGCCGACCACTGCACCCACCTCACGGACGCGGATGTGGACGCGCTCGCCAACGGCGCGACGGTCGCCACCCTCCTCCCCGGCGCCGAGTTCTCCACCCGCGCCGAGTGGCCCGACGCCCGCCGTCTCCTCGACGCCGGCGCCACCGTCGCCCTCTCCACCGACTGCAACCCCGGCTCGTCCTTCACCTCCTCCGTCCCCTTCTGCATCGCCCTCGCGGTACGGGACATGGGGATGACCCCGGACGAGGCGGTCTGGTCGGCCACGGCGGGCGGTGCCCGGGCCCTGCGCCGGGACGACATCGGCCGGCTGAGCCCCGGCTCCCGCGCGGACCTCGTCACCCTCGACGCCCCGAGCCACGTACACCTCGCCTACCGGCCGGGCGTGCCGCTGGTCACCGGGGTGTGGCGCCGGGGTGTGCGGGAGGTCTGAGAAGGCTCCCTGGTCAGGAAGCCCCCGCCCGCCATCGCTGCTCGGCGCCCCCGTCCAGCGGTCGCAGCGACAGCCCGTCGCCCCAGTGCGGAGTCAGCGCGGTCTCGATGGCGACCGCGGGGCGGATCACCCCGTCTTCATCGACGGTGAACATGAGGTTCTGGCCGTTGCCGCCGTACACCGAGCCGCACTCCCAGATGCCCACACCCCTGTCCACATCACCCCGGCTGTCCAGGCAGAATTCCGGGTCGGCGGACGACTGCACCACTGCGCGCGCGGAGTCGACGCGCCAGCGCTGGGTGCGGGACGAGGAGCAGGGGGCCGTGATGACGTCCGTGCCGTTCTCGAAGTCGCCGTCGCGGACGTCCAGGCACCGGCCCGAGGCGACGTTCACGATCTGCGCGAACGTGCCGTTCGGGGCGTGGGTGGGGGAGGCGGAAGGCTTCGGTGACTTCGAAGGCGCCTTCGAGGGCGACTTGGAGGGGGAGGAACTCCTGCTCCTCGTCGGTGACGGCGACCTGCTCGTCGCCGATGCCGAGGGTGACGGCGAGGGCACAGCGGAGACCGTCGCCGTCACCGTGACCTGCGGCGGGATCGTCGGCGTGCGCACCGCTCCCGCCGCCTCCTGAGGCGGCGAGGCCGGTGAAGCGGCCTGGGAGAGAAGGAAGACGAGCAGGGGCGCCAGGGCCACGCCGACGGCGATCGAGGTCAGCAGGAGGCGCGGGGAGGGCGGCCAGGGCGAGCCGTCCGCACGGGCCTTGGCGCGCGTTGCGTCGGGCGTGACGTCCGCACGGGCCTCGGGACGCGGTGCGTCGGACGTGGTGTACGCCTCGCCCGCCCAGGGCAGCAGGCCCTCGGCCAGCGCGGTGCGTGGGGCGTCGCGCAGGGCCGACAGTTCCTCGTAGGCCGCCGTGCAGTGGACGCAGTGCACCATGTGGGCCCGCAGATCGGTGCTGGTGCGCGGGCTGTCGGGCCGTACCGACTCCTCGATGAGCCGGCCGAAGTTGCCGCAGCGGGGGTCGGCCGACGCGGCCAGCCGGGAGCGCAGACATGCCTGCCCCATGGCCTGGAGTGCGGACGCGGTCTCGTGGCCCACGTCCTCACGGGTCAGGCCGAGGAGGGCGGCCGTTCTGTCCTGCGACTCCTGTTCCACGACGCCGTACCAGACGAGGCCCTGGGCGCGGGACGGGAGGGACCGGAAGGCGGTCAGCATGGGCGGTACGGGGGCGTCCGGGCCCGCCGTGGTCAGGAGGAGCAGCAGGCCGGGGTCGAGCCCGCCCGCCCGTTCACCGGTCACCCAGGAGGTGGCCGTCCGGCCGGTCAGCAGGAGGAGTTGAAGACGGAGGGGGACCAGGGGTTCGGTGCCGCGCGCCGTCTGCCGGGCCGCCAGGGTGAACGCCTGCGCCGCCAGTTGCCGTGCGGCGGACTCGCTCGCCGTGCACAGCCGGGCGTAGGCGAGGACCGAGGGCTGGTGCCGGGCGCGGAGTTCCTGCAGGGCCGGATAGACGGTGGGGGTGCTGCTGCGCAGCAGTTCCGTCAGCCGCGCGTCGGACGCGCCCGCATGCACCTCTTGCCGGGGGACACCCCCAGAACCCCGGCCGCCCCCGGTCTCGACTCCGTTGCCGGTCCCGTCGGCCCGAGCCATCCACCCGCCTCCTTGCACCCTTGCAGCCCGCCGGGATTCGACCTACCGGCGGGTATGGGGGCCCATAGTGATGGATGGCAACCTCTGGGGAAAGAGTTTCTGTGGGTAACCCAGAGAACGTCTGAGCGCGGCACGCCCGGCGACCGGACGTACCGCGCTCAGAAAGAGGCAGGGGAGGCCGTCACTCCTCGAGCGTCAGGCCCTTGCGCAACCGCACCAGTGTCCGCGACAGCAACCGCGACACATGCATCTGCGAGATGCCGAGCTCTTCGCCTATCTCCGACTGGGTCAGGCCCGCGACGAAACGCAGGGAGAGGATCTGCCGGTCCCGGGGCGGGAGTTCGGCGATCAGCGGTTTCAACGACTCCACGTACTCGATGCCTTCGAGTCCGTGGTCCTCGTACCCGATCCGGTCCGCGAGCGCGCCCTCGGCGTCGTCCTCCTCGGGCTGGGCGTCCAGCGAGGAGGCGGTGTACGCGTTCGACGCCGCCATGCCCTCGACGACCTCGTCCTTGGTCAGCTCCAGGCGCTCCGCGAGCTCCGCCACCGTCGGCGCCCGGTCGAGCTTCTGGGCCAGCTCGTCGCCGGCCTTGGCCAGGTCGAGCCGGAGCTCCTGCAGCCTGCGCGGTACGCGCACGGACCACGAGGTGTCGCGGAAGAAGCGCTTGATCTCCCCGACGATGGTCGGCATGGCGAACGTGGGGAACTCGACGCCCCGGGCCAGTTCGAACCGGTCGATCGCCTTGATCAGGCCGATCGTTCCGACCTGGATGATGTCCTCCATCGGCTCGCTCCGTGAGCGGAAACGGGAGGCGGCGAACTTGACCAGCGCGAGGTTGAGCTCGACGAGGGTGTTACGGACGTACGAGTATTCGTGCGTGCCTTCCTCAAGGGACTCAAGGCGCTCGAAGAGGGTCTTGGAGAGCGCTCGTGCGTCTACCGGTCCCACTTCGTCGTACGGGGGGATCTCCGGAAGGCCTGCCAGCCCGGTGAGCCCGGCAGATGCGTCTGGGTCGTTGCTCTCGATGCTCTCGATGGGATCCAGATGTTCCGGAGGGGATGCCGACGTCGCCTCCTGGGTATGCGATGCGTCGAGCCGGGGTGACATGATGTCCTCCATCGTTCTCGGCATATGGCTGCCGAAGCCAGTGCGTGCACTGCGGTGTGCGGCGCCTCCAAAGCCGGCCGTGTCGGTTACGTATCCCTACTAGCCCTACCCGCTTTCCCACGCTCGCCGCAAGTGCGTTCTGTGGGTATATGTCCGTTTGCGTGCGGTTGTTCGGGTGTCGGAGAGTGTGAGGAAGGCGTAGTGTTCGAGGGCGTGAGTCAGCAGCCACGACGTCGGGAGAAAGACGGCATGGACCGCGGGACGGTCGGCAGCGCACAGTCTGGCCGGCTACTGGTGGAGGTCGGGGAAGAGGGCTCCAGCGCCGTCGTGACCCCGGTGGGTGAGTTGGATCACCACACCGCCGATCTGTTGCGTGAGCCACTCGAGGATTGCCTCGCCAAGGGGTTCAGCCGGCTGGTGGTGGACTGCTCGCGGCTGGAGTTCTGCGACTCCACCGGACTCAATGTGCTGCTGGGCGCGCGCCTCAAGGCGGAGGCCGCGGGGGGCGGGGTGCATCTCGCGGGGATGCAGCCCGTGGTGGCGCGCGTCTTCGAGATCACCGGGGCGGAAGCGGTCTTCACCGTCCATGACACGCTCGAGGCGGCCCTGGCCGATGAGGCCGGCTGAGGCTGAGCCCGGCCGCCGCCCGCGACCCTGTGTCCTGTCCCACTCACCCCTGTGTGACCGGCACTTTCCGGGCGCCACGGCCTCCGGGCCGAATAGGGGGGTGTTCTGCCGGTTCGGCCGGGCAGGAGACATCCTGTCGGCAGGGACAACCTGAACATGTCGGCAGCAACGTGTCGGCGGCACAGCGACGGATCCACCGTCGAGGTGCGGTACCGACTCTTGAATCGTGAACTGGTGAATCGGTGAATCGGTGAGGTGAAGCGCTGATGAGCACCACCCGGCCTTACTCGCCGGGCGACCGCGGCCCGGAGCCCAGCGGCGCTTCCGGGGCGTCCGAGGGCGACGACGCCCCGTCGTCGGCTGCGCCCGTGTCGTCCGCGGGTGGCGGTCAGGTCCGCAGGCTGAACTTCGACGGCGAGAGCGGCGTCGTGCCGCTCGCCCGCGACTTCACGCGCCAGGCGCTGTACGCGTGGGGCTGGCTGCCCGCCGCCACCGCCGACCAGCGGGCCGCCGCCGAGGACGTGCTGCTCGTCGTCTCCGAGCTGGTCACCAACGCCTGTCTGCACGCCGACGGCCCGGACGAGCTGTGGATCGCCTGCGACAACAAGGTCATCCGCATCGAGGTCTCCGACAAGGGGGCGGGCCAGCCCGCGCCCCGCACCCCGCACCGCGCGGGCCGCCCTGGCGGGCACGGCATGTTCATCGTCCAGCGGCTCTGCCTGGACTGGGGTGTCGTACGGACACCCGGAGCGGCCGGCAAGACCGTGTGGGCGGAGCTGGGCGCCCCGGCGTAATCGGTTTCCGCCGGGCGGGCACGCCCTCCAGGCTCGCCTGCGACGCGCTGAAGGGGCCGGGCAACCGGCCCGCGGCGGAGCGTGCCGCTCCGGCCACGCCGCGAACCGCCCCCAGGTGCACACCCTCGACGCCTCGGCGCCCGCCACCAGTCGCCCGCTGCCTGCCGGGCGTGCCGGAGATGCCGCGCGTACACCAGCCCCGTGTTACTCACGGTCACCCCCTCCACTCGAACCCCCTCCCCCGTGCGCCGGATCCCCACAACTCCGGCGCGCACCGTCTCTTCCCTCCTCAAGGCCCCGGGCGTACCTTGACGGCCGAATCTGATGTGCCGTCAGGAAATGGCAGAGGAACTCGAGGATCTCGAAGAGGGAGCGGAACCGTGTCGTACCGGAATCGAACCGCCGCGCTCGCGTCCGCCGCGGCCCTGGCCGGCTCGGCGGTGCTGCTCGCCGCCCCCGCGGCCGAGGCCAAGGTCGTCGACGTCAACTACCAGTGCAGGACACCGATCGGCAACAAGAGCGCCGTCTCGCCCATCGACATCAAGGGCGTCAAGAGCGGCAGCGGCTACCGGCTCACCATGTCCTGGCAGAAGGGCGTCTCGTCCAGCCCGGTCGAACTGGGCAAGGGCGCGATGAGCCCGAGCGCCACCATCGTGCTGGGCGGCGCCGGCACTGGCACGGTGTCCGTCTCCGGGCCCGCCAACCAGGCGGCGATCCCCGCCAACACCCCCATCAAGATCAACGACTTGACGGGCACGTACACGCCGAAGAAGACCGGCACGGTCACCTTCACGCCGGGCATCCTCACCATCAAGGCGCTCGGTACGACGACCACGTGCACGCCGTCGAACAGCCCGGGGCCGGCGCTCAGCCTCGACGTGACGGCTGCGGGTGGGGGCTCCTCCGGGAGCAGTCAGGGCGGTACGGATTCCGGGGGCTCCCTTCCGCAGACCGGGCCGGACGACTCCGCGGTCGCGCTTGGGACGCTTGGCGGCACGGTTCTCCTTGCCGGAGCGGGCGGCGCGCTGTGGCTGAGCCGGCGGAATCAGACGGTTCGCCGCTAGGTGCTCCGCTGGTTGTGCCGCGATACGTCGTCGGTTGTCCGCGGCTTCATCGTGGCTGGTCGCGCCCACGCGGCGGAGCCGCAAATCAACACGGCCCCGCGCCCCTGAGGGGCGCTGCCGGTCCCGCAGCCGGCTTCGCCCGACCTGCTGAGACCTCTGTCATAAGACCACTGGAGCCGCCGGATGTCGTCTGCTGCCCGCGTCCTGCTTGTGTCCCTGCTGCTGGTGATGACCGCTGCCCCGTCGGCCTCGGCCGCCGACGGCTGGGTGCTCGTGCCCTCCGGCGGGGCGCGGCCGTCGTTCTACGCCGAGGGTGTGCCCGGGGCGGTTCTGCAGGACACGGTGTCCGTGGTCAACCGGAGTGGGCGGGTGGTCACGGTGCGGCTGAGTGGCAGCGGCGTTCCGGTCGTCTTCGCCGCCGACCGGGTACGGGTGCCCGCCCGGACTCGCGCCGACGTCCCGTTCACGGTGAGTGCGCACGACGACCGCGCGGGCGAGATCGTCGCCCGTGACCAGGACGGCCGCAGGGCCACGGTCCCGGTCCGGCTGCGGGTGGGCGGACCGGCGCTGTCCGCGCTGACCGTCGAGCACCTGGCCGTGGGCGCCGACCGCATCACGTACGACCTGGTCAACCGCGGCACCACGGTCCTGGTGCCGAGCCTCGCCGTGCACGCGGACGGTGTCCTCGGGCCGGTCCTCGACCGTGCCCCACGGGCCCTGCCGGTCCGTCTCCGCCCCGGCCACCGGCTCCGTCTCACCGAACCCTGGCCCGACCGCCCAGCCCTGGACTCGGTCGACGTGCGGCTGACCGTGACGGCAACGGGCGGCGCACACGATTCGGCCGTGGCAGCGGCGCGGTTCGTGCCGTGGGGAGCGGTGACGGGGGCCGCGGGTGCGGTGGCGGCAGGGGGCGCGCTGCTTCTCGTACGACGTCCACGGCGTCGCGGGCGCCGTACCGCCGACGACGAGGCGCCCGAAACCCCGCGTGCGGAAGTCGAGTTGACGGGAGCGGTGACGTGAACGGCAAGCTGCGGATCGTGGCGTTGTCGACGGTGCTCGCGCTGCTCCTGCTGCCCCTGGCGGGCACCGCTTCGGCGGACGGGCCGACCGTCGAGATCTCCAAGTCCCAGGCCGGCACCGGCGGTTCGGTCACCGTCAGCGGCAGCGGCTGGCGGGCGCACGCCCTGCTGATGATGCTGGTCTGCGGACAGTCGACGCCGTCCCGGGGCGTGATCGGCGGCACCAACTCCTGCGCCAACTCGGACGGAAGGGCCGTCACCACCGACGCCAAGGGGTCCTTCAGCAAGAAACTGCCGGTCGCCGAGCCGCCCGTGCCGTGCCCGTGCGTGGTGCACGTGGCGACCGTCGAGGGCGCGAAGGCGCAGGCCGACGCGGTCTTCCAGGTGGCCGGGCACGCGGTCGAACCGCTCCCCGCCGAACCGTCCGGCGGGCGTCTGTCGGTTCTCACGGACCCCCGGCTCGACGGGTCGAGCGGCCTTCTCACCTGGTTCGGCGCACCGGCCTCCCGCACCCTCGTCCTCACCGTCGGCAACGCCGGCACCACCGCGATCAGGAACCCGGTGTTCCAACTCGGCACCTCCCACGGTGTGTTCGCCCCGCAGTGGGAGGACCAGGAGTGGCGCGGCACCATCGCGCCCGGCAAGAGGGCACAGCTCAAGCTCCCCGTCGAACTCACGGCGGGCGCGCACGGCGACTACACCGTCTCGCTCAAGTACGACGGGAAGGTCCTCGCCGAGCAGCCCTGGGGCGTGGGCCGCCCCTGGGGCGTGACCCTGTTCTGGCTCCTGGTCTGCGTGGTCGTGCCGGCCGCGGTGTTCCGCGCCGGGATGGCGATCGTGGACCGGGTACGGCCGCGCCGCGCGGGCGGCCTCCGGCACCGGGGTCTCCACCTGCCCGAACTCACCCTGCGCATCCCGAAGTTCACCACCAGGGCGGCTCCCGAGCCCCCCTCGAACTCGACTCTGCCGTGGTTCACCCCGGACTCCGATCCGGGCACGGCCGGTCGGCTCTCCGCACCGCACCACGACGACAGCCCGACGAGTCCTACGACTCCCACCAGGAAGGGACCCCCGTGAGAAAGCGCAGGAGAGTCACACCGGTCGGCAGCGGGAGAGCGGGTGCGGCGGGCGCCGCGCTGGTACTGGGCTCGGCAGGCATCCTGCTGGGCCTGGCCGCCGGGCCCGCGCAGGCCGCGGAGGTGTCGTTCGCGACGCACTGCGTGCCGCCCGCGGGCATCACTCCCGTCGACGGCACCACGAAGGTCGAGATCACCGCGCCGGCCACGGCGAAGGTGGGCGACACGGTGGACGTCGTATGGAAGTTCGTCCAGGCCGCGTCCAAGAACCCGGACATCATCGACCTGCCCGCCAACTCGGTCCAGCCGTCCGGGGTGCTGAAGGCGGCCGGCGCTCAGGCCGCCGACATCGCGATGCAGGGCACGCGCACGAACCCGGCCATTCCCAAGGGCGCCCCCATGGTGCTGTCCGACATGAAGGGCACGCTGAAGCTGACGGCACCGGGCGAGGTGACGCTGACTCCGGACGCGTACACCGTCAACGCCATGTCGACGGACACCAAGTGCACGCCGAAGGAGACGGTGCAGAAGGCGGCGACGATCGCGGTGACGCCGGGCGACGGCAGCACGTCGAGCACGACACCGGACCCGACGGACTCGGCCTCGCAGCCACCGTCCTCCTCGCCCTCCGACACGGCGAGCGCCTCGGCCTCGGCTTCCGCCAGTGACGGCACCGGCGGCGACCAGACCGACTTCACCGGCAAGGAGGTCGAGATCCCGTACACCTGCCAGTCGCCCATCGGCGAGAAGAAGGCGACCTCGCCCATCCAGATCGACGCCAGGAAGAACGGCGGAGGTTTCGACCTCACCGTGCAGTTCAAGAAGTCCGTGATGAACAGCCCGGCCGACATCCCCAAGGGCTCGGTGAAGCCGTCGATGGAGGTCGTCCTGGGCGGCGCCGACAAGGGCACGGTGCACGTCGAGGGCCCGACCAACTCCAAGGACATCAAGTCCGGCGACCCGATCGACATCCCCGACCTGACGGGCACCTACAAGCCGGGCGCGGACGGCAGGTCGACCCTTTCCCCGGGCGTCCTGACCATCAACGCCCTGGGCACGACGACCACCTGCAAGCCCGACAGGACCGAGGCCTCCCTCACCCTGGACACGACGCAGCAGGCGAGCGGGGCGTCGGGCGGTTCGTCGTCCAGCTCGGGCGGTACGTCGTCCTCCTCGTCCGGCGGGGGCCTGGCGGAGACCGGTTCCAGCGACCACGGCGCCCTGAAGGCCCTGGGCCTGGTGGCGGGCACGGCGGTGTTGTCGGGCGCAGCAGTCTTCACGTTCATGCCGGGCCGCCGGGGCCGGTAGCGGCTTCGAGGGGCGCGGGGCTGGGTCGGGTACGCGGCTCCGCCACCTGGGCGCGACCAGCCACACTCAACTGTGAGTCGACAACAAAGAGGGCCGCTGCACCACCGGGTGCAACGGCCCTCGGCCAGGACCACGTCAGTGCACGTCGCCCATCAGCTTGTTGACCTTGTTGCGGAACATCCACACCGCGACACCCGCGATCACGGCGAGCACCGCCTCCAGGGCGACGAAGCCCGTCTTGTCGAGGTTGACTCCACCGACGGCCGGGTTCGACAGCAGGGCCGTGATCGAGTCGCCCGCGGTGACCGCGAGGAACCAGACGCCCATCATCTGGGAGGCGTACTTCTTCGGCGCCATCTTCGTCGTCACGGACAGACCCACCGGGGACAGCGTCAGCTCGCCGACGGTCTGCACGAAGTAGATCGCGGCCAGCCACATCGCCGCGGCCTTGTGGCCGCCGTCGGCGATCGACAGCGGGGCGAGGAAGACGAAGAAGGACGCACCGATCAGAACCAGACCGGAGGCGAACTTCACGATCGTGCTCGGCTCGTTGCCGCGCCGGTTCAGCCAGAGCCACAGCCAGGCGAAGAGCGGCGCCAGAGTCATGACCATGACCGGGTTGACCGACTGGTACCAGGAGACCGGGAAGCCCCAGCCGAAGATCGTGTTCTTGGCCGAGCCGCTCGCGAACAGCGACAGGGTCGAGCCACCCTGGTCGTAGATCATCCAGAAGACGGCGGCGGCGGCGAAGAACCAGATGTACGCCCGCACCTTCGACTTCTCGGCCGGTTCCAGGTCCTTGTCCCGCAGCATCCGGCCGATGACGAAGATCGGCACGATCAGGCCGATGACGGTGAGCGGGATCAGCGCCCAGTTCAGGGTGAAGTGGCCGGTGCCGCCGACGACGCCGTAGAAGACGGCCGCGACGGCCAGCCAGATCAGGCCCTTGCGCAGCGTGGCGGCCTTCTCCTGGGCCGTGAGCGGGGTCGGGACCACGCTGCTCTGCTCGCTCAGGTGGCGGCTGCCCAGCAGGTACTGGGCCAGACCCAGCGCCATGCCGAGCGCGGCCAGCGCGAAGCCCAGGTGCCAGTTGACGTTCTCACCGACGGTGCCGATGGCGAACGGCGCGACGAAGGCGCCCATGTTGATGCCGATGTAGAAGAGCGTGAAGCCACCGTCCCGGCGCGGGTCGTCCGGACCCTTGTACAGATGGCCGACCATCGTGGAGATGTTGGCCTTCAGCAGACCCGAGCCGATGGCGACGAGACCCAGGCCGACGAAGAAGCCGGCGGCCGCGGGCAGCGCGAGGCACAGGTGGCCGAGCATGATGATCAGGCCCGCGACGGCGACCGTCTTGCGGGGGCCGAGCACGCGGTCGGCGAACCAGCCGCCGGGCAGGGCGAGCAGGTAGACGAGCGACACGTACACCGAGTAGATCGCAGTCGCCGTGCCCGCGTTCAGGTGCAGGCCGCCCGGGGCCACGAGGTAGAGCGGGAGCAGGGCCCTCATGCCGTAGTAGGAGAATCGCTCCCACATCTCGGTCATGAAGAGGGTGGCCAGACCGCGAGGGTGGCCGAAGAAGGTCTTCTCGGAGCCGGGGGTTCCCGGGCGGACCGAGGCCTTCGTCAGGCTGGACGCCATGGTCGTTCCTTGCTGTGCTGGTGGGGGTTTACCGCACACAAAAGAGACCTTCGGCGTCAAGTGGTTGCCAAAGGTCCCTGCAGTGCTACAGGCGTTGTTTCACCATACGGCAGGACAGTGCCGGATATGGAAGGACTTGAGACACGTATCACAGGCGGAGGTGGAACCATACGCACCTTTTCCAAGGTCTCTTCGACGAGCACGCCACACAGACACAGGTTCGCCTCGGCGTGTCCAAAGGTAAGAATCACTGGTGCCGATCACACCACAGCACCTGTCAAGAGCGGACTACCATCACCTCATGACCCGTGTACTGCTCGCCGAGGACGACGCGTCCATCTCGGAGCCGCTGGCCCGTGCCCTGCGCCGGGAAGGTTACGAGGTCGAGGTGCGCGAGGACGGACCGACCGCGCTCGACGCCGGAAACGCCGGCGGCATCGACCTGGTCGTGCTGGACCTCGGCCTGCCCGGCATGGACGGCCTCGAGGTCGCCCGCCGGCTGCGGGCCGAAGGCCACACCGTGCCGATCCTCATCCTGACCGCGCGTGCCGACGAGGTGGACACCGTCGTCGGTCTCGACGCCGGCGCCGACGACTACGTCACCAAGCCCTTCCGGCTCGCCGAACTGCTCGCCCGTGTCCGGGCCCTGCTGCGGCGCGGTGCGGCCGAGCCGGCGCAGCCGCCTGCCACGCACGGCGTGCGGATCGACGTCGAGTCGCACCGGGCGTGGATGGGCGACGAGGAACTCCAGCTCACCGCCAAGGAGTTCGACCTGCTGCGGGTGCTGGTGCGGGACGCGGGGCGGGTCGTCACCCGGGACCAGCTGATGCGCGAGGTGTGGGACACCACCTGGTGGTCGTCCACCAAGACCCTCGACATGCACATCTCCTGGCTGCGCAAGAAGCTGGGCGACGACGCGGCGAACCCCCGGTACATCGCCACCGTGCGCGGTGTGGGCTTCCGGTTCGAGAAGAGCTAGCGAAGAGCCGGCGAAGACGCCGGCTGGAGCCGGTCGGAGTCGGTCGGGCGCCCGAGGCACACTGGTCGTCGTAAAGCCACTGCCCGGAGGGCCCCGTGCGTCGTCGTCTCATCCAGTCCACGCTTGCCGTCGTGCTCGTGGTCATCGCCGTCTTCGGCGTGTCTCTCGTCATCGTCGAGACACGGACCATCAGCAACAGCGCCCAGGAACGGGTGAGTTCCGAGGCGCAGCGACTGGCCAGCATCGTGGACAGCCGGCTCATCGGGGCCGGGACCGTCAGCGCGGAGGTGCTCAAGGGGCAGGTCACCGGGGAGCGGTTCGCCGTGATCGAGATCCCGGGGCAGTCGGCCATCGAGGTCGGGACCAAGCCGGAGGGTGAGGTCATCCGCGGGCGGGCCATGGGCGAGGAGGGCGAGCGGGTCGTCGTCGAGGAGCCGCGCTCGACCGTGAGCCAGGAGGTCGGCCGGACGCTGCTGATCATCGGGCTGGTCGCGCTGCTCGCCGTGGTGGCCGCAGTCCTGCTGGCCATCCGGCAGGCCAACCGGCTCGCCTCCCCGCTCACCGACCTCGCGGAGACCGCCGAGCGGCTGGGGTCCGGCGACCCGCGGCCCCGCCACAAGCGGTACGGCGTTCCCGAGCTGGACCGGGTGGCGGACGTGCTGGACTCCTCCGCCGAGCGCATCGGCCGCATGCTCACCGCCGAGCGGCGGCTGGCCGCCGACGCCTCCCACCAACTGCGTACGCCGCTGACCGCGCTGTCGATGCGGCTGGAGGAGATCACCCTCACCGACGACCCGGACACGGTGAAGGAGGAGGCCAATGTCGCGCTCACCCAGGTCGAGCGGCTGACGGACGTGGTGGAGCGGCTGCTCACCAACTCCCGCGACCCCCGCACCGGCAACGCCGTCTCCTTCGACCTCGACGAGGTCATCCAGCAGCAGCTCGCCGAGTGGCGGCCCGCCTACCGCCAGGCCGGGCGGGCGATCGTGAGCTCCGGCAAACGGCATCTGCAGGCGGTCGCCACGCCGGGCGCGGTCGCGCAGGTGCTGGCGGCGCTGATCGAGAACTCGCTGATGCACGGCGGGGGCACGGTGGCGCTGCGGACCCGGGTGACCGGCAACCAGGCGGTCGTGGAGGTCACCGACGAGGGGCCGGGCGTGCCCGCCGACCTCGGTGCGCGCATCTTCGAGCGCACGATCAGCGGACGGAACTCGACCGGCATCGGGCTGGCGGTGGCGCGGGACCTGGCGGAGGCGGACGGCGGGCGCCTGGAGATGCTGCAGACTCAGCCGCCGGTCTTCGGCCTGTTCCTGTCCCGTACGCCGCTGAAGCGGCCGCCGGCCGAGGACGAGGAGCCGACGGTCCGGTAGCGACACCTCGCCCGAAACGCACCGAGGCCCGGCTGCTGCGGCCGGACGGTCCGTCCCACGCGGGTCGGGCGCCTCGGAGAGGCTCTCAGCGCCCTGGCGAAGCCCGGTGCCCGGGGGCGGAGTGGCAGTCGGTTCGCCGGCCCTGCGGTGGATCGCACTCCGGCGCGGTCCGCGGAGCTGGCGTGTGTCTGGGCTTCGAGCTTTCGGCCTCGGCCGCATCGGCTTCTTCCGGTGCCCGGGGGCGGAGTGGCAGTCGGTTCGCCGGCCCTGCGGTGGATCGCACTCCGGCGCGGTCCGCGGAGCGTTCAGCCGGCGTGGGCCTTGGGCTTCGGGCGTTCGGCTTCGGCTGCCTCGGCCTCTTCCAGGAACGATTCGGCGTCGGCGACGGCCTCGTGGGCGGGCAGTGCCTTGAACACCCACGTGCGGTACGACCAGAACCGGAACAGCGTGCCGATACCGATACCGACGACCTTGAAGACGTTGCGCTCCAGCGAGCTCTCCCAGCCGAAGCCGTAGATGGCCGCGTAAAGGATGCCGTTCTCGATCACCAGGCCGACCGCGCTGAAGGCCAGGAAGAGGGTGAGCTCCTTCGTCCGGGCGCCCTTGTCGCGGTCCCGGTAGGTGAAGTAGCGGAAGCCCAGGTAGTTGACGCCGATCGCGACCACGGTGGCGATCACGTTGGCGCGCACGGCCTGCAGGCTCGTGAGGTGCCAGAGCAGATTGGAGACTCCGAAGTTCACGACGGTGCCCAGGGCACCCACCGCACCGAACTTGGCAACCTCGTGTGCGAGCCTTCGCAGCCCGGCGGAACCATGTCCCATGGCCGTGCAGGCCCCCGTTCGGTCGGTTTCGTCAACCCCGCCATGCTAACCACCCCCCTTCTCAAACGCGTGTGGTTGGGTTCACAGGCTGGATAGAGGTCGGGAAGAGGACCGGAAAAGCCCGGGAAGGTGGGGGTAAGAGGCCCCGGAAACGGCCGGAAACCGGCCAGTGTGGCGCGGCCGATACCCTAGGGGTGTGACGTTCCCGGTAGTCGGCATGGTCGGCGGAGGCCAGCTCGCTCGTATGACACACGAGGCAGGCATCCCGCTCGGCATCAGGTTCAAGCTCCTCAGTGACACCCCTCAGGACTCCGCGGCGCAGGTCGTCGGCGATGTCGTCATCGGCGACTATCGCGACCTCGACACGCTGCGCGAGTTCGCGAGGGGCTGCGATGTGATCACCTTCGATCACGAACACGTACCCACCGAGCATCTACGGGCGCTGGAGGCGGACGGCATCCCGGTCCGCCCTGGCCCCGACGCGCTCGTGCACGCCCAGGACAAGGGCGTGATGCGTGCGCGGCTCGACGCGATCGGTGTGCCGTGCCCGCGGCACCGGATCGTGAGCGACCCGGCGGACGTGGTGGCCTTCGCGGCGGAGGGTGACGGCTTCCCGGTCGTCCTCAAGACCGTCCGCGGCGGCTACGACGGCAAGGGCGTGTGGGTCGTCGAGACCGCGGAGGAGGCTGCGGACCCGTTCCGTGCCGGCGTCCCGGTGCTCGCCGAGGAGAAGGTCGACTACGTCCGGGAGCTGGCGGCGAACGTCGTGCGCTCCCCGCACGGCCAGGCGGTCGCCTACCCGGTCGTCGAGTCCCAGCAGGTGAACGGCGTCTGTGACACCGTGATCGCGCCCGCCCCCGGCCTCGACGAGGGCCTCGCCCTGCAGGCGGAGGAGATGGCGCTGCGCATCGCCAAGGAACTGGACGTCGTCGGTCACCTCGCCGTCGAGCTGTTCCAGACCCGCGACGGCCGCATCCTCGTCAACGAGCTGGCGATGCGCCCGCACAACTCGGGCCACTGGACCCAGGACGGTGCGATCACGAGCCAGTTCGCCAACCACGTCCGCGCGGTCCTCGACCTCCCCCTCGGCGACCCGCGCCCGCGCGCCAGGTGGACCGTCATGGTCAACGTCCTCGGGGGCGACTACCCGGACATGTACTCCGCGTATCTGCACTGCATGGCGCGTGACCCCCAGCTGAAGATCCACATGTATGGCAAGGACGTGAAGCCCGGCCGCAAGGTGGGCCACGTCAACACCTACGGCGACGACGTGGACGACGTTCTCGAACGCGCACGTCACGCTGCCGGCTACCTGAGAGGCACGATCACCGAGTGACCTCGGCTCCTCCCTTTCGGGAGGGGCCTGTCACGGCTCGCGCCATGACGCTTCCTGCTTCATCGCCGACTGCCCGCCCGGAGGAGCTCCGTTGGGGTCTTGCACCCGCTCCACAGGCCGGCACCGCCGGCCCGGCGGCCAGAATGCTCTTCGCGGCGTTGTGGTCCCGGTCGTGCTGGGTGCCGCAGCCCGCGGCGTGGGCAGCCGGCAGATGGCGCAACGCCTGCACGCACCTGGCCCCCACGTCTCACCAGCGCATTCAATGTGAGCCGTCTGGCAGTCTGGGAATCTTGGTGTGCGGCAACGTTGATGAACTGCTCCCGCGCATGAGCGGGGCACCTACCCGAACCACTCGGCCAAGGCCGAGGAGGTATGCAAGGAGAATGAGATGAGCCCCGTTGTTGGCATCGTCATGGGGTCGGACTCCGACTGGCCCGTCATGGAGGCAGCCGCCCAGGCCCTCGACGAGTTCGAGATCGACTACGAGGTCGACGTCGTCTCCGCGCACCGCATGCCGCGCGAGATGATCACGTACGGCGAGCAGGCCGCCGAACGGGGACTCAAGGTGATCATCGCGGGCGCCGGGGGAGCGGCCCACCTGCCGGGCATGCTGGCCTCCGTCACCCCGCTGCCGGTGATCGGCGTCCCGGTGCCGCTGAAGTACCTCGACGGCATGGACTCCCTCCTCTCGATCGTGCAGATGCCGGCCGGTGTGCCCGTCGCGACCGTCTCCGTTGCCGGCGCCCGCAACGCGGGCCTGCTCGCGGCCCGCATCCTGGCCACCCAGGACGACGAACTCCTCGGCCGTATGCGGGAGTTCCAGCAGGAACTGAACGACCAGGCCACCGAGAAGGGCAAGCGCCTGCGCACCAAGGTCGAGGGGTCGAGCGGCTTCGGCTTCGGCTCGGGGAAGTGAGGGCGATGACCTCCGCCCCGCTGGAGGCGGCCCGGGAGCTCCTGCGCGAGTTCCCGGTCGTCGACGGCCACAACGACCTTCCCTGGGCGCTGCGCAAGGTTCGCTACGACCTCGACGCCCGCGACATCGCCGTACACCAGAACGCCCATCTGCACACCGACATCCCGCGCCTGCGCGAGGGCGGCGTCGGTGCGCAGTACTGGTCGGTGTACGTCCGCTCGGACCTGCCGGACGCGGTGCCCGCGACGCTCGAACAGATCGACTGCGTACGGCAGTTGCTGGCGCGGTACCCGGCGGACCTGGCGCCGGCGCTGACGGCCGCGGACATGGAGGCGGCGCGCGCGGACGGCCGTATCGCCTCCCTCATGGGTGCGGAGGGCGGCCACTCCATCGCCTGCTCGCTCGGCACGCTGCGCGGTCTGTACGGGCTGGGCGTGCGCTACATGACGCTCACCCACAACGACAACAACCCGTGGGCGGACTCGGCCACCGACGAGCCGAACGTCGGCGGTCTGTCGGCCTTCGGCCGCGAGGTGGTCCGGGAGATGAACCGCCTCGGCATGCTGGTCGACCTCTCGCACGTGGCGGCGACGACGATGCGGGACGCGCTGGACGCCACGTCCGCGCCGGTGATCTTCTCCCACTCCTCGTCGCGTGCCGTCTGCGACCACCCGCGCAACATCCCGGACGACGTCCTGGAGCGCCTGCCGGGCAACGGGGGCGTCGCGATGGTGACGTTCGTGCCGAAGTTCGTGCTCCAGGCGGCCGTGGACTGGACGGCCGCCGCGGACGAGAACCTGCGTTCCCACGGCTTCCACCACCTCGACACGTCCCCCGAGGCGATGAAGCTGCACCGCGCCTTCGAGGAGCGCAGCCCGCGCCCGGTCGCCACCGTCTCGACGGTCGCCGACCACCTGGACCACATGCGCGAGGTCGCCGGCATCGACCACCTCGGCATCGGCGGCGACTACGACGGCACGGCCTTCACCCCGGACGGCCTGAACGACGTCTCCGGCTACCCGAACCTGATCGCCGAGCTGCTGGACCGGGGCTGGTCGAAGCCCGACCTGGCGAAGCTGACCTGGCAGAACTCGGTACGGGTCCTGGGCGCGGCGGAGGACGTGTCCCGCGAGCTCCGGGCCACCCGCCCGGCGTCCAACGCGACGATCGAGTCGCTGGACGGCTGACCGTCCAGGGCGGGGCGGCCGGTACGGCCGTCCGTTCCGCCCTCTCCGCGGCTGCCGCCCCAGCCCCCCGCTGCCGGCCCTGAACGGGCCTCGTCCTCGAACGCCGGACGGGCTGTTGCAGCGGACGCGCGATCGGCCGGCCGACGCCGTGCGCGACCAGGACGGCGGGCGCCCCTCCCCGGCGCCTCAGGAGCACCGAACCGGGCCCGGTACCCCCGAACGCCCCACTCACCAGGAAGCCCCCCGCGCCCCCGTGCGACGGTGACCGTACCCCTTGGGGACGATTCACGACGTACGGAGCCCGCCATGGCAGACCTCCAGGACGACGAACTGCAGACCATCGGGGAGCTCGACGGCATAGGCCTGCCGGACCCCTTCCAGCCCGGGCCCTACAAGCCCGTCTCCGATCCGGGCGCCGCCCCCGTGGAGCGCGCCCACGCCATCCTCGCCGCTCATCCCGTCGCCGACGGCTACAGCGGGCTTCCCTGGGCCCTCAGGCATCTGTCCTGGTACGACCTGGAGCTCGGCGAGAGCGATGTCGACACAGACGTGCCGCGGCTGCGGGAGGGGCACGTCGGCATGCTGTTCTGCTCGCTGCACCTGCCGGAGGGCATCACCGGGGAGCGGACCGTCGTCGAGACCCTGGAGCAGCTGGACCTCGTCAACACCGTGATGCGGGCCCACCCTAACGGGCTGCGCCTCGTCTGCACCGCCGGAGAGGCCACCGACGCCTGCAACTGCGGCCGTATCGCCGTGCTGCTCGGACCCGCCGGGGCCGCCGCGCTCGGCGACTCCCTCGGCATCCTGCGCGGCCTGTACACCCTCGGCCTGCGCGTCCTCACCCTGTCCGGCGTGTCCTGGGCGAGCGAGGCCGGGCTCACCCGGTTCGGCGAGGAGGTCGTGCGCGAGATGAACCGGCTCGGTGTGCTCGCCGACCTCTCCGGCGCGTCCGACGGCACCGTCCGCCGCACCCTGGCGGTCTCCAGGGCGCCGGTCCTGTTCACCCGCTCCGCCGCGCACACCCTGCGTCCCCACCCCGACAACCTCCCCGACGACCTGCTCGGCCGGCTGGGTGCCGCCAAGGGGCTGTGCATGGTGCCGCTGACGCCGGAACAGACGGGCCCGTCCGTCCACGACGTCGCCGACCACCTCGACCATGTGCGCGAGGTCGCCGGCCCGGAGTGCGTAGGGCTGTCCGGCACCTACGACGCCGGCACCGCCCACCCCCAGGACCTGGGCGACGCGTCCTGCTACCCGCACCTCATCGCCGAACTCCTGCACCGCGGCTGGTCCGAGCCCGACATCGCCCTGCTGACCTGGGGGAACGTCCAACGCGTCCTGCGCACCGCCGACTTCACGGCCCGCGCGTTCCAGCAGCGCCGGGAGCCGTCGACGGCGCGGATCGCGGACCTCGACGGCCGGCCTACGGCTCGCTGATCCGGCACAGGCAGAAGGGGTGCCCGGCCGGGTCGGCGTACACCTGGAAGTCCTTCTTCTCCCGGTCCTCCAGGTCCAGCGGCCGCGCCCCCAGCGCCAGCACCCGCTCGTGCGCCGCGTCGATCTCCTGCCACGTCGACCCCGCGTCGAAGTCGAGGTGGAACTGCTGCGAGTTGCGGTCCGCGCGCGGCCACTCGGGCGGGGTGAGGCCCTCCGCCCGTTGGAAGGCGAGCCGCGGCCCGCCGGGGATGTGGAGTACGACCCAGTCGGCGTCCTCCTCCTCGGGCGTACCGCCCGCCACGCCGGCGTAGAAGCGGGCGAGTGCGCGCGGATCGGGGCAGTCGAGGACGACGGAGCGGAAGCGGGCCGCTGGCATGGTGTCCTCCCGGTTCAGCAGGCGCAGAGGCAGAACGGGTGCCCGGCCGGGTCCGCGTAAACCCGCCAGGTGCGCGAGCGGTCGTCGGCGTCCAGGGGCTTTGCGCCGAGCGCCAGCACACCCGCCTCGGCCGCGTCCAGGTCGTCGACGGTCAGGTCCAGGTGGAACTGCTGCGAGTGGTCGGGCGCGGGCCACCCGGGGGCGGTGAAGCCGGGGGAGGCCTGGAAGGCCAGCGCCCGGCCGTCGGGGGTGGTGAGGTCCGCCCAGCCGTCCTCCACCTCGACGGTGCCGCCCAGCACCTCGGCGTAGAAACCGGCCAGCGCGCTCGGGTCGGGACAGTCCAGGACGACGACGCTCAGTTTGGCGAGAGCCATGACTTCCTCCTGCGTTACCTCTAGATGCGGTCATGCAGTAACGGTTACTGCATGCTGCCTCATTGGAGGTAACGTCGCAAGCATGAGTGAGAGATCGGCCGCAGCATGAGTGAGAGATCGGCCGCGCCGGGGAGCCTGGTCCTCGTCGAGTCCCTGGTGAACACCCTGGACATCGAGTCCGGCGCCGACTCGCTGGACACGGCGGAAGGCCGGGCGCCGTTCGGGCTCCCGGAGGGTGAGGTGGCGGATGCGCGCGAGCTGCGCGAGTCACTGCGCGCCGTGCTGCTCGCCCACGCCGGCCATCCGCCGCACGCCCCGGTGACGCCGCTGAGCGATCTGCTGGCCTCGGCGCCCCTACGCGTGACCGTCGACGCCGCGGACGGCTCGGCGGCGCTCGCCCCCGCCGACGCGGGCCCCCTGCTCTCCCGCGTCGCGGCCGCCGTCGCCGAGGCGCTGGTGGCGGGCACCTGGACCAGGCTGAAGGCCTGCGAGTCGGGCACCTGCCACTGGGCCTACTACGACCGCAGCCCGGCCGGCCGCGGGCGCTGGTGCTCCATGCAGGTGTGCGGGGCGCGCGCGAAGATGCGCCGGTACCGGGCGAAGTAGTTCGGCGACCGCGCCGGGGGCCGGTGGTGCAGAATGCAACAAGACGCCGGTTCGGCCGACTGAGCCTCGGCCGAACCGGCGTCGTTCACGTCTGTGAGCCGGAGTCCGGCGGCTACGCGGTGGGACGCCCCATCGCCCGGTACGTCCAGCCGGCCTTCCGCCACAGCTCCGGGTCGAGGGCGTTGCGGCCGTCCAGGATCACCTTGGCGGCCGTGACCTCTCCCAGCTGGGCCGGGTCCAGCTCGCGGAACTCCCGCCACTCGGTCAGGTGCAGCACCACGTCGGCGCCCCGCACGGCCTTCAGCGCCGTGTCGGCGTAGCCGAGTGTCGGAAAGACCTTGCGGGCGTTGTCCATGCCCTTCGGGTCGTACACGGTGACCTGGCCGCCCTGGAGGTGGATCTGGCCGGCGACGTTCAGCGCGGGGGAGTCGCGTACGTCGTCCGAGTCGGGCTTGAAGGTGGCACCGAGCACCGCGACCCGCTTGCCCAGGAAGGGCCCGCCGCCGAGGGCCTGCCGGGCCAGCTCCACCATCTGCCCCCGCTGCCGCATGTTGATCGAGTCGATCTCGCGCAGGAAGGTCAGTGCCTGGTCGGCGCCGAGCTCACCGGCGCGCGCCATGAAGGCCCGGATGTCCTTGGGCAGACAGCCGCCGCCGAACCCGATCCCCGCCCGCAGGAACTTCTTGCCGATCCTGTCGTCGTACCCGATCGCCTCGGCGAGCTTGGTGACATCGCCGCCGGAGGCCTCGCACATCTCCGCCATCGCGTTGATGAACGAGATCTTGGTGGCGAGGAAGGAGTTCGCGGAGGTCTTCACCAGCTCGGCGGTCGGGAAGTCCGTGACGACGAAGGGCGTGCCCTCCGACAACGGCGTCGCGTACACCTCGCGCAGCAGCTTCTCCGCCCGCTCGCTCCGTACCCCGACCACGATCCGGTCGGGGTGCAGGGTGTCGTCGACGGCGAAGCCCTCGCGCAGGAACTCGGGGTTCCAGGCCAGCTCGGCGTCCTCGCCGGCCGGGGAGTTCTCCACGAGGAAGCGGGCCAGCCGGTCGGCGGACCCCACCGGCACGGTCGACTTGCCGACGACCAGCGTGGGCCCGGTCAGATGCGGGGCGAGGGAGGCGAGGGCGGAGTCGACGTACGACATGTCGCAGGCGTACTCGCCGTGCTTCTGCGGGGTGTTGATGCACAGGAAGTGGACGTCGCCGAAGGCGCCCACCTCGGCCCAGTCCATCGTGACGCGGAGCCGGCCGGTGGAGCCCTCGATGCCCGCGACATGCTTGCGCAGCAGCTCGTCGAGTCCGGGCTCGAACATCGGGGCCTCGCCCCGGGCCAGCTTCTCGATCTTCTCCGGTACGACGTCCAGGGCGAGCACCTCGAAGCCCAGCTCCGCCATCGCGGCGGCGTGTGTCGCGCCGAGATAGCCAGTGCCGATCACGGTGATCCTGAGGGCCATGGGTGCTCCAGAAGAGGGACGTGGTTGGTGCCGAGCCGAGCATAGTCGGGCCGTTCCCCGGGCACTTTTCCCGCTGTCGCCAAGGTCACGTATCACTCCCGTGGGCGGCCCCCTAAAATTTGAGTTACTTAACGGTAATTAGCGCCATCACCACAGTGCGTCAGAAGCGTCCTTGGAGCGTGAGAAACCTTGGCCGGATCGGCTGACTTCGACCTGTACCGCCCGTCCGAGGAGCACGACATGCTCCGCGACGCGATCCGTTCACTGGCCGAGGCGAAGATCGCGCCGTACGCCGCCGTCGTGGACGAGGAGGCCCGCTTCCCGCAGGAAGCGCTGGAGGCGCTGGTCGCGAACGACCTGCACGCGGTGCACGTCCCCGAGGAGTACGGCGGCGCGGGCGCGGACGCGCTGGCGACGGTCATCGTGATCGAGGAGGTCGCGCGCGTCTGCGTCTCCTCCTCCCTGATCCCGGCCGTGAACAAGCTGGGCTCGCTCCCCGTGATCCTCTCCGGCTCCGAGGAGCTGAAGAAGAAGTACATGACCCCGCTCGCAAAGGGCGACGGGATGTTCTCGTACTGCCTCTCCGAGCCCGACGCCGGCTCCGACGCGGCCGGTATGAAGACGAAGGCCGTCCGCGACGGCGACTACTGGGTGCTCAACGGCGTGAAGCGCTGGATCACCAACGCGGGCGTCTCCGACTACTACACGGTCATGGCGGTCACCGACCCCGCCAAGCGCTCGAAGGGCATCTCGGCCTTCGTCGTCGAGAAGTCCGACGAGGGCGTCTCCTTCGGCGCCCCGGAGAAGAAGCTCGGCATCAAGGGCTCCCCGACCCGCGAGGTCTACCTCGACAACGTCCGCATCCCCGCCGACCGCATGATCGGCGAGGAGGGCACCGGCTTCGCCACGGCGATGAAGACCCTCGACCACACCCGCATCACCATCGCCGCTCAGGCGCTGGGCGTCGCGCAGGGCGCCCTCGACTACGCCAAGGGCTACGTCCAGGAGCGCAAGCAGTTCGGCAAGGCGATCGCCGACTTCCAGGGCATCCAGTTCATGCTGGCCGACATGGCCATGAAGATCGCCGCGGCCCGCTCCCTGACGTACCAGGCCGCGGCCGCCTCGGAGCGCGGCGACAAGGACCTGACCTTCCAGGGCGCCGCCGCCAAGTGCTTCGCGTCGGACGTGGCCATGGAGGTCACCACGGACGCCGTGCAGCTGCTGGGCGGGTACGGCTACACCCGTGACTACCCGGTGGAGCGCATGATGCGCGACGCGAAGATCACGCAGATATACGAAGGCACGAACCAGGTCCAGCGGATCGTGATGGCGCGGAACCTGCCGTAACCCGCGGGGACTCCACGCACATGCCACAGCCCCCGGCGTCCTGCCGGGGGCTGTCGTGCGTTCTCATGCCGCGTTCCGGGGTCAGTCGTCGAGCCCCTCGGCCGCTCGCTTCTCCCGCAGTTCCACGATCGCCCGCCGCCGTGCCAGCCGGTGAGTGCGGCGGATCTGGGCCTCCTGGTAGCGGCGCCGGTCCTTCTCCGTCTCCGGCAGCACCGGCGGCACCCGGCGGGGCCTGCCGTCGGCGTCCACCGCGGCGAAGACCAGATAGGCGGAGCCGACCTGGGTGGGCGGGGTCGACTCGTTCCAGCGCTCGGCCAGGACCCGGACCCCGACCTCCATCGACGTCCGGCCGGTCCAGTTGACCTGCGCCTTCACATGGACCAGGTCGCCCACCCGGACCGGCTCCAGGAACGCCATCTCGTCCATCGACGCCGTGACCGCGGGGCCGCCGCTGTGCCGGCCGGCCACCGCGCCCGCCGCGTCGTCCACCAGCTTCATGATCACGCCGCCGTGCACCGTGCCCAGAAGATTCGTGTCGTTGTGGGTCATGATGTGACTGAGCGTGGTCCGGGACGCCGAGGTGGGCTTGCCAGGGACATTCGGTATATCCGGAGTGTCCGATTCCATGGCAGGGGCCTGGTCTGTCATGGCCTCCACCTTATGCCGAGGCGTCATCTGCGGACTTTGTGTTGGCTTCGCAACAGCAGTGCCCTGATTTTCCTACGACCCTTGTGAAGGGCATGGCTGCTCCCTGCACACTGGGCCCCATGAACGATTGGCCCGAGGCATGGTCCGACGACAACCGCAACCGGTACGGACGCGGCAGCGCGAGCGCAAACCCTGAGGGCGCCCGCGCGATGCGGCAGGTCCGCCGGCCCGCCCCGGGCGCGTACGGGGCTTCCGGCCCGTCCGCCCCGCCGTACGGCGGGGTGCCCCAGCAGCCGTCGTACGTCAACGGCCAGGGGTACGGCGGCGCCGATCCCGCCGGCGACGGCTACGACAGCGGCTACAACACCGGCCAGGTCTACGGCTCGCCCGGCGGCGGAGGGCCGGGCGGTCCCGGTGACCCGGGCGAGTACCGGCCGCGGCCCAACTGGCGGCGCCGTATCAAGTGGACGGCGATAACCCTGGTCACGGTGCTGGCTGTGACGTCGGTCGCCACGTACTTCTGGGCCGACGGCAAGCTGCACCGGGACGTCGACCTGTCCCAGGTCATCGACCGGCCGGCGTCGGGCGACGGCACGAACTACCTGATCGTCGGCTCCGACAGCCGGGCCGGGCTGACGGCCGCGGACAAGAAGAAGCTGCACACCGGCTCCGCGGAGGGCAAGCGGACCGACTCGATGATGATCCTGCACGTCGGCAGCAGCGGCGACACACTGGTCTCGCTGCCCCGCGACTCGAACGTGACGATCCCCTCGTACAAGGGGTCGACCTCCGGCAAGACCTACCCGGCCACGGGCCGGCAGACGAAGCTGAACGCGGCCTACGCGGAGGACGGCCCGACGCTGCTCGTCCGCACGGTCGAGGCCAACATGGGCCTGCACATCGACCACTACGTGGAGATCGGCTTCGCCGGCTTCGCGAACATCGTGGACGCCGTCGGCGGCGTCACGATCAACATCGACAAGGGCTTCAAGGACAAGTACTCGGGTGCCGACTTCAAGGCGGGCAGCCAGACGCTGAACGGCGAGCAGGCCCTGGCCTTCGTCCGTACCCGGCACGCCTTCGCCGCCTCCGACCTTCAGCGCACGAAGAACCAGCAGAAGTTCCTCTCCGCGCTGGCGCACCAGGTGGCGACCCCGTCGACGGTCCTCAACCCGTTCAAGCTGTACCCGACGATGGGCGCCGGTCTGGACTCGCTCACCGTCGACAAGGACATGAGCCTGTGGGACCTGGCGTCCATGTTCTGGGCGATGAAGGGTGTCAGCGGCGGTGACGGCACGTCGATGAACATGCCGATCTCAGGCTCCACGGGCGGCAACCTCGTCTGGGACAAGGCGAAGGTCAAGACCCTGGTGGACGAGCTGAACAACGACCAGAAGGTCACGGTCTCGGGTGGCTGACCAGTCAGGCAGAGCACCGTTCGACGCGGTGCTCTGCGACGTGGACAACGTGATCCGGTTCTACGACCCCTCCGGGCTGCACAACCTGGAGCGGGCCGCCGGACTCGCCGAGGGCACCACCGCGAAGGTCGCCTTCGCGCCGGAGACCGGTCTGCCGGTGCTGCTGGGCCGGGTCGACCTCCAGGAGTGGGTGCAGGCGATCGCCGAGGGCCTGTCCGGGCTGGTCCCGGAGGAGTCGACGGCCTGGGAGCTGGGCACGGCCCTGCTGGAGTCCCCCTTCTCGGCCGACGAGACGGTGGTCTCGCTGCTGCGCCGGGCCCGCACCCGGGTGCCGCTCGTCCTCGTCAGCAACGCCACCGTCCGCCTGGAGGACGACCTCACCGCGCTCGGTCTCGCCGACCTCGCGGACGAGGTCGTCAACAGCGCCCGCGTCGGCCTCGCCAAGCCGGACCCGCGCATCTACCGCCTCGCGACCGACCTGGTCGGCGCCCGCCCCGACCGCTGCCTGTTCATCGACGACACCGAGGAGAACACAGAGGCGGCAGCCACCCTCGGAATGCAGCCGGTGCACTTCCGCACGGCGGCGGACCTGGAGCGGGCCCTGGAACCGCTGTTCACGCTGTAGCCCACGGGCCTCGCGCCCCCGGTAGCCTGCGGAGACTCGCGCCCCGGTAGCCCGCGGGCATTCGTGCCGCCTGGGGCGGCTCCCGACCCGCGGCAACCCGCACCGCCGGGCCGCGCACCCACCCCCCGGCCGGCACCAACGCCGGGCACCGTGCAACGCAACGCCCCGCCCATGATCAAGGGCACCCCAAGCACGGGTGCCCTTGATCCACGCTCAGACAGCCGTCACATCGTGGCGCCCGACATCGCACGGCACATCTCGGCGCACCGCCGACACGCCTCCGCGCACCGCATCATCTGAGGGTCGTCCGGCATGGCCATACACGCCTCGGCGCACATGTCGCACGCCTTGGCGCACATCGCGCACATCTCGGCCGACATGGGCGAGCGGCGCATCATCATGTCCGCGCACATCCGGGTCGTCTCGGAGCAGTCCATGAGCGCACGCATGATCTGCATCTGGCCCTGGCCGCCCATCTGCATGCAGGAGCTCATGGTCTCCTCGCAGACGGCGTGGCAGGACATGCACGCCTGGACGCAGTCCTGCATCTCCTTGCTCATGGCGGTCATGGTTCCGGGCTGGGTCATGGCTCCTCCTGAGAGGCAGAGGGGCCCGGGGGTGGGCCCCGTGCCCTTCTGTTCCTACGCCTGCCGGGCGCCGGGCGCCATCGGACGGAAGCCCATAATCCGCACCTTGTGCCGCACAGTGCACGACCCCCGACATTCCGTCAGGGGTCGTGGCACAGGTCCGTTCGGGTTACGAGCACATCTCCTGGCCCCCGGTCATCACCCCGGGCTCCCCCTGGTCCGTGGCCTCCGCCCGTACCCCCCGCACCTGCCTGAAGTCGGTCCCCGCGATCACCTTCAGCGTCGGCCCGAGCCCCGGCACCTCCCGCAGCTCGCTCCCGGGCAGCGCGGCGGCCAGCGCTCTCGCCGAGCGGTCCCACCCGGGGTCGTAGGCGATGACCGTCCGCTTCTGGGTGTGGTCGTCGGCGTCCGCCGGCATCCGGGTCGTCCGGAAGCCCGTCGCCGCCAGGGCGGCGTCCACGCGCTTGCCGAGCCCCTGGGTGGGCGTGCCGTTCTCGACCTGGACGTGGATCTGCTGCGGGTCCACCTCGACCGGCACCGGCTGGGGGCGGGACGGGCGGGCGGCCAGCGGCTTGTCGTCACGCAGCGACTGGAAGAGCCGGTCGGCCTTGGCGGTGTCCCATTTCAGCGTCTCGCCGACGCCCGGCACGACGTACCCCATCTGTCCGATGGGCACGGTCGTGAACTCGGAGGACGAGGGGGAGAAGTTGCGCATCGCCCGGCCGAGGTCGAGCAGCTCGTCCGTGCCGAAGCCCTTGTCCGCGCGCACCGACCCCAGCACGGCCCGCGTCACATCCCGGAACTTCATCGGGTTCAGCAGGATCCCGGAGGAGGTGGCCCGCTCGATGAGCGCCGCGAGGAACCGCTGCTGGCGCTTCATCCGGCCGAGGTCGGAGTCCGCGTCGAGGTGCCTGGCACGGACGAACTGCAGGGCCTGCCCGCCGTTGAGGACGTGCGTCCCGGCGGGGAGGTCCAGCCCGGTGTACGTGTCCTTCAGGGGGAGGGCGGTGCAGACCGACACTCCGCCGAGCACGTCCACCGTCTTCATGAAACTGGTGAAGTCGACCTCCAGATAGTGGTCGATCTTCACATGCGTCATGTCCTCGACGGTCTGGACGGTGAGGTTCGGGCCGCCCTCCGCGTACGCCGCGTTGATCTTGATGGGGTGGCCGGGGATCCGCTTCCCGGTCTTCTCGTCGGTGTGCTCGGGCGTCATGGCGTACGAGTCGCGCGGCAGGCTCACCACGGTCGCCCGCTCCCGGTCCGCCGAGATGTGCACGATCATCATGGTGTCGGTGCAGTGGCAGGGTTCGCCGCCCAGGTGGTAGCGGTGCCGCTCCTCCTCGCTGATCCGGTCGCGGCCGTCCGTGCCCACCAGCAGGACGTTCATGCCGTGACCGGCCTTGGGGCGGTTCTTCATGTCCTTGAACGGGTCGACCCGGGCGATGCCCGCGTCCAGGCTGGTGACCACCGCATGCCCGATCCCGGCGGAGGCGAGGACGACCACGGAGAGGGTCGTCGCCGCCCGCATCACCCAGCGCGGCTTCCTCCGTGGCACGGGCGGCCGCGGCCCGCGGGGCGGTGGGGTGCCCGCGGGCTGGGGGCGGCGCTGCGGAGGAGCGGGCGCGGCGGACCGAGGCTGCGTGGGCAAGGGGGACACCTCCGGGCGACGGCCGTACGTGGGACCGTGAGCACCGTAGGCCGATACGATCTGTGGACCGGGCCACCGCCCCGGCGGGGCGCAAAGGTGTCCCCCGTTCGCGGTAACGTAACGGGCGATGAACGCCAACCCCGACGCGCCGCTCCCCGCCGTTTCTGTGATCATGCCTGTCCTCGATGAGGAGCGGCATCTGCGCGGAGCCGTCCAAGCGATCCTCGCGCAGGAGTACGCCGGCGAGATGGAGGTCGTCCTCGCCCTCGGTCCGTCCACGGACCGCACGGACGAGATCGCCGCCGAGCTCGTTGCCGCCGACCCGCGCGTCCACACCGTCCCCAACCCGGCGGGGCGTACGCCCGCCGCCCTGAACGCCGCGATCAAGGCCTCCCGGCACCCGATCGTCGTTCGCGTCGACGGGCACGGCATGCTCTCGCCGAACTACATCGCGACGGCTGTACGGCTCCTGGAGGAGACCGGCGCGCAGAACGTCGGCGGCATCATGCACGCCGAGGGCGAGAACGACTGGGAGCACGCGGTCGCCGCCGCCATGACCTCGAAGATCGGGGTCGGCAACGCCGCGTTCCACACCGGTGGCGAGGCCCAGTCGGCCGAGACCGTGTACCTCGGGGTCTTCCGGCGCGAGGCGCTGGAGCAGCAGGGCGGGTACAACGAGGAGTTCATCCGCGCCCAGGACTGGGAGCTGAACTTCCGGATCCGCGAGGCCGGCGGCCTGATCTGGTTCTCGCCGGAGCTGAAGGTGTCGTACCGGCCGCGCCCGTCGGTCAAGGCGCTGGCCAAGCAGTACAAGGACTACGGCCGCTGGCGGCACGTCGTCGCCCGCTACCATGAGGGCTCCATCAACCTGCGCTACCTCGCGCCGCCGACGGCGGTCCTGGCGATCGCGGCCGGCCTCGTGGCCGGTGCGGCGCTGACGCCCTGGGCCTTCGTTATCCCCGGCGGCTACCTCGCGGCGATAACCCTGGGTTCCGTCCCGGCGGGCAAGGGACTGCCGCCGAAGGCACGGCTGCAGATCCCGGTGGCTCTCGCCACCATGCACATGTCCTGGGGCTGGGGCTTCCTGACCAGCCCCAGGGCGCTGGCGAAGCGCGTCATCGCCTCCCGGCGCCCCGCGGTGCTCGCCTCCCACTGAGCACCGCGGGCCCCTGTCGCCCCGGACCACCAGGTACTACTTCCAGATGTAGTCCGGGTTGACGTGCATGCACTGCTTCTTGTCCGAGCCGTTGATGACCTGCGCGGACGCCGGCGTCCCGTCGTCGTCCGCCGGGGCCGTGTACGTCGTACCGGAGCGCCAGTCGGCGCCGACGACCAGCGTGACCCCGGAGACCGCGGTCGACTTCTTCACCGAACTCAGTGGAATCCCCAGTGACCTGGCGATGCGCTGGGCGTCGCCCTCCAGGTCCGCGCTCGGGTAGCGGACCACCGTCTTCTTCTCGTTGAGGACCGGGGTGCTGTCCGCCGCCGCCTCCGTGAACCCCTTGCCGACGAGCAGCCGGGCGATCGTACGCGCCCGTCCGGTGGCGGCGAGCTGCGTGCCGGACCTGGTGCCGTTCTGCACCTGTACGGCGATCTTGTCGTTCGCCGCGGCCGGGTCCGAGGACGCCGCCGTCTTCGTGGACTTCTTCTTGTCCTTGCCGTCCAGCGCGATGTCCTCGCGGACCAGCCGGAACAGCTTCTCGGCGTCACCCGGCTTCGGCACGACCCGGCCGCTGTTCGTCGTGGAGTACTGCCAGGGCATCGTCGTCATCGTGATGCGCTTGGTGGGGACCTTCTTGAGCTCCTTGCTCAGGTCGAACAGCTTGGCCACGGTGCCGAGGCCGTCGTCGACGGTGAGCGCGCTGGTGGCCGTCTCGGCCAGCTTGCGGAGCCTGTTCGGACTGCCGAGCGTGGCGTTCTCGCGCAGCTGGCGGACCATCGCGTTCATGTACTGGTGCTGGGCCTTGGCCCGCGCTATGTCCGTGTTGTCCTCGAAGCCGTACCGCGTGCGCAGCCACTGCAGGGCCTGGACGCCCTTGACGTATGTGGTGCCCTTCTTCAGCTTCAGGCCCGAGCCGTGGCCGTCGGAGGACTTGGAGTAGACGTTGGCGTCCACACAGACCGGTACGCCGCCGATGGCGTCCGCCATCGACACCACGCCCGCGAAGTCGATCATCATGAAGTGGTCGATGTGGATGTCGGTCAGCTTCTCCCAGGTCGCCACCGTGCAGCCGGGTCCGCCGCGGCCCAGGGAGTCGTTGGTGATCGTCGAGGTGAGTGCCCCGTAGACCTTGCCGTTGCCGGGGTCCGTGCACCTGGGGATGTTCACGAGCGTGTCGCGCGGCATGCTGACCACCGACATGTTGGTGCGGTCCGCCGAGACGTGCAGCAGCATCTGGACATCGGCGCGCGGCGCGGTGTTGAAGGTGTCCTTGGCGCCGCCCAGCTTCTGGTTCTCCTTGGAGTCCCGGGCGTCGGAGCCGATCAGCAGGATGTTCAGCGGTGTCTGGCCGGCCGCGTTGGCCTTCGACTCGGCCGCCCTGTCCTTCTCGTCGCCGAGGTTGAGGGCGTCCTTCTTGATGTTGGCGTTGAGGTGCTGGTAGTAGAGATAGCCGGCCCCCGCCGTGCCGAGTATCACCACCGCCAGGACGATCGCCGCCCAGCGCAGGACGCGCCGTCTGCGGCGCTTCCCGCCGCCGTCCGGGCCCTTCCTGCGTCTGCCGCCGCCGTGTCGGCCGTGCTCGGTCGTCGCGTCCCGGTCCCGCGGTGTCGGGGACATCGTGTCCTCGACCGCGGGAACCTTTCTGCGCACACTGCTCCGCGCCAACTCCCTGCCCTCCCACCCCTGGACATGCCGAACCTCTCCGTTGCCCGTGCCCCCGGATCGGGTGAGAGAGGGCGCGCCGCCCCCTGAAGCCCCTCGAACGTGAGCGCGCCTCATCATTGTGCAGTCAGTTGGGAGTCAGCTGTGGGGATCGGTGAAGATCAGGTCCAGCGGTACGGTGCGTACACGTCCATGCACTGGCTCTTGTCCGAGCCGTTGATGGCGTCGGAGTTGCCGGGCAGTTCGCCGGCCCTGGGCTTGGACTGCTTCGGATACGTCGTGCCGGTGCGCCAGTCGGCGCCCACGACGACAGTGACCCCGGAGACGTCCGTCGACCTCTGCACCGAACTCAGCGGAATCCCGAGGGACTTGGCGATGCGCTGGGCGTCGCCCTCCAGTTCCGCGCTCGGGTAGCGCACCAGGGTCCGGTCCTCGGAGAGCCCCGCCGTCGTGTCCTTGGACGCCTTGCTGAACCCCTTCTGCACGAGCTCCTGGGCGACCGTGCCCGCGCGTCCGGCGGCCGGGCCGAGGGCGGACGTCCCGGTGGCGTTCTGCACCACGACACCGATCTCGCCGTCCGGCGCCGAAGGAGCCTTCGTGGCCTCTTCGTCGGCGGTCGTCTTCTTCTCGCCCGTGGCCTTGCCCTTGTTGTCGAGGGGCACGTCGTCGCGGAGCATCTGCCAGAGCTGCTCGGCGCCCGCGCCGTCCGGTATGACGTGATCGGAGTTCTGCGGGTCCGTGACGTTGGGCATCGTCACCGAGGTGATGCGGTCCGTCGGCACCGACTTGAGCTGCATGCCCAGGTCGTACAGCTTCTTGACCGTGCCGATCTCCTCGGAGACCTTCAGGGACTTCGTGGCGGCCTCGGCGAGGTCGGTCAGCCGCCCGGTGTCGGTGAAGACGTTCTGGCCCTTCAGGGTGCGGATCATGGAGTTCAGATACATGTGCTGGGCCCGGGCCCGCATCAGGTCACTGCCCCAGGCGTGCCGGGTGCGCAGCCACTGCAGGGCCTGCCTGCCCTCGACCTTGTGCGTGCCGGCCGTCATCTTCAGGCCGGAGCCGCCCGGCACGGCGGCCGTCGGGTGGTCCCACACGTTCTGCTTCACACAGACGTCGACTCCGCCGATGGCGTCGGCCATCCGCACCACACCCGAGAAGTCGATCGTCATCCAGTGGTCGATGTAGACCCCGGTGAGCTTCTCCCAGGTGGCCAGCGTGCAGCCGGCGCCGCCGCGGGCCAGCGACTCGTTGATGATCTTGTTCGTCTCGGGATACGTCTTGCCGGTCTTCGGGTCCCTGCACTGGGGGATCTCGACCCGGGTGTCACGCGGAATGCTCACCATGGCGGCGCTCTTGCGGTCCGCGGAGAGGTGGATCAGCATCTGCACATCGCCCAGCGGCGGGGTGCCGCGGTCGTACTTCGCGCCGCCGAGCTTCACGTTCTCGTCGGAGTTACGGCTGTCCGAGCCGATCAGCAGGATGTTCAGCGGCGTCTGCCCGGCCGCGTTCGGTGCGGTCTTCCGCGCCTTGGCGTCGCCGCTGCTGCGCTCGCCCTTCTGGATGTTGCCGTTGAGGTGCTGGTAGTACAGGTATCCGGCGCCGGCCGTGCCGAGTATCAGCACCGACAGCGTGGTCGCGGACCATCTGAGCACCCGGCGCCCCCGCCGCGGCCCGCCACTGCCCCGCCTGCCGCGCCGGACGCCGCCAGGTCCGCCACCGTCGCGCCGTCCGCCCCGCTCGGATTCACGCGTGTGCGGAACGCCCCGGAACGTCCCTTCCCCCTGCACGCTGCTCTGCGCCATCTCCCCGTCCTCCCCACCCTGCGCCCATGCATCAGGCCTGTCGTACGTCCTGTTAGACGTACGACAGGCCTGTCAGGTCACTACTTGGCGCACTCAACCTTGTCGGCCGTGGTCTTGTCCACGTCCGGCGCCTTGGTCGCCGCGGTGAACGAGTCCCCGGCACCCGGGAAGTCCTTGCCGAGCGTCAGGGTGATGGCCGGCAGGCCCTGGGAGTTGGTCACACTCTTGCCGGGCTTCAGCGCCGAGCCGGACAGGCCCAGGATGGCGGCCAGCCGGCGCGCCTGGTCGGCCTGGTCCGGGGCGTACTCCAGCGTCGTCCTGCTCAGCTGCACGCCCGCGTTGCCGGCGTTCTCGGACTTCAGCACGCCCGCCTGGTTCTGCAGGTACTCGAGCTCCGCCTGCGCACTGCCGGGTTCGGCGCCACCGTTCAGGACCCGCACCCGCACCGCGGAGGCGGCCGACTTGGTGCCCTTGAGGCGGGCGGCCACGGCGGCCGCCTCCTTCTTCTTCTGCGCCTTCACCGCGGTGAAGGAGACGTCGTTCTTGATCGCGTCGAAGACCGGCTGGGTCGCGCCCGGCTTGAGGACGACGGTCGCGTGCACCTTCTCGGCCGGGTTGTCGATCACCGGGACCGTGGTGAACGTCAGGTTCTTCGGGTTGAGCTTGCCCAGCTCCAGGCCGAGGTCCTTCAGCTTGCCGATGCTGTCGAGGTTGGAGTCGACGGTCAGCGCCTTGGTGCCCGCCTCGGCGATCTTGATCATCTTCGTCGGGTCGGTGAGCGTGTCGTTCGACTTCAGCTTGCGCATCAGCGCGCTGAGGAACTGCTGCTGCAGCGTGATCCGGCTCAGGTCACCGCCGAAGCCCACCGCGTGCCGGGTGCGCACGAAGGCGAGCGCGGTCTCGCCCTGGATGTGCTGCATGCCCTTCTTCAGGTTCAGGTGCGAGTCCGGGTCGTTGATGTCCTTGCCGAGGCAGACGTCGACGCCGCCGACCGCCGTGGTCAGCGTCTTGACCGCGTTGAAGTCGGCCACCATGAAGTTGTCCGGCTTGATGCCGGTCAGCTCCGTGACCGTGCGCGCGACACAGCTGGGCGTACGGTCGTCCTGGCCGAGGCTGGTGTTGAAGCGGACGTTGCTGGTGCCCGCGATGACCTTCTGGGAGCCGTCGGCCTGTGTGGTCGGGCAGTCCGGGATGTCGGTGATCAGGTCGCGCGGGATGCTCAGCGCCGTCGCGTTCGAGCGGTCCTTGGAGACGTGCAGCAGGATCGTGGTGTCGGCGTGACCGACGCTGTTCTTGTCCCCGTACTTGTCGTTGCCCTTGCCGGTGCGCTTGTCGGTGCCGATCAGCAGGATGTTGATCGCCTTGCCCTTGCTGAAGCCACCGGTGCTCGCGCCGTCGTCGGAGACGGACGTGATGTTGTCGTTGAGGTGCTTGATGTAGAGGTACCCGGCGCCGGCCGCGGCGACCAGCACGAACGCCATGGTGCCGCCGGTCCACAGCAGGGCCTTCTTCGCCTTCGACTTCTTCTGCACCGGCCGGCGCCCGCGCCGCCCCGGCGGCGGCTCCTCGGGCGCGCCGCGGCGACGGCGCTGCGGCGGTACCCCGCGGCCCGGGGCCTGCGGAGTCGCCGTACGGTCGCGGGCCGCGCCGTTCGCGCCACGGGGCGCGGATCTGCGCGGCCGGGGCACCGCTGACTGCGGTGTGGAAGGGGTCAGTCGCAGTTCGTATTCGCCGGTGTTCGGATTGAGCACCCACTGGTCGGCGGGGTCGATGTTCTCCGCCCGCCCACGGCTTTGCGCGTCCACGGTTTCCGAATCCTCCGTCTGGGCCACGCGGCGCCTTCCCCCTCAAAGACGCTCGGGTCTCGGTCACACAGTGCGCGACCCCAGGAAGGACCTGGCGGACGGGGGCACCGGATCGCTCACACTAGCCGCCCAGTTCAGCCTGGAGCGACGCCGGTGACAAATTCCACGTCCCTACAACTGGGCAATCCACCCATTTCCTTGGGTTTTCTTGGGACGGCTGTTCGTCGCGTTGATGCTCGCCCTACCTGCAGCCGTCCTCCGCTGCGGTGTTCCCGCGGAACGTCGGCGCGGGTGAACCGGGCGCCGAGGCCTCGCCGTACCGCTCTGCGCCCGACTTCCCGTCGCCGTATCCGTACGCACCGTAGTCGTGCGACTGCTCATATGAATCCCCGCCCGAATCCCCGTGCGAGTTCGCCTCGATACCGCCGGCCGAATTACGGCCCTTTGAGTCGGAATCCCGCGGAACTTCCTTCGCGACCGTCAACGGCGCGTCCCTGCGCAGCCGTTCGAACAACTTCTGCGCCTCCGGCTCCACGAGCTGGTCGCGATTGGCGTTGTAGACGTACGACTCCCTTGGAACCGTGAGGAATTGCACCGCTTTCGTGGGGATGTCGCGAAGCCCGCGCACGAGTTCGTACAGCCCGCGCAGGCTCGCCAGCCCAGGGTCGGTGGTGAGGGACGACGTCGCGGCGTCCAGCACGGGATAGAGCTTCACCGGATTCAGCAGTACGTCGTTGCTCTGGACCTTGTTGACGAGCGCCCCGAGGAACCGCTGCTGACGGTCCATCCGGTCGGTGTCGCTGCCGTCGCCGAGCGACTTGCGGGCGCGCACGTAGCCGAGGGCCTGCTCACCGTCGAGCGTGACCCGTCCCGCGGGCAGCTTCAGCCTGGCGGCCTTGTCGTCGATCGGCTTCGTCAGGCACACCTGGACGCCGTCGACCGCGTCGACCATCTTCTTGAAGCCGTGGAAGTCGAGGACGACGTGGTGGTCGACGCGGACGTTCGTCAGCTTCTCGACGGTTCGGATGGTGCAGGCCGAACCGCCGGTCTCGAAGGCCGAGTTGAACATCGCGAACATCGGCTCCGAGCGGCCCCCGTCGCGCATCAGACAGGAGGGGATGTCCACCATCAGGTCACGGGGAAGGGAGATCGCGGTGGCGGTGTGCCGCCCCGCGGACAGATGCAGCAGGATCGTCGTGTCGGACCGCTCGGTCCCCGAGTCCCGCCCGTACCGCGCGTTCCCGTCCCCGGACCGCGTGTCCGACCCGATCAGCAGGATGTTCTGCGCGTCCTTGACGAGCGAGGTGGGCCGCTCCTTCTCGTACCGGGCGAGCTCCCGGGCGGCCGCGTTGTCGGACCTGATGTTGCCGTCGAGCTTCGCGTACACCACCCACCCACCCCCGACGGCCCCCACGACCACAGCGGCGACCGCAAGCCCCCCGAACCGCACCCACCGCCGCCGACGACCTACCGAGGCCATGCTCCACCCCCTCACGGCGTAGGAACGCGCAGCTCCGACCTGCGGCTCTTACGACCATGGCCCAGCAGGGCCGGTGGAGGCGTCCGATGCTGATCCATCCGGGTGACCGCAGCGGCTCTCAAGGGGCGCCGGGAACTGCGCGATCAGCCCCCACCGGCCCGCACCCGGAAAGCGACCGCCTCACCGGCGCACAACACTCACCCGCTCACTCTCGACCCGCTTGGCCAGCCCCTCTTCTCCCAACTGCTCCAGATGCCGGCACAACACCACGGACCCCCCGGTGGCAAGCGGCCCGTACAAACCGGCATTCAGTCCCTCCCAGGTGTCGTACGACAACCCGGACAGAATCCGTGACCCCGGCCCGGTAAGGCCCAGCCCCGCCGCCTCCGCCCGAGCCCGCTCGACAACCTCCGCCCCGCTGAACTCCCGCCCGGCCACGATCAGCCCGGCCTCCTCAGGGCCCACCGCCGCGAACGGTACGAACCGGTCCCCCTGGCTCGGCACCTCCACGGCGTAGTCGGCGAAGCCGTCCGGCACCTGCGGGAACCGGCCCCCCAACGGCCGCAACGCAAGGGCGACCCGCTCCCCCCGGCAGGCCCTCGCGGCGGACAGCGTGTCCGGCCCGCTCACCACCACATCCGCCGCCGCCGGATCCCCGCCGACATCGGCGACCGCCCCCACCGACGCGCAGGCGATCAGCCACACCGCGGTCTGCCAGTGCGCCGGCAGCAGCAGCGCGACCCGGTCGCCGGGGGTCGCGGAGAGGTCGCCCTGGAGGAGATTGGCGGTCTTGGCCACCCAATTGGCGAAGGTGGCCACGGAGAGTTCGACACGCTCACCCGTGGCGTCGTCGTAGAAGGTCACCAGGGGGCGTCCGGGGTCCGCGGCGAGCGCGGAACGCAGCAGGTCGGCAGGGGTGTGGTCGGTGGAGTTCACCCGCGCAAGGGTACGCGGGCGGCCGCTCGCACACCCCTTGATGGGGCCACCGGTTCGGACGAACGAAAACCGACGGTCCGTCAATTCCGGGATGGACAGATATGTATGACTATGTCCAACATCAGGAGCATGCGTGGATTCCTTGCCTCCTCGATCGCCTCCTCGATCGGCGTCGCCTGCGCGGCCGCCCTCGCCCTTCCTCTGACCCTGCCCGCGCCCGCGGCGACGGCCAGGGCCGGGCTCGGCGCAGCGGGGTCCGCGCCGGCGCCCGCCCGGTCCGACGTTCGCGGCAGCACCCAGTCGCTGCCCCTCGCCCCGCTCGCACCCCTGACCCGCGCCATCGGCTCGACGGCCTCCACGGCCTCCATGGCCCTCGCGGAGGAGGGCCTGACCCGCCGGGACGTACGGCGGTTCTCGATGGTCGGCGTCATCTGGAACAACCCGGACACCGCACTGCACGGGCAGGTCCAGGTCCGCACCCGCGCGGCGGGCACCGGCGTCTGGTCCGGCTGGCGGAGCCTGGAGACGCACAACGACGACGCGGCCGACCCCGGCACCGACGAGCGCACCTCGGGCCGCGTCCGCGGCTCCACCGCGCCTTTGTGGGTGGGCGACTCGGACGGGGTGGAGGTCCGGGTCGAGGGCGATCGCCGCACCGAAGGCCGCGCTCCGAGCACCCGCGCCCTCCCGGCCGCCTCCGGTCTCCCCTCGGGGCTGCGTCTGGAACTCGTGGACCCGGGCGACCCGGACGAGGCGGGCGACGAGGTCCCGATGCGGGGTACGGCACCGGGCGTGGCGCACGGCAGCCAGGCCGGACCACCCGGTGCCGGGGCCGGCAACTCCGAGTCGGCCGAAGCCCTGGCCTCGTCCACCGCCAACGCCGATCTCGTCCCGCTCGGCGCCACCGTGATCCCCGCGCTGAGCCGGTCCGCGACCGTGCGGGAGATGCGGACCCTGCGCGGACTCGAGTTGACGGCGGGTCAGCGGAAGAAGCCGCACATCGGCCCCCGCCCCCGCATCGTCACCCGCCGGGGCTGGGGTGCGGACGAGGACCTGCGCGAGAGGGGGTTCGCGTACACGAAGAAGGTCAAGGCGGCGTTCGTGCACCACACGTCGTCCGGCAACACCTACCGCTGTTCGCAGGCCGCCTCCGTCATCCGTGCCATCTACCGCTACCACGTCGTGAGCATGGGCTGGCGCGACATCGGCTACAACTTCCTCGTCGACAAGTGCGGAACCATCTACGAAGGGCGCGCCGGGGGAGTGGCGAAAGCGGTCAGGGGCGCTCACACCCTCGGTTTCAACAACAACAGCATGGGCATCGCCGTCCTCGGCAGCTTCAGCAAGAGCAAGCCGCCCGCGGCCGTGCTGAAGGCCATCGCCCGGCTCACGGCCTGGAAGCTGGGCCTCTACGGTGCCAATCCGCGAGGAAAGACATATCTGAAGTCGAGCGGTGGCAATCTCTACCGAAAGGGGAAGAACGTCCGAATGAATGTGATCTCCGGCCACCGCGACGGCTACCCCACGGCATGCCCGGGCTGGCAGCTCTACCGCAAGCTCGGCACGATCCGCTCCACCGCGGCGCACTACCAGGGCCGCCGCTGAGAGACTGCCGGGCCCCGCACCGGGGTTGGCCACGGAGGGGTTATCTACGTCATAGCGGGGCACCGGGCGGAACGCGGAACGCCGCACGGCCGTCCAAATCACCACACGAAGGTCTGCACAAACTGGCCGGCCGAAAGACAGTTCGGCCGGTCCCGGCAGGAAGCAGAGACGACAGGTGACAGAAGCGATCCTCCTGGTCGGCGGCAAGGGCACGCGGTTGCGCCCGCTCACGGTCCACACACCGAAGCCCATGGTCCGCGCGGCCGGCGTCCCGTTCCTGACCCACCAGCTGGCGAGAGCGAGAGCGGCGGGAGTGGACCACATCGTCCTGGCCACGTCCTATCTGGCCGAGGTCTTCGAACCGCACTTCGGCGACGGCTCGTCCCTGGGTCTGCACCTCGAGTACGTGACGGAGGAGGAACCCCTCGGTACGGGCGGCGCCATCCGCAACGTCGCGTCCCGGCTGCACTCCGGCCCCGACGAACCGATCCTGGTCTTCAACGGTGACATCCTGACCGGCCTGAACATCCGGGCCCTGGTCGACACCCACGAGAAGACGGGCGCCGACGTCTCCCTCCACCTCACCAAGGTCACGGACCCGCGCGCCTACGGCCTGGTCCCCACGGACGAGACCGGCAGGGTCCTCGCCTTCCTCGAAAAGCCGCAGACCCCCGAGGAGATCGTCACCGACCAGATCAACGCGGGGGCGTACGTCTTCCGCCGCTCGGTCATCGACACGATCCCGGCCGGCCGCCCGGTCTCGGTCGAGCGCGAGACCTTCCCCGACCTCCTCGCGGCCGGCGCCCATCTACAAGGCATGGTCGACTCGACGTACTGGCTCGACCTGGGCACCCCGGCGGCCTTCGTCCGCGGCTCGGCGGACCTCGTCCTGGGCCGCGCCCCGTCCCCCGCGGTCCCCGGCCGCTGCGGTGACCGCCTGATCCTGCCGACGGCGAGGGTCGCCCCCGACGCCAAGCTGACGGGCGGCACGGTGGTGGGCGAGGGCGCGTTCGTGGCGGAGGGCGCGCGAGTCTTCGGCTCGACCATCCTTCCCGGCGCCGTCATCGAACCCGGCGCCGTCATCACTGACTCCCTCATCGGCACCCGCGCCCGCGTCGGCGAACGCTCCGTCCTGACCGGCACGGTCATCGGCGACGGCGCGGTCATCGGCGCCGACAACGAACTGCGCGACGGCGTACGGGTGTGGTGCGACGCCCGAATCCCGGCGGGCTCGGTGCGGTTCTCCTCGGACCAGTAGGGCGGGTGGGGCACCGGGCTGAGGTCTGCTCAGGCTGTGGGTGGGGGTGGGCTGCGATTTGCTCGGCCTGCGGGCGGGCGGGGCGCCGGGCTGAGGTCTGCTCAGGCTGCGGGTGGGGGTGGGCTGCGATTTGCTCGGCCTGCGGGTGGGGGTGGTGCTGGGCTGCGATCTGCCCGGCCTGCGGGCAGGCGTGCAGGCCGGGGCAGCCCTGCGTAGCCTGCGGGCGATCGTGCCATCTAGGGGCGGATCCCGACCCAAAGGCGGCGCCCCGCAAGCGCGGGCGAGCGCACCCACCCGCCGCCAAGCCGCAGCTCCGGGCCCCTACAGCCGCCCGATGTCGGTTTTCGGCATCTTCGGCATCCGCCGCGCCGGCGTACGCCCACTCAGCAGAATCAACCGCGCAGCCCGATGCCGCTGCCCCGCATACGGCTCCAACAGCTCCAGCATCGCCGCATCGTCCGCATCCCGGTGCCCGGCAAGCGCCCACCCCACGATGCCCGGCAGATGCAGATCCCCGACGGTCACCGCATCCGGCGCCCCATGACTGCGCTGCACGGTCTCCGCCGACGTCCACGGCCCGATCCCCGGCACGACCTCCAACCGCGCCTGCGCGGCCGCCGGCTCCATCCCGACCGCTTCCTCCAGCCGCGCGGCGACCTTCACGGCCCGAAGAATCGTCGACGCCCGCTTGTTGTCGACCCCGGCCCGGTGCCACTCCCACGACGGAATCAACGCCCACGTCCGCGGCCCCGGCATCACCCACAGCCGCCCGCCCGCCGCGGGCCCCGGCGCCGGCTCCCCGAACTTCCGCACCAGCAGCCGCCAGGCCCGGTACGCCTCGCCGGTCGTGACCTTCTGCTCCAGAACCGACGGAATCAGCGACTCCAGCACCAGCCCGGTCCGCGTCAGCCGCAGCCCCGGCCGCCGATGCGCCGTGTGCGCCACCAACCGGTGCCGCGGCACGAACGCATCGGGCTCGTCCGCGCCCCCGAGCAGCTCTGGCAACCGCTCCAGCAACCACTCGGCCCCCGGCCCCCAGGCCTCCCCCCGCACCTCACCCCCGCACACGGAGACCCGCAGCGTGCCGGGCCCGACAGGAGTCAGACTGGCCCGCCACACGGACCCGTCGGGCATGGCCCGAAACGTCGGGTCCCCGCCACCACGCCGCAGCGGCCCCAGCACAAGCCCGAGATCAAGCGGCCCGTCCGGTAGGACGGTCCGCACCCGCCCCGGCGCCTCGGCCTGCCGAGGCACACCCCCGCGCGCGGGCACGGCAACATGACCACCGCGCACGGTCGTACGGGTGGGTCGGGGAGCGAATCGTCCGGCCACGGATGAGTTCCTGGGATGTCGGGGATTGCCTTATGAGACTAGGCCGTACATACGAGCGCCGGTGCGCGCTTTCACAGGGCGCGGGGAACTGCGCGACCAGCCCCCATTCACCCCAGCCGCGCACGAATCCCGGACCCCCCGAACCGTAGGCATCCGGCGCACCCAGCAGAGCGTCACCGCACCTCGATGAACGCGGCAGCGTCCCGCTCAGGCCGAGCCCGCGGCTCCTCCGCCGCATGCCCCACAGCCACCGCCCCCATCGGATCCCACCCCTCCGGCAGCCCCAGCACATCCCTCACGACATCCCGGCAGAACATCGTCGAAGAAACCCACGCGGACCCCAACCGCTCGCCGGCCAGCGCGACCAGAAAGTTCTGCACCCCCGCTCCCGCGGCGACCACGAACATCTCCCGCTCCGCCCCGTCCCGCCGAGCGTCCCCGTACGTGTGCGACCCGTCCATCACCAGACACGGCACCACCAGGTACGGCGCGTTCCGCAGCACATCCCCCCGCCGCACCCGCTTGGCGATGGACTCCTCGCTCTTCCCGTCCCGCCGCAGATCGGCGATCCAGGCGTCACGCATGGCGTCCAGCAACCCGGCCCGCGCGTCCTGCGACTCCAGCAGCACGAACCGCCACGGCGTGGTGTGATGCGGCGCCGGCGCCGTCACGGCCGCGGCGACCGCCCGCCGTACGGCGCCGGGGTCGACGGGTTCGTCGGTGAACGCCCGCACGGTACGCCGCTGGGTCACCGCGGCCCGTATCGCCTCGGACGTCCCCAGCCGGAACATGTCGTCGCGCCCGCCGCGCACCATGGCCCGCGCACCCTCGCCGTCGTCCTCGGCCACCACGTGCGGCAGCCCGCGCACGACGGCGACGGGCAGCCCGGCGGCCTTGCCCTTGACCAGATCACCGGCGGCGGCCAGCTCGTCCGCCGTCGCCACGACCGTCGCGCTGAGCGGATTGCCGTACGCGTCCCTGCCCCCGCGCAGATCGTCGAGCACGCGCACCCCGGCGGCGCCGATCGCGACGTCCGTGAGCCCCGAGCGCCAGGGCCGCCCGAAGGTGTCGGTGACGACGACCCCGACGTTGACGCCGAGGGCGTCCCGCAGCCCGTCCCGGATCGTCCGGGCGGACGCGTCGGGATCCTCGGGCAGCAACAGCACCGTGCCGGAAGGCGTGTTGGATGCGTCGACCCCTGCCGCGGCCATCACCAGCCCCTGCCGGTTCTCGACGATCCGCAGGGCTCCGCGCCGCGCCACGACCCGCACGGTCTCGGCGTCGATCGCGGCCTCCCGGTCGCCCGCCTCGACGACTCGCCCCTCCGCCTTGGACACGATCTTCGAGGTGACGAGCACCACGTCCCCGTCGATCAGCCCGGGCTCGGCGGCGGCGATCAACTTGGCGACGTCGTCCCCCGCCACGACCTCGGGAAGCCCGGGCACAGCCCAGACCCGGTACTCACGGGCCAGGACGTCACCCCCTGCCGCAGGACCGCCCCCCGAGACATGCCGGCCCGCCGGCCCCCCGGCCACCTCGGACGTACCGCCCCTGGCTGCCGCATCCTCACCGCTTCGCACGCCCGTGCCCGCGCCCACCGGGATTCCGTCGCTCAAGGCACCCGCACCTCCTCCGCCAGTGCCAGCGCCTCGCGTGCCATCTGTGCGGTCGCGTCGAGGTCGGTCATCATCAGGGGTACGGCCCGGCAGCGGATCCCGGCGGTCTCGACCCGGTCCACCACGCCCGCGTCCACGGTGTCGACGAGCCAGCCGTCGAGCAGACCCGAGCCGTAGTGCTCGGCGACCGCCGCGGCCGTCGACTCCACGCCGACCGCCGCGAGCACCTTGTCGGCCATTCCCCGCACGGGAGCGTCCCCGACGATGGGGGAGAGGCCGACGACCGGCACCCCGGCCTCGGCGATCGCCTCGCGGATGCCGGGCACGGCGAGGATCGTGCCGACGGAGACCACCGGGTTGGACGGCGGGAACAGCACCACGTCCGCCTCCGCGATCGCCTCCAGCACCCCCGGCGCCGGCTTCGCCTGTTCCGCCCCGACGGGCACGACGGCCTCGGCCGGCACCGAGGCCCGCAGCCGCACCCAGTACTCCTGGAAGTGCACCGCCCTGCGCTCGCCGTCGATCTCGACGGCCACATGGGTCTCGACCCGGTCGTCCGTCATGGGGAGCAGCCGCACGCCCGGCTTCCACCGGTCGCACAGCGCCTCCGTCACCGCGCTCAGCGGATATCCGGCGCCGATCATCTGCGTCCGCACGATGTGCGTGGCGAAGTCCCGGTCGCCGAGCCCGAACCACTCCGGTCCCACGCCGTACGCCGCGAGCTCCTCCTTGAGGTGGAAGGTCTCGTCGGCCCGCCCCCAGCCCTGCTCCTCGTTGATGCCGCCGCCGAGCGTGTACATCACCGTGTCGAGGTCCGGGCAGACCTTCAGTCCGAAGAGGTGGATGTCGTCCCCGGTGTTGCCGATGACGGTGATGTCCGCGTTCGGCACGGCCTTCTTCAGACCGCGCAGGAACCGGGCACCACCGATGCCGCCTGCCAGAACCACAATGCGCATGGGCCAAGTCTTACAGGCGGGTACGACAACACGTCAGGCGGTCACGACGTCCACTTCGTCGTACGCGGCGGGGGCCGCGGTGCAGGCGGAGTACATCGGCATCTGCGTCAGGCCCGGGTAGTAGACGTGCAGACTGACCGCCGGCTCCAGCGCGTCGTTGACCACTTCGTGCACGTACCCCGGAGCGAACACCCGCTGCGCGCCCGCGTCCAACGCACGCGTGCCCCGCTCGGTCCGCTCGGTCAGCGTGCCTTCCAGGACGGTCAGTACACCGGAGGAGGGCCCGTGGTCGTGCAGCCCGCTGCCCTGACCCGGCACCCAGGACAGCAGCCACACCTCGTAGCCCGGGCCGGTGCGCAGCCGGTGGTACCAGCGTGTCGTCGCGTCGTACTCCACGAGGTGCTCCCACTGGGAGCGGTCGGCGGCGATGGAGCGGGCCAGGCCCACGAACTCGGCGACGGTGGCCGGGTGCTCCCGCGGGGGCTGCAGCAGGTGCTGGACTTCGAGGATGTCGCCGGCGATCTGGAGGTCGTTGTCGCTGTTCATAGGGGTGCGTGGTTCCTCAGTGAAAGAAGGTCAGAGGGAACGGGAGCCCCGTCACGGACGACAGGGCCTACAGCCGGAGCAGGTGGGCTCAACAGCTGGAACAGCAACAACAGCTACAGCGAGCGCGGGCAGCACCGTGGGACCCGGCGGTGCGGGTCGAGGTGAGCGCCAAGTTCGCGAGCATGCCCACAAGGACAGCGGTTCACACCCTCACTGTCAACTCGACGCCCGGTATGTGGGACATGGTTCACCTCATCCGGTTCATGTCGGAGGCGAAAGGTTTGTGCAGGCGCCGTCCGGGACACATCGCGCTCAAACCTCGTTGCGGTCCTGTGATCCGACTGTGATCCGGTTTGCTTCGAGGTGCGCGTGGAACGAGATCGGATCTGCGGGCGTCCTTCCCCGTACAGGCTCTGCGCGGGGGCGAAGGCCCGTCCGGGCTTCGTCTGCGTGTCAAGGTTTATGCCGATTTGAACACTTTCCGCATGGCCTTGGTTCCGCAGAGTGAATAAGGGGCTCAATAGCAGATCTCGGCTTGACTCGCCCGGAGCAGCACACTTGTAATTTCACTCGTGTCGTTCAGCCGGAATCGGTAACGGCTACATCACGGGGACGCGAAAGACAGACGAGGGGCGCACATGACCGAGCTGGTGCAGCAACTGCTGGTCGACGACGCGGACGAGGAACTCGGCTGGCAGGAGCGCGCGCTGTGCGCCCAGACCGATCCCGAGTCCTTCTTCCCCGAGAAGGGCGGCTCCACCCGTGAGGCCAAGAAGGTCTGCCTGGCCTGTGAAGTCCGCTCCGAGTGCCTCGAGTACGCCCTCGCCAACGACGAGCGCTTCGGTATCTGGGGCGGCCTGTCCGAGCGTGAACGACGCCGTCTGAAGAAGGCCGCGATCTGACCACGCGGCCGACACCCCCGTACAACCGAAACAGATTCGAACGGCCCGTCGCGGGTGGAGTTATCCACAGGCGGCGGGCCGCCGTGATGCCCAGCCGATAGTGTGGTCGCTCGTCCGAGACGCCTCGCTGCCCCCAGGCGGCACAGACGTCCACCGCAGTCCATCGAACCGGGGCCCGTACCTCGATGTCCGTGCACAGCCACACGGCAGCCCACCAAGACCTCGCTGCCACGCCAGAGTTTCCGCGTCACGTGGTGACGGCGGTTGTCGTCTCCCACGACGGCGCCCGCTGGCTGCCCGACGCGCTCGCCGGGCTGCTCGGCCAGGAGCGCCCCGTTCAGTACGCCGTGGCCGCCGACACCGGCAGCGCGGACGCCTCCGCCCAGCTGATCACCGACGCCCTCGGCGCCGACCGCGTGCTGCACCTCGCCCGGCGCACCGGCTTCGGCCAGGCCGTCGAGGAGGCGGAACGCAGCGCGCCTGTCCTGACCCCGGACGAGCTGCCCTATCTGAAGCGGCCCAGCGGCTGGGACCCGGTCACGCGCAGCTGGCGCGACGACGCGTACGACCTGCCGGAACTCCCGCACGGCGAGCCGGTCCAGTGGCTGTGGCTGCTGCACGACGACTGCGCCCCCGAACCCGACGCCCTGGCCCAGCTGCTGCGCGTCGTGGAGAACGAACTCGAACTCGGCCGCGACGACGTGGCCGTCGTGGGCCCCAAGCTCCGTGGCTGGTACGACCGCCGACAGCTGCTGGAGGTCGGCGTCACCATCGCCCACTCCGGCCGTCGCTGGACCGGCCTGGACCGCCGCGAACAGGACCAGGGGCAGCACGACCACGTCCGGACCGTGCTGTCCGTGTCCACCGCCGGCATGCTGATCCGGCGCGACGTCTTCGAGCAGCTCGGCGGCTTCGACAACCGGCTGCCGCTGATGCGTGACGACGTCGACCTGTGCTGGCGCGCCACCGCCGCCGGCCACCGCGTCCTCGTCGCCCCCGAGGCGGTCGTACGACACGCCGAGGCCGCCTCCCGCGAGCGCCGCACCGTCGACTGCTCGGGCCGCACCGTCGCCTCCCCGCACAAGGTCGACAAGGCCGGCGCCGTCTACACCCTCCTGGTCAACACGCGTACGGCCGCGCTGCCCTGGGTGCTGGTGCGGGTCGTGCTCGGCACGCTCCTGCGGACCGTCGCCTACCTCGTCGGCAAGGTCCCCGGGCAGGCCCTCGACGAGATCCGCGGTCTGCTGGGCACGCTGCTGCGACCCGAGCGGATCATCGCCGGCCGGCGCAGGCGCGGCAGCCCCCAGATCGACAAGGGCGAACTGCGCGCCCTGTTTCCGCCGCCCGGCGCGACCATACGGGCCACCGTCGAGCAGGCCGCGGGCAACCTCGTCGGCAGCTCCGACCCCGAGGTGACCTCGGGCGCCGGACGGCACGGCGGCGCGGTCGAGTCCGGGCCCGGCGGCGACGACGCCGACTTCCTGGAGATCGAGCACTTCGCCCGCCTCAAGCGCATCGGCCGCAAGCCCGGCCCGATGCTGTTCCTGGTGCTGCTGTTCGTCTCGTTGGTCGCCTGCCGCGCACTGCTCGGCGGCGGCGCGCTCGCGGGCGGCGCCCTGCTGCCCGCCCCGGCCGACTCCAGCGAGCTGTGGTCGCGCTACCTCGACTCCTGGCACGCCGTGGGCGCGGGCGGCACCCCGTCAGCGCCCCCGTACCTCGCGATCGTGGCGATGCTGGCCTCCGTGCTGTTCGGCTCGACCGGGCTCGCGGTCACGGTCCTGCTCGTGTGCTCGGTGCCGCTGGCCGGCGTCACCGCGTACTTCGCCTCCCGCCCGCTCGTCGAGTCGCGCCTCCTGAGGGCGTGGGCGGCCGTCGTCTACGCCTTCCTGCCCGCCGCCACGGGCGCGCTCGCGGGCGGCCGCATCGGCACCGCCGTACTGGCCGTGCTGCTGCCGCTCATCGCGCGCGCGGGCATCGCGGCCGGCGGCCTCGCGAACCCCTCGGGCGCACCTGGCAGCTGGCGCGCCACCTGGGCGTACACGCTGCTGTTGACGATCACCACGGCGTTCACGCCCATCGTGTGGCCCCTCGCGCTGGTCCTCGGCCTCACGCCGCTCGCCGTGCGGCGCACCGACATCACCGCGCACGGCCTGCGCTTCCTGGCCCAGCTCGGCACGCCCCTGCTGGTCCTCGCACCCTGGTCGCTGTCGCTGCTCCCGTTCGGCTTCTTCAAGGAGGCCGGGCTCGACTACGGCCCCTCGGCCGCCTCCGCCCTCGACCTGCTCGGCGTGAGCCCTGGCGGCCCGGGCACGGTCAGCGGGCTGATGCTCATCGGCGTCGTCCTGGCCGCGCTGGCCGCCCTGCTGCGCTCGGAGCGTCAGTTCGGAATCTGGACGGCCTGGGCGGTCGCCCTGGTGGGCCTCGTCTTCTCGGTCCTGTCCAACGGCTCGACGTGGGCCGGCCCGGCGACTTTGGTCTACGGCCTGGCTCTCCTGACGGCCGCCGTCCTCGGCGCCGACGGTGCACGCGCGCGCGTGGCCGAGCAGAGTTTCGGCTGGCGCCAGCCGCTCGCCGCGCTCATAGCCTTCGCCGCCCTCGCGGGCCCGCTGGTCATCGCCTTCGGCTGGATGATCCGCGGCGCCGACGGACCGGTCGAGCGGCAGGACCCCGTACAGGTCCCCGCGTTCGTCGCCGAGGAGAGCGGAACCCGCGACCAGGCACGCACGCTCGTGCTCGACAGCGACTCCACGGCCCGCGTCGGCTACACCCTGGTCCGCGGCTCCGGCGCCCGCCTGGGCGACGCCGAGAGCGCCGCGGCCGACGGCGAGAACGCCAGGCTCGACAAGGTCGTCGCCAACCTCGTCGCCGGCTCCGGCGCCGACCAGGCCGACCAGCTCGGCAAGTTCGCCGTCCGCTACGTTCTCGTCCACAAGGGCGCGCCCCGCGAGGTCACCCGCGTCCTGGACGCCACCCCCGGCCTCTCCCGCCTCAGCCAGCAGGGCGGCAGCGCCCTGTGGCGGGTCGACCAGGAGGTCGCACGCGCCACCATCCTCCCCGCGTCCGGCTCCGGTGCGGCGCAGCCCGTCGCCGCCGGACCCGTCGAGATCCACACCACGGTCCCGTCCGGCTCCGGCAGCCGCGTCCTGCGCCTCGCCGACACCGCCGCCGAGGGCTGGACGGCCACCCTGGACGGCAAACCGCTCACCCGCACCACGGTCGACGGCTGGGCCCAGGGCTTCCAACTCCCCGCCTCCGGCGGCAGGCTGGACGTCACCTACGACGACCCGATCACGCACACCGCCTGGCTGTGGGCTCAGGGCTTCCTGGCCGTCGTCCTCGTCGTCCTGGCCCTGCCCGGCCGGCGCCGCGACGTGGACGACGACCTCCCCGAGGAGCAGGTCGTGCCCGCCGAGGCCGTCGCAGGCGAGGGCCGCCGCGCCCGCCGTCTGCGCGCCCAGGCGGAGTCCGAGGCCGAAGAGGCGGGCCAGAGCGAGGAGTTCCCGTCTCCCGCGCCGCAGGAGACACCGGTCGCCGTCCCCCATCAGCAGTCCTACGGCGACTGGGATGCCGCCGGCTACCAGGGCGCCGAGTACGGCAGCTACGGCAACGAGCAGTACCAGGGCACCCAGCAGTACCCGGCGGGCACGTACGACCAGACGTACCAGGCGGACCCGTACCAGGGCGGCCAGTACGACCCGTACGCGTACGGCGGCTCCTCCCAGGGGACGTACGACCAGACCGCGTACGACCCCTCGTACCAGCAGGGCTACGACCCGACGTACGACCCGGCGCAGCCGCCCCCGCCCGCCCCTGAGCGCCCCGACGGGAGTCAGCAGTGAACCGCACCACCATCTCCCTGATCGCCGGCACGGCCGCGCTCGCCGCCATCACGGGCTTCGCCTCGCTCACCGCGCCGGGCACCTCCGGCGCGGACACCGCCAAGGCCGCCGCTGAACTGCCCGTGGAACGCACGACGTTGCTGTGCCCGCAGCCCAGTACCTCCGACCTCGCCGACACGTCGTACACGTCCTTCACGCCCGTCACGAAGGGCACGGGAAGCGACGGCACGGCCCAACTCCAGTCGGCCGCAGAGCAGTCGGCCGACGGGACGAGCGGCAGCGGCAAGACGGGCGGAACGAAGAGCGGCAAGAAGAAGGTGGACAAGAAGAAGGCCGACCAGCCGGTCCTCACACCCAAGGAGCCCGGCAAGCCCGTCACGGGCGACACCTCCGGTGCCGACGCGCCCGCGCTCGTCGGCACCGCCGAGGGCAGGTTCGCGCCCGGCTGGGCGCTGCAGGAGACGACCGAGGTCGCCGCGGGCACCGGCCGCGGCCTCCAGGGCGTCAACTGCACCGCGCCGGACACCGAGTTCTGGTTCCCGGGCGCCAGCACGGACGCCGCCCGCACCGACTACGTCCACCTCACCAACCCGGACGACTCCGCCGCCGTCGTCGACATCGAGCTCTACGGCAAGAACGGCGCCCTCAAGTCGACCGTGGGGGAGGGCATCACGGTCGCACCGCACTCCAGCGACCCGGTCCTGCTGTCCACGCTCACCGACGAGAAGCAGACCGACCTCACCGTGCACGTGAACGTCCGCAGCGGACGCGTCGGCGCCGCCGTGCAGGCCCTCGACGACAAGCTCGGCGGGGACTGGCTGGCCGCGTCCACGGACCCGGCAGGCAGCCTCGTGCTGCCCGGCATCCCCAAGGACGCCACGTCCGTGCGCCTGATCGCCTTCACGCCCGGTGACGCGGACGCCGACCTGAAGGTGCGGCTCGCCTCCCCGGCCGGCCAGATCACTCCCGCCGGGAACGAGACGCTGCACGTGAAAGCCGGCATGACCACCGGCGTCGACCTCGGCCCGGTCACCCGCGGCGAGGCGGGCTCCCTTGTCCTCACGCCCACCGACAAGTCCGTGCCGGTGGTCGCCGCGCTGCGCGTCGTGCGGGGCAAGGGCGACAAGCAGGAGACTGCGTTCATCCCGGCCACCAGCCCGGTGGGCACACGCGCGACGTCCGCCGACAACAGCGGGAAGGGCTCCACGCTGTCCCTCGCGGCCCCCACCCGCACCGCCCAGGTCAAGGTCACCGCGTCCGCGGGCAGCGACGGCGGCACCGAGGTCTCGAGGACGTACACGATCAAGGCCGGCACCACCCAGGACATCGCCGCCCCGGTCCCGAACGGCCTGAACGGCACTTACGCACTGACGGTCGAACCACTGTCCGGCGGTCCGGTGTACGCGGCTCGCACCCTGGCGGCGACGGAGGAGGGAGTCCCGGGCTTCACGGTCCAGACACTGCCGGACGACCGGGGGACGGTGGCGGTACCGGAGGCGGACCAGGACCTGTCGGTACTGCAGCGGTAGCTGTTCTCAGCCCGTCCGGCGTTTGAGGACGAGGCCGTTCAGGCCGACAGCGGGGGTCTGGGGGCTGCTGCCCCCGGCACGGCCGCACCAGCGCCGGGTGCCGCTGGAACCGCGGTCAGTCCTCCCCGTACCGCGGATCCACCGTCTCCGGAGTCAGCCCCAGCAACTCGGCGACCTGCTCGACGACAACTTCGTGCACCAGCGCGGCCCGCTCGTCGCGCCCCTTCGTGCGGATCTCGACCGGCCGCCGGTAGACGACCACCCGGGCCGGCCTCCCTTCCCGCGAGGGAATCGTGCCGCCCAGCGGCACCGCCTCGTCGATCCAGGCCTCGGCGGGGCCGTCCAGACGTGGCACCTCGAGGACGAGGAAATCGATCTCGGCGAGCTGCGGCCACCGCCGTTCCAGCCGCTCCACGGAGTCCTGCACCAGATCCGCGAACGCCTCGGCGCGGCTCGCGGCAAGCGGTACCTGGGGCGGCGCGATCGGGCCGCGCATGCCCCGGCCGTGGCGATCACGACGGCGGGGCCCGGGGCGGGCGGCTCGGGGCGGTACGGGGTTGTCCATCACTGGTGAAGCCTAGTCCCCGCCGGGACCGCGCGCCGTGCCCCACGCGGCCGGCCGAAGCGCCTCGGACCCCCCTGGACGGCATGTCGCAGGATGACCATTCCAGCCAAGGTTGGGCTCGTTTCCGTATCTCTCCGAGACCGACGATCGTGGGGCAATTGACGGTGTTTGTACGGTGTGTTGATCGGGCGAAGAGGTGCGCGAGGCCGTGTGAATGTGCGTCCGTGCAGGTCAGCGAGGTGCTCCGCGGGAGGTGTGTGGGGTGTTTCACAGCACGACACGGTGGGGTGACCTGGGGGAGAGTCGTCGCGGCCCGCTCAAGAGTGCGGTACCGTCCAACGTCGTGAGCCCTGTACGTCGCTGTTCGCGCACCGCTTGCGGCCGTCCCGCCGTCGCGACGCTGACGTACGTCTACGCCGACTCGACCGCGGTCCTCGGCCCGCTCGCCACCTACGCCGAACCCCACTGCTACGACCTGTGCGCCGAGCACTCCGAGCGCCTCACCGCCCCGCGCGGCTGGGAGGTCGTCCGGCTGCTCGACGGCTCCGCTCCGGCCCGCCCCAGCGGCGACGATCTGGAAGCGCTTGCCAACGCGGTGCGCGAGGCGGCCCGCCCCCAGGAGCGGGCGGCAGGCGCGGGCGGTGGCGGGGCGCGTACGGCGGACCCGATGGAGGTCGCGCGGCGCGGGCATCTGCGGGTACTGCGGTCCCCGGACAACTGAGCACCTCCCGCCCGCCCCCGTTCCATCCGGCGACGCACGCCCATTGACGGGCCCTTGTTGCGGACACGATCATTCCGGTGATGCAACCGGCGGGAAATCGCTTTCCGCATGCCGGAATCCGGGGAGGCGCCCGTGTACGTCCAGGATCTGGAACCCGTCGCCCACTCGCTCGGCCTGTCCGCCCTCGTCGCGGCCCTGCCCCTGCTGATCGTTCTCATCCTCCTCGGCGGAGCGCGCATGAAAGCGCACCTGGCGGGCCTGACAGGGCTTCTGGCGGCCGTTCTGGTCGCCTGGCTCGCCTACGGCATGCCGCTCGGCCAGACGCTCTCCAGCGCCGCCCAGGGAGCCGTCTTCGGTCTCTTCCCCATCCTGTGGATCGTGGCCAACGCCCTGTGGGTGTACCGGATGACGGTGCGCACCCGGCACTTCGACATCCTGCGACGCTCCTTCGGACGCCTGTCGGACGACCCGCGCATCCAGGCGCTCGTGGTCGCTTTCTGCTTCGGCGCGCTCCTGGAGGCCCTCGCCGGATTCGGTGCGCCGGTCGCGATCTGCTCGGTCATGCTCGTCGCCCTCGGCTTCGACCCGGTGCGCGCCGCGGTCGTCGCGCTCGTCGCCAACACCGCACCGGTCGCCTTCGGGGCGATGGGCACACCGGTCGTGACACTCGCACAGGTGACGGGGCTGCCGTTGGACTCCGTGGCCTCCGTGGTGGGGCGTCAAACCCCGCTGCTGGCACTGGTGGTGCCGCTCCTCCTGGTCTGGCTGGTGGACGGGCGGCGCGGCCTGCGCGAGACCTGGGTGCCCGCCCTGGTGTGCGGAGTCGCCTTCGCCGTCGTCCAGTTCGCCGCCTCCAACTACGTCTCCGCCCAACTCGCGGACATCGGCGCGTCCCTGGCGGGCGCGGGCGCCCTGGTCGCCGTACCGCACGCGCGCGTGCCCGCCACCGAGTCGGTACGCGCGTCCGTGCTGACCGGCGTACGCAGCGAGGAACTGGACGAGGCGGACCCGCGGCGCGAAGTCCTGCGCGCCTACGCCCCCTACGCACTCATCGTCGCGATCTTCTCGGCAGCGCAGGTCCCGGCGGTCAAGGACTGGCTGGCCGAGGCGACCCAGACGTACGACTGGCCGTTCCTGGATGTCGCGGGGCCCGACGGGAAGCCGGTCGGCGGCAATGTCTTCACCTGGCCGGTCGTGTCGACCGGGGGCACGCTCGTGCTGCTCGCCGGAGTCTGCACGGCGGTCGTACTCGGCGTGCACGCACGCGTGGCGGTCAGGGAATGGCTCGCGACCGTGCACGAGCTGAGGTTCGCGATCCTGACCGTGACGTCCGTGCTGGCACTCGCGTACGTCATGAACCTCTCCGGGCAGGCGGGCACGATCGGCCACTTCGTGGCGGCTGCGGGAGCCGGGCTGGGCTTCCTGTCACCCGTCCTGGGCTGGTTCGGGGTGGCGGTCTCCGGCTCGGACACATCGGCCAACGCGCTCTTCGGGGCGCTGCAGGTGACTGCGGCCCGCCAGTCCGGCCTGTCGCCCGAACTCCTGGCCGCCGCCAACAGTTCGGGTGGTGTCCTGGGCAAGATGATCTCGCCGCAGAACCTCACCATCGCGTGCGCGGCCGTGGGTCTCGCGGGCCGCGAGGGGGATCTGCTGCGCAAGGTGCTGCCCTGGAGCGTGGGCCTGCTGCTGGTGATGTGCCTGATCGTGGTGGGCCAGAGCTCACCGGTCCTGGACTGGATGCTGCCCTGACCCGTCGCGAAACCAGCCCGCTCTTCCCGGATCCTGTCCCGGTTCTTCCCGGTTTCTCACCCGACTCCGACCTGAGGCCACGGTTGGGTGTCCACTCGGAGTCCGCAGGGCGCACGGCCGGACGCTACGGGTAGTTTGAGGCGACCGATAGGACTCCAGGAGGGTTGGCCGTGGCTGCTGATCTGTCGCAGATCGTGAAGGCGTACGACGTACGCGGGGTGGTCCCGGACCAGTGGGACGAGCCGCTGGCCGAACTCTTCGGGGCGGCCTTCGTCCACGTGACCGGAGCGGACGCGATCGTGATCGGCCACGACATGCGGCCGTCGTCGCCGGGTCTGTCGCGTGCCTTCGCGCGCGGGGCGGCCGCACAGGGCGTGGACGTGACCGAGATCGGCCTGTGCTCGACCGACCAGCTGTACTACGCCTCGGGTGCCCTGAACCTGCCCGGCGCGATGTTCACGGCCTCGCACAACCCCGCGCAGTACAACGGCATCAAGCTGTGCCGCGCGGGCGCGGCTCCGGTGGGCCAGGACACGGGCCTGTCCCAGATCCGTGAACTGGCCGAGCGGTGGAGCGAGTCGGGCGCCCCCGAGCCGGTCGCCGAGCCGGGAACCATCACCTCACGCGACACGTTGTCGGACTACGCGGCCCACCTCCGCTCCCTCGTCGACCTGACCTCCCTCCGCCCCCTGAAGGTCGTCGTCGACGCGGGCAACGGCATGGGCGGCCACACGGTCCCCACGGTCTTCGCGGGCCTGCCCCTGACCCTCGTCCCGATGTACTTCGAACTCGACGGCACCTTCCCGAACCACGAGGCGAACCCGCTGGACCCGGCGAACCTCGTCGACCTGCAGCAGCGCGTGCGCGAGGAGTCCGCCGACCTCGGTATCGCCTTCGACGGCGACGCGGACCGCTGCTTCGTCGTCGACGAGCACGGCGACCCGGTCTCGCCGTCGGCCGTCACAGCGCTGGTGGCCGCGCGCGAGCTGGCGAGGAACGGCGGCAAGGGCGTGATCATCCACAACCTGATCACCTCCTGGTCGGTCCCCGAGGTGGTTCGCGAACACGGCGGCACCCCGGCCCGTACCCGCGTCGGCCACTCCTTCATCAAGGCCGAGATGGCGAAGTCGGGCGCGATCTTCGGCGGCGAACACTCGGCCCACTACTACTTCAAGGACTTCTGGAACGCCGACACCGGCATGCTGGCCGCCCTCCACGTCCTCGCGGCCCTCGGCGGCCAGGACGGCCCCCTCTCCGGGCTGGTCGCCGAGTACGACCGCTACATCGGCTCCGGAGAGATCAACTCCACGGTCGCCGACCAGGCCGACCGCCTGGCGGCCATCAAGGCGGCATACGGCTCCCGCGAGGACGTGGCCCTGGACGAACTCGACGGCCTGACGGTCACCTCCACCGACTGGTGGTTCAACGTCCGCCCCTCCAACACGGAACCCCTGCTCCGCCTCAACGCGGAGGCGAGGGACGAGGCGACGATGACGAAGATCCGCGACGAGGCCCTGGCCATCATCCGAGCCTGACCAGGGCTGCACCTCTTGGGCCCCGGCCGGCGAAATGCAGCCCGTCCGGCGTTTGAGGACGAGGCCGTTCAGGCCCCGATGTGGGGCCCTGGGGGGCACAGCCTGCCGGCGGGGCCGAAGGGGCAGCGCCCCTGGGGATGGGAAGGGCGGGGGCGGCGGGGGCGAACCCCTCCCGCAGCCACCCGACCCGACCCCGCCCCAACCCCGGCACCCCGCCCCCCACGGCGGTACGCTGACCAGGCACATCCGCACACGCCCGCCCGAACAAACGCACACGCACCCGCCCCCGAAGGGACACAGCCATGCCGCTCGAAGCCGGCCTCCTGGAGATCCTCGCCTGCCCGGCCTGCCACGCCCCGCTCAAGGAGCAGGAGACGAAGGAGCAGGAAACCGAGCTGATCTGCACGGGCGAGGACTGCGGCCTGGCCTACCCCGTCCGCGACGGCATCCCCGTCCTGCTCGTCGACGAGGCCCGCCGCCCCGCGTAACGCCGAGCCCCGCCCCCGGCGCGAAAAGGCACCGCGCAGGAAGGCACCCGCGCACCAAGGCACCCGCGCAAGAAGCCCCGGCCGCGCGTACGACCCTGGCGCGCACACAAAGAACCCCGGCGATCGGAGGCTGCCGCCCATGCTCGACGAGTCGCTGCTAGACACCCCCGAGGCCCTCTCGGAGGCCGACCGCCGCGGCCTGCTCCGCGGCGCCGCCGAGGCAGGCGCCCGCGTCCGCACAGCCGCCCGGCACGCCGCAGAGGCCGGCGTGGGTGACCTCAAGCCCGACGGCCGCCCCCGCGCGGTCCTCATCGCGGGCCCCGGCGCCGCAGCCATCTGTGCCGCCGACCTCCTCGGCTCGCTCGCCGGCCCCGGCAGCCCCGTCATCCGGCTCGCCCCCACCGGCGTCGCCCCAGCCGCGGGCGCCCTGCGCTGGGAACTCCCGGGCTGGGCCGGGAGCGTCGACCTGCTCCTGATCACCACCCCCGACGGCACCGAACCGGGCCTGTCCCTGCTCGCCGACGCGGCCTACCGCCGCGGCTGCACGGTCGTCGCCGTCGCTCCCGCCCACACCCCGCTCACCGAGGCGGTGGAGGGTGCTCACGGCCTCTTCGTGCCGATGGCGACAGCCCCGTACGAGGAGCAGGACGAGCAGGAACTCGCCGCGTCCGCCCCCGGCGTCCTGTGGGCGCTGCTCACGCCCCTCCTCGCCCTCCTCGACCGCACCGGCCTGGTCACCGCCCCGCCGGAGGCCGTCGAGAAGATCGCCGACCGTCTCGACCTCATCGCCGAACGCTGCGGCCCCGCCATCGCGACCTACAGCAACCCCGCCAAGACGCTCGCCGCCGAACTCGCCGACACGCTGCCCGTCGTATGGACCGAGGGCGTCTCGGCAGGCCCCGCGGGCCGCCGTTTCGCGGCAGCCCTCGCCGAACTCGCCGGCCGCCCGGCGGTCGTCGCCGAACTCCCCGAGGCACTCGCCGCGCACAGCGCCCTGCTGGCCGGCCCGCTCGCCGCCAGCGCCGACCCGGACGACTTCTTCCGCGACCGCGTAGAGGAGGCACCCGCCCTGCACGCGCGCGTGGTGCTGCTCCGCGACCGCCCGAGCGAAGGCCTCACCGCCGCTCCCACCGCTCGTGATCTGGCCCTCAGCCACGACACGCCGATCAGCGAACTGGAACCGGAACCCGGCGGCGAACTGGAGACCCTCGCCGAACTGATCGCCATCACGGATTTCGCCGCCGTTTACCTGGCGCTCGCTTCGGGGGCCTGATCTTGACGCCGACGCCCTGACCGCCGTACGCCACGCGAAGACGAGCAGTCGTACGCCCGAAGAACCGGCAGAAAGAAACGCAACCGCATGGACCGCCTCGACAACACCATCCGCCCCTACGCCTGGGGTTCGACCACCGCGATCCCGCACCTGCTCGGTGTCGAACCGACCGGTGAACCCCAGGCGGAGATGTGGATGGGCGCCCACCCCGGCGCCCCCTCGCGCACCGGACGCGGCACGCTCGTCGAGGTCGTCGACGCGGACCCGGAGAAGGAACTCGGCCCGGCCGCCGTCGCCAGGTTCGGCACCCGCCTGCCCTTCCTCCTCAAGATCCTCGCCGCCGGCGCCCCGCTCTCCCTCCAAGTGCACCCCAACCTGGCGCAGGCGAAGGAGGGTTACGAGGACGAGGAACGCCGGAAGATCCCGGTCGACGCCCCGCACCGCAACTACAAGGACGCCAACCACAAGCCCGAACTGATCTGCGCGCTCACCGAGTTCGACGGCCTGTGCGGCTTCCGCGACCCCCGCCAGGCCGCCGACCTGCTGGCGGGCCTGGGCGTCGACTCCCTCAAGCCGTACGTCGACCTGCTGCACGCCCACCCCGAGGACGCGGCCCTGCGCGAGGTCCTCACGGCGATACTCACCGCCGACCCGGAGGAGATGCACCACACGGTCGCCGCGGCCACGGCCGCCTGCACGCGTCTCGGCGGCGCGTACGCGCCCTACGCCGACATCGCCCACCACTACCCGGGCGACCCGGGCGTCATCGCCGCCATGCTCCTCAACTACGTGCGCCTGCAGCCCGGCGAGGCACTCTTCCTCGGAGCGGGCATCCCGCACGCGTACCTGAACGGCCTCGGCGTCGAGATCATGGCCAACTCCGACAACGTCCTGCGCTGCGGCCTGACCCCCAAGCACGTCGACGTCCCCGAACTCCTGCGCATCGTCCGCTTCGAGGCGAGCGACCCCGGAGTGCTGCGCCCCGAGGCGTCCCCGGACGGCGAGCAGGTCTACGAGACCCCGATCGACGAGTTCCGGCTGTCGCGATACGTCCTGCCCGAGGGCGGCTCCGCCCACGACCTCACCCGCGCCACCCCGCAGATCCTGCTCTGCACGGCCGGTTCCGTGCAGGCGGGCGAACACGAACTGCGCCCCGGCCAGTCGGTCTTCGTCCCGGCGGGCGAGAAGGCCGAAGTGTCCGGAGCGGGTACGGTCTTCCGGGCCACTGTGATCGTATGACCGGGGTTGTGGATACCTGACGCGCTGTCGCCGGGCAGGGCTGCAAGAATGGCCCACCGGCAAAGGACGGGCAAAGCCACGACGAGGCGGGACCCCGGACGGCGTACGTACGAAGGCGAAGGGACAACGCGGACACATGAGCGCGTCAGGCGGCACCAGGGCGATCGTGGCGGCACTCGGAGCCAACCTCGCGATCGCGGTATCGAAGTTCGTGGCGTTCGCGTTCAGCGGTTCCTCGTCGTTGCTCGCCGAGGGCGTCCACTCGCTCGCCGACTCGGGCAATCAGTTCCTGCTGCTGATCGGCGGCAAGAAGGCCCAGCGCGAGGCGACCCCGCAGCACCCCTTCGGCTACGGCCGCGAGCGGTACATCTACGCCTTCCTCGTCTCGATCGTCCTCTTCTCGGTCGGCGGCATGTTCGCCATCTACGAGGGCTACGAGAAGATCCGCCACCCGCACGAGGTGGAGCACTGGTACTGGCCGGTGGGCGTCCTCGTCTTCGCGGTCATCGCCGAGGGCTACTCCTTCAAGACGGCCATCAAGGAGTCGAACGAGCTGCGCGGCAAGCTGTCCTGGTCGCAGTTCATCCGCCGCGCCAAGGCGCCGGAGCTGCCCGTGGTCCTCCTGGAGGACTTCGGCGCACTGATCGGTCTGGTCCTCGCGCTCGGCGGTGTCGGCCTCGCCCTGCTCACCGGCGACGGCGTCTGGGACGGCATCGGCACGGTCTGCATCGGCGTCCTGCTCGTCCTGATCGCCCTCGTCCTCGCCGCCGAGACCAAGTCGCTCCTGCTCGGCGAGGCCGCCGGGATCGACGAGGTCAAGCAGATCGAGGCGGCCATCGTGGACGGCGACACGGTCACCGGCATCATCCACATGCGCACCCTCCACCTCGGTCCCGAGGAACTGCTGATCGCCGCGAAGATCGCCGTCCAGCACGACGACACGGCCGCCGAGGTCGCCTCCGCCATCAACGCCGCAGAGGCCCGCATCCGCGCCGCCGTCCCCATCGCCCGCGTCATCTACCTAGAACCGGACATCTACAGCGAGGCCGAGGCCGCCAAGGGCCCCGACCGCGAGGCCACGCCCGGCGGACCGGCACCCCACCCCGCCGGTCACTGACACCACTTCGCCATACGGCCAAGGGGCCCGCCGAACGCTCGGTGGGCCCCGTCGTCATACCTGCACCGCCACCCATCAACGCGGCCACCCCGAGTAGAGCCAGACCGGTGCAGTCGTCCGTCCCACGGCCCTGGACCGCGCTCACGGGCACCGTGCCTCCGTGATCGTCGGGGAAGGCCCGTGAGTCCCGCGAGTTCGACCGGCGACCGCCGAGCACGAAAAGCCGACCCTCGGGCACCTTCTCGGCCTCCCCCACGCAGCAGGCGATGTGATCGCCGCCCACCTCGACGACCCGCCCGACGCGGAACATCCGCGCCGTGCAGAGGGCAGCGGCCCGCTGTGAACCGGCTGTGCGGGCCCGCGCCCTCGACGGCGCGGGCCCTGGGCCGACTACCGGATCTCGCTCAGCACCCCGAGGACGGCCCGCTCGTCCTCGGCCATCGTCAGCCGCTCCCGGAACCCGGCGTCCATCAACTTCCGCGACAGCAGCGCCAGAATCCGCAGGTGCTCATCGCCCGCGGCGGCCTGCGGTACGGCGATCATGAACACCAGCCGCGCCTTCGTACCGTCCATGGAGCCCCACTCGACGCCCTCGTCGGAGCGGGCGAACCCGACCACCGGCGCCATCACCGCATCCGTCTTCGCATGCGGAATCGCGATCTCCTCGCCGAGCCCGGTGGTGCCCTGCCCCTCGCGTCGCAGCGCCGTCCGCACGAGCTCGTCCACGTCCGCCACCTCACCGCTCCGGGCCAGCAGCTCCGCCATCTCCCGGATGGCGGCCTCTTTCTCCGGTGCGTCGAGCCGTATCTTGACGGTCCGCTCGGTGAGGTAGCCGGAGAGGATATCGGCACCGGCATCGGCGGGGGCGTCCTCGGGCGCAGGGCCCGCATCCGCCGAGCCGGAAGCGGGCGGCGTGGACCCACGCTCGGCCCGTGGCGCCACGACGGCGTGCTCGCCCGACCCCGAAGACACACCGGCGCCCACCGGGACCAGCGCGGGCTCGGCGTCCGCCACACCCGCACCGACCACCGGCACACCGCGCCGCCTGCGCTCAGCGATGTCGACCAGCGTCACCGTGGTCAACGCCGTGACGACCGTGCCGATCACCACCGCGACGAAGAACATCGGTACGCCGCTCACCGCGCCCAGCACGGCCACGATCGGTCCACCGTGCGGCACCGCGTCCTTCACTCCCGCGACCCCGGCGACCGCGCCGGCCACCGCGCCACCGAGCATGTTGGCCGGGATGACCTGCGCGGGCCGCGCCGCCGCGAACGGGATCGCACCCTCGGAGATACCGAAACAGCCCATGAACAGGGAGGCGAGCCCGGTCTCCCGCTCCTGCCCGGTGTAGAGCCGCTTCCGCATCAGCGTCGCCAGCCCCTGCCCCAGAGGCATGACCGGGATCGCGGCGGCGCACATACCCATGACCGTCTGGTTGCCGGTCGCGATGAGCCCGGCGCCGAACAGGAACGCCGTCTTGTTCACCGGCCCGCCCATGTCGAACGCGATCATGAGTCCCAGAATCGTGCCGAGCAGGACCGCACTCGTGCCCGTCAATCCACCGAGCCAGCTGGTCAGATGCTCGAAAACCCACGCGATCGGCTTCCCGATGACGTAGATGAAGCACATCCCGAGCACCGTCGTCGCGACAATCGGGATCACGATGATCGGCATGATCGGCTGTACGAACCTGGGGACCCGGACCTTCTTGATCCACAGCACCAGATACCCGGCGAGGAACCCGGTCACGATCGCCCCGATGAACCCCGCCCCCGCCTTGGAGTCGTACAGCGACCCGGTGTTCGCGATCCAGCCACCGATCATGCCCGGCACGAGCGCGGGCCGGTCGGCGATGGCGTACGCGATGTACCCGGACAGAATCGGCACCATCAGCGTGAAGCCGATGACCCCGATGTTGTTCACGTCCATCCAGAAGGAGCCCTTCGGGATGACCAGGCCCCCGGAAGGGTCCGTATGCCCGCCGAGCGAGAGCGAGACAGCGATCAGCAACCCGCCGACCACCACGAACGGGATCATGTAACTGACCCCGTTCATCAGCGCCTTGTACGTGACGCTCCGCTCCCTGCCACCGCCCGCCGACGAAGCCACCGCGGCGCCACCGGGCTCATGGACCGGCGCCGACCGCACCTGCTCGATCAACTGCTCGGGGTGGTGAATCCCCTCGGCCACTCCGACCTTGAGAACCCGCTTGCCCGCGAAACGACTCAGATCCACGTCCTTGTCCGCGGCCACGATGATCCCGTCCGCAGTTCTGACATCGTTGTCTTGGAGGACATTTTCAGCCCCGATGGATCCCTGGGTCTCCACCTTCATGTCGATGCCACGGCTCTCGGCAGCCTGCGCGAGCCTCTCCGCAGCCATATACGTGTGTGCGATGCCGGTCGGGCATGCGGTCACTGCGAGCAGCTTCAGCCGCCCCCGCTCGACATTGCCGCCGCCCGTGGGGGGGAGAGCCGGCCGGATTGGTCACATCGATCTCCTAACGCCTTTGTCGCACGAAGCGCCGTCCCGGACGCCCCGCAAGATCGATCAGCGGTTTCCGATCTTCTGGCATCCTGCAGCATCCGCAGCTCGACTCAAAGTTGCGAAAGTCCCTGTTCGCCCTGGTCCGGCGCCTCCCGTCCCCCCGTCCTGTCGTTCGTAGGTGTCCTGTTACTGCCCTCCCAGCCCTCCCAACCGGCACCCGCTGCACCTCCCGATCGGCGCGATGTGTTCGAAGGCGGACTGGGGGCCGCCGGGCGGCCGGTGTAGCTTGGAACCGAGCCAGACGTCGCTGCTGATGGCGGTCGGGCGGTCCCACCGCGGACCGACCGAGGGAGAGAGGGCCTCCGACGGACTGCGCTGTGCGTACGCGGGCATGTTCGTGTCCTCTTCGGGCACCCCTGTGTCCGCCGCCGCGCAGACCAGCCGTACCCACCTCGCCCCAACCCCGAGGAGCAGCTAGCAATGACGACTGTCGACAACCGACAGGACTTCAAGGTCGCCGACCTCTCCCTGGCCGACTTCGGCCGCAAGGAGATCACTCTCGCCGAGCACGAGATGCCCGGCCTGATGGCGATCCGCAAGGAATACGCCGAGACCCAGCCGCTGGCCGGCGCGCGTGTCACCGGCTCCCTGCACATGACCGTGCAGACCGCCGTCCTCATCGAGACCCTGGTCGCCCTGGGCGCCGAGGTCCGCTGGGCGTCCTGCAACATCTTCTCCACCCAGGACCACGCGGCCGCCGCCATCGCCGTCGGCCCCAAGGGCACGCCCGAGAACCCGCAGGGCGTCCCGGTCTTCGCCTGGAAGGGCGAGACCCTGGAGGAGTACTGGTGGTGCACGGAGCAGGCGCTGACCTGGCCGGACAGCCCCACCGGCGGCCCCAACATGATCCTCGACGACGGCGGCGACGCCACCCTCCTCGTCCACAAGGGCGTCGAGTACGAGAAGGACGGCAAGGTCCCCTCCGTCGACACCGCCGAGTCCGACGAGCACCGCGTCATCCTCGAACTCCTGCACCGCACCATCACCAACGGCTCGCAGAAGTGGACGCAGCTCGCCTCGGAGATCCGCGGCGTGACCGAGGAGACCACCACCGGCGTCCACCGCCTGTACGAGATGCAGCGCGACGGCGTCCTCCTGTTCCCGGCGATCAACGTGAACGACGCCGTGACCAAGTCGAAGTTCGACAACAAGTACGGCTGCCGCCACTCCCTGATCGACGGCATCAACCGCGCCACCGACGTCCTCATCGGCGGCAAGACCGCGGTCGTCTGCGGCTACGGCGACGTGGGCAAGGGCTGCGCGGAGTCCCTGCGCGGCCAGGGCGCCCGCGTGATCGTCACCGAGATCGACCCGATCTGCGCGCTGCAGGCGGCGATGGACGGCTACCAGGTCACGACCCTCGACGAGGTCATCGACAAGGCCGACATCTTCGTCACCACGACCGGCAACAAGGACATCATCATGGCCTCGGACATGGCCAAGATGAAGCACCAGGCGATCGTCGGCAACATCGGCCACTTCGACAACGAGATCGACATGGCCGGCCTGGCCAAGATCCCGGGCATCGTCAAGGACGAGGTCAAGCCGCAGGTCCACACGTGGACCTTCCCCGACGGCAAGGTGCTGATCGTCCTCTCCGAGGGCCGCCTGCTGAACCTGGGCAACGCCACCGGCCACCCGTCCTTCGTGATGTCCAACTCCTTCGCGGACCAGACCCTGGCCCAGATCGAGCTGTTCACCAAGCAGGAGGAGTACCCGACCGGCGTGTACACGCTGCCCAAGCACCTCGACGAGAAGGTCGCCCGTCTCCACCTGGACTCGCTCGGCGTGAAGCTGACCACGCTCCGCCCCGAGCAGGCCTCCTACATCGGCGTCCCGGTCGAGGGCCCGTACAAGTCGGACCACTACCGCTACTGAGCGGCTCGGCGAAGCCCACGGTGAGCGCGTCGGTGCGCTGACACGCTCACCACCAGCAGTTCCTCAGAGGCAGGCCCCCGCACCCCCGTGCCGGGGGCCTGCCCCTTTGGCTCTGTGGCCCGTTGGCCGGACCAGCCCGTCAAGACCCAGGACTCCCATGCCCCGCGGCCGTTATTCGCTCCACGATCCGCACGATCACACCCCCCTCGCAGAAGAGCACTTCCACTGCGCCCCCGGCCCCTCCGGCTGGCGCTATGTCTCCCAACTCACCACCACCTCGGGCGATCACCGGGGTTCCGTCGATCTGGCCCTCGACGAACTGGGCCGCCCCATCCGCCTCGAACTGCACGCCGCGGGCTGGCAGGTCCGCGGTGCCGCCCTCGACGGCGTCACCTGGGTCCGTACGGACCCCACCGGAGCTCATGCCACCGAAGGCAACGTCCGCGCCCATGCCTTCACCGGCACATCCCCCGCGTTCCTCATCGCGACCACCCGTCTCCTGCGCCTCACCCCCTCCGCCACAGCCACCCGCGTACGCCTCGTCGCCTTCACCGACCCCGTCCTCGCCCCGCGCACCGTGGACCAGTCCTGGGCCTTGGTGAAAAGAGAAACACACGCCACTGACAACGGCCCCCTCACCGTGGACGAATACCAGGTCACAGCGCTCGACACGGGTGGGCAGCACGCCGTACACGTCGCCGGCGACGTGGTGCTCGCCGCGCCCGGCATCGAGCTGGAAGACCTCGAATCGGCGCCGTCCACATTCACCTGAGCGAGCCGTTGGCCGAAGCAGTGCGGGAGAACGCGCGGGCCAGGCTGCCTGGACGACACGGCTCGTCGCGGCCGACAGCGGCCGCGACGGGGTTACGCCGGCGGTACGAAGCCGGTGGACTCGGTGGCTCCGCTCACGCTGCCGGCGGGACCATCGTTCGATGAGGCATCCGGTCGGGCAGCCCCGGCGGCCTGGGATGCCTGCGCGGCCTGTGGAGTCTCGTGTGCCGGAGCCACCTGCGTCGGTGCCTCACCCTGCCGCCCGACCGCAGGTCCGTTCCCGAAGGCCCGTCGTGCCTCCCGGGCCTGCCGCTCCTGCAGCACAGCCGCCAGATACGCTGCCGGAGAAACCCCCTGTGGAACGGGCGTCCCCGTCCCAGCCGAGAGGTCCGAGGCGAGCCGCTTCGCCATGGCCCAGCTGACCTGAGGGTCCAGCTGCTGCATCCGCGACAGATACTGACGGACGGCGAGCCACAGCCCGTCGGGAACCGCCGACAGATCCAGCCCCGAGAACCTCCCGGCCAGCCAGGGCGGTGGGGGAGGCAGAAAGCCCGTCCGCACCACAGGAACCCTTTCCCGAACGACGAGAGTCCCGGCGAACACGTCGCCGAGCCGCCGCCCCCGAGCCGACACAAGGGATGCGATGCAGGCGACGACCCCGAACGTCATGAGGATCTCGACCACACCGATCGCACCCCGAACCAGCGCATGCCGGAACCGGATCGGCCCTCCGTCGTCCCGCACCACCCGCAGCCCGCACGCCAACTTTCCGAGCGACCGCCCATGGCTGAGCGTCTCGACCGCGATCGGCCCTCCCACAAGCACCAGAACGAACGTCGCGATCGACACCGCGATCTGCGCCGCGTCGTCCAGCGAAGCCGTGGCAGCGACCAGAGCGATGGTCAGGACTACGTAGACGACCATGGCCACGGCCAGGTCGAGCAACAATGCAAGAGCCCTGCTGGGCAGCCTCGCGGGGCGCAACTCCAGCGCCACCGCCTCGCCCGTCACAAGCTCACTCACGCCCGTAGTCCTTCCCCTGGCCTGCCCCTTGAACGGTCAGTCTGCCAAGCTGAGGGCGCATCGCGCCGCAGTACGAAAAGCTGACACCGCGACGAGCCGCCGACGAACAGCCGAGGAGCAGGCAAATCATGGACCTCGACGTCTTCGTCACTGCCCACCGAGCGGAATGGGATCGCCTCGACGCCCTCCTCAAGGGTCAACGCCGCCTCACCGGCACCGAGGCCGACGAACTCGTCGCGCTCTACCAGCGCACGGCCACCCACCTCTCTCTGATCCAGTCCAGCGCCCCGGACCCCCAGCTGACCGGACGCCTCAGCCAGCTCGTGGCACGCGCGCGTGGCGCAGTGACAGGCACCCGACGCGCATCCTGGCGAGACGTCTCACGCTTCCTGACCCAGGGCTTCCCTGCCGCGGTCTACCGATCGCGGCACTGGTGGATCCCCACCGCGCTTCTGTCCACCGTTGTCGCCGTCCTCCTGGGCTGGTGGATCGGCACCCACCCCGAGGTGCAGGCCACGATTGCCGCCCCCAGCCAGCTGCGAGAACTCACCCGTCCCGGGGGACAGTACGAGACGTACTACTCAAGCCACCCTGCGGCGTCCTTCGCGGCCCAGGTCTGGACGAACAACGCCTGGGCCGCCGCTCAGTGCCTGATCCTCGGCATCTTCCTCGGACTGCCCGTCCTCTGGATCCTCCTCCAGAACATGCTGAACCTCGGGGTCGGCTTCGGGCTCATGTCCTCGGCCGGCAGGCTCGACACCTTCCTGGGCCTCGTCCTCCCACACGGCCTTCTCGAACTGACCGCTGTCTTCGTGGCTGCCGGAACCGGGCTCCGCCTCGGCTGGACTCTCATAGACCCTGGCCCGCGCGCCCGTCGCACGGCTCTAGCCGAGGAAGGCCGTGCCGCTGTGGGCATGGCGATCGGTCTCGCGCTCGTCCTCTTCGTCTCAGGCGCCATCGAAGGCTTCGTCACCCCGTCGGGCCTGCCCACCTGGACGCGAATAGGCATAGGTGTCGCCGTAGAGCTCGCCTTCCTCGTGTACGTCTTCGTCCTGGGCGGCCGAGCGGCCCGTGCCGGAGCCACGGGTGACGTCGAGACAGCTGAGCGCAGCGCCACGGTGCCCACGGCTGCCTGATGTGCGGCCACACCTCCTGACCTGTTAGTCTCTCCTTCGCCCCACAGGAGCCGTTGACACGGACCAAGCGGGGAGGTAGATTCGAACAGTTGCCTGGAACTGGATCTAGTCCGGTCGGCAGCGGTGAGCATCTGTCTGCTTCTCGGAAACATCGATTTCAGAAGAAGCCACTCCCGATGAATCGGAAACGAGCGGCCGGCCAGTCCGGCTCGAAACTTCTGATAAAGTCGGAGCCGCCGGAAAGGGAAACGCGAAAGCGGGAACCTGGAAAGCGCCGAGGAAATCGGATCGGGAAACGGTCTGATAGAGTCGGAAACGCAAGACCGAAGGGAAACTGCCCGGAGGAAAGCCCGAGAGGGTGAGTACAAAGGAAGCGTCCGTTCCTTGAGAACTCAACAGCGTGCCAAAAATCAACGCCAGATATGTTGATACCCCGTTCTCGGCCGGTTTCGGTCGGGGCGAG
>NZ_JAJSBI010000078.1 GCF_021261325.1 Streptomyces guryensis | reverse complement strand
CGCCGTCAGGCCCGGGCGGTTGAGGTAGCCGCGTGCCAGGCCGCCACCCGCGACATACAACTCACCCGCGACGCCCATCGGGACCGGGCACAACCCCGCGTCCAACACATACAACCGCAGATCCGGGATCCCCTCACCGATCCTGCTCCCACCACCGGCCGCGCACATCTCCTGGTCCAGGGGCAGGTACGTGACATGGACCGTGGTCTCGGTGATCCCGTACATGTTCACCAACGTCGGACCACCCGAGCCACGCCGCTCATACCACGACGCCAGGCGGCCCAGATCCAACGCCTCACCGCCGAACACCACATACCGCAGAGCAAGCCGATCACCCGTCGCCGGATCATCCCGGTCCGCCTGCATCAGCTGATAGAACGCCGACGGCGTCTGATTCAGCACCGTCACGCCCTCACGCGCCAGCAGCGCCAGGAACTCCCCCGCCGAGCGGCTCACCTCGAACGGCACCACCACCACACGCCCGCCATGCAACAGCGGCCCCCACAACTCCCACACCGAGAAGTCGAACGCATACGAGTGGAACAGCGTCCACACGTCGTCCGATCCGAACCCGAACCACTCATCGGTCGCGGAGAACAACCGCACCACATTCGCGTGCGGAACCACCACACCCTTCGGCCGACCCGTCGAACCCGACGTATAAATCACGTACGCAGGCGCATCCGAGGTCAGAGGCAGCGACCGCTCCGCATCGCAGAGGTCGGCTGCGGAGTGCTCAGCGAGGACCGGGGCATCCACCAGGATCCGGGGAGTGTCCTCGGGCAGAACACCTTCCGCCCCGAGACCGGTGATCACACACATCGGGTCGGCATCTTCGACTATGTAGGCGATGCGGTCGGCCGGATAGTCCGGGTCGATCGGCACATACGCCGCACCCGACTTCACCACCGCCAACAACGCGACCACCAGATCGGCAGAACGAGGCAGCGCGACAGCGACAAACCGCTCCGGACCCGCACCCCGCTCAACCAACACACGCGCCA
>NZ_JAJSBI010000077.1 GCF_021261325.1 Streptomyces guryensis | reverse complement strand
GTGTCGTTGTTGTACGCGTCCGAGCCCGTCCAGTTCAACTCGGCTGCACCATCGTGTGATTGCCTCGCGCACGTGTACGGCAACGCGGCCGATCATCCTGACCGGGTGCGCCGGTATCCGTCGGACATGACGGACGCGGAGTGGGCGGCCGTGCGGCCGTTGCTGCCGGTGCCGGCCTGGCTGAAGGGCAGGGGCGGGCAGCCCGAGGGCTACTGCCACCGCCAGCTGCTGGACGCGATCCGCTACCTGGTCGCGGGCGGGATCTCGTGGCGGGCGATGCCCGCGGACTTCCCCGACTGGGGCCGCGTCTACGCCTTCTTCCGCCGGTGGCGCGAGCACGGGCTGATCACCGAGTTCCACGACCGGCTGCGCGGGAGGGTCCGTGAGCGGGAGGGCCGTGAGGCCGAGCCCACGGCGGGGATCATCGACGCGCAGTCGGTGAAGGCCGCGGCCTCGGTTCCGGCCGCCTCACGCGGCTGGGACGGCGGGAAGAAAGTGGGCGGCCGCAAGCGGCACATCGTGACCGACTGCCTCGGCCTGCTCCTGGCCGTCGCGGTGACCGCCGCGAACATCGGCGACCGCGACGCCGCGACGGGCCTGCTGACCCGGCTGCGCCGTCTGCACCGCGACATCACTCTCGTCTGGGCCGACGGCGGCTACACCGGCTGCCTCGTCGACTGGTGCCGTCAGAAACTCGCGCTGGCCCTGGAGATCGTCAAACGCACCGACGACATGACCGGGTTCGTGGTGCTGCCCAGGCGCTGGGTGGCAGAGCGCACGTTCGCGTGGCTGATGCATTCACGTCGGCTGGCCCGGGACTACGAGACGCTGCCGGCCAGCAGCGAGGCGATGATCCGGTGGTCGATGGTCACGCGGATGAGCCGGCGTCTGGCACGGCCACGGGCCGCCGGCCCGCTCTGAATGCACCCGACGCCTCCAGGATGAGCCACCCGCGCTCCGCCAGACGCCGGGCCTTCGAACGCACCCCCTCGACCTTCGCCGACGTTGTCTCCAAGCCCAGCCGAGCCGTGATCTCCCTGGCCTTCAGCGGC
>NZ_JAJSBI010000076.1 GCF_021261325.1 Streptomyces guryensis | reverse complement strand
CTGGCGGCGGCGTTGACGCCGGAGGTGGACGAGGTGCTGGCCCGGCATCCGCTGCGGGAGTTCGTCACCGCCTCACAGACCCTGCCCCTGCTGGTGGAACGCGAACGCGCCCTGTACGGCGCCTGGTACGAGTTCTTCCCCCGCTCCGAAGGCACCGAGGACCAGCCGCACGGCACCTTCCGCACCGCCGCCCGCCGCCTGACCGCCATCGCCGCCATGGGCTTCGACGTCCTCTACCTGCCGCCCATCCACCCCATCGGCACCACCTTCCGCAAAGGCCGCAACAACACCCTCTCCGCCGGCCCCGACGACGTCGGCGTCCCCTGGGCCATCGGCTCCCCCGAAGGCGGCCACGACAGCGTCCACCCACAACTGGGCACCATCGAGGACTTCGCCTGGTTCGTACGTGAAGCCGCCCGGCACGGCCTGGAAGTGGCCCTCGACTTCGCGCTCCAGTGCTCCCCCGACCACCCCTGGGTACAGAAACACCCCGAGTGGTTCCACCACCGCCCCGACGGCACCATCGCCCATGCCGAGAACCCGCCCAAGAAGTACCAGGACATCTACCCCATCGCCTTCGACGCCGACCTGGACGGCCTGATCACCGAAACCCTGCGCGTACTCAGGCTCTGGATGAGCCACGGCGTGCGCATCTTCCGCGTGGACAACCCGCACACCAAACCGGTCGTCTTCTGGGAGAAGGTGATCGCGGACATCAACGCCACCGACCCCGACGTGATCTTCCTGGCCGAGGCCTTCACCCGCCCCGCCATGATGCACACCCTCGCCCAGAGCGGCTTCCAGCAGTCCTACACCTACTACACCTGGCGCAACACCAAGCAGGAACTCACCGACTACCTGACCGAACTGACCGGAGAAGCGGCCGCCTACATGCGGCCCAACTTCTTCGTCAACACCCCCGACATCCTCCACGAGTTCCTGCAGCACGGCGGCCGCCCCGCCTTCGAACTCCGCGCGGTACTGGCCGCCACCCTCTCCCCCACCTGGGGCGTCTACTCCGGCTACGAACTGTGCGAGAACACCCCCCTGCGCCAGGGCAGCGAGGAATACCTCGACTCGGAGAAGTACCAGCTACGCCCCCGCGACTGGGAGACAGCCGAACGCCAAGGCCGCACCATCACCCCCCTCATCA
>NZ_JAJSBI010000075.1 GCF_021261325.1 Streptomyces guryensis | reverse complement strand
TACTCAGGTTGAACTCGTAGAGCCTGCGGGGTCGTGACGGTTCGTGATCCCTGCGGTACGACGGGATCGTGAGGTACGCGCAGCGGGGCGGGTATACGCCCGTCGAGCAGGAGAAGCGGGAACGGCTGAGGCTGGAGGCGGCCGAGCGGTTCGCGCGCGGTGATGAGGCCACGGTGGTCGCGGCCGATCTGCGGGTCACGGAGCGCACGGTGCGGCGGTGGCGCAAGGTCTGGCGCGAAGGCGGGGCGGCGGCGCTGAAGTCGAAGGGGCCAGTGTCCCGCGAGCGGCTGTCGGTGCGGGAGTGGGAGCGGCTGGAGGCGGAGCTGAAGCGGGGTCCGCTGGCTCATGGCTTCAGTGATGACCAGCGGTGGACACTGGGCCGGATCAAGACCCTGATCGGCAGGCTGTTCCACAAGGGCTACACGGTCCAGGGGGTGGCCAAGCTGCTGAAACGGCACGGCTGGTCCTGCCAGGTCCCGGTGCGTCGGGCGATCGAGCGGGACGAGGAGGCCATCGAGATGTGGAAGGACGAGGTGTGGCCGCGGTTAAAAGGACCGCGGCGGACCTGGGCGCCTACATCTGCTTCGAGGACGAGGCAGGCCAAGGGCTGAAACCGCCGAAAGGCCGCACCTGGGCACCGCGAGGAGCACGGCCGGTGGTGCGGGTGCGGGGCCGGGGAAACGGCCGGGTCAACATCGCCGGCGCCGTCTGCTTTCGGCCCGGCAGCCGCCCGCACCTCTTCTACCGGCTGCACGTCTACCACGGCCGCAAGGGCGAGCCGAAGACGTTCGCCTGGCACGAGTACCGGGACCTGATCATCACCGCCCACCAGCAACTGAAGGCCCCGCTCGTGTGGTGCTGGGACAACCTCAACGTCCACCTTGCCAAGGAGCTCGCCGCATTCGCCGAGGAACACCAGGACTGGTTACGCATCTTCCAGATGCCGTCATACGCACCGGAACTGAACCCTGCCGAAGGCGTGTGGTCGCTCCTCAAGCGCGCCATCGCCAACTTCGTCGCCACCGACCTCGGTGGACTCGTCCGCATCGTCAAACGCAAGCTCAAGAAGATCCAGTTCAGACCCCACCTGATCGACGGCTGCCTCACCGGGACCGGCCTGATCATCGAACCCTGGTGACCACGCAGCCGGACTCTACGAGTTCAACCTGAGTA
>NZ_JAJSBI010000074.1 GCF_021261325.1 Streptomyces guryensis | reverse complement strand
GGTCATGTCCCCTGTAGTGGTGTAGCCGTGTCGGGTGGATCTTCAGGTGGGTAGATCTTGTCCATGCTGCCTTCGGGGAGGTAGCGGCGGGGGAAAGCGATCCATTCGTCGTGCATCTCGATGAGGACGGCGGTGGTGAGGCGTTCGAGGGCGTCGGGGTTGGGGAAGATCTGGACGACGTCGACGCGGCGTTTGATCTCCCGGTTGACCCGTTCCAGGGGGTTGGTCGACTGGATCTTCTTCCAATGTCGCTCGGGGAAGTCGGCGAAGGCGGTGAGGTCGGTCTTGGCCTCCAGGAGCATCGCTTTGACCTTGGGGAACTGGCGTCCGAGCATGTCGGCGACGGTGTCGAGCTGGGTGCGGACGGCCTCGGCGGTGGGCTGGGCGAAGATCGTGCGGATGGTCGCGGCCACCATCTCGCCGGCGTCCTTGGGGATCACGGAGAAGACGTTGCGCAGGAAATGAACGCGGCAGCGCTGGTAGGCGGCGCCGAGCATGACCTTGCGGACAGCTTTGACCAGGCCGGAGTGGTGATCGGCGATGACCAGGCGGACCCCGGTCAGACCTCGCTCGCGCAGCGAGCGCAGGAACTCGCTCCAGAAGACTTCGGTCTCGCTGTCGCCGACCATCAGCCCGAGGACCTCGCGTCCGCCGTCCTCGGTGATGCCGGTGGCGACGACCACGGCCTGGGAGACGATCTGGTGGTTCACCCGCGCCTTGCAGTAGGTGGCGTCGAGATAGATGTAGGGGAAGCGGGTGTGGTCCAGGGGCCGAGTGCGGAACACACTCAGCTCGACGTCGAGATCGCCGCAGATCCTGGAGACCTCGCTCTTGGAGATACCGGTGTCCCCGCCGAGGGCCTTGACCAGGTCGTCCACGCTGCGGGTGGACACGCCCTGGACGTATGCCTCCATGATGACGGCGTAGAGAGCCTGGTCGATGCGCCGCCGGCGTTCCAGCAGCGACGGAAAGAACGATCCGGTGCGGATCTTGGGGATCGCCAGGTCCAGGTCCCCGGCCTGCGTGGTCAGCACCTTCTCCCGGTGCCCGTTGCGCATCGTCGTGCGGGTCTCGGTGTGCTCGCCGGGCTCGGCGCCGATCCGGACGGTGGCCTCGGCCTCGATGAGTTCCTGCAGGATCCGCTGGGCCAGGACCCTGATCAACTCGATTCCGTCCGCCGTACGCAGTGACTCCATCAGGCGGAGTAAGTCATGCTGGGACAAGGCCATCGCGTCACCTCTCACTCAACGAGCTTCGCTACTCGGAGAGTTGCGCGATGGCCGCCCCATGACCAGGGGCTATGCAGAGATCGCT
>NZ_JAJSBI010000073.1 GCF_021261325.1 Streptomyces guryensis | reverse complement strand
TGTCAATCCCCTGGTTTCGTAGAGACCTCTCCTATGCGGCCTGGCACCTCTGGTCGCTCTTCTTGCGTGCTGCGGTGACGGTCCGTTCGAACTCTTCCGGCGGCAGGCCGCCGGCCGCGCTGTGCCTGCGTCGCGGGTTGTAGAACCCGGTGATCCAGGTGGCGATCTTCAGGCGGGCCTCGGTGCGGGCGGCGAACCGGTGCCGATGGATGTACTCGACCTTGAGCAGCGAGTTGAAGGACTCCGCGGCCGCGTTGTCCAGCGCCGACCCCACCCGCCCCATGGACTGCACCACACCCAGGCGGCCACACAGGGTGTTGTACGCCTCTGACGTGTACTCACTTCCCCTGTCGCTGTGGAAGATCGTCCCGTCCCTTCGGCCGCCACGCGTCGCGGTGGCCATCTTCAACGACGCTCCGACCAGGGCCGCGTCATGGTGCTCGCCCATGGCGTAGCCGAGGCAGCGGCGCGAGAACGCATCGATGACCGTGGCCAGATAGATCTTGCCCTCACCGGTCTCGATCTCCGTCATGTCCCCGTACCAGAGCACGTCCGGGGCCACCGCGTCGAAACGGCGATGCACCAGGTCAGGGGCGGCCTTCCGCTTGCCCTGCCGGGTCAGCGACCGCCGCCTGGGCGGCTTGCGGCCCTGCAGACCGAGCTCGGCCATGATCTCCGCAACCGTGTTCACCGACACCTGCCAGTTCTCCGCCCACAGGTCCAGGGTGATCCTCGGCGAGCCGTAGGTGCCGCCGGACTCCGTGAAGAAGTGGACGATCCGCTCCTCCAGCCTCGCCCTCCTGACCTCGCGTTTCGTCGGCTCGTCGGGACGGCGGCGCCATTTGTAGAACCATGCCTCGCTCACCCCGACCACCCGGCAGGACACCCGGTGCGGGACACCATGCTCGACCCTCTGGTTACCGATGAAGGCGACCACCGCCCCCGGAGCGTTCTCGGTCACTTCACCCAGAGGGCCATGCATCGCTTGAAGACATCACGCTCCATCTCCAGCTCACGGATCCGCTTGTTCTTCTCCCCGACCTCCCGGCGCAGCCGCTCCAGCTCGGCCCGCTCGGCCTCCCGCACCCGATGGCCACCGCCACTGGCGGCTGTCGGTTGCACGGGCCGGTCCGAGGACGTCGTCCCGTTGCGCCGCCACCGCGACACCCAGCTGTGCAGCGTGCCCGGGTTGATGCCGAGCTCCTCGGCGACCTCCCCGGCCGGCCTCCCGGTCTCGACCACGATGCGCACCGCGCCCTCACGGAACTCAGCGTCGTACGGCGGCTTCTTCTTGGACCCCATGAATCCCAACTTCCCCTGCAATCACGGGCTCCACGCTACGAGGGGATGGTCA
>NZ_JAJSBI010000072.1 GCF_021261325.1 Streptomyces guryensis | reverse complement strand
CGTTATGTTTTCTGCGGTCCTGCAATGGGACCGCTGGCCTCCGGGCCCGGCATGGCTGTTCCCCCCTGTCGAAGGGATGACCTGGGGGGTGGTGCCACCGGGCCCGAGAGGCGCCGTTGGAGACGCTGATCAGAGGTCCGACTACCGCCTGGCCTGGTGCAACGCCGGACCGCTCGCGGGCGGCAGGTCTGCATAACGTGGATGCGCGCACGACGCCAACGCCCAGGCCAGCACGCATGACATCCGTTCGGGAGGACGGCTTGAACGACAGCGACGAGATAGGCGTCTTCCTCGGTCTGGACGTCGGCAAGAGCGCCCATCACGGGCACGGGCTGACTCCGGCGGGCAAGAAGGTCTTCGACAAGCAACTACCCAACACCGAACCGAAGTTGCGGGACGTCTTCGAGAAGCTGAAGGCCAAGTTCGGCACCGTCCTCGTCGTGGTGGACCAGCCCGCTTCCATCGGCGCCCTCCCGCTCACGGTCGCCCGGAACACCGGCTGCAAGGTCGCCTACCTGCCCGGCCTGTCCATGCGGCGGATCGCCGACCTCTACCCCGGCGAGGCGAAAACCGACGCGAAAGACGCCGCGGTGATCGCGGACGCGGCCCGCACCATGCCGCACACCCTGCGCTCGCTGGAACTCACCGACGAGATCACCGCCCAGCTGACCGTGCTCGTCGGCTTCGACCAGGACCTCGCCGCCGAGGCCACCCGCACCAGCAACCGGATCCGCGGCCTGCTCACCCAGTTCCACCCCAGCCTCGAGCGGGTCCTCGGCCCGCGCCTGGACCACCAGGCCGTGACCTGGCTGCTGGAACGCTACGGATCCCCGGCCGCACTGCGCAAAGCCGGACGTCGCAGGCTCGTCGAAGTGATCCGGCCCAAAGCCCCCAGGATGGCGAAGCGGCTGATCGACGAGGTCTTCGACGCGCTCGACGAACAGACCGTCGTCGTTCCCGGCACCGGCACCCTCGACATCGTCATCCCCTCCCTGGCCCGCTCGCTCGGCGCCGTCCACGAACAACGACGAGCCGCGGAAGCCCAGATCAGCGCCCTGCTGGAGCAACACCCTCTTTCGAAGGTCCTGACCTCGATCCCGGGAGTCGCGGTCAGGACCGCCGCCACGCTGCTGGTCACCGTCGGCGACGGCACCAGCTTCCCCACCGCCGCTCACCTCGCCTCCTACGCCGGCCTCGCCCCGACCACGAAGTCGTCGGGGACCTCGATCCACGGCGAACACGCACCACGAGGCGGCAACCGCCAGCTCAAACGCGCGATGTTCCTGTCCGCGTTCGCCGCCCTGCACGATCCGGCCTCCCGCACCTACTACGACAAGTGCCGAGCCCGCGGGAAGACCCACACCCAAGCACTTCTCCGCCTGGCCCGACAACGGATCAACGTGCTGTTCGCCATGCTCCGCGACGGCACCTTCTACGAACCCAGAACCCCACGCCTCGCTTGACGAAAGACATAGAGGC
>NZ_JAJSBI010000071.1 GCF_021261325.1 Streptomyces guryensis | reverse complement strand
CTGCTGGAATGCTGTGGGAGGGCGGGGCCGGTACGAGCCGTCGGCGGGTTCTTGAAGGCTCAGCCGCTCGACGTTGATCGCGAGTGCGGTCAGGACGTGCTGGACGTGCGTCTTGGCCAGGCCACGGTAGCGGCACCGGCGTCCGCGGTGGCCGTTGGCGAACTCCTCAATGGTGCCCTCGGCCCCCGAGCGTCGCCCGTAGAGTCGGCGCCAGTTGGCATCCTGCTGGTCGGCGCGGTTCTTGGTTTGGAGTTCGTGCAGGCGGCGGGTGGGAAAGTACAGGCTGCGAAACGGGCCTGGAGTGCACTTGGCCCGCTCGGGGCAGCGGCCGCACTGGCGGGCGTCGAACCGGACTGTGACCTTGGTCGGCTCGGCCGCCGGCAGGTCCTGCCAGTTGCCGCTGACCTGCCCGTTGGGGCAGGTCACCTCGCGCTGGTCGAAGTCGATGATGAAGTTCTCCCGGCCGAATCCGTCGCCTGCCCGGTGCTGCGGGGTGGTGCTGGGCGGAAGCGGCCCGATCAGAGTGACGCGGTGCAGGCGGGCGGCGGCGTCCATGCCGGCCACGGAGGTGTAGCCGCCGTCGACCAGGTGCCGGTCCGGCAGCAGGCGCAGCCGCCTGAGGCGGGCGTGGATGCCGGGCAGCGCCTGGCTGTCCGCGCTGGAGACGGCGGTGGCCACGTCGGTGATGACGTTGATCCGCTTGTCGTCGCAGGTCTCGGTCACGTGCACGAGGTAGCCGGTCCAGCGGGTGTCGCCGCGGCGCGTCCAGCGCGCATCGGTCTCATACGGCGACTCGATCTGAATCCGGGAGGGCGGCCGGCCGTCGCGCTTCGTGCGCGGCCTGAACCGCCCCTTGGCATCCACCAGGAAGTGCTGCACCAGGATCGTTCGGAGCACCTTCGCCTGCGCCGGAGCGCCGCCGGGGAACCGGGCGTCAAGGCGTTGCAGCAGCTCGCGGGCGTCGTTGCCCACCTGCTCCAGGCGGGCAACGGGGTGGCTGGGCTGGGAGCACAGGCGAACCGGCCGGCCGTAGCGTTGGGCCCATTCGGCGGTGACCAGCTCATCCAGCACCTCTGGCGCGTCGCGGGCCACCTCTTCCAGCACGGCGCGGACCGCCTCGGTCACCAGCTCCAGGCGGGTCAACTCCCGTGCGGCGGACAGGACGTGGGTGGAGTCGGTGCGCTGCGTGACGCGCCCCTTGAGCAGGCCGGCCCGTCGGATCCGGGTGAGTGCGAGGCCCAACAGCCGGTCGGCGCGGTCGCCTTCGGCGAGCCGGTCGCGGAAGTCGGACAGGACGCTGTGATGGAAGCCGGGATCGTCCAGGTCCAGTCCGAGGGCGTACTTGAAGTCGATTCGGCAGCGCACCGCCTCGGCGGCCTGGCGGTCGGAGAGGTTCATCGCGTACTGCAGCACGCAGACGGTGGCGAGCTGGGCGGGGGAGAGCCCAGGGCGGCCGTCACGCGGGTACCAGGCGGTGAAGTCCTCGTCACTCCAGAGGCCGTCGACGCGGTCGCGGATCCACATCGCGGTGGTGCCCTTGGGGTTGGCCGCGCGGGCAACCCGGGCGGTCAGCGGCGGGATCTCGGCTCCGGAGTGAGGTTGGAGGGACACATCGGGCTCCTGGGGAACGAGGGCGGGACGTTCCAACGAGCCTGACGCAACATCACGATCGTTAACTGCCGTCCTCAAGATTCCCGACAGAGTCGCTCA
>NZ_JAJSBI010000070.1 GCF_021261325.1 Streptomyces guryensis | reverse complement strand
CATCGCTCGCGGTGCCCGCAACGACGTGCTGGAAGAGGCGGCCCAGACAATCATGGATGAGGCGCTGCGTTCCTGGGGTCGCGTCAAAGACCGCCCGAAGCCGCAGGCATGGCAACTCACGGTGGCCGCGAACCCGCGCGGGCAGCCTGATCGTGGCGGACAACGTCGTACGGCAGGGCCGGGTCGCCGACGCGGACAGCACCGCGCCGGACGTGCTGGGCAGCCGCGCGGCGATCGAACTGATCGGCAGCCACCCAAGGTTGGCCGGCACCGCACTCCACACGGTGGGCAGCAAGGGGCACGACGGCTTCGCGCCGGCGCGCGTGCTGGGGCAGTCCCTTCCCGCAGTCCCTTCCCGCAGTCCCTTCCCGTGGTCCCTTCCCGGTCGTCAGCTCTTCAGCTCTTCGGGGTGATTTGGAAATCAGGGAGGGACGGTGTGGACAGGCCGAAGCCGGAGGACGGGTACCCGGACGGGGCGGGGGACGCCGTGGGGAAGCCGTTGTCGTCGCAGAGTTGGGGCCCGGAGGGCGCGAACACGTGGTAGTCGACCACGCGCTTGGTGGGGAAGGTGACGGTGTCGCCGAGGATCGAGTTACCCGTGTCGATCTTGGTCGGCAGTTCGCGGGACTTGAGCGGAGTGCCGACGTAGATCGTCTCCAGGAAGCCGTCGCAGGGGCTGGACTTGGTCGAGGCGAAGCCCTTCGGCGGCTTCACGTCGTGGACCGCACGGCCGTCGATATGCAGTTCGCTGCGCTTCAGGGACTTCATGGCGAAGTCGTAGTTCACCTCCCTCGCCAGGGGCTCGGCGGCCGAAGTGGCGGAGGACGGCCGGTAGTTGATCCGTCAGTACTCGACCTGGACGGTGACCTTGGCACACAGGGGCCCGTCGAAACCGGGCCTGGACTTGCCGAAACGGACCTCTCCCGCGGCCAGTGCGGGCTGACCTATCTGTCCCCAGTTGACCCAGTCCACCGCCTTCGCCGTGCTCCACTTCGCGTTCGGATGGCAGCCGTCCGCGTTCGTCGGATACACGTCCGACGGGGAGACCGCCGGGCTGGGCGAGGCGGCCGAGGGGGTACCGAGCGGGTCCGCCGCGGTCACGGTCGCGCTCGCGGACGAGCCGGCCCCGGCGTCGTCGTCACCCCCGCCCGAGCAGCCGGCGAGCGACAGCACGGCCGCAACGAGCCCCACCCTGAGCCGAACCCGTCTGTGCGCAGTGGTCATTCCGCTTCCCCCCGTCCGTTCGATGGATCACCGATGCTCCCAGGGAGGTTGCCCTTCGGCCATGTCGGAAAACACACGTTCGGGGGAAGTGCCGGGGTCTCAGAACTCGTGGGGGCCGACGCCTGGCTTTGTGCGCGAGAGCGGGCTCTGGTCCACTTGGTGTGGTCGCGTGACTCTCGGTTACGCCAACAGGACTCGTTTGCGCAGGAGATCGAATCCTGCGCGGCCGAACATCTGGCGCTTGAGCATCTTGATCCGGTTGACATGACCCTCCACGACGCCGGAGTTCCAGGGCAGTGTGAGTCCCGCGGTGACGGCTCGAGGTCGCGTTCGAGGTGTTGGGCGAAGCTCCGGAGGCTGGTCAGTTCGGTGGTGGAGGTAGCTGCTTCGATCCAGGTCGGCAACTGGTCACCTTGGAGGTGAGCGACCATGTGCCCGAAGGAGCGCACGTGCTTGGCAAGTGCCGTCAGCTCGGGGCAATTGGCCAGGACGGCTTTGAGCTGGAGTCGGTCGCCTTCGGGTAGGGCGTCGGGGTGGGTGAGGATCCAGCGCGTAACGGCCCGGGCTGACGGTGGGCGGGGGCCGACCGGTTGGGGTTTGCCGCGAAGCGTCCTGCTGACGTAGGCACGGACACTGGCGTAACCGCGGGGATAGCCCTGTTCCCTGCTCTCCTCCCACAGTTTCCAGGCGTTGGTGCAGCCTTCCTGCCAACGCTGATCGAGGTA
>NZ_JAJSBI010000007.1 GCF_021261325.1 Streptomyces guryensis | reverse complement strand
TCCTCGTGGTTGAACTGGGCGTTCACCAAGGAGAGTTACGCGGTGGCCCGCCTCCTGTTCAGGGAGCGGTACTCACCCATAGAAGTGCGCCCCGGGCAGACGCCCGCGCACTCCCGGCCACTGGTCCCGTACACCATGACGAGGGACACCATCCAGACGATGACGACGGTCCGCGCCCGGTGGCGCAGCGGCAGTTCCTGTACGACTCAGGCCGACCTCGATGGTCTTGCCGAGACCCACGTCGTCGGCGAGCAGCAGGTTCGTCCGGGACGACTACAGTGCCCGGTGCAGTGGCTCCAGCTGGTATGCCTCGGTGTTCGCGCCGCTACGGAACGGGGCCTGGTAGGAGTTGGCGTCCGCTGAGGTCACCGCGCCCCAGCGGACGGCGTCGACAAATGCGGCCAGCTCGTTCGGATCGTCGAACCGACATCGTCGTGCCCGCGAAAAAATACAAGGATCTCGCCCGGTGACCGTGCCCGTCAGTCCCGTTTCCCGCCGTGACCAGGCCGTGGGGCTCCGGCTCGTAGCGGTAAGCGCGGAAGCCCTCACACTGGGCCCCTCCGGAGGTTTCCAGGCCGCCGCCGGTGCTCGCGTCCTCCTCCCCGGCGGCCACTGCGTGCACTCACGGCCAACCATCGCCAGAACCCGAGCCGGACGTGAGACCTGTCCGGACCGGACAGCCCCGCCGACGCCTATCGCTCCATCGGAGACCCGGTGGATCTCACCCATCACCCCAGGAGCAGCAAGGGTGCCTGACGGAGTGTCACGCACACCTGTCCACCGGTTGTCCACCAGCACCCCTTGCGCCAGCAAGATCCATCCCCTGAGAGCAAGGAAAAGGCCAGTTCAGAGCGTTAGATCGTCGACCTCGTCACAGAAACCAAACCTCGGACCTACGCATTGCGATGCACAGACGGACAGTGCCCGATGTGCCAGATTCCAAGGTCAAAGAAAAGAAAAAACCCCAGGTCATAGCTCCGACCTGGGGTTCACCTTAGAGCCGCCTTCGGGATTCGAACCCGAGACCTACGCATTACGAGACCATGAGCAATCATGTTGACCAGTGCCTCGTCGTGCTGAACTGTGACGTTTTTCCTGATCAGGGCACGTAGAGCAGGTTGACGCATGCCGCCTCGTGACGCACCGTCCAAAGGCGTCTGTCCACCGGCTGTCCACCGGCGGGGCAGCCGGACGTGGTCAGCCAGGGCGCTGCGCGGCTGCAGGCGTAGCTCGTGACGAGGCCAGACCGGCACACGTTAAGCCTTGTCCCACCTCGACAACCACTTCAGTCGAAGCCGATGACTTGCTGGTTATCCGGCACCAGGGTCGATTCGATCCGCCGCGTCGAGCATGTACTGGGGCAACTTTGAACGGGCTGCCAACACCTCCACTCCGACGAGGCGCCCATTCTCGTCGAAGTCGAGGTTGATCATCCCGCCGACCTCGACGGGATCACAGGGATACATGCGCGCGACCGCAGGCTCCGACCCCGGTTCGGCGAAGGAGATATACGCCGCGTTCGCCTGCCGATCGTACGTCACTTCGATGTCCGCCATGATCAGGCGCGCCTCGTCGACGATCCGCTTCGTCCCGCGCGGGCAACTCCCGCGCGGGCAACTCCCGCGCGGGACGGCTTCGGGCGTGATCAGTATTCGTCGAGTTCGGGCGTGTACCTGGAATAGATCACACGCTCGGGCCAGTCGTCGGAGAAGGCCTCGATGATCCTCCGGTAGGACTGCCTGCGCAGGACGTCACGCGTCCCGGCAAACAGCTCTTTGGCGTATTCCCTCACCCCTGGCCAGCGGAATTCGAACATGCAGTACTGCACAATCTCCACTCCCCCAGGCGGAAGGGAATCGAGAATCTGCCTGAACCGCACCTCCATCGCGGCACGACATTCATCGTGCCGTTTCAGGAACAGCAGAAGATCTTCGAGGAGTGGCTCGATCTCGTCGACCCCCACCGAGTGCGGTTCCACTCGAATAATGAAATCGATCTTGTCAAGGGCCCGTGCACACGGGGCAGGCAGGTCCTGGCCATTTCTCGACATACTTTCCTGTTGCATCCCATCCAGCCTCATTGAAGGCGTCCTCGGCTGCTTGCCCAGCGTAGGGTCCGTACGGCCGATAGTGCCCGGAGTCGTTGTTCAGCTCAATGATCTTGCCGCTCCTGATCCTCGCCACACCAGCGGCGAGCACGTCCTTGCCCCCGGCCAGGCTCACATGTCCGTCGGTTGTCTTCCCGATGACCAGGGTGTGGTCTTCGAGCACGACATAGGCGAAGTTTCCGGAGCGGCCGCTCTGAATGGTCTTCGGGTCGAATGTCCTCGCCCAGCCCGGCTTGTCCTCAGGGATCAGGTTCGAGAAGGTCCTCGGGGCGTGCTCGCACGGGATGCCACTGTTGTGGACGAGAACCGGGCTGGCACCTGCCATCACATAGTACGTGTGTTGGCGGGGTCGCTCCTACCTGCAAGTTTGCTGGTCAGCGGGCGATTTGACAGTCGCCGGATGTTCGTGCTCGTGCGCTGGAGTCTGCTGGTGTTGCCGTCACTACTGCCGTCAGGGGTCTGCACCTCCTGGGGAATTCCAGGAATTCCGAATGCGTGTCAAGCGGCTTTGTCGTGTGGGGTGAGGCTGATGGTCAGGTCGGCGCCGAGAGCCTGAGCCAGGCGGCGCAGGAGGGGAAGCGTGGGCACGGTCCCGCCGCCTTCGAAGCGGGAGATCTGTGGCTGCTTCATCCCGCACCGCTCGGCCAGCTCGGCCTGGGACAGCCCGAGTTCGATGCGCCGGTCGTGGACGAGTTGCCCGAGCTCACGGGCGAGCGCGGAAGGCGGGTCCTGCATGGTTCCTCCCCGCCTCAGGCCGCTGGGGCGACGATGGTGACGGTGGGCTCGTCTCCGCCGGCGAGGTGCACGTCCACCGTGAGGTCCAGTGCGCGGGCCAGGCGCATGATGACCGCGATGGGCGGCAGCTCGGTGGCCGTCTCGATGCCTTCGATGTCATCGACGTCGACGTGCATGCGCTCGGCGAGGTCGGCCTCGCTCAGGCCCAGCTGCTTACGCCGGTCGTAGACGGCCTTGCCCAACGTCATGGCGAGGCCGGCCTCTTCGTACACCCGGTCGTACTCGGGGTCGGCGTCCAGGTGTTCGCCCAGCAGCCGACGGTGGCGACGGGTCCTCCATTCGCTGTGGTTCATCGGTTCTCCTTGAGGTTGCGGCTGTAGAGGTCGTGCTCGGCGGCGGCTTCATGCTCTGCCTCGCACCATCGCTGTGCGGCGTGGGCGCGATCCACTTCGGCCTGCTCGCGCATCTTGGTCTTGCGGAACACGGTGAGCAGCACGACACGTCGGCCGGGCGCCAGCCAGTAGGTGATCCGCTGATGGGCATCGCCCAGGCGGAAGCGCAGCTCGCGGAGCTTGCCGCCCAGGTGGCGGGAGTGCGGTTCATCGAGGGTGGTGGGCTGCTCGGCGAGCAGGTCGGCGACGCGTTCGGCCTGCGTGTAGTGATGGGCGGGAATGCTCTCCAGCCACAGCCGCACCTCCGGCTCGATCTCGATCGAGTACCGCTCACTGTCCATATCGTCGATGATATATGGCGCGGGGCGCGAGAGCGCGGCTTCGGAGCTCAGGTCACGTGCCGCCGCCGCGACCGCAGCCACTCCAGCGCCGCACACCCCCGTACGCCCCTCCTCGCCCGATGCCACGGCGCCGCCGCAAACCAGCGGAAACCTGCCGAGGCGGTGCAGGCTTCTTTCGGCAGGATCAGGCCCGATCGGGAAAGGCAGCGTACGGCCGGGCTGGTGCGTCGCTCAGTCTGGCGGCGCGGGGCCGGGGCGGGATGAGTCAGCCCCCGACGGGCGGCCGGGAGCTTCGCCCCCGCCAGAGGCAACGCCGACCACCGCGCTCGGCGAGTCCGGCGGCGGGCGTGAGGGTCGGCCCCCGGGTCGGCCCTGTGCCTGCGATCCGGCCGTAGGACGGTCGTAGGCGACAACTTGCTCCGCCAGGAGCCCAGTTACGGCCAGCCCAGCGACCAGGCAGATTGCCGCTCCGGCCGCCCCGGATCACCCCCGACTGCCTGGGCGGCTCGCCACCTTGCGACGTAGCTGGCTTCCCGATTGAACGGCGGGCTCGTCGACGACGTTCGGCCAGCCTCGGTGGGCGGGGCCCGCCTTGAACCTCGCAGAGAAAATCTGAACGCAGCCCCGAAGCCCGCCCCGCCCGGCGGGTCAGCGGCCCCGCTCGTCGCCGCCCGCCTCCAGGGCCTGGACGCGGTGACGGAGGTCGGCGAGCTGCTCGACGGCCTCGGCCAGTGCCTGCTCCAGTGCCTCGACGCGGGCCGCCGTCCCGCCTGCGGGCCCGGTCTCCCCCTCCGGTTGATCGAGGTCATCACTGTCAGCGTGGTGGGCGACGAAGGCGCCTGAAGTTTGCCCGTGATCTCGGACACTCGATGGTTATGCCGCGAGGGTGTGTTGATGCCGCTGCCTGGTCTCGGCTGGGGTGAGGTAGCCGAAGGTTTTGTGCTTGCGCAGGCGGCGGCGGTTGTAGAAGGTCTCGACGAAGTTGAAGACCTCGGCGCGGGCGGTGGCCCGGTCCGGCCAGATTCGGGTGCCGATTTCCTCTTTGAGCAGGGCCCAGAAACTCTCCGCGGCGGCGTTGTCGAAGCATGATCCGGTGCGTCCGCAGCTCTGCCGCAGCCCCAACTCACGTATGTGGTCGCGGAATTGGGCCGACGTGTACTCGCTTCCGCGATCACTGTGTATGACGCAGCCGGGTTTCAGACCGGCTCGGCCCTGGGCCATGTTGAGGGCATCCACGACGAGTTCGGCCCGGTGATGGTCGGCCATGGCGTAGCCGACGACCTCGCGGGTGGCCAGGTCCAGCCAGCAGGCCAGGTAGAGCCAGCCCTCGGCCGTCGGGAGGAAAGTGATGTCTCCGACCAGCTTCGTGCCGGGGATGTCGGCGTGGAAGTCGCGGCCGATCAGGTCCGGGGCCGGCCTGGCCCTCTTGTCCGGCCGCGTCAGTGACCGGCGCCGGCGACGGTGGGCGCCCTGGATGCCGTGCTCACGCATCAGGCGGGCGACGCGCTTGTGGTTCACAGACCGTCCCAGACGCCGCAGTTCGGCATGGACGCGCGGGACGCCGTAGGTTCCACGGGAGGCGAGGTGGATGACCGTGATCTCGTGGGTCAAGGCCGCGTCGGCGGCCTGGCGGGCGGCGCGGGTCTTCTGCGCGGCGAGCCAGGCGTAGAAAGAGGAGCGGGCCACCTTCAGCAGCCTGCAGAGGAAAGCGACGCCGTGGGTGGTCTTCTCCGCCTCGATGAACGCGTACGTATCGTTCACCGATCGCTCTCTTTCGCGAAGAAGACCGCGGCTTTTCGCAGGACCTCGATCGTCTTTGCCTGCTCGGCGTTCTGCCTGCGCAGCCGCCTGAGCTCCTCGCGCTCCTGTGTGGTGAGCTCGCCAGGGCGGCCCTCGCCCTGGTCTGCCTTGGCCTGGCGGTACCAGCCGCGCAGGGACTCGGAGCTGATGCCGAGTTCCCGGGCGATGGCGGTGACCGTCTTGCCCGAGGAGTCGACGAGCGCGATGGCGTCCCGCTTGAACTCCTCTGTGTAACGCTTCGTGTACTTGCTTCCCACCTGGTGCTACTTCCTCTGGAACCTCAGGTCCCAGTCTCCAGGTGTCCACGATCAAGGGGAAGCTTCACCTCGTCAGCTACCCCCAGACCGCGCACACCACCGGCACCGCCCTGTGGGCAACCGCGACGAGCACCCATCCCAACGACACGCTGTTCTTCCAGCCCGACGGCAATCTCGTCATCTATGACAGCGATGGAACGGTCTTGTGGGCCTCTGGGACCAACAACTGACCGAGTAGAACAACCATCTCTCTTCGTGCAAGGTCGACCTGCAACGTTAGCCGTTGAGGCTCCGCTCCTCCGTCAGAGGCGGAGCCTCAGTGCAGGGGAAGGGCAGAACGCTGCACGCAGTGCGGACGATCAGTAATGCACGGGCAGATTGAGCAGACCGCGAGCGCGCATCGACGGCCGCCAACTCGGTCCGCCCGGCGGGAGGTCGAGCTCAAGCCCGGGAAAGCAGTCGAGGAGCGCGGTCGGCGGCGGCCGCCTCGGCCCCATGGACCCGTCGGAACGTTCTTCCAGGGTGGCGTCTGACGCCTCCCATCCACCGACCGGCTTGGCGACGCGCACGGGAACCGCAGACTCCTCCAGCATGAAGGTGTAGCCGTCGGGGTTGGCGTAGACAGTGGCCCTCTTGGTCCGCTCCCCTGTCACCTCCACGCACTGGCCAGCCTGCTGAGCCTCCGCCCTGAGAGCCCACTTCCTCTATGAGAACCCAGCCGTGCGCTGCAACAGACGACAGAACAATGTCGACCACACCGTTCGATGGACCGACTGCGGCGATTGTCAGAGGACCACAACCGGTAAGGCTGGTTACTTCTTCTGCTGACCGCTCCACAGCCTTCTTTCGTGCACCGCCTCTGCACAGATGGCCACCGCGAGGCCACCCCACGCCTGCCCCGTACTGACTCGCCCATCAGTCGGTACGCGAGAACCCGCAGGTCAGTGACGATAGCTGGCTTCGGGGACACCTCCCTGAACCCGGAGAGTTAAACCTCTGACCTACGCATTTCATGCATAGACCCAAGGAGCCCTCGGCAAGTACATTCCATAGTCAAGAAAACAAAGAAACCGCAGGTCAGGGGCCTGACCTGCGGTTCACCATGGAGCCGCCCTCGGGATCCGAACCCGAGACCTACGCATTACGAGACCGTGAGCGATCATGTTGCACGGTGCCGCCCAGTGCTGCGCAGTGACGTTTTGGCTGATCAGAGCATGTGCAGCAGGTTGACCCGTGCTACCCGGTGATGCACTGTCCGAAGGCGTCCGGCCACCGGCTGGCCACCCAGACGGGCACCGCAGGCGATAGGGAGCCAGGGGACCGGGGTTGTAGGCCTCCGACAGTCCTGCTGCGGGCGGTCGTCCGTTCCCAGCGCGTGTCGAGTTCCGCCCGATGCCAGAGGTGCGGTCAGCAGATCAAGGCCTGCACCGCGCCGTGGTGGCCACCGGTGGACGGACGCCCGTGTGTTCATGGGGCGTCGGTCTTGTGGGCGGTGAAGGTGACCTGGGTGTCGCCCTCGTCGAGGGCGATGTTGAGGGAAGCGTTCAGTGCGCGGGCGAGTTTGGAGAGCAGCGGGAGCGTGGGCACGGTGTCGGAGCCTTCGATGCGGGAGATCTTCGCCTGGGTGAGGCCGGCGCGGGTGGCGAGTTCGGCCTGGGTCAGTCCGAGTTCGGTGCGCCGGGTGTAGACGGCTTGGGCGAGTGCCATGGACAGGCGGATTTCCTGGCGGGCCTCGGCGACGTCGTCCGGTTCGGTGAACCCTTCGGCGAGCTTGCGTTCGCGTAGTGTCTTCCATCGGCTGTGGCTCATGATCACACCTCTCCTTCCTCGATGATCCGAACGAACTCTTCGTGGGCGGGGCTGTGTTCGGCCTCGCAAGTCTTTTGTGCGTGCTTGGCCCGTTGGACTTCGGCGTCCTCGCGCATCTTCGTCTTGCGGAACACCGTGAGCAGTACCGCTGTGCGGTTGGGGGTCAGCCAGTACGTGATGCGCATCGCCGCTCCGTCGAGCGTCGGGCGCAGTTCACGCACGCCGTCGCCGAGGTGGCGGGCGTATGGCTCCCCGAGGGTTGCCGCGCACTCGGCAAGCAGTCCGACGTACTCGTCGACCTTGAGGAAGTGCTTGGCCGGCAGGGATTCCAGCCAAGCCCGGACCTCAGGTTCGATCTCGACCGCGTACAGGGACTCCACCCGTACAACTTTATATGTCGTTGGCGACATACTCAATCGATGGGCGCCTGGAGTCCTCCCCTGTCGCTCGATGCGAGTGAGGGTGGGGCGCATCGGCGTGATGAAGACCTACGTGTCTCCGGGGGGCGTGACTTCGCTCGCGTTGGGGCTGGCGCCACGGACCGTCGCCTTGGGGGGCATGGGAACAGTCCGCCGCGATGCGCCTCATGCGGCACACTCGGGCCGATGTTGACGCGGAGCAGCACCACGCCGGGCCCGACCGGGGCGGTCAGCAGCTCCAGCGGCTCGTCGCCGGTCGGGGCTCTCCATCGCCCTGATCGCCGGTCTGCTCCTCGGCGGCGCCGTGCTCACCGCCGCCCGCATGCTCTGGCGCCGGGCCCGCATCCTGGCCGCCGCCGCGCTGGACGCCGCATGCATGCCTGCCCGCGACGGCCTCGTGATCGTCGACGACGAGGCAGCCGACGCCTACGCGCTGCCGGGCCTGCCCGGCCGGGTCGTCGTCTCCACCGGCATGCTGCACACCCTGGACGAGACCGAACACGGCATCCTGCTCGCCCACGAACGCGCCCACCTGACCGCCCACCACTACGCCTTCGTCGCCCTCGCCCAGCTCGGCGCCTCCGCCAACCCGCTCCTTCGCCCGCTCGCGACCGCCGTCACGTACACCATCGAACGCTGAGCCGACGAGAACGCCGCCGGGGCCACCGGCGACCGCACCCGGGTCGCCCGCACCGTGGGCCACGCCCTCACCACCCACCGCGCCCCGGCCCCCGCCCGCGCCAGCGGCGCCGCCCTCGGCATGCTCGGCGTGGGTGGCCTCCGAAACCGCCGCAGTCCTTTCGCCTCGGCCGGCCCCGTGCCCCGCCGTGTCGCCGCCCTCCTCCGGGACGCCACCCCGCATTCACGGCCGCGACGGCAACCGTCCCCGTGGCTGAGATGCTCGCCACCGCCGAAGCCACCCACGATCTCCATCTCCTGCTGGAGACCGTCGGTGCCTGGTAGCGACCTTCGTCCTCCCCGGCGACACCCGGCGCTCTGACGCTGCAGGGCCTGTTCGTTTCCGTACCGCACAGCACGCACTGCGTCAGCAGGCGGGGCGCAGGTAGCGGTCGTCGGGGTGGATCCAGCCGTGCGCGTGTGCGGTGCTGACGTACCAGAGCTCGGTGTTACCCGTCGGGTCCCACGGCGCTCTACGGCGGCGATGTCGTCGTGGACCAGGACTTGTCCGGTGAGGACGTTGTCCCGAGTTCGCAGGGACATGTCGCGTGCGGTGACCCGACCCCACCCGAGTTCACCCCTCCTCCACCAGTGCCCCGCGCTTCGGCGTTGTCCGTCTCAGCCACTGGGCGACCGCACCGTGGCTCACGCGGGCGCGGAGTGGAGTTCGCGTACCAGCTGCGGGGTGAGCAGTTCCCCGCAGCGGTCGGCGAGGACGGCCATTTCGTAGCCGACCAGGCCGACGTCGCATCCTTCGGAGGCGAGGACGCCGAGGCAGCTTCCGTCACGGATGCGGCCGACCATGAGGAAGCCCCCAAGCATTTCGATCATGACGAGTTTCATACCGCGGAAGCCGTGTGCCGTGGCCGCGTTCTGGGCGAGGCTGGTGATGCCGGAGACGACGGCGGCGAGGTGGTCGGCGCGATCTCGGCCGAGGGTGTCCGAGGCGGCCATGAGCAGGCCGTCGGAGGAGACGGCGACGGCGTCGGTGACACCGTCGGCGGTGCGGACGAACTCCGAGACGAGCCAGCCGAAACTCTGGACGGCGGTGGTCACGATGACGCTCCTTGAGTGGTCCGGGCTTCGCCCAGGGCGACACCCGCTCGGAAGCCGTTGAGCAGGGCGGAGACAGCCGGTTTGACGGGCAGGGGCGGGACGGAGGCGTCCTCGGCGGGGGCGAGCAGGCGCCCGGGGAGAGCAAGAAGTGCAGACAGCCCGCCGCCGGCGGTATCGAAGAGGTGGACCTGGGTGCCTTGACCGAGGCGGTGGGCGATTCGGCCGACGACAAGGTGGCCGAGGAACCGGGTGGGCGTGGCGAGGAGGGCCTCCTCGCCGGAGTCGGAGAAGTGGGCGCCCGCACGTTCCTTGTCGGCCTCGGACATGCCGACGCCGTGGTCGACGACGGCGAAGGAGTAGGTGTCGTCGTCGGTGTCGTACCATCCGTGCACCTCGACCGGTTCGGTCGGTGGCGAGAAGTTCAGCCCGTTCTCGATGAGTTCGGCGAGGAGGTGGGCGACATCGGCGACGGCGTGTCCGCGTACCCGTACCGGCTCCACGGTTGCGATCAGGACCCGCCGATACTGCTCCACCTCGGCGACTGCGGACTGGACGACTTCCAGGGCGTCGGCGGGTGCTGCCGTGGGCCTGGGTGGATTCTGCCCCGCCAGGACCAGCAGGTTTTCGGCGTTGCGCCGCATACGGGTGGCGAGGTGGTCGAGTTCGAAGAGCTCACCGAGGGCGTCCGGGTCGAGTTCCTGCTGTTCCAGGCGGGTGATGAGGCTGAGCTGGCGCCGTACGAGGTTCTGGTTGCGGCGGCCGAGGTTGGCGAGCGATTCGGTGGTGTTGCGACGCAGGGTGGCCTGCTGGGCGGCCAGATGGACGGCCGTGCGTTCCACCTCGTCCAGGGACTCCGCGACCGCGGCGATCTCCGCTGCGCCGCCCAGCAGCCGCGTATCGGGAGTGTCCGGGGCGGGCGTCGTCGGGAGGATCTCCGCACCGTCCCGCGGGGACTGCTGGATACGGGCGACGGTTGCGGGCAGCCGATGCCGCGCCACATCGTGGGCGGTCTCGGCGAGCGTGCGCAGCGGGCGCGTGAGGGAACGGGAGGCGAAGGCGGCCAGGCCCGCGACGAGCACGGCGATGAGTGTCCCCGCGCTGAGATAGGCGACGAGGCCCAGCTCGGCGTCGTGGCTGAGCCGGTCGGCCCGGTCCCGTACAGCATCACCGACCGACTGCTGGACGGCGTAGAGATCGTCGACGAGTACGGTCATCGCGTCCCACCAGGTGCCGGCGTCGGCGCGCAGCGCGAAGCCGTCGGCGGCGCCTTCGGCCTGGTTCTCGTAGGCGGTGGCGCGTTGTGCGTCTGCGGTTGCGAAGGCCTTCTTCAGGGCCGCGCGCTGGGGTGCGGTGGCGACCTGCCGGAAGCGGGCGAGGGCGGCGACGCGTGTGGCGCGTACCTCGGTGAAGTCGATGTACCTGTGCCCGTGGAAGGCGCCTTCGGCGAACACACCGTTGAGGAGGCCGCGTTCGAGGGCGACGGACTCCGTGGCCGCGGCCAGTTCCCGCATCGCGGCCAGCCCGCCGGACAGTTGGGCGTCGGCGCGCGTCGCGGTGGCTGCCACCGGGTCGACGGTGTTCAGGGCGTCGATGGCGGCGGTGTAGAAGGTGAGGGTCTTCGCCGGGTCGGCGGTACTACGGTCGACTGCGGCGCGCACGGCGGCAAGGCGCCGCAACTGCCGCTGCACGACATCCTCGACCGCGCTTTCGCCGCGCAGTGCCGTGTCCACGCGCTTGCGCGTTGCGGCGAGCGAGGGGCGAAACCCCTTCTCACCGCCCAACAGTCCGTTGGTCAGGCCGCGTTCGCGTTGCAGCTGGTGCACCAGGGTCTGGATGCGCAGGCTGAGGCCAACCTCGGCACGGGTGGTCCGGGCATCGCTGAGCGCTTCGGCACGCCCGTCTACGGCGACACCGGCCACCGCCAGCAGCAGGCAGATGGGAACCGTGATGACCACCGCCACCCGGCCCCGGATGCTGCCCCAGCCGGGCATCGGCCGACGACCGGGAGTCGTCGGACCACCGTGCCTGCGCCCCGAACCGCCCGTGCTGATTGCGCCAAGCCTGCCGAGTAGCGGCCGTACTGGCGTCCACACCCTCATGCCACGACGCTAGTCCGACTGCCGTAGCGAGCGGTTTCCGACCTGTTAGACCACGCTGGAGATTCGGTTGCGCCACTCTCACACCGCGGGCCAAGAGACTGTGACCGCGGGAGGACCGCACCGAGCACCCTCTCCCTGCCCAAACGACTTGCCCCGTCTCAGGCTCGACTTACCCGGCAAACGATCCCGGCCGGGCGGCAGGCCCCCCGTAACGGAGAACCGTCGCACCACAAACCATGCAGGCAGACCACCCGCATTGTTGACCTTCCACAACGGCGGCAAGCCCCTCGCGACATCTGCCAACGCCGCCCCGAACCACTCCGTGCACCGTTGCTGCACGGATGGCCACCCCTCGGCCACCCCACACCTCGCCCGTACTCCCCCTCGACGAGCTCCCCCGTCCGGAGCCGGAAACCGCGCTCACTGAGAAGCCGCCGGCCGGGCCAGGTCTGACAGGAGTGCGGGCAGGAGGCGTTCCTCCATGACCGTGCTGCCCGACGCCTCCATCGCGAGGGCCAGTCCGGGGTCCCAGGGGCTGGTCGTGGGCGGTCCCACGAGCGGTGTGGACTCGCCCTCACCGAGTGCGGCCGTGTAGTCGGCGGCCGTCATCCGCCAGGGGTGGGCGCCGTGGCGAGCCACGGCGTCCGCGGTGATGCGCAGGCCGGCCCAGTCGAAGTCTGCGCGCCAGTGCAGCCGGGCTCCCGCGCGTACGGCATCGCCGAGCAGTTTGTGGCAGGCGGCGGACGGGACGCCCTCGGTGCACACGAGGGCGCCGCCGGTGTCCTGCAGTTCGCCGGCGGCGGCGCGCAGGACGGCCGGGTTCTCGCAGACGAAGATGGTGCGGGCTGCGGGGACGACGGGGTCGGTGGCGAGCTGGTGGAGGGTGAGCCGGAAGGGTATGCCGAAGCCGGCGGCGTCGCGCAGCCAGTCGCAGACGACGGTGTCGCCCCTGGCGCCGATGTTGAGGACGAGTACCTGGCTGGCGAGGTCGTCCGCGATGGCTCCGGCGCTCTCCCACAGGGCGCGCCGCCCGGCCCGGTCGCGCGGTACGCCGCGGCCGTCGCCGACGCGCTGGGCGAGGGCGCGTAGGACGAGCTGTTCGAGCGGGGTGCCGGGAACCAGGGCCTTGGTGTCGCCGGTGGCCCATTCGGCGAGGACCGGAAGCGGCAGGACTGCGGAAGACCGTTCCGGCGAGCCCGTGCAGCGGTCCCCGTCACCGCAGAGCCGTTCCAGGACACGTGCCGCCGCGTCGAGGAGCGGCGTGTCCCCCCGGCGTACGAGACGGGTGAGGGTGCCGTCGGCGGCGATCCGCTCCAGCCAGGCGGCGAACCACCCCTGCCCGGCGAGCCGACTGGAGTGGGCCGACGTCAAGGCCTGCTCCCGGCGGGCCTGTTCGTCGGCCCGTTCGGCCGGCCGGTCGCGCAGCGTACCGTGGAGACGGCCGAGCGTCTGGAGGAGACCGGTGCCATAACGGTCGTACAGATACCCGTCCAGGTCACGCAGGGGTACGGCGAGGCGCTTGACGGTCTCGGGCCGGTAGCGGCCGGTGATGCCGATGACGGTGCGGCGCTCGGCCTCGCTGGGCCCGGTGAGCGAGATGTCGCCGTCGAGCGCGCCGCCGGTGCGCTCCAGCCTGCGGCGGGCGGCGGCGAGCAGCCGGGTCCATCCCTCGCCGCGCAGCTCGTCGTACGCCGACGGCTCACGCTCAGTGGACAACCGGGGCCTCCTCGGGGACCGGGACGCGCCGGGTGCCGGGCGAGCCGAGGGCGGTGGTGAGGTCGCCGGTGTCGTCGGCGAGGAGCCGGTGGCCGTCCCAGACGAGCAGCAGCGCGGAGACGGTGTGGTCGACGGCGGTGTGCGCGAGGTCGTAGTGGGCGGCGGCGGACACGGAGGCGTGGGCGGCCCACAGGTCGTAGCCGGTCATGAAGAGGTCGAGGTCGAACTGGGCGGCCAGTGACATGAGTTCGCCGCGCCCGGTGTCGTCCACGCCGGCGAAGGCCTCGTCGAGGGCGAGCAGGCGCGGGGCGTGCGGGTGGGCGGAGTTGAGCATGGCGTGCGCGGCAGCGAACAGCGGCAGATGGAGCGACACGGACTGCTCACCGCCCGACAGGCGGCTGTGCCGGGCTCGGGTGAGCCTCTCCTCCGTCTTGTCGGGGCGCACCAGCTGGAACGCGAACTGCCGCCAGCGCCGGTAGTCGAGGACCTCGGCGAGCAGTTCGCGGTAGGGCTGGTCACGGTGGCGGGCACGGGCGGTCTTGATCTGCGCGGCGAAGTGGGTGCGTACCCGGGCGAGACCGTCGGGGCCGAGGCGGGCGGCGTCGGCGTCGAGGAGGGCGCAGACGGCGCGCTGTTCGTCGTCGAGGTGGTCGGCTAGCAGCCAGCTCACCCCGACCGTCGTCCCCGAGGACATGGTGCGCCGGCGCATGTCCGTGTTCATCCGGCGGATCAGGTCGCGGGCGTCGATGGTGCGGTCGTGGATCTGCTGGGCGAGCCGGGTCAGCAGGGCGTCCTCCAGGATGCGCTGCTCGGACTCGGAGAGCAGTTCGGCCTGGTCACTGCGGTGGGCGGAGATCTTCTGCGCGAAGACGGCCACCGGCAGCGGGCCCTCCTCGTCGGCCACACGGACGAGGATGACCCCGTCGGAACCGTCCCACTCGGGCCGGTAGTCCTGCCCGGCGGCGGCCAGCTGCGCCTGCAGGTCGTCCAGGGCCTTGGTGAGACGGGTGACGGACTGCTTGAGGCTGGTCTCGGTGGGGGTGAGGTCGCGGGTCGCGGCGAGGATCGCCTCGTGGGCGGCGGCCACGGCCGGCGGGAGTGTCTCGCCGGCCCAGTCGGCCTCCTGGGCAGGCCAGGCGAGGCCGGGCGGGCAGCGCAGGATGTCGAGGAGTTCCCTGACGGCATACGGGCGCAGGGAGCGGGCGGTGTCCTTCTCCTCCGCCGCTGCGACCGACCGGGCCTCAGCCGCGGCCGTACGGCGGGCCTCGGCCGCGGCGGTACCCGCGATCGCGCCGTGCTGAGCGGTGCGGGCCGCCTCGGCTTCCCCCACCAGGGCGTCGATGCCGTCCTCGGTCTCCTGCACCTGGCGCATCACCTCCTGTGCCTCGGCCCCGACGGCATCCTGGAGGGCCTCAAGTCCCGCGGCCTCCTCGGTGTACCGGCGGCGTGCCGCGCGCTCGGTGTCCGCCGCCGCTTCCTCATCCTCGGCGGCGACGGTGAGTCGGTCGGTGGCTGCCTCGGCCGCCTCACTCTGGCGGGCGTGTTCGCGGCGGCGGGCGGCCAGTTCGCGGACCGCCGTCTCGAAGGCGCGGGTGGCGGTCTCGACGGCGTCGACGCGGTCGGTCTCGACGGCGTGCTCGGCGGCGGTGCGGCGCAGGGCGCGCTCGGCGACCGAGCAGGCGGCCACCGACTCGTCGTACGAGTCCTGGGCGGCGTCGGCGGCGTCGCGGGTGGCGCGCAGCCTCGCCGCGGCCCTGTCCAGTTCGCGCAGCGCCTCGGTGATGCCGGTGGTGCGGGGCAGGGCGGCGCGGGCCGCGGCGTACCCGTCGAGGGCGGCGTCCGTACGGGCCTGCGCACGCGCCAACTCGTCGAGCTGGGCGGAGAGTTCGGACAGGAGCGTCTCGCAGGCGGCGATCCGGGCGGCGCGCCTGCGGGCGCGGGCGGTCGCGCCGATGTACTCGGCGTGCTCCTTGGTGTGGGCGCCGATCAGGACACCGGCGGCGTACCGGCCGTCGGGGCTGATCTGCGGAGTCCCGGTGTCGAGGTCGCCGGTGACGGCGACGGATCGCAGTACGGCGGTGATCCGGGCGGCGGTCGGGATCGCATCGCCGGCCTCGGGGACCTCGGGGCGCAGGAGGTCGGCGAGGCTCGGTCCTCTCACCGGAGAACCGGCTCGCAGCCAACCCTCGCTGCGCCCGGCCGCCACGGGGGCGTCCTCGGCGGTGAGGAGGGCGTCAAGCAGGCCCGATGCCTCCAAGGCGGCTTCCAGATCCGCCCGCTGACGGCCTGTCAGATGGTCGTCGAAGTCGACGAGCCGCCACAACGGAACACCCCCCTCACCGGGCGCCCTCTCGGCAGTGCGGCCACGGGCCTGGGGCGGGGCGTCGTCGTGTTCGGCGGCGATCCGGTCGCGTTCGGCCTCCGTCTCGGCGCGGCGGCGCTCGACATCGGCGCGCTGGGCGCGCAGGGCGGCGAGGGAGTCACGCAGTTCCTGTACGGCGGAGGCGGTGGCCTCGGTGAAGGCGTCCGCGAGCGTGACGGGCACACCCGAGCTCTCCGCCTCGCCGGTGAGTTCGAGGGCTTCGGCGAGTCGGCCGACCCCCTCCTCGGTCAGGAGCTCACCATGCGCCTCCGCCCACTGTCCCAGTGCCTCACGGGCCTGTTCACGGGCGGATGCGAGGGCCGACTCGGCGGCGGTCTCCGCGGTTTCCGCCGCGGTGACGGCCTCCTCGGCACGGTCGAGCGAGCTCCGGGCGAGGTCACGGGTCTGCTCGGCGCCGCGTGCCACCTGCTGGGCGGCCCGTACGGCCCGGACGCCCTCGTGGCGGGCTGCGGCGAGTGCGGCGGAGCGGTCTGCGAGGCCGGCGGGTTCGGCGTCGGCCGGAGTCCAGGGCAGGCCGGCGGTGTGGGCGTGGTCGGCGACGGTGGCGGCGTCCCGGGAGACTGCGGCATCGAGTTCGGCGGCGAGCCGCGCGGCGTGCTCGGCCTCGGCGCGGGCGCGGCCGGTGGCGGCGCTGCGGCGTTCACGTTCGGCGTTCGCCTGCCGGGCGGTCTGCTCGCAGGTGCGCACCAGGCGTTCCAGGTCGGCGAGTTGCTCGACGGCCTGGTAGGCGGCGGAGGAGCGCAACTGGTCGAGGCGGGCGCGCTGGGCGGCGAGTGAGCCGTCGGCCGACTCGGCACGCGTCTGGGCGGCGGCCTGCCGTTCACGGGCCTGAGCCAGGTCCGTGGTGGCGGTGCTCAGCGCGGCGGCGCGCTCGGCGGTCTCGGTACGGCGGGCGGTGAGCCGGTCCGCGGCGGCACGGGCGTGGACCCGCAGGTAGGTGGAGTAGCTCGCGAGGAAGGCCCGGGTGGCGTCGTCGGCGGCGGCCAGTCCCTCCAGGGTGCGCTGCACGGACTCCATGTCGTCGAAGGAACGGGCCGCCTCGGCGATCAGGTCGTCGTCGAGCGGGCGCAGACCGGCGGTGAGGGTGTCGGAGAGCTTGGCCGGGTCGAGGTTCTTGGCGAGCTGCGGGCGGCGCAGCGTGAGGATCAGGGTGAGCAGTTGCTCGTACCGTTCCGGGCCGAGACCGAACAGGCGTCGGTCGACGGCGGCGCGGTAGTCGGCCGTGGAGGCGATCAGCTCGCGTCCGAGTTCGGCGGCGAGTTGCTTCTTCGTCATCGGCCGGTCGTCGTGGGTGAGGAGGGAGAAGTCCTCTCCGACGCGGCCCTCGGCGACGAAGTGCCAGCGAACGGGTGTGTCGCGGTGGCGCTGGGCGTGCAGTCCGATGCCGCAGGTGACGGCCTCGCCCGTCTCCCGGTGGGTGAACTCGATCCAGACGTAGCCGAGCGCGCTGTCCTGCCCGCGGAAGAGCAGGTTGGACTTCATCGTGCGGTCCTCGGCGGCGAACGGGTTGAGCCGCTTGGGGTCGATACGGCCGTCGAGGACGAAGGGGAAGAGGACTTCGAGGGCCTTGGTCTTGCCGGATCCGTTGGGGCCGCGCAGCACCAGCCAGCCGCCGGCGAAGGAGAACTCCTCGTCCCGGTAGTCCCACAGGTTGATGATCCCGGCGCGGGTGGGGACGAACCGGGCTGAGGGGGTGGGGGCTTGGGTGGGAGCGGGGGTGCTCACGGAGTCGGGTCCTTGGCGATGTCGTCGGTGAACAGGGTTGTCCGGGAAAGCGGTTGGGCCGCCGTACGGGTCTTGACTCGGGCGGTGACCCCCCGGTAGCGGGCGAGCAGCGGAAGCGCGAGGGCCCCGCCGTCGACCCGGGCGATCAGCAACATGGCGGCCAGCAGGCCGAGCGCCTGGTCCAGCAGCCGGTCCGGGTCGCCGCGCAGATCGGCGGCGAAACCCGCGCCGTACTCGGCGGTGATCTCCCTGAGCCTGCCGCGGAGCCAGGAGTCCGTGACGAAGGGGTACCGGGTCTCCGTCAGCTCCTGCCCCTCGTCACCGGGCGTCCCGTACGCCGACCCCTCGTCCGGCTCTGCGAGTTGGGCGAGTTCGGCGACCAGCCCGCGCGACGGCAGGGCCACGTCGATACGCCGGGCGCGAGCCGCGAGGCGTTCGGCGGCGGTGGGCGCGGGCAGCGATTCGAGGGCGTGCCGTCCGGAACGCTGCACCGCGACGCTGATCCGGGCGGCGAGCAGCAGCGCGGCCTGCGCGACGGTACCGCCGCCGGGAAAGCGGAGGTCGGACAGCCTGCCGGAGGTGTCGATGAGCGCCACACCCTCGGCCCGCCGCTCCACCGTCAGCCCGGTCAGCCGCTCCAGGTCCTCGGCGAGAGCGGGCGCCCGCAGCTGGCCCAGGAGTTCGGTGTCGGCGTCGGCGTAGTACGCGACCGGGTTCTCCAGCACCAGACGACGGGCCCGGCGGGCCTGGTCGCGGCGCTGGGCGGCACGGCCCGCGGACAGGCCCAGCGCGCCGGAGGAGTCCAGCAAAGCGGTGACGGAGGTGAGGTGTTGCAGAACCCGGGTCGGGTGGTGGACGGCGAGGAGGATCTCCCGGTCGATGTCGTACAGGGCCTCGGCCCGCTCGGGATCGCCTGCCCAGGCGGTGGCGGAACCGTCAGCGAGAGTGAGCGCGCCGCGCTCGGTGAGCCAGGTGACGGCGTCGACGAAGGCGTCCCGGTCGGGTTTGCGCGCGGTGTCCAGTCCCAGCCCGTCGATGCGTACGGCGTCGGCGGCGACCGCGTCGGCCAGTTCGCCCAGCGCCACCTGCGCGCCGTGGCGGCCCAGGGCCGCGAGAGTGAGGACGAGGTAGGCATAGCGGCGCCGGTCGAAGGGGCGGCCCGCGCGGGTGAGGGCTGGGCGGGTGGCGTCCAGGCCGTCCTGGGCGCGCTGGAGCCGGGCGGTGTCGGCGGTGGTGACGAGCCGGTACCCGAGTGCCTCCATCAGGTCGGTGCGCAGTTGGTCGGCCCAGCGTCGCACCGTGGCCAGCGCCGCCTTGTCCGGGTACCCGGGTGTGATCAGCGGGTGCCGCAGGACGAGCCGTACCGCCTTCTGGTAGTCGGCGAGTTCGAGCGGGGAGACGCCCTCGGCGACGCGGCTCATACGACGACCTTGTTCATACGGTGACCTCCAGGCGCAGCCCGTCGAGATGAAGCCGGCCCCGCACGGTGTCGACGGTGGTGGAGCCCTCCGCTGGGGTGAGGGTGAGCCGCACCCCGTGGGCGGAACCGGAGGCGGCGGTGACCCGGCGGCTGGCGGGGACCCGGGCGGCGAGTGCCACGTCCAGCAGGGCCAGCAGGGCGCGTGTCTCGGGCTCGTCGAGGGTCCGGCCGTACACGCCGTCCGAGGCGAGGGAGTTCGCGGCACCCCGGCGCTCGGCCTGCTCCTTGAGCTGCTCGGCGCGCAGCAGGGCCCGGCGGTCGTCGTCGCGTTCGATGCGGCCGGGCCCGTGCAGGGCGGGGGTGCGGCCGGACTGGACCAGGGTGCGGGCCAGCTCGACCGGTTCCGCCTCCCACCAGGAGGTACGGCCCGGGATCTGCTCGGGGTCGGCGTACGGGACGGCGATGTGGCGGGGCGCACCGAGCCCGAAGACCGCCTGGAACAGGGCGTGCGCGTCCTCGTCGCTCTCGCAGGAGGTGAACCACTGGGCGAGATGGCGCAGTTGGCTCTCCCGGCTCACCCCGCCCCGGCGCGCCTCGGTGACCCGACGCAGCAGGGCGAGGACGGAGCGGATCGCGGTGACGGTGGCGTCCTGCAGCCGCTCGGTCTCGCTGTGCTCGCGCTCCGCGAACCAGTGGACGATGCCGTCCCACCGGTGCCGCCAGTCCGCGAGGCGCTCGGCGGGGCTGCGGAAGAGCCGCTCGTCGGCCTCGGCCGCGTACTCGATCATCCGGTCCACACCGGTGGCCGCGGCCTTCTCGACCGCCTCGGCGAGCAGCGGGGCGTAGCGGCCGAGTTCGGCGGTGAACTCCCGCATGTGCGCGAGGAGCGTGTCCTTGTGGGCGAGGAACACCTCGGGCCGGGTGTCGTTGGTGCGCGCCAGGTCGCCCAGCATGAGGTAGAAGCGGGCGGCGCGCTGCGCCATCTCGTTCAGCACCGAGTCGAGCCGGCCGAGCTTGCGGTACACCTCCTCGCCGTCGCCCGCCGTGTTGGCCTCGGCCAGCGCGCGCAGGTCCCCGAGGATGTCGGGGAAGACGAGGCGGGAGAGCTGGGCGTCCTCCAGGCTCGCGCCGAGCACGTCCTCCACCGCCCGGTACGCCCGGTACCCGGCCTGGGTGAACTGGTACACGTAGTGGCGGTTGCGGTACTCGGCAAGGTTCGCGGCGCGCGTCCCGTCGTACGACCGGTCCAGGACCTGCCACTCCGCGAGCGCGTCGAGCAACGGCTGAACGCCGGCCGTCCCGCCGACGGCGCCCGCAGCGGGATGGTCGGCGGCGAGCCGCTCCAGCAGTCCCACCGCGTCCGAGGCGTGCAGCAGCACCTGGTAGTTGGCGCGTCCGCGGTCGAAGGCACGCAACAGCCACAGGTACTCGTGACGCTTCTCGGCCGCGGCGAAGTGGAACAGCCGCAGCCGGTCGTCGAGGGAGAACGCGTCGATACCGAACGCGCCCTCGTCGACGGGATCCGCGGCATCGGGCTCCGGGAGGTCGAACTCGTCACTCACGGAACTATGGGCTCCCCTTCTCTCCTGTTTCGGCTGGCACACGTCCGGCCGGACGTGTGCCAGCGGATCCACACCAGTCTGCCGCACCCCGATCGGTGCGTGTGAGCCGCTCCTCGGCCCATGCCACTTGTGCTACAGCGCGCCCCTCTTGCACCCCCTGCCGGGCGGTGGCCGCCGTAGGGACCCGCCCTCCGGCCGGGCTCAGCGGCGGATCTCCGCGTACGCCCCGAGCCACCCCGTCCCCAGCCGGTCACCACCCCTGGTGAAGACGGCCGCCCCGCTGTTGCCGGCCGAGTTGTCCGACGGGTCGTCGGGCGGCAGGAGCAGGGTGGTCGCCTCGCCGTCGCCGCTGTGCAGGGTGGTGGTCGCGCCGTTCCACAGCCGGATCACCGAGCCCGGTGGCGCCGCCACCCGGACCTCGCCGTCGTCCTCCCGCAGGTCCAGGTGGACGCCGGTGGCGCGCTCCGCGAGCAGCGCGCGGTAACGGTCCGGGAGCAAGGCGCAGTCGTTCGGCGGTGTCGTCCCCGACCAGTCGGGGGCGTCGACGCCGCGGGCGCGGGCCGCGCGCCACATCCGGGGAACGAGATCGGGCGCGAGCGGGGCGGTGGCCATCCGTTCACACATCCACAACAGCCGTCCCGCCCCTCGGCCGGGCCCGAGCGTACGCCAACGGATACGCTGGGCCAGGTCACCGGCGACGACGGCCGCCCACGGGTGGACCGTGCCGAGCGGGCCCTGCGCGCCGAGCCAGGCCAGGTAGCGCCGGGCCTCCTCCAGGATGCCGGTCATGGAGTCGACGGGGATGCCCAGCACGTAACCAGGACGACCACGGAAGAGGCCGGGGCGGTCGGCGACGAGGTGGAGGACCGCGCGGGCGAGGTCTCCGGCCACCGGCTTCGGCTCGTCCTGCGCAGACTCGTCGGTCTCCTGCGGATGCTCCTGCTCCGCCTCGCGCAGTACGCGGCGCAGTGCCGTACGGGCCCGGTCGGTGAACGGTGCCTGTTCCAACACCGGGAGGCGGGTGCTGAGCAGGGCCGCCAGCGACCGCTCTGCGGTGAAGGCGTATTCGGGCACCGGGGCCTCTCGCACCGCGGTTGCCAGGTCGTCGGCGAGGGCGGCGTCCACCATGAAGCGGCTGGTCAGCCTGCCCAGCGGGCTCGTCTCCCAACGGTCCTCACCCACGGGGCCGCGCAGACAGCCCGCCGTCGTGAGGAACGCCACCGCCTCACGCAGCGGTTCGACACCGGCGTGTCCCTGGTGCGCGGCCAGCGTCCCCGACCACCACCGCTCCGCCTCCTCGACCGTGGACACCCGTTCCTGGACGGCCTCGGCGAGGAGGTGGTCGGGAAGGTGGTCGCCCAGCCGTGACCGCACCGTGTATCCGGCGGCGAGCCGGGCCTGCCAGTGCGCCCGCTCCCCCGGGTCCGCGAGCAGGAACGCCCAGCCCTCGCGCTCCCCGGCGCCGATGCGGCCGGCCCGTCCGAACATCTGCTGGACCATGGACACCTCGACGCGGTCCAGGCCGATGGTGGTGTCGGCGACGATCACGGCCCGGGCGGGGAGGTTGACGCCCGCGGCGACGGTGGAGGTGGCAACCAGGATGTCCGCCTCACGGGTACGGAAGGCCTGCTCGGCGTCCCGCTTGTAGGGCCAGTCCCGGTAGTGCAGCCGCACCCCGACCTTGGTGCACAGCCGCTCGACGAGTGCGGCATCGTCCGCGTCCACGCCTGCGGTCGACACGCCACGGTCGGCGGCCAGAGCCAGCGCGGTCGCCCGCACCCGTCGCTTGCTGCCGCAGAACACCAGCACGCTGCCGCCGTCCGCACCGACCCCGCGGGCGATCCGTACAGCGGCCGCGGTGCGCACCGCGGCCCGCGCCGCCCAGTCCGCCTCGTCCACCGCCGGCAGGACCGGCAACTGCCAGGTCAGCCGGGTGGGCCGCCAGGCCGTGCGGACCAGGCGGGCGCCCAGCCACTCGGCCACTTCGTCCGCGTTGGCGACCGTCGCCGACAGCCCGACGATCCGCGCGCCCGCACCGTCCTCCCGCACCCGCGCGAGCAGCGCCTCCAGTACTGCGCCACGCACCGGATCGCCGAGCAGATGGATCTCGTCGACAACCAAGCAGCCCACCTCGGCGAGCGCGTCGCGCAACGACCCCGCACGGCAGATCGCCTCGAACTTCTCCGTCGTCGCCACCCACACATCGGCCGCCCGGATCAGCCCGGAGTCCACGGCGGCCTCACCGGTCAGCCGTACCACGTGCAGCCCCTGGCGCCGCCACAGCTGGAGCTCCCGGTCGAGTTCGTCGGTGAGCGAGCGCTGCGGCACCAGCCAGGCGGCCTTCTCGCCCCGGGCGTGCGCGTCCAGCGCCGCGACCATGCCGATCGGGGTCTTGCCCGCGCCGGTGGGCGCCACCACCACCAGATGCCCGGTGCCCTCCCGAACGACGGGAACGGCAGCCGCCTGGGCCGGGTTGAACGACGGATGCGGCAGCAGCGCGGCCCACTCGGCGGGCACCAACTCCCCAACGCGCACGTACGCGTCGCCGTCGTCCTCCGGTAACTCCTCCGCACCGTCCCACTGCGCGGCGAAGGCCTCCCGGGCCGCCACCGCCCAGGGACCCGCGGCCGGGACAGCGCCACCCGGACCGACCGCGACCAGATCCGTACGGCCGCCCAACTCATTGAGCGTGCCGACCTCTTCGGCCTCTTCCCAGTAGCGGCTGACCCGGTACTGGACACCGCGCTCCGCGAGCCAGATCCGCAGCGCGTCGTATCCCGGACCCTCGGGCAGGATCACCCGCACGTCCTCCGCCGCCGCGACCGCCTCCTCGGTGGGGCGCCAGTCCGGATCGGTCACCTTGCACCACAACAGGGCCCGCTTCTCGGTCTGCTCCGGCACGGCCAGGTCGTCCGGCCACGCCGGAGGGCGCCCCCCGCGCATCGCCCCGGGGAACTGCCCGGGGACGCGGATCGCGGTCACGCTGACCCCGGGACCACTCGGGCAGGGCCCCAGCGGACGGACACGGCCGCCGAAGACGCGGCCGTGAGCTGGTCGTACGTCTTCACCCCCAGGTCGGCGAGACTGAACGCGGTGGGGCAGCCAGGACAGACCAGCGCGGCATACCGGTACACCCGCCCCTGCGACTCGTACGGCCTGCGCAGCGCGTGCAACTCCCCCTCGCAGACGGGACAACGGCGCTCCACCCGTTCCTCGTAGGCCCAGCCTGGCTCGAAGAACCGCGCCGGGAGCACCCCGCCCAGGGCGACACCCCACCGTCGCCGCACCACCCCGGTCACGGACCCCTCCGCGCCCGTCCCCGACTGTGCCGGGACCCCCTCGTCCGTCACTCCGTCCGCGCCGCGCATACCGCGACTGTGGCATGTCGTGATCTACGCCCGCAGGCGGTTCACACGTCTTCCACCACTACGGGTTCCACCACCATGAGCGCGGCCTGCGCTCAACCGGCCAAGGGAGTCACGACCTCGCCGCGCGGACGCCTACGGATGGCGCCTTGTCGAGCGGCCACGACAGCACGGCGCCCTGTCCAGTATCCGCCGAGCCCACGTCCTCCCGCGCCGTGCACCGACGCCGCACAGATGGGCCCCGGCTGGATCGGCCGGCACGGCTGTTGTCGTAGGTCGCGAGGCCCAGGGCCGACGCAGCCAAGGCCGAGGCCGCCAAGGCGGTCGCCGGCGCGGTAGATGCGGCCGGTCACGCGTACACGACCGCGCAGGCTGCCGAGGACGCCGGAGCCTCCGGACAGCAGGTCGCCGCACCGGCCGACGACGCGATCCAGCTCGGTTCGCCCTACTGGGACGGCCGATAGTGAGGCAGCGCGTCATCGCCCTCGCCCCAGGAAAACCCGGCTGGCCGCGCGATTGTCTGGATGGCACAACTCCCATGCGAAATCCGCGAGGCTGGCCGAGGTGCCATCTGCACGACCTCTGCACGCCTGGCCACCAAATGGCCACCAGCTCGCCCGGATTGGGCCGGGGGGATCGACAGCCATGAACAAATGCCGAGGTCAAAGCCCCGTGATCCGCAATCGCCACTGGCCGTCAACTCCAGACCTACGCATTGCGATGCACAGACCACACGTGCCCGATGGGCCCGAATTCCAAGGTCAACCAAAACAAGAAACCCCAGGTCAAAGCCCTGACCTGGGGTTCACCTTGGAGCCGCCTTCGGGATTCGAACCCGAGACCTACGCATTACGAGGGCGATAGGGATCGTGACGAGTTATGCCCCGTGATCGCATCAGATCCCGTTTTCGCAGATCAGAGCACTGACCACGGTCCCGCTGCTCGTACGCCGTGTTGCACCGTCCACAGGCGTCCGCGCTCCCCTTGCGCTCCCCGCCCCTTTGGCAGGGCGATGAACTGGCCTACAAGCTCAGTGGCGACAACATGGTCGCACGGCTTGTCGAGATCCCACATATGAGGCCGATCGCCATCATCCGTGGTCTCCCCGCCCACACGCCTCACGCAGACGAGCACAGCGGCGCACACAGCAACAACAGCTCGACGAAAACCGGCCTCCTTCCACCTCGGGCGTGACAGCCGTCGACTCGTCGACGCCTGCGCGCTCCGGTACGTCGACGTGGAGCAGCTTGAGCAGGTCGGCGGTGACGACCCGGTAGGCGTTGCCCAGACGCAGGACCGTGCACGGATACCGGCCACGCTTGGCAAGGTCGTACCCGGTGGTCCGGCTGAGGGACAGCGCACGGTTCGCCGGCTCCAGGCAGTGCGAGCAGTTCCTCACGCGTCAGCCCACGGGACGCATCCTCGCGCTTGGTGATCACAGGGGTCCATACCCCGCGAGACAACCCGCGCCGCCTCAGGTCAAGCCGCACGCCACGGAATCACCCCACCCAAATAACAAGAGTTTTGTCAAATTGGTTCCATGGCCACCACCCCCGACCCCGCTCCAGGCGAAGGCCCCGTCCGCCCGGTCTCCGTCTCCCTCCACGAAGGCACCATCGCCGCCCTCAAGGCGCGCACCGGCAAGCGCGGCATGTCCGCCTACGTCGAAGCCCTCATCCAACGCCAACTCGAACGCGACCGGCTGCGCGAACTCATCGAAGACTCGGAAACCGAGCACGGGCCGGTGGATCGGGCAGCGGTCGAGGCCAAGCGGGCGCTCCTGCGCGGCGACACGGCCGGCTCCGCGGACGCCGCGTGAGCGGCACCCTCGTCCTGGACTGCGAAGGCCTGTCCAAACTCGTACGACACACACCCGAACTCACCGAATGTCTCTCCGCCGCCGAGGCCGAGGACATCCGCGTCATCACCAGCTCCGTCACCCTCGTCGAAGCCCGCGACCCCAAAACCAACCAGGCCCGCTTCGACTAGGCCGTCTCCCGCGTCAACATCATCCCGCCCACCGAAGCCATCGCCCGCCACGCCGGCAAACTCCTCGCCGCAGCCGGCCTACACGGCCACAAATACGCCCTCGACGCCATCGTCGCCGCCACCGCACTCACCTCACCCGCCCCCGTGACCGTCCTGACGTCCGACCCCGAGGACCTCCACATGCTGTCCGGCCTTGGTATTCGCGTGGTCAAAGTTTGAACCGCATCGCACCTCGTGTCCGAGAAATCTGCGCCGGCAACAGCATATTTCGCCAGTATCAGGGGCACTGCTCGCAGCCCGAGGTCAGCCGGGAACCTCGGTGCCGCCCCGGGTGAAGCGAGTGCACTTTGTGAGGTCGATCGTGAACTGTCGATCGAGACACCGTCCTGCGGTCGCGGACGGCCCATAATGTCGGTGATCGCGAAGACACTGCAGAACATGGCGAGTTGCTCGATGCGCGCGGTAATACTCCGTCACGGCCGAGCCACCGGACGCCGCTACGGAGCGGGAATCCGAAGGCTCATCCCACCAGACCCTCCGTCTCCGCGATCACCATGGCGAACCGTGGCCGGCGGATGCCGGAGGCCATGCCTGATGGGGTGGCGTCTCGCGTGAGTCCACGTACAGATCCGCCAGTTCCCCTACCAGGTGCAGCGCCAGTCAACGGTTCACCCGACGTTCAGCCGCCGGTATATGACGCGTCGGAGTCGGAGTCCGCGTGTGCCGGCCAATTGTCCCGCCGCTCCCGCGCCACATCCGCGCGCCTGCCGATCCGATCTCCGTGGGAGCCGACCCGTTGTCCGCTCAGGGGGAAGGCGGGCGCGGCGGGTGGGGCAGAGGTGATCGGTTCCGGGAGTTCCGGGCGTTCGGGGAGCGCGGGGCGTGGGATGCTCCGGTGGACGGATTCGCCGCCGGTCTCCTGGCTCTGGTGCTCGAAGAAGCGGAGCATCTCCACCGGGAACGGCATGACCAGGGTGCTGTTCTTCTCCGCGGAGACGTCCACCACGGTCTGCAGCAGGCGCAGTTGGAGCGCGCCCGGAGTGTCGGCCATGGTCGCCGCGGCGTCACTCAGCCGCTGGGACGCCTGGAACTCACCGTCGGCGGCGATGACCCGGGCACGGCGCTCGCGCTCGGCCTCGGCCTGCTTGGACATGGAACGCATCATCGACTGCGGAAGGGCGATGTCCTTGATCTCCACCCGCTCGATGCGCAGTCCCCACGGTTCCTCGGTGGGGGCGTCCATCACCTTCTTGAGCTCCGTGTTGATGTGGTCGCGGTCGGAGAGGAGCGTGTCCAGATCCGCCCTGCCGATGACGGCACGAAGCGAGGTCTGGGCGATCTGGGAGACGGCGCTGGGGTAGTCCCGCACGTTCACCAGGGCCTTGACCGGGTCGATGACCCTGAAGTAGACGACCGCGTCGACGGTGAGCGTCACGTTGTCGGCGGTGATGGACCCCTGCGGAGGGATGCCGAGCACCTCGGTCTGTACCGACACCTTCCGCATCCGGTCCCCGATCGGCCGGATGACGCGCAGGCCGGGCCCACGGATGTCCGGCAGCAGCCGCCCGAAGCGGAACACCACGCCCTTCTCGTACTGCTGGACGTTGCGCAGGCTCAGGGCGAGCAGGACCAGCCCGGCCACGGCGAACACCACCAGCACGGTGATCAGAACACCCATGGTTCTCACATTCCTCACGTCGATGACGGTCCCGGGACCCGGACGGTCCGGGAGGTGTCCGGCACGGCAGGACCCCGACCTGTCGTCCGTGCTGCGGCCGGGGTCCCGGGCTGCTGTCGCAGGCTCTGCTGTATCGGCCCGGTTCAGCCGGGCGAACTTTGCGCTACGTCGCTCCGGTCGGCCCGGGTGATGCCGGTGGCGGCCAGGATCCGCTCGGCCGAGACGGCGTTGTCGTCCTGTACGGCCATGGCCATCGCGGCACGCGCGGGGCCGGTACCTGCTCCCGGCGGGATCACGAGGAACAGGAAGTGGTCCTGGTCGCCACGGGTGACGATCATGGTGTTGTCGCCCACGGCGGACCAATCGATGCGGACCATGTGCCCGTCGACGAACAGATGGCCGGGGGACCCGTCCCAGTCGCTCGCGTCGAGGCCCACGCGGGCGATGGGGCCCAGGCGAGCCGCCAGCGCGGTGAGGAGACCCGACAGTTGGCTCTTGAGGTCGCGTGTCCGCGGCCACCACGCGCCGTCGAACGTCCCCGTGCGCCGGGCTGTCGTCTCCATCCGCAGGACCGCGGTGCCGGGAAGCACCGGCTCACTGCAGGTGTCCGCCAGAAGCCTGACGGGGTGCGTGGCGGGGAGCATGGCGACTCACTTCCCCGCCGTCCGGGTCCGGCGCCGTGGCCGGAGCCGTCCGCGTCCCCCGTCGCGGTGGTCGCGGCGATCACCGGCGCTACTCGTTCCGCCACGGCCGCGATGCCTCTGCGGGGCCGATGGTGCCAACCCCCGGACAGCGGACCGGGAGCGGCTGTAGTGGAAAGCGGCGATGCGCTCGTCGTGCTGGTTGTTGAGCAGGTGGATCAGGAGCACGCCCACAACGACCATCGCCAGGAGCACCATCACGGCCACGAAGGTCTCCATGACCCTCACCTGCCCTTCGCCGGATGCGGTGTCGGCAGGGCGGCTGCCGGAATGGCAACTACCGGAGCAGTAACTGCCGGGATCAGTGGACGGGAGGTCGGACCGCGGGCCTCACGGCCTCCTTCAGCGTCCCAGACGACCTCCACGGCCCGGTCGGTCGCCGTCACGGTGCGCAGACGCGCCGCCTCGTCCATCAGCCGGCCCGTGGCCGACGTGCGCAGCGGGTCGCTCACGGCTGCCATCAGCCGCACGGCCGAGACGGGAGTCGTCCGCGGGTCGAGCAGGGCAGTCGATGAAGGAGGTTCCGCCCCCGGATAACAGGAGGGGGGCCACCAGGCGCCGGCCAGGAGAGCCGGAGTCGAACCGGTGAGAGCCGGCGGCATGCAGAGGGACGGAGGGGAGGGCCGACCTTGGAGTGTCGGCGCGTACGAAACGGTCGCAGTCATGATGCGAACCCTGCTCCGGGCCGGTCGGACCGGCCCGGTGTAATCAATCGCCGAAAACGACACAAGCATGAAGGCCGGTGCGCGAAATACCCTCGGTAACATCAGCCTACTCCTCTGGCCGGCCGTACGGGCCCGTCCGCAGGTCGACCTGTCCCAGATGGCCAGTTGATGAACAGATCCGGCGGACCGTTCCACGGACGCGATCCGTGCAAGTGTGGGAAGTGGACGGGCCGACGCCGAGCACCCGGAAACCGATCGGCTGCCGAGGCCGGCCGTCTGTGACAGTGAGGAGCGCGCCATGGGCGCGAACACGGCCGAGACTGCGCTACCCGACACCCTTGAGAAGCTCACAGACCATCTGACGGCCTCCTACGCCGGCCTGCTGAAGCCCGCGGTCGTGCGGGAGGTGGTGCAGGACTGCTACCAGCCGCTCAGCAACGCTCGTATCGCCGGCTACGTGCCGATCCTCGTCGAGCACAACAGCCGCGCCAGGCTACGGCAACTCGTCCGACGCCCCGATCCCGCGGCTCCCCTTCGCGAGGAGTCCGACGGCATACGAGGCCACTTGGTCACCGCGGCTCTGCGACGGCTTCACATCGCCCTGACCCGCTCGGCACCGGCACCGCGCCCGTGATCAGCACGACAACGGTTCTCACGACAACGCCGGCCGCTACCCCGTCGGGGGCACCGCTGAAGCAGCTCCCAGAGCGGCCGTGAACCTCCCGCCCACTCCCCCAGCGTTCCACGGTCGACCAGATGCAGCCGACCCCGAGGCCCCATCCTGCCGGTGCTTGCGGGGTCACCCAGCGCCTGCCGAGCGGATCGGTCGCCGGCACATCCGCGCCGTTGTCCCCGGCCCCGCCCACCTGTACGGCATCAGCACAGCCGTCACGGCGCATCAGGTCCCGTACCGCGAACTCGAAGTCCTCGTGGTGGAGCCCGTCGAGCTGGGGGAGCCCGTAGCGCAGCCTCCGCACGTGCACCCGCTCCCAGCGGGCGCTCACCGCCCACTGCGTGAGCCAGAGACCGCCGGCCCCGGCCACAACGGCGGCGAGCACGGCGAGCAGCCACCAGTTGCCCAGCAGCCAGGCCCCCGGTGCCGCAGAACCCGACACCCGCGGCAGCCGCCATGCCCAGCACCAACGGCTGGGGCCCTCTCGGCTTCGTCGGGGCCGGGACACACATCGGGGACTTACGAGTCCGGACAGGGACCGCTCCCGAAGCACAGCGACCGGCTCCCCGGACTTGAGTACCGTCGTTCCCGACATACGGATCGGTCCAAGGCACCGTGTCCTCCTCGGTGCTCCTGCGTGGCCGCTCCGACCGGACAACAGGCTTCGGCGCAGCCATTCTTGACACTAGGTCAGGTATTCCGACCCGATGAGAGCGAGCACCCGTTTCGGCCGCTCCGAACACGCGCCGGCTCCGGCGGAACGACGTCGACCAGAACTCATGAACAGCACTTCCGCCACTCGTCCCGTAGACCAAGAACGCGCATCCGAACCGTGGTGGGCCACCTCAACCACGCCCCGCCCGTCGCGTGCCCCCCAAGGCGCACGCGTTCCCATCGCCTGGGCACGTAGACCGCTTCGAGCACGCCGATCCTGTGCCCCTGCGGGACGACGACGTCATGAGTGCGCCACGCGCGGATGTCGGCTGCGTGGATCATCCGCGGTCCCTCCTGAGCGGGACACGGGTCGACGCGGGCCGCGTCCCTTGGAAGGTCGGCGCCCTACCGGAACCGGCACTGCGGCTGTACCAACGACTCCGGCGCAACCACGCCGGAGTCGCCCTTCCGGGCGGCTGCACGTGAGAGTGAGCCAACCCACGATCCATGGTACTGCGGCTGGTGCGCCTCGCACCCCTGATGGATACGCCGGTGCGCTGAATCCATGCCGTGCTCACCCGCGCTGCAACCATTGCGTGATCTGCCGGTCCGGTCGTGCCGGCCCTCGTGGCGGACGCGCCGCCGCTCCGCGAGGCCGGAAGAGGAAACCCGCCTCCCCCTACGACAGGGCCATCACAACGGCGAGAGGACGAAGGGGATCGAAGCCGGAACGATCAGCGCGTACATGCGTACCGCGCTCGGGCCGTACCGCGCGCACCAGCCCTTGCCGCGCTCCCTGAACAGCCGGCAAGTGGCCGTCCGCTCCGGGTGCGAGACCGTTACATGGGGCGCTACCAGCAGTCACTTGGCAGGGCTAGGCTGTCCTAACAGGCCCCTGCCCCCGGCTGTGATGCTCTGTTCCGCTCCGGGGGGCCGTCGTGTTCGTCCTGCTCCTTATCCTCATCGTGGTCCTGTTCGGCTTCGGCTTCCTCCACCCCATCTGGTGGGCGGCCGCGGCGTCGGTCGTGCTGGTGTTCGGTGCCGCCCAATACGGCCGCCGTGGTGAAGGCGGGGGCTGGGACCGTGGCGGCAGTTCCGGTCCCGGGGAGTACCGGGACCACCGGGACCGCCGTCGGCATCGGGCGCGGTGGAGACGCAAGGTCCGTCGGGACAGCGAGTACCGCAGGTGACCGACACCACGGCCCGCCTTACCGGTCCGGCGCGGCCGGCGAACGGCAACGGGCGTGCCGCCGACCCCCATGGACAGGATGACTGCGTTGTGAGGTACGCACCATGCACCAGGTGACCACGCCCTGTGAGGAGCAGCCGCTGTCGACGGCTGCGGCTGCGGACCTGCTGGCCGAGGTCGTCGAACTGCGCGCCGGCAACGAACAGTTGGGGCGGGCGCTGGTGAGTCGTGCGGTGATCGACCAGGCGCGCGGCATGGTGATGGCCCTGGCGGCCTGTTCCAGTGAGAGGGCCTGGGATCTGCTGGTGGACGTGTCGCAGCGCTGCAACGTCAAGCTCCGGGACGTGGCCGCGGCGCTGGTCGCCACGACGAAGGACGAGGCGCTCCCGGAACGGGTACGACAGGAGCTGCGCCAGGCACTGCGGCGCCTCCGTTCGGCGGGCCGGAGATGACGGCGTGCGCGCCCGGCGGTCGTCCTGTCGGCTCATCGCCCGTTCGGCTCGGTCATGTGCTGTCGGGGAGTGGGAGGGGCACGCTGGTGTGTGCGGTGCCCGAGGCGCCGGAGGGTGTCGTGGAAGTGGCGCTGAGGGCGAGGAGGGCGACGTCGTCGGCGGGTCCTGCGGGGAATGCGTTCAGCAGCGCGGGGAGATCGCTGATGATCGCGGCGGCGCCGAGGGCGGAAGATCCTCTACGTGAGGTTTTTCGAGGAGATGACACAGAACCGCATCGCCCTGCAGCGCGGTCTCTCGCAGATGCACGTCTCCCGTCTGATCACCCGCACCTGTGCGCGCCTGGGCGACCATGTGATGGCCGAGCCCCGCGGCTAGGCTCCAGGGATGCGCGGGGCAGTTGCCCGTGGTCGGCGGTGCTCCGCGAAGCCCCGAAACGCGAGAGGCGCGCCGCTATGAGTGAGCAGGACAGCCAGGCCATGCACCACCCCGCAGTGGTTGCGCACCGCAACAGCCGTGCCGGGGACGCCCAACTGCGGATCGCCGACGCCATCACCAAGTTCGCCGGTTCGATGCCGTTCGTCTACATCCATGCGATCGCGTTCGTGCTCTGGATGCTGTTCGTCGAGGGCAGCCCCTGGCCCACGTTGACGCTCGTGGTGTCGCTGGAAGCGATCTTCCTCTCCACGTTCGTCATGATCGGCCAGAACCGGCAGGCGGCCTTCCAGCAGATCAAGGCCGACCACGATTTCGTCGAGCAGGAGTTGGAGCTCAAGACCAACACCGAGCTGACGCGAGCGATCCACGTCATGACCACGGAACTGCACCGCCGTCTGATCGAGGACGGCGCAGAGCAGTAGCGGGCCCCGCCAGGGCGTGGGTCAGAACCCCAGACCGGCAAGGGGTTCGGAGTCGGCGATGAAGGCGCGGGCCACGTCGGACAAGCGCCGGTTGTGGGAGCGGGCGTAGCCGCGCAGCGCGCTGAACGCCTGCTCCATGTCGATGCCCTGGCGTTCGGCGAGCTTCCCCTTGGCCTGTTCGATCAGTACCCGGCTGTTCAGCGCCGTCTGCAGTTGTTCGTTGAGCACCGTGCTGCGCTGGGCGGTGCGTTGTTGCAGCAGGCTGATGGTGGCGACGTCGGCCAGGGCCTGGGCGATGAGTGTGGCCGGTGGGTCGAAGGGGCCGGGGGCTGCGCGGAAGAGGTTCAGGGCGCCGACGGTCTCGTCCCGCAGGCGCATGGGCAAGGCCTGGACGGCCCCGAACCCGCTGCGGTGGGCCGCCGTGACGAAACGCGGCCAGCGGTCGACCTCCCGGGTCAGGTCGGGGATGATCACCGGTGCGCCGGTGCGGAAGCACTCGAGGCAGGGGCCTTGGTCGTTCTGGAGCTGGAACAGCTCCAGAACACGCACCTGTTCGTCGGAGGCGGCCATGACGCGGAGTTTGCCGTCCCGGTCGGCGAGCAGCACCCCGGCGGCGCTCGCGTCGAGCATACCGACGCAGCGGTCGGTCAGCAGGCGCAGGAAGTCGATGAGGTCGAAGTCGGCGACCAGGTTGTCGGCCAGCTCGACGAAGGTCTTGGCCAGAAGCTGTTCATTCATCGTGGGCACCCTCAATTGAGCCTTTTCCCGGCCCGACGGGGCGGGAAGTACAGCACGTTCCTCGGCCGGCACCGCTGCGTCAGGTTTTCTCCTCGGCCTGACCCGGCTCCGCGTCCGGTGGGAAACGAAGCTGCCGGGCCACCACGTCCGCGGCCACGTCGGCGAGCCGGCGTCCGTGTGCATAGGCGTAGGCGCGGAGCCTTACGAAGGCTTCCTCGATGCCGACTCCGAGCTGGGCCGTGAGCATCCCGCTGGCCTGGTCGATCTCCGCCCGGTATGCGCCCAGGTCCTCGACGGGACCATCGCGCGGCCCGCCCGTCTCGTCGACTCGCGCGTCGAGCAGTACCCATGTCGCGAGATCGGCGAACGCCAACGCGTCCGCCAGTTCCTCCGCGTCCAACCGGACCGGAACATCGGCATACAGGTCCAGCACTCCCGGGCTGATCGCCCCCATCTGCAGCGGGAGCGCGAACACCGCGCGTGCCCCGGCTTCCAGGGCCGCCTCGGCGAACACCATCCAACGGTCCTGCAGGTCACGGGTGAGCAGATCGGGTGTCAGGACGGCCGAGCCGTGCAGGAAGGCGTCCACACAGGGCCCCTCGCCCAGCGTGAGCTGGAGCTCTTCCAGTTGCTCGCTGATGTCGTCGGTGCTGCACAGCGGGTGGCTCGGCGCAGCCTTGGACATCGCCGACAGCCCGGCCCCGCCGACCGGCAGCGCGGCCACGGCCGCGGTGCACACGTCCACCACGCCGACCCGGGCACCGCGCCGGGCCGCCTGCTCGGCCACCAGCATCCGAATGCGGGCCGACCGCCTCTCAGGGACCACCCGGGCCACCGCCTCCAGGCATCGCGGCAAGGCCCTCCAGCCTCGCCGTGGTACGTTCCCCGACGGGAAGCACCAGCGCGCGGAACCTGGTGGGACCGGCCGGCCCGCGAAGCTCTCCGACATCCAGCCACCCCCAGGAGCGGAACGCAGCGGAGGTTGCGCGATCGGCCCGGTCCACCAGGGTGGCGCCAAGTGACGCCTGATGGTCGGTCAGCAGCCGCTCCTGCACACGCCGGGCGAGTTCCCGGTCCCGGGGTTGCGGCCGGATCAGGATGTCACCGAACGCGAAGACCCGGTCGGGCAGCGGTAGTTGATCGATGCTGCGCGGCAGTACTCCGTCGGGACCGAACCACCACGAGCCGTCGCCGCGTGCCGGGAACCCGAAGGCGCATCCCATCAGTCCGTCCGTCTCGCCGACCACCATGGCGAATCCCGGCCGGCGCATGTCCGTGGTGAGACGGTTCAGGAAGTTCCGGCGGCCGGGACGGCGGTACGCCTCGCCCGGCGCCGTCGCACGGGCCTCCGCATACAGTCCCGCCAGGTCCTCAAGCATGTCCTCCACCATCCACCGGTTCAGCAGACGCAGCCGCACTGGAGCCACGGCGGACGGCTCGCCGTCCCCCGGCTTCCGTGACTGTCCCCTCCCGACTCCGGCCGTCATCGCACATCGCCCGAGAGAACAGGCGCCAGCGGGACAGACCGGTGTGGCGGGGCCGGAGCGGGCATGGCCGCGGTGTCCCCGCGAGGAGGTGGCAGGGAGCCGAACGGAGTGCCGAGGAGCAGGAACCCGCAGCCGGCGAGGCCGATGACAAGGGCGAGCATCGGCGGCGGGTGGTGCAGTCGCAGGGTCCCGCCCGCCAGGGTGGTCTGCTGCACGGCGTACAGGAAGGCGTTGAGTCCGCTGCAGTCGCAGAAGGTGACGGGGGTGAGGTCGACGTCGATGGTGTGCATGTCGTCGTACAGACACCGTTCCAGCGCGGCGCGCACCAGTGGCGCCGATTCCAGGTCGATCTCACCGGCCAGGGTGATCAGTGCCCGTTTCCTCCGGTCATGGCGGTACACGGTGAGCTGCGGGAGGGACATGACGCCTCGGTTCTGGGGACCATCCGGCAGCGGGCGCGGTGACGCCGGATACCCGGCTTGTACGGCGCGCTCCCGGTGGGGGCGTACGTTCGGCGGAGTCGGAGCGAAGGCCGGTCCGACCACCTGTGCGCCAGGACAGCGGACCACCCGGTTCCCTCCAGGGATGCCGCCGGGTGACGGACTACCAGTCCGCTCCGCGCGCCATCTGTGTCGAGCAACGACAAGCCGCCGGGGTCTGGGACGTCCGTACCAGCAGCATAGTCCTCGGCGCGGTCCGGTGGGCGGCCGGTAACCCGCCTGTTCCCAGGGCCTGGACCGTGGCCGCGATGTGATGCCGTACGCGGGCATGGACGTGGCGCAGCGCGGTACTCGGCGAGCCGCACGGCAGGCGGCGGCCGACGGCCGCCCGGGCACGGCAGTCCGTGCACCACCCGAGGAGGTGGCTTCGCATGACGGAGCCGAACGGTTCGACCCTTCCCAGGCCCGGCTCCGATGAGCCCCGCACCGGCCTGGGCACGACACTGCACGCCGCACATCCCGGGCCCCAGGAACCGCCGGAGACCCGCGGCCGGACCACCATCGCCGACGGGGTGGTGGAGAAGATCGCCGGCATCGCCGCACGGGAGGTCCCCGGAATCCACGCGCTGGGCGGCGGATTCACCCGCACCATGGGAGCCATGCGCGACCGGGTCCCGGGCGGGCATCCGAGCGCGGGGCGCGGCGTCAAGGTCGAGGTCGGTGAGAAGCAGACCGCCATCGACCTCCAGGTCGTCGTCGAGTACGGGGTGAGCATCACCGACCTCGCCGCAGAGGTCCGTGAGAACGTGATCGCGGCGGTGGAGCGGATGACGGGCCTGGAAGTCGTCGAGGTGAACATCGCGGTCAACGACGTCCACCTGCCGGACGAGGACACGCATGAGACCGGCGAGGCCCGGGTGCATTAGGGCCTCGCCCGGGCAGACGCGGGCATGGCTGCCCGAGGCAGTCTCCGGCTGCTGCCGGACTGCCGTTCTCAGCAACCCGACTCCATCAGACCCGGGGCACATCAAGGTGCGACCGTCACTCGTGCGAAGGCCGGGACGGCCTACGGAGTCGAGCCGTCCACCAGCGGTACCGGGGCCGCCGACCGCGTGACCGGGGGATCCCGGCGGCTCTGCCGGGGCTGAGCCCGATCCTGACCCGGCGCACGCCGCACCGCCCGCCACGGCCGGGACAACACAGGCGACAAGGTGCGGCGAAGACGCCGTCCGACCGTCGTGCGCCCCCGCGACGAACAGCACTGGTTCCACCACCGTGCCGCCCTCCACCGACGATCCCCGGACAACCCTCCCGCACCGGACGGCCATGCGGCGCAGCGCTCATGCATGAGTGTTCTTCATGGAACAGCTGACCAGGACGGCGCGTCTCGGACCGGGTCCTACGCGCTCCGCCCCCGACGACGCCGCCCGCCGAGGTCTGGACCGGCTCGTCACTGCTCAATCAGCGGTGGCGTCGGAACTGCTCGCCGCAGCGCCGCTGGACGATGCGGACGACGCCGAACCGCTCGGGCTGGGGCTGGAGCTGGCGCCCGGACCAGAAATGGTGTCCGGCGCCGCGCTCGCGTCCGGCAAGGCGGAGCCGGCCGTCTGCGGCGCCGTGCCGCTGGACGCACCCGAGGTGGGCGTCCGGCTGTCGCCGGGACCCGGGGTACCGGCCGAGCCACCGCCCACCGAGGTTCCCCTGCCCGGCTCGTTCCTGACCGCGGCCGCCACCGGTTTAACCATGATCACCTCCACCGCGGTGACCGTGATCATCGCCAGGGCGAACACCAGGCCCGTCGCCAAGGCGTATTTCCTCCATCCGATGGATCTCCGGACGGAGCCACCACGATAGGTGGTGACCGACTCTCCTCCGGAAGACGCGGAGCCCGCTGTCGTCCCGCCGTGCTCGCGATCCGGGCCACCGGTTCCGAAGGGCGGCCTGGCTGCAACAGGCTCGGCGTGGGCCGGTGACCCGAACGCCGCCCGGGCGTCCGCGCGGTGTTCCGCCCGCTCCTCGCCCGGCGTCCTCGGCACTCCCACGGGCGGCACCCGGCTACGGATCCCCTCGCCTGTCCGTCGGAAAGCATGCGAGAAGACCGCCGCGCCGGTGGTCGCGCTGGTACTGACCACGGCGGCCCCGATGAGCGTTCCGGTCACCCCCAGCAGGGACGCCAGCACCGCACCCACCACAGTCGCGAGTGCGCTCGCCACCACCTGCACCGCAGTCAGGTCGAGTACCTTGCGCTTGGGCGCCCGTTCTTCTTCTCTGCGATTCCCCATCGGTGTCCCTTGATAGTTGCGGAGCCCGACAACCGTCGGCGCCGTGACCATCTGCCAGACGGCGGGCGTCAAGGACCAGGCCGGGCGACACCTCGCGGCCACCGCGTGAGGGCCGGACCTGTGCCGCTCACGGTGGGACTGACGCGCCCTTGATGGAGATCCGGGAGCGTTTCGCGGCCGCGTGCGAACAACTGCGGACCGCGCTGAACAGCCCCGTACTGCTCGAACGGCCAAGGGCGAACTCGCCCCCGCAACCGCCGTCTGTCCGAACGCGCCCGCGCCTTCATCGACAGCTTGGAGCCCCTCCCCCGACTGGTGGCCTGACGCTGTTGCGGGGACGGCGGAAGAGGGCTAGGTCCGGTTGACCCGTCCGGCCACCGCGTGACCGATCAGCAGGTAGACGACAGCGGGCAGACCGTAGTTGACCGCGGTGCGCCAGTTGTCCGAGTGGATGGTGAACAGATTGTGCGACCAGCCCGAGAGCCAGTTCGCCGCGTCGTGGACCCAGGAGACCGTGGTGTTGGCGGTGTTGGCGTCGAACAGGTAGAGAGCGATCCACAGGATCAGAATCAGTACCGCGATGTCCGCGATGATGGAGATGATCGTCCCCGCGGGGCTTCCGCCGTAGCGTCTGGAGATGTCCGACGACTAGCCCTGCCAGCGGAGTTGAAACCTCGCCGCCCCCGCTTGGGACACCGCTCCACAGGCGGCGCCGGCGGGCTGGGGCGAAGGAGGAGACGCCGAGGCCCCGTACGGGTCGAAGCGGGCGGCTGCCACCGCAGATCCCGGCTGCGGCGGACACGGCAGTCGTGCCGTCCGTAGGTGGTCAGCGGCGCGCCAGTTGCCGTTCGCCGGCCGCACCGGGCTGGTACGGCAGTCCATAGTGCTTGAAGATGGCTTCCTCCTGCTCGGCGGGAAGCACGTCGTCTGTGCCGATCGAAGGGGCCTGCTTCACCAGGGTTCTGACATAGCCGACCTTGACGTAGCCGGGCCCGGCGATCGCGTCCTCGAGAGGAACGAAGACCAGGCGGTGCCGGGTCGGAAGTCCGGTCCGTACCGAGGCCATGGCCGGCTCGTCGGTGGTGGTGTCCACATAGACCGCCTCCAGGACACCGACCTTGTGGCCTTCGCTGTCGACGACATCGCGGTTGCGCCATTCCCGGACATCGGCTGCGTGGATCATGGCCTCTCCCTACCTGGACGGGTCATCGGCCGGGGGTGCTGGACGGTTCATCGGCCGGGGGTGAGTCGCACCCTCGGTCTTCCGCGTAAAGCCGCCGCAGCGCATGCCGCAGCGCCCACTGCATCGGCCGCGTCATCGGCTTGCCCTCCCAGACGTCGACCATGGCTGCGGCCACCTCCGGAAGTGTGGTGTGGCACTGCCGTGAGATGTCGACCAGGAGGCCCCTGGCCGTCCCGCGGCTGCAGGGGGTCAGGACCATCATCATGCCGGAGGCCTGGTCGACGACCGCACGGCCGGCCAGCGCCCGCCGCAGCTGATCGTTCTCGGCGCGCAGTGCGACGAGATCCTCTCCCGCCGATGCGTTCCCCCACGTGGCCTCGGCCCGCAGCTTCCACCAGTCCTCTTGGAGCAGGGTTGTGCGTTGCATGGCATGTTCCTCTTGACGAGTTCGACGTGTCCGGCCCTGCCGAAGCCGGGCCGGTAGGCACGGCTGCCGGTCCACTCCACGGTCACCTGGGGTGTTCGTGGTCCCGACGGTCCTCGCGCCGCCAGCGCGCCCGGTTCTGGCGGCTGTAGCGGCGGTCCCAGCGGTCCTGACGATCCCGGCGCTCCTGATAGTCCCGGTAGTCCTGGGGGCTCCGGTGGTCCCCGAGATCGGAACCGCCGCCACTGCTGCGGCCTCCGCCGCGATCACGGCCGTGCCGGGTTGCGCCGTAGACCAGCACCGCCGCGGCCACCCACCAGATGGGGTGAAGGAAGCCGAAGCCGAACAGGACCGCGACGAGGATGAGGAGCAGGACGAACACGGTGGGCCTCCCCGGGAGCGGGACACAGCATCGATACCGGGGACTGGGGCCTCACCCCACAGCCTAGTCCTGCCCAAAGGCTGCGGATACCGTGCGACGTCGGCGCGTTCTGCAGGCATGGATGGCTGCTTGACACCTGTCGGGGAACGGCTGCGAGGACTAGCGTGCGCCTTGCCGCCCCTGCCCCCGGCAGCGTCGCACCGCCCACGCGCTCCGCAGAGGGCGCACCCAGCGCATCGGTGCCGGAACCCGCCACGTCACGGGCGAGGCTGCTCCCGTAGATGCCCGTCGTCACGCGATCCCGGCGTGCCCGATGCGCCCCGAGCGGGCACCGATCTGCTGCCCGCCGCGTCGCACGCATCCATGCCAGGCGGTACCCATGTACGCGCTGATCGTTCCCGCTTCGACCCCCTTCGTCCTGCTCGCCACCGTGCTGGCCCTGTCCTGGTGGGAGGACCACATCCTGCCGGCACCGCCGGCCGAGCCGGCCGAAGCACCCGCCGAGGCTCCGTTCACCCCGTCCGCCCCTGCACAGCTCCCAGAACTCGTCAGTGTCGATGCTGCGTTGACAGGGGAGGTTGCCGGGCGTTGACTGGCAGCACGGCGTAGGGCCATGCCACTCCGGACCATCGGGGCGCAGCATTCCACCTTCCCGCTTCGCCCGGACCCCGCGGAATTCAGGAAATCCCCGCGATCTGGAGGCCCGGCAATGATCTGGATTCTTCTCCTTCTGCTGATCCTGGTGGTCTTCGGGTTCGGCTTCACGATGCAGATCCTGTGGTGGGTCGCCGCCGTCCTCCTGGTCCTCTGGATCGTCGGCTTCGCCATGCGGGGGCGCAGTGGCGGCCGCCGCTACAGCCGCAGGTAGTCCGTTCCGGAGCTCGATCCTGCCCGCAGGAACAAGCGGCCTGTACGGCGATCACACGGGGGAACCCACCCACCGGACAAACAGGAGGCGGCCATGACCGTCGGACGAACCATCAGGCACAGGACACAGGCATGGAAGGGCCGGATCACCGAACGCATCGGCCGAACCACCCGCAACAGGCGACTGCAGCGGCGCGGCAGGACCGACCAGGTCTCCGGAAACCTGAAGCAGGCCGGAGACAAGGCCAAGGACGCTTTCAGGCGCTGACAAAGGACGCCCGAGGCGGTTCCCACGTCGTGCGGACACCACCCGGCAGGCCTCAACACCCCATGAGCCGACAGGAATTGACGGCAATGAAGCTGACCAACGTGCACAACGAGAGTCAGAGAAGGCGGCCATGTTCACCGTCGTGATCACCGCTGTGATAGTCATCGGTCTGGCCACCCTCCTCTACTTCGGACGTGGACGGGTACTGGGCAGTGGCCGACGCGGGCTGAAGCGGCGCTTCGGCCCCGAGTACGCCCGCACCGTCGCCCGCCACGACGGCGACACCAAGGCCGCCGAGCAGGAACTCGACAGGCGCGTGGAACGGCACGGGTCCCTCACCGAGCGGCCCTTGTCACCCGACGCCCGCGAGTGCTACGTGACTCAATGGGCCGCCGCCCAGGAGCAGTTCGTCGCGTCACCACAACAGGCCGTCACCGAGGCGGACGCGCTTCTGGCAGGCCTGGCAAGGGATCGCGGCTTCCCCGACGGCGAGCAGTTCGAGGACCAGATCGCCGCCCTGTCCGTCCACCACGCCCACTACGTCCAGGGCTACCGCAGCATGCACACCGCAGCCCGCGGCCAGAGCGGCACCGAGGAAATGCGGGAGGCCATGGTCGAAGCCCGAAGCCTCTTCGAGGCGCTGGTCACCGAACAGCCGGCCGACCCGGACCGGCCGACCCCCGACGACCAAGGCCACGCACCGTGGCCACTGACCCGCCGCCATGCGAAGGGAAGCAGCACCTGATGTCGCTCAACGCCGAACACGCACGGCAACCCCGGACCGGGGGCCCGGATGATCCCGCGACGCAAAGCGCCCCGCAGGCACCTCGCACCGAACCCGATCACGCACCGCGTGAGCCCGGCGCCGGCGCCGACAGCCCCGATCGGGGGGCGGGCCAGGACCTGGTCTCGCAGGACGAACGGGACAAGCTCACCCTGCGCCTCCAACAGGCCCTGACCAGCTTCGTCGACAGCCCGCGCGAAGCGGTGGAGGAGGCCGACGCCGTCCTCGACGATGTCGCTGCCCGGTTCACCGACACCCTCACGGAACGGCGCCGCATCCTGCGCGCAGGCTGGCAGGACACCCACGCGCAGACCGAGGAACTACGACTCGCGCTGAGGCAGTACCGGGAGATCACCGAACGGCTGCTGCACGTGTCGGCGCCTGCCGGTCAGTGACACCGTCCTCCCCGCAGGAACACCGCCGCCGCAGGCACGTCGCCGACATGTCGTAGTGGCCGCCCGCGTTCAGCCTGACCGTCCGGCGACGGGTCGCGGATGATCGTAGGAGCCCGCGACCTCCTCTCCGGAGAGCCCGAACTCATCATGCGGGTACGTCAACCGGCGCGGCAACCCGCTCCCCAGCGCTGCTGATCAGCAGTCACTCGCCGTGGTAAAGGCGAGGCAGGTCGATGAGTTGGATCGTGCGGTCGTCCTTCGCGAGGTGGTGCAGTTCATCGGTGAAGCCGGTGCCGCTGAAGCAGAACAGCCGTGTCGCCTCGGTGGCCGTGCCGCGTCTGGTCAGGAGGGAACGGATGTGCCGGAGACGTTCCAGGTGGCCGGCTCCCATCACGTCGCTCCACTTCGCTTCTCCGATGGCGAGCAGCACCTGGCGGCCCTCGTGGGACTCACCGTGGACGGCGACGTCGACTTCGTGGCTGGTCCTGGCCGCGGGGTCGTTGACGGCACCGCTGGCGACCCGCGTGACATGCCCTCCGTGAGTGTCGGGCGCAGCGTGCCAGCGGGCCCATTCCCTACAGACCTGCTCGAAGTGCGGGCCGACGACTTTACTGCGGAAGGTGGACTGGGCACGGCGCCATACGTCGGAGGCCCGCCCGGGGCGTTCCAGATCGCCCCAGGCCGGGCGCATGACCGCGTGGTAGAAGGTGACGAGCGGCTCGGCGATGCGGTAAGCGGAGCGGTTACGGCGAAACGCATCCGCTTCATGGGTGATCATGCCGACGTCCTGGAGAACACTCAGCGGGTGGGCAAGATCGGTGGACTTGCGCCCCAGGTAGTCGGCGATGCCACCACGAGCGGCGTTGCCGGCGGCGATGGCCGCCAGTACCGATTGATACAGCGCGGTGTCATGCAGTTCGGGCTCCTCGGCGAGGAGGTAGCGGGCCTCCCGGAAGAGCGGACGCGCCGGGTTGAGCACGGCGCGGACGACCCAGTCGTCGAAGTCGTCCGGCCCGGCAGGGGTGTCCCCCTGGGTGAACTCACGACGGTAGGCGGGCGTACCCCCGACGATGGCATTGGTCAGCAGCGCGGTGCGCGGGTCGTCGATCTGCCAGAACTCGGCCGCAAGCTGGAAGTCCAGGGTCGGGACCACGAGTTCGAGGCCGGCCCGGCCACGCAGCGGAGCATTGCCGGACAGCAACCGGCCCATGAACGACAGCGCGGAACCGCACAACAACAGACGCACAGGAGTGTTGGTGTGCTGGGCCGCAGGGTCCAGAGCGCGCTGGATGATCGAGGGGAGGGAGGGAGACGCCTTGGCGAGGAAGGGGAACTCGTCGATGACCGCCACGGTGGGGCCGCCCGAGTCGGCAATGCGCATGAGTTCCGTGACCGCCTCGTCCCAGTGCGCGAAACGGAACGGGGTGGGCTGCCCGCGATAATGGGCCAGCGCCTCACCGAACTGACGCAGGGCGTCGGCCTCGGTGGTCTCGGTCGCGGTGAACATGAAGCCGCCACTGGCACGAGTGACAGCGTCGAGCAGGAAGGTCTTGCCCTGTCGGCGGCGACCGGAGACCACGCCCAGTGTGGCCCGCGGGCCAGGCAAGGTGGCGAACCGGGTCAGCTCGGCCCATTCGAAGACACGGTCGAACATCTCGGCGGGCTTGTCCACAGCACCAGCTCCAACATATAGATGGAGTTATTATAGCTGAACTTATTCGTGACGCCGCTCGACGACAACCGTTTCCAGCCGATGCGCCCGTTGAGGCGCGCGACTCCAGAAGAACGCGCAGGCAGTCGTAGGCCAGTAACCCGGATCTCGCGGAGAGCCCGGACACGAACGGAACGAGAGTGAACCTGCGATGAGTGAACCGAATCCCGGGCCCGCACAGGGCCCGGGCAGCGGCCCGGCACCGGCCCCAACGGCAGCCGCTGCCAAGGCTGGTGGAGGCCGTGGCCGCCGTAACAGAGCTCCCCGCGGCGGTATCCGAGACCGGGAAGGTCTCGCCGGCTGGCTGTTCGTCTCACCCGTCCTCGTCGTGCTCGGACTCTTCCTGGTCGTGCCGATCCTCATGGCGCTCTGGGTGAGCCTGTCCGACTGGAACGGCCAGGGCAGCCCCTTCTCGTCAGGCGTGCACTTCGTCGGCGCACAGAACTACTCGCCGCTTCTCACCAAGTCCGGCCTGACGCAGAGCGACTTCATGACGAGCCTGCGCAACAACGGCTACTACGTGCTCTTCGTCGTCCCGCTGCAGACCGCGCTCGCGCTGGGCCTGGCGCTCCTGGTCAACGGGAGACGGCTGAAGGGCAAGGGGTTCTTCCGCACCGCGTACTACTTCCCGTCGGTGACGAGCTCGGTTGCGATCTCCGTCGTCTTCCTGTTCATCTTCTCCTCCAGCGGAGTGGTCAACTCCCTGCTGGCGAAGGTCGGTGTCGACGGGCCGGCCTGGTTCGCCGATCCACGCGGCGTCATCCATCTCGCCCTCGGCGCCTTCGGGATCAACAACGACGCGCCCCCGTCCGCACTCGCCGACACCACCATCGGCGGACTGTCCCTGTGGGACTGGATCTCCGGCCCCAGCGTGGCCATGTGCGCGATCATCGTGCTGGTGGTGTGGACGACGGCGGGCACGTTCATGCTCATGTTCCTCGCCGCGCTGCAGGACATCCCCCTCGAAGTCGAGGAGGCCGCCGAGATCGACGGCACCGGACGTTGGCAGCGGTTCCGCCATGTCACCCTGCCCATGCTCAAGCCGACCCTCTTCCTCGTCCTGACCCTCGGACTCATCGGCACCTGGCAGGTCTTCGACCAGATCTACGTCATGACCCGGGGCGGACCGGCGAAGACGACGATGACGCCCGCGTTCCTGTCGTACCAGTCCTCGTTCATCAACAACGAGTGGGGACAGGGCAGCGCCATCGCCTTCATCCTCTTCGCGATCATCGTCGCGATGACGCTCCTGCAGCGGTTCGTCCTGCGCGACAAGGACGAAGCCAAGGCCAAGGCCGCCACACGGCGCGCGGCGAAAGCGGCCCGCTCCGGGTCCGGCCCGACGACGGGGGCGGCCTGATGACCTACCCCGCAGCCAGTCCAGCCGACGTCCACAACAGAGGCACGCGATGAGCACACACCACAAGAACGCCGACGCAGCCGACGCGGGCACAACCCACCGCGCAGACAGCCGCACACGCCATGGCAGCCGTCTCACCCGCGTGCTCGGCTACACCGCCCTCGTCGCCATCGCGCTGCTCTACATCTACCCCTTCCTCATCCAGCTCGCGACGAGCTTCAAGACCGACGCCGACGCCACCAGCCACCCGCTGTCGCTGTGGCCGCAGCACTTCACGACAGCGGCCTTCAGCCGGCTCGCCGACGCGGACTACCCACGCTGGTTCGCGAACTCCGTCGTCGTCTCGCTCTTCGTCACCGCGGGCCGCGTCTTCTTCGACTCCCTCGCCGGATACGCACTGGCCCGGCTGCGCTTCCCCGGCCGGGGCACACTGTTCGCCGCCGTCATCGCGGTCATGGCCGTGCCCGGCGTCGTCCTGCTCATCCCGAAGTTCCTCGTCCTGAACCAACTGGGGATGTACGACTCCTACTCGGGCATGATCGTCCCGCTCCTGGCCAACGCCGCCGGGGTGTTCATCATGAAGCAGTTCTTCGAGTCGATCCCCGTCAGCGTCGAGGAAGCAGCCCGGATCGACGGCGCGAGCACCTTCCGGATCTTCTGGTCCGTCGTGCTGCCGATGGCCCGGCCGGCCCTCATCACCCTGACCATCCTGTCGTTCCAGGGATCGTGGAACGAACTCCCCCACTTCATCGTGTCCCGCCAGAGCCCGGACCTGAACACCCTGACCACCGGAGTCGCCTCGCTCGTCTCCGGCCAGCTCGGCCTCGGCAACCAGTACCCGATCAAGCTCGCGGCGACCCTCCTCATGACCATCCCCGTGGCCCTGGTCTTCTTCGCCTTCCAGCGCCACTTCGTCCGCGGCGGCACGGCAGGCGCGACGAAGGGGTAGCCGGGCGCGAAACCCGAAGCGATACGGACACCCCCTCCCGACAGGACCGAGCCACATGCCCAACCCGACCCCCTCGAACGACTCCTGGTGGCGCTCCGCGGTCATCTACCAGGTGTACATACGCAGCTTCGCCGACGGCGACGGCGACGGAACCGGCGACATCACCGGCCTCCGCTCCCGCCTGCACTACCTGGCCCACATCGGCGTCGACGCGATCTGGATCAACCCCTGGTACCCGTCCCCGCTGGCCGACGGCGGCTACGACGTCTCCGACTTCCGCGCCATCCACCCCACCTACGGCACCCTCGACGAGGCCCGAAGGCTGATCACAGAGGCCCACGAGCTGGGCCTGCGGGTGATCCTGGACATCGTCCCCAACCATGTCTCCGACCAACACGCCTGGTTCCAGGGGGCGTTGACGACAGCGCCCGGCTCCCCGGAACGAGCCCGTTTCATCTTCCGCGACGGCAAAGGCGAGGACGGCAGCGAGCCGCCCAACGACTGGCACGCGGCCTTCGGCGGCCCCACCTGGACCCGCACGCCCGACGGCCAGTGGTACCTCCACCTCTTCGCCCCCGAACAGCCCGACCTCAACTGGGACAACGGCGAGGTCCGGGCCGAGTTCGAGTCGATCCTGCGCTTCTGGTTCGACCTGGGCGTCGACGGATTCCGCATCGACGTCGCCCACGGCATGGTCAAGGACCAGGCCCTCCCCGACCTCGGCCTGCCCGAGTTCTCCGTCATCGCCGGAGAGGACCGGCCGAACCACCCGCACTGGGACCGCGCCGGCGTCCACGACATCTTCCGCAGCTGGCGCGCCATCGCCGACAGCTACCCCGACCCCCGCGTCTTCGTCGCCGAGGCTCACGTCCGCCCCGGCCGCCTGCCCGCCTACCTCCGCCCCGACGAACTCCACACCGCCTTCAACTTCGACTTCCTCAAGTGCGCCCTGGAGGCAGACGAGTTGAGGGAGGTGATCGACCGCACGATCACCGATCTGGCGAGCGTCGGCGCCCCTGCCACCTGGGTCCTCTCCAACCACGACGAGACCCGCCACGTCACCCGCTACGGCCGCGCCCACACCGGCGTCACGACCCCGATGCGCGACCAGGGCCACCCCACCGACCTGGCCCTCGGCACCCGCCGAGCCCGAGCAGCGGCCTTGCTGATGCTGGCGCTGCCAGGCGGCGCATACATCTACCAGGGTGAGGAGTTGGGCCTCTACGAGGTCGAAGACCTCCCCGAATCAGCCCTCCAGGACCCCACCTGGGAACGCTCCGGCCACACCATCCGAGGCCGCGACGGCTGCCGCGTCCCCCTCCCCTGGACCGGCGACACCCCACCCTTCGGCTTCAGCCCGACCAGAGCCGCCCCCTGGCTCCCCCAGCCCGCCGACTGGAAGTCATACACCGCCGAAGCCAACCAGGCCGACCGCACCTCCATGCTCCAGCTCTACCGCTCCGCCCTACGCCTGCGCCGCACCAACCCCCACCTGCGGGGCGAGGAATTCCGTTGGCTGGACAGCCCGGCCGGCACGCTCCTCTTCGAACGCGGCAACGGCCTGCTGTGCGCGGTCAACCTCTCCGACCAGCCGATAGCACTCCCCAACGCCTGGAGCCCCCTCCTCGTCTCAGGACCGCTGACCAAGGCCGGGCTACTGCCCCCGGACACCACGGTCCTGCTGCATCTGGACTGACAGCCGGACGGCGACGGAATCACCCCAGCCGACCTCCCCCGCGCGCCCAGCCGCGCCCGAATACGCCAGGGCCTGTCCGGTGTCACTCCCCGCCGACCGGACAGGCCCTGGCCCATCTGCTCGAAACCATCTCCGAGAATCGAAAATATATACATATAAGACTTAACGGGCGCTCGTCGTTCCCAGGATGTTCCCATCGAGGCACAAAAAAGCCCCTCCATGATCTCCATGAAGGGGCTTTAGGCCTCTGAACTGTGGTTTCTTGAGCCGCCTTCGGGATTCGAACCCGAGACCTACGCATTACGAGACCGTGAGCGAAGGTGCTGCGTGGTGCCGCCCTGTGCTGCGCAGTGACGTTGTGGCTGATCAGAGCATGTGCAGCAGGTTGACCCGTGCTACCCGGTGATGCACTGTCCGAAGGCGTCCGGCCACCGGCTGGCCACCGAGACGGGCACCGCAGGCGACAAGGAGCCGGGGGACCGGGGTTGTAGGCCTCCGACAACCCCGCTGCGGGCAGTCGTCCGCTCCCAGCGCGTATTTAGTTCCGCCCGATGCCAGAGGTGCGGTCAGCAGATCAAGGCCTGCGACCCGCGCCGTGGTGGCCACCGGTGGACGGACGCCCGTGTGTTTAGGCGGCGTCGGTCTTGTGGGCGGTGAAGGTGACCTGGGTGTCGCCGTCGTCGAGGGCGATATTGAGGGAAGCGTTCAGTGCGCGGGCGAGTTTGGAGAGCAGCGGGAGCGTGGGCACGGTGTCGGAGCCTTCGATGCGGGAGATCTTCGCCTGGGTGAGGCCGGCGCGGGTAGCGAGTTCGGCCTGGGTCAGTCCGAGTTCGGTGCGCCGGGTGTAGACGGCTTGGGCGAGTGCCATGGACAGGCGGATTTCCTGGCGGGCCTCGGCGACGTCGTCCGGTTCGGCGAACCCTTCGGCGAGCTTGCGTTCGCGTAGTGTCTTCCATCGGCTGTGGCTCATGATCACACCTCTCCTTCCTCGATGATCCGAACGAACTCTTCGTGGGCGGGGCCGTGTTCGGCCTCGCAAGTCTTTTGTGCGTGCTTGGCCCGTTGGACTTCGGCGTCCTCGCGCATCTTCGTCTTGCGGAACACCGTCAGCAGTACCGCTGTGCGGTTGGGGGTCAGCCAGTACATGATGCGCATCGCCGCTCCGTCGAGCGTCGGGCGCAGTTCACGCACGCCGTCGCCGAGGTGGCGGGCGTATGGCTCCCCGAGGGTTGCCGCGTACTCGGCAAGCAGTCCGACGTACTCGTCGACCTTGAGGAAGTGCTTGGCCGGCAGAGATTCCAGCCAGGCCCGGACCTCAGGTTCGATCTCGACCGCGTACAGGGACTCCACCTGTACAACTCTATATGTCGTTGGCGACATACTCAATCGATGGGCGCCTGGAGTCCTCCCCTGTCCCTCGATGCGAGTGGGGTTGGGGCGCATCGACCGTACGTGATTACGGGGGGCTCCCAAGCCCGAATGGGCGGAGTGCATGGCCAGCCGCCGTCGCAAGACCCTGATCGTCTGCCGCCGCTGCCACCACGCCATCCACAACGGACAGCCGACAGGGCAGCAAACGCGGAACACGACACTGTAGAGCCGGGTGCGGCCCGGTTCGGGAAGGGGCCGTCGGAAATGGACCCGAGCCTCGGGCACCTCGTCGGCGGCCTACTTCACCCTTCCCGACCGGTGCTGCGACACTGCGAACGTCGGCCTCCTGGATGACCATCAATCGATCACTCGGGAAGGTACTCCCGTCGTATGCTTCCCGAGCTCGATCCACAGACATCTCGAGCATTGCTCCCATGCCGGGCCCGGAGGCCAGCGGCCCTCATGCAGGACCGCGAGGAAGATAACTCGGGGCCGGCGCTCACGCCGTGTGGTAGGTGCCACCCTGCACGTAGTACTTGCCGCCGCAGCTGTTCTGCTTGTACTCGCCGACCCGCCATACGCAGACCCAGGTGTAGACACCGGGGCCGTCCCAGTAGAAGTCGGTGTTGAGGGTGCCCGCGCCCTGCTGCTCACGTGGGTCGGTGAATTTCTGGCTGCTCGACTCGGGGCCGCGGAAGTAGTTCATTTTGCAGTCGTTGCCCCAGGACTCCAGCAAGGCCTGGGTGAATCCACCGGCGTCGCTCGGGCGGTAGTTCATCCACGCCGTGCAGCCGTTGGAGGAGGCGACGGACCCGGGGATCCAGGCGACTTTTGGTTGAGTGTGCGTCGGGGTGGAGTCGGGACTCTGCCCGGGTGGTGTGGTGGCGTCGGCCGGTGCGTGGGTGTCGCTCTGGCCGCCGTTCGCGCCGGACGGCGGTGCACCGGTCGCGCCGCCGGCAGGATTCGCCGGGTGGCCGCTCGTGGCTCCCGACGCGTTGCCGCCGGCGGCGGGCGCGCTGGAACGCACGCCGGTGGATGGCGAGCTCACTGCCGGGGTCACGCCGGAGTTGCGCGCGGAGGCATTGGGGCTCGCGGCGGTTCCGTTGTGCCGGGAGAGCTCACCGGCCGCGACGGCGGCCGAGGACAGCAGAGTCACTGCGGCCGCGGCCGCCAGGATCGTGCGCCGGCGGTGCGACGGCCGTACAGCGCTGTCAGGCGCCTTGCGGGGCAGCCCGGCCGCGTCGTCGGCATCAGTGAGCCCGCCGCCCGGTGACTCCGGTTCGTCCACCGGCACTTGTGAAGTGAGCGCCCGGCGCGGTTCGATCCGGGCCAGCAGGGGCTGCGGCCACGGAGCGGCGGCACGCGCGGCCCCTACCGCAGCGACCACGGCGGCGGCGTCGGGCCGCTGTTCGGGGTCCTTCTCCAGGCAGCGTGCGACCAGCGCGTGCAACTCCCGGTCGACGTCTGCCAGCTCGGTCAGATCGGGAGGCTCGTGCACGACCCGGAACAGGACTTCGGTGGTCGTACCCTCACCGAAGGGCGGCTTGCCCGTCACGGCGAAGGTCAGAAGTCCGCCGAGCGCAAAGACGTCCGCCGGTGGACCCAGAACTCCCGTCCGCGCCTGTTCCGGCGCCATGTAGCAGGGCGTACCGACATGCTGCCCGGTGACCGTCAACTGGCTGAGATCGGCCGCGTAGGCCACACCGAAGTCGATCACTTTGGGACCGTCGAGGTCCAGGATCACGTTCGACGGCTTCAGGTCACGGTGGACGACGCCCGCCCCGTGGATCGCCCCCAGCGCGGTGGCCACCCCGGCCGCCAGGCGCCACGCCGCCGTCACCGGCAGGGGGCCGTCCGTCTGGACCGCGTCCTCGAGCGGCACCCCCGGCACGTACTCCGTCGCCAGCCAGGGCCGGTTCGAGTCGGGCTCCGCGTCCACGAGGGCCGCGGTGAACTCGGCGTCGAGCCGGCTGAGCGTCGCGAGCTCGCGGGCGAACCGGCGCCGGAACTGCTCGTTGCCCGCCAACTCGGGGCGTACCACCTTCACGGCCACGAACCGGCCGCCCGCCCATCCCAGGTACACCCGCCCCATGCCGCCCGCGCCGAGCAGCGCGGCCAGCCGGTACCGCCCGACTCTGACCGGGTCGTCCGGCGTGAGCGGCCTTGCGCCCAGCACCGCCAGGTCGGTATCACTCAGCCCGGAGCCCATGAATCCCCCTCGCCCTGCTCCGCACGGCACTGTGGTCCTATCCTGGCTCAGGACCCCGCATCCCGTGAAATCCCGTTAGCAAATAATGAGTTGACGGCCGATCAGTGCACTGCGACCATTGTCCGGTGGCGAATGTACGGGTGGCAATCGTCGATGATCACCCCGTGACGCGGGAAGGCGTCGCGGCACTGCTGGCGAGCAGTCCAGGCTTCGACGTAGTGGCCTCGGTGGACGACCCGGCTGCGCTGCCCCGGGACGGCTCGGTCGACGTCGTCGTCCTCGACCTGTACCTGGCGGACGGCAGGCCGTCGACGCCGGCGGTCTCCGAGATGGCCACCTGGGCGCGCGTTCTAGTGATGTCCGCGTCGCGAGCCCCGGCCGATGTGCTGGCAGTCGTACGGTCCGGAGCGAGCGGCTACGTCACCAAGGACACCGGCAAGGAGGCGCTGCTCGCGGTCCTCGCGACGGTCGCGGCAGGGGGATTCTCGCTTTCGCCGCAGCTGGCGGACGTGCTGGCCGCCGCGCTCTCCGCGACGCCAGCGGTGCCCGAGGATCCCTCGGACCTGCTGTCGCCGCGCGAGCGTGAGGCGCTGGACCTGATCGCGGCCGGGTTCACCCATGCTCAGGCCGCCAAGCGCATGAACGTCACCAAGGCCACGGTCGACACCTACGTCGAACGCATTCGCGTCAAGCTGCAGGTCGGCAACAAGGCGGAGCTGACCAGGATCGCCCTGGCGGCGCGCCGTACCTGAAGCACGCGGCGGGAAAAGGGCAAGGAACGGGACAGAGCGGACGATGTCCGATAGGGGGTGGCGGCGGTCGACCGGCTCGCAGCCTTATGGGTCCGCACCGCCGCGGGGGTGGCCCTGGTGGTGTGCCCCATCGTGTGGTGGCTCGCCGGTGCCGGTATGAGGGGCGGCGCCGCCGCGGGTACGACGGCACTCGCCCTCGCGGTGCCGACCGGGGTGGCGGCGCGCGCCGTTCGCAGGGTCGGCCGGGAACTCGACCGGCAGACAGCGGCGGCGATCAGTCGCGCCGAGGAGGCGGCACGCTCCCAGGAGCGCGAGCGGCACCAGCGGATCCTGCACGACCGGGTCCTGCAGATCATGGAAATGCTGGCCCGCGGTGACCGCCGGTTCGACACGGGCGTCCGCGGCCAGGTCGCCGAGGAGGCTGCGTGGCTGCGCGACCTGGTGGAGACCGGCAGGGAGCGCGAACCGGGCAACCTCGTGGCCGAGTTGGAGACACTGGCCCGCGCCTTCGCCCTGCAGCAGCTGCGGGTGGAGGTGAACACCGCGGGGCTCGCCGCCGCCGGCAACCCACACGACCGGCTGCCGCGCACCCACGTGTCGGCATTGGTGGAGGCGACCCGCGAAGCCCTCACCAACGTCGTCAAACACGCGGGAACGGATGTCGCCACCATCCGCGTCAACCACGGGCCGCACGGCCTCGTGCTCACGATCGTCGACGCGGGACGCGGCTTCGACGGCGAACCGGCGGCCGGCACCGGCCTGCGGCGGTCGATCATCGGCCGGCTCACCGAGGTCGGCGGTGCGGTGCTGATCGAGAGTGCCGCTGGTGAAGGCACCTCCGTGGAACTACGGCTTCCGATCCCCGAGTAGGTACACGTGGAATTCGTATTCGATGACGGCGGGCGCGGGACCGAGTACACCCTGACGGTCACCGATCCGACCGCCGAGGTCGGCGACCTGGCGGAGGCGCTCGGGCAATCCTCCGTCGCCCTGGTGATCGACGGGCGGCTGGTGGCCGGCTCGGTCGGGCTGCCCGCCTCCGGACTGGTGGCCGGGTCGGTCGTCGCCCCGGCCACCGCGGTAGCGCACAGCCGTCCGGAGCCGCCCCCGCGTGAGGCTTGGGTGATCGCCGGTCCGGACGCCGGTGGTCGGTTGCCGCTCAGCCTGGGAGAGACGTCCGTCGGCCGGGACGCCGCCTGCGGTGTGCGGATCGATCATCCCGGGGTCTCACGTCACCACGGCGTGCTCACCGTTCCGACGACAGGGCCGGTCACGGTGGCGGACCAGGATTCCCGTAACGGCATCGACGTCAACGGGACGTTGATCACGGAACCGACGTCGGTCGGGGAGCAGGACGTGATCGGTGTCGGCGGTGGCGCTGTGTTGCGTGTGGTGAGGCCGCCGGAGGACCATCGGCGGGCGAGCGTCGACACCGTCCACGGTGTGCGGCACGGCTGGCGAGTACCGTTCCACCGCCAAGCACGCAGGACGCTCCCGGCTCCCGTGCCGTTGCGGGTGCCTCAGGCGCCGGAGCGCCGACAGCGCTCACCCTTCCTATTCACGTCGCTTCTGGCACCGATCGGTCTGGCCGCCCTGACGGTGTGGCTCTTCCACGACGTGCGTTTCGCCGTGTTCGCCGCGCTGTCGCCACTGGCGTACCTCGCCTCCGGCTTCGAGGAGCGGCTGCGCGGCCGGGGCGGACGACGCAGGAGACATCGCGCCTACCGCACCGCGCTGGAACGCTTCGAGGGCGAGGTGGCACGGGAGCATAAGGCGGAACTCACCCGCCGCAGGACCGCGGGGCTCGATCCGGCCGAGGTGGCGTTTCGCGCCGAAGCGCCGGGCGCGTCCCTGTGGGAGCGGCGTGCGGGTTCCGAGGACTTCCTGAAGCTGGCGGTCGGCGTGGGTGACCAGCCCTGGCAGCCGCAGCTCACCGAACCGCCCTCCGGCGCCCATGAACTGCCCGCCGAAGTCGCCGAGGTGCTCGCCCGGTACGCGGAGCTGCCGCGCGTCCCGGTACAGGTCGATCTCGGCGTGACCCGGGTGCTCGGAGTCGACGGACGCCGTGAGGCCGCGCTCGCGGCGGCACGCGCGCTGCTGCTGCAAGCGGCGGTGGCCACGGGCCCGGCCGACCTGGCGGTCGCGGTGTTCACCAACTCGGCCTGGTCGGCGCGGTGGGAGTGGACGAAGTGGCTGCCGCACCTGTTCGACCGGGCCGAGGGCACAAGCCGGCTGATCGCGGTCGGCCGCGCAGAGGCAGACCGCCTTGCCACCGAACTCCTGGCGCACCATCCGTTCCCCGAAGCCGAGCGCGGTGTGCTGCTGGTGGTCGTCGACGGTGCCGCCCTGCTGGAGGGGCGCAACTGCCCGTTGCGCGACCTGATCGGTGGCCGGGCTGGCTCCACCCGGGCCGTGGTGCTGGCCGATCCACTGCCCGCGCTGTGCGAGGTGGTGCTGAGCGTACGCGCCGGTGGCGCCGGGGAACTGCGCCACGTGGCCACCGGCGAGCGTCGCGGCAGCATGCTGACCGCCGGGGTCGGCGAGGCGCAGGCACGCGAGACCGCCCAGGCGTTGGCCCGCTTCGAGGACCCCGAGATCGCGTTGGCCGGGGCCGGTCTGCCCGCGCGGACACCGCTGCTGCCGCTGCTCGACCTCCCGGACCTGACCACCGGCGCGTTTGTGGACCGCTGGCGGGCAGCGGCGCGCACGCTGCGCGCCCGCACCGTGCTCGGTGTCACGGGCGAGGGACGGTACGAGATCGACCTGGACGACGACGGACCGCACGCGCTCATCGCGGGAACCACCGGCTCGGGCAAGAGCGAGCTGCTGCGCACCCTGGTCACCGGGCTGGCCGTCGGAAACGACCCGGACCACCTGGTCTTCGTGCTCATCGACTACAAGGGCGGCGGCGGCCTCGACAAGTGCGCCGACCTGCCGCACGTCGTCGGCATGGTCACGGACCTCGACGACCAGTTGAGCATCCGGGCGATGCGCTGTCTGGAGGCGGAACTGCGGCACCGCGAGCGGATGCTGCGGGCCGCCGGTGTGTCAGACTTCCGCACCTACCAGCGGCTGCGGGACACCGACCGTCCGGAGCTCGAACCCATGCCGCGCATGGTGGTGGTGATCGACGAGTTCGCAACGCTCGTCAAGACACTTCCGGCATTCGTCGACGCCCTGGTGGACGTGGCTCAGCGCGGCCGCGCGCTCGGCGTCCACCTGGTGATGGCCACGCAGCGGCCGGACGGTTCGGTCAGCGACGCCATCAAGGCCAACGTCAAGCTGCGGATCTCACTGCGGGTGGAGACCCCCGAGGACTCCCGCACCGTCATCGACTCGCCTGCGGCAGCGGGCATCGGACCACAGCAGTGGGGCCGGGCCTTCCGGCGGGTCTCGGGTGCCGAGGTGGAGGCCGTCCAGACGGCCCTGGCGACCACCGTCACCCCGACCGGGGGCGCCAGCGAGCGGCTGCACGTCGCCCCTTTCGCCTTCGGTCCCGGTCTGCCGACTGCTGAGGGCACCGAGGAGTCGCATGCCGAGACGGGCCCCACCGACCTGCGGCGCCTGGTCGATCTGGCCCGCGAGGCGTTCACGGCAGGCGGGTACCCGGCACCACGCCGACCATGGCCCGATCCGCTGCCGCGGCACGTCCCGCTCTCGGGCCTGGACGTCGCCGAGGCCGGCCTGCAGACCCCCACCGCGGGACTGCCGGCCCTCGTGCTCGCCGACGATCCCGACGGCCAGCGGCGGGTGCCACTGGGCTGGGACCCGGACGCCGGCAACCTCCTGGTCTTCGGCGCGGTCGGCTCTGGCACCACCACCGCCCTGGCGTCGCTGCTGCTGGCCTGGGCGCGGGCCCTGCCGCCGGAGCGGTTGCACATGTACGTACTCGACCACGGCGCGGGCGACCTGGCGCCGCTGGCCGGGCTCGCGCACGTCGGCGGATGCGTCCGCAGCTCCGACCGCGAGCGGCTGGTGCGGCTGATCGGCCTGCTCGGCAGGGAACTGGAGCGACGCAAGGCCATCGGCGGCGCGGACTTCCCTCGCTGGCTGGTGGCCGTCGACGGGCTCGGCGCACTGCTCGCAGGGACCGGGGACGACCTGCTGCTGGACGAGTTGATGGGGCGGCTCGGACAGGTCTACGCCGACGGCCCGGCCGTCGGCATCGCTTTCGCCGGGACCGTCGACCGGGCCGGCGGCATCCCCGGCAACTGGTTGAGCCGTACGGCACAGAAGGTGCTCCTGAGACTCGCCGACATCTCGGACTACGGCAACTTCGGCGTGCCCGCGCGCGAGGTGCCCCAGGCGGCTCCCGGGCGCGGCCTCGTCGCCGCCACGCGGCAGGTCGTGCAGGTCGCGGCGCCGGGAGCGGAACTCGCCGAAGCCGTGGCCGCAGTGCGCGACACCTGGCCGGGGACGCACCATGTTCCGGCCATCCAGGTACTGCCGGACACCGTGCCACTGGGGGGACTGAAAGCGAGAGCGCGCGCCGACGCACACCCGTGGACCATCCCCATCGGGGTCGCGCAGGAGAACCTGGAGCCGGTTCACCTGGCGATACACGAACACGACCACGTGCTCGTCTGCGGACCTCGCCGCTCCGGGCGCAGCACGCTCCTGGCCACCATCGCGCTCGGCCTGCGGGAGGCCGTGGACGCCCCCATCTTCGCCTACGCGCCACGCAACTCACCAGTCCGACGGCTGCCCGCCCCGGTGCGACTCGCCTCCGACCTGACGGAACTCACCACCCTGGTCCAGGAGAACGACCGGCCGCCCGTGGTGCTGATCGACGACGCGGACGTGTTCGACGACTTCAGCGGAGTGTTCCATGCCCTGACGTCCCATCAGGAACCGGGCATCCACGTCATCGCCGCAGCCCGCAACGACGGCGAGGTGCGCAGCAGCATGCACTGGCTGACGTCCGTGCGGCGCAGCAGGTCGGGGGTGCTGCTGATGCCCGACTCGCTCGACGGCGACCTGCTGGGCGTCGGCCTGCCCCGCCGCGCCGCGCTCCCCATGCGGCCCGGGCGCGGATACCTCGTCTCCGACGGCTCCTTCACCGCCGTCCAGGTAGCCGTGCCTGGCGACTGACAGGCCGACAGGGCGTGTGGAGCCTCGCACCACACGCCCTGTCCTGCCTACGTCCGACGCCCCGCACGCTACTGCCGACACTGCTCCCCCGCCTACCTTCGAGTCATCGACAACAGCCACCGGCACCGGACAACGGCAGGCCGGAGACAGAAAGAGGGCGAGCGCCATGGCGGTTCAGGTTCTGGTCGGAGCAAACGCGCAGACCGACGCGCAGCAGTTCCTCTCGGCGGTGCAGACCTTCACTCAGGAGATCAACAAGGTTCGTTCGGCCGGGCAGAAGTTGGCGAGCTCCAGCGAGTGGCAGGGCAAGTCCGCGCAGAAGTTCGACGCCGACTTCCAGGCGTTCGCCAAGGCGGTCGCCCTGATGGAGCAGTCGCTGCAGAAGATGGCGACGGGCGCGAAGACGGTCATCACCAACATCGACAACACCGATGCGCAGGGTGCCGCGCAGATCGGCGGCTTCAGCGGCTGAAGCCGCCGATGACGCCCTCGCCTCTCTCCGGCAGAGGGAGGCGGGAGGCAGGGATGACGGGCTGTCGGCACGGAACGCCAAGGGCGAACGATGAGCGCAGTGTTGGACGACGAAGAGCTGACGGCACTCGGTGTGGTGACTGTGGAGCCGGGCGATCCGGAGCGAGTCGGCCAGGTTCAGACTGGTCGGCCTGCTGGGGGCCGGCGGTATGGGACGGGTGTTCCTCGGCTGGTCCGACGGCGAGTGGGCGGCGATGAAGGTGATCCATCCCGAGTTGGCGGACGATCCCCGGTTCCAGCGGCGCTTCGGCCGGGAACTGGAGGCGGTCAGGCGGCTCGACGCGGCGTTCACCGCTCCGCTGCTCGATGCCCAGGCGGACGCCGCCCGGCCGTGGCTGGCGACACAGTACGTACCTGGCATCGCGCGGGAGGACGCCGCTTCCCCGGGACAGCCGCTGCCCGCCGCCGCGACGTGGCGGCGGGCCACCGGCGTCGCCACGGCACTGCAGGGCATCCACAGCGCCGGCATCATCCACCGCGACCTGAAGCCATCGAACGTGATCGTGGCCGACGACGGCCCCAAGGTCGTCGACTTCGGTGTGGCACACGCCGCAGGCACGAGCCGGTTGACGGTCACCGGGCAACCTGTCAGCACGCCCTCGTACATGGCGCCCGAACAGGTCAGGACCGGACAGGTCGGCTGCGTCTCCGACGTCTTCGCGCTCGGCGGACTACTGGTGTTCGCGGCCACGGGCTGGCCGCCATTCGGCGCGGGCAGCCCCGCCGAGGAACTGTGCCGAGTCGTCCACGAGACTGCGGACCTGCCCGGGCTGGAGCAGACCGACCCCGCTGTGGCGCGCACTGGTCGAGCGGTGCCTGCGCAAGGACCCCGAGCAGCGCCCGGACGCCGCCGAGGTGGCCGCTGCCGCACGGGAGCAGGCGGTCGGCGCGGGCTGGCCCAGTACGCTGCTGAACGGCATCGATCTGCGCACGGCACTGGCCGGGAAGGCGGCACGGGGCGAGCCGGCCGCGCTGTCCGACAGTGAGACCTCCATCGGGACCGGCGACTGCCTGCCGCAGCGCGCCAGGGCGGTAACGCGGCCACCCAGACCATGCCTACCGCCGACGGCGGCGGCAGCATAAGAGAGCCGTTTCGGCCCCGACCCCCGCACGGCGGTGGAGCAGTTCCAACGTGTGCACGGTCTACGGCATCGTCGGCATGAACACCTGGCACGCGCCGCGTGACTCAGTAGAACGGTGATGCGAAATGGCAGAGAAGGTCCTGGTAGGCGCAAGTGCCCCGAACAGTGCGCGTGAGTTCACCTTGGCTGTGTCCCGTTTCGAAGGGGCGGCGACGAGCGTGGAGAGCCTGGCTGATCGTTTGGCGTCCTCCAGCAGTTGGCAAGGCCAGACGGCGCAGCTCTTCGCCCGCGAACGCGAACAGTTCACGCAACGGATGACCGCCATGCGGCAGGCGTTGTCCCGGATAGCCCAGGCAGCACAGGCCATCGTCCAGGCCATCGAGGAGACGGACCGTCAGGGTGCCGAGCAGTTGCCCAATGCACCGTCCTCGGTCTCACCGGCGCTGGCCATGGCGGCCAACGCCCCCTTGCTGCCTCAAGGACCCTTGCCTCCGGAGCCGCCGCCGCTGGCGACCGATCCGCGGTTCCCGCCTGTCGTCGGCTGGGCAGGTCCGGATCTCCCAGTGGTGAATGCCAAGGGCGCCTTCCAGCCGGACCACGGAAACGACTACGGAGCCGACCAACCCGACTCGACGACTCCCCTGTTGCAGGATTACGCGGAAAGTATCGCGGGCGGGTCATATTTGTATCCCGGAGCCGATGCCGCGCGATTCTTCCAACACTATCTCGACGGATCGGGAAGCGATCTCCACTTCAGCTCGCTGGACCCGTATACACAGTCCCAGAAGTTCCAGCATATGGTCGACCAAACGGTTCGCGACCAGGTCGCGCTCGCACGGGCAACTGGAAAGAACGGCTTCGACTCGGGCTACATCTACAATTCCGACATGTTCCCCGACAACGGAAATTGGACGGGTGCGATCAAAGGTTGTTTCGTCCGAGTGGCCGGGCATCAGACGCCACAGGGCACATGGGAAACCACCTTGCAGATCAGCAGTTACTACCAGTTCGTCCCCGGGGCGAATTTTGGTCCCCTCGATGCCGCCAATGGCGCCGCGCTCCACGAACTGGAAAGGATGGGCGTCGCACGGAACTACCACTCCCTGGGTACAGCCACCCTCGAATTCGACGACAATGGTAGCTGGATTCTCCCTGATCCCGGCACAACCATGTAGGCGGCTGCGCGACTCAGGGCACGCGAGCGTTTTTCGGGTGACGAGATCCGGTGGGAAAGTCAGGAGGGTGCGGCTGATCACATCCCATTGATCTCCGATCTTCCGACGCCCCGCGCCTGGGGCGTGAGCGCGGCAATCGGGTACGAATGCGCGACGGTCACCGGCTGCCGCGGCCGCGCGCCCGTGCGGTCTCGCTGGTGTGCGCCCTCACGGGAGCCGTCATCGTGACTTGGCCTACCTCGCCCAGATGCGTACGGCTGACCGAAGAGGGTGAGCGATTCCTGCCGGCCGCTCGCGAGGCTTTGTCGGCGGGTGATCAGGCGATCGCCGTCCTTCGCGGTGTGGGACCGTCCATCCCGTACCGCTCGACGTGTGGGGCCATACGGTTCCCCCGGGGTGCACGGTCGCCCAGACAGTCGAAGGGCTGTGTGAATGTCCGTAGTCGTGTGCACGGATGAACTGGGGATTCGCCACGGAGTGCAGGGAAGTGTGAACTCTCAGATGGTCCGAAGTCATCTGCACTACGGTCCACTTGGCCGTAGTCGTGTGCGCGACGGGGGACTTCCGGATGGTCGATGGGCCAGTGGCGGAGCGCGGGGTTCGGACCGCGCCTGCCGGGTTATGGGATGCCGCGGTACGGCAGGCCGAGGTGATAGGGCCGCTTGCCGAGAAGGACACGGTGGGGCTGACAGACGCGGACGAGGCCGCCGCGATGCTTCGGATCTCCCGGCGCCAGGTGTACGTGCTGGTCGGGCGGTGGCGGGCGGGTGAAGGGGTGGTATCGGACCTGCTTCAGAGCTGCTCCAGCGGTGGCCGCGGTGGTGGGCGTCTGTCCGATGAGGTCGAGGCGATCGCTCAAGAGGTACTGCGCACCAGGTACCTGACGCGGCAGCGCCGAACCATGGCGGCGATCTGCCGCGAGATCACGCGCCATTGCCGCGCTCGTGGGCTGCGGGTTCCCTCGCGGGGAGCGGTGATGCGTCGGATCGCGCGGCTGGATCCGGTTGCCTCGACCACCGCGCGGGAGGGGAGTGAGGCGGCGGGGCTGCGGGCGGAGTGCCGCCCGCAGCCCCGCCGAGATGGAACGCACCTTCACCGCCGAACGCGCCGCCCACGCCCGCGCCGTCGCCGAAGCCGCTGGCCGCCATACCGGCCGCCCCGTCGCTCACCCGGCAGACAAGATCGAGTACGCGCGGCTACTGAAGCAGCAGGGCAGCAGCCTCGACGAGATCGCCACCAAGACCGTTATCCCCAAGACCTCCCCACATCGTTATCTGCGCGGGACGGCGACAACCGCCGGTGCCCTATGAGCGCTAATCCACTCGCAGCGAGAAGAGTCGCCAATGTCACGCAAGGAAGTGAAAAACAAAATGCGCATGGGCTCGCGATCTCCGTTAATTTCCGTTGCCGCAGTCATCGCCGCGACGGTGGTTATTCCGGGCTGCAGCGACAGCCGACCGACCCAGTTGGCCCAGCCGACCCACAAAATCGTCAAGCACACCTTCTACGGCGTCAACCCTGAGTACCCTGACCAGCGTGAGATTCTGAGCTGGGCGTCGCAGGAAGACAACGGCCCCATCGACGGCACATACACCCTCCAGGAAAAGGCGAACGATTCCGCCCCTTGGACGACATCGAGCGACCCGAAGCCTTTTCAGGGCACGCAGCACGGCACCGAGATCAGCCTGACGGGAGAGCAGCTCGGCGGCGACGTACATGGCACCATCCAGCAGAATGGCCACCGGCTCCATCTCGATTCCGACCTGGGAATCGAAACGTACGACCTGTACGACTCCCCATCGGCGACCCCATCCCCCCCGACTTCCCAGCCGCCCACCTTCACCAGCGCCAAGTGGTCCTCAGGGCCAGGTATCTCCGTCACCGGCAAGACCAGCCCAGACTGGGGCAACCGCAAATACTTGGGTGGCCTGAACGAAGGCTGGTTCCTGGTCTACAGCCGCGCCGCAGTGAGCGCTGGCCGTGTCAGAGCGAGCTCCTCCGACTGCACGATGCCGGTACAAGGACACTCTGACTACTGCATCGGCGCCGATTCCGTTACCGGTGTTGACCTAGGCGGAGGCGAACCGCTGGACGAAGGGATCTACCAGGCGACAGAAGTTACTCTATTCGATCAGGACAACCGCCAGATCGATACGTCGGGCAAAGTCCCTGCTGGGCAGAAGTTTCGAGCCCTTCTGCAGTCCCGCATGCTCGACCCGAAAAATCGCCCCGGTGACATCGCTGCGGTCTGGCTGGATTCCACCAAACGCTTCGGCGTTTCGGGTTTCAAGGAATTCCCCGTCGACGCGTTTCTGCCCGTCACGTCCTAACTAACGAGCAAGGGGTGTTCGGGGTTAAAGGAACGCCCGTCTCGGATCGTGCGCTTATCCTCCGCCACTCCTGGCGTACCCGGCACGTGAGAGTGGTCTGCACACCCCCTGAATGTGCAGACCACTCCGAACATCCGTGCAGACAACTTCGGACATTGACAGGCTGGGCGACGTACGGCTTTAGCCGGGCCCCGGAAGGGACTGGCCGTCCGTCGCCCAGGCGCTGCTGCTCGGCGACACCAACTTGGGATTCGGCCGGGTGCACCCACGGATGGAGTGACCCCCGAGATTCCGACACCTGGACGCTGGATGTTTCGTCATCCAGGGGAAGCGATCCATGGTGGCAAAGCGGAAGAATTACCCCGAAGAGTTCAAGCGGGACCCAGTGGACCTGGCGCGTTCCTCGAAGGACCGAACCCTCACCGACATCGCACGGAGCCTGGGCATCCATCTGGAGACGCTGCGGAACTGGATCCGCGAGGACAAGGCCCGCGCCCAGGACGCGGACGGCGGGGGTGAGGCCGGTATGACCTCTGCCGAGAAAGACGAGCTCAAACGCCTGCGGCGGGAGAATGCCCGGCTCAAGGAGGACAACGAGATCCTCCGGAAAGCTGCCGCTTATTTCGCGCGGGAGACGACACGGTGATCCGCTTCCGTTTCGTCGACGAGCACCGGCACGCCCACGGCGTGAAGCGGATGTGTGACGTCCTGGGCTGGGACCGGTCCGGTTACTACACCTGGCACAAGAACAAGGAGGTGCGGGAGGAGAAAGCCGGCGTCGAGGAGGCGCTGGCACACAGCATCCGGGAGATCCATACCGGTTCCCGGGGATCCTACGGTGCCCTGCGGATCACCCGCGAACTGCGCCGTCGCGGGCAGGTCGTGAACCGCAAACGGGTCGCGCGGATCATGCGGGAGAGGCAGATCGCGGGGATAACGCGACGGAAAACGCGGTCCCTGACGAAACAGGACCGCTCGGCTGCGCCCGCGCCGGATCTGATTCTGCGTGACTTCACGGCGCCGATGCCGGGGCTGAAACTCGTTGGTGACATCACCTGTATGCCGACCGCTGAGGGATGGCTGTATCTGGCGACGGTGATCGACCTGTGCACGCGTGAGGTCGTGGGCTGGTCGATGGCCGACCATATGAGGGCTCAGCTCGTGGAGGATGCCATCCGAATGGCCCATGCTGGCGGACACACCGCCGGCAATGCGATCTTTCATTCGGACCGCGGGTCGCAATATACGTCTCGTCAATTCCGGGACAGACTTGCGGAGTTGGACATCAGGCAGAGTGTCGGCCGAACCGGGTCGTGTTTCGACAATGCTGCGGCGGAGAGCTTCTTTGCCGTCCTCAAAGCCGAGATCGGCACGACGGTCTGGGAGACAAGGATGCAGGCCCGGCAGGACGTTTTCCGGTGGATCGCGGAACATTACAACCGGGAGCGGCTCCACTCGACCATCGGCTACATCACACCGTATGAGGCGAGGAACCGCTACAGGCAACGGCTCGGCCTCGCGGCATAAAACGGAAGTGTCGGGACCCGAGGGGTCACTTCAGAAGGGTCCCGCTCCTGTCCGCCCGACACGGCCACGTGATGGCCCTCATAGGCTTACTGCGTGACGAAAGTCTTGATCACAGGAATGTCCGGCACCGGCAAGTCGACGGCACTCCACTCCCTGCGCCTGCGAGGGCACAGCACAGTGGACACCGATACCGACACCTGGAGCCACTGGGTGACCCAGCCCGACGGCTCTGCCGACTGGATCTGGCGCGAGCAGGCCATCACCGACCTGCTCAGCAGCCACGACCACGGCAACCTCTTCGTGGCCGGCTGCAAGACCAACCAAGGCCAGTTCTATCCGCTGTTCGACCACATCGTGCTGCTGAGCGCACCCGCCGAGGTCCTGCTGACCCGCATCGCGGCGCGAACCAACAACCCCTACGGCAAGCTACCTGAAGAGCGAGATGCCGTCATCGACCACCTGAACACCGTCGAGCCATTGCTCCGAGCGACTGCGACCGTCGAGATCGACGCCACAGCACCCATTGAACACGTCGTTCGGCAGCTGGAAGACCTCGCAGAGCACTGACCCGCGGGAGACGCTCCGCAACAGCGAAGGGGCAGAGTCACACAGCCACTGCGGTCCTCAGCGACTGGGGAATTACACGACCGCAGCCCTGGGGAATTACGTGACCGTCGACAGCTAGACGGGCCAAGGCAGCCTGCCGACCACGATCGCGGATGTAAGCCACTACCAGCACGACGCCCGTCTCCGCCCCCGGCCGCTGAAACTCCCGGCATAGTCCGGGAGCCAGTGGTGCAGTCCTGACGGAGTATCAACGTGCTCGGCCGTTACGACGGCGCAGCCACACCCCGCTCTCACCAAGGCACCCCAGTACACCCTCAGCGAAGCACGCCACGGCTCACCCGCCAGCACCCCACACAAGATCACCAGCAAAGTCGCGGTGCTGCACGACGCGCGACACGACCACGTAGCGGGCGACAGGTCGCGGGGGAGACGATCGCGTGGCACGAGGGCAAGCAGCAGCGTCCATCGCATTCGGCGCCCTCATCGACAAGCCGAACTGAATCGAGGCTGTTGAGCGCCAACTGTTGCAGGCGCAGGAGGAGTCGCCCTGGGAGCGGGTTGTCGAGCCCCCAGGCGCAGCGCGTTGATCGTGGGATTGTCCGGATGTCACAACCCTGCGGCCTTGAGCACACCTGCGAGGGCACGGCGGATCGGGACCCGCTTGCACGATCTCTGCACGCTTGGCCACCACATGGCCACCACACCGAACCCAACAGACCCGAGCCGACCGGCAGCACCGAACAAAAAGCCAGGTCACAGCTCTGTGAACCGAAACGCCCACCGGTCGTCAATCCCAGACCTACGCATTGCGATGCGTCGACCACAGGTGCCCGATTAGCCCGGATTCCAAGGTCACCCGAAACAAGAAATCCCAGGCCAGAGGCCTAACCTGGGTTTCACCTTGGAGCCGCCTTCGGGATTCGAACCCGAGACCTACGCATTACGAGACCATGAGCGATCGTGTTGCCTGGTGCCGGGTCGTGCCGCCGGGTGGCGTTTTTCCTGATCAGAGCACGCGGGACTGGTTGACCAGTGCCATCCCGTGATGCAGGGTCCGAAGGCATCCGGCCACCGAGCGGCCACCGCGAACTCCACGGCCGCAGGGTTACCGCCTTCAACTGCCCGCCACACCGATTGTGGCAGCCTTACAAGCCCCGGACTCCGCCGCTCAGCCTACGAAACTTGGTTTGAGGAAGGTGATGTGGCGGGGGAAACCGCGGTCGGGAGCGAGATGCGCTCCTCAGCGACAGGCTGCAAGACCGGGACGCATCCCAGCCCCCACTCCTCTGCAACTTCCCGCAGCACTGCTGGGTGGCGTTTTCCTGCTGAAGAGCCCCACATGTTCCCCCTCCATCCCGTCGCGACGTGCTCGGAATTGCCGCGAGTCAGCGGTGCGGCCCTGGAGATCCTCACGATGACCGCATCTGGCAGTCTGCCCCTCCATGCTCTCGCACGGAAGACAACTTTGCCGCGGCGAGTCCGGATCTGCTGCACGCGATGGTCAAGACGTTCGCCGACGCGCTCATGTCCGCGGAGGCAAACGCCCGATGACAGCGACGAACCACTCCTCGCCGGAGCCGCCTCCGCTGACGTTGCCGTCAATTAATGCCGTCAGGCATTGGCCCCTTCTTACCTCCGGAAGGGGCCTACACTTATACGCCTGCATCTCCCTGAAATCCGCCTATTTTCAGTAGGAAACGCGGGAAAATCGGAAGTTGGCACGCCAGGAATTATCTCCCGATAGGGACTTATGGAAGGCATCGATAATTTGCGGAAGCTCCGCCAGCGCGGTCCGAAAATGCTCATCTTCCGATCCGTCCCTAAATTCCAGGACGTAAGAGTGAGCGGGAATTCCAGCGGCAGTACCAAACCCCACCTGAATGAACCAACCCGGCCGGGTCTCAAGAATGAGGTACCAGTCTTCCGGCGAAAGCCCATTCAATGCCCGAGTTACGTCATCTCGACTTGGGCTGTTAATGACCGTACCGTCAGCAAACTCTAGCGTTACCGAGTTCCCGCTTACCGGAAAATGCACATTCCCGGACTGAGGATCATAGGAGGTAACCCCGGTCGCATTGGCCAATTCCAACAGAAACTCAGACACTTCCAGCTGCCGAGGGTAGGAGATAGGGGCGATCAGGCACTCACTAGTCCGATACAGAGGCGCTGCCCAAGGGGAGGTTTCGAAATTATCCTCCGTCAGGTCGGGGAACCGGCTGATCAGCTCACCGAAGAACACGTCCAATGCGGGATGCTCATTTGCAATTCCAACTTCTCCCGCGATCATCGCGCTGTACTTTCGAGCCGCTTCAACGGGAGTGATCGGCTGCGCTTCCCACCAGAACCCAAGATCAAAGCTCACGAGATCACTCCTGTAGAAAAAACCTCCGGCACTGCTGGGGGCAGCCTACAGGCGCAGGCTGCCCCCATCCTATCAGTGGGGAACCCAAGCGTTGAAGGTTCCCTCCAGGGTGAGCCCCCCACTGGTTGTGACCGTGTTCCCCGGCGTATTGAGCCAGTTGTCAAATTCCCTCTGGGGCGGAGTCAGAGGCGAGGAGCCCCCCTTCACCTCCACGCCGAGCCAGTGCCCATCAATCTGAACCGCTCCGTCATATTTCCGCAGAGGGAATCCGGGAACCCTTGCGTACACTTGGCCGCGAACTATTGGAGCACCATCCAATTCAAGCTGATCCATCACGGTTCGCTCATCGAGAGAGCCGTCCGTTCCCGGCTCCCCATTTCGCTTTGCAAACTTCCCGTCAGCTGTGCGCGGCGCTTTCCCTGTCGGCGGGCTCGAGCGGCTGGAGCCGAACCGTCCCGAAATGCCCCGCATGCCCATGGCAGAAGCCGCCAGTGCCCCCGCGTCTCCTATACCCCCACCGCCGTCTGTGCCGCGGTACATGCCGGCTGCGGAGTTGGCCTGGTGATACAGGCTCAAGTACTTCCCGACTTGCTTACAGTTGACCTTGACGCAGGCGTTGAGCATGGCACTCACCTGAACCAGCCAACGAGCCTCTCCATCATGAATGTCTTCGCTCTGGATGCCGTCGTCGAAATACTGGCGATAGGCCTGCAGAAAGGGGGCGTTGTTCTGGACCTGAATAGGCTGGCCGGTTGGTCCTACATAGGGAAGGTCATTCACCGTCGGGGAGGATGCAGCGCTGTTCCCCGTGCCACCGACGCCGCCTCCGTGCGCCGTCCCTGACTGGGTGCCGCTACCGCCGGAGTGCGGGACCTCATCAATGGTGCCGCCGTTGGCTGTGCAGTTCAGATAGTGGGCGCAGTTGTCCAGCTTGAGACCGGTCGGGTCGCTCAGGGTGACGGGGTTGTTGTCGCCGTAGGCGTAGCCGTTGAGGCTCTGTGCGTCGCCCATATCCAGGACGGGATCGACGCTGAGGAAGCGTCCGATGCTGGAGTCGTATTCACGTGCGCCGATGTAGGTGAGGCTGGTGGTGGGGTCGGTGGTCTTGCCGAGGAAGGTCTTGTCGTCGGCCCAGACGCCGGTGCCTCCGGTGCGTGCGGCGCCGAACGGGGTCAGGTAGCGCTTGGTGACGGCCTGAGTGGTGGAGTCGAGACTGACCGTGGGGGTGCCGTGCGGGTCGCCGGAGAGGTAGCACAGGGTCTGGGTGCCGCTCTTGTTGGTGCGCAGGGCGATGGTGGCGCTTCCGGTGCTGTAGTAGCGCTGGGCCCAGTACTTGGCCGTCGAGGACGCCGCGTCCAGGTGGACTTCGGTGGTGCCCAGGTAGAGGACGGTCTCACCGCTGGTATTGCGGCGGACGAGGAGGTTGCCGTCGGCGTCGTAGACATGGCTGGTCGTGCTCTTCGTGGTGCCGCTGCTGGACTTCTCGGTGACCGTGTCGAGGTGGCCGGTGGCGTTCCAGGTCAGGGACTGGGTGTCGGTGCCGTTAGGGCGGGTGGTCGTGTCACCGATGTCGTCGTAACCGTAGGTAGCACCCACGCCGGTGCAGGAGGTCGCGGTGGTCGTCGCCGTGAGGCGATGAGGTTTGGCGGTGGTGTTGTAGCAGTAGGTCTTGGTGGTGTCTCCGCTGCCCGTGTGCGCGGTTTCCGTGGTGCGCAGGCCGCTGCTGGTGTAGGAGTACGAGGTCCAGTAGGGGGAGGCGCCGCCGAGGTTGGTCGCGTTGCGGCCGCTGGCGGCGCAGGAGGCGGTGGACGGGGTCCAGGCGTCGGTGAGGCGCTGGTAGCCGTCGTAGCCGAAGCACTGGTAGTCGGTCGCACCGGTGCCGGAGAGGTTGGCGGTGTCGAAGGTGGAGGTGACGTTGCCGGCGTCGTCGTGGGTGAAGTTCAGGTCCTGGACACTGCGGGTGGCGTCGGTGGTGAGGCTGCGGGTGAGCCGGTCGGTGCCTTCCTCGTAGGTGTTGGTGATGTAGGCCTTTTTGGCGGTGGATGCCGTGGAGGTGCCCAGGGTGTACTGGTTGACCTGGCCGAGAGCGTTGTAGTCGGCGGCCAGGAGGTAGCCGGTCGCTCCGCCCACATCGGTGACCTGTCCGAGGCCGTTGTACTCGTAGTCGACGGTCTCGCTGCTCAAGCCGCCGGCCGCGGGTTCCTTGTAGTACTGCTGGCTGCCGTCGATGTTGTAGTACGACGTGAAGGCCAGGGTCGACGTGACTGCGCCGGAGGTGACCAGCGGGTCGCTGGACGGCAGGGTGAGCTGGGTGCCGGTCGCGTGGTAGAGGTTGTCGTACGCGGTGACCTTACGTGTGTACGCACTGCCTGTCGTGCCGCCGACGTAGCTGATCGAGTCGTCCAACTGCCCCTTGGCGAGGGTGTCGTAGTCCCAGTGGGCCAGTTTGTTCGCGTCGGTCTTGGAGGTCTGCCACTGGTCGGTCCTGCGGCCCAGGACGTCATAGCCGTACAGCAACTGGCTGCCGCGGTTGTCCGTGGTGGTGTCCGTCTGGTCCAGGTTCGTGTAGGTGGTGGTCGTGGTGCCCAGGTCTGGGTCGGTGGCCGAGATCTGCCGGCCCAACAGGTCGTATTTGTAGGACCATTGGGCGCCGTCCGGACCGGTGAGGGTCAGAGGCTTGCCGTCCAGGCTGTTCGTGTACTTGGTGGTCGTATAGGCGGCTCCGGTTCCGGCGCCGTAGGCGGCGTCGGCGGGGTCGGTTCCGGAGTACGTCCGCTTCTCGACGATATTGCCGAAGATATCGGTGATCGTGCGGGTGGCCGAACCGCCGTTCGGGGCAGTCGTTGCGGTGGAGTCGCCGGTGTAACTGGTGCTCGTAGTCCACTTCTTGGCCCCGTACACGTACAGAGTGCTGCTGGTGGGGCGGCCCGCGCCGTCGTAAACGGTGTCCGCCTGCTTGGGCGCGCCACCGTACTCGGCCCGGGCGTAGGTACCGCCGGGGAGGTGGGCGGAGTCGAAAACGTCCGCGTAGGTCTCGTAGGCCAGGCCCCTGCTGTCGTAGCGGGTGTCGGTGAGCAGGCGTCCGCCGTCAGGGGTCGGAGACTGAGTCTGCAGAGGCCGCAGCAGGGAGTCGTAGATGGAATAGCTGGTGTTGTAGGTGGTGCCGTCCGCCTTCAGGGTTGCGGTCGACGTCCAGGACGGGGCGTCGTTGGTGACGCTGTAGGCGTAGGTGTAGTTCGCAGTCTGGCCCCCGGCGTGGGAGCGGTTGGACAGCCAGGTCGCGGTCTTGCGGCCCAGTGCGTCGTAGGTGGTCTCGGTGATCTTGTTGTTGACGTCGTAGACCTTGGTGGGCAGGCCGGAGGCATAGTCGGTGTAGGTGTAGGCGTTCTGCAGTAGGGCGTTGGTGACCTTGGTCTTGGTCAGCGGTCCGGAGTCGGTGGGTGTGTAGGTGGTCTTGGTGGTGTTGCCGGCTGCATCGGTGACGTTCATGGGCCGGCCGAGGCCGGCGGCGCCGCCGCTGTCGTCGAAGGTGATGGTGGTGACGGTCTGCCACGCGGTGGGATAGCGCTCACCGTTGGTGGCGCTTGCCGGGTAGGCGGACGCCCGTCCGGTCCAGGTCGGCTCACCCAGGGTCGGGTTCTGGTTGACGGACCAGGCAGTGGCGGAGGTGTTGTCGTACACCGTGGCGGTGTCGGACAGCACGTCGCCACGCGAGGCCGAGGTGGACGGCAGTGCCAGAGAGGTCTCGGCGACGGAGCAGTCCTGGCCCACGACACGGGTACGCGAGACGAGACCGGTCAGGCCGACGGCGGCGTTGCGGGCGTACCACGTGCGGGTGCAGGTGTTGTCGCCGCTGACACCGGTCTGGCCGGTGTCGTTTACCTGGGTGGCCATGCCGTAGTCGTCGTAGGTCGTGCTGCTGGTTCGGGTGCGCCAGGTGGCGGAGGCAGTGAGGTAGGTGGAGGTGGATGTCTGGCCGGTGCGGACGTAGTACGCCTTGATGCTGGCGTACGACTTCTGCTGGCTGGCCGTCTGCTGCGACCAGGGGGTGTTGACCGTCACCGTGACCGGAGTGGCGCCGTTGTAGGTGACCTGCTCACGCAGGAATCCGGCGTCCTGGTCGGTGTCGGTGACGTCGGCGACGTCCAGGCCGGAGACGTCGAGGCCGGTCCGGGTGGCGGAGGCGGTGGTGCCGTCGGACTGCGTGTCGCCGTCCATGCCCTGCATGTACAGGCTGACGGTCTTCGACTGGGTGGTCCCGGAGGCGCCGGTGGTCGTGGTGACCTTGCCGTAACCGCGCCAGTCGGACCAGGTCCGCTCATCAGCGGGGACCAGCGGGTCGAAGTTGTAGTGCCAGGCCGGGTCCGCGTAGCTGTAGGCGGTTTCCACGCCTTCGCCCAGGCCCGTCGGGTCAGTGCTGAGCATGGCGGTGACCCGATACTTGTGGAACCAGTCCAACGAGGCTTCGGTGGCGCCGTTGATGTGCCAGTACTGCGGATAGCAGCTGAGGGTGTCCTTGTCCTCGGACGCCGGCATGTTCGAGCCGCGTACGCACTCCGGGTCGGACAGGGTCACCGTGGTGATGGCGCCGGTTTCCGAAGTGACGGAGGCAATACGGGGCATGCTCAGCGGCAGGATGTCGTCGGAGGTGGAGTCCACCCGGTTCGGCCGCAGTTGGTAGGTGAAGGCGACCGGCGGCAGGGTGATGGCGGTGCCGTTCTTGCCGGTGCGCCGGATCGAAGACAGCACCAGGGTTTGGTCGGAGGTGTCGCCGATGTCCTGGCCGTCCAGGAACTTCTGCGTCAGCGCCCAGGAGTCGACGGGCATGTACTTGCTGTCGGTGGCCGACCAGGCGAAGGTGTCGATGCTGGTCAGGCGCTTGCGGGTGAAGAACGACGGGCTGTCGGTGTTGCAGTCGTCGGCGCCGCTCGCGCAGATGAAGTCGAAGGGTACGTCAGGCCAGTTGTCGGACGTGGAGTCGGTGAGTGAGGGGCAGTCCGAGGCGGTGCACCGTTCGTCGTAGGAGAACGTCACCTCGTCCGAGGCAGTCCCGGAGAACAGTGTGGTGGCGCGCTGTCCATAGAGGATCTTGGTGAGGTAACCGCCGCGTGTGTACTGGGTGTTGGCGGTCGAGGCCCCGTTCTTGGGGTAGGAGTTGGTCTCGGCCGTGTACCAGTACGACATGGCGTTGCCGTGCAGGTCGACGACATAGTCGAGGTTCCATCGCCACGCCTGGGTGAGCGAGCGGTCGGCGAAGCTGGAACCCTGGTCGTAGCCGGGCTCACCGGAGTCGTCACCGAAGACCGGGACGGTCCACACCGAGTTGGTGCGCTGGGTATCGGCACCGGGCAGCTTGTTCAGGCCGAAGACGTACTTGGTGCCGTCTCCGGTGGTGATCGTCCAGTACTCGCCGTCGTTGTCGCCATTGTCGCCGCCGGTCGAGTGGGTGACGGTGGATGCGTCATCGTCCTTGAGGTGCCAGGCACCCGTGCTGTCGTCCTTGACGAGTTCGGTGGACTTGCCGTTGAGGACGAGGGAGGCGTTGTCGTACTTCCAGCACAGGTCGTGCTTGTCGGTCTGGCCGTCATCGTCGCAGGACGCATATGACCGTTCGACGTAGGACGCCGCGCTCAGGTCGAATCCTTCACCGACCTGCGTGGACTGGTTGTTCGTGGATGCCGTCTTCCCGTCGGTGCTGCCGGAGTCGTAGTCCAGAGAGAGGGAAGGCGACGGACCTGCTGCCGCGGGCGGCATGGACAGCGGATAGGACCAGGTGAAGGCGCCGGAGGAACCGCCGGCTTCCCAACTGGACGCCTCGGACAGGGGCGAGGCGGAGTAGTTGCCCGAGCCGGACGCCGACTCCCCCGAGGTGGCCGTCAGCGCGAGTACGGTGGCCGAGGAACCCGTGTCCTGGGACAGGATGGCCGAGCGGACACCGGAGCGCGATGCCCGCGGTTCGCTCCCTTGGGCGGGGACCTGCCCCAGCGGAACCGTGGCGGACACACTCTGTCCGCTGACGCTGTTGTGCGAGTCCAGGGGTGTCTGGACCCGGCAGGCCGCCTTGTCCGGAGTGGTCAGGGCACAGGCCGGCAGTTGCACGAGGCGCAGGCGGCCAGCCCAGTCACCGCCGTAGGCCGAGGCGAAGGCGCTGTAATCGATGTTGACCTTGGCGTCGCCGTCGTCGCTGGCGCCTGCCGTCAGCAGTACACCCTTGATCCCTGCGGCGGATGCGGCCTTGTGGCTGAGGACCTGGACGCGGACCGTGCCCGAGGCGGTGTTCGCCCCGGCGCCTCGGTGCACGGAGACGGGCAGTCCGCCGGCCGTCAGCCGGAGGGCACCGGATGCGGGGAGGGGCGCGGTGCCGGTGGAGGCCTTGGGCCAGGTCGTCTTCTGCTCCGCGAGGGCGCGTTCGGCCTGCTTTTTGTTGGCTGCCCGTTCCGCGTTGACCCGAGCCCGGGCCTTCTTCGCGCCCAGGCCATTCACCGGTTTGACAGTGTCGGAACGCTGCGCGGGTATGGCGGGAACCAATTGCCTGGTCGCCACCGAAGCTTCGGCAGCCGCAGGAGTCAGGCCCGCTATGGCCAGCGCGAGCGTGACGCCGACTGTGAGCACTCTAGGTCTACGGCGTCTCGCACCACTGGCGGCACTCACGACAACAACCCCTCACACGTTAGAAGTCATCAGGAATGGAAGCTCGGGACTTGTCTGGGCGAGGCGGCAGCGAATGCCGCCTCGCCCAGGGTGGCGACGGTCAGTCCCCCACCGTTTCGGCGATTTGTTCCTGGCTGGCCATGGCACCGGCCCAGACCCGGATGTCGCTGACGGTCGCGGGTAGATAGTGGCCCCAGGCAGAGTTCACGTACGCCTTGCCTACGGCGAAGTCACCTGTGCCCGGCGTCGCGGTGTAGGCGGTGGCGTCACCGTTTTGCGCATCCCCCACATAGAGGCTGACCGTGCCGGACTGGGCGTCGAACACCCCCGTCAGCCGCACCGCGCTGCCCAGGTCCGCCGTGTAGTCGGAGACCACTCCGGTGAAGCTTCCGTCGGCATTCAGACGGCCGAAGTGCCAGTAGCCGACAGGGACGGTGCCGTTCTCAGGATCGTCCTCGGTTCCCGTCAGTTCGTACCACAGGCCCCAGGCGGAGCCGTCCGAGCTGCGCTGGCCGAGGACCTGTCCCATGTAGCCCACCGGCTTCGCCGCGAGGGCGGTGCTGTCCAGCTGTATGGCGGTAGTCGCGGTGAAGGACCCGGTGTCGTCCACCAGCGGCCCCGCTGCGGTCGCCGCGTCGTCGGTGCCATCCATGACGATGCCCGTACCGTCCAGCGACGCTCCCCCCGACAGGGTCAGGAGCGAACCGTATCCGGAGGTGGTGTCGGCGACCGTGGTCCCGGTCGCGGCGGACGGGTCCCACGCTGCCATCAACTCCGCCGCCGCGTAGCTGTCGTTGGTCTTCAGCCGCGCCTCGGTGGCCAGGGATTCCGGTGACAGGGCCTGCTGCCAGACGGTGACCTCATCGATCTGCCCGTTGAAGTAGTCGGTGAACGCGCCTGGGGCGCTGCCGTTTCCTCGGCCGAACTCCAGCGGGCCGGTGTCCGCCTCCGGCTCCCCGCTCGGCATGGCCTGCGGGCTGCCCTGGGCCTTGCCGTTGACGTACAGCTGGATCGTGTGCGCCTTCGCGTCATACACACCGGCCAGGTGGGTCCACACCTTCACAGGCGGCGAGGCGGAATCCGCGACCGAGCGCACGAAGTGCGCGGTGCCGACCGCGTCGGTCCAATGCCAGTTGAAGATCCACTTACTCCCGGCGGTGGAGTAGTAGATGGCGAAGCCGGGTTGTGTGCTTCCGCTGCCAGTCTGGGAGAGGACCACATAGTTGTGGGTCGGAGTTGTGGCCATCCGGGCCCATGCCTCGACTGTGTACGACGACCGCGCCTCCACCACCGGACCCGACGTGGCCGCATAGCCTGCCGAACCGTCCACGGTCAGCCCCGTGTCAGTGACCGGCGTCGCCAACTCCGCCCCCGAGGCGTCATGCGTCAGCACGCCCCGTCGGCCGCGCCCGTCCCGGGAGGCGCCGGACGACGAAAGACTCGCGTTGTCCTGCTCCGCGGCGACCGTCGTGGACGTGTCGAGCGCGGCGCCGCTCGCTTCGTCGAAGTGCCACTGCCCGATCGGACCGGGCCCCTCGGCGACCAGGAAGTCCACCGAGTTCTGAGCGCCCCACCCCAAAGAGTCCTCCGCGCGCACGAAGACGGTGAACGTGCCCGAGGTCGGCGGAGTGAACACCGCAGTCGGTTTCGACGCAGAAATCGGCGCCGACCACGCGGCTGAGGAAGTCAGCTTGTACTCATAGTTGGTGTTGGTGGTGTCACCGGACGCAGCAGTGAACGTGAACGTCACATCCGTACCCGGTCCACCCGCAGCGGTGCACGAACTGGCACACGCGGAGTACGGGCTCGACAGAGTGACCCCGGGGGCCTTGGGACGGGTCGGGTCCACCTTGAAATAGCAGTACCCCGTGGTCGACCCGTTCGACGGGCCGGCCAGATAGTCGTCCCCGGTGTAATACGACCGCGTCCAGGCACGGTAGCGATACAGCGTCCCCTCAGTCAGGGTCGACGTCGGAACGCTGCCCGGCGAAACGTTGTCGCCGACGTATCCGTTGGCGGGCCGCGCCGTTTCGAAAACGGTCGACCAAGTGCCGCTGCTCGCCGTGTACTTGTCCACGCTGTAGACGGCCCTGAGGGACGCTCCCGCCTCACCACCCGGCGCAGTCTGCGGCGTCGCCGCAAGTGACGGCGTCGGGGAAGAGACGATCAGCGGATCCGACTTGTTGGTCTCACGCGACGCCCGTCCCGGTGACCAGGCCGATCTTCGTGGGTTTGGCCGGGATGCCCACGTACTTCACTTTGAGTTCGGCGTTGTCGTCGAACCGTTTCCAACTGTTCGGGTCACTCTCGTCGTGCGCCTTGAGCATCAGCGTCAGGCGGGAGAAGTCGCCGTTGGCGAACTTCGTCACGGTCGAGGTGAGGTTCTCATTCGTCTCGTCGGGGTTGTCGTTGAACTCGATCGGGGCAGCGGGCTGGCTGGGATCGCACGCGGAACCGCGTCCCGCGGACACGTTGCGGTCCACCATCAGGTCCCAGTTCGCCGTCGGGCCGGGCCAGTTCGTCGAGGATGAGATGTTGCCCGTGCGCACGAGGTCCACCCATGACGGAGTGCAGGACATCGACCACTTCTCGGTGATGGTGAACGTGGCGTCGAGAACGTGCTTTCCCGCCAGCTTCGCCGGCGAGAACTCGAAGTACATGCGGTTCTTGTAGCCGGAGCCGCAGTAGTAGGCGTAGCCGCCGGTGACGTAGGTGCCGCAGTAGCCGACGCCCTTGCCGCTGTCGCCGCCGGAGAAGTTGTAGAAGGTGTCGCCGTCCGAGGAGAGCAAGGTGCGCTCGGAGGCTGTCATGCCGACATCCGGGTCGATGTACTGGGGGAATACGGCGGAGTCGTCGGCGAGCATCGAGGCATCTGGTGTCACCTTGATCGTGCTCTGCTCCGCGGTGACCCCAAGACTGGCGGAGGCGTCCCCGTCGCTGGGCCCCTCGGTCGGGTCCGGTGTCGCCTCGCCGTCATCGCGTGTGGTCTCGTCCGCGGTGCTGTCCTGCGCCGTGGTCGTGAACGAGGCCTGCGACGCAGCATGGGAAGAGGCGGATGCGGTGCTGGTGGCGTCGCCGGCCGAATCCCACTGCTGGGCGGCCGGAGCACGGAAGACGGTGTTGCCGTCGTCGTCGACCGCAGACAGGCCGTCACTCCCCCCGTCCCGCAGAGCCAGCCCGTCGGCCTTCACCGGGAACGAGAGTTCCTTCAGTTCCGGGTTCGACGCGGCCGACGCCGAGGTGACGATGAGCACCTCACGGTACCCCTCAGAGGTGGCGGTCATCCGCAGATCAACGCCCGGCAGGACATCCGCATACACCGCCGAGTCACCGTCCAGCGTCGGCTTCGGCAACGTGCCGGGCCAGCCCACCGTCAGCGAACGTCCGTCGAGCGAAAGCTTCACCAGATCGGCTCCGCTTCCGCCTCCCGAGAAGGAGATCTTCGCGACCGACGCTTTCGGGCCGACAGTGCCGTCCGACCGCGCCTCCAAGGTCGTGTCCGGCTGCGTCCAGGACCCATCGGCCTTTTGCACCCGCACCGGCACCGCAGAGTCGTTGAGCGTGAACGTCACGCCGTCCGGATTGGCGAACGTCGTGGTATAAGGCGTGCGTTCACCCACGACCTCAACCTGTTCCCCCGTCTCCGCCGCCTTCTCCGCGTCAGCCCGCGCCTCCGGCGTCACCTGATCAGCGGCCATGGTGTCGTCTGCGCGTGCTCCCGTCGCGGGTAGCGCCAGCGTCGGCAAAGCAGCCATCAAAGCGGCCGTTGCGGCCAGCGAGACCACACGTCTACGCGCGCCAACTGCCGAGCGTGCACGCCAAGAAAACCCCATCCCCCACCCCAACCGTTCACACAGCTCTTACCCCGCCCTTACGGCCGCCTCATCAGAACCGCCCGCATCACAGCTGGTCAATGACATACACGACACCAAAGGGCGAGATTCAGCCATGCCCGCGCGTAGCCAAATAGGGCGAATTAGCATCTATGGGAACGGACCTGCGCGAACCCCCTAGCAGCCCGCCGTGTCACACCTGGAACCAGGTGGCCGCATCACCCCGCAGTTCGATCACTTATGCGAATTCTGTGCCGGGCAATTCATCTCATGATGACCCTAATGATCCCATCGCTAATATCCAATAGCAAATGATCGAGACGTAGGAGCGCGGCATCTGCAGTCGAAGGCGCCGCGAAACGGCTTCAGAGCCTTCCTCCGGCCCACACTTGCATGAGATCAGAAATGATGGCAAACCATGCCTTTATCCAAACGTATACACCCAGTTAGGCGTGGCCGATATTGGGCCCATGGGTAGTGAAAGAAAAAGCAAAGAGCCAATTCGCGGACACACAGGAACCAGACCGCACTCGCCGCTCAGGCCGCCTCCCGCGGCCTGGAGCGGACCGCGACCGCACCGCGGGCAGGGCCCGCGGTGCTGCAGGGCCTGGTGATCTGCGGCCGCTGCGGCAGGCGCATGACCATCGCCTCTCACCTGCGGCAAGGCCGCGAAGTCTCCGACTACCGGTGCATGACCCACGCCATCCAAAACGGCGGCAAGGTCTGCCAGCGCATCCCCGGCATCGAACTGACCATCGCCACCCTGCTATTGGACGAGCTGACCCAGCTCGCCGTCGAAGCCGCCCTGAAAGTCACCGACCGCCTCGCCGCCCAAGCCGCCGAGGCCAACCGGCGCCGCTCCACCCACCTCCAACGCGCCCAGCACCGCGCCGACTTGGCCAAATGCCACTATCTCGCGGTCCATCCGGACAACCGTCTCGTCGCCAACAGCCTGGAAGGCGGGCTGGAACGCGGCCCTACGCGAGGTCTCCGCCGCCCGCAAGGACACTGGCTGCTGTCCCCTCTCCGGCTGGCACCTCCGCCGACGCCCAGAACGCCGCCCAACGCATCGCCCAGACCTCAGTCTTCCTCTCCGTCGTCTCCACCGTGCGGATCAACCCGGTGGGGCCGGTCCCGGTTGCGCCAGCAGCCGTGGATCCGCTGGCGCATCACGCAGCGCAGTGGCGGCTGGTGTCCATGGAACTGGCAGGACTGTGCGTTGCGGCAGCGCTGGACCAGATCGGCGAACCCTTCGATCCCGACGAGTTAACGCTCGTCGAGCTGCTCACCCATCCCCCGGTGGTGCCGACCGGCCGTGCCCGCAGACTGACCTTCGCACTGCTTCACTACTGGCGGCAGGAATACACCGCCGCCTACTCTCGGGCGCTGCCCCGGGTCGAAGGGCTGCTGCGCGAACTGCTCCGGCAGCAGGACGTTCCCGTTGTCCGTGTCGCTCAGGGCGATACCCGCGGAGGAGCCAGCCTGCTCGGCACACTCATCGACCGCATGACCGAGGCCGAGCTCGACCCTGATTGGCAGGATTTCCTGCGGCTGCTGCTGACCGATGGTGCGCGCGGCATGAATTTGCGCAACGACGAGCTCCATGATCTCGCCGACGCGGAGCCGCAGCCTCACCGCGTCGCCCTCGTCCTGCTGGCCGACCTCTACTTGGTCGCCCGCGCCCACCAACCGAACGCAGACGAGACAGCCGATCCCCAGGAAGTCTGAGCCCCGCCTGCCCGAAGGGCACTAGAGTCCGCCCACGTGAACGACAGCGTGTACGTGGGCAACGCGGGCAAGGATGCGGCACTGGACCGGGGATGGCTCCTCGGGCACTTCAAGGATGTGGGCGATCCGCGTCACAGCGAGACTGTGGAGATCAAATGGGGGGGTCCACCCCCGCGGCGATGAGCGACTGCAGTGGGTCAAGGGCGAGGAACGCACAGCCCTCCTGGTCCTCATCAGCGGCTGCTTCCGCGTCGAACTTCCCGGCCGCAACGTTCTTCTCGATCAGCAGGGCGACTACGTCGGGTGGGGGCGCGGGGTCGACCACTCATGGTTCGCGGAGGAAGAGTCGGTTGTGCTGACCGTTCGGTGGCCGTCCGTGCCCGGCTACGCAGTAGCCGGGTGAGCGGGGTGTGGGAGGGTGGGCAGCTGGTGGAGACGGGCTGCGAACGGGATGATAGATCAGATGCGGGCGGCGTATCACGAGGAGCTGGAATCGATCAGCAACGGTCTGGTGGACATGGCGAACCTGGTCGGTTCGGCCATGGGCCGCGCCACCGGCGCCCTGCTGGACACTGATCTCCAGCTTGCGGACAGCGTAATCGCCACCGAAGACCAGGTCGATGAGCTGCAGCGAGATCTGGAGAACCGGGCAATCGCAGTGCTGGCGCGGCAGCAGCCGGTCGCCACCGACCTGCGGGTGGTGGTCACCTCCCTGCGGATGAGCGCAGACCTGGAGCGCTGCGGTGTCCTGGCCCAGCATGTGGCCACGCTGGCCCGCCGGCGGCATCCCGAGCACGCCGTGCCAAAGGATCTGCGCCGCACGATCCTGGAGATGGGCCAGCTCGCGCAGCGCCTGATGGCACAGGCCGCCGAGGTGCTGATCACCCACGACGTCGACGCCGCACGGCAGTTGGAGCGGGACGACGACCGGATGGACGAGCTGCACCGCATGATCTTCCACCACCTGATGGACGACCGCTGGCACCACGGCGTGGAGACGACCGTCAACGTCACCCTGGCCGGCCGCTACTACGAGCGCTTCGCCGACCACGCCGTCTCCATCGCGCGCCGTGTCGTCTACCTGGTCACGGGCGAGCACGCGGACGAGGTGGCCACCAACTCGCGCGTGACCACGTGACCAAACAGCCGACTGTGTCGACGAACTGACCGCCGTCCGGTTCGATCGTCGCCCGGCGATCTGGTCATCAAAGTCCGTGCCTGTCGGGGCGAGAGATGGCCGCTTCGGCGAACAGCCGACGATAGAAGGGACCAAGACCGTCGGGGATGGTCAGGGACTGGAACGCCTCCTGGGCCGGCAGGAGACGGCGGCGGGCCATCTCGAAGCGCGGGTCCCACGGCGCCAGACGCACCTCGGCTCGCCGCATCGACCGGCCCAGCACCAGCCCCTTTTGCGGGCCGTACACGCAGACGCCCCGGCTGAACCCGAGGAGCCGGCGGCCCATCACCTCGGCACGGGCCCCCTCACCGACCTCGCGGCGCATCGTGTCGGCCCACCGCTCATGCCGCTCGGAGCGACCGCCGGGCAGGCCCCACCGCTGACCATCCGGGCTGATCACGACGATCCGATGGCCGACGACGCACACCGCCTCCGCGCCGTGCGGCGTACCCCGGCGGTGGGCCAGGAGGCGGATACCACGCGGAGCGCCACGCCTGACCGTTGATGGATGCGGTGACGTAGGCGCAAGCCCGGCAATGTCATTCACGATCGTCTCCTGGGAGTTGGTGGATCCGGCCTCACGCTGGACGCCCTTCGGCTGGTGATGTGGCGTCGGCGACGATCATGACCGCCCGCTGTCACGGAGGCTGTCAGAGTCCTGAGGTCCGGGCGTCGGCGCGCTCCGCCTCCTGCGGCCGGGGCACGGTGAGCCGGTCGCCGTTGCGCCGCGCGGTCTCCATCGCCCATGGGCTGGTTGAGGCGAGACCGGCCAGCAGCACGACGGCGGCGCAGCCGGCGATGACGGCCCAGGCGGCGTGGCTGGCGGTCACGATGTCGGCACCGGCTCCGGCGGCGATGATCGATCCGGTCACGGCGACGCCTATGGCTGCGCCGAACTGGCGGCTGGTGGAGGCGAGCGCCCCGGCCACGCCCGCCTGGTCGGCCGGCATCCCCGACACCGCGGTGTTGGTGACTGGCCCGGCTACCAACCCGGAACCGGCACCGACGACGACGTAGCCAACGATGATGTACCAGAGCGGGGTATGGGCCTCGAGCCGCAGGAACATCAATGCCCCGATCGCCTGCAGCGTCCCGGCCAGCACGAGAGGCAGCCGAGGGCCCTTCGCCGCGACGAGCCGGCCGGACACCGTGGCGAACACTGCGAGCGCGACGGCCATCGGGATCGTCCGCTCCCCCGCGCCCAGCGCGCTGTCGCCGCGAACGTTCTGCAGATAGAGGGTGTTGAGGAACAGGAAGCCGCCGAGCACGGCGGAGGCGGCCACCGCGATGAGCATCGCCCCGGAGAACGGCGCGCTGCGGAAGAACCGCATGTCGATCAAGGGTTCACGGCGACGTGTCTGCGCAGCAACCAGCGCCACCGCGCTTACCGCCGCGACCACGAACAGCGCTGTGATCAGCCCGGAGCCCCATCCCAGCCGCCCTCCCTCGATGATCGCGGCGGTGGTCGAGGCGAGCAGCATGGCGACCAGCACCTGGCCGACAGGGTCCAGGCGACGGGCACTCGCGGCCCTGGACTCGGGAACGAAGCGCCGGGCCAACGCGATCGCGGCAACCCCCACCGGTACGTTTATCCAGAAGATGGACCGCCAGCCAAGGCCGTTGACCAGCAACCCGCCCAGGACCGGCCCGGCCGCCAGACTCAGCCCGGCGATCGAACCCCACACGCCCACCGCGCGCGCCCGGTCCTTTTGATCCGGGAAGACGCTGACGATGATCGACATAGCCACCGGGTTCAGCAACGAGCCCCCGGCCGCCTGCAGGGCGCGGAAGGCGATAAGCCAGCCCAGGCCCGGCGCCAGTGAGCACAGCAGCGAGCCTGCCGAGAACAGGACCAGCCCCGTCTGGAACGCCCGGCGGCGGCCGAACCGGTCGGCCAGCGATCCGGACAGCATCAACAGGCAGGCAATGACCAGCGTGTAGGCGTCGATAGTCCACTGCAGACCGCTGACCGAGGCGTGCAGGCTGCGCTGGATCACCGGCAGGGCCACGTTCACGATCGTCATGTCGATGCCGACGACAAACACGCTCAGGCAGCAGATCGCCAGCACCAGCGAACGCCGCGGTGAGCTTGAACTCGCCATCACAGCCCCTCGCCCAGCCGTTCGATCAACGGCGCTGCCGCCCTGAGGACTTCCAACTCGGCAGGGGTGAACCCCCCGTCAGCGAGCGCCTTCGCCAGCTGATCCGCCCGGGCACTGCGCCTGTCCCTCAGCGCCCGCCGCCCGGCAGGGGTCACCGACATGACCACCCGCCGACCGTCAGCGGGATCGGGGCGGCGCTCCACCAAGCCGCGCTCATCGAGCCCGGCCAGCGTCATGCCCATCGCCTGCGGGGTGATCTGTTCAGCCCTGGCCAGATCGCTCGTCGTGGCCGGCCCTGCCCGCTCCAGGCGCGACAGGGCCGACACCTCCGGAAGCGTGAGCTCACCCTGGACCGGCTGGCGAAGCCGCCGTACGAACAGACCAAGGCTCGCCTGCAACTCCGAGGCAACCACGCCCACATCCAGATCATCCACCATGATTAGAAAGCTAGCTTTCACAGTTGAGATCTTCAATCTGGCTTTCATAAATGTCTGGCGGCATGGCCAGCACACCCAGGCTCGGGGTTTCGACGGAGATGGAAGCAGCGACGACGACAGGGCCGATATCCCCGGCCTGCGCTTCACCGACCCCCGCGTTCAGGCACTGCTACACGCCCTGCTGGCCTTCAAGGTCCTGCCCCGTGGTCTCGCCAGGCTGATCATGGGATTGTCCGGATGGCATAACCCTGCGGTGCATGCACACCTGCGGCTGCAAGGCGGGCTGGGGACCCATCTGCACGGCCGCTACACGCTTGGCCACCAAATGGCCACCGCGTCGCGCCGAGCAGACGGCGGCAGTCAACAAAAGGCCAGTTCACAGCCCTGCAAACCGAAACAGTCACGGGCCGCCAACCTCAGACCTACGCATTGCGATGCGTAGACCACGAGTGTCCGATTAACCCGGATTCCAAGGTCACCCGAAACAAGAAACCCCAGGTCAGAGGCCCAACCTGGGATTCACCATGGAGCCGCCTTCGGGATTCGAACCCGAGACCTACGCATTACGAGACCATGAGCGTTCGTGTTGCCTGGTACCTCGTCGTGCTGCGTGGTGACGTTTTTCCTGATCAGAGCACGTGCGACAGGTTGACCCATGACACCCCGTGATGCACTGTCCAAAGGCGTCTGTCCACCGGCTGTCCACCGACGGGGTTGTCACCGGCCCAGCAACGAGCCCGGAGCTGGGCTCCCGACCACGCGTTCGACCGATCGGAGAGTCGAACGGAAGCCACTGTAGGACCTCCACAAGCACCCCTTCGCTGGGGTTCGGGCATCCTTTCCTCCCAGTCAGACTCGGGTGACTACGGCAAGATCCGGAACGCGGGCTCCGCGCTGGGCGATCGCCTACAAGCTGCACGCCGTCGAGAAGATCACCCGGCTGCTCGAAGTGGAGTGGAACGTCGGCCGCACCGGCATCATCGCCACGCGCGCCGTCCTGGAACCGGTCGAGATCGACGGCGCCACCATCACCTAGCTACTTGCCCCTGAAGAAGTCCGGGGCTGCCTCTGGGTTGTCCTCTGGGTAGAGCTGGTGAGGGCCGCGTCATGACGGCAACAGTGGAAGCGGGTCGTTGCGGCCGGGGGTGGGGCGGTGTTGCGTGTCGCGGCAGTGCAGGACGCCTGGTGGGAGATGCTGCCGGAGCATGCTCGGCAGTTACCCGCCGAACTGGCCCTGGTCGATGCGTTCTTGGACGACGAGCGATTCATCGCCCCGTGGCGGGCGGTGTTCGCCGAGCGGCTGGGGCGGCCCTCGGTGCCGGTGGAGACGCTGCTGCGGCTGCTGTATCTCAAGCACCGCTACCAGCTGGGTTACGAGACCCTGTGCCGTGAGGTCGCGGACTCGTTGAGCTGGCGCCGGTTCTGCCGCATCCCGCTGGCCTCCCCGATGCCGCACCCGACCACGCTGATCAAGCTCGTGCGCCGCGGCGGAGCGCAGACGGCGGAAGAGCTGAACGACACCCTGCTGGGCAAGCTGGTCGAGGACAAGCTGCTGCGGTGCCGCAAGCTGCGCATCGACACGACCGTGATGGAAGCCGATATCGACCACCCCACGGACGCCGATCTGCTCGACCACGGGATACGCAAGCTGGGCCGGCTGGTGCGGCGGATCAAGGCGTCCGGGGCAGCCAGGCGCACCCGCTTCCGTGACCGCAGCCGGTCCGCGGGACGCCGTTTGAAGGAGATCTCGCGCACGCTGCGGCGACGCACCGGCCAGGCGGTGGGCGAGATCGACCGGCTCACGGGTGAAATCGCCGCCGTGGCCCGCGCGACCTTGCGGGACGTGGCGGCGGTAGAGCGCAATGCCCGGCGCACGCTGGGCGAGCGGCCTTCGGGGCGACTCGCGCACGTGGTGGGCGAGCTGGCCGAGACCGTGGCGGGCACCCGTCGGCTGCTGGAGCAGACCGCCTTACGCCTGGCGGGCATCCGCATCATCCCCGACCGGCTGGTCTCGCTGGCCGACCCCGACGCCCGGCCGATCCGCAAGGGCAAGCCCCAACACCCCACCCAGTTCGGCTACACCGCGCTCGTGGCCGAGGACGAACGCGGCTTCATCGTCGACCACCAGGTCCAGCGCGGGAACCCGGCCGATGCGCCGCAACTGCTTCCCGCGGTGCAGCGTGCCATGTCACTGACCGGCCGCCCGCCGGGCACGGTCGTCGCCGACCGCGGCTTCGGCACCGCCGCCAACGATCTCGCCCTGGCCGAACTCGGTGTCCAGCGGATCGGCCTGCAACGCGCCGGAAAACCCGGAAAGGCGCGGCGTGAGTACGAACACAGCCGCCGATTCCGGCGGATGCGCAACTGGAGGGTCGGCGTCGAGGCCCGTATCAGTCACCTCAAGCGCAGCTTCGGCTTCCACCGCACCCGCCTGCGTCGCCTGGCCGGCGCGCAGACCTGGGCCGGACTGGGGATCTTCGCCTACAACCTCCAGCGGATGACCGTTCTCAGCCGGTGAAGCGCCGCCCAAAGTACAGGCCAACGGCACAACTCGGTCGCCCAGGACGGCCCCTCACCAGCCCAGACCCTTTTTCAGGGGCAAGTAGCTAGCCACCCTCCGCAACCCGGCCGACATCACCCGCCGCGACCTGCGCCGGAGCGACCACGTCATGGTCCATCGGGCCGGCGACGTCATCCCCCGCATCGAAGCCCCCGTCGCCCACCTGCGCACCGGCCACGAACAGCCCATCGCCTTCCCCGAGACCTGCCCGCGCTGCGGGATCGGCATCGACACCAGCGAGCAGCGCTGGCGCTGCGAGAACGGACGCAACTGCCACCTGGTCGCCGCCCAGTCCTACGCAGCCGGCCGCGACCAGCTCGACATCGAAGGCCTTGGCACGACCCGCATCGTCCAGCTCGTCGACGCCGGCCTGGTCGCCGATCTCGCCGACCTCTTCGCCCTCACCCGCGAACAGCTGCTCAGTCTGGAGCGGATGGGCCAGACCAGCACCGGCAACCTCCTCACCGCCATCGCCGCGGCCAAGGCGCAGCCGCTGTCGCGGGTGCTGTGCGCGCTCGGGGTGCGCGGCACCGGCCGCTCCATGTCCCGCCGCATCGCCCGGCACTTCGCCACCATGGACACCATCCGCGCCGCGGACGCGGAAGCGATAACGGTTGTCTCTGGAGCAAAGTGGATACCCGGTGTGGACGTCCACGAAGGAATGTCCACACCGGGCGCGGCAAATCAGGCGGCCGACTCCTCTGCCAGGATCGCGTCGCGTGTCACCTCGTAAGCAGCCTCCGCTTCCGGGTCGCGTTCCATCATGCGTTCCCAGAAATCTCCCGCGATCCATTCCTTCGGCCCCATACTCAGCCCACCCCGCCGATAGATCTCCACACTCCACTGGGACGGGATGACATCCGACACCTGCTCGAAGAACTTTCCGCTGTACAGGCCGGCGAGGTCGTGCGGCGAGTGCTCGATGCGCAGGGAGGAGGACCCGTCGCTGCGGACATGGAGTTCGAGTACGACGTATTCCCGTCCCGGGGTGAAGTAGTACCTGCCGTCGCGAGGGGCGGGTGGCGCGTCCGGGGCGCCCAGATAGCGGACTTTCAACTTCTGTTTCCTCCGCCCAGCTTGACCTTGTAGTCGTAATAGTAAAGCTCTCCGGTGACCTCGTTCTGGTAGAAGTGGATGTTGAAGGTGCCTTCGCCCCCTGGAATGTTCATGCGCGGAGTGGCGTACTTGCCCCACTGCTCGGCTCCGCCGTGCGCCGCGAAGTACTCCTGCAGGTGAGTGTTCCCCATCTTCGTTCCCTCTTGGATCATGTGGGAACGCGCGATGGTCTCCGCGGTGAGGTCCCCGTCCGTAGTGAACATCTTGGACGCCGCAGCTGCATCGGCCTCGTACTCCAGCTGCTTCCCGAGCCGGACCCCGTTGGCGGCGTTTGCCGCGCCCCCGTGTGCGGCGCCGGATGGCATGCTGCCGCCTGCCGCGCCGCCTGTTCCTATGTCGGCCACGACTTCGGCGCAGCCTGCGGGGTTGGCCAGACACGCTGTGGCGATCTCCGGCCCGGCAGCTGCGACGACCGGAGCGCCGACCACGGCCGCATCAATGGCTATGGCAACGCCCAGCACGACCTTCTGCCAGGTGGCGAGCTTTCCCGTGTCCGGAATGTCGTGGGCGTTCGGGTCGTAGTTCGGGTTCGTGCCCATCGCCCAGCAGGCGTTGCACTGACCGTCGTCCTTCTTGGGCTTCGGGTCGGGGCCCTTCTTGAAGACCACCCTGGCCGACTTGACGCCCCCGTCCGTGCGGACGGTGACGGTCATGGTGCCGCTGCCGGCGCCGCCGCCGGCCGTCTGGTACTCGATCGTCTGGGTGTACGTCCTCGTGGAGTGGTAGACCAACTTTCCGTTGGGGCCGATCGTCAGGTAGTCCCGGTAGTAGCCGCCCTTGCCGTCGCTGCACCCCTGCTCGCAACCCGAGATGGGTCGCAGGCCGGTGGGGTCGGACTTGGTGACGGGAGTGTTGTTGGAGTAGGCGTAGCCGTTCAGCGACTCGTGGTCGTCCGGGGCCAGGACCGGGTCGACGGAGAGGAAGCGTCCGGTGTCCGGGTCGTACTCGCGGGCGCCGATGTGGGTGAGTCCGGTGTCGGTGTCGGCGGGTTTACCGAGGAACCCCTTGTCGTCAGGCCAGGCGGATGGTGTCGTCCCGCGGGCGTCGCCGAAGGGCTTGGTGTAGCGGCGGGTTACGGCCTGGGTGGTGGCGTCCACCGTCATCGAGGCGGTGCCGTGGTGGTCGTCGACCATCCAGGTCAGGCCGGCCTCGGTGCGGACTGCGGTGGCGTCGCCGGCTGGGTAGTAGCGCTGGGCGGTGAACTTCTTCGCGTCCGTGTCGTAGTGGAGTTCCTGACCGGCCAGGTAGAGGACGGTCTTCGCTGGGCCGCGGCGGATCAGGAGTTCGCCGTTCGCGTCGTACAGGTAGTCGGTGGTCTTGGTGCCTTCGGTGAGTCGGGTCAGTTCTCCTTCGATGTCCCAGGCGAGGCTCTGCGCGGTGCCCGTGGTGCCGTACCGCTTGGTGGTGTTGCCCTGTTCGTCGTACACGTACGACTTGGCTGCGGCGCCGCCCACCGTGACTGAGGTCATGGTGTGGGGCTGGCCGGCCCCGTCGGCGTTGACGGGGGGGTAGCCGTAGCTGGTCTTGGTGTCGCCCGTCGCCTTGTGCTCGGTCTGGGTGTCACGCAGGCCGCCGGGCTTGTAGGCCCAGCTGGTCCAGTACGGGGCAGGGCCGCCGAGGGCGGATGCTGAGAGGGCGGTGGCGCAGTCGTTGGAGGACGGGGTCCAGGCCTCGGTCAGGCGGCGGTAGCCGTCGTAGGCGAAGCACTGGGTGTCGGTGCCGTTCGCCTTGTCGGTGACCGACTTGACGTTGCCGGTGGCGTCGTAGACGTAGTCGACGTCGCTGGTGTAGCCGGTGTTGGTCTGGTCGACGGTGTGGGTGTTGAACAGCCGGCGGGTGCCGTCCTCGTACTGGTTGAGGATCTGGAGCTGCTTGGCGCCGGTGGAGGTGCCCAGGCGGGTCTCCTCGATCTCGCCGTACGGGGAGTAGCCGATGTTCTGGACGTAGTCCGTCATGCCGTCGGTGCCGGTCAGCATGCCGAGGCCGTTGTAGCTGTTGGTGACGGTCTCGGCGGCCAGGCCGGCCACCGCGGGCAGCGAGGTGGACTGGACGGTCCCGTCGATGTTGTACGTCGTAGACGTGGTGAACGTCTGCGGGGCGCCGGCGACGACCAGCGGGTCGGTGGCGGCGATGACGGTCTTGGTGCCCTTGGGGCGGCCGAGGCTGTCGTAACCGGTGACGACCTGGGAGTAGATCTTGCCGGTGGTCCCGCCGACGTACCGGATCGAGGCCGTCGGCTGTCCCTTGGCCAGGCTGTCGTAAGTGAACTTGGTCAGGCGGTGGGCGTCGTCCTCGACTCCGTCCCAGGTACCGGTCTTGCGGCCCAGCTCGTCGTAGTCGGTGATCAGCGTGCGCGAGGTGCCGTCGAGGGTGCTGGTGACGGTCAGCGGCTGGTCGGCGTCGTTGTAGGTGGTGTCGGTCCTGCCCTTGTCCGGGTCGGTCACGACGGTCCTGCGGCCGCGCAGGTCGTAGCCGTACGTCCACACCGCCCCGTCGGGGCCGGTCAGCTTCTTGAGCTGGCCGCCGGGCGTGTACTCGAACAGCGTGCGTGTGTAGTCGCTGCCCGTCGGGGCGGGACCGCCGTACTCGCGACGCTCGGTGATCCGGCCGCGGGCGTCCTTGACCGTCAGGGTGCCGGTGCCGCCCGCGGCGGCGGTGACAGCGGTGCGGTCGCCCTGGTCGTCCGTCTTGGTGCGCCACTTCTCCTGGTCGTAGACCCGGAAGATCGAATCGGTGGCACGCCCGGCACCGTCGAAGAGTGTCTCGGTGGAGGCCGGGACGGAGCCCTGGAAGGTGTTCGCGAGGGTGCCCGACGGGGCGTTGTTGTCGTGGACCTGGCTGTTAGTGATATGGGCCAGGCCGCGGTCGTCGTAGAGGGTCTCCGAGATTACCCGGCCGCCGTCCGGCGCGGGGACCTGCTTCTGGCGGGACCGCAGCAGACCGTCGAAGATCTCGTACGAGCTGTTGTACGTCTTTCCGTCGGCCTTCAGGGCGTCGGTGCGGACCCAGGTTTCCTTGTCGTTGTTGATGCTGTACGCGTAGACGATGCTGGCGGCGTCGCCGAGGGAGCGTGAACGGTCCGGCTTCCAGACCGACTTCAGACGGCCGAGCGCGTCGAAGGACCACTCGGTGACGTTGCCGTTCGGGTCGGTGGTCTTGGTGGCCGCGCCCCAGGCCGGGTCCACCTCGGTGGTGGTGGTGAAGAGCTTGGGGGATGGGGAAGTGGTGGTCTTGGACGTCAGTGGGCCATAGCCGGTGTCGTCGGGCAGGTACGTCGTGGTGACCGTGTGGTTCAGCGCGTCGGTCGCGGTGAGCGGGCGGCCCAGCTTGTCGAAGGTGGCACCCGAGGCCTGCTGGTACACGGGCTTCTTGTCGACTGCGCCGTAGCTAGCGACCCGGTAGGAGGCGGTGATCTCGCCCTTGGTGGGCGCGGTCCCGACGGCTTGGCCGTCGTAGGCTGTGGTGACGTCGGAGACGACGTCGTCGGGGACCGTCGGGGTGGTCGCGCACGGAACCGAGTAGGTCTCGGTGCGCGAGACCGTGTTCACCAGCCAGGCCGAGGTGTTGCGGGCGTAGCTGGTCTTCACGCACGACTCGTCGCCGGTCCTGGCTGCGTCACCGCTGTCCTCGACGGTCATCGGCATGCCGTATGTGGGGTCGTACGTGGTCTTCTGCGTGACCGTGCGGGTGCCGGTGGACGTCTTGGTGCGGGTGGCGGTCTCCCCGGCCTGGACGATCCAGGAGTCGGTGGTGCCCCAGGTGTAGGTGTGGCTGCCGGTCTTGTGGGACCAGGGGGTGTTGATGGTCCCGCTGAGTTCGTCCGTGCCGTTGTAGACGATGGTCTCGCGGACGAAGCCGGCGTACTGGCGGGAGTCGTCGATGGCGGTGCCGGCGGAGTCGGTGACCTTCTCCACGCGGGCTGTGCCGTCGAGTTCCTTCTCGCCGTTCAGGCCGCGCATGTAGAGGGTGGACTTCTTGGAGCGGGGGCCGTCGGAGTCGCCGGAGGTTTCGACGACCTTGCTGTAGCCCCGCCACTGGGACCATGTGCGGTTGGAGGCCTTGGTAATGCCCTCGTCGTCGGCGTAGCCCCAGCCGGCGTTCTCGTAGTCGTAGTACTTCTCGTTGGTGTCGCCGTGGCCGTAGGGGTCGTCCTGGAGGACGGACGTGACGACGTACTTGTGGAACCAGTCGGTGACCGGAGTCGCTCCGGACTGGGACCACTTGACCGGGTAGCAGCGGCGGGTGTTCTTGTCGATGTTCGCCGGCATGCTGCTGCCCCAGATGCAGTCCGGGTCGGAGTAGTTGACGGTGATGGTCGAGCCGGTCTCGGACTTGATGGTGCGCACGCGCCACTTGATGTAGCGCAGGGTGTCCGGGCCGCTGCCCTCGACGTGGTTGGACAACTGGATGCCGCCGAAGACGACCGGTGGCATGGCGGCCGTGGTGGTGTTGGCCTTGCCGGTGTTCTGGATGGACTCCAGCCACAGGCTCGGCGAGGAGGCGTCACCGGTGTCGGGGAAGCTCTGGTCCAGGTGCCAGGTGTCGACGTCGCGCTGGGTGGTGCCGGTGCCGGTCCAGACCGAGGTGGTGATGTCCGTGAGGCGCTTGCGGGTGAAGAAGGCCGGGCCGATCTGGGTGGTGCACTTGGTGCCCGAGGCACAGATCATGTCGTAGGGGACGTCGGGCCAGTTGGCCTTGGTGTCTGCGGTCAGGCTGGAGCACGAGGTCAGGCAGCGCTCGGCGTAGGTGAGGCGGACCTGCTGGGCGGCGGGCTTGCTGTAGATCAGGTCGCTGCGCAGGCCGTAGTCGATGCGGTTGAGATAGCCGCCGCGGGTGTAGGCGGTGCCGTTGACGGTGGTGTCGGCGTTCTTGGAGTAGTAGTTCGTTTCCTTGGTGTACCAGTACGTGGAGGCGTTGCCGTGGGGGTCGACGACGTAGTCCAGGTTCCAGCGCCAGGCCTGGTTGCAGGAGGAGTCGGCGAAGCCGGTGGACTTGTAGCAGGGCTCCCCGGAGTCGTCACCGAAGACCGGGACGGTCCATACGGAGTTGGTGACCGGGTCGTCGTCGGCGGTGTCGGTGGTGCCCTTGTCGCTCCAGCCGGGAAGCCGCTGCTTGCCGAAGAAGTACTGGATGCCGGAGGCGTCGGTGACCTTCCAGTACTCGGTGTTGTCGTCACCGTTGCCGGTGGCCCCGGTCAGGTGCTCGACGCGGGTACCGTCCTCGTTCTTCAGCTTCCAGCTGCCGCCGGACGCCTGGGACAGGGCAGCCGAATCGCAAGCGGCCTTGTCCGCACAGTCGTTGACCAGCTCGACGGCCTTGCCGTTGAGGACCAGGGTGGCATTGGCGTACTTCCAGCACAGGTCGCCCTTGCCGCTTTGGCCGTCGTCCTTGCAGGAACCGTACTTGCGCTCGATGTAGGACTCGGTGAACGAGAAGCCCTCACCGATCACCGAGGTCTGGTTGTTCTCCCCGGCCGTACGGCCGTCCACCGAGCCGGAGTTGTAGGAGAGGGACAGGCTCGGGGCCGGGCCGGCCGTAGCCGAAGGCACCCTCAGTGGGTAGGTCCAGGTGAAGTCGCCCGTGCTGCCGCCGGCCTCCCAGGTCGCGGTCGGGGACAGCGTCGTGGCGGCGTAGTCGCCTCCGCCGCCCGAGCTGTCGGCCGCCGCCGCCAGCAGCGTCGTCCGAGCGGGCACCGTGCCCGACACCGTCTGCGACGTGGCGTCGTTGTCCGCGCCCGCCACCGGGCGCTGGATGCGGCAGGACTTCTTCTGCGGGGTGGTCAGCGCGCACGCCGGGAGCGTCACCAGACGCAGACGCGGACCGAAATTGCCGCCGTAGACATCGGAGAAGGAGGAGTAGTCGAGGGAGACGCGGAGCTTGCCGGACGCCTCATTCGTGAGGGCGACGGTGAGCAGTACCCCGTTGACGCCCGCCTGCTTCGCGGCCGACCGGGAGTGGACGCTGAGCGCCACCTTCTCGGCCGCGCCGACCTTCGCGCCCGCGTTCCGGGCCAGCTTCACGCCCAGCCCGCCGACACTGACTGAGGTCCTCTTGGCCACCGGGACACTGGCGGTGGCCTTCCCGGCCTTCGGCCACATGGCCTTCTTCAGCCGATCCCGGGTCTTACGGGCCGCCGGGGCAGCCTTGTCCTTCGGCGCCTTGGAGGTGCCGGGCCGGAGCACGCCCACCTTGTCGATCTTTGCGTCGGGCCCGTGCTCCAGCGGCTTGCGGCCTGCCGAGGTCTGGGCCTGGGCCGCGAAGTCGTAGCCCGAAGGAACCACGACCTGCGGCAGGACGACGAGGGAGACAACCAGCGCGCCACGGCCGAGCCAGCGGCGTACGACCGCCCCTGGCAGCCGTCTGCGGAAGGGTGTTGAAGACACAGTGATTTCCAGGTCCTTGGAGTGGGGGAAGCGTGACGAACAGCGCGGGCAGGGCGGGTGATCAACCCCGCCCAGCTCACGGCTCCGCTACTGCTGCTCGGTGTTGCGCCGGTTGGCGATCGTGTCGGTGGAGGTGGCCCCGGCCCAGACACGGACGCTGTCGATCGTCCCGGGGAAGTAGCGCGCGGCCACGCCATTGATCTTCGCCCGGCCGATCTCGAAGGCACCGCTGCCCTGCCAGGGGGTGGTGTAGGAGATGCCGTCCTCGTCCCCCATCAGGGCGCTGTCGACGTAGAGCTTGAGCGCGCCGAGCTTGGAGGTGTCGTCGGGGTCGGCCGCGGCCTGAGCGTCGTAGACGACCGAAATCATGACCGGGACTCCGAGTTGGGCCGTGGTGAACGCGGTGGACTGGCTGGTGGTCCAGGCCGCGCCGGTGCCGTCCTTGTCGGGACGGCCGAACGTCCACCGGCCCTGAGTGCTGCCGGCGGGCTGCTCGTACCAGACGCCCCAGGCGGACTGGCTGGTCCCCGACTGGCCGAAGACCTGCACTGCGTACGACTTGCTGGTGTCGGCGAGCTGGGCCGGGTCCAGCGTCACCCAGGCGGTCGCGGTGAACGAGCCGGAGTCGTCGACGACCGGGCCGCTCGCGGTGGCGTACGCGCTGGTGCCGTTGAGGGACATCATCTGCGTGGTGGTGACCTCTTCGCCGATGTCCGGGTCGCCGTGGCTGACCTGGGTGAGCGCGGCCCCGCTGAGGGTGAGGTTGCGGCCGAAGCCGCTGGTGTCCTTGACCGTGGTGCCGGTCGCGTTTGCGATGTCGGTGGCGTCCCACTTGGCGACCAGCGCGGGGACCGGGTCGCCGGAGGTGCCGTCGCTGATGTCCTCGTCCTCCAGCCAGGCCTCGTGGGCGACCTCGGTGTCCGCAAGGGCGCGGGACCAGACCTTCACCTCATCGATGGTCCCGGAGAAGTACTCCTTGCCGGTCGCTGAGGCCAACAGCCGCCCGACCTGAAGGGCACCGGACGCCTTCCACGGGGTGACCGGGAACGCCACGGGGTTGGTCTGCGGGACTCCGTTGACGTACAGCTGGATGGTGTTCGCCGCCGCGTCGTAGACGCCCGTCAGGTGCGTCCAGGCGTTCAGGACCGGCGGCTTGGTACCGACCGAGCGGGTGATCGCCGGGTCGGCGACGTCCGTCTGGTGCCGGTTGAAGACCCAGGCGTTGTACGCGGTCGAGTAGTACAGCTGGAACCCGGAAGCGTTCGTGCCGGCCTGGGACAGGACGGTGTAGTTGACGTCCTTCATCGTCAGCCGCGTCCAGGCGGAGACGGTGAAGGACTTGGTGGTGTCCAGCACCGCGCCGGAGGTGGCCAGGTAGGCGCTCGTGCCGTTCAGCTTCGCCGCGCCGGAGCCGCTGCGCGCCAGGGTGTCCCACGTGACACCCGAAGAGGTCAGCGGGTGCTGGGTGGCCTCGGTCGCGTCGGTGAGGGCGTTGTCCAAGTGCCAGATCCCGGCGGGCTTCTCGGCCCCCTTCACCAGGAAGCTGTAGTAACCGGTCAGGGAGCTGTGGCTCGCGGCGTCGTAGGCGAAGACCTGGAGGGTGTTCTCACCAGCCTGGTTCGGCGAGATCGACTGGGTGGTGGAACCGCCCTTGGCGACCGGGATCGGCGAGGAGAGCGGACCGCTGTTCAGCTTCCACTTGTAGCTGACGACGTCCGACTGGACCCCGGCCGTGTTGGGGTCGCTGTCGCCAGCGCTGAAGGTGAACTTGCCCGGCGTGCCCACCCCGCCCGCAGCGGGGTCGGTCTCGGCCGGCTTGTAGTCGGCGCTCGTCACCAGCGGGGGCGGCGGCGAGTCCGTGTCCACGCGGAAGTAGCACCAGGACGACGACCAGGACGAGTCCAGTACGCCGGTGTCTCCGCGGTCCGTCTTGTAGTAGGCCTGCGTCTTGACCCGCATCCGGTAGTCCGTCTGCGGTGCCAGGGCGCTGGTGGTCGCGTCACGTGTCGCGTTGTCGGCCACCCAGGCGGCGTCCGGCGAGTTCGCGGACCAGACGCGGCTGGAGCCATCTGCCTTCCACACCTCGAACTGGGCGCGCAGCTGGGCGTTGGAGCCGTCAGCGGACTGCACCTGGGCCAGCATCTTCGGCTTGGTGGTGCTGGTGACGAAAGGCGACGTGGAGGCATTGCAGACCCGCCCGGCGTTGCCCTGCTGGACGCCGTACGAGGTCGGCTTGGACGGGTACGACACGTACGTCACCGACAGCTTGGCGTCGTCGCGGAAGCGTGCCCAGGCGCCCGCGTCGGACTCGTCGTGCGCGGTCAGCGAGAAGGTGATCTGCGGGTCCTTGTTCGCGGCGGCGGAGGCGAGGGTGGGAGTCAGGTTCTCGTTGGTCTCCGCACCCACGTTGTCGCTGAAGCGCACCCAGTTCGCCGGTTGCGACGGGCTGCACAGGGAGCCTCGCCCGTAGGCCACATTTCGGTCGCCCATCAGGTCGTCCGCGGTGGGGCGAGAGGACCAGGTGGTGCTGGAAGAGATGCCCTTGGTGACATGGCTCAGGTCATACCAATGTGGATCGCAGCTGAACGTCCAGACCTGGTACACCTCCAGCGTGGCGTCGAGGATCTTCTTGCCGTGGATCGACGACAGCGGGTATTCGAAGTACATGCGCTGGGTGTACGGGCTGTTGGAGCAGAGGTAGCCGGCGTAGTTGGAGCAGCGGCCGACGCCCTTGTCGCCGTCGAACTTCCAGTACTTGGTGCCGTTGGAGGCCAGTGCCGTCCAGTCGCCGAGGGTGATGCCCTTGGTCGGCGGATCGATGTAGAGCGGGAAGACGGTGTCCGTGCCATGGAGCAGGGCCGGGTCGGGCGTGATCTCCAGGGTGGCCCCGGAGACCTTGAGAGGGAGTTCTGCGGCCGCGTCACCACTGCCGGGGCCCTCGGTCGGGGCGGGTTCACCCTTCGCGGCGGGCAGCGGGGTCGTGTCCTCCGCCTCGGAAGCGGTGCGTATGAGCTGGGTACTGATACCGGACGGGGTATCACCGGCCGAGTCCCACATCCGCCCCGCCGGGCTCTCGAACACCGGCATGCCCTCGCCGTCCCGGGCGACGAAACCGCCATCGGCGGTCGGGGCGATGTCCAGCCCTCCGCCGGAGACGGTCATCCTGATCGTCGCGAGCGCCGGGTTCTTGGCCGCCTCCGCGGTCTTGACCACGAGCACCGAGGTGTAGCCCGTGCTCAGCGCGGTCAGCCTCAGATCGACGTCGGGGAGGACGCCGGGGTAGGTGGCGGTGGCGCCGTCAAGTTGGGGCTCGGGCAGCTTGGTGGGCCAGCCGAGCTTCAGCTCGTGCCCCTTGTCCTCCAGCGTGACCAGCCCGTCGCCGCTGCCGCCGCCCGAGAAGGTGAGGTCGGCGGTCGTGTTCCTCGCCCGTACCGATCCGTCGGCCTCGCGCGCGAGAGTCGTGTCGACGGGAGCCCAGGTGCCATCGTCCTTGCGAGCACGGACCGGGGCGGCGTTCATCTCCTGGGTGAACGTGCCGTCCGGGTTTGCGAACACCTGGGACGACTCGGTAGTCACGGCGTCCACAACCACGCGGTCGCCGGTCTTCGCCGCGAGAGCGCTCGCCTTCGACTGAGGAGTGCTGTCGGCCACTGCCGCTGCCGCCCCGTCATCGGCGAGCGCCGGCGTCGCCGCCACAACCCCAGCCGCCGGAACCATACCCCCCCCCCAGGAGCGCGACAACTGTCGCCCCGCTCCTCACCACTTGGCGCCAGCCGTGCCGCTGTTGTCGCGTGAACACGCCCACACATCCTTAAGTTTTCCTTACCAAGAGCTGTGAGGATCACGTGTAAGACATGTGCGCGTCAATGGTGTCTTGTGTCACATAGTGCGCGCCCGTACAGATGGCCGCACGTGCGGGGCTATCGATGGAGCGCCTCGCGTTGCCGTTCCGCACGCACTTCTTCTGGCCGCAATCACGCTATGCCCGGAGGGGATTGAGGACCGCTCTCCCCTGCCCATGACCCCCCAGCCAACGAGATCTGGGGACGCCGCTTCAGCCGCTCTCGCAAGACTGCGGACTACCCCCCTCTGCGGCGTCTCGGCCAGCAACACGCATCCGCATGGAAACCCGCCCAACCTGTCCTCAGCGCTTCCTGCCGCGCCACGCTACCTACCGCCGAACAACAACACACAACGCGGCCGCGGACGAGCGGCCAGCCACCGACCAGGAGTAGGGTCACGTATTGTCATGACATGACTACGTTTCACTGATCCGCCCAGTGAGCCGAAGGTGACGTCGGCACGCTTCAAGGCAACGGGGCGCGATGGAGGGCCCGGGTGCGGAGATGTGCGCGGACCCTTTCCGCCGACTCGCGAGAGACCCACCGGCGGATGCCCGACCGCCGAGTCTGACCCAAGGGGCCGACTGCCGACGGATCGCCCGAGCCGGCTGTGAGATCTGTCGCGACCGGACAGTCCCCACGATGCCGATCGCTCCATCTGGGACCCGTGGAGTTCACCCGTCGACACAAGGGCAGCGAGAGACTCCTGATGGAGCGTCACGCACGGCTGTCCACCGGTTGTCCACCAGGACCCTCTACGCCGCCATGGTCCATCCCCTACGAGCGGATAAAAGACCAGGTCAGAACCTTTGATAGTCGACCTCGTCACAGAAAACGAACCTCCGACCTACGCATTACGATGCGCAGAGCACGAGTGCCCGATTGGCCAGGATTCCAAGGTCAACGAATCTAAGAAACCCCAGGTCAAAGGCATGACTTGGGGTTTACCAGAGAGCCGCCTTCGGGATTCGAACCCGAGACCTACGCATTACGAGGGCCTGCATGATCGTGACGGGTGGTGATCCGTGATCACGCTCGATCCGGTTTTGCCTGGTCAGAGACTTCTCGACCCTCGCCGATGTAACGCTCAATCCAACGGGTGCTGACTCGTCCGCTCACGCATCGCTCACGCAGAACCGTGGTCCGGGCAAGCCAGTTAGCGCCTGCCCGGACCACGCCCTACTCGAGGATGTCCAGCGGCGGCAGTCCGTCCACGATCTTCATCGTCTCCAGGCTGACCGTCACGATCCGCTTGAGGAGGTCGATGATGTAGCGCGGGTCGTCGGACCAGTCGTTGGGGTCGGTGGTGATTTCCGATGCCTTGTCGACCTTGACCTGGTAACGATCGATGATCCACTCGATCGCAGAGCGGGTACCGAGCTGGTAGCGGTACGCCTCCTCTGGAATGTTGGTGAGGGTCACGCGGTGGTTATAGACGATCGTAGATCGGTCCGGCTTCCCCTTCACCTTGGGGATCTTCATCTTCCCGACCTTATATAGCTCTGCGGGCGAGGTGCCCGAGGCATCACCGGTGACCCTCTCGACGATGCCACCGTATGACTCGGCCTGCTCGTAGTTGATGTGCAGATCTGCGAGCCTGCGGCCGGCCTCGGCGAAGCCGCGAAAGTCACGCACCTTGGGAATGCGAGGGAGGGACTTCTTCAGGTCCGCGGTGTAGCGGTCGCGGTACTCCTGAGAATGGAGCAGGCCGTAAACGTAGTAGAAGACGTCGTCTTTGGTGAGTGACGAATCACCAAAAGCATGGCGATAGTCGCGGAGCGCGGAATCCGTAACGTTATCGACTTGTTCAAACCCGTCACCCCCGACATCGATGGATGAAAAAAGGTCGTCCCCTGTTGTCACTTGACGATAAATGTGGCGCGGAAAGTGTGGGCCAACACTCTTCGTCCCCACGGCGTGAAGATCGGGGACGCTATCGGTAATTAGCACCGAGAAGGGTTCATCCGAGCCCATTCCAGTGATGTAGAAGCCGACGTTCCGGTGATTAGGAGTGGGGAAAACTTGGGGAATCTGCGAAACGGTTGCATTGACCTGGCGGTCGACGTATACAAACTGCCTCGTAAAGGGGCGATACATTCCAGTGAAGATGCCCTCCTCGCGAAACGTGTACAGGCGCCCCTTAGCGATCGCCCCTTCATCCGCGCGGTTCCAACTAATACGCTTCGGATCGAACGTCATATACGCCTTGGCGTCTGCAGATTTGGGCGCCACGATTCCCCTGGATTGGCAATGCTCGGAAAATCCACGCACCTGAGAGTTGTGGAATTCCATCATTGACTCGACTTTCCCCACAAGCTTCCCACGATCAAAGTCGTATAGCCACGTATCCCTCCCGGTTACGACTCCGTTGGAGTGAAATCCGAAGACCGGGCTAACGTCGACCGATGCAGGGTCCTTCAGACTGATGGGCTGGAATTCAGAATACGCTTCGTCTCGCTGATTGATCCAGTCGCCATCACCATTCGGCTCAATAAGCTGCCAGTTCAGCGTTTCAAGACTCTGGCTGCCAATGAGGCTGAGCTTTTGCTCGCGGGTGAGTGAATCTTCGATGGCTCGATAGTTGAGCTCACCGGCGCTCTCCCCGTCCCTCCCCTTTACGAGGATCAGGATGGCAACGGAGGTCTGACTCCCTTCCCCGAAGATCTTCCCTCCCTCCTTCCGCCAGTCTCCGTCCCTCTGGTTGCCGCGAAGGTTATAGCAGTAGACAGCGCTAAATTCCTCGGTCAGAGACCTACGAAGCCCGTCGTAGCTATTGCCGTCAATGTAACCTCCATTGGTCACAAAGGAGATTACCCCTTCACCCTTGATTCGATCCGATGCCCACCGGATGGCGCGAATATAAGAGTCGTAGAGATTTCTCTTCAGCGTCGCCGTTGATAGGGCAGCATAGGAATCCTGGATGCGACGATCCAAGACTTCGTATTTCACATTCTGATTGTCGTCGTTCTGACTCTCTTGCCCTACCGAATAGGGAGGGTTTCCGATAACAACGCGAATCGGCTGACTTTGCTGCTTCTTGGCACGCTCGCTATTTCCTTCCAGAACATCCATTCCATCGAGCTTGGTGGTTCCCTCGGCGAGCTGGAAGGTGTCGGTGAGGACGATTCCCTCGAACGGCTTGTAGTCTTCGCCGACCAGGTCGTGGAATGCAGCTTCGATGTTGACCGCGGCGATGTAGTAGGCGAGGAGCACGATCTCGTTGGCGTGCAGCTCACTCGTGTACTTGCGCAACAGGTCTTCCGGCTTGATGACGCCGGACTGGAGGAGGCGTACTGGGAAGGTTCCCGTACCGACGAAGGGGTCGATGATCTGGACACCTTCGTCCGACAGGGAGCGGCCGAGGTGTTTGGCCATGGCCTGTTCGGTCGCGCGGATGATGAAGTCGACGACCTCAATGGGGGTGTATACGATGCCGAGCGCGTCAGCGGTCTTCGGCAGGGCAGTCTTGAAGAACTTGTCGTACAGCTCGACGATGACGCGCTGGCGGCCCTCGTGGTTGTCGATGCCTTCGGCACGGACCTTCACCGAGTGGTAGAAGCCCTCCAGGGTCTTGGTCTCAGCGTCCAGGCCCTGGTCGTCGAGGATGTCGAGCATGCGCTGCATGGCCTTGGACACCGGGTTGTGCTCGGCGAAGCCGTAGTCCTTGAACAGGGCGTCGAAGACCGGCTTGGTGACGATGTGCTGGGCGAGCATGTCGATGGCATTGGGATCGGTGACGCCGGGGTTTATGGTCGCGCGCAGTTCGCCGACGAACTCTTGGAAGGCGGCCTGCTTCTCGGGGATCGCTAGTGCGGCCTTGATGCGGGTGACGTGGCGGTCGGCGATCTGGGCAATGTCCTTGGCCCAGTCCTCCCAGTAGTGGCGTTCGCCGACCTTGTCGACGATGCGGGCGTAGATAGCGTCCCGCCAGTCGCTGACGGAGAAGAGGGCGTCCTGGATGTGCTGGGCGCTCTGGGCTTCCTTGTCCTTGGCGGCCTGGGCGCTGTCGGCGGTGCTGGAGCCGTCCTGGTCGCCGATCGTCTCGTCGTTGGGCCCGATGCTGCCGATGCCGATTTTGTTGTCGGGCTTGTTCTTGTTGAGCTCGATCTGGTTGACGGTCGCGTTGAAGCGGTCGTCGTGGGCGCGGAGGGCCTGGAGGACCTGCCAGACGGTCTTGAAGCGCTCGTTCTTCTGGAGAGCCGCCTCCGGCGACATACCCGCGGGGATAGCGACCGGCAGGATGATGTAGCCGTAATTCTTGCCCGGGGCCAGACGCATCACGCGGCCGACTGACTGGACGACGTCGACCACCGAGTTGCGTGGGTGGAGGAAGAGGACGGCGTCCAGGCTCGGGACGTCGACGCCCTCGGAGAGGCAACGAGCGTTGGAGAGGATGCGGGCCTGGTTCTGCCCGGGGTCTTGCTTGAGCCAGTCAAGGAGCCGGTTGCGCTGCAGGGTGTTGAAGGTGCCGTCGACGTGGTCGACCTCGCAGTGCAGCACGTCGTCGTCGGCGTCGTCGTAGGCGTCGACGACCTCGTTGAAGCGGTCGGCGATCGATTTAGAGTCGGCGATCGAGCGGGCGAAGGCCACCGCCCGTTTCATGGGGGCCTCCTCCTCTCCGAAGCCGGAGCCGTCGGCGAAGGTGCCGGTGCGCTTGGCCATTGCGTTCCAGCAGCCGATGATTTTCGCTGCGTCATCGAGATTGAGCTCGGAGGATCCGCCGGCGATGCCCTGCTGGAGGGTCTTGGCAACTACGCCCTCGTCAATGGTGAGGATGAGGACCTTGTAATCGGTGAGCAGTCCCTGCTCGACGGCCTGGCCGAAGCCGAGGCGGTGGAACTCCGGGCCGAACATCTGCTGGTTGTCCATCGAGGCCAGAACGGCTTCGGCGTTCTTGGCGTCAGTCTTGGTGTCCTCGTTATAGATCCGTGGGGTGGCCGTCATGTAGAGGCGGCGATCTGCACCGAGGTACGCGTCGTCGTGGACCCGTACGAATGCCGACTCGTCGTGTCCGGCCAGGGTGACGCCGGTGGTGCGATGGGCCTCGTCACACAGGATGAGGTCGAAGCGGGGCAGGCCCCTCTTCTGAGCCTCGGAGACGGTGGCGATGGACTGATAGGTGGAGAACACCACGGTCAGTCCCGGTGCCGCCTCCACGCTGGCCATCTGCTGGATCAGGCGGTCAGGGTCGGTGGTAGCGGGCAGGGCCAGGTCGTGGGTGGCCATGTCCTTGTCGTCGCCCTTGGGCTGCTGCTTGCCGACCTTGGTGTCCGAGCACACCGCGAAGGCTCGCAGCGACACCTCAGCCTCGAATGACCACTCGCGCAGGGTCTGCGAGAGCAGAGCGATGGAGGGCACCAGGAACAGGACGGATGTGTGCTCGCCCTCGCCGGCGGCAGCGCGCTCCTTCTGGAGCCGTTCCACGATCTTCAGGCCGGTAAAGGTCTTGCCGGTACCGCAGGCCATGATCAGCTTGCCGCGGTTGTGGTCTGCGAAGCCCGTGAAGACATCGTCGATTGCCGCCCGCTGGTGCTTTCGCGGTTCCTTCTTCTTCTGGAGGGTCAGCTCGATGGGCTCGTCGACCGCGGGCAGACGCCATTCCACCGGGCTGTTGGCGATGTCGGACAGGCCGAGGCGTGTGACGGGGATCTGCTGGTCGTCCAGCGCCGCCTCGGCGTGGACGCCCCACTTCTCCGTCGTAGAGACGATCATGCGTCGGGTGAAGCCGCCCTTGCCGGAGGCCGTGAAGAAGGAGTCGATGTCGTCCTTCTGAATGGTGTGCTGGGGCTCGTAGAACTTGCACTGGATCGCGCAGAAGCCCCCGGTCTCCCGGTCCTGTGCCACCAGGTCAATACCCGTGTCGCGCTTGTCGTGCTCAGCTCCCGGCCAGTCCGTCCACATCCACACTCGGCTGAACTGCTCGGTCCACTGAGGATCGGTGCTCAGGTACTGGAGGATCAGCTCCTCGAAGCGAGTGCCGCGATCACGGTTCCTCCCGATCGAGCCGTGGCGGATCGCCCTGATGACGTCGTGTACGGACGTGGTCGTGGCCACAGCGCTTCGCTTCCCATCACTGCCGGAGGCACGCGGGGCCGCGCGCCAAGAAAATCGCACCAAGAAATGCTCAGAACCTTACTGGCACTCGTGGACGATACGCACGGCTGATCGCGTGATGGCGAAATCCAGCCCGGATACGCGGGCACGAACCCACGCTTCGTCGACAGTCCTTCCGCCCGAACCGTGGTGGGTGAGGAAGCCGAGGGAGGCTTCGACGCCCCAGGCGCCGTAGATGACGTGGGCGACCTTCAAACTACGGGCGGCAAAGGCCGCCGCCGCGACCCGCCAGCCACTCTTGCTCCTGTTACCTCGATGAGCCCGACATGGTGCTGACCTGGGTCGGTTTACCTGATGGTCTGGGCCGGCCTCGGGGTGACGGCATGAACGAGTGATGCGCGACGCAGAGCGCAGCGAGAAGAGGCGCTCGACGACCCGCCCGCTCGACCCCGAGCACACAGCTTTCCGGCGCGCATTAGGGTGCGGGATGTGCAGCCGCCTCTGGTTCTCTTCGACCTCGACAACACCCTCGTGGACCGGCGGGGAACGCTCGCCGGCTGGGCCGCAGGGTTCACCGCCCAGTACGGCCTGGAGGACGAAGATCAGGCGAACGTCCTAGACATGGTGGCCGAGCGGGCCTACCCATCCACTTTTGAGGCGATCCGCACCCAGTACCGACTGCCCGTGTCGACTGCGGAGTTGTGGCACACGTACTGCACGGACATCGCTGCCTTGGTGTCGTGCCAGGCCGGGGTCCTCAACGGCTTGGAGGAGTTGCGTGCGGCCGGCTGGCGGGTGGGGGTGGCGACCAACGGTGCGGCGGATATCCAGCGGGCCAAGCTGCGGGCCACCGGTATCTCCGAGCGCGTGGACGGCGTCTTCGTCTCAGAGGAGGCTGACGCGCGCAAGCCGCAGACCCGGCACTTCGCCCTGGCGGCGGCCCGCTGCGGCACCGTGCTGGGCGACAGTGGCTGGATGGTCGGGGACAACCCGGTCAACGACATCGGCGGCGGACGCTCCGCAGGACTGCGCACCATCTGGATCGGCAACGGCCGTTCCTGGCCGCCGGACGATCCCGGGCCGGACCACGTGGTGCCGCATGCACGCGCCGCCATCGACCTGCTGCTTTTGCACTCCGTCGACTACACAAGGACCGCGGCATGACGAGCACCATTGGGCTGTTGCACCCCGGCAGTATGGGCTCCGCCTTCGGCGCCCAGCTGCGCGCGAGAGGCCACATCGTGCTGTGGTGCCCCGACGGACGCAGCGACACAACCCGCCGCCGGGCCGAGCGCGCGGGCCTCGAAGCCGCAGCGCTGCCTGAGCTTGTCTCTCGCTCCGATGTGCTGCTCTCTCTATGCCCTCCCGCCGCAGCGGAGGAGACCGCCGGCCAGGTAGCCGAGCTCGGCATGTCCGAAGCGGGCACGATCTATGTCGACGCGAATGCCGTCTCGCCGTCGCGCGTGGTGAGTATCGCCGACCGCCTGGCCCCAATGCCGGTCATCGATGCAGCGGTGGTCGGATCGCCTCCGGCGGGCGGCATGTCCCCGACGCTCTACCTTTCCGGCGCCGTCGAGCAGGCCGACCGGATCGCCGAACTTTTCGCCGGCACCGATGTGCGGACCCACGTCCTGGGCGACAGCATCGGCAAAGCCTCCGCACTCAAGCTCGCGTACTCCAGCTACCAGAAGGTCTCCCGGGTGCTGGCTGCCGTGGCCTACGGCGCGGCGGACACGTACGGGGTTGCGGACGAGCTGCTGGTGATCGCGGCCAAGCGCACCCGTAGCTACCTCGTGGAGACCGACTACATCCCCAAGACCGCTGCCCGCGCCTGGCGTTGGGGCCCAGAGCTTGAGGACGCGGCGGCCCTCCTCTCCGACGCCGGGTTGCCGGACTCCCTTATGCACGCGGCTGCCGCGACGCTTGCCCAGTGGGACGGGAACAGAGACGAGCGGCTGTCTATCGCTGAGGCCCTGGAAGCTCTGCGTCTTGAGCGGGACCCGGACAACCCGAGTTGAGCAGGTCGCATCCGCTGGGGCGCTGACGTCCTGGCCGTCAGGAGCGTGGTGGCGTGGTGCGGACGATGTCGTCGATCCTCTGTGCGGTCTCATGGGGTGCCGTGGCGTCCGTGTCCACGCGCAGTTCCCACTGGGCCCGTGGGTGAGCCGCAAGATCGGCCTGAGTGGCGTCCCAGGCGGCCAGCCGGGCCGCCGTGTCGGTGTCCCCGCGCTGTGGTGAGCGTCGAGCGGTGGTCTCCTTCGAGCACCACAGCAGAACGCGCACCCAGCGCGCCGGGTAAAGAGCGGTTACCTGCTCCATCCCCGCCAGCTGGCCGAGGTGGACGACTGGGGTCTTGCCGCCCTCCATGGCCTGGTCGAGGCCGGGGCGGTCGACGACGTAGATGTTGCCGTACCGGTCGTTGCGGTAGATGACATCGCCGCGTGCCTCTAGGGCGGTCAGCTGCTCTGGCGTACCCATCCGGTAGCCCTTGGTCTTCCCGGTCCCGATCTTCAGCCGGGTGAACAGCACGTACCGCGCGTCGAGTTCGGTGAGCGCCGCCGTGATCGTGTCCTTGCCCGCCGCCGGCGGCCCGTACAGCAGGATGCCCTGCCTCACTGGAACACCGTCCCGAAGACCTGGCGCACCTGGTCCGTGAGCGATATCGCGGAGCCGAGACGGTTGTCGACAACCAAGTGCGGCACGACGGGCCGCAGTTCGAGATCGATCCCACTGGCGTACGTGTCCCAGTTCTGGAGTTTCCAGCTGTCGCGGGCGGCGGACCGGAAGCTGATGTACTCGTGCATCGTGTCGAGGTCGCACTGAATCCAGACGACAGCGACGGTGACGCCACGCGCTTCGCAGCGGTTGATCAGGCGCCGCATCCACCGAGGGTCTGTGGTCTCGGCGATGAAGGGCGCGGAGAGGACGGTGCTGATCGCGCAGTCGACGTTCGCGTACGCGGTCTCCAGCAGGCACTGGTACTCCAGCGGGCGGACCTTCTCCCGGTAGAGGTCGGTGTGCCGGTCGTTGGGCTCGCTGCCCATCTCGACGAGGAGGCGCTCGACGAGCGGGCGCGTGATCGGGTCCTTGTCGAGGACGGGCCATCCAGTGAGTTGCGATACGAAGCGGGCGAATTCCGACTTCCCGCTGCCCGCGTAGCCGCCGACCATCATCAGCGTCGGCCGGTTCGGATCACCGCCGGTGTGACGCCGTTTCCAGGCATCGAGGATCCGCTGCTGGACACCCTGGCCGTCGGCGTCCTCCGCGCTCGGTGCCAGCTGGTGCAACGCCCGTTCCACGGCCAGGACGTGGGCGCCGTTCTGCGGTTCGCTCGACGCGGTGAACTTGAGCTTCGTGGCCTCGTCGGGCAGAGCGTTGCGAAAGCCGAGCTCGGGCTCGGTCGCGCGGTACAGAAGGCAATACGCGCGACGGTAGTGCGGCCCGGGATAGACCTCACCCTGCTCGTGCTGCCACAGCGTCTGAAAGTTGGCGGCCGGCACCGTGAGCCCCGCGGCCCGGGCCACCTCGCGCACCTGCTCGCCCGCGCCTTCGAGCGTCAGACCGTGAGCTTCGCGTTGCTGTCTCAACTTGTCCGGACGCCACCCGGGGCGACTCTTACCCACCGCGCCTACCGCCTGCCCATCCCTGGTCATGATCCGGAGCCTAAGTCTGCCTGTCATGAACCCGTGTGTAAGCGGATGTTGAAAAGTCAGACCAACCGGCCATGAGCTGCTGATGAGCAGCTTCAGGAATGGCTTGTGATACTCCGCACAGCTCCGAGCCGCTGTCATGGTCACACCGACGCGGTCGTCCCAGTACCCGCCTCGGTCTCCAGTAATCGTCCGAGATCGGAAGGGGCTTCCGCAGTGGCTGTCGATGTTGCTGTCCTGCTGCTCCTCGGCATCGTGATCGTCTTCTTGTGCCGCGGAGGTGGGCTCAAGGCGGGTCACGCCGTTGTGTGCGCGGTTTTCGGTCTGTATCTCGCCGGGACCCACAGCGTCGGCCCGTTCGTGAAGGACGTCACGGCGTCGGTCGCCGGCTTGTTGTCGGGGCTGCGGCTATGAGCGCGCCGACGGCTTCACCGGGCCCTGGCGGCTCAGCGCGGCCTCGACCTGGTGGCAGTCAATTCCTCCTTCCTCGTCTGTCAGACGCCCGAGAAGGCGTCATCTGGCCGCAGCCCAGCCAGCCGGAGAGTTCGGTTCTGCACGAGATCACCGATCTACCGATGGAGCCTCACCATGCGCTATCCGCCGACGAGCACCTCCTTGTCGACGAGTCTGTCCGCGCCCGCCACACATCCAGTGGGCGACGTACTGCTTGGCCCTTCACCCCAGCGGAGTTCTGCTGCTCCGGCTCCACGCCCGACCGCAGTGATACTCGATCTATTCGGCACGCTCGTCGCAGCCCCGAGTGTGGTCGAGCGGAGGGCTGCCGCTGCCCAGTTCGCTGCGATCCTGCGCGTATCCCCGGCGGTCGCCGAGTCGGTGCTGTCCGACAGTTGGCAGGCGAGGCACGACGGGCAGATGGAGTCCACCACCGAGGTGGCGGTTCACCTCGTCGCCCGCTGCGATGCCTCTGCGGCCTGTGTGGATGAGCTGGAAGTGCTCCTGGCCCGGCTCGCCCATGTCCGTCTCCAGGCCGATGCCTCTCTCCTGCGGGCGCTGGAGCAGCTTCGGCGCGGTGGCGCCAGGCTGGCCGTCCTCAGCGACGCGTCCCCGGACATCGCCGAAGCGTGGAGCGCAAGCGACCTCGCGCCACACTTCGACGCTGTCGTGTTCAGCTGCCGGGCGGGTGCGGTGAAGCCCGACCGTCTGCTCTTCCGCACGGTCCTCCGAGACCTCGGTGTTGCCCCGCAGCAGGCCCTCTACTGCGGCGATGGCGGCGGTGACGAGCTTGCCGGCGCTGAGCGGGCCGGCATGCGTGCCGTGCGCGTGGAGCGTCGGGGCGGGCCGAGTGGCCTCGCGTTCGGCGAGACCGCTTGGTCCGGCAGGGCGATACCCGACGTGGAAGCTCTCCCCACCTTGCTGGACAGATGGGGGCAGCGATGACCGGCCCGTACGCGTGGGCAGTTGAGAACGGAGTCCTCTGCCGACTCCCCGCTCCGGTCTCCATGTCCTCGGCACCCGACACGACGCTCGTCGAGACACGCTTCACAGGATTGTGCGGAAGCGACGTCGCGAAGCTCAATCATCCTTGGCAAGGACGATTGCCGGAACCGTGGTACCCCGGGCACGAGATCGTCGGTGTCGACACGGAGACGGGTGACTGGGTCGCAATCGACCCGCTGGTCTCCTGCCGCTCGTGCCACTACTGCGACCGCGGCCATGTCCACCTCTGCCCACGACTCCAGCGCATCGGGTGGGATCTTCCCGGAGGTCTCGCCGGTTGCGTGCGGGCGCCCCGCGACAGCATCGTCCCGCTTCGCCACCTGCGCGATCCCGCGCACGGAGCCCTCGCCGATCCGATGGCGGTGGCCCTGCACGGAGTCCGCTGCGGGCTACGAGTGCCCATGGGGCGGCTCGGCATCATCGGGGGCGGCGTCCTTGCGGTGTGCACGGCCATCTGCGCGGCAGAGGCGGGGTGGGACGTGCACATGCTGGTCAGGGAGCCCTCACGGTCGCATCAACTGCGCTACGTCCTCGACCGGCACATCATTCTCCACTCTGCCGAGCTGCCGGCGTGCGACGCCGTCGTGGACGCCGCGTCTGGTCACAGCGACGCCCCCATACGCCAGGCGCTGAAGGCTGTTCGTGACGGGGGAACGGTTCTCGTCCAGAACGCCTACGCGCCCCGCGTCGTTCTCTCGGTCCCCCTGCGGGATGTCTTCCGTCGCTCGATCACCCTGCGCGGCTCCTTCTCGTACTGCCGCGCGGACGGCCATGACGACTTCCGAGACGCCATCGACGTGATCGCCAAGGGCGGCGACTGGGCCGCCCTCATGACCCGAGACCGATTTCCCCTCGGCGAACTGCCGCAGGGACTGGCGGCCCTGAACAACGAAGCCCGCCATCGCCCCTTCAAGGTCCTGCTCACATCCGACACGTGACGGAAGGAGCCCACGCCATGGCGGTCACAACGCCATTGCTGGCCCACAAGATCAACTCACCTGCCGACATTCCCCCCCAGGACGTCCACGACGGGATCACGCGCATCCTCGCCTTACCGGAGGGCCACACGCGCGACGTGATGCTGGGGAGCGTCCTGACGGGACTGCTCCTGCGGGGGCCACGGCTGGAGGAGGTCGAGGCCGCTGTCCAGGCCGCGACAGCCCTGGACCGAAGCGGCTGGGACTTCCATCAGCCGCCGGAAGGCATGCGGTTCGTCGGCTACACAGGCAGTGGGAAGAAGACGTTCAAGACGATCAACCTCAGTACCGCCGCCGCGCTGGTGGCGGCCACAGGGGGAGCACACGTCGCGAAGCTCGGATCGCGCAGTGCGTCGTCGAAGACCGGGTCCCGCGACTTCGTCGACCTCGTGGGCGCGACGAGCGACATGGTGCCGCACCAGGAGATGGTCGACATCACGGCGCAGACCGGCTTCGGGTTCTTCTCCATCGAGAACCGCGTGCCCGAGTTCGACCGTCGCTACGGCGGCAGGTTCCAGGCCGTGCATGCCCTCAGCCTGGCGTTCCCCGCCCTCCTCAGCCCGGTCACCTGTTCCGCCTACGTGTACGGCCTTTCGCACCCTGCGGTCGGCGCTTCCGCCCGGCTGCTCTCCAGACTCGGCCTGCCCGACGTGACGGTCATCAACTCCAGCCTCGGCAAGGCGGTCCAGGTCGACGAACTGATCCCCGGAAGCACCGTGCGAGCCTGCCGCATCAACGCCGGCGACGAGGACCTGACCTTCAACGACGAGGTGCGCAAGGGCGCGTCCTCGATGCCGCAGGACCTGATGTCCGTCACCCAGCACGAGGACCCTCGGGAGAACGTCGCCGCGGCGATACGCGTACTGGCAGGCCATGACACCAGTCAGGCGCGGAACGCGGTCGCCCTCAACGCGGCTTTGCTCATGGTGATGTCCGAGGCGGTGCCCACCGTCCAATCCGGCATCGACACGGCACTCACGATCATCGACGCCGGCGCGGGTCTGGACACGTTGCAGCAGTTCGTACGCCTCACCGGCGGTGCCCCGGACAAGCTCCGCTCGCTCCTGCGGCCCGTCTCCCCGACAGCCCTCCTGGTCAGCCCTGGCAACAAGGAGAAGGCCCCATGCTGACGCACGACGAACTCGCGATCGTTCACCTGGTCCTCAACACCGACTGCAACGCCTGGGACCTGGCCCCGACCAGCGCCTCACCGGGTGTGTGCCGGTTCTGCTACCGGGAGCGCAACCGGGTCAAGACAGACCCGGACACCGTCCGGAGGGTCATCGACCAGGTCCGCACCGAGTCCGAAGCCCACCGGGTCGTGTTCACCGGCGGCGACCCCGTGATGCCCTACGACAACCACCTGGAGGTCGCCCTCCGGCACGCACGGGAAGCCGGCTTCGAAACCAATCTGCACACCAACGGGCTGCTCCTGAGCGACCGTTACGCGGGGATGCGCGACCACGTGACCCTCTACTCCCTGGCCATCGACGGTCCGGAGGCGGACTCGGCCGACTGGTTCCGCGGGCAGGGCTACTTCGAACGGTTCCGGTCCAACGTCGAGTTCCTCGTCGCCGACCGGCGCCGACTCGCCTTCAACACGTTCACCACGGCCGCGTCCGTGCGGGAGCTGCCGCGGCTCGCGGAGTTCGTCACGGGCATCGCTGACCGCACGGAGGTCGAGTACTGGCTGATCTCCCAGTACAGGCCCATCGGCCGTGCCAGCGCGGGCAAGGCGGAGCTCTACGGCTTCGAGCGGGATGACTTCGTCCGGGCCGTGGACGGGGTGCGCGACGCCGTCGCCCCGGTGGAGATCTTCGCCCAGCCCACACGGGCGCCCGAGGACCCGTACCCGTTCCGCGTCTGGGTCCTCGCCGACGGAACGGTCACCGCAGACCTTGGCAGCGTGGCCGCGCCCCGCAACGCCGTGATCGGGGACCTGCTGGCCGACGGCTTCGAGCCGCTGGTCCGCCGGGCCTTCGCCCTACGAGAGCAGCCTCAGTTGGAGGGGATCGCATGAAGTTCGACACCGCGTACTACGAGAGCGTCATCGACCAGCACCAGTACGAGCACCTTGGCCTCGGCACCATCGACTTCGCCCTCGCAGGGATGAGCCCCGGCGACCTGCACACGAAGTGGGTGTGCCACACCGGTGCGCGGGAGTTCGCGGACGCCGTCTCTGAAGGTCGGCCGGCGATCGTCACCACTGGCGTCGGGCTCGGCGGCCCGCCGCACGCCGGCACCCTCTTCCAGCTGCTGCGCGCGGTCAAGCTCCAGCAGTGCGGGCTCGACGTGCAGATCGTGCTCGGCGACCTCGACTCCTACAACGCGCGTCGCACGCCGCTGGACGCGGTACGCCGCCTGGCCGACCAGTACGAGGAGTTCGCGCTTGGGCTCGGCTTCGACCCGGGGCGCGGTGTACTGCGTCGGCAGGAGGGCGAGACCGATGTCATGGCCACCGCGTTCCTGCTCTCGCGCCATCTGGACGACGACGACTTCCAGTGGGCCGAGGAGGACCTCGCCGGGCTCTACCGCAACCACGGCGTCTTCGACCACCTCAACTACGGCATGAAGCAGGCCACGTTGCTGATGGCTGCTGACTTCGTGCACCTGCTGCGCGAAGGCCGGCACGTGCTGGTGTCCCTGGGCGTCGACGAGCACAAGTACGTCGCCCTCGCCCGGCGCGGGGCGGAACGCTGGGGTCTGCCCGCAGACCGGCTGGCCGGCATCTACACCAAGATGATCCCGGGCCTCGGGGGCCTGCCGAAGATGAGCAAGAGCATCCCCGGCTCCGGAATCGACGGCTCCATGCCCGCCGAGGACATCAGGGCCCTGCTGGCGGCGGACACCGACTCGGCACCCCCCGACGACGGGTCGGCCCTGCTCCAGATGTACGCGTGTCTGCCCGAGGTCGGCCAGGCGGAGTACGACCGCGCCTCCGCCGCGCGGCGCGCCGGAGACCGGGAGTGGCGTGTGATCCGCGAGGAGCTCGTCGAACGACTGATCACGCTGTTCTCCCACTGGCCGAAGTAACCGGCCCCCTCCGGGGGAGCGCTGAACCCGCGGCCGAAGCAGGCCGTGCGCCCTCTGCTGCACCACACACCCGAGCAAGCAAGGAGACTGATTGTGCACGCGGATACCACGACCACCACACAGCCCCTGACCGGCCCCGATGCCCCGCAGCTGCTGGCCCTCTCCGAGTCCTCGCAGCCGATAGGCGGCCCCGAGACCTTCTTCATTCGCCGCGGCTATCGCAGCCGGAGCGAGGTCGAGTACTTCCTTGACGAGACGGACGACACCGTCACCTGGCAGCCCGACGTGTACCCCTACGCCGCCGAACGGGCCAAGGAGCTCGGCCGTGACGTCGTGATCGACATCGGCTGCGGGCAGGCGGGCAAGCTGGCCTCGCTCGCCGCCGAGCACCCCGACTGGACCTTCGTCGGCGTGGACTTCGGGGACAACCTGCGCTGGTGCCACGACAACCACCCCTTCGGACAGTGGATGGAGGCGGACCTCGAATCGGCAGAGCGGCTGCCGCTCGACCCGGACCTCGTTCGCCGGTCGGTGGTGATCTGCTCCGACGTGATCGAGCACCTGGTGGACCCGGCCCCGGCCCTGTCCCTCATCCTGGCCCTGCTACAGGAGGGCAGCGCCGCTGCCGTCCTGTCCACGCCGGCCCGTGAGTGCCGCAGCGGCTACGACACCCCTGGACCGCCGCGCAACCCCAGCCATGTTCGGGAGTGGGCAAGCGACGAGTTCCAGGCGCTGCTGCGGGCGTCCGGATTCGAGATCCGCTACGCGGGCCTCACCCGAAGCGACGACGCCTCCAACGGTCTGTCCACCCAGCTGCTCCTCGTCGGTGTGGGAGGGACGGAGGTGGGAGAGCAGTGACGGCGGTTCCCCGGTCCCGGGGCCTGCGTGTCGTTCACCTGCCGGCTCGTACCCCGTACGCGTGGAAGCTCCAGAGCCCTGACTTCCACATCCTGAACGGGACAGAGATTCCCACGGGCGAGACTGTGCCAGAGACGGTCAGCGCCGCATGGCTCCTCGAACACGGCCCTCTCACGTGGCTCGACGTCCTGCACCTGCACCACATCGACTTCGAGGACATCGCCACCCTGGAGCGCCTGCTCGACGCGTGCCTGGGCTACGGGGTCAACGTGGTCTTCACCGCCCATGACACCCGGCCCATGGTCGGCAACGCCGAAGGCTTCGTGGAGCGGCTGCGGCTGCTCCGATCTGCCGAGGTCAGCTGGGTCTGTCTCACTGAGGGATCCGTCACGAAGCTGACGGAGGTCCTCGGTGAGCGGGTCACTGCAACGGTCATTCCCCACGGATACGTCGCTGCCCCGGAGTCGCTGGCTGACCTGGAGCGCGAGGCGAGGGGCCCGGGGGCCAGGTACCTCACGTTCGGTGCCTCCCGGGCCAGCCGGGACCAGTTGTCCACCATGGCCAACTGGAGCCTGGGGATCACGGATCCCCACAGCACGCTCCACGTCCTCCTGCGCGCGTTCAGCCCTGCGGACTTCGCTGACGCCGGCCGTGCCCCGCTGCTCCTGGAGACGGCCCGGCACGATCCCCGTATCCGCCTCACCATGCGCCCGTATCCCACGGACGACGAAGTGGTCAGAGCCGGGCTGGCTTCGGACTCCCTGCTGCTGCCGTACCTCTGGGGGAGTCACTCCGGGCAGCTGGAACTGGCCTTCGACCTGAACCTGCTTCCGGTCTGCTCCCTCACAGGGCACTTGCCCGAGCAGTACGAGCGGCACAAGGGGCTCGTCGAGGAACCCGAATGGTTCGATTGGTCGCAGGGGCATCCCAACCTCTTCGGAGAGAAGTTCCTGACCGCGCTGGAGAAAGCGGCAGCACGGCTCGGCTCCAGGCCCCGCCGGCTCGACCGCGAGTTCCTCGACTACAGGACCCAGGAACACAGGACGATCCTGGACGACTACGCCCGCCTGTACGGGGGTGACCGGTGAACGCCACTCCGCGTATTTCGTGCGTGATTCTGTGCCACAACTACGGCCGATATCTCGACCAGGCCATAACAAGCTGTCTAGAACAGGAGCCCGGAAACTTCATCCTTCACGAAATCATCGTCATCGACGACGGATCCAACGACGAAACTGAGGAGGTATGCCGTCGTCACGAAAAGAACGTCAAGGTCATCCGGAGGAGCCAGCAGGGTTTCGGCCAAACCCTGACCGACGCCTTTCTCCTCAGCACAGGCGACTGGGTGGCTCCGCTCGACGCCGATGACTGGTTCCACCCATCGAAGCTCCGTAGATGCGCCGAGGCGATGACGGGTGAAACGCTGTTCATCGAGCACTGGGAGAACGTCGTCGACTCCAACGGAAACCCCAAGCTGAAAGACCCGCACCCGGGCGGAAACACGAGCACGTTGGTGGTCCATCGCGAGGCTGCTCTCAGCCTCCTGCCGGTGAGCAACGAGATCTTCTTCCACGCGCTGCGCGAGGCCGGCCGCGGTGCCGTCCTCCAGGACCCGTTGACCTTCTATCGGGTCCACTCGCACAGCATGACCGACCGAAGTACGCCCGGCCTGTCGCAGGATTATCGGGCCGAGGTGTGTCTGGGGCTCTCGGATCGGCTCCGCATGATGTACGGGAACCCTCCCACCTGGGCGACCTCTCGCCAGCTCAAGAGGATCTCCCAGCATTTCCGCGTACTCGCTTCCGGGCACAGAGTGGAATCCGCCCTGCAGCGAAAGAAGCACGTCCCCGCCATGATCTTCCTTCCGGGGATGCTCATCGCCACGCTCCGAGCCCGAGACCCAATAGCCCCGTGGCTCCGCTCCCTCTCCAGCGCGACCGGGGGCCGGCCGCTGGTACAGCTCTCGACGACCCAGGGAGAGCGGGCTGAATCGTGATCATTTCGGTGATGCGACGGGGGCGACGATGATAAAATCGCCGCTTCCAATCCCTACTGGTCAGGCCAGTTGTCCGACCCAGGAGCGTATAAGCGCCATGAGCCGTTTGAGCGAGTCTGTCACCCGTGTCATGCACATCCTCGATGGAGCGGACCTGGGCGCGGACTATACGGCCGCGCAGCTGCTCAGCGAGACAACAGCACGGCGCTCCCTGGACCTCTCCGACCTCTCCCCCGAGGAGCAGGCCGCACTGGTCGAGGGGCGTGCGAACCACCTGATCCCCTCGGCCGCGGTACTCGCCGAGAAGATCGAAGCCGCGCAGGCCGCCGGACGCCCGTTCGTCGTCAAGTACGGCATCGACCCGACCTCGCCCGACGTCCACCTGGGCCACGCGGTACCGATCATCATCGCCAGCCGGTTCCAGCGGATGGGCCACCACGTCGTCTTCATCATTGGTGACGTGACGGCCAAGATCGGTGACCCGTCGGGACGGTCCTCGGATCGACCGCCCCTCACCGACGAGGACATCGCCCGCAACCTGAGCGGCTACCAGCAGCAGGTCACGCCGTTCATCGACTTCGAGCGTGCCGACCTGCGCTTCAACGGCGAGTGGCTGAACAAGGTCACCCTGCCGGAGCTCGTCGGCGTTCTTGCCCGGGTGCCGGTCTCCATGTCCCTCCAGCGCGAGGACTTCCGCACCCGGCTGGCCGACGGCCATGGGCTGTCCGTCGCCGAGTTCGTCTACTCCGTCGTCATGGCCTGGGACTCGGTGGCCATCGACGCCGATGTCGAACTCGGCGGTGTGGACCAGCTGTTGAACCTCCAGATGTGCCGCAAGGTCATGGAGATCTCGGAGCAGGACCCCGAGGTCGTCATCACCACCCCACTCATCGAAGGCACCGACGGCACGGGCACCAAGATGAGCAAGAGCAAGGGCAACTACGTGGGCCTGACGGCGTCGCCTGATGACGTCTACGGCCGGCTGATGTCCATCCCCGACCACCTGACCGAGCCGTACCTCCAGTTGCTCACCGAGTGGACGGACGACGAGATCCGCGTGGTCACCAAGCGTCTGGAGGAGGGGACCGCGCACCCTATGGCGATCAAGCGCATCCTCGCCGGCGAGGTGGTGGCCGCCCTCCACGGCCTGGACGCTGCTGCCGCCGCTCGCGCGGAGTTCACGGCGCGCTTCTCCAAGCGCTCTTTCGCGGACACCCAGAACCTTCCCGTCATCTCCCTGAAGGACCACGCCGAGGACTCGCTCGGGGCGCTGATCAGCCGCACTCTGGACTTCGCTCCCAGCATCTCCGCGGTGCGCCGCGTGGCTCAGCAGAAGGGCCTCCGTCTGATCCTTGAGGCGGACGGAGAGCAGGCACCTACGCCGCTCACCGAGGCGTCCGTGCAGCAGACGCTCGGTGAGGTCGTGAGCGAGGTAGGGGCACTCGAAGGTGCCGAGCTGTACCTCAAGGTCGGCCGTAAGGTCGCCCGCATCGACGTCTGAGGTCAGGCGCGGCGCCGACTCACCATCGTGAGTCGGCGCCGTTCTGCTTGCGCTCGATGCGACCCGCCAGCCGCGCGATCAGGCCACGGGGCAGGGGTTCTGACTCACCTCGCTGCCAGCGCCAGTTCGGAAGCGAACCCCAGAGCTGGGTCTGTACACGGCTGAGAACGGATAGCACCCTCATCGGCGTCGGCCCCGAGCGAGATCATCGGTGCCATGCTTGGGCCGCTCGAAACGGATCATGAAGCCCAACCGTGGCTCAGGGGAAGCTGGCCGGCCTGGTGCGCGTCGCGCTGCTCGGTGATCCACTGCGCGACCTGGTCTATGGATTTCGTGACTGGTTGGTCGGTGGTGTCGATCCGTTGAGTGCACCATCGGGGGTCATCAGCTTGCCAGCTCGTCCAACGGTGCCAGGCCATCTCGGGCCAGCTGTTGTCGATGATGACGTCGGGCCGGTATTGGAGGTCGAGGGCGTGCTTCCGGTGCCATGCGGCCCAGCCGAGGAAGGCGTCGACTGCCGGAGCATCCCACCGGCCGGGGTCTCGCTCGGCGAGTCGAGTACACCGGACCTCGTCGGCGACATCAACCAGGCACATGGCGATGCCGTCCAGTAGTGGCGCGGAGGGCACGGCGAGGACTTCACCCAAGGGCGACTGCCCGCTGAGCAGAAGGTCAATGCCGCGATCCTGGTACTCCAGCGCGCGTCGCACCCACATCTCGGTCATCCGATGACGCCAGTGCAGATCGGCGCCCTCCGGCACCCCGAGCTCATCGGAGTCGTGCACGACGATCTGCCGGAGCCTGCCGGCCGCAGCGTTGGCGAGCGTCGTCTTGCCCGAGCAACTGGACCCGGTGAGCTTGAACAGCATCGCCCCAGAGTGCCAGTGCCTCAGCGCCTCTCTCGACCCGTTTCTTCGCGCTACTGAACTTGATTGGGCAATGTCGGGTAATCGCCTGACAGTCGAGGGGGGTCCCGTGAGGCCGCCCCTGTGATGGACCTGTGCCGCGCCTCCTGCTCGGTGTGCCAGCAGGGGCCCATACTGGTGAGCTCGCGTATTCAACTGTCGCCAGTTCCCCGAGGAGCCCAGCCCACTGGAGACCGTGTGTGATCTCCGGCGGCGTATCGACTCCGGGTGAGCTGCTTGTGCTGGTCCGGGGGCGGTGGCGTTCAGCGGCGCTCGGCGAGGACCTGCCGCCGAGGTCCTCCGGCGCCGCCGGGGCCGCTTGAGCCTCGACCTCGGGCAGCCGTGATTCAGCGGTACTGCTCCGGAATTTCCATCTCGTCTGAACCATCGGAGATGTACTCCACCCCCGGGTTCGCGACCTCGGCAACGACGATCCAGGGTCTGTGCCCCTCCACTTCGCAGACCGCGTGCAGGCGCAGTTTCGCCTCCCAGTACCCGTCCACCCAGTCTCCCGGGTCTTGGAACCAGCTCGGCGGCTCGGAGTTATCCATCTGCCGGTGCACGAAGTTGCCGCGCTCCAGGCTCCGGATAATGCTCTGGCGGCCGGGCGCGGCAACCCCGTCGGCCCTGGGGCTGAATCGGGCAGGCCCCCAGATCACCGACGGCAGCTCCGTACGCATAGCTTCGTCGTAATGCGGTCTGGCTGAGTGATCCCGTCCGGCCTCGTCGCGCACCGTGAGGGTGATCGTGTCGAGGTGATCCAGACCGACGGGGCCGGCGAGTGTGGTGGTGAGCCTCAGGCGGTTGGATCCCACGCGGATCAGGCTGAAGGTCAGCTCAGGAGTCAGCTCGCGGTGCCAGCGGTCGCGTTCGATCTGCGCCACCTCTCGCGCAGTGTCAGCCGAGTCTGCGGCGGCCGCCGCCGCTTTGCGGGTCGTCCAGTACGCCATGACCGCGGAGACCACCACCCCGACCGCGGCAACAATGGCACCGAACCCCGTCCAGTCGTCAGTGTTCATGGCGCCGGACCGTAGCAGCGGCGGCGGCCGGAGAACTACTGGGACCCCAGCAGAGGCGCGACGGACAGCGGGTCAGCTGGTTCCTGCCGCCTCCGCCGTGAGGCGGGACCGCTTCTCGGCACGGGGTTCGGCTTTCCAGCCGGGCAGGAACGCCGACAGACCTGGGTCGCTTTCGATCTTCTGTTGAGTGGACCGCATGCCTTCGTCGATGAGCGCGTCCCACTTCTCCGTGGCGAACTCGACGCGGCAGGGCAAGTCCTTGATGATCTTCTCGTCCAGGGTCAGGTAGTTCGACGCACGCCCCCTGGCGCCACGGGCCGCAGGCACGTACGCGTCGTCGCCGGCTTGGTCGGGAAGCAGGGAGATGAGGACCGCGTCCCCGTCCTCTGCGATCCTTCGGGCCGCCTTGTTGGCTGCCGAGATTTCTGCCTTGGAAGGATCCCGTTCCAGCATCTCGATCAGAGTGCTGCGAATGCTCACCGTCTTCCGGCTGGCCAGCGCAGTCTGCAGGGCCTGGCGGAAGGTCTGCGTCATCGATGTCATAGCGGCGATTGTTGCGAATGGCTGCCCCAAGGCCGCGCGCTTGAGGACGGCGCTCGGTGCGTGTTCCCCCGTACGGCAGACGCACGGGGCGTGGTCCCAGCGCGCTCACCCCTCACAAGTAGATTCGCTGCCACAAAGGCCGAAACCGCTGGGTTCACTGTCAGACGCGGCGATCGAATGGCCTAGGGAAAGCAAGTTCGCCGGGGGCAGACAGGAAAGATCTCGCAAGGGCTGGTGTGCTGCTGCAAACCATGCCAACGTACAACCTCCAGACGAAACCTTCCCCCTGATCCCACGGAGGCGCCCCTGCACCCGCACCACCCCAGCGAACCCTCCGATCCCGACTCGCCGGACCCGGTGTACTGGGTCACCCCGCGCCATCTGGCGGGTGACGACGGGGCCCTCGCCGAACGGATCGGCGGCACCCTGGCTGGCCTCGGCTGGCGCATGTGGCCTACCTCCCGTCACACCCTGCTGTACGTCAGCCCAGATGAGCTGCGCGGCGCCGAATGGATCCTCGCGGCCTACCCGTTCGAACTGGGCGGTCTCCCGGTTGCCTGGCAGTTGAGCGCCCGCCCGGATGCCACCTCCGTGGTGCCGGCGTGGAACGCGTACTTCACGGCCGGCGTCCCGTACGAGGCGATCACCGATCTCCTTGTGGCGATCGACGCCCGCGAGGCGCCCGACCTCGGCTCCGGGGGGTCGGAGACGGTCCTCAACACCCTGAGTGCCCGAGGCTGGATCCGCGATGTGGACCGCCCCCGCACCACCGCCACGGACCCCGGCTTCTCCTGCAACGTCTCCTTGGAGATGCTGCCGCCGCTCATCCAGGACGCCGACCCGCGCCCCGACCTGGCGGGCTGGCAGGCATGGGCGGAACCCATCGTCAGCGCCCCCTATTTGTGGTGTGCCAGCTTCAGCACCAGCGTCCCCCATGAGCTGGTGGCGGCGTTCGTCGCCTCGCTCGCCTCACCGGCTCCGGTGCCCCGCCGAACCGTACCTGCGAGCGCCGAAGGGCGGCTCACCGTGGTCCGCCGCAGCTAACGGCGCCCGCCCAGAGGAGCCGCTCTTGTAAGCGGCTCGTCGCCAATCTCCCGAGTGGTAGCAGGTCAGACGAGGCGTGCCCCGCGCCCGACAGATGACAGAGAAGGAGAGAGCCTTGTTCTTGTTCCGACGCGCTCGCGAGGACCGCGCGTTCCGTGAAGCCCAACAGGCGGGCCAAGCGCTGCTCCTGCGGCTGCAGGCCACGCAGCCGTGGCCCAACTTCCCCGAGCCGACCCCGCAGGCCCCCGCCGCAGGGGAAGCGGTTGTGCCCGACTTCCTGCCGCCGGAGCTGCGGGTGCCGGCGCGCCAGGAGGTGGCCGGAGTGATGATGCGCTGGCTGCAGCCGCTCGTCGTCGACGGCGAGGTCCGTACATGCCCCGAGTGCGGCATGTACCGGGACTGGATCGTCTTCTGCATGCGCGACGACTCCATATGGCTGCGCTGCCGGGCCGGCCACGAGACGAAGGAGCCCGGCCTGGATGCGGTCTGGTTCAACCGCAACTCCGGTCCCGTCGACCGGTTCCACCCCACCCTCGAAGAGGGCGTGCGCCACCTCGGCCATTGACCTCCCGAAACCCCCGCTCCCCTTCGTACTGCCGGCGCCCGGAGGGCCGGCCTGGTCAGACCGTCCATTTCGCAGGCCACAACAGGCCACAAAGGGGTTTCCTATGCGCCTTCACGCCACGACCGTCCGCGGCCTCAGCGCCCTCGCCATCTTCGCCCTGGCGGGCTGTTCCCAAGGCAGCGCCGCCTCCTCCGGCCCGATGTCCTCCCCGACCGTCCCGGTGCACCCGGACGGCGAGAGTGCATTGGCGCTCGCTCCGTTGTCTTCGACTGCGCTGGCGAAGCTGCTCTTGGACGAGAGCGACCTCGGCGGGGACTACACCCGCATTCCGCAGCGCGCGGCGGCCCACGACGACGTGACCGTGAGCTGCCCGGCGCTGGAGAAGCTCGGCGGCGACGCCGCGACCGGCACAAGCCTCGCCTTCCCCCGCAAGGCGAAGGCGTCCTTCACCTACGCTGGTGGCGGCAACTCCGAGCTGGCCGAGGAGTTGTACAGCGACACCGCGGCGAAGTTGTCCAAGGGCATTGGGGAGATCTTCGATGCGATGGTCTCCTGCCCCACGTACCAGGTGGTGTCGGGCAGCACCGTCGTCACCGTGGGCACGCAGGTGACGCCCGCCCCTGACCTGGGCGACGAGCAGTGGAGCCAGCTGCTCACCTACTCGATCGGTGGGCAGCGCAGCGTTGTCAAGCAGACGGCGATCCGGATCGGCAACGTCCTTGTGCTCGTCTCGGGGGCGCCGGGACTTGTGGATGCCAACCTGGAGAGGGCGCTCGACAAGGCCGAGGCAGCCTTGTGACCTCCCTGTCGGCGTCGTTAGGCGCCGGCGCGCATGACTTTGTCGCCGTGTTCGCCGATTCCCTCAGTCCAGTGCGCTGGTGCTGTGCCGGGTGCTGTCGGAGAGCACATTCGACCGGCTCCTGGACGCTCCAGCAGTTCCAGGGCCTCCCACACGGTGAAGCCGGGCCTCCCAGTTGGGGGAGCCCGGCTTCGTGCTGCGGTGCCTTGTTCTGGCGTCTCCCCGCGCGTCACCGCCCGCAGCTGAGATCGTGATCAGCGCCGCCGTGCCTGTGACGGCTGCGGGGCGGGGGCGGCTGCTGCCGTGTGTTCTGGAGTTTCGGGGCGCCGTGCTGCGCTGTCGGCCCAGGCTGGGCTGTCGGCCCGTGCTGGGCTGTGGGCTTGTGCTGCGCGGGCTTGTGTGCTGGATGCCGGCCTTTTGCTGAGGCGTTGGATGCGCCAGGTCAGGACTCGTGCGGGGCGGCGGGCGTCGTTCAGGGCGCGCTGGTCGGCGACTTGCTGGAGGAGCTGTTCCGGGTCGTGTCCGGCTGCTTCTGCCTCGGCGAGGGCGGTGGTGAGAGCCGCGAAAGCGGGGTCTTCGATGATCTGCTCGGCGTGCTCGGGCACGGCCTGGCGTAGGCGGCGGATCTGCCGTTCCACGGTCTGCTGGGGTGGCTGGCGCTGCGCGAGGGCGGCCAGGGGTGCGGCTGCGGCTTGGTCGTAGGCGGCCTGGAGGTGGAGCAGTGTCTGCTGGGCGGCGGCGACCTGCTGGTCGTGGTGACGGAGCTGGTGCCAGCGGGCAGCGGCAACGACCACGAGGATTGCGGCGTCGAGGAACACGGCCAGGGCGGCGCCGTCCTTGGGGGCGGGCTCGCGGAGCATGGCGCGTACGGCGCCGCGCAGGGCGCGGGCGTGGTGGTGTTCGGCCCGGATGCGAGAGCGGGTGGCACGCTCGAACGCGGTCGCTGCCTCTCGGAGTTGGGGGCGCAGGGTCTGGGGTGCGAGGAGGGGGAGGGCGTCGAGGGCTTCGCCGAAGGCGGCGAGGTGGGCCTGGGAGGCTTCGTCGTCCGTCTGGTCGAGGTGGTGGGGGATGCGTTCGGCGGCGGCGGTGGCCTGGTGGAAGGGGTTGGGCCTGCGCTGGCCTGGCTGGTCGGCGGACTGTGGGTCGATGTTCTCCAGGCGCTTTTGGATCTTGGGGAAGGAGAGGTCCGGGGCGAGTTCGGAGCCGGAGAACCAGACGGGCTCGTGGTCGGCGGTGGTGGTGTCTTCGCTGGCGACCTTGTAGCCGCGCACGTCACCCGAGGGGAAGTGGACGACCTCGACGAGCACGCCGTCGAGGTGGTTGAGCAGGTGGACGAACTCCTCCACGCTGGTGGCGGCGGCCACGGCGGTGCGCACGGTGGCGCGCAGCCGTTCGCGGGCGGGCTTCTCCTGGCCGGCGCGGCGGGCCTTCTCCTGCTCGGCACGGGTGGTCCGCTTTGCAGCGGTGCGGTCACCACGGACGACTTGGAGCAGGCCGTATTCCTTCTCGATGGCGGCGAGTTCACGGTCGGCGGTGTGGTAGTCGTTCCAGTGGCGTGCTGTGCGCAGGTCCGCCCGGACCTTGGTGGCGGCGATGTGGATGTGGTCGGGGGCGTGGCGGACGGCGACCCAGCGGCATCCGTCCGAATCGCCTTGCGGTGCTATGCCGGTGGCCGCCACAACGCGGCGGGCGATGTCGGCCCACTCCTCGTCGCTGAGGATGCGGTCACTCTCGGCGGCGCGGATCGAGCAGTGCCACACGTGCTGCTCGGGCGCGCGGCCCAGCCGCCGGGCCTGCTTGACGTGCAGGTCCAGGTCGGCCACGAGGAGCCTCCTGGTGGCGTCGAAGTCGTCGGCGCGGCCGGGGTCGGGGGCGAAGCCGTCCCAGGAGGCGACCAGATGGGGGTCGGTGTGGTCCTTGGCCTTCTTCGTGTCGAACAGATACCGAATCAATCCGGCGGTCTCCTTGCCGCTGCGGATCTTCGCGATCACCAGGCCGCCTTCTTGGCGACGGCCTGGTTCGCGGCTGTGGCGATGTGGCGGACGGTGGTGCCGACCGCGGTCAGGGTGTGTTCGCCCTGGGCCAGGACGACGGTGTCCACAGGTTGTGGATGGCCGCCGGAGTTGAGCTTCTTGGCGATCTGGTTGATGTTGTGGCCGATCTTGGCGACCTCGCGGCGCAGGGCGGTCAGCTCGTCGATGTAGTCGTCGAGCGGGGTGCGCTGGCCGGGCAGGGCGAGGTCGCCCTGGACGTGGGCCATGACGACGGCGCCGACGTAGTGGGCGCCGGCGATGTTCAGCGACCGCGCTATGGCGAGGATCTCGGTTTTCTCGTCGACGCTGTAGCGGGCGTCGACACGCTGCTTGCGCTGGCCGTTCGGGTCAGGCTTGCGACGTCGGGCGACACGGTGCAGCGCGGCGGCTTCGGCGGCGCGCGGCAGCTGGGCGGCGACGGTGTCGGCGGACTGCTCCTCCTCGGGTGCCCCCTGGCGCCCGAGGTCCTCCGCCACCCCCGGGGCGGAGGATTCCCCGTTGCGGCCGTCCTTGGACGGTCCAGCGGGATACCTTGCTGGCGCGCTGGTGGCTGGGGTGGTGGTCATCTGCTGCTGGTGCGATGGGGGTTCGTGGTGCTGGTTGTGCATGAGGTTGTTCTCCATGGGGTGTTGATGGCTGGTCAGTGACCGGTCGGCCTCGTCCCATACCTGTCAGGGCGAGGACGGGTGGAGCGGCGGTGTCGGGTTGACTCGTTGCGGTGCGGTCGCTCGTCCCCGCGGATTTGCGCGGGGACGAGCGATGCGAGTTGCGCCGGAGCGATGGGAGCGCGGGGGCTCAGGGAGCGCCAGCGGGGGTCATGCCGAGGTCGTCCTGCCGCTGAGAGGTGGCCTCATCGAGTTCGGCTTGCAGGACGTCCTTGAGCTTTTCCGCGTCGGCCCTGCCGATCGGGAGGCCCTTGCCGCGGATCGTCGCTTCGATGTGGCGGCGCGAGGCACGGTCTCCGCGTCCCAGTGGCGCGGTGCGGGCAATCGCGAGGTACTCGTCGGACACAGCGCTGGGCTTCTGGTCTTCCGGCTCGGCGGAAGACTGCGGGGTTTCCGTCACAGTGGCGGCGCCCTGCGCCACCTCGGCAGCACCCCGAGCCACGTCGGCCTGACCGTCCGCCACGTCGAGACCGGCTGGCTGCGGGAGACCGTTGTGGCGTTCGGTGGCGTCGGGTGGGTCTGCGACGAGCTGGTGGATCTGCCGCATCAGGACGCCGAAGGCCAGCAGCGCGGCGGTCGGGGGAACCGCGGCGACCACGTAGTCGAGGAGAGGCACGGCGCCGGCGTTGCCTGTGCCGTTGACCCCGGCCACGTTGAGGGCGATGGAACCGATCGATCCGGTGGCGGTGAGGGCGATGGCCCAGCCGTCGGCGATGCGGCGCAGACCCGCGCGGAGCATGAGGAGTTCACCCGCGACGATGAAGGCGTCCAGGGTCGCGGGCCAGGCCCACTGGCGGACGGGGGAGTTCTTGAGGCCGTGCTGTCCGGCGACCTCGGCGAGGTGCGCGTACGACAGCCAGAATCCGCCGGCGGTGAGCGCCACGATGACAACGCCCGCCGCGACGAGCGCGTACCGCTCAGCAGCCTGCTTGCTCGTCATCGGCCGTCCTTCGCCAGGGCGATGGTCCCGGTGGGTGGGTGTGGAGAGGGTGGTCAAGCGGGGTTCTCCTGGGGTGGTGGCGTGGTCCGTCTTTGCCGTCTTGGCCGTTGCAAGCGCAGGTCAGGACCGGTACGGCAGAAGGGTCGATGTTCCGTCCTGGCGGCGTCGGAGCGTCCTGGGGGCACACACGGGCGGCGGGTGCTGCGGTTCGGTGGCCGCGGACGGTTCGCATCCGTCTTGCCGTCCCGGCCGCATGTGCTGTGACCTGCGGTGATACGGCGGGGACGTCCGGGACGGCACAAGACGGATGTGGGCGGCGTCCCGGCGGGCAGCAACGCCGGTCATGATCGCGTTGCCGTCCTGACCCCGGTTGCCGTCTTGCCTGCATGCCGTTTGACCTGCGGGATTACGGCAGGGACGGCAAGGACGGCAACCGGGGACTGGGAGGCTCAGCCCTCGCTGCGCGCGGGGCCGGTGTCGACCGGGTGGACGGTCGGGCAGTAGCGCCGCCATGCGTCGAGGAACTTGTTGCGTGTGTAGCCCTTGCGCTGGGTTCCGTCGGCAAGGCGGACGTTGCCGGGCCTGATGTCGAAGGCGCGCAGCAGCGAGCCGAGCTCACGCGGGCCCAGTCCCTTGCGACCCCACTCCGCCCACGGGCCTTCCAGGTCCTGGCGCAGGTGGTGCAGGAGTTCGTCCGTGGAGAGGCTGTCGACCTCGCGCTGGGCTACGAAGACCCGGCGGATATCGGCCAGGATCCGCGCTGAGCTGGGGTGGTCCTCCTCGGCCTCCGCTTCGGCCCTGACCATCTGCGCGCACGCCGCGCGGGCGAGGCGTGGCCAGGGCCCGGCGGCCAGGTCGGCGACGATCACCAGGGGTTCCCAGGTATCGGCGGCTCGGTCCTCCACCGGCATTACCGGTTCCATGTCGGCGGCCTCGTCCAGCAGCGGCCGTGTCCATGCGGCGATGCGGTCGCGCAGGTCGTGCAGGGCCGGGGTGTCACGGCGGGAGCGGAAGGGCTTGACGCTCTCGCCCTCGGCCCGGCGGCGCATCCGGATCACCACCGACCGGTCCATGATCGTGTCGGGCAGGTCGCCGATCCCGGCCAGGGCGGCCATGGCGAAGGTGGCGAACCGGTGCGGGATGTGGTCGTTGCCTACGACGCGGGTGACGTACCGGTTGCGCTGGTGGCCGGCGTTGAGCAGACCACGCATCTCCTCGTTCTTCTCCGCCTGCTTCGGCGTGCCGAAGATGGTGTCGGCCTCGTCCACCAGCAGGGTGGGCGGTTCGTCGGTGATGGAGCGGAAGATCGCCGCGGGCGTGGTGTTGATGGTGAGCATCGGCTCGTGGACCGTCTCGGTGAGCACGTCCAGGAGCCGTGACTTGCCGCACCGCTTCGCCGGCCCGACCACCGCCAGGCGCGGTGCGTGCTGCCACGCGGGCTGCAGGTGCGTCGCCGCCACCCACAGCGTGACCGCGTGTAGCGCCTGCTGGGAGGGCAGGATCACGAACTGGGCTACCTGGGACCGCAGTTCGTTCAGCAGCTCGGAGCCGTACGTCGGCTCCGCGTCCGGCACCGCCTCCTCGGCGGGCTGATTTACCGCAACCGTATCCGGCGCCCCGCCGTCGGCCGCCGGGGCGGCTTCGGGCGCGTGCCCGGGCCGGCCGGGCACCGCGACCGTCGGCCATACCGCTTTGCCGGGTGCGGAATAGGGCTCGGGTGTCGTAGGTTGCACAGGGCAGCTCCTTTTCCGGTGACGTCGGGCATGCAGGCCCGACTCACGCAGGTCGTTCGTTGGTATGCGGGCAGTGGAGTGTGCGGAGCCTCCGGCGTTGGCGCGCCGGGGGCTTTCTCGCTTCCCTGACCGGGGCGAGGGAACACGGACAGTACGTCCACGCCCCGACACAGTCCAGCGTTTCTGTGTCAGCTCAGCGCAGAAGCGTCTGCTATGAGCTCGGGTCGTCATGCGGCCAGGCCGAGCAGGTTCAACAGGTCGGCGGTCACGACGCGGTACGCCTTGCCCAGCCGCAGGACCTTGCACGGGTACTGACCGCGCTTGGCCAGCTCGTAGCCCTTGCTCCGCCCCAGGCCCAGCGCCCGGTTGCCGGTGTCCAGGTCAACAGCAGCGGGAAGCTCCAGTAGCTCCTCTCGGCTCATACCCTTCGCCCGGCCGGCGGGTTCGTTCTCACGCATACGCACTCCATCCATGACTGAGCCCTCGGCGAACACGACGATCGCGCTCGTCTCCAGGTCATGGAATCAACGCTAGGCAAGTTAATGTGTCTTCATGACACAACGCCGTTCCGACCATGGATACGAGGAAGACACCGAGGCCGACGACCTCGAATGGGAGGACCACGTCATGGCCACCGTGGCCGGCGAGGTCCGCAGACGACGGAGGGAACTGCGGTGGAGCGCACAGGATCTCGCCGACAGGTGCGAGGAGATCGGCTACCCGATCCCGCGCAACGTGATCGCCAACATGGAGTCCGGCCGCCGCGCTGTCCTCCCCCTGGTCGAGGTCATGGTCCTCGCGAAGGCCCTGCGCATGTCCCCGATCAGCCTGATCTACCCCGTCGGCTACGTCGACGACATCCGCCAACTCCCCTACCAAGACCCGCAACCGGCCTGGGACGCCCTGCAATGGTTCACCGGCAACTCTCCGGCCGAAGACGCCACCGATCACATGCTCGACCACTTCCTCGCCCATGACCTCGAACTCCGCTCGGCCCTGGCCGCCGTGGAGAGCGAGGACTACGAACGCTGGAAGGTAAAGACCGCCCCCAACCGCGTCCAACGGGAAGCAGCCGAGCGCGCCTTGGCCCGGTACGCCGACCAGGCCGCCAACGCCAAGCACGAACTACGCCGCCACCGCGACGCCATCCGCGAAGCCGACGGCACCCCACCCCACCTGCCCTCGCCGCTCGCCGACGTCGACCCGCCACCCGATACCGACCCCACCGAGGAGAACGACCTTTGAAGGGTTCCACCCACCGCCGCTGCTACTGCCGCGACCCCCACACCGGCAAGCCGCTCGGCAAGCAGTGCCCGAAGCTCTCCAGCCGCAAGCACGGCTCGTACTCCATACGCCAGGAGCTCCCGCCCCGCGAAGACGGCACCCGCCGCTCCTTCAGCCGCGCCGGCTACGAGAGCCTCAAGGCCGCCCAGGCCGACCTCGACCACATACGCGCCCTGCTCGGCCTCGCCGACACCGACGACCCCGAGGGCATGACGCTGATCGCCGCCATGCTGGAGGAGGTCGGCGACGAGAAGTCGCCACTGCCGGATGTCGAGGAGACCCGCCGGCGCCTGAAGTCCGGTCAGGACCTGATCGGCCGCCTGACCGTCGGCGAGTGGCTCGACCGGTGGCTCGACGGCAAGCGCATCCGCAAGTCGGGACTCAGCCGCTACGAGACCGATATCCGGTTCCACTTGAAGCCTCGGATCGGCCACCACCGTCTCGACCGGCTGCGCGTGAGCCATCTCAGCGACATGTTCACGGCCATCTCCGACGCCAATGCCGAGATCCTGGAGCAGAACGCCCAGCGCCGGGCCGCGGTCGAGGAGTTGGCCACCGTGCCGTGGAAGGGCCTGGACAACCGCGCCCGCCGCAAGGTGATGAAGACGGCGATCGACGCCATGCCGCCGTTCCGGCGTGTGACCGGCCCGGCTACCCGGCTGCGTATCAAGGCCACGCTGCGGTCTGCGTTGAACGACGCGATCGGCCAGCAGATCCTCACCTTCAACCCGGCCGCCCACGTCGAGCTCGACCCCGTTCGCAAGCCGAAGGCCCTGGTGTGGACCGACGCGCGGGTCGCCAGGTGGGAGCAGACGGGCGAGAAGCCCTCCCCCGTCATGGTCTGGACACCCGAACAGACCGGCGCGTTCCTCGACTTCCTCGCGGAGGACCGGCTGTACGCGATGTGGCACCTGATTGCCTTCCGCGGCCTGCGGCGGGGCGAGGCATGCGCGCAGCCCTGGTCGGAGACCAACCTTGATGACCACTCCCTGACCGTCTCCGCCCAGCTCGTCCAGGACGGGTGGGAGGTCGAGACCTCCGAACCCAAGACGGACAGCGGCTTCCGAGTGGTCGCGCTCGACGACGACACCGTCAACGTCCTGAAGCGGCATCGCGAACAGCAGGATGCGGACCGCGAGGAATGGGAATCAGCCTGGGTCGAGACCGGCATGGTCTTCACCCAGGAAGACGGCTCCTGGCTCCACCCCGGGAAGATGACCGACCTCTTCGAGCGCCTCGTCGCCGCCTCCGGGCTCCCACCGATTCGGCTCCATGACCTCCGGCACGGCGCGGCCACGCTCATGCTCGCCGCCGGCATCGACGTGAAGATCGTGTCGGACACGCTCGGGCACAGCGACACCCGGATCACGCGGGACATTTACCAGAGCGTCCTGCCGCAGGTCGGCAAGAACGCCGCCGAGGCCACCGCCAAGCTGGTCCCGCTTCAGCGGAAGACCGAGGCGGAGGAGGCCGCCCGCAAGGCCGCCAAGAAGGCCAAGGACAAGGCGAAAGCCGAGGCCAGGGCCAAGAGGAAAAGCAAGCGGAAGAAGCCCAAGAAGTAGGGCACCGGACCGCTCCGCTCACGCATCGCTCACGCAAGCCATCTCGCGGCATCCCGGCCGTGTGACGCGTCATGCCCCGAGCAACACAAAAGGCCAGGTCACGGGCTATGTGACCTGGCCTTTGCCGGAGCCGCCTTCGGGATTCGAACCCGAGACCTACGCATTACGAGTGCGTTGCTCTGGCCATCTGAGCTAAGGCGGCGCGCCGTCCGCACTATGGTGCGATCAGCAACGTCGGTAAGTCTACACAGTTTCGAGGGGTGCTCCGAACCAGCCCCGGGAGGCGGCTCCACGGGGCTGGCAGCAGGCTATGAGCAGCGCTTGCCCTTGGTCGGAGGGGTTCCGCGGAGCAGGTATGCGTCGATCGTGGAGTCGATGCAGGAGCTGCCGCGGCCGAAGGCGGTGTGGCCGTCGCCCTCATAGGTGAGGAGGCGGGCCGAGGTGAGCTGGCGGGACAGGGACTGGGCCCAGCGGTACGGGGTCGCCGGGTCGCGGGTGGTGCCGACCACGACGATCGGCGCCGCCCCCTTCGCCTTGATGCGGTGCGGGGCGCCGGTGGGCTGCACCGGCCAGTACGCGCAGTTCAGGGAGGCCCAGGCGAGGCCCCTGCCGAAGACGGGGGATGCCTTCTCGAAGGACGGGAGCGCCTTCTCCACCTGTTCCGGGCCGACGAAGGCACCCGGGAGGTCCAGGCAGTTCACGGCGGCGTTGGCGGACATCAGGTTCGTGTAGCGGCCGTGCGCGTCGCGCTCGTAGTAGCTGTCGGAGAGGACCAGCAGGCCCGCGCCGTCGTTCTCCTTCATCGCCGAGGTCAGCGCCTCGCGCAGCTGCGCCCACTCGCCCTGGTCGTACATCGCCGCGATCACGCCGGTGGTGGCGAGGGCCTCGCCGAGTCTGCGGCCGTCGGCGTCACCGGTGGGGATGGGGTGTGCGTCCAGCTTCTTGAAGAAGGCGCTGAGGTTGTCACCGACCTGGGCGGGAGTCGTGCCCTTGCGGCCGAGCGGGCAGTCGGACTGCTGCACGCAGTCCTTCGCGAAGGACTGGAACGCCGTCTCGAATCCCGCAGTCTGGTCCAGGTTGAGTTGGCGGCTGCTCAGCGAGGGGTCCATCGCGCCGTCCAGCACGAGTCGGCCCACCCGGTCCGGGAAGAGCCCGGCGTACGTCGCCCCGAGGAACGTCCCGTACGACGCCCCCACATACGTCAGCTTCGAGTCTCCCAGCACGGCTCGCAGGATGTCCATGTCGCGGGCCGCCTCGACCGTGGAGACATGCCGCAGCAGCTGCGCCGAGTGCTTCCCGCAGCTCTCCGCGAACTTCTGGTACGCGTCGACGAGTTCGTTCGCCTCCTTCTGGTTGTCGGGCGTGGTGTCCGTCTGTGTGTACGTGTCCATCTGCCGGCCGTCGAGGCATTCGACGGGCTCGCTGCGGGCGACGCCGCGCGGATCGACCGCGACCATGTCGTAGCGGGCGCGGACCTTCGCCGGGTAACCGACACCGGCGTACTGCTGCAGGTACCCGATCGCCGAGCCGCCCGGCCCGCCGGGGTTCACCAGCAGGGAACCGAGCGGCTTGCCCTTGCCCGTGGCCTTCTTGCGGGCGACGGCGAGACGTACGTCCCCGGCGTCCGGCCTGGCGTAGTCGAGCGGTGCCTTCATCGTGGCGCACTGGAAGCCCGGGGCACCGCAGCTGCGCCAGCTCAGCTTCTGCCCGTAGTACGGCGAGAGAGCGGACGGTGTCGACTGCGGCAGCGCCGCCAGCACCGCATCCGCGGCATTGCCACTGGTGCTCGCGGGGCCTCCGGAGGAGCAGGCGGAGACGAGCAGTGCGGCCGCGGCGAGGAGGGTGGCTGCGGTTCTGGGACGACAGGAACGGAAGCTGCGCCTGATGTACATCAGGCGAGCGTAACTCTGCGCAGCCATGCAGATGCTTTCCGTGCACACCGTGGCTCGTAAGAATTACGTCGTCAACTTCCCGTTGATCACCGGCCGACCGGTTGATCACTTGGGTGGGCCGATCGACCGGCGAGCGGGACTTGCCGAACAGCGGGCGGACCCGCCGAACAGCGGGCGGACCGGTGACCTGACCGCGTGCCCCGCACGCGGTCAACCCGCTCTGAGGGCCATCGTCATCGCCTCCACCGCCAGCAGCGGAGCCACATTGCGGTCCAGGGCATCGCGGCAGGCCGCGATCGCCTCGATGCGGCGGAGGGTGGATTCGGGGGAGCTGCCGCGGGCGAGGCGCTCCAGGGTGTCCTCGGCGTCCGCGTTGGCGATGGCCACGCGGGTGCCGAGCTGGAGGGCGAGGACGTCGCGGTAGAAGCCGGTGAGGTCGGTCAGGGCGAGGTCGAGGCTGTCGCGCTGCGTACGCGTTCTGCGCCGCTTCTGCTTGTCCTCCAGGTCCTTCATCACGCCGGCCGTGCCGCGTGGCATCCGGCCGCCCTGGGAAGCGCCCAGCGCCGCCTTCAGCTCCTCGGTCTCCTTGCCGTCCCGCTCCTCGGCGAGTTGCTTGGCATCCTCGCCGGCCGCGTCAACGAGCTCCTGGGCGGCCTTGAGGCAGCCGCCGATGTCCTCGACGCGCAGCGGGAGCTTCAGGACAGCGGCGCGGCGCTCGCGGGCGGCCGGGTCGGTGGCCAGGCGGCGGGCGCGGTCCACGTGCCCCTGCGTGGCGCGGGCCGCCGCGGCGGCCACGGGCGGTTCGATGCCTTCCCGCCGTACGAGCATGTCGGCGACGGCGTCGACCGAGGGTGTGAGCAGGTTCAGATGCCGGCAACGGGAGCGGATCGTGGGCAGGACGTCCTCGATGGAGGGGGCGCACAGCAGCCAGACCGTACGCGGGGCGGGCTCCTCCACCGCTTTGAGGACGGCGTTGGCCGACTTCTCGTTGAGCCGCTCGGCGTCCTCGACGAGGATGACCTGCCAGCGGCCGTTGGCCGGCGAGGTGAACGACTTGCGGACGGTGTCGCGCATGTCGTCGGCGAGGATCTGTGTGCCGACGGCGGCGACGGTGGTGACGTCCGCGTGCGTGCCGATGAGGGCGGTGTGGCAGCCGTCGCAGAACCCGCAGCCCGGGGCTCCGCCGAGCGCGCGGTCGGGGCTGACGCACTGCAGCGCGGCGGCGAACGCCCGGGCCGTCTGGGTCCGGCCGGCGCCCGGCGGCCCCGTGAACAGCCAGGCGTGCGTCATCTTCGATGCCTCGGGCGGCGGTGCGGCGGCGGTGGCGGCCGTGACCAGCGCATCGGCGTCCCGGGCAGCGGCGCCGAGCTGCTCGGCCACCTTTTCCTGGCCGACGAGGTCGTCCCAGACGGTCATGCGCTCACCCCGCCCTTTCGTCACGTTTCACGTTGCGGGATCCATTGTGCGGGGCGGCACTGACAACGGCGGCCGAGCAACCGGTGCCCCTCGGGCGACAACACCGCTCCGGCCGACTTCAAGCCTTGGCGGCCGCACCGAGCCCCGAACCAGCCGGCCCCACATCCTGGCATCGACGCCGCCCAGTTGATCACCGCGGTCTGCCCGGACGGCAGGACGCCCTGGGCACTCGCCCTGTTGTCCCCCGGCCTCTCGAACGCCGACTGTGCACCGGCGACGGTGACCTCATCGGTGGGCGCGGCGGGCGCCTTGGCTGCGTCGCGGAGCCGACAGGCGGCCCCGCACGACCGACCACCGTACCCCGGCACCGACGCCAAGCAGGGCCGGCCCCCTGCCCCCGCGATCGCGCGCCGGGCAACGAGCCGGATCGGCCTCAGCCCCGACGCCCCCCGCCGCGCCGCCCCCGGCCCGCGTCGTCGTCGTACTCGTCCTCGCGCGGGCCCAGCAGTTCGTCCGCCAGCGTCGGCAGGTCGTCCAGCGGTGTCTCCTCGGCCCAGTCCGAGCGCGACCGTCTCCGGGGCTCGCCCTCGGCGTCGAGCTGGGGCATCTCCCGCGTACGGTCCTCGGTGCCGTCCGGTCGCGCGCCCGCGCGCTCGTCGCGGAAGAGCCCACGCGGCACGCGATGCGCAGGGTCCTCGCCCCGCACGGGAGGCAGCAGAGCGGTCTCGTCCTCGGCGCCGGAGGGCACCTGCGGCAGCACAGCCGTCTCGTCGGCCGCCCCCGGCACGACCGGCGGCAGTACGGCCGTCTCGTCAGCCGCCCCCGCCGGAGCCGGCGGCTGCGGCAGCTGCGCCGTCACCTCGGACTCGGACTCGCCGGCCGTGCGTTCACCTGTGCGTGCACCGCCCGGCTGCTCCTCCCGCACCGGCCGCAGCACCGCCGTCTCCTCGGCCGGACCGCCCGACGCGTTCGTCGGCGTCACCACCGGTGTCGGCACCGTCGACGCCTCCGCCGGCACCGCGGGTGCCGTCGGTCGCCTGGGGCCTGCCTCCGCGGCGGCCGCGGCCTGCTCGGCGAGCCGCCTGGCCTCCTCGGCCCGCAGCAGCGCCTCCTCGGCCTTGCGCTGCTTCTCCAGGCGCCGCGCCTCGGCCTCGGCGTGCAGCCGGGCCTCTTCCTCGGCCTGCTTGCGCCGCCGGTCCTCGTCGGCCCTGCGGCGGGCCTCCTCCTCGGCGCGGGCCTTCTCCTCCGCGAGGAGACGTGCCTGCTCCTCCTCGGCGCGGCGGCGTGCTTCCTCGGCGCGCTGCCGGGCCTCCTCCGCCTGCCGTTCGGCCTCGCGGCGCTGCGCCTCCTCAAGCTCGCGCCGCTTGCGCTCCTCCTCCTCGGCGCGCAGCTTGGCGAGCTGCTCCTGGCGCTCACGTTCCAGCCGCTCCTCCTCGGCCTTGCGCGCGGCCTCTTCCTCGGCCTTGCGGCGGGCCTCCTCCTCGGCCTTCTTCCGCGCCTCCTCCTGGGCCTTCACCTCGGCCTCGGACAACGGCAGCATCTGGTCAAGGCGGTGCCGTACGACAGTGGTGACGGACTCGGGCTCCTGGCCCGCGTCCACCACCAGGTACCGCCCGGGGTCGGCCGCGGCGAGCGTGAGGAAACCGGACCGCACGCGCGCGTGGAACTCGGCCGGCTCCGACTCCAGCCGGTCCGGCGCCTCTGTGAACCGCTCGCGCGCGATGTCCGGCGAGACGTCGAGGAGCACGGTCAGATGGGGTACGAGTCCGTCCGTCGCCCAGCGGTTGATGCGGGCGATCTCGGTCGGCGACAGGTCACGCCCCGCCCCCTGGTAGGCCACCGAGGAGTCGATGTAGCGGTCGGAGATGACCACCGCGCCCCGCTCAAGCGCGGGCCTGACCACGGTGTCCACGTGTTCCGCACGGTCCGCCGCGTACAGCAGTGCCTCCGCCCGGTGGGACAGTCCCGCGCTCGACACGTCCAGCAGGATCGACCGCAGCCGCTTGCCGACCGGCGTCGCCCCCGGCTCGCGCGTCAGCACGACCTCGTGGCCCTTGCCGCGGATCCACTCGGCCAGCGCCTCGGCCTGAGTGGACTTGCCGGCCCCGTCGCCGCCCTCCAGGGCGATGAAGAAGCCGGAGTCCGTGGGCGCCTGCACCGGGTCGTCACCGCCCAGCAGCGCGTCCCGCAGGTCGTGCCGCAGCGGCACGCCGGAGCGGTCGTCGACCTTGGCCAGCACCAGCGCGGCCACTGGCAGCAGCAGCGCCCCGACCAGCATCAGCGTGAACGCGGCGCCGCCGTGCGCGAACACGAACTTGCCGTTCTCCAGGCGGTGCGGCCCGATCGCCGCCGCCACCACCGGCGCGATCACCGCGCCGAGCGCCACGCACACGCGTACGACCGCGTGCAGGTGCTCCGTCGTGCGCGCCCGCCGGTAGTCCTCGGCCTCCTGGTCGAGCAGGGTGTGCCCGGTGTTGGCGGCCACGCCCGCGCCGATTCCGGCCAGCAGGACGATCAGCAGGACCGTGGTGACGTCCGGGACGAGCCCGGCGGCCAGCAGTGCGACGCCGGTGAAGGCGATCGCCAGCGCGAGCAGCCGGCGCCGCGACAGGGTCGGCAGCACGGAGGGCGCCGTACGGATGCCGACGACGACACCACCCGTCAGCGCGAGCACCAGCAGCCCGTATGTCACCGGGCCGCCGCCCATGTCCTTGGCGTGCAGCACGCAGACGGCGACGGCCGCGGAGACCGCGCTCGCGACGGCGGCGGCCGAGAGCACCAGCAGTGGGATGGCGCCCGTGCGGCCCTTGTCCACGCCCGTGCCCGTCTTGGGCCGGCGCAGCCCCTCGAGCGGCGAACGCGCGCGCGGGGTGCGCGTGTCGGGCAGCTCCAGGAAGGTCACCACGGACAGGGACGCGGCGAACAGCCCGGCCGCCACGTACGAGGCGAGGGCCGCCTGGTGCTGGTCGAACCAGTCGAGCCCGGTGCCGAGAAGGTTGTTGAGCAGCCCCGCGACGACGAGCGCGGCAGCAGCCAGGGGGATCGCCACGAAACTCGTACGCAGCGACAGGCGGCGCAGAGCGTCCATGTGGTCCGGCAGCGGTCGTACCGTCGCGCCCTCCGGGGGCGGGGCCGGCAGCAGGGCGGGCGCCGCGCTCTCGCGGCAGACCGTCCAGAAGCGCTCGGCGACCCCGGTGACGAAGGCCGTGACCAGGAGCACGGCCGGCGCGTTGCCGGGCGTCCAGTCGATCCACAGGGGCGCGACGATGAGCGCGGCGACCCGTACACCGTCTGCGCCGACCATGGTCCAGCGGCGGTCGAGCAGGCCCTCCTGCGAGGTCAGCGAGGTCAGCGGCCCGAGGAGAACGGCCCCGAAGAGCAGCGTCGCCAGGATGCGCACGCCGAAAACGGTCGCCACTGCGAACGCGACGCCCCGGTACCCACCGCCGAACGAACCCTGGTCGATCGCCGCCTGGAGGGTGAGGAGCACCAGTACGAGGAGGGCGAGGGTGTCCCCGACTCCGCCCACGAGCTGTGCGCTCCACAACCGCCGCAGCTGCGGTCGGCGCAGCAGGGCGCGGACGGCGCGCTCGCGGGAGTCCGCGACAAGGGCGTCGTCGGGGGCCGGCTGGTGGGCCGTTGGCTGCTCGGCTCGCGTCATGCTTTCAGCCTATCGGGACCGACTGACAGCCCGGGGCGCGCGTCCGGCCGTGCGCACGCCCCGACACCAAAGCGATATCGGGGCGTTCGTTTTGCGAAGCGTCCGTGGAGAAAGACGCTTCGGCTCAGTCGGGTTGACGCAGCCGGGTTGACCGAGTCGTCCCGACTCAGTCGCCCCGACCTAGTCGCCCTGACCAGTCGCCCTGACTCAGTCGTCCGACGCCGTCTTCGAAGCGGTCGCCTTCTTCGCGGCGGTCGTCGTCTTCTTGGCGGTCGTCTTCTTCGCAGCCGTCGTCTTCTTGGCCGCCGTCTTCTTCGCGGCCGTCGCCTTCTTGGCCGGAGCCTTCTTCGCAGGCGCCTTCTTCGCCGTCTTCTTGGCGGGCGCCTTCGCCCGCTTCTCGGCGAGCAGTTCGAACCCGCGCTCCGGGGTGATCTCCTCGACGCTGTCGCCGGAGCGCAGGGTCGCGTTGGTCTCCCCATCGGTCACGTACGGTCCGAAACGGCCGTCCTTGACCACGACCGGCTTCTCGCTGACCGGGTCGGTGCCCAGCTCCTTCAGCGGCGGCTTGGCGGCCGCGCGACCGCGCTGCTTCGGCTGGGCGTAGATCGCCAGCGCCTCTTCGAGCGTGATCGTGAAGAGCTGGTCCTCGGTCTGAAGCGAACGCGAGTCCGTGCCCTTCTTCAGGTACGGCCCGTAACGCCCGTTCTGCGCTGTGATCTCCTGGCCCTCGGCGTCGGCGCCGACGACGCGCGGCAGCGACATCAGCCTGAGCGCGTCCTCCAGCGTCACCGTGTCCAGCGACATCGACTTGAACAGCGAGGCCGTACGCGGCTTGACGGCGTTCTTGCCTGTCTTCGGGGTGCCCTCGGGGAGCACCTCGGTGACGTAGGGGCCGTAGCGCCCGTCCCGGGCGATGATCTGGTGGCCGCTCACCGGGTCGGCACCGAGCTCGAAGTCCCCGCTCGGCTTGGCGAGCAGCTCCTCCGCGAGCTCGATGCTCAGCTCGTCCGGCGCGAGGTCCTCGGGCACGTCGGCCCGCTGGTGGTTCTCGGAGTCCTTCTCGCCGCGCTCGATGTACGGGCCGTAGCGGCCGACCCTGAGCACGATGTCGTTGCCCACCGGGAACGAGGACACCTCGCGCGCGTCGATCGCTCCCAGGTCGGTCACCAGTTCCTTGAGGCCGCCGAGGTGGTCCCCGTCGCCGTTGCCGGCGTCGGACGCGTCGCCGTTGCTGGTGCCCTCGCCGAAGTAGAAGCGCTTCAGCCACGGCACGGACTGCGCCTCGCCGCGGGCGATGCGGTCGAGGTCGTCCTCCATCTTGGCGGTGAAGTCGTAGTCGACGAGCCGCCCGAAGTGCTTCTCCAGGAGGTTGACCACGGCGAAGGACAGGAAGGACGGGACGAGTGCCGTGCCCTTCTTGAAGACATAGCCTCGGTCGAGGATCGTGCCGATGATCGACGCGTACGTCGACGGGCGGCCGATCTCGCGCTCTTCGAGCTCCTTGACCAGGCTGGCCTCGGTGTAGCGGGCCGGGGGCTTGGTTGCGTGCCCGTCGACCGTGATCTCCTCGGCGCTCAGCCGGTCGCCCTCGCTGACCTGCGGAAGGCGGCGCTCGCGGTCGTCCAGCTCGGCGTTCGGGTCGTCGGCGCCCTCGACGTAGGCCTTCAGGAAGCCGTGGAAGGTGATCGTCTTGCCGGACGCGCTGAACTCGACGTCCCGGCCGTCGGCCGCCGTGCCGGCGATCTTCACCGTGACGGAGTTGCCGGTCGCGTCCTTCATCTGGGAGGCGACGGTCCGCTTCCAGATCAGCTCGTAGAGCTTGAACTGGTCGCCGGTCAGGCCGGTCTCGGCGGGGGTGCGGAAACGATCACCCGAGGGGCGGATCGCTTCGTGCGCCTCCTGCGCGTTCTTGACCTTTCCGGCGTACGTCCGCGGCTGCGCAGGCAGGTAGTCGGCGCCGTACAGCTGCGTGACCTGGGCACGGGCGGCACTCACGGCGGTGTCGCTCAGCGTCGTGGAGTCCGTACGCATGTACGTGATGTAGCCGTTCTCGTACAGCTTCTGCGCGACCTGCATGGTGGCCTTCGCGCCGAAGCCGAGCTTGCGGCTCGCCTCCTGCTGCAGCGTCGTCGTACGGAACGGGGCGTACGGCGAGCGGCGGTACGGCTTGGACTCGACGGAGCGGACGGAGAACTGCGTCTGCTCCAGTGCGGCGGCCAGTGCGCGGGCGTTGGCCTCGTCGAGGTGGAGGGTGTTCGCGCTCTTGAGTTGTCCCAGGGAGTCGAAGTCGCGGCCCTGCGCGACCCGCCTGCCGTCGACGGTCCCCAGGCGGGCGACCAGCGACGACGGGTCCGAGGAGTCCCCCGCACGGCCGGTCGCGAAGGTGCCCGTCAGGTCCCAGTACTCAGCAGAACGAAACGCGATGCGCTCGCGTTCCCGCTCCACCACGAGTCGTGTGGCGACGGACTGGACGCGGCCGGCCGACAGACGCGGCATGACCTTCTTCCACAGGACCGGCGAGACCTCGTAGCCGTAGAGGCGGTCGAGGATACGGCGGGTCTCCTGGGCGTCGACCATGCGCTTGTTCAGGTCGCGCGGGTTGGCGACGGCCTCGCGGATCGCGTCCTTGGTGATCTCGTGGAACACCATGCGCTTGACCGGGACCTTGGGCTTGAGCACCTCCAGGAGGTGCCACGCGATGGCCTCGCCCTCGCGGTCCTCATCGGTGGCGAGGAAGAGCTCGTCGGATTCGGCGAGCAGGTCCTTGAGCTTCTTGACCTGGGCCCTCTTGTCAGCGTTGACCACATAGATGGGCTGGAAGTCGTGTTCGACGTCCACACCGAGGCGGCGGACCTCACCGGTGTACTTCTCCGGCACCTCCGCGGCACCGTTGGGAAGGTCGCGGATGTGCCCGACGCTCGCCTCGACGATGTATCCGGGGCCGAGGTAGCCCTTGATCGTCTTCGCCTTGGCGGGCGACTCGACGATGACGAGTCGGCGGCCGCCGTGTGCGGTCTCGCTGGTCGGGGACAACTTCGCTCTTCTCTCCGGTCGACGCTGGGTCCTCCCCGGGGGTTCTCGATCCCGGAGGCGGGTCATGGTGACGCTGCGGAGTGTGACGGTACATCCCGCCCCCGTGTCAAACGGGAAAAGCCCGCAACGGCCACTCGAACGGTAACCCGACTACCGCCATTCCTGCCGCCCGGAGTACCCACCGGCCTTTTCGAGCCTGTCCGGAGGGTCACCCCTCAATTTACGGAGCCGCAGCTCCGGGGCGGCTTTCAGACCCGGGTCAGGCACCATGTTCCGAGGGCCAGCATGATCACCGAGGCAAGGCTCGCGAGGGCCGCCGATGCGACGGGGTTCACACCGTGGGCGACGGGTTCGCCGTGCCTGACCCGGGTCACGGTCCATGTCAGCAGCGCCCCTCCGAACAGGGCGAACACCCCTCCTGCGAGGATCGCAGGTCCGCTCTCCATGGCTTTGCGTGCCCCTTTTCTCCCGTTCGCGAGTGCCCAGCCCGGGGAGACTGACACGCGTGGGCGGCGCACGGGCGAACCCGGGGTGAACGCCGAGCAGGCCGACCTGTGGACTCATCCGGGCCTCGCCCGGCCTCGGCCGCAGCCCCCGGCCGTCCCGGTACGCCGTCCCGCCGCACTCGATGCGCTCGGAACACGGCTTCCAGGTCGACTCGAATTAGTTGCTGCACAGCTTGTTCCCGCACGGCTCGTTCGCTTTGCAGATGACCTTCTCGTGGCTCAATTCGCCGGGCGCGAAGGGCCCCTGCGACCGGCCGCTGTGACCGGCCCGCAGATCCGTGCCCGCTTCCCGAAAACGGCCCACTTCGCCGCACCCGCACCTACGCCGGTTCGAGGAATCCCTGCTCCACCAAGAGCCTGATCTGCGCCGGCGTGCGGTCGCGCAGCAACACCGGGTCCTCGCCGACCAGTTGGGCGATCGCGTCCAGGATGCGGCCCGCGCTCAGCGAACCGTCGCAGACGCCCGCGAAACCCGCGCCCACCGTGTCCACCTTGGTGGCCCGGCGCATGCCGCGGTTCTGGCGCAGCACGACGTGCTCCGGGTCCTCGGCGCCGGGCAGCCCGACCTGCTCCTGGACGACCTCGGCGACGAGCCTGAAGTGCCCTTCCAGCAGCGCCGCGTCGTCATGCGCGCGCAGATAGTCGAGACGGTCGAAGTGCGCCCGTACCGTGTCGCCAAGAGGCTGCTCGACCGGGTGCGGCCACTCCTCCGCGGTGATCGCGGGCACGGCGGCCGCCGTCCTGCGCAGGGTGATCCAGCCGAACCCTACGGCCTTCACCTTGCGCGCCTCGAATTCGTCCAGCCACGCGTCGTAGCGCGCCTGGTACTCGGCCGGGTCGCCCCGGTGGTCACCGGCGTCCCTGAGCCACAGCTCGGCGTACTGTGTGACGTCCTGCACCTCGCGCTGCACGATCCACGCGTCGCAGCCGCGCGGCACCCACGACCTGATCCTGTCCTGCCAGTCCTCCCCCTCGACGTGCTGCCAGTTGGCGAGGAACTGCGCGAACCCGCCCTCGTTCAGCCGCTCCCCCGCCTGCTGAACGAGCGTGCGGCACAGATCGTCCCCGCCCATCCCGCCGTCCCGGTACGTCAGCCGCGCGCCGGGCGAGATCACGAAGGGAGGGTTCGACACGATCAGGTCGTACGTCTCGTCGTCGCGCACCGGCTCGAACAGCGAGCCCTCGCGCAGATCGGCCGCCGGGGCGCCGGACAGCGCCAGCGTGAGCGCGGTGATGTGCAGCGCGCGCGGGTTGAGATCGGTCGCCGTCACGCGCGTGGCGTGCTGCGCGGCGTGCAGCGCCTGGATACCGGAGCCGGTGCCGAGGTCGAGGGCGGCGGAGACGGGCATACGGACGCTGATGCCGGCAAGTGTGGTGGACGCGCCGCCGACGCCGAGGACGACGCCTTCGTCACGGCTGCCGATCCCGCCCGCTCCGCCGACCGCACACCCCAGGTCCGACACGATGTACCAGTCCTCGCCGCCGGGCCCGCCGTACGGCCGTACATCCACGGTCGCGGCCACCTCGTCCCCGCCGGCCCGAACCAGCCAGCCGCTCTCCAGGCAGGCCTCGATCGGCAGAACGCCGGCCACGCGCGCGTGCGGCACTGGTTGCTGCAGCAGGAACAGCCGTACGAGCACCTCCAGCGGCGTGTCCCCACGGGTCGCCCTGAGCGCGGGCACGGTCTCGCTGCGCGCCAGCGCCGCGTACGCGGGGGCACCGAGCAGCTCGAGCAGCCCGTCGGCGGTGAAGGACGCCCCCAGCAGGGCGTCCCGCAGCCGGGCGGCGACGTCGGAGGGGCCGGAAGCAGGGGCAGCGGGCAGGGCGGGCAGACCGGAGATACTCACGCCCCCATTGTGGCGGGGCCGAGAGGTCGGCTGCAGCTCCGGCTCAGCTCGTCGCCGGCGAAGGGGCCGTGGACGCGCTCTTGCAGCTGGCCTGCTTGGCCATGGCCTTGCCGACGTCGCCCGCCTCAAGGTTCTTCAGGGCGTCGTTGCCGCTCGTGCTCAGCTTGTCCAGCGAGGTCGCGATGCCCTTGAGGCCGTCGGCGAACTTGGCCTGGTCCTTGACGTCGAGCGTGTCGACCTTCTGCTTCAGAGCGGCGTACGACGAGGCGATGTCGTCGAGCTCCTTGACGGCGTCCGTCTGCTTCTTCGCACCGTTGTCGACATCGGGCGCGCCGGCCTTCTGGACCGCGTCGCCGATCGCCTTGTAGGCGTCGGACATGTCCTGGAAGGCCTGCGCATCGGTCTTGCGGACCGCATCCGGTGTGCTGTTGTCCGAGGTCTGCTTCTGGATCGCGGCGCTGGCGGCCCCGATCTTCTTGGCCTGCGGCTGCACCGCGTCGCAGACCTGCTTGGCCCAGGCATCCAGCTTGTCGTTGCCTTTGCTGCTGCTGGTGCATCCCGACAGCGCCAGTACCAGTACCGCACCGCCGGACAGTGCGGCCGCGAGCTTCTTGTTCACCGGATTGGTCCCTTCCATGGCTCTCGGCCCCGGAACATACACGCAGGGCGGGCTCCGGCCGCATGCCGAACGTCGATTATGACCCCTTTTGTGACTAATGACACCAGGCGAGAGAAGGCTCACGGTGAGGGTGTGAAAACACGAGACGGGCGGGCGACGCGTCAACACGCGCCTCCCGCCCGTCCTTTGAGCCGGGCCTCGTGCGGCCGCCTACGAAACCACCGCGGGATCGGCCGACTTGGCCACCCGCTCGGCGCCTGGCTCGTCGCCCACGGCGATCCCGCGCCGCTTGGAGACGTAGACCGCCCCGACGATGACCAGCAGCGCGAGGATCGCGATCGTGATCCGTACGCCCAGGTTCTTGTCGTCGCCGTAGCTGAACTTGATCACCGCGGGTGCGATGAGCAGCGACACCAGGTTCATCACCTTCAGCAGCGGGTTGATCGCGGGGCCCGCGGTGTCCTTGAAGGGGTCGCCGACCGTGTCGCCGATCACCGTGGCGGCGTGGGCCTCGCTGCCCTTGCCGCCGTGGTGGCCGTCCTCGACGAGCTTCTTGGCGTTGTCCCAGGCCCCGCCGGAGTTGGCGAGGAACACCGCCATCAGCGTGCCCGAACCGATCGCGCCGGCCAGGAACGCGCCGAGCGCGCCGACACCGAGCGTGAACCCGATGGCGATGGGCGCCATGACCGCCAGCAGACCGGGCGTCGTCAGCTCCCGCAGGGCGTCCTTGGTGCAGATGTCGACGACGCGCCCGTACTCGGGCTTTTCGGTGTAGTCCATGATCCCGGGGTGCTCACGGAACTGCCGCCGCACCTCGTAGACCACGGAGCCCGCCGAACGCGACACCGCGTTGATCGCCAGCCCCGAGAAGAGGAAGACGACCGCCGCGCCCGCGATCAGGCCGACGAGGTTGTTGGGCTGCGAGATGTCCATCATCAGGCTCATCGGGGCGCCCGCTCCGGAGAGCTTCTCGCCGACGTCCTGCGCGCCGGTCGTGATCGCGTCACGGTACGACCCGAAGAGCGCCGACGCCGCCAGGACCGCGGTGGCGATGGCGATGCCCTTGGTGATGGCCTTGGTGGTGTTGCCGACCGCGTCCAGGTTGGTGAGCACCTGCGCGCCCGCGCCCGTGACGTCGCCGGACATCTCAGCGATGCCCTGAGCGTTGTCGGAGACGGGCCCGAAGGTGTCCATCGCGACGATCACGCCGACGGTGGTGAGCAGGCCGGTACCGGCCAGCGCCACCGCGAACAGCGCGAGCATGATCGACGTACCGCCGAGCAGGAACGCCCCGTACACGCCGAGGCCGATCAGCAGAGCGGTGTAGACGGCCGACTCCAGACCGACCGAGATACCGGCGAGGACGACGGTGGCCGGGCCGGTCAGCGAGGTCTTGCCGATGTCCATGACAGGACGGCGGTTGGTCTCGGTGAAGTAGCCGGTCAGCTGCTGGATGACTGCGGCCAGCAGAATGCCGATCCCCACCGCGACCACCGCGAGGATCCGCGGGTCGCCGTCCTTGGCCCTGATGGCGGCATCGGTGACGCCGTCGAGGTCCGAGTACTTGGCCGGGAGATAGATGAAGACGGCCACCGCGACCAGCACGAGCGAGATCACCGCGGAGATGAAGAAACCGCGGTTGATCGCGGACATGCCGCTGCGGTCCGAACGGCGCGGGGCCACGGCGAAGATTCCGATCATCGCGGTGAGCACGCCGATGGCGGGCACGAGCAGGGGGAAGGCCAGTCCGGCGTCGCCGAAAGCCACCTTGCCGAGGATCAGCGCGGCGACCAGGGTGACGGCGTACGACTCGAACAGGTCGGCCGCCATGCCCGCGCAGTCGCCGACGTTGTCGCCCACGTTGTCGGCGATGGTCGCGGCATTGCGCGGGTCGTCCTCCGGAATGCCCTGCTCGACCTTGCCGACCAGGTCGGCGCCGACGTCGGCGGCCTTGGTGAAGATGCCGCCGCCGACACGCATGAACATGGCGATCAGGGCGGCCCCGAGGCCGAAGCCTTCGAGCACTTTCGGCGCGTCGGCCGCGTACACCAGCACCACGCAGGAGGCGCCCAGCAGACCGAGCCCCACTGTGAACATGCCGACGACGCCGCCCGTACGGAAAGCGATCTTCATGGCTTTGTGCGAGACGGTAGTGAGATCCTTTTCCGGCTCACCCTCCGCCGGGGTCGCTTCCCGGGCCGCTGCGGCGACACGGACATTGCTGCGTACGGCGAGCCACATACCGATATAGCCGGTGGCTGCCGAGAACGCCGCGCCGATCAAAAAGAAGATCGATCGTCCGGCGCGCTGATTCCAGTCGTCCGCGGGCAGCAGCATGAGCAGGAAGAACACGACCACGGCGAATACGCCGAGCGTGCGCAACTGCCGGGCCAGATAGGCGTTCGCACCTTCCTGGACCGCTCCCGCGATCTCCTTCATGCTGTCTGTGCCCTCGCCCGCCGCGAGCACCTGGCGCACCAGGATGCCTGCGACCACGAGCGCGGCCAGCGCGACGACCCCGATGACCATCACGATGATCCGGTTGTCGTCCGTCAGTACCGCGGCTGCGAGGGTTGTGGGTTGGTCAAACTGATGAGGGGTAGAAAGCCCCGCCATTCGTCCTCCTTGACGCTTGGGCTGAGCTCAAGATGTGGACGGATTCTAGGTACCCGCACCTGATCAAAACAGAGCACGGTAAACGGAATTAGCCTTCACATGCTCTTCAGCAAATGATCGACGCCGTGCCACAGAACCCAAAAGAAGTAATGCCTCAAAGGCATTGACGCCTGCATTGACGCTTGATCGAATTATCACGTGATCAGTCACGCGATTGATCGTGAATTCCTTCACTAATTCCGGGAAGGCCGGAAAAACACCAAGGGCCCTGCTCAGCAGGGCCCTTGGACGGTGTACGGGGGTGAGGTCAGGAGATGACCGCGGTGGTCGGTGTGGTCGGCCAGGTCATGCGGATCTGCCCGCCGTGCTCGCCGGCGGTCACCTCCACATCGTCGACGAGGCCGCTGATGACCGCGAGGCCCATCTCGTCCTCCTCGGTCTCCACGTCCTCACCCGCCGAGCCCGATGCCCCTCCTCCCGGGGAGGAGCGCGGTGCCTCGTCGCCGACCTCGATGGAGAACTGTTTCTCCTCCTCCACCAGCTGCACCTTCACCGGTGCGGTGATCCCGGCGCTCTGGTGCAGTCCGACGGCACGGCTGCAGGCCTCGCCGACGGCGAGTCTGACCTCGTCGAGGACGGCCTCGTCCACCCCGGCCCTGCGCGCCACCGCTGCCGCCACCAGTCGGGCGGTCCTGACGTGCTCGGGCAGCGCGCTGAAGCGGAGTTCGACGGTGGCCATGCATCCCCCTCGGAACTACGGGCGTGCGGTCGGGGGGCCGGGCTGCCGAAAGCCCGGACCCCCTCATTGAACTTCTTCCGCCTCGGGAGCGGTCCTTTCCCGCTCCGTGCGGCGGTGGTCAGTCGGTGGCCGCCACCGCTTCCTCGACCGAGGTGTGGATCGGGAACACCTTGGTGAGGCCGGTGATACGGAAGATCTTCAGAATGCGCTCCTGGTTGCAGACCAGGCGCAGCGAGCCCTCATGGGCACGCACCCGCTTCAGGCCGCCGACCAGCACGCCGAGCCCGGTGGAGTCGAGGAAGTCCACGCCCTCCATGTCGACGACGAGGTGGAAACTCCCGTCGTTCACCAGCTCGACCAGCTGCTCGCGCAACTTGGGCGCGGTATATACGTCGATTTCTCCACCGACCTCGACGACCGTACGATCGCCGACGGTACGGGTCGACAGGGACAGGTCCACGGATCCTCCAGCACCTTGCTAATCGAGCGGTCGCCCCTCGGGACACCTCGGCAGAGCCCCCGGAACGGTTCGCCAGCCGCGATGGCATTCAATCACTTACGGCAGGCGTGCACGACGCCTTGGTCCCATTGTCCGTCACGCCGGTGACACACTCGGTGCCGATGGCCAAGAATCACCGATCCGATCGATCCCCGGCGGACCCCGTGTCCCGGCTCGCACCGGGCACGATCCTGGGCCGGCTCGCCTCCGGGCCGAGCCGGGCTTCGCGCATCACTCATACGGAGCACTTGCCCCCGCGCGAGGGCCGTCATGCCGTCTGGCCTGACCGGATTCGCTCGGAAGTCGTCGCCGCGGTGCAGGCCTGCGGTATCGAACATCCCTGGGCCCATCAGGCACGGGCCGCCGAGCACGCGCTGGACGGCGACTCGGTGGTCGTCGCCACGGGCACCGCGTCCGGCAAGTCCCTGGCGTATCTGGTCCCGGTGTTCTCGACGCTCCTGGACGGCTCCGAGGCCCCGAACGGCCGCGGGTCGACCGCCCTCTACCTGGCCCCCACGAAGGCTCTTGCGGCGGACCAGTGCCGATCCGTGAAGGAACTTTCACAACCTCTGGGAAATGCCGTACGTCCTGCGGTGTACGACGGGGACACGCCCTTCGAGGAGCGCGAATGGGTCCGCCAGTACGCCAACTACGTGCTGACCAACCCGGACATGCTGCACCGCGGCATACTCCCGTCCCACTCCCGCTGGTCCTCCTTCCTGAAGTCGCTGAAGTACGTCGTCATCGACGAGTGCCACACCTACCGCGGGGTGTTCGGCTCGCACGTCGCCCAGGTGCTGCGCCGTCTGCGCCGCCTGTGCGCCCGCTACGGCGCCTCCCCGGTCTTCCTGCTGGCCTCCGCGACCGCCGCCGAGCCCTCGGTCGCCGCCCGCCGCCTGACCGGCCTCCCGGTGGTCGAGGTCGCCGACGACGCCTCACCGCGCGGTGAACTGGTGTTCGCCCTCTGGGAGCCCCCGCTCACCGAGATGCAGGGCGAGAAGGGCGCCCCTGTCCGCCGTACCGCCACCGCCGAGACGGCCGACCTGCTGACCGACCTCGCCCTGCAGGGAGTCCGGTCGGTCGCCTTCGTGCGCTCCCGGCGCGGCGCCGAGCTGATCTCGGTGATCGCCCAGGAACGCCTCGCCGAGGTCGACCGCGCCCTGGCCCGGCGTGTCGCGGCGTACCGCGGCGGCTATCTCCCGGAGGAACGCCGCGCCCTCGAACAGGCCCTGCACTCCGGTGAACTCCTCGGCCTCGCCGCGACCACCGCCCTCGAACTCGGCGTCGACGTCTCGGGGCTGGACGCCGTGGTGATCGCCGGATATCCCGGCACGCGCGCGTCCCTGTGGCAGCAGGCGGGCCGCGCCGGACGCTCCGGGCAGGGAGCGCTGGCCGTCCTGGTCGCCCGCGACGACCCGCTGGACACCTTCCTCGTCCACCACCCGGAGGCGCTGTTCGACCAGCCCGTGGAGTCCACGGTCCTCGACCCCGACAACCCGTACGTCCTGGCCCCGCACCTGTGCGCCGCCGCCGCGGAACTCCCTTTGACCAACGAGGACTTCGAGCTGTTCGGCCCCGCCTGCGAGGAGCTGCTGCCACAGCTGGAGGCCGCGAAGCTGCTCCGCCGCCGGACGAAGGCCTGGCACTGGACGCGCCGGGAACGGGCCGCCGACCTCGCCGACATCCGCGGCGAGGGCGGCCGACCGGTGCAGATCGTCGAGTCCGGCACGGGCCGCCTGCTCGGCACGGTCGACGCGGGGGCCGCCCACACGACCGTCCACGAGGGCGCGGTCCACCTCCACCAGGGCCGTACGTATCTCGTACGCTCCCTGGATCTGGAGGACTCGGTGGCCCTGGTCACGGAGGCGAGCCCCTCGTATTCGACGGTCGCCCGCGACACGACGTCCATCACGGTCCTGGAGACGGACACGGAGATCCCCTGGGGCGACGGGCGCCTGTGCTACGGCTCCGTCGAGGTCACCAACCAGGTTGTCTCCTTCCTGCGTCGTCGGCTCATCACCGGTGAAGTGCTCGGCGAGACGAAACTCGACCTCCCTCCTCGGACGCTGCGCACACGCGCGGTGTGGTGGACGGTCACCGAGGACCAGCTGGACGAGGCACGGATCAACCCGGAGATCCTCGGCGGCGCCCTGCACGCCGCCGAGCACGCGTCGATCGGCATGCTGCCCCTCTTCGCGACCTGCGACCGCTGGGACATCGGCGGCGTCTCCGTCCCGCTGCACCCGGACACCCTCCTCCCGACGGTCTTCGTCTACGACGGACATCCGGGCGGGGCGGGGTTCGCCGAGCGCGCCTTCCACACCGCCCGCGCCTGGCTCACCGCCACCCGCCAGGCCATCGCCTCCTGCGAGTGCGAGGCCGGCTGCCCGTCCTGCATCCAGTCCCCCAAGTGCGGCAACGGCAACGATCCGCTGCACAAGAGGGGGGCGGTGCGGTTGCTCACGGTGCTGTTGCGGGGGGCGCCGGAGGAGAAGGCCGAGGCAGAGCCCGTTCCGCGGGAACCGGCTGCCCCGCAGGCCCCGCCCGTGCCCTGACCTCCGCCGCGAACGGCCCCCGTCCCGAGGCCGCCGTCACGTCCGAGATCTCGCCGACGACCACGCACCGCACCAGCCGCGTGCCCTGGGCCCGGGCGACCCGGCCGGCCCGGCCACAGGCCGCCGCGGTGCCGTCCGCCCAGTGGTCCGCAGCCGCGAGTGCCGCGAGGTCCGCACCGCCGGCCGCACGGTGCCGGACCACGACGGCCTGCCCCAGGGCGAGCACGGCCCCGAACACCACGCACAGCACAGCGATCGCACCGACGCTCCAGACGGTGGCTGAACCACGGTCCCCGCCCCCGGCGACGGCCCACCGGCGCCCGAAGAAGCAGCCGGTCACGGCCCCACCCCCACGGTCTCCTCCGCCGCGGCCACGGCCTCCTCCCGTACGTCGAAGGGCAGACCGCGCAGCACCGGTGGCCGGGCCACCACGACCACGCGGACCTGGGCCCCCTCCCGGTCGACGGTGACCTTCGCGCCGCGCGGGGCGGCCTCCCGGGCCACCCGGACGACCTCGTCGCCGGGGTCCTGGCGGGCCGCCGCACGCGCCCCGGTCCGGGCCGCGTCCACGCACTGGATCTGCGCGGCCACGACCAGCAGCCCCCACACCAGTGCCATCGCGAACATCACCAGCACAGGCAGCACCATCGCCGACTCCGCCGTGACGAACCCCCTGTCGCCGCCCTGCTCACATCTGCGCATCGAGCGCCCTCTTCACGATGGCCTGCAGCTCCGCGCTGACCTCGCCGCTGGTCACCACCTTGTAGAGGACCACCGCGAACGCCACGGCCGCCACGATCCCCATCGCGTACTCCGAGGTGACCATCCCCGCGTCCCTGCGCGCCGTACGCGCCCTGCACACCAGGGCACGCAGCCGCGCCCATACCGCCTTGCACATCTCAACCCCCGTGAGGTTCAGTCCCGTTGACCATTCACTGCTCGATGCCGGCTCATGGCCCGACGCCGGCTCGTTGTCGGCGTCCGAGCGCCCTCCGCCCCGCCCCGTCAGCCACCACCCCCTCCGAGCACCCCACCCGCGAGCCCGATCACCACGGGCAGTACGCCGACCGTGATGAACGCGGGCAGGAAACACAGGCCCACCGGCGCGGTGACCATGACGGCCGCCCGCCGGGCCCGTGCCGTCGCGGTGCGGGACCGGTCGGCGCGGACGTCCGCCGCCAGCCTCGCCACCGGGGCGGCGGCGGGGAGCCCGGACACGTCGGCCCGTTCCAGCAGCCGGGCGAGAGCTCCCGCGTCAGGCAGAGCGGCCAGCCGCCGCCAGGCCTCGGCCGGTTCACCGCCCAGCCGTACCTCGGCCGCACCCCGCGCCAACGCGTCCCCGACAGGGCCGCCCAGGGCCTCGCCCACGGCCTGCGCCGCGACCACCGGCCCGGCACCGGCGGCGATGCAGGCGGCCACGAGATCGGCTGACAGCGGTAGTTGACGGACCACCTCTCCCGGGTCGTACCCCTCCGCGCCGCTCCCGGCCGGCTGCCGTCCGCGCCACCTCCACAGCCCGCCCGCGACGAGCAGCCCCGCCACGACACCGGCGAGGCCACCGAGCAGTACCCACCCGGCGCACACCACCCCCGCCGCGGGCAGCCACCGCCGCGCCGCATCCCGTACCTCGAAGCGCGGTCGGGCCCGCATCGCCTCGACGTCGGCCACCAGCTCGGCCAGCCGCCGCCGCACTCTCCGCTCACGCCGTACGGTCTCCAACCGGCGCAGCAGCCACCCCAGGACGAGCAACATCCCCACGGCCGCCCCCAGCCTGTGGACAACTTCCGTGCTCACGCCGCCTCCGCTCGCCGCACGATCCGCATCGCCCACCACATCCCGAGGCCTTCCAGCAGACCGCCGACCAGCAGGCAGCAGAGCCCGGCTCCGGTGTGCAGCAGCACGTGCAGGGGGTCGGCCCCGAGGGCTGTTCCCAGGGCGAGGCCCAGGGCCGGCAGCCCCGCGAGCATCACCGCCGTGGACTTCGCTCCCGCCAGCTGCGCGCGCAGATCAGCGCGTTGGTCCCGCTCGGCCCGCAAGGCCGCTTCGAGGCGGTCGAGCCCGGCGGCGAGGCCCGCGCCCTGGTCCACGGCCACCCGCCAGCACGCGGCGAGGCCCAGCAGCCCCTCGGCGCCCGGTTCCCGTGCCGCCGTCGCGAGCGCACCCGGCACATCGCCGCCGAACCGTGCCGCCGCCAGCACGGCGGCCTGCGCACCCCCGAGCCCGCCGGAGTCCCGCGCGGCACGCGGCAGCGCCTGACCCGGCTGCCAGCCGGCCCGCACCTCCCCGGCTAGCGCCCCGCACAGCGCGATCACGGCGTCCCCGCGGCGCTCCCGGACCTTGCGGGCCTCACCGGCCAGCCGTACCCGCCGCAGCAACGGCACCCCGGCCGCCCCCGCGGCGACCGGCAGCACCGACGCACCCAGCACCGCCAGCACCACCCCGACGGCCAGCGCCCACCACTCGGGCCGCAGCCGCCCGCGGATCCGCAGCAGCCGGGCGGCGGCCTCCCGCCAGGCCGACGGTCCGGTGCTCACCACCCCGCCGCCCGCGAGCAACAGCTGCGCCCGCCGCGCCCCGGAGTGCCACCCGCCCATCAGCAGGGCCGCCGCACCGGCACACAGCACGGCCGCCCCCATCGCTGCCTCACCCATGACGTCCCCCTTCGAAGGACCCGCCGGACCCGCCGGACTCACCGGACTCACCGGACTCACCGTGGAGCAGCCCCCGCAGCCGCTCCCATCCGCGCTCGCGCACGAACGCCTCAGCGCCCCACCGCAGCGCCGGCACCGTGCGCACCAGCCCTGACGGATCCCGCTCCAGTACGTGCACCTCGGCAATCCGCCGCCGCCCGGACCGGTCCCGTACGAGGTGAATCACCACCGAGAGCGCCGCCGCCAACTGGCTGTGCAGCGCGGCCCGGTCGAGCCCCGCCGCCGTACCGAGCGCCTCCAGCCGGGCCGGCACGTCCGCGGCGGCATTGGCGTGGACGGTGCCGCACCCGCCTTCGTGGCCGGTGTTCAACGCGGCCAGCAGATGCACCACTTCGGGCCCGCGCACCTCGCCCACGACCAGCCGGTCGGGCCGCATCCGCAGCGCCTGCCGCACCAGGTCCTGGAGCGTGACGAGGCCGGCGCCCTCCTGGTTGGCGGGTCTGGTCTCCAGTCGAACGACGTGCGGATGGTCCGGCCGCAGCTCCGCCGAGTCCTCGGCGAGCACGATCCGCTCGGCGTGCCCGACCAGCCCCAGTAGCGCGCTCAGCAGGGTCGTCTTGCCACTGCCCGTCCCACCGCTGACCAGGAAGGACAGCCGCGCCCCGAGCAGCGCCCGCAGCACCCGGTCCCCTCCCGGCGGCACCGTGCCCGCCGCGACCAGCTCGCCGAGCGTGAACGCCCGGAGCCGTACGACGCGCAGCGACAGACAGGTGCAGCCGACGGCCACCGGCGGCAGCACCGCGTGCAGCCGCGTCCCGTCGGGCAGCCGGGCATCGGCCCAGGGCCGCGCGTCGTCGAGGCGCCGTCCGGCCACCGCGGCCAGGCGCTGCGCGAGACGTCGTACGGCAGCGGCGTCCGGGAAGAAGACCGACGTCAGCTCCAGTCCGCCGCCCCGGTCGACCCAGACCCGGTCCGGCGCCGACACCAGCACGTCGGTCACCGACGGATCGGCGAGCAGCGCTTCGAGCGGCCCGCTGCCGACCAGTTCGGACCTCAACTGCTCGGCCGCACCGAGGACTTCGGCGTCCCCCAGAACCCGCCCCTGCTCCCGCAGAGCCTGCGCCACGCGCGCGGGTGTCGGCTCGGCCCCGCTCTCGACCAGCCACTGCCGTACGCCGTCCAGCAGCCCGGAGGGCGTTTCTGGGGCGCCGTCCGCGGAGGCCGAATCGCCGCCCGGCCGCCGTTGCCCCGCCGAACGGGGGCGCGGCACATCGCCCGGCCGACCAGCCGTCTCCGAGGACACGCCCGGCCCGGCCCACGACGGCACGCGCGGCCCGTCGCCGCCCGGCCGCCACACCGCTGTCGAAGATCCTCGCACCGATGCGAGCACGGAGCTGCCCGCCTCTTCGCCTCCCGCATACGTGCTCACGCGCTCCTCGCCTCCGTCAGCGCCCGCTCCCAGAACTCCTTGCAGAAGCGCGCCAGGGGTCCGCGGCCGTCGGCGGCGGGCGGCGTCCGGCCCTCCCCCGGGCGCAGCAGCCCCGACTCCACGGGGAGCTCGCCGGCCAGGGGCAGTCCGAGCAGCCGGGCCACCTCGCGGTCGTCCAGTCCCGGCGCGTACGGCCCTCGTACCGCGACCCGCAGATCGCGCAGGACCATGCCGACGGCGGACGCCACCCGCCCGGCAGCAGCCACGGCGCGCAGTTCGCCGGGGGCGACCAGGAGGCCGAGATCGAGCTGGGCGAGGGCCTCTGCGACCCCGTCGTCGATGCGGCGCGGCAGGTCGACGACAACGGTGCCGCCCCGCCGTCTGGCCGCCGCGAGCACCGCCCGCACGGCCTGGGCCGGGACGGCGATGCGGTCGCCGCGGTCCCAGCTGAGCACCCGCAGGGAATGGAGCTGCGGCAGCGACTCCTCCAGGGCGCCGCCGCCGACCCGGCCGCGGGAGGCGGCGAAGGCGGGCCAGCGCAGTCCCGCAGCGCTCTCGCCGCCGAGCAGTACGTCGAGTCCGCCGCCGAGCGGATCGGCGTCCACGAGCAGGGTCCGCAGCCCCTCGCGTGCGGAGGTGACGGCGAGGGCGCACGCGAGCGTGGACGCCCCGGCCCCGCCGCGTCCCCCGATGACGCCCACCGTGAGGGCGGGCCGGCCCACGCCCTCGGCCACATCGGCGATGCGGTCGACCAGCCACTGTTCGCCGTCCGGCAGAACCAGGACGTGGTCGGCGCCGATCTCGACGGCCCGGCGCCAGACCCCGGAGTCGTCCTGGTCACGGCCGACCAGCACCACTCCTCGTCTGCGCGTGGCCCCGCGCACCCGCCGCGCGGCATCGTCGCCGACCAGGACGAGCGGTGCGGCCTCCCAGCCGCCCGCGCGCTCCGGCACCGAGTGGTGGACCTCGGGTGTCGCTCCCGCCGCGGCGCACAGGCGCAGCAGGTCGTCGAGCAGTTCGGCGTCCTCCGTGACGATCAGTGGTCCGGCCTGCCGCCCCGAGGCGGCGGGCGGCGGTTCATGTGTGACGGCTCCGGCCACGGTCTCCGTCCCCCTTCGCTGCATCTCTCGCGCAGCCCCTGCGGCCCCGCGATTCCCAAACGTGTGAAGAACCGGCAACCGGTCTCCCTATGAGCGGCCGATACGAACCGGCCAAACCCGCCCGGCAAACCGGAACCGGTCATGAACCCGGCGCGAGCGGGACGCGTTTGAATCACGGTGCAGCGATCCCGGAAACCGTGTGGATCATGGTCGATAACTGTGGACGAGACAGGGGTTGTGAATAACGCCGTCACCCATACCGGTGACCCCTGTGCCCACGCGTGCTCGACTTCCACAGAGCAGCCTGACGGCTACACACAGTGACGGATCACGGGCACGCGAATGAGGCGGCCGCAGCCGCCTCATGACGGCCGTACAGCCGCGCCGGGGAGAGGGAGAAGGGGAAAAACCCGTCCGGACATGCGACGACCCCCACCGGGGGGGAGAGTGGGGGTCGTCTCCACGGCCGACTCGGGGGGGGGAGGAGCCGGACCGGGTTAGCACGGTCGCGAACGATCCGTGACTTCCATGGTGTACCCGAGACCCTTCTCAGGCAAACCCACGCGCCCCACCTTACGCCGAATGGGCTGCGCCTATGCTCGGGGCGTGGAAAACCACTCCTTGCCCCGCACAGCGGCCTTCTTTGACCTGGACAAGACGGTCATTGCGAAGTCGAGCACGCTCACGTTCAGCAAGTCCTTCTACCAAGGCGGGCTGATCAACCGCAGGGCCGCCTTGCGTACCGCATATGCCCAGTTCGTCTTCCTCATCGGAGGCATGGACCACGACCAGATGGAGCGGACACGCGAGTACCTGTCCTCGCTCGTCCGCGGCTGGAACGTCCAGCAGGTCAAGGAGATCGTCGCCGAGACCCTGCACGACCTGATCGATCCGATCATCTACGACGAGGCCGCCTCCCTCATCGAGGAGCACCACACCGCCGGCCGCGACGTCGTCATCGTGTCGACGTCGGGCGCCGAGGTGGTGGAGCCCATCGGTGAACTGCTCGGCGCGGACCGCGTGGTGGCGACACGCATGGTGGTGGGCGAGGACGGCTGCTACACCGGCGAGGTGGAGTACTACGCGTATGGCCCGACGAAGGCCGAGGCGATCAAGGAACTGGCCCGGTCCGAGGGGTACGACCTCGACCGCTGCTACGCCTACAGCGACTCGGCGACCGATCTGCCGATGCTGCGGGAGGTCGGCCTTCCGCATGCCGTGAACCCGGACCGCGCGCTGCGCCGCGAGGCGCTCGCGCGCGGGTGGCCGATTCTCGATTTCCACCGGCCGGTCCGGCTCAAGCAGCGGATCCCGGCATTCTCCGTACCGCCCCGCCCGGCCCTCGTTGCGGCCGCGGCAATAGGCGCCGCGGCCGCCACTGCGGGTCTTGTCTGGTACGCCAGCCGACGGCGCGCGACGGTCGTCTGACCTGCCGATTCGGCGACACCAAGCCCCAGTTCGACATAGCGATGACCGTTTACATCCCTTTTGCTACCAAAAGTAAAGAAGTGCAGCTGGGGGTTCCGCTTGCTTCGGACCTGGAGTACAAAGGGGTTAACGGCCCGCGAGACCAAGGACATCCGAAAGGATCACCTTAATAACGCATTTGGCCACACGGACCGATGCATGAACATCGAGCACCCACGCGACGTCGACCCGTCGATTACGGGCCAGCCACACCAGGTGACGGGCAAAGTTCCCGACCTGATGGGCAATACATCGAGGACGCTTGGTAACCCGGTGAGCATGCCAGCGGCGGTACGAGTCCTCGTACCGCCGCAACCCTTTTCCGGAGCCTGTCGAGCTCCCTACGCCGCCCCGCGCTGCAGCGCCTCGCACACGGCCGTCGACTCGCGCACACCCAGCTCGACCGCCCTGCCGCAGTGGGCGATCCAAGCGGCCATGCCGTCCGGCGTGCCGGAGACGTAGCCCTCGAGCGCCGCCAGATAGGCCGCGCGCCCCAGCTCCGCGTGGCCGACCTCGGCCGGGCAGACGGACTTCGGGTCGAGGCCGCTGCCCACCAGGACGATGCGCTCGGCGGTGCGCGCGACCAGGCCGTTGCGGGACGCGAAGGGACGCAGTGCGAGAAGTTCGCCGTGGACGATGGCGGCCGTCACCAGGGCGGGCGCGGAACTGCCGGTGATGATCAGCTCCGACAGGCCCTCCAGCCGGCCGTGCACCTCGTCGGCGCCCGGCAGCGGCAGCTCGATCAGCGGCTCGTCGACGGGCTCGCCCGCCAGCCGCGGCCGTCCGACCTCGTCCCCGTTGGTGGCGGCGGCCACGAGGTGCAGCCGGGCGAGCACCCTCAGGGGCGACTGCCGCCAGACCGACAGCAGCTGGCCCGCCTCCGCGGTCAGCCTGAGGGCCGCGCCGACCACGCGCGCGTCGTCGTCACCGCTGAAGTCGGTACGCCGGCGCACCTCCTCCAGGGCCCAGTCGGCGCCGGACAGCGCCGCGGAACCGCGGGCGCCGCGCAGCGCCGCCTCGGAGGTGATCGCGTTGCTGCGGCGCCGCATGACCCGGTGCCCGTAGACCCGGTCCACGGCCTTGCGCACGGATTCCACGGACTCGGCCACCCCGGGCAGCGAGCCCAGGGCCGCGAGCGGATCGGCGTTAGCCCCTGTCGTACTCATGAGTACGACACTAGCCATCCCAGGGGCGTGCCCCACGATTGAGTGGTCTTCTTCACGCCCGTCTGCCACGTACAGCTATCGCCCGACTACCCTTCGTGAACATGAAAATTGCTTTCGTCGGGAAGGGCGGCAGCGGCAAGACGACCCTGTCCTCCCTGTTCATCCGTCATCTCGCAGCCGCCGGAGCGCCGGTCGTCGCGGTGGATGCGGACATCAACCAGCACCTGGGCGCCGCGCTGGGCCTCGACGAGGCGGAGGCCGCCGCGCTGCCGGCGATGGGCGACCGACTGCCGCTGATCAAGGACCATCTGCGCGGCAGCAACCCACGCATCACCTCCACCGAGACGATGATCAAGACCACTCCGCCCGGCGAGGGCTCGCGGCTGCTGCGGGTGTGCGAGGACAACCCGGTCTACGAGGCCTGTGCCCGGCCGGTGGAACTCGACGGCGGCGCCGTCCGTTTGATGGTCACCGGCCCCTTCACCGACGCCGATCTGGGGGTCGCCTGCTACCACTCCAAGACCGGAGCGGTGGAGCTGTGCCTGAACCACCTGGTGGACGGGCCCGGCGAGTACGTCGTGGTGGACATGACGGCGGGCTCGGACTCCTTCGCCTCCGGCATGTTCACCCGCTTCGACATCACGTTCCTCGTCGCCGAACCGACGCGGAAGGGGGTCTCCGTCTATCGCCAGTACAAGGAGTACGCCCGCGACTACGGCGTCGTCCTGAAGGTCGTCGGCAACAAGGTGCAGGGGCAGGACGACCTCGACTTCCTCCGCGCCGAGGTCGGGGACGACCTGCTGATGACCGTCGGGCACTCGGACTGGGTGCGCGCCATGGAGAAGGGCCGGCCGCCCCGGTTCGAGCTCCTGGAGGACGCCAACCGCCGCGCCCTGCGCGTTCTTCAGGTCGCCACGGACGCGACGTACGAGCTGCGCGACTGGGAGCGCTACACGCGGCAGATGGTGCACTTCCACCTGAAGAACGCGGCGACGTGGGGCGACGCCCGCACCGGGGCCGACCTGGCGGCGCAGGTCGACCCCGGATTCGTGCTCGGGGAAGGTGTCGCCGCCTCTGCCTGACGGTTACTGCTTGGCGGCCGGCGCCCCGGGTGCGCCCTTCGGGGCCGGGGCGGGGTGGCCCGACAGGAAGGACGCCCAGCCCTGCTTGGGGGCCTGGCCGACCTTCAGGGTGCGCAGCTTCGCCAGGGTCTGCGGGTCCTGGGCGTCCAGCCAGTCGGCCAGCTGGTGGAAGGACACGCAGCGCACGTCGGGCTTGTTGCAGACGCTCTCGACGACCTCGTCGACGGCCCGCATGTAGGTGCCGCCGTTCCAGGACTCGAAGTGGTTGCCGATGACCAGGGGCGCGCGGTTGCCCTGGTAGGCACGGCGGAAGCCCTTGAGCAGGCCGTCGCGCATCTGGTCGCCCCAGTAGTCGAACTTGTCGGGGTCGCCCTGGGTCTGCGTGCCGGACTGGTTGACCATGAAGTTGTAGTCCATGGTGAGCTGCTCGTAGGAGTGCCCCGGGAAGGGCACCAGCTGCATCGACAGGTCCCACAGCCCTTCCCTCTTCTTCGGCCAGACCTGGTCGTTGACCCCGCTGGTGTCATAGCGGAAGCCCAGCTTGCTCGCGGCCTTCACGAAGTTCTTCTGGCCCTCCAGACAGGGCGTGCGCGCGCCGATGAGTTCCTTGTCGTAGTCGAAGGGCAGTGGAGCCGCCTTCTCCATGCCGGAGTTGGTCTTCCAGCTCTTCACGAACTTCTTGGCCTGGGCGATCTCGCTCATCCACTGCGCGACCGACCACTCGCCGACCCCGCCGTTCTTCCCGCAGAAGTGGCCGTTGAAGTGGGTTCCGATCTCGTTGCCCTCCAGCCACGCCAGACGCAGCTGCTTCACGGTGTCGGCGATGCCCTGCTCGTCGTTGAAGCCGATGTCCGAGCTGCCCTCCGAGTGCTCCGGGGGCTTGTAGAGGTCGCGTTTCTCCTCCGGCAGCATGTACACGCCGCTGAGGAAGTACGTCATGGTCGCGTGGTTGGCCTTGGAGAGCTTGCGGAAGTGGGAGAACAGCTTCTGGCTGTCCTCGCCGGCGCCGTCCCAGGAGAAGACGACGAACTGCGGGGGCTTCTGGCCGGGCCGCAGACGCTCGGGTCTGGGCAGGTGCGGCTGGGCTCCGGTGTACGCGGTGGAGCCGTCGCCGATCAGGCGGACCGCGCTCCCGTGCGCATGGACCGGACGGACCTTCTGCGGACCGAGAGCACCTGTCTTGGAACCGTTGGAGCCGATCGCACAGCCGGCGACCCACGCGGCACAGGACGCGGTGATCACGACGCCCACGGCGATCCTCTGGGTGGCGGTCATGTTCCGCTCACCTTCTTCCTTCTCTCAGGCCAACGCCGATGAGGGCGTTTTCTGGTGGTATGCCGGGGCAGCCCGACAGCGCCGCCAAGGTCGCACGGGACTGAGTAGGAATTAGTACGACAAGCCGATGAAATGACCGCTTCACTCATTAGAGTGAGCTGATGCCCCATTTGCCAGGAAAGTCTATGCCTGGCCTTTACTCTGGATTACGATCCATTTACCGAGCGTTGATTCATCCCGCCGCTGCACGCCGTGACCCACGGCCGCGACCGACCCCCGCCCATCGACGGGGACGACCTGATCCGCGACCGCGCCGCCCGGAGGAGACGGGAAACATGTCAGCCTGCGCCCCCACCCGCGCCACCGACCCGAGCCGGTCCCAGTCCGGCCAACCCCACAGCCCACCGCCGAACCCGCGCCGCCGCTTCCACATCGCCGGCGCCGATCTGTCCGCCTCCGTCGCGGTCTTCCTGATCGCCCTCCCACTGTCCCTGGGCATCGCCCTCGCCACCGGCGCCCCGCTCCAGGCCGGCCTGGTGGCCGCCGGGGTCGGCGGGCTCGTCGCCGGCCGGATCGGCGGATGTCCGCTCCAGGTCAGCGGCCCCGCAGCGGGCCTCACGGTCGTCACCGCCGACCTCATCCACCGCTACGGCTGGCGTACGACCTGCGCCGTTACGGTCCTCGCCGGCCTCGCCCAACTGGGCCTGGGCTGCCTGCGTGTGGCGCGCACCGCGCTCGCCGTCAGCCCCGCCATCGTGCACGGCATGCTCGCCGGAATCGGCGTGACCATCGCCGTCGCCCAGCTGCACATCGTCCTCGGCGGCACCCCGCAGAGCTCCGTCCTCGCCAACATTCGGGCCCTGCCGGCCCAGTTGGCGAACCTGCACCCCGCCGCCGTGACCGTCAGCCTGCTGACCCTGGCCCTGCTGCTGCTCTGGCCTCGGACCCCCGGCCGGGCGGGACGCCTGCTGCGCAGGATCCCGGCCGCGCTCGTCGCCGTGGGGGGCGCCACCGCTGCCGCCACGTTCTCGGGGCTCGGCGTGCCCAAGGTCGACCTGCCGTCCTGGAGCAGCCACGCACTGGCCGGTCTTCCGGAGGGCCCGGCGCTCGGCCTGACCGCGGCCGTGCTGACCACCACGCTGGTGTGCAGCGTGCAGTCGCTGCTCGGCGCGGTCGCCGTGGACAAACTGGTGGCCGCGAGACCGGGCCTGACCGCCCGTGTCGGACGCGCCGACCTTGACCGCGAACTGCTCGGGCAGGGCGCCGCGAACATCGTCTCCGGCGCGCTCGGCGGACTGCCGGTCGCCGGTGTCGCCGTAAGAAGTTCGGCGAATGTGAACGCGGGAGCCGTGAGCCGGAACTCCACGATGCTGCACGGCGTTCTCGTAGTGTTCGCCGCGCTGCTGATGGTCCCGGCCCTGGAGCTCATCCCGCTCGCCTCGCTCGCCGCCCTGGTGATGGCCGTCGGCATCCGGATGGTGTCCCTGCACCACATCCGCACGGTGACCCGCCACCGAGAAGTGCTGGTGTACGCCATCACCACACTCGGCGTCGTGTTGCTCGGTGTCCTGGAGGGCGTGACCCTCGGGATCGCCGTGGCCGTCGCCGTCGCCATGAACCGCCTCGCCCGCACCCGCATCACCCACGAAGAGCAGGAAGGAGTCCATCACGTACACGTCCGGGGGCAGTTGACGTTCCTCGCGGTGCCACGGCTCAGCCGGACCCTGCATCTCGTTCCCCAGGGCGCCCACGCCGTCGTGGAGTTGGACGGGTCGTTCATGGACCACGCTGCGTACGAGTCACTGCAGGACTGGCAGAAGACGCACACCGCGCAGGGCGGCTCCGCCGAGGTGACCGGCCGCCGGACCGGTACCCGGCCCCCCACCGACCCCTTGCCGCTCACCGTGGAACACGGCGAGTCCTCCGTCGGCTGCCGCTGCCGTCCCTGGACGCCCTGGCGCAACCACCAGTGCGAACAGCCGCAGCCCGCACCGGACTCGGATGTCCCCGGCGCTCCCGGCGGGCCGACCGGCCCGAGCGGGACGAGCGGGTCGACCGGCCCGAGCGGGACGAGCGGGTCGACCGGCCCGAGCGGGACGAGCGGGTCGACCGGCCCGAGCGGGACGACCAAGCCCTACGGCCCCGGCGGCCCGAGCGGACACCAACTCGCGCGTGGCATCAGCGCGTTCCAGCGCAACACCGCACCGCTCGTCCGGGGCGAGCTGGCCCGGCTGGCCCGGGAGGGACAGCGGCCGTCCCAGCTCTTCCTCGCCTGCGCCGACTCACGGCTCGTCACCTCGATGATCACCTCCAGTGGCCCGGGCGATCTGTTCGTGGTGCGCAACGTGGGCAACCTGGTTCCGCTGCCGGGCGAGGAGAGCGGCGACGACTCGGTGGCGGCGGCGATCGAGTACGCGGTGGACGTGTTGAAGGTGCGGTCCATCACGGTGTGCGGGCACTCCGGGTGCGGGGCCATGCAGGCGCTGCTCGACGCCGAGCCCGGCGGCGCCCGGACACCGCTGAAGCGGTGGCTGCGGCACGGGCTGCCGAGCCTGGAGCGCCTGGCCGACGGGAGCCGGCCGTGGGCCCGGCTCGCGGGCCGGGCGCCGGCCGACGCGGTCGAGCAGCTCTGCCTGACCAATGTGGTCCAGCAGTTGGAGCACCTGCGCGCCCACGAGTCGGTGTCCCGGGCCCTGCGGGACGGCGCGCTGGAGCTACACGGGATGTACTTCCACGTCGGCGAGGCACAGGCGTATCTGCTCGCGGGGGCGGGCGGGGACGAGGTGTTCGACCACGTGGAGGCGGCAGACCGGTCCGCCTGACCGGCACCGGTCCACCACGGGTGTGCGGCTCCGACCGGGGCGGGTCGCACACCCGTGGCGCGTCCGGCACCGGGCCGCCCCGACACGCCCGGGCCGCAAAAGACGTGACCGTCTCCGTGCAGCACCGATGCACTGGGCCGTGAGAGGCGTTACACCTGCTGAACTCCGCCCCGCCGGCGTCCGTGGGTACGGATGACTCCGGGCGTCTCAGCACCCCACCCACAGGTCTAAACCAATTTACGGTCGGCCCTTGTCATCGGCCCCCCGGGTCTGATGAGCTGTGGCCTGGGACACAACGGACACCCTGGGAAAGGGAGATGTCGTGAGCAACGAAAGCCTGGCCAACCTCTTGAAGGAGGAGCGACGCTTCGCGCCGCCGGCTGACCTGGCCGCCAACGCCAACGTCACGGCAGAGGCGTACGAACAGGCCAAGGCTGACAGGCTCGGCTTCTGGGCCGAGCAGGCCCGGCGGCTGAGCTGGGCCAAGGAACCGACCGAGACGCTGGACTGGTCGAACCCGCCGTTCGCCAAGTGGTTCAAGGACGGCGAACTCAACGTCGCGTACAACTGCGTCGACCGTCATGTGGAGGCCGGCCACGGCGACCGGGTCGCCATCCACTTCGAGGGCGAGCCGGGCGACAGCCGCGCCCTCACGTACGCGGAGCTGAAGGACGAGGTCTCCAAGGCCGCGAACGCCCTGCTGGAGCTGGGTGTTCAGGCAGGCGACCGGGTCGCCGTCTACATGCCGATGATCCCGGAGACGGCGATCGCGATGCTCGCGTGCGCCCGCATCGGCGCCGCGCACTCGGTCGTCTTCGGCGGCTTCTCGGCGGACGCGCTCGCCACCCGCATCCAGGACGCGGACGCGAAGGTCGTCATCACCTCCGACGGCGGATACCGGCGCGGCAAGCCGTCCGCGCTCAAGCCGGCCGTCGACGACGCCGTCGCGCGCGTGGACAACGTGGAGCACGTGCTCGTGGTCCGCCGTACCGGCCAGGAGGTCGCCTGGTCCGAGGGCCGCGACGTGTGGTGGCACGAGATCGTCGAGCGGCAGTCGGCGGAGCACACCCCGGAGCCGTTCAACGCCGAGCATCCGCTGTTCATCCTGTACACGTCCGGTACGACGGGTAAGCCGAAGGGCATCCTGCACACCTCCGGCGGCTACCTCACCCAGACCGCGTACACCCACCACGCCGTCTTCGACCTCAAGCCGGAGACCGACGTCTACTGGTGCACGGCCGACGTCGGCTGGGTGACCGGGCACTCGTACATCGTCTACGGGCCGCTGGCCAACGGCGCGACCCAGGTCATGTACGAGGGCACGCCGGACACTCCGCACCAGGGCCGCTTCTGGGAGATCATCCAGAAGTACGGGGTGACGATCCTGTACACGGCGCCGACGGCGATCCGTACTTTCATGAAGTGGGGCGACGACATCCCCGCGAAGTTCGACCTCAGCAGCCTGCGGGTGCTGGGCTCGGTGGGTGAGCCGATCAACCCCGAGGCCTGGATCTGGTACCGCAAGAACATCGGCGCCGACCTGACCCCGATCGTGGACACCTGGTGGCAGACCGAGACCGGCGCGATGATGATCTCGCCGCTGCCGGGCGTCACCGAGACCAAGCCCGGTTCCGCCCAGACCCCGCTGCCCGGCATCTCCGCGACCGTCGTCGACGACGAGGCGAACGAGGTGCCCGACGGCGGCGGCGGTTACCTGGTGCTCACCGAGCCGTGGCCGTCCATGCTGCGCACCATCTGGGGCGACGACCAGCGGTTCCTCGACACGTACTGGTCGCGGTTCGAGGGCAAGTACTTCGCCGGTGACGGCGCGAAGAAGGACGACGACGGCGACATCTGGCTGCTGGGCCGCGTGGACGACGTCATGCTCGTCTCCGGGCACAACATCTCCACCACCGAGGTCGAGTCCGCGCTCGTCTCGCACCCGTCGGTCGCCGAGGCGGCCGTCGTCGGCGCGGCGGACGAGACGACGGGCCAGGCGATCGTCGCCTTCGTGATCCTGCGCGGCACGGCGAACGCCGAGGACGAGGGCCTCGTCGCCGACCTGCGCAACCACGTGGGCGCCACCCTCGGCCCGATCGCCAAGCCGAAGAGGGTCCTGCCGGTGGCGGAGCTGCCGAAGACCCGGTCCGGCAAGATCATGCGGCGCCTGCTGCGGGACGTCGCCGAGAACCGCCAGCTCGGTGACGTGACGACGCTGACGGACTCGACGGTCATGGACCTCATCCAGGCGAAGCTCCCGGCGGCGCCCAGCGAGGACTGAGGTTTCCCCAGCTCCGAAGGGGCGCCCGGCGCGAGAACGCGCCGGGCGCCCCTTTTAGGTAAACTAAGCAAAGCCCCATAACAGCGTGACCCTCAAGGTGTGCCGGGAAGTCTGGTCGGCAAGCAGCACTCCCCTGCCCACCGACCGGAGGTCCCCGTCTTGTCCCCGCCCCGCACCCCCAGCCCCCGCAAGGTTCTCGGACGTCTGTCCCTGCCCGAGCGGACCTTCGTCGCGGAGGCGCTGCGCACCGAGACAGTCGGCGGTGTGCTGCTGCTCGTGGCCGCGATCACGGCGCTGATCTGGGCGAACATACCCGCGCTGCACGGCAGCTACGAGAGCGTCAGCCACTTCCAGTTCGGCCCCGAGGCCCTCGGCCTGCATCTGTCGGTCGCGCACTGGGCCGCCGACGGACTCCTCGCGGTCTTCTTCTTCGTCGCCGGCATCGAGCTCAAGCGTGAGCTGGTCGCCGGTGATCTCCGGGATCCCAGGGCGGCCGCGCTGCCGGTCGTCGCGGCCCTGTGCGGAATGGCCGTACCGGCGCTCGTCTACACCCTCACCAACCTGAGCGGCGGCGGCTCGCTGCACGGCTGGGCGGTCCCCACCGCCACCGACATCGCGTTCGCGCTGGCCGTGCTGGCCGTCATCGGTACGTCGCTGCCGAGCGCCCTGCGCGCCTTCCTGCTGACCCTCGCGGTCGTCGACGACCTCTTCGCGATCCTGATCATCGCGGTCTTCTTCACGGACACCATCAATTTCGCCGCGCTGGGCGGCGCGGTCGTGGGCCTCGCCGTCTTCTGGCTGCTGCTGAGGAAGGGCGTGCGCGGGTGGTACGTGTACGTCCCGCTCGCGCTGGTCATCTGGGCGCTGATGTACAACAGCGGCGTCCACGCGACGATCGCGGGCGTGGCGATGGGCCTGATGCTGCGCTGCCACCGCCACGAGGGCGAGTCGCACTCCCCCGGCGAGCACATCGAGCACCTGGTACGTCCCCTGTCAGCCGGCCTCGCCGTGCCCCTCTTCGCCCTGTTCAGCGCCGGTGTCGCCATCTCGGGCGGCACGCTCGGCGACGTGTTCACGAAGCCGGAGACGCTGGGTGTCGTCCTCGGGCTCGTCGTCGGCAAGGCGCTCGGGATCTTCGGCGGTACCTGGCTGACGGCCCGTTTCACCCGGGCCTCGCTCAGCGACGACCTCGCCTGGGCGGACGTGTTCGCGGTGGCGACGCTGGCCGGTATCGGCTTCACCGTGTCGCTGCTGATCGGCGAACTCGCCTTCGACGGAAACGCCGTGCTGACGGACGAGGTCAAGGCCGCCGTGCTGACGGGCTCCCTCGTCGCTGCGACCCTGGCGACGGTGCTGCTGAAGATCCGGAACGCCAAGTACCGCAGGCTGTGCGAGGTCGAGGAGCGCGACGAGGACCTCGACGGCATCCCGGACATCTACGAGGAGGACGACCCGGCGTACCACCTGCGGATGGCCGCGATCTACGAGAACAAGGCCGCCGAGCACCGCCGGACCGCCGAACGGAAGGCCGCCGAACGACGCGCGCTTGCCGAAGTGCCGGGCGGGGCAGGCGACGAGGACGGCCGTCCGGCATGATCTGACGAGACGGTACAAAAAGAGAGTGAGGGAGACCGCGATGAGCGCACCCGACGGCAGCCCGGTCGGCGCCGAACGCAGCATCGGCCAGCTGTTCGCCTCCGCGACGACCGAGATGTCGGCGCTGGTGCATGACGAGATCGCACTGGCCAAGGCGCAGCTCAAGCAGGACGTCAAGCGCGGCGCGACGAGCGGCGGCGCGTTCTCGGTGGCCGCCATGGTCCTGGTGTTCTCCCTGCCGATGCTCAACTTCGCGCTGGCGTACGGCATCCGGACCTGGAGCGACTGGAACCTCGCGATCTGCTTCCTGCTGTCGTTCGCGGCGAACGTGCTGGTCGCGGTCGTCCTCGTGCTGATCGGCGTGGTCTTCGCGAAGAAGGCGAAGAAGGGCAAGGGCCCGCAGAAGGTCGCGGCGTCGATGAAGGAGACCGCAGGGGTCCTCCAGAAGGCCAAGCCGCACCCGCGGCCGGAGCAGCCGGAGACCGCGGCGCTCGAGGACCGGGCCCCCGCGGCCATCGAGGCTGTGGCACGCTCGTCCTCATGACGGGCTCCTCCCCCTCTTCGGGGCAATCACCTTCGGCGCAACCCACCTCGGTCGTACGGCCGGACGCCCTGCCCGACGGGACAAAGGTGACCCATCGGGAGGTGGCCGCCAACGGCGCCCGCTTCCACATCGCCGAGGCCGGCGACGGGCCGCTGGTGCTGCTGCTGCACGGTTTCCCGCAGTTCTGGTGGACCTGGCGGCACCAGCTGACCGCGCTGTCCGACGCGGGTTTCCGGGCCGTCGCCATGGACCTGCGCGGCGTCGGCGGCAGCGACCGCACCCCGCGCGGCTACGACCCCGCGAACCTCGCCCTCGACATCACCGGCGTGATCCGCTCCCTGGGCGAGCCGGACGCCGCGCTGGTCGGCCACGACCTGGGCGGATATCTGGCGTGGACGGCGGCCGTGATGCGCCCGAAGCTGGTCCGGCGGCTCGCGGTCGCCTCGATGCCGCATCCCCGGCGCTGGCGCTCCGCGATGCTCTCGGACGTCAAGCAGACCCGCGCGGGCTCGTACATCTGGGGGTTCCAGCGCCCCTGGATCCCCGAGCGGCAGCTCACCGCCGACGACGGCGCCCTCGTCGCCGAGCTGATCCGGGAGTGGTCCGGGCCCAACCCGCCGGACGACGAGACGGTGGAGACGTACCGTCGCGCGATGTGCATCCCGTCGACGGCGCACTGCTCGGTCGAGCCGTACCGCTGGATGGTCCGCTCCATGGCCCGCCCGGACGGCATCCAGTTCAACCGCCGTATGAAGCGCCCCCTCCGGGTGCCGACCCTCCACCTGCACGGCTCGCTCGACCCTGTGATGCGGACGCGGAGCGCGGCCGGCTCCGGCGAGTACGTCGAAGCGCCGTACCGCTGGCGGCTGTTCGACGGACTGGGGCACTTCCCGCACGAGGAGGACCCGGTCGCCTTCTCGGCCGAGCTGGTCAACTGGCTCAAGGATCCCGAACCTGACCGGTGACACGCGCACTTTCTGCACAGAACTGGTCAATTGGCCGGAAGGCCCCGAGCCCGGTCGGTGACCGAGCCGATGCGCCCGGTATCCGGATCTGAACGTGTGTCCTACGAACAGCCAATTGCCTGGCGCATAGGCCAATTGGGGGCTCAGGGGGCGGTTATCGACCTTGGGGCGGGGGCAGACGTCCGGGTATGGGCTGGACGCACGACTACAGTGACGCAGCACGCAATCGCCGCTCGGCCAGTGGCCTGAGCCCCCACCAGCGAGGCGGTGCACCGCAGATGGCGGGCACAGACCTCAGGGTGGGCATTCCGCGCATTCTGCGCCGCCGGGCCCGCTGGGTCTCGGTACGCCTGCGCCATCCCCGGGGCTGACGCGCCCCTCAGTTTCCCCGAACGGCAGCTCACAGCGCGCAGCTGTCGCTGTCCACCTGCTGGTTCGCGGTACGCCCCTTGGTGATGTCCTCCTGGATCTCGTCCGCGGTGAGGGCGTACCCCGTGTCGGCGTCGTCGAGGGACTTCGCGAACACCACGCCGTACACATTCCCCTTGGCCGTGAGCAGCGGACCGCCGGAGTTGCCCTGGCGGACGGTCGTGTACAGCGAGTAGACGTCTCGGCGGACGGTGCCGCGGTGGTAGATGTCCGGGCCGTTGGCCGGGAGGCGGCCACGCACGCGTGCGGCCCGTACGTCGTACGCTCCGTTCTCCGGGAAGCCCGCGATGATCGCGCCGTCGCCGCTGCGGGCGTCCGTGGTCGTGAACTTCAGGGCGGGCGCCTTGAGATCGGGCACGTCGAGTACGGCGATGTCGCGGTGCCAGTCGTAGAGGACGACCTTCGCGTCGTACTTCCTGCCCTCGCCGCCTATCTGGACGGTGGGCTCGTCGACGCCTCCGACCACGTGCGCGTTGGTCATGACGCGGCGGTCGCCGAAGACGAAGCCGCTGCCCTCCAGGACCTTGCCGCAGCTCTGGGCGGTGCCCATGACCTTGACGATGGAGCGCTTCGCGCGGGTGACGACGGGGCTGTTCGCGAGGGCCGGGTCGGGAGGACGGACATCGTTGATCGGCTCGTTCGAGAACGGGCTGAAGACCTGCGGGAAGCCGTTCTGCGCGAGGACCGAGGAGAAGTCCGCGAACCAGGTGTCGGCCTGGTCGGGAAGGGCCCGGGCGACGCCGAGGAGCACCTTGGAGCCGCGGACCTCCTTGCCGAGGGTCGGCAGCGTCGTGCCGGCCAGGGCCGAGCCGATCAGCCAGGCCACCAGGAGCATCGCCACGACGTTGACCAGGGCGCCGCCGGTCGCGTCCAGGGCGCGGGCCGGGGACCAGGTGATGTAGCGGCGCAGCTTGTTGCCGAGATGGGTGGTCAGGGCCTGGCCGACGGAGGCGCAGACGATGACGACCACCACCGCGACGACGGCGGCGGTCGTGCTCACCTCGGCGTTGTCGGTCAGCGCGTCCCAGATGACGGGCAGGGTGTAGACGGCGACGAGACCGCCGCCCAGGAATCCGATCACCGACAGGATTCCGACGACGAACCCCTGGCGATAGCCCACGATCGCGAACCACACGGCGGCGACCAGCAACAGGATGTCCAGCACGTTCACCGGTTCGAGCCTCGCCTCATCACTCTGCGGTCACCTCAGGTCGGCCGGGGGGCCGGCGCGTCGGTGACCGATCACAGTGTCCCCCGGGAAGACACAGCACGGCAGACACCCTGTCATGACCGCCAGTCGAGCGGGACCTGCTTCTCCCGGTCCCAGGGCCGCTCCCAGCCCGCGTAGTGGAACAGACGGTCGATGATTCCGGCCGTGAAGCCCCAGACCAGGGCCGATTCGACCAGAAATGCCGGACCTCGGTGGCCGCTGGGGTGGACGGTGGTGGCCCGGTTGCCGGGATCCGTGAGATCCGCCACGGGGACGGTGAAGACCCGGGCCGTCTCGTTCGGATCGACGACCCCGACCGGGCTCGGCTCGCGCCACCAGCCCAGCACCGGGGTCACCACGAAGCCGCTCACCGGGATGTACAGCCTGGGCAACACGCCGAAGAGCTGCACACCCGAGGGGTCGAGTCCGGTCTCCTCCTCGGCCTCGCGGAGAGCGGCCCGCAGTGGCCCGTCGGCCTTCGGGTCGCCGTCCTCGGGGTCGAGGGCGCCGCCGGGGAAGGACGGCTGCCCGGCGTGCGACCTGAGCGAACTCGCCCGCTCCATCAGCAGCAGCTCGGGGCCGCGCTCGCCCTCGCCGAAAAGGATCAGTACGGCGGACTGCCGCCCCGCCCCGTTCTCCGGTGGCAGGAAGCGGCTCAGTTGCAGCGGCTGCACCGTCTCCACGGCCCGCACCACCGGGTCCAGCCACTCGGGCAGCCCCTCCTTGCTGAGCACCACCGGACCACCCTGCGTATTGCTCGCGTTACTCGCGCGCGTCATCGCCACCCCCGTCCTGACGTGTCCAACGCCCCGAAGGCCCGAGATCGTTCCTGGACCCGGGGCTTTGCCGTGCCGCCCGTCATCCGGCCCCCAGCGGCGGCGCCGGCTTGCCGCCCGCGTCCAGGTACGACTGCGGGGGCTTGAGGCGCTGGCCGGGGAAGCCGCCCTTCTCGTACTTGAGCAGCTTCTTCGCCTTGTCCGGGTCCGTCTCGCCCTCGCCGTACGCCGGGCAGAGCGGGGCGATGGGGCAGGCGCCGCAGGCGGGCTTGCGGGCATGGCAGATGCGCCGGCCGTGGAAGATCACGTGGTGCGAGAGCATCGTCCAGTCGCCCTTGGGGAAGAGCGCGCCGACGGCCGCCTCGATCTTGTCCGGATCGGTCTGGTCCGTCCACTGCCAGCGCCGCACCAGCCGCTGGAAGTGCGTGTCCACGGTGATGCCGGGCCGCCCGAACGCGTTCCCGAGCACGACGAAGGCGGTCTTGCGGCCCACACCGGGCAGCTTGACCAGGTCTTCGAGCCGGCCGGGGACCTCCCCGCCGAACTGCTCCACCAGCGCCTTCGACAGGCCCATGACGGACTTGGTCTTGGCCCGGAAGAAACCGGTGGGGCGGAGGATCTCCTCGACCTCCTCCGGGTCGGCGGCGGCCAGGTCCTCCGGGGTCGGGTACTTGGCGAACAGCCCAGGTGTCGTCTGGTTGACCCTGAGGTCGGTGGTCTGGGCGGACAGCACCGTGGCGACCACCAGCTGGAACGGGTTCTCGAAGTCCAGCTCCGGGTGGGCGTACGGATACACCTCGGCGAGCTCGCGGTCGATGCGGCGGGCACGGCGGACCAGGGCGGTGCGCGACTCGTTCTTCGGCGGCTTGGCGACGGACTTCGCGGGAGGGGCGCCCTCGACCGCGGCGGACGCCTTCTTGGGCGCGACGGCCGCTTTCCTGACGGCCGCGGTCTTTTTCACGGCCGTCTTTTTCACCGCGGCCTTCTTCACGGCAGCCTTCTTCACCGCGGCGGCCTTCTTGACCGGTGCGCCTTTTGTCACTTTTGCCGGTTTCTTTCCGCCACCGGAGTTCTGTTCGCCCACAGCGGAATCACGACGTACAACCACCCGCCCAGCCCCCTTGGCCTGTGCTCTCACCGGCGATTTGGACACCCGGCCAGCCTAAAGCCCGGCACTGACATCCGCCCCGGACCCGGGAGATCGGCCCCCAATTGGACCCCTGCCGCTTACCTCGGGACATGTGTGCGGCATCCTTGTGACAGATCACACTGTTTGGACGGTCCGGCAAAATGGGGAGCACGGTCCCCTGGTACCAAGGGGGAGCAAGATCCCCTGAGCAGGTCGACAAGGAGAGAACTCGTGGACGACGTTCTGCGGCGGAACCCGCTCTTCGCGGCGCTCGACGACGAGCAGGCCGCGGAGCTCCGCGCCTCCATGAGCGAGGTGACCCTCGCGCGCGGCGACGCGCTCTTCCACGAGGGCGACCCCGGTGACCGGCTCTACGTCGTCACCGAGGGCAAGGTGAAGCTCCACCGCACCTCCCCCGACGGCCGCGAGAACATGCTCGCCGTCGTCGGCCCCAGCGAGCTGATCGGTGAGCTGTCGCTCTTCGACCCCGGCCCGCGCACCGCCACGGCCACCGCGCTGACCGAGGTCAAGATGCTCGGTCTCGGCCACGGCGACCTGCAGCCCTGGCTGAGCGCCCGCCCCGAGGTGGCCGGCGCCCTGCTGCGCGCCGTCGCCCGCCGGCTGCGCAAGACCAACGACGCGATGTCCGACCTGGTCTTCTCCGACGTTCCCGGCCGCGTCGCCCGTGCCCTGCTGGACCTCTCCCGCCGCTTCGGCGTGCAGTCCGAGGAGGGCATCCACGTCGTCCACGACCTCACGCAGGAGGAGCTGGCCCAGCTGGTCGGCGCGTCCCGCGAGACGGTCAACAAGGCGCTGGCGGACTTCGCGCAGCGTGGGTGGCTCCGCCTTGAGGCGCGTGCCGTGATCCTGCTGGACGTGGAGCGGCTCGCCAAGCGTTCACGCTGAGGCAGCCGGGGGCTCCGCCCTCGGACCCCCGATCGGCCTGAACGGCCTCGTCCTCAAACGCCGGACAGGCTGGTGCAGTGACCTCATGTCCGAAAACGCGAGCTCCAGAGGCCTCGACCCCCAGGGCTACATCGCGCGCGAAGGCTCCCTCGCGCGCGTGCCGCACGCCTTTCGGGCCGTCGTCGCCGCCGCGCGCGACCGGCTGCTCGAGGTGTTCGGCGCCCGGTTGGACAGCGCGTACCTCTACGGGTCCGTTCCACGCGGCAACGCGCGCGTGGGGCGCAGTGATCTGGATCTGCTGGTCGCCCTGCGGGAGGAGCCCACGGACGCGGACCGGGAGGCCACCCGGGCGCTCGGAGAGGCCGTAGACAAGGAGTTCCCGCAGATCGACGGCGTCGGCACGCTGCTGTACAGCCGGGCGCGGCTGCTGAGCGAGCTGGAGACGTACGACCTGGGTTGGTTCGCGGCCTGTCTGTGCACTCCGCTGCTGGGGGAGGACCTCGCCGAGTACCTGCCGCGCTACCGCCCCGACTCCCTGCTCGCCCGCGAGACCAACGGGGACCTCGCGCTGCTGCTGCCCCGCTGGCGGCAGCGGATCGCGGAAGCCGAGGACACGGACCAGGCCCGGCGGCCGCTCGTGCGGTTCATGTCCCGGCATCTCGTCCGGACCGGATTCACGCTCGTGATGCCCCGCTGGAACGGCTGGACCAGCGATCTCGCGGAGATGGCCGAGGCTTTCGGCGCGTACTACCCGGAACGGGCCGGGCAGCTGCGCGCCGCGGCCGCCCTCGGGTACGAGCCGGACGGCGATCCCGCCGTACTGCGCTCGTACGTCGACGACCTCGGGCCATGGCTCGCCGAGGAGTACGCGCGCGTGCACGGCATCAAGGCGCCGCGCCCGGACAGGGCCTAGATGAGTCCGTGCTCCTCCAGGTAGTCCAGCTGCGCCCGCACCGACAGTTCCGCCGCCGGCCACAGGGACCGGTCCACGTCCGCGTACACGTGCGCCACCACCTCGGACGGCGCGCGGTGGCCGTCCTCGACCGCCGTCTCCACCTGGGCGAGGCGGTGGGCGCGGTGGGCCAGGTAGAACTCGACGGCTCCCTGGGCGTCCTCCAGGACGGGCCCATGGCCCGGCAGGACCGTGTGGACGCCGTCGTCGACCGTCAGCGACCGCAGCCGTCGTAGCGAGTCCAGATAGTCGCCGAGGCGGCCGTCGGGGTGCGCCACGACGGTCGTGCCTCGGCCGAGGACGGTGTCGCCCGTCAGGACGGCCCGGTCGGCCGGGAGATGGAAGCAGAGGGAGTCCGAGGTGTGGCCGGGGGTCGGTACGACCCTCAGCTCCAGTCCGCCCGCCGTGACGACGTCCCCGGCCGCGAGCCCCTCGTCGCCCAGCCGCAGCGCCGGGTCCAGGGCCCGTACCTTGGTTGCGGTCAGCTCGGCGAAGCGGGCGGCGCCCTCCGCGTGGTCCGGGTGGCCGTGGGTCAGCAGGGTGAGCGCGATGCGCTTGCCGGCCTTCTCGGCCGTGTCCACGACATTGCGCAGATGCCCTTCGTCCAGGGGGCCGGGGTCGACGACGACGGCCAGGTCGGAGTCGGGCTCGGAGAGGATCCAGGTGTTCGTGCCGTCGAGGGTCATCGCCGAGGCGTTGGGCGCCAGGACATTGACGGCCCGGGCGGTGGCGGGGCCGGTGAGAACCCCGCCCCGCGGCTGTCCGGGAAGGGCTGCTGCGTCGGTCATGCGGTGTTCTCTTCCGTCGGCGTCGTCGGTCCGTCGAGTCGTCGGCCGGAGGCCGGCGCAGCACTCCGCAGTGCCCGACATGCCGCTCCCGCGGCGTGACTGCGCAGCGGTGCGAGCGGCCAACGAGGGATGGGGCCCCCGCCCCGCGGCCGGCCCGGAAGGGCTGCTGGGTCCGTCATGCGGAGGCTCCACCGGTCGGAAGGTCGGTAGGGCTGCTGGTCGGGCGGCTGGTCGGGCCGTCGGTCGGGATGTGCTTCGTGAACTCGTCGTGGCCCGGCCAGGACAGCACGATCTCGCCGTCCTTCAGCCGGGCAGTTGCCAGGACGGGGGTGAGGTCGCGGCCAGGGGCCGCGGCGAGCGCGTCGGCGGCCGTGGCACAGGGGGCCAGCTGGCGCAGGGTCGCGATGGTGGGCGGCATCATCGTCAGCTCGCCCTTGTCGTACGAGGCCGCCGCGTCCCCGGGGCGGATCCACACCGTGCGGTCGGCCTCCGTGGAGGCGTTGCGGGTGCGCTGGCCGTGCGGGAGTGCGGCCACGAAGAACCAGGTGTCGTAGCGCCTGGATTCGAACTCAGGGGTGATCCAGCGGGTCCAGGCCCCGAGGAGGTCCGAGCGCAGCACCAGGCCGCGACGGTCCAGGAACTCGGCGAAGGAGAACTCGCGGGCGGCCACCGCCGCACGGTCGGCCTCCCAGTCCTCGCCCGTCGTGTCGCCGACCACGGAGTCGGGGGACGGTCCGGCGAGCAGGACGCCCGCCTCCTCGTACGTCTCGCGCACGGCCGCGCAGACGATCGCCTGGGCGGACGCCTCGTCGACCCCGAGCCTTTGCGCCCACCACGCGCGCGTGGGACCCGCCCAGCGGACGTGGTGCTCGTCGTCGCGGGGGTCGACGCCGCCGCCCGGATACGCGTACGCGCCTCCGGCGAAGGCCATGGAGGCGCGTCTGCGCAGCATGTGCACGGCGGGGCCGCGGTCGGCGTCCTTCAGGAGCATGACGGTGGCCGCGCGCTTCGGGACGACCGGGGTGAGCGTGCCGTCCGCGAGCCCGCGGATGCGTTCCGGCCAGTCCTGCGGAAACCACTGCCCATTCGCCATGGGCGGAGGCTATCCCGTGGTGCGCGAATGTTCGAGAGGTCCCCGAGGTCAGAGCGCCGCTACGGGACGAGCTCGACCTGGATCTCGACCTCGACCGGTGCGTCCAGCGGCAGCACCGCGACGCCGACGGCACTGCGTGCGTGCACGCCCTTGTCGCCGAGGACCTCGCCGAGCAGTTCGCTGGCACCGTTCACCACGCCGGGCTGCCCGGTGAAGTCCGCGGCCGAGGCGACGAAGCCCACGACCTTCACCACGCGCGCGATGCGGTCCAGGTCGCCGGTGACGGACTTGACGGCGGCCAGGGCGTTCAGCGCGCAGGTGCGGGCGAGCTCCTTGGCCTCCCCGGGCGTGACCTCCGCGCCGACCTTTCCGGTGACGGGCAGCTTGCCCTCAACCATCGGGAGCTGTCCGGACGTGTAGACGTAGGAGCCGGACTGCACGGCCGGCTGGTACGCGGCCAGCGGCGGTACGACGTCGGGCAGGGTCAGGCCGAGCTCGGCGAGCTTCGCCTCCACGGCGCTCATGCCTTCTCCCGCTTCAGGTAGGCCACCAGCTGCTCGGGGTTGTTCGGCCCGGGCACGACCTGGACGAGCTCCCAGCCGTCCTCGCCCCAGGTGTCCAGAATCTGCTTCGTGGCGTGGACGAGCAGTGGCACGGTTGCGTATTCCCACTTGGTCATGTGGCCGACTTTAGCCGCTGCCCACCCACCACCCGCCGTCGCGTTATCCACAGGCTGTCGCGTGGTTGGCACACAGACTGGTTAGGCTCGAAGACGTGAGCAGGCTCCAGGTCGTCAGCGGCAAGGGCGGGACCGGAAAGACGACGGTCGCCGCCGCCCTCGCGCTGGCCCTCGCGACCGAGGGGAAGCGGACGCTTCTCGTCGAGGTCGAGGGCCGCCAGGGCATCGCGCAGCTCTTCGAGACGGAAGCGCTGCCTTATGAGGAGCGGAAGATCGCCGTCGCTCCAGGGGGCGGGGAGGTGTACGCCCTCGCCATCGACCCCGAACTGGCCCTTCTGGACTACCTCCAGATGTTCTACAAGCTCGGGGGCGCCGGCAGAGCGCTGAAGAAGCTCGGCGCGATCGACTTCGCCACCACCATCGCGCCGGGTCTCAGGGACGTGCTCCTGACCGGCAAGGCGTGCGAGGCGGTACGGCGCAAGGACAAGGCCGGGAGGTTCGCGTACGACTACGTCGTCATGGACGCGCCGCCCACCGGCCGCATCACCCGCTTCCTGAACGTGAACGACGAGGTGGCGGGCCTCGCCAAGATCGGCCCGATACACAATCAGGCGCAGGCCGTGATGCGGGTGCTGAAGTCGCCGGAGACGGCCGTGCACCTGGTGACCCTGCTGGAGGAGATGCCCGTCCAGGAGACCGCGGACGGGATCGCCGAACTGCGCGCCGCGAAGCTGCCGGTGGGGCGGATCATCGTGAACATGGTGCGGCCCGAGGTGTTGGACGCGGAGGATCTGGAACTCGTACGCGGCGTGCCGCGTTCTTCTGTTGCCAGGTCACTGTCGGCGGCGGGACTCGGCGGTGCGCGCCGCGGCGGGAACGCGGAGAAGCTGGTGGCCCCGCTGCTGCAGCAGGCCGAGGAGTACGCCGAGCGGTACGCGCTGGAGCACGAACAGCGGGCGGTGCTGGCCGAGCAGGGCCTGCCGCTGCACGAACTGCCGCTGCACGCCGAGGGCATGGATCTGGCGGGGCTGTACGAGCTGGCCACCGAGCTGCGGGAGCAGGGCCTGTCATGAGCCGGGGCACGCGGAGCACGAGTCGTCAGCAGCACAAGCAGCAGAAGCAGGGGATGTCATGAGTCCGGAGCCGGCCCACGCACAGGACACCGCCCGCCGCCTCTCCCCCGCGCGCGTGCTCGGCGTCGACCCGCTGCTCGACGACCCGGCGACACGGATCGTGGTGTGCTGCGGCTCGGGCGGAGTGGGAAAGACCACGACCGCGGCCGCCCTCGGCCTCAGGGCCGCCGAGCGCGGGCGCAAGGTGGTCGTGCTGACCATCGACCCGGCGCGCCGGCTCGCCCAGTCCATGGGCATCGACTCGCTCGACAACACCCCGCGCCGGGTGAAGGGCGTCGACGGCGACGGCGAACTGCACGCCATGATGCTCGACATGAAGCGCACCTTCGACGAGATCGTCGAGGCGCACGCGGACGGCGAGCGGGCCGCCGCCATCCTGAACAACCCCTTCTACCAGTCGCTCTCCGCGGGCTTCGCCGGCACGCAGGAGTACATGGCGATGGAGAAGCTCGGGCAGCTGCGCGCGCGGGACGAGTGGGACCTGATCGTCGTCGACACCCCGCCGTCCCGCTCGGCGCTGGACTTCCTGGACGCGCCCAAGCGGCTCGGCTCGTTCCTGGACGGCCGGCTGATCCGGCTGCTCACCGCCCCGGCCAAGCTCGGCGGGCGGGCGGGCATGAAGTTCCTGAACGTCGGGATGTCGATGATGACCGGCACGCTCGGCAAGCTGCTGGGCGGTCAGCTCCTCAAGGACGTCCAGACGTTCGTCGCCGCGATGGACACCACCTTCGGCGGGTTCCGCACGCGCGCGGATGCGACGTACCGGCTGCTCCAGGCACCCGGGACGGCGTTCCTCGTGGTGGCGGCCCCGGAGCGGGACGCGCTGCGCGAGGCCGCGTACTTCGTGCAGCGCCTGGCCGCCGAGGACATGCCGCTCGCCGGTCTGGTCCTCAACCGGGTCCACGGCAGCGGCGCCGCCCGGCTGTCGGCCGAGCGTGCGCTCGCCGCCGCGGAAAATCTTGTGGAGCCCCGCATTGTGGATCAGGACGGCGGGAAAGCTGGACTTCGTAACTCTCCCGACACGTACGGCAGTTCAGACTCCCCCGCTCCCGAATCCCCTGCCGGCGAGTCCTCCGGGCCTCCCGCGTCCGGGACCGGCTCCCCCGGTCCGGATCAGGAGGACGAGGGCGCCCAGGGCGTCGAGCAGCTCACCGCGGGCCTGCTGAGGTTGCACGCCGAACGTATGCAGCTGCTCTCCCGCGAGCAGCGCACCCGTGACCGCTTCACCGCGCTCCACCCCGAGGTGGCGGTGGCCGAAGTGGCCGCGCTGCCCGGCGATGTACACGACCTCGCGGGGCTCAGGGACATCGGGGACCGGCTCGCGGCCAACCGGCCGGAGCTGCCCGAGGCTGCCGTCGACTGAGCCGAGGGGTGCCCTCAGCTCACCGCCGCGTAGTTCTCGTACATCTCGTCGTCGTCGAGCGGCAGGATCCCCACGCCGCGTTCGTACTCCACACGAGCCGTCTCAAGAAGCCGGCGCCAGGAGGTGACGGTGGGTCGCCTGCGCAGCAGTGCGCGGCGCTCCCGCTCCGTCATGCCTCCCCACACGCCGAACTCGACGCGGTTGTCGAGCGCGTCAGCCAGGCATTCGGTGCGTACCGGACATCCGGTGCACACCGCCTTGGCCCTGTTCTGCGCTGCTCCCTGAACGAACAGTTCATCCGGATCGGTAGTGCGGCAGGCGGCCTGCGCACTCCAGTCGGTTACCCAGCCCATACCGGCGCCGTCCTCTCCCGAATCGAGGCTCCCCCACGGCGGCAGCGGCATATTCACCGCCGCCAGTTGAGGACGTTACGGAAGGTGGGCACAGCGCAACACCCCCTTCGGGCCCAATCTTGAATGGCCCGAACGGACTATGCGTAAGCGGCAGATCACCCGGGGGAGTGAGCTGGTGATATACGGGACTTTCCCGGCAAACCAGGACAGTTCAGTTGAGTCACAACGGGCGCCAGGTGACACACAAGGCGGATTCGGACACGCCCCCATCAAAAAAGTTGGGGAACCTCCGGAACGATTCGGGATCGCCGGACGTATTGATACGTGGCCCTACTGCTGTGACAGTTGAGAGCAGCTTAGGCCAAGGCATATACGCGTGTCCGGCGAATGAGAACGTAGGCTGCCCTCATGCCAAAGAAGCGCTCGGGCGGTGGCCTGTCCCCAACGCAGCAGGCCGCCAAGTTCCTCGGTGTCAGCGTGCTCGCGGGAGCCGTCCTGGCCGGTATCGCGCTGCCTGCCGTCGGCGCGCTCGGACTTGCGGCCAAGGGCTCGGTGGAGAGTTTCGACGAACTGCCCGCCAACCTCAAGACGCCACCCCTGAGCCAGCGCACCACGATCCTGGACGCCGACGGCGGCCAGATCGCAACGGTCTACTCGCGCGACCGCACGGTGGTCCCCCTCAAGGACATGTCGCCGTACATACAGAAGGCGATCGTCGCGATCGAGGACTCGCGCTTCTACCAGCACGGCGCCATCGACCTGAAGGGCGTCCTGCGCGCCCTCAACAAGAACGCGCAGAGCGGCGGGGTGTCCCAGGGCGCCTCCACGCTCACCCAGCAGCTCGTGAAGAACGTCGCGATCGAGGAGGCCGGCGACGACCCGACGAAGGTCGCGCAGGCCACGCAGCAGACCCTCGGCCGCAAGATCAAGGAGCTGAAGTACGCGATCCAGATCGAGGAAGAGCTCGGCAAGAAGAAGATCCTCGAGAACTACCTGAACATCACGTTCTTCGGCGAGCAGGCCTACGGCGTCGAGGCCGCGTCCCAGCGCTACTTCTCCAAGCACGCCAAGGACCTGAACGTCCAGGAGTCGGCGCTCCTCGCGGGCATCGTCCAGTCGCCCAGCCGGTACGACCCGGTCAACGACTCCACGGAGGCCACCAGGCGCCGTAACGTCGTCCTGCAGCGCATGGCCGACATGGGCGACATCTCGCAGGCGGAGGCCGACAAGGCCAAGAAGACGCCGCTGGGCCTCAACCCGAGCCAGCCCAAGAACGGCTGCATCACCGCGGTCAAGGGCGCCGGCTTCTTCTGCGACTACGTGCGCGAGGTGTTCCTCACCAACCCGATGTTCGGCAAGACCAAGGAAGCCCGGGCGAAGGTCTGGAACCAGGGCGGCCTGACGATCCGTACGACGCTCGACCCGCAGTCGCAGTCCTCGGTCGAGGCGTCCATCAAGGACCACGTCTACAAGACCGACGACGTGGCCACCGCGGCCACCATCGTCGAGCCCGGCACCGGCAAGATCCTCGCCATGGGCCAGTCCCGCCCGTACGGCTTCGGCAAGCACGAGACGCAGATCGACCTGTCCGTGAACCAGTCCATGGGCGGCGGCGCGGGCTACCAGCCCGGTTCGACGTTCAAGCCGATCGTGGCCGCGGCCGCCATAGAGGGCGGCACACCGGCGACGAAGTCGTACTCCTCGCCGTACGAGATGGACTACCCGGCCCCGGTCTCGGCCTGTGACGGCAAGACCTGGGACGAGAAGGGCGTCAAGCTCACGAACGAGAACGAGTCGGAGCACGGCCCGTACTCGATGAAGGAGGCGACCGCCAAGTCGGTCAACACCTACTACGTGCAGCTGATCAGCGACATCGGGATCTGCCCGGTGACGACGATGGCGCAGAAGATGGGCGTCGAGCGGGCCGACGGCAAGAAGATCCAGCAGGCCCCGTCCATCGCCCTCGGCACCCAGGAGATGTCCCCGCTGACGATGGCGAACGCGTACGCCACCTTCGCCTCGCGCGGCATGTACTGCACGCCGGTCGCCATCGAGTCGATCACCCAGACCGTGGGCAGCCAGAAGAAGTCGCTCGCGGTGCCGAAGTCGACCTGCACGCGCGCGATGTCGCAGAAGACCGCCGACACCGTGACCACCCTCCTCAAGGGCGTGGTCGAGGACGGCACGGGCAAGGAGGCGGGCCTCGACAACCGCCCGAGCGCCGGCAAGACCGGCACCACGGACAACCGCTACGCGGCCTGGTTCGTCGGCTTCACCCCGAACATGGCGGGCGCGGTCTGGGTCGGCGACCCGACGCACAAGCGCCAGATGAAGCAGATCACCATCGGCGGCGTCTACCACGACCTCGTCTACGGCGCCGACACCCCGGGCCCGATCTGGAAGGACGCCATGACAGGCGCTCTGGACGGCAAGCCCGTCGAGTCCTTCCACCTCGTCGACATCCCCGACGGCAACAAGGGCAAGGGCAACGACGACGGCCACAACGGTGACAAGGGCGGCGGCAACGCCAACGGCGGCCTCATCGGCGGCCTGACCACCGGCGGCACGGACGGCGGGACCACCTTCCCGACGCCCACCTTCTCCCTCCCGGGGAACCTGTTCCAGGGCACGAGCAACGGAAACGGAAACGGGGGGCGGCGCGGCTGACGCCGCGATCCGGAAACGGCCGACGGCCCCTGTCCCACCGGCTCGGCGGGACAGGGGCCCTGCGGTTCAGCCGCAGTGGTCCCAGCTGCTGGAGTCGTATGCGACGGTCCGGTCGTTGTAGATGATCGACCCCTCCCATCGCACGCACTTCCCGGCGGCGGCGACCTTCACCGGACCCGCGTAGTACGCGTAGGTCCCGTTGTCGATGTCGCTGCGCTCCGGGCTGGTACCGGCCATGAGCTTGATGCTCATGGAGGTGTTGAGGCCGTAGAGCGGTCCCCCCGACTTGGTGAAGATCGCACAGTTGTACGTGCCGTCCCAGTAGAGCCGGACCTGTCCGACGTACTGTCCGGCATAGGGGCTGTTGTCGCCCGTGACGTTGTAGGTGTCGATGAGACTCCCCGAGCAACTGCCCGCGGCCTCCGCCGTCCCCGAGAAGGTCAGCGTCGCGCCGACCACGGCCGCCGCGGTGAGGGACGCCTGGATGATGCGCTTGGGTCTGATCACGTTCACCCTCGATTCAAACTGGAGTTCGGATCGCCGCTCGGGGTGAACGTAGCATCGCCTCGATGCCGTCGTCTCTTGAACCGCAGCCGGCAGCTCCGGCCAACCGGCAACACAAGCAACGGAGTTGAGCCACAGGGGGGAACGCGCCGTGGGCGACGGCCCTCGGTGCGGCTCCGCTCGCCTTGCTGGGCCAGGAGTTCTCAGCCGGCCAGCAGCTTCTTCACCACCGCCGCGACCCGGCCGCCCTCGGCCAGGCCCGCGACCTTCGGGTTCACGATCTTCATGACGGCGCCCATGGCCCGCGGCCCCTCGGCACCGGCGGCCCTGGCCTCCCCGACGGCCTGGGCGACGATCTCGTCCAGCTCCTCGTCGCTGAGCTGCCTGGGCAGGTACTCGGCGAGCACCTCGCCCTCCGCCTTCTCCCGCTCGGCGCTCTCGGCCCGACCACCCTGCGCGAAGGCGTCGGCCGCCTCCCGGCGCTTCTTCGCCTCCTTGGTGATCACCTTCAGCACCTCGTCGTCGGAGAGCTCGCGCTTCTCCTTGCCCGCGACCTCCTCCTTGGTGATCGCGGCGAGCGTCAGCCGGAGCGTCGAGGAGCGGAGCTCGTTGCGCTCCTTGATCGCGGCGTTGAGGTCTTCCTGCAGCTTCGACTTGAGCGTGGTGGTCATGGATCTGATTGTCGCAGGTGCGGAACGTCCGACGCCCGTTCATTTAAAGGGCGGTGGGGCTCGGGTCTCCAAGGGCCGCCGGGCTCGACGGGTCTTCCGGGTCTGACACGATGGGTGTATGCGCGCTCGATACGGAGTACCTCTGGGAATCGCGGCGGCCGGTGCCGCCGGTGTGGTGTACGCGGCGGGATTCGAGGTCCGCTCCTTCCGGCTGCGACGGGTCACGGTGCCCGTCCTGCCCGCCGGCATGCGTGCCCTGCGTGTCCTCCAGGTCTCCGACATCCACATGGTCGGCGGCCAGCGCAAGAAGCAGCGATGGCTGCGTTCGCTGGCCGGCCTGCGCCCCGACCTCGTGATCAACACGGGCGACAACCTGTCCGACCCTGAGGGTGTGCCCGAGGTCCTGGACGCCCTCGGCCCGCTGATGGACTTCCCGGGTGCGTACGTCTTCGGCTCCAACGACTACTACGGCCCCAGGCCCCGCAACCCCGCCCGGTACCTGCTGGAGAAGGTCCAAGGCCGGCACGGCCTGAACGGCAACCCTCCGGTCGTCGGCGCGATCCACAACCCGTGGGAGGACCTGCGGGACGGCTTCGACGCGGCGGGCTGGCTGAACCTCACCAACACACGCGGCACCCTGAAGATCGAGGGCGTCACCCTGGAACTGACCGGCCTGGACGACCCGCACATCAAGCGCGACCGCTACACCCGGGTCGCCGGCGGCCCGTCCGCCACCGCCGACTTCTCGATGGGCGTCGTGCACGCCCCGTACCTGCGAGTACTGGACTCCTTCACGGCGGACGACTACCCCCTGGTCCTGGCCGGCCACACCCATGGCGGCCAGCTCTGCATCCCCTTCTACGGCGCTCTGGTCACCAACTGCGACCTGGACCCGGAGCGGGTGAAGGGCCTGTCCAGGCATACGGCGGAGGGCCGTACGTCGTACCTGCACGTCTCGGCAGGCTGCGGCACCAGCCGGTACACACCGGTACGGTTCGCGTGCCCGCCGGAAGCGACACTGCTGACCCTGGTGCCCCGGGCGTAACCCGGTCGCCTCACCCACATCGCCCGACATGCCCCCTTTGCCTAGCTTGGGGGCATGACCGCCCCCATACCCAGGGACATACCGGACCTCCCCGCACTGCCCGGCGGGCCCGTACTGATGCCCTCCCACGTCCCCGCCTCCGCGGTGGTGGCCCCCGTGCACCACCCCCTGGCCGCGGCGTACCGCCTGCTGGTCGCCCTGATGGCGGTGGCCGGCGTGACGATCGACCTGCTCCTCGGCAGCCCGGTCCACGTCCTGAGCTACTTCACGATCCAGAGCAACCTCCTGCTGGCCCTGGTCTTCACGCTCGCAGCCCGCCGCGCCTGGACGGCCCGCCGCCCGCTCCCCTCCGCCCTGACGGGAGCGACCCTGCTGTACATCACCATCTCCGGCCTGGTGTACCACCTGCTCCTGACAGGCGCCCCGACCCCGTTCTCCATGACGGGTACGGCGCCCCCGACCGGCTGGCAGTGGATCAGCAACCAGCTCCTGCACACGGCCGTCCCCGCCGCCGCACTGCTGGACTGGCTTTTCCTGACGGCCCCCGGCCGCCTCCACCTCCGCCAGGCACCGACATGGCTGCTCTACCCCCTGGCATACCTGGCGTTCTCCCTCGGCCGGGGCGAGCTGATCCTCCCCGGCACCCCGGGCCGCTATCTCTACCCGTTCCTGGACGTCGGCCTCCACAGCTACAAGAGCGTCCTCGGCAACGCCCTCCTCCTCGGCCTCGCCTTCTACGGCCTCGCCGTCCTCATGGTCGCCCTCGACCACGCCCGCCCGAACCCCGTCCGCCACCGCGCGAAAACCGGATTTCGTCTCCAGCCACCAGTGGGCTAAAGTAAACGACGTCGCCGCGACAAGCAGGACATGCGACGACATCGGGGTGTAGCGCAGCTTGGCAGCGCGCTTCGTTCGGGACGAAGAGGTCGTGGGTTCAAATCCCGCCACCCCGACAGTGAAATACCAGGTCAGGCCCGGTGCTGAGAGATCAGCGCCGGGCCTGATTTGCGTTGCGGGCCTGTTTTGGGAGCCATTTGGGAGCCAAGTGGGTGTGATCTTCGGGATCCGGCTCCCAGGTCGGCTCCCCCGGGAGTGGCGTTCTGCCTCCTCCCAGCACGGTGTACCGCCTCGTGCCCCCGAATGAGTCAGTGCACGGCTTGTGCCGAAGAGACCTGAGACGGTACGACCATCGCCATGCACCCTTGGTCTCCGTTAAATGACCGGCAGCTCGCACTCCTCACCCGCATCGGGGGCGGAACCGACCCCGTCACGTCGGACAGCCCCGAGCTCGCCGTCACGGCTCGCGCGCTCAGGGACCGGGGCTTGGTGACCATGCCCAGAAAGAAGGGGAGCTGGCAGGCGGAGATCACTGACGCGGGACGCTTCTACCTGGAGCACGGTCACCATCCCGACCGTCCAGGGCCGGCTCCACGCAAGCCTCGCGCGGCGGCGTCCGAAGCCGAGGTGCCAGTTGCCTCTCGTCCTCAGCAGGATGTCGATCCCCCGGCCGAGACGAAGTCCGCCCCGAAGCGTGCCGTGAAACCTCCGCGCCCGTCACCAGTGGCTGTAGGGCCAGCGCTCATCGCGCAGGTCCAGCAAGCCGGACGATTCCTTCGGATCCCGGACCCCAGCAGTGAGGAACGGGCTCGGTATCGCAGAGCCTTCGACGCGGCGCGGCAGTGCGCCCCGGAGGGGTACCACCTGAAGTACAGCGGGCGGGCGAAGGGAGACTTCTTCCTCGGTCTGCTTCGGGTAACTGGTGAAGACGACACCGAATGGAACCGGATCCGCCTGGCACGCAGCCGCGTGATCACCGACGTCGAGGACGTGCTCGCCGCGGTCACCAAGGACTACAGCGCCTTCGAGATCTCCGAAGAGGTCCTGCCGAGGGTGCTCACGCTGATCCGGCTGCTCGCCGAGCAGGCTCTCACGCGGTACGGCGAGATCGCGGTGTCCAAGAAGCGCAGGCAACCGAGGCCACTGCTCACCGTCCACGGCAGGACATACGAGATCAGTTTCCGTGAGCGGCAGAAGCAGGTCCGGTACGTCCCCAAGCAGCCAGGCCGCCGCACCTACGACTGGCAGCGGGTCACCCCCTCCCACAAGTTCGAGCCGTCCGGCGAACTGGAGCTGCTGGTCAGCGAGAACTCGGGCTACAGCTACAACTACGGCTGGAAGAAGGAATGGGCCGACACCGCCAAGAAGCCGTTGGAGGAGCAGATCGGCTCCGTCTTCCGCGCCTTGAAGGCGCGGTCGGAGGAGCAGGAGCGAGCCCGGCTGGAGCGTGAGGCGGAGCAGCAGCGTCTGCGCGAGGAACGGGAGCGGCAGGAGGCGGAGCGCCGGCGCCTGGCCGCGGAACGGGAGGAGCGCGAGCGGCGGGAATGGGAGGCCGCGGTCAGCGCGGCTTCGGTCAAGGCGGTGCATGCGGTTCGGGCCGAGCACTTCGGCACGGCCCTTGAGCAGTGGCAGGCCGCGGGTGAGATCCGGGCCTTCTGTGCCGCTCTGGAAGAAGCCGCGGCAGCATCGCAAGATGCCCTCGAAGCTCAGAGGCTGCGTGAATGGTCGGCTTGGGGGAACACAGAGGCCGATCAGCTCGACCCCACCACAAACGGCAAGGGCCTGGCCGCCCGTGACTTCAACGTGGAGCCGACGAAGAAGCAGCTACGACCGTTCCTCGACGGCTGGCACCCGGACCGGCCGGAGAAGGAGAAACCTCCGGCACAGCCAGCGCCGCCCAAGCCGGAGCCGGACCCGTGGCGCGGTGTCATCGACGCACATCAGGATCAAGGGTGGCGATATGGACGCCAAGGTCGCGCTCAATGGTGGAGGCGATAACACCGTGCCCGCGATCGCGTAGAGCCTTGACCGCCTTCTCGACGAGCTCCCCGAGCCGGATGACCTCGGCGCGCAGGGCGACCAACTCGTCATAACGCTCGGCCTTGTCCTCACCGCACCATGCACGGACGGTCCGCAGAACTGCCGCCTCCGCATCCAACTTGCGATCGTCACGCCGACTGTAGGAGTACCAGGAGGGCTGGGCACGCTCCTGCTCGATGTCCCGCTGTTTGCGGTCCACCTCCGGGAGGATCTCGTCGGCCAGGCGGGTGGCAACGTGGCGGGCGACGCGCTCGGTGACCGGCCAACCAGTAAGGCACATGCCATGGCGGTTTTCGAACACCATGGTCTCGCTACGGAGTTCGGCGGCATCCATGCCGATGAGCGGTGCCGTCTCGTCGAGGCGGCTCAGCTCCAGAACGCCTGCGTCCGCCACCGTTCGGCGGAGGCGCAGCCTGTTCTTCGGGCGGACAAACCCGAGAATCATGCGGGCGGCTTCGAACTCCGTGCTGCCCCGGACGTGGCGAGAGGACTCCACCAGTGCCAACTCCGCCGCGTCGTCCCGGCGGAACGTATCGACATCCGCCCACGGTGCTACGAGAGAGCCGGAACTGACCCACTCCTGCAGGCCGGCGGCATCGCCTTCGAGAAACCGCACGTGGACCCAGCCAGACCTGCCAGGGCCACCCACGCGAACGACCTCCACCTGGCGAACCGCGCCGCCCAGCTCCTTCGGCCTTGCGCGGTAGGCCCAGTGCTCGCCAATCTCCATGTGCCTATTGAGCCAGGTTTGCTGGACCCATCACTGGGCGTTTGCCATAACCACCGACGCCAGCTCCTCATCACCAGGTTGACACCGCCCTGGAAAGCATCGCGCGAGATAGCTTTGCCCCGGCAGCGACCGCAAGAAGGCACAGCAGCACGTCCGGCCATCCGCGCTGTCCCTCGTAGCGTTTCTCACCGGCCGACGCTCCCTCCACGTACAAGACTCAGTGGCTCGTCGACCAGTTCGCTGGTCGGGGACGTCGTCGCGTTCCACGTGGAACGCGCGTCCCTCCTCCAGAGAGAGCCTCACGCAAAGTCACAGCATGGTCACGAGGTGGAATATGCGGGTGATCTGATGGCTGGTCACCAAGAAAATGTCACTCTACGTTTGCCGGGAATATCCGGCGCCCTGGGTGCTGGGGAGCCTCAGGGGCGAGGGGGTGGGGAATGACTACTTACCGTTTCAATCCGCCGCCGGGTTGGCCTGTGCCACCCGCGGGATGGATGCCGCCGCCGGACTGGCGGCCCGACCCCTCGTGGCCCCCGATGCCGGAGGGATGGCAGTTGTGGGTTCCTGAGGCCGACTCCGCCACCGCCGCGCTCGCCGTCGGTCCTGCCACAGGTTCTGCGGTGCTGGCTGTGGCCACTCCCGGGAGCGCGACGGCGATGCCGGCGCCTCGGAAGGGCGGGCTGTTCGGACGGCGTCGTGCGGATGCCGTGTCCGAGGCCGAAGAGCTACGGGCGTGGATCGCGAGGACACAGGGCCTGGATGCCGCGCAGGTTGCGGGCCTCGTACGGCAGGTCGAGACAGAGGCCGCCGCGCTGCGTGAGAAGGCGTCCGCCGAAGCCACCGAGGAGGCCGAGGGGATCCTCAAGGACGCACGCGAGACTGCGAAGGAGATCATCGAGGACGCACGCCGGGCTGCGAAGGAGACCGAGCGAGTACGCAAGGAGGCTGACCGTCACCGCCAGAACATCGTGGAGGCGGAGCGGCGGCTGGCCGAACTGCAGGGCCGGATCGTCAACGCCGACGAGACCGCCATGCTGCAGGAGGCCGGGATCTACGCCTACCGGCACGCGCTGGACGACGCGATCGCCTACCGCAGCCGGCTCGACACGCTGCAGAACGAGATCAAGGCGCTCGCCCGTGCGGGCCGCGCCGTACAGGCGGCTACGGACTGGACGGTCAACGGCTCCAAGCGCGAGGGCCAGAAGATGGTCCGCGACTTCTCCAAGCTCATGCTGCGCGCCTACAACGCCGAAGCCGACTACGCCGTGCGGTCGATGCGGCCGCACCGGCTGAGCTCTCTCGTGGACCGGCTCTTCAAGAGCCGCGAGACGATCGCCAGGCTCGGCGCCACCATGCACATCCGTATCACCGACGAGTACCACAACGCGCGCGTGCGGGAGTTGGAACTCACCGCCGACTTCCTGCAGAAGAAGGACGAGGAGAAGGAGGCCCAGCGCGAGGTGCGCGCCCGGGAGCGTGAGGAGGCGGCGGTCCAGCGGGAACTCGACCGGCAGCGCGAGAAGCTAAACAAGGAACTCGGCCACTATCAGTCGGCACTTGACCGCCTGCGCGAGCGCGGTGACGAGGCGGGCGTGGCGGAGATGCAGGCCAAATTGGCCGAGATCGAGAGCGCACTGCAGGATGTCGAGTCCCGTGCAGCCAACGTCCGCGCCGGTTATGTATACGTCATCTCGAATATCGGTGCCTTCGGCGATCGCATGGTGAAGATCGGCATGACGCGTCGGCTCGAACCCCTGGAACGCGTCTATGAGTTGAGTGGCGCGGCTGTGCCCTTCCGCTTCGACGTGCACGCGCTGATCTTTAGCAAGGACGCGGTCGGCCTGGAGACGGAACTCCACCGGCAGTTCGCCTCGCGTCGGGTCAACCAAGTCAACAGTCGGAAGGAGTTCTTCTATGCCACCCCGGCGGAAGTACGCAACGCGCTGCAACGGTTCGCCGGACAGCATCTGATCGAGTTCACTGAGGAACCCCAGGCGCTGGAATGGCGGGCCGGCAGGCGCTCGGGCGAAGCCGGTGCGCCCGTCGCAGGCGCAGGAGGAGTTGCAGCCCGGACAGCATGATGCACGGCGAAGCATCACTACGATCACCGTCATGGATTGGCTGGAGCGTGCCGCGAAGCTGAGGCAGTGGAGCCGGGACGGGGTGCGGGCGCCGCACAAGCCGTTGCTGCTGCTGTACGCGCTGGGCCGGTTTCAGTCGGATGCCGAGGGCGAGTTGTTCTACAGCGCGGTGGAGACCGATCTGAAGCAACTGCTGACGGAGTACGGTCCGGCGCGCGGGACCACACCCGCCTATCCCTTCCACCATCTGGTCAGCGACGGGGTGTGGGAGGTACGGACCGATCACGGCGTCGGTAGCCCGGGCACCGGGGTGCGGGAACTGCGGGCGAGCCGGGCCGCCGGGCGGCTGGCCCCGGACCTGCGGGTGGCGTTGCGGCTGGACCGCATGGCCAGGGTGCTGCTAGATCTGCACTTCCCGCCGTCGCTGCACCAGGACCTGTGCGACGCGGTGGGCCTGGAACTGGAGCTGGCGCGACGGATGTGCTGGCGGCGCCCGAGCGGCGGCAGCGGGACCGGCGGATGCGGGAGATGGTGCTGACCGCCTACGAGTACCAGTGCGCCTTCTGCAGCTACGACGGCATGATCGGCACGTTGCCGGTCGGGCTGGAGGCCGCGCATGTGCGCTGGTGGGCGTTCGACGGCCCGGACGACGTCGACAACGGGCTGTGCCTGTGCTCGCTGCACCACAAACTCTTCGACAAGGGGGCCCTCGGCCTGGGCGACGGCCACCGCATCCTGGTCTCACAGCACTTCGTCGGCCGTAGCCCCGCCGCCCGCGAGCACGCCACCGCACTCGCCGGCCGTCCGCTCATCGGCCCGCAACCCGGCATCCGTCCCATCGCATCAGCCCACCGCTCCTGGCACACCAGCCAGGTCTTCCACGGCAGCCCACGCCCCACCGCCGCCTGATCCGGTGTCAATGCGGGATTTCAAAGGGCTGGGCGCACCAGGCATCCCTGATCGCTCCTCATGCTGCTTTCAATGCGTTCGGTCGTCGTGGGGCGCGGCTTGCGCAACCGAGTAAAACAGCGCAGTAAGCCGCTGGCCGGGCGATTCGCGCTCGGCGTCGCCTACGGCGCCAGCACCGCTGTCGGTGGACTCGTGATCTGGTGGATCACTTCGTAACACCACGCCGATCGGCAGGAGAATCCCCTCCCTTTGGACTGTGCCCAGAGGGCAACGCGACGGCCTGCCGCAAATTCGCGAGAGCTCGAATCAGCTCGCCGCGCAGTGCAGTCTCCTCCCTGTCCCTGGGGGCGCCGCCGGACACGACCAGTGGACTTGCGCGGCTAACTCCCAGCCGGTCCAAGGTCTGTTCACCCATTCACCGCGTGCTGTCGCACGCACAAGAACAAGGATTTGACATGCCCACCTCATTTGATTCCTCGGATAGCTCGCAGGCGCACGACGTGCCGTCGAGCGAGCCACGTACGCCGGAGCACACTCCTGCGGAAGGTTCACGCGCAGAGATCGCTCATGCCTGGGCCACGCTTGCTCTGTCTGCGCTGTTCTGCGCCGCCGGTACGGCGCTCTGCCTGAACGGCCACGGAGATGCCGGAAGCGCCCTCATTGGAGCAGGGCTCTCGGCAAGGCGTAGCAACTCCCGGAGGTAGCGCAGGTTCGCAGAGCCCCTGCCACTGGACTCATGCCGTCCGGCGGCAGGGGCGGGCTTCGTGCAGAGGCGCACCATCAGCCTGCGGTATCGGCCCGGACCTACGACTCCTCCGAGGAGCTATTGGCGGGTGGCTGCGCGTGCATGCAAGAGATCATTGAGCACGCGCACCGGCGACGTCGGGCACATAGCCCGTCGGGCGTCGAGCGCCGTCTCCCACTGCTCGGTCAGCCCGGCCACGAGGCGCTTGCGCATGCCAGGAGTGACGTGGGCGTAGCGTGCGGAGACTGAACCGTCGATGTGGCCCATGCGTTCGTCCATGAGGACCTTCTCGGTACCCAGGTCCTCCATGGCGGTCCGGTGGGTATGGCGCAGGCCGTGGGGCGTGAGGCCCTTGGCTATCGGAACCCAGCAGACGTCGGCCCGGTCGTTCGCGCCACGCCCTCGGGCCGGGACGCCGGGCCACGGTTCGCCGAGTACCGGTACGGGGCGGGCTTCCTGCGGTGCCTTCTTCGGGTACCAGCCGGAGACTGCCGGGGTGAACAGCCAGGTCGCGAAGCCGTTTCGACGCCAGTGGGCGGCGTTCTCCGAGACCGCGCCGCCTCGCACGAACCCCAGGTCCGCCATGGCCTGCTCCACCCGGGCCCGCTTGGCTTCCGTGACGCGGTCGGGGTGGTTGAGGACATTGGACACCGTGCCCGTGGAGACTTCGGCGCGGCGTGCGACGTCGACGAGCTTCGCGCCCTGGTGTCCTCCGGTGCGAGCAGCGCCCTGGCCCTTGAAGACGTAGGTCTTGCCGTGGCACGGGCAAGGTGTCGGCTTTGTGCGGGCTACGTGGTTTGCCACGAGCGCGGACAGCCAGTCCGCCGAATCGATGGTGCGGTAGCTGTCGTCCTTCGGCGGGCAGCGCACGAACTCCCCGGTGTCGAGTTCGTACAACTGCCACTCGACGCGGACAGAGACGGAGCGTACGAACTCCGTCTCCAACCCGACGATTTCACCCCAGCGCATGCCGGTGTAGCCCTTGAGGACGACGGCGACAAACTCGTCGTCTCGGCCAGAGAGCAAGGCGGCACGCTCGGCGGTGAGCAGGATGCCGAGGGCGTCGGTGATGGCCTTCTCCGGGCCACGGTCGCGGGAGCGGCCGGCGCGCTTGCCGCGCCCGCGCCGCCTGGCCGCCGGGTTGGACGTGATGAGCCCCTCGTCGATCGCGTCCTCGAAGATCAGGTGGAGCGTGGAGCGCCAGGTCTTGACGCTGGAGGCCGCATACTTGGCACGCTCCTTCTTCTCCCACAGTTCGACGTCCGTACGCAGGATGCCCACGAGCGCCTTGTCCTCGAACTCGGGGAGCAGATGCTCCTCGATGTGGCGCTTGTAGTTCTGCATCGTCGAGGCAGCCAGGTCCTGGGTGGCGTACCAGCGGTTTGCGTACTCGCCGAAGGTCTCCTGGCCGCGCGCAGGGTCGCGCCAGTCGCCGCGCCGATACTTGTTCTCGGCCTCGCTCGCGGCACGCTGGGCCTCGCCCTTGGTCGCGAACTTGATCGGCTTGCCGTCCTCAGCGACGACGGTGAGGTGCTTGCCGGGCGCGATCTTGTAACGGCCGCGCCAGTAGTTTCCGCGCTTCTCGCCGAATCCCAAGTGCCCCTCCCTTTCTTCTCTTCGTCGTCGTGCTAGGCGGCGGTCCCGAACTGGCCCTGACGGGCTCGGCGCGGTGGCCGGGCGCGCAGCTGAGCCGTGGCAACGGCAGGCGACGGAGAAGGCCGCGGAACGGGTGACTTGCGGGCAGGCTCACTTGCCGATGGCTGCTGCGCGAGGGCAGGACGGGCCTCGTGCATGCGGATGATCTCCGCGAGGTGTTCGCCGGTGAAGCGGTAGGCGCGGCCGACACGCGTGAAGGGGATGAGCCGGCGACGGGCGCGGTCCTTGACCCACCAGGCGGAGCAGCCGAGGACGGCGGCGACTTCCTCGGGGACGTACAGGCGCGGCAGGACGGCCCCGGTGTGCGGCGTCAGTTCGGAGGCAGGGGGTATTGCGGGTTGGCGCAAGGAGTGAGTCCTCTTCGGGTTGTGGCAGGCGTGGGCGCGGCAACACCGGCCTGCCGGTCGATCGCTAGGGATGAGGGTGAGATGCCCGTGCTGGGGGTTTGCGTGCCCAGGACGGGGGTGGGAGCCGGAGGCTATGCCTCGGTGGCGGAGTTGGTGTCGCCGTGCTCGCCGGGCGGGGGCCCGTATGCCTTCATGAGGTGCTTGTTGGCTTCCTCCGCGATGGCGTTGGAGACCATGACGTCGGCCTCGTCACGAATGTCGGGGTGCTCGGCGAGGTAGGCGTCGAGGGCGTCGCGCGCCTCGGTGAAAGCCGTGTTGGCGCGCTGGGTGGCACGGAACGCGTCCACGACCTCGTCGATGAGTTCCATGGCGCGGGCCTTGGCCGCCAGCTGAGGCGGCCCGACGAGGTTGCGCAGGTCGATGCCGAAGACCTCGGCGAAGCCGATGGCGTCGTCGAGGTTGATGCGGCGCTTCCCGTTTTCGATCCGCCAGACCGCGGACGGGTTCATCTCGAAGCCGGCCTCGTTGAGCCGGTCGGACAGCGCGTTGGTGCTCCAGCCGCGAGCCTCGCGCTCCACCCTGATGCGGGTCGCGACGTTCGCCTCGCCGCTGAGCAGGACGCCCTCGGCCGGTTCTTCCTCCGCCACCGCTCCCCTTCCGTTCGTAGCGATGCACTGCGGTTTGCAGCACAGCGTAAACAGTAGCATCCTTACTGCGAGATGCAAAACACTTCTGCGATCTGCAATTCATGTGGCATAGTGGTGGTACCCACCTCACACCCACAGGAGCCTGCGCGACCGGACGTCACATGAAAGAAGCCCCCGGCGATGCCGGGGGCCCAAGCGCAAACCTCTCAACCGCCATCCCTAGCGATCGACCCGCGGAGTCCGGGATTGCCGTCCCATATGGCCCGCGAGCAGAGGAGCTGATGCTCAGTATGGCCGATGCCCACCTGATAACGCCATCCCCGCACGTCACCGTCCATCCAACCCCCGCCGCGCTGTCGGCGGCGAAGGCGGGGCGATAGACATGGCACGGATACGCACCATCAAGCCGGAAGCCTTCATCTCCGAGTCGCTGGCCGAGGTCTCGATCTCCGCGGAGCGGACCTTCTTCGGGCTCCTCACCCAGGCCGACGACCACGGCCGCTGCCGCGACCAGGCCGCCGTCATCGCCGGTGCCTTGTGGGCACTGCGCCCCGAGCACGGCCCGCTCGCGGTCGAGGACGACCTCACCCAGCTCGCTGGGGCCGGGCTGGTCTGCCGCTACGAGGGCGACGACAGCAAGAGCTACCTGCACATCGTCACCTGGGCCAAGCACCAGAAGATCAACCGGCCCAGCGGCAGCCGCTTCCCGGCCTGCCCGCATCACGAGGGCGGGCGACTCGCGCAGTCGGCCATGAGCTCTCACGGAGGACTCGCGGAGCCTTCGGTGAGCCCTCACGGAGACCTCACAGAAGACTCGCGCACCCTGCAGGAGCGCTCGGTGAAGAACAACGAAACCGCAGCTCAGGAGCGTTTCGGTGAGACATCGCGGAGGATTCCGGGAGGGCTCACGGAGGACTCGGTGAACCCTCACCGTCCGGATCTAGGACCTAGGATCCTGGATCTAGGATCACCTCCGGTGGGGGACGCGAGCGCCCGCGCACCCGAGACCGCCTCGGCAAAGACGCTCATCGCCGAATACGCCGCCGCATGCGCCAACCGGCCTCCCGCCGGCTTCCTCGCCCATCTCGGCAAGGAGACCGCCAAGCTGCTCGCCGAGGGCATCGACGCGGCGTACGTGCGTGCCGGTCTCGATCGGCTGCACGCCAAGGGCCTGCACCCCAGCGTGCTGCCGACCCTGGTCAACGAGGCCATGAACCCGCCCACGCCGAGTGGCACGCCCACAGGGCACCGGGCATGGACCAACCCGGTCGACGCGCAGGCCGCGTACGGGGGTGAGCTGTGACCACGGCGACCGCTGCCCGCGAGCCCCGCCAGTTCGGCGGCGCCGTGGCCAAGCTGGACGCGATCCTCGCCGCCCGCGACATCGACCCCACCACCGTGGTCGACGCCGCGCCGTCGCCGGAACCGGTGACCGCACTGGAGCTGGCCGCCGCCCGCATCCCGCGCCGCTACCGCGGCGCCCTGGCCACCCACGCCGACGTATCGGCCTGGGTCGAGGAGATCGCGGCTGCCGGACGACCGGGGCCGGGCGGCGCACCGGGCATCGCCTACGGTCCCTCGCTGCTGATCGCGGGCCCGACCGGCACCGGCAAGACCTACCAGGCATACGGCGCCATTCGCTCGCTGCTCGGCGCCGGGGTCCGGCTGCGCTGGGAGGCCATCACCACCGCCGAACTGCACGCCACCCTGCGCCCCCGCCAAGGCCACGACGGCGAACGGCGCTTCCAGGAACTGGCCCGCAGCCCGCTGCTGCTCCTCGACGACCTCGGCGCCGCCAAGACATCGGAGTGGACCGAGGAACTGACCTACCGGCTCATCGACCACCGGTACGTCCACGAGCTGCCCACGCTCATCACCACCAATCTCCCCATCGCCGACCTGCGCACCGCCGTCGGCGACCGCGTCGCCTCCCGCCTCGCCGAGATGACCCGCCGCGTCATCCTCGACGGCCCCGACCGAAGGCGCAGCACGGCCACCGGCCAGGACGGGTACTAACAGGCCGTTGCGGCCCGGCGCCACCTGCCCCGCCTCGTCGACAGCACCTGGCCGCCCAGGGCCGACGACACCGCCGGAGGAACAGGGGGACGGCCCGGCAACAGGCCCGCGGCTACGCCTCCACCCTCCGTCTCACCGCCGTCCGCTAAGCCCTCGCGTCCCGCGCGAAGCGTTCACGCGACCGTACGCGCGCACCCTGCGCCCGCACGGTGCAGGGAACCGCTCACAGCGCCGTCACCCCTCAAGCCCCACTTCCCTGCCCTGGAGCCCGCCCCTTGCACTCCCCTGCCCCGATAGCCCAAACCGCCCAGAGCGTCAGCATCCCGCTCCTCCCGGGCTGGGCCACCTCACCCGCGCTGACAGCGGTGCTGGTCGCGCTGCTGGTGCCGCTCGCCCTGTTCGCCGCGTGGACGGCTCACCGGCAGCGCCGCCAGCCGCCCGCACGCAGCCGGTGGCGCTCAACCGTCGCCGTGCGGGTTGCTGCCATGGCCGCGATCGGCTGTACCGCTTACAGCGCGGACACCAGTTGGCGGTTCGCCGCCGACTACCTGGACATAGTCAGCACCGTCGAGCGCGCCTTCATGTTCGCCACCGCGGAACTGGCCTTGTTCGCAATGGCCTTGATGGCGCGCCAGAACCTGAAGGGTCCCAGGCAGGCGCCGGGGCCGCCCGGCGTCCTGGTATGGGTGATCACCGGCGGCCAGATCATCCCCGCCTACGCCGAGTCCGGTCCCGTCGGCGGCACGATCCGCGCCCTGATCGGCCCGGTCATGGCCGCAGTCCTCTGGCACCTGGCCATGGGAATCGAGCTACGCCACCACACCCCCGAGGCCGCCTCCCGCAGCCTGCTCGCGATCCTCGGCCGACAAGCACGCGAACGACTCCTGGCGCGCCTGGGCATCCATGACCAGGATGCCGATGCCGCACGGCTCATCCGCGAGCGCGCCCTGAGCCGGGCCGTCATGTTGATTCTCCGCATCGAAGCGATGCCCGAGAAGAAGCGCAACAAGGGGCGTGGCCGACGTGTGACTCGGCGCCTGCACGAAGCGCTGGAGAGGGCCGACGTCGACGGTGATCTCCGCCAGGACGAGCTGCTGCTGCGGAAGCTCGGGACCCGGCAGCAGGCCACCCGGTTGGCCTCGCTCCCGCTGCCCGCGCGGTGGGAGACGCCCGGATACCGAGTCAGCCAGCCCCGCGCTGGCGCGGCGAAGCGGGCAAGGCCCGAGCGCCCCGAGGCCGTACCGAATCCGGGCGACGAAGCCGGACACCGGTCGGACCGCCCGGAATCCGTCATCCGCCGTCAATCCGCTACTGATGCAGGCGCGGAGGTGAGTACGGGCACAGACACGGGTTCCGATCCGGGCGAGAAGCCGGAGCCGAAGCGCCCGGGTCGCAAGCCCGACCTGCCACGGGATGCCCTCATCGCGTACGCGGAGCGCATCTACCGCGAGACGGGCCGCCTCTCGCGTGACTCCCTCAGGGCAGCCGTCCGTGCCGACGGCCACCAGGTCGGCACCGACGTCGCCCAGAGCGTCGTCAACGCGGTCAAGGCCGAGCACCAGGACTCCGCCCGTACCGGCCACCCGCACTGACCCCTCTCCCCCGCACCTCTAACCACCCACCGCTGAAAGGCCCGCCTGCCATGCCCCGCTCAACCACGCCCGCCTGGGATTGCCACAACTGGTCCTGCCCCATCTGCACCGCGCCTGAGCGCGACGAGATGACCCTGCTGCGCTGCGCCATCCTCACTCTGCTGAAACACGGACGATGGATGGCCCAGGACGAGATCTCCCTTCCCGACATCCTCTCTGCCGGCGGCGACTACCTGCGCCGACTCAGGATCGGCCCCCTGGGCCAGATCAATGACGACACCCCGGTGCCGGCCACCGAGCATTGGGCCTGGCTCGAAGCCGAGCTGCGCCTGGTAGTCGCCCGCGCCGCCGGACTGGATGCCGTCAGCACCCTCGACCCGCGCATCGACGACGTCCTGGCCTCCGCCGCTCGCCTCCCGGAGCGGCGCCTGGTGCATCTGCTCGACCTCGCTGCCGAGCAGTTCGCCGAGCTCAACACGCAACCGCGCGCCGCCTGAACCCGCCACCCCCGCACCCCCGACACAAGGACATCTCGTCGTGCGCGACCACTACCCCGAACTCCCCATCTCCCAAGAGCAGATGGTCACCACTCCCGTCACACGCGCAGCAAGCAATGGCGATGGACCGTCCATGGGCCGGTCCATCGCGGACTCCTCCGCCCCGGGGGTGGCGGAGGAGCTGCTCCGGCGCGAGGGCGCGCCGGAGCAGGAGGGTGTGCGGCACGTCATCGCCGAAAAACAGTCATCGTCTGCCGTCGCGCGTGCAGCCGATGAAGCCGCGCTCTATCGAGCCGCGCACCGCCGCACGGCCAGCAGTGAAGGCCGTCGCGAAGAGCGCGTCGATGCCCGCTACAGCGTCGAGGAGAAGGCGCGGATCCTTGCCAAGGCGCAGACGTTGGAGATTACCGGCGCGCATCTGGTCGGCGCGGTCGTCATGGCCTTCGTCAACGGCGAGGAGCACCTTCCGAACCAGCGCACCGTCTACGACGATGCGGTCGACGAGTTCGCCGCTCTGCGGGCGCGGATCGCCCGGATCGGCAACAACGTCAACCAGATCGCCCGCCGCCTCAACTCGGGCGGCGATCCACACCCTGTGGACGCCGCGATCCTTCAGCGGGCGGAGCGCCTGCTCGCCACCGCCCACGACACGGTCCGGGCGGTCGACGACGCGGCTTTCCGGGCAGCCGGGCAGAAGGCGGGCGGCCTGAGGTGATCGCGAACATTGTCAAGCCGGGCAACAACACCCACGGCGTGCTGGCCTACCTCTTCGACAAGGGCCGCGCCAACGAGCACACCGACCAGCACATCGTCGCTTCCTGGGACGACTTCATTGCTGACCCTGGCCCGTATGACAGTCCCGGGCACAAGGAGCGGCTCGGCCAGCTCACCAAGGCTCTGGATCTGCGGGTCAAGCAGGCCGGCGACAAGGCACCCGAGGGGCACGTGTGGCACTGCTCGGTGCGCGCCGCGCCCGAGGACCGCATCCTGACCGATGCCGAGTGGGCGGCGATCGCCCAGCGCATGGTCGATGCGACCGGCATCGCACCCGAGGGTGATCCGGACGGCTGCCGGTGGGTTGCCGTGCGCCATGCGGACGATCACATCCACATCGTTGCCACCAAAGTCCGCGGTGATCTGCGCCCGCCGAGGAACTGGAACGACTACCACCGCGCCATGGCCGAACTCACCCAGGTCGAGAAGGACTTCGGCCTCACCCAGATTCCGCGCGGCCCCGAAGCCGCCACCGGCACCCCGGCCGTCAAGCGCCCCACCCGCGCCGAGCAGGAGAAGGCCAAACGGTTGGGCCACCACAAGACGGCGCGCGAGCAGCTGCGGCACACCGTGCGCACCGCGCTCTCCCACGCGAAGGACCTGGAGGAGTTCTTCAACCTGCTCGCCGACGCCGGTCTCCAGGTCGAAACACGCACGCTGCCCTCCGGCGACCTCGGCGGCTACAAGGTCGCTCTGCCCGACGACCCCGACACCAACAGCGAGCCCGTCTGGTACTCCGGCTCCAGCCTCGCCACCGACCTGTCCCTCCCACAGATCCAGCAGCGTCTGACCGCCGCCGAAGGGCCCACTGCCACGGCAGCCTCACCAGCCGGCCACTACCACCGCAGCCCTTGGCACCAGGCCACCGCGGCCGCAGAACGGATCCCCCACCACCTTGATCACGCCGACGACGGCGCTGTCCAAGCCCACCTGACCGTCTTCAGCGAAGTCCTCTACGCCCTGCCCGTCCACGCCCCCGTCCATCTCAAGGGCGAACTCCACCGCGCCGCGGTCGCCTTCGAGCACGCCGCCCACACCCGTGCCCGCGCCGACCACCAGCACGCCCGCGCCCTGCGCGGCGCGCTGAAAGCCATGCGCTACCAGGGCGCGGACCACACCGGCCTGGCCATGCTCCTGGACACCGCCATCCTCGTCGTACTCGCAGCCCAGCGCCGCAGCGCGCTCCGCCACCACGACCGGCAGGTGGCCGCCGCCCGGCAAACGCTCACCCATCTCCAGGCCGCCTACGACCAGATCGCCCCCACCAGTCTTGCCGTACTTGCCGGGCGCCGCCCTTCCGAGGGCACCGTCCATCGGTACGCCCGCACCCTGCACGAGGTCCTGCCCTCCCATGCCGGGCAGATCCTCTCCGAGGCTGCCTGGCCCGCGCTCACCGCCGCCCTCGCCGCCGCCGAAGCTGCTGGCCACAACCCCGCAGCCGTCCTCCAGCAGGCAGCCCGGCAACGCTCCTTGAGCGACGCAAAATCGGCATCCGAAGTTCTCGTCTGGCGCATCCAACGCCTCGGCGACCGGCACGCCCCCGGCCCAGGTGCACGAGCCGCACAAGCCCGCAGCCCTCAGGCCCGCCACGTCCTGTCCACAGGGCGGGCCTCCGCCGCGGCACCTCCCGCGTCCACGCCGCCGCCGTCCCGCACTCACCGGACGCGGTGAGCACCCCCCTCAGACAGCGGCTTCGCACGCCTCGCACCCGCTAACGAGGGCCACCGAAGTCCCGGTGACCACCGATCAACGATCACAGCCCTGCCCCCGGCCTTACGACGCCGCAGGCCATCTACGGCGCCCCACCTGACAAGGAGCACATCATCCAGACCCACCCCACCGCCGACATGTTCCCGATGCTCAGCACCGACGAGCTGCACGACCTGGCCGAGTCCATCAAGACCGAGGGCCAGCACGAGGCCATCGTCCTGAGCGCCGACGGCATCCTCCTCGACGGACGTAACCGTCTGGCCGCCTGCGAGATCGCCGGCGTCGCACCGCGCTTCACCACCTACACCGGCAGCGACCCCAAAGCGCTGGTCCTCGCCCACAACCTGCGCCGCCGGCACATCAGCAAGGGCCAGCAGGCGGTGATCGTCGCGATGGCCCGTTCCGTTTCGGAACACTCCCTGCGCCACCACGCCAAGCTCCACAGCATCAGCCTGACCCGCCTCTCCAACGCGGCCACGGTCCTCAAGCACCACCCCCACCTCGCCGAGCAGGTCCGCACCGGCACCCTCAGCCTCGATGCCGCCTACAGCACCGTCCGCGAACACCAGGCCCACGCCGCCGAGATCCAGGCCCAGCACGACCGCCTGCACGAGCACGCCCCCGACCTCGCAGAACAGCTCACCGATGGCTCCCTCACCCTCGACGACGCCACAGCGGCACTCAACCAGCGGCAACACGAAGAACAGCTCCGCCAGACCGTGCAGCACACGGACGCTCTCCGCCTCTCCGACGGCGACCCCACCCCGCCCATGGCCCCGCTCGTCGAGCGGGGAGACATCACCTGGGAGCAGGCCCACCAGCGCGCCGAAGAGTTCCTCGCCCACCGGCGCAACGCCATCCGGCAAACACAGCAGGCGCTCCAGGTGATAGCCGAGATCTGGACCGCTGTCCAAGACCTCGCTGCCCGGCCCGACACCCCCTACGGGCGGGACATCCTCGACGGCCTCACACCCGAAGTCCGCTTGCTCGTCCAGAACCCCTGACCGCCCTGGCCTGATACGGCAGCGCCCCTGAGGGCCGGCCTTGTCGGCTCCGGCCTCCAGGAGCGAGGGCGGCGAAGCCCGCCCAGGTCACAGGGCTCACCATGACAAACGGCATGCACGTCCGTGACCAGGACAGGGATCCGGTGCTACAGGAACCGCCTCGGCATAGGGGCCTGCGACGCCGTCCTTGCCTGCCGATCCGGCCTCATCACCCCGAAAGCCTGACCGCCGTGGCCTTGGCGACCGCCTTGCGCACATGGGCATCGACCAGGCCGGGCTACCGGAGACCACGACGACTACCGTCCCGGTGCGGACGGCCGTCTGCTTGACGACGCTGCTGCGCCCGCCGACTGTGAAGGTCAACAGCTGGCTCCACTGCTCGTCGCCCAGCTGGGCGACGAGCACTCTGAGCCGAGACCGTGACCGATGTACTACCGGCGAGGACCTGATAAGTGGGGCAGGAGGTCATCGCCTCGAAGATCCGAGCCACGCCCTGGGAGAGCTTGTCCTCGGTGTCGCTGTACAACTCCTCGGCCACCTCGGAGCCGCTGCCGCCCGCATAGGCGAAGGACACCTTGGCCTTGTGCGGGAAGTCGAAGCTGCCACCGACTGCAGCCTCACTGCCGAGCTTCTCCAGCGCCGGGCAGCCGGTGACGCTCACGTCATCGTGCTGCGCCGGGGGCTGAGGCGTGCGGGTGTAGCCCTCGCCCAGGTCGCTCTCGCCCAGGAGCCGCTTGGCCAGCGCGGCCGAGGACAACGGAGCGGGCACCGGGGCACTCTCACCGCCCGGGCGCACCCTGACGGTCGTCGGGGACGTCAGGTCGGTGGAATCAGCGCTGCCGGCCGAGCAGCCCGTCAGGGCAAGGACGGCGAGGGCGCTGAAGCTGAGGACGGTCGTGGCGCGAAGGCCCATGTGAAACCCCTATGTGGCTGCGGAGCTGACGGTCTGACCAGGCCGGTCCTCCGGCGCCGGCGGTCTGTAGGGGTAGGGGCGAGGGGTTTCGAGATCAGTGGCCGAGGTGGCGCAGCCCGTCCTCAAGGGTGGAGTGCCAGCGGTCGACCGGACCAGAGTTGCGGTTGTACCAGGCGGCGTCCAGACGAGGCTCTTGAACCTGGTGACCGGCCCGACAGCGGAGCCACACCGAGTCGTCGCGCAGGCAGAAGACGATCCAGTCCCGGTACCCGCCGCACTCGGTGCAAGTACGGACCTCGCCGTCGATGACAAGCGGCTGCTCCCAGCGCATCATCAGCCCTTCCACCTCCTGGCGCGAGGGAACCCGCAGGTCCGGCGGAAGGAAGTCAGGCACCAGCGCCTCTGATGCGGCCGGTGCCACCGCACCAGTGGTGTGGTCCGGCAGGGGCCACTCGGCATGCACCTGCTGTAGGAGCGCGTAACCCGCGCGCTGGGCTTCACGGAACGCACGGTCCGCGCGAGAGCGTCGAAACAACAAGATCCTCTTCCTCTCTGTCGACTGGCGGGCACAGGGCACGCCCCTCATACGTTTGACCTTCAAGTCACGGAAATCAGCGACCAGCAGCACCACGGACGGCGTCCGGAGACAGGCCGTCAGCGGCGTCGGACGGTGAGCCGGCCCTCGGCGCTCTTGGGCAGCGTGCGGCGGCCCACCGGGACCGGCGAGGCAAGCGAGGAGGCGAACGCGGCGACCAGGTCATGCGGGACGCTGGCGCTGAAGCTGGCGCACCACAGATACGGAGCGCCGACGACGGGCTCCGCCCACGCCTGCCAGCCCACCAGACCGGGGCGGGGATCGGCGTCCTCGATTAGCGGCGGCAGCATCTCCAGGGAGACGCAGGTGGAAAGCCCGGGATCCATGGCGGTGGTACCGGGACGGTCCACGTCGCGGATCCAGCCCCGACCGCTGAGCGCGTCGAGGACCGTCGCCGGCCCCGCGAAACCAACGTCGGGCGCCTTGCGAGCGTCGATGGCGATGAGGAGATCGGCAAGCGCCTCGTACGGGACGTCGGCGGTGAAGTACGCGTTCCACACCGTCATCGCGGCAGTGGCATACGGGCGGGCGCTCAGCTGCCAGGCAACCGGTAGACCACCCAACTCGAACGGATAGGCCGCGAGAATCCACTCGGCGCCGCACAACCCGTCCGGGCTCACATACAGAAGCGTGTGACGGGCGGTGGGCCACATACGCCAGCCGAGGCTGGCCAATGTGCTACCAATCCTCTCGGCAAGCACACCGTCACCACCCGCCAGATGGAGCGGGGTGACCCAATACACGGGGTCCGGCGAGTCGGGTTGGAACGGTTCGCTGGGATGGTGCGAGTGCAGGGGCGCCTCCTTGGGCTCAGGGGCAAGGTCTTCCGCCAGAGCGTTGTACGTTGGCATGCTCCTGCAGCAATGCGCCAGTCATTGCGGGATCTTCGCTGTCTGCCCGCGGCGAACTGAAGTGCCTGCCTCTCACCGTCGGCTTCATATCCGCTGCACTCTCCGTGTTCCTCGACGGACTCGCCCACCCCGCACGGCACATCGAACTGGCCGGCGAGCCCTGCCGCAGCATCTCCCACCTTGTCTGGGGTTACGCCTCCCTCACTCTCGGCGCGCGCGGATCACGGGTGAGCTAACCTGCGCGCATGCGCGGACAGTTCACCGGCTGGCCGGAGCAGGCCATGGACGTGTTGTGGCAGCTCCAGGGCGAACCGACCCACGCGACCCGTGAGCGCTACCGCGCGGACCGCGAACGGCTGGTCCGGCAGCCGATGATCGCCCTGCTCAACGAGGTCGCGGACGCCGACCCCCGGTACGAGGACTTCTCCGTCTGGCACTACCGCACCGACTCCTGGTGGTGGCAGCACCAGGGCGCGGTGATCCGGCTCGGCCGCAAGATCGAGATCGGTCTTCGGTTCTCCCTGGACGGCCTGCGGATCCAGGGCGCCTGGTGGTACCCCGATCCCGGCCAGGTGGACATGTTCCGCAAAGCCGTGGCGTCAGAGGGGAGCGGCCACGAACTGTCCGTCATCGTCAAGGACGTGCGGAAGAAGGGCTACGACATCTCCGGGGACGTGATGAAACGCCCTCCGCGCGGCTATCCGACGGACCACGCCCATGCCGATCTGCTGCGTCACCGTTCACTGATCGCCGCCCGTCCCCTCGGCTGCGAGGAGTGGCTGCACACCCCCGAGGCGGTCGACCGGGTCCTCTCGGCCGCCGCCGACCTGGACCCCCTGCTGATGTGGCTGGTCCGCCACGTGAAGCGCACCGCCTGACATCACGAGGGCACCGCGCGGCCGGAAGGAACCCCACCCGTGCCGCCAGCCCCCGCGCTCAGGAGCTGCGCACCTTCAGCGCCGACCGGTCGGCCATCTCCCGATAACCATCCGGCACCTCTGCAAGGGGATCAGCACGGTCGAAGACCGGCCGCTGATCTGGGCAGAGATCCGGACCAGGCTCTTGAACCGTCGGCAGCCGTAGAGTCTACGTCCCTTGGCTACGTCGGGACCTTCGCCGGTGCGTTCGGTTCAGTGCCGTCACTGGCGGATCCCGCCGACTGACGGGCGGCCTGCACCTGACTCCCGGCGCAGGCCGCCCAACTGGCCGGTCAGGAACCGGGTTTGTCGGTTGAGGCGGGTTCCTTGCCCGGCTCGGTCGGCTGATGGGTGAAGACCACGAGGTGCCACGTGCCCTTCTGCCGCATCACGGTGAAGGTGTCCTGCAGCGGCTTGCCCGCCTTGTCCTCGGCCACGAGGCGGGCCGAGCCGGTGTTCGGGCCCATGTCGTGCTCGATCTGCACGTCCTTGATCTTCCACCCGCGCCCGCCCCGGTCCGCGAGGATCTGCGCGGCTTCCTGCCTGGACCACTTCGCGTCCTTGACACCGCCGACGGCGATCAGGTCGGTGGCACTGCGGGAGTTCAGGGCGTTCACGTAGGTTTCGACGGCCTTGCGGGCTCCGTCGGCGGACGCCGAGCTCGAAGGGCTTGCGGGCGCGACCTTGTCGTCAGAGGACGAGCAGCCGGATGCGACGACCAGGACGGCCAGCACGGCCAAGAGGCGTCGACGTTTCACAGCGCACTCCTAGTTTCTCCTGTGAGGGGCAGCAGCCTGTCACGTGCGGTGCGCGTACCACCAGGTGCGCGGATGGTCAGAGAGCAGCTTGTTCAGGCTTTTGTTGTGGGTGTCGCCGGTGTGGTACGTCAGGTACGGCGTACCTCCGTACTTCTTCGTGACGATCATCGTGTGGTCGATGTTGTTGTTCCGGTCCCAGTCAGCCTGCAGCACATCCGACTTGGCCAGCTTCCACACGTTGTCGAGGATCTTGGTCCTCTTCGAGTGCTTCTTCGCGAACCAGTACCAGTTCTCGGCACCCGCCCAGGTGTAGCTGGTCGTCCACGTCGTCGGCCCGTAGAACCAGTACTTGTTGCTGGTCCTCTGAATGATGGCGCCGCCCTTGGGACCCCATCCGCCCTCCAGCATCGCCTGCGAGATGAAGTTGGTGCAGTCGTTGCCGTATGTGCGGAAGGCGCCGTTGTGGTGGTCCCAGTACTTGTCGGCGTAGGCCACCATCTTGTTGTAGTTGTAGCTGGCTGCGACCGTCGGCTTGACGACGTCGTCGACCGTGGCGGCGGGCAGCGGGGTCGTGTCTGAGGGGGCATCCTTGCTTCCCTCGTCCTCGTCCGCCTTACCGCCCCCATCGGCCGTCGCGGCGTCGACGTCCGCGTCGGAAACCTGTGTCGTCGGCGTCGGGCCGCCCTCCGTATCGGCCTTGTCGGACGACAACAGCCACGCACCGTCGGCGCCTTGGGTATACGTCACCGTGTGCGGGAGCGACAGCTCCTCGTACTCCGGCGCTCCCTGCTCGACCTCCTGCGCCGTGAACGGCAGGTAGAGGCGTGTGTGCTCGGTGAGTTGGAGCGTTGCTGTCTGACCGGAGACGGTGGTGTCGGTGACGTTCACGTCGACCTGCGCCTTCGTGTAGCCGCCGTCGACTTCCTTGTACCGCTTGCCCTTCTCTGCGAGGGCGGCGAGATCGTCCTGCGTGCGAGCGGCCATGGCGCGCGTGGCCTTGACGTGGACGACGACGGCCCTCACTGTCGGGCGGGACGTCGTCAGCATGTCGGCGCGCTGCTGCAGATAGCCCTCGGCGAGCTGAGCGAGTGCCGTGGTGTCGGTATTCGTCGCCGTCGGAGCGGCCAGGTCGGCGGGCTGGGCACTCGCAGGTGTGTCGATGAGCGCGAGCATCGCCGCGGTCGTGGTCACGGCTGCGGCGAAGACCCGTCTGTGCTTCGCAATGCGCATGAATCCCCCTTGATCACGGCTGACTGGTCGGGTCAGCCTGTCGATCAGGAGGGCAAATTCGAACATCGCGTTCCCGTGTGGCGTGTTCCTGATCCCGGAATGTCTGATTCCCGATCATGAAACAATTGGCAGAGCAAGGTTCCGCCCACCAAGCGGAAGACTTCGAGAGCGAGCGGTAATGGCGCCCTTGGCCTACTTCAGGAAGCTGTCCGAACAACCGGACTCCATTCGCTACTCTTTCGGTGAAGACCCGGAAGAAATGGACCGTACGCTCATCGTCGACACGTCCAGCCGCACCTCAACTTCCGACGACGGCATCGCCGACTACACGTTCGTCAAGGCATCACGGAAGATCCACTCCGTGTTCGAGGAGCGTAGACGTTGGCCGGAACGGGGTATGAGCGTCAGCTGACAGTTCGGTGATGGCAGGTGTGAACCCCGAGTTGCGCGCGCTGACATGGCCGACAAGCGGGGCACCGCCCCACAGCGCATCTAAGCCGCCCGCGCTCTCATCGCCATCGCCGACATGGTCCAGGCCGCCCGGCATCGTCGGCATCTGCTGCAGCGCGGCGAGAGGGAGGCCGGTCAGGCCGGCGCGCACATCGACGGGCGTCACGAAGTCGCTGACGCCGTTCCGTGCACGGCGACGGCGCACGAGCCCCGCTCAACGTCATCTGGAACCGGTTCGGCGTCGCCACCAGCGGCACCTAAAACGCTGTTTGACCCTGGATCCCGCCATCGGCACCCAAACCCGCTGTTCTCATCGAGGCCAGAAAGAGACCTGGGCGCTCTGCGCTGTCTGATGCAGCCGATAAGATTGCTAGCGCTATCAGTCGTACGGGGACAGGGGGCACTCGCGGTGGCGAGCGGCGAGCTGAAGGTTGATCTGAGCGCACTGGACGGTGTGGTCACACAACTCAACCGGATCATCTCAAATCTGGGCGATACCACCTCTGACTCGCGCTATCAGACTTACCTGCCGGCCGGCGCACTGGGCAGCGCGGATTTCACTGAGGCGAATGATCTGCACATTGCACACACGGAGATGAAGCAGCACCTCGAGGACATCGTCACCCATATCCACGGCCTGGTGGACGACTTCGGGACGAAGACGAAGAAGAACCACGGCGCATACCAGGACCAGGAAGCGGAGATCGCGGCTGCACTCTCGGACGGGGGTAAGTCATGAGCTCGGGCGGGAAGAAGAGCGACGGCTACACCTACGAGTACGTCCCGGCGGCGATGTGCTACGACGAGAAGGCCACGACCCCGTTCGCCGATCTGAACATGGACCAGATGAAGGCCATGGTCATCAACGCGAAGCCGGGCGTGGTTCACGACGTGGCCCGAGGCTGGCGCAAGGTCAACGATGATCTGGTGGGCGAGGACGGCGGCAGTGGATCGCGGCAGGATTTCCTGGCAGCAGTCCACGGGGTGCTGGAGCACTGGGAGGGCGAGGCCGCCGATCGGTTCAAGGCGCGGGCCGAGGTCATCGCGAAGAAGATGCAGGACGGCGCCCAGTACGCCAAGTACACCTCCATCGCGCTGGGCAGCGCGGCCACGGTGCTGGAGACCATCAAGCCCGAGGTCGAGGCGATGGAGAAGCCGGGGACGATCTCAAGCGGCCTTGACTTCGTCGGGGACGGGTTCTCGCACGACGACAGCGGCTACCAGGCGGACAAGCGGGCCGGGATGTCCACCCAGGAGGCCCTGGACAAGAACAAGGACGACCTCTCGGCGGGCAAGGAAGCCCAGTTGAAGATGGCCGTGAAAATGGAGCAGTTGGGGGCGGCGTACGCGTCGCAGACCAAGGCCATGGGTACGTGGAACCGCAGGCCGTTCGATGAGTCTGACGACTACCCCGGTGATCCGGGAGGCACGACGCCGGTCCCCATCGTCGCGATCCCGACCGAGAGCGGCCCCATGCTGGTGGGCCGGACTCACACCAGTAGCGGCGCGTCGCGCGGCTCGAGCCGGTCGACCATCACGGCGTCCCCCAGCACCCCCCACCGCGTTGCCGGTGCAGGCACTGGTTCCTCTTCAAAGGCGTCCGCTTCAAAGGCGTCCGCGCCCTCCGGGGTCGGCACGGATGTAGACGGGCTTGCGACCACCAGCCCCAGTGGCACCGGCGCCGGGGACGGCGGCGGCCACGGAGGCGGAAGCACTGCCCGAGTCGGTGGCGTGGGCGGCGGGTCTGGAACAGGTGCCGGTTTGCCCGGTGTGCCCGGCGGCCCTGCGGGCGGCTTGGCCCGCGGTGGCAGCGCCTCCGGCGAAGGCTCCGCGGCGGGCAGCGGCCGCACGGGCGTGGGCGGTGTGGGAGCCGGGACCGGGGCAGGTGCCGGACGCGGCAACCAGCCCAGCGGCCGGGGTCCCCTGGCCCGCACGAAGGGTGGGGTGATCGGCGAACCCGAAGACACACCCTCCACTGGAAATCGGGCCGGTTCCGGTCTGCACGGCAGCCGCGGTGGCACGACCGAGGGCCGCAGGGCGGCGGGCCTGACGGGCTCCGGACAGGCCGGCGTGGCTGGCCAGGGCCGCGGCAAGAAGAAGAAAGACGGTAAGCCGGTCCCGGACTATCTCGTCGAGGACGAGGAGACCTGGGTGCCAAAGCGGGACGACACCACCCCACCGCTCATCGAGTAGACACGATCGCGGCAGGACAGAAACGGGGCTCGCGTCATCCACCACGCGAGCCCCGCCCGGCGGGACGAAAGAGAGAAACAGGGCATGGGTCTCACGCGGACGCTGCGCATCGCGGGCAGTACGGCAGCGGTGGGAGCACTGCTCTTCGCCACCGCGACCACCGCGTCGGCGGACCAGGTCAGGAGTGACCAGTGGCCGCTCCAGGCCCTTGACGCCGAGGCGGTCTGGAAGATCGCGACGGGCAAGGGCGTCACCGTCGCCGTCATCGACGACGGCGTTGACGCCTCCCACCGCGACCTGAAGGGCAACGTCCTGCCGGGCAAAGACTTCATCGACGGGGACTCCGACGCCTCGCCCGCCGCGGGAGACAGCCACGGGACGGCCATGGCCGGCGTCATCGCCGGGCATGGACACGGTGTCAACGGTTCGGACGGCGTGAAGGGACTCGCCCCTGACGCGAAGATCCTGCCCCTCCGTGACAACGGGGGCCAGTCGGACGGTTTTGCCTCGTCGATCAGGTACGCGGTGGACCACGGCGCATCGGTCATCAACATCTCCCAGGGTGGAAGCCTGCCAACCGCCGGTGGCGAGGAGCAACAGGCGATTAGGTACGCCCTTCAGCACAATGCGATTGTCGTGGCAGGGTCAGGCAACGAGGGGAAGAGCGGCACCGAAGCCGTCAGCTATCCGGCCAGTTACCCAGGCGTGGTGAACGTCGGCGCTGTCAAGGACTCCAAGGAGATCTGGGAGAAGTCCAACTCCGGTGCGAACCTCCTACTGACGGCCCCCGGCTACCGCGTCGTCTCCGCTGGCACGGACTCAGACGGCTACCGCATGGGCACCGGCACCTCCGACTCCGCCGCCTACGTCTCCGCCGCCTGCGCCCTGCTGCACGAGAAGTTCCCTGACCTCACCGCAGGCCAGATCGTCAATCGCCTCACCAAGACGGCCGGCCTCCCAGCCTCGGCCAAGGGCCTGAACCTCCCTGACGAGAAGTACGGCTACGGCTACATCCAACCCCTCGCCGCCCTTCAGCAGAACATCCCGGCCGGCTCCAAGAACGGCCCGCTCACCATGCCCTCATCCAATTCTCAGGCAACACCCGAGGACAACACAGCGGCATCCTCCGCGTCCGATGATTCGAGCAGTGGACTGACCACCAACTCAGTCATCGCGCTCAGCACGCTGGCAGCTCTCGGTGTGCTCATCGTGATCGGTGTGGCTCTGTTTCTGGTTCGGCGCGCGAAGCGCCGTCGGGCGGCGGAGCAGAGCCAGTTCAATCAGCAGTCCGGATACGGAAGTTATCCCCCGAACTCTTACCCCGGGTCCGCTCCGTACCAGCAACAGCCGCCGTCCGACCGCTATCCGCACCAGTAACAGCGGGACCGCCCATCCCGGTTCTAGTGAAGGGGGATAAATGAGCGAGTATCACGTCGTCCTGGAGGACCTTGAGCAAGCCTATCTCGCCTTTTTTCGTGAAGAGCGAACGCTGGGCGAGCAGAAGCACAAGGTGCACTGCCCGGTTCCCGATTGCGGGGACTCTGACACGAATAAAGCGTGTCGAGATGCGCTCGACGTCGTGAAGACCCTATACGACCTCCTTATCGAGACGGTGAAAGATCACGGCGAGAAGATGAAAAAGGCTCACGACGGCTACACCAGGGATAACCAGGACGTCATGAATCTCTTCAATACGCTGGAAGGCTGAGCGTGTCCGACTCGTACCTAACAATCGAAGGCGATCGAAGCACGCTTTACTCCAGCGGTCAGGATTTGGCCTCCGCCTGCAGCGAGCTTGTCGAGATCACTCACGTCTTGAACACCCGGGTCCGTGATCTTGTACACGATGCCGGCTGGTGGGGGGATGCGGCTGACAATTTCAAGCAAGACTGGCTTGTATCTTCAGCGGCGAGTGACGCCATCGTCCAAGCGATGGGCCATATCTCGACCACGATGGAACACCTGGCGGTCGCTCTTGGTGAAGCTCAGGGTGACCTTGATGACGCCAGGGACTATGCCAAGAAGCACGGTATTCCGCTTGACCCCGATGGGCACCCACTCCCTGTGACGATGGACATCAGCGAGTACGTGGAGCGTGCGGAAGCGGCGGTGCAGAAGGCAAAGCGGGCGCGGTCGGATGCCGCGCAGAGCTTCGCCGCGATCGTCTCGCAGCTTGCTCCGGGTGGAAGTGACGACACCCTCGGAACCAGTGACGACGTCACGTTGGCGGACGCCGCGCGCGCACTGTACGGAATTCCGGCCGCCCGCGCTGCGCTGAGCCGCGAGAAAATGGAACGCCTCAATCAAGAACGTGTGGAAATGAAGCGTCTCCATCGCCACATGCCGAAACAATCACGGGAATGGAAAGAGTTCCAGACAGAGCGACTTGCTAACCGTCGAGCGTTGCGAGAAGCAAATAAGGTACTCGCTGATGTCGAAAAGTCTGCGTCGAAGTGGAAGTTCTCCGGAAAGACAGAATTCGAATTTTCACGGCTGCGCGAAAAGCTCAATCTCGACGGTCAATTCAAAGTCCTGGACAGCATCCCAATACTTGGCACGACAGTGGGCCTAGCGGGTATTTATCTCGCCTCCAAGGATGATATGGAGAAGGGTTGGGGTTTCTGGCATAGCGTTGGAGTTGAGACGGGCAGTACGGCGCTTTCTATGGCTGCGGGGGCCGCTATTGAGGCTGGTGCCGCAGAAAGCGTACCCGTCGGAGTGACTGTAGGTGCAAGTCTCGGCGTGGGGTATGTTGCCGGAACCTATGGCGACGAGCTGGTCAAAGCTGGCCATTGGGAACATAACATCCATACACGTGGAGTGGTTTCCGGGATCGGGCACAGCATTGGCGACGCCTCTGCAACATGGTGGAAAGAGGACTTTAAAGGCATGGGCGACAAAATCAAAAACTCAACCGTGGATCTTTGGAATGATGTCTTCTAGTTCTAACGTGAAAGTCTCGCAGGTTGCGCCGGTCGATTCACTCGCGTTTGTCGGCAAGTCGTGGCACAAGCGCGGTCTCATTTATTGGGTGGTTCGCACCTTCGTCGCACTCTTTTTTTTCCTGATGACGGGGCTGGTATTTGCCGCGGCCGTTGGAATCACCATCGGCATCATCGATGCAGGCGCCTCTCCTTGGGTTGTCGTTCCTGTGGTGGTGGCGGCGAGTGCGTCGAGCACTTTCATCACCGTCCGATCGGTGCTTCAGAAACAGCGTGAGCAGGCGCATGTTGGTGATCACGAGCTGAAGCCTGAGCGTGCTAGAGATGGCGAGGCGAGAGCACGTAGTAAGCGCATAGGTGGCAGTGTTGGAGCACTCGGCTATGGTCTGCGTGCGTTGGGTGGCATAGGCGCGTTCTTTGCCGCTATCTGCGTGCCAATTGCGGTGGGCGTCGTTCCGGTGATTCTCTGGTTCTGGTTGAAGCCTTTGGTGCCTGGCGAGCTCCGCGCTCGACGCAAGCTTGCACGCTGGCTCACGGTCCATGGCCGGGAGGATGAGATTCCGGCTGGCTGGAAGATTCCTTGATCCGTCGCGAGAGCGTTGCAGGGGAGCCCCGGAAGCCCTTGCTGGGGCTCACATAGGAAGAACGTTGCTGCTCGGACGTGACCATCCGTGGTGTTTTCGTGGGCCGGGACTGCCACCATCGTCGAAGAGGCCAGCGTGAACGCGGCGTTGATCGGCCGCTGTCTCCGCGCTGGTCGCGGTCCTCGGGACCAAGAGACAGCACATGACGGTCATCAAGGGAGAAGCGGCGGACACCAGCACGTTCCCTGGTGGTCATTGGCCGGACGCCCTGGCTTGATGCCTGGCAGCGGCCTCTTCTCCGATCCGCCCCTACTCCAGCCACAGGAAGGCGGCAAACGCATGTACGGACCCCGTGCAGCCATGTGGGGCCTGGCGGGATGCTCCTTCTTCCTGGCCTTCATGTCCATCGCCAACTGGCCGGTGATCCTCGGCGAGGCGTTCTTCGTCGTCGGACTCGTGCTTATAGGGAGCGCGGAGGTGTACGGCGACCGCAGAAGGAAGCGCGAGAAGTTCAACCAGCAGTTCGCCAGCGTCGACGACTTCTTCCAGACGGTCGACAAAGAAGCGCTGCTCCGGATCCGCGAGGAGCGAGGGGTCGCGGTCGCGGTGCGTGAGCTGAAGCGCCAGTACCCGTCCGTTTCGCTCGCTACGGCGGCCCAACTGGTCAAGGGGCTGTGAGCCTCTTGTACCCCCTCGGTCCGATCGGCGCGTGCCGAGGCTGAACCACACGCTCGGAGGGCGTTCCAGCCTCGGCACGGTTCAGGCAGACGTGCGCCGTATCACCGTAATCATCAGCTGTGTCGGATGCCCTGAATGAAGGCCATGTAGGGGGCCGGGTCGATGAGCAGCGCGGGCCCGTGGGGATCCTTGCTGTCACGGATCGCGATGCCGGCGTGCGCCGTGGCGGTGAGGTCGGCGACCTCTATGCAGTTGTTGCCGGCACCGTCGGAGTATGACGACTTGAACCAGTGCGCTCCGGCGTTGGTGAACTCGGGTGCCATGTGGGTACGGGGCTGGGTCATTTGGTGATCTCTCGCGTGAGTTGTTGCAGGAACGCGGGTGTGTCCTCCGGCGGCAGCGCTGACGCCGTGAGGGCGTTGAACTTGCGGGTGAACCGTCCGACCTCGCGTGGTTTGTCGGAGACCGACGTGGCGCTCCACGCGTTGTCCACCTGGACCGAGGTGGGCATGCCGTCGTCCAGGTGCAGAATCGTGAAGTCGTGCACGGACAGGTATCCCCGCAGTGTCTGGGGGAGGACCTGAACGCTCACGCCAGGCAGCGACGCCAGCTCGGCGATCTCCTCGTACTGCTCCCGCATCACCTCCGGGTTTCCGACGACGTACCGCAGAGCCGGCTCGTACAACACGGCTCGCAGCCGCAGCGGTTCCTCGTCCCTCGTAAGGGCGTCTTTGCGTCGGAGCCGGACCTGGACGTTCTTCTCGATGAACTCGCTCGTGGTCTCCTCGATGGGCTTCGCGAGCTCGTACAGCGCGCGTGCGTACGCCTCGGTCTGCAGCAGTCCGAGGACAAGCGCAGGATGGAAGGCCCACGTCTCTCGTGCCGCGGTCTCGATGCCGACGAAGCGCGGCATGCCTGACGGCATCGTGGACCGGAACGGGGTCCACCAGTCCTGGCTGGAGCCGTCGCGCTGGATGTGCAGGAGCTGGTCGACGTCGCGGTCGTCGGTCACGCCGTACAGCTCCAGCAGCGCGCGCAGATCACCGGCGCTGCGGAGGTCCTGGAGCCCCTTCTCGACGCGGTGCAGCTTGGTGACGTACAGCCCCTTGATGGCGCCGCTCCCGGCGACATCCTCGAGCGTCATCCCGGCACGTTCGCGCAACTGCCGCAGCTCGTAACCGAGTTCGATTCGCCGCACGGTCGGCCTGGGTTTGGCTGCCATGTGTTCGCCTTTCCATCGCATGCGTTCGCCGAAGCCGCGATGCGCGAAGTCTGACACGCGTTACGCGCGCCGCAACAGACCATGCGCTTGCGGTGTCATGTGCCATTTTCGTTCGCGGAGAAATTTCTAAAGCATTTTCGTTGCGAAGCAACTTTCCCACGCGGCACGGTGGTTGGGCCATGGAGAGCGTTCTGCACTCCTGATCCCCCTTGACCTGCGGAAGGACTGGGCGATGACGCCTGCGGTTCGGACGACGGCCCCACTCGCTCCCGCGCGCACGTCGAGCCCCCGCGCCACGTCCGCGACTCCCGCACTCGTGGGGCATCCGTCGCCTGTCGAGATCGCCTTCGTGCGGGAGGTGTCGAGGGTCGAGCACGCCCGGCGTATTGGGGCCGCGTGGCTGCGGAACATGTGCCGCATGCCCGCGGCAGACGTCGACTCCGCGGAGGTGGTGATCTCGGAACTGGCCACCAACGCGGTGGTGCACGGGCACGGCTCCACGGTCGGTCTCCGCCTGAGACATACCGATGACCACGTGCGGTTGGAGATCAACGACCACTGCCCCTCCGCGGTCCCTCGCCCGAAACAGGCCGGCGCAGACGAGGAGAGCGGACGCGGCCTATGGCTCGTGGACGCCCTCGTCGAAGAGCTCGGCGGGAAGTGGGGCTTCAACGCTGACGGGACGGTGGCCTGGTGTGTCTTCCCGTGTCGTATGCCGGTCCCGTCTGAGAACCGGGGCCACGCGACGCAGGGCCAATCACCGGGGCTGCAGGCGAGGTGATCGAGGCCCCGCATCGCAGCGGGCCTCAACGCCGGCGCCCCTCCCTCTCCGTGCACCACCGTCCACCACACACTTCCGATCCGAGGAGTGCCATGCCGACACCGCCGCTGCCGGAATACCGCCTCAGCCTGGCGCCGGAGTTCGTTGCCGAGCTCGTCAAGAGCACGACGATCCTCCCCGAGTGGGAGCTCAAGGACGGTCTCCTGGCCCCGGAGATCGCCCAGCGCTACCGGCGGACACTGTCCGGCCTGCCAAGCGTCTCGGTGATCGCCGCGACCTGTGAGTGGCTGCTGAACGCCCCCGACGGTGAGGGCTTCGTCGTCCTGGAACTGGGCGGACTCCTCGACGCCGTCGACACGCAGGCCGACTACCTGCGCGCCATCACCGCGATGCTCTCCCTAATCGCCAGGCCGCTGCGCGCCTTCGACCGCTGGCCACTGTGGAAGCCGCTCGATACCAACCTCAGCCTCGACCCGATGCCAGCCACCGGCTCCGGCTACGGCCCGATGCACATCGACGTCGTCAACTCCACCTGGCCGCCCGACTACAGTGCCCTGCTCTGCGTCCACCCGGCCCCGAAGGGTCAGGGCCACAGCCTCGTCTCACAGGTCCGCCGGGCCGTGGACCGGCTCAGCTACGGGGACACCGACCTGCTCAGCCATCCGAAATACGAGGGCGGCGCCTTCCATGAACTGAGCGGGGTCGGTAGGGAATGGACGCCCTTCCCCGTCATCGACGGCCGCTCACCGCTCGGCGGCTTCGTACGCTTCACGGCGAAGATGCTCGCCGACGCCGCCCCCGACGACCCATACGCCAAGGCGGCCCGCGCGCTGGAACGCGAACTCATCGGCGGCCAGCGGAGGTTCCCACTCAAGCGAGGCGACCTGCTGATCGTGAACCAGCACCTGTGCTGCCACGGCCGCGAGGATCTCAGCGACGACCAGGAGGACAAACCCGAGGACGAACGCCGGCTGCTCCTGCAGATTTTTCTGCGCCGCGGGGAGGCCCTGTCGTGACCAGACCCCTGCCGCTGCCCATTCCAGCCGTTGACGCGGCGGCCCACCCCAACGGCCGCATGTTCGCCGTCCTTCTCGCCCTCCTGCGCGCGCACGGCATATCACCCATGCGGTGGCTGGAGCTCGCAAGGGCGATGGACCACGGTCCGACTCTGTCGGCCGTGCTGAAGGAGTTCGAAGCAGAGAGAAGCGGACATCTGTGGGACGACCGCGCGGCGCTGTTGGCGTACGCGACCGACGAGATCGATCAATACGTCGAAGGCCGCCTGGGCAACAACCTTCTCCGCACGTACCGGATCCGGATCCTCTCCGAGGCTCTGGAGGACACCGTGGACGTGGCCGTTCGCGCATGCCTGGCGGCCCTGCGAGAGGCCGGTTTCAGTGTGGGCGGTGGCAGCCTGATCGAGGCGCTGGTGTGCGAGGGCGCCGAGTACCACCGCCTGATGCTCTCCGACATCTTCCGCATCGACCCGCCCGAGGTCCTGTGCCAGACCGCGCGCTTCAACCTGAACCGCCTCCTGGCAGCCGTGCGCAACCGGGAGGACATACGCGATCCCCGCCGCTTCCTGCGCGTCGAGGAGGGCGTACGGGAATTTGTGCTCACCCCCGCCCAGCAGCACACCCTGACCACGTACCTCCGCCAGTTCGGAACCACCCCAGGGGGCATCGGGCGGCTCCTCACCAAGGTCCGGCTGCCTGATGTCGTCCGAAAGGCCCGGCTGTCCCCTGGCCGGGGCACCGATGGGGCGCCCGCCGGAACGGAAACCCCTATGACGTGATCAGTGCTGACCTCGACCTCCGCCTCGGCCTCCTGAAAGTCCTGCTGAGCGTTTCCATCTGACGGTCCCAGGTCACGACGAAGCCGCGTCGCAGTCCGGGCACCGCTTGATCGCACGTCGCGAGGTGTTGCCCTGTGTGGCGGCTGCCGGGTGGCTGATGCCGAGACGGTCCCAGAGCCCGGGTGCCGGATCAGGAATCCAGCCCCAGCGCGGCGGCTGCACCAGCTCCTCGGTGAGGTGAGGGCACCCCGACCGGTGCGCGTACTGCGTGGGTGAGATGAGGATGGTGTCGGTGGGGAAGCGCCGCCACTCCTCGCGCACCTGGGATGCGGTTCGATGCGTCGGCACGCGGCCGTCCGGCGGGCAGTCGCACCCCAGCCCGATGACGATCCGGCTGCCGCACTCGTCACACCGTTCGTCCTGTACGGCGTTGCTCATTCCGTGGCCGCTCCCGCGTTCACGCGGTAGACGATCTTCCCGTTGTCCTGTTCGAAGCCCAGAAGCCGATAGAACGCCTGGGCGTTCGGGTTGTCGCGGTCCGTCATCCACTCCATACGGCTGCACCCGGGGCGGGCAGTGGCGATGTTGCGGAGTTCGGCCATCAATTGGGCGCCGATTCCCTGTCGCCGGAGGGTGTCGCGGACGTAGAGCTCCTTGAGGAAGAGGGAGTGCGTGGAGCCTGCCGCCGGCCAGAGGAACGAGTACGCAGCGAGGCCCACGAGGTCGCCAGCCTCGTCCTCGACGACCAGCGCGGAGGCGAGGGGCGGGGAGCCGAACAGGGCTTCCTCCACCTGGGCCTGGCGTTCCTCGAAGGGCTGGAATTCGGTCGATCCGTAGAACCGCTCGATCTCCTCGATCAGTGCGGCCAGGGCGACAGTGTCCCCCTTGTCGGCGGGGCGGATCGTCGTGCTCATCGGCATGCATCTCCTGTTGTTCTTCATGTTCGCTCGACTCTGTGACTCCAACGTTCGCGCCCGTCGTCGCGGTGCGGTACGGCTATGGAGAGGATGCGGCGGACGCGGCTGGCTGATCCCAGCCGTGCCGGCGCAGAGAGTCCTGGACGTAGCGGATGAGGTGTTCCAGGTCCGCGCAGTACACGGAGGGGTTGCGGTAGCCGCGGGCCGTGCTGAAACGGTGCGGGAGGTAGCCTCCGCCGCACACTTCCACCAGCGGGCAGCGCTGGCACTTCTCCGCGAGCGCCTGCCTGCCGTACAGCCGGTGCTGGAGCTTGGGGTGGCCGAGTGCCTCGTCGAAGGAATGCCCGAAGACGTCGAGCCCGAGCCAGGAGGCGCCCTCCTCGACGGACCGCAGGGTGTCCACGCCCTCGATGGTGCCGTCCGACTCGACGACGACGCTTGTCGGCGGGGCGAGGCCAAGCGTCTCCACCGAGCCGCGCACACCGGAGCCGAGGGCGACGATGTCCTCCAGCATCCGGACGCTGTGCCGGTACTCGGGGCGGGCGAGCCAGGCGTCGTAGACCCGGCTCATCCACAGCCCGTACTCGGGCAGGTGCGGGTTGTCGCGGTGCGGCGGGTCGTCGTGGGTGCCGTGCGGCAGTCCGAAGTCGATGGCGGGCGGTTCGAAGGAGGCGAGGTAGTCGTGGACCTCGACCGGGTCGTTGGCCAGGTCCACCACGGCGAGCAGCCCGGCGAACAAGTGCGGTCGGGTGCGCAGGAGCTGGATGCCGCGTACGGCGGAGGCGGCACTCGACCGGGAGGAGTGGGTGAGCCGGTGCCGGTCGTTCGCCGTCGGCGGCCCGTCGAGGCTGACGCCCACGGTGACTCCGAACCGTTCGAAGAGGTCGAGCCATGCCTCCGACAACAGTGTGCCGTTGGTCTGGAGCTCGAAGCGGACCTTCGTGCCCGCCGGGATCTCCTCCCGGACGACGCCGAGCAGGTCCGCCATGTGCCGCGGCCCGGCGAGCAGCGGCTCGCCGCCGTGCAGGATGACGTGCACGGTGCCCAGCACGTGTGCCGCGGTGTGCTCAGCGATCCGTCGGGCGGCTGCGCGGGCCACGTCCAGGTTCATCCGGGCGGGCAGATTCCGCCACGCCTGGTCCTTGGAGTTGAAGACGTAGCAGTAGTCGCAGTCGATGTTGCAGCGGTTTGCGACCTTGAGGATGAACGACGTGAAGGGGGCGCGGAGTTGGGGCATCTACCGCTGCGGCTCAGAACGGCCAGGGCCAGATCAGCGAGGCCGCGTGCGCGCCGTCGCCGATGCGGCTCGTCGCCGCCTGCTCAGCCGCGAGGCGCTGCCCTACACGGTGAGCGACACGGTCCAGGACCGGGTTGCTGGACGCCGTCTCCGGTGCCGAATGCGCGACGTCGTGCGGTCCGGGGAGGCTCGGGGGCGGTGTCATTCAACACTCCTCGTGAAGTACGCGACGGGGACCCGACGCGGGACGACGGCGGTAGTTGAAGCGACAGATCATTCGGCAACGTAGCAGTCCTGCGGGGCAGGACGGCATACGGATTCTGGCCACATGATCCGATCTCCGGAAGCAGACGAGAGGGTTCACCCGGCCTGTGTCACGAGAAGCCGCTCGATACCGTCGGCCGTCGCATCCAGGCCCAACCGCCGGTATACAAGGATGGATTGGCGCAGCGTCTCGACGGCATTGTCGGAGCCGTCGGTCATCCAGACGCACCGCCCGACACCCTCCAGGGCCCGCGCCTCCTCCAACGGACAACGGATGGCCCGGGCCAGCCCCAGCGCCTGCTCGAAGCGCTCGCGCCCGGCGGCCGCCTCGCCGGACGTACGCAGCAGCTCTCCCCAGTGATTGAGCACCTCCGCCTCGCCGCTGCGGTCGTCGAGCTCACGCAGGATCTCCAGGCTCCGCCCGAACGCTTCAGCAGCACCGTCCCATTCGCCGAGGACCGAGCGAGCGGCCCCCAGTTCGCCGAGGGCGGCGGCCTCGCCTCCACGGATGCCGAGATCGCGATACACCTGCAAGGCTTCCTCCAGCACCCGGATCGCGGTTGTCGCGTCCCCGGACAGACGATCCAGCACCCCGAGATGGCGGATGCTGTTCGCGCGCCCGAACCGCTCGCCGAGCTCGACGAAGTACTCCAAAGCCTGCGTGTGGGCTTCGCGGGCGCCGTCGAGATCGCCCCTGAGCCGACGCACCACGCCCAACTCGTTGAGGGCGTACGCCTGGTGGACCCGGTCGTCGAGCTCGGAGTAGAGATCGAACGCTTCACGGTGGCGCTGCATGGCCCGCTCGTACTCACCCATGAGGCAGTGCACGACGCCCAGATCCCGCAGGGAGTTGCCCTCCCCGTACCGATCGCCGAGCTCGCGGTAGATCGACAGGGCCTCAGACTGGGCCCCCACGGCCGCGTCGAAGTCGCTGGTCTGGCGGCGCACCATGCCGAGGTCAGCGAGGGCGTTGGCCTGTCCGAGCCGGTGACCGACCTCGCGGTAGAGGGCGAGGGCCTCGGTCTGGGCGCGGGCGGACGCGTCGTTGTCCGCGGTCAGGTACCAGACGATCCCGGCCTGGTTGAGTGCGTCTGCCTTACCGCGCCGGTCGCCGACCGCGTCGTACTGCGCCACCGCCTCGTTCAGGGCCTCGGCCGCCTCGGGGTAGGCGGACATGAAGCGCCGTACGACACCAAGTTCGGCCAGCGCGCCGGCCAGCGCCCGCTGGTCGCCGGTCTGCCGGGCGGCCTCGGCAGCGGTCCGATGCAGCCCGACGGCCTGGTCCCAGGGGCCGGCTTGCCGGAGGAAGGGGGCCATGGCCGCGGCCAGCCGGATCACCAGGTCGTACAGCGCAAGCCCGTTCGCCTGCCGGATACAGGCCAGGACGTTGGGCCGCTCGGTCTCCAGCCAGCTCAGCGCGTCGGTGCGCGACTCCATGACCGGGGTTTCCACCTGCGCCGCGTCGTCCGGCGGAGGCGGGACGCCCGCACCGCTGCGGACGATGTGCTCGTTCGCGACAGCGAGAGCAGCGAGGTAGTGGGTGCAAACACGCTGAACGGCCTGTACGTGGTCCATGCTGTCCCCTTCGTCAGCGAGACCGCGGGCGTAGTCGCGTAAGAGGTCGTGAAGCCGGTAGCGGCTGCCGGGGTGTTCGTCGATCAGGTGGGCGTCGTAGAGCGCGTCGAGCTGCTCACGGGCCACCGCCACCGAGACCTCACCCAGGGCTGCTCCGATGTACACGTCGAGTTCTGTGCCCGGATAGAAGCCGAGCCCCCGGAAGAAGCGCTGCTGCTCGGGAGCGAGGTCCCGATAGGAGAGATCGAACGTCGCGGCGATCGCGCGGTCACCAGCGCGCAGCTCTCCCAACTGGTGGCGGGCTGCCACCAGCCGCTCGCGCAGGTCCTCGGCGCTCCAGGACGGGTGGTGCCGCAGCCGTGCCGCGAGCAGCGACACCCCGAGCGGCAGGTACCCGCACAGCCGAGCCAACTCCTCGAGCACGTCCCGGTCGAGCGCGTCCGCCGGCCGCCCGCTGAGCCGTACGAACAGGTCGACCGCGTGATCCGGTGGCAGCGCCTGCACGGGGAGCACCACCTCCTCGTGCGCGGCCAGACGCTTGCGACTGGTCACCAGCACGAGACAGTCACTCCCGCCGGGGAGCAGCGGCTCCAACTGCCGGTAGCTGGCGGCATTGTCGAGGATGAGCAGCGCCTTCTTGCCCGAGAGCCGACTGCGCCACATCGCGGCCCGCGCCTCCGTGATCGCCCCCACGTCGTCGCCGACGGGTATCTGCTGCGTCGGCACACCGGCGGCCGCGAGGAGCGAGGCGAGAGCCTCGGTGGCCTGCACTGGGCTACGGCCCGTGGTGTGCCCGTTCAGGTTCACGAAGAGCTGCCCATCGGGGAACCGCTCGGCGAGCACATGCCCTGCGTGCACGGCGAAGGTCGTCTTCCCGACTCCAGGCATTCCGTCGATCACATGGACTGGCAGCACCTCACCTGCCTCCTGCGCCGCATGGACCGAGCGGACCAGCGACTCCAGCTCGGCGGTGCGGTTGGTGAACGCCGTCGTGTCGCGCGGCAGCGAGCGCAGGACCAGCGCAGCGCCAGGCGGACCCGACGCATCGTCTGCACGCCCCGTCGGCTCCGGGCTCTGCCCCGGTGCCCGGCGATCGTCCAGGGCAGCGAGCAACGCCGTCAGCCCGGCCGTGACCGCCCCCAACACGACGAACGACAACCAGGGGTGCTCCTGTAACCAACCCAGCCAGGAGGGCCAACGCGACTGCGCCGACACCGCGTTCGTGACCAAGCCCACGAGCATCGTGGTCACCGCGCCGCCGCCAGCGACCGCGGCAATCGCCACGCCTCGACGGAGCCTCATACGGTCACCGTGCCACTGCCGGCGAACCGTGAGAGCGCAGGTGGAACCAGCCTGGACACCAAGGGACCCCCGAAATCGATACCCAACCGTCCAAGCGCATCAGGCGCACGCTGAGCGGTCAAGGACGCCTCAGGCCAAGGAGCGGCACTACACCGGTAGACCGGCAGGAGGCCCAGCACGACCCGACTACAGCATTGTCCACCTCCAGCCCCTCACCACCCCCATGGGGTGAACTTCACTCGCCCCCAAAACTGGCCCGGACCAGGCCACTACGGTCACCTCATGGGCTCGCACCGTCACGACGGCAACCAAATCTCGACGGAGCTGGAAGCGCTCCTCGCCGGTATAGGGCTTCCGGTCTCCGATACCGACGACCGCGACAAGGCCGTGGGCATCCTCGTCTCGTCAGCGGGCACCAGGGCCGCGTCGATCGAATGGTTCGTCTCGACCACCGCCCGGAGCGCCGCTGCTCGCGAACAGATCGAGGGCCTTGCCGATGGGCGAGCCGGAGTACTTCACCGAACGGCGCGCGCTTACCTCCACCACGCGCTCGCCGGCGTTCTCCAGGAACTCGGTTACTCCGCTGCACAGACAGCCACTGGACTGCGCATCGAGGGACTACCGGGCGCATCAGCCGGAGCCGAGACCGCCCAAACGCTTACCGAGTCGCTGCGCGTGACGATCGACAGCCTCGACGACGCGCGGGAACGCAAGAAGCGCGGCGACAACGACGAAGGGGACGACGGGCTCGCGGGAGTACCCGCCCGCGTGTAAGGCGCCACGCAGTCGGAACTCGTGGCTCTCACCGGGTGTCGGAATCTCAGCCATCGAGTGGATCGCGCCGAGCAGTACACCTGGGCCTCGGGCAAGTCCCCATCTCCTGCGCCGCTGTCTGTGGAGCGTGTGGTCTCCGGGCGGTGACAAGCAGCAGCCGTTTTGATCACCGGATGTGATGACAAACGATCGGATGACCGCTGCTGCGCTATATGGACTCCCGAAAAGGAAAGAACCTGGTCAACCGGCCTCGGTTGGGTGCCGCCGGACGGCGATGGTTCACCCGCAAGGTCGGCGGCCGGATCCGCCGACCGAGGGGGCCCGTTAAGCCTCCGTACGAGCAGGCGAAAACCATCCGGCAGGAAGATCAGACAAGATTATGAGCACGGTTACCGCAGGAAGGCTTACGCCGGAGTCAGCCCCTCAGATGAGGCGCCCTACGTTGTTGGCCTTGCCCCGGCACGGAGGGGGAGAAATTCGTCTGGACAGCCGCACTCCGGACATCGCCTTCGTCACGGCGACGCCTCGCATGGCGGAAATCCTTCTCAACGAACGGAACCTGCACAATCGCAAGATGGTGCCGCACGCTCGCGCCCTCCATGCCAAGGCGATGCAGGACCATCGCTTTGTCACAACAGGCGATACCTTGAAGTTCGGTCACCACCCGGACTACGCCTGGGCGCTAACCATCGACGGGCAGCACCGGCTCGGCGCCATCGTCGACTCCGGACAGTCATTCGTGGTCGGCGTTGCGGTAGGGATCGATTTCGAGGCACAGCAGTACACAGACACCGGTCGTGCGCGGAAGGTGCACGAGACGTTGGCCCTCAACGGCGAGCAGAATGCGCTGAAACTTGAAACCGTCGCCCGCTGGGTCCATCGACTGGAAAACGAGAAAAAGTGCCGCAAACAGGGTGGCAGACGGGACGGGGTGCCCGGCCCGTCCGGGTACGAGCTGGTCGACTTCATCAACGCCAATCCCATGATCCGGGACTGCGTGTCTGTCTCGCGATCCACGTATCGCCGATTCAAGGGTGCCATCGGCCTACCAACCCTGGGCTGCGCGTGGTGGCATATTGCTCGCGCCGATCCTACCTATCCGGCGATTGCCGATGAATTCTTCCATCGGATCGTGGACGGCACGGGCCTGACGGCCAACGATCCGATCTATCACCTGCGTGAACGCATTCATGCCATGGCAGCGGTGAAGGCCGCAAACCGCCCCTCACCACACCAGCAATTCTGTCTGCTGGTTGAAGTCTTCAATGCATGGCTCGAAGGCCGCACCATGAAGAGGCTCCCGTCGGTCACGAACGACAGTCCACTCCCTGTTGTCAGTTCCAAGGCGGCCATCATGCGCAGTTGAGGGGCACCTGCGCGGCGGTCGGACGACGCCGAATAGTCGGCGCCGATGCAGCCGCATCGGGCGTCAACAGAAGCGGCTTTTGTCGCCCTTTCCAGTGATCACAAGGCTGGTCGGCTCCGTAGGAGTCGACCACGCCGCAACACTCACGACGTGTCCGACGAGACAACGAACGCACGGGCCGAAACCGGCCCGCCTCCGCACAATGCGCCCAGACCAACAGGAGGGACGGCCGCCCGCACCGGCCACATACGGCTCCAGCTCTGGCGCTGGGTGCTCACGCCTCGAACGACATGGCAGGCCCACCGCCTGAAGGCCAAGTTCGGGCCGGGCATGGACACCCGCACAGCCTGGGTGATGGCGCGACTGGCGCGGCATCCGGACGAGCTCCAATATGCGATGCGGCACCTGGACAACGAGGAGAACGCCGGCTGACTCCCGATCATGCAGCAGTCCCGACCTCAACCTCAGTACATGGTCAGCTGCTCGTGATCAGGTAGGCCAAGGTGTGTGATGCGGCCGGCCAACGTCTCACCGAACTCCTGCACCTCCTGGGCGTTGCGGACGAAAGCTCGGTGGTAGGACAGCTGCGGTGAGAGCGGCACGAGGTTGGGACACGGGCGCACTATGCCGTAAAGCGCGTGGTAGCGCCCACGGGAGTACACCGGCACGCCGTAGGCGAAGTGCGCCGCCATACTCGGGTTCTCTGGGATCTCCACTCGCAACTGTTCCTCCCGCCAGGCCAGTTCGGCGACGGCTGCGAACAACTCCTCGGTCTGCTGGCGAGACAGCCGGCCCCACCATGCCCTCGCTGTTTCCAGGGCCTGCCGCTCCTTCTCCTCCTGCTCGGCCTGTTCGCGGGCGCGGAGTGCTTCCCTCTCAACCCACCGCTCGCGCATCTGCTCCAGGAGAACGCGGTCCTGCCCCTCCTGTTCCTTCCGTCGGAGTGCGGCCTCTTCGGCGCGGCGGATCCGATCCGCTTCCTCCAGCTCTTTGCGGCGTCGCTCGGCCTCCGCCTCCTGCTGCTTCTTGCGGGCTTCGCGCGCTTGCTTCGCGTTCTCCTGGCGCTGGCGCATCTCCTCATGTTCGGTCTGGGAGCGTGCTGACTGCCGGGAAGTCCACCACAAGTCCCGCAGGTACACCCAGCGCCTATCGTCGACCACACGGGTAACTCGTCGATAGCGAGGCAGACTTCGGCAGGGTGAAAGCTGCCCGTGCAATACCCACCGGGCGAATGTCTGCAGCTCCTCCTCTCGGAACGTCCAACCGCCGGCGGCGTAGTCGAACCCTGCGACCCCGTCGTCCACCACCCATACACCCTCAGTCTCTGGGGCCCGCACCCGTACGCCCGGCACCGCGCCCATCCACTGCGGCGGCTTCTTATGCGGGCTGACCCAGCACACCGCGATCTTCTCGGCCCGATAGCGGCCGGTTCGGGCCCGGATGTCCTCCACCGTTATCGGGGACAGCAGCGCCTCCCAGGCCATGCGCTGCGTGCCGTCCGGCGAGGACGCCATGACATCCGCCCGCCATGAGCCGTCGTTGGCCGGGACCTCCAACTCGGCATACCACCCGGCCGCACGGATCGCGCCTGCCAACTCCAGCTTGAGCATGTGGTGTACCCACGACTCGTTCGACAGCTCGCATGATGGCGGCCGTCCCGGGTCATGGCAGAAGAATCGCACTCCGTGTCGGGAGACCTTGGCATGGACGCCCCAGGAGCATTCCGGGCAGGTGAGCGGGGCGCGAGGACGGGACTTGTGGATCTGGGTCCAGTCCATCGCGCGCCCAAGATCGAGCTGCGTGGCGTCGAGTCGTCCGGCATCGGGGTGTAGTGCGGTGAAGGGCATGAATCGCTTCTCGTGCCGATCCGGCGTATATCGCGGCCTACCTGATACGACAGCAGATACCAGGCGGCACTGACAGTCCCTATTCCTCCGCTCACTGCAGGCGACCGCGGAGAGCCGAGGCAACGGCCCTGCCCTGAGGGGTGACACCGAAGTGGGGCCAGGCGGCGTGGGAAGCCCGAAGCAGCCCCCCAACCCGAAGTCCTTCCCCCTGCCCGGCAGCCCAGTGTGGCGTGCCATGGCTGAACGTGCGCGGGGCAGCCCTTGACGCCGTACCGGCGTCGACCGGGACGGGGTTCGGAAGCAAGGTTGACCGCACGCTGCCCGAGAAATGTCTCTACCCTGCTTGGCTGTTGGTCTTCACAAAGGGGTGGGCATGCGTGCGTTGGAGGACATCAAGAACCAGGTACGGTCGCTGACCTCGCGCCGCTACGCAGAGGAGGCGGTGGCCGCATACGGCGCCGGTGCTTACCGCGCCGCGCTGATCTCAATCTGGATCGCGGTAGCGGCGGACATCATCGACAAAATCCGGCTTCTCGCCGACGAAGGCGGCAGGGCCGCTCAGCTCCGGGATGAACTGGACGGCGCCATCAAGGGGAACCACGTCGCCGCTCTCCAGACGTTCGAACGCAACCTCGTCACCCGGGCTCACAAGGATCTGAAGCTGATCGGGGCCAGGGAGGCAGAGGAGCTACCGGTAGTTCGTTAAACCCGGCGGTAGAGATCAAGGGGTCTGCCGGCGGTGACCGCGTCGAGGAGGGCTTGGAGTTCGTGCGGTGGGTCCTGGTCGGTCCATGCTCGCCACCAGTTGCGCAGGGTGATGGCCGGGGTGAGCCAGGAGCGGACGGCTCGTAATGCCCTGGGCCAGCAGGGCATTTGGGACTGGTGGGGTGTGACGGTGCCCCCTCTCTGGCCGATTGTCGGGGCAGGGGTCCGGTGCGGTGGCGTCCAGCGCCCCGGGTGGGGCGAACCACTGGCTCCAGCAGAAGGTGAACGCGCAGTTGACCAGGGTCTGGTGGCGGCGGATGGCGGTATCGGAGCGGACCTGGAAGTCGGCCCAGCCGAGTTCGTCCTTGATCTGTTTGTAGCTCTGCTCGATCCATGGCCGCAGCCCGTAGAGGCGGACGATCTCGGCGAGGCCGGCCGGCACGTGCGGGCTGGTGGCAGTGTGGGGGGCGTCGGGGTGGGGCAGGTTGGTGGCCAGGTACCAGGTTGCCTTCTCCGGCAGGGTGCCCGGGTCGGTGGTGGCCACGACCAAGCGATAAGGGGAATCGGGGCCGTAGCCGCCCAGGCGGGCATCGGCGGCCCACCAGGTCTCGCGGTGCCCGTCGCGGAAGTGGCGCTCAACGGGTGTCCACTCGCCGGGGCGGTCGGCGTCCCGCCAGGCCAGGGTGCTGGCGGCGTCGATCGGGGTGTGCGGCTGGTCGGCCGGGGCCCAGGTGGTGCTGCGGGGTTTGAGGGCCACCACGTAGGCCAGTCCGGCGTCGCGCAGTGTGAAGTACCAGTCGTCGCTGACGGAGTAGGCGCAGTCGGCGACCACCGCCCGGCAGCCGAAGCCAGTCTCCTTCGCCCGGGCCGCAAGAGCGGCGGCCAGCTGCGGTTTGGTGCGGAAGGCCGGGTCGGACCGGCCGCGGGCGAAGTGGTGGGCGGGGGTGTAGGGCTGCGCGTGCAGTGGGTAGTACACGCGGCCGTCGGTCCACACTGTGGTCACCGTGACGATGCCGTTGTCGGTCTTGCCGTACCGGCCCAGCCACTGCCGGCCCACGTGTGCGGTGGCCGTGCCGTCCTTGCGGTCCCCGGAGTCGTCGATCACGATCACCCCGCCGTCGTGCGGAGCGGTCGCAGTCTGGCCGCGCAGCAACTCAAGCCGTCGGTCGTTGACCTGTTCGGAATCCCAGACGGACTCGGACAGAAAGTACTGCAATCGCTGCGCTGCCGCCGTTCGCGCACCGACGACCGGCTCCGCTCCGGCCAGACATGTGATCGTCTTGTTCCGGTCCCGCGGCGCGAGCAGCCCTGTGAGGTACTCGCGGAACCCCCGCCGCTGGGCGAGGCTGACGAAGAGGCTGTCGAACCGGCCCGCGTACTCCTCCAACGGACCCGGCGCGGGTGGACACGAACGGCGGGCAGTCATCTTCAGCCCCCAGCACGGCAGTTGACACCTACCACCGCTCTACGACCGGACCACCCAACCGTCAACCCACGCTACCGCCGGGTTTAACGAACTACCGGTAACTACATGACGTCGGCTGCGTGCGACGGGGGACGAGTGCGGACATCTGCGCGCCATCAGTGCAGGTGCCAGGCAGGCAGATTCCCCACCCGAATTACTTCAGGAAGAAACGGCAGCTCGTTAAGGCGCGCCGCATGACCGGCGACTCCCGGTCCCGTCCTGGATCTTTCAGCCCAATGCGATTCGACTCTTCGTCATCTCCAGGTGAAGGATGAAGGACGATGGCTGGCGAACCTGGCGAACGTGGTGGAGTGTCTTGCGCGGCATATTTGTTGGCGCTGGAAGCCAGCCGGCCAGCCGCGCGGCCTGCCCACCCGTACCGGAGCTATCCCGCGAACCGGCCAAGCTATCGGCTACTTTCTTTTTGGCAAGAACGAAGGCGCGATGAATCGACTGGAAGCCCAAGGGTCGTGCTGACCGCAAACAACCATCAGATTAGTTGGCGTTAGCGCTCCCCCGGCGCTAAACGGTGCTACAAAAAGTTCACTGTTGTTCAGACGCGCTGGGCATGTCGCTGCCGCTTCACAACGCCCGCGGGCCGCAATCACTCGCAAAATCCAAAGGGGTTGCGGGAGTGTGACCGCGCCAATCTTAGGATCTGGATGCTTTACAATCCCTGCTGCCCACGCCTTAGCGTCGTAAACACTCCACAGTTTACTCTTGGTCAGGTTGCACCATCCGCAAGCTAGGTAGAGGTTATCCTCATCCGTCGCCCCACCCTCCGCGACAGGGATTTTATGGTCCAGCTCAATGCGAAGATGCCTCGCATTCAGCCCTCTAGGGCGAGTAAAGTCAACCAAAGTCAGCGGCGTCAACTCCTGTCGCGTTCGACGAAGGAATAGGTCTCGTGCATGCTGCGTGAACTGGTACCCGCACAGATAACATCTTTGATCTGGGGCACTGTTAAACCACACCGCTTGCTTCAAGGCCGCGCTTATCCGCTCACGTCCTACCGCTCTGCGAGCTTCTATCTCACGCCACGCAAAATCTGCAAGTTGAGTAGCCGCCAGTTCAACTTCATCTTGGGGTGCATGCTGAGCGAGCATTCGCAGCTGGGCGAAAATCTCTACATAAACGTGACCAATATTACTTCCAGATTCCACATGCCTGGCCAGGTCGACCAAGCCCTCTAGGAACCAACGGCCGACTGTGATGGCATAGTCGGCTTTCAGAAGCCACTCATTTTTGCCCAGAATTCCCGAAGGGGCGCTGAGGCCCGCCACCTCTCGGAGTCCGCTTTCCGTCCATCGAGTGGGTAGCGTATCCGCGAGTACCTTATAGAATTTACTGATCCCGTGAGTGTCCATGGTGGGGGCTACGGCTTGAATTTCTTGGGAAGTCCGCTTGCAGGTACTTTCCGATACTCCTGCCAGTTTTGAGCCCAAAGCCTTTTTACAGCCAATTGATCTTTCTTAACATTCTCAAGCCTCCAATCTCGATTGAAATAGGAGGAGCTTACCCGACCACCCTTAAGCCAGTCATTGATGGTTCGCTCGAAGTCATCCAGATCTGCTAGCGACTCCGACTGCGTGTAGAGAAAGTCGAAGTAGTCGGCAGCAAGGATAGTGAGTGAGACTTTATTGAATAGGTTACTTACAGCCGTGCTTCCCCAACCATTGTAAGTGTCAACTTCGATAGGGTCACCAAAATGGTCTCGCACACGCGAGAAGAACCTAACGAAGATATCCCGCCAGGGGCCATCGGGGCGCGACCACTCCTCAAACCTCTCCTCATCTGTTCCTGGACTCACAAGGCCGCACTGTGGGAAATACTCCATTTTCCAGGCGCGCGCATAGTCGATTTTCTGATTAAAGGGGCGTCCACCCCGCAGCTCGCGAAAAATCGAAACAAGACCACGCAGCACAGTCCACTGCAGGAGATCGGGGCGATCGCCAGCCATTCCTGTCTGCACGAGACCCCGAAACGGACTGTCCTCTGAGCGGGTCAAATATGCTACGGATTGAGAATCCTCCAGCTTGATCCCTGCACGGCGAAGACGATCTGCAACTGCAGATAGCTCGGTTCGGCTTAGGCTTGTCGAAACAATGGTCCCAAGTAGCGCCTTACCCATCGGGGTCGCCTTTTGGTTAACGACCACAAATTGAAATACATGCTCGCTCGGACTATCATCCATCAGCAACGAAACCGGAAGCCGGCGAGATTGACTTTCGATCAGTTGTTCTGCGGCTAGTTCAGGCGAAGATCCACCTTTCACCGCATCGAGGATCTTCGCTTTCCCGTCATTGTTCTTAATGCTTTGACGGGCAGACTCGACAGCTCCTCTTAGCCTGTGCTGCCCATCAACAAGAACGACAGGCTTCAAGTAGGCGAGAAGTGCCGACTTCGTGAAGCCCTGAATTTCCTCAGCGTCCTCGGTGCCTCGCTGCTCTAGTACACGGATGCGGGCGCGCAGCTCAGTATAGAAATCAACCAGGTGCGTTTCCTCTGCGAGCATGACAGACGCTGTGGCTTCAGCATCATCTATAGTCGCCTCATCCGAGCTTAGACTATCGTCGATGTCTGAGTCTGAATCATCGACGTCGCGATCATCATCGTCGCTATCTGCTGATTCTGCTTCCAGCCTCTCCAAACGCATGACGGAAGCGACGCGCGCCTCGTCTACTACGTCATCCCCAAGACTGCTTACGCGTGATTCAAGATGCGCCACGATCCGCTTTAGCATCGTCATCATCGACAACGATGAGTAGTCCTCGTAAGTAATGCTGAGCCGACCGAACGGCGAACCGGGTGAGGTCAGAGAGAATTGAACTCTCTGATTGTCCTGAAGGGCGCCGAGTAGCGGGTTTTGAACCACGTTATTGCTATCGGCGAAAAATTTCATCAGTTCTGCGATACGCCGGGGATCCTGTTGCCGCTGAAAACCTGCCGTCTCCTCATTTGCCAGCTTCCGGCGCTCTGGAACACCTGCCCACTGTTCAATTTCTATCGCGGAGGCTGAAAAAAGAACTAGAGGCTTACTCTCTGGAGTCTGATGGACGAGAAAAGCATCATATTCTTTGACGATCTCACTCATGCATCCTCGCAGGCTGGTGACCCTGGTAGCTGGGCAGTTGCCACACCATACCCAACTCAGGGCGCTGCCGTGGCAATTGAGGTTATGCGAACCGCTCGAAGGACCGACCCGCGGGTTTCACCCCCGAACAGGGGTATGCGACTTGGTGACGACCTGACGACCAGCAGTGGATCAAGCCGCCCCCGCCCTGGCCTCCGTCTCTAGTGCCGCATCAGGCAACGTTTGCCCCGTGGTGATGTGTCGTCGGGTTGCTGTGGCGGGTGGCACCTGACGGCCAGAATGATCAGGTGGCTGAACGCGTGAGGGTCCGGGAGATTGCGGACGACGAGGGCAGGCGGTTGCTGCGGATCATCCGCAGAGGCACTGGTTCGGTGGTGACCTGGCGGCGGGCCCAGATGGTGCTGTTATCCGCGCAGGGCATGTCCGTAGCGAAGATCGCCGAGGTGACGTTCACCAGCCCGGACCGGGTCCGGGACGTGCTCCACAACTTCAACATCGACGGCTTCGACTCGCTCTACCCGAAATACAAGGGCGGCAGGCCGAGAACCTTCAGCCTCCCGGAACGCCGGGAGATCAAGAAGATCGCCAAGTCGAAGCCGGCCGAGCACGGCCTGCCGTTCTCGACCTGGAGCCTGGCCAAACTGGCCGACTTCCTGGTCGCCGAGGGGGTGGTCGACGACATCAGCCACGAGGGCCTGCGCATTCTGCTCCGCGAGGAAGGCGTCTCCTTTCAACGCATAAAGACCTGGAAGACCTCCCGCGACCCCGACTACGCCGCCAAGAAGGCCCGCATCGAGCATCTCTATGCGATCGCCGACGGCGAGGTCATACCCGAGGACGGCGAGCCCGAAGTCGTCTTGTGTCTGGACGAGTTCGGGCCGCTCAACCTCCAGCCCCACCCCGGCCGGCAATGGGCCGAACGCAGTGGCCGGCACAAGGATCCCGGCCGCGGGCCCCGGCCCCGCCGCCGGGCGACCTACACCCGCCCGCACGGCGTCCGGCACCTGTTCGCTGCCTACGACCTGGCCAAGGACAAGCTCTACGGACACATCAAGCCGAAGAAGAACCGGACGAGGTTCCTGGAGTTCTGCCGCTACCTGCGAAGCCTCTACCCGCCGAAGATCCGTATCGCGATCGTGCTCGACAACTTCTCCCCGCACCTGACCACGAGGAAGGACACCCGAGTCGGCGACTGGGCAGCGGCCAACAACATCGAGTTCGCCTACACACCGACCAACAGCTCCTGGCTGAACCGCATCGAAGCCCAGTTCACCGCCCTGCGCTACTTCGCACTGGACGGCACCGACCACGCCAGCCACAAAGAGCAGGGCAGCATGATCCGCCGCTACATCATCTGGCGGAACAAGCACGCCGCCGACGAACACCTCCGCGAGGTCGTGAACAGGGCGAACGTTGCCTGATGCGGCACTAGTAGGGCTTGGTCAGGTTGGTATCGCCGTGGGTATGTCGCGGTGACAGGTGGGGCAGGCGCCGGTCCAGACGGCGAGGAGGAACTGCATCTCGCGGACGACCTGGTAGAGGGTCAGGCCGGTGCCGTTTCTTTTGGGGTCCGGGCCAGTCGCTGGAGTGTGCAGAAGGCATGGGCGGCGGAGACGAGGGTGACGTGGTGGTGCCAGCCGTTCCAGGTGCGGCCCTCGAAGTGGGCCAGACCCAGGGCCTGTTTCATCTCGCGGTAGTCGTGCTCAGTCAACCACTCATGATGCGCCCGAAGCTGGCGCTCTTTCAGCGGCCAGGGCGATAATCAGCGTGGATGCGCTGCTGCGGCTGACCGTCCTTGTTGAGCGGATGCTGTCGGCAGTGGATGGGGCCGAGGGCGGTGGCGTGTGTCCGGAGACGATGGTGAGCCCCCCAGTCGGGGGTGTGGACTGACGTTCAGCAAGTCCGCCAGCCAACGGCGTGAGCGGCGGTGGTCGGGCCAGTGATTCTGGGCCCAGCGGACCAGGAGCCTGATCTACGGGCCCGCCGAGATTCGTTTCTGGCGGACCGATCGGGTCACGCCCTCGCTCCCGACCTCGAGCCGGTCAAGCGCACGCCTCCTGGCCACCTATGAGCCGCTGGATCGCAGCCAGGATCCGCTCCACCGCGGCGGGGATGGTCAGAAGGACCGACAGCCAGACCTTCTCGCGTTGCTGGGGAATATTCTCTGAAAGTAGCCGGAATCCATGTTTGGCGAGGTGAGATGCGCGAGGTATGGAACAGCGATCGGCGCCTGACGGCGATCACTCGCTCAGCTCTCTCAGTGCCTGCCCGGCAGGCCGTCATCGACCAGCAGATCGGGCCCGGGGTCAGCGTCCTGGACTATGGCTGCGGCCGTGGAGACGACGTGCGCAGTCTGCTTCACATGCAGCTCGATGTTACTGGCTGGGATCCACACTTCTTCCCGGACGGCGAGCAGAAGCCTTCGGACGTGGTGCTGCTCACCTACGTGTTGAACGTCATCGAGAACCCGGCCGAACGGCGCGAAACTCTGCTGCGCGCCTGGACCCTGACTCGCGGGGTCCTGGTGGTCTCCGGCCGCCTGGTGTGGGAACGGAACAAGGTGAACGGCAATCAGCTTGCCGATGGGGTCCTGACCGAACGTGGAACCTTCCAGCACCTGTTTGGCGCGAGCGAGTTGCGCGACTTCGTACAGGAGACCACCGGCGTCCACTGCGTGTCCGCAGCGCCCGGAGTCGTCTACGCGTTCCGGCGCGATCCTGCCCGCATCGCCTTCCTCGCCCGCCGGATCGTGCCCGATGCCGAGTGGCTGGCCTCCGAGGACACCACCTCCGCTATCGCCGCGGTGGTCGACTTCACCGAGCGGCGGGGCCGACTGCCACGGCTGGAGGAGATGTCGGTTCCCCTGTCAGAACTGTTGAATCACCTCCAGGGTGCCGAACTCCAGCGCCTGGTCCGACGCTCCGCCGATCCGGAGAAGATGGCTGCGGGCGGCAAGCGCACCACGCTGAACACGTTGCTGTTCCTTGCAGTGGAGCTATTCAACGGACGCGGCCCGTTCGGCAGCCTGCCGCTGCCCATCCAGCTCGACATTCGGTCCTGCTTCTCCTCCTACCTGGAGGCATGCAAACGCGCCGACCGGCTCCTGCTCAAGCTGCGCGACGACACGTACGTACGCGGCGCGATGCGAGCCTCGGAAGCCGGCAAGCTCACGCCGACCGCGCTATACGTGCACCGCCGCGCCATCGAGAGGCTACCTACCGTGCTCAGGCTGTACGAGCACTGCGCCGCCATTGCCGCCGGCCGCCCGCCGCAGTGGTCGGTGGCGAAGCTCAAGCACCAGGGACGAGCCGTCAGCTGGCTCCATTACCCCGACTTCGACACCGACCCGCACCCCAAACTGCACTCCTCCTACTCGATCGAGATGCGCAGCCTGGACACGACCCACCTGTCCTACGACAACTCGGCCAACCGGCCACTGCTGCACCGCAAGCATGAGTTCCTGGCACCGGATGACCCGGACGTGCCCAAGTACCGGCGGCTGACGGAGGCCGAAGTCCGAGCCGGACTGTACGACCAGCCCCACTTGATCGGAACCGAGCAGGGCTGGGAAGCCGAGCTGGAGCGCTGCTCGCGCGCCCTGCGCGGGCACCGGCTGGTGCGCCGCCCTGCGAGCCCCACAGGGATCCCGCAGCCGCAGGGCCCGGGAGAGGATGCAGAGCCGAAGCCCCCTACGGCTGGAGCTGGTTGACCGCAGCGGCCAGGTCGCTGACCTCGAACCCATCGACCTGGGAAGGGAGCCAGGACAGGCGCAGCCCATTGGACACGATCTCATCAGGCAGTCCCATGGCTGTCAGCACGTGACTCGGAGTGTAGGAGGCGCTCGTGCATGCCGAGCCGGTGGCCACGGCCGCTACGCCCTTGAGGCCGATGATCAGGGCTTCGGCGTCCACGCCCTCGAAAGAGAGGTTGAGGATATGCGGCACGGAGTGTTTGGGGTCGCCGTTCACGTGGTAACGAGTGCCAGCGAGCCCGGCGAGGACCTGCTCGCGGAACTTCTGCGCTCCGGCCAGCCACTGCTGGTGCTCCTTGCGGAAGATCTCCTCCGCCTTTGCCAGTCCCATGATCAGCGGGACGGGCAGCGTACCCGGGCGGAGCTTGCGCTCCTGGCCACCGCCGAACATCAGAGGCTGTAGAGGGAGCCGGTCCCAACCGCGTCGACGGACCAACAGCGCCCCGATGCCCTTCGGAGCGCCGATCTTGTGGCCGCTGATGCTGATCAGATCGATCGGCGCGGTGAGGTCTTCCGGGAGCTTGGCGAAACCTTGGGCGGCGTCGACGTGGAAGTACGTGGACGTCTCGCGGAGGAGTTGGCCGAGTTCGCTGACGGGCTGGACGACACCCGTCTCGTTGTTGACGTGCATGAGCGACACCAGCAGGGTGTCCGGGCGCAGGCGCTCCCGGACAGCTTCGATGCTGATCCTGCCGTGCTCGTCGGGCTTGAGAAAGTCGACCTCGAAACCGCGGCTTTGCAAGTGCTCGAGCGGTTCGAGGACCGCCTTATGCTCGATCGCCGAGGTGATGATGTGCCGGCGCCCGGTCTGCTCGCCGTGCGGCGCGATCCCGAGCAACGCGATGTTGTTGCTCTCGGTCGCCCCGCTTGTGAAGATCAACTCTTCGGCCGACGCGCCGAGTTGCGCAGCGATCTGCGTACGCGCCTGCTGTACCGCCTTCTTGGCGCGCGCACCGTACTCGTGAGTGCGACTGCCGGCGTTGCCAAAGTCTTCGGTCATCCAGTGGAGCACGACATCGGCGACACGTGGGTCGACGCGAGTGGTCGCGGCAGCATCAAGGTACGTTACCGACATCATTACTCTCTTCTACAAGAATCCCGTACAGTACGTCACTGAGATCACGTACCAGGTACGATACCGCCGTGATCGATCAACGAGGAGCTCATGCGGCAGGGGAGGCGACGTTCGTCGGCTTCGAGTACATTTTTCCTGCCATCAGGGGAGTTCAGGCGGGACGAGAGTTCTTCGTTTCGATGTGTCCACTCCGGTTGATCCCCAAAATTTTCGTCTTCGACGACGACGAGATCGCCCCGGAGGTCCGCGCACAGCGCGTCCTCAACAAGGGTAGGCTGCCAGCGCTGACTCGGTACATTCTGGACAATCCAGATGATTACGTTTTCAGTGCGCTCACCGCCTCGATCGATGGCGAGATCACCTTTGAGGGCATTGCGAGCGAGGGCGCTGGGATGCGCGCCGGACAGATCCGCGTGCCGATGGCGGCGCGCTTCTTGATCAACGATGGGCAGCACCGTCGCGCTGCCATCGAGCTCGCACTCAAAGAGAACCCCGACCTGGGAGACGAGACGATCGCCGTCGTTTTCTTCCACGACGCGGGTCTGGGACGTTCCCAGCAGATGTTCGCCGACCTGAACCGGCACGCCGTGCGCCCATCGCGCTCGATCGGCGTGCTCTACGACCAGCGTGACGACCTTGCCAGCCTGACTCGGCTACTGGCCCTGAAGTCCCCGGTGTTCAAGCAACACGTCGAGATGGAGAGCAGCACGCTGTCCGCGCGTTCGCGCAAGCTGTTCACGCTCAGCGCCCTGCACTCGGGCAATCAGTCTCTGCTCCAGGGGCTGGAGTTGAAACGTGACGAGGCAGCCGTACTGGCCCAGGCGTTCTGGGAATACGTTGACACGCTCATCCCCGAGTGGGCGATGGTCCGCGATCGCGGCATGACCGCCCCCGACGTGCGTCAGAACTACATCCACAGCCACGGCATCGCCCTGCATGCCCTGGGGCGTGTCGGCAACAGCTTGTTGCGAGAATCCGTCGACGCCACCGTGTGGCAACCGCGCCTGAAGAAGCTAGCCGCAGTCGACTGGGCCCGTACCAATACCGACTGGGAAGGCCGCGCAATCATCGGCGGCCGGGTCTCCAAGAGCCACGCCCAGGTCACTTTGACCGTGACCTACCTTCGCCGCATGCTGAAGCTCAGGCTCAGCCCTGAAGAGCAACGCGCCGAAGATGCTTATCAGCGAGGAGAGTCATGACTACCGCGACCCGACGAGCTGCGCCCTTCGAGGGCAGCAGTCTCGCGCAGGTGACCGCCGACCTCAAGGAGGAGATCCGCGAGCTCTATATCGCGGACGAAGTGCCCTGGGTGATTGGCTACAGCGGGGGCAAAGACTCCACTGCCACTCTGCAACTGGTGTGGCTGGCTCTCCAGGAACTGCCGGCCGAACAGCGCACGAAGACCGTCTACGTCATCAGCACAGACACCTTGGTGGAGAACCCGGTTGTCGCCTCGTGGGTGAGCCAGTCCCTGGAGACCATGCGACAGGCGGCGATCGATCAGCAGCTGCCGATCGAGCCGAACCGCCTCACCCCTAAGGTCCAGGACACTTTCTGGGTGAACCTGATCGGGCGTGGCTACCCAGCACCGCGCCCGAAGTTCCGCTGGTGCACCGAGCGCATGAAGATCCGGCCGTCAAACACCTTCATCCGTAAGGTGGTCCGTAGGCACGGCGAGGCCATCCTGGTGCTCGGCATCCGCAAGCAGGAGAGCCAGGCCCGGGCCCGGGCCATGGCCAAGCACGAGAAGCGCCGGGTACAGGAGCGCTTGTCTCCCAACGGCAACCTGCCCAACTCGCTCGTCTACAGCCCGATCGAGGACTGGTCCAACGACGAGGTATGGACCTTCCTCATGCAGCAGCAGAACCCTTGGGGGCACCCCAACAAGGATCTGCTGACCATGTACCAGAGCGCCACAGAGGACCAAGAGTGCCCACTGGTAGTGGACGACTCAACGCCTTCCTGCGGCGACAGCCGCTTCGGATGCTGGACCTGCACGCTCGTGGACCAGGACAAGTCCATGGCTGCCATGGTCAATAGTGGCGAGGAGATGGTGTGGATGGCACCGCTCCTGAAGTTGCGCGACAAGCTGGATGTCAGCGGTGAAGAGGAGCACCAGCTCCGAGACTTCCGCAAGATGAACGGCAGTATCCAACTGTTCGGCGAGCGCATCGTCCATGGCCCCTACACCCAGAAGGCTCGTGAGGACTGGCTGCGGCAGCTCCTCGAAGCCCAGTCTCGCGTACGCGCAGACGCCCCCGAGTACGTCCGCGGGATTGAGCTGATCACGACGGAGGAACTTCACGAGATTCGCCGCCTGTGGGTCTTCGAGAAGCACGAAGTCGAGGACTCCCTGCCGCGCATCTACAAGGAAGAGACCGGCGAGGACTTCCCTGGCCGCCCGCTGGACGAGCACCTTGCCCTGGGCGCCGGCGAGATCGACCTGCTGCGCGAGGTATGTGATGGCGACGACCTGCTGTTCACCACCGCCCGCGAACTGCTCGAGGTGGAGCGCAAGTTCCGCACCATGACGCGCCGCTCGGGTCTGTTCGAAGCCCTGGAGAAGACGGTCAAGCGTGGTTTCTTCGAGGACAAGGCCGACGCGCATGCCTATGCGCTCAAAAAAAAGCAGCTGAACGAAGAGATCGCTGACCGCCTGCCCCTGATCGAGGACGAAGACTCCGCCGATGCTCCTGCGTAACATCACCCTGCACGACTTTGGGGCCTACCGGGGCGAGCAGTCTCTCGACCTCACCACGACCCCCGGCCGACCGATCGTACTGATCGGCGGCATGAACGGCTGTGGCAAGACCACCCTGTTGGATGCCCTGCAGTTGGTGCTGTACGGACCCCGCGCCCGCTGCAGCGGGCGCGGCAACCGCCCGTACGAGACCTACTTGCGAGAGTGCATCAACCGCCAGGCCGACCCCGCCACCGGCGCCGAGATCGAGCTTGAGTTCGCCATCACGGTCGAAGGCGAGGAGCGCGTCTACAAGGTGTGCCGCAAGTGGGCCACCAGCGGCAAGACTTTGCACGAGTACGTCAATGTGCTCGTCGACGGCAACTTCAGCAAGGCCATCAGCGAAAGCTGGGCCGACCACGTGGAGGACCTGCTTCCCCTGGAGATTGGTTCCCTCTTCTTCTTCGACGGGGAGAAGATTGAATCCCTCGCCGACCCGGACCGCGCCTCTGCTGTCATTGAGTCCGCTGTGCACTCCCTGCTTGGCGTGAACACCGTCCAGCAATTGCGCACCGATCTGCTTGCGCTGCAGCGCCGCCAGAAACTCACCGGCGAGGAACAGGAGACGGTCGCCCATATCCGCGCCCTGGAAGCCCGGCACGACACCATCCAAGAGGAGGTCGACGCCACCAACGCAAGGGTCGCCAAGCTGCGGTCCCGCCTTGACGCGGCCAAGGTGGTCCTGGACAACGCCGAGTATTCCTTCCAGCAGGACGGCGGAGAGCTCTACGAGCGCCGCCGTGAACTGGAGAACCGCCGTAAGGACGTTGCCAAGGCCCTCGCGGCCACCGAAGCAGCCCTGGTTGACCTCGCCGCTGGCCCCCTGCCGCTGTTGCTCGTGGGCGACCAGCTCAATGCTGCCCACAAGCAGGCGATCGCCGAACAACAGGCCGATGAATCGGCCCAGATTCTTGGCGTCCTCGCTGACCGCGACGGCGACATCCTTGACCGGCTGAATGGGCTCCTGTCCACCGATGATCTGCAGGTATTCCGCGCCCACTTGGAGCGGGACCGCCACGAGCGCGAGCTCGCCGGAAGTGCCGAGCGCATTCTCGAGCTCACGCCTGACGGGTACGCCCAACTAGCAGGCATCGACCAGGTCTTGGCTCATGAGCTTCGACGTGGAAGGGAGTTGCGCGCTCAAGCCGCAGAGCAGGCAGCTACGGCCGAGGCGCTGGACCGGCAGCTGGCTGGTGTCCCGGATGAGAAGCAAATCGCCAGCCGGATTGCTGAGCGGGAACAGGCATTGCGTCGGGTTCACCAGCTGGAGGCAGACCTGGACAGTGCTCTCACAGCGCACAGCACCAGCAAGGGCCGTCGCGAGGCGCTGACTGCCGAGCTGCAACGAGCCCACGAAGCGCGGGTCAAGACCTTGGTCAAGGCCGAGGAAGTGGCACGCGTCATCGCCTACTGCGACCGACAGCGCGCCGTCCTCGACAAATTTGGTGCCGCTCTGCTGAATCGGCACATCAACAGGCTCGAAGTCGCGGTCCTGGACAGTTTCTCTAAGCTGATGCGTAAACGCGGTCTTGTCAGCGACCTGCGCATTGACACGGACCGTTACCGGCTGACCCTGATCGATACCGATGGCGAGCCTCTCGACCCTGGACGCCTCAGCGCCGGCGAGCGCCAACTACTGGCAGTTTCCCTCGTGTGGGGTCTCGCCCGTGTCGCTGGAAACTGGCTTCCCAGCGTCATTGACACCCCCCTTGGGCGACTGGACAGCCGGCATCGCGAGCACCTGGTGGACCGCTACTTCCCGCATGCCAGCCACCAGGTCCTGCTGCTGTCCACTGATGAGGAGATCGACGAGCGGCTTCTAGGCCGCCTCAAGTCCTCGCTCGCTCACACCTACACCCTCGTTCACGACGACACCACGTTCACCACATCCGTGCAGCCGGGCTACTGGTGGACCTCCGGAGCAGCGCATGTCGCTTGAGACCATCCGCCTGTCCCAGCCAGCGCGTGACCAGCTGGTCTGGCTCAAGCGCACCACCGGGATCAAGAACTGGAACGCCCTCTGCCGCTGGGCGCTGGCCATGTCCTTGCGTGAGCCCTCTGCCCCCTTGGTCAAGGAGATCGTCACGGACTCGAACGTCGAGATGTCCTGGAAAACCTTCGCGGGAACGTACGGGGACATCTACCTCGCACTACTGCGGCAGCGCTGCGCGGTCGACGGCGAACCGCTGACGGAAGAGTCCCTGAGCCGAACGCTGACGATCCACCTGCATCGCGGTATCGGCTATCTCGCTGGCAATCAGGAGATCCGCACCATCCGCGAGCTCGTCGGCTCGGCCTGCGAGTAGGCCACCGCCCGCGAAGCACACGAATTGGCCCAGGGCACGAGGCGGCGCCACCGCCTCGTGCCCTGGGCCAACTGTTTTTAGGACGAAGCTCGCGCAGCCGACGCAGCTTTGACCGGGCACACTCGCCGAGCTGCTCTGTAACTTCTTCGAACGCTGCGCGGCAAAGAACCCTCTGGCATGGACCCGCGTGTGTCAGTGGCATGCCCTACGCTAATTTTTCACAAAGGGCCGCAGGCGCAAGTTGCGGGGACGCCGTCGCGTCCGGGGAGAGGGTAGGCCGCGAGTGCACAGATGCTGCAAGATCTTTTGTCCCGTTCTGGTCAGCAGCCAGCAGGTTGCTGACCAGGGCGCCGTCAGGCTGGTTGGGGCTCATGCGCAGCGCCCCCCGATGGCTTTTTTCTCCACTACATCCCACTTGACCTGGACATTTCACCGGCAGCGCATAGCTCAGACTCCTGGCTCGTGGCGCGCAGCCAGGGGGAACGGATCGAGAACAGCAGTATGAATAGGGGAACTCCGGCTGTGACCAATGCTCTCTCGCACAGCCGCTACTCAATGTTGGACGTCGATCAGGCGCCTGAGACTCCTGGCTTGTACGCCTGGTATGTGAGTTTCCGAGCCGGTCCGCATGACTGGAAGATGAAGCCCAGCCCGGAGGGCGATCAAGCGATCGAGGGCTTCCTGCGTCTGCTCAGAAAATACGCCGGCTACTACGAGCCACTCCCTATCGCCCTGCGCGGGCGTGGCTCCTACGGCGCCGCGTGGGAGGGCGAACTCCAGCTCGACACACCCCTGCACGATGCAGACGTGGCAAGCAACGACGTCGCTGTGGAAGAGGACAAGCGCCTAGAGATACTCATGGATTCCTTGGACAGCGAGGAAAGACGTCGAGTGATGGCGACCATCTTGGAGATAGCGTCCCCGGTGTTCTCCTCGCCGCTGTACATAGGTGTCGCCGAGAATCTGCGCGAGCGCCTACGCACCCATCGCCGCGACTTCACCAAGGCGTACGACTGGCTGCGTGAACACCCTGAGGATGCGGAGACCGTCCGTGCGAAGGGAAAGACGTTCGGCGCGCGGGCAGCCGCTCGCAACATGGCCATGGGCCACCTCGAAGCCTGGGTCATCGACCTAGGTGATCAAGCAGACGACGCTGTGACCATCAAGCACCTGCGAAACACCGCAGAGTCAGCCGAATGGCTGCTCCACCGGCTGTACGCGCCGATTCTCGGAAGGCAGTAGGGACACGATGTTCGGCTCAGGAACCAAGCTCACGTTCCGCGACTACGTCCAGGGGACGTGGGGCACCTTCGCCACGCCGGCCGGCCGGGTGGACTACATCATGACCAAGGCTCGGCTCGGCGAGGTGACCGACGACCCCGAGCGCCAGCTCACCAAGAGCCTCGCACCCGTCCGTGAGGTCATGGAAGCCGGGGATCTGGACTTCAACCAGCTTCTGCAGCGTGACCTGGACGACCACCGGGTCGCGGTCAAGCTCATCCCCTACTTGCTGGATCTCAAGCCCACCGGGCCGGCGTTCTTCCCACCGATCGTCGCGGTACTGCTGCCTTTCCGAGGCAGGCGTCCCTCATTCTTCGAGCCGCTGGGCAAGCAGGAGGTGGTTCCGGACGACGGCGCTCGCTGGCAGCAGGAGCAGGCCGGGACGTCTTTCCGGGTCCAGCGCCTGGTCGGAGACGATGACCGTCTCCACCCGGCGAGTGTCGGCAAGCTGTGGTGGAACAAGACCGAGTCGCAGCTTGTGGTCCTCGACGGCCAACACCGTGCAATGGCGCTCCTCGCGGTCGAGCGCACCAGGACCAATAGCTGGCAGGAGTCCGGTGGTGCGCGCTTCAAGTCTTTCTACGAGAACCAGGTCAACCAGGCCCTCCGTGGCTTCGACGATGTGGATCTGAGCCGCATCGAGGTTCCTGTGACCGTGTGTTGGTTCCCCGAAGAGACTGGCGAGGAAGCAAAGCCGCATGAGGCGGCACGCAAGCTCTTTGTCGACGTTAACAAGGAAGCGCGTCCGCCCTCCGACTCGCGGATCATCCTGCTGTCGGATGCCGAACTGAGCAACGTGCTGACCCGCCGCATGCTCAGTGAGCTGCGCAACGACACCAGTGACTCCCTGCTGCCCATTTACGCGGTCGAGTACGACAACCCGGAGGTGAACTCCACCCGGCCGGCCCGGTGGTCTGTACTGACCAACATCCACCTCCTTAAGTTCGCGGTCGACCGCTGCGTTTTCGGCCCTCCCAAATACCTGAACAACGTCGCACAGAAGATCGGAGGTCGGCTCAGCCAGACCGAGCTGGACACGTTCATGCAGAGGCAGCTGGACCTCACCAGCCTCTTCCCCGACCAGTTCGAGGACGGCGGCTTCACTTACCAGCGCGAAAAGATCGGCAACACTGAGTTCCCGCTGGGGCGGATGGACGTCATCAGCGATCGGTTCGCAGCAACTTGGGGTCGGGCGATCCTCACCCTGCTCTCGCGGACGGCACCCTACGCTGCTCATGCCAAGGCGTTGACGCAGTCGAAGGACGACTGGCACATCGACGACACCGGTCTGACGCTCGCTCACGATGCCCTGTTCAGTGGGGTGGGCGTGTTCTGGACGCTGCGCGACAGCTACGAGCATTACCTGGAGAAGAAGGCCGCGGGCCTGAAGGCGACCAAGTCCGATGTAATCCGCGCCTGGGAAGCGCTGAAGGGCCGCGAGGATACGTTCGAGACCTACCGGGCACGGGCGTACCTGGATTCCGGTCGCACCGCCGCGCTCAAGCAGTCGAAGGCTGCCTACGCAGTGTTCAACACGCACGCCTGCCAGTTGGGCATGGTGATGACTCTCGGGTCGCTGTGGGAATTGCGCAAAGAACAGCCAGGCGGCGTCGACATCAATGAGCTCCCGCAGTTTGCGGACGCTCTGGTGGGGGCGTGGAACGCCTACTTCGCCCTGGAGCAGGGGAAGGCCAAGGATCGCAGGCTTGCGTTCAACAAGAGCGAGGTCAGCCAGCCCTTGAATCAGATCGCCAACATGGACACTCCGCAGGCGGTCTACTTCCGGTACTTCTGGCTTCAGGTGCTGGACACGCCCGAGGCATGGGAACACGTTGCTCCGTGGTTTGCGAACCGGTCGGCGTTCGAGGACATGCTCAGCACCGCGCGTGGCCTCTACTTGGGACTGTGTGAGGAACAGCAGTTCAAGGCGCTTAAGACCAGCAGGCCCGGGGTCGTCGACGCGAAGCTGCGGCCAGAAGCGGAGCAGGTAGCCCGAGCGGCGCTGGGACGTGCGCTCAAGGAGTGGTTCTACGGCACCGCCGAGCCGTACAAGAGCTGGCTGGCTCAGTTCGCCCAGGAAGGCGTGCCCACGCAGCAGCCGGACGACGCTGCCGGCGATGCCGAGGACCTCGCGGGAAGCGCAGAGGGAGCCGAGGATGAGCCGGTGACCAGTGTGGACGACCTGCTTGGTGAGTGAGCCGCGGTTCGGCGGCGGGGGCCGTTTCAGGCTTCTCCGCCGACTCCGGTAGATGTTCCACTGGCACGTAAAAGGTAGGAAAGATGTCGCCCTCGTTCTCGTCGCCCACGCCGACGTGGCAGGTCGTGCTGCCGTGGCTGGATCAGCTGGCGCCCGAGGAGTTGCTCGCACTCCAGAGGCTGGGAGGGCCAGCGCAGTGGTGGCTGCGTGAGACGCCGGAAGAGACAAGCTTGCGGCGTCCGTACATGGACGACGTCTTCGATTTGTTCGCGTCTTTCCTCTGCTGGGGCAGTGGTTCAGTGCTGCTGGACGAGAAGCAGTTGCTCCTCCTGCTTCCCTTTCTGCCTAAGGACATGCCGACGGCGGAGTTGGCGTTGGACGCGAGGGCACTGGAAGTGCTGGAAGCGGCGGGCGGCAGGACGCTGGGCGAAGTGGGGCAACTGGCCGCGATGGACATCCTCAACCTGCCGAAGGTCCGCATCGAGATAAAGCGCGAAGTCCTCGCCGCTCTCGTGCGCGCGGGTGTCACGTTCCCGCAGCGGGACCGAACCGAGGAGTCCCCGGTGCCGGCAGCAGCAGGATCAAGTTCGAGCGCAGAGCCGGACACCGCGATCTGTGAGTGGTTCATCGGTCTGGACGCTCGACAGCAAGATCTAATCACCCTGCATCTGTGTGCAGTGTCCCCGTTGCCGGTCGACGAGCTTGCCGCGCGCTACCGCACCATGCGGCCGTGGATGACACGGTTGCTTGACGAACTGCCCCAGCGGCTGGAGACCGCGGCTTCGGACTCCACGGGGATCCGTTCTGTCTTGACGCTGTTCAGCACTGCGACAGTGGCCCCCATCACACGCAGCGACCTGTTTGAGCAACATCCTTGGCTCGCGGTCAAGTTGCCGGGCAGCAACGTGATGGTGCTTGAGCTGTTGGTCGCTCTTCACTGGTCCGGGACCATAGATGGAGAGTGGCTGTTCAGCGGCTCGCTCGAGGAAATGCGCAAGCTCACCCGAGACGCACTTGATCTAGAAGCGGGAGAGTGCCTGTCCTGGGCCGCAACCAGACGGCTGATTGAAGGTACTAGCGAGTCCCTCAAGGCCACCGAGGGGTGGCTCCGCTACTGCGGGTTGCGGTTAGTAGACGGCCGCCAGGTCGAACTCGGCGAAACCTCTCAGCCCGTCACTTATCAGACGGGCACCTCAGTGGTGGAGGGCGACTACGAACTCGCTCCGCCACGGCCTGCCACCGAAGCAGCATCCCTGGAAGAGGCTCTGAGGGGGTCGCCCGCTCAGACCCACGAGGACTCTCTCCCGGCTCCCGCGCAGTCTGGAGATGCGATGCCGGAGTTGATTGACGTACTCGAGCAGCTCCGCGAGTTCGCCTGCGAGCATCGGCCTGGCGAGCAGCTGGCCGATCTGCTGCGCGACAGCGACGAGTTCCCCGAACCATTGCGGACGCTGATGGCACGCATCCTCGCTGCAGTCGCGCGAGCCGACGGCTGGGGGCTGCCTGACGATGCCCTTTCCAGCGGTGCTTCTGTGGCACCTGCCCGCACGCTTGTTGCTGATTCCGCCGCCGGGAGCGGTTCCCGGCGCGAGACACTCAACGACCGAGCTTGGAACGTGCTCAACGAGCTCGGTCATCCTCTGGACTCGAAACTGCTGGTCGAGCGTATGGGCTCCGACGTGAACATCCGCTCGCTGAAAGCGCAGCTGCCCAAGGATTCACGGTTCGTGCGGAGCGACGTGGACTCCTGGGCGCTCACCGAGTGGGGACTGCGCCCGTACACCACGATCAAGGAGCTCGTCACGGAGGAGGTGGACCTGGCTAACGGTTCGATTCCGACAGATGAGCTGGTCGCCATCCTGACCCGCGAGTTCACCATCAACGAATCCAGCGTGCGTCAGGTCGCCTCCTCCCCTCCCTTCACTGCGCGTGGCGGCGTGGTACGTCGTCTCAGCGACGTCCGGCGTGAGGAGAACGACGAGCGGGCCTCGACAGACAGCAGTGCTGAGAGTCCTGACGATGATGGGCCGTCACCGGACGACCTGATCGATCTCATGGGGCTGTGATGAACAGACAGGATTCCGTGCTCCGCGCAGCCGATCTGCTCGCTGACTATCGCAGCGACCGCTGCGACATCGCCCGCGACTTCTACGTCCCCGCCCTGGCCGCTGCTACCTCCTACGACAGGGCGGTCGGATACTTCAGCGCATCGGTGCTGGCCGTGCTCGGCCGGGGACTAGATGACTTCGCGGCTCGCGGCGGGACGATGCGCATCGTCGCTTCCCCACAGCTCAACGCAGAGGACGTAAAGCAGATACAAGCCGGATACGAGTTGCGTGCCGTGCTGGAGCAGGCGGCTCTGCGCGACATCGAGCAGGCAACTCAGGACCCGCGGGCAGCCCAGGGGCTTGGCAAGCTCGGCCTGCTCGTGGCGGACGGCCGACTCGACATCAAGCTCGCATACATCAGCTCGGGCGACAGGATCGGTATCTACCACGAGAAGATCGGGATTTTCCGCGACGGACACGACCTGGTGGCCTTCAAAGGCAGCGCCAACGAGACCATGCCAGGGCTGGTCGGCAACTTTGAGTCCATTGAGGTGTTCCGCACCTGGGAGCCAGGGGACAGCACGCGCGCCGTACGGATCAGCCAGGACTTCGAAGACCTCTGGGACGATCGAACACCGCTGCTACGGGTGATCGACTTCACCGCCGCCGCAAAAGGGGTCATCCAGGAGTGCGCGAAACGCACCGCATCTCAGATCGAGCCCGAGCTGCCGACCATGGACGGTGCTGTCATCACCCTGCCCCGCCCGGAGGCATCCGGACGGCTCGTCATCCCTCCTGAGCTGACCGTGCGGGACTACCAGAAACAGGCCGTCGAGCGGTGGTTCGCCAACGGTGGTCGCGGCATCCTGCGCATGGCCACCGGCACGGGCAAGACGCTGACTGCTCTGTCCGCCGCAGCACAGTTGACCCGCATGCTGCGCAGCCGCGACGAACCGCTGCTGACCCTCGTCATCGCCCCCTATCAGCACTTGGTCGACCAGTGGTCAAAGGACATTGCGTGGTTCGGTATTCAGCCGGTCCGCGCCTACGAGTCCACCACCAGCTGGTACGGGAGAGCCTCGTCACTTCTCGATGCCCTGGCGCTGGGGACGGCGAAGGGCGGCGTCATCGTCACCACCAACACAACCTTCGCCGCAGACCCGTTGCAGGGAATCCTGGCCCGCTACCGCGGTCGCCTGCTTGTCATCGCGGACGAGTGCCACAATCTGGGCGCCAAGCGCTTGCGAGAGAAGCTTCCCACCTTGGCCGGCTATCGGCTCGGGCTGTCGGCCACGCCGGAGCGCTGGTTCGACGACCAGGGCACTGCCGCGCTGACGGATTACTTTGGTGATGTCGTTTTCGAGATGGGCATCGGCGACGCCATCCGTGCGGGCGCACTCTGCCGCTACACCTACACTCCGGTTCTGGTCGAGCTGGACGACGAGGAGGCATTCCTCTATGCGGAAGTGACCGAGAAGATCGCCAGGATCATCGCGGCCCAAGGCTTCTCCGACGATACGGACGACGACAGCCCGCTCGGCAAGCTCCTGCGCAAGCGCTCGAACATCCTGGGGCACGCGCGAGCCAAGCTGCCTGCCCTGCACCGTGAGATCACCGCGCGCCGCGACGACTGGTACCAACTGCTGTACTGCGCCGAGGGTCGCCATCCCCTCGCCTACGAGGCCGGCGACATCGATGAGCCGACCCAACTTCAGCAGGCGCTGTCTCTGGTCGGCAAGGACTTGCGTATGCCCGCAGCTCCGTACACCGCCGAAACCAGGCGCGGCGAGCGACAGAATCTGCTGCGCCGATTCGCCGCAGGCAGAGAACTTCAGGTCTTGCTGTCGATGAAGTGCCTCGACGAGGGCGTTGACGTGCCGGCGGCACGCACTGCCTACCTGCTCGCTAGCTCCTCCAATCCGCGGCAGTTCATCCAGCGCCGAGGTCGTGTCTTGCGCAAGGCCCCTGGGAAGGAACGCGCTGACATCGTCGACTTCATCGTCGTCCCACCGGACGGAGCAAGCGATCTGCAGCACGAGACCGAACGCCGAATGGTCGCCCGTGAGCTGACACGGGTCACTGAGTTCGCTCGGCTCGCCGACAACGAGGCACGCACCCTGGACATCCTGCGCCCGCTACGCCTGCGCTACGGGCTCTTGGACACCTGAAGCAATGTGAGCAACGCCAGTACAGCCCGAAGTGTGGAGAGAGGTCATGGGAACGACGGAGAGCTTGAAGGACATCATGGACGGCCTGTCGCCAGAGGCCAGGAAGCTTGTGGCGAAGGTGTGGCAACTCGAACGTGAGCACCTGCATGTCAAGAACCCAACCCTGCTCACCGATGAGATCGTTCGTGCCGCCAAGGAGCTGGCCAAATGAAACTGCTCAAGCTCACGTTGGAAAACTTCCGTGTCTTCTACGGCACTCAGAAGCTCGATCTTGAGGTTTCAGAGGACAAGCCCGCTGTCCTTATCTTCGGCATGAACGGTGCGGGCAAGACAACCCTGCTCAATGCTTTCACGTGGGCCTTGTACGGCACTTTCTCCGATGACGTGGAGCGCCAAGAGCGTGTGATCAACGACCACGCGTGGGCGCAGACCCCCTTCGGCGGACTGGTCAGCGCTTCGGTGAAACTTGAGTTCGAGCACGAGGGGCTGAACTTCACCGTGCACCGCGCGGTCACCACAACCAAGAACGCCGACGAGCAGAGCGCACTGACCCCGAAGCTCACTGTCACCCAATCCGAGCGTGGAGCCAGCACAACGGTCCAGAACGGTCAGGACCGTATCCAGAAGATTCTCCCCGAGGGCCTGCGCCAGTTCTTCTTCTTCAACGGTGAACGCATGGAGCGAATGTTCACCGGCGACCGTACGGATGAGGTCCAGCAGGCGATCAAGACCCTGATGGGTCTGGAAGAGATCGAACGTGCGATCGGTACCCACCTGCCGGCCGCCTCCCGCAAGCTGAGCCGTCAGGTGGGTAGCAACGGCGACGGGCGGCTGCAGGCGCTGACCGCCGAGCAGGACCGGCTGGAGCAGCAGAAGATCGACGTGCACAAGGAACTGCTCCAGCTCTCGGAAAACGCTGCCGGCTATGAGCGCGAAGTCGAGGCGGCGAACCGAGCACTTCTGGCCAACGGTAAGGCCGCTCCGCTGCAGCGCCAGCGGGCCAAACTCAAGTTCCGACTCGATGAACTGGTGGCCAAGCGCATCGAGCGCCAGGAGCGAAAGCGGGACCTCCTGGCCAAGAACAGCTTCCTGGCGTTCACTGGCGGCATCGACAGCACGGTGCTGGACCTGGCCGAAGGTATGCGCAAGCGCCGAGAACTGCCCGCGGGCATCCAGCGTGACTACATCGACGGCCTGCTCGAGGACGGGCAGTGCATGTGCGGGCGTGACCTGCCCGAGGGCTCTGAAGCACGCATAGCGTTGGAAGAACGCCGCTACAACGCAGGACTCGCTGATGTCGAGAGCCGCTGGATGTACCTGCGCGGCAAGACCGCCGATCTCACCCTGGCCCGTGCTGATCTGCTCGCGAAACTGCGTGAGTGCGTTGCCGACATCGAGGACATCGAAGCATCGATCAAGCAGATCGACGCTGAGATGAGCGACATCGCCCGCGAGCTCGAGGGTGTCGACGTGATGGACGTGCAGCGCCTGGAGGAGCGGCGCAAGGAGTTCGACCGAAAGCGCCTGGACGCGCTGCAGCAGCACCGGGAAGCCCAGTCACAGCTGACGGAGCTGGACGAGCAGATCGAAAAGGTGCGGCGGCAGTTCCACTCGGCGCGTGTGCAGGACGAAGAGTCCAAGCGAATCCAGCGTCAGGTCCTGCTGGTCGACGAAGTCCTCGACGCATTCCAGAGGATCTTGGCAGTGAAGACCGAGGAGGTCCGCCAGCAGCTCGATGCCAAGGTCAAAAGCGTCTTCGGACGAATCTGCATCAGGCCCTTCACGCCCAGCCTGACCACCTCCTTCGCCCTTGAACTCGTCAATCACTCGGCGGGCGTCGCGGCGGCCCGCAGTACCGGTGAGAACCAGATCCTGGGCCTGTCGTTCGTTGGCGCCGTCTCCGAATTGACGAAGGAGACGTACGACCGCAAGCAGAAGGCCACAGACGCTGTCCTGGGGGGTGGCGGAGTATATCCCGTCGTCATGGACGCTCCGTTCGGGAACCTCGATGTGGCATACCAGAACGACATCGCCGAGTCGCTGCCGAAGCTGACGTCCCAGATCATCACCCTGCTGTCGAAGTCCCAGTCCCGCGGCATGGTGCTGGAACACCTCGGGCAGGCCGCATCGCGCATGTATGTGCTGCGTTCATACACCACGAACTCGGACGCCGACGAGGACAGCATCACCATCCACGGCCGTGAGTTCCCCTACGTCTCACACGGCGAGTTCAACCACACCGTCCTTGAAGAGGTGACTGCCTGATGGCCGTTGAGATCCGGTTCCGGCGCCCTGCCGAACACGAGCAGTTGCTGGCCCTCCTCACTGGCAAGGACGGTCCCTTCCGAGCCAACTACGAGGCGCTGTTGTTCGCCGCCGCTCTCGGCCGCAGGAAAGAACGGCGTGTCGAGTTCGAGAAGTCGGGTGAACCGATCCGCTACGCCCTCATTGAGAACCGGCCCTACGGCGATGTGCTCATCGACCTGATCGCCGCTGCCGAGGTCCCCGACGATGCGAAGATCCTGGGTGACGACCGGCTCGCCGACCGTTTGAAGATCTTCGAGGACTACGCCAACGGCGGGCTGCACTACCTCCAGGGAGAGATCAACGCTCGGGGCAGCCGGGACCTGGTCGCGATCGTCAGTTCGCTCGTGCTGGACGCGCTCACACCGGCGGCTGACCAGGTCGACGACCCCGTCAAGGACATGCTGGACGCCCTGGAGTGGTAGCAGCACGCCGCCGCGGGCGGCCCGTCGGGTCGCCCCGTAGCGCGCGCCTACTGGTGTTGAGCTGCAGGTCTTCGCAGCCAACAGAGCCACGGTCCGCGCCCTGGCCCCAGTTGGTTGGCAACCATTGACCTGAAACACGCCCGAACGCACGAGATGTGGATCCTCACGTGACTGGCCCGATCGAATCCAAGTCCCCCCTCTGTATAGCGCTCGTCGACCTGCTGCCGGCCCTGCGCTGGGGTGATCCACGCCAATTGGGCCCGTTGCTGGAAGACCCCCGCCTGCCTGGAATGTGGTGGAACGAAACATCGCTCACCGATGTCACGGCCACCATCAGCGCTGAGGAAGTGGCCCACCGCGCTGCACAGGCCCTGCGTGCCCACTGGCCGCACCTGACGCTCGGCGTGGCGCTCCCCAACCTGTGCTTCTGCCCGGAGGGCCAGGAAGCGGACTTGCGGGTCACGATCGAGCAAGCGGCGTCGGACGCAGGCGCCGAGGAAGGTGTTGAGGCAGTCGCGCGGCTGGTCCGGCCGCTCCTTCGCCCTTTCCTCATCGGCGGGCGGAACCTGATGGAACCTATCGCCGCGGCTTCCCGTGACGAATCGGCCGCAGAGCCAGACCAGGACGTCCGCGCTCTCACAGACATGCTGGTACGCCTGATCCCGGCCGACGCCCCGCCCGCTATCCGCGCCGCCGTTGGCACCCTGCGAGCTTGGGCCCAGGAACACCCAGAAGAGGAGAGCAGCGCCTCCGCCCGGGACGCAGATGAGCAGAGCGAAGCGACGCCTGGTGCGAAAGCCGGTCCCGCAGCCGAGTCGGCACTGTTGGAGGAGCCGCTCGACGTGCTCGAGAGCCTCATCAACGACTGGGGCGAACGTCAGTTGTCCGTCGCGGCAGGACGTACGTTCGGCCAGAACCGGATCTCCTTGGAGAGCCTCGGAGAGCAGTTCGGGGTGAGCCGGGAGCGAGCCCGGCAGATCCAGGTCGAGCTGGAGAAGAAGCTCCAGCTGTGGCTCCACTCAGCCGCCGGTCAGCCGTTCCTCGGCCACCTCCTCGCTGTCCAGGAACTTCTTGGAGCAGTGGCCACCGAGACCGAACTACGCGAACTCCACCCGGTCCACGAACTCGCCGTCCCCGCTCTCGACCTTCCTCTCTGGCAGCTCATTGCCTCCCTGCTTCCCGACCGCACCTGGACGAGCGGCTGGCTGGTGGAGGGCGATCTCGATGAGCGCATCGAACAGACGCGGGCAGATCTGACACGTCGCTGCAGTGAGTCGGCCCCGGTCTGGGCCGATGTTGTGGAGCTGCTAGGGCAACTCGGCATTCGCGAGGCAGCCGCGGAAGAGTGGCTACTGGCGGTCAAGGGCTTCCGCGTCACCGAAGGACACCTGCTGCCCTGGGGCCGCTCTGTCAACGACCGGGCCGAAGCGGTTCTCATGCTCGTCGGGCGCCCTCTCGCGATGGAGGACCTTCTGGCACGCCTGGACGACGGAACGGCGCTCGCCAGCCTGCGCAACCAGATTCAGACCGACGACCGCTTCATGCGGCGCGACCGGGATCTGTACGGTCTGCGACGTTGGGGCGGTGTCGAGTACTTCGGCATCCGAGAGATGATCATCCGGGAACTCGAATCCGTCGGTGGCGAAGCCAAGTCCGAGGACATCGTCACCTCGCTCTGCTCGCAGTTCGACGTTTCTGACAAGTCCGTGCGTGCCTATCTCGCCGCTCCGGAATTCGAGCGCTTTAAGCGAGGCTGGATCCGCGTAGCGGCCTCCACCGAGACCGGCGCGGCCGATTACCAGCCGCGACGCGACGTCGCACAGACCCGGCGCTGTTTCCAAACCGGCCAAGGCACCTGGTGGTACCGACTCGACGTGAACGGTGAACACCTGCGCGGATCCGGGTTTACCATCCCGGCCGGCTTCGCAGCGCACTTGGGCCTCGCTCCCGGCGGTCGATTGGAACTGTCCCACGACGTCGGTGACATCCAACTCGTCTGGCGCAACCAGCCCAGCTGCGGTTCAATTCGCCCCCTGCTCGAACGCATGGATGCGGTCGAGGGGGACCACGTCTTCGTGGCGGCAAAGGACGGTCGCCTGAAGGCACTGCGCCTGGCCGACGAACCGGAACTCAACCTCACGGACACGCAGCGAGCCCTACGGCTCATGGCTCTGTCCGGCCAGGTCACGGAGAAGGACATGCCCGCCGTTCTGGGCAGGCGCATCGGTCTCACAGACGCGACGACCATGGATGAGGTACTCGCTCACCTACGAGTTCGAGGCGACAAGGACATCCTGGAACTATTGAGAGAGCAGTACGAGCCCGGGCTTAGCGGTACAGCCGTGCTGGATGAAGAGTTGAGCGTCCCGGCAACGCCCGCAGGAGAGCTCAGCAGCGCGGCGACTCCCCAGCGTGGTGCGCCCGAAGTACAGCCAACAGGCAACACTGAGAATGCGGCCAATCAGCCCGTCGAGCCTGAGTTTCGGGACCCAGCGTGGGACGAGGAGATCATCCCACTGCTCGACGAGGGCAGTGAAGCCGACTTGATTCGCCTCGCCCAGGCAGTCGCCAACCGGGGCAAGACCGCCCCAATCTTCGGTTTCGAGCTCGGTGAAGGGGGCTGGCAAGCCGACTTCGCCTGGGATCAGGACACCGCCAAGGTCGCCGTCGTCTCCGCCGTGACACACGGCAGCACGGCCCCAGAAGCCGAGCCCCGCGACGCCGCTTACAGGGCCGCAGGCTGGACCATTCGCAGCGCCGTCGACTGGCTCGCCCACCTTGACGAGCTGCTCGCCCTGCTCCCGGACGCAGCTCCCGGCAGCTGAAGAGGCGCCAGCACGCCACGCTATCCCATCGACGACCTGGAAGGCGCCACCTGATGACTGTCCGGCTCAGCCTGTACCAGAAAGCCGAGCAAGAGCTCTACAAGCTCGACCGCTCGGTGAAGGCCAAGTTCTACGATTTCTCCCACCGCTTCCGGGAGAACCCGCACAGCAACGGCCTGCAGCTGAAGGCGCTCAAGGGCGACTCGCAAATCTTCTCCGCTCGGATCGACGACTCCTACCGCGCCTTGCTCACCCGCACCGGGACGGACGAGACGGGGGATGAGAGTTGGCTGGTCATCGCGGTTCGACACCGTCGAGACGTCTACGAGCAACTATCCGTCGCCATCAACCGCGTCTCCGGAGAGATCGAGTTCGTCGACCTCTCCGTCGTCGGCGAAGGCGCCCTGCGCCGCGCCGGCATCCAGCTCATCCCGGCCGAACCTGACGCGACCACCACCGTCGAGACCGAGGACACCCCCACCTCCGGACCAGATGCACAGCCCGACGCCGAGCCGGCTGCCCCGGCATCTCCGCTGCTTGCCGGGCACTCCCGGCAGCTGCTCCGCGAACTTGGCGTCGCTGAACCGCTCATCGACCTCGCGCTCACCCTCACCGACACCGCCGACCTCGACCGCCTGGTAGCGGGAGCACCGCTGCTGTCCCAGGACGTCCTGTACGGCCTGGCCGCTGGAATGAGCCCGGACGAAGTACGTGCCGAGATCACCGCTGCGGTTGCCTCAACCGACCAGATCGACCTCGGAGACTTCGGCGCCGCCCTCGCCCGCACCGCCGTCACCACCATCGATGACGCCCTGCAGAAAGTCCTGGAAGACGGCGATTTCCAGGCATGGAAGGTGTTTCTCCACCCCACCCAGGCTCGACTGGTCGATCGTGACTACAACGGCCCCGCCCGCGTCTCCGGCGGCCCTGGCACCGGCAAGACCATCGTCGCCCTGCATCGGATCCACCACCTCGTACGGCAGCTGAAGCCGGGCCGGGACAAGCCCATTCTGCTGACAACCTTCACCAAGAACCTCACGGCTGACCTGCGCGCTCGCCTCACCGACCTCATCGGGGACCCTGATCTCCTCGCCCGCGTGGAGATCGCCCACATCGACGAACTCGCCTACAAGGTCGTCAGCGAGAACGCGCTATCGGGCAGCGTCAAACGCCGCGTCGATGACCGCACGGCTCTCACCGAGCTGCGCACTGTTCTCGCTGAGGTCGGCCAGCAAGGGTCCTGGGAACCCGAGTTCCTCATTGAGGAGTGGGAACAGGTCATCCTCGGCCAGGCCGTGGGGACGCGCACGGCCTATTTCCAGACGCGCCGAGCTGGCCGTGGACGCCCGCTCACTCGCCCCGAACGAGCCGCCGTGTGGAAAATCCTCGACCAGTTCACCGCCCGCCTCGACAAGAAGGACATCGAGACCTGGGGCCAAGCCGCCGAACGCGCCGCCCGCTACGAGATGGAGCGCGCCGGCCGCATCCAGTCCCGTCAGGCGTACAAGGATCAGGTCGGCGGTCGCGACCTGATCCACCGCGACGCCGAGGCATCAATGAGCGACCTGAAACACCGCTACAAGCACATCGTCGTCGACGAGGCGCAGGACCTGCGCGCGGCACACTGGAAGATGCTGCGAGCCATGGTCGCCCCCGGCGACAACGACATGTTCATCGCCGGTGACACGCACCAACGGGTCTACGACAACCATGTCTCCCTCGGTTCTCTCGGAATCAACGTCCGAGGACGCTCCGCCCGCCTGTCCCTGAGCTACCGCACCACGAAGGAGATCCTCGCCCGCGCCCTGACGGTGATGTCCGGCGAGACATATGACGACCTCGACGACGGGACCGACACCCTGTCGGGCTACCGTTCCGTTCTGCACGGACCTGTACCCGAACTGCGCGGCTACGCCACTTGGGAGGAGGAACTCGACGGCCTGGCCGCCACTTTGCGTGAATGGCGCGACGGACTTGCCCACGAAAGCAGTGCAGCAGGCGACGTCCGCGGTCTGATCGCCGTCGCAGTCCCTGACCGAGACAAAGTGAGCCAGGTGATCTACCACCTCGCCACAAAGGCAGGTCTCGGCTACGCCCAACTGACCTCGGACGGCCCTCGCGGCGACGGCGAGATTCATGTGGGCACCATGCCCCGCTTCAAGGGTCTCGAGTACCAGCGCATCGTCATCGTAGGTGCAAGCAACAAGCTTGTCCCACGCACGGATTCGATCGACCGATACCGTGCTGATGATCCGGCACGCTACCGCCGGGAGTTGCGTAAGGCCCGCTCGATGCTGTTTGTCGCTGCCACACGTGCCCGTGACGCCCTCACCATCACCTGGCACGGCAATCCCAGCCCGTTTCTGACGGAGCCAGTGACCAAACGGAACTGAACGACAGCCGAGTACGGTGGTTCGGCGAGTCACCAAGAACGGCAGTCACCCGGCCTCGTGAGAGATCACGTCAAGACCAGACTCCTGCTCCGCAGGGCGCGTGGTAGGGGCAGTCGAACGTGGTCTGCAGGAGTCACCTGCTCGATCTCCGATCGCGTAGCGAGCCCGCCCAATGGTAAGCACGAGAGGGACGCTCCTGGGAGCCATCTGGGAGCCAACCCGCTCCCCAAGCCCCTTCGACACCACCCGAGACCGCCCCACCCCAACACCCTGATCAGGCAAAACAGCCAACCACCCGGTGGTGATCACGCCCGACCCTCATTCGGGACGAAGAGGTCGTGGGTTCAAATCCCGCCACCCCGACGCTGGTCAGAGGGCCAATCGCATGATCGCGATTGGCCCTTTGTCGTGTCCGGGGAGCCGAACAGGGGGCCAAACGATGTTGATTCTGCCGCAGCGGCGCTCCTAAACCATCTACAGACGCTACGACGCCCTACCTCCTCTGTTCCGCGATCGCAGTCCACAGCGTCATGGCCTCATACATCTGAGAGCGCGCTATGAGATTCGCCCCACGGCCTCAGCGGGGGAACGCTCCAAGGACCGCTCGCTCAACCCGCGCGACGAGCCTTGTCGACGGCCTTCTCCGGATGGGCGTCGACAAGACCAGGGCTGCCGGGGATGCCTGCTGCTTACGACCGCTGATCGGTGGCCCGGGGGGCGGATGCCGGACGTTCGGCGGGCCGTGGTGCGGTCATGTCGAGTAGGAGCAGAGCGTCGTGGTCGGGGGTGCCGGGTTCGGCGGTGTAGACGCCGATGCGCTGGCCGGGGGTGCCTTCCACGTGCAGGGACTGGGATGTGAGGGTGAGTGTGCCGACCTGCGGGTGCTGGAAGATCTTCTGTGCGGGCTTGCGTCCGGTGACCTCGTAGCGTTCCCACAGGCCGGCGAAGTCGGGGCTTTTCAGCAGGAGTTCGCCGACGAGGTTGGTGAGGTCGGGGGCGTCCGGGGCGGTGCCGGCAACGGCGCGCAGGCGGGCGACGCAGGCAGTGATCTGGCGGTCCCAGTCGGGGAAGAGATCGCGGGCTGCGGGGTGCAGGAAGAGGTAGCGGGCGAGATTGCGGTGCTTGACGGGCCAGTCGTCCAGGCCCGCGTACAGGGCGAGGCCACCGGGATTCCAGGCGAGCATGTCCATGCTGCGGCTGATGACGTAGGCCGGGTTCGGACGCAGCGACTCGAGCAGCAGCTTCAGATGCGGGCGCACGGTGCGACTGGGCGCGGGCGGGGGTTCGGACACGTAGCGGGCGGCGCGGGCCGCGAGCTCGCGCAGGTGCTGGTGCTCCTGGTCGTCCATATTCAGCGCGCGGGCGAGGGAGTCGAGCACGGCCGGACTGGGACGGGTCTCCTTGCCGCGCTCCAGACGGACGTAGTAGTCGATGCTGATGCCGGCAAGGGTGGCCAGCTCCTCGCGGCGCAGGCCGGGAGTGCGGCGTACGCCGGCGCCGACGGTCAGGCCGACGTGCTCAGGGCTGGTCTGGGTCCGACGGGCACGCAGGTAGCGGCCCAGCTCGGCGCCCTCGCTGTGCGCGCTCTGGGATGCCATGGCTCCAGTCTTATCCGGTCAGTGCCCGCAGTGCAGCGTGAGGGGGGCCCTGTCATTACCCCCGAAGAGCCCGCCCTGCCACATCTCCGCAATCCGGGCGAAGGTGAATGAGCAACACGCCGGTACCCCGGCCCCTACCCAGTCACCACAGGCGCGACCCACCGGGCCGGGCGGGAGTGGGGGTGCCGGGTACGCAATGGATCGAAAGAGGGCGAGATGCGGTACATCAAGCTGCGTGACCTGGAGGTTTCCCGGATCGGTCTGGGTGCGATGGGTATGTCCCACGGCTACACGGGCTCCGGCACCGACGACGCGGAGTCGATCAGGACCGTGCACCGGGCGCTGGAACTGGGCGTCACGCTCATCGACACGGCCGAGATCTACGGGCCGTACACGAACGAGGAACTACTCGGACGGGCTCTGAAGGGGCGCCGGGACCAAGTGGTCCTGGCCACAAAGTTCGGCCTGGTCTCGCACGGCGGCGAGGGCGCCTGGAACCTGGACTCCAGCCCGGCGAACATCCGCACCGCGGTCGAGGGCTCCCTGAAGAGGCTCGGCACCGACCACATCGACCTCTACTACCAGCACCGCGTCGACCCGAACACGCCGCTCGAGGAGACCGCCGGCGCCGTCAAGGAGCTGATCGCCGAGGGCAAGGTGCGGGCCTTCGGGCTCTCGGAGGCCGGCCCGGACACGATCCGCCGCGCCCACGCGGTGCAGCCGGTCACCGCGGTCCAGTCCGAGTACTCCCTGTTCACTCGCGGGATCGAGGAGAGGATCCTGCCCGTGCTGCGGGAGCTGAACATCGGGCTGGTGCCGTTCTCCCCGCTGGGCCGCGGCTTCCTGACCGGCACGGTGCGCTCCACCGACGAGTTCGACGAGAACGACTTCCGGCGCGACAACCCGCGCTTCACCGGCGAGAACTTCCAGCACAACCTGGCGCTCGCCGACGAGGTCAAGGCCCTGGCCGACGAGGCCGGTGCCACGCCCGGGCAAGTGGCGCTGGCCTGGCTGCTCGCCCAGGGAGACGACATCGCCCCGATCCCCGGCACCAAGCGCGTCAGCCGGGTCGAGGAGAACACCGCCGCCGACGCCGTCACCCTCACTGCCGAGCAGCTCGACCGGCTCTCCAGCCTGCCGCCCGCCGCCGGCGCCACCCACACCGAGGCCCAGGCCCGGATGCTCGAACGCTGACCCCCGCCCCGCTGCGGCCCCGGCCCATCCCCTGTTTGGAGCAACCTCCCTCATGCGTGCAGCAGTCATGTACGGTGCCCGCGACGTCCGCGTCGAGGACCGGCCCGACCCGAAGATCGTCCAGCCGACCGACGCGGTCGTCCGCGTGGTCACCTCCTGCGTGTGCGGCAGCGACCTGTGGCCCTATGCAGCCATGCCCGCCACCGACACCGGCCGCCCCATGGGCCACGAGTTCCTCGGCGTCGTGGAGGAGACCGGCGCGGACGTGACCGCCCTGAAGTCCGGCGACCTGGTCGTCGCCCCCTTCACCTACAGCGACAACACCTGCGACTACTGCGCCAAGGGCCTCCACATCTCGTGCCGCAACGGCGGCCGGTACGGCTTCGACGGCGTCGACGGTGGACAGGGCGAAGCCGTCCGCGTCCCGTACGCGGACGGCACCCTGGTGAAGCTGCCGGTGGCCGCCGACTCCGCGCTGCTGCCCTCCCTGCTGGCACTCTCCGACGTGATGACCACCGGCCACCACGGCGCCGTCACCGCCGGCATCGGCCGCGGTGACACGGTGCTCGTGGTCGGGGACGGCGCGGTCGGCCTGTGCGCGGTCATCGCCGCGCATCGGCTCGGGGCCGAGCGGATCGTGCTCGCAGGACGCCACTCGGCCCGCACCGACCTGGGCCGCAGGTTCGGCGCCACCGAAGTCGTCGCCGAGCGCGGTGAAGAGGGCGTCGCCCGCATCCGCGAACTGACCGGGGGCGTGGACAAGGTCATCGAGGCCGTCGGCACCCGCCCGGCCCTGGACACCGCGCTCGGCGCGGTCCTGGACGGCGGCACGATCAGCCGACTGGGCGTCCCGCAGTACGAGCAGGGACCGATCGGCCCGGCCGAGTTCATGCGCAACATCACCCTGACCGGCGGCGCCGGCCCCGCCCGCGCCTACATCGAGCAGCTGCTGCCCGACGTCCTGGACGGCACCATCGCCCCCGGCCACGTCTTCGACCAGGAATTCGCCCTCGACCGGACACCGGACGCCTACCGGGCCATGGCCGACCGCCAGGTCCTCAAGGCCCTCATCCGCCCCTGACCACCTGCTCCCACCCGCACAACGAAGGACACCCACGCATGCAGACCGTCACCCTCAACAACGGCGTCGAGATGCCGCTCCTCGGCTTCGGCGTCTACCAGATCCCCACCGAGGACACCGAGCGCGCCGTCTCCGAAGCCCTCGCCGCCGGCTACCGGCTGCTGGACACCGCCGCCGCCTACGGCAACGAGGAAGCCGTGGGCCACGCGATCAAGTCCAGCGGCGTCCCCCGCGAGGACCTGTTCGTCACCACCAAGCTCTGGGTGCAGGACGCCCCCGCCCAGGACAACACCCGCCGCGCGTTCGAGACATCCCTGAACAAGCTGGGCCTGGACCACCTCGACCTGTATCTGATGCACCAGCCCTTCGGCGACGTCTACGGCCAGTGGCGCGCCATGGAAGCCCTCCACCGCGAGGGCACGGCCAAGGCGATCGGTGTCGCCAACTTCTACCCCGACCGGCTGGTCGACCTCATCGTCAACAACGAGATCACCCCGGCCGTCAACCAGATCGAGACCCACCCGTTCTTCCAGCGCGCCGACCACCAGGCACTGATGCGCGAACACGGCGTGCAGATCCAGTCCTGGGGCGGCTTCGCCGAAGGCAAGAACGACCTGTTCACCAACCCGCTGCTCGCCGGCATCGGCAAGGAGTACGGCAAGTCGGTCGCCCAGGTCGTCCTGCGCTGGCTCACCCAGCGCGGTGTCATCGCCATCCCCAAGTCCGTACGCGCCGAGCGCATGGCCGAGAACATCGACGTCTTCGACTTCCAGCTCACCGACGAGCAGATGGCCCAGATCGCCGGCCTCGACACCGGCAGCTCCCTGTTCTTCGACCACCATGACCCCGAGATCGTCACCTGGCTCGCGGGGCGCCGCCTTGACGCCTGACGCACGCTCGCCCGGGGATCGATCGGCGGCCGGTCAGGACCCGTCTGCCGGCGAGCACACAGCAGCGTGTGCGGTCAGAGCCAGTCCCAGTGCCTGAAAGCGAAGTACAGCGTCAGAGAGACAACGACGATGACGGCGCTGGAAACGATGAAACCCGCCTGCTGTCCGAAGCCGGGGTAGGGAAGGTTCTGTCCGTAGAAGCCAGTGATCGCCGTGGGCACGGCGATGATCGCGGCCCAGCTCGTCACCTTCTTCATGATCAGGTTCATCCGGTTCGCCTGCACCGACAAGTTGGTCTCCATCACCGAGGCCACCAGGTCGCGCAGCGACTCCGTCCACTCGCCGGCACGCAGCACGTGGTCGTACACATCGCGGTAGTACGGCAGCAGGGGGCCGTCGACGACGTCGAGGTCGGGACGCATGAGGGCGTTGACGACCTCCCGCATGGGCAGGACCACGCGACGGAGCCGGACCAGTGACTTCCGCAGGGCGTAGGACTGGCGCTGCACGGTCTGGATCTCCCGGCCGCCCTCGGCGAAGAGCAGATCGTCAAGTTCCTCGATACGTTCGTCGAGTTGCCGTACCGCGGCGAAGTGCCCGTCGACGACGTAGTCGAGCAGGCCGTGGAGCAGCAGGGCGACCCCGTGTGCTGCCAGAGCCGGCGTACGGTCCCAGCGGGCAACCAGCTCGTCGAGGTCGAACGCGGCGTCCTTACGGACGGTGATCAGCGCCTGCGGCGTGAGGATGACCGCGAGCTCGCTCATCGTCAGTCCTGCGCCGTCCGGGGCGACGGCGACCGCGTAGACACTGAGGAAGTGATGGGTGCGGTAGCTGTCGAGTTTCGCCCGTTGTCCCTCGTGCAGCGCGTCCTCGAGCGCCAGCTCATGGAGACCGAGTTCCTCGCCGACCGCCGTGAACTCGGCGCGGTTCGGGCGGTACAGGTCCAACCACACGATCGAAGACGGATCCGCCAGATGCCGGGAGATGTCACGGACCGGGAAGTCCTCCTCGACCAGGGAGCCGTCGCGGTACAGCCGAGTACGGGCCATGTCGCGCACCCTAACGGCATCAGCGGAGCAGCAGCGGACACCACTACCGGACATCCACCCCGACGGGTGGGACAGTGACTGACACGAAGAGATGGTGTGATCCACGCGGCCGACCTCCGCGAGTGACACAACTGGAACACCGTTGCCTTGAAGAGCCGGCAGACGCACCGTCCACGTGGACGGCGGACAGCGGCCGGCCCGCCGCTGATACCGGGATGCTGACGACCTGCTGTTTCTTCTGCCAAACGCGGATGGGGCACAGCCGTGGGCCCCGCGTCCGGCAGGGCGGTCCGGCCGGCCACCCGACCTGCCCTTCTGCGTGGGATACCACCGCCGTCTCCTGGCGCAATGCCCGACATCGCTCACATGCCACTTGCCTGAGCGAGGTCGGGCACTCGCCGTTAGCGTGAAAGGAAGGGGCACGACAGGCCGCCTGTTGCGTCGGAAAGTGGTGACCGAAGATGACGGAGACCGGACTGCCGAACCGGCCCGAGACCCCTCGCGCGGGATCATTGGGCGAGCGCGGCGGGAAGAGTGCGGGGGTGCCGCACGGAAGCCATCCGGGGTCGCGTGGCCGTACAACGATCGCCGACGGTGTGGTGGCGAAGATCGCCGGGATGGCGGCCCGGGATGTGCCGGGCGTCCATTCGATGGGCGGTGGGTTCGCCCGTGGCATGGGGGCCATGCGTGAGCGGATGCCCGGTGCGGGCGGGAAGTCCGTCACCAGCGGAGTGAAGGTCGAGGTCGGCGATGTACAGACCGCAGTGGACCTGGAGATCGTCGTCGAGTACGGCGTCTCCATCATCGAGGTCGCGGGCGACGTCAGAGAGAACGTGATCGCTGCCATCGAGCGGATGACCGGTCTGGAAGTTGTCGAGGTCAATATCGCGGTCGGCGATGTGCATTTGTTCGACGAGGACGAGGGACAACAAGAGCGGCGGCTCGAGTAATCGCTTGCCGGAGCCACGGCGAGCAAGGAGCGCGCGATGGGCATGGCCGCGGTTGGCCTGATCACCGGGATGGGGCTGGATTCCGCCGGACACTTCGCCGGCTTCGGCGCGTTCTTGCTGGTGGAAGCACCGGGTGTCATCGAGTTCGTCGCCGGACGGTTCGCCGACGGTGACGGGGAACTCGGTGACCTCTTCCACAACCGCGAGCACGGTAACCGGCGACGGTGAGACCAGCCGCTCCTCGGAGGACGACCGCCGACGGAAGTGAGCCGACGTCCAGGAGCGGTCCGTTCGGCCTCTTCGGGGAGTAGCGTGAATTCATCGGGAGCACTTCGCACACCGGCTCCGATGCCGGTTTCGTTCCCGGTGAGCAATCGACACCGGGCAACTGCCCTCGCGCAGAGGTCCGGAGACGGGTTCGCGCGATGTCCGCGACCACCTCTCATCCTCCGCTGCGGGCCGTTCCCTTCAGGGCCCCGACCGCGCGACTCGCCCTGAAAGCCGTGAGTCCTTCACCAGGGCACGCCGAACTGGACGGTGCCTGGTGGCCCCGTTCACGTGACCTGACACACGAACTCTCCGCTCTGGCGGACGTACTGGATCCGCTGTGGGGCCGGATCACCCATGTCGCCGTCAACCCCCGCCACTGGCCGATCCTCCCCCGCAAGATCCTCGTCAACGGCCATGTGGTGAGGGCCGGTTGGATCACGTCGGAGCAGGATCCGCACAAGATCCTGCTGCTGTCCTATACGGCAGGCCGCTGGGACCTCTTGGTGATACCCCCGGAGACCAGCGCTCCCTCGGCCGCCCGGCTGATGGCCGCCGCGAGCGCGAACACCGGCCCGCCGATGACCGCGACCGCCCTCATGACGGCGGAACAGGCCGGCGGGACCTCCTCCTCGTACGAGGCCGCCAGCGGCCGGCCCGGCCGAGTGGTGGTGGGGGTGTGACGGTCGTCGTCGCCACCCTGGCCGTCGGTGCCTGATGATTCGCCGGGCAGTCCGTGGCGGGCCGGATCACACGTGACCACCTGCCGCGGCCGCCATGAGCGGTTCCGCTGTCTCCTCGGTCGTATCCGGAGGCACGACCAGCAGGTCCCAGCGCCCCCGGCCGGGGGCGAGCAGGACGATCGTGTGCGGGGCGGATGCCGCCACGGTCCTGCGCAGGCGTACGACCTGGTTGAAAACGAGCATCCGGCCGGGCACCGCGGGCCACGTCGCCCCGTTGACGGTGACGCTGGTGATGTGACCCCACGCGCGCGGCAACCCGGCAAGCAGCTGGGGGAGTTCGGAGAGCAGGTCGTACGAACGGGGCCACCACGCTCCGTCGATGGGTCGGGGCATGCCGCTGCGGGATGCGAGACGCATCCGGAGGACGGGGTGGGAGGGAAGCGGGGACCGCAGTGCGGTGGTCATGAAGGCTCCTGCCAACTGCCGTAAGTGATCGACTGGTTGACGTCAGGCGCGACGGGCCGCGACCCGCTGCGCCGTCGGCCAGCGCACGTCGTGCACCCAGCCGAGGCGTTCGAGGAGGCGGATGACGGCGGCCGACGGGTCGATCTGACCGCGGTCGACGCCGTGCCGGGCGCTGGTGGGGTCGGCGTGGTGGAGGTTGTGCCAGCTCTCGCCGAACGAGAGCAGGGCGAGGGGCCACAGATTGGTGGCCCGGTCGTGGCGCCGGGTGCGGAACGGGCGCTCACCGATCATGTGACAGAGGGAGTTCACGCTCCAGGTGACGTGATGGAGCAGCGCGATACGCACAAGTCCCGCCCACAGCAGGGCGGTCACGCCGTACACCCACGTACCGCCGATGGCCCAGCCCACCGCGAACGGCAGGGCGGCCGGACGTTGACTGGCAGCACGGTGCAGGGCCATGCCACCCCGGAACACACGGCGGAGCATTCCGCCTTCCCGCCTCGCCCAGACCCCGCAGGAACTCACCTACCGGACAACAGCGAGGCCGGCATGACTGTTTCACGGACCATCAGGAACCAGGCGCAGACGATGAAAGGAAGGATCACGGAAGAGCTCGGCCGGGTCACCCGCAACAGGCGGCTGCAACGCCGAGGCAGGATCGACCGGGTCTCCGGAAGCCTGAAACAGGCCGTCGAGAAGACCAAGGACGCCTTCAGGCGGAACGGGAGCGGCCCCCGATGATGTACGACCAGACGCGCGCCCGGCAGTCCGCCGGCCACACCCCGGGCCCGGCCGGGCGCCGCAGCCCGGGCCCGGAGCCGCTGCTCTCGTCGATCGAACGGGACAAGGTCGTCCGGCGCCTCCGGCACGCCCTCAACACCTTCGCCGACACCCCGCGCGAGGCGCTGGATGAGGCCGAGAGCGCCTTCGACGAAGCCACCGCCCAGCTCGTGAACGCCCTCGCGGAACGGCGGCGTCTCCTGCGCGCCGGCTCTGGCAGGACCAGGACCCCGAGACACAGTCCGACGAACTCCGGCACGCGCTGAGGCAGTACCGGGAGATCACCCAACGACTGCTCCAGCTCTAGGCGGCCACTACTCCGCGCTGCTTCGAAGCGCGGAGTAGTGTGGACAGTACCGAGAGCATTTCGCACACCGGCTTCCACGCCGGGTCGTTCTCGGCGAAAGATGAAACCCGGGCCGCCGCAGAAGCGGCCCGGAGACGGGTCCGCATCATGTCGGCGACCTTGCTTCCACCCCTGCCGCATCCCGAGCCCGTCGCAGCCCCGGCCGCGCGTCTCACCCTGAAGACCGACGGCACCTCCCGCGGACTCCTGGACGGTGCCTGGTGGCCCCGCTCCCGGGATCTGCTGAGCGAACTGCCCGCGCTGACCGACGTGTTGGACCCTCTGTGGGGCCGCATCACCCGCATCGCCGTCAACCCGAAGTACTGGCAGGTCATCCCGCCCAAGGTTCCCGTGCACGGCCACATGGTCAAGGTCGGCTGGTTCACCCCGGAAATCGACCCGCACAAGCTGCTGCTGCTCTCCTACGGCACCGGCCGCTGGGACCTGCTGATCATCCCGCCCGAAACCGGGGCGGAGTCGGCGGCCCGGCTGATGGCTGCCGCGTCCGACTACGACGGCCCGCCACTGACCGCGAGCGCGCTCATCGCCGCGGACGAGGCCCGGCACGGCGTCTTGGCGACCGACGAGCCACTGGACCCGGACGAGGCATGGGAGTACGAGGGCGGCGCCTCCGCTGTGTCGGTGTCGGCGGCCGTTCCGCAACAGGCCGGTCCCCCCGGCCGGGCCAGCCGCCTGGTGATCGGTATGTGAGGTGGCCGCCATGAACGCCTTCCTGACAGCCGCCGCCTTCGCGGTCCTCATCGCAGCGGCGGCGTACATGATCCACCGGCTCAACATCCAGCACGCCGACAGAATCGCCGTGCACCAGTACAGCGCCCGCCTGCCCGGCCGCCGCGGCCGCGGCACGCCGCAGCCCCCGGTGGAACCGGACCGGTCCGAGTCGCCGACCACCGGCGAACGGCGGGACCACCGCGACGGGGGCCGCGGCCGCTTCCCGCCGCGCCGCCGCCGCAGCCCTGCCACTCACCACAGGTGACCAGCCGGTCTCCCCCCACCGGCCGCGCGTACGGACCGTCGGCTCGACCCGTGGCGACGCGTGTGCCCGAGCGCCTGCACCCGCGGGCCCTGGACCGCGCGAGGAGCAGCCGGGACCCATGAACCGACGCATCCGAACCGAGGCATCCGAACCGAGGCGTCATGACCCTTCCGCAGCTGAACGTCTACCGGCACGACCGGGGCAGTCGGGCGCTGATCACCCTGGCCGGTGAGATCGACCCGGCCACCGCACCCCAGGTGCGCGCCGCTCTGGAGCGGTGCCTGCATGACGGCATCACCACCATCGACGTGGATCTGACCACCGTCGGCCGCTGCGACAACAGCGGTCTGCGCGTCTTCCTCGACGCGTCGCGGCACGCCGCCGGGAGCCACGCGTCCCTGCGGCTGCACCACCCGTCCCCGCACACCGCGCGGCTCCTCGCGGACACCGGCTCCGATCTTCTGCTCCTGTGACGGCTCCGGGAGAGACCTGGTGCACAGCTGTACGAAGAGCCACCTTTTCTGATCATGCGTGACATGCCGTTCTCTGGAGTAATGGGCTGTTCGGGGTGACCGGCCGCGTCACTCTGTGCGGGTTGATCACGGTCGTGTCAGGAGCCCGTGTGTCGGTGCGGGCGCTGGACTCGCGGCACGCGGTGAGCATGGACACGGTCGCCGATGCTTTGACGACGCCGGTGCGGGGGTGCGGTTGTGACGGAAGGCGAGCGCCGACCTGACAAGGTCATGCTGGACCGGTCGGAAGGGTTCGGTGAGCGGCTGCTGGGGGTGCTGCTGGACCGGGCACACGAGATGCCGCCGCAGCTGATCGCCCCGCTGATCGCGGAAGAGGTGGCCAGGGTCGGTGGCCGCGACGTCTCGATCCTGCTGCAGGACTACGGCCAGCTGGTGCTGGTACCGCTGCCGGGTCGGCGACTGATGGTCGGCGAGCCCGAGCCGATCGACGACTCCCCCGCCGGTACGGCCTTTCTGCACGCGACCAGTGCCGAGGTGCCGGAGGCCGACGGCGTCCGGATGTACCTGCCGTTGCTGGACGGCAGCGACCAGGTGGGCGTGATGGCCCTCACCCTGGACACCGTCGATGACAACGACCGGCGGCTGCTGCGCAGGCTCGCCGGCCTGGTCGCCGACATGCTGGTCACCAAGCACAGCTACACCGATCAGTTCTTCCGCGCCCGGCGCCGTGAACCGATGAGTTTGGCCGCGGAGATCCAGTGGTCCCTGCTGCCGCCGCTGGCGATGTCGGTCCCGCAGGTCGCGGTGGCCGGAATCCTGGAGCCCGCCTACGACGTCGCGGGCGACAGCTTCGACTACGCCCTCAACGAGGACATCCTGCACGTGGCCATGGTCGATGCGATGGGCCACGGCCTGGACGCCGCCACGATGGCGACCGTCGCCGTCGGGGCCTACCGGCACGCCAGACGTGCCGACATCGGCCTGTCCGAGATCTACGCGTTCATGGACCGGGCCATCGCCGAGCAGTTCGGGCCCGACCACTTCGTCACCGCCCAGATGATGCGTCTGAACATCGCGACGGGCCACCTGCAGTGGGTCAACGCGGGCCACCCCGCACCGCTGCTGATCCGCGACCACCGGGTCGTCCGGCAACTGACAGGCCCTACCACCCTGCCCGTCGGCTTCGGCGGTGAAGAGCCTCGGATCAGCGGGCAGATGCTCCAACGCGGCGACCGGGTGCTGTGCTTCACCGACGGCCTGATCGAGGAGCACGAAGCCGGCGAAGAACAGTTCGGCGAAGAACAACTCATCCACTGGGTCAACCGCATCGAACACACGACGAAGGGGGTACGAGCGGTGGTGCGCTCACTCTCCCACGCCCTGAAGCAGCAACGGGGCGGCCGCACCACCGACGACGCGACCCTCTTCCTGATCGAATGGCGCGGGGGCGCCGCCGACCACCTGGTGCTCCTGGAGTGAGCCGACAACCACCCGGCGAAGACAGGGCCGACGCCACAGGGACCCGCTGCCTGGCTGCGGGTCCCGGGGAATTTCCCCGCCGCCCCCACCCGCGACGATCGTTTCGCCACGGGCTCCGACTCGGTCGGCAGCATCGTGCCCAGGCGAGTGCGGGACTCATCCGGACCGGGACGGCAAGGCACGGACCGCCCCACTCGGCCGGCTTGGGCGTTTCGCGTGCGAATACCGTGCGGTGCCTCGGACATGCGTGAGCCACCGCGTTTTTGCAGCGTCGCATCGTGGTCCTTGTGGCTGCGCTGGGCCTCATCGCCGTCCACTGGTCCCACCGCACCGGCCGCCGCCCCCTCCGACAACGAACGACATCCTGTACGCCGCAAAAGCCCAGCCGCTGGGAGCCGTTTGGGAGCCGACCCGCTCCCCGAGCCCTCCCAACACCACCCGAGACCCGCCACATCCAACGCCCTGACCTGCGAAAATGCGAAACTGGCAAGTGTCGATCACGCCCGGTCCTCATTCGGGACGAAGAGGACGTGGGTTCAAATCCCGCCACCCCGACAGCCGAAACACCACTCAGGGGCCCGATCCGCACTGCGGGTCGGGCCCCTGAATCGTTTCTGGGGTGGTTTTGACGGGGCAGCAGCACCTGGGCCCGGTCCCATCTGCTCCTCGCCCGCCTCTTTCCCTTCAGGCCCCCCGCACACCGCGTCGACGTCGGGCCCGGGCGAGCGCGAAGCCTGCCAGGGCCAGGGCGGCCGCGGTGCCGCCTGCGGCCGTTGCGGTCGTGGTCGTCGAAGGGGAGCCGGAGGCCTGGGTGCAGTACGAGCCGCCCGCCGTGACGGTGATGGTCGTGTGCGTCTGCTTTGTGGTGAGGCCGGATCCCTCGTGGTGGCCGGCGATGTCGACGGGATAGTGGCCCGGTTCGGTGCCGCAGCGGATCGCACCCTTGCCCTGGCCGAAGCTGTTCTTCTGCAGGGTGACCGTGACCGGGTGACCGAATGCCGGGGAGGTCACGGTGAAGCTGCCGTTCCCGTCGGCGGCCAGGGAGGTGAGGTCGGCTCCTGAGGTGACCTCGACGGGCGCGCCCGGCTGGAGCGGCCCGTCGGGGGTGCTGTCGCTGTCCGTGGAGGTGAGGGTGACGGCGAGGCCTGGGTCCTCGGCTGCGTGGGCGCCGGGTGCAGCGGCGAGACCGAGGGCGGTCGCGGCGCAGAGGATGCCGGCTACGCGCAGGCGCATCGGGGGTACCTCACCTTCCTGAGAGGTGATCAGCCCGCCTTCGGCGGGACGAGCATGTGTTCGCTGCCGAGGGTGGTCGTGGTGTCGGTGTAGAGGGTGGTCTCGCCGTCGGACCAGCGCACGAGGAGGTCGTCGGGGTCACCGGATGTGTAGGCGCCGGCGGTCATGACGGTGGCGTGGGTCCACAACGTGTTAGAGGACTTCAGCTTGATCTCCGTTCCCACGCCGGAGGCGGAGGAATCGCGGTAGAGGGCCAGTTCGCCGTCGGACCATCGGACGACGACGTCCCAGTCGGCGCCTCCGGTGAAGTTTCCGGCGGCGAGGAGGGTGGCGTTGCGCCAGGTCTCGTTGGGGGGCCGCAGTTGGTGCTCGTTGAGGAATCCGCGGGCGTCGACGTCGGTGTAGAGGGTGGTCTCGCCGTCGATCCAGCGGACCATGACGTCGTCGGTCCACTGGTTGTCGCTGTAGCGTCCGGCGGTGATCTGGATGGCGTTCTTCCAGGTGCTGCCGGGCTTGGCCATCTGGGTTTCCTTGGCGAATCCGCCGTTGCCGTCCCCGGTGTAGAGGGTGACCTCGCCGTCCGACCAGACCACCATGAGGTCGGAGTCGCTGTCGGCGTTGAAGTCTCCCGCGGCGACGGTCCTGGCGTGGGTCCAGGTCGAGGACTTCGCGATCCGGTGTTCGCCGGAGAATCCGCCGTTGCCGTCCCCGGTGTAGAGGGTGACCTCGCCGTCCGACCAGATGACGATCATGTCTGTTCTGCCGTCGCCGGTGTAGTCACCGGAGGCGGTCTTCATGGCCTGCTGCCACAGGCCCCCGCCGGTCGGGTACATGCTGTAGCCGCGCGGGTACTGGGTGGGGGTGGTGTTCTTCGCCGCGGCATCGTAGATCTCGAAGGCCCGCTGGTCGTAGGTGGCGGCGAACGAGATGCGGTCGCTGTTGTTCTCCAGGCCGCCGCCGTAGTAGCCGCCGAGGTCGCCGATGACGGTCCCGGCTCCGGTCGTCCTGTTGAGGCCGGTGATCCAGGGGCTTCCGGAGGTGCCGCCGTAGAAGCCGCCGCAGTCCATGCGCATCTGGTGGTAACCGGGGAGCTGGCGGGTGGTGACGCCGGCGCATATGAAGGGCTGGTTCTTCGGGTTGTGGCTGCCGGGGTAGCCGATGACGGTGACGTTCTGCTTGTACTGGCCGTTCACCTGGCCGAGCTTGAGCCCCGCACCGACGGCCTTCTGCACGCTCTGCCCCCGCTGGTTGGCGGCGACCCGGGCGAAGGCGTAGTCGAAGTCGGAGTAGGCGTCGCGGGTGGGGTGGCCCGCGGCCTGGTACCAGCGTGCGTCACGGACCCACCGCTGCACCGCGAACCGGCCGTAGGGGGCGGGGTTGCCCGCCGCGCCGTTGTAGCGGGGCACGAACATGCCCTTGGAGCCGCCGGAGCAGTGCGCGGCGGTCAGGATGACGTTGCCCTGCGGGCTGTCGACGACGCTCGCGGAGCAGAAACGTGCCGTCAGCTTGTCGGTGGCGGGGTCTGTCACGTAGTGGAAGAACGTTCCGACGGTCGGGACACCCGCGAAGTAGCTCCCGTTCTTCGCCGCGGCCGCCCCCCGCACGGCAGATTCGGCTTTCCGGCCGGCCGGGGCCTCGCCGCGGGGGCTGTCCGGGGTCGCGCGGGCCATCCGCTCGGGGGTCCAGAACTTCTCGGCCTGCGCACTCGTCCATGCTCCCCCCGGGCCCGTGCCGTGCGCGGCCGGCGCCGTACTGGTGGTGGCGTCGGGGCTCGGGGAGTGCGCGGAGGCGGGCGACGCCGCCGCGAGGACGACAGCGGAGGCCACGGTCGCGGCACGGGTTACGAACGTGCCGCGAAGGCTGGGTATGTGCACGGTTTCCTCATCTGTGAGCACGCGTGTGGCGTGGGGGGCGGCGAAAAGCGCCGGCCGGGGGCGGTCGGCGCCCTTTTCCCGTGACGGGGACTCAGGTCTCCTGGGAGTCGAGGCACTTACGGTGCTGGGGCAGCGCCGCAGCCGCCTTCGTCAGTTCCACCAGCGCCTCCTCCGACGGCGCGCCGCGCTGAACCGTCAGTTCCAGGCCGGGGGAACGTCCGTAGGTGACGAGCAGGTCGCGGCCGTCGCCGCCCTGCCCGCGGTGCCATACCCAGTCGACGCCGTTCACCGTCGCGCACGGGTCCGGTGTCCTGGGCGGCATCGGGATCCCGCAGCGGGTGACGATCTTCCCGCTGCCCCACACCGTGACTCCGGCCGCGCCCGAGTGGCCGCGCTCCAGCCCGGCGATCCTGTCGGGCAGCTTCCCGGCAGCAGCCCGACAGGCCGCGTCACCGGCGTGCGGGGCCGCCTCGGGGCCGCTGCCACCGCCCGTGACGGCCATGCAGACGCCCAGCACCGCCAGCGCCACGGCGCCGGTCAACAGCATCCGGTTGCGCACAGATCGATTCGCCACCCGATGAACCGTAAGGCAGCCGCCGGACCGTCAACTCACCGGGGCACACCGCCGGTCCAGGACGCAGCCGGCCGGCCGTCGGCGCTGCCGTCGAAGGTCCCGGGGCGGCCGTCCGCAGGCCCCGGCCGGCTTGTCATACTCACGGCTCATGACGATCAAGCGGGCCGCCTGGACGGCCTTGTGCGCGGCGGCCCTCGTGTCCGGCTGTGCCGGCTCCCATCCGGCCACCGACGACGCGACCGTGAAGGACGGCGTCAGCAGCTGGCCCGTGGCCCGTCGCCAGACCATGCCCGTCCTCCGGGGCGGCGGAGCCGACGGCCGTCCGGTACGGCTGGACGCGTTCAGGGGGAAGGTCGTGGTGCTGAACGCGTGGGCGTCCTGGTGCCCGCCCTGCCGCGTCGAGTCACCCGGACTGGCCCGGATCCAGAAGGCCCTGGGCAAGCAGGGCCTTCAGGTCGTCGGCCTCGACGGCGGAGAGCCGGCGTCCAGCGCGCTCTCCTTCATCCGCGATCGCGGCCTGAACTATCCGACCCTCGTCGACGAGCACGGCAAGCAGGCGCTGCGCATCCCCCGCGGAGCGGTCAGCCAGGTCGGCCTCCCGTACACGGTGTTCCTCGACCGCAAGGGCCGTATCGCCGCCTCCGTCTCCGGCGGTGTCACGGAACAGCAGGTCAGGAACATCGTCACACCGCTCCTTGCGGGTGGACAGGCCCTTCGGGATCCGGCCGGGTGACCGGTCTCAGCTCGTGAAGACGAAGTACTTCCACGTCCCGTAGGTCGTCGAGTTCACGTTGTCGCCCGACGCCGTGTCGATGTAGGACGAGCGGATGCGGAAGCGGACGCCCGTCGGCGGGGTGCCGGTGAGGACGAGGGTGTCCTGGCCGTCCGAGCCGAGCACGAGGTACTCGCTGTGCGTGCCGCGCCAGGCGCCTTCGTAGTAGCCCTGGACCTCGACCTTGTACTTGCGGTTCGGGTACGGCGTCATCGTCGTGCCGAAGGCGGGTTCCTTGGACTTGTGGAAGTAGCGGTACGTCTGGTTCCACGCCGTCTGGGTCTTGTAGTAGCCGCTGAGTGCGGTCGTCACCCTGACCCGTGCGCCCACCGTGCTCGTGACCGTCGCGGGCGCGTAGCGGGTGTCGCCCGTGAACTTGGCGGTGAGCCTGGTGTCGCGGGTCAGATAGAGCGTGGCGGACAGGTTGCCGGAGGAGTCGACCGCGCCGGACTTGATCAGCTTGTTGGGCTTGTCGCCGCCGTACGGGTCGGCGTAGATCGCGACGATGCGGTTCTTGTACGTCGTCCCCAGGTGCGCCGTGAACTTCACCTGGGTGTTGTACGCGTACACCTTGCCGTTGCCGTCCAGGGTCAGGGCGGTCGTCGACTTCGTGACGTTCACCGTCGTCGTGGCGGTGGCGGCCGCGTGGGAGTCGTCGCCCGCGTACGTGACCGTGTACGTGACCTGGCCGCCGACGGGCGGGGTGTCCGCGAAGGAGTACGAGCCGTCGGCGCCGACCGTCGCCGTGCCGAGCAGCTTGCCGGACGCGGACTCGTCGTCCGTGCGGCGGACGGAGACCGTCGTGCCGGACGCGAAGGCCGCGTTCGAGGTCAGCTTGCCCGTGACCGTGAGCGGCTTGGCGCGGGGCGCGGTGGCCGGGGCGGTGGCCGTCAGGGTGTCGGCGGCCTTCAGCGGGTCGTCGTAGATCCGCAGCGAGTAGGTGTTGTTGCTGTCGTACGACACCGCGAACAGCTTGCTCTCGTCCGGTGCCCAGGCCAGGCCGCTGCCGGCCAGCTCGTCGGAGGCGGTGCCGCCGGTGGAGCTGGGGAAGTCGTACTCCCGTGTGGGCGTCGAGGCGCCGGCCTTGAAGACGTGGACGTCGGAGCCGTAGGCGGAGTCGGTGCCCGCGGCCACGTCGCCGTTGGGCGCGATGTCCACGGCGTCGGGGTAGTTGGTGGTCTCGTACTTGCCGTCCGCCGTCAGGTCGGAGAGCTTGTAGACGGCCTGGTAGTACGGCGATCCGCTGGCCGTGACGACGTCCTTGCCGTCCGGTGTGACCGCGAGGTCGCGCAGGTTGCCGCCGCCGGTGCTGCCGGGGTCGAAGGCGTACGCGGTACGGCTCGCGGTGCCCGACGAGACGTCGTACACGGCGAGTTCCACCGGGCTCTGACCGGGCGCGCCCGCCACCAGGGTGCCCGGGGCGCCGGGCGAGGCGTCCAGGATCGGCGCCTGGTAGAAGGTGTTCCCGTCCTGGTTCAGGGTCACGACCGGGTCGGTGCCGCCCAGGTCGAGCGAGCCGATGTTGCCGTTGGCCGCGCTGCCGTAGCCGAACCAGAGCTTGCCGCCCGTGTAGGCCACGTACTGGGGGTCGGTGCCGTCACCCGTCGGGTAGGTGTGGGTCTCGGTGGCGGTGGCCGTGTCGATGGCCACGATGGCGTTCGCGTCGGCGACGGCCGCGTACAGGGTGCCGGAGTCGGCGGAGAGCTCCAGGCCTCGGACGCCGGGCAGCGTGTCGATCGTGCCGACGACGCTGCCGCTGTAGTCGGTGGCGACGACCTTTCCGCTCTTGGGGTCGCTGATGAAGACCCGCTGGTGGACGCCGTCCACGACGACGTCGCCGGTCGACGTGACCGGCAGGGCGGTGCTGGAGTCGGCCAGCGCGGGCGCGGCCGACATGACCGCGAGCGCGGCCGAGCCGAAGAGGACCGCGAGTGCGGTCGCGGCCGAGAGAGTGCGTGTGCGCACGGTGGTTTCGAACCCCCCGGAACGAAAAAGAGCCCCTGAAGAACTGGGGAAGTGAGCGGAGCGTAGGTCACGCCGGTGACAACGGATGCAAAGGAGGGTCAACGATGATCAAAAAGTCCACCGCAGTGATCAATCCCGTAGCGACTCGCCCTCACAGTGATCAAAAGCACTCCGCGCCGTTCGGCTCCGGTCCCTCCCCTCGTGGGGACCGGTGCCGAGCGGCGCGGATCTCGGGGGCTCGGGCGATGTGTCCGGCACCGTCGTCTCATAGCTCCTGGAGAGCTGGCCGAGAAGGTTCGGCGCCGTGGGCTGTCTTCCCGAGCGCTGAGCTGATGGCCTGCGCGGACGGTGTCCGACGGGTTCGCCCTTGCATCGTGATCCTGCCAGCTGTGGCCTGCCGTGAGGAGATTCAGGTGCCGGTCCGGAGGCTTACGCCGCAGGTCAGCCGTATAAAGTGAGTTTTCCGGTCCGGATGTCCAAGCGCGGGGGGAGTAAGGGGTGGAGGCCTTGGGTTCCGACTCAGGGGCACGTACTGCCTTCGCGGAGCGCCTCGCTCTGCTGTACAAGGAGGCGGGCAACCCTCCTCTCGCGCGGGTGGCCGAGGCGGTCGTACAGCTTCAGCGGGTGGACGAGCGCGGGCGGCCGGTACGGGTCTCCGCCCAGCGGATCAGCGACTGGCGGCGGGCCAAGAACGTGCCGGCCCAGTTCCCGGCACTCGCCGCGGTGCTGCACGTCCTGATACCTCAGGCCCGGCGGGCGCGGCCGACGCCGGTCTCCGCCGGTCTGTACGACCTGGGCCAGTGGCAGCGGTTGTGGGAGCGTGCGCTCGCCGACCCGGCGGGCGACCGGCCCGCGGCGGCCACCGAGGTGGACGAGCGGCCTCCGGCCGAGGATCCGGCCGCCCCCAGTGTGTGCCCGTACCGGGGGCTGGCCTCCTACCGGCAAGAGGACGCCCGGTGGTTCTTCGGCCGGGAGCGCAGCACCAGCGCCCTCGTCGACCAGCTGCACGCGGCGGAGAAGACCGGTGGGCTGGTCATGCTCGTCGGCGCGTCGGGGGCGGGTAAGTCGTCCCTGCTCAACGCCGGACTGGTGCCCGCCGCGCAGAACGGCGCGCTCGGCGACGACACGGGCCGGCCGAGGGTGGTTCTGCAGCTCGTCCCGGGAGCCGATCCCATCGGTGAGCTGGCCCGGTGCGTCCCGGAGCTCGCGCCCGTCCTGTCCAGGGCGGCGGACGGGTCCGCGGCCACAGAACCCGGCACGCCCGCGTTCGCGCACGCCGTCCGGGGTGCCGTCGCCGAGTGGGCCCGGCGCGAGGCACCCTCCGGCGAGCGGCCGGTCGTCATCGTGGACCAGTTCGAGGAGGCCTTCACCCTCTGCGCCGACGAGGCGAGCAGACACGCCTTCGTCCAGGTCCTGCACGCCGTCTGCTCGGCCGCCGGACCGGACGACCCGGCCGCCCTGCTCGTGGTCCTCGGCATCCGCGCCGACTTCTACGAGCAGTGCCTGCGCTATCCCGAACTGGCCGACGCGCTGCAGCACCGGCACATGGTCCTCGGGCCGCTGACCACGGCCGAGCTGCGCGAGGCGGTGACCGGCCCGGCGAAGGCCGTGGGCCTGGAACTCGAACCGGGTCTCGCGGAGCTGATCGTCCGGGAGGTGAGCGCCGACGGGCCGCGCGGGGCACATGACGCCGGGGTGCTGCCGCTGCTCTCGCACGCGTTGCTCGCCACCTGGCAGCGGCGGAAGGCGGGGCGGCTGACGCTGGCCGGTTACCGGGCCGCGGGCGGGATCAAGGGCGCGGTGGCCGCCACCGCCGAGCGGGCCTGGTCGAGCCTCGACCCGCCTGCGCGTACGGCCGCGCGGCTGCTCCTGCTGCGGCTGGTCCGGCTGGGCGAGGACACCCAGGCCACCCGCCGTCGGGGGACCCGGCGCCAGCTGGCGCAGGAGTCGGCGGATCCCGGCAAGACGGAGGAGTCGCTGGAGGCACTGGTCCGCGCCCGGCTGGTGACGCTCGACGCGGAGACCGTGGAGATCACCCACGAGGCGCTGCTGACCGCCTGGCCGAGGCTGCGCGACTGGATCGACGAGGGCCGGGGCGACCATCTGCTCCGCCAGCAGCTGGAGGAGGACGGCCGGGCCTGGGAGGGCTCGGACCGCGACTCCTCGCTGCTGTACCGGGGTTCGCGGCTGGCCCAGGCGCGCAGCTGGGCGAAGTCCGCCGGCGACACCTTCCTGACCCGCAGCGCGGTGGAGTTCCTGGCCGCTTCGGTACGGCTGCGCAAGCGCACCCTCGTGATGCGGCGCGGGGCGGTGTCCGCACTGGTCGTCATGTCCATCCTGGCCGTCGGTGCGGCGGTCCTCGCCTGGCAGCAGCGCAACGACGCGGTGTTCCAGCAGGTGGTCGCCGAGGCCGACCGGGTCCAGGACACCGACCCCTCGCTCTCCGCCCAGCTGGACCTGGTCGCCCATGGGCTGCGGCCGGACGACGCGGGCACCAACAACCGGCTGGTCTCGATCGTGAACGCGCCGCTGGCCACGCCGCTGCTCGGCCACACCGGCGCCGTCTACCTCACCTCGTTCAGCCCGGACGGGAAGGTCCTGGCCACCGCCAGCTACGACCGCACGGTCCGGCTCTGGGACGTCAGCGACCGCTCGCACCCGAAACCGCTGGGCCGGCCGCTCACCGGCCACACGAGTTGGGTGAGCACCGCCCTCTTCAGCCCGGACGGCCACACCCTCGCCTCCGCCGGCGACGACGGCACCGTCCGGCTGTGGGACGTACGGGATCCCGCCCACCCCAAGCCGCTCGGCACGCCCCTGACCGGCCACTCCGGCACGATCTACCTGCTCGCCTTCAGCCCGGACGGACGCACGCTCGCCTCCGCCGACGAGGACCACACCGTACGGCTGTGGGACATGACCGACCCGGGTCGGCCGAAGGCGCTCAGCCCGCTGACCGGCCACTCCGACGCCGTACGGTCCGTGGCCTTCAGCCCCGACGGCCGGCTGCTGGCAGCCGGCGGCGACGACGACACGATCATGCTGTGGGACCTGTCCGATCCGCGCCGTCCGAAGCCGGTCGACCGGGTGCTGAAGGGCCATACGGACACGGTGCACTCGGTGGCCTTCAGCCCCGACGGCCACACCCTCGCCAGTGGCAGCGCGGACGACACCGTCCGGCTCTGGGACGTCACCCACCCACGCAACGCCACCCAGCTCGGTTCGCCGCTCACCGGTCACACCGGGCCCGTCTGGTCCGTGGCCTTCAGCCCCAGGGGCGGCATGCTCGCGGCCGCCAGCGCGGACAGCACGGCCAGCCTGTGGAACGTCAGCGATCCGTCCTCCCCGTCGCAGGTCGGCGAGCCGCTCGCGGGCAGCAGCGGCGAGATGTACGCCCTGGGCTTCAGCCCCGACGGCCGTACCCTCGCCACCGGCAGCGGCGACAGCAAGGTCCGCCTGTGGTCGGTGCCGACGTCGGACATGGTCGGCGCCTTCGGGGCGTTCCGCCCGGACGGGCAGGTGCTGGCCATGGCCGCGCGCGACGGGCGGATCCGGCTGTGGAACGTGAGGGTTCCCGGCCGGCCCGTGGCGATGGGCAAACCGTTCATGTCCGCGGACGGCGGCCAGCGCCAGCTGGCCTTCTCCCCCGACGGCCACACGCTCGCCGTACTGAACGGCCGCCAGAAGCTGTACCTGTGGAACGTCACCGACCCGGCCCGGCCGGTCTCCTACGGGGCGCCCCTCCCCATGCGGACCCGCTTCACGGGCTCCGACGCGCTGGCCTTCAGCCCGGACGGGCGGACCCTGGCGAGCCCCTACGACGACCGCACCATCCAGCTGTGGAACGTCGCCGACCCGTCCCATGCCGTCAGGCTCGGCGCACCGATCACCGGCCACAAGGGCTACATCAACAGCCTTGTCTTCAGCCCGGACGGCCACACGCTGGCCAGCGGCAGTGCGGACGCCACCATCCGGTTCTGGAACGTCACCGACCCCCGCCACGTCAGCAGCCTGGGCACACCGCTCACCGGGCACGGCGGACCCGTCAACGTCCTCGTCTACAGTCCGGACGGCCGCACTCTGGTCAGCGGCAGCGACGACGACACGGTCCGGCTGTGGAACGTCACCGACCCCCGCGAGGCGACCGAGGACGGCGGCCCCCTGACCGGTCACACCGAAGCGGTCGTGTCACTCACCCTCAGCAAGGACGGCCGCACCCTGGCCAGCGGCGGCAACGACAACACCGTCCGCCTGTGGAACGTGGCCGACCCCTCCGAGGCCGCCGCCATCGGGCAGTCCATGAGCCCCAACGCCAAGACCGGCAACTTCCTGTCGTTCAGCCCCAGGAGCCACCTGCTGGGAGTGTCGAGCGGCGCCGACACCGTACGGCTGTGGAATCTGGACACGGACGACGCGATCCGGCACATCTGCTCGACCACCCAGGGCGTTCTGACACCCGAGAAATGGCACGAATACCTGCCGCGGCTCTCGTACAAGCCTCCGTGCGACCACTAGTCCGACCTGGTGGACGCCCTGGTGGCAGCCCTGGTCAACAGGGCCGACCCAGTGATACCGGCCACATCCCCGCGCCGCGGCGGAGCAGTCGACTCCCGTAGGGCCCGCGGCCTTGTTAGGCTTGGACCCAGCCCGATCGCTGGTGCATCCCCCGTCGCCAGCGGTCGGGCATTCTCATGCCCTTCCGGCGGCCAGCCACTGGGCGACCTTTCGCACCGTGGTCTCGTCGAGTCGCTCGACGAGAGCCTGTACGGCCGCGTGGTCGTCCGGTGCGAGCTCGTAGAGGCCCGCCTTGCTCAGCCCGGCCAGGAGCACCTGCTGCCGGCGGCCGCTCATGCGTTCCGTCAGCGTGCTCTGCTTCTGGGGGCCGGCGGCCGGCGGCTCCCGTGTCGTGGCGTTCGTGGCCGCGGCCGACACGTCGAAGCGCTGCCACGCACCGTCCTGCGGACCCCACAGCCCGGCCACGAAGTCGTCGCCGCGTGCCCGCACCGTGTGGGCCATCTCGCCGAGCGCGTACTGCACGGGAGCTCGGTGCGGGGACTCCGCACACACCTCCCAGGAGGCCGAGGAGGACCGGTAGAACTGCGCGACCCAGCGGGGAGCCCCGGTCGGCCGCGGACTGGCGGGACGTGTCGTCGTCTCCACTGCGCTCACCCCTTCATTCACCCGTTTCCGGGAAAGTAACTGACGAGCCGTCAGATATCCAGATCGAGGGCGGGGCGCGCCGTCAGTTGTTCCAGGACTCGTCGTACGGATCCTTCGGCGTCGCCACCGGTGCCGCCGCCGTGACCCGGAAGAACGGTATCGGGCCGTTGTTGACGGGGTCCTTGGTCCGCTTCGCGGTGTAAGTCCCAGTCACCCGGAGCCACTTGTCCGGTTGCAGGACCGGCGGGATCGTGCCGGTCAGGGCGATCTTCACCGGCTGGGCATCGGCGGCACAGCAGTTGAGCGCCATGCGCACCAGATAGGGGGCGCCGGTGCGGTCGAGAGCGACGAAGCCGGTGATCCTGATCGGGCGGCCCGCTATGTGCCGGCCGCGGTCGTAGACGGCGCGGGTCGCGTAGTCGACGACGTTGAGGTCGAGCGGGCCGGCGGCGGGCAGCTTGTTGAAGCCGTACGGCTGCTGCAGGGCCGTACCCGTGCGCATCGCGCTGTAGGAGCCGAGGGCGGGCGGGGCGACCAGGATCAGGGCGAGGAGGGGGAGGACGAGGAGCCAGGAGATACGGGGTTCGCGGTGGACGTGACCCTCTCCATGGTCATGGTCCTCGGCATCGCCGCTCTTGTGGCTGCGCCACTCGTACCAGACCGTCGCCAGCGCCGCCACGATCAGTACCGCGCCCGAGGCCAGCAGCAGCGGTTGCAGTCCGGCCTTGACGTAGCGCAGGTAGAGGTTGGTGAAACCGGCGTGCAGCAGGGCCGCGCCGGTCAGGAACAAGATCGCCGCCTGGGCCTGCCGGTTCACAGGAGCACCGCCCCGGTCAGGACCGCGCCCGTGATGGCGAGGCAGAAGGTGGCGGGGGCGAAGCGCAGGGCGAAGCCGCGGCCGAAGGTGCCGGCCTGCATCGCGAACAGCTTGAGGTCGATCATCGGTCCCACCACCAGGAACGCCAGCTTGGCCGTCAGTGAGAACTGGGTCAGCGACGCCGCCACGAACGCGTCCGCCTCCGAGCAGATCGACAGCAGGACCGCCAGGACGGCGAGCGCGAGGATCGCCACCAGCGGGTTCTCCGCGGCCGTGCGCAGCCAGCTCGCCGGGGCCACGGCCTTGAGCGTCGCGGCGGCCATCGCGCCCACCACGAGGAAGCCGCCCGCGTGCATCACGTCGTGCCGGACCGAGTTCCAGAAGGCGGCGCCTTTGCTCGGGCCCTCGTAGTGGGAGCGTTCCGGTGTGCGCAGCCAGTCCGTGCGGCCTAGGCGCTGCCACAGCCAGCCCATCACGCACGACACGAGCAGACTGGCGACGAAACGGCCCACGACCATCTCGGGGTTGCGGGGGAAGGCCACCGCGGTCGCCGTCAGCACGATCGGGTTGATCGCCGGGGCGGACAGGAGAAAGGCGAGGGCCGCCGCGGGGGTCACGCCCCGGCGCACCAACGCTCCGGCCACCGGCACCGACGCGCACTCGCAGCCCGGCAGCATCGCGCCCGCCATCCCGGCGACCGGCACCGCGAGGGCGGGCCGGCTGGGCAGGGCGCGCGCGAAGAACGCCGGCGGCACGAACACCGCGATCGCCGCCGAGAGCAGCACCCCGAGCACCAGGAAGGGCAGCGCCTGTACGAGCACGGCCACGAACACCGTCATCCAGCTCTGCATGACGGGTGCGGAGAGCGCTCCGCGGATGGGGCCCTGGAGCAGCACCAGAAGGAGCAGCAGCATGGTGAGGACGAGGGGGGACTTCGAGTCCTGTCCGGCGCTGTCCTGGCTGCCGTGGTCCTGGCCGCCGTGGTCCTGCCCGGCCCCGGTCGGCTCTTCCGGCTCCGGGGCGCCGCGCACCGGCTCATGGCTGTCCGCCCCCGTGGGGGCTGCTTTGGTGATGGCCACGGGCGAGGTACCTCCGGTGGTGCGTAAGGGCGCTGGTTTCCCTCCCCATCCATACGGCGGGGAAGGGGCGTTCGTTCAGTGACTGTTCGGTGACTGCGCTGAGGTGCTGCTGGAACCACCTCTCCCTCCCTGGCACTCTTCTCACTCGTGGGGAGCGTTCCGAATCAAGGTGTGGCGAGTGGTGACGTGTCGGCGCACATGGTGGTGTGCGGCGACGACGGTCTGGCGCATCGGCTGGCCGCCGAACTGCGCGGTGTGTACGGCGAACAGGTCACGCTCGTCGTGCCGCCCGCCGACCGCGGTGTGCGACCACCGGTGGTCGGGCGCGCGCGGGCGACGACGGCGGCACTCTTGGACCGGGTGGTGAACGCGGCCGTCAACCGGGCGAACGGCGCCGCCGCCGAACCCGTCGGAACCGCCCAGGTCGTGGAGGCCGCCGAGGCGACCGAGGAGGCGCTCGGCGCGGCGGGCGTGGAGCGGGCCGCCGCGCTGGCGCTCGTGTACGACGACGACGAGACCAACATCCGCGCCGCCCTCACCGCCCGCCGGCTCAACCCCCGGCTGCGGCTCGTGCTCAGGCTCTACAACCGTCGGCTCGGCCAGCACATCGAGGAACTCCTCGACCAGGCCGCCGCGCTGGCGACCGGCGACGGCGGGTCGTCCGGCAGCGACACCTCGACCACCGTGCTCTCCGACGCCGACACGGCCGCGCCCGCGCTGGCCGCCACCGCCGTCGCCGGCACCAGCAAGGTCGTACAGACCGACGGGCTGCTGCTGCGGGCGGTGGAACGGACGCCGCTCGCGGGGCAGTTGGCCCGGCCGGGGCTGGCCACGCTGGCGCTGCTGTCCGCGGAGGGCGCCGAGAGCGGCGGCGAGCAGGGGCCGGAACTGCTGCCCGACGCGGCGGCGGTCCGCGCCGCCACCGGCCGCGGCACCGTCGTACTGGAGCAGGTGTCGTACGCCGGACCCCAACTGCCCCCGGCCCGGGGGGCCGTGGCGTTCTCCTCGCTGTTCTCGCGGCGGCTGCGGTGGTCGCTGGCGGGCATGGTGGGGTGTGTGGTCGCGCTCGCGGTGGCCTTGTGGCTGGTGACGGGGATGCATCCGCTGAGCGCGTTCTATCTGACGCTGCTCGATCTCTTCGCCATCGACAACCCCGCCATCGGGGCGTCCGTCGGGCGGCAGATCCTGCAACTCCTCTCCGGGCTCACGGGGTTGCTGCTGCTTCCGGTTCTGCTGGCCGCGGTGCTGGAGGCGCTGGGCACCTTCCGGACGGCGTCCGCGCTGCGGAAGCCGCCGCGGGGGCTGGGCGGGCATGTCGTCCTCCTCGGGCTCGGCAAGATCGGTACGCGGGTGCTGACCAGGCTGCGGGAACTGAACATCCCCGTGGTGTGTGTCGAGTCCGACCCGGATGCCCGGGGGCTGGCCACGGCGCGGCGGCTGCGGGTGCCCGTGGTGCTCGGGGACGTCACCCAGGAAGGCGTTCTGGAGTCGGCCAAGATCCACCGCGCCCATGCGCTGCTCGCGGTGACCAGCGCGGACACGACGAATCTGGAGGCCGCGCTGTACGCGCGGTCCGTACGGCCCGATCTACGGGTCGTGCTGCGGCTGTATGACGACGACTTCGCGACCGCCGTGTACCGCACGCTGCGGGCTGCTCATCCGCGTGCGTCGACGCGGAGTCGCAGTGTGTCCCATCTGGCGGCGCCCGCTTTTGCCGGGGCGATGATGGGGCGGCAGATCCTGGGGGCGATTCCGGTGGAGCGACGGGTGTTGCTGTTCGCCGCGGTGGATGTCGCCGGGCATCCGCAGCTGGAGGGGAAGACGGTTGCGGAGGCGTTTCGGGCGGGGGCTTGGCGGGTGCTGGCGTTGGATACGGGGGCTGCGGGTGGCCGCCGGGAGGAGCCCGCGGCCGAGGAGGCGTATGAGGATGTGCGGGCGGTCGGAGGGTCGGGGCTGGTGTGGGACCTGCCGGACGGGCGGGTGCTGAAGGGGTCGGACCGGGTGGTGCTGGCGGCTACTCGACGGGGGTTGGCGGAGCTGCTGGGGCGGCGGCCGCGGGAGCGGGCGGGGGCCTGAGCGGCACCCGGCGCCGGGCTGGGGCGGCGCCCGGCACCCGGCGCCGCGGCTGGGGCGGGGGCGGGTTGCTTGCCGGCGCTTGCCGGGTGCCGCCTTTCTTTGGGACGGGAGCCGCCCCAAGCGGCACGACCGCCCGCAGGCTACGGCGGCACGACTGCCCGCAGGCTACGGCTACGCCAAGTAGCGCTCCGCGAACTCCAGTTCCAGTCGGACCTGCTTGATCCTCTCGTCCACCACCAGCGAACCGTGCCCCGCGTCGTACCGGTACACCTCGTGGGTGGCGCCCCGGGCCTCCAGGCGTCTGACGTAGTTCTCGATCTGGCGGATGGGGCAGCGGGGGTCGTTGACGCCGGCCGAGATGTAGACCGGGGAGCTGACCTGGTCGACGTAGGTGAGGGGGGACGAGGCCTCGAAGCGTTCGGGGACCTCCTCGGGGGTGCCGCCGAGGAGGGTGCGGTCCATGGCCTTCAGGGCCTCCATCTCGTCGTGGTACGCGGTGACGTAGTCGGCGACCGGGACGGCCGCGATGCCGAGCGTCCAGGCGTCCGGCTGGACGCCGAGGCCGAGCAGGGTGAGGTAGCCGCCCCAGGAGCCGCCGGTGAGGACGAGGCGGTCGGGGTCCGCCAGGCCGGAGTCCACCGCCCAGGCGCGGACGGCCTCGATGTCCTCCAGTTCGATGAGGCCGACGCGGTGCTTGAGGGCGTCGGTCCAGGCGCGGCCGTAGCCGGTGGAGCCGCGGTAGTTGACGCGGATCACCGCGTACCCGTGGTCGACCCAGGCCGCCGGGCCCGCCGCGAACGCGTCGCTGTCGTGCCAGGTGGGGCCGCCGTGGATGTCGAAGACCGTGGGCAGGGGGCCCGGTACGCCCTGCGGCTTCTGGACCAGGGCGTGGATACGGCCGCCGGGGCCGTCCACCCACACGTCCTCCACCGGCACCGAGCCCGGGGACTTCAGGCCGGGCGGGTCGAGGACGACCGCGCCCGTCGTGGAGCGGACCGCGGACGGTACGGCGGCCGAGGACCAGAGGTACTCCACGCTGCCGTCGGGACGGGCGGTCGCGCCGGAGACCGTGCCGGGCGGGGTGGGGACCTCCGTCAGGGCGCGGCTCGCCAGGTCGTACCGGAACAGCTCGCTGCGGGCCTCGAAGCTGTGCACGATGAGCAGGCCGGTGCCGTCCGGGTACCACTCGGCGCTCACGTCACCGGGCAGCTCCAGCGCCAGGTCGGTCTCCTCTCCCGTCGTCACGTCCCACACCAGGGGCTCCCAGCGCCCGCGGCGCTGGTGGCCGATGAGCAGCCGGGTGTCGCCGTCGACGGGCGCGAAGCCCAGGACCTCCAGACCCAGTTCGTCCGTGCCGCCCTTGGTGTCGTCCAGCTCGGCGACCGCCGTGCCGTCGGGGCGCAGGACGCGCAGCGCGGAGTGCATGGCGTCGCCGTGCTCCGTGTGCTCGATGGCGATCAGCGCACCGTCGTGGGAGAGGTCGCCGACGCCCGCCGACTCGCGGTGGCGGTAGACCTCCACCGGGGCCTCGCCGGTACGCGCGAGATGGATCGTCGTACCGTCCTCGTCCGTGGAGCGGCCGACGATCGCCGTGCGGCCGTCCCGGGCGAGGGCCAGGCCTGCCGGATAGGAGGCCTCCAGGCCGGGCGCCGCGAGCTCGTCCTCGCCGCCGTCGAAGGGCTGTCTGCGCCAGACGCCGAACTCGTCGCCGTCCTTGTCGTCGAACCACCAGATCCATGCGCCGTCGGGGGTGAGCACGCCGTCCGTCGTGCCGTTCGGCCGGTCCGTGACCTGGCGCTGTCCGCCCGTCGCCCGGTCCCAGGCGTACAGCTCGTACGTCCCCGTCGCGTTCGACACGAACAGGGAGCGGTCCGGTGCGTCCTCCGCCCAGTCGGGCAGCGACACCCGCGGCGCCCGGAAGCGCTTCTCCCAGTCCGGCATGTCCTCGTTCCGCTCCGGCGCGGCGGACCCGTTGCTCTCAGTCATGGCCCCATAGTGCCCGCCCCCACAGACAATTCGCTGGCGGGGCCCCCAGCCTGTGGATAACTTCGCGGCCATGCACCGTTCGATTCCCGCCCCCGCCGACTGGCGCGAGGCCAACCGCGACCACTGGGACGAACGCGTTCCGGTGCACGTCGCCAGCGATTTCTACGACCTCGACGGCTTCCGCGCCGGCCGGGACGTGCTGCGTGACTTCGAGATCGCCGAGGTCGGCGACGTGAGAGACAAGTCCCTGCTGCATCTGCAGTGCCACATCGGCCTCGACACCCTGTCCTGGGCGCGCCGCGGTGCCGCCCGCGTCGTCGGCCTCGACTTCTCCGTCCCCGCCGTGGCCACTGCCGGCAGGCTCGCGGCGGAGCTCGGGTACGGCCCGGAGCGCGCCGCTTTCGTGGCGTCCGACGTGTACGAGGCGGCCGCGGCGGTGCCGGAGCCGTCGTACGACATCGTCTACACCGGCGTTGGCGCGCTGTGCTGGCTGCCGGACATCCGGCGCTGGGCCGAGACCGCCGCCTCGCTCGTAGCGCCCGGCGGCTTCCTCTACCTCGCCGAGTTCCATCCGCTGACCGACGCCCTCGACAGCGAGACCGGCTCCCGGATCGTGCACGACTACTTCGCCCGCGACGCCCAGGTGTACGAGTACTCCGGCACGTACGCCGACGAGGACGCGAACACGCACCACAACCGCAGCGTGCAGTGGCAGCACCCGCTCGGCGAGGTCGTCTCCGCGCTCGCCGCGGCGGGGCTGCGCATCGAGTTCCTGAACGAGCACGACGTCTCGCTGTTCAGGCAGTTCGAGGCCCTCGAGCAGCGGGACGGCTACTTCCGTCTTCCGGCGGACCGGCCGCGGATTCCGCTGATGTATTCCCTGAGAGCGGCCAAGGCCTGATTGTCCGAACCCCGCGGCCGGGCCCCGCGCGGCGGCCCCGTACCGTTGAAGGCGTGTACCGGTTTCTGCTGACGCCCCGCTGGTGGGGGATCAACGTCTTCGTGCTGCTCGCCATCCCCTTCTGCATCTTCATGGGGTCGTGGCAGCTGAGCCGGTTCGAGGACCGGGTGCAGGCCCACCGGGACGCGACCGAGCAGGTCACGACGGACCGGCACAAGGCGGCCCGTCCGCTTCGGGAGCTGCTGCCCGTGAACAAGGCGACGTCCGGCAGACAGGCCACCGTGACCGGGCGGTACGGCAGGCAGCTGCTCGTCCCGGACCGGCAGCTCGACGGCAAGCAGGGCTTCTACGTACTGACGCTCCTGCGCACCGACGGCGGCAAGGCGCTGCCCGTGGTGCGGGGCTGGCTGCCGGGTTCCGCCGACACCGCGAAGGCGCCCGCCGCGCCCACCGGTGAGGTCACCGTCACCGGTGCGCTGCAGGCGTCCGAGACGCCCGGGGACAACGGGGTGAGCGCCCAGGGTGGGCTGCCGGCCGGGCAGACCGCGGCGATCAGCTCGGCCTCGCTGGTGAACCTCGTGCCGTACGACGTGTACGACGCGTGGGTCACGCTGGACAAGGCCGATGCCGGGATGACGGCCGTGCCGGCGACGGCGCCCGCGGACTCCGGGCTCGACCTGAAGGCGTTCCAGAACCTCGGCTACACCGGGGAGTGGTTCGTCTTCGCCGGGTTCGTGGTCTTCATGTGGTTCCGGCTGCTGCGGCGGGAGGTGGAGTTCGCGCGGGACGCGGAGATGGGGTTGGTGGCCGAGGAAGAGGGCGTTGCCGTCTGACCTCGGTTTTCGGTGGACCGGGGCTACGGCTGGGGGGTATCACCTGCCCGCGCTTGCGGGGTGCCGCCTTTCTTTGGGACGGGAGCCGCCCCAGGCGGCACGACTGCCCGCCGCCCACGGCGGTGCGACTGCCCGCAGGCTGGGCAAGGCTGCGACGCACGCGCCCGCAGGGTGAGAGCGCTACGCCCCCGCCAGCACCCCGGTGTAGATGACCGTCCCCGCGCACGCGTTGGACACCGTCGCCGACACCGTGGGCGATCCCGCAGCCGTCGTGTGGGAGACGATCACGCTGCCGTCCGCCGTGCCGTCCGCCGTCGTCATCTGGGTGGTGACACCGCTGTCCGTGCCGGTGGAGGTGGTTCCGGACGAGCTGCCGGCGTCGGGGGTCGGGGTCGGGCTGGGGGTGGAGCCGCCGTCGGTGGAGCCGCCGGTGGTGGAGCCCGTGGTGGGGCAGGTCGCCGAGGGAACCCAGGCGAACTTCACCTCGTAGGCCGCGCCCGCCTGCAACTGCAGCCCGGTGACCTCGGTGGACGGGGCGGGCAGGCCGGACGCGGCGTCCCCGGCCGCATGCCGAGCCGTGGAGATCTTGGTGGCGTCCGCGGCGCCCTGGGCGAGCACGCTCACGGTGCCCGTCCCGCCGACCGTGCAGGCGGAGGTGGAGATGTTGACGACGCGGAAGGTGCCGTAGACCACTCCGCCGGTGCCGGGGGCGGCGACGGTCTCGGTGGGCGAGCCGAGCTGGTCGGCCAGGCAGACGGGGGCACTGGAGGCGCTGGTGGCCGACGGGTCGGCGCCGGCGCTGCCGCCCGTGCCCGTACCGGGGCCCTTGCCCTTGCCGTCGCCCTTCGTGTCGCCCTTGCCCTTGCCCGGGGTCCTGCCCGAGTTGCCGCCGGCAGTGCTCTCACTGCCGTCCGCGTTTTTTCCCTGGCTCGCCCCGCCCTGGGCCTGCGAGGCCTGCCCCATGACGGACGGGTTGACGTCGGAGCCGGCGGAGTTGGAGACGTGCACCAGGGCCGGGACCGCGGTGCCGATGAACAGCGCGGCGGCCGCCATGCCGACGACGGCCTGCCGCTTGCGGGCGCGCCGGGCGGGCACCGCCCTCCGCAGGTGGTCCAGCGTGCCGTCGCGCGGTTCGACCGTCTGCACCGCCTGGTGCAGCAGCCTGCGCAGTGCCAGCTCGTCCGAGTCGAGCCCGTCGGGGCTCTGGTCGTCGGGGCCGTGGTTCACAGTTCCGTTCCCAGCGTGCGATTGCCTGTGGTCTTGCTCTTGCGGTGCCGTCGGCTCGTGCCATGCGAAGGGCTCATGGCGCTCATGGGAATCACGTCCCTCGCCGTCCTTGTTCATGCCGGTGCCTCCATCGCGACGCGGAGGGCCGCGATGCCGCGGGAGCCGTACGCCTTCACCGAGCCCAGGGATATCGCGAGCGTCTCGGCGACCTGCGCCTCGGTCATGTCCGCGAAGTAGCGCAGCACCAGGACCTCGCGCTGGCGGCGCTGCAGCCCCTTCATCGCCTTGATCAGCGAGTCGCGCTCCAACTGGTCGTACGCGCCCTCCTCGGCGCTCGCCATGTCGGGCATCGGCTTGGACAGCAGTTTGAGGCCCAGGATGCGGCGGCGCAGGGCGGAGCGGGAGAGGTTGACGACCGTCTGACGCAGATAGGCCAGCGTCTTCTCGGGGTCGCGGACCCTTTTGCGTGCCGAGTGCACGCGGATGAAGGCCTCCTGGACGACGTCCTCGCAGGACGCGGTGTCGTCGAGCAGGAGGGCCGCGAGACCCAGCAGCGAGCGGTAGTGCGCCCGGTAGGTCTCGGTGAGGTGGTCGACGGTCGTACCGGCCGCCGCTGTGTCCTCGGCGTGCTCGGCTCCATCACGCTGGTTCGGGATGCGGGAGGGCCGCGCTGCGGGCATGGGCGCGATCACCGGCATGCCGCCGGGCGCGCCGGGCATGCGGGGTCGGAGCGACGGACGGGGCGGCCGTAGGGCCGTACCGCGGGTCGCCGCTTGGAAGTCGAGAACCTCTGCCACGCCAGTTGGACACGTTCCCCCCCGTCAGGGTTGTACGTGCCGGGCGTCACTTTTGCGTCATGTGCCGCAGCCGGCCGTCTCGCGTCAGGCAGCACAACTGACCGTGCGTCAAACGCCCTCATGCCTACCCGCTCTTCCCCTGTGTCCCGAATGACCGAGGCGTCCCCACGCCCGGTCGCGCATCCCCGCGCCCCCAAGGGCGTTCGCAAAGACGCTCCCCGCCCTTCGCGCGGTTGCGGAGAGCGGGGAGGAAAATCTTCGGATACCGATGGGGATCACAGCAAGTGGTCCGGACCATCGGCCGGCTCACACTTCGTCCACCGATCTTACAAACTCCCCCGGGACGGGCCGGCGGCTTTGCTGTACGTACAACCGCGTACGGCACCTTCGCCCTCCGGGCGGCACGTCACGCGAACTCCGTCGCCACCAGTTCCGCGATCTGTGCGGTGTTGAGGGCCGCGCCCTTGCGCAGGTTGTCACCGCAGACGAAGAGTTCGAGCGCCGTGGGGTCGTCGAGCGCGCGCCGCACCCGGCCCACCCAGGTCGGGTCGGTGCCCACGACGTCGGCGGGCGTGGGGAACTCGCCGGCGGCCGGGTCGTCGAAGAGGACCACTCCGGGCGCGGTGGCGAGGATCTCCCGGGCCCCGTCGACGGTGACCTCGCCCTGGAAGCGGGCGTGGACGGTGAGGGAGTGCGTGGTGACCACCGGTACCCGTACACAGGTGACGGCGACCGGCAGCCGGGGCAGGCCGAGGATCTTGCGGGTCTCGTCCCGCACCTTCATCTCCTCCGAGGACCAGCCGTCCTCGCGCAGGGATCCGGCCCACGGTACGACGTTCAGCGCGACCGGCTCCGGGAACGGCCCGGTGTTGTCGCCGACGGCCCGCCGTACGTCACCGGGGCTGGTCCCCAGCTCCGTACCGGCGACGAGGGACAGCTGCTGCCGCAGGGTCTCCACCCCGGCGCGCCCCGCCCCGCTGACCGCCTGGTACGAGGAGACCACCAGCTCACGCAGCCCGAACTCGGCGTGCAGCGCGCCCAGGGCCACGATCATGGAGAGGGTGGTGCAGTTGGGGTTGGCGATGATCCCGCGGGGCCGGCGACGGGCGCAGTGCGGATTGACCTCGGGGACGACCAGCGGCACCTCCGGGTCCATCCGGAAGGCGCCCGAGTTGTCCACCACCACCGCGCCCTTGGCGGCGGCGATCGGCGCCCAGTGCGCGGACACCTCGTCGGGTACGTCGAACATGGCGACGTCGACCCCGTCGAAGGCCTCCTCGGTCAGGGCCGCCACCTCGACCTCCTGACCGCGCACGGCCAGCTTGCGGCCGGCCGAGCGCGGGGAGGCGATCAGACGGATCTCGCCCCAGATGTCCGCGTGCTGGGACAGGATCTGGAGCATGACCGTGCCGACGGCCCCGGTCGCACCCACGACCGCGAGCGTCGGTCGTACGGTCATCGCCCGGTGCCTCCGTAGACGACGGCCTCGTCGCTGTCGGAGTCGAGTCCGAAGGCGCTGTGCACGGCGCGCACGGCGTCCGGCACGTCGTCGGCGCGGGTGACGACCGAGATGCGGATCTCGGAGGTCGAGATCAGCTCGATGTTCACGCCGGCGTCGGACAGCGCCTCGAAGAAGGACGCCGTGACACCCGGGTTGGTCTTCATGCCGGCGCCGACGAGGGAGATCTTGCCGATCTGGTCGTCGTAGCGCAGCGAGTCGAACCCGATGGCCGTCTTCGCCCGCTCCAGGGCGTCGATGGCCTTGCGGCCCTCGGTCTTGGGGAGGGTGAAGGAGATGTCCGTCAGCCCGGTGGAGGCGGCGGACACGTTCTGCACGATCATGTCGATGTTGATCTCGGCGTCGGAGATCGCGCGGAAGATCGTGGCGGCCTCGCCCGGCTTGTCCGGAACGCCGACGACCGTGACCTTGGCCTCGGAGGTGTCGTGTGCGACACCGGAGATGATGGCCTGCTCCACCTTCTTGTCCCCTTGCTCGATCGGCTCACTGCTGACCCAGGTGCCCTGCAGCCCACTGAAGCTGGAGCGGACGTGGATCGGGATGTTGTAGCGGCGCGCGTACTCCACACAGCGGTGGAGCAGCACCTTGGAGCCGGAGGCGGCGAGCTCCAGCATGTCCTCGAAGGCGATCCAGTCGATCTTCCTCGCCTTCTTCACCACCCGCGGGTCGGCGGTGAACACACCGTCGACGTCGGTGTAGATCTCGCACACCTCGGCGTCGAGGGCGGCGGCCAGCGCGACGGCCGTCGTGTCGGACCCACCGCGGCCGAGCGTGGTGATGTCCTTCTTGTCCTGGCTGACGCCCTGGAATCCGGCGACGATGGCGATGTTGCCCTCGTCCACCGAGTCACGGATACGGCCGGGCGTGACGTCGATGATCCGGGCTTTGTTGTGCACGGAGTCGGTGATGACGCCTGCCTGGCTGCCGGTGAAGCTCTGGGCCTCGTGGCCCAGGTTCTTGATCGCCATGGCCAGCAGCGCCATGGAGATCCGTTCTCCGGCGGTCAGCAGCATGTCGAACTCACGCCCGGCCGGCATCGGAGATACCTGCTCGGCGAGATCGATCAGCTCGTCCGTCGTGTCGCCCATCGCGGAAACGACGACGACCACCTGGTGGCCGTTCTTCTTCGCTTCGACGATTCGCTTGGCGACGCGCTTGATGCCCTCGGCATCGGCTACGGAGGAGCCTCCGTACTTCTGCACGACAAGGCCCACGTGCGCTCCTCGCTCGTCCCGTTGTGTCGGCTCATTTTACCGAGCGCCCGGTATCGACCTCTGTGAAACCACATGGTGAGACCCGGCGCTCCAGCCCAGCCCCTGCCCACCAGCGCACCTGAACAGTCCGCAAAGTGGGCCAGGTCACCCGTTGACGCTCTCCGTAGCCGACCGATAACTTCGCGTCGTCGTCGCCACACCAGGAGCACAAGGCTCCATCGGGACTAGCGACGCGAAGGATCCTCCTTCCTTGACGACTGCGACCGTTTCCGAGATCCAGCACGTCACTTCCGCCGGCCTCTTCCAGGTCCGGCCCTTCACCCCTCACTGCGAGGTCATCCGCACCGCCGCCGACCACGCCGTCATCGGCGTCTCCCCGGGCAACAGCTACTTCTCCGCCGCCCGCATACACGACCTGGCCCGCTGGGGCCTCGCCCTCTTCGACAGCGTGGACTTCGTCTACACCGACCTGCACGTGGCCGAGATGTACGAGGCCTCCGGCTATACGGCCGACGACGCGCGCCGCAAGGCGGTGAAGAACCTGCGGGGCGTCCGCGCCAAGGTGCTCGGCGCCGTCGAGGCCGCCGACCCCGACGGCACCCGCCTCAGGGCGCACGCCATGTCCGAGCTGCGTGACAACCCGGCGTACCGGGAGATCCACGAGGACCTGCGCACCCGGCTGTCCTCCGACGACGAGTTCCGCACGACCTGCGAGAAACTCGTCGACTCCTTCCTGTCGACCAAGGAACAGGAGGTGACCGCACGCCAACGGGCGGTCTGCATGGAGTACGTCACCGCGGAGGCGCCCCTCTTCCTCGACACCCCCGCCATCCTGGGCGTCCCCTCCTCCCTCAACTGCTACCACCAGCTCCTGCCGATGGCCGAGCTGCTCTACTCGCCCGGCGCGGGGCTGCGCGCCTCCCGCAACCAGGGCCACGCCATCGTCACGCCGGCCGAGGGAGCCACCGATGCCCGCTGAAACCATGCCCGGTCAGACCATGCCCACCGACGAACTCATCGATTTCCCGTTCTCCTGGCGCGGTGACCAACTGCCCGCAGAGGTGGCGCAGTTGCGCGAGTCGACACCGGTACGGCGGGTGCGCACCATCGCCGGTGACGAGGCCTGGCTGGTGTCGTCGTACGACCTGTGCAAGCAGGTGCTGGAGGACCCGCGGTTCAGCCTGAAGGACACCTCGGCGCCGGGCGTCCCCCGCCAGTACGCGCTGACGATCCCGCCCGAGGTCGTCAACAACATGGGGAACATCACCGGCGCCGGACTGCGCAAGGCCGTGCTCAAGGCGCTCAATCCGAAGAGCCCCGGGCTGGTGGAGTGGCTTCGGTCGTACGCCGACGAACTGGTCGACGGCCTGGTCCGGCAGGGCGCTCCCGTGGACCTGCGGGGCGGTTTCGCCGATCCGTACTCGGCGGGCATGCACTGCCGCATCCTAGGCATCCCGAACGCGGACGCGCCCGGGCTGATGCGGAGCCTGGACATCGCGTTCATGAACTCGGCCTGCCCGGTCACCGGGGCCCGGCTCAACTGGGACCGCGACATCGCGTACATGACCCGGCGGCTCGACGACCCGGCGACCACGGGTCTGATGGCCGAGCTCGCCGCCCTGCGCACGGACCCCGACTACGCCCACCTCACCGACGAGATGCTCGCGACGGTCGGCGTGACGATGTTCGGCGCGGGAGTCATCTCGACGTCGGGCTTCCTGACCATGGCCCTGGTGTCGCTGATCCAGCACCCCGAGCTGCAGGAGGAACTGGTCGCGGACCCCGGGAAGATCCCCGCGGCCGTGGACGAACTGCTCCGTGTCAACCTCTCCATCGGCGACGGGCTGCCGAGGCTGGCCACCGAGGACGTACTCCTCGGGGACGTGAAGGTGGCGGCCGGCGAGCTGGTCCTCGTCCTCGTCGAAGGCGCGAACTTCGACCCGTCCGCCTTCCCCGACCCGCACACCGTCGACCTGACCCGCGCCAACGGCACGGCCCACCTCTCCTTCGGCGGCGGCGGCCACTACTGCCCCGCCACCGCCCTCGGCCGCAAGCACGCCGAGATCGCACTGGAGACTCTGCTGGAACGGATGCCGCGGCTGCGCCTCGCGGTGCCGATCGAGCAGCTGGTGTGGCGGACCGGGTTCATGAAGCGGATTCCGGAGCGGTTGCCGGTGATGTGGTGACCGTCTGAGAGACCGCGGGACTCGGCAATCGGCCACCTCCGATCATTTTCGGTCGTCTTTGATTTTGTGGCATTAGGGTTCGCCTGTGCGCGTACTTCTGGTGGAAGACGATGAGCCGGTGGCCGAGTCCCTACGCCGTGGGCTCACCCGCTATGGCTTCGAGGTCGAGTGGGTCACCACGGGCGGCGCCGCGCTGAGCCACAGGGATCCGTACGACGTCGTACTCCTCGATCTCGGGCTGCCCGACACCGACGGCCTCGACGTGTGCAAGGCGCTGCGCCGGCGCGGTGACGTGCCGATCATCGTGATCAGCGCCCGCAGCGACGAGACGGACCGGGTGGTGGGCCTGGAACTCGGCGCGGACGACTATGTGTCCAAGCCGTTCGGGGTCCGGGAGGTCATCGCGCGGATAAGGGCGGTGATGCGGCGCGCCCAGCCCCGTACGCCGGAGGAGGCCGCGGCAGGCCCGGACCGGTACGGGTCCCGGCTGACGATCGACCGCAAGGCGGCCCGGGTGCATGTGGACGGCGAGGAGGTCGCCCTCGCGCCCAAGGAGTACGACCTGCTGGCATTCCTCACCGAGGAGCCGGGCGCCCTGATGTCCCGGGAGCAGATCATGGAAGCGGTCTGGGACGCGAACTGGTTCGGGCCGACCAAGACGCTCGATGTCCATGTGGCGGCGCTGCGGCGGAAGTTCGCGGGGATCATCACCGTCGAGGCGGTGCGCGGAGTCGGCTTCCGGCTGGAGATCGTCAAGGACGCCGAAGCGTCATGAACCGCCAGCTCATCCGCAGCTACATCCTGCTCGTCGCGGTCGCCATCCTGCTGTTCACCGTGCCCGTCGCCTTCACGCTCACCAAGCAGCTGCGCGACGACACCGAGTCGTCCGTCAAGCGCGAGGCGACCACCATGGCGCTGCTCCTGGGCAACGGCGACCGGGCGTCCTGCCAGGCCCTGGCCCAGATGGCCGCGGTGTACGACGTGGAGACGCCCGGCACCGTCCAGGTCGTCTCCACGAACGGCCGGACCTGCGCGCCGGACCTGCAGAAGCCGGCCCGGGACGCGGCGTTGGCCCAGGCCGTTCCGGACGGGAGGAGTACAACCGACTGGGGCTCGAGTTTCATCTGGGGCCGAAACCTGGTGATCACCGTTCCGGCCCGCGAGGCCACGGCGGCGGGCGCGGGCAAGGGGCCGGTCGCGGGCGCCGTACGGATCAAGTACTCCACTGGCGAACTCACCCACAGGCTGTGGACGATCTGGGGCTTCCGGGCGGGTCTCGCGGTGGCGGTGCTCGGGGTGGCGGCGCTGATCGGTGCGGTCGCGGCCCGCCGGATCACCGCCCCGCTGCGCGAACTGAACTCCATGGCAAGCAAGTTCAGCGACGGTGACCTGACCGCCCGCTCCCCGGTGACGGGCCCGCCGGAGACCCAGACCCTCGCCCGCACCCTCAACCAGGGCGCGGAACGCCTCGACACCCTGGTGGCGTCGCAGCGGATCTTCGTGGCGGACGCCTCCCACCAACTCCGTACGCCCCTCACGGCCCTGCGCCTGTCGCTGGACAACATCGCGGACGGGGTGGACGACGACTTCGTACGGGAGGACGTGGAGCAGGCGACCGCCGAGGTGGTCCGGATGAGCCGGCTGGTCAACGGCCTGCTGGTGCTCGCGCGGGCCGAGGCGAAGGTGACGGCCGCGGAGCCGTTGCCCCTCGGGGAGATCGTGGTCGAACGCCTGTCGGTGTGGAGACCGGCCGCCGACGAGCGCGGAGTCACCATCGCGCTCAGGGGGAGTGGTGTCGACGGCCGGCCGTCTGTGCTGGCCAGTCCCGGTCATCTGGACCAGGTGCTGGACAACGTGCTCTCTAATGCGCTCGAGGTCTCGCCGGACGGCTCCACGATCACCGTCCGGGTCGAACCGAAGGGCGACGAGGTGGTGCTCTCCGTCCTCGACCAGGGCCCCGGCATGACCGACGCGGGGAAGGCCCGCGCCTTCGACCGCTTCTGGCGCGGCCAGGGCCTGACCGGGCGCTCCGGTTCGGGCCTCGGCCTCGCCGTCGTCAAGCAACTGGTGACCGACGACGGCGGAACCGTGGCCCTGCGGGACGCCCCCGGCGGCGGGCTGTGCGTGGAGATCCGCCTACGGGCGGCCACACAGCGCGCCGGCGGCTGAGGTCACTTCTTCTCGGGCATCGCCGAGGAGTGGTGGTTGACGATCATCCACTTACCGGCGATCTTCTCGTACGCGTAGGTGTAGCGGGCCTCGACGACGCTCTTCTTGCCGGTGGCCTTGTCGGTGAGCGTGAACTTGTAGACGCCGGTGTCGATGGCGGAGTTGCTGTCGAGGACGTCGACGATCGTCTTGACCTTCTTGCCGACCGGCTTGCTCTGCAGGAACTTGTCGAAGTAGTCGACAATCTGGGCGTGGTTGGTGCGGACCTCGTTGGAGACGGTGGGCAGGAGCACCGCGTCCTTCGCGTACAGGCTCGCGACCTTCTCCGAGTCACCGGTCTTGAGCGCCCTGTTCCAGGTGTCGAACAGGCCCGCGATCTGTGCCTTGGTCGGCTCGGCGTGCTTGACGGCGGCCTTGGGCCCGGCGGTGGCGGCGACGGTGCCGATCGTGCCGAGGGCGACGACGGCCGTGGCGGTGGCGATGGCTGCGCACTTGGTTATGGAACGACGGGTCATCGCTGTCTCCAGTTTCGGTGCGGTTCCGGGTCTTCGACCTCCCTGCTGGGGAAGTGACTCCAGACTCGCTTTTCACTGGTTAGGGCCCATGCAGGCGTCGTACAGCACAGATCCAAGACCCATCCAACTCACTTGGAGTGACGACTTGACCACGACCGACGTACTGCTGGCGGGCATCGTGCTGCTCGGCTCCTGCGTGCAGTGGCTGACCGGCATGGGGTTCGCGCTGGTCGCCGTCCCCGCGCTCGTGCTGCTGCTCGGGCCTGCCGAGAGTGTCGTGCTCGCCAACTGCGCCGCGGGGGCCATCAGCGTCGTAGGCCTGGCGGGCGGGTGGCGCCGCGTACGCCCGGGGGCGATGGTGCCGCTGTGCGTGGCGGCGGCGTGCACGGTGCCGGTGGGGGCGTGGCTGACGCGTCAACTCCCCGCGCCCGCACTCCTGTTGGTGATGGGCGGGCTGGTGACGGTCGCCGTGCTGCTGGTGATGCGCGGCGCACGGGTGCCCGCGTTGCGCGGGACGAAGGGGGCGGTCGCCGCGGGCGCGGTGGGCGGATTCATGAACTCGGCGGCAGGGGTGGGCGGCCCGCCGGTGTCGTTGTACGCCCTCAACGCGGGCTGGACGGTACGGGAGTTCGTGCCGAACGCGCAGTTCTACGGGGTGATCGTGAACGCGTTCTCGGTGGCGGCGAACGGGGTGCCGCGACTGGGCGGGGCGCGGTGGGGGTGGGTCGTCGCCGCGATGGTGGTGGGGGCGGTGATCGGCAGGGGGCTCGCCGAGTGGATACCGGAGAAGCGGGCCCGCCTGCTGGTGTTGTCTCTGGCTCTGGCAGGCGGGGTCACTGCGGTGACGAAGGGGGTCTGGGCGCTGTGAGGCGTGGCTTCACAGCGCCCAGTGGCTCAGTCCACGAGCCCCTTCAGCGGCTCAGTGTCGAAGGTGATGCTCACGGGGTCGGGGAGCTTGACCGTGGCACCGAAAGGCAGCTTCTCCTCATGCCGGTAGCGGCCGCCCTCGGGCAGGTTGAACACGACGACCGAGCAGTCGTCGCGGTCGATGAGGAGGTAGACGGGGATCCCCGCCGCAGCGTAGCCATCAGGCTTCTCGACTCGGTCGCGTTGGTGCGTGTCAGAGTCGTGCGACGTGACTTCCACTGCCATGAGAACGCCCGCCGCCTCCGACCAGTCCCCATGCCCCGTCGGGAATCCGAACGGCGCAAGGACGCCGTCCGGGCGCGCCCGTCCCTTCCGATACCGCTCGACCTTCATGCCGCGGTCGCCATAGAGCCAGAGCTCGGGCCGGTGCTGCATGCACAACCGCTGCAACCAGGCGATGATCTGGTCGTGGTTGCCGTCGGTCACGGGCTTTGCCTGGACCCTTCCGTTGATGAACTCCAGCCGCACCGTCTCCGGCGCATGCCGTTCCAGCTCCTCGAACTCCTCGACGGACATCTGCGGCCGGTTCTCGGTCCTGGGGGTCATGGCGTCGCCTCCTCGACTCCATGGTGCCCTGACCGGTGCGTCCTGCACGCTCATACGCTGCTCCCATCCCGAACGTCTCCCTGACCGCCCCCAGCGGCGGGACCGAAGAGCCGGTCGATGCGCACATCGGCCTCCGCGAGCTCCGACTCGGCGAAGGCCCCGAACTCCCCCCTCGTATTCCCGTATGGCCGCAAGCCCGGCGGCACGCAATTGCTCGTGGTTCGGGTGCGTGCCGAGGTACTCCTTCACCGCATCCGCGACCGCGGCGTCGATCGACTGCCGAATCCCCTCCGTGTACGCCCGCAGCAGGGCGGTGAGGTCCGGGCCGAGGTCAAGGACAGGCGCCCGGAGTCTTCGTCCAGCCCGGTCACCTCCGCCGCCCGGCCTTCGACCGCAGGCCGCCCGCCTCGCGGACCTCGGCGGCCCAGCGGGCGACGTCCACCACGTCGGGTGCCGGGCCGGACAGGAATGTCTGTGGGACCACCGGGACCGGCGTTCCGTCCTGGGTCTCCAGCGCGAGCCCCACCCGGCACTCGCGGCACAGGCCGTCGACGATCTCCGCTGTCCGTTCGTCCGCGTCGCAGGTGCCGCAGGCCATGATCACGCGGGTGACACGGGCACGAGCCGGCGCGGTCTTCTGGCGCGCCTTCGCCTTCTTCGGGGGCATCTTGTTCTCCAATCGGTTGCCGGCGGGCCCGCCCGGGTTGGGTCTCGGCGGTTGGGAGCCCGTCGGTCAGGGCCTTCGTGAGGTCGTACGTCGTCGCGCCACGCGCCAGCCACTCCGCGGCCAGGGGCTCAAGGACCCGGCAGTCGCGGTCGGACAGGGGCATACGGGCGTCGAAAGCGCGGAGTTCGGCGAGGGTCAGATAGGCAGCACTGGGCTGCTCGGCGGCCTCTTCGTCCGACTCGGGCTGTTCGGCTTGTGGGGCGGACTCCAGCTCACCCTCGGCAACCGGGACGGCCTCGGATTCCGCGGTTTCCTCGATCCGAGCCAGCCCCGGCTGGTAGTGCTCGGTCACGTCCTTGCCGTCGCGCTCCCGTGCGAAGTCCGCCCACCACGCCGCCGACCTGCGGGTGCGCGACCAGTACGTGCGCGTCACGCAGCGCATCGTGCCGTCCTCGGCGGTGACGTGCTCCTTGATCCAGCGCAGGTGGCCGACGAGGACGAGGACGCCCAAGGAGACGCGGGTTGCCTGCCGGCCGTAGCGCGGATGCTCGGCGGCGATGACCTTGTGGCCCATGGCGTGGCCGTCTTCGAGACGATCGACGAAGACGGCGATCTCGCGGTCGCGGAGGCTCAGGTGTGCGAAGTCCGGGTCGGCGTGCGGGTCTTCGTCACCTACGGCGCGTTTTCCGTAGCCCGTTTTGGCCATGGGGTGCGACGGGGACGGCAGGGCAGGACTAGGCTGGGCGTAGGCCACGATCGAAGGTTCCGTTCGATCCGTAGGTCAGGCCCCGGAGCCGGTGTTGGCGCACCGACCGGGGCCGAACTATTTGGTCGTTTGCCGCGAACCTAGAGCGGCTTTACGTTCCGGTGCAAGCCAATCACGGAACGTCACCCATTCGAGGTACGACGCCTCAACTCACGTACAGACTTGGTTGGTTGGGTTGGATTTCAACCAAACCAGATATCGCAAAACCCAGTGGAAGAGCTCGAAGCCCAAGGCTCAAGCTCCGGGCTGAACTGCGGAATGAAGGCCGTTCAGGCGGGGGCGGTGACGTGGAGCTCGGGGCTCGCGGGGAGCTTGGAGTCACGAACGTGGATGGCGGTGGCGAACGCGACTTCGACGCAAGCGCCACCCTCGCTGTCGCTGTAGCTCGACTTGAACCACTTCAGCTGGTCGCTCACGGCTGATCCACCATCCGTTCGAGGAAGCGGGCGGAATCATCGGGGCGAGAGCCTGCGTGCGGATCACGCTAAGCCGCTCGGTCACGCGGCTGACAACCCCCGGATCCGCCGAAAGCTCGCTGGCGAACGACCCCTCCGTGAATGGCGCATCGCTCATGGTCCCGGGTCTCCAGCAGCACCATCGACCCCATGAGGGCCGCAGGAATGGCACGTTCGAAGGGAATCACCTGCACAACGACATTCCGGGGGCGGGCCACCTCCAGGGGACGGCGCAGCTGCTCGTCGTCCACCTGAGGGCTGCGCAGAACCGCCTCGTAGAGAACGAAGCTCAGCCCCACCGGCGGCATCCGGTCCGTGAGGATGGCCTGTCGCTCCATCCGCCCCGCGACCCGCTCCTCCACCGTCTCGTCGTCCAGCGGCGGAACGTGGTTGTCGATGAGTGCACGCGCGTAACCCTTCGTCTGCAACAGGCCAGGGATATACGTGTCTTCGTACCACCAGATACTGGTGGCCTCCCTCTCCCGCTCCATGAAGTCCTGCGCCCGCGCAGGGAACCGCTCCCGGTTCATGAACTCCTTGGCCGCACTCAACATCCCCCGCGCATCGCACAGTTCGTCCGCCACCTCCAGCACACGGGAAGTCGGCCTGCGCGCCCGCGCTCCATCGACGTGATGGTGTCCGGGGAGTAGTTGGCGGCGGACGCGAGCTTCTCGCGCGTGACGTCCGCCTTCACACGCCACCGCTTCAGCTGGTCACCGGCGTATCGCCAGGCAACAGGCGGTTGGGAGTTCGAGTTGCTGGACTGGCCTGACACCGCACGCACGTCCGACCGGTACACCCCGGCGTGCACCTACTCAGCCACTACCGAGCGTAGCCCTAGGTGCGCAACTGCGTGACGTGATGGGGGAATTGGGGCCGAGGTGATGCTCTGTTCAGGATCCGGTGGACGCCGAGCCGATGTCGCCGCCGGCCGCGATGGAGCCAGGGCCGGAGGCGGACACGCTGCCCGGCGCCGTCGTGCCTCCCGACGGTGGCGGTGGCGCGGGCGCGGGCGGTGCCGTCGTACCGCCCGTGGACGCCGTACCGATGTTGCCGCCTGCGGCGATCGCGCCCGCGCCGGGAGCGCTGACGCTCGACTGCGGGGCCCCCGGGGTGGAGGTGCCGCCGAACTGTGCGACGAGGGCCAGCGCGAGACCGACGAGACCGACAACTCCTCCGGTCACGCTCGCCACTTGGTCCGCCTTGCCGAGGTCCACGACAGCCACCGCGATCAGCGTCGCCGCACCCGCCCCGAAGAGACCGACTCCAGCCCATGCCCAAGGTTTCAACGCCATTGCCGCATTGTGACGGACAGCGGGTCAGGGGTTCTCGTCTTCCGGGGATTCCGACGGTGCTTCCAGCGGCAGCTTCAGCGAGTCAGGGGCCACGGCGACCAGCGTCTGCATCGCCTGGTTCAGCAGGTCGGCCATGTCCGAAGGCTTCAGGGTCCCGTTCACGGCCGACTCGCGGACACTCTGGAACCAGGCCAGGATCGGCTCGATGGCCTCCGCTTTCGACTCAGCCGACCCAGGGGAGGAAGGCGGCGACATCTGTCGTGCCCTGGCGGCGAGTTCTTCCAGCCCGCCCGACAGGTTGGTCTGGAGGAGCGGGAATTGCTTGAGCATGTCTCGCAGGCCCCGGAAGGTCGAGACGATCGAGTCATCGGTGCCCAGCATCCGCGCCGCGTCCGACACCACCTGGTCCACCGCCTGGGACAAGTTGCCCCCCTGTCCCACGAAGGCGTACGCACCAGCGAGTGTGATCCGCGCCGTCAAGGTCTTGGGATGATCCTTCCCGTACACACGCTCACACGCGGCGGCATACCGCTCGGCTTCGTCCGGATGAGTCGCCGAGCCCATCATGTTGCTCATCCCCGTGGGGCCGAGGGCTTTCACGGCCGCAACCATGCCGGGCATCGCGTCGGGGGAGGGATCGGCGGAGCCGTAGAAGCCGAACTTCTCGAACATCTCCCCCAGTTCGCTCTTCATGAGGTGCACTTCCGGAGCCAGCGTCAGTCGCTCCCCCTGGATCGAAAGAGTCACGTGATGGTCCGCGCCCAGAGCCGTCCGGCACTCCTCGAACAGCGTGTCCAGCAGGTCCATTGCGGAGCGAGCGTCCGGGTACGAGCGGTGGTCCGAGGCATTCAGGGCAAGCAGCTTGCGCGCCTGGAAGGTCCGCGGGTGCTGTTTCCCCAAAATCCGCGCACGCCTCGCCACTACGTCCTCCAGCAACGCTCCGACCCGCTCGTTGCCCCGCGCGGGCCGGAGCATCCGTGCCAGTTTCAGGCGGGCGGTGAGCGTCACATCGTGATCATCGCCCAGCGCTCTCACGCAGTCGGCGAGGACCCGCTCGGCGAGCGGGACGGCGCGCTCGTGGTCGTCCGCCCGATACAGGGCATACGCGAGTGCCGCGCGCGTTTCCAGCGTCTGGGCGGACTCGGCGCCGAAGAGCCGGCTCCGGGCGGCTTCGGTGCGTTCGAACAGAGCGATGGCCTTTGGCGCCAGTCCTGGTCCGGTGGAACTCAGCTGGTCGGCCGTCCACGCCAGCAGACGCGCCGTCGTCTCCGTGTCCGTCTCCGGCCCCGCGTGCTCGATCAGGGCCTCGACATGCGGGAGCAGCAGGCGCATGGTCGACCAGGCACTCGGATCGTACGGGTCCTCGGGAATCGCCGCCGCCAGAGTCCGCACCGCACTCTTGCGCGCGGCCTCGACGGCGACCGTGTGGCGGTGGTCGTCGCCCTCCGCCGGGGTCCGGGACACCGCCTGCACCAGCCGGTGCACGGACACGGTGTCGTCGTACAGCGTGATCATGCTGTGGGCGGCGAGGCGGCCCAGCGCGCCCCGTACGGCGGGCGGTTTGCCCAGGGGCCCGAAGAGGGAACGCGGGATGCCCTCGGGGGCGTACCAGCCGAGCATCAGCAGTAGCCGCACAGCCAGCGGATCGTCGGCCAGGCGGTCGAGGGTGAGGTGCCAGATTCGGGCGATGGTGCGTTCGTTGTCGCCGCCCTCCTCGGTGGCCGCGTACATTTCCGCCGGATAGGCGGCCAGGTCGTCCAGGTACTCCCGGGGCGTGCAATGGGTCTGGGCGCAGTAGGCCGCGGCCTGGGCGACCGCCAGGGGGAGGCAGCCCAGTTCCGCGCAGAGCGCGGCCACGTCCGCGGGCTCCGCACCGCCGCGGATCTGGTTGAAAAGGTCTACCGCCTCCTCGACCGTCAGCACGTCCAACTCGACGCGTTCCGCGATGCCCTGCCAGCCCGTCGAGCGCCGGCTCGTGATCAGGGAACGGCCCGAAGTGGCCTGGGAGAGAAGAGGGTAGACGTCGGCCGGGTCGGAGACGTTGTCGAGGACGAGCAACCAATCGGAGTGGGACGCGAGCCACTGGCGGGCCCACTCGGCGAGCTGCTCCGGGGCGAGGAGGGTGACCAGGGACGGACAGAGGGCAGCGGCCAGTTTGGCCAGACCCGCGTCGACCGCCGCCCGGCTGTCCGCGGTGATCCACCAGACCGGGCGATTCTTCCCGACGCGGCCCGAGGCCCAGCGGGCGGCGAGAGCGGACTTGCCGATACCGCCGAGGCCGTGCATGGCGTGCACGAGCGCCTGCCCCGGGGTGGCCAACGCCTCGTCCAGCAGCGCCAGTTCAGGATCGCGGCCCACGAACAGGGCGGCCCGGGTGGGGAGGTGGAACACGCCCGCCGGACAGGCGACGTCGGCGGCGGGCGGACAGGCGTCCGGCGACAGCAGCGTGGCGTTCTCGATGTGCATGCCCACCGCGCCGGGGGCCGTGATCGCCTGCCCGATGTCCCGCCCGGCAGCGACTGCTGAGGCGGCGGAGGCCTCGACGGAGGCGTCTACCGCGGGTCGGCGGTCGAACAAGGCGCTCATACGTCACATGATGACCACGTTGTCCGCCACCTGTCAGGAGAGTGCGGGGAATCGGCCGTCCCGGGGGCGCCGGGGTCCCGCTACCCCTGCTTGATCCCCAACGGCCCCCCGATCTCCTCCTGCATCACCTGGCCCGCCTCGAACTCCAGCGTCTCGTCGCCCATGGGGGCCTGGTCCGTGTCCAGGCCGTCCAGTTCCTCCAGGGGCTGGTTGAGGCGGACGTGGGCGACGATCGACTGCAGGGCGCGCAGGGTCGCCGAGGCCGTGGAGCCCCAGTTGGAGAAGTAGGAGAACTGCCACCACCACAGGGCCTCCGAGGTGCGGCCCGCGCGGTAGTGGGCCATACCGTGGCGGAGGTCGGTGATGACGTCGGTCAGGTCGTCGGAGATACGGGCCGGGACCGGGGCCTTGCGCGGCTCGTAGGGGTCGAAGACCTCGGAGTAGACGTCGATCGGGTCCAGCAGACGGGCCAGGTTCTCGCGAAGGTCGTCCACGTCGGCGTCCGGGCCCGTGTCCGGCTCGTAGCGCTCGTCGGGCACGATGTCCTCGTGCGCGCCGAGGCGGCCGCCGGCCAGAAGGATCTGGGAGACCTCCAGGAGGAGGAAGGGCACGGCCGAGTCGGGCTCGTCGCCCTTCGCCACCTCCGTGACGGCGACCAGGAAGCTCTCCACCTGGTCCGCGATCTGGACCGCGAAGTCGTCCGGGTCCTGCGTCGCGTCGTGCAGCGTGGCGTCAGACATCTAGAAGTCGTCTCCCCTCGAAGGCGCGGCCGAGGGTCACCTCGTCCGCGTATTCCAGGTCTCCGCCCACCGGGAGGCCGCTGGCCAGGCGGGTGACCTTGAGGCCCATGGGCTTGATCATGCGGGCGAGGTAGGTCGCTGTGGCCTCGCCCTCCAGGTTCGGGTCCGTGGCCAGGATCAGTTCCGTGACGGTACCGTCGGCCAACCGCGCGAGAAGTTCTCGTATACGCAGGTCGTCCGGTCCGACACCCTCGATCGGGCTGATCGCTCCGCCCAGGACGTGGTAACGGCCGCGGAACTCGCGGGTCCGCTCGACCGCGACCACGTCCTTCGGCTCCTCGACCACACAGATGACGGAGGGGTCGCGGCGGCTGTCGCGGCAGATGTTGCACAGCTCTTCCTGTGCGACGTTGCCGCAGGTCGCGCAGAAGCGCACCTTCGCCTTGACCTCCATCAGGGCCTGCGCGAGGCGCCGTACGTCCGTCGGTTCCGCCTGCAGGATGTGGAAGGCGATCCGCTGGGCGCTCTTGGGACCGACGCCGGGCAGCCGCCCCAGCTCGTCGATGAGGTCCTGCACCACGCCTTCGTACACGGACTGCCGTCCTTCCCGGGGTTCCCTACAAGTACGTACGGTAGTTGGCGGACGCCCCTCTTAGAAAGGCGGGCCCGGTCTCAGAACGGCAGGCCCGGGATGCCGCTGCCGCCGCCCAGGCCCTGGGCCAGCGGGCCCAGCTTCTGCTGCTGGAGGTTCTGGGCGTTCTCGTTCGCCGCCTGGACGGCCGCGACGATCAGGTCCGCGAGGGTCTCCGTGTCGTCCGGGTCGACCGCCTTCGGGTCGATCTTCAGGGCGCGCAGTTCGCCGGAGCCGGTCACGGTGGCCTTCACCAGGCCGCCGCCCGCCTGTCCGTCGACCTCCGTCTGTGCCAGCTCCTCCTGCGCCCGCTGCAGGTCCTGCTGCATCTTCTGGGCCTGCTGGAGCAGCTGCTGCATGTTGGGCTGGCCACCACCGGGAATCACGATCAGCTCCTGGTTTCGTACGGCTGTATGGGCGAGGTTTTCCCGCCTGGCACGAGCCTACGTGGTCCAGGCAGCCATCGCCCCAGCACTCTTTCGAGTGAGGTGTTGCCGAGTCCTATACCTGATCAAGACCCCCTTCCGGGCGGATTAGAGGTGAATTCAGGGGCTGAGCCACCCATTGGGCGGTAGGAAGGTTCGGGCACATCAGGATCAGGTGTCACGCAACGTGTGCGGTCGTGGTCAGCCTCGTGTTCAGTCTCGTGATCAGCGTCGTGGTCAGTAGGGAGTGCCGTGTGGGTCAGCCGGAGATGCAGCCCGAGGGACCGGCTCAGGACGGGTGGGGCGACGGTGCGGCCGGGCTGCGGCCGGGCGATCTGACCGGGAGGTCGTTCCCGCTCGGGGACTGGGGCGAGCCGGCCGAGCGGCTGCACGAGCTGTACCTCTGGGTGGAACGCGGGGCGCTGCAGACGGCGGCCTGGTATCTCGCGGACCGGGTCTGGAAGCGGCGGGGTGCGCGGGCGCTGCGGACGGGGGCCGCCCTGGGGGCCGTCACCGGGGCCGCGCTGCCGCTGCTGGACCTGACCGGGGTGATCGCCGGGATGGCCGCGTGGGGGTATCTGGCGCTGCTGTTCGCGGTGGCGTGTCTGGCGGTGGACCGGTTCTTCGGTGTGACCTCGGGCTGGATAAGGGATGTGGCGACCGCGCAGGCCGTGCAGCGGCGGCTGCAGGTGCTGCAGTTCGACTGGGCCTCGGAGAGTGTGCGGGAGGTGCTGGGCCCCGCGGAGGGGACGGCGAGTGAGGCCACCGAGCGGTGCCTGGCGGTGCTGCGGCGGTTCTCGGAGGACGTGACCGAGCTGGTGCGCACGGAGACGGCCGACTGGATGGTGGAGTTCCGGACCGGTTCCGCGCCGATGGGGATCCAGTCCGCCCCGGCCGGGGCCGGACGGCAGGAGATGAGCAGTGCACAGGGGCGCTTCCCGTTGCCTCCGGGGGTGGGCTCCCGCCCGAACATGCCGCGCCAGCGGCCGCCCGAGCCGCGGTGACCGAACCATTGGGTGAGCCGGGCGGCCAGGGCCGCGGGGCCGGGAACGCCACCGGCCTCCGGTGCCCGGTCCGGTTGACGGCCCGCACGCCGAAGAACACGCTGTCCACGCCACTACGGCACAAGGGTGCCCGTCAGCCCCTCGCCCGCCTCACTGCCTGGTGTACTTCAGCTTCTCGCCGTTGCTGGTGTTCGTGCGCTGCAGGCTGCCGTCCGGCAGCAGGCTGAGCTCGGTGGCGTCGCCCGGCTTGCAGTAGCCGGAATCGCCGGACGTCACGGTGGACGGGCCGATCTCCAGGGTGCCGTCGCCGCCCGGTGCCGCGGTCAGATCGGCCTGGAACACACAGTGGTAGCTGCCGCTGCTGGTGGGACCGTCGGCGACGAGGGACAGGACCGTGTCGCCCACCTTGCCCTGCTGGATGGTGAGTTCGCGGGTGTTCGCGCCGTCCGCGTTGGTGATGGTGGCCGTCCAGGTGCCCAGATAGCCGGTGGGGATCGCGCCGTTCGAGGGTGCGGAGGTGGTGGGCTGCGCACTCGTCGGGGCCGTCCGGCTCGGTCCGGGCTTCGAGGGGGCACCGGTGGTCGGGGCCGGGTTCGGCTTGTTGTCGCCCTTGTCGCTGCCGCCGTTCATGAGGGCGTAGACCGAGCCGCCGGCGCCGAGCGCGACGACCAGGGCCACCGCGACCAGCGCCACGGTGGAACGGCCGCTCCTGCGGGGCGGCTCCTGCGGGGTGTGCGGGACCGGGCCGGTGTAGGGCGGGCCGTAGGGCGGCGTGGAGCCGAGGCCGCCGTGGCCGCCGGGCTGTGGGGGGTAGCCGTAGGAGCCGGGCTGCTGCGGCGGGTAGCCGTAGGCGGGCTGCTGCTGGGGGTGCTGCTGCGGATAGCCGTAGGCCGGGGGGGTCTGCGCGTGCGCGGGCGGGGGTGTGGGCGCGCCCTGGCCCGCGACCATCGTGGGGAGGTGGTTCAGCGGGGCGCCGCTGCCCGGCTGCCCGGGCGGGGGCGGTCCGGCGGGTGCGCCCGCCTCCGGTGCGGAGTCGTCGGCGGCGGGGGCGTGCTCGGGGGAGGCCTCGGGGGCCGCCTTCCGCAACGAAGGCCCGCCCGGAGCCCCGTCCTCGGGGTCTTCCGCGTCCAGCAACTGCACGGCGTGACGGCCGAGTTGGGCGACGAGCGCGCTCGGCAGCCAGGGGTCGCGCGAGCGCCCGCCGTGCACGGTGTCCTCGGCCCCCGTGCGCTCCAGCACCTGCTCCAGCGTCGGCCGCGCGGCCGGGTCCTTCTTCAGGCAGTCCCCTACGAGGTCGGCGATGCCCTCGGGCACGTCCTCCAGGTCGGGTTCCTCCTGGGCGATGCGGAACATCAGGGCGTGCACACCACTGTTGGCGCTGCCGAAGGGGAGGTGGCCGGTGGCCGCGTAGGCCAGCACGGAGCCCAGGCAGAAGACGTCGCAGGCGGGCGTGATCCGGTCGCCGCGCACCTGCTCGGGGGCCATGAAGCCGGGCGACCCGACGAGCGCGCCGGTCCGTGTCAGCCCGCCGTCCGTCACGGTCTCCAGCGCCCGCGCGATCCCGAAGTCGATGACCCGCGGCCCGTCGATGGTGACGAGCACATTGGACGGCTTCAGGTCCCGGTGGATGATCCCGGCGGCGTGGATGTCCTGCAGCGCGTGGGCGAGCCCGGCCGCGAGGATGCGGACCGAGCGCTCGGGCAGCGCCCCGTGGTCGTGACCGACGACCTGCTGCAGGCTGGGCCCGGCGACGTACCCGGTGGCGACCCACGGCACCGCGGCCTCGGTGTCGGCGTCGAGCACGGGCGCCGTCCAGTGCCCGCCGACCCGCCGCGCGGACTGCACCTCCTGCCGGAACCGCGCCCGGAACTCCTCCTGCGCGGCCAGCTCCTCCCGCACCAGCTTCACGGCGACGGTACGGCCCCGGTCCGACCGGGCGAGGTACACGTGCCCCATGCCTCCGGCGCCGAGCCGAGCCAGCAGCCGGTAGGCCCCGATACTCCCCCAGCCTCCGGCCGGGGGGACCCCCAGCGGGTCCCCCGCTCCGAGATTCTCCATGGCTGCCCCGCCTTCCCCCCGTAGGTGCAACAGATCGAGAATAGTGCGGTCGCGGGGGTGGTCGCGGGGAGCGGTGTCTACGGTTCCGTAACAGGTGCGCCGAGCTGGTCCAGCACCTTGGACAGCCGTTCCAGTACCTGTACGGCTTCGGCGAGTCCGTCCTCCCCGAAGGCCTCGCCGTAGGCCTCCGCGAGCCGGTCGGCGAAGGCGGCGTGACCGGGGTCGATGCGATGGTTCGCCGCGCGGCCCTCCTCGGTCGGGGCGAGGAGCTTGGCGCGGCGGTGGGCGGGGTTGGGCCGGTACTCGGCGAGCCCGCGCTCGACGAGCAGGTCGGCGATGCGCTGCACACTCTGCCGCGTGATGCCCATCGCGCGGGCGATGCCGGCGACGGACAGCGGTTCGGCGAGCACCGCGCCGAGCACCTGCCACCAGGCGGCGGTGAGCCCGGCCGGCTTCGCCAACTCCTCGGCCACGGCAAGGAATCGACCATTGAGCCGGAAGACCCCGAGGGCGCTGCGGCTGAGCAGGTCCTGGCGTTCGCGGCTCACCGGGCCCTCTCCAGTACGGCATACGCCTCGGCGTCCGAGTCGTGGAACAGCCGGTACCAGGCGTCGAGCACCTCCCCCTCGTACACCCCGAGCAGCCGGAACACCTCCCGCGCGAAGGCGACGGGTTCGGTGGGCCCGGCGGTGATCAGCTTCCCGTCGGTCACGGCGTCGGCGTCGACGTAGCGCTCGCCGCCCTCGTACCCGGTCGCGGCGAGGTAGAAGGAGACCGCGCTGGTGTGGTCCCGGCCGTCCAGCAGTCCCTCGCGCGCCAGCCCGGCGGTGGCTCCGCAGATGGCGGCGACGGGGACCCCGGCGTCGAGGAAGGCGCGGGCCTTGCGGGCGAAGGGCGCGAGGTCGTCGGATGCGTCCCAGAGGTCGGCGCCCGGGAGGATCAGCAGGGAGCTGTCCTCGGGGTGTACGTCGTCCAGGGCCAGGTCGGGTCGTACGCACAGGCCGCCGATGGACCGCACCGGCTCACGGGTCGGCCCGACGGTGCGGATCCCGTACCCGGCTCGGGCGAGATAAGCGGTCGTGTGCCCCGTCTCCCAGTCGGCGAGGGTGTCGTACACGGCGAGATGGACGGGCCTGCGGCTGCTGCTCATGACTCCTCCTCCAGGAGCGAACCCATGACAGCAGACTGTCACTTCGACAGCTTGCTGTCAATCTGTTCCGTGCGCTTCCGTCGACAACCTGTCGCGGAAACCCCCACATCGCAGACAGGAAGCCGATACCGAGCGGACGCCGCGGACTCCTAGGCTCGCCGCCATGACCCCTCAGCCAAACCCCGAGGCCGGCGCCGCAGTGAAGGCCGCGGACCGTGCTCATGTCTTCCACTCCTGGTCCGCGCAGGAGCTCATCGACCCGCTCGCCGTCGCCGGTGCGGAGGGGTCGTACTTCTGGGACTACGACGGCAGGCGGTACCTGGACTTCACCAGCGGGCTCGTCTACACCAACATCGGCTACCAGCACCCGAAGGTCGTCGCCGCGATACAGGAGCAGGCCGCACACCTGACGACGTTCGCGCCCGCCTTCGCGATCGAGGCGCGTTCGGAGGCGGCCCGGCTGATCGCCGAGCGGACGCCGGGCGACCTGGACAAGATCTTCTTCACCAACGGCGGCGCGGACGCCGTGGAGCACGCCGTACGGATGGCGCGGCTGCACACCGGGCGGCCGAAGGTCCTGTCCGCCTACCGCTCGTACCACGGCGGCACCCAGCAGGCGGTCAACCTCACCGGGGATCCGCGCCGTTGGGCCTCCGACGGTGCCGCCGCCGGAGTCGTGCACTTCTGGGCGCCGTACCTCTACCGCTCCCGCTTCTACGCGGAGACCGAGGAGCAGGAGTGCGCGCGGGCGCTGGAGCACCTCGAGACCACGATCGCCTTCGAGGGGCCGGCCACCGTCGCCGCGATCATCCTGGAGACCGTTCCGGGTACCGCCGGGATCATGGTGCCGCCGCCCGGCTACCTCGCCGGTGTGCGTGAGATCTGCGACAAGTACGGCATCGTCTTCGTCCTGGACGAGGTCATGGCCGGGTTCGGGCGGACCGGTGAGTGGTTCGCCGCCGACCTGTTCGGTGTCGTACCCGACCTCATGACCTTCGCCAAGGGCGTGAACAGCGGATATGTGCCGCTCGGCGGTGTCGCCATCTCCGGCGCGATCGCCGAGACCTTCGGGAAGCGGGCCTATCCGGGTGGTCTGACGTACTCCGGGCACCCGCTGGCCTGCGCCGCCGCCGTCGCGACGATCAACGTGATGGCGCAGGAGGGCGTCGTCGAGAACGCGAAGAACCTCGGCGCCTCCGTCCTCGGGCCCGCGCTGCGCGAGCTCGCCGAGCGGCATCCGAGCGTCGGCGAGGTGCGCGGTGTCGGCATGTTCTGGGCGCTCGACCTGGTGAAGGACAAGGAGACGCGCGAGCCGCTGGTGCCGTACAACGCGGCCGGCGAGGCGAACGCCGCGATGGCCGCCTTCGGCGCCGCCGCGAAGAAGCACGGCATCTGGCCCTTCATCAACATGAACCGCACCCACGTCGTACCCCCGTGCAACGTGAGCGAGGCCGAACTGAAGGAGGGCCTCGCGGCACTGGATGCGGCGCTGTCCGTGGCGGACGAGCACACGGAGTAGCGGGCCGCGGCCGCTCAGGTGCCGCACCGGATCGACCGCCGCTACGCGAGTAAACAGCGGGAGGTCGAACGCGTAAGGTGGCGTGCTCGTAGATAGGTACGTGTACGCCACCCGAACGCGACGAGGAGACGCCCGACCCATGCCCGGCAGCAGCGGCAACGGCTCCGTGACCCGCAGCACCCTGCGGCAGCAGATCGCCGACGCGCTACGCGACGAGGTCCTCGCGGGGCGGCTCCAGCCGGGTCAGGAGTTCACGGTGAAGGAGATCGCCGAGCAGTACGGGGTCTCCGCGACGCCCGTGCGCGAGGCGCTCGTCGACCTGTCCGCGCAGGGGCTCCTCGACGCCGACCAGCACCGCGGCTTCCACGTCCACGAGTACTCGGTCGCCGACTACCGCGGCATCGTCGAGGCCCGCAGCCTGGTCACCGACGGCATGTTCATCGCGCTGGACAAGGACCAGGAGCGGTTCCCGCCGCACGACGAGCCCCGTGCCGTCGCCGCCCTCTCCGGGGTCAGGCGGCGCGGCGAGGAGGCACAGCGGGCCTCGCTGGCCGGCGACCTCACCGTGCTGATCGGCTACGACCTGCGCTTCTGGCACGAGCTCGGCACCCTCTTCGGCAACCCCTACCTGGCCGACTTCCTGAACCGGCTGCGCGTCCAGTCCTGGGTGTGCGCGGCGCAGCATCTGCGCCGGCTGACCGATCTGCGCGGCGCCCTGTGGTCCGGCCACACCGACCTGGTCGACGCCCTGGCCAAGCGCGACACCAGGACGGCACGGGCGATCGTCGCCGCGTACAACGAGCACTCACTGGCCCTCATCGAGCGGCTGGCGGACGACGGATGAGCAAGCCGGCCAGGAGCACACCTTCCTGGGCCGTGGACCTTTCCGTCGTCATCCCCGCGTTCAACGAGGAGCAGCGCCTCGGGCCGACCCTGGACGCCGTCACCCGCTATCTGCGCGACAACGAGGGCCGCTGGGGCGAGTGGGAGGTCGTCGTCGCCGACGACGGGTCGACGGACTCCACCCGTGAAGTCGTCACGGGTCTCGGGGACCCCCGCGTCCAGCTCGTCACCAGCCCCCGCAACCGCGGCAAGGGCAACGCCCTGCGGCTGGGCGTCGCCGCCTCCCGCGGGCGGCGCGTGCTGGTCACGGACGCCGATCTCGCGGTCCCGATCGAGGAGCTGGAGCAGCTCGACAAGGCGATCGGCGAGGGGAACGCGGCGGCGGTCGGCTCCCGTTCCGTGCCCGGCGCGACGATCGGGGACCGGCAGCATCCGGTGCGCGAACTGCTGGGCCGCGCCGGGAACTTACTCATACGCCGCACGACCGTTCCCGGCATACGGGACACCCAGTGCGGCTTCAAGCTCTTCGAGGGCGAGAAGGCCCGCGAGGCCTTCGCCGCCTCCCGGATCAACGGCTGGGGCATCGACGTCGAGGTCCTGCGGCACTTCCACCGAGCCGACCGGCAGGTCGCGGAGGTCCCCGTCCGCTGGTCCCATCAGCCCGGCTCGAAACTGCGGAACCTCGACTACGTCCGCGTCCTCGCCGAGCTGACCCGGCTGCGCGCCCGCTCCCTGCGCCCCGCCGACGTCTTCGCCGTCGCCCTTTTCCTGCTCATGTCGACGGCCCTGTACTCGGGCCGCCTGTTCGACCCGGACCACCGCTACCTCCCCGACTCCCTCCAGGACCAGAACCAGTGGGAGTGGTTCTTCGACGTCACCGCCCACAACCTCGCCCACCTCCACAACCCCCTCTTCTCCGACCTGCAGGGCTTCCCGGACGGCGTGAACCTCATGGCCAACACGGTCATGCTGGGTCTCACCGTCCCCTTCGCCCCGCTCACCCTCCTGGCGGGCCCGGCGGTCTCCCTCAGCGTCGTGATGACACTGGGCCTCGCCGCCACCGCGGCCGCCTGGTACCGGCTGATCGTGAAGCGGGTCGTACGGCGACGGTCCGCGGCCTTCGTCGGTGCGGCGCTGGCGGCGTTCGCGCCGCCCATGGTCAGCCATGCCAACGCGCATCCCAACTTCGTTGTGCTGTTCATGATCCCGCTGATCATCGATCGAGCCCTGCGGTTGTGCTCCGCGGGGTGTGCCGGGATGGGTCGTCGGTCGTCCGCCGGACCATCGTGGCTTGTCGCGCCCCGCGGCGGAGCCGCTGATCGATACAGCCCCGCGCCCCTTCGGGGCGCGCTCAGCCGGGGCTCGGTTGTCCGGGACGGGGCGGTTCTCGGGGTGATGGTGGCCTACCAGGTCTTTCTCGGCGAAGAACCCCTGCTGCTCACGGCGATCGGCCTGGTGCTGTTCGCGGGCGCCTACGGCGTCGTCCGCAGGGATGTGGCCAGGCGGGCCTGGCGACCGCTGCTGCGAGGGCTGGCGATCACGGCCGCGGTCTGCCTGCCGCTCGTCGCGTACCCCCTGGTCTGGCAGTTCGCCGGTCCGCAGAGCTACGCGCACATGCCGCACAGCGCCACCTCGGGCAACAGCCCCCTCGCCCTGCTCTCCTTCGCCGAACGCTCCCTGGTCGCGGGCAACGCCCAGCGCGCCAACGCCCTCTCGCCCAACCCCACCGAGCAGAACGCCTTCTACGGCTGGCCGCTGGTCCTCCTCGCCTTCGCGATCGTCGTACGGCTGTGGGAGCAGGCCCTGGTCAAGGCGCTGGCGGTCACGGCGGTCGGTGCGGCGCTGCTCTCGCTCGGCCCCGAGTTCCGCATCCCGATGACGGACAAGGTCTACCCGGGCCCCTGGGCGCTGCTCGCCAAGCTGCCGCTGTTCGAGTCGGTCATCGAGGGCCGGGTCGCGATGATCTGCGCCCCGGCGCTCGGCATGCTGCTCGCCGTCGCGCTGGACCGGCTGGCGGCGACCCGCAACACCGGCACCCAGTACCTCGGCCTGCTCGGCGTCTGCCTGGCCCTGCTGCCGCTGGTCCCGGCCCCGCTGAAGACGGTCGAACGCCCCGCGACGCCCGCCTTCTTCACCGACGGGGCGTGGCAGCCGTACGTCCGCAGGGGCGAGTCGCTCGTCACGGTGCCGCTGCCCGACGCGGGCGACGCGGAGGCCCTGCACTGGCAGCAGCAGGCCGGCCTCGGCTTCAGGCTCCCCGGCGGCTACTTCAACGGCCCCTACGGCGACGACCGCATCGGCATCTACGGCGCCTCCCCCCGCTACACCTCCGACCTGCTGCGTGACGTCGCCGACACCGGCGTGGTCCCGAAGCTCGACGCGACCTGGCAGGCGCAGGCACGGCGCGACCTCACGTACTGGAAGGCAGGCGCGCTGGTCGTGTCCCCCGGGCCGCACGAGGAGGCCCTGCGCAGGGCCGTCACCGAACTTGTGGGCCGGCCGGGTAAGTGGGTGGACGGTGTGTGGGTATGGGACCTGCACGATGGGAGCTGACCCGAGGCGACACCGATTACCCTGCCTTGACCGACTTGCCGTGTGAGGAGCCTTCTTTGGCCTGTGACCTGTGGCTGGTACCGCTCGTCGACGTGTTGTGCCACACCCCCGACAATCCGTTCGCCGAGGAACTCGCGCAGTACAACAACGTGCTCGCCGCCGCCGGACTGCCTCCGGTGCCGGTGTACCAGTACATGCCGGGCCTGTCCGGGGAGGTCGCCCCGGTGGCCGGCTTCGACTACGACGCGCTGCACTTCCTGCGCCGCGTCTACCTGCTGCAGGTGTGCGGGCTGCCGGTGACACCGGTCGACGAACTGGGCGGCGACTACGAGCAGTTGCTGGAGATGTTCGAGGCGACCGCCCAGCAGTCGCACCTCGTCTGGCACTACGACCACGCGGGCGCCTACGTCCCCGTGGACTTCCCCCAGCCCCTGTCGAACGACGAACTCCTCGCCGGCGGCGGCCCGCTGGGCTCCGCCCAGGCCCTGCTGCGCGAACTGGAGTACGTGGCCCCGTCGATCGGCATAGATCCGGCCAACCCTCCGGCACCGCCCGAACCACCGCGCGCCCCCACGGAGCTGGAGGAGCCCGCCGTCCCCGCGCCGTACGACCCCAGCCCTTTCGCCCGCGAACGCCATGTGTGGCTGGGCCTGCACGCGGCGGCGACGCGGAGCCTGGCGCAGGGGTCGATGATCGTCTTCAGCTGAGTCAGCGCCCGACCTGGGAGAGCCCCTTCTTCACGTCGTCGAAGTTCATGATCGGCGTGTAGGAGATCTTTGCGTCGAGGTTGAGGAAGAACGGCTCGCTGATCACCGGCATCTGGGAGCTGTCCTGCATGTCGAAGACCAGGTAGGCGGTGCGGTTGCCGTCCTCGGCGGTGAAGTAGGCCGCTTCGGGCTTGATCTGTTCCACCGACTCCTCGATGAGCTTCCCCAGAGTGCCGTTCCGGATGGCGTCGTTCGCCTTCTCCGTGTCAAAGGATGCCTTGAGCAGTACGCGCATCGCATTCACCTTCTTCTGGTCGACGCACATACAGGTACAACTTCACCGTATGCCCGAGATGCGCTCATTGCCCTGTTATGCACTGCCAGTACTCCCCCGGGAGCAGAGAGGTCGCCTCCCCTCGTCCGACGCGGTGAGCGGCCGCTGAGCGCAGGCTGGGAGCACGACGAGAGGTGGCGGCGATGATCCTGGTGACGGGGGCGACCGGGCACGTGGGCGGCGAACTGGTACGACGCCTGACGGCCGTCGGCCACCCGGTACGGGCCATGACCCGCCGCCCGGCCGAGGCACGGCTGCCGGTCGGCGCCGAGGCGGTGTACGGCGACGCGGACGACCCGTCGAGCCTGGACGCGGCGTTCGCGGGGGTGAGCGGAGTGTTCCTGATGTCGGCGCAGGCAGTCGGCACGGCTCCCGGTCCGACCCACGACATCGCCCTCGCCGACGCGGCGGCGAAAGCAGGCGTCCGACGGCTGGTGAAGCTGTCCGTGCTGGACGCGGGCGCGGGCTCCGACGTGATCGCCCGCTGGCACGCGGAGGCGGAGGCGGCGGTGACGGCCCCGTCCCGGGACTGGGCATGGACGCTGCTGCGCCCCGGCCGCTTCATGTCGAACGCCCTGCAGTGGGCGGGCCGGCTCCGCGCGGGCGACGAGGTGGCCGTCCCCTTCGCGGACCGCCCGGCGGCGAGCATCGACCCGGCGGACCTGGCGGAGGTGGCGGCACTGGCCCTGACGTCGACCGAGACCGGACAACACGTAGGCACGACCTACGAGTTGAGCGGCCCACAGTCCCTGACCCCCGCCGAGGAACTGACGATCCTCGCCCGCGTCCTCGACCGCGACCTGCACATCCGCCCCCTCCCGGACGACGATGCCCGCGCGGGCATGTCCGCCTACGGCTTCCCCCCGGAAGTCGTAGACGCGATCATGCGGCGCACGCGGCTGAGCGACCGTGGCGCGGAGGTACTGCCCACGGTGGAGAAGGTGCTGGGGCGACCGGCACGGACGTTCGCGCAGTGGGCACAGGCGCATGCGGTGGCGTTCTCGCGGTGACACGGGCGAGGGGGCACCCGGCGAAACGGGCGCCCCCTCCCTCAGATGCGGGAGGGCCTAGGAGAACACCGCCGTCCCGTCCTGCGTCAGCTTCCAGTTGCTGACCGCGAAGTCCTTCGGGTCCAACGCGCCCTTGGCCGTCACGTAGTCGATCATCAGCTGGCGGATCTCGTTGGTCGAGCTGTAGGCGATGTCGGCGGTGGCGATGTGCGGGTAGCCGGAACCGCCGTTCGCGCGGTAGTTGTTGACCGCTACGACGAAGACCTGGTCGTCGGCGACCGCGGCGCCGTTGTACGTGAGGTTCTTGATGCGCGAACCCTCCGCCTGCGCGATGTCGATGTCGTAAGAGACGCCGGCGGCCGTGTCGTACATGTAGTCCCAGAAGTTGTTGGCGTTGGTCAGCGTCGAGGTGTCGACCTTCGTGCCGGACGGGACCTGGTGGTAGTACTTCGCCGCGTACTCCAGGTAGTCCTTGAGCTGGGCGCCGGTGAGCTTCTTGCCGTAGAGCGTGTTGTCGTAGATGTACAGGCCGGCGATGTCCTTGATGGTGACGCTGCCGGCCGGGATGTCGGCGGTGCGGCTGAACGGCGCGGCGACCGAGATCAGGGGCAGCGCGGCGTCGCTCGCCGACAGACCCGCCTTCACGGTCTGCATCTGGACCTCCTGGATGAAGTCCATGATGGGGACGTCCTTCCAGCAGGAGTCCGCCGCCGAGAGGTCCTCGGTGCAGGTGCCCACGGCCGTGTTGACGTACTTCACCACGAGGTCGTGGTCGGCCTTGAGCAGCTTGGTGATCTCCGGGTCCTCCTCGACGCCCTTCGGGTCGAGCGTCTGGGCCGTCTTCTTCGTCACCTTCCACTGCCCGTGGTGCAGTTCGAGCTCGAAGTCGAAGACGGTGAGGCGGTAGCCCCAGCAGTACGGCTCGGAGAGCAGGACGTCCTCGCCGGTCTCCTCGTTCTTGACGGTGTAGGAGGACACCTCCACGTGCGTGTGGCCGACCAGGATCGCGTCGATGCCGGGGACCTGCTCGGCGACGAGGTTGGAGGCGTTCTCGACGTACGGCAGGGCGTCACCGTAGGAGGTCGATCCGTCGAGCCCGGAGTGGTCGGTCAGGAAGACGACATCGCACCCCAGCGCGCGCAGCCGCGGCACGTACTTCTTCGCCTGCTCGACGAGCCCCGGGAAGACCATCTTCCCGCTGACGTTGTCCTTGTCCCACAGCGCGATACCGGGGTTGGTCAGGCCGAGGATGCCGACCTTGATGTCGGGGGCGCCGGGGACGCAGATGCGCTTCACCGTGTACGGGTGGAAGGCCGGCCGCAGGGTCTTCGCGTCGAGGGCGTTGGCGCCGAGCAGCGGGAAGTGACACTGCTTCTCGAACTTGCGCAGCGTGTCGATGCCGTAGTTGAACTCGTGGTTGCCGAGCGCGGCGGCGTCGTAGCGCATGTGGTTCATGGCGACGGCCATGGGGTGCTTCGGCCCCTTCTTGCCGTCCTTGCCGGTGATCGGGTCGACCCGCGCGAAGTAGTACGCGAGCGAGGTCCCCTGGATGATGTCGCCGGCGTCGACGAGCAGGACGTGCTCCTCGCCCTTGGCCGCGCGCTGCTGCTTGATGAGGGTGGCGACACGGGCGACACCGACGGAATTGCCGGCCTTGTCGCTGTAGGCGGCGTCCTTGTAGTAGTCCCAGTCGAAGACATGGCTGTGCAGGTCGGTGGTGCCCAGGATGGAGAAGGTCCAGGTCTTGGGAGCCTTGGCCGGCTTCGGGTCGGCGGCTTCCGCGGTGCCGGTGCCGACGGCTCCCGCGGCGGCCACCGCCGCACCGGTGACGGCCGACTTCTTCACGAACTCCCGGCGGTTCAGCGGACTGACGGGCATACGGGGCTCCTGGAACTGGAGAGAAGTGGAGTGGGACGCGGGACGGCGGCGGGCTACCCGCGTAGATAGTTGCGCCCCAACACTTCCGCACGGAACCAGGAGCAAGCCATGGGCCGGTCAAGGAAGTCCATGACCGGCCCAACAGCTGGGGGACAGAACGGATTTACAGGAACGAGTTGATCTCGATCGTCTCGTCCCGGCCGGGACCGACGCCGATCGCGGAGATCTGCGCGCCCGACATCTCCTCCAGTGCCTTCACGTAGTTCTGCGCGTTCTTCGGAAGGTCGGAGAAGGACTTCGCCTTGGTGATGTCCTCGGACCAGCCGGGCAGGGTCTCGTAGACCGGCTTCGCGTGGTGGAAGTCCGACTGCGAGTACGGGAGTTCCTCGACGCGCCTTCCGTCGATCTCGTACGCCACGCAGACCGGGATCTCCTCCCAGCCCGTCAGCACGTCCAGCTTGGTGAGGAAGAAGTCGGTCAGGCCGTTCACGCGGGTCGCGTAGCGGGCGATGACGGCGTCGAACCAGCCGCAGCGGCGGTCGCGGCCGGTCGTCACGCCCCGCTCGCCACCGATGCGGCGCAGCGCCTCACCGTCCTTGTCGAAGAGCTCGGTCGGGAAGGGGCCGGAGCCGACACGGGTCGTGTACGCCTTCAGGATGCCGATGACCCGGCTGATCTTCGTGGGGCCCACGCCCGCACCGGTGCAGGCGCCGCCCGCGGTGGGGTTGCTGGACGTCACGAAGGGATACGTGCCGTGGTCGATGTCGAGGAGCGTGCCCTGGCCGCCCTCGAACAGCACCACCTTGTCCTGCTCCAGCGCCTGGTTGAGGACGAGGACGGTGTCGGCGACGTACGGCGCGAGCTTGTCCGCGTAGGCCAGCAGTTCCTCGACCACCTGGTCGATGGCGATCGCGCGGCGGTTGTAGAGCTTGGTGAGGATCTGGTTCTTGACGTCGAGGGCCGCCTCCACCTTCTGGGTGAGGATGGACTCGTCGTAGAGATCCTGTACACGAATGCCGACGCGGTTGATCTTGTCCGCGTAGGTCGGGCCGATGCCGCGGCCGGTGGTCCCGATCTTCCGCTTCCCGAGGAAGCGCTCGGTCACCTTGTCCACCGTCACGTTGTACGGCGTGATGATGTGAGCGTTACCGCTGATCAGGAGCTTGGACGTGTCGACGCCGCGCTCGTTCAGCCCGTTCAGCTCGGAGAACAGGACCGACGGGTCGACGACGACACCGTTGCCGATGACCGGCGTGCAGCCGGGGGAGAGAATCCCGGAAGGGAGCAGGTGAAGGGCGTACTTCTGGTCGCCCACGACTACCGTGTGGCCGGCGTTGTTGCCGCCCTGGTAGCGCACCACATAGTCGACGGATCCGCCTAGCAGGTCCGTCGCCTTTCCCTTGCCTTCGTCACCCCACTGAGCACCGAGCAGCACAAGTGCGGGCACGCGCGTACACCCCTTCCGGGCGGGGCATGTCCAAGGTCAGGGGCGTACGCGTAAGGTTCACCGCCGCGTGCACCGCGGCCGTCGTTGGCCGCAAACCGTCGGACCGGATGCCCCGGAATAGACGAAGCCCCTGGCGCAATAGCGCAAGGGGCTCTTGCACAAAGATGCTACCCGAGGAAGCGAGGCAGGACCGAGGTGGTGACTTCCGCGACTTCCGATCAGCTGTTGGTGGTCATCGATCCGGTCGCCCGGCGGACCGACGGAGAGTCGGTGCGCATCGCAAAAGACGTGCTCAGCGCGGGTGCGCGCGCGAAGGTGTGCCTGCCGGAGGGGCCGGAGGAATTCGCCCGGGCGCTGGCCCGGCGGGGGTCGCGACGGCCGGTGGTGATCGGGGACGACCGTGCCCTGGTCCGTGCGGTGTCCGTTTTGCACCGGCGGCGGGAGCTGGCCGGATGTGCGCTGTCGGTGGTGCCGGTGGGCAGCCTGCTGTCCGTGGCCCGTTCCCTGGGGGTGCCCACGGGGGCGGTGGCGGCGGCGCGGGCGGTCCTGGACGGGTCCGAACGGCGCCTGGACCTGCTCGTGGACGACAGCGACGGGGTGGTGCTGGGTGCGCTCCGCATCCCGTCGGTGAACGGGCAGGCCCCGTCGGTGGAGGCGGGGCGCCCGTGGCTGCGCACGGCCCAGTCCCTGGTACGGACCCTGGTGCCGGCGCGGGAGGCCGCGATCCCCGCCCCCCGGCCCGCCCGGCTGCGGGTGGAGGTCGACGGCGTGACGCTTGTGGACCTGGACCAGCCGCTGGAGGCGGTGTCGGTGACGCCGGGTGACTCCGGGGTGGTGGAGGTCGAGGTACGGCCCCTGTCGGTGGGCGCGGAGGCCTCGCCGCTACGGGCGCAGGGCCGGTGCGTGAGCGTGTCCGGGGCTGACTTCCGCTACCGGGCGGATGCGGGGGTGTGGGGGCCGGTGCGGCGGCGGACCTGGACGGTCTGGGAGGGGGCCTGGGGGCTTACGGTGCCGGGTTCTTCTTAGCGGGGGCCTCGAAGCCGGTGGTGTCGAGAGCGAAGCCGAAGGGGTCAGGGATGTAGAGCTTCTCGCCGAACGGCTTGGTCAGGCTTTGCTCGTATCCGACTCGGGCCGACGGGGTCCAGTAAACGGTGGCCTCGTCATCCTGCATGTTGAGGATGAGGTAGACGGGCACGCCCGCCTTCCCGTAGACCCGCACCTTTTCGTTCAGGTCGGCGTGGCGAGTCGAAGTTGAGGTCAGTTCCGCGACGAAGGAAAGAGCCTCGCCGTCCAAGCGGTGGCTGGTGCTCTCACGCGTCGACTCATGGGCAGCGTGGACATCCGGGCCGTACGCACGCTCGACCTCGGGGAACACGTACAGCGCAGGGAGTCCGCTGATCCGGTGCCCTTCGGGCAGGTACGGACGCAGCCGATCACAGATCAGCTCCATGACCCTGAGGTAGTAAGCCTTCAGCCACGGCGACACGACGATGTTCCCCCCAATGATTTCGGCCCGATAGCCGTCGGGCACGTTCAACTCGTCGAGGACGTTCAGCATCTCCTCGAAGCTGCCTCCGGGCTCAGTGCCGCTTATCACCGGTCGCTCTGCCATGAGTGTCATGATGCGCCCTCCCCTTGCTGCGGACCAGCCGCCACTCAGAGTAACCGATCAATCACACCGCGCCCACGCCTAAAGGTATGGTTGACAAACATTTAACGCCCCGACACTGTTGACCGACTCATTCGGGCTACAGAGTTCCGGTCCAGTGCACCAGTGGACCACCAAGGAGAGGGGCCACCCGATGGCAGTGGACGAGGGCGTCGCCCCGGCGGCGAAGACGGACGGCGACGGAACGGTTCACCGGCTCAAACCCAACGCCATTGGCCTGCTCGGCGTGGTCTTCATGGCCGTCGCCACCGCCGCCCCGATCACCGCGATGACGGGCAACGTGCCCTTCATGGTCTCGGCGGGCAACGGCATCGGCGCCCCGGCGAGCTACCTCGTCGCAATGGTCGTCCTGGCAATCTTTTCCGTCGGCTTCACGTCGATGGCGAAGCACATCACCTCCACCGGCGCCTTCTACGGCTTCATCTCCTACGGCCTCGGCCGCACCGTCGGTCTCGCCTCCGGGCTCCTCGCGACCTTCGCGTACGTCGTGTTCGAGCCGGCCCTGATCGGCATCTTCTCGACCTTCGCCACCACGACCCTCAAGGACCAGACGGGCCTTGCCGTCCCGTGGTGGGCGTTCGCGATCCTGATGCTCGCCGTCAACGCGACGGGCACCTGGTTCGGCGTCTCGGTCGCCGAGAAGCTGCTCGTCGTGCTCCTGGGGACGGAGGTGACCGTCCTCGCCGCGATGGCCGTCTCGGTCGCCCTGCACGGCGGCGGCCCGCACGGCTTCACCTTCGGCCCGGTCAACCCGGTCAACGCCTTCAAGGGCACGTCCGCGGGCCTCGGTCTCTTCTTCGCCTTCTGGTCCTGGGTCGGCTTCGAGTCGACGGCCATGTACGGCGAGGAGTCCCGCGACCCCAAGAAGATCATCCCCAAGGCGACGATGATCTCGGTCCTCGGCGTCGGTGTCTTCTACGTCTTCGTCTCCTGGATGGCCATCATCGGCAACGGCGAGACGGAGGCCGTGAAGGCGGCCTCCTCCGCGAACCCCCTCGCGCTCTTCTTCAACCCCACCGAGCACTACGTCGGTCACTGGGCCGTCGACGTCATGCAGTGGCTGATGATCACCGGCTCGCTCGCCTGCGGCATGGCCTTCCACAACTGCGCCGCCCGCTACATGTACGCGCTGGGCCGCGAGGGCGTCCTGCCGAAGCTCAAGAACACCGTCGGCCGCACCCACGTCCGGCACGGCTCCCCGCACATCGCGGGCCTGGTGCAGACGGTCGTCTCCGCCGTCCTGATCGGCGCGTTCTGGGCCGCGGGCAAGGACCCGTACAACGCCCTCTACGTGCTGCTGGCCATCCTCGGCACGATGGCGATCCTGATCGTGCAGGCGGTGTGCTCGTTCGCGGTGCTGGTCTACTTCCGCACCCACCACCCCGAGAGCCGGCACTGGTTCAGGACCTTCGCCGCTCCACTCGTCGGTGGCATCGCGATGCTCGGTGTGGTCGTCCTGCTGGTGTCCAACATGGGCGTCGCGGCGGGCGCGGAGTCCGGCTCGCTGGTCCTGAAGGCGACACCGTGGCTGGTGGCCCTGGTCGCGGCGACGGGCATCGGCTACGCGCAGTATCTGAAGCACCGAGCACCGGAGCGGTACGCGCTGCTGGGGCGGACCGTGCTGGAGGAGACGAAGGAGCGGTAGCCCCGTGTGGTGCCGCCGTACGCGACAGGCGCAGGTCTTGTGGTGGTCGCCGCGCGCGGCCGGAGGCCTTATAGGCTCTCGGCGTGCCGATCTTGCGAGAGTTGTCCACAGATGCAAATCAGCAGCTTCGTTTAGCTCTGCTCGGCCCGCTCCGGGCGTGGCGCGGCGATGCGCATCTGGAACTCGGACCGGTTCGTGAACAGGCCCTGCTCTCGGCGTTGTTGCTACGGCCGGGCAGGACGGTCAGCCGCCAGCAGCTGCTCGACGGGGTGTGGGGCCCGGAACCTCCCGGCACCGGCACCAAGGTGATCCCGGTCTATGTGCACCGGTTACGCAGACGTCTGGATGCACCGGGAGAGATCTCGGCGGACTCCGTGATCGACACCGTTCGCGGCGGCTATCGCTTCGCCCCGCGGAGCGCCTGCGTGGACGTGACACGATGCGAGGAGATCGCCGCCGAAGGGCGTTCGGCGAGGGGCTCCGGAGACCTGGACGCCGCGGTGGACGCGTACTCCCGGGCGCTTGAACTGTTTCACGGTGAACCCCTGGCCGGAATCCCCGGGCCGTTCGCGGAGGGGGAGCGATTACGGCTGGCGGAGCAGCGGCTCATGCTGGTGCAGGACAAGGTGGACTGCCAACTCCGGTCGGGACGGCACGCCGAGGCCGTGGGCGAACTGTTCGCCCTGACGACGGCCCACCCCCACAACGAGGCGCTGGCCGCCCTGCTCATGCGTGCTCTCCACGCGGGCAACCGGCAGTCCGACGCGCTGGACGTCTATGCCGCCGTACGCCGCCGGCTGGTGGACGAGCAGGGGGTGGAGCCCGGCCCCGAGCTGCGACGGGTGCACGAGACGGTCCTCCGCGGCGGTGACGCGCTCCCGCCCGTGACCAGACAGCCGGTCGAAGCTCCGGTGCCTGCTCGCCACAAGCCCCCGGCACGCCATGAACTCCCCGTTGAGATCGGCAACTTCACGGGCCGGGACCGGGAGCTCGACCTTCTCCTCGCGCCTGCCGACGCTCAGGTGGTCACTGTGCGGGCGGTGGACGGCATGGCCGGGGTCGGGAAGACCGCCCTGGCGGTGCGCGCGGCGCGGACGCTGCGGGAGCGGTACCCCGACGGCTGTCTGTTCGTGGAACTGCACGGGCACCGCGAGGACCGGGCGGAAGCGGGGCGGCAACGAGTGCTGCGCCGGCTGCTGCGGGCCGTGGGTGCCGGTGAAGGGGAAGACTCCGAAGGCCCGGACGAGCTCGACGAGCTGGCCGCGTCCTGGCGGGCGGCGACCGCCTCGCTCCGGCTGCTCCTCGTACTCGACGACGCCGCCCGCGCCGACCAGGTGCGACCGCTGCTGCCCGCCGGCTCCGGCAGCATGGTGATGGTGACGAGCCGCCGGCGCCTGACGGGGCTGGACGCGGACCGCAGGATCTCGCTCTCCCCTCTCGGCCTCGACGAGGCGGCGGGTCTGCTCACCCGCATCGCCGGCGGCGAGGGATCCGAGCGAGAGCGGGCTGCCGTACGCGAACTGGCCACGTTGTGCGACCGGCTCCCGCTGGCGCTGCGGATCGTCGGGGCACGAATACAGGACCGTCCGCTGTGGGCGGTGGAATCCCTGGCGGCACGGCTGGCCGACGACGAGCGCCGGCTCGACGAACTCGCGGTGGAGGACCGCAGCGTCGAGGTCGCGTTCCGCATCTCCTACGACCAGTTGCCCACCGCCGAGCAGCGTGCCTTCCGCGTCCTGGGCCTGTCGCCGACCGTGCGGCTGGACCGGCTGACTCTGGCCGCGCTGCTCGACCGGACGCCCCCCGACGCCGAACGCGCCCTGGAAAGCCTGGCCGACGCGAGTCTGGTGCAGCGGGTGACCGCCGATCGCTACCGGTTGCACGACCTGGTCGCGGTCTACGCCCGCCGGGTCGCCGCCGCCTCCCCGGAAGAGATCGCCGCAGCCCGCAGCGGCGTGTTCCGGCTGTACATGGCCGCCGCCCGCTGCGCCAGCGACTGGGGCACCTCGTCCTTCCTGACCGGCCCGCAGGACAACGGACCCTTCGCGGGCTGGGAGGAGGCCACGGCCTGGCTGGACGCGGCGGGCGGCGAACTGGTCGACGTGATCGGCCAGTCGGTGGCCGTAGGGCATCTGGACGACGCCTGCTGGATCGCCGAGGGCCTGATCGACTACCTCACCCGGCAGGGCCGGTTCCACGAGTGCCGCACCGCGCTGGAGATGCTGCTGCCCCTGGCCGGGCAGGCCACCGACCGCCGGATGGAGTCGGCACTGCGCACGGGCCTGGGCATCATGTACGGGCTGCAGGGCCGCTATCGGCAGGCCCGCACCTGGTTCACGGAGGCGCTGGAGATCAGCCGCCGGGCCGACGACCCGCATGAGCGGGCCAGGGCCGCGGCCGGGCTCGGGACCTTCGCCAATCTGGAGGGGCGGATCGCCGAGTCCATGGCGCACTTCGCCGAAGTCGCCCGGCTGGCAGGGCAGTTGGAACATGACGACTGGCTGACCGGCTCGATCCTGACCCGCGCCGGCGACATCCACCACCAGCTCGGCGAGCACGACAAGGCGCACGACCGCTATCTGGAGGCGATCGCCCTCGCCGAGAAGTCGGGCAGTCCCAGGCTCCATGGCAAGACCTTGCTCCGCCTGGGAAGTCTCCAACTCGACCTCGGCCGACCCGCCGAAGCGGTCGGCCCCCTGGGAAAGGCCGAGGACCTGGCCAGGCGTCTCGGCGACGTCCCCCTGCACTCAGCCGTCCTCGGCAGACTCTCCACGGCCGAAGCGGACCTGGGCAACCCGCAGGCGGCCGCCGAACTCCGCCGCCGGGCACGCGCGGTGCTGGACGAACAGACCGGCACCGCGTCGGAGATCGCGATACGGCATCGGCTGATCTGGCAGGGTGCGGCGGAGGAGGACCTGGCCGGGGCGCGCGACTTCTTCGAACGGGGCACCGCCCTTCCCGACACCGAGGCCAACAGGGCGAGGATCTCCCGGGTTCTCGACGACCTCGGGCGGCGACGGCGGACGGGCTCCGACGAGGCGTAACCGCCCGGACGGAGTCGGCCCGGACGGACTCCGTCCGGCCGGGCCGCTCTCCCCGTCCCCCCTTTCCGCCAGGAGCCCTACTCGGCGCTCCCGTCGGCCTTCCTCCACTCGACCCCGTCCTTGCCGTGGAGGGCCAGGGTCTGAGGAATGACGAGATCCGGGTACCTTCCGTGCAGGGAGAAGTAGTTGGGCGCGTTCAGGATGGACCTCAAGTCGCACACCGGGTCGGCGGTGATGCAGTACCGCCTGACGGGCATGCCGTTGAACTCCGCCGGGCCGACGCCGGGAGAGGTGGCCACCCCGGGGATGCCCACCCACGTGGGGAGATGCGCCCCGAGGCCGGTGTCGGGCTGCATCGGGTCGGCGTAGAGCATGCCGTCGACCTGGGAGAGCGGAATGCCGGTGCCGCCGCTCGCGATCGTCTGGAGCACCTTGTCCGCGGCCTGTGCGCCCTGGGAGTAGCCGGTGATCGTGATCCGGGCGTCCGGATGCGACTTGTGGGTCTCCTGTGCCGCCTCCAACCCCTTCCGGTAGCCCAGGTTCACGCTGGCGTCGTAGGTCGGCGCCGTGAGGGCGTCGGGGTGAATCTGCAGACTCGGGTCGATGAGCGAACCGTGGGGGCCGATGATGGGGCCGGCGCTGGCCGGGTAGCACACCTGGATCGCGGAGGCACCGAGTCGGAGGGCCTCGTTCGCCCTGTCGTAGGAGCTACCGGTGGTGGCGCAGCCGTTCTTGTCCGCCGTAGGGCCGGTGCCGCCGATCTCGATGTAGTAGTGCTCCGCGTCGACCGCCTGCGCGGCGGCGGGGAACGCGACGGCGGTACCGGCCGCCAGCACCGCCGTCATGGCCGCGGTGCCAAGAGCCCGAGTCATCCTGCTGATGTTCGGCATTGCCTGATCTCCCCCTGGGGTCGTGGGCGTGTCCGGAGCGAACACCCGAGACGCTAGGTGCGGGTGATCACAAAGTGATGAAACATCGATGACTGCGCAGGTGGTGGGGGTGCAGCCGCCGGCTCCCCCAGACCCTGACCCGCCGGAGAGGACCTGGCCGAGGTTGATCGGCCCGTGGAGATCCCGCCCCGTGACGACGGGGCCCGTGCACCGTGCCTGAGACTTCGCTGCTCACATCGCCGGCGCCCGTCCGCAGGCTGCCTCGCACTTCCTCGGCCTCCCGCCGCCACGCCTCCACGCCTCCACGCCTCCACGCCTCCACGCCTCCACGCCTCTGGGCGAACCCGGGTTCTCCTCGACCAGTGCTGTCAACGCACGCTGTCCGTGCTGCCCCCAAAGGCCATAACAGGTCGACCGCAACCGCTTCCGCGAGCATCTTCCGGACTCCGGGGCCGCAACTCTGCGATTGACCGTCAACCGAGTCATTCCGTCATCCGTCCCCGGTTCCCGACAACACCGACACAAGGGCACACGACAACCTCACCGCTCCTCAACTCCCTTACCACATAGGCGCATTGACAACGTCAATCAGCTCGCTTCACCATCGAAGGTCCATGTCCGGCCAGTCACCTCTGCACCGGACGACACCGCACCCCACCGCTGGCACTTCCCGGCACACAACGCTGGTGAGCGCTTTCACGGGAGACGCCGTATGAAGATCCTTCCCAGGGCCGTGTTACCCGGCTGGACAGCAGCGCTCGTCGGTCTTGTCGCTGTGTTCGGAGCATGGGGAGCAGCCGGAGCGTTCGGAGCCGGGTCCGCGGTGGCGGACCCGGCTCCGCGCTCTCTGCGCTATACCTGCCGGTCATCGTTCGGCGACCAGCCGATGAACGCGTCGGTCGTATGGCCGGCCGCGCACACCCAGGTGGTCGGCAGGGCCACCCCAAGGCTGCCGGTCGACACCAAGGCGATGGGCGGTGCCGACGTCACCAGGGCGCTCCGGTTCATCGGCGCGACCACCGTCGAGGGCACGGCGGACGTGCATGCCGTCGTGGCCGCGCCCGGGGTCCGTGACATCCCCGTCACCGTGACGCTCGACGTGCCCAGGACCGCCGTACCGGATTCCGGCCCGCTGACCGTCCCGGCGAGCGGCACCATCCCCTCTCTCACCTTCCGGCAACCGGGCCCGGGGAAGATCACCATCGGCGCGATCGACCTGCACATCGTCCCGCGGGACGCGAACGGCGACGAGACGATCGCGCACAAGGTCGACGCCTCGTGCGGCCTGAGTGACGGGCAGGACGGTGTGCTGGCGACCTTCGAGGTCGTACGCCCGACGACGGACCCGACCGCCTCGGGAACGGCGGACACACCGGGCACGCCCGGGAAGCCGAGGCCATCGGGTACGTCGGGTGCGTCAGGGGAGCCGGGAGCGGCCGACCCGAACGCGTCGGGATCGGCGTCGGCGTCCGCAGCCGCGTCGTCCACGGTCCGGGCCCCCTCCGGCTCACCCGGCGGGACGGTGTCGGCCTGGGACTCCGGCGCCTCCGGCACCGCATCCCCCACCTCCCCCGACACCTCTTCGGCCGGCGGCACGGGCGTATCGGGGCCGCTGCGCACGGTCGCGACGGTCCTGGGCACGAGCGCGGCCGCCGCGGGAATCGGCTGGTGGGTCTGGCGCCGTCGTCGCACAGCGAACCGGGAAGGGTGACGTGGCCGGTCCCGACGACGAGTCGCCCGAGCCCGAGGACAAGGCCAAGGACCAGGACCAGGACCAGGGCGGCAAGTCCTCCGGTTCTCACGTGACCAACAAGCAGAGCGGCATCGTTTACGGGCCGTCCGTCCAGGCCCGCGTGATCCACGAGCTGCACCTCCACCCCCCGGCGGCGCCGGCACCCGAGCAGGAGCAGACACCGGAGAACAAGTCAGGACCGCAGGACGCCAAGGCCGACCAGGACCAGGCCGACCAACTCGCCAGGGCAGCCGACAAACTCGCCAAAGCCGTCGGGGAGCGCTGGCAACGCGAGGACGAACGACGGAAAGTCAGCGATCCGGACACGGAGTTGCTGCCCGTGCGCTGGACGACGGCGGGCGTTGATCTGATGGATCGTTGGGAGAACATCCGCCGCACCCCGTACGGGAAGGCCGAACCTCTGGCCCTGGACGAGCATGCGGGAGACATCGCCGAGACCTACGGGACGCTGCCCGCCGGCCGTCTGGTGGTGCTGGGGGAAGCCGGCTCGGGGAAGACCGTTCTGGGCCTGCGGCTCGTACTGGATCTGCTGGAGAGCCGTCGACCCGGCGGCCCCGTTCCGGAGATCTTCAGCCTGGGATCGTGGAACCCCGGATCCGAGACGCTGGAGAAATGGCTGAGCAGCCGGCTCAGCCGTGACACGTCCGGTTTGGACACGGACATCGCCGAGGGGACGCCGGTCGCCGCCGCGCTGGTCGAGAACGGGCTGATCCTGCCCGTCCTGGACGGATTCGACGAAATCGCCGAAAATCTCCGGCCCGATGCACTGGAGCAACTCAACGCATTCAGCAAGCCGTTGATCCTGACCAGCCGCACCAAGCCGTACGCCGACGCGAAGGGCGGCACCAGAGGCCTGAAGCGTGCCGCCGCGATCGAACTGACCGCTCTCACACCGGAGGACTCGGAGAGTTTCCTGATCCTCGGCAGCGCCCCGGTCGCCGAGTCCGACTGGAATCACGTCCTGTCCGAGCTGCGCGACCGTCCCCGCACCCCGGCCGGCGAGAGCCTCCGCGAGGCGCTGACCACGCCCTTGATGGTCTCCCTTGCCCGTGGCGTCTACGGCGAGATGGCGCACACCGCAGACAGCAGCCGGCGCGACGGCCCGAGGCGCAGCCCCAGGGATCTGCTCGGGTTCGGATCCCGGGCGAGCATCGAGGAACACCTCCTGAGCAGCTTCGTGCCGTCGGCCTACCGTCGACGCCCCGGCGACCTGGCCCCGCCACCCCGGAACTGGAGCGCTCGGCGGGCCCAGCGCTGGCTCGGGTACCTCGCCGACCACCTGAAGTCGCGCGGCCAGCCCGACCTGGAGTGGTGGCGGCTCGGCACGGAGCTGAGTCTTGGGGTGCGTACCGCCGTGATCTCGTTTCTGGCCGGGCTGTCCTTCGCGGTGCCGACCGCGATCGGAAACATTCCCGTGGACCTGATCGCCACGTCGCACGGCATCGGGTTCGCGATCCGGCGGGGCCTGGTCGTGGGCTTGCTGCACGGACTCGTGTTCGGGCTGTTGTTCGGCTACGTCTACCGGCGCGCAGACGGGACAGAGCTGCTGTCGCCGCGTCCGGTACAGGTCCGTCTGACCGGCGGCGACAGGGAGTTGGACAAGGAGTTCTTCCAGGAGTTCTTCCACAAGGTCGTGCTGGGAGCCCTGGTCGGATTCGGGCTCGCGCTCGCCATCGTGCTGGTCGACCGGCTTCTCCTCCCTCCGCTCGGGCTCGACGACGGGCTCGGCGGCGGGCTCGGGGCAGCGGCCCTGTTCCCGCTCACCATCGGGCTGTCGGCAGGAATCGCCCTCGGACTCATGACGTGGCTGGAGACTCCTATCGACGGAAAGAAGTCGTTCGACTGCGTCGGCTTGTTGCGGCAGAACCGCGAGAACGTGTCCTTCCATCTCCTCGTCTGGGCCCTCGTCCCCGGACTCGTCGAGGGGCTGGGGGCCACCTTCACCGAAACCCCCCTCCGCAGCCTCCAACTCGGGCTCGTCTTCGGCATCGAGGGCGCGTTCAGCGGCGGACTCGGCTATGGGCTCTGTCTGACGGCGTGGGGCCAGTGGGTGGCCCTGGCCCGCATCTGGCTGCCCTTGACGCGACGACTGCCGTGGCGGCTGGTCGCCTTCCTGGAGGACGCCTGCGAGCGCGACGTACTACGCCGGTCGGGCGCGGTGTACCAGTTCCGCCATGTCCGTCTCCAGGATCACCTCAGGAACCACGGGAAGGCGGCGCCCGAACCGCCTCGTCGGCAGCCTCGCACGCCGGCCTGATGCGGTGCCCGGCCCTCCGAGGGAATCCGAATCCACGGCCCCTACGTTCCCGGGGAGCGCTCAGGGCCGAGATTGATAGGTCCGTGGAAGTCCCGCCCCATGATGACGGGCCCGTGCGCATCGCCCGAGAAGTCGTTGTGCACATCGCCCGCGCCGGTCCGCACGCCCCCCGCCGCCTCGGCTTCCTGTCGCCACGCCGCCAGCCTCTGGGCGAACCCGGGATCCCGTCCGGCCCGCGCGGCCAGCGCCTGCGCCAACGCGTGAGCGCGTTCCTCGTTGTCCGGCTCCTCGGCCAGTGCTGTCAACTCGCCCAGCCCGCCGGTGCCTTCTCCTCCCGCCCCCTCACCTTCCGGCTCCCCCTCGGGGCGACGCAGCACCAGCGCACGCAGCGACTGCCACGTCTGCTGTCCCGCCGCCCCCGCGGCACTGCCGGCAAAGGCCATGAGCAACTGAACCGCAACTGCTTCCACGAACATCCTCCGGACTCGGGAACCGCAAGGGCTCGCACTGGGCGTAGAACGAATAACGATGTCCCGTCGTCCCCGGTCCCCGGCAGCGCTCACGCACGGGGACACGACAACCTCACCACATATCAACTTCCTTTACACAGACGTTTGTTGACACCATCAAGAAGACCGCCCCGCCGGAGTCGAAGCGGATCCGCGGGAACCGTCGGTGGCGCTGCCGCGTCGGTAGCTGTTCCAGAGACACTCGCAGGGCCGAGTGACGCGTGCGTTCGGGGTCCCCAAACGCGCCCGGGGCCGGCTCGGCCACCTCGCACAGCACCTCAGGCTGCTCAACACGCACGACCTTCAGTGGTGGCAACTGGGGCAGCTCCCTCAGCCGCCCGGTGCGCCTGCTCGCGCAGACACTCCTGCTCGGGCTCACGGGCAGGTTCGGATTCGGGTTCGCGGGCAAGCTCGCGGACTGGATCGTGTTCACTCGCGTGGGCGGGTTCGGGAGCGGGCCGGCGTACGGGCTCAGCTGCAACGGGACCGGGTCAGCCCTGCCCGAAGGTCTTCTCCCTGTGCACCCGCCACCGCTCCATCATGGCCGCGACCTCGCTCTCGACGAACTCGAAGAAGGCGAGTGTCTCGGCCATGCGGCGTCCTGCGGGGGTGTCGGCGCCCAGGCTGCTGACACCTTCCCGCAGGGCGCCCTCCCACCGCTTGATGAGGGCCTCGCGGTTGGTGAGGGCCTCGTACCACTGATCCCCGTGCACCCGGTAGCGCTCCCGGCGCGAACCGGGTTCCCGCTCGCGCGAGACCATGTGCGTCATGGTCAGATAGCGCACCGCCCCCGAGACCGCCGCGGGGCTGATCTGCAGCTGCTCCCCCAGCTCGGCGGAGGTCATCGAGCCCTCGTCGGAGGAGAGCAGGGCGGCGAAGACACGGGCGGGCATCCGCTGCATCCCGGCCTCGACCAGCTGAGCCGCGAAACCCTCCACGAACCTGGAGACCGCCTCCGGGTCCCGCCCCACCACCTTCGACTCCGCCATGGTCACCACCCTATCCGGGCTTCATAGGCTTTATACGCTTCCTTAACTTCACAATTTTCTGAAGGAAGCGTACGTTCTGAACCATGACGAAGGCAATCAGCGTCTCCGGCCTCCACAAGTCCTTCGGCCGCACCCACGCCCTCGCCGGCCTCGACCTGGAGGTCGAGACCGGCGAGGTGCACGGCTTCCTCGGCCCGAACGGCTCCGGCAAGTCCACCACCATCCGCGTCCTGCTCGGCCTGCTGCGCGCGGACTCCGGCGCCGCGCGGGTGCTGGGCCTCGACCCGTGGCGGGACGCGGTGGAGGCGCACCGCCGCATCGCGTACGTCCCCGGGGACGTGACCCTGTGGCGCAACCTCTCCGGCGGTGAGGTCATCGACCTCTACGGCCGCCTGCGCGGCGGCCTGGACCCGGCCCGCCGGGCCGACCTCGTCGAACGCTTCGAGCTGGACCCCACGAAGAAGGGCCGCACGTACTCGAAGGGCAACCGCCAGAAGGTCGCCCTGGTGGCCGCCCTCGCCTCCGACGTCGACCTGCTGATCCTGGACGAGCCGACGTCCGGCCTGGACCCGCTGATGGAGGAGGTCTTCCAGCGCTGCGTGGAGGAGGAGCGGGACCGGGGCCGGACGATCCTGCTCTCCTCCCACATCCTCAGCGAGGTCGAGGAGCTCTGCGACCGCGTGAGCATCATCCGCCAGGGCCGCACGGTGGAGAGCGGTTCGCTGGCCGACCTGCGCCATCTGACGCGGACGAGCGTGACGGCCGAACTCGCCGGTCCCCCGAACGGGTTGGCGCACCTGCCCGGCGTCCACGACCTCGACGTACGGGGAAGGCGGGTGCGGCTACAGGTCGACACGGACCAACTCGACGCTGTGCTGCGGCAGTTGACCGAGTCGGGCGTACGGTCGCTGACCTCGACCCCACCCACCCTGGAGGAACTCTTCCTGCGCCACTACCAGGACGAGGCGGCGGCCCGATGACCGCGCTCGCCGCGGCACCGGGGCCGAGCCGCCAACTCGCCGGTACGGCAACCCTGCTGCGTTTCGCGCTCCGCCGCGACCGGCTGATGATCCCGGTCTGGGTCGGCGTGAACGCGCTGATGGTCCTCTCCATGCCGAACACCCTCAAGAACCTCTACGGCTCACCCGCCGAACGCGCGGACCTGATCCACCAGGTGGCGGCCAACGCTTCCTTCCGCGCACTGATCGGCCCCGTCTTCGACACTTCCGTCGGCGCACTGACGGCCTGGCGCGCCGGCGTGTACGCGGGTGCGCTCGCCGCCGCGATGAGCCTGATGATCGTCGTACGGCACACCCGGGACGAGGAGGAGAGCGGCCGCCAGGAGCTGGTGGCGTCCGGGATGGTGGGCCGCCGGGCCTCCCTGACGGCGGCCCTGCTGGCGGCGGCGGTCGCAAATGGCGTACTGGCACTGCTGGTCGCGGCAGGACTGGCAAGCCAGGGGGCTTCCGGTGCGGTGGCCCTCGGCCTCGGACTCGCGGCGGTCGGCATGGTCTTCGCGACGATGGCGGCGATCGTCGCGCAGCTGACGGAGAGCGCGCGGCTGGCCCGGGGCCTGACGGCGGCGGTGCTCGGCGCCGCCTTCGTCCTCCGGGCCGCGGGCGACGCGGCGACGGACGACGGCTCGTCGGCCCTGACCTGGCTCTCCCCGCTCGGCTGGCTGGAGAACCTGCGGCCGTACGCCGACGAACGCTGGTGGGTGCTGCTGCTGTTCGCGGCGGCGGTGGCGCTCCAGGCCCAAGTGGCCTACGGGTTGGCCGTCCGCAGGGATGTCGGCATGAGCTTCCTGCCGACCCGCCCGGGACCGGCCTCCGGCCGCCTCGGCACGGCGGGAGCGCTGGCCTGGCGGCTGCAACGGGGCAGCGTCTTCGGCTGGTCGATCGCCTTCTTCGTCGTGGGCGTCGTCTACGGCGGCCTGACGGACGGCGTGACGAACCTGGTCGGGAACAACGAGAACGCGCGGAAGATCTTCGAGCGGATGGGCGGACAGAGTGGTCTGACGGACGCCTTCCTGGCCTCGATGGTCGGGATGATGGGCCTGATCGCGGCACTCTACGTCGTGTCGAGCGTGCTGAGGCTGTACGGCGAGGAGACGTCGGGGCGGGCGGAGCCGGTGCTGGCGAATGCGGTGGGGCGCATGCGGTGGGCCTGCGGCCACTTGGCGGTCGCGTTCGGAGGGTCGGTGCTGATCATGCTGCTCACCGGGCTGGGCTTCGCCGTCGGCTACGGCAAGGAGGTCGGCCCCATCCTCGGAGCGTGCCTGGTGCAGGTGGCCGCGGTGTGGGTGATCGGCGGGGTGGCGGTCCTGCTCCACGGCGTGGTCCCGCGGGCGGCGATGGCGGCGTGGGGTGTCGCGGGTGCGGTGCTGCTGATCGGCTGGGTGGGCCCGGCACTGGACGCTCCACAGGCGGTGCTCGACCTGTCCCCCTTCGGACATCTGCCGAAGCTGCCGGGCGGGGGGATGGATTGGGGGCCGGTGCTGGTCCTGCTGGGGCTGGCGGTGGTGCTGACGGCCGGTGGGCTGGCGGGACTGCGGCGGCGGGACATGACGAGCTGACGCGATTCATGCGCAAGAGGAGCAGAGCGGTGGGCACTGGTGGTGCCCGTCTCAGACCACCTCCACCTGAAGCCCCTCCAGGCCCCGGATCACGAAGTTCGGCTTCCTCTCCGGCTCCGCCGCCAGGTGCAGCGTGGGTGCCCGTTCCAGCAGCGCCGTCATCGACGCCGCCAGTTCGATACGGGCCAGTGGGGCGCCGATGCAGTAGTGGATGCCGGCGGAGAAGGAGATGTGCGGGTTGTCCGTGCGGGTCAGGTCGAGTTTCCCGGGGGTCTGGAAGACCTCGGGGTCGTGGTTGGCGGAGCCGAAGAGCATGGCGATCTCGGCGCCGCGCGGGATGACGGTCCCGTCGATCTCGATCTCGTCCAGCACCCAGCGTTCGAAGAGCTGAAGCGGGGTGTCGTAGCGCATGAGCTCTTCTACGGCGGTGGGGACGAGGGAGCGGTCCGCGCGCAGGGCGGCCAACTGCTCCGGATTCCGGAAGAGGGCGTACCAGCCGTTCACCGTGGCGTTGACGGTCGCCTCGTGGCCGGCGTTGAGGAGCAGGACGGCCGTGGAGATCATCTCCTGCTCGGTGAGGCGGTCACCCTCGTCATGGGCCGCGATGAGCCCGGAGATGAGGTCGTCGCCGGGCTCCTTGCGCCGCTCCACGATCAGCTCGCGCAGGTAGTCGGAGAACTCGACCGAGGCCTGGACGGCCTTGCGAGCCGTGCCCTCGGAGGGGTTCAGCTCGTACATCCCGCAGATGTCGGCCGACCAGGGTCGGAGCGGGGCGCGGTCGGCCTCGGGGATGCCCAGCATCTCGGCGATGACGGCGACCGGGAGCGGCTCGGCGACATCGCCGAGCAGGTCCCCGCCGCCCTTCTCGACGAGACGGTCCACCAGTTCCCCGGCGAGATTGCTGACGTACGGCCCCAGCCGCTCGACCGTCCGCGGCGTGAACGCCTTCGACACCAGCCGACGGATCCGGGTGTGGTCCGGTGGCTCCAGGTCCAGCATCCCGTGGTCGTTGAGGGTGCGGAACGGCTCGTGTTCGGCGGGCGGCGCGGTCCGCCCGAAGTCCTCGTGCGAGAACCGGTGCTGGTACGTCCGCCCGAGCCGCCGGTCGCGCAGCAGCGCGGAGACGTCCGCGTGGTGCGGGACGAGCCACTGGTTCGTGGGCTCGTAGAAGTGCACGCGGCCCGTGGCGCGCAAGGCGGCGTAGGCGGGGCAGGGGTCGGCGAGGAACGCCGGGTCCCAGGGGTCGAAGGCGGTCATGGACGGACGCTAACCCGGTATCCACCCGCCTGACCAGGGATGTCAGCACTCCGGCACGAGGTGGCGCTGGTACCAGGTCCCCTGCTTGCCGCCGACGTGGGCCGGATCGGCCGGGCCGACCGGGACGAACCCTGCCTTGGTCAGCACTTTCTGGGACGCCACGTTCTGGTGGGTGGTGGCCGCCCGCAGGGTGCGCAGCCCGTACCGGTCCGCCGCCTGCCGGCACAGCTCCAGGACGGTCGCGGTCGCCACGCCCCGGCCTGCGACATGCTGCGCGACCCGGTAGCCGAGCTCTGCACTGTGGTCCTCGATGTCGACCAGGTTGAACCTTCCCAGCACCGAGCCGTCGTCGGCGACGAGCACGTGGAAGGCGCAGATGCCGGCCTCCTGCTCGGCCAGCAACGCGTCGTACCGCTCGGTGAACTGCTCGAAGTAGTCGTCGCCGCGGTCGGAGATCGAGGCGGCGAAGTAGGCGCGGTTCGCCAGCTCGAAGGCCAGGACCGCCGGGGCATGACCGGCATGCAGCCGTTTCAGCTCGGGCATCTGCCGACCCTACTCAGGTGGTACGCCGAGGCCACCAGGTTTTCCACCGGCGGCCAACGGCGGCACCATGCGAGGGCGCGGGCGGCCTCAGCCGACGCCGTACGCCCCGTACACCGTCTCCACCGAGCGGTCCCCGGCGGAGTCGGTCACCTCGGAGCGCAGGGCGACAGCGCCGGAGGCGGGGTTGTGGACGGACGCCTGCCAGGTCGAGCCGACGTGCTTGACGGTCGCCGCCTGCCAGGTCCTGCCGCCGTCGGCGGACGACCAGACCCGGACGGACTTGGCGGTCACATTGGTGAACCGCACATCCGGCCCCTGGGACCCCCGCCCGGCACTCACGTCGACCGTCGTGGTGCCGTTGGCCGCGGCCTGGTTGTGGCTGTTCAGCCCGGTGGGCAGGAAACGGGTCAGGAAGACGGGGGCGACGACCGACGCGGCCGGGTCGGCCACCTTGAAATACCAGTCGAGGGTCGCGCGCGACGACAGCATGCCGGCGGGGAAGGTGATGCCCGGACGGTAGCGATGGGCGTCGACGGTCAGGCGGTACCAGCCGGCCGAGCGGATACCCGCGGAGAACTCGGCGTCGCCCGTGCCCCAGTTGGTCAGGGTCTGCTTCTTGACGGTGGTGCTTCCCTTGGACAGGACCACCGTCTCCTTCGTCGGGTCGGCCCCGTTGACGCCGACGTCGGGGTCGCCGATCAGGGCGTCCGGAAGGAAGGTGACGGACTTCCGCCCGAGCAACGGCAGATAGTGCATCGGACTCCACACGGCCCGCCCGAAGGACTGGGTGAAGCTCTGCCCCGCCTTCAGCGTCCTGACCTTCGGGAAGCCGCCGCCGACGTCGTCGCCGTTGCTCGCGATGATGTCGTCACGCGGCTGCCAGGTCCCGGGCGTCACATGGACGGTGGCGCTGTACGGCGCGTTGTCGTCGCGGACCGTGGCCATCAGGTCGGTCGTGCAGTCGTCGGTCTTCGGCTGCGCCTGGAGCGCGGTGTCGTTCTGACCGGCCATCTGTGTACCGCTGCGTACCGAGAAGCGCATCGTCGCCAGACCCGACCGCTTGAACGACCCACCGGGCGCGGCCGGAATACCCGTCGTGTTCTTAGCGGCGACGTAGCTGTCGTTCCCCGACCACTGCGCCAGATACCCGAACTGCAGCAGCCGGGACGAGTTCGGGATGGCGTAGAGGGCCCCCTCGTCGTTCCAGCCGCCCGCACGGAAGGCGGAGGGCATGTTGCTGACGGTGGCGGCGCACACCTGCGCCATGATCCGCGGCGGCTCGGTCACGTCGGCGGGCGTGTCGAGCGACACCTTGACGGCCTTGCCCTTGCGCGCGTCGAGCGTCACCGACTTGCTGCCCGAGACCTGTACGACCTGCGCGCCGATGGTGTCGGTGCCCAGACCCTCCGTGCCCTGCTCCCAGATGTCGGTCATCGCGATGTAGCGTCCCGCCGGCAGGCTGATCCGCTTGCCGGACTTCACGCTGTACGTCTGCCCGGACGGCACGGCGACGACACTGACCGTCGTCGAGACCTTGGCGCCGTGCCGCCCCAGCGTGGTGACGGCCAGCGAGGCCGACGCCGCCTGCGCGGAAGCGGCGAAAGCACCGGAAGCGACCAGCGGCACCAGCGCGGCCACACCGACGAAAGCGAGCGATCTCCGTCGCACCATCATGCTCAAGTCCCCCTCTGACCCCCGAAGTCGGCCAATCGTAGCCATGTCACGGACATGGCAGACCAGGGGGCCCGGATCAGCGTGGTTCGCTGTTCCGTGCGGGGTGGCCCTTCAGGTGGTCGATGAGGGCGGCGAAGGCGGCGGGCGGGAAGGAGAGGGTGGCGCGGGCGGGGGCCTTGGAGTCGCGGACGTCCGTCGGTCGCCGCCAGGAACACTCCGCCTCGGCGCGTGGGACGCGGACCCCGAGCCGCCGGAGCCGCCGCGACCGCTGGACCGCCTCGCCGACGCCGAGAACAGCCGCGGCCTCGCCCTGGTCCGCGCCTGCGCCGACGTATGGGGCTGGCAGCCGCAGTCCAGAAACGGCAACCGCGGCAAGTACGTGTGGTGCGAACTGGCCGCGGTGTGAGCCGGCCACCACGACGAACGCGGTGCGGAAGCCGGAGCCGGTCGCGGAATCGTCCGGGTACGGTGAAAGCGACACTGCGAAAGGGAGCCGACGCCATGACCACGCAACCGGCAGAGTCCGGCCACCCCCACCTCCCCCCCATGCGCACCATCGGGGAGCTCCGCGCCGCCCTGACCATGGGCTACGGCTTCCCCGGCGACGCAGACGACTTCGAGGCCGAGCTGGCCCGTGAGATCAACCATGCCGATCCCGCGGATCTCTCCGGGGTCGTCCGCCTCGTCGAGGAGTTCCGCGGCCGGGTCGCCGCACGTCAGGACCCCGACTTCGACTCTGCCGTCGCCGCGGCCGTCGCCGAAATCCGCACGGCACGGGAAAACGGTCGGTGAGCGACGACCAGCAGCCGGTCGTCGCCGAGATCACTCGCGAGGCTCACGCCCGCTGCCTAGGCATCGGCGGCGGAGCGCTCGAGGCCGTCGAGGCTCTGCGAGCCGAACTGGAGAAGAACCCGACACTCGGCCGACGAGCACAAAGCGCGGTAGGCGACATGAAGATCTACACGACGCGCCTCGAAGGCACGGCCGCCCGCACCGTGCTCACCGTCACCTACGTCTACGACGCTCCTCCTCCCGAGCCCGGCCTGATCCGTATCGCTCTCGTATCCCCCGCACGGTTCGCCGGTGGCGGCGCCGGCTTCTGACCCGGCGGGCACGGACCTGGCTCTCAGCCCGGCGTAACCAGCCGCGCCTCATAAGCGAACACCGCCGCCTGGGTCCGGTCCCGTAGGCCCAGTTTCACCAGGATCCTGCTGACGTGGGTCTTGATCGTCGACTCGGCGACGACCAGCTGCTCGGCGATCTCCGCGTTGGACAGGCCCTGGGCTATGAGGACCAGGACCTCTGTCTCGCGTTCGGTGAGGTCGCCGTAGGCCTGGTGGGTGGAGTGCAGGGCGCGGGGGACCTCGGAGAGTTTGGAGAACTCCGTGATCAGGCGCTTCGTCACCGAGGGGGCCAGCAGGGCCTCGCCGGAGGCCACCACCTTTACTCCGTCGGCCAGTTGGCGGGCCGAGGCGTCCTTGAGGAGGAAGCCGGAGGCACCTGCGCGCAGGGCCTGGTAGACGTACTCGTCGAGGTCGAAGGTCGTCAGGACCAGGACCTTCGCCGTGCTGTTCGCGGCGACGATCTCCCTCGTCGCCTCGATGCCGTTCAGTTCCGGCATGCGGATGTCCATCAGGACCACGTCGGGGGACAGTTCGCGTACGCGGTCGACCGCCTCGCGGCCGTTCACCGCCTCGCCGACCACCTCGATGTCCGGCATCGCGTTCAGCAGGACCGAGAAGCCCTCGCGCACCATCATCTGGTCGTCCGCGATCAGGACACGGATGGTCATGCGTCACCTTCGCCGGCGTGGGCGACCGGCAGGAAAACCGTCACCTCGTAGCCTCCCTCGTCCGTCGCGACCGCCGTCATCTCGCCGTTCAGCATGGTGACGCGCTCCCGCATGCCGGTGATGCCGTGGCCGGCGCCCGGTGAGGGCTTCACCAGGGACGGCTCGGGCGGCGGGCCGTTCACTATGCGCAGGCCCAGGCCGCCGAGGACGTACGAGACCTCCACCTTGGCCCTCGCGCCCGGCGCGTGGCGCAGGGTGTTGCTCAGCGCCTCCTGCACTATGCGGTACGCCGACAGCTCGACGCCCTGCGGGAGTTCCCGTACCGCTCCGGTCAGCGTCTTGTCGACGCTCAGGCCCGTCTCCCGCACATTGGTGAGCAGGGCGTCCAGATCGGCGAGGGTGGGCTGCGGGGCGTCCGGGGCCTCGTAGTCCTCGGCGCGGACCACACCGAGGACGCGACGGAGCTCGGTGAGCGCCGCCACCGCGTTCTCCCGGATCGTGACGAACGCCTTCTCCAGTTCCGGCGGCGGGTTCTCGACCCGGTAGGGCGCCGCCTCCGCCTGGATGGCGACCACCGACATGTGGTGGGCGACCACGTCGTGCAGCTCGCGGGCGATCGTCGTGCGCTCCTCCAGGAGGGTGCGCCGGGAACGCTCGTGCGCGGTCACCGTGAGCTGGGCGGTCACCTCCTGGCGGGCCTCGCGGCGAATGTGCCTGAGGCAGACGGCGAGGAGGAACATGGCGGAGAAGAACAGCATCTGCATGCTGTTCGAGCCGAAGGGGTTGTAGCTTCTGGGGAAGAGCTCCGCCCCGGCGCCGTAAACCCCCGTCAGGACCCACATCCACGCCGCCGTCCGCGGCCTGGTGCGGATGGCCACGATCGTGAGCACCGCCAGGTGGCAGACAAAGCTGCCGGGCAGCCACGGCCACTCGTCGCCCCAGTCGGAGCCGACCACCGCGGCTACCGGCGTCGCCGCCATCGACAGCCAGAACGCGCCGATCGGCCGCACCATGGTCAGCAGGACCGGGCCCAGGGCGAGCAGACTGAGGAAGAGGTTGACGCCCGCGCCGCGGTAGTCGCTGTGCGACGCGATGAACATCGTGAACAGGCCGGCCGCGGTGATCAGGGCGTGCGGCGTCCAGGTCGCGTACTCCCGCCACCGGCCGGAGAATCGGCGGACGAACGGGGCGTCGCCGCTCATGCGCGGCAGCGGACGGTACGCGAAGGCGTCGTGGAACAGGTCCTGACGCATTCCGCGCAGGGCGTCCGCCGCCGCCCGGATCTCCGGGCTGCGCGGCTTGTACGGCTTGAACGCGTTGTCCGGCGGCTCCAGGTATCTGGTGGGCTCCGGTGGCATCGGCTGCGTGTGGGGAGTCTCGGTCACGTTGAAAACCGTAGGCCGTGGCCGAGGTCGCGGTCGTCACCAGTGAGACGGGTCCTTCGGCCTCCCCCTCAGGTACTACGAGTACGGGTCGTGGGACCCACGGGTCAGTAGCCGGACGGGCGCACCAGTCCCGACTCGTACGCGAACACCGCCGCCTGTGTGCGGTCCCTGAGGCCCAGCTTCACCAGGATGCGGCCCACGTGCGTCTTCACCGTCTGCTCGGCGACCACCAGGCGCTGGGCGATCTCCGCGTTCGACAGGCCCTGCGCGATCAGCGCGAGGACCTCCGTCTCGCGCTCGGTCAGGTCCCCGACGCGCTCCTTCAGCGGGGCGCGGGGGCGGTCGTCCAGGCGGGAGAACTGGGCGATCAGCCGCCGGGTGATCCCGGGCGCGAGCAGGGCGTCGCCGGCCGCCACCACCCTGACCGCCTCGGCCAGCTGGTCCACCGACGCGTCCTTGAGGAGGAACCCGGACGCTCCCGCGCGCAGCGCCTCGTACACGTACTCGTCGAGGTCGAAGGTGGTGAGCACCAGCACCCTGATGTGCGGTGTCGCGTCGGTGATGCGACGGGTGGCCTCGATGCCGCCGAGCTCGGGCATGCGGATGTCCATGAGGACGACGTCCGGGGCGAGTTCGGCGACCTTGGCGACGGCGTCCAGCCCGTCGACCGCCTGGCCGATCACCTCGATGTCCGGCTTGGTGTTGAGCAGCACGGTGAAGCCCTGCCGGACCATCTGCTGGTCGTCGGCGATCACTACCCGGATGGGGGTGTTGCTGCTGCTCGTCATGCGGGGTGGTCCTTCGGGTCGGTGGCCAGGTCGAGGGCAACGGGCAGGTCCGGGCCGTCGGCGCGCGGGTCGACCGGCAGGAATGCGGAGACCTGGTAGCCGCCGTTCGACCGGGGGTGTGCGGACAGGTCGCCGCCGAGCATCGCCGCCCGTTCCCGCATACCTAGCAGACCGTGCCCCGCGCCCGGCGAGGACGGAGCCTCGTGCAGCGGACGCGAGTTGACGACCTCCACGCGCAGTCCGTAGGGGACGTAGGCGACTTCGACGCTCGCTCTCGCGCCGGGCGCGTGGCGCAGGACGTTGCTGAGCGCCTCCTGCACGATCCGGTACGCCGACAGCTCCACGCCCGACGGCAGTGGGCGCCGCTCCCCCGTGGTCCGCGTGGTCACGGTCAGACCCGCGGCCCGGGTGTTCTCGACGAGCGCGTCGAGCCGGTCCAGGGTGGGCTGCGGGCTGTGCGGGTCGTCGCCGCCGTCGGCCGGGGTGTCCGTGCCGGGGTCCTCCGAGCGCAGCACGCCCAGCACCCGGCGCAGTTCGGTCAGCGCCTCCAGCGCGTTGTTCCGGATGCCTTCGAGGTTCTCCCTGAGCTCGTCGGGCGGGTTCTCGACGAGGTGCGGGGCGACCTGGGCCTGGATGGAGATGACGGACATGTGGTGGGCGACCACGTCGTGCAGCTCGCGCGCGATGCGGTTGCGCTCCTCAAGGAGGGTGCGCCGGGCCCGCTCCTCGGCGGTGAGCGTGGTCAGCCGTCCGACCTCCGCGCGCGCCTCGCGGCGGCTGCGCAGCGCGATGCCGAACAGGACGGCGACGGCGGACAGGGCGATCGCGGGCGGGCCCGTCGACTGCTGCGGGCCGGCGGACTGCTGGTGCGGCGCCTCCCACACGGCCTGAAGGACAAGGATGACGAGCACCGTCAGGGCCAGCGCCTCCACGGACACACGGGTGCGCACGCGCAGGGCGAGCAGCAGCAGCACCAGCAGTTGGGAGAGGATCCCGGCCGCGGTCCATGGCCAGGTGAAGTCGTGCGCATCGCCGCCGGTCAGACTGAAGTGCACCATGACGGCCCCCACGACGGAGGCCGTCGTCGACAGCCACCAGGCCGGGATCGGCCGCCACAGCGCCAGCGCCACCGCGCCGCCCTGCGCGAGTGCGATCAGGAAGCCGTAGCTGAAGCCCAGACGTCCGTTGTCCGTGAGCTGCGCCGTGCCGCCGAGCGTGATCCCGAACGCGGCGATGCACAGCACGCCGTGCGGGACCCGCCGCAACCGCCCGAAGGCGGGCAACGGGTCCGCGCGGGCCGTCCACAGGTCGGCGCGGAGCACGCGCAGCCAGCGCAGGACGCGGCCGCCGAACACCCGCTGGATCCCCGTTTCCGTCACCCGGCCCACCCTAGGCACGATGGGCGATCCTCGCTCGTGTCCCGTCCGGGCCGCGGTGGCGGCGGATCACCCGGGAGGGGCCGTTGCCTCTGCGCCGCGGGCCCCGGTGTTCGTAGGAGTGGAAGGCCGTCCAGCAGGCCGTGAGGGCGAGGGCGAAGACGGGGAGCCAGGCCAGGCGGAACGCCACCCAGCCCAGGCCGTCGGGAGAGGTGTGCAGACCGGGCAGACGGCCTGCCGGGAGGGCGGCCGCCGTGGTCGCCATCATGGCCGTCTGGTGCCAGAGGAAGATCGTCATCGCGGAGAGGTTCACGAAGGCCACCGCCGCCCAGACCAGGGGCCGCCGCATCGTGCGGCGCAGCCGGTCGCGCAGGAGCAGGGCCAGGCCGCACTGGGCCAGGCCGAAGGTGACGGCGGCCAGGGTCGGCGGGTTGAGGTTCGAGATCGTCTGCCCCGGGACGCCGACCATCGACGCCGGGTAGCCCGCGAAGGCGACCAGCAGGGCCGTCGCCGCCGCGCCTCCGGTCAGCAGGATCCAGCCCGCGCGGGCACGGTCCAGCTCGCCTCGGGTCCAAGCCGCGCCCAGGGTGTACGGCACCAGCCAGCCGGCCGCCAAATTCACCCAGCCGAGACTCTGCGGGGCTCCCAGGCCGAAACGGAGAAGGTCCACGTGAAGGACGACGGCCAGCGGCCACAGGGGGTTGAGTCGGGTGAGGAGCGGGGTCGCCGCGGTCAACGCCGCGAAGACCAGCAGGAACCACAGGGGGGACAGGGCGAGTTTGACCAGGGTGTGGATCGTGTCGAATTCCGCGCCCGAGAGGAGCAGGGCCGTCGCGGCGATCGTCCAGAGGGCCAGTACGGCGGCCACCGGTTTGAACAGCCGTGACAGACGGGCGGTCAGCCACTGCCGGTACGGCGTGCCCTTGGCCCGCGCCGCCGTGTGGCTACGGGTCGCCACATGGCCGCCCACCAGGAAGAACACCGACAGGGTCTGGAAGGCCCAGGAGATCGGCGCCAGCCACGGCATGTGCTGGAGGGGACTTGAGGCACGCAGGGTGCCGCCGTCCGCCACCAGGGCCGTGACCAGCCAGTGGCCGAGGACCACGCCGAGGATCGCGAAGGCGCGCAGGGCGTCCACGGCACGGTCGCGATCGGCGGGGGTGGCGGCGTCGACACGGGTGGCGAACCGCCGTAAGGCGCTGTGCCGTTCGGCGGCCTGTCCGGCGGCGCCCTGTCCCAGGGCGCTTTCTCGTACGGCGCCCTGTCCTGCGGTCCTTTCACGTACGGCGCCCCCTCGTACGGAACTGTGTCGTATGCCGTCCCAAGCGCGGCGCACGCTCGACTCACGCACGGGTCACCTCCTTTGTGTCGCCCAGGACGATGCGGGTGAGATTGGCCAGGGAGACCGAGCCCGGCCTGAAGTAGTCGCTGTGGCCGCCGGGTCCGGCCGCGAAGACGCGGGCGCCGAAGGCCGGTGACACGGGGTCCGTGCCGAAACCGACCGTCCAGCCGAACAGGTCCGCCCTCACGTGCGGGACCTCCTCGATCCAGTCGTCGGCGCCGCGGGCCGCCCAGACGCGGGCCCGTGTGTGCAGGGCCGCCGCCGTGTCCGCGCCGGTGCCGGGGCTGCCGACGAAGGCGATGTCCCGCACGTCCAGGCCGGCGGCGGCGCGGGCGCAGACGACCGTGCCGTAGGAGTGGCAGAGGAGGGAGATGGCCGCCTTCCGGCCTGTTGTGTGGCGCAGTTCGCCGATGAACTCGCGCAGGTGCGGGGCCGCTTCGTCGGCGCGGTCCGTGCTGAGGACCGTGGTGCTGATCGTGCCGGGGGTCTGGTAGCCGAGCCAGGCGACGACGGCGGTGCGGGTGCCGTTCGGGGCCTCCCGGAGCAGGCGTTCGTGCAGGGCGGCTGCCGTCGCGCGGAAGCGGTCGTAGGTGTCCAGGGAGGTGTCCGATCCGGGGACCAGGACGGCGATGCTGGTGGCGGTGGCGAGGTCGCCGAAGACCTCGGTGGCCTGGCCCTCGCCTCGGCCGTCGAAGGAGAGGAAGCGGCGGGTGGGGGAGGCCATGGAGCGGTCCGCTGCGGCGCGCTTGTGGTCACCGTGGGCTGCGGCCATGCGGGCCGCTTGCGTGGCGTTGGAACGGTTGGCTTTGTAGGCCGCGTCGAGGGTGGTCGCCGTCAGGGGGGCGAGGGTTGCCGGGGGCGGGGCGGGGATCCGCGGTCGGGCTGCGCCCGAGAGCGGGGCGACCACGGCGGCGGTGATGAGGGCTGCGAGGGTGGCGCGGCGCCATCTTTGGGTGCGGCGGCGCCGGGGCTGGGGTGGCGGGCTGTCGCTTGCCGGCACTGGCCGGGTGCCGGCTTTCCCTGGGTCGGGAGCCGCCCCAGGCGGCACGAATGCCCGCAAGCCACGTGCCGTATCCCGTACCCCCGCTTCGACCCCCATGGTCGGGTCCCCCTTCCAGTTCGCCCGGCCATCGGGCTTGTCTGGAAGGGAAGTTACGGACGGTGACTTGTCGTCCGCGTCCCGCCAGGGAGCTGTCCTGGGACGTAGCTCTCAGGTACTACGGGTATGAAGGGGGTACAGGTCAGGGGCGGTTCGGGGGCGGGTCACCAGGCCAGTTGGGCGATCTCCTCCGCCACCACCGCGCACGCGTCCGCCGCCGGGTCGATCAGGGGGAAGTGGCCGACGTCCTCCAGGAGCGTGAGGCCCACGACCTCGCCGGCCTTCGCCGCCGCGTCGGCGTACGACTCGGCGACCGCCTGCGGGACGGTGACGTCGGTGCGGCCCTGGACCAGGGTGGTCGCGATACCGCTGGGGAGCAGCAGGGACGGGTCGGCGTACGGGCGCCGCTCGGCGAACTTCTCGTCGCCGCCCAGCAGTTGACGCGAGGCGCCCCCGCACACGTCCAGTTTGTCTGCGACCTCGAAGTCGGCGATCGGGGCCAGGGCGACGACGCCGCGCAGCGGTGCGGGACGGCCGGTGCGCCAGGGGGCGTCGGCGGGCAGCAGATGGCGGGCCGCTCCCCACAGGGCGAGGTGCCCGCCGGCCGAGTGCCCGGTGATCACCATGCGGCGCGGGTCGGCCCCGGGAAGGGACTCGCGTACAAGGGCGGGCAGCGCGTCCAGCGCGGCCGCGACGTCGTCGAAGGTCTCCGGCCACCGGCCCGCGACGGCGCTGCCGCCCTGGGCCGGGAGCTCACTCCCCCGCCGGTACTCGACACTGGCCACCGCGAAACCCCGCCGGGCCAGGAAGTCCGCGAACGGCGAGATGTGCCGGCGGTCGTACGGAGCCCGCCACGCGCCGCCGTGCAGGACGACGACCAGCGGGGCGAGGGCCCCGGGCACCGCCTCGGCGCGCGGGGCGTAGAAGTCGATCAGCTGGTCGGGATGGTCACCGTACGCGGCGGTGGAGTCGGGATCTACCGCCGGGTGCGAGAAGGCCGACTCCTCTTCGGCAGCGGCCCGGGCAGCTGCGGCGTCGTCCGGCATGCTCCAACCTCTCAGCGACGTATGGGTATTGACTTGTGGCGGACCGGGGAGGGAAACCGGCCGTTGGCGGGGACGGTATCAGGCCCGTGACGTGCGCCGACACGGGGATGTCACGCTCGGTGAGGGAAAACGGTTCTGTGGCCCTCGGGCCGGGCGGTTCCGCGGCCACCGAAGCCGCCGCGCACCGCCCGCCCCGCACACCGCAAGCCCCGGGAGTCCCGGGAGCGATCCGGCACGGGCCCCGGGCTATCCGGCGAGATCGCCGAGCGTCTCCGCCAGCACCCGGGCCGCCCGCTCCACGTCCCCGAACCCGACGTACAACGGCGTGAACCCGAACCGCAGGACGTCCGGGCGCCGGAAGTCCCCGACCACCCCCCGCTCGATCAGCCGCTTCATCACGCCCCCGGCATCGTCGCAGCGCAGCGCCACCTGGCTGCCGCGCTCCTCATGGGCGACCGGAGTCAGCGACTCCACCCGCCCCTGGGGGACGTACGCCGACACGCACTCCAGGAAGAAGTCCGTCAGCGCCAGGGACTTGGCCCGCACCGCCTCGATCGAGACCCCGTCCCAGACCTCCAGCGCGGCCTCCAGGGCGAGCATGGAGAGGATGTCCGGCGTGCCGACCCGGCCGCGCAGGGCACCGGACGCCGGTGCGTACTCGGACCGCATGCCGAAGGGCTCCGCGTGGGAGTTCCAGCCGGGGAGGGGGGAGTCGAAGCGGTCCTGGAGGTCCTGGCGGACGTACAGGTACGCCGGTGAACCCGGGCCGCCGTTCAGGTACTTGTACGTGCAGCCGACCGCCAGGTCGACGCCGTGCTCGTCCAGCCCGACCGGCAGCGCGCCCGCGCTGTGGCACAGGTCCCAGACGGCCACCGCGCCCGCCGCGTGCACGGCGGCGGTCAGCGAGGGCAGGTCGTGCAGGCGGCCCGTGCGGTAGTCGACATGGTTGAGCAGGACGGCAGCCGTACGGGCGGACAGCGCGTCCGGCACCTCCGCAGGGGTCACCGGACGCAGCGTGCATCCCGTCAGACGGGCCGCCGACCCGGCGATGTAGCCGTCGGTGGGGAAGGTCGTCGCGTCCACGAGGATCTCGTCCCGCGTCCGGTCCCCGTGCTCGCCGGAGACCAGCCGTACCGCGCCCACAAGTGCCTTGAAAACATTGACACTTGTCGAGTCACCGACGACGATCTGACCGGTCGCCGCCCCGACCAGCGGAGCGATCCGGTCACCGATCCGCTCGGGCGCCGTCCACCAGCCGCTCTCGTCCCAGGAACGGATCCGGAGCGCACCCCACTGCCTGCGTACGACGTCGTCCAGCCGCCCCGGGACCGCCGCCGGAAGGGCGCCGAGCGAGTTCCCGTCCAGGTAGACGCCCGCGGCGTCAGCCGCATGATCAGACACAGCGTCGAGGACGAACTGCTTGCGGATCCCGGCCAGTTCGTCGGCGGCGTCCAGCTCTCCCGCCCTCACGTTCAGTTCGGACACCTCAGACATGAGACCTCGCCGTCCACAGCTCGGGGAACACGTTCTTCTGCGCGCGCTTCTCCAGCCAGGCGACGCCTGCCGAGCCGCCCGTGCCGGGCTTGGCGCCCATCGCGCGGCGGGTGGCGACCAGATGGTCGTTGCGCCATCGCCACACCAGCTCGGCCACGTCGGTCAACGCCTCGCCCAGGCGGGCGAGTTCGGTGGTCTCGTCGCCCGCGTAGACCGCGGTCCAGGCGGCCTCGACGGCATCGGACGGCTCGTACCTGCTTGAGACGTCGCGGCGCAGCACGGACCCGGGGATCGCGCAGCCGCGTCGCGCCATCAGCCGCAGCACCTCGTCGTAGAGGCTCGGCTCGGCGAGGGCCTTCTCCAGCTCGGCGTGGACACGGGGTGCGCCGCGGTGCGGGACCAGCATGGACGCGGACTTCTCGCCGAGCAGGAACTCCATCCGGCGGTACATCGCGGACTGGAAGCCGGAGCCCTCGCCCAGCGCGCTCCGGTAGGCGTTGAACTGGGCCGGGGTCAGCTGCCCGAGCGGCTTCCAGGAGGCGTTCAGCGCCTCCAGCTCCCGTACGGAACGCTTCAGCGCGGCGACCGCGGTCGGCACGTCGTCGGAGCGCAGGGCGTGCGCCGCGGTCTCCCACTCGTGGACGATCACCGTGAACCACAGCTCCATCACCTGGGTGGTGACCAGGAAGACCATCTCTCCGGGATCGTCGGAGAGGGTGTGCTGGAGGTGGGTGAGCACGTCCGCCTTGACGTAGTCCTCGTAAGGCGTCGTACCTGCGAAGTCGAGATGCGGAGTCTCGGGCTCCGAAGCCTCGTGGGGCTGAGCCTGGTGGGACATCGCTGTCTCCTGTTGTTACTCCGGGTAGCGGTCCGCCCCTGCCGTTACCGACACGGGGGCCCCGGTCCCCGCCGGGCATCCTCTTCGATGGTCCGCCCGGTACGCAAGGCCCGCCTGCTCACACAGGGCGGGCCCGTACGAGAGGGCAGACCCCGGGGCCTGTCGGCGGGTCGAACCCGACCCTGAGTCTGGGCCGCCGTCGGTGAGGAGTCCTTCAGGAACTGGGTGCAGCGCTCGTACTCCTCCTGCTCGCCGATGGATCCGGCGGCGCGGGCGAGGGCGCGCAGGGCGCGCAGGGAGCCGCGGTTCGGCTCGTGGTCCCAGGAGGATGGCGGGATACGTAACTGGGAGCATGAGGGACGGTATGACCGAGCAGGAGTGGCTGGGCGATCTCGCGGCCCAGTTGCCAGAGCGCGACCCGGAGTGGGTGCTGGACCTTACCCGGATCTGCTCCACCGAGTGGGCGGGCGACAAGCCGCCGACATGAGATTCGGTCCAGATGGACACCCGTCCGGCTGCTGATATTTGCGCAGGTCAAGGCGTTGGCAGTACCGGCTTTCGCGTGGTTCTGCAGGGGCTCGGGGAGCCGGTCCGCCCTGCGGGAAGACGCCCATCGCCTACTTCAGGATCATGGAGACTCCCCTGAGCGTCACCAACGTCCTGGCCTCATACAGCTGGTCGTCGATGCCGATGACGGACAGGCCGCAGAGAATCCGCCAACGACCATCACCGCCGGCGTCCAGATAGGAATCGGTCAGCGCAGCACCCAGGCAACCAGACCGCCTGTCTCGGTATCGGATGGGGCTGCTGATGTTCGGCACCCACACACGGACCCCGGGACGGGTTCTCTCGTGGGAGTCGAGGGACTCCATCACCACTAGCAACTAGTCACTGCGTTGGCCGTTGTAAAGCAACGCACTCTGGCCACTATGTCAGAGAAGGGGCCGTCGACCCGTTGGCTGCATCCCCCGCCTCATCAATGAATACTAGAACTCCGTGAACGTACCGCATGGGGTGAGAATTTCTCTCGCGGTTTGCAAATTTCTCCAAGAGTTCATAGCCGACGCACAGCACAACTTCATTCCCTCGATATGATTCCAGGTTAATCACGGCAGCCTCTAGAGAGCCAACCTCGGTGACGAGCAAAGGAATGCTGCGGGACCCTTTGATCGATGCCAATCCAACTCGAGCATAGAGCGAAGGTACCAGTAGGTGCCCGCTGGCATTGGCGATCACAGCCCCATCGGCGTCGCTCAATTCAGAAATGCGATCGCGGGCATGCTCGAAAATTTCCACAAGGGCTACTATTTCTTGAATAGTAACCGCAATCACGTCCGAGGCGGCTGGCGCCGGGGGATCGGACTGGCCGCTACGGCGTGGACGCATTTATGCGCTCCCGGAAGTTCTGCAGCAAGGAACGGGCTGCCTCCAATACGCCCAACTCCCTCGTAGCAGAGCTGGGTTACCCGGGAGTCAGGTGATATCGAGAGTACTGTAAGCGCTTTCTCGGCTGGCCATACAGAGTGAATTATGTGACATTCATCACCGCTACGTAGCTGAGGCATCACTGCCAACACCCTCAGTCCGTGCCGTGCAGCCGAAGGCAGCGGCCAACGCTCTTACTGATGACAGCAGGCCGGCTTCGCATGAAGCTGACCCGCTGCGGCTCTTCAGCTACGCGCGACGCCTCTTTCGAGTTCTACGCAGGATGTCCCCCACGTACGTTGCACTTCCCGCCGCAAAGAGAACGGCGAGGATCGTTTCCCCTTGCAAGGCCAGCCACAGAGTAAAACTGGCTAGCAGGATCGCCATCACGGCTTCACCTATTGTTTGGATCTCGCCGGGTCTGAGATTTCTCAACCCGCCTCCTTCACTGGGAAGTACCTCACCTGCCTGAGGAAGCCGCAGTCCGGAGCGGCGTCCCGAACGTCCGCACCCAAGTGGCAGACTGCTTCCATGACGACGCACAAGAACCTGCTCGGCGGCCCGGACCCGACCTACCTGCCGGAGAACGAAGACGCGTACCGCCTGCTGGGTGAGGAGTCCCAGCCCCCGGCCGAGGTCGCGGCGAAGCATCCGACGTTCTCGCTCGCCTGGGCGATGCTCGCGGACGACGCCTTCGAGGCGGGGCGAGTGGTCGAGTCGTACGCCTACGCGCGCACCGGCTATCACCGCGGTCTGGACTCGCTGCGCCGTGCCGGGTGGAAGGGCCATGGCCCCATCCCTTGGGACCACCGGGCCAATCGCGGGTTCCTGCGCTGCCTCGCGGCCCTCGCCCGTGCCGCCGGCGCGATCGACGAGAAGGAAGAGACGGAGCGTTGCTGGCAGTTCCTCAAGGACAGCAGCGCCGAGGCGTACACCGAACTGAAGCGGTAGTCACCGCAGTTGAGACGTCTGTGCCGCCGTCACTCAGGCAGCGGCGGCACGGAATGCGGAAACCGAACGATTACATGTAGCGCCATTCTCCCGGGCACCGGGCCGTGGCCCATCCAGCCGCTGCGGCGCAGGACGTCCAGGCCGCGGTGGTAGCCCGTACGGGCGTAGGCGTACGACTCCACGACGCTGCCCCGCTCGAACGCGTCGTCGGCCGGCTGGGCCCAGGCCAGCGAGGACGTGGGGCACTTTGGCGGCGACGTCCGCGGGCGCGGTCCGGCCCGCGAGGAGGTCGCGGGGCGCGGGGTCGTCGGGGAGGCGGGTCGTCGGGGAGGCGGGTCGTCGGGGAGGCGGGTCGGGGGCGGGCCCCCGAAAAGGTTCTCGTGAACCGACAGGGGTTCCAGCCGTCGGCGGTGGTCTTTCCCGTGAGGGGACATCTGACGCATTTCTGTCAGCGGTCGTCGTCATCGCAGGTCCGACCGCGATCCCCCGGTCAGGAACGCTGGAAGAACTCCACCTCCGCCAGGGCGAGATGCCGGCCCGGTGTCAGGCCGGTGGCCGAGCGCAGGACCAGGCGTACCGTCTTCACGTCGCTGATCCCGGTGACGATCGTCTGGGTGCCCGCCTTGTCGCTGAGGGTCAGTTCCTTGTCGTGCCGGTCGCCGTTCTGTGTGGTCACCTCCAGGTCCATCCGGAGTGCGCGCCCCTCGCGGGCGTACTCCTGCGGGTCCTTGGACGCGCCGTTGGTGATGATCATGTCGACCATGCGGAACGGCTTGCCGAAGGTGTACGTCACCGAGGCGCCCGGTCCGGGCACGCCCCAGTAGCGGTTGGCCAGGCCGTCCGTGGTGTTCGTCACCGGGTGCCCGGGGATCTCGGCGGTGGCCACGGTATGCGACGGGGTCATGGGCTTGGGGTCGGACAGCTTGTCCAGGGTGTCCTCGTACAGGGCGCGTCCGGCCGGCAGCAGCAGGACGGCGCCCGCGCACAGGGCCGCCACCACGGCCAGGATCACCAGGAGCCGCACCAGCCGGCCCGAACTCGCCCGCACCCGGCGGCGGAACGGCCACACGGTCCGCCACCACGGCAGCGGGTCGGCCTTCGCGCTGGGCGTCAGCGGCGCCGCACAGCGCCGGCAGAACCGGCGCTCCGGCGAGTTGGGCGTGCCGCAGGAAGGACAGGGCCTCCCCGCCCCTTCCTCCGCCACCGCCACGGGCCGTACGACGGGGCGCGGGGCCACCGGCTTCGCGGGCAGCACGGGCCCGACGGGGTCCGCCGCCGGTGCCTCGGGGGTGGGGGCAGCAGAGGGTACCGGCGGGGCCTGGGGCGGCCGTGGCGCCGTAGCGGATGCGGGGGGTGCGGGCCCGTCTCCTGCGGCGGGCCTGGAGGGTTGTTCCGGTGTCGCCGTCGACGCGGGTGGCGTGGCGGGGGGTGCGGAGCGGGCGGCGTCGGGTTCGGCCGCCCTGGGCGCAGGAGTCGCCGCCTCCGGCCGGTCGGCGGCGGCGTTCGCAGTGTCCGTCCTGTCCGGTTCTCTCACCTCGCCGCGGGCGCGGCCCGTCAGCCGGGTGCGCAGTGACGAGGGCGCCGGGGCCGGATCCGGGACGGCCGGGGGCTGCGAGGGTGCGGGCGAGGCCGACGGCTCGGCCGTCGGAGGCGCGGACGTACTCGCGCCTGGCGGCTCAATCGGCGCAGGCGCGGGCGCAGGCGGGGCCGACGGCTCAGTGGCCGCGGGAGTGGCTGCGGGCGTGGGCGTGGTCGGCGTCGGCGTCGAGGTCGGGTTCGACGTGTCGTCCGACCAGCCCAGATACGCTCCGCAGTTGCCGCAGAAGTCGTCCGTGGGGCTGTTGGACGCTCCGCACGCGGGACATGCGCGCATCACGTCACCTCCGTTCGTCGGCGGGCGGGCCGGGCAGGACCTCCACCCGGCAGACGCTGTGCACCGGGCACATGGCCCGGACGATCTCGCGGACGCCGGCGACGTCCACGTGCGCCGCGCGGTCCGGCCACACCCGGACCAGGGGCGCGTCGGCGGGCGCCGGCGGCAGGTCGGTTCCGGCGGTGTTCGACCACCACGAGCCCCCGTCGTCGTGCACCTCGGCGCGCACGCCGAGGGCGAGCCGCAGGGCCTCGACCAGGCCGCGCCGGGTGCCGCGCCACCGGTGCAGCTCCACCGCCCGGACGACCGCCTCGCGGCGCAGCTCCACCGGCCACTGCGGATCGTCCGCGGCACCCACCCAGGACGCCAGCCAGGCCAGGAAGTCCGTCGGGGTCACCCGGGGATCGAGGTAGGCGGGCAGGTTGTCGAGGGTCGCGAACACCGGGGCGAGAACGGTGTCGAGACCCGCGGTGAACCGCTGCGCGAAGTCGTCGTCGGCGTACAGCGCGGGCAGCTGCTCGCCGATCGGGTGCCGGCTCGGCAGTCCGGGTACGGCGGCACGGCTCATCCCCGTGCCTCCGGCTCCATCGCCGTGACGACCACCTGGTGCTGGTAGGAGAAGACCAGCGCGCCCGCGGCCAGGTCGATGCGGTCCGCCGGGGCTCCGCGGCGGCCGGTGATCGGGTCGGCGGGGAACAGCCGGATCTCCTCGACCACCGCGTTGCCGGTGGCGCGTTGCAGGACGCCGAAGATCTCGCCGTACTGCACCGGCCGTCCGAACGGCCACCCCGTGCCGTCCGGGCCGCCGCTGAGCGGGTTGAGGTGACGGAACAGGGCCGCGAGTGCCGCTTCGCGCACCTTGTCCGTGTCGCCGGGCGCCGTCGCCAGCCGGGCCACCACCGTCACGCCCTGGTAGACCGGCGGCTCCACCACGAGACGGGTGCCGATCAGGCGGCGTTCGTCGAGGCTCGCGGTGATCGTCTGCAACACCTGGTCGGAGGGGATGAGCTGCTCGAAGCGGAGCCGGTCGTCGCCCTCGTCGGCGACCGCGTCCGGCACCACCAGGACCCGTACCGCGCCCGCGCCGTCCGCGGCGGGCAGACAGCGCACCCGGCGCACCGAGGGCGCCGCCTGGCGGCTGATGATCTCGTAGTCCTCGGCGGTCACCGCGCGTTCCTGCATCCGCAGCGCGTCCGGCGCCCGCAGCTTGGCGTTGTCGAGGGTCTCCCCGGCGACACCGCCGCGCGCCGCCTCCCGGTTGGTGACCCTGGCGATGTACGGAACGGAGCTGAGCAGCACGGAGATCGCGCCGCGGGCGACATTGCCCGCCGGGCCGCCGCCGGTGCGGTAGCGGGCCACCCGGATCTGCGCGCCCTTGGGCGGTACGGCGCCGCACTGGCGCAGCGTGCCGTCGGGCTCGCGCAGCACCGGGGGGAACGTGAACTCGCCGGTGGTGGGCTCCACTTGGACGTGCCGGTCGGCGGGCCCGGAGCGGCCGAAGTGCTCGACCACATCCCAGCGCTGCCAGCCCTCGGCCGAGGACACCTCCAGCACGGGGGGACCGCCGTCGAGGAGGACGGGCGGACGGCCGAGCCGGAACGTCTGTCCCGCGACGCCCTCCGAGGTGCCGAGCGGTACGTCGGTCACGGTCTCGGCGTGCTCGACGGACATGGTGCCGCCCACGGTGAACACCGAGGCCTCGCGCACCGTCGGGGACTCCGAGTAGAACGGCTGGCCCGGCGCCGCCTCGGTGACGCGGCAGCGCAGCCAGCCGGCCCGGGTGCCGCCGATCACCGACGCCGTGTGCCCGGCGGGTACGTAGACGATGATCTCGCCGGGCCGGTTCAGGCCGCCGGTGGTGTCCTCGCCGGTCTCGCACACCTGCCAGCGGCCGCCGTCCCAGGCCTCCCACACCAGCGGGGGCTGGCGCGGGTCCACGCCGACGCCCTCCACGCGGCTGTCCAGTTCCACCGCGACCATGCAGCGCGGCACCGCCGTCGGCAGGCCGAACAGCAGCGCGTCGCCCGGTTCCGGTGCCGCCTGGAAGGCGGGCACGTCGTGGCCCTCCGCCAGGGTCCCGGTCCGGTCGGTCTGCTCACCGGTCCGGGGCGCGGTCACCAGACGTATCAACTCGCTGGGCACGATGCGCAGTTCGTCCGTGGTCGCGAACACCACGGCGTCGTCGGTCCCGCCGTTCTCGCCGCTCGCGGTGGTCACCTCGGTGCCCGCGGTCAGCGTCACCGTGTCGGGCTGCGGCGCCGACAGCCAGAAGTCGACCTCGGCGCCGGCCGCGGCCGGCGGGAACAGGCGGATGCCCAACAGGTCGAGGAACGCGGTGTAGTTCTTGTCCGGGACCCGGTTCAGCCGGTACAGCAGCTGGTCCACGAGATAGGCGAACGTCTCGATCAGGGTGACGCCCGGGTCGGAGACGTTGTGGTCGGTCCACTCCGGGGCGCGCTGCTGCACGTACCGCTTCGCCTCGTCGACGAGTTGCTGGAACCGCCGGTCGTCCAGGTTGGGGGAGGGCAGGGCCATCAGTCGGCGACCATTTCCTCGGCCCCCTCCTCGGAGGGGATCGTGTAGAAGGGAAAGACCAGGTTGCGGCGGTCGTTGGTGGAGCGCAGCGTGTAGTGCACGTCGATGTAGAGGGTGCCGGCCTCGACCGCGTCGAAGGCGACCACCACGTCGTCGACCTGGATACGCGGCTCCCACCGCTCCAGGGCCTCCCGCACCTGCTGTCCGATACGTCCGGCGGTGGCACCGTCGCCCGGGGCGAAGACGTAGTCGTGGATGCCGCAGCCGAACTCGGGACGCATCGGGCGTTCGCCGGGCGCGGTGCCGAGCACCAGGCGGATCGCCTCCTCGATCTCCTGCTCCCGTTCGACCATGCCGATCCCGCCGGTCGGCCCGACCCGCATCGGGAACCCCCAGCCGCGCCCGATGAACCGCTCGCTCATCACACACCCCCGATCAGGACGTTCAGGGCGCCGCCCGAGATCATCGCGCCGCATGTCGTCTGGTCGCGCATCCGCGCAGCCGGCAGCCCGCCGATGAGGACCAGGCCGGAGGTGAGCCCCGCCGGGTTGGGCATGACCACGTTGCCCGGCCCCAGGGCCAGGTGCGGCGGCACCACACAGGCGTGCACGCTGCCCACGACGGCGGCGGGACGGCCGCCGATCAGCACGCGCGCCACCGCCGCGGCGGCGCCGGGCGGCGGGGTGGCGATCACACCGCCGTGGTTCGTGGGGTCACCGGTACGGGCTGCGGCTGGCATGTGGTGCTCCTTCGGAGATCGGGGACGGTGGGCGGGCGGCAGGGGCCAGGTGTCATAGGTCAGTTGATCCGGATCAGCTTGGCCTTGAGGACGGCGAGCAGACCGCCGTCGACCGTGACGTCCGACGAGCCGTTGATGCTCACGGAACGGCCGCCGATCTTCACGCCGACCCGGCCGTTGATGTCCACGTTCCGGCCCGACACGCTCACGTCGCCCCGTCCCGCGTCCAGGGTGATGCCCTTCTTGTCGAGCGTCACGGAGGTGAGGGGCTGTCGACCGCCCTTGCCGGCGAACACCTTCAGCTCGATCCGGTCCCTGCGGTCGTCGAGGAACACTTCGAGGCGCTCGTCGGCGGACCTCAGCCGCACCCCGGACGGACCCGGCGCCCGCGCGTCCAGCAGCTCCACCCGATGCCCCGAACGCGACACCAGGGAACGGCGGTTGACCTTGCCGTTGGTCTTGTCGATCAGCGGGACGTCGTGCTTCGAGGGCTTGTCCACGCCGTTGTAGAGCCCGCCGATGACATACGGGCTGTCCAGCAGGCCCTGCTCGAAGCCGACCAGGACCTCGTCGTTGACCTCGGGGCTGACCACGCCTCCGCCGCCCTTGCCGCCCCACTGCACGGTGCGCACCCAGTCGGTGACGTAAGTGTCGTCCAGCCAGGGGAACTTGAGCCGTACGCCACCGCGCTCGGCCCCGGCCGGTTCGCGTACGTCCGTCACCACGCCGATCGCCAGACCCGGCATGCGCGGGCCGCGGCCCGGTGCGTTGGCCCCGGTCACCAGGCCGGTCAGGGAGCGGTCCGGGCTGGCGCTGACCCACACCGTCGTCCGGTACCCGCCGTGCGGTTCGAGGACGTGTTGCACCGCCGTCGCCGTGTACTTGCCGGAGAACGCCTGGCCCACGTTGCCGAGCGCCACGGGCTTGCCCGCCCGCAGCCGCGGATTCCCCTCGGCCAGCACCTCCAACTCCCCGAAGTGCGCGCTCACCTGGTCGGCCACGGCGTCGGCGACCGCGGTCGTCTCGGCCTGGGTGCGGTAGGGGGTGTCCGTGACGGTCAGCTTCGCCGACTTGCCGAACCGGGAGGCCGCGAGCGCCGGGCTCAGTCCCGGCACCACCGTGTCGCTGGTCACCGACGGCTTCCGGGCCACCAGCGGCTTCTTGGTGGTGACGTCCCAGCCGCGCACCTCCACCTGCGAGGCCCCGTCCGCGGCCGACAGCGAGGCCCGCAGCGCCAGCAGGTTGCGCCCGTACTCCAGCACCATCGGGTTCCGGGTGGCCGGGGTCGAGGGCGCGGGCGCGCCGGACGCCTTGTCCGGCTTGGTGAACTGCAGCACGCCCTTGTCGTCGACGCGCACCTGCGCGCCGCTCTCGCCCGCGAGGAACTGCAGGAACTCCCAGTCGGACACGTTCGCCTGCGAGAGCTGCTTGTACGTGACCGGCGCTGCCTCCACCTTCCCGCAGGTCAGCCCGGCCCCGGCGGCGACCTTGCGGACGATCGCCGAGGCCGTCATGTTCCGGTACGCCACCACCTTGCGGCCCCGCTGCAGACGGTGCGCCTTGGAGTAGGCACGCACCACCGTGAACGAGCCCGTGCTGTCCCGGTCCACCTCCAGGGCCGTCACCTCGCCGTTGAACAGCCGCTCGCGCGCCTGCCCGGACACGGTGACCACCGACACCTTCAGCGGGGTGCCGATGGTGATGCCGGTCGCCTTCAGGAACTCGTGGTCGGGGTCGCGGAAGGTGAGCTGTGCCGCGTCGGGCAGGCCCACGTTCTCGTCCACCACACAGCTCACCAGCTGCGCGGCCCAGATCGGCGGGAGTTCGCCGGGCGACTCCACGATGGGGTCCGCCGCGAACGAGCGGCCGCCCTGTGCCTCGGGTGTGGTCACCGTTCCTCCTCAGCGCCCGCGTCGGGCAGTCCCGGCAGCACCAGTTCGGTGCCGGGTACGAGCGCCATCGGGTCGTCGATGCCGTTCGCCTCCGCGATGACCCGCCAGGCCGTCGCGTCGCCGTACTCCCGCCAGGCCAGCAGCGCCAGGCTGTCGCCCGCCACGAAGGTGTGGGCACTGCGGGCGGTGCGCGAGCCGGACGTCGGGTTCTGGCCCGGCGGGTCGACGCTCGCCTCCTCGATGGACAGCGCGCAGGTGGCCCGCAGCGGCTTTCCGTCCACGTCGAACAGCGTGTACGACACCGACAGGCTCGACAGCACCCCGTCGAACGACGTGGTCCGCGAGGTGCCCCACTCGAACCGCACCCACGGGCTGGCCGGCTTCTTGCGGCCCAGGCTCGCCTTGGTCGGCACGCACCCCTTCATCAGCTTCTCCACCGCCCGCTCCACGGAGTTGTCGTGGGTGGCGGTGGCGTCCAGGAACACCTCGAGGCTCAGCGTGCGCGGCCCGCTGCCGACGAACTCGGGCAACGCCGACTCCCCGGCCATCCGGGACGGGGTGCGCCGCCACTCGGTGGTCTTGCTCAACTGCAGGGTGGAGGGGTTGAACTGGAGGTCGAGCCGGGTGATCGTCCCGCCGGGCTTCGCGCCGACCGAGGCCGGGGGTTCCTTCAGGGTCAGCCGGGCCCTGGTCCGGGTGGAGCGGGTTGCAGGGGACATACCGGGGCCTCCTTTCCGGGGGCGTAGAGGCGGATGAGAAGCGGCTGGCGACAGTTGACGGGGAGGGTCAGGACGGGCGCAGCCCCTGGTGGGCGATCTCCAGGGTCTCCACCGCCGCCTGCGAGTTGCCCGGGTCGAAGGAGGGCCCCTGCCAGCGCACCGGGACGATTCCGGACACCTGCCAGCTGATGATCCGGGTCAGGTCCGGTTTCAGCGCCACGATCTCGCCGTCCTTGGGCTCCACCCGCTTCAGCGTCTCGTCCAGCCAGCGGGCGATCTTCGCCGTGTCGGCGGTGACCGGCCGGGTGAACGTGATGTTCGACCAGCTCACCCGGCTGGGCAGTTGCCAGGTGAAGCCGTTGTTGCCGCCCTCTTCGTAGCTCTCCATCTCGACCTCGGCGCCCATGCCGGAGCAGGTGTGGAAGGCTCCCAGGTCGTTGCCGCCGATGGCGAGCCGGAAGAACACGCTCGTGGCGAAGATGTTGTCCGTCATGCGTCTGTCATCCGTTCCATGGCCTGACGATTCCTGCCCTCACATTGCCTGCCCTGCCCTCAGCGGCGTCCGTCGAAGGGGCGGCCCGTGCGGTCCCGGCCGCGCCGCAACTCGGTGCGCAGCAGCCGGGCCATCGGGTCGAGCAGACGGCGTGCCAGGTCGTCGAGGTCGAGGCCGGGGTCGTCCTGCGGGGTCCCAGCCGCGGCGGGGGTGCGGCCGGACGACGCGGAGGCCGACCGCGAACGACCGCGCGCCGGCACCGCCTTCACCGGTACGCCACCGGGCAGGGCGGTGTCGTCAGCGCTGCCGGAGGCGTACGACGAGGCCTGCCGCGAACGGCTGCGGTCCTTGAGCAGCGCGCTGTCGTCGACGGCGCCGGAGACGGTGCGCTGCACCGGGGTCCCCGTGGTCCGGCCGTTCCCGGCGCGGGCCGGCCGGACCACGGGGACCTGCTCCGCCGGTGCCGTGGGGTTCGCCGGGCGGTCCGCGAGCGGCGGTGCGTGCGGGGCGGTGACCGGCAGGGAGCGCGCCGGGACGGCCGGGGCCACGGCGGCCGCCACCTGCCCGGGCGGCGCGGGCCGGACGACCGGGACGCGCTGAACAGGGCTTGGGGAACCAGTCGTTCCAACGCCTGCGGCACCCGTGGCACCCGATGCGGAGTGCGCGGTCGCGGCCCGTTGGACCTGCGGGGTCGCCAGGGCGGCGGCCTCGGACGGGCCCGGACGGTGCGCTGTCGGCCGCGCGGGCGCCCCGGGCGTCGGTGCGATGGCCGGCGTGATGCCGTCCTGCGCGGCAGCCGGTGCGCCGGGCCAGCGGGCCGCGACCACGGGACGGCCGGCGGCCGGCGGCGCCGTCGTCCCTTCCTGGGCTCTGGTACTCAGGGTGAGCGGGCGGGCGGCGAGCAGTTGGAGGGTACGGGGGGCGGCCGGGGCGGAGTGCCCGGCGTGCGCTGTGGAGCGGGTGACGGTGAGCGGGCGGGTGCCGGTCGCCGGGGCCGAGGAGGTCGCCGGGGCCGAGGAGGTGGCCGGGGCGGCTGGGGCTTGGGACCGCTGACCGCCTGGCCGCACACCGGGCAGTCGTACGTTGCCTGCCGGGCCCTCCGTGCTTACGGCAGGCGCGGCTGCCGCTGCCGTAACGGGCGTCACCACAGGCGTGGCGGGTCCGCTTCCGTGCTCCGCGGGACTCGGCGAAGTGGCGCCCCCGGCCAAGGAGTGGTCCGCGAGACGGCGCTGTACGCCGCCCGCTCCGAGCAGCGGCGCGGCCGATCCGCCGGTGTCTCCGACTGCCGGGGACGGCAGTGGAGTCGACTGCGTCGAGCTCCGGTCCTGGCGTGCCGGGGCTCGCTGGACGTCCGGGGCGGGCGAGCTGCCCGCGGGGCGGGCGCCGGATGGGGTGGAACCTGCCGGGGCGGCGCTCGGGGGCAGGGCGGACAGCGGGGCGCCGAGGCCGCCGCGGGCACGGGCGCCGGTGCGGCCGGGGCTGTCGGGCATGCTGCGTGCCGTGCCCTTCGTGCCACTGTCCTGCGAGCGTCGAGTGTCGGCCGCGTCGGTCGTGGCGTCCGCCTGGCGCTGGACGACGGGCAGCCCGGATCCGGCGGCGGGCGCAGGAGCCGTGCCGGGGGTGCTCGGCCCCGAGGGAGCCGCTGCCGAGGACAGTTCGGTCGTGGGGGCGCCGAGCGGGGCGCGGCTCTCCATGCGCTGAACGGGTACGTCGGCGCTCGGCGGCAGCGCAGGCAGGGGGCCGCCCAGACCGCCGCGGGCGCGAGCGCCATCGGGGGCGGGGGCGCTCGGTGTCAACGGTGCGGTGGTGGACGGCGATTGGCTCGGCGAGGTGCCGTCCGTGTCCCGCTGGACGACGGGGAGGGCAGGGCTGGGCGCGGGCTGCGCGGCGGTGGAGGGCGGTTGGCCCGGCGAGGTGCCGTCCGCGTCCCGCTGGACGACGGGGAGGGCGGGGTCGGGGGTGGGGCGCACGGCGGCGGCATCCAACGTCAACGGTGCGGTGGCGGAGGGCAGTTGGCCCTGCGGGGTGCCGAGCGGCGCGCGGCTTCCCTCGATCGTGGCGGCGCGCTGCACGGGGGCCGTGGTGCCGCTGCCGGGCGCCGGAGGGGTGGCGGGCCGCAGGGCGGGGACGCGGCGCACCGGTACGGACGACGGGCGTCGGGCGGCCGTCAGGGAAGGCCTCGGCGGGACGGGCCGGACGACCGGGCGGGATGTCTCCGGCTGTCCGCCTGCCCGGGCGGGCTGAGCGGCGGTGCGCTGGACAGCCGTACCGGACGGCGCCTGAGAGGCGGCGGGCCGGGGCGCGCCCCCGCCGGCAGCCGCGCTCGGGAGCACCGACACCCGTCGCACCAGTGGAATCTCCGGAGCGGCCGGCGGGCGGCCGGTGTCGGAGGGGGCCACGACCGGTTGCGCTGCTGCGCCCGGCCGCGCGGCCCGCTGGACGGGCGCAGGCGGCGGCGAGAGTGTGGTCCGTGCAGAGCCGGCGCCCGAACGCCCCTTCTCCGTGATCCTGCTGCTGGTGTTGCTGTCGCCCCCGGATCGGCTACGGGAAGGCCGTGCCGCGAAGGGTGCCGGGCCCGCGCCGTCCTCCGGGTCGCCCGCCTCCTCCCGGCGCAGTGCCCGGAGCAGCAGCGGACCCCCGCCGGCGAGGGTGGCCTGCGGGGTGGCGGGGTGGGTGACGCCGTGCACCAGGCCGGTCGGGGCGGCGGACAGCACCGCGTGGCCGAGGCCGGCGTCGAACGACGGGTTCTGCCAGGAGGTGAGGTCCGCGCGGAAGACGAGCCCGTCGCTCACGCCCAACGGGGCACGGGACAAGGTGAGTTCGGGCGGCGCGGCGCGGCGCCAGCCGCCGTCCCAGTCGCCGGGCACGGAGGAACCCCGGCCGCCGCCGGGGACGCCTTGGTCCGGGCTGTCGCCGGAGGCGGCCTGCTCCGTACGCGGACGGTCCGCGGCCTCCTGGCCGGCGGCCCGGCGGCGCAGCCTGTCCCGCCATGCCATGCGCTCAACCGCCTTCGTTCACACGGGTGTTGATACGGGCGATCTCGGCCACCCACTGCCGGCGCTCGTCGTGGGTCAGGTCGAGGATCTCCTCGCGCTGCCAGTGGAAGTGGTAGGCGATGTACGCGATCTCCTCCCGGAGCCGGGGAAGGGCGTACGTCACGATTCCCCCAGGCGCCCACCCGAGAGGTCGACCTCGAAGCCGCCCTCGCAGTGCGGGCAGGTGACCGCGGCGCGGGTGTGGCCCTCACTGTTGACCCGGCGGTAGAAGTCCTGGAGGAAGGCGACGTCGGTGGCGTACATCCGCTCCACGACACCGGCGTGCACATCGGTGATCGAGCCGATCCGGGTGATCACCTGGCTCAGCAGCACCACGCTCAGGTACGCCGGGTTCTCCTTGACCCTGAGGTCGATCTGCGGACGCAGTTCGTCGCGGGCGGTGGCCAGGCGCATCGCACCGTGGCGGTGCACCGTGCCCGCCTCGTCCACGTAGCCGCGCGGCAGCTCGAACTCGAACTCGGTGCGCAGCCCGTGGTCCTCCCGCCGGGGCGGCGGGGCGGCGGCGGGGGCCGCCGCCTCCTGGGCGGGCTCCGTCATCTGGAGGATCTCGTCCAGGTTGCCCGCGGTGACCGTACGGCGCCTCATTCGACCGTGATCTCCTCGAACACGATCGTCACGGACTCGGTGGCCGGAGACGACTCGCCCGCCTTGAGGGAGGGGCCCTCCCACTTGGACACCCAGCCCTGCATCAGCTGGATACGGCGGACCGTGTTGAGCTCGGAGTCCATGATCTCGATGGTGAGGTTCTGCCGTGCGGAGGAGACGGCGCCCTTGTTCAGGGTCTCCTTGATCCACTTGGTGAACTCGCTGCTCTTGTCGAGTCCCCGGGTGATCGTCACCTCGCCGGCCTGCCGGGCGCCGGGCTGCTTGCGGATGATCTGCTTGCCCTGGTCGCTGACCTGCTTGACCTCGACGACCTCCTCCTCGACGGTCAGCCCGCTGACCTCCTGGATCGACTCGACCCGGTAGCCGCCGAGCTGTACGCCGAAGACGTGGGTGGAAAGAGCATCGCCCTCTGCCATGACTGTCTGTCACCTTTCCTTGCTGAGCCGTTGTTCCTGCGGACCCGGGATCACTCGTCGACGAGGCTGGTGCTGTCGGAGAACTGCGCCAGCCGGAAGATCACGAACTCCGCGGGCTTGACCGGCGAGACGCCGATCTCGCAGACGACCCGGCCCTGGTCGATGGACTCCTGCGGGTTGTTGTCGCGGTCGCACTTCACGTAGAACGCCTCTTCGGCGGTGCGGCCGAACAGCGCTCCCCGACGCCACTCCTCGGTGAGGAACGCGGTGACGTTGCGCCGGATGCTCGACCACAGCCGGTCGTCGTTCGGCTCGAAGACCACCCACTGGGTGCCCAACAGGATGGACTCTTCGAGGTAGTTGAACAGGCGGCGCACGTTCAGGTAGCGCCAGGCCGGGTCGGAGGAGAGGGTGCGGGCGCCCCAGATCCGGATGCCGCGGCCGGGGAAGGCCCGCACGCAGTTCACGCCGATCGGGTTCAGCAGGTCCTGCTCGCCCTTGCTGAGCCGGATCTCCAGGTCCACCGCGCCGCGGATCACCTCGTTGGCGGGCGCCTTGTGCACCCCGCGCTCGGCGTCGCTGCGCGCCCACACACCGGCGACGTGACCGCTCGGCGGGACGGTGGTGTTGCGTCCGGCGGCCGGGTCGAAGACCCGCACCCAGGGGTAGTAGAGGGTGGCGTAGCGGGAGTCGTAACCCGCCTCGTCGTTGCGCCAGGTGCGCACCTGCTGGGCGTTGAAGCCCGGCGGGGTGTCCAGTACGGCGACCCGGTCGCCCATCTGCTCGCAGTGCGAGATGACGGCGAGCTGCACGGTGCGCACGCCCTCGGCGTCGATGTCGCCGCGCTGGTAGGCGCCCATCAGGTCCGGCACCGCGACCATGGTGATCTCGTCGATCGTCTCCAGACCGCCGAACCCGGTGCGGGCCAAGGCGTCGCCGACGTACTCGGCGGGGTCGAGGCGGGCGACCTCGCCGGAGCCGTCCGCGGACGGCGCGCTCGGCGCGTCGGGGACCGCCACGGTCTGGGCGGCGGGCTTGGACTGGGTGGCGCCGCGCTGCTCGGTGACCTCGATCAGCTTCGAGGCGCGGGCCTGGTTGACCAGGTAGCCCTTGACGTTCTTGCGGGTGGAGACCTCGTACGTCTCCGCGACCTGCTCGCCCCGGCGGACCAGCAGCTTGAAGCGGTCCTCCGGCGGGTTCTCACCGTCGGCTTCGGCGACCTCCACCGACACTCCGGTCACACCGGCCTTGGCCGCGACGAGGAAGCCGCCGAGCTCCACCGGCTCCGCGGCCCTGCGCTGCCGGGCGCCGTCGGCCGCCGGACCGGAGGCGTTCTCGGGGGCACCGCCGATGCGCACCACGTAGGCCGCGCCGCCGCCGTTGGAGAAGTACCCGTAGACCGCGTGGGCAAGGTAGGTGCCCTCGGTGAAACCGCCGAAGGTCTGGCTGTACTGGTCCCAGCTGGTGACGAGCGTCGGCGCGTGGAACGGCCCGTGCTCGGCGAACCCTACGAACGCGGCGACGGCGGTGCCGACCCCTTCGATCGGTCGGGCACCGGACTGCACCTCCTCCACGTACACGCCCGGGGTGAGGTACGTCGGCATGCTGGCTCCTTCACGTCCTTGCGGGGCACCTGTGTCCAGGGCGAGTCTGCGCGGCGGGCGGGGCGGGCGGGAGGGACCCGGGGACCTGGTCGGGGGCAGGCCTGCTGCCTTTCCGTACCTCGCTCACGGACCGTCCGGACATCACCCACCTTTGCCCTCGCACTGCCCGTGCGGACCTGGACGGCCGGTCGGCGCGCGTCGTCCACTGGGGGCCGCAGCATGGGTGCGCCGAACGAGGAGGCTGTAGATGCAGAGGTCAGGACGGCGTACCGAGGGGACCGAGGCCGAGCAGCCCGTGCGCGGCGCAGCCGCCGCCCGACGGGAGACATCCTCGGCCGGCGCCGCTGTCCCGCCCCCGCTCACCGCCGACGTGCTACGGACAGCGCAGGGCGGCGCAGGCAACGCCGCGGTCACCGGCATGATCGCCCGCCGCGCCCGCACGGCGCCGGCACCGGAGCAGCTCGACACCGGGGTGCCCGAGGTCCTGAACTCGGGTGGCAAGCCGCTTCCCGCACCGGTGCGGCAGGACATGGAGTCCCGGTTCGGCGAGGACTTCTCCGACGTCCGTGTGCACAACGACAGCGCCGCGCGCGATTCGGCCGCCGAAGTCGGCGCTCGCGCCTACACGTCCGGCAGCCATGTCGTGATCGGTGACGGCGGGAACGACCAGCACACGCTCGCGCACGAGCTGACCCACGTCATCCAGCAGCGCCAGGGGCCGGTGGCCGGAACCGACAACGGCAGCGGGCTCAGGATTTCCGACCCTTCCGACCGGTTTGAACGCGAAGCCGAGGCGAATGCCCACCGGGTCATGAGTGCCTCGCCCGCCCGTACGGTGCAGGACGCCGGGCAGGAAACGGCGACGGCCCCGACCGACGGAACGCCCGCGGTGCAGCGGGTGAGCGCGGGGGAAGAGGAGGAGGCGGCATACGAACGGATGCACCGCAACCCCGCGGGGCCCGCCCTGCGCGTTCGCGGCCCGTACAAGTCGAAAAAGGACGGCAGGACCAACAACCAGGTCACCGACCCCGCCGTCTGGGCCGGCTTTCCGGCCGAACACCGCGAGGCCGCCGGCAGAAAACAGCGCATGGAAATCCATGACGACCCCCAGACCCTGCACGAGACGGACAGACCGCTGCGCGACGCGCTCTCGAACGCGGGCCGGTCCATGGAGCCGGACTGGCAAGCCATGCAGCACCCCGAGGTTCTGGAGGCGATGGGCCGCAGGGACCCGCAGACGCGGGGCTACTGGGCACAGCAGGATCAGCGCGACGCGGACCTGACCCGGCAGTCGGCCGAGCGGGTCACCCAGTACTGGAGCTCCCCGGAGGAACAGGCACGGCGGCCGGCCCCGCAGGAGGTGGACGCCACCGTGGCCGACGCGCCGCGCACCGCCGACGGCGCGCCGTCGGCCGCGAACCAGCTGAGGGCTCTGCTGGACAAGCACGAGGGCGTGATCCTCGCGGGTGAGCACGCCCAGTCAAAAGTGTGGGGTTTCGTGATCGACAACATGCAGATGCTCAGGGATGCGGGGGTCAGGACCATCTATCTGGAGAGCATAAAGAGGGACGACGCGTACCAGTCGCTGGTGGATGACTACCTCTCCTCCAGCTCCACCGAACTACCCCCGAAACTTTCCGTCTTCGCCCAGTCGTACGACAGGAGCATGACCCTGGGGGACCGTGGCATGGTCGCACTCCTCGCCGCCGCCAAGCAGCACCGCATGAGGGTGAAGTCCGTCAACGGACGGCCCGCCCGCACCATGGCCGGGGAGGAGATGTACATGCGGGCGGCCAGAATGAACACCTACGCCGAGCCGGTGGTGCGGCGCGAGCAGGCCCGCGAGGGCGCCGGAAAGTACATCATGGAACTCGGTGGAGCCCACGCGGTGCTCCACCCGGCGCCGAAGAATCCCCCGATCACGTCGCACGGCGTCCAGTTCGACCAGCCGTTTCCCGGGCTTGCCGAGATGCTCGGCATCCCGCCCATGGGACTGGAAGAGGACGAGCAGTCAGCGGACAGGCTGCGCCTGCAGCAACGGCCTGACCACGGAAGCCCGTGAAAGGGGGCGGGCCCCGCGGCCCGCCCCTCACGCGCCGGTGGCCTCCGCCAGTTACCGGCCGAACTCCCCCTCCAACACCAGCCGCCCCAGCTTCCGATACTCCTGCGCCACCGCCGTCACCACCTGCCGCATGGTGAGCGGCTCTCCGTTCGAAGCGGGCGGCGACGAAAACCCAGCGGGTGCGGAGTCCAGGTCGCGCACCGAGCGGACCGAGGCGCGAGGAAAGGTACCGCCATGCACGCGAAGGAACAGCCGGAGAAGGCGCACGCCGCACGCCGCGCGCCGAACCCGCCACGGCGCACCGGTGCGGAAGTGCCACCTGCTGTCGGGCACATGTCTCCGCAGGCGGCCGCGACCTTGCAACGCACCGTCGGAAACACGGCGGTGGCACGGATGCTCGAAGAGCGGCGGGACGGCACCCGCGCGGACGAACAGCCGGTGCGGCGGCCGGCCGTGCAAGCAGCGGAGGCCGGGGCACGGGCGTACACCACCGGCAACCAGGCGGCGACGGCGAGCGTCCAGCGAGCCGAGGAAGGCGTGATGGAAGCGGACGCCCCCACGAGGGCGAGCACGCCGCCGGCCGACGAGGCCGCCCTGCTGGTCTCCACGGACCTCGATGCGGTGATGGTCCGGCTCAGCGCGTCGCTGGAGGCCAACGCACTCCAGAAGACGCGGAAGTTCAACCCCTGGGAGCCGCACAAGAAGTGGCCGGAGGACTGGCTGCTGGAGAATACCCGGCTGAAGTGGGTCCTGGAACGGCGGCTTGTCCTCGGGAAGGCCTTCCAGCAGGACGAACTCAGGGACATCGAGATCCTTTCGGCGAAGAAGGCGAGCTGGCTGAACGATGTGGGCATAGGCACGCTGGAAGAGGCCAGGCAGATCGCCGCGGGCAAGAGCGGGACGGCCGACGCGGGCAGGAAAGCGAGCGCCAAGGGCAAGGAAAGGGCCGGGCAGGCCGAGGAGAGGGAGCGCGCCGACTACTCGGCCTGGCTGAAGCTCACCCCGGGACGGCGCATCCTCGCCGCGACCCTCGCCTTCCAGACACAGGCGCCGGCCCCCGGAACCGCCACGCCGAACAATCCGGCGTACACCCTGGGCCGATTCATGCGGACCAACGAGCTGAAGACCGACGATCCGGAACGGGAGACGCTGGAGAACGAACGGAACGAGCAGATCCGGGAAACGGCCGTCGACACCCTGTTCCCGGACGGCCTGCGCGAGGAGCAGAAACACGAGTCGGCCGGCGACCACGCGACGGAGGAGATGCAGGGGCGGGACGCCTTCGCCCGGAACATCCTCACCAACGTCCTGCTCGTCCTGCGGCACGGTCTCCAGGTCATGGGCAAGGACGGCAACTTCGTCGACTACAAGGAGGGCGACGTCATCCGGGCGCTCGCCCACGGCGGACGCGTCCACATCCGCATCCCCGCCCTCCGCAAGGGGGAGAGCCCCCATCAGCTGCTCGACTTCCTCGGCGCCACCGACAACGGCACCCCGAACCAGCACATGCTGAAGCGCGACTACGCCACGCACCGGTCCTCCGTCGGCAAGAACAAGGAGGGTGAGCCCGGCAGCTTCAAGGAGAAGGGCGGTGTCGGTGCGGCGCTGAAGAACAAGATCTCGGAGTACGTCCCCGGCATGACCACCCCGGACCTGCTGGCGGCCAACGTCTCGGGCGGCGGCTTCGGAACCAAGGACTGGAACGGCGACGTCGTCCTGCCGAACGGCTCCTACGGCCACCTGCTGCTGGTGTTCACCGCGCCGACCGCAGAGCGGGACGGCGCCCTCCAGGTCGGCCTCGAGACGGTGGCGCCCGGCGCCCGCAGCCCGGTCGGCTATCACCACGGCGTCAGGTCCACGGAGGCGACCGCCAACCCCGAGTCCGTGCTGCACGGCCACAAGCAGGACAAGATCGGTACCACGAGGGTGGAACTGGGGAAGACGGGCGGAGAGGACTGGCACGACTTCCTGCGGACGATCCAGCAGGACTGGGTGGCCAAGCTAGAGGCAGCCAAGGACACCGTCCAGAAGAGGAAGCTGTACGAGGAACTGGTCGGCCCGCGAGCCTAGAACGCAACGCGGGCCGCCCCTCAGGCGCCCGTGGCCTCCGCCAGATACGGTCCGAACTCGCCCTCCAGGACCAGCCGTCCGAGCTTGCGGTACTCCTGCGCGATCGACGTCACCAGCTGCCGCATGGTGAGCGGGCCGGCGCACTCGGCCGCGAGGTAGGCCGCCGTCACCGCACACGCCCGGATGGAGCCGCCGGCGAGTTCGAAGCGGTCCGCGCAGAAGGCGAGGTCCAGGTCGTCGGCACGGGGCAGCCGCTCGCCCAGGCAGCGTTCCCACAGGGCGAGGCGCTGGCCGGAGTCGGGCACCGGGAAGTCCGCCACCACGTCCAGGCGGCGCGTGAACGCCTCGTCGAGGTTGGCCCGCAGGTTGGTGGTCAGGACCGCGATTCCGTCGAAGGACTCCATGCGCTGCAGCAGATACGCCGACTCGATGTTGGCGTGCCGGTCGTGTGCGTCCTTCACCTCCGAGCGCTTGCCGAAGATCGCGTCGGCCTCGTCGAAGAGCAGCACCGCGTTGACCGCGGACGCCTCGGTGAAGATCCGTTCCAGGTTCTTCTCGGTCTCACCCACGTACTTGTCCACAACTGTGGACAGGTCCACCACGTACAGGTCCATGCCCAGGTCCGCCGCGACGACCTCGGCGGACATGGTCTTGCCGGTGCCCGACTCCCCGGCGAACAGCGCGATCACACCGCGCCCCCGGCCGCCGCCGGGCCGCATCCCCCACTGTCCGAGCACCTGCTCACGGTGGCGGGCGCGCAGCGCGAGTTCGCGCAGCCGCCGGTGCGTGGTCGGCGGCAACACCAGGTCGTCCCAGCCGACGCCCGGCTCCACCCGGCGGGCGAGCCGGTCGAGCCCCGCGCCGTTCTGGGCGCGTACGGCGGCGCGCAGGTCGTCGGGGCAGACCGGGCGGCCCGCGAGGGCAGCCGTGCGCACCGCCACGTCGGCGGCCCGGTGCAACTGCCCGGAGTCCAGGCGGTGCGCGGCGACCGCCTCGGCGAGCGCGTCGACGTCATCGGAGCCGTGGCTGCCGGCGGTTCGCTCCAGGGCGTGCCGCCAGCGCGCCGCCTGCCGTTCGGGTGACGGAGCCGGCACGGTCAGCACCACGGGGGTGTCCGCCGCCCACGCGGGATCCCAGCCGCCGGTGCCGTGCGTGAGCAGGGGGATCCCCCGCAGCGCGGCGCACAACGCCCGTAGCGTCCGGGCCCGTTCGGAGGGTTCTCCGGGCAGCGCCTCCAGGGGGCCGAGGACGACCCCGGCACCGGTCAGGCGGGCCTCGACCGCGGCCACCCGGGCGAGCGCCGGTACGTCACCGGGGCGCCGGGCGAGCGCCGCCGCGTCCAGGACGAGCGGGTGCAGCCCGGCCGCGTGCAGGGCCGCGACGGCCAGCCCCTCGGCGTCGCCGCCCCGGCTGCGCAGCTGGACGAGGCCGGTGCCGCTCAGGGCCGCGGCAGCCGTCCGCCGCACCTGCGCCGCCTCGGCGGTCGGATCCTCCCGGGCCTCGCCGAGCACCCCGGCGAGCCGGGCGTCGGGCTGCGCGCTCCCCAGGAGGTGCGCGGTGACCCGGTCGGGAACCGTCAACACCCGTGACAGCGGCGGTCGTTCGGGCTCGGCGACTGCGACCAGGCCGCCCGCGACGAGCGGCGCTCCGGGGGCCAGCCGGAACCGCGCGGACGCCGCCCCGGCGAGCCCGCACAGCTCCAGGGCGAGCCCGACCGTGGGCCGCCGGCGCGTCAGGTCGTCGTTGAGATAGCCGTAGAGCCGCTCGAACCGTGCGTCCAGGTCGGGTGCCACCGCGATCAGGAGCAGGTCCAGGTCCAGCGGGGTCAGCCCGAACCGTGCGGCGAGAGTGCCGAGCACGGACCCGGCCGGCGGCTGCCACGCGTCGGGGCCGGGCAGGTCGAGGCCGCCCGGCTCGTCCAGGATGCGGGCCACCGCCTCGGGAGTGAGGTACTGGCCGCGGTACGGGTCGTCGGGATCGGGGTCGGCTGCGCGGCGGACGGCCACGGCGTGCCGCACCCGCTCCTCGATCAACTTCAGCCGCGCCCACAGGTGTTCTGTGTCCATGGCGTTCGTGGCGTTCATGGCGTTCGTGGCGTTCATGGCGTTCATGGCGTTCATGGATACGAGATCGGCGGCAGCGACGGGTTCTGCGGTGTGCGTCATGGCTGGCGGTCTCCACGGCGGCGTCGGGCCGGGGCGGACGGGCGCTCGCGCGGGCCGGCGTAGCCGCCGTCCGGGCCCGGGTCGCTCACTTCCGTGTAGCGCAGGCGGCGTCCCGGATCCGCCTCCCCGCCCCGGGTGGTGGAGCGTACGACGAGTCCCTCGGTGACCGGCGGTGCGGCGGCCCTGGTGATTCCGGCGAGCGGCGCCCGCACCCGCACCGAGAGCGAGGCCTTCAGCTCGCCGCCCAGCGCCGACCACACGTCGGAGGCGGCCGCCGCGTCGAACCCGGACCCGGCGGTGTCCACGCCCACCGTCAGGCCGAGCTCGGCGAGCGTGCCGGTGAGCAGGCGGGCGGGCAGCGTGTCGGTGGCCACCAGCGTGGCCAACGCCTCGGAGAGCAGCCGGTGTTCGTCCTGCGGGCGGCTCGCCCACGCCGTCACCAGGTACGTCAGCTCGAACCAGCGCGGCGGGCTGCGCCGCGCCACGAGGTGGCCGTCCTCGTCGTACACCTCGCCGGAGCCGCTGCCGCGCCGGGCGGCGTCCTCCCGGATGTCGTAGAGGAAGACACAGACGGTGGGGGCGCTGCGGCGCGCCGCCCAGTCCCGGGTGGGGGCGTCGAAGACGACCTCGACGCCCGACGCCTGAAGGCCGGACTCCCCGAACAGGCGGCGCAGCCCCTCGTCGACCTCGTGGATCACCGGCGGGTCACCTCGTCCGGCGGCTGCACGCTGCCGGAGACCACCAGGAAGTCGGTCGTCACCGGGGAGAACCCGGGGCCCTTGGCGGTGATGATCCGCGGCCCGGTCTCGTCCTTGGCGAGGATCAGCAGCTGGCCGATGAACGTGCCGTCCGGCAGCGGAACGGTCGGTGCCGCCGCCGCGGTGATCCCCGGCTTCCAGGTGAACCGGACCGGCACTCCCGGCGGGAAGTCCTTGCCGCGCACCGAGGTGACGAAGCCGGGCTTGCCGATCGCCGGTACGGCGATGATGCGCGGCTGGAGGATGCGCAGCCGCTGCCGGGCGGTGTTGTCGTTCTTGTCGGCATCCGTGCCGGTGGTGGTGAGCTTGCCGGTGACGTGGGTGGTCAGCGCCCTGTCGGGGCTGAGGACGACCCGGACGACGGTCTTCGCGCCCGGCTCCAGGTCCGGCAGTGCACACACCCAGGTCTCGTCGCAGCCCTCCGGCGGCCCGCTGTTCGGGATGCTCCTGGGCAGGCCGAGGGTCAGCCGCAGCCCGGTTGCCAGCGCGTTGCGGCCGTTGCGCACGGTGTACGTCACCACGACGCGTCCGCCGACGTAGCCGGGGTCGGGCTGGGCGGTGAGCTTGAGTCCGGGCCCGGCGTCGGGCTCGCCCGGGTCCGGGGGCACGGGCGGGGTGGGCGTCGGGGTGGGTGTGGCCTCGCGGACCGGCACCACGGTCCGGCCCGTGTTGTCGCCCGGCTGCGGGTCCAGGACGGTGCCGGTGACCGACCAGTCGATGGGTGCGTCGCCGGCGGTGACCCCGGTGACCGTCACGGTCACCGGAACGGTCTTGCCGGGCTGCACCACGCCGACGTTGCACTGCAGGGAGGCGGCATCGCAAGTGCCCCCCGGATAGGTCAGCCCGGTGATCTGCACGCCGGTCGGCGGAGCGACGGTCAGTGTGGTGCCGGGCGAGGCGGCGGGGCCGTTGTTCACCACGTTCACGCGGACCGTGGTGGACTTGCCGACGGTGACCGCCGGGACGGTGCCGGGCGCCTGCACCGCGAGGTCCACGGACTGCTGGACGCTGGGTTCCTTCTGCCGGCCCGGGAGTTCCGCGGTGAGCGGGGTGAGCTCGCCGGACGCGATGTCCAACCGGCGCAGTTTCTCCGGGCTGTTGGCGGCCACCGCCTCGCGGGAGCTGAGCACCAGCGCCTTGCCGTCGGCGGTCCAGGCGGCGTCGCGCGGCTGGAAAGGCCCGGTGAGCGTGGTGTCCGGCAGCTGCTGGTCGCAGGCGTTGTTGCGGGCGGCGCGGGGCAGCAGCACCTTGCAGTCGTCGCCCGTCAGGGACGCGAGCAGGATGCCGGCGCGCTCGTCGACGGCGCCGCCGCCGCTCTTGCGGTTGAAGGCGATGCTGGTGCCGTCCGGGGAGAACGCCGGACTGTCGTCGATGACCGCGCAGCCGCAGATCGTGGCGCTGAGGTCGTGCTGCTGGTCCAGGTGGTTCACCGGCACGGTCCAGATGTGCTTGTTGGCGCCGTTCCCGTTGATCACCTCGTTGCGGGTGAAGGCCAGGGTGGTGCCGTCGGAGGACCAGGTGGGCTGGGCGTCGCCGCCCTGCTGCTGCCCGGCCGGCGGGGTGATCCGGCCGGTGATCGCGCCGGTCTCCACGTCCGCGATGAGGATGCGGCTGGGGCCCGCGGCCTGTCCGACGCCGCCCGGCGAGGTCCGGGTGAAGGCGAGGTACTTGCCGTCCGGGGAGAACGTCGGGTCGGTGTCCCAGTCCTTCGCGCCGCGTCCCGCGAGCGGCATGGCGTGCGCGTCGGTGCCGTCGGCGTCCACCATCCAGATCCGCTCGATCCGCTGTCCGTCGACGGTCTCGAAGCGGGTGACGACGATCCGGCGGCCGTCGGGCGTGTAGTTCTGCCGCTCGGTCCACGGGTCGTGGTTCGCCGAGGGCTGGAACAGCGGGTCCTTGGCGGGATCGGTGTTGGTGTCGGCCGCCGGGTCCTCGTTGAGGATCGTCAGCCCCAGGTCGCGAGGGTCGGAGCCGTCCGCCCGGACGTCCTGCAGGGTCACCACGCTCGCGCCGGAGAGGTCGTCGTCGGGGTCGTGGGTGGGGTCGTCCGCCGTGGTGCGCTCCACCACCACGCCGCCGCCGTCGAGCGGGCCGAGCCAGGTGGGCGACAGCACCTCCCGGTTCTCGTTGAGCACCAGGGTGGGTTCCACGTCGGAGTGCGCGGTCGACGTGAACACGTGGTCGTAGTCGCCCTCGCAGCTACACGTGATCTCGGGGCTCAGGAACACCAACCCGTCCCCGTCGGGCTTCCAAGCCGCCCCGTGAGCACGCCAGTTCGCGTACGTGCCCGCGAACAGCGGCTCGTCGCTGGTCCCGTTCGTGATCCGCAGTCGGGGCTGGGACGTCCCGTTGACGGTGGTGGTGGCGGTGTACGCGATCCAGTCCCGGTTCACGTCGTCGTTCACCGGGTTCCAGGCCGGCTCGGAGGCCGTGCCGTTCGCCGGGGAGGTGATCCGGGTGGCGGTGCCGCCGGTCAGGGGCCGTACGTAGATCTGCTCACCGACCAGCACATCGCTGTCACTGGAGTACGCCAGGCGCTGCCCGTCGGGGGAGACCGTCGGGCACTCCTCGTTCGCGGGGGTGTCGGTGAGCCGCGTCAGACCGGTGCCGTCGGTACGCACCAGCCACAGGTCGCGCTGCGTCCCGCCGCCCGTGCCGCCGGGACCTGCCGAGTCGAACACCACGGACTGCCCGTCCGGGGTGAGCCGGGGGTGCGCCGCGTCCATGCCGCTGGTGAGCCGGCGTACCGAACCGTCGGCGGCCCGCAGATAGATCTGCGGGTTCTTCTCGTCGCGGCGGCTCGCGAAGACCATCTGGTTGCCGAGCGCGGACGGCTGGATGTCGTAGTGGGCCGGGCCCGCACCGAACAGCGGGGTGCTGGAGGTGGTGCCGGCGACCGTGCCGAGGCTGCGGTGCCGGGTGCCGGCGTACGCGATCCGGGTGCCCGCGGTGTCGGCGGCGGCCGCCGCCCGTGGAGCGGACACGGCGCTGCCCGCCCCGGAGGCAGCCGTCACCCCGAGCAACGGGATCAGCAGCAGCAACGACGTTCCGAGTCTCCCCAGGCGGTACCGCCCGCCGGGGCCGGCCGGTCCCATCACGGTCCCCTTCACGGTTCCCTCCGCAGTCTGGTGCGGCATCCGGATGTGCCCATCCGGACTGCCCCCGCCACCTTGTACCGCGCGGGCGCGGCGTGGCAGGGCGGTGGGGCCGTACCCGGGGGAAGCATGTGGTGCGCTTTCGGGCAACGCCGGTGTCAGATGAGGCCGTTGCGCAGTGCGTAGCCCACCGCGTGGGCCCGGTTGTGCAGTTGCAGCCGCGTGATGATCTCGTGCAGGACGTTCTTGACGGTGCGTTCGGAGTACGCGGTCTTGCGGGCGATCTCCGCGGTGTCCAGGCCCTCGGACACCAGGCGCAGCATGTCGGCCTCGCGCGTGGTCAGCGTGGACAGGGACAGGCCCCGCGGGTCGAGCGCCGAGCGCTGGATGCTGCTCACATGGCTGAGCAGCTTGCCGAGCAGATCGCCGGGGAGCACGCCCTCGCCGTTGGCCACTGCCAGGATCAGGTGCAGTAACTGGTCCTGGTCCGCCTCCGTGCGCCGCAGCACCGCCGAGACGCCGCACTCTATGACGCGTTGCAGCGCCCCGGACCCGAGGGTGCCGACGACGAGGCCGGTACGGGTGCCGGTGTTCAGCCGCAGCCGCTCCAGCAGGGCGGCCACGTCGTCGTCCACGTGGTCCACGACCACCAACGACACCTGGGCCCGCTCGGCGTCGGCCTCGTCGAGCAGGTCGATCTCGGGACGCTGGCGCAGCTGGTGGACGACGCCGACCCGCAGCACCGGATCGGCGGCGTACACGACCACGGTCACCCGGCCGCCGCGACCGGGCGAACTCTTCTCCTGTGCACTGGACATGGGGGTATTGCCTGCTTTCTGATTCGTGGGGGAGGTGGTGCGCGAGGGCACGTCGACCGGCGGCGGCGGCGCACGGGAGGTGACGGCAGACACTAACGACCCACGGTTACACGGGAGTTGCCGGTGGCTGTCCGGGCAGCGCGACTGCCCCGGTCTTGCCCTCGCGTTCCTCGTGGCAGCCCGGGGAGTGCTCCTAGCGTGGTGGCGTGACGCCTTCCCCAGCCTCTTCCGGCCCCGGTGCGCCCGGCCTCGACATTCCGGCCGTGACAGTGGCGCCGGGTGATACCGCCACGACAAGTCTGACCGTCCGCAACGACAGCGACATCGTCGAGGCATACAGCCTGGAGGTCGTCGGGGACTGCGCCGGCTGGACCACCGTCGAACCCGCACGGGTCTCGCTCTATCCCGGCACCTCCGAAACGGTGACGATCCGTCTGGAGCCCCCCCGCTCCGCGGAGATCCGGGCCGGCGAAATGCCGCTCGGTGTACGGGTTCTGCCGGCCGAGCACCCCGAGTCGGTGCGGGTCCTCGAAACCACCGTGCACATCGAGGAGTTCCGCGAGCTGCGCACCGAGCTGGCTCCGCGCCGCCGGCGCGGCTGGCTGCGCGGCCGCTACCGGCTGGCGGTCCAGAACCAGGGCAACACCCCGGTGCAGGTGGGCTTCACCGCCGGCCAGGCGGGCGAGGAGCTCGGGTTCACCTTCAACCCGGCGAAGCCGAAGCTGGAGCCCGGCGAGTCGACGGAGATCGGACTGCGCGTCCGCACCGGCAAGCCGGTGTGGTTCGGCGCCCCGGTGGTCTGGCCATTCACTGTCGAGACCACCGACGACCGCGAACAGGACGACCGGCCGAGCCCGTACGAGACTCCCGTCCGGGCGCCGCTGGACGCCGAGTTCGTCCAGATCCCGATCTTCCCCAAGTGGCTGCTCGCGCTGCTCGCCGCGCTGATCGCGCTGCTGCTGCTCTGGTTCGCGCTGGTCCGCCCTGCGGTGCGCAGCGCCGCCAAGGACGCGGCCGACGAGGCCGTCAAGGCCCGTCCCACGCCCGGCGCACAGCAGACTCCCGGCGACGGCGGCAGTTCCGTCAGCCCCAACGGTCAGGGCTCGGGCGGCGGTTCGGCCGGAACGGGCGGCGACGGCGGCTCCAGCGGTGGCGGCGGCTCGGCCGGTGGTCAGCAGAGCTCGCAGACCATCGACGTACAGTCGACGAGCGGCGAGACCAAGACCGGTACCTACAAGGTGCCCAAGGGCAGCATCTTCGGTGTCACGGACATCGTGGTCGCCAACTTCCAGGGCGACGAGGGCGTGTTGACGATCACCTTCGGCGACCGCAAGATCACCACGATCGCCATGGAGACCTTCCGCAACCAGGACTATCACTGGGTGACCCCCATCAAGATCCCCGAGGGCGACTCCGTGGCCATCGAGGTGACCTGCAACAAGCCGGGCACCCCGGCCACCGGCCGGCGGGCGAAGGGCTGCCACGAGGTCCTGAACGTGAGCGGTGTGCTCAGCAGCACCAAGCATTGACTCTGATTCGAACTCTTCACTTCTGACTCATTGTTGATCGGTGTTGACGCCAACTACAAAGCGGCGCATCGCTTCCAGAGCGGATCCGTCCGGAAACCGACAACAAGGGTCTGAAAACCAGCACGCGAACCGCACCGACGATCACACGGCAACCCCAGGCCATTGACCTGGGGTTGCCGTGTGTCCGGAGTGGGTCGCAGAGCGGTGCCGCGCTCTATGCGATCCGCCGCCGCGCCCGCTGCCCCTCCAGCGGCGGAGCCGTGACCGCCCCATGCGTACGGCACTCCGGGCGGCGGCAACCGGGCGGCAGCGGTCGTACGGTCGCGAAGGCGACGCCCGAGCCGACCACCAGGGCGCCCGCGCACAGCAGCATCGCCCGGTGGAAGGCGTCGTCGAAGGCGCTCGCGGAGAGGTAGGCGTCCGGGCCCATCCCGGCGAGCAGCGGCAGCGCGGCCACGGCGATCAGGCCGGCCGCGCGGGCCGCCGCGTTGTTGATTCCGCTGGCCAGGCCCGCCCGCGCGGTGTCCACGGAGGCGAGGACGGTGGCCGTCAGCGGTGCCACCAGGGTGACCATGCCGGCGCCGAGGACCAGTACGGCGGGCAGGACGTCGAGCACGTACGAGGCGCCCGGGCCGACCCTCAGCATCAGCAGCATCCCGGCCGCGCACAGGAGCGGTCCGGCAGTCAGGGGGATACGGGGGCCGATCTGGTCGGCGAGGGCGCCCGAGCGGGCGGAGAACAGCAGCATCAGGACCGTCGTCGGGAGCAGGGCCGTACCGGCGGCGAGCGGCGACCAGCCCACGGCGACCTGCAGCTGGAGCGCGGTGAGGAAGAAGAAGCCGCTGAAGGCCGCGTAGACGCACAGCGTGACCAGGTTGACGGCAGTGAACTGGCGGGACTTGAAGACGTCCAGCGGCATCATCGGGTCCGGGCTGCGCTTCTCCACTTGGACGAAGGCCACGCCCGCCGCCAGCCCGGCGACCGCGGTGACGGCGACCACGAGGGAGCCCTGGCGGGCCTCGATCAGGGCGTATGTGACGAGTGCGAGCGCCAGTGCGCCGAGGACCGCGCCGAGCACGTCGAAGCGGCCGTGCGTGCGGCCGTCCGCCGACTCGGGGACGTGACGTACGGCGATGGGGGCGCACAGCAGGGCCAGCGGGACGTTGAGGAGGAAGACCCAGCGCCAGCCGGGGCCGTCCACCAGCCAGCCGCCCAGGAACGGGCCGACCGCCGCGCCGATCCCGCCGAAGCCGGACCACAGGCCCACCGCCCTGCCCCGGTCGTCGGCGTGGAAGGACGCCTGGATCAGCGCGAGGGAACCGGGGGTGAGGAGCGCCCCGCCGACCCCCTGCAGCGCGCGGGCGGCGACGAGCACGCCCGCGCTCGGCGCCAGACCGCACAGCAGGGAGGCCCCCGCGAACCACACCACCCCGATCACGAACACCTTGCGGCGGCCGTAGCGGTCGCCGAGGGAGCCGCCGAGCAGGATCAGCCCGGCCAGCGTGAGCATGTACGCGTTGACCGTCCACTGGAGGGCGGCGAGGTTCGCGTCCAGGTCGCGGCCGATGCGCGGCAGGGCGACATTGACGACGGTCGAGTCCAGCAAGGCCATGCTGGAGCCGAGCACGGTGGTGAGCAGGATCCACTTGCCCTGCGAGGAGGCGATCCGGACGTCGGGCATGCCCCCAGGTATACAGCGAGCCCGGCGCCGTAGACAGACGCCGGGCTCGTGCTCCCCAAGGGGTTACTTGATCTTCGTGCCGGTGGAGCGCAGGTTGGCGCAGGCCTCGGTCACGCGCTGGGCCATGCTCGCCTCGGCCAGCTTGCCCCAGGTGCGCGGGTCGTAGGTCTTCTTGGAGCCGACCTCGCCGTCGACCTTCAGGACGCCGTCGTAGTTGCGGAACATGTGGTCCGCGACCGGGCGGGTGAAGGCGTACTGGGTGTCGGTGTCGAGGTTCATCTTCACGACGCCGTTGTCCAGCGCGGTGGCGATCTCCTCGGCGGTGGAGCCGGAGCCGCCGTGGAAGACGAAGTCGAACGGGGACTGCTTGCCGTACTTGGACCCGACACCCTCGTTGAGCTCCTTCAGGAGCTCGGGGCGCAGGACGACGTTGCCCGGCTTGTACACGCCGTGCACGTTGCCGAAGGACGCGGCCAGCAGGTAGCGGCCCTTCTCGCCCAGGCCGAGCGCCTCAGCCGTACGGATGGCGTCGTCGACCGTCGTGTACAGGGAGTCGTTGATCTCGTGCGAGACGCCGTCCTCCTCGCCGCCGGTCGGGGTGATCTCGACCTCGAGGATGATCTTCGCGGCGCGGGCGCGCTCCAGGAGCTCCTGGGCGATGGCCAGGTTGTCGGCGAGGGTCTCCGCGGAGCCGTCCCACATGTGCGACTGGAAGAGCGGGTTGCCGCCGGCCTTCACGCGCTCCTCGGAGACGGCGAGCAGCGGACGTACGTACCCGTCGAGCTTGTCCTTGGGGCAGTGGTCCGTGTGCAGGGCGACCGTGACCGGGTACTTCGCGGCGACGATGTGCGCGAACTCGGCCAGCGCGACCGCGCCGGTCACCATCTCCTTGCTGTACTGACCGCCCAGGAACTCGGCCCCACCCGTCGAGATCTGGATGATGCCGTCGCTCTCCGCCTCCGCGAAACCGCGCAGGGCCGCGTGCAGGGTCTGGGTCGAGGTCACGTTGATCGCCGGGTAGGCGAACTTGCCTGCCTTCGCCCGGTCCAGCATCTCGTTGTAGACCTCGGGAGTTGCGATGGGCATCTGACCGCTCCTTGGTATGTGCGGGTTGGCGTTCTGCTGCTACGGCCCTGACCTAGACCTTGGGGGTGACGTCGTCGTCGGCGCCATCTTTCCAGACCTGACCGGATGCTTTGCCCGCCCTGTCCGGCTTGTGGACAACGCGGTCGGGGTACCCGCGAGTAGCTCGGGCGCGGCCGTCAGTCGAGGCCGAGGTCGTCCTTGGAGTAGGCGAAGACGTACGGTACGCCCGCCTGCTCCGCGATCGCCTCGGCGGCGCCCGTGGCACGGTCCACGATCGTGGCCACCGCGACGACCTCCGCGCCGGCCTCGCGCAGCGCCGCGACCGCGGTCAGCACCGAGCCGCCCGTGGTCGAGGTGTCCTCGACGGCCAGCACCCGCCGCCCCTTGACCTCGGCGCCCTCGATCCGGCGCTGCAGACCGTGTGCCTTGCCCGCCTTGCGGACGACGAAGGCGTCGAGCACCTTCCCGCGCGCGGCGGAGGCGTGCAGCATCGAGGTCGCCACCGGGTCGGCGCCCAGGGTCAGGCCGCCGACGGCCTCGTAGTCGATGTCGGCGGTCAGGTCGAGCATGACCTGACCGACCAGGGGGGCGGCCACGCCGTCCAGGGTGATCCGGCGAAGGTCGATGTAGTAGTCGGCTTCCTTGCCCGACGACAGGGTCACCTTGCCGTGCACCACGGCCTTGTCCTTGATCTGCTGCAGCAGTTCGCCACGTACGTCCGTCATGCCGCCCAGCTTAGAGGCGGTGCCAGGTCCAGGTGGTCGCGGCTTCCAGGGGCTCCAGCAGGGTGACCAGACGAGGGTGGCTGTTCAGGCCGTCGGGCGGGCCCGTCTGCGGCTCCACGCACACGGCCTCCTCCTGCTCGTCGTAGACGACGACCCACTCCTCGCGGCTGGCCACCTTCAGCTCCAGCTGACCGGGCCAGGTGAGGGTGACGTCGACGCCGCCGGGCATGCCGAAGCAGTCGTCCCAGGGGGCGGGGCGGGGGTCGACGCGGTTGCCGGTGGGCAGGTGGTCGTCGCCGCGCTCCTCCTGCCAGGCGGGTGTGAAGGCGAGCTGGACGTCCTTGCCCCCGAGGTTCCGGTTGAACCAGGGGTGCCAGCCGATCTGGGCCGGGAAGGAGGAGTCGAGCGTCTCCACGGACATCGTCAGGGTCAGGGCGTCCGGCGTGAGCGCGAACTGCTGCGTGACGCGGCCGGCGTAGGGCCAGGGCTCGACCAGGTCGTACGTGAGGACGGCCTCTTCGGCGTTGACGCGCGCGGTGCGCCAGGCGCCGTCGCGGACGGTGCCGTGGATGGCGTGCGGCGGGGCGTTGAGCGGCATCTGGTGGACGGTGGCGCCGTCCCGGAAGCGGCCGTCGCGGATCCGCCCGCACCAGGGGACCATCGGGAAGCAGCCGAACCGCTCGCCCTGCCGGAGCAGTTCGATGCCTCCGACGCGCAGTCCTCCGACCCGGCCGCCGTTGCCCGGCTGCACGGTCACCTCCGCGTCGCCCGCGGTCAGCGTGATGTCTTCGTTACTCACGGGACGACCCTACTGGGACGATCAAGACCGCCGTCAGTGGCGCCTGCGCAGCAGCCGGCCCACGACGATCGCCGACGCGACCACGAGGGCCGCCGCCGGGGCCGCCCAGCGCAGGGGGGAGCCGGCCGACACCGTCTGCGGGGCGGGGACCGGGGCGTAGCGGCCGCGGGGCGGGGCGTGGTCGACCTCCTCTGCGCTGCGGCCGATCATCGTGCGGCGGGCGTGGGCCGCTTCGGCGGGGGGTGTGCCCTCGGCCGTGTCCTGCGGGGCCTCGGCGAGCGGGTCGAGGGACGAGGGCGGGACCTCGGTGTCGTGGACCGGGATGTGCTCCGTGGGCTCGGCGGCGGGCGCGGGGGCGGGCGCGTCGTCGGCGTCCGGGGTCGTTTCGAAGTCGTTGGTCGCCTTGGCCTCGAACTCCTGGGTGACGAGGGGTTCCGCCTCCTCGGCCTCCGCCTCCTCGGCCTCCGTCCCCGCGGCCAGGTTCTCCGCGAAACGGTTCAGCAGGCGGGTCGCGGCCGACGCGACCTGCTCGGCGGGCAGTTCGGTGAGGCGGCCGTCGGCGGAGGCCGTGCCCTCGAAGGCCAGCCGGCAGCCGCCGTCGGCGTCCTCGACGCGGAGGGTGAGGGCGAGCTTGACCGAGCCGGTGCCGCGGGTCTCGGTGGCGTCGCCCTCGGCGGTGTACGAACCGTCGTCCTGCGGGGTGACACGGACGGTGCCGCGGTAGGTGACGGAGTGGCTGCCGACGCGCATTTTCAGCCGTCCGGTGAGGGGTCCGGCGCCCGCGTCCTGCTGGAGCCCGGGAACCGCCCGGGCCACCTGCGCGGGGTCGGCGAGGGCCTCCCTCAGCCACCGGGCCACAACCGGAACGAACACCTCATGCTCCATGTCGGCCGAGCCTACCGTTCCTGTCGAGATCAACCAGGGTTGTTGGCCGACTCCCGGCTGCCCGGACTCTTCGTCGGGTTGCCTCGCGAACGGTCCTTGAGGCCGGCGCTGTGCCGATATGCGGCTCCGCCGCGTGGGCACGAGCCGGTCACCTCGGCACAGCCGGGCCCTGCCGCCCCATGGGCATGCCCGCTGTCCTGGGTGGGATCGCGGTCCCACACGCGCGGACGGTCACACCTGGCCGACGCCGGGTCCCGTGTCCGAGAGCGCGTCGTGCGATGGCCACCGGGGCGCCATGGTGCCGCGTGGCGGTGGTCTTCGACTGGTTTTCGAGAGTTTTCCGCCAGTGGCTCGAGCATCGTCGAAACCGAGGTCCTCGACGGCGCCCCCGACACAGCCTTCGATCACCCGTACGAGTGCTACGGGAACGCCACCGGCAAGCCCCGTCTTCGCTTGCTCAGTACCGTGGGTGCACCAGTGTGGACGGCGGCAGGTCCGTGACCCTCGTGCGGGTCGCCGCCCGGGCGTCCATCGCCAGGGACGCCGGGGCCAGGGTCTGCGGAGGCGGTGCGTGCGGGTCGAGGCCCAGGGAAGGGGCCGTACGGGCCGAGGCCAGGACGAAACCCCAGTCGCGTGCGGCCCGGGACTCGTCGGCCGTGCGGTCGGGGCCGGCCGCGAAGCCGGAGTCGCGGCCGCCCACACGGTAGGGGGTGGTGTGCAGGCCGGCGGCGCGCAGGGTCGCGACGACCGTCCAGAACACGCGCGGGCGGGTGGCGAACGGCCCGGCGTGCACCATCAGGCGGCCACCGGGCGCGAGGGCGCGCCGGGCGAGGCCGTAGAACTCCTGGGAGTACAGCTTCGTACTGGCTGTGATGCCCGGGTCGGGCAGGTCGGAGATCACCACGTCATACGTGGAGGTGGGCGCCGTGCGCAGCCAGCGGAAGGCGTCGGCCGTCGTCACGTGCACGCGGGGGTCGTCGTAGGCGTGGCGGTTCAGCTTCGACAGGGCCGGGTCGTGGCGGGCCAACCGGACGACCGCCGCGTCGAGTTCGACGACGTCCACGCGCCGCACGCCCGGGTGGCGCAGCACTTCGCGGGCGGCCAGGCCGTCGCCGCCGCCGAGGATCAGCACGCGCGCGTGCCGGCCGTTCATCGCGGGGTGCACCAGGGCTTCGTGGTAGCGGGTTTCGTCGCGGCCGACCCTGAGGCGGCCGTCGAGGTAGAGGTCGAGGGGGCGGCCGCCGGTGCCGCCGGTGAGGACGATCTCCTGGGTGCCGGTCTGCAGCGCCACGCGCACGTCGTGGCCGTACACCGCGTGCCGGGCCGCCTGCTCGAAGTCGTCGACCAGGACGGCCGCCGCCGCGAGGACGCCGAGCACGGCGAGGTTGGCGATCAGCAGCAGCCATCGGGCGCGGCGGGTGAGGTCGCGGCGGAACAGGCCGAGGACGAGGGTGCCGCCCGCGACGGCGTTGACCGCGCCGGTCAACAGCGCGCCGGTCAACTGGCCGAGGAGGGGCAGCAGCAGGAACGGGAAGGCGAGACCGCCGACCAGCGCGCCGACGTAGTCCGCGGCGAACAGGTCGGCCACCGCGCCGCCCGCGTCCTGCCGCCGGATGCGCTGGATCAGCTCCATCAGCAAGGGGACTTCGGCGCCGATCAGCAGACCGATGGTGAGGGAGAAGGCGACCAGCAGCCAGCGCGGGCCGCTCGCCCACAGGCCGCCCCAGTCACCGGTCCACGCGAACACGGCGTACAGGGCCATCGCGCTGCAGCCGCCGACGAGCGCGAGCGTCGCCTCGATGGCGCCGAAGCCGGCCGCGGCACGCCAGCGCAGGCGCTTGGCGGCGAGCGAGCCGATGCCCATGGCGAACACCATGACCGACAGGACGACCGAGGCCTGGGTGACCGAGTCGCCGATCAAGTACGAGGCCAGCGCGACGAGTTCGAGCTCGTACACGAGTCCGCAGGCCGCGCAGACGAAGACGCAGGCGAGCACGAGGAACCGTCCGGTGCTCGGCTGGACGGGCAGCCGCGCGGGGCCCGCCCAGGGGGTCGGGGTGCCGGGTGGTGCTGGCGCGTGCGGCTCGATCACGACTGCGACGTTACGTCACTGCAACTTCACGCTTCGTCACCCACACGTGTGGAACTGCCGGCCACTTCGTCACCGCGTGTTTGAGGCCGCGCGTTCGGGTCAGGCGGCCGGCGGACCGACCTGCGGCACGGGAACCCGGGCTCCCACCCGCGTCCGCGTCGCCACCAACTGCCCGTCCTGCGGGTACGCGTGCCAGGTCCGCCAGTGGACCTGGCCCTCGTGCCACTGGGCGAGCAGCGCGGTGAAGGCGTGCGGGCTGCCGGGGAAGACCCCCGCAAGGCCGTGCGGATGGTCGGAGACCAGTGCGAGCAACTCCTGCGCGCGCCCCGCGAACGAGCCCGGGGACAGGACTTCCACCCGGGCCGCGAACTCGTACTCCCAGTCGCCCATCCGTTTGGCGACGCCCAGCGGCAGCGGTGTGCTGCTGCCCGGCATGCACGCCACCGTCTCCGAACAACTGCCCCGCCGCTCCTCCAGGAGCACCTGGTGGGACGCGCCGAGGAGTCTCAACTGAAGCTTGGCATCGGCCAGTTCGAGGTCGAGCGTGGCCAGGGCGGGAAGCGGCTCACGCCCCAGGGCCCAGGCGAGGTCGGCCGCGCGCGTGTCGGTGTATGAGGTGTTCAGGGTCGTGAGCATGGGTCGGCTCTCCGCAGGCACACAAAGAAAGTCAAGGAGGAAGGTGTGGGGGTCCGGCACACCGGGCGACGCCGGGGGATCGGCCCGGACGGCCCGGTCGGCCCAGTCGGGAGGTCAGGGAGGTCAGGGAGGTCTCAGCAGGACGTCCGAGGACCGCACCGGTGTTTTAGAGGGAATCATGAACGGTGGCGCCGTCACAGCGTTTTTACCCAACTTCGTGGGGTTTCCATCCCTCAGAGGGCTCCACTGCTCACCTGTTCAACCACGGCGTACGCCATGGCGGCCGCGGCGCACGCCGGAGCGCACGAGCACCCGCCGGTGCATGGGCTCCGGCGGGTGCTCAACGGGTGTGACAGGCAAGTATGCGGTTCCCCCTCGGAGCCCGGCCGCCCCGGCTCAGCTGCCCCCGCCGCATCCCCCGCCACCACCGCAGGACGACCCGCCACCACAGGAGGAGTGCCCGCCCCCGCAGGAGTGGTGACCGCCGGAGTGGTGACCGCCGGAGTGGTGCCCGCCGGAGTGGTGCCCGCCCGACGAGCCGCTGTCTCCCCCGCCGGCCCACCAACTGCTGCTCCCGCCGCTGCGGTCGCCGCTGTACGAGCCGCTCCGGCTCCCCCCGCCGAACGACTTCGACCCGTCCCTGCCCGCTGCCTTCGCGACGATCGCCACGAACGCGATCGCGACCGCCACCACGATGAAGCCGATGACCATGGCGCCACCGTCCTTTCGTCGTCCCCCGAAGCAGCCCCCCGTGGGTGCCTCGCTTCTTGCGTGAACGGGGGATGCCCGGCGCTCTCGGCGGTCAAAGCAGAGTTGAGGAACTTCAGAGGGTTCTCACGTACAAACGGCCCCTGACCTGCATAGAAGGGCAGGTCAGGGGCCGTCTGTGGGCCGTGATCTTCGGGAGGGTTGGACTGAAACACGGTGTCGATGGCACGCCGGGCGCGCTCGCGGCTTTCGGGCATCAGGTGGGCGTACACCCGCAGGGTCAGCGCCGGGTCGGCATGCCCCATGTACTCGCTGACGGCCTTGATGTTCTCGCCCGCGTCCAGCAGAGCCGAGGCGTAGAAGTGCCGGAGGGCGTGCATGCCGTGCTCGCGTGCCGACTCGTACTTGCCGTCATCGTCGGCTTCCGGGATGAGGCCCGCGGCCGCGAGAGCGGGCTTCCACTCCTTGCCGTTGAAGTTGCTGCGCCACACCATGCCCCCTTGCTCAGCCGTGAAGATCAGCCGGGCGGACACCTTCGGCCCCTCCGGCACGTCCCACGGCAACGTGATCTCTACGGGCTTGCAGGCCTCCATGTGCGCCCGGAGCGCTGCCGCCACGGAGTCGGGCAGCGGCACGTCCCGCTTCTTGCCGCCCTTGGGGAGAGCGAAGACCGGCCGCCCTTCCACGTGCTTGATCTGCCGGACGACATGGAGCGTGCGCCCGTCGATGGCGTCCTCGGCCAGTCCGAACACCTCGCCCTGCCGCAGCCCGCATCCGGCGCCGACATCGACCATCGCCTGGTACCGCTCCAGAAGGGCCGCACGAACGGCGAACACCTGGGCGGGAACCCACGGGACCACGGGATGTGCGTCAGGCCTGGGCCGCCGGATGCTGCGTGCGCCGCAGGGGTTGCGCGACAGCAACGAGTCATCGACGGCGGCCGACAGAACCGACTGAACGTCCGCGAAGATGTTCCGGGCGTAGGAGGGGCCGACGCCGGGCTTCGCCTCCAGGGCGGCGAGGAACTCCCTGATGTGCTCCGGCCGGAAGGTCCCGACCGGCCTGGAGCCGAGCACCGGGTAGGCGTGCAGCCTCAGGCGCCGGCCGAGTTCCTTCCGGGCAGTCTCGCTGGGGGCTTCTCCTACGCCATCGACTACCTCGCCTGGGCGGCGTTCGCCTTCGATTACGGGGTGCGGCTCTATCTCGTGCAGGATCGCCGACGCTTCGTCGTTACCCACCCCTTGGACCTGATCGCGGTTCTGGTGCCTGCGATCCGGTCACTTCGGGTCCTGGCCATCTTCGGACGGGTTACCGTCATCGCGCAGCGCAGTCGGTCCGAGCGGTTGCTCATAGCGACGGCGCTAGTGGGGTTGACCGTGGTCCTGGTCGGGGCAGGCGCCGTGCTGGATGCCGAGAGGAACGCCGTCGGTGCGACCATCCACTCGTACGCCGATGCCGTGTGGTGGGCGCTGACAACGGTGACGACGGTCGGCTACGGCGATCAGGTCCCGGTCACACCGGAGGGCCGCGTCGTGGGAGGGATCTTGATGGTGGTCGGCATCGGCACGGTAGGTACGGTCACCGCGACGCTGGCCTACCGCTTCATCACCAACCCCGACCCCCAGGACATGCCAGCTTCTGATCACGAGCGCCTGAAGCGGATCGAAGCCAGCCTGGCCGAACTCACCGAACTGCTGCGAGAGCGCTGAAGCGCGCACGCACCAGGCCGTCTCAGTTTCCGTCTCATTCAGCACCGTTCACGTTCGTTCAGGCGAGACCCCGAGTCGTCTCCACGTCAGTGGCCAACCATGAACGCAGGTGAACGGCCCTGAATGACGCCCAGGGCCCCACCAACACAGTTGGAAAGCGTGTTGACCGTGTCCGTCAGTAGGCGTCGGGTTGTGCCGTGCCCGGCTGGGTCCGCCGGACGCCGGTGCATGCCACCCGCGTGCTGCCATCCTCTCTTCGGCTCTCCCAGCTTGGGGGAGCGTCCGCAGCGTCGGTACGCCCTGCGACTCGCAAGAGCCCGCCCTTCGGGAGGGACGGGATCGCGTTACACACGGCTGCCCATCCCCTTGAACACGCCCAGGCATCCCGCACGAGATGAATAACTCAACGTATCGGTTCCGCTTCGAGGTGTGAAGATGATCACCTAGAAACCCCTTGCATCTGCAATTATCAGAAGGAGAGCATGAGTAAACCCACAGGAGACACACAGAAGTATCTGCACCGAAAAGAGAAAACGTGCGCGCCACGCATTTCCGCAAATCCACAGCGACGTTCATCGCGGCAGCAGGAGCAGCTGTCCTGCTCACCACACCTACAGCTGCGAACGCATCCGACGAGATGCCCGCAGCCGCCACAGCACACGTTTCGACCAATGACGCGGCAGCCGTAGCGAGCGCATCAGATCCCTGCCAGAGGCAGCACTACTCAAAGGTCGCCTACACCTACTGGATCGGCCCGAGCAAGATGCCCCTGCGCTGCGGAACGAAAACTTGGGGCTACAACCACATAGTTGAGCGCGGGCGCTGGAGCACCAGCTTCAGCAACAAGATAAGCGACACACTCTTCAACGGTTACGAGAGGTCGCCCGGGGTGTACTACCGGTACAAGGTAGGCGCCGGTTGCTCCTCCAAGCCGCCAACGAAGAACTTCAAGGTGGTTGTCAACAAGGGGCCCCTTGGAGGGACGCCGGGCGGTCTGACACCGCAGGGAATCATTACGGCCACGGTAGAGTACACAACACCAGCCATAGCCGCAGCTTCAGCGGGCGCAAAGTGCTGAAAGGACCTAAATGGCCACCCAGGAGCAAGTGAGGGAAGCGCTCACCCAAAGGCTTTCGGGGCTACAGAGCGAGGGAGGGGGATCCTCTCTTGAAGTCCTTGAGGTAAAGGTGCCGTCTACCTTCCCGAAGTTGCTTCTGAAAATTCAGGTCAGCATCTCAGGACAGCTCTGGGAAGTCTCACTTGACTACCAGGGTCATGAAGCGAGTCTGGTGAGCGGAGACCTCACCGAGGACACCCTGAATTACCTCGGGTTCCTTGTGCGCACCCACCTGTTCGAGTGGTGGCACACGAAGGACACAGAGAAGTTTTCGGCGCGCATGGGGAAGAGACTGAACTGAGGCGCCTTCCGCTTACCGCTCGGTGGGCTTCGTCGTCGCCGGTAGTGCGCGTTCGCTCCGGTGATGCCTGGAGTGAGGCGCCGTGCCCCCTTGGAAAGCCCACAGGACAGCCTTCCAAGGGGGCGCGATCCGGCCCGGCCCGATACAGGCTCTTCGAGGTCCTGCGCCGGGCCGTCTGTGGGCCGTCCGACAGCGGCCAACGCCGACAGACGACGGCACTTGCCGACCGCTCTCCCCCAGCTCAGAGGGAGCACGTCGGGTGTCGCCGCAGCTGCTCACCCCCGTAGGTGAGTTGAGGAACTTCAGAGGGTTCCGAGCGCAGGGGAACACCCCTGCACCCACCCCGCCACGGACGGGAGCCGGTCAGCCGTAGTAGCCCTCCGAGGGCGTGTGTACGAGGCATTTTGGGGGGCAACAGCGCAACAGAGCCCAGTCCCCGCCCTGACGAAATGGTGAGCCAGCCATGGCCTTCTTTGCGGTCTCCCGATCGCAGCCCCTGAAGATCCTGTCCGCCACCGATCTGGCCGTGGAGAACGAGCGCCTGGAAGTGGAGCGCGCCCAGCTGGAGCAGGCCGTCAGCTCGCACGCGGTCGTCGACCAGGCCATCGGCGCCGTCGTCGTCCTCGGGCGGATGGCGCCGGAGGAGGCGTGGCGGGTCCTGCGCGATGTCTCGCAGCGCACCAACACGAAGCTGCGCGCGGTCGCCGAGCATGTCATGGCGTTCACCCAGGGGGTCGAGCTGCCGGAGCCCGAGCGGATCGAACTGCGGCACGCGATCGCCCGGTACGCGTCGTGGAGCGGTGAGTTGAGGAACTCCGGAGCTTCGGCGCAGGATGACCGGCATGACCTCCAGCACCCGCCCCCTCCTCAACCGCCGCCTCGCCGAGTTCGGGACGACGATCTTCGCCGAGATGTCGGCCCTGGCCGTGCAGACCGGCGCCATCAACCTGGGACAGGGCTTCCCCGACACGGACGGCCCCGAGGAGGTCCGTGAGGCCGCCGTACGGGCGCTGCGCGACGGCCGCGGCAACCAGTACCCGCCGGGCCCCGGCGTCCCCGAGCTGCGCACCGCGATCGCCGCGCACCAGGAGCGCCGCTACGGCCTGTCGTACGACCCCGACACCGAGGTCCTGGTCACCGCGGGCGCCACCGAGGCCATCGCCGCCGCCCTCCTCGCCCTGCTGGAGCCCGGCGACGAGGTGATCGCCTTCGAGCCGTACTACGACTCGTACGCGGCCTGCATCGCCATGGCGGGCGGGACCAGAGTGCCGGTCACGTTGCGGCCCCACGTCGACGAGGGCGCCGGCTTCCGCCTGGACCTCGACGAACTGCGCGCGGCCGTCACCGACCGCACCCGCCTCCTGCTCATCAACACCCCGCACAACCCCACCGGCACGGTCCTCACCCGCGAGGAGCTGACCGCGATCGCCGAGCTGGCGGTGGAACGCGACCTGCTGGTCGTCACGGACGAGGTCTACGAGCACCTGGTCTTCGACGAGGCCGAGCACCTCCCCCTGGCCACCTTCCCCGGCATGCGCGACCGGACGGTCACCATCGGCTCGGCGGGCAAGACCTTCTCCTTCACCGGCTGGAAGGTCGGCTGGATCACCGCGGCCCCGGCACTGGTCTCGGCGGCCCGCTCCGCGAAGCAGTTCCTGACGTACGTCTCCTCCGGGCCCTTCCAGTACGCCGTCGCCGAGGCGCTGGCGCTCCCCGACAGCTACTTCACCGCCTTCCGCGAGGACATGCTGGCCAAGCGGGACCTGCTGGCGGCGGGCCTGGCGGACGCGGGCTTCAAGGTCTTCCGGCCCGCCGGCACCTACTTCATCACCACCGACATCCGCCCCCTCGGGACTGTGCTGTCCGAAGGAGGCGACGGCTTCGCCTTCTGCCGTGCCCTCCCGGAGCGCGCCGGGGTCGTCGCCATCCCGAACGCCGTGTTCTACGACCACCGCGAGGCCGGCGCCCCGTTCGTACGGTTCGCGTTCTGCAAGCAGACGGCGGTCCTGGAGGAGGCGGCGGAACGGCTCCGCAAGGCATTCACGCGCTGACCGCCGTGCTATGCGGGGGGCGTCCACTCCTCGTCGCCTGCCGTACCTCACCCGCACCCGGAATGTTCGCACCGAAGGCCGCCCGGTCGCTGCCGGCATTCTGATGCTTGCCTCACCTCAGGAAATCGACGTACAGTTTCTTGTACGTCAAAGGAGGCCGATCGTGAAGACCATGACGTATTCCGAGTCGCGCGCGCGGTACGCCGAGGTGCTCAACTCCGTCACCGACGACCGCGAAGAGGTCGTCATCACCCGGGCCGGACACGACCCGGTCGTCATCGTCTCCCTTGAGGACTACCAGTCCCTGAAGGAGACGGCGTACCTGCTGCGAAGCCCGGCGAACGCCCGGCGCCTGCTCGCCTCCATCGACGAGCTGGAGAACGGCGGCGGCACCGTACGCGAGCTGGCGACCGACGAATGAGAGCCGCGAGTTGAAGATCACCTTCTCCTCTCGCGCCTGGGAGGACTACCTGTGGTGGCAGCTTCAGGACCGGAAGATCCTGAAGCGCATCAACACGCTCATCGCGGACATCGCCCGGAACGGCAACGAGGGGATCGGCAAACCGGAACCGCTCAAGCACGGATTCCAGGGCTACTGGTCGCGCCGCATCAACGACGAGCACCGACTGATCTACAAGGCCACCGAGGACGCCGTCCTGATCGCACAGTGCCGCTACCACTACGAGAGCTGACAGGACTGTAGGGATCGGTCACGTTCCTTTCCGGCCCGCGTCGTGCGGAGATCACGCAGGCCGGCAACGGTTGAGGCCGCGTTCTGGATCCTCAGCCGATCGCAGCGGGGACGCGGTGGTCAGGTCCTCCCCGGGTGAGGAGCCATCCCCCGGCTGTCCACAATCCTGGCGTGGTCCTACCCTCTTCTCGACTCCATCAGGAGCCGCTGGAGTGTCAGGCCGTGGGCGCGGGATTCGATGCCCCCGGCCGGGGGGGTGCCTCTATGTCTTTCGTCAAGCGAGGCGTGGGGTTCTGGGTTCGTAGAAGGTGCCGTCGCGGAGCATGGCGAACAGCACGTTGATCCGTTGTCGGGCCAGGCGGAGAAGTGCTTG
>NZ_JAJSBI010000069.1 GCF_021261325.1 Streptomyces guryensis | reverse complement strand
GTGACCAGCGAGGTGCGCATGTGGTCGGCGATCGACCAGCCCACCAGACGGCGTGAGAAGCAGTCGATCACGGTCGCCAGATACAGGAACTCGCCGTCGCCCACCGGCAGGTAGGTGATGTCGGTGTGCCACGAACGCAGGAGGAGAGGTTCAGGAATGCAGGTCGGCACCTCTTTAAATGCGGTGTTGCGTGAAAGATGAAGGTAGGCCCTTCGGAGCCGCCCTGCGGGGGGAGGCTTCAAACCGCCACATGCTGCGTTGGCTAAAGACCGTCGTGGTGAGCGATGTGGAAAAGGCGCCCATGAGGCGTCAGGTGGGGATCAGGAAGGCGAGCGCAAGCGAATCGCTGATGACGTGTCGAAAACGTATTTAGACGGCATCGAAACTGGGGGTGTAGATATGGCTCCAGGACAAGTCTGGCGGACACCCGTCTACTGGCCAGATGGTGCCCGGCATGGAGGCGACGCGAGCCTGGTCTGCTGCTTTCACGTGGAACGTGGGAAGGCGAGTCCCGATAGTCCTGCCTCATGGGCAGGGAGAGGGAGTGTCCCGAAGCGGCGGAAACCGCGAGGGATCGAGTACCGGTGCGGGACTCGCCGGCGGACCGGCTCGTAGTAGTGATGAAGTCCCTGTAATGGGGATGGAGCGAAGGGGCCGGGTCATCCGTGGCTGTGTTCGTTCGATCAACCGGGTATTTCCTGGGAGGAGTCGGGTGGGCGAGCTGAAGTCGCCAGGAAAGTCGTTTGAGATCTCGAAGTGGGAAGTATGGGAGGCATGGGAAAAGGTAAAGGCCAATAAGGGGGCGCCGGGCGTGGACGGTTGCTCGATCGAGGACTTCGAGAAGGATCTGAGGGGTAATCTCTTCAAGATCTGGAACCGGATGTCCTCGGGTAGCTACTTTCCGCCCCCGGTGCGAGCTGTGGAGATTCCGAAGCCGCATGGCGGTGGTACCAGAATTCTCGGCGTTCCCACGGTCGCGGACAGAATTGCACAGACCGTAGTGGCCGCCCGTCTGGAGCGCGAGGTGGAACCGAAAATCCATCCGGACTCCTACGGGTATCGGCCCGGACGGTCGGCGCTGGACGCGGTGGAGAAGTGCCGAGAACGCTGCTGGAAGAAGGACTGGGTCGTCGACCTCGACATCCAGAAGTTCTTCGACAGCGTCCGCTGGGACCTCGTCGTCAAGGCTGTGGAAGCACACATCGACGCCGTTTGGGTGAAGTTGTACGTCCGGCGATGGCTGGAGGCACCACTTCAACTACCCGATGGCACCTTGCAGATGCGAGACCGGGGGACCCCGCAAGGGTCATCGGTCTCGCCCGTGTTGGCGAATCTGTTCCTCCACTACGCGTTCGATATGTGGCTGACTCGGGAATTCCCGAACGTTCCCTTCGAACGCTACGTGGATGACGCGGTCGTGCACTGCGCCAGCGAGCGCCAGGCCAGAAGACTGGTGGAGGCGATCGGGAACCGGATGGAAGAGGTCGGGCTGCGTCTGCATCCCGACAAGACCCGGATCGTCTACTGCAAGGACGCGAACCGGCGGATCTCGTATGAGCACACGGCGTTCACGTTCCTGGGGTTCACGTTCCGCGCTCGCGCGGCGCGCAGCAAGCATGGGGTGACATTCCCATGTTTTCTGCCTGCGATCAGCAAGGAGGCCCTGAAGAGGCTTAGTTTCGAATTGCGCGGGTGGCGGATTCACCGGCGCACGGGCCATACCTTCGCTCAACTCGCACGGATCATCAACCCAATCGTGCGAGGGTGGATGCAGTACTACGGAGCGTTCTATCACTCCGCGCTGAAACCCCTCCTGCGGCGCGTCAACGCCTACCTGGTGCGCTGGATCCGCAGAAAGTACAAACGGCTGGCCGGGTTCAAGAAAGCCAAGGACTGTTTCCAGGGGATCACACAGCGATACCCGGGAATGTTCGCGCATTGGCGCCTGTGCCGTAATTTCTGGTGATCAGGGTGACAAGAGCCGTGTAACGGGAGACTGTTACGCACGGTTCTGTGGGAGCCGGAGGGTGAAATTCCCTCCGGCTACCCGACCCGACGTACTTCGCGTTCGGCCCACTTGCGGTGAAGTCACGCTTGAACAGGTCCGGCACCGGGGTGGCGGACGGTTCGGGCACGGTGGTGACCTGGCGCTTGCGCAGCCGCAGCCCGGCGATGCCGAACTTGCGCATGACCCGTC
>NZ_JAJSBI010000068.1 GCF_021261325.1 Streptomyces guryensis | reverse complement strand
CCTCTCTGCGCCACGAGGCGCAGTGCCGTATAGCCCGCGCAGCGGGCAGAGATTGGAGGAATGTCTCTGGATCTGATGGCTTACCCAAGATCCGAAAGGTGAAGGGGACGATAGCATGCCAGGAAATCGTCGGCCGTGTCCAGGCGTATGGAGCGGCGCGGCGAGAGATCCGCGTGATATGGCGAAAGCTGAATTGCCTGAATCCCAGTTCCAGAAGGTGTAAATGTTGTCACCCGCCGGAAAGACGCCTGAAACCGGCGCCGGCCCCTGCGGCAGGATGTAGAGGCGCCTACCGCAATCCTCTTGGGGCGCAGGAGCGATGCCCTGTCAGGGCATTCAAGGAAACGAACGGGACGCCTAAGTCACGCTAGAACGTACGGCACTGACGAACGTGGGATCGCCTAAGGAGCGCGAGTTCTATGGCGACAGAGTGCCCGTAGTAGTCGCAGGGGTAACGTCCTGCCAATCTGGAGACCGGGAGAACCGGATCACAGGGCGAAGGGGCACAGGTGATTGGACAACGAGAACCGCGAGGTATGCGCAATGCAGGACGCCGAAACGGTGCTTTCTGTCCTCCGCGAACGCGGCAAGAAGGGCTTGCCGTGCAATCAGCTCTACAGGCAGATGTTCAACAAGGATTTGTACTTGCTGGCCTACGGTGGTATCTACTCCAACAAGGGTGCGATGACACCGGGGGTCAGTGAAGACACCGCTGATGGCATGTCCGAGGGCAAGATCGACCAGATCATAGAAGCTATGCGCGGCGAACGGTACCGGTTTTCTCCGGCACGCCGTGTGTATATCCCTAAGAAAAACGGGAAGCTCCGGCCACTTGGCCTGCCATCTTGGGAAGACAAACTTGTCGGCGAAGTAGTACGCCTTCTGCTAGAAGCGTTCTACGAGCCGCAGTTCTCCTCCCGATCGCATGGTTTCCGCAAAGGTCGCGGCTGTCACACCGCGCTTGGCGAGGTGCAACGCACCTGGTCCGGGACCGTGTGGTTCATCGAGGGTGACATCTCCGACTGCTTCGGGTCCGTTGACCACGAAATCCTTCTCAGGATACTGGCGGAGAAGATCCAAGATAACCGGTTTCTCCGGCTCGTTCGTAACATGCTCAAAGCCGGGTACATGGACGACTGGCAGTACCACGACACGCTTAGTGGAACTCCACAAGGCGGCGTCCTCTCACCCTTGTTGAGTAACATCTATCTTGACAAGCTCGATGCATTCATAGAGAAGGAACTCATCCCCGAACACACGCGGGGAAGCCGCCGAAAAGACAACCGAGAGTACTTCAGGTTGAAAGGTCGACGGTTTCGTGCGATGCAACGCGGCGACCGGGCGCTTGCCCGAGAACTGCAAAGAAAGGCGCAGCGCCTCCCCTCAATAGATCCGATGGACCCTGGATATCGAAGGCTGACCTATGTGCGGTACGCCGACGATCACCTACTGGGTTTCATTGGCTCGAAGGCTGAAGCTGAGGAGATCAAGGCCAGACTGGCGAAGTTCCTACGGGACACCCTCGGATTGGAACTGAACCAGGACAAGACCCTGATCACACACGCCCGCACACGTGCGGCGCGGTTCCTCGGCTATGACATCATCGTTCAGCACAGCAACACGAAACGCTCCAAGGGTCGTCGTACGGCCAATGGGACGATCGCGTTGCGCGTGCCATCGGATGTGATCAAGGCCAAGTGCTCCCCATACCGAAAACACGGAAAGCCGTGGCACAGGGATCAGCTTCAAAACCTGGACGATCATGACATTGTCCGGATCTACGGTGCTGAGTATCGGGGCGTCGTGAACTACTACCTGCTCGCTCAGAACGTGTCACAGCTTGGCAAGCTGTGCTGGAATGCCCAGACATCCATGCTGAAAACTCTGGCTGCCAAGCACCGCTCCTCCGTCGGGAAGATGTCAGCCCGTTATCGGGTGAAGATTGAAACCAGTGATGGGCCGCGGATCTGCTATGAGGTCAGAAAGATGCGTCCAGGCAAGCCGGATCTGGTATCACGATTCGGTGGAATACCTCTCAAACATGCAAGGCGTGCGATCATCCGCGATCCGGCCCCTGTTCAAGTTCACCCGCCGCGTAAGGAGTTGATCCATAGACTCCGAAGGCGTCGGTGCGAACTGTGCGAGCAAGGTGCGACGGTGGCAGTCCACCAGGTCGCCAAGCTCGCAGATCTGGGAACGTCGGGCCCGGAACAGCCCGCCTGGGCAGGCCTGATGGTGAGGATGCGGCGCAAGACGCTCATCGTCTGCACCGGATGCCACGAGCACATCCACACCAGCTCGAAACCGAACGCGGCGTAGTCACTGGAGAGCCCAGTGCATCGAAAGATGCCCGCTGGGTTCGGCGGGAGGCTGCGCGGAAAAGATCCGGAACCTCGGGACCTCGCCGCGCAGCCCACCCAGTAC
>NZ_JAJSBI010000067.1 GCF_021261325.1 Streptomyces guryensis | reverse complement strand
TCTCGACCACGATGCGCACCGCGCCCTCACGGAACTCAGCGTCGTACGGCGGCTTCTTCTTGGACCCCATGAATCCCAACTTCCCCTGCAATCACGGGCTCCACGCTACGAGGGGATGGTCACTCCCCGACCTGCCTGGTCCTGCCGGTGGTGAGGTCGAGCACACTCGCCTTCACGTCGGCCCCCTGTCCGGTAGCCAGGCACACCGTGTCACTGGACGGATCGGACGCAGCCAGCGTGACTGGTCCCGGAACCTGCACGTCCCGGACTTTCTTCCACGTCTTCGCATCGCGTACCAGCACACTGGTGGTTTTGCTGCCCGCCGTGGCAGCGCCCTGATCTCTTCCGGAGGCGACATGAACGGCCGCGACCAGGCTCTTGCCCGGCACGAGTTCGCGCAGTCGCTCCGTGTCGTCCTTCTCATCCAGGGCGTTCCGGGCGGTGTTCAGCGTGAAGAGCCGGTCCGGACGCTCTCCTTTGCGGGGGGTTGACAGCCACCACGTCCCGTCGCCCAGCTGCACGAGCTGAGGAGCCTGCACGTCATCGTCGCTGTCCTTCTGCGGCACAACAGCCAGCGCCTGCGCGTGGCGGGCTTCGGGATTGATACCGACCACCACTGTGTGCCCGGACACGCTCGCCGTCACAAAGGTCTGCGATCCCTTCCAGTCCGTTCCCAACTCCACATCGTCGGAAGCGGAACAGGAGGCCAACAGAGCAGCGGACACCGCGAGCGCGGCGTACGACGTCTTGCGCCACATGACAGGGATCACCAGTCCTTCATGGCTTCAGTGGGGGACATGCGAGCGGCACGACGAGCCGGGAGCACGGCGCCAGCAGCTACGACGACAACGGTCGCAACCGACAGAGAGATCAGCGTCAGCGTCCCCGGAAGCGGCACCGTGTCGCGCACATACGGGGCGATGTCGCTGATGCGCCGAAGACCAGCAGCCGCCGCACTGGACGCGCCCACCGCAAGGACGACGCCGAGGGCAGCCGCCACCACCCCGGCGATCGCCATCTCCGCCACGAGCATCCCCATCACCGAGCGGCTACGGAAGCCGACTGCCTTGAGGATGCCCACTTCCTGGGCCCGCTGCCGCCCCAGCGCACCCGTTACCGTGACCGCCCCTACGAAGGCGAGCACGCCCAGAACGCCGAGCAGCACGTTCCCAGTCAGGCTGACCAACTGGAGCACTCCGGGAAGAGCCTGAAGCTGCTGCTGCAGGGAGTTGGCCGGGTAGTTCATCCTCTGCACAGCCTTGAGCACGCCCGGTACATGGGCGGCACTGTCAGCCACCACCGTCAGCTGATCCCAGCCTGAGGTGCGCAAGTAGTCGTCGGTCGTCTTGCCGGCCGCAGCCGCCGCCCACTTCACTACGGTCGCGTCGTCCGCATACGCGGTGTCCGGGCCGTCGAACTGCCAGCTGGGGTCGTACAGACCCACCACCTTCACCCGGTCGCTCACCGTGTCCCCCACGCCGGGCCGCACATATCGGTGCGCGTCCACTGTCACCGTCCTGCCCACCATCGAAGACAGGTCCACCCCGTGCGTGGAGGCGGGAAAGACCACTTCTCCGCGGTGCAGCGGAAACAGCTGCTTGCGCACCGACTTGACCACGGGGGGTGCCAGCGCCTTGCGATAGGTCGTCGCATACAGCAGGTCGGCCCCCTCGGGGTTGTCCCGTACCGGCATCGACACCTGAAGCCTGTGCTGGACCGACTCGACGTGAGCGATCTTCGCCAGGCGCTTCTCCGTCGCGTCCGTCAGCTGAGCGGTGTCGGGACGCCCCTCTGGGGAGTCCACCGTGACCGACCGGTTCGCCGTCGACTCCCCGACCTGGCTGGTCGTCGTCCCCTGCGCGTTCGAGGCGATCCCGATCGCGCTCAGGCACACCGCACCGGCGACCGCGACCATCGCCACCAGCCCCAGCAGCCGACTGCGCAGCGCTCGCACGTTCCACCACGCCACCTGAAACAGGTTCACAGCTCACCCTCCCGCGAACCCCCGGTGCGTGCCCAGGAGCGGCCGTGCGTCTTGTCCTGTGCCGAAAGACCCGCGCCCCGGCCCAGCTGGTGAACGACGTCGGCTGCATCCGCGACCGCCTGATTGTGTGTCACGACCAGCACCCCCCGCCCGTCGTCCGCCATTTCCCGGAACAGGCCCAGCAACAGGGCCTCGCTCTCGGTATCCAGGTTTCCGGTGGGTTCGTCGGCCAGCAGCAGTGGCGGATCGTTCACCAGCGCTCGGGCCAGCGCCACGCGTTGTTGCTCGCCTCCGGACAGCTCGTTGGGCCGGTGCTCGCACCGGTCTCCCAGCCCCACGCGCTCCAGCAGACCGCGCGCCCGGGCCTCTGCCTCCCGGCGCCTGCCGGTGTACGGAAGCAGGACATTGCGCAGGGCACTGTGCTGTGGCAGCAGGTTGTAGGACTGGAAGACGAACCCCAGACGCCGACGCCGCAGTTCCGCGAGTGCGCTGTCTGACAGACCATGGGTGTCGCGGCCCTCCAGCTCCACCCGGCCTGTGTCGGGTTTCGTCAGCAGCCCGAGAATGTGCATGAGGGTGGATTTGCCCGATCCGGAGTGTCCGACGAGCGCGGTGACGCATCCCGGCGCGACAGCGAGATCGATGTCTTTGAGGACGTCGACTCGCTGGCCGCGCAATGTATAGGACTTGCCTATCCCACTCGCTGTCAGCAGTGTGCTCACGGGGGTTCTGCTCACTTTCTGTCTCAGGAGCCCTGCGAGGGCAGAGTTCCCAGCTTCCGATCCAGTGCCTTGTCCAGCTCCCATACCGCCCATGTCGTCTTGAGGTCGCAGCCCGGCTCGTCATCTGGGCGGTACAGGCCGGGAAGCCCCGGACAGCCCCGGTGCGCCCTGAACTGACTGGCAAGGTGACTCACCATGGATTCGTCGGCATGGCCGCCGAGCAGCAGGTAGGCGCGGAGGATCAGCGCACGGTCATAGACGCTTGCGCGGGGCCCCGGGTCGGCTGCCCATCGCTTGAGCACGTCCGCGGTCAGCCATCCAGGTGTCCGATCCTCCTGGACGGTCTGGTGCAGGCCGACCACCAGCGTGGCAGCCGCTTGCGCGCCTTCCAGATCGTCAACGCTCCAGCGCGTGACGGAGGGAACCGGTATCGGTATTGACCATCCCCTCGTAGCGTGGAGCCCGTGATTGCAGGGGAAGTTGGGATTCATGGGGTCCAAGAAGAAGCCGCCGTACGACGCTGAGTTCCGTGAGGGCGCGGTGCGCATCGTGGTCGAGAC
>NZ_JAJSBI010000066.1 GCF_021261325.1 Streptomyces guryensis | reverse complement strand
AAGCACTTCTCCGCCTGGCCCGACAACGGATCAACGTGCTGTTCGCCATGCTCCGCGACGGCACCTTCTACGAACCCAGAACCCCACGCCTCGCTTGACGAAAGACATAGAGGCACCCCCCCCTGCAGCGGGTCACCTCGACGCGTCAGCGCTAGGAAACGGCCGGTCCCCGGGAAAGCTGACCTTCAGCGCGTGCTCCAGCACGTCGCAGGCCTCCGCGTGGCTGCCCACCTCGCGCAGCAGGGCTGCCAGTCGCTGGCACACGGCCACCACCTCGGGACCCACCCGGTCGTGCACTGCAGCGAAGGCAGTCTCCAGCACTTCAATCGCCTCCCTGCTGTGGTCCAGTTCGGTGAGGATGTCGGCGAGTTCCAGTCGTACGGCGATGTCGTCGCCGCCCTCGGTCACACCGGGCTGCCCGAGGACAAGCCGGAGTATGGGCAGCGCATCCCGGGTGCGGCGCTCGGCACGCAGCCGCCGTGCGAGCCGCAGCCCGGTCGTGGTGATCGCCGAGGTGATCTGCTGGTCGAGAACCTGGCTGCTGCCCCCCTGGGGCGGCGCACAGGCCCGGTTGCGCGCGATCGCCAGGAGACCCGACTGGTTCTCGCAGGCACGCCGAGGCTCCGGCTTGCTCTTGGCCCGCAACCGGTCCTTGAGCGTGCTGTACACAGTCTCCAGGTCGAGTAGTTCGGGCCCCTCGGGAATGCCTCCGCGCAGCAGCGCCAGCAGCTCACCAGTGAAGGTTGTGTAGATCTCGCCCTCGGGCGCGAGCGCGGGTCGGTCACCGGGCGAGGCCGCCAGTACGTAGGCGCCATCGACCATGGCCTGCATCGCCAGGTTCTGCCCACCGCTGCCCATCGCGCGGGCGGCGCGGCCGCTGAAGCAGCAGTCCAGGATCACGATCCGGCGCCGGGTCGGTGATGCTCGTACCACCGAACGCAGATGGTGGTACGCCATCGCGGACCAGCCGCGTCCGTCCTGGGAGTCGTGGAGCGCCATGTACAGGTCGGGATCGTCCGGGTCGCGTAGTCCGTGCCCGCTGAAGTAGACCAGCAGCGTGTCACGCGCAGCGGACGCGGCGGCTGCGACCGGGCCCAAGAACTCGGCGGGGAACCGGGGATTTTCCACGATCGTGCAGTTGGACTCAGGGATGCCGCAGATCGTCGGGTCCTGGAGAGCCGTGCTCAGGCTCTTCAGGTTCTGCGCGACCGGCGGAAGCGGGATCAGATGCCGGTACTCGCTGCCGCCGATCAGCACGGCACGGGACGTGGCCGGGTCAGGCAGGGCATCATTCACGGCCGGTGCCGCCATCCGCGGCCCGCGTGTCCTGTTCCTCGTCGGTGCCATGGTTTTCGTCGTTTCCGTCGTGGAGCAGCGCGCGGATGACAGTTAGGGTGGCCTCGGGCGTGTCCGCCGGTACCTCTACGACCACCCGACCGCGCGTCATCCGCAGCCGGGCCGTGCCCCGGCGGGCGTCCAGCCAGGACGCGATCGACACGGCGAGAGCGCCCGCGGCCAGGCCCGAGTTGACCGCCAACTCCAGGATGTCGAAACCCAGCCCCATATGGTCCGGACGCGGTGGACCAAAGGCGCGGGGAGTGCCCGTGCAGGCGCCGGTGAGTGTCTCATCCGCGCCGATCCATCGGTGCAGCGAGCGCAGTTCGTACTCCGAGTCCGCGCCCAGGGCGCTGATCTCCAGAAGAAGGGCCATGTCAGACTCCAGGGTGGCCCGGCGAGCAGGCGTCGTTGATCATCGATAGGCGGTTCAGTGCTTCGGGCGCGACGCCAAGGCGAGCCAGGCAGACCGCGGCCCAGAAGTGGTTGACCAGGGTCACGGGGTGGTTCTCGCCAAGGTCGGCGGTGCGCTGCAGGATCAGAAAGCCGTGCTCTTTGAGCGCCTCGCTGTACTTGCCTCGACTCACCATGTTCACGGCCTCGCGGTGCTTGGCCTCGACCGCTTCGGGCGACAGGCCCTCACGCATCAGCCTGTGTGTGAGGTTTCGAAGGGAGGCGTCGTCGTCGTACTCGTCGAAATGGGGCGCGACGAGAATGCTCGCGGTCGCGTCTTCCGAGGCGACGGGCGACGAGGGGGATGGCGGCGGGCCGAAGGTGCTTTCAGGCCGACGCGGTTGCGCCAGCAGATGGAGCGTCGTTGCCGTGGCTGGCTCGGGGGTCGTACGGGCCCACTCCGTCGCCGACTCGCGCAGATGGCCAGCGACCAGGTCAGAGACGACGTCCTCGACCCGCTCCGGAGTGCTGAGGTACACGGCGATCTCGTCGGCGGCAGACGGCCGTAAGTGCGGCTCACGCTCCAGCAACCGGTCCACTATGCCTGCCAGTTCGGCGTCCACGTCCCAGCGGCCGCGCAGAGTGGGCGGCGGCTGGTTGACCTTGGCGAAGAAGATCTCGTTTGTCGAGTCGTCGCCGCCAGTGAAGGGCTCCTCACCGGAGAGCATCCGGTACATCACACAGCCAAGGCCGTAGAGGTCGGCCTGCGGGCCCACCGTCAGTCCGCGCACTGCCTCCGGCGCCATGTAGACGGGCGTTCCGACGAACATGTCTGCCTGGGGGAGCATGCCGGACTCGATGAGTCGCGCGATGCCGAAGTCCACCAGCACCACCCGCCCATCGCGGCAGAGGAAGACATTCCCGGGCTTTACATCCCGGTGGACGATGCCGACCTGGTGGGCGGCGGCCAGACCGGCGCACATGCCCCAGACCACAGCCCGCACCACGTCGTCGGGAAGCGGTCCCGCGGACGCCCTAAGGATGCGGTTCAGCGGGACGCCGTCGAGCCGCTCCATCACGAGATACGGCTGTCCGCCCTCGACCCCGACGTCGTACACGACCACGGCGTTACGACTGCTGATCCGAGCGGCCGCCTGCGCTTCCCGTCGGAACCGGTCGACCGCGGACGGGCTCTCCGCCGCCCACCCCGACAGTAGCTTCACTGCCACCGACCGGTCGAGCGCGGTGTCCCAGGCCTCGTACACGCGGCCCATACCGCCCTGCCCCAGAAACCGTTCCAGCCGGTATCGTCCCGCCAGAACCTGGACGTCCCCCATGCTGCCACCCCGCACCTAAGCCCTGTCGGCTCAGGCCTGATCATCCCGGCGGGCGTGGACGGACGCAACCGGTTCGCGCGGCTCGCCCTGCGGGCACACCAACTCCGCACCGAGGCTCCAGAGCGGGGCGGAAGGTTGTCGGCTGTCGGCGGATCTCGGGCTGGAGTGGGTGGCGGAGTGGTGGTCAGCGTGAGAATGACATGGCTTTTCGCCGCTCCTGGCAGCAACGGGTGAGCACTACCCGTCAATGTCAACGACCAGGCCACCTCGCCTGCGCCACTGACGCTCAGATGACGAAGTGCAACTGGCACTTCCCCGCGGTTGCGTCCTGGGAAGTGGTGTACGGGCTCCCACCTGATCCGGGCGTTTGGCCCGGCGTCGGAGTGAGCGTCCGGATATGAGAACGGCCACCGGCTGATCTTTCAAGACGACCAAGTCTTTGAAGGAGATCAGCACGATGACCGCACCCGACAGTCTGCCCCTGCACGCCCTCGCGGAAGGCAATCTCGCCTCGGCGAGTCCGGACCTGCTGCGCGCGATGGTCAAGATGTTCGCCGACGCGCTCATGTCGGCGGAGGCCGACACCCTCTGCAATGCGGAGTACGGCCAGGTCAGCGAGGAACGCGTCAACCATCGCAACGGCTACTCAGGTTGAACTCGTAGAGTCCGGCTGCGTGGTCACCAGGGTTCGATGATCAGGCCGGTCCCGGTGAGGCAGCCGTCGATCAGGTGGGGTCTGAACTGGATCTTCTTGAGCTTGCGTT
>NZ_JAJSBI010000065.1 GCF_021261325.1 Streptomyces guryensis | reverse complement strand
ACCCGCCACCGGAGAGCCGATCGGAATGTCCGTACCCGCCCCCAGCCGGGACAACAGACCCGCCACCGCCGCCTGCACCACCATGAACACACTCGCCCCACGCTCACGCGCAAGACCCACCACGCTGCGATGCACCTGGGCATCAAGCTCAAAGTCGACGACATCACCCTGGTGCGAGGCCACCAACGGACGCGACCGGTCATACGGCAGCGCCAACTCCTCTGGGGCCCCGGCGAGTTCACCCCGCCAGAACTCCACCTGCGCCGCGCCCGTACTCTCCGGGTCGTCCTCGTCACCCAGCAACTCCCGCTGCCACAGGGTGTAGTCCGCGTACTGCACCGGCAGCGGCTCCCACTGCGGAACCGCACCCGCACACCGCGCCCCGTACGCCGCCGCAAGATCCCGCGCCAACGGCCCCAACGACCAACCGTCACCCGCGATGTGATGCACCACCGCGACCAACACCCACTCATCCACAGCCGTTCGGTAAGCCCACGCCCGTACCGGAATCTCGGTCTCAAGGTCGAACGCGTACGCCGCGGCATCCGTGACATCGGCGGTCAGGCGCTCCCGAGAACTCTCCCGCACCACCAGCGCCGGGGCGACCTCCTCCACCGGCAGGATCCGCTGGTAGGGCTGCCCGTCCACCTCGACGAACACCGTCCGCAGGCTCTCGTGCCGGTCCACCACATCCGTCAACGCCAGTTCCAGCGCCTTCAGATCCAGCTCACCGCGCAGCCGTACCACCAACGGAATGTTGTAGGTCGCGCTCGGCCCGTCCAGGCGGTTCAGGAACCACAACCGCCGCTGGGCGAACGACACCGGAATCATGAGCGCTCCTCGTACTTCGACCTGTCCATGCGGCGTAGTGCCGGCCGCGCTTTCTTCACGCTGCCGAGCTGATCAACAACTCCGGCGACCGTGGGGTTCTCGAATAGGGGTTTGATATCGAGTTCCAGCCCCATGGCCGTTCGGATGCGGCTGATGAGGCGAGTGGCGAGCAGGGAGTGGCCGCCGAGTTCGAAGAAGTTGTCGTCGATGGTGACCTGCTCGACGCCGAGCGCGTCTGCGAAAAGCTCACACAGCTGCTTTTCCTGCGGGGTGCGCGGGGCACGACCGGTCGTGCCAGTGGTGAACTCGGGAGCGGGCAGGGCCCGGCGGTCGAGTTTCCCGTTCGGCGTCAGCGGCAGCACCTCCAGGACCATGACCGTGGAGGGAACCATGTAGCCCGGCACCATCTTCGCCGTATGCGCCCGCAGGGCTTGCGGGTCGAGTATCGCGTCGGCGATGGGAATGGCGTATCCGACGAGCCGCTTGTCGCCAGGACGGTCCTCGCGTACGACCACTGCGGCTTGGGCGACGTCGGGATGTGCGGCCAGGACCGATTCGATCTCGCCCAGCTCGATCCGGAAACCGCGCACCTTGACCTGGTCGTCGATACGGCCCAGGTACTCGATCTTCCCGTTGGTGTTCCATCGCACGAGATCTCCCGTGCGGTACATGCGTGAGCCGGGGGTTCCGAAGGGGTCGGCCACGAAGCGCTCCGCCGTCAGACCCGGACGGTTCAAATAACCCCGAGCCAGACCCGCACCGGCGATATACAGCTCACCGGCCACGCCCACCGGTGCCGGGCTCAGGCCCGCGTCCAGGACATACACCTGGGTGTTGGCGATCGGGCGGCCGATAGAGGACACCCCGCCGGCGTCCCCGCGGACTTCGTCGGCCGTGGACCAGATCGTGGTCTCGGTCGGACCATAGAGGTTCGTCACCGAGGCCGTTCTAGCCACCAAGGTGCGAGCCAGCTCGCCCGGCAATGCCTCGCCGCCGACCAGCACCCGCACGCCGGCCAACTCCTCGCCGGCATCGGCCACCACCGCGTGCCACAGACTCGGCGTCGCCTGCATCACGCTCACCCCCGCCGAGGAGATCAAAGAGCGCAGGGCAAGGGGATCGCGTACGTCCTGCGGAGAAGCCAGCACCACAGCAGCGCCGTTCAGCAGCGGGACGTACAACTCCAGACCCGTGATGTCGAACGCGACCGTGGTCACCGCCAGCAGCCGGTCACCCACGCCCAGGCCGAAGCGCTCCTGCATCGAAGACAGGAAGTTCACCAGCGCCCTGTGTTCGATGACCACACCCTTCGGCCGGCCCGTCGAACCCGACGTGAAGATCGCGTACGCCGGTGTGTCCGGGTCCACCACCTTGGAGAGGTCGGTCCCGGAGTACTCAGCGAGGGCCGGGGCATCCACCAGGATCCGGGGAGTGTCCTCGGGCAGAACACCTCCGGCCCCGAGACCGGTGATCACACACATCGGGTCGGCATCATCGAGGATGCAGGCGATCCGGTCGGCCGGGTAGTCCGGGTCGATCGGCACGTACGCCGCACCCGACTTCACCACCGCCAGCAGCGCCACCACCAACTCCGGGGAACGCGGCAGAACAACCGCAACGAACCGCTCCGGACCCGCGCCCCGCTCGACGAGCAGCCTCGCCAGACGATTCGCCCGCTCGTTCACCTCCCGGTACGACAGCTCGTTGCCGTCGAAGACCAGCGCCGTGGCATCCGGTGTCCGCGCCACCTGCTCCTCGAACAACACCGGCAACGTGCGATCCGCCACCTCAGCGGCGGTGTCGTTCCACTGACTGAGCACGAGGTTCTGCTCAGTGTCGTTGAGGACGGGCAGGGTGTGTACGGGGGTGTCGGGGGCCTGGTCCAGGGCTTGGACCAGGCGGCTGGTGGCGGTGTCCATCAGGGACAGGACCAGGTCGGGATCGATCGGGTCGACGCACTGGACGGTGAAGACGAACCCGTCACCGGTGTCGTCCACCGACACCATCAGCGGATAGTTCGTGCGCTCCTGAGCGAAGAGGACTTCGATCCCCTCCACTTCCATATCGGCGTCCGCCGCACCCGCGCTGTGCCGGTAGTTGAACAGGGCGGTGAAGAGCGGGGCTTCGGCAGCCACGCCGCTCATCCGCTGTGCCAACGCCAGCGGGGCATGCTCGTGCACCAGCAACTCGGCCAGATCGGCCTGCATGGACCGGACTGCGTCCAGTACGCCTCTGCGGCTGGTGTCGAGGCGCACGGGCAGGGTGTTGATGAACAACCCGGGAACCCGGTCCGCGCCGGCACCGGCCTGCATCCGCCCGAACAACACAGTGCCGAAGACGACGTCCTCGCGGCCCGAGGCCGAGGCGACCACCCGCGCGAACATCACATGCAGCACCGTCGCAGCGCTCACACCCAGGCGCCGCGCCATATCGCGTACGGCTGCGGCGGTGGCTCCGTCGAGGGATGTGTGGGCCTCGGTGACCTCGGTGCCGTCGCCGCGTACGTCGGTCATGTCGAATGGTGCGGTGGGCTCACTCACATCACCCAGCAGACGCCCGAAGAACGCCTCGTGTTCGGCGACCGGCATGCCCAACCTGGCCTGTGCGACGAAGTTCCGGAACGGCAGCGGCACTGGCAGCTCCGCCTCCCGGCCCTCCAAGAACGCCTGGACCTCCGTGAACAGCACATCCACCGCTGTGTGGTCCTGGACCAGGTGATGCACCTGGAGCAACGCCACCCACCGCTGCGAGCCGGGGATCCCGGCTGTTGTCACCTGCACCAAGGGTGCCGCGGTGATATCCATCACCGACCCGCATGCCGCCAACAGACCGTCCACCACGTCACTGTCATGCTCCAACGTGACCTCACGGACCGGGATCTGCGCATGCCGGGCCACCACCTGGACCGGCTCGCGCAGTCCCTCCCACAGCACGGCGGTGCGGAGGATGTCGTGCCGGTCCACCACCCTTTGGAGCACGGCGACGAACGCGTCCAGCCGAGCCCGGGAATCGAACCCGAGCACCATCGGCAGGACATACGCGTCCTCACCCGACGAGGCACCCATCAGGTGATGGAAGAGAATGCCCTCCTGCAACGGCGCCAGCGGATAGATGTCCGCCACGTTCGCGACGCCGCCCGGAACCCGGGCCACGACCCGGTCGATCTCCTCCTGCGACAGCCCCGCCAACGGCACCATCTCCGGCGTGATCACCTCAACACCCTCAACGATCCCGTTCGGCGGAACCACCACGGACGCACCGTTGTCCGCGGCGCCCAGACCGGCCGCCAGCCCCGCCACCGTCGGCGTCACGAACAACGAGCGCACCGGCACCGACAGCCCACGCTCACGAAGCCGCTCCACCAACGACACCGCCAGCAGCGAATGCCCACCCAACTCGAAGAAGTTGTCGTCAATGGACACGCGCTCAGCTCCGAGCACCTCCGCGAACACCTCACACAGGACCTCCTCCTGCGAGGTCCGCGGAGCACGGCCTTCCGTGCTCGCGGTGAACTCCGGAGCCGGCAACGCCCGCCGGTCCAGCTTCCCGTTCGGCGTCAAGGGCAGCGCGTCCAGGATCATCACGGCCGAGGGGACCATGTACTCCGGCACCGTTGCGGACACATGCGCACGCAGGGCTTGGGGGTCGAGTTCCACGTCGGCGGCAGGAACGGCGTAACCGACCAGTCGCTTGTCGCCGGGCCGGTCCTCGCGCACGACCACCGTCGCCTGGGCGACGTCCGGATGGCCGGCCAGGACCGACTCGATCTCGCCGAGTTCGATACGGAAACCCCGCACCTTGACCTGGTCGTCGATGCGCCCCAGATACTCCAGGTCCCCGGCCGCGATCCACCGCACCAAGTCCCCGGTCCGGTACATACGTGAACCAGGGGCCCCGAACGGGTCGGCGACAAACCGCTCCGCCGTCAGGCCCGGGCGGTTGAGGTAGCCGCGTGCCAGGCCGCCACCCGCGACATACAACTCACCCGCGACGCCCATCGGGACCGGGCACAACCCCGCGTCCAACACATACAACCGCAGATC
>NZ_JAJSBI010000064.1:2594-5278 GCF_021261325.1 Streptomyces guryensis | reverse complement strand
GGAGGAAAGCCCGAGAGGGTGAGTACAAAGGAAGCGTCCGTTCCTTGAGAACTCAACAGCGTGCCAAAAATCAACGCCAGATATGTTGATACCCCGTTCTCGGCCGGTTTCGGTCGGGGCGAGGTTCCTTTGAAAAAACACAGCGAGGACGCTGTGAACGACCGCCTTATTCCGGTGGTCGTTCCGCTCTCGTGATGTGTGCACCCGATTACGGGTAAACATTCACGGAGAGTTTGATCCTGGCTCAGGACGAACGCTGGCGGCGTGCTTAACACATGCAAGTCGAACGATGAAGCCCTTCGGGGTGGATTAGTGGCGAACGGGTGAGTAACACGTGGGCAATCTGCCCTCCACTCTGGGACAAGCCCTGGAAACGGGGTCTAATACCGGATATCACTTCTGCCCGCATGGGCGGGGGTTGAAAGCTCCGGCGGTGGAGGATGAGCCCGCGGCCTATCAGCTTGTTGGTGAGGTAATGGCTCACCAAGGCGACGACGGGTAGCCGGCCTGAGAGGGCGACCGGCCACACTGGGACTGAGACACGGCCCAGACTCCTACGGGAGGCAGCAGTGGGGAATATTGCACAATGGGCGCAAGCCTGATGCAGCGACGCCGCGTGAGGGATGACGGCCTTCGGGTTGTAAACCTCTTTCAGCAGGGAAGAAGCGAAAGTGACGGTACCTGCAGAAGAAGCGCCGGCTAACTACGTGCCAGCAGCCGCGGTAATACGTAGGGCGCAAGCGTTGTCCGGAATTATTGGGCGTAAAGAGCTCGTAGGCGGCTTGTCACGTCGGGTGTGAAAGCCCGGGGCTTAACCCCGGGTCTGCATTCGATACGGGCAGGCTAGAGTGTGGTAGGGGAGATCGGAATTCCTGGTGTAGCGGTGAAATGCGCAGATATCAGGAGGAACACCGGTGGCGAAGGCGGATCTCTGGGCCATTACTGACGCTGAGGAGCGAAAGCGTGGGGAGCGAACAGGATTAGATACCCTGGTAGTCCACGCCGTAAACGGTGGGAACTAGGTGTTGGCGACATTCCACGTCGTCGGTGCCGCAGCTAACGCATTAAGTTCCCCGCCTGGGGAGTACGGCCGCAAGGCTAAAACTCAAAGGAATTGACGGGGGCCCGCACAAGCAGCGGAGCATGTGGCTTAATTCGACGCAACGCGAAGAACCTTACCAAGGCTTGACATACACCGGAAACGGCCAGAGATGGTCGCCCCCTTGTGGTCGGTGTACAGGTGGTGCATGGCTGTCGTCAGCTCGTGTCGTGAGATGTTGGGTTAAGTCCCGCAACGAGCGCAACCCTTGTCCCGTGTTGCCAGCATGCCCTTCGGGGTGATGGGGACTCACGGGAGACCGCCGGGGTCAACTCGGAGGAAGGTGGGGACGACGTCAAGTCATCATGCCCCTTATGTCTTGGGCTGCACACGTGCTACAATGGCCGGTACAATGAGCTGCGATACCGTGAGGTGGAGCGAATCTCAAAAAGCCGGTCTCAGTTCGGATTGGGGTCTGCAACTCGACCCCATGAAGTCGGAGTTGCTAGTAATCGCAGATCAGCAGTGCTGCGGTGAATACGTTCCCGGGCCTTGTACACACCGCCCGTCACGTCACGAAAGTCGGTAACACCCGAAGCCGGTGGCCCAACCCCTTGTGGGAGGGAGCTGTCGAAGGTGGGACTGGCGATTGGGACGAAGTCGTAACAAGGTAGCCGTACCGGAAGGTGCGGCTGGATCACCTCCTTTCTAAGGAGCATCTAGCTGCCGTAAGGCAGCCAGAGCCACTACGCAGGCAAACGTCCTGCGGTGGTCAGCTCATGGGTGGAACGTTGATTATTCGGCACACTTGATCGTCTTCTCCTTCCAGTACTGCCCCTCGGGGTGTGGAACGTTGAGGGGAGCGGGGAGTGTGCCGGGCACGTTGTTGGGTGTCTGAGGGTATGGCCGTGAGGCTGCCTTCAGTTGCCGGCCCCAGTGAACTCCAGCGTTGGTTGGGGGTGATGGGTGGCTGGTCGTTGTTTGAGAACTGCACAGTGGACGCGAGCATCTGTGGCCAAGTTTTTAAGGGCGCACGGTGGATGCCTTGGCACCAGGAACCGATGAAGGACGTGGGAGGCCACGATAGTCCCCGGGGAGTCGTCAACCAGGCTTTGATCCGGGGGTTTCCGAATGGGGAAACCCGGCAGTCGTCATGGGCTGTCACCCTTGTCTGAACACATAGGGCAAGTGGAGGGAACGCGGGGAAGTGAAACATCTCAGTACCCGCAGGAAGAGAAAACAACCGTGATTCCGGGAGTAGTGGCGAGCGAAACCGGATGAGGCTAAACCGTATACGTGTGAGACCCGGCAGGGGTTGCGTGTACGGGGTTGTGGGAGTGTGCTTGATCGGTCTGCCGGCCGGTCGGAGAGTCAGAAACCGTTGATGTAGGCGAAGGACATGCGAAAGGTCCGGCGTAGAGGGTAAGACCCCCGTAGTCGAAACATCAGCGGCTCTCTTGCGTATTTCCCAAGTAGCACGGGGCCCGAGAAATCCCGTGTGAATCTGGCGGGACCACCCGCTAAGCCTAAATATTCCCTGGTGACCGATAGCGGATAGTACCGTGAGGGAATGGTGAAAAGTACCGCGGGAGCGGAGTGAAATAGTACCTGAAACCGTGTGCCTACAAGCCGTGGGAGCGTCGGA
>NZ_JAJSBI010000064.1:0-2494 GCF_021261325.1 Streptomyces guryensis | reverse complement strand
TCTCGTGACTGCGTGCCTTTTGAAGAATGAGCCTGCGAGTTTGCGGTGTGTTGCGAGGTTAACCCGGGTGGGGTAGCCGTAGCGAAAGCGAGTCCGAACAGGGCGTTTCAGTAGCACGCTCAAGACCCGAAGCGGAGTGATCTAGCCATGGGCAGGTTGAAGCGGAGGTAAGACTTCGTGGAGGACCGAACCCACCAGGGTTGAAAACCTGGGGGATGACCTGTGGTTAGGGGTGAAAGGCCAATCAAACTCCGTGATAGCTGGTTCTCCCCGAAATGCATTTAGGTGCAGCGTCGTGTGTTTCTTGCCGGAGGTAGAGCACTGGATAGGCGATGGGCCCTACCGGGTTACTGACCTTAGCCAAACTCCGAATGCCGGTAAGTGAGAGCGCGGCAGTGAGACTGTGGGGGATAAGCTCCATGGTCGAGAGGGAAACAGCCCAGAGCATCGACTAAGGCCCCTAAGCGTACGCTAAGTGGGAAAGGATGTGGAGTCGCAGAGACAACCAGGAGGTTGGCTTAGAAGCAGCCACCCTTGAAAGAGTGCGTAATAGCTCACTGGTCTAGTGATTCCGCGCCGACAATGTAGCGGGGCTCAAGCGTACCGCCGAAGTCGTGTCATTGCAGCTATAGGGCCAACGCCTGCTGTGATGGGTAGGGGAGCGTCGTGTGCCGGGTGAAGCAGCGCCGGAAGGCAGTTGTGGACGGTTCACGAGTGAGAATGCAGGCATGAGTAGCGATTCACACGTGAGAAACGTGTGCGCCGATTGACTAAGGGTTCCTGGGTCAAGCTGATCTGCCCAGGGTAAGTCGGGACCTAAGGCGAGGCCGACAGGCGTAGTCGATGGATAACCGGTTGATATTCCGGTACCCGCTGTGAAGCGTCAAACATTGAACCAGGCGATGCTAAGTCCGTGAAGCCGCCCTGGAGCCTTCGGGCAAAGGGGAGTGGTGGAGCCGACGGACCAGACCTGTAGTAGGTGAGTGATGGGGTGACGCAGGAAGGTAGTCCAGCCCGGGCGGTGGTTGTCCCGGGGTAAGGGTGTAGCCCGAGTGGTAGGTAAATCCGCCGCTCATGTGGGTGAGACCTGATGCCGAGCCGATTGTGGTGAAGTGGATGATCCTATGCTGTCGAGAAAAGCCTCTAGCGAGTTTCATGGCGGCCCGTACCCTAAACCGACTCAGGTGGTCAGGTAGAGAATACCGAGGCGTTCGGGTGAACTATGGTTAAGGAACTCGGCAAAATGCCCCCGTAACTTCGGGAGAAGGGGGGCCACGTCTGGTGAGGGGACTTGCTTCCTGAGCTGGGTGTGGCCGCAGAGACCAGCGAGAAGCGACTGTTTACTAAAAACACAGGTCCGTGCGAAGCCGTAAGGCGATGTATACGGACTGACGCCTGCCCGGTGCTGGAACGTTAAGGGGACCGGTTAGCTCCATTTCGGTGGGGCGAAGCTGAGAACTTAAGCGCCAGTAAACGGCGGTGGTAACTATAACCATCCTAAGGTAGCGAAATTCCTTGTCGGGTAAGTTCCGACCTGCACGAATGGCGTAACGACTTCTCGACTGTCTCAACCATAGGCCCGGTGAAATTGCACTACGAGTAAAGATGCTCGTTTCGCGCAGCAGGACGGAAAGACCCCGGGACCTTTACTACAGTTTGATATTGGTGTTCGGTTCGGCTTGTGTAGGATAGCTGGGAGACTGTGAAGCTTGGACGCCAGTTCAGGTGGAGTCGTCGTTGAAATACCAGTCTGGTCGTGCTGGATGTCTAACCTGGGTCCGTGATCCGGATCAGGGACAGTGTCTGATGGGTAGTTTAACTGGGGCGGTTGCCTCCTAAAGAGTAACGGAGGCGCCCAAAGGTTCCCTCAGCCTGGTTGGCAATCAGGTGTTGAGTGTAAGTGCACAAGGGAGCTTGACTGTGAGACCGACGGGTCGAGCAGGGACGAAAGTCGGGACTAGTGATCCGGCGGTGGCTTGTGGAAGCGCCGTCGCTCAACGGATAAAAGGTACCCCGGGGATAACAGGCTGATCTTCCCCAAGAGTCCATATCGACGGGATGGTTTGGCACCTCGATGTCGGCTCGTCGCATCCTGGGGCTGGAGTCGGTCCCAAGGGTTGGGCTGTTCGCCCATTAAAGCGGTACGCGAGCTGGGTTTAGAACGTCGTGAGACAGTTCGGTCCCTATCCGCTGCGCGCGCAGGAATATTGAGAAGGGCTGTCCCTAGTACGAGAGGACCGGGACGGACGAACCTCTGGTGTGCCAGTTGTTCTGCCAAGGGCATGGCTGGTTGGCTACGTTCGGGAGGGATAACCGCTGAAAGCATCTAAGCGGGAAGCCTGCTTCGAGATGAGTATTCCCACCCACTTGATGGGGTAAGGCTCCCAGTAGACGACTGGGTTGATAGGCCGGATCTGGAAGCACCGCAAGGTGTGGAGGTGACCGGTACTAATAGGCCGAGGGCTTGTCCTCAGTTGCTCGCGTCCACTGTGTT
>NZ_JAJSBI010000063.1 GCF_021261325.1 Streptomyces guryensis | reverse complement strand
CAACGGCGCCTCTCGGGCCCGGTGGCACCACCCCCCAGGTCATCCCTTCGACAGGGGGGAACAGCCATGCCGGGCCCGGAGGCCAGCGGTCCCATTGCAGGACCGCAGAAAACATAACGGGGGGCACCGCAGCCGCTCGGCGGGAGTTCGTGGCGGGTGACGACGGTGGTGAGGACCGGCCACGCTTGCACGTCGACCGTCCTGCGCCGACACCCCAACACCCCAGTGCTGCAGATACTCACCAGTCGGCCGGGGCGCTGCCCACTCGGTGCGTGTAGGGCCTGGGAGCGGTGCTGCTGGCCCGGGACAGTGAAGGACCCCGGGCTGCTCGTGCGCCCCGGGTCCTGTCGCCGGTCTCACCGCCGCTCACGAGTCGTCGGGTGTGCTGTCCACCCACGCGATCGGCTGGCGGTTGCTGTTGTGGCCCCAGTGCGGTGAGAACGAAGCCGGACTTCAACCCCTACGTGTTCGGTCCCGACAAGAATGAGTACGGCATCGCCGGCCAAAGATGACCCTGGGACTTCACAGGTACTTCCCCGGGGCGACCGGGGGCATGGTTGTCCACGTCCGCCAACCAAGGTGGGCAACCTGGACCATCAGGGGGAACAGACCATGAAGTTCAACCGCAAGGCCATCGCCGTGGGCGCCGCCGCCGTCACCGCCACAGCCGGCCTTCTCCTCGGCACCGCCGCAAGCGCGCAGGCCGCGGACGCCAGCCACGGATGCCCCTCTGGGGACGTGTGCTTCTACCCGGGTGCCGGGTGGAACAACGACCAGCCGTCCCAGACGTACTACAAGTACGGGACTTACAACCTCAGCAACATGTACGGGACCTACCGCATCTTCAACAACCAGACCGGCGGCGCGACTATGCGTACCTGCACGGGATACAACGGCAGTGGCTGTCAGGGCTACCTGCCCGCCGGCTGGTACATCGACAAAGACATGACGCCGATCAACTCCATCACCCTGGAGCCGTAGGCCACGACCTGTGCAGCGCACCAAGGGAACCTCTCCCGGGACGCCCGCCTGACGCGTGAACCCGGCTGTTCCTGAGTTCGCCTCGGGTGCGCTCATCACGCCGCTCCTTCCGCTGCGGCCCACCCCAGCCCGAGGCCGGCCAACGCGGCGAGCTTCCCGAAGCCCGCGTGCTCCCGGCGCGCGACCACTGACGGTCCACCGAAGACCCAGCGCACAGCCGAGGCCCCCGCCCCACCGGTTCTCACACCGGTGGGGCGGGGGCCTTCTTTGCGTTTCCGGGGCCCCTGTCGCAGGCCTTGGCGTGCCGACTCGCGCGGACGCGCGGGCAGCGTCTCTCCGACCGCCCGCGGGCGCAATCGCCCACACGGGTGACGGGCAAGCCGGGGGGTGGCCGGGACTCCGCACGGCACCCGCCGGGGCCGTATCCCTGATTCCTGTCCTGCTCTGCGCCGCCCTCGGTGTCGCTCGTGTGGGGGACGGCGTTCATGGGGCCGGCCGCGGGATGCTCATGGGCATGAACGAGGACACGTTCGGTCCAGGGGTTCCCACGAGGGCGGAACTCATCGATGCCGGGGTTCGCCGTCCCGGTGGCGTTCAGCGCTCGGGCCTGGCAGATGTACATCGCAGGCCAGGGAAGCAGGCTGGCGGTTGTCCTGTCCGCAGTCCGGTACGCCATCGCCCAGATGCCCCACGAAGAGACGGGCGCAAAAGTCTCCGGCCTGCCCATGGCGTCCGGACAGCCCTCCGGCCCCGCCGACGAGCTGCACGCAGAGATGCACCCCGGGGATGCGTCGGAACCGGTCCTGACCCTGATTCTCCCCAGCGACTACTGACGCAGGCCTGCGCCGTCACATGTAGCAACCGCCCTACGACACCGCGAACCGGTGGCGTACTCTGCACCCGTGACTGTCACCACCATGACCCTGCGCATCCCCGAGGAACTCGCCCCCTCGATCAAGGCAGCCGCCGCGGAGGCCGGTCTGAGCGTCAACGCGTACGTCGTGCGCGCCGCCCGCCGCGCCGCCACCCTCGACGCCGCGCAGCAGCTCGCCGCGCTCGGCCTCGGCGACGACCTGGCGGGCGAGGGCGACACCCTGTGAGGCGCGGCGAAATCTGGACCCTGCCTGACGGCCGCGCCGTGCTGGTCGTCTCCCTGACCGGCCTGGAAGAGCGCTACGGGGCGGTGCTGGTCATCGTGCTGCACCCGTCCGGCCGCTTCCCGGACACCGCCATGTCCGTCGTGCTGGGCGACCCCCTCCCGGCCACCGCAGTCGCCGTCAACCTCCAGCAGCTCCGCCTCGACCGATTCGACGGCGCGAAGCTCCTGGGTGAGGCCGACCCCGAAGCGATGGCCCGCGTGGACCAGGCGCTGCGCGCCGTCCTCGACCTGTAGCCGCCCGTTCCTGCACACCGCACCCCATGGGAGCTCTCGTGCCACGGACGGGGTGACGGCGAACTCAAGCGGAACGTGGCCGACGCCATCGTCCGCTACGAGCGCGAGGCCGCTGAAGCCCCGCCAGGCGAGGCCTCGGTGGTCTGGCCAGCTGGAGAGCGTCAGGCCGACAGCGGGTAGTCCGGGATCACGGCGGCCGCGACGTCCGTGTCGACCATCCGGTCCCGCACCCGCCGGTACTTGGCCTTCGCCGAACGCAGCTCGCGAAGGAAGTGTCAGTCCGCGCGTCCAGTCCTCCTCGAGGTCATCCAGGGTGGCCACCCGTCATCCGCGCGAACCCAGGATCCCGCTGCACCAGCTTCTGGGCGGAGGGCTCGCGGATCAGCTGCTCCACCGCCCGCACGGACGACCCCATCGCAGTGAACAACACCCTGCTGGTGGACTTGAGTGAGGAGTCGCGAGCGTCGTAGGCACCACCGCCCGGGCCGGGTCGGCCATCTACTCCAGGGCCACCGGGTGCGTGCTGCAGGGCAATGGAAAACCCGCCACCTCGATCTCTTTGGCCGGAGCGGAGGTGACGGGCCTTCAGCGAAGTCGAAACCAAGACGAACACGTGCGCTAAAAGCGCACACCCAACGAGGTTGAGTGACTACCATGCGTGATGGTCCGATCTCTATCCGTGAGTGATGGTAGCGAGCTATATCTACACACAGGGTCAACGAACTCTTAGCGCTGCGTTATGGGCGCAGGTCACCCCCTCCCTAAGCAGGGAATGTGTGACCCAAATCACGCTCGCTTGCGAGCGGGTGCCGTACAACCGATCGACGCATCTGGCGGTCACTACTTCCGTAGGTCGCCACATGCGGAAACCGCCGGGTCGACGAACCCGCTTCCACCCCTTGGGTGACACCGCCGGTCAAGGTCAGGTGACCTGAATCACACTGCGGGTCTCCCGGTTCCGAGTCGGCATCACATTGACCTGCACGCTCCACCGATTTGCACGTATACGCGCGATTACGGCACTCGGGCGCCCGTACTCCAGAATGCCCTCACAGCCTCGATCTCTTTGGCCGGAGCGTGGGGTTGTGATTCATCAGCGGAGTACGAAACCAAGGAGGCCGGCATGTGCGACGGGCGCGAGTCGCCCGCACCCAAGCGCAACCCGAGGAAGCAGAAGAAGATCCGCGTACAGATCGGTGATGATCTGGACCTCACGGTCGGCTTCTACGTATCCGCCAGGGCAATGGTCTGGCTCGGCACGGCAGTTGCCGGAGCCGGCGGGTACACCGGATACCTCATCCAGCGATAGTGCGGACCCTGTGGCCGCCGGAGACTCCGGCGGCCACAGGGTGAGGTGAACAGCCGCAACCTGCTCAGCCTGACGAGTAAGTTCCAGCTCCGGCTACCGGTGCCGGATGCTCACGGTGCACCGTTGTCATCAAGCGCTTCGCGTGCCTCGCCCACGAAGACGGACAGGCTCGCCGCGAGGGACTCAACCCCCTCACGGCACCGCCCCACCAGCTCCGCCCGGGACATTGCCTGCATCTCGAGGGAAGTCCCCGGCAGCGACACCAGCGCTGCCAGCACATCCCGGCAGTCCGAAGCCGCTTCAACCAGGTCCTCCGTGCTGTCAGCGACTGCGATGGGACCCTCGACTGAGACACGGGCGCGGCAGCGCAGCAGTTGGGTGACCTGTTCCATCACTTCGCGCACGCCGTCCGTGGTGTACACCTCCGCCCGGTTCATCACGTTGATCAGCGTGCCGACCTTCTGCGTCTGGGCGATGAGGTCGGCGTAAGCCTGGCTGCGAGGCTCGCGTCGGTCACGCGCGTGCTCAAAACGCCGCTGCTGATCCGCCTGCACGCGCTGGGCAACGATCTGCTGCCGGGCGGAACGGGCCCCCAGCCACCCACTGGCCAGGGCAGCCGCTCCAGTACCGAATGCCCCCACCGCCGCACCAAGCACCGCGCACCTGCATCCATGATCCGAGTCTCGCGGACTCAACTGCCCTTCACCAGACGGCCTTTGCCTACGCGCCATAGATTCGACCCGCTGCTGAGACAGAGGAGTTCACGTGTCCCAGACCGTCCGACACGCCCCCGATACCACGGCGGCCCGCGAGGCCCTGAGCGCCGTCACCGGTCATCACGCTGCCGCCCCTTCCGCCGCCCACGCCAGCCCGAGCTCCGCCAGCTGCCGGAGCCTGTCGGGGGTCAACTTCGCCCTGCGGCCCTTTAGATTCATCGTCCATACCCCGAGCTTGATCGCGTGCTCCTGGCTGGCGATCACGATCGTTTCTGTGTGGCCCCTGGGGACCGTCACAGAGCCCGTGCGGGCCCTTGGTACTGCGCAAGGGCCGCAACGCCCTTCTCGAAGGCGCCCAAGGCCGTCTTTGGGGCCTTGGCGTGTCTCCTGCTCCGGTGGCAGGGGCACGATGCCGAGCTGCTCCAGGCGCTCACGCTGCCCGTCCATCAGGGCTGTCCAAGTGGCGTGCTCGCGCTGCTTGTTGAGCCACCGTCCGACGTCCATGATATTCCGCTTCGAGACATAACGATTCACCTCTTTGGAGAACACCATCGAGAGAGAATCAGTACAGAATAACCAACACTCCACCAGAAACCGGATAATGTAAGGCGAGTGAATGCATCAGAAATGTGCGACGCTCTCTCGGCGAGTTACAGGACCCCCTCTGGGAGGTTTTATTTCAACCTTTCCATGCATCGAAATGTTCAAGAGGTCCAGACCACTGTTTGCAGCACGGAGAGTATCCGTTACATAAATTATGTAACGGCATTGGGTGGTACGTTACATAATGGGTACACATCAGGTACAGAAGGGGCTGCTTGGTGGCGTGTCAACGTAGGTCACCCCACCTCATTGCCAGCAATCAAGCGTACCAGGGGACAAATCGCAGGTCAAAAGCGTATGGGAGCAGCCAAAAGCCAACGATGCCGCGACACTCCCAATTATGTAACGGGGCCAGCGAAGGCCGACGCCTA
>NZ_JAJSBI010000062.1 GCF_021261325.1 Streptomyces guryensis | reverse complement strand
TCTCGACCACGATGCGCACCGCGCCCTCACGGAACTCAGCGTCGTACGGCGGCTTCTTCTTGGACCCCATGAATCCCAACTTCCCCTGCAATCACGGGCTCCACGCTACGAGGGGATGGTCAGTGTCCCCCTTCGACCGTGTGCTGGAGCTGCTGCGCACGGAGACCGACAGCAAGCGCGGGTACCTCCCCGTCTTCTTGGCCAACGAGTTGGCCATCGCTGACAACCCCGACATGGCGTGTCTGGCGGGTCTCCACCTGCTCGTCCGCAACGGACGGCTTCACATGGTGTGCCACATGCGGGCCAACGACCTCGACTGCGGCCTGCTCAGCGACGTGTTCTCCTTCACGATGATCCAGGAGTACGCGGCCGTCCAACTCGGCTTGGAACTGGGCCACTACACGCACACCATCGGGTCCGCGCACGTCAACGACCGGAATACGGAACGCGTGCGCCTGGTGCTGAACGAGGCCGAGCTGCGTCGCGCTCCACAGCAGTTTCTCTTCCCCGCCATGTCCGCGGAGACCGGCCCCGACACGATCAGCCGGCTCATGGCGCACGAGGAAAAGCTGCGCACCAACACGGTGAAGTACAGCGCAGACGAGATCGCTCACCTGGACGTGGACGCCTACTGGCAGCAGGCCCTGCTGCTGTTCGAGGCGTACCGGCAGATCCAGCACGACGAGACCGACACGGTCAGCCGCGACGTGCTCGACGCCCTGCACCCCGGCCTGCGATGGCTCCTCGGGCACAAGTGGGCGGCGTGCGTGACAACGGAGGGCGCGCGATGAGCCGCAAGCCGGCGTCCGGCGCGGTGGTCGAGGGGATCGACTTCGACCGCTGGGCCGTCGTCCTGTGCAAGCCGGACGCAGTGGAGCGCGACCTGGTCGACGCCGTTCTGAAGCGGATCGAAGGCGCCGGTGTCTGCGTCCGCGCGCGTACGACGCTGATCGCGGAGCCGTGGCAGGCCCACGTCGCCTACCGCGACATGCTGGCCGACCCGGGGCGCTTCCCCGCCGATCTGCCAGCGCGCATTGACGACGCGTACTCGGGGCAGCGCGTCACGGTCGCCCTGGCGCATGGCGGTCCCGACATCCACGCCCGGCTCCGGCGGTTGATCGGGCACACCGACCCCACCAAGGCGGTGGTCGGCACGATCCGCGGCGACCTCGGCAACGACAGCATCGTGGCCGCCACCAGGGCAGGACGACTCGTGCGGAACCTCGTCCACACCTCAGACGATCCGGCATCTGCCCGTCGGGACTTCGGCACTTGGTACGGCCCCGGACGCACCTTGAAGATCTCCGACTTCGACCGCTGCTCGGTCATCCTGTGCAAGCCGGACGCGGTGGAGCGCGGTCTTGTCGATGCCGTCCTGGAGCGGATCGCCGCCACAGGCGCCACGATCGCCAACCGTCGCGAGGTCACCGTGCAGTCGTGGCAGGCCCACGTGCACTACTGGGACCTCCTGGTGGACCGCGACTGGTTCCCCGACCGAGACATCCCGGCGTGCCTGGACGACGCATACGCCGGGCGGAGCGTCGTTGTCGCCCTGGCCTACGGCGAGCCGGGGGTGCACGCCCGGCTGCGTGATCTGCTCGGGCACTTCGACCCCACGCAAGCCGCACCCGGCACGGTCCGCGGCGACCTCGGCGACGACAGCCTCGCCGCGGCGCTCGCCGAGAAGCGGCTCGTGCGCAACCTCGCCCACACCAGCGACGACCTCGCCGCGGCCCGCCGCGACTTCGGCACCTGGTACGGCGCCGGCCGCCGCGACCTCCTCATCCCGGAACTGCCCGCACAGAGCACGGCCGCGGAAGCCTGACCCACACCTGGAGACCTGATGAGCACTCCCACCATCGGAGCCCGGCGCGCCTTGCCGATCCTCACCCCCGACAAGATCGGCGGTCTGAAGCAGGAACTCGCCGACGTGATCGAGTACCGGAAGTCGGGACTCTCGCTGAACTGGATCGTCGGCTGCCCGCTCGACTGCGGGTACTGCGTGCGCCACCTCTTCCAGAACTTCGAGATGAAGGTCCCCCGCCGCCTGATGAGCGACGAGGAAGCCGTGCGCCGCCTCGTACGTCACCCCTACTTCCGCCCGAACCAGACTCCGATCCAGCTTCTGAACCGGGCCACCGACCCGATGCTGCCCGCCGTCAAGCCCCACGTGTTCAACGTGCTGCGCCAGCTCGACGAGCGGGGTCTGACCAATCACGTGCTGATCATCACCCGGTGGCGCGTCGATCCCGAGGACTGCGCCGTCCTCAACAGCTTCACCAATCTGCGGCTGACCGTCCTGGTGACCCACTCACACATCCAGGACGAACGGATCGAGCCGGTGGACAGCAACATCGCCGCCGAGAGCCTGCGCACCCTCTACGAGCACGCCGAGCGATACCGCACCGTCCTGTACTGGCGCCCCATCGTCCCCGGCCTCAACGACTCCGACGACGACATCGCCCGCGCCAAGGAACTGTCCCAGCACGCGCACGCCACCGTCTTCACCGGCCTGTTCTTCCGTAAGGAGATCGCCGCGTACTACGAGGCGCACGGCTTGGAGATGCCGTACGAGGGCACCGCCCGGCGCAAGATCATGCCGGAGGCCGCGGAGCAGCGGATACTCGACGCCTTCGAGCAGGACACGTCCTGGGGAGCGCTGTTCCGCAAGACCAGCTGTGGTGTCGCGTACGCGCACGGGGAGGCCGATTACAACGGGCACTACGGCATTCGCGAGCTGTGCGACATCTGCCCGCCCGAGCAGATCGCGAAGTGCAAGGCCGCCTGGGTCCAACCGAACCTGAAGGCCGTCACCCGGGAGGCTCGCGCACTCGGCGCGATCGGCCAGGTCGAAGTCAATGACCGTGCCATCGTCGTTGAGAGCCTGGACGAACCGCCGCGCTACTACCTGCAGCACGGCTTCGGCTACCAGTGCCACGACCGAGCCAAGCCCCACCACTACCGCCAGCACGGCCGAGCCGACATCGGCTGGAGGGCGGAGGACGGAACACCAGCCACATGAACTTCTCCTCCTGGCCTGCCTTGTTCGTTGTCGACGTCGAGGGCAACGGCACCAATCCGCCCGACCTGGTCGAGGTGGCCGCGCTCCCGATCCGCGACGGGAAGCCCGACAAGAGCACCGCCGGCGCGTGGCTGACCAAGCCGAAGTGGCCGGTCACGCCCTTCGCCGCTCGCGTACACGGCCTCACCAACCAGGTCCTCGAAGACAAGCCGGGCTGGGAGGAGATCAAGGGCGCGGTCCACGAACTGCTCGGTACTGCGTGGATCGCCGCCCACAACGCCCACGTGGACTACCGCGTCCTGTCCGCCCACCTGCCGCAGTGGCAGCCGGCCGGGGTCATCGACACGCTCCGGCTGGCCAAGGCCACCTACCCCGACCTGCCCAAGTACAGCCTCGACGCCCTGATCCAGCACGCGACACCGGACCTGAGCCAGGCCCCCGGGCAGCGCCACCGCGCGACCTTCGACGCCTACGCGACCGCCCAGCTCCTCATCACCATGGCCGACCGGTACGAGAGCTGGGAACAACTCGTGGCCGCCGCCGTCCCACCCGGCCTGCCCGGTGCCCCCGAACCAGAACAGGAGCCCACCCTGTGGTGACCCCGAAGAACCTCATCCGCATCGGCGTGATGGGAACCCACTCCACCGGCAAGAGCCTGCTGATGCGCCGCATCGAGATGGAGCTGCGCGCCCGGGACATCCCCGTCCAGCGCACCGGCCATCTCGGTCGGCGCGCGGCCCTCGTGCCGCTGCCCAAGATGCAGAACCACACCGTGGACTCCACCCGCTGGGTCCTCGCGACCGGAATCGCCGACGAGATCGCCGCCGCGGCCCGCCTGGACGATGCGCCCGTGCGCGTCGTCCTCGCAGACCGGGCCTGCTGGGATGCGCTCGCCTACTTCCGGGCCGCCCTGGAGTGGCGCGGCGAGGCCGTCCCGCGCACGGACCGCGAGGCCCTGCACCGGCTCGCCGCCGCTCACACCCCATACGACCTGCTCTTCGCGACCGTCCTCGACCCAGACCAGCCCATCAAGCCGAAGCACGACTACGACGCCCGCTACCGAACGCTCGTCGATCACCACACCCACGCGCTCCTCCGCGAGGAGAACGTGCCGTACGTACGCGTCACCAGCGACGACACCAGCAAGGCGCTGGCCATCATGCAAGCCCTTCAGCTCTGCGGCACGGAGGCCCTGGTATGACCACCACGCCGCCTGGCGGGACCATCGAAATCGCCGGAAAGACCGTCTCCCGCCTCGGCTTCGGCACCATGCGCCTGACCGGCCCCGGCACCTGGGCCGACCCCACCGATCGCGAGACAGCGCTCAGTGTGCTCCGGCAAGCCGTCCACAACTACGGCATCACGCACATCGATACCGCGGATGCCTACGGTCCTCACACCGCTGAGCACCTGATCCACGACGCTCTCTACCCGTATCCGGAGCACGTGTTGATCGCCACGAAGGTCGGCATGCTTCGCCCCGCTCCGGACGTGTGGAAGCCGCACGGACACCCCGCCTACCTCCGGGCCTGCGTTGAAGCGAGCCTGCGCCGCCTCGGCCTTGAACGACTGGAGTTGTGCTACCTGCACCGTATCGACCCCGAGGTTGCGCTCGACGACCAAGTCGCCGTGCTACAGGCCCTACAGGACGAGGGCAAGATCGGGCACATCGGTCTGTCGAAGGTAACCCCCGAGGACATCAGCCTGGTGGGCAAGGAGCTGACGATCGCGGCCGTGCAGAACGTTCTCAACATGACCGACCGCTTCGACCCGGCACTGGAACTCTGCCGAGATCTGGGCATCCCGTATGTGCCGTACCGGCCGTTCGACGCCGGCACCCTCGCTCGCATGCGCGGAGTCCTCGCCCCGCTGCACTGGCTGCTCAACCTCGGCGATCACGTGGCTCCCATCCCCAGCACGAGCCAGCCGCAGCACCTCACGCAGATCGTGGCCGCCGTGACGGGCGGCGCCTGATGCCAACGATCGCGGCACCCGTCATTCCTGATACGCGAAGTGCTGCTCCTGCGCGGAAGACGGCTCCGTACGAGAACTGGCGGCCGCCGATCATCGGAGTGTCCTTGCTCGTCCCCGTGGGGGCAGGCGAGCTGGTAGTCGCTGACCTTCTCGGCATGATCGTGATACCCACCGGAGCGGTGAACGACGGGCAGACGCCAGAACAGGCAGCCGAGGAAGTTCTCCGCGGTGCTCCGGAGGGCCTCCCTCTCCTGCGGCGCGTCGCCCTTGCCTGGGTGCAGACGCGGCGCAGGAAGGTTCTCACCCATGTGCTGGCGACTACACCAATGACTCGCGAAGCCGTAGGCCGCTTGATCTACCGCGGCTCACGGGCAGACGTGCATGTGCTGCCCACCATGCACGTCATCAACAACCTTCCTCCGCAGGGGCGGTTACGGGTCCTAGCCGGTCTCCAGGCCCTCGCCACTGGTGAAACGGCCTACATCGAAGGGAGCGTTGTACGGCCCTCTGCACCCAAGGACCTCATCCCAGCCGGCTCAGGCTGTCCATGACCCGCGAGCCGGAGCGCCGGAAACCTCGTACGTCACACGCGTCACCAGACCGGCGTTTCGGCCAATCCTCGGGCACTCCACGACGGCCGCATGCGCTCCGGGGCGCGATCGGCGGAGGTGTCCCGTCCGTGAAAGCCTGAAAGGCTGTGGCTTCCGTGGGTGGTGTGGCGAGGCAGACGAGCAGGTCGGCGGCGAACAGGACGAGGTTCTTCACGACGAACTCGCCGGTCATGGTCAGGTCCCACACCCGGCCGCGCAGGAACGCCTGGTCCGGCACGAACAGCAGGACGCCGAAGGTGCCGGCCATGTGCAGGGCGAAGACGGGGGTGGCGTACCGCAGAGCGCGGCCGACGAGGAACCGCAGGCCCAGGGCCACTTCCGCTGCTCCCACCGCCGGGACGAACCAGGCGGCAGTCGGGAACGGTACCGCTTGGCGCACCAGGTGCGCCTCGGGTGTGGCCCCGGTCAGTTTTAACGCCCCGAACCAGACGTAGACCACGCGGAGCTGGCCGCCGCCCGCCGCCAGGCCGCCACCGATACGGCCTGCCAGGCCGAGTACCGGCGTTGGCGGCCCCCGGTCGAGCGTGCGATTGCCTGGCTGGTCGCGGGTGACAACCGCAGAGTGCCCTACCAGGGTGTGATCAAGAACGACACCTGGCTCCACCACCGGGCCGCCGCCCTCAACCTGCGCCGACTGATCAAACTCGGACTCACCCGCACCGCGGACACCTGGACGATCAAGGTGGCGATTTCCTGCCCCCGGGGCGCACCCAGTCCTGAAACCCGAGCTGACCAGGCAAGATTTTCAGTGATCTTCTAGCTGTTGCCGGTCAGGACGTTAACGTGAGTTGTTGGCAGATCAGTTGGTGAGCAAGTTGCGCCGTTGCGAGCAGGTCCTCGCGAGCGGTGGCGACGTTGGACCGCACTGACAATCCGTGCCAGACGGATTGGACGAACCCGGTCAGGACTGCTGCGTTGGTGCCCGCGGCTAGTTCCCCGTCCTGGACCGCTCGTTCGATGCGCACGAGGAGGGCCTGCTCGTTCGAGCTGTGCAGTTCGGCGACGTAGGCGCTGGCATCGAGCGTGCTCGTGCTGTCGGTCATCACGGCACTGCTGATGAGACACCCCGGGTGTGTGTCGCTTGGCTGGGTGAACTCGTGGACCGAGTCGGTCAGGATGCGTCCGATGACGGTCTGGATGTCCTTCTCGGCGACAGCCTGCTGGTAGATCTCGCGGTACCGCTCGGCGTAGGTCCGCACCGCTTCCTCGAACAGTCCGGCCTTGCTGCCGAAGGCGGCGTAGAGGCTGGAGGTGGAGAGCCCGAGGGCCGCGGTCAGGGTGCGGGTCGAGGTGCCGGAGTAGCCGCGTCGCCAGAAGAGGCGAGCGGCGTCGAGGACCGCGCGGTCGCGGTCGAAGGCTCGGGGGCGTCCACGGTGGCGTTCGGTCACGCTTGCATTGTAGATCGTTCGCTCCATAATAGATTTATGGAGCGAACGATTCAGAAGAAGCTGTCGGTCGGCGGGGACAGCTGGGTCACGGTCAATGCGTACGGGGAGCCGGATGCCCCGGGCCTCGTCGTCGTCCCGGGCATGATGAGTGATGCGCATACGTGGCGTCACGTTGCGAGCGCCATCGACGCTTGGCCCTCAGTGGTAGTCGTAAACCGTCGGGGACGTGCCTCCTCAGGGCCGTTGACCAATTCCTACTCGCTGCGGACAGAGGTCGAGGACCTCGGCGTGGTCCTTGACGAGTTCGACAACGCGAGGGCTCTCTTCGGCTGGAGCTACGGCGGCTTGATCAGTTTGCTGGCCGCCAACGATCGCCCCATTCCCCAGGTGATCGCCTACGAGCCGGTGATGCAGCCATTCGGACGCCATGCACTGCCGGACCTGAAGAACGCGGCGGAGACGGCGGACTGGGATCGCTGCGTCGAGATCGTCAATCGTCAGATCTCCGGTTTCTCCGCTGCGCATGTCGAGGATCTTCGGGCCGATCAGCACGGTTGGGCGGCCTTGCGCCGCTTGAGCGGACCGTTGTACGCCGAACTCGGCGCGCTCAACACGGCGCCGCCTCCGGACGTGATGGCGCGACAGGCAGATCAAGTCGACCTGATCATCGGCCAGTGCAGCCGTGGAGCAGCGCCCTACGGAACGTCGTTCGACCACGTGCGGCAGCACGTCGCTCACGCCAGAATCCACGAACTCCCCGACCAGGGCCACCTGGCCCACATTCAGGCGCCGGCAGAGCTTGGCCACCTGCTCAACAACCTCGCCGCCACCTGATGGGCACCCATGCCAACGCACCTCTCTCCATTGAGGGCCGCAGCAGGCGACTCGTCGAGCGATGCGTGTCACGTCCGATCGCCCGCGTTGCCGAGGAGATGGGCATCTCCAGGGCATGCGCGTTCAAGTGGGTCAACCGTCGTCATGGTGAACTCAGCCTGCACGACCGGTCCGCCACACCCCACCACCAACCCACAGCCACACCTGGCAAGGTAGTGGAGCGGATCGAGCAGATGCGCCGAAACCACAAGTGGTCCGCAGGACGTATCGCCTTCGAACTCAGCCAAATAGGGCACGCCGTGAGCCGTCGCACCGTCACCCGGCACCTCGCCCATCTCGATGGTGTCCCTCGTCATGGTGTACGGGATCAGTGGCCGGGAGTGCGCGGGCGTCTGCCCGGGGCGCACTTCTATGGGTGAGTACCGCTCCCTGAACAGGAGGCGGGCCACCGCGTAACTCTCCTTGGTGAACGCCCAGTTCAACCACGAGGA
>NZ_JAJSBI010000061.1 GCF_021261325.1 Streptomyces guryensis | reverse complement strand
TCCGGAGTGAGGTTGGAGGGACACATCGGGCTCCTGGGGAACGAGGGCGGGACGTTCCAACGAGCCTGACGCAACATCACGATCGTTAACTGCCGTCCTCAAGATTCCCGACAGAGTCGCTCACTGGTGTCAGCCACAGCGTTGACATCAGCCCCCGAGCCCTCGGATTTCCGGGAGCTCTTGGCATGGGCTGGGACAGATGGAGCTTGGTCACCAGACAGAGCCGATGAGGCTGCCATAGGCCGACCGGCCCCTGGACCGGTCGGAGCACCGGCAGGGAGGCAATGCGAAGGTGCCGGGCCTGAAGCTGCTCCACATGACAGACAACGGCGTGAGTGACGTCGCGCCGCGTCTTGCTGAGGCCGAGGCGGATGTGCTGAGCCTTGTCGAGGCCGACATGGAGGCGCCGCTTGGGGTCGGGGGGCCTCCCGAGCGAGTACGGCACGGGCCTCTCCACGGCGGGGGATCGACTCGCTCGGTCTCGACGAGAACCGGTCGCCGGTCATCCTCGACAAGCGGCGTGTCGACTCGGGTGTCATCAACCAGGGCCTGTTCTACCTGTCGTGGCTGATGGACCGCCGCGCGGAACTCCCGTTGCATCCAACACCTCCGTGATCAAGATGTTGCGACGACCAGTTGAATCCGCCCTGTGTACGCCGGCCGAAATGCTGCTCGCACCTCCGCTGGATGCCGACCGCGATCGAACTCTGCTGCGGACGCTCGCGGTCTCCTGGATGTCGGCACGGCCGTCCGCTGCCGCTCGGCGTGCACCGCAACACCGACACAGCCCGCCTGGACCGTCCTCGTGCTCTCGGCTGCGACCCGGACGACCCTGATCGGCGGCTCGCCGGCACTTGGCCTGCCGCGTCCTGCTCGACGCCGCGGATGTTCACCGCCGGTGTACGGATGCAGGGCCGCCCCGTCGACCCGGCGAGGACCCGCTTGGACGCCTCCCGCCTCACTCTCCGTAAAAGATGCATGGACGCTACGGATTAATCATTAATTGATTCTCGTGTGTTGCTATTTGCTTTAGAACTGATACATTGATGAAACCGATCGGGAGGTCGTCCCGATCCTGGAATCAGGAGTCCAAGATGGCGACAACTCAGCCGGTAGCCCTCGTGACGGGTGCGTCCTCCGGCATCGGAAAGGCGGCCGCCCTCGCGCTGGCGGCGGCGGGCCACGAGGTGGTCGGCACCAGCCGCAACACCGCGCACGTCACCCCGCTCAAGGGCGTGACCTTCCTCGACCTCGACGTCACCAGCGACGCTTCGGTCACCGCTGCGGTCGGAGAGGTGATCGACCGGTTCGGACGCATCGACGTCCTGGTCAACAACGCCGGCGTCGGCTCGGCGGGCGCCGCCGAGGAGTCCTCCGCCGCGCAGGCGCAGGGCCTCTTCGACATCAACGTCCTCGGCGTCATCCGCATGACCAACGCCGTCCTGCCCCACATGCGCGCCCAGCGCAGCGGACGCGTCATCAACATCTCGTCCATCGTCGGGTTCATGCCGCAGCCCTACATGGCTGTCTACGCCGCTTCCAAGCACGCCGTCGAGGGCTACTCCGAGTCCGTCGACCATGAGGTCCGCGAGCACGGCGTGCGGGTCCTGCTCGTCGAACCCGCCTGGACCAGCACCGCGTTCGACGCCGCCAGCGTCCGCCCCGACCGGCCCCTGGACGTCTACGCCCACCAACGGCACGTCTTCGAGGAGTACATGGCCCAGGCGGTCAGGGACGGCGACGACCCTTCCGTCGTCGCCAAGGAGATCGTCGCCGCCGCGACCGACGCCAAGCCCAAGCTGCGCTACACCGCAGGCGCCATCACCGGACGCGTCCGCACGATGCGCCGCATGGTCCCCTCCCGCATGTTCGACCAGCAGCTGCGCAGGCTCAACCGCCTGCCCGCCGCCTGACCTTCCTGGTGGACACAGCGACACGAAAGCGAAGCGCGACATGAGCACGTATAGGGCAGACGCGGCCGAGGACCTCACCGTCGTGGGTCCCTCCGCGACGTTCACCTACCGGCGCCTCGGCCCGACCGGCGGCACCCCGCTGGTCCTGCTGAACCGGGTCCGGGGAACCCTCGACTGGTGGGACCCGGAGCTCCTTGACCACCTGGCCGCCGAGCACGACGTGATCGTGTTCGACAACGTCGGCACCGGCTACTCCACCGGCACCCCGCGCGACTCCGTCGAGGGACTCGCCGACGGCGCCGTCGAGTTCATCGAGGCCCTCGGCCTGACGCGGGTCGACCTGCTCGGCTGGACGCTGGGCGGCACCGCCGCCCAGCACATCACCCGCACTCGGCCCGCCCTGGTCCGCAGGCTGGTCGTCGCGGCTGCCAACCCGGGCGGAACGGTGCCCGGCGCGCCCGCCCCGAACCCGAAGATACGGGCCACCATGACCAAGCCCGAGCTCACCGGGGACGACCTGGTGTTCCTGTTCTTCCCGGAGACGGACACCGGACGCGCCGCCGGGTACGCGCACCTCGCCAGGGTGGCCACACGGCTGGCCACCGGGCTCCCCGACGTGTCCGAGGCGGCGGCCATGGGGCAGCTCTCCGCGGTCGCGAAGGATGCGGCGATTCCCTTCGAGCAGGTGCGAGCGGACCTGGCCGCCATCCGGCAGCCCGTCCTCTACGCCACCGGCATGCAGGACGCGATGATCACCCCCCTGGCCTCCTACACCGCCGTCCAGCACCTGCCCAGCGCCACCTTCGTCGCCTACAGCGACGCCGGCCATGCCTTCCTCTTCCAGCACGCGAAGGACTTCGCCGCCCAGGTGACGGCCTTCCTCGCCGACTGACCACTCAACGGAGCCCGACAACACGGGAGTCGGAACGCCTCCCCGAACGAGGAGACCCATGGTGGAGTTGACCAGCGATCCGGCGCGCCGGGAGGTCACGCCGCTGGAGTTGTTCTTCGACCTGGTCTACGTCTTCGCGATCGGTCAGCTGTCGCATCAGCTGCTGGCGCACCCGACGTGGACCGGCGCCGCCCAGACGCTCGTGCTCTACCTCGCCGTCTACGCGGCGTGGGCGTACACCACCTGGGCCGTCACCCTCGTGCCGGCCGAGGACCCGCGGACCCGGCGGATGCTGCTGGCGGTCATGCTCGCCGGGCTGTTCATGAACGCCGCGATCCCACGGGCCTTCGGCGACGCCGGGTGGCTCTTCGCCGCAACCTTCCTGCTGGTTCACATCGGGCGGACGGTATGGCTGCTCACCGTCGGCCTCGATGAGGTCAACCAGGAGCATTTCGTCCGCGTTCTGGTCTGGTTCGTCGCGGCCGCTCCCCTGTGGCTGACCGGCGCGGCGGTCGGCGGCGGCGCGCGGCTGGCATGGTGGGCCGCGGCGCTGCTGATCGAGTTGGCGGGTACCTGGACGGCGCATCCGTTGCCCGGCCGCAGGCTGGAGTCCCGGCAGGTCGGCTTCGCCGGCGGGCACCTGCTGGAACGCGGCCGCCTGTTCATGATCATCGCGTTGGGCGAGACGGTCATGACCACGGGCACCGCACTCACCGCGGCACCCTACGAGCCGATGAACCTGCTGACCGCCGGGGTGGCGCTCACCGGCACGATCGCGTTGTTCTGGCTGTACTTCAGCCGTTCCGAGCGCGTCGTGCGCCATTTCCAGCGGACCGAGGACCCGATGCGGGCCGGGCGCAGTGGCGTCATCAGCCTCATGGCCACCGTCGCCGGCCTGATCGCCGTCGCCGTGGCCGATGAACGTGTCATCGTCCACCCCGTCGACCACGCAGGCATCACCACGAACCTGCTGCTCTTCGGCGGGCCGGCCCTCTACCTCGTCCCACAGGTGTGGCACGGGGCAACCCTGTTCGACGACCTGCTCTCGTCACGGCTGCTCGCGCTGTTCGCTCTGGTCGTCGCAGGCACGGTCACGTTGAGGGCCCCGGCGTACCTGGCGGCGGTCGTCGCCGCCGCGATCGTCGTCGCACTGGCCGTGTTCGAAGCACGCCGTCCGGCTGGTGATGCGCGTGTGAAGCCGATCCCATCAGGCCCCCAGGTCGCTGACAGGAACATCTGACCTACCGCGCCTGTGGCCGGCCTGCCCGTCGGCGGAAAGCATCGGCAGGCCTTTCGGCGTGGTCAGCGTGCCCTTCTCATTCACCCCGGACGCCGTTGACCCGTTCACCAGGAGGATTTCATGGGCATGCCCGCCAGTAACGTCCTCATCACCGGAGCCGACCGGGGCCTTGGCTGGGCGCTCGCTGTTGAGCCGTCAAACCGTGGCACCGCCGTCCACGCCGGTGCCCGCAACGCCGACCAGGCGGCGTCCGGGCACGGGCTGACCGGCGCACGGTCGGGGGGCGGGGGCACCACGGCGGAGATCGGCGTACTGATCTGTGACGCCCAGGAGTTGATGCGGGCCGGACTGCGCATGGTGGTGGGGGGCCAGACGGACCTGAAGGTCGTCGGAGAGGCCGGGGACGGCGAGACGGCCGTGGCCCAGGCGCTTACGCTGCGTCCCGACCTGGTCCTCATGGAGGCGCGGCTGCCGCGCCTGGACGGCATCTCGGCCACCGCGCAATTGCGCGCTGCACTGCCCGAGACGCGGTGCTTGTCCTCACTGCCTGCGACCGCGACGAGTACGCCTACGCGGCGCTCCGTGCGGGAGCGAGTGGTTTCCTCGTCAAGGACGCCCCGGCCGCCGAAATGCTCGTCGCCGTACGTGGCGTCCTGCGCGGCGACACGATGGTCGCCCCGTCGGTGACGCGGCGGCTGGTCGACCGGTATGTCACGGGCGCCGTCGCTTCCGTTGCCGATGCACGCCTCGACGTACTGACCGATCGCGAGCGGGAGGTGCTGGGGCTGGTCGGCCGCGGGCTGAACAACGGTGAGATCGCCGGGAAGTTGTTCCTCGGCGAGACCACGGTCAAGACCCATGTGGCCCGCATCCTCGCCAAACTGCACATCCGCGACCGGATCCAGGCCGTCGTCCTGGCCTACGAGAGCGGACTGGTTCGCCCTGGCGGATGACCCTGTCGGGCGCCCGGGATGACGCCCGACGACACAGCCGCTCCCTAGTTTCTGGGCATGTCGATCATGGGGGAGTTCCTTCGCCGCCCCCGGCTCAGCGTCGTCGCTCCCAGCTCCCCCACACTCGCGCAGACCATGACCTCCGGTCCGCACCTTGGCCGCTCACAGGACTCATCGGGGCCTTCGGACCCTACGGCGACGGGCCCGGCTTGACGAGGTCGTCGGGTCAGAAACAGCTCCACGATCCGCGTGCCCCGCAGACACGCGTACGCGGAGCGCACGGCAAGTTCAACGCGCCGGGGGAGACCTCCGGCTCAACTCAAGGAATTCGCATGTCCTCAACCAATCGACGTACCCGTATCTCCCGGCGCACCGCGATGGCGCTGGCCACCATGTCGGTCGTCGCGGCTGTCGCCGCCACGGCGCCGAGCATGGCCAATGCCGTGAGCGGAGACTCCAGCGGCACGCGGCAGGCGGTCACTCAGACGCAGCACGCGACAAGCGCCAGCACCGCCCCCAACTTGCGCGTCAAGGCCGCCAATGGCGTCACCTACCAGTACCGCCGCTTCGGCCACCCCAGCGCGGGCAGCGTGCCCCTGGTCTTCCTCCAGCACTTCCGCGGCAACCTCGACAGCTGGGACCCCAAGCTCATCGACACCATCGCCGCCAAGCGCGAGGTCATCCTCGTGGACAACGTCGGCGTCGGTGGCTCCACCGGCACCACCCCCAGCACCGACCAGCAGATGGCCCTGGACGCCATCGACTTCATCGACGCCCTCAAGCTGCCTCGCTACGACCTGCTCGGCTTCTCCCTCGGCGGCGAGGTCGCCCAGGAGGTCGCCCTGCGCCGCCCCTGGCAGGTCCGCCGCGTCGTCCTGGCCGCCACCGGCCCCCAGGGCGGAGTGAACCAACGCGCAACCGACCCCAACATCTTGCAGCGGACTCTGAAGGACACCCCCGGCCCCGAGGACTACCTCTTCCTGTTCTTCAAGAACACCGCCTCCAGCCAGGCGGCGGGCACACAGTTCCTGCAGCGCCTCGGAGAGCGCACCACCGACCACGACGCCCCCACAAGCCTCGCCACCCGCGACCACCAGCTCACCGCGTGGTCCGAGTGGGGCATCACCGACAAGTCCAAGATGGTCCGCCTGAAGTCCCTCTTCCAGCCGGTCCTGGTCGCCGACGGCGAGAGTGACATCCTGATGCCCGCCGAGAACTCCCACCTGCTGGCCAAGTACCTCCCCGACGCCCAGCTGCACATCTACCCGGACGCCGGTCACGGGTTCCTCTACCAGTACGCCGTCAGGTTCGGCACCGAGGTGAACACCTTCCTCGACCGCTGACACCACATCCGCCGCGAGACGGTCGCCAACGCCCACGCCGACAGGCACGGTGACCGCCGACCGGCGGCCGTACCCCGCCTGGCACGGAGCCCGCGGGGTACGGCCACACGGCGGTGCGTTGCCGGGCTCCGACCGGATCCGAGGCGAGGTGCAGGTGCCGGTCTCGGCGCTGTCAACGCGGAACATGCCGTGACCCCTTGGCTGGCCGGACCAGCCGTCTCTTCTCGTCCTCTCGCGACAGAACAGGGCAATGAATTCCATCGAGAACCACACCGTCAACGTGCTGGACCGGCTGAAGGCGACCGGCAGTCGAGATGCGATCGTCTCCGGGACGCGGCGGATCAGCGGCACGGAGGCTCTGAGAAGGGTTCTCCGGTACGCCGCAGCGCTGAGAGACACCCGGTTGGGGAACGGCGACGGGGTCGCCCTCTTCGTGGGGAACTCGCCCGAAGCCTCGCTGCTGATGCTGGCCGTGCACTTCGTGGGCTGCCGGCTGGTCTTCGTACCGCCCGAGCCCGGCGACAGCGAGCTGGCGGCGTTCGTCCAACGCGCCCAGGTCAAGGCCCTCTTCTTCGATCCCGGCTTCGAGGAACGGGCCCGGCAGATCACCGGCCGGGTCGATGTCCCCCACGTCTTCAGTCCCGGCCGGTCGTCACTGGCGACGGACTTCCTTTCTGTGGCGCCGGACCATACCGACCTCGTACCCCACGAGGCAGCCGACGGCCGCCATGTCGCGACACTGCTCTACACCGGCGGCACCACCGGGACGCCCAGGCTGGTCACGCACCGCAGCGGTTACTACGAGGCTCTGACCCGTGTGTCGGCCAGGTACCGTGACGAGGTCTCAGCCAGTCCCAAGATGCTCGTCTGCACCTTGACCACGCACACCAGCGGCCACCTCGCCTCCCTCATAGGCATCCTGACCGGTGCCACAGTCGTACTGCTGAGGACATTCGACGCCGGCAGCGCCCTGTCAGTGATGCGTAGCGAGCACGTCACCGCGATGATGACGGTGACGCCGATGCTGTACGAGCTTCTCGACCATCCGGACTGCCCCGCCGGCGGCTTCCCCTCGCTGAGAACCCTCTTCTACACCGGCGCGGCCGCGGCTCCCGCCCGGCTGCGGCAGGCAATCGGACGTTTCGGTCCCGTGCTGCACCAGATCTACGGGGCGTCCGAGAACGGCCTGGTCACCGAACTCACGCCGCAGGAACACGACCTGGCACGGCCCGAGTCCCTGACCAGTTGTGGGCGCCCGCGCCCCGGAGCCGAGGTGGAGCTGCGGGACGCAGACGGCAGGCCCGTGCCGGCCGGGCAGGTCGGTGAACTGTACGTGCGCAGCGGTACCGTCATGGATGGTTACTGGAACGATCCTGAGGGTACGGCCGAAGTCCTGGGCCCCGATGGCTGGTTCCGCAGCGGTGACCTGGCCCGCCAGGACGACCAGGGGTACCTGTACCTGGTCGACCGGATGAAGGACATCATCGTGACCGGGCGGACCGCCGACAACGTCTACTCACGCCTGCTCGACGATTTCCTGATCTCGCTCCCCGCGGTGAAGGACGCGGCCACCATCGGCCTGCCCGGTGCGGACGGCACGGAGAAGGTGCACGTGGTACTGGTACCGCAGGACCCTGCCCGTGTCCCGGACTTCGCCGCGCTGACGCGCCGGATCACTCATGCGCTCGGGGACCTCTATGCCCCTGACTCATACTCGGTTGCCGTGTCCCTCCCACAGACCGCTGTCAGCAAGACCGACAAGAAAGCCCTGCGCGCAGCCCTGCTGACGGCCCAGATGTAGAGCGCTGACGGCCGCGGTCACCGCTTACTCGCGTTCGATCGACTCGAAGTGGCCGCTGCCGTCCGAAGAGCTGGTGCCCACGAACACCGCCCCCTACTGGATCCACGCCGGGCCCGTATGTTGGGGCGTGCCCCGGTCTGCACTCCGGCAGCCGGCACATTGATCGTTTACGGCGGCCAGGCGTCTGCGCGATGTCGGGCCCTGGCACTGTCGTACGCGCGTCGAGGGTGCGGGACTTCCCCGTACTCGGGACGGGGCTCGGGCATCGAGCCGGGTCCACCCGACTGACCCGAATAAACCAGGTCAGGCCCGAACACCAGGACCAGGCACTGTCCGACCCAGGCGGGCACGCTCGTGGCCCGGGCCTCGCGCAGGTGCCAGACCGGGGCCATCGACAGGTTGCCGCGTCGTCCGATGACCAGAGCCCAGCGCCCGCCGAAGAACGGATGCCAATCGCCCGCTTGACCAAGCGTGACGCGTAGAACGCCGAACCACGTGTTGCCGATGGGACGCGACGGCGGTCTGATCTCCCTCAAACAGGGAACCAGGCCCCGATCCTCACAGGACACCGACAACCGAGCCCATCACGGCTGGAGCCCGCCTCCTGAAGCGAGCCGCCATGGACCCCGGCCTCCCCTTCCCGGTGACCCTCGGTCGTCAGGCGGTGGGATCCACGTTCCACGCCGCAGGCAGATCGCTGCCGCAGAAGACGCAGACGAAGTCGTCCTCGCGCACGATGTTGTGCTCCTGGCAGTCGGGGCACCGCCGGAATACAACCTCGTGGGTGAAGCCGGAAGGCCGCCGGAGCTCCACAGCGTCGAGAGCACGGGCGACCTTCGCCCAGGAGCTGACGTCTGGGCAGTACCCGGTGGACTGGTTGCTGACCTCGCTCACGGTCCACCGGTCTGCCTCGCGCATGAAGCTGATCTCGCCGGCACCCAGAACCATCGCTCCGCCGGCACAGGCCACGTGCTCGCTTCGCCGCGGCGCCAGACGAAGCACATCGTCCATACCGACCACGAAGGTGAACGGTTCGGCCAGTTCCGCCGCCGATTGCTCCGCGATCCAGCCACCGAAGTCAGCCGCCGAGGCGATCCGACGCCCGCCGTCAACAGGCCGGACCGCGGCTTTCAGCTCGACCGGTCCGACATATCCATAACTGCGCCCCCGCCCACTCACGTCAGCCACCCTGGAGCACTCCGACACACGCCCCAGTGGGATGCGACTCTCCGATGCCGCTTTGGCGGTGTCACCCGTGTTCGATGACCAGAATCTGGACGCGTGTGCCCGGCTGGTGCCCTGCCTAAAGCGCGCTGCAGAACGCCGTGATCAGGGCATTTCCCTTGTATTGCGTGGGGTGTTGAGGGCTGATCCATTGTGGGTGGAGACGTTCACGGGGCTGCGGATGACGCAGTTCGAGCGGTTGCTGAAGGTGGTGCGGGAGCGGGGTGGCGATGGGCCGCGGATCGGACGGCCGTGGTGTCTGCCGCTTGCCGAGCGGGTGCTGGTGGTGGCGGTCTACTACCGGACGAACCTCACCATGCGTCAGCTCTCGCCGCTGTTCGGGGTCTCGTCGGCGACGGTGTGCAGGGTCATCCAGCGACTTGGACCCCTCCTCGCGCTCGCACCGACCTCGCGTCCGGTCGATGCCACGGACCGGTTGTGGATCGTCGACGGCACGCTTGTCCCGGTCCGCGACCGCAAGGTCGGCGCCTCGAGCCGCCACTACCGGTTCTCCGCGAACGTGCAGGTCATCATCGACGCCGACACCCGCCTGGTCGTGGCCACCGCCCGTCCGGCCCCGGGCAACAAGGCCGACGCCCATGTCTGGCGCAACTCCGGCCTGCCGGAGCAGTGTCAGGGGGTCACGGTGCTCGGCGATGGCGCCTACATCAACACCGGCCTGGTCGTCCCGCACCGCAAACGACCCGGCCGGGCGCTGCTGGCCGGCGAGGAAGCGGACAACGCGGAACATCGCCGGGTCCGTGCGCGGGTCGAGCACGCGATCGGTCGGCTGAAGAACTACAAGATCCTTCGCGTCTGCCGACAGCACGGCGACGGCCTCCATCACGCAGTCCAGGCTGCCGATCACATGCACAACCTCGCCTTGGCCGCGTGATCAGCAAAGCCGTACGCGGGCCCTGACCTGCAAACTCACGGCCTTCTGCAAGGCGCTTTTAAGCCAGGTTGAAAAGGGCTCCGTGACTCACGTGATCCTCACGCACGGGTCATGTCCCCTGTAGTGGTGTAGCCGTGTCGGGTGGATCTTCAGGTGGGTAGATCTTGTCCATGCTGCCTTCGGGGAGGTAGCGGCGGGGGAAAGCGATCCATTCGTCGTGCATCTCGA
>NZ_JAJSBI010000060.1 GCF_021261325.1 Streptomyces guryensis | reverse complement strand
GGACGACACACCCGTACACACCCTGCCCGTCCTCGACGACGCTCACCTTGACCAACTCCTCTGCATCGACACCGGTCGGGAGGTGCCTGGTGGCACGCTGCCCGAGTTGTTCGAGGAGCAGGTCGCGCGGACGCCGGACGCCACGGCGCTGGTCTTCGACGGCACTGAGCTGTCGTATCGCGAGGTGAGCGAGCGGGCGAACCGTCTGGCGCGTGTGTTGGTTGAGCGGGGTGCGGGTCCCGAGCGGTTCGTCGCCGTGGCCCTCCCCCGGTCGGCAGATCTGGTCATCGCACTGTTGGCAGTCCTGAAGACGGGCGCGGCCTACGTGCCTGTCGACCCGGACTATCCGACCGACCGCATCGCCTACATCCTCGATGACGCCGCCCCCATGTGCGTGGTCACCGCCGAGGGCGGCGGAGTCGAGGTCCCGGACGGCATCACCCGAGTTCTCCTCGACGAATACTCCGAGGCGGAGCTGCCGGTGTCCCTGGACCCGGGCACGCCGGCGTATGTGATCTATACGTCGGGTTCGACGGGTCGGCCGAAGGGTGTGGTGGTTGAGCATCGGTCGGTGGTCGACTACGTGTCCTGGGCGGTGGAGATGTATCCCGGGGTGCGTGGGAACGCGCTGCTGCATTCGCCGGTGTCGTTCGATCTGACGGTGACGGTGTTGTTCGCGCCGCTGGTCAGCGGCGGCTGCGTGGTGGTGGCCGACCTGGAGGAGGATCCGGCGGTCGAAGAGGCGTTGGCAGCTGTGCCGTTGAGCTTCGCGAAGGTCACGCCGAGCCATATCGCATTGCTGGACGCGTTGCCGGGTGTGTTCTCGCCGTCGGGTCATCTGGTGGTGGGCGGCGAGCAGTTGACGGGTGAGCAGTTGGAGCAGTGGCGGCGCGCCCATCCGACGGCCACCGTGGTCAATGAGTACGGCCCGACCGAGGCGACGGTGGGATGCGTCGCCTACCAGCTCGTGCCCGGTCAGCCGGCCCTGGCGGGTCCGGTGCCGATCGGTCGGCCTTCGTGGAACACCCGGGTGTATGTCCTCGACAGCGGTCTGTTGCCGGTTCCCGTGGGTGTGGCCGGGGACTTGTATGTCGCCGGCGAAGGTGTGGCGCGCGGTTACCTGAACCGTCCGGGTCTGACGGCGGAACGCTTCGTCGCCGACCCGTACGGTCCTCCCGGCTCGCGGATGTACCGCACAGGAGACCTCGTACGGCGGAACAGTGACGGCGAGTTGGAGTACCTGGGCCGCGTCGACGACCAGGTCAAGGTGCGGGGTTTCCGTATCGAACTCGGCGAGATCGAGTCCGTTCTGGCCGGCCATCCGGACGTCGCCCAGGCAACGGTGATCGTGCGCGAGGACCGGCCCGGCGACAAGCGGCTCGTCGCCTACGCCGTTTCCCCTGCCGATCCGCTCACACTGCGAACGCACGTGGCGAAGGTGCTCCCCGAGTACATGGTCCCGTCGGCGATCGTGCCGTTGGACGCGCTGCCGTTGACCCCGAACGGAAAGCTGGACCGTGGGGCGTTGCCGGCTCCGGAGTTCACCGCGCACACGGAAGGCCGTGCACCACGTACCCCACAGGAGAAGCAGCTGTGTGAGCTGTTTGCGGAAGTGCTGGGTGTCGACGAGGTCAGCATCGATGACAACTTCTTTGAGTTGGGTGGGCATTCGCTGCTGGCGACGCGTCTGGTCAGCCGTGTCCGGTCGGTGCTGGGTGTGGAGCTGGGCATTCGTGTGTTGTTCGAGGCTCCGTCGGTGGCGGGGTTGGTGGAGCGGCTTGCGGGTGCTGGTGTGGGGCGTGCGGTGTTGCGGGCGGTGGAGCGTCCGGAGCGGGTGCCGGTGTCGTTTGCCCAGCGGCGGTTGTGGTTCTTGAACCGGTTGGAGGGGCCGAGCGCGACGTACAACATTCCGCTGGTGGTACGGCTGCGGGGTGAGCTGGATCTGAAGGCGCTGGAACTGGCGTTGACGGATGTGGTGGGCCGGCACGAGAGTCTGCGGACGGTGTTCGTCGAGGTGGACGGTCAGCCGTACCAGCGGATCCTGTCGCTGGCGGAGGCGGCGCCGGCGCTGGTGGTGCGGGAGAGCGACCGTGAGCGGATCTCGGCTGACATCGCGGACGTCTCGGCGTACGCGTTCGACCTGAGCTCTGAGATTCCGGTACGGGTGTGGGCCTTCCGAGTAGCCGTGGATGAGTGGGTGTTGGCCGCGGTCATGCATCACATCGCGGGTGACGGTTGGTCCTTGGGCCCGTTGGCGCGGGATCTCGCGGCGGCGTACGGGGCGCGGTGTGCGGGTGCGGTTCCGCAGTGGGAGCCGCTGCCGGTGCAGTACGCGGACTACACCCTGTGGCAGCGCGAACTGTTGGGCGATGAGGGTGATCAAAGCCAGACGGAGTTCTGGCGGGGTGAACTCGCCGGTGCCCCAGAGGAGTTGGCGCTGCCGTTCGACCGCCCGCGTCCAGCGGTGGCCTCTCATACGGGTGGCGTGGTCGAGCTTGAGCTTGATGCCGCGGTGCACCGGAACGTGGTGGGTCTTGCGCGTGAGCGTGGGGCGAGTGTGTTCATGGTGGTGCAGGCGGCGGTGGCGGGTCTGTTGTCCCGGCTGGGGGCGGGTACGGACATTCCGATCGGCTCTCCGGTGGCGGGTCGTCTGGATGAAGCGCTGGATGACCTGGTCGGGTTCTTCGTGAACACGCTGGTGTTGCGGGCGGATGTGTCAGGCGATCCCTCGTTCGCAGAGCTGGTGGAGCGGGTTCGGGAGACCGATCTCAGGGCGTTCGGGGCGCAGGATGTGCCGTTCGAGCGTCTGGTGGAGGTGTTGAATCCGGTTCGCTCGATGGGCCGACACCCGCTGTTCCAGGTGGCCGTGGCGTTCCAGAACACCCCGGTGTCCGACTTGGTGATGCCGGGTCTCGAAGTGGAGATCGCAGCGGCCGGGGCACAGGTGGCGAAGTTCGACCTCTCCTTCAATCTCGCCGAGGTGTTCACCGAGGAGGGCGAGCCGGCGGGTATCCGGGGCGGCATCGAGTTCGCGACGGATCTGTTCGACCGGTCGACGATCGAGCGGATGGCGGGCTGGCTGGCGCGGTTCCTGGAGGAGGTCCTCGCAGCCCCCGAGCAGCCTGTCAGCCGGGCACGCATCCTCGACGACGCCGAACTGAGCCTGGTACTCCAGGAATGGAACGACACCGGCCACGACATCCCGGGTGTAGTCCTGCCCGAGCTGTTCGAGCAGCAGGTAGCGCGGACGCCGGACGCCACGGCGCTGGTCTTCGACGGCACCGAACTGTCGTACCGCCAGGTGAACGAGCAGGCGAACCGCCTGGCCCGTCTGCTGGCCGCGCGAGGCGCGGGTCCGGAACGGTTCGTCGCCGTCGCCCTGCCCCGCTCGTCGGACCTGATCATCGCGCTGCTCGCGGTGCTCAAGACGGGTGCGGCGTATGTACCCATTGACCTCGGCTACCCGGCGGATCGGATCGCCTACATCCTTCAGGACGCCGCGCCGATGTGTGCGATCACGATCGACGGCAGCGGAGTTGAGGTGCCGGACGGCATCGCCCCGGTCTTCCTCGATGCCCTCGACAGCGACTCCGAAGCGGATCTGCCGGTGTCGTTGGACCCGCGCACACCGGCGTACGTGATCTACACCTCGGGTTCGACGGGCCGCCCGAAGGGCGTCGTCGTCGAACACCGGTCGGTGGCCAACCTGTTGGCCTGGGCCGATCGCAGGTTCCGCTTCGCGGAGCTGTCCCGGGTCGTGGCCTCCACGTCCCTCAACTTCGACGTCTCCGTCTTCGAGATCTTCGCCCCACTGGTGTCCGGCGGCAGCATCGAGGTCGTACGGGACCTGCTGTCCCTGCCCGACCTCGACCCCGACACACTGTCCCGGAGTCTGGTCAGTGGCGTGCCCTCGGCCTTCTCGCATCTGCTGGCCGGCAGGTTGAGCGGTGCCCGTCCGCGTGCGGTGGCACTGGCCGGTGAGGCGCTGGCCGCGCACACGGTCCGTGACATCCGTGCGGCGATGCCCGGGGCCCGGGTCGCGAACATCTACGGCCCGACCGAAGCGACCGTCTATACCACCTATTGGCACACCGACACCGACACCGCGACCACCCCGCCGATCGGCCGCCCGATCGACAATGTGTCCACCTACGTCCTCGACGACGGCTTGAGCCCCGTACCGGTGGGCGTAGCAGGAGAGTTGTACATCGCGGGCGCCGGTCTGGCGCGCGGCTACCTCAACCGCCCCGACCTGACAGCGGAACGCTTCGTCGCCGATCCGTACGGCGATCCCGGTTCACGGATGTACCGCACCGGAGACCTCGTCCGATGGAACACCAACGGCGAGATCGAGTACCTCGGCCGTATCGACGACCAGGTCAAGGTGCGAGGTTTCCGTATTGAGCTGGGTGAGATCGAGTCGGTCCTCGCCTCGCACCCCGAGGTCACCCAGGCCACGGTGGTCGTGCGCGAGGACCGGCCCGGCGACAAGCGACTGGTCGGCTACGCCGTCTCCACCGCCGACCCGCAAGTCCTGCGGGCCCACGTGGCGAAGGCGGTGCCGGAGTACATGGTCCCGTCGGCGATCGTGCTGCTGGACGTGCTGCCTCTGACGCCGAACGGAAAGCTGGACCGACGGGCGCTTCCCGCGCCCGAGTTCAAGGCGAGCACGGAGGGACGTGCACCCCGTAACACGCAGGAGGAGATCCTGTGTGAGGTGTTCGCGCAGGTGCTCGGCATTGAGCGGGTGTCCGTTGACGACAACTTCTTCGAGTTGGGTGGGCATTCGCTGCTGGCGGTGTCTTTGGTGGAGCGGTTGCGTGAGCGTGGGCTGTCGGTGCCGGTGCGGTCGTTGTTCGTGACGCCGACGGTGGCGGGTCTCGCGTCCGGTCTGGGGACCGCGGACAAGGGCCTGTTGATCCCGCCGAACGGGATCGTCGAGGGCGTCGAAGTCATCACGCCGGAGATGGTGCCGTTGGCGGGGCTGTCGCAGGAGGAGATCGACAGGGTCGTGGCCCGGGTTCCGGGCGGCGTCGCGAACGTGGCGGATGTCTATCCGCTGGCGCCGTTGCAGGAGGGCATTCTCTTCCATCACCTGATGGGTGCCTCGTCGGGTGAGGACGCGTATGTCCTGCCGATGGTGCTCGGGTTCGATTCCCGGGCTCGGCTGGACGCGTTCGTCGCCGTGCTCCAGAGGGTGGTGGACCGGCACGACATCCTTCGTACGGCTGTGCTGTGGGAGGGACTGCGCGAGCCGGTCCAGGTGGTCCACAGGCACGTGGAGATCCCGGTCCACGAACTGCCGCAAGTCACCGATGTGCAGGGTCTGCTGGCGGCGTCCGGCTCGGCCATGGACATCACCGCGGCGCCGCTGGTCCGGGTCACCACGACGGGTTCGATGGCACTGATCCAGGTGCACCACTTGGTCCAGGACCACACGGCGGTGGACGTCCTGTTCACGGAGGTCCAGGCATTCCTCGAAGGCAGGGAAAAGGAACTGCCGCCGCCGCTGCCGTTCCGGAACTTCGTCGCCCAGGCGAGGTTGGGCATACCGGCGTCCGAGCACGAGGCGTTCTTCGCCGGTCAGCTCGGCGACGTCACGGAACCCACCGCGCCCTTCGGCATCACCGATGTACTGGGTGACGGCACGGAGATCGCCGAGGCCCGTAAACCCCTCGACGCGGCTACCGCCAGAGCCGTACGCGAGATGGCGCGGCGCTTGGGTGTGAGTGCGGCGACGGTGTTGCATGTGATGTTCGCGCGGGTGGTCGCCTCGGCGTCGGGTCGTGAGGATGTCGTCTTCGGTACGGTGCTGTTCGGCCGTATGCAGGCTGGTGCCGGCGCGGACCGGATCCCCGGTCTGTTCATCAACACGCTGCCGGTACGCCTCGACACCAGCAACAACCTGGGCGACGCCATCAAGCGAACCCAAGCCGATCTCGCGGAACTGCTGGTCCACGAGCACGCCCCGCTTGCATCGGCCCAGCGCATGAGTGCGGTGCCGACGGAAGCCCCGCTGTTCACCGCTCTGTTCAACTACCGTCACAGCGCCGCGGGCACCGGTGTCGACGTCGAGGGCATCGAGATCCTCTTCGCTCAGGAGCGCACCAACTACCCGCTGACGGTCACGGTGGACGACACCGGCGACGGCTTCGTGTACACCGTCCAGTGCGTGGACCCGATCGACCCGGACCTGGTGCTGTCCCTGTTGCACACGACCACCAGCCACTTGGTCCACGCCTTGGACGACACTCCCGTACACACCCTGCCCGTCCTCGACGACACCGAGCAGAACTTTGTGCTCAAGCAGTGGAACGACACCAGCCGTGACATCCCCGCCGCAGCTCTGCCTGAGCTGTTCGAGCAGCAGGTCGTGCGGACGCCGGACGCCACGGCACTCATCTGCAACGGCACGGAACTGACGTATCGCGAGCTGAGCGAGCGGGTGAACCGGCTGGCCCGGCTGCTGATCGAACACGGTGCGGGCCCGGAGCGGTTCGTTGCGGTCGCCTTGCCCCGGTCGACAGACCTGGTGATCGCGCTGCTGGCGGTGCTGAAGACCGGTGCGGCGTATGTGCCCGTCGACCCGGACTACCCCGCCGACCGCATCGCCTGCATCCTCGACGACGCTGATCCGATGTGCGTGATCACGGTCGGGGACAGCGGGGTCGGACTACCGGCCGGCACCACCCGGATCCTGCTGGATGATCCGGCGGTACAGCAGGCTCTCGATGCGCGGGCGGCCGGCGACCTGTCCGATGCCGAGCGGGTTGCCCCGTTGGGTGCGCGCGTGCCGGCGTATGCGATTTTCACGTCGGGTTCCACGGGTCGGCCAAAGGGCGTGGTGGTCGAGCATCGGGCGTTGGTGAACTTCCTGTGGTCGATGCAGGAGCGGTTCGGTCTGGGTGTGGGTGACCGGTTGCTGGCGGTGACGACGATTGCCTTCGACATCGCGGGTTTGGAGTTGTATCTGCCGTTGCTGAACGGTGCTGCTGTGGTGCTGGCGGCGTCGGAGCAAGTGCGTGATCCGCTGGCGCTGCGATCGCTGGTTTCCTCGGCTGGGGTGACTGTGGCGCAGGCGACGCCGAGTCTGTGGCATGCGGTGGTGGTCGATGCCGCGGATGAGCTGGCCGGGGTGCGGGCGCTGGTGGGTGGTGAGGCGCTGCCGGGTGAGCTGGCGCGCACGCTGCTGGCGCGGACGGCGTCGGTGACGAATCTGTACGGGCCGACCGAGACGACGATCTGGTCCACGGCCGACGAGGTCCGTGGGGATGCCGGCGGGGTGTCCTCGATCGGCGCTCCGATCGCCAACACGCAGGTGTATGTCCTGGATGCGGGCCTGTGCCCGGTACCGGTGGGTGTCGCGGGCGAGTTGTACATCGCCGGTGACGGTCTCGCCCGCGGGTATGTGAACCGTCCGGGTCTGACGGCGGAACGGTTCGTCGCCGACCCGTTCGGTGTGCCCGGCTCGCGCATGTACCGCACGGGGGACCTGGTGCGGTGGAATGCGAGCGGGACCATCGAGTACCTCGGCCGCATCGACGACCAGGTCAAGGTGCGGGGCTTCCGCATCGAGCTGGGCGAGATCGAGTCCGTCCTCGCCGCCCACCCCGACGTCGCCCAGGCCGCGGTGGTCGTCCGGGAGGACCGGCCCGGCGACAAGCGGCTCGTCGGCTACGCCGTCCCCACCGCCGACGCGGTACCCGACCCGCAAGCCCTGCGGGCGCATGCGGCGAAGATGGTGCCGGACTACATGGTGCCTTCCACAGTCATGGTGCTGGATGTGCTGCCGTTGACGCCGAACGGGAAGCTGAACCGGCGGGCCCTGCCCGCTCCCGAGTTCACCAGCAGCACGACCGGCCGTGCCGCGCGCACCCCGCAGGAAAGGCAAATGTGTGAGCTGTTCGCAGAAACACTAGGCGTCGACCGGGTCACCATCGACGACAACTTCTTCGAACTGGGTGGCCACTCGCTGCTGGCCACCCGTCTCATCAGCCGGATCCGAACGGTCATGGGTGTCGAGTTGGGGATCCGTGCTCTGCTCGATGCTCCGACAGTGGCCGGACTGGTAGAGCGGCTCGACGTGGACAATCCCGAGGACTCCTACGGGGTGCTGCTGCCGCTGAGGACCACTGGCAGCTCGGCACCGCTCTTCTGCGTGCACCCGTTGGGCTCTCTCGCCTGGGCCTACATGGGCTTGGCGGACCGGCTTGGGCCGGACTTTCCGGTCTACGGTCTCCAGGGCCGGGGCTTGCTGCAGCCGGAGCGGCAGCCCGGGAGCGTGACGGAGATGGCCGCCGATTACGTGGCGCGGCTGCGCACGGTGCAGCCGTCTGGGCCTTACCACCTGCTCGGGTGGTCGTTCGGAGGGAACGTCGCGCACGAGATGGCGAACCAGCTTGAGGAGCAGGGCGAGCAGGTGTCGCTGCTTGCGTTGCTCGACTCGGGCGCTGAATACACAGCCGCAGCCAATGGGTCGATCGTGGAACACGAGACGCTCGAGATGCTGTTGCAGGTCCTCGGGCACAAGCCCGGGGACGTGGGTGGCCCTGAGACCGGCAGGGATGCCACCGCCAGTCAGCTCACTCGGGCAGAGGTGATCGGCTTCCTGCGCCGCACCCAGCCTGACTGGCGAGACCGAGACGAAGCACGGATCAACGCGCTGGTCGACAGCGCAGAGAACAACGAACGGATCCTGAGTGACTTCAGGCCCCGCCGTCTGTCCTCGCGGGTGTTGTACATCGCTGCGGACCCGGCCAGGACCGGTGATCGCACGGCGGCGGACAAGTGGCTCCCGTACACCGACGGCGGCATCGTGCAGCATTCCGTGCCATACGAGCACGAGGCGATGATGAGCCCGGACTCGCTCTCGCACATCGTGCCCATCATCGCGGCTTCGCTGAGGGGAGCCTGACGGCGCGTAGACAGCGGTTAGGCAGGCTTCCCTTTCTGGGATTCCACATGCCCGGCCTTGGCGATGGGTTCAGCCCCGCCAAGGCCGAATAGCCGGCACGTCAAGTACACATGCACCATCCACACGGGGAGCAGAAGCATGAAGTTCGGAATCCTGGGGCAGTTGTCGCTGGTCGACAGTGATGGGCGGTCATGCGCACCTGGCGCCCTGAAGTTGAAGATCTTGCTGGCGAATTTCCTGGCGCGGCCCAACCGCATGATGTCCACCCATCAATTGATCGAGGAACTCTGGGACGGGTTCCCGCCCCGGACCGCGACAACGGCACTTCAGGTTTATATCTCCAATCTCCGTAAGATCCTGGGCGAGGGCGGTTCACGCTCCGAGCAGTCCTCCATTCTCACCCGCCCCCCGGGATATGTTTTCAGCCTGGCCGGCCACGACAGCGATCTGCAACAGTTCGAGCAAGAGCGGGACGAGGCTGGCCGACTTGAGGCCCAGGGGGATATAGAAGGCGCCTCGGCACTGCTGCGTCAGGCGTTGAAACTGTGGCGCGGGAGGGCCCTCGCTGACGTCCGTTGCACGCCGCGATTGATGGCGGAGGCGCGGCGCCTTGACGAGCTGTACATAACCTCCTACGAGAAGTCGACAGAACTCGACCTGAACCTCGGGCGGCATGCCGAACTGGTGGGAGGACTCTACGCGTTGGCGGGGGAGTACCCCTCCCGCGAACGAGTCCACGAATATTTGATGGTCGCCCTCTACAACGCTGGACGCCCCAGCGAGGCGTTGCGGGTTTACTCGTCGATTCGCAACTCGCTGAGCGAGCAGTCAGGGCTCACCCCGAGCCACCGTCTGCGCAGTCTTCAGCAGGCGATCCTGTCGCGGAGTTTCGATGTCCTGTCGATCAGGCCGCAGACCCCGATGCGGTCGATCGCGTGATCCAGCGCACCGGAACCCCAGAAGGGCCGGAGCCGGCCCGCCCAAAGGACTGAATCTTCATGCGCGAACTGTTCCGCATCCGTAACCTGCGTATCTGCATCCTGGGCAATACGGTGACCATGATCGGCGACAATGCCTTCTGGCTCGCCGCTTCCATCTGGGTCAAGGAACTGACCGGGTCGACTGCGCAGGCCGGCGTCGTCATCCTCTGCCTGACTCTGGGGACCATGCTCTCACCCGTCACCGGAGTGCTGGTCGACCGGTTCCGACGCAGACGGCTGCTGATGTTCACCGAGGTGGCCACCGCACTGTTGATCTTGTCGCTCGTTACTGTGGACGGCCCGGGCCAGGTCTGGCTGATCTACGTGATGATGTTCCTCTACGGGATCAGCTCTGCGCTCACCTCCGGTGCCTTCGTCGCCTTGCGAGAGCAGCTCATGCCCGCGGAACTCGTGAGTAAGGCCATCGGGCTCAGCCAGGCGCTGAATCAGGCCGCTCGGCTGATAACCCCAGGCATCGGGCTGGGTGTCCTGGCGGCCTGGGGCGGGCACACCCTGGCCGTTGCCGACGCGGCCACCTTCGGTGTGTCGGTGCTGTGCTGGTCGCTGGTGCGGATCGACGACCCGAAGCCGGTCCGGGGGGCGGACCGGGAGAGCTGGAGCCAGCAGGTCGTGGTCGGATTCCGATACTTGCTGACCACGCCGCTGCTGCGTCACCTGTCCCTCGCCTTGGCACTCGCCTTCTTCGCGATGGGCTTCTACGAGACGCTCGGCATCGCTGTGGTGACCGTCGGGCTGGGGCGTCCCGCGACCTGGGTAGGCACTTTGGTCACCGTCATGAGCCTGACCGGGCTGATCGGAGGCTTGCTCGCGCCGGCGCTCATCAAACGTGCCGGACCTGGGCGTACGGCGGCGGTCGGCTTGGGATTGTGCGCGGTCGCCGCCGGCTTCGTCGCAGTCCCCAACAGTGCGGTGGTGATCGCCGCTGCTGCGACCGTCGGGCTGTGCCTGGCACCGGTCGTGGTCAGTTCGATGACGGCGTTTCAGCTGTACACCCCGAATGAGCTGCTGGGCCGGGTGACCGGAGCAGCGAGCTTCATCATGACCGGGATGCAAGGCGTCGGCATCTTCGTCGGCGTCATGCTGATCGACGTGCTGCCCTACCAAGATCTGGTTTATTTGAGCGTCTGCATTCTCATCGTCGGCTCGTTGTACCTGGCAACCCGACCCGAGCAGCGTCGGCGTGTACTCCCGAACCAGGCAGGTGTGCTGGAAGACGAAGAGCCGAAAAGTGAGGAGCCGACCGGAACTGCGAAACGATGAGTGCATCAAGCTCATATCAAGCACGCCCCGAACGGTCGCTTTTTGTGGGTGGATATCGATGGATGAAACAGCTCATATTTCTGCGGTGATCTGCGCCGCCTTCCCCGACGTCACGATCAATGTAAGGTGATCGTGATCTCACCACGCAACTCATTGCTGGAGCACACCTGAATGTCTGTGAATGCGTCTGACTCCGCGATATGGCTGCGGCGGTTTGGCACGGTCGCCGGGCCCAAGCAGCGTCTGGTCTGTTTCCCCCACGCCGGAGGTTCCGCCAGCGCCTTCAGCAGCTGGCGCCGTCGGTTGCCTGTCGATGTCGAACTGCTGACGATCCGCTATCCGGGCAGGGAGGACCGGATCACGGAACCGTTCGTCGAGGACATGGACGAGATGGCCGACGAAATCGCCGCGGAGCTGGCCCCGTTGCTCGACAGCGGCTTGGTGTTGTTCGGGCACAGCATGGGTGCAGCCCTTGCCTTCGAAGTTGCATTTCTGCTGGAGGAGAACCATGGTCGGGGCCCAGCCATGGTCGTTGTTTCCGGCCGTAGCGGCCCCGGCACTGGGGGGCGCGACCTGCCTGATGACAACGACGAATCGGTCATCGACTTTGCCAAGTCTTTGGGGAACGTCAACTCGGCGGCGTACGACGACGAGGACCTTCGCCCGCTGCTGCTTCCGGCGCTCCGGGCGGACCTGCGCATGATCAAGAACCATTCTCCTCGGCCCGGCCGGACCATCAAGAGCCCGCTCTCGATCTATGTGGGAGACAGTGACCCGGACGTTACTGTCTCCGAGGCGTATGCGTGGTCGGACGCGTCGATCGGTGAATCAAGCATCAAGGTGTTTCCCGGGGGGCATTTCTACTTGGTCGACTCCGAAGCAGAAGTACTGGACGACTTGTCCGCGCGGCTGCGCAGCGCAAGGCTCACCAAGAGTTCCTACTCAGGTTGAACTCGTAGAGCCTGCGGGGTCGTGACGGTTCGTGATCCCTGCGGTACGACGGGATCGTGAGGTACGCGCAGCGGGGCGGGTATACGCCCGTCGAGCAGGAGAAGCGGGAA
>NZ_JAJSBI010000006.1 GCF_021261325.1 Streptomyces guryensis | reverse complement strand
TCTCCAACGGCGCCTCTCGGGCCCGGTGGCACCACCCCCCAGGTCATCCCTTCGACAGGGGGGAACAGCCATGCCGGGCCCGGAGGCCAGCGGTCCCATTGCAGGACCGCAGAAAACATAACGAGGGGAGGTACGGGTCACCGCGTCAGCCGCGGGCCGAAGTAGGCGAGAGCCGCGCCCGCCACCAGGGCGGCACCCTGGGCCATCTGCTGCCAGAAGGTGGGCACGTTCAACAGGGTGAGGCCGTTCTGCAGGCAGCCCAGGAAGAGCACGCCGAGCAGCACCCCGAAGACCGAGCCCGAGCCGCCGGTCAGCGCGACTCCGCCGAGCAACACCGCGGTGAGCACGGTCAGTTCGAAACCGGCCCCCGAGGTCCCGGCGACGACACTGTCCAGCACCGACGCCTTGATCGCCCCGGCCAGCCCGGCCGCGACCCCCGTGACCACGAACAGCGCGAAGGGCGTACGGCGGACGCCGATACCGGAGAGGTAGGCCGCCTCCCGGTTCACGCCGATGGCGAAGACGTGCCGCCCGGCGGGCGTGAGCGCCAGGAACAGCGCGCCCGCCACCAGCACGAGCACGGCGATGACGACCGGGGCGTCGACCCCTGCGATGCGCGACCCGCCGAGCCAGGCGAACCCCTCGCCGAAACTGCTCAGCGGCAGCGGGAACAACTGCTGCGCCAGCCCGCGCACCGCGGTCAGCATCCCCAGCGTCACGATGAAGGCGGACAGGCCCAGGTAGCAGCACAGGATGCCGTTCACCGCGCCCACCGCACCGCCCACGGCCAGCGCGCCGAGCACCGCCACGACCGGCGGCTGGTGCTGCTGCCCGGCGAGCCAGCCCGCCACGAGCCCGCCCAGGGCGAGCGTCGAGCCGACCGACAGATCGAGATAGCCGCTGATCACCAGCAGCGTCAGGGGCACCGCCACGATGGTGAGCGTGGCCGCGTCGGTGGCGATGCCGCGCAGATTGCCCGCGTCGAGAAAGCTCCCGGTCGTCATCTGGAAGACCAGCACCATCAGACCGAGGACGACAGCCAACGGCTGCCGCCACAGAGCGCCGAGCCCCCTGCCGACCAGGGCACGCGGCCCCGGAACGAGACGGTCGGCAGGGGAGGTGGTCGCGGTGGTCATGCCGCTCCTTCCTGGGGCGCAGGGGCTGGGGTGGTCGTGGCTGGGTTGCGTTCGTTTGGGTCATGTGGGGGTGGGGCGGGTTGGTGTGGGGCGCATTTGGCTGGGCCCTGTGCGGCCGGTTGGGGTCGGGCTGGTTCGAGTTGGACTGGGTCCTGTGGGGAGGGGGCGGGTTGAGCCGGGCTGGGGGCAGGTGCGTCGGAATCGGCCGGGTCGGATCCGCTCGGGTCGGATCCGGTCCCGCCGGATGAGGTCGGGTCGAGTTGGCCGGGGTCGGATCTGGCTGGGTCTTCTGCGGCTGGGCCGGGCCGGCCCAGCCTCGGATCATGTGTCGGCGGGTCGGAGTGATTCGAGCCGGAGTTGGGCGCAACGTGTACGGCCGGGTCGCGTTCTCCCTGACCGGAGTCGCCCGGCCCGGAGCCGGTCGACTGGGCGTTGGCCGAGTGCGATTCGGGTGGCGTGTGTACCGCTGACAGGAGAGCGGCCTCGGTCAGATCGGGGCCGGTCAGCTCGGTGATGATCCGGCCCGCCGAGACGATCAGGGAGCGGTCGGCGAGGGCGACGACCTCCTCGGGGTCGCTGGAAGCGAACAGCACGGCCGTGCTCCGTTGTTCGGCAAGTGCGGAGACGACCTGGTAGATCTCCTGCCGGGCGCCCACGTCGACGCCCTGCGTGGGTTCGTCCAGCAGCAGGACGTCGACGCTCCGGGCCTCGTTGATCCAGCGGCCCAGCACCAGCTTCTGCTGGTTGCCGCCGGAGAAGGCGGCCGCGGGGAGCCGGGGCCGGGCGGGTCGCAGTCCGACGGCGGCGGCCAGCGAGTGGAAGGTCCGCCGCTCGGCGGTCAGTGCCCGCACACCCCGCCGGGCGAGTGGACGGACCGTCGGCAGCAGCGCGTTGTCCTGTGCGCTCAGCACCGGGAACAGGCCCTGCCTGCGCCGGTCCGCCGGTACGAGTGCGATGCCCGCGGCCAGCGCGTCGGCGGGGCGGGTGGCCGCGACGGTCCGCTCGGCGACGCGTACGGTGCCGCCCGATGCGGTACGCCGGCCAAAGAGGGTCTCCAGGATCCGCGTACGGCCGGAGCCGATGAGTCCGTACAGGCCGACGATCTCACCTTCACCGACGCTTATGTCGACGGGCCCGAATCCGGGGCCGCTCAGACCCTCCACCATGAGGCGGGCGGGACCACCGGCTTTCGGGGCGCCGCCCCGCGCCCGGGCGGCGCGAAATTCTCCGCCCTCCGCGCCGACGACGGCCTCGACCAACTCCCGCCGTGTCCGCCCCGAAACCGCCGACTGATGGGACACCCGCCCGTCCCGCAACACCGTCACCGCGTCCGCGAGCCGCTCCACCTCCGCCAGCAGATGGGTGACGTACACGATGGCCAGCCCCTGGGCGCGCAGATCCTCCACCCGCTCGGCCAGCGCATCGCTCTCGGTCTCCGACAGGGCGGCGGTCGGTTCGTCCAGGACCAGTACCGAGGCGCTGCGGCTGAGGGCCTTGGCGATCTCCACCAACTGCCTTTGGCCCGTGGGCAGTTCGCCCACCCGGTCGCGGGGCGAGCAGTGCGCCGCGACCCGCTCCAGCAGCCCGGCCGCGACCTCCTCCTGCCGACGCCGGTCGATGCGGCCGTGCCGGGTCCACTCCTGGCCGAGGAAGATGTTCTCGGCCACCGTCAGGGAGTCGACGACGCTGAGCGTCTGGAAGATGATCGCCACACCCGCGGCGATGGACTCACGGGGGCTCAGCCGCACATGGCGGGTCCCGCCCACCTCGATCGTGCCCGCGTCCGGCGGAAAGGCCCCGCCCAGGCACTTGATCAGGGTGGACTTCCCGGCTCCGTTGTGACCGAGCAGGGCGTGCACCTGGCCTGCCGGGACGGTGAGGTCCACGCCGTCCAGCGCCCGGACGCCCCCGAAGGACTTGGTCAGTCCGCGGATACGGAGATTCGGTTCCGTCATGGCGGGCGCCTAGGAGTTCTGGGCGAGCAGCGCGTCGATCCGCGCGGTGTCGCCGTGCTGGACGAGCGTGATCGGTACCTGGGCGCTCGGGTTCTTCTTCCCGGCGGCGACCGCGAGCGGCACGTCGACGACGGCGGACGCGATGTCCTGCGGCGCCAGGGCGGCGGACGCCCGGTAGAACGTGCCCTGCTTGACGGCGAGGAGCGAGGGCGCGGCCCCGTCCTGCCCGCCGACGTACGTCTTGGCGTCGTCCTTGGCCCGTCCTGTCTGCTGGAGCGCCTTGAAGCCGCCGTACGCCGCGGCGTCCGTGACCCCGAGGATGATGTTCAGGTCGGGATGTTCGGCGAGGATGGCGCGGGACTTCGACAGGCCGGTGTCCGGGTCGATGGCCTGTTCCTGCGCGACCACGTCGACACCTGGGGCGTGCCTCGTGAAGGCGTCGATCATGCCCTTGGTGCGCTCGCGGCCCAGCTGGATCGTGCTGTCGGTGAGGAAGGCGACCTTGCCCTTGCCGCCGAGATGCTCGCCCGCCCACTTCGCCGCGGCCTCCCCGAGCAGCGTGCCGCCCTTGAGGAAGCTGAACTGGATGTCCGCGCTCTGGTGCTCCAGTGACCCGCCGTACGTCACCCAGATCAGCCCCGCCGCCAGCGCCCGCGCGGCCGTGGCCTCGGTGGCCTCGAAGACCAACGGGAACGACACGATGGCGGGGACCTTCTGCGCGACCCACGCGCCGAGGCCGGTGGCCTGGGCGTCGGCGTTGCTCGCGTCGCTCGTGGTCAGCAGGGAGATGTGCTGCTTCTTCGCGGCGGCGGTGGAGAGCTTCACCAGCGTCGAATAGAGGGGGAGTTGGGTGAAGGGGTAGTCCAGGCCGATTCCGGTGAGGGCTTTCGGGTCCGACGAGGAGCCGGCGACCGCGCCTGCCGCCTTCGCCGGGCCGGCGCCGTCGTCCGGCGCCGAACAGCCCGCCGCGGCCAGGGCGCAGGCCGCCGTGAGACCGCCGGACCAGGCGAGGAACTGCCGGCGTGAGGCCGGGGACGCGGCCTGCGGGAATCTGGTCATGGCGGTGCTCTCCCAGGGAGACGGGCCCGTCACGGCGGGCGTCCGGTGGTGCCGAACAGAAAAGCCCCGGGCCCGTCGACCCGCCATCCGTACAAATACCGACTCCCCGAGCGCCCGCCGCCGACGTGCGGCAAACCCGGTCACGCATAACGGCGAACGGCTTGTCCCGAGCGCCCGCCACCCCTACCGTTAGGGCCCAAACAATCCCCCGGTCGACAGAGCCCTCGGGAGGCTCGCATGCTCACCCACCAGCAGATCGCCGCCGCGACCCGCATCGGCATGCTCACCCGCGAACGCGACACCGCCACCGCCTGCGACCAGGCACTGTGGGAGCTCGGCCGGGCCCTGCCGTTCGACGCCGTGACCCTGCTCGGCATCGACCCCCTCTCCGGGGAACATGTACAGATCGCCGGTGTCGGCTACACCGCCGAGACCTCGCAGGCGCTGGCCGCCGAGTTCGTCTCGACCCCCTGGTACCGCAATGTCGTACGGCAGAATCTGCCCCGCTCCATCTCCGAGGACGCCGACGATCCCGGACCGCGCTTCCGGCACGGCTGGTTCTACGCCGAGCGGGTCCGGCCGGCCGGATTCCGCGACGGCCTGACCGGTGCGCTGCGCCACGAGGGGCGGCTCGTCGGCCTGATCCACCTGTCCACCGAAGAGGCCGACGCCTACGACACCGAGGCGCGGCACCTGCTCGCCTCGATCCTTCCGGCACTGGGCGTCCTCACCGACCCCACCGCTCATGCCGACGGCCTCGACGACCTGCCCCCGGGGGCCGGAGCGGGCCTCGTCACCCCGGACGGGGTCATCGACCTCCCGGGCCGAGCGCCCGCCGGGTCCTTGCGGGACGAGGACCTCGCCCGGCTCGTGGAGGTGTTCGCGCTCTCCCGCGGCCTGCGGTTGCGGATGCTGTGGCCGGTCGGATCCGGTTGGTGCCGGCTGGTCCTGCGGCGGTGCACGGTGGGGCCGGGGGCTGCCCGCGACGCCGTCCTGGTACACGAGGAGCGCGCCGAACTGCCGTACGGCCTCAGCCCGCGCGAGCTGGAGGTCCTCACCAGGGCCGCCCGGGGCCAGACCAACCAGGCCATCGCGCAGGCCCTGTTCCTGTCGCCGCGCACGGTGCACAGCCACATCGAGCACCTGCTGCGCAAGACCGGCTGCGCGTCACGCGCCGAGGCCACGGCGCTCGCCGTACGCGACGGTGTGCTGCGGCCGGCGCCCGAAGACCTGGAGTACTTCGTGGAACGGGCGCCCGCCGCCCGGGAAAAGGGAGAAAACCGACGATGACCCGCACGCCCCGCATGCTGCTCGTCCTCAGCGAGAACTGGACCCTGACCGGCGGCCGCGCCGATCTGCCCACGGCCGTACGGTGGGCCCGCGAGGCCGAGGACGCCGGCTTCGACTCGGTCATGGTCAGCGAACACATCGTGCTCGGACCGGACGCCGGAGCCGACGGCATCATGGGCAACCCCCGCGACTACGCCCTCCCGGGCAACCAGGACCCGTACACCCCCTGGCCCAACTCGCTGCTCCTGCTCGCCGCCATCGCCTCCGTCACCGAACGCCTGCGGCTGGCCGCCGCGGCCGTCCTCGCGCCGCTGCGTCATCCGCTGCTCATGGCACGGGAGTTGGGCACTCTCGACCTGATCAGCGAGGGCCGGCTGCTGGTGCAGCCCACGGTCAGCTGGAGCAAGGACGAGTACGGCGCGCTGGGCGTGCCCTTCGGCAGGCGGGGACGGCTGCTCGACGAACACCTCGAGGTCTGGGCCAAGGCCTGGGGGCCGTCGCCGATCTCGCACGAGAGCGGGCACTACCCGTTCCGGGACGTGTACTTCGAGCCCAAGTCACACCGCCCGGAGGGCCCGCGCCTGTGGTTCGGCGGACAGCGCCTGCACGGGCCCGTCCTGCGCCGACTCGTCCGCTACGGCCACGGATTCCACCCGCTGGGCCGGCCCGCACCGCAGGAACTGCAACTGCTCAAGGACGAGATGGCCGCCGCCGGCCGGGACGTCGCCGACCTGGAGATGATCGGCGGCACCCAGGCCGTCTTCCCCGACGACCGCTCACCGGCGGACCTGGGCGCGGCCCTCGCGTCGGTCCCGGAGCAGTTGGAGCAGGGCTTCACGACGTTCTGCATCAAACCGAACCAGTTCATTGACGACCCGGACGGGGTGGGGGCGTTCTGCCGTGACGTGATGCGCCGCGTCTCTTGACGTGTACTTGGCATAGTGGGTTCTATGGGAGCGCTCCCATAGTCGGCCTGTCTCCATTCCTTCCTTCTGCTGCCTGAGTTTCTTGGCGCCCACTCCCTGGAGTCGCAGTGAGAAGAACCAGATGCACGACACGAAAGAGCCCCTTACCCCGCCTGCTGACCGGTCTCGTCGCCCTCTTCGGGCTCCTGGCCCTCGGGATGCTCGGCCCGACCGCTGCCCAGGCCGCGCAGTCCCAGCGCACCCTCGCGGCCGGCCTCCACATCAGCAACGGCCGCCTGCTCGAAGGCAACGGCAACGACTTCGTCATGCGGGGCGTCAACCACGCCCACACCTGGTACCCGGGCAGGACGCGGCAGTCGCTCGCCGACATCAAGGCACTGGGCGCCAACACCGTCCGCGTCGTTCTCGCCGACGGTCACCGCTGGAGCGCCAACAGCGCCGCGGACGTGGCCGATGTGATCGCGCAGTGCAAGGCCAACCGGCTGATCTGCGTGCTGGAGGTGCACGACACCACCGGCTACGGCGAGGACAGCGCGGCCGGCACGCTCGACGAGGCGGCCGACTACTGGATCGGCCTGAAGGACGTGCTGGCCGGGCAAGAGAACTACATCATGATCAACATCGGCAACGAGCCCTGGGGCAACACCGATCCGGATGGCTGGACCGCCCCCACCATCGCCGCGATCAAGAAGCTGCGCGCCGCCGGGCTGGAGCACACGATCATGGTCGACGCGCCCAACTGGGGCCAGGACTGGAAGGGCGTCATGCGTGCCAACGCCCAGTCCGTCTACGCCGCCGACCCCACCGGCAACCTGATCTTCTCGATCCACATGTACAGCGTCTTCGACACGGCGCAGAAGATCACCGACTATCTCGACTTCTTCGTCGACGCCAAACTGCCCATCCTCATCGGCGAGTTCGGGGGCCCCGCCGACCAGTACGGCGACCCTGACGAGGACACCATGATGGCCGCCGCGCAGCAGCTCAAGCTCGGCTATCTGGCCTGGTCCTGGAGCGGCAACACCGACCCGATCCTCGACCTGGCGATCAACTTCGACCCCACGCAGCTCAGTTCCTGGGGTCAGCGTGTCTTCAACGGCGCCAACGGGATCGCCCAGACCGCCAAGGAGGCCACGGTCTACTCCGGCGGCAGCCCGGGGGACACCCAGGCCCCGACGGCCCCCGGCAGCCCGGCCGCCACCTCCGTGACGGCGACCTCAGCCACCCTCGGCTGGACCGCCGCCACCGACAACGTCGGCGTCACCGGCTACGACGTCGTCCGCGTCAACGGCGGCGACGAGACGCGGGTCGCCACCGCCACCACCAACACCGCGTCCGTGTCCGGCCTCACCGCCGAGACGACCTACACCTTCGCCGTCTACGCCCATGACGCGGCCGGCAACCGCTCGGCCCGCTCGGCCACGGTGAACGTCACCACCGGCAAGGCGTCGAGCAACCCGTGCTCCGTCGGCTACCGCGTGGTGGGGGAGTGGCCGGGGGGCTTCCAGGGCGAGATCAAGATCGGCAATCCCGGTACCGCCGCGATCAACGGCTGGAAGCTCGCCTTCACCTTCGCCGACGGCCAGACGGTCACGAACATGTGGGGCGGTACGCCCACCCAGTCCGGTGGCGCGGTGAGCGTCGCGCCCGCCTCCTACACGAACACCATTGCCGCGGGCGGCTCGGTCACTTTGGGATTCACCGCGACCAAGGGGGCGACGAACTCCGCGCCGACGGCGTTCACGCTCGACGGCGGTGCCTGCAGCGCTGGTTGAGCCCCTCAGGGATGGGTGGTATGTCACATGCCACTGGAGGGATATGTGACATACCACTGGCCGCCTCTACCAGGTCACCGGCAGCTCGTAAACGCCGTAGACCACCCCGTCGTCCTTGAACGGGATCTTCTCCAGCTCGGTGGCCCGGCGCAGCGTCGGCACGCGGCGGAACAACGTGCCGTAGACGACCTGGAGTTCGAGGCGGGCCAGCGGCTGGCCCAGGCACTGGTGGATGCCGAAGCCGAAGGCCATGTGGCGGCGGGCGTCGCGGTGGACGTCGAGGCGTTCGGGGCCGGGATAGACGCCGGGCTCCCAGTTGCCGGTCGCGCCCGGGATGATGACGCCCTCGCCGGCGCGGACAGTCCGGCCGCCGGTCTCGATGTCCTCCAGGGCGACGCGGCGCTGGCCGTTGTGGACGACGGTCAGGTAGCGCAGCATCTCCTCCACTGCGTTCGCGAGGAGCTTAGGGTCGTCGGTGTCGCGGACGGCGGCGAGCTGTTCGGGGTGTTCAAGGAAGGCGAGAACGCCCAGGGCGATCATGTTCGCGGTCGTCTCGTGCCCCGCGCCGAGCAGCAGAAGGCCCAGCATCGCGGCCTCGTGGCGGGTGAGGTCGCCCGCCTGTGTCCGGGCGGCCAGGTCGGAGAGCATGTCGTCGGCCGGTGCGGCGATCTTGGCCTCCAGTTGTTCGTCCAGGTACTGCAGGAGCACGCCCGTGGCCGCCCGCGATTCCTGGAGCGAGGCGTCCCGCCGGACCCCCACCTTGCTCTTGCTCTGGAAGAACTCGTGGTCGCCGTAAGGGACTCCGAGCACTTCGCAGATCACCAGTGACGGCAGCGGGAGTGCGAGGGCCTCCACCAGATCGACCGGGTTCGGGCCGGCGAGCATGGTGTCGATGAAGTCGTCGGTCATCCGCTGGACCGCCGGGCGCATCGCCTCGATGCGCTTGATGGTGAAGGGGGCTGTGACCATGCGCCGGATGCGGGCGTGTTCGGGGTCGTCCATGTTGAGGAAGGACGGCGGGTTCCGGGAGAAGGCCTGCTGGAAGGCCGCGCTGGAGTGGGGGTAGCCGGGCCGCCGCGGGTCGACGCTCAGGCGCGCGTCGCCGTACAGGGCTCGCTGGTCGGCGTAGCGCGTGACCAGCCAGGGTGTGCTGCCGTCCCACAACCGGACCCGGGAGACCGGCTGTTCGGCGTGCAGTCGCATCATCTCCGGCGGAGGGGCGAACGGACATCCGGCCGCGCGGGGCATCGGGAACTCGGGAAGCGTCTCGTCGGCGGTGTCCGCAAGGACGTCGGTCATGACAGGTCACTCCTCATGGTGGGGGAAGGGGAGCCGCCGCCATGCAAGCCCACTCACCTGACAATTTCCCGTCAGCGGGCTGACAGGGGATCGATGTGGCCGGATCCGTGCACACCCATTGACCTGCCCATGCCCGCCACCCTAGCCTCCGTCTTCATATGTGGACGTGCATCTTCATATGAGTACGTCATTCGACGGAGTGAACGGGAGAGCTGAACGCACATGCCGCTCGTCGTGGTCGGAATCAGTGTCCTGATCCTGCTCTTCCTGATGACGAAGCTGAGACTCAACGGCTTCGCCGCCCTCCTCCTCGTCGCGGTGGGGGTGGCGCTGGTCCGGGGGATACCGCTCGAGAAGATCTCGGACGTCCTGTCCGAGGGCATCGCCGGTCAGATCGGCGACACGATGCTCACCATCGGCCTCGGCGCCATGGTCGGCCGGGTGATGGGGGACTCCGGCGCCGCCCAGCGGATCGCCACCCGGCTCCTCGACCTCTGCGGGCCGCGCTGGGTCCAGGTGGCGATGGTGCTGACGGCCATGCTCATCGGCGTGACCATGTTCTACGAGGTCGCCTTCGTCATCATCGTCCCGGTCGCGTTCACCCTCGTCCGGGTCACCCGCTCGAACCTGCTGTGGGTGGGCCTGCCCATGTCGATCGCCCTGTCCACCATGCACAGCTTCCTGCCGCCCCACCCCGGCCCGACCGCGGTGGCCGCCACCTTCCACGCCTCGGTCGGACTCACGCTGTTCTACGGCCTGTTCATCGCCGTCCCGGTCGGCGCGCTCATCGCCCTCACCTGGCCTCGGCTCCCCTTCGTCCGCCGTCTCGACCCCTCTGTCCCGCAGGGCCTGGTGAGCGAGCGCGTCTTCGAGGACGAGGAGATGCCCGGCCTCGGCTGGTCGCTGTCGGTCGCCCTGCTGCCGGTGGTGCTGATAGCGGGGGCCGCGGTCACCGACCTGGCCACCTCCGGATCGAGCCCGTGGCTGCACTTCGTCGCGTTCATCGGCTCCGCGCCGATCGCCCTGCTGCTCACCCTGCTCGTCGCGATCTGGGCACTCGGCCCGCGCATCGGCCGCAGCCTGGCAGAGGTCGGCACGTCGTGCCGGGAGGCCGCGCAGGCGATGGCGATGATCCTGCTCGTGATCGGTGCGGGCGGCGCCTTCAAGAACGTCCTCGTCGAAGGCGGCATCTCCGACTACATCAAGGACACCACCGAGCACTGGTCCATCTCGCCGATCATCCTGGCCTGGCTGATCGCGGCCATCCTCCGGGTCGCCCTCGGCTCGGCGACCGTCGCCGTCGTCACCGCCTCCGGCGTGGCGCTGCCCCTGCTCGCGGGCAGCGGGATCCATCCCGAGGTGATGGTGCTCGCCGTCTCCAGCGGATCGATCGCCTTCTCCCACGTCAACGACCCGGGATTCTGGATGTTCAAGGAGTACTTCAACCTGTCGGTCCTGGACGCCATCAAGGCGCGGACCACCTATACGACGGTCCTTGCGATCCTCGGCCTGGGCGGCGTCCTCGTACTGGAACAGGTGCTGGACGCCCTCAAGGTGACCTGACCGGCGCCCCTTGCTCCACGCGGTACGCCGCAGCGCGGGCCGGGAGTGGTCCCGGCCCGCGCCTTGTCGCTCCGTCCTCGGCCGCCCGGGGTCAGCCGAGCAGCTTGCTCGCCAGCGTCGCGGCGTTGTAGGAGCCCCAGCCGGTGGTGAAGTCCCAACCGGACGCGGCCGAGTAGGCGCCGTTGCTGCCGCTGGTGATGTCGTGGAAGCCGGTGCCGCTCGCCGAGTAGAGGGCAGGGTCGGCGAAGCCGAGGTTGGCCTTGCCGGCCGCCGCGGCCTGCTGGTTGTACAGGGCCGCGAACGCCGCCCATTCGGGTGCGGCGGCGCTGGTGCCGCCGACCGAGGACCACGAGCCCTGCGAGTAGATGGAGACCCCGGGGCTGGGGTTGGCGTGGGCCGAGACGTCCGGCACCTGGCGGAAGCCGCCGCCGGCGCTCTTCTGCACCGCGGTCTGCCAGCTGGGGATCTTGAAGACGGAGGACTTGCCGCCGCCACCGCCGGACCAGGCCACCTCCTTGCTGAAGGCGTTGGACGAGGTGACGGTCAGCTTGGTGCCTCCGACGCCGGTGACGTACGGGTCGCTGGCCGGGTAGTCGACGGAGGTGCCGCCGTCGCCCGCGTCGTCGGAGCCGTCGTCGCCGGAGGCCGCGTAGAAGCCGAGGCCCTGGGCGGCACCCGCCTTGAACACGGCGTCCACGGCGTTGATGCCGGAGGTGGTGCGGGCGCTCTCGGCGGCGCCCCAGCTGATCGAGGTGGTCGGGATGCCGCTGTCGACGATGGCCTGGTAGGTGTCGACCTCGCCGGCGTCGGAGTTGGGGCCCTCGAAGACGGTGACGTTCGCCTTGGGGGCGATCGCGTGCAGCACCTCGATGTCCAGCTCGACCTCGACCTGGCCGTCGCCGAGCGCGCCGGAACCGCCGGACACCTTCTGCACGGCCGGGGTGGGCGAACCCAGGCTGTAGTGGCTGTCGTAGGCGGTGATGTTGGACTGCTGGAAGCCGTCGAACTCCAGGAGCGCGATCTTCTGGCCGCTGCCGGTGTACGTGCCGGAGACGTTGTAGCCGCCCTTGAGCTGGGCCGGGGTGTAGCCGCCGCCCGGTCCGTCGTGCGGGGTGACGGTGGAGGGCGCCTGGTGGTGCAGGTTGAGGCGGTTGTTGAGGCCGGCCACGTCACTGACGAGGGAGGCGACGGAGGCCGGCAGCGTCGGCGCGGTGTCGTTGGCGTAGAACGAGCGCCCCGATGCCGAGTCCCTGAAGGTCGACAGCTTGGTGCCGAAGGCCTTCTCCAGCTGGGCGGCGGTGCCGCCGGCGTCGACCAGCAGATTGCCCGAGTGGACGGTGCCGATGGTGAGGCCCTGCGCGCGCAGGTAGTCCTTGAGCTGCTCGACCTCGGCGTCGGTCCGGCCGAAGCGGGCCGCGAACTGGCGCTTCGTCAGGTAATGGCCGTAGGAACTCGACCGCGGGTCGCTGACCTTGGCGACGAAGGTGTCGAGGGCCTTGTCGTTTCTGGGCGTCAGGCTGATCGCCACCGATATCCGCTTCCCGGCGGCGACCTTGCCGGTGCGGGTCGCGTCCTTGTCCAGTCCCTTGAGGACATCTCCGGTGACGGCCGCGCGCGTCGCGTGCGGCTGAGCGGCGGTGCCGGCGGCGTAGGCGGCGGGTACGGCGGCGGCGAGCAGGGCCGGCACGGTGACCAGACCGAGCAGTTTCAGGCGTGACTTCACTGGGGTCCTCCGGAGGTGGGGGGTGCTGTCCCGGAAGCGGAACGACTTCAACGTAGGAACACCGGCCCCACCCGCGTAAGCGGGGGAACCCTTGCTTCACGTGTTAACAACTGATGTCACGTGAACGCCGGATGTCACGTCAGCGGCGGCTGCCGAGCGCACGGGCGGTCCGGACCCGACCGGGCTGACTGTTCGTCACCGCCTGTACGGCGGGCCTGCCTTGGTCGTAGTCGGCGGAGTTCAGGGCCGCCGCTCCGGATGCGATGACGGCCACCGCCATCGCATGGGCGAGCGCGGTGCGCGAGCGGACACCGACCTTGCGGTAGACCCGCGACAGGGCGCCTTCCACCGTCTTGACGCTGATGAACAGCTCCGCGGCGACTTCGCGGTTGGTGGCCCCGCCGCCGACCAGTTCGGCGATCCTGGCTTCCGTGGGGGTGAGTTCGGGTCCGCCCGCGCCGGCCTCGCCGCGGTCCCCGGCCTCCAGCCGCGCCAGCTCGTCCCCGGCCCGCACCGCCAGCGGTGCGGCACCGATCCGCGTCGCGGTCTCCAGCGCCTCGCCGAGGGCCGCCCGCGCCGCGGTCCTGCGGCGTGCCCGGCGCTCGACGGCACCGAGCGCGATCAGGGCGCGCACCAGGTCCACGGGCAGGGGGAGTCGGCGCAGGCGATCCACCGCGGCACGCAGCAGTACCGCCCCCTCCTTCGCCCGGCCGAGCCCCGCCTCGCGCAATCCCTCCGCCCGTTCCAGAGCCGCCAGTACGCTGCCGGGCGCATCGCCGGTCACCCGCGTGCGGGCCTCGCGGAGCACGGCCCCGGCGCTGTCCGTCTCGCCGAGGATCACCAGGGCCTCGGCCAGGTCGCCGTGCCAGTGCAGCAAGGGCGGATCGGCGGCGCACATCGCCTCGCCGAGTTCCCTGACGCGGTGCAGGGCCTCGGCCGCGGCCGCCGCGCCCCGCGGGTCGCCGGCGAGCAGCTCGGCCTGACCGAGGACCGCCAGCGCGCGCAGCAGGAACAGCCGGTCGCCGTCCGCCTCCGAGGCCCGAACCGCCTGCTCGGCCAGGCGCCGGGCCTCGTCGGCGCTGCCGCCCGCGGTCGCCGCGAGGGCCGCCGCATACAGCGCGGGAGCCGCCTGTACGCCCGTCTCGGCCAGGGCGCGCGAGCAGCGGGCGGCGGTGCGCAGCGCCTCCCGGCAGTGCCCGGCGCGCACCTGGATACGGGTCAGCGCCACCAAGGTCGCCATGACCTCCTCGACGCCGGCGAACTCGCCTGTTTCTGCGAGGAGTTCGGTGACCTGCTGCCCGGCCTCGGTAACCTGGTCGGCGTCCAGGGCGAGGATCGCCCGCATCCGGATCAGTCCCCAGCTCTCCGGGCCGGCGTCGGCGCCGCCGGCCAGGGCGAGGGCCTCCTCGATCGCGGCGCCTGCGGCGGCCGGCTCCCCGGCCAGCGACCGCACCCGGGCGAGGGTGGCGAGTGCACCGATCCGGGTGTCGGTGTCGCCCGCCCGGGCCGCCTGACGGGCAGCGCGCCGGGCATGCCGGGCCGCTTCTGCCAACTCCCCGCACAGCAGCCCGCGTACGGCCGCCCAGTGGTGCAGCCATCCCTCGGCCTGCGGGTCGCCGTCGGCGTCGCGCAGGCCTTCCTCGATCAGGTCACGGGCACCTCCCAGCGCCTGCCCGGCGTTGCGCAGCAGGATCAGCCGGGCCCGCACCCGCTGCCGCGCGGAGCCCGAGCCGGCGAGCACGGTCTCGGCCGCCTGCGCCGCCGCTTCCGACTGCCCCGCGTCACATGCGTAGTCGGCCGCGGCCAGCAGCCGCTCGGCGCGGTCGGCGGGGCGGTCGCCGGGAGTGCGCCGGGCGGCGAGCCCCGCCAGTTCGAAGGCGGTGTCGGGTGCACCGGCGCGGCGGGCGGACTCGGCCGCGGACATGAGTGTGCGGGCGGTGGCCTCGTCCTCGTACGGGTGCGCGAGAGCGAGGTGGCGGGCCTGTTCCACGGGTTCGGTGACCGCCCGGGCCAGCAAGGAGTGTGCCTGCCGACGGCTGAACTCCGGGGCGTCGGCACAGACGGCGGCCCGGATCAGCGGATGTCTGAAACGTACGGTTCCGTCGGCGTCGGCCGTCGCGACACCGAGCCGTTCGGCCTCCGCGAGGTCCGCGGCGGGGCCGGGAAGCCCGGCGGCACGCAGCACGGTGAGGCTCGGGTGGGCGGCGGTGCCGGCGACGAGGAGGGTGTGCCGCACCGTCTCCGGCAGCGTACGCACCTGCTCCAGCAGCAGGGCGCGCAGTCGCCGGGGCACGGGCAGCGCCCGGCCGAAGCCGACGGACGCGGCCTCGCGTGGGGCAGCCCGCCCCAACTCCAGTGCGTACGACGGGTTTCCGGCAGCGGTGTCCTGGAGCGCCCGCAGCACTGCCGACGGCAGTTCGGCGCCGATCGCGGTGCGCACCAGGTGGGCCACCTCGCCGTCCGCCATGAGGGGCACAGGCAGTTCGACGGTGCCCGGCGGGCAGCAGCGCAGCCGGTCGGGCTGCTCGCCGTCAGCCACCCGCTCGGCGGCCACCACCCGGACGGCGAGGCCCCCGACACGGCGTACGGCGAAGGCGAGCACCTCGGCGCTCGGCCCGTCGAGCCACTGGAGGTCGTCGACGACCAGCAGCACGGGGCCGGTGGCGGCCAGGGTGCGCAGCACTTCGACGACAGCGACCCGCAGCGCGAGGCGGTCCTGGTCGCCGGCCGGTTCCGGGCCGCGCAGCAGGGCAGCCCCCAGGGCCGCCCGGGGGGTGGGCGCCAAGGCCTCCAGGCAGCTCTCCGGCACTCCCGCGAACAGGTCGATGAGGCCGACGAACGGAAGCCGGGCATCCTCCCTGGCGGGCGAGCAGCGCAGCATCGTGCATGACTCGTCCTGAGCGGCGAGGGACGCCGAGACGGCGGCCAGGAGCGTGGACTTGCCGATGCCCGCGGGGCCGTGGAAGAGCACTCCGGGGTGGGCCGTCAACTCGGCCAGGGCGGCGTCGAGCAGCGCGCGGCGCCCGGTCAATGACGGTACCCGCGGCGAGTGCGGAAGGGCGCAGGGCATCGCAGCATGCGTACATGACAACCTTGTGGATCCGGCTTGTCAATGACGTCCGGCGCCGGCTGATCACGACCTGCGCTTGAGGACCACGTAACCGTAGGCGGCGTCGTCGATCGTGTAACGGGCGTTCGGGTGGAGCCGGTGGGCGTACGCCTGGACGTCGCCGGCCCAGTTGCCGGTGTTGTTCAGCGCGATGTAGTCGGGGGTGATGCCACCGGTGTCGCCGATCCAGAAGACGCGGCAGCGGGAGGTGAGACGGCTGATGGGGCCGATGTCGGCCTCGACGGTCGCGCCGTCCGGGATGCGGCCCAGGGCGCGTTCGATGCGGGGGACGCCCTCGGGGGTGTCGTAGGTGGCGGTGTCCGTCAGCGTGGACAGCGGGAGGGTGGTCGTGAGTGCCAGTGCGGCTCCGGCGACGGCCGCGGGCACGTGCCGGGCGTACGAACGCAGCCAGGGCCGGGGGCTCACGCGGACGAGCGTGAGCGCGTCGACCAGGGCCAGCGCGACGACCGGCATCAGGACCGCGCTGTAGTGCCAGTCGGTGCCCCAGTAGTGGTCGTCGGCGGAGTAGAAGCGCCAGCCCAGGGTGGGGAGGGCCACGGCGAACAGGGGTGAACGCAGGGCGAGCAGACCGCTGGTGGGGATCAACAGCCAGGCCAGTGTGCGGAGTTTGACGTCCGCGCCGTCGAAGAGGGAGAAGCCGCTGTCGACCTTGGTCCAGTAGTCGTAGTCGCCGGTGGTGCTGAAGGAGGGGATGGCGACGGTGAGAGTGACGAGGGTGGCGGCGATGCCCAGGACCACCACCGCGAGGGCGTACAGGAGTGTGCGCGGGGAGGAGCGGCGGGAGCGCAGGGCGACGACCAGCGCGATGGCCGCCACCGTCAGACCGAGGTCCTCCTTGACCAGCACCAGCGGCAACGCCCACAACAGCGCGGCCCTCCGTCGGCCGGCCAGCAGCGCCTCCAGGCTGAAGGCGATCAGGGGCACGGCGAAGCAGACCTCGTGGAAGTCGAAGTCGACGGCCCGCTGGACGCCCCAGGACAGGCCGTACGCGACCCCGAGGACGAGCCCGCGGGCCCGCCCCAGCAGCCCGGCGGCCGCACGGGTCACCGGCACGGCCGACAGGGCGAAGAGGGCGGCCTGGGCGAGGAGCAGCGTGACAGGGGAGGGGAAGAGCCGGTAGACCGGGGCGAGCAGGGCGATGACCGGGCTGAAGTGGTCGCCGAGGATGTTGAACCCCGGGCCCTTCAGATCGACGACCGGCGCCTCCAGATGGGCGTACGCGCGGACCGCCTGCTCGAAGATGCCGAGGTCCCAGGACCGGGTCGCCAGATGCTGGTACCGGAGGACGGACAGGGTCGCGTACGCCGCGAACAGGGCGGCCGCCAGGAGGTGGGGATCGCGGCGGCCGGGGGGACGGGGGTGCCGGTCGCGCGGGGGAGGCGTGACCGGCGCCGGTATGGAGGGCCCGGGGTGCAGCGAAGTGGGGGTGTCCTGCTGGGTGTTGGGCACAGTGGGGGGTGTCCTTATGCGCCGGCACGGATCATCCGCCCCGGGCACTCGATGGCTACGTCACCTGCTGTGACCGTGTTCGCCGCACTGCGGTTCACCTGTTGAGACGTAGATCACGTGCACGCCTTGGCCCAGGAGGCGGGCAGTGCCGTCGTCGTGCCTGTGTCAATGGTGCTCGTACGGCGTGGGCAGGCGCATGCCCCGGTCGGCCATGATCTGCCGGACGTGGTTCGGGTAGTTGGTGATGACGCCGTCGACGCCCATGTCCATCAGGGCTTCCACGGTGGCCGGATCGTCGCAGCTCCACGGGATGACCTTCAGGCCCCGTGCGTGGGCCTCCTCGACCATCGTCCGGTCGGAGTAGAAGCGGAAGCCCGGGTCGCCGACCTTGCCGGTCTGCGGGAAGCCGTAGTTGAGGGAGAGGGCACTGACGCCGGGGATGGTGGCGGCCGCCTTCACGAAGTCGCCGCCGTAGTCGTCGGCGTCGATCCCGCCGAGCCACGGGGAGGCACCCGGTTGGCCGACCTGGAGGAAGTCGTAGTTCGTCAGCGCGACGAGGGGCCACTTGGGGGCCAGCTTGTGCATCGCCCTCAGGGCGCCCCAGTCGAAGGACTCGATGGTGACCTGGCGCTCGATGCCGGAGCGGTGGATCTCCTCGAAGACCCGGCGCACGAACAGTGCGCGCGGCGCGGTCTGTTCGGGGGCGCCCGCCTCAGCCTTGGTCTCGATGTTCAGCTTGAGCCGCTTGGCGCGATAGCTCCTGACCAGGTTCAGGACATCCTTGAGCTCGACCATCCGGAATCCCCTCACCACCTCCTGCTCCGGGAACCCGGGCAGCTGCCGGTAGCCGCAGTCCATGGTCTTGATCTGGGCCGGCGTCAGGTCCTTGATGTACTTCCCGACGTACGGATACATCGGGTCCCCCGGCGTGACGGGTGCGGTGTCACGGCACTTCTCGGCGCTGACCTGCCGGTCGTGGTTGACGACGACCTTCTCGTCCTTGGTGATCTGGGTGTCCAGCTCCAGGGTGGACACCCCGAGACGCATCGCCTTGCCGAATCCCTCCAGGGACTCCTCGGTCGTCATCCCGATGCCGCCACGGTGGGCCTGCAGGTCGAAGTGCGCCCTCCGGGGCGGCATGCCGGAGTCGTCGTACGTCGTCGCACGAGCCGCCGCCGGGAAGGCGAGCACCGGAGCCAGCGCCAGGGCGGCGAGGGTGTGTCGTGCGGACATCGCAACCTCACTCGGGTCGGTTCGGGGCCACCGCACGACGCTGGTTGGACCTCGGCCCGGCGAAACCGCCCGCACATGATGGCGGCGTGAAATGTGCGCGTTGCCCCTCGCGGTCTTTTGGTGCGGCAGGCACTCTTGACAACATGCGTACTGTTTCGCGACGTTTGATCCTCGGCGGACAGTTCGGAAGCTGGGGTCAACCGCGGAACGACCGTGTACACGGCCGGGAACCGGCTGATACTCAAAGAACGTGATAGGACGCGGACATTGCGCCGCGGGGGGACGTCACGGGGGGAGCGGTCGCGGATGCGATCAGTGATCAGGGGCCCACACGCTCTACCGGCCTGCGCTGCGGCCGGGTCGTCCCTCGCGGAGCCTGTGGAAGGGCGGATGATCTGACGTGGACGTCACGATCCACAGAGTCGACGAACTGAGCACCTCGCTGCGCACGGCGTGGCACGCGGCGATGGACGAGTCCCCCGAGTACACCAATCCCTTCCTGGCTCCGGAGTTCGCGCTCGGAATCGGCAGATACCGCTCCGGCACCCGGATCGCCGTCCTGCGTGAGGACGGGGCGCCGGTCGGCTTCCTCCCGTACGAGCGAAACGCCTTCGGCGTCGGCCGGGCCGTCGGACTCGGCCTCTCCGACTGCCAGGCGCTGGTGCACCGCCCCGGAGTCACCTGGGACGCCCAGGACCTGCTGAGAGCCTGCGGGCTGTCCATCTTCGAGTTCGACCACCTCGTGGCGGAACAGAAGCCGTTCGGGCGGCATGTCACGGGGATGTTCGCCTCCCCGGTCGTCGATCTCAAGCCCGACGAGAGCGGCTATGCGCCATGGCTGCGCGGGGCGTACCCGGGGCTGGCCAAGACGACGCTGAAGAAGGAACGACGCCTCGGGCGCGACGTGGGCGAGGTGCGGTTCGAGTTCGACGAGCGTGATCCGCGGATGCTGCGCCGGCTCATGCAGTGGAAGTCCGCCCAGTACCGCAGGACGGGCCGGATGGACCGCTTCTCGCGGCCGTGGATCGTCGACCTGGTGGACCATCTCTTCCAGGTCCGCGAGGAGCACTTCACCGGCGTGCTCTCGGTGCTGTACGCGGGCGACCGGCCGGTGGCGGCGCACTTCGGGCCCAGATCGCGCCCCGTGCTGGCCGCCTGGTTCACCGCGTACGACCCCGACCTCCACTACTACTCGCCCGGACTGATGATGCATCTGCGCACGGCCGAGGCGGCGGCCCGGCACGGGGTGACGCTCATGGACCTGGGGCGCGGCGACAAGGAGTACAAGGACTGGCTCAAGACCCGCGAGCTGCGGGTGGCGGAAGGGTTCGCCAGCCGCCCTCACCCGGTCGCGGCGGCCCACCGGCTGTGGCGGAGACCCGTGCGGGGCCTACGGAACACGGTCAACGCCCATCCCGAGCTGCGGGCACCCGCCGACCGGCTGCTGAAGACGGTCGGCACCCTGCGCACATCGAGACGGACGGACTCCGGCGCCGCGGGGCCCCGCACACGCTGAACAGCCCCGGGAGTCAGCCCGCAGCGAAGTCGGGTCCGCCTGCCCGAGCAAGGGTGTAAGCATGTAATGCACGCCCTTGGGCCAGCGGAAAGTCCGACTCGTGGCCGAGACACTTTCCGAGCCCGACCGCTCCCGTCACGAGCAGGCCGCGCTCGACTCCTACTCGCGGATCGTCACCGCCGTCGCCGCCGAACTCACGCAGAAGGTGGCGGCTCTGAACGTCGCGCACCGCCGCTCCAGAGGCCGGTTCCTGGGGGAGGCCGGCAACTCGCTGGGGCTGACCGGCAGCGTCACCGCCGGTGTGGTCAGCGCGCTGGGCCGGTCGCTGCCGGCGAGCGGGGGCCGGGCGACCCGCGTCATCGACGACGTCGTCCAGACCGACGCGACCCTGCACCCCGGCAGCTCGGGCGGGGCCCTCGCCACGGCCGACGGCAGGGTCGTCGGCATCAACACCGCCATCGCCGACGTCGGCCTGGGCCTTGCCGTCCCGGTGAACGGCACCAGCCGCCAGATCATCGCGACCCTGCTCTCCGAGGGCAGAGTCCGCCGCGCCCATCTCGGCCTCGCCGGCATTCCCGCGCCGCTTCCGCCACTGCCGCGGGCCCGCACCGGCCGGCGCACGGGCCTGCGGATCGTCGAGGTCGTGCCCGCTTCCCCCGCCGCCCGCGCCGGGCTGCGGGACGGCGACCTGCTGATCACCGCCCACGGCGATCCGGTTTCCAGCGCACAGGCCCTGCAGCGGCTGATGCTGGAGGACGCCATAGGGCGCCCACTGGCCCTGACCGCACCGCGCGGAGACGCCCTCGTGGACGTCATCGCCACACCGGTGGAGCTGATCGCGGACGACTGAGCGGCCGCGATCAAGGCGCACTCCACATTCCTTTCCGGACCGACGTCCTTGCGAGTCCTCTACTGGCCGCGGCCACCGGATCTCAGGGTTTGCCGGTCCAGGTGTGGGCCACGTCCACGACCACGTGGCCGTCCAGCCGCTGCACGCGGAACGGCAGCCGGGCCCGGACGCCGAGGCCGAGCTGGGTGTCGCCCTCGAAGCTGCCGGCGAACCGGGTGTCCCTGAAGGCGCGGTACCCGGTCAGGTCGACGCCCGGCAGCGGGCGGCCCGCCCGTGCGGGATAGGTGGGTGCCCCGGTGCCGGGGTCGTAGCTGGGCGCATGCACCCGTACCTCGAGGACGGCGCCGCCGCCGACGGGTATGAGCCGGCCGGATCCGTCCTGGTAGAGGTGGCTGACGTACCTGACGGAGTAGCCGAGGCTGCTCCGGCCCGCGCCGGGGATGTCGATGACCATCCGGTCGTAGCAGGCGTGCCGGCCGGTCCTGATGTTCTGCACCGGCTTCGTCGTGGATGCCGCGCGTGTCTTGGCCTGGCTGCCCCAGCCGGTGGGGCAGGTGACGGTCCGCGCGGTGGTGACCGTGGCGGCGTCGGCCGGGATCGCGGTCGCTCCCATTGCGGTGCCCAGGAGCATGAGCGCTGCCCATGCGGTTCTGCTGCGTGTTGCTCTGCTTCGTCTCATCACGTCCCCCGAAGCCTGTTTCGTACTGGTATTTGATGAGACATACAGGCTGGCTGAAAGGTTGCGGTTCTGGCCAGTTTTCCGGGGGAAACGTGAGGGCTTCGCGCCGGACGTCAGTGGGGGCCGTGAGTCCAGCGCCCGCCCAGCATGGTGGCGTGCACCGGCATCTCCTGCAGCGTGCGCGTATCCGCCTCCGACGGATCAACGTCGACGACCACCAGGTCGGCCGCGTCACCGGCCCGGAGCTGCGCACGCCCCCGCGCCGACGCGGCGAGGGCCGCCGCTACCGGGACCCGCTGCTCCGGATGCCAGGCGGGCCGCCCGTCGTCCGTCCGGTGCACGGCTGCCGCGATGCCCAGCCAGGGGTCGAGGGGCGAGACGGGAGCGTCGGAGCCGAACTCCAGCCGGGCGCCGGACGCCAGCAGGTCGCCGTAGGCGAAGGCGCGCCCGGTGCGCCCGGTCCAGTGCCGGTCCGCCACATCGCGGTCGTCGGTGGCATGCGTGGGCTGCACCCCGGCGATGACGCCCAGCTCGGCGAAGCGCGGCACATCGGCGGCCGTCAGCAACTGGGCGTGCTCGATGCGCCCCCGGCAGCCGGCGTCCGCGAACGCGTCGAGCGCGTGCACATGGGCGTCCCACAGGCCCGGCAGCACGGTCCGCCCGTCCATGTCGAGCCCCGGGCCGCGGAGGTCCCCCTCCCCCCCCCACCTCGACGGCGACGACCCGGCCGGCCGCGATGCGCACACTCCCGAGGGGCCCACCGGCACCCAACCGCACTCGGGAGAGCGTGAGTGCGGGCGGCGTGTCGAGTTCCTCCGCAGCGGGGCCGGGTATGCCGTCGAGGCTCGTCATCGAGGCTCCAGTCGTGAGGTCCCGGTGATCGGCTCGTGAGGCTACGCGGCGACGGAGCTGCGCAGACGCGTGGAGCTTCGGTAGGTGGAGATGCCCACGGCCAGCAGCCAGTAGCTGAAGATCGCCCCCATCAGAGCGGTCGTGCCCCAGCCGTTCGCGGCGTAGAAGTGCGCGGGGGTGTTGCCGAAGAACAGGGAGGGTACGAAGGCCAGGTTGATCGCGGCCAGGACGTGGGCCGAGCGGCCGATCCAGCGGGGCAGCACGTCGGTGCGTGCGACGACGTGGCCGACCGTCGCGAGGAAGAGGCCCAGCATCAGCCGGGAGATCGACCCGTAGAGGATGTACGTGCCGCTGACCGTGATGGTCGGATCGATCGGATGGTCGGTGGCGATGACCGCGCCGCCCTCCAGTCCCATGGAGACCAGGATGATCGTCGCATAGACCAGCCCCGTGGCGGAGGCGATCGAGCCCGCCCACTCGTAGGCGGGATGCGTGCGCCTGACCAGTTCACGGAAGGCCGTCACGAACACCACCAGGCACGCGAGGGCGACGATTCCGAGCAGCAGCCGGGCGAGCACGTTCGCGTCCGGCGGCGGGCCCGAGTAGATGAAGTACAGGGGTATTTCGACGATGAGCGAGGCCGCGGCGGCGATGCCGGCGACGCCCGTCAGACGCCTGGCGAAGGTTTCGGTCATGGGTGTTCCCCCGAGTCCGCGAGGTGGATTCCGTGCCGGTCCGGTTGCCGACGTGATGGATCCTTCCGGTAGTGAGGCCCGCCGTCCCTGGGCCTGAGGACCGGAATCACGGTGTCCTCAGCAACACCCTCAGCCCAGGGCCTTGTCCAGGTTGAAGGCCGCGCTGATGAGCGCGAGATGCGTGAACGCCTGGGGGAAGTTGCCCTGTTGCTCGCCGGTGTGGCTGATCTCCTCGGCGTACAGGCCGAGATGGTTGGCGTAGGTGAGCATCTTCTCGAAGGCCAGGCGTGCCTCGTCGATGCGGCCGGCGTGGACCATGGCCTCGACGTACCAGAACGAGCAGATGGAGAAGGTGCCCTCGTCGCCGCGCAGGCCGTCGGGGCTGGCCATCGGGTCGTAGCGGTAGACGAGGGAGTCGGACACCAGGTCGTGGGTGAGCGCGTCCAGGGTGGACAGCCACTTGGGGTCGGTGGGGGCGATGAACTTCGTCAGCGGCATCATCAGGACGGCCGCGTCGAGTACGTCGTCGCCGTCCTCGTGCTGGACGAAGGCCTGCCGGGTCTCGGACCAGCCCCGCTTCATGATGCGCCGGTAGATCGTGTCGCGGCGCTCGCGCCAGCGGGTCAGGTCGGCGGGCAGGCCCCGCCGGTTGGCCATGCGGATGGCCCGCTCGATCGCCACCCAGCACATCAGACGCGAGTACAGGAAGTTCTTGCGGCCGCCGCGGGTCTCCCAGATGCCCTCGTCGGGCTGGTCCCAGTGCTCGCACACCCAGTCCACCAGGGCGCACACGTCGTCCCACTGGGCGCTGGAGATGGGCTTGGCCCACTTGTCGTAGAGGTAGATCGAGTCGATCAGCGCACCGTAGATGTCCAGCTGGAGCTGGTCGGCGGCCGCGTTGCCGATCCGTACCGGCGCGGAGCCCCGATGCCCTTCCAGGTGGTCGAGTTCGAGTTCGGTGAGGTCGGTGCGGCCGTCGATGCCGTACATGATCTGCAGGGGCGCCAAGTCCCCGTCGGAGCACGGGCTGACGTGCCGGGTCAGGAACTTCATGAACGCCTCGGCCTCTTCCGTGAAGCCGAGCCGCAGCAGCGCGTAGACGGCGAAGGCCGCGTCACGCACCCAGACGTACCGGTAGTCCCAGTTGCGTTCGCCGCCCAGCTGCTCGGGCAGGCTGGTGGTCGGCGCGGCCACGATCGCGCCGGTGGGCGCGTAGGTGAGCAGCTTCAGGGTGAGGGCGGAGCGGTGCACCATCTCCCGCCAGCGGCCACGGTACTTGGACGCCGACAGCCAGCGCCGCCAGTACGCCACCGTGGTGCCGAACTGCTCCTCCGCCTCCAGCTTCGCGCACCGGCGCGGCTCCACGTCGCCGCCGACCTGGTCCAGCGCGAAGACGGCCGTCTCGCCCTCGGAGAGCTTGAAGTCGGCGTGCGCGTCCTGCCCGTCGGCCTCCAGTGGCACGGTCGCCGTCAGCGCGAGCGACAGCCCCTCGGATGCGAACACCGCGACCTCGCCGACCAGGCGCAGGGTGTGCGGCCGGGTGCCGTAGTCGAAGCGCGGGGCAACGCGCGTGCGGAACGGGATGGAGCCGCGCACGCACACCACCCGCCGGATCAGCCGGTGCCGCTCGGTCTCGACGTTCCCGCCGTTGAGCGGCATGAAGTCCTGCACCTCGCCGACGCCGTCCTCGGTGAAGAACCGGGTGATCAGGACGTTGGTGTCGGGGAAGTAGAACTGCTTCGTCTTCGCCGGCACGGACGCCGCCAACTCGAAGGAGCCGCCGCGCTCCGCGTCCAGGATCGCCGCGAAGACGCTCGGCGCGTCGAAGGCCGGGCAGCAGTACCAGTCGACGGTGCCGTCGGTGCCCACCAAGGCCACGCTGCGCAGATCGCCGATCAGACCGTGCTCGGCTATCGGCAGATACCGGGGAGCGGCCCCCGGGACGTCCTGGTCGATCGCTCCTGAGCCCATCGCAGCCTCCCTGCCCCGGCCCGCATCCCGCTTTCCAGCCTAGGCGGAATCGGCCGGCCGGGCGTGGGGATCGCGGAGGCCGGGGCGCACTGTCGGGAGTCAGACCGTGACGACCGTGATCCCCGCCTCCTCGAAGCGGCGCACCGTCTCCGTGCTCGCCGCCATGTCGGTGACCAGGGTGTCCACCGACTCGGCCGCGCAGATCCGGGCGAACGCCCGCCGGCCCAGCTTGCTGGAGTCGGCGGCCACGACCACCCGCTTGGCGCGCTCGCACAGCAGCCGGTTGATCGCGGCCTCCGCCTCGTCGTGTGCGGCGGCGCCGTGCACGACATCGAAGGCGACGACACCGAGCACGGACACATCGATGGTGATCTGGCCGAGTACGCCGTCCGCGAGCGGCCCGATGAGCTCGTACGACTGCGGGCGCGCCACCCCGCCGGTCACCACGATCTTGAACTGGGGGCGCACGGCAAGCTCGTTGGCGATGTTGAGCGCGTTGGTGACGACGGTGAGTGCCGGGGAACCGGAGGTGAGATCGCCGCGCACGGCAAGGGCACGCGCCACCTCGGTGGTGGTCGTGCCGCCGGTCAGCCCCACCGCCTCGCCCGGCGCGACGAGGCCGGCCACCGCCTTCGCGATCCGCTGCTTCTCGGAGGCGTGCCGGGCCGTCTTGTATCGCAGCGGCAGCTCGTACGACACTCCGTGCACGACCGCGCCGCCCCGGGTGCGGACGAGCATCTGCTGCTCGGCGAGCTGGTCGAAGTCGCGCCGGATCGTCGCGGCCGAGACCTCCAGCTCGGCGGCCGCCTCCTCGACGTCCAGCCGGCCGCGCTCGACGAGCAGCTCCAGCAGCGCCTTCCAGCGGGCGTCCCGCGACATGCCCACCCTCCGTTTCCTGAGCGCTCCTCGATCTCCCGGCGACCCTAGCGCACCCCGCATACGCTCGTATGCTTGATTCTGCTCGAAAATCGGCTATATCTTGCAGAAGTAATCATGATCGCCGTGTCGAGCAGGGATCGAATCAGGGAGGATCCGGCATGACCCATGTCGAGGACGAGCTGACCAGCCAGCCCGAGTGCTGGATACGGGCCGCGTCGGAGGCGGACCGGTACCGCCGGGCGCTCCCGGCGCCGGGCGAGCGGGTCGCGATCGTCGGGTGCGGTACCTCGTACTTCATGGCGCAGGCGGCCGCCGCCCTGCGCGAGGGGGCCGGACAGGGGGAGACGGACGCCTTTGCCGCCTCCGAGTTTCCGTACGGCCGGTCGTACGACCGTGTCGTGGCCCTCACCCGCTCCGGCACCACCACCGAAGTCCTCGACCTGCTGGGCGAGTTGAAAGGGCGCACGAGAACCACGGCGATCACGGCCGACCCGGACACGCCGGTCATGGCGGCCGCCGACGACCTCGTCGTGCTCGACTACGCGGACGAACGGTCCGTCGTGCAGACGCGGTTCGCCACGACCGCGCTGACCCTGCTCCGCGCCCAGCTGGGCCTGCACACCGACGCCGTCGTCGCCGACGCCCGCACCGTCCTCGCCACCGCGCTGCCCGACGGGCTCGTCGCCTGCACGCAGTTCACCTTCCTGGGCCGGGGCTGGACGGTGGGCCTGGCCAACGAGGCCGGGCTGAAGATGCGCGAGGCCTCACTCGCCTGGACCGAGGCCTACCCGGCGATGGAGTACCGGCACGGCCCCATCAGCATCACCACCCACGGCACGGCGACCTGGATGCTCGGCGAAGCCCCGGAGGGCCTGCCGGAACAGGTGCGCGCCACCGGCGGGTTGTGGGTGGCGGGCGGCCTCGACCCGCTCGCCGAACTGGTCCGCGCCCAGCGCCTCGCGGTCGCCGTCGCGGCGGCCCGCGGCCTCGACCCGGACCAGCCGCGCCATCTCACCCGCTCGGTGATCCTCGCCCCCTGACGCGCCCCGAAAAGCCCGAAGGGAGAAGCCGTGCCCCTCGTCACCACCGGCGAACTCGTGACCCAGGCCGCCGCCGAGCACTCCGCCGTCGCCGCCTTCAACATCATCACCCTCGAACACGTCGAGGCCGTCGTCGCCGGCGCCGAGTCCGCCGAGGCTCCCGTCGTCCTCCAAGTCAGCGAGAACGCTGTGAAGTTCCGCTACGGACGGCTGCTCCCGCTCGCCCGCGCGGCCGTCGTCGCCGCCGAACGCGCCTCGGTGCCCGTCGCACTGCACCTCGACCACGTCCAGAGCGACGACCTGCTGCGCCAGGCCGCGGACGCCGGATTCAGCTCCGTGATGTACGACGCGGCCCGGCTGCCCTACGACCAGAACCTCGCCGGGACCAGAGCCGCCGTCGACTGGGCTCACGCCCAAGGGCTGTGGATCGAGGCGGAGTTGGGACAGGTCGGCGGCAAGTCGGGCGAGCCCCCGCTGGACGCCCACGCGCCCGGAGCCCGCACCGACCCCGCTGCGGCGCGCGCCTTCGTCTGCGACTCCGGCGTGAACGCCCTCGCCGTCGCCATCGGCAGCACCCACGCCATGACCACCCGCACCGCCACCCTCGACCACGACCTCCTCAAACGGCTGTCCGCCTCCCTGGACGTGCCGCTCGTCCTGCACGGCTCCTCCGGGGTGCCGGACCACGAACTCGCCGCGGCGGTCGCGGGCGGCATCGCCAAGGTGAACGTCGGCACGGCCCTCAACATCGCCATGACAGGCGCGATCCGCGACTTTCTCGCCGCGCATCCCGAGGCGGTCGACTCGCGCAAGTACCTGAGCGTGGGGAGGGAGGCGATGATGCGGGCGGTGACCGGGATCATCCGGACGGTGGGCCGGCCCGCCGCCTGATCACTTCCTGACGGCCTTCAGCACCACGAACTTCGGGTCACTGGCGACCAGTTGACTGTTGCCGAACACCTTGCGCAACTTCACGTGGTAGCCCAGGTGCCGGTTGCCGACCACCCACATCTCGCCGCCGGGACGCAGCACGCGCCGCGCCCCGCTGAACATCCGCCACGCCGTCGTGTCGGTCGTCGCCTGGTGCGAGTGGAACGGCGGATTGCTGAGGACGAGATCGACACTCCCGTCCGGCACCCCCGTCAGCCCGTCACCGACCCGGAACTCCGCGTGCCCCGGCACCCCGTTGGCCTTGTACGTCGCCTCCGCCGAGGCCACGGCCTGGAACGACTCGTCCACGAACAACACCTCGGCCGATGGACCGGCCAAGGCCACCGCCGTACCCACCACGCCGTTGCCGCAGCCCAGGTCCATCACCCGCAGGCCGCCGAGCGCGGCCGGCAGGTGCTGCAGGAAGAACCGGGTGCCGATGTCGAGGCGGTCCGCGCAGAACACGCCCGCGTGGTTGACCACGGTCCGCCCCGAGACCGGGCCGATACCGTCGGGCAGCGCGTAGCTGTACGGCCAGGGGTTCGCGGGTCGCTGCAGTGCGGAGTCGGGCGTGCAGAAGATCAACCGCGCCTTCCGCTCGGCCAGCGAGGTGCGGGTCGGCCCCAGGATCCGCTCGAACAGCTGCAGCGTCGAGGTGTGGATCTCCTTCACCATCCCGGTGCCGACGACGATTGTTCCCGCGTGCACCGCGGGCGCCAGCCGCAGCAACTGGTCCTCCAGGAGCGCAAGGCTCTTGGGCACCCTGACCAGGAGGACGTCGACCCGGTCGGGCGGCGGATCCTGCGTGGTCAGCAGCCGTACGGCACCGGTCCCGACGCCCGCCCGGGCCAGGTTCGCCCGGGTGGCCTCCTGGGCCAGGAACGAGTCGGTGATCTGCACGGGCCGGTGCGCCGCGAGCGCGCTGACCAGGGCGCCCCAGCGGTCACCGAGGACCACGACCGTGCCGGACAGCGGGACCTTCTCTGCCGCCAGGTGCCTGAGCAGGTACTCGTCAGAGGCGTCCCAGGCACGCAGCCTCTCGCGCGGGTCCTCGGGGAAACGGGCCAGCGCGAGCTCGCCCCACGGCGTCGTCATACGGTCGTTCATCGTGCGTCAAGGCTAGCCGAGCCGCAGCTCAGAGCTGGTCGGGCGGGCGCTTCGGGCGGGATGGGGGCCGTGGACGCCGAGCCGTCCGCGGGCACCGGGCCTCCAGGGTTCGAGGCTGACAGGACGGCTGAACATCACGCTTCGGGCCAGCGGCCGGTAGCCCGGCGTCACTGCGGATCATGGGAGACTCGCCCTCATGAGCGGCAAGGCGGACCCCCGGCCGACGGGGGAAGGGACCACCTCGAGAACGCGGTTGGACCGGGGGCGCGGTGCGCTCGGACCCGCGTTGGAGCTCGTGCACACAGGGCGAGCGCCCACGAGGGCGGTGCTCACCGCCGAGCTCGGCGTCACCCGGGCCACGGCCGGAGCGGTCGCCACCGAACTGGAGGCGCTCGGGCTGATCCGGGTCGACGCCCGGCCCGGCGCGGAGGCCGGCTCGCAGGGCAGGCCCTCGCACCGGCTCGCGGTCGCCGAGGACGGCCCGGTCGTCCTCGCGGCACAGGTGCACGCCGACGGGTTCCGGGCGGCGCTGGTCGGCCTGGGCGGCCGCATCGTCGCCACCGCGCCGGGCTGTGAGACCGTCGACGCCGACCCCGCGAAGGTCCTCGGCTCCGTCGTGGAGGCGGGCGCCGAACTGCTGCGCTCGACGGGGCGGCGCTGCGTCGGCGCCGGACTCGCCGTACCCTCCGCGGTCGCCGAACCGGACGGGCTCGCCCTCAACCCCCTGCACCTGGCCTGGCCCGTCGGCGCGCCGGTCCGCCGGATCTTCGCGGAGTGCGTCCGCGCGGCAGGCATCACCGGACCCGCCTTCGCCGGCAACGACGTCAACCTCGCCGCCCTCGCGGAGCACCGGCACGGCGCGGGCCGCGGCGCCCGGGACCTGCTGTGCGTGGCCACCGGGCACCGGGGCGTCGGCGGTGCGCTGGTCCTGGACGGGCGCCTGCACACCGGCAGTTCGGGCCTGGCCCTGGAAGTCGGCCACCTCACCGTCAACCCCGAGGGCCGCCCCTGCCACTGCGGCAGCCGCGGCTGCCTCGACGTCGAGGCCGACCCGCTGGCCCTCCTCACCGCCGCGGGCCGGGGCCCCGGCCCCGAGGTCAACCTCCTCCGGCAGGCCAACGAGCTGATCCGCCACCACTACCACGACCCCGCCATCCGCATGGCCGCCGAGGCACTCATCGACCGTCTCGGCCTCGGACTCGCGGGCCTCGTCAACATCCTCAACCCCGACCGCATCATCCTCGGCGGCCTGCACCGCACCCTCCTCGACGCCGACCCCGAGCGCCTCCGCGCCGTCGTCGCCGACCGCAGCCTGTGGGGCCAGAGCGGCGGCGTTCCCATCCTCGCCTGCACCCTCGACCACAACAGCCTCGTCGGCGCCGCCGAGTTGGCCTGGCAGCCGGTGCTGGACGATCCGCTGGGGGCGCTCAGCCGGTAGGGGGTGCACTGCGGAACCGCTGCGACGTCCGGCCCCGAGCACCGGGTGCCGGTCGGTCGGCAGACATTCCTGCAGGCGCCGCCGAACGTCGTCGGCCAGTCGAATGCCGTGGCATCAGTCCGCTGGTTCGGCGCCCAACTGCTGGCATCGGCATACGTCCGGGGCGTACGCAGCACCGGAGGCGTCAAGCGAATCGGTTCGACGCAAGCGCTTCGACGGGAAGCTGCGACGGGCTGTGTGTGTGCTCAAGAAACTGCCGCGAGGCGACCGCGTCACCGACGCGCGGATCGAAGCCCGGCAGCTTCGGCCGCTGCCCTGTGAACCGGCTCTCCGCGGCCCGGTCTGCCAGCTGCATTGCTGGCCACCGGCATGATCGTGGAATCTACGGAGGACCCGGGCCTCACACTAGCCTCCCCTCAGCGTCCGTGCGGCAGGGGGTCGCGCCGTTCTCCGCCTGCCGCGGCACCGCAACTTTTCGAGGGCGCAGACGGCTTGCGCACCACGCGAATCAGCAGTCGAATCGATTCCGCAACAACGTTCACAGCAGGGAGCCCAGTGCCCTTGACAGCCCCACGGCACCGGGAGCCCCGTCTCACCGCGAAACCTCTCTGCAATCCCACTGCAATGCGGCACGTTCGAGCGCTTCGGCATCCGTCAGCGCCACGACCCGACCGGGTGGCGCCGGCACGGTAGGGAGATCCGATGGGAACCACACGTACAAGACGCCACCCGCTGTTCGGGCGCGGTGGCGTCCAGCGCTTGTGCGCAGCGGTACGGCAGCGTGGCATGCCGGACGACATGCCGCCTCGGGCAGAGGTGCCTTCGCCGGCCCGCTCGGACCGCACTCGTTGGAAGACGGTCGCCCGGGCAGCGGCCGCGACCGCGCTCGTCGCCGGAGCTCTGGCCGGCGCCACGGCCGGCACGGCACGGGCCGCCACGTCCGGTCCGTGCGACATCTACGCGGCAGGCGGTACACCCTGCGTGGCGGCGCACAGCACGACGCGAGCGTTGTACGCCTCGTACAACGGGCCGCTCTACCAGGTGCGGCGCGCCTCGGACAACACCACCAGGAACATCGGCGTCCTGAGTGCGGGCGGGTACGCCGACGCCGCCGCCCAGGACTCGTTCTGCTCGGGGACGACCTGCCTCATCACGGTCATCTACGACCAGTCCGGCCGCGGCAACAACCTCACCCAGGCGCCCGGCGGCGGTGCCGCGGGCGGCCCCGACAACCTGGCGAACGCGACCGCCGCGCCCACCACGGTGGCAGGCCACAAGGCCTACGGAGTCTTCGTGGCGCCCGGCACGGGTTACCGCAACAACCACACGAACGGCATCGCGACCGGGGACAGCCCCGAGGGCATGTACGCGATCTTCGACGGCACGCACTACAACGGCGGCTGCTGCTTCGACTACGGCAACGCCGAGACGGACAGCAACGACGACGGCAACGGCACCATGGAGGCCATCTACTTCGGCAACATCAAGGTGTGGGGCTACGGTTCGGGCAACGGCCCATGGATCATGGCCGACCTGGAGAACGGCCTGTTCTCCGGAGTCAACCAGCACTACAACGCGGGCGACCCGACGATCAACTACCGGTACACGACCGCCATCATCAAGGGCGGGGCGAACCACTGGGCGATCCGCGGCGGCAACGCGCAGTCCGGTGGCCTGTCCACCTTCTACGACGGTGCGCGCCCCAACGTCTCGGGCTACAACCCGATGCGCAAGCAGGGGGCCATCATCCTGGGCACCGGCGGTGACAACAGCAAGGGCGCCCAAGGCACGTTCTACGAGGGCGTGATGACCTCCGGCTACCCGTCGGACGCCACCGAGAACGCCGTCCAGGCAAACATCACCGCGGCCGGATACAGCAATTCCTCCGGGGGCGGGCCGAGCACCGGCGCGCTGCATGCGGTGGGCGCGGGCAAGTGCCTGGACGTGCCCAACTCGTCCACCACGGCCGGTACGCAGCTGCAGATCTGGGACTGCAGCGGCGCCGCCAACCAGACCTGGACCCGAACGTCCTCGGGCCAGCTGACCGTCTACAGCGGCAGCAGCCAGATGTGCCTGGACGCCTACAACAACCAGACGTCCGCCGGCACCAAGGTGGTGACGTGGCCGTGCAACGGCGGTGCCAACCAGCAGTGGCAGGTGAACTCCGACGGCACCGTCACGGGCGTCCAGTCCGGGCTCTGCCTCGACGTCACCGCCGCCTCCACCGCCGACGGTGCCCTGGCGGAACTGTGGCCGTGCAACGGCGGATCCAACCAGCAGTGGAATCTCAACTGATCTGAACGGCACGGGTCCGTGGCCGGCTCGCCACCGGCCGCGGACCGACACACGCGTCAGCACCGGAGGATGACCATGTCCAGAGCCAGAGGGCTCCGCGGCCTGTGGGCCGCCCCCGTAGCTCTGCTCGCTTGTCTGGCCGGCAGCCCGGCCACCGCGGGGGCCGCGTACGCCGTACCGGTAGAACGTGAAGCGGCTGCCGCCGAGCTGTATGTGGCGCCGGACGCGGCTCCCGGTGGGGACGGCACCGCCGGGCGGCCGTTCGCCACGATCGACCAGGCGCAGCAGCCGGCGCACCGGCTCTCGGCCGACTCGAACGTCGTCGTCCATCTGGCCGGTGGCACCTACCGGCTGTCCAAGCCACTGAGCTTCGGCTCCGGCGACGGCGGCCAGAACGGCCACACCATCACGTACCAGGCCGTGTCCGGGCAGCAGCCGGTCGTGTCCGGTGCCCAGCAAGTCACGGGTTGGCAGGTGCATGATCAGGGAAAGAGCATCTGGTCTGCCCACGTCGGCACCGGTGTGAACACACGCCAGTTGTACGTGAACGGCAGGGAGGCGGCACGGGCGGCGATCCAGGTGCCCCGCTCCGGCTTCACCTTCACCCAGACCGGCCTGACCGTCACCGACTCCTCCCTCGACTACCTGGCCGGACTCTCGGACCAGAACCACATGGAAGTCGAGAGCATCAACTCCTTCACCGACCGCTACGCGCCGGTCCAGTCGATCAGCGGCAGGACCATCGCCATGCAGCAGCCCGCCTGGAACAACAACTCCTGGGGCTACGACACCATCAACGCGCCGTTCGCCGGCGGGACGATGTACCTGGAGAACAACTATGCGTTCCTGCAGCAGGCCGGACAGTGGTATCTCGACGCGTCCACCGGCGACCTGTACTACCGGGCCCAGTCCGGGCAGAGCCCGAACAGCCTCGACGTCGAACTGCCCCGCCTGCAGAGCCTGCTCGGCATAAGCGGCAGCTACGGCTCACCGGCGGCCGGACTGAGCTTCGCCGGCATCCGGTTCACGGGAACCTCCTGGCTCGGCCCGAGCGGACCCGACGGCTACGCGGACCAGCAGAGCGGCGCGCACATCACCGGTGCCTACGCGATGCCCGCCGACTGGCTGAGCACCTGCAAGTCGGGGTGCACGCAGTTCGAGGCCACCCGCAACCACTGGGCGCAGATGCCCGCGGCCGTCCAGGTCTCCGCCGCCACCGGCATCACCTTCTCCGGCGACACGTTCTCCGAACTCGGGCAGGCCGGACTGGGCATGGGCAACGACGGCGTCGCCACGGCCTCCGGCACCGGACTCGGCGCGGACGGCGTGACCATCACCGGCAGCACGTTCACCGACATCGCCGGCAGCGGCATCCAGGTCGGCGGGATCCAGCCGGACGCACACCACCCCGGCAACCCGCAGATGACCAACCAGAACATCACCATCGGCAACAACAAGGTCAGCGGGGTGGGCACCGACTACAAGGAGACCGCGGGAATCCTGTCCACGTACGTCACCAACGCGACGATCACCCACAACCAGTGCGACCACCTCCCCTACGACGGGATCGACATCGGCTGGGGCTGGGGCATGAACGACCCGGGCGGCAGCCAGGACTACGTCAACCGGGGCACGTACAACTACCAGCCCATCTACAGCACCGCCACGACGCTGAAGAACAACACCGTCTCCCACAACCTGGTCTTCGACACCAAGAACGCGATGTTCGACGGCGGCAGCATCTACAGCCTGTCCGCGAGCCCCGGATCGGTGATCTCCGACAACTACATGTACGACAACAACCACACCACCGCGCTGTACCTCGACGAGGGCTCCCGGTATCTGACGCTGTCGCACAACGTGGTGCAGGACGCCGGCAACTGGGCGCTCACCAACGCCAACGCGAACAACCACACCGACGACAGCACGTTCTCCGGCAACTGGTACAACGGCGGCAACACCTACGTGGCCACCGGTCCTCCGCACAACAACGTCCTCACCGGCAACGTCCAGGTCAGCGGCACCAACTGGCCGCAGGGCGCGCAGCAGGTCATCCAGCAGGCGGGCGTCCAGTCCTCGGGTGGCGGCGGTGGCGGCGGCTTCCCCAGCGGCTACCACCAGCTGGTGATCGGCAGCGACAGCCTGTGCCTGGACGTGTACGGCAGATCCAGCAGCGCCGGCGCCGCGATCGACCAGTGGACCTGCAACGGACAGGGCAACCAGCAGTTCCAGTTCGTGCCGGCCTCGGGCGGCTACGGCCGGTTGCAGGCGCAGAACTCCGGGCTGGTCGTGGCGGTGTCCGGCGCTTCCACGGCCGCCGGCACGCCCGACATCGTGCAGCAGGCCCCGAGCGCAGCGGCCGGCGGTCTGTGGCTGCCGGTACAGCAGCCCGACGGCTCGTACTCCTTCCAGAACCAGAACAGCGGCCTGTGCCTGGACGTCTACGGCGGCGCCGGCAACCCCGGTCAGCAGTTCGACCAATGGCCCTGCAAGAACACGGCGGGCAGCAACCAGGACTTCACCCCCCGCTGACCGGCTCACCCGCTCCTTCACCCCCACCCACTGTCCCGCACCCAGTGAGGAACGCATATGAAGAAGTACTCGCCGCTCCTGGCCGTCGCGCTGGCGGCCGCGGTCGGCACCGGCACCGCGGTGCCCGCGGCGGCGGCCACCGGCACCGGGTCACCGGCCTCCGCCGTACGGGCCGCCGCGCCCACCGCCCTGCGGCTGATGCCGTTGGGCGACTCGATCACCTGGGGCGTCGGCAGCCCGTCCGGGAACAGCTACCGCGACTTCCTGGGGAACCAACTGGCGGCCGAGGGGCACGCCTTGGACTTCGTTGGTTCGGGTCGCAACGGCACCATGTCCGACCCGGACAACGAAGGGCACTCCGGCTGGCGGATCGACCAGATCGCCGGCATCGCGGACGACGTGCTGGCCCGTTACCGCCCCAACGTGGTCACCCTGGAGATCGGCACCAACGACCTGAACGGCAACTACCAGGTGCCGACCGCCCCCGACCGGCTGCACGCGCTCATCGACCAGATCACCCGCGACGCCCCAGACGCGACCGTCCTGGTCGGCACGGTGATCGTCTCCACCAGCGGTACCGAGGAGGCCAGCCGGCCCGCGTTCAACGCCAAGATCCCCGGCATCGTCCAGGCCGAACAGGCCGCCGGCAAACACGTACGCCTGGTGGACATGAGCGCGCTGACCAGCGCGGACCTCTCCGACGCCCTCCACCCCAACGACAACGGCTTCCGCAAGATGGCGGACGCCTTCCACGCCGGTGTGCAGGCCGCCGACGCGGCAGGCTGGATCAAGCCGCCGGTCTCCGTGGGCGGGCCGGTGCACTCCGGGGTCGCGGGGAAGTGCCTGGACGTCAACGGCGGCAACAGCGCCAACGGGACCGCCGTGCAGATCTGGTCCTGCAACGGCGCCGACGCGCAGTCGTGGTCCGCGCGCTCGGACGGCACCTTGCGGGCGCTCGGGAAGTGCCTCGACGCCACGGGCGGTGGTACCGCCAACGGGACCAAGATCGAGATCTGGGACTGCAACGGCGGCAGCAACCAGCAATGGCAGGCGTACAACGGCGGTTACCGCAACCCGGTCTCCGGCCGCTGCCTCGACGACCCCGGTGCGTCCGCCACCGACGGTACGCAACTGATCCTGTGGGACTGCAACGGCGGAGCCAACCAGCAGTGGACCGCGCTGCCGGTCACCTCGGCTCCGTGATCCGAATCGACCGCGGCACCGACTGGTGGTCGGTGTCTCATCCCCCCACACACAAGGAGATCGATCCTTCATGTCATGGCTCAATGAAGAGCCCCGTCTGCGTAGGGCTCTCTCCCTTGCCACCGGACTGGCAGCCGGTACGGTCCTGGCTCTGGCCGGCCCGGCGAACCTTGCCGCCCATGCGGCCTCGGGCACGCTGGGTGCGGCAGCTGCCGACAGCGGCCGCTATTTCGGCACGGCCGTGGCCGCGGGCAAGCTCGGCGACTCGACGTATGCCACGATTCTCGACCGGGAATTCAACATGATCACCCCGGAGAACGAGATGAAGTGGGACACCACCGAACCGTCCCGCGGCAACTTCAACTTCGGCCCCGCCGACCAGATCGTCAACCACGCCACCGCGCACGGGCAGCGGATGCGGGGCCACACCCTGGTCTGGCACTCCCAACTGCCCAGTTGGGTCAGTTCCATCACCGACGCGAACACCCTGCGCAGTGTGATGAACAACCACATCACCACTGAGATGAACCACTTCAAGGGCAAGATCTACGCCTGGGACGTGGTCAACGAGGCCTTCGCCGACGGCGGCAGCGGCCAGCACCGCAGTTCGGTGTTCCAGAACGTGCTGGGCAACGGCTTCATCGAGGAGGCGTTCCGCACCGCCCGCGCCACCGACTCCTCGGCCAAGCTCTGCTACAACGACTACAACATCGAGAACTGGTCGGACGCCAAGACCCAGGGTGTCTACAACATGGTGCGCGACTTCAAGTCCCGCGGTGTGCCCATCGACTGCGTCGGCTTCCAGTCCCACTTCGGCACCGGGGGGCCGCCGGCGAGCTTCCAGACGACACTGTCGAACTTCGCCGCGCTCGGCGTGGACGTACAGATCACCGAGCTGGACATCGCGCAGGCACCGGCGACGGCGTACGCGAACACCGTGAAGGCGTGCATGAACGTCGCCCGCTGCACCGGTATCACGGTGTGGGGGATCAGGGACAGCGACTCGTGGCGCACGGGGGAGAACCCGCTGCTGTTCGACAACAGCGGGAACAAGAAGCCCGCCTACGACGCGGTCCTGTCCGCGCTGGGCGGCGGCGGTACGGGGAACTCGGGTGACATCGTCTCCGGGACGGTCTACTCGCTGACCGGCGCCGCCGCGGGCCGGGCGTTGGACGTCCCGGGCGGCCAGACCGCGAACGGCACGCCTCTGCAGGTCTGGGATGCCAACGGCGGCGCGAACCAGCAGTGGCGGGCGAGCCAGAACGGCGATGGCTCCTACACCCTGACCAACGTCGGCAGCGGGCGGGTTCTGGACGAGCCGGGTGGCCAGACGGGCAACGGAACGCGGATGGAGATCTGGGACGCCAACGGCGGCGCGAACCAGCACTGGCGGGCGAGCCGGAACGGCGACGGTTCGTACACCTTGACGAACGCGGCCTCCGGCCGGGCGCTGGAGGTTCCGGCCGGGCAGAGCGCCAACGGGAGCCCCGTCCAGGTCTGGGACTCCAACGGCGGCGCCAACCAGCACTGGAGCTTCAGGTGAGCTGATCGGCGCCCCGCGCCTTCCTGCTCCTCTGACGAACACCCGCGCCCGGTACGGCGGCCGTCGCCGGACGCGGGTTTCGGCCTGCCCCCAGATCGGCCTGACCAGGAGGAAACATGGGATGGATCTGATTCGGAATCTCCAAGTCAGGTCTATTGACAGGGTGTTGGGCCTGTGGGATCACTATGCGACATGGGATGTCTGAGTGTTCCCTGTGAGTGCTCACCTGCACGCTGACGGGAGCGGTCGACACCCCTTCCGAACTCTTTGGACAGGCATGGCGCTCTCCGTCCGCTTCCCCCACATATCCGAGGACACAGAATGCAGCCTTCATCCGCCCCGCCCTGCGGCCGCGCGGCTCGTCCACCACGCTTACCGACGTCGGCCGCCGTATGCGTGATGGCTCTGCTGGCCATGCTGCTGGCGTCCGCGCCGACCTGGGGGGCGTCGGCGTCGGCGGCCGCCCTGGTGAGCTCGGCGTCGGGGCGGTGCCTGGACGTCAAGGGCAACGTCGACACCTCGGGCACGGTGCTGAAGATCTGGGACTGCAACGACCAGGCCAACCAGGCGTTCGAGTTCACGTCGGCGGGTGAGCTGAGGACGATGAACGGCACCCGGTGCGTGGACGCCTACGACGCCCGCACGGCACCCGGAGCCCCCGTGGTCATCCGTCCGTGCGACGGGCGGCCGACCCAGGTGTGGCGGCAGAACTCCGACGGGTCCGTCACCGGTGTCGCCTCCGGATTCTGCCTGGACGTGAGCGGGGCGGGCACGGCCAACGGCACCGCGGTCATCCTGTGGACCTGCAACGGCCAGAGCAACCAGAAGTGGACCACGTCGACACCACCGCCTCCGCCGCCCAGCGGGTCGGGCCCGTGCGACCTCTACGCCGCGGGCGGTACCCCGTGCGTGGCCGCGCACAGCACGGTGCGGGCGCTCTACGGCTCGTACAACGGCCCGCTGTACCAGGTCAGGCGCGCCTCGGACAGCGCGACCAGGGACATCGGCGTGCTGGCGCCCGGCGGCTTCGCCGACGCCTCGGCGCAGGACTCGTTCTGCGCGGGCACCACCTGCGTGATCACCGTCGTCCGCGACCAGTCGGGACACGGCAACGACCTGTGGTACCAGGGCTCGGCCCAGGTCCCGGGATCGAGTCAGAGCAGCCCCGCGAAGGCGACGTCCGAGTCGCTGACGGCCGGCGGCAGCAAGGCGTACTCGCTCTACGTCAACCCCGGCAACAGCTACTGGCGGGACGGCCACCTGACGGGCGTGCCGACCGGCGCCGCGCCCGAAGGCGCCTACATGGTGACCAGCGGCACCCACGTCAACGGCGGCTGCTGCTTCGACTACGGCAACAGCGAGACGACCAGGAAGGCCGATGCCGCCGGAGCGATGGACGCGATCAACTTCGGAACCGAGTGCTGGTTCGGCGGCTGCTCGGGAAGCGGTCCCTGGGTGCAGGCCGATCTGGAATGGGGCCTGTACTCCGGCGGCAGCCAGTCCTGGAACACCGACCAGCGTGCGTTTCCGGGCAAGTTCGTCACCGCGATGCTGAAGAACAACGGCACATCGAGGTTCGCCCTCAAGGGCGGCAACGCGCAGTCCGGCGGCCTGACCACCTTGTGGGACGGCGGGCTTCCCGGCGGATACAGCCCCATGAAGAAACAAGGGGCCATCGTCCTGGGCAGCGGCGGCGACTGCTGCAAGCCCGGCGGCGGCGCGAACCAGAGCGCCGGCACCTTCTACGAGGGAGCCATGGTCGCGGGCTACCCCTCCGACGCCACCGACAACGCGGTGCAAGCCAACATCACCGCCGCCGGCTACCGCTGAACGCCTGTCAGCTTCCCCAACTCCACCCAGGAGCCGATGACTTATGCCCACGATCACCGCGAGAGCCAGGCGCCTTCGGCCGCTGCCCCCACTGCGCTCCCTGCGCAGAACCCTGGCGCTCACCTTCTCGGCCGTACTGCTCACCGCGGCCGCCCCCCTCCTCTCGCTCGGCACGGCGCAGCCCGCCGCCGCGCTCGGCAACGGGCTCGCGCCGACCCCGCAGATGGGCTTCAACGACTGGAACGCGTACGGCTGCAACGTCTCCGAGGCACTGATCAAGTCCACCGCCCAGGCGATGCACACCAACGGCATGCAGGCGGCGGGCTATTCGTACGTCAACATCGACGACTGCTGGATGACCCAGAGCCGCGACTCCGGCGGCCACCTGGTACCGGACCCGGCCAAGTTCCCCGACGGCATCAAGGGCACCGCGGACTACGTGCACTCGCTGGGGCTGAAGCTGGGGATCTACGAGGACGCGGGCACCGCGACCTGCGCCGGATACCCGGGCAGCCTGGGGCACGAGACCACGGACGCGCAGTCGTTCGCGTCGTGGGGCGTGGACTACCTGAAGTACGACAACTGCAACAACACCGGAGCGCCGGCGCGTACCCGCTACACCGCGATGCGGGACGCCCTGGCGGCCACCGGCAGGCCCATCCTGTACAGCCTGTGCAACTGGGGCCAGGAGAACGTGTGGACCTGGGGCGCGGACGTGGGCAACAGCTGGCGCACCACCGGAGACATCAGCCCGACCTTCTCCAGCATGCTGTCGATCTTCCACAGCAACGTCGGCCTGGCCTCCTACGCCGGACCCGGCCACTGGAACGACCCGGACATGCTGGAGGTCGGCAACGGCTCGATGACGGCCACCGAGAGCCGCAGTGAGTTCAGTCTGTGGGCGGAGATGGCCGCGCCGCTCATCGCTGGGACCAACATCCCCTCGGCCAGTTCCGACACCCTGTCCGTCCTGACCAACTCCCGGGTGATCGCGGTCGACCAGGACCCGCTCGGCAAACAGGGCACCATGGTGTCGTCCTCGGGCGGCCTGGACGTGCTGGCCAAGCCGCTGGCGGGCGGGGACGTCTCGGTGGCGCTGTTCAACGAGACGGGCTCGACGGCGACCATCTCCACCACCGCGGCCGCGGTCGGGAAGACCGGGGCGTCCGCCTACACCCTCACCGACCTGTGGTCGGGCGCGTCCGCGACCACCTCCGGCACCATCAGCGCCTCGGTACCGGCCCACGGCACTGTCATGTACCGGGTCGCGGGCGGCACCAGCGGTGGCGGAGGCACCGGCGTGACCGGTGCGCTGCACGCGGTCGGCGCGGGCAAGTGCCTGGACGTACCGAACTCCGCCACGACCGCCGGTACCCAGGTGGAGATCTGGAGCTGCAACGGCGGCTCCAACCAGACGTGGACGCACTCCACCTCCAACCAGCTCACCGTCTACTCCGGCAGCGGCCAGATGTGCCTGGACGCCTACAACAACCAGACCACGCCAGGGACGAAGGTGGAGATCTGGCAGTGCAACGGCCAGACAAACCAGCAGTGGTCGCTGAACTCCAACGGCACCATCACCGGCGTCCAGTCCGGCCTGTGCCTGGACGTCACGGGAGGGGCCACGGCTGACGGAACCCTCGCCGAGCTGTGGACCTGCAACGGCAGCAGCGGCCAGCGGTGGACGCTGGGATGACCCGTCCCTCGCCCAGGCCACCGGCAGCTTCGGTGCCGCCGTACAGCGGCAGCGCCACAGAGGAGGTCACCTTGCCCGGATCAGCAAGCGATCGCCGAGGAAGGCGATTCCCGGCCGTGCTCCTGATCGCCCTGGCGATGGCCCTGGCCGCGTTGGGCTCACCGGCTTTCGCCACACCCCCGCGGACCGGCCCGCCCGCCGCGGTCCACCCGGCGGCGAACGCCTCCACGGCCGACACGTCGCTTCCGTGCGACATCTATGCCGCGGGCGGAACGCCGTGTGTGACGGCCCACTCGACGACCAGGGCGCTCTTCGCGGCGTACAACGGGCCGCTGTACCAGATCCAGCGGTCCTCCGACCACGGCTACCGCGACATCGGGGTGCTCGCAGCGGGCGGGTACGCCGACGCCGCCTCCCAGGTGTCGTTCTGCGCGGGCACGTCGTGCACGATCACGAAGATCTACGACCAGACCACCAGGCACAACGACCTGCCGATCTCATGGGGCGGCTACTGGAAGGGTCCCGGTCCCAACGGGGCCGACGTCGGAGCGGACGCCATGGCCCTGCCGGTGACCGCGGCCGGCCACCAGGTCTTCGGCGTCAAGGTCACTCCCGGTGTCGGCTACCGGATCGACCACGCGAGCGGCGTGGCCACCGGTTCTCAGCCGGAAGGCATCTACATGGTGACGTCGTCGAACTACACGAACCAGTGGTGCTGCTTCGACTACGGCAGCGGTGAGAACTCCCACACCGACACCGGCAACGCCACCATGAACGCCATCTACTGGGGCAACGCCTGCTGGTTCAACGGCTGCACCGGCAGCGGCCCGTGGGTCGAGGCCGACCTGGAGAACGGCATGTTCCACACCAACACCGGCTCCAACAAGGACCCGAACAACCCTGGCGTGCACTCCCCGTTCGTCAGCGCGTGGCTGAAGAACAACGGCACAAGCAACTTCACTCTCAAGTACGGCAACGGTGCCGCGGGCGGGCTGACCACCACCTTCTCCGGCCCCCTGCCGAACGGCTACTCGCCGATGAAGGTGGACAGTTCCGTCCTGCTCGGCACCGGCGGCGACAACAGTCCCAATGGCGTGGGCGAGTTCTTCGAAGGCGCGATGACCGCGGGCTACCCCTCCGACGCCACCGAGAACGCCGTCCAGACCAGCATCACCGCCGCCGGCTACGGGGCGGGAAGCGGCGGCGGTGGCACGACGGGTGCGCTGCACGCGGTGGGTGCGGGCAGGTGCCTTGAGGTGCCGGGTGGGTCCACGACACCGGGCACGCAGACACAGATCCGCGACTGCACCGGAGCGGCGAACCAGACCTGGTCCCAGAGCATCTCCCACGAGCTGACCGTCTCCCTGGGCGGCAACCGCCTGTGCCTGGACGCCTCCGGGCAGGGCACCAGCCCCGGCACCAAGGTCATCACCTGGACCTGCAACGGCCAGAGCAACCAGCAGTGGACGCTGAACGCCAACGGCACCATCACCAGCGCCCCCTCCGGACTGTGCCTGGACGTGACGGGCGCCGCCACCGCCAACGGCACCCCCGCGCAGCTGTGGACCTGCAACGGCCAGAGCAATCAGCAATGGACGCTGAACTGACCCGGTGAGGCACCCGCGCTCGACTCCGGGGCGGCATCCCGACGCCGCCCCGGCATGTCGCCGCGCCGCAGCGCTGCGGCGCCCCATCGCAGGAGGATCGGATGAGAACGAGAGTGAGACCCGGCCGTCTGATACTGCTGGTCGGCTTCGTCCTGGCACTCGTGCTGCCGTTGCTGTCGACGGTGTCGAGCCAGGCCGCCTCGGGCACGTCGCTGAGCGTGAACCTGGCGTCGACCCGGGGACCGTCGACCGGTGTGGGGGAGGGGTTCCTCTACGGCATCAGCGAAGACGGCGGCCAGCCCGCGGACCAGTTCCTGCAGCCGCTGGGGATCAACGCGTTCCGCGGCGGCGGATGGTTCTCCGGCGGCTGGATCAAGGACGGCTACCAGTACGGCTCGGCCACCCGGGCCGACCTCGACTCGATCACCGCGCAGGCGAAGCGTCTCACCCGGCCGCCCTACCACGCGCAGTACCAGGTGCTGGTCAGCGACATCTACGGCGCGAACGGCGGCCAACCGTCGAACACGAGGTACCCGTGCGACAACGGCGACTGCTCCAACTGGGTCAGCTTCATCGACTCCACGGTGGGACCGCTGCAGGCTTCGGGGCTCAAGTTCTCCTACGACATCTGGAACGAGCCCGACATCTCCGTCTTCTGGACCCGCGGTGTGAACAGCACCCAGTACTTCCAGATGTGGGACACCGCCTACCGGGAGATCCGGCGCATCGCGCCCGGGGCACAGATCGTGGGACCGTCACTCGCGTTCAACCCGCAGCACAGCCCGGGTGAATGGCAGACCTGGCTCGCGCATGTGAAGGCGGCCGGGACGGTGCCGGACATGATCACCAACCACAACGAGGGCGATGTCGACGACCCGGTCACCGTCTCGCAGACCCTCGACAGCGACCTGACCGCGGCGGGCATCGGCCCGTTGCCGCTGTCCTCGAACGAGTACCAGCCGGCCGACCGGCAGACCGCCGGGGTGACGGCCTGGTACCTGGCGCGGTTCGCCCAGTCCGGGTACGCCAACGCGATGCGCGGCAACTGGGTGTGCTGTGTCACCCCCAACCTGACAGGAGTCCTCACCCAGAGCGGGGGCGGCTGGCAGCCGACGGGCAACTGGTGGGCGCTCAGGGACTACGCCGACATGACCGGCACCCTCGTCGACACCTCCGGCCAGGTCGGCTCTACGGCGATCTCCGCCTCCGAGGACTCCGCCGCCAGACGCGCGGTGGCCGTCATCGGCGACTCGAACGGCTACACCGGCGCCGTGTCCGTGACGTTCAACGGGCTGTCGTCCGTGCCCTGGCTGACGAACGCCGGCAGCGTCCACGTCACCGTCCACCGCATCCCGGACCAGGCACCCCTCGGCGCGCCACAGACCGTGTACGACCAGAACGTGAGCGCCTCGGGCAACTCGATCACCGTGCCGTTCACATTCCAGGGCTCCCACGACGCGTTCGCCGTCTACCTGACACCGGCCTCGTCCGGCGGCGGAGGAGGGGCGTTCCCGGACGGCGATCACCAACTCGTCGTGGCCAACAACAGCCTGTGCCTGGACGTGTACGGCAACTCCGGCAGCGCGGGCGCCGCGATCGACCAGTGGACCTGCAACGGGCAGGGCAACCAGGAGTTCCAGTTCGTGCCGGCCTCGGACGGCTACGGCGAACTGCGGGCCCAGAGCTCCGGCCAGGACGTGGCGGTCGCCGGCGGCTCCACGGCGGCGGGCACCCCGGACATCGTCCAACAGGCCCCCGGCACAGCGGCCAACGGCCTGTGGCTGCCGGTGCGCCAGTCCGACGGCTCGTACGCCTTCCAGAACCGCAACAGCGGCCTGTGCCTGGACGTCTACGGCGCCGGCAGCAACGCGGGACAGCAACTGGACCAGTGGCAGTGCAAGAACGCGCCGGGCACCAACCAGGACTTCGTCGTCCGCTGACACCGCACCCGACGCGGACACCTCCTACCTGCGAAAGGAACCCACCGTGTCAGCATTCAGACGGCTGCTGCGGCGCCTGCGCGCCTCGACGGCCGTGCTCACGGGCCTCATTCTGACCGTCGGCGGCCTCGTGGGCACTACCGCCGCTCCCGCCCAAGCCGCCACTTCCCTCACCATCAACGGCGCGTCCGGCGGACGAACCTTCGACGGCGTCGGCGCGATCAGCGGCGGAGGCGGCAACAGCAGACTCCTGATCGACTATCCCGAGCCCCAACGCGGCCAGATCCTCGACTACCTTTTCCGGCCCGGCTACGGCGCCTCCCTGCAGATCCTCAAGGCAGAGATCGGCGGGGACACCAACTCCACCTCGGGAGCCGAGCCCAGCCACCAGCACACCCGCTCCGACCTCAACTGCGACCGAGGCTACGAATGGTGGCTGATGGAGCAGGCCAAAGCCCGCAACCCGGACATCAAGCTGTACGGACTCGCCTGGGGCGCGCCCGGCTGGATCGGCGGAGGGAACTTCTGGTCCGCCGACATGACCAACTACCTGATCTCGTGGCTGGGCTGCGCCAAACAGCACGGGCTGAGCATCGACTACCTGGGCGGGTGGAACGAGCGCGGCTACAACGTCTCCTGGTACGAGCAACTGCGCAGCGCGCTCAACAGCAACGGCTACGGCAGCGTCAAGATCGTCGCGGCCGACTCGGACTGGTCCGTGGCAGGTGACATCAACTCCAACCCGGCGTTCGCCTCCTCGGTGAGCGTCATCGGCACGCACTACCCCTGCGGCTACCGCTCCGCCCAGTCCAACTGCTCGGTGCCGTCGGCCGCCACATCGACCGGCAAGACCCTGTGGGCGAGCGAGAACGGCTCGGACGACTACAACGGGGGAGCCCCGGCCGTGGCGCGTGGCATCAACCGCGGCTACATCGACGGCCGGATGACCGCGTATCTCAACTGGCCGGTGGTCGCGGCGATCACGCCGAACCTGCCGTATCCCACCATGGGTCTCGCCCTGGCCTCACAGCCGTGGTCCGGGCACTACGCGATCGGCAAGAACGCCTGGGTGATGGCGCACACCAGCCAGTTCACCGCCCCGGGCTGGCAGTACCTCGACGCCTCCAGCGGCTACATCGGCGGCAACCGGAACAACGGCAGCTACGTCTCGCTGAAGTCCACCGACAAGTCCGACTACTCCACGGTCATCGAGACGATGGACGCCGGCAGCGCCCAGACCCTGAACTTCAACGTCACCGGCGGGCTGTCCACCGGAACCGTCCACGTCTGGTCGACCGACGTCGACTCCGGCAACCCCGCCGACTACTTCGTGCACACCACGGACATCACTCCGTCCGGCGGCGGCTTCAGCCTGACCGTGCAGCCCCATCGCGTCTACACCCTGACCACCACGACCGGCCAGGGCAAGGGCACCGCCACCGGCCCCGCCCCGGGCGCGATGAGCCTGCCGTACAGCGACTCCTTCGACGGCTACGCCACCGGCACCGAGGCGAAGTACCTCATGGACTGGCAGGGCGCCTTCGAGGTGGCGGGCTGCGGCGGCGGCCGCAGCGGCAGGTGTGTGCGCCAGATGAGCCCGCAGAAACCGATCACCTGGGACGCGCTGTCCGATCCGCACGCCCTGCTCGGTGACGTGGGCTGGAGCAACTACACCGTCTCGTCCGACGTGCTGCTCGAACAGCCGGGATACGCCGAGCTGATCGGCCGCGCGAACGGGCAGGACTACGGCAGCACCGGCCAACTGAACGCCTACCACCTGCGGGTGAGCGACACCGGAGCCTGGTCGATCCTGAGCTCCAGCACCAACGGCACCGTTTCCACCCTCGCCCGCGGCACGACCACGGCGCTGGGCACCAACCGGTGGCACAGGCTGGCGCTGGCCTTCTCCGGCACCACCGTCACCGCCGTCATCGACGGTTCCACGGTCGGTTCCGTCAACGACCCCACCTGGGCCGGCGGACAGGTCGGTTACGCGACCAGTCAGGGCGAGACGGCACAGTTCGACAACCTGTCCCTCACCCCCGGCAGCGGCGGAACCGGCGGCGGCACCACCGCCACGATCGTCGGGACTTCCTCCGGCCGGTGCGTGGACGTGCCGAACCAGTCGCAGACGTCCGGCACCCAGGTGGAGCTGTGGGACTGCAACGGCGGCAGCAACCAGCAGTGGACGAGCACCTCGACCGGTGAGCTGAGGGTCTACGGCAGCGCATGCCTGGACGCCTCGGGGAGCGGCACCAGCCCCGGCACCAAGGTCGACATCTGGACCTGCGACGGCGGCGGCAACCAGAAGTGGACGCTCAACGCCGACGGCACCATCACCGGCGTCCAGTCCGGCCTGTGCCTGGACGCCACCGGCGCGGGAACGGCCAACGGCACCCTGCTGGAGCTGTGGACCTGCAGCGGCGCCGGCAACCAGAAGTGGACGCGCAACTGATCCGGTGACGGCCGAGACCACCCACCCCGTCAATGACGCTGAGAGGCTCCGCATGACTTCGTCCCCCCTCCCGATCAGCCGGCGCAGACTGCTGGCAGCGACCGGCGCGGCCACGGCCTTCGGCCTGCTGCGGTTCGCCCCCGAGGCCGCCGCGACCGATGGCCCGTCGAGCTACACCGCGAGCTGGTCCTCCGTCGACCAGCACCCCCCGGCCCCGGCCTGGTTCCAGGACGCCAAGTTCGGCATCTACTACCACTGGGGCGTCTTCAGCGTCCCGGCGTTCGGCAACGAGTGGTATCCGCGCAACATGTACATCGGCGGCTCGAACGAGAACAAGCATCACATCGCCACCTATGGCGACCCCTCGGTATGGCCGTACAACAACTTCATCGACGGAGCCCGCGACAAGGCAGGCAACTTCGTGCAGTTCGCCCCCAAATTGGCTTCCCAGGGCGGTAATTGGGACCCGGACGCCTGGGCCCGGCTGTTCAAGTCCGCGGGCGCCAGATTCGCCGGCCCGGTCGCCGAGCACCACGACGGCTTCTCCATGTGGAACAGCCGCGCCAACCCATGGAACTCGGTCCGGCACGGCCCGAGGCTCGACCTCGTCGGGCTGCACGCGCAAGCCATCCGCGGGCAGGGCCTGAAGTTCATGGCCTCCCTCCACCACGCCTACCACTTCAACGGCTTCTACGACCACGTGCCGAACCAGTCCGACCCGGCCCTGCGCATCCTCTTCGGCCAGCAGGGTTCGGCCGCCGAGAACCAACTCTGGTACGACAAGCTGGTCGAGGTCGTCGACGGCTACCAACCCGACCTGCTCTGGCAGGACTTCGACCTCAACCTGGTGCAGGAATCGGACCGGCTCCAGTTCCTCGCGTACTACTACAACCGCGCCGTCGCCTGGAACAAGGACGTCGTCGCGACCTACAAGGACGGCCTCGACAACAAGGGCGAGGTCTACGACTTCGAGCGCGGCGGCCCGGCCGGGCTGCTCACTCCGTACTGGCTGACCGACGACAGCATCTCCTCCTCCAGCTGGTGCTACACGGTCGGCATCGGCTACTACTCGACGCAGGCACTGCTGCACTCGCTGGTCGACCGGGTCAGCAAGGGCGGCACCATGCTGCTGAACATCGCCCCCATGGCCGACGGCACCATTCCCTCCGGGCAGCAGACCATCCTGCTCGCGATGGGCGACTGGCTCGGCCGTTTCGGGGAGGCCGTCTACGGCACCCGCTCCTGGACCAGTTACGGCGAGGGCCCCACCAAGATGGGCGGGGGCTCCTTCAGCGGACCGGTGGCCGGCAAACCGCAGGACATCCGGTTCACCCGCACCCAGGACAACAAGGTCCTCTATGCCACCGCGCTGGGCTGGCAGGGCGGGACGATGACCATCACCACCCTGAACTCGAACCAGATCAACCTCGGCAGCCTGACCGGCGCCCAACTGCTCAACAACGCCGCGGGCACCTACGTCGACCTGCCCGCGCCGACCCAGGACGCCTCCGGCCTGCACCTGGCCATGCCCTCGTCGAACCCGCCGTTCAGCGCCCTGGCGTACACGGTCAAGCTGACCTTCTCCGGGGAGATCCCCGTCCTGGGCGCACCGGGCGGCTCCACGACCTGGGTGAAGATCGCCAACGCGACCAGCGGACTGGTGCTCGACAGCGGAGGCAACGTCGCCGCCGGCTCCAACCTCAAGCAGTGGAACTACGACGGCAGCACCAACCTGCAGTGGCAGCTGATCGACCTGGGCAACGGCTACCACCGCATCATGAACCGCACCAACGGCATGGCCGCCGACAGCTGGGGCAACTCCGCGAACGGCGCTCCGGCCCGGCAGGAGACCTGGAACGGCGGCAACAACCAGCAGTGGTCGCTCACCAGCCTCGGCGACAGCCGCTACCAGATCGTCAACCGGGGCACCGGCACCGCCCTCGACGGCAGCGGCAGCACCACGGTCGGCTCGACCACGGTGCTGTGGACGCCGAACTCCAGCACCAACAACGAGTGGACCATCACCGCCGTCTGAACCACCCCGGCGACCGACGCTCCCTGTCCACCCCTCGACCCAAGGAAGCAGGTCTGCATGAAACCCAAACCGCTCTTACTGTCCATCGCGGCGGCGCTACTTCTCGTCCTGTCAGCCGCGGGCACCTCCTTCAGCAGAGGCCTCGGCGCACCCTCGTCGGCCACCACCAGCGCCGTCGGGGCGACCGCCGGCTGTGGGAAGGCTCCGACGCTGACGAGTGGTACCCACACGATCCAGAGCGGCGGCCAGACGCGCAGTTACATCCTGCGGGTCCCCGCCGGCTACGACAGCAACCACCCCTACCGGCTGATCTTCGGATTCCACTGGCGGGGCGGCACGGCAGGCGACGTCGACTCGGGCGGAACGGACGGGTACAACTGGTCCTACTACGGCCTGCGGCGCCTTGCGGACAACGCGAACAACGGCACGATCTTCGTCGCCCCCCAGGGGAACGGCAACGGCTGGGCCAACCCCGGCGGCCAGGACGTGGCCTTCGTCGACGCCATGGTCAGCCAGATCGAAGCAGGTCTGTGCGTCGACACCACCCAGTTGTTCTCCGCCGGCTTCAGCTACGGCGGCGCGATGTCCTACGCCCTCGCCTGCTCCCGGGCCACTGTCTTCCGCGCGGTCGCGGTCTACTCCGGCGCGAACCTCAGCGGGTGCGACGGTGGCAATCAGCCCATCGCCTACATGGGACTGCACGGCCTCAGGGACAACGTGCTGCCCATCCAGTCGGGACGGGACCTGCGCGACACCTTCGTCCGGAACAACGGCTGCACCCCGCAGAATCCGCCCGAGCCGGCCTACGGAAGCCTGACGCACATCATCACCACCTACTCCGGATGCAGGTCCGGATACCCCGTCGTCTGGGCCGCGTTCGACGGAGCGGGCCACGACCCCGGTCCGATAGACGGTTCCACCGGTGACGGCTGGCGCACCTGGACGTCGGGGGCGGTGTGGCAGTTCTTCACCCAGTTCGGCTCGAACCAGCCCCCGCCACCGCCGTCCGGCAACCAGGAGATCGTCGGCCAGCAGTCGGGGCGCTGCCTCGACATCAACAACTCCACCACGGCCAACGGCACGCAGGCACAGCTGTGGGACTGCAACGGCGGCTCCAACCAACGGTGGACGTACTCCGCCGGAAAGCAGCTGGTCGTCTACGGCAACAAGTGCCTGGGCGTCGGCCAGTCCGCGGGTAACGGCACCGCGGCGGCGATCTGGGACTGCAGTGGGCAGGCAGACCAGCAGTGGAACATCAATCCCGACGGCACGATCACAGCCGTGCAGTCGGGGCTCTGCCTGGACGCCAGCGGCCAGGCGACCGCCAACGGGACGAAAGTGCAGCTGTGGACTTGCACAGGCGGTGCGAACCAGCACTGGCGCCTGCAGAACTGACCCACCGGGGCCAGGCACGGCACCACGCGGGCCTGGCCCCGCAGACCTCGATGGGTGCGGCTCGTTTCGGGGGAACTCGTGACCAGCGGGTCGTAGCCGCCTGGGCTCGTGGAACAAGAAATATCCGGTGTGGGCGGTATGACCTGGGGTTACTGTGCTGCCGTGATTCTGACCGACACCGAAGTCGGTGACTTGCTCCGACCCGCCGGGCTTCGACTCGTCGAACGGGTCCAGCAGGAGGTTCAGCTGCCTTCACTGCCGAAGTACGTGTCGCCTGCGAGCGCGCGGCCCGAGCACGGGCGCTTCGGCTCCGACCCGGACGAGATCGCCGACCTGGATGCTCCGTAACGGGGGTGTCCCCAGGGCTCGTTGAGCTTGTGCGAAGAAGAACAAAGAGCACTGCGGGGACACCGTGTCCCTTGTCGCAAGCACCACCGCCACGGCCTGCACTTCCTCGCCCTGACCGACGACAAGGGATGGCTGATCCGGATCTGCGCCGCCCGGCCCGGCCGCACCCACGACGCCACCGTCGCCCGCCACGACCATCTCGTCGAACACCTGGAGGCGGCCGGTCTCGGCGCGCTCGCCGACCTGGGCTTCCTCGGCGTGGACAAGCCCGACGCCCCCGACGACCTGGGCATCGTCGCCGGCTTCAAGGCCACCCGCTACCGCAAGCCGACCGCCGGACAGAAGGAGGCGAACCGTGTGCCGGCCGCCGGACGCGCCCCCGTCGAACACGGCTTCACCCACCTCAAGAACTGGCGGATCCTCACCAAACTCCGCAGCGACCCCGCCCGTGCGACCGGACTCCTGCGCGTCCTGCTCGTCCTGACGAACCTCGAAGTCAACCGCTGAGCCCACTCGGCCCCGGCAGGAATCCACCGGGGGCGAATGAGGGCCATGGGCGAGCGCATCGAGCCGTACGACGATCGCTCTGGACGCCTGTGCTCCCCCTTGCGCCTCGTGGCCTTCTCCGCTGCTACCGGAGCCGACGAACCTCTCCCGACGGGAGTGGGCCCTCCCCACGTGGTGTTCCGGCGGAGCGGGCCCAGTCACGTTCGGCGCTCGCAGACAGTGGTTCACCTGCTGTTCTTCACCGGCCAACGAAGCACGTCCCTGATCAGCCACCGCAGCTTGCGGGCCCGTGGGGTCTCAGTGGAGTAGCTGGTGGTGAAGCTGATGTCCTTCGCGCCACGCCCCAGGGGCGTACCTTCAGGCGAGTACCGAGTGGGGGGTTGTTCGACCATGCGTCTCTCCTGCGGATTCGGAGACCTGGTCCCGCATCCTTTGCGCAGATCGTTGTCGGAGCGGGTCTTGGGGCCCCAGCCGATCCCGCTGGCGTAGCCCTGCATCACAGGGTAGTAGGAGTAGGTGCCGCCCCCGTCGTTGCAGTCCGTCGACCGTCCGTAGTCGATGAAGCTGTTCGAGGTCAGTCCCGTGCCGTGCCAGTTGTTGTAGCCGCGCGGTCCGCTCCAGGAGCTGCGCCACATCTGTGTCTGCCCGCTTCTGTGAGCCGAACGAGCCGCTGCACGCCTGCGAGGTCTCCCACTGGAACCACGCCCCGGCGCCGGCCCCGTGGAACGAGACGTCCGAGATGTACACCGAGCAGCTGGCCGCCGCCGGAGCGGCGGGCCCGGCGGGCTTGGCGTCACCGGCCTTGTAGGTGAAGGCGTGCAGTCCGCCCTTCGTCGTCTTGCCGCACTCCCCGATGGTGGTCCCCGTCACCACACGGTGTCCGTCCACCAACACGTGCCCGACTGAACTGCATCACCCCCTCGGTGTGTACCAGCCCGGGGTGGAGGGCCACCGATGTGACGTCATGCGGTCGTAGCTGCTCGGCTGTGGCGAGGTCCAGTCGGTCGTCGGCGGCTTTGGCCATGCCGTAGGCGGCGCCGAAGACGTGCTGCTCGCCCTCTGGCACGGCGGCACGGCCAAGGAGACGGTCACCACCATGCTGTCGGGAGTGCGTATGAGCAGCGGCGCGCACAGCACCGTCGTGACGTAGTGAGCCCGTACCCCGTGGGTGAACATGGCGTCGAAAAGTTCCAGCGGCTGCTCCCACAGGGGGGCGTTCCATTCCTCCCACGCCCCGGCGTTGAGCCGCTCGTAGCCGGCCCAGACAGCTGAGTCTGTCTCCCCCTCCTGAGAGCGCTCCCTGAAATCCGCACCCAACTCCTCGTCGGGCCTGCGAGGCAGACGCCGAAGCTGCTCCACTGCTCCACTGAGACAACAAGATCCGCCCAGATCTTCGACTTCCGCTGTCAGACCTGCCTGGTTTGCGCCAGACCGGAGCCCGGCCAGATCCGGGCCGACATGGGCCGACATGGGCGCAGACGTCGAGGTCGACGCCTCAGGGCCCCACGGCAGACCGTCGTGAAGTCCAGCTCGCCTGGTCAGGGGTGTCCCGGTGGGCTTTCGAAGGGTTGGCTGGATCCAATCCGTTACCCATTCAACTCTTGACGCAGCCAGGGCCGCTGCGGCAGCCTCCTGGAAACAGCTTGAGAGCGCTCTCATCCGGCGCTCTCATTCCGCGCTCTTGCAATGCGCCTCGCGTCCCGTCCCGAAGCCATGGGAGGCTTCCATGCCCATCTCCCGAGCCGCACGCCGCGCCACCCGCAGACTCGGGGCGGTCGCACTCGCCGGTGCTCTGCTCGCCGCCTGCGGATCCGGGTCGTCCGGATCGACCGCCGACAAGAACGGCAAGGTCACGATCACCATCGGCCTCTTCGGCACTTTCGGCTTCAAGGAAGCCGGCCTGTACAAGGAGTACGAGAGGCTCCACCCGAACGTCACCATCAAGGAGTCCAGCACCGAGAACGAGGCCGACTACTGGCCCGCGCTGCAGACCCGGCTGTCCGGCGGCGGCGGTCTGGCGGACATCCAGGGCATCGAGGTGGGCCGCATCGCCGCGGTCACCCAGCAGCAGTCCGACAAGTTCGAGGACCTGAGCGCGTTCGGCGCCAAGAGCCTCAAGAGCGACTACTCCGCGGCCAAGTGGGCTGCGGCCACGACCTCCGACGGCCGCGTCATGGGCCTGGGCACCGACGTCGGCCCGGAGGCGATCTGTTACCGCAGCGATCTGTTCAAGAAGGCCGGGCTGCCCACCGACCGCGCCGAGCTGGCCAAGAAGTGGGCCACCTGGGACGACTACCTGAAACTGGGCGAGCAGTACCAGGCCAAGGCCGGCGCCAAGAGCCGCTGGATGGACAGCGTGGGCAGCCTCTACCAGCTGATCGTCGGGCAGCAGAAGGAGCGTTACTACGACGCCTCCGGCAAGCTGATCTATGACAAGAACGCTGCCGTCAAGTCGGCCTGGGACACCTCGGTCAAGGCCGCCAAGGACGGCCTCAGCGCCAAGCTTGCCCAGTGGAGCCCCGCCTGGAACCAGGCGTTCAGCAGCGGGTCGTTCGCCACCATCGGCTGCCCGGCCTGGATGCTCGGCTACATCAAGGGCCAGGCCGGCGCCAAGGCCACGGGCACGTGGGACGTCGCCCCGCTCCCGGGCGGTGTCGCGGGCAACTGGGGCGGCTCCTACCTGGCCATCCCCAAGGGCTCGTCGCACGCGAAGCAGGCGTACGACCTCGTCAAGTGGCTGACGGCGGCGCCGCAGCAGGAAAAGCTCTTCAAGAAGCAGGGCGGCTTCCCCTCCAACCTCGGCGCCATCGCGGGGGTCAAGGACGTCAAGGACCCCTACTTCAGCAACGCCCCGATCGGCGAGCTCTTCGGCAAGGCGGCCGAGACCTCTCCCGTCCAGGTGCTGGGCGTGCACGACCAGGACGTGACCACGCAGATCACCAACGCCCTCGGCGAGGTCGAGCGCAAGGGCACCAGCTCCTCCACCGCCTGGGGCCACGCCCAAAAGGGCGTCGACAACGCGGTTGGCTGACGCCTCCTCGGGTGTGAAGGGCGCCCGCCCCGGCCAGTCCTTCGCACCCGGTCGGCCGACTGTCTCCCGGGCGCGAAGGCCGTCCCCCAACGGTCCTTCGCGCCCGTCCCCTGAGGGGTCCGCCCACGTTTTCCCGATCTCGCTCCCGACCGAAAGTCTCATGATGACCCTGACCGCCACCGCCCCGGCGCGGGCTGCGCGGCCGCCGGCCCCCCTGCGGCGGTGCCTGGCCAAGCTGTCGCCCTACGCCTACGTCACCCCGTTCTTCGCGCTGTTCGCCGCCTTCGGGCTGTTCCCCCTGCTCTACACCGCGTACGTCTCCCTCTACCGCGTCGAGCTCCAGGCCCCGGGCGAGATGCAGTGGCGGGGCCTGGGCAACTACACCGCGCTCTTCGGCGACGAGTACTTCTGGACCGCGCTGCGCAACACCTTCACCATCGGTGTGATCTCCACCGTCCCGCAGCTGCTGATGGCGCTGGGACTGGCCCACCTGCTCAACTACAAGCTGCGCGGCCGCACTCTCTTCCGGGTCACCATGCTGCTGCCGTACGCCACGTCGGTGGCCGCCGCCACCCTGGTCTTCGCCCAGCTCTTCGGCCGCGACTTCGGGCTGATCAACTACCTGCTCGGCCTGGCCGGCGTCCAGCCGGTGGACTGGCAGTCCGGCACGCTCGCCTCGCAGATCGCCGTCTCCAGCATCGTCATCTGGCGCTGGACCGGATACAACGCGCTGATCTACCTCGCCGGCATGCAGTCCATCCCCGCCGACCTGTACGAGGCCGCTGAGCTGGACGGCGCCTCCCGCTGGCGGCAGTTCCTGCACGTCACCCTGCCCGGACTGCGGCCGACCATCCTGTTCACCGTCGTGGTGTCCACGATCGGAGCCACCCAGCTGTTCGGTGAGCCCCTGCTGTTCGAGGGCAACATGTCCGGCGGCATCTCGCACCAGTACCAGACCCTCGGTTTGTACATGTACCAAGAGGGCTGGGGCTTCTTCCACCTAGGGCGGGCCGCCGCCACCGCGTGGGTGATGTTCGTCCTCATCGTCCTGCTGGTGCTGGTCAACACCGCGATCGCGCGTCGCCGCACCCGCAAGGAGGCCCAGCGATGACCACACTGGCCACGCCGCGTCACACCGAGCAGGCATCCTCTGAAGCCCGTCCGGCCCGCCGCCCGCGCGGGGGGCGGGCGGCGGGCCATCAGCACGGCGGTCGCCTGGCGTACGCGATCCTCATCGTCGCCGCGCTCGTCTCAGCGTTCCCCTTCTACTGGACGATCGTGGCGGCCACCCGCTCCAACGCGGAACTGGCGAGCACCCCGCCGGCGCTCCTGCCCGGCGGCAACCTGATCCACAACTTCCGGCAGGTACTGGACCAGGCCGACATCGGCAAGGCCCTGCTCAACTCGCTGATCGTCTCGGGGTCGGTGACGGTGGGCACCGTGCTGTGCTCGACGCTCGCCGGCTTCGCCTTCGCCAAACTGAAGTTCAAAGGGCGCAGCGCGCTGCTCGCGCTCACCATCGGCACCATGATGATCCCGCCGCAGCTGGGGGTGATCCCGCTGTTCATGCTCATCGCCAAACTGCACTGGATCGACCAGCTCCAGGCCGTCATCCTTCCCGGGCTCGTGTCGGCGTTCGGCGTGTTCTTCATGCGCCAGTACCTCGTGCAGGCGTTGCCCGACGAGCTGATCGAGGCCGGCCGCGTCGACGGCGCGTCCACGGCGCGGATCTTCTGGAGCATCGTCATCCCCGTCGCGCGGCCCGGCATGGCCGTACTGGGCATGCTCACCTTCATGGCCTCGTGGAACGACTTCTTCTGGCCGGTCATCGCCCTCACCTCGCAGGAGCCGACCGTGCAGGTCGCCCTGCGGCAGCTCGGCGGGGGATACGTCCACGACCAGTCCGTCATCATGGCCGGCACCCTGCTCGGCACGCTGCCGGTGCTGCTCGTCTTCGGCCTCCTGGGCCGGCAGATCGTGGGCGGCATCATGCAAGGCGCCGTCAAGGGATAGCGCGATCCCCACGCCCCCTACTGCGCCGACATCCCGGGCGCGCAGCACCCCCTGAAGCCGGCCCCCGCTCTTCGAGCCCTGTCCCTGCGCGCTCCATCCCGCCCCGCCCCGCCGCGCTCGGACCACACAGCCGTTGGGCGGGGGCCGATCCACCTGCTTACGCCACCGGCATCAGCACACGTCACACGGCGACGGGTGCGGAATCACGACGGCCACACACCTCGCCGCACGGTGCATGACAGGCATCCTCTATGACCCCGACGGAGACCCGATGACGACCCTCGTCCCCCACCCGGCTACCGACTCCGCGCTGACCTTCCCGCCGACGTTCCGCTGGGGCGCGGCCACCGCCGCCTACCAGATCGAAGGGGCCGCGAACGAGGACGGCCGCACGGTGTCGATCTGGGACACCTTCAGCAGAGCACCGGGGAAGGTCCACAACGGCGACACCGGAGACATCGCCGCCGACCACTACCACCGCATGCGCGAGGACGTCGCGCTCATGGCCGAGCTGGGCCTGACCGACTACCGATTCTCCGTGTCCTGGCCACGTGTGCAGCCGACGGGACGCGGCCCGGCCCTCCAGAAGGGGCTCGACTTCTACCGCGCCCTGGTCGACGAACTCCTCGCCCACGACATTCGCCCCGTGGTGACCCTCTACCACTGGGACCTTCCGCAGGAACTCGAGGACGCCGGCGGCTGGCCCGAACGCGACACGGCCCAGCGGTTCGCGGACTACACCGCGCTGGTGGCGGAAGCGCTCGGCGACCGTGTACAGACCTGGACGACGCTGAACGAGCCATGGTGCGCGGCGTTCCTCGGCTACGCGGAAGGAGTCCACGCACCGGGCCGCACCGAGCCCGGCGCCGCGCTGCGGGCGGCACACCACCTCAACCTGGCCCATGGCCTGGGCGTCGGCGTGCTGCGCGAGCTGGTGCACCCTTCGGCCGAGGTGTCGCTGACGCTGAACCTCGCGGCCATCCGCCCACTGACCGACAGCCCGGCCGACGCGGACGCGGCGCGCCGGATCGACGCACTCGCCAACCGGATCTTCCTGGACCCGGTCTTCCACGGCCACTACGCGCAGGACCTGCGCGCCGACACTGCGATGTTCACTGACTGGTCCTTCGTCCAGGACGGCGATCTGGCCGCCATCTCCCGCCCCATCGACAGCCTCGGCATCAACTACTACACCCCGACCGTGGTCGCCGCCGGTTCCCACCCCGCACCCTCGCCCTGGCCCGCCGCACCGGCACATGCACGCTTCGTGCCCGCACCGGGCCCGCGCACCGCCATGGACTGGCCGGTGGACGCCGACGGCCTCTACGAGCTGCTCACCCGGCTACGCGACGAGCTGCCGGACACCCCGCTGATCATCACAGAGAACGGCGCCGCCTACGACGACTACGCCGACCCCGAGGGACAGGTCCACGACCCGGACCGGATCGCCTATCTGCGCTCGCACCTCAAGGCGGTGCACCAGGCGATGGCGGCCGGCGCGGACGTCCGCGGCTACTTCCTGTGGTCCCTGCTGGACAACTTCGAGTGGGCGTACGGCTACAGCAAGCGCTTCGGCATGGTGCACGTCGACTTCGCCACCCAGCGCCGCACACTCAAGGACAGTGCCCGCTGGTACGCGGACGTCGTGGAGCACGGCGGGCTGCCGTATGCCTGAGCGGCTCGGTGCCCCCGTAACGTCCACCGCTTCACGCTCACCTGAACGGGCCGACTCGGGGTGGTCCCATTAGGATGAGGAGAGCGCTCTCTGGCAGGTGGTGCTCGGGTTCCTGCACGGGCAGCTACGCTGTTGCTGTCCCGAGAGGAGCGTTCCTTGTCCGATCAGATCTCCGCGCACCGTCCCACCTTGGAGGCTGTCGCCGAACGGGCGGGCGTGTCCCGGGCCACCGTCTCGCGTGTCGTCAATGGGGGCAGCGGGGTGCGCGAAGCCCTGGTGGAGAAGGTCCGCCGGGCCGTGGATGAGCTGGGGTACGTGCCGAATCAGGCGGCCCGGTCCCTGGTCACGCGGCGCACGGGGGCGGTCGCGGTCATCGTCGCGGAGCCGGAGACCAAGGTCTTCGCCAATCCCTTCTTCGCGCAGCAGCTGCTCGGCATCAGCCGGGAGCTGACCGCCCACGACACCCAGCTCGTCCTGCTGCTGGTGGAGGGCGCGGCCGACTACGACCGTATCGGCCGGTACCTCGCCGGGGCGCATGTGGACGCCGCCCTGCTGTTCTCCCTGCACGCCGAGGACCCGCTGCCCGCCATCACCCGCCGGGTGGGACTGCCCACTGTCTTCGGCGGCCGTCCCGGCTGGCCGGGGTCGGAGGGCGACCGCAGTCTCCTCTATGTCGACTCGGACAACCGCGGCGGTGCTCGCGAGGCCGTCCGCCATCTGCTGTCACTGGGACGCCGGCACATCGCGACGATCACCGGGCCCCTCGACCAGACGGCCTCCGTGGACCGGCTCGACGGCTACCACGACATCCTGATGGACGCCGATCCCCGGCTTGTCGTCGAGGGGGACTACACCGAGGCCGGCGGTGCACGCGCCATGGCGGAGCTGTTGGAGAGGGTTCCCGAGGTGGACGCCGTCTTCGTCGCCTCGGATGTCATGGCCGGCGGCGCACTGCGTGTCCTGCGCGAAGCCGGGCGCCGGGTGCCGGAGGACGTCGCGGTCGTCGGCTTCGACGACATCGCCTCGGTGGCCGAGCTGACCGACCCGCCGCTGACGACGGTCCGTCAGGAGATCGAGGAGATGGGCCGGCTGATGGTCCGACTGCTGCTGCGCGACCTGGAGAGGCGGACGAAGGGGGAGAACGCAGGCCGTCCGTCGTCCTCCGTGGTCACCCCGACCCGCCTGATCCGGCGAGCCACCGCCTGACCTTGATGCTCAACCTCGCTGCTGTTCCAAGCGGACATGTCCGGTGAGGATTTCGGCTCGTTTCATGGTTTCCCGGGTTCGTGCCGTGGGGGTCGGACTGCGGGTTGTCAGCACCCGTAACAGCAGCGCGCGATAGACGTCACTTCCTTCCAGGAGGGCACGGACACGCCCGCCCATACCCGTGTGCACGGTTGAGGGCTTCCTGCGGACGACCCGCCTTGCGGTGCCGGTTCAGGTCGCGCCCGGCGCGGACTTGATGCCCGTGCGCTGGAGCCTTGCCGGAGGTGCCGAAGGACGGACCGTGGGCGACGTACGAGGCGAGGGAGGCGGCGCTGAGGGCGAGCGACACGGCGCCCGTCCCCAGCAGGCGGCGCACGGTGACACGTCTCGCTATGGACATGGAGAACCGTTTCTTGGCATGTGCACATGTGCATGGTTGGGGGAGTGGTCTGAGAAACACTGGGAGGGTGACGGCACGCTTCCGAGCCAACACCGGGTTCCGGCAGTGGTTCAGATCCCGCGGAGCGGGTTGGTGCGGGCCGCGGCGAGCAGGTACCAGGCTGTGGCACCGATGTGCTTGTAGGGGTAGTAGCCGAAGCCGAAACCAGTGTCGAGGGGGCTGCTGGCCGACACCACGCCCGACTGTTCCGCAACCGCCTTGCCGCCCACGGTCTGGCCTTGGCCGAGCCGGTCCTGCGCCTGCTCGATGGAGGTGATGAGGCGGGCGGCGAGCTGCGTGTCGCCGGGCGCTTGGCGTTCCCTCAGGGCCAGGGCCAGGTGGGCGGTGCCCTCGAACCAGACGCCGTTCTGGTCGGGCTTGGGCTGGAACTGAGCGATGGGGGCGTCCTCGTTCGCCGTGAGGGACGCCGAGCTGAAGGTGACGCCTTCGTACGACTGCCCGGCGGGGACCGTGCTGTTGGGCCGGCCGGTGGTGTCCAGCACCTTCAGATGGGACGCCGCCCAGTCCAGGGACCGGCCGTGGTAGCGGTCGCGAAGTGCCAGATAGCTCCAGGTCTGGGTGTCCTCCGGGATCGGGGAGGTGTTGATGGTGGTGCCGTCGTTGGTGCCGGTGTAGAAGAACCCGCCGGAGCGTTCCCACATCCTGCCGACGAACTCGGCGGCGCGGGCCCGCCGCTTGAGCCAGACGCTGTTGCCGGTCAGGCGGGCGAGCCGCCCGAAGAGGCAGACCAGGTCGATGTTGTGCTCGGTGCCTGAGTAGGGGAGCTTGTTGTTGCCGCCGTCGACGCCGAAGGTGTAGCCGCCGAGCGGCTGGCCGGTGCGAGCGTTGGTCTCCACCCAGGTGCCGATCCGCACGGCACCCGCCAGGAACCGGTGCTGATGTGTGCGTTCGGCGAGTGCGGCCAGAGCGATGCCCGCCCACGCCATGTCCCCGACGGCCGTACCGGTGAACCCGAACTGGGTGCCGACGTTCACGGTGCCGTCCGCGTGGACGAAGCCGTCAGGCTGGGAGGAGCCGTCGTAGAAGACGTACGGACCCGCGTTGTACGCCTGACGGAGCCTGCCGTCGTCGTACTGGGGGTCGTGGGCCTGCGCGTACAGCAGCGCGTCACCCAGGGCCACGGCTCTGGTGCGCGAGACGGCGCCGGGGCGGGCCAGGTAGGCGAGGATCGTGAGCGCGTTGTCGCAGGTGAACGCCGTGCTGAACAGACCCGCCTGGTCGGTGTAGCTCTGCGCCAGACGTGTCTTGCCCGAGTCCGGGTAGCCGTCCATGGCCGCGTCGAGGAAGGCGTAGCCGCGCTCCCGGGCGCCTCCGCGTGTTGTGGCTTCCGGGGTGGCGGTGGCCGCACGTGCCGCGCCGGAGCCCAGGACGGACAGCGCCGCGACGGCGGTGCTGGTCCCGATGAGTGTCCGACGGGTGATGTTCGAAACACGGCGGTTCGCAGTTGTGCGGTCCTCGTCGTGGCCTTGCACGTCAGCCATGCGGGCCTCCTCGTCCTGTATACGGTGCAACCTGAGAACGCTCTCAAGAGTGGCCACATTGTGCTGTCCCGTGCAGGGCAGGTCAAGGTTCGCTCGGGTCTGCGTTGACCGGCCGACATTCCACCGGCACTCCGGGTTGCTGGCTTCGAGATTGCCTCTGGAGTCAGGGTGGTGGAGCGGGGTCAATGGTGAGAGTTGCTCCACTTGTCTTCACGAATTGAACATTTTGTGTTTTTGGGAGCGCTCTCAGGATTAACTATTGACGCCTTCAATCAAGGAGGGTCAGAGTGGCGCACCACAGCGACGCGAGCACCCTTTCGTGGGAGTCAGTTGTCTCCTGGTCCCGGAGCCGCACCTCCCGTTTCTCCTCTCGTGGAGGTCATCTCTTGATGCACCGCAAGCACTTCACCCATCGTCGACACGTCCGCCGCTCCCGCCAGCCGCTCAGGGTTGCGCTCGGGGCACTGAGCGGCCTGGTCCTGCTCGGCGGCGGCCTGTACGGCTTTGCCAGCGCCGACGAGCCCTCAGCCCCCGACGGGTTCCACCTCATCTGGAGCGACGGTTTCTCCGGTGCGGCCGGCACCTTGCCGTCGAGCGACAATTGGATCATCGACACGGGCACCAGCTACCCGGGCGGTGCGGCTCATTGGGGCACCGGCGAGGTTGAGACATACACCTCAGACACCGCCAACCTCCAGCAGGACGGCAACGGAAACCTCAAGATCACCCCGATCGAGGACGCGGAGGGCAACTGGACCTCCGGCCGGATCGAGACCCAGCGCAGCGACTTCGAACCACCGGCCGGGGGCAAGCTGCGCATCGAGAGCCGGATCCAGGTTCCCGACGTCACAGGCGATGCGGCCGACGGGTACTGGCCGGCGTTCTGGACTCTGGGTGGCGCCTTCCGCGGGAACTTCACCAACTGGCCGGGCATCGGGGAGTTCGACATCATGGAGAACGCCAACGGAGCCGACAAGGTGTCCGGCACCCTGCATTGCGGCACGGATCCCGGAGGCCCCTGCAACGAGACCCTCGGCGTGGGTGAAAGCCGCTCCTGCCCTGACTCGGCCTGCGCGGGCAACTTCCACACCTACGCCTTCGAGTGGGACCGCAGCGCCTCCCCGCAGGAACTGCGCTGGTACGTTGACGGGGTGCAGTACCACTCCGTGAACGAATCCCAGGTCGACGAGGCCACTTGGGACGCGGCGACCGGTCACGGCCACTACCTGCTGCTGAACGTGGCCATGGGCGGAGCCTTCCCCGACCCCGTGGCCGGACACGCCACCCCCAGCTCGACCACCAAGTCCGGCCTGTCCATGCTCGTCGACTACGTGTCCGTCTACCGCTCGGACGGCAGCACCACGAGCACCACGTCCAGCAGCAGCCCGGCGGGCTGAGCACGAGACACGAATCGCAGCCCGGCCAGGACTGGTCATGGCCCTGGCCGGGGCTGAAACCGCCACGGACCGAGGGGACTTCGGAAAGGTCCTGGGGCAGCCGGAGCGGAGCGACTCTCGCCAGGCCACCACGCATGACACCACGTGAAAGGAACCCACGGTGTGGGATGCGCCAATAGGGAACACCTCCCCATTCCTCCATCGTATCGACCACTCGGACGAGGGCCTGGCGGGTCAGTTGAGAAATGCTCCGGGGAAGAAGCCGGCCCAATGGCCCTACGAGGAACTGCTGGCCCGCCACTGGCGACCGGTGTTCGAGTACGCCGAGTTGTGCACGGCGCAGGGCGCCGCCGCAGGCGTCCTCACTGCGTCCGCATTCACCCGGGTCTTCCTCAACACACAACGGATGGCCGGGCCCAAGGCCGCCTGGCGCTCCGAACTGCTGGCCACCGTGCACCGCGTCGCCGCGGACTGGGCTCAGGACCCGAGGCGCGGCGCCTGGCTTCACCCAGATCTTCAATTCCGTTACGGGCAGGCGGGCGCTCACCCGTCCACCCCGGAGAACCGCCGACTGGTCCACCAGGCCTTCCAGCGGCTGCCGGAGCCCGCTCGCTGCCTGCTGTGGCATGTCGAGGTCGACGCGGAAAAGGTGGAGGCGCAGGCCGTCCTCCTCGGAATCGCCCCCGAGACGGCTGCGGACAGGCTGGAGTCCTCGCGTGCCCTCTTCCGGCATGCATGCGTTGCGGCGCACCGCGACCTGGCTCCGGACGAGATGTGTCTGCCTTTCAGCCGGCTGCTGGAAGTCTCCGTCCAGCGCGGAGGCACCCATCTGGTGCCCGATCTCCAGCACCACATCGCAGGCTGTCAGCACTGCCGGTACGCCGCCGAGCAGTTCGATCACTCGGGGGACCGCCTTGGTGTACTGATCGCCGAGGCGGTTCTCACCTGGGGCGCTCGGTCATATTTCGCCTGGCGTCCGGCCCGCCGGACGACTGATGTCGCCTAGGTCCGTCATCGAGGCCGTCAGCTGTCCGCGCTCGCCCTGGCAGGGGGACCCTGCCCACGTCTTCTGCGGCAGCCGCCGCTTCACTCTCACTTCGGATGCCGGCCAACCGGTGCGGTGGCGGTCAACAACGCGGCCAAGCAGCGGAAGTGGCAGGCACCCCGAGCGGCGAAACCGAAGTCGCAGGTGTTGGCGTGCCTTCTACAGGGACGCGGTGCCGCGGGCGGAGGTCAGGCGGCAGTGCCGGAAGGCGCCTGTTTCTTCTGTCCGTACACCTCTGGCCCACGGTCGATCCTGGCCGGAGCCAGCAATGTGAGAGCGTTTTCAAACCCAAGTCTTGACCACCCGGTCGGCGAGGGTCACAGTGACGGGGGCGAATTTTCGCCAGTCCGCGAGTGGCCGAATCTCGCCTATTTCCACGTTCCTTCCCGCACGGAGGCCACCCGTCCATGCCTAACAAACACAGCAGGAAAACCCGTGGCAGATGTGCGGCCGTGATCGGAGCCATGACCGGTCTGGCCTTGCTCGGCTTCGGGCTGTACGGCTCCGCCAACGCCTCCGAGCCGGATCTGTCCGGCGGCTGGCACCGGGTGTGGAGCGACGACTTCTCCGGTCCGGCCGGCACACCGCCCTCCAGCAGCGACTGGATCATCGATAGCGGCACCAGCTACCCCGGCGGCCCCGCCCACTGGGGCACCGGCGAGGTCGAGACATACACCTGGAACACCGGCAACCTCCAGCAGGACGGCCAGGGCAACCTGGTCATCACCCCGATCAAGCTCTGGGACGGCCGGTGGACGTCCGCCCGCATAGAGACCCGCCGCAGCGACTTCCAGCCGCCTGCCGGTGGCAAGCTGCGCATAGAAGCCCGCATCCAACAGCCGGACGTCACGGGCGAGGCCGCCCAGGGCTACTGGCCCGCCTTCTGGGCTCTGGGCGCCTCAGTGCGCGACAACCCCCGGAACTGGCCGAGCGGGGGTGAGTTCGACGTGATGGAGAACGTCAACGGCCTGAACAAGGTGTTCGGCACCCTGCACTGCGGCATCGACCCCGGCGGCCCGTGCAACGAGACCAGCGGCCTCGGCGCGAGCCAGGCCTGCCCGAACTCGGCCTGCGCCGGCAACTTCCACACCTACAGCTTCGAGTGGGACCGCTCCACCGGCCCCCAGCAACTGCGCTGGTACGTCGACGGCGTGCTTTACCACACCGTCACCTCCGACCAGCTGGATGCCGCCACCTGGAACGCGGCAACCAACCACGGCGACTTCATCCTGCTGAACCTCGCCATGGGCGGCAGCTTCCCCAACCAGCTTTCCAACGGCCTGGCTGCCACTCCCGCCTCCGGCACCGTCTCGGGCGCCCCCATGAAGGTGGACTACGTGTCTGTCTCGAGCGCCACCGGCTGACACCGGCTGGTCACCTCGCGGGCGGCCCCCCTCCCCGGGGCCAGGCCCATGCCTGCAGCCGTTGAGGGATGTTCCTCTCCGGCGTCATCCCTCAACCCGTAAGAGCGTCATCCCCGTAACTCCCTGGGGAGATTTCGGAATGAGTACTTTCATGGCCGACCAGTCCTTGCCTCCAGCACCGCCGCAGATGTCCGCGCCCGAGGCGGGGTTTGAAGAAGCATCTCTGGAGGATTACCGGGAAGCGGTCCTGTGCTACGCCGAGCTGTGCACGAAGGGTCTCGCGGTGGCCGAGCAGTTGACGGACGAGGCGTTCACGCTGGCGGTCGAGTGGCGGCGTGAGGGCGAGCGACTGCCGTGGCTGCCGCTGCTGCTGATGGCGGTACTCGAGATGGCGGACGTGTGGCAGACGCAGGGGCAGGGCAAGTGGCTCAACGGGGAGCTGAGCGGCTGGTTGTACGAGCGGTCGGCGCAGCGGTCCCGCGGCCCGGAACTGCAGCCGCTGGCGCTGCGGGCGTTGCAGCGTATGGCGCCCGCGGACGCGGAGCTGCTCTGGGCGGCCCAGGTCGAGGGCCTGCCCGCCCGCAACGACGCCGACGCCGGGATGTGGGCGCCAAGCACGGAACGGGAGGTCGCCCGGGTCACAGGTGCATTCCGCCGGCGCTGTCTGTGGGTGCGCGCGGTCGACGTGGCGGACTCGCATGGGGAGTGCCATGGCTACCTGGGGCTGCTGGAGGCGACGACGCGGTCGCCGCAGGAGCGGGCGCCGGACGACCTGCAACAGCATCTGGAGGGGTGTGCGCGGTGCGGTGAGACCGCTGCGTGCCTGAGGGTGTATGACGACCTGCCCCGAGTGCTTGTCACGGCTGTCCTGGGTTGGGGCGGGGAAGCGTACCTGGACCGGCGCAAGATCGCGGCGAGGCCGCACCGAAGCGGATCGGCGTACAGGACACGGCGGCACAGGGCGGCGGGGTGGCAGGCGTCCCTGCGGGGACGGCCGGCCTGGGCGGGCGCTGTCGTCCTGCTGGCCGCGGTCGGCATGATCATCGTTCTCACCGGCACGCCATGGGAGTCGACGCCCGCGTCGGACCAGGGGGCGACCACAGCGCCCCCTGGGGCGTCGGCGGGACACGGCACTTCCCTTTCACCCACCGATGCCCCCCCTCCCTCCGCCTCGTCCGCTCATCGCGCGTCCATGCCCGTCACCAGCGGCGTGTCGCCGTCGCTTTCGGCCGGCTCGACGGAGGAACCGGACGTCTACTGCACGGCGAGTTACACGTTGGTGAAACAGTGGCCCGGCGGCTTCCAGGCCGAAGTGCGGATCACACCGCGGGCAACGATCGTCGACTGGACGGTCCAGTGGACGTACGAGGACGGCCAGCGCGTGACGCAGATGTGGAACGGAGAATTCACACAAGACGGAGATATGGTCATGATCACCCCCGCTGACTACGACCGCATGGTTGCGGCCGGCGACACGCAGTCGCTGGGTTACCTGGGGGCCTCGACCACAAACAACTCGGCGCCCAAGTACATCACCGTCGATGGTCACCGCTGTCAGACCTGAACGGCGACGACAGTGTGGCCGCACCGAGCGCACGCCGGACGCCGGACGCCGGACGGTGGCAGTACCGGCGTGATCCAGGGCGCTCTCCGGTACTGGTTTTCGCGCCGGGCGGAGCCGGGAGGGGGGCGCGACGCGGCTCTCTGTGCTCTACCTTGCATCGCGAGAGCGCTCTCATCGATACCGAGTCCGCTGTGATCATGTCAGGTTCTCCCGGGGTGTGCTGCTCGGGTCGAGGCTGGGCGGCCAGGCCCCGCAGGTGGAGGCGGATGCCGTGGAAGCGGATCGCCGCCGACCCGGCGAGGGTGGACCACGGGTGGGGCAGCGTCAGGCGCAGCAGGTTCGGGACGGTCACCGCGCGACGGGTGCCGTGGACGGTGGCCGTCAGGGTGCGGCCGTCCTCGCGGTCCAGGTGCACGGTCAGGTCGAGCCGGGGTCCCGGCCTCGGCAGCCGCATGCGGTAACGGCCGTCCACGGGAAGGAAGGGTGAGACGTAGAACTCCTTGTCGGCGTGAGCCGTCCCGGTCTCGTCCGGGTCCAGGAGGTAGGCGTGCCGGCCGCCGTAGGTGTTGTGGACCTCGGCGACCACGCAGCGCCGGTCACCGTCGGGGCCGTGGCACCAGTAGAGGGTGATCGGGTTGAACACGTACCCGAGCACCCGGGCGTGGGGGAGCATCACCACTGGCCTGCCCTCCAGGTCGATGCCGTGCCCGGCGAGGTAGGCGTCGAGACCTGCGCGGAGGGACGGCTGGTCGCCGGTGAAGTGGCCGCGGGCGAAGCGGGCCAACGGCCGCAGCGGCACCGGCAGTCGAGGAGGGCGGTCGGGGTCGACGAGGCACATGTACGTGCGGTGGCGTCAGCAGGCACCGCCAAGGGGTGGTCCGCACATGCCGGATCGTGCAGGCGTAGCGGGCCGGTACGGCGTTCACCGGCGCGCTCCCAGCGCCGCGGGCCTTGACTCCCGAGCGGCAGCCGTCCTCGTGGAACCCCCAGCCGTGGCAGGCGCGCCCGCGAACACGCAGACGTCACCGGCCAGTTCGTGCAGCCGTCGCTGGGCGGCCACCGATTCCGGGGTGCAGACGGGGTGTTCATAGAGCATGCGGGCCGGCACCCGGGCGGGGTCGACCCGCTCCTCGCCGCCGAGGGTGACGACGAACGTCTCGGTGGCGTCGAGGGGTTGCAGCCGGTTCATGCCGTAGCTGACCCGCACCCGGTCCGCGCCCGCCGTGCAGGACGGCATGAGGTAGTTCCAGGAGGCGCGGGCGCCCCGGGCGCGGGGCAGCAGCCGGGTGCCGGTGTGCAGGAGCGTGGTGTTGCGCGAGTGGCGGAACGCGCCGAGCACCTCCCGCTCCCGGTCGGCCGGATCGGCGAGCAGGCGCAGCGCCTGGTCCGGATGGACCGCGACGACCACGGAGTCGTACGACTCGGTGGTGCCGTCGGCCGCGGTCACCTCGGCACCGGCGGCGTACCGGCGCACGGCTCGTACCGGGGTGCCGGTGCGGATCTCGCCGATCTGCTCGGCGATCAGGTCGACGTACTCCCGCGAACCGCCGGTGACCGTACGCCACACCGGCGAACCGCCGACCGACAGCATTCCGTGGTGCCTCGACCTCCCCCGCCGATGCCCTGCGTGAACCCGACGCCCCTCAGCGGCTGCCCGCCGTCGAGGTCGGCGATGTCCCGCGCGGACGCCCGGCGCCGGATTCCCGTCCAGCGCACAGCGTGTCCGGCAGGGCCCGGTGCCGGCGGACCGGCGTTCCGTCCTTGGGCCTGTCACTGCGTCGTGTCCATCCTCAACAACGACCGTGCGTCCGTCAGGCGACCTGCCACGCTGTCTGCAAGGCCAGGCGCGCCACCGACGCGTCGACGTCACCGATCGGCGGCCCCCCGTCGCACTCGCCCATCCGCCCGACGAACTCGGTCGGCAGTGTCACGCCATGGCGTCCCACGTAGTGCCTGAGGTCACCGCGCCAGACCCAGGAGCCGTCGGTGAACAATGACGAACAGCCCACGAGGTTCTCGCCGCAACCCAGCAGGCACTGCTCGGTCTCGGTGAATTCGGCGACCACCGGGGAGGCCGCGAGATAGGCGACGGCGAAAGCCGCGGTCTCTTGCCATTCCCTGGAGTCCGAGCGCGTGAGCTCGTGGATTCCGGGAAGATCGACGGGATCCGCGAAGAACTCCCGGACAAACCCGACTCTCAGCATGGCTACATCCCGCCCCGCACCTGATACACCGGAATGACAGACCAGGAGTCTCACACATCCGCCCTGGTGATGCGGATTTCCCCTGATCGCCTCGACGATCTGGAGGGATTGATGTCCTGGCCGTCCGTACCGAGCACCCCGCGCGTCGCCTGCTGCACGATCACGTTGTGAGGACCCGTGTTGTCGGCGTGCTCCCGCACACTCATGGTTGCCGAGTCCTTGCGGGAAAGACGACCGCCCGTGCCGCCGGGTCTCGGCTGCGCGGGCGGGCGGTGGTGCCAGGTGTGGGGCGGGTCAGAGGTGTTGCTCCGTGGCCCTGATGCGGTCGTACTCGTCCTGGCGCTCGTCCTTGATGTACGCCGGGATCGGGAAGTCCCACCAGCCGGGGACCCAGGGGCCCGCGGCGTCGCGGTCCGTGGGGACCTCGATCACGGCGGGGGCCCCGGACTGGACGGCCTTGCGCAGCGTCGGCTCCAGGGAGGCGGCGTCGTTCACCTTCCACGACTCGATCCCGAAGGCCCGGCCCATGGCCGCGAAGTCGGGGCTGTACGGCGAGCCGTCGGGGTGGGAGAACTCGGTGCCGATGTGGCGCGAGGTCTGCTTGCGCTGGCCGCCGCGGATCGACATGTAGCCCGCGTTGTTCTGGACCACGAAGATCACCGGTGCGCCGGCGGTGACGCTCAGGGCGATCTCCTGGGAGGTCATGAGGAAGTCGCCGTCGCCGAGGACGCACACGACCGGGCTGTCCGGCCGGGCCAGCTTGGCGCCGACGGCGGCCGGGATCGCCCAGCCCATGGAGGAGAAGCCGCCGGAGGTGAGGTGGGTGCGCGGCGAGTAGACCGGGAAGGTCTGCTTGACCGCTCCCTGGGTGTTGCCCGAGCCCGCGACGATGATCGCGTCACGCGGGAGCACGTTGCGCAGGGCGCCGAGCGGGCGCTGGGAGGTGAACGGGAAGCGGTCGCTGTCGCGGCGGCCTGCGAGCTTCTCCTCCCAGTCCTGCTTGAGCCGGGCGAGTTCGGCGAGGTACTCGGAGCGGTCGACGCCCTGGGAGGGCAGGGAGTCGACGATCGCGGCCACGGCCCGCTGGGCGTCGGCGACGATGCCCACCTCGGCGGGGTAGTTCTTGCCGATCTCGTGCGGGTCGATGTCGATGTGGATGAGCTTCGCGGGCGGGATGGAGAAGCTGATGCCCTTGGCGTAGCTGGAGGCGGACCAGTCGGTGAAGCGGCAGCCGACCGAGATCACGACGTCGGCGGAGCTCGCGATCGCGTTGCCGGTCATCGTGCCGGTCTGGCCGACGCTACCGGCGAACAGCTCGTGGTCCTCGGGGAAGGCGCTCTTGCCGTTCCACGTGGTGACCACCGGGATCTGCCACCGCTCGGCGAGCGCGAGCACCTGGTCGGAGGCCTCGGAGGTGATCGCACCGCCGCCGACCACGATGACCGGCCGGGTCGCCGCGAGCAGCACGTCCACCGCGCGTTCCACGGCTTCCGGGTCGGGGTGCTGGCGGCCGACGGGGATGCGCCGCTCCAGGTCGTGGAGTTCGACGTTCGCCGCCTCGGCCTGTACGTCCATGGGGACTTCGAGGTGCACCGGGCCCGGGCGGCCGGTCAGCATGGAGTTGAAACAGCGGTGCAGGACGAAGGGGAGCTCCTCGACCCGGGTGACGACCCAGTGCCGCTTGCTGACGGCCTCGGCCACCTTGGGGAAGTCGTTCGCCGTGTAGCGGTCGAGTTCCTGGAGCAGTCCGTGGCCGCGCATGTGGGTCGGCGGGCCGCCCGTGACGACGAGAACACTGGTGGAGTCCGTGAACGCTGTGCCCATGCCGATGACGGTGTTGCTCGCGCCGGCGCCGATGGAGGTCACCGCGGCCTGCGGGCGGCCGGTGACGCGGTAGTAGCCGTCGGCGAGGTGGACGGCGCTCTGCTCGTGGAAGGTCTGGATGAAGGGGATCCTGGACTCGTCGTCGAGGAAGGCGTCGGTCAGTGACCAGATGCCGTGGCCGGGGATTCCGGCTACGACGTCGACCCCGTAGTTGCGCAGGGTCCGCGCGACGATCTGGCCTCCGGTGAGGACGGGCATGGTGTGTTCCCAATCAGCTCGGGTCGGACGGTGGGGGTCAGGCGTTCTGACGGGCGGCCCAGGCGAAGCCCTGGGTGCACAGGCGGGTGACGTCCGGGTTCTGGAGGTCGTCGAGGTCGTGTCCGACCGCGCTGTAGAAGACGCGGCCCTCGCCCCAGGTGCGGGTCCATGCCTGGGGGATCGTCTTTCCCTCCAGCCAGGGCAGGTGTTCGCCGGTGAAGGCGGTCTCGGCGAGGACGTGGTTGTTGGGGTCGACCGACATGTAGTACTGCTCGGAGGCGACCCCGAAGTCCTTCACCCCGGCGGTGACGGGATGGCCGGTGTCCGTGACGGTGACCTCGTAGGGGTACTTCACGCCTTCGCCGGCGGGGTGTTCGAGGAAGCTGCCGCCGAGGAGCCAGTGGTACTTGAGGCTGGTGCGGAACGCGGCGGCCGCGCCGTGCCAGGCGGCGATCCCGGTGCCGTTCTCCACCGCCCCCAGCAGGTTCGACTCCTGGGCTGCGGTCAGCCCCTCGGACAGCAGGGCGTTGTTCCAGTTGAGGGCGATGAGGTCGTAGCCGGTGAGGTCGGCGTCGAGGGAGAAGATGTCGTTGGTCTCGTCGACGTCGAAGCCGAGGTTCCTGAAGATCGGCAGGGCCCATTCCTCGGCCACCTGGTAGGGCTTGTGGCCGGGCCAGCCTCCGTACAGATACAGGACGCGTGTCATGCGGGGTTCCCTCCGGTCGTGCTCTCCAGGGCAGCGGCGCGGCTGCGCAGGCGCTCGGCCACCTCCATCGCGTCACCTTCCGGCGCGGTGGACTTGCGGTCCGGCTTCATGGTCAGCAGGTACACCAGACCCACCGCCGAGACCACGAGGAAGCCCACGAGTGCGATCCACTGGTCCACGAACGAGGTCCCCGCACCGCCGGTGGGCAGGGCGAGCAGGATCATCCCGAGCACGCCGTAGACCAGGGCCGCCACGTTCACCACGAAGCCCCAGCGGCCGAGGGTCCAGGCTCCGGCGGGACGCCAGCCCTTCAGACGCATCCGCAGCGCGGCCAGCACGACCATCATGAACGCCGCGTATCCGGCCAGCACCTGGAACGACACGATCTTGGTGAGGGAGCCGGGCGAGAAGTAGACGAACACGTAGATCAACAGCGGCACGACGTTCACGGCCAGCAACGCGTTCATGGGGACGCGGTGCTTGCGGGAGATCTTCGAGAAGACGCGGGATCCCGGGAACATGTCGTCGCGGGCGAAGGAGAAGACGATCCGGCTGGCGGCGGCCTGCTGGCTCATCACACCGGCGATGAAGGACGTGATGGTGACCGCGAGCACCACCTTCGTGCCCACGATGCCGAGCGAGCTCTGCAGGATCGAGGGGATCGGGTTGGTGTCCTTGCCCGAGAGGATCGAGGCGAGGTCCGGAGCAGCGAGCGCGTAACCGACGAACGCGAGGAGCGCGGCCACTCCACCGACGGCCACGGTCAACTGCATGGCCCGCGGGATGCTGCGGGAGGGATTGGGGACTTCCTCCGCGATCTCGCCGCACGCCTCGAAGCCGTAGAAGAGGAAGAGTCCGACGAGCGAGGCGGCAATGAAGGCCACGAGGTAGCTGTCGTGGTTGGAGCTGCTGGTCTGGAAGAAGATCGAGACGGAGTTGTGCCGTTCGAAGATCAGCAGGTAGAGGCCCACGAGAACGATGCCGATCAGTTCCGCGGCGAGTCCGATCTTCGAGATCAGGGCCAGGGTCCTGGTGCCGAAACAGTTGCAGATCAGACAGACGACGGTCATACCGATCGCGATCCACAGACGCTGGGCGGGGGTGGAGCTGATGCCGGGTGCGTCGGCGGTTCCCGCGAAGAGGCTGGCCAGGAAGTCCGAGCTGAAGAGTGCGGTGCTGGTGATACCGATGGTGATGGTGCAGATGTAGATCCACGCGTTGAACCACGCGTAGCGCCCGTTCCACAGCCGTCTCACCCATTGGTACAGCCCGCCGGCGAGCGGGAACTGCGAGACGACCTCACCGAAGACCAGCGCGACCAGGAACTGCCCGGCCCCGACAATGCCTATCCAGAAGATGGACGGTCCGCCGGCCGTCGCCAGACCGACCGCGAAGAGGGACACGACACCCACGAGGGGCGAGAGGTACACGAAGCCCAGGGCGAAGTTCCCCCACAGGCTGACCTTGCGGTCGAACTTCTGCTCGTAGCCGAGTACGGCGAGCATTTCCGCGTCCGCGGCCGAGGAGACAGGGCTCGGTGCCCCGTCCGAGCGGCCTACGGGGGTGGATGCGGGCGCTGAATGCGCCTCGTGGTCGGTGGCTGACATGACGATCTCCGTGGGTCTAGGGGGAGGTGCTGGAGGTGCTCCTTGTCGAACGGCTGCCGGACTGCTTCAGCGCGCCGGCATAAGTCGCGATCCGTCATCGCGGATCAGCTCTGCTCGAAGGTGTGGTCGGTCCAGTCCAGACGGGCCGATCCGTAGCGCGCGGCGCGGACGTCTCCCGAGCGCGCGTGTCCCTCGAAGTTCTCGATGCGCGAGGCCCTGCCGCAGATCTCGCCGAGCCGGGCACTGGACGCGGGGTCCCGGACCTCCTGGTAGGTCACGGTCTTGAGGTACTTGCCGATCCAGAGGCCGCCGGTGTAGCGGGCCGCGCCCAGGGTGGGCAGCACATGGTTGGTGCCGATGACCTTGTCGCCGTACGCGACGCAGGTCTTCTCCCCGAGGAACAGGGCGCCGTAGTTGCGCATTCGGTGGAGCGCCTCGCGGGGCTTGGCGGTGAGGATCTGGACGTGCTCGCTGGCGTACTCGTCGGCGAGGGCGTAGGCGGCGTCCAGGGTGGGGACCACGATCACCTCGCCGTGGTCGCGCCAGGCAGGGCCGGCGACCCCGCCGGTGGGCAGGTCGGGCAGGAGCTTGTCCACCCAGGCGATGGTCTGCCTGCCCACCTCCTCGGAGGTCGTGATGAGGACGGCCGGGGAGTCGGGTCCGTGCTCGGCCTGGGACAGCAGGTCCGTCGCCACCACGAACGGGTCCGCGGTGTCGTCGGCGACGATCAGCACCTCGGTCGGTCCGGCGAAGAGGTCGATGCCGACCTCGCCGAACAGCTGGCGCTTGGCCTCCGCCACGAAGGCGTTGCCGGGCCCCGCGAGCATGTCGACGGCGTCGATCGTCTCGGTGCCCAGCGCCAGGGCTGCCACGGCCTGGACGCCGCCCATGACGTAGATCTCGTCGGCCCCGGCCAGATGCATCGCGGCGATGCTGACGGGCGGCGGGGCGCCCCGGTCCGGCGGAGTCGTCGCGGCGACCCGTTCGACACCGGCGACCTTGGCCGTCAGGACGGTCATGTGGGCCGAGGCGGTGAGGGGGTAGCGGCCGCCGGGTACATAGGCGCCGGCCGCTCCGATGGGGATGTTGCGCTGCCCCAGGAACACGCCGGGCAGGGTCTCCACCTCGAAGGCGGTGAGGGAGTCCCGCTGCGCCTGGGCGAAGCCGCGGACCTGCTTCTGCACGAACCGCAGGTCGTCGAGGACGGTCTCGGGGACGGAGGAGACGACGGAGGCGATCTGGTTGGGACCGAGCCGGTGGGACTCCGGGCTCCAGTCGTCGAACTTCTGCGACCAGCGGCGCACGGCGGCGTCGCCGTTGGCCCGTACGTCGGCGATCACGTCCGCGACGGTCTCGATGATTTCCGGACGGCTGGTCCGGGACGTCTTCACGGCGACAGGAGCCTTGATGGTCTGGTGTTGGGCTGACACTCTGCACTCCTTGCACGGGTCGTGCCTGCGGGCTTGCCCTGAAGTCTGGGGAAACGGGGGGTGTGAGGACAGGCACAGTGTGTGCAATATTGGCCGCGCGTCCTGCACACACCGAGGTAGTGGTTCATGGCTGAAGTCCTGACTGTTCGCGCCGCGCTGGAGCTCGAGGTGTTCACGCGCACGACCGTGCGTGTGTACGCCGGGGAGAGAAATCTCGGCCGTCCCGTGCGCTGGGTGCACACCGGTGAGATCCCGGACATCCACCGCTTTCTCACGGGTCAGGAGATGCTGCTGACGGCCGGCCTCGGCATGGGGGCGACGTCGCTGGAGCAGCGTGCCTTCATCCGGCGGCTCGCGGACGCCCACGCGGCCGTGCTCGTCGTCGAACTGGCCGGGCGCATGTTCGACGCCATGCCGGAGGCGGTGATCGAGGAGGCGGAAGCGGTCGGCCTGCCCCTGGTGGGACTCGCCGACGAGATTCCCTTCGTCGAGACCTCCGCGCAGGTCCACGAGGTGCTCGTCGGGATGCGCGTGAAACAGCTGATCGCCGAGGAGGCCACCAGCCAGGCGTTCATGGACCTGCTCCTGGCGGACGAGGACTACGTCGGCGTGGTCAGGGAGTTGGCCCGGCGCACCGGGCACCCCGTGGTGCTGGAGGACGTCGCCCACCAGATGCTGGCGTACGGCGGCGCGACGCCGGAGGCCGACCGGGTCGTGGACGAGTGGAGTGCGCACTCCCGGGCGATCCACGAACGCCACACCTCGCTCGCGACGCAGGATCCCGGGGTCCCCACCGCCCCGGCGGCCTCGTTCCGCGAGGTCGCGCCCTGCGCCCGCCAGCCCGTGGTGCTCCGGGGCGAGTCATGGGGCTGGCTGCACCTTCTGCACGGCGGGCAGCGGCCGAGCCCGCCCGAACTGCGCACGCTGGAGCGGGCCGCCGCGGCCATCGCGATCTCGCTGCTGAGCGAGCGGGAGAGCGGCGCCCGCGCCTCCCAGCGCCAGACGGCACTGCTCAACCGGCTGCTGCTCGGCGACATCACCGGAGAGCGGTTCGTGATCCTCGGCCTGGCGCTCGGTCAGGACCTGCGGGGCCGGGATCTGATCGTCGTCACGGCATGGGCGGGGGACGAGGAGCCCACCAAGGATCACCTCCTTGCCCGCCTTCTGCAGGACACCGGTTGGCCCGCCGTCGTGGGCGACACCGGGGACTTCGACGTGGCGGTCGTGGGCCTGCCCGCACGCAAGGACGCCGACCATGTCCGGACGCTGCTCGCCGATCACGGGGTACGGGCCGGCGTCAGCCGGATCGTGGAGCCGGCGGCCCTTCCGCTGGCGCTGCGCCAGAGCCGCAGCGCGGCGTCCGTCGCCGCGGCGGCCTCGACCGCGGAGGTGCGTCATTTCGACGACCTGGGAGCACTGCGCCTGCTCGTCGCCCTCTCGGAGGGGCCCGAGCTGAGGCGGTACGTCGAGGACGAACTCGGTCCGCTCCTCGAACACGACGCGCTGGCGAAGAATCCTCTGCTGCCCACCCTGCGCACGTTCCTCGACTGCGGCGGCAACAAGGCACGCGCGGCGGAGGAACTCTTCATCCAGCGGCGCACCCTCTACCACCGGCTCGACAAGCTCTCCGAGATCCTCGGTCTCGACCTCACCCAGGTCAGCAACCAGCAGCGGCTGCAGCTGGCCGTGCGCGGACACGACCTGCTGCGCAAGCCGACGCTGCGGCGGACCTGACCGCTACGAGGCCTTCGTCGCCCGCGCGAGGGACGGGGCGATGCGCAGTGCGTTCGCCCCGATCGTCAGAGCCGGGTTGAGTGCCGCTGAGGACGGGAAGAACGACGAGTCGGCCAGCCAGAGGTTCTCGACGTCATGGCTGCGGCACAGGGGATCGAGCACGCTCCGCGTCGGGTCGTGACCGGCCACGGCCGTTCCGCACATGTGGGAGTTGGTCTCGATGCCCATCCGCTGGGTGAAGATCAGCGGATAGCCGGCCTTGCGGACCGCCCGGGTCACCCGGCGCACCAGTTCGTGGTGGGGTGCGAGGTTGGTCGGTGTCCAGTCGATGAGGACGCGGTCGCCGTCCACGCGCACCCGGTTGTCCCGGGACGGGAGGTCCTCGGTCGTCAGGTAGATGTCGAGGCTCCTGGCCGCCATGAGCTTCAGGGCCCAGGTCGGGGCCCACGGACGCGCGGGCTTGAGCATGGGCGCCTGCAGCTTGCCCAGCATCTGGAGGTTCCCGAGCGGGAAGCGCGTCCCCGGTCCGGCTTCGTAGAAGTCGTTCAGGCCGAGCGTCTTCTGCCACTTGGTGGGGTTCGTCCGCAGCGGGTTGACCCCGACGAAGAACGTGCTGTTGTGGACCATGTAGTTGCGGCCCAGCAGTCCGGACGAGTTGGCGAGCCCCTGGGGGTGCGCGTCGCCGGCCGAACGCAGCAGCAGCGCGGCCGAGTTGACGGCTCCTCCGGCGAGGGCGAAGGACTTGGCGTTGATGCGGATGATCCGGCCCGCGTGCCGTGCCTCGGCGGCGACGACCTTCCGGCCGTCGGACGAGGTGATCAGGCGGGTGATCTCCGCACCCGTGAGGATCTTCACGCCGTCGCTCAGCGCGGGCAGCAGGAGCCGGTTCTCGGCGTCGGACTTCATGCCCGTGTCGTCCGGACAGCCGTCGGCGGTCGTCACGGCGGCGCGGTCGGCCTGCGTGCTGATGTTCAGGGCGTTCGGGGTGTGGAACGGGTGCAGGCCCTGCCTGCGCAGCGACCGGGAGAACCGCTCGATCTCCGGTTCGTGCTGGAGCGCCGGGTAGGGGTAGGGCTTGGAGCGGGACGGCTCGGTCGGGTCCTCGCCGGTCTGCCCGTGCACCTGGAGCAGCTCCTCCATGGCGGTGTAGAAGGGCTCCAGGTCGTCGTAACCGAAAGGCCAGGCGTGCGAGACACCCTCGTGGTGTTCCACCTCGGTGAAGTCGCTGCGCCGGAATCGGGGCAGCATCGCCCCGTAGAAACGGGTGTTTCCGCCCACCCAGTAATACACGCCCGGCGCGAACGGCTTGCCGTTGCTGCCGTCGTACCAATAGCCGGCGTTCTTGTACCGGCCTTTGAGATACATCTCGGCGGGCTGCGAGTTCTCGGGTTCGCGCGGAAGGAAATGGCCCCGCTCGGCCACGAGCACGTCAAGACCGGAGTCCTTCAGCGCCCAGGCCAGCGCGGAACCGCCCATGCCGGAGCCGATGATCAGGACGTCGGTGCTGATCTCCTCGGCGGTGCCGACTGATACGAGGGCCTCGGGCCGAAGCTCCGGGGGCGTGTAATCCTTACGGACCAGTTCGGACATGAGACGGGGTCCCCTCTTCGCCGCGGTATTTCGAAGAGAGCCTAAGCAGCGGCACGGATGTGGCACATGCACGGAATGGGTAACGACCGCCGTCCGGGTTGCTCACTTCGTGCATGGGCTGAGCATGCCCGACCTCCCTAGCCTCTCCAGAAACGAGCTACTTGGAGGCGAAATGGCTAGGGAATCGTACGACTATGTTGTCGTCGGGGCCGGATCGGCGGGCTGTGCGGTCGCGGCCCGGCTGTCCGAGGATCCGGAGGTCACGGTCGCGCTGATCGAGGCGGGGCCGCCGGCCAGGGGCCGCCTCTTCGAGATCCCCGCCCTGTTCTCGCAGCAGCTCAAGACCGCGTTCGACTGGGACTTCGAGACGGAACCCGAGCCGCGGCTCGGCGGGCGCCGCGCCTACCTGCCGCGCGGCCGGGCGATCGGCGGCACCAGCTCGATGAACACGATGCTGTACGTCCGCGGGCACCGCTACGACTACGACACGTGGGAGCGGCTCGGCAATCCGGGCTGGGGGTACGACGACGTCCTGCCGTTCTTCAGGAAGTCCGAGGACAACGAGCGCGGGGCCGACGACTTCCACGGCGTCGGTGGTCCCCTCACCGTCAGCAACCCGAACTCCGTCCACCCGCTGCTGACGGCGTGGGTGGAGGCCGCTCAGGACGCGGGCCACAAGCACAACGCGGACTTCAACGGGGCCGAGCAGGAGGGCGTGGGCTACCACCAGGTCACGCAGCGGAACGGGCTGCGGTGCAGCAGCGCGATCGCGTTCCTGGAGCCGGCCGTGGGACGTCCGAACCTCACCGTGCTTCCGTCGACGACCGCTCTGCGTCTGAGCTTCGACGGCTCGCGCGCCGCCGGCCTGGAGGTCGACCACCTCGGAACCGTCCGGACGATCCATGTCGACCGCGAGGTCGTGCTGTCCCTCGGGGCCTACAACTCGCCCCATCTGCTCCTCCAGTCCGGCGTCGGGCCGGCCGACGAACTGACCGCGGGAGGTATCACCCCGCTGCACGACCTGCCGGACGTCGGCAGGAACATGCAGGACCACACAGGGTGCTTCATCAGCTTCTTCAGCGACACCGAGCCGCTCCTGGGGCCGGACACCTCCGCGGAGGAGCAGCAGCTGCGCCGGCAGGGCGCCGGACCGATGGCGTGGAACGAGACCGGCGGCTTCTTCAGCTCCGGCGACGACGTGCCCGCCCCGGACATCCAGGTGCACGCCGCGCTGGGCATCGTCCGCGACGAGGGCCTGGCCGCGCCACTGGAGCCGGGAATGTCGTTCGGCCCCTACGTGGCGCGGCCCGCGAGCCGCGGCTCGGTGCGGCTGCGGCACTCCCACCCCTACGCCAAGCCGCGCATCTTCCACAACTACCTCGACGACCCCGACGACCGCCGAAGGCTGCGCGAGGGCGTCCGGCTGTGCATGCGCATCGCCCGTGAGCAGCGGCTGACGTCCCTGCTGCAGTCGGACCTGCGCGGGGCCGCCGACGCCGGGCTCGCCCCCGTGTCGGACAGCGACCAGGACATCGACGACTTCATCCGCACGCAGTCGTTCTCCTTCTACCACCCGTCGGGCACCTGCATGATGGGCAAGGTCGTCGACCACGAACTGCGGGTGCACGGGCTGGAGAACGTCCGTGTGGCGGACACGTCGATCATGCCGACCCTGGTCACCGGGAACACCAACGCCCCCGCCATCATGATCGGCGAGAGGGCCGCCGCCTTCATCCGCACGTCCGCGGGCTGACGCCGAGGACGCGAGGTCAGACGGTCCGGACGACGGTTCCGCCGGCTTCGAGCGCGGTGACCTCCTCGGCAGCCGCGTCGGTGTCCGTGACGAGGGTCTGCACGAGGGCGGCGGGACCGACCCAGGCGTAGGCGGTGTGGCCGAGTTTGCTGCCGTCGGCGGCGGCGACGACGCGGCGGGCGGAGGCTATGCCCGCCTTCTTCACCGCGGCGTCGTCGAGGTCGTAGGCGGTCAGACCGTCGGCCGCGGTCAGCCCGCAGCAGCCGATGACCGCGGTGTCGAAGCGCAGGGCGGCCAGAGAGGCGAGGGTGAGGGGGCCCGCGAGGGCTCCCTCGGAGGCGCGGGGCTGTCCGCCGGGCACGACCAGGGTCGCCGGGCCGGGTGTCTCGGCGACCAGGTGGATGGCCTGCAGGGACAGGGGCATCAGGGTGACGGGCCGCTCCCGCAGCAGGCGGGCGACCTCCAGACAGGTGGTGCCGCTGTCCAGCAGGACGCTCTCGCCGTCGGTGACGAGTGCGCAGATCTCGGCGGCGATCCGGCGCTTGGCCTCCACCGCCTCGTGGGCGCGCAGCGCGAAGGGGGGCTCCTCGCCCCGCAGCAGCAGGGTGCGGGCCCCGCCTCGGACGCGTTCGAGGACGCCCTGGGCGGCGAGGGTGTCGAGGTCCCGCCGGATGGTCATCTCCGAGGCGCCGGTCAGTTCCGCCAGTTCCTGGACCGTGGCGCCTCCGGCGTCCCGGACGACCTTCGCGATCAGCCCGTGCCGGTCTGCGTTGCTCATACGGCGATTGAACACCACCATGCAGCGAACATCTAATGTGTTCATTAGCTCGACTTTCAAACATGAAAAATGTTCGTTACGGTGGACCCTATGGAACGTTCCCTGCGAGCCGCCCGTGTGGCGACCTACGTCTACTTCGTCCTGTGCGGCACCTTGATGGGCACCTGGGTGGTGCACATACCCGCGATCGAGGAGCGCGTCGGCATCAGCCACGCCGCGCTCGGCGGCCTGCTGGTGGTGCTCGGGATCGGGGCCTTCGCAGGTATGCAGGTGGCCGGTCCCCTGACCGACCGCCTCGGCACCCGCACCGTGGTGCCCGCGGGCGGTGTCCTCTGCGGTGTGACCCTGTTCCTGCCCGGTCTGGCCCAGGACCCGTGGACGCTCGCCGCCGCGCTGCTGGTCTTCGGGTTCTGCAACGGCTGCCTGGACGTGAGCATGAACGCCCACGCCGTGCACGTGGAGAAGGCATACGGCCGCCCTGTCATGTCCGGCTTCCACGCCACGTTCTCCGTCGGCGGAGTCCTCGCCGCGCTCGCCGGCGCGGGCGCGGCGAGCGTCGACCTGAACCCGGCCGCGAGCATGGCTGCCATGGGAGCCGCGGGCGTCGTCGTCGCCCTTGCCTCGGCCCGCGCCCTGCTGCCTGCCGCTCCCGCCGCCCGGAAGCCCGGCCTCAAGGCGGAGACCGGCGGGCGCCGCGGCACCCGGGGCCGGGTCCGGCTGCTGGCCGGCCTGGCGCTGATGGTCATGCTGTGCGAAGGCGCCGCCAACGACTGGAGCGCCCTGCACCTGAAGGACGTCATGGGTGCGCCCGCCACCACGGCGGCCTTCGCGTACGGCACCTTCGCCGCGGCCATGACCCTCGGCCGGCTGCTCGCCGACCGTCTCGTCCTGCGGCTCGGTGCGGTGGCGATCCTGCGGTACGGCGCGAGCGTGGCCGCCGTCGGCATCACCCTGGTGACCGTCGCCCCATGGATGTGGGTCGTCTTCACCGGCTGGGCGCTGTTCGGCCTGGGCCTGTCCGGCTGCATCCCGCAGCTGTTCAGCGCGGCCGGGCACGCCGACCCCTCCGCCGCCGGGGCCAACGTTTCGCGCGTGGCGGGGCTCGGCTACGTCGGCATGCTCGCCGGCCCCGCCGTGATCGGCTGGCTGACCCACCTCGTCTCCCTCGACCACGCCTTCGTCCTGCTGGCGCTGCTGTGCGTGACCACCGCCGTGGGCGCCCGCGTCCTGCGCACCGACCCGGTCCTCGTCCGCAGGGGCGGGAGGGCGACGGCCGACGGCACCCGCGAGCACGAGATGGCGGCCAACACCCACTGACCGCTTGTGCGGCACGGTCCCTGACAACCGTGCCGCACAAGCCCTGACCTCCCCGGTCTTCACTGACCGGGAGGGAAGATCTCCGCGGACCTCGGCCGATCTCAGCCGATCTCAACAGATCTCAGCCGACCTCCGCAGACCTCCGCAGACCTCGGCCGACCGAAGGAGCCCCCGATGTCCGAGTCCCCCGTAGCGCCCGCCCGCGGCAGCGTCGGTGTCATGCTTCCGCTCGATCTGCCCGTCGGCGAGGTGCTGCCCTACGTCCGGCGTGCCGAGGAGCTCGGGTTCGACCAGGTCTGGGTGGTGGAGGACCTCGGCTGGCGCGGAGGCGTCGCCCAGGCCGCCACCGTCCTCGCCTCCACCGCGAACCTCACCGTCGGCATCGGCATCATGCCCGCCGGGGCCCGCAACGTGGCCTTCGCCGCGATGGAACTGGCCACCCTCGCCCAGCTGCACCCGGGCCGGGTCATCGCGGGCATCGGCCACGGCATGCCCGCCTGGATGCGCCAGGTCGGCTCCTGGCCCGCCAGCCCCCTGACGCTGATCAAGGAGTACGCGAGGGCGCTGCGTCTGCTCGTCGCCGGTGAGCCCGGCCCCGCCAACGGCCGGTACGTACGCTGCGAGGGCGTCGTCCTCACCGAGATCCCGGACATCGTCCCGCCGGTGATCCTGGGCGTCCGCGGCCCCAAGTCGCAGGCGGTCGCGGGTGAGGTCGCCGACGGACTCCTCCTGGCCGAGCCGGCCGCCCCCGGGTACATCACCGCTTCCCTGCGCAACCTCGGCGCCGACGCCGCCGCGAACCCTCCGGAGATCGTCGTCTACGACGCCGCCGCCGTGGACGACGACGAGGAGGCCGCCCTCACCCGTGTCCGCGCGGCGCTGGAACCGGTCGGCGAGCCGCAGTGGGCCGCGCACATCGACCCGCTGCCGTTCGCCGAGGAACTGCGCGCACACCGCGCCGCCAGCCCCGACGCCCGGCACTTCGCGCGGACGATGCCCGCCGAGTGGGTCCGAGCGCTGAGCATCGCGGGCACCCCCGACCGGGCCCGTGCGGCGATCGACGCCCGCCACGCGGCCGGCGCGACGAGCGTCGTTCTCGCCCCGGCGGGCCCCGACCGCCTGGCCGCCCTGGACGCGCTCGCCCGCGCGCTGCCCCACCGGCCCTGACCCGAACACTCCGAGACCCCAAGGGATCCGCATGTCCACCGACCGCCGCAGCATCGTGCTCTTCGACCTCTTCGGTGTCATAGCCCGCCACCAGCGCCCGGGCGCCCTGGAGAAGATGGCCGCCCGCTGCCACACCTCCGCCGACGCCTTCGCCACGGCCTACTGGACCCACCGCCCGCCCTACGACGCCGGCCGGCACACCGCGTCCGCGTACTGGACCGACGTACTGCACGCACTGTCCCGCCCAGCCGACGCCGACACGATCGAGGAGCTGCGGCTCACGGACATCGACAGCTGGGCCCGCGTCGACGAGAGCATGGTCACCTACGTGCGCGGCCTGCGGGAGCGCGCCCGGGTCGCGCTGCTGTCCAACATCCCCGCGGACCACGCGGACGCCTTCCTCGCCGCCCAGCCCTGGCTGAACGACCTCGACCACGTGGCCTTCTCCGGCAAGATCGGCGCGGCCAAGCCCGACCCGGCCGCCTTCCAGTACTGCGTCGTCGCCATGCAGTCCGCGCCGGCCGACTTCCTCCTCGTCGACGACCGCGAGGAGAACGTCCGCGCGGCGCAGGCGGTCGGCCTGAACGGGCACGTCTTCCGCACCCAGGAAGAACTCGCGGAGGTCGTCGACACGTGGCTGCCGACCCGCTGAGGACGGGTACCGCGGGGCCGCCGGGTGCGTGACGAACCGTCACGCACCCGGCGGCCCGTTTGGCTCATGGGTTGCCGCAGTGGGCGTCCGGGCCGTGCTTGCGGGTGCAGTGGCGGGCGAGGAGGTGCGGGGGCGGGGATGCGCTCACGCCCAGGCTGAGGGTGTGCAGGGCGATGTCGGCGACGGCCTCGCAGATGATCGCGTGCTCCAGGGGCTTGCGGGCGGTGGCCCCCAGGCGACGGGACCGTGGTTCGCCACCAGCGCGGCCGGGACCTCGACCGCCCTCTGGTCGTTCTCCTCCAGGAAGTCCACGATGACGCGCCCGGTGTTGTACTCGTAGTCCTTCGCGCACTGCTCCGCGGTCAGGTCCGGGGTGACGGGCATCGGCCCGTTGAAGGTGTCGGCGTGGGTGGTGCCGGGCACCGGTATGTCCCGGCGGGCCTGGGCGAAGGCGTGGGCGGATGGGTGTGGGTCACACCGCCCACCGGCGGGAACGCCAGGTACAGGCAGCGGTGGGTCTCGGTGTCCGTGGAGGGGCGCAGGTCGCCGTCGACGACCTCTCCGTCGGACAGCCGTACCGTCACCCGGTGGTCGATGGTCAGGTCCTCGTACGGCACTCCCGAGGCACATCGTCTGCTCCTGCGAGGACGGGAACCGGTAGTCGCCTCGGCCCCGTGGCTTTACGTAGCAACTGGTCCGGCGGTGGCCCGCGGAGGCTGCTCATGGTGATTTCGCAGGGTGACGGGAAACGGAACTGTGGAGGGGCGACAGCCCGGGTGTCGACCACCTGCCGCAGCGCCGCGTGGGCGGCGGCGATCGTCAAGATCAGCGCACCGCCACCGTCTGCTCTCCTACGTCGTATCTCCCTGCTCGGGTCCAGTTCGACGAGGTGGGCAGCGTTGTCCGGCCAGTGATCGGTAGATCTCCGAACACGCTACCTTGGGGCACAGCCATTTCGACACGGCGATGTCGGTCTACGCTCATGCCGCCCTCCAGGCGCAGCGCGAGGCGTTGGAGAGGGTCGGGTCGCCACTGCGAGCCGACGGAACCGATGTCCAAAATCGATGTCACCGAGCCGTTCGAGGCCGCTGACCTGGGGAGGACACAGCCGCGCATGAAGATCTCCGTTTCGTCGGACATGGACGAACCCGTGGCGCGCTCGCTCGTCGCGGAACTGGGCAGGCGCGGCCACGAGGCCGTGCTCCACGGGGCGCTGAGCCCCGGGGACGACTCCCAGTGGGCCGCGTGCTCGGAGGCCGCGGCCCGCGAGGTCGCCGCGGGGACCGCGGACCAGGCGGTCGTGTGCTGCTGGACCGGCACGGGCGCCTCCATCGCTGCGAACAAGGTGCCCGGCGTACGGGCCGCCCTGTGCACCGACGCGTACACGGCGGACGGCGCCCGCCGCTGGAACGACGCCAACGTGCTGGCGCTCAGCCTGCGCCTGACCTCAGAGCCGCAGCTCAAGGAGATCCTCGACGCCTGGTTCGCGGCGGAGGCCAGCCAGGACGCCGAGGACCGGGCGAACGTGGAGCGTGTGGGACGGCTCGACGCCGGCAGGGCCGTCGACTGACGACACACGCCGCTGCCGAAGACCCAGACCGCCACCCCTTGCTTACTTCCATAAAGGCCCTTTAGTTTTGTCAGCATGATGTTGACCCGGCGGGAGCGCGAGATCATCGCGCTGCTGCGCCGCGACCCGCTGGCCGGACCGCAGGCGATCGCCGACGCCCTCGGCAGCACCCGGGCCGCGGTGAACGTGCACCTGTCCAACCTGGGCAAGAAGGGCGCCATTCTCGGCCGCGGCTACATCCTCCGCGAGGAGAACGCCGTCGTGGTCGTCGGCGGGGCCAACGTCGACGTGAAGGTGCGCAGCCTGGCGCCCGTACGCCAGCGGACGAGCAATCCGGGGCGGGCCGGCACCACCGCGGGCGGCGTGGGCCGCAACATCGCGGAGAACCTGGCGCGGCTGGGCACCCCGACCCATCTGATCGCCGCCGTCGGCCGGGACGCTGCGGGCGAGCGGCTCCTCGCCGAGACCGCGGCGGCCGGGGTGCGCCTCGACCACGTGCACCGCAGCGCGCACCCGACGGGGACGTACACGGCGGTCCTCGACGCCGACGGCGACCTGGTGGTGGCGGTCGCGGACATGGCGGCCACCGAGGCTCTGGGGCCCGAGGATCTGCACCCGGCCCGCGAGCTGATCGCCCACGCCGACATGCTCGTCCTGGACGGCAATCTGCCCGCCGAGGTACTGGCCCACGCGATGGACGTCGCGCAGCCCGCCGCCGTACCGGTGGTGATCGACCCGGTCAGCGCCCCCAAGGCGGCACTGCTCGCACCGCTGCTCACCGCCCGCCGCCCGGTCTTCGCCCTGACACCGAACCTCGACGAACTGCGCGCCCTGCTCGCGCTCCCCGTCGGAGACGGCGAGGCCGAGGTGACGGCCGCCGCCGACGCACTGCACGCGCGCGGAGTGCGCCATGTGTGGGTACGGCTCGGGGCGCGCGGCAGCGTGCTGAGCACCGCGGGTGAGGAAGCGACGTTTCTGACCGCGCCGCCCGCCGAAGTCGCCGACGTCACCGGCGCCGGGGACGCGATGCTCGCCGCCTTCGTCCACGCCCTGCTGGCGGGCGGCGACCCGGTGGACGCCGCCCGCTACGGCCACGCGGCCGCGGCCCTGACGGTGCAGAGCCCGGCGACGGTGCGCCCCGACCTGACGCCGCGTCTGATCGAGGACGCGCTGACCGACCCGACCGAACCGAACGACCTGAACGACCCGATGCGGAGCCAGAGATGACCACGCCCAACCACGCCCCGACTCCCGCGACCCCCGTCCCGCATCCGCGTCTCGTACTGACCGACGAGGTCCGCGAGGCGCTGCGCGACGGGCGGCCCGTCGTGGCGCTTGAGTCGACGATCATCAGCCACGGCATGCCGTACCCGCAGAACGTGCAGATGGCCGTGGAGGTCGAGCAGATCATCCGGGACGGCGGCGCCGTCCCCGCGACGATCGCAGTCCTGCATGGCAGGCCCCACATCGGGCTGACCCAGGCGGATCTGGAACTCCTCGCCACCGCACCGGACGTCACCAAGGCCAGCGTCCGCGACCTCGCGTATGTCATCGCGCGCGGCACCCACGGCGCGACGACGGTCGCCGCGACCATGCGGCTGGCCGCACTCGCAGGCATCCGTACCTTTGTCACCGGAGGCATCGGCGGGGTGCACCGCGGCGCGCCGACGACGTTCGACATCAGCGCCGACCTGACGGAACTGGCCGCGACCGGCGTCGCGGTGATCAGCGCGGGCGTCAAGAGCATCCTCGACATCGGCCTGACCCTGGAGACGCTGGAGACCCTCGGTGTCCCGGTCCTGACCTACGGCACGGACGAGTTCCCGGCGTTCTACTCGCGCCGCAGCGGCTTCACCTCGCCCATGCGCGTGGACTCGCCCGCCGAGATCGCCGCCGTGATGCACGCGCGCTGGGACCTCGGCATTCCCGGGGGCCTCAGCATCGCCAACCCCGTCCCCGAGGACGAGGAGGTCCCCGCCGAACGCATGGACGGCGTCATCGCCCAAGCCCTCGCCGAGATGGACGAGGCGGGCATCACCGGCAAGGACACCACCCCCTACCTCCTCGGCCGGATCGTCGAGCTCACCGGGGGCGAGAGTCTGCGCACCAACATCGCACTGGTCAAGAACAACGCCCGGCTCGGCGCACGGATCGCCGTCGAGTACGCCAAGCTCGGCTGACACCCCTGTAGAGCTCACAGGCTCCACAGCGCCGCCACCAGCGGCCGCCGCAGATCCGCCCGCCGCACGCACAGCCCGATCGGGAAGGGCTCCGGTGGCGGATCCGCGGGAACCACCGCCAACCGGTCCCGCACCGCACTGTGCTCCAGAACGAGACGGGGGACCACGCCGGTGCCGCAGCCCAGCGCGACCAGCGTCAACAGCCCCTCGTGACCGTCCGGTTCACAGGCCACCTCGGGTCGGGCGCCGCGCGTGCGGAACCAGCGGTCGGCGGCCTCACGGACCAGCCCGCGGTGAGGGAGGACGAACGGGCCGTCGAGACCGGGGGCCGGCCGGTCCCGTGCGGTGACCAGAACCAGCTCGGTGACCGCCACCGTGCGGCTCACCAGCCCCTCCGGCAGCCGCGCCGGGATCCCCGCCACGGCCACGTCGACCTCGCCCTCGTCGAGCCGGGCCAGCGCGGCGGCCGCGTCCCCGGTGCGCAGGTCCAGCAGGACCTGGGGGTGGGCGGCGCGGAACGGGGCCAACAGGCCCGGCAGCAGTGCCTGGCAGGCGGTCACCGTGGCGAACACCGCGAGACGGCCGGTGAGCCGTGCCGGGTCCGGATGCTCCTCTCGGTAGGAGCGCCACAACTCCAGTGCCTGCACGGCGTATTCACGGAAGCGGGCTCCCTCCGCCGTCAGCGAGACCCCGCGCGGGCCGCGCTCGAACAGCCGGTGCCCCAGGTCGGCCTCCAGCCGCTGCACGGTGCGCGTCAGCGTCGCCGGGCTGACGTGACAGTCGAGGCTCGTCCGCCCGAAGTTCAGCGTCTGCGCCAGATGCAGGAAAAGACGCAGCTCCCTATGGTCGTCCCGCACGCCGTGACCTCACTCTTTCGCTTCACGCAACACCCAGCTGCGTATGTTGCGCTTGCTGCAACGCTCTCCCGGAGCCTACAACTCGACCATGACCTCGACGACGTACACCTCCCGTGTCTTCTCCCTCGAAACGATGGACGTGCCCGGCGGCACCGAGACCATCCTGCGCGGCGGCCGCCACCTCTTCCCGCTGCTGCCGCAGGCCTTCGCCGGCGTCCGCCGCATCGGTGTGATCGGCTGGGGTCCACAGGGTCGCGCCCAGGCCCTCAACCTGCGCGACTCGCTGGCCGGCGCCGACATCCGGGTGGCCGTCGGACTGCGCCCGGGCTCCGCCTCGGCCGCCGATGCCCGGGCCCACGGCTTCACGGAGGAGAACGGCACACTCGGCGACTGGCTCGCCGTCACCGCCGACAGCGACCTCGTGATCCTCCTGATCGCGGACGCCGCTCTCGCCGCCCACCACCAGGAGATCTTCGCGGCTCTCAAGCCCAGTGCCGTCATCGGCCTCTCGCACGGCTTCCTGCTCGGCCATCTCCGGGAAACCGGCGGGGGGTTCCCGCCCGGGCACGGAGTGATCGCCGTGTGCCCCAAGGGAATGGGTGACTCCGTGCGCCGCCTGTACCGGCAGGGCGAGGACATCAACGGCGCCGGAATCAACAGCAGTTACGCCGTCCACGCCGACCCCGACGGCCGTGCCACCGACCTCGCGCTCGGCTGGTCGGTGGCGCTCGGATCGCCGTACACCTTCCGCACCACGCTCGACAGCGAGTACCTCTCCGACATCGTCGGGGAACGCGCCATCCTGCTCGGCGCCGTGCACGGCATCGTCGAGAGCCTCTACACCCGCGCCCGCCTCGTCGGCGACGACCCCGTCGCCGCGTACGAGAAGACCTGCGAGAACATCACCGGACCGATCGCCCGCACCATCTCGCACAGCGGGATGCGCGCCGTGCGCGAGGGCCTCGACGCGACCGGACGGGACGTCTTCGACCGTGCGTACACCGCGACGTACGCGTCCGCCCGCGAGATCGTGGCCGAGATCTACGACGAGGTTGCCGACGGCACCGAGCTGCGCAGCGTGATCCTCGCCGAACGGCGGCTCGGCAGCCGACCGATGAGCGAGATCGGCGGCTCGCCGATGTGGTCGGTCGGCGACGAGGTGCACGCCCGGCGCGGCGAACGGGACCTGCCGGTGGAGCCGTTCACCGCGGGTGTGTTCGTCGCCACGATGACGGCCCAGATCGACGAGTTCGCCGAACGCGGCCACCCCTGGTCGGAGATCGTCAACGAGTCCGTCATCGAGGCCGTCGACTCCCTGCTGCCCTACATGCACGCCCGCGACGTCGCTCACATGGTCGACAACTGCTCCCGCACGGCCCGTCTCGGCGCCCGCCGCTGGGGCCCCCGCTTCCAGTCGGCCTACGGGCAGATCGCCTTCCCGGCCGCCGAACATCCCGCGGACGAGGCCCTGTTGACGGCTTTCGAAACCCACCCTGTGCACGAGGCGCTGGCCGCGGCGGCGAAACTGCGGCCGTCCGTGGACATCTCCGTCTCCTGAGGTCGTTGTCAGTGGCGGCGGCTAGCCTGCGGGCATGATCGAGACGACCGGCGACGACCGCCGCTTCCCGCCCGCCCTGGCCGCCGTGGCCGAGGTGGAGTTCGACTACGACGACGGCGAGGGCATCGACTTCGAGCCGTACGGCGCCTTCGACTCCGCCGAGGAGACCACCGACTGGATCCGGCACTGGACCGGCAACCACGAGCTGGACGGCGACGCCTACCGGGTCTTCGGACAGGACGGGACCGGAGGCCTCGCCGCCCTCTGGTGCGTGCGACCCGGCCGGCCCCTCACCGAACAGCCCGTGGTGTTCCTCGGGTCGGAGGGGGAGCGGGGCGTCATCGCCGCAAACCTCTCCGACTTCCTGTGGGTGCTGGCCGACGGCCTGGGCCCGATGGAGGTCATCGAGTACGAGCAGCGCGAAACCCGACCGGCCGCGGCGCTGTCCGAACTCGCCGAGCGGCACGCCACCACCCCGCGCCGCACCGCCCGGGAGATCATCGCCGAGGCGCAGGCCGAGTTCCCGGCCTTCGCCGAGGACTTGGACGAGCTCTGCCGTTGATACGGGGGGTCATGCGCCGGCGGCATCGAGGTACTGCGCAGCCCCGTGACCCAGCGACCAGTCGGCCGACTCGTTCTCGGTCACGGTGACGAAGACGTTCCGCGGCTCGGTCCCCGCGTAGGCCTGGGCGAGTTCGGCGATGCGCCGGTACAACGCCTGTTTCTGGGCAGCCGTGCGGCCGCAGCGCATGGTGATCGCGACATAGACGATGCCGTGGTCGCGCTGCACGCCGAGGTAACCGCCGTACCGGAGCGTGCCGTTGGTGCCGTCGTGTCCGACCAGGATCTGGAAGTTGTCGTCGGCGGGGATGCCGAGCGTCTCCACCAACGCCTCGTGCACGGCTCTGCCGAGCGCGTCGAGGCGTGTCGGGCCGGCTCCCAGCGCGTCGATACGGACCAAGGGCATGGGGGGTGGTCCTCCTTTCCGCTCAGCGCCACTCGACGGCGAACGCCCGGCCGGGGTTCTCCGTGAGGACGCGGTTCGTCAGTTCCTCGCCCAGCTCCAGCGCGAGCCGCGGCCGCACCCTGCGCAGTAGATACGGCATCCCCGGCCCGCCGTCGACCGACCGCGCCCCGGCGACCACGGTGTCCCCGCCGAGCAGCAGCCGGTGCCCGAAGCCCGCCTCGGCGAGGGCCTGTACGGCGCGCGGCATGCGCCAGTCGGTGGTGTGGTGGGCGCGGGACGGGCCGTCGAAGGCGAGCCAGCAGCCCGCCTCCGCGGCCTGACGCTGGACCACGAGGTCGGGGGAGCGGTTGAGGTGACCGAGGATCACGCGGTGCGGTGGGACGCCCAGCTCGCTGCACAGCAGGTCAAACACGTCGAGCGCGCCCGTCCCCATCTCCAGGTGGACGGCGATCGGCGCCCCCGTGGCATGGTGCGCCTCGGCCGCCGCGATCATGGTCCATCGGGCGTGCGTGTCGAGGGCGTGGAAGCCGCCCGCAACCTTCACGATCCCGGCGCGGACGCCGGATGTGCCGATTCCTTCGGTGAGTTCGGAGACGAACACGTCGGCGAGCCTGCCGCGCAGCTCGTCGAGCAACTGCGTTGTGTAGTGGGCGGCTTGGTGCAGTCCGGTCGCGCAGACCACGTGCACGCCGGCCGCTCGGGACAGCAGGGGCAGGTCGGCGGCCCGCCGTCCCATCCCCCAAGGCGTCCACTGGACGACGCTCGACCCGCCCGCCGCACGGAACGCCTCCAACTCGGCCCGCGCGGCGGTGGCGTCGCCCAGCTCCCGGCCGGGCAGCTGCGGGCTGCTGAGGAAGAGATGGTCGTGCGCGTCGCACACGCCCAGATCCTCGGGCCGCACGTCCCCCAGCACCGTGCGGACGCTGCTCACCACTGCCGCCCGCGCGGCAACCGGTCCCGCCCCGGTGCCGACATGTGCAGCACCTCGAACACATCGCCCTCGGCCTTCGGCGTGTCGTGCTCCCACAACGAGAAGTGGACCAGCTCCCAACGGCTCGGGTCCACGGCTGCCGCCGCAAGCACCGCACCGTCCTCGCCGGCCAGCCGCGCGGTCTCCCGCGCCGTGTCCGCCATCACGTCGGCCAACACCACGCCCTCAGGCACCGGTTGACGTCGCCGCACCGCGAACCGCGCCGGTGAGCCCGGGACGCCGCCCTCCTCGTACGCCAGGCCTGTCCACTGCCGGACCGACGGCCGCCCGAAGTCGTTGCTGAGCCCCTGGAAGGCGCCGCCCCACAGGAAGGCGTTCATGCCCTCCGTGGTGTTCCACAGGTAGAACGGCGCGTATTGGTTGACCGGCGAGCCGTGCACCCCGCGCTCCCGCAGGAGGTACGTCTTGAAGCCGAGGCCCTCCCAGTCGTCCAGCAGATGCCCGATACGGGCGACACGGCCCCGGATGATGCTCGTGTCGTAGTCGGCGGGCAGGGTCAGCTCGTACTGCATGGCGTGCATCGGATGCCTCCTCAGGCGGGGTAGTCCTCCGGGCCGACGTGCGCGTCCCACTCCGTGGTGGTGCCGTCGTCGGCGGCCTCGACGACCGCGAGATGCGTCATGAAGGTGCGCGGCCCGGCGCCGTGCCAGTGCCACTCGTCGGGCTCGATCCACACGGTGTCACCCGCGCGGATCAACTCCGGTGTGCCGCCCTTGCGTTGCACCAGCCCCTCGCCCTCCAGGACGTGCAGCACCTGGCCGTGCGGATGGCGGTGCCAGGCGGTGTGGGCGCCGGGTGTGAAGTGGACGTTGAACATGCGCAGCCGGGACGGGGCCGTGGGCGCGGCTATCTCGTCGAGCCACACCGAGCCGGTGAAGTTCTCCGCCGGGCCCTGCCGGGTGTCGGGGCGCTTCCTTGTGATGTGCACGGACCTGAACTCCTAACGCGGGGCGAGAAGGGAGAGCAGCCCTCGGACGCCGGCGTCGAAGGCGGCGGGGGAGCCGGAGGCGCGCGCGAGGACGTAGCCGCCCTGGACCGTCGCGAGCACGGTCGCGGCGATCTCCTCGCCGTCCAGCGAGGGCGCGAACCCGCCCTGCTCCTTGCCTTCTTCGACGATTTTGGCGATCAGCTCGCGGATCGCGTCCAGCGTCTCGTCGACCGGTGCGCGCAGTTCGTCGCTGGCGATGACGTCCGGATCCATCGTCAGACGCCCGACGGGGCAGCCGCGCAGCACGTCACGCTCGCGCAGCAGATACGCCTCGATCCGCTCGTACGGCGTCCCCGGACCGCCGAGTACTCCCTCGGCGGTAGCCCGCAACTCCTCGGCCGTCCGCCGGATCGCCGCCAGTGCGAGATCGGGCTTGCCCTTGAAGTGGTGGTACATGCTGCCCTGTCCGGCGCCCGAGCGCTCCAGGATCGCCTTGGGGCTGGTGCCCACGTAACCGCGCTCCCACAGCAGCTCACGAGTGGACTCGATCAGCCGGTCCGAAGTGGTCTCCGAGGTGCTCATGCACTGACTGTACATACTAGTAGTTACAGAAGTCGAGCCTTTGGGGAGCAGCGGCCACGACCCGGCGTACTCCCCGGGAGGTACACGCACTGCCGCTGGCCGTACGACGACCCGGACCCCTCCTCGGCGCGAGTCTCGACGCATCACCGCAAGCAGCACCGCAGACCCACTCAGGAGATGACCCGAGATGCAGACCCTCGCAGACTGGCACGGCGGCCCCGGCCCGTGGATCCTGTTCTTCCCGCTGATCTGGGCGGCCGTCGTGACAGGCGTCGTGACCGTCCTGCGCCGCACCGTGTGGCGCGGCCGCGGCGGCCCGTGGCGGGCCATGGGGGACACCCGTCCCGCCGGCGACTCACCCCTGGCGGTGCTCGGCCGCCGCTTCGCCTCCGGTGAGATCGACGAGGACGAGTACTGGCGCCGACTGTCCGTGCTGGACGAGCAGTTCGGCCGCACCAAGGGCGGTGCGGCGTGACCACCACGACCGCCGTCCGTACCGCCGCCCGGGTCGTCGACGCCGTGAAGGTGTACGGCCGCGGCGACACCGAGGTGAGGGCCCTGGACGGGGTGAGCGTCGGCTTCCCGGCCGGCCGCCTCACCGCGATCATGGGGCCCTCGGGCTCCGGCAAGTCCACCCTGCTGCACTGCGCGGCCGGCCTCGACACACTCACCTCGGGGGCCGCGTACATCGGCGACACCGCCCTGGACGGCCTCGACGACCGCCGTCTGACCCTCCTGCGCCGCGACCGCGTCGGGTTCGTCTTCCAGGCGTTCAACCTGGTGCCGACGCTGAGCGTCGCGGAGAACATCACGCTGCCGCTGGACCTCGCCGGCGGCAACGGGGACCCGGAGTGGCTCGACGCCCTGATCGACGTCGTCGGCCTGCGCGACCGCCTCCATCACCGGCCCTCCGAACTCTCCGGCGGTCAGCAGCAACGCGTCGCCGTGGCAAGGGCGTTCGCGGGGCGCCCGGACGTCGTCTTCGCCGACGAGCCGACCGGCAACCTCGACTCGCGCTCCGGTGAGGAGGTCCTCGGCCTGCTGGGCCGTGCCGTGCGCCAGACCTCCCGCACCGTCGTCATGGTCACCCACGACCCGGTCGCCGCCGCCCACGCCGACGAGGTCGTCTTCCTCGCCGACGGACGCCTGGTCGACCGCATGGAGTCCCCGACCGCCGACAAGGTCCTGGACCGCATGAAAGCCTTCGAGGTGTCCTCATGAACGCCGCCGTACGCCTGAGCGTGTCCTCCCTGCGTGCCCACAAGCGGCGCTTCGCCGGCACGTTTCTCGCCGTGTTCCTCGGGGTCGCCTTCCTGACCGGCACCCTCGTCATGGGCGACACACTGCGCGCCAGTTTCGACTCGATGTTCGGCAACGCCACCAGCGGCACCGGCGCCGTGGTGCGCGGCGCCGACGCCATCACCACACCCGGCGAGAGCCAAGGCGTGCGCCAACCGGTCGACACGGCCCTGGTGAACACCCTCCAGCAGGTGCCCGGAGTCGCGGCCGCCGCACCCGACATCGAAGGCGCCGGTCAACTCGTCGGCAAGAACGGCAAGCCCATCGGCGGCAAGGGACCGCCCACCCTCGCCGGCAACTGGATCACCGACGCCAAGCTCAACCCGTACCAGCTCGCCGAGGGCCGCGCCCCGCAGAAGTCCGGCGAGGTCGTCGTCAACCGAGGCGCCGCCGAGAAGGGCAACCTGAAGATCGGCGACACCACCACCCTCCGAACCCCCGACCCGGTCAAGGTGACGATCGTCGGTCTCGCGACCTTCGGCGGCGAGGACGGCATGGCGCAGGTGACGTTCACCGGCATGACCCGCGCCGACGCCGAGAAGTACCTCACCGCCCGCCCCGGCGAGGCGTCGAGCATCAAGGTGCGGGCCGGCCCCGGCGTCAGCGAGAAGGAACTCGTCGGCAGGCTGACCCCCGTACTCCCCAAGGGAGTCGAGGCCATCACCGGTCAGGCGACGGCCCAGGAGAACACCGACATGATCTCCAGCCAGTTCCTGACCATCTTCACCACCTTCCTCCTCGTCTTCTCCGGCATCGCCCTCCTCGTCGCGACCTTCTCCATCCACAACACCTTCGCGATCGTGGTCGCCCAGCGCACCCGCGAGAACGCCCTGTTGCGGGCCCTCGGCGCCTCTCGCCGCCAGGTCACCGCCACGACCCTGGTCGAGGCCACCGCCGTCGCCGTGACCGCCTCCTCGGCCGGTCTCGCGGGCGGCATCGGCATCGCCGCGGGCCTGCAGGCGCTGTTCCCGGCGATCGGATTCCCCTTCCCCGACGGCAACCTGGTCATCAGCGCCCTGTCGATGGCGCTTCCACTCGCGGTCGGCATCGTGGTCTGCCTGGGCTCCGCGCTGATGCCCGCCGCGCGCGCCGGCCGCACCGCCCCGCTGGCCGCTCTGCGCGAGACGGCCGTCGACACCTCCGGCGCCTCCCGCGCCCGTGCCGTCACCGGCCTGGGCGTCGCCGCCCTCGCCGTCGCCACCACGCTCAGCGGGGTTCTGGTCTCGCCGTCCATCGGAATGGCGGCACTTGGCACCGTCCTCGCCCTGGTGGCGTTCGTCGTCCTCGGCCCGGTCGCCGCGACCACGGCCGTACGCATCCTCGGCGGCCCGCTGCACAAATTCCGTGGTGTGACCGGCGGCCTCGCCCGGCGCAACGCCCTGCGCAGCCCCAAGCGCACGGCCGCCACCGCCAGTGCCCTGATGATCGGCGTCGCGGTGGTCTCCCTCTTCACCGTCTTCGGCGCCTCCCTGAAGGCGACCATGGACCAGACCGTGTCCCGGTCCTTCGCCGGCGACGTCGCCGTCAGCACGCCGTCCTTCGGCGCGGGCGGCAGTGGCCTGAGCCCCCGGCTCGCCGGGGCGGTCCAACAACTCCCGGAGGTCGACACGGCCGTGGGCCTGGGCCGCGGAGTCGCGAAAGTCGACGGCAGGGGACGCGCACTGACCGTCACCGACCCCGTCGCCCTGCAGCGCACCTTCGACCTAGGCAAAGTCGACGGCTCCCTGCGCGACCTGGGCACCGACGGACTCGCCCTCACCAGGGCGGAGGCCGGCAAGCAGCACCTCACCACCGGCGACTCGGCCCAACTCACCTTCACCGACGGCCAGAAGCGCACCTTCACCGTCCGCGCGGTCTACGGCCGGTCCGAACTCGCCGGCGACTACGTCATCACCCGCGCCGCCTGGGCCCCGCACCGCACCCAGGACGCCGACACCCTCCTCGCCGTCACCTTCAAGCACGGCGTGAGCACGGACGCGGGCAAGGCCGCCGTACAGAAGGTCGCCGACCGCTACGGCAGCCCCGAGGTCCAGACCCGCAGCGAGTACGCGCAGTCGTCGGCCGGAGGCATCGACATGATGCTGACCCTCGTCTACGCCCTGCTCGCCCTGGCGGTCCTGATCGCGCTGCTCGGCATCGCCAACACCCTCACCCTGGCGATCCACGAACGCACCCGCGAACTGGGCCTGCTCAGGGCCGTCGGCCAGACCCGCCCCCAACTGCGGGCCATGGTCCGCTGGGAGTCGGTCCTGGTCGCCGCCTTCGGCACCATCGGCGGCCTGGGCCTGGGCGCCTTCCTCGGCTGGGTGCTGGTCAAGGCCTCGGACGGCGCCGGCGACAGCGCCTTCGCCTTCGCGATCCCACCCGTGCAGCTCGCCGTCGTGGCCCTGGTGGGCCTCACGGCAGGCGCCCTCGCGGGCCTGCGCCCGGCCCGACGGGCGGCACGCCTGGATGTCCTGCGGGCCATCGCCACCGAGTGACCAAGGCCGGCAACAAGGCTGTCAAGCGGCCGGACTCAGCGGCACCCCGACGGCCGACCAGCTCAACGGCATGGGCCCGTCCACGCCCACTGCACCACCGGACACCGGCCGGGAGGTAACCGTAGGGGCGCGTCTCGACACCGACTGAGGCGCGCCGCAGGTGACCGACCCATCCAATACAGTCACCGCCCGGTCAGCCGGCAACGGCGGACCGGGCGGGAGCGTGCGTGGACCTGTGGCCGTCGGCCGCGTGCTCGACCTCCACGAGCCGGCGGGCCGGCGTGTCGGCCGTACGGCGCGGAGAACGTGCCGGCGCCGCCACCGGAGCCGGTGTGGTGGGCAGCGCGAACCAGACGACCTTGCCCGACTCGCCGTCCGGACGTGCCCCCCAGCTCTCGCTCACCGCGGCCACCATGGCCAGCCCGCGCCCGGTGGTGGCGGAGGCCGCCACGTCCCGCACCTCGGGCAGACGGGGGTCGTGATCGCGTACGGAGACCATGAGCCGGTCCAGCACCAGCTCTATCTCCACGGTGCACAGCTTGTCGGGCTGGGCATGCAGGTGGACGTTGGTCAAAAGCTCCGTCACACCGAGCGCGGCCCGGTCGATGAGGGGGTCCAGATGCCAGTAGCGCAACTGCGCAGAGACGATTCTGCGGACCTGGCCGATCCGCGACGGCAGGGCTTGCAGCTCTACCGTGCAGTGCCTGCTTGGGTGACTGATCACGGCTGCGACTCCCCGACTTAAGAGGTCCGGAAGAACACGGAGTACGGATCCAGCAGGTGCCTGAGAGAAATGGCCACCTGCCGTCGTGCCCGGCGGGCTGGTTCGCAGCGTTATCGCCGGTAAACCCAGAGTGACGTGAGAACAGCGTGACCCAGGGGGCGTGGGACCGCAACTCGCGACCGGCTCGGCCGACCGCACGGGTACCAGCCCGACGCCTCGTCCTGTGGGCTCTGTCAGCCGCCGCGCCCCGCCGCTTTCCGTACGGCCTCGATGAAGCGGCGTGCCGCGGGCGGCCCCGGCTCGCCCGGGGCCGGGTCGTGATCGCCCAGGGTCAGCAGGTACCGCTTGCCGTTGAGGTCCGCGAGTGCCCGGTCCTCCGCGGAGAACCAGGGCTTGGAGGCACGCACCGCCTGCACCGGCGCGCTGTCGATCTCGGTGCCGTAACTGGTGAGCAACGCAAGTCTGCCGTCGCTGATCCGGACCTGCCCGGCCCGGGTGAGTGAACGCAGCCGTTTCCCGATCCGCACGCCCGTCGCCGTGAAGTCCGGCTCCGTCATGCCGCCCGCCCCCTTGTGGCCGTCCGGTGCGCTGGACCGTGTCCCCGCGTGGGCCGTGATCCAGCTCGTGTCGTGATCCAGTGTGCGCCCCCGTTCGGTGCAGTCTGCCCGCACCCGACGTCGAGCACCAGTACGCACGGAACGTCGGACCGAGCGCCCGGAGCACTCGCGCGAATGCGCCCCCGCCTTTGCCCGCCTCCCGGCCCCAGGGTGCTCTTTGGGGTGCTCAAAGGTGCGTTTATGCAGGTGAGAAGCGTGCGAAAGGTGTTTATGATCGATGCGTCGGCCGCGCGACGCGCCGCCGGCGCACAGCCTAAGGAGCACCCGTCGTGAGCACCTCCCAGCAGACCCGGACCGGCAAAACCCTCGACGTCGACCACAGCGACGCCGCCTATCGAGACTGGCTGAAAGAGGCCGTCCGCAAGGTCCAGGCCGATGCCAACCGCTCGGCCGACACACATCTGCTCCGCTTCCCGCTGCCCGAGAAGTGGGGGATCGACCTGTACCTGAAGGACGAGTCGACCCACCCGACCGGCAGCCTCAAGCACCGGCTCGCCCGCTCGCTCTTCCTCTACGGACTGTGCAACGGCTGGATCCGGCCGGGCCGCCCGGTGATCGAGGCGTCGAGCGGCTCGACGGCCGTCTCCGAGGCGTACTTCGCCAAGCTGATCGGCGTGCCCTTCATCGCCGTCATGCCGCGCACGACGAGCGCGGAGAAGTGCCGCCTGATCGAGTTCCACGGTGGGCAGTGCCACTTCGTGGACGACTCCCGCAAAATGTACGAGGAGTCGGCGGGCCTCGCGGTGGAGACCGGCGGCCACTACATGGACCAGTTCACCTACGCCGAACGGGCCACGGACTGGCGCGGCAACAACAACATCGCCGAATCCATCTTCCGCCAGCTGGAGTTGGAGCGGTTCCCGGAGCCCGCCTGGATCGTGGCGACAGCCGGCACCGGCGGTACCTCGGCGACCCTCGCGCGCTACGTCCACTACACCCAGCGCGACACCCGCATCTGTGTGGCCGATCCGGAGAACTCCTGTTTCTTCGACGGCTGGACCACCGGCGATCCGGACGTCACCAGCGACTGCGGCTCACGCATCGAGGGCATCGGCCGCCCCCGTATGGAGCCGAGCTTCGTACCCGGTGCCATCGACCGGATGATGAAGGTCCCCGACGCGGCCAGCGTCGCCGCCGTACGGGCCCTGGAGCGGGCCATCGGCCGCAAGGCGGGCGGCTCGACGGGCACCGGACTGTGGAGCGCGCTGAAGATCGTCGCCGAGATGGTGGCGGAGGGGCGGCAGGGGAGCGTGGTGACGCTGCTGTGCGATCCGGGCGACCGCTACCTCGACAAGTACTACTCGGACGCGTGGCTCGCCGCCCAGGGACTGGACATCGAGCCGTACTCGGCGGCGATCGACGCGCTGCTGGAGACCGGTGTCTGGCCCTGCTGAACGCTGCGCGCCCTGAAGGGGCGCGGGGCTGTATCGACTTGCGGCTCCGCCGCGTGGGCGCGACCAGTCACGACGCAGTGGCGGAAGATCGACGGCCCGTCGTGACACCTCCAGGGAAGCACCTAGCGTGCGAGCCGCCGGTCCAGTGACGTCACGGCGTCCCGGAAGGCGCGCCCGAGCCCCGCCCGTGCCGCCTTCACGACGAGCCGGAACGGTGCCGTCCCGTCCGCCGCGAAGATCCACTGCACCCGCGTGCCGGTCCCGGCCGGTACCAGCCGCCACTCCTCGGCGAGAGCGCGTGCGCCCGGCGCGTTGGTGACGTCGACCCGGTAGGCGTACACCTCCGCCTCCTTCGCCGCGATGACCGTCTCCCGGAAGCGCCCGCCGCCCTTGAGCCGGATGTCGCGCCCGGCACCGCCGTCGAGCGACCGCGCGTGCGTCACGGCCGCGAACCATTCCGCCCACCCCGGCACATCGTCGTTGAGGGCGTGGAAGACCGCCTCGGGGGTCGCGGAGATCTCCTGCGCGAAGACCAGACGCACGGGCGCGATGTCGACGAAGTCGAGCCCGACGGGACGCAGACGGTGGGCCATGAACGCGAACCCCCTTGACGGAGAAGGGTGGTTGACCGGGGCGACGTCCACGATAGCTGACGACCCGTCAGGTGTCAGCAGTGCCCCGGACGGATCAGCTCTCGGGCTCGCCCACCACGACCAGCCGACGCAGATGCTCGGAGATCTCCTCGCGCGCGTCGCCCGCCAGCCCCGAGTCGGTGACCAGCGTGTCGACCTGCTCCAGCGCCGCGAACGAACTCAGACCCACCACACCCCACTTGGTGTGGTCGGCGACCACCACGACCCGCCGAGCCGACTGCACCAGGCGACGGTTGGTCTCGGCCTCCGCGAGGTTCGGCGTCGACAGGCCGGCCTCGACCGATATGCCGTGCACGCCGAGGAACAGCACGTCGAAGTGGAGCGCCGCGATCGCCTGGTCGGCCACCGGGCCCACCAGCGAGTCGGAGGGCGTGCGCACCCCGCCGGTCAGCACCACCGTGGCCGCACCCTGCCGGGGGCCGGAGGTGCGCTGCGCCGCATGGAAGACGTCGGCCACCCGCACCGAGTTCGTCACGACGGTCAGGTCCGGCACCTCCAGCAGATGGTGGGCCAGCGCATACGTCGTCGTACCGCCCGACAGCGCGATCGCGGTACCCGGCGCGACCAGCTGGGCCGCCGAGCGCGCGATGTCCTCCTTGGCCGTCAGCTCCAGGCCCGACTTGGCCTCGAAGCCCGGCTCGTGCGTGCTCGCCTCCACGACCGGCACCGCGCCGCCGTGGACCTTCTCCAGCACGCCCTGGCGGGCCAGCGCGTCCAGGTCGCGGCGCACCGTCATGTCCGACACGCCGAGCTTGCGGGTCAGCTCGTTCACGCGGACCCCGCCCCGGCGCCGGACCTCGTCCAGGATCAGGGCGCGCCGCTGCTCCGCGAGGAGGTTCTGATTCTCACTCACGTACGCTCCGGTCCTTTCGTCTCAAGCCGTCCGACTTGCCCTGCACACCTGCTCCGACAAGGGCATTCTCCCCTGTCCCGGTGCGCGGACGTCCCATCCTTGCACGGGTGGGCCCCCACGACGCCACCTGCCCGACGCGCGCATGCCACCAATGCCCCTTCTGTTCCCCGCAGATCACCCGGATCGGGGAGATTCCGTGTTCACGGGTGTACGCCACCGTCCGAGCGGAGATCCTTGTGCCCGCACGGACACAAGAAGACGGCGCGGCACGGGGGAAGTGCGAACAGTGGAACGTGCGCAGGAACGTGTTTCGATCGGCGGCCCCGTCCCGGGGCCCGAGGGATCCGCAACCGCCCTGGAACTCCTGGTCCACGGCGTGGGCGGCACCACACCCCAGGAGATGCTCAATGATCCGCGCACGGTGCGGATCACCGGCGACGACACGGCGGCCGTCTTCCGGCGCGCCGAGGACGTCGACGCGGAGAGCAGACCCGAGGACTACCGCGGCAGACCGGTCCCGGAGGCCTACGTCTGGTGCAATCTCACCTCCGGCAACAGTGCGCGGGCCCTGTGGCTGCTGCTCCTTCCGTTCATGGTGGTCAACCTCGCCCACTGGATGCGGCCCACCGCCCACGGCCACCGGCGGACGATCCGCCTCTTCGGGCTGCTGGTGCGGCTGGCGGGCCTCACCTTGACGGTGCTGCTGGTCGCGGCCGCCTGCGAGGTCGCCCTGGACCTGGCGGCCTGGCAGTGCGCGGGCACGCGCGCGTGCGCCGAGCGGCACTCCTGGCTGGGCTTCCTGTCGCCCGCCATGTCGCACAACGGCTGGTGGAGCAGGCCAGGCCGTCGGCTCGCCGTAGCGGCGCTGGTGCCCGTCGCGCTGACCGCCCTGCTGTGGTACCTCTCCCACCGCACCTGGAGCGCGTACGAGTCCCAGCAGCCGATCGACCGCCGGCCCGAACCCGACGAGGACACCGGCCGCACCGCCCTGGGGCGGCCGGGTTTCTGGTACGGCCGCCGCCTGGTCGCCCGGCTGCGCGCAGCCCACACCGCCGCGGGCCTGCTGACGGTCGCCGCAGCGGTTGTGTCCTCCGCGGCACGCTTCGACCGCCGACCCGGCGGTCCCGCGGCGCTCGACACCGTGGGCGGGCTCCTGGAAGTGGCGCTCGTCGCCACCGCCGCGGTCGTGGTGTGGGTGGTCTGCCGCCGAGGCCGCACCGAGAACCGTCTCGACCGGGAACTCGACGAGCACCTCGTACGACGCCTCCCGCTGACCGCCCTCGTCCTGCTGCTGCTTTCCGCGGTGTACGCGGGCTGGGAGCGCCCGGGCTGGCATTCGGCCGGCCTGCTGCCCGGCGGCGGCACCACCTTCGGCACCCTCGCCCTGCTCCAGGGCTTACTGGTGATCGCCCTCGCGGTGGTCGCCCACCTGCTGTACCGCAGCCACCCCGATCCGCGCGCCGTGCTGCACGGCCAGGGCGGACCCGCCGTCGCGATGCTGGCCTGCGCCCTGGGCGGAGTGATGTCCGGAGGCGTCTCCCAGCGGGTGTCCGACTGGCTGGACGGCACCGGCACCTCCATCGACGGCCCGCCGGTCCTGCTGACCTGGCAGGCGTCCGTGATCCCGGTGCTCCTCCTCGTCCTGCTGGTGTTCTGCGCCGGACTCGGCCGACGGGCCTGGCTGCTGCGCCGCGCCGAACTGGGCACCGTCGAGCTCGACTACCCCGGCGAGCCCAAGGACGCGGCCCGCACCCGCCGCATCGCCACCACGCGCGCGCTGGCCACGCTCACCGACCGCGGCCCGCTCGTCGTCGCCGTCACCTCCGTCTCGACCCTGCTGCTGGGCGCCGGAGCCCTCCTCGGCGCGAAGATCACCGAAGAGGCGCCGGGCCAGGCCGCGCAGCACGCGTTCGCCTTCGTGCACGGTGCCGCACAGACCGCCCAGGCCCTGGGCTCATGGCTGATCGGCCTGGGCTCAATACTGTTCGTCACCTGGGGCAGGCGCGCCTACAAGGACGCCTCGGCCCGGCGCACCATCGGCGTCCTGTGGGACGTCGGCACCTTCTGGCCGCGCGCCGCCCACCCCTTCGCCCCGCCCTGCTACGCCGAGCGTGCGGTGCCCGACCTGACCTGGCGGATGGCGACCTGGACGAGTGCCACCGGCGGCCGCCTGGTGATCTCCGGCCACTCCCAGGGCAGCGTGCTCGCGGCCGCCGCGGCCTGGCAGCTGAAGCCGTCCGTGCGCAGCCGGGTCGCCCTGCTGACCTACGGCTCCCCGATCGAGCGCCTCTACGGCCGCTGGTTCCCGGCCCATTTCGGTCCCGCCGCCCTCCGCTCCCTGCACCACGACGTCGACTGCTGGCGCAATCTCTACCGGCTCACCGACCCCATCGGCGGCCCGGTCCGACTGCCCGGCGACTGCGGCCCGGAGGTCGACCGCGCACCCTTGAAGGATCCTCTCGCCTACGGCCGCACCGCGCAGCACCCGCTGCCCGCCCCGATCCTGGGCCACGGTGACTACCAGGCCGATCCGGCCTTCGCCGAGGAGCGAGAACGGCTGCTGGCCCGCCTGCGTGCGGAGGTACCCGCTCCCCGCCCGGAGACAGGGCCTCAGGGCGACTCGGGCAGGTCCTCGGGGTAGAGCAGGGTCAGCACGTCCGTGCTCGGCTCGTCGACCTGGGCGACCCGGCCCGCGTGCCGCTCCACCATCGCCTCGAAGGTCTGGCGGGCGGTCCGGCCGTTGCCGAACGCCGGGCCCTTCGGGAGTGCCGTGAAGTACTTCAGCAGCGCCTCCGCGGTGCCCGGCGCCAGCCGGTACTCGTGCTCGTCGGCCTGCTGCTCGACGATCCGCAGCAGTTCGTCGGGCTCGTAGTCGCTGAAGGTGATGGTCCGTGAGAAACGGGACGCCACACCGGGGTTGACCGAAAGGAACCGCTCCATCTCGGCGGTGTAGCCGGCGACGATCACCACGACGGCGTCCCGGTGGTCCTCCATCAGCTTCACCAGGGTGTCGATGGCTTCCTTGCCGAAGTCCCGGCCCGAGTCCTCCGGCGACAGCGCGTACGCCTCGTCGATGAACAGCACACCGCCGCGCGCCCTGTCGAAGGCTTCCTGGGTGCGGATCGCCGTTGATCCGATGTGCTCGCCCACCAGGTCGACCCGGGACACCTCGACGAGATGTCCCTTCTCCAGTACGCCGAGCGAGGCGAGGATCTCGCCGTAGAGCCGGGCCACGGTCGTCTTGCCGGTGCCGGGCGAGCCGGTGAAGACCAGATGCCGCTTGACCGAGGCCGCCTTGAGGCCGGCCTGCTGCCGGCGCCGGCCCACCTCGATCATGTCGGTCAGCGCGCGGACCTCGCGCTTGACGCTGTCCAGGCCCACGAGCGCGTCGAGTTCACCGAGCACGGCCTTCGACGTCCGCGTCGACGGCTCGGGCTCCTGCGGTTGCGCGGCGGCGAGCAGCGGCTCCTGTTCGGTGCTGCGCTGCCCCGGGATCGCGCCCAGCAGGCCGGGCGACTGGCCGGCTGTCTGTATGGCGGTCTCGCGGGCCGCGGGCGGCCTGAGGCCCGCGCTCTCGTCGCTGGTGCAGTCCTCGACGACCGGGCCCGAACCGGGGGCCGGGTCGCCGCCCTCCGCGAACTCGTACCCACCGCGCGCACACCGCTCCGTACGGCACTTCTTCAGCGTCGTACGGCTGCCGTCGATCACATGGAAGCCGTAGCCGCCGCTGCCCGTCACCCGGCAGCCCAGGAAGCTGCCGCGGCCGCCCGCCGACACGTAGAAGCCCGCCTCGGCGGGGGAGTCCACCGTGCAGCGCTCGATGGTGGGGTCGGCACCCTTGGTGACGATCACACCGGTCTGGGTGGCGTCGATGGTGCAGCTGTTCAGGGTGCCGCCGCTGCCGTGGTCGCGGAACCAGGCGCCCGTCGCGGCGTCCCGGATGCGGCAGTCGTCGAGCTGTGCGGTGGCGCCGTCGCTCACCGACACGGCCGTGTTGCGGACCTGGGACAGGTCGCTGTCGACGACGTCCGCGCGCGAACCGCGGTCCAGGACGAACAGGGCGTCCGGCACGTCGTGCACCCGGCAGGACTCCAGCACCGCGGTGGCGCCGTCGCTGACCCACACCGCCGGGTAGTCGCCCGTGCTGTCGAAGATCTCGCACTGGTTGGCGTCCACGCGCGTGCCCGGATCCCACACCGACAGGCCGTTGCGCCCGAACTGACGCACCGTCGTCCGGGTCAGGGTGAGCACCGAACGCGAGCGCAGATCGACCGCGTTCTCCGGGATGTCGTGGATGCGGCAGTCGGCCAGGGTGAGCACCGCGTCCGTGTCGAGCGTGACACCGTCCGCGGTGGTGCGGTGCACATCGCAGTCCGTGAGGTGCGCGGTGGCCCGGCCGGTGATCTGGACGCCGCTGCCCCGGACCTCGTACACCTCGCAACCCACCGCCTCCAGCGCGGAGTTCTCCCCGGTCGCCGACAGCCCCGCCCCCGAGGCGTGATGGATCCGGCACCGTTCGAAGCGCGGGTGCGCACCCCCGCGGACCGCGACCCCCGACTGACCGGCGGCCACGACCTCGCACTCCTCGAACAACCCGCCCCCGCCGTCGAGTACGGCGATACCGATGCCGGCCGGATTGTCGACGGTGCAGCGCCGCACGGTGGGGCGCGCGCCCGAGCGCACCTCGATGCCCGCCGCGGACCGGGTGATGATCCGCACGTCCAGCAGCTCCGGCGTGCCCTCCTCGACCAGCAGGGCGGGCGCCGCCGCGTCCTGTCCCTCCACGTGCAGGTCCTGGACCACCGCCGAGGCACGCACGGTCAGCGGTACCCCGTCCACGGGTGCGATCCGCACCGAACCGGGAGAGCCTTCCGGCCCGCGCAGTGTCACCGACCGCTGGACGACGAGGTTTTCCCGGTAGGTGCCTGGTGCGACGGTGAGGACGTCACCGTCGGCGGCGGCCTCCAGGGCGGCGGCGAGCGATGCGTACTCACCCGTGCGGCGTCGCCACCTCGATGTGCCGGTGTGCGTCACCTGGACCGTGCCCTGTGCCATGGCGTTGCTGTGCCCCCACCTCGTGATACGCGGGTTGATGCCGATTGCGTTCGGCCGGTCCACCGTAGCGTGCGCGCGGGCGGTGGGTTGACCAGAGCGGTAAGGCCGTCAGCTGCCGGTACCGGTCCTGCCCCAGTCCGGGCCCGCCCGGTCCCAGGCCTGGTCCCAACGGGCGTACCGGCGACGGTCCATGCGCCAGACGATCAGCCGCCGGCAGCCCTCGACGGCACCCGCGGTGAGCATGGCGGCACCGAACCCGGCGAGCACCGCGTGCGTCGTCGCCGTCGTGGAGTCCAGTGGACGGGCCACTATGCGGCCGTGCAGGTCCGTCCATATCTTGAAGTGGTCGCCGCGGTGCGGGGACTTGAGCTCCGCGAGGGTCGCGCCGTGGTGGCCGGAGCCGTCCGGTGCGGTCCAGTCGGCGATCACGCGGCTGCGCAGGTCCCGCGACGAGGACGTCTCGGGGTCGGTGTCCAGCGGGGAACGGTCCAGTTTGCGCACCACGGTGGCCGTCACCGGGTGGCGGGCTGCGCGCTGGTCGCGGACGGACTGCTGCAGGGCGTCCTCGGCGACGCCGCTGACAAGCGAACCGATCACGGGCGCGACGACCAGGATCAGCAGCAGCGCCAGCAGCGCGACCCAGGCCTCGACCAGATCGCTCGTGCGCCGCAGCGGATTGTGCCGCCAGCGCCAGAGTCCGCCGATTGCTCGCACTGTCCCGCACCCCCTTCCCGCTCCGTGATAACCCCCGGCGGAGCCGTTCACCCGCGGGCCCGGTCAAAGAGAGATCGAAATCACCTGTTTCCGGGGCCTCTCATGAACTTCTCACGAAAACCCAACGCCCAGGCCCCCGACCCTGGTTCCCGCCCACCGGTCCTTGTCCGGATCTTTCCCCCGGCCCCTCGGTGCGGGGCGATCCTTCTGCGCGGGCGGCCCCGCAGCCGTCCTGGAGCGCCGGCCGCGAGCCCGTCATACGAGAACCGTCACCGGATCGCCGACCCGGACCGTGCCGGGGGAGAGGGGTACCAGGTTCTGGCCGAACGCCAGCATGCCGCCGATGCGGCGGTGGCGTCCCAGCGTGGCCAGCGGTTCCTTGCCCCGTACGGCGGTGCCCTGGTCGGTGGTGGTCACCACGCACCGCCCGCACGGCTTGGCGATGCGGAATGTGACCTCGCCGATGACGATGCGGGACCAGTCGTCCTCCGCCCAGGCGGCGGTGCCGGCCACGACCACGTTCGGCCGGAAGCGGTTCATCGGCAGCGGCCCCTCGGCCGGGTGAGCGCCTTGGGCGATCAGAGAGTTGAGAGCGTCGAGGGAGGCGACCGTGGTGAGTAGCAGCGGGTAGCCGTCGGCGAAGCTGACGGTCTCGCCCGGTCGTGCGTACTCCGGGTCCAGAGGGCGGCGCGTGGCCGGGTCGTCCATGTGCACGAGGCGCACATCGGTGCCGAGATAGTCGCTGCACCAGGCGTGCGCCGCCGAGTCCGCGGCGGGGACCCCTTCGGCCTTTTCGCCGAAGATCTCCACCGGCACCGTGCCGACCGGCCGCGGCACCGGCACGGTCAGCGGGTCCATGCCCGGCGCGGACAGACGAACGCCTCCGCCGGGCACGAGCTCGGCGGAGGCCAGCGCAAGGCGCGGCTGCTGACGTTGTGTGACGACCTTTCCCCCGTCGTCGATCAGCACCCAGCGCCGGTCTCCGGCCAGCCCCCAGGGCTCCACGACGGCTTCCCGGGGCGCAAGGCCCCGGAACGCCTTCACCGGATGGACGTGAATCGACTGCAGCAGCGCGTTCCCCATCAGGCCATCGTGCCAGGTGGCAGTGACAACCAGGGAGGAGGCTCAGTAGCCGCGGTACTGCTGCTGGTTGTTGTACTGGTCCTGGTAGGGAGCCGGGGCGGGCCGGGCAGCCGCGGGGCGCATCGCCTCGTAGCCGGTGCCGGCCGCCATCGGCCGTTGTGGCTGTGGCTGCTGCGGGCCGGGATAGCCACGCGCCGTGGCCTGCTGAGGGATGTAGGCCGCGGGCGCCTGCTGCAGCGGAGCCGGCTGCTGCGCCTGCGGATAGCCGTAGGAGGGCTGGGAGGGACCCGCCGGAAGGGCGGGGAGGGCCGACGGCAGAGCCGGCAGGTAGCTGCCCGGCGCGTCGTACGCGGCGGGGACCCGGATCGGAGCGATCTGCGGGGTGCCCCGCTCAGCGACGAGCCTGTCGTAGATCGGGGTGTCCGGGAAGGCGGAGTAGTAACCGCCGCCGAAGGTGGAGCGGGGGGAGGTCATGGCTCATAAGTTAAGCCCTCGATGTGCTAGTTGGGGAGACCGATAAGAGGGTTGTTTTGAGTGTTCGCAGTGACGCGGGATCCCCAATGCGAGCGAACTTGGCAAAAAAGGGCGTCGAACGAGGTACCGGTCGTGTAAAGGCCAAGCTCGGGACCGGTTACCGGCGGGTTGGTCACCGGTCTTCCTGTGCTCCTCGTGGGAGTTCGCCGTCCCGGGGAATAGGTTGTGCGGGTAGAGAACCGGAAGAGCCGCCGGGACCCGGACTGGCGCGGTGACACGTGATGGGGGCGGACATGTCAATGCCGAAAGGATCGAATACCCCGGTGCCCACGGCGGCACTGCGGGTGGAATTGGGCTGGAGTTCCGGGCCCGGTGTGCCGGACGCGGATGCGTCGGCACTTCTGCTCGTGGGCGGCAAGGTCCGCTCCGACGGCGACTTCGTCTTCTACAACCAGCCCGCGCACACCTCCGGAGCGGTCCGGCACGAGGGCAAGCGCGACGGCGGCGGCCGCATCGTCGACACCCTCCTTGTCGATCTCGCGCGCGTGGAGCCCGCGATCGAGACCGTCGTCCTCGCCGCCTCCGCGGACGGCGGCACGTTCGGACAGGTCCCCGACCTCTATATCGAGGTCCGCGACGCCGCCCAGGGTGGTGTGGTGGCCCGCTTCGACAGCACGGGCGCAAGTGTGGAAACCGCTTTCGTGCTAGGTGAGTTCTACCGCCGCCAGGGCGCCTGGAAGTTCCGCGCCGTCGGCCAGGGCTACAGCACCGGACTCGAGGGCCTGGCGGCGGACTTCGGGATCACGGTGGACGAACCGCAGCACACCGCACCCGCACCGTCGGCCGCGCCGCCGATGCCCCAGCCCCCGCCCCCAGCCGCGCCGCCGATGACCACGCCCCCGCCCACCGCACCACCGGTCCACATGCCCCCGCCGGCCGGCGTGCAGCCGCCCCCGCCACCCGCGCCCCCTGCCCCACCGGTCCGTCTGAGCAAGGTGACGCTCACCAAGGCGGCCCCCGCGGTGTCGCTGGCCAAACAGGGTGGCACCTCTGGCGCCATGCGCGTGAACCTCAACTGGCAGGTGCGCAAGCAGTTCTCGGGATGGGGCAGCAAACGCGGCCGCGCGGTCGCCATGCACGCGGACCTCGACCTCGACCTGTGCGCCCTGTACGAACTCACCGACGGCAGCAAGGGCGTCGTACAGGCCCTCGGCAACGCCTTCGGGGCCGTGCAGCGGCCGCCGTACATCCACCTTGACGGCGACGACCGCACCGGCGCCGTCGCGAGCGGCGAGAACCTCACGATCAACCTCGACCACAAGCAGGACTTCAGGCGGATCCTCGTCTTCGTGACCATCTACGAAGGCGCGCGGTCCTTCGCCGACCTGCACGCCGCGGTCACGCTTCAGCCGCAGTACGGCGCCGCGATCGACTTCTCACTCGACGAGTGCACGGTCCCCTCGACGGTGTGTGCCCTCGCTCTGATCACCAACACGGGCAGCGATCTGGTCGTCCAGCGCGAGGCCCGCTACCTCGTCCCCGAGCGTGGGGTGAGCCCCCAGCGCACCGTCGACTACGCCTACGGATGGGGTATGAACTGGACTCCCGGCAGGAAGTGAGCGCCCTAGAGGGGGTGCTCGTCCGCGACGGCGTCCGGGCGCGTGTAGGTGCGGCCTTTCCAGGCCGCGCCACGTCCCCTGTAGTGCTGCACCGCGGAATCGACCGTCATGAGGAGATAGAGGAACGCGGTGAACGGCAGCAGCGGCGCGAGCCACAGCGGCTGGCCGTAGTAGCGGAGCATCGGGATGTACGTCCCCGTCATCAGCAGCCACGCGGCACCCCCGAGGACCCCGGCTGCCCCACTCCCGGTGGCGAGACCTGCGACCAGCGCCGCGGGCGGCACCAGATACACCAGGACCAGTCCGGCGACCGTCCCGAGCAGCAACAGCGGGTTGTGGCGCAACTGCGCGTACGCGCTTCGTGACACCATCCGCCACAGGTCGTGCAACCGCGGATAGGGCCGCACACTGTCCACCCGCTCGGCCAGCCCCAGCCAGACGCGTCCGCCGCTGCCCTTGACCGCGCGCGCCAGCGCCACGTCGTCGATGACCGCGTGCCGGATCGCGTCCGGGATCCGCGCCCGCTCGGCCGCCTCGGCGCGCAGCAGCACGCAGCCGCCCGCGGCGGCCGCCGTCCGCGTCCCCTTCCCGCCGATCCGGCGGAACGGGTACAGCTGGGCGAAGAAGTAGACGAAGGCCGGCACCACGAGGCGCTCCCACAGGCTCTCCACCCGCAACCGGGCCATCTGCGAGACGACGTCGAAACCGCCGGTGCGCGCGGCGGCGACCAGCTCCCGCAGGCTGTCCGGCGCGTGTGCGATGTCCGCGTCCGTCAGCAGCAGATATTCGGGCCTGCGCGCGCGTGCCAGCCCGATGCCGTGCCGCACGGCCCACAGCTTGCCCGTCCAGCCGGTGGGCGGTTCGCCGGGAGAGGTGACGGTCAGGGGCAGTCCGCCGTGTGTCTCCGCCAGTTCGCGGGCCAGCACTCCGGTGCGGTCCGAGCTGCCGTCGTCGATCAGGAAGATCTCCGCCCGGCCCGGATACTCCTGGGCGAGCAGCGAAGGCAGGCTCGCGGGCAGCACTGCGGCCTCGTCACGCGCGGGGACGACCACGCACACCGACGGCCACTCGTCAGGATCCCGGCGCGGCGGCAGCCTGACATCCGTGCGCCAGAAGAAGCCCTGACAGAGCAGCAGCCACAGCCAGGCGGCGAGTGATACGGCGGCAATCCACGCAATGGCGCTCACTCGCGCAGTCTGCCCCACCCGGCCTGCCCTCAAGGGCCCATCGTCTATCGTGGCCGGGTGAAGATCGCGCTCATGGACTCCGGAATCGGTCTGCTTCCCGCCGCCGCCGTGGCGCGCCGTCTGCGGCCCGACGCGGATCTCGTCCTGTCGTGGGACCCGGACGGAATGCCCTGGGGACCGCGCACCCCGGAGGACATCACGGAGCGCGCCCTGGACGTCGCCGGGGCTGCCGCGGCGCACAAGCCCGACGTTCTGATCGTCGCCTGCAACACCGCGTCAGTGCACTCTCTTCCTGCGCTGCGCGCCCGTTTCGAGCCGGAGCTGCCGATCATCGGCACCGTGCCCGCGATCAAGCCCGCCGCCGCGGGCGGCGGCCCCGTCGCCATCTGGGCGACCCCCGCCACCACAGGCAGCCCCTACCAGCGCGGTCTCATCGCCGAGTTCGCTGCGGGTGTGGACGTCACCGAAGTGCCCTGCCCCGGGCTTGCGGACGCGGTGCACCACGCTGACGAGGCAGCGGTCGAGGCCGCCGTCGCCGCGGCCGCCGCACGCACCCCCGACGAGATCACGACCCTCGTCCTCGGCTGCACCAACTACGAACTGGTCGCCGAGCGCATTCGCGCCGCCGTGCAGCAGCCCGACCGGCCGCCGCTCATCCTGCACGGCACCGCCGGCGCGGTGGTCGCCCAGGGCCTGCGCCGGATCGGCGAGCAGCCCGCCCCCGAGGCCCCCGCCGTCGGCTCCCTCACGGTGCTGCTCAGCGGCCGAGAGGCCGAGCTGCCAGACACCGCGCTGACGTATGAGGAGGGACGTTTCCTCAAGGCGGTCAGTCCCGCCCGGTGACCCGGGGGACGCCACTGACGGCCCTGGTCGGCACAGTCACACTCCGCGACTCTGTGCCCGCTCAGCGAAACCTGAGTAACCTCGTAGCCATGAGGGACCACCCCCACGGCGAGACAGCCAAGCACTCCGACGTCTGGACCGGACACGCCAGCAAGCGGGTCCAGTGGCTGCCGGCGCTGGCCGGCGCGGCCGTCATGGCGCTCGGCATCGAGCTGGCCGTCGACTCCGCCTGGACGTCGGGCATCGCCCCGCTCGTCATGGCCGTCGTCGGCTGCATCGCCGCCGGGCTGCTGGTCCTCTTCGGCACGCTCGCCTTCCTGCACGTCGATCTGAAGCTCGACACGGAATGCCTCGAGGTGCGCTGCGGCCACATCGGTGTGCCGCGCCGCCGCATCCCTCTCTCCCATGTCGCCGGCGCCGAATTCGCCGCGCACGTCAATCCGCGTCACTGGGGCGGCTGGGGCTACCGCTGGCGGCCCGAGAAGGGCACGGCGGTCGTCGTGCGGCGCGGCGAGGGCGTCATCCTGCGCCTGTGGGACGGTCACACGTTCACGGTGACCGTGGACAACGCCGAGGCCGCGGTCCGGGTCATCAGCGACCGCCTGCGGCCGGGCACGACCGGCGCACTGCACTGAGCGGTTCCGTCATGGCGTGAGCCGGTCACCGCGCGGGCGTACGCGTACCTCCTGCTGCGGTGACTCCTCGGCGAGCGGACGAGCAGTGGCCAGGCCGGCGAGAAGGCCCGCACCGACCGACACGGCGGTGAAGCTCAGCGCATTGCCGACCGCGGCGATCGCCGCGAGCGCCGTCAGGGCCGCCCCCGCAGTCAGCACCACCGGCGTGGGCCGTGGGGAGCGCCACAGCGCATGCAGCACCCAGCAGAAGGACGCCCCCAGCAGGGCCACGCCGACGACGCCCTGTTCCGAGGCCTGCTGCAGCAGCGCCGAGTGCGGCTTGCCGTCCGAGAGGAGCGTCCGGGCCGCCGTCGTGCTCAGATCACCGAATCGCTCCGGGCCCACGCCCAGGGCCGCGTTGCGGTGCGCCATATGCAGGGCGTCCTGCCACAGCTGGACCCGGTGCCGGCTGAGTGGGCCCTCCAAGGATGTGGTCAGTCCGTCGGGCAGGGCATTTCCGGCGATGCCCAAGGTCAGACCGGCCACCAGGGCCGCGGTCAGGGCGAGACCGGCAATGCCCGCTGCGCGGCTGTGCGTACGGCCGGCGGCCAGCGAGCACAGCAATACGGCGGTACAGATGACGAAACCGCTGGTCGAACCCAGTACGGCCGCGGTCACGGTGATGCCGGCCGCCAGGGCGCCCATGGCGAACCGCACGGCCGGCGACTCGGCGGCCCAGGCCGCGCAGCACGCCGCGCCCACGCACAGGGTCAGCAGCGCGGCAGTGGCACCGGCGTGGCCGAGGGGTGTCACGATCTGCGGCCCGGGCGCGAGGTGTGGCACGGCCACCGCCAGGGCCGGCCCGGCCAGCGCTCCGGCACATGGGGCGGCCACCGGCAGCAGTGCCCCGCAGATCCGCCCCGCGGCATAACCGGCCGCCACGGCCAGCACCGCGAGCAGCACGCCCTCGGGGCGGCCGTCATGCACGGTCGCCGTGACCAGCGACCAGGTGGCACACGCCCCCAGCACCACCACGCCCACCGCGTCAGAAACGATTCGTCTCTCGCCGACCTCCCCAGGACCGGCCTCAGACGTCATCCTTGTGGAACCCACCCCGCCCCCCGAACCGGACCGAAGCCCCCCGACCTCGCACGACCCAGGCCGCCGAGGCCGTGACCGGCCGCGCGACTGTGGCTGGGCACACCGTAACGGCTGATGGACGTTTTGTGGATGAGCTGGGCCTAGTTACGCAGAAACGGCGCGCCCCCAGCGCCACGCAGGGCCCGGTGCTGCTCTGCGGACCGCGCTGTCCGTGTCAAGGTCACGCGCCGTACACTCCCGGAGTGACCGTCACCGCAACCTCCGTGGACGAGTCGGACCAGTTGCAGCCGCAGACCGCGCCCTCATCGCGCGCGGCGCGCCTCGTACGCTTCGTTCCGGCCCTCGCCGCCGCGCTCTCCGGAGTGCTGCTCTACGTCAGTTTCCCGCCCCGCACCCTGTGGTGGCTGGCCGTTCCGGCCTTCGCCGTCTTCGGCTGGGTGCTGCGCGGCCGCAGCTGGAAGGCGGGCCTCGGCCTCGGCTACCTCTTCGGCCTCGGGTTCCTGCTGCCGCTGCTGGTGTGGACCGGCGTGGAGGTCGGCTCCGTGCCCTGGCTGGCCCTGGTGGCGATCGAGGCGATCTTCATCGCGCTGGTAGGCGCGGGTGTCGCAGCGGTGTCGAAGCTGCCCGCGTGGCCGGTGTGGGCGGCAGCGGTGTGGATAGCGGGTGAGGCGGCACGCGCGCGTGTGCCGTTCAACGGCTTCCCCTGGGGCAAGATCGCGTTCGGACAGGCCGACGGCGTCTTCCTGCCGCTGGCCGCGGTGGGCGGCACCCCGGTCCTCGGCTTCGCGGTCGTCCTGTGCGGCTTCGGCCTCTACGAGGTCGTACGCCTCGTCCTGGACGCGCGGCGCACCCGGGCCCTCCAGCGGTCGGCCGCGGCCGTCGCCCTGCTGAGCGTGGCCGTCCCGGTGGTCGGCGCGGTCGCCGCCCGTTCACTGGTCAGCGACAAGGCCGAGGACGGCTATGCGACCGTCGCTCTCATCCAGGGCAACGTGCCGCGCTCCGGGCTGGAGTTCAACGCCCAGCGGCGGGCCGTGCTCGACTACCACGCGCGCGAGACGATGCGCCTGGCCGCCGAGGTCAAGGCCGGCAAGACCCCGCGGCCCGACTTCGTGCTGTGGCCGGAGAACTCCTCCGACGTCGACCCCTTCGACAACGCCGACGCGTACGCCGTCATCGACAGCGCGGCCAAGGCGATCGGCGTGCCCATCTCGGTCGGCAGCGTCGTCGAGCGGGACGGCAAGTGGTACAACGAGCAGATCCTGTGGGACCCCAAGAAGGGCCCGCTCGACACCTATGACAAGCGGCAGATCCAGCCGTTCGGCGAGTACCTGCCGATGCGCTCGCTCATCGGCGCGATCAACAGCAACTGGACCTCGATGCAACGTCAGGACTTCAGCCGGGGCACCAAGCCGGGCGTGTTCAGCATGGACCACGCCAAGGTCGGCCTGGTCACCTGCTACGAGGCCGCCTTCGACTGGGCCGTGCGTTCCGAGGTCACCGACGGGGCGCAGCTGATCTCCGTGCCGAGCAACAACGCGACCTTCGACCGCAGCGAGATGACCTACCAGCAGCTCGCCATGTCCCGTGTCCGTGCCGTCGAGCACAGCCGGACCGTCACCGTGCCGGTCACCAGCGGCGTCAGCGCGGTCATCATGCCGGACGGGAAGATCACCCAGAAGACCGGCATGTTCGTCCACGCCCACCTGGTGCAGAAGGTGCCCCTGCGCTCCTCGGAGACGCCCGCGACCCGGGTGGGCATCCTGCCGGAGATCGCCCTGGTGCTGGTCGCCGCGGGCGGACTCGGCTGGGCGATCGGCGCCGGAGTGCGTGGGCGGCGCGCCCGGAGCGTGTAGCCGTACGCCCAGCGCACGCCCCGCGAAATGCGCCGGGACCGGGACACCGGCCCTTTAGGGTCGGTGTCATGCCAACCCCTGACTTCATCCGCGAGATCCGGGCCTCCGCAGGCCACCAGTTGCTCTGGCTCCCCGGCGTGAGCGCCGTCGTCTTCGACGACGAGGGCAGAGTCCTGCTCGGGCAGCGTGCCGACAACCACCGGTGGGCGCTGATCTCCGGCATCCCGGACCCCGGTGAACAACCCGCCGCAGCCCTCGTACGCGAGGTACAGGAGGAGACGGGCGTCCGGGTCGCCGTCGAGCGGCTGATCACGGTGCGGTCCGGTCGGCAGGTCACCTACCCGAACGGCGACACCTGCCAGTTCATGGACCTCTGCTTCCGCTGTCACGTCATCGACGGCGAGGCCCGGGTGAACGACGACGAGTCCCTGGCGGTCGGCTGGTTCACGCTGGACGAGCTGCCGGAGATGACCGACTACCACTACTTCCGGATCAAGCAAGCCCTGTCCGACGAACCCACATGGTTCGAGCCTATGAGTTCCGAGTGAACTATGGGCCGTGACCACATGTGGGGAGGCGGGGGAGCTGCCTAGGGTCGAGACATGACCCCGCCCAGCGCCCTCCCGGCCCGCCAGGACCCCTCCCTCGACCTCGGCGGCCGCACCGCCCTCGTCACCGGCGCCGCCGGTGGCATCGGCCGCGCCTGCGCGCTGCGCCTCGCGGCCGCCGGGGCCAAGGTGAGAGCGGTCGACCGGGACGCCGACGGCCTGGACACGCTGGCCGAGCAGGCCCTGGGCCTCGCGGGCACGGTCGAACCGCACGTCCTCGACCTCACCGACCTCGACGCCGCCGAACTCGCCGCCGCGGGCACCGACGTCCTGGTCAACAACGCCGGGCTGCAGCTGGTGCGCCCCATCGAGGAGTTTCCGCCCGAGGTCTTCCGCACGGTGCTCACCGTGATGCTGGAGGCACCCTTCCGCCTCATCCGCGGAGCGCTGCCCCACATGTATGGTCAGGGGTGGGGCCGCATCGTCAATGTGTCCTCCGTCCACGGACTGCGCGCCTCGGCCTACAAGTCGGCGTATGTGGCCGCCAAGCACGGTCTGGAGGGCCTGTCCAAGACCGCCGCCCTCGAAGGCGCACCCCACGGCGTCACCTCGAACTGTGTGAACCCGGCCTATGTGCGCACCCCCCTGGTCGAGAAGCAGCTCGCCGACCAGGCGCAGGCGCACGGCATCCCCGCAGAGCGCGTCCTGGCGGAGGTGCTGCTGCAGGACAGCGCCGTCAAACGGCTCATCGAACCGGAGGAGGTCGCCGAGGCCGTGGCCTATCTGTGCGGCCCGCAGGCATCCTTCGTGACCGGCACCTCGCTCGTCCTCGACGGCGGCTGGACCGCGCACTGACCAGGCCCGGGCCCGGCCAGGATCGAGTTGTCCACAGGGCCGACCCGGTGACAGTGGGATGAGGAATCCTGTGAGCATGTCCCGCGATCACGTGCAGTCCGCCGAGCGCACCGACGCCGAAGCCGCGGCTCCGGCGCCCACCGGCGCCGAGACGCCGTACCTTCAGCTGCTGGCCAGGGGTGCGTCCGCCGACGCCTACGAGCAGCCCGTGCTGCTGGCCCGCGCCGAGGGACGGCCCGCAGCGGCGATCGCCGCGCTGGAGCAGGCCAAACTGCTCGCGCTGCGCGTGCGCGCGGAACTGGAGGGGCGCCGCCGCCGGGAGGCCGAGCTCTCCGCGCTCTTCGAGACCGCCCACGACCTCGCGGGCCTGCGGGACCTGGACGCCGTACTGCGAGCGATCGTGCAGCGCGCCCGCTCCCTGCTCGGCACCGACATCGCCTACCTCAGCCTGAACGACCCGGACCGCGGCGACACCTACATGCGGGTGACCGAGGGCTCGGTCGCGGCCCGCTTCCAGCAGCTGCGGCTCGGCATGGGGGAAGGGCTCGGCGGCCTGGTGGCCCAGACCGCCCGCCCGTACGTCACCGACGACTACTTCAAGGACGACCGCTTCCAGCACACGAACACGATCGACGCCGGTGTGCGGGACGAGGGCCTGGTCGCCATCCTCGGCGTGCCGCTGATGCTGGGCCACCACGTCATCGGCGTCCTCTTCGCGGCCGACCGGCGCGCCCGGGTCTTCGAACGCGAGCAGATCGCGCTGCTCGGCTCGTTCGCCGCACTGGCCGCGGCCGCCATCGACACCGCCAACCTCCTCACCGAGACCCGCTCGGCCCTGGCCGGCCTGGAGCGCGCCAACGAGATCATCCGCGACCGCAGCGGCGTCATCGAGCGCGCCTCCGACGTCCATGACCGGCTCGCGGAGCTGGTGCTGCGCGGCGGCGGAGTGCACGACGTGGCTGCGGCGGTCTCCCAAGTCCTCGACGGGACAGTCGAGTTCACCGAGGCCGTCGACGCACCGGCGGCCCCCCTGGAGGCGTCCAGGGCCGAAGGGCACGCCGTCCGGCACGAGGACGACTGGATCGCCGCCGTGGCCGCAGGCGGCGAACTGCTCGGCGCGCTCGTCCTGCGCGGCCACCCCGGCCTCGACCTCGTCGACCAGCTCACCCTGGAACGGGCGGCGATGGTCACCTCGTTGCTGCTGCTCGCCAGACGTTCGGCCGCCGAGGCCGAACAGCGCGTCCGCGGCGAGCTGTTGGACGACCTCCTCGACGCCCGCGACCGCGACCCGCGGCTACTGCGCGAGCGCGCGTCCCGGCTGCACGCCGACCTCGACGCCACCCACGTCGTGCTCGCCGCCCGGCTCGACGGCCCAGCACCCGACGCCGACCAGGAGGCAGCCGCCCGCCGACGCCTGTGGTCCGCCGCCTCCCACCTCGCCGCGACCCGGCACGGCCTGGCCGCCGCCCGCGACGGCGGCACCGTCCTGCTGCTGCCGCTGGCCGACGGCGACACCGCCACCGAGGTGGCCCGCCGCACCGCCCGCCAGCTGGGCGCGGCAGTCCATGAGGCGGTCACCGTCGGTGCCTCCGCGCCCGTCCAGGACCTCGCCGCCCACCCCGGCACCGCGGCCGCAGCCTACGCGGAGGGCCGACGCTGCCTGGACGCCCTGTACCTCCTCGGCCGCCCCGGCGACGGGGCCGCAGCCGAGGACTTCGGCTTCCTCGGCCTGCTGCTCGCCGGCGACCGGGACATCGCGGGTTTCGTGGACCGCACCATCGGCCAGGTCGTCGCCTACGACGAACGACGCGGCACCGACCTGGTGCACACCCTCGACGCCTACTTCACCTGCGGCATGAGCCCGGCCCGCACCAAGGACGAACTGCACGTCCACGTCAACACCGTGGCGCAGCGCCTGGAGCGCGTCGCCCGCCTCCTGGGCGACGACTGGCAGGACCCCGCCCGCGCCCTGGAGATCCAACTCGCCCTGCGGCTGCACCGGTTGTCGGCCCGCGCACAGCGCTGACCCCCGCACGCGACGCGTACGGGGGGCGGGCTCCCGGAGATCACACGGTGTGCGCGTCCGCCGCGGCGGCAGTCGCAGGCCCCGTGCTCACGGGCGGTTCGACATCGGCCAGGTCCCGGTGACGGGTCTCCTTGGCGACTCCCACCGCGAGGACCGTCAGCACGGCCGCGCCGATGACGTACAGGGCGATCGGGGTGGAGCTGCCGTAGTCCTCCAGCAGCGCGGTGGCGATCAGGGGTGCCGGCGCACCCGCCGCGACCGAGGCGAACTGGGCACCCATGGAGGCACCCGAGTAGCGCATCCGGGTCGCGAACATCTCGGAGAAGAAGGCGGCTTGAGGCGCGTACATCGCGCCGTGCAGCACCAGGCCCACGGTGACCGCGAGGATCAGGTTGCCGAAGCCGCCGGTGTCGATGAGCGAGAAGAACGGGAACATCCACAGCCCGACGCCGACCGCGCCCAGCAGGTACACCGGACGGCGTCCGACCCGGTCCGACAGTGCGCCCCAGGCCGGGATGACCGCGAAGTGCACGGCCGAGGCGATCAGCACCGCGTTGAGCGCGGTCTGCTTGGAGACGCCGGCCGACGTGGTGGCGTAGACGAGGATGAACGCGGTGATGACGTAGTAGCTGATGTTCTCCGCCATGCGGGCGCCCATGGCGATGAGCACATCCCGCCAGTGGTGCCGAAGCACGGACACCAGCGGCGGCTTCTCGGCCTCCGCACCCCGGTCGGCCTTGCGGGCCTCGCTCTGCGCCAACGCCTGCTGGAACACGGGCGATTCATCGACAGACAGACGAATCCACAAACCGACGACCACCAGCACACCGGAGAGCAGGAACGGGATCCGCCAGCCCCAGGAGCCGAAGGAGTCGTCCGAGAGCGTGGCCGTCAGCACGGAGAGCACACCTGTGGCGAGCAACTGTCCGGCGGGCGCGCCGGTCTGCGGCCACGAGGCCCAGAAGCCGCGCCGCCGGGCATCCCCGTGCTCGGACACCAGCAGCACGGCGCCGCCCCACTCGCCGCCCAGCGCGAAGCCCTGGATCAGGCGCAGGGTGGTCAGCAGCACGGGCGCGGCTGCTCCGACCGTCGCGTGCGTCGGCAGCAACCCGATCGCGAAAGTCGCCCCGCCCATGAGCAGCAGACTCAGCACCAGCAGCTTCTTGCGCCCGATCCGGTCGCCGTAGTGCCCGAAGACGAGTGCGCCCAGCGGACGGGCGGCAAATCCGACGGCGTACGTCAGGAAGGAGAGCAGCGTGCCGACCAGGGGGTCCGAGTCCGGGAAGAACAGCTTGTTGAAGACGAGCGCGGCGGCGGAACCGTAGAGGAAGAAGTCGTACCACTCGATGGTGGTGCCGATGAGGCTGGCGGCGACGATGCGCTTGAGGTTGTTCGGGGCCGGTGGAGCGGTTGCGGGCGACGACATCGGCACCACTTCCTGGGGTGTGACGGGGACGTTTGCGTGTCGCCACACCGTAGGAAACCGCAGGTCAGGCGCACATGGGGCGGGGCAACATAGTTCGGGGGTCGGCTATGCGTGTGGGCACCATGCCGGCACATGAAAAGGCGGTTCAGGGGATCGATGGTGGTCGAAACGGCTGCCGTCCGGGACGCGTAGTTCAGGGTGGGCTCAGTCCTTCGCCGCCGACGATGGTTCTGCACCGACGTGCGCCGGTGCGGATTGGTAGGCCTTGACCATGCGGAGCAGGAAGGCCCGTTCGCCGGCGAAGTCCGTGCCACCCGTCGAGATGAAGCCCGGTGTGCGGGGCGCTGGATCAAGTCCCTGCAGTTTCGCGTCCCGGGCGCTCTTGACCGCGGCGGCCAGGGCGGCGATGTCCCGGCTCGCTTCGGCACGGGTCCGCCTGCGGGGCGGCGGCGCTTGGGGAGGAAGACCATGGTCCGTAAGTGCCAGAATGGCGTCCCTGGTCTCGATGATCCTGCGGTATGCGAGCACGTGATAGGGCATCCGGGGCCACACGACGTCCCAGATCCGGTGGCGCGGAGAGGCCAGGGCGACGTGCGGAACAGCGGTGACGAGCTCATGCCACATCGGCCACAGCCGCCAGGCGGTGGCGATGTCGGAGACGGCGCGCCGGAACACGGTGTACGTCGGCACCAGGATGGCCAGGGCGCGCAGCACGCCGTGCAGGTCCATGAGCAGGGGAAGCCAGGGCAGGGGCCAGCGGGCATCGGTGGTGACTCGCAGGAGATACCCCAGCCAGTAGACCCCCGCCAGAGCCGTACCCAGACCGAACAGGCGCAGGCTCAGGGTCAGGGACCGGTGCGCGGGCGTCGCGCTGTAGCGCAGGCACATCAACGCACACAGGGCGTTGGCCGCCAGGTGCGTGCTCATGAGCATGAGCCAGTAGACGAGGGAGGGGTTCGGCGACCCGCTGACCGGGATGCCGATCTTCAGGTGCGGCTCGGCCGCGAGATCCAGGACGAGCAGGAGGGTCACCATGGAGCCGGAGGCCAGGACAATGGCCGTCTGGAAGCGGCGGCCCTCCGTGGTGACCTGGGCCACGAAGGAGAGCACGGCTCCCGCGGACAGAACACCGAGGGCGTTCCTGGCCACGGCCACGACGTTGGCCTCACTGTGACGGGCGGCCTCGTGCAGGACGGACGGCAGATCGAGCGTCATGGACGCAGCCGCGGTGACCACGGCCAGCAGCACGCCCCGCTGGGCCGCCGAACGCAGGCCGGAGGGCACCCGCAGCAGCACCGCGGCCCATAACAGCAGCACACTGGGCAGTTCCAACTCGGCGCCGAGCGTGGCTGCGTCGCGGGTCATGCCGTGTCGTGTGGTGGGTTCACTCCCAGGGCCGCCTCCAGGCGGCCGAGTGCGCCATCGGCGTGCCCACGGGAGGTCTCGCTCATGAGGGGCCCGAGAAGACTGGCGAACAACTCAGCCTCCTGTTCCTGGCTGGTGGCGTAGTTCGTGCGGGCCAGGAGACGCTGCACCGCGTTCACGTCGAGGTCGGGCAGGAACGAGCCCCAGCCGATGCCGCCGTCCTCGTGCGACGCCCAGTGGTCGAACAGCACGTGTCCGATCTCGTGCAGGACGATGTGCTCCTGGTGGAGGGGCGCAGTGCGCTGTTCGTAGAAGATGTGGTCTTCGGCATCGGTGGCCAACCACATGCCGCAGGCGCCGGCGGTGGCCGCCTCACGCGGCAGCGGATGAAGACGCAACGGCCGCCCGCGCCGCGCTGAGATGTGGCGGCACAGGATCTCGATGGACAGGGTGGCGGGGAGTTCCAGCCGGTCGATCACCGTTTGGCAGCGACGTCGCAGCCTGAAGGATCCGTTCGACATGAGTGTCCGCGTCGGGGCCCTTTCTGTACGTGGGGGATACCGGGACCGAGGGGGGGGCACAGGTCAGCTTCTTCGCGCTCCGGGGCGGTCCGGCCGGTCCTCGGCGTGGGGGTCGTCGTGGGGCGGATTGTCTTGGGGCCGGGTGGGCGGCGGCTCCCCCTTTTCGCTGACCTGCTCCAGATTCTCCACGCGGCGGACTTCGTTGACGATGGTGAGGAGGGCATCCAAGCTCGCGGACGACAGGCCCTCGGCTCTGAGCGCGAGGCTGCGCACCTTCGTGTCGCGGAGTGCGACCGCGAGTTTCAGCTGTGCATCGACCTGACGCGATACCTCGTCGTTGACGAAGTACTCGAGCGGGACGCCGAAGAACTCCGCTAGTACGGCAAGCTGCTCCAGCGTCACATTGCGTTTCCGGCCGGTGGTGAGCTCCCACAGATAGGTCCCGGAGATCGTTCTGCCGGTGCTCTCCCGGATCAGCTGGGCGAGCCGCGCGTATCCCGGGCGTTTGCGTTCGTCCGGGTAGAAGGCCGCGATCAGGCTGCTGAGCCGTTCGTCGAGGTCCATCAGCAGAGGCCGACTCGCGTCGCGACGATCTGCCCCACCCCTGTCCATACGCCACCTTTCACACGTCCGCTCCAGTGGACAGCGCCACCTCTGATCAGTGTGGACCCTTTCGGGACGCGGAGTGAGTGCGATCCGGTCAACCTTCCGGGAGTTGAGTGGGCGCATGCCTCGTCCGTGACGGGTGCGACGCCGGGTGCGCAGGCGGCCGAGGAGAGTGATGACCTGGAAACAGGAGCCGAGAGGCACAGGCCGAATGGTTCTCCCGGGCAGTCGCGAGGTGTCCGCCCGCCGCGGCTGGAACAGGACCGTCTGCTCCAGCGGATGCATTGACGCTCAATCGTCCGCTGTCTAGCGTCGTGTCGCGTGAATTCCGCTCGAGGCACGAACGACGCAGGGCAGACCGCGGACCAGGAACGAGCCACTCCTGACGGTCACACCCTGGCCGCGACTCTGCCGCTCGACGCGCTGGGATGCACCGACTCGCCGCGGACCGCGGGCGTGGACGAAGCGCATGTGCAGAAACTCGCCCGCATCACCGGGCCGTTGCCCCCTATCGTCGTACACAAGCCGACCTTGCGCGTCGTCGACGGGGTTCACCGCGTCCATGCGGCCCGGCTCCGCCGGGAGGACCGCATCGGCGTCTGCTATTTCGAGGGGCCGGTGGAGGACGTGTTCGTCGAGGCGGTGCGGTTGAACTCGTCGCGGGGGCTGCCGTTGACGCAGGCCGATCGCACGGCTGCCGTCCTGCGGATCCTGGGCACACATCCTCAGTGGTCGGACCGTCTGATCGCCTCGGCCTCAGGAGTGACCGCGGGCACTGTGGCGGCCGTACGGAGGTGTTCAACTGTCGAGGGCGTGCAGTTGAACGCGCGTGAGGGCAAAGACGGAAGACTACGGCCGGTGGACCCGGCGGAGGGACGCAGAAGGGCCGGTCTGCTGCTGACCGAGCGGCCCGATGCCTCGCTGCGGCAGATCGCCGCAGAAGCCGGAGTCGCCCTTGCCACTGCTCGTGACGTGAGGGAGCGGGTGCGCCGTGGTGAGGACCCCGTCCCGCTCAGGTTTCGTGAATCCGATGCCGGAACCGACTCGGGCAGTACCGCTTCGAGGGCGGCCGGGGGTATGTCGTCCTGCACCGGGGATGCGGATGTGGGTTCCCTGGTGGCGCGGCTCTGCAAGGACCCGTCGCTGCGGCTGACGGACGGCGGCAGGACGCTGCTGCAGATGTTGAGCGTTCCGCTCGTTCTCCAGGGTGACAGGACAACGCCCTTACTGGAGGCCGTACCCGGCCACCGTGTGTCTTCGGTGGCCCAGGCAGCCCGCGGGTGTGCCCGGCTGTGGCTGGATTTCGCGGAGTTACTGGAAGGCCGTACCTGACGGACCAGTGAACGCATCGGCTTGCGCCTGCTGGGCGACCATGCACTCGGCGCGTGCGGGCAGGCCCGGTGCCCTGGATCCAACGAGCGCCCGGCATGTGGTTCAGACGCTTTTCCCCTCGCGGTCCACGAGGCTGGAGGGTGTGCGAATTCCCATCCCCGCCATGTGTGTCAGGAGCGGGGTCAGGGGCTGATGCGAGGGTTGAAAAAGATTGCTTACCCGGGTCTGTCGATGCAGCATGGAAAGTGATCCATTCCTATTCCCTCGCTGGACCGAGCAGTGGACACTTTGCACCATTCGACGGGGGCACGAAAATTGAGCGCCCGAGTGTGTCAGCCATCCAGGATGCGGCCGTGCATGTGCCGGAAGACTGAGTCGTGCCGGTTGCCGGGCCGACCCCTGCCTCAGATGCCTCGGCGGTGCTTGCGGAGCGTCGTGATGTCCGATTCACCTGCCGTCGAAGACCACGGAACGGCACGGAAATCGTGGGCCGTTCTCAGGGTGTGTACTCCGTAGGTCGGGCGTGGCTCGATGGAGAAGGGGGCTCATGGACGTCTCGAACGGCAGGGTGCTCGGAGGGCAAGCAGACCCGACAGCGGAATCCGACGACCGGAGAACGGTGTGTTCCGTGCCGATATCCTCACTTCACGTGGGTGATTCGCTGCGGCAGAAGGGAGTCGACGATTCCCACGTCCGTTTGCTGGCCGAATCCGAGGGCACACTCCCGCCGATTCTGGTGCACCGTCAGACGATGAGGGTGATCGACGGGGTTCACCGGCTACGGGCGGCGGAACTGAAGCGTCGTGAGACGATCAACGTCCGGTTCTTCGAGGGCGACGAGGACGAGGCGTTCGTCCGGGCGGTCCAGGCGAACGTCGGGCACGGACTGCCCCTGACCCTCGCGGAGCGCACGGCAGCCGCCACCCGCATCGTGCGCACCCACCCCGACTGGTCGGACCGCAGAGTCGCCGGCCTCGCCGGCCTGTCGCCCAAGACCGTCGGCGCCGTACGGGCGCGGTCGACTGAGGAAATTCCTCAGTCGACGGTGCGGGTCGGCCGGGACGGCAGGGTGAGGCATCTTCCGAGGCGGAAGGCGAGCCCCGGTATCCGGGACGTTCCCGAGGAATGCGCGTCGGCGGGCGACGGTTCACCGGTCTCCGTGACCCGCCCCGGACCGCCGTCCGTTCCATTCCCGCAGCGCGCCCCGCGTACGGCGGAGCCGGCCCTGCGCTGGGGCCCGGCCGCAGTGTCGTGCCGGGACGGTACCGCGGACCGTATAGCGAGGTACCAGGCACTCTGCCAGGACCCCTCTTTCCGGATGACTGAGACCGGTCGTTTCCTGCTGCGCTTGTTGGAGCTCCATATTGTCCGGGTGGGGGAATGGGATCGTTTGATCGCCAACGTGCCGCCGCACCAGGCTGATTCGGTGGCGGACCTGGCGCGGGAATGTGCCAGGGCCTGGCTCGACTTCGCAGAGAGGGCCACACACCCGGGAGTTCGGGCGTAATCGCGGCACCGGGGTGCAATAATTCACCGACCGGGTGTTGACGGTCGTCGACAGGGAACGATTTGCCCATTCCCCTGGACCGGTGTCATTCTCCTGATGCGATTGTCGGCGGCCTCACCGAAATGGGTTTCCACGTAGTCCACGGAAAGGTTGGTCATGTCCAAGGTGCTCCGGAAAATACCTCTCATTGGCGGCCTTCTCAGGAAACTGTCGTTCCGCCGGAAAAAGAAGGAAGACAGCGACACCACGATGTATCCGCTGTACTGATCCCGGCCATGGTTTCGCTGCACCCGAGGGGACGTTGGATGCCTGACCTGGTGCTCGGGATTTCCTGCTACTACCACGACAGCGCTGCGGCACTTGTCGAGGACGGCGCCCCTCGCGCGGCCGCGCAGGAGGAGCGGTTCAGCCGCCGCCGGCACGACCCCTCGTTTCCCGCCCAGGCGGTCCAGTACTGCCTCCAGGAGAGCGGAGCCAAACTCGATGACGTGTCAGCCGTCGTCTACTACGAGGACCCGGGGCTGAAGTTCGGAAGAGTCCTGACGACTTTCGCCGCGGCCGTCCCGTACGGTTTCGCTCCCTTCCGGGAGGCCTTGCCCGACTGGCTCGCATGGAAGCGACGTGCGAACGACACCGTGCGTGACGAGCTGGCCGGGCTCGGCCTCGGACAGGTTCCCCCCGTCGTCTGCCGACGCCATCACGCCTCGCATGCCGCGTCCGCTTTCTTCCCGAGCCCGTACGAGTCTGCCGCGGTGCTGTGCATCGACGGTGTGGGGGAGTGGGCGACCACCACGCTCTGGCACGGTCGGCGTTCGAACCTCCGGCAGCTGGCCGAAATCAGATTCCCGCATTCGCTCGGCCTCCTGTACTCGGCCTTCACGTACTTCTGCGGCTTCAAAGTCGATTCGGGCGAGTACAAGTTGATGGGGCTTGCGCCCTACGGCCGGCCCCGCTTCGCGGAGGTGATCCGCCGCAAGCTCATCCACATCAAGCCGGACGGCTCCTTCCGCCTGAACATGCGCTACTTCGCCTATCTGCACGATCACGTGATGACAGGCCGCCGCTTCGAGACGCTCTTCGGAGGACCGCGACGCAGTCCCGAAGGCCCTCTTACCGAGCGGGAGTTCGATCTGGCCGCATCGGTGCAGCAGGTTACCGAGGAGATCGTCATCCGGCTGGCCCGGACAGCGCGCAGCCTCACCGGGGAGCGAAGGCTGTGTCTGGCCGGCGGAGTTGCCCTGAACTGCGTCGCCAACGGAAAGCTTGCCGACCGGAAGATCTTCGACGAGATCTGGGTGCAGCCCGCCGCGGGGGACGCGGGCGGCGCATTGGGCGCGGCCCTTTCCGTCGCGATGGAGCGCGGCGCCTCGCGTGCCCATCTGGGCACCGGACGCGACGGGATGGCGGGAGCTCTTCTCGGGCCCGCCTACAACGACGCTGCGATCCGGGCCTACCTCGACGAGCACGGGCTGCCCTATTCGAGACCGGAGCCGGACGCGCTGATCCGGGAGGCGGTGGCAGCGCTCGACGGCGGAAAGGTCGTCGGGTGGTTCCAGGGGCGGATGGAGTTCGGGCCCCGTGCGCTGGGCAACCGGTCGATCCTGGGTGATCCGCGCGATTCCGCCATGCAGTCGACGATGAACCTCAAGATCAAGTTCAGGGAGTCCTTCCGGCCCTTTGCACCGTCCGTCCTCGCGCCCGACGCACGCGACTACTTCAGGCTCAACCAGGACAGTCCCTACATGCTGCTGGTGGCCGACATCGCGCCCGACAAGAGGCTGGCGGGGCCCCAACCCGAGGGAATCTCCGGCCTGGACCTGCTGAAGGTGCAGCGATCTCTGCTGCCTGCCGTCACCCATGTCGACGGGTCGGCGAGAATTCAGACGGTCGCCGAAGAGGACAACCCCCTGTACTACCGCCTCTTGGCCGCTTTCAAGGAACGCACCGGCTGTCCGGTGCTGGTCAACACCTCCTTCAACGTGCGCGGCGAACCGATCGTGAACACGCCGGCCGAGGCCGTCACCTGCTTCATGCGGACCGACATCGACATGCTCGTCCTCGGTGGCTTCATCCTGCGCAAGGAGGAACAGCCCGCATGGCGTGAGGGCGGCGACTGGCGCAGCGACATCCCACTCGACTGATTCCACCAGCTGCCGATCAGGCCCCCGGAGGCGCGCGCATGCGCAGAGCCGCCCTGTTTCTCCTCTACTACCTCGTCCTGACGCCGGTCGGCCTGCTGTGCCGCACGGTGCGCGATCCGCTGCACCGGGGCGTCCGGCCCCGAGCGAGCAGCTACCTGGTCCGGCGGTGATACCGCCCGGCATCCGCTGCCCGGCACACGGCACACGTGGCGTCCTTCCTCATCGCATTCCACGGCGAATGCACCGACAGCGTGGAGAAGAGACCATGGCACGTCCCACGACCGAATGCCGGGTGCCAGATGCCGGTCCGCCCGGATCGCACCCCTGCGCGCCACGGTGGAAGAAGCCGGGCGGTTCAACCGGCCGGTGCGGGCCGCGACACGATGGTCCCGGACGCCCGGACCGCCATGCCGGCGTCTGATGCGGCGCGGGTTGCCGCCGAACTCGCGCTGACCCTGGCCCTGTACCGCTGGGTGGTCTCGCCGGTGACCGCGTGGTGCGCAGTGCGGCTCGGCACGGGCCGCTATCCCGCCGAGGCGCTCAACGGGGCTTATCCGGAGGGGGCGTTCAGGCCGCGGAAGCTGCTTGCGGCGGGTGCCGTCGTCGCAGTCCTCAGTGCGGTCGCGGCAGTCTGCGGGGGCACGGCCCGCGCGGGCCTGGCGTGGGTGCCGACCGTGGCGCTGGCACTCGTCCTCTGGAAGTACCTCACCCTGGACTACGACGCGGCCCTGGGCATCGGCTGGCAGCGCGCCGACAGGCTGGCGGTCCTCGTCGCCGGTGCGGCCGCGCTCCGCTGGCCGTGCCTGGCCCTGGTCGCCGTGGTGCTGCTGTGCGGCAGGCTGGGCGGCTGGACGCACCACTCGAACGTCTGCATCCGGATGGTGAAAGCCGCCTTCTGTCACTCGCTCGCCGTCGGTGTGACGCACGCACTCGGGGAGGCACCGGCGGCTCCGCGCAATACAGCCCTGGCGATTCTCCTGGGCAGTGTGTACCTGAGCCACTATGTGACGGCGGCCTGGAGCAAGGCGAAGCTGGGGCGCTTTCCATGGTCGTGGATGCTGGACAACCGGACCGACCTGCTGGTGGCCACCTCCTACTCCTGGGGGTGGGCGCGATTCGTGCCGGCTCGGACCGCCTCACGGGTCGTCAGACGACTACGTCCGGCCGCGGCGCTACTCAACAGCGCGACGATGTTCATCGAACTCGCGGGGCTGCTGGCATTCGCCCATATCTGGCTCTTCCTTTTCGCCGTCCTCGGCGCCGTCCTGTTCAATTGCGTGGTCGCGCTGACCTCCGGCCTGCTGTTCTGGGAGAACATCGTCATCGGCGTCGTACTGGCCACCTCGTCGGTCTTCGTCTCGCACGGCGATCCGATCCATTTCGGTATGTGGCCCTGGCTTCTCAGTGTGGTCCTCATGGCTCTGGTGCTGGCAGGATGGGCCTGGCGCCCCAATATCCTCGGCTGGTGGGACACGCCGCTTTCCGCCAAGGTCCTGTGGTCGGTGCAGACCAGTGACGGTGAGACCTACGGGCTTTACAACGACTTCATGAGCCCTCATGATCGTGAATATGCTCGGGCCGCCGGGAACGCACTGATCCGCGAACCGCTGGTGACTTTTCCGCTCGGTGGTGTGGAAGACTCCGACATACGAGATGTCCTGGTCGGTGCGCGGCCATGTGACGAAGACATCGACCAGGCCAAGATTTTGTTTGGGACGACGGTGCGGGACGAGCGTCGAGCAGAGCGGCACATTGACTACATCTGCAAACTCCTGGCCGCGGTGAACAGCGGGAGACCCAAAAGCCCGCTGCCCCGGGCTTTGCGTTGGCTGAAGGCGCCGGGAGGGCATCTGTATTACTGGGGAGATCTTCCGCGCTATCGGAGATCGAAAGGCCACATCTCAAGGGTCGAGGCGTGGTACCGGGAAGAGCTGTATGCCAGCGAGCAGGGCGAATGGATCCGCTTGCGTGACGAACTGCTCGTCGCCGTCGACATTCCCGCTACCAGTACGAACTGAGTCCAGAATGTGTATCGGAGGACAACCATGCACGTCGTACTCGTGGGGCCGCGCGCAGAGATCGTCCGTGGGCTGCGTGCCGACGGACATGAGATCACCCTGCTGTATGAGCCGGGCCACCGGGAGCGGGTGGCCGCCCTCCGCGACCAGGTGGACCGCGTCTGCGCAGTGGATTCCTATCGCAAGGTCGAGTCCCTCTGGTCCGCCGTCCACCACCTGGAACCGATGAACCCGATCGGCGCGGTCGTCACGACGACCGAGTGGGCCGTTGTCGCCACGGCGGTCCTGGGCCAGCTGACCGGGGCCCGATCCATTTCTCCGGTGCAGGCGCTCGCCTGCCGCGACAAAGGGGTGCAGAAGAAGAGATGGAATGCTGCCGGGGTGCCCACGACCGCATGGCGCGTCCTTTGCAACAGTCTTGAGTCGGAAGCCGAAGCGGAACGCTGGCTCGCCGAGAGCGGTCTCCGGTTCCCGCTCGTCGTGAAGCCGCTGGCCGAGGGTGCGAGCAAGTCGGTGAAGGTGGCACGCTCCTTGGGCGAGTTCGCCACGGCGGCTAATTCCATCGATGGCGGGCGGGCCATGGTCGAGCAGTTTGTCGAGGGCCGGGAGTGGCATTTCGATGGCATTGTGCAGGACGGAAAGCTGTCGGCCTTCATGGTCTCCCGATACAGTGAACCGCTGCTCTGCACGAAATACGGCAAGCCCATTCGCTCGATAGCCATGACACCGGCACTCCATTCGGACGTCTACGATTCGGCCGCCGACCTCGCTTCGCGCGCTCTCGACGCACTGGGGCTCACCACCGGGGTGTTCCATCTCGAAGTGTTCGGTGAACCGGGAACGTTCGTCGCCAGTGAACTGGCCTGCCGCCCGGGTGGGGGGATCGTGGGCGAGATGACGGAGCGGGTGATCGGTGTGGACATCTATGAGGCGAGCGCGAGGGTCATCACCGGGGATCACATACCGCGGTGGGCCGAGGAAAAAGAATGGATCCATGGCTGGACTATTCTCCCCACAGCCCCGGGAAAGCTGAACCGCGTCGAAGCCGGGGAAATAATGAAGATTCCGGGAGTGGACAAAGTGATCATGCGGCTCGAACGCGGCAGCACCATGCGCGACATGGCGGACGCCTCGACCCTGGGGGTCGGCTGCGCGGCGGTGAAGGCACGATCCGTCGACGAGTGCCAGCGCATGATCGATGCGGTGGTGGCGGCCGTGGAACGGATACATGACCATGCCCCCCTGGAAGCTGCGCGGTCATGAACATCTCCCGCGACGCTGCCGCCGTCTCCCCGCTGCGCTACGACCCACTCGATCCCGACACACTTGCGTCCCCCTACGCCCTGTACACCCGTCTGCGGGAGGAGACTCCCGTTTTCTGGCATGAGCAGTTGGCGTCATGGGTGCTGACCCGCTACCGCGATTGCCGCGACGTCCTGCGTGACCACGGACTCTTCGCCAGGGACCGCCGCCGGGTGGGGGAGGACGTACCGGAATTCCGGCAGAGCGTGCAGTCCCTGGACCCGCCGGACCAGACCTCGTTGCGGGGCCTGTTCATCAACTCCCTGCGGGCACAGGACCTCGACGGCATCGGCCGACGTGCGCGCCGGCAGGTTGCGGACATCTTTGACCGCATGTCCAGCCGGGCGGAGTTCAACTGGATGACGGAGGTTGCCGCTCCTGTCTCGCTGTCGATCACCGCGGAGCTTCTGGGTGTCGAGGAGCCGGAGTTGGAGCCATATGTGCAGATATCGGACGCGCTCGCGCGCCGGATGGACTACGGACTGCTGCCCGGGGTCGTCGAGACCGGGGACCGGGCCCGGAAGAAGTTCAACGCGCTGGTCGACTCCTGGTTCGAGACCAACGACCGGCCGGGAACCCTGCACGACGTCCGGAAGAACGCGGCGAAGGCGCGGGTCCCGGAGCACTACATCCGGAACACCACCAGTGTCACGTTCAACGCGAGCTTCGGCACCGTGTACGCCACTGCGGGCAATGTGGCACTCACCCTTCTGCAACATCCCGAAGCGCTGTCCCGGTTGCGCGACGAGCGTCTGCTCGACACCGGTGTGGACGAACTGATCCGCTTCGACGGACCGGCGCAGGGCACCAGCCGCGTGGCGACCAGGCGGACCACCATCCGGGGCACGGTCATCGAGCCCGGCCAGACGGTGCTGACCCTGATGGCGGCCGCAAACCGGGACCCGGAACAGTTTCCGCGCCCGGACGAACTGGTTCTGGACCGGTCTCCCAACCCGCATCTGGGCTTCGGCTGGGGGCCGCACGCCTGCCTGGGAACGATATTTGGCCAGCTGGCGGTGAAGCAGTTGGTGATCGGGCTCCTGGACGCCGGTACACCGCTGCGGCTGGCCGGCACTCCCGAGCGTCGGCGCACGGCAACGGTGCGGAGCCTGGACAACCTGCCAGTCACCTTCCGTCATTGATGGCACGCCACTCAGTCTTCATGGGCGCGGCCCCGCAGACCCTGCCGTGTGCGCGTCGCGGCCTTCCCTCAGCCCGGTCGAGCCGCGGGAGGGACGTCGTGTCCGTGATGAATCCGCTCACCGACCCGGGAGGAGGTGTCCCATGAGCTACGACCACTGAGAATGAGTCGGTCGACGGGCCCGGCAGCAGCCGGGCCCGTCCACGCCGGGGAATCAAGGGCGGCAAATCGAATGCACGTCGGGCGCGCAACCCAGGCCGGACGAATGTTCAGGAAAGCCAGGAGGCAAGGAGCTCCTGGTCATGGGTGGCCGGGACCATCAACTGCACGGCAGGCACGGGGTATTGATGTTGTAGTCTCTGACGTCGATTCGCTGGGCTCCTTACGTGTCAAAGCAGGGTGTGAGAATGAGTCTGAAAACCGAAGCCACAGCAGACGATCCAGACCAGGGGGTGGTTGTCACCAGCCCCTTCCATCTGCCGGCATTCCGGTGGTTCTTCACGGGACGACTCGTCTCGCTGCTCGGCAGCTCAATGACCCCGGTGGCGCTTTCCCTCGCGGTTCTGAACGCGTCGAACAGCGCAGGCGACATGGGGGCGGTGCTCACCGCCAACACCATTCCTCTCATTGTCTTCACGCTGGCCGGCGGAGTGGTCGGCGACCGGTTCTCGCGGCGACTCGTACTTCTGTTGTCGAATCTCGGCGCAGGTCTGACGCAGGCTGTTGTCGCTTTCATCCTGATCACCGGGAACTACCATCTCGGTGCGCTGATTCTGCTGGAAGCCCTCAACGGAACTCTGGCGGCCTTCACCAACCCGGCGCTGCGAGGCATCGTCCCGGACATCGTGCCCAAGCCGCAGATCCAGCGCGCGAATTCAGTGCTGGGATCGGCCAAGAACGCCGCGAAGGTACTGGGCCCCACCGTTGCGGCCACCCTCGTGGCGACCACGAACGGCGGCTGGGCGATCTCCGTCGACGCCGCCACGTACTTCGTCGCCGCGGTCTGCATGTTCCGGCTCAAGATGACGGGCAAGACACCGCCCCGGAAGGCCAGCACCTTCGTCGCACTCCGCGAAGGCTGGACGGAATTCCGGTCCCGGACCTGGGTCTGGACGATCGTCGCCTCGTTCGGCGTGGCCAACTACATTCAGGTGGGCATCTGGACGGTGCTGGGACCGCTGATCGCGAAAGAGCGGATCGGCGAGACCTCCTGGGGCATGGTGCTCAGTGTCAGGGCAATCGGCATCCTGCTCATCGCGGTGGTGATGTACCGCATCACCCTCAGGCGGCTCCTGCCCGTGGCGCAGCTGTGCGCGAGCCTGGTGGGTCTCCCGCTGATCGCCCTGGGACTTGTCGCGAACGCGTACTGGCTGGCAGCCACCGCGTTCCTGGCCGGGCTGAGTTTCGGACTTTACAGCATTGCCTGGGAGACCACGCTGCAGGAAAATATTCCCCAGAACATGCTGTCTCGGATCTCGTCGTACGACAATCTGGGGTCCTTCATCGGCGTTCCGGCGGGGCAGTTGTCAGCCGCCCCCTTGGCGAGTGCTTTCGGGGCGCCTCGCGTCGCACTCATCGGCGGATTTCTGTGGATTGCTCTCACGCTGAGTCCGCTCGCCGTTCCTTCGGTGCGGGGACTTCGTCACGCGACTTGAGAGAAGCATCCGGACGGGTTCCGTTCCGGTCGGCCGCTCCCGCACAGTGCAATCCTGTCCGTTCCCCTCAACAGGCCGACAGCGTGTGACGAATTCGCTGTCCTCACCCTCGGAGGCCACCGTTTCACGCGTCCTGCTGACCGGCGTCGAACCTTTCGGACGAAACTATCTGAACTCCGCTTGGGAGGCATGCCGGCTCGTAGCCGAATCCCCGCCGGAGAACACGCAGTTGGAGGTTGCCCTACTGCCGTGCGCATTCGGGGATTCCATAGAAGAACTCCGTAAGCAAATCCTGCGGGTGGAGCCGGAGTTGGTCATCTCCACGGGGCAGGGCGGCAGCCGCCCCGACATCACCATCGAGCGTGTGGCGATCAACCTCAACGATGCCGAGGGTGCGGACAACAACGGCAATCAGCCCATCGATGAACCCATCGTCGCCGACGGGCCCGCAGCATACTTCTCCTCGATACCGGTCAAGACCTGCACCGAAGCGTTGCTGAAAGCCGGAATACCCGCATCTGTCTCCCACACGGCCGGCACGTTCCTCTGCAACCACATCGCCTTCGGGCTGGCCCACCTCATCGCCACCGAGTTCCCTGATATCCGGGGCGGGTTCGTGCACATACCGTTCACTCCGGCGCAGGCAGCCGACCGGCAGCGGCGCCCGTCCATGGCCAGTACCACCGCAGCCGACGCCCTGCGCGTCGTGATCGCCACTGCCCTGAGTACCTCCGAGGACCACTCCCGGGCCTCCCGTGCCACGCGATCAGGCCCTGTGCGCTGGTTCTCCCGGCGGTCGCGGAAGTAGTCCGGCTGTGCGGCCCTCGCCCGACGCCCGTCCTCACCTTCGTGAGCTGGAGGGAGATTCCCGTGCGCATTCTTGTCCTCGGTGATTCGTGCAGTGCAGGTATCGGTGCTCCGCAGGCGGTGTATCCGTCCGTCCTGCACGCGCGGCTCGATGAAGCCCACCGGATCGAGAACCACGCCGTTCCGGGCTTCACGAGCGCTGACGCGGCACGGTACTTCCGGCGGAAAGTGTCACGGCGGGGCTGGGATCTGGTCATCGTCTACCTCGGCAATTCCGATGGTGCCCAGTCGCGCTACAAGGGGGCCTACCAGGCTTGGCGCGATCGGGACCGGTTGGTGTCGCACTCTCCGAGCAGCCGGCCGGTCGTCCGCATCCGCCAGAAGAACACCGGAGAGTTCGACGAGCGTGACGAGCGCCGCACAGTGGCGACCACGCCGCAGGACTTCCGGCGGAACCTGGAGTCGATCGCGAGGGAGGCGCACCGTCGTGGTAGCCGTGTCGTCCTCATCAACCCGATTGCCAATACGCGTTTCCCGGCGGCCATGATGGGGCCCCATGCCCCCTACTACAAGATCGTGGGACTGCCGGCCCGGCTTGCCGACGAATTGACCGCGCGCTCCGCCTCGGCCCGCACTCTGATCGATGCGGTGCGCCGGCATGAGGAGGGAGACTCGGAGAAGGCCGCCGCACTGTACCGGCAGCTGGCCATCGGACAGGGTCACGTACCGGCGGTCGCACGGAACAACCTGGCGGTTCTGCTGCATCAGCAGAATGCCGCCGAGGAGGCCGTGGAGCTGCTGAAGGAGCTGGCCGGGACAGAGGGTGCGTCCGGCGCCGTCGCCGCGTACAACCTCAGCCGGATCCTGGACGGGGGAGGGCATCAGGACGAAGCGCACAGCTATGCGATGCGCGCTGTCGAGGGTGACGTCCACCTGTACCGGATGAAGAAGGCATACCGGCGGCAGATCGAAGAGATGGCCGCGCGGCCGAACGTCGAGGTCCTCGACCTGGCCGAGCTGCTCGGCTCGGCCGACTTCGTGGACTACTGCCATCCGACCGCCGAGGCGCATGTCATCCTCGCCGAGGCCCTCGCGTCGCGCCTGACCCCGACCGACAGCGCCAAGGACAGCAATGCCGGGTATGTGTGCGTCCACCCCAGCCCGGACGCCTACTTCGACGTGGCACCCACCCTGGCCGACCACTTCGCCCTCGATTTCGACGTCGCTCGGCCGACCGTCCGGCAGGCGGCGGCGGAAGTGCTCCAGCACGCAAGGGAGCAGGGACCCGGCGACTTCCTCGCCGACGAGCCGAAGTGGCCCGAACCCGCGTCGGATCTGCAGGCCAACATCGTCAACACCTTCCGGTACGCGGTCGGCCATCCGGCGATCACCTCGCTCGACGACCTCGGACAGTGGCTCCCCGAGTACGGCTGGGAGATCGGAAGGTTCCCGGAGTACTACCTCTGCCGGATCCTGCACGACTACGCGAAGGCGGCAGAAGAGCATCCCTCCGACGGGCGGGCTGCCGCCGCCCTTCACCGGCAGCTGAGCTCCGCGGTGCAGCGAGAGCGTGTGCTGCCGGGAATTCCCCGTACCGCGAAGAGCCGGCTGCGGATCGATACGTCGTACGCCCGCCGCGTCCTGCGGAAGGTGCGACGGCAACTCGCGGAGAGCACGGTGCTGTTCGAGGACTCCCGCGCCCACCGGATCGCGACGGTCCGCACCTGGTACCTGCGCGAGGCGTTCCGGTTCGGCGCACATTCGCGGAGCAGCATGCTCTATCCGGCGTGCGTCCTGGAGCAGCTGGTCGAAGGCGTCTGCGTGGCTCTCACCATCGCACTGCATCAGAAGGCGGCAGAGATCGAGCGCTCGGCCCTGTCACTGCTGGACGACCTGGGCAGGCTCCGAGACGTGCACGAGAAATACACCGCTCGGCACGCGGGGTCCTGGGACCTGACCGAGTGTGAGGACTACCGCACAGAACTCGCCTCACTGCGCGGCCTGTTCGTGCGGCAGTAGCCGATCGTCCGCTTCAAGGGATGCGCTGCGGACGGGCGCGCCGTGGGCCGCCCGCATTCACCGCATCGCGGGGGCGTTAACGGAAAGGAACCCCATGGTCCGAGAAATGCACCTCAACGCGTTCTTGAGCAGCGTGGGACACCATCAGGCGGCTTGGCGGCTGCCTCAGAGCGATCCGCTGGCCAATACCGATGTCAAGCACTTTCAGCACCTGGCCCGGGTGGCGGAGCGCGGCAGGCTCGATTCCCTGTTCCTTGCCGACCACCCGGGGCTGTGGGGCGACATCAGCCGTCAGCCGGCCGCCGCGCTGGAGCCGACGGTCCTGTTGACCGTGATGGCCGGGGTGACCGAGCACATCGGCCTGATAGCCACGGCCTCCACGACCTACAACGAGCCCTTCAACCTGGCTCGGCGGTTTGCCTCCGTCGACCATGTCAGCGGTGGCCGGGTCGGCTGGAACATCGTGACGACGGCCACCCTGATCGCAGCGCGCAACTTCGGGCTGGACGAGCTTCCGCCGCACGGGGACCGGTACGCACGTGCCGATGAGTTCGTGGGGCTGGCCCGGAAGCTGTGGGACAGCTGGGAGGACGACGCGATACTCGCGGACAAGGAGGTGGGGATCTGGGGCGACAACAACCGGCTGCACCCCGCAGCCCACGACGGAACGTACTTCAGTGTCGCCGGGCCGCTGGACGTCGCGCGCAGCCCTCAGGGATACCCGCTCCTGGTGCAGGCCGGATCGTCCGAAGACGGCCGGGACTTCGCGGCCCGCCATGCGGACGCCGTCTTCACCGTGCAGAAGACCCTGGAGGAGGCGCAGGCCTTCTACGCCGACTTGAAGAAGCGTGCAGCCCGGTTCGGCCGCGATCCGGAGACCGTCACGATCCTGCCGGGCATCGTGCCGACGATCGGCGCGACACAGGCCGAGGCCGAGGCCGCCGACGCCGAACTCGGCAGCCTTATCAAACCCGAGCACGCGATCAAGCAGCTGGTCAGCATTTTGCAGGTGTCCGCGGACGAGTTGCGCCTCGACGAGGAACTGCCCGCCCACGTCACCACCGACCGGCACATCGAAGGAGCGCAGGGACGCTATGCGCTGGTGGTCGGTCTCGCCCGGCGAGAGGGGCTGACGGTGCGTCAGTTGATCGGCCGGCTGGGGGCCGGCCGCGGCCATCTCACCATCGCCGGCACGCCGGAACAGGTGGCGGACACGATGCAGCACTGGTTCGAGAACGCCGCTGCCGACGGCTTCAACATCATGTCGCCGGTGCTGCCCTCCGGTCTGGAGGGCTTCGTCGACCATGTGGTGCCGATCCTGCAGGCCCGCGGTCTCTTCCGCACCGAATACTCGGGAACGACGCTGCGCGACCATTACGGAGCGGCCCGCCCCACCAACCAATACGTGGACGGTCTTGGTTGACCAGATTTTCTCGTACGGTACCGTTGATGCATCCAGCCATTCCTTTGATTTCCCCTCGTGGGTCTCTGTGCTGCCTTTCGGTGCCTAGCCGTATCCCGCCGCCCGGCCATGTAGCAAGTGATAGGTGTTCGAAGGAAGGTTCATCGTGAAACAGCAGACCAAGGAATTCTTGCTGAGTTCTCAGGAAATTGATCAGTTCCATCGGGACGGGTTCCTCGGACCGTTCGACCTCTACCCCGAGGAGGACATGGAGGAGACCCTGCGTCGTATCCGACCCAAACTGATCAACACCAAGACCTCCGTCTACAGCCAGAAGCAAGCCGTCTCGGGCAGCACCAACCTGGCAAACTACGACCGCCACTTGGACGTCGACTTCCTCGCGGAACACATCGCCCGACCGGAGATCGTCGATCGGGTGGCGAGCCTGCTCGGACCCGACGTGCTCTGCTGGCGCACCGAGTTCTTCCCCAAGTACCCCGGCGACGAGGGGACCGACTGGCACCAGGCGGACAATTTCTCGAACGTGGCCGGCTCGAAGCATCCGCAGATCGTCTGGCCGGAGGATTCCCAATTCGGCGGCACGATCACTGTCTGGGCGGCTTTCACCGAAGCCAGTGTCGAAAACGGCTGTCTGCAGTTCATACCCGGTTCCCACCGGAGTATGAACTATGACGAGTCGAAGGTCATGACGTACGATCCTGAATCCATCAACAACGTGAAGAAGGACGGCATCAGGCGGGGCTTCTTCGGATACGACTACCGACAGCTCCAGAAGGATCCGAACTGGTCTCCCGACGAGTCGAAAGCGGTGTCGCAGGTCATGCGGCCCGGCCAGTTCATCATCTTCTGGTCGACCTTGATGCACGCCTCCCACCCGCACAGCGGCGCGACCGACCGTATGCGGCTGGGTTTCGCCGCCCGCTACGTCCCCACGCAAGTGCGGGTGTACCCGTTCTCCGACGCCCTGGAGGAATTCGGAGGAGCCGCCAGCCTCGATCGGTACGGCACCGTCCTGGTGTCCGGTGAGGACCGGTTCCACCACAACAACATCATCGATCACACCGTCAATGGCTACCGCTTCCCGGTGCGTTAGGAGGAGGGACCATGTCCGACACAGCGGACGAGCAACATGTCGAAGCGTGGCTGATCGGCGCGTGCCAGGCACTGGGCCTGAACGTCACTGCAGCGGAGGACGACTTCTTCGAGTCCGGCGGCACCTCGCTGAGTGCGATGAAACTGATCGCGCGGGTCGAGGAGACGTTCGGTGAGGACGCGCTGCCGCCCGACGACCTGTTCGCCGAGAGCAGCCTCCGGGCCCTGGCCTCCGCCATCGAGCGCAACCGGCGCCGAACTGCGCCGCTGGCCGGTTCCTAGCGAGTGCCATGCGGCTCGGCAGCAACCCCTGGGTCCTGACGTGCGGGCGTCCGGTTCACGACCCGTACATCACTCTGATCTGCTTCCCGTGGGCGGGTGGCAGCCCGGACGTCTTCCGGTCGTGGGCAGCCGGACTGGCCGACGGCATCGAACTGCTCGCGGTCCGGCTCCCCGGCCGGGGTCCTCGCCTCGGTGAACCGCACTACGAGGAATGGGAGCTGCTGCTCAAGGACGTCTCCGCCGCGCTCTCACCCCATCTGGAGCGCCCCCACGCCCTGTACGGCCACAGCTTCGGCGGGCGACTGGCCTACGAACTGGCCAGGCTCGCCACAACCACTCATCCCGGCCTGACCCGAAGGCTGTTCGTTTCCGCCTGCCGCAGTCCGGACATGCCCCAGCGCCGTCCCCACCTGCACACCCTGACCGATCAGCAGTTGCGCGAAGCCCTGCTGCACCTCGGCGGAATGCCACCGGAACTTCTCGGTGACGACAGGCTGATGAGACTGGTGCTGCCGACGATACGGAGCGAGATCAGGCTCGCCGAGATGTGGGTGAGCCGGGACGGCGAGGGTGTGAAGGTGCCGATCACCGCCATGTACGGACGCTGGGACGCGGTCGACGGCCGTGCCCGCATGGCCCGCTGGAGTTCGTTCGGCCGTCTCGGCTGCGAGCTGGTCGACATGCCGGGCGGGCACTTCTTCCCCCTCACACATCGCCCTCACCTGCTCGACGTCCTCAACTCACGGCTGGGAGCGGCTGGTGGACAGGATCAGTGGTGATGAAAAGGCCGTGTCGATCCACAGCCGGATCAACCAGACGGCCCAGCCCTACCCGAGTCACGACAGTCTCAAGGCGCTCTTCGAAAGGTGTGCCGCACGGTACGCGGACGCGGTGGCCGTCGTGCACCGTGACCGGCGTCTGACCTACCGGTCGCTCAACGGGCTCGCCAACGCGATCGCAGCCCGGCTGCTCGAAGCGGGTGTGCGAACGGGCGACACCGTCGGCGTCTGTGTCGAGCGTTCTCCGGAGCTGATCGCGGCACTGCTGGCGGTGCTGAAATGCGGGGCTGCCTATCTGCCGGTCGACGCCTCCTGGCCCGACGCGCGTCTGCGTGCCGTCCTTCGTGCCGCCGGATGCCGTCTGATCCTCGGCGATCAGGTCACGGCACTGGCAGACCGCCTGCCGGATCAGCGGACCTTCTCCGTACGCTCCGGACAGGCGGGAGAAGAGACCTCCCTGCGGCACGGAAATCCCCGTACGCGCGTCGGCCCGGACGACATCGCCTACATCAACTTCACCTCGGGGTCGACGGGACACCCCAAGGGAGTGCCGATCCGTCATCGCAGCGTGGCCCGACTGGTCTTCGGCGCCCGCTATGCCCGGATGGGTAGGGACAGCGTGGTCCTGCATGCGTCTCCGGTCTCGTTCGACGCGGCGACCTTCGAGATCTGGGGGCCGCTGCTCCACGGAGGCACTTGCGTCCTTTATCCGGCGTCGTTCATCCGGCTCTCCGAACTCCGACGGGTACTGGCCGACCAGGGCGTCACGCTGGTCTTCTTGACCACGGCGCTGTTCAACACCGTGGTCGACGAGGCCCCGGACGCCCTGTCCGGGGTGCGGACGATCCTGACGGGGGGCGAGGCGCACTCGATCTCCCACATGGGCAAGGCACTGGCCCATTACGGCCCGGACCGGCTCGTCAGTGTGTACGGCCCGACCGAGTGCACGACCTTCGCCACGTACTATCCGGTTCGCCGGCTTCCCCCGGCCGGCACGGCACTGCCCATCGGACGGCCCATACAGAACACGCGGATGTACGTGGTTGACAAGAAGCGGCTGTGCGCGGCCGGTGAGATCGGTGAGGTGTGGCTCGCCGGCCCCGGTCTCTCCCCCGGCTATCTCGGTCAACTCGCGGATACGGGCGAACCGTTCGCCGTGTGCGACATGGACGGCCGCCGCGAGAGGATCTATCGGACGGGCGATCGGGGCTATCTCCTCGAAGATGGCAACGTGGTGTTCCAGGGGCGGCTCGACCACCAGGTCAAGGTGAACGGTTTCCGGGTGGAGATCGGCGAGGTCTCTCACCACCTCGACCAAGACCCGACGGTGAAGCAGAGCTATGTCACGGTGACCGAGACCCCCTCAGGCGGGAAGGTGCTGGTGGCCTTCGTCGTGCCCGCTGTGCCACATTGCACCCCCTCGGCCGTGCGTGGAAGGCTGAGCGTGCGGCTGCCCGACTACATGATTCCGTCGGCGGTACACCTGTGCGGTGAGCTGCCTCTCACGGCCACCGGCAAGGTCGACCGTCGCACCCTCCTCAGTGTTCACCACCCTTTCGGAGCGTCATCGTCATGAGCCTCAGCAAGCGTGCTCGCCAATTCCAGGACATCCTTGATCAGCGCGGCCTCGGCCTGACCGTCGTCGAACTCCCGGAGTCGACGCACACGGCCGACGACGCGGCCAGAGCACTCGGGTGCGAGAAGGCGCAGATCGTCAAATCGCTGGTGTTCCGCAGCGTCACCAGTGGGGAGGCGGTGCTCGTTCTCGCCAGTGGTCCCAACCGGGTCGACGAGAGGGCCGTCGCGGCTGCCGTGGGCGGCGACATCGCCAAGGCCGACGCGGACTTCGTGAAGACCGTCACCGGTTACACCATCGGCGGGGTACCGCCACTGGGCCACAAGGAGGACCTGACGGTGTTCGTCGACGAGGACCTTCTGAGCTTCACCGAGACGTGGGCCGCGGCCGGCACGCCGCGTGCCGTCTTCAGGATTCCGATGAAGATCACCGAAATTCTGCCCGCGCACACCGTTCTCTCGGTGAAGTGAGGCGCGACGACCCGGGCGACCCCGACCACACCGACTTCCTCGCGGCCGACCACGGCGGATTTCGCACCCGCATACGCGATCTGCTGGACAGCCTGGTGTCCCCGAACGCGGAGGACTGGGAGAACGAGCGACGGATCTCCCGTAGCGGCTGGCGGAGTCTGGGCGAGTCCGGCCTGCTGTCGTTGGCGCATGCCGGACCCTGCTTTCTGCACAGCGCGATCTTCCTGGAGGAGCTCGGGGGACTCGGTTTCGGCGGCATTCGTGCGTCCGTGGCCGTGCATGCCTACATGGCGAGTTCCTATCTCCATCTGTTCGGCACCGAGGAGCAGCGGCAGCGGTATCTGCCCGGCGCTCGCCAGGGCCGGCTGATCGCCGCGCTTGCCCTCACCGAGTCGACGGCGGGTTCGGATCTGAGGGATCTGGTCACCCGGGCGCATCCCACGGAACACGGCTACCGCGTCACGGGCGAAAAGCTCTACGTGGCGAACGGCTCCCAGGCCGACTTCCTCATCACCCTGGCCACGAGCCGGCCGCCGGGGGACGGCAACGGCCTGAGCGCGGCGAGTCTGCTGGTGGTCGACGCGGACGCCGACGGCGTGAGCCGGCATCCGGAGCCCATGCTCGGATGGCACAGCGCGGACATGTGCAGAGTGCGCCTCACCGACGTGGACGTCGGTGCCGACCGGCTCGTCGGCCGACCCGACCGGGCGCTCCTGCACCTCGTTCAGGCACTGGACTTCGAGCGCCTGGTGGCGGGGATGCTCGCCGTGGGAGGGGTCCGCCACTGCCTGGCCCTCCTGCGCGCGTTCGTGCGCGAACACCGGGTCAAGGGCGTGCCGCTGGGGACCCACCAGGCGGTACGGCACCGCATCGCGGAACTGGAGAGTTCGTACGAGTTGGTCCGTCACTACGGCTACCGGGCGGCCTGGCTGCAGGCCAACGGGCGCCTCGACACCCATACCGCGTCCGTTCTGAAACTCCGCGCGACTGAACTAGCCGTCACGGCGGCACAGACGTGTCTGCAGTTCCACGGTGCACGGGGCTACGCCGCCGACGCCGTGGCCGCCCGGCTCTACCGGGATGCCATGGCCGGGCCGATCGCCGGCGGGGCCAGTGAGCTCCTGCGCGATCTGGTCTACGAGACGAAGTGACGAACACCGGCACTCAAGAATAGCTGCCGTCGCTCGACCGTGCGGGCATGTATTTGACGGGCTGTCCCAAAGCTCCGACCAACGCTCTTGTGTCCACCCTCATCCGCATGGCAGGATCAAAAAATATTCCGCGAATCTCGCCCTCGTGCAGGCAGTGTTACCCAAAAGCTGCCTCGAGCGCGGTGAATGTCGAAGACGGCCGGCCCCGGAAGAAAGCGGCCCCCGGCTCGTTCCACCCTCGCGCACCCGGTATGACGGAAGAGGTTTCCGTGATGGACCTGGACATGCTCGTGGCACCTCTTACTGCCGAAGAATTCATTCGAGATCACTGGCCGAATGTGCCGGGCTTCTTCGCAGGAGATCCCGTGCGCCTCGCACCGTTGGTGGAAGCGATTCCAGAACTTGCATCCGCCACAAGCGCCCTGGAGGTTTTCGGGGACCGTGTGTCGATCATCCGGCCCGATGGATTTTTCGCCAACGTAGCCAATGGGAAGGCGGCACTGCCGTTCTACAACGCCGAGTTCACGTGTCTCCTGCGCAGCGCCGAGCGATTCATCCCGGGGCTGCAACTGGCCATCGACCAGATCTCGGGGGAACTCGGCATGCCGGGTTCCGTCTTCCATTGCGACATCTTCGCTTCGACGGGACAGAATGCCTCGGCCTACGAGGACGCCAGCGGGCTCGCCATGCACAGTGATGCCGAGGTGAATCTCGCGCTCCTGCTCACGGGGCGCAAGGTGTGGCAATGGGCACCCAATGAGCATGTCCGGAACCAGACGACCACGGTTCTGCGAGGGGACCGGCAGGTGAGCAAGTCGCACTTCAGAATCGCCGACAAACTGCCGTTCCCCACGGCTATGCCCGGCGACGCAGCGTCCGCCGAAGTGACAAGCGGCGGGATGATGTTCATGCCGCGGGGTTGGTGGCACACCACCAAGGCGTACGGGGAGTGTCTCCAGGTCAATTTCGCCATGATCGGGCCCACGTGGATTTCGATCCTCACGGAGGCCCTGTCGGATCGCCTCATGCAAGATGCCGCTTGGCGCGAATACGCCTACGGGATCGCGGCAACGGGCGAGTCGCGGTCGAGCGCCGAGGCTGATTTCGGCCGTCTTCTGGGTGACTTGGCCGGCTACCTGCGGGGGGACGCGGCCGCGAAGGAACTGTTGAGCAGCGTTGCACCGCACGACGCTGATGGCCAGGCGCGGTCGAGTAGGGCCTGACGACGGGCGGTCGGCGCTGTCGGCCGCAGACGCTGGGCGCGATTCCATGCTGGATGTGAAAGACGAGATAGGTGGAGGTCGTTGTGGCGGACGCTGATCTGGATTACTTGGTGGTGGGTGCCGGGCCGGCCGGGCTTCAGGTGGCACAGCTCCTGGAGGCCAGGGGACACACGTATGAGGTCGTGGAGGAATCGAGCAGGCCGGGTTCCTTCTTTGCCACGTACCCGCGACACCGTCAGATGATCTCGGTGAACAAGCGCTACACAGGAAGCAACGATCCGGAGTTCAACCTGCGCTCGGACTGGAATTCTCTTCTCTCGGACAGGCCGGAGCTCCGGTTCGGCCGGTACACCGAGCGCTATTTTCCTTTCGCCGACGACATGGTCCGCTATCTCGGCGACTTCGCCGAGGCGCACGGCCTGTGCATCCGTTTCAATCGACGCATCACCAGGATCGCCCGCACAGGTAGCGGATTCGAGGCGTCGGACAGCAGTGGGGACACGTATCGAGCGCGCCGAGTCGTCATCGCCACAGGTGTGAGCCGGACCAACGTTCCTGACATTCCCGGTGTCGAAACGGCGGAGCAGTATGCGACGGTTTCCGTCGATCCCAAGGACTTCGTCGATCAGCGGGTGCTGATCATAGGCAAGGCGAACTCGGCACTTGAGACCGCCGACAACCTGCTGGAGACGGCCGCTGTCGTCCATGTGGCGGGGCCCAACCCGCTGCATCTGGCCTGGCAGAGCCATTTCGTGGGTCACCTCCGCGCGGTTAACAGCAACTTCATCGACACCGCTCAGCTGAAGATCCAGAACGCCATCGTGGACGCGCGGGTCCTCGGAATCGAGAAAGAAGCGGAAGGCGGATACCGCGTCCGGTTCAAGTTCACCCGGGCGACGATGGAGCACCGCTACGACCGGGTGATCGTGTGCACGGGATTTCGCTTCGACGTCTCCGTCTTCGAGGAGGGGTGCCGTCCGCGGCTCGCCGTCAACGACCGCTTTCCAGAACTCACCGAGGCATATGAATCGACCAACGTGCCCGGTCTGTATTTCGCCGGGACCCTCACTCAGCAGATCGACTTCAAGAAGGGAACCAACGGCTTCATCCACGGATTCCGCTACGGCGCCCGCGCGCTGTGCCGCATCCTGGAGCAGCGATACCACAGCGGGACCTGGCCGCACGACGAACTGTCGGCGGAGCCAAGTGAGTTGACGGCCGCTCTGATCGAGCGGATCAATCGGTCGTCCGGACTGTTTCAGCAGTTCGGTGTGCTCGCCGATCTGCTGGTGGTGCCGCGCGAGGGGCCGGTCAGGCACTACGAGGAAGTGCCCGTCGGACACCTTCACGACTCCGCGTTCGGCGAGGCGGAGAACACCTTCTCCGTCAGCCTGGAATACGGGCCGGACCACGAACTCATGGATCCGTTCAAGCCAGGTCTCTCGGCCTCCGTGCTGGGAGACGGTCATATCGACGCCTTCCTCCACCCGGTGATCCGGCACTACCGGCACGGCAAGCTCGCCGAGACGCTCCACCTCCCGGACGACCTCGAGAACGAATGGCGACGGCCGGATGTCCACATCAAGCCGCTCGAAGCCTTCCTCACCACCGCGATCGCAGGTGCCCGCGCCGTTCGTCGCTGAGAAGGCGTTCCACGTGACGAGGCGAATCGTCGCGGCAGCAGCACAGGACGCCGGCCGGGCGACCAGACGCCTGCCCCGGCACCGGGTATTCCGCGACCTGCCGCCGAACCGGGCCATGGCGGCACTTCCAGATCCCTACGCGGGTCGACCCAGGAGCTGACCTTGCACGCACGAGCAGATGCCCTGATACCCCGTCCTGTGCTGTTCTGGACCGGCGTGGTCCTGACCTGCGCCGGCGTCATCGAGCACCTCTGGATGTTCGCCGACTCCGCCTCGATGGACTTCGACATGTCGACGATGCGGATGTCGCCGGTGATGTGGGCGGCGATGATCGCCATCGTCGTCGGTGTGGTCATCTCGGCCTGCGCGGTGGTGCAGCCGGGCGGAAGTCGTCCGGCGGTCGTGTCCGGTCCACCTCAGACACCCGGGGCGAGCCGCCACCGCCTCATCGCCATCCTCACCTTCGCTCTGCTGGTGGACCAGATGAAGCCCGCAACCCTGGCGTTCATCTCGCCCGGCATGCGCGCCGAGTACCACCTCAGCACCACCGAGGTCTCGTCGTTACCCACAGTGGCCCTGACCGGCACCGTGGTCGGGTCACTTGTGGGGGGACGCACAGCGGACCGTATCGGCCGCCGGGCCACCATCCTCATCGCGTCGTTGCTCTTCCTCGGGACGACGGTGTGTGGTGCCATGCCGAGCTTCCGCGGCAACCTCATCATGTGCGCCCTGATGGGCATGGCGGCCGGAGGCATGCTGCCCGTCGTCTACGCATTGATGACGGAGAGCCTGCCACCGGGCCGGCGCGCGGGGATCATGGTGCTCCAGGCCGGCCTCACCACCACCGGCGGCTACATGGCTGCCTCCGGGCTGGCCGCGATCCTCATCCCGCTGGCCGGCTGGCGCGTGCTGTGGTTCGCTCAGCTTCCGCTGGTCCTGATCCTGATCGCGCTGAACCGGTGGATCACGGAATCCGCTGCCTTCACCGAACGGCAGCCACGGCCCGAACGCATTCCCGCCTCCGTCCTGTTCAAGCGCCCCCAGACAGTCAAAACGCTGGTCGTCAGCGCCTATGCATTCGCCTGGGGCCTCGTCTACTGGGGCTTCATCACCTTCCTCCCCAGCCAGTTCGCCGCCTCCGGCGTCCACGGCATGTCCGCCACCACCCTGTTGTTCATCTCATCCCTGCTGGCCATCCCCACCTGCGCGGTCGCAGCATGGCTCTACATGCGCTGGTCGGCCAGGGGCACCATGGTCGTCTACGCGGCCCTCACCTTCGCGGCCCTACTGGCGCTGGCCGCCGTCGGCATGGACGGCAGCCGGCCGGTCCTCCTCGCCACCGTGATGCTGCTGTTCGCCGGCACCGCCGGCGTCATCGCACTCCTTGGCCCCTACACGGCCGAGATCTACCCTCTGCCGATCCGCGGCACCGCCGGCGGATGGGCCGCGGCGGTAGGCAAGTCGGGCGGAGCCTTCGGCCCACCCTTGATCGCCGTGATCCTCTCGGTACCGGGAGGCATGCGCATCGCTGCGGTGTTTGTGGCGCTTCCCATGGCCGCGGCCGGAATCGCAGTCGCCGTCCGCGGCAGTACCCCGCAGAGCGTCGCCCAACCCCCAGGAGACGCCGTACCACTGGACACCGAACTCGACGATCTGGTGTACGGCGAGGGCCTCCCCGCCCGAGCCACGCCCTTGCCGGACGAGGGAGGAATGGCGAGGTGAGCGTCGACGCCGACGGCGGCCGGTGCCGTGTCGTGCGTTACGGGTCGAAGTCACCTCCGCCAGCGCAAGGTGCGGGGGGACGCGCATCGAACGGAGAAACTCCTCATGACCACGCAACAGACCTCTTCCTTACTCGCCGGCCTGGCCGTCATGGTGCTTCTGGCCCGGGTGCTGGGGGCGTTGGCGAGGCGTTTCGGCCAGCCGTCCGTGATCGGTGAGGTCATCGCTGGTATCGCGCTCGGTCCCACCCTCTTCCATGGGGTGGTCTCCGATGCCCTCTTCCCCTCCGCCACCCGGCCGTTACTCAGCGCGCTGGCCGCGGTGGGCGTCGCGGTCTTCATGTTCATCGTGGGCCTGGAATGGGACGCAGCCCTGATCCGCGGTAGCGGAGCCATCGCACCCTGTGTGTCGATCTGCTCGATCCTGCTGCCCTTCGGGCTCGGCACCCTGCTCGGCCTGCACCTGGCGAGCGCCCACAGCCACGGCAACCGGACGCCATTCATTCTCTTCATGGGCATCGCCATGTCGATCACCGCGTTTCCGGTGCTGGCGCGCATCCTCACCGATCGACGCATGTCTCGTACCCCACTCGGCGTGTTGGCACTGGCCTGTGCCGCCATCGACGACGTCCTCGCCTGGTCACTGCTCGCCGCCGTCGTCGCCATCAGCGGCTCGGCCGGCCCCGACCAGTGGCGGATCCTGCTCGCCGTCCCGTTCCTGCTCGCCATGCTTTTCCTGGTACGTCCGCTGCTGCGGCGAGCGGTAGAACGCCGTGAGACGCCGCGCCTCACGCCTTCGCTCATCGCCTTTCTGCTCGCCGGGCTGTTGCTGTCCGGCGCCACCACCGAGTGGCTGGGTCTCCACTACATCTTCGGCGCGTTCCTCTTCGGCGTGGTGCTGCCGCGTTCCGGCGCCGAGCAGCTGCGCACTGATGTGCACGAACGGCTCGGGCAGCTGAGCGGCACCCTGCTCCTGCCGGTGTTCTTCCTGGTCGCCGGCCTACAGGTCGACCTGTCCGGTGTCGACGCGGCCGGTATCGGCGACCTCGGGCTGATCATGCTGGTGGCGGTGGGCGGAAAGTTCCTGGGCGCGTTCGCCGCGGCCCGGGCGAACCGGATGCCACCGAGGCAGTCCGCTGCACTGGCCACCTTGATGAACACCCGCGGGCTGACCGAGCTGATCGTGCTCAATGTGGGTCTGCAACTAGGTTTTCTGGACAAGGAGTTGTATGCGCTCATGGTGGTGATGGCGGTGGTGACCACGGCCATGGCCGGCCCGCTGCTGACGTGGGTACTGGGCCGGAACACCGGTGACGGCGGGAAGTACTCCTCGATCCACCGGCTTCCGGCGACGCGGACGAGCTCGTCCGGCGTGGTGTCGGCAGGGCAGTAGGCGATACGTCGGCTGGTCGGGGTTGCTCAGGGCGGTCGAGCGCCGCATGGGCCGTCTGTGTCTCGGCCCTGTGTACGAAGTCTTCGCCGCGGTGCGCGACGAGCGACCGTGGGTCCCGGGTGCCCATGGGGAAGGGCCAGTCGCTGCCGAGGACGACCCGGTCCTCCCCGAAGTCCCCCCCGAATGTGGTGCGAGCGAGGCAGACGACGGCCGGGTCGTGGGTGAGGCAGTGGACGTAGAAGCGGCGCACGGCCTCGCGCGGGGATTCGGACAGGTCGGGGACCCCGGGCGGTAGCGCAGTGACCTTGCGGGGCCGGGCTCAGGCGGTGCCAGTGTCTCTGGACAGCCCATACACAGGCTATGTCGAGTACGAGTATGGGTACGTTGCGTATGACACTGCAGACCCAACTGGTGCTGCGGTCTTTCCTGGAAGATCCCGTCAAACAGCGCTACGGCCTGGAGCTGTGCGGGCTGGCGGGACTGCCGTCGGGCACGATCTATCCGATCCTCGCCCGCCTGGAACAAGTCGGCTGGGTGGACAGCACCTGGCAGGACCCCGCAGTACACGAAGAAGCCGGCCTGCCGCGCCGGCGCTTCCACGCACGCGAGGGGCGCCCGCACTCGGGCAAACTCCACACCCGCGATGCCGAAGACCTCGTCGGTGTCCATACCCGCTTCCATGAGTTCACCGCACTGCGCGACCCACTCGACCCCGACCGGCGCTTCACCGACCCATACCCTTGCCGGTGCTGGGGGAATGATCACGCGCCTCGTCCGAACGGTGATCTTCATATCGGATACGGTGTGGCTGTTGTGGTGCTGACCGAGGAGGTGGGACGTTCCGTGGCAGCAGCTGGTCCTGCGCGAGCGGGCGCGAGTTCGGCTCGGCGTTCTCCGGGGCGGCCGCCCGTGCCGTTGGAGCGCATCGTCGCCACCGCACTGCAGATTGTGGACGAGGAAGGCTCCGACGCTCTCTCGATGCGGACGCTGGCCCAGCGTCTGGGCTCGGGCACGGCGACGCTGTACCGGCACTTCGACAACCGAGCAGCGCTGGTCGCCCATGTCGTGGACCGCGTGTTCGGCGTCGTGGAGCTGAACGGCGACGAACTCCGCGCGATGGGTTGGGAGCGGGCCCTGCGGACGGTCGCGCACACCATGTTCGACGCTCTGGCCCGGCATCGGAACGCGGCGCGCCTGCTGGTCGAGCGGATTCCCCTGGGACCGAACGCCATGGCACTGCGGGAACGCTGTCTCGCGGTGTTGCTCGACAGTGGTTTCCCGCCGCGCGTGGCCGCGTACGCGTACGCGACCCTGGCCCGCTACGTCCTCGGATTCGCCGTACAGGTCAACGGGCACGGCGGCGCAGAACAACCCGACGACGCACAGCTGTCGGCGGTCTTCCAGAGCGTGGATCCGGGCCTGTTCCCGGCCACCGTCACTGTTGCCGGGGCGATGCCGGTTCCGATCGAGGAAGAGTTCTCCTTCGGCCTCGAACTTCTGCTCAGCGGGCTTGCCCACTTGCGCGACGAGGCCTGACCGAGCGACGTGATCACTCGGACAAGTTCTGGAAACGGACCGCTCCTTCGGGCAGATCCCGCGCGGTCAGCGGAAGCTCCACAGAGGTGAGCATGTCCCGGTAGTGTTCCGCCAGTTGGGAAGGGAGCCCTCTGCTGGAAACCAGTGGCCTCCGGAAATGGCCCGGCCCGATCCGCCGTGCATGGCGCGACCAGCGCAGAGGCACCGCGTTCCCCGGTGCCACAGTCACACCGACCCCCCCCGACCGCGAACAGGAGCGCCGCCGAGACCTGGCCGGTGCGCGCCACGGCACGGAGTGAACCCGAACGTCTGCACCGGACGGGCGCCCGAGTTCCTGGCCGACGCCAGTGAGCATGCGCGGGGAAGCGCCGCACGCACCTCCTGCCGCCGCTGCCGGTCACCCTGCTACGACGCCTGACCTTTGGTCACCATCCTCGAACGCGACCTGCTCACAACTCTGGCCGGGGCAGCTACGGAATTCCCGAGGTGCAAGCCCTGGGTCCGTGATTCACCGGGAGCGGTGTGCTCGAAAGAGGGCGGCGGCCCGGCCCCCGGGACGACTCCGCACGGCCCACGCTTCCCCGGTCGTCCGGTGCCTCGGAGGACGCCTGCTGCTGAAGCAGCGGCCGTGAGCGTCGCACGCGACGGCCCGGTCCGCGCCCATCCCCTGGCCCCGGCTTCAGAGAAGCCCAGGTATCGCGGGGCCGTGGCCGGCTGTGGGTCTCTCGCTCGGTCCTTGACCGCTGTCAGCACGCGGTCGAGTTGTCAGCGATGGGCGGCGAGCCCGGCTTCGACGCCGTCGAGAATCGACTGCAGTCCGAAGGACACATACCGGCCGGGGGCGGTCGCGAGGGCGGCACCTAGCGCAAACGCGACGATGCTGTGGGCGGCTTGCTCAGCATCCTGTCTGGTGAGTCCGGACGTCTCACAGAACGCGATCAGATGTTCGTCATGGCGATCCCTGCACGGACCGTCGAGAGGCTGGAGCGTCATGGCGGTCAGGAGCCACGGGTGACGCGAAAGCATCGAACGCAGGTTGTCGGCCATGGCCAGGAGCGCCGGACGCCATTCGAGGTCCTCAAGACGGGGAAGGGGTATCTGCCCCCAGACTGTGTCGGCGGCCAGCAGAAGCAGATCGTGTCTGCTCCTGACGTGCCAGTGGAGTGCCGCGGCGGTGATGCCGAGGCGACTGCCGAGCCTTCGCATGCTCAGGCTCTCGATGCCGCCATCGTCCAGGAGGACGATGGCGGTCTGGCCGATCTGCTCCTGCTGCAGCGCCTGGCGGGGCATCCCCACGGTGCTCGAACTGGGACTGCTCACGTCACGTTCTCCTGTGGGAGTGCGGCCGCGATGCGCGGCTCTGGGGCGAGTGGCCGTCGCGCCGACGAGGGACGGCAGGCCGTGCGGGTCGGCGCCGCCCGTTTCGTACCTTGGGCCCGCTGCGTGTGTCAGGCGTGGCTGCGCATACTCCCGATGCTGTGCAGCAGCCGCTGCCCGGACTCGCGGAGCTGGTCCCTGAGTTCGTCGAGGCCGGGTGCGAGCAGGGCGTGATCGCGTTTGCGCCAGCTTCCGGCGACCATCACCGCTTCGACGTTGGCGATGTCGGCGTGCAGGACCGTGGCGATGGGGTCGTGCGCGGGCCACAGGTTGAGTGCCCGGGCGTCGACGGCGACCAGGTCGGCCTGCATGCCGACCTCGATCCGGCCCACCCGGTCGGCCAGGCCCAGTGCCTTCGCCCCTTCGACCGTGGCCCAGGCCAGTGCCTGTTTGGCGGTGACTAAGGCCGTGTTGGCGTGCATGCCGGTCGTCTCTCGGTACTGGGCGTGGTCCAGGCTGCGCTGGTGGGCCAGGGCGATCCGGGCTGCGGTGAGCACCTTGCCGGGTACGGCGGTGTCGATGTCCGTGCCCAGGGAGGGCGCCGCGCCCAGGCGCAGCAGAGCCCCGGTGACGGGGGTGCCGTGACCCTGACCCAGCTCGTTCTCCGGGGTGGTGGTGAAGGTGACGCCCGCCTCGACGAGCATCTCGATCCAGGCGTTGGGCAGATCGGCTCCGTGCACGATGTTGGTCAGGGGGCTGAACAGCCCGGAGGCCCGCACGGCCTCCCAGCCGGGGGAGAGTTCCCCGCCGCTTTGGTGCATCGAGACGACGAGACCGCGGTCTGCGCCGGCTCGGAAATCTGCCACCGCGGTCTCCGGCGCGGAGTACTGCGGCCCCTGCAGAGCCATGCCCAGGGTCAGGAGGGCATGGTCGCGGACGGGGCCGTCGAGCAGCCGGTCGATCTCGGCGAGCGGGTGAGGAGTCTCCGGCGACCGGTAGGGCGTGCCGTGCAGGAAGACGGCACGGATCCCCGCCTGGACCAGTCCTTCCACGGCCGCGTCGGCGTGCTCGGGCGAGAGGGCGTTGTGACACCAGTCGCCCACGGTGGTCGTACCGCAGTTGATCTGGTTCAGCGCGCCGGCCAGGTTGCTGATGTGCATGTCGGCCGGGGTGTAGTGGCCGACGCACTCGCCGTGGAGGTGGGTGAGGTACTCCATCAGTGTCCAGTCGGCGCCTGCGGAGCGCAGCGCGGTCTGCCAGGTGTGCAGGTGGGCGTTGACCAGGCCGGGGATGATGATGCGGTCGGAGAAGTCGATGACTTCGGCGTCGGACGCCTCGATGTTCTCGCCGACGGCGGCGATGCGGTCGCCGTCGACGAGGATGTCGAGGTGTTCGGCGCCGGGCCGGTCCGGCGCCATGGTGATGACCTGCGCTCCGCGCAGCAGCGTGCGGCTCACGCTGCGTCTCCCGAGCCGGGGCTGATGCGGCGCTGTTGGAACATGGTGCGGCTCCTTGCCTACGGCGTCATGGTCCGTACGGCTGTCTGTGTGGTGGTGAGGAAGTCCGAAGTGGCGATGTGCCCGATGTAGCCGTCGGGTCGGATCAGCAGCAGCGTGTCGCCGGTCAGGCCGTAGGCACGCTGCAGGGTGTTCCTGGAGTCGGAGAAGGCGAAGCCGTCCGTGGCCACCGGTCCGACGACGAGCCGCTTCAGCCGGGCGCCCGTCGTCGGCCAGGCGAGCTGTCCGAGGGCCGGGGCGGCGCCGGGGCCGTAGGCGATGGCGGTGAAGTCGGGTCCGCGCAAGACGTCGAAGAGCCGGGTCCCGGTGCCGTCGGCGCCGAGCAGTTCGGCGTCCGGGGCGCGGTCACCCACGCGCAGTGTCCCGGTGCGCATGCCGTCGGCGGGGGCGAGCGGGCCGCCGTAGTAGGTCAGGGCGAGTTGCTGCTCGTCCTTGCCTCGCTTCATGCTCGACGGGTCGAGCTTGGCGATGCCGCCCCACTTCGCCGTGGACAGGCCCAGGACCCCGGCGGCGATCGGCTGCCGCTCGGCCTCATAGGTGTCCAGCAGTGTCGTGTCCGCCCCGGCGAGGACCTGGCCGAGCTTCCAGCCGAGGTTGTAACCGTCCTGCAGGCCGGTGTTCAGGCCCTGGGCTCCGGCCGGGGTGTGGACGTGTGCGGCGTCACCGGCGAGGAAGACACGTCGTCGGCCGTAGCTTTCCGCCAGGCGGATGTTGGGCCGGAACACCGATGTCCAGTGGATGTCGTGCAACTGAATGCGCCTGTCGCGGGTGCGGTCGTGGATCCGCCGGAGGATGTCGTCCCTCTGTGACGGCGGTTCCTCGTCCGGCGTGAGACGGATCATCCACTGGAACAGGTCGCTGTCGGGGAGCGGGCAGGCGCCGATGAACCTGCCGCCCCGGCCGGGCCACATGTGCCAGCGGTTACGGGCCAGACCGGTAACCGAGGCATCGACGATGAGCATCCGGTCGCTCTCGTGCGTCGTCCCGACGAATCCGATGCCGAGCTGCTTGCGCACCGCACTGGAACCGCCGTCGGCGCCCACGACATAGCGGGCGACGATCTCCTCCGTGCCGTCCGCGCCCGCCACCCTGGCGACGGCCGAGTCCTCGTCCTGCGTCAGCTCGGTCAGCTCACGGCCGAACTCGACTTCATGGCCGAGCTCGCCGAGCCGGGCATGCAGGGCGCGGTCCGTGCGGAACTGGGGGATCAGCCAGGTGTTCGGGTACGGGACGTCCGGGGTGGCCGCTCTGCGCGGGAACATCTTCCACGGCACGGCGAGGGGTCCCGCATGGAGCCCGAGCCTGGGGTAGACGCTGCCGCCGGCCAGCACACTGTCAAGGGCACCGAGGTCTTCGAGGATTTCGAGGCTGCGGGGCTGCACGCCCTTGGCGCGGGAGCCGTCGAAGACGTGGGAGGACCTGTCGACGATCCGTACGTCAAGTCCCCGGCGTACGAGGTCGATTGCCACGGCGGAACCTGAAGGGCCGGCGCCGATGACCAGTACGTCGATGACATGTGGGCTGTTCATGAGTCGAGCCTTTCGGCGCGCGCCGCTACGAACGAAACGATCTGATCGGCGACATCGCTGGGCCGTTCGAACGGCGCCATGTGACCGCACTGGGGAATCACGTGGTGCTGCTGGGGCTTGAGCAGGGCGCGTGCCGTGTCGAAGTGCACCAGTGGCGTGACGTCGTCCTCGTCGCCCCACAGGAGCAGCGTCGGTATCCCCAGTGCCCCGGTCTGCCGGAAAAGGTCGTCACGGCCGGAGACCGGCAGGTGCTGAAGTGTGTCGAAGACCGCATACAGCGAACCCTCGAAGCGGAACGCGTCGAGGACCATCTCGGTCAGTTCCGCGCCGAGTTCGGGGTCGCGCACGTTGTGGCCCAGGTGTCCTTGGAGTATCTGCAGGCCGCGCCGCCGGGCGATGAGGCCTGCCAGCCGGTCGTTGCGCAGCAGCCGGTCGGGGGAGGTCGGCCGCGGTTTCGCGAGACCGGCGGGGCCGACGACGGTGAGGGTGGAAACGGACGAGCGGTACTGGGCGGCGTACGTCATGCTGACCAGTGCGCCCATGGAGGTGCCGACGAGATGCAGGGGCCGCGCCGTCAGACCGAGCCGGTCCGTCAGTTCGGCCAGCTGGCGTGCGAACAGGTTCTCGTCGTATCGCGCTCGCACTCGGTCCGAGTAACCGCGGCCGTACGCGCTGCAGGTCAGGGTTCGCAGTCCGCGGGTGTTCAGTTCGCTGGCGAGGCTGTCCCAGTAGAACAGCGGGATGGTCAGTCCGCCCGCCATGACGACGACGTCTCCGTCTTCGGGGCCTGTCAGTTCGTAGTGGGTGACGCCGTCAGACAGCTCGATGAAGCTGCCGGGCATGGCTTGCCGGGCTTCGGCGGTGAGCCGGCGCTCCTCGCCCGATGCGACGAAGTACTTCATGGAACGGGACTCCTTGGCGTCAGTGCGTGGGGGTGCCGGCGGAAGAGTCGAGGAACTCGGCCATCGCGTCCGCGACCCACTGGGGTTCCTCTTCCGGCAGCAGGTGACCGCCGTGGGGATGCACCAGCTCTCTGGCGCCGGGGATGTCGCGGGTGAAGTGCTGGCCGTCGATGCCCGCGCTGCGCAGCACGAGCGTGGGCACGGCGACGCGGGGGATCTGCGCGCTGCGGTCGGGCTGGTCGGTGTTGCAGAAGTCGACGAAGGCCGAGCGGTTCCCTGGCCGGTTCATGAGCTGGTGGGCCCGGTCCACCATGGCGTCGTCCACGATCGTCGAGCGCGGGCCTACGTTCGCTCGCAGGTTGCGCTCGATGGCGCCGCGCGGCATCACGCGCCGCAACACAGGGCGCAGCAGCGGGTTGCGGGTCAGACGTAGGCCCGCCGGTATCGCCTTCTCCGGGTATCCGGTGGCATTGACCAGCACCAGGCCGGTCAGCCGCTCCGGGTGGTCCAGCGCGAGGTTCCAGGCGATGTTGCCGCCCAGCGAGTTGCCGGCCACCGCGTAGCGGGGAACCTCCAGCGTTTCCAGCAGATCGGCCACCGTCGCCGTGTAGGTCGGGATGCGGTAGTCGCGGTCCTCGCGAGGGCCGGTCAGGCCGAACCCCGGCAGGTCGGGGCGGATGACATCGAACGACTTCGACAGCAGGCCCGCCGCACGGTCGAAATGCTGAAGCGACGAAGCGCTGCCGTGCAGCAGCACGAGTGCCGGGCCGTGACCGGCTCGTTTGTAGTGCATCCGCAGACCGTCCACCACGACGAACCGGGAATCGGGCTGCGGCTCAGACCAGGAACTCATAATGGTTACAGTGTTACCGATAAGCGGGTTCTGTCAAGCGGAAGCCGATGCGCGGCACGGCCGAGGAGGCAGCAGTCCGGCGGGGTTCGCCGGGCCGGTACTCGTCCTTGTGGCTTGTCCGGCCGGAGGGGGAGTCCCGACCTCGCGGTCAGGGATGGACGATGGTGATTGAGCCCGGACTGACTGGTCCGGCAGAGTTCCCCGGCCGGATGAATCGGAACTTGTCCGCGATGGCCAGGCGAGTGGACCGCCACTCTGTCCGGCGAGGTGAGCGCTGCCCGCCGAGCATCCCTGACACCGGGACGATCCCGGGCCCCTGCGCCGGGGCCGGTCCCTTGATGACCGGCCCCGGCGGGTACTCACCGTCTCAAAGGGTTACGGCAGGGGCGGGTAGGCGTTCTGCATGAGCTGCTGGAACTGGGCGGAGAACCAGTGACCCGCCAGCGGTGCGTTCGGCAGGGCGCCGGTCGGGTTGTTGCCGTTGCGGGTGTTGCCGCCGTAGGTGGGGTCGCACATGCGGTCGAAGCCCTTGCCCTCGTCGTTGGAGACGGCGGAGCTGGAGCCGTCGGACTCGCCCGGCGGCTTGACCCACACGTAGGCGTCGATCCCGGCGGCCGGGGCCGCGGTGGGCCGTTCGCCGAGTCCGGCACCGCTCTGGTTGCACCAGTTCCCGGCGTGGATTCGCCGGTCGATGCGGCTGCCGTTGACGTAGTCGTCGACGGACGTCGTCGGGCCGGGACCGGTGGGCCGGGCGGAGCCGCCCCAGCCGTCGCGCGAGGTGTCGATCAGCATGCCGAGGCTGGAGTTGAACCCGGCGGCGACCAGTTTGTCCCGCAGTCCGAGTGCGAACGACTGCTCGTCCACGTACTGGTTCCAGTCGACCCACTTCGACTGGCGCACGGTCTGCCCGTTGACCGTGTCGGTGACCTTGAAGTTGGGCTCCTTGACGGGGCTGTAGTTGGCTGTGTTGACGATGAAGCCGGTCACGTCGTTCATGTTCGCGCCGTTGGTGGTGGCGACCTTGGCGAACTCCTGTACGGCCGGGCCCAGGTTGCTGTCCCAGCCGAGCCAGCCGTGGTGGCCGGCGTCGATGTAGTTGTAGACGTTGGGGATGGCGCCGAGTTTGTCCAGGGCGTAGGAGACGCCCTTCTCGTAGTTGCCGTTGCTCTTCATGGTCACGCAGGCGTCGGTGGTGGTGGGGGTGCCGCCGGCGTTGGTGACCAGGTTGGGCAGCGAGTCGGGTTCGATGACCGTGGCGATCCGCAGGCCCGCGTACTTCGGGTCGGAGATGATCGAGGCGATCGGGTCGATGTACTGGCTCTTGTACTTGTCGAGGTCGTTCGGGCCGAGTTCGCCGTTGGAGGCGAGCGCGGCGCAGTCGCGGCCCGGCAGGTCGTAGATGACCAACTGGACGACCAGGTCGCCGGAGCCCTTCTGCTTCAGTGCCTCGTCGAGGTGGGCGCGCAGCCCCATGCCGCCGTCCACTCCGTTGATGGCGGCGATGCGGTCGAGCCAGACGGCGGTGGGCTGGTTGGCGATCCGGCTGCCGCCCGGTTCCGCCGCCGCCTTGGCCGACCACTCGGGATTCACGTACACCTTGGCCCCGGCATAGGGGTTGTCGGCCCGGCCGTCGGTGCCGCCGCCCCCGCCGCCACCGCCCGTGCCCCCACCGGTGCCGCCGCCGTCGTCGACATTGCAGGTGACGCCGTCGAGGGTGAAGGTGGCCGGGATGGCGTTGGTGCCGCTGTAGGAGCCCTGGAACCCGAAGCTGACCGAACCGCCGTTGGCCAGGGAGCCGTTGTAGCTCTCGTTGGTCGCCGTGACGGCGGCACCGCTCTGCGCGATCTTCGCGTTCCAGCCGTTGGTGATCTGCTGGTTGCCGGCATACGACCACTTCAGTGACCAACTCGACTTCGCAGAGCCGTTGTTGGTGACTGTGACGGCAGTCGTGAAGCCGGTGTCCCACTGGTTTTGCACCTTGTAGTCCACGGTGCAGGGCACCGAGGCGGTGGCGGCACCGGCCGGTGACGTGAGGAGTGCCGTGCCCGAGGTGCCGGCGACCAGCGCCAGGGCGGCTACGAGTGACATTCTGGTACGGCTCATGAGTGCGGGTTCCTTCTCCTTCGGATGGTGATCACGGATCGAGGGCGCGCAGGTGTGGCGCAGGCCGCTGCCGTACGCGGTGGGCGTGCCGTCGTAGGTGGAGATCAGGGACGGCCCAAAGGAGCAGTCCCAGGTGTTCCGGATCCAGCCCGGACAGGACGGGGCCCGGTCGTCGAACCACTTCCTGAACCCTGGGTGACCTTCTGGCCGGCGACGAAGCCGAAGGCGAGTTGCCAACTGCCCGCCGTGGCCTCCTGGTTGTCGGCGGGGGTGGCTCCCCGGGCCGAGTTCGCCAGGAGGACCGTGCTCGTCGAGACGAGCGCTACCGCACCGGCGTCGGCCGAAAGTAGTGAACGCGGGGGGTGTCGCATGAGCGACTCCTTGCAGCTTGGCGCGCCGTGACGGCCGCGTCGACTGATGGAACCGCTCCCACTGGTGCCGATGAAGCTAGCGCCAACCGAACTGTTTTCACAGGGGTGTTGCTTAATTTCTTCGGCAGGTTCAGGTCAAAACGATTCAACTTCTCAACGTCTTGACGGCATCGGCCGCCGTCCCCACTATGGGAGCGCTCCCACTGGTTCAAGCCTTGACCCCCACCGAGCCGCAATCCGCAAGGAGGACCAGAACCATGGATCCCGGACGCAAGCGCAGAGCTGTACGACGGCTGTGGACCGCCGTCGCGGCCGCGTTCGCACTACCCCTGTCGATGCTCGCCGCCAGCTCAACGCCCGCTCAGGCGGCGGGTGTCCAGTGCAGCGTCGACTACAAGACCAACGACTGGGGTTCCGGCTTCACCGCCGACCTCACCATCACCAACCGCGGAACCGACACCATCAACGGCTGGACGCTGACCTACAGCTACTCGGGCAACCAGAAGCTCAGCAACGGCTGGAACGGCACCTGGTCCCAGTCGGGCCAGTCGGTCACCGTGAAGGACGTCGGCTACAACGGCACGATCGCCGCGGGCGCCGCGGTCTCCACCGGTGCGCAGTTCAGCTACAGCGGCACCAACACGGCCCCCACCAGCTTCGTGATCAACGGCACCACCTGCGCCGGCGCGCATCAGCCGCCGGTCACCGTGCTGACCAGCCCGAAACCGGGCGCGGTCTACTCGCAGGGCGACGCGGTCCCGCTCGCGGCCACCGCCGCCGCGGCCGACAACGCAACGATCAGCAAGGTCGAGTTCTACGACGACACCACGCTGCTGGGCACCGACACCAGCGCGCCGTACTCGCTCTCGGCCTCAAGTCTGTCCGTGGGCAGCCATTCGCTGGTGGCGAAGGCATACGACAGCCTGGGGGCCTCTGCCGTGTCGACCCCAGTCGGCATCACGGTGGCCTCGGGCCCCGCACTGGTGGCCACACCGAGTCAACTGGGCGTCCAGCAGGGCAAGTCGGGCACATTCACGGTGAAGCTGTCGACACAGCCGAGTGCCGACGTCACCGTCAGCACGGCCCGTACCGACGGCAACTCAGGCTTGTCCGTGACCAACGGTTCGTCGCTGACCTTCACACCGTCCAACTGGAACACCGCGCAGACGGTGACCGTGACGGCCGGCTCCTCGGGGACGGGGGCGGCGACCTTCACCGCCTCGGCGACTGGCTACTCCAAGGCGACGGTCACGGTGACGGAACTGGCCGCGCAGAAGGCGTACGACGCCCGTTTCCTGGATCTCTACGGGAAGATCACCAACCCGGCGAACGGCTACTTCTCACCGGAGGGCATCCCCTACCACTCGGTCGAGACGCTGATCGTCGAGGCCCCGGACCAGGGCCACGAGACCACGTCGGAGGCCTACAGCTACCTGCTGTGGCTGCAGGCGATGTACGGCAAGGTCACCGGTGACTGGTCCAAGTTCAACGGCGCGTGGACGCTCATGGAGAAGTACATGATCCCCACCCACGCCGACCAGCCGACCAACTCCTTCTACAACCCGTCCAAGCCCGCGACCTACGCGCCGGAGGCGGACACGCCGAACGAGTATCCGACCAAGCTGGACCAGTCCGTGCCGGTCGGTTCGGACCCGCTCGCCGGTGAACTGAAGTCGACGTACAACACGGACGACGTGTACGGCATGCACTGGCTGGAGGACGTCGACAACACGTACGGCTACGGCGACACGCCGGGCGGGACCTGCGAGGGCGGCCCCACGGCGAAGGGACCGTCCTACATCAACACCTTCCAGCGCGGGCCGCAGGAGTCGGTGTGGGAGACGGTGCCGCAGCCGACCTGCGACGCCTTCAAGTACGGCGGTACGAACGGGTACCTGGACCTGTTCACCGGCGACTCGTCGTACGCCAAGCAGTGGAAGTACACGGACGCCCCGGACGCCGACGCGCGTGCGGTGCAGGCCGCGTACTGGGCCGACGTGTGGGCGAAGCAGCAGGGCAAGGGCAGTGACGTCTCCGCGACCGTCGGCAAGGCCGCGAAGATGGGCGACTACCTGCGCTACGCCATGTACGACAAGTACTTCAAGAAGATCGGCAACTGTGTCGGTCCGTCGACCTGCCCGGCCGGGACCGGCAAGGACGCCTCGCATTACCTGCTGTCCTGGTACTACGCCTGGGGCGGCTCGAACGACACGAGCGGGGGATGGGCCTGGCGGATCGGATCCAGTTACTCCCACAGCGGCTACCAGAACCCGCTCGCCGCGTACGCGCTCAGCTCCGACGCCGACCTGAAGCCCAAGTCGGCGACTGCCGCGGGGGACTGGTCCAAGTCGCTGAGCCGTCAGCTGGAGTTCTACCAGTGGCTGCAGTCGTCCGAGGGTGCCATCGCGGGCGGCGCGACGAACAGCTGGGCGGGCCGTTACGCGACCCCGCCGGCCGGTACGTCGACTTTCTACGGCATGTACTACGACGAGCAGCCGGTCTACCACGACCCGCCGTCCAACCAGTGGTTCGGCTTCCAGGCCTGGTCGATGGAGCGGGTCGCCGAGCTCTACCAGCAGACGGGCAACGCCCAGGCCAAGGCGGTCCTCGACAAGTGGGTCAAATGGGCGCTGTCCAAGACCACGATCAACCCGGACGGCACCTACCAGATCCCCTCCACCCTCCACTGGTCCGGCCAGCCCGACACCTGGAACGCGTCGAATCCCGGCACCAACAGCGGGCTGCACGTCACCGTCGCGGACTACACGAACGACGTCGGTGTGGCCGCCGCGTACGCCAAGGTCCTGACGTACTACGGCGCCAAGTCCGGTGACGCCACGGCCAGGTCGACGGCCAAGGCGCTGCTGGACGGCATGTGGAACAACTACCAGGACAGCCTGGGCATCGCTGTCCCCGAGACCCGCAGCGACTACAGCAGGTTCAACGACAACGTGTACGTGCCGAGCGGCTTCAGCGGCACGATGCCGAACGGCGACGCGATCAACTCCTCGTCGACGTTTGCCTCGCTGCGGTCGTTCTACAAGAACGACCCTGCCTGGTCGAAGATCGAGGCCTACCTCAAGGGCGGCGCCGCGCCCGTCTTCACCTATCACCGGTTCTGGGCCCAGGCGGACATCGCCCTGGCCATGGGCTCGTACGCGGAACTCCTCGAATAAGCCCCCGCTGAAGTCCGCGTACGCGACCCCGTCGCAGGGAGACGGGGTCACCGGCCGGGCGGTCTTCGACCGCGCAGGGGGCCGCCCGGCATTTGTCAGGAGCATGATCATCACGCTCTCCGGAAACCCGCCCTTTGGGAGCGCTCCCAAAGGGCGGGACGCTCTCGCTGCTCCCCACACATCCCAGCGGAGGATCCGCATGCAACAGTTGAAGAAGCAGGGCAGGCCGCAAACACTGTTCGCCGCGCTGCTCGCGTCACTCGTCGCGCTGGCGGCGCTGATTGTCGCCGCTCCGGCGTCGCACGCCGACACGACCATCTGCGAACCGTTCGGCGCGACCACGATCCAGGGCCGATACGTCGTCCAGAACAACCGCTGGGGCACCAGCGCCACTCAGTGCATCACGGTCACGGACTCCGGCTTCCGCATCGCCCAGGCCGACGGCTCGGTTCCGACGAACGGCGCGCCGAAGTCGTACCCGTCCGTGTACAACGGCTGCCACTACACCAACTGCTCACCCGGCACGAACCTCCCGGCCCGGCTCAGCTCCATCGCGAGCGCGCCCTCGGGCATCTCCTACAGCTACGTGAGCGGTGCGGCCTACGACGCCGCGTACGACATCTGGCTGGACCCGACGCCCCGCACCGACGGCGTGAACCGCACCGAGATCATGATCTGGTTCAACCATGTGGGAGGCGTGCAGCCGGTCGGCTCGCAGACCGGCAGCACCACCCTCGCCGGGCGGTCGTGGCAGGTGTGGTCCGGCAACAACGGCTCCAACGACGTCCTGTCCTTCGTCGCGCCGTCGGCGATCGACAGCTGGAACTTCGACGTGATGGACTTCGTCCGGCAGGCCGTCTCCCGCGGACTCGCGCAGGACAACTGGTACCTGACGAGCATTCAGGCAGGCTTCGAGCCCTGGCAGAACGGCGCGGGACTGGCGGTCACCTCGTTCTCGTCCAGTGTGAACCTCGGCGGCACCGGCGGCGGTACGGGTGGCGGTACGGGTGGCTCGTCAGCCTGCAAGGTGGCCTACGGCACAAACGTCTGGCAGGGAGGGTTCACGGCGGACGTCACCGTGACCAACACGGGCTCGTCGCCCGTCGATGCCTGGAAACTCGCGTTCACGTTGCCGCCCGGGCAGAAGGTCACGAGCGCGTGGAGTGCCGAGATCTCACCCTCGTCGGGAGCTGTGACGGCCGGCGGTATGGCCTACAACGCGTCCATCGCACCGGGCGGCCAGGTCTCCTTCGGGTTCCAGGGCACCTATGACGGCGGCTTCGCCAAACCAGCCGCATTCAGCCTGAACGGCACGTCCTGCACCACCGCGTGAGGGCACCCGGACGGGCAGTCTGACGGGCCGCCCTGAAGGCCTGTCAGCGTCCGACCGCGTGCACCTGGCACCGCGGATCCATCCGGCTGGCACTTCTGCTCGGCTGGGTGGGTCCGCGGTCTCTTCCCGGGTTTCGGCGGGCTCTGCCGCAGCGGGCCGTCACTATCGAGACATTTCCTTCGCGCCGAGCCCGGCCGATCATGTGCGGAAGGCATGTGCCCGGTTCCTCTGCCCCGTAAGATCGGTGATCTCAGCGGGTGGGGGAGGTGGTCATGGCCGGGCGACGACCTGGAGCGCCGACTCTGGAAGAGGTGGCCGCCCACGCCGGGGTGGGACGGGGCACGGTTTCCCGGGTCATCAACAACGCGGCCGGCGTGAAGGAGTCGACGCGCCGGGCCGTGCAGCGAGCCATCGAAGAACTCGGGTACGTGCCCAATCTCGCGGCCCGGTCCCTGGCCGGGCGGAGTGCGGACGCAGTGGCCCTCGTACTGACGGAGCCGGACTGGAGGCAGTTCGCGGAGCCGTTCTTCTCGGAGATCGTCCGCTCACTCGGCGATGCCCTGGCGGACACCGGGATGCAGCTGATGCTGACCCTGGTCCGCTCGGAGACCGAACGGCAGCGCTTCCTGGAGTACGCGCGCGGCGGCCGGGTCGACGGCGTCCTGCTGATGTCGGTGCACGCGGACGACAGGCTGCCGGACATGCTTGCCGAGGCACGGTTGCCGACCGTGCTGCTGGGGCGCCGCTCGGGCGACGAGTATGTGAGCTACGTCGACGCCGACAACGTGGGCGGCGCCCGAAATGCCGTATCCCACCTTCTGAAACAGGGCCGTACGGCGATCGCCACCATTGCGGGGCCGCTGGACATGTACGTCGCGCAGTGCCGACTGCGCGGCTATCAGGACGCGTTGGCGCTGGCCGGCCTGAAGACGTCACGGTCCTGGGTTGCGGAGAGTGATTTCTCGGAGGAGAGCGGTCGTCGCGCCATGGCGGAACTCCTCGAACGGCACCCCGAGATCGACGCGGTGCTCGCTGCGTCGGACACCACGGCGGCCGGGGCGCTGCACGCACTGCGCGCGGCCGGACGGCGGGTACCCGAGGACGTCGCAGTCATCGGTTTCGACGACTTTCCACTGGCCCAGCGCACCGAGCCGCGCCTGACCACGGTGCGACAACCGCTGGAGCAGATGGGGCGGGCCATGATCAGGCTGCTGCTGGAGGAGATGGAGGAGGAGTCCGTGGCCTGGCGCCACGTCATCCTCCGCACAGAGCTGGTCGTCCGGGAGTCATCCTGACAGCCCTCCGGCCGACAGCTTCATGCGCCACTGTGGCGCCCAGCACGAGTCTGCGTCTCTGCCCGCGCCGCCGCGCGGTCTGCCTCGTCCTTTTCATCCCATCTCCGTTCCACGGGATCCAGCCGATGTGCACTGGTCGGTGACCACCGACGGCGAAACGTTGCCGCGGACGTTCACGAATCATGCCGCCGGAGGCCGACGCAGATCTGGGAGTGCAACGCCGGCGCCAACCAGCAGTGGGCAGACGCTGCGGATGGTCGTCCACACCGGCGTCGCCGGTTCCGGGGTGCGGATCCGTGTGTCCAACCTGCCCGGCACCACAGCGCTGTCCGTCGGCGGGGACGAGGTGGCCGTCCGGTCCAGCGGCGCCGCCGCGGTGCCCGGGACCCACCACACCGTGACCTTCGGCGGACGCGGCAACCCGACCGCCGCCGCCGGGTCGGAATTGACCAGCGATGTCATCCCGATGTCGGTGAGCGCAGGGCAGGACCTCCTGATGGGCCTGTACCTGCCGGGCGACCGGCGCCTCCGCCTTCCACCGGGACGCCTACCAGACCTCGTACCGGTCGGAGGCCGGCTCCGGCAATCAGGCGGGCGAGGACGCCGCCACCAACCTCACTGCCTCCGATGTGGAGTTGGCTCTACCTGTCCCGTTCTCCTCGATCCATCTCTCCGGGCCGATGAGCCGTTCGTCGCGGGGCGGGAGGGCGCCGCCCGCGACCAGGACGTTCCGGGGCGTTGCCGTGCCTGGAGAGCAGATCGCAACCGTCACGCCTCTCGCATGACCAGCCGGCCCGCGACGCTCTGCGCCGCCGCCGAGGAAGCACGGTGGTTCCGTGGTGCCACAGGCTCCACCACCGAGTGGGCAGACTCCGGCGACATCGGAGTCTGCCTGCACACTTCGTCTCCGCCGTTGGTCAGGAAGGAGTGGCACCATGGCGCACATGTTGAACTACAACCTCGCCGTCCCCGACGTAGACGACGCCGGTGTCCTGTCCGCCTTGGCTGCTGAGGGCGACGAGCTCGACGCCCTGGTCAGGGCAGTGGACGACTGGTCCATACCGACACCGGCACCGGGCTGGACGGTCGCCCACCAAATAGCCCATCTCGCGTGGGCGGACGCGAACGCGCTCAGTGCCTTACGCACTCCGGCCGCGTTCGGCACCGAGCTCGGGCGGGCGGAAGCCGAAGGCAGCGGGTACGCCGACAGGGCCGCCGCCGCAGGAGCGGCCAAACCGCGGTCGGTACTCCTGGACGAGTGGCGGGCCGGCCGAGTGGAGCTGGCGACGGCACTGCGCGAGACGCCATGGGACCACGCATTTCCCTGGTACATGTCGAAGGTGACCCCGGCCCTGATGGCGCCCCTTCGTCTGATGGAAACCTGGGCACACGGGCAGGACGTCTTCGATGCCGTGGGCGTGGCGCACCGCCCGACGGATCGACTGCAGCACGTGGCGTCGCTGGGGGTGTTGGGACGGGCGCTGTCCTTCGCCGCCGTCGGACTGCCTGAGCCGGCCGACCTCTTCCGCGTCGAGCTGACAGCACCGGACGGACGGACCTGGGTGTGGGGCCCCGAGGCCGCCGCGCAACGGGTACAGGGCAGGGCTGTCGACTTCTGCCTGTGTGTCACCCGGCGTCGCCCCTGGTCCGAGACCGACATGACGGCGACCGGCGAGGACGCCCAGAAGTGGCTGGAGGCGGCGCGCGTCTTCCTCTGAAAGCGTGTCGAAGCACCTGGGTCATGCCAGACGCGTGACGATTGTGATCTGCCCTCCAGGCACGGCGCCGGTCCCGATCACGTGGTGTGTGCAAGTGCGACAACTCCGAGGCCGTCAACGGCCCATGCTCGGTGTAATCAGCCGGCCACCCGGCAGGCTCTCAGGCGTCCTTGTCCCGCCGTGCCGACGAGTACATCCGGCAAGCGATCGCGTCCCATGAACGGCACCGTTGGTGAACTCGGTGATGGCGGTCGAACGAACTCGCGTCGGCAGAATGATGGCCGGAGCGGGGCCGCGTACGTGAGGTGATCGAGGCGTCGCTGCGTCCAAGCCTGCGGCCCAGTGGCTCGCCGGCCCGGCGGGCTGAGCTTGTTCCGCTTTTGACGGACTGGCAGGAGCCGCCTGAGGCGTGCCCTGTGCCGCGGCCGGCGTCATCACGCTCGATACGGCGGCCGCAGGCCACCGCGCGGTGCGATACGCGCGCGATCGCCAGGGTCCCCGACGCGGACGGGAAGACGACGGGTGGGTCGTGCGGATCACGGATCGCTGATGGCGGCCTTGTACAGGTCGGCCGCCGGGTTGCCCAGTGTCACGCTGTAGGACACGTCGTCGGTGTCGCCGCCCTGGTCATAGCCGCCGAGGACGCCGACGACCTGGCCGTCGTCGTTGATCCAGGGGCTGCCGCTGGTGCCCTGGGTGAAGGCGGGGCAGTCGATGCGCTGCTGGGTGCTGCTGTATGAGGTCGGCTTGTTGGTGCAGCTGATGGGCGTCTCGCGGGAGTCGGGGTAGCCGACGACGGTCACGGCGGTGGCGCCGGTGGCCGTGCCGGGCGTGAACCGGTTGGCCCCGACGACGTCCTCGATCGCCCTGCCGTCCTGCTCGTCGACTGCCGCGAAGGCCAGGTCGCTGTCCTCGTCCTGATCTTTGGTCCATGAGTCGGGCAGATAGCGGTGCCCCAGTTTCCATACCCCGTACGGCGCGTGCCCGTCCCGGTAGCCCGGCACGAACACCAGGTCGGTACTGGTGTCGCTCACGCAGTGAGCGGCGGTGACGACGAGGTCGCGCTGGGGGCTGTGCACGACCGAGGCCGTGCAGAGATGTCCGCCGGCCAGGTCGTCGCCCCGGTCCGCGTCGAACAGTGCGCCGATCCGCGCCGTCTGACGATTGGCGGCGACGTCGACAGTGGCCCCCAGGGCCTGTGTCGGGGGTCGCGCCTGCCCCGCGGGGCCCGCTTTTCCGGCGGACGACGGGACTTCCGACGAAGGACCCGAGGGCCTGTGCCCGACCTCAGCGGTTGCCACGGACGAGGCCAGCGTGAACATCGCCACGACGCCGAGCAACGCGGGACGCAAGGTGACCATGATGCGTGAGATGCGCTCCATCAGTGATCACTCTGTCGCACGAAGGTGAGGGCAAGTGCTCGACTTATCTGAGATTTTCCTGTGAAACCCTTACGGACGCCGGACTTCGCAACGTCCCTGTACGAGGTGGAGGGTATCCCTCGTTTCCCCTTGACGGTTCCAGCCATGCCCACGTGTTTCCCGGACGTCCCCCGGTACGCCTACCGGGGGGACCGATCCGGGGTTTCAGTGGTGACGCCTCCGGTGGGCGGCGGTCCGGTGCTCATGCCCGTCCGACGTGGCGGATGTCGGCGCGCAGTCGTAGACAGGGAACGTCTGGTGGGGCATCCGGGTGCAGTGGCCGCGTACCCAGTGCGCGGCCGCGCGGCCCGGGGCGGTCGGCGCGCCGCCGAGGACGACGTAGCGCAGCCTGCCGGTGGCGATCAGGTTGCGGAACTCGGCGTTGGTGGGTGTGGGGGCGGCGCCGGTGAAGCCGCCCATGGGGAGCACCTTGGCGCCTGCGAAGAGGATGTAGGGGGAGGCCGAGCGCCAGCTGGTCGTGGCGAAGACGAAGGTGGCATGGCCCTGGTGGTCTTTCATGGAGGCCAGGAAGCGCTGCTGTTCGAGGGTGAGTGCCGTCTGGTGGGCGTACCTGACTGTGTTCTTGTGCGGCTTCGTCGCACGGGGGGAGCTGTCGCCCGCGGCCGGGTCGTGCGTCGAGGCGCGCGTCCTGGCCCGGTCGTGCCGGTGGTGATGCCAAGTGGAGACCGGTCCGGCCGCGCCCATGCCCGAGTGGCCGTACTTCGGGTCCAGGACTGTTGACGCCCAGGCGGCGGACGGCAGCAGCATGCCCACGATGACCGCCACCACGCCCAGTATCGCGATCCGGGAGGGCGCCCGCCGGCCGGTGGTGCGAGACAGTGCGAGCAGCAGCAGACCTACGGTTCCCGCAACGATCGCGGCGGGTGCCAGCCAGGGCAGGAACGAGTACCGTGTCGCGATGAACGCGGACCATGCCACGGTGCTGACCGCCGCCGTCGGCAGTGCCCAGGAGCGGGTCCGGTCGCCGCGCCGCCAGGCCCGCCAGAACTGCACGATGCCGCCGCCGAACAGCGCGGCGAGCGGGACCGCCACCACTCCCATGTAGTACGTGTGGGCGCCGACCGCACCGGCGCTGAAGACCAGGAAGTACGTGGCCAGCCATACGCCCCACAGCAGGAAGCCCGCCCGCAGCGGATCCGTACGGTGCCGGCCGCGCAGCCAGACCAGGCCGCACACCGCAGAGAGCGCCGCCACCGGGTAGAGCCAGCCGACCTGGGAGGCGAGCGACGGGCCGAGCATCTTGGCCCACAGGGCGGCGGGCTGGCCTGCTGCGCCGGAGTGTGCCGGTGCGGTGCCGGCCATGGTCGTCGCGGCGACGCTGCCGGTGGCCTTGGCGCTGATGCCGAGGCCGGAGAAACGGTTGAGGAAGTTGTATCCGATGACCTGGCTGAACGCCGAGTTGTCGGTCGTGCCGTCGATGAACGGGCGGTCCTGGGCCGGGGTCAGGGTCACCAGGACCATCCAGGACGCCGACGCCGCGATGCATACCGCTCCGGCCGACGCCAGGTGGATCAGCCGGCGGCGCAGCGTCGCCGGGGCTGACACCAGGTAGAGCAGGCCGAGTGCGGGCAGCACCGCCCAGGCCTCCAGCATCTTGGCCTGGAAGCCGAGGCCGACCCACAGCCCGGCCATGAGCAGCGGACGCAGCCGGGCCTCACGGGCAGCGCGCAGCGTGGCGTTCGCGGCCAGCAGGACGCACAGGGTGAACGCGGGGTCCTCGACCTCGGTACGGAACATGCCCGCGACCACGGGAGTCAGTGTGAACACGCCGGCGGCGAGGAGTCCCGCGCTCTCCCCCGCCCACCGGCGCACGGCGCGGTGCAGCACGGCGACGCTCAGGACGCCCTCGATGACCTGCGGCAGTGTCAGTGCCCACGGATGGAAGCCGAAGATCCGCGCGGACAGGGCCTGCGGCCAGAGGAAACCCGGGAGCTTGTCGATGGTGATCGTGTCGGCCGGGTCGAACGAGCCGAAGAGGAAGCCCTTCCAGCTCTCCGTCATGCTGCGCGCGGTCTCGGAGTAGAACGAGTGGTAGGTGCTGTGCTGGATGTCCCAGGTGAACAGCACCGTCGCCGCCAGCATGATCGCCCACCAGGCCAGTCTGGCGTTGAGCCCCTTCCTGCGCGCAGGCGGCGGGCCACCCGTGCGCTGGACCGACCTGATGAGTTCTGAGGTGGTGGCCCCCATGGACGAACCTTCCCAAACGCGCGTCAGCCGTACGACGTTCAAGAGGGCGACGACACCGCTCGGGATGCCTGGGATCGGGTCGCATTCAGGTGAAAATCAGGTGTGCCGCAGCTGTACGACTGGTGCCGGTCAGCTCTTGGCGGCAGGAACTGGGTCTCCCTCGATCACCGCGCCTGTTGCACATCCATGAGTCACCCGCCAGTATGGTTACGTGAAACATGCTTTTCCCTGCGGGACGCTCCCTTTGGACTTCGTCGGCACCTTGCGTGCGCGACGCAACGGCGAGCCGAGGGAGAAGCTCGCCTCCCCCGAGCTGCTGGACGCCTGGTTCCTGGAGTCCGGGATGCTCGATCTGGCGCCCGGGGCCGGCGAGGCCGACCTCTCCATCGCCGTGGAGCTGCGCGAGGCGATCTACTCCCTGGTCGCGGCCCGGATCGACCGGCGGCCGTTGCCCGCCGAGGCGGTCGCCGAAGTGAACCTGCAGGCTTCGGGTCTCCCGGTCACTGTGCGGCTCGGCGCCGACGGTGCGACCCGTACCGGCACGGCTGTCCAGGGGCTCGCCGCCCTCGCCCGCGAGGCCGTCGAAATCATCGGTGGTGACGAGGCGGCGCTGTTGCGCGAGTGTTCCCGTCCCGAGTGCACCCAGGTCTACCTCGACCGTTCACGAGGCCATCGACGGGAGTGGTGCGCCATGCGGACCTGCGGGAACAGGGTCAAGGCCGCCGCTTACCGGGCACGTCAGCACAGCGCGAAGAGCTGACGTGGGGGAGTGGGGTCGTGAGTAGTCGATCAACCGCCTCACTCCGAGCGCGATACGTCGAACAAGCCGTGTCGGATCTCGCGGAGAACCGCCGCCGACAGAACGAACTGGCCGAGAAGGCCAAGATGTTGAAGCAGGAGGAAGCCCTCCTCATGGACATCCTTAAGCTCGCCGAACGGTACGAGGAGACGAATCCTTCTCCCGAGCCCCCGCCTCGGCACCAGCCCCCATCCCGGCCCGAGCAGCTCAGAGAGCTCCTGGTCGAACTTCTCGGCACCCACGACCAGCCGAGGTCGGCGAGAGTCCTACGCGACGAGCTGGTGCAGCGGCACCCGGACCGCGCGCCCACTCCGCAGGTCGTGCGCAACGCCCTCGAATCACTTGTCGCGAAGGGGCGGATCCGCCGCCACAAGCAGGAGCGCGCGGTGTCGTATTCCCTTTCAGGTTCAGGGCGTGCGGTGCGCTGACCTCCTCCGTCAGAGGCGGTCAGCGTCGACGACGGCCTTGGCGAAGGCCGCCGGCGCCTCCTGCGGCAGGTTGTGGCCGATGCCGGTCAGCGTCCGGTGGTCGTACTTGCCGGTGAACTTGTCGCGGTACACGGACCCGTCGCCGGGCAGGGTGAAGGGGTCCTTCTCGGGGTCGAGGGTGATGGCCGGCACCGCGATGGGCGGTGCCGTGGCCAGGTTCTCCTCGTAGCGGTCGTAGCGGCTTTCACCGTCGGCGACGCCGAGCCGCCAGCGGTAGTTGTGGATGACGACGGCGGCGTAGTCGGGGTTGTCGAAGGCGGCGGCGGTGCGCGCGAAGGTGGCGTCGTCGAAGTCCCAGGTCGGGGAGACGAGATCCCAGACGAGCCGGGTCAACTGGAGGCGGTGGTCGTGGTCCTCCATGGCCTTCTTGCCGCGTTCGGTGGCGAAGTAGAACTGGTACCACCAGGTGTGCTCCGCGGCCGCCGGGAGCGGTTCGAGCTGGGCCTTGCGGTCGGTGATGAGGTAACCGCTCACCGATACCAGGGCCTTGACGCGCTCGGGCCACAGCGCCGCGAGGATGTCGCCGGTCCGTGAGCCCCAGTCGAAGCCGGCGATCACCGCTTTGTGGATCTTCAGAGCGTCCATCAGCGCGATGATGTCCAGCGCGATCGCCGACTGCTGCCCGTTGCGGAAGGTGCGGGAGGACAGGAAGCGCGTCGTGCCGTGACCGCGGAGGTAGGGGACGATCACGCGGTAGCCCTCGGCCGCCAGCAGGGGAGCGACGTCGACGTAGCTGTGGATGTCGTACGGCCAGCCGTGCAGGCAGATGACCGCCGGGCCGTGGGCGGGGCCCAGTTCGGCGTAACCGACGTTCAGCAGACCGGCCTTGACCTGTTTCAGCGGGGGGAAGGCGGTGTGAGTGCCCGGTGCGGTCGAGGAGGCCGGGGTGGCGCTCGAAACTCCCTGCAGGCCGGCCAGTGAGACGGCGGCTGCTCCCGTGCCCAGGCCCATGGCCGTGTTGAAGGTACGCCTGTTGATCATCTGAAGCCTTCCGTTCAGCGGGGCAAGTTCCGTGCGACCGCGACGAGTTCCACGGCAGGGTGACTCTGGCACAGCGAGCATCACCTGTCAAAGGGGTTACGAGGAGATATGAGTAACCGATTTGAAGAGTGACGAGACTTGTGGGGGTGGACGTCACCTGTCAGAGTGGTTACGCGGCCGGTGGTGGCCGACGAAGAGGTACTGATGAAGAAGTGGAGTGCGGCCATGAGCAAGGAATCCACGACGGACCCCGCCTCGGCAGTACGGCGCGCCCGGTACGGCAGCCTTCCCGAGCGCATCCGTTTCGAGGAGATGACCGAAGAGGTGGAAGCCGACCGCAGCGGCGGGGCGACGGCCTCGTACGACCCCGCGGGCTCCTGGAAGTACTACTCGTGCCTGGCCCTGGACCTGGGGCTGTAGGAATTGAACTCGGAGCGAAAACCAATGAGACGACTTCTGGCCTTGTTCGCGGCAGGAGTGCCGCTGGCGGCGACCATGTGCCTGCCGGCCGGCGCCTCCGCGGCCGGCCGAGACACCTCCGCCGCCCCCTTCAACTGCTCGACCGTCTCCGTGCAGGCCCCGGCCGGTACCGCGGTGGAGTCCGTGACGACGACCCGCCAGGCGGGCGGCACCGTGAACGGGACCGGCATTCTGGGCGGTTCGGTCTCCGGCGTACCGGCCTACTGCGAGGTGACCGTCACCCTCACCCATCCCGGCGACGGCGACCACGCCAACGTGCGGACATGGCTGCCCGAGCAGGCGTGGAACGGCCGTTTCCAGGCGCTCGGCGGCAGTGCCTACGCGGCCGGGGACAACGGCGTCGGCCTGGGTACGGCGGTCAAGAACGGCTACGCCGCCGCCACCACCGATGCGGGCGTGGGCGACGTCCTGGACACCGGCTGGGCGCTGAACAGCGAGGGGCGGGTCGACACCGCGCTGCTGAAGAACTTCGCAGACCGCTCCCAGCACGAGATGGCGCTCGTCGGCAAGCAGGTCGTCGACGAGGTCTACGGCAAGGCCGCGGCCTACTCCTACTGGAACGGCTGCTCCACCGGCGGACGCCAGGGCTACATGGAGGCCCAGCGACACCCCGACGACTTCGACGGCATCCTCGCCGACGCCCCCGCCGTCAACTGGGACGAGTTCGAGGTCGCCACACTGTGGCCGCAGGTGGTGATGAACGAGACGAAGACCCGCCCGAGCAGCTGCGAGTTCAACGCCTTCAACCAGGCTGCCCTCAACGCCTGCGACAATCTCGACGGCATCAAGGACGGACTGGTCTCCGACCCCGAGCGGTGCGACTACGATCCCCGCCACCTGATCGGCACCAAGGTCGTCTGCGCCGGCAAGGAGGAGACCGTCACGGCGGCCGATGCGGCCGTGGTGCGCAAGATCTGGGACGGCCCGCGGACCGCGTCGGGCCAGAGGCTGTGGTACGGCCTGCCGGTCGGCGCCGACTTCACGTATCTCGCGGGCGACGCCCCGTTCTCCGTACCAGCCGCCTGGGTCGCGTCCTGGGTGAAGAAGCAGCCCTCCTTCGACACCTCGAAGCTGACGTACGACCAGTTCACGCAGGTGTTCAGGCAGTCCCAGGACGAGTACGACAAGCTCATCGGCACGGATGACCCGGACCTGTCCGCCTTCCGTGACGCCGGAGGCAAGCTCCTCACCTACCACGGTCAGGCCGACCAGCTGATCCCCACTCAGGGCACTGTGGACTACCGCGAACGCGTCGTGCGGAAACTGGGCGGCTCACACCGGGTCGACGACTTCTACCGTCTCTTCCTCGCTCCGGGTACGGCCCATTGCGCGCTCAAGGGCACGGTGGACGACCTCGCCGCTCTGACCAAGTGGGTCGAGCAGGGCAAGGCACCCGGGACACTCACCGCGTCCCTCACCAACGCCTCCGGCCAGACACTCACCCGCGACCTGTGCCGCTACCCCCTGATCTCCCACTACAACGGCCAGGGCGCCCCAGCCGACACGGACAGCTTCCACTGCGTACCACCGCGCCGGCACTGATCGACGCCCCGGCATCAGACGTCTCAAGCAACCTTCCCACCACTTCCCGACACATCCCGACCCAAGATGGGGAACCTGTCATGGCAGTCAGCTACACAGCCGTCGTCGACGTCACCGGTGAGGGCCGCAACGGCGGCACCGTCCGCTCGCAGGACGGCCTCCTGGACCACAACCTCGCCATCCCCAAGGAACTCGGCGGCGCAGGCAACGCCACCAACCCGGAACAACTCCTCGCCGCCGGATGGGCGGCCTGCTTCCTCGGCGCGCTGCGCCGTGCCGCCGCCACCCGCAGGATCACGCTCACCAGCACCGCCATCACCTCCGAGATCACGCTCACGCACGGCGACGACGGTGAGTTCACCCTGTCCGCCACGCTCAACCCCACGCTCGGCGGCGTCGACGAGGACACCGCCCGGGAACTCGCCGAGGCCGCCCACCAGATCTGCCCGTACTCCAAGGCCACCCGCGACAACATCCCCGTCACGATCAACGTGGCCACGGCCTCCGGGAAGGGGGAACTTCGGTGAAGAGCGAGAAGGGTACGAAGCGTGTGCGCGGACGGCGGTTCGTCATGGCTGCCGCGGTGACGGCCATGGCGGGTGTCGCGGTCGGTACGTTCGCCGTCACCGCGAACGGCGCGTCACGGCCGGAGGCGGCGGACCGGCGGGCCAGGCCGACCATCGTCCTGGAACACGGCGCCTTCGCCGACGGCTCCAGCTGGGGCGGTGTGATCGAGAGGCTGCACGCCGACGGCTACTCGGTGGTCGCGGCAGCCAACCCGCTGCGCGGTCCGCACAGCGACGCCGCCGCCCTGCGCACGGTCCTCGACCACATCAAGGGCCCCGAGGTCCTTGTCGGGCACTCCTACGGCGGCTCCGTCATCAGCCAGGCCGCCACCGGCGACCCCCAGGTCAAGGCCCTGGTCTACGTCGCGGCCTTCCTCCCGGGCCCCGGTGAGAACGCCCTCGGTCTGACGAACAAGTACCCGGGCTCCACTCTCCCGGGCGCCCTCGACCCCGTTCCCTACACCAATGCCGACGGCACCACCGGAACCGACCTCTACATCAAGCAGGACAAGTTCCGTCACCAGTTCGCCGCCGATGTCCCGGCGAACCAGGCCGCCCTGCTGGCCGCCGCCCAACGACCCATCGCGCAGGCCGCGTTGGAGGAGAAGGCCACCGCCTCCGCCTGGCAGTCCAAGCCCACCTGGGACATCGTCACCACCCAGGACCTCAACATCCCCGCCGCCGTACAACGCTTCATGGCCCGGCGTGCCCACGCCCACACCACCGAAGTCGCCGCTTCCCACTCGGTGGCCGTCTCACATCCCGGCCTCGTCGCAGATGTCATAGAGAAGGCGGCACGAGCCACGCGCTGAGGCTTCTCCGCCAATGCACGCGGTTGCTCCGCCCGCCCTCTCGGCGGACGGAGCAACCGGCATGGTTCACGGTCCACGAGGACGGCAGGATCACCGGCCGAGTTCGATATCTCCGCCCTGCACACGCCAGGCCTCAACCCTCCTGTCGGACAGCGGAGTTCATGCACACTTACTGATGCTGTCCGAGCTCGGTTGTCGTCAGAGGGATCAGCGGCCGGAGGTTGTCCAGTGGCCATGGAAGATCCGAGCGATGCCTCATGGGAACAGGTCCGTGAAGGCATCGAGGCCGTGATCGCGCGCTGGGACGAGGCACTGGCACGCGTCCCCGACGAGAGGGCGGCACAGCGCACCGTCCGCCGGTATCTCGTGGACTTCGTGTTTCCCCGGGCCGGTGGTTCCCCGCAGGAGGGCGCAGAGTTCCTGTTCCTGCTGGTGCGGCGGTTTGCCGAACTGGAGCGAACCGGTGACGGCCTTGCCGTCCTTGAGTGGATCGCCGAGTTGTACGCCGGTCATGACGATGCCGATGTGGCGGTGCCCGCGCTCGTGGCTCTGGCCGACGTGGCCGTGACACTGGCATCGCACGACGACGGCCCGGCCCGTGCCGTCGCGGTCCTGAACCGGGCGGCGGACCAGGTCGCCCCACAGGCTCACCTGGCGATCCAGCGAGCGGCGTGCCGAGCGGTCGCCCATGGAGCCTTCCTCACCGCCACGGCCCCGGTGGCCGACGGAGACCGGGGTATCAGGCAGCAGGCCGAGCCGTGGCGCACACTCCTCCACCGCTGGTCGGGCAGCGGGGACGTGATTCTGCGCTGGCGGCTCGCGCAGGCGCACTTCCACATCGGCCTGGTCCACCTGCTGTTGGGGGAGGACGCGGCGGCCGACGACAGGTTCGCCGGTGCGACAGCGCAGTGGAACGGCTTGGCTGTCGACGCCACCGTGGCCGAGGAGCTCGACACCGAGTACTTCGCCCGGGGGGCGTACGCGCGCCGCATCCTTCGCGCCGTCGAACTCCCGAGCCGCGCGGCGAACCTCACCGCGGAGTCGCTGACGAGGCCTGCCGCGAACCGCTGGGACAGGAGACGCGAGCGCCATCAGGCGAAGGAACTCGTCCGCGCCGCGCAGCACCGGCACAGGAGGTCGGTGGGCGAAGTGAAGCGCTGGTGCTGTTGTGGACAGCCCTTCGCGCTGCTTCTGCGCAACTTCGGTCTGTTGGAGTGGACGGTCCGTCAGCCGGGGTCGGATGACACGGGTGGACGTGGCTTCCACCAGGTTCAGACGTTCACCTATCAGCGCCGCGGCGACCACGTGGTACGAGAGCTGGGACGCGAGGTCCCCATCGTGCAGGTGGCCACCTCGCAATCGGCGGGGCTGGAACTCGACTCCTGGCGATTCCACGGAGAACCCCTGGCCCAGGCCCAGCTCTACCTCTCCAACGACAGCTGGTTCGAGACGGTCACTCATCTGGTCACCCTCGCGGAAACCATCATCATCTGGGCCGAAGGCATGACCCCGGCGCTCGCGCAGGAGATGGCTGCCGTACGGGCCCAAGGACGCACGCACGACGCGGTCGTTCTCATCGAGGAACTGGACGACGACCCCGCCCAACGGGCCCCGATCGCCTTCGCGCTGGCGCAGCAGATCGTCGGTGAGGACCGTGATGACTATGAGGCGGTGCAGTCATTGGCGAAGGACCTGATGCCACAGGTCAGACCGTCACGGAAGCAACTCACACCTGAGTCCCCGGACCTCGCCGGATTCCCGCATGTGGTGGACCTCCGCCAGGCCCTCCCGTCGGACAGCGCACAGCATCCCGCTGTTCTGGCCAGGCGGCGGCATCACCAGGCGCTCTGGGAGCTTCCCTGGGACGAACGGATGGCGCGTTTGTCTGAGCGGCTTGGCACATGACCGCGGCGGCGGACCCTACGGCAGTGGTGCCAACTGCCGCTCGACGGCGTCCCGAGCGGCAGGGGACAGCAGCGGGCCTGCACGTTTGAGGAAGCCGTACAGTCCCGGGCCGTGCTGCTTGGCCAGTTCCGCGTTGTGCGTCAGTACGTCGAGTTCGTTGGCGGCGGTGAGTTCGAAAAACGCCCGTAGTGCGGCAGGGGAGGGGTGGTGCTCGCGGCCGGTGAAGCGGTCCCGGAAGGTGACCGCCGTGGTGCCGTCGACACGTGGGTAGACCGTGGCGCGGTCGCAGCCGGCGTACAGATACACCAACGCCTCCGCCGGTTCACCGATCAGGGCGACGAGCGTCGCCCTTTCCGTGAGGGGGAGCAGCGTCGGGGCGAAGCCATCGGTTCCGTAGGCCGCGTGACAGAGCCCCGCGGCCTGGAGGGCGGGGCCTGCTTCCCATACGGCCAGCAGCCCCTGGACGCGCAGCAGGTGTGCGAGCAGCGTGCCGCCCGGATGCGGCAACTGGTCGGCGCCGTGACCGCGCAGGAATTCCTCGATTGCCGCCTGAGTCTCTTCGCTCAGGCGGTGTTGCCGGTCCGGTGCCATGGACGGATGTCCTCTCAGGCGGGGTGATCTCGGACTGTCGGTGCGGCTTTTCGTCGTGCGGTCGCCGGGGGCGGTACGGCGGCCGCGCAACGCAGTGTAGGAAGACCGGCCTTCTGCGCCGTGTTCACCAGCTGATTCCGGCCGCCACCGGCAGATGGTCGCTGCCGGTGGCCGGCAGCACCCACGAGCTCTCCGGTTCCACGCCGCGCACCAGGATCTGGTCGATCCGCGCCACCGGGAACGTCGCCGGCCAGCTGAATCCGAAGCCGTCCCCGGCCGCAGCCTGGGCCGAGCGCATCTGCGAGGTGATGCCGGTGAACGCGCGGTCGTCCATGGTGCCGTTCAGATCGCCGAGCAGCACCACGCGTTGGTTCCGCTCGGCGGCGATGGCCTTGCCGAGCGCCTGCGCGTTCCTGTCCCGCGAGCCGGTCGTGAAGCCCCCTCTGGGATTCACCCGTGCCGAACCCAGGTGGGCCGCATACACCGCCAGCGGGCCCCGGTTCGTGGCCACCGTGGCGCGCAGCGCCCGGTTGTCGACCAGCTTCACGTCGGCCGGCTTGGTGGCCGCCAGCGGCCCGTAGTCCGTCTCGATGTCGACGGGCCGGGTGTCCGACAGCGGCAGCTTGCTCCACAGCCCGACCGTACCCAGCACCGTGTGGTACCGGTACGCCTTCGACAGTCCCTTCTCGTACGCGCCCCGGGCCTGCGGGGTGATCTCCTCCAGGGCCAGCACGTCCGCGCCTGAGGCGGCCACGTCACGGGCGGTGCCGGCCGGGTCCGGGTTGTCGGCGCCGACGTTGTGGCTGGCCACGGTGAGGTCGCTGCCCGGGTGGGACTTGTCGCTGAGCATCCCGCCGAAGAGGTGCAGCCACACCGTCACCGGCAGCAGCAGTGCGACCCCCGCGGAGATGGAGCGGCGCCACACGGCCCCGGCCAGCAGCACCGGGATGAACAGGCCGAACCACGGCAGGAAGGTCTCCACCAGGCTGCCGAGGTTCCCGATCCGGTTCGGGATCCTTGCGTGCAGCAGCATGAGCAGGCCGAGCAGCAGCCCCAGTGCCGCGAGGACCGGGCCGCGCTTCCAGGGCCCTTGCCGGGAGACGATGCGGATCGCCCGCCCGATCGGCGTGCGCCAGGTACCGGAGCCGGTGTCCCCGCGACCGGCGCAGCCCTGTCCGGTCTCCGCCGTGTCCACCTGCGCCATCGTCTGTCCTCGCTCACTGCCGGTCATCGCTGCATCCTCGGGTCCTCGGTGGGGTCGGCATACATGGGCGGGCAGCCACGATCGATCGCACTGGGGCGCAGCTCGTAGTGCCACGGTTCGTTCCGGTAGATCTGGCACAGCCCGTACTCGGCACCGTGCTCGGACAGCCACGCCGTCGCGTCGGGGTGCCCGAGGTCGACCGCGTTCCCCGACACGTGAGGGGACGTCACCGCGGTGGCCACCCATCGGGCGGCCTCGTTTTCGGACCCGTACTCGGCGACCGCCCGGCGAAGAAGCTGATTCTGGTACTCCCGGGAACGCCAGCCGCTGTTGACGTAGAACCGGACTCCGTCGTCCGCGGCAGCCGTCGCCGCCCGGCGCAGGGCCTTGAGCAGGCCCGGATCGAGCTTGGCCACCGCCGGAACCGCGTCGTCGAAGAGCGTCACGCCGTCGGGGACGACACCGTCGGCCTCTCCCAACGCGCCACTGTGCTCACTGCTTTGAGCGCCCGAAGGTAATGCGGCCGACCGGGGCGAGAGGGACGAGGAGGACGACGACTTCCGCACCTGGTAGCCGAAGGCCGCGGCGATCACCGCTATGACGACTACCGGGCCGACGACCAGCGGCCGGTAGATCCGGCGGCGGCTCGTCGCGTGTGCCGATGGTGGGGTCCGAGTCATTCCACCAGTCAAGGCAGCAGGCTGTTGCCGGCCCGTATGCGCTTTTCGATATGTCGACGATATGCGCCGACTCGCAGCCCGCCTTCAGGACTCGTGGCAGAAATGGTGGGCTTGGCCTGGTCAGAGGTCGGTGTCGTGCACGAGGGCGTCGGGTGGCGGCGCGCGGCCAGCCGCTTCATCGCACGCGATAAACCCGGCGACGTGGGCATTCATCCCGGGGATACTGGTCGCCCATGGATGAGGTCGAAGTCGTCGTCGCCCATTCCGAGCGTGCGACTCTGCGCGTCGGCGACGTGTTCCTGAAGGTGGACGCCGATCAGGCGCGTATCGACGTCGAGGCAGAGGCGATGGCCCTGGCGCCGGTCCCGACCCCGGAGGTCCTGTGGCGCAAGCCGCATGTGCTCGCGATGGCCGCACTCCCGGGGACGACGCTCGGGCGGCTCGGCGGGCCGTCGACCGGGTCGCCGGCGGCGTGGGCCGCGGCGGGCGCCGCCATCCGGCAGCTGCACGACGCGCCGCTGCCGGCCCGGCTGGGCCGGGCCGGCCGGAGCAGCGTCGCGCTGGCGGCGGAACTCGACGCCGAGTGCGAGTTGCTCGTGACGGACGGCGTCCTGCCCGCCGACCTGGTCACCCGCAACCGCCAGGTGGCCGAGGCCGCGCTCCGGCCGTGGACTCCGGCGTTCACGCACGGCGACCTGCAGATCGCGCATGTCTTCGTCGACGGCGACGAGGTCACGGGCATCATCGACTGGTCCGAGGCGGGCCGGGGCGACGCGCTGTACGACCTCGCCACCTTCACGCTCGGGCACGAGGAGCACCTCGACGACGTGATCGCCGGCTATGGCACCGACACCGACCTCGACCTCGATGTGATCCACGCGTGGTGGTCGTTGCGAAGTCTGCTGATCGTTCGCTGGCTGATCGAGCACGGCTTCGACGCCTTCGCGCCGGGCTGTGAGGTCGACGTGCTGAGATCCCGGATGTGAGTCATACCCGGACCGAAAGCCGGCTTCTGGGGCAGGTACTCCCGGCGGATCCCGTTCCCGAAGGTCCTGAGACCTCCCTTGGCCGGGAGTCGTCGATTGCCTTTCCTGCCCCGCGGAGCGGGAGTCAGTGTTCCCTCAGCGAGTGACCCCCGAGGAGTGCAGACATGGTCGGTCGTCCGAGCACGCGTTGACGCCGAGGCCGTGAGCAGCGGCCAGTCATCGCGTGCTGCCCTTGATGCGCGGCACAGCGAGCCTTCCTGTCTTCGGTCATCCGAGGGGTCCTTGTGCCGTTCTCTTCCGCCGCCGTGTCCGATTCCGGTCGGCCTGTTCCACCGAGCCTGTGGCGGGACCATGACTTCCGCCGGCTCTGGGTGGGCCAGGCAGCCTCCCAACTGGGCGAACAGGCAAGTCTGGTGGTTCTGCCGCTCTTCGCCGTTCTGACGCTTCACGCCGATGCCGGCCAGTTGGGCGCCCTGCGCGCGGTGGGGCAGGCGCCGATCCTGCTGCTGTCGCTCTTCGTCGGCGCGTGGGTGGACGGATGGCGCACCCGCACGGTGATGGTGCTGACGGACGCCGGTCGGGCCCTGGCACTGGGCGCCGCCGCCGTGGCCGGTCTCCTCGGTTGGCTCCGCCTGCCCACGCTGCTCGCGGTTGCCTTCGCCGTCGGGGCTCTGTCCGTGTTCTTCGACCTGGCATACCAGGCGTCGCTGGTACGGCTGGTGAAACGCGATCAGTTGGTACGGGGCAACAGCGCGCTCGAGGGCAGTCGGTCCGCCGCGCAGATCGGCGGCCCCGCCCTCGGCGGTGCGTTGGTGTCCGTGCTGTCGGCGCCGATCGCCGTCGCCTCCAGCGCGGTGTTTTTCACACTGTCGTTCCTGTCGATCCGACGGATCCGTCGGATCGAATCCGTCCCGGAACTCTCTGAAGATCCTCCTAGGGTCTGGCAGCGCATCCGCGAGGGCGTTCGCTTTGTCGCCGGTGACACCTCGCTGCGGACCGTGTGCCTCGCATCAGCGGCCTTCCAGTTCTTCTTCGCGGCGGTGATGACGGTCTATCTGCTGTTCCTGCCACGCGACCTGCACCTGTCGGGCAGCGCCGTCGGGCTGGCACTCGCGGCGACGGGGCCCGGTGCGCTCCTGGGCTCGCTGCTGGCCGCCCGCCTGCCGGGCCGCTTCGGATACGGCGTGGTTCTCGTGTGTGCGGCAGCCCTCGGCGACGGAGTGTTCCTGGCCGTGCCCGCACTGCACGGTTCGTCCGTGGTGACGGTTCCCGCGCTCGTCGCGGTCAACTTCGTCTTCGGGACCTTCAGCCAGCTGGTGAACGTCACGGTCATGGCCGTCCGGCAGACCGTCACTCCGGACGGAATGCAAGGCCGCGCGGCCGCGACGATCAACTTTGTCGGCATGGGGCTGACCCCGCTCGGCTCGCTGCTCGGCGGCCTTCTCGCGCAGGCGTCGGGGACGCGCAACTGCCTCCTGTTGACAGCCGCGGGCATGCTGCTGTCGCCTGTGCTGATGGCGCTGTCCCCGATCGCCCGCCTGGGACGGACGCTTCCCGCCCAGCAAGCCCTGCCGAGATGATCAGCTATGCACTACGCGTGCCCGAACCAACTGCCACCCGACACCGCTCGTGTTCCCTCGGGGCACGTCAGACGGAAGTCCCACCGGCCGGTGTAGGAGCGCCGGAACTCATGGCGGCCGTCGGTGCAGTCCACATACACGGGGTACGTGTGGCTGTCGCAGGTCAGGTAGACGTTGCGGTTGCCGTCGGTGCGCCCATTGAAGCAAGCCACCCCCAGCTCGCTCTCCTCGGGGGACGAGGCGGGCTGCACAAAGTCGAACAGCGAGTGCTCCAGTGGGGCGCTCTCCTGGATGGTTCGCCCGTCAACGTTGGTGGCCTGGGCCTGGGCATCGCTGGACGCGCCTGCCGCGTCGGCCGTCACGGACGCACCGGCCAGCGCCGTAACAGCGATCGCCAGGGTGGCTGCAACGTTCCTCATGGACGTCAACTTCTCCTCCACGGAAGGGGCAATGAGCTACATACGCAACGGAAGGTAGCCAATCATGCCCAGCGCCTCCAAGTGGGACATTCCCTCGGCTGTCATTGGTTGACGCGCCCCCCCACGCACCGTGTGGTTGACAGCGAAGTTCTTGTCTGGTGCTGTGAACGTCCCGTGGAGCATGTGTCCGAAGAACTGTTATCCGAGACCCACCCACCGGTCTCCCGGGTATCGGGCAGGATCGTTCGGCGTCAAGGACGGGAAACTTCGCATGGGTACACAGCGCACGGTGGAGCCGGTGGCACTGGTGGCCGCTGCCCGAGGGGGCGACCCGCAGGCTCAGGACGCCCTGGTCAGTGCGTACCTCCCGCTGGTCTACAACATCGTGGGGCGGGCGCTGAACGGCTCGGTCGATGTCGACGACGTGGTGCAGGAGACCATGCTGCGGGCCCTGGACGGGCTCGGCGGCCTGCGCACTCCCGAGAGTTTCCGTTCCTGGCTCGTGGCGATCGCGATGAACGAGGTCCGCAAGCACTGGCAGGGCCGCCAGATCGCCCCGGGCGCCGTGGAGGAGGCCGAGGAACTCGCCGATCCGGGCGCCGACTTCGTGGACCTGACCCTCGTACGGCTGCAGCTCTCCGGCCAGCGCCAGGAGACCGCGCGCGCCACCCGCTGGCTGGAGCCGGACGACCGGGGCCTGCTGTCGCTGTGGTGGCTGGAGTGCGCCGGTGAGCTGACCCGGGCCGAGGTGGCCGCAGCCCTGGAGCTGTCGCCGCAGCACACCGCGGTACGGGTGCAGCGGATGAAGGCACAGCTGGAGGCGGCCCGTGTGGTGGTGCGGGCGCTGGACGCGCAGCCTCCGTGCTTCGAACTGCGCGGCATGCTGGGCACCTGGGACGGCCGGCCCGCGGCGCTGTGGCGCAAACGAATAGCCCGGCACGCCCGTGGCTGCGGGCGGTGCACCGGGCTGTGGAGCGGGCTGCTGCCCGTGGAGGGACTGCTGGCCGGGCTGGCCCTGGTCGCTGTGGCGCCCTCGCTGCTGGCGGGCGTGCGCGCCGCCTGCGGAGGGATGGCTGAGGCCGGGATGGTCGTGACCGGCGAGGGCACCCTGCCCTCCAGCAGCTCCAGCAGCTCCAGCAGCTCCGGCAGCCGTACCGGATCGGGCCCGGGAGCCGGACGGCGTACCGCAGGCGGCCGGACGACCTCCCGGAGTGAGGCGCGCCGACGCCGGCGCATCCGGCGCCGGGCCGTCGGCGGTGCGGTCGTGGCGGCCTGTGTGGCGGGCGGCGGCCTCTTGTACCTCGGCACGGATTCCGGTACCGGCAGCGAAGGGGCGGGCGCCCGACGGACCGCGGGCGCCCCGGTCGCGGACCTGTCGGAATCCAGTGCCGTCGAGACTCCTCAGCCGGCCTCGACGTCTCCTTCTCCGTCGGCGTCACCGACGAAGAAGGCGAGCGCCTCGAAGACCCCGCACCCCGCGAAGAAGGACGCGCCGGCTCCCCGCCCGTCCGCTCGCCCGTCCCGGACGCAGACCGGCACGACCGAGGCGTCGTCGGCGCCGTCGGACACCGTCACGCAGGTGGTCGCGCTGGTGAACAAGGAGCGGGCGGCGAACGGTTGCGGTGCGCTCACCGAGGACCCGCGACTGGAGAAGGCCGCGCAGGGCCACTCCGACGACATGGCCGCCCGTCACTTCTTCGACCACACGAACCCGGACGGCGCCGACCCCGGGCAGCGCATCACCGCCGCGGGCTACAACTGGTCCACGTACGGGGAGAACATCGCTCAGGGGCAGCAGACGCCGGCGGCCGTCATGGAGTCCTGGATGAACAGCCCCGGCCACCGCGCCAACATCCTCAACTGCTCGTTCAAGGACATCGGCGTGGGCGTCCACAACGGGTCGGGCGGGCCGTGGTGGACGCAGGACTTCGGCGCCAAGCTCTGAGGCGCGAGAGGCCGTTGGCCGGCTGGCGCTCAGCGCACCGGGAAGCCGAAGGAATGCCCCTGCTGCTTCAGCCACGGCAGGATCTCGCGCAGGGCCGCCACGGTCTGGGAACGGTCTCCACCGGCATCGTGGAAGAGGATCGTCGGGCCGTTGGAGAGCTCGTTCTTGACGGTGGCGATGATGGCGGCGGTGCCGGGGCGCTCGAAGTCCTTGGAGTCCACGTTCCAGCCCAGCGGCCGCATCCCCTGCGAGGCGGCGAGTTGCCTGCTGTAGGGCGTGAAAGCGCCGCCCGGGGCCCGGTAGTACAGCGGCCGGACGCCCCCGGAAGCCTTGGTGATCATGGAGGCGGCGTCCAGGATCTCCTTGGACTGGTAGGAGTTGGGCTTCTTGTCCATGGTGGTGTCGTGCGAGACCGTGTGGTCGCACAGCCGGTGCCCGGCCGCTACCACGGCCTTGACCAGGTCCGGGTGCGCCTGGGCCTGAGTGCCGATCATGCAGAAGGTGGCCTTCACACCGTTGTCCTTCAGCACCTGCAGGACCTGCGGGGTCCAGACCGGGTCCGGCCCGTCGTCAATGGTGATGTTGACGCCCTCCGCGCCCTGGTCCGAGGCATGGACGATGCTCACCGCCACCGGCTTCCGGCCGGCACCGGCAGCCGCCGAGGAGCGGTGCGCCGAGGCGCCCGAGTGCTGCTCGCTGAAGGGGCCGGCCTGCGCGGTCCACACCGAGGTGGCCGCCGCCACCGCCGTCACCCCGACCGCCGCCGCGAATACCCGGCCGTACCATCCCCGCCCGCCATGCCGCGCCATGTCTGCCCCGCCCCTGTCATCCCGGTGGTTCTTGTGCATCTGTCAGGACGGAGAAAGGTTGCTCCGGGATCCGCCTGTTACTTATCACGGACAATTCCGCGGGAGTTCCGAGACGCACGACCGGGACATAGGGGCGGAACAGGGGCGATGCCTCCGCCGGACAGCCGGTTCTGCAACGCCGCGGGGCGGTCGGCTCGGCCGAACGGCCGATGTCGAGGGCGACGGCCGCGGCAAAGAATTCAGAGATCCGCCGAGGCGGCCCTGAGCAGCGCGGACGCGTGTTCCGCGGGGCGGTCCGCCGTGCGTCGAGGCAAGCCTGGAGTCGCTCGGGCCGGCCCATCCCAGAACGAAGTTGTCGCCCCCCATGACCGCTGTTGTCGAACTGGTCGCCGCGCCCCAGCAGGACGCTTCTCGCGAGCGGGGCGGACCGTGCCGCCGGCCCTCGCCCGATTCCGGAGCTGCCGTGTGCCGCTACTGGCCACCGTGACGATGCTGCCGCCGTATCTCGTGTGGGCGTTCTTCCTGGCCAACGGCGGCGGTGACCTCGCGGCCCAGGAGACATGAGCACGGTTCGCCGCCCGGCACGGCGACTCGGTGGACATGGAGCGCGGCCGCCTCTTCTACGACGGGACGTTCTCGGCGCAGACGTACCGGGCCTGGCTGAACGGGTGGGCCGTGGGCTTCGTGGTACTGCCGGACGCCGAGACCGACCGGTACGGGGAGGCGGAGGCGAGCCCGGTGCGCGGTCGGCCGGCCTGGCTGGAGCCGGTGTGGAGCGATGCGCACTGGCAGGTGTACCGGGTGCGAGACGCAGTGCCAGTGATGTCGCCGCCCGCCGCCGTGGTCCGCGCCTCGGACGCCGGGCTGGAGGTGCGGATGCGGCGGCGCGGCTCGGTGAGCGTGAAGGTGGCGTACTCGCCGTGGCTGCACGCCGAAGGCGGCTGCCTGCGGAAGCAGGGCGAGTTCACCCGGCTGACCGTCGACGAGCCTGGTGTGTACCGGATTTCCTCCCAGTACCTCGCCGCCGCCGACGGCGCCGCACCGTCCTCCTCGTCTCGCCCTCGCTGCTGACGGCCCGCGGAGACAGCCGCCGCCGAACGCCCCGAGCCGGGCCACCCGCGCACTCCCCGGGCGTCAGGCTGCCGGCCGTATCAGCCCGGACTCGTAGGCGAAGGCCACCGCCTGGACGCGGGCGCGGGCGCCGATCTTGGCGAGGATGTGGCTGACGTGGGACTTCACCGTCGTCGGGGCGATGGAGAGCCGGACGGCGATCTCGGTGTTCGACCAGCCGGAGGCGACCGCCGCGAGGACGTCGCGTTCGCGTTCGGTCAGGGTGTCCAGTCCGGCCTCCTGCCCGGCGGGGCGGACGGTCGGCTGCTCGCGGACGGCGTCGATGAGCGCGCGGGTCAGGGTCGGAGTGATCGCGGCGTCTCCGGCGGCCACCACGCGGATGGCCGCGGTCAGTTCGTCCGGAGCGGCGTTCGTGAGGAGGAAACCGGCTGCTCCGGCGCGCAGCGCGGCGTAGGCGTGCCTCTCGTGAGTGGTCGAGGTCAGGACCAGTACGCGGGGCGGGGGCCCGCCGGCCGTGGTGGCCTCGGGGGCCTGGAGGAACCGTGGGAGGTGCGCGGGGCGTGCGATGCGCCGGATGGCTTCGATGTCGTCCGTACCGGCGAGGCGGCTGTCCAGCAGGACGACCTCCGGACGGAGCGCGGAACACATGCCGACCGCCTCGGCTGCGCTCGCCGCTTCGCCGACCACGGTCAGGTCGGGCTCGGCGGCCAGGAGCATGCGCAGGCCGACGCGTTGCAGGGACTGGTCGTTGACGATGAGTACGGAGACCATGTCTGTCCTTCCCGCCTCTAAACGAAACGGTTTCGTTCACTTGGAGATCAGAGTAGCCCTCCCGGCTAGCGAAACGGCATCGTTCTCCTTATGGTCTGGGTCACATCTCCCGGCCGTCTTGGACGGGCCGCTGCTTCCCGGGCGCGGTCAGGGCTCGCGGTGCTCGTGTGCCGCCTGTTCCAGCGCCTCCGCCTCGGCCTCGGCGAGCCGCTGCTCGGCGTCCACGTCGATGGAACGGCTCAGCACCCAGTAGAGCGCCGCGGCGACCGGCAGTCCGATGAACAGGGAGATGTCGGCTCCGTCCAGCGCGTGGGCGACGGGGCCGATGTAGAGGGTGCCGACGGAGAAGAAGGGGATCATGACGGCGAAGCCCACCAGGTAGGCGATGATGCCGTGCCAGCCCCAACGGCCGTAGATTCCACGGGGGTTGAAGATCTCGGCGATGGCGTAGTGGCCGCGGCGCACCACGTAGTAGTCCATCAGGTTGACCGCGGTCCACGGGATGAACAGGTAGAGCACCAGCAGCAGGAAGTTGTTGAAGTTCGCCAGGAAGTTGGAGGTCGCGGCCAGTGCGCCGACCAGGGAGAGCGCGGCGGTCAGCCCGATGGTCACGAGCCGCACGCCGAGCGTCGGCCGCACGCGCTTGATCGAGTCGATGGCGCTGATGAGGGTCAGGGAACCGCCGTACATGTTCAGCGCGGTGACGGAGACCAGGCCCAGGACGGCGAAGAGCAGTACCAGCGCGCCGAACCCGCTGAACACCTTGTCGCCCGCCGCGTTGATCGACTTGATCGTCTCGAAGTCCTTGCCCGCCCACGCGGCGAGGAGCGCCCCGAGGACCATCAGCCAGATGCCGCCCAGCGCCGAGCCGAAGTAGGTCCAGTAGAAGGTCTTGCGGACGGTCACGCCCGGCGGGAGGTAGCGCGAGTAGTCGGAGACGTAGATGGCCCAGCTGATCTGGTAGCCGGCGACCACGCCGAACTGGGCGAGGAACGGTGTGGCCTTGAAGGCGCCGAGGTCGAAGGAGCCCGCCGGGTAGTGCAGCGTGACCAGGACGCCCACCGTGAAGATGCCGAAGACGACCAGGAAGGAGTACGTCAGGAACTGCTCGGCCCGGTGGATGACGTCGTAGCCCACCAGCGCGATCACCAGGGCGACGACGGTGACCACGGCCACCCACAGCTTGACGCCGCCGTGCACCGTGGTGTGCATCGCCTCACCGGCGAGGATGGTGTTGAAGACGTTGAAGCCGGCGTACTGGACGTAGGCGAAAAGCCACACCAGCAGGGCGCCCACATAGCCGAACTGGGGCCGCGACTGGATCATCTGCGGCAGTCCGAGCTGCGGGCCCTGGGCCGAGTGGAAGGCCATGAAGAAGGTGCCGAGGACGGTGCCCGCCACGATCGCGATCAGCGACCAGATGAGGTTGCCGCCCTCGGTGATGCTGATGAGACCCACCGCGAGTGTGGCGATCTGGGCGTTGGACATGAACCACAGGGGGCCCAGGTGCCACAGCTTGCCGTGGCGCTCGTCCAGCGGGACGTAGTCGATGGAGCGGATCTCCAGGCCTGACACCCGCGGTTCCGACGAAGTGGTCACGGCACCTCCAGCGTGATGACCCGCCCCTGTGGCCGGATTCATTCCCCGGAGGCGTCCGGTCAAGCGGTCATTGCCGACCCTTGACCGGACGGTTCACCGAGGTCAGGCCGCCGGGCTCGGGAAGGTCGGGTACTCCACCCCGGAGACGTGCTGGACGACCCGGATGACCTGGCAGGAGTAGCCGAACTCGTTGTCGTACCAGAGGTAGAGGATGGCGTTGTCGCCGTCCACCTTGGTGGCGCCCGCATCGATGATCGAGGCGTGGCGCGAGCCGATGAAGTCGCTGGAGACCGCGTCGGGAGCGGTGGTGAAGTCGATCTGGCGCTTGAGCGGCGAGGTCAGCGACACGTTGCGCAGGTGGTCGAGGACCTCCTCGCGGTCGGTCTCGCGGCCGAGCCGCAGGCTCAGGATCGCGATCGATACGTCCGGCACCGGGACGCGGATCGAGCTGCCGGTGATGGGCGCCTTGAGGTCCGGCAGTGCCTTCGCGACGGCGGAGGCCGCGCCGGTCTCGGTGATCACCATGTTCAGCGGCGCGGAACGGCCCCGGCGGTCGGCCTTGTGGTAGTTGTCCAGCAGGTTCTGGTCGTTGGTGAACGAGTGGACCGTCTCCACATGGCCGCGCAGCACACCGAACTCGTCGTCCATCGCCTTCAGCGGCGGCACGATCGCGTTGGTGGTACAGGACGCGCACGACAGGATCTGCTCGTCCGGCTTGATCGTGTCGTGGTTGACGCCGTGCACGATGTTCGGGACGTCGCCCTTGCCCGGCGCGGTCAGCACGACCTTGTCGACACCGGGACGCAGGTGCTGCGAGAGACCCTCGCGGTCGCGCCACTTGCCGGTGTTGTCGATCAGGATGGCGTTGTTGATGCCGTACTCGGTGTAGTCGACCTCGGACGGGTCGTTCGCGTAGATCACCTTGATGGCGTTGCCGTTGGCGAAGATCGTGCTGCTCGCCTCGTCCACCGTGATCGTGCCCTGGAACTGACCGTGGATGGAGTCCCGGCGCAGCAGCGAGGCCCGCTTGACGAGATCCTCGGAGGCCCGCCCGCCGCCCCCGCGCACCACGATCGCGCGCAGCCGCAGACCGTTGCCGGAGCCGGCCTTCTCGATCAGCAGGCGGGCCACCAGGCGGCCGATGCGCCCGAAGCCGTACAGGACGACGTCACGGCCCTCGCCGCGCTCGATCTTGTTGGCGCCGGTGGCACCCGCGACAGCCTCGGCGGTGAACGCCTGCACCGACAGACCGCGGTCGTCGCTCTTGTACGTCGCCGCGAGCATGCCGATGTCGATCTGCGAGGGACCGAGGTCGAGCGCGGTGAGCGCCTCCAGGAACGGCAGGGTCTCGACGACCGAGAGCTCCTCGCCGGCGATCTGGCGGGCGAACCGGTGCGTCTTGAGGATGCTGACCACCGACTTGTTCACCAAGGAGCGGCTGTGCAGCAGGACCGTCACGTCCCGCTCGCGGTGCAGCTTCCCGATGATCGGGATCATCGACTCCGCGATCTCCTCGCGGGTCTTCCAGTTGGTGAACGAGTCGTCGTTGACAGTCACAGATCCATCTTTCGAGCTAGGCGGCGCTCATATGTTAATCCCTGTTTGATCGATCGTTTGAGCGGGGTTCGTCACACCTACTCGTCACACCCGTCCATGCCCGGATTCGAGACGATCCGGCCGCCTGTCCGTACCTGACGGACATGGGGCACGCCCGCCCCGCGACCGCCACCGGACCGACCGAGGGACGTACACCATGAACGCAACCGCAGCCATCGGCGTGACCGGCCTGGGCGTGATGGGCCGCAACCTGGCGCGGAACCTCGCCCGCAACGGCTACACCGTCGCCGTCCACAACCGCACGGCCGGCCGCACGCGCGCGCTCATGGAGGTCTACGGCGACGAGGGCACGTTCGTCCCCGCCGAGACGCCCGAGGACTTCGTGGCCGCCCTCGAACGCCCCCGCCGCCTGATGATCATGGTGCAGACGGGGGAGGTCACCGACGCGGTCATCGGCCAGTTCGCCCCGCTGCTCGAGCCCGGTGACATGATCATCGACGGGGGCGGCGCCCACTTCGCCGACACCCGTCGCCGCGAGGCCGCGCTGCGCGCACGCGGCATCCACTTCGTCGGCGCCGGCGTCTCCGGCGGCGAGGAGGGCGCCCTCGAAGGCCCGTCGATCATGGTCGGCGGCTCGTCGGAGGCGTACGACTCCCTCGGCCCGATGTTCGAGGCCATCAGCGCCAAGGTCGACGGCGAGCCGTGCGCCGCGCACATCGGCAGCGACGGCGCCGGGCACTTCGTCAAGATGGTCCACAACGGCATCGAGTACGCCGACATGCAGCTCATCGCGGAGGCCTACGACCTGCTGCGCCAGGTCGCCGGCTACACCCCCGCCGAGATCGCCGACGTCTTCCGCCGCTGGAACGAGGGCCGGCTCGGCTCCTACCTGATCGAGATCACCGCCGAGGTGCTGGCCCACACCGACCCGGTCACCGGCGCCCCGTTCATCGATGTCGTCGCGGACGCCGCGGGCCAGAAGGGCACCGGCCGCTGGACCGTGCAGACCGCGCTCGACCTGGGCTCGCCGGTCACCGCCATCGCCCAGGCCACCTTCGCCCGCGCAGCCTCCGGTCGGCGTGAACTGCGCGCCGCCTACTCGGGCCTGCCCGGCGGCACCCGGCCCCCGCTCAGCCGCACCGAGGCCGAACGCTTCACCTCACAGGTCGAGCACGCCCTGTACGCGTCGAAGGTCATCGCCTACGACCAGGGCCGGCAGGTGATCCAGGACGCGGCCGCCGAGTACGGCTGGAAGATCGACCTCGGCACCGTCGCCCGGATCTGGCGCGGCGGCTGCATCATCCGCGCCGCCTTCCTCGACCGCATCCGCGCCGCCTACGCCTTCGACCGCGATCTGGTCAGTCTGCTCGGCGAGATGGAGTTCGCCATGGAGATCACCGACGCGCAGGTCCCCTGGCGGGAGATCATCGCCTCCGCCGCCCGGCGCGGCATCCCCGTCCCCGCCTTCTCCGCCGCCCTCGCCCACTACGACACCCTGCGCGCCGACCGCCTGCCCGCGGCCCTCCTCCAGGGCCAGCGCGACTACTTCGGCGCCCACACCTACCGCCGCACCGACTGCCCCGGCACCTTCCACACCCACTGGACGGCACCGGTGCGCTCCGAAACGACAGCCTGACCCGCCGGGCAACCACACCTGCGCCAACGTCTGCTCGCCGCAGTCCTGGCCGTGCCCGCGACGAAAACGGTCGTCGATCCGGTTCCTTTCTGAAGGTCCCGGTGCCCGCACGGGTACCGGGACCTTGCCTGTTCGTCCCTTCATCGGACGAGACCGCCCTCGCGGTTCACCAGATCGCGCCCTTCTGCGCCGTCGCGCACGGCACCCCCGTCCGGTGCAGCCTTGACGCCCCGACCTGGGCCGACAAGGCTTCGGGCAACACCCGCCCGGACAGGTAGGACGACGATGGCAGACTCCCCGGACACTCCCGACAACAGAGCCGCGGGCCGACAGCTCCAGGTGGAGACGCACGGTCTCGACGTCATCGCCGACGCCGAGCGCAAGGGCACCCCCCGGACCCTGTTCTGGCCCTGGTTCGGCGCCAACGTCTCCATCCTCGGGCTGAGTTACGGCGCCTTCGCGCTCGGCTTCCGGATCTCCTTCTGGCAGGCGCTGACCGCGGGCGTCACCGGCATCGTCTTCTCGTTCCTGCTCTGCGGCTTCATCGCGGTGGCCGGCAAGCGCGGCTCGGCGCCCACCATGGTCCTCAGCCGCGCCGCGTACGGCGTGCGCGGCAACCGGCTGCCCTCGGTGATCTCCTGGGTGCTCACCGTCGGCTGGGAGACCGTGCTGTGTTCCCTCGCCACCATGGCGACCGCCACCGTCTTCGGTCGGCTCGGCTGGGGCGGCGGCACCGGGACCCAGGTCGTCGCGCTGATCGTGGTGGGCGCCCTCACCGTGATCGGCGGCGTGATGGGTTTCGACCTGATCATGCGGCTGCAGACCGTGATCACCGTGGTGACGGGCGTCCTGACCGTCGTCTACATCGCGCTCGTCGCCGATCACATCCACTGGAGCACCGTCAGCGCCCTCCCGGCGGGCTCCGCCCAGGAGTTCATCGGCGCGCTGGTGTTCATGATGACCGGCTTCGGCCTCGGCTGGGTCAACGCCGCCGCCGACTACTCCCGCTATCTGCCCCGGAGTTCGTCCAGCCGAGGCGTGATCGGCTGGACCACCTTCGGAGCGTCCGTGGCCCCGCTGCTCCTGCTGGTCTTCGGCCTGCTTCTGGCCGGCTCCTCCACCCAACTCAACACGGCCGTCGCCGCCGACCCCATCGGCGCCCTCACCACCATCCTGCCGACCTGGTTCCTCGTTCCCTTCGCCGTGGTCGCAGTGCTCGGCCTGGTCGGCGGCGCGGTCCTCGACATCTACTCCTCCGGCCTCGCCCTGCTGTCGGCGGGACTCAGGATCCCCCGCTACCTGGCCGCGCTCGTCGACGGCGTCCTGATGATCGCCGGCTCGATCTACATCGTCTTCATCGCCGACGACTTCCTCGCCCAGTTCATGGGCTTCCTGACGACCCTCGGCGTCCCCATCGCCGCCTGGTGCGGCATCATGCTCGCCGACCTCGCCCTGCGCCGCCGCCACTACGACGAGGGGGACCTCTACCGCCCCGCCGGCCGCTACGGCGACGTACCGCCCGCCCCGCTCCTCCTCACCCTCGCCGCAACCGCCCTCGGCTGGGGGCTGGTCACCAACTCCGCGGCCAGTTGGCTGAGTTGGCAGGGCTACCTCCTCGAACCGCTCGGCCTCGGCGGCAAGTCCGGTTCCTGGGCCTACGCCAACCTCGGCGTCCTCGCCGCCCTCGCACTCGCCTTCCTCGGCACCCTGGCCCTGGGCCGCACCCGTGTTCGCGCACAGGAGACCGAGGCCCCGAGCCCGGCCACGGGGGAGGAGGTGCCGATCGCATGACCTCGCCCGCCACCGGCCTGCTCGCCGTCATCGACATGCAGCGCGTCTTCGCCGACCCCGGCAGCCCCTGGTCCACGCCCCGTTTCACCGAAGCCGCGGCAGGCGTACGACGTCTGCTGCCGGCCTACGGCGACCGGGTCGCCTTCACCCGCTTCCTGGCACCCGCCGGACCCGACGGCGCCTGGCGGACGTACTACGAGCAGTGGCCCTTCGCACTCCAGCCGCCGGACGCCCGACTCTGGCAACTGGCCGACGAGTTCGCCCCTCACGCGCGGCACGTCGTCGACGCCACCACCTTCGGCAAGTGGACCCCGGAACTCGCCCGGCACCTCGGCCCGGAGGGCCGCCTGGTCCTGGCCGGCGTCAGTACCGACTGCTGTGTCCTGTCCACCGCCCTCGCCGCCGCCGACGCCGGCGTGGAGGTGCTGGTCGCCGCCGACGCCTGCGCGGGCGCGGACGACGACTCGCACGCCAAGGCGCTGCACGTCATGGACCTGTACCGCCCGCTGGTCCGCGTGACCACCGTCGCCGAACTGCTGGGGGAGGCGGGGGGAACGGAGCCGGGCTCGAGCGCCGGCGAACCACCGGAGTAGCGACCCGCTGCCCCGGGAAAGGAATCCACTGTGCCCCTGCCCAGCCTCCTCGCGGTCTTCGCACACCCCGACGACGAGTCCCTCTCGGCCGGAGGAGTGCTCGCGCAGCACGCGGACTCCGGGGCCCGGACCGCTGTCGTCACCGCGACCTGGGCCGAGGGGACATGGCGGGCCGCGGAGTTGGCGGAGGCGTTGCGGGTCCTGGGGGCCGGTAAGCCGCGGGTGCTCGGGTACGCCGATGCGCGGGTGCCGGAGTCGGCGCCGGGGGCCGCGCGGCTGTGTGACGCGCCGCTGGACGAGGCGGTGGGGCGTCTGGTGGCGCACATCAGGGAGTTCCGGCCGGAGGTCGTGGTCACACACGACGCTTACGGCGGGTTGAGCGGGCATCCCGACCATGTCCAGGCCCACCGGGTGACCGTCCTGGCGGCGGAGGCCGCCGGATGGGGGCGGTTGTATCCGGAGGCCGGTGCGCCCTGGCGGCCGAGTGCGCTCTATCTCGCCACTCACCCTGATTCCGCCGCCCGTGCCCTGGGCGGCGCGCTGCTGCGGCCGGGCAGGGAGATGTCCAGCGTGCCGGACGAGTGGGTCGCTGCCGTCGTCGACGTCGGACCGTGGATCGAGCGGAAGCTGAAGGCCGTACTGGCCCACCGCAGCGAGGTGGAGCGGGGCGCTCTGCCGGGGCGGCTCGCCGTACTGCCACCGGGCGAGCGGGCCCGGCTGCTGTCCACCGAGTGGTACGTCCGGCACGGGGCCCCGCCCGCCGCGGCACCGCTGCCGGGACTGGTCACCTGAATCGCGTTGCGCGACCTCGTGCACCGGTCCGATCCCGACCGCGCCGTGCGGACGCGCTCGACGGGGCCACGCATCTGGCGGTGATATCCGCCGGCGCGCCCGGCCCCGGACACGGCAGGATTTCCGCACACCCCACCTCAGGAGGCGCTTTGTGGCCGTCCTTCCCGTACGACAGCGTCGACTGGCCCTCCTCGGCGGCGGTTTCAGCCTCGACGACGACGGCCTGCTGGACGACTGGCTGCTGGGCCACGCGCGCACCGCTGGTCCCCGTGTGTGCTTCGTGCCCACCGCCAGCGGGGACGCCGCCGAGTACATCCGACGGTTCTACGACGTGTTCCGGTCACGCCACGCCGGTGAGCCGTCCGTACTGCCTTTGTTCCGGCGGGAGTTGGACGACGAAGCACTGCGGGCGTTCGTGCTGGCGCAGGATGTCGTCCTCGTGGGCGGCGGCAACACCGCGAACATGCTGGCGGTATGGCGCACACACGGCGTGGACCGGCTGCTGCGCGAGGCATACGACCGCGGCACGCTGCTGTGCGGCATCAGCGCCGGCGCCAACTGCTGGGCCGAGGGATCGCACACCGACTCCTTCGGCCCCCTCACCTTCCTCCCGGACGGACTGGGCCTGCTGCCCGGCTCGGTCTGCCCCCACTACGACAGCGAACCGGGCCGCCGTCCCTCGTACCGTGCAGCGGTCGCCGACGGCTCGCTGCCCGCCGGATGGGCACTCGACGACGGGGTGGGCGCGCTCTTCCTGGACGGGCGGCTGACGGAGACGGTGACGCGGGTTCCGGGCGCCCAGGTGTACCGGGTGGAGCCGGACGGGCGAGGCGGCGCCGACGAGCGGGCGCTGCCGTGCCGTCCGCTCACCTGAGTGTCGGGCGACCTTGGCCTTATCCGGTCGGTACCCGCAAGGCACTTGCCGTGTTCAATCACCTCTGTCGCGTCACGTGACCGACGGCCCGACCCGTCAGGAGGCACCGTGCTCGCCGTTCCCGAACCCGACCTCACCGAACACGACATCATCGAGCGCGCCGTCGCGCTCAGGCCCGTCCTGCTCGAACGTCAGCCGGAGACCGAGCGGTTGACGCACTACCCCAAGGACACCCACGAGGACTTCCTCCGGGCCGGCTTCTACCGGATGCTCCAGCCGCGTCGCTACGGCGGCTACGAGTTCGGCCTTCCGGTCTTCTACCGCGTGGTCACCGAGATCGCGCGCGGCTGCCCCTCCACCGGGTGGGCGCTCTCGCTGACCGCCGCCCATGTGCTCCAGGTCGCCACCCTCTTCGACGAGCGGGCGCAGGAACAGATCTTCGGCGCCGACGGAGACTTCCGGGCCGCGTCCACCGTGTTACCCGTCGGGGTCGCACAGCCCGACGGCGACGGCCATGTCGTCCTGGACGGCACCTGGCCGTACTCCTCAGGCGCCCCCTACTCCACGCACTACGTCGGCCAGAGCCTGCGCGCCCCGGCCGCACCGGGCGAGGCTCCGGGGCCGCCCGTGCTGTTCGTCGCGCCGCGCTCGGTGTGGACGGTGCTCGACGACTGGCACGGCGTCCTGGGACTGCGCGGCAGCGGCTCCAACAGCATCCACATGGAGCAGGCCCGCATCCCGGAGTACCTCACCCGCGAGGCCTTCCTGCTGGACCTGCCGGTCGAGGGCGGCAGTGCCGGGTCGAAACTGCACGGCAATCCGATGTACGCCGGGCGGGCGCCGAGCTTCTTCCACGGTGAGCTGGCCGCCGTCATGATCGGAACCGCGTACGCGGCCGCCGACGAGTACGCCCGGATCGTCGCTGCCCGCCCCCTCGCCGTGGAACCCGACCGCACCCGGGCCGACCTGCACGACTACCAGCGCCACCTCGGCGAGGCGCTGGGCATCATCGACATGGCCGAGGCCGCGCTGCGGCAGACCGCGCAGGACTGGATGGAGACCTGCCGGCGCAATGTCACCGGCCGGGCCCCCTTCACCGTCGTCGAGGACAACCGGCTCGCGCTGATGTTCCTGAACGCCGGGCGTGCGGCCTGGGACGTGCTGCAGGGCATCCTCTTCCGCACGGCCGGCTCCCGGCACGCCCGCGACGGCGAGCGGATGCAGCGCTACTTCCGGGACGCGGCCACGTACTGGACGCATGTGGGTGCGAGCATGGCCGAGCCGCTGACCCGCCGGGTCGGCTGCGACCGCCTGGGGCTGCCCTCGCAGGACATACCACTGATTCCCTGAGGCGACCACCTGCGGTGAATTCCCGGGGAACGGATGAATGGGCCGCTCCCGATCGGGTACGCGAGCAGGACCGTGCCGGGGGCCGATCTTGTCCCGGGCGGACCGTACGACCGCCGCTACCAGGGGATCTGCCATGGAGATACCTGCCAACGACCACACCACCACACCGGCCCGGCAGGCGCTGGACGCGCTGGCCGTGAACACCGAGGACACGGCGGCGCTGGACACGCTCGCCGGCAGCGAGGTGCTTGTTCCCGTACCCGACGACGCAAGCCAGGAGGACGCGGCGGACCCGGGCGCGGTGGCGCTGCCGGTGCTGGAGCAGCCGGGCGGCGACCCGGTGGTGCCCGTGTTCACCTCGGAAGGGGAGATGGCCGGGCTGCTGCCGTTCGTCTCCCGCTACCGCCTGGTGCCGCTCGGCGCGCTGGCCTCGCAGTGGCCCACCGACGATCTGTCGCTCACCATCGACGCCGGGTCCGAGCACCCGCTGACGCTGACCTCCGAGGGCGTACGGACCCTGCTGGCCAGGCCCTGACAGCCGGGCGGACGGGGAGGCGCCGGGCCCGGGTATGAACGGCGCCGACCCCGCTCATACCCGGACGCCCGCGGTCGCCGTGCCCAGACGATACGACTGCCACGGCCGCCGTGTGGCTCCCGGATGCGCGGCGACCGCCCGCAGAACACGGCGGATTGTGGCATTTCATCGAGGGCACCTTTCGCCGGGAGTCCGATCTTTGCCCGGGTTGAGGATCCCGCGCGGCCGAACGCGTCTTTGAGCCGCCGCTACGACGCGCGGGCGGCGGGTTCGAGTTCGCCGGCGACCCAGTGCCGCTTCGGCACCCCACGGTGACCGGGCGGCCGTAACTGATCACCGCACGCCGGAGCGGTCCACAATGGCCGCATGACGTGGATCTCCGGCGTGGCCGGCGGGCTGCTGCTGGCGGTCATGGGAGCCAGCGTGCTGCGGACCCTGGTGGTGCCCCGGGGCCTGTACTCGGTGCTGGTGTACCGGCTGTGGTGGGTGCTGCGCCGCCTGCTGCGGCTGTTGGCCATCCGTGGCGGCTACGGCGCCATCGACCGCGCGCAGACCTGGCTCGCTCCGCTGATCCTGGTCGGCATGCTCGGTACCTGGCTCGGCGGAGCGCTGGTCGGCTTCGGGCTGCTGCTGCACGCGGTGTCCGGGCTGACCTGGGGCAGTTCCTTCCGGGAGGCCGGCTCCAGCCTGCTCACCCTCGGCTTCGCCAGCGGGGACCGGCTGCGGCTGTCGGCACTCGACTTCGTCGCGGCGGCCACGGGACCGGTCCTGATCGCGCTGCAGATCGCCTACCTGCCCACGCTCTACGCCGCCTACAACCGACGCGAGCTGGAGGTGACCCTGCTGCAGTCCCGGGCCGGCGAGCCCGCCTGGGGTCCGGAGATCCTGGCCCGGCAGTGGCTGGTCGACACCGAGACCGCGCTTCCGGAGCTGTACCGGGCCTGGGAGCGGCTGGCCTCCGACATGGGGGAGAGCCACTCCACGTACCCGGTCCTGATGGCGTTCCGATCGCCGCGGCCCTACCGGCACTGGCTGGTCGGTCTGGTCGCCGTGATGGACGCGGCGGCCGTACAGTTGGCGCTCACCCCGAGCAGCGCCCCGCCGGAGGCCCGCCTCGTGCTGCGGGCCGGCTTCACCGCCCTGCGCGACATCGCTCGCGTCCAGCGCTTCCCCTTCGACCCGGATCCCCCTCCGGACGCCGCCCTCCGTCTCACCTACGTCGAGTTCGAGGCCGCGGTCGCGATGCTGGAGGCGGCGGGCTTCCGCGCCGAACGCGGCGTCGCCGACGCCTGGCCGCACTTCCACGGCTGGCGGGTCAACTACGAGGCGATCGCCTACGAGATGTGCCGCCGCTACGACGCGGTACCCGCACTGTGGACGGGGCCGCGCGCCTTCGCATCGGCGCCGATCCCGCCCCGGCGGCCGGCTGATCGGCGGCCCGGAGAGAACCGGCCGGGGCAACTGGGCCCGCCCGGTGGCAGCGGGCCCTGACCATGGGCCGGCCGGAGCGCTTGCCGGCGTGCGTCCCTGCCCACACGGATCACCCGGCTCCTCGACGAACTCGTCGCGCAGACGCGGTCCCGCTCCGGCCCGGCTACCGCCAAGCCACGGGCCGGCTCGCCGGGGCCGCCCGCACCGGCGGCCCCGAGAGCGCGACCGCGGTGATCGAGGCGCTCGCCCCATGGCTGCGCGGTATGCAGGGCTACTACGCCGCGACGAGCCTCGGAAGCCATGATGCTCGACGCGGCGGTGCCGGAGTTCTGGGCCGGGGCGACCCGGTGGAGACCGCTGCCGGAGCCGGCGAGCGCGAGCACCGACCGGCTGGTGAAGACCCTGGCAGTGCCGTCGCCGCACCGGTCGAGGTCGGTCTGCGCGAGCACGCCGCGGTCGGTGACCGTTCACAGCGCGCCGGCCGGGCAGGGCAGGCGGCGGTTGTCGACGACGAGCCGTTGCTCGTGCCGGCCCCTCCCGCGGCCGCCGCGAGTACGCCCTGGCGAGGGGCGGTACCGGGGACGGCTTCCAGCTGCACACGCTGCTCGCGGACCGGTGATCCCGAGCAGGGGTTGGTCGTGGGGGAGCGCCCAGCGCGCCAGTGGGCCGAGGCGGCAACCGACCGCGATCCGAACCTGGGCGGGAGCGATCCCGCGATACGCCGCTTCCGCCTCTTAGACGGGCACGGCGGCCATGTGTACCCCGAGGGCGTCCCGGCCGGCACCGAGCCGCTCGACGGCACCCGTGTGCTCGTCCTGCACCCGCCCAACGGCGCCTTCGGCATGGGACTCGTCCGCGTCTTCGAGAGCACGTGACGCCCACGCTCCGGCTGGACCGTGTACTCGAACCGGCCGGCACTGAGGCATCGTTCGACCGGATGACGACGCCCGCCGCCGGAACGATCTGATGGCGGGCTAGGCCGGGATCGAGGCCGGCTGAGGGAACGCGACCCCGGTCAGCTCCTCGGAGACGGTCCACAGACGGCGCGCGGTGGACGGGTCACTGGCCGCCGGTGAGCGGCCCACCAGGGTCGGGGCGCCGCGCATCTCGCCGAAGCCGTCCGGGCCGACATAGCTCGCGCCGGGCAGGTCCTGCACGGCGGCGTAGAGGGTCGGCAGGGCGCCTGCCCTGCTGTCCTGGGCCATGAAACGGTTGCCGACCAGCATGAGGGCTCGTCGCAGCGCACTGCCGTCATGGCTCTGGAGGTTTGTGGCGGCGTAGCCGGGGTGCGCGGCCAGGGCCCGTACGGATGAGCCCGACTCGGCGAGGCGGCGCTGCAGTTCGAGGGTGAAGAGCAGGTTGGCCAGCTTGGACTGGCTGTACGCCGTGATCGGCGCGTACTCGCCGGTCAGGTTCAGGTTGTCGAAGTGGATGCGCGGGCTGCCCGGCATCTTGTGCGCGCCTGACGACACGGTCACCACTCGGTCGGTGATGTGCGGCAGCAACAGGTTCGTCAGGGCGAAGTGCCCCAGGTGATTGGTGCCGAACTGCATCTCGAAGCCGTCCTTGGTGGCGGACTCCGGGATGTTCATGACGCCCGCGTTGTTGACGAGCAGATCAAGGCCGCCCTGCCACCCGGCGGCGAACTCGCGCACCGAGGCGAGATCGGCGAGGTCGAGCCGGCGCACCTCCACGCTCCCTCGCACGCCCGCGGCGGCGGCCTCGCCGCGCTTCAGGTCCCGCACGGCGAGCACCACATGCGCGCCCGCACCGGCCAGCGCCTCGACGGTGGCGATGCCGAGTCCGCTGTTGGCGCCGGTCACGACGGCGGTACGGCCGGTCTGGTCGGGGATGTCGGTGACGTTCCACTTGCTGGGTTCAGTAGTCATGGCGTCAATGTAGGCGGTGCCAACAATGCTGTCAATGACAACAATGGTGACGCCGCCAACAATGTAGGCGCCATAAACATGACCGATACACTGACGCCCATGCACACCCGCACTCGCCGCTACCACCACGGAGACCTCCGCGCCGCCCTGCTGACCCGTGCCGAGGACACGCTCCGCGAGAAGGGCCCGGCCGCGCTGTCACTGCGTGAACTCGCCCGCGACCTCGGCGTCAGCCATGCCGCGCCGAGCCGCCACTTCAAGGACAAGCAGGCGCTCCTCGACGCGCTCGCGCTGACCGGCTTCGAGCGGCTGACCGCCGTCCTCGGGGCCTCGCGGGACGGTGTCGGGGAGACCTTCGCCGAGCGGCTCGACGCCATGGTCCGGGCGTATGTGGGGTTCGCCCGGGAGAACGCCGAGCTGCTGGACCTGATGTACTCGATCAAGCACGATCCGGAGGCCTCCGACGCGCTGCGCGAGGCCGAGCAGCGATGGTCGGACCTGGTCGTCCGGCTGATCGGCGAGGGTCAGGCCCAGGGGCAGGTGCGCGAGGGTCCGATGGAGCGCGTCGGCCTCCCGGTCTTCGCGACCCTGCACGGCTACGCCGACCTCGCGGTGGCCGGCATGCTGCCCCCGGAGGCGGACGAGCACGGGCTGGACGACGTGATCGCGTTCATTCTGCGAGGGTCCGCGCCGGCGTGACATGGATCACTAAAGATCTACCCGCCTGATGCAACTGCCGCCCGTGTCGTAACTGTCTGACAGGGAAGCAGGCCCCTCAGGGCCGAGGAGCGAGAGAGCGGGGCAGGTCGTGGGACGGCGCAAGGGCATAGGAGTCGCACTCGTCACGGTCGCGATGCTGGCGGGCGCGAGTGCCTGCGGCGGGGCGGGCAGCAGCAAGGCGAGCGCGGACGACGGAAAGGCGGGCAAGGCGAGCGCGAGTGCCTCGCCATCACCGACGAAGCCCGCCGGGCCGCCGATGCTGCTGGATACGATCACCCCGCAGACCGGAACCACCGTCGGCGTGGCCATGCCGATCTCGGTGATCTTCACGAACCCGGTGGCGGCCAAGGCGCGGGCCACCGTCGAGAAGCACATGAAGGTGAGCGCCTCGCAGTCGGTGGCCGGCGCCTGGCACTGGATGGGCGACAGGCGCGCCGACTGGCGGCCGAAGACGTACTGGCCCTCCGGCACGAAGGTGAAGATCGACGCCGACCTGACGGGCGTCAGCAACGGCAACGGGCGCTACGGCGTGCACGGCTACACGCACACCTTCACTGTCGGGGACGACGTGCGCGCGGATGTCTCGGTCACCGGCCACACCATGAAGGTGACACGGAACGGCAAGCTGGTGCGCACCCTGTCGATCAACGCGGGAAGCGCCCAGTACCCGACGTGGGACGGCACGATGGCCGTCATCGACAAGCAGGAGAAGGTCCACATGACCTCCTGCAGTGTCGGCATCAGCTGCGACAAGAGCAGCCCCAACTTCTACGACCTGACGCTGCCCTGGGACGTCCACCTGACCCAGTCCGGCACCTACGTGCACTACTCGACCGGCGACCCCAACCCGGGCAGCGGCAGCGCCCGCGGCTCGCACGGCTGCGTCCACCTCTCCATGTCGGACGCCAAGTGGTTCTACGGCCAGATCAAGCAGGGCGACCCGGTCACCGTCACCGGTTCGCCCCGTGGCAAGGCCCCGGCCGACAACGGCTACGCCGCGTTCAACCTGAGCTGGTCCCAGTGGCTCGAAGGCAGCGCGGCCGGAGAGCAGACGACCGCACAGTTGTGACGCTCGCCCGTACAGGCGCAGGAGGCCCGGCATGGCGATCCGGCGGATGGACAACGTGCTCATCGTCGTCGACGACCTTGAGGCCGTGATCTCGTTCTTCGTCGAACTCGGCATGGAGCTGGAGGGCGAGGGGCCGCTCGAAGGGCGCTGGGCGGAACGTGTCATCGGGCTCGACGACGTCCGGCAGGACGTCGCCATGCTGCGGGTCCCGGACGGCCACGGCCGGGTGGAGCTGGCGAAGTTCCACCGGCCGAGGGCCATCACCGCCGAACCGAAGGACGCGTCGGCCAACACGCTCGGTATCCGGCGCATCATGTTCGCCGTCGACGACATCGAGGACGTCGTCGCCCGCCTGCGCACCCACGGTGCCGAACTGGTCGGCGAGATCGTGCGGTACGAGGACATCTATCGGCTCTGCTACGTCCGCGGCCCCGAGGGCATCGTCGTCGGGCTGGCCGAGGAGCTCCGCTGAACGCGAGCTCCAGGACGAGAACCGTGAGGTGGGGCGGATCAGCCCAGCAGCCGGGACAGCACCTCGCGCTGCAGCGGCAGCACCTCGGTGTGCAGGGCGCGGCCCTTCCCGGTCAGGGTGACATACACGCCGCGCCGGTCCTCCGCGCAGACGGAGCGCTCCACCAGGCCGTCCTTCTCCAGCCGGCCGATGAGCCGGGACAGCGCGCTCTGGCTGAGATGGACCCGTCCCGCGAGGTTCTGCACCCGGCACTGGTCGCCCTCGCCGGGAGCCTCGGACGCGAGGATGTCGAGCACCTCGAAGTCGCTCGCGCCCAGGCCGTGCGGGTGCAGAGCCCGGTCGATCTCGCACATCGTGCGGGCGTGCACGGAGAGGATGTCCCGCCATCTGTCCTCGAGCCGGACATCGGCCGTTTTCACTGCCATACCCGCACGGTAACACCGAACCAGCCATTTGTTGACTGTGCAATGAATGCGGGTGCATGCAGCTGGTGCTCGTCAGGCGGGCGGGTCCTGGAGCAGCCCGACCAGATTGCCGTCGGCGTCCTTCAGTGAGGCGACGAGCCTGCCGTTGCCGACGTCCTGGACGTCCTGCACGACTTCCGCGCCGGCGTCCACGAGTGCGGCGAGCCGCCCGCGGATGTCGTCGACGTGCCAGTACGGCACCGGCCCGGTGAGGCCCTTCGCGTGTCCGTTGGGGTCGAGGCCGACATCCTGACCGGCGTCCTTGAAGCCGACGTAGTACGGCGCATCCGCGTACGGCTCCACCTCCAGCAGGGCGCTGAACAGGGCCTTCGCCCGGGCGAGGTCCTTGACGGGGTAGATGATCGTCTTGAGGCCGGCGGTCATGGCGTGCTCCTCCGCAGTGGTGGGCCGACGGATTTCGTCGGTGCATTCACGCTAGGGCGGGGGAGGGGGAATCCGCTTCTTCGATCCTGATCGGTTGACCCGTGCGAGCCAGGACCGAGGGGCGCCGACGGCCGCATCACCGTTCGGCGCGCCCTCAGTGGGGTCCTTACGTCGACTCCCGCTTCACCAGCTCCGTCGGCAGAATCACCGCCGCCGGGTCCTCGCCCCCGATCTGTGCCAGCAGTACCCGTACCATCTCGGAGCTGATGCGGTCGTAGGGCTGGCGGATCGTGGTGAGGGCGGGGGTGGCCTCGGTCGCCGCGACGGAGTCGTCGAAGCCGCCCACGGACACGTCCTCGGGCACCCGGCGGCCAGCCCGGCGCAGCGCCGCCAGAGCGCCCTGTGCCATCAGGTCGGAGGCCACGAAGACGGCGTCCATGTCCGGGGCCTGCGCCAGCAGCCGCGCGCAGCCCGCCTCGCCGCTGGCCCGGCTGTAGTCACCGGAGACGATGAGCCGCTCGTCGATCTCGACGCCCGCCTCCGTGAGCACCTCCTTGTAGCCGGCGAGGCGGTCCACCCCGCCCGGGGTGTCCAGCGGGCCGCTCACCATGCCGATCCGGCGGCGCCCCCGCGACAGCAGATGGCGCACCATGTCACGGGCGCCGTCCCGGTCGTCCGCCGCCACGTAACTCACCTTGGAGCCGAGCCCCATGGGCTTGCCGCACTGGACGAGGGGCACCCCCGCCTCGCGCAGCTGCTCCGCGACCGGGTCCCCGGAGTGGCTGGAGACCAGCAGCACACCGTCGACGTGCCCCGCCGTGATGTACCGCGTTATGCGCCGCCGTTCGTCCTCGGTGCCCGCCAGCATCAGCAGCAGCGGGATGTCGTGGGCGGCCAGCGCCTGGGTGCACGCGCTCAGCAGGACGTTGAAGTTCGGGTCCTCGAAGAACCGCTCCTGAGGCTCCGTCAGCAGGAAGCCTACCGAGTCCGAACGCCCGGTGATCAGCGAACGGGCGTGCCGGTTGACGACGTAACCCGTCTTGCGGATCGCGGCGTTGACCGCCTCCTGGGCGGACGGGCTGACGTAGTGCCCGCCGTTGAGCACTCGCGAGACGGTGCCCCGTGAGACACCCGCCTCGCGGGCCACGTCGTGGATCGTCGGCGGTCTGCGTCGGCCCCCCGTGTTGCTCATGGTCATGACTTTACGGCCCCGGAGAGCAGATCGAGGCTCCAGAAGCGCTGGATGACCAGGAACAGCGCGATCAGCGGGAGCACCGCGAGGAAGGCACCGGTGATCACCAGGGTGTACAGCGCGGGCTGGTTGGAACCCTGCTCCAGGAGCGTGTACAGGCCGAGCGTGATCGGGAACTTCTCGTCGTCGCTGAGCATGATGTACGGGAGCAGGAAGTTGTTCCAGATCGCCACGAACTGGAACAGGAACACCGTCACCAGGCCGGGCACCATCATCGGCAGCGCGACCCGGGTGAAGATCCGCCACTCGCTCGCCCCGTCCATCCGCCCGGCCTCCACCACGTCGCCCGGGACGGCCGCGGCCGCATAGATGCGCGCGAGGTAGACGCCGTAGGGCGAGAGGATCTGCGGCAGCATCACGGACAGGTAGGAGTCCGTGAGGTCGGCCTTCGCCAGCAGCAGGTACTGCGGGATGGCGAGGATGATCGGCGGCATCAGCACACCGGCGAGCAGGACGTTGAACATCGTCTCGCGGCCGCGGAAGCGGTACGTCGCGAGCGCGTACCCGCTGAAGGACGACACCACCGTGGACAGCAGGGCGCCGAGACCGGCGTACAGGGCGGAGTTGCCCATCCACTTCCAGTACACGCCGTCGCGATACGCGTTGAGCTGCTTGATGTTGTCGGCGAGGCCGGTGCCCGGCAGGAACGTGAACGTGGAGAACAGCTCACGGCCGGACTTGGTGGACGCGATGATCACCCACGCCACCGGCAGCAGCGTGTAGATCGCGCCGAGCACCAGGGTGATCGTCGGGACCAGTGCGATACGGCTGCGCAGCGGCGGGCGGCTCTGGGTGGCACCGGTCGTACCGGCCGCCGAGGGCGCCTTGTGTACGGCGAGGGAACTCATCGCGTTGCCTCCTGCTTCTGACGACGGTTCGCGGCCCGCAGGAAGCCGAAGGACAGGACGAGCGTGGCCAGCGCGATGATCACGGCCTCCGAGGCCGCCTGGTAGATGTCGCCCTTGCGGAACGCGTCCGCGTACACGTTCATCAGCGGACTCCAGGTCAGTGGCAGGGAGTTGGTGAGCGGCTTGAGGGTCATCGGCTCGTTGAACACCTGGAGCGTCGCGATGATCGAGAAGAAGAAGGTCAGCACCAGCGAGGGAGCCACCATCGGGATCTTGATCTTCAGGGCGATCTGCAGTGGCGTGGCGCCGTCCAGCTTCGCCGCCTCGTACACCTCGGCCGGGATCGACTGCAGGGAGGTGTAGATGACGATCATGTTGAAGCCGGTGCCGCCCCAGACCGCGATGTTCGCCATCGCGAGATACAGCGGACCGCCGTCGAGCAGATTCGGCTGCGGCATGTGCAGCTTCTGGAGCAGGTAGTAGAACGGGCTGACGTCCGGCAGGTACAGGAAGCCCCACATCAGGGCCGCCACCACGCCGGGAATGGCGTACGGCAGGAAGATCGCGAGCCGGGTGAACGGCGCGAACCGCACCTTGTCCGAGTCGAGCATCAGCGCGAACAGCAGGGCGAGGCCGAGCATCACCGGGACGACGATGCAGCCGTAGCCGAGGACGCGCAGCGCCCCGTCCAGCAGTTCGTTGTCGGTGACGGCGTCGGTGTAGTTCTCCAGTCCTGCCCAGACCTCCTTCCGGGCGCCCGAGCCCAGGCCGAGGCCGGAGACGTGCACCTTGCGGAAGCTGAGATAGACCGCGTAGCCGATGGGCAGCGCGAAGAACAGCGCGAAGAGGATCGTGGCGGGGAGGAGGAAGGCGTACGGGGCCCCCTTGACCCCGTACGGCCTCCGGCGTGCGGTGGTCACTCGGAAACCTCGAAGCCCTGCTTCTTGAGGTCGGCGACCGTGGCGTCCTGCATCGTGTTCAGGGCGGCGGTGAAGTCCGACTTGTTCTTGGCGGCGGTGCCGAAGGCGTCGTTGAAGGTCGTGTAGGCGACGTTCACGTTCGGGCCCCAGGCCGAGGGCGCCGTGGTCTTCGCGATCGCGGCGGCCTCGGTGTAGAAGTCCGACTGGTTCGAGAAGTAGGCCGGCGGCTGGGCGAAGGCGCCGCTGGTCTGTGCGTTGGTGGCGGCCGGGTAGATGCCGCTGTCCTTGGCCAGCGCCTGCAGCGCGCCACCGTCGGTGTTCAGCCAGGCGGCGAACTTGGCGGCGGCCGCCGTGTGCGCGGAGTCGGTGGTGACGGCGGTGGAGGAGCCGCCCCAGCTGCCGGTGACGTTGTCGCCCGCGGACCACTGGGGGAGTGGGGCCATGGCCCACTTGCCCTTGGTCTGGGGCGCCGCGGTGGTCAGCGTGCCCGGCGCCCACACGGCGGAGACCCAGGCGATCTGCTTGCCGGTGTCGATCGCCTTGTTCCAGGCCGGGGTGTACATCGGCTGGTTGTCGACGGCGCCCTCCTTGACCAGGCCGCCCCAGAAGTCGGCGACCTTCTTGGTGGCCGCGTCGTTGATGCCGACCTTCCACTTGTCGCCGGAGGTCGTCCACCACTTGGCGCCGGCCTGCTGGGCGAGACCCGCGAACAGGCCGGAGTCGTTGGCGGAGAAGGTGGTGAGGTCCTTGTCCGGGGCCTTCTTCTTCAGCGCGCGGGCCGTCTCGGCGAACTGCTCCCAGGTGGTGGGGACGCTCAGGCCGTACTTCTTGAACAGGTCCTGGCGGTAGTAGAACATCATCGGCCCGATGTCCTGCGGCACCGCGTAGACCGCGTCCGTGCCCAGCGTGGTCTGCTGCCACACGCCGTCGGCGAACTTGCTCTTGGTGTCGCCGAGGTCCTTCGATATGTCGGCCAGCGCGTCGTTGCTGACCAGCGTCGGCAGCGCCTGGTACTCGGCCTGCACCAGGTCGGGCGCCTTCTTCGCCTTGTGCGCGGTGAGGATCTTGGTGACCAGCGAGTCGCCGGACGCCTGCTTCTTCACCGTGACCGTGATCTGGGCCTTCTTGCCCGGACCCTTGTTCCACAGGTCCACGACCTTGTCCATGCCGGGCGTCCAGGTCCAGTACGTCAGCGAGACCGGTCCCGATTCGGTCTTGCTGTCGCTGTCGGACGAGCCGCAGGCGGTGAGGGCGGTGGCGCCGAGGGCGACGGCGATGGTGGATGCCACGAGGCGGGTGCGCTTCGTGTTGGGCATGGATCTCTCCCCTGACCTGGGTCCCCGCCTGGTGCGGAAACCTGCCATGCGAATCACAGGAGCCGGATCCCCGCCCGTCGCGAGGACCTGTGATGCTCTGTGAGCGTTCACAGTAGAGAAACATCCCGGACACTTGTCAATGGTTGTTGCTGTGCGGTTATGTTGGGCTCACACCGCCGCCGCTGTGTGTGCACGTTCCCAAATGATCGACAAAACGGGAGAGATCCATGCCGGAGACCAGCCCCAGGGGCCTCACCAGGCTCGCCTTCGGTGGGGACTACAACCCCGAGCAGTGGCCGGAAAGCGTCTGGCAGGAGGACGTCCGGCTGATGCGGGAGGCCGGCGTCACCATGGTGAGCGTCGGGATCTTCTCCTGGGCGCTCCTGGAGCCCTCACCGGGGGTGTACGACTTCGGCTGGCTGGACCGTCTGCTGGACCTGCTGCACGAGCACGGCATACGCGCCGACCTGGGCACACCCACCGTGTGCCCGCCGGTCTGGTTCTACCGGGCGCACCCGGAGGCCCTTCCCGTGACCCCCGGGGGCGTGCGCCACGAGTTCGGCTCCCGCGCCGCCATCTGTCACAGCAACGCCGACTACCGCGCGGCCGCGGCCGGCATCACCACCCGGCTCGCGGAGCGCTACGGCGACCACCCGGCCCTAGCGATGTGGCACGTCCACAACGAGTACGGCGTCCCCGTCTCGGCCTGCTACTGCGACTCCTGCGCCGCGCACTTCCGCCGCTGGCTGGAGGCGACTTACGCGACCGTCGAGGCCGTCAACGAGGCGTGGGGCACGGCCTTCTGGGGGCAGCGCTACACCGACTTCGAGCAGATCAACCCGCCGCGCGCCACCCCGACCGCCGTCAACCCGGCACAGGCGCTGGACTACAAGCGCTTCGCCGACGCCACCATGCGCGAGAACTTCCGTATGGAGCGGGACATCCTGCACCGCCTCTCGCCGGGCATCCCGGTCACGACGAACTTCATGACCGCCCTCAGCCAGTGCGACTCCGTCGACTACTGGGCCTGGGGCCGCGAGGTCGACCTCGTCACCAACGACCACTATCTGATCACCGACGGCCGCCGCACCCACGTCAACCTCGCGATGGCCGCCGACCTCACCCGCTCCGTCGCCGGCGGCGCCCCCTGGCTGCTGCTGGAGCACTCCACCTCGGGCGTCAACTGGCAGCCCCGCAACCCCGCGAAGGCCCCCGGCCAGATGGCCCGCAACTCCCTCGCCCACGTGGCCCGCGGCTCCGACGGCGCCCTGTTCTTCCAGTGGCGCCAGTCCCGGCGCGGCGCCGAGAAGTTCCACTCGGCGATGCTCCCGCACGGCGGCACGGGGACCCGTGTCTGGCGCGAGGTCGTCGAACTGGGCGCCGCTCTCGACTCGTTGGGCCAGGTCCGCGGCACCCGCACCCAGGCCGACGTCGCCGTCCTGTGGGACTGGCACTCCTGGTGGGCACAGAACCTCGAATGGCGCCCCAGCGAGGACCACGACGCCCGCGAACGCGCCGACGCGTTCTACGAGGCCCTCTACGACCGCCACCTCACCGTCGACTTCGCCCACCCGGAAGCCGACTTGTCGAGATACCCCCTTGTGGTCGTGCCCGCCCTGTACCTGATGACGGAGGCGGCCGGCGACAACCTCAAGGAGTACGTCGAAGGAGGCGGCACCCTCGTCGTCTCGTACTTCTCCGGCATCGTCGACGAGCACGACGCCGTCCACGAGGGCCCCTACCCGGGCGCGCTCCGCGATGTGCTCGGGCTGACTGTCGAGGAGTTCTCGCCGCTGCTGCAGGGCCAGTCGGTGCGCGTCAGCGGCCCGGACGGCTCCGAGCTCAGCGGCGACGTGTGGACGGAGTTCGTCGTCCCGCGCGGCGCCGAGACCGTGTGGACCTACGCCGACGGCTTGACCGCGGGCCACCCGGCCGTCACCCGCCACCGCCTAGGCGAGGGCACCGCCTGGTACGTCTCCACCCGGCTGGGCGCGGAGGGCCTGGACGCCCTGCTCGGCTGGGCGATCGAGGACGCGCGTGTCGCCCCGCACGCCGATCTGCCCCGGGATGTCGAGGTGGTGCGCCGCACCGGCGAGTCGGGCAGCTACCTGTTCGCAGTCAACCACACCGCGTCGGACGCCAAGGTGCCGCTGGAGGCGCACGGCACCGAGCTGCTGACCGGCGAACGTGCCGCGGGCCGGCTCGAAGTCCCCGCGGGAGCCGTCCGGGTCGTACGACTCGACGGCTGAGCCGACTCCCCTCCGCCCGTGCGTGCCACGAGAGCCGCGGGCGGAGGGGTCCTCCCTCCGCACCCACCGGAGGGACACCCCCATCCTCAGGGATCTCCCCATCCCCATTCGTCGAAGGGACGACGGACGACGATGTTCCATCCCAGACGCACCCTCAGGGTCCTGCTGCTGCCGCTCGTGGCCGGGCTCGCCCTGATCGCCCTGCCCGCACCCAGCGCGCAGGCGGCCGGCACGCTCACCAACGGCGGCTTCGAGTCCGACGGCACCGGCACCGCCACGCCGACCGGCTGGTCGACGTACTCGGCAGCGGGCCAGAACGCCGCCTCGTACACCGAGTCCGGTGGCCACAGCGGCAGTTACCGCCTGTCCCACTACTCGGCCTCCGCCTACAAGGTGGAGACGTACCAGTACCTGTCGGGGCTGACCGACGGCACCTACACCCTCACCGCCTGGACCCGCTCCAGCGGCGGGCAGAACTCCGCCTACATATCCCTGAAGAACTGCGGCAGCTCCGACCAGCGCACCGACCTTCCGGTGTCCACCAGCAGCTGGGTCCGCATCGTCACGTCGATCAATGTGACCAACAGCCAGTGCACGATCAGCATCAACAGTGACGCGAACGCCGGCAACTGGATCAATGTTGACGACCTGACCTTCGCGTCCGGCTCCACCGGCCTGGCCGTCAAGGGGGCCGACATCTCCTCCCTCGCCAAGAGCGAGGCCCTCGGCGGTGTCTACAGGACCGGCTCCGGCACCGCCGGCGACGCGGTCACCATCCTCAAGAACGCCGGCATGAACTACGCGCGTCTGAAGGTGTGGGTCAACCCCGCCGACGGCTACAACAACAAGACGCACGTGCTCGCCATGGCCAAGCGCATCAAGGCGGCCGGCATGAAGCTGCTGGTCGACTTCCACTACTCGGACACCTGGGCCGACCCGGGCAAGCAGACCAAGCCCGCCGCCTGGTCCGGGCACAGCTACAGCCAGCTGAAGACGGACGTGTACAACCACACGTACGACGTGCTCAACGCGCTCAAGGGCCAGGGCACCACCGCCGACATGGTCCAGGTCGGCAACGAGATCAACGGCGGCATGCTCTGGTCCGAAGGTTCCACGGACAACTGGTCGCAGCTCGCCGGCCTGATCAACTCCGGTTACAGTGCGGTCAAGGCCGTCTCCTCCGGCACCCAGGTGGCGCTGCACCTCGCCAACGCGGGTGACGACGCCACGGTCCGCTGGTGGTTCGACAACGCCAGGACCTACGGGATCGACTACGACGTGATCGGCCTGTCGTACTACGGCTACTGGCACGGTTCCCTGGCCGCAGCGCAGACCACCCTGGACGACGTGGTCTCCCGCTACGGCAAGCCGGTGTTCATCGCCGAGACGGCCTACCCGTTCCGGCTGGACAGCAAGGACTCGCTCACCAACCAGATCGACACCACCGGCGAACTGGTCAGCGGCTACCCGGCCACCCAGTCGGGCCAGCTGGCCTGGATGAACGCCGTCGCGAACATCGTGGAGGCCGTCCCGGGCCACAAGGGCCTCGGCGTCTTCTACTGGGAGGCGACCTGGACCGCGGTCACCGGCAACGGCTGGGACCCGACCGACTCCACCTCCGGCAACGGCTGGGAGAACCAGGCCCTCTTCGACTACGACAACAAGGCCACCTCGGCCACGAGCTGGTTCAGCCACCGCTGAACCTGTGTGGAGAGGGCCCGGTCGCAGGGGAGCGGCCGGGCCCTCGCCCATGTGCGAAAGGGCCAGGCAGGCGCCGTCAGGGCTGCGGTATCGCCCCGCTAGGAGCGCAGGGCCGACGGCCCCTGCCCGCGGTCCGTCGGCGCCCGTGCCGTCCGCCCGGGCGGGTCCGGCGGCTCGTCGAGGTGCCCGAGCCACTCACAGATGAGCCGCCCCAGCAGCGCACCGCCGTAGACGACGAACCCCACGCCGACCAGCCAGGACTCCACCACCAGGACCGTGCCGACCGGGCCGTAGCTGATCGCGTTGGTGACCAGGAGCGGGGTGAAGACCAGATACGAGAAGCCGCGCAGGCCGACCAGGCCCGCCATGGTGGCCAGTGCACCGGGCAGCAGATACCGCCAGGGCACCTTTCGGCTGAGCAGGAAGTGCGGCCCCCACCAGAAGAACAGCACGCCGACCCCCATGCTGAGCAGGATGCGGGGCGGACCCTCCAGTACGGTCCGGGTCTCCACCTGCGCGTAGAGGTACGCCATCAGCATGACCAGCCAGACCGCGTGCCGCCACAGGTGGTGCCACGGAGCGGCGGCCGTCTTCCAGATCCGTTCGTAGCCGTTCTGCACGCTCGACGCGAAGGACATGCCGAACAGCGCCAGCAGTGCCAGGCTCAGCGCGCTGGTGGTGCTGATCACCTTGCGGGTCGGGCCGAAGACATGCGCGAGCGCGGCGGCGGACCGGCCGTTCAGGGCCATGCCGTCCACCAGCCACAGCGCGAAGCCGCCATGCCCGAACGGATCCGCCGCGGCCACCACGATCAGCAGCGGCGCCAGCGTGACCAGGGCGAGTGTCGCGAAGCCCATGGCCCGGTGCATCAACTCCAGCTCCGCGCCGCGCCGGTGCAGCTCGGCGAGCCCCAGCCGGTGCCAGGCGGCCAGCCGTGACATGGGGACCACCCCTTCCTCCGGCCCGGAGCTACCGGTGGTGGTGTCCTGAGTGGCCGGGAACGCGTCCCGGTAAACCTGATCGGGTGACCCGGCACCCGGTGGGCATCCCTACACATGCCAGCATGAACTGTCCCGACCTCGACGAGGAGGTTTTCATGGACCGTCCCAGTGAACTGGTCCCGCTCCGGTACGTCGCCATCGGCGGCCGCGGCCCCGAGGACGTCGTCTCCGACGCCCGCGGCCGGGTGCTGACCGGAGTGGAGGACGGACGCATCCTGCGCATCGACGGACTGACGGAGCCCTCGGGCGCCCGCGTCGAAGTGCTCGCCGAAACCGGCGGCCGGCCACTCGGCCTCGAACTACTCCCGGACGACGCCCTGTTGGTGTGCGACGCCGAACTCGGGCTGCTGCGCGTCGACCTCGGCGAGGGCATCGTGCGGATCCTCGCCGACTCGGTGGCGGGGGAGAGGCTGCGGTTCTGCAGCAATGCGGTCGCCCTGTCCGACGGCAGCGTCTGTTTCACCGTCTCCAGTCGCCGCTACCCCTTGGACCAGTGGATCGGCGACCTCGTCGAGCACACCGGAACCGGCCGCCTGCTGCGCCTCGCCCCGGGCAGCGAGAGCCCCGAAGTCCTGCTTGAAGGGCTCCAGTTCGCCAACGGGCTGGCGTTGAGCGCTGATGAATCGTTCCTGGTCGTCGCCGAGACCGGGGCGCGCCGGCTGACCCGCTACTGGCTAACCGGCGACCGGGCCGGACGGAGCGACCCCTTCGTCGAGAACCTCCCGGGCATGCCCGACAACCTCTGGCGCGGCACCCCGGACGGCCCGGTCTGGGTCTCCCTGGCCGGGCCCCCCGTTCCCCCGCTCGACCTGCTGCACCGCACCGCCCCCGCCGTCCGCGGCGCCGCAGCCCGCATCGCCGTCCGCGCCCCCTTCCGCCCCACCGGCACCATCGGCGCCCTCGCGGTCGACGACCAGGGGACGATCGTCCACCGCCTCGCCCGCCGCCGCTCCGGCTACCGCATGGTGACCAGTGTCTGCGAGGCCGCCGGCCACCTGGTCCTGGGCAGTTTGTGGGAGCGGGGTATCGCCGTGTGTGAGCGACCTGCCCCGAAGTGACCCGGGTCCGGGCCGGGCGCTACCCTGTTGCCCGGCCGTGAGCACCCCTCGCGGCGCGGCGGTGGGGCCCGCCGTACCCGAACCGCGGCAGTGGTGCCGCCAACGGTCCCTACTTGCGAAGGAGCGGCGCCCGCACGCCCCGGGCCCCGGCGAGTAGGAGACGTACGACCATGACAGCCCCGCAAGCCGAGAGCGTCCGCGCCCGCCCCCGTGCCCCGCGACGGCCCGCCTGGCGCAGCCAGGCCCCCGTCGTCGCGGTGGTCGCACTCGGCGGAGCCCTCGGCGCCACCGCCCGATACGCCCTGTCCCTGTGGTGGCCCACCCAGCCCGGCGGATTCCCCTGGGCGACCTTCTGGACCAATGTCGTCGGCTGCGCCGTGATCGGCGTGTTCATGGTCGTCATCACCGACGTATGGGCCGCCCACCGCCTCGTGCGCCCCTTCTTCGGCACCGGCGTGCTCGGCGGCTTCACCACCTTCTCCACCTACGCCGTCGACATCCAGAAGCTGGTCGACGCGGGTCACCCCCGCACCGGGCTGGCCTACCTCGCCGCGACCCTGCTCGCGGCGCTCACGGCGGTGTGGCTCGCGGTCACCGCGGCCCGCCGCGTCCTGAAGTGGAGGCAGCCATGACGAGGCTGACCGGCAACGCCCTGCGGGTGACCGTCTTCATCGGCGAGAACGACACCTGGCACCACAAGCCGCTCTACTCGGAGATCGTGCACCGCGCCCACGCCGCGGGCCTCGCCGGTGCCAGCGTCTTCCGCGGTATCGAGGGCTTCGGCGCCTCCTCCCTGATCCACACCTCGCGGCTGCTGTCCCTGAGCGAGGACCTGCCCGTCGCGATCGTCGTCGTCGACACCGAGGAACGCGTCCGCGCCTTCCTTCCGCAGCTCGACGAACTCGTCGGCGAGGGCCTCGTCATGCTCGACGACTGCGAGGTCATCCGTTACGTGGGCCGCGGGGACAGCCCCGGTGAAACGGACACGAAGGGTAAGAGGTCGTTGTGAACTGGCTGTTGGTCGTCGCGGGCGCCATGGCCGGTGCCCCGCTGCGCTACCTCACCGACCGCGCCGTGCAGTCGCGGCACGACTCGGTCTTCCCCTGGGGCACCTTCGTGGTGAACGTCACCGGGTGTCTGGTCCTCGGCCTGCTGACCGGCGCGGTGGCCGAGGGGGCCGCCGGCCCCCATCTGCAGCTGCTCCTCGGCACCGGCCTGTGCGGGGCCCTGACGACGTACTCGACCTTCTCCTACGAGACCCTGCGGCTGACCGGGTCCGGGGCGGGGCTCTACGCTGCCGCCAACGTCGTCGGGAGTGTGACGGCGGGCCTCGGTGCGGCATTCGCCGGGGTGTCGATCGCCCAGGCCCTGTGGGGGTAGGTGACCGGCCTCCCTCCCGGGCGTAGTAAGACTGTCTACAGCACTGTCGACCAACTCCTCAGAACTGGATCCCATGAGCGTCATCAACGTCGGTCAGGCCGCCGTCCTCGGAGTAGTGGAAGGGCTGACCGAGTTCCTTCCCGTCTCCTCCACCGGACATCTGAAGATCACCGAAGGGCTCATGAGCATTCCGGTCGACGACAAGGCCGTCGTCGGCTTCTCGGCCGTGATCCAGGTCGGCGCGATCGCCGCCGTGCTCCTCTACTTCTTCAAGGACATCGTGCGGATCGTCTCCGCCTGGGGCCGCGGCCTGCGCAACAAGGAGGAGCGGTACCACCACGACTACAAGTTCGCCTGGTGGGTGATCTACGCGACCATCCCGATCGTGGTCGTGGGCCTGGCCGCCAAGCCGCTCATCGAGGGCCCGCTCGCCTCGCTGTGGGTGGTCGCCGCCTCGCTGATCGTCGGCAGTGGTGTGATGTGGGCGGCGGACCAGATGGGCCGCCACAAGCGCGGTGAGGACGACACCACGTTCAAGGACGCGATGCTGGTCGGCGGCTCGCAGATCCTCGCCCTGCTCTTCCCCGGCTTCTCCCGCTCCGGCGCCACCATGTCGACGGCCCTGATCCTCGACCTGGACCGCGTCGCCGCCACCCGTCTCTCCTTCTTCCTCGGCATCCCGGCCCTGACCGGCGCCGGTCTCTACGAGCTCAAGGACGCCCTGGGCACGGGCGTGGGCGCCGCCCCGCTGGCCGTCGGCACGATCGTCTCCTTCGTCGTCGCCTACGCCTCCATCGCCTGGCTGCTGAAGTTCGTCGCCAAGCACTCCTTCAACGCCTTCGTCGTCTACCGGATCGTCGTCGGCGTGCTGCTGCTGGGTCTGCTCAGCACGGGTGGCCTCAGCAGCTGACCGCGGACGCGGAGACGGGCGCCTCTCGGAGAGCAGGAGATCGCCGTGCACGAGCCCCTGGTGTGCGGCGATGCCGGGAGCCCCCGCATTCGCTGTTTTCTCGAGGCATCGCCCCGAGAAAACGTGCGTGCGTACGGGATCTCCGCCGTGCCACGATGGCGCGGGGCAGCGAGGTCTCGTGGACGAGATGAGGCGGTTTTGCCGGGCGCTGGGGGCGTGGGCTGCCGGGGGAGCGGGGGCCGGTGCGGCCGCCGAGGCGGCGCGGCAGCCGGCCGACGGCGGTGTGCGGATGATCGTGCTCGTCGAAGGGAGCAGTGACCAGGTCGCGCTCGAAGCGCTGGCCGCGCGCCACGGGCGCGACCTCGGTGCGCAGGGCGTCGCGGTGGTGCCGCTCGGAGGAGCGACGAACATCGGGCGTTTCCTGGACGTGTGCGGCCCTCCAGGGCTGGGCCTCCCGCTGGCCGGTCTGTGCGACATCGGCGAGGAGCGGCACTTCCGGCGTCATCTGGAGCGCGTCGGGCTCGGGTCCGCTCTGACCCGCGCCGGACTGGAGGCGCTCGGATTCCATCTGTGCGTCGCCGACCTGGAGGACGAGCTGATCCGAGCGCTCGGGGCCGAGGACGTGCAGCAGGTGATCGACGCCCAGGGCGAGACACGCCCCTTCCACACCTTCCAGGGCCAGCCGGCACAGCGGGGCCGCCCCGTGGAGCACCAGCTGCGCCGCTTCATGGGCACACGCAGCGGCCGCAAGGCGCTCTACGCGCGGGCGCTGGTCGAGCAACTGGAACTTGAGCGCGTCCCCCGGCCCCTGGAGCGCCTCCTCGCGCACGTCTGACATGGCTGGGATGCGTGAGGGGTGCGGTGCTGGGGACTTGGGATTCAGGTCGGGTCGAGCGGCGTTCCCCTGGGGGCCGGCCCGGTCAGGCTCCTCTGGTTCAGACAACGAGCCGGAGGGGCCGCTTCCGTGGTCAGGACACGCTGCCCTGCTCGCAGACCCGGCGGGCGACCTCACGGAGTTTGATGTTGTTCTCCTGTGAGAAGCGCCGAAGGGTGTCGAAAGCCTGCTCCTCGGTGAGGTCATGGGCGCCCATGAGGATGCCCATGGCTTCGCCGATGAGGTGGCGGGTGGCGACGGCTCGTTCCATCTGTGCCTGCGCGCGGGCGCTGGAGAAGGCGACGGCGGCATGGGAGGCCAGCAGCCAGCCGGCCAGCTCGCTGGCCTCGGTGAAGGCACCGGGCTTGCGGGAGTAGAGGTTCAGCGCACCGAGCTCTTCGTCCTCGGTGAACAGCAGGAATCCCATCATGCTGCCCACGCCGAGCGCGTGGGCCTGCGGGGCGTAGGCCGGCCAGCACGGCTGCTCCCGGGTGAAGTCGGCGATGCGGAACACCCTCTCGCCGGCCGTGTTGCGGGCGGCATCGAAGCACGGCCCCTCGCCCAGCCGCCCCTGCAGGTTGTCACTGTCGACGACCAGCTGCTCCGTGGGGGCGAGCGTCTCCACCTCGGTGCCGTGCAGCATCAGAATGCCGGCCGCGGCGCAGCCCTCCACCAGCTCGGTGGCCGAGTGGGTGATCCGTCCCAGCGTGGCATCGACCGACTGCTGGGCGAGGAGATCCCTGGCCATCGCCGCCATCTGCTGTGCGAACCGAGCCCAGTCCATACCGTCCTCCGCATCTCGGTCCGTCCCGGACAGGAACCCGTCTACCCAGCCTTGCACGCGAGGCTTCAGCACGGTGGCGAGTCGTTCGCCTCTCCCGTCGCCCGGCCTCTTGACAGCCCCTGCCCGCCACCCGCAGGATCACTCCCGTGAACCTGTCAGACAGCAAGACAGCCAGTCAGGGTCCGCGGCGCATCAGCGCCATGGAAGCGGTCCTGGCACATCTGCGTTCCGCCATCGAGAACGGTGAGTACGCCGTGGGGGACAAGCTCCCCTCCGAGGCGGAGCTGTGCCGCACCCTCGAGGTCAGCCGGCCCGTGCTGCGCGAGGCCCTGCGGGCCCTGCAGACGATGGGCCTGACCGTCTCCAAGACGGGCAAGGGCACCTTCGTCGTCGCCAGCACCGTCGAGGACCCCACCTTCGGCGACTACGCGGCCAGCGACCTGCTGGAGGTGCGCCGCCATGTGGAGATCCCGGTGGCGGGTTACGCGGCCGTGCGCCGCACCCCCGAGGACCTCGACCACCTGGCGCACCTGCTTGAGCGCATGGAGCGGGAGACCGACACCACCTCGTGGGTCGCCCTCGACACGCTGTTCCACCTCGCTGTCGCCCAGGCCGCCCAGAACCCGGTCTTCCGCCGGGTCATCGAGGAGATCCGGGACGCACTGGCGCGTCAGTCGGCCTTCCTCAACGAGCTGGGCGGACGCCGCGAGCAGTCCAACCGCGAGCACCGGGCGATCGTCGAGGCGCTGATGGACGGTTCCGAACTCGACGCGGTGGACGCCATGGCGCACCACCTCGACCGCGTCGAGACGACCCTCACCGACATCGTGCGCCCCGCGCGCACGGACATCCCCACGGAAGGCGGACCCGAGGCGTGAGCGAGCACCTCAAAGACGAGACGCGCACACCGGCCGCACATGTCGACGCAGGCGACGCGGGCTACAGCAAGTCGCTGAAGTCCCGGCACGTCAACATGATCGCCATCGGTGGCGCGATCGGCACCGGCCTCTTCCTCGGCGCGGGCGGCCGCCTCGCCGACGCCGGACCGTCCCTGTTCATCGCCTACGCGGTCTGCGGCGTCTTCGCCTTCCTGGTCGTGCGCGCCCTCGGCGAACTCGTCCTCTACCGGCCCTCCTCCGGCGCCTTCGTGTCGTACGCCCGCGAGTTCATGGGTGAGAAGGGCGCGTACACCGCGGGCTGGATGTACTTCCTGAACTGGGCGACCACCGGTATCGCCGACATCACCGCGGTGGCCACCTACACGCACTACTGGGGCATGTTCTCCGACATCCCTCAATGGTTGATCGCATTGATCGCGTTGGCGGTCGTCCTCACGGTCAACCTGATCTCGGTCAAGATCTTCGGTGAACTCGAGTTCTGGTTCGCGATCGTCAAGGTCAGCGCGCTCGTGGTCTTCATGTGCATCGGCATCTTCCTGCTGGTCACCCAGCACCCCGTCGACGGTGCCCACCCCGGCCCCGCCCTGATCACGGACAACGGCGGCGTCTTCCCCAACGGCCTGCTGCCCATGCTGCTGATCATCCAGGGCGTCGTCTTCGCCTACGCCTCCGTCGAGCTGGTGGGCGTGGCCGCGGGTGAGACGCAGAACCCCGAGAAGATCATGCCGAAGGCGATCAACTCGATCATGTGGCGCGTCGGCCTCTTCTACGTCGGGTCGGTCGTCCTGCTCTCGATGCTGCTGCCGTGGAACAAGTACAGCGCCGCCGAGAGCCCCTTCGTGACGGTGCTGTCCCACATCGGCATCCCGGCGGCCGGCGGCGTGATGAACCTCGTCGTCCTCACCGCGGCCATGTCCTCGCTCAACTCCGGCCTGTACTCCACCGGCCGCATCCTGCGCTCCATGGCGATGTCCGGCTCCGCCCCCAAGTTCACCTCGGTGATGAGCCGCAGCCAGGTCCCGTACGGCGGCATCCTGCTCACCAGCAGCATCTGTGTGCTGGGCGTCGGCCTCAACTTCGTGGTCCCGGCGGACGCCTTCGAGATCGTCCTGAACTTCGCGGCGATCGGCATCCTCTCCACCTGGGGCATGATCATGATCTGTCACCTGCTCTTCTGGCAGAAGACCCAGAAGGGCGAGCTGACCCGCCCGGGCTACCGACTGCCGGGCTCCCCGTGGACCGAACTCGTGACGCTGGCCTTCCTCGCCTCCGTCCTGGTCCTCATGTACGCCGACGGAGGGGCCGGCCGCACCACCGTGCTGTGCCTGCCGCTGATCGTCGGAGCGCTGGTCGGCGGATGGTTCGGCATCCGCGGCCGGGTCGCACGCAAGTCCACCCAGTCAGAACCCACTCCCGGCGCCGACGCGTGACTCACGCGCCGCTCCACGACAAGTAGGCAGAGATGTACAGCAGTTCCGTCGCGGACCCACCCCTCGTCCGCGAGCCCCTCCACGCCCCCCTCGCCCACCTCATACGCGGCGGGGTCGTCGAGGGCATCCACTACGGGTCCGTCGCCGTCCTCGGCGCCGACGGGCAGGTCCAGCTCCAGCTCGGTGACATCGAGGCCGCCCTCTACCCGCGCTCGGCGCTCAAGCCGGTCCAGGCCGCCGCCATGGTGCGGGCGGGGCTGCCGCTGGACGGGGAACTGCTCTCGCTCGCCGCCGCCAGCCACTCCGGCGAGGAACGCCACCTCGCCGGGACCCGGCGGATCCTCGAACTGGCGGGCGTCACGGAGGACGACCTGCGCAACGTCAAGGACATGCCGTACGACCCGGCGGTCCGCGACACGTGGATGCGCGAGGGCCGTGAGCCCTCCCGACTGGCCCAGAACTGCTCAGGCAAGCACGCGGCCATGCTGTACACCTGCAAGCTCAACGGCTGGTCCCTGGAGGGCTACCTCGACCCCGGCCACCCCCTCCAGCAGGCGATCGCGGAGATCGTGGAGGACCTCACCGGACAGCGCATCGCACAGACGACCGTCGACGGGTGCGGCGCCCCCCTCTTCTCCATCTCCCTGCACGGCCTCGTCCGGGCCGCCGCCCGTATCACCACGGCGGCCGAGGGCACTCCGGAGGCCCGGGTGGCGAACGCCATGCGCGATCACGCCGAGATGGCCTCCGGCGCCGGCCGTGACGTCGCCGCCCTGATGCGGGCCGTCCCCGGCCTCCTCGCGAAGGACGGCTTCGAGGGCGTGGAGGTCGCCGCCCTCCCCGACGGCCGCGCCGTCGCCGTCAAGATCTCCGACGGCGCGAACCGCGCCCGGATCCCCGTCACCGCCGCCGCTCTCGCCCGGGCCGGTGTCGACCCCGCCCTCCTCACGGCGTTCGCGGGCGAACCCCTCCTGGGCGGAGGCGAACAGGTCGGCTCGGTCCGTCCGGTCCGCGCCCTGGAACCCCTCGCGGTCCGCGCCTGCGCCTGAGAGCCGCCTCCGGTGGCCACCGAGTGTGCGCGGTGGCCACCGGAGGAACACACCCCATCCGGTCGCTCGCCGGCCGGATCCACGCGGCCGGCTCGCCGACGACCGGCCCCCGAACCACCGGTCCCGTCACCACCGGGCCGGTGCCTCGACCGGCTCGGGCGGGCGTCACCCCGTACCGCCCGAGCCGGGTCCACCCCACCCCCGACGTCGCCGGCATCCCAACCCTCACCACCCTCAGAAAGAGGACCCGCACCTCATGACCGCCGCCACCCGCAGCGAACACGACCTGCTCGGAGACCGCGACGTCCCCGCCGACGCGTACTGGGGTGTTCACACCCTGCGCGCCACGGAGAACTTCCCCATCACGGGCACCCCGATCTCCGCCTACCCGCACCTGATCGACGCTCTGGCCGCCGTCAAGGAGGCCGCCGCCCTCGCCAACGAGGAACTCGGCCTGCTGGAGCCGAAGAAGGCCGCCGCCATCGTCGAGGCCTGCCGCGAGATCCGTGACGGCAAGCTGCACGACCAGTTCGTCGTCGACGTCATCCAGGGCGGCGCCGGCACCTCGACCAACATGAACGCCAACGAGGTCGTCGCCAACCGGGCGCTGGAGCTGCTGGGGTTCGAGAAGGGCCGGTACCAGCACCTGCACCCCAACGAGGACGTCAACCTCGGCCAGTCCACCAATGACGTCTACCCGACCGCCGTCAAGATAGCGACGGTCTTCGCGGTCCGTGGACTGCTCAAGGCGATGGCCGTACTGCAGGACGCCTTCGCCCGCAAGGCCGTCGAATTCCGCAACGTGCTCAAGATGGGCCGTACACAGTTGCAGGACGCGGTGCCCATGACGCTCGGTCAAGAGTTCTCGTCATACGCTGTCATGATTGACGAGGACCGTAACCGTCTTGACGAGGCCGTCCAGTTGATCCATGAGATCAACCTGGGCGCCACGGCCATCGGTACCGGACTCAACGCCCCCGCCGGATACGCCGAGTCGGCCCGCCGCCACCTCGCCGAGATCACCGGTCTGCCCCTGGTCACCGCCGCCAACCTGGTCGAAGCCACCCAGGACTGCGGCGCGTTCGTGCAGATGTCCGGGGTCCTCAAGCGGATCGCCGTCAAGCTCTCCAAGAGCTGCAACGACCTGCGGCTGCTGTCCTCCGGGCCGCGCGCGGGCCTCGGTGAGATCAACCTGCCACCGGTGCAGGCAGGTTCGAGCATCATGCCCGGCAAGGTCAACCCGGTGATCCCCGAGGTCGTCAACCAGGTCGCCTTCGAGGTGATCGGCAACGACGTCACCATCACCATGGCCGCCGAGGCCGGACAGCTGCAGCTCAACGCCTTCGAGCCGATCATCCTGCACTCCCTGTCGGAGTCGATCACGCACCTGCAGAGCGCCTGCCTGACGCTCGCCGAGCGGTGCGTCGACGGCATCACCGCCAACACCGAGGCACTGCGCAGGAGCGTGGAGAACTCCATCGGCCTGGTGACCGCCCTCAACCCGCACATCGGGTACACGGCCGCCACCGACATCGCCAAGGAGGCTCTCGCCACCGGACGCGGTGTCGCCGAACTCGTCCTGGAGAAGGGCCTGTTGCCCGCCGACCGGCTCGCCGACCTGCTGCGGCCCGAGGTCGTCGCGGGCAGCGGCTCCGTCATAGCCTGACCCACGGCCGCGCGCCAGGACCGCCCCGGAGGCACAATAGTGATCATGACAACGACGTCGTCCCACGCCTTCCAGCCGGTCCTGGAGCGCATCGCCGAGGAGATCGAACGCACCCCTGGCCGAGGCCGCCCCGCCGACTACATCCCGGCACTCGCTGCCTGCGACCCGCGTCGCTTCGGCATGGCCGTCGCGGAACTGGACGGGACGGTGTACGGCGTGGGTGACTGGCGCGAACCGTTCTCCACGCAGTCCCTCACCAAGGTCTTCACCCTCGCCCTCGACCTGGCCCGCGAGGGGGACGAACTGTGGGAGCACGTCGGCCGCGAACCCTCCGGCAACCCCTTCAACTCCCTGATCCAGCTGGAGTACGAGAACGGCATCCCGCGCAACCCGTTCATCAACGCGGGCGCCCTCGTCGTCACCGACCGCCTGCAGACCCGAACCGGAGACGCGGCGGGCGAACTGCTGACCTTCCTGCGCACCGAGAGCGGCAACCCGGCCCTGGACTTCGACAAGGACGTCGCCGCCTCCGAGTCCGCACACGGCGACCGCAACGCCGCCCTCGCCCATTTCATGGCGTCCTACGGCAACATCGACAACCCGATCCCGGTGCTGCTGGACCAGTACTTCCGCCAGTGCTCTCTCACCGCCTCCTGCGCCGACCTCGCCCTCGCCACCGGCTTCCTGGCCCGCCACGGCATCCGCGCCGACGGCGGCAGACTGCTCACCCAGAGCCAGGCCAAGCAGGTCAACGCGGTGATGCTGACCTGCGGAACGTACGACGCGGCGGGCGAATTCGCCTACCGCGTGGGCCTGCCCGGCAAGAGCGGCGTGGGCGGCGGCATCATCGCGGTCGTCCCCGGGCGCTGCACCCTGTGCGTGTGGAGCCCCGGCCTCGACGAGCGCGGCAACTCCGTGGCGGGCGTCGCGGCGCTGGACCGCTTCACGACCCTGACCGGCCTGTCGGTCTTCTGAGGCGCGCCTTCGAGCGGGCAGTCAGCCGAGAAGCCGGTCAGCAGCGGCACCAGCAGGGACGTGCGCCGCATCAGGACCACATGTGTGGTGGCGGGCAGGACCGCCAGCTCCGCCCCCGGGGACCAGCCCCTGCATCTCGGCCGCGTGCTCCACACGTACGAAGTGGGTGTCGCCGACGACGAGGAGCGTGGGCGCCTCCCAGCCCGCGCAGGTCATCGGCCGCCCAGGGGAGCGGGGCGTGAGCGGTGGCCGTGACCTTGGCGAGGAAGTCCTGGAATGCCCGGGGTCCGGGGCGACGGCCGCGTAGGCGTCGGCCATCTCCTGGAAGTCCGCCCGGCCGGGCAGCCGGGGAGAGGTGTAGTCCGGTGTACGGACGTCGTCGTGGCAGCCGTCCTGCCAGCACTGCGTGGCGGCGAGCACCAGCCGCCCGACGCGCTCGGGGTGACGTACCGCGATCTCGAGCGCGGCCGGCCCACCGAGACTGAAGCCGATGAAGTCGGCCTGCACGAAACCGAGTTCGTCGATCAGCGCCACGACGTCCGAGGCCAGGTTCGCCACCGTCATCACACGAGGGGTGTCGGCCGTGTGGCCGTGCCCCTGAAACTCGGGCGCCACTGCCCGGCGGCCGCCGGTGAGCGCGGGCAGTACGGCCGCGAAGGACAGGCCGACGGTGTGGACCCCGCCGCGCAGCAGCACCGGTGGCCGCCGGGTGCCCTCGCGGGTGCCGGGGGTCCCGTAGCTCTCGCAGTACATCTCCAGGCCGTTGACCTTGGCGTATGCGGCGTGGTCCGGCACGGTCGTCACGTCCGTTCCGTGGCCGGCGCAGGTCGGACACCTCGGATGCAGGGGAGACCGGTCGGCCGCGAAGAAGTCATCGCTCCGCCCGTCCGATCACGTGCCGGTCACACGCAGGTCCCCGCCCGGAAGGCGGCGCGTCAATTTCCGGCCACCCGGCGTTGACACGCTTCCCGAGTGTTGGCCATGGCTTTCCCCGTCGATCTCCGCCGCTGTCAGGTCCTGGGCCTGGCCGGCACCGCCTTCCTCGCGCTCGGAGGTGAGACGGCCGGCGCCCTGCCCGTGCGGGATCTCCTGGCCCCGGCGACCGCCCGCGCGGCCCTGGGCCTGGTCGGCGTGTACTTCGGCGTCGTCCTGCTGATAGCCGCCTGGCTGCTGCTCGGGCGGCTCGTGCGCAGCGCCGACGCGCCCACCCCGCGCGAGCTGCTGCTCGTGCTCGCCGTCTGGGCGGCCCCGCTGCTGCTCGCTCCGCCGCTGTTCAGCCGGGACGTCTACAGCTACCTGGCGCAGGGCGCCATGGTCGACGCCCACATGGACGTCTACTCATACGGGCCCGCCCAGCTCGGCGGCCCGCTCGCCGACGAGGTCGCCCCGCTGTGGCAGCACACCGGCGCCCCCTACGGCCCGGTGTTCCTCGCCGTCGCCTCCGCGCTGTCCGGACTGACCCGCGGCGAACTCCCCGCCGGGCTGGTCGGGATGCGGCTGGTCGCGCTGCTCGGCGTGGCGCTGATGGCGGCCGCACTGCCCCGGCTGGCCCGGCACAGCGGCGCCGATCCGGCCGCCGCCCTCTGGCTCGGCGCCCTCAACCCGCTGGTGCTGCTCCACCTGGTCGCCGGCGCCCACAACGACGCCATCATGCTCGGTCTGCTCGGCGCCGGCCTGGTCGCCGCACTGGGCCGCCGGCCCGTCCTGGGCGCCGTGCTGGTCACCCTCGCGGCCCTGGTCAAGGCGCCCGCCGTGCTCGGGCTCGCCGCGGTCGTCGTCCTCCAGGCGCGGGCCGGGCGACACCCCGCGAAGGTCGTCCTGTCGACCGCCCTCGCCGCCGGGGCCACCACCGTCGCCGCAACGGCATTCGCCGGCACGGGGTACGGCTGGATAGGCGCCCTCGACACCCCCGTCTCGCCGCACAACTGGGCCCTGACCAGCCTCCTCGGCCGCGCCACCGGAGCCCTGCTGGAACACCTCGGCAGCGATCTCGCACCCCTTGCCCTGCCGGTCTGGCATCTGCTCGGCCTCGCGATCACCGCGCTCGTGATCGCGGCCATATGGTGGCGGCTGCGCCCCCGCCCGGTCTACGCGCTCGGCCTGAGTCTCGCAGCCGTGGCCGCCTTCGGCCCGGCGATCCGCCCCTGGTACGCCCTGTGGGGGCTGTTCCTCATCGCCGCGGCGGCCCCCACCACCTCGGTACGCCACCGGGTGGCGGCGGTGGCGGGTGTACTCGCCCTCGCCACCCTGCCGAGCGGAGGTCCGGTCGACAGTGGGCAGTTGATGCTGGCCGTGTCCGGTGGGGCTCTGGCCGTGGTCGTTCTGTGGCAGGTGCACCAGGCGGCCCAGGTACCCGCGTTGGGAGAAGCGGCATGACTCTGCCTCGTACCGACCGTGGCCGCCTCGTCCTGGTTCTCGCCCTGGCCGTCGTCGTCACGGCCTTCACCGGGACTGTGCCGCTGCTGCGCGGCTGGTTCGACCTGCGTGTCTACTACGGTGCCGTCAACAGCTGGATGCACCACGGCGGACACCTCTACGACTACCAGGTGCCGGAGACGGCATACGGTTTCACCTACCCGCCGTTCGCCGCCGTCAGCATGCTGCCCATGGCCCTCGTCGGCCTGCGCACGGCGATCGCCGGCTCCCTGCTGTTGAACCTGGCGGCCCTGGCCTGGGTCCTGCACATCCTGACCGAGGGCGCATGGCGCCGGTTCGGCTGGTTCGGATGTGCCCTGGGCGCGTGCGTGCTCGCTCTGTTCGAACCGCTCCGTGACACCTTCAGCTTCGGCCAGGTCAACCTGCTGCTGCTGGCCCTCGTCCTCACCGACGCCTGGCTGCTGACCACCGGGCGGGAGCGCCGGGCGGGCGTCGGCATCGGCCTGGCGGCCGCGGTCAAACTCACCCCCGCCCTCTTCGTCGGCCTGCTCCTGCTCGCCGGCCGCCGGCGTGCCGCGGCGGCCGCGACGGCCGTCGCGGCGGCGGCCACGGCGCTCGCCGCCTGGGTGGCTCCGGGCGCGTCCCGTTTCTACTGGACCCAGGCCCTGTGGGACACCAACCGGGTGGGCCGCCTCGACTACGTCTCCAACCAGTCGCTGCAGGGCATCCTGGCCCGGCTCGGGGTGACGGACCGCGCGGTCTGGGCCGCGACGGTCCTGGTGGTCCTCGGCATCTGGGCCTGGCGCACCCGCCGGGCCGTCACCGCGGCCGACTGGCCGGCCGCCTTCGCCCTCACCGGCCTGACCGCCTGCCTCGTCAGCCCCATCACCTGGGTCCACCACCTGGTATGGCTGTTGCCGTCCTTCGCGGTGCTGATCCGCGCCGGACACGCGCGCGTCGCGGGCGCCCTGTACGCGGTGCTGTGCACCAGTGTGGTGTGGCTCTGGTTCCACGACGCGTCCGGTGTGGACGGCTTCCTGGGCAGCAACACCTACACCTGGATCACCCTCGGTCTGCTGCTGTGGCTGCCGGTGGGTCAACTCCGCGCCGACATTCCACGCCTGCCCCACAGCACCAGCACCACCGCTGCGGCCCCGAGCACGGCGGCACCCGAGACGACGCCCGCCGTCGGCCACCCCGAGCCGCCGTCCGGCGCGACGGCCACGGGCGTGGCGTGCGGCCCCGGCCGCGGCTTGGCCAGCAGTGCGTCCAGCGAGCCCACCGGTTCGACCCGCCCCGCGGCCTCGAACCCCCAGTCGAGCAGGTCGCGCGCCTCTTCGTAGACGGTGAACCCACCGCCCGCCTGAGGGTTCATCACGGTGACGACGAGTGTGCGCCCGCCCCGGCGGGCGGCGGCGACCAGGGTGTTGCCCGCGTCGGTGGTGTAGCCGTTCTTGACCCCGATCAGTCCCGGGTACGGCTCCACGCCGTCCGCCCCGGTCAGCAGCCGATTGGTGTTCTCGATCTCGTACGACCAGCCGCCCCCGCCGGGGAACCTCGACACGGCCGTCCCGCAGTACCGCGCGAAGTCCGGATTGCGCAGCCCCGCCCGGCCGAACACCGCCAGGTCGTACGCCGACGACACCTGGCCCGGCGTGTCGTACCCGTCGGGCGACCGCACCTGCGTGTCGAGGGCGCCCAGCGCTCGGGCCTTGGCCTGCATCCGCTCGACCGTCGTCTGCAAGCCGCCGTTCAGCGAGGCCAGCACGTGCACGGCGTCGTTCCCGGAGTTGAGGAAGACCCCGCGCCACAGATCGGCGATCCGGTACGTCCGCCCCTCGGCGACCCCGACCCGGCTGCTGCCCTCACCGATGCCCTCCAGCTCCTCCTCCCGCACCGTGTGCCGGTCACCCACCGGCAGCGCCGGCAGCACGGTCAGCGCGAACAGCGTCTTCAACGTGCTGGCAGGCGGCAGTTTGCGATGCGCCTCGTGCGCGGCCAGCACGTCCCCGCTCCGGGCGTCCGCCACCAGCCAGGACAACGCGGACACGTCCGGAACCCGAGGCGCCCCGTGATGGGGCCGCACCTGAGTGCCCTCGCGATACAGGAACGACGGATCCGGCACCGCCGCCCCCGGCACGCCGGGCGGGGTGGGTTCCGCGCCGGCGGCGACCGCGACGGGTGTCAGCGCAAGGACGGCTGCCGCACAGAGCGCGCAGGTGGTGAGGGCTGTCCGGGGCGAGAAGTGGGTGATCATATGATCAACGTAGGAATCGATACGGCGTGCGGGACGGTGACCGGGCCGGAGGCGGGGCTCTAGCACCCGGATGCCGCAATGCGGGGCCCGCCCAGCCACCGGATGCCCGGTGCGGCCGTCCCGGAGCCCACGAACGCGGACACCGCACGTAACCGTGTAGTACCGCGGTACCACCTGCACCGTGCGGGTCAGCCTCCCAGTACCACGGGATCCGGCGGATCGGCTCCTAACGTTGCCGGTGAGGCGTCGGAAGCGACGGACGCCGCAGGCCGACAGAGAGAACGCGAATGATCGACGCACGGCAGTTGACCAAGAGGTACGGCGACAAGACGGCCGTCGACGGGCTGGACTTCGTCGTCAAGCCGGGCACGGTGACCGGCTTCCTGGGGCCCAACGGCGCGGGAAAGTCCACCACCATGCGCATGATCGTCGGACTCGACGCCCCGACGACCGGCTCCGTCACCGTGAACGGCCACCACTACGCCCGCCACCGCGCCCCGCTCCAGGAGGTCGGGGCCCTGCTGGAGGCGAAGTCGATACACCCGGGCCGCTCGGCGTACAACCACCTCCGGGCCCTCGCGCTGACCCACGGCATTCCGCGCCGCCGGGTCGACGAGGTCATCGACCTCTCCGGCCTCGCCAGTGTGGCGAAGAAGCGGGCCGGTGCCTTCTCCCTCGGGATGGGCCAGCGGCTGGGCATCGCGGCCGCGCTGCTGGGCGATCCGCAGACGGTGATGCTGGACGAGCCGGTCAACGGCCTGGACCCGGAGGGCGTGCTCTGGATCCGCAACCTGCTCAAGGCGCTCGCCGACGAGGGCCGCACGGTGTTCGTCTCCTCGCATCTCATGAGCGAGATGGCGCTGGTGGCGGACCATCTCATCATCGTGGGCCGGGGACGGCTGCTGGCCGACACCACCGTCGGGGACCTGATCCGCGAGGCGGGCGGCGACACGGTGACGGTCGCCACACAGGACCCGGCGCGGCTGCGGGACGTTCTGGCGGGGCCGGGCGTCGACATCACGGGGCGTGTCGGCTCCGAGGAACTGCAGGTGACCGGGTTGACCGCCCGCCAGATCGGGCTGACGGCGGCCGAACACGGGATCCCCCTGTTCGAGCTGAGCGCGAGGACGGTGTCGCTGGAGGAGGCATTCATGGACCTGACCAGGGAGGCCGTGGAGTACCACGGCTCCACGACCGGGATCGAGACCCTCGGGAGGCCGGCATGAGCACCCTCACCGCAACCACCGAGGAACCCCGCACCGCACCGGCCCGCCCCGCCTACCGGGTGACCGGACGACGCGTGCTGTCCTCGGAGTGGGCCAAGCTGTGGTCCCTGCGCTCGACCTGGATCACCCTGGGCCTCGGCCTGCTGTTCATGGTCGCGTTCGGACTGATCGCCGCGAGCCGGTACAAGTCCGGGATCAACTCGGGCCACATGGACCGGGACTTCGCCACGTCGACGGCCGTGAGCCTGTCCCTCTTCGGTACGAACTTCGCCCAGCTGGCCCTGGGCGTCCTCGGCGTGCTGGTCACGGCGGGGGAGTACTCGACCGGCATGATCCGCTCCACGCTCGCGGCGGTGCCCCGCCGGCTGCCCGTGCTGTGGTCCAAGGCGACCGTGTTCGGGCTCGTCGCACTGGCGGTGGCGACGCTGGGCGCGTTCGTCGCCTTCCTGTTCGGCAGCGGCATCGTCTCGGGCACGCCCGCGGCCATGGGCCTCTCGCACGCGGGTGTCCTGCGCAGCCTGCTGGGCGCGGGGCTGTATCTCGGCCTGGTCGCGGTGATCGGCACCGCGCTGGGCGCGCTGCTGCGCTCGGTGGCCGGCGGGATCTCGGTGCTCGTGGCCACCTTCATGCTGATCCCGGGCCTGATCTCGCTGCTGCCGAGCTCCTGGCAGGACAACATCAGCCCCTACCTGCCGTCCAATGCGGGAGAGTCGATGTTCGCCCTGACGCACGACTCGACGACCTTGTCGCCCGGCGCCGGGCTGCTGGTCTTCCTGTGCTGGACGGTGCTGGCGCTGTGCGGCGCGGCCTACCGGCTCGCGCGCAGCGACGTCTGACGCACCATGGACAGGTGACGTCCGTGACCACCGATGACATCAGCGGGATGGGACCGCTGGTCGCCCGTCTGTCCCGGGGCGGCCAGCGGTTGCGGCAGGCCGACCGGACCCGTCCGTGGGTGCTCGACACCGCGGTCGTGGTCCTGGTCTTCCTGATGTTCTGTCTGGCCGACCTGCTGCACGGCGGTTCCGGCGACGGCGACGGCCCGCGCCGGTTCCGGCTCGCCTTCACCCAGCTGCCCGTCGCCGGGATGCTGGCGCTGCAGGCCGGACTGGTACTGCCCCTGCTGTGGCGGCGGCGCAGGCCCCTGGCGGCCTTCGGTGTCATCGCCGCGGTGTTCGTCCTGCAGTGGTCCCTCGGCGCGGCACTGCGCGCGGACGTCGCCCTCTTCATCGCCCTGTACAGCCTGGCCCTGCACGGACGGCTGCGGCAGCTGCCGTGGGCCTGCGCCGCCATGGCGGGCGCCATGGTGCTGGTCGCCGTACGCGTGTCCGCGGCGATGTCGGTCTGGGACGCGCTGTTCTTCCTGCTGAGCACGACCACCGCGGCCCTCGCGCTCGGCCTGATGGTCCGCATCCGCCGGGCCCAGCTGGCCGGACTGCGCGAGCGGGCCGCCCGGCTGGAGGTCGAGCGGGACCAGCGCAGCAGGCTGGCAGCGGTGACCGAACGCGCCCGGGTCGCCCGCGAGATGCACGACATCGTGGGCCACAACCTGTCCGTCATGATCACGCTCGCCGACGCCGGCGCCTACGCCACCGACAGCGCACCCGAACGCGGCAAGGAAGCCCTCCAGCTCATCGGCGACACCGGCCGCCAGGCCCTCGGCGAGCTGCGGCGCGTACTCGGTGTGCTGCGCGAGGCGGCGGACGGACCCTCGGCCGGGCCCGAACTCAGCCCTCAGCCCGGCATCGCGGACATCGGCGCACTGTGCGCCAAGGTGCGCGCCGCCGGGCTGGAGGTCGTCTACCGGACCTCCGGCGACGTGGACGCCCTCGACAGTGGGGTGCAGTTGACGGCGTATCGCATCGTCCAGGAAGCCCTCACCAACACCCTGAAACACGCCGACGCCGACACCCGGGTACACCTGGCGATCGTCGAGACGGAGACCCGGCTGAACATCCGGGTCCAGGACACCGGCCCGGCGACACCGCCCGGACCGTACGAGGAAGGACACGGCCTGGTGGGCATGCGGGAACGGGCGGCGCTGTACGGCGGGACCGTCAGCGCGGGACCGGCGGGCGGCGGAGGATGGAGCGTCGAGGCCGTCCTCGACCTCACGCCCCAGGAAGGTGTCCGGTGACCACGGTGCTCGTCGTGGACGACCAGCCGCTGCAGCGGTACGGCTTCCGCATCCTCCTGGAATCCGTCCCCGAGACCGAGGTCGTCGGTGAGGCAGCGCATGGCGGCGAGGCCGTCCGCAAGGCCGCCGAACTGCGGCCGGACGTCGTCCTGATGGACATCCGGATGCCAGGCATGGACGGCATCGAGGCCACCCGCCGTATCGTCGCCGCCGGCGAGCGGTCGCGTGTCCTCGTGCTCACCACCTTCGACCTCGACGAGTACGTTCACGCCGCTCTGCGCGCCGGTGCCAGCGGCTTCCTCCTCAAGGACGCGCGCCCTGACGAACTCCTCGCGGGCATCCGTGCCGTCGCCCTCGGTGACGCGGTGATCGCGCCCGCGCTCACCCGCCGCCTCCTGGACGAGTTCGCCCAGTACGTCCCCGCACACCGGGGCGGCCACGCCGAGGACCCGAGGCTGAGCTCCCTCACCGACCGCGAGCGGGAGATTCTCGTCGCCGTCGGCAAGGGATGGACCAACGGCGAGATCGCCGCACACTTCGTCCTGTCCGAGTCCACCGTCAAGACCCATGTGGGCCGCGTCCTCGCCAAGATCGGCGCACGGGACCGCATTCAGGCCGTGATCTTCGCCTACGACCTCGGACTCGCGCGCCCGAGCACGGACTGAACGGTCCGGGCTCAGCCCTTTACTCATGCCGACGGAGTATGCGCTCAGAGAATTTGAGGTTTCCTTGAGGGTGGCACGCCGAATTGGCTGAAGGTAATCAATCGAGCGTAAAGTCTCGATCATCAAGTGCCCGTGCCTCTTGCTGCGGGGTATGCGCGTGTCGCAGCCTGATCAAGTCCGGAAGAGTCCGGGCGAAAATTCAACGGGGGGCGTTCTTTCGGTTTGCGGGTCGGGATGTGCTGATCCGTCCCGCAAATTGCTCTCGCCTGCCCAGAGAGAGGAAAAGGAATGCTGAAAAGCCTCAAGCGAGCTCTGACGGTGACCGGCGTGTCCGGTGCGGCGGTTGTCCTCGCGGCGACCAGCGCGTTCGCGTCCGGCGTGAATTACCCCAAGCAGAGCAAGAACGTGTCGTACGGAAACTGCACGGTCACCGTCAGCGGGCACTCCTCGTACAGCTCGACGTACGGCGGCTATGTGTTCATCGGGGACTCGTCGGCGAATTCCATCTACTGCTCCCAGGTGTACCTTGAGGTCGTCTGGATCGACAAGAGTGGAAATGAGCAGTACAAGAAGGTCTACGCGAACGGCGGTGCGACCGAAACCGCGAACGCGAGTTACAAGCTTCTCCCCAGCCAGTACTCCAAGGTGCTGGAAGTAGTGGGGTCCGGTATTAACGGCACCCACAGCACTCCCACCGCCTACCTGTACTTCTGAAAGACCGCGCCGATGCCCCGCCGGATTCTCCGGCGGGGCATCGGTGTCGGTGGAACTCAGCCGTTCGAGCCCGCCGGGGTCGTGGTGACCTTGAAGCCCTCGGTCTTGTTGGCCTTGAGGGCGAACTCATTGGTGAAGGTCGTGCCGAGGTTCACCTTCGAGGTCGCGTGGCCGACGAGTTCCTCGGAGGCCAGAACGGTCTTCGGGCCGCCGGCCGGCATGATGCCGTCCGGGAGGAACTGTCCCTTGTCCTGGTCCAGCGCCTTGATGTAGTCGGCCTTCGTCACCAGCTGGTTCGACACGTATGACTGCGGCAGCTTGTTCGCGATGTCGGCCGCGCTGTGCGTGTTGATCCAGTGCATGGTGGCGACGAGCGCGTCGACGACCTTCTGCGCCGTGTCCTTGTGCGAGTTGACCCAGCTGGTCTGGGCGAGGACGGTCGCGGCCGGCCAGGTGCCGCCGAGCGCCTGCTGGGCGCCCGCGGTGGTGGCCAGGTCGATCGCGGAGGTGCCGATGCCCTTCTTCTCGATCGCGGCCACCGTCGGCTGCGTCGTCATGACACAGGCGGTCTTGCCGTTCTGCAGCGCGGCGATGGCCGTGGCGCCCTGGCTGACGCCGATCCGGCTGAACTGGCTGGCCTTGACGCCCTTCTGCGCGCCCATGAACTGGGTGAGCATGTCGGTGCCGGACCCGATGTCGGTGACGCCGAGCGTCTTCCCCTTGAAGTCCGCGCCGGAGTGGACGCCGCTCTTCGGGACACACATCTCCCGCTCGCCCGGCGCGCCGGACAGCTGGACGAGGCCCTCGACCGCCTTGCCCTTCACCTGGAAGTCGATGGTGTGGACGTACCAGGCGCCCGCCATGTCCACCTGCCCGGAGGCCATGGCGTCCTCAGCGCCGAGACCGCCCTGGCTCTCGGTGCTCAGCGAGACGTTGACGCCGTACTTCTTGTAGAAGCCGAGGTTCTGGGCGAGCTCGTAGGGGAGGTAGATCTGCTTGTCGATGCCGCCGACCATGAGCTTGACGGTCGGCGTGCCGCTGGAGCTGCTGGAGCTGCCCGAGCTGCTGGAACAGGCGGTGGCGGCACCGAGGGTGAGGACGGTGAGGAGAGACGCGGCAACGGCGGCGGGTCGTCTGGACATGGCAGGCCACTTTCCTTCAGGGGAGGATCAAGATGAGGGGGAAATCAGAGGGGGGTGACAGAGACGGAGTCAGAGGGAGCTGACTTCGGACGGGGCCGGCGGGCGCCAGGCGAGCAGCCGGTGTTCGAGCTTGCCGATCAGCCACTCCGCGCCGAGTACGATCACCGCGATGACGACCATGGTCGCGAACACGCCATTGGGGTCGAAGTTGTCCTGCGCGGTCTTGATGACCAGGCCGAGGCCCTTCTGCGCGCCGAGCACCTCGCCGACCAGTGCGCCGACGATGGCGAAGCCGAAGGCGCTGTGCAGGCTTGCGATGATCCAGGTGAGCGCGGACGGCACGGTGACGTGCCGGATGATCTGCAGCTCCGAGGCGCCGAGCACCTTGGCGTTGGCGAGGATGTTGGGGTCGACCTCGCGCACGCCCTGGAAGGCGTTGAAGAAGACGATGAAGAACACCAGGACCGCGGCGAGCAGGACCTTCGGGAGCGTACCGATACCGAACGCGATCATGAAGATCGAGCCGAGGACGATACGCGGGATCGCGTTGACCACCTTGATATAGGGACCGAGCACCCCGGAGAGGTAGCGGCTCTGGCCCAGCGCGATGCCGAAGACCACTCCGGAGACGGTCCCGAGGACGAAGCCGATCAGCGCCTCCTGGACGGTGGTCCAGATGTCCGCGTAGTAGGACCCGTTCTCGGTGCCCTTCTGGAAGAGTTCGACCAGCCGCTTGGCTATGCCGGTCGGCTGCCCGAAGAAGAACTTGTCGACGATCCCCCAGGTGGTGAACGCCTGCCAGCCGCCGATGACGATGGCCGCGAGAATGATGCGGCCCGCCCACTGGAGTGCGGCCTGCTTGCGGACCTTGCGTTTGGCGGCTGCCGCGGCCGAGGGCTGTGCGCCGCCCTTGACCGGAGCTGCGGAAACGGTGGACGTCGTGCTCATGCCGTACCTCCTGCGGTGCGTGCGTAGGCGCGCTCCACCTCCTCGCGCAGCGAGTCCCAGATCTGGTGCTGAAGTTCGATGAAGCGGGGCTGGAAGCGGATCTCCTGGACCGAGCCGCGCGGGCGCGGCAGGTCGATGTCGAAGACCGCCTTGACCGAGCCGGGGCCGGACGTCATGACGACGACCCGGTCGGCGAGTGCCACGGCCTCGTCGAGGTCGTGGGTGATGAAGATGACCGACGGCCGGATCTGCTCCCACAGGCCGAGCAGCTCGTTCGACATGATCGCCTTGGTCTGCACGTCCAGGGCGCCGAACGGCTCGTCCATGATCAGGATCCGGGGTTCGTTGATCAGCGCCGCGGCCATCGCCACGCGCTTGCGCATACCGCCGGAGAGCTGGTGCGGATAGCGGTCCTCGAACCCGGTGAGGCCCACCCGGCGCAGCCAGTCGCGTGCCGAGGCCTGCGCCTTCTGCTTGGGCACCCCGCGGAAGATCGGGCCCATCAGCACATTGCCGAGGACCGTCTTCCAGGGCAGCAGCGCGTCGGCCTGGAACATGAAGCTCACGCCGTCGGTGACGCCGTCCACCTCACGGCCGCCCACCTTGACCGACCCCTCGCTGGGTCGGTCCAGCCCGGACACCATGCTCAGTGTCGTCGACTTGCCGCAGCCGGTCGGACCCACCACCGCGCAGAACTGGCCGGGCTCCACGGTGAACGAAACGTCCTGCAGCGCCGTGAACACCTCACCCGCAGGAGTCAGAAATCGTTTGGTGAGCCCGGATATCTCGACTCGTGCGCTGTCCTGGCCGACCTTCTCGGCGACCGGGCTCACCGCCGCATCGTTTCGTGAAGCCATCTGAGGCCTCTCCTTCCTAACCTCGGAGGTCGAGGAAGGCAGACGCTAGAGGCCCCCGGGTGTTACGTCGCTGTTTCATCCGTAACCCGCGTTAGCCGTGTTACCCGGAGTTCTGCTCGTTCTGCTCAAGAGGCCGGGGGTGGGCATACAGTCGATGGCGGGGGCACAATCACGCCACCACGGGTACGGCGCAGGGGCCGCGCCCGGGCCCGGTACGACAGGCAGAGACACCCGTGAGACGCATCCGTATCCCGATCGGCCGTGGCGGGAAGGGGCGGCTCTCCGCGCGGATCCTCGCCAACCAGCTGGTCATCCTGGCGCTGACCGGGCTGATCGGTTTCGTGCTGTTCGCCTTCGCGCAGCGGGACGAGATCGACCGCGCCTACGAGAAGCGGGCGCTGGCCATCGCGCAGACCACGGCCGCCGAACCGCAGATCCGGCATGCCATGCAGTACGGGGGCGGCGGCGACGTGGTGCAGCGGGTGGCCGAACGCATCCGCAAGGCCTCCAGCGCCTCGTACGTGGTCGTACTCGACCTGCGCGGCGTGCGGCACTCCCACCCCGACCCGGCGCTGATCGGTGTAGCGACGGGTGACCCGATCGTGGTGCTGGACGGCAAGTCGCACGTCGGCACCGACCCGGGCGGGCTGGGACGCTCAGCCAACGGCAAGGCCCCGCTGTACGGACCCAGCGGCAAGCTGGTCGGCGAGGTGTCCGCCGGCATCACCGAGCACCATGTGCTGGGTGAGCTGTGGCGTGAGCTGCCGACCTTCGGCCTGTACAGCGCGATCGCCGTCGCGCTGGGCTCGGCTGCCGCGTTCCTGCTGGCCAGGCGGCTCAAGCGGACGACGTTCGGGCTGGAACTGGAGGAGATCGCCGGGCTGCTGCAGGACCGGGAGGCGATGCTGCACGGCATCCGTGAGGGAGTCGTCGCCTTCGACCCCGACGGCAGGATCACGGTGGTCAACGACGAGGCCCGCAACCTGCTCGGCGTCGGCACCGCGCTCGGCAGCACGCTGGAGGAGGTGCTGCCGGACGGGCGGCTGCGCCGTGCCCTGGACGGCACCCTCGCGGGCAGTGACATCAGCGTGCTCACCGACGACCACTGCCTGGTCGTCAACCGGATGCCGGTGGCCCTGCACGGCAGGGAGCTGGGCGCCGTCGTCACCGTGCGCGACCGCACCGAGCTGATCGGGCTGCTGCGTGAACTGGACTCCGTACGCGGGCTGACCGACGCCCTGCGCGCCCAGCAGCACGAGTTCACCAACCGCATGCACACCGTCGCCGGCCTGCTGGACATCGGCGATCACGACGCCGCCTACGAGTTCGCCGTCGAGTCGGCCGGCGCCGACCAGGCGCTGACCGAGTCCGTACGTGAGCGGATCGGCAACGCCCTGCTCGTCGGACTGATCGTCGCCAAGACCACGGTGGCCGCGGAACGCGGGGTCCGGATGGTGCTCAGCGACGACTCCGCGCTCGGCGAGGACCCGCCGCATCTGCGCCGGCTGCTGACCATCGTCGGCAATCTGCTGGACAACGCGATCGACGCGGCGGCCGGCGGACCGCCTCCGGCGGGCGGCCGCGAGGTGCGGCTCTCGCTGATCGAGGCCGTCGACCAGGTGATGGTGCGGGTCGCGGACAGCGGCCCTGGGATTCCGCCGGACGCCACCGAGTCGATCTTCGAGGACGGGTGGTCGACCCGGCCCGACCGGGGCACCGCCCGGCGCGGCCTGGGCCTGGCCCTGGTCCACCGGCTGGCACAGCGGCATGGCGGCACGATCATGGTCAGCGAGGGCCCGGGCGCGGTCTTCACCGTCGTACTGCCCCTGACGGACGCCGCCCCCGCACCACGAGACGCACGGTTCACGACTGCCTCGCCGACCGGAGGTGACCGCGGATGATCAGAATTCTGGTGGTGGACGACGACTTCCGCGTCAGCAACATCCACTGCGACTACGCCTCCCGCGTCGAGGGCTTCGAGGTGGTCGGCCGGGCCGCGACCGTCGCCGAGACGCTGGACGCGGTGCGCACCCTCCACCCCGATCTGCTGCTGCTCGACATCTTCCTGCCGGACGGCAGCGGACTGGATGTGCTGCGGCAGCTCAGTGGGGACGAGGGCGGCGCCCGGCCCGACGCGATCATGATCACCGCCGACCGGGACATCGCCTCGGTTCGGACCGCCATGAAACTCGGCGCCGTGGGCTATCTGGTCAAGCCGTTCGGCGCGGCCGACCTGGCCGAGCGGCTCAACGCCTACCGTGAACTCCAGCACCGCGTGGACGCCCTCGGCCTGGCCCCTCGGACCGACCAGGCCGACGTGGACGCCCTCTTCAGCGCCGCCCGCCCGCCGGCCGTGCCACGGGTTCCGGCCAAGGGCCACTCCGCGCCGACCCTGGCCCTCCTGCACCAGGTCCTGCGCACTTCTCAGGAGGCTCTGTCCGCGGCCCAGGCCGCCGAACTCACCGGCGTCTCCCGCGCCACGGCCCAGCGCTATCTCTCGTACCTTGTACGCGAGGGAATGGTCCGGCTCGAACTTCGGTACGGAACCACCGGCCGCCCCGAACACCTCTATCGAATCGTCCACTGAGCCGGGCGTCCGGCCCCGTTTTATTTCCCGGGCAGGGGCCGGACCGTGAGGATCTGCTGGGCGTGTCCGACCGGGCCGTCGACGTCGTGCAGGACCGTGCTGGTGAGGCCCTGGCCGGACGGGCCGAAGGCGACCGTGGTGTCCAATCCGGTCCAGTCGCCGCGCGGTTGGCGGTGCAGGTGGACGGTCAGGTCGACGTTCGGGAACATCCACGCGGTGGGCGACTGCCGGGCGGCGATGCCGTTGGCGGTGTCGACCAGGGCGAGATAGGACGCCAGCGGTGTGACCGGAGTGCCGGCGACCAGGTCCAGGGGAGTGGAGATCCAGGCGGCAGTACGGCCCGGCCGCGGCGGCGCGACGGGGCGGACATCCACGGAGTCGATGTACCCGCCGGGCCAGACCTCGGACAGATGCCACGGCTTGAGTGACTCGGGCGGGGTGAGGCGGTCCTCGGGGCCACCCGCGACCGCGGTGGTGTCGAAGGCGGCCAGGAACCAGGCGCGGGCCCGGACGACCGGCCGGCCGGCGATCCGTACGACGGCTTCGAGGAGTTCGATGGTCCGGCCGGGGCGGACGGTCTCCACCCGGATCTCGCACTCGTCGAGGGCGAGGCGGCCCAGGATGTCGTAGCTGATCCGGGAGAGCACCAGGCCGTCGTCCGGGCAGCCGGCCCGGTGACGGTCGAGGGCGTGGACCACGAGCCCGCCCAGCGGACTGAAGTGCTGCTCGTCCGGGGCCCAGGCTCCGCTCGCATGCGGAGTCGGCTTGTAGTGGTGGTCGTCGATGGGTTCGTAGTAGCAGCCGGGGCTCAACTGGTGCTTCTCCTCAGGGATTTCGGGGAGTTCGGGGGTACGGGGGATTCAGAGGGCGTTGAGCAGTACGACATACACGGCCGTGCCGGCGCCGACGCTGAGTATGGTGCGACGGCCGAAGGCCAGATGCACGCCTGTGGCGCTGGAGGCGCAGGACGCGGAGACCGTCGAGCGCTTCGAGGAGACGCTGGCGCAGGCGGAGGAAGTGCTGGAGTTGCGGAGGCTGTTCGGCAGCCCAGACCATTTCGTCCGCGTGGCCGTCGCCGATCTGCCCGCCTACGAGGCCTTCCTCAGCCGGCGGGTCATGACCATCCCCCGGATCAAGAACGTGACGTCGCATTTCATGATGAAGACCGTCAAGCCGGGCCCCTAGGGGAGGACGGGTTCCTGTTCTTCCGTCAGCCGCGGAGGGGGACCCTGGGTCCACACCACCCGTAGCGACGAGGCGGAGATCCGCCAGCCGTCGGCCGTCCTGACCAGTTCGGCGTCGGCATGGCCGGCGGAGATGAAGACGCTGCCCGTGCCGTCCGCCAGGACGTGGGTGCTCAGCTGGGCGCCTCGGGTGGTGGCCCGCGCACCGTCGATCTCGATGATGGCGTTGGTGCCCAGATGCACGGTTCGGTCGAACCGTGCCATGGCCTGCCGGACGCGGGCCAGCAGCGCATCGCGGCCGTGGACGGTGCCGATGGGCATCTCCGCGGTGACGTCTTCGGTGTGGAATGCGCGAGCCCATTCCTCGTCGAAGACCCCGTTGTCGAGGGAACGCAGGTAGCGGTCCAACAGGTCGGTGATCTCGGCGCGGTCGGTCAGGATCTGCAACTGTCGCTGTGTCTCTTCGGTATCCATGCCTGAAGACTCGTCCCTCAAGCGCACTTGAGGTCAATGTGCCATCGATAATCGACCCGGTGAGTTCCTCTCCTCAAAGGTGGGCGCGTGCTGAGCGGCTCGATGCCGCCCGGATGGTGGACGCCCTGCATGCGCAGACCGGTGTCCGGCTGACTCTCGATGGCGCCTGCTCGGGTGGCCAGGTCGGTGCTGCCTACGTGCGCTGGGCGGACGGTCGCCGGTCCGTGCTGAAGTGGCGGCCACACAGCCGGGCCGAAGAGATGCGGGCCGGACCGCTCGCCGTGACCGAGGCGCTGAGACGGGCGGGCTATCCGGCTCCGGCCACCGAACTGGTCACCCAGGTCGGCCACGCGGTCGTCATCGTGCAAGAGCTGCTGCCGGGCAGGAAGATCGACCGCTTCGACCACCGGAGCCTGGACCAGGTGCTCCAGCTCAACGAGTTGCAGACAGGCCGGCTTTCCGAGCGCCCCGACATCCCGGCAGTCGACCTTCACCTGCAGGACGACGGTGCCGGCTACTGCCTGCACGGTCCGTTGCGTGAGCACAACCGCCGCAGTGCGGCGCTGGAACGGTGGATCGCCACCGTCGGCGCCGAGAGCCCGCCCCCGCTGACCGAAGCCGACGCGGTGCACTTCGACTTCCACCCCGGCAACCTGCTGGCGGACGGCGGGGCGATCACCGGGGTCGTGGACTGGGACGGCGCCGCCCGCGGTGATCGTCGATTCGACCTGGTCACCCTGCGCTTCGGCCTCCACGCGCAGGAAAGCGGCCCGGGCGTGGCACAGCGTCTCGACGCCGTCCTCGACTCGCTGCCCGAGGACATCCTGCGGCCCACATGGGCTCACCTGAGCCTTCGCATGGTCGACTGGGCCATCAGGCACTTCACCCCCAGCGACGTGGAGCACTGGCTGGACCTGGCCGAACAACGCGTGAGCTGACTGCGTAAGATCACGCAGGCCTGTTTCCGGTTGATGAGGAGCCCCAACAGCCATGACTGACAAGCGTGTTGTGGTGGTCACCGGGGGCGGAACCGGCATCGGCGCCGCAACCGCCCGGCTGCTGCGGGCCGGTGGACACGACGTCGTCATCGGCGGACGACGGCCCGAACCGCTGCAGCGGGTCGCCGACGAAACCGGCGCCGTGCCGCACGCCGCTGATCTCAGTGACGCGACCGCCGTGGGTGAACTCGTCGACGCCACCGTCTCGCGCTACGGCAGGCTCGACGGGCTGGTCCTCAACGCGGGTGTCGGACGCGGCGGCGCGGTGGGCGATCTCTCGGACGAGACTTGGGAGCTGGTGATGCGCACCAACGTGACAGGCCCCTTCCTGCTGCTGCGCGCCGCACTCCCGCACCTGCTGAAGACCCGCGGTTCGGTCGTCGCCGTCGCCTCCGTCTCGGCGTTGCGCAACGGGCCGGGCAACGCCGCGTACGCCACCTCCAAGGCCGCGCTGCTCCAGCTGTGCCGCTCGCTGGCCGTCGACTACGGCAGCCAGGGGCTGCGCGCCAACACCGTCTGCCCCAGCTGGGTGCGCACCGAGATGGCTGATCGGCGTATGGCTCGCTTCGCCGAGGAGTCCGAACTGGGCGCCGGAGTCGAGAAGGCCTACGAGGAGGCGACGAAGCTGGTGCCCGCAGGCCGCCCCGGCGACCCGTGCGAGGTTGCCGAGGCGATTGCCTGGCTGCTCTCTCCCGCCGCGTCGTTCGTCAACGGCGCGGTCCTCACGGTGGACGGCGGAGTCACGGCGCTCGACGCGGGAACGGTGGCGTTCGACTTCAACCTCGAGCGCCGCGACGGTCGTTGATGACGATCTCACCGTTTCGGGGGCTGTTCTTCCCCTCGATCGTAGCCACGCCCGCACCTCCCGCCGTGCGGCCGATCTTCGACGGAATCCCCCGACGGGCTTGCCGTCAAGTGCACTCCAAGTCCTAGAGTCACGCTCCCGACCCGCCCTCGTCTGCGACGGAGCAACGCCATGCGCTATCGAGTCCTCGGCAAGACCGGCATCGAGGTCAGCACGCACTGCCTCGGCACGATGATGTTCGGCGCCGTCGGCAACCCCGACCACGAGGACAGCACACGCATCATCCATGCGGCGCTCGATGCCGGCATCAACTTCGTGGACACCGCCGACATGTACTCGTCCGGCGAGTGCGAGGAGATCGTCGGCAAGGCTCTCAAGGGCAGACGCGACGAGGTCGTGCTCGCCACGAAGGTGCACTTTCCGCTGGGAGAGGGACGCAACCGCAGCGGCAATTCGCGCCGTTGGATCCTCGAGGCCGTCGAGGACAGTCTGCGGCGCCTGGACACGGACTGGATCGACCTGTACCAGGTGCACCGCCCCGACCACACCACCGACATCGAGGAGACGCTCTCCGTCCTCACCGACCTGGTGCGGGCGGGCAAGATCCGGACGTTCGGCTGCTCCACGTTCCCCGCCGAGGACCTGGTCGAGGCTCACCATGTGGCGGAGCGGCGCGGACTGATGCGGCTGCGCACGGAGCAGCCTCCGTACTCGATTCTCGCGCGCGGCATCGAACGGTCCGTGCTGCCCACCGCGCAGCGGCTGGGCATGGGCGTGCTGACCTGGTCGCCGCTCGCTTCGGGATTTCTCTCCGGCGCCTATCGCGAGGGCCGGCCGGTCGACCTCACCACCGGCCGCGCCCAGCGCACCCCGCACCGCTTCGACCCCGCAGTCCCGGGAAACCCGGCGAAGTTCGCGGCCGTCGAGCAACTCGTTTCGCTCGCCGAGGAGTTGGGCCGCACCTTGCCGGAACTGGCCGTCGCCTTCCCGCTGGTGCATCCGGCCGTCACATCGGTGATCATCGGTCCGCGCACCATGGACCAGCTCACCTCGCTGCTGGAGGGGGCCGACCTGCTGCTCGACGACGCGGTGCTCGACCGGATCGACGAGATCGTGGCGCCTGGCACCGATCTCTATCGGGCCGACGGCGTCTGGCAGCCGCCGTCGCTCACCGAGCGTGCCGGGCGCAGGCGCCCGGCTGGGGAGCGGGCGGCCGCGGACTGACCCTGCCATTCGCGGGCCCGGCATCCGGTCGCCGCCGACCGGGGCCCGAGCTGCGTACAGCCCCCGTCCGTAGCCGGCTCGGCACCCCATGCCACGTCATCGCTTGGACGTCGGCCGGAGGCCCTCGGCTACTGCATGACCGCAGGGCAGTGCTGCCCTGGAAGTCGAATCGTGACGACGAGGCCGCCGGCGGGGCGGGGGGCGAGGTCAAGGGTGCCGTCGTGGGCCCGGACGATGCTGTCCACGATGGCCAGTCCCAGGCCGACGCCGGCATGTTCGTCCGTGCGGACGCGTTCTGTTCCGCGTTGGAAGGGTTCGGTGAGGGTCGGTACCAGTTCCGGTGGCAGCGGAAGGCCCGTGTTCTCGACCCGCAGCACGCTCGCGTCCTGCTGCGTTTCGGTGTGCACCGTTACGGTGCCGCCGGTGGGAAGGTTGTGGACGATGGCGTTCTGGACGAGGTTCGTCACCAGCCGCAGGATGAGCGCCGCGGAGCCGACCGTCGGTGTTGGCTCGCCGGTGACGGCAAGCGTGATCCGGCGCTTTTCGGCGAGGGGGAGCAGCGTCTCGGCGGCTTCCTCGGCCATGAGGGAGAGGTCGACGGGCTCGCGGGTGAAGCTTCTGCCGTCGGCGCGGCTCAGCAGCAAGAGGGACTCGGTCAGGTTGATCGCCCGCGCGTTGACGGTGTGGAGGCGTTCGATGAGTTCTCCCTGGTCCCGAGTGGGGTCGTTGCGGGCGGCGTCGAGGAGCGTCTGGGAGATCGCCAGCGGGGTGCGCAGTTCGTGGGAGGCGTTCGCGGCGAACCTCTGATGCTCGGCGACGTGGGATTCGAGCCGCTCGAGCATGGTGTCGAACACGTCGGCGAGTTCGCGGAACTCGTCTTCGCGGCCCTCCAAGCCGATCCGGTGGGACAGCGATCCGTTCGCCGCCAGCCGTGCCGCGTCCGCGATCCGTGTGAGGGGTACGAGCATCCGGCCGGCGAGGATCCATCCTCCCAGAAGGCCGAACACGAGGAGGAAGGCCAGTGCCGCGGCCGCGGCGGGGACGAAGCCGCGCAGGGCATCGGAGCGGTCGAACCCGGTGATGATGACAACGCCGGCCTTGTGCTGGATGGCTTTGGGGTTGTCGGTCCGGAGCCAGCGCAGCACGAACACCCACATCACGGCCAGCAGGAGAGCACCGGCGAAGAGAAGGAATCCGGCGTAGCTGAGCGTCAGTTTCAGTCTGGCGCTGAGCCCTGGGCGTCTATTCATGAGGGTCGCCGAGGCGGGAGCCTGAGTCGATGCGGTAGCCGACGCCCGGCACCGTGGCGATGAGCCATGGCTCCCCGAGTCGTTTACGCAGGGCGGAGACGGTGATGCGGACGGCGTTGGTGAAGGGGTCGGCGTTGTTGTCCCAGGCCCGCTCCAGTAGCTCTTCGGCGCTGACGACACCGCCTTCGGCGGCGACCAGGACATCGAGCACGGCGAACTGTTTGCGGGTCAGCGCCACGTAGCGGCCGTCGCGGAAGACCTCCCGGCGGAAGGGGTCCAGCCGCAGGCCCGCGATCTCGCGGACCGGGGGCCGGGCGCGTGCGCGTCTGCGGTCGAGCGCCCGCAGCCGCATGACGAGCTCCCGCAGCTCGAACGGTTTGGTGAGGTAGTCGTCGGCCCCGAGCTCGAATCCGGAAGCCTTGTCGTCGATCCGGTCGGCAGCGGTGAGCATGAGGATCGGGATGCCGCTGCCGGAGGCGACGATGCGCCGGGCGACCTCGTCGCCGGACGGGCCGGGGATGTCCCGGTCGAGCACCGCGAGGTCGTAGGAGTTGACGCTGAGAAGCTCCAGGGCGGAGTCTCCGTCCCCGGCGATGTCGGCGGCGATGGCCTCCAGCCGCAGACCGTCACGGACGGCTTCCGCCAGGTAGGGCTCGTCCTCCACGATCAGCACGCGCATGTGCGCAGCCTAGGCAACGCCACATATCGCCGACGTATGCAAAGGCGTGCGCACACGGGTCACGCGTCCCGGCCTGCCGGTGCCCGCCCCGGACCGACGGTCACGGCAGGACCTGGATCTTCCGGCCCTTGCCGGCCTGGAACTGCTGCCAGGCCCCGGTGCAGTCCGCCAGGGGCAGACGGTCGCTGATGAAGGCGACCGGGTCGAGTACTCCGGCGGCGAACAGTTCGGCGGCGCGCTCGTAGCCGTGCAGGACCGCCATCGAGCCGGTCCTCGTTGAGGTCCACCTTGTCGACCGTGGCGGCACCGGTGCGCTTGGCGAGTTCGAGCATCATCAGGCCCATCGTGCCCGAGCCGTAGATCAGCACATGGCTGGCGAGGGAGCTGCGCAGGATGTCGTAGCCGCGTACCGCGGGTACGCCGCGGTGATCCGGCCCTTCCACTTCGGGTCGATCGACCAGATCGCGCGGGGTGAGCTGCACGCCCGAGCCGGTCGTCGCAGCGCTGTACAGGGAGCCGAAGGCGATCGCTCCCATGGCCACCCACACGCCCTGCGGGTCCTTGAACTTGTCGTAGAGAGAGGGAAGCTGCGTTCAACCGAACGGTTGAACGCAGCTTGGTGTGCGACCCGGCGGCGGGTCGACGGTCAGGGCTTGAGCAGGGCCTTGATGGCGCGGCGCTCGTCCATCGCCTTGTAGCCCTCGGCGACCTGGTCCAGGGGCAGCGTGAGGTCGAAGACCCTGCCCGGGTCGATCCGGCCCGACAGGACCCGCTCGATCAGGTCGGGCAGGTAGCGGCGTACGGGTGCGGGACCGCCGCGCAGACCCACGTGGGAGAAGAACAACTCCTGGCCGTCGACCGCGACCTCGTGCGGGACGCCGACGAAGCCCACGTTGCCACCGGGGCGCGCGGAGTGCAGGGCCTGCCGCATGGACTGCGCGGTGCCGACGCACTCCAGCACGCTGTCGGCGCCGATGCCGCCGGTGAGGTCCTTGACACGGGCGATGCCCTCCTCGCCGCGCTCGCCGACGATGTCGGTGGCGCCGAACTCCACGGCGAGCTTCTGACGCGACTCGTGCCGGCTCATCGCGATGATCCGCTCCGCGCCGAGTTCCTTCGCGGCGATGACACCGCACAGGCCGACCGCGCCGTCGCCGACGACCACAGCGGTGGAACCGGGCTTGACCTCGGCGGCGAGGGCGGCGTACCAGCCGGTGCCCATCACGTCGGACACGGCGAGCAGGCCGGGCACCAGATCGTTGGACGGGAGCTCGGCGGTGGCGACCAGGGTGCCGTGGGCGTTGGGGATGCGGACGTAGTCCGCCTGGCAGGTGCTCATGAACTCCCGGTGCAGACAGTTGGACTGCCAGCCGGCCAGACAGTTCGCGCAGGTGTTGTCCGAGGTGGCGAACGAGCCGACCACGAACTGGCCCGGCTTGACGTTGGTGACCTCGCTGCCGACCTCCTCCACGATGCCGACGTACTCGTGCCCCATCGGGTGCGGGTCGCCGATCGGCTCCGCGCCGCGGTAGGGCCACAGGTCTGATCCGCAGACGCAGGTGGCGACCGTACGGATGATCGCGTCGGTGGGCCTGCTGATCCTCGGGTCGTCCAGAGTCTCGAAGCGCACGTCGCCGGGGGCGTGGATCACTGCTCCGCGCATGGTGGTCTTTCCTTCACTGCGAGAGGTTCAGGCGCCGCAGCCAGGAGGACTGAACAGCGGCTCGAATGCGAGCCTCACACGCGGGGCCGTGCGCGAAAAGCGGAGAAAAACATCCGGGGAGGGAATCATCCTCGGCAGAAATTCTCCCCCCTTTCTCACCTTTCTCGCAGCCGATCGGAGCCATGCTGGGCCGTCCACGCGGTCTCACCTTCCGTCACACCGGGCGCGTGCCGTCAGCGGACCGGCCGGCAGCCCCTGGCCGACCAGGGGCCACGAGGATGACACGCGAGGTCACATAGACGATGAAGTCGCGGTGGGGAAAGGGCGCCGGCGGGCTGGGCCCGGTTCCCCCGCGACACGTCCCTCGGGGGAGGAAACGCCGCAACAGGGCCGCGGACGATGACCCCGTCGTGCTCCGTGACCAAGACTCCAGCGCGCTCCGCCTCGCTCTCGTCGCCCACAAACGCGTCACCGTCGTTCGCCTGCGCGACGAACGCCGCATCGACGACTCGGTACCGCGCCGGGTGCGGAGATCCCTACGTGGCGCTCCCGGACGCCATCAGGTTCTGGTCCGCGGCCCAGGACACCAGGAGACGCAGGCCGTCATGGGAGGGGGTGGCCGTCATTGGAGGGGGTGTTCGGTCGGGCGGTCCACACGATGATGTGCTGGGCGGTGTCGGTGGCGGTGGCGGTGGCGGTGGCGCAGGTCAGCGTGTGCCAGTCGAGGGTGCGTTCAACGACGACGGTATGGTGCAGCCGTTTGGTTGCCGTCGTCCGCAGCGCCACGTCGTGGGCGGCCCACCACTGGCGGAACTGCCCGTCCCGCACGGAGAGTTCATCGACCAGGGCGGCAAGCCGCGGGTCGTCGGGATGGCGGGCGCTCTCCATGCGCAGCTGCGCGATGGCCGGCCGGGTGACCTCCTCACAGTCCGCGTACAGCCGGCGCACGGCGGGCTCGGTGATCAGCAGGCGGAGGTAGAGCCGCTCCGGCTCCGGGAACCTCCCGAAGTCGGCGAACAGGGCCGTGGCCGGACGGCTCCAGCCCACGACCTCGGTACGGCGGCCGATCACGAACGCGAGGGTGTTGGTGAGATCGTCGAGCATGCGTTGCAGCTGCGGATGCACCTGCCGTCGGTCACTGCCGCGGTGCGGCACGCTCTTCGCCGCGAGTTCGAAGAGATGGGCGCGCTGGTCCTCGCTCAGGCGGAGCACCCGCACGAGCTCGCTCAGCAGCGGGACGGACGGCTGAAGGCGGCCCTGCTCGACCCGGGTGTGGTAGTCGGTGCTGGTGGCTGCCGGTACGGAGACCTCCTCCCGGCGCGGCCCCGGCACCCGCCGCGACTGACCACTGTGGGGCAGGCCGGAAGTTGTGCATTCCCTTGACGGCAGCAACAAAAGGGCCCTACATTCCTCGACGCGTTCGCTCAGTGCACTGAGCATCTGCTCCTGCCCGCCCCCGCACGCCCGCATCCGCCACAAGGAGCCGCACCATGCCTGTCAAGACCCGTACGCGCATCCCCCGCACCCGTCTGCGTATCGCCCTGACCGCCCTGGCCACGCTGGCCTCCACGGCGCTCACCACCCTCCCCTCACCGGCCGCCCAGGCGGACACCCCGGCCACCACCCACCTCACCGGAACCCTCTCCGACGGCGCCACCTGGATCGCGGACGTACCCGCGCGCTGGAACGGCACCCTGCTGCTGTTCAGCCACGGCTTCGGTCCCACCGTCGCCAGGGACGCCCCGACCGACGCCGTACGCACCGAGCTGCTCGCCGAGGGCTACGCGATGGCCGGCTCGTCGTACGACCCCCATGGCTCGATGTGGGCCCTGAACAGCGCCGAACGCGACCAGTTCGCCACGCTCGGCGCCGTCACCGCGAAGATCGGAACCCCCCACCGCACCCTGGCCGTAGGCCAGTCCATGGGCGGACTCGTCAACGCACAGCTCGCCCGCGACGGCGGCGGGCGCATCGACGGCGCGCTCGGCCAGTGCGGTCTGGTCGCGGGCGGCACGGATCTGGACAACTACCAGCTGGACGCCGAGTACACCATCGCCCGCCTCCTGCTGCCCGGCCAGGACGTGAAACTCGTACGGTTCGGCACCTCGGCCGAGGCGTCCGCCACCGCCGACCTGCTCACCAAGGCGGTCACCGCAGCGCAGTCCACCCCGCAGGGCCGGGCCCGGATCGCGCTGGCCGCCGCTTTCCTCAACCTGCCCGCCTGGTCGCCCGGAAAGGACCGGCCCGCCGCGACGGACTGGGCGGGCCAGGAGGAGCAGCAGTACGACTGGTTCGCGCAGGGCATCCTCTCGTTCGTCGAGGGCGGCCGGTACGCCGTCGAGCAGTCCGTGGGCGGCAACAACTCCTGGAACCACGGCGTGGATTACGCCGGTCTGCTGGCCGGTTCGGAACACGCGTCCCAGGTCCGCGCCCTCTACCGGGGAGCCGGCCTCGACCTGCGTGCCGACCTGCGTACGCTGACCGCGGGCGCCAGGATCACCGCCGATCCCGCCGCCGTCGGCACCGCGCAGCGAACGTCCTCCGCGGGCCAGGGACTTGAGGTGCCCTTGCTCGACGTGCACACGACCGCCGACAACCTGGTCCCGGTGCAGCAGGAGAACCGCTTCGCAGCCCGCGTACGTGCCTCCGGCGACGGCGCGCTGCTGAGGCAGGCGTACGTCGAGCGGCAGGGCCACTGCACGTTCACCACCGCCGAGACCGTGGCCGCGCTGCACGCTCTCGAACACCGAGTCGGCACCGGCCGTTGGGACGACGCCGCGCCCCCGGCAGCGCTCCAGTGGTCCGCCACGTCACTCGGTCTGGACGGGGCGGCGTATGTCCCCTACCGCCCGGCCCCGTTGACGGTCGGCCGAGACCGCCCGGCGTACCCCGCCGGCCGCTGACTTCGGGACTGCGACGCGCTGAATCCAGGGAGGTGAGGCGACGCATGGCCGGTACCGGCGCTGAGGGCCGGTACCGCGCCGCTCTGGCTGAAACCCTCGCACACGCGCCGTGGAGCCGCAGACCGCGGATGCCCGAGCAGCAGCCGACGTCGCAGCCCGCCGCCTATACGCCGACCGACCGCACCGTCCCCACCACTCGGGTTCGACCAGAAGCCGTGGATCCCGGCGACCGGCAAGGGACGGAGGGCGCGGACCGGGCGGTCGGGGCTGTCCGTGAGGGTTGGGCCACGGCGCCGCGGCGAGCGCTCCGGTGTATGCCGGCAGCGACCCGTGTCAGTGTCGTCGGCGGGTGTTGAGGCGGGCGGCCTGGCGGGTCAGATGGTCGCGTTCGGCGAGGTTGGGCGCTTTGTGGGCTGCTTCGGCGTACAGGCGTGCCGCCGTCGCCAGGTCGCCGTCGCGTTCGTGGAGGTAGGCGGCCACCGCGGTGTGGCGGGGCAGTGTGTCGTCCAGTTCCGCGAGTGCCGCCAGGCCGGCGCGTGGCCCGTCGGCCTCGCCGACGGCCACCGCCCGGTTGAGGCGGACGACGGGGCTGTCGGTCAGGCGCGTGAGCTCGTCGTACCACTCGACGATCTGCACCCAGTCGGTCTCCTCGGCGGTGGGCGCGTCGGCGTGGAGGGCCGCGACGGCGGCCTGGGCCTGGTACTGGCCCAGCCGGTCGCGGGCGAGGGCGGCCTGCAGAATGGCCACCCCCTCGGCGATCAGCCTCGTGTCCCACCGCATGCGGTCCTGCTCGGCGAGCGGCACCAGGCTGCCGTCGGGTGCGGTCCGGGCGGCGCGCCGGGCGTGGTGGAGCAGCATGAGCGCGAGCAGTCCCGCCACCTCGGGGTGGTCGACCTGGGCCGTGAGCTGCCGGGTGAGCCGGATGGCCTCCGCGGCGAGATCCACCTCGCCCGAGTAGCCCTCGTTGAAGACCAGGTAGAGGACGCGCAGCACGGTGGCGACATCGCCGGGCTGGTCGAACCGCACATCGGCCAGGGTGCGCTTGGCCCGGCTGATCCGCTGCGCCATGGTCGCCTCGGGCACCAGATAGGCCTGGGCGATCTGGCGGGTGGTCAGCCCGCCGACGGCGCGCAGCGTGAGCGCGACGGCGGACGACGGCGTCAGCGACGGATGGGCGCACAGGAAGTAGAGCTGGAGCGTGTCGTCCACGGCGGGCGCGGGACCGGGCGCCGGCTCCTCTTCGAGGCGGTCCTCACGCCGGCGGCGGGCGTCGTCCGACCGCCTCGCGTCGAGGAACCTGCGCCAGGCCACGGTGATCAGCCAGCCCTTCGCATCCCGCGGCGGGTCGGCCGGCCAGACCCGGACCGCCTCGATGAGCGCGTCCTGCACGGCGTCCTCGGCCGCCGCGAAGTCGGCTCCGCGGCGGACGAGGACGGTGAGCACGCCGGGCGTAAGGCTCCTCAGCCGGGCCTCGTCCATCAATGGCACTCGGTGGCGCTGGGCGACGCGGTCAGGAACGGGCGCAGCTCCAGCCACTCGTGGATCGGCTTGCCGCCCGCTCCAGGGGCGGCCGACAGCTCCCCGGCCAGCTCGACCGCGCGCTCGTAGCTGTCGACGTCGATGATCATCCACCCGGCGATGAGGTCCTTGGTCTCCGCGAACGGGCCGTCGGTGACCGGCGGGCGACCCTCACCGTCGTAGCGGACCCACGCTCCCTCGGGGGCGAGCGCCTGACCGCCGACGAACTCCCCGCTCTTCTCCAGCCGGGCCGCGAAGTCGTTCATGTACTGCACATGCGCCGAGATCTCCTCCGGCGTCCACTGGTCCATGGGCACGTCGTTGAACGCGGCCGGGGCGCCGCGGTAGTGCTTCAGGAGCAGGTACTTGGCCATGAGACTTCTCCTCAGTGGTGGTGCGACCCATTCTGGTCGCGTTCACCCCGGGGACGGAGCCCGGCACGGGTTCTCGACATCACCGCCCCACCGATTTTCCTGGGGAGTGTGCAGGTGGCCTCGCGGGGCCGATCTTTCTGTTCGGCGCCCCGGGCATTACGGCTGGTGAGCGAGTGGCGCGACCACCTGCAACGGACCCCGTCGACGGTGCGCCAGCTCTTCCGGCCGGGCTTCCAGCCCTGGGCGAGAAGCCCGGGCAGCACCTCGTCCAGGAACCAACCCATCACCCAGGCCGAGGAGCGCAGGACGCCCTCGCGGACGAAGCCGTTGCGCTCGGCGGAGCGCAGCATCGCGTCGTTGTCCGACAGCGTCTCGATCTGCAACCGTTGCGGGCCGCGCACGACGAAGCCGTAATGGCACAGCACCGCGACCACGTCGGTGCCGTAGCCCCTGCCGTGGGAGGACGGCAGCAGGCCCCAGCCCGACCTTGCCGCCTCTCAGCATGCAAGCTTGCTGTCCGACCCGGGCGGGCCGGTGGCGAACCAGCAAAAGACCTGCTGACGCCGCGCCTCGGTGACTGCGGTGGCGGCCCGGTGGACTCAGTGGAGACAGAGGCAGAAGGGATGGCCGGCCGGATCCGCGTAGATCCGCCAGTTGGCCCCCGGGCGGAGCTGGTCCGTCCGCTCCAGCACGGTCGCGCCGAGGGCGAGCGCCCGCTTCTCCTCCCCGTCGAGGTCGTCCACGTCGAAGTCCAGGTGGATTTGCTGCGGGTGCTCCTGGCCGGGCCAGTCGGGTGCCCGGTAGCCGTCGACCCGCTGGCAGGCCAGCGGCGTCCCCTCGAACCCGTGCACCTCGACCCAGTCCGGCTCCTCCGGATCCGCGACCACCCGCCCGCCGAGCAGATCCGCGTAGAACTCCGCGAGCCGTACCGCATCGGCACAGTCCAGCGCGACCGCCTGCAGCTTTCGAATCACTTCCGAAACTCCTTGCTCGTCAGCCGCTTTCGCGACGCCCCGTACGGGAGGGGGCGTACCCGCCGCGGCGGTGGGCATGCGTGACGGCATCGTAGGTCCATCTGCCGGGTCCGGTTCGGACCGGGGGAGGGTCCCGGGCCCGGCCCGTCCCGCTGGCGTTGGCGTTGGCGATCAGTCCGGCCCGCCACGGTGTCATGGGTGTATCCGAGGAGAGCGATGCCCGACAGCGGCAGTACGTACCTCCGCAAGTTCGACGAACTGACGGGGGGCGTGCCTCGACGGTTCGAGGTGGAGGCCGTTGCCGTCTTCCTCGTGCTGACCGAGCAGCAGGTGTTCGCGATCCACGACGTGTGCTCGCACAGCGCCGTTTCGCTCTCGGAGGGCGAGGTGGACGGCTGCACGGTCGAGTGCTGGCTGCACGGATCCCGCTTCGACCTGCGTACCGGAGACCCCCTCGACCCGCCTGCGACACGGCCTGTCCCCGTGTATCCGGTGCGGATCGAGGACGGATGCGTACGTGCGGGTGGCATCGCGGAGTGGCCGGTGACGCTTCAGCCGGCCGTGGCAGCCGGCGGCGGAACGACGCCCCGGAGGATGTCCCTCGCGCGGTCGCGGGAGGTCTTGTGCGCTGCATCGCTGATGCCGCCCACGCTGGCGGGCGCCAGGACGAACGGGATCGGTCTCCTCCTCTGCGAAGAGGGTGTGACCGGTGCCCAACCGGGTCAGCCGAGGGCCGAGGAGGGGGACAGGTCCTGGTCGGCGGCCCAGGAGGCGAGGATGCGCAGCCGGTCGTGGGTGGCGGAGCCGGGGACGGCGGTCCACACCGTCAGGTGCTGGTCGGGATCGGTGTTGGCGGTGTAGGTGTCCCAGTCCAGGACGAGTTCGCCGACGACCGGATGGTTGAGGGTCTTCGTGCCCACGGTACGGGCGGCGACCTTGTGGTCTCCCCACCACTTGGCGAACTGCTCGTCGCGCGTGGACAGTTCACCGACCAGCTCGATCAGACGCGGGTCTTCCGGGTACTTGGCGGCCTCCATCCGCAGCTGCGCCACAGAGATCTGCGCCGAGGTCTCCCAGTCGGCGTACAGGGTGCGCATCGCCGGTTCGGTGAACTGGATCCGCGGGTAGTTGCGCTGTTTCTCCGGGATACGGGAGAAATCGATGACCAGAGCGGCGGCCAGCGCGTTCCAGGCCAGGATGTCCCCGCGCCGCCCTTGCACGATGGCCGGGGTGGCGGTGAGGTCGTCCAGGACGCGCTGCAGTTGCGGCTGGACCTGCTGTCTGCCGCGGCGCCGGGTGCGGACGGTGGTCCTGCCCGCGAGCTGGAAGAGATAGCCCCGCTCGTCGGCGTCCAGGTGGAGGACGCGGGCGAGCGTCTCGAGCACCGGAGCGGATGCCTGCATACGGCCCTGTTCGAGTCGGGTGTAGTAGTCGGTGCTGATCGACGCGAGCTGGGCGACCTCCTCACGGCGCAGCCCGGCGACCCGGCGGGGCCCGCCCGTCTCCGGCAGTCCGGCCGTGCGCGGGCTCAGCTCCGAACGCCGTTTCTTGAGGAATTCTCCCAGCTCATTGAGGGGGGTGTGCTCGGTCATGGTGCCCAGCATGACACCGATCGCGCCCCAGCAAGGGGGGAGAGTTTCCTCCCAGGATGCAGCTCTCCCCGGATGGTTCTCTCCGCTTTTCGAGCCCGGACCCGCCTGCGAGCCTGAAGAGCGAGCAGCCTGGAACGAAGCGCGGACAGTCGACCACAGTCCGCTCCGACGGCTGCCCCCACCAGCCCTTTTCCCGCAAGGAGAGACCACACCCATGTCGTCCACGTCCGAGGCCGCCTCCGGCAGGCTGCCCTTCGTCGTCCGGGTGCTGGCCGCCGGTACGTTCCTGATGGGCACCACGGAGTTCGTCATCGCCGGACTGCTGCCGGAGCTGTCCGGTGACCTCGGGGTGAGTGTCTCCCAGGGCGGTCTGCTCATCACCGCCTTCGCCCTCGGCATGATCATCGGATCGCCGACCATGGCCATGGCCACCCTGCGCCTGCCCCGGCGCCACACACTGATCCTGGCGCTGTCGGTCTTCAGCCTCGGACATGTCGTCGCGGCCCTCAGCACCTCCTTCACCGTGGTCCTCGTCGCCCGCGCCGTCACCGCGCTGGCCACCGGCGCGTTCTGGTCCGTCGGATTCGTCGTCGCCACCGCCGCGGCGGGACCGGAGAAGTCGACCCGGGCCACGGGCGTGATGATCGGCGGCCTGACCCTCGCCAACGTCGTCGGTGTACCCATCGGTTCCTTCGTCGGCCAGTACGTCGGCTGGCGCGGCCCGTTCTGGGCCCTGGCCGCCCTCTCCGCACTCGCCGCCGTCTTCATCGGCCGTTTCATCCCCGCGCGGGAACAGCATGCGGCCGTCTCCCTGCGTGCCGAGTTCGCCGCATTGCGCCAGGGCCGGCTGTGGCTGGCGCTCGGCGCCGCCATGCTGATCATGGGCGGCGTCCTGGCGACGTACAGCTACATCACCCCGCTGCTGACCGACCGCGCCGGCATACCGGAAAGCGCCGTACCGCTCGTCCTCATCGCGTTCGGCATCGGCGCGTTGGGCGGCACCACCACCGGCGGCCGGCTGGGCGACCGGCGCCCGATGACCACGACCATCACCGCCGCTGCCGCCACCGCCGTGGTGCTGCTCCTGCTGATCCCGCTGTCGACCGACGCGCTGACGGCCACGGCCCTGGTCTTCCTCATGGGCCTGACCGGGTTCACGGTGAACCCCGTGGTCACGGCGCTGGCCGTCCGTTTCGCCGGAGACGCTCCCACTCTTGCCTCCGCGATGAGCACCTCCGCCTTCAACGTCGGCGTCGCCGCCGGATCCTGGTTCGCCGGAACGGCCCTGGACTCCCCGCTCGGCCTCACCGGCCCGCCCCTGGTCGGCACCGTCGCCGCCGCCCTCACCCTGGTCCCGCTGACCGCGCTCGCCGTCCGCACCACCCCGAGCGTCCCCCGCATCGTGGCCCAGCGCACCGCCTCCGCCCCGCCGCGACCGGAGGAACCCGCCCAGGCCCCGTCACACCACTGACCCCGGTCCGCCCGGCATCCCTCCCGGGACAGCGGCCGTCCACACGTGCGCCCCGCCCCGGGCTTCGCCGCCGCCCGACAGGTCTGTTCAGCGTCTCACCTGCGAACAGCGCGACCCGGGAACCGTCCGGTCTCCACGGCCTGCCGGGCGGCGAACCTCTAGTCACGGCGGGCATACGGCTCCCGCCGACGCGGACGGCGTCGACACCTACGTACGGCATCTCGTCGCGGCCGGTGTCGCCGCGCCCGGCTTCGGTGTCGCCCCCCGTGCACCCGGAGGTTCACGCCTGCTCTGCGATCTCACCATCCGTATGTTCCAACGGGACGGGCGTCCGGCGGCCGCAGCCGCTCATCATGCGGCCGGGTCCACCAGGGATCAGGCGAGCGATCTCCACCTGCTGGCCCTGGCGCAGGCAGCCACCACGGCGCCCACGGTCGTGCACCGACAGGTGACGGAACGGCGACCGTTCTGCCGGCTCTGCTCACCAGAGTGATGCACGGTCGGCACCTGCCCGCGCCGGCATCGAAGATCGACGGTGACCCCGCTCAACTGGCCGCCCTGGGATTCCTGTTGGGCACGCTGCACGTGCACATGGACGGCACCCGGTCGAAGGCACTGGTTCCGAGCGACCCCGACGCCGGGCCAGCGTCCCCGCCCAAGCGGCCGACGTCGGATGGGTTCTCGGCTTCGGCGCACCCACGGCCACGTCCGACCTGCCGCACACAGACACCCAGGCCGAACGCGCCCTGCGACGCGCGACCGCCGCCGGGGCACCCGCGCCGTCCATGCCTCCGAGACCCTCACGCATGGCACTCCGGTTCGCGTTGCAGTCGCTGCCCGGGATGCCGGCCGACCGCAGAGCGCACGTGTTCGTGCAAGAGGCGCTCGGGTCCTGTCAGTCGGCGGGCAGCGTCGGCTGGATGCGGCGCAGGAACGTCGCGTTGTCGGGGGTGTCCCGCATGCGCTCCAGCAGGGTTTCCAGGGCGCCCTGGCCGTCGCGGGCCTGCAGCACGCGGCGCAGGCCGCGTACCGCGGTCAACTCGGCCGGAGGCAGCAGGAGTTCCTCGCGGCGGGTGCCGGACGGGTTGATGTCGACGGCCGGGAAGACGCGGCGGGCGGCGAGGTCGCGGCTGAGGCGGAGCTCCATGTTGCCGGTGCTCTTGAGCTCCTCGAAGAAGTAGTCGTCGGCGCGGGAGCCGGTCTCGACCAGAGCGGTGGCGAGGATCGTGAGCGAGCCGCCCTCCTCGGCCAGCCGGGCGGCGCCGAAGAACCGCTTGGGCCCGAGCAGCGCGGTCGCGTCGACGCCGCCGGTCAGGGTGCGGCCACCGGCGGCGGCCGCGTTGTTGTGAGCCCGGCACAGCCGGGTCAGCGAGTCGAGCAGGATGACGACGTCCTCGCCGTCCTCGACGAGCCGCTTGGCCCGTTCGACGACGAGGTCGGCGAGCGCGATGTGCTGCTTGGCCGGCCGGTCGAAGGTCGAGGCGTACACCTCGCCGCGCACGGAACGCCGCATGTCGGTGACTTCCTCGGGGCGCTCGTCCAGCAGCACCACCATCAGCCGGCACTCGGGGTGGTTGCCGGCGACGGCGGCCGCGATCTGCTGGAGCAGCACGGTCTTGCCGGTTTTGGGCGGGGCCACGAGCAGCCCGCGCTGGCCCTTGCCGACGGGCGCGATCAGGTCGGCGACGCGCCCGGTCAGGCCGGCCGCCGGGTGTTCAAGGCGGAGCCGGTCGCGCGGGTGCAGCGGCGTGAGCTCGCGGAAGTGACAGCGGCCGCGCAGTTCGCCGGGGGTGCGCCCGTCGACCCGTACGACCTCGGTCAGGGCGCGCCGGCCGTCGCGTACGCCCTCGACGAAGTCGCCCTTGCGCAGGGCGTGACGGCGGATCAGTGCGGCGGAGACCGAGACGTCGGACGGCGAGGCCAGCAGGTTCACGGCGCGCAGGTGCCCCTTCCCGCTCGCGTCGATGTCGAGGACACCGGTGGCGACCTGGGTCGTGGGCTCCTGCTGGGCAGGGGGGTGTTCGAGAGTGGTGGTCATGGTGGTCGGTCCTTTCGAGGACGGATGGCATGAGATATGCGGAAGGAAGGGGGGATGCCGCGGAACGGAGGCGGACAGAGCGCCTTCGGCGGCAGGAACAACACCTCGGGTACGGCACAGCCGTGCCGGTCACGAAGCGGTGCTGGAAAGCCGGTACGCCGACCGGGAACGGCGGGCGACACGGCGAACTGAAGGGGAAAAGCACCGGCGCCCTCGACAGGGGCGTACACAAGTGCTGACAGGAACGTACCACACCCTGTACGGCGTCAAACCGTCCAGCGGGTGGCGAGGAACCGTCCCACAGCAGCCAACGCCCTGATGGCCTCCCGTATTCCATGCTTCCGGTGGAACTCGACGACATGCAGCCGGTGCCGCCCGGGCACAGGCGGGAAGAACCCCGGTTCGTTCACAGCTGGCGTGGGACGAGTGTCCGACGACGAGAAGGGCAAGCCATGCGCGCACTGATCGTGGATCCCGAGGCACCCGGACGGCTGCGCCTGGGGGATGCCCCTGATCCGCGGCCCGCGCCGGGCCAGGTCCTCGTCGAGGTCCGGCACACGTCGTTGAACGCGGCCGAGCTGTGGTGCGCGCAGCAGGCGGCCCCGGGCGCGGTGATCGGCTTCGATGCGGCCGGTGTGGTCGTGGGTGCCGCCGCGGACGGCACCGGGCCGGCGGTGGGCAGCCGGGTCGTGGGCTTCGCGGCGGGCGGCGGTTTCGGGGCGCTGCGGACCATGGATGTGGCCGATGTCGCCGTCGTTCCGGACGGCGTCGACCTCGGCGAGTCGGCCGCGCTACCGGTCGCCGCGGACACCGCGCTGCGGGCGCTCGACCAGGCGGGGGCGCTGCTGGGCCGCCGAGTGCTGGTGACCGGGGCCCCGCGCGGGGTGGGCGGGTTCGCGGTGCGGCTCGCGGGGCTCAGCGGGGCGGAGGTCGTCGCGGTGGCCGGTTCGCAGGACGGGCGGCGGTGCGTCGCCGAGCTCGGGGCCGACGAGGTGGTGGGCGGGGTCGGTGAGGCGACCGGGCCCGTCGACGTGGTCATCGACACCGCCGGCGGTGACCAACTGGCCGCTGCGTACGGCCTGTTGGCGTCCGGTGGAAGTGTCCAGAGCATCGGCTGGGCCTCCGGGCGAGAGGCCGTGCTGCCCGTCGGGTCCACGCTCGGCAGCCCGGCGCCGAAGACGATCGTGTCGGTGTACAACGGCGGCGGACTCACCGACCGGCAGGCCCAGTTGGGGCGGCTGCCGGCCCTGGTCGCCGCCGGGAAACCGCGCGTTCCGGTCGGCTGGCGCGGCCCCTGGGGCAAGATCGGGGATGCCGTGGAGGCGCTCAGCAGCCGCAGTCTGCGCGGGAAGGCGATCCTCGACGTCGACTGAGTTCCGTCCGCCCCGCATACCAGCCGTACGAACCCCCGATGGCATTTCACTGACCTGTTTCTCGTTCCGGCACTGGCCCCTACCTACGCTGCCACCACCGCACTTCGGCGGGCACGGGACAAGGGACTTGGGCGATCATGGGTCGACTGGCCCACCACCACCGCCTGGCCGCCTTCATCGGCCCGGTGCTACTCCTCGGTCGGTTTCATCTGCCTCGTCTCCTCGCTGACCTCCGCGGCCGTGAACGCCATGCCGATCAGCATGACCGGCATGGCCGGCGGCGCCACCAGCCTGGTCCGCGAGTTCGGTCAGGCCCTCGGGCCCGCCGTGATCGGCACCGTCGCGATGAGCGCCGCCTCCTCGGTCCCGGTCGGCAAGCTCCGGGGCGCCGACGCCGGCATGGAGGCCGCCGGCGGCCCCCTCGCAGTCGTCAATGCCGGCAGCAACAGCGCCGGGGCCGCCGCCCGGACCGCCCTCGGCCACGGCATGGCGGTCGGCGTGATGATCTGCGGCTGCGCCTCCCTGCTGGGCGCCCTGGTCACGCTCCTGCTGGTCCGCAGGAACACCGCACGCGCGGCGGTGGGCGCGGGCGAGCCGACGGCGCGGACGGCGTCGGCGTAGCGGTGGGGGTGCGCAGAGGCCGGGGTCGTGGACCCCGGCCTCTGCGGTCCTGAGCGTCAGCAATCACCTTGGAGGGGGCGGGAGTCGGGCGGAGTGCCGCAAGCGGCGGGTCGCAGTGCGGCTACCGTGACTCGGCATGACCCGAACCGAGATCGAGATCACCGCGGAACTCGTCCGGCACCTGCTGCACGATCAGCACCCGGACCTGGCCGATCGTCCTGTGCGGCTCGGCGCGCGCGGCTGGGACAACCAGTTGTGGCGGCTCGGCGACGACCTCGCCGTCCGGTTGCCCTGGGCGACGCAGTCCGCGGATGCGCTGCTGCGCAAGGAGCACGCCTGGCTGCCCTCCCTCGCCCCGCACCTTCCGCTGCAGGTCCCCGTTCCGCAGCGGCTCGGCGAGCCCTCCGAACGGTTTCCGCGGCCATGGATCGTCACCACCTGGGTGCCGGGCTCGCCCGCCGACCGCGCCCCTGCCACGCGCGCCGCGGAGGCGGCCGACGCCCTGGCCGCCTTCCTGACCGCTCTGCACCGGCCCGCTCCCGATGGAGCGCCCGCGGGCCGTGGCCGCGGGGGGCCGCTGGCCGACTGTGCCGATTCCTTCGCCGAGCAGCTCGCCGCGGCCACCGAGCTTGGGTTGCTCCCGGAGCCGGACGCCGTCCGCGCGGTCTGGGAGGACGCCGTTGCCGCGCCCGAGTGGGCGGGCCCGTCGCTGTGGCTCCACGGAGATCTGCATCCGGCCAACGTCCTCACCGCGGACGGCGCATTCTGCGGAGTGATCGACTTCGGCGACCTCTGTTCCGGGGACCCGGCCTGCGACCTCGCCGCCTGCTGGATCCTGCTGCCGGACGGAGCCGCCGACCGCTTCCACGGCGCCTACCGTCCGGCCCCGGACGCCGCGACACGGCGCCGCGCCCGCGGCTGGGCCGTACTGAGAGCCCTCAGCGGCATCCTCATCGGAGAGGCCGGCGTCCGTGGCCGCCCTGGTGGCAAGCGCACCTGGGGACCACCCGCCCAAGCCGCGCTGCGCCGTCTCACCACGACCGCCCACTGCTGATCGATCCGACGCGAGCCCCCGGCAAGGGGCAACGCTCAAGCAGGGCAATGGAGTTGAGCGCTGAAGTCGTAGGTCTCATGGTGAGACTGGCTGTCGGGACGGGATGAAACGGACGTCGTTCTCGAACTGGCCATGCTCGATAGCCAGGACCATGGACCTGGTGGGTGGCGCGTGGGCGCCCCTCGTGCTGCGCGAGGCCTTCTGCGGAATCCGCCGTTTCGACGAGTCCAGAAGGGGTTGGGCATCGTCCGCGACACGCCGGCCGACCGGCTGCGTCTCCTGGGGGCCGAGGGGCTGCTGGACCAGCGGCCCTACCAGGAGGCACCCCTTCGCCTCGACTAAGTGTTGACCGAGAAGGGGCGGGACTACTTCGGTGTGCTCGCCGCGATGTCCCGGTGGGGCGACCGGTGGCCGGCGGGGGAGGCGGGCGCCCCCGTCGTGTTCCACCACGGCGCATGCGGCCATGACACCGAGGCCGAGGTGGTCTGCGCCGGGTGCCGGGTGCCGGGTGCCGGGTGCCGAGTGCCGCGAGCCGCGAGCCGCGAGCCGCTGAGGGCCGAGGACACCTCCATGCGGATGGGCCCCGGGTACCCGGAGCGGCTGCGGCAGCGGCCGGACATCCAGCGCCGGTTCGGCGCGGCATGACGGTGCTCCCGTGGCACCCGTGGGGCGCCGCGGCCCCCTTGACATCATGAGGTCCTACAAAGCGACTCTGATGGTCAGACCCCTTGATGGCGAGGAGGCTGACCGGTGTGAAGTGGACGGGCGCGCACTACACGGACAAACCCACCGTCGAGGTCCGGACCTGGATCGACGCCCCGCCGGAGCGGGTGTGGGCGTTGGTCTGCGACATCGGCCTGATGCCGGGCATGAGCGAGGAACTCCGTTCGGTCGAGTGGCTCGACGGCGCCACCGGGCCGGCGGTCGGCGCCCGGTTCCTCGGCCGCAGCAAGCACCCGGCGTTCGGCGAATGGGCCACCACCTCGTACGTCATCGAGTACGAGCCGGGGCGGGTCTTCGCCTGGGCGGTGCAGGATCCCGCCGAGCCCTCGGCCGTCTGGCGCTTCCGGCTGCATACGGGAGGCGGTGGCACCGAGCTGTCGCAGTGGATGCAGATGGGCCCGGGCCGCTCGGGTCTGTCCGTGGCGATCGACCGGATGCCGGAGAAGGAACAGAAGATCGTGTTCGTACGGATGCGGGAGTTCGAGCACAACATGACCGTCACCCTGGAGCACATCAAGAGGCTGGCGGAGGCCCGTTGATGCGTAGCGCGACCACCATCGAGGCCTCCGGCGGTGAACACTGCTCGCAGCGGGCCGACTTCGTCGGCGAGGCCGAGAAACTCGGCCTCGCCATCTGCCGGGTGGCGTAGGCCTGGGGCTCTGCACGGGGTCGCGTTCGCCCGGCGGCTGACCCGTGTGCGGGAGACCGCGGGGATCGTGCGCAGGGTGCTCGACGGCAGTCGGGCACGAAGATGGTGCCGAGCCGGCCGTCGGCGATCTTGCCGGTGAGCCGCAGCATGGCCGGAGAGAGCGGCGAGGTGGAGTGGGGTGTCGTGGTAGAAGGAACTGGCCTTCAGCCTCGGCGGAATGGGCTCGGCGTCGACCAACTCCTACAACCATGCCTACCGCCGCCGGGGCCGGGCGGAGGTGGCCGCCGAGGTGCGCGAGCGGTGGCAGGCGGGCGACCGGGACGGTGCGGCCGGCCTGGTCACCGACGAGATGGTGCTCGGTACGACACTGATCGGCACCGAGTCCATGGTCCGCGCGCGGCTGCGGGTGTGGCGGGACGCGGGCGTGGACACCGTACGTCTCTGTCCGGCCGGTGAGACCCTGGACGACCGGCTCGCCACCCTCGGCCGGGCGATCGAACTCGTCCGGGAGACCGACACCCCTGAGTGAGCCCGTCCAGGGGACGGCTCACCGGTGTGTCGATTGCGGGGGTCCCCGTTCGTCGGTGGGGTGTAGGAAGCTCATGACGACCGGGAGGACCCATGAAGTACATGCTGCTCGTCTGCGGCGACGACACCGCCGACGCCTCGGGCATGGCACCCGTCGAACCCTGGGTGGAGGAGCTCGGCGACCGCAGCGTCCGGCTGCACGGCCACCGGCTGGCCCTGCCCTCCGAGGCGGTCACGGTGCGGGTGCGCGGCGGTGAGGTGCTGCGCACCGACGGCCCGTTCGCGGAGACCAAGGAGTACGTCGCCGGATTCGACGTCCTGGAGTGCGACAGCCTGGAGGAGGCCGTCGAGGCCGCCGCCAGGCACCCGGTGGCCACCATCGGGGCCATGGAGGTACGCCCGTTCTGGCCCATGTGGGACGAGGAGGACGAGGAGACGTCGGTCCGCCGGCTCGACGCCGAGCTGACCGAGGCCGCCCGGGAGCGCGACGTGGAGCGGATCCTGGCCTGCTACGCGCCGGACGTCGAGATCTTCCACCTCGCCGATGGCGGGGAGCGGCAGGGCCTCGATGCCTTCCGCAAGGCGGTGGAGGACGGGTTCGCCACCGTCACCGGGCCCGTGACCCGCGAGGTCCTGGAACTGCGGATCCACGCCGACGAGAGCATCGCGTTCGCCCACGCCCTCGTCCGGACACGGGCCACCCGCACGGACGGCACCCACCTGGACGACGTGCTGCGGGTGACCACCGGCTACCGCAACGCCGGCCTGCGCTGGCTGATCACCCATGAGCACGTCTCGCCCGTCCCGGACGCCCACCCGGCGAAGGACAGGCCGTGAAGTACGTGCTGTTCGTCTGCGCCCCGGCGGACGATGAGGAGCCCGCCACCCCGCGGGTCAGCGCCCGGCTGCGTCCGCCCGCCGACGCCACCACCGTGCGCGTCGCCGGCGACGAAGTCCTCCTCGCCGACGGGCCGTTCGCCCGCACCGAGGAGTACATCGCGGGCGTGGACCTCGTGGTGGCCGACGACCTCGACGAGGCCATCGCCCTCGCCGCCAGGCACTCCGCCGCCCTCGACGGCGGCACCGTCGAAGTGCGGCCGGTCCGGGAGTGAACGTGCCCGATGCCGAGGAGGCCGTCGCCGCCGCCTTCCGTGAGGAGTGGGGCCAGGTCGTCGCCACCCTGATCCGGGTGACCGGCGACTGGGACCTCGCCGAGGAGTGCGCGCAGGACGCCTTCGCCCAGGCCCTGGACCGGTGGCGGCGCGACGGAGTGCCGCGCCGCCCCGGGGCATGGCTGACCACGACCGCCCGCAACCGCGCCCTCGACGTACTGCGCCGGGAGGCGGTGGGAGCGGCGAAACTGCGGGAGGCGGCTGTGCTGGCGCGGGACGAGGGACCGCACGACCCGGAGTACGAAGGGGACGACAGCGGTGTCCAGGACGACCGGCTGCGGCTGATCTTCACCTGCTGCCACCCCGCCCTGCCCATCGAGGCGCGGGTCGCCCTGACCCTGCGCACCCTCGCGGGACTGACCACACCGGAGATCGCCCGCGCCTTCCTGGTCCCCGAGGCGACCATGGCGCAGCGCCTGGTGCGCGCCAAGAAGAAGATCCGCAACGCCGGCATCCCCTACCGGGTGCCGCCCGCGCACCTCCTGCCCGAACGCACCACGGGCGTACTCGGCGTCGTCTACCTCCTGTTCAACGAGGGCTACGCGGCCACCTCCGGCGCCGACCTCGTCCGGACCAACCTGTGCGCCGAAGCCATCCGCCTCGCGCGCGTGCTGGCCCGCCTGATGCCCGACGAGCCCGAGACGCTGGGCCTGCTCGCCCTCCTGCTGCTGCACGACGCCCGCAGGCACACGCGCGTGGACGCGGGCGGCGAGCTGGTGACCCTGGAGGAGCAGGACCGCGCCGCCTGGGACCGCGTCGAGATCGACGAGGGCGCCACCCTGCTGGAGACGGCACTGCGCCGCGGCAGTCCCGGCCCCTACCAGATCCAGGCCGCCATCGCCGCCTGCCACGCCACCGCCGCCACGGCCGAGGACACCGACTGGGCCGATATCGCAGGGCTGTACGGCGAGTTGGCCCGCTTCGTGCCCTCCGCCGTGGTCCGCCTCAACCGCGCCGTGGCCGTCGGCATGTCGGCGGGCCCCGACGCGGGACTCGCCATGGTCGCCGAACTGGAACGCGAGGGCGACCTGGACGGCTACCACCTGCTGCCCGCCACCCGCGCCGACCTGCTGCGCCGCAGCGGACGTACGGCGGAAGCCGCCACGGCGTACGAGCGGGCGCTGGAGCTGGTGGAGAACGAAGCGGAGCGGAGGTTTCTGGAGAAGCGGCTCGCGGAGTGTCGAACCGTGTAGGGGCCGTTCGTCGGTGGGGTGAGACAACCCCGCGACACCGGAGGCCCCGATGACCGCTCACGCCCCTCGCCCCGGCAGGCTCCCCCGGCTCCTCGCCGCACTGCGGCGGGCGCGCCCGACCACCGACGCCCACAACGCGCCCGACGTGTGGCTGGCGGCCCTGCGCCTGGGAGGCTGACCGTGATCGCCGGCAACGCCCGCCGCTGGTACGCCCTCGCCCTGCTCTGCGTCGCCGGGTTCATGGTGATCCTCGACGCTCAGATCGTCCTGCTCGCACTGCCGTCGATCACCCGCGGCCTCGGCCTGTCCGCGGACGGCGCCCAGTGGGTGATGAGCGCCTATCTGCTCACCTTCGGCGGGCTGCTGCTCCTCGGCGGCCGCACCGCCGACCTGCTCGGCCGCCGCCGCGTCTTCATGACCGGAACGCTGCTGTTCGGGCTGTCCTCACTGCTGTGCGGATGCGCCTGGAGTGCTGGAGTGCTGATTGCGGCACGCGCCGTCCAGGGCGTGTCGGCCGCCGTCATGGCGCCCAGCGCACTCTCCCTGCTGGTGGACACCTTCGAGGAGGGCCACGACCGCAACAAGGCGCTGGCCATCTGGTCCGGCAGCGGCGGCTTCGGCGCCACCGCAGCCCTGCTGATCGGCGGACCGCTCACCGACGTACTGGGCTGGGAATGGGTCTTCTTCCTCAACGTCCCCGTGGCGCTGCTCCTGCTGGCCCTGAGTCCCCTCCTGCTGCGCGAGAGCCGCACCGGGGCACACTCCCGCGCCTACGACCCGGCCGGCGCACTCACGGCCACCGCGGCGCTCGTCGCCTGTGTGTACGCCGTCGTCGAGGCGCCCCGTGCCGGATGGCTGTCGGCGCGCACGACCGGCCTGCTGGCCGCGGCCGTGCTGCTCGCCGTGATCTTCATCCGTGTCGAGGCCCGGTCCACGGCACCCCTCGTCCCCCTGCGCCTGCTGCGTACGCGGACCGTCAGCGGCGGCAACCTGGTCGTCTTCCTGCTCGGCGCCTGCGCCTTCGGGATGTCGTACACGCTGTCCCAGTACGGACAGGGCGTCCTCGGTTATTCGCCGCTGCAGTTCGGCCTCGCCAACGTCGTGATGCCGGTCGGCGCCGTCGTCGGCTCCTACGGCGGGCAGGCCCTGGTCACCCGCCTCGGCGCCCGCCCGGTCGCCGTCGGCGGACTCGCCCTGGTCGGTGCGGGCAGCATGCTGCTGGCCGGGGTGCCCGTGGACGGCGGCTTCGTCCGCGACCTGCTGCCCGGGCTGCTGCTCTTCGGGCCGGGACTCGGCGCCTGCGCGGTGGCCGGTTCCATCGCCGCGCTGACCGGAGTGGGGGAGCGGGAGTCCGGGGTGGCCTCCGGGATCAACACCGCGGCCTTCCAGATCGGCGGCGCCTTCGGAGTCGCCGTCGTCACCTCCGTCGCCCTCTCCCACGGTGGCGGCCCGGAACGGCTCGCGGCCCTGACCGAGGGCTACCGGTCCGCGTTCACGGCATGTGCCGTCCTTGCGGCGGCCGGGCTGACCTGCGCGCTGGTGTTGCTGCGCAGGCCGCGCAGGCGCAGGACGCAGCCCGCGCCGACCGCCGGGATCACGCGGCGCCGAGTGCGGTCGTGATCACCCTGGCTCGCCGCGAAACCCCGTGGAACCTTCGCACCGAAGCGAGGCGTTGTGGTGTCGGGAGGTGGGCCATGGGGTCGCTGAGGCCGGGAGGGACTGCGGTTCGACGTGATGTGTACCGCGACAAGGTGTGGAGTGCACACGCCCTTCGAGTCGTCGAGGACGGAACCGAAGCGCTCGTCCTCGCAGGCCGGCCCGGGGCGGAAATGCTGGCGCCGACGACCTGGATCGAGTGGCTGCTGACGGGCGACGAGACCGCGCGGGCCCGGGCCATGCCGAACCTGGCCGACGGGAACTGGCGACTCGACCCCTGGTCGTGGCGGAACACGGCCCATCTCCAGTGGGTCCCACCGGAGCTCTGGTTCAGCGTGCACGCCTTCTACGACCCCTCCGACGGCCACCGGTTGGCGCACTGGTACGTCAACTTCCAGCAGCCGATGCGCCGTACAGCCATCGGTTTCGACACCTTCGACCTCCTCCTGGACCTGGTGATCGACCCCGACCTCTCACAGTGGAGATGGAAGGACGAGGACGAGTACGCCCATGGCCGTCGGCTGGGAGTGGTGAGCGAGGCCGATCACCGGGCGGTCGAGAGGGCCCGCGACGAAGCAACGGCCATGATCGAGGAGAGAACGGGCCCCTTCGCCGCTGCCGCGGACTGGCGGGACTGGCGCTCCGAGCCCCATTGGCCGGCCCCCTCGCTGCCCACCGGCACCCTGACCGTCGGCCTCCCCTGACTACGCGTCGAGCGCGTTCGTGATCGCCTTCGTCCCGCCGTCGACCGTGATCTCCGCAGCGTTGACGTACGACGTCTCGTCGGACAGCAGACAGACCACCAGCGGAGCCACCTCGTCGGGGGTGCCGGCGCGGCCCTGGGGCGTCATCGAGACGTGCGCCTGCACGAACGCCGGGTTCGCGGAGGCCATCAGCGGGGTCTCGACATAGCCCGGGTGGATCACGTTCGTACGGATGCCGCGCGGGGCCGGCTCCAGCGCCGCGACCTTCGACAAGCCGTGCAGGACCCACTTGCTGGTCGTGTACGCGACCGCGTGATGGGCGGTCAGGGCGGCGACCGAGCCGACGTCGACGATGGACGAGCCGGCCGGCATCAGTGGGGCCAGGGCCTGGATGCCGAGCAGGGCGCCAGTCGTGTTCAGCGCGAACGCCCGGTCCCAGCCGGCGAGTTCGACCTCGCCGAGGCACGCCCGCATCGGGATGCCCGGGTTGTCGACCCCCGGGTCTCCAGCATCGACTCGACCACCTTCTACCAGTTGGGTATCGTCACCAACAGCGCGCAGGCCGCCGTCGACAACGGCGCCATCGTCAAGCTGAACAGCGGCTCGAAGTGGACGGTCACCGGCACGTCGTACCTGACCGCGCCGGCCCTCGCTTCCGACGCCGCCGTGGGGGCACCGCGCGGCAAGTCGGTGACGATGACCGTCGCGGCACGGAGATGGCCATCACCGCCGGGAAGTCGTACACGGGGGCGATCACCCTGGCCGTCGCCCGACCTCGACGCACCGGCCGGAACCTGGCCGCGTCGGGCCCCGGGGTTCCGGCCGGCCCGTGCCAGCCGAGCTGTCAGGACCGCGCCTCCGCCTCCTTCGCGATCCGGTCGAACTGAGCGCCCATGGCCGCCGCCAGGGCCTGCGCACCGGACAACGGGCGCACCATGACGGTCAGTTCGTCGATCAGTCCCTCCTCGTCGACATGGATGAAGTCGCAGCCGCTCAGCTCGCGGTCGCCCACCCGTGCCGTGAACACCAGTGCGTGGTCGCGGCCGTCGGCCCCCGCGAGCTCGCGCTCGTAGCGGAAGTCCTCGAAGACCTTCGAGACCGCGCGCAGGATCGCCGCCGTGATCGCCTTGCCCGGGTAGGGCTTGAAGACCACAGGGCTGGTGAAGACGACGTCCTCCGCCAGCAGCGCCTCGACGGCGTCCATGTCGCCGGCCTCGACCGCCTCGCGGAACGCGCGCATCGGATCACCCCATAGTGAACTAGTTGAGTAAGTGCTGATGAGAATAATCAGCCGCCGGGGGTGTGTCCAGCGACGCGTCCCCTAAGCTGGCGCTGATGTTCAGCCCCGAAGGTCCCAGTCTGCGCGAGCTCGCCGTCCAGGCGCTGTCGTCCGTCGAGCACGGCTACGACCTGCTCGCCCCGAAGTTCGACCGCACCCCCTTCCGGACCCCCGGCGCGGTGCTCGACGCCGTCGCCTCGGCGCTGGCGCGGACGGGGCCCTTCGATGCGGGGCTCGACCTGTGCTGCGGCACCGGAGCCGGAGCCGACGTGCTGGCCAGGGTGTGTCGTCGGAGCGTCACGGGCATCGACTTCAGCGGGGGCATGCTCGCAGTGGCCCGCCAGGGCGTACGGTCGGCCGGGCCGACGGTGTCCTGGGTGCGGGGGGATGCCCGCGCGCTCCCGTTCGCACCCGGCGCCTTCGACCTGGCGGTCAGCTTCGGGGCGTTCGGGCACTTCCTGCCCGGAGAACTGCCGGGCCTGTTCGCCCAGGTCCACACAGTGCTGCGGCCGGGCGGCCGCTTCGCCTTCCCCCTCCTGGCCCCGCCGAGGTCCACGTCCCCCGCGTTCTGGATGCTGCTCGGCTTCGACGCGGCCATGCGGGTGCGCAACGCCCTGTGGCGGCCGCCGTTCGTCATGTACTACCGGACCTTCCGCCTCGGGGACGTGCGACGCGAGCTGGAGTGGGCCGGCTTCCGCGTGGGCCTCCAGGAGCTGCCGGAGTTCGGGCGACGCAGCGACGGCAGCCCGCGCGTACGGATGGTGGTGGCTGTCCGTTCCTGAGGGACGGGAGGGGGCTGGGTCATGGGCCGCTCACGTCGGCCGGGTCGCCCGGTGTCGCCGCGTCCGGCGCCTCTACCCGCGCTCTTCGCGTACTGCTTCGGGGGGGGGCAGGGTGTCCCTCTCAGGGGCGTCGCCGGCCGTTCCTGACGGACGTGAGGAGAACCGGGTCAAGGGCCGGGCGCGTCCGCCGTATCGCCCAGTGCCAGCGCGAGCGCCGCGTCCGGTCCCAGCTCCCGCCCCTTGCGCACCGCTTCGGTGAAACAGGCGTCCCCCAGCGCGGCGCGCAGCCGGCGCTCGTACTCGCGGTGGAAGACCGACAGGTCGGGCCTGCCGAGCTGCGGCAGGCCTGCCGCGTGCCACAGGCGCCGGCTGATGCCCAGGAGACGGGCGGCGAGCTCCTCCTCGCCCCGCGAGGCCTGCGCGACCACCAGCAGGTCGGTGACCGCCGCCGCGCCGATCCGGTCGTGGACCCGCCACTTGGCGGCCAGTGCCTCGCGCGCCGGGAGCACCGCCTCGTCCGGGTGGCCGAGACCGATCCCGGCGAGCGAGACGAAGAAGTCGCCCCAGGCCCCCATCCACAGCTCTCCGCGCTTGGCGCACTCGGCACGCAGCCGCTCCGCGACCGCCGCGCACCGTTCGAACGCGGCCTGGCCGGCCAGCAGATATGCCTGCACGGCGAGTGTCAGCAGCTGGAAGAACTCGGCGCCGCCGTCCCCGGCAGGCGCCTGCCGGACGCTTCCGTACAGCACCGCCGACCGCGCCGACTCGCCCCGCACGGCCAGGCTCGCCCCGGTCAACGGCAGGGCGGGCACCGGCAGTCGCCGCTCCTCGGCCAGCCACACATAGGCGGCGCTCACCGACTCGGCCGCCTCCAGGTCGTCCGCGACGACGGTGACCAGCCGGTGCGCCCAGACCGCCAGGGTGTGCTCGGGCCCACCGCCCGCGCGGGCACGGCGCAGCGCCCGCTCCAGGTAGGTGCGGCCCTCCTCGGCGAACCCGCAGGCGAACCAGAAGAACCAGAGGGTGCCGGTGAGTTCGAGTGCCGTCTCCGGCTCGCGCGCGGTCATGCACTCCTCGATCGCCAGGCGCAGATTGGCGTGCTCCGCGGTCAGCCGTTCCGCCCACATCCGCTGGCCGGGCCCGAGCCACTCCGCCTCGCCCTGTCGGGCGATCCAGCGGAAGTAGTCCCGGTGGCGGCTGCGCACCGCCTCCGCCTCGCCCAGCCCGGTCAGCCACTCGGCGCCGAACGAGCGGACCGTGTCCAGCATCCGGTAGCGCACCGCCGCCCCCTCGTCGTCGCGGGTGACGATGGACTTCTCGGTGAGCGAGGCGAGCAGGGCGAGGATCTCCTCCGCGTCCAGGGGGCCGCCGTGGCACACGAATTCAGCCGCCTCCACGTCCCAGCCGCCCGTGAAAACCGAGAGCCGCGCCCACAGCAGCCTTTCCAGCGGCGTGCACAGCTCATGGCTCCAGCCGATCGCGGTGCGCAGCGTCTGGTGCCGGGCAAGACGCGGCCGGGCGGGCGAGACAAGCAGGTCGAAGCGGGAGTCCAGGCCCTCCAGGAGACGGTGCAGGGAGAAGCCGCGCAGCCGTACGGCGGCCAGTTCCAGCGCCAGCGGGATCCCGTCGAGACGGGCGCAGACCGCGGCCACATGCGCCCGGTTGGCATCGGTCAGCGCGAACGACGGCACCGCGGCCGCCGCCCGGGCCGTGAACAGCGCCACCGCGTCGTCGCGTTCCCCCAGCGGCAGCGGCGCCACCGTCAGCAGATGCTCGCCCGGCACGCCCAGCGGCTGCCGGCTGGTGGCCAGAATGCGCAACTCCGGAACGCTCGCGAGCAATTCCTGTGCGATCCGGGCGCATTCGTCCAGGACGTGCTCACAGGTGTCGAGTACGAGCAGTACGGGCGCCCCCGAGAGGTGTTCGCAGACCGCCTGCAGCAGTGGCCGCAGCGTCTGCTCGGTCAGCCGGGTCGCCTGCGCCACCGTGTTCGTCAGCAGATCCGGATCCCGGAGCTCCGACAGCTCCACCAGCCACGCCCCGCCCGGGAACCCGGCCCTCGCGGCATGCGCGGCCCGCAGCGCAAGGCGGGACTTGCCCACACCCCCCGGCCCCGTCAGCGTCACCAGCCGCTCGGCCCCCAACAGCCCCGCGATTTCGGCGAGTTCGAGCCGGCGGCCGACGAACGCGTTCGCCTCGGCGGGAAGGTTGCCGATCCTGCCGCCCTGCACAGAGGCCGCCATCGTCCCCCCTCACCCGGAACCGATGGCGGACACGATAACCCCTCACGGCAGGACTGCTTCCGGCGTAGCGTGGAAGCGGTCCGTCCACCGAGGGAGGTACGGGCATGGCCGTCACACCCCCCTTGAAAACCGTGGGGCAGATGCGCCAGGGAGACCACCTGCTCCTCGGCTACGACACGGACGAGGAACGGGAGACCGTCCTCGTCGCGTTCCTGCTGGACGGCCTGGCCAGCGGGCAGCGCGGACTCCTGCTGCCGCCCGCCGGCATCCCAGCGGGCGTCGCCCTGTCCTTCCTGGAGGCACACGGCTGCCGGGTCGACGAGGAACTCGCGGCCGGCCGGCTGCGCGTCGACCCCCATCTCGCAGGCCCCGAGGGGCTGTGGGACCTGGACGAGGTGATCCGCCGCGAAACCCGCAGCGCCGTCGGCGACGGCTTCCTCGGCCTGCGCGTGTGCACGGAGGTCCTGCGCGCCCAGGCCGGCAAGGAACTCAAGACGCTGCACGACAGCGAGCTGCTGCTCGGCCCCGTCTTCTCCTCGTTGCCCGTCCTCGGCATCTGCCAGTACGACCGCCGGATCTTCGACGAGACGGAACTCGGTCCGCTCGCCGGGCTGCACCACGGCCGGGTCGGCGCCGACGCCGTGTGGCGCGACGACGTCCTCGCCATCACCCGCACCTTCGCACCCCCCGGCCTCGCCCTCGCCGGGGAGGTCGACGACACCAACGTCACGGCCGTCGCCCGCGCCCTGCACACCGAGACGGCCCGCGCCCGGGCACGCGCCGCGGACGGCGCCCGCATCCATCTCGACCTGCACGAGCTGCGTTTCATCGACGTCGGCGCGCTGCGCCTGCTCGCGTTCACGGCGCTCGGCCTGTACGCGGCGGGCGGCACCCTCGAACTGTCCGGAGTCGCCCCGCACGTCCAGCGGGTGATGCGGGTGACCGGCTGGGACCGGGTGCCTGGTCTGCACATCGCACCGGAAGGACAGGAAGGGGAAGGACCGTGACCGGCTTCGTCCACCAGGCGCTGCGCCACGCCTCGGACGGTCAGTTCCGTGACACGGCGGCCGCCTTCGTCCGCGACGGGCTGCACGCGGGCGACACCGTCGTGGTGGTGAGCGCCTGCGAGATCACGTTGCTCGCAGAATCACTCGGCAGCCGCTTCCGCCCCGTCGAGTGCTTCGACGCCCACGACTGGTACGACCACCCGTCGCGCACGCTGCGCCGCTACCACCCCTACCGCACCCGGCAGGAGCCGAACCGCCGCGTCCGCGTCGTCGGCGAACCGGTCGGGGAGGGCCGCACCGACTTCGAGACCCGGGAATGGATGCGCTACGAATCCCTCGTCAACGTCGCCTTCGCCGGCTCCGCCCACTGGTTCCTGTGCCCGTACGGCACCCGGGTGCTCCCGGAGACCGTCGCCCGCAGCGTCACCCGCACCCACCCCGAACTCGTCCACGAACCCGGCACGGCGGCCGACTGCACGGACCCGGCCGAATTCGGCGCCGAGTGCGACGAGCTCGCCCCGGCGCGACTGCCCGCCGCGGCAGCCGGCATCCCCTTCACTCGCGGCCGCGCAGCCGTCGTCCGCCGCGCCCTCACCGCGTACGCCCGCCGCCTGGGCCTGCCCGAGCAGCGGACGTACGACTTGCTGACGACCGTGCACGAGACCGTCGTCAACGCCGTCCGCCACGGCGGCGGACACGGTGTCGTACGGCTGCCCAGCGACCGCGACCATGTGATCTGCGAGGTCTCCGACAGCGGCGCGCACACCGTGCCGCCGCACCCGCCCCTTCCCGGTCATCTGCCGCCCGAGCCGGTAGCCGTGAGCGGGCACGGCATGTGGCTCGTGCGGCAGTTGAGCGACCTGGTCACCGACCGGCTGGACCCCTCGGGCTCCGTCGTACGGCTGTACTTTCGGCGCCCGGGGCGTGGTCACCCCGCGGCGGGCAGCGTGAACTCGTAGACCAGGGCGTCCGGTTGGGCGTCCACCACCAGGTCGGTGATCTCCAACGGCCGCGCGTACTGGTCGTGCACGCGCCGCCTGACCCGCACCGAGGGCGCGTCCGAGAGCGGGGTGATGGAGTCCCGGTGGTGCAGGGTCAGGCCCGCCCTGCGCATCCAGTCGTAGGCGCGGCGCAGCTGCGCCGAGGCGGTGCCGTCGGCGCGGTCGCGGTAGCGCGCCAGCTCCTCGACCTCGGAGAGCGCCACGGCGGAGAACGACGTCACGGCCGTACGGCGTCCGCGGCCGTCGGCGCCGGCCGACTCGTAGCGGTGCACGAGGGTCTGCGAGCGCGGGGCGAGCCCCAGGGCCTCTGCGTGCTCGGGCGGGGGAGTCTCCCAGGCGACCGTGGCCCGGTCGACGGCGCACGGGTCCGCGACCCGGGCGCCGACCGGGAAGGTCAGCGAGGACACCGTCTCCACCGGCAGGCCGGGCAGCGTGGCGTGGCTGCCCCGCCGGTCGGTGGCGACCAGACCGTCCCGGCGCAGCACCTCCAGCGCCTGCCGGACGGTCTCCCTGCTCACGCCGAAGTGCCCGGCCAGCTGCCGTTCGCCCGGTAGCCGTTCACCGGGCGGGACGGTGCCGTCGCGCAGCTCGCCGAGCAGCTGCGTCGCGACGAGCCAGTACAGCGGCTCCCCTCGGTGTCCGCCTTCGGCGAGGGGAGGGTCGGGCGGGGTGGTGCGGGCCATGCCGCGCCTCCTGTGGTGACGGAACGTAGCCGTGCGGGCTCATTGCGCCACCAGGTCTAGCATTGGTCTAAACCACCAGGGAAGACCGGCCCGGTGGTTCGGCCGAAACCGGTCCGCGCCGAGCGCCGTTCACAGCGCCCTGTACACGGCCTCGATGAGGGCCGTCTTTCGGGGGTCGTCCGCGATATGAGGCCCCATCCGGTTCATCACGTACCCCATCGCCACCCCCGCCTCCGGGTCGGCCAGCCCGCAGGACCCGCCGAAGCCGTCGTGTCCGAAAGCCCGCGGGTTGGGGCCGTACGAGCCGTTCGGGCCGCTCAGCCACAGCCCCAGCCCGATCTCCGTCTCATGCCCGAGCCCGGCGCCGAGCACCAGGTCCCGGCAGCTGCCCTGCCCCTCACGCACCCGCTCGGCCGCCTCGGCGGACAGCACGCGGTGGCCGTCGTGGGACCCCCGGCCCGCGAAGATCCCGTAGAGCGCGGCGACCGCCCGCGCGGTACCGTGCCCGTTCGCGGCCGGGATCTCGGCGGCCCGCCATTCCGGCGTGTTGGCCTCACTCGCGCCCACCAGCGGATTGGCCAGCGCGGCGAGCGCCTCCGGCCCCAACTGGCTGTAGACCGCGGTCTGTTCGCTGCTCGACGCGGCCGGCGGATGCACCAGCTCGGCCGCCCGCCCTGCCTCCTTCTCCGGCAGCCCGACGGTGAAGTCGATCGCCAGCGGCCCGGTCACCTCCCGCGCCAGAAAGGCCCCCGGCAGCAGCCCCGAGACGCGCCGTACGACCTCACCGACCAGGAAGCCGTAGGTGAACGCGTGATAGCCGGACCGCGTACCCGGCTCCCACCAGGGCTGCATCGCCGCGAGCCGCTGCGTGGTCAACTCCCAGTCGTAGAGCTGCTCCAGCGAATGCGGCTCACGCGGCCCGGACAGCCCCGCCCGGTGCGACAGCAGATGTCGTACGAGGACCTTGTCCTTGCCGGCCGCGGCGAACTCGGGCCAGTACGCGGCCACCGGCGCGTCGAAGTCCAGCAGCCCCCGGTCGGCGAGGATGTGCGCGCACAGCGCGATCGGCCCCTTGGTCGTCGACCACACATTGACCAGCGTGTCGCGCTCCCAGGGGCGGGTGCGTGCCGCGTCGGCCCACCCACCCCACAGATCCACGACGGTCGTGCCGCCGACGGTGACGGTCACCGCGGCGCCGAGCTCGGCCCGGTCCCGGAAGTTCTCCTCCAGTGCCGTCCGCACCGCGGCGAACCGCTCGTCGCAGTAACCGTGCACCTCGGGCTCGTGCTCCGCCATGGGGTCCTCCGCCGTCCGCCGGAAGCCCGGGCCGCGACACCGGCCCGGGCACCCGAACATACCGACTGGTCGGGCTGGAGGGAAGGGTGGCGGGACCCTCAGACGTACGACCGCAGCCACTTCAGCTTGGCCGCCTCCTGGTAAGGGCCGCCGCCCTCATGGTCGTTGAAGTCGTACACCTCGATCGCCTTGTCCTCGTGCCCCCAGGCGTTGAACGCGGCGAAGACGGTCGAGGGCGGGCAGGTCTGGTCCTCAAGAGCCGCTGAGAACAGGGCGGCGGCGCGGCCGCGGGAGGCGAAGTGGACGCCGTCGAAGTAGGACAGGGTGCGCAGGGCGTCCTCGGTGCGGCCGCGGTGGGTCTTGAGGAACAGGCCGATCTCACGGTAGGGGTGCCGGTCCGTCACCGTCGCGGCGCGCGGGTAGTCGCACAGGAACGGCACGTCCGGGGCGATCGCGGTCAGGTCCGGGACAAGGCCGCCCACCGCGATGGTGATGCCGCCGCCCTGGCTGCCGCCGAGCGCGACCGTGCGTGCCGCATCCGTCAGGGGGTGCGAGCGGGCCGCCTCGACGGCACGCACCGCGTCCGTGAACACCCGCCGGTAGTAGTAGTTCTCGGGCGCGTCGATGCCTCGGGTCATGAAACCGGGGTAGGCCGGCGCGCCGCCCACCGGGTCCGCGGTACCGCCGCCTCCGCCCCAGCCGCTGCCCTGCCCACGGGTGTCCATCACGAAGTGCGCCCGGCCGGTGGACGCCCACAGCAGGTGCTCGTGCGGCAGGCCGCGCCCGCCGCCGTATCCGATGAACTCCACGACCAGCGGTATCGGCTCCTCGACCGCCGCGGGCAGCGTCAGCCAGCCCTTCACCGGGTGGCCGCCGAACCCCGCGAACGTCACGTCGTACACGTCGACCGTCGTCAGGCCCGTGTCGACCGGCTCGAAACGGGCGTCCAGGTCGTGCGCACGGGCCTCCTGCAGGGTCTTGGACCAGAACGCGTCGAAGTCCTCGGGCTCGACGGACGCGCTGCGGTACTCGCGGAGTTCGTCGAGGGGGAGGTCGAACAGGGCCATGTAGGACCGCCTTTGCGAAGGAACAGTTACGAAGGGACCTTGCGGATGATCACACCGTACGTGGGTGGTCGGACGGCTCGCCAGGGCTTTCCGGCCGTACCTGTCTACGATGGGCGCCATGACGTCGGCCGTGGATCTGCTGGTCAAGGATGCCGGACTGCTGGTCGTCGACGGGGACCGCGAGATCCCCGGCGGCTGGGTGGCCGTCACCGGTGGTCGGGTCACCGCGGTGGGCGCTGCCGGGACCGAGCCCGCGGCCCCTACGACCGTCTCGGCGGCCGGACGCCTGGTCACCCCCGGCCTGGTCAACACGCACCACCACATCTACCAGAACCTCACCCGCTCCTACGCCCCCGCTGTCAACGGCACCCTCTTCGACTGGCTGACCACCCTCTACCCCCTGTGGGCCGCCCTGGACGAAGAGGCCGCCTACGTGTCGGCGGACGTCGGCATGGCCGAGCTGCTGATGGGCGGCTGCACCACGTCCTCCGACCACCTCTACGTCCACCCCCGCCCGTACCTCGTCGACGCCGAGATCCGCGCCGCGCGCGACATCGGTTTCCGCTTCCATGCGACCCGTGGCTCCATGACCCGCTCCGTCGAGGACGGGGGGCTGCCGCCGAGGAACGTCACCCAGACCGTCGACGAGGTGCTCGCCGACAGCGAGCGGCTGATCAAGGCCCACCACGACCCGACGCCGGGCGCCCTGATCCGTGTCGCGCTCGCGCCCTGCTCGCCGTTCTCGGTGACCGAGGAGGTCATGACGGCGACCGCCGAACTCGCCGAGCGCCACGACGTACGCCTGCACACCCATCTCGCCGAGGACCACGACGAGGACACCTACTGCCTGGAGACCTACGGCTGCCGGCCCGTGGAGCACTTCGAGGACTGCGGCTGGATGAGCGACCGCACCTGGGTCGCCCACTGCATCTACGCCAATGACGACGAGCTCGGCCGGCTCGCGGCAGCGGGCGTCGGCGTCGCGCACTGCCCCAGCTCCAACATGCTCATCGGCGGCGGCACCGCGCGCGTCAGGGAGATGCGAGAACTCGGCCTGCCCGTCGGCATCGGCTGCGACGGCTCCGCCTCCACGGACCACGCCTCCCTCTGGATGGAGACGCGCGGCGCCCTGCTGCTGGGCCGCTACCGCGGCGGACCCGGCGCGATGACCGCACGCGACGCCCTCGACATCGCCACCCGCGGCTCCGCCCGCTGCCTCGGCCGCGCCGACGAGCTGGGGCATCTGCGCCCGGGCGGCTGCGCCGACCTGGTCGTCTGGGACCTCCACGAGGTCGCCCTCGCGGGGGCGCTGAGCGACCCCGTCGAGGCGTGGCTGCGCTGCGGGCCCGCCCGCGCCTGGACGACGGTGGTCGGGGGCCGAGTGCTCGTCGACCGAGGTGAGCCGGTGCTGCCCGGACTGGGGGAGGCCCTGCGCGATCACGCGCGGATCGCACGGAGGATGCAGCAGGAGGCGTAGTCGGCGGGTTCCCGCGTTCGCGCCGGCGCATTTGGTTTCAAATGAGATCGTTTCGAATGAGTGAATGGCTGTAATCTGGCCTCATGGCTGCCGACGTTCCTCACGACACCACCGTCGCCTCGCGTGCGACCGACCGCCCGGGGGACGAATCGCCGTTCGCGCTCGGCCTGCTGCTGCGCCGGGCGCACTGGCGCGCGGCGGCGGTCATGTCGGAGGCGCTTCGGCCCTTCGGCATCGAACTGCGGCATTTCGCCGTGCTGATCGTGCTGGTCGACCAAGGACCCACCATGCAGCGGGACCTGGCGGTGGCAACGGGGTCGGACAAGGCGGGAATCATGCGGGTCGTGGACGACCTGGAGGGCAAGGGGCTGGCCGTACGCAAGGCGGTTCCGGGGGACCGGCGGGCGCGGGCGGTGGCGATCACGCCGGAAGGTCTCGAACTTTTCGACGCAGTCCATGTGGCGGCTGATCGGCCCGCTCAGCGGCTGGTCGCCGAACTGGGGCCCGGTGAGCCCGAGTTGCTCAAGGATCTGCTGACCCGTTTTGCGCATCCCGAGGGCGACGGGTCGTAGCAGGCTCCCGCCGTCGCGGCGGCGGGACGAAGCTTGCGAGGGCGCGGTTCCGGCCCGTCCGATCGCCGTCCTGGCAGGATGGCGGCATGGAACGGGTGCTGGGAATCGGTGGATATCTCATGCGGGCCGCGGACCCGGCGGGCCTGAGCGCGTGGTACCGCGACTGCCTGGGTCTCGACGCCGACGAGCACGGCCTGTGGCGTCAGGAAGCCGGACCGACGGTGTTCGCGACGTTCCAGTCCGAGACCGACTACTTCGGGTCCCGCGCCCAGCGGACCATGCTCGACTTCCGGGTCCGGGACCTGGATGCGATGCTCGCGCAACTCCGCGCCAGGGGAGCGGACGTGGCCGAGGAAACGCAGGACATGGAGGGTGTCGGCCGATTCGGCTGGGTCACCGATCCTGAGGGCAACCGGATCGAGCTGTGGGAGCCCGCCTGACGGCGGCCACCTCTCAAGTCCCTGCCGCTGACGCAGTACGCGGAGGTACCCGGCATTCTGGACATGGTCTAAGACGTGCGCGGCAAGTCGATCCTCGGCCCTGCCTCCGGTACCGGCTTCTACAGCAGGGAGTTCAGGCGGCGCGGCGCCACGGACGTACTCGGAATCGACATCTCCGGTGAAATGGTCGCCGTGGCACGGGAGTTGGAGGCGTGCGATCCGCCCGGCGTGCGCTACGAGGTGGGCGACGTGTCCGAACTGCGGCCTCTGGAGCGCCGGTTCGACATCGCCACAGCGGTTCAGATGCTCAACTACGCGCAGGACGTCGCCGCCATGGAACGGATGTGCCGCAACGTGCACCGGAGCCTGAAGCCCGGCGCAGAGTTCTTCGCGCTCATGCAGTCACCCGACTTCGTCTCCGACGGGCCGTCCCTGGAGAAGTACGGCTTTCTCTGCGAGGCGACCGGCGAGGAGACCGAGACCGGACCTCGCTTCCGGGTGACGGCGCTGCTCGACCCGCCGATCGAGATCATCGCCACCGCCCCGCGCCGCGAGGTCTACGAGCACTGTCTGCGGGCGGCGGGATTCGGCGAGCCGATCTGGGTCCCGGTGGACGTGTCCGACGCCGGTGTGCGCGCCTTCGGCGCCGACTTCTGGGCGGACTTCGTAGCTGCCCCCCACTTGAGATGCTGCGCTGCCGCGCCTGACGGCCGGCCGGGCGTTTTCAGGCCCAGCGATAGTTACATGGGAGATGGTATCGAGTGATACTATCTCCCATGCAACGAGGATGAACGCGCTGAGCAGCCAGGAGGCAGTCGATCTTGAACGTCTACGAGGCGGTCACGAGCCGGCGGGCGGTACGCGGATTCACCGACCGGCACGTCCCGAGGGAGGTGCTGGAGCGCGTGCTGTGCGCCGCCGCTTGGTCACCGTCCGGATCGAACATGCAGCCGTGGCATGCCTATGTGCTGACCGGCGGGCCGCTGGCGGAACTCAAGAAGCGCGCCGGTGAGCGCGTGGCCGCGGGCGACCCCTGGGACGAGCGGGAGTACGAGATGTACCCGCCCGCACTGAAGTCCCCGTACCGCGAGCGCCGATCCGCCTTCGGGGAACAGCGCTACGGAGCACTCGGCATCTCGCGCGAGGACTGGGAGGCGCGTCAGCGGGCGGCGGCCGCGAACTGGGAGTGTTTCGGCGCGCCCGCGGCCCTGTTCTGCTACATCGACCGAGGCATGGGGGCGGCGCAATGGGCCGACGTCGGCATGTATCTGCAGACCGTCATGCTGTTGCTGCGCGCCGAAGGGCTGCACAGCTGCCCCCAGATGGCCTGGTCGGTGTATCGCAGGACCGTCGCCGAGATCCTGTCGCCGCCGGACGGGCTTGTCCTCTTCTGCGGCTTGTCGATCGGGTTCGAGGACGCCACGGTGGACTGTGCCCGTACGGGCCGGGCGCCGCTCGACGAGACGGTCACGTTCGTCGACGGCTGCTGAACCCGCCCGCTCTCCGCCGATCGAGGCACCACCCCTGGCCGCACCGACAAGGTGGGGCATAGATCACATCGCATGGAAAACCCCGACGAAAGGCATGTCATGAAGTTCGCAGTCATCGGCGGTACCGGGCTGATCGGGTCACAGGTCGTCAAGAACCTCAACGCCGCCGGGCACGAGGCGGTACCTCACTCGCAGTCCACCGGAGTCGACGTCATCAGTGGCCGGGGGCTGGACGAGGCCGTGGCGGGAGCCGACGTCGTGGTCAACCTGACGAATTCCCCGACCTTCGACGACGCCTCCCCGGCCTTCTTCCAGACCTCGATGGACAACCTGGTGGCCGCGGCCCAGAAGGGCGGGGTCGGCCACTTCGTCATCCTCTCGATCGTCGGCACGGACCTGGTGCCGGAGCTGGACTACTACCGCGCCAAGGCCCTCCAGGAGACCATCCTCGCGGCCGGGCCGATCCCCTACTCGATCGTCCGGGCGACCCAGTTCATGGAGTTCATGGACGCCGTCCTGTCGTGGACCGCGGACGGCGACACCGTCCGGCTGCCCGCCACCCCCATCCAGCCGATCGCCGCCAAGGACGTGGCCGCCGCGGTGGCGGAGGTCGCCGTGGGTGCCCCGTTGAACGGCATGCGCAACATCGGCGGCCCCGAGATCTTCACCCTGGACGAGCTGGGCCGGATCACCCTGTCCCACAAGGGCGACCGTCGCACCGTCGTCACCGACCCCACCGCCGGCATGTTCGCCGCCGTCAAGGGCGACGTCCTCACCGACAAGGAGGCGCAGCTCGCGCCCACCCGCTACGTCGACTGGCTCTCCGCCTGACCGGCCCGTGTGCGTCACGCCCGACGCCGGGTCCACTCCGGCTCGGTCCGTGCCCACTCGCGCTCCCACTCGCCCAGCCGGTGGCCGGTGGACACGCGACGCACCACGGCATTCGCCAGGAGCACCACGGCGACCGCGCCGCCCGTGGCGCAGGTGCCGATGGTCACGGTGTGCTGCCAGATCTGGGCCTCGCCCGGCGGCGGGGGAACGGCCCTGCCCCGGGCGTCGAACCAGACGGCCACGGTGTCGCCGTGCCGGGTGCCCGCCGGGACGAGTGCGTTCACGGTGTGCGTGCCGGTCGCGGGGTCCGTCCAGCGCACCTCCGCCCGGTACGAGTGGTCCCGGCCGCCCTGCACCGAGGGCAGCCTGTCGGGTGTCCTGCCGACGACCTCGGCCCGCACGCGGTGACGTGCGGCGCCCTGTGCCACCGCCAAGGCCCGCGCCTCGTCATGGGCCCACCAGCCTGCGAGCGCCCCCGCCAGCGGCGCGCCCACGAACAACAGGACCGAGACGACCAGCGCCGTCCACGCCTCGACCATGTCCGACCGACGCCGCAGCGGATTGCGCCGCCAGCGCCAGCCGCGCACCCGGGTTCGCATGTCGACCTCCTCGCCGTCACCGGAGCCGGAGGGGCCGTATCGTCTTCGGTCCGTATTGTCCCTCCGCACCGCGTATGCGCGCGAGTGCCCAGGGACATCGGGTACCCAGCACGCAGGAGATCGCTCATTGCGGTACGGCGCGCGGTACGGTCCTGCGATCAGCCGAAGCGTTCGATCCGGATCCGGTCCACGGGCTGCCCCGCCTCGACGAGCAGCCGCGAGGCGTGCTCGGCGAAGGCGTTCGAACCGCACACATAGGCCTCCCACCCACCCGGAGGCTGCTCGTCCAGGAGCGGCGCCACATGTGCGGCCGCCATACGTCCCACCGGCACACCCTGTGGTGCGCGCCGCGTGAACAGGGGCCTCGTCTCCGCCCCGAACTCGCGCGCGTAGATGAGCTCTTCGGGACTGCGCGCGGACACCAGCAGCCGCAGCGGCACAGCCAGGCCGCGCGCGCGGTGGTGCCGCACCATCGACATCAGCGGTACGACGCCGGAGCCGGCTCCGACCAGCAGTGCGGGCCGGTCGCCCGGCCAGGCGAAGAAGCCGCTGAGCGGGCCGCGCAATGCGACCTGGTCACCCGGCTCGGCCACGGTGTGGAACCAGCCCGAGACCTCGCCGCCCTCCACATGGTCCAGGGTCAGCTCGATGTGCCCCGGGTCGTCGGGCGCGGACGCGATCGAATAGTGGCGCTGGGCCACATAGCCGTCCTGAGCGGTCAGCCGCAGCATCAGGTGCTGGCCGGGCAGATGCCCCTCCCAGTCGGGCACCGCGAACCGGAAGGTGGCCGCGTGCGGGGTCTCGCGGCGGATCTCGGTGAGTGTGGCGGTCTGCCAGACCGAGGCCGCCCGGTTGCTCACGGCGATCCGGCCGGGCACCGCGAAGCGGGTCGGGGGAGTGAACCCGGTGGAGGTGGACCGTTGCGTCAGTTGCTCAGTCACCGGAGTACCGCTGTTCCTGCCAGGGGTTGCCGCGCGCGTGGTAGCCGTTCTGCTCCCAGAAGCCCGGCTCGTCGTGGTCGAGGAGCGTCAGGCCCGCGATCCACTTGGCGCTCTTCCAGAAGTACAGGTGCGGCACCAGCAGCCGGGCGGGCCCGCCGTGCTCGGGGGCAAGGGGCCGCCCGTCGCACTCCCAGGCGATCCAGGCCCGCCCGCCCGTCAGGTCCGCGAGGGGGAGGTTCGTGGTGTAGCCGGTGTGCGAGTAGGCGACCGCGTGGGTGGCTGACTCATGTGGGCGCACCACTTCGAGGAAGGTGTCCAGGGACACGCCCCCGAACCGCATCCCGAACTTCGACCAGCTCGTCACGCAGTGGATGTCGCCCTCGTACGCCGACCCCGGCAACGCGTGCGCCTGCTCCCAGTCCCAGGTGCGCGGCCGTTCCACCAGCCCGTCGAGCCGGAAGGTCCAGTCGGCGGGCGCAAGTTCGGGGGTGACCTCGGCGGACAGGACGGGCCAGTCGTCGCCGGCGTCGTACTGTCCGGGTGGCAGGCCCGGGTTGTCGACGCGGGCGCGCCCGGTGAAGCCTCGGGTGACGTTCATGCGGATCCAGCGGGACGGAAGTGATTGCTTACGCGGTCAACCGTACGTGCTCGTCAGGCGTGCCCCGGCCCCGGGCCTGCCCGCGATCATTAAGGCCGTATGAAGACTCCGGCACCCCGGGAATAGCCGGCCGCCGATCCTCCTTGGCGAGTGGTGCCGGAACCGGTGCCCCGTACAACCGGTGAGCCAGACGGCAGCGAAGGAGAGTGGGAGCAGATGCCCAAGGCGTACGTCTTCACGCGCTACAGCGGACCGGAGGCCGAGGCCCTCGTGGACGTGGACCGGCCGAACCCCGGCCCCGGCCAGGTGCTCGTCGCGGTGCGTGCCGCGGGAGTGAACCCCGTCGACTGGAAGCAGCGCACCGGCTACCGCCGCGCCGGCGAGAGCGGCGGGCATGACTTCCCCGCCTACTTCGGCAGCGAGGTCTCCGGCGTCGTGGAGGAGGCCGGTGAGGGAGTCGAGGGGTTCGCCCTCGGGGACGCCGTGTTCGGCCGGCCCGTCGTCGGCGGGTACTCCGAGTACGCGCTGCTGTCGGTCGACCTGATCGCGCACAAGCCCGACGCGCTCTCCTTCACCGACGCCGCCACCTTGCCTGTCTCGGCCGTGACGGCGTACGACGGAATCCGCCAGCTGGACCTGCCGGCCGGAGCCACCGTCCTGGTGACCGGCGCGGGCGGCGGGGTCGGTGTCGCGGCAGTGCAGATCGCCCGCGCGCTGGGCCTGCGGGTCGTGGGGCTCGCGAGCGAGGCCAAGCAGGACTTCATCGCATCGCTGGGCGCGGAGCACGTGGCGTCCGGCCCGGGCTGGACCGGGCGCGTACCGGGCGGTGTCGACGGCGTGTACGACCTGGTGGGCGGCGACGTCCTGGAGGAGGCGGCGACGCTGCTCACCGACCGGACCAAGCTGATCACGGCCGGCGCCCCGCCCGAGGTCGTGGAGAAACTGGGCGGCGCCCGCGTCGCCCGGGTGCGCACCTCCGACCGGCTCACGGCCGTGGCCGACCTCGTGGTGCGCGGCGACCTGGACCCGCACGTGACGCGGACCTTCCCGCTGGAGCGTGCCGGTGAGGCGCTGCGCACCGTCGAGGAGGGCCACGCCCGCGGCAAGATCGTCATCGAGGTCGCGCGATGAGCCACGTCCTGGACAACCCCGCCCTCGCCTCGCTCACCGGCCCGCACGCGCACTTCGCGGAGCGGCGCGGCCGGGTGCTGCGCTACCCCGAGGGCGTGTCGCCGTGGCTCGCGCTGCCCGACGAGCCCGGCCCCGACGACTGGGCCGACCTCGCGGCGCTGGCGGGCCCCGGGGCGGAGGTGCCGCTCGCCGGCTACTGCGGCGCGCTCCCTGCCGGCTGGGAGGTCACCTTCCATGTGGACGGCGTGCAGCTCGTCGACGACGGCATCGCCGCCGCACCGGACCCGGAGGCCGTCCGTCTCGGCGCCGCCGACGTGCCCGAGATGCTCGACCTGGTCGAACGCACCCGGCCCGGCCCCTTCCTGCCCCGCACCATCGAGCTCGGCACCTACCTCGGCATACGCCGGGGCGGCGCGCTGATAGCGATGGCGGGGGAGCGGCTGCACCCGCCGGGCTGGACCGAGATCAGCGCCGTGTGCACCGACCCCGCCTTCCGCGGCGAGGGCCTCGCGACCCGGCTGATCCTCGCCGTGGCCCACGGCATCCGGGCGCGCGGTGAGACCCCGTTCCTGCATACCGGCGCGGGCAACACCAACGCCATCCGCCTCTATGAGTCCCTCGGCTTCCGGCTGCGCCGCACCACCGCGTTCCTGGCGGCCCGGGCTCCCGAACCCCTCACGGGCGAACGGGAGTTGGCGGCATCCTAGGCTTCGTCGTCGGGGGGCGCCCACGCGTTGTAGCGCACGAGATAGCCGGCGAACCGCCGCAGGTCCTCCGCCGGCCAGTCCTCCAGCCGCTCCCGGAAGGCCGCCCGGCGGCTGTCGGTGACCTGGGCGAGGATCCGGCGCCCGGCCTCGGTCAGGTGCAGGACCTGGACGCGGTGGTCGTCCGGGTCCAGGCGCCGCTCGACGAGCCGGGCCCGCTCCAGGGCGGCCACCTGACGGCTGACCGTGGACTTGTCCAGGGCGTAGTGCGCCGCCAGGTCGGTGGCCCGGCAGCCGCCCCTCTCCTCCAGATGCCCGAGCAGCGTGTACGAGACCAGCGACAGCTCGGGGTGCATACGGCCGGCCGAGGCACGGGCGCGGCGGGCGAAGACCGTCATCTCGTGCTGGATCGTCTCCACGGCTTCGTCTGCTTCCATCGGGCCTCCCTCGTTCATCACGGAATACCACCCCATCCCACTTGGTTGTATAGTACAACTTGAAGTTAGAGTTGTATAAGCCAACCATTTGGAGGTTGTGAGCGATGAGGTCTCCGGCCCTGCGCCATGTGATCACGCACCTGATCACCCCGCTGCTGATGTGCATCGGCATGGGGTTCGCCTACATGGGGGCGTTCGTGACCCCGGAGCCCCACCATCTGCCCGTCGCCGTCGTCGGCTCCGGCCCGCAGGTGAAGGTGTTCGCGCAGACCGTCAAGGACAAGGCGGGGGACAGGCTCGACGTCCGCACCGTCGCCACCCGCTCGGAGGCCGTCGGCCTGCTCGACTCCCGTGACATCACGGGCGCCTACGTGCCCAGCGCCAAGACGCCGGAGCTGGTGGTCGCCAGCGCCGCCTCCGACATGGACGCCACGGCCGTCGAGAAGGTCTTCACGCCCGTCGCCGCGGAGCAGGGCGCCGTACTCAAGGTCACCGACGTGGCCGCCCCGGTCGACGACGATCCCACCGGGCAGGGCCTGTTCTTCCTGCTGATCGCGCTGAGCATCGGCTCCTATGCCTCCGTCGCCGCCCTCGGCGCCGCCGGTGCCGGTCTGCCCATGCGGCTGCGTGCCCTGCTGGCACTCGGCGTCTCCGCCGTCGTCAGCGGCATCGGCGCGCTGCTCGCCGGGCCCGTCTTCCACCTCGCCCACCACGACCTCGCGAGCCTGTGGGGGATGGCCTGGCTCTACTCCGCGGGCATCCTCTTCGTCGGCGTCGGCCTGCACACCTTCCTCAAGCGCTGGACCACCCTCGCCATGATGGTGCTGTTCGTCATGCTCAACTTCACCAGCTCCGGCGGTCTGTTCCGCCCCGACCTGCAGAACGGCTTCTTCGGTACGCTGCACGCCTTCTGGAACGGCGCCGGATTCGTCGAGGGCGCCCGCAGCCTCCTGTACTTCCACAGCGACGGCCTCTCCCGCAACGTATGGACGCTGGCCGCGTGGCTGCTGCTGGGCCTCGCCGTCACGGCGATCGCCGCCGCGTACGAGCGGGCGCGGGGCAGGGCCGAGGCGCCCGTGAGCGCCACCGCACCCGTCCATGTGGCCGAGGCGCAGAAGTCCGAGGCGGCAGCCGAGGAGGAAGCGGAGGAAGAGGCCGAGGAGACGGTCGGCGTCTGACGCCTTGCGGTAATGTGGGCGTCCGGCCGTGGAATCTCCCGGCCACCGAAGACCGAGGAGGTGAGACCCATTACCGCTGTGTCAGGTCGGGTGCTCACGCCTCGAGTCGACGCGGGTCGCCGGCAGTAGGTGACCGCGAGAGCGCCCTTCGACTTACCGAAAGGCTCTCGGCTTTCATGCCTCCCTTGTCTCCTTCGCCTTCCTCCCTGCCATCGCCCTCCACGCGTGAGTCCGTCGTCGCCGTGCTGCGTGCCGCCGGCTGTGTCTTCGCCGAGGACGAGGCGGAGTTGATCCTGGCCGCGGCCCGTACGCCGGAGGAACTGGCCGCCATGGTCGACCGCCGGGTCACCGGCCTGCCCCTCGAACTCGTCGTCGGCTGGGCCGAGTTCCGCGGTCTGCGCATCGCGGTGGAACCCGGCGTGTTCGTGCCCCGCCGCCGCACCGAGTTCCTCGTCGAACAGGCTCTCGCCCAGGTCCCGGACGCGTCCGTCGTGGTCGACCTGTGCTGCGGTTCGGGTGCCGTCGGCGTGGCCCTGGCCACCGCCCTCGGCCACGTCCAGTTGCACGCCGCCGACATCGATCCCGCTGCCGTGCGGTGCGCCCGTCGCAATGTCGGCGCCGTCGGCGGCCGGGTCCACGAGGGCGACCTGTTCGCGGCGCTGCCGGGCCATCTGCGCGGCCGTGTCGACATCCTCGCAGCCAATGTGCCCTACGTCCCCACCGGCGAGGTCGGCCTGCTGCCCACGGAGGCCCGCGACCACGAACCGCTGGTCGCGCTCGACGGCGGCGCGGACGGACTCGACGTCCTGCGCCGCGTCGCCGCCGAAGCGCCCCGCTGGCTCGCCCCTGGCGGCTGCCTCCTCGTCGAGACGAGCGAACGGCAGACCGACGCGGCCGTCGAAGCCTTCACCAAAAGCGGACTGACGGTACGTCTGACGGCCTCCGAGGAGCTGTACGCCAATGTCGTGATCGGAGTCCGTCCTTGAACTCGCCTTCGTCGGCCGGAGACCGCTCCCGATCACGCGGAGGGCGAGAGCTGTTCACGCACCCACTCCGGATCGGGGTTGACATGCGGCCTACCTGCCACCACGACGGTCGGTACGGTCTCGTTGCCGTCGTTGGCCGCCCTCACCCTCGCCGCACCCGCCGGGTCACGCCAGATGTCGACCCAGTACAACTCACGGGCGCTGCGGCCCAGTCGGATACGCAGGCGCAGACAGTACGCGCAGCCCGAGCGCCAGAAGACGACCGGTCGGCCGTCGATCGCGCTGCGCCGTTCCGCCTCCAGCGCATCGATCGACTTGGGGAAGACCAGCGGCGAGTGCACGCCTGCGAGCACCACGAACACCAGCAGGAGGGCTACTGCGACGACCGGGCTGCCACTGAGGAGCGGCACAGTCGCAGCGGCTGAGCCGCAGAGCACCAGCACAAGCGACAAGTTCCAAGAACGCATCATGATGACGCAGGTTACCGATGCGTCAGGTCGTCGCGCCGCTGCCCGACGGGCTCGGCGACGGCGCGTGGTGGCGCCAGTCCCTGTTGCCCTTGCCCGGGAACCTGCCGTGCCGGTCGCCGGGCCCGTTGTGGTCGAAGGTGCCGGAGACCGCGCGGGTCGCGGTCCGGGTGCCGTTGTCGGAGCGGGTGCCGGCGAGGAGGGCCGTCTCACCCTTCTTGAGGTCGCCGGCGCCCGAACCCTTCGTACCGTCCCGGAAGACGGTGGTGTCGGAGTTCACGGTCCATGCCCACCGGGCGCCGTCGTCGCTCTTGACCGTGACCTGGTCGCCGTCGACCTTCTCGACGGTGCCGCGCTGCCAGATCCGTACGACCCACTTGCCCGTGTCCTGGTCCTTGACCGTGGTCTCGCCGTGCACACCCAGGCTGCCGAACCCGAAACCGAACCACGGGCCCACACCGTGCCGGCCGCCGGGGCCGCGGGGCGACGGCGATGCGGATCCGGACGCCGAGGGCATGGCGCCCTGGCCGGAGCCGCCCGAGGTGGCGGCGTAGGCGACCGTGCCGCCGATGGCCAGTACGGCGACCGTGGCCGCCGCGGCCACGGCACGCGCCCGGCGGGACCGGCGCCGCCACCGTGCCGGCTCGCGCTCCGGGCCGCCCGGCCCTGTCATCACTTCCATGTCCGCCGTCGGCTCGAAGCGCCCGTCGGGCGGCTCGCCACCGGCGCTGGGTTCCTGGTCCGGCTCGTGCATCACGGCTCGCTCCCATCGGCCACGGCAGGCGGCATCTGCGTGCCATGCCTTGCTGTGATTGTCGAATGCGGACGATAAGGAACCCGTAATCAGTTGCTGTGAGAGCCCCGCCCAGCCGTACCGACGATCAGCTCGGCTTCTGCACCCGCGCGATGAGGAGCGCCACGTCGTCGGAGTTGTCGGGCTGGTGCAGGGTGCGCAGCAGGAGGTCGCAGACCTCCTCCAGTGGGCGGTCGGGGCCTTCGAGGAGGGACAAGAGGGCGTCCAGGCGCTCGTCGAGGGGATGCTGCCGGGTCTCGACCAGTCCGTCGGTGTAGAACACCAGGCGGTCGCCGGGCTCCAGGTCGACCGTCGTGGTGGAGAAGGCGACCCCGCCCACGCCCAGCGGTACGCCCGTGGGCAGTTCCAGCAGCTCCGGGGGATGCCCGGGCCGCAGCCGGGCCGGCGGCAGATGCCCGGCGTTGGCTATCCGGCACTGACGCAACCGCGGGTCGTGCACGGCGTACACGCAGGTGGCGATCGAGTGGTCCAGGCCCTCGGTGATCTTGTCGAGGTGTTCCAGGAGCCGGGCCGGATCCAGGTCCAGGGAAGCCAGGGTGTTGGTCGCGGTGCGCAGCCGCCCCATGGTCGCCGCCGCGTTGATGCCGCTGCCCATCACATCGCCCACCACCAGCGCCGTCTTGCCGCCGTCCAGCGGAATCACGTCGAACCAGTCGCCGCCGACCTCGCTGGTGGCTCCCGCGGGCTGGTAGCGGGAGGCGACCTCGAGGCCGCCGGTCACCGGCGGGTGGCTGGGCAGCAGGCTGCGCTGCAGGGTGAGGGCGGTGTCGCGGGCGTTCTGGTACCAGCGGGCGTTGTCGATCTGCACGGCCGCGCGGGACGCCAGCTCGCGGGCGAGCAACAGGTCGTCCTCGCTGAACGGCCGCGGGTTGTGCGTGCGCTTGAGGTCGAGGGCGCCGAGCACCTCACCGCGGGCGATCAGCGGCACCGCCAGGTACGAGTGGACGCCCGCGTCGGCCAGCAGCTCCGCCGCCTCGGGCGAGCGCGCTATGCGCGGCAGGTCCGCGGCCTCGACCTGCGGCACCATCACCGGCCGGGCGGTGCGTACGCACTCGGTGACCAGGCGGTCGGGGCCGTACCGGGTCACCCGCCCGGGCGGGTCGGCCGCCCGCAGCGCCTCGGGAGCACCGTCCGCCTGCACGGCGAGGGCCCGGATCACCGCCGGCTCCTCGGGGCCGAGGCTGCTGCGTCTGCCCGCCACCACGGCCTCCAGCAGGTCCACGGCGGCGATGTCGGCGAGCTCGGGGACGGCGACGTCGGCCAGTTCGCGGGCGGTGCGGTCCAGCTCCAGGGTCGTGCCGATACGGGCGGAGGCGTCCGCGATGACCTGTAGTCGCCGGCGCGCGGCCTCCGCCTCGACGCTCGCCCGGTGCTGCTCGGTGATGTCCACGACCGAACCGGCCACGCCCAGCACGGTCCCGACGGCGTCCTCCAGCCGGTACAGGGAGAGCGACCAGGCGCGCTCCTCGTCCGGTTCGGCCGGGGTCCGGCCGGTCGCCTTCTGGTCGACGAGGGGATGCCCTGTCTCCAGCACATGACGTGCCGCGCCCTCGATGGCCGCGACGTCGAGATGCGGCAGGACGTCACCGATCGACCGGCCGATGTGGTCCTCCGCGGAGATCCCGTTGAGCCGCTCGAGGGCCGGATTGACCGACACGTACCGCAGATCGGTGTCCAGGACGGCCAGCCCGATGGGGGACTGCGCGATCATCCGGGTGGACAGCGCCACGTCCCGCTCCAGCCGCCGTACGGTCGACCGGTCGGCGCACAGCCCCAGCGCGTAGACGTCGCCGTGGTCGTCCAGCAGCCGCATGTTGCGGAACTCCACCAGGCGCGTGCTGCCGTCCTTGCGCCGTATGGGGAAGGCCCCGGCCCAGCTCTGACCGGTGACCATGACATCGGCGAACAGTTTGACCACCAGGTCGAGATGCTGCTCGTGCACCATGATCCGGGCCGCGTACTCCCCGAGGGCCTCCTGCGCCGGATAGCCGAACAGCTCCTCGGCCTGCGGGCTCCACAGCACGATGTGTCCCTCGGCGTCCAGGACCACCGAGGCCACCCCCAGCACGTCGAGCAGCCCGCTCGGCCGTACCGACCCCTCGCCCTCGGCCACCGGAAACCCAGGTGCACTCATTCCACGCACCGCCTTCGCCCGCTCGCGCGGCACGCCGTCCCCCGTGCCGACTCCCCAAGTTCTACCGCGCTCAACCGTCCCTGTGACGACCCCGTCGCCCACCTCCACCATCCCTCAACACGGTGGGCGCCGTCCCCCGGAGCCGTGACGACAGTACCCGGTACGGAACGTCACCGAGCCGACAGCCCCCGTTACCGATTTGGTCTGTACATGCCTACATCACCGGGCCAGACTGTCCGCCGAGCACGCCCGCCCCCATCGAGGAGCCCCCCATGCCCCTGCGCGCCCGGCAACGTTGTCACGCGGCCCTCACCGCCACCCTCGCCCTTGCGGCCGCCGCCGTCCTGTCCGCCGCTCCGCCCGCCTCGGCGGCCGACGCCTGGACGGAAGTGGGCTCGGACCGCGCCGATCCGCTGACCGAGAGCCAGGGCCTGGCCTCCGTCGAGGTCCCGGCCGACAGCCCCAACCGGTACACCGGCATCGGCACGATCCCCGCCGGTGTCTCCAGCCGCGGCTGGAACCACGTCGGCGACCCCGACGCCTCCTACAACGGCTACTACGTCGAGCCCTACCAGGCGGACTCGGGCAACGCGAAGATGTTCCGTGTACAGGCACCGGGCGGCGCCTGGTCGGAGTACGTCCACACGCTCAGCTCCGGCGAGGCACTCAACAACTCCTGGGTCGCGATCTCGCCCGACGGACAGTGGATGCTGGCCGGCGAGTACGGCACCATGAGCCGCTTCCTGGTGTTCCCGACCCCGGGCGTCAACGCGAGCACCTCGCCCTCGGCGAACCTCCCGCAGGCCTCCACCGTCAACCTGGACCACGCCGTACGCGACGTACAGGGCTGCGACTTCTCCGGCCCGACCACGTTGCTGTGCTCCTCCGACGACCCGGCGGGCACGCTGTTCGGCGTCACCAAGCCGCTCCTCCAGGTCGACCTGTCCGCCCGGCCGAACGGCACGTCGGACGTCTCCGGCCATGTCACCGCCCTGCGGCAGCTCCCGCTGCGCAGCTCCTGCTCGGGCACCTTCGAGGTCGAGGGCATCGACTACGACCGCCGCGACGGCACCCTGCGCGTGATCGTCGTGTCGCCGGGCTTCTGCGTTCTGACGGACAGCAAGACGTACCGCTTCACACGGAGCTGACCCTCTCGCTGGTCCGGTCCGTGCTGTGGTGCTTTTCTGGGGATGTGGCGTGGTTCGCGGGGAACCCGTGGCGCCGCGCCACCGCCACGAGAGGAGCGATCACGATGGACCGTGTGCGACCGCACGAGGAGCCCGTATCCCTCGAGATCAGCGGATGCAGCAAGGAGGACGCCCGGATCGTGTTCGACACCCTGTGTGCGTGCTTCGAGTCCGACCGGGGGCCCGAGGAGGTGCCGCAGCAGCTCCATGAGAGCCGGCCGATGGTGTGGCTCGGTACGTTCGAGGTGACCGATGCGCATGAGTGCCCACCTCCCGCGCGGCTCTCGTCCTCCGTGGAGGCCGATGCGCAGGGTGGCTACTGGGCCATCGAGCGGTTGCGCACCACGCTGGACTCGCTGTTCGCGGTGCGGGACCTTTCCTCGGCCTCCGGGGATCAGGAGCGGGAGTTGCATGTGCGGCTCGAAACCCGCTGAGGAAGCGCTCCGCTGGGTTCGGCGGGATGGGTTGACGATCGGCTGCGGCGCCGTCGTGGCCGGTCGCGCAGTTCCCCGCGTCCCTTCAGGGCGCCAGGAGGCGCAGCAGGGCCTGCATGTAGACGGTGTGGATTGTGGGCAGGTCCGCCAGGCAGGCGCGTTCGTCCACGCCGTGCAGCCCCTCGTAGCGCACGCCGAAGCCCGCTGTGGCCGGGATGCCCTGGGCTGCGAGTAGGTTGCCGATGTTCGAGGGACCCGCGGTCTTCGGTCGGACCGTGAGGCCCTCTCCGGCGGCGGCCTCCAGCAGTGCGGCGGCGGGCTGCTCGTCCTCTGCCAGGCGGTACGCCGGCCAGCAGGCCACCTGGGTGATCGCGGTCGGGGCCGGGCCGGGCAGCCGCCGGTCGAGTTCGGCCGCCGCCGTGCGGACCAGGTTCTCCGCCGCGCGGGCGTCGAAGATCGGGGTGGTGCGGATGTCGACGCCCAGCTCGCACAGGCCGGGAATCACGGAGAAGCCCTCGCCGCCGTGGCAGGAGGTCACCGTCAGTTTCGGCGGCAGTGGGAACCCGCCTTCGGCGCCCGGGAGTTCGGCCTCCTCCAGCAGTCGTACCAGCCGCGCCGCCCGGGAGACGGCGCCGAGCGCCGCGCGCCTCGACCCGGAGTGTCCCGACTCCGCGCGCACCGCGATCGTGGCCCGCCACAGCCCCCGCCCGCCGACCACCACCTCGTCCGGGCCGGGATAACCGATCATCGCCCCCGCCGGGCGCACCGCGTCCGCGTCCGCGAGATAGGCCCGGGCCCCGCCGAACCCGCCGGTGTGCTCGTCGGCGTCCAGCAGCACCGCGAGCCCGCCGTGCAGGTCGTCCGCACCGGCGCGCAGCTCGGCCGCGATCCGGCAGAACATCGCGGCCGCCAACTTGGAGTCGGCTGCTCCCCGCCCCCGCAGCCACCCGTCCACGACGTCCCCGCAGTCCGGCCGAAACGACCAGGCGTCCTCGTCGCCGTACGGGGCGGTGTCCACGCAGGCATCCAGTGCCCACCACGGCCCCGGCCGGCCGCCCGCGACCTCCACCAGCAAGGCGATCGGTCGGCCCGCGTCGTCGTAGAGGCGCCGACATGGCAGGTCGCGGGCGTCGAGCCAGTCCTGGAGGACGGCGAGGACGGGCTCGTAGTCGTCGATCCCGGCCCGGCTCGGGCGGCGGATCAGCTCCTGCGCGAGCTCGATCACCTCGGTGTCTTCGGGGCTCATGAGGCCACTGTGCCCCGGGGTGGTCGGTGTCACCCCTCTCTGTTTTTGCAACTAGTTGCAAAAAGGGGGCGGGGTCCTCTACAACAGAGGCACCATACTGCGCACGGAGGGGCCCGATGAGCCGTTACCCGCACCTGCTGAACCCGCTCGACCTGGGCTTCACCACGCTGCCCAACCGCGTACTCATGGGCTCCATGCACGTCGGACTGGAGGAGGCCGAGCGCGGCTTCGAGCGGATGGCGGAGTTCTATGCCGCCCGTGCGCGCGGGGGAGTGGGTCTCATCGTCACCGGCGGCATCGCGCCCAACGACGAGGGACGGCCGTACGAGGGCGGTGCCAAGCTCACCACCGACGCGGAGGCCGAGCAGCACCGGGGGATCACCGAGGCCGTGCACCGCGAGGGCGGCCGGATCGCCATGCAGATTCTGCACTTCGGCCGGTACGCCTACCACCAGGACCTGGTCGCCCCGAGCCCCCTGCAGGCGCCGATCAGCCCGTTCCCGCCCCGCGAGCTCACCGACGCCGACGTCGAGCGGACCGTCGACGACTACGCCCGCGCCGCCCGCCTCGCGCGGCAGGCCGGCTACGACGGTGTCGAGATCATGGGCTCCGAGGGCTACCTCATCAACGAGTTCATCGCTGCCCAGACCAACCAGCGCACCGACCGCTGGGGCGGCTCCTACGAGAACCGCATGCGTTTCCCCGTCGAGATCGTGCGGCGGGTGCGCGAGGCCGTCGGCGAGGACTTCATCATCATCTACCGGCTGTCGATGCTGGACCTGGTCCCCGGCGGCTCCACCCTCGACGAGGTGATCACCCTCGCCAAGGCCGTGGAGGAGGCCGGTGCGACGATCATCAACACCGGAATCGGCTGGCACGAGGCCCGCATCCCGACCATCGCGACCTCCGTGCCGCGCGGCGCCTACGCCTGGGTCACCAAGAAGCTCATGGGCGAGGTCTCGGTGCCGCTCGTGACCACCAACCGCATCAACACCCCCGAGCTGGCCGAGGAGTTGCTCGCCTCGGGTCACGCGGACATGGTCTCCATGGCCCGCCCGATGCTCGCCGACCCCGATTTCGTCAACAAGGCCGCCGAGGGTGAGCCGGAGGCCATCAACACCTGCATCGGCTGCAACCAGGCCTGCCTCGACCACACCTTCAGCCTCAAGATCACCTCTTGCCTGGTCAACCCGCGCGCCTGCCACGAGACCGAGCTGGTCCTGTCCCCGACCCGGCTGCGCAAGCGCGTCGCCGTCGTCGGCGCCGGACCTGCCGGGCTCGCCTGCGCCGTGTCGGCCGCCGAACGCGGCCACGACGTGACACTGTTCGACGCCGCGAGCGAGGTCGGGGGCCAGCTCAACGTCGCCCGCAAGGTCCCCGGCAAGCAGGAGTTCGACGAGACCCTGCGCTACTTCCGCCACCAGCTCGACGCGCACGGCGTGGAGGTACGCCTCAACACGCTTGTGGAAGCAGGGGACTTGGCGGGCTACGACGAGGTCGTCGTCGCCACCGGCGTCACCCCGCGAACCCCCGACATCCCGGGTGTCGACCACCCGAGCGTCGTCGGCTACCTCGACGTGCTGCGCGACAACGTGACCGTGGGCGACCGCGTGGCGATCCTCGGCGCGGGCGGCATCGGCTTCGATGTCGCCGAGTTCCTGACCGACGGCGGTGACAAGGCGAGCGAGGACCCGGAGACGTACTTCCGCCAGTGGGGTGTCGACATGGACTACCAGGCGCCGGGCGGACTCGCCGTCCCCGAGCGTCCCGCCCCGCCGCGCACGGTCCACCTCCTGCAGCGCAAGTCCAGCAAGGTCGGCGCGGGCCTGGGCAGGACCACCGGCTGGATCCACCGCGCCGAGCTCAAGCACCGCGGCGTCACCATGGTGCCGGGCGTCCGCTACGACCGCATCGACGACGCCGGACTGCACGTCACCGTCGGCGAGGAGAGCACCGTCCTGCCCGTCGACACCATCGTGCTGTGCACCGGACAGGAACCGCGCCGCGGCCTGTACGAGGAGCTGGTCGCCGCCGGTGTCGGCGCGCACCTGATCGGCGGTGCCGACGTGGCCGCCGAACTGGACGCCAAGCGTGCCATCAAGCAGGGCACGGAGCTGGCGGCGGCCCTCTAGCAGGCCGCGCGGCCGTCCCTAGGATGACTCCATGTCACTCCCGCACGCGATCCTCACCGCCCTGCTCGAAAAGCCGTCCTCGGGGCTGGAGCTGACCCGCCGGTTCGACAAGTCGATCGGCTACTTCTGGTCGGCGACCCATCAGCAGATCTATCGCGAGCTGGGAAGGCTGGAGGCGGACGGCCACATCCGGGCGCTGCCGGCCGAGCAGCCGGCCCGCGGGCAGAAGAAGAGCTATGAAGTCCTGCCCGCGGGCAGCGCCGAACTGGCCCGCTGGACCGCCGCGTCCCAGGACCCCAAACCGCACCGCGATGTGTTGCTGCTGCGGTTGCGCGCGGCGGCCGTGGTGGGCACCGCGGGTCTGGCGGACGACCTGCGCCGCCATCTCGACCTGCACCGGCTGCAGTTGGCCGAGTACCAGGAGATCGAGAAGCGCGACTTCCCGCCCGGCCGGGACGCTCCCCAGGACCGGCTGCGGCACCTGGTGCTGCGAGCCGGCATCGACCTGGAGACCTTCTGGACGCAGTGGCTCACGCACGCGCTGGAGGAGTTCGCCGAGCTGCCCGGTTCCGAACCGGCGTGAGCTCTGCGGCTCGTGCGTGCGTCCGCCGTCAGAGCCGGTTCGGCCTGGCACGCCGACGCAGGTACCAGCCCGTCGCGATGACGCCCGTGCCCACCAGGGCGGCGCCCACCCCGAGCGTCAGCGGGCCGTAGTCCTGGACGGCGCCACCGACCCCGCCCCTGACGCCGAGCGAGGGCGAGGGCTTGGTGGTGGCCGAGATGGTGGAGGCCGGGGTGGTGGTGGGGGTCGCGGTAGGAGTGGTGGAGCCTGAGACGACGACGGACTGGGTGCCCGCGGTGGCGCCGGTCGCGCAGACGACCGTCACGGTGAAGGTGCCGGGGCTCACGTTCGACCAGGCCGCCGACTGCAGGGCGGCGGTGCCCGACAGCGGCATCTGACGGGGCGACTGGCTGCTGTGGAGCAGCGAAGCGGTGCCCAACGCACCGTTGGTGCCGCGCGTGGAGCACACGCTCGTGGTCACCGAAACAGTGGACCCGCTGGTACTCACCGAGATTCCCGCCCCCTGCGCCGCGGCCGGTACGGCGGCCAGGGCGAGCGGGAGCGCGGCGGCCGCCGCGGTCAGTGCGGAGCGAACGACTGGCTGAGAGTTGCGCATGGGACTGCCCTCCGACGGCACGGTTGGCGGTACATCCCTTGCGCCGCCGAAGGTCGGGAAAGGTCCGTGCTGCCTCAGGGGCAGCCAACGTCCCCACGGGCCGCCCCGCATGCGGACCGCCTCCGGGCAGGTGATGGATTCCTCCGTCCGGCCCATGCCGCGGGGCCGTGATGGCCCTCAGTCGCCGACCGCTCCGGTCGTCACCGTGCGCTCCACCGAGAAGCCGCCCCAGGTGCCGTCGGGCAGCCTGGCCCGGATCCGCACGCGGTGGCTCACGCCGGCGTCCCGGCCGACGTAGAAGGAGTACGACGCCCGGCCGCGCGGCGCGTCCCCGCCGTACACCAGGGAGGTGGCCGCCCGGCCGTCGAGGCGGATCTGGTACTCCGTGACCAGGCCGTCGCTGCGCGGCGGGATCCAGCGAAGGTCGAGGTAGTACGCCCCGCCGGCGCGGTGACTCGTCGCACGGAAGGCGGTGGGCGCCGTGTTCCGTCCGTCGTCGGAGCCCGGGGTGCGGAGACGGACGGTGGCGCCGGGAGGCGAGAGGTTGTCGGCGGCGTCGCGGGCCCGGATGGTGAAGGCGTAACGGGTGCCCGGCCGCAGCCCGGTGACGACGGTCGCCGTCTGTGCTGCGACCGTACTGTGGATCTCCGCGGTGCCCTGGTAGACGTCGTACGACACCACGGCCCGGTCGTCCCTCGACGCGGACCAGGACAGCTCGACGGCCCTGCTGCCGACTGCTCGGCCGCGCACATGTTCCGGGCGGGTAGGGGCCGTGTCGTCCGCCGCCACGGCCGCCGGAGTCGTCGCGCGCACCTGGCGGCCGGGCGGCCCGAGCCGGCACTCGGTGTTCCGCGCCCGGACGGTGAAGACGTACGAGGTGGACGGCCTGAGCCTGATGACGTCCACCATGTGCTCCGAGCCGGGTACCTCCTCGACCTTCGTGGTGCCGCGATACACCTCGTAGACGCCGACGCGGGGGTTCGCGGACACCGCGTTCCACATCACGTGCACGCTGGTCGCACTGCCGGCCGCCGCGGCCACTCCCTCGGGCGCCGACGGCAGCCCGTCCTCCTCGCCCCCGGCGCCGCTCCCACCGCAGGAGCCGAGCAGGGCCAGTGCGGCACAGAGCGCGAGGGATCGGTACACGAGCACGGTGGCGCGACGCACGGCTCCGCCTCCCCGGACGACACGGCGGCAATGGTCCGGACCAATATGGCCTGAGTGATGTGATCGCATCAAGGGGGCGGGGTGCGGTTCGACGGCACTGGCGGCGATGTCGGGGACCGCCCGCCCGAGTTGCGTGAGACCGCTGGCCGGAGTTACGAAAGACCCCCGCCGGGGTTACGTATGCTGAAGCTCCTCACGGCTGAACTCTCGCTGAGCGTTGGGGAGTTCAGGCCGGTGGTGCGGGCCGCTGTCGTCGCTGTTCCCGCGCCGGACCCGGGTGGCCGGGCCGCCGGAGCCGACAGGGGCTCCGGCGGCCCGGCCACCCGCCGGACGTCCGAAGACACGCCACGCCGTGACCTGCCTGGGGCTGTGCGCCGTCCGGTCCGCCTACGGTGGCCCAATGATCGCTACGGCGCCGGACCGGGCTGACTGCCCGTCAGTGCCCCTTCGGGAAAGGGCTCCTCATGGTGCGTGTCCAGTCGCTGACCCTGGCCGTGGCCGGTGCCGCTTTACTCGCCCCGCCGATGCTGTCCGACGCCGCGGCCCGCGGCCGGGTGGAGCCGGTGGTCTGGCGCGAGGGCGACGTCCGCGCCGCCGATCTGCTGGCCAGGGTGCGTGACTGCACCCGGGTCTCCCGCGGCCGCTTCCGCAGCGACGCCGGCACACCGGCGGCGATCGAGGTGTGCGGCACCCGGCGCGCCGTCTTCTGGAAGGCCGACATGGACATCGACTGCGACGGACAGCCCGGACCGCGCTGCAACCGTCGCAACGATTCGTCGTTCTCCGAGGCCACCGCCTACCAGCAGTCGGACGGGCGCTACCTGAGCGCCGAACGCCTCCCGTACATCGTCGTGCCCGCCGCGAGCCGCGTCTGGGACCCCCTCGACGACGGCGTGCGCGGCGGGTCGGTCGCCGCCGTCGTGTACCGGGGCCGCGTGCAGTACGCGGTCGTGGGTGACATCGGCCCGGAGGGCGTCATCGGCGAGGCGTCCTACGCCACCGCCAAGGGCCTCGGCATCCCCCCTGGCCCGAGCGGCGGCGGCACGGCATCGGGGGTCACCTACATCGTCTTCAAGTACTCGCAGGTCAAGCCGATCGAGAGCCATGCCGCCGCCGTCGCGGTGGGACGGCGGCTGGCGCAGCAGTTCGTGCGCGGCGGATAGCCGCCCGGGGCGTCGTCAGACGGCCGCCCACCTGTTGTGCACCGGCAGGATCACGCCGTTCACGTCGCTCGCCGCGTCCGGGGCGAGGAACGCGATCGCGGCGGCCGCTCTCAGCTGCGGCCCACGATCCGGGCAGCCATGTTCAACGCGGCCCTGCGCGCGGCCGTCGAGCACTACGCCTGGCGCACCGCAGGCGCGGAGCCCGACCGCGCGACGGCTGGGGCCGAGCTGACGGCAACCATGCGCTCGGCCCTCACCGTCGCCGCGGAGGGACTCGGGTGAGCGGAGGGACTCGGGTAAGGGTCTTCCCCGGACCCTGAGGTGCCTTCAGACCTTCCGGTAGGTGTACGCCTCCGCGGCCGCCGCCTCCACCGCCGCGAGGTCGGCGCCCGTCGCCGCCGTGACCACCGCCGCCACCGCTCCCTCCACGAACGGGGCGTCCACCAGCCGTGTGTTGTAGGGGAGTTCGTCGCCCTCGGCCAGCAGCGCCTTCACCGTGAGCACGGCACTGCCGAGGTCGGTGAGCACGGCCACCCCGGCGCCCCGGTCCACGGACGCGGCCGCGGCCGCGATCAGCTCCGAACTCGTGCCGAGCTCGCCGCCCTCGGTGCCGCCCGCCGGGGCGATGGGCACCGACACCCCGCCGCCCGCCAGCCCCCTCGCCAACTCGGCCACCGAGGAGGCCACTTCGGCGCTGTGGGAGACCAGCACGATCCCGACCTGCTTCCCGTCACTCACCGGCGGCCTCCGCGAGAGCCGCCACGAGCAGCGCCGACGAGGTGGCACCGGGATCCTGGTGGCCGATGCTGCGCTCCCCGAGATAGCTGGCCCGCCCCTTGCGGGCCTGCAACGGTGTCGTCGCGAGGGCGCCCTCTTCGGCTGCGGTGCGGGCCGCGGCGAAACCGCCCTCGTCGAGCGCGTCCACGGCAGGCACCAGCGCGTCGATCATGGTCTTGTCGCCCGGCGCGGCGCCGCCCAGTGTCATGACCGCGTCCACCCCGGCCCGCAGCGCCTCGGCGAACTGTGCCTCGCTGACCTCACCGGCGTCCCCCAGCGCCTTGCCCGTACGGCGCAGCAGCGTGCCGTACAGGGGCCCCGAAGCACCCCCGACCGTCGAGATCAGCTGCCGCCCGGCCAGCGTCAGCACCGCACCGGGCGTGTCCGGCGCCTCCTTCTCCAGCGTCGCGGTCACGGCCCGGAACCCGCGCTGCAGATTGCTGCCGTGGTCGGCGTCCCCGATGGGCGAGTCGAGGGCGGTGAGCCGTTCCGCCTCGCGGTCCACGGACGCGGAGGTCGCCGCCATCCAACGGCGGAAGAAGTCGGCGTCGAGCACTGGATCTCCTTGCGTGGTAGGTACGTTGACACCTCGGCCCGCCGGTCTACATACCCCAGCGCAGCCCCGGTGTCTTCACCGGCGCGTCCCACAGCCGCAGCAGTTCCTCGTCGATCTGGCACAGGGTGACCGACGCACCGGCCATGTCGAGCGAGGTGACGTAGTTGCCCACCAGCGTTCGGGCGACCGTGACACCGCGCTCGGTGAGCACCCGCTGCACCTCGGCGTTGAACCCGTACAGCTCCAGCAACGGCGTCGCACCCATGCCGTTGACCAGGACGAGGACCGGGTTGCGCGGCGGCATGTCCTCCAGGATCGCGTGGACGGCGAACTCTGCGATCTCACCCGAGGTCATCATCGCCCGCCGCTGCCGGCCGGGCTCGCCGTGGATGCCGATGCCCAACTCCAGCTCACCGGACGGCAGATCGAAGGTGGGGCTGCCCTTGGCGGGCGTGGTGCAGGCGCTGAGCGCGACGCCGAAGCTGCGGGAGTTCTCGTTGACCTGCCGGCCGATCGCCTCCACCCGCTCCAGCGGCTGCCCCTCGTCCGCCGCCGCGCCTGCGATCTTCTCCACGAACAGCGTGCCGCCGACTCCGCGCCGCCCGGCCGTGTAGAGGCTGTCGGTGACCGCCACGTCATCGTTGACCAGCACCTTGGCAACCCGGATGCCCTCGTCCTCGGCGAGCTCGGCCGCCATGTCGAAGTTCAGCACGTCGCCGGTGTAGTTCTTCACGATGAACAGCACACCCGCCCCGCTGTCCACGGCCGCCGCGGCGCGCGCCATCTGATCGGGAACCGGCGAGGTGAACACCTCGCCCGGGCAGGCCGCCGACAGCATGCCGGGACCCACGAACCCGCCGTGCAGCGGCTCGTGCCCCGAGCCGCCCCCGGAGATCAGGGCGACCTTTCCGGCGACCGGCGCGTCCCGCCGCACGATCACCCGGTTCTCCACGTCGACGGTCAGCTCGGGGTGGGCGGCAGCCATGCCCCTCAGGGCGTCCGCGACCACACTCTCCGGCACATTGATCAACATCTTCATGGGTACCTCCTTGTGAGACTGACAGATGAGCCCATGACCTTTGTTTTGGCAGGTCAGTGCGGGTTTGACTGGTTGGCGATCCTGGCGGTCGGTGGCGGGTGCCGACGTTACTGATGCTGACTCAATGCTGACTTCGGTGATGGGTTGTCAGGTGGCGGCGGCGTGTCGGTCGTGTCGCGGCTGGAGCACTGCTGTCGGCAGTATCGACCTTGCGGCGGTGAAGGTCACGTGTACGCCGTAGGGCCTGTCTGCTGGGCGCATCGAGAGAGCTCACCGGCTTCAGTGGCGTACGGAACGCGAGGGCGGGCCGGAACCTGTGATCGACAGCCTGCGCTACGGCGATCGCCGAGGCCGCCGGGGCGTTTGTGCAGCCAGCCGCGATCGCCGTGCCGAGGAGCCGAGTCGGGGCCGCCAGGGTGTATACAGGATGGTGTACGAGGAGGCGGCGGGGAGATGCAGGGTCGGGCGACGGGCAAGAGCGAAGCGGTCTACGAGCGGCTGAAGGAGGACATCGAGTCGCTGCGGCTGCGGCCGGGGGCCAAGCTGAGCGAGGTCCAGCTGGGGGAGGAGCTCGGCGCCTCGCGCACGCCGGTACGGGAGGCCATCCGTCGGCTCGCCAGGGACGGGCTCGTTGACTTCGTGCCGGGTGAGGTGGCCCGGGTGGCCCCTATCTCGCTCGGCGGGGTGCACGCTCTCTTCGAGTTCCGGATGCTGTTGGAGCCGCAGGCGGCCGCGTCGGTCGCGACAGCGGGTGCGGCCGACGAGCGCGTACTCGTGCCGTTCCATGACCTGCTCAAGCGGCTGGAGGAGTTCGACGAGTCCTTCCGCGCGCTGGACGCCGCCGCGCAGGTCCGGTCGTACACGAAGTTCTACGAGGTGACCGAGGGCTTCGACCAGGCGGTCATCGCCGCGTGCCGGAACCCCTATCTCGCCCGCACGATCCGCGACCTGCGCAGCCAGACCGTACGGCTGCGGCACCTCTCCCACAGCCGGCCGCGTCGCATGCTCACCTCCCTCGATGAGCACCGCGCGATGCTGAAGGCGATCACGCGGGGGGACGCCCAGGCGGCGGAGGCGGCTGGCCGACACCACCTGGCGCAGACGCGCCAGGCGCTCATCGACAGCCTGACCAGCCAGGACCTGACGCTCGGGCGGGACGTCCAGGTGGACCTCACGGGCTGATTCACGCCGCGAGTGCTGCAGGCGAGCGGGCGCTTCCGTGTTCCCCTGCTGTGGATTCCTCACCACATGCTGTATACAGGAATGGTGTGCTTCGGGCGGGCCAGGCGTCGACGATCCCTCCGTCGGTGGTGGAGTTGCCGTAGACGTCGAGCCGGTAGCCGTTCAGACGGGAACTCGCCCGCATCCGCCAGGAGGCGGAGCGAGAATTCCACCTCGACCTCAACCACCGTCTCGTGCTGCGTGAATCGACGGGCCAGCGAGGACCCCAGCCCCAGGCCCCGTGACCCGGTAGAACGGGGCCGGTGCACCGCGCTCTCAGACAGCGGACGTTCGCCGAACGGGCGCCCCCGTGGCCCGGCTTGACCGGCCGGGACACGGCCGCGTGGGCATGTTCCCGCGGCCCTGTAAGAGCCGCCGCAGCCCGCCCGAGAGTCCGACGAGCCGGGGCGGGCCCCCGCACGGACCGCAGGTAACCATCGCGGGCCGGAGAGCAGCCGAGTTGTGCAACCCCCTCGCCGCGCGGCGAGACGTTCTCGTCGGCAAGTGCTGCCTCGTCAAGGGAATCGCCACCACGGGAATGAAGCAGCCACATCCGCGGACGGCTCGGGAGGTGGCTGACGCCTTCAGCGACTCCCAGCCCTCGCCTCTCCCTCAACGAGACCCGAACCTTCCCGATCCGCTGCATCAGGCAGTCGAACTGACCGCCAAGGCTGACCACGTTGCCGCAAACCCCGGCCGTTTCCGCTGCCCAGGCGAGCCTGGGCTTGGGCGGGACGACTCAGTCCTGTCGCTCTCCGGCCCGCACCAGACCGGTCTCGTAGGCGATGACGACGAGCTGGGCGCGGTCGCGGGCGCCCAGCTTGGCCATGGCCCGGTTGGCGTGGGTCTTGACGGTGACCGGGGTGACGAAGAGGCGCTCAGCGATCTCGTCGTTGGACAGGCCGGTAGCCACCAGGCTCATCACCTCGCGCTCCCTGGGAGTCAGCGTGGCCAGCCGGCGGGGGTCGACGAGGTCGCTGGAGGAGGGCTGTGCGAGGACGCGGGCGATGAGGCCCTTGGTGGCCGCGGGCGACAGGAGCGCCTCGTCCGCGGCGACGAGGCGTACGGCGTCGAGCAGTTGGGCCGGTTCGACGCCCTTGCCGAGAAAGCCGCTCGCTCCGGCGCGCAGCGCCTCGATGACCAACTCGTCCTCCTCGAAGGTGGTCAGGACGAGGACCTTGACTCCCGCCATGTCCTCGTCCTGACCGATCAGCCGGGTGGCCTCGATGCCGTCGACCTCGGGCATCCGGATGTCCATCACCACGACGTCGGCGCGCTCGGATCTGGCCAGTTGTGCCGCCTCCCGCCCGTTGGAGGCCTCCGCGACGACCTCCATGTCCGGCTGCGCGTCGATGAGCAGCCGGAAAGTGCCCCGGAGCAGGGCCTGGTCGTCGGCGAGTACGACGCGAACGGTCATGGGTGGCCTTCCCTCAGGGTGTGTCAGGCGGCTGCGGGGGCGAGCGAGAGCGGCAGTTCGGCGACGACCTGGAAGCCGCCTTCCGGCCGAGGGCCGGCGGTGAGAGTCCCGCCGATGGCGCTCGCCCGCTCGTGCATGCCTATCAGGCCGTGGCCGGTGCCCGCGCCCTTGGGCGCGTCGGGGCGTCCGTCGTCCGTCACGGTGACCCGGAGCGAATGCGCACCGTAGTCCAGGACCACGGCCGCCCGGGTCGTGGACGCGTGCTTGTGGGTGTTGGTGAGGGCTTCCTGGACGATGCGGTAGGCCGTGAGCTCGGTGGAGGGCGCCACCGGTGAGGGAGTTCCACTGCGGGCCACCCGCACGGAAAGCCCGCTCGCACGGAAGCCTTCGGCGAGGTTGTCGAGATCGGCCAGGCGAGGAATGGGGGCCCGTGTGCCGGGTCCGTCGTCGGGCTGCCGCAGCAGGCCGACGGTGGCCCGCAGTTCGTCCAGTGCCGCGCGGCTGTTCTCCTTGATGTGGGCCAACGCCTCGTACGCCTGGTCGGGGTTGGCGCGCATGAGATGGTGCGCCACCCCCGCCTGGGCGTTGACCAGGGTGAGGTGGTGGGCGACGACGTCGTGCAGGTCGCGTGCGATGCGGACACGTTCCGCGGTGACCCTGCGCCGGGCCTCCTCCTCCTGCATGCGCTCGGCTCGTTCCGCGCGTGCCCTGGCTTCCGCGAGGTGCTCGCGGCGGCTGCGGACGGTGCGGCCCAGCGCGGTGGCGGCGACCGCGAAGTCGAACCGCAGCAGGCTGGCCCCTGCCACCACGGAATCCGAGTGGGTCGCGGCGTAGACGCCCGTGATCGCCACGGCGGCGGCGAGGCCGACGGCCCACGCGGTGCGCCGGTCGCCGAGCAGGGCGAGCGTGTACAGGGCGACCAGACTCGCGGCCGGGGCCGGGGACATGTGCGAGGCGACGGCCATCAGCGTGAGGTCGCCCGCCAGCGTGAAAAGGGCGATCTGCAGCGGCCAGCGGCTTCGGACGGCCAGGGGGACGCAGGACAGAGCCGTCCACACCACCTCGCCCCAACGGGGCTCGTGCCATGCGGACTTGCCGACGGCGGTCGCCGCCATGGAGATCACGATCAGTGGCACCGCCGGGAGCGCGTCTCTGACCCGGTCATGACGGGCAAGCCACTGCCGCCACACCATCCTCACATCCATTCTCTCACTCTAAGCAGCGCGGGCCGGCGGTAGACCGGTACGACCGGCCGGCCCGCGCTGGGGACGGTGTCACATGGTGATGTCGCGTCAGATCACTTCAGCGCTCTGTGGCTCCCGCACCGGCTGCTGCCGTGGCAGTGCCGGCTCATCCGCCGGGCCTTCCACGGACACGCGGGGCAGTGCCTTGTCCAGTCGGCGGGGCAGCCACCAGTTGGCCCGTCCGCACAGGTGCATGAGCGCGGGGACGACGACCATGCGGATCAGCAGGGCGTCCACGGCGACAGCCACCGCGAGGCTGACCCCGAACTCGGAGATCACCCGCATGCCGCCGAAGACGAAGGAACCGAAGACGCAGACCATGATGGTGGCGGCCACGGCGATCACCTTGCCGGTCTCGGCCTGCCCGACCCGGACCGCGCGCCGGCTGTCCCCGGTGTGCGTCCATTCCTCGCGCATCCGGCTGACCAGGAAGACCTGGTAGTCCATGGACAGGCCGAACATGATGCCGACGACCAGGATGGGCACGAACGACTCGATCGGTCCAGCGGCGCCCAGCCCGAGGAGCCCCGCGCCGAAGCCGTACTGGAAGACGACGACGATCGCTCCGAAGGCCACCCCGATGCTGAGGATGTTGAGGACCGCGCCGACAGCGGGGATGAGCAGACTGCGGAATGCGACGGTCAGCAGCAGGAAGCCGAGCACCGCGATCACGAGCACGAACACCGGGAGTTTGCTCATCAAGACCGACGCGAAGTCGTCGTTGCTCGCGGTGACGCCGCCCACGTAGACCTTCATCGTCGTGCCCTGCTCAGCCTCGGGGATGACGTTGTCGCGCAGGTGGTGGATCAGGTCGGAGGTGGCTTCCGACTGGGGGGAGGTCGTCGGGACGACGGAGATCACGCCGACCGTCTGTCCGTCCTTCAGGGGCGCGGCCGTGGCACCGGCGACGCCGTCCACGTGCTCGAGAGCGGTGGCCAGCTTTGCCTCGGCGACCCTGTCGGCGGCGGTGGGGGCCTGCACGGCGAGGACGAGCGGCCCGTTGAAGCCGGGTCCGAAACCGTCCGCGATCATGTCGTACGCCTGACGGTTCGTCGAGGTCGTGGGCAGGTTGCCGTCGTCGGACGCGCCCAGACGCAGTGCGAGCGTGGGGAAGGCGAGCGCCGTCAGCACGGCCAGGGCGACCAGACCCAGGGCCTTGGGCCGGGCCTGGACCCGAGCGGCCCACCGGCCCCACAGACCGGCCCGGCCGGACGACCGTTTCCCCGCCTGCCCGGCCGCCTCCCGGCGCTCGTTGCGGCTGAGGACCCGCGGACCGATCATCCCGAGCAGCGCCGGCAGCAAGGTGATGGCGGCCAGCACTGTCAGGACGACGGTGACGGCCGCGCCGATGGCCATCCCGTTGATGATGCCGACATTGAGGGTGAGCATGCCGAGCAGCGCCACGACGACGGTGAGGCCGGCGAACACCACGGCCCGGCCCGAGGTGTTGAGGGCCTTGGCGGTCGACTCGGCGACGCCCATGCCCGCCATCAGGTTGGCGCGGTGCCGGTTGACGATGAACAGGGCGTAGTCGATGCCCACGCCCAGGCCGATCAGCGAGCCGAGGGTCAGAGTGGTGTCGGAGAGCGTGATGACATGGCTGAGCAGGATCACCGTGACCGCGGAGGTACCGACGCCGACGACCGCCGTGATGATGGGCAGGGCCGCCACCCACACCGCCCGGAAGACGAACAGCAGCACGATGAAGGCGAGGACGATGCCCATGGCGTCGGCGACCGCGTTCGGCTGCGGGTTCACGGTGAACGCCTGCCCGTTGAGCGCGATGTGCAGGTCGCCCGGCTCCGGAGCGGTCGCGAGTTCCTTCACGTGGTCGATCTGGGCGTCGGCGACGTTCCGATCGAACGCGACCGTGGCGTAGGCCGTCCTGCCGTCCTTGCTGACCTGCCCCTTGCCCTCGGGCACAAAGGGACTGGTCACCGCGGCGACCCCCGGCGCGTCGGCGATGTGCTCCAGCGCCTCCGTCATCGCCCGCTCGGCCACGGGTTCGGTGACCTTGCCGCCCGTCAGCTGCCAGACGACCCGGCCGCTCTTGCCCGCCGCGCTGTTCGATGCCTGCTGCAGCAGGGCCGTCGCCTTGGCCGAGTCGGTGTTCTGCGAGGTCGGGCTGTTGCCGAAGTCGTTACCGGCCGCGCCGACTCCGGCGCCGAGGGCGAGCAGCAGGCCCACCCAGGCCAGGACGACGGCGAGCCGGTGCCGGTGGCACCAGCGGGCGAGAGGGGACATCGACGGGCCTTTCCAGGGGAATGCCATGGGGTCGGGCCGGCGATCACGGCCCACCCCCACGCTCACATTTCTGCGGTCTCTCGTCGTTGGCCGTTCGCAGACACTTGCGTCTACTGCGATCGCAGCAGATGGGGCGCACCGGTGCCGATGGTGGCCGTCGATGTCCGAAGAGCCAGGGCGCCCGGCACTCCGTGCGGGGGAAGCACGGGTACGAGGCACTCCTGGCAAGGGTGAAAGGAAGAGTCCGTGCCTGCACGCGCGCTCAGAGTGTCACTGCCGCAGGAAGGAGCGGGCAGCGTCGGGAACGTGGTCCACGCAGCAAGCACACCAAGGACGGCGACGCCGTCCGGCATCGCCCTCGACGCCATGCGATCACAGGAAGTGGCAGCGCGGGGTGTTCATGAATGCCACGTCATGAGTCGAATTCGGGTCGAATTTCGAGCACCCGTTCCGCCGGGAGAACGGTGAGCGGCTGGTCGGATTCATCAAGGACCTGCGCGAGTGCCACAGTGGCGAGGACTTTGTGACGTTCCGGCAGGAGCTTCTGACGGCCACGCTCGCCGTGAACCTCGCCTGGACGGAACGCTCGCGAGTGGCGCGCTTTCCGGTACGGCCGTCGCTACATTCTCGCGTTGCGTCGTAACGAATCACCCGGACCGATGACCCTCAGCAAGGAGGGCACGGCTCACGAGATCCAGTTCGTGGAACAGCAGTGGAGCGAGAACCGGCACTTCGCTCTGCTCCACGACATCACCGAGCGTTTTTCAACCTGTCCGCTGAGCACGGCTGTTGATGATGCGGGCGGTGCGCAGATGTAGAGAAGCTCCTGGTAGACGGGTGGGTGTCGAGTCCAAGTCGTCCTGCCAGGAGCTTCCGCGTGCACAAAAGCCTACTGAGCGATGGCTGGCGGGCCCGGCCGAGTCACAGCAGGCCGGGCTGCTGCCATTCGGTGCCGAGGACGTGGTGGTCGAGGAAGTTGAGGAATGTCTCGTACCACAGGCGCGCGTGGTTCGGCTTGAGGATCCAGTGGTTCTCGTCCGGGAAGTAGAGGTACTTCGCGGGGACGTGGTGCCGCTGCAGTTCCTGGAAGAGCGTGGCGCCTTGCCCGACGGGCACGCGGTAGTCCTTCGCGCCGTGGATGACCAGCATCGGGGTGCGGATCTTCGCGACGTCCAGGTGTGGCGAGTCGGCCTCGTACCGTTCGGGGCGCGTCAGCGGGTCGCCGAAGATCCGCTGGAAGTACCAGGGGGCATCGGTGTCGCCCTGGAACATCCGCAGGTCCCACAGCCCTGCATGGCTGATGATCGCCTTGAACCGGTCCGTGCTGGTGGCGACCCGGTTCGCCATGTATCCGCCGTACGAGCCGCCGGCGAGTGCCGTACGGGAGGCATCGATGTCGTTGCGGGCCTCGGTCGCATCGGTCAGCGCGATCACATCCGTGTAGGGGCGCCCGCCCCACTGCCCCCAGCCGCGCCGGTGGTTGATCTGCCCGTAGCCGGTCGACAGGGCCGGATCCGGCAGCAGCACCGCATAGCCGCGTGCGGCGAACGGCCACGGGTTCCACCGCCAGGTCCAGCCGTTCCAGCTGGACTGCGGTCCGCCGTGGACGGCGACGAGCAGCGGAGCGGGACGCTCGGCGGACGCGCCCTGGGGCAGCACGAGCCAGCCGCGCAGCACGAACCCGTCGTCCCCCTCCGCGTGCACCTCGGTGAGCGTGCCGGGCAGCTCCCCGACGCCACCTGGGGCAGGCAGCTCGTCCGGAGTCTGGTCGGCGACATCGGCGTCGATCCGGACGGGCGTCGGCGGCGCGTCGACCGCGTGGCGCAGGGCGTAGAGCATGCGCCCGTCGGGGGCCACGGTCAGCGAGCCGTACGCACCCGAGGCGGTGAGACGTGTGACGCCACCGTCCGAGTCGCGCCGGAAGACGGGCGCATGCCCCTGCTCGTCGGCCGTGAAGAAGAGCGTGTCGTCCACCGGTGAACAGGCCACGCCACCGGGCCAGTTGTCGAACCCGGGCAGCAGATCCTGCACCGCGCCGTCGGCCAGGTCGATCCGGACGAGAGTTGTCTCCAAGGGGTCGTTGTATGTCGGGCAGCGCATCCGGCGGCACACCACGGCCGAGCCGTCGTGTGTGAACCGCGGCGCCTCGTAGAGGTGCTCCAGATCACCGACGACGTGGATCTCCTCACCGCTCACCGCGTCGGCCACCACCACGGCGGTGCGATGCTCGTCCGGAACCCGCCCGGGCACGAACCGGCGGTACGCGACCCGTGTGCCGTCCGGCGACAACGCCGCGTCCCCCGGATCCTCCAGACCGATCCCCTGCCCGCCGGCGAGGACCGGCTCCGCGTCAACACCGGCACGGACGAAGGTGTGCGGCTCCGCCGGGCCGAGGTCGTGGTCCCAGGCACGGGTCGGCCCGGCCTCATACAAGATCGCGGTGACCTTCGCGTCCTTTCGCGCCGCGCGCAGCTTGCCATGCGCCTCGGCGTCGGTGGCACCCGGCAGCAGCCCCGCGGTGTGGCACAGCGCGCCGGAGTCCCGGGCGACGGTGACCGCGGCAATCCCGCCCGGGTGCCCGGCCACGACAACGGCCTCCCCGCGCGGCGGCAGCGCCCACAGCGCGGCTCCCTCGTCCTCGTCGCTGTCCGCGGTGGCGCGGCCGGACAGGAAGTACAGCGTCCCGTCCGGACCGAACACCGGTCCCGACTCACCCTTGTCGGACCGGGTCAGCCGCAGCGCGTCGCGTTTCCCGGTCGGATCGATCTCCCACAGGCCGGACACGAATCGCGTTCCGTCTCCGGACAGCGACTGCACGGCGGCGACGAGACGCGTGCCATCGACGGACAGGGCAAGGGAGTTGACGCGGGGACAGGCAACGAGGGCGGACAGATCACGGAAGGTGGACGGGCCACCGGAAGACTCGATCATGCGGGCGATTGTCGCCCGCGCGCCACGCGGACGGCCAGGGGCATGACGTAGAAAGCCCGTCTGCCAGCAGCCCTTCCGGCACACTCGCACATCCATGAATGCAACGCCGTCCGTTGACGCCGTTACCGAGACGCTTTCACGAAACGGCCACTCCTGCCCCAGATGCCTCACGACGGATCTGATCTGCCGCGTTGAGGAAGGAATACACCTACTTAGACGTCATCTCATTTGGCTGGGTAAGCTGCCGGTCGTGGCAGGGATCGTTGAGCGGTTGGTGCCGGACGGGTTGTGGCGCCGCACGATTCCGGGAAGCGGAACGGCAACCTGCACCGGCCACGTCACTATCACCGGGGTCTCCAGCGAGTCTTCTACATGTCCGCCCTGATGAGCGTCCGCTACGACCCCAGCTCCCGGACGTTTTACGACCGCAAGCACGCTGAGGGCAAACGCCATACCCAGGCCGTGATCGCCCTCGCCCGCCGCAGAGTCAACGTCCTGTGGGCCCTGATCCGGGACCGGCGCCTCTACGAACTCACCCCACCCCAGCCCACCGGTTAGGTTCTGCATCGAAATCGAGGCGACGAGCCTTGTCCGTTCTCGGCAGACTGCAGGCATGTCCACCGAAGTGAGCGGGACGATCGAGTGCAGACCCCTGGCCCGGATCTGGGGCGAGGACGACGAGGACGCGGTATGGCACGCCGCCATCGACCTCTTCCTCCTCAACGCCGGCAATGCCTATGACGCACTCGCCTGCCTCTTCGGCGTCCGCAACTCTTTCGGATTCCAGCCGCTGGCCGAGGGCCGGGGCCTGCCGGAGGATGCCTCGGACGGGCTGCGGGCCGCGTTCAACGCGTGGGGCGGGCCGCAGGACGCACACGGAACAACGTGGATCAGCTGGGCCGAGTTGGCAGCTGCCAACTGGGACGAGCCCGATGGGTCCGGCGCGCTCAGCCGTAGCAAGGTCGCGGGGCCGGGGACCCACTGGGCCCCGGTCTGGGACGTGATGCGGACGCTTGCCGAGCTGCATGGACCAGAACAGGTGCGACTCGTGGTCTGGTTCGACTGATCACGGAACTCCGACCCCGACGCAGCTTGACTTCTCCATTGGGAAGCCACTCTGAGCATCGCAATTGGCCGTCCGCCTGTCGGACGATCAGTTCTTGGCGCGCCCTACCTGTCTCGCCCACCGACGGCGTTCCAGCAGTACCTCGACGACCACGAACTCCCCAGGCCACGCTGGTGGCGCCAGGGACAGTGATCAAAGAAACCCAAGATCCCCGACGGAGTCCCTCAGCCGGTTTCGAGGGGGCGGGCGATGCGATCGGGGACGAAGATGGGGACCAGGGTCGGATCGTTGAAGGCCGTGATCCGGGCGATGCGGTCTCCGAGCAGGGTCAGGACGTGGATCCCGTAGGGCTCGTAGCGGCCTTCGCCCACGTGGTGGTGGACGATGAGGGCGGACTGGCCGTTGGCGTGGGTGGGGGTCATCCGCCACAGGTTGGGGCGCAGGACGCGGGTGGACAGGAAGCCGAGGACGGCCCGGCGGCCGGTGAACCAGGTCGGGGTCGGCGGCATTTCCATTTCGACGTCGGCCCGCAGCAGGTGCACCAGCGCGTCGGGGTCGGCCCGGATGAAGGCGTCCACGTAATCGTCGAGCAGACCTCGCCGGGTCTCTTCGTCCGGCTCGGCCAGGTCGTTTACGACCGGTCCGGCCTCGGCCAGCCGGGCCCTGGCGCGGCGGAGCGCGCTGTCCACGGCCGCGGTGGTCGTGTCCAGGACCTCGGCCACCTCGGCCGTCCGGAATCCGAGCACGTCGCGCAGGGTCAGTACGGCACGCTGGCGGGCGGACAGGTACTGGAGCGCGGCGACGAAGGCGAGGCGCACGCTCGTCCGCGCGGCGACGATCGCCGCCGGGTCGCCGGTGCCGAGCAGGGCGGCGTCGGGCGCCGGCTGGAGCCACGGGACGGACGGCTCGCGCGGAGCCACCGCCACCCGATGGTCGTCCGAGGGTGTGCCCAGGCCCGACGGCAGCGGGCGCCGGGAGCGGGTCTCCAGGGCCGTGAGGCAGGCCATGGTGGCGATCTTGTACAGCCACCGCCGCACCGAGGACCGGCCCTCGAAGCCGTCGAACCCCCGCCACGCCCGCAGATAGGTCTCCTGGACCAGGTCCTCGGCATCGTGGATCGACCCGAGGATCCGGTAGCAGTGCGTGAGCAGCTCCGGCCGGAACGGCTCGGCCAGGGCGGTGAATTCGGCGTTCGTCGGCATCGCGGATCCTCCTCGGGGTGCGGCGGGGCCACCGTAGGCGCGCGGTGGCTCGGCTGATCGGGCTCAGGCTCGGCTGATCGGACTCAGCCCGGCGCCGCCGAGCCGGTACTCCGGGCCGGTGTCCGGGTTCCCGGCGAGTTCCACGACGGCTTTGCCGACCTGCTCCAGGGTGAGCATCGGCTGCCGCCCCGCGATGAAGGTCTCCCGGTCGACGCCCAGGCGCGCGGCGTAGCCCATGACCCCGGTGTCGCCCACCCCGCCGACCGGGGTCATGTCCGGCAGCACCGTGACGAACCGGACGCCCAGCCCGGCCCGCTCGGACTCCTCGGCGCCGTACTGCCGCAGGTACCGGACGGCGGCCTTGGCGCTGGCGTACCCGCCACTGAGCGGGGAGCCGCCGAGCGCGGCGCCGCTGGACATCGAGATGACCACACTGCCCGGGGCCAGCGGCTCGCGCAGGGCCGCGCCGGTCCAGGCGAAGACGTGACGGGTGTCGACCTCCCAGTTGCGGCTGAAGGTTTCCCACGTCTGCTCCTGCACGGGCGCCACGTGCGGCACGGCCCCGGCATTGAGGACGAGCAGGCCAGGACGGTGGGCGCGGATCACTTTCGCGGCGAGCGCTTCGTCGGTGGCGTCAGCGGCGAGGGGCGTGAAGCCTTCGCCGAGTTCGTCGCGGACGGCCCGCAGTTCGGGCTCATTACGGGCGAGGCCGATGACGCGGGTGCCTTGGGCGACGAGCGCGGCGGCGATCGCGCGCCCGAAGCCGCGGCCGGCACCGGTGACGACGGCGGTCCGGGTGTGATCTGACATGGGGGCTCCACAGTGCTGGTCGGGTTCGGTCACAAATCAAGACCAGCGGGAGGCGGGAAAACCGTCGCGTCCGCGAGGAGAATTTTTGGCCGACCGGGGACCGCGGTGGTGGCAGCTCTTGCTCCTGGCCGCCGTCTCCTGTTCCATCACGCCCCGCCCGGGGACGTAAGACAGCAGGGCAGGGGGACGAGCACGCAGTGTGCAGGAAATCCGGGAAGACGACCCGACGCCGAGCGACGGACGGTCTCCCCGCGACGATCACCGTGATGACCTGCGTGAGCACCCCATTGCTTCCCGATCTCGCGTTTGAGGTCCGCCTGTTGGCGCGAGGTGTTGATCTTCTCGTTGTAGACCTTGGTCAGCCGCTCGATCGCGGACTGCTGTGTCGATTACCCCGTCTCCCGCGCTGGCGACCTGTTGCATCGCGGTAGCGAATGGCGTACGGGTGGGGGCATCAGTTTCTGGCGGGAACAGGCGCAGAGCTTGAAGCAGCTGCGCATCTCGCGGATGAGTTGGGCCGCCAACGCGCACGTCTCCTGACTCATGCTGGGAGCTTGCTGACCAACGAGCCCTCAGCATGGCCTGACCTGCGGCCGCACCAAACCAGGAGACGTTGATCAACACCTTCACGGGTTCCTCCTGGTCAGTCACGCGTGCGGTCCTGATCCCGTACCGGGCGCCGACCCCTCGCCGTCGTCACGGGCAAGGCGTCAGGTCCGCTCGGCGAACAGATCGGCAGCCACTGTCGGCAGTATCCGTGCCAGGGCAGTGCACTTCATGTGTGCGGCCTGTCCCGGCGCGCTCCCTCGGCGCGACTGGCCCGCCGGCACCTGCGCGGTCCGCCGTCAGCCCGTCTTGTGCCCCCAGCGCGGGCCGACCAGGGCCCACTCCCTGCCCCACCCGTCGATGCGCCGCCGGTCGAGCCACCAGCGCGCGGTGCCCGCGGCCCCGAACGCGATGCCGGTCACGGAGAGCGCCGACGCGGCTCCCAGAAGCCCCGCTTCGACTGCCGCGTCGGTGCGGCTCGGCGGCCGGGTGGTGACGTTCCCCCGTGTGTCCGTCCAGAGCACTGTCGTGGATCCGGCCCTGAGCGCACCGGCCACCAGGCTCTTGCCGGTGTGCGTGGATCCGTCCGCTCCGGTCCAGCGGACCCGCGCAGACGCCTGGTAGCCCTTCACCTCCGTAGATGGGGTGTCCGTGAGGAGCACGGCCCACACGGGGGTTCGCTCCGCGTGCTGCTGCATGAAGACATCGTCCGCGGCCCGGGCCGTCAGCACGCCGGCGAGCGTTCCGCCCACTGCCACGAGCGCCCAGAGGGCCAGCACCAGCCAGGCCTCGAACACGTCCTCGCGCCTGCGCAGCGGGTTGGCCCGCCACCGCCACAGCCACCGCTTCATTCCCCTGCCGGTACGCATCGGTCCGCACCTCCTCGTCGTCGTTTTCGAGCAAGGTGACAGCCGGGCGAGCGCCGCGGCATGGGCCGGACAGAGGGAACTGTGGGGCCGACCGGGACCAAGTCCGCCACCTGGACGGGCCGTTCAGCGCAGCCGTCGCCATGGTCGCCATCGGTGGCCTGACCGGCCATCAGCCAGGGACCATCGGCCCCTCACCCGGACGCCGGCGCGCAGCCACTCTCGAAGGACATCCGTACCTGCTCCGACACCCGTGCGGGAGGAGGGCACCATGCGATCCGTGCCTCTCGACGCTGAGACCCTGGAAGCCTGTGTGGCGGCCGCGGTGGCCGCGCCGTCGTTCTTCAACACGCAGCCCTGGCGCTTCGGGCTGGACCCCGACACCGTCGCCTTCGAGGTGCGCGCGGATCCGGAGCGCAGCCTGCGGCATGCCGATCCGGCCGGCCGCGCGCTGCATCTCTCGGTGGGCGCGTCCGTCTTCAACCTCCGCGTCGCGGTGTCCCATTTCGGCTGGTCACCCGCCGTACGACTGCTGCCCCGGCCCGACGACCCCCGCCTGCTCGCCGTCGTCCGGCCCATCGGATCAAGCGGCCGGCACGGCAGGGAACACCGCGATGACCTCTACCCTGCCATCTGGCGCAGGCACAGCAGCCGCTTCCCGTTCTCCGCCAGGCCCCTGCCGCCACAGGCGCGCGCCGAACTCGCCGAGGCCGCCCAGGCGGAAGGCGCCACACTGATCTTCCCCGAAGCCGCCGAGACGGCACGTCTGCTGCGGGTGACCGCGGAGGCCGAGCGGCGCAACCGCGCCGACGCCGAGCGCGGCGCGGAGAGCCGCCGCTGGGTGCACCGGGACCCGCACGGCCCGTTCGACACCGGCCTCCCGCAGACCGTACTGGGCCCGCAGGATGCCCGCGAACGCATCCCCATGCGGGACTTCACCGCCGCGCGCCACCCCGGGCGGCTGCCCGCCCAGGACTTCGGGTCCGCCCCGGCCATCGCCCTGCTCAGGACCGAGCACGACCGTCGCACCGACTGGCTGCGCGCGGGGGAGGCACTCGAACACGTGCTGCTGGTGGCCACCGCCCTGGGACTGCGTGCATCGCTGCTGCACCAGCCGATGGAATGGCCCGATCTGCGCAGCACTCTCAGCCCGGACCCTCACCACACCGGTCACGCACAGATGCTGATCCGGCTCGGCCACGGCCCGGAGGGCCCCGCCACCCCGCGTCGTGCCCCGCACGCGGTGCTGGACGCGCAGCTGCCTCACCGATAGGCGCTCCCCCTCGGTGGGCCGCCGCGGTCAGCCCGCCGCGGCCCCAGCACGGCGTGCGAAGGCCAGCCGGCGCAGCGCCCGCCAGTCCGTCGGCGGATTCGCTCGGGGCGCCGCCGGCAGGCCGCGGGGTACTCGTACGCGGAGCGCGCCGGGCGCGATGCGGCAGGTGACGGGGGTGGGCAGCAGGAGGGCCTCGCCGTCGACGCCGACAGCGATCTCCGGGGCATCGGCGTCGACGACCACCTCGTCCGCGGTGAGCGAGGTGAGTCCGCGGGCGTGCCGGCCGCGCAGCAGGCCCACCGCCTGGGCCGCGCTGTCCACGTTGACGCCGAGCACGCCGAGGACGCCGGAGTCCAGCCGCGCGCGGCGGCCGAGGCCGGCGGCATCCCCCACCTGGTAGGGGTTGTTGCTGACCAGCACCGCCTGCGGAGTGTCCACCAGCACATGGGCGGCGCGGACGGTCAGCCGCGGCCCGGACCGGTGGGTCAGCAGCTCCGGGAGCTGCTGGAGGATAGTGCGCGCCTTGTCGTCACGGTAGGCGTCGCTCTGTACGACCTGTGCGTACACACCGAAGGACGCGTTGTTGACGAAGACGCGGTCGGAGACGAAGCCGAGGTCGATGCGGAGCTCGACTCCGTCGGTGAGGGCGTCGAGGCCTGTCGAGGGGTCGGCCCGGTCCAGGCCGAGGTCCATGGCGAAGTGGTTGCGGGTGCCGGCCGAGATCACCACGAACGGCACGTCGTGCTCTGCGGCCACCCCGGCGACCAGCGCCTGGGTGCCGTCCCCTCCGGCGACTCCCAGCAGGTCCGCGCCCTCGGCCACGGCCCGGCGGGCCAGTTCGGCGACGTCCTGCGGGTGAGCGGGGTCGAGTACGGCAACCTCGGCACCGAGCGCCCGGGCCCGCTCCGCGAGGTGGAACCTGCCGACCTTTCCGCCACCGGAGCGGGGGTTCATGATGAGGAACGGTGCTCGGGGCGGTGCGGTCCGCTGGTGGCGTGGCCGGGCGGGACGCGTGACCGCACCGAGGGCGGCTCGTCCGGTCAGCATCGCCACGGCCCACAGGGCGAGCGCAGCCAGGGCGGCCCACAGCAGGTCCACCGCGGCGTAGTACAGCAGCACGGCGAGGGGCACCACTGCGGCCAGGGTCACGGCGGACACCCGGAGCAGGCCGTGATGGGTGAGGGCCCACCACACCGCGGCCGCCGTGACAGCGAGTCCCGCCAGACCGACGAGCAGCAGGACAACGCTCTTGGCCCCGGCCGCCGCCAGCAGAAGCACGACCGCGGTGGTGGCGACCAGCAGCGCGGCACGAGCCGTCCACTTCTGAGCGGTCTCGGAGCGGCGACCGGTCGTGCCGGCCGTCCGGGCCGGGTCCTCGGTGCTGCGCACAGAGGCATCACATCGCCCGTGCCCGCGGCTGCACATCACCTGTCCGGGGTGATCCCAGGCGGGCACCGAGCCGAGACGATGTGAGAAAGGAGGGACGGTCATGGTCACGATGCACGAGAGCGTTACGTCCTCCGAGCGGGCGGCGCTGGGCAAGGCGGCGCGGGCTTCCCTGCCGCGCACTGCCCATGCGGCTTTCGAGCCGGACGCCAAGCGGCCCGATCCCGTCGACATCATCGAGCGGCAGTCCGCCACCCGGGTCCCGGAACTGGTCCCGGTCCGGTACGGCCGGATGCTCGAATCACCGTTCCGCTTCTACCGCGGCGCGGCGGCGATCATGGCGTCCGACCTGGGCGCGTCCCCGCACACCGGGCTCATGGTACAACTGTGCGGCGACGCCCATCTGCTGAACTTCCGGCTGCTCGCCTCGCCGGAGCGGCATCTGGTCTTCGACATCAACGACTTCGACGAGACCCTGCCGGGCCCCTTCGAGTGGGACGTCAAACGGCTCGCCGCGAGCCTGGTGATCGCCGGTCGCGCCAACGCGTTCCCGGCCGGCGACTGCGCGATGATCGTGCGCGAGAGCGTCCGGGCCTACCGTGAGCGGATGCGGGAGTTCGCGGGGATGCGCACCCTCGATGTCTGGTACGCCCGCGACGACGTCGCCCAGGTGGAGGCGATCCTGTCCGAGCGGCTGAGCCGCAGCGACCGCCGGAGGGTCGACACGGCATCGGCCAAGGCCCGTACACGGACCGGCCGGCAGGCCGCCGGGAAGCTGACCCGGCTGGTCGACGGCATACCCCGGATCATCTCCGACCCCCCGCTCATCACACCGCTCGACGAGCTGCTGTCCGGTACCGAACAGCACGGGCTGGAGGACACTCTGCGCGCCCTGGTCGCGGACTACGCGCGGACCCTGTCGTCGGAGCGCCGGCACCTCCTGGGCCGGTTCCACGTGGTCGACATGGCGCGCAAGGTGGTCGGCGTCGGCAGCGTCGGCACCCGCTGCTGGATCATTCTGCTGCTGGGCCGCGACGACGAGGATCCACTGCTGCTGCAGGCCAAGGAGGCGGCCGACTCGGTTCTCGCCCCGTACAGCGGTGCGAGCGCCTACGAGAACCAGGGCGAGCGGGTGGTGGCCGGGCAGCGGCTGATGCAGGCCGCCAGTGACATCTTCCTCGGCTGGAAGCACATGACGGGGATCGACGGTCGCGAACGCGACTTCTACGTACGGCAGTTGCGGGACTGGAAGGGCATCGCCCGGCCCGAGACCATGGATCCTGCGACACTGGCGCTCTTCGGCCGCATGTGCGGCGCCTCGCTGGCACGCGCCCATGCACGGTCCGGCGATCCGGTCGCCATCGGCGCCTATCTCGGTCGCGGCGACAGCTTCGACCGCGCGCTGGCCCGGTTCGCGCGGGCCTACGCCGATCAGAACGAGCGCGATCACCGGGCGCTGGCCGATGCCGTGGCCGCCGGACACGTGACGGCGAGGACCGACCTCACCTCGTAGGGCCGGCCCCGGCCGGCGCCGGGCTCTCCGGCACCGTGGCCCCCTCCCGCAATGGACGCCCGGCAGCGGCTGCACTCCGGAACCAGCGGCCGTACCGCTCGGCGAGGCCAGGGGCCGAGACACCGTGGAGCAGGACGCTGAGCGCAACGGTCGCGGCGAACACCCGGCCGAGCGTTTCGGTCCCGGGTACGTGCTCCTCCACCACCAGCAGCGACAGCACGATGGAGGCAAGACCCCGCGGCCCGAACCACCCGATGTAGCCGACCGTCGGCGGCCGCAGTCCGCTGCCGATCAACGACAGGAGCACGGGGAGCATTCGCACGACGGTCAGGCTGAGCACGGCATAGAGCACGATCTTCCAGGTCAGGTGCTGCAGCGCCGGTCCCAGCAGCACAGCGCCGAAGAGCATCAGGCTGACCGACGCCAGCAGCCCCCCGAGATACTCGGCGAACTCGGATGTGCGGTCCGGGCTCTCCCGCTCGTCGTCCGCGGCGGCGGGGAAGCGCCGAAGGGCGTATCCGAAGGCGAACCCGGCCACCCAGGCGGCGATGAAGCCGCTGCCGTCGGTGATCACAGCCAGCCCGTAGGAGACCGCGGCGACGGCGAGGACGAGGATCTGCCGCCACTCCCGGGTGACCCAGCCGCGGGCCCGGGCCGCCTGCAGCAGCCACCCGCCGCAGCCGCCGACCAGCAGGCCCAGGGTGCTGCTGAGGAGCAGGGCCCGCCAGAAGGCGCCCGCCACGCCCTCGTGCGCGTAGGACGTGCCGGGGATGGCCGCGAGAAAGACGACGAAGAACGGGAGTACCATTCCGTCGTTGAGGCCGCTCTCCACATTGAGACCCTCGCGGACCAGCGCAGGCACCCGGCGATCGGACATGGCGCTCTTGCCCAGCGCGGCATCGGTGGGGGCGAGGATCGCGCCCACCAGGGCCAGCTCCCCTGCGGTCAGCCCCGGCAACAGCGGCCAGGCCAGCAGCCAGCCCGCGGCGATGCTCAGCGGGAGGCCGATGCCCAGCAGCCGACCGGGCAGGAAGCCGCCCGTAGCCAGATCGCGCCGCCGGACGGTCATGGCGTCCGTGAACAGCACCAGGGTCAGGGCGGCTTCCAGCAGGGCCGTCAGGGGCGCCGCGTGGTGTTCGAGGCCGACGATGTCGAGGACGGCGGGACCGATGAGGATGCCGCATCCGGTGAACACGATCGCCGAGGAGACCGGCGTGGCCGACAGCCGACGCGAGCCGAGGGCGTAGGTGGCGGTGACGCCCGCCACCGCCACCACGGTCCAGGCGCCGCTGCTCATCGTGCGGCCCTCCTTCCGGCAGTCGCACCGCCCCTGCCCGCTAGTCGCGCATGAACGCGCCGGTGGCCTCCTTCTCCAGGTCGGCGAAGGGCTGACCGCTGACGTCGACCAGCACGTGGCGGATCGTGCCGCCCAGGAAGTGGAAGGGCGGGTCGTAGTCGGCGGAGACGGCCTGGCCGCTGTCGCGGCCCACGCACAGACCCTCGCCGTCGCAGGCGAACATGCCGGGCTGGGTCCTGATCCGGATCGCCCCCGCCTCACGGTCGTCGACGTGCAGGGTCAGGGTCCCGACCGTGAGGCCGTTGTCCTTGCGGTCGTCGGCGCGGAAGGCGGCGGACAGAACGTGGTCGCCCACCGGCACCCGGCCGGGTGAGGCGACCTTCTGCTCCATCCGGCCCAGCCAGTGGTAGACGTAGTGCAGCCGTCCGTCGAGGAGATACATGCTGTGTCCGCCGAACCTGCCGCCCTGCGCGAACAGCACACCGCGGGCCTCAGGGGTGTCGAGACGGACGTGGGCGGCAAGGGTGTAGGACCGGCCGCGGATGTTGACCGCCACCGACTCGGGCACGTCGGCGCAGTCGGGGTAGTACACGTACTGGTCGCGGGGCTGGGAGAGCTGCGGCCGTGGCGTGCTGAAGATCTCGATCGCCGTCCGGTCGTCGAGCGGCAGCCCGTTGTGGCGTTCGGCCTCCTGCGTCCACAGCCGCTTGAGTTCCTCCACCTTCTGCGGTTGTTCTGCGGCGAGGTCGCGGGCCTCGGAGCGGTCCTCCCGCAGGTGGTACAGCTCCCACACGTCGTCGTCGAAGCTGCTCCAGCCGGACGGCGCCGGCGGATGCAGGGCCGAGGCGTGCCAGCCGTCGTGCCAGACGCCGCGGGTGCCCAGCATGACGTAGAACTGGGTGTCCCGGGGGTCGGGTGCCCCGGGGTCCTCCAGGACGCCGCGCAGACTCGCGCCGTGCAGCGGGGACTGCCGGAAGCCCTTGACCGTCTCGGGCGGCTCGACGCCCAGCAGGTCGTACAGGGTCGGCACGATGTCGATGGCATGCGCGTACTGGTGCCGTATGCCGCCCGCGGCCCGGATACCGGCCGGCCAGGACAGGAACATCGGGTCCGCGACGCCGCCCTCGTAGGAGGCCCACCGCTTCCAGTACTTGAAGGGCGTGTCGAAGGCCCAGGCCCACCCGGTCGGGTAGTGGTTGTAGGTCCTGGGGCTGCCCAGGTCGTCCAGGTGCCGCAGGTTGTGCGCCATGTCGTCGGGCACGCCGTTGAAGAAGTTGTTCTCGTTCAGGGAGCCGTTCGGGCCGCCCTCACCGCTTGCTCCGTTGTCCGACACCACCACCGTGATGGTGTTGTCGAGCTGCCCCGACTCCGCCAAGTAGTCCAGTACACGGCCGAGTTGGGCGTCGGTGTAGGAGATGAAACCGGCGAAGACCTCGGCCATGCGGGCGAACAGGCGCTGCTCGTCCTCGTTCAGGGTCTGCCAGGGGCGGACGAACTCGCCGGCCGGCCACGGCGTCCCGCCGGGCCCGAGCGCATACGGCTCGCCGTGCGGGTTGATCGGGGTGAGCTCGGTGCCCTCGGGCATGACCCCCAGTTCGATCTCCCGCCGCAGGGTCAGTTCGCGGTAGACCTCGTAGCCGTCGTCGAACACGCCCCGGTACCTGTCGGCCCACTCGCGCGGTACATGGTGCGGGGCGTGCCCGGCGCCGGGGCACAGATAGGTGAACCACGGTTTGTCCGGCGCGATGACCTTCGCGTCGCGGATGAACTCGATCGCCCGGTCGGCCAGGTCCTTCGACAGGTGGTAGCCCTGGTCCGGGGTCTGCTTCACCTCATACGGGTGGTTGTCGTACACCAGGTCCGGGTAGTACTGGTCGCTTTCGCCGCCGAGGAAGCCGTAGAACCTCTCGAAGCCGCGGGAGAGCGGCCAGTGGCGCTTCGAGGAGGCCATGTTCGCCTCCTCCGACGGGCACAGGTGCCACTTGCCGACGCAGTAGGTGTTCCAGCCGCGCTCCACCAGCACCTCGGCGAGGTTGGCGTTCTCCATCGGGATGCGCCCGTTGCTGTTGGGGAAGCCGTTGGTGACCTCGGTGACGCAGGCCATGCCGTTGCTGGTGGCGTTGCGGCCGGTCATCAGGCAGGACCGCGTCGGCGAGCACAGGGCGGTGGTGTGGAAGTTCGTGAAGCGCACCCCCGCGTCCGCGACGCGGCGCATCGCCGGAGCCCTCACCAGGCCGCCGAAGAAGTCGAAGGTCCCGAAGCCCACGTCGTCCCAGACGATGTAGAGGACATTGGGTGTGCCGTCCGGTGCCTGCGGCTCCCGGTACGGCTCCCAGTCGGGCACCGAGTCCCGGATGTCCTGGGCGATCCTCCCGCGGAACTCAGCAGCCATCTCGGCCTCCTCGTGCTGGGCGTGCACGCCCAGCACAGCAGGGAGGAGGCGGGCCGACCTCACCCTCCCCGGGTGATCACGCAGCGGTCCGCCCAGGTGGAGGCTCGTGGTGAACGGCTGCGAGCAGCAGCCCCCGTGAGGAATGGAGGCCGGCCATGGCCAGCACCGTTACTCCTCATCGCCATGCGCCCCGCACGATGGCCGCGGCTGCCGGCCTTACCGTGTTCGCCGCGGTGATGCTGATGATCGCCGGTGTCCTCGACATCTTCCGCGGCATCATGGCGATCGCCAAGGACGACGTCTTCGTCAACACCCCCAACTACGTCTTCAAGTTCGACCTGACCAGCTGGGGCTGGATCCACGTGGCCCTCGGCGCGGTCTCGGTGATCGTGAGCCTCGGCCTGTTCACGACGGCGACCTGGGCCAGGGTCGGGGGTGTGGCCATAGCCTCGCTGCTGATCATCGCCAACTTCCTGTCCGTCCCGTACTACCCGATGTGGTCGCTGACGCTGATCGCGATGTTCGGGTTCATCATCTGGGCACTGTGCGTGGTGCGGCGCGACGACGTCACCGATCAGCGAATGTGAGGCGCCCTCACCCGGCGCGGGTGATCACGGGGCCCGGCGGCCGTCCCACACTCGACGGCGGAGGCGACACCATGACCTCGACACCAACGCCCACACCCGCACCGGCCGACGCCCAGGACATCCTGGCGGACATCTCAGACGCATGGCTGTGGGCTCTCGGCTGGGCTTTGGCGACCCTGGTCCCGGGCGTCATCGTGCTCGTCTGGCCGCAGGAGACCCTGCATGTGCTGGGCGTCGTGATCGGCCTGCACTTCCTGCTCGGGGGCGTCTTCTCGTTCGTGTCCGCCTTTTCCCGTTCCTACCGGGAGAGCGGCAGCCGGCTGATGCGGGTCCTGCTGGCCTTCGGTTCCGTACTGGTCGGGGTGGTGTGCCTGCGCCATCCGCTGCAGACCATCGCCGCGCTGTCCCTGGTCGTCGGGGTGTTCTGGCTGCTGTCGGGGCTGGTGACCGTGTACATCGCGATCGCGGACCATGGCCGGGCACACCGCGGCCTCACGTTCGGCGTCGGAATCCTCGGTGTCGTCGCCGGCGTCGTCGTGCTCGGCTACCCGGCCGAGTCGGCCGTAGCGCTCGCCCGGCTGCTCGGCCTCTGGCTGGTGCTGCTCGGTGTCGCGGAGGTCGCCGTGGCGTTGGCGTTGCGCTCAGCCGGCCGACGCGCCCGTCATGCCGCGGACACGGCACGGACGTGATCGATACCGACGCACTGGTCCGGAGACGGGCCATCTGTGCGGACACTCACCCGTACGGGCCTGCCAGATGTGCGGTGTGCCGTGTGTACGGCGGCAATGGAGAGGAGCGAGAAGAACGCCGCCGGAGAACCTGGAGTCCGCATGAGCCCGCCGCCCGGGAGGATTGTCCGCGCGACGGCCTCCGCCGTACTGATCGTGCTGACCTGCATCCTCGTCCCCGTCGCACTGCTCACGGTGTGGGTTCACGACCTTGTCCTCGACACCGACCGCTATGTGTCCACGGTCTCCCCGCTGGCCACCGACCCGGCGATCCAGGACGCGGCCGTCAACCGGATCTCCAAGGCGGCGGACGTTCGAGTCGACGGCAACAAGGCCGCCGCCGAACTCGCCGGCTGGCTGCACTCCCAGGGCCTGCCGCCACGGGCCACAGCCGCAGTACGGGGGCTGGGGCCGCAGATCGACTCCGCCGCCAACAGCGCGGTGACGAAGATCGCCACGCGTATCGTCCACAGCGACGCCTTCGCCACAGTGTGGACGAACGCCAACCGAAGGGCCCACAACGCCGTGGTGCACGCGCTCACCGGGCAGGGCCGCGGCGCCGTGGGCGTCAGCGACGGCACGGTCACCCTGGACGTCGGAACCGCCGTCGACCAGTTGAAACAGCAGTTGGTCGCCGCGGGTCTGTCCCCGGCGGCGAAGATCCCCGACGTCAACAAGCAGCTGGTGCTGTTCCAGTCCGACCAGCTCGCCAAGATGCGCAAGGGCGCACATGCGCTGGATGTGATCGGCAACTGGTTTCCCGTCCTCGTCGTCCTGATCGGCGCCGCCGGGGTGTTCCTGGCCCGCCGGAGAAGGCGCGCCCTGGCCCGAACGGCACTGGGTGCGGCCTTCGCCTGCCTGGTGGTGGCCATCGTCCTCGTCGTCGCGCGCCACTACTACCTCGACCACCTGCCGCACCAGGTGCAGTCGAAATCGGCCGCGGCCGCCGTCTTCGACACCCTGCTGCACTTCCTGCGGGTCAGCCTGCGCACGGCGATCGTGCTCGGCGTCGTGATCGCGCTCGGCGCCTATCTGATCGGCCCCGGACGGCTACCGATGGCGATCCGCAGCACCTCCGAACGCACCGCGGATTCCGCTGCCACCTGGGCGTACGCGCACGAGGTCCGCACCGGAAAGGTGGGCGTGTGGGCGCAGACGTACCGCCGGTGGATCGCACTGGCCGCGCTGCTGATCGTGGCCCTGGTCTTCGCGCTCTGGAACCACCCCACAGCGCTCACGATCGTGCTGCTCTGCCTCGTCCTGCTCGCCGTGCTGGCACTCCTCGCCCTCCTCGCGGCCGGCGGCCGCGCCACCCAGGCCGCGGAGCGCACGCCTCCACCCCAACCGCACGATGCCTCCTGAGACTTCGCCGAGGCCCGTGGCCCACCCGTCCGGGGTGATGCCGCAGGGGAGAGGCCCGGCGCACCGTGTGATGCGCAAGCCCTCACGGGTCGTGCAGTCGTCGTCGCGGCCATCGGCGTGCGGAGGCAACCATGGACTATCCCCTGCTCGACGTGTTCCTGACCATGCTCTGGTTCTTCCTGTGGATCCTCTGGTTCATGCTGCTGTTCCGCGTGATCGGCGACGTGTTCCGCGACGACACGCTCAGCGGCTGGGGCAAGGCCGGCTGGACGCTGCTGGTGTGTGCGCTGCCGTACCTCGGCGTCCTCGTCTATCTGATCGCCCGCGGGCGCGGGATGGGCGAACGCGAGATGCGCCGGGCCCGGGCCCAGGAACAGGCGTTCCGCTCCTACGTCCAGGAAACCGCCGCCGGGCCGAAGCCCCAGGGCGCCAAGGCGGACCAGCTGGGCACGCTGGCGGCGTTGCACGACAGGGGTGCCATCACGGACGCAGAGTACGAGCATGCCAAGAAGAAGGTCCTCACGGGCTGAGCGGCAACCTCACCCGCCACGGGTGACCCCGCTGCCGCGCCGCGGCACCAGCCTGGGGCCATGAGCACGGTATGGCTGCCCGAACCCACCGTGCGGCGCCGCGACCCCGCGCCGCGGCGCCCGCCGTTTCACCTGCTGGCCAAACCGGCGGGGGCGATCTGCAATCTGGACTGCACGTACTGCTTCTTCCTGTCCAAGGAGCTGCTCTACGAGGGCAGCAGGTTCCGGATGGCCGACGAACTGCTGCAGGAGTACATCCGCCAGCTGATCGAGGCGCACGGCCCGGCACCGGAGGTCACGGTGGCCTGGCAGGGCGGCGAACCCACGCTCATGGGGCTCGACTTCTTCCGCCGCTCGCTGGAGTACGAACGCCGCTACGCCCGCCCGGGGCAGCGCATCGTCAACACCGTCCAGACCAACGGCACGCTGATCGACGCCGAGTGGGCGCGCTTCTTCCGCGACAACGGCTTCCTTGTCGGGTTGTCCATCGACGGGCCGCGCGCGATGCACGACGCGTACCGCGTCGACAAGGGGGGCAAGCCGACCTTCGACCGGGTGATGCGCGGCCTGGCCCGTCTGCGCGACGAAGGCGTCGAGTGGAACGCCCTCACGACACTCCACGACGCCAACGCCGGCCACGGCCGCGACGTGTACGCCTTCCTGCGCGACGAATGCGGTGCCGCCCACATCCAGTTCATCCCGATCGTGGAGCGCACCACCGCGCAGGACCTCCCGGCCGCCGACGCGGGCTGGGGAGCCCGCTCTAAGGACCGGCCTCTGTACCTGCAGGAGGGCGACCAGGTCACCCGGCGCTCCGTCACGGGGGAGCAGTACGGCCGCTTCCTCATCGACGTCTTCGAGGACTGGGTGCGGCGCGACGTCGGCACCGTCTACGTCCAGATGTTCGACGTGGCGCTGGCCAACTGGTACGGCGCTCCACCGTCGTTGTGCGTGCACTCCGAGACCTGCGGCCGCGCGCTCGCCCTGGAGCACAACGGGGACGTCTACTCCTGCGACCACTTCGTCGAACCGCGCCACCTGCTCGGCAACATCGGGCAGCGGCATCTGCTGGAGCTGGTGGACTCGCCGGAGCAGCAGGAGTTCGGCCGGCACAAACGGGACGGCCTGCCGCGCTACTGCCGCGAGTGCGGCGTGCGGTTCGCCTGTCACGGCGGCTGCCCCAAGGACCGCTTCGACGTGACGCCGGACGGGGAGCCGGGCCTCAACCATCTGTGCCCCGGGTTCAAGGAGTTCTTCCACCACGTCGACCTGCCGATGCGCACCATGGCGGCACTTCTCCGCGAGAACCTGCCGCCCGCTCTGATCATGCGGCAGTACGCGGCCGCCGACGACCGGCGGCCCCACAACGCCCCCTGCCCCTGCGGAGGCGGGCGCAAATGGGCGCGCTGCCACGGACGCCCGCCGCACCCCACCCGCGCCGGGTGATGTGCCCGCAGGCCGGCGGGCGCAGCGTGGAGCAGGTAAGGCCCTGGTACCGCCGCGGCAGCACGGCGGCCGACCCGTGGAGGCAACTGTGGACTACCCCCTGGCAAGCGTGGACTACCCCCTCCTCAACGCGTTCATGACCATGCTCTGGTTCTTCCTGTGGATCCTGTGGTTCGTCCTGCTCTTCCGGGTCATCGGGGACATCTTCCGGGACGACAGCATGAGCGGGTGGGGCAAGGCGGGCTGGACGCTGTTCGTCTGCGTGCTGCCGTACCTCGGCGTCTTCGTCTACCTGATCGCCCGCGGGCGCAGCATGGGCGAACGCGACCGGCGCCAGATGCAGAGGCAGGACCAGGCCTTCCGCTCCTACGTCCGGGAAGCCGCCGCCGAGACCCCCACGGCCGCGCGGACCAGCACGGACGAGTTGGCCAGGCTCGCCGGACTGCACGACCACGGCGACATCACCGACACCGAGTACGCGCAGGCCAAGGCGAAGATCCTCGCCTCGCACTGACCGCACACAGCACCGAGCCCGAGGAAGAACGGAGCCCCGGCATGAGCATTCTCGGACCGATCGACCTGATCATTCTTTCGTTCCCGGCCGGCCAGCCTCCCGACTCCTTCCTGGCAGCGCTGCAGGAGGTCGAACGCCGCGAGGACGTCCGCATCCTCGATGCGCTGGTGGTGACGAAGGGTCCGGACGGGCGCATCGGCAGGACCGAGTTGTCGGACATCGCGAACCTGGGCGACGTGGCCGCCGACATCGCCGCGCGCCGCACCCTCGGGATGGTCGGCCTCGACGATGTCAACGAGATCGCCATGGTGATGGATCCCGACACCTCAGTCCTCGCCCTGCTGGTGGAGAACGTATGGGCACGCGAGGCCGCCGAGGAGGTCCGCCGTCACAACGGCCGCCTGCTGGCCACGGTGCGCATCCCCCATGAGCAGATCGCCGAGGTGGAGGCCGAACTGAGCGGCACGGCCATCGCGCAGACACCGACGTGACGGTTCCATCGCGGACCGGTACAACAGCGGAACAGAAAGGACAGGACCATGCCTCTCGGACGACGCCGCCCCTTGCTGCGCGGCGCTCTGGTCGGCGGCACCGCATACGCCGCGGGGCGCCGGGCGGCGCACGCCCAGCAGCACGAAGCGGACCAGCAGGCCGCCATCGACCAGCTCCAGGCGCAGCAGACCGCCGCACCTGTTGCACCGACCGCGCCCACTGCCCCCCAGCCGTCCGCGGGTAGCGCGCTGCTCGACGAACTCGCGCGGCTCGGAGAGCTGCGTGACCATGGAGTGCTGACGGACGCGGAGTTCGCCGCTGCCAAGGCGCGGCTGCTCGGCACGTGACAGCCCAAGCACGTGACGGCCCAAGGGCCGGCCCCTCTCCGAGTTCCGACGGAACTCGGAGAGGGGCCGGCCCTTGGGCCGTGCGTACGGGGTGCTGCTGCCGCTGTGCCGGTCCCTCACGCCGGGAGCCGGCGCATCTCCACCACGTGCAGACCGAGCGACTGGAACCGCGCCAACAGGCCGTACAGATGGGCCTCGTCGGTGACCTCGCCGAAAAGCACTGTCTGGCGAGTTGCGACGGTGCAGTCCAACTCGGGGAACGCCGCAGTCAGCGTGTCCGACATCTGCCCCTCGACGCGGATCTCATAACGCATGAGCAGGCTTCTCTCGACGTCGTCCGGTCCTTCGTGTCTCTATGCCCCCATGCTGCGGCTGCGGGGAAGGCGGGACATCACCCCGGGCAGGTGAACGGGTGATGTCCGGTCGGCGGGTCCAGGTCTCACAGCAGACCCAGTTCCCGGGCCTGCCGGACCGCCTCACCGCGGCGGCTCACGGCAAGCTTGCGGTAGATGCTCTTCAGGTGCGTCTTGACCGTGTTGACCGACAGATGCAGATCAGCAGCGACCTCCTCCGTGGACATCAACTGTGCCACCCGCTCCAGCACATCCAGCTCGCGCTCGCTGAGGGGCTCCCGGGAAGGGACCACGGACTTCTGCTTCGGACGCTGGGCGGGGGAGCGCCCCTCCGGTGCGTCGACCAGCCAGTCATGTCCCCGCGTGAGCGCGGGCCGGCGGCTCAGCAGACGCCCGAGCCACGGCCCGGCCTCCAGGAAAGGCCGCCTCAGCTGATGCGGGCGGGAGACCGCGAGGGCCCGCCCGACCAGGCTCTCCGCGGTGGCGGCATCGCCCAGCGCGTCGACGGCCTGTGCCCTGGCCAGCAATGCCCAGGCCGTGACGGCCGGTCCGCGGCCCGGGTCGTCGGAGAGCGCGTCGAGGATGCCCAGTGCCCGTTCGCCGGAACCTGCGGCCAGGTGCGCCCGGGCCTCGGCCACCAGGCCCTCCGGGGTGTTCGGCGGCTGGTCCTCGAAGACCTGTGCCGCGGCCCGGGGGTCGTCCTCGGCCAGCCGTACGGCGGCCCGGGCCATCGCGATGCGGTCGCTCACCCACGGGGAAGGGGCCGCAGAGGCCAGCGGCTTTTCCGCCATCGCGTCGAGGTCTTGGAGCGCCCCCTGAGGATCCCCCTCCATCAGCCGCATCCGGGAACGCAGGAGTACGAGTTCGACGGCGACGATCGGGTCGCGGGACGCGGCGGACGAGGCGGCGGCCTGGTCGAGGTGGTCGCGCGCCGCCACGAGGTCGCCCCGGTCGATGGCGACGGCCGCCAGTACGAGCTGGGCCACCCCCGTTCGCGCGGACGTGGGCAGACCGGAGTGCTCAGCCTCGGAGATCGCCGCCCTGGCGTGCGACTCGGCGTGCCCGGGCCAGCCGTGCAGATAGTCGATCAGTCCCAGCCGGCCGAGCGCTTCATGCCGGGGGAAGGCCGTCGCCGGCCCCTCGGCGGCCCGGGCGGCAGCGGACAGCGTCGAACGAGCGGCATCGAAGCGGCCCGCCCACAGCTGGGCCGACCCGAGGTCGGTGAGCATGAGGGCCGTCAGCTCCGGACGCTGCTCCAGCCGGTCGGCGGGCAGCGCCCGCGCGGCTTCCGCCGCCGTCTCGGCCGCCGTCTCGGCCATGTCCGCAGAGCCCGCCACCCGGGCGGCGAGCACCCGCAGGACGGCACAGCTGAATTGCGCCGCCGCTGCATCGCGCGGGTCGTCGGGCAGCTTCTGCTCCGCGTCATGCAGATACGCGAAACCGCGCTCGACGTCGTGGCGGGTCAGTTCGCGCGCGGCCCGCACCAGATCGGTGGCGGGCCCGGAGGCATCCGGTGTCATCGCGGCGAAGAGACCGTCCAGGCGCTCGGCGTCCAGGCCGGTGAGCATCCGGCCGATCGCCAGATCGTCGATGAACTCGGTGGCGGCCAGGTCCCAGTCGCCCGCGTCCGCTGCGTGCGGCAGGGCCTCGCCGAGCAGGCCCGCCCCGCTCAGCCACTTCGCTGCCCTGCGGTGCAGCTCCGGCTCGAGGCCGGGGTGCCGGACGCGCAGGTGTGCCCGCAGGATCTCGGCGAAGAGCGGGTGCAGCCGGTACCAGGAATGCCCGATGGGCTCGACGAACGCGTTCGAGCGCTGGAGCTCCGCCAGAATGGCTTCCGCGTCGTTCCGCCCGGTCAGTGCATTGGCCAATTCCGGATGGGTCTCCTCGACGATACTGGTGCGCAGCAGCAGGTCCTGGGTCTCCGCCGGGTGGGCGCGGAGCACTTCGGCCAGCAGGAAGTCGGCGAGAGTGCTCTGACCGGCCTCGAAGTCCCTCAGGAAGTCCTCCGGATCATCGGCACGTTCGGCCGCCAAGGCGGACAGCCGCACTCCGGCCGCCCAGCCGCCCATGCGCTCGGTCAGCAGACGCGCGACGTCGGCCGACAAGGGCAGCCCGTGGCGATCGACCAGGGCCGCGGTCTCCTCGGAACGGAACGCCAGATCGGCGCTGCGGATGTCGACCAGCTCGCCGGCGGCCCGATAGCGGTGCAGCGGCAGCAGCGGTTCCGCACGGCAGATGATCACCAGGCGCAGGCCGTCGCCCGCATGGCGGAGCACGAACTGCAGCTCATCGGCGACCTCGGCGGAAGCGGACGCCCCGTCGAAGTCGTCCAGGACGATGATCACCGGCACATCCCGCCCGTCCATCCAGGCCGCCAGGCGCGTCAGCAGCGAGTGGTCCACCTTGCCGGGGCGTGCCGGGCTTCCGATGTGGTCGGGCAGAGCGATCCCGTGGTGCAGCAGAGCCTGCAGCACATACGTCCAGAAGACGCCGGGACCGCTGTCCTCCGGCTCCACCGTCAGCCAGGCGGCGGGCCCCGGCAGATCCCCTGCCGTGACCCAGTCGGCGACCAGCAGGGTCTTGCCCGCTCCGGCAGGCCCGTCGACCAGGGTCAGCGGGCCCCGGACCCCCACGTCCAGCTGCTCCGAGAGCCGGGATCTGCGCACGAACGTCTTCGGGACCGCCGGTACACTGAACCGTGCGGCGAGTACCGGATCACCGGTGGGGGTCACCGCCCCCATGGTGGGATCCGGGCGACCGCCTTCACCGGAGTGTGATGTGGGACCCATCACATGCCTCAGTGGTATGGGAGCGGGAGGACACCCGCTCTCCGATCGTCTCCCCAGGCCGGAGCGGCTGCAAGCGAGGCCTCCGCTGCACCCAGCCGATTCGATCAGAAATGCGGGGCGCGCCCGTCGCCGTCGGCGGCTGGAGTGGCGTACGGCGTTCAGGGCGTGGCCACCGGGGTCAGGCTCCTGCCGGAGGAGGCGAAGCGCTCGCCGCCCCGGCCGGGGGAGAAGGCCACGGCGCCTTTTTGTGCCCAGTCAAGAGCCGCGAGGTGCTCGGCAGGGCCTCCGCGTCACTCGATGGGTCACTGCCGCACGGGGGTGAGCGCGGTCAGGACCAGGCCCACGGCCTGCTCCGCCCACTCGGGGTGGCCGCCGCGGCCGGCCATGTAGTCCGCGTAGAAGGGGCCGAGGAGCGCCGAGACCGCCGCCTCCACGTCGGCATCGGCACGCACCTGACCGGCCTGCTGCGCGCTCTCGAGCGCCTCGCGCAACAACGCCCGGCGGGGCAGGACCGTGCGCTCACGCAGCAGAGCGAGCAGGTCGGGGGTGTGAGCCTGCTCGGCCAGGCAGGTGCCGATCAGTGCCATGCCGTTGACGCGCTCGACGGTGGCGGCGAAGTCCTTCAGGATGGCCACCAGATCGCTGCGCACGTCACCCGACGGCGGCGGGGCGTCGGCCATCCGCAGCGCGGCGAGCGCCGCGGTCAGCAGGTCCGCCTTGGTCTTCCATCGCAGATGGATGGTGGACTTGCTGACGTTCGCCGCGGTCGCCACCTGGTCCAGCGTCATGCGGACGTAGCCCTGTGTGGCCAGCAGTTCCAGGGCCGCGGCCAGGATCGCCTCGTCCTTCTCGGCCGAGCGGGGTCGTCCGGCCGTTTTGCTGGTCTTCGGCGCGCGCATGCCCGCAGCGTAGGCGAAGCGAACCGCCCCGTTCGGTTCGCCGATCCGTCTTCGCCCGTGCTGGGGTGGACTCACTAGCGGGCGCCCTGGATGTGGAAGTTGAAGTCGGCGTGCCCGAGTGTGCCCATCAGGCGCAGCCAGATCGGCAGCAGCATCTCGGTACCCCGGGCGGTGTCGATGCCGCCGAGGTCGATGACGTTCTGCTCGGACCAGCCGAAGGACACGAGCAGTTCGGTGACCTGCTTCTTGGCGCCGCTGTCCGCGCCGGAGACGAAGACGTTGTGCGCTCCGGCAACGCGGCCGGGATCGACCATGACGAAGCAGTTCATGGTGTTGAGGGTCTTGACGACCTTGGCCCCGGGGAAGGCGCGCTGGATCTGTTCGCCGAGGCTGTCGGTGTTGACCGGGTTCAGGATGGGAGGCATCCCGGCGGAGAAGTCCAGCGGGTTGGCGACGTCGATGAGCACCTTGCCCGCCAGGTTGGCACCGCCCGCCGCCTGAAGGGCGTCGAGGGCGGCGACGCCGGCGGTGGTGTTGACCACGGCCTCGCCGAAGGCGGCGGCCTCGGCGAAGGTTTCGAGCGCTACGCCGGGATGGTCGGCGTGCCAGGTGGAGAACGGCGGGTTGCCCATGGAGTCCGGGTGCGTGCGGGCGAGGGTCGACTGCGGGTCGCGGGTGCCGACGACGACCTCGTGCCCGAGGGAGGCGAGCTTGGCGGCGATGGTCCGGCCGACGATGCCGGTGCCGAGGACGGCGTAACGCATGAGGATCAGTCCTTCCGGGACGGAGCCGTGCGACGGAGATGCGCCCGGTTTCCGAGCGATAAAACAGAACCGAGTCGTTCGGTATTCCATTCGGCCGCTGGGTGAACAGCTTCGGGGTGAGCGTCGGCTGCGGATGCCCGGGGATCGGGTCCGCCCGGAGGCACGGGTTGCGGGCCACCGGCCGGTCGACCAGCGACTTCAAGCTCTTGGACCTTCGGTGCGGATTGACTCGTTCGGCCGATGGACCGGGCGGGCCGGGAGACCGAGGGTCTTACAGGGGGTCAAGTTGCTCCCGGACTTTGAGAGGGGTCACGCCATGACAGCACTCCCCTACTTCTACCCTGGCGCACGTCTGTTCGCCGCGCCCATCGATCTCAATGGCGCCGGGCGCTATGTGCACTGGGGTGTGGTGCAGCTGTCCGTCGCCAACCTCGTGATCATCGGGCTGATGCTGGTCGTCTTCATGGCGGCCCTGCTCCTGCCCTTCCCCCGGGGGCGGGGCCGGCGATGAGCGGGATGGGCGGGGCCGGCGGAGGCTGGACAGGAGCAGTCCGGCGGCGGGTGGTGCGGGCGCTGCCACCGGAAAAACTGCTGCCGGACACCCAGCCGGCGTACATGGCCTCATGGATCTACGTCTTCGGCGTGCTCACCGTGGCCGCGCTGATCGTCGTCCTGCTCACGGGCGGGGTGCTGGCCCTGAAAGGTCCTGCGTGGTGGCACGTCTCGGGGGCCGGCAAGTACGTGAACGGCCTGCACCTGTGGAGTGTCGAGCTGTTCATGTTCTTCATGGTCATCCACCTGTGGGGCAAGTTCTTCATGGCTGCCTGGCGCGGTCGGCGGGCGCTGACCTGGGTCACCGGCGCCGTGTGCTTCTTCACCTCGATCGGTGCTGCCTTCACCGGCTACCTGGTCCAGCAGAACTTCGATTCGCAGTGGATCGCCGGGCAGGCCAAGGACGGGCTCAACTCGGTCGGAATCGGCGCGTTCTTCAACGTGCTGGACTTCGGCCAGATGCTGATGTGGCACATCGTCCTGCTGCCTTTGGTCCTCGGCTTGCTGGCGATCTGGCACATCCTGCTGGTCCGGTGGCGGGGGATCGTACCGCCGATCGACGCCGCCACCATCGATCCCGCGGACGCGACCACGCGGGAGGCAGCGCGGTGAGCCGACGCCCCCGGAAGACCGCCGTGCCGGACCCGGCCGCCTTCCCCACCAGGTCATATGACCTGGTCAAGGAGTTCACGATCGCGCTGGTCGTGGTCGTGCTGCTCACCGTGGGCCTGGCAGCCGTCTTCTCGTCGCCCGACGTCAAGCCGGTGACGCTGGCCTCCTGGTCGCGGGCAGACGGCGCCGACTTCACGGCGACCGCGGTGTCCGAACTCGGTGGCACCAGCGGAACGGCCGGGTACGGGCCGCCGTACAACCACACGCCGGGCGCGGCGCAGAAGCTCGGCCCGGTCGGCCTGCAGAGTGCCGCGGGGGTTCGCATCCCGGTGGACACCACGAACGACTTCGTGCTCCGCCCGCTGCGCGATGCCCCGGAACCGCCCGCCGTCACCGCGGCCCTCGCCACCTGGGCCGCCGCCCCGGCCGCCCGGCAGCAGGCGTGGACCAGGGCCTATTCCGACGCCCTGGCCAAGGCCGGCCGCGGCGCCCCCGCGAAGGGTGACTACGGTCCGGTACCCGTCCTTGCCTCGCGCCTGCTCGGTCTGGCCCGTAGCGGTGCGCTGGACGGGGAACTTCAGGCGGAGGGCAGGTTCTACCAGACCGACTACACCCGTCCGCTGCTCTTCCTCTCCGACGGTTCCTACCTGGAGTCCCTGGCTCGTGCCGAGCACCTCGGCGGCGACCAGTGGGGGATGATGAACGAGACCGGGAACTTCCCGGGCCAGGCGTGGCTGTGGCTGTACACCTTCTGGTACCAGATCGACCCCTTCAAGTCCTCGGGCAACGCCGACGCCCTGATCTGGGGTCTGATGGCCCTGCTCAGCCTGTGCCTGATGCTCGCGCCCTTCATCCCCGGCGTGCGATCCGTACCGCGCTGGACGAGGGTGCACCGGTTGATCTGGCGCACGTACTACCGCGACCAGGCCATGGAGCGGGACCGGCGAGTGTCCGGTCGGTGAGGGGTCTGGTATCCGAGGGGCTCCCCGACCATCCCGAAGCCGACGGCGTACGCACTCTCGACGCCTCCCTGCACCGGGCAGGTCCAGGGCGTCGTCACCGTCGGCGAGTTCTGCGATCACATGGCCGGCGGCCGGATCGTCTACACCTGACCGCCGCCTCGGAGGCGGTCCCGTCCGGCCCGGCGGTCAGGGCCGACCGGCCCAAGTGCGCCCCACTCGATCCGGACATGCTGGATCTACGGATCAATTCGGGCGTCGGGTGTGGTTCGGCGGGGCGAGAGGGAGTGAGGGGCCATGGCGGAAAAGGCACCGTCTCGGACGGCCGAGGGACATGCGCTGGGCGATCTCGGGCGTCGTCTCGCCGCACGGCGCGCGGAACTCGGACTGAGCCGGGGGGAGACGGCCACCCGCGCCGGGATGGCGCCGGGCTACCTCCAGTACCTCGAGGAGCACCCGGGTGCCGCACCGGGCCCTGGCATCCTGCTCCGGCTGTCCCAGGTCCTTCAGACCACCGTGCGGGACCTCACCGGCGGCGACACCGAACTGCCGAGCGGCCTGGGGCAGGCCTCCCGCAGCCCCGACTTCACGTCGCTGAGCGTCCCTGAGTGCCGGGCCCTGCTCTCCGCGCACGGGGTGGGGCGGATCGCGGTGCCCACGGTGTCCGGGCCCGTCGTCGTGCCCGTGAACTACAGCGTCATAGAGGGTGCGATCGTCTTCCGCACCGCACCCGGCAGCACACCGTCGCAGGCTTCCGGCTGTCAGGTCGCCTTCGAGGTCGACCGCATCGACGACGCGTTCAGCAGGGGCTGGAGCGTGCTGGTGCGGGGCCACGCCCGGACCGTGACGGACCCCGACGAGGTACGTCGGCTCGCCGAGGGCGCCCGCAGTGAACCCTGGGCCGGCGGGCAGCGCGATCAGTGGGTGCGCATCGATCCTCTGATCATCACCGGGCGACGCATCACGGTGTGAGGCGGGACGTTCTGCGGCCGGGCGGGGACCGATGGACCCTCACCCGCCGCCCCGCCCCGACGGACGATGGACCGGACGCTCCAGCGTCGCACCCAGGTGAGAGACGGGTTGGCTCATGTATCCGAACGACGGTTTCCGCGAACTCGAACGGCAGGAGTGCCTGCGCCTCCTGGCGAAGGTGCCCGTCGGCCGCATCGTCCACACCCGGCAGGCCCTGCCCGCGGTGCTGCCCGTCAACTTCTCTCTCGACGGTGACGGCGCGGTGCTGCTGTGCACCTCGGCGGCCTCCGAACTGGCCCGTGCCGTCGACGGCACGGTGGTCGCCTTCGAGGCCGACGAGGTCGATGCGGTGGCGCACTCCGGCTGGAGTGTCGTCGTCACCGGGGCGGCCGCCGTGGTGCGCGACCCCGAAGAGCACGAACGCCTGACCCGGACCGGTCCACGCTCCTGGGCGCCCTCGCCCGAGGAGGTCTTCGTCCGCATCGAGCCAGAACTGGTCACCGGCCGCGAACTCGTGGGCGGACGCAGCCTGTACGGGGTGCATCTGTCGCCCTGAGCGCCGCCGCGCCCGATGTCGGCGAGGCAGGAACCCGACAGGGCCGTCCGCCCCATCCGCACTCCCTGTACGAGGACCCCCGGGCCCGGCGGTGAGGACTCTTGGCCCACGTTCCCACGGCGCACCGCGGCGGATAGTGACAGCGGCCCACCGGCACGCGTCGTGCGGTCGGAGGGGCCTGCGGCCCCGAGATGATCATCGGGGCCGCACCACCGCGAGCGGAAGGAACCGGCGGCATGCTGCAGCCATCGAGGGAGCACAACGAGGCACCGCCGCGAGACGCGGCCGTCACCCGCCGGGCGTGGTTGATGCTGGCGCTCGCCACCACGGGCTTCGCCGTCAACTTCTGGGCGTGGGCGCTGCTCAGCCCGCTCGGCCCCCGGCTCAAGGACAGCCTGGCCCTGACCTCCTTCCAGCAGTCGGTGCTGGTGGCGGTGCCGGTCGTGGTCGGTTCACTGGGCAGGATCCCCGTCGGTGCCCTGACCGACCGGTTCGGCGGGCGGGTGATGTTCCCGCTGGTGTCGGCCGCCACCATGGCCCCCGTGCTCTACCTCGGCCTGGTCGGACACGACTCGCTGGCCGCCCTCGTGGCCGGCGGCTTCTTCCTCGGCATCGGCGGAACCGCGTTCGCCGTCGGTGTGCCGTTCGTCAGCGCCTGGTTCCCGCCCGAGCGGCGCGGACTGGCCCTCGGGATCTTCGGAGCCGGCATGGGCGGCACCGCGATCAGTGCGCTCACCACGGTGAAGCTGGTCGGCGCGCACGGCATGGCCAACCCGTTCCTGATCACCGCAGGTGTGCTTGCTGCTTACGGCGCGCTGGCCGCTCTGGTCCTGCGGGACGCACCCGGCCGCGCCGTGCCCACCGAGCCGCTGACACAGCGCCTGGCCGCCACCCTGAGGCTCGGCATCACCTGGCAGGCATCCGCCCTGTATGCCGTGGCCTTCGGCGGCTACGTCGCCTTCTCCGTCTACCTGCCCACGTACCTCAAGACCGGCTACAGCCTCACCCAGGCCGACGCGGCGAACCGCATGGCAGGGTTCGTCCTGTTCGCGGTGGCGATGCGCCCGATCGGCGGCTGGCTGTCGGACCGCCTCGGCCCCGTGCGGGTGCTGGTCGCAGCGCTGACCGTGGTGTTCGTCGGAGCCTGCGTCCAGTCCTTCACGCCGTCCCTGGCGCCGGTCGGCACGATCGCGTTCCTGGCGATGGCCGCCGCGCTCGGCGCGGCCAGCGGCGCTGTCTTCGCCCTGGTCGCGCAGCTCGCCCCTGCGAACAAGGTGGGTTCAGTGACTGGCGTCGTCGGCGCCGCAGGTGGCCTGGGCGGCTTCGTTCCGCCGCTGCTGATGGGCTCGTTGTACGGCGCGTACGGCTCCTATGCGGCGGGTCTGGTCCTGCTCGCCCTGGTCGCCGCCGCGGCGCTCACCTTCACCCAGACCGGAGTGCGCCACGCCGTCTCGCGCCGCCGGCCCGCACCGCAGCACTGACACCCACACGGAACCACCGAGAAAGGGAGACGGGCATGTGTGAGTACTGCGGCTGCCAGGCGCTGGAGACCATCGACGAGCTGACCCAGGAACACGAGAAGGTCGTGACGCTCATCAGCCGGGTGCGCGACGCCCACCGCGACGGCAAGATCGCGTACATGGCGGAGATGGCCCGCGAGATCTCCGCCGTACTCGGTCCGCACACCCAGGTCGAGGAGCACGGACTGTTCCCCGGGATGGCTGCCGACTTCCCCGAGAAGATCGCCGCGCTGGAGAACGAGCACCGACGTATCGAGGCGGCCCTGGCCGAAGCGAACGGACCGTACCTGGCCGACCCGACCTGGCCGGACCGGCTGATCGAGACCCTCGACCTGCTGCGCGAGCACATCCTCAAGGAACAGGACGGAGTCTTCCCCGCCGCCCTGGCCCTTCTGGACACCGAGCAGTGGGAGACGGCCGAGGCGGTACGCGCCCGGGTCGGCAGGGCCATGCCGGAGCCATCGCCCCTGACCTGACCTACCTTCGGGTGGTGCCTGCGCGGTCGTGTCACGGCTCGGTGTTCTCGATCCGGAGGGCCAGCAGCGGGCAGGCGCCGACGGCCCGGCGGGCGTGGGTGTGCAACCGGTCCGGGACAGCCCGGTCCTTGACCACGGGATAGCCCCATTCGTCGAGGTCGATCAGTTCGGGCAGCAGTTCCGCGCACAGGCCCTGGCCCGTACAGGCGATGCGGTCGATGCGCAGGCTCCGGGTGCGGGTCATCGCCATCCCTCCGGGGGTGTGGCAGGCGGTACGGGCATCAGGGGCGGCCGACGGGCCGCTTGGCAGGCGTCGTGGGTGAGGTGCCGCTCGACGTCCTCGGCGAAGGTGGACAGCGCGGAGGCCGCGAGGCGGGCGGCACCGTCCGGGTGGCGGCAGGCGTCCCGGTCCGGCAGCAGAGCGGTCCGGCGGTGCGGACGGGACAGCAGATCCGCGTCGGCCCGGCCGGCGGCCAGGGCGGTGAAGTCCTCGGCCACGGCGGGCAGGCCCGAAACGGCAGGGACCGCACTGGCGGGCGCCGTGGGCGGCCGGATAGGCGAGCATCCGCGCCGTTCCGCTCAGTCCGCAGGCCGGGTGGGCGAGCGCGACGAGCACGCCCGCACCGGGCGCGGCGCCCAGCGGGGCCAGATCGCGGCGGGTGAGGGTCGTGTGCAGATACTCCGCCGGGAGCCAGGTGCCGGCGAACCCCCCAGCAGGATCGCCTGCACGGGCTCCGTCGGACCTCCGGCACGGTCGAGGACCGTGGTGAGGGGGGGTGCCGAGCGGGACTTCCAGGACACCTGGGTCGCCGACGGCGCCGGAGACGGTGACGAGCGTGGCGCCGGGCTCGTCCGGGGGGCGTTGTCCGGGCGCACGGAGGCGAAGGTGCAGTCGTAGCCGAGCGCGATCACCGCACCGCCCACGGTCGGGTCCACGGCGCCGTCGGTGATCCGGGCGGCACGCAGGGCGGCCCGGAGGGCTTCGGCGAAATATCCGCTGACGGTCATGGAGCTACCCGCGCCCAGGTTCACGCGGCTGAGTTCGGAGTCGGGCCGGAAACGGCTGCACGTGAGGTCGACGGCGGTCAACTCGGCGCGCAGGGCCGCCGTCGCGACGAGCAGGGCACTCGGGTCGGTCACGAGCAGGGCGGCCGTGGTGCCCAGTGCGGGGAAGACGGTCTGGGCCGGTGCCGGGGCGCGCGTGGTCATGACGCCCCCGTCGTGGTGTGCGGCTGTGCCTGGGAGGCGGTCGGCGGCTGGGCGGGGGGCTGCGCTGCCGGGGCCGCGCCCCCGTCCTCGCCCTGCTGCTGGTCGTCCCCTCTTCCCGTGGTGGTGACGGTGGAAGCGGCGGAGTGCTGCACGGCTGGGCCCGGCGGCGCGGGGGAGGCCGAGGTGCCGGGCAGCAGATGCGTGAAGATGGTGCCCAGAGCCACAGCGCCGGCCACTGCGGTGACGGCGGTCCACCGGGTGACGCGACGGCTGCGCCGCAGGCCGTGATCGCGGGAGCGCGGGGAACCGGCCGGGAAGGGGGGCCGGTGGAGGTCGTCGGGCGAGGGTGCCATGGCAGCGCTCCTGGTGAATCGCTGGCCCGCGTCGGGTGCGTGTTCTCCAGGCTGTGCTGGCGGCACTCAGGAACTCACTCACGTCTTCTTCAGAACCCGTAAAGATCTACCGGTCCTGATCCGCCGTCCGTTCCACCGGTGAGGATCTGGACGAGACCCCCCGCTCGTGCCCGCGCTCCGGCCACAGTGGCAGATCCAGTACGACGGTCAGCCCGCCCCCCGGGGTGTCCTCGAGGTGTGCCGTGCCGCCGTTGGCGGTGACCAGCCGGTGGACGATGGCCAGCCCCAGGCCGCTGCCCCTGGCCTCGGGGTTGCCGAACCGGCGGAAGGCGACCGCCTTCGCCTCGGCCGTCATCCCCGGCCCGTCGTCCCGCACGAGCACCCGGGCCGCGTTGCCCGCCGCGCGGTGGTCGAGGGTGATGCTCCCGCCGGCGGGCACGGCCTCCACCGCGTTGGCGATCAGGTTGTCGAGGATCTGCTCCAGGTGGCCCGCGCCCAGCGCGACGATCAGTGCCGGTCCCGCGGACACGGTGCTCAGCTGCACCCCGCGCTCCTCCGCCACGGGCGACCAGGCGGCCACCCGCTCGGCCATGACCTCGGCGACCCGCACGGCGGTCGGGCGGGGTGTCGCCTGTTCGGCGCGCGCGACCGCCAGGAGCCCGTCGACCAGCCGGGACAGCCGGGCGATCTCCTCCTGGGCGGCTGCCACTTCGGCGGCGGTGCTGTCGTCGGCGCCGGCGGCGAGGACGTCCAGACGCAGCCGCAGCGCGGCCAGTGGGGTGCGCAGCTGGTGGGACACATCGGCGATCACGGCACGGTGGCCGTGCACCAGGGCTTCCGTGCGGGCCGCCATGGTGTTGAAGGTGGCGGCCAGCCGGCCTACCTCCGGCGGTCCGCCGCCGACGTCGGCCCGTTCGTCGAGTTCGCCCTCGCCCAGCCGCCGGGCGCTTGCGTCGAGTGTCGAGAGGGGACGGCCGACCCAGCGGGCGAGGCGGAAGGAGAGCAGCACGGAGGCGGCCAGTCCCGCGGCACCGATCGCGGCGGACCAGCCCCAGATCGTGGCGATCCGGGTGTCCAGCGGGGCCGCGGAGCGGGCCAGGACGACCGCTCCCGCGGGCCGGCGCACCTCACCGGCCGGTTCCGCGGCCAGCAGCCGGCCCTCGTTTTCCGGCGGCTCCGGCTCGTGCCCGGACAGCACCCTTCCCACCAGCTCCGCCGCCTCCTCGCCCTGCGCCGCCGTGCAGGGCGTACTGGCCACCAGGTGCGCGGAGGCGTCGTACACCGCGGCGCAGTCCCCGGCCCGGGCCGCGGTGTCCAGTTCCTGACGCATGGCGGTCGCCGGCTTGTGGTCCGAGAGACGTTCCTCGGAGGCCGCGGCGATCACGCGGGTGGCCGCCCGCTGGTTGTCGCGGTAGGCGACTCGCTCGCGCGCCGTCATCGAGACCGCCAGCGGTACGACCGCCAGCACCAGCAGCACGGAGGTCAGAGCCAGCAGCGTCCAGGCGATCCGGCGGGTCACGGCTGCTCCTGGGACTCCTGCGCCACTCCGAGCCGGAAGCCGTGCCCGTACACCGTCTCGATCAGCCCCGGTACCCCGAGCTTGCGGCGCAGCGCCGCGACATGCACGTCGAGCACCTTCGTGGGCCCGTACCAGTGGGCGTCCCACGCCCGCTCCAGGATCTGCCGCCGGCTCACCACCCGGCCGGGGTCGGCGGCCAGGCACTCCAGAACGGAGAACTCCTTCAGCGTCAGAGCGACCGCACGGCCGTCGACGGAGACCTGGCGGGTGCGCAGGTCGAGCGTGAGCGGCCCGTGCCGCAGGATCTCCGGCTGCGCCGGGCGCCGACGGCGCAGCACCGCCCGGATCCGCGCCAGCAGTTCGGCCAGCCCGAACGGCTTGACCAGATAGTCGTCGGCCCCCTCGTCCAGGGCGACCACACGGTCCGCCTCCTCACCCCGGGCGGTCACGGCGATGATCGCCGCATTGGACCGGGCCCGCAGCCGCCGGCACACCTCGACCCCGTCGATGTCCGGCAGCCCCAGATCGAGCAGCACCACATCGGGGGAGGGAGCCGTCAGCGCGGCCCGCCCGGTCCGCACGTCGTCGACCGCGTAGCCGGCCTGCCGCAGACCACGCACCAGGGACTCCGCGATGCCCCGGTCGTCTTCCACGACCAGCACCCGCGTCTCCTCGGTCGCGCCTGTGGCCTCGGGGTTCACGCCCGGCACCCGTCTCCCTGACGAGGGGATCGACTACGTCGTCTCGCCTCCCAGCCTGCGTCCTTGTCCGGCCCCGGGGGCAGGGCCGTTCGTCCCGTTTTTCGGCACAACCGCCGGGGCCGGCCCATACGTCAGAGCCCGCGATGAATACCCGGCAGGGTATACCGCCGAGGTGTTCCGGAGGAGGGGCGAACGGCCCTCGCCGCACCCTCTCGGCCCCTGGATGCACCGCACCCTCCGAGGTCGACTGGAAGGTGACAACCGTGTGCATCAGCGAGAAGGGCCAGGCCGGGACCGGCGCACCGCAGTCCCCGAGTACGAACCAGCCGCACAACGACAACGCGGACGTGCACCGTTTCGAGGTCACGCACAACGACCACGACGTCTGCACCCTGGACATCCGCGGACACCGGCTCAAGGTCGACCAGCCCGTCGAGGCGGGCGGTACGGACACCGCTCCCATCCCCACCGAACTCTTCGCGGCCTCCCTGGCCACCCGCGTCGCTTTCTGCGCGGGTCGTTGTCTCCACCGGTACGGCCTGCCCCGGACCGGACTACGCGTCCGCACAGAGTTCACCATGGCCACCGACCGCCCGGCCCGAGTCGCCTCCCTGCACGTGTGGTCGTGCCGCCGCCCGGGCTCTCCGCGCAGCGCAGGGCTGCTCTGCCGGCCGTGGCCTCGCACCGCACGGTGCACAACGCCCTCCACGAGCCACCCGGGATCGACACCGAGCCGGAGTCATGACACGCCAACTGCCCCGGGCGGGCCGCTCTGCAGGACAGCATCCGCAGCGGCCTCATCATTCGCGTTCCGCCCCGCTCGCCTTCGGCTGCCGATGTCTTCCGTCTGCGTGGAGCACCTCCGGCTCGGGAGTTCCCTCAACCGCGAGCCAGCTCGTCGGCAATGCCGGACCCCCAGCTGTCGATGGCGTCCCAGTCGCGGTAGTCGCCGAACCGTCCCCCCATCAGGTGGAACCCGATACGGCCGCTCGACGATCTCCACCGGAGCCATGCGCCACGCGACCAGCCTGAGCATCATGAAACCCGCGCACACCAGGCCCGCGACGTAGTTGATCACATGGGAAGGACTGAACGGCCAGTCAGACAGGTAGATGACTGGGGCTTCCTGACAGGCGCCGACGCCGTGAGCCCGGTCAACCGTGGTGGTGAACCGGTGGCATGGCTTCGATGCGGGCGCGGTGGCGTTCCTGGAGGACTCGGGCGCGGTGCAGGAAGTCCAGGATCGCGGCGAGTTCGTCGGCGGTGTAGGCGGCGACTTCGGTGGCGCCGTCCTCGGCGATGGGCTCGTAGATCTCCCGGGCCAGGTGTGCCGCGGAGGGGGTGATGCGGACCTGTGTCCTGCGACGGTCGTCCGGGTCGGGGGTGCGGGTCAGGTATCCGAGGCGTTCAAGGCGGTCGAGCATCGCGGTCACGCTGCCGGTGGTGAGGCCGAGTGCGGCGCTGAGCCGGCTGGGGGGCACGCTCTCCTGCCCGAGGAGGATCTCCAGGCAGCGCAGATCGGTCCGGTTGACGCCAAGGCGGGCGGCAGCGGTCGCGTCGACGGCGTCCACCGCGGCCTGGTACGCCTGCGACTCCTCCCCGAGACGGGTGCGCAGTTCCTCCAGCGATTCTCTTGACATTCAAGTACCTCGACCATCAAGCTAAATATGTCTCGACTGTCAAGATACTTGAGATTCGTGGGATCGGTCCAGTCCGACTGGTCGCGCCGTAGGAGGTCGCCATGGTGAAGAGAATCCTGGTCATCGGGGGCGGCATTGCCGGTCCGGTGACGGCGATGGCATTGCAGAATGCCGGCATGGAGCCGATCGTGTGCGAAAGGCACACGGAAGCGGCGGCCGAGCAGATCGGCGCCTACCTGACCGTGGCGGTGAATGGGCTGTCCGCGCTCTCGCTGGTGGGGGCGCACAACCTGGTGACCGGCACGGGCCACCCCACTCCCACGCTGTCGTTCGCCACCAGCACGAACAAGCACATCGCCGCGATGCCGATCGGTGGCGCGCTGCCCGACGGCACCGTGACGCACAGCATCAAGCGGCGCGACCTGTACCGCGTCCTGAATGCCGAAGCGGTGCGCAGGGGTGTGCCCTACGAGTATGGAAAGCGCCTGGCTGACGCGAGTATGACCCAGGACGGCCGGGTACGCGCAAAGTTCGCGGACGGGACGGTGCTCGACGCGGACGTGCTGGTCGGCGCCGACGGGATCCACTCGCGGACCCGGCAGATCATCGACCCGGGTGCACCGAAGGCCCGCTACCTGGGCATCGTGGGGCTGGGCGGGTTCGTGACCAACCAGGCGCTGTCGGCCGAGCTGAACGTCCGGCCGGGCACATACAACATGATCTTCGGGAAGCATGCGTTCTTCGGATATCTGTCGCGCCGGACGGGGAGATCTGGTGGTTCGCAAACGTTCCGCAGCGGAACGAGGCGACCAGGACCGATCTCGCTGCGCACTCCCGCGACCGCCTCGTGTCCCTGCTCGCCGCGGACCGTACACCGGCCGCGCGGATCGTCGCCGCGACCGCCGACGCCGGCCTGGTGCCCGTGTTCAACCAGTACGACATGCCGTCCGTGCCGCGCTGGCACCGGGACAGCATGGTGATCATCGGAGACGCGGCACACGCGGTGGCGTCCTCGTCCGGTCAGGGCGTGTCCATGGCCGTCGAGGACGCCGCCACACTGGCCGTCTGCCTGCGCAACATCCCGGACACCGACCGCGCACTCGCCGCCTTCCACGACCGGCGGCGCCAGCGCGTCGAACGGGTCGTCGAGTACGGTGCGAAGACGAGCAGCGACAAGGCGGCGGGTGGCCTGACCCGGCTGGTCGTCCGGCTGCTCACCCCCTGCTTCCTGCGCAAGGCGGCCAAGGACGGCGTCGACTCCCTCGACTGGATGTTCGCCCACCGCATCGAATGGGCCGAGCGGACAGGGCTGGGGGCCTAGCCGATCCCTGGTGCCACCGCCCGGGAGGGCCCTGCTGGTCCTGGCGAACCGTCAAGATCACCGCTGACCGGTGATCTTGACGGGGGTCATCTGCCCGCAAGCAGCCAGAACAACCCGAAGCCCACGCACACCAGATGCGCGACCAGCAACTTCACGATGCACACCGCCCACTGAGGCCCTACGCCGACTGCTGACCGCCGCCGCGCCACGGTGGCGCCTCGGTCCGGTGGCCGTCGTCCCAGGCATGGGCGGCCTTGTCGGTCTGGCGGCGCAGCCGGTCCTGGAGCAGGTCCACGACCTCCCGGCCGGTGGACTCCTCGGCGAGGACCACCACCTGCCGCCCGCCGACGTGCAGGTCGGCCGTGGCCAGCCAGGGGCGGTCGGCATGACGGATGGCCGCCCGCACGATCCGTACCTCACCGGTGATCGCGGGCAGGCCGGAACGGCCGACGACGGCGTCGATCTTCGTGCGGGCGTAGCTGAGGGTCTCCTGGTCCACCGGGCCGTCGAAACGCAGCCGCACCGCGGGTGCGGCCTGGGAGTTGTCGCTCGTCATCGTGGATCCTTTCCTGGAAGTTCGCAGTGCGGTTCAGGCCGCGCCGGCGGGCAGCCACAGGTCGGGGCCGAAGACCTCGTACCGGATGCGCCGTGCCGGAATCCCGGCGCCGAGCAGCTGGGCGCGGACGTCGCGCATGAAGGGCACCGGGCCGCACAGGAACACCGTGGCACCGTCGGGCAGTTCGACTCCGGAGAGGTCCATGAGGCCTTCGCGGGCGTCGGGCTCCTCGGCGCCGGGACGCTCGTACCAGAACAGCGCACGGGCGTCCGGGAGTTGCTCGACGAGCTCGCGGGTCTCGGTGCGCAGGGCGTGGTCGGCGGGGGAGCGGTCGGCGTGCAGGACGAGCACCTGGCGGGTGGAGCCGCCCGCTTCGAGATGGGCCAGGATGCCAGTCATGGGGGTGCAGCCGATGCCCGCCGAGACCAGCACCAGCGGGTCGGTGCCGACGGCGGGGCCGTCGAGGAACACGTCTCCGAAGGGTGCGGAGAGGGTCAGTTCGGCTCCCTCGCGCATGTGGTCGTGGAGCAGGTGGGAGACCTCGCCGTCCGGGGTGCCGGAAGTGCCGGCGACCCGCTTGACGGTGATGCGCCGCAGCTCCCTGTCCGGGTCCGAGGACAGGCTGTACTGACGCAGTTGGTGGACCCCGTCCGGCATGAGCACCCGCACGCTCACGTACTGGCCCGCCCGTGCCCGCGGCGCCGGTCGGCCGTCGGCCGGGCGGAGCAGGAAGGACACCACGTCGGCGGTTTCGGTGCGGCGCTCGACGACCGTCCACTGCCGCCAGGTCCGGCCCGGCTCGACGCCCGCGTCCTGGTAGAGGCGCGCCTCCCGGCCGATCAGGGCGCCGGCCATCAGCCAGTACACCTCGTCCCAGGCGGCCGCCACCTCCGGGGTGACGGCGTCGCCCAGGGTCTCGGCTATGGCGGCGAACAGGTACTTGTGCACGATCGTGTACTGGTCGTCGGTGACCCCGACGGCCGCGTGCTTGTGCGCGATCCGGGCCGGCAGGGCGTCGGGCCGGGCGTCCGGGTCCGCCAGCAGAGCGGTTGCGAACCCGGCTATGGAGCCTGCCAGTGCGCGCCGCTGGCCGCCGCTGGCCTGGTTGCCGCGGTTGAACGTTCCGTCGAGCAGTTCCGGCCGGTCCCGGAACATCGCCCCGTAGAAGCGCGTCGTGATCTCGTCGAGCGCTCCGGCCACGGCGGGCAGGGTGGCACGTACCACAGCGGCGGATTCTGCGGACAGCATGGAGCCTCCCGGGCGGGGGAATGGGGTGCGAAGACCGCCGCGTCGAATGGGCGGCGACCTTCTGTGTAGCAGTCGTCCCCCCGTGTTTCCGTGCCGTTTCGGGGCGTTGGGCGGAAGAGGGGCCACATGGCCCCGTGGGTCGGGGAACTCCGGCCCCATGGCCCGCCCGGACCGTGGGGCCGTGCGGCGCCGTGGAGTCTCCCCTGCGGCCCTGTCCGCCGCCGCGAGGTACGCGGCAGGCGCATCGGGACGGGGGACGTGCCGCGCGGCTGCGCGTCGCGCAGGCACGCAGCCGACGACCCACGTGCGGCCACGGGCTCTCGCAGAGCCGTCCCCCTGGCGCGCACGCCGTTTCCGGCGGGGACGGGGACATTGGTGATCTGCGCCGGCGGCAGAGGCGTCCTTGTCGCCGCCGACCAGGACACCGGCGCCCTCAGCGGCGCCGAGGCCGTCGTCGACAAGGACCTGGCAGCCGCCCTGCTCGCCGAGGACCTCAAGGCCGACTTCCTGCTCATCCTCACGGACGTGCCGAACGTCTACGCCGACTTCGGCACACCGAAGCAGCGGCCCGTCCTTGACGCCGCTCCCGCCGAGCTGCGCCGGGCCGGCTTCCCGGCTCGCGCACCGGCTCGATGGGGCCCAGGGCCGCGGCGGACGCCCGGTTCGTCGAACGTACCGGGGGCCTGGCCGCGATCGGCGCCCTGGACGCGGCGTACGAGATCGTGCACGGCCGCTCCGGCACTCTGGTCCGGCCCGCCCTGCCCCGGCCTGAGAAGCGTCGGCTCCTGAGCGGACGTCAGGCATCCGCAGGGTGTGGGCCGACCGGCCCCCGGCAGGGACCTGAGGCCCCTCCTGCCTCACTCGCGCCGCCCGGAAACTGGCAGGGCAACCCCGAAGGAGGTCCGCACATGCCCACCATCACCGTCGGCCTCGACGGCTCACCGCAGAGCCTCGCCGCCGCCGACTGGGCCGCCCGCGAGGCAGTTCAACGCGGGGCGGCGCTGTCTCTGGTGCACGCCTGGGAACAGGAGTCCCGCCTGCTCCCGACCCTCGCCGGAGTTCCCGCCCCGGGCCTGATCGACGCGCAGCACGCGTGGGCCAAGACCCTGCTGCACGACGCGCGGTCCCGGCTCGCACACCGCCACCCCGGGCTGGACATCGGCATTCAGCAGACCGGGGGCCGGCCGGTCGCCGCCCTCCTGGCTGCCGCAGAGGAGGCTGACCTGCTTGCCCTCGGATCCCGGGGCCTCGGCACGGTCGCCGGGTTCCTTGTCGGGGCCGTCTCACTCGCCGTCGTGGCCCGTGCCGCGCGGCCCGTCGTTCTCGTCCGGGCCGGCGAGCGCGCCCAGGACGAGCATCTGCCGGACGCCTCGGGCGGCACGTCCACCACCACCCGGTACCGCGATGTGCTGCTTGGGCTGGACCTGGACAACCCCGGCGACGAGCTCATCGGCTTCGCGTTCGACGCGGCCCAGCGCCGTGCAGGCGGCCTGCGGGTCATCCACGGTTGGAGCCTGCCGACCTCCTACGGCTACGGCACGGCCATGGACGTCGGACTCAACGAGGAACTGGCCGAGCAGGTGCGGCACGCGCTGACCGACACGCTGCGACCGTGGCGGGACAAGTTCCCCGGCGTCGAGGTGCATGCCCAGGCCGCGATCGGCGGCGCCGGCCGTCATCTCGTACACGCCTCGCGCGATGCGAGCCTGGTCGTCGTGGGCCGCAGTGAACGCCACACCTCGATCGGCGGTCACATCGGTCCCGTCGCCCACGCGGTGCTGCAGCATGCCACCGCACCGGTCGCGGTGGTGCCGCACGACTGATCCCCCGCGGAATCCGCCCCGGGCCCGCGTGCCGAGGCCGTCAGTGGACCGAGGCGGGCCACGAGCATGCCACAGCGGTGATCACGCCCACGTCCAGCAGCACACCGACGCTCAGCCGCGGGTCGAACCAGACCGCCTTGAGCACCAGTCCGCTCGACGCGGCGACAAGGGCGGCCGCGGGCCACCAACCGGTGCCCGCCAGCACTCCGGCGCCGGCGACGGCGTACACCACCGCCGCGTACCAGGCCAGTACGAGCGCCGCGGCCCAGGCCTGGGCCGCGGCGGACGCCTGCGGCTGCCTGCACCCACGAGTGCCCGGGCGCGAACGGGGCCGCCGTGCCGGGCTGTTGCGGCGCCGTCCACACGCCGGGGTGCAACAGCCCGTGCACGATCAGGAACGCCCCACCAGCAGAGTGGTCACGACAGGTCCTCGGACGCGAAGGGTTCGTGGGGCTCGGTGCCGCCCATGTCGAGTCGGAAGGGCGGGTAGGTGTCCGTCATCAGGGCGGCATAGGCGGCCACCCGCAGCACCCACCGGTCGAGCCCGAGGATCAGGTCGAACAGGGCCCGTGGGTACTTCTCGGTGAAGGCCAGGGTCACAGCGGCGATCACCGCCAGCACGGCCACCAGTCCGCCGTCCCACCAGCCGAGGTGGTAGCCGCCGAGGAAGAACCCGATGACGATGTAGTGCGGGATGGCCAGCAGCCACCACTTCACCAGCACCAGGCCCCGGGAGAGTCGCTCCGGGTAGGCGATGTCCAGACGCGCGGGGTAGCCGGGTTCCTCGCCCAGGCTGAACGGCGGATACCGGTCGGTGCCCAGGGCGCCGTACGAGTAGTACGCCACCCGCCAGCTCCAGCGCAGCACACCCACGTTGAAGTCGAAAAGGGACCGTGGATAGCGCTCGGTGAACAGGATGCTGAAGAACGCGACCACGCTCACCAGGGTGAAGGCGATCCAGAGGAAGAACAGCACCACGTAGTGCGGAATCACCAGGATCCACTTCACCAGCCACAGCCACCGGGACAGCGGCGTGTCGAGCACCGCGTTCACCCGCACAGGACGGTCAGGTGTTCCCGCCAGGGTCGTCATGGCGATCAGCTCCTTCGGCCCGCGGCGCCGCCGCGGCGACCTGGGCCCTAGTCCATCGTGGCCGCGAAGCCGCGGCACGGGCGAGGGCCGTTGGGGTCTGCGGCGGGGCCGTCGGTCCCGGTCGCGGGGCCCGCCTCAGCCGCCGTCCGGCCGGCTCGCCCAGGTGTCCGTGAGACGGATGCCGGTGACCAGGTCGGGCCGGATACGGACCGCGTAGTCCATGGTCTGATGCACCCACGGATGCAGCAACCGCCGATAGCGGGCCAGCTCCTCAGGATCGGTCACCAGCTGGGCGTAGCCGGTGGCGACCACGCTCCACCCGAGGTGCGTGGCCGGGTCGATGGTGTCGGCCTCGTAGGCCACGACCACCCCCGACGGGGCGGACTCGCGCGCCCGGGAGGTCAGGGCCGCGCCCTCATGGGTGCGGATGACGATGTCACCGTGATCCAGGACGTGGTTGACCGGACGGATGGTCGGCAGCGCGTGCCGCGTGAAGACGATCCTTCCCACGGACACGCTGCCCAGCAGCCGCAGCGCTTCATCGCTGTCCAGCTCGATGCTCAGGCGCGGCCCGACGGGGACCGGCTGGGTGTTGTCGAGGCGCATGGCGGGTTTCCGTACGGGTCGGCGGCTCATTGCTGACCGTCCATGGAACCGTCCTGCCGCACCAGGGGTAAGGGCCCTTCGGCCCCGCTTCCGCGTCCGGTCGGCCCCGGGGCCTCGCGGGCGGGTCTGACGGTGGGCCGGACGGGTACCGGGGGAGGGGGACCGGCGCAGGATCGGGGCCGACCGACCCTGGTCCTTCGGGTGGTCAGGGGCGAATATCCCGGAAACCGGCGCAGGTGATCCGGCGCGGAGCGCAGGACGAGGAGCATTCGATGGCGGACGGTGAGCGGTCGGGCCCCGACGGCCCCATCCGGGTCTTCCTGCTGGACGACCACGAAGTGGTACGCCGCGGGGTGCGCGACCTCCTCGACGACGAGCCGGACATCACCGTGGTCGGTGAGGGCTCCACCGTCGAGCAGGCCATGGTCCGTGTTCCGGCGCTCCGCCCGCAGGTGGCGGTGCTCGACGTGCGGCTGCCCGACGGCGACGGCGTGACGGTCTGCCGGGAGCTGCGCTCACGCCTGCCGGAGCTGGCCTGCCTCATGCTGACCTCGTTCGACGACGAGGAGGCCCTGCTCGACTCGATCATGGCGGGCGCGTCCGGGTACGTCCTCAAGCAGATCCAGGGCTCCGACCTGGTGTCCGCCGTGCGCACGGTCGCCGCCGGCCAGTCGCTGCTCGATCCGAGCGCCACCACCAGGCTGATGGCCCGTCTGCGCGGCGCTCAGCAGCAGGAGGAGGAACCCGGCCCGCTACCGGGCCTGACCGACCGGGAACGGCAGATCCTCTCCCTCATCGGCGAGGGGCTCACCAACCGGCAGATCGGCCAGCGGCTGTTCCTCGCCGAGAAGACGGTGAAGAACCACATCTCCCGCCTGCTGGCCAAGCTGGGCGTGGAACGGCGTATCCAGGCCGCCGTCATCGCCACCCAGGCCGAGGACCGGCTCCGGCAGCAAGGCCACTGAAACCCAGGGCCGAACGTCCCCCGCTCGCCACCGTCCGGCTCAAGCCCCGCCCGGCCCGCCGTCAGCAGGCTGGCGGCAGACCCCGGACAGAGCCGGGCGACGATCGGGAGGGGCGACGGACATGAGCGTACGCGTGGGCATCAACGGCTTCGGCCGTATCGGACGCAACTACCTGCGCTGTGTACTGGAGCGGGCCGACAGCGGCACCGGCACACCGGTCGAGGTCGTGGCGGTCAACGACATCACCTCACCGGCTGCGCTGGCCCATCTCCTGGAGTACGACTCCACGTACGGCCGACTGCACCGCACCGTCGAGCACGACGACAGCTCCCTCACGGTCGACGGTCACCGCATCGCCGTGACCGCCGAACGCGACCCGGCCGCCCTCGCCTGGGGCGAGCACGGCGTGGACGTCGTCATCGAGTCCACCGGCCGCTTCCGCACCCGCGAGCAGGCCGGAGCGCACCTGAGGGCGGGCGCCCGCAAGGTGCTGCTGTCCGTGCCGGGCAAGGGCGTCGACGCCACCCTCGTGATGGGCGTCAACGAAGGCACCTACGACCCCGACAGCGACCACGTCGTCTCCAACGCCTCCTGCACCACCAACTGCGTGGCCCCCATGGTGAAGGTGCTCGACGAGCACTTCGGCATCGTCAAGGGCCTGATGACCACCATCCACGGCTACACCAACGACCAGGTGGTCCTGGACGGCCCGCACAAGGACCTGCGCCGCGGCCGAAGCGCCGCCGTCAACATCATCCCCACCAGCACCGGGGCCGCACGGGCCGTCGGCCTCGTCCTGCCGGAGCTGGCCGGCACGCTCGACGGCATCGCCGTACGCGTGCCCGTGGAGGACGGCTCGCTGACCGACCTGAGCATGGTCCTCGAACGGGCGGTGACCGCGGCCGAGATCAACGCGGCATACCGGGAGGCCGCGGACGGCCCGCTGAAGGGCGTCCTGCGGGTCTCCGACGCACCGATCGTCTCCCGTGACGTCGTCGGCGACCCCGCCTCGTGCGTCCTGGACGCCCCGCTGACCCAGGCGAACGGCGAGCTGGTCAAGGTCTTCGGCTGGTACGACAACGAGTGGGGTTACACCAACCGGCTCCTCGACCTGACCGAGTACGTCGCCGCCCGCCTGCCGCGCCCCTGACCGGCGGCGGGGCCCGGGCCAACCTGGCCCGTTCCGTACCGCCCCCTGCCCTGGACCGTTACCGTGGCACATGACCGATGTGGTCGGCCGTTGGTATGGCATGGGGAGCTGGAGGAACGCCGGTGGGAAGCCCTGAGGAGTCCCATGAGCCGCGTGTACGGCTGCCGCAGCTGAGGCTGGACGAACTCCTGGGGGAGCTGCAGGCCCGCCTGGACGCGGCGCGCGGAACCCGCGACCGGGTGCACAGCCTCCTGGAGGCCGTGCTCTCGGTGGGCCGGGAGCTCGACCTGGAGCAGGCGCTGCGCAGTATCGTGGAGGCCGCGGCGGCGCTGGTCGACGCGGAGTACGCCGCCCTCGGCGTGATCGGCCCGGACGGAAAGCGCTTGTCGGCCTTCCATACGATCGGGGTCACCGAGGAGCAGATCGCCAGGATCGGCCCGTTCCCCGACGGCCACGGCATCCTCGGGGAGCTCATCCGCCACCCAGAGCCCCTGCGGCTGGCCAAGATCTGCCAGCATCCTGCGTCCTACGGCTTCCCGGCCCACCACCCGCCGATGAACACCTTCGTCGGGGTTCCCATCCGGGTGCGCGACCAGGTCTTCGGCAACCTGTACCTGACCGAGAAGCGCGGCGGGGTGCAGTTCGACGAGGAGGACGAGTCGGTCCTGGCGACGCTGGCGGTGGCGGCCGGTGTCGCCATCGACAACGCCCGCCTGTACGAGGAGTCCCGGCTGCGCGAGCGCTGGCTGCAGGCGAACGCGGAGATCACCCACGACCTGATGTCCGGCCGGGCGCGCACCGACGTCCTCCGCCTCATCGCCGAGCGGGCCGGGGAGATCACCGGATCGGCCCTCGCGGCCGTCGCACTGCCCATGGAGGACACCGCCTCGCTCGCCGTGGAGATCGCCGTCGGGATGGACGCCGACGCGCACCGCGGCCTCGTGCTGCCCCTTGACCGGAGCCTCATGGGACTGGCGTTCTCCGAGGCCGCTCCGGTGACCAGCGAGGATGCCGCTCACGACGAACGGATCTCGCGGGAGCCCGTGCGCTTCGAGGGACTGGGCCCCGCGGTGGCCGTGCCCATCGGCACGGTTGAGACGGGTGCCCGGGGCGTGGTCCTGCTGGCGCGCAAAACCGGACAGCCGATGTTCGCGGAGACGGAGACCGTGCCTCTGCAGGCCTTTGCCGCGCAGGCCGCCATCGCGATGGAACTGGCCGAGCGCCGCCAGGACGCCGAGCAGATCGCGGTGCTCAAGGACCGTGACCGGATCGCCCGGGACCTGCACGACCTTGCGATCCAGCGGCTGTTCGCCACCGGTATGACCCTGCAGAGCGCGGGCCGCTTCATCGAGCATCAGGAGGCCGCCGAACGCGTGGCGCGGGCGGTCGACGACCTGGACGAGACGATCAAGATCATCAGGTCGACGATCTTCGGTCTGCGGGCGCGTGAGGGCGGCGCCGGAACCGGGCTGCGGGCCCGGGTGGTGCGTGTGGTCGGCGAGGCGGCGCCGGTGCTGGGCTTCGCACCCAGTGTCCGGATGGAAGGCCTGCTGGACACGGACGTGTCGCAGGATGTCGCCGCCCATGTCGAGGCCGTCCTCTCCGAGGCCCTGACCAACATCGCCCGGCACGCCGGCGCCGGCCGTGCCGACGTCGTCCTGGAGACCGACGGCCGCGAGGTCCGGCTGACGGTCACGGACAACGGGGTGGGCATCCCGCCAGGGGGCCGCCGCAGCGGTCTGCGGAACATGGCCGAACGGGCCGAGCAGCTGGGCGGAGCGCTGGACCTCGGCACGGGGCCGGTGAGCGGCACCGTACTGGCCTGGCACGTACCGCTGCCCCGGGGATAGCGGCCGGCTTCTCCTCGTGGTGCCTGCCTCCTGACGTGAGCCCAGCAGGCCCTGCCACAGGGGCCCTTCGGCCTCTGCACCCCTCCCCGCCGCGCGGGCGAGGCTGGTGGGGCCGGACCGGGAGGACGGCATACGGGAGGTGACATGGACGTTTCCACCGCGGCCCAGGCCCCCACGCTGCGCGTGGCGCACGAGCGGTTCGTGACCGCGCCCCAGGCACCGCCGGGCGTGCGCAGCCTGGTGGCCGACTCATGGCGGCGCTGCGCCGCCACCGACGTACGGGCCGACGGCGGCCGGCTGCCGTCCCTGCGCACCACATCCGACGAACTGGCCGCCTACCGCCGCGCCCACCCGCTGGCCGCAGTACTGCCTCTGTTCCGGGAACTGCTGGGGGACGGGGCCGCAGACGACGGGCACATCTTCGCGGTCGGGGATGCGGACGGCACGCTGCTGTGGGTCGAGGGGGACTTCGCGACCGTGGGGCGGGCCGAGGCCATGCATTTCGCCGAGGGCGCCATGTGGTCCGAGCACCAGGCGGGGACGAACGCCCCGGGCACCGCGCTGGAGTTGGCGCGGCCCGTCCAGATCGTCACCGGCGAGCACTACAGCTCCGCCGCGCACGCCTGGTCGTGTGCCGCAGCGCCCGTGCGAGACCCCGCCACCGGCCGTGTTCTCGGCGTCGTCGACCTCACCGGCGGCGCCAGTATCGCCACCCCGCCCGCGTTCGCCGCGGTGCGTGCGGCCGCGCTGGCGGCACAGGCGGAGCTCGCGCACCGGCCGTCGGCGCTGCTCGGCACCGACACATGGGCGCCCGGGGCACGCCTGAGAGCTCTCGGCCGGGACAGCGCCGTACTCGAGACCGAGGGACGCGTGCTCCGGCTGAGCCGGCGGCACAGCGAGATCGTCGTCGCGCTCGCCCTGGCCGGTCACGGCGTCAGCGGCGAACGGCTCGCCGTCGACCTGTCCGAGCGCGAGGTACCCGCCTCCACGCTGCGCGCCGAGATGACCCGGCTGCGCGCGGTCCTCGGCCCCGACCTGCTCGGCTCGCGCCCGTACGAGCTCCTGCGCACCGCTCACACCGACTTCGGCGACGTCGCCGACCTGCTCGCGGCGGGGCGGGTGGCCGAGGCCCTGGCCCGCTACCCCGGTCCGCTCCTGCCGCGTTCCGACGCGCCCGTCGTGGTGGAGCAACGACGTTCCCTGGAACAGCAGTTGCGCGGCGCCGTGCTGGCCGCAGGAGACACGGTGCTGCTGCGCCGCTGGGTGGGCGCCGAGTGGGGAGCCGCCGACGCCTCCGCGTGGCTGACCCTCGCCCACCTGCTGCCGGGCGGCTCGGCGCAGCGGGCGGCCGCCGCGGCCCGCGCCCGCGCGCTGGACTCCCGCCCGGCTGTCCCGCCGCAGGTCGCGCCGCATGCAGCGTGGTTGCAGCGTTCCCGCTCCTAGCGTTCGAGCATGACCCGATCGTCGTGTCCGGAAAGGGGACGATCATGAAGTACGAGCCTCCCGGCAGGCCCGGCAGTCCCGTGGACGTCGCGCCCCGGTACGAGAACTTCATCGGCGGCAAGTGGCAGGCGCCCAGCACCGGCCAGTACTCCGTCAACCTGTGCCCCGCGACCGCGAAGCCGGTCTGCGAGGTCCCCAAGTCGGGCGCCGAGGACATCGAACTCGCCCTGGACGCCGCCCACGCCGCCAAGGACGCCTGGGGGGAGGCCTCCACGGCTCAGCGCGCGGCCGTCCTGAACAAGGTGGCCGACGCCATCGACGCCCACCGCGAGGAACTCGCCGTCGCGGAGAGCTGGGACAACGGCAAGCCGGTCCGCGAGACCCTGGCCGCCGACATCCCCCTTGCCGCCGACCACTTCCGCTACTTCGCGTCCGCGATCCGGGCGGAGGAGAGCGAGATCACCGAGATCGAAAAGGACCTGATCGCCTACCACTTCCATGAGCCGCTGGGCGTGGTCGGCCAGATCATCCCCTTCAACTTCCCGCTGCTGATGGCCGCGTGGAAGCTGGCACCCGCGCTCGCCGCGGGCAACAGCTCGGTGCTCAAGCCCGCCTCGCCGACCCCGTGGTCGATCCTGAAGCTGATGGAGGCCGTCGGCGACATCCTGCCGCCCGGCGCCGTCAACGTCGTGAACGGGCCCGGTGCCGAGATCGGCAAGGCGCTCGCCACCAACAAGCGCATCGCCAAGGTCGCCTTCACCGGCGAGACCACCACGGGCCGGCTGATCATGCAGTACGCGTCCCAGAACATCATCCCGGTCACTCTGGAGCTGGGCGGCAAGTCGCCGAACATCTTCTTCAACGACGTGGCCGCGAAGGACGACGACTTCCTGAACAAGGCCGTCGAGGGACTCGTCCTGTACGCGTTCAACAAGGGCGAGGTCTGCACCTGCCCCTCCCGCGCACTCATCCAGGAGGACATCTACGAGGAGTTCATGGGCCGCTGCCTGGACCGCATCCGCGCCATCAAGCAGGGAGACCCCCTCGACACCGCGACCATGATCGGCCCGCAGGTGTCGAAGCAGCAGATCGAGAAGATCGCCTCGTACGTCGAGATCGGCCTGAAGGAGGGTGCCGAACTGCTGGCCGGCGGCCACCGGCCCGCCGTGGGCGGCGAGTTCGCGGACGGCTACTTCTACGAGCCGACGGTCCTCAAGGGCCACAACAAGATGCGGGTCTTCCAGGAGGAGATCTTCGGACCCGTCCTCGCAGTCACCACCTTCAAGGACGAGGCCGAGGCACTGGAGATCGCCAACGACACGCTCTACGGCCTCGGCGCCGGCGTGTGGAGCCGCGACGGCGCCCTCGCCTACCGCATGGGCCGCGCCATCAAGGCGGGCCGCGTCTGGACGAACTGCTACCACCAGTACCCGGCGGGCGCGGCGTTCGGCGGCTACAAGGTCTCCGGCATCGGCCGCGAGACACACAAGATGATGCTCGAGCACTACAGCCAGACCAAGAACCTCCTGGTCAGCTACGGCACCAAGCCGCTCGGGCTGTTCTAGGAGGAGTGCGGCGACATGTCCGAGAAGGTCGAGTACGGCACTGCCGGGCGCGTCACCGCCACGCGGGCGGCGCGCAGGGCCATCGCGGCCCTGTGCGCCGCCCAGGGCGGGCCGGTGATGTTCGTCCAGTCGGGCGGCTGCTGCGACGGAAGCGACCCGATGTGCTTCCCCGGCGGCGAATTCGTCCTGGGAGACGGCGACATGCTCGTCGGCGTCGTGGACGGCTGCACGTTCCACATGGACGCCGAACAGTACGAAGCACTTGGCCGCCCTTTCTACCTCCTGGACGTAGAAGAGGGCACGCCGGGCGGATTCTCCCTCGCAGCCGGGGACGGGCTGCACTTCGTGACCCGGGTCGAGCCACCCCGGAACAAGACCAGTTGAGGAGCAGATCGATGAAGGCAGCAGTCGTCACCGACTTCGGGAAGCCCCTGGAGATCCAGGACCTGCCCGTCCCCGAGCCCGGCCCCGGCCAGGTGCTCGTCAAGATGGAGGCCTCCGGCCTCTGCCACACCGACATCCACGCCGCCCACGGCGACTGGCCGGTCAAGCCGCAACCGCCGTTCGTACCCGGCCACGAGGGCATCGGCCCCGTACAGGCCGTCGGCGCCGGCGTCCCGTCCGACCTGCTCGGAAAGCGGGTCGCCATACCGTGGCTCGGCTCGTCCTGCGGCACCTGCCGCTACTGCGTGTCGGGCTGGGAGACGCTGTGCGAGAGCCAGATCAACTCCGGCTACTCCGTGGATGGTTGCTACGCCGAGTACGCACTCGCGAACGCGGGCGCGGTCGTCGAGGTGCCCGAGGGTGTCCGCTCCTTCGACGCGGCACCCCTGACCTGCGCGGGCGTCACCACGTACAAGGCGATCAAGGTCGCGAAGGTGGTCCCGGCCGAACGGGTGGCGGTCTTCGGCATCGGCGGCCTCGGCCACCTGGCGCTCCAGTACGCGCGCCTCGTCGGCGGGCTGGTCACCGCCGTCGACATCGAACCCGACAAGCTGGGCCTGGCCCACCGGCTCGGCGCCGACCAGATCGTCAACGCCCGTACGCACGACCCGGTCGAGGAGATCAAGAAGGCCGGCGGCGCGGACGTCGCGGTCGTGCTCGCCGCCGCCCCGAAGGCGTTCGAGCAGGCCTACAGGTCCCTCAACCGCGGCGGACGCCTGGTCATGGTCGCCCTGCCCGCGGACGACGCCGCGATCAAGGTGCCGATCTTCGAGACCGTCCTCGGCGGCATCTCCGTCATCGGTTCCATCGTCGGCACCCGCCAGGACCTCTCCGAGGTGTTCGCGCTGCACGCGGCCGGACGCACCCAGGTCATCGCCGAAACGCGCCGCCTGGACCAGGTCAACGACTCCTTCGACGAGGTCCTCGGCGGACGGGCCGAAGCCCGGCTCGTCTTCGAATTCTGAGGTCCGCGACCCAGCGGACCACAGGGAGAGGCAGCAGATCATGCCCACCGTCACCGTAGGTGCCGTACGGGAGCGGGCGCCCGGCGAACGCCGTGTCGCCCTCGTCCCCGAGGCAGTAACCCTCCTGATCCGGGCCGGACTTGATGTCCTGATCGAAACCGGGGCAGGCTCCGGTGCCTGGTTCACCGACGCCGACTACACCGCCGCCGGCGCGAGCGTCGTGCCCCCGGAAGAGCTGTACGCACATGCGGACGCCGTCCTTTGTGTCGGCCCGACGGACCCGGAGACCGCCGCGTCGCTGCGTGCCGGGCAGACCTTGATCGGCCTGCTCGAACCGCTGCGCCACCCCGCGCTGGCCGGGGAACTGGCCGAGCGCGGAGTGCGGACGGTGAGCCTCGACCTGCTGCCTCGCACCCTCAGCCGCGCCCAGTCCATGGACGCGCTGACCTCCCAGGCCAACGTCGCCGGCTACAAGGGGGCCGTGCTCGCGGCCGACTCCTACGACCGCTTCCTGCCGATGCTGACCACCGCGGCGGGCACCATGCGCCCCGCGCAGGTGCTGGTCCTCGGCGCCGGAGTGGCCGGACTGCAGGCGATCGCCACCGCCCGTCGCCTCGGCGCCATCGTCACGGCGTACGACGTACGCCCCGCAGCACGAGAGGAGGTGGAGTCGCTCGGCGCCCGATTCCTCGACATTCAGCACCCGCCAGGCACCGGATCGGGCGCCGGACAGGGCGGCTACGCACGGGAGTTGACCGAGGCGGAGCAGCAGGCCCAGCGGGCGGCGCTGGACGCGCACATCGCCCGTACCGACATCGTGATCACCACCGCCCAGGTGCCGGGCCGCAAGCCGCCGCTGCTGGTCACCGCCGCCGCCGTCGATGCCATGAAGCCCGGCTCGGTGGTCGTCGACCTCGCCGCGAGCGAACTCGGCGGGAACGTCGAGGGATCCGAACCCGACAAGACGCAGGTCCTGGCGGGCGGCGTCACCGTCATCGGTGCCGGACGCCTGCCGTCCGCGATGGCGACCGCCGCGTCCACGGCCTACGCCCGCAACATGGTCGCTCTCCTGCGCCACATCCTGCACGACGGCGAACTGCTCTTCGACCCGGCCGACGAGATCACGGCCGCGCTCACGGGAGGAGCCCTCTCATGAACAACCTCGATCTCCTCACCGCGATCACCGTCTTCGTGCTGAGCGTCCTCGTCGGAGTCGAGGTCATCAGCAAGGTCCCCGCGACCCTGCACACACCCCTGATGTCCGGATCGAACTCCGTGCACGGCATCGTCGTCATCGGAGCCATGCTGATGGCGGCCGAGTCGCACACCTGGCTCGGCTACGTCCTCGCCTTCGCGGCCATGGTGTTCGGCGCCATGAACGTCGTCGGCGGATACGTCGTCACCGACAGGATGCTGGAGATGTTCAAGGCCAAGCCCACCACCTCCGACACTCGTGACAAGGCGGAGGTGTGAGTGCCATGGACACCGTCTCCAACGCCGTCCACTACGTCTTCCTCGCCACCGCCGCCTGCTTCGTCCTCGGCCTGCACCTGATGAACCACCCGCGCACGGCCCGCCGCGGCAACACCCTGTCCGCCGGGGCCATGGCCGTCGCGATCGCCGCCGCGGTGTGGCTGGTGGCCCACGAAGGCACGATCAGCACGACCGGCTGGCTGGTGCTGGCCTCGGGCGGACTCGTCGGCGCCGCGCTCGGCCTGTACGCCGCACGCGAGGTCAAGATGACGGCCATGCCCCAACTGGTCAGCCTCTTCAACGCGGTCGGCGGCGGGGCGGCCGCACTCATCGCGGTCAACGACCTCCTCCAGGCCGAACACCCGGCCGCGCTCGGGGCACGGGTCGCCCTGCCGGGCGCCCTGGACATCGTCATAGGCGCGGTCACCTTCTCCGGATCACTGATCGCGGCAGGCAAGCTCCAGGGCGTCGTCTCCGGGGCGCCGGTGGTGTTCCCGGGAGCGCGGCTGCTGAACGTGGTGCTGCCGGCCTCCTTCGTCGTCGGCACGATCTGGCTGGTGCTGTCACCGGGCTCCCGTTCCGCCCTGTACGGGCTGGTGGTTGTCGCCCTGCTGTTCGGCGTGACGATGGTGCTGCCGATCGGCGGCGCGGACATGCCGGTCGTGATCGCCCTGCTGAACGCGTTCACGGGAGCGGCGGTAGCGATGGCGGGCTTCGTCCTGAACGAGACCGCGCTGATCATCGCGGGCATGCTGGTCAGCTCCTCGGGCGGCACCCTCACCAAGCTGATGGCCGACGCCATGAACCGGTCGATCGCGGGCATCGTGGTCGGCGGCTTCGGCACCGGCGACAGCGCCCCGGTTGCTGTCGGCGCAGCTCCAGCCCAGGTGCGGTCGGTCTCCGCGGACGATGTGGCGATCCAACTGGCCTACGCGAGCAAGGTCGTCTTCGTCCCCGGATACGGCCTGGCCGCGGCCCAGGCCCAGCACGAGCTCGGCGACCTCGCCAAGATGCTCACCGACCACGGCGTCGACGTCAGTTACGCCGTCCACCCGGTCGCGGGCCGGATGCCCGGGCACATGAAGGGCCGCCCGAACCGGCCGGGGAACCCGGCGCCCACGGTCACGACGAGCCGGCCGCCGGAGAGCAGGTCGAGGGAGGCAAGGGACTGCGCGGCCTGGATGGGGCGGCGCAGGAACGGCAGTAGTGCGGCGGTGCCCAGGGTCACGGTGTCGGTCACCGGGCCGAGCGCAGCCAGCATCGCCAGGGCCTCGATTCGCGGGCTGATCAGGGAGTCGTTGACGAAGAGCGAGGAGAACCCCGAACGTTCCGCGCGTCGTGCGAAGTCGATCAGTTCGCGCGGGTCGTCGGACGCGTCCCACTGGGCGCTGCCGGTCGGAAGAAGGATGCCGATGTCCATGCCGGCGATCCTGGCCACGGGGCCGAAGAGCGACAATTCCCCGCAGGGAATGGCAGCGAAGCCCCCCGGCCGTTACAACAGGCCCGTGGACTTCCCCAGCGCGCTGCGCGAACGCCGTACCCGCCGCCGTATCAGCCAGCTCGAACTGGCCCTGCGGACGGGTACCACCCAACGGCACCTCAGCTTCATGGAATCCGGCCGGTCCGCCCCGGGCCGCGCCATGGTCGTGCGGCTGGCCGAGTCACTCGGACTGCCGCTGCGCGAGCGCAACGAGTTGCTGCTGGCCGCAGGCTACGCGCCCGTCTACCCCGAGAGCTCCCTCGACGCCCCGGCACTGGCCCCCGTCCGCACGGCGATCGACCACATCCTCCGCGGGCACCTGCCCTATCCGGCGGTGGTCGTGGACCGGGGCGGCGACCTGGTCGCCGCCAACGCCGCCTTCGACCTGATCACCGAAGGCGCGTCGCCCGACCTGGTCGGTCCGGGCAGGAACGTCTACCGGCTCGCACTGCACCCCGCCGGTCTGGCGCCACGCATCCGCAACCTCGCCGAATGGGCACGACACATCCTGGCCCCTCTCGGCCACCTGCCCGAACTGCGCGCCGAACTCGTCGGGCATGTCCCCGACCTGCAACCCTCGGACGCACAGCTGGGCTTCGCGGTCCCGCTGCGCCTGGCCTCCTCGTACGGTGAGCTGCACCTGATGACGACCGTCACGACCTTCGCCACCGCCGTGGACGTCACGCTCGCCGAGCTGAGACTGGAGGCCTTCCTGCCGGCCGATCCGGCAACCGCCGAGGCGCTCTCGGCGGCCGCCAGAGGCGCACGGCGTCGGGGTGTGCCCGGAAGGTGACGCCCTGCTTCGCCACGAACTCCGCACAGCTGAGTGTCACGCGGATCTCGATGGCGTCGTGCCCCGCGGGCCTCCAAGACCGGGTGCCGGAAGCCGAGGCCCGCGGCGACCCCCTGGATCTCCACGGGCGGCTCCGTCCACTGGGCCGCGTGGCGGTCACTCCTCCGGCACCATGTCGATCGCCCCGCACGGGCACTCTGCCGCGCACAGCCCGCACCCCTTGCAGTAGTCGAGGTCGATGGTGAATCCCTTGCCCGGCCCCAGCTTGATGATCGCGTTGTCCGGGCAGACGCCGTAGCAGTTGTCGCACTCGAAGCAGTTGCCGCAGGACATGCAGCGCCGGGCCTCGAACAGTGCGGTGGACTCGTCGAGCCCCTGCACCACCTCGTCGAACGTCGAGACGCGGCGGGCGAGTTCGAGTGTCGGCCGTACGGAGGCCGGGGCGTCGGAGTAGTACCAGGTGTTGAGCCGGTCGGCCGCCGCAAGGCCGTGCTTGGGGCCGGGGTCGTACGCCGTGCCGCGCAGGTAGGCGTCGATGTGCCGGGCCGCCTTCTTGCCGTGCCCGACGGCCACCGTGACCGTGCGCTCGGCGGGCACCATGTCGCCGCCCGCGAAGATGCCCTCATGGCCGGTCATCAGCCCGTCGGCCACCTGCACCATGCCGTGGTCCACGGTCAGCTCCGGTACCTCCCGCAGCAGGGACAGGTCCGATTCCTGCCCGAGCGCCAGCACCACGCTGTCCGCCTCCAACTCCTCGAACGCGCCGGTGGGCTGCGGGAATCCGGCCTCGTCGAGCTCCATCCGCTCGATGGTCAGACGCCCCTCGTCGGCGTGCTTGATGGTGGAGAGCCACTGCATCCGCACACCCTCCTCCAGGGCCTCCTCGACCTCGATGTCGTGCGCGGGCATACGGTCCCGGGTGCGCCGGTAGACCACCACGGCGTCGGTCGCGCCGAGCCTGCGGGCGGTGCGGGCCGCGTCCATGGCCGTGTTGCCGCCGCCGTAGACGGCGACCCTGCGGCCCAGCAGCGGCCGGTCCTCGCCCTCCATGCTGCCCAGCAGCGTCACCGCGTCGAGGATGCGGGCGCTGTCACCGGCCGGGATGTAGGCACGCTTGCCGATGCCCGCACCCACCGCCAGGAACACGGCGTCGAAGCCGTCGGCCCGCTGCGCGGCGAGCACGTCGTCGACCTTCGTTCCGAGCTCCAGCCCGACGCCCAACGCCGTGATCCGGTCGATCTCGGCGTCCAGTACCTCGCGCGGCAGCCGGTAGCGCGGGATGCCGTAGCGCATCATTCCGCCGGGGTGCTCCTGTGCCTCGCGGACCGTCACCTCGTGGCCGAGCAGCCGCAGGTGGTACGCGGCCGACAGCCCGGCCGGCCCGGAGCCGACGACCAGGACACGCTTGCCCGAGGTCGTCTCCGGCACGGGCACGGTCCAGCCCCGCTTGATCGCCTCGTCGCCCAGGAACCGCTCGATCGAGTTGATGCCGACCGCGTTGTCGACCTGGACCCGGTTGCACGCGGTCTCGCACGGGTGATAGCAGACCCGTCCCATGACGGCGGGCAGCGGATTGTCCCGCATCAGCTGCCGCCACGCGGACTCGTAGTCGCCGCTCTCCGCGTGGAACAGCCACTGCTGGATGTTCTCCCCGGCCGGGCACGCCTGGTTGCACGGCGGCATCCGGTCGACGTAGACGGGACGTTCGGTGCGCCAGGCACCGGTGTGGTTCGCCAGGCTGGAGCCGACATTGAGAGTGATCGCGAACGGTTCGTCCTTCACGACGACGCCTCCTCGTGGGCCAGCAGCCCGAAGCGGGCGATGTTGCGGTCGGCGGTCCGCTGCAGACGGGCGATGACGTCCGTGCGCAGCTCCGGCCGGAAGAGGTGCGCGTACCGCTTCTGCGGGCGCAGGTACTCCTCGACCGGCAGGCCCCGCCGGATCGGTGTGACGTCGGTGACCTCGCCGTCCAGGGCCTCGAAGACCGGGAACAGCCCGGTCTGTTCGGCCAGCCGCGCGATGCGCACCGTGTCGTGGGACGCCGTGCCCCAGCCCAGCGGGCAGGGCACCAGCACATGCAGATAGCGGGCGCCGCGCATGCCCATCGCCCGGTGCACCTTGGCCTCCAGGTCGCGCAGACCCGCGACGGTGGCCGTGGCGACGTACGGGATCTCGTGCGCCATCGCGATCAGTGGCAGGTTCTTGCCCTGCCCGAAGGGGGCACCGGGTTCCTCGCCCACCGCCTGGGTGGTGGCGGTGCGCGCGGTGGGTGGAGTGGCTCCGGAGCGCTGCACGCCGGTGTTCATGTACGCCTCGTTGTCGTAACAGACATACAGGACGTCGTCGCCCCGCTCGAACATGCCGGACAGGCAGCCGAGGCCGATGTCGACCGTGCCGCCGTCGCCGCCCTGCCCGACCACGCGGATGTCGGTGCGGCCCTTGGCGCGCAGTGCGGCGGCGACGCCCGCGGCGACCGCGGGCGCGTTGCCGAACAGCGAGTGCAGCCAGGGCAGTTGCCACGACGTCTCCGGGTACGGCGTCGAGAACACCTCCAGGCAGCCCGTCGCGTTCACCGCGATCACCTTGCCGCCGGCCGCCCGCTGGGCCGAGTCCAGGATGTAGCGGGCGCCGAGCGCCTCGCCGCAGCCCTGGCAGGCGCGGTGACCGCAGGTCAGCGCGTTGGCGCGCCCCGCATCGGCCTGGTCGGACTGAAGTTCGGGCCCCAGCAGCCGGTTCCCGGCCGCGAAGCTGCCCACCTGGTAGAACTTGACCTGCTGCGCGGCACTCATCGGTTGCTCCCCACATCTCGCAGGATGTTCTCCGCGGACGGACCGGACCGCCTGGTCCGCGCCATCCGCGCCAACTCCCGCTCCACCAGCTCGGTGTCGAGGTCGAGGAAGGTCAACTGCCCCAGCCGCCCGGCGATCGCGTCCTCGAACAGCCGGTGCAGGGACTCCTTGGTGATCGCGCGCCCGCCGAGCCCGGCGACCACGGTGTGTCCGTCCAACTGGATCCCGGACAGCGCGGTGCGCACGTTCGCGGACACGATCCCCCCGACACCGACCGCCAACGCCCGCTCCAGCACGACCACTTGGCGTGCCCTGCCGAGCAGGGTCCGCACCGCGTCGAGCGGGAACGGCCGGAACGACGTGATGGCCAGCGCCCCGATCCGCACCCCGCGCTCTCGCATCTCGTCGACGACGTCGCACACCGTTCCGAACACCGAACCCAGGGCCACGACGATCGTGTCGGCGTCCTCGCAGGCGTACGGGTGGACCAGGCCGCCGCCGGCCCTCCCGAAGACCTGCCGGAACTCGTCGGCCACCCGGGGGATCGCCTCCAGCGCCTGCATCTGCTTGGCGTGCGCCAGATAGCGCACCTCGGTGAAGGCGTCCGGGCCGACCATCGCACCGATCGACACCGGCTCGTCCGGGTCCAGGACCTGGCGTGGCTCGTACGGCGGCAGGAACGCGTCGACCTGCGCCTGCTCCGGCACCTCGATCCGTTCCCAGGCGTGGGTGAGCACGAAGCCGTCCACGCACACCATCACCGGCAGCGACAGCTCCTCGGCAAGCCGGAACGCCTGCGGATGCAGGTCCGCGGCCTCCTGGTTGTCGCGCGCGTACAGCTGGATCCAGCCGGAGTCGCGCTGCGACATGGTGTCGCTGTGGTCGTTCCAGATGTTGATGGGTGCGCCGATCGCCCGGTTGGCGACCGTCATCACGATCGGAAGACCCAGCCCGGAGGCGTTGTAGAGCGCCTCCACCATGTACAGCAGGCCCTGGCTCGCGGTCGCCGTATACGTACGGGCGCCCGCGGCCGAGGCCCCGATGCACATCGACATCGCGGCGAACTCCGACTCGACGTTGACGTATTCGCACGGCTTCAGCGCCCCGGACTTCACCAGGCGGCTCAGCTCCTCGACGATGTGCGTCTGCGGTGAGATCGGATACGCGGCGATCACCTCGGGCCGGCAGCAGGCGACGGTTTCGGCGACCGCACGCGACCCCTCAGTCTGCTTGAGCATGCGCCCGCTCCTCCCGCTGGGCCTTCTGGACGTGGTCGTACGCTTCCCGGGCCGCGGCCGCGTTGGCCTGCCCCAGCTCCCCCGGGAAACGTTCGCGGACGGCGGCGGTGAGCGACTCGATGCTGACGCAGCCGGTGATCGCGGCGAGCCCGCCGAGCAGGACCGCGTTCGGCACCGGCCGGCCGAAGTGGCGCACGGCGAGTGCGGTGGCCAGGACGGTGAGGGCATGCTCGGCAAGCTCTCCGAGGCCCAACTCGTCAACGGACCGCGGCGAGTTGATCAGTACGGCGCCGCCGGTCCGCAGCCCTTCGAAGACGTTCACCTGGTGCAGCAGCGTGGGGTCCTGGACGACCAGGGCATCGGGCCGCACGACGGGCTCGCGCACCCGGATCGGCCGGTCGTCGATCCGGCAGAACGCGACCACCGGCGCCCCCGTGCGCTCCGATCCGAAGCTCGGGAACGCCTGCGCGTGGCGGTCCTCCATGAACGCCGCCACCGACAACAACTCGGCGGCCGTGACGGCTCCCTGGCCGCCACGGCCGTGGATGCGAACCTGGAACACGGCACCTTTCCTTCCCCACGGGTCTTCGTGTCTTCTGGCGAGTCAGTCGTGCGGGACGATCACGACCGGGCAGCGCACGTGGTGCATCACCGCGTGCGCGACCGGCCCGGTGTGCGAGCCCAGCCTGGCCGGACGGTTCCTGCGGCCGACGACCAGCAGCCCCGCGTCCTGTGTGGCGTGCAGCAGCAGCTGGACCGGGTGGCCGTTCTCCACCCGCGTCCGGACCTTCACCGTCGGGTACTTCTCCCGCCACGGCTGGAGCGCCCCCTCCAGTGCCGTCTCGGCGGCCTCCTGAGCAGCGGTACTCATCGTGGCCGCCGCGGTGGGCGGGGCGTACGGCACGTGCCAGGTGTGCAGCACCTGCAGCTGTGCGGAACGCAGGGCCGCGCTCTCGAAGGCGAACGCGAGCAGTTCCTCGCACGGGTGCGCGATGTCCACACCGGCCACGACGTCGCGATACGGCGTGCGCAGCGACGGCCGGCCCTCCGCGTCCGGCAGGTGCTCGTCCTCTGCCGTCCGGTCGGCCCGCACGAGCACCACGGGCCGCGCCACGCGGGCCACCGTCGCGAGCGCCACCGAACCGGCCATGAAGCCGCCGAAACCGCTGAAGGCCCGGCTGCCCAGGACCAGCAGCTCGGCCTCGGCACCCGCCTCCACGAGCGCGTCCGCCGCGGGACGGGCGATCTGCTCGGCACTGAGATACACCTGCGGGTGACGCTCACTGAGCTGGTCCATGGCTCCGCGCAGGATCCGCCGCGCCCAATGACGCGGCGCCGCCAGCTCGGGCAACTGCGACGTGTCGGACTCCAGTCCCTCCCACGCGTGCACCAGGCGCAGCGGCAGGCCGCGCCGCAATGCCTCCCCGGCTGCCCACTCGGCGGCGGCAAGACTCTCACGTGAACCGTCCAGGCCTACGACGACGGGGCGAAGCACGGCCACCACCTCCATGACTCGTCGGCCGCCCGCTCCGGGCTGCCCTCTGCACCACCAGCGTCTCCGGGAAGCCGCCCGCCCGGGCAGGGGCTGCGTGGCCCGCGGAACGGGCCGAACGGCCCTCGGACGTGCTGCTCGGGCGGGGTGGGCCCGCAGCGCAAAGAGAGCCCACCGGAACCCGGTACTGGGCCACTCGGCCCATGGCGGGGGCGGGCGGGTGCCCGACGCTGAAGGTGTCGCGCGACACGAGCACGTCGCGCGGAGCGAGCACAAGGGAGGACGCCATGCACGGCACTCCGCACATCGTCAGCGATGTGATGACCAGCACCGTCGTCGCCCTCGGCCGCGGAGCGACGTTCAAGGAGATCGTGAAGACCATGCAGAGGTGGAAGGTCAGCGCCATGCCCGTGGTGGAGGGCGAGGGCCGGGTGGTCGGTGTGGTCTCCGAGGCCGATCTGCTGCCCAAGGAGGAGTTCCGCGACGGCGACCCGGACCGGTACACCCAACTGCGGCGGCTGGCCGACCTGGTCAAGGCCGGAGCCGTGACGGCCGAGGAACTGATGAGCGCACCGGCCGTCACCGTCCAGGCACACGCCTCGCTCGCACAGGCTGCCCGGATCATGGCGCTCCACAAGGTGAAACGGCTGCCGGTGGTCGACGCCGAAGACGTGCTGCGGGGCATCGTCAGCAGGGCCGACCTGCTGAAGGTCTTTCTGCGCAGCGACCAGGACATCGCCGGGGAGGTCCGGCGCGACGTCGTCGGCCACCTGTTCCCCGCCGAGGCCGAATCGATCCGGGTCGAGGTGCGCGAAGGAGTCGTGCGGCTCACCGGAAGGATCGCCGATACCGCCCTCGTGCCGATCGCCGCACGGCTGGTGCGGGCGGTCGAGGGCGTCGTGGACGTGGACTGCGCGCTGATGGGGCCGCGCCGGCGACCGGACCTCGACCCGGACCTGCCGGACAGCGAGAGGACCGCGCCGCCCTCGGGAGTCGGCGGCGCGTCATGAGACGGCGCCCCAACCGGCAGGTGCCGGGGGGACGTTGGGGCGCCAGGGCCGACCGGACCCCGTACGGATCCGGTCGGCCCACGCGTGTCCCGGCCCGGCGCGGGACGCTGGAAGTGAAGAAGAAGAGGAGGAGGGGACATGACTGGCATGATCGAACGGCTGCCGGGCTGGCCGACCCTGCCCGACCTGTTCGGCTGGGTCGAGACCGGTTTCCCAGGGGCGCACACGGTCCCCGGAACGTACGGCATCCGCGTCGAAGAACACCTGGCGGACGAGAAGTACGTGCTGCGGGCGGAGCTCCCGGGCATCGACCCCGCCAAGGATGTCGAAGTCACCGTCGCGGAAGGCGTTCTGACCCTGCGGGCCGAGCGCAGTGAGGAGACGACACACAAGTACCGCACGGAGTTCCGCTACGGCACCTTCGCCCGCTCCGTCCGGCTGCCGGCCGGGGCCAAGGGCGACGAGGCCGGTGCCGAGTACAAGGACGGCGTCCTGACCGTCACGATCCCGGTGCCCGAGCCCAAGACGGGCACGAGGACCATCCCGGTGCGGCAAGGCTGAGTGCGGGGGGCGCTCGGCCACACCCGCGGTGCGCGGCCGGTACGCCGGCCGCGCACCCCTCTGCCCGGGCCGGACGGCAGGGCCGGGCGGACCGTCACCGGGGTCCTTCGGCCCAGCGACCGGAACACCCGGCTCCGGCAAGGGTGGAGACACACGCAGTGCAGGGAGAAGAACCATGAGTGTCTCCACTCGTATCGCGATCATCGCCATAGGCGATCCGGACCGGCACGACGACGGCGTGCCGCGAGCGGTGCTCTCCCGGCTGCGGGAGCGGGCCACCGAAAGGCCACTGCCCCCGGGCACCCTGCTCACCTCATGCGACCCCGACCCGGCGCGGCTGATCCGGCTGTGGGAGAACACGGAACTGGCCGTCGTGCTGGAGCCCGCCCACGCCCGCCCGGGCCACCCCGGCCGCATCTACCGCCTGGAACTGGACACGGCGGCGCTGTGGCGGGCCGGAACGATGCACCCACACGGCCTGGGCGAAGCCGTCAACGTGGGCAGGGCGCTCGGGCGACTGCCCGGTCACCTGGTGGCGTACGCCGTGGACGGCGCGGACACCTCGCTCGGCCGGGGGCTTTCCGAACCCGTCGCCGCGACGGTCGGGCACCTCGTCAGCTGCGTCGAGGCGGAGATCTCCCGCCATCGGGCCGCGGTAGCACGGGACTTGGCCGGCACGCCCGGCAGCGAGGACGGGCCCGGCCATGAAGGACGGGAAGGCCCATCCGCATCTCGCGGATCCTGATTGCGCGGTGCGCGGCCGCCGGCCGTTTCTCCGCGCCTTTGCCGGGTGCTTCCCGTCACCTCCAGCACAACACGAGGACACCGGACACGCCAAGGTCACTCGGCCCCGGATCACGGGCTCCGAGCGGCCCAGCAAGAGGGTGAGGTCGGAGATGAAAGGCTACGTTTTCCACGGCCCCGGGCAGGCGGCCTGGGAAGAGGTCGCGGACCCCGGCGTCGAGGAGGCCACCGACGCGATCGTGCGGGTCGCCGCCGTCACCATCTGCGGCACGGATCTGCACATCCTCAAGGGGGATGTGCCCGAGGTGCGCCCCGGTACCGTGCTGGGGCACGAGGCGGTCGGTGAGATCGTCGAGGTCGGCAGCGACGTGCGGACGGTACGGCCCGGGGACCGGGTCCTGGTCTCCTGCATCAGCGCCTGCGGACGCTGCCGCTACTGCCGAGAGGCCGCGTACGGCCAGTGCCGGGGCGGCGGAGGCTGGATCCTCGGCCACCTGATCAACGGCACCCAGGCCGAGTACGTCCGGGTCCCCTACGCAGACCTCTCCGTACACCCGCTGCCAAGCGCGGTGGACAACGAGGACGCCGTGCTGCTGGCCGACATCTTCCCGACGGCCTACGAGGTCGGCGTACTCAACGGCCAGGTACGTCCCGGAGACACCGTCGCCGTGGTCGGGGCGGGGCCCATCGGCCTGGCCGCGATCGCAACGGCCCGGCTGTTCGCCCCGGAGCGCATCCTCGCCGTGGACCTCGCCGCATCCCGCCTCGAGGCTGCGAGGAAGCTCGGTGCCGAAGCGGTGGCCGACGCGAGCGAGGCGCCGGAGCAGCTGATCGCCGACCTCACCGACGGGCTCGGTGCGGATGTGGTCATCGAGGCGGTCGGCGTGCCGGAGAGCTTCGAGCTGTGCACGCGCATGGTGCGCCCGGGCGGGCACGTGGCCAACGTCGGTGTGCACGGCAAGCCGGCCACCCTCCATCTGGAAGACCTGTGGATCAAGAACGTGACGATCACCACCGGCCTGGTCGACACACGCTCCACCCCCACGCTGCTGCGGATGGCGGCGGCCGGACGGCTGCCGACCTCGCAACTGGTCACGCACGGCTTCCCGCTCGACCGCATGGAGGAGGCGTACGAGGTCTTCGCCCGCGCCGCCGAGACCGGCGCGCTCAAGGTGGTGCTCGGCGGGCCGCAGCGCGAGGTCGTCCCCCTGCCTGCGGCATGACGCAAGCCGGAGCAGACGCCCCGGCCGGAGCAGTTCCGTTCATGGTTCACGTGCGGTAGTTCCGGTGGTGATCGGCATTGCCCATGAAGTGCTTTTCGATGATCGTCTCGCCTTCGCCTGGCCGACTGACCGCCCTGGTGTGTTCATGAAGACGATCAGGCCCAGGACGCCGGCCGCCAGGAGGACGAAGCCCACCACGAACGAGCTGTACCCGAAGATCAGGCACGCGCCCAGTACGGCCGCACCGATCAGCAGGATACGGCCGCACCGATCAGCAGGAGAGGGCACGGGCCTGGGCCGAGCGGCCCCGAGCGGGGGCCGAAGCGCCCCTGCTGAGGCGGGGCCGCCGGTGCCACGGTGGGAGTTGAGCTCCGTGCTGAGCTCTCGCACAGACCGACGAAAGGCGGTGGGGAAGATGGAGCTGCCCCTGGTCGTGGGCGTCGACGGATCCGACGGGAGCCTCGCAGCGGTCGACTGGGCCGTGGACGAAGCGGCCCGGCACGGACTGCCGTTGCGCCTGGTGTACGCCTCGCTGTGGGAACGCTACGAGGGCGCAGTGCCGTCCAACAGCCTTGAACGTCCGTCCGAGCAGGTGATGGCGGAACATGTCGTCGCCTCCGCCGCGGAGCGTGCCGGGCGGCGCAACCCCGACGTGAAGGTCACCACCGAGGTGCTCCCCGAGGAAGCGGTCGCAGCGCTTCTGCGTGAGGGCAACAACGCCTCCGTACTGGTGACCGGCTCGCGCGGGCGCGGCGAGCTGGCGGGCCTGCTGCTCGGCTCGGTCGGCCTGGCCGTGGCCGCCCGCGCCCATGGTCCGGTGATCGTCGTCCGCGGCGACAAGGTCGCTCTGCAGGGGACCCATGAGCGGATCCTGCTCGGCGCGGGGGAGCCGGCGACCGGAGGTGAGGCCGTGCGGTTCGCCTTCCGCGAGGCCGAGGCGCGTGGATGCACCCTCGACGTCGTGCGCACCTGGCGCTGTCCCGCACACGAGAGTGCCGACCACCCGCGGCCGGCGGAGGACCCCGCGCACCGCCACGAGGAACAGGCGTCCGCGACGCTCGACGCCCTGCTCGCAGACGCGATCGCTGACCACCCGGGGGTTCTGGTGCGCCGCGTCACGGTCGAAGGGTCGGCCCGCAAGGTGCTGCTGCGCCGCTCGGCCGCCGCAGACCTCGTGATCGTCGGGGCGCAGCGCCGTACCGGCCACGGCGGCCTCCAACTGGGCCGGGTGGCGCACACGTTGCTGCACCACGCGGACTGCCCGGTTGCGGTTGTGCCGCAGCAGGTGTGACCATGCACCGCTCTGTGAATGACCTCGACGACGTCCGCGCCGGTTCGGCAGCGCCCCAAAGGGGCGCGGGGCCGAATCCATGTGCGGCTCCGCCGCGGGGCGCGACCAGCCACAACGAGGTCGCGGACGATCGGCGGCACAACGGCCCGCGGCGGAGCCGCACACCGGCACCACCCGCGGAGCGCCTCGCACCGGTGCTGCGGGATGTGCGGGCCGCCGTCTTCGACACCGACGGCGTCATCACCGACTCGGCCCGGGTGCACGCCGCCGCCTGGAAGACGGCCTTCGACGCCTTCCTGCGCGCGCACCCGCCTCAGGATCCAGGGCTGCGCCGCCCCTTCGACGTGCGCGACGACTACCTGCGCCATGTGGACGGCAAGTCCCGACTCGACGGCGCCGCGGCCTTCCTCCGCGCACGCGGCCTCGACCCGTCGGAAGAGACCGTGCGTGCCGTCGCCGCGGACAAGGAGCGCCTGTTCACCGAGCGGCTGCGCGAGCACGGCGTCGACGCGTACCCGGGAACGGTCCGGCTGGTACATGCCTTCCGCCGCGCCGGGATACCCCGGGCCGCGGCCTCCGCGTCCCGCCACGCCGGCGAGCTGCTCGACCGGGCCGGGGTACTCGATCTCTTCGACGTGCTCGTGGACGGTGGCGAGGCGGCCCGGCTGGGGTTGCCCGGCAAACCACGGCCGGACCTCTTCCTCGAAGCGGTCCGCCGGCTCGGCGTCCCCGCAGCACGCGCCGCCGTCGTGGAGGACGCTCTGGCGGGCGTCGAGGCGGGCCGCCGGGGCGGGTTCGCCCTGGTGATCGGCGTGGACCGCACGGACGGCCCGGACACCGCGCAGCGGCTGCTGCACCACGGCGCCGACATCGTCGTGTCCGACCTCGCCGAACTGGTCGTACAAGGAGAGCCGACGTGACGGGCCGGACCTGGGAGTACGAGGGCTACGAGCCGGCCGACGAGCGCCTGAGGGAGGCGCTGTGCGCGCTGGGCAACGGCTACTTCGCCACCCGGGGAGCGCTGCCCGAGTGCGCCGCGGACGAAGTGCACTACCCGGGCACGTATGTAGCGGGTTGCTACAACCGGCTCACCTCCGACGTGGCGGGCCGCCAGGTCGAGAACGAGGACATGGTCAACCTGCCGAACTGGCTGCCGTTGCGCTTCCGCCTCCCCGGCGGGCGGTGGCTCACGCCCGACACCGCGACCGTGCTAGAGCACCGCGAGACCCTGTACCTGTCCTCGGGGCTGCTGGAGCGCCGGACGAAGTACGGCCTCGGCGAGGAGCGGGCGCTGACGGTCCGTCAGCAGCGGCTGGTGCACATGAGGGACCCTCATCTGGCGGCGCTGCGCACCGAGTTCACGGTCGAAGGACACGTGGGCCGGCTCGACGTCGAGGCGGCCCTCGACGGCGGCGTCACCAACAGCGGCGTGCCCCGCTACCGGGACCTCGACGGCCGCCACCTCACCCACGTGCACACCGGAACCGCCGCCCCGGACACCGTGTGGCTGCGCTGCCGTACCCGCACGTCGGACCTCCGCATCGGCATGGCGGCACGCCTCACCGCCGACGCGTCCGTCACGATCAGCCACGAAGTGCCGTGCGCCGTCCAGCGGTTGAGCCTGGACCTGGCCTCCGGCCGCACCGCCGTCGTCGACAAGACGGTCGCCCTGCACACCTCGCGCGACCCGGCGATCAGTGACCCGCTCTTCGCCGCCGTGGACCGGGTGACCCGGGCGCCCGGCTTCGACGACCTCCTCGAATCCCACCTCACGGCCTGGGACCAGCTCTGGCGCCGCGCCGACCTCGAGGTGGACGGGGAGGCGGGCCGCATCCTGCGGCTGCACCTCTTCCACGTCCTGCAGACACTCTCGCCGCACACCGCCGACCTCGACGTCGGCGTACCCGCCCGCGGACTGCACGGCGAGGCCTACCGCGGACATGTCTTCTGGGACGAACTGTTCGTCCTGCCCTACCTCAACCTGCACTTCCCCGAGGTCTCCCGCGCCCTGCTCCGCTACCGCCACCGCCGCCTCGAACAGGCCTGCACCGCCGCGCGGTCGATGGGCCGCCGGGGCGCGCTGTACCCCTGGCAGAGCGGAAGCGACGGACGCGAGGAGACCCAGAAGCTGCACCTCAATCCCCGCTCGGGACGCTGGCTGCCCGACCACTCCCGGCTCCAGCACCACGTGGGCTCTGCCATCGCGTACAACGTGTGGCAGTACTGCGAGGCAAGCGGAGACGCCGAGTTCCGCAACACCAAAGGCGCCGAGATGCTGCTGCAGATCGCCCGCTTCTGGGCCGACTCGGCCGTCTACGACGAGAAGCTCGGACGCCACCGCATCAAGGGCGTGGTCGGCCCCGACGAGTACCACGACGCCTACCCCGGCGCGTCGGAGCCCGGCCTCGACGACAACGCCTACACGAACGTCACGGCCGCCTGGGTGCTTACGCGCACGCTCGAACTGATGCAGTCGCTGCCCGAGCCACGCCGGCGCGAACTCGTCGAACGCACCGGGCTCGACGGGGGCGAACTCGAACAGTGGGAGGGCGTCTCCCGCTCCCTTCACGTGCCCTTCCACGACGGTGTCATCAGCCAGTTCGAGGGCTACGGCGACCTCGCCGAACTCGACTGGGACGGCTACCGCGGGCGGTACGGCGACATCCGGCGCCTCGACCGGATCCTGGAGGCGGAGGGTGACACCGTCAACCGCTACCGGGCCTCCAAACAGGCCGACGTCCTGATGCTCGGCTACCTCTTCGCACCGGCCGAACTGCAGGGCCTGTTCCGCAGGCTGGGGCTGCGGCTCGACGAGGACATGTGGCGGCGTACCGTCGACCACTACCTGCAGCGCACCAGCCACGGCTCCACGCTCAGCGGGCTGGTCCACGGCTGGGTCCTGGCCCGGGCCCGGCGGGCGGAGGCGTGGAATTTCTGCCTGGAAGCCCTCCGGGGCGACGTCGCCGACGTCCAGGGCGGCACCACCGGTGAGGGGATCCACCTGGGCGCCATGGCCGGCACCCTCGACCTCGTCCAGCGCGGACTGACCGGCCTGGAGACGCGGGGCGGCGCGCTGTGGCTCGATCCGGTGCCGTTGCCCGAACTGTCCTCTTACGGCTTCGCGCTGCGCTACCACGAGCACTGGGGCGTACGGCTGAGGCTGGGGCGCGGTCTGCTGGAGATCGCGGTGCCGTCGTCCGACGGCACGCCCATCGACGTACGGCTGCCGGACCGGGCGGTCTGCCTGCAGCCGGGGGAGACGGGCCGGCTGCTGCTCGGGGACTGAGGGCGAACGGGGTCAGGCTTGGGCCGGATGGGCCCGAACCGACACCGGGCGGCCCATACCCGCTGGTCGCGCGGGGTGTGAAGGTGGCTGTGAGAAGCAGTCCGAGACAAAGGAAGCGGCCCGCGATGTACTGGAACGGTCACGACATGAACGGATGGGGCTGGTTCACGATGTCGATCGGCACGGTCCTGCTGTGGGCCCTGCTCATCACCGTGGCCGTGCTGCTCTTCCGCACCCTGAACCGGGCCCCGCAGCCCCCCAGTACCCCTACCGCCGCCTCGCCGGAGCAGGTGCTCGCCGAGCGTTTCGCCCGGGGGGAGATCGACGAGGAGCAGTACCGCCGAAGCCTGGCCGTGCTGCGCGGGGACGGCCCCACCCTCGCCAAACACTGACAGAACCGCCGCCCGTCCGAGGGAGGTGCGCCCCATGCCGGCGCGACCACTCGACATGATGAACATCACGAGCCTGGTGGCCGCCGCCACGGCCGCGCCCTCCCTGCACAACGCGCAGCCGTGGCGATTCCGCCATCACACCAAGGTCGGCACGATCGAACTGCGTGCCGACTTCGAGCGCGCCATGCCGCACACCGACCCCGGCAACCGCGGCCTGCACATCGGCTGCGGCGCGGCTCTGTTCAACCTCCGTGTCGCCGCGGCCGACAGCGGCCTGCACGTCGATACTCATCTGCTGCCCGATCCCGCCGACCGGGAGCTGCTCGCCGTCGTGCACCTGGACGACAGCCACCGGCCCGACCGCGACCTCGCGACGCTGTTCCCGGCGATCGCCCGCCGGCACACCAGCCGCCATCCGTTCCAGGACAAGCCGATCCCGGCCGCAGTCCAAGACGCCCTGCGCGACGCCGCGCTCGGGGAAGGCGCCCAGCTGGCCTTCCCCGCCGCCTGGCACGTGGAGTCGCTGCTGGAACACGTCCGCGACGTCGAGGGGCGCGACAGCCTGCACCCCGAGCGTCTCGAGGACGTGCAGCGGTGGACCCGCATCGGGGCGGAGAGCGCCGGCACGGCCGTGGACGGCATTCCCGAAGGGGCCTTCGGGCCGCGCAAGCAGGGTGGCCGCGCTCCGGTCCGTGACTTCGCCGGCCGTCAGCCCGTGCCCGGCCGTCCGGCGGCTGTGTTCGAGACCACCCCGCACCTGGCACTGCTGGGCACGCACAACGACCACCCCGACGACTGGCTGCGCGCGGGACAGGCGCTCGAGCGGGTCCTCCTGCTGGCCACGCTCGACGGTCTGGCCACCTCCCTGACCTCCCACGCACTGGAGCAGGCGGACCTGCGGGAGCTGGCCCGCGATCCACGGTCGGCCATGGGATTCGTGCACATGGTGCTGCGCCTCGGCTACGGGCCCGCGGGGACGGGGGCACCGCGCCGTCCCGTGCACGAGGTACTGGAGATCGGCTGAGCGCACGGCCGGACCCACGAGAGGGCCGGTCGCCGCGTCCCCCTGGGCCCGTCGGCCCAGTGCGGCCAAGGTCAGGCAGGCGAAGGCTGAGAACCGTGACAACCGCAGACGAGGGAGGGGCACCATGAACGGTCCGGTCGTGGTGGGAGTGGACGGCTCGCCGTCGGGTCTGGCGGCCGTGGAAGCCGCGGCGTGGGAGGCCGACCGGCGCGGCGTGGGCCTTGAGCTGGCGCACGCCCTGACGTGGTCCGAGGAGCTGGTGCCGGCTGGTGTGGCGCCCTGGGATCCTGCCGCCGGCGGGCTGCGGGACCGGGTGAACGAGGCACTGGCCGATGCCGAGTGGCGGGCCCGACGGGTGGCGCCCGACCTGGCGATCACGCGTGAAGTCCTCGTCGGCGAGCCGGTGACGGTGCTCGGGTCCGAGTCGCGCGCCGCGTCCCTCACCGTGGTGGGGAGCCACCCCGCGCACGGGATGCGGGAGCGCCTGCACGGTTCGGTCGCCGGTCATCTGACGGCCCGTGCGGGCTGTCCGGTGCTGGTGATGTGCGGCAGGCACAGCCGGACCGGCCCCGTCGTCCTGGCGCAGGACGAGGCACCAGGGGCCCGCGAAGCCGCCGAGTTCGCCTTCGCGGAGGCCTCGGAGCGCGGTGCGGACCTGGTGGTCCTGCACCGGACACCGGCCGTACGTGCCCTGTCCGCGCTGCGCGAGCAGTATCCGGACGTCGTCGTGCGCACCCGCCCGGCCCGGGGCCGCCGGCATCGCTCCCTGGTCGAGGCGAGCGTCGGCGCTCAGCTCGTCGTGGTCGGCGTACGTCGGCGCAACGGCAGCGCGGCCGCACTGTCCGGCCCCGACGGCCGGGCGATCCTGCGGCACGCACACTGCCCCGTCGCTCTGGTCCCGTACGGCAAGGTGTGATCAGTGCGCGGGTCGGTCGCCCGTCTCCGGCTGGTCCAGGTGCGTGGCGAGGACTGCGGCCTGCACGCGGCGTTGCACTCCGAGTTTGGCCAGCAGCCGCGAGATGTGGTTCTTGACGGTCTTCTCCGACAGATAGAGCTGCTTGCCGATCTCACGGTTGGTGAGTCCGTCCCCGATCAGCGCGAGGATCTCCCGCTCGCGCGGCGACAGGCCCGCCAACTCGGGTGCCACGGCGGGGGCTTCGGCGGGCTCCGTGCGCAGGGAGCGCATGAGCCGTGCGGTGGTGGCCGGGTCGAGCATGGACTGGCCGGAGGCGACGGTGCGGACCGCCGAGATCAGGTCGGAGCCCTTGATCTGCTTGAGGACATAGCCGGAGGCACCGGCCATGATGGCGTCGAGGAGCGCGTCCTCGTCGTCGAACGAGGTGAGCATCAGCACGGCGAGCTCGGGCATCCGGCTGCGCAGCTCCCGGCAGACGGAGATGCCGTCGCCGTCGGGCAGACGGACGTCCAGGACGGCGACGTGGGGACGCACGGCAGGTGCACGGACGAGGGCGTGCTCGACGTTCTCGGCATCGCCGACGACGCTGATGTCGGGTTCGCCGTCCAGCAGGTCGGCCAGCCCGCGTCGGACGACCTCGTGGTCATCGAGCAGGAAGACGCGGATCGGGTCCTGCGCCGTGAAGGTACGTGCCTCGGTCATGTCGGCCCCTCGTTCCCCGGGTGTATGACGCACGGGCTGCGGGCCGCACGTCACAACGATCATCACCCGTGGCGACCGGACGCACTAGGGCCGACCGGCCCCACTCGCCGTCACCGCACGCCGACCGGCCCCGTGACCCGAAGAGAGGCGGCTGCCTCTCCCGTGAACGGCGATCTGGTGAGACCTTTTAGGTGTGTCCGTCCTCATTGCGCCCGTAAGGGGGTGTGACCGATGCGAAGGGTCAGACGCGCGAAGGTCCTGGGGTGGCGCTGGCGGAGCAACCCGCTGCGGCGGCGCAGCGATGTGGTGGAGGCGTGGATCGTGCTGGCCGCCTGGACGGCCGCGACGGCCGGAGCGGTTGCCGCCGGGATGGTCGGGGCGCAGGCCGCACAGCGCGTGGTGAACGAGGACCGGGCGGGCCGTCGGCCGGTGCCGGCTGTGGTCGTGAAGACCGTGGCCGGATCCGGGCGGGACGTCGTCACCGGTGTGCGGTTCGACCGGGTGCTGGCCACGGTGCGCTGGAGCGACGGTAAGGGAACGGTCCGTACGGGCACGGTGGACGTGAAGCCCACGGCGAAGCCGGGCAGTGGGGTCCAGGCCTGGACGGATGGACGCGGCCACCTGGTGTCGGCACCCGTGAATGCCGGCGAGGCGGCGACACGTGTCGTGCTGGCCGGCGGCGGAGTCGGGCTGGCGACGGGGCTGACGGTTCTCGGCGGCGGGCGGTTGGTGCGGCTGCGTGTGCAGCGGCGGGCCACTGAACGGTGGGGCGCCGAGTGGGAGCGGGTCGAACGGGAGTGGGGGCACAGGACCGGCTGAGACATCCGGTCGGCAACCGGGACGGCGGCGCCGGTCAGATGGCAGCCCGATCCTGTCCGTCGAGCGCGAACTCCACGTCCACGACCCCCTCGACCGCCCGGACCAGGCGTGCGGCCACCGGCACGAGGGAGGTGTCGCGGACCCGGCCACCGAGCGTCACGACCCCGTCGTGGACTTCGACGCGTACCGCCGAGGCCGGTGCCGGGAGCAGGTACGAGACGATTTCCCGCCGCACCTCCTCGGCGATCTCCTCGTCGTCGCGCAGGAACACCTTGAGCAGGTCCGCCCGGCTGACGATGCCCTCCAGCCGCTCGCCGTCGCCGACCACCGGCAGACGTTTGACCCGGGCCCGGGCCATCTCCCGCGCGGCCTGCGCGAGCGTGGCGTCCGCCCGGACGGTGAGGGCGGGTGAGGTCATCAACTCGCCGGCGGTGACCGAGCCGGCCTTCGCGAGGTCGGACAGCCGCCGCAGCTGTGTGTACCGGTCGGGATCGCTGTCGCGGAACTCCTCCTTCGGCAGCAGATCGGCCTCGGAGACGACACCCACGACCCGGTTGCCGCCGTCCACCACGGGCACCGCACTGACCTTCCGGTCCTGCATGGTCCGCACGATGTCCTTGAAGACGGCCTCGCGGCCGACGGCGGCTACGGTGCGGGTCATCACGTCACTCACGATGTGCGGGGATGCGTGCACGACGCCTCCTTGATCGCTCGAGTTCAGCGGAGCGTCCCGCTGCCGTAGGGGGCGTAAAGGTCGAGCAGCCGCACCCGGGCCGCCTGCAGCCGGTGGGCCACGACCTCGCCCACCCAGCGCGCGACGGTCCGTCCGAACGCGGGATCCTCCTCGCAGATCGTCCGCACGGTCGTGGCGTCGAACTCGTACGCCCGCAGCGGCGAAGCCGCCTCGGCGCCGAGGTGCCAGGTGTACGGAGGGAACAGCCAGGACCAGCCGACCAGTTCGTTGTGCCCGAGGGACTCGATGACGGCCGCCCGGCGGCCGGGCACGCGCATGTCGAGATCGACCGTGCCGGTGCGGATGATCCAGAACCGGCCGGCGTGAGCGCCCTCCTCGAAGAGCCGGGTGCCCTCGGGGAACGACACCTCCCGGGCGATCTGCATCAGCCGCTGCCGGTGCTCGGCAGGCAGCGCCCGCGGCATGCTCGTGGTTGCGGGAGCGTTCATGGCGTGCCTCCACTCAGGCGTACGGACCTACCACCACCAGCGTGTGCGCGCGGTCCGGAACGGACCAGGGGCCACCCGGCCCCACGATCGGGCCGACCGGCGGGGCGCCCCACCCCTTTGACGCGCTGTGCCGCCCGCCCGGCCGCAGTTCGATGGTGGTGAGAGAACCAGACAGAGCGGGAAGGGGGAAACATCATGGGTACGAGCCTGACTCCGGAGTTCTGGCGGCAGTCCGCCGTTCTCCTGGTGATCGCCATGGCGGTCACGTTCGTGCTCACCGCGGCACTCGACGCGCTGGTCCTGCGGGCGCTGCGGTGCCGTGCCGCACGGCGGCTGTCGGACACAGGGACGTCCGCAACGACCGGGATGACCGGGACGACGACGCGCCGGCCTGTAGTGCGCACGCCCGTGAAGAACTGACCGGCCTAAGCCTCGCGGCACCACGTCCGATACGCCGCCACGGCGGTCGGCAGGGTGGGAAAGATCAGGTCCCTGCCCACTGCTTCGGCCAGCCCGTACGCCTCCAGGTCGTCCAGGAGGTCCTGTTTCACCCGGGCGAGGGCGAACACGATGCCGCGGCGGGTGAGTTCGCGGCGCACCTCGTCGACCGAGTCCAGGGCGGTGATGTCCACCTCCACGTTCGCCTCGGTGTTGAGGACGAACCAGCGGACCGGTGTGGTCTGTTCGTCCACCGCGGCCAGGGCCCGGCGGTGGAAGTCCTGCGCGTTGGCGAAGAAGAGCGGGGAGTCGTAGCGGTAGACGAGCAGGCCCGGGACGGTGCGGGCCTGCGGGTAGTCGTCCACGTCGTGCATGCCGGCCACGCCCGGCACCAGCCCCTCGACCGCGTCGTGCGGGCGTGCCACTCGGCTCAGCAGCTCCGCCACGGACAGCCCGACGGCGACGATCACGCCGTAGAGGATGTCCAGGGTCAGCACCCCGGCCAGGCAGCCGAGGGCCAGCAGCAGTTCGCGCCGCCGGAAGGAGGCCAGTCGGCGAAAGCCCGCGAGGTCGATCATGCGGACGGCGGCGTACACCACGATCGCGCCCAGCACGGCCGACGGCGTGTGGGTCAGCAGTGGGCTGAGGAACAGCAGCACGGCGACGACCACCAGACCGGCCACCAGCGAGTACACCTGACTCCGGGCTCCTGTCGAGGAGGCGAGCGCGGTGCGGCTGGCGCTGCTGCTCACCGGGAAACCGTGCAGACAGGCGGCTCCGAGATTGGCTGCCCCGAGGGCCAGGAACTCCTGGTCGGCATCCAGCTCCGGGCCGTCGTCGTCGGCAGCGGTGAAGCCGCGGGCGGTGAGAATGAAGTCGGTGTAGGCGACCAGGAGGACGCCGAGGGCGGGCAGCACCAGGTCCGGCAGCTGAGTCATGTCCGGCAGGGCGAAGTCGGGCAGACCCGCCGGGACGGCGCCGATCACCTTGATACCATGCCGGCCGTCCAGGTCGAAGGCAGCCACACACGCAGTGCCCAGCACCAGGACCAGCAGCGGTCCGGGCGCCAGGGGGAGCCATCGCCGGACCGCGAACAGGAGCACGATCGTGACGGCGGAGAACCACACCGTGGCCGGGTGGGCCTGCCCCAGGTGCCGCAGGAAGGACCACAGCTGAGGGAAGAACGTCGAGCCGGTCGTCGGTACCCCGGTCAGCTTGGGCAGCTGGTCCACGACCATGATCAGGGCCACGCCCGCCAGATAGCCGATCAGTACGGGACGGGACAGCAGATCGGCGACGAAGCCCAGACGGAGCACCCGCGCGGCCAGGCAGAGCAGACCGACCGTGGCCGCGAGCGCCGTGGCCAGCGTGGCGTAGCGGCCCGGGTCGGAACCGGCGAGGGGAGCCACCACGGTGGCCGTCATCAGCGCGGCCGTCGTCTCGGGGCCCACCGACAGCAGCCGTGACGTGCCCAGCAGGGCGTACAGCGCGAGCGAGGGCAGGATCGCCCACAGTCCCGTGACCGGCGGCAGTCCGGCCACGCTTGCGTACGCCATCACCTGCGGCACGAGATAGGCGGCCACCGTGACCCCGGCCAGCAGGTCGCCGCGCAGCCACGCCCGCCGGTAACCGAGCAGCATGACGAGTCCCGGCAGCACCTGTCGCCAGGCCCCCGGGCGATCGAGGAGGGGGCCGACACCGGGCACCGCCCGCCGCCCTGCGGATCTTCGCACCATGGCCCGCCTTTCGCCGTCCGGCCCAGGATCCAACAGCCGCGCGCACCGCCGCAGCACTCTTGCCGCGATGGGGCCGGTCGGCCCCCGCTCAGGACCAGCGGCCCCTGCACCGGACCCCCTCCCGGAGCCGACGCTGGGAACGGATCAAACCGGGAGGTGGAGATCATGATGCCCCGTACCGTCACTGTGGGTCTGGACGGGTCGCCCGAGAGCCGCGCCGCCGCCGAATGGGCCGCCCGCGAGGCGAGTCTGCGCGGCCTGCCACTGAGGCTGGTTCACGTCTGGGAGGCCGCACCTGACCCGATCGCGCAGGCACCGCTGCTCGGTGCCGAGACGCTCCAGCACTGGACCGAGCGGGTTCCCCGCGAGGCCGCGGAAGGGCTGCGGCTGCGTCACCCGGGCGTCGAGGTGATCACCGAGCAGCTCACCGGACGGCCCGCCGAGGTCCTGGCCGGCCACGCGAAGGAGGCCGAACTGCTCGTCATGGGGTCCCGGGGCCTGAGCGGGATCGGCGGCTTCCTGATCGGCTCGGTCGGCTACGAGGTCGTCGCGCACGCCGACCGCCCCGTCGTTCTGGTGCGCGCCGGTGTCCAGGCCGCGGACGAGCACGAGCCGGACCCGGCGGGCGTCCCTTCCGCCGCGGCTCCCTACCTGCCCGTGCTGCTCGGCCTGGACACCGATTCCCCCGACGACGCACTGATCGAGTTCGCTCTCGACGAGGCCGCCCGCCGGTCCACCTCCCTGCGGGTCGTCCACGGCTGGAACCCGTCGCCGTACATCTCCTACGGCGTCCCCGCGGACTACGAACTCCACCGGTCGCTGGCCCGGCAGCACGCCGACGCCCTGACGGAAGTCATGCGCCCCTGGCGGCAGAAGTTCCCGGACATCACCATCTCCGAGGAGTCCCGATACGGCAGCCCCGCGAGCCTCCTGGTCGACGCCTCCGGCGATGCGTCCCTGGTCGTCGTCGGCCGGCGGCACCGGCACCGCCCCCTCGGCGCGCACATCGGCCCGATCACGCACGCGGCCCTGCACCACGCCACCGCTCCTGTGGCCGTCGTGGCCCACGACTGACCCACGCCCCTCTGACAGGAGCTCAACAACCATGAAGGCAGCAGTCGTACAAGCCCTCGGCGCCCCTGTGGTGATCGAGGACCGGTCCGACCCCGAGCCGGGCCCCGGCCGGGTCCGCATCCGCGTCGAGGCCTCCGGGCTGTGCCACACCGACATCCACGCCGCCCACGGCGACTGGCCCGTCAGGCCCGAGCCGCCGTTCGTGCCCGGCCACGAAGGCGTCGGTCTCGTCGAGAAGCCCGGCGACGGCGTCAGCCACCTGAGCGTGGGGGACCGGGTCGCCGCGCCGTGGCTCGGCAAGGCCTGCGGGCGGTTCGACCACTGTCTGTCCGGCTGGGAGACGCTGCGCGAGCGGCAGATCAACACCGGGTACGGCACCTCGGTGATCGGCTCGATCGTGGGCACCCGGCAGGACCTCGCCGAGGTCTTCCCGCGGCATGCGGCAGGCCGCACCAGGGTCAGCCACGAGACCCTCCCCCAGAGGGGGGACCCCCAGCTCGCCGCGGTCGACGAGGCCATCGACGAGGTGCTGCGCGGTCAGGTCAAGGCCCGCATCGTGTTCGGCCTCGGCGCGGGAAGGTGAGAACGATGGGACTTCCTCTGGTCGTGGGCGTGGACGGCTCCGAGCCGAGCCTGCGTGCCGTCGACTGGGCGGCCGACGAGGCCACGCTGCGCGGGCTGGAGCTGCGGGTCGTGTACGCCTCGCTGTGGGAGCGCTACGAGGGCACAGCCCTGGCCACGGACCTCGGGAAGCCGTCCGAGGCGGTACTCGCGCAGGACGTGACCGACCTCGCGGCCCGGCGGGCGCACGAACGCCATCCGGAGCTGAAGGCGACGCCGGTGGTGCTGGCGGAGGAGCCCGAGTACGCCCTGGTGCACGAGGGGCGTCAGGCCTCCGCGCTGGTGGTGGGCAGCCGTGGCCGCAGCGGCGTCGCGGAGTTTCTGCTCGGTTCCGTCAGTCTGTCCGTGGCCGCGCACGCCGATTGCCCGGTGATCGTGCTGCGCGGCAACCACGACAAGCAGGCGGTGCCCGGCACCCACGGACGTGTCGTCCTGGGCGTCGGCGAGGACGGCGCCGAATCGGCGGCCGTCCGCTTCGCGGTCGACGAGGCGCGCCGCCGCGGGGCGCGTCTGGAGGCCGTGCGCGCCTGGCGGTCCCCCGCGCACGAGAGCACCGACCACCCGCTCATGGCAGGGGAACCCGCCCGGCTGCACGAGGAGCAGGCCGTGGCGGCGCTGGAAGGGGCGCTGCTCGACGTGCCGGCGGACGCCGACCTGCACCGCCGCACCGTCGAGGGCCATGCCCGCAGGGTTCTGACGGACCTCTCGCGCGATGCCGACCTGCTGGTCGTCGGGGCCAGGCGGCGCGAGGGGCGCTTCGGGCTCCAGCTCGGCCGCGTCGCCCACGCGGTACTGCACCACTCCGCCTGCCCGGTCGCCGTGGTACCGCAGAGGGCGTGAGCGCCGTGTCCGGATTACAGGTTCGCCGCGTGATCGGGGACGTACGTCTGCAGGTCACGCGGCGAGCGTTCGTAGCCGGTCGAGGCCGGCCGGTCCGGCAGCTCCAGCACCGGGGGCGGCACGTCGTGATACGGCAGGGAATCCAGCAGATGGGCGATCATGTTCAGCCGTGCCCGGCGCTTGTCGTCGCTCTCCACGACGAACCATGGCGCCTCGGCGATGTCGGTGTGCACCAGCATCTCGTCCTTGGCCCGGGAGTACGCCTCCCACCGGGTGATCGACTCCAGGTCCATCGGCGACAGCTTCCAGCGCCGCAGCGGGTCCTCCATACGGCTACGGAAGCGTGCCTGCTGCTCGGTGTCGCTCACCGAGAACCAGTACTTGCGCAGCACGATCCCGGCCTCCACCAGCATCCGCTCGAAGATCGGGCAGTGCCGCAGAAAGAGCTGGTGCTCCTCTTTGGTGCAGAAGCCCATCACATGCTCGACGCCGGCCCGGTTGTACCAGGACCGGTCGAACAGCACGATCTCCCCGGCGGCCGGCAGATGCTCGATGTACCGCTGGAAGTACCACTGGGTGCGTTCGCGCTCGGTCGGCTTCGGGAGGGCCGCGATCCGGGCGACACGGGGGTTGAGGTGTTCGGCGACCCGCTTGATGGTGCCGCCCTTGCCGGCCGCGTCCCGTCCCTCGAAGACGACGACGAGGCGGACGCCCTCCGCACGCACCCACTCCTGCAGCTGCACCAACTCCGTCTGCAGGCGCAGCAGTTCCTTCTCATACGTCCTGCGCGGCACCTTCGCCGCCTTCTTGCCGGCCATGCCGCCTCCACCGCCCCGTTGCCCCACGCCGATGACTTCCGGAGTCCCTGATGCCCAAGGTCGAACACCAGAACAGCAGCACCGTACTGACCGACGACGAACTGCGCACCCTGGACGCGCACTGGCGTGCCGCCAACTACCTGTCCGCCGGACAGATCTACCTCATGGCCAACCCGCTGCTGCGTGAACCGCTGCTGCCGGAGCACATCAAGCCGCGGCTGCTCGGCCACTGGGGCACCTCGCCCGGTCTGAATCTCGTCCACACCCACCTCAACCGCGTCATCAAGGCCCGCGGCATCGACGCCCTGTGCATCTGGGGCCCGGGCCACGGCGGACCGTCCGTGCTGGCCAACTCCTGGCTGGAGGGCAGCTACAGCGAGACGTATCCGGACGTCGGGCGGGACGGGGCCGGAATGGAGCGCCTGTTCCGCCAGTTCTCCTTCCCCGGCGGCGTGCCGAGCCACGTGGCGCCGGAGACTCCCGGCTCCATCCACGAGGGCGGTGAACTGGGCTACTCGCTCTCGCACGCCTACGGGGCGGCCCTGGACAACCCGAACCTGCTGGTCGCCTGTGTGATCGGCGACGGCGAGGCGGAGACCGGACCGCTGGCCGCCTCCTGGCACTCCAACAAGTTCCTCGACCCGGTCCACGACGGTGCCGTGCTGCCGATCCTCCACCTCAACGGCTACAAGATCGCCAACCCGACGGTGCTGTCCCGCCTGCCCGAGCACGAGCTCGACGAGCTGCTGCGCGGCTACGGCCATTCGCCGATCCACGTCAGCGGCGACGACCCGGCCACCGTCCACCGTGCGATGGCGCTGGCGATGGACGACGCCCTGGACCGCATCGCCGCGCTGCAGCAGTCGGCCCGCGAGGACGGCGTGGCGGAGCGCTCGCACTGGCCGGTCATCGTGCTGCGCACCCCCAAGGGCTGGACCGGACCCGCCGAGGTCGACGGGGTGCCGGTCGAGGGCACCTGGCGTGCCCACCAGGTCCCGCTGGCCGGCGTACGCGAGAACCCGGAGCACCTGCGGCAGCTGGAGGCCTGGCTGCGCTCGTACCACCCGGAGGAGTTGTTCGACGCCGAGGGCCGGCCGGTCGCCGACGCGCTCGCCTGCGTCCCCGAGGGGGCCAGGCGTCTGGGCGCCTCCCCGCACGCCAACGGCGGCCTGCTGCTGCGCGACCTGCCCGTCCCGTCCCTCGACCGATTCGCCGTGCCCGTGGACAAGCCGGGAACGACCCTCCACGAGCCCACCCGGGTCCTCGGCGACCTCCTGGAGAAGGTCATGGAGGCGACCTCGGCCCGCCGCGACTTCCGGGTCGTGGGTCCCGACGAGACCGCCTCCAACCGGCTCCAGGCCGTCTTCGACGCCAGCGGAAAGGCATGGCAGGCCCAGCAGCTCCCGGTCGACGAACACCTCGACCGGCACGGCCGTGTGATGGAGATCCTCTCCGAACACACCTGTCAGGGCTGGCTGGAGGGCTATCTGCTCACCGGCAGGCACGGCCTGTTCTCCTGCTACGAGGCCTTCGTGCACATCGTCGACTCGATGGTCAACCAGCACATCAAGTGGCTGAAGACTTCCAGGCAGCTGCCGTGGCGCGCACCGATCGCCTCCCTCAACTACCTGCTCACCTCGCACGTGTGGCGCCAGGACCACAACGGCTTCTCCCACCAGGACCCCGGCTTCGTCGACCACGTCCTCAACAAGAGCCCCGAGGTCGTACGGGTGTACCTGCCGCCGGACGCCAACACGCTGCTGTCGGTGGCCGACCACGCGCTGCACAGCCGGGACTACGTGAACGTGATCGTGGCCGGCAAGCAGCCCTGCTTCGACTGGCTGTCCCTGGACCAGGCCCGCGCCCACTGCGCCCGCGGAGCCGGCATCTGGGAGTGGGCGGGCACCGAGAACGGCGGTGAGCCGGACGTCGTCCTCGCCTGCGCGGGGGACGTGCCCACCCAGGAGGTGCTCGCCGCCGCTCAGCTGCTGCGCCGGCACCTGCCCGACCTCGCGGTCCGCGTGGTCAACGTCGTCGACATGGCCCGGCTGATGCCGCGCGAGGAGCACCCGCACGGCACGAGCGACTTCGAGTACGACGGCCTGTTCACCGAGGACAAGCCGGTGATCTTCGCCTACCACGGCTATCCGTGGCTGATCCACCGGCTCGCCTACCGGCGCACCGGCCACAAGAACCTGCACGTGCGCGGCTACAAGGAGTCCGGCACCACGACCACGCCGTTCGACATGGTCGTCCGCAACGACCTGGACCGCTACCGGCTGGTCATGGACGTCATCGACCGCGTGCCCGGGCTGGCGGTGCGCGCAGCGGCCGTGCGTCAGCGCATGGAGGACACGCGGCGGCGCCACCACGACTGGATCCGCATCCACGGCACCGATCTGCCGGAGGTCGCGGACTGGACCTGGAGCGGCTGAGCAGGGACTTCTCGACGGGGACCGATCGGCCCATGCGTTCGCGGCTCCCGTGACCGAGCCTGGAAGAAGGCGGCGTCCCTCCGGGAGATCTTCGAGTCGAGAGGCAAGGGGGTGTCGGGCCATGGCACTGACGCGTCCCACCCGGTCGAGCAAGATGCGGTTGTGGCGGTGGCGGCGCAATCCCCTGCGTCGGCACAGCGACGCCGTGGAGGCCTGGATCGTCCTGGCCACGTGGATCATCGCCCTCGCGGGCGGCCTGCTCGCGGGCTTTGCGGCGGATGCGGCCATGCAGGACAGCCTCGCCGCACGACGCGCTGCCGTGCACGCCGTGTCGGCCGAGCTCACCCGGAATGCGGACAGGACCGCTTACGTGTCGACGGACGGTGGTGACACGGTGTGGGGAAAGGCCCGCTGGACGGCCGCCGACGGATCCACCCACACGGGCCTGACACGCGTTGACCCGAGCAGCACCGCGGGCACCCCGGTCACCGTGTGGGTCGACAGGCGGGGGGAGTTGGCCACCCGGCCTCCTGGCCAGGGGGAGGCGCGCGGGCAGTCGGCGCTGTCGGGTGCGCTGGCCGCCGCGGGTGCCGCCGGCGTGGCCGCGGGCTGCGGACGGCTGACACGGCGACGGCTCGACCGGCGGCGCATGCGCGCCTGGGAGGCAGAGTGGGAGCGCGTCGGCCCCCAGTGGCGGAAGAAGATGAGCGGATGACTGATTCGCCGCGGCCGACGGGATGCGGGATCCCTTTGCCGAGGTGCACGGCGAGCGAAGGAGGACGCCTCGGGTCTGCCTGTGCCGACGGGCCTCGACGGGGCGGAACGCAGCCTGGACGCCCCCGACCGGGCGGCCCGGGAAGCGGCGCCGCGCAGTGTTCCGCCGCGTGCATGCCTCCCCACCGCTTCCGGGCGATGCGTTCCCGGCCCCGGCCGCGGGAACGCTGCGCCAGGTGGGTGAGCGCATGCCCAGCGGGCCGTCGCCGACCCCGCTGCCCGACCCGGACCTCCAGGTGCAGGGCGAGCAGACGGCCGACGGCCGGCCGTGGCACGGCCCGCCGCTACGTGTAGGGCAGGGCTCCTGGTCGTCGGCGCGAGGCTCCGGCGGCTTCGACGGGTCCGCGGTCGGTTCGGTGTCCCTTGGGGTGGCGGCAGCGGCCCGCTCGCCCCGTCGTGGTCATCCCTTCACAGCCCGTAGCGGGCTTCGGGGCGGGACACGCGTGCCAAGGTGCCGCGGAGGCGGCGGTGGACCTGGACGCGCACCGAGGCTGTTCGTGACCGGGGAGGACGGCGCCGGCTGGAACGACCAGGAGGTCCTGCGGCTCTCCGACGCCCCGCGGGTACGGAGGGAGAAGTACCCGCAGGTGACAGCGCGCACCGCGGGCATCCGAGGGCCGGCCACGTCGTGCTGCGCCGCTCCCGCTGCCTGGTGACGGTCGTCCCGCACACCGTCTGACCAGGCAGAGGTCAGCCGAAGAACACCTGGAACTCGTCGTACAGCGACGGATCCACCACCTTGGTGTGAGCGGTGGCCTCGGCGAGGGGAATACGGATGATCTCGGTGCCGCGCAGGGCCACCATCATGCCGAAGTCACCGTCGTTGACGGCGTCGACGGCGTGCAGCCCGAAGCGCGTGGCCAGCCAGCGGTCGAAGGCGCTCGGGGTGCCGCCGCGCTGGATGTGGCCGAGGACCGTGGTGCGGGCATCCGTGCCCGTACGCTCCTCGATCTCCTGGGCCAGCCAGTCACCGATGCCGGACAGCCGCACATGGCCGAACTCGTCCAGTGTCCGGTCCTTGAGGATCATCTGGCCTTCTTTGGGGACGGCCCCCTCGGCCGCCACCACGATCGGCGCGTAGTTGGTCCTGAACCGGCTCTTCACCCACGCACAGACCTGGTCGATGTCGAAGGGCCGCTCCGGGACGAGGATCACGTTGGCCCCGCCCGCGACACCGGCCCGCAGCGCGATCCACCCCGAGTGCCGCCCCATCACCTCCACCACCAGGGTTCGCATGTGCGACTCGGCAGTGGTGTGCAGACGGTCGATCGCCTCCGTCGCGATCCCTACGGCCGTGTCGAAGCCGAAGGTGCAGTCGGTGCCGGAGACGTCGTTGTCGATGGTCTTCGGCACGCCCACCAGATGGATCCCCTGACCGCTCAGTTCGGTGGCCACGCCGAGCGTGTCCTCGCCGCCGATCACGACGAGCGCGTCCACCTCGTGCGCGGCCAGCGTGTCCCGGATGCGCCGCACGCCGTCCTCGTGCTTGAACGGGTTGGTGCGGGAGGAGCCGAGGATGGTTCCGCCGCGGGGGAGGATCCCCCGCACTTCCTGGATGCCCAGTGGCACGACGTTGCCCCGGAGCGCACCGAGCCAGCCGTCACGCAGCCCGACGAAGTCGAAGCCGTACTCGTGGATGCCCTTGCGGACGACGCTGCGGATCACGGCATTGAGACCGGGACAGTCGCCGCCACCGGTCAGCACTCCCACCTTCATGGCTCCGCTCACCTCCGCGGACGTGAACTCCGAGCGCCGTTCGGCTCCCTCTCCATCATGAGCGACGGTGGTCCGTCGACGCACCTGCACAGCCGCTCGATGAGGCGCGCCTGGGCGGGCACCAGTCACCGACCGTGTTCAGGCGGCGTGCCGCGCCGACCGCTCGGAAGCCGGGGTGCTGCCCACGACCGGTGCCGGGGTCGTGGCGCGCCGTCGGTAGACCAGGTACGGGCGGGTGAGGTAGCCCACCGGGGCGCTCCACACATGGACGAGGCGGGTGAACGGCCAGGCGGCGAACAGAAGGCACGCGGTCAGGGCGTGCAGCTGGAACAGCAGCGGCGCGTCCGCTATCGCCTCGGGACGGGGCTGGAGGGTGAAGATGCCGCGGAACCAGACGGAGACGGTCTCCCGGTAGTCGTAACCGCCGCCGAACACGTTGTGGGCGGCGGTGGCAGAGATGCCCAGGACAACCGTGGCGGACAGCAGCGGGAAGAGGAGCTTGTCGCTGCGGTCGGTGCCGAGCCGGATCCGGCGGGTCAGCAGCCGCCGCGCGCACAGCATGCCGAGCCCCGTCACCATGGCCAGGCCCGCCACCGAACCCAGCCGGACGGCCGTGGTGTGGTACGCCTGCTCGCTGATGCCGGCGGCCTCGGTCCACGAGGCGGGCACGGCGAGTCCCACGACATGTCCGGCGATCACCATGAAGGCGCCGAGGTGGAACAGCGGGCTGCCCCAGCGCAGCCAGCGGTGTTCCAGGAGCTGGCTGGTATGTGAGGTCCAGCCGAACTGGTCCTGCCGGTAGCGCCACACGTGCCCGACCCCGAACACGGCGAGGCAGATGTACGGGAAGGCGACCCACAGCAACAGGTCGGCGCCGCTCGCAGGGGCGGCGGCCAGGGAGGAGGACGCGGCGTTCATCGAGCGTCTTCCGTACGGTCGGCCGCGGTGGACGGCACACGGGCCGGCGGGGCGGGCGGTGGCACGAAGGTCTGCGGCGGGGCGAACTCCCCGTTGCCGTAGGCCCCGTAGGGGTCGAGTCCGACGTCCTCGGCGGGCGGGCCCTGGGCGGCGAGTTCGGCGACGGCCTCGAGGTCCGCCCCGGTGGGCGGCGGCAGCAAGGTGAGCAGCGCCCCCAGGACATGCCGGTAGGGGGAGCCGGTGTCGCCCAGCGCACGGTGGATCAGCTCCAGCCCGCGCCGGTGCAGGCGCAGGGGTGCCTCACCGGAGCCGGGCCCGGCGAGTGCCGCGAACTCCAGGACCACCGGCAGATGGTCGGGCAGTTCGCCGCCGTCGATGTCCCAGCCGGTGGCCCGGTAGCGCTGGGCGAGCGCAAGCAGAGCCATGCCCCGGCGGCGGGTGTCGCCGTGCAGGTAATAGGTGAGGTAGAGGCTGCTCTTGCGGTGCAGGTCGAACATCTCGACGTAGTGGCGGGCCAGTGCGTCGGGCTCCTGCCCGGCGAACCAGCACAGGAACGCGGTGAGTTCGGTGGCGGCCGGGGAGGGCGGCAGCGCGGTCACGGCGGACGTCAACGCGGGGCGTGCGTCGGTGAGTTCGGGATCCGGGTACTGCAGGAGCAGCGACAGCAGGCGCAGCAGCAGGGCCCGGCGGTCCGCCTCCTCGGGCGTCATCGTCGAGCGGCGCCGGACGGCCGCGCGGATGCGGGCGCGGGCGATGGCCGGGACGGTGGAGGGCAGCGGGCTCATGAGCGTCCTTCCGGGGACGAACGGCGCAGGGTGGGGAGGCCGAGCATGACCCGGCGTCCGGACGTCTCCCCGGCGGACTCCACCGGGCAGCGGTTCTCCGTCGCGGTCAGCGCGGCCGCGTCCTCCTTGTGGGCGGCCGGGACGACATACCGGTCGGCGTACTTGGCGACGGCCAGCAGGCGGTGCAGGTCCTCGGCCTCGTGGGCGGTCAGCCCGACTGCCTTGAGTGCCGCCTCGTCGCCGTCCTCGCCCAGCGTGCGCTGACGCATGTACGAGCGCAGGGCCGTGAGCTTCATCAGCACCCCGGCCACCACGTCCGTGTCGCCCGCGGTGAACAGTTCGGCCAGGTACTCCAGCGGGATGCGCAGCCGGGTGACCGCGGCGAAGACGTGATCGGGATCGTCCTGGTCGCCGCCCGCCTCGCTGACGGCGTCGAGGACGGGGGAGAGGGGCGGCACATACCAGACCATCGGCATCGTCCGGTACTCCGGGTGCAGCGGCAGGGCGACCTTGTACCGCATGACCAGGTCGTGGACCGGGGAGCGGCGGGCGGCCGCCAGCCAGTCCTCCGGGATGCCCGACTCCCGTGCCGCAGCGACTACTTCGGGGTCGCAAGGGTCGAGGAAGACACCGCGCTGGGCGTCCAGCAGGTCGTGCTCGTCCGCCGTCGCCGCGGCTTCGCCGACGCGGTCGGCGTCGTAGAGGAGCAGCCCGAGGTAGCGCAGCCGACCGACGCAGGTCTCCGAGCAGACGGTGGGCTGCCCGGCCTCCACGCGCGGGAAGCAGAAGGTGCACTTCTCGGCCTTGCCGGTGGCGTGGTTGACGTACACCTTCTTGTAAGGGCATGCCGTCACGCACATCCGCCAGCCCCGGCAGCGGTCCTGGTCGACCAGCACGATGCCGTCCTCGACGCGTTTGTACAGCGCACCCGACGGACAGGCCGACACGCAGGCCGGGTTGAGGCAGTGCTCGCACAGGCGGGGCAGGTGGAAGAGGAAGGTCTGCTCGAACTCGAACTTGACCTTCTGCGCCCATTCCCCGGTGAGGTTGGGGTCGGCGCCGGCGTGCTCGGGTGCGCCGCCGAGGCCGTCCTCCCAGTTGGCGCCCCACGTGATGGCAGTGGGCTTGCCGGTGAGGGCGGAGCGGGGGCGGGCTACGGGGATGTCCTGGCCGGCGGGGGCGCTGACGAGGTTGTCGTAGTCGTAGGTGACCGGCTCGTAGTAGTCCTCGATGGCGGGCAGGTCGGGGTTGGAGAACAGCGACAGCAGGCGCCTGACGCGGCCGCCCGACCGCAGGACCAGCCGGCCCCGCCGGTCGAGCATCCAGCCGCCCTTCCACTGCTCCTGGTCCTCGTAGCGGCGCGGGTAGCCGACACCGGGTTTGGTCTCGACGTTGTTGAACCAGGCGTATTCGACGCCGGTGCGGTTGGTCCACGTCTGCTTGCAGGTGACCGAGCAGGTGTGGCAGCCGATGCACTTGTCGAGGTTCATCACCATCGCCACTTGGGCCATGACGCGTCCGATAGTGGCTTCGCCACGGGGCATGTCAGTACTCCACATCCTGGCTGCGACGGCGGATGACGGTGACCTCGTCGCGCTGGTTGCCGGTCGGGCCGTAGTAGTTGAAGGCGTACGTGAACTGCGCGTAGCCGCCCGCCAGATGGGTGGGCTTGAGCAGCAGCCGGGTCAGCGAGTTGTGGATGCCGCCGCGCCTGCCGCTGACCTCTGTCTTCGGGACGTTCACCGTGCGGTCCTTGGCGTGGTACATGTACACCGTGCCCTCGGGCATCCGGTGGCTGACCACGGCCCGGGCGGCCACGACGCCGTTGCGGTTGTACGCCTCGATCCACTCGTTGTCCTTGACGCCGGTCTTCTCGGCGTCGGCGGTGGACATCCAGATCACCGGGCCGCCGCGGGACAGCGCCAGCATGAAGGCGTTGTCCTGGTACTCGGAGTGGATGGACCATTTGGAGTGCGGGGTCAGGTAACGCACCGTCACCTCGGCCCGCCCGTCGTGCAGTTCCTCGTCCCCGTAGTGGCGGCGGGCGTCCAGCGGAGGCCGGTAGACGGGGAGTTGCTCTCCGAGTTCCGCCATCCAGTCGTGGTCGACGAAGAAGTGCTGGCGGCCGGTCAGGGTGTGCCAGGGCTTCTTGTGCTCGGTGTTGATGACGAACGGCGAGTAGCGGCGCCCACCGGTCTCCGAGCCCGACCACTCGTACGAGGTGATGACCGCGCGGGGCTGGGCGCGGGTGTCGGCGAACGTGATCCGCTCGGCCGCGCGTTCGGCCGACAGCTCCACCAGGCCGCAGCTGCCCGTCTGCCGCTCCAGCTGCCGGAAACCCTCGGTGGCCAGGCGTCCGTTGGTGGTGCCGGACAGGGCGAGGATGGCCTCGCACATGTCGGAGGCGGTGGCCAGGGAGGGCCGTCCCTCGGCCACTCCCTCGCGTACGGTGCCGCAGCGGCGGCGCAGTTCGGCCAGCTCCTGGTCCGGCTTGACGGTGACACCCTTCGTCGTCGTCCCGAGGGTGTCCAGCAACGGGCCGACGGCCCGCATCTTCTGGGCGACGGCGGCGTAGTCGCGCACGATGGTGACCAGCTTGGGCATGGTGCGGCCCGGAACCGGCTCGCACTCGCCGGCCTTCCAGTCCCGGACGACCCCGCCGGGCTGGGCGAGTTCGTCGGGAGTGTCGTGCTGCAGCGGCACCGCCAGGACGTCGGTACGGGTGCCCAGGTGCTCGGCCGCCAGCTCACTGAACCGGTCGGCGATCGTCAGGAAGGTGTCGTAGTCCGTGCGGGCCTGCCAGGGCGGCGCGATGGCCGGGGTGAAGGCGTGAACGAAGGGGTGCATGTCCGTGCTGGACAGGTCGTCCTTCTCGTACCAGGTGGCGGCCGGAAGGACGACATCGGCGAGCAGGCCGGTCGACGTCATGCGGAAGTCCATGGCGACCAGCAGGTCGAGCTTGCCCTCGGGTGCTTCGTCCCGCCACACGACGTCCCGCGGCCGGGTCTCGGGCGGCGCCTCCTGACTGCGCACCGCGCTGTCCGTACCCAGCAGATGGCGCAGGAAGTACTCGTTGCCCTTGCCGGAGGAGCCGAGCAGGTTGGCCCGCCAGACGGTCAGCACACGCGGGAAGTTGGCCGGGTCGTCGGGGTCCTCGACGGCGAACCGCAGCTTCCCCGACGTGAGTTCGTCGACGATGTGGTCCGCGGCCGGCCGGCCGGCCGCGGCTGCCTCGTCGGCGAGGTCCAGCGGGTTGCGGTTGAAGCCGGGGTGGCCGGGCGTCCAGCCGAGGCGGACGGCCTGGGCGAGGCAGTCGGCGAACGCCTTTCCCCTGAAGCGGCCTTCACCGAGCGGCGACGCCAACTCCTCGGGCCCGAAGGCCTCGTAGCGCCACTGGTCGGTGTTGAGGTACCAGTACGAGGTGCCCGCCATGTGCCGGGTGGGCCGCTGCCAGTCGAAGGCGAATGAGAGGTGCTGCTGTCCGGTGACCGGGCGGACCTTCTCCTGGCCGACGTAGTGGGCCCAGCCGCCGCCGTTGACGCCCTGGCAACCGGTCATCGTGGTCAGCGCCAGGAAAGCGCGGTAGATGGTGTCCGAGTGGAACCAGTGGTTGGTTCCGGCGCCCATGGCGATCATCGAACGGCCCCGCGTGCGTTCGGCGTTGCGCGCGAATTCCCGGGCGATCCGGGCAGCCTGCTCGGCCGGCACGGAGGTGATCGTCTCCTGCCAGGCGGGGGTGTGGGGCTGTGAGGCGTCCTCGTACGACGTGGGCCAGCTGCCCGGCAGGCCGGGGCGCCCGATCCCGTACTGGGCGAGCATCAGATCGAAAACGGTGGTGACCAGTCGGCCGCCGATGCGGCACACGGGCACGCCACGCACCATGACCGAACCGCCCTCGGTGCCGCCCTCGTCGAACCTGGGCAGGGCGATCTCGGCCGTCTCCTCGGAGCGCTCCAGCAGGCTCAGCTCGGGGACCACATCGCCCAGGTCGAGATTCCAGCGGCCTCGCCCGGCTTCCCCCCACCGGAAGCCGAGCGAGCCGCCCGGCACCACCGGCTCGCCGGTGGCCCGGTCCAGGAGGACCGTCTTGAACTCGGCATGCTCCTCGTCCTGGCCGAGGTCCCGGGCGGTCAGGAACCCGTCCGGGACGAGACCCTTCTCGTGCTCGCGCAGGGTCACCAGGAACGGGGCGTCCGTGAACGTCCTCATGTAGTCCTGGAAGTAGGGCACCTCGCGGTCGACCAGGAACTCGCGCAGGATCACGTGCCCCATGGCCATGGCCAGCGCCCCGTCCGTGCCGGGGTGCGGCGCCAGCCACTCGTCGGCGTGCTTGACGTTGTCCGCGTAGTCGGGGCTGACGGCGACGACCTTGGTGCCGTTGTAGCGGGTCTCGGTGAGGAAGTGCGCGTCGGGCGTGCGGGTGACAGGGATGTTGGAACCCCACATCACCAGGTAGCCGGCGTTCCACCAGTCGGCCGCCTCGGGTACGTCCGTCTGGTCGCCGAAGACCTGCGGCGAGGCGATCGGCAGGTCGGCGTACCAGTCGTAGAAGGACAGCAGGGTGCCGCCGATCAGTGACATGAAGCGGGCGCCGGCCGCGAAGGAGGCCATGGACATCGCCGGGATCGGGGAGAAGCCGGCGACGCGGTCGGGCCCGTACGTCCTGACGGTGTGGACGTGCGCGGCGGCGATCAGCTCGCTCACCTCGTCCCAGCCGGCGCGGACCAGGCCGCCCTTGCCGCGGGCGCGCTTGTAGGCGCGGGCCTTCGCCGGGTCGCCGGTGATCTCGGCCCAGGCCGCCACCGGGTCACCGAGGCGCCGGCGCGCCTCGCGCCACAGCTTCAGCAACTCGCCCCGCACATACGGATAGCGGACCCGGCTGGGGGAGTAGGTGTACCAGGAGAAGGACGCCCCGCGCGGACAGCCGCGCGGCTCGTACTCGGGGCAGTCGGCGCCGATGGACGGGTAGTCGGTGGCCTGGTGCTCCCAGGTGATGATGCCGTCCTTGACATACACCATCCACGAGCAGGAACCGGTGCAGTTCACGCCGTGCGTGGAGCGCACCACCTTGTCGTGGGCCCAGCGGTCCCGGTAGAAACCCTCCCACTTGCCGTCGTTCACGCCGAACACGGCGCGTCCGTCCGCCGACACCTCACGGCGGGTCAGCAGCCGACGGGCGGCCAGCGGCCAGCCCCCTGCAGCACGGCCATGGGCAGGGCGCGTGGTTTCGTCGTTCTCCATGGATCCGGACGATAGGCGGCCGATGCCTTGCGCCACCTTGGGCCGACGGCCCCCGCCAAGTGGCCTTTCGGCCCAGTTCCGCGCCGGGAACAGAGCCGATGGTCCCGGCGCGGGGGACGAAGCGGCGCCCGCGTCGTGGCCCCCGGCGAGGACACCGCGCTACCGGCGTCGGCGAGTGTGACGATGCCAGGTGCCCCGCCCGGCGTCGAGTACGAGGGCACGGCGGTCCGCGCTCGACCCGCGATGCGCGTCGGCAGGCGATCGTGGTCGCCGAACGCGCTTCCAGGGGATTCCGGTTGACGAGCCTGACCGTGACGGTCCGTCCGGTGCCAGTACCCGGAGGCGGAGTGCCAGTGGGCTCCGGAGGGACCCTTGGCCAGGAATCCGGCGACGGTCGCCGTGGTGGGCCTCCTTGGCGGCGGCGGTGATCAGGAGCCGGCCGACCGGCGCGGGCCACAGCCCTCCCAGGCGATCGGCACGCCCTCGGCGCGCAGCGAGCCGTCCTTGTGGTGGGCCGGCTCCCCCTGCGCCACGTGTGCGCGCAGGCCGGCGGTCAGGCAGTGGGTGCGCAGGGCGTCGGCCAGCCGGCCCGGACCGGAGCCCCACCCGGACGTCGACGGATGCGCCGTGGAAGTCGGCGACGCGGTCGACGGCGGAGCGCGGGCTGCCCTTGCGGGCCGACGGCGCGGCGGTCGCGGCCGCCGGTGCCGACGCCGCGAAGGCCGGCAGCACGTCGCCCAGCGCGCCACGGCATTCCGGCCGGGAAGGGGCGCGCAGGGCGCGAGGCGTCATCATGTCGTTCCCCTCTCCAGCAGCAGTACAAGTCCGTTCTCCAACTCCAGTACTCAGCTGGACAGTTGGCATCATCGCGGGCGCGTCGGTCACACCCCGGCACCGGCCGTCAGCCGGTGCCGCAGGGCCAGTGACGCGCAGCTGAGGAGCACCACGGCGAAGCCCGCGAGGACGGCCAGGTCCCGCGTGATCGCCGGCAGGTCCCCGTCCCGGGACAGCAGCGTCGTCCACGCGTCGACGGCCCAGGCGTGCGGCACGGAATGCCCTGCCGCCCGCAGCCAGCCGGGCACGAGCGCCAGCGGCCACATGCAGCCGCCCAGCATGCCCATCCCGATGCCGAGGGCCGGCCCGATCGCGTGCACCTGCTCCGGCGTACGGAACACGGCCCCGGCCAGCAACCCGGCGCCGGTGCCGACCAGCGCCCACACGGCGATCAGGGCCCCGGCGGCAAGCGGATCGCCCCAGGCGACGTCGAAGGCCAGCGCCCCGATGCCGACGATCAGCACGGACTGGAGGAGGGCCAGCGCCAGGTAGGCGACCGTCTCCCCGAACACCAGGGTGCGGGCGGCGACGGGCGCCGCGAGCGCCCGCGCGTACACCCCGGTCCGGCGGGTCTGGACGATGGCCGCGCCGCCCGCCAGGGCGTTGATGAACACGAACAGCACCAGCATGGTCGGCGTGCTGTAGCTGTAGCCGAGCGGCAGGTAGTCGCTCTGTCCGTTGACGGTCTCGGTGCGTACGGCGATGGGGGACGAGGCCCGCTCCGCGTCATGGGCGAGCGCGAGGGCGCCGTCGAGGGAGCCGCCGGTCTCGTTCTTGGCGAAGCGGGCGGCCTGCAGGCGTGCCGCGTGGCCGGCCACCACGGCCGACACCGAGGTCACGGCCGAGTGCCCGCCACTGCCCGAGGGCTCCACCAGGACCGGAACGGCGACGGAGTGCCCGGCCCGCACCTGCGCGTCGAGCCCGGACGGCACGACGACGACCGCGTCCAGCTCGGCACGGCGCAGCGCGGTGCGCTCGTCGGCCGCGGTGTCGTAGGTACGCGTACGCAGCCCGGGCGCATCCTGCAGGTCCGCCGTCAACTCCTGGGCCACGGGGCCTGATCGAGCGGCCGGGACGAGTCCGATCCGGAACCTGTCGAAGCCGCTGACGGTGACACCGATGACCACGATGATCGCGACCGGGAGCAGCACCATGAAGAACAGCCCCTTCGGTCGCGCAGCACCCGCGTGAGGGTGGCCCGGGTCACGGCGAGCGCGGTCATGACGTCCTCCTCAGCCGAAGAAGCAGTACCGTCACCGCGGTCACGGCCGCCGAGAACGCCGCGATGCCGAGCAGCGGGGCGCCGACCGCGTCCCAGCCGCGCACCCCGGTGCCCAGGTCGGTGAACCCGCGCAGGGCCCAGCCGTTGGGCGTGAACAGGGCAAGGCGGCGGATCAGTGGCGTCGTACCGGAGGCGAAGACGAAGTTGCCGCCGAGCAGTACGAGCGCGAAGACCAGGATCGAGGCGAGCCCCTGGGCCTGCTGTTCGGTGCGCACAAGCGCGATGACCAGCGCCGTCAGGCACACCACGGACACCGCCATGGCCACGCTGAGCGCCGCGACCCCCAGCGGATCGGCCCACTCGGCGTCGAAGGCGAGCCACGACACGAGCGTCACGGTCGCGAGGCCGGCCAGGCTGTAGACGAACGTCGAGACCGACTTGCCGATCAGCAGCGCACCCCGCCCGACGGGGGCCGCGGCGATCCGGTCGAGGGTGCCCTGCTGCCGCTCGACGAAGTAGCCGCGCGCCGCGAAACCGACCGTGAACAGCACGAAGAACATGCCCATGCTCGGCCCGAAGTAGCTGATCACCTTCAGCGGGGAATCGGGCAGCCCCTGTGCCCGTATCTGCTCCGGCAGCCTCAACAGGGCCGCCTTCGCGGCCAGTCGAGGGATGTCGCCGCGCGGGGCGCCCGCGGCGACGGCCGTGGCGACCGACAGCCGGTCGGCGTTGACCTGGGCGACGTACGACTCGGTGACCGCGCGGGCGAGCTGTGCCTGCAGGCCGTGGTCGACGCTGTCCAGGACCCGCACCGGAGCGGCGCTGCCGCCGTGCAGCGACGCGGTGAACCCCTGGGGCACGACGATCGCGGCGTGCACGTCGCCCGCGTCCACCGCCCGCCGGGCAGCCGCCTCGGCGCCGTACGAGCGGACATGGACCGTGCCGCGAAGCTCCGGGCTTCTCAGCACCCGGGTGAGCCCGGCGGCGGCCGGACCCCGGTCCAGGTCCACGACGCCGAGGTTCGCGCGGAACGTGTCGTTGTTGTTGAACGCCAGCGCCATCAGCGCTGAGATCAGCACCGGCGCCAGGAACACGATCACCCAGGCCGACCGGTCGCGCAGCCGCTGTCGCAGGTCCTTGGCGGCGATGGCGAGGACTACACGCACGACGGCTCACTCCCTCAGCGCGGTGCCGGTCAGATGGAGGAAGACCGCCTCCAGATCGGGCTCGTCGATCTCCACACTGCGGATGCCGACGGCCTGCTGGTGGGCGAGGTCGAGCAGGTCCGGCAGCAGGCTCCGCGCGTCCTTGACGACCAGCTCGACCACGTCGCCGCGATCACCGCCGCGCGCCACGCCCTCGACCCGGGGCAGACGGCGACAGGCCTCCGCGTACGCCGACAGATCCCCGACGGCGGTGAGCCGGACCCGGTCGCGCTCGGCCACCAGCTGGACCAGCTCGCGCGGGCCGCCCTCGGCGATCAGGCGGCCACGGTCGATGATGCCGACCCGGTCGCACAGGCGCTCGGCCTCCTCCATGTAGTGCGTGGTGTAGAGGACGGCCATGCCCTCCTCGCCGAACCGGGTGACGCTCTCGAGGATCGCGTGCCGGCTCTGCGGGTCGACGCCCACCGTGGGCTCGTCCAGCACCAGCAGGGTCGGCGAATGCACCAGACCCGCACCGATGTTGAGGCGCCGGCGCATGCCGCCCGACAGTGACTCGACGCGGTCGTCCGCCCGGGAGGCCAGGTCGACGAGGTCCAGCACCTCGTCGACGCGGCGCTCCAGCCGGCGGCGCGGAAGACGGTAGAGCCGGCCGAAGAAGCGGAGGTTCTCGCGGACGCTGAGGTCCGGGTAGAGCGCCACGTCCTGCGGGACGAAGCCGATGAGCTGCTTGGCGGGCCCGGCCGCGGTGCTCACGGGACGCCCGGTCACGTGCACGCTCCCCGCGTCGGGGCGAAGCAGCCCGCAGACCATCCGGATCGTCGTCGTCTTGCCCGCGCCGTTGGGCCGAGCAGCCCGTATGTCTCGCCCGGCGCGATGCGCAGGCTCACGTCGTCGACGGCGTGCGCTCACCGAACCGCCGTACGAGATGGGCGCAGTCGAGGACCGGCCGCGCGGTGTCCGGGTTTCGCGGGGGATCGGTCATGTCGTCTCCTCGGTGTGCGTGGCCCGCCAGGGGCTCTCAGGGCGCGAGGGAGAAGTAGCTCTCCTCCTCCTGCGTGAAGTGCAGGCGCAACACGGTGTGCAGGCCGTAGAGGCAGGCCCGCAGGTCGTCGAGCTGCTCCGGTGACAGGGAGCCGCCCTGGCGGGCCAGTGCCAGGTGGGTGGCGATGCGGCGGGCGAGTCGTGCGATCTCCGCGTGCGCCCGGCTCATGGTGACGGTGGCCTCGGGCCCGCCGAGGGCCGGGGCGAGCGCGGGATACAACTGGTGCTCCTCGGCGTATTCGTGCGGCAGCAGGCGCTCGGTGAGCAGCCGGTGCACCTCGCCCACCGAGGCGAGGGACTGCGGGCCCGCCCCGTCCGACAACCGGTCTGCGGCGTCGCGTACGGCGTCCAGGACGTCCTGGAGGTCGTCGTGTTCCGCGGCGAACCGGTGAATGAGGGCCTCGGCCGAGGGCGTGAGCTGCGGCCGGCCCCGCCGGTCGTCGCGCAGTACGCGCAGCGCGTTGAGGATCACCGCGACGTCGATGCCCTCCTGCAGCAGAGCACCCACGGCGGGCTGGAGCAGGCCGAAGGCGGCCGCGACCATGGCGACAAGGGACAGCACCATGCCGCCGAGCGCGCTCTGCACGGCGATGCGCCGGGCTCGTACGGCGATGGCGACGGCGTCGGCCAGACGGTCCACCCGGTCGGTGGTCAGGACGATGTCGGCGGCCTCGGAGGAAGCCGTGGAGCCCCGGGCACCCATCGCCACGCCGATGTCGGCGGCGGCGAGCGCAGGGGCGTCGTTGACTCCGTCGCCGACCATCACGGTGACGGCACCCTCGTGCTCGGCGCGCACCGCGGCGACCTTGTCGGCGGGCGCGAGGCCGGCCCGTACCTCGTCGAGGCCGAGGACGGCGCCCACCTCGCGCGCGGGCTCGGCACGGTCGCCGGTGAGCATCACGAGCCGCTCGATGCCCGCCGCGCGCAGGCGGCGCAGAGTGCGCGGTGCGTCCGGGCGCAGCGGATCGTGCAGGAGCACGGCGCCGACCGGGCTGCCGTCCACGCAGAGCCAGGCCACGGCCGCCCCGTCCAGGACCGCCCGGTTGTCCACCGTCCTTGCCCAGGTGGGCAGTTCGGCGGCCCCGGCGCGTCGGCCGATCGTCATCCGGCGCCCGGCCACGGTGCCGGTCGCACCCCGGCCGGGCTCCTCCGACACGTTCTCGGGCACGGACAGCCGAAGCCCCCGCTCGCGGGCCGCGTCGACCACGGCCTCGGCCAGGACGTGCGGGGAGTACTGGTCGAGGGAGGCCGCCAGCCGCAGCACCTGGGCCGGCTGCCAGCGCGGCGCGGCGACCACGTCGAGGACGCGGGGGCGGCCGGCGGTGAGGGTGCCCGTCTTGTCGAGCAGCAGCGTGCGGGCCCGGCCGAGGTGCTCCAGCGCCCCTCCGTCGCGGATCACCACCCCGAGACGGGAGGCCCGGGACAGCCCGGAGACGACGGCCACCGGTGCCGCCAGCAGCAGTGGACACGGCGTCGCCACCACCAGCACCGCCACCGCCCGCACGGCGGAACCGCTCAGCAGCCAGGCCAGTCCGGCGACCGCCAGGGACAGCGGCAGGAACCAGGCCGCATACCGGTCGGCCAGCCGCACCACGGGGGCCGATTCCGCGCCTGCCTGCCGGGCCAGCCGCACGATCCCCGCGTAGGTGCTGTCCTGCTCGGTCGCGGTGGCGCGCAGCTCGAAGGCACCGCCCGCGTTGACCACCCCGCTGCGCACCGCCTCGCCCTGCACCCGCCGCACGGTGAGCGGCTCGCCGGTCAGCGCTGACTCGTCCAGCACGGCCTGAGCCCCGGCCACCCGGCCGTCCACGGGCACGACCTCGCCGGGGCCGACGGCCAGCAGGTCACCGACGGCGACCTGCGCCGACGGGACCGTGCTCACCCCGTCGTCGGTGAGCAGCCGGGCGGTGCGCGGTGCGCGTTCCAGCAGGGCCCGCAGATCACGGGAGGCGCGCTGCTGGGCCGCCGCCTCGAGGGTGCGACCGGTGGCGAGCATCAGCGCGATGAGAGCTCCGGCCAGGTACTCGTGCACCAGCAGGGTTCCGCCGAGCGCCAGAACAGCGATCACGTCGACGCCTGCGTGGCCGCGCCGCAGGTCGGCCAGCACCCAGCTGAGCGCCGGGCCCACGGCGGCGACGGTGCCCAGGGCCCAGCACAGATCGGCGAGACCGGGAGCGCCGGCGAGCCGGCCGATGCCGCCCGCGGCGAGTGCGCCCGCCGTCACGGTCAGCAGGGCGGGTTCGAGCCTCGGCGCGCCGAACAGCCGGCGCTGCTGCTGTTTCCTCATGGCGCTTCGGTCCATGACAAGCCTCGATCGGGCGGCTGGTGCGGATCAGTCGTGCGGTACCAGGGCGACGGGGCACGGCAGGTGGTGCAGGGCCGCGTGCGCGACGGGGCCGAGCTTCCAGGTGAGGGGCGAGGGATGGCGCCTGCGGCCCACCACGGTGAGCCGGCCGCGCGCGGACGCCGCGAGCAGTACCTGTGACGCGGAACCCCGGGCGACGTGGTCGACGACCTCGACGCCGGGGAACTTCTCCTGCCACGGTGCGAGGTCCGCGTCGAGCCGTGTGCGTTCGTCCGCCTCGTAACCCTCCCCGGGAGGGTCCGCGTGCCGATGCGTCACCAGCGACGACGGCGGCAGCGCCCGGACCGCGCGCACCCTGGCTCCGTGCACCTCGGCTGCGGCGAAGGCGAACTCCAGCAGCGGATCGGCGGCAGGCGAGGGTTCCTGGACGCCGACGACGACCTCATTCCTGCCGAGGGCCGCCGGGTGGCCCCGGCCGTCCTCCACGGCGGGATCGCCGGCCCGGACCGTCACGGCAGGGCACTGGGCCAGACCAAGGACGTGCAGGCTGACGGAGCCGAGCAGGAAGCCGGCCACGGAGCCGTGGCCGCGCGAGCCGAGCACCAGGAGCGTCGCGGTCCCGCCCGCCTCCACGAGGGCCTTCGAGGCGGACTCGGAGACCAGTTCCGTGGCCACGGACAGCTCGGCGTGCCGGTGCAGCAGCTCGGCCTCCATCCGCTGCAGCACCCGTCCTCCACAGCGTTGCTTGGTGAGGGCTTCCTGCGCGACGGGCACGTCGAGCGGCTGGGTGGTCCAGGAGTGCAGCAGCAGCACGGACAGGTGCCGCTCCACGGCTTCACGTGCCGCCCACCACGCGGCTGTCACACTCGCGGGAGAGCCGTCGACTCCGACGACGACGGGTCCGGTCATGGCGCACCTCCGGTGTCGGCACGGCGAATGCCGCACATATGGCTCCCACCCTCAAGGCTGGCCGCCGCACGACCGGCGGGGGAGGGCCGGACGGTGCGCTTCCTGGGCCCGTACGGCCCCCTGCGAGGCGGCGCCGGGCCACGGACGCCGGCTTTCGAAGGCGAGGCGGGGACCGTCCGGCCGCCGGCGCCGGACAAGGAGCGTCTTCGGGACCGATGCCCTCGATGCGGCGCGGTGGGCGGTGTGCCCGGGCGCCGCTTCCACCGCGCTGCTCGTCGAACCGGCCGCGAGCGCCGTGGCGACGGTCCTGCCAGGCCGGGGCGGCGGGGCCGGGCGAACGGTGCGGCAGTCGGCACCGAGGGCCGACCGGCCCCAGTGTCACCGCCGGTCAGCCCATGGGACCTCGCCCCGTTCCGCTGGACGCTCGAGGTGGAGACAAACCTGGAGGAGACCGCGATGACGGACCACACGACCAGTGCGCCCCCGGTCCACGCCCTGCTCGCCGACGGCACCACGGTGTGCATCCGTCCCGTGGCGGCAGCCGACCACGAGCAACTGCGGGGGCTGTACGAGGAGATGTCTCCGGAGAACCTGCGGCTGAGGTTCTTCGGGCTCAGTCGGCGTTCCGCCGAGATGGCCGCCGACCGTGCCTGTGCCGCGCCCCACCGGGGACACCGCGCGCTGCTGGCCGAGCGGGCGGGTCAGGTGATCGGTCTCGCCGAGTACGACACCGGCGGCGTCGGTACCGAGGCCGACATGTCCATCGCGGTCGCCGACGGGCTGCACCACCGCGGCGTCGGCACCCTGCTGGTCGAACACCTCGTCTCCGCCGCCCGTGCGGAGGGGGTCACGTCGTTCGCCGCCGACGCGCTCAGCGAGAACCGCGAGGTGCTCCGGCTCTTCGCCGACCTCGGCCTGCGCGTCGGCCGGCGCTTCGAGGGCCCCGAGGTGCGTTGCACCATCGTGCTCGAAGAGGACGACACCTACTTCTCGGCGGTCGAGGAGCGGGGCCGGGCCGCCGACGTGCTGAGCCTGCGCCCGCTGCTGCGGCCGCAGGCGATCGCCGTCATCGGGGCCGGGCGCAAACCGGGTTCCGTGGGCCGGGCGATCCTGCATCATCTGAAGGCCGGCGGCTACACCCGGCGCATGTTCGCGGTGAATCCCGCCGCGACGTCCCTCCTCGGCGTGCCGTGCCACCCCTCGGTCAGCGCTCTGCCCCGGACCCCGGACCTCGCCGTCGTCGCCGTACCCGCCGCTGGGGTCCCCGCCACCGCCGAGGAGTGCGGCAAGGCGGGCGTACGGGCCCTGCTCGTGGTCACCGCCGGGCTCGACGCCGACCAGGCGCAGGCGCTCCTGGCGGCCTGCCGCACCTACGGCATGCGGCTGGTCGGCCCCAACTGCCTTGGGCTCTCCAACACCGACCCGGAGCTGAGCCTGGACGCGACCTTCGCCGCGAACCACCCGCGCCCGGGCACGGCCGGCGTGGCCGTGCAGTCCGGCGGGGTGGGCATCGCCCTCCTGGACGGGCTGTCCCGGCTGGGAATCGGAGTGTCGTCCTTCGCGTCCCTCGGCGACAAGTACGACGTCAGCGGCAACGACATGCTCCAGTGGTGGGAGAGCGACGGCCGCACCCGCCTGGCGCTGCTGCACCTGGAGTCGTTCGGCAACCCCCGCGCTTTTTCCCACACCGCCCGCCGTGTCGCGCGCCGTATGCCCGTGCTCACCGTCGACGCGGGGCGCACGGACGCGGGCCGGCGCGCCGCCGCCTCGCACACCGCCGCGGCCGCCACCCGCACCATGACCCGCGCGGCGCTCTTCACCCAGGCCGGCATCACCGCCACCCGCTCGGTCGGCGAACTCCTCGACGCCGCGGCGCTGCTGCACTCCCAGCCGCTGCCCGCCGGACCCCGGATCGCGATCGTCACCAACGCCGGCGGAGCCGGGGTCCTCGCCGCCGACGCCTGCGCCGAGGCCGGACTGACGGTGCCCGCGCCCACCCCGCACCTGGTCGACGACCTGCTTGCCCTGCTGCCCGACGGCGCCGCCGCCGGCAACCCCGTCGACGCCACCGCGGCCGTCACGGAGGACCAGCTCGCGCAGTGCGTCGACCGTCTCATGCGGCACGGCGACGCCGACGCCGTCCTGGTCGCCCTGGTGCCCACCGCCGTGGCCGCAGCCACCGGCGACGACCTCGTACGTGCCGTCACACGCCTGTCCGGTCCCCGGCCGAAGCCGGTGGTGGCCGTACGCCTCGAACAGGCGCTGCCCGTGGAGCTGCTGCCCGCGACCGACGGCAGCAGCGTCCCGTCGTACGCCGAACCGCAGGCGGCGGCACGGGCGCTGGCCCACGCCATGCGCCGTACGGAATGGCTCGCCCGCCCCGCCGGGACCGTCCCCGGCCTCGACGGCGTCGACACGGCACGAGCCCGCTCCGCCGTGGAGACCTACCTCGACGCACACCCGGACGGCGGCTGGCTCGGTCCGCGGGAGTGCGCCGCACTCCTCGACTGCTACGGCATACCCCAGTTGCCGTGGGCCTGGGCCGAGACCGAGGACGACGCCGTCCTCGCCGCCGACCGGCTGCGCGGCGCCGACGGCCGGGTGGTCATGAAGGGACACTGGCCTGGTCTGCTGCACAAGACCGCCGAACACGCCGTCCACCTCGACCTGCGCGGCGACTCCCAAGTGCGCGCCGCCTTCCGGGACTTGGAGACCCGTTTCGCCGGCCTGCTGACGGGCGTGGTGCTGCAGCCGCTGGCCGACCGTGGCACCGAGCTGTTCGCGGGCGTCGTCCAGGACGAGGTCTTCGGGCCGCTCGTACTGTTCGGCCTCGGCGGCACCGCGACCGAGGTGCTCGCCGACCACGCCGCCCGCCTCGCCCCGCTCACCGACCACGACGTGCACGACCTGATCACGGCCCCCCGCTGTGCCCCGCTCCTGTTCGGCGCGAACGGTGCACGGCCCGTCGACCTCGACGGTCTCGAACAGCTGCTGCTGCGCCTGTCCCGGATGGCGGGCGACCTGCCGCAGCTCGCCGAGGCCGACTTCAACCCCGTACTCGCGACACCGGGCGGAGTGACCGTGCTCGACGCACGGGTGCGCCTGCTGCCGCGCAGGCCCCACGACCCGTATCTGCGCCGCCTGCGCTGAGGAGGAACGTCATGAAGCACAACAAGGTCGGCTCCGTGATGACCACGGAGGTCGTCCGCGCCGAGTACGGCACTTCGTTCAAGGAGGTCGCACGGCTGCTCGGCGAACACGGCATCAGCGGACTGCCGGTGGTCGACGAGGACGAGAAGGTCATCGGTGTCATCTCCGAGACGGACCTCATGGTCCGGCAGGCCGAGACGCCGGACCCGTTCGAGCCGAAGAAGCGCCACTGGCCGGCCTCTGCGACCCGTGCGTCCCGGCAGCGGGCCGCGAAGGTCAGGGCCCGCACCGCCGGTCAGCTGATGACCGAGCCGCCCCTGACGGTGCATGCCGACAACACCATCGTCGAGGCGGCCCGCACCATGGCGCAGCACCACATCGAGCGGTTGCCCGTCCTCGACGAGGAGCACCGGCTGGTCGGCATCGTCACCCGCCGCGATCTGCTCCAGGTCTTCCTGCGGTCCGACGCGGACATCCGCACCGAGGTCGTCGAAGAGGTGCTGGTGCGCACCCTGTGGCTGCCGCCCCGCAGCATCGACGTCCAGGTGGTGGAAGGCGTGGTCACGCTCTCCGGTCAGATGGAACGCAAGAGCGAGACGGAGATCGCCGTCTCCATGACCCGTCAGATCGACGGCGTCGTCGCAGTCGTCGACGAGCTCACCTACCGGCTGGACGACGCCAGGATCCAGCCCCAGGAGCAGGCCCTGCACGGAGTGGCCGACGACTGGCTGCGCAAGCCGTGAGAGGAGGCGGACCGCCATGCCGGGCAACGTGCTGGTCGCCTACGGGACGACGAACGGATCTACCGCGCAGATCGCCGAGGCCGTGGCCGAGGTCCTGCGCAAGGAGGGACTCACGGCCGCCGCTCTGCCGGCCGCGGCCGTCGTGGACCTGTCGGGCTATGACGCCGTCGTGGTCGGCGGCGGGCTGTACGCCGGACGCTGGCACAAGGACGCCCGCCGGTTCGTGCGCCGGCACCGCCGCGCACTGGCCGAACGCCCCTTGTGGCTCTTCAGCAGCGGCCCGCTCGACGCCTCGGCCTCGGAGCGGGACATCCCGCCCGTGCCGGGTGTGCGCCGCGCGATGACCCGGCTCGACGCCAGGGGCCACGTCACTTTCGGAGGCTGCCTGCAAGAGGGCGCCAAGGGCCGGATCGCAAGGATGATCGTGCGCAACGGAAAGGGCGGGGACTTCCGCAACTTCCCCGAGATCGAGGCATGGTCGGCGCGTGTCGCCGGCGAACTGGTGGCGGAACGGGCGGGGATGTCAATCCCCTGGTTTCGTAGAGACCTCTCCTATGCGGCCTGGCACCTCTGGTCGCTCTTCTTGCGTGCTGCGGTGACGGTCCGTTCGAACTCTTCCGGCGGCAGGCCGCCGGCCGCGCTGT
>NZ_JAJSBI010000059.1 GCF_021261325.1 Streptomyces guryensis | reverse complement strand
CACCCGCCGACGGCACTCGGCGAACGGACAGCAGGCACCGATCCCCTATGAACAGCAGTCAGCTACCCTGACACTTGCCGCATAACGAAACGAACAGGTGTCCACTCCTCGGGGGCAAGGCCCCAGCCCTTTTCGCTATGTGGTGGCCGGGGCGAGTTGCCAGGTGGTGCCGGTTCGGGTGAGTCCGAGGTTGATCAGGCGGCGGAGGTTGAGGGCGGCGGCGCGGTGGTGGAGCCAGATGTTGTTGGCGATGATGCCGCGATGCGGGACGCGGCGGCTGCCCTTGGCGACCAGCCAGGCGATGGCGCGTTCGACCGGGGGCCGCCATCTGCGGTATTCGGCCTGCCAGGCCGGATCGGTGGCGGCCTGATGGCGGGCGGCGGTCAGCAGTTCGTGCTGAGGGTGGACATTGAGGGTGCGTCCGGTCTTGGAGGTGGTGCAGCGTCCGCGCAGGGGGCAGCTGGCGCAGAGCTGCTTGAACTGGGCGGTGCGGGCGCCGTCCGCTTTGACGCGGCCGAGGTTGGCGGTGCGTCCGGCCGGGCAGGTCGCGGTGCCGGCCGCTGGGTCGATGCGGAAGTCGTCGATGGTGAAGCCGCCGGGGATCACCTGCCGCAGCGGCGGTGGCTTGATCACCGGCGTGTGGCCCGCGGCCTGCAACTGTCCGCGCAGGTCGCCGGTCCCGTAGGCGGAGTCGCCGAGCACGGTTAACTCCCCGTCCTCCCCGTCCAGACGCTTCCGGCGAGCATGATCATTACATCCAGCTCCACTGCGAACTTCGATACGAGCCCGCCCCCAACTTCGGGCCCTGCGGCACTTCGAGTCCTGGTTCTTCCACGACTCGGACGACGAGCTCGACCGCTGGGCCGACGGCCTTGGCCGCCAGGAATTCTGGACGATCGTCCGCCACTTCCATCCCCAGGAAACCAGGGTCCACCAAGAACAAGTGTGATCACAGCCGCGAAGCGACCTGCCCGGTTACGGTCCGCGACCGCTCCCCAAGATCTGTGCCAGAACCGAGTTCGGGAGTCACTCACGGCCGTGTGGACGGCTTGCAGCCCGTCCACACGGGAAAGGTCGTCCGGTTCGGGTTGATTCGCGGCTGAGCTTGGCCCTCTCCCGGTGACGAGGCCACAGTGACAGTGCTGCGCCGACCGGACGAGCAGATGTGGCTCATGCCGCGCAATCCGTCGTACGACCCGGTACCCGGTGACGACGTGCGGATCCTCGGCAAGGCCGTCGGCGTCCTGCGCCTTCTCCGAACAGGCGGAAATCCCTTGGAGACAGGCCTGTTGGCCGTGCCAGGCTGTCGCTGCCAAAGGGGCGTAGCTCAGATGGCCGGAGCGCCGGTCTCCAAAACCGGATGCCGCAGGTTCGATTCCTGCCGCCCCTGCCACTGAATCGGGCAAGTGGTCGATGACGGTTGGCCGGCCGTGCGGCGTGAGGGCGCACCGCCCATGGCGACGCATGCCCGTTCGAGGCACCGTACGCCCGCGACGCCGGAGCAGCCCTGACCGACTGACGACGTCGGCTCCGGCCCACGTCGAAGAACGCGAGCCGGAGCCAAGCCGGACACGGGAAGGTGATGGTGGTCAGTCCGCGGACCGCACGGTGGGTGTGGCCAGGGCGACCGGGCCGGTGGCGGCACCGGTCTTGCAGGAGTCGTGGCAGTTCTTCTCCAGGCTGCAGCACAGTGAGCAGATCGCCCCGGAGTGGAAGGTGCAGTTGGCCACGTCGGGCCGTTCGAAGTCGGTCGTGCACACGGTGCAGGTCAGCGTGGCCGCGGAGGGCAGGCCGTCCGTCCCGAGCAGCGGCTCCTCGAGGTCGTCGACGCGGGCGATGTAGTACCTGCCCTTCGTGAGCACGGCGAACAGCGGTGAGAGGGCCATCGCGAGGAACAGGGCGATGAAGGGGGAGTACGCCTTGCCGTAGTCGCCGAAGGCCTCGAAGTACGCGGCGATGGAGACGGCGGAGGCGATGAGTATCGAGCCGAAGCCGACGGGGTTGAAGTTGTACAGGTGGGCGCGCTTGAACTCGATGTACGACGGGCTCAGTTTCAGCGGCTTGTTGATGACCAGGTCGGCGACGACCGCGCCGATCCAGGCGATGGCCACGTTGGAGTAGAAGCCGAGGACGGTGTTGAGGAAGCCGAAGACTCCGCCCTCCATCAGGGCCAGCGCGATGCCGACGTTGAGGAAGATGTAGACGACCCGGCCCGGGTGCCGGTGCGTGAGGCGGGAGAAGAAGTTCGACCAGGACAGCGAACCGGAGTACGCGTTCGTCGAGTTGATCTTTATCTGGGAGAGGATCACGAAGAACGTCGCCAGTCCCAGGGCGACGGGCGCCGCGAAGGTCTTGAAGCCGTGCACGTACTGCTGGATGGGCTCGTTGGCCTTGGACAGGCCCACACTGCCGGCGATGTAGAAGGCCAGGAACGCCCCGCCGATCTGCTTCGCCGCGCCGAGAACCACCCAGCCGGGACCGGCGGAGAGCACGGCGCCCCACCACTTCCCCGCGTTCTCGGGGGTCTTGTCGGGCATGAAGCGCAGGTAGTCGACCTGCTCACCGATCTGTGCGATCAGTGACAGGGCCACGCCGGCGCCCGCGCCGACGCCGAGCATGCTGATGCCGGAGCCGGTGGGGGAGTTGCCCGCGAAGTGGGTGAACTGCGAGAACTTGTCCGGCTCCTGGATGGCGATGGAGACGAACGGTGCGACCATCAGCACCAGCCAGACCGGCTGCGTCCACACCTGCATCTTCGACAGGGCGGTCATGCCGTAGATCACCAGCGGCAGGATGATCAGCGAGCAGATCAGATAGCCGACGGCCAGGGGGATATGCAGGCCCAGCTCGAGGGCCTGCGCCATGATCGAGCCTTCGAGGGCGAAGAAGATGAAAGTGAAGCTGGCGTAGATGACCGACGTGAGGGTCGAGCCGAGATAGCCGAAACCCGCGCCCCGGGTCAGCAGGTCCATGTCGATGGAGTACTTCGCCGAGTAGTACGAGATCGGGATGCCGGTCAGGAAGATGACCACCGCCGCGGCGAGAATGGCCACCATGGCGCTGGAGAAGCCGTTGGAGATGGCGATCGAGCCGCCGATGGCGAAGTCGGCGAGGTAGGCGATGCCACCGAGCGCCGTCGTGGCCACCACGTAGGGAGTCCAGCGGCGGAAGGACTTCGGCGCGTAGCGCAGCGAGTAGTCCTCCAACGTGTCGTTCTGCGCCCAGTTGTTGTACGTCCGTCCGCCTGTACTCGCCGGCGGTGCTTCCTTGTCGACGATCTCCGTCACGACATTCCCTCTTCCCAGCACGGGGGACGACCCGGGCGACCCCGGGTGACTGCACGGAAGAGTCACGCCGCACTGTTTCTTGAACGTTTCGCTTCCTTTAAAGGGAAAGGTCTTTGACGGGCCTTTATTCGACGCGCGTAGATAGTCCGCGACCAGGAGTGTTCCCGCGTGGGCGGGGCGCCCGTCGATGGGAGGCTGTGGCGAGCGAAGGGCTCGATTGAATACAGATGCCTCGCCTCCGCCGGATGCTTCCCGTAGAAACTATTTCTGTGGCAGGGTAATGTCAATCAACGGCCAGGGAGCGGGTCAGAGTTGGGTGACGACGTGGAAGTCGAAGGCATCCGCCCGTGCCAGGTACAGCCGTTGGGTGAGATGGTTGCCGCGCAGCCGCAGTGCGCCGCGCGGGCCCTCGTAGGAGACCGTTTCGCCCACCGCGCACATCGTCTTCACGTCCAGCGACCGCGCCCGCTCGGCCAACGCCGCCAGCAGGCGCACTCCTTCGAAACACGACTCGCCCAGACTGCCCACGACGGGTGCCTCCACACCGAACCGCGCCGCGTAACGCGCGCTGAAGTCCAGGCTCTCGGCGGTCGCGAGCGTCTCGAAGAAACCGGCCGTAGCCCACAGCCCGTCGGTGGCCCCCGCTCCGGTGGCCAGCAGGATGTTCTCGTCCATGTGGGTGCTCAGCCGCAGGCACCGCTGATGCAGACCGTACCCGGCGAACGCCCGGTTGAAGTGAGCTGCGTCGTCCCCGACCAGCAGCATCAGTACGGCGTCCGCCTCGCACCGCTCGATCCGGCGCAGCACGGGCCCGAAGTCGCGTGTTCCCAGGGGCACGAAGACCTCGCCGCGCACCAGGCCGCCGCAGGTGCGGGCGTATCGCCGTGCGGCACGGGCGCTCACGCGCGGCCACACATAGTCGTTGCCCACCGTGCACCAGCGTCGCGCTCCGGTTGCCTCGGCCAGCAGCCGCATCGCGGGCAGCAGTTGAGCGGTGTCGGTCTCGCCCGTCAGGAAAACCCCGGGTGTGCGCTCGCCGCCCTCGTACTGGGCTGTGTAGACGTACGGCACGCGGCCCGCGATCCGCGGCAGCAGCGCCTGGCGCACCGCCGAGGTGTGCCAGCCCACCACCCCGTCGACGGCGCCCAGCGACACCAGGGCCTCGACTTCGGCCGCCACCTGCTCCGGCGACGCCCCGCCGTCCACCGTGACCAGGTGGACCTCCTGGTCCAGTACGCCGCCCGCGGCGTTCAGCTCCTCCGCGGCCAGTTGCGCGGCCAGCTCGCACGACGGCCCGAAGACCCCCGCCGGTCCCTGCAGCGGCACGACCAAGGCCACGACCAGCGTCGTGCTCGAATCGTCATTCCCTCTCGGCGGCACCGGATGCACAGACCACCTCCGTGAGGGCACTGGGCGCGCGGATCCCGGTCCGGGCCCCGGCACCCTCGCGGAGGCTCGTAATCTGCCCGAACCCTAGACCTACGGAAGGACACCGGCAATGCCGTCGGAACCGTCCTCGCCGGACCTTGCCCACCTCCTCAGTCACGCCGAACGATGCCTGGGCCGGCGCTTGGCCGCGATGCTGGCCGAGGAGGGCTGCTCGGTGGATGAGTGGCGCGTCCTGTCGGCCGTCGCCGACGGGCAGGGCCACCCGATGTCCGAGATCGCCGACCACGCCCTCATGCCGGCGCCCACTTTGACCAAGCTCGTCGACCGCATGGTCGCCGGCAACCTGGTCTACCGTCGGCCCGACCCCGACGACCGCCGCCGCGTCCTGCTTTACCTCACCGCCCGCGGCCGCATCCTCCACCAGCGCGCCGCCCACCGCGTCCGCTCCGACCAGACCCGGCTTCTCGACGCCATCGGTGACCAGGGAGAGCTCACCCGGCTCCTGTCTCTGCTCGCGGCGACGGTCGACGGGTTGCCTGCGGTGGCGCCCAGCAGACCGCATAGTTGATCTTTTGAGGTGGTGAAGCCCTGCGCCCACGCGCTCAAAGAGGGAGCGCGGCCACAGCGCGGGCGGGATGACAGGGGCTGAGGAGGACGACGATGCCCGTGCCCTGGGGTGAGGGGGCGCGGCCTGTGTCCAGCCCTGCGGGCGGTAGCAGGAGACGGCGCGCGGCGAGCGGACGGACGTGAGCGGCCAGGAGCGGCCTTCGGGGGCGTCCTCGGTGACCGCTCCGAGCAGTTCGGCGGCCAGGCCCGTGCCGTGGGCGGCCGGACAAACGGCGAGTTCGTCGAGCCGCCATCGGGGGGCGGCATCGCCGTCCGGATCGCTCACCCACGGCAATGCGGCCTTGACTTCGCCCACAAGCAGGCCGTGCGGGCTGCGGCCTCTGCGACCGGCCGGGTACGCGCGGTTTCAACGTTGACCGGCAATCGGGTGCATCGTCCTGCAGCATCCGGCATCTGCGAACCTGGCGGATTCGGTCGGCGTACGGGTGCAGGCGGGCCCCGGCGGTTCCGTCGGCGAGTGTGCGCTGTCCGGCGGCCGGCTGGGCGGGTGTGGGGGCCGGGCTGGTGTGGCCGAGGAAGTCGAGGGCAGCCTGCGGGCCGTGGTCGCGGCGGGCGGCGGCCACCTCGTCCAGGTCCCAGGCCGTCTCGGCGACGAACGGTGCGGCGCGGGCCGCGCGCCAGGGCGTCCAGGATGACGGTGGATCTCGCGGGTGTGCAGCGAACGCGCCTGTGTGGTACCGGACTTGAGGGTGAGCGTCCAGCTCGCCGGCCGGTTGCAGGCCCAGGTGGGGGCCCCGGGTGCCGGCCGGTCCGCCGCCGTTGGGGGATCGCTTCGGCAGCCCTGGTCAATCGTCGGGTTTTGAGCGGCCACGGGCGGGGCAGCCCCTATCAACCGGGGGGAAGCGTATGCGGCAACGGTCGACTCTGCCTCTGCAGATCACGGTTCTGGTCTCGGCGACGCTGATGGAGCTCGCGGCCAACTTTGCGGCGAACGCCGTCCAGTCGCCCACCGTGCGGTTTCTCGGCCGGATCGCGCCGGTGGTGGTGGTCGTCCTGCTGGCCGTGACCATCGTGGGTGAGGTGGTGGTGCACCGGCAGGCGCACCCCGCGGCGCCGCGGCCCGCCTGGGACCCGCAGCACACCCCCTACCCGGGGCTCGCCGCGTTCGGGCAGCAGGACGCGGCCGTGTTCTTCGGACGGGACACCGAGGTCGCCCGGATCATCCGTCGGCTGAACGCGGCCACGCCGGACCCGCAGGACAGGTTCGTGGGCATCACGGGGATGTCGGGAAGCGGCAAGAGCTCCGTGGTGCATGCCGGGGTCCTGCCGCGCCTGCTGAAGTCGCGGTGGACGGTCCTCCCCGTGATCGTGCCCGGTACCGACCCGTTGGAGAGTCTGGCCGACAGCCTGGCGCAGGCGAGCGGGCGCGACCGCGAGGACGTCGCCCGTCGTCTGCGGGACGGCGACCTCGCCCACGTGCACAGGTCACGTACGACAGGTGGCGTGCTGCCGGGTCGCACGCTGCTGGTGATCGACCAGCTGGAGGAACTGATCACCTTCGCTGCGGAAGCCGACCGGGAGAGGTTCCTCGCCGGAGTCTCGGCGGCGCTGGCGGCCGACCGCCGGCTGTGGGTGGTGGCCACTTTGCGCGTGGAGTTCCTCCAGGACTTCCTCTCCTGTGGCCAGCCGCAGCTGTTCACCTCGCCGATGGCGCTCGGTGCCATGAGCACGGCCGAGTTCGTCGCCGTCGTCGAGCAGCCCGCCCGGCTGGCCGGGATCACCTTCGAACCCGGGCTGGTCGCGCGGATCGTGGAGGACACCGGCACTGCGGACGCCCTGCCCCTGCTGGCCTACCTGCTGCGGGAGCTGTACCTGTCGATAGGAGACTCGCGCCTCGCCACCACGGAGAGCTACCTGTCCCTCGGCGGCGTCACCGGCGCCCTCGCCCGCCAGGCCGACGAGGTCTTCGCCTCCGTGGTCGAGCAGTTCGGCGCGGACACCGTCCTCGCGGTGCTGCTGCTTCTCGTCGGGATGGATGCGGGCGAACCGGTGAAGCGCCGGGTGCCGACGGCCGGCCTGTCGGACCGGGAACGGGAGATCCTGCGCCCCTTCGACAAGGCCCGGCTGCTGGTCGTCACCCAGTTCGACGGGGCTCCCGTGCTGCAGGCGGCGCACGAGGCCCTGTTCCGTCAGTGGCCGCCGCTGCAACAGCAAGTGGCGGTCCGTGCCGAGCAGTTGAAGAGCCGCAGCGAACTGGAACGCTGGGCGTTTGACTGGCGGTCCTCGGGACGCAGCCCCGACTACCTCCTCACCGGGGAGCGGCTCGCCCTGGCCCGGAGATGGCTGGCGGGCCTGGAGTCCGCCAGGGAGGCGACGGCGGACATGCAGGAACTGGTCACGGCTTCCCGGAGCCAGGACCGGGACTTCCTGCACCGGGTCTCCGAGTCGGTCGGCCAGTACGTCCTGGCGAACGCCGAGCGGGAGCCGGAGCTGGGCACCCTCCTGGCGTCCGCCGCCCTCGCCGAGTGCCCGCCCACCGCCACCGCCGTCCGGGCGCTGATGGCCTCGCTCGCCCACAACCACACCCAGGCCGTACTCACCGGCCACACCGCCGGCGTCCGCGCCGTGGCCTGGTCCCCCGACGAGGCATGGATCGCCACCGGGTCGCTGGACGGGACCGCCCGTATCTGGGACGCGGCTTCGGGTGCGCCCGCCGTACTCCTGGAGGGGCACGCCGCAGGGGTCGTGGCGGTGCACTGGTCGCCGGACTCACGGAGGGTCGCCAGCGCCTCGCGCGACCGCACCGCGCGGGTATGGGATCCCGTCACCGGCGAGACCGTCACCGTGCTCGAGGCCTTCAGCGACACGGTCCGCGACATCGCCTGGTCCCCGGACGGCTCCCTGCTGGCCGCCTGCTCCCGGGACCGGCACATCCGGCTCTTCGACACCGCGACCTGGCAGCCGACCGCCGTACTGGCCGGCCACCGCAACGAGATCTACCGGCTCTCCTGGTCCCCGGACGGCACACGGCTGCTCTCCGCCGCCTACGACCGGTCGTACATCATCTGGGACGTCGCCACCGGACGCCCGCAGCGGGTCATCGAGCGCTCGTACAACCACGCCACCCCCGTCTCCTGGACACCGGACGGTGGTTGTCTGCTCTCCGGCGAGGAGCGGGTGAGAGTCCTGGACGCCGGGACCGGAGAACTGCGGCGGACCCTTCAGGGGCCGGACGCGCTGATCATCAATCTGCAGTGCTCCCCGCAGGGAGACAGCTTCGCCATCGCCTCACGCGGGTCCGAGGTGCACGTCCGCACAGTCGCCCACGGGGACGAACTCGCCCACCTGTGCGGCCACACGGACCGGGTGGAGGCGCTCGCCTGGTCACCCCGCGGCGACCGCATCGCCACCGGCGCCGAGGACGGCACGGCCCGCATATGGACCGTTGGCACGCGCAGCACCGAACTGCTCCAGATAGCCGAACACCCCGGCCCGGTCCTCGGCTTCGACATCACTGCCGACGGCGGTCACCTGGCCGGCGGCGCCATCGACGGCAAGGTACGGATCTGGCGGACCGACGACGGCGAGAAGGTCAGGACCCTGACCGGGCACACCGCCGGCATGAGAGCGCTGCGCTGGGCTCCTGACGGCCGACGGCTCGCCAGCAGCGCAGACGACAACACCGTCAGGATCTGGCAGCCCTTCACCAGTGACGGGCACCGGACCCTCTTCACCGGGCAGGAGACGGTCGAGGCCCTGGCCTGGTCACCCGACGGGACCCGGCTGGCCGTCGCGGGACGTGACCACCGCGCCACCGTCCTCGATCCGGCGAACGGCACGGTCCTCGGGCAGTACGCGGATCACTCCCAGTGGATCTGCGCCCTGGCCTGGTCACCCGACGGGACACTGCTGGCAACAGGATCGGACGACCATACGGCGCAGATCTGGGACCTCGCCGCCCGGCGCCTGCTCCACCGCCTGACCGGCCATCAGAGCTGGGTCGACGCGGTGGCCTGGTCCCCGGACGGAACCCGGCTCGCCACCAGCTCCGGCGACTGGACGGTACGGGTCTGGGACACCGCCACCGGCACGCTCCGGCACGTGCTCCAGGGCCACGAGGCCCGCGTGCACGCGGTCGCCTGGTCCCCGGACGGCCACGCGCTCGCCACCGCCTCCACCGATCACACGGTCCGCCTGTGGAATCCGCGGCGCGGTGGCGAGGGCCGGATCATCGGCATCCACCGCAGCCGGTGCAACTGCGTCGCATGGTTCCCCGACAGCCGTCGAGTGGTCTCCGCCGCCGAGGACCGCACCATCCGCGTCTGGGCTGCCGAGGGCGACACGCAGGCCCTGCTGTCGGCGGCACGCGGCCGGATCTTCCGCTCACTGACACCCGAGGAACGCCGTACCCACCTGCTCCCCGAGACCACGCCGGGCCCAGCCCCCGGCACCCGAGCTCCGTGACGATCCACCGCGTTCTACGGCCGTTGCCCGCCGAGTTGTCCCCGAACTCCCCGGGATTGTCCGTGATCGGCAAAGGAGCAGGCGCAGTCGGCCGTGCGCGATGCGTAGGAGGGGCCGAAGAACCTGATCGTGTACAGCACCCGGACCGTCGGCTCCCGCGTCCGGGGCGGCGGCCATCAACACCACCGCGCGTCGCGGCCCGATCGGCTTTTTCCGGGACACCCCGCCGGCCACCAGGGCGGACGCTTCGTCCTCGGCCAGCGCCTCCGGATACTGCTCCAGACCGATCACCCGGCGCCTGAGCACCTCTTCCGCGTCAGCCAAGTCCGCCGGCACCCGCACCAGTTCGGCTTCAAGCTCCTCCACCAGCACCGCCGAGGTCTTCCGCCGTGCTTCCAGCACCGCCCGCATCGACGGCATCCGCCACCCCCGCAACATCCCGACCGACAACGGGTCGAGACGTCCGTGACAGCTGCAAACCCACGTCTGACCAGCGGAATCCGCACACGGGGTTCGGAAAGAGAACGACCTCTAAGCTTGACTCTGTCGGGAATCTTGAGGGCGGGCGTCACTTCCCTTGGCGCCACCACAGCGGCCGGGGTAAGTCGTGTGCGTCGAGGTACTGCTGGAATGCTGTGGGAGGGCGGGGCCGGTACGAGCCGTCGGCGGGTTCTTGAAGGCTCAGCCGCTCGACGTTGATCGCGAGTGCGGTCAGGACGTGCTGGACGTGCGTCTTGGCCAGGCCGCGGTAGCGGCACCGGCGTCCGCGGTAGCCGTCCGCGAACTCCTCGCCGGGCGCGTTCACGGCGCTCTGTCGCCAGGACGTCCCGGTGGCCGGCCCGGCTTGGCCGGGCGGGTGGTGGCTGCCTGGACGACGAATTCCTCGTCGTCAGGACCGAGCAGGCGGGGACGGCCTCGCGCCCACTGTGCGACATCCCGCGAGCTCTCCTGAGCCCGGACAGGTACCTGAGGCGCGCTGGCTCCGCTCAGGGCTGATCTCCGTCACCGGCCCGGGATCGGAACGGCCTCTTGGCGCACGCGCGCCCGGTAGCGCTGCGGCGACTCCCCGATAACGCGCTTGAACGCCGTGCTGAACGCGCTCTCCGAGCCATAGCCCAGCTCGGCGGCGAGCGCCGCGACGCGGGCGTCGCCGTTCCGCAGCGCGCGCTGGGCCAGCAGCATGCGCCACCGGCCCAGGTAGGTGAGCGGCGGTACACCGGCGGCCTCGCGAAACCGCTCCGCGAATGTGGTCCGGGACATCGCGGCCGCGCGCGCCAACTCCTCCAGTCCCCATGCGTGTTCGGGGCGGCCGTGGAGCAGGTCGACGGCGGGGCGCAGGCGCTCGTCGACGAGCAGGCGCAACCAGCCGGAGGGCAGGGGGGTCTGGTCGGCGTAGCAGCGCAGCACCTCCAGCAGGAGCAGTTGGCTGTACTGCCGGATCGCGAAGGCCGAGCCGGGCCGGTCGTCGGTGGCCTCGTCGAAGAGCCGAAGCACGGCGGCGAGCAGCCGGTCCCCGTCTCCGGCGGCGGAGGACCGGATGTGGGCCACCGGCGGAAGCGACTCCAGCAGGAGCGTCCGCCCGGCCTCGTTCACGCTGACGGCCCCGCCGATCACGACGTCGTCGACAGCCGGGTCCGAGCCCGCGAAGCGGGTGGTGGAGAAGTCCGACTCCGGCTGGACCTCGTGGCGCGGTGCCTCGCCGGCCTCGAAGGCCACCCACGAGCGCCCGGTGAGGATTGCCACGTCTCCCGGCACGAGGTCGACCGGTTCGGCGACGCCGTCGGTGGTGAGCCGGGCGCGCCCGCTCACCATCGCGAAGAACTTGACCGGATCGGCCAGCGGGCCGCGGGCCCACCAACCGCCGCGGGCCGCGACGCCGCCGGTCAGCACGCTGCGCACCTCGACCAGGTCGAGTGCCTCGGAGAGTCGGTCGGCATCCATGTCCGTACTCTCGCGCAAGAAATCCGGATTCACAAGTATTCATAGTCCGGCCAACGACAGACAGGCTGGTGTCAGCGACACAGCAGTGAGACCTGTAAGACCTGAAGGAGACACCATGCGCTACCGCAGCCTCGGCCGGACCGGGATCAAGGTCAGCCCCTACGCCCTCGGCGCGATGATGTTCGGCGCCCTCGGCAACCCCGACCACGACGACTGCGTCCGCATCATCCACCGCGCGCTCGACGCCGGCATCAATCTCGTCGACACCGCCGACATGTACGCGCACGGCGAGTCGGAGGAGATCGTCGGCCGGGCGCTGAAGGGACGGCGGGACGACGTCGTGCTCGCGACCAAGGCCTGGTTCCCGATGAGCGACGAGCCGAACCACCAGGGCTCGTCCCGGCGCTGGCTGGTGCGCGCGCTGGAGGACTCGCTGCGCCGCCTCGACACCGACCACGTGGACATCTACCAGATCCACCGCCCGGACCCCGACACGGACATCGAGGAGACCCTCGCGGTCCTCACCGATCTGCAGCGGGCCGGCAAGATCCGCACGTTCGGCACGTCGGCCATGCCGGCCTCCGACATCGTCCGGGCGCACTGGGTCGCCGAGCGGCGCGGGCTGGCCCGGCCGCGCACCGAGCAGCCGGTCTACTCGATCCTGAACCGGGGCATCGAGCGCGAGGTGCTCCCGGTGGCGCAGGAGTTCGGCATGGGCACCCTGGTCTGGTCGCCGCTCGGCGGCGGCCTGCTGACGGGGCGGTACCGCAAGGGCCAGGAGGCCGAGACGCACCGGTCGAAGTTCGGCTTCCGGCAGCACACGGACGACCGTCGGCTCGACGTGGTCGAGCAGCTCATCCCGCTGGCCGAGGAGGCCGGCCTGCCGCTCACGCATCTCGCGATGGGCTTCGTGCTCGCCCACCCGGGCGTGACGTCCGCCCTCCTCGGACCGCGGACCATGGAACACCTGGACGACCTGCTCGCGGGCGCCGACGTCACCCTCACCGACGATGTGCTGGACCGGATCGACGCGATCGCGCCGCCCGGCACCGACACCGGCACCCTCGACCACGCCTACCAGCCGCCGGCCATCGAGCGCCCCGAACTGCGCCGCCGACCGGCCGGCGAGCGCACGGCGGCATGACGCCGGCTCCGGCCGGAACCCTGCCTGGCGGTTGGATGTGTAGTGGCGTGCGTGGGGCCCGGCCGTTGGGGATGTGGTGGCTGAGCCTGTCCGTGCGCACAGGTTGACCGACCAGGAGGGACAGAAGCTGCAGCAGATCGTGCGCCGGGGCAGCACCAGTTCGGTGCGGCTCCGGCGGGCGATGATGCTGCTGGCCTCGGCCGGCGGGAACCGGGGCCCGCGAATCGTGGCGATATCTATCGTGCCATGGGCTGCTACGACGACGCGGTGGCCGACTACACCCGTGCCGTCGAACTCGCTCCGGACCGTGCCTGGTACCGCTTCGATTACGGGATCGCGC
>NZ_JAJSBI010000058.1 GCF_021261325.1 Streptomyces guryensis | reverse complement strand
TCTCAAGCGCCACCGGGCCGTCGCCACTCGTTACGACAAACTCGCCGTCCGCTTCGAAGCGACCGTGCTGGTCGCAGCCATTAACGAGTGGCTGTGACCAGCACTTTCGCAACAGGCCCTAGGTCCCGGCTGTAGGGAGGGAGCGGTGCGGCCGCGTCGTGTGGCGTGGGCTGGTGTGGCGGACCTGCGGTCCCGGCCCCCTTCGAGCCGGTGCCGCCCCGCAGCGCGGACGGGCAGCGGGCGGGACGGGCCTTCCTGGAACGGCTGAAGGAGCGCACCCGCAACCGCGACAAGGACATCTCCCTGCCGTCGTTCCGCGCCCAGCTCAAGGCCATCAAACGGTGGGGCCGCCAGACGCCGTCGGACCTGTCGGTCATCCGCCGACCGGTCCTGGTGGCAAACGGCGAGGACGACCGGATGGTACCCAGCCAGAACAGCCTCGACCTTGCCGCACGCCTGCCCCAGGGCCAGCTCGTCCCGCTCTACCCGGATGCCGGGCACGGCGGAATCTTCCAGTACCACAAGGAATTCGTGACCAGGGCGCTTGAATTCCTCGAATCCTGAGCCCGGTTGGCTACGAGTGCGCGAAGCGCCGCTGGACGTCGGGCCGTTGTCTGAGCTTGTCCGGGTATCCGGGACCGATCCGCGCGGACGTGTTCTCGGACCGTACGGGCTCGCCGCACGCGGAGCACACCACGTCGGGGCGGGCGTCGTGGCCGCACACGTCGTGGTGAAGGGCGATGGGAGGCCCCTCCTCGCCCGCGAGCCAACGGTCGCCCCACCGCGTGATCGCGGCGAGGACCGGAAAGAAGTCGTGCCCCTTCTCCGTCAGCAGGTATTCGTGGCGAGGCGGCTCGCTCTCGTACAGCCGCTTCTCCATCAGCCCCTCGTCCACCAGCCGCCGCAGGCGGTCGGCCAGGGTGTTGCGGGCGATGCCCAGCCCCTGCTGGAACTCCTCGAAGCGACAGCTGCCGTAGAACGCCTCCCGCAACACGAGGCACGTCCATGCGTCACCGAGCAGGTCCACGGTGCGGGCGATCGAGCAGGGCCAGTTCGCGAACGACTTGCGCGCGCTCATGACGCGCCGCCGACTTCGCGGACCAGCTCTATCGCCCTTCCCAGGGTGGCCAGCCGGGCATCCAGACTCTCACCGGCCGGGTAGAGACGGACCGTGTTCACCCCCGCGTCGCGCCACACACGCAGTCGTTCCCGCACCATGTCCTCCGTGCCGATCAGCGTCGTCGCCAGCACCATCTCGTCGGTCACCAGACCGGCCGCGCCCTCACGGTCGCCTGCCTGCCAGCGCTCTCGCACCTGAGCGGCCACCTCAGCCCAACCCTGGCGGCTGTAGGCATGGTTGTAGAAGTTGGTCGACGCCGAGCCCATCCCGCCCAGGCTGAAGGCGAGTTCCTTCTTGCGGCCGGCGACCATGGCACCGAGCGCCTCGTCGTCGGGCGCGAACGCCACCTCGGCGCCCTGGCAGACGTCGAACTCGGCGCGAGAGCGGCCGCTGCGGAGGAGCCCTTCGTCCAGCGGGGCGAAGTAGGCATCGTGCGCGCCTTCAGGAACGAAGCTCGTACCGAGCCATCCGTCCGCGATCCGCCCGGTCAGCCTGAGCATGGCGGGTGACAGCGCGGCCAGGTAGATCGGAATCCGGTGTTCGGCACGCATGGACAGACGCATGGGGACGGCCCCTCCGCCCGGCAGCGGGATCTGGAACTCGGCACCCGAGTGGGAGATCTTGCCGCCGTCCACCACCTGCCGCACGATCTCCACCGTCTCGCGGACACGCGCCAGGGGACGCGCGAACGGCACCCCGTGCAGACCCTCGATCACCTGGGGTCCTGAGGGTCCGAGGCCCAACAGGAACCGTCCGCCGGACAGGTTGGACAGGGTGATCGCCGTCTGTGCGAGGGCGACCGGGGTGCGGGTGCCGACCTGCATGACCGCGGAGCCGAGCAGCATCCGCTCGGTGCGGGCCGCGTAGTAGCCCAGCGCGGAGGGGGCGTCGGAGCCCCAGGCCTCGGCCACCCAGCAGATGTCGAGGCCCAGCTTCTCGGCCTCGACCACGAAATCGGTCTGGTCCGACCAGGCCCCGCCGCCGGCTGCCTCGACCGTGGTCGCGGTCCGCATCACGCCTCCGCCATCGTCTTGATGTGTTCGAGGGTGGCGGCCATGTTGCGCTCGAACTCCCGCATCCGTACGAAGACGATCTTCTGTTCCTTCTCCGGCATCGCGTCGATGGCGAAGGACAGCCCGGAACGACCGGGCCCCATCCTCATCCACTCCGACAACTCGGTCCCGCCGTCCTTCGGTTCGAGCCGGAAGCGCCAAACGGCGCTGGGACGGTCCGGGTCCCCCACTGCCCACGCGAAGGCGCACCCCTGCTCGTACTCGATCACGTGTGAGGTGGTCTCCCACTCCCCGAACGCGTCGTGCTTGCTACGGCCGACGAACCTGGCCCCAGGGGCAGGCCGGCCGACCCCGTCCACCCACTCGACCGACTGGAGCTCCTCGCTCATGGTCGGCATCAGGGTCACATCCGAGACCAGCTCCCAGACCCGCTCCAGCGGAGCGTCGATCCAGGTCCGCACTTCGGCTGTCGGCATGTCGGCGTACCGCGCGCCTGTCCACTCCACGATGATCCAGCCTCCTCGTCAACGGCTCCGGAGACAGAGTTGCGTAACAAGACTTAGCCCGTCAATGGGCGTGTGTACAGACCCGACGCACCACCCGGCCCCGACCCGGTCACCGGATGCGGATCCCGGCGAGCCGCCGCCTTGTGCCGCTGCTCGTCCCTCGCCGCTCTCGCGACGACCAGGAGTTGGTCGTCGCCACGCGACACGGTCGGGTCAGGGGTGAGCGGACCGGAGAGCCCTTGGCCGTCTCGATCAGGCGATGCGTCGTCCTCCTCACCGGGTGTCTCCTTCGTGAAGGTCCGCACCTGGTTCGTGACAGGCCCGCTGACGATCCCGGTCATCACGGAGGAAGGCGTGAAGACTGGCGTCACCCCCGGTGATGAAGACTGGCGTCACCCCCGGTGATGAGGTCGCGCAGCGCTTTGACACCCGCGTCTCGATCATGTGGTGGACGCACGTCGAAGCGCGCGGTCCAGCGGATGAAGGTGCGCGGTCCGTCGTTCAGCGATACGAGCTTCACCGTCAGGACGAAGTCGTCATAGGGCAGGGAGGAGTCCTTGAACCCACAGCTCATGGTCCGGTTCGCATAGTCCATGGACAGCAGTCGCTCGCGCAACGGATTGCCGTCGGCCGGCACCATGGCCCGGACGGATCCCACCGTGCTCTGGGGCGGGCCGTCCTCGACGGCGCTCTGCGTGACGGCGGCCGGGTACCACTTGGCGATGTCGCCGAAGCGGCGCAGCACCTGCCAGACGCGGTCGGCCCCGGAATCGATGACGGTGGCGTAGTCGATTGCCGGCTTGGGGGAGCCGTTGGCGTTCCAGATCGGTGTCTCGAGCCTCCGGTGCCCCTTCGGCGGCCTCCCGCTCCGTCTCGATGAGCAGAGCGCCCCCGCGCCTGGCGGTACAGCCGCGCCCCCTCCCCTGGGCCCTGCATCCAGGAAGTGTCCTGGCGTGTCAAACGACCATCCACTGCTGGTTCGTGCCGGAGGTACATGTTGCCTGGTCCAGGGCCGCGCCGTTGGCGGTCGACGCCCCGGCGACCTCCAGGCACTTGCCGCTGCCCGCGTTGGTGAGGGTGACATAGCCGCCGATGACCGCCGTCCTCGTCCACAGCTGGTGTGAGGCTCCGGTGCACGTCGACTGGACGGCCACCGCGCCGTCGGCGGTGGAGGCGCCGGAGATCTGCAGGCACTTGCCGCTGTTGACGTTGACGAGTTCGTAGTCGGAGCCGACGGCGGTGGGCACCCACTGCTGGTTGGCCCCGGAGTTGCAGTTCCCGGAGTTCACCGCCGCCCCGTCCGCCGTGCTCAGACCCCAGACGTCGGCGCACTTGGCGCTGTTCCGGTTCAGCAGGTGGTTGTTCGCGGCGCCGAGGGGACCGGCGAGGACCGGCCAGCCGTTCGCGAAGGTCACCTGGCGGATGTCGAGGGTCTCCTGGCCGGAGTTGTCGCCGTCGTAGTAGTGGTAGGCGAGGAACTTGGCGGTGCCGTCGTCGTAGGCGTCGGCACCGCCGGCGGCCACTCTGGGGTAGGCGCCGGTGAGGACGGTGGTCCCGCCGCCGGAGGCCATGTCGGTGCCGTTCTGGTCGAGATAGGGGCCGGTGATGCTGGTGGAACGGCCGACCACGGTGTAGTAGGTGCTGTTGACTCCGCTGCAGCACAGGCCCTTGGAGCCGAAGAGGTAGTAGTAGCCGCCGTTGAGGATGATCGTCGGGTTCTCGATGCCGACGGCGATGTGCCACAGGTTGTTGTCGGTGGTGGACAGCTTGCCGGTGGACTGGTCCAGGACATGCATGTAGGTGCCGCTGCCGGTCCAGGAGCCCCAGGAGATGTAGAGCCGGCCGTCGGGACCCCAGTCGACGTTCGGGTCGATCGGGTAGTTGACGTCCGTGACCATGCCCGGGTCGGTCCACGGGCCCTCGATGTTCGTGGCCGTGGCCAGGCCCATGACGGCGTAGTTGCTGCCCCACAGGGAGCCCGCGTAGTACAGGTGGTAGAGGCCGTTGAAGTACTTGATGTCCGGGGCCCAGATGTTCGGCGGGGTCGAGCCCAGTTTGGCGGTGATCCAGGACGGCGTCGACTCCCAGACGTTGCCCACCTTCGTCCAGCCGCTCGCCGCGGTGCCGCCGCAGGTCTTGCGGATGGTGATGGAGCCGCTGGGGTTGAGCGGGTCGTTCTCGAAGCCCGTGGAGAAGCCGTAATAGCAGCTGCCGACCTTGATGAGGCTCGGGTCGTGCATGCGGATGTCACCGCTGAGCGCCTGTGCGGGAGGCGCCGTGACCAGGCCGAGCACGGTCAGCAGCGCGACCACGATGGTGGCGAGGACAGAACGCCCGTGTCCTCTGCGTACGGCGGGGCGGGGCTCATCGGTGTGTCGGTGGATCACGCGAGACTCCTTTGTTTCGCTGGGGTGTCGGGGCGGTCATCTGCCGGCGGGTCAGGCAGGGCGCGTAGTGGTGGTCGTCCCGGTCGGCAGGTCGGTCACGACTCCGTCGGGCCACTCGATCCGCCCCGTCGCCCCGGTGGGCACAGTGGTCTCCACGGTGAGACCGGTTTCACCGAGCTCCCATCGGATCGCGGCTCGCCCGTACGGCGACTCGTGGGCGGCGCTCGCCCAGGTGATGCCACCGCCGGGGCGCGGGCGGAAGACGATGTCGCGGTAGCCGGGCGCACCGACGCCCAGTCCGGCGACCGTGGTGTGCAGCCACTGGGCGACGGCGCCGAGGGCGTAGTGGTTGAACGAGGTCATCTCGCCCGGGTTGACGGTGCCGTCGGGCAGCATGCTGTCCCAGCGTTCCCAGATCGTGGTGGCGTCGTGCTTGAGCGCGTACAGCCACGAGGGGCACTCCTGCTGGAGCAGCAGCGCGTAGGCCGTGTCCTCGTGGTGGGTGGAGCTCAGCGCGGGTGCCACGAGCGGCGTGCCGATGAAACCCGTCTGGATGGTGTGCCCGCCTGCCTCGACCAGTTCGGCCAGACGCCGTCCCGCCGCGGCCCGGGCCGGCGGGTCGGGCAGGAGGTCGAACCGCAGGGCGACGGCGTAGGCGGTCTGGGTGTCACTGGTCATACGGCCGCCTGGCAGCACGTAGGCGTCGGCGAACGCCCACCGGACCCGCCACGCGCGATCCTCGTAGCGGTCACGGTCGTCGTCGCGCCCCAGCACGCCGGCGGTCCACGCCACATGGCGCAGGGACCAGGCGTAGTACGCGGTGGCGATGAGGTGACGGTCGGTGCGGCCGGCGCCGGGATCCTCCGGAGGTGCGAACGGGTCGAGCCAGTCGCCGAGTTGGTAGCCGCGGTTCCACAGGCCCGAGGCGTCGGCGAGCTCCGTGATGAGGTCGACCCACCGCCGCGCGCTGTCGTACTGGGCGGCGAGGAGACCGGCGTCGCCCGAGGCCTGGTACAGATCCCACGGGGTCAGCGCCACGACGTCGCCCCAGCCGGCGCCCGGTCTGGCCGGAGTCCACTGCTCGCCGCCCGGGATCTCGGGCACGTACCAGGGGACGGTGCCGTCATCGTGCTGCTCGACCGCGACGTCGCGCAGCCAGGACGCGAGCATGCCGTGGCAGTCGTACAGGAAGGCGGCGGTGGGCGCGAAGACCTGGATGTCCCCGGTCCAGCCGAGCCGCTCGTCACGCTGCGGGCAGTCGGTGGGCAGGTCGACGAAGTTGCCGCGCAGGCTCCACACCACGTTCTCGTGCAGGCGGTTCACCTGCTCGTTGGAGCACTCGAACCAGCCGGTTCTCGCCATGTCCGTGTGGTGGACGCGGGCGACGATGTCCCGGGACGGGTCGCCGCCGCGCCAGCCGGTGATCTCGGCGTACCGGAACCCGTGGAGGGTGAAACGCGGCTCCCAGGTCTCGGTGCCGCCACCGCGCAGGGTGTACCGGTCGGTGGACACGGCGCCGCGCAGGGGGCGCACGCACAACTCGCCGTCCTGGAGGACCTCGGCGTGGCGGATGACGACCGTGTGCCCGGCTGGACCCGAGACCGTGATGCGGACCCTGCCGACGAGGTTCTGCCCGAAGTCCACCAGGAGCCGGTCGCCATCCAGCGCGGTCACCTGGACCGGAGGTATCTCCTCGGTGCAGCGCACCGGCGGGCCGGTGGGTGCGACCAGGGTCGCCGGATCCCGGTCGACGAGGTCCACCGGCGACCAGGCGTTGTCGTCGAATCCGGAACTCGACCAGCCGGGCAGTTCCTGCCGCGCGTCGTAGGTCTCCCCGTCGAGGAGCCCCGAGGAGAGGATCGGTCCCTGCCCGGCCCGCCAGGAGGTGTCGGTGCCGATGACGGTGACGGTTTTGTCGCGGTGGACGATCTCCAGCTGGGCGATGAGGGCGACCCGGTCGCCGTAGAGGTCGGCATGGCCGCCGCCGAAGCCGAGGCGCCCCCGGTACCAGCCGTCGGCCAGCCAGGCGCCGATGGCGTTGGCGCCGGCGCGCAGGTGGTCGGTGACGTCGTGGGTCTGGTAGCGCAGCCGGTGGTGGTAGCTGGTCCACCCGGGTGCGAGCGCCTGGTCGCCCACCCGCCGGCCGTTGATCTCGATCTCGTACAGGCCGTGGGCGGTGACATACAGCCGGGCGCGCTCCACCTCCGCGCCGACGACGGCGAACTCCCTGCGCAGCAGTGGTGGCCTGTGCCCGGCGGGACGCTCCGGCTCGTGCGGCGAGATCGTGTGGGCTGTCCAGTCCGCCGGTGCCAGCAGGCCCGTCTCGATCCGCAGCGGAGGGCTCCATTCGCTGACGGTCCGGTCCGCCCCCCGGACCCGCACCCGGATCTCGCAGCTCTCCCGGGACACCAGCGGCGCCAGGGGCCAGGGAACGAGCACCGAGTCCTGGGAGGTCACCCACTCCGTGGTGTACGTACCGTCGGCGCGGAGGACCTCGATCTGGTACGCGTGCTGCGTCCAGCCGGCGGGTCCGGTGGTCTTCCAGGAGATGCGCGGCGCCGGCTCGCCGATGCCGAGCGGCTCCCGGTGGTGTTCCGCGGTCGGCGCGGCCACCGTCACTGTCCGTCGGTCGCTCATCCCTTCACCGCCCCGGCGGTCAGTCCCTTGATGATGCGCTGGTTGATCAGCAGATAGAGGACGAGAGCGCCGACGACGTTGATGCTGATCGCGGCGAACAGGGGTCCGTATGCCGTCTCGCCGTACTGGCCGGTGAAGTTGAGCAGTCCGACCTGGATGGTGCGCAGGTCGTCGTCGGTGGTGAAGGTGAGGGAGATGAGCAGGTCGTTCCAGATGAAGAAGAACTGCACCAGCGCGACCGTGAACACGGCGTTGCGGACGACGGGGAACCCGATGCGCCACAAGGCGGTGAGCATGCCCGCGCCGTCGAGGGTGGCGGCCTCGAAGATCTCGCGCGGGACGGCCCGGAAGTAGGTGGCCATCATGAAGACCGTGAGCGGGAGGCCGACCGCGGTGTAGGTGATGATCAGCGGCCACATCGTCCCGGACAGCCCGCTCTGGAAGTACACGCGGAACAGGGGCAGCAGGATCATCTGGCTCGGGACCATGATGCCCAGCAGGAAGACGAGGAGGACCTGGTGGCGTCCGCGCCAGATCATCACCTCCAGGGCGAACCCCGCGGCGGTGCCCAGGACGATGATGAGCGCGAGCGAGGGCGCGGTGGCCAGGAGGCTGTTGCGGACGTAGAGGGCGACGTGCCCCGTCGTCCACGCGTCGGCGTAGTTGTGCAGGTCCCACTTGCCCGGAAGCGACCAGGCGGGGTCGTTGACGAACTCGGACTGGGTCTTGAAGGAGCTGAGCAGCAGCCACAGCAGCGGGGTCACCTCGACGACCACCAGCAGGGCGACGAGCAGGTTGCGGGTCAGGCGCCGTACGGAGCCGGGCTTGCGGACAGTGGCCGGGCGTGGGCTGGGCAGGAGTTCCCGTGGCGGTGCCGTCATCGTGTCGGTCATGGGAGTTCAGCCCTTGGTCAGGTCGCGGCGCGAGAAGCGGAAGATGATGAGGGTGACGCCGAGGCAGACGACGGTGAGCAGCGAGGCGATGGTGCTGCCGTAGCCGTAGTCGCCGTAGGAGAACGCGGTGCGGAACATGTAGAGGGTCAGCGGCGTCGTGTCGCTGCCCGGTCCGCCGTTGGTCAGGGCGAGGACCGAGTCGAACACCTTCAGCGTGCCGTTGATGCTGAACACGATCGACGACAGCAGCACCGGCGCGGACAGCGGCAGGACGATGTGCCGGATCAGCCGCCATCCGGTGGCACCGTCCAACCGCGCCGATTCGAGCGTCTCGTCGGGGATGTCGAGCAGCCCCGCGAAGATGAGGACGCCGTAGAAGCCCATGGAGCGCCATACGTCCATGACGACCAGGACCATGAAGGAGCCGCCGGCGCCGGCGAACCAGTCGCCGTGGTGGATGCCCAGCCCTTCGAGGGCGACGTTGGCCAGGCCGTTCTGCGGTGCGACGGCGAAGAGCTTCTGGAACATCAGGGCCACGGCGACCGTCGGGAGGATCACCGGGAAGAACACCAGCGTGCGGACGACCGCGGACGACCTGCGCAGGACGAAGACGTAGAGCAGCGCGAGCAGGTATCCGCACAGGACCTGCCCGATGCTGACCGCGATGGCGTACTTGAACGTGAACCGCAGGGCCGAGTGCGCCTGCGGGTCGTGCCAGAGCTTGGTGAAGTTGCCGAGCCCCCCGAAGGTGAAGCCCTCGATGACGTTGCCCTTGAAGAAGGTGTAGCCGAGGGACCAGCCCATCGGAACCAGCATCACCAGTGTGTACACCAGCAGCGCCGGGCCCAGCAGGACGGCGATGGCACGGCGGTCTCCCAGAACTGAACGCATGACGGCTCTCTCACGAAGGGGGTGGCGCGGATGAGGCGGGACAGGAGGGATCAGCCGTTGTCGAGGTCGGTCTGGACCTTCTGCATGAAGTCCTTGGCCGAGAGGGATCCTGTGACGAGCGGCGCGGCGTTGGTCTGGCTGGTCTCTGTCGCCTTCGTGTTGAACAGGGCCTCGAACCACAGGGTGCTGGTCCTGGTCTTGGTGATGGTGTCCTGGACCGTCTGCGTGAGCTGGGGCAGTGTGCCGGTGTCGCCGTTCGGCTTGAACCCGGAGACGGTGCCCTGGTCCTTGAGCGAGGCGGCGCCGTAGTTCTTGGTGATGCAGGACAGCCAGTCGCCGACCTTGGGGTTGTACGACTTGGCGGAGACGGCGACGGGGAGGCCCACGTTGGCCGGTATCTGGTCCGCGCTGCCGTTGCCGCCGGCGACGGTGGGGAACGGCATGAAGCCGACGTTGTCCGCACCGATCTTGTTCTTGGTCTTGTCGTTGAAGTCGCCGAGCTCCCAGCTGCCCATGTAGAACATCGCGGCCTTGCCGGTCAGGAACTGCTGCACCGCGGTGTCGTAGTCGATCGATCCGACGCCCTTGCCGAAGTAGCCGGCCCTGCCCAGATCGGCGACGGCCTGCGCGGCCTTCACATAGGCCGGATCGGTCAGCTTGGCCTTGCCGTCCGCCACCGCCTGCAGGGCGCCCGGGCCCAGCTCCCGGTAGAGGTAGCCGCTGACGAGACGGGTGAGGGGCCAGCCGTCCTTGCCGTCCGCCGCGAACGGGGTGATGCCGGCGCCCTTGAACTTCGCCGCGGCCGCGACCAGCTGGGCGTAGGTCGTCGGGGTGGCGATGTGATGGTCGGCGAAGAGCTTCTTGTTGAACCAGATGCCCTCGATGTTGAACTGGTAGGGCATGACGTTGAACTTGCCGTACAGGTTCTCGACGGTCTTGACGGCCGCCGGCTGCAGGTCGTTCCAGACGCCGAGGTCCTTGAGCGTCTTCTCCAGGTCGAGCACCTGCCCGGCCTTGTCCAGGGTCTTGGTCAGCTGCGGTGTGCCGCCCGCCGCGAACTGCACCGGCAGGGCGTTCTGGCCGGCGAGGAGCTGCACCTTCTGGTCGACGTTACCGATCGGCAGCGTCTGGATCTTCAGCGGCAGCGTCTTGTTCTGCGCCGCACACGAACCCTTGCCCAGGGCGGTGAGCTCCTGCTGCACGATGTGGTTGTCGTCGTTGATGGTGAGCGAGAACGCCTTGACGTCGCTGCCCGAGACGCTGCCGCCACCGCAGGCGCTCAGCAGCAGGCTCGAGGTGGCAGCGGTCGCCAGGAGGGCGATACGGCGGGTTCTGAGGGTCTTGTGCACGGGTGCTCCTCGGCACACAGAAAGCGTTGAAACGCTTCAATGGAGAGATGCCGGGAACCTATGACCCGTATCGGCGTGTGTCAAGGATCTGTCGTAGAAGTTTCCGAACCGCGTCCGAGCTTGTTCCTCGGGTACGCCACGAACGCCGAGGGCACGGTCGGCGGAGGAAGACCCACCTGGCAGATGATGAGGTGCTGCGCCCCTTCGGGCACCCCGCGGCGGGGAGGCAGGCGGGGGCCGGGAGGGCGCGCGAGAGCGAACCGCTGGTCAGCGGGGTGCGTCAACGCGGAAGACCTCAGTGGCGGACGGGGACACCGAATGCCACCGCAGCGGTCGGACGTGGACGGTTACCGCGGCGGCCGGACGCGCCCGGTCACCCCTGACGACCGACGCGGGCGGTCACTTCCGCGGGCGAATCCGGACCCTCCCTCTCCACGCGCCGGCCCCGGGCGGTCACCGCGGCGCGCTGGCGCGGACGATCAACTCCGGCTCCAGCACGACGGTGGCGTGACGGTGCTGCGCACCCGAGGCCACCTCGTCCATGAGCAGTCTGATGGCCTCCTGCCCCATCGTCCGGCCCGGCATGTCCACCGCGGTCAGGGGCACCACCGAAGCGCCCGCCGCACGGTTGTTCTCACAGCCGACGACCGCGACCCGGTCGGGCACCCGGATCCCCGCCACGGCATGCAACTGGTGGATGATGGCGTTGGCCAGCTCATCGGTGACGGCGATCAGGCCGTCCGGCAGGTCATCGGGGGCTCGCCGCGCGAGATCCTGACCGACCACATGCCCATGGGAGGAGGTCAGGCCGACGCTGTCGATCTCCTCCAGGGTGACCCCCGGACCCGCCTCCTCGACCGCCGCACGCACTCCCCTGCGCCGGTCGCGCACAGGCTGGTAGTCGTCGTGCGCGACCACGTACGCCAGCCGGGTGCGCCCGGTGTCGATGAGATGGCGGGCCGCCAGATACCCCACGTGCTCGTTGTTGACCAGCACCGAACAGCACGTACCCGGCCTCGGCGCATAGTTGAGCAGCACGACCTGACGCCCGTGCGAACGGATACGGGCGATACCGGCCGAGGAGTCCTCCATCGGCGCCAGCAGCACACCCGTCACCCGGGACTCGTCGAAGAGATCCAGATAGTCGTCCTGAAGCGTCATGTCGCACGCCGTGTTCGCCAGCAGCAGGTTCTGCCCGACCGCACGGGCGGCGTCCTGCGCACCGTGCGCCATGTCGATGAACAGGGAGTTCTCGATATCGGCGAGCACCATGCCGACACTGTTGGTCGAGCCCGACACCAACGACCGGGCCGCGTCGTTGCGCACGAACCCGAGCCGGCTGATGGCCTCGCGGACACGCTCGGCCGTCGCGGGGCTCACCTTCGCCGGATGGTTCAGGACGTTGGAAACGGTGCCGACCGAGACGCCCGCGGCGTCGGCGACGTCCTGCATGCTCGGACCGGCATTCCCCTGTACTCGCGGACGGGCGGTTGCCACAGCGCTCCTCGACCTCCGGTCTCATCAGCCCGCGACCGCAGGGCACTCACAGTGACCAGCCTGTCGTGGGCAAGCGGCAGAATACATGACGCGCGTTGAAGCGCTCCAAAGTCTAGTGCCCGGCAGCGTGCCCTCCGGCGGGGTCGGAGACAGAAGATGCCAGGCCCAGGGCACTGCCCACCCGATTGCCTCCCTCACGACCCGCAGGGACCGGCCACATCGAAGTGATCGCTCAGCGTTCACGCCGCCCCAGGGCAGCCGCACGTCCATCTGGGAAATCACGGCGGACGGTCTTGACGGCCCCGTGGCAGCGTGCGAGCCTCCCACCGCCGACCTGATTGAAACGCATCAATCAGGCAGGGGCCCTCAACCGGTCCCCGCAGCCCGCGCCGGTCTCCCCACCGGCTGCCGCTCACCTCTCAACGTCGAGGGAATCCACAGACATGCACACAAGACGAAACGCACTGGCGAAGGCCGCTGTCATCGGCGCGACCGCCGTGCTGATGGCGTGCACGACATCGGCCCCGTCCGCCGGCGCCGTGACCTACAGCGGCGGCACCATGTGGCAGCCGCCGAGCGGAGCACCGTCCTACGGCTCGCTCTACGCCCATGCCATCAGGCTCCAGCACAGCACCGACTCCAACGGCACCCTCCTCGCGTCCTTCGAGCAGTATTCGGGCAACGGCATGCCGGTGTACCGCAGCGCCGACTCCGGACACACCTGGACGCAGATCTCCACCATCAGCGACCAGGTGAACTCGTGGAACAACATCCAGCTCGAGCCCACGCTGTACGAGCTGCCGCAGGCCATCGGCTCGTTCCCGGCCGGAACGATCATCGCGGCGGGCGACTCCATCCCTGCCGACAACTCCAAGACCAAGATCGACATGTACGCCAGCACCGACCACGGCGTCACCTGGTCCTTTGTCAGCTCCATCGCCACCGGCGGCAAGGCCGTCGACACCAACGGCAACACCCCGGTGTGGGAGCCGTACTTCATGGTGGCGAACAACAAGCTGATCGCCTGGATCTCCGACCAGCGCGACCCGGCGCACGGCCAGAAGCTCGCGCACTTCACCACGACCGACGGCGTCAACTGGTCCTCGGAGGTCGACGACGTCGCCTACTCGACGTACGCCGCCCGGCCGGGCATGGCGATCGTGGCCCGGCTCGGCAACGGCAAGTACATCCTCACCTACGAGTACTGCGGCGCACCCGGCGGCGGCTGCCCCGTCTACTACAAGATCGCCGACGACCCGGAGAACTTCGGTTCGGTCACCGGCGTGCAGCTCATCACCACGGACAACAAGAAGCCGGACGGTGACCCGTACGTCACCTGGCTGCCCACCGGCGGCCCCAACGGGACGATCGTCGTGCAGGCCTACAGCGACCAGCAGCTGTACAAGAGCACCGACAACGGCGCGACCTGGGTGCGCATGTTCTCCAACACCGTCCAGGGCTACAGCCGCGGCCTGCTCCCCCTCGCCGACGGCAAGAGCCTCCTGGTCACCCGAGGCGGCGCGCTGGTCACCAACGGCACCAACAAGGTGACGTACGGCATCGACGACTACGGCGGCGGCATCTCCACCGGCGCCACCTACAAGATCCAGAACAGCCTGAGCTCCCAGGTGCTGGGGGTCCCCAACGCCAACTCCGGATCCCCGGTCGTCCAGGCGGCGGACAACGGAACCCCCGACCACAACTGGCAGTTCCTGCTCCAGAGCAACGGCTTCTACCACATCCTCAACACCTTCAGCGGCAAGTACCTCGCTGTCCCGAGCGGCTCCCTGTCGTCCGGAACCGGCGAGATCCAGTGGACGTCGACGGGAGGCGCAGAGCAGGACTGGTCCGTCGAGCCCTCCCCCGCCGGCGGCTACACCATCACCAACCGGCGCAGCGACCTGGCGCTGACCATGGCGACCGACGCGAACGGCCAGACCTCGACGAACGAACAGGTCACCCAGGCACCGCTCACCTCGGCCGCGAACCAGCGGTGGAACCTCCTCCAGACGGCAGCCCCGGACTTCACCACCGGCCAGTTCACACTGTCCAACGCCAACAGCGGACAGTACGCCGAAGTGGTCGGAAGTGTCAGCGGGACGCAGGCGGACCAGTACCGCAACGTCAACCATCCCGACCAGTACTGGACGTTCACACAGGTCGGCTCCTACTACACGATCACCAACGTGTCCACGGGCGACTACCTGGACTCGGCAGGGGGCACCACGAGCGGCAGCCCCGTCGTCGAGAACCCGGCCTCCGGCTCGACCGCCCAGCAATGGTCCCTGGTCGACTCCGGTAACGGCAAGTACCAGGTCGTGAACCGCGCCAGCGGACTGAGCCTGGCGGTCGCGGGCGCCTCCACCGACAACGGAGCACCGCTGGACCAGGAAACCGTCTCCACCGCACCCGCGCGCCTGTGGACGATCGCGAAGATCAACTGACTCCGTACGCCCCCTTGCCCCTGGAAGCACAAAAAGGGAAGCCGGGTTTGCACGGGCAAGGGCCACGGCTGCATGCCGGCCAGTTGCCAAGCGGGCGGGCAGATCCGGCTTTTTCGGTGTACAGCATCCAAGTGGCGGCCCAGCAGGAAGGCCGCCCGCCGCCGCGGGCCCCGGCACCGACAGCCGGGCCGGGAGAGCTGGTGGCCCTGATGGCCGCGATGCAGGAGTCCGTCAGGCAAGGCCCGGACTTCACGCGGCGAGACGGACACCTCCAAGGCGCCGGCCACGCCCATGCTCAGCCCGGTGGAGTACGAACTCCGCACCCCGCCGGCAGCGTGAACCAAGCAACTCGACTCCACCCAACTCGGGACAGTGCGGAGCCTCCACCGATCCCGGAGCGGTTCAGATCGGAACCTTGCGAAAACCTTGTTTTGCTGGTCCGCGTGAGTCGGCCGACGCGGCCGCATCCCGTGCACGGGATGGGTCCGAGTGACTTCGGGGAAAGCACCTGCCCAAAAGAAGCCTGGACCGCGCTGAGGAAGGCGGGCAACGTCTTCCCACACGGGTGGGAACACAGAGGTGGAGGCAGCTACATGCTCCGGATCCATTTCACCGGCGACGATCTGGCGCGCATCCAGTTGGCGCCGGGAGCTGATCCGTTGTGGGAGGCGCTGCTCAGCTTGTACCGGTTACGGCATCCGAGCGGGGCCGTGTACTTCGGGGACTGGCGCCGGTCCGTCGCTCCCCGACTGGGTCCCTCAGTCCAGGTACTGACCGCGCTGGCTCCGCCGACCGGTTACGCCGTGGACTTCCTCACCCCCGCCGGCGCCGGATTGTCGCTGGCCGGGGGCACGGAGGCGCTATTAGGTACGTCGCGTACGCGGTTGCGCAACGACTTGGAGGAACTGGCGCGCCGGCACCCCGACCGGGCGCGGCCAGGTTGGACTCAGGCCCTGGCGGACGGCGATCCGACTGCACTCATGCTCGTGACGGATGCCGTCACCGGGTATTTCGCGGCAGCCCTGGATCCTGTCTGGCCGCAAGTTCGGCGCGAGGTGGCGCGGGACCTCGACTGGCGGTCGCGGCAGCTCGACACGGCCGGGTGGGAGGCTGTGCTGGGTACCCTGCACCCATCCGCAACTTGGAGCTACCCGGTCCTCGAACTTGCCTTTCCCGCCGATCACGACATCCATCTCGGCGGGCGTGGGCTGACACTGCAGCCGTCCTTCTTCTGTTGGGGCGCGCCAACGACTCTGCTGGACACGGGACTTCCTCCCGTAGTGGTCTATCCAGTGGAACGCAGCCTCGACTGGCTGGCCCCCCACCGCGCCCCCCACCGCCAAGCCGTCGCCGCCCTGCTGGGGAAAACGCGGGCCCGGGTACTTGAGGTCGTTGCTGTCACCCCGTGCACTACGTCGCAACTGGCCGAGCGGGCCAGAGTGCCAATTCAGACCGCCAGTCATCAGGCCACCGTGTTGCGCGAAGCGAAGCTGGTCCACAGCCGACGCCAGCGGAATACAGTGATTCACACGGTCACCGCCTTGGGGATGGCCGTTCTCCAGGGAGAAACGAGTGGAGTTCCGTTGCCGACCTCGTCGATCACTACGCCCAGGCGCTCCACGAGCTGATCGACGAGAAGGTCCACGTTCAGGCCGACGAGGACGGCTTGGCGTCGCGGAGCACCTACCCGCCCGTGGGCGGGATCTGGTGGGCGGCGTCGCCGGCGAGCAGCACCCGGCCCTCGGCGAAACGCTCGGCCACCAGCTCGGCCATGTCCCACGGGAAACGGGAGCGCACGGTGACCTCG
>NZ_JAJSBI010000057.1 GCF_021261325.1 Streptomyces guryensis | reverse complement strand
CTCTCGGCGCCGTCCGCGTCCCTCAGGACGGCACTGACGCCGTCGTCGTCCTGCGCGAAGGAGACCAGCTCGGTGCCGAACCGCAGGTCGGCGCCGAGTTTTTCGGCCCGCGCCCGCAGCAGGGGCTCCAGCCGGTCCTGCGGCAGCAGCAGCAGCTTGGAGGGGGTCAGGTCGGACAGGTCGTCGCCGCCCTCAAGTTCCTCCTTGCTGAAGAGCACCTCACCGGCCAGCGAGACGACGCCGGCGCGCGTCTTGTGCTTCTCGAAACCGGCCGCGGCGCTCTTCGCCGCCTCCTCCACGCCGACCGTGCGCAGCAGCTCGGCGGTGCGCGGGTAGTAGCCGACGGCGCGAGGGTGGATGGAGGTGCTGGGGTGGCGTTCGACCATGATGCAGGGCACGTTGTGATGCGCGAGGAACAGCGCCGTCGACAGGCCGACGAGACTCCCGCCGGCGATCAGTACACGTGTGCTGCTGGTACTCACAGGGAACCCCTCTCGCGGATGCCGGTCTGTGCCGGATCGTGGCAGCGGCCACTGGATCCCCGCTCGAACGGGACTCGCGCTGTCAGCAGGGCAGGGAGTACGTCGACCAGGAACTGTCCGCGCGGAAGCCCAGTCGGCGGTTGAGGGCGACGATCGCGGTGTTGTGCACGTCGTTCCAGGCCTGCACCAGCGCCAGGTGCTTGTTCTCGCGGGCGACCCGGGAGAGCACGTCGGCCTTGAGCCAGGTGCCCAGCCCGCAGCGGCGCCGGCCGGTGAGGACGAGCGTCTCCCCGGTGTCCGCCATCGGGCTGTCCCGCACCAGGAGCGTGGCGTACCCGCAGACCTCGCCGCTGTCCTCGGCGAGGACGGCGCTCACGTACTGCCGGTGACCGGCCCGGGCGGCCTCCGCCTCGCGGGAGCGCACGTCCTCGGCGGTGGGCCGGCGCACCCCCGCCTGCCCGTTGACGGGTGCGTCCAGGGTCTCCCAGGCGCGGGCGTAGGAGTCGACCAGCCCTTGCGGGCAGCGGTCCCGCCAGTGCACCAGGCGGTGGCCGGCGACCGCCCGGCCGGCGAGGTCGGTCAGGCCGGCCCGGGCCTGGCCGCGCAGCACGAGACGGTTGCGCAGGCTGGTGCCGCACCGCTTCGCCCCGCAGGAGGCGGCGAACGCCTCGGCGGCCGGGGTGTGCGGGGCGTCGATGAGGAGCGGGCCGCGGCCGCGGCCGCGCAGCGCGGCGCGGGCGGCATCCGCCAGGGCCGTGCCGGCGCCGCGGCGCCGGAAGGACGGGAAGACCCACAGGGAACCGTGGCCCGGGCCCTCGGGCTCGCCCTCGTCCAGACCCAGCTTGACGCACCCGGCCGGCCGGCCGTCGTCGAAGGCTGCCAGGACGATCCGGTCGGCGCCGTGCCGGCGCTGCAGCAACCGGGCCAGCAGGGCGGGCGAGACCGGCGGGTCGCCGGGCAGTTCCAGGCTCATCGTCTCCCGGAACCCGGGCAGGAGCAGCGAGATCGTCGCCGGATCGTCGCCGTCGAGGCTGCGGATTTCCATGGCTTCCTTCCGTGGGCTTCAGGGGGTGCGGGTGCGGGGCGACCGGAGCACAGGCGCCCGGAAGAAAGGCGGCCGGTGGCCGGGTACGGGCGCCGCACCGCCGTACCCGGCCACCGGTGGAGAGACCGGGGCTGTCGTCGGCCCCGGCGGGGCGGGGTCAGGTCCGGTCCGTCTCCGTGAGGGTGATGGCCTGCACGGGACACGCCCGCGCGGCCTCGCGCACCAGCGGCTGCCCGGCGCCGTCCTCGCGGCCCGCGATCACCGTGGACAGGCCGTCCTCGTCCTGTTCGAACACGGCGGGGACGGTCACCGCACACTGGGCGGAGCCGATGCACCGGTTGCTGTCGATGGAGATATGCACGGTGGCCTACCAGGTGACGGGCAGTTCGGTGACGCCCTGCAGCACGAACGGCGCGTTCACGCCGATCTGGTCGGCGGGCACGGCCAGCCGCAGCGTCGGGACGCGGCGCAGCAGGGTGGCGAGGGCGATCTCCATCTCGGCACGCGCGAGGTTCTGGCCGATGCACTGGTGGATGCCGTAGCCGAAGCCGACGTGGCGGCCGGCCTGGCGGTGGATGTCCAGTTCGTCGGGGCGTTCGAAGGACTCGGGGTCCCGGTTCATCAGCATCGTCGACAGGATCACCCCGTCGCCGGCCTTGATGAGGTGGCCCTCGATCTCGATGTCCTCCTTGGCCACACGCATCAGCATGTCGCCGATGGAGGCGTAGCGCATGAGCTCGTCCACGGCGCGCGGCATCAGCGACTCGTCGGCGCGCAGCGCCTGGAGCTGCTCGGGGTGGGCCAGCAGCGCCATCGTGGACAGCGCGATCATGTTGGATGTGGTCTCGTGCCCGGAGACCAGGAGGACGGTGGCGAGCATCGCCAGCTCGTGCCGGTCGACCTTGCCCTCCTCCAGCTGACGGCTGATCAGCTCGTCCAGCAGGGTGTCACCCGGCTCGTCCTGCTTCCGGCTGATCAGGTTGTCCAGGTAGGTGAGGATCTCGGTGAACGCCTGCTGCGCCTGGGCCGCCTGCTCCGGGCCGGAGGAGGACAGCACGTGCCGGGAGCGCTCGTCGAAGTAGTGGTGGTCCTCGTAGGGGACGCCGAGCAGCGTGCAGATGACGGCGGACGGCATGGGCAGCGCGTACTCGGTGAGCAGGTCGACGGTGGTGCCCGGGTCCTTGGCCAGCATCTTGTCCAGCAGTTCGTCGGCGTACCGCTGGATCACCGGACGCAGCGCGTTGACCTGCCGGATGCCGAAGCTGGGCAGCACCATGCGGCGCTGGCGGGCGTGCACCGGGTCGTCGACGCCGACCAGCGGCGGCGCGGCGGCCTGCTGCCGCTGGGCCTCGATGCGCGGCGCGAGCAGCGGGAACCGGGGGTCGAGGACGTCGGAGGAGAGCCGCTGGTCCGGGAACAGCCGGCGGCCGACCTCGTTGCCGGTCACCAGCCAGGCCACCCGTCCGTTCCACAGGGTGACGCGGGAGATCGGGCTCTTGTCCCGCAGCTCCTCGTATCCGGGCGGCATGTGGTAGGGGCACCTGCGCTTGATCGGGTAGGCGGGAGCGTCGTCGGTCCCGTCCGCCAGCGTGATCGGCGCGTCGAGTGTGTCGGGCATGGGTTCTCCAGGGTGTGCGGCCGTCGGCTTCGGCGACGGGTCCGCTGGTGGATACGGGGCGGGCAGGCGTTCACAGACCGCCGGTGACGCGCAGCGCCTCGCCGTGGACGTTGCCGTTGGCGGCGGAGCCGAGGAAGACGACGGTGCGCGCGACGTCGTCCGGCGTGTTCATCCGGCCGGAGGGAAGGGACTTGGCCTTGTTCTCCAGGAACTGGGGCGAGGCGTGGGCGAGCACGTTCTCGGTCAGGGTCTGGCCCGGGACGACCAGGTTCACCAGGATCCCGGCCGGCCCGAGCTCCCAGGCGAGGCTGCGCACCAGGCCGTACAGGCCGGACTTGGCGGCCCCGTACGCGCCCGCGCCGACCATCCCGGCGTCCGCCAGGCCCGCGCCGAGCAGGACGATGCGGCCCCACTCGCGGCCCCGCATCCGGGGCAGCACGGCCTGGACGGTGTCGAAGACGGCGTCCAGACAGGTGTGCAGCACCCGCCGCCACTGGTCGGGCGGGACGTCCTCGAAGGCGGGCATCTGCCGCCCGGGCCGCGGGATGGCGTCGCCCCACTCCATGGCGCAGGTGACCAGCACGTCGATGCCGCCCCACGGTGCGGCGACGGTGTCGGCCACGGCGTGGATCGATTCGGGGTCGGCGAGGTCGTGGGGGACCACGAGGGCGCTGCCGCCCGCGGCGGCCACCTGCTCGGCCGTCTCCTTCGCTCCTGTCTCGTCGCGGTGGTAGGTGATCGCGACCCGCGCGCCCTCGGCGGCGTAGGCGAGGGCGGTGGCCCGGCCGATGCCCCGGGAAGCGCCGGTGACCAGCACCACCTTGTCCGTCAGGTCCGTCTTCATCGTCCTGTCTCCGTTGTCCGGCCGGGCTCGGGGCGGATGCTCTGCGCGTGCCGGAAGAAGTCGTCGGGGTCGTAGTGGTGCTTGACCGCGCGCAGCCGGGGGGCGTTCTCGCCGAAGTGGTCGGCCTCCCAGCCGGGGCCGGTGCGGGAGGCGGGGAAGTTGATGTAGGAGCCGGTGGCCAGCGGGGCGAGCGCGGCATCGCACCGGTCTGCCCATTCCTGCAGCTCGGCGGGCCCACGCGCGGCTGCTTCCGCATCGCGTGTGGCCATCTGATAGCCCATCAGGAACTGGGCGTCGCGGTGCACGTACGCCGTCTCGGTGCGGCCCACGCGGTTGGCGGCCCCGCCCAGAGCGATGCACAGCAGATAGCGCTCGCCGTCCAGGTCCGGGTCCCACGCCTTCAGGAGGGTCTCCGCCTCGGCACGGGTGACAGCCCGGCCGGTGAGCCGGTAAGCCTGCCGGGTGTAGGGGTGGCGGTGGCCGACCGCCTCGGGGTGGGTGCCGGTGCGGTGACACTGCTGCACGGTCTTCGAACCGCACAGCGCCTCGTGCATGACGTCGGCGTACGCGCCGGGAGCGCCCGTCTCACGGTGCACCGGCTTGGTGCCGGTGCGCTCGGTGAGCTCGTCCAGGGCGCGTTCGAGGTCCTCGGGCGCGCCCAGGTGCACGCCCCAGGCCTTCACCACCGGCCGGCCGCCGGGGCCGAACATGCCCGGCAGCACGACCAGGGAGGTGCCGATGTCGTCGCTGCCCTCCGCCGCCCAGGCCTGCCAAGCCGTCAGCACCTCGGCGGCGTCCTCGTACGACCACAGCGTCTCGAAGGAGGTCAGCCGGGGCGCGTCGACGGGCAGCAGTTCGAATTCGGTGACAATGCCGAACGTGCCACCGCCTCCCCCGCGCAGCGCCCAGTACAGGTCCGGGTGTTCCCCGGCCGAGGCGGTGACGACGCGGCCGTCGGCCAGCACGACGCGGGCGGAGACGATCCGGTCGCTCGCCACGCCGAACCGGCGGGTCTGCCAGCCCAGTCCGCCGCCGGTCAGGAAACCGCCCTGACCGACCGTCGGGAAGGTGCCGGTGATGATCTGGCGGCCCAGCGGCTTGAGCCGGTCGAGGGCGTCCAGGGACTGGACGCCTGCGCCGATGTGCACGGCGCCCGCCCGGGCGGCGACGTGGTTCATCCGCGACAGGTCGACCACCAGGCCCCCGCCGGTGGACCAGCCATTGAAGCTGTGGCCACCACTGCGCACGTGGACGCGGACGCCGGTGTCCCGGGCGTACCGGACGCAGGCCAGCACGTCCTTCGCCGAGTGGCAGTAGGCGATGCCGGCGGGGGTGACGGTGTCGTACTCGGTGTTCTGCAGCTGCGTGGCGAGCCCGTACCCCGGATCCGACGGGAGAACGAGCTCACCTTCGAGGCGATCGCGCAGCATGGCGGGTCCTTCCTCCGTGACGTGCCGGCCGGGGGGGGGCGGCGGCAGTGCGAGCCGGCGTGCTGGGCGGACTACTTGTCGATGCCGAACTTGCGGGCGACGACCTTGGAGCCCTCGTGGCCGCGCAGCAGTTCACCGGTGGGCGAGTAGAAGTTGGCGCCGCCGGTGCCCTCCCAGCGGTCGTCGGAGACGAACTCGCCCTCGACGAGGACGTGTGCCTCACCGACATGCTGGCCCTCGGGGCTGACGGCGAGGATGTGGAAGTTGTAGTGGAAGGAGTCCTTGCCGGTGGACTCCCAGTTGCCCAGGCCGATGTTCTTGGCGTTCACCTGGTAGCAGGTGACGCCGCCGTCACCGGTGAAGGACGCCAGTCCGAACACGGACTTGCCGTCGTCCTCCAGCTCCGTCGTCCAGGTTCCGACCAGCCGCGCGTCGGTCATGGCGCATCTCTCCTGACAGGGTTCGTGGAGTGTGGATGTTCGCCGCTACGGTGCCGCCCCGGGCTGGAGCGGTACTTGAACGGCTCTGCAGTCGCCCGCGCGGGCAGCTCAACCGGTCTGCCACGTCCCGGCGGGCGCGTGCGGGTTGTGGTGCGGGCGGTGCCAGCAGGTGGCCGCGGCCCCCTCGATCGCTCCCGCCTCCTCGCCCGCGGCGGCGTGCCGGGCCAGCAGGGCGGTGAGCACCGCGGTGAGGGCGGCGGTCTCCTCCGCCGTGGGGGTGCCGCCCGTGATCCGCCAGAGGGTCATCGTGTCCTCCTCGCCCGTCACAGCGGCGGGTTGCCGTGCTTGCGCGACGGCAGGTCGGCGTACTTCGACCGCAGCATCGCCAGCGCGCCGATCAGCGCGGAGCGGGTGTCGGCGGGGTCGATGACGTCATCCACCAGGCCGCGTTCGGCAGCGTAGTAGGGGTGCATCAGCTCCGACTGGTACTCCTTGATCTTCTGCGCGCGTACGGCGTCGGGGTCGTCGGCGGCGGCGATCTCCCGGCGGAAGATGACGTTGGCGGCGCCCTCGGCGCCCATGACGGCGATCTCATTGGTGGGCCACGCCAGGGAGACGTCCGCACCGATGGAACGCGAGTCCATGACGATGTACGCGCCGCCGTAGGCCTTGCGCAGGATCAGTTGCACCCGCGGGACGGTCGCGTTGCAGTAGGCGTACAGCAGCTTGGCGCCGTGCCGGATGATGCCGCCGTGCTCCTGGTCCACGCCCGGCAGGAAGCCCGGTACGTCGACCAGCGTCACCAGCGGTATGGAGAAGGCGTCGCAGAACTGCACGAACCGCGCCGCCTTCTCGCTGGCGTGGATGTCCAGGACGCCGGCGAAGGCGGCGGGCTGGTTGGCGACCACGCCCGTGACGTGTCCGTCGAGGCGGACCAGCGCGCAGACCACGTTGGCCGCCCAGTGCGGCTGGATCTCGAAGTACTCCCCGTCGTCGACGATCTCCTCGATGACGGCGCGTATGTCGTAGGCCTGGTGGGCGCTGGCCGGCACGATCTTTCGCAGTGCCTCGGTGAGCCGGCCGGCCGGGTCGTCGGAGGGCTGCCGCGGCGCCGTCTCGCGGTTGTTGGACGGCAGCAGCGACAGCAGGAACCGCACGTCCTCCAGGCAGGCGGCCTCGTCGTCGTGGGCGAAGGCCGCGACGCCGGACACGCCGGCGTGGACGTCGGCCCCGCCGAGCCCGTTCTGGGTGATCTCCTCGCCGGTGACGGCCTTGACGACGTCCGGGCCGGTGATGAACATCTGCGAGGTCTCGCGCACCATGAACACGAAGTCCGTCAGGGCCGGCGAGTAGGCGGCGCCCCCGGCGCACGGGCCCAGCATCACGCTGATCTGCGGGATGACGCCGGAGGCCCTGGTGTTGCGCTGGAAGATGCCGCCGTAGCCGGCGAGCGCGGTGACGCCCTCCTGGATGCGGGCGCCGGCGCCGTCGTTGAGCGAGACCAGCGGGGCGCCGGCGGCCAGCGCCAGGTCCATCACCTTGTGGATCTTCGCTGCGTGGGCCTCGCCGAGGGCACCGCCGAAGATGCGGAAGTCGTGCGCGTAGACGAAGACGGTACGGCCGTGCACGGTGCCCCACCCGGTGACGACACCGTCGGTGTAGGGCCGTTTGTCCTCCAGTCCGAAGCCGGTGGCGCGGTGCCGGCGCAGGGCTTCGACCTCCTGGAACGAGCCCTCGTCGAGCAGCAGGCCGATGCGCTCCCGGGCGGTCAGCTTGCCCTTGGCGTGCTGGCGTGCGGTGGCCTGGTCGTCGGGGCCGTCGACCGCCAGCGCCTTGATCTCGGCGAGTTCGGTCAGACGGTCGGGTACCACGGCCTCGGTAGCGATGGTCATGCGATGTCCTCCGGGTGCGACAGCGAGCGTGCCAGGTGCCGTTCGACCGCACTGAGCGGGACGTCGGGGCGAAGCCGCTCGGGGTGCCCCGGCGGGGGTGTGAGCAGGATCCACTCCCGGGCTGATTCGTCCGGGACGGGGATATAGACCCAGATGGCACCGGCGGCGGCCAGCGACCGGCCGATGGCCCGCAGGATCGAGGCGGTTATCGACCAGGCGTCCACGTCTCCCCCGTCACCGAGGACCGGGCCGTCTGCAGCGGCATGGACCGTCCTCCTCTTTTCCCGATGCGCAGTGTCGGACTCGCCCACGGTCACAGGACCCGCTCAAAGGTGCTTCGAGAGTCGCTTGAGAAGTGCCCCAGAGCCGCTTACGGCCGCCGTACCGGGGCGAGCCAGCCCCAGGTGGTCGCGCAGGGTGTAGCCGTCGTACCGGGACCGGACCAGGCCGCGGCGGCGCAGCTCGGGGACGACGAGGTCGGCCAGCGCGGCCAGCCCGGCGGGCAGATGGCCGGGCAGGAACACGAAGCCGTCGGCGGCGCCCTGGTTGAACCACTCCTCCAGCTCGTCGGCGACGTCCGTCGCGGAGCCGAGCAGGAACGCGGGGCTGGGCGCGGTGCCGGAGACGGCGAGCCGGGCGGCGGGGTCCAGCAGGTCCTGGAGCGCGGCGTAGGTGTCCTCGGCCTCGGCCCTGGTGCGGCCGGTGACCAGGAAGACCGTGGCGAGGATCCGTACCCGGTCCGGGTCCCGGTCCCGGTCGGCGACCAGGGCGCGCCATGCATGCCGTTCCGCGCGCGCCCGCACCACGGTCCGCTGCCCGGTCAGCACCACGTCGGCCCACTGCGCGGCAAGCTCCCGCGCGTCGGCACAAGCGGCCGCGGGGTGCAGCAGCACGGGGCGGCCCTGGGGCGGGCGCGGCACGGTGAGCGGGCCGCGCACCCGGAAGTGGTCGCCCTGGTGGTCGGGCACGTGCACCTTGGCGGGGTCGACGTACCGGCCGCCGGCCTGGTCGTAGAGGAACGCGTCGTCCTCCCAGCAGTCCCACAGCCGGCCGGTGACCTCCAGGAACTCCTGGGCCCGGTGGTATGCCATCCCTTCGCCCGGTGCCCGGTCCATGCCGAAGTTGCGGGCCTCGGCGTCGCTGACGGGCACGGCGACGTGCCAGCCGCAGCGGCCGCCGCTGAGAAAGTCGAGCGAGGCGAGGGTGCGGGCGAGGGCGAACGGTTCGGCGCAGGTGGTCGTCGCCGTGGCCGCGAGGCCGATGTGCCGGGTGTGCACGGCCAGCGCGGACATCAGCGTCAGGGGCTCCAGGTGGGCCACCGCGCTGTCACGGCCGTGCCGGGCGGCATCACCGACGGCCTGCCCGCCCGGGCTGTCTCCCAGCAGCAGGAAGTCGAGGCCGCCCCGCTCGGCGGTCTGTGCCAGAGTGCGGTAGTGGTCGAAGCTGAACGCCCTCTCGGGCCGGACGTCCGGGTGCCGCCATGCGGCGGCGTGGTGTCCGAGCGCCGGGGCGGGCAACAGCGCCCCCAGCCTCATGGGTGTGCGGTCGGTACGCATCGGGGCCTGCCTCCCAGGATCGGCCCGGCTCCTGCGGCCGGCCCTCACGCTCGGGAGTGCAGCACAAGCACCTCGAAGAACGCTCAGGCCGGCGGCCGGGACCGGGCCGGCCCCGCCCGCCGGCGGCCGGTCACGGGCGCGGGCCGTCGCCGAGGGCGCCGAGGACCTGGTCGAGGGTGCCGGCGAGGGATTCGGCGTAGGCCTCTCCCGCTCCGTGCGTCACGATCACCGGGTCGTGCCGGGCACCGGCGGCCACGTGCGCGGCGATGCGGTGCGCCGGCTGTCCGCTGCCGGACCAGCCCGCTAGCACCAGGGGACGGCCCGGCCCGAGGACGTTCAGCAGTGCCTGTGCCACCGCGTGCGGCTCCTGCGCGGTGCTGACCGCCAGCAGCGGCCCCGCACCGGCGTGCAGGGGCACCAGGACGTCGTAGCAGGCGTGGTCTGCGCCCGGCGGGGGGACGAGGCAGACGGCGGGACCGTCGGTGCGACGGCCCGGGCTCAGCGTGACCAGCACGGTGTCGCCGGGGCCGGCGGCGGGCGCCATGCTCGGCACCTCCGAGTCGGACAGTGCATCGAGGACCGCGGAGATGGGTCGGCTGCCGTCCGCGAGATCCGGGAAGACGCGCAGCAGCCGCATGCTCTGCGCGAGCAGCTTGGCCGCCTCGGACTCGGCGAAACGGCTGCGGTCGTGGATCGCGGTGACCACGAGGTTGCCGAGCTGGTTGTAGCGGGCGAGCAGTCCGATCGGCAGCGTGCTGGACGCGCCCGTGCTGTGCGGTGGCTCGAAGGTGATGCCCTGGCCGGACAGTTCGGCCACCAGGTCGTCGCCGGGCCGGACGGGACGTTCGACGAGGACCGCCGTGGCGAACAGCTCCTCGTCGTCGCCCCGCGCGCTCCAGCGCCGCAGATGCTCGGTGCTGATCCATTCGTATGCGGACATGTCCAGGGCCCGGTCCCGCAGCGCCGTCAGCAGCTGGGGCACCGTGCCGGCCGGGTCGACGTCGACGGTCATCGGGAGCACACCGAGCAGCGGGCCGGTCAGCTGCTCCACGCCCTCCAGGGAGATCCCCCGGCCGTCGACGGAGACGCCGAAGGCGACGGTGGCCGCCTGCCCGGTCGCGGTGGCCCGGTGTAGCAGCAGCGCCCAGGCGGCGTGCAGCGCCGCCGTCTCGGTGACGCCGCAGGCGGCCGCCCAGTGGACGAGCCGCACGGCGTCGTGCCGCGACAGCCGCCGGGAGATCCGCCCGGAACCGGTGTGCGACGTGGGAGCCCCGACGCGCGCCGGGTACACGGCCTGGGGCGGCGGGGTGGCGCCGGCCCAGAACTCCCGGGCGCCCACGGTGTCCTGCTCTTCGAGCCAGCGCGCGTAGTCACGCAGGTCGGGCCGCCGCTCACCGCCGGCGGCGGTGCCGCCGTTCAGGTAGGCGCGGTAGAACTCGCGCAGCAGCACCTGCGCGCTCCACGTGTCGACCAGTGCCTGGTGGAACGTCAGCAGGACGCGGGTCTGCGCCGCTCCCGCCTCGGAGACCGGCCCGTCGTGCAGGGTGATCCGCAGTGGTCCCGGGCGGTGGACGTCCACGGCCCGGCGGCGGTCGCGCTCCAGCAGCGAAGGCCAGGTGATGTCCTGGTGGGAGAGCCGTTCGACCTGGACGGTGGCGTGATCGTGCAGGGTGATCCGGGTGTGGTCGCGCGGGTCGAACGCGGCGCGCAGCAGTGTCTCGCTCTCGGCCACCGCCTGCCACGCGGCGGTGAACCGCTCGCTGTCCAGCGGCCCGTTCCAAGTCCACTGGAGCTGCTCGATGTGGTGTCCGGCGCCGGGGCGGGCCAGGGACTGGGCGAGCAGCTGCTGCTGGCGGGGGGTGGCCGCGACGACCGGCCCGGCGGACGGCGCCGGGGACCGCTCCGCCTCCGGGCCCGCCAACTGCTCCGCCACCGTGCGCAGATGGCCGCACAGGACGTCCAGGTCGGCCCGCAGGACGCCCCCGGCGACGGCCCGGACGTGCAGCCTGCCGTCCTCGACGTGCGTGCGGACCTCGATCCCGTACTCCCCGAAGCCCTCGGTGCGCCGGGGCGGGTCTTCCTCGTCGGTGCGGACGACGGTGAAGCGCGGGGAGGGCGCCGGGAGTTCCCCGGCATCGTGGTGGGTGAGACGAGCCCGGGGCAGGCGCCCTGCCGCGGGCGATCCCGGGCCGGTGCCCGGCGGTTCGTCCGCGGTGAGGGCGCCGGCCGCGGCGGCGAGGAACCGCGCGGGCGCCAGGTCCGGGTCGGCGTCCAGCCGTATGCGGCGGGCGCGGGTGAAAGGGCCCACGGCCCGCGCGTGTGCGGGCAGCAGGGCACGTCCGTCGGTGCACAGGTCGAAGACGGCCTCGCGCGCCCGGCACCAGCGGGCCAGAGCCTGCCCGAAGGCCGCCGCCAGCACCTCGGCGGCGGACAGCCGGTGCCAGTGCGGCAGGATGGTGGTGAGCAGCCGGGTCTCCCGCGCGCCCAGGCTGAAGCAGGTGTACGCCGCCTCGGGCCCGCCGTCGCCGTACGGTGCGGTGGTGCCCTCCGCACTGACGCCTTCCGCGGAGGCGCCGGAGGCGGCTGGCGGCGTGCCGCTCCCGGCGGCCGTGCCGCAGGCGAGTGCCGGGGCGGGGCCGGGTGTCTCGTCCGCCCGGTCGGCGGATGTGGCGGCCAGCCGTGCGCCCCACTCCTCCAGCCAGCCCGCGTCCCCCTGCAGCGGCGGCGTCGTTCCGGCGGCGAGTGCTCCCAGTGCCGTGTCCAGGTCTTCCAGCAGGATGCGCCAGGACGCCAGGTCGGCGGCGAGCTCGTGCACCGCGAGGAACAGCAGGTCACTCCCGGCGAGCCCGGGTACACCGCCCTGGGCGTGCACGGCCCGCAGCGACGTGCCGGTACGGGGGTCGAGGCCGCGGCGCGCGTCGGCGACGGCCGCGTCGAAGGCGGCCGGGCCGGCGAACCGGGCCGTCGTCAGCAGGCCCTGTGGCGCCTGCACGCCCTGTGTGCGGGTGCCGAGCAGCAACGTGCCCGCCCGGCCCGCCCGGAGCGGGGTACATAGGATCGGCTGGGCGGCGACCACGGCGGCCAGCGCGTCGCGCAGTACGTCCGGGCCGACGGCGTCGCGGAAGCGCAGCAGCATGCCGCGGTGAGCGCGGTGTGGAGCCTCGTCCAGGGTGCGCAGCACGGCGCGCAGGGCGGGTTCCAGCGGTACGGGGCCGGGCGGCACGCTCAGCAGATCCGCCATCAGGCCGGCTGCGTCGAGCGCCGCTTCGGGGCGGTCCGGTCGTCCGGTGCCGCTGGCGGCCAGGTGCAGCGTGTGGTGGCCGGCCCCGTGCCGTCGCAGGCGTGCGTGCAGCACGCCCGCCGTCCCACCCCCGTCCGCGCGCGGTCCTTCGTCGCCGTCGAGGCTCCAGCCGCGCAGGTCGGGGCGGCGTACGACGGCGCGCGCAAGGGCCCTGTCCACCGTGGCCGGGCCGAGTGGGCCGTAAAGCTCCAGCACCGGTCCGGCAGCCACGACGGTCAACGGCGGTTCCGCGGAGCTGCGTCTGGTCATGAGCCGCCTCTCCTTTCGCCCGACGGAAGCCCTGCTGCCTCCTCATGCTCCGGGTCGGCAGATGTATGCATGGGGCACGTTATCCCGGCCCGAAAGAGATCGCCCGTGGCCTCCAGGCATCGTTAAGCGGTCCCTGAGCGGGGCTGATGCGGCCCTGCGGTGCACATCTGCCGGGGCAGCAGCTGCGCCACGAGGCTCATGGACCTCTCGTCGGCCACGGGCCGCTCGGTGGCGCCGGGCGCCGCGGCCGGGCCCGTGTCGTAGCGGGCCACCGCGACCAGGTAGCGCGCCATCGTCGGGTAGGTGCCGAAGGACCAGGTGCCCGGTGCGGCGGGGCTGCCGTCCGGGGCCAGCAGGCCCGCTTCGTTACCCGCGGCGAACTCCCCCTCGGCACCGGGGGGAAAGCCGAACTCGGTGAAGTCCAGCCGCAGCCCCTGCCCCAGCGCCTTGGTGTAGGCCTCCTTCAGGGTCCACAGCCGCAGCAGGGCGGCTGTCCGTGCCGGGCCGTCGAGGCCGGTGAGGGCGGCCCGTTCGGCGGGTGTGCACATCCGCTCGCGCATCACGTCGTAGGTGAGGGTGCGGGTCAGCGGTTCGGCATCGACGCCGATACGTCCGCTGCGGCTGACGCCGACGACGATGAGCTCGCCGGTGTGCGAGAGTCCCACGTCGACCTGGCGTATCCCGCGTAGGTGGGGACGCCCGCCGATCTTGTAGGCGAGGTCGAGTTCGCCGGCGTCGGTGCCGAGGGCGGCCGCCGCCGTGTACTTCAGCACCAGCCGGGCCGCGGCGAACCGGTGCCGTACCAAAGGGTCGGCGGTACGCCGGTAACGCGGCCAGTCCCGGCCGAGCAGCAGGCGCAGCCGGGGTTCGGTGACGACCGCGCTCAGCCACTCCCCCCAGGTGGTGAAGACCACCGCGCTGCCGCACCGGGCCATCGCCTCCCGGACCTCGTCCCACGGCCCGGAAGGCCCCGGCACGTGCACGGGCTGGGTGATGCGGGACGCCTGCGTCATCCGTCCGCTCCTCCTGTGGATCACTGCGTGGGTTCCGCCGACCGCCCTGCGGGCTCCTGCGGGTGGGGGTGGGGGCCGCCGCTCACAGGGTGAGTTCGACCGCGTCGAGGTCGAGGCCGCGTCCCTCACGGTGGCGCCGCAGCAGCTCATCGAGGACGCCCGTGGCGCAGTCCCCGGGTACATCGGGCAGCGCGAGCCCGAGCCGGCGGCCGAGCCGGGACAGGGCGAGCACCACCCAGCCGGGGTCGGCGAGGAACGGGTCGTCTCCCTCCTGGCCCTCCCAGACGGCCAGGACGGCGGCCGCCGCGGCGAGCAGCCCGTAGCGGTCGCTCAGGGCGCAGGCCGCCGGCCCCGACATGGCTTCGCCGAACTGCTCGGGCAGCAGGGCGCACTGCTCTCGCAGCAGGCGCAGCTCCGCCAGGAACGCCTCGGCCAGATCTGCCAGCAGGGCGCTGCGGCCGCCGACCCGGCGCGAGCAGCCCAGCCGTTCGGCGGCTCCTGTCAGTGCGGCGGCGAGGAAGTCCCCGCCGCCCGCGAAGGCCAGCGCCCCGTGGTCCAGCGGCGGCAGGTCGGCCCGCCCGCGGAACAGTTCGGCGGGCGGCTCCTCCTCCATCAGCCAGGACTGCTGTGCCAGCGCGCCCAGTTGGGGAACGATGACGGCCTGGCAGGCTGCGGCGCCGTCGCGCCCGAGCCCGGCGGCCGGCAGATCGCGTACCAGCTTGGCCAGAATGCCGTGCAGCAGGTCGCCGCCCCCACCCTGTGTGCCGAGGACGCCGGACAGCTCCTCCAGTGCGTCGGTGAGCAGCGCGGGCACGGTGTAGGTGGCGGCCACCGTGGGCGCGTGGGCCCGGTCGGGCAGCAGGCCGACCGCGCGCAGGCACACCGTGGCGAGGGCGTCGCAGACGAGCAGGTCGGTGAAGACCCCGGCGAGCGGCCGGTGCCAGCGGCGGGCCGGCGGCCCGGGGCGGCCGTCGGTGGCGGTGTGGACCGCGGCGCGCAGGACCGGGTCGAGGGCGGCGGTCGCGGCGCCGGCGACGAGGCAGCGGTTGACCTGGTTCATGCGCAGGGCCAGCTGGGCGCCGTCGCCCGGCCGGCCCACGAGGGCCTCATCGGGCACCGGGCACCGGGTGAACCGCAGCCCGGAGAAGACAGCGCCGCGCATCCCCTCGGTCGCGACCCGCGGTAGCCGCTCCAGTGAGGCGCCGGGCAGCTGTGCGCGGTCCAGCAGGAGGACCGAGTGGGTGCGCGGGCCGGTCTCGGCGGTGCGGGCGTGGACGACGTAGACGTCGGCGCGTGCCGCGTCGATGATGACGTCCTTGCCGCCGCTGACGAGCATCCCGGTGTCGTCGGCCGTGCGCCGGGCAGTGACCTCCTCACGCCGGACCCCGCCGGCCGGGGCGAGCCCCGGGTGCACCACGGTGGTCCGCCCGCCGCCCAGCAGCAGTCGGGCGACGGCCCTCTGCTGTGCGTCGGTGCCGGCCGCCCATACCGCGGAGGCGGCGAACAGCGAGGTGACACCGCCCGCGAAGCCGAGCGCCACATCGCGCCGGAAGACGGGGCGCAGCACCTTCATGAGCAGGTCGGCCCGGGTCAGGCCGCCGCCGTGGCGGGCGGGGACGAACTCGGCGGCCAGGCCCGCTTCGGCGAGCAGCCTTTCCGCGGAGAGGACGGGGCGGCGCTCCCGGTCGGCGGCGAGGAACGCGGCGAAGCCGTGTTCGCTGCCCGGGTCGTACGGGTCTTCGAGCAGGGCGTCCAGGCGGGCGGCGCGGCGCAGCGCGGCGGCCCGCCCGTCCGTGGCGGTGTGCCGGGGGGACAGGGCGTGCCGCCGGTCCGCGGCCCACGGTGGGGCGGCGATGTCCGGGGTGAGGGTCATGACGGGCCCGGCAGGCTGCTCGGCGTGAGCAGGCGGACGGCGTCCTCCGCGTGGCGCTTGGCGAGGCGGAGGAGGGCGGCGCTTTCCCGGCCGACGCGCTCGCGCACGTGCCGGCGGGCGTCGGCCAGCCCGGCGCCTTCTCCCAGCACCCGCGCCACGTCGTGCTCGTCGAGCACCACCCGGTGCCGCGCCCGCACCGTCACCCCGCCCGGGTCGGGCTCCACCGACCACTCCCCGGCCTGTCCCGAGACCAGCTCGGGCGGCTCGGTCACCTTGTAGACGATGACCCCGCCGTGCGTGAAGCACAGCCGCACGGCGACGGTGCCCCCGGCGCCGCCCGCCGTGCTCGGCGCGCAGAGTGTCTGGATGCCAGGCACGTCCTCCACCAGATGCACGCCGGTCACACCAGGGACGGTGCCGGGCCAGGCGGCGGCCCGATACAGGAAGCCGTAGACGAGCTCGGAGGGTCCCTCGACACGTACGGCGTCCTCGACAGTGACGACCAGTTCGTCCAGGACGGCCCACCGCTCCGCCAGGCTCTTGAGGTTCGCCATGTGGGCGCGGATGTTCGCGTCCCCGGTCGACTCCGCCGCGAGGCGGCCGTCGGCCACCGAGAACTCCCGTTCCAGCGTCAGCAGCGAGGAACCGTCCGCCGTCTGCTCGACGTTCCAGATGCCCAGCATGCTGTCCACGGCCGCGGAGGTCACCTCCTGGCGGAAGGAGATGCGCCGGGCACCGGGGTCGAGGGTGCGCCGGGTGATCCAGGAGGTGATCCGGCCCTCGGCACGTGCCCACATGCGCAGGCGCTGCTCGGGGCCTTCCAGGTCCAGTGGCTCCACATGCACGTTCGGGGCGAAGAACAGCGGCCAGCGCTCGGCGTCCGCGACGAGTCCGTAAACCACTCCGGCGGGAGCGGCCACCTCGATCCGATGCGATGTGCGGTGTACGGCCGGTACGGGCATCGGCGTTCGCCCCCTTCTTTTCACGTGTGGGACGACTGTGCGGCCGTCAGCTCGAAGCCCGGTGGAAACCGGGTGGACCACCGCTGGTGCCGCCGGGGGGACACGGCACGCTCGCGCTCGCCCAGCGATTGCTGCGGCACAGGTGGGCGGCGGGGACCGAGCCGTCGCGGTGCGTTCCGGCCGCGGGGTTCGAGCGTTGTTCCAGCACCCGGCGAGCGGCTGCCTACCGGGAGCCGCTGCGGACGCCGAGCATCCGCCTCGGTCGGGCCGCCGGGGGCCGCACCGGCGGCCCGGCGGCACGGGCTGGAGGTTTGGTCGAGCTTCTTTCCACCCGCGCTCGGCGCGGGTGGCGTCGAATCGACACCACATACCTCCCGGGCATCCGGGCGGCGTCTTCCCGGCGGCATGGACATCCAGCGCACGGCTTCCCTCATCCGACCTGAAAGCGGAGGAAATTCGCTATGGGGCTTCTGTTCACCTCGGAGTCCGTGACCGAAGGTCACCCCGACAAGATCGCTGACCAGATCAGCGACACCATCCTCGACGCCCTCCTGCGCCAGGACCCGGCCTCCCGGGTCGCCGTGGAGACGCTGATCACCACCGGTCTGGTGCACGTGGCCGGCGAGGTGACCACCCGGGCCTACGCGCCGATCGCTCAGCTGGTGCGCGAGAAGATCCTCGAGATCGGCTACGACTCCTCGGCCAAGGGCTTCGACGGCGCCTCCTGCGGTGTCTCCGTCTCCATCGGCGCGCAGTCCCCCGACATCGCTCAGGGTGTCGACGCGGCCTACGAGGCCCGCGTCGAGGGTGCCTCCCGAGGGGAGGAGGCGGACGAGCTGGACCGGCAGGGCGCGGGCGACCAGGGCCTGATGTTCGGGTACGCCTCGGACGAGACGCCCACCCTGATGCCGCTGCCGATCTTCCTGGCGCACCGGCTGTCCAAGCGCCTCTCCGACGTGCGCAAGAACGGCACGCTCCCCTACCTGCGCCCGGACGGCAAGACGCAGGTCACCATCGAGTACGACGGTGACAAGGCCGTCCGCCTCAACACGGTCGTCGTCTCCTCGCAGCACGCCGCCGACATCGACCTGGACTCCCTGCTGACCCCCGACATCCGCGAGTCGGTGGTCGAACCGGAGCTGCGGGCCCTGGCGCAGGACGGCATCAAGCTCGACACCGAGAACTACCGCCTGCTGGTCAACCCGACCGGCCGCTTCGAGATCGGCGGCCCGATGGGCGACGCCGGCCTCACCGGCCGCAAGATCATCATCGACACGTACGGCGGCATGGCCCGCCACGGCGGCGGCGCCTTCTCCGGCAAGGACCCCTCCAAGGTGGACCGCTCGGCCGCCTACGCCATGCGCTGGGTCGCCAAGAACGTCGTCGCCGCGGGCCTGGCCTCCCGCTGTGAGGTGCAGGTGGCGTACGCGATCGGCAAGGCGGAGCCGGTCGGCCTGTTCGTGGAGACCTTCGGCACCGAGAAGATCGATGCCGACAGGATCCAGCAGGCGATCGACGAGGTCTTCGACCTGCGCCCGGCGGCCGTCATCCGCGACCTGGACCTGCTGCGCCCCATCTACGCCCAGACTGCCGCCTACGGCCACTTCGGCCGTGAGCTGCCCGACTTCACCTGGGAGCGCACCGACCGGGCCGACGCGCTGCGCCGGGCCGCCGGAGCCTGACATGCGGATCGCCGTCACCGGGTCCATCGCCACGGACCACCTCATGGTCTTCCCCGGCAGGTTCGCCGACCAGCTCATGGCGGGCCGGCTCGACCGCGTCTCCCTGTCCTTCCTCGCCGACTCGCTGGACGTCCGGCGCGGGGGCGTAGCCGCCAACATCGCCTGGGGCCTGGGCCGGTTGGGCCTCGCGCCGGTACTGGTCGGTGCCGTGGGCAGCGACTTCGAGCCGTACCGGGTGCTGCTGAAGGAACAGGGCGTGGACACCGAGTCGGTGCGCGTCAGTCCCGATCTGCACACCGCCCGCTTCGTCTGCACCACGGACGCCGACCAGAACCAGATCGCCACCTTCTACACCGGTGCGATGGCCGAGGCCCGGCACATCTCCCTCGCCCCGGTCCTCGCCCGTGCCCAAGGACTCGACCTGGTCCTCGTCTCGCCCAACGACCCCGAGGCGATGCTGCGGCACACCCGCGAGTGCCACGAACTCGGCCTCCCCGTCGCCGCCGACCCCTCACAGCAATTGGCCCGCCTCGAACGCGACCAGGTCCGGGCCCTGATCGACCGCTCGCGGATGCTGTTCACCAACGAGTACGAGTCGGCCCTCCTCCAGGAACGCAGCGGCTGGACACAGGAGCAGGTCCTCGGCCGCACGGGCCTGTGGATCACCACGCTCGGCGCGGCCGGCTCCCGCATCCGGCAGGCGGGCCGCACCACCATCGAGGTCCCGGCCGCCCCGGCCGGCTGTGCCGCCGATCCCACCGGCGTCGGCGACGCCTACCGCGCAGGCTTCCTGGCCGCCCTCGCCCGCGGGGCGAACCCGCGGGACGCGGCCCGGCTCGGCAGCGTCACCGCCGTTCTCGCCCTGGAGACGGTGGGCACTCAGGAACACACTCTGGGCCGCGCCGAGCTGCTGACCCGTCTCGAAGGGGCCTACGGCCGTACTGCGGCGGACGCCCTCTCCTCTCGTCTGGTGGTGCGCTCATGACCGAGGCTGCCCGTGTGTCCGCGCTCCGTGAGGCGCTCGCCACCCGTGTGGTGGTCGCCGACGGAGCGATGGGCACGATGCTGCAGGCGCAGGACCCCACCCTCGAGGACTTCGAGAACCTCGAAGGCTGCAACGAGATCCTCAACCTCACCCGGCCGGACATCGTCCGCTCGGTGCACGCCGAGTACTTCGACGCAGGCGTCGACTGCGTGGAGACCAACACCTTCGGCGCCAACCACACGGCCGCGTCGGAGTACGACATCGCCGACCGGGTGCACGAGCTGTCGGAGGCGGGCGCCCGGATCGCCCGCGAGGTGGCGGACGAGTTCGCGGCCCGCGACGGCCGCACCCGCTGGGTGCTGGGGTCGATCGGCCCCGGCACCAAGCTGCCGACGCTGGGCCACGTGGGATACACGACGATCCGCGACGGCTACCAGGCCAACGCCGAGGGCCTGCTCGCGGGCGGCGCGGATGCCCTGATCGTGGAGACCACCCAGGACCTGCTGCAGACCAAGGCCTCGGTGCTCGGCGCCCGCCGCGCCATGGAGGCCACCGGCACCGACGTGCCGCTGGTGGTGTCGATGGCCTTCGAGACGACCGGCACCATGCTGCTCGGCTCCGAGATCGGCGCCGCGCTGACGGCTCTGGAGCCGCTGGGCATCGACATGATCGGCCTGAACTGCTCGACCGGCCCGGCCGAGATGAGCGAGCACCTGCGCTACCTCACCCGGCACTCCCGCATCCCGCTGCTGTGCATGCCGAACGCGGGCCTGCCGGTGCTCACCAAGGACGGTGCGCACTTCCCGCTCGGCCCCGAGGGCCTGGCCGACGCGCAGGAGACCTTCGTGCGCGAGTACGGACTCTCCCTCATCGGCGGCTGCTGCGGCACCACGCCCGAGCATCTGCGCCAGGTCGTCGAGCGGGTGCGCGGCCTCGCCCCGGGTGAGCGCGACCCGCGGCCGGAGCCGGGTGCGGCCTCCCTCTACCAGACGGTGCCGTTCCGTCAGGACACCGCGTATCTGGCGATCGGCGAGCGCACCAACGCCAACGGATCGAAGAAGTTCCGCGAGGCGATG
>NZ_JAJSBI010000056.1 GCF_021261325.1 Streptomyces guryensis | reverse complement strand
CACCCGCCGACGGCACTCGGCGAACGGACAGCAGGCACCGATCCCCTATGAACAGCAGTCAGCTACCCTGACACTTGCCGCATAACGAAACGAACAGGTGTCCACTCCTCGGGGGCAAGGCCCGATCGACCGTCTGACCGGGCCGGTCTGTCCGCATAAAGAGCTGATCCGTCGGCTCGCGGCGAATAGATGCGAGCTCTGCGAGCGGCCGGGCGAAGTAGAAGCTCACCACGTCAAGTCGCTCAACGAGCTCCAACAGGCCGGTGACGCATCCTCCGATTGGGTGAAGATGATGGTCGCGCGCCGCCGCAAGACCCTTGTGGTCTGCGGCAGTTGCCACGACCGCATCCATCGGAGGAAGCCGAGTACGACGCGCACGCAGTAGTCACTGGAGAGCCGTGCTGCCCGGAAACGGGCATGGCCGGTTCGGTGGGAGGCCGGACGGAAAAGGACCTGCTCAGCAGGCACCTCGTCGTCCGGCCGACCCTACCCGCACCCTGCCCGACGAATGGGCCTACGCCCGCCCCTACCGCTCAGAGCAGGAACGACGTGACGCCTTCCCCGGCTGGCTGCACACCTACAATCACCACCGCGGACACACCGCGCTCAAGGGCCAACCACCCGCCAGCCGCGTCCCCAACCTCACAGGGCAATACACCTAGTCATCGCGCTGTCCGGCTTCCGCGAAGGTGAGTCGATCTCCGGTACTCCGAGCTTTTTCCGGCCTTACGAGTCCGTGGGCTTCCCGTCGTGCGGACGGCCGAAGTCCTCGACCGTCTCGGCCTGTTCACCGATGACCGGGCACCCGCCGTCGACCGGTGGTTGGAGTGAAAACTCGACGGGATGCCCTCGGGCATCCATCGCGCCGTCGAGGCCTGGGCCCGAACTCTCCTCGACGGTGGCCCGCGGTCGGAGCCTCGGTCCCGGCATACGACATGGGCTTACCTGGGTGAGATCCAGCCGGTGCTGCTGGAGTGGTCCAGCCGCTACGACCACCTGCGAGAAGTCACCCGGGAGGACATCCTCACGGCCCGTGACGCTGTCACAGGCAAACAGCGCGAAAGCCGGATCGTCGCACTGCGGTCACTGTTCCGGCACGCGAAGAAGAACGGCCAGATCTTCCGCAACCCGACGATCCGCATCCGTGTCCCCCGGCAGACCGGCGGCGCCCTCCAGGCCCTTGTCCAGGCAGACATCGACGAGGCCATCGCCACCACCATCACTCCAGACATCCGGCTCATCATCGCCTTGGCCGCCGTCCACGCGGCACGTCCGCAGATGATCCGCACCATGCAGCTGGACGACGTCGACGTGGGCAACCGGCGCATCACCGTCGGCGGCCACGTCCGCCCGCTCGACGACCTCACCCACCGAGCAGTCCTGGACTGGCTCGACCACCGCCGCGACCGCTGGCCGAACACGGCCAACCCTCACCTGCTGATCACGCAGAAGACCGCCGTCGAATTCGGCCCAGCCGGCAAGCTCTGGACCACCCGGGCCACCCGCAACCTCACCGCCACCCTCGAACGGCTCCGCTCGACCGGCAACTCGAAGAAGCGCTCAGCCACGGCGCCGACCCGCTCCATCTCGCACTGGTCTTCGGCATCGACGAGAAGACCGCCATCCGCTACGCGGCCTCAGCACGCGCGCTTCTGGGAGAACCCGCCGAGCAGGCATCGCAGTGAAACCCACTCGACCTGCTCAACCGACTGACGAGATCATGGACAGATGTCGTCGACCGAACCAGCAGCCCGCGAGCTTCAGGACCGTGCCGTTCTCTGGAGCATGGGCGAGATCCGCGCAACCGACGTCGTCACTGCTGCCTGTGATGCACTCGTCGCCGGCCTCGACAGTCCTGCCCTGCGGATCTTGGCCGCGTGCACACGCGCGGAGGCGGACTACGACGTCCCCGACCTCCTTCCCCCGGCGCTCGATGAACTGGGCCTCACCTTCCAGCCAGCGGGCAGCGTTGCCGGACAGGAAGCCGCCGCGCGAGCACTTGCCGCCCGGATGCTGGCCGGCGAACTGACGCCACGCGAGCTGGCTTTCAGGATCCATCAGCGCTTCGGGCACGAGCTGCCTCTGGCCGAGCGACTCGCCAACCTGGACGACGACTACGACGTCCTTGAATACGGCCACAGAACACAGGCGCAGGTGGACGCCGACGTCACGGCCGAAGCTCTTCGGCTTACACAGCACCCTCCTGTTCCCACCGAACCCACGGATCTACGGACCTGAAGCAGACCGGTGGCCCCGTGGGTTCAGGCTGAAGGAGCTTCGGTTTCCTTGAACCCACGGGGATCGAGGCCCCGGAGTCCTACCCCAGACACCAGGGAACAAGTAACCCGCCGGTAGCTCTCACGGCTTCATGGCCGCGGACTTCTTCGGCTGACGGGGCACGGTCTTGGCTTTGTCGAGGTGCCCATACACCGTCGACCTCGGCACACCGAACATGTCAGCGATCTGCTGGACGGTATTCTCCCGCTCGTCCTAGAGCCGTTGGGCGAGCGCGGCTTGGTCCTCGGTGAGCTTCGGCCGGCGCCCGCCGACCCGGCCCCGGGCCCGTGCAGAGGCGAGCCCGTCGTTCGTGTTCGCCACGATCAGCTCCCGCTGAAGCTTCGCCAGTACGGACAGCATCCCGGACATCGCTCGCCCCCCATGGTGGCGGTGTCGATGCCCTGCTCGATGACGTGCAACCCGATCCCACGCTCGCGCAGCTCGGCGCCAAGAGGGTGACCAGGTGCAGCACGGAACGGGAGAGCCGGTCGAGCCGGGTGACCTTCAACGTGTAGCCCTCACGCAGCAACTGCATGACGAGGCCGAGCTTCGGGCGCGACGCCTTCGCGCCGCTGGCGACGTCGACGTGGATGTTGTCGCGGTCGACGCCGTGGCGGAGAAGCGCGTCAATCTGATGATTGGGGTTCTGGTCGGCCGTTGATGTGCGGCAGTAGCGAATGAGCATTGTCGGAAGCCATCCGAAGGACCGTTCTCCGACGTTGATTCCCGACGCGAGTTGCCGACACTGCCCACCTGCGGGTTCGTGATCACGGTCCCGAGTGTCGGCAGACGATCGTTTGACGACACTCCACCCGAGGGGCGCTTGCCTTTCGTCATTCATGTGACGGGGCGGCTCACCCTGCCTGACCCTCGTCGGTGATCCTTCTGGTCACTTGTTGAGCCGGCTGAGCTGAGACCGGTAGTCGGGCAGGTCGATGGTGCTGATCTTCTGCCCTTCCTTGAGCGTCCAGTTCAGGAGGGAGCGCCTGCTCAGGAGGCCGTTCCGGATGCGGAGGCCGATTGTTGTGCCGGGTGCGAGGAACTTCCCGGTGCGGTTGCCGCCCTTCTGGCAGCCCTGGGCATAGCCGCGCATCGCGTTCTCATACCGGCTGAAGGCTGCACGGTGGTCGCCGTTGGCCAGCGCAAGTTCGCCGGCCAGCACGTAGGCGGCCACCACGCCGGTTCCGGTGCCCATGCCGCCGATCGTCGCGCCGCAGGCGGCGTCCCCCACGAGGCCGATGCGCCCTGCGGACCAGGCATGCACGTCTGCCCGGCTGATCGAGTCAAAGTACAGCTCCGGAGCCTGTTTCAGGGAGTCGAGGAGTCGCGGCACCTCCCAACCGAGCCCGGCGAATGCCTTGGAGATCAAAGCCTTCTGTTGCTCCAGGTCATGGCGGTCGTACGCGGCCTGGGGCGCTGCGAAGACGAAGAATGCGCGGGCCTTCGCCGCGTCCCGGTGATCGCTGCCGACGCTGGCAAGTCGACCCGGCGCGTTGTAGCCGACCGAACCACGCCCGAATCCCAGGTAGTTGGGCAGCTGCCAGGTGGCGGCGTAGTAGCCGAGATGACGGACGAAGCTTTCCTCGGGGCCGAAGGCAAGTCGGCGCACGTTGGAATGCAGCCCGTCCGCGCCGATCACGAGGTCGAACTCGCGTGGTGCGCTGCGCCGGAAGGTGACCTGGACGCCTCCGGCGGTCTCGGTGAGGCCGGTGATCGAGTCGCCGAAGATGTATTCGGTGTGCCGGCGGCTGTGCTCGTAGAGCACCCGAGCCAGGTCCCCGCGAAGTACCTCCACGTCGCCGCCGGCGAACTCGGCTGGCAGGTGCAGAAGAGTCCGGCCGTGCTCGTTGACGAAGCGTATGGGGCTGCCGCCGGTTTGGATCCGGCGCAGCTCCGTGAGCACGCCCATGCGCTCCAGCACGGTGAGGTGTGCCTCTCCCCGGAAGTCGACGGCCTGGCCGCCGTCGCGCAAGGCCGGTGCCAGCTCGACCACTGTGGGCTGGAAGCCGTAGCAGCCGAGCCAGTAGGCCAGGGCCGGACCAGCGATGCTGGCACCGGAGATGAGGACTTTCTTGCTCAAGGAAACCACTCCCCACGAAAACTGTGTCCACTGGACACTGATTATTAGTGTGTACGGACGACGCAGTTTTGATGGATTGGCAACACCGCAGATGGGAGCGGAGAAGTGAGCGACGAGCGGAGCGAGGCCGTACGGCTGCTCTGGGGCCCGCATTCGAAGCCCTCACGGGGGCCCAAGCCCGCACTCAGCCTGGACCGCATCGCGCGGGCCGGCATCGAGATCGCCGAAGCGGAGGGCCTGGCCGCTGTGTCCATGCAGCGGGTTGCCGGGCGGCTCAGCGTCACCAAGATGGCGCTCTACCGGTACGTGCCCGGCAAGGCGGAACTGGTCGCACTGATGGTGGAGGCCGCAATCGGCGCGGCTCCACCGTCGGACGGACCGCGCTGCGGGTGGCGCGAGCAACTCGGCGACTGGGCCTGCCGACTGTTCACCGTCTTCCACCAGCACCCATGGCTGCTGGACGCCACCGTCGGCCCGAGGATCCTGGGCCCCAGGGAGCTTGCCTGGATGGAGCAGGCCGTCGCCGCACTAGTCGGCACGGGCTTGTCGGGCGCCGAACAGTTTGACGCGGTCGCCCTGCTGGCCGGCCACGTGCGTGGAATCGCCGAACAGGCCCGCGCGGTAGGTCAGGCAGGTAACCCTGAAGTGCAGCTCATCGACACCCTCGGGGAACTGATGCAGGCACACGGCGAGCACTACCCCGCCCTCACCGCCGCACTGGCCTCGGCGACCCAGCACGGCGGACAGGACGAGGCACTGGAGTTCGGCCTACAGCGCATCCTGGACGGCTTGGGACTACTCATCGCCCAGCGCTCGAACTGAACTGGACGGCGCTGGCCGCCGCACGGGGATGGGACACGATGGGCGGGGCGACGTCGAGCCGCTTGTCCATCTCCAGCCGGAACGTGCCGTACGGGTTGATGTTCGACCAGAAGAGCGCGGTCAGCCCGCGCCGGTCCTCGTCCGAGAGCTTCTTGGCCCACGCCGGTTCAGAACGGTGTGGTGTTTGCGCCGGTATGCGTCCGGGCCTGACCAGGAGGTCGTGCGCGCCGGCACGGCGGGAGCGACGGCCGGCTGACCCGCTCACGTATGCAAGAGGCCGCGGACGGCCGGACCGAGTCCGGGGGACCGACAGCGAGGACGTCGGTCCGGCCATCCGCACATGTCCTGAAGCACACAGCAACGTCAGGACCGAGAGCAGTGCCCACACGACCACGACCTGCATGACCACCCCCAGGACCCTTCACTCGTCAGGTGCATGCACCCGCTCCTGCGCACACGGCTGATGTCACGACAACGGACACGCAGTCACGCAGAGTTCCCGGCAGGCACAGTGAGTTTCCAGCGGCCCGTCGCCGGACAAGCTCCACAAGGCAGCCGAGGATTCAGGCTGACGGTGTCCGGACGCCCGGCACCCAGTCCGGCAGTGCCTCCGTCTGCCCCACCCACTCGGCCGGTGGCATTCCGGCCTTCCCGGCGGCGAGCACGCCGCCGACGATGGCGCAGGTGGTGTCCACGTCACCACCGACCTGCGCGGTCGTCCAGAACGCCTGCTCGAAGTCGCCGAGGGCTCGCGCGGCCGACCAGAGTGCGAAGGGGACGGTGTCATGGGCTGACGTACGCCGTCCACAGCCCAGTACGGCCGCGACGGTGCCGGCGTCGGCGTAGTCGAGCATGTCCCGTGCGCGCCGCAGGCCCGCCCCGACGGCGCTCTTCGGGACGAGTGCGACGACTCCGTCGAGGAGTGCCTCCGGGCCCGGCGGGCCACCGGGGGCCGCGACCAGCGCGGCGGCCGCCGCAACCGCCATGGAGCCGACGACGGCCTCTCGGTGCTGATGGGTGGGATACGCGGAGATCTCCGCCTGGTGGGTCGCCTGTTCCGGGTCGTCCGCGTACCAGGCCCCCAGCGGGGCGATCCGCATGGCCGCTCCGTTGCCCCAGGACCCCCGTCCGTTGAAGAGCTCGGCGGCCAGCTCACGCCAGTCCCCGCCTTCCCTGACCAGCCGGAGCAGACGGTTGACCGCGGGGCCGTACCCCCGGTCGAAGTCATGGTGGTGGGCGAAGGAGTGCGCCAGGGCGTCCTGGTCGATGCGGTGGTGGGTGGCAAGGACCGCGACCACGGAACAGGCCATCTCCGTGTCGTCCGTCCACTGCCAGTGGCCCGGCGGCAGCTCGCGACTCTTCAGCAGCGGATAGTTCACCGGCACGAAGAACTGCGAGCCCAGCGCATCCCCCACCGCCAGTCCACGCAGGCTGGCCAGGGCACGGTCCAGGCGCCCGTCGGAGGACGAATCAGAGGTCATTGCTCTGCCACTCTATCCGGTGATCCCGTACGGTTCCGGATCTCGCCAGCGTTCGAAAGGCCGGTCAAGCGCGTACTTGCCGTCGTCCCCGAGAACGAGCATCCGCATCTCCGCGTTCCCCGGATTCGACAGCGCCTCGAATTCCGCGACCGTCCAGTGGAACCAACGCATGCAGAACAGCCGCATGGCCAGCCCGTGGGTCACCAGCAGCACGTTGGAGGGGTGGTCGGGGGCCTCGAAGCTGCGGTACAGGCTCTCCAGGAAACCGCCGACCCGGTCGTACACGTCGGCACCGGACTCCCCCTGGGCGAACCGGTAGAAGAAATGGCCGTACGCGTCCCGGTAGGCCTTCTGGAGGCGCACATCGTCGCGGTCCTGCCAGTTTCCCCAGTCCTGTTCGCGCAGCCGGGGCTCCTCGCGCACCCGTATGAGCTCGGGATCGAGATGGAAGGCGCGCAGCGTCTCGTGGGTTCGCCGGTAGGGCGACACGTACACGCTGACGCGTTCACGCCCGAAGACCTCACGCAACCGCTTACCGGTCTCCTCGGCCTGCTGCCGGCCGCGCTCGGTCAGCGCCAGCGCGTGGTCGGGCTCGCGCTCGTAAACGGTGTCATCAACATTGCCCGTTGACTCCCCGTGCCGGACAAGGACGATGCGCCGTGGTCGTGCCATGCCAAAACCCTAGATCGGGTGACGGCCGATCGAGCACTCGTACGGGCTCCATACGGCGTAGGTCACACACTTCCTGCACCACTGGCCACGCCAGGGTGCACGATTGACGCATCCAGTTTCCAAACCCACCACGTCAGACCGTCCAGGTCGGCTCCAGCTCGATGATGTCGCCCGTGAGGGCAGCGACGTCCGTCTCCGTCTGGGCCCGCAGGGCGAGTCGCTCCACGCGCTCGGTGCGGTATTTGCCGTGTTCGGCGGCCGAGCGCCACATGGACAGCACCAGGAACTCGTGTCCCGGCGCCTCGCCGAACAGGCCCCTGATCATGCCGGGAGAGCCGGCCATGGCGGGGTTCCAGACCTTCTCCTGCATCAGCGTGAAGTGCTCGGCCCGTTCCTCGTGGACTCTGCAGAGGGCCACTCTCAGCAGATCCGCGTCGGTGAAACGCGGTTCGAAGCCGGTCTTCACGTCGAAGCGGTAGTCGAAGAGCTTGACCTGGGCGTCCTTGAAGGTGCCCGACTGGGCCGCCGCCAGCCGATCGTGGGAACGGGCCATGAAGGAGTCGTAGAAGGCACGGCTCTCCCAGAAGGCGAAGACGTGCGCCACACCTGTCCGTCCCCGGCTCCAACCACCGCCTTGTCCCCGAAACCCCGGCTCCCCCAGAAGCCCCGCCCACTTTCGCTGCCCCCGCTCGAAGCCGCGGCGGTCCACCACGGTGCAGCGAATCCACTTGACCAGCACCGCGCCATGGTAAGGCCACGGAGCGTGGCGCCGGTCACGCTCCGGTGGACAGCACCGGCGCACACCTCCACGCGCGCGTGGCAGGATGGACAACAGGCCCAGTCCGTCGCGCAGTTCGGGCCGGACAGGGACACACGGGGAGACGGGGAAGGGGAGGTCCGGTGACCGGCATCAACAAGGGGATCCGCAAGGTCGAGGTCGCACTCAAGTGGGATCCCAGTCCGGCGGGACAGGCGGCCACCGATCTCGACATCGTCGCCGCCACCTACCCAGCGGGCGCCGCGTACGGCGATCCCGCCTATGTGGTGCACTTCGACAGCCGTTCCCCGGACGGCACGATCTACCTCAACCGGGACAGCAAGGACGGCAAGGGCTTCGGCTGGGACGAGGTCATGACGCTGGAGCTCGAGCGGCTCAGCGAGCGGTACGCGCGCGTGGTGGTCGGCGTCGTCATACAGCAGCGCTCGGCGCACCGGACCTTCGTCGGCGTGATCAACCCGGGGCTGCGCATCCGGGAGGGCTACACCGTCCTGGCCGAGGACGACTTCGGCGACGTCCTCGGGGCCACGGCGGCCACGGTCGGGGAGTTCATACGCGACGAGTCCGGCGAGTGGACGTTTCGTCCCGGGATCCACGGCTTCGAGGACGACCCGGAGACGTTCACCCGGGACATGGGCCGGGCGCACCAGCCCTGACGTCCGGTCAGCCGGCGGTCCATCCCGGAACCGTCGGCAGTACCTTCTCGGCGACGCGGAACAGGGCAGCGTCGTCGGGCACCGCGAAGTCCTGGCGCCAGATGGAGACTTCGAAGTAACCGCCGCCGTCCTTTGCGTCGCGGGCGACCAGCAGGTTGCGGGCGATGCCGCCGGGGCCGCTCTTGGCCTTGCCGCCGCCGAGGTTGAAGCTCAGGGCGATGGTGTGGTCCGAGTAAACGACCGCCGGGTGTCCGAGCACCGTCTTCGTCTCCGCGCCGGTGCCCAGGAGGCCGGTCATGTCGGCCACGCCGAGACCGTCGTGGGATGCCGAGAGCCTCAGGGAGTACGTCTTCAGGTCGACGTCCGCCTCGGGGGTCGTGGACTTCGCGCCGTCGGCCGAGGTGAACGTGCTCTCGTTGCCGTCGGCGGTCTGCGCGTACTCCTCCGGTGTGCCGAGCAGCACCGGCAGGTCCGGGCGGTTGAGCGCCGTGCAGAGCTGGGCGCCCGAGACAGGTTTCGACGGCTTGTCGTGCGTGGCCGTGCAGGCGGCCGGCCCGCGGTCGGCGGACGCCTTCGAGTCCAGGTCCAGAGCCCAAAGGAGCCCTCCGAGGCCCCCGACCACCACGATCGCGGCGATCACCTGAGCCGCCACGTTCATGGACTTCTCGGGCTCGTTCGTTGCCTTCTTGGAGTCGGCGAAATCGTCGACCATGTTCCCCACGTTCCCCACCCTGCCGTTCGCGCCGGTCGTGCGCGGGGGGAGCGTAACCTGTGACCGCCTTACGGGGGAACAAGTTTTCGCATTGGAGTGAAAGCCGAGGGCGGCGGAGCCAGGAAGCACTCCACCGCCCTCAAAGCTGGTTCACCACGGGTGTCAGCTGCAACCGCTGGTCGAACCGCAGCCCTCGCAGATGTAGCAGGAGCCGGCCCGCTGCATCTTCGTGCCGCAGGAGAAGCACAGCGGGGCGTCGGCCTGGATGCCCAGCTGCATCTCCACCAGCTCGGCACTGGTGTGGGCCTGCTGCGGCGCGGGCTTGGCCGCCTCGACCTCGGCACGCGGCATGGCCACGGCCTTCAGCTCCTGGGCGCGCGGAGCCGACTGGGCGAGGCCCTCGACGTCCAGCTCGTCCTCGGAGGGCTCGTACGAACCGGTCTCCAGGTGACGCTGGCGCTCCTCGGCGGAGTGGATGCCGAGGGCGGAACGCGTCTCGAAGGGCAGGAAGTCGAGTGCCAGGCGGCGGAAGATGTAGTCGACGATCGACTGCGCCATCCGCACGTCCGGGTCGTCCGTCATGCCGGCCGGCTCGAAGCGCATGTTGGTGAACTTCGAGACGTACGTCTCGAGCGGCACACCGTACTGGAGGCCGACGGAGACGGCGATGGAGAAGGCGTCCATCATGCCCGCGAGAGTCGAGCCCTGCTTGGACATCTTCAGGAAGACCTCGCCGAGACCGTCGTCCGGGTAGGAGTTGGCGGTCATGTAGCCCTCGGCGCCGCCGACCGTGAAGGACGTCGTGATACCGGGACGGCCCTTGGGCAGGCGCTTGCGGACCGGGCGGTACTCGACGATCTTCTCGACCGTCTCGCGGATGGTCGCCTCGGCCTTCTCCGTGACCTCGACCTTCTCCTTCTCCTTGGTCTTGGCGGAGAGCGGCTGACCGACCTTGCAGTTGTCGCGGTAGATGGCGAGCGCCTTGACGCCCAGCTTCCAGGCCTCGAAGTAGATCTCCTCGACCTCCTCGACGGTCGCCGACTCCGGCATGTTGACCGTTTTGGAGAGGGCACCGGAGATCCACGGCTGGATCGCGGCCATCATGCGGACGTGGCCCATCGCGGAGATGGAGCGCTCACCCATGGCGCAGTCGAACACCTCGTAGTGCTCGTGCTTGAGGCCCGGGGCGTCGACGACATTGCCGTGCTCGGCGATGTGGGCGACGACCGCCTCGATCTGCTCCTCCTGGTAGCCCAGGCGGCGCAGCGCCTGCGGAACCGTGCCGTTGACGATCTGCATCGAGCCGCCGCCGACCAGCTTCTTGAACTTGACCAGGGCGAGGTCGGGCTCGAGGCCGGTGGTGTCGCAGGACATGGCCAGACCGATGGTGCCGGTCGGGGCGATGACGGACGCCTGGGAGTTACGGAAACCGTTCTTCTCACCGAGGCGCAGCACGTCCTGCCAGGCCTCCGTGGCGGCGGCCCAGATCGGCGTGTCCAGGTCGTCCATGCGGACGGCCACGGTGTTGGCGTCGGCGTGCTGCTTCATGACGCGGTTGTGAGCACTGGCGTTGCGGGCGTAGCCGTCGTACGGGCCGACGACCGCGGCGAGTTCGGCGGAACGCTTGTACGACGTGCCCGTCATCAGGGAGGTGATGGCACCGGCCAGGGCACGGCCGCCGTCGGAGTCGTACGCGTGGCCGGTCGCCATCAGCAGGGCGCCGAGGTTGGCGTAGCCGATGCCGAGCTGGCGGAACGCGCGCGTGTTCTCACCGATCTTCTGGGTCGGGAAGTCCGCGAAGCAGATGGAGATGTCCATCGCCGTGATGACGAGCTCGACGACCTTGGCGAAGCGCTCGACATCGAAGGACTGGCGGCCCTTGCCGTCGTCCTTCAGGAACTTCATCAGGTTCAGCGAGGCGAGGTTGCAGGACGTGTTGTCCAGGTGCATGTACTCGCTGCAGGGGTTCGAGCCGTTGATACGGCCGGACTCCGGGCAGGTGTGCCAGCGGTTGATCGTGTCGTCGTACTGGATGCCCGGGTCGGCGCACGCCCAGGCGGCCTCGGCCATCTTGCGGAAGAGCGACTTGGCGTCGACCTCCTCGATGACCTCGCCGGTCATGCGGGAGGTGAGGCCGAACTTGCCGCCCGCCTCGACCGCCTTCATGAACGTGTCGTTCACGCGGACCGAGTTGTTGGCGTTCTGGTACTGGACGGACGTGATGTCGTCGCCGCCGAGGTCCATGTCGAAGCCCGCGTCACGCAGAGCGCGGATCTTCTCCTCTTCCTTCACCTTGGTCTCGATGAAGTCCTCGATGTCGGGGTGGTCGACGTCGAGGATGACCATCTTGGCGGCACGGCGCGTGGCGCCACCCGACTTGATCGTTCCTGCGGAGGCGTCGGCACCGCGCATGAAGGAGACGGGGCCCGAGGCGTTGCCGCCCGAGGACAGCAGTTCCTTGGAGGAGCGGATGCGGGAGAGGTTCAGGCCGGCACCGGAGCCGCCCTTGAAGATCATGCCCTCTTCCTTGTACCAGTCGAGGATCGACTCCATGGAGTCGTCGACGGCCAGGATGAAGCAGGCGGAGACCTGCTGGGGCTGCGGGGTGCCCACGTTGAACCACACGGGGCTGTTGAAGCTGAAGATCTGGTGCAGGAGGGCGTACGCCAGCTCGTGCTCGAAGATCTCCGCGTCGGCGGGCGAGGCGAAGTACTTGTAGTCCTCACCGGCCTTCCGGTACGTCTTCACGATGCGGTCGATGAGCTGCTTGAGACTCACCTCGCGCTGGGGGGTGCCGACGGCACCGCGGAAGTACTTGCTGGTGACGATGTTGACCGCGTTCACCGACCAGAAGTCGGGGAACTCGACGCCGCGCTGCTCGAAGTTGACCGAGCCGTCGCGCCAGTTGGTCATGACGACGTCACGGCGCTCCCAGACCACCTCGTCGTACGGGTGCACGCCGGGGGTGGTGTGGATGCGCTCGATACGCAGGCCCTTGGTCGCCTTGGTGCCCTTGGCGCGGGAACTCCGTGCCGGACCGCTCGCCGTCTCTGTCATGCCGCCTCCCTGTACGGGCTAAAACGCCCTGAAGTGCCCCGATGTTCCCGTGGCACGGTGTTGTGTCTGGTGTTGCGGGCATCTCGCGCTGCCGCCCGCAACGGGTCTTCGATAGCCGCCGTCCGGCCGGAATCGGGGCCTCCGCCCGGTTCCGGCTCGCCGATCAGTCGGCGGCGTGGACGGGCTCGGGGACCTGAGCAGTCCCTCCGGGCCCGCAGTCTTCTTCCTGGCCCCCCGCGACAGCGCCCTCGCGGTCGTCGTTGTCCGCGGCGACGGGTCGCCTCTCCTCCCTGAGTTCCGCGATCGCGGCCTCGAAGTCCTCGAGCGAGTCGAACGCCCGGTAGACGGAGGCGAATCGCAGATACGCGACGAGGTCGAGCTCCTGCAACGGGCCGAGTATGGCCAGCCCAACGTCATGGGTGGTCAGTTCGGCGCTTCCCGTGGCCCGCACCGCCTCCTCGACCCGCTGGCCGAGCTGGGCGAGTGCGTCCTCGGTGACAGGCCGTCCCTGGCATGCCTTGCGCACGCCATTGATGACCTTGGTACGGCTGAAAGGCTCGGTGACTCCGGACCGCTTGACCACCATGAGCGAGCACGTCTCCACGGTCGTGAAACGACGGGAGCAGTCCGGACACTGGCGGCGCCTGCGGATCGACGTGCCGTCGTCGGTCGTACGACTGTCGACGACACGGCTGTCGGGGTGCCTGCAGAAGGGGCAGTGCATGAACTCCCAACCCTCCTCACAGCAGACTCAATAGCCTCGCTGGGCCTCATGGGCCCCTCGAAGCAGCCCCAAGCATAGGCGATCGCCAGGAGCCTGAAGACCCGGGGGACCACAACTTCTGGGCTGCTGCCGCAATCCAACCACTAGATGTGGGGATTGGCCCATGCACGCAAGTCGTACGCGCGTGTCGCGCATGTATCGGCATGTGCCACGCGACCGGGGCGCCGCACCGGTTCCGGAGGCGCACAGCCGTACCGTTACGGCACATGCGGAGATACCGTGGGCGCCACAGGGAGGGGACGTGCGGCTCCCGCGCAGATGGGGGCCGGTTCCCGGTTGACGGAATGCCAGGTGGCAGACTGGGGCAGTAACCCACGAGGTCAGCACCCCGGCGGTGAAGAGTACAACAATGGGACCTTTTGTCCGCCAGGTGCCGCGTTAGCCATACACCCAGACACGTGATCACGTCAGGTGATCCGCGTTTTTTCACTCGAACGTGTGTTTGGCGCAACCTTTCGAAAGCAACTACCGTTGTCCAGCAGGGAGACCATCGAGAGGGGCCGACGTGACCACCACCGCAGACAGTGCCACCATCACTGCCCAGGACCGCTCCCAGGGCCGACTCGAGCCGGTGCATGCGATGAACGAAGCCGTGAATCCCGAGGGGCACAAGCGCTCCCTGCCGGGCCGACCTCCAGGCATCCGGGCAGACAGCTCGGGACTCACCGACCGGCAGCGCCGGGTGATCGAGGTCATCAGGGACTCCGTGCAGCGGCGCGGCTACCCGCCGTCGATGCGGGAGATCGGCCAAGCGGTCGGCCTCTCCAGCACGTCCTCGGTCGCACACCAGCTGATGGCACTGGAGCGCAAGGGCTTCCTGCGCCGCGACCCGCACCGCCCGCGCGCGTACGAGGTGCGCGGCTCCGACCAGGGCGCCTCCGTGCAGCCCACCGACACCGCAGGAAAGCCCGCCGCGTCGTACGTCCCGCTGGTCGGCCGCATCGCCGCCGGCGGTCCGATCCTCGCCGAGGAGTCGGTGGAGGACGTCTTCCCTCTCCCCCGCCAGCTGGTCGGTGACGGCGAGCTGTTCGTGCTGAAGGTCGTCGGCGACTCCATGATCGAGGCCGCGATCTGCGACGGCGACTGGGTCACGGTGCGACGCCAGCCCGTCGCCGAGAACGGCGACATCGTCGCGGCCATGCTCGAAGGCGAGGCCACCGTCAAGCGCTTCAAACGCGAGGACGGCCACGTCTGGCTCCTCCCGCACAACGCTGCGTACGAGCCGATCCCCGGCGACGACGCGACCATCCTCGGCAAGGTGGTGGCAGTGCTGCGGCGCGTATGACGGCTGCGGCGGGCGGTTCGTACAGAATCACCCTCTGACCGGGCCCCGGGACCCCTGCGCCGGTTCCGGGGCCCTGTGCTGCCCGGCGGGCCCCGACAGCGGGCGTACCGCCCGGGGGTTGGTCTGTCACGGCGACGCAGCAGACCAACCCCCGATCATTCGTCCTCTGACTTCTTCGCCATCGCGTCGATCGCCGCCAGTGACTTCCGGACCTGGTTACGGTCTGTCGTGTACCAGAAGTCCGGCAGCGACGCCTTCAGATAGCTGCCGTACCGCGCCGTGGCCAGTCGCTGGTCCAGTACCGCGACCACCCCGCGGTCCCCCGAGGCCCGTACGAGGCGGCCTGCGCCCTGGGCCATGAGTAGCGCGGCATGCGTGGCGGCAACTGCCATGAAGCCGTTGCCTCCCGCGTCCTCCACCGCCTTCTGGCGGGCGCTCATCAGCGGGTCGTCCGGGCGCGGGAACGGGATCTTGTCCATGACGACCAGCTGGCAGCTGGAGCCGGGAACGTCGACGCCCTGCCAGAGCGACAGCGTGCCGAACAGGCATGTCTTCGGGTCGGCGGCGAAATTCTTGATCAGCTCACCGAGCGTCTCCTCGCCCTGGAGCAGGATCGGGAACTCCGGGATCCGGGAGCGCAGTTCCTCGGCGGCGAGCTGCGCGGCACGCATGGAGGAGAAGAGGCCCAGGGTGCGGCCGCCGGCCGCCTGGATCAACTCCGTCAGCTCGTCCAGCATGTCCACGCGGTCACCGTCCCGCGCGGGGCGCGACAGATGCTTGGCGACGTAGAGGATGCCCTGCCTGGGGTAGTCGAAGGGTGAGCCGACGTCGACACCCTTCCACTGCGGGAGGTCCTCGCCCTCCGTACCTTCCGGGGAGAGCCCGAGGGAGGCGCCGACACCGTTGAAATCGCCGCCCAGCTTCAGCGTCGCGGAGGTCAGTACGACGGAGCGGTCCGCGAAGAGCTTCTCCCTCAGGAGTCCCGACACGGACATGGGGGCAACGCGCAGGGAGGCTCCGAAGCGGTCGTGGCGCTCGTACCAGACGACGTCCCACTCGGATCCGTTCGTGATCCGCTCCGCCACATCGTGCACCGTCTCCACGGAGGCCAGCGCCTGCTTACGGACCGCGTCCTCGTCCTGGACGGACTTGTCGCGGGTCGCGCCGATCCCGGAGATCACCGTACGGCAGGCGTCGCGCAGAGCCATCAGCGCGTACCCGAGGTCCTCCGGGATCTCCTCCAGGCGGCCGGGCAAGGCCAGCTCCATCAGCCGCTCGAAGCCCTCGGCGGCGGTCTGGAGCTGATCGGCGGCCTTCTCGTTGACCAGTTTCGCGGCGCGACGGACCGCACGGTTGACCTGGCCGGGCGTGAGTTCACCCGTGGCCACTCCGGTGACCCGGGAGACCAGTTCGTGCGCCTCGTCGACGATCAGCACCTCGTGCTGCGGGAGGACAGGGGCGCCCTCGATGGCGTCGATGGCGAGCAGCGCGTGGTTGGTGACGACCACCTCGGCGAGCTTGGCACGCTCGCGGGCCATCTCGGCGAAGCACTCGGCGCCGTACGCACACTTCGTGGCACCCAGGCACTCCCGGGAGGAGACCGACACCTGCGCCCAGGCCCGGTCGGACACGCCGGGCGTGAGGTTGTCGCGGTCGCCGGTCTCGGTCTCGTCCGACCACTCGCGCAGCCGCAGCAGGTCCTGGCCCAGTTTGCTGGTGGGCGCGGCCGCCTCGAACTGGTCGAAGAGACCCTCCTCCTCGTCCTGCGGGACTCCCTCGTGGAGTCGGTGCAGGCAGAGGTAGTTCGATCTGCCCTTCAGCATCGCGAACTCCGGGCGGCGGCGCAGCAGGGGGTGCAGCGCATCCACGGTGCGCGGCAGATCCCGCTCCACGAGCTGGCGCTGCAGGGCGAGGGTGGCCGTCGCGACGACAACACGCTCCCCGTGCGCGAGCGCGGGCACGAGGTAGCCCAGCGACTTTCCGGTGCCGGTGCCGGCCTGGACCAGCAGATGCGAACCGCCGTCGATCGCCTCTGCGACGGCTTCGGCCATGGTCACCTGGCCAGGGCGCTCCGTACCGCCGACGGCAGTGACGGCAGCATGCAGGAGTTCGGGGAGTGAGGGCTTCGTCATAGCGCGACCACCCTACGGCCCGGCACTGACAATCGGGTGATCAAGACGGGGACGAGGGGCGGGATCAAGACCGCGGGTTCCTTGGGTGAGAGTCGGGGCGGATCGCTCGGGAAGATCGGCTCGGGGGCCCTTGAGGCCGGGCACCGTGGAAAAACCACCGGCAGCAGTGGGAACCGGATCAGCTCGGGCGGTGTACCAAAAGTGACGCTGCGACGACACGGCGTCACAGCAGATCGCGCAGGGACCGGTCTCGGATCATGAGGGCGGCTTGCTTGGCGGGCAGGTCGACCTCTGCGGAGAACCGGAAACCGGCGCTCAGAAAAGCAGCGACGGAGGGGGTGTTGCGAAGGTCTGGTTCAGCGATGACGCGTGCGCACGCAGGCCGCTTGTCGAGGACGAGGTCCGCCGCGGCTCTGAGCAGGGTGCTGCCGAGCTTGCGGCCTCGGTCGGCGACCCCACCGATGAGGAGGTGAAGTCCGGTGTCATGCGGTCGGGCGGGATAGTGGCGGGCCAATGGGTCGAGGTCCGCCCGGTAGATCTCCCAGTAGCTCATCGGTGTGCCCTCCAGCACGCCGAGGCACGGAACACTGCGTCCGTCGCCGGAGAGCTGCGCCCGCAGGTGGCCCTCAGTCACGGTCGCAGGGCCGGCCAGGTCCCAGAACTCCGCGACAGCGAGGTCGTTCATCCAGCGTGTGACAAGCGGTAGGTCCCGCTCGACGTGCACGGGGACAAGCTGGAACACGCCCACGGGTGTGACGACCGGCCCCCAGTCGGCCACACGGTCGAGGAGGTCGCCGTCGGCTCTGGTGATGGAAACGGGCGGGGCTGGATCTTCGCACCGGGTTCGTGGCTCGCCGGAGTCGGTTTCCGCTGCGAAGAGTGCAAGCAGTTCGTCGGGCAAACGCAGGTCCAGTGTGTCCTCGTTGTCCGTGCTCGCGCCGGTGCTGCTCTCATCCGCATGAGGGCTCGAATCGGAGGCGGTGCCGGGGGCGGTGGCTGCGTGTGCGCTGGCGTCGGTGGGAGACACGGCGCCGCTCCTCTCAGAAGGCGGGATGGGGCATGTTCCTCAGAAGCGAAGGGAGTTGACAGTGGTCGGTGGTGGCTTTCAGGAACGGAGGGGGTTGGTGATGGTGACGTAGACGGACTGGGTGTCGACCGGACCGACGAGTTCGTCGAGACCGTGCAGGCGGGTCAGCAGGTTGGCCTTGCAGCGCAGGACGGGTGAGTCCAACAGGAGGGCAGGGAGTGAAGTGCCCAACGGGGCGGGGCCGGAGGCGACGTCGCTGAGGAAATGACGGAAGGCGGCGAGCAGCAGCCATTCGTCGGCAAGGCGCTGGGAGCCGAAGGCGCCGATGAGGCCGAGCACGTTGTTGATCGCGAGGTAGTAGGCGAAACGCTCGTCAGTGACCTCGTCGGAGACGAAAGTGTCGCTGTGCTCCCCGATACCGGGCAGCCGGGCATCGAGTTGCGCGCGGCGGGACTCCCGGAAGTAGTAGCCCTGGTTGTCGCGGTAGCGGCCGCCGACGGGCCAGCCGTCGGCGTCGAGCAGGAGCAGCGTGTTCTGCTGATGCGCCTCCAGGACGATCCCCGCTGCCGCGTCCAGCCACAGCACGGGACGGACGACCTGCTCGAGGTAGCGCAGGAACCACTCGGCGGCAACGACCGCACAGGGGTGACCGGTTCGGCCCGCGAGGCGCGTGATGACCGTGGCGAGCCGGGACTGCAGGGGCGACGGTCCATCCTCCGGGCGCGCTGCGCCTGAGGTGCCGTCTGTCCCGGCCTGCGGCCGGGGCGCGACGAGGCCGGCGATGCAGGAGACGTTGTCGGACGGGTTGAACGGGTTGTGGCGGATCATCACGTCGAGTCCGGGCACGGAGCTGCCGTCCGGCGCGTCGACCGCGAGCCAGGCCGGGTCGCGGACGATGTCGAAACCCGGGTGGGCAGCCTGCCACTGCTTGGACAGGCCGCGGCGCAGCAGGCGGTGGACCTCGACCCCTCGATGCAGTTCCTTGCGGAGGTTCTCACGCTGGGAGTTGGTGATCCGCAAGCCCAGCGACAGTTTGAGCATGGCAGGGGAGCCGGACCGGTGGACGGTGCGTACGGACGAGGTGGGGTGCCACGGTGAGCCGTGCGTACCGAGGTCACGAAGGAGTCCGTCGTCGAACAGTGCTGCCGTCTCGGCGCGTTGCCGCACCTCGCGCAACTGCCAGGGGTGCAAGGGCAGAGCTGCGTAACCGTCGGGAAGAGCCAGCGCGGTTTCGGCGAGCCTTGCCATGAGCTGGGGTGCGGGGACGGGACGGCCACGCTCGGTCCAGGCGGAGTCCGTGGCGAGTACGGAAGGGGCGACAGCCAGCCAGTGCAAGGGGAAGGAGCCGCGCAACTCCGGCGAGTACAGGCGCGCTTCGGCTTCGGACAGGCCTTCGCGGCTCTTCGGTGTGGGGTGCAGCGGGTGACCGAGTACGAGCGCCTGCTCGGACGCGAGGAAGAGGTCGGGTCCGTCGGCGGGGCGTTCCCTCCGCTCGCGGATGAACGTGACCGTACGGCGGAGGGAGTCGGCGACGCGGCCGACCAGGTCCGGGCCGGATGAGGAGGCGGCCGCGTCGTTGCCACTGCCAGGCGTCTCCCTGGCCAGGAGTGCAGCGACCGTAACCGCGTCGGCCGGCAAGGAAGGTTCGGGGGCGTTGACGAGGAAGGGGAGACCGAACCGGTGCCATCCCGTTGGAGACCAGTAATGGACCGGGGCAAGGAGGGCCGTGCCGCTGGCGGGCAGAGGGATACGGAGTGTGCCGTCGTCGGGGGCGGGGAGGCCGGCTTCACGCACCCAGCAGCGCAGCAGGTTCTCTACTGCCGCAGCGTCTGCTGCGGTGCACGGATCGGGATGCTGAAGGAGATCGGCGGCTGCGTGGCGCGGACTCTCGGCGACGGGGGCTTTGCGCTGCTCCGGAGCATTCTCCAGCCCCAGGGCCCTGCGTTGCTCCGGTGCCGGGACTTGTCGCGGCGCGCTCTGTGGCTGTCCGTGGCCTCTGTGCTCCGGAACCCTGCTTGTACCAGAGACCTCGTCCCGCTTCAGCCCGCTGCCTGCTTCCGGGCCCCCTCCCTGACCAGCATCCCCGCACTCCCCTCGGGCTCCACAGGGGGCCGAAGCCCGAGCCGTCCCCTGACCCTGCTCCGGCTCTCGCTCCGACTCCCGCCCCAGCTTCGGCTCCCGCGCGGCTGCCCGTTCCCGCCGGCAAGCCGTAGATGGGGCCGCCGGTACCGGCGGAATCTGCTCGGAAGGCGTCGTGTCGAAGGAATCTCGCTCAGGGGCGTGGGCACGAGCGTCGGATGCAGACGTGGGGTTCAAGGCGGTCCTAGTGCGTGGTTCTGGCTCGGGAGGTGACGAACCTGAGCTGTACTGCGGTTCAGGGGGCGACAGATGTGCGCAGTCATGGACGTTGGCGCAGACGGCACATACACGTGCGCGCGCATCAGTTACCGAGGTGACCCGCCCGCTCAGTGCGCTCGCCGTGCGGCCGGTGCTGGCGATCGGGTCCGTGCGGCCGTCGTATTCCAGGTGGTCGGCCGGAGTGGTCGCGGGCTGCCGTCTCCACCGCGTCGGCGAGTCGGTCGAGCACGGCGGCCGCCTGTTCGTCGCTGATCGTCAGTGGCGGGAGGAGCCGCACCACGCTTGCGTGGCGGCCCCCTACTTCGACGATGAGGCCACGGCGCAGGCACTCCCGCTGGACGGCGGCCGCGAGTTCGGGATCGGCCGGGCGCGGGCTGCCGGGGCGGGAATCCGGCACCGCCGCCTGAGTCGCCTCATGGTTGAGGGGCTCGCACCCCACCGAGTCCCCGGACCCGTCACGGGAACCTCCGCCACCGAACGTCCCGCCCCCGAGCCCCCCGCAATCCCCCTCCGCATCCACCAGCTCCATCCCGATCATCAGGCCCCTCCCCCGCACATCGCCGACGCAGGGGAACTCCCGGGCCAGGGAATGGAGTTGAGCGAGCATGCGGGAGCCGAGGGTGGCCGCTCGCTCGGCGAGGTGGTTTTCGCGGACGTAAGTCAGCGTGGCCGTGCCTGCGGCCATGGCGAGTTGGTTGCCGCGGAAGGTGCCCGCGTGGGCGCCGGGTTCCCAGACGTCGAGGTCGTCGCGGTAGACCACCACGGCCAGGGGGAGGCTACCGCCGATGGCCTTGGAGAGGACCATCACGTCGGGGGTGATGCCACTGTGCTCCACCGCCCAGAAGCCACCGGTCCGTCCGACCCCCGTCTGGACCTCGTCGGCGATCAGCGGGATGGAGCGGGCCGATGTGATCCTTCGCATGCGCCGCATCCACTCGTCCGGCGCGGGGATCACCCCGCCCTCACCCTGGACGGGTTCCAGGATCATCCCCGCAGGATGGGGCACCCCCGACCTGGGGTCGTCGAGGACGGATTCGGTCCAGCGGGCGGCGAGTTCGGCGCCGCGCGAGCCGCCGACACCGAAGGGGCAGCGGTAGTCCTGGGGAAAGGGGAGGCGGGCGACTCGTACGTCCGAGGCGTTCCCGGACGCCTCAAGGGCTCCGGCGGTCATGCCGTGGTAGGCGCCGGTGAAGGCCAGGAGTCCGGTGCGGCCGGTCGCGGTGCGGACGAGTTTGAGCGCCGCCTCCACCGCGTCGCTGCCCGCCGGTCCGCAGAACTGGACGCGCGCGTGGTCGGCGAGACCGCGCGGCAGGGTGCGGAACAACTCGGTGACGAATGCGTCCTTGACGGGGGTCGCCAGGTCGAGGACGTGCAGCGGGGCACCGGAGTCGAGGACCTTGCGGATGGCCTCCAGTACGACGGGGTGGTTGTGGCCGAGGGCGAGCGTCCCGGCTCCGGAGAGGCAGTCCAGGTAGCGGCGGCCGTCGGCACCCTCGATGGTCAGCCCCCGGGCCCGAACGGGCACGATAGGCAGGACACGCGCATAGGTACGCGCCGCCGATTCGCGCGCCGACTGCCGTCGCAGGATCCCTTCGTGCGCCGCCCGCCCGGTGACGGACACCTCACCGGCAGTACGCCGCCCAGGAGTCCCGTCGGACGCGCTCCCACCGCATGCAGACTCGGCCACAACTCCCTGCCCTCCCGCCGGGGGACCGCACACGGACAGCAGGACCCCCACCGCTACCAACCGCCCGCCCCTCACCGGGTTACGGGTTGCCTCAAGATCCTTTCCGTGACGGAACCGTTGCCGGTCCAACTCATGCGCAGCCCAGCGCATTTGACGTCCAATGTCGACATCAGCCGGGTTCCACCAATACCTGTCCACCCATGCGAATGCGTTCCACGGTTACTGGCAGCGCCCTCAGGGGGATGGAACGTGCAGCTCAAAGCACCTGCCGGGCAGGTGGGCCAGGCGCCTTCCAAGACCTTTGCCCATGTGATGGTTCACATGGCCACGGCGTCCGGTGACCCGATCCTGCCGTCGATTCTGTCCGACCTGAGTGGTGCGCTACGGTCACGCCACGAGCTGACGGGCTCCGCCGCCGACGTCGAAGCCGTCGCGCTCGCCCAGGAGGCCCTCGGCCTGGCCCAGATCGGCAACCCCCACCGCGCAGCGCTGCAGATCAACCTGCACAGCGCTCTTCTCCGCCGCTTCGAACGCAGCGCTGACCGTCATGATCTATTGGACGCGGGTGATGCGGCCGTCCTCGATGTGCCGCCTGGCTGGCGACGGGGAAGGGCTCGATACGCGTTGCATCCATGCCCTTGGACAGTCGGTCCCAGGGCTCTGAGGTGACCGGCGGCCTGCCGGTTCAGGGGCGAGGTGGGGTGCTCAGGAACCGGTGGAGGGAGGTCGTCATGCTGGTGACGAATGTGTCGCGGGTCGGGTCGTCGAGGTGGTCCAGGGACAGGTAGGGGTTGAGGTCTTCCAGCTCGACCAGGAGCAGGTCACCCTCCTGGGTGCGGCAGGCGTCCACGCGCTGGATGCCGTGATCGAGGGTGTTCCAGTCGATGAAGCGGCGCGCGCAGTCGAGGTCGGCTTCGGTGGGCTGGTAGGGCTCAAGGACCCAGCGCCGTTCGGGGTCGGGGGCGTGCAGTGCGTACTGGAAGGCATCGTCGACGTAGTAGAACGACACCTCGTAGCGAAAATCGATGCGGGGCTGGACGAGGATGTCGCCGTAGCCGAGGCCGGCCAACTGCTCCTGAGGCACGAAGCTGAGGCCGATGGAGTCTGCCCCTGCCTTCGGCTTGACCACGTACTGGTCGGCCTCGGGCAGGCGGCCGAAGTCCTGGGGCCGGTCGATGGTGGGGATGACCGGGTATCCGGCTGCGGTCAGGTCCAGCAGGTATTGCTTGCCGGCCATGTCGGCCCGGCCGGACAGCGGGTTGTAGACCCGGGTGCCGCGCGCTGCGGCCTGGTCGCGGAAGGCGTCGTATTCCTTCTGGTAGTGCAGCACGGGGCCACTGTTACGGACCACGACCGCGTCAAAGGCGTCCATCAGTGCCGCGGCGTCCAGTGGATGGCACAAAGCGACGTCGAAGTCATTCCGTAGCCGCGACGACAGGAAGATGTCCTCGTCGCAGTAGCGCCGCCCCCGGGCCTCGTAGGCGAGATCGGTCACGAACAGAACGCTGGGGCGGTCGGACACGGGGTAGCTCCTGGGTTGGTGGCCACCAACCTACCCAAACCGCCGGGCACCCCCGGCACCGGACGGCACCGGACGGTCCCACCCACAGTCAATCACCGTGAGGCGGTGGTGCTTGCCGGAGAAGGTCACGTCCGGCACGGGGCGATGGGGGTCGGTGTAGATCCGCAGCAGTTCGGCGGTTATCTCGTGCGAGACGAACTTGGCGCCGGGAAACCTGGTGGCACCGGCGATGTGGTCGTCGTGGTCGTGCGTGGATGGTGTCCCGCCGAGTGGTGTAGCAGCGATCTCTGCATAGCCCCTGGTCATGGGGCGGCCATCGCGCAACTCTCCGAGTAGCGAAGCTCGTTGAGTGAGAGGTGACGCGATGGCCTTGTCCCAGCATGACTTACTCCGCCTGATGGA
>NZ_JAJSBI010000055.1 GCF_021261325.1 Streptomyces guryensis | reverse complement strand
AAGCACTTCTCCGCCTGGCCCGACAACGGATCAACGTGCTGTTCGCCATGCTCCGCGACGGCACCTTCTACGAACCCAGAACCCCACGCCTCGCTTGACGAAAGACATAGAGGCACCCCCCCCGACCGCCCCGGTCGGGCCGAGCCAGGTCGGCAGACACGACGCGAGCCCGCCCGCCGTCTCGGCCGAGACCGTCACACGCAGGTGGGCGGGCACCCCTCTCCCGCCCACGCAGCTGAGCCCGAGCCCCGAGCCTCGACAGGTCTACCGGCTGACCGGCCGAGGCGCGCGCCACACCTGAGACACCCGCCGCCACCCTGCACCCGGCACCCCGTCCGCCAAGCCCCACCCCGGCCCAGGCCGAGCGCAGCGCTTACGCGTCGATGCGCGACCGGTCCAGCGTCGCCGCCGAGCTGGAGATGAACTCCTTGCGCGGTGCCACGTCGTTGCCCATCAGCAGATCGAAGACCGTCTCCGCGGAGTCCAGATCGGAGAGGTTGATCCGACGCAGGGTGCGGTGCCGCGGGTCCATCGTCGTCTCGGCCAGCTGGTCGGCGTCCATCTCACCGAGGCCCTTGTAGCGCTGGATGGAGTCCTTGTAACGGATGCCCTTGCTCTGGAACTCCAGCAGCTTGTCGCGCAGTTCGCGGTCCGAGTACGTGTAGACGTACTTGTCCTGGCCCTTCTTCGGCTGGACGATCTCGATGCGGTGCAGCGGCGGCACCGCTGCGAACACCCGGCCCGCCTCGACCATGGGCCGCATGTACCGGTGGAACAGCGTCAGCAGCAGGGTCCGGATGTGCGAGCCGTCCACATCGGCGTCGGTCATCATGATGATCTTGCCGTAGCGTGCCGCGTCGATGTCGAACGTCCGGCCCGAGCCTGCTCCTATGACCTGGATGATCGCGCCGCACTCGGCGTTCTTGAGCATGTCGGTCACGGACGACTTCTGGACGTTGAGGATCTTGCCGCGGATCGGCAGCAGAGCCTGGAACTCGGAGTTCCGCGCCAGCTTGGCCGTGCCGAGCGCGGAGTCTCCCTCGACGATGAACAGCTCGCTGCGGTCCACGTCGTCACTGCGGCAGTCCGCGAGCTTCGCAGGCAGCGAAGAGGACTCCAGAGCCGTCTTCCGGCGCTGGGCATCCTTGTGCTGGCGGGCCGCGATACGCGTCCGGGCGGCGGCGACGGCCTTCTCCATGACCACACGGGCCTGCGCTGCGGCATCGCGCTTCGTGGAGGTCAGGAACGCCTTGAGTTCCGTGGAGATCACTGTGTTCACGATGCGCCGGGCCGCCGAGGTGCCGAGGACCTCCTTGGTCTGGCCCTCGAACTGGGGCTCGGCGAGGCGGACGGTGACGACCGCGGTGAGGCCCTCCAGGGCGTCGTCCTTGACGATGTCGTCCTCGGCGACGCGCAGCAGCTTCTTTGCCCGCAGCACCTCGTTCATCGTCTTGGTGACCGCCTGCTCGAAGCCGGCGACGTGAGTGCCTCCCTTGGGGGTGGCGATGATGTTGACGAACGACCTGAGGGTCGTGTCGTAGCCGGTGCCCCAGCGCATGGCCACGTCGACGCCGAGTTCGCGGGTGACCTCGGTGGGCGTCATCTGACCGTGGTCGTCCAGGACCGGGACCGTCTCCTTGAAGGTGCCCTGGCCGGAGAAGCGGAGGACGTCGTTGACCGGCTTGTCGCTCGCCAGGTACTCGCAGAACTCGCTGATGCCACCGTCGAAGCGGAAGGACTCCTCACCCTTGCTGCCGCCCTCGCCGAGCCCGAACTCGTCGCGGACGACGATGGTCAGGCCGGGCACCAGGAACGCCGTCTGACGGGCACGCTGGTGCAGGTGCTCCAGGGAGAGCTTGGCGTCCTTGAGGAAGATCTGGCGGTCGGCCCAGTAACGCACGCGCGTGCCGCTACGGGTCTTGGGGATCCGTTTGGCCTTGCGCAGCCCGCTGGTGGCGTCGAACCTGGCGTCGGGGCCATTCGCGGCGAAGGCGCCCGGCGCGCCGCGGCGGAAGCTGATCGCATGGGTGTGGCCGCCGCGGTCCACCTCGACGTCCAGGCGGGCCGACAGGGCGTTCACCACGGAGGCGCCCACACCGTGCAGACCACCGGAGGCGGCGTAGGAGCCTCCGCCGAACTTGCCGCCGGCGTGCAGCTTGGTCATCACGACCTCGACGCCGGAGAGGCCGGTCTTGGGCTCGACGTCGACCGGGATGCCCCGGCCGTTGTCCCGGACCTCCACGGAACCGTCGTCGTGGAGGATCACGTCGATGTGGTCGCAGTAGCCCCCGAGGGCCTCGTCCACAGAGTTGTCGATGATCTCCCAGAGGCAGTGCATCAGACCGCGGCTGTCGGTCGACCCGATGTACATACCCGGGCGCTTGCGCACGGCCTCGAGCCCCTCGAGGACGAGCAGGTGCCGCGCGGTGTAGTTGGAACCGTCCCGGTCTGCTCCTGCCAGCAGAGCTGTGGACGGCACGGACGTCTCGGCGGTCACGCGGTTCGCTCCTCGCTGAATTTCAGGTGAGGCCCTCGTGGGCAAGGGCACGGCTTCGGTAGCCGTCAAGAGGGTACCGAGGCCTGGTAGAGCCGTTGTAACGCCACCCTCGTCTGGAGTTAAGACTAGTCCAGAGTCGCATGCACGTTCGATCCCTCGATGGAGTGAAGTACATATCACGTTCCCTTCGAGGCATGAACCATTTAGGCTCCGGGCACGTCCTCATGAACAACCGGCAAGCCAGCCGGGAGGACCAGACATTGACAGACCGCGCGAACCCGTACGACACACAGACACGCAATACGGCACATTCGCCGCCAACCGGCAGCAGACAGCCGGCCTCGAAAGATTTTTTCGAGGAAAAGCCCGGGGCGGGAACGTTTTAGGGCTGGTTGGATGTTGACCCTGGTACGACAGCTCGTCGAGCTAGAGAAGAGGCGACGTGACTACTGTTCTGACCCCCGCGAGCCCACTGACGGCCGCCGATCGCTGCGACCGCTGTGGCGCGCAGGCCTACGTGCGCGTTGTCCTGCTCAGCGGCGGAGAACTGCTCTTCTGCGCCCACCACGGCCGCAAGTTCGAGCCGGAACTCAAGAAGATCGCCGCTGAGATACAGGACGAGACGGAGCGGCTGACGTCCGTTCCGGCATCCGTCTCTGAAGAAGAGCGCTGACACCTCGCATACACGACGAGCCAGCTCCGGCACAGGCCGGTGTACGGGCGGCGCGGCCCCTGCTTCAGGGACCGCGCCGCCCGCGCTCGTACTGCGGATGCCGTCCAGGCACCCTCAGCGGGCCCTGCCGTGGCCGCTCCGCCGGTCCATCCCGCGTAGAGCCTCGGACACGCGCGTATAGACGCCGGGACTGCCCGCCCGACCACAGCCGCTCCCCCAGGACACGAGCCCGATCAGCTTCCCCTGGGCGACGAGGGGCCCGCCGCTGTCCCCCTGGCAGGCGTCGTGGCCGCCTCCGGCCTCCCCGGCGCACAACATGCTCTTGGCCAGGTAGGTGCCGTCGGCGCTGCCCGGATACGCCTTCTCGCACCTGGCGTCGGGCAGCACGTGCACGCGTGTCGCCCGCAGACTGTGTGCGTAGTCACCGCCACCCGTGAGGTCTCCCCACCCGGAGACTGTCGCGCTCGTGCCCGGCTTGTACGCAGCATCGCCGGCTGCTGCCATCGCGATGACCGAGGTGCGCGGCAGCGGTTCGGCGAGGGTGAGCACGGCGAAGTCCTCGGCGTTGCTGTCGCTGTCGAAGGTCGCGCTCACCTGGACGTCTCGTACCGCGATCTCCCGGCCCCGGTCCGAAAGCAGGTCCGTACGGTTCGCGATGACCTTGAGGTCATGGAGGCGCTCCGGCGGCGACCCCAGCACGTCTTCGCCCATGCAATGGGCCGCGGTGAGCACCCTCGTACGACTGATGGCCACACCGCCGCAGAACTGACCCGCACGCGTACCCCCGAACCGGTCACGGCTGGACAGGGCCACCGTCCAAGGACTCTCGGACACGTCGATCGGGAAACTCCCTATGACAACGCTGTCGGCGGCCACGGAGGCAGTGGAAAGCAACGGTATTGCAGTCGCCGCGGCCACCAGGGCCAGCGGCCGGGCCAGCGCCCGGACAATAGGACGACGCATACGAGCTCCTCACTCTGGGATGGTCGTGGGAGACCCAGAGTGATCCAGCCCGTCACACCCCGCACCTGCGCGAGAGCACGAGAAGGCCCGGTTCTCCGCGCGGGAGAACCGGGCCTTCTTCGATGTCGTACGACAGCGACCTAGTCGAGGTAGTCGCGCAGCACCTGGGAACGCGACGGGTGGCGCAGCTTCGACATGGTCTTGGACTCGATCTGGCGGATGCGCTCGCGCGTGACGCCGTACACCTTGCCGATCTCGTCGAGGGTCTTCGGCTGACCGTCGGTGAGACCGAAGCGCATGGAGACGACGCCCGCCTCGCGCTCGGACAGGGTGTCGAGGACGGAGTGCAGCTGCTCCTGCAGGAGCGTGAAGCTGACCGCGTCGGCCGGGACGACGGCCTCGGAGTCCTCGATGAGGTCACCGAACTCGCTGTCGCCGTCCTCGCCCAGCGGGGTGTGCAGCGAGATGGGCTCGCGGCCGTACTTCTGGACCTCGATGACCTTCTCCGGGGTCATGTCGAGTTCCTTGGCCAGCTCCTCCGGGGTGGGCTCGCGGCCCAGGTCCTGGAGCATCTGGCGCTGCACGCGCGCGAGCTTGTTGATGACCTCGACCATGTGCACCGGGATACGGATGGTGCGGGCCTGGTCGGCCATGGCGCGGGTGATCGCCTGACGGATCCACCAGGTGGCGTACGTGGAGAACTTGTAGCCCTTGGTGTAGTCGAACTTCTCGACCGCGCGGATCAGACCGAGGTTGCCCTCCTGGATGAGGTCCAGGAAGAGCATGCCGCGGCCGGTGTAGCGCTTGGCCAGGGAGACCACCAGACGGAGGTTGGCCTCCAGGAGGTGGTTCTTGGCGCGGCGGCCGTCCTCGGCGATGATCTCCAGCTCGCGCTTGAGCTTCGGCGCGAGCTTGTCGGCGTTGGACAGCTTGTCCTCGGCGAACAGACCCGCCTCGATGCGCTTGGCGAGCTCGACCTCCTGCTCGGCGTTGAGGAGGGGGACCTTGCCGATCTGCTTGAGGTAGTCCTTGACGGGGTCGGCGGTGGCACCGGCCGCGGCGACCTGCTGGGCCGGCGCGTCGTCCTCGTCCTCGTCGGAGAGTACGAAGCCCGCGCTCTCGGCGCCCTCGGGCTCGTCGGCGCCCTTGGGGGTGTCCTCGAGCGCCTCCTCCTCGATGACCTCGGCGTCGTCCTTCTTGGCACCGGTCTTCTTGGCCGCCGTCTTCTTGGCGACGGTCTTCTTGGCGGGCGCCGCCTTCTTGGCGACCGCCTTCTTGGCAGCGGCCTGCGTGGCGTCGTCCTCGACGGATGTGTCGGCGGCGGGCGCCTCGGGGGTGGCGGTGGCGGTGGCCTTCTTGGCGGTCACCGTCTTCGCCGCGACCGTCTTGGTGGCGGTGCGCTTGGCCGGACTCTTCGCTGCGACGCTCTTTCGGGTGCGCTTGGGCTCCGCGGCACTGACCATCAGCGTCACACCCTCTTCCTCGAGGATCTGGTTGAGGCTGCGCAGTACGTTCTTCCACTGAGTGGCCGGAATCTGGTCAGCTTCGAAGGCCCGACGCACATCGTCGCCGGCGATCTGCCCCTCAGCCTTTCCCCGCTCAATGAGAGCCATGACAGAGACGGACTCGGCGATCTCCGGCGGGAGCGTACGGGATGTGCTGGCCGACACGAACAACCTCTCGGAACGTTGGAAAACGGCTTCCGGCCCCGTCCAGGACGGACAGGAGCCGACCGCCGGCTTGGGGATTGGGCCGACGGCGCGGGCGAGGCCGGGAAGATGCACAGCGCCGCAAACGGCGTCCGTATTCCCTCCTCGGCTGTCACCTCTTAGGTCATCGCGCTGTTTCCCCGAGTGTTACGCCCAATCTGCGTGGTCCGAGTCACATCCCGTAAGCGCTCAAAAGCGATCAGACATGGACATATCGGGTCACCCATGGCTGAGACCGGGGCTTTCCCAAGGTCGCCGCGGCCCGTGGCGCCGTCGGACCCCGCAGGATCCCGGAGATCCTGCGGGGTCCGACGGAGGCGGTCCGGCGGCCGAGCCGTGCCCCAGGAGGGGGAGGCACCTCCCGGCCGCGCCGCCCGCGGGGTGCGGTCAGTGTTCGCGCGGCGCGGGCACCACGCGCTCCACCTCGGGGTGGACGGTGAGCAATTGACGCATGGCCGACTCGGCCGCCGCGCCGTCCCCTGCACCGAGGGCGTCGACGATCCTGCCGTGATGCGCCAGCGACGCCTCGTTCGGCCGGTCGCAGCCGGTCACCGGGCCACCAGAGACCTGGAGGGCGGCCGAGACGATCCCGGAGAGGTGCTCCAGCATGCGGTTGCCGGCAACCTGGATGAGCAGGGAGTGGAACTCGGCATCGGCGCGGGAGAAGGTGATGGCGTCACCCTGCCCCATCGCGTGGCCCATGATCTCGACCATGTCGGCCAGCCGCTGCTGGACGTCCTCCCGCCCGTGCCCGGCGGCGAGGCGGGCGGCGAGCGGTTCCATCGTCCAGCGCAGTTCGCTCAGCTCGCGGCGCTGGTCGTCGCGCTGCGGCCCGAAAGCGCGCCATTCGATGATGTCCGGATCGAGGAGGTTCCAGTCACTGACCGGGCGCACACGCGTACCGACGTTCGGGCGGGCGCTGACCAGGCCCTTGGCCTCCAGGACCCGGAGCGACTCACGGACGACGGTGCGGGAGACCTCGAAACGCTGGCCGATTTCCTCGGGCACCAGCGGCCGGTCGGCGCCCAGATCGCCGGAGACGATCATCTGGCCCAGTTGCTGGACGAGTTGGCCGTGCAGCCCGCGTCCGCGGCTGCCCGCGGCGCGCCGGCCCACGCGGCCCAGCTCAGGGTCCGCGCTCTCCCAGGCGGGGGCTCCGACGCGGTCGACCACGTGGGCCTCGGCGTAGGGGTAGCGGTCGAGATCGCCCGGGCCGGCCAGACCGGAGTCGGCGGAGCGGGCGGCGGTCATCATGGTGTGCGCAAGGGTACTCACGGATCCTTTGTCGGCGCCCTCTCCAACTCCCTTGAGGTCTTTGGTGAAAAGCACACGAAAGGGTGATCGCTCACCCCGTCGCAATTGACGCCTTATCGGAAAGAAATGGGCTTTCCTCAGGGAGTTGTGCACAGGGTAGGGCGAAAGCGCGCGGACGGTTGTCATCGGGCCCTGCTGCGCAGGGTGGTGAGCAGATACGCGCAGAGCAGAGCGGTGAGCGACAACGTCAGGGCACCGCCCACGGGTTGGGCGATCACCCTCGCCACCGCCGACAGATAGCGCTCTCCCCCGAAGGGCCACTGCAGCAGGAACACCTCGTGCAACCGCAGCGGAAGCTCGGCCGCCATCCGCACGGACGATCCCGCCAAGGCCTTCTGTACGAGCGGAACGACGAGGACCGGTACGGAGATCACGGCGGCGAGTCCTGCCGTGGTGGACCGGAAGACACCGGCGGCCAGCACTCCGGCCCAGGCACATCCGACGACCAGTCCGAGCCAACTCGCGCTCAGTGAAAGCCAGTCCGCGGGAACTTGCATGAGCTCCCGTCCGTAGACGATGTAGAGGGCTTCGGCGTCGCAGCCGACCGTGAGGAAGGCCAGCATCAGCGCGGTGACCGTGGCGACGAGGAGCTTTGCGGCGAGCAGCCCCAGCCGGCGGGGCACGGTGCCGCGATCGGCCGCCAGCGCGGGATGGCGGAACTCGTCGCCGAAGGCCAGCGCACCGAGGAGCCCCGCACCGAGCGCGGCGGGCGGCAGCGGCAGCTCGCGCGGCCACGCGGCCAGCAGGCGCGACTGCGGGGTGTGTCCGATCCGAGCCAGGACGACGGCTGCGACGGCGGACACGACGAGCACGGCGGCCCCGGTGACGAACCCCGTGCCGATGCCGGCGGCGCGACGGATTTCGTAGCGAAGAGGGCGGAGGGGGCTGCGAGCCGGGCGGACGGAGATGGGCGGCGGAAGGGAGGGCGGGCTGTCGGGGGCACCGGCTTCAGTCGGCCGCAGGGCCGGCGTCCGGGCCGGCCCGGACGACACGCGTGACTCAGGTGCGCCGACGGGTGACTTCGGCGCGCCGACGCCACCGGGCGCGTCGGCCGGAGCGGGGGATCGCGGTTCGGGGTGCGCCTCGCGGGACGCATCAGCCGGACTCGGGGAATTCGGTTCGACGCCTCCCGGCCAGGACGCCTCGGGTGCGGCTGCAGGCGCCGAGCAGTGCCGCGCCTCGCCGGGCTCCGGGGCCCCGTCCGCCGCGCGCGGCTCGGCAGGCGCCGACGGCTCGACGGCGGATTCCGTCTCCCCTGCGGGGAGTTCCACAGCTCCGGGTCCCATGTCCCCGATCTCGTCGGCCAATTGGTGTACGAGGATGCCGTGCCGGAACGCGGTCTCTCCGATGTCGGCGCAACTACTGCCGTACACGGAGAGCCGGTTGCCGCCCTCGTGTACGACTTCGACGGAGCGCTGCGCGGTGCGGGCCTCCTTGGTGAGCAGGGCGGCGAGGCGCACGACATGTGGGCTGCGGACGGCGACGCGCGGGCGCAGCCGGGTGCGGGCGAAGTCCTCGGCGTCCTGGTCGGCCACGAGCCTGCCCTGCTTCAGGGTGACGACCCGGTCGGCGCTGCGCGCGGCCTCCTTGGGGTCTGCCGTGGTGAGCAGGACCGTACCGCCCTGGGCGGCGTGCGCGTGCAGCATGCCGTACAGCCAGCGCGCCTCGCGAGGGGAGAGACCGCCGGCGGGTTCGTCGAGTACGAGCGTGTGCGGGTCGGGCAGCAGGGCGCAGGCCAGGCCGAGGCGGCGGTCCATGCCGCGCGAGAGGGTGCCGAGGCGTTCGTCGCGCAGGCTGGCGAGGCCGACCACCTCGAGGACCTCGTCGGCGCGGCGGGCGGGGACTCCTGCGGCGGCGCACAGCATGCGGAGATGGCCGCGGACGGTGCGGGCCGGGTGTCCCGGTACATCACCCAGGAGCACGCCGACTTCGCGCCCCGGGTGGGCGATGCGGTGCAAGGGGCGGCCCTTGAAGTAAGTGATGCCACGGCCCTGTTGGAGTTCGAGCATGAGTTTGAGTGCGGTCGTCTTGCCCGCCCCCGGCGCGCCGAGCAGCGCGGTGACGCGGCCTGCGCGTACGTCGAAGGAGACGTCGTCGACGGCGGGCGGAAGCTCCTTGCGGGGATTGCTGGTCAATCCGTAGGCCTGGATCACCCGAAGCAAGATAGCGCGCTATGTCCGATTTTTCGGGTATAGCGTGGCCCGCTCTGCAGGCCGTTACCGGTCTGCCCGGAACTCTGCCATCACACTTCGGGGCGCAGCATCGGGGGGTTGAGCAGTGTGGCGCCGCCGGCCCGGAACAACTGGGCGGGGCGGCCGCCCTGGCGTGTGGTGGTCCCACCGGTGGGGACGAGAAAGCCCGGTGTGCCCGTCACCTTGCGGTGGAAGTTGCGCGGGTCGAGCGCAACTCCCCACACCGCCTCGTAGACCCGGCGCAGCTCGCCGACGGTGAACTCGGTGGGGCAGAAGGCCGTGGCGAGAGACGAGTACTCGATCTTGGAGCGGGCGCGCTCCACGCCGTCGGACAGGATCTGGGCGTGGTCGAAGGCGAGTGGCGCCACCGGTTCGCCGTCACGCCCGTAACCGCCCTGCTGCAGCAGTTCCTCGACCGCCGCCCAGCGCGCATTGCTGGCGTCGCCGCCCGCTCGGGGGGCGGGCAGGTCGGGGGCGAGTGCCAGGTGGGCGACGCTGACCACGCGCATCCGCGGGTCCCGCTTGGGGTCTCCGTAGGTCGCGAGCTGCTCCAGGTGGGCACCGTTGTCCTGGGCGGGAACGGCCGGGTTGTGGGTGCGCAGCCCGGTCTCCTCGGCCAGCTCTCGTGCGGCTGCCTGCGCCAGATCCTCGTCGGCCCGTACGAAGCCGCCCGGGAGCGCCCAGCGCCCCTGGAACGGGGGTTCGCCCCTGCGTACCGCCAGCGCGCACAGGGCATGACGGCGCACGGTCAGCACGACCAGGTCCACGGTGACGGCGAAGGGCGGAAATGCTGACGGGTCGTAGGGCATGCGGCGATCATAGTCGTCTGCCTGACGATAAACACTCCCTTCGTTGGCCGCTTCGATGGCTGATCCACTTCGGTCCGGTATGAGCCTCATCCCCTGGTTGCGGACCTGTGCGGTGTACGTCGTCCGAGGTCACACTCCCAATTGCAGTCCGTCGGCCGCCTCCTCGACCATGGCGAGGCCGAGTCGGCTGACCCTTACAGAGAAGGGGGCCCCGGCGATCTGCAGTCCCCGCAGGACGATCTCTCCGAGCGGTGCACTGTGCATGGGCCGCAGTGTGACCGTCCCGGCCGGAGCGTCCGGTCGGACACCCGCGAGAGTCACCAGCAGCAGCACGCCCGAAGCCGCCGCGGTGGCGGCGGGACGACAGGCCGCCGGGTGCGGGAGTGGAGCGCTCCCGTCGGTGCGCTGCTCCCCCGCATACATCTCGGGCAGCCGGTGCCCGAAGCTCTCGGCCGCCGCCAGGGCGCCCCTCAGCAGTGAACCCGCCTCCTTCTCGTAGCCTGCGGTGGCCAGGCCTGCGACGGCGATCGCCGTCTCGTGGACCCTCACAGCACCGCTGCGGTGGCCGAACGGGTTGTATCCGGCTTCCTTCGCGCCGAGTCCGCGCAGCCCCCAGCCCGAGTCCATACCGAGGCCGCCGAGCAGGCGGGCGAGCTGTTCGGTCTGCACCTTGTCGAGCAGCCCAGGGGCCGGCTCGCCACCGCCGAGCAGGCCGGTGTCGAGGAGATGAGCGGCGGCGGCGCCCAGGTGCGGCACCGGGGTGCCGTCGGGGGCGCGGGCGGCGGCAGGCCTGCCGCCGCCCCGGTCGTCGATCCAGAAGTCCTGCCTGAACGCCGCACGCAGCGCCTGGGCCCAGTGCCGCAACTCGGTGCCGCCCGGTCTCCCGCAGGCATCGAGCAGATCGGCACCGAGCAGGGCGGCACGGTGGGCGTGGGCCTGCGTCTCGCAGCGGACGGGACCGCCGGGGTGCGGGTCGCACAGGTAGGTGCCGTCGCCCACGGTCGTCCGCAGCCAGGCCAGACAGCGCTCGGCCGTCGGCAGCAGTTCCTCCGTCTCGGCCTCGGGAAGGCCCCAGCGACGGGCCTCCGCGAGGAGCGAGGGGAAGAGCAGCGTGGCTTCCGTGCCGGTGCAACCCGGGGGCAGATGGATGCCCGCGTCCCGTCGTGGCCCGGGGATCATGCCGGACTGCGGCCCCACGCCCCGGAGTTGGGTGCGGGCGAGGAAACGCAGCGTGCCTGCGGCGAGCCGGGTACCGAGGGGCAGCGTCATCCGTGCCGCGGCCAGTGCCTCGGCAGGGGCCGGACCGCAGCGCCAGGGGGCACCTGCCGCGAGATGGATGTCGGAAGGGTGCTCGGGGTCGCGCAGCAGGAGGGCTTGGAGATCCTCGACGCTGGTCCGCAGCAACGGCTGGACCCTGGGGTCGTCACCGGCCGCCCGAGCGGCGGCGAGAGGGCTCGTGGCAGTACGGCTCACGGCCCGGACAGGTCCCGCCCCGTCCAGCCGTATCCGCAGCTCCACGCTTGTGCTGCCGCCGGGGGGCAGCACGAATTCCCAGCGCAGCAACCCGGCGGAGGCCAGGGCGTCCGCGGGCGGCGGATCTGCCGTGACCGACGAGTTCCCGGTGGCGCACGACCAGCGCAGGCCCGATCCGTGCACGCTGGCGGGCAGTTCGGGCCCAGCGGTGCCGGACGCGATGGCGCCCAGGTCGGCCAGGTCCGTACCGAGGGCGACTTCCAGCGGCACACGCAGGGGGCGCCGGGCCGCGCTGTGCAAGGTGATGCGCTCCGTCCCGTCCGCATGGCGAATGCGCTCGACGACGACGTCCGGGTCCGGGCCGGAATGCGGCGAGGCGCGCAGCGTGCCCACGAACCGGGCCCGGTCGGCCGAGGTCATTCGGCCTTGCACCGCCAGCGGTTCGCGCCCGGCCACGCGGACCTGGCAACGGGAGAGCACGCGCCGGCCCGACCGGTAGAACCCTTCCAGCCCCTGCCCCGTCATCTGCCCGTGCTCCGAGGAGATGGCGAGTGCCGGGAGGGCGACGCAGATCATGGCGGTGTGGGTGGAGGGCAGTTCGACGGCCCGGAGGGGTGCCGGGAGCGAAGCCGCTCGGGTCGGCGGGGCCGCTCCTGGAGGCGGGGAGGCCGACGAGCGGGGTGTCTGGCCTGCGGGTGAGGGCAGGGCCCGGCCCTGCCCTGCGGGTGGCGGCAGTGAGCTTCGTCGGCCTGTGAGCGGGTCGGAGGGCTGCCCCGGGTCGGCCGCCCCGGCTGGGAGTTGGTCCTGACGCGTTGGCTGGGACACAGGGTGGCTCCGCTCGGTCGGCTCGAGTGCAAAGGGCCTGGGGTCGTGCGGGTGAACGGCAGTGCGGCCCTGGGCGGTCGGGCTGCCAGGGGGCCGTTCCTGATGGACCACCCCGGTTGTCGGCCCGGCTCGGTCCGTCGGCGCAGGCGGGCACCAGTCCTGCCCGCCGGGCGGGGAGACACGTGCGGCGTCGGCCTCGGACCAGGGCTCGCGCCGGGCGGCACGGTCCGCGGGTGCAGGCGGGCGGGCGCCCGGCCCGGGAGGCAGCGTGGACCGGCTTGCGGAAGGGGCATCGCCGGTGGCGGAGGGCGGAGTCGGCTGAGGCATGGGGCGGCTTCTTCTGCGCTCGGTGCACCTCGGGCGTGTGCGGCGCCGGGTGGGGGATCCGGACGGACGTGGACTGTATGGCGGCCGGCCCATCCGGGCGTTCCGCCACTCAGGTGAACGGAAGAGCGGTCCTCCGGGTCACGCCCGCGGCCGCCCTGCCCGGCCGAACGGTGGCGACCTTGATCACCGCCGACGACTTCCCTTTGCCGCGCGCGGCTCGCCCCACGACTGCCGTCGATCCGGCCGCACCGACCAGTACTCGCCAAGCGTTTCCTCATGCCTCCCCCTCTGTGCCGTCGCTTCCCGGCCGCAAGCCTTCCGGGCACTGTTCGCCGCGGCGCGCGACACCCTTGCCGGGGGTACGCGGGCGCGTACGGCCCGTTCGTCCGGAGCCGGGATGGGTGCCGCCCGCCACTGATGTCCGCGGGCGAGGGACACTCGTACCGCTCCCCCGGCCTTCTGTCCTCGCCGAGCGGGAACGGCTGCGGACCGTGCTGCTGGAACGGACCCGGCGCCGCGGACGGGATGCGTCCTCCGAGACGGATCCCGACTCCGACACTGATTCCGGCGCCCGCTCCGACTCGATGGCCCCGGCCGTCGGCTCTGCGGTTTCCTCCCTGCCCTGCCGCTGCTGGACGACCGTCCCCCCGCGGTCCTGTCGCTCCGCGCGCAGGCAGCGGCGGATCGACTCCGGGTCCAGCCCCTCGTTGCATGCCTGGTGCAGCAGGCGGGCGAAGAGGTAGCCGGGATCCGCGCCGAGCGCCATGGCGAGGGCTTCCCGGGCCTCCAGGTCGTCACCCGTGGACCAAGCGACCCAACCGGCCAGCGTCAGCGGTGCCGCAGCGTGTTCGCCGTAGGGTCCGACGCACCGGCGGGCCAGGGCCCGCCAGAGGCGGAGTGCGAGCGTGGCCTCCTCGCCCTCCATCCACTCGGCCGCGCAGTCTCGGGTCGCGCGGTCCTGCAGGCCGAGAATCAGCCTCGCCGCTTCGTCGTGCGCGAGCAGCTCGTCATCGCGCAGATCCGCCGTGCGCATGCCGGACACGGGCGGTGCGCCGGCCAGTCGGCGCATGATCCGCGCGGACAGTTCCAGCGTCTCCTGTGCGACACCGTCGCGGCCGGCGCCGTCGAGGATCCTGGGGACCAGGGTCATGCTCGCGCCGTCCAGGGCGCTCTCCTGCTCCAGAGCGGCCGCGGTCTCCCAGGGCAGCAGCCTGGCCCGCAGTTCGCGCAGAGTGCCGCGTACCTGCATGCCTGCGTAGGTGGCAGCGGCGGCCAGCACGGAGGTGCCGGGCAGGCCCATGGGGAGGCCCTCGGGCGGGCAGCACGCCTCGTTCCCGCAGCAGTACGACCAGAAGCGGCCGTCCGAGATGCACAGCGCCTCGATCACCGGCACATCGAGCTGACCGCACTCGACGCGCAGTTTCTGGGCGAGCGGGCGCAACCGCTCCATGACCTGCCGACCCGACTCGCCCTTCGCGGGTTCCTGGCAGAGATAGGCGACCATCTGTTCGGGCCGGGCTCCCCTGCGCTCACTGCCCGTGACCAGCCCGTGAGCCAACTGCTGGGCCACCGAAGCCCAGTCGTCGGCACTCGTGGGAATGCCGAGCCGGGCACGGCCGCCGAAACGGCCGCGGCCGTCCCTGTCGTGCAGGGCGACCAGAACGATGCTTTCCTCCGGCCGGTAGCCCAACAGATAAGGGAGGGCATCGGCCAGTTCGGCCGGGGTGCGCAGCGTGACCTGGTGTTCGGGGCCGTGACTCTCGTAGGCGGTGCAGTCGACGTGGTCCGGGCGGCCCGGGCGCTCGTCGTGCGCGTCCTGTGCACCGTGCGTGCCGTACGCGTCGCGTCGGCCGTGGTCGTCCGAAGCGGCCGGGCCGATGCGCTTGCCCCGTCGCGCGGGTTCGCCGTGTCCGTCGTGGGGCTCGGTGCCGTCGCGTCCGGCGGCCTTGCCGTTTTCGGGGGATCCAGTGGTTTCGCCGTGGTTCGTCATGCGCAGACGATCTCGCGGATCCCGATATTCCGGTTTGCCCTGTGGATAAGTCAGACCAGGGACACGTCAAGTCGATGTTCGGCGGGTGCGACTTGCCCGATGCCCGACGGCGGCGGGTGCCTCCCCCCGCCCTCTCCTCCACGGGCGTGGTCCGGCTTGTCAGTGCCGTCCTGTTTCATGGGATGCATGGAGCACACGAGCAACGCGGAACTCCGGGCGGCCGCCGACGCGGTCCTCGCCCGCCTCGTCGGGGACGCCACGGGCCGGGCCCGGCTGCGCGAGGACCAGTGGCGGGCGATCGAGGCGCTGGTCGCCGACAGACGCCGGGCGCTCGTCGTGCAGCGCACGGGCTGGGGCAAGTCCGCGGTCTACTTCGTGGCGACGTCGCTGCTGCGGGCCCGGGGCAGTGGACCCACGGTCATCGTCTCCCCGCTGCTCGCGCTGATGCGCAACCAGGTCGAGGCCGCTGCTCGGGCGGGCATCCATGCACGGACGATCAACTCCTCGAACACCGAGGAGTGGGACACCGTTCAGGACGAGATCGCCGCCGGTGAGGTCGACGTCCTGCTGGTCAGTCCGGAGCGCCTCAACAACCCGGATTTCCGGGATCAGGTGCTGCCCAGGCTCGCCGCCGCCACCGGACTCCTCGTGGTGGACGAGGCTCACTGCATCTCCGACTGGGGGCATGACTTCCGCCCGGACTACCGGCGGCTGCGTACCATGCTCAGCGATCTGCCGCCGGGCGTGCCGGTGCTCGCGACCACTGCCACCGCCAACGCACGCGTGACCGCCGACGTCGCCGAACAGCTCGGCACCGGGGGCTCGTCGGACGCCCTGGTGCTGCGGGGCCCGTTGGACCGGGAGAGCCTGAGTCTGAGCGTGCTGCGGCTGCCCGACGCCGCACACCGTATGGCCTGGCTCGCCGACCACCTGGGCGAGCTGCCGGGTTCCGGGATCATCTACACCCTCACCGTGGCCGCCGCCGAGGAGGTCACTGCCTTCCTGCGGCACCGCGGCCACACGGTCGCCGCCTACACCGGCAAGACCGAGAACGCCGACCGGCAGCAGGCCGAGGACGACCTCCTCGCCAACAGGGTGAAGGCCCTGGTCGCGACCTCCGCGCTGGGCATGGGGTTCGACAAACCTGACCTCGGATTCGTGGTGCACCTCGGCTCGCCGTCCTCGCCCATCGCCTACTACCAGCAGGTGGGCCGCGCCGGGCGCGGCGTCGAGCACGCCGAGGTGCTCCTGCTGCCGGGGAAGGAGGACGAGGCGATCTGGGAGTACTTCGCGTCGCTCGCCTTCCCGCCGGAAGACCTGGTACGCCGCACTCTCGACGTCATCGCGCGGGCGGACAGGGCCTTGTCACTGCCCGCCCTGGAGCCCTTGGTGGAGCTGCGCCGCTCCCGCCTGGAGACCATGCTCAAGGTTCTCGACGTGGACGGAGCGGTGAAGCGGGTCAAGGGCGGCTGGATCGCAACCGGGCAACCGTGGACGTACGAGGCGGAGCGTTACGACTGGGTCGCGCGGCAGCGCAGGACCGAGCAACAGGCGATGCGCGAGTACTCCTCGACAGCCGACTGCCGCATGGAGTTCCTGCAACGCCAACTGGACGACGAGGGCGCCAAGCCCTGCGGCCGCTGCGACAACTGCGCCGGGGCGCGGTTCACCACGGACATGTCCACGACCGCACTGGACGCGGCACGCGACGATCTCGGTCGGGCAGGCGTCGAGGTGGAGCCACGCCGTATGTGGCCGACCGGCCTGCCTGCGATCGGCGTCGAGCTCAAGGGACGCATCCCGATCGGTGAACAGGCCGCACCCGGGCGGGCGTTGGGCCGCCTGTCGGACATCGGCTGGGGCAACCGGCTGCGGCCGATGCTGGCGCCGCACGCCCCCGACGGCCCCGTGCCGGAAGACGTGACGAAGGCCGTTGTGGGCGTGCTCGCCGACTGGGCGAAGGGGCCTGGTGGATGGGCCTCGGGAGCGGCTGACTCGCAGCCACGCCCGGCGGGTGTCGTCACCGTCTCCTCGCGCACCCGCCCCCAGTTGATCAGCTCCCTGGGCGCGCGCATCGCGGAGGTCGGCAGGCTGCCGTTGCTCGGCTCCGTCGAGTACACGAGCGACGCGCCCCAAATCTCCCGCAGCAACAGCGCACAGCGTCTGAAGGCACTGGCCGGCACGCTGACCGTGCCGCCCGCCCTCGCTTCCGCCCTCGCCGAGGCCGCGGGCCCGGTCCTCCTCGTGGACGACTTCACCGAGACCGGCTGGACGCTCGCGGTCGCGGCCCGAATGCTCCGACGAGCCGGTGCGCAGGGGGTGTTGCCACTCGTCCTGGCCGTCCAGAGCTGACCGCGGCGCAGCACCGCACGCCCGCTCGGGATGCCTGCCTTGAGCCCCCTCCGCCCAACGGTGGACCAACTCCGGGCGAACTGTCGGCTCATGCGTCGTGACGCAACGCACTGGGTAGGGATATAAACCGCAGACCGCCGCCTTTCGGTCAGTGGCCCCAATTGCTCGTTGCCGCATCCAAGTTCGACAGGAAGAATTGAAGTCCGCTCCCCGCACGGCTCGTCCGTGGTCCGGTAGGGCTCTGCTGCGGCGTGCGCTCCCCTGAACAAGACCCCGCCCGCAGTGTGGGCGCGTAGCCGAAGGGAGGACCGTGACCTTCGGATTCGCTCCGTCCTCGGCGGCATCCACGTCGACGTCTGCCGACCTGTCCGCCGCATCCGCCAACCCTCTCACCCGCATGCTCGAACCCGCCGAGTGGGCCGCCGCCGGAATTCCCCTGCTGCGCAACCCCCGAGAGGTCGTGAGCGGACTCCATTCCCGGCATCAGCCAAGGCACGCGACAGCAGTGGTGGCCGTCCTCGACCCGGACGAACGCCTTTGCGCGAGCGCCTCGTTCACCCGCCGTCCGGCTCCGGCCGACGGCTGGATGTTCCGCAACACGCTGCTTGCGCAGCTTCGCCGGGTCATCCCGCACGACCTGCGGCGCCGCACACCGGTGCGCACCGCGGTGCTGCTCTACTGCCGCGAGGGCGACGCGCGTTGGACCGAGGAGGACGGCGCATGGATGTGGGGTCTGCGTGACGCGTGCACATTGCACGGACTGCGCTGCGGGGCGTACATCACGCTGACCCGGGACGGCTGGCAGGTGCTGGGCGAGGGCCGCAGCGGGCGCCGCCCCAACGCGGACTCCTCACCGGAGTCCTTGGGCATGTCCGAGGCGCCGCCTCCGCTGCCACGCACCGGTGGTGCCGCCTCTGAGGTCCTGCGCCGCGCTGCGGCCCGCTGAGAACACGGACGGGCCACGCCCGACCGGCCGCCGCGCTCCCCTCGTACGCCCCCCTTCGACGGCGTACCGAACGAGGAGATTGGCACGGGACGGTCAGGGCTGCCCGACGGCACTCCGAGCAGCCACCACCGCATGCTTTGGGACACCTACGCGGCGCGGATCACGGGCGCCCGCCACGGCGGGCCGACGCCCTGACGGCCTCGTCACACATCGCTGAATCAGGCGGAAGCAGTCGCGCATCGGGCATCCCGGCGGTATCTGCGCACGCCGCAACGCCCGCTGTGCCGATGCCGCCACAGGGGCGTCGTCGTCGCTCCCGCGTCCTCGTGGACGTACCGGAACAGGCTCAGACGCCCGCGCCCAGCACCGAGTTGATCTGCTGCGGGTCGCCGCAGACGATCAGCAGGGCTCCGGCCCGGGTCAGGGCCAGCGGCAGGACGGCGGCGGCCGCTGCTTCGGGGCCGCCGTTGACGGCAACCACGACCACGGGGCGCGAGGCTGCGCGAGGGGCGGCAGTGGCGTCCGTGTAGAAGACGTCGTCGCCCGCGTCGTGCTGCGCCCAGTAGGGGGCTTCACCGAAGGACAGCTCGTGGGCGGCCCACGGATGCTGTTCACCGGTGGTGATCACCAGTACGTCGCCGGGGGCACGACCCGAGTCCAGAAGCAGGTCCACGGCTTCCTCGGCGGCGTCGAGCGCGCCCTCCGCCGAAGCCGGGATCAGCTGGATCTGCGGGGCGGCCGAAGCGGTGACGGCAGCAGGGGCAGCCGGGACCGAAGGTCCGGGCTTGGCCACGGCCACGTCATGCGAAGTGCGCTGCACAGGCGGCGTGGGCCGGAGCGGACCAGGACGGCCGGGCCGCGGCGGAGCCGCGGGACGGGGACCGGGTACGGGACGGGGGGTCGGCGCGGTGCGGCCGCTGGCCGGCGTGGCGCGGGGACCCTGGGCGCTCTCGTGAATCTGAGGCTCCTCGGGAATGAGAGGCATGGGTTGATATTTATCAAACATTGGTGCGGCTCGCGTCGGCGGGTGGCACATGAGTGCGAGCGGAATCGTCAGAAATCGAAGCCGAGCTGACCCTCGATCCCCGGAACGCCTCCGTCCGCCCAACTGCGGGCCTTCTTGAGATGTCGCCACTGGGGCAGCGCATCAAGATACGCCCACGACAACCGGTGGAACGGGGTGGGCCCCCGCTCCGCCAGCGCGGCCTTGTGCACGGGCGACGGATACCCAGCGTTGTCCGCAAAACCGAAGTCTGCATGGTCGATACCCAGTTCGGCCATCATTTTGTCGCGCTGAACCTTGGCGATCACCGAGGCCGCCGCGACCGCCACACACGACTGGTCCCCCTTGATGACCGTACGGACCCGCCAGGGCGATCCGAGATAGTCGTGCTTGCCGTCGAGGATCACCGCGTCGGGGCGGACCGGCAGAGTCTCCAGGGCACGCACCGCCGCCAGGCGCAGTGCCGCGGTCATACCCAGCTCGTCGATCTCCTCCGGCGAGGCGTGCCCCAACGCGTACGAGGTCACCCACTTCCGCAGTTCCACGGCAAGCACGGTGCGTCGCTTGACGGTGAGCAGCTTGGAGTCGGTGAGGCCCTCGGGAGGCCGACGCAGTCCCGTGACCGCCGCACAGACGGTGACGGGGCCGGCCCACGCACCGCGCCCCACCTCGTCGACACCGGCAATGATCTTCGCTCCGGTCGTGGCGCGAAGGGAGCGCTCGACGGTGTGAGTAGGTGGTTCATACGGCATGGCACCCTTAGCCTACGCCCCGCCGATCACCTGGGGACACCCCGCCCCCTCCCCTCTTCACCACCGCGGCGCCCGGCACTCAGCCGCCGCTCGGCCGCAACAGCGGAACCATCAACTGGTCGATCATCTCCTCGAGATCACGATCACCCCATTCGCTTGCGCGCATCTTGGAGCGGTACATCATCATGGCCGGAATGGCATCGAAGACATAGCTGTTGGCCGCGTCGGGTCGCACCTCGTTCCGCTCTATTCCACGGGTGACGACCTCACGGAGCAGCTTGACGGTGGGCTCCACTATCCCGTCGAAGATCACGCCATGGAAGCGCTCCACCTGAATCGGATCGCATTCGTGAATCACGGAGCGGACCGCGAAACCGGGCCGCGAGAACATCGCCTCGCGCGCCTGCCGGCACAGCGCGAGCAGATCTTCACGCACGCTGCCCAGGTCGGGCGCCTCCTCTATGCGCGGCAGTCCGGCCTGCAGGGCGTCAGCGACGAGGTCCTCCTTGGAGGGCCAGCGTCGATAGACGGCGGCCTTGCCGGTCTGAGCACCGGCGGCGACGCCCTCCATGGTGAGGCCGTTCCAGCCGACCGTGCTGAGCTGCTCCAGGGCGGCATCGAGGATCGCGCGTTCGAGTACGGCGCCGCGCCGACGGGGGGAGGCCGCCCGAGCGGGGGCGGCCGTCCAGCGCGAAGTGACCATCTGGGTATCTCCAGCGAACAGGGGGAGCGGGATTTTCGGGGTTGGGCGCGCACCACGCGGCAGCAACGGGGGATTCGCCACGCGACACCAATTTAAGTGAACGCTTGCGTTCACTATTGGGGACTCACTACGGTTGACGCGACAGTGAACGCGAACGTTCACTAACGCATTTGCGGGGGGCCCATAGTGACAGCCTCTCAGTTGATCAAGGAACAGAAGCCAGGTGCGGCCCGCTGGGACGGGCATCCCGGCATTGCGCTCGCAGCCATCGCGGTCTGCCAACTCATGGTGGTACTCGACGCGACCGTTCCATCGCGCGTTTCACCGTCCACGTCGTCGTCATCGTCCGTGAGGAACAAGCGGGGCTCGACCACGCCCTCGACCAGCATCTCAGGCAACGGCGGCCCTTTCGATGGTTCGGGCACCGGAACCGTCTGAATCCCTGAACCTCCACCAGCGCCTCCGCCACGCGCTCGCACGTGCCGTCCGCGCTCCAACGGGTCCAGCGGCTCATGAGGGGCTTGCCCACGCCGTAAGTCATACGTGCAGCGGCCTCGTTCCATGTCTTCGCCATCCGCGCTTTCCACAGGATCGCCTCGACGGCATCACGGACCGGTAGGTCGGTGGACTTGCCCGACCCCCGGCCGGTCTTCGTCACAAGCGGCTGGATGATCGCCCACGCCGCATCGAGAACCTCGACCGGAATGAGCAGACCGCGCTCTTTGAACCACACGCCGACAGCGCAGCTGGAGCGTCCTATGCGTACGGGGACAGGGCTCTGGAGCGTCACTTTGACGTCGATGAGATCGATGACGTCCGCCCGATCCTCATCATTCATGGACGGCATCTGAGTACGAGCTCGTTCGGCGAGGGCACGAAGGTCCCTGGCTCGGCGCTCGGCGGCTTCGTTCTCGCGCTGCCATGCGGCGGCTTCCTCGCGGAGCTTGCGCAGCTGGCCGAGTTCGGTATTCATGGGGCCGGTGGTTTGGGTCACGAGCTGGGTTGCGGCCTCTTGTTCGAGCCCTTGCTGCGCGGCCTGGATGGCCGTCACGGACATCACCGTTGCGATCGCCTTCTCCTGCACCGCGATCTGTGCATCGAGTTCCTCGATACGGTCGGCCTGTCCGCTTCGGGCGCCCAGCGTGGCATCGGCCCATTCCTGGGCCAGCTCCATCAACGCCTCCGGGTTCTTGAGGAGTTTGCTAATGCGCCGCCACACCTCCTGCTCGATCCCTTCCGCATCGATCTGGCTGCAACCGCACACCGGGCTTCCAGCGTGACAGGGCTGTTTGCCCGAGCAGAGATCCACACCGACGAGAAGAAGGAGACAGCCACCGGCTTCTGGAAACGGGGCCCACACCTTCTTCGTCCAGGCAGGGATCACCGTCGAGCGCGTCCTGACCGACAACGGCTCCTGCTACCGCTCACGCGACTGGCGCGATGCCCTGGCGGAAGCCGCGATCACCCACAAGCGAACCCGGCCCTACCGGCCCCAGACCAACGGCAAGGTCGAACGCTTCAAGTGCGCCACGAGGCGCCCGGTCGTATCCCCGGTATAGCCGGGAGGAATTCGGAGGGATATTCCTGGGTCTGATGGCTTACCTGGATCCGAAAGGTGAAGGGGACCGTAGCATGCCAGCCAACCAGAGGCCGGGTCCAGACGTCAGGGACGGTGCTCTGGGGGACCCGCGTGATATGGCGAAAGCTGAATTGCCTGAATCCCAATCTCCAGGAGATGGAAGTTCGCATCCACCGGAAAGACGTCTGAAACCGGTGCCGGTCCTGCGGTCGCTGTGAAAGAAGGCCAAGCAACTTCCGGGACAAGGAGCGATGCCTAGTGAGGGCATTTAAGGAGATGAGTGGGGCGCCTACGTCACGCTATTACGTACGACAGGGACGAACGTGGGATCGCCTAACGGGCGCGAGCCCCATGGCGACGGAGGGGCCATAGTAGTCGCCGGAGTAACGACCGGCCAGGGAGGACGGGAAAGCCGTCTGCATTCGGGCGAAGGGCCCCAGGTGATCGGACGCCCAAAGTCGGGAGGTATGCGAAATGCAGAGCGCCGAGACGGTGCTGGGTGTCCTGCGTGAGCGCGGCAGACGCGGCCTGCCGTGTGAGGAACTGTATCGACAGCTGTTCAACCCGCAGTTGTATCTGCTGGCCTACGGGCGCATTTATGCCAACAAGGGTGCGATGACGCCTGGGGTCACGCAGGAAACCGTGGACGGCATGTCCGTGCGGAAGATCGACCGCATCATCGATGCGATGCGCCACGAGCGTTATCGATTCCGCCCGGTGAGGCGAGTTCATATCCCGAAGAAACAGAACGGAAAGACTCGGCCTCTAGGTCTGCCAACTTGGACGGATAAATTAGTAGGTGAAGTGATACGTCTCCTCTTGGAGGCTTACTACGAGCCTGCCTTCTCCGACCGCTCCCACGGATTCCGGCCAGGAAAAGGGTGCCACACCGCACTGCGGGAGGTGGCCAACACCTGGACCGGAACAACCTGGTTTATTGAGGGCGACATCGCCGACTGCTTCGGGAGCCTCGACCATGAGGTCACGCTCCAGCTGCTGGGCGAGAAGATCCATGACCAGCGGTTCCTGCGGCTGGTGCGCAACATGCTCAAGGCCGGATACCTGGAGGACTGGGTCTGGAACGCGACACTCAGCGGGGCTCCGCAGGGCGGCGTCGTTTCCCCCGTGATCTCCAATATTTACCTGCACAAGCTGGACGAGTTCGTCGAGAAAACCCTGATCCCTGAATACACCCGAGCGAAGCTCCGAGCGCGCAATCCGGAGTACCGAAAGGTGGAGCAAGCGATCGTACGCGCCCGCCGGCGAGGTGACCGTGCTGAAGTGCGATCACTCTATCGGAGGCTGCACAGTCTCCCGAGCCAGGATCCGAATGATCCGAACTACCGGAGACTGCGCTACGTGCGGTATTGCGATGACACCTTGCTCGGGTTTGTCGGGCCGAAGGCCGAAGCCTAGGAAGTGAAACAGCGGATCGCGAAGTTCCTGGGTGACGATCTCAAGCTGGAACTGTCGCAGGAGAAGACGCTGATCACTCATGCCCGTACCAAGAGGGCGAAGTTCCTCGGCTACGAGATCTCAGTAGCAAGCATGAATCAGAAAACAAGACGGCCGTCGGCAAGCGACCGGCGAAATCGCCGGTCAGTATGCGGAGCGGTCGTCCTGCATGTGCCTGCCTCTGTGGTCAAGGCCAAGAGCGCCCCGTACTTGTCGCGCGGAAAACCCGCGTGCCGAAACCCTCTCGTCAACGAGACCGACTATGTCATCGTGGGCAAATATGGGATCGAGTACCGGGGCATCGTCCAGTACTATTTCCTGGCCAGTGATGTCCAACGACTTCACCGGCTGCGCTGGGTCATGGAGACCTCCATGCTCAAGACCCTGGCAAGAAAGCACGGCTCGTCGGTGACGAAGATGACGGCCCGTTTCAAGGCCAAGATCGCGACGCCGCACGGGCCCCGCACGTGCTTCGAGGCCACCTTGGCGCGAGACAGCAGGAGAGAACTGGTCGCCCGTTTCGGGGGAATTCCTCTCAAGCGGCAGAAGACGGCGGAGTTGATGGGACCTGTCCCCGAGTGGTGGACACCTCTGATCCCGGCCCCGGTGAGGGCCGGGTAGGAGGCATCTTTTATGGTGATGAAGGTCTACTCGCCCGAGTTCAAGGCGGACGCTGTCGCGCTGTACCTGTCGGACCCGAGCCATACCTTCGAGGGCATCGGCAAGGACCTGGGGATCAGCCGGGAGACGCTACGCAACTGGGTGCGGGCCGAGCGGGCCCGCCGAGGTGAGAGC
>NZ_JAJSBI010000054.1 GCF_021261325.1 Streptomyces guryensis | reverse complement strand
ATCGAGATGCACGACGAATGGATCGCTTTCCCCCGCCGCTACCTCCCCGAAGGCAGCATGGACAAGATCTACCCACCTGAAGATCCACCCGACACGGCTACACCACTACAGGGGACATGACCGCCCACGCCCCGCCCCCCTGGTACCCGGTTACACGGAGTGTTGGTGATTCCACGATGCACAACACGGCGCAGTACAGGGTGCGCAAGCAGCCAATTACCTTCAATTACAAGCCAGTTGAGGCCCTCAAGCTGTGAGGGGCCCAGCATGCTCAAACAGGCGTCTGTGCTCGAAGCGGACTCAGGCACGGACGAGGCGACGAGACGGGACGCGGTCACAGCCCACAAACCCCGCCGCCCCCTCGGCCTCAGGTGATCACAAACCGGGCATCACGCAACTACGCCGAAGCCGTGGGTGATGCCCCACGGCTTTCGCAGCGCCCGGTCCTGAACCCAGTAAGGCAGGCCCTTACCATGTATGGCAAACGGGTATACCCGACGCCTCATCGGAGAACGGCATCCCGGCACCCCAGGAGAAAGTGTAGCGAGAATTAGCCGTGTCGTATTCGGCGCTAATATTTGCTGGTGCCAGGTTGAATTCTTCTCTCACCCACCCCTCCATGGCGAAAGCAGCCACCTCCGAAACATAGTCACTCGCAGGGAATGAGAGATTTTGCAGCCTCACCGTCAGGCCCCGCGGGTGCAGCGAGTTCAAGCTCTCTGAATGCAGAGACAGGCCGTACATCATCCATGCGGCGTCACGCCAGTGAAGTGGAGAATCCGGCAGTTCCAGCCAAAGATTTCTGTTGACCTGTACGGCGCACCGCGAAATGACCCCAGACAGGTCAGTCTCAGCGCTGATATCGGCAGCGAGTCCGCCAAGCGGGCTGCGTCTTCTGAAGCGGAATGTCCTTGCCAACGAATGTCCCTCAGTTTAGGAATTTAAGCAGGTGGAACACTCCCCTGCTGAAATAGTGTTCATTTCCCATGCCGGTATGCCCCCGTATGTAATCATAGTTATGGGGCTCTCCGTCGCCGTACAGCCTGCTGTGACGGTCCACGAAGGCTTCTGCGTCACTCGGAGACATGTTGACAATATCAGCCTTGCGTAGGCCGTCGAAGTCGCTGCCCGAGATCCTGAATTTGAGAATTTCCACATCGGCTCCTCGGCTGCGGAGGCGTTCTGCGTATCTCAAAGCCTCTTCCTCGGAGCCCCATGAGTAGACGCCTTCCCCATATTGCCCCCTGATGTCCTCCGCAGGCCAGGGTTCTCCGCCGTTGCGCAGACGCTCAGCGTCCGCTCGGCTTTGCACAGTATGGAAGTCGCGGCAAGGAGAGAGCCCAAGTGGGTCGGTCCATGTGTGGGGGTTGTGGACGTAGGTGGCTGGGTTGGGTGCGGGGGTGAGACCGAGAGGGTCGGGGGTGGTGTAGCGGGCGGTCTCGGGGTCGTAGTGGCGGAAGTGGTTGTAGTGAAGGCCGGTTTCTGGGTCGTGGTACTGGCCTGGGAAGCGCAGCGGGGTGTAGGCGGTTGCAGTGCGGTTCCAGGTGGTGGTGCCCCAGAGGGTGGTGCGGGTGCGCCAGGCGATGTCGCCGTGTTCGTCAACGAGTTCGGTGGGTGCGCCCACGAGGTCGGTGACGATGGCGTAGAAGCGCTGGTCGATCTCCTCCTGAGGTGCGTTGGCCAGCCTCTTGCGTTCGGTCTGGGTCAGGGGGTGCAGGCCGTCGTGATCCCAGGTGAGGGCGACGGTGGGCCGGGTGGGGTCGGGGGTGTGCGTGGTTTGTTCGCACAGGGTGGTGCCGTCCCAGGTGAAGTCCACCTGTTCCAGGACCGTTTCGCAGTCCGTGGCGAGGCGTTGTTTGGCGATGCGGCGGCCCAAGGGGTCGTAGCGGTAGCGCCAGGTGGTGCCGTCGGGGGTGATCACCGAGGTGAGGCGGTCTTCGGTGTCCCAGGTGTAGCGCCAGGTGTCCGGTTTGCGGGACAGGCGGGTTTTCTGGCGCAGGGTGATGCGGCCGGCTTCGTCGTGTTCGTAGCGGACGTTGCCTGCGCGGGTGATGCGGGTGCCGGTGTAGGTGCGCTCGCCGGTTGCCTCCTGGCCCGGCGTGGTGTCCGGCCAGGTGGCGTGGGTCTGGTTGCCTGCGGTGTCGTAGGCGTAGGTCTCCGTCCAGTTGGCGGCGTGGACGGTCGTGACCCGGCCTGCCGCGTCGAGGTCGAAGCGGCGCGTGCCGCCCAGGTGGTCGTCGATGCCGGTCAGGTGGCCGTCGGCGCGGTACGTGTAGGCGCGGTGCTGGAGGCGCCTGTCGGCAGGTCCCGTGAGTTCCTGCTCGGTCAGGCGGCCGAGGGGGTCGAAGGCGTGGGTAAGGGTCAGGGTGTCGGCGATGTGGCGGCTCAGTTCGCGGCCTGCGGCGTCGTGGGTGAAGGTGAGGGTGTGGCCGCCGGTGGTCAGTTCGGTGCGGTTGCCAGCCGGGTCGTAGGTCCAGGTGCTGGTCGCGCCGGTTGGTGTGGTGCGGCCGGTGCGACGGCCCAGGACGTCGTAGGTGTAGGTGAGGGTGCGGCCGTTGACTGTCTCGGATATCAGGCGGCCCGTCTCGTCCCGTTGTAGCTCCAGGACTGCCTCGGGGCTGGTCGCCCGGGTCAGACCGCCCGTCGTGTCGTACGTGAACGTGGTGACCGTTCCGGCCGCGTCCTTCCGCACCACGCGGCCCAGGACGTCCCGTTCGAAGCAGCTCGTCTGGCCCAAGGCGGTGGTGCTGGCGGTCAGTTGGCCCGCTGCGTCGTGTGCGTAGGTCACCGCGCGGTTGTCGAAGTCGGTCTCCGCGATCAGGCGTCCGGTCGCGTCGTACTCGTAACTCCAGGTCAGGCCCTGCGGGTTGGTGACCTTCGTGAGGTGGAGTTCCGTGTCGTGGTCGAAGGTGTAGCGCACGCCGTCGGGGCCGGTACGGGCAGCCAGCAGGTCGAAGTGGGTGTATTCGTAGCGGGAGACGGCGCCCATGGCGTCGGTGTGGCTGGTGCGGTTGCCCTCGCCGTCGTACGTCCAGGATTGCGTGGTGCCGTCGGCGGCGATACGGCGGGACAGGCGTCCCTCGATGGTCCATTCCAGACGAGTCACCGTGCCCAGTGGATCGGTGATCGTCACCGGGCGGCCGAAGGCGTCCCGCTCGTAGCGGGTTACGGCACCCAGGGGGTCCGTGATCTCCAGCGGCAGGCCTGCCGGGTTGCAGCGGATAGTGGTCGTCGCGCCCGCCGCGTCGGTGATCGCCGACAAGTGGCCCAGGGCGTCGTAGGTGAAGCGGGTCGTGGCCCCGGAGGAGTCGGTCACCTGCCTTCGGTTGCCGTACTCGTCGAACTGCTGGCTTGTGTGCGTGCCGTCGGCGCCGGAAATGGAGACGGGCAGGCCCTGGTCGTTGTAGCCGATGCTGGTGTAGCTGCCGTCGGGGCGGACGGCCATCATCATGCGGCCCGCCTCGTCGTAGGCGTAGCTCAGCGTACGGCCCAGCGGGTCAGTGACCGTCAGCGGGCGGTGGTAGCGGTCGTAGGTGGTGTGGGTCGTCGCGCCGTCGGGGCCGGTCTCCGACACGACCTGCAGATCGCCATTGACGTGGTAACGCGTGCTGTGGCCCAGGGAGTTGACCGCCGTGATGGCCCGCAGACCGGTATCCGGGTCGACCTCGCCGTAGGTGAATGTGCTGCGCAGGTGGCCCGCCTCGCCCGACTGGGAGACGCAGCGACCGTCATCGTCGTAGACATAGCCGTACGACGAGTTGTTCGTGTCCGTCCATGCGGTGATCCGGCCCAGCTCGTCGTTGGTGAAACGGGTCGGGATGCCGGACGAGTTCGTCACCGAGGTCAGGTGGCCGTGCTCGTCGTAGCCGAAGCGGACCAGTTCGACGTCACCGCCCGCTGCGGCGGCGTCAGCCAGATGCAGGGCGGTGATCCGCTTGCCGGCCGTCTCGATCCTGAGGTGGTAGCCGGCCGAGTGCACGATCCCGGTGGGGGCGGCCTCGTCGTCGTAGTCGAAGGTGAGCCACTGGCCCGAGCGGTCGGTGATCTGCTCCAGGAGGGCGATGCCGTTGCCGTCGCCGGCCGGGCCTGTGAAGTACCAGGTACGGCCGGATTCGGGATCGGTGATGGTGTAGTCGCCGTGGGCGTTCACGGTCAGCGGGTGGCGGCCGCCCTCCAGGGGCAGCGTCGGCACGCCGGGCGCCGGGTGCGGGTAGGCCAGCAGCGAGCCGTTCTCGTGGATGAAGATGACGCCTTTGGCGTCGATCTCCAGGCGCTGGTCCGCGGTGGACGTCCAGCGCGGGCCGAACCAGCGGCCTGCCCGGTACGACGACTCGAACTGCCGGGTGAAGACCAGGGGCAGCTTCGCGGGCAGGGTCACGTCCGTCTGCGGCAGCACCATCCGGCCCGTGGACATGTCAACGGGGTCGCCGAACAACTTGCACCGGACCTGCCTGGCGACATCCTTGAGCCCCTCGCCCACGCTCTTCCGCGCCGCTTGCTCTCCCGCGTCCTTCGCCGCCGCTCGCGCCGCATCGCGCACCGCCACCCGCGCGGCATCTCCGGCCGCCGCCCGGGCCACGCCGCCGGCGCCCTTGCCGCCGATCAGGTTCGAGATCAGATACCCGGCCGCATCCCCCGGGTCGCGACTCCAGCCGGTGCCCAGCAACGACATGGGCAGACGCTCGGGATGGGCGGCGGTACCCACCAGCCCGGCCAGCAGCATGTTGGAGTTCTTCATCCACTCACCGGGATGGGTGAGGTTGTAGACGTCCAACGGGTTGGCCGTACGCGCCAGCTTCAGCATGTCCGCGCCGCCCCTGAGCAGGCCGCCCGCGACATGGACCGAGTTCAGCTGCATGCCCACGAAACCGTCCTTGGCGTCCGCGCCCAAACGGTCGGTGAACTCCGGCTTCGGCGGCGCCAACTCCAGCGCGCCGGCGATCCGACGCTGCGCCTCGCGGGCCGCATCGGTGCGCTGGCGGCGCGCATCATCCAGGATGTCCTCCGCCTCCTGCCGGCCCGGTGTCCCCGGGTCGGCGAAGGCGCCCGGCTCGGCCGGTTTCGGGCCGGGATCCTGGCCCGACAGGAGCTTCGCGTCGTACTGCTCGGCCGCCCGGCCGTACGCCCGCACCCGGGCGCCGTACTCGTCCGCCGCCTGCCGGCTGACCTCCTGCGCGTGCCGCCAGGTGTCGATCGCCAGCTGCGCCTGATCCTGGGCCCAGCGCACCGAGCCCGCATACGCCTCCAACGCCCGGGCCGCCTCCTCGCACGCATCGGCCGCCCTCAGCCACTGCTTTGGATGCACCTCGAACTTCGCGCGGAAGGCATCCCCGGCCTCCCCCTGCCACAGACCGGCATCCAACGACCGCATGCCCTGGCCGACGTTCTCGAACGCCCCGGAGAACTTCTGCAGATGCCTCGCCCGTGCCTCCAGGGCCCCCGCACTGCCGTGCACCAGCTCCCTGGGATCCTCGCTCTCGCCCAGCGCCCGCTCAGCGACCTCGCCACCCAGCCGGTTGTTGATGCCCTCACCGAGATCGCGCACACCCTCGGCCAGACCGTCCGCGCCGACCGCCGACAGGACGTCCGCCCCTTGGTCCGCAGTCCAGTTGATGGCCTTGCCGACACCCTTGTTCACGCTCTCGGCAGCGCTCTCCAGGCCGTCACCGGCCTTGTCGACCCAATCCCCCAGACCCATCAGCGCTCAGCCTCGCCGGACGTGTCGGCCCTGGGCTGGAACGATTCGCTCCCGGGCTGCGGCGGGCCGCCCCACTGCCAGTCCGTACGCGGATCGAACAGCGCGTCCGGGGTCACCGTCGACGTCTGGATGTCCTCCTCCGCCTGCGACCATGCCTGCCCAGCCCCCGCCGCACCCTCCGCAAACGATGCGTCGCTGTAGTCCGCGTTCATGACCTGGGACGCCGCGTTGTCCTTGAACGTGTCCGACCAGGACCGCTGCTCGACCTGCTCCGGCGTCAGATACGGGTCGCCCGCCGCCGCCGTCCACACCCCCTTCAATGTGTTCGACACGTACTGCTCCTGCTCGTGATACAGCCCCGCCGACAGATTCAGCCGCTCCGCAAACCCGTTGGCGTCCTGCATCAGCGAGCGCACCCCCCAACCCCACCGCTCGCAGAAGTCGTCGAAGACCTCATGGAGGCCCGCGTCCCCCACCTCCAGGCCCGCCAGCTCCAGATCGCCGAAACCGCGACCCAGATTCGCCTCGATGTCGAAGCCGAAGTCCTTCAGCTCGTCCATCGCCTGGTTGATGCCACGGGTGATCCGAGCCAGCGCCTCCGGATCGACCTGATAGCCACCGCCGTCGCTCATATCCGCGTCCCCACCGCATCCACGGCCACCGCATCCGGCACGATCCCCGTCACCGGAGGCAGCACCATCCCCGCCGCACTGCCCGCGTCCACCGCGATCCCCACCGGCCCGCCCACCTCCGGCACCACCTGATCCAGCAGCAGCGCCCCGAACACCGGCACCCACCCGGGCACAGCCTCACCGCGCGCCTCGGCGAACCGTGCCAGCGCCGCGTCGTCCGTGAACACGAACAGCCATCGGATCCCGCCCGCCTCGGCCGACACCAGCGAGCCGTCCACCACCGGCACCAGCACCTCACTGCGCCGGAACTCCCCGACCAGCGCCCGCAGATCACCCCGCCCGGACGCCGCCAGATCCGCCAGTCGCAGCCGCAACGCCTCAGCGCTCACGCCGACCACCCGCGCCCCCCGTCGCCCCTCACCCGCCGAACACACAAACGATCGACCACTTTACAGCGGCTAACTCTATGAGGTGGATCGCCCTAGTTGCCCTGTCGCAGATGGTAGTTGAGTGTCGGCATCGGTCAGAGCCGCTGGGGCGCCCGGATGTCAACCGGCTCCGATATGCCCATCTGCAAACTCAGTTTGACGCGGCGGCGGATAGTTCGGCCCGATCAGTGCGGACTGGACATTCGCTCGTATCCGGTGCCGTGGGCTGGCGGTTGTCCCAAGTCAGGAGGATGGGAGCACCGAGCTGCCGGTACGCGGCGGTCCGGCCACGCAAAACTCTGTCCGGCCCCATACCACCCGCTGTGCTTCTTAAGCCGGTAGACCAGGCGCGGCGGAATGCCACGCACTTTCGACGTCGCGTGGTCAGGTCTACGGGAGTCACCCATCCGGTACGGGTAGACGATCACCCAGGGCCGGCCCACCTACGGGGTCGGCTCAGCAACCATGGCCCAGCTCAGGATACCCAGGGGGACCGCGACCACGACGACATAGCCCATCCGGTTTGCCACCCGCTGACGCATCGAGGGCTGCCAGCTATGGGATTCCCGGCGCTGGGACACTCCGCGCGGCTTGATCGCTTGGTACGCGAGGCATCCGAGCACGGCCACGCAGACCGAGACCTGCCACAGCTCGCGCATAATGCCCCATAACCCCATTAATGCCCCAGAACCCGATCCGCTGAATAGCGTGCGGCTCGATCCCCTGACGTGCGTCGAGCTCCGGGCCGTCCGGATAGTCACGCCCAGTGTCTTCGGAGGTGCATGTAGACGGCGTCGTCGGCGCTTCCGCCATCCGGCGTGAAGTGCCCGTAGCAGTCGTAGTCGGAGTTCCTACGGGTGTTGCTGGTGTTCACGCAGTTGTCCACCTTGTACGTGCCAGGGGTGCCGTAGACGCCCGCGGACAAGGTGAGGTCGGCGGTCGCAGTGACGCACCAGAAGGCAGTCACTAGCCCCGGCTCTTCAGCGGAATTGGTCGATCTGACGCCCTGACAGCAGAAAGGTGCCGCCGACCTGCAAGGATGCGAGTGTCTAGATCGAATCCGGCACAGGAGTCAGGGCACCTTTCTGGTGAGCGAGCGTACCAGGGTGGGACCGCGGTCTGTCTGTGACAGCCGACGGGAAGGGGCTGGTCGGGCATGCCGGGGCGGTGCTGTTGCGCAGACTCGCCGACCGTGTCGGCCTGACCGACGCGCTGGCAGGAGTGCTGCCATCGGGCACGACCTCGTCGTGGCGGGACCGGGCCACCGCGCTCGTCGGCCTCGTCGTCGCGATCGCGCTCGGCGCCACAAATCTGCTGGAAGCCGAGCAACTCCAACTCCACCACGGCCCCCTGTTCGGACCGGCAGTGTCGGACTCCACGCTGCACCGGCTGCTGTCCACGACGGACGAGACGAGCCGCGCACAGATCGCGAAGGTACGACAGCGGGTGCGTCGCCACGTCTGGACGCTGCTGCACCTGCGGCCCGGCGGCTTCCCGTACCTGACCGTCGCGGGGCGGTATCTGAAGGGCTGGATCGTGCTCGACATGGACGCCACGGTCATCACCGCGGCCTCCAGGAAACAGGGCGCCGCCGGCACGTTCAAGGGCACCTTCGGCTTCCAGTGCGCCATGAGGCGCTCTGGCGTATCCCCGGCTGAGCCGGGAGGGACTTGGAAGGAGGTTCCTGGGCCTGATGACTTACCCGATCCGGAAACGGTGACGGGACAAGAGCATGTCAGGAAACTGGCGGCCGTGCCGAGACGCTGCGGGCGGTGCGTCAGGTGGCCCGCATGACATGGCGAAAGCTGGATTGCCTGAACCCCAATCCCCAGCGGAGGCAACGAAGACTCCACCGGCAAGGCGTCTGAGGCCGGTGTCGTCGTCTGCGGCAGCTTGATGGTGTGGCTGCTGCACCTTCCGGACGGCGACGCGACGTCCAGTCAGGATGTTCAAGGGGATGAGTGGGGCGCCTACCTCACGCTGTTACGTACGTCGGAGACGAACATGGGATCGCCTACCGGATGAGAGTCCCAAGGCGACGGAGTGCCCGTAGTAGTCGCAGGGGTCACGGCCTGCCGGGGAGGACGGTAACGCCGTCCGCAGGGCGAAGGGGCACAGGTGATCGGACATCCCGGTCTGGGAGGTATGCGAAATGCAGAGCGCCGAAACGGTGCTGGGTGTCCTGCGTGAACGCGGCAGGCGCGGCCTGCCGTGCGAGGAGCTGTATCGACAACTGTTCAACCCGCAGCTGTATCTACTGGCCTACGGGCGTCTGTACTCCAACCAGGGGGCGATGACGCCAGGGGTGACCGGGGAAACCGTGGACGGCATGTCGCTGGACAAGATCGGACGCGTCATCGACGCGTTGCGCCACGAGCGCTTCCGATGGAGTCCCGCACGACGGGTCTACATCCCGAAGAAGAACGGCAAACGCCGCCCGCTGGGCCTGCCTTCGTGGTCGGACAAGCTGGTGGCGGAGGTGGTGCGCCTGTTGTTGGAGGCGTACTACGAGCCGGCATTCAGCGACGCCTCCCACGGTTTCCGCCCAGGTCGGGGCTGCCACACCGCGCTCCGCAAGATCGCGGACACCTGGCAGGGCACGACCTGGTTCATCGAAGGGGACATCGCCGACTGCTTCGGCAGCCTCGACCACGACGTCATGATGACGACGCTGGCGGCGAAGATCCACGACGGCCGGTTCCTCCGGCTCGTCCGACACATGCTGAGCGCCGGGTACTTGGAGGACTGGATCCATCACGCGACCCTCAGCGGCTCGCCGCAGGGTGGGGTGGCGTCCCCGATCCTGTCGAACATCTACCTGGACAGGTTGGACTCCTTCATCGAGAACGTCCTCATCCCGGAATACACCCGAGGACACTCCCGGCGGCCCAGCCGGGAGTACCACAGGACGTACTACGCAATGCGCAGGGCCCGCGAACGCGGCGACGACGCCACGTTCCGGAAATTGCGCCAGCGGCTGCGGTCGCTGCCCAGCTCGGATCCACGGGACCCGGGCTATCGCAGACTCCGCTATGTCCGCTACGCCGACGACACCCTGCTCGGGTTCATCGGCCCCCGGGCCGAAGCCGAGGAGATCAAGAAGCGACCGGCGCGGTTCCTGCACGAGGACCTCAAGCTCGAACTGTCGCCGGACAAGACCCTGATCACCCACGCCCGCTCCCAGGCGGCACGGTTCCTCGGCTACGAGATCACCGTCCAGCACAGCAGCACGAAGGTCACGAACGGACGGAGATCCGTCAACGGCGTCATCCGACTCCGCGTGCCGATCGCGGTGATCAACGCCAACTGCTCCCGCTACCTCAAACGCGGCAAACCCGCGCACCGCTCCGACCTGTTCAGTGCCCCGGACCGGGACATCGTCAGGATCTACGGAGCCGAGTACCGGGGCATCGTCCAGTACTACCTGCTCGCCAGCGATGTCTTCCGCCTGTCCCGGCTCCGTTGGGTCATGGAGACATCGCTGCTCAAGACGCTCGCCGGAAAGCACCGCACCAGGGTTGCGGCCATGGCCCGCAAGTACCAGTCCAAGGTCGACACCCCGGTCGGGCCCCGAAGGTGCCTCCAGGTCACCACCGAGCGTCCCGGCAGGAAAGCGCTGGTCGTACGGTTCGGCGGTATTCCGCTGCGACGACAGCGAACCGCTCTGATCGTGGACAAGACCACGGCCAGAGCTGCCCTCCGGCGCCGAGAGCTGATCTCCCGGCTCCTCGCCGGGCGCTGTGAGATCTGCGGCGCAACGGACGGCATCACCGTCCACCACGTCCGCAGCCTCACGGACCTGTCGACCCGCAGGCAGCCACACCCGGCATGGATGACGGTAATGCTCAGGAAACGGCGCAAGTCCCTCGTGACCTGCCAGTCCTGTCACGCCACCATCCACGCCGACCGCTGACGGAACCACGAAGATCACTGGAGAGCCGCCTGCGGTGAAAGCCGCACGGGCGGTTCGGGCCGGGGGCCACCGGAAAAGGACCCGCGCTCCGCGCGGGCACCTCGCCGGTGGCCTACCGGTACCCCGCTGGCCGCGTGGCTGGCCAACACCGACGAGTGCCTGGCGATGGAGCTGAGGGAAGGCAACGCCGGCGCGAACACCGTCGCCGATCACCTGCGGGTGCTGGACGCCGCGCTCGCGCAGATACCCCACTCCTCTCAGGCCAAGATCCTGGTCCGGGTCGACGGCGCCGGTGCCACACACGGCCTGCTCAAGCGCCTTCAGGCGCTGAACACCACGCGGCGCACGGTCCGCTACACCGCCGGCTGGACGATCACGCCCGAGGACGAACGCGCCATCGCCCGCCTCCCCGAAGCCGCCTGGGAAACCCCCTGCGACAGGACGGCGAGGTCCAAGAGGGCTACTTCGTCGCCGAGCTGACCGGGTTGAACACTCCTGAGGGCCGGCCCAAGGGCATGCGGCTGATCGCCCGCCGCGTCAAGCCCTCCCGCCGGCACCTGGGGAAGCTGACCGCGTTCGAGCAGAAGACCGGCTGGCGCTACTCGATCACCGCAACGAACATCCGGCACATGGGCCACATCGCCGGCACCCACCAAGTGCAGTTCCTCGACGTCCTCCACCGCGATCACACCGAGGTCGAAGACCGCGTGCGCACCAACAAGGCGATGGGACTGGCGAACCTGCCGTCCAAGTCCTGGGAAACGAATGCGAGCTGGATGCTCACCGCGAACCTCGCCGCCGATCTCGACGCCTGGCTACGGCTGCTTACCCTCCACGACCAAGCCGACCTCGCCAACGCCGAGCCGGACACCATGCGCTTCCGCCTCTACCACCTGCCCGCCCGCCTCGCCCACCACGCACGCCGCCGCCACCTGCGCATCGAACGGACCTGGCCCTGGGCCCAGACATTCACGACCAGCTGGAAGCGGATCAACAACCTGACGGCCGCCACCTGACGACCAGCCTCTGCCCCAACGCACACCGAGAGGAAGAAGACCAGCAGCCTCCGGGCCCGTGGAACCCGGCGCACCCCGCAGCGACACGCGACGGCCCACCCTCACACCGCAAGGAACATTACAGGCGAACCACCAGGCCACTCAACGACCAACCCCCACCCAAGAATCGAGGCTAGAGTGAGGATGACGCCGCACACCCAGCCGAATACACCCTTCATCCCTGCAACAAGATCCTCGGCTCCTTCTCCAGCAGCCGGGAAATTCCGGCCTGTTCGGCAAGGGCCCTGCGCTGCGGGTCGGCTTGGGCGCGCTCCAGCTCGTACTCCTCCCAGTCAGCGGGCTGCACGAAGAGCATGTCATTGCTCCCCGGCACGATCATGACGCTGCCGAAGGCCAGGTCACCGGCAAACCAGGCGCCTCCCACCTCGGCCTCCTTCGGTCAGCGGCGCACCGTCGAGGCGTTGATCGCACGCAGAGAAGGGGCGCCGTGCTGCCCGCGCACCGACAGCCGGACGGTATGCACATCGCCGAGGTACTTCCACTCGGAGCCCTTCTTGGACACCCGGGTGCGGTATTCCAGCGGGTAGGTGCGCAGCACCTACCCGCGCACCTTGAGGCGCGCCCCGTGGCGCAGCCGGAGCATCAAGAAGATCAGCACGAACAGGGCGGCCGGGATACCGAATGCGGGCAGGGCGGCGCCGTAGCCGATCAGGTGCGCCACCAAGGGTACGGCGAACAGGACTGCGGTGAGCGCGAAGCGGGCGGCGACGTGCCGACACAGCAGCGCGCGGTTGCGTCTGAGTACTAGCGCAACATCCGGTGCCACGGGCGGGTTATCCATGCGGTGGTTCTGTCCTTAGCGCCTCTGTCCTGCACGCAACCGCACCAGGCCGGTGGACGGCACGAGTTCAGCAGCCGTTGGCCTTCGCCACGATGGGGACGATTTTCTTCACCAGCTGAGTGAGCGCCTTTTCTTCCTTGGACAGGTCCTTGGGGTAGAACGTCAGGATCTCCACGGAGAAGCTCTTGTGGGGCCCCTCAACATCTTCTTCGGAGGAGTAACCGGCACACGCCTCCACCGCCACAGCACCACGGGAGTACACGGCGGCGTCGCCGGAGGCGTCGACTGTGACCTTCTTGTCCCCGTCGCCGTACATGGTGGCCCTCCTCTCCGCGATCTGGCGGGCAGTTTGTACGTCCTCGTGGAAGAAGTTGCGCACGAAGAGCGTCTTGTGGTTGTCGACCGCATATTCGCACCCAGAGGCGTACTTGCCTTTGTCGAGACCGTCCCCTGTTTTCGTCAGCTTGCTGCCGGGCGGGAAGAGGGGCTCGATGGTCTTCTTCCCGACGTGTGCTCCACACAAGGTGTCGGGCAAGGGGTATTCGACTTCGGGTTTCTTCCCACCAGAGCAGGCCGTAAGCAGAAGTGCGGCGAGTGAAAGCACTGCACAGCCTATACGGCGGCTGGGGCAATGATCAGCCATGGTATTGGTCCCCCCATTCGGCACCGGTGGCGTGGCTCTGGTCGACCTCTGCGCCCACGGCGTTCTGCAATTTCTCGCTCCCTCCGGAACGGGCAATGTCGGCGCGCACCGCCTCACGCACCGCCGACTGGCCGTTGGTGTAGTCGCGCCCCGCCTCGCTTTGGGCCTCGTTGGTGGTGTCCTGGTGCAGACTGTTAGCCACGCTTTCCTGGACGTCTTCGACCACCCAGCCGACGGCCTCGCCGCCCACGGGGATTTTCCCGATTGCGAGTCCGAGACCACGGCCAACCCACTTGTTAGCGGTGTCGACGTTTTCGTTGTAGTCGGCGTCGTCGTGCGCGTGGGTGTCGTGTACGGCGTGAGCGCGGGCCGCGCTCATGATGCCTGCGACCTCGGCTCCGGGGTGAGCGACGGTAGAGAGGCGCTGGGCAAGGGAGACTTCGCTGTCGTCCGGGCCCTTGATCTCCGCGTCGATAAGGGCAGAGGTATAGGCCTGCTGAGAACCGGTGAGTGCTGCGTAGGCATCAGGGTCCTGGCTGACCTGGTAGAGGAACTCCTTGGTCGCCTCGGCATCCAGATCAGCGCTCGCGCCTTGGACGGGCAGGCTTTCCTGGCCGGTGATTGAGCGCTGAATGTCGCCCATGTACTCGGCGCCGATGTTGCCAAGACTGTCGCTTGCCGCTGCGTAGCGGGCGGTCCCGTCGTCGCTGTTGAGCAGCTCTCCGGCGTCAGGGCCGCTGAATTTGTCGATCACCTGGGCGGCCAGATCAGCCTGATCCTGCGTGTGGGCAAGCGTGCCGGTGGAAGGGTCGGCGCCGGCGGGGCGGCCAGTCGTGGCCGCTTCGAGGGCGTGGCCCAGCGAGTCAGGGAAGTCGTTCATGGACTTCTGCACGGCGCCGGGGTCGTGGCCGGTGATGTCAGGGAAGGATTCGTAGTCCTTGTTGACGAGGTAGTCCAGGTAGTTGCTGGCTCCATGGATCTCGGAGAGCTCGCCCTTATGGGTGCCGTCCTCGGTGTATGCCTCCATCGGCGGTGTGAAGTAGTCGGTGGCGGCCTGCGGGCTGTGGCCCAGGGCTTCTAGGACGCTGTTCATGGGGTCGTAGCCGGCGCCGTCCTTGCCGGAAGGGTTGAAGCCGTAGTTGGGGTCGCCGATGTCGCCCTTGGTATCGGCGAAGAAGTACGGGTTCTTGTCGTGGAGTTGAGTGACGTGCTCGGCGATCGGGGTGAGGAAGGACGAGTCGTAGTTGCCGTAGCGGAGAATGCCGCCGAGGACCTGGTAGCCGTAGGGGCCCTCGCTCATGCTGTCGTCGTACAACTGGATGTGCTGGGTGCCGAGTTTGCGCAGGTCGGCGGTCCACTGCTCGGACAGATGGGGTTTGTGGTCCGGGTCGGTGGCGGTGGCGAGGGTGTTGCCCATGTTGCGCTGCATCTGCTGGAGCAGCGCCTTGCGTTCGTCGTCGGCGTCGGCGGTCTGCAGGGCGAGCTGGCCGTAGAGCTGGAGGGTGCCTTTCTGGCCGAGTTGCTTATAGAAGGCGGTGGCGAAGACCGGGTCGTTCTGGTTGGCCTTCATCAGGTGGTTGAGCTCGGTGAGCTCTGTGTCGGTGAGCTTGTCGCCCTTCTTCATCAGTTCGGCCGCGTGCGTGGCATCTGCCTCATCGAGGGAGGTGACAACCTTGGAGTTGAAGTCGGTCTTGTTTCCGCCGAGGTCGCGGCGCAGGGCCCAGCAGGCGGTGTCGTCAGCATCGGCGGCACGTTGAAGGACGCGTTCGATACGGCGGGCGAAGGCGTCGCAGGCCTCGTGTTGTTTGCGGATGATGTCCTGAGCGTCGGGGTCGTGGTGGCGCATCGGGTCCTGGGACATGTCGTTGCGCGGGGTGACGACGCCGGTGGCGCTCACCTGAAGGTCCTGTTTCTTGGCCTCGACGTTGGCGAGGTCGTGGAGGTCGTCCTTCGCCTTTTTCAGCTCCGTGTGCAGTGTCGTGAGGACGCCGGCGATGCCCTGCCCTTCCTTGTGTGCGTCCGCGAACTCCTGCTCGGCGGCGCGTACGTCGTTGTCCGCCTTGGCCGCCGTCAGTACCGGCTGGGTCCAGCCGGCCTGCCGGAAGGGGCGGACGACTTGATCGCCGTATGCGGTGTGGAGTCCCTTGAACTTGGTGACGGTCTCTTCCCAACGCTCAGCGGCTGCTTTGAGGTTGCTGAGGTTGAGGTGGTACAGCTGCTCGTACGTCGGCATGAGCTCGGCGAGTCTCCGTGGAGTCGAGTGTCTTGGCAGGTTGGCGCTGTGGCGGCAGGCGGTGCCTGGTTCAGCCGAAGTCACTCGCCAGGGAGTTCATGCTCTGCGTGTTCGCGGTTTCGGTGCGCTGATACAGCAGTCCCGTGTTGCCGCACTGACTGGCGAGGTTGTCGCACTTGGCCACAAGTGCGGAGACCTGATCCGACCAGGTCTCCGCCAGGCCGGAGAGCGCCCCGCCCAGTCCGCCGTCCCAGTTGCCGGCGCCGAAGTCCCGGGACGCCGAACGTGTCTCGTCCACCGGATGAGCACCACCGGTTCGCGTCTGGCCCGCGAGCTCGTGCGCGCCGGAGCCCGCACGATTCAGTGCTCCTGGATCCTCGATTCCCGTCCCGGCTGACACGCCATGTCCCCCATGTCTATTACGTTCCGCATACAGCGGAAGACGCCCATGTCCGACGTGATCACGTCGGTAAAAAGTGAGTATAGCGCTCCCCATGACTGCTCGGGGATGCCGATTTTTCTGGCGGTACGCCTTTAGCTTCCCGAGGACACGTCACGTTCTTCAGCCCGCCCCGGTATTCGGCCGATAGTTCGCATCAGACCCAAAGGGTTGCGGCGATGCACCTGCCTGAGGGAAGGAAGGCGGAGGAGAGGGCGGGTGCGGTAGATACGGCGTCTGGAACTGGAACTTCGGTGGCCCCACCCGCTGCATCGTGACGTACGCACCAGGTTCCCGGCTCGTAGGCCACGCGGAAACTCGATAGCCGTATTGCTCTGCCCACCAAGCCGTCTCGGCTTGCGACATCCCGACACCCCAGAACCGGGCTCGAATCTCCGGACTTCCATCAAAAGACTCGAAGAACTCGGCTTTCCGTCGCGCCTGTACGGACTTGGAGCCGAAGAATTGCCTAAAACACCAAATCGGGATCCCAATAGCACTCCCGAGCCCGATGAGGATCAACAGAATCAGCACCGCATTGGACATCGTCGCAGATCACTCCCCAGATGCCGCTGAAGCTCGATTTCTCGCAGGTGCCTGGATTTGAATCAGCAGACCTTTTCCCTACTGACCCTGGCACGGGGGCTGTTGACCGTGGGGATTGGGGTGTTGAGGAGGCTGTGCATGAGGTACGGCGTACCCGTAGCCCTGATTGGGGGCGGGGGCTGGATACGGCTGTTGGGCGGGAAATGTCGGCTGCTGGGGCAGGTAGCCCATGTGCTGCGGGTAAGCGCCGCCGGGAATACCGCCGTTCATTGAGTTACGGCGATTACGGGTTACAGCGAAAACGGTGACGGCGGCAATCACGGCCAGGAGGCCGATGACTCCGATGAGGAGGACGATGGCGCCCATTGAGTAGGTTCCATTCTTGCTCTCGGGACGGTTCACTGCACCGCCGTGACGCACGCCTGAGAGGGCATCGATGGCCAACCATCCCCGGCGCCACTGGACGCGGAGCTACTTCTACTGCCCTTGGTGCGGGGGCTGCTGGGCGTAGGGGTTGGGATGCGGCGGTGACTGGCCGGGAGGCGTGGGGTAGCCCGGGTTGGGAGGGGTGTTGGGGTACGGCTGGTAGCCCGTCGGGGGCTGGGGCGGGTAGCCGGTGCCGTGCGGGGGGATTCCGCCGCCATCGCCGGGGCCACCATTGCCGCGGTTTCGGCGGCTGCGGATTACTGCGAAGACGATGCCGCCGATGACCACCACGGCGGCTGCGATGCCGGCGATGAGGAGGATGCCTCCGGAGGAGGAGTCCTTCTTTTCCTTGGCCTGGCTCGGGTTGTCGTTGCCCGCAGAGGCAGCGCCGGACTCCGTGGACGTGGACGGCGACGCCTTGGCCAGGGGACCCTCCTTGGAGCCCTTAGGGATGTTCATCGTCAACGCCGAGCCCGGGCGGGCGATGCCGTAGCCGAGTTCCTTGTCAGGGGCCGTCTTGCCCTTGTTGTTCAGGAAGGACGCCGACTTGACCAGGCGGTTGATGATCTGGCCTGCAGTTAGGTCGGGGTACTTGGAGCGGAGGAGGGCGGCGATGGCTGAGACATAGGCGCTGGCGCCAGAGGTTCCATTTGCCACCGAGTAACCACTCTTGGTATTGGGGTCAACCTGGGCGAGCTCCACTCCCGGCGCTGCGACGGTTACTTTCCCAGTGTTTGAGTCAGACCAGAAGCTGAGGTCTTTGTCCACACCGGAAACAGCAACCACACCTGGAAGGGCAGCCGGATAGGTTACAGTTCCCGAATCGTTGCCTGTAGCCGACACCAGCACGACATCGTGTTCTTGAGCATACGCAATGGCCTCGGCGCCCTTCGACCCTGGGTAGCCTCCACTATCACCAAATGACAGGTTAATAACTGAAGCGCCCTGGTCCACGGCATAGCGGATTCCAGCAGCCCAGGTTGCCGTGTTCTTATAGGAAACCTTTACTGGCAGGATTTTTGCTTTTGGCGCCAAGCCCATCACACCGGCGGAATCATTCACTCCGTGCCCATGGCCACCAATGATGCTGGCCATGGCCGTACCATGCCCGTCAGTGTCTTTGTGGGGATCTCCCGCACCGGTGAAGTCTTTGCCTGGCAGGACTTGCCCGGTGAGATCTGGTTGACTGGAATCTACACCTGAATCGACCACAGCAACCGTAACACCCGCCCCTTGGGAGATTTTCCAGACCTTTTCTGCGTTATACACCGTCAGCGGCCACTGGGCGTCTCGAACTTGATCGGCCGACGCGACTGGGGCCGAAGTGAGGAGCAAGGCTCCCGTCAATGCCACGACGCCTGTCGTGGACCAGACTCGTTTGAAACCCAATTCCTTGCTCCTCACTCAGCGATGGCTGGTGACCCAGCCTTCACACTTGGGCAGACGGCGACTTTCCGTCCGGTCCCGCTTGCATGCTTACTCGATGGTCCGCGGTACGTTGCGGTTGCGGTCCTCTTCCGAGATCCAGGTCTCTTCGTCCTCGACCAAGTAATCAGGACGGTCGCCCTGGCTGTTTTCCTTCTCGGACCGTCGGCCCTTGCCGCCTGCCCCGCCAGCTGCGCCAGCCTGCGTTCCGCCTCGGCTGCCGTGCAAGCCTGCACCGCCGCCGGCGCCCTTGCCGACCCCCTTGGCCGCACCGACCACGCCGCCACGGGCCCTCGCGAGAGCTCCACGACCGCCAGCGCTGGCGCCGCCTCGGCCAGCCGCGCCAGCTCCGCCACCGCCCATGCCGCCCATACCGGCTCGGCCTCCGGCACCACGGCCCGCTGCCGCGCCCTCTCCGGCCAGACCACCGCGACCGCCCATGGCTCCGATGCCGCCGCGTCCAGCAGCACTGGCCCCGAGACCACCTGCTTCGCCGGCAGCCAGGATGCCGGGACTCTGAGCTCCACCGGTACCGAGGCTACCGAGGCCGCCACCACCGACGCTGGGCCCGCCAACGCCTGTGCTGGGGCCAGGACCAGTCAGGCCGGGGGAGATACTGTCCACATTCGTCCTGGCTGTCGGAACCGTGGGAAGCTGCGAACCTCCTGTAATGCCCGGGTCACGGGGAACCGTAGGCGTCGGCTTAATGCTCGTCGTTGATCCGGCGCTCCACGGCTTAACCGTGCTGCCTCCAGTGCTTGGACGCGAGCTGCCAGCGGACGGCATGGCAATGGGGGTAGGCATCGGCGTCTGGGGGTTCGGGGGCGGGAAGGGGTCTTTTGGCTTTTGTTCCCAGCCTCCTCCCGCACTCGCGTAGGCCTTGTAATTGACCCCCAGCTGCTCCATAATCGCCACCCCCTTCAGCTGCTCTTCCTTACCCTTCGACAAGGAGTCGGCATTCGCCTGGCGAGCGGCGTCCGTGCTCACGCCCTTGTTGATGTCTGCGATCAGCTGCGCATCACTGCGATTGTCGTCCGTGAGCTTGTCCCAGGCCCGGTCCCAGCCGGAAGGTTCCTTGACGTCGCGCATCTTGGTGATGGAGTTCCGCAGGTCGTTCTGCACGGCGTGCATAGTTTCCGCGTAGTGATTGGCGTATGCAGCGCCGATCCTGATGTTCCCCATGATCTCGTTGGCCTTGTTGCGGAATGCCTCGGACGCGTCACCCTCCCAGTGCGCGAGGACGTTTTCCACAGCGCTCTGCATCATGCCCGCGACGCTGTCTTTCGCGGAAGTTTGGTCCACACCGCCGGTCTTGCCGTCACCGTCGCCACCCGACAGGATGTTGTGGACCGACTTCCAGTGCTGGCTGACCTCGTAGATCCGGTTGGGGTCCGCGTCAAGGATCATGGATCGCAGCTCGGGGATTCCCATCTTCATGAAGGGCGTGTCGAGCTTGCTGCGATCCGGACCCCCCATACCGCCGTCGGGGAGCGATTCGAGCTTCTCGTCGTGCTTGTCCTTGATCCGCTGCTTTTCTGCCTCTTGCTGGGCCTTGATTTGCTCAGGGCTTAGTTGGTACTCGCCGCCATACATTTTCGAACATCCCCTCCGTCAGAGACCCGGTTGCTGAACCGCTTAGTAGGCCGATCCACCCTTGGGAGCCGCACTCACACCTTGCGCGTTGGCGTGTTCCTGGTCGCTGTACTTGTCCCTGACCTTCGAGGTGCTCGTGCCGAAGTCGTCGATCAGCCCGTGCAATCCCTTGATGATGCTCTCGATCCGGGCCTTCTGCTTCTCATGCGCGCTGTGAAGTTCGTTGGACTCCAGGAACTTCATGCTGCCGAACGCCGTGCTCGGAATATCCGTCTCGTACTTGGCCTTGGTATTGGCCTTGTCCATGTCTGAGAGAAGGCCGTTGAGCTTGCGGATGACTTCATCCAGTGCGCTCAGATCAACCCGCATTCCGTTACTCATACCCCGTTGTCCTCTCCCCTGTTCTTCAAGATGTCAGCACCACTCAGTGCCCGGCTCATCGCCCAACCCGTCCAACCCGCCGACTCCGCCAATCCCGCACAGCCACCCCACTCCCCGCAACCACCAACACCAACACGAGCCCCGTCCCCAGCACATAGACAGCTGTCCGGCGCTCCCGTTCCGCCTTGCTCTCCCCCATGGTCACAGCCATGGGAACAACCCCGCCAGACCCGGTCTTCACCGCCGGATCAGGAGTCGGAGAGAACCCCGGTGTCGAGTTGTCCGACAGCGCGGCCACCGGGTCGATCACGCCCCAGCCGATGTAGCGGTTGGGGCCACGGCCCGGTCGCTGGGCCGTCTCCTCGATCCGCGTGGCGATCTGGGCCGCCTTCCAGGTCGGGTGCTTCTGCTTCAGCAGAGCCGCGACGCCCGCGACGTACGGTGCCGCGAAGCTCGTGCCGTCCGCGGTGCACTGGCCGCCCTTGGGGACCGTCGAGACCATGTCGACGCCCGGTGCCGCCACGTCCACGAAGTCGCCTGCCTGTGAGAAGTAGGCGCGTTCGTCGTTGCGGTCGGAGGCGGCGACCGCCAGGACGCCCGGGTACGCGGCCGGGTACGTTTTCGCGGACTTGCCGTCGGCTCCGTCGTTGCCGGCGGCCGCCACGACCAGGGCCCCCGAGTTCACGGCCGCCGTCACGGCGCTCTCCAGCGTCGAGTCGCTTTTTTTGTTCGCGGTGTCCGAAGAGATGTTGATGATGTCCGCGCGTGCGGCGATTGCAGCGCGGATCGCATCAGACATGGTCCCCGCGTTGCCCTGCTTGTTCTCTCCGCCCGTGTAGCGGAAGGAGAGGATCTTGGCGTTCGGCGCGATTCCCTCGAAGCCCGTGCCCTTCATCGGGCGAGCCGCGATGATGCCCGCAACCCGGGTCCCGTGGCCCTCGATGTCCTTGTTCGCGGCGCCGTCGACAAAGGACTTGCCGGCCCCGGCCATGGCACCGCTCAGCTGAGGATTTGAGCTATCAACGCCCGTGTCGATCACCGCGACCGTCACACCCTTGCCCGTCGCCTGCCCCCACATCTGGTCCAGCAGGATCCGCTGGAGGGACCAGGGCGTGGACTTGATGACGTCGCCGCCGAAGACGCATTCCGTGCTCGCTGCCAGACCGAACTTCGCGCCGCCGGAGGCAGGGCTGTCGGAAGCAGGTCCGTCGGATGCAAGCGCCGGCGGTGCCGACACCACGCACAACCCAGTCACCGCAAGCACGCCGAAAACCCGCTGCAGTGCGCGGGTTCCACTGTTGCGGTCGTTGCGGCTACGCGAACGGGCTCTGCGGCCCCCCACGTTCAGGCCCCTCATGTTCAGGCCCCCAGGGCTTCCTGACGTACCGATGCCGGACGTCCCGATGACGATTGTGGATATGGACGGGTATGACGACTGACGAGTGTGAAGATTTGCTGAATTTGCTGTGTACGGGCCCGAAGCAGAGGACGGCCCAGTCGACACCGTGGCGTCGGCTGGGCCGATTCTCTTCATCTCAGGTCCCTCAGGTGCCTCGGGTCGCCGACGGCTCAGCCCCAGGTTGCGGCGTTGCTCTTCTCGGTGGACTGGTAGTTCTCCGCCGCGCTCTGCAGCGCCGTGGAGATCTTCAGAAGGGTCTGGTGCAGGTCCGCAGCGGTCTTGTCCCACTCGGTCTGCTTGCGCTGGTAACCCTCCTGCGCCTCGCCTTCCCAGGTGGCGGCGACGCGCTTGACCGCGGCCTCGAGGTCGTCGAGCTGCTGCTTGATGCGGCCGGCGGTCGTACGCACGTCCGTGGAGGCGTTGGTGATGGTTGCGTAATTGACGAGGATCGACATCGTCATTCCCTTTCAGGAAGAATCGTTAGGAAGTCGTTCGGGATCGATCAGGATCAGTGGACCCCATGGGCCCAGTGGATCGGTCGGAGCCGGGGTACGGCTCAGCCGAAGTCCGACATGATCTTGCTGATCTCGGAGTTCTGCTGCTCTTCCGACGCGGAGTAGTTGCTCCGCGTGGAGTCCACGGCTTCCTTGATGTCGTTGAGGATGTCGCTCATCTTCTTCGCGTCCTGGTTCCAGCGCTCCTGCAGCTGGTGGTAGGACGTGGCCGCCTGGCCCTTCCAGCCGCCGGCGATCTGCTCGATCACTCCGTTGAGGCGGCGGATCTCGCCCTGCAGCTGACCGTTCGCGGTGCTGATGTCACCGGAGAGCTTGGTGAGTTCGTCCTCTGTTACCCGGAACTGGCCGGCCATGTTGAACCTTCCCCCATGTCGTTGTTGATCCGGGAAACCTGCGATGGTGCCCGGAGAAGCTTCGCACCGTTGAGCGCTGCAAACACTCTATCGTCAGCCTGTCGCACATCCACAGGCAAGACCAATCAGTTACACGGCTCACACACTTGAGCGATCATCTCGTGATCACCAGGTCGTTGCGTGCTCAAGTACGCATGCCTGACTGCCCGTTGGCGGGCCGACGGCTCGAACCGCCTGCCCACCAACAGACGTTCTTCGATCACTGGCTCTGCTCCTGCGACGCCGCGCCCGTGTCCAGCGTCGGGCCCTTCGGGATGAATTCCGCCCAAGTCTGCGGGACGAGCGTGAGGTTGGTGATGTCCCCGTACCCGAGCCGCGTACGCGCCTTGTCCGTCTCGCTCGCACTCTGTGACGAACCGTCGGAGGCCGGGGAGGAGGAAACGGCGGTGTTTCCCTTCGCCGTGCTGTCATTGTTCGACGGCAGTGCGTACCGCAGGCCCGTGTCGGTCAGCAGGTACTGCGCACCGCCGCCGCCGGCCGCGCCGGTGAGTTCCTTGAAGAGGAGGCCCGAGCCGGACGAGACGTAGGCGCTCAGCGAATCGGAGACGACCTTCTTGGGGAAGGCCGTCCCGGCCCAGGCAGCCAGCTGCGGCTTCCTGTCCGAGCCGAAGGTGCCCGTGTAGACGCTGCACGACGTGGTGCGGGCCTGGCCGGTCGCCGTGGTCGCGGGGTTGGCCTGGTGCGGAACCTGCTGGGGCCAGTCCTGGCCGCCGTCGAAGCGCTCCGGCTGGCCGCCGTTGGCGGTGAAGATGTCGCGGCTGCGGAGCTGGACGGCGTCATTGCTGCCGGTTCCCGCGTACGGCGACTGCTTGAGCAGCGCGGCGACGAAAGGCGTGATCGAGGCGATCTTGTTCTGGAGGACGACGTAGTACTGCTCGCCCTGCGCGTCCTCGGCCTTGAGTACGCGGCCCACTGTGCTCGCCGCGGCGGGAAGACCCGTGAGCGAGGTCGGCCGGCCCCCGCCGGTGACGGTCGGGAAGGTGATGGCCCCGCCGTCGTTGAGGGTGTTCAACCACTCCCGGCTCACGGGCTGCGCATCGGCCCTGCCGCCGATGACGGCGGAGCGCAGCTGCGCCATTTCGGTGGGGCCGAGGCCCGACTTTCCGCCCAGCAGGAAGCGGTTCCCCTTGCCGTCGACCAGGTATTCCAGCCCGCTCTTGCTGTCCTTGACGTACAGGGCCTCACCGGAGTCGACCTTGCCCGAGTCGTCGAGCGTCTTGGCATCGCCCGCATCGAGGACGAAGACGGCCCGGTCGATGGAGTTGTCCGAGCCGCCCCCCGATGCCGGGCGCTCGCACACCGCCCACGTCTTCGCCTTCTGCGCGTCGCTCGCGGAGGGCAGCCGGTCGGGAGCGTACGGGATCCCGATCGTCGCGCCGTGCGCGATGCCGCTCTTGTCGATCTCACTGCCGGAGACCTCGAGGACGCTGCCCTTGCCCTTGTCGAGGAGGAGCTTGGCGGACGCGTAGTTGAGGACCGGGTGAAGGACCTTCCCGCCCTTCGCCGCCTTGTCGGGGAGGACGACGTAACGGGTCGTGGAGTCGCTGTCGACGATGATGTACTCGCCGGCCGTGTCCCAGCCCGCCGGCGCCGTCGGCTTGATCACGCCGTAGGCGATGAAGCCGATCACCAGGACGACGCCGAGCGCCAGGCTGGGCGTCACCGTGCGCATGGGCTTCGGTGCGCCCTCCTCCGAGCCGCCCGGCGACGGTGCCAGGAACGCCGCGACGGTGCGCTTGCGAGCGAAGTTGTAGGCGGCGAGCTCGTCCTGACGCTTAGCCATGGTCCCCGTTTCTCCCGTTTTGTAGTGCCCGTTTGTACTGCCTGTGTGTACATGCGTGACCGTGCTCGTGATGCCCGACCGCGGCCGTGACGCTCGATCATGACCGTGACACTCGATCGCGCTCGAATCACCCGAATTCGCCCGAATTGATCGTGCCTAAAAGGCACTTCGGTCGCGCAGGCACCTACTATGCCCTGCGCCACCGGACGCCGGTTCACCAGGTGTTGGGCCGACCCCGCATCTTCACAGAGCTTCACCACAGCGCTTCACCATGCGGGGCCGGTCCGTGAAAGGCTGGCCACCTGGGGTTTCGGTGTCCCGTGTGTCGCCTCGCGTTTCGCAGCGGGTACCGTGAGCCGCCCACATGGATGTTGTGGGCCCAGTCATGGCCCAGTCGTGGCTCAGTGATGGCACGGTGAGCGGCCACATAGTTCTCGAAAGGGATGTCCCGGGGGATGACCAGCGCTACGAGCACTCGGCGCGGACGCCGCGCACAGCAGCAACAGGGAGGGCCGGGCGACGGACGTCGTGCATCGGCCTCCCCCGCCGCCGCGTCGCCGCGCACGCTTCCCCGCCCCGGCGGGCTGGGTCCGGTACGGCTGCAACAGCTCATCCTGGTGGAACTCGCGGCCGCGGTCATGCTGGCCGCATGGGCCGCCGACACCTCCTGGCTGCTGGCACCGGCCGGTGCCGTGGCGGTGCTGCTGCTTCTCCTGGCGGTGCTGCGCCGGGGCCGCCGTCCACTGCCCGAGTGGTACGAGACGACGCGCGCGATGCGGCAGCGCCGACGCGACGCCAAGCTGCCCGTACCGCCGGGGACGGACGCGATGCTGGTGCCGGTCGTGGAGTGCGACCCGGCCCTGCGGACGTACGGCTTCGTCTCCCGTGACAACCGCTCGATCGGCATGATCGGCGACGGGACCTTCCTGACCGCGGTCCTCTTCGTGCAGCCGGCGGACGAGCCGCTGCGCCCCGCGGCGGCCCACCGGCAGCTGCCGCTGCGGCTGGTCCAGGACGCCCTGGAGGTCGACGGCATCCGGCTCGCCTCCGCGCAGGTCGTGCAGCACACCCAGCCGGCGCCCGCGCCGCATCTGCCCGCGCAGTCGCTCGCCGCGCGGTCGTACGGACCCCTTCAGGCGCAGTCCGGTTCGCCCGCGCTCCGGCTCACCTGGGTCGCCCTCAAGCTCGACCCCGAGCTGTGCCCGGAGGCGGTGCAGGCGCGCGGAGACGGTGTTCCCGGGGCGCAGAAGGCGCTGCTGCGGGTGGCGGACCAGCTCTCCAGCCGGCTGGCCGGCGCCGGATTCAAGGCGACGATCCTGGATGAGAACGAGCTGATGCAGGCGCTCGCGACGTCCAGCTGCCTGAACCCGCGCGCCAACGCGCAGCACGGCCAGGAAGGACGGGCGCCCCAGCGCCGTACCGTCGAGGCGGTCAAGTCCTGGCGGGTCGACGACCGGTACCACACGACGTACTGGGTCTCCCGCTGGCCGCAGTTGGGCAACGGCGGTGTGGCGCTGCCCGAGCTGGTCACACGGCTGACCTCGCTGCCGGTGCTCGCCACGACGTTCAGCATGACCCTGAGCAAGGCCGGCAACCGCGGTGTCTCGCTCACCGGGCACATCCGGGTCACGGCCCGCGGCGACAGTGAACTCGGCCAGGTGGGACGGGAGTTGGAGCGGGCCGCCAGTGCCGCCAAGGCGGGTCTGGTCCGTCTCGACCGGGAGCAGGTCCCCGGAGCTCTCGCCACTCTGCCGCTCGGAGGTACCTACTGATGTCCTACCCCCCGCAGACCATGCCTCCGGGACAGCAGGGTCAGACCCCCGGCCGTACGACGCCGGCGCACGTGGCCTCGCCCACGGACACCGGCATGATCCCGATCATCCGGCAGCCGGAGGCACCGCAGCAGCAACGGCGCATCGTCAGCCCGGGGTTCGGGCTGCGCGGGCCGCGCCGCAACCGCCATGTCGTCACCGCCGACGAACTCGCGGCGATCAACATGCCGATCGGTGACGACGGCGTACTCATCGGCACCGACCCGGACTCCCAGCCGGCCGTGCTGGGCCTGTCCCGGCCGACCGCCTTCGACGTCGTCCTCGTGGGTGGCCTGTGGCTGGCCCAGGTGCTGGCGCTGCGCGCCGCCGCGACGGGTGCGCGCGTGGGCGTCGAGACCGGACGTCCGCAGGTCTGGCAGCAGTTGGCCCAGGCGGCGGGCGGCGGCCAGCAGTGTGTGACGGTCTATCCGGTGGGACGGGTGCCCGCTCAGGGGCCGTCCGTGTCGAGTCCGGTGGTGCTGATCCGGGACTGTGGTGTGCGCCCGCCGCGCGGGCGGGTGACATCCGTGCCGTGGCAGGCCGTGGTGACGGTGCTGCCGTACGTCAGCGAGCACGCGCCGCGCTGGCTGGCGCAGGCCCAGCTGGTCGGCATCCAGCGCATCTCGCCGCAGGAGATCGACGTCGTACGCGACACCCTGGGCGTCCCGAACGAGCATCTGCAGCACCTGCCGGCGCTGCACGAGGGTGCCGCCCTGTGGTGCACCCGCAAGCACCACAAGTTCGTGATGACCGAACCCACCGATGCGGAGACGGGCCTGCTCGGCGTGGCCCGACGGATGGACTGACGCGTCGTCGTCCTCGGGCCGCGCGTACGGAGCGCATGGGGGCTTTTCCGTCCCGCCATGCGAGTGATTAGGCTTCTGGTGGTGCGGTGACGATCGCAGTCGCGTGGGACTCGCCACTCGGTCCGCCCGGCCGCGACGACGACCAGCTCAGCAGCAGTGGCTGACCAGGAGGCAAGCAGTGAACAGGGATCGGTCCGAGTACAACGGCGGGAGCCCTTCCTCGGACGGGGACGATCACGAGGTGGATCTCACCGGCGAGTTCGAAATCGTCTACACGCCTCCCGCCTGGTACGCCCAAAGCACGCAGGGTGGCTCCACGGCCGACGGCCGGCAGGACGACGGGCAGCCATCGCCACCACCGCCGAGCGGACCGCCCATCGGAGCGCCCACCGGGCCCCCGGGCGTCGCACCACAGCGCCCCGCACCGCCCGCTCCCGCACCGGCACAACCGCCCGCCCAGGCCGCACCGCAGCAGCCCGCTCAGCCGTCGCAGCCCGCTCCGGCTCAGGGCACGGGTGGCTACGGTTTCCCGCCGCAGCAGTCCGCGCCGGGCACCGCCCCCGCGGCCCAGCCCGGCGGATACGGCTACCCCCAGCAGGCGGGAGCCGGTGCGCCGCCGCAGACGGGCCAGGACACGTCGGGCGGTTCCGGAGCGCCGCAGCAGCACATGCCCGCTGCGCCCCAGCAGCCGACGCCCACGCCACCGCCCGCCGCGCCCCAACAGCCCACCCCTGCCCAGCCGTCGGCCGCCGCGCCCGGATTCCCCGTGCTGCAGCCGGTCGACGAGGACACCCAGGGCGGCCCCTCCCCGTCCGCCACCCCGGCGGCGGGCGTCCCGGCCGCCGCCCCCGAACAGCCCGCCCCCGTACCGCCGTCGCCCCAGCAGCCGGAGGTCGAGCTCAACCATGCGGCCGCCGACGCCGAGGCGGCGCTGCTGTTCGGCGGTGGCGACGACGCGGAGCCGGAGGAGGCGCACGGCGACGAGCCGGAGGCGGGTGACTCCGCCGGTGCCGAGGACAACGACTCTGCACAGGCCGGCACCGGAGCCGCCCCGGCGACAGCTGAAGCAGAGCCGGAGGCACAGGCGGCGCCCGCCGCGCCCGCGCCCCCGCCCGTCGCTCAGCCACTGCCGCAACCGCAGTCCACCGGGCAGACCCCGACCCCGCCCCAGGCAGCCCCCGGACTTCCCCCGCTGCCGCAGGGCTTCGCGCCCGCGCACGGCCAGGGAGCGCCGCAGCAGCCCGGCCAGCCGGACCCGCAGGCGGCGGCCGGATACGGCTACCCGCAGGCTCCCGGCCAGCCCCCCGCCCAGCCGCAGCCGGGCCTGGGAGTGCCACAGCCGGACCCGCAGGCCGCGGCCGGTTACGGCTACCCCCAGCCCCCCGCCCAGCCG
>NZ_JAJSBI010000053.1 GCF_021261325.1 Streptomyces guryensis | reverse complement strand
GTACGCGTCGTACAACGGCCCGCTGTACCAGGTAAAGCGTGCCTCCGACAACGCGACGAAGGACATCGGCCTGCTGAGCGCCGGCGGCTTCGCCAACGCCGCCGCGCAGGACTCCTTCTGCGCAAACACCAGCTGCGTCATCACCGACATCTACGACCAGTCCGGCAAGGGCAACAACCTCACCCAGGCGCTCAAGGGCCACTGGCCCGGGCCTGCGGCAGGTGGGAACGACAACCTGGCCAACGCCTTCGAGGCGCCGGTCACCGTCGGCGGCCACAAGGCGTACGGCGTCTACGTCGCCCCCGGCACCGGCTACCGCAACGACCACACCAACGGCATCGCCACCGGCGACCAGCCCGAGGGCGAGTACGCGATCTTCGACGGCACGCACTTCAACGGCGGCTGCTGCTTCGACTACGGCAACGCCGAGACGACCGGCAACGACGACGGCAACGGCACCATGGAGGCCATCTACTTCGGCAACAGCACCGGCTGGGGCCACGGTAGCGGCAACGGTCCCTGGGTCATGGCCGACCTGGAGAACGGTCTGTTCTCCGGGGTCAACCGCGGTTTGAATGCCGGCGACCCCACCGTCACCAACCGGTTCCAGACCGCCATCGTCAAGGGCGGCCCGAACCAGTGGGCCATCCGCGGCGGCGACGCCCAGTCGGGCAGTCTGTCCACCTACTACAGCGGCATACGCCCCACCGTCGGCGGCTACAACCCGATGAAGAAGCAAGGCGCGATCATCCTCGGCATCGGCGGTGACAACAGCAACACCGGCCAAGGCACCTTCTACGAAGGGGTCATGACCTCGGGCTACCCCTCGGACGCCACCGAGAACGCCGTACAGGCCAACATCACCGCCGCCGGCTACAACAGCGGCTCGACCAGCACCGGCTCGCTGACCCCCGGCTCCCGGATCTCCCTGCAGGCCACCACCGCCCCCTGCTGCACCAACGACTACCTCCGCCACGACGACGCCGACACCAAGGTCGTCATCTCCAACATCACCTCCTCCAGTCCGGCCACCGACAAGGCCGACGCCACCTGGATCGTCCGCGCCGGCCTCGCCAACAGCTCCTGCCTGTCCTTCGAGTCCGCCAACAACCCCGGCCAGTACCTGCGCCACTCCAACTACGAGCTCTACCTGAACACCGACAACGGCGGCAGCTCCTTCGCCCAGGACGCCACCTTCTGCCCCACCACGGGCAACAGCGGGACCGGCCACTCCTTCCAGTCCGTCAACTTCCCGACGAAGTACATCCGCCACTACAACTTCACGGCCTACATCGCCGGCAACGGCGGCTCCAACACCTGGGACAACACGAAGTCGTGGGCCCAGGACACCAGCTGGCTCACCGCCTCCCCCTGGAACTGACCACCTGGAGACCGCGGGCCGGAGCACCTTGGCGCTGACATCGTGCACGGCCCGCGGCTTCCGCCCACGGCGCCGACGCCGCCGCTGTGCTGTATCACGCCGGTGTCGCGGCGGCTGAGCGTGGCAGGACTCCAGCGGTCACCGGAATCACTCCGGCCGTCCTTTTCGTCGTGCGTCCGCCGCCTGGCACCGGGTGGACCCGGCAAGGAACCGGCACGGGTTGCACGAGCCGACGCCTCTGCGGGAGCACCTTCCTGACGGCCCGTCGGCCCGCCTCAAGCTCACCCTGCGCCTCCAGCGGCGCGCCAACACATCCGGCTACCGCACCCGTTCGTCGCCCCGGCCGACCCGCCTTCACCGGGCACGGAGGGAGAAACCGCATGAAGCGCATGGCCCAGACCACAAGCATGCCGTACGTGCCCGAAGTCGCCCTGGGCGATCGAGATCCGCGTCAACCCCACTGACAACACCCCGGAGCCGCCTCATGATCGCTTTCCCGACCGTCCGACACAGCAGGAGGGGGAGACGATGAAGCCCCTCACCTCCACCACCCGCACGTTGTCAGCAGTGTTTTCGGCGGCCCTCTCCGCGGTGCTGCTGACATCCCTCACGACGCCGACCCCGGCCTCGGCCGCGTCCCAGGCGACCTACTACGTCGCCCCCGACGGCAGCGACGCGGGCCCCGGGACGATCACCGCGCCGTTCAAGACCCTGCAGCACGCACGGGACGTCGTGCGCACGGTCAACAGCAACATGAGCGGAGACATCAACGTCTATCTCCGCGGCGGCAACTACCCGGTGAGCAGCACCATCAACTTCACGTCGGCCGACTCCGGAACGAACGGCCACCATGTCGTGTACGCCGCCTACCAGAACGAGAAGCCGGTGCTGAACGGAGGCGTTCAGGTCACCGGCTGGACACAGCACAGCGGGAACATCTGGAAGGCCCCGCTGAACCGCGACGACAAGCTCCGCGCACTCTACGTCAACGGCAAGCGCGCCCAGATGGCCTCGAAGACGATCAACTCGGCCGGATGCTACGGGACGTACACCGTGACGGCCGGCCAGGCACCCTGGGCCTGGGAGTCGGGTTCGCAGTGCGACGGAGCCAAGTACAGCCTCTCCGATCTGCCCGCCGTCGCCTCCAACCAGGACGACGTCGAGATCAAGACGGCGACGACCTGGACCACGGCCATCGTGGGCGTCCGCCAGATCACCACGAGCTCGGACGGCGCCAATCGCGTGGCCCTGTTCCAGCAGCCGGGTGCGGCGATCGCCCAGGGACCGCCGAACGGCAGGTTCAACGCCGGCGGCGGCAGTCACACCTTCATGAACGCGTACGAATTCCTTGACCAGCCCGGCGAGTTCTACTTCGACAAGACGAAGCACACGCTGTACTACTACAAGTCCGGCTCCGAGGACATGACGTCGGCGCAGGTCTTCGCACCGAACAACGTGTCCACCCTCATCAGGATCGCCGGCACGTCCACGGCCGACCACGCCCGGAACATCACGTTCTCCGGGCTCACGGTCGAGCACTCCGACTGGAACCTGGTCAGTGTCGCGGGCTCCGTCTTCCGGCAGGGCCAGCAGGGCAGCGCGAGCTCGACCGTGTACGCGAGGAAGAACTTCCACGCGTACACCTACCGCAACGTCGACCTGCCGCCGGGGATCATCCAGATCGAGAACGCCGACGGGATCGTCCTTTCGCGCAACACGGTGCAGCACACCGGCGCCGACGGGATCAACATGGTCAACGACGTGACGGACACGCAGTTGACCGGCAACTACGTCAACGACATCGCCGGATCCGCCATCACCGTGGGACACCCCCAGCACGTGTACATCGGGGACTACACCTCGACCAACCACGAGAAGTACCCGGTGAACGTCGAGGGGGTCTGCAAGAACATCTCGATCACGGACAACTACCTCTACGACAGCGCGGTGCTGTTCGAGGGGTCCAGCCCCGTGTCGGCGTACTTCGCCGATTCCCTGTCCGTGCAGCACAACCGGATCGAGAAGTCCCCGTGGGCGGGCATCACACTCGGCTGGGGATGGTGGAACTTCGACGGATCGGCGAACTCCGTCCGCCCCGGCGTACCGACCACCACGGCGCGGAACAACACCATCAGCCACAACCAGATCGTCGACACGATGCAGGTGCTCGGCGACTCCGCTCCCATCTACACGCTGGGCAGCCAGCCGGGAACCGAGATCAGCGACAACTACATCCAGGGCGTCCCGGCCGGCCACAAGTACGGCATGCACCCCGATGAAGGCTCCGCCTACCTCAACGAGCACGACAACGTGCTCGACGTCGACCCGGGCCTGGCCTACACCATCAACTCCGGCACCTGGGGCCGACAGCACGACCTGAGCATCACCAACACCTACGGCACCGTCAACAAGATGTCCAACAAGAACGTCCCGAACAGCACCATCCAGGACGTGCACGCGTATCCGGACAACGTGTGGCCGTCGCAGGCGTACGACATCGCCGTGAACTCCGGCCTGGAGAACGCCTACAAGGACATCGTCCCCCGCAGCAACATGGGCCTGCAGGACCACGTCCTGCCCGCGAGCACGTTCAACGGCAAGGGCGTGTCGTCCATCCCGGTCCGCGCTCTCGGTGACGCGACCAGGACTCTCTGGCTGGCTCCCTCCGGTACGACGACGTTCGCCGTCGGCCCCACCATGACGAAGGCGGCCGGAACCGCGACGACCATCGCCGTCCCGCCGAAGCCCGGCGACTACCGCCTCTACATCGTGGACGCCCAGGGGAACGCGTCCCCCGCGTCGAAGTCGCTCGTACGGCAGCGATATGCCTTCGTCGACGACAAGGACTCCGGTCTCACCTACTCCTCCGGCTGGTCGAACTGGAACGACTCCCGCGACTTCGACGGATCCGAGAAGTACACGAACAGGGCGGGCGACTCCGTCCAGTACGCGTTCACCGGCTCGGGCGTGCGGTATCTCAGCATGAAGCAGCCGAACATGGGCAAGGTCGACGTCTACGTCGACGGCACCCTGGCGCAGTCGGGCATCGACGCCTATGCCTCGACGGTGACGAAGCAGGCGCCGCTGTTCGAGAAGGCGGATCTCGCCGCTGGCCCCCACACGATCAAGGTCGTGTGCACCGGTACGAAGAACGCGGCCGCCTCCAGCACCGTCTGCGCGCTGGACGCGTTCGCCTCCATCCCCTTCCCCGCCACGAGCGTGCTCTACAAGATCCTCAACAAGAACAGCAACAAGGCGATCGACGTCTCGGGCGCATCGACTGCCGCCGGGGCGAACGTCCTCCAGTGGAACGACACCGGGGCGCAGAACCAGCGCTGGCTGTGGGTCGCGGTCGGTGGCGGCAGCTACGAGATCGTCAACGAGAACAGCGGTCAGCTGCTGGATGTCACCGACGGGTCCACCGCGGACGGCGCGACCGTCATCCAGCAGCCCGACGACAACGGTGCGAGCCAGCACTGGACCCTGATCGCCGCCGGAAACGGCTACTACAAGATCAAGAACGTGAAGAGCGGCAAGCTGCTCGCGGTGTCCGGCTCGTCGACGGCAGCGGGCGCTCAGCTCGTGCAGACGACGGACACGAACGCCGACAGCCAGCTGTGGCAGGCAGTGAACGTGGACTGAGGACCTGGGGGACGGAGCCGGCGAAGCGCGAGCCGGCAGCGTCCCCGGCGAGCCTCCACCACCGAGTACCAGGTACTCGCGTCGGAACACCGCCCATCCAAGTGATGGCGCCTGACCAAGGACGGACATCGTGGACATCACCAGACGACAGCTCGGCCGGCTCGCCGCGGTCGGCACCGGGGCCCTCCTGCTGCCGGGCCTGCTGCCCCCCAGCCCGGCCGCGGCAGCCGTGCCCGAGGCCGGGACGTGGGGCGACCAGGGCGACGGCACCTACGTCAACCCCGTCCTCCCGGGCGACTTCAGCGACTGGGACTGCATCCGGGTCGGCGCCGACTACTACGGCATCACCAGCACGTTCGGGTACTCGCCCGGCGTGGCCGTCCTGCACTCGAAGGACCTGGTCAACTGGCGGACACTGGGCGGCGCCGTCGACGATCTCACCAGCATCGGACCGCTGCTGAACTGGGACCGGATGAACCGCTACGGCCGCGGCGTGTGGGCCGGGGCCATCCGCTACCACGGGGGACGGTACTGGGTGTACTTCAACACCCCCGACGAAGGCTTCTTCATGACGTCGGCGCCGTCACCGACGGGGCCCTGGGAGCCGTTGACGGCGGTGTGGCGGACCTCCGGCTGGGACGACCCGTGCCCGTTCTGGGACGACGACGGCCAGGGCTATCTGGTCACCACGCACTACTCGGACGGCTACAAGATCCACCTGTTCAAGCTGTCCGCGGACGGGAAGTCGCTGGTCGGCCCGTCCACCGTCATCCACCAGTCACCGGGCAGCGAGGCCAACAAGCTGTACAAGATCAACGGCGTCTACTACCACCTGTACAGCGAGGTGAAGTCCGAGGGCCGGGTGCTCATGATGAACCGCGGCTCCAGCCTCTACGGCCCCTTCGAGACCCGGCAGCTGGAGCACGTCAACTCCTCGGTGGACCGCGAGCCCAACCAGGGCGGGCTGGTGCAGGCTCCGGACGGCGCCTGGTACTTCGTGACCCATCACGGCCACGGCGACTGGGAAGGGCGACCACTGTCCCTGCTGCCGGTGACCTGGGTGGACGGCTGGCCGATCCTGGGCCAGGTGGGCGCAGACGGCATAGGCAACATGGTGTGGACGGGCCAGGTGCCCGCCGGCGGCACACCCGGTGCGCCGGTCGACGCGCTGCCCTCCGTGGTGGCCAGTGACCTGTTCACCGACGCCCGCCTCAAGCCGCAGTGGGAGTGGTACTACCAGCCGCGCGCGGACCACTGGTCGCTGACCGAACGCCCCGGCCACCTGCGGCTGAAGGCGTTCGCACCGCTCGTGGCCGACAACCTGACCAAGGTGGGCAACACCCTCACCCAACGCACGCTGCGCACGGCGGGCGGCGCGACGGTGACCGTCCGCCTCGAACTGGCCGGCCTCGCCGACGGCCAGCACGCCGGGCTGTGCCACTACGCGGCAACCTACGCCGGGTTGGGTGTGCGGCGTTCGGGGACCACCACGACGATCGCGCACAACGTCGGCGGCAGCCTGACCTACGGTCCGGTGATCACCCAGAACGCCGTGTGGCTGCGTACCTCGTGGGACGTCAACGGGGTCAGCCGGTTCTCGTACAGCCTCGACGGGAGCTCGTTCACCTCGTTCGGTGGCACCTACCAGCTGACCTGGGGCGGTTACCGCGGCGACCGTGTCGGGCTCTACACCTACAACCCCAACGGCACCGGCTACGTCGACGTGGACTCGGTGCAGTACACCATCGCACCCGCCAGGGCCTACAAGTGCGTCAGCGTGCGCAGCGGCAAGGTCGCCGACGTCTCCGGCGCCTCCAAGGCGGACGGTGCCGCCGTGCTCCAGTGGACCGACAACGGCGTACCGAACCAGCAGTGGGCCTTCCAGTCCACAGCGGACGGCTACCACACCATCACGTGTGTCAACAGCGGCAAGGTCCTCGACGTGGCCGGTTCCTCGACGGCGGACGGCGCGCGGGTCGTGCAGACGACCGCCGACGGCCGGACGAGCCAGCAGTGGCAGCTGCGCCCGCAGGCCGGCGGCGAGTTCCTGGTGGTCAACCGCAACAGCGGCAAGGTGCTCGACGTCAGCGGAGGCAGTACGGCCGACGGCGCCGCACTGATCCAGTACCACGACACCGGCGGCTCCAACCAGCGGTGGACCTTCCACCGCGTCACTGGCTAGCCTCAATGCCGTTGTTCGGCCTGCGAGATCGCGGTGCATCCACCGGCCCTCCCCCGTGCGCACGATCCCGGCCGAGTCCCCTACGGTCGCCGGGGCCAGGTCTGCCAGGTCCCGGCCTGGGGCTCCAACAGGCCATGCACACACGCGACATCGCACGACACCTCGGACCGCGGCGCGCCCTGTCGGCAGCCTCACCGTGCAGCTCTGCTGCTGGGCTCGCAACGGCCGGCTCATCCCCGCGGCACGGAACACCCAGGAGGTCACCCTGCCCGATGTGGCGGCCGGAGCGGCAGCCCCGGCCCCCGCACCTCCCGCCAGCTCAGACCTTGGTGAAGGTCCACTGCACGTTGGTGCTGCTGTTCCCGGACCACTGCTTGGTCACGGAGCCCGAGGGCACGTTGCCGCCGCCGTCGAGGACGAGGCCGGTGGCGCGGTTGCGGATCCAGTACCTGTTGCCGCCCTGGTACCTGAGCTCCCACTGCTGGCTGTCGCCACCGGTCCAGGTCGCTTCCAGGGCGGGGGAGCCGTTCGCGGTGGCGCCGCCGCCGTCGGCGACCATGCCGTTGGCACGGTTGACCAGCTTGTAGTAGCCGTTGCCGAGTTCGACGGCCTGCCACTGGAGGTTGGTGCTGCCGTTCCAGGTCCACTGCTTGAGGTTGGAGCCGCTGGGGACGTTCCCGCCGCTGTCCAGCACCAGCCCGTCGGTGACGTTGGTGATCCTGAACCACGCCGAGGGGTTGAGCTGCACCTTCATCGACACGACGGCGTCGTTGTTGCCGGTGACGCGCAGGTCGGCGTTGTCGGCGGTGAAGGTCCAGGCGGTGCCGGTGAAGTTGTCACCGGAGTAGCCGATGATCTGGTAGCCGGGGGCCGGCTTCAGCGAGGACAGGGTGCGGCCGGCCAGCCCGGCGAGCGACAGCTGGTCGGCGGTGTAGGAACCGACCTGGAGCACGGAGGAGCTGCCGGCGTAGTTGACGTCCGGGTAGACCACAGCCCCGGACAAGGGCTGAAGGGTCGGGATCTGGCCGGAGAAGGTCAGCTTCACGACGTAGGCGAGGGCGGAGAACGGCGCCGACGACGACGGCAGGGTCACATGCAGCCCGGCCGAGTCCTGCGTCGGCGTGGGCAGGTTCGTGTACGTGCCGGCGGTGGAGTTCAGCAGCTGCGCCGAGGTCAGGGAACTGACGTTGATCCGGGCCGAGTTGAGCGTCGATATCGTCAGCGTGCTGCCCGGCCAGCCGAGGACCGTGGCGTACAGGACGGTGTTGTTCTTGTTCCGGGTGAAGCGGATGTCCTGCGCGGTGCCGACCTGCGGGGCGGTGAAGGCGCCGCCGCCCATGTGCGTGGGACCTTCGCCGTACGTGGTCCAGGCCCTGGTCGAGTAGACCGACTCGCCGAAGCGCTTCAGGTAGTCGCCGATGCCGAGGAGGATGTCCTTCTGGGCCTGGGGGATCGTGCCGTCCGCCATCGGGGCGATGTTGAGCAGCATGTTGCCGTTCTTGCTGACCCGGTCGATCAGTGAGTGCAGCATCTGCTGGGTGCTGTAGTAGCCGATGCCCTGCGTGTAGCACCAGCTGGAGCTGGAGATGCTGTCGTCGGTGAGCCAGTAGGGGGCGGTGATGTCCCCGGGGCCGCCGCGCTCGTAGTCGAAGACCTCGCCGTGGCCGTTGAAGCCGTCCTTGTAGGTGGCGACGACTTCGCGGCCCCAGGTGTTCGCCTGGTTGTAGTAGTACGACAGGAAGTTCAGCTGCTGCGTCTGGTTGATCTTGTTCAGGTCGAAGTCCTGCCAGAGGATGTCCGGCTGGGCGAGGTCGATGACCTCCTTGAGCTTGTCGTACCACAGCTGGTTCTCGGCCGTGGCGCCCAACTGCCCGTACAGCTTCTGGAGGCTCGGGTCGGACTGCGCGGGCACGTGGTCGTAGAAGCCGTTGAAGTTGAACGCGTGGTGCATGGCCACCAGGAGCTTCAGACCCTTGGCGCGGATGGCGTCGGTGAACAGCTGGAGCAGGTTGAGCTGGGGGCCCTTGGCGGCCGAGTTCCACTCGTTGACCGAGCTGTTCCACATGGAGAACCCGTCGTGGTGCTCGGCGACCGGGCCGGCGAACCGGGCGCCGGCGTCGACGAAGAGCTGCGCCCACTCATTCGGGTCGAAGTTCCCGCCCGCGGACTTCAACTTCGGGGCGAACTTGTTGAAGTTGCCGTTCAGGTCGTTCGCGCCGTTGATGAAGTTGTGGTACGGCCACGCCGACGGATCGCCGTACGTGGCGATGTGGTGCTGGTTGCACGGGTCGCCGCTGATGTACATGCGGCGCCCATACCACTCGTTCCCATAGGCCGGAACGCTGAAGACGCCCCAGTGGTAGTAGATGCCGAACTTGGCGTCCTTGAACCACTCGGGAGCCGCGGTGTGCTGGTTGACCGAGGCCCACGTGGGGGTGTACGTGGTCGCGGCCCGGGCGGTGCCGGCGGCGAGGACGTTGCCTGCGACCGCCGCCGCCGCGACACCCGTGGCGCTTGCCAGGAACTGGCGTCTGTTGAACATGGTGGTACCTCCGTCAGAACTGTGGTGGGAGAGCAGGGCCGGTGACCAGCCGGGCATGCTTCCGGTGGTGGTGAGTGCGACGTACGCGACGCACCCCGGACCGGACGCCGTCGGCGGGCGGCTGACGCGCGGCCACGGCTTGGGGTCGCGGATGGCCGCGGCGAGCGCCGCGGGGATGGAGCGCGTCACCCGCTGCGAAGGGCGACAGAGTCTGCGGACTCCAGGGGGCTCGTGGTGGAGCAGCTTCCCGGCGGCATGACCTCACTCCGTTCCCGTACGGCAGCACCGCCGCGTGCCCCTATCGGCTCCCGGTCCTCGCGGAGATCCCAGAGCTGCGTGTGCCTGATGTCACGCATGAAGGTGCGGCATTCGCCATGCCTGTGTCAACGGGCGTGCAGGGATGAAAAGCGCCTTACGGCTGAGCTTTTGTTCCCTGATGTCCAGCAACTTCCGGTTGCTCCCCACATAAACATGGCATGTCTGTGCGTCAGGCGCCGACGGTGCCGACCGGCTACCCCGCCCGGTCGGCACCGGCACTCCGACGGGCCAGACGTGGTAGCACCCAGCCGTGGTGCCGCAGGATCATGCGCATCGCGGCGGGGGAACGCCTCAGCCGCAGGGCCGCTCTGCGCAGGGTGACGGCCACCGGCCGGGAAAGCTGCCGGCCCCGCCGGCACAAGGCGCGCGATACGCCGAGGACTTTGGGGCGGCGGTGTCGTGGAGGATCACCAGGGACTCGGAGAACGAGGGCATGCCGAGCCATCGCCCTGGTCGGTGGCTCACCGGATCCGACCCGAACCCTGCCCGCAGAGGCGCTGACCGTCCTCGCGGAACTCCCGGATCAGGCCGAGCCCCGGCCCCTTCGCTGCCCGGGTTTTGCAGGGCGACTCCCCTGCACTCGACGACGGCACCCTCATATCCGTGACGCGGGCCGGTCGGCGAGCACCGGCTGGGCCCGCACCGTGGCATGACGATCCAACCCCGCTCGCCGAGCTTCGCCGGCGGTTGCGCGCGTGGCACGACCCGATCCACGCGTTCGTGGGCCGTACGGGCAGGTCAGCAAGTGAAGGGGGCGGGCACCCCTTGCGGACCAGCCCCGATTCGGCGAAATCCCTGGTTACGGCCGCTCATCCATGGCTCAGGACGACTGCCTGGCCGCCCGCGGAGGCCATCTCGACGCTCAGCGTGGTCGACGAGGTCACGGTCTGTGTGCTCACTGCGACGGGGGTCTGGTACGGGCTACTGCCCGGCGTTCCGTCGGCGTAGATGGTCGCGGTGTAGGTGCCGCTGCCGAGGAAGGACAGCGGGATCGAGAGGGTTCGTGCGGTCTCGTTGGTCATCGCCCCCAGGTACCAGGTGGTGCCGCTGCGCCGGGCGACGGCGATGTACTCGCCGATCGAACCGGCGAGGGTCCGGCTCTGGTCCCAGACGGTGGGGATGGCGTCGAACCAGGGCAGCCCGGGCCACTTGGAGGGGGTGGAGTACTGCGAGGGGGCGCTGTACCAGTACAGGAAGTCCAGCGGCTGGTAGTACACGGCGGCCATCGCCATCTGGTGGGCGTTGGTCGTCCGGTCGCGGGACTGGCCGTAGCAGATGGTGTAGTCCATCGGCCCGCCGATGTTGCGCGCGAAGGGCAGGGTGACGTTGTGGGTGGCGGTCGGGAAGTGCTCGTTGCCCCGCACGCCCTCCATGCTGATCCAGTTGGGGTAGGTCCGCTCGTAGCCGAACGGCCGCACGTCGTCGTGCATGTCGATCAGCAGTTTGTGCGTCGCCGCCGTCCTGGCCCAGGCGATGATCTGGTTCGTCATCGCCTGGGTGCCGTCGTTGATGAAGCCCAGCTTGATGCCCGCCACGCCCCAGCTCCGGTACAGGGCGAACAGGCTGTCCGAGTTGCTTATGGCCATGGGGTTGACATAGAGGAAGACGCCGATTCCCTTGCCGGCGGCGTAGGAGATGACCTTGGGCATGTCGATGGCGGAGATCGGCTGCGTGGCGTCCGTCGAAGTGTGCTCCGGGCCGTACCACCCCGAGTCGTACTCGATGTACTGCAGGCCGCGGGCGACGGCGAAGTCGACGCCCGCCAGCCCGTCCGCGGTGGTCAGATTGCACCGGAAGACCTTGCCCGGCTTGATCCACGACGTGTCGGCGAGGGCTGCGGGCGGGGCAAGGTTGAGCACCAGCTCCGCGTTGTCGACCAGTTCGGCGTGGGTGGAGCCGATCACCACGGCGCGCCAGGACGTGGCGAACGGTGTGGTGACGGTAGAGGTCGTCTGGACCGGTCCGGAGCCGCGGGCCGTGTGCCGCATCAGGTACGCCGCGAGGGTGTTGGGCTGCCCGGAGACCGAACTGAGCATCGTCCGGGGGTAGTTGGCGCGGGCGGACTCGCAGACGCAGGCGATGAGCCCGTCACTGTAGGTCGCGGTGAGGGGGAGATCGGTCAGGGGACCGGTGTCCGTGGACGAGGTTCCGGTGGACGGGATGGAGCCGGGCGCGACCGGGTTGTAGTCGTCCTCGTCCCGCGCGCTGTAGACCAGTGTGCCGTCCGGGAAGACGAACGTCGTCAGTTCGTCGGCGATGGTGGCGGTGCCCGGGTCCAGCAGGACGTAACGGAACGCGACGCCGGTCGCGTAGGCCCGGATCTGGACACCGAAGTTGATGGAGGTGCGGTTGTCCCTGAGGTTCCAGCGCATCTCCTGGTAGGCGTCGGAGACGGTCGCGTTGCGCCCGTACAACGGGTTCCAGGTGGTGTCGACGTGCCAGTGCTGATAATTCGTCAGGACGGCGTCGGTGCCGAGGGTGGTTCCGTCGCTCAGCCGCAGCCCCATGGCCGAACTGGCCACGACTGTCGCACCGTTGCGCCGGGCCGACCACTGGAGCGAGCCGCCCGTCAGCGACATGGTGATGCTGGTGGTGCCGTCGAGCGACGTCGCGGTTACGGAGGCGTCTGCGGCCTCGGCCGGATATGTGCTGCCGATGCCCAGCGCGGCCGTTGCGGCGGTGACGGCCGCGCCCTTGAGCACTCTGCGGCGGGAGGGTTCCTGACGCCCTGGCATGTTCACAGTCGGTCCACCTCGCTTGGATTTGGTTTCCAACAAACTCAACCAGCAAGTAACATATTCTGACCGTCGCGACGTTTCTATGCCTCCCCCGACCCAAAGGTCAACCCCCTCGCACGAACCCCTCACTTGTCCGAAATCCTGGACAGTCCGGGCGACTTGTGGCCACGACAAGCCCCACTCAGCACCCCCAGAGCCGGTCACGATTAAACAAACTCGAACGCGATCCTTGACGCCACGAAAGTGCCACGACTCTCATTGGTCACCACGACAACAAGAGATCGTCGAGCCCCGGCAGAGAGAGACGCACATGTTCGAGGGAGTTCCCCGGCCGCCCGCCGGACGATGGCGGCGAGGAGCCGCAGCGTTCCTGACCCTCCTGGGAGGCCTTGCGGCACTGCTGCTTCCGGTGACCGAGGCGCACGCGGCCACGGTCTCGTTCACCACGGGTGCCGCACGCACCGACCAGAACGGCAACACCCTGCAGTTGCACGGCCTCGGCATCATCAAGGTGGGAAACACCTGGTACGGCTACGGCGAGGACAAGACCGGCGAGACCTCGTCGGACACGTCCTTCCAGGACATCACCTGCTACTCCTCCACCAATCTCGCCGACTGGACCTACCAGGGCCAGGCCCTGAGCCGGCAGAGCAGCGGCGACCTCGGCCCCAGCCGCGTCGTGGAGCGGCCCAAGGTCATCTACAACAAGTCGACCAGCACATACGTGATGTACATGCACATCGACAGCAGGAACTACTCCGAAGCCAAGGTCGGCGTGGCCACCAGCAGCACCCCCTGCGGCCCCTACACCTACCGGGGAAGCTTCCGGCCGCTGGGCAACCTCAGCCGCGACCTCGGCCTGTTCCAGGACACCGACGGCACCGCCTATCTGCTGAGCGAGGACCGCAACAACGGCCTGCGCATCGACAGACTGTCCGCCGACTACCTGTCCGTGGACAGCGCGGTGACGGTGCTCGGCAGCGCCGGCAGCAGCGGCAGCGTCGAGGCACCCGCCATGATCAAGAAGGACGGCACCTACTACGTCTTCGGCTCCCACCTGACGGGCTGGAGCCTCAACGACAACATCTACGCCACCGCCACGTCACTGGGCGGCCCCTGGTCGTCCTTCCGGAACCTGGCCGCACCCGGCACCCGCACCTACGGCAGCCAGACGGCGAACGTCATCACCGTCCAGGGCTCCTCCGGAACCACCTACATCTACGCCGGCGACCGCTGGAACACCTCCGACCTCGGCGCGTCGAAACTGATCTGGCTGCCCCTGACCATCAGGGGCACCACGGTGAACCTCGGCCAGTACCCCACCTGGTCACTCGACACCTCAGCGGGCACCTGGAGGGCCGACAGCGGAATCCCCGCGGAGGGCGTCCACACCCTGAAAAACCTCAACAGCTCCCTGCTGATGGACGTGTCGAGCGGCTCCACGGCAAACGGCGCCAAGGTCATCCAGTGGCCGTCCACCGGCGGTACCAACCAGCAGTGGACCCTCACCCGGGTGGCGGACAACATCTACACGCTCAAGAGCGTCAAGAGCGGCCTGTGCCTGGACGTACCGAACCAATCGGCCGACGCCGGGGTCCAGTTGGAGCAGTGGACGTGTAACGGCGGGACCAACCAGCAGTGGTTCCTCGACCTGGTCGGCAGCTACACCGCCGGCACCTACATGCTCGCCTCAGTGGGCAGCGACCTGGAAATCGGTGTCGCGAACGCCTCGACCACCAGCCGGGCGGCCGTGGAACAAGAAACGGGCACAGGCGCGACGAGCCAGCAGTGGAGTCTTTCCTGACGGTGCACCGGGACCACTGACACGGATCAACGACCATGTCGGCCATGTGTTCTGACCCGCCACGCTTCCACGCGGCCGAGGAGTTCTTCACCCGTCACACGGCGGCCGGATCGTCACCGTCGATCAGCACCTGCGCTACTCCGCCGCTCACCGTCCGCCTCAGTTGCGCGGCGCGCACGACATCCTGCCGCAGAGCGCACAGGCCGCCTTGGACGCACATGATGATCAGCGGCTCTCCGGATGAAGGAGGGGGCACTTGCGGGCTGTCCGGCCTCTGAGCGAGGCGTTGGGCGCGCCGAGGCGGGCGTGTCACTCGATCAGGTCGGGGTTCTGCCCAGGGGCCGGGTCGGCCGGCCGGCGCGCCGCGGCAGCGCACCCGGTGCTGCCCGCCCCGTGGCTCCCTCACTCACGGCGCTCATCGCCCGCCGTCACGGCGACGGCGGCGAAGACGTGGCGGCCAAGCCCCTCAGCGCGGCGACCGGTTTGCGCAGCCCGTAGGCGACCGCCGTCGCCGTTCCGTCGGCATGATTCCAGCTCAGCAGCGCGCGTCCGTCTGCCACGCTGCCCTGCACCATGGCGGGTTCGCCGATGAGCGGCAGACGGCCGACGATCTTGACGGCGAGACCGGCGACCTCGGTCCAGAAGTAGTCGTCCTGCGACGGTCCGGAAGGAGGAAGTCCGAGGGCGGAGGCCGCCGCAGTTCTGCCCTGGGCGACGGCGTTGGACCAGAAGGGCGTGCGCCGGTCGGGCCGGGTGCCGTCGCTTCGGAGGTAGGTGACGTCACCGGCGGCAAACACACCGGGGACGGCGGTGGCACAGGCATGGTCGACACCGACGCCGAGGCGGTCGGCGAGGCCCGTCCCTGCCAGCCAGTCGGTGCAGGGCACCTCTCCCGCGCAGGTCACCACGAGGTCCGCGGTGAGTTCGGTGCCGTCGGGCAGCAGCACGCCGTTGACGGGGTCGCCGGTCAGCGTGGCGAAGCCGGCGGCCTGCACGAAGCGGATATCAGACGCCGAGGCGCGGGCGGTGATCGCCGCGGAAAGGTAGCCGCCGAGGACGCGTTCCAGCGGGCGGTCGGCGTCCACGACGGTGACCGGGATACCGCGGGCGGCGCAGGCGCTGGCGACCTCCATGCCGAGGAAACCGGCGCCGACCACGATCGCCGAGCCGCCGTGCGCCAGTCGGTCGCGGAGCAGGCGCGTCGTCCAGGGTGCGCAGGACGAGTTCGCCCCGCTGGCCGGGGGCGGCGAGGCGGCGGGCGTCCGCGCCGGTGGCGACGATCAGCGCGTCGTAGCCGGCCTCCCGGCCGTCGGCAGTCGTCACGATGCGGCGCCGGGTGTCGGCCGCGACGGCGGCCGAGCGGATGACGTCGACGTCGAGCCCGTCGAGGGCCAGCCCCAGAGTGTCGTCGGCGGCCGGGTCCTTCAGGACCGCTTTGGACAGGGGCGGGCGGGAGTAGGCGCCGTGCTCCTCGGCGCCGATGACCGTGACCGGCCCGGTGTGGCCGAGGGTGCGCAGGTGGCGGGCGGCTGTGGTGCCGGCGAGTGACTCGCCGACGACCAGCACCGAGCGCGGTGCGCTCACGACAGGGCTCGCAGGGCGGCGACGGGGCAGGCGTTGACAGCGGCGCCGGCTGCGGCCTGATGCTCGTCGGGGACCTCAAGGCCCTCGAAGTGGTAGGTGAGTTCGGCGTCGTCGTCCAGGCTGAAGGCATCAGGAGCCTGGTCGGCACAGAGACCGTGGCCTTCACAGCGTGCGTAGTCGACGGAGATCTTCATCGTGCGGTCCTCAAAAAAGGGGGGAGCGGCGGGTTCAAGCCGGGATCAGTTCGAGCGGCAGGCGCTCAAGGCGGTGGATGACGTTGTTCAGCGCCCACTCGGGCGGGCCGGCCACCTCGATGCGGTCGACGCGTTCGACCAGGGCGCTCAGTAGCGCGGAGGTCTCCAGCCGGGCCAGGCCCTGGCCCGCACAGCCGTGGGTGCCCTGCCCGAAGCCGAGTTGGCGGGCGGCGTCGCGGCGGATGTCGAAGGTGTCCGGGGCGTCCCACTCCAGCGGGTCGCGGTTGGCGGAGCCGTAGAGGACCAGCACCCGGGAGCCCTTGGGCAGGGGGACGCCGGCGAGTTCCGTGTCGTGGGCGGCGGCCCGGGAGAAGGCCCGGATCGGGGATTCGTAGCGGACGACCTCGTTGACCGCTTTCGGGACGAGGTCGGGGTCCGCCTTGAGCATGCACCACTGCTCGGGGTGGGCGGCGAACAGGTGCAGGGCGCTGGAGATGGCGCTGATCGTCGTGTCCAGGGACGGTGCCAGGTAGTCGATCATCATCGTGGCGCACTCGGCCGGCATGATCCGGCCGTCGTCGGCGGCACGCAGCAGGTCGTGGCCCATGCTGCCGTCCAGGACGGACCGGTCGCGCACGACGGCGCGCGCGTAGCGCAGCATGCCGAGGGACGCGGGGAGTGTGCGCACCGCCTGGCGGTTGAGCGGGCCCATGGCGTCGAAGGTGGCGCCGGCCCAGCGCAGCAGGTGCTCACGGCCCTGCCGGGGCCAGCCGACCAGGTCGGGGACGACGGACAGCGGCAGGGCCATGGCGACCTCCACCGCGTCGACCGTCCGCCGGGCGACGGCGGCCTCGGCCACGGCGGCGGCCTGTTTGTCGACGGTGTCCTTCATCGTGCGCAGCGCCCTGGGAGTGAGGCGGTGCGCGAGGAGGGAGCGGCGGCGGGCGTGGTCGTCGCCGTCACTGAACAGGGTGGTGCCCTGGCCCACACGGTTGGCGACGGGGTTCAAGGCGACGCCGTCCGAGGAGACGAAGGTCTCGTCGTCCAACAGCACCTGCTTGCACTCGGCGTAGCGCGGCAGCGCGTAGACCTTGTGCTTGCTCAGCCAGACCACGGGGCCGAGCTCACGCAGCGCGGCGTAGTGCGGATAGGTATCGCGGATGGCCGAGGCCGAGTACAGGTCGGGGTGGTAGACGGGAATCGCCGTACGCATGGGCATGAAGAGACCACCTGACGGAGCCGTGAGAGAGCGGAGGCGGGTGCGCGGAAGGGCAGGCCTGTAGGCGGCCGGCCACCATAGTGATGGAATCATCAGGCTTGACAGAATGCACCGTCAAGGGTTGCGGCAGGAGAAAAACGATGAGTTCATCAGAACTGCGGTTCTCCGCAGTTCATCAGAACTGCGGCGGCGACCTGATGCTCCCCGAGGGCGCGGGTGCGGGCCGGCAGCAGGGCGACGTCGTCGTGGGGCCGGCCTGTTGGCAGCAGGGCTTGGAGCACGGTGTCGCAGGCGGCCTCCAGGGAGGCGGAGGGCTGGGCAAGGGTGTGACGCAGGAGGGTGAGACCTCCCTCGATGTCGCGGTCGCGGGCTTCGACCAGGCCGTCGGTGTACAGGGCGAGCAGGCTGCCTTCGGGCAGGTCCACCTCCGCCGCCTCGAACGGCAGGCCGCCCAGGCCCAGCGGCGGGCCGGGCGGCAGATCGAGGAGGTCGACGGCTGCCTCGCCGGTCGCCAGGAGGGGCAGCACATGCCCGGCGCGGGCCAATGAGCAGCGGCCGGCCACGGGGTCGTAGACGGCGTACAGGCACGTGGCGCCGATGTCACCGGCCGCTTCCGTGTTTGGGTCGGCGGAGGCTTCGGCGGACAGCCGGATGACGACGTCGTCCAGGTGCGTCAGCAGTTCCTCGGGAGGCAGGTCGACAGTTCGGGAACCTCGTGCCGCAGGCACCGCACCACGTCGGCGATCACGTCGTCCGCCCCCTCCCCGAACTCGCCTGCGACACGGGACACAAGGCTGGCGGCCGTGTACTCCACACTGTCGACGCTACGCCGGGCAGGAGACCTGTGAGGCCTTCAGGCGTCGAGGGCCCCGCACCCGACGCGCGAACCGATGCGCGCACACCGGGGGCCGTCAGCCGGCACCGATCGCCATCCCGGCGTACGCCACCGCCGTCAGGGCCAGTGCGGCGGCGGGCAGGGCCCGTACCGGAGGGTCGCCGTGGCGCAGGTGGACCACCGTGGCACCCGCCATGAGCAGCGCCAACCCGATCGCGGCGGTGACACCCAGCGGGGCCGAAGCCAGGCCGAGCAGCAGCCCGGCGGCACCGGCGAGCTCCAGCGTGCCGATGACGCGGTAGAGGCCGGGTGACATGCCGAGGTGCGCGGCTGCCTGGCGCATGAACGGCACGGCGGCGATCTTCGCCAGTCCTAGGGGGAGGAAGACCAGGGACAACGCGACGGCCAGGATCGTGTGTGCGATGGTCATGCTGATCGGTCCCTGCGTTCGGCGCCCAGGCGGGCGAAGTGGGCGATGAGGTCGGGGGCGTCCACAGTCGCGGGGTTGACGACCTGTTCGACGGGGGCGCCCTGGAGGAGGCGTTTGACGGGGACTTCGAGCTTCTTGCCGGTGCGGGTGTGCGGGATGCCCGGCACTTCGAGGATCTCGTCGGGTACGTGGCGGGGTGAGGCGCCCGCACGGATGACCTCACGGATGCGGTCGCGGAGCGCATCGTCCAGTGCGACTCCGGCGGCGAGGACCACGAACAGCGGCATCCAGTAGCCGCCGTCGGGCTCCTCCGCGCCGATGACGAGGGCCTCGGTGATCTCGGGGAGGCGTTCGACGACGTCGTGGATGTCGGCGCTGCCCAGGCGTACGCCGTTGCGGTTCAGCGTGGAGTCGGAGCGGCCGTGGACGATCACCGAGCCGTGCCCTGTGACCGTGATCCAGTCGCCGTGCCGCCACACCCCGGGATGGGAGGAGAAGTAGGCGTCGCGGTAGCGGCTGCCGTCGGGGTCGTTCCAGAAGTACAGCGGCATGGACGGCATCGGGCGGGTGATGACCAGTTCGCCGACCTGGTCGGTGACCGGGAGGCCCTCGGGGTCGTACGCTGCCAATGCCACGCCCAGATGGGGTGCGGACAACTCCCCTGCCCAGACAGGGGTGTTGGGCGCGCTGCCGGCGAAGCCGGACACGACGTCCGTGCCGCCGCTGATGGACGCCAGCAGGACGCGGTCGCCGACGTGGTCGCGGACCCAGGGGTAGGCGGAGGCCGGCAGGGCGGAGCCGGTGCAGCCGACCACGCGGATCGACGACAGGTCGTGGACGGACGGGTCGATGCCGAACTTGGCCATGCCCAGCAGGTACTGGGGACTGGTACCGAAGACGGTCACCTGGTGGCGGGCGGCCAGCTTCCACAGGGTGTCGGGCCGGGCGAGGGGCGCCGGGCTGCCGTCGTACGTGCAGGTCGTGGCGCCGGTCAGGAGGGTCGAGGCGACCAGGTTCCACATCATCCAGTGGGTGGTGGTGTACCACAGGAGACGGTCGCAGGGGCCGAGGTCGGAGTGCAGGCCGAGGGTCTTGAGGTGCTCCAGGAGGACGCCGCCGTGGCCGTGGACGATGCCCTTGGGCAGGCCGGTCGTGCCGGAGGAGAACACGACCCATAGGGGATGGTCGAACGGCAGGGGCGTGCACATGAGTTGCTCGGTGCGGGTGGAGGCGTCCTCCCATGGCACCACCAGCGAGGGGTACGCCTGCTGCGGCCACGGCAGGCCCAGGTGGTCCACCAGCACGGTGGCCTTCAACTCCGGTAGCGCGCAGGCGAGTTCGAGGGTGGCGTCGCGGCGGTCGTGGGTGGTGCCGTTGAAGAGGTAGCCGTCGGCGGCGATCAGGACGGTCGGTTCGAGCTGGGCGAAGCGGTCGGCTGCGGCCTGGGGGGCGTAGTCCTGGCCGCACACCGACCACACGGCGCCCAGGCTCGCGGTGGCCAGGAACCCGACGATGGCGTGCGGAGTGTTGGGCAGGTAGCCCACGACCCGATCGCCCCGGCCGACGCCCAGGTCGCGCAGAGTGGCGGCGACGGAGGCGACCTGCGCGCGCAGGCGGCCTGCGGTCACCTCGTAGCAGGAGCCGGTCTCGTCGAGGGCGACGATCGCCACGGCGTCGTCGGCGAGGTTGCGCAGGGCGTGGTGGGTGTAGTTGAGGGTGGCGCCGGGGAACCAGCGGGCGCCGGGCATCCGCTCCTCCGCGAGGACCTGTTCGTACGGGGTGTCCGCGTCGATGTCGAAGTACTCCCACACCGCGCCCCAGAAGCCCTCCAGGTCGGTGACCGACCAGCGGTGCAGGGCGGCGTACTCGACGCCGGCCATCCCGACATGACGGGCGAAATCCATGATGTTGCTTTCCGCGACGACCTGCGGGTCGGGCGTCGTGAATGGGCGGGGCACAGTCATCGTGTGGCGCTCCTCAGCAGGCCGTTGTCGGCGGTGGGTCGGGGTGGGAGGGGGCGGCGCACGGTGTGCAGGACGGACGCCCAGCCGGCGGTGTCGGTGAAGTCGCGGCCCCCGGCCGGGACGACGTCCATGACCACGCGGTCGGGGCGCAGCAGGACGGCGTCCGCCCGGCCGGCGCGCAGCCAGGCAGCGAGGGTGCCGTCGTCGCCGAGGTCGGTCACCGGGATCGCTCGGATGCCGAGCCCCTGGGCGAGCGCGTTCAGCGAGGGCCAGGGTTCCGCGGTGGTCAGGATGGCGAAGGAGTCGCCGAGCAGCTCGTCGAGACGGGTGCGCCGGCCGTCGGCGCGTACCCATGGTTGCGGGCAGTGGGTGCCCGCAAGGCCCCGGCGGACACCGCGCCGCACCAGCGGCCCGGCGGTCAGGGGCGGGCTGAGGTCGCGGCCGGCCCTCGCGCTCAGGCCCGGTATGCGGCAGGCCGCGGCGAGCAGTCCGCGGCGCAGTGCGGCGGCGCCGTCCTGGCCGCCGGTCATGGCCCACCCCATGGCGACGGCGAGCTTGATCACATGCCGGGCATGCGGCTTGCGTTCACTCTCGTACGTGTCCAACAGTCGCTCATCGCCGCCTTGTTGGAGGACCCGGGCGAGCTTCCAGGTGAGGTTGTAGGCATCGCGCAGACCCGAACACAATCCCTGCCCGATGAACGGCGGGGTGAGGTGCGCGGCGTCACCGAGGAGAAAGACCCGTCCGCTGCGCCACCGGTCGGCGACACGCGCCCGAAAGGTGTACTGCGCCTCGCGGACGACCTCGAACTCCCCGTCGTAGGACGACGGCAGCCAAGGGGCGATCAGCTCGCGCACCGGTACCTCGGCGCCTCCGAGGCGGAACTCCCAGCGATAGCGGTCCTCGCCGATGCGCATGAAGGTCGACGGGCGGTGCGGGTCGCAGACCTGGTCGACGCCCTCCCAGCAGCGGACGTCGGCCGTCGTGCGGACATCGATGACGGTCCAGCGTTCCTCGAAGTGCAGGTCCTCCCAGACGGCGCCGATCGCCTCGCGGGTGAGGCTGTTCGCGCCGTCACAGCCCAGGACGGCCGCGGCCCACAGCTGATGCTCGCCGTCGTCGTCGCGGTAGGTCACGCGGACGGAGCCGGTGGTGTCCGGGCCGACGCCGGTGACCTCCACACCGCCGCGCAGTTCGCACTCCGGGCGCCGGGCGAGAGCGTCGCGCAGCAGCCGTTCCAACGCGGGCTGGTCGTCGAACATGCTGGTCTGCGGGTAGCCGTGGTGGCCGTGCTCGGTGCGGCGAAACTCGGCCATCACCCGGTGCCGGGCGTCCAGCAGCCGCAGCCCGTTCGCCGGGCGGGCGATCGCGGTGAACTCCTCCCCCACGCCGGCGGCCTGGAGGATCCTGCGGACCTCGTCGTCGGTGGCGGCGGCGCGCGGGAGCGGGTAGACGTCCTGGTGGCGTTCCAGGACGAGGGTGCGAACCCCGCGACGGGCCAGAAGGAGGGCGGCGGTCACGCCCACCGGTCCGGCGCCGATGATCACCACGGGCGCGTCTGCCCCGCTGAGTTGGACGGTCATGTGCGGCTCACTTCGGGTGTTATTTCGCGTCCGTGACGGGGTTGCGCTGCTCGCCGAGGTCGATCCGGCCGTCCGGGGTCGCGATCGTCGCCGTGATCACGTCACCGGCATGCAGGTAGTGCGGGTTCTTCGTCTGCGACTTGAAGAACGCCTTCCACTTCACGGCGGGCGGCAGCAGCGCGCCGATCTTCTCGACCGGCTTCGGCGGCGCCTTGAGGGCGGTGCCGCCGGGGTGCCGGTCAGCAGCAGGTCGCCGGGGTCGAGGGTCTGGAAGCGGGCGAGCAGGGTCAGGGCCTGCGCCGGACGGACGATCATGTCGGCGAGGGTGCGGTCCTGGCGCAGTTCGCCGTTGACCGACAACTTCAGCCGCAGGTCGAGGAGATGGGCGAAGTCCTCCGGCTCCAGCAGCGCCAGGTACGGGCCGGTCGGCGTGAAGGTCGGGTACGACTTGCTCTCGTAGAACTGCGTCTTCGTCAGCTGGACATCACGCGCGCTGACGTCGTTGGTGATCACCAGCCCGGCGACGTACGACGGCAGGTCCCGTTCCTCGACCACGGTACCGACGGGCAGCGGCGCCCCAATGACGAGGCCGAGTTCGACCTCGTAGTCCAGGAACTTCACGTGGGAAGGCCGTACGACGGTGTCGCCGGGCCCGCTGACCGAGCCGGACGCCTTGCGGAAGAAGGCGGCCGGGATATCACCGGTGAAGCCCGAATCGCGGGCGTGGCTACGGTAGTTGACCATCTGGGCGACCACCCGGCAGGGCGTGGTGACCGGCGAGAGCGCGACCAGGTCGGCGACGGGCGCGCCCGCCTCGCCCGAAACCGCCGCCTCTCGCACGGCGTCACGGTCGGTGATCAATTCTGCCGTGGTGTCGGCCTTGGTGTCGATGGGGACGGCCCGCTCGCCGCGGACCACCCACCACCCGTCGGCGGTGCGCAGGACGTTCGTACTCATGTCAGTGCCTTCATCAGGGGTCGGTCGGGTCAGGAGTTGGCGGCCTTGAGCAGGCCGATGAGGCGGGCCGGGTCCATCTCGTTGTCACCGCGCAGGGCCTGGATGACATCCCGGACCCTTTGCGGGGACGGGCTCGCGCCGAGGAAGTCACGGGTGGCCGGCGGGCCCCACTGGGCCAGCCCGCTGGTCGAGAAGGGCGCCCAGCCGGGCTCGACGTCGCAGGAGAACAGGTCCCCGTCGGCGAAGTGCTCCAGCATGAAGCGGTCGGGGTCGCGCCAGTAGTCGAAGAGCTGGCTGCCCTGGATATGCCGTCCGATGCCCCAACTGCGCTGGTAGCCGCACTCCTTGAGGTACTCGCCACCGGCGGCGATCGAGTCCAGGTCGGTGACCTGGTAGGCGGAGTGGACATAGCCGGTGCCGGGCCCGAGGTGCATCGCCAGGGTGTGGTGATCGGCCGGCACGCTGCCGAGGTCGCAGCGGACGAACGCCATGGTCGGGCCGCGCTCGCGCTGTCCGTCGAGGAACAGGAAGTCGGACACGATCATCCCGAAGGTGTCCAGGTACCAGTCCAGCGCTCGCGCGAACACCCTGGTCTCCAGGACCAGATGTCCCAGCCGCTGGATACGGGACGGCTCGCGCGGCGGGCGTTGCGGGGCGTTCGTACGGCGGTGAGCGGTGCCGAAGTTGAGCAGCAGTGGCCGCTGCTCGGGCAGAGCCGGCAACTGCTCGCCGCAGTGCACGACCCGCACCGGGAAGCCCGAGGGGTCGAGCAGGTCGACCACCTTGCCGCCGCCGGGCACGGCGGCTTTTTCGAGGTCTCGCACGTCGGACCCGGTGGCGCGTGCCAGCCGGTCCAGGTCGGCCCGATCGGCCGCGCGGAAGGCCGGGCCGATGAACCGGGACGTACGGCTGCGCCGGATCACCATGCACGGCGTGCCGGCGAAGGTGCCGCGCAGCCACAGCTCCCGTTCCGTGCGTGCGGCGACCTGGAAGCCGAAGTCCTGGGCGAAGACCTCGGCCCGCTCCAGGTCCGGCTTCTCGAACTCCAGCCAGGCCAGGTCGGCGACCTTGATCACAGGATTGAGGGAGCGGCCGGGATGTTCGCCGCGCAGGGCTCCCTGTTCGCTGTGCAGATCCTGGTGGGCCGTCTTGACATCGGGCCCGTGGACGCGGCTTTCAGACATGGTGCCCTCCGAGCAACATCGCCATAATGAGGAAATCATCAGGTCTGACAGACTCGTCGTCAAGGTGCCCACGGGAGGAAATGATGGATTCATCAGAGCTGCGATCCTCATCGCCCGCGCGGTTAGACTCGGTGCATGCCTACGTCAGCTCCAGCCAGCAACCGGTTCGAACGGCGCCGCGCCGAGACCCGGCGCGCGCTCATCCATGCCGCCCGGCAGATCCTTGCAGAGACCGGTGACACCAGCGCCAGCATCCAGGCGATCGCCGAGCGCGCCGACGTCGGCTTCGGCTCCTTCTACAACCACTTCCAGTCGAAGACCGAGCTGTTCGACGCGGCCGTGGTGGACGCACTGGAGGAGTTCGGCCAGAGCTTCGACGAGCGCCTGGCAGGGCTCGACGACCCGGCGGAGCTCGTCGCGGCGGGCTTCAGGCTCAGTGCCCGCATGGCCGACACTCACCCGGAACTGATGCAGGTCCTGCGCCGCCGTGGCCTCGGCCACATCCACTCCGACAACGGCCTGGCCCGGCGGGCACTGCGCGACCTCCAGGTCGGCATGGGGTCCGGCCGCTTCACCGACACGGACCCGGCGGTCGCCCTGACCGCATTGGGCGGCACCCTGCTGTCCCTGGCGGAGCTGCGATTCGCCCGCCCCGACGTGGACGGCGACGAGGCGGCGGTGAACCTGGCCGAGATGGTCCTGCGCATGCTGGGCGTATCGCAGGACGACGCCCACGAGGTCGCCAGGCGCCCCCTGCCCGACCCCGCCTGACTGACCCCGCCTGACTGACCCCGCCATGCGAGGACCCGGGGTCTGGGAGAGCCCGGCCGGAAGGTGAACGAGCGACCGGTGAAACCGGCTCGGCCTGCGGTACCCGCACGCCGAGCCGACCAGATCCGACACGTCGCCGTCCGACAGGAACGTGGTCGCCCCGACGTCGGCTTCGTCACCCGTGAGACCGCACGGTGCCGTTCAGCTGTATGTCATAGGCGGGTCGTGGAACGCCCCGCCGTACGACTGCCCGTCCGAGCCGACCCGCCACGACGACGCCGACCAGCAACGTCGCCCATGTCGATGGTCGAGCCGCCGCTCCTCAACGGTCACTGTGCGCAGGGCCCGTCATGACGCGGAGGCAAGCTGCCGGATCTTCCGGACCGGCATCGTGTGGTTCACGGTCGCGGCCGCCCCGGCCGACCAGCGCAGCAGCATCGACCCGCCGTCGACATCGACCAGGTCTGGTTCACCGAGTCCGGCTGGTTCGCCGGCGATCTTCACGTCGACGCCGAACTGGCTGGTCCAGAAGTAGGAGGGAAACCCTGACCCGGCCACCTCCTCCCCCAGCAGCGCGGCCGCCGCCACCCGCGCCTGCTCGACCGCGTTGGTCCAGTGAGGACGGCGGCGCGTCCCGCGAACCACCGCCACGTCCCCTGCCGCCACGATGTGGTCCGCGACGCGGCCACACGAGTCGGTGACCACACCGCAGTCGAGTGTCAGGCCGGAACCGGTGAGCCAGTCGACGGCGGGTACGTCTCCGACCGCCGACACGATCACGTCGGCTGTGAGCAGCTCGCCGTCGGCCTCGACGCCCTCGGGTCTGTGCGATCCGACCAGCCGGACGCCGCCGGGCGCCGTCCTCAGCATCACTCCGTGCTCACGTGCGGCAGTCGTGATCACCTCGGCGAGCACCGGCCCGAGCACCCGGCGCAGGGGCGGATCCCGGTCGATCACCGTGACCTCCAGGCCGAGAGTGCGGCACGTCGATGCGATCTCCATGCCGAGCAGGCCGGCTCCGACCACCAGGACGTTGCGAGCGTGCGTCAGGTCCTCGCGCAGTGCCGCGCAGTCGGCGAGCGTGCGCAGCACCCGTTCTCCCGACATTCCGGGAGGACTCAGCCGCCGGGCCCGGCCTCCAGTCGCGATCACCAGACCGTCGTAAGGCACTGGCTCGCCGCTTTCGAGGATGACGTGGCGTGCCCTGGTGTCCAGCGAGGCGGCTCGCGTCCCGAGCCGCAGTACGACGCTGTCGTCGAGGGGCGGCAGTGCGGTGGAGGCGTCCTTCGCCAGGCCGGACAGCACGGTCTTGGACAGGGGAACCCGGGTGTAGGGCGCCTCGGTCTCCGCGCTCAGGAGCGTGACCGTCCCGTCGAAGCCCCGCACGCGCAACCAGCTCGCGGCGGTCACCGCCGCGATCGAGCCGCCTACGACGACGATCCGTTTCACGGCGTGGCCCGCAGCGCCGCGACGGGGCAGGAACGCACCGCCGCGAGGGCGGTTTCGGCGCCATGGTCACCGCCGGGGACCAGCTGCACGATTCCGTCGTCGTCCACCTGGAACACCTCCGGCGCGATGGCCTCGCAGACAGCGTGCCCCTCACAACGGCCGGGAACGAGTTCGATGCTCACGGTCACACCCTTCCGGTGGTCACGGTGACCGGCAGGCTGTCCAGCCCGCGGATCACGTTGTTCAGGTGCCGGCGCGGCGGGCCGGCGAGCTCGACGCGGTCGACACGGTCGAGCAGTGCGGAGAAGACCGCCTGCGCCTCGATACGAGCCAGACCCTGGCCGGCGCAGCCGTGCACGCCGTATCCGAACCCGACGTGGTCCATCGGCGCTCGGTCGACCTGGAAGCGGTCGGGATCGGTCCACTTGCGGGAGTCCCGGTTCGCCGACCCGAACAGCAGGCCCACATGTGCCTGTTCGGGGATGACCGCATCCTCGTACTCGATCGGGCAGGTGGTCCTGCGGAAGAAGATCTGAACGGGCGATTCGTAGCGCAGGATCTCCTCGAACACCAACGGGACGAGACTCCGGTCCTCTCGCAGCGCCTGCCAGGCCTCGGGCCTCTCCGCGAGCAGCCACAGACCGCTGCCGATCGCGTTGATGGTGGTGTCCATGCTCGCCACGAGGTACGCACGGAGCAGCGGCACGACCTGATGCCCGCCGATCACCCCGCGGTCGGCGGCGCGGTGGACGGCTTCGCCCCAGCCGCCCGGTTCGAGGTTGTCCCGGCTCATCATCGCGGCGAGTTCGTCGAACAGCGCCTCCGCGACCGGCAGGGACTCCCTGGTGCGGGCGTTGAGCGGGCCGAAGGTGTTGAAGAAGGCGTCAGCGAACCGCAGCACCTCCTCCCGCGCCGCCAGGGGCATCCCGATCAGGTCGGCGACGACGCTCACGGGGAACACCCGGGCCAGGTCCCGGACCACGTCGAAGGTTCCGCGCCGCACGAGCGGGGCGACGAGCTCTTCGGCCCGGCGGCCGATGTCCGTGCGCAGCCGGGAGAGGGCGCGCGGCGCGAGGCTCTCGGACAGGACGCCGCGCAACACCTCGTGTTCCGGCGGGTCCGACGCGAGGACCCCGCCCCTGCGCCGCTCGTTCAGAGCCGGTTCGAGGCCGACACTGTCGACCGAGGAGAACCGCCCGTGATCGCCCAACGCCGCGCGTACCTGCTCGTACCGCGGCAGCACCCAGCAGTCGTGACGTGACAGGTGGACCGCCGCCCCGAGACCGCGCAGTGCTTCGTAGGCGGGATACGGGTCGTTGAGCACCTCGTCACCGAAGATGTCCACATCGGAGACGGGTGTGGTGGTCGACATCATCCTTGATTCCTGTCCACGGTGTGATCAGCGCGCCGGCCCCGGGCCTGCCCACGGGGCCGGCTCGTCGCCGGACCCTCAGAAGGGGTAGGAGGCGTGCTGGGTGGCCAGGGTGATCCAGCGGGTGTTGCTGAAGGCCTCGATGCCCCAGCGGCCTCCGAAACGGCCGTAGCCGGAGGACTTGAAACCGCCGAACGGCGCCTGGGGGTCGTCGGCGACGGACTGGTCGTTGATGTGGACGATGCCGGTCCGGAGCCTGCGGGCCACCCGGAGCCCGTGCGTGCCGTTCTCGGTGATGATGCCGGCGGTCAGGCCCTGGTCGGTGTCGTTGGCCATCGCGACGGCCTCGTCATCGGTGGCGAAGGTGTCGACGACGCAGACCGGCCCGAACGCCTCCGCGCCGTACAGGTCGGCATGGGCGGGGACCGCGGTGAGGACGGTCGCCGGGTGAACGGCGTCCTCGGTCTCGCCGCCGGCGAGTACGGTGGCGCCCTTGGCGACCGCGTCCTCGACCAGGGCGGCGATCCGGCGCGCCGCGTAGAGCCCGCATCGCTGGTCGTTGTCCGTGTTGACCAGTGGGCCGATCACCGCGGCCGGGTCGGTGCCGGACGGCAGCGCGGCGACCTTGGCCGCGAACCTGGCGGTGAACTCCTCGGCGAGCGACTCGTGTACGAGGATCCGGTCGGCGGACATGCAGATCTGTCCGGAGTTCATGAACGCCGCGAATGCGGCGGCGTCGACCGCGTAGTCGACGTCGGCGTCGTCCAGGACGATGACCGCGTTCTTGCCGCCGAGTTCCAGGAGCGCGGGCTTGAGATGGCGGGCGGCATGCGTGCCGATGATCCGGCCGACGTTCGTAGAGCCGGTGAAGTTCACCGCGCGTACCGCCGGATCTGCGATGAGGGCTTCCGCGATGTCGGGGGCGTCGGCAGGGTCGTTCGTGATCACGTTGAGCACGCCGTCGGGCAGTCCGGCGTCACGCAGCAGCTCCCCGATGAAGAGCCCGGCGGAGAGAGGAGCCACCTCGCTCGGCTTCAACACGACCGTGTTGCCGGCGGCAAGGGCTGCGGCGACTGAGGGGCCTCGCGTTTTCCGGACAGGCTTTTGACCGTTTGTTTCACGCGGCGATTCGCAACTTCTCGTACTCGGCGTGGACTTCGCACGGAGGGCGGTAACCCACGGCAGAGTGGAGGCGTT
>NZ_JAJSBI010000052.1 GCF_021261325.1 Streptomyces guryensis | reverse complement strand
AGATGTGCAGGTCGGTACCGCAGATACCGACATACGCGGGGGCCAGCTCCACCTCACCGGCTCCCGGCGGCGCGCTGAGCGCGGGGGCGGTGTCCAGGGTGCGGGCGGACAGGTAGCGGGCGGACAGGTAACGGGCGGCTGGTGTCATGGGGGTCAGGATCCCTTCGGCGCGGATCGGGGCATGCGGCGGCCGAGGGCTCGGCATCCGAGGCGGTGTGTCCGGCGCTGGTTCGGTGCGGGTTCGGTGCGTGGGGTGGGGGTCCGCGACGGTGGCTGTCGCCGCGGAGCGGGAGTGGGGTCAGGTCGTCGGGGCGGTGGCGTCGCCCCCGGCGACGGACTCAAGGCCGTAGAACGCGGTCGCGGTGCCGGCGAGGAGCGCGTCGACATCGCTCTCGCTCCAGCCGGTGAGCAGTTCGTCCACGCCGGCGGCCCACCGGTTCCAGCCGCCCGCGAGGTTGGCGACCGGCCAGTCCGAGCCGAACATCAGCCGCTCGGGGCCGAAGGCGGAGACCAGCACGTCCCAGACGGGGCGGATGTCGGCGGTGGTCCAGCGGGTGTGGTCGGCCTCGGTGATCAGCCCGGAGACCTTGCACACCACGTGCGGGTGCGCGGCCAGCTGCCGCGCCCGGCGTTCCCACTCCGCGATGTCCTGCCGCGCGATGTCCGGCTTGCCCGCGTGGTCGAGCACCTGGGGCAGGTCGGGGAAGCGTTCCGCGAGCCGGATCGCCTGGTCGAGCTGCTGGTCGCGGACGAGTACGTCGTAGCGCAGCCCGCGATCCCCGGCAGCCCTCAACCCGCGTTCCACATCGGGCTGTTGCAGCCAAGCCGGGTCTGTCTCGCCCTGGACGAGGTGGCGCAGGGAGCGCAGGTACCCGCCGCCCGGCCCGGCGATCAGCTGGTCGAGCACGTCGGCGACGGCCGGGGACGTCAGGTCGGCCCAGCCGACCACGGCCTGGATCAGCGGCTCCTGTTCGGCGAGCGCGAGCAGGTCCTCGGTCTCGGCGACCTCCGCGATGCACTGGACGACCACCGTGCCGTGCAGCCGCCGGCCCGCGATCGGGTGGGTGGCGGTGGAACGCAGGTCCTCGGTGGTGAAGGTGCGGCGGATCGACGCCACGTCGGGGTCGTCCAGCCAGGGTTGCGGACGCTGGGAGAGGTCCCACAGGTGGTGGTGGGCGTCGACGAGCACGGGTGCGTTCACGGGCTGATCCAAGTCGGGTCGGTGCGGGCCGGGTCAGGCGGTGGCGTCGTCGCCGGGCGGGCTCAGGTGCCAGATCTCGGGGAGCTCGCTCCACTGGCGGCCCTCGCCCCGGTCGGGAAAGGGTTCCTGGCACGGGTCGGTGAGCTTCCACCACCGCTGGGTCTCGGGGTCGGCCTCCATGATCGCCATGTCCGCCTCGATGTCCTCGCCGTGGTACTCCAGGTAGGCGAACAGCACGTCACCGTGGAGGAAGATGCTGTAGTTGCGGATGTTCGCCCGGTGCAGCGCGGCTTCGACGCCGGGCCACACGGCGGAGTGGAGCCGGAGGTACTCCTCGCGGTGTTCGGGGCGGAGCCTGATGGTCTGGGCGATGCGCTTCACGCCGATTCCCCTGTCGTGTCGGTGGAGTTGGTCCGGTCGGCCGTGGTGTCGAACGGCGTGCGATAGCTGGGAGTACGGGTGCGCAGCCCCAGCCGCAGGGTGAGCCGGATGCGCGTGGAGGCGGGCAGGCGGACCGTCAGGTACGGGCCGTCGCACGGGACTTCGGCCTCGGAGACCACCGGCTCGGTGTGGCCGTAGTCGTACATGTCGCCGATCCAGCCGTCGTCCGCGCAGGTCGTGTACCGGACGCCGGTGATGGTGTGTTCGGCGAACGCGCCCGCCTGGACGATGATCACGCGGTCGGCGTCGGGGGAGAGGTTGACCAGTTCGACGGTGGTCGCGTCGGGGTCGATGGAGGTGACCAGGGCGGCGACGTCCGCGGGCAGGCCCGCCCGGCGTGCGTCGGCGTCGTGGTAGCGCAGCCGCGCCTGCTGCAGACCGCCCTGGTACATCACCTGAGGGCCGCCCCAGGTCAGCTGTACCAGGGCCTCGGTGGCCACCGGGTTGCACTGCTGCCACACGTGGATGTCGGCCTCGGGTACCTCCAGGTCGCCGTAGCGGTCGATGCGCCGCAGGCGGTGCCGGACCTGGGCCTGGGCGGCCGCGAGGATCCGCTCCGGGTAGCCGGGGTCGTCGCCGGCGAGGAAGGCGAACCACGCCTTCTCGTGACCGGATTCCTCCTTGGCGCGGAACGGCCGCACGGTGCGCCAGTCGATGCCGTCGGCCTCACGCAGCCGCTCCAGCCGGGCGCGGTCCGCCTCCGAGGAGGTGTGGTGCCACAGGGCCACCGGCACGGGGGGTGTCGACGGGTTGTAGTCGAACCAGCCCGAGTCGTTGTGCCGGAACGGCAGATGGAGGGTGGGCGTGTGCTGGTCCGGACCGAGTTCCGCGACCCACTTGGAGGGCAGGCTGGAGTCGGCCTCCGTGTTCGGCATGACCTTGCCGCGGTCGATGAGGGCGTCGAGCGAGGTCGCGACCATGGAGAGGTAGTCGTCGTCCCCGGTGACCGTCGCCGCCGCGAGCGCCGCCACGCAGGCCGCGTGACCGACGCTGTGCCAGCCGTGCGGCCAGGACCAGCCGTAGTGACCGCCGTACCAGCGGCCTTCCAGGAGGCTGCCGACGACCCCGTCCGGGCCGACGTTGTCCGGGATCAGGCCGCCGTGTTCCCGGGTGCGCTCGCGCCAGGCGCCCACGTACTCGACGATCCAGTCCCGGTAGCGCTCCTCGCCGGTCAGGATCCAGGCGTTGAGGACCAGTCCGGCCGCGGCGAGGTTGAGCGCGGTGTCGCCGACGCCCATGCGGTCCCGCATCTGGTCGCCGAGCCGCGGGTCCGCCGAGAGCGGGTACGGGCCGTCCTGGGCCTCGGGGAGCCAGTCGAGCGGGAAGCCGTAGGTCTCCGCCTCCTTGAGCAGCCAGGGGTACACGTCGCCGTCGAACAGGCCGGTGCGCTCGGGGTCGCTGCCGTTGTGCGGGCGGGTGATGATGCGGTGCTCGGGGTCGTAGTTGCCCTTGGCGGGGTCGACGTACAACTCGGCGAAGCGCAGCGCGCGTTCGGCCCAGCGGTCGGGGGCGGCCATGCACAGGAAGTAGAGCAGCAGCAGGCTCTCGCCCTGGTGGAACCAGTCGTAGCCGCGCTCGTACTCGTCGCGCAGCATGTCCAGCTCCGTCAGCTGCCTGGTGACGCCCTCCCAGTGCCGCTCGCTGGCTGGCAGGAGGTCGTCGGCGCCGCCGAGGAGGTAGAGCTGGGGCCAGTTGAAGAAGACCTCGTAGAAGTCGTCCACACCGTCGCGGCTGGTCAGCCGGTCGTGGTAGTTCAGCCGTCCGTCGGGGCCGGTGAAGGCGCGCTCGAAACGGCGCCAGGCGTGGTCGAGCAGGTCGAACAGCGAGCGCTGGGCGACGGCCCAGCCGGGGGGTTCGAGCAGCGGCACCGCGGCCTGGACATCGGGTGCGGGGGCGGGCCGTTCGGCGGCCGGGGTGTCGTCCCCGGCGGCGTGGGGGTGAGGGCTGAAGGGCATGAGAGCGGTCACTCCTTGGTGGCGCCGGCGAGCATTCCGCTGACCAGGAAGCGCTGGGCGAACAGGAACACGACGAGCACCGGTGTGATGGCCACCAGCGTCGCCAGTGCCAATTGCGGGCGTTGGATCGCGAGGGCGCCGACGGTCGGGTTGAACGACGGCACATTGCTGAGCAGACTGCCGACGCCGACCTGGACCGGCATCTGGTCGCTCTCGGGGAGCATCACGTACGGCAGGAAGTAGTTCGTCCAGTTGGCGACGAAGCTGAAGAACCCGACCAGCGCGATGACGGGGGTCGCCAGCGGCAGGGCCACATGACGGAACACACCGAACTCGGAGCAGCCGTCCATCCGTGCCGCGGCCAGGAGGTCCTTGGGCACGGCGGTGGTGAAGTAGATGTACGTCAGGTACACCCCGAACGGGTAGAACGAGTACGGCAGGATGATCGACCACATGGTGCCGATCAGGTGTACCGCGTTGATCTCCAGGAACAGCGGCACCACCAGCGTGGCGTTCGGCATCAGCATCACGACCAGCGTCGCGATCAGCAGCGCGCGCCGGCCGCGGAACTCCGTCATGGCCAGCGCGTACCCGGCGGGAATGGCCAGGCAGAGCGTGATGACCAGCGAGATCGCGGCGTAGACGGCGGAGTTGCGCAGCCACACCAGGATGGCGTCGTCCTGGAAGGCGGTCAGTGCGTGCCAGTTGGCCGTCAGCGCGTGCCAGGACCCGAAGGACAGGGGGTTGTCGTGGACCAGCTGCTGGTCGGTCTTGGTCGCCGCGAGCAGCAGCCAGACCACCGGGAGCACGAAGAACACCACGAAGACGGTGAGTACCGAGCCCGCCAGCAGCCGGGAGGCCACGTGCTGAGGGGGCCGGCGGCGCTGCCGCGGTTCCCCGTGTCGGGTTCGGCTCATGGCGTTCCCATCCCGTTCCGTGCGTGGGGCGGTGGCAAGGGGAGTGGTTCGTGTGTCAGTCGGCATCGAAGAACCCCGACCGTGCGACGAAGACACCGGCGACCGAGACACTGACGACCAGGAGCTCCACCGAGACCGCCGCCGCACCGTTGATGTTGTTCATCTGGAAGGCGAAGTCGTACGTCAGCTGGTTGAGCGAGTAGTCGCGGCCGGCCACGCCCGTGCTGGCGAGGGAGAGCAGCTGCGGCTCGACGAAGAGCTGGGCGCCGCCCGCGAAGGCCAGGATCACCATGTAGACGATCCACTTGCGGAGCATGGGGATCTGCACCCGCCAGGCGGTCTGCCAGCCGTTCGCGCCGTCGATGCGGGCGGCCTCCATGACGTCCTTGGGGATGTTGTTGAGGGCGCCGTACATGACGACGATCCAGCCGCCCGCACCGGTCCAGAACGCGATGATCGTGAACAGCAGCGCCAGGTTTCCGGGGGCGATGACCTCGCCGAAGGTGTGGAAGCCCAGCGTCTCCAGCAGGGAGCTGACCGGGCTGACCGTCGGGTCGAGCATGAACAGCCACACCAGGACGCTCGCGGCGCCGGCGAGGGCGCCGGGGACGTAGTAGAGGAAGCGCAGTGCCTGGCTGACCGGTCCGGAGGACAGTTTGTGCAGGAGCAGCGCCAGGACCACCACGAACACCACGAGCGACAGGAGCCAGAAGACCAGGTACAGGGCCACATGGCCCAGGGAGTCGACGAAGCGGAAGTCCTGTGCCGTGGTGACGAAGTTGGAGAAGCCGGTGAAGGCGCCCCCGGCGTTGGTGAACGCGAAGTAGATCGCGTAACAGGTCGGAAGGACGCCGAAGGCGACCAGCAGCAGTACATAGCCGGCGACGAATGCCACGCCGGCCCGGCTCTGGCGGGAGGTACCGCGAGGGCGCCCCCGGACAGAGCCGGCCGAGGAGGGCGTGAGAGTCACTGGGAGACCTTGTATCCGTCGGCCTTGGCGTACTTGGCGATCGAGTCCTGCCAGCCGGGCAGCAGCGATTCGATGGTCTTGCCCTGCGTCAGGCCGGGCTTGACGGTCGCGGCCCAGATCGCCTCCTGGCTGAACTGGCCCGAGCCCCAGTCGGACCACACCTGCGAGGAGGCGTCCTTGAGGGCGGTGAGGTCACCGGCGAAGTACCCGGAGGCGGCCTGCGCCTTCAGCCAGTTCTCGGCAGCGGGCGCGTAGGCCGGGAAGCCGGGGGCCTTCTCGCCCTGGTAGGCGTTGTCGGTGGTGACCCACTTCAGGAAGTCGGTGGCCGCCTTGATGTGGGTGGAGTGCTTGGACAGCAGCCAGGTCCCGCCGCCGACGTTGCCGGTGGACGGCGAGGTGTCCCCCTGCCACTGCGGTATGGGCGCCACCGCGATCTGCTTGGCCGGGGTCTTGAGGCCGTCCTTGAAGACCGCGCCGCCGTACCACGCCGGGCCGGGCATGAGCAGGACCTTGTCGGCCTCGTTCTTGGCGAAGTCGGTGCTGAAGACGCCGCTGATCGACATCGACTTGTCCTTGATCAGCACGTCCAGCAGCTTGGCCATCTTGGTGCAGGCCTCGCTGGTGGTGTTGACCGACACGGACTTGGGGCCGGTGATGTGGTTGGCGCCGCACTTGCTCGCCCACAGGTAGATCTCGGGGGTGAAGGAGTCACCCGCGTCGCCCACGAGGTAGCCGGGGTGCTCCTTGGCGACCTTCTCGCCGAGCGCCTGGTACTCCTCCCAGGTCGTCGGGACCGTGTAGCCGAACTTCTTCAGCAGCGGCGCGTTGTACCAGAGCACGGCCTGGGAGAGGTCGTTGCGCAGGCAGTACATGGTTCCGTCGACGGTGCAGACGTCATTGGCGCCCTTGGCGAACCCGCCGAGCGTCGCGTCCGGGATCAGGCCCTTGTTCAGCGGCGCCGCGAAGCCTGCGTCGACGGCCCAGCTCGCCTCGTTGTTCTGGGAGCTGAAGACGACGTCCGGCCAGCCCTTGCCCGTGCGGTTGAACAGCTGGACCTTGGTCTGAAGGTAGTTGGACCCGTTGGCGTCGCCGTCATAGCTGACGATGTCCATCTTCACGCCCGGGTGCAGCGCCTGGTACTGCTTCGCCGCGTCCATGCGGGTCGCGTCCACCCAGACGGTCAACGCCCCGTCGTTCTGCGCGGCTTGGGCGAATCCGTCCTTGGTCGTCGTGCCGGTGGTGCCGCCGCCGCTGCCGCAGGCGGTCACCGTGAACAGCACGGTGGCGGCACAGCCGGCCAGCAACGCGGCTCGTCTCCTGCTGGTCCCTGTCTCCTGGGCGGCCGAAGGCTTGTAGACGGACATGAGCGACTCCACTGGGTCTGCATGAGGGCTTCTGACGGCTCTGGCTTTACCGCTGCGGAAGAAATTAGCCGCCATATCGAAGGTTGAGTCAAGGGGTGTGTATGGCTTTTTTCGCGGTTGAGTGTGCAAGTGAAGCTGACTATTACGAGGCATAAACGCAGGTAAATCGGCATTAAAGCCCCAAGTGGCACCGCAGTTCATGATCGATATCGTTCGAGATGAGTACGACTCATCTCGGTCTGAGGTACGATGAGGGCGGCTTCAAGGCCGATCAGTCACCGTCGTCGCAGCCACCCGGAGGCAGGACACATGAAGGACACGCCCGCCGTGGCAGCAGTGGTGAACGGCGCGGACGAGCGGCGCGACTACCGGCCCGGATACGAGGTCGTGGCGGAGCGGATCCTCGAGTTCATCGCCGAGACACGTCTGGTCCCCGGCGACCGGATGCCCACGGAGAACGACCTGGCCCAGCAGCTGGACACCAGCCGAGCGGTGGTCCGGGAAGCCGTGAAGATCCTGTCGGCGCTCGGCCGGGTACGGGCACACAAGGGGCGCGGGCTCTTCGTCGCGGACGACGACGGCATGCTGATCACCAGTCGCTGGGGCGGCTTCTTCCGGCCCGTGGACCTCGATCACGTGCTCATGCTGTTCGAGTTCCGCAGGGTTCAGGAGATGGCCGCCAGCAGACTCGCGGCCACCCGAGCCACGCCCGCCGAACTGCGCACCATCGAGGTCGCCATGCAGCAGTGCCGGCACGGGTACCTCCATGGTGAGGTCGATGTCTTCAACCAGGCGGACGACGACTTCCACGCGGCGCTGGCCGCGGCCTCGCACAACACGTTCCTCGGCAGCGCGGTGCGTGACGCCCGTCGGCTGCAGCGCCAGTCCAGCGCGATCGGCATACACGACACGTTCGGTGACGGCACCGCGGCCGCGGTGGAGGAGCACGAGGCGATCTACCGCGCCATCCGTGACGGCCGGCCCGACGAGGCCGCCGAGGCCACGGCCGTACATCTCGACCGGACGCTGGAGGACTACCGGCGGGAGATCCAGCGGCGCCTGTTCGGCTGACCCTCCCCACGCGACAAGCCGGAGGGGCCGTACCGCGATGCGGCACGGCCCCTCCGAACACCGGTCACAGAGCCACGAGTTGCCAGTCCTGGTTGGCGCCACCGGCGACCGGCCACTGGATGACGGCGGCACGGTCGTCCGTCGAACCGCCCGCGACGTCCGCGCACCAGCCCGTGCGGACGTTGACGAGCCGGTAGTAGCCGCTGGTGGTGGAGGGGACCAGCTTCCATCCCTGGGTGTCGTCGCCGATATCGCTCCCCTGGGTCAGGGTCGCGCCCTGCGTGCTGTCGGGGCTCTGCAGGACCTTGCCGCTCTTGATGTTGCGCAGCCGGAAGGAGCCGTCGGTGTTCGGCAGGAGGGTCCACTGCTGGTTGGCCCCGCCGGTCCAGGGCCACTGGATGAGCCCGGCGCCGTCGGCGGTCGAGGCGTCGGCGACATCGAGCACCTTGGTGCTGTTGCGGTTGATCAGTTTGTAGGTGCCGAGGTCGGCGCTGAAGGGGCGGTCGTAGACCTCCAGAGTGCGGATGGACGCCCATGCGCCGGCCGGCAGCCCGGTGACGGTGACGCGGACGTAGCGGGCCTGGGCCCGGAACGCGGCCGCCTGGACCTGGCCGGTGCCGGCGGTGGCGGTGTTGTCGACGAGCATGGTCCACGTGGTGTTGTCGGTGGAGCCCTCGATCTTGTACCGGTAGTTGGTCTTGTCCAGTTCCCAGGCGATCCGGGTTCCGGTCAGCGAGCGGGTGGAGCCGAGGTCGACCTTGAGCCAGTGGCCGGTGCTGCCGTCGTCGGCGCACCAGCGGGTGGAGGTCTCCCCGTCGACCGCCTTGGCCGCGAGGTTGCCCTTGGACGTCTCCTGGCTGTCCGCGGACGCCGTCTTGCCGGCGGCGATGTCGGCCGGCTGCACCGAACGGTCCAGGGTGACGCCGACGACGCTGTCCTGGGGGTGGGTGGTGCGGTCGATGCCGTTGACGGCGACCCGGCCGTCACCCGCGACCGAGGACGACAGGTTCGCGCCGGAGCGCACGTCGAAGACCCGCGTGACCTGGGCGTCCCCGATGGACGGGGTGGTGAAGGTGGTGCCGCTGTAGCCGGGCAGCAGGTGGATGTAGAAGGTGTTGTCCTTGTACGTGTAGCCGTACTGGCCGTCGACCGGGTTCCACGGCCCGCCGCGGGTGCCGTAGACCGACTGGCCGCAGGCGGTCATGAAGGTGCCGATCTGGCGCAGCAGGCCCGCCTGATCCGCGGATACCGTGCCGTACCGGTCCGGACCGACGTTGACCATGACCGTCATGTTGCGCACCCAGGCGTTGACCAGGATGTTCATGGCGGTGCCGTAACCCATGACGGGCACGGACGGCTTGTAGCCCCAGGCGCCGCCGACGGTGAACACCTTCTCGACGAGCCTGCCGGTGCGGATCGCCCCGGACGGCACCGAGGGGCCTTCCTCGCTGTCGTAGTCGCCTGCCCAGCCGGAGCGTGAGGTGGCGACGATGTCGGGCTGGTGCTTGCGGACCATGCCCATCAGCCCCAGTGGCTTGCCACTGGCGTCGGTGTCGCCGTAAGTGGCGTCCACCGGCCACTGGTTGGCACTGTCGCGGAACTGGCCGGGCTCCCAGAAGAACGCGCCGTCGGCGTCGGTGCCCTGCTCGGCGATCCAGCCGCCGTCCCACCACAGGTCGTCGATCACGCCGTACTGGGTGACCAGCTCCTTGACCGACTCGTACACCTCCGTCTTCATGATCCGGGCGTTCTCCTTGTGCGCCGGATCGGTGGTGTAACCCCAGGGATTGGTCGCGCAGTTGGTGCCCGTGACGTCGTAGTAGCCGGGGTAGCGCCAGTCGATCGGCGAGTAGTACAGGCCGACCTTGAGCCCGGCGGCTCGTACCGCTGCCACGTAGTCCTTGACGAAGTCGCGGTTGAGCGGCGCCTGACCCGAGCTCCAGGCGTTGGGGTGGTTCAGCGGCCACAGCGCGAAACCGTCGTGGTGCCGCGTCGTCAGAGTCGTGTACTTCGCGCCGAAGTCCTTCGCCAACTGCGCCCAGGCCGCCGGGTCGTAGGCGTCGGCGGTGAACTGCTCACTCGTGGCATCGGTGACGAACTTGCGGTAATTCGCCGGTGTGACAGGCGCGTTGTGCATGTACCACTCGCCCTGCGCCGGGCCCGAGTACACACCCCAGTGGATGAACATGCCCAGCTTGGCGTCCTGCAGCCACTGGATCCTGGAGTCCGGCTGCTGCTCCAGACCCATGTCGACCTTGGGGACCCGCAGCGGAGGGACCGGCAGGGGAGAGCCGGCGGTTGCCGCGTACGCGGGCGTCGCCATCACGGCGGAGCCGACGGTGGCGGCCACCGTCATGGCCGCCATACCGGCCAGAACTGATCTGCGAGAGATGGATTCCGGCAACCTGGTTTCTCCTGTTCGGACGTGGGGGAGCGGGCCTCGGCGATGGGCTGCCGGGCTCGTGCCGACGCGGCTCGGCCGACTTGTCCAGGGGCTGCGCCAGGCGTGGGTCGTCTTCTCGCTGCACCTACAGACATGGGATGGATTAGTGGGTGCGTACGGGCTTGATGTCTAGTGTCGTGCCGAAAGTTTTTGAAATTCGCGGAAAGTTGCCGACCGGTAACTCCCCCGTTATGGCCAGAGATTGGATGTCTGGAGTGTGAGTGTTGGCTCGGTCTTCTGGGGAAGATCAGGTCTGTGGCGTTGACGCGCCCCTCATTGAGCCCTACCGTGCTCCAGCGGAAACGAACACCTTCCGACATTTCTCCAAGCTGCCTGAGGTCGAGATCACCCCGCTCGTCGGCCGAGCCGCGCATGTCGCCTACCTTCGGTGGCCCCTCCTTTCGAGCGCCCCGGTCGGGACCGGGAAGAAAGGCATGCCCCCCATGCTTCGTCGTGCCTGCTTGCTCCTGTCGGCCGTGCTCGTGGGCGTGCTCGGGCTCCTGCCCTTGAGTGCGCCCGCCCAGGCCGCCCCGCTCACCGTGACCAACGGAACCCAGTTCACCGACACCACCGGAGCCGTCGTCCACGCCCACGGCGGCGGTGTGATCAAGGTCGGCTCGTACTACTACTGGTTCGGCGAGAACCGGAATCCGGACAACTCCTTCAAGGCAGTCTCGGCGTACCGGTCGACGGACCTGAAGACCTGGGAGTTCCGCAACAACGTCCTCACCCAGAGCAGCGCCGCCGAGCTGGCTTCCGCCAACATCGAGCGGCCCAAGGTGATCTACAACAGCACCACCGGCAAGTTCGTCATGTGGATGCACAAGGAGAACAGCAGCGACTACAGCCAGGCCCGTGCGGCGGTCGCGGTCTCGGACACGGTCGACGGCAACTACACCTACCAGGGCAGCTTCCGCCCGCTCGGCGAGATGTCCCGGGACGACACCCTCTTCAAGGACGACGACGGCACGGCCTACTTCGTCTCGGCCGGCGAACAACAACGCCGACCTCCACGTCTACAAGCTGACCGCCGACTACACCGGCATCGACAGCCTGGTCGCCAACCCGTGGCCCGGTGCCTACCGCGAGGCGCCGGCGTTGTTCAAGCGCAACGGCGTCTACTTCATGCTCAGTTCGACCACCAGCGGATGGAACCCCAACCAGCAGCGCTACGCCACCGCCTCCAGCATCACCGGCCCCTGGACGGCCATGACGGACGTCGGTGACGCGACGGCCTACGGCTCCCAGACCGCCTACGTCCTGCCCGTCCAGGGCACCTCGGGCACCTCGTACCTGTACATGGGCGACCGCTGGGGCAACTCCATGGGCGGCACGGTCAACGACTCGCAGTACGTCTGGCTGCCGCTGGCCTTCCCCACCAGCAGGACGATGAACCTGCCGTGGTACCCGCAGGTCGCCGTCGACACGGCCGCCGGCGCGGTGACCGGCGTGGGTGGCGGCCCCTACTACAACTTCGTCGCCCGGCACAGCGGCAGGTGCCTCGACGTCAAGGACAACTCCGCCGCCGACAGCTACGACGTCGTGCAGTACGACTGCAACGGCGGCCTCAACCAGCAGTGGCGGCTGACGGACGCCGGAGGCGGCTACGTCCAGGTGATCGCCGAGCACAGTGGCAAGTGCCTGGACGTCGCCAACAACGCCACGACCGAGGGGACCTTCGTGCAGCAGTACCACTGCACCGGCGGCGCCAACCAGCAGTGGCTCCAGCAGGACCAGGGCAACGGCTACTACCGTCTCGTCGCCCGCAGCAGCGGCAAGTGCCTGGACGTCTCCGACGGTTCCACCGCCAACGGCACCCGCCTCATCCAGTGGACCTGCGGTACGGCCGCCAACCAGCAGTTCCAGCGGCGCACCGTCTGACCGCCGAGCCAAGCTTCTTGAGCTGCCGGAACAACCGGCGGACGCGGCCTGGAGCGCCTGGATTCTCGAACGCGCAGCCCTGTCGGACGGCGACTGAGGGGAGCCGGGCGTCCCGGCGGCCGAAGTCGTAGAACTGCCCGTACTTGGAACGGAGTTCCTCCAGGGCCCGCTGCGTGGGCGCCTCGGTGCCGGTCGCCTCTCGGACGCGCCGAGCACGCGGCGGGTCTCGGTGATCCTCCGCCGGCAGCCGCATCCAAGGTCATGACCGCCGCACCCGGCCACGTCAGACCCCCACGTTCTGTCTACGCAGTCATAGCCGCGGCGTCAAGGACCGTGACTCTTTCGCCCACACCCTCTCGTGCGCGAGTCGCCCTCACTCCGATCCGATCCCTCGCCCAGGTTACGAATCCGTTTCGGACGCTTGACGGCCACCCTCTGACTGCGTAGACATGTCAGCGCAGTCAGAGGGCGCCGACCGGCACCGGACACGATCATCTGGGGACACCATGAGGCGAGTGGCAAGACGGGGCGGGAGTTCCGGCGCACCGCGCAGCGTGGACGTCGCCCAGTTGGCCGGCGTCTCGCAGAAGACGGTCTCCCGGGTCTACAACGACGAGCCCTACGTCTCGGCCGAAGTGCGCCGCCGCGTTCTGGAGGCCGGCGAGGAACTCGGCTACCGCATGAACAACGCGGCCCGCGCCCTGGCCTCCGGACGCACCCGCTCCATCGGTGTGGTGACGCTGGGAACCGCCCTGTACGGACCCGCCTCCCTGATCATGGGCGTCGAGCGCGCCGTACGGGACACCGGGTACGCCCTCCGCGTGGTCAACACCCTGGAAGGCGACCCGACGGGCGTCGCCGGCGCCGTCGACTCGCTCCTCGACCAGGGCGTGGACGGCATCGTCATCTCCGAGCCGATCGACGACGGACACGGCGAGGACCTCTCCGCCCGCGGCGACGTACCCGTCCTCGTCCTCGGGGCGCCACCCCTGTCCACGCCCAGAACCCTCGCCGCCGGCGTCGGCGCCGATCTGATGGCGCGCACGGCGACCGAGTACCTGCTGGAACTGGGGCACGAGACCGTCCACCACCTCGCCGGCCCGCAGCGCTGGTACGCCGCCCGGGACCGGCTGGAGGGCTGGCGGTCCACGCTCGCCGCGCACGGCAGGGCGATCCCGCCCGTCGTCGAGGGCGACTGGTCCGCCTCGACCGGCTACACGGCGGGCCGTGAACTGGCCGCCGACGACGGCATGACCGCGGTGTTCGCGGCCAACGACGACATGGCGATCGGGCTCATCCGCGCGCTGGCGGAAGCCGGCCGGCGCGTGCCCGAGGACGTCAGCGTCGTGGGCTTCGACGACATCCCCGTCGCCGCCTATGTGACCCCTCCGCTCACCACGATGCGTCAGCCCTTCGACACCGTGGCGCAGGAGGGGCTCAAACGCCTCGTGCACTCCATCGAGAACCCCGACGCGCCTCCCTTGCCGGCCAGTGAACCACCGGTCGACCTCGTGGTCCGCGCCTCGACAGCGCCTCCGCCACCCCGGAAGACCCCGGGCAGCGGTCGGTCCGCCGTCTCCTCTCCGAGTGGGGTCCGGCCCCTCCCGGCCCTGGGCGGAGGTGCGTCCACGTACGACTGACCAGCACCGACCGGCCCGAGGAACCGCCTTCCTCACCGGGCAGGGAGCCGTGTGGCGAGCCGCCGTACGAAGCACTGTTCCCGCCCGACTCCCCCCGGCTGCGCGTGAGTCCTGTACGGACACTCCTTCACAAGGACGCCGCGTCCCCTTCTCAGCGCTTTCTCCGCACCACAGCGGCTGCCGAGCGGCAGCGGCGCAGTTCTCCGCTCCACCCGAACCCTCCCCGTCCACCGGCTTCCGCCTCGACAGCAGACGGACCTCCCGGCGGGCGGCGACCGCGACGACGTGTCTTTGAGCCATGCAGGCATCCGTGCCCTGGCCGGCCCGTCCGAGCCTGCGTATCTCTCATCACCCTCCCCGCGCGCGCCTGTGCTCGGCGTGCCCTTCCCTCAGCCATCGGCGGGAGTTTCCATGCACAGAACCGACCCCACCCCCAGCCAGTCCCAGATGAGCCGCAGGCTCCTCCTGACCGCCGCGGGAGCGGTCTCGCTGGGTGCCGCTCTGACCGCCTGCGGCGGCGGTGGCGGCGGCAGCTCCGCCTCCTCGTCCAACAAGCAGGTCGGCCAGGCCGACATCGACAAGGCGATGAAGACGCCGACCCAGCTGACGTTCTGGACCTGGGTCCCGGACATCGACCAGGAGGTCGCGCTCTTCGAGAAGAAGTACCCGGCCATCAAGGTCAAGGTCGTCAACGCCGGACAGGGCGTGCAGCACTACACGAAGCTGCGTACGGCGATCAAGGCCGGCAGCGGCGCCCCGGACGTGGCGCAGATGGAGTACCAGGCCATCCCCACCTTCACGATCACGGACAGCCTGCTCGACCTGGCCCCGTACGGCGCGGACAAGCTCAAGGACCAGTTCGTCGACTGGACCTGGGGGCAGGTCAGCGGCTCCAAGGGCGAGATCTGGGCGATCCCGCAGGACACCGGCCCGATGGGCATGCTCTACCGGGCGGACATCTTCGACAAGCACGGCATCGAGCCGCCCAAGACCTGGGACGACTTCGCCGCCGCCGCGCGCAAACTGCACAAGGCCGACCCTGAGGTCTACCTGACCAACCTGGCCGGGAACGAGGCGGCCGCCTGGCACGGACTGCTCTGGCAGGCGGGGGCCAAGCCCTACGCGACCGCCGGCAAGGGCAACGTCACCATCGACGTGGACGACGCGATCTCCAAGAAGCTCGGTGCCTACTGGGGCGCGCTGGCCCAGGAAGGCGTGATCGGCGTCGAACCGGACTTCACCGACGCCTGGTTCTCCGCGCTGAACAAGGGCAAGTACGCCACCTGGATCACCGCCGCCTGGGGGCCGGTCTTCCTGGCCGGCTCGGCCAAGTCCACCGCGGGCAAGTGGCGGGCCGCCCCGCTGCCGCAGTGGGACGCGTCGAAGCCGAGCTCGGGCAACTGGGGCGGCTCGACCAGCGCCGTCATCAAGGAGACCAAGAACCCGATCGCCGCCGCGATGTTCGCGCAGTTCCTCAACAGCGACCCGGCCAGCGCGAAGCTGTTCAACACCAAGCAGTCGTTCTTCCCGGCGACCAAGCAGCTGCTCGCGGACGCGTCCTTCACCGCCGACGCCCCCTCCTTCTACGGCGGCCAGAAGGTCAACCAGGTCTTCGCCGACATCGGCAAGACGGTCAGCCCCGACTTCCAGTGGCCGCCGTTCCTGGACCAGGCCGTCACCGACTGGACCGAGACCGTGGGCACGGCCCTGACCAGGAAGAAGGACGCGGTCGCCGCGCTCGGCGCCTGGCAGACGCGCCTGACCACCTACGCCAAGGCGCAGGGCTTCACCGTCAAGTCCCCGTGATCCGCGGCGGGTTCCGTGCCCACGCCCTGACGCATGGGCACGGAACCCGCCCCCGGCCAGCCCTTCCCCCAAGAAAGGCCCGATGATGACTGCCACGACCGTGGCCTCCACCGAGGAGCCGCGCCGAGCGGGGCCCAGGCGCCGCCTCGGTGGCCTGCGCCAAGGTGCGGCAGGCCCGCTGTTCGTCGCACCCTTCATGGTGCTGTTCCTGCTGATGTTCCTCGCCCCGCTCGGCTACGCCGCCTACCTCAGCCTGTTCCAGCAGAGGCTCATCGGCGGCAACACCTTCGTCGGGCTGGACAACTACCTGACGGCGCTGAAGGACCCCCTCCTGCGGGAAGGAGTCGTGCGGGTCGCGGAGTTCTTCCTGATCCAGGTCCCGCTCATGCTGGTGCTGGCCCTGGTCTTCGCGCTCGCGCTCGACAGCGGCCTGCTGCGGCTCGCGCGGGTGATCCGGCTGGGCATCTTCGTGCCGTACGCCGTCCCGAGCGTGGTCGCCACCCTCATGTGGGGCTACCTCTACGGGCCGGACTTCGGCCCCTTCGCCCAGCTGAGTCAGAAACTCGGCCTGCCGGTCCCGCACTTCCTCAGCGACGGCTGGATGCTGGGCAGCCTGGCGAACGTGGTGACCTGGGAGTTCGTCGGCTACAACATGATCATCCTGTACGCGGCCCTGCGCACCGTTCCCACGGAGCTGTACGAGGCCGCCGCGATGGACGGCGCCGGCCCCTGGCGCATCGCCTGGTCCATCAAGCTCCCCGCGCTGCGCCCCGCGCTGATGCTCACCCTGCTGTTCTCCGTCATCGGCAGCTTCCAGCTGTTCAACGAGCCGAAGCTGCTGCAGCCCATCGCGCCCGACGTCATCGACAACTCGTACACCGCGAACCTCTACGCCTACTCCCTGGCCTTCACCGGTCAGCAGGTCAACTACTCGGCGGCGGTGTCCTTCTTCCTCGGCCTGGTCATCGTGATCTTCTCCTACGCCGTCCTGTTCACCGCGAACCGCAGGAGGAACTCGTGACGACCACGACACCCCCGACCACCTCCCGGCCGGCGCCGCGCGCGGCTGCGAGCGGCACACCGCCGACCTCCCGTGGCAGGCGCCGGCGTTCGGTCGGACGCCGCAGCACCCCGCTGACCATCGTCATGCTGGCCGTCCTGGCGTACTTCCTGCTGCCGCTGTTCTGGCTCGCCGTCTCCTCGACCAAGAGCACCCAGGACCTGTTCACCAGCTTCGGCCTGTGGTTCTCGCACGCGCCGCAACTGCTGGAGAACGTCCACGAGACGCTCACGCACGACGACGGCGTCTTCCTGCACTGGCTGCTCAACACGGTCCTGTACTCCGTCGGCAGCGCTCTCGGCGCCGCGCTCCTCGCGGCCGCCGCCGGCTACGGCTTCGCCAAGTACCGCTTCCGCGGCAACAACGCGGCCTTCGCCCTCGTCCTCGGCGCCGTCATGATCCCGACGACCGCCCTGGCCATCCCCACCTACCTGCTCTTCGCGAAGGTGGACCTCGTCAACACCCCCTGGGCCATCGTGCTGCCCTCGCTGGTCAGCCCGTTCGGCCTCTACCTCATGCGCATCTACGCCGCCGACGCCGTCCCGGACAGCCTCCTGGAGGCCGCGCGCATCGACGGGGCGGGGGAGTTGCGCATCTTCTGCACGATCGCCCTGCGACTGCTGGCCCCGGGCCTGGTGACGGTCGTGCTCTTCACGCTCGTGGCGACCTGGAACAACTACTTCCTGCCGCTGATCATGCTGAACGACCCGAAGCTGTACCCCGTCACGGTCGGCCTCTCCTCCTGGGCGTCCCAGGCATTCGGCGGCGGGAGCGGCGCGAACAGCAACATGCTCGCGCTCGTCGTGACCGGCTCCCTCATCTCCGTCATCCCGCTCGTCGTCGCCTTCCTGCTCCTGCAGCGGTACTGGCAGAGCGGTCTGGCCGCCGGCGGCGTCAAGCAGTAACAACCCGCAGACCACAGCGCCGACGCCCAGACCCACCCCCCATCGACTCCTCGGAGGTTCCCCCATGGCGGTTCTGCCCGCCCGCGTCCTCTTCGGTGCCGCGTACTACCACGAGTACACGCCCGCCTACGACCCCGAACTGCGGCCCGACGAACGGCTGAAGACCGACCTGGACCTGATGGCCGAGGCCAACTTCACCGTGATCCGGGTCGGTGAGTCGGTCTGGTCCACCTGGGAGCCCGAGAACGGCCGCTTCGACCTCGACTGGCTCCAGCCGGTCCTCGACGGCGCCCATGAGCGCGGCATCTCCGTCATTCTCGGCACCCCCACCTACGCGGTGCCGCCGTGGCTGGCCCGCCAGTACCCGGAGATCACGGGGGAGCGGCGGACCGGCGAGCGCATCGGCTGGGGCGCCCGGCAGGAGGTGGACTTCACCCACCCGGCGTTCCGTTTCCACGCCGAGCGGATCATCCGCAAGATCGTCGCCCGGTACGCCGACCACCCGGCCGTCATCGGCTGGCAGGTCGACAACGAACCGGGCCTGCACCTCTTCCACAACCGCGGTGTCTTCCAGCGCTTCGTCGACCACCTGCGCGACAGGTACGGCGACGTCGAGACCCTCAACCGCGAGTGGGGCCTGGTCTACTGGTCGCACCGGCTGTCCGACTGGTCCGACCTGTGGACCCCGGACGGCAACGAACAGCCCCAATACGACGTCGCCTGGCGCGAGTTCCAGGCCCGGCAGGTCACCGAGTTCATCGGCTGGCAGGCCGACATCGTCCGCGAGTACGCAAGCTCCGAACACTTCGTCACCACCTGCATCTCCTACACACGGCAGGGCGTGGCGGACGACGAACTGGCCGCGCCGCTCGACATCGCCTCCGGCAACCCGTACTACGACATGCAGGACGGCCTCCTGCTGCCCGACCCCACACCCGACGACCACGAGCAGATCTGGAAGACCACCGGCCTCTGGTCGATGTACCAGACCGCGGACTGGATGTACTCCTCCCGCCAGGAGCCGTTCCTGGTCACCGAGACCAACGCGAGTTCCATCGGCTTCGCGTGGGACAACCGGCCCGGCTACGACGGCCAGTGGCGCCAGACGGCGTGGGCGCACGTGGCCCGCGGCGCGCGGATGATCGAGTACTGGCAGTGGCAGACCCTGCGCTTCGGCGCCGAGACCTACTGGGGCGGTGTCCTGCCGCACAGCGGGCAGCCCGGCCGCACCTACGCCGAGATCGCGCGCCTGGGCGCCGAGTTCGACAAGGCCGGTCCGCTCGTCGCGGGGCTCGAACCCGACGCCGACATCACGATGGTCTACTCGATGCCGAGCAAGTGGCTGATGCAGAAGTACCCACCGCTGGCCAAGCCGAACGGCGAACCCGACCCCGCCGCCTACCACCGCATCTTCGACCCCTTCTACCGGGGCGCCTTCGACGCCGGCCGGCAGGTACGCATCGTGCATGTCGCGCAACTGGTCGAGGACACGGCACCGGAGGAGGCCGCGCGCCGCCACCCGGTCCTGGTCGTACCGGCGCTGTACATCACCACCGACGCCGCCCTCGACTGGCTCACCTCCTACGCCCGGGCCGGCGGCCACCTCGTCCTGGGCCCGCGCACCGGATACGCCGACCACGAGGCCCGCGCCCGGATCGAAAGGGCCCCCGGCCGTCTCGCCGAGGCGGCGGGTGTGCACTACGACGAGTTCAGCAACCTGGTGGGGGCCGTGCCCGTCCGCGGTGTGGACGGCGGCCCGCTCGACGTGCCCGCCGACGCGACGGCGACGCACTGGCTCGAAGGCCTCACCCCGGTCGACGCCGAGACGCTGGCCTCCTACGAGCACCCGCACTTCGGGCGCTGGCCCGCCGTCACCACCCGCGAACACGGCGCCGGACATGTCACCTGCGTGGGCACGGTCCCCGGCCGTGACCTCGCCCGTTCACTGGCCGCCTGGATGGCACCGGAGCCGCGCGGGGGATGGCGGGACCTGCCCGGGACCGTGACCGCCACGACGGGGACCTCGCCGGACGGACGTCACGTGCACGTCGTCCACAACTGGAGCTGGGAGCCGACGCGGGTCCCGGCCCCGGTCGCCCTCACCGACGTCCTGAGCGGCGACGCCGTACCAACCGGTGCGGAGGTGGACCTGGGCCCGTGGGACGTCCGCGTCCTCGTCGCCGAACACGACGGCACCGGCCCGGAGGTCTGAGCAGGCGTCCGTCTCTGACCGGGTCACCGGGCGGCCCCACAGCGCAGTGCACCGTCCCGGTGACCAAAGCCCCCCGCATCACCGTGATTGTTCTTGAAGGAGGAGTTATGCGGAGAAGAACCCTGGGCAGGGCGCTGGGCACCTTCGGCGCGGCGGCCGCGCTGCTGGCCGTCCCCGCGTCCGGTGCACAGGCGTACAACCCGACGGGCGGGATCCTCTACCAGCTCGGCAGTGACGCGTGCCTGAAGGGGCGAGGCAACTGCGCGGTCTACCCGAAGACGGCCCAGCTGCCGAGTGGGCGGCTGGTGGCGTCGTTCGAGAAGTCCACCGTCGTGGCGAAGTCCGGCAGTGCCGACGGGCAGACCCTGCCGGTCTACAAGAGCGACGACGACGGGACGAGCTGGCAGCCACTGTCCGAGGTCAAGGCGCCGGCGTACCTCTCCAAGGACCCCAAGTACGCCCGGTACACCAGCAACTGGACCAACCCGTACCTCTACGTGCTCCCGCGGAGCGTCGGCGGGCTGAAGGCCGGCACGCTGCTGCTGGCGAGTGTCGTCTCCGGTGACGACTACTACTACAAGGAGCACAAGGCGGCCGACCCGAACTGGACCCCGTCCAATGACGGCGACCGCAGCGACCTGGCGATCGCCCTGTACGCCAGCACCGACCAGGGCGGCAGTTGGAAGGTCCTCAACGTCGTCGCCACCGGAGGATGGCAGGGCGGCAGTGCGGGCGCGGTGGGGCAGAACATCGCCGCCGCCAACATGAACAAGCAGGTGGACCCGCTCTGGGAGCCCTACCTGATGGTCTACAAGGGCAAGCTGGTCTGCTACTACTCCGACGAGAACGACTACGTCGGCTTCGACCCGGTCACCGGCGTCCCGACGAAGGACCCCGCGAACGACACGGCCACCGACTCGCACGGCCAGATCCTCGTGCACCGGACCTGGGACGGCGAGAACACCGGCTGGAGCGACCCCGTCGTCGACATCTCCGGGTCCGTCCAGGACATGGGCGGCGGCAAGACCGAGATCGGCGGCGGCCGGCCCGGCATGACCAACGTCGTCCCCACCACGGACGGCAGGTGGATGATCACCTTCGAGTACTGGGGCGGCGGGGCCAACACCCGGTACGCCATCGCCGACGACCCGCTGAAGTTCTTCCGCGGCACCCAGACCGGTATGTCGGTCGGCTCCCTCCCGGTCGTCGCCGGCTCCCGCCCGCTCGCCGGCGGCGGCAGCCCGGTCCTCGTCCGGCTGCCCGACGGCCGTCTCGTCTACAACGCGTCGAACAGCGGCGACGTCTGGGTCAACGAGAGCGGACGCAGCGACGGCGTGTGGACGGAGTACCAGACGACCTCGCCGGCCGGCTACAGCCGCAACCTCCAGTACGTCGACGGCACCGGCCGCATAGCGATCCTCAACAACCAGGGCACGTCCACGATCGCCTACGCCGAGGTCGACCTCGGTGACTCGGCCGGTACCTACTACCGGCTGGTCAACCGCAAGACCGGACAGGTGATCGGCACCGGCAACAAGACCAACGACGCCAACCTCGGCAACGGGGACACGCCGGACGTGGCCCTGGAGGACTCCGGCGCGGCGGCCGACCCGGACACCCAGCAATGGCACGTCGTGACCGAGCCGAACGGCGGGGCGACCCTCCTGAACAGGTCGGGCGGCCGGGCGGCGGCGATCTGGACGGGCAACGCCACGGTCGGTCAGCGCATCGGCCAGTGGGTCGACAACAGTGCTACGGGCAGCTGGAACCTCGTCAAGACCTCCGACGGCTACTACAGGCTCCAGGCAGCCAAGAACACGAGCCTCTACCTGAGCGGGGCGTCGGCGGGAGCGCCGCTGACCCTTCAGAACGCGGCCGACGACGGGTCGCAGGACTGGAAGCTCGTCACAGGTCGCTAGGCCGGCGGTCGGGGCCCGGCGACAACGCCGGGCTCCGGCCGGCCCTCGTCCAGGGGCGCACCCTACGCCCGCCCGCAGACCCGAACAGCAGGCGAGATACCGAACAGAAAGCGGTGTGATGGTCAACACCGAGAACAGCCCACAGACCAGTCCCGAGACCTACGTCAACGGGGTCGACTACGGAACGCTCTCCGGACGGGCCGTGGTGGTCCGTGTCGCCGACGGTGCCGAACTGGCCGTCGCCGAGCACCTCTACACCCACGCCGTCCTGGACCGGGCGCTGCCAGACGGGACGCCGCTGCCGCCCGACTGGGCGCTTCAGGTGCCCTCCGACTACATCGACGTCCTGCGCATCGCCGTACCCGAGGCCCTGGCGCGCTCCGGTGTGCGGCCGGAGCAGGTCATCGGCATCGGCACGGACTTCACCGCCTGCACGATGCTGCCGGTGCTCGCCGACGGAACGCCGCTGTGCGAACTGCCCGAGTACACCGCCCGTCCGCACGCCTACGTCAAGCTGTGGCGCCACCACGCGGCCCAGGCGCAGGCCGACCGGATCACCACTCTTGCCGCGGAGCGCAGGGAGCCGTGGCTGAAGCGGTACGGCGGGAAGATCTCCTCGGAGTGGGAGTTCGCCAAGGGGTTGCAGCTGCTGGAGGAGGACCCTGAGCTCTACGCCCTCGCCGACCGCTGGCTGGAGGCGGCGGACTGGATCGTGTGGCGACTGTCCGGCACGTACGTCCGCAACGCCTGCACGGCCGGTTACAAGGGCCAGTACCAGGACGGCACTTACCCGTCCCGCGAGTATCTGGCCGCGCTCAACCCCGGCTTCGCCGACTTCGTGACGGACAAGCTGGAGCACCCGATCGGTCAACTCGGCGCCCGTGCGGGGGGGTTGACGGCCGAGGCGGCGGCCTGGACCGGCCTGCCGGAAGGGATCGCGGTGTGCGTGGGCAATGTCGACGCGCATGTGACGGCGCCCGCCGCCACCGCGGTGGAGCCGGGCCGGATGGTGGCCATCATGGGCACCTCGACCTGCCATGTGATGAGCTCCGACCAGTGGGCCGAGGTGCCCGGGATGTGCGGGGTCGTCGACGGCGGCATCCTGCCGGGGCTGTGGGGTTACGAGGCCGGACAGAGCGGCGTCGGCGACATCTTCGGCTGGTTCGTGCGCACCGGCTTCCCCGTCGCTCATGCCGAGGAAGCCGCGGCCCTGGGACGTGACCCGCACGAGCACCTGACCGCCCTGGCGGCCGAACAGGCCATCGGGGAGCACGGGTTGATCGCCCTGGACTGGCACAGCGGCAACCGCTCCGTCCTGGTCGACCACGACCTCAGCGGCGTGATCGTGGGGCTCACGCTGTCGACCCGCCCGGAGGACGTCTACCGGGCGCTGCTGGAGGCCACCGCCTTCGGCACCCGCACCATCATCGAGGCCTTCGAGTCGTCCGGGGTGCCGGTCGACGAGCTGATCATCGCGGGCGGGCTGACGAAGAACGCCCTGCTGATGCAGATCTACGCCGACGTCACCCGTCGACCCCTCGGTGTCATCGACTCCGCGCAGGGGCCGGCGCTGGGTGCGGCGATGCACGCGGCGGTCGCGGCGGGCGCGTATGCGGACATCCGGGCCGCCGCCCAGGCCATGGGCAAGGCGCGTGCGGGCGTCTATCTTCCCGACCCCGAGCGGGCCGCCGCCTACGACCGCCTGTACGCCGAATACCGGCTGCTGCACGACTACTTCGGCCGCGGCACGAACGACGTCATGCACCGCCTGCGCGCTCTGCGCGCCGAGGCCTCCGCCTCTTCCTGATCTTCCCGAAAGGAAAACCCTCATGGAAACGAAGACCACGCCCTACCCCGACCACGAGATCTGGTTTCTCACCGGCAGCCAGGGCCTGTACGGCGACGACGTCCTGCGGCAGGTGGCGGACCAGTCGCGGAGCATCTCCGAGAGCCTCGGGCAGCCCGGCAAGGTTCCGGTGCGGATCGTGTGGAAGCCCGTCCTCACCGACGCCGAGGCGATCCGCCGGATCTGCCAGGAGGCCAGTGCCTCCGACACCTGCGTCGGTGTGATCGCGTGGATGCACACCTTCTCCCCGGCGAAGATGTGGATCGGCGGACTGAGCACCCTCGACCGGCCGTTGCTGCACCTGCACACCCAGTACAACCTGTCGCTGCCCTGGCCGAGCATCGACATGGACTTCATGAACCTCAACCAGGCCGCCCACGGCGACCGCGAGTTCGGCCACATCGAATCGCGGGTCGGCATCGACCGCAAGATCGTCGCCGGTCACGCCACCGACCCGCGGGTCGTACGCCGCGTGGCAGCCTGGGCGCGGGCCGCTGTCGGCCGTCAGACGTCGCGCACGCTGCGTCTGGCACGCTTCGGCGACAACATGCGCGACGTGGCGGTCACCGAGGGCGACAAGGTCGAGGCCCAGCTGCGGTTCGGCTTCTCCGTGAACACCTACGGGGTCAACGACCTGGTCGCCGTGGTCGACGCCGTCGAGGACGAGGCGGCGGCGGAACTGGCGGACGAATACGTCGAGTCGTACGACGTCGTTCCCGCCCTGCGCCCCGGCGGCATCCGCCACGACTCCCTCCTCTACGCAGCGCGCCAGGAACTCGGCCTGCGCACCTTCCTCACCGAAGGCGGCTTCACCGCCTTCACCACCAACTTCGAGGACCTCGGCGGCCTGCGTCAGCTCCCTGGCATCGCCGTGCAGCGGCTGATGGCCGACGGCTACGGCTTCGGCGGCGAGGGCGACTGGAAGACCTCGGCACTGTTGCGCACCATGAAGGTGATGGGCCAGGGACTGCCCGGCGGCACCAGCTTCATGGAGGACTACACCTACCACCTCGGCCCCGGCAGCCCCCGCGTTCTCGGCGCGCACATGCTGGAGGTCTGCCCCTCGGTGGCCGCCGCCCGCCCGAGCTGCGAGATCCACCCGCTGTCCATCGGCGGCCGCGAGGACCCCGTCCGCCTCGTCTTCAACGCGGCCGAGGGCCCCGCCGTGGTCGTCGGCCTCTCCGACCTCGGTGACCGCTTCCGGCTGACCGCCAACGCCGTGGACGTCATATCGCCCAGCGAGCCGCTGCACCGCCTCCCCGTGGCCCGAGCCGTGTGGAAGCCGCGTCCTTCGCTCGCGGAGTCGGCGGAGAACTGGCTGCTGGCCGGCGCCCCGCATCACACGGTGCTCAGCTCGGCCGTCGACCTCGAGACGCTGACCGACTACGCGGCCATGACCGGCGTCGAACTGCTCACCATCGACGAGAACACCACCACCGGACAGTTCGCCAAGGAAGTCCGTTGGAACGCCGCCTACCACCGCCTCGCCCAGGCGCTGTGACCGCCACGAACCGGATCGGAGAAGACAAGCGATGACCGTACGAGTTCGCGACGGCCTGCGACAGGAGGTCCTCGACGCCAACCTGGCCATTCCTCAGGTCGGCCTGGCGACGCTGACCTGGGGCAACGTCAGTGGGGTCGACCGGGAAGCAGGGCTGTTCGTCATCAAGCCCTCCGGAGTTCCCTACGAGGACCTCACGATCGACCACCTGGTGACCGTGCGGCTGTTCGACGGCGCCGTCGTCGACGGCGATCTGCGACCCTCCACCGACACCGAGACCCACCGCTGCCTGTATGCGGCCTTCCCCTCCATCGGCGGGGTCACCCACACCCACTCCACCCACGCCGTCGCCTTCGCCCAGGCCCGGCGGGACATCCCGGTGCTGGGCACCACCCACGCCGACACCTTCAACGGCCCGATCTCCTGCACCCCCGACCTCACCCCGGCGCAGTGCGCGACGGACTACGAGTACAACACCGGCCGCGTCATCGTGGACATGCTCAGAACTGACCGGAAGGCGGTAGAGGTCCCCGCCGCGCTGGTCGCCGGACACGGCCCCTTCACCTGGGGGGCCACCGCCCGTAAGTCCCTGGAACACTCGATCATCTGCGAGTCGGTCGCCGAGATCGCCCTGCACACCCTGTCCCTGTCCCCGGCGTCTCCGCCGCCCCCGCACCTCCTCGCCCGCCACTACACCGGCAAACACGGCCCCGACGCGTATTACGGCAACCCGATGTCGAAGACCGCCGGGTGAGAGGTTCGATTACGTCAGACGTGGGGGTGGGCCGTCCATGGACGGCCCACCCCCGGTCGTGTTGCTCACTGCGCGCTCAGCTCGCGGACGCCTGTCCTGCCGGTGCGAACAGGCGCTCGTACTCCTCGCGTTGCGGGTGCTTGGGGAAGCGGCCGCCCTGCATGATGCGGGTGATCCGGTCGCGCTCACCACCCAACACTGGATCGTGTCGACCCGCGGCCGTTCCTCCATGCCGGCCTCATCCCGATGCCAGAGCAAACACCCGGATCAGGCCGAATCCCCGGCGGAGGACTCTGTGCATGAAGCCGGAGTGCGCCGACGTACTCGGCGAGGCCCGCTGCGCGCTGCCACCCACCTTCGCCAAGCTGCCCGCCGGAGTCGACCGTGCACCCGGCCTCCACCTTCGACAACCTCGCGCTCGGCTGGTGCACGGTGATGCCGGAACGGCCGGCCGCAATCTGTCGCCTGCGTCGGGTCAGCCACTGACGTGGATATCGGCCGCCACAATGGCGCCGTTGCGCACGGTGTATGTGCCGGAGAAGTAGCGGTGGGTGCCGTCCGTCTGCGTGGCGTCGAGATTGATCCCTACGGAGTCGCCCGTGACGGAGGTGATCGTGGCTGACTCATCGGCCGTACCTTCGAAGGAGTTCCTGAAGGATTCGTACGATCCCCGCTGAAGGTTCTTGCCGCCGAGTTCCCAAGCATGCTTGTAGTCACCGGCGTTGAGGGCGTCGAAATAGGCCGTTACGACGGCCCCCGGGCCGCTCGCGGCTGGAGGAAGCGATGGTACGGAGCTCGCCGGTGTCGGTGGCGAGCTCGCCGGTGTCGGTAGGGAGCTCGCCGACGTCGGTGGGGAGCTCGCGGACGTCGACGTGCGGCTCGGGGATTGCCTCGTGGGCAGCGACGAGGGAGTGTCGGTGACGGCCGACGCTTTGGACTGCGGGGCCGGCGGGGTTCCAGTTCTGGAGGTGAGCGCCCAGACCAACCCTCCGATGAGCACAGTCACCAGTACGACGGCGAGCACGACCAGCAGCCTGATGCGGCGACCGGGTTGGGTGCGTGGGGGTTCCGGAGGCAAGTACGTGACGGCTGAAGCCGTGTCCTCGTGGTTTGGCGGCAGGGGCGTCGATTCCAACGGTGTTGCGGACTGGCCGGCGGGCGCTTCAGCTGTGGGTGAAGCGCCCTGAGGAGGAATCACCTCGGTCGCGGGATGTGCTGCTTGTGGGGCTGCCGCCCCCGCTGCCACCTCCTCGAGCATGCGCTGCGCCTGACTTGCCGTGGGCCGCGCCTCCGGGTCCTTGCGGAGCAGCGCCTCGATGACGAAGGCCAGAGAGCCGGCGTGACGCGGTTCGGGCAGCGGGTCCGAGATCACGGCTTGTAGCGTGCTCAGAGTCGAACTGCGCCGGAACGGTGACTGGCCCTCGACTGCCGCGTACAACGTCGCACCCAAGGACCACAGATCCGAAGGTGGGCCCGGCCGATGGCCGGTGGCGCGCTCGGGGGCCAGGTAGTCGGGTGAGCCCACGATGTCGCCGGTGCGGGTGAGCCCCGGGGAGTTTTCGAAGAGCGCTATGCCGAAGTCAGTGAGTACGATCCTCCCGCTCCGTTCCAGTAGAACATTCGCCGGCTTGACGTCACGGTGCAGAATGCCGAGCTGATGCGCCTTGTCCAAAGCGGCCAGGACAGCCGCTCCGAACCGAGCGGCGTCCCGCGGCAGGAGGGTTCCCTCGGTGATGAGGATGTCCTCGAGCGATTGGCCGTCGATCAACTCCATGACGATCCAGGGGCTGTCACCTTCCTGCAGCACATCGAACACGGTGACCACACCTGGGTGTTTGATGCGTGCCGCAGCCCGCGCCTCCTGCTGCATCCGGGCATGCAAGACGGATCGTTCCTCTGGCGACAGGCCGCTCACTCTTACTTCCTTCACCGCGACTTCGCGGTCGAGCAACTCGTCGTGAGCTCGCCAGACCGTGCCCATCCCCCCGTGGCCCAACTGCTCGACCAGCCGGTACCGTCCCGCCAGCAGCCGCGGAGGGCTCGGGTCAGCAGGTGACTGATTCATGGCTTTCCCTGTCCGCGCCCAGTCCGGGCCATGCTGCGTGACGTGGAAGCAGCCTTACCAGGAGCCCGACAGCGTCAGGGCTGGGTTGACTCGGTCCTTGTCTCCGCCCCACCAGGGCACAGGTCAGATCTGTTGAATCCGGCAATATTGCGGCGACACTCCCGTGGGTCCCACCCGTGGGTCCAGCTCAGGAGTGGACTCCCCACCAGTGTCTCGCGTCCCCCGTTCACCAGCCAGCCGAGCCGCCCCGCGGTCCCGCCCGGATTGCCGCGTGGGCTGCAGCTGCACGGGCAGCGTACGGGGCTCACGGGGGCTGTTCTGCGCGCCGCCGCCGCTGACACTTGCCGGGGGTGCCCGCAGTGCCATGTTCCTCGCGAGCTGCCTGATGCTGGGCTTCGCAGGCATGGCCGACGCCGGACTGGCGCAGCGCGTGCCCTTCCCCGGACTGGCACGTCAACTCACATGGCACGGGCGTGACTTGCTGCAAATCGCACGGCAACGCGTCGCCCGGCAACAGGGGCTCCCGTGAAACAACCGTGCCGGCTCAGCCTGAGCGGGCGACCGATACGACGCCGATTCCCAGGAGCAGCCATGCGCGTCAGAAAGTGCCCGGCCTCGCTCTCCTCCTACTGGGCCCGTGGTCAACGGGGTTGGACCCGCACACACGAACGGACTCAGATGCGCAACGCGGTCAGCGAGACGTTGGCAGGCGCGCCCAGCTCGTCCGGACACGGACTGGCCGGGCGGTTCGGGCGAGCGCGTTGCTGCTGGGCTCATGCCGGAGCCCGCGCCGCTGGCGTTATTCCGCTCGGGGCCATAGTCGATGACCTGCACCGACGCGGAAGCGCGGACATCCGTGGTCCAGCCGCCGGGGCCGGCGGACACGTCCAGGATGATCCGTCTGACGAGGCGGGCTCGGAGGTTTCCCGTACCGGCTCGGCTTCGCCACGGCAGGCCCAGGGAGAGCAGCCGACCACCGCGCCGTCTCCAGTTCCTCCGCATCGGTTCGAGGCCGGCTGTTGTTGGAGGGCGGCCGATTCGGCGGCGGTGCCCTGGCCGATCGGGGGCCGAGCAGCTCCTGGGAGCGGTGCGGGAACGCCTGCCCGAGTAGCCGACCGGCCGCAGGAAGGCACTCCCCGGTGCGACATACTCTCCGGATGAGTTCACGCACTTCCCCGATCAGCCGGCCGATCACGATACGGCGGGCCGTCGCGCGGGATGCCAAACGGCTCACGCGGCTCGTGCGTGGCTCAGGCGCCTACGAGGGTAAGTACGCAGCCGCAGTCGCGGGCTACCGGGTAGGTCCTGATTACATCGAGGCCCACCGCGCCTTTGTGGCCGTCGGCGCCGACGAGCATGGAGGCCGGGTCCTCGGGTTCTACTCTCTCGTCCTCGCTCCACCGGAGCTCGACCTGCTGTTCGTTGCCGACGAAGCGCAAGGACGGGGTATTGGACGGCTGCTCGTGGCGCACATGCAGTCCGAGGCCCGTGCCGCCGGTATCGACCGTCTCAAGGTCGTGTCGCATGTTCCCGCCGAGGACTTCTATCACCGTGTTGGTGCGGTGCGGACCGGGACCGTGTTCGCGAACCCGCCCGCCGTGCCGTGGGACCGTCCCGAATTCGAGTTTCGCATTCCTTCGGAATGACCATCCCCTCGTAGCGTGGAGCCCGTGATTGCAGGGGAAGTTGGGATTCATGGGGTCCAAGAAGAAGCCGCCGTACGACGCTGAGTTCCGTGAGGGCGCGGTGCGCATCGTGGTCGAGAC
>NZ_JAJSBI010000051.1 GCF_021261325.1 Streptomyces guryensis | reverse complement strand
GTTCCCGCTTCTCCTGCTCGACGGGCGTATACCCGCCCCGCTGCGCGTACCTCACGATCCCGTCGTACCGCAGGGATCACGAACCGTCACGACCCCGCAGGCTCTACGAGTTCAACCTGAGTATCGCCCGCGTGAGTGGGACACCCGCGCCGGGACCGTCGAGCTCGCTGTCCCCAAGCTGAGGCAGGGCAGTTACTTCCCGCACTGGCTCCTCGAACGCCGGCGCCGGGCCGAACAGGCCCTCATCTCGGTGGTCGCTACCGCCTACCTCCTCGGGGTCTCCACTCGCCGGGTCGAGAAACTCGCCGAGTCCCGGCGTCACCCAGCTGTCGAAGTCCCAGGTCAGCGCGATGTCCAAGCACCTGGACGAGCAGGTCGCCGCCTTCCGTAACCGGCCCTTGGACGCCGGCCCGTACGCGTTCGTCTGGGTCGACGCGCTCACCCAGAAGGTCCGCGAAGGCGGCCGGATCATCAACGTCCACGCGTTGATCGCGGTTGGCGTCAACGCCGACGGCCACCGCGAGATCCTCGGTCTGGACGTGGCCACCGCCGAGGACGGCGCCGGCTGGCTCGCCTTCCTGCGCTCACTGATCGCCCGCGGCCTGTCCGGCGTCCAGCTCGTCATCTCCGATGCCCATGCCGGCCTCGTCGACGCCATCGGCGCGGTCCTGCCCAGTGCGTCGTGGCAGCGCTGTCGCACCCACTATGCGAGGAACTTGCTGAGCCAGGTTCCGAAATCGGCCCAGCCATGGGTGGCCACGCTGCTGCGGACGGTCTTCGAACAGCCCGACACCGACGCGGTCCAAGCGCAGATGCCGCAGCTGAAGCGCTCCGGGTCTGATGGAGGTGGTATGCCCCGGTTCTGATGGAGTCGCGTTGCAGGACAATTGACGATCCAGCAGCCTACGGAGGCCGTGATGCCCCGCAGCTATCCGCCCGAGTTCCGCCGTAAGGTCCTCGATCTCGTCGAATCCGGAAGGAAGGTCGCCGAGGTCGCCCAACTCCTTGGCATCAGCGACCAGACGATCTATGTCTGGCGTCGGCAACACCTCATCGATACGGGGCAGTTGCCCGGCACTACCAGCAGCGACCAGTCCGAGCTTGCCGCGGCCCGCAAACGCATCGCCGAGCTGGAGGCCGAGTTGGCCATCCACCGCCGGGCTGCCGAACTGCTCGGCGAGGTGACCTCCCCAAAAGGCGGTTCGAAGCCATCCGCGTGATGGCCCGTGAGCACCTGCCGGTACAGCTGGCCTGCCGGGTGCTGCATGTCGCCGAGTCCGGGTACTACGCCTGGCGGGAGCGTCCGCCGTCGAACCGCCTGGTCAAACACGCCTGGCTGACCGAGGCCATCGTGGGCATCCACACCGCCTCCCGCGGCACCTACGGCACCCGCCGGGTCCACGCCGAGCTCCGCCTGGGCCTGAGCATCCATGTCAGCCACGGCACCGTGGAGCTGCTGATGCAGCGTGCCGGCCTGCACGGTCTGCCCGGCAACCGACGCCCCCGCACCAAGCACGTAACCCCCTCCGTCGCCGACCTGGTGGAGCGGAACTTCACCCGTCACGCCCGGGACCAGTTATGGGTCACTGACATCACCGAGCACCCCACTTTCGAGGGCAAGGTGTACTGCGCGGTCGTCCTGGACACCTTCTCCAGGCGCGTGGTGGGCTGGTCGATCGACGCCTCGCCCACAGCGGCCCTGACCACCAACGCCCTCGCCATGGCCATCGGCAACCGCTCCCCGCGACCAGGCCGCACCATCATCCACTCCGATCACGGAGTGCAGTTCGGATCCTGGGCGTTCACCCAGCGCGCAAGGGCCTCCGGCCTGCTGCCCTCGATGGGCTCCATCGGGGACTGCGTGGACAACGCGATGATGGAGTCCTTCTGGGCCCGAGTCCAGGTCGAACTACTCAACCGCAGACGATGGCGGACCCGTCTGGAGCTGTCCACCGCGCTCTTCGAGTACCTGGAAATCTTCCACAACCGACAGCGCAGGCACTCCGCACTGGGCATGCTCAGCCCGGTGGAGTACGAACTCCGCACACCACCAGTAGCCTGAAACCAAGCAACTCGACTCCACCCAACTCGGGACAGTCCGGAGCCTCCATCAGACCCGGAGCGCTTCACAGCTGTCTTCCTTCCCGCCGCTATCGGGCGTCTGGACATCGACATGACGGGCATCGGCATCGTCTGTACACAAGTACCGGGAGGCCTTTGCTGGATCTCGACACATGGGATGGATTCATTCCGCTCGTGGCCTCCCTAACCTGACGAGCCGTAGGGCCCGGAGGGAACGGGGAGGGTGAGCGTGAGATTCAGCCCATTATCGGTGCGTGCGGTCCGCGGGACGCCACCGAGAGTCGTCGTCCAGGTCATGGTACTCGTCCTGGCTGCCGTAGCGGTCTTGGCGGCATCGCCCGGCCGTGCTGATGCCGCGCCCCTGCAGTGCCGACGACAGGGAGGCGAGTATCGCTCCTGGTGCGCCGACGTTACCGGGCTCAGCGGATCGAACAGCCTGCCGCTGCAGCGCGGACCGAACTACGGCGACGGTACTGTCCCCGGAACGGCTTACCACAACGGTGATCGGCTAGCGCTCGGATGCTGGACGACCGGCCCGGAGGATGCCGGCGGGCACGGAGACACGTACTGGTTCTCGGTTTTCGACCCCAATGACCCATCGATCGAGGGCTACGTCAACGACTACAACCTCACCACCGGCAGCCCCGGGCAGTGGATGTCGGTCGTCGAGCGATGCGCCAACACACCGCCGGTCACCAGCAAGCCCTACCGCTGCCGCAAATCCGGAGGCGAGTACCGATCCTGGTGCGCGAACGTCACCGGCCTGGCCTACAACGCCTCGCTGGCGTTGAGGACAGACCCCGACTACGACCACGGCACCGTCCCGGACACCGCCTATCACAACGATGAACCGCTGGCGCTGGGATGCTGGACGACAGGTCCGGAGGATGCCGGCGGGCACGGAGACACGTACTGGTTCTCGGTTTTCGACCCCAACGATCCCTCTCTCGAGGGCTACGTCAACGACTACAACCTCACCACCGGCAGCCCCGCGGACTGGAAGCCCGACGTGAATGTCTGTGTGTCGACACCCACTACGCCGACGCCGACGGCCGGCAAGTACGGCATCAACTGGGCCAACATCAACTATCGCGGCGCGGTCATCGCGACAGGGAAGTTCAACTCCGGACTCCACGCGTTCCACGAGACCGAGGATCCCAACACGAAGCTCGGCTTCAACTCCTTTAACCTCAAGGACCTTAAGTGCGGGGACGGCTGGGGTGTCGGCGTTTCCTGGCAGATCGGCGGCGGACCAGTCCACGACCAGCGGTACACCGACTGCTCGGGCGCACCTGCACTGCATGTCCTAGAGCCGGGCGGGGCCACCCACAATCTGCAGAGTCTCACCTGGGGCCTATACGTATGGGACCCCAGCCCTGCCACCGACTGGGGGTACTCGGTGGAGCGCCACGATCAGTACGGATCCCTTTCGGTGCAGCCGAATGACCGATACTTCGACTTCACGACCGTCTACCACGACCCGGTCGCCGGTCACGACGGCCAGATCACTCTCTCCGTGGAGCCCACTCAGTACCTGCGCCGCTCACATTCCCAGAACTTCCAGGCCATGTGGCAGGACATCACGCAACGCACTCCCTTGCCCGCCAACCTGACGCAGGACCAGGTCACGTCCATGTACAAGCAGTTCTGGTGCCACGCCTTCTACTCGGTGCACAGAATCAAGGGGTCCGGTTACTACGGCGGCCTGACCTGGGACTTCGAGTCCAGTCGTCCGAACATCCCTTGGTCGCAGGTCGACACACCCCCGCTCCCTTGGGATAGCACCGGCAACTCCACGCCCTACCCCAACAATCACTCCTGCAACTGGTAGCTGTAGCTGCAGATGCTGGCAATCTGGGTCATCGTCCGATGGATCCGGCGGTTCACCGGCGAGGGTCAGGGTGTGTCGCCGGAGCAGTAGAAGCGGCACATCACACCCGGGCCGGGCGTGCGGGGTTCGCCGGGGTGCGGGTCGTACAGAGCGCGGCCGCCAGGCCACCGCGACAGCTCGGTGGACAGGGCAGCACTGGCCCCGTTGGCGCGGCATGCCGGGCAGGCTCACGCCGTCGACGACCGCGGCTCCTCGGACAGCACCTCCACCGCGGCGTAGCACGGCGCGCACAGCCGCAGCGGGTCACTGATCTCCGGCTGCGCGTCGCCCTGCAGATACGGGGTGCGGATGATGCGCATTTCCAGACCTGGCTCAGCCTTGTTGGCGCAGCTGCACCAGACGGAAACCGCGTGGTAGACCCGGCACTCGCACTCGCACTCGTCCGGCGCCTGCCGGGTCCAGAAGAAGATGAACCGCTACCGCTGATACAGCACGGGGAACTGAGGCCTGTCCATGTAGGCAACGTAAGCCCGGTCGAGGACGAACACACCGGGACGCCATCTGGGCGGGAAATACTTGGTGGTGGGCATAAGAATGGCATGGCTCTTCGTCGCTCATGCCAGCAACGGGTGAGCACTACCCGTCAGTACCAAACGACGAGGTCACCGCACCTGCGCCGCTGGCTCCCAGGCAACGAGGTCCACAACTGGCGCTCCCCGAGAGCGTCGGTGGTCGTGTCAGGCGCCGATGCCGATGTAGGAGACGTAGGTGTAGGCGCCCCAGTCGGAGTCGAGTTCGGCGATGATGTCGTCCCAGAGGTCTTCCATGGTGGCCAGGTCGCTGGCGACGAGGGCGTCGACGGCGTCGTCCCAGATGTAGCGGACCTGCCGGTGTTGGATCCTCAGGTTGTCGCGGCGGCGTGGCTCGTCGACGGCTGTCTGGTTGACGGGGTGGATCTCGATGCGGGTGCCGCGGCCGCCTCGGTTGAGGTGCTGCTTGAAGGCGCCGGGGTTGGTGAGCACGTTGTGGGCTCGTAGGTTCCAGTAGGCGGTGTCGATCGCTTCGAGGCTGGCCTGGCGCGGGCGCTGGGTGCCGCGGGTCCAGGCGCGGATCGTTGTGGGGGTGGCGTGGATGCCGGCGTCGGCCAGGGCTTGGGGGCCGCCTTTGGTGGTGGTGAGGTAGCGCATGCGGGCTTTCAGGCCGCGGCGGGTGCCGACGGGGGATTTGATTCCGCCGTCGATGATCATGCGTTCGAGGGCGTCTTCGAGGGCGCGGGCGAGGGCAATTTTTCCGTGGACGTTTCCGGGATCGCGGTCTGCGCCGTAGTTGCCGAAGTTCTTCCATCCGTCGGTCGACATCTATCGGGCGCTCTTCCTCGGCAGGGGGTACTGGTCTTTTTGTTTCATCTGGGTGGTGAGGCGGCCTTCGGTGAATACGGTGCGCCAGTCGCCGGTGACGTGGAGTTCGTCGGTGCCGCGGACGCGGACGACGGTGAGGCCGTTGCTGTGGGCTCGGTGGGATTTGTACCAGAGGTTGGCGAATGCCTGGGAGCGGATGATGTGCATCCAGTCGGGTCGGCGGATGTCGCGGTTGACGCTTGATTCTCCGATGGTTGAGGTGAATTTTGAGTACATGGCTTTGATGTATTCGACGGTGACAGTGTCGTCGGTTTCGAGGGCTTTGGTGCGGGCCTCGGTCAGGACGCGGCGGAATTTCTCCAGGAGTCCTTCGCTGGCGCCGGAGGTCCAGCATTCGGTGATGTGCGGGGCCTCGCACAGGCCGAGGCGGGCGCAGCGGATGAGGAGGCGGATGGTGGCGTCGTCGAGGAGGACGGGGCCGTCTTCGCGGCGGTTGCCGATCGGGTCGGGCAGCTCGGGGTGGTGCCAGGTGGGGCGGGCGGGGAGGCGGTAGATGCCGGAGCGTTTGGGGTCGAAGCCGCCGTTGGGGTCGTGGATCAGGGCGCCGATGGGCAGGTGGGTCTTGAAGGCGGACAGGAAGCTGGCGTTGGTGTCGAGGGCGTTGACGGTGATCGGGGGGTGGGTGCCGTTTTGGAGGGCTTCCATGAGGTGGGTGTTGGTCCAGTTGTGGCGGCCTTCCCAGATTTCGTCGGCGCCGTCCTTGGTTTTCTTCCGGAGGAATTCGAGGGTTTCCGGGTAGACGGTGTGCTCGTAATTTCCGCCGACGCGGGTCGCTTCGAACAGGGCCATTGCGTTCGGTACGGCCTTTTTCACCAGGGCTTCGGTCGCGGTGGTGATGTCGCCGTCGTGGTCGTGGAGGGCTTCGTCGACGGCGCGGGTGATCATGCCGGTGAAGTAGCTGTAGTCCCGGTTGGCGTAGCCGCCTTGGGGCGGGGGTGGGGTGGTGGTGCGGCGGGGCGATGGCCTGCGTGGGGCGGCTGTGTGGGCCGTCGGGGCGGGCTGGGTGGCCGTGGGGTCCGGGGATGGGCTGATGGGGGCTTGGAGAGGTGTCTGCGGGGTTTGTGCTGAGGTGACGGGGCTGGGGTGGGGGTGGGTGGGGTCGGTGATGCGGGCGTGGGCGAGGTCGGCGTGGAGGGTGAGGGTGGCCAGCGGGCCGAGGTCGCGTTCGGTGACGGTGGCGTGGATCTGGTCGGCGTCGCGGGTCAGGGTGATGGTGATGTCGAGGCTGAGCGCGGCGATCAGTTGGGGGTCGTCGGTGTCGACAGCGGCCAGGACGGGGAGCTCGTGGGTGCGGGCCAGGTGGGCGAGGGCCTGGGCGGCATCGGTGATCTGGGCCTGGCCGGACAGCGGCAGCCGGGGGTCCTCGGTGGTCTGGAGGCGGTCGACCACGACGAGGGCCAGGCCCGGCAGGTCCGGGACGCTTTCGGCGATCGCGTCGGTGGTCAGGTCGGTGCCGTCGTCGATGTAGAGCGGGGCTTGGGACAGGTGGTGGTGGAGGGCTGCGGTGTCGTCCTGCTCGGTGGGGGTGAGGCGGCCGGCTCGCAGGCGGCGGTAGTCGACGGGCAGGTGCGCGGCGACGATGCGTGCGGCGATGTCGGCGCGGGTGGGTCCGGAGGCGGCGTACAGGACGGGTTGGTGCTGGTCGAGGGCGCTGGTGCGGGCGGCGGCGGTGGCGATCAGGCTGGATCCGGCGCCCGGGGCGGCGGCGACGAGGTAGAAGCGGCCGGGCTGGAGACCGCCGAGGACGTCGTCCAGGGTGCGGATGCCGGTCGACAAGCCCATCAAGGGTGTGGGCGTGGTGGATTCGCCAGTGGGGACGGTGGTCGGCAGGACGGTGACCAGGGCCTGTGCGAGTGCGGCCAGGCGTCGTGGGGTGCGCGGTGCAGGGGTAGCCAGTGGACCGGGCGTCGGCATGACGGTCTCGTGACCGGCACCGGGCATCGCGGGGGCGGGGGTCGGCGGGCTCGGCTCGGACGGGGGTGCGGGGGGTGCGATCGGCGGTGTGCCCGGGTGCTGGAGTGCTGGAGTACCGGGTGTGGGGACGGCAGTGGTGGGAGCGGCCGGCGGGCCGGTGGGGACGGTCAGTGGGGCTGGTGGGGTGTCGGGTGAGGCGGGGGGCGTATGGGCAGGAGCTGGCGTGTGGTGGGCTGCTGGCACCGGTTCCGGCTGTGACTGTGACTGCGAGAAAGTGGTGGGTTCAACGGCCGCTTTGGAAGGGGTAGTTGTAGGCGCGGGTGCGCTGCCTTTGGCGGCTTCGGCTGCTGTGGTCGGAACCAGGTTTTGGACTGCTTGCTGGCCCTTAGAGGGCGTGGTGGAGTCCGGTGCCGCTGTTGCAGCCAGAGCTGCTGTGTCGGGTGCGGCATCGGCTTGAGGCGCGGGCGGGACGGGGGTGCCGTCCGTGGCTGCGGCGAGCAGTACGGCGACGGGGGTCTTGTGGCGGCACAGCACCTGGGGGTGGCCCTCGGCGCTGTACTGGATCAGATCCCCGAGCTTTTTGCGGGCGTCCGCGAAGCTGTGGATGGTGGCGTGGGCGAGGTCCCAGCCCAGTTCGGTTGCGTGGGCGGGGGTGGTGAGCAGGGCATGGTGGGGGCCGCGAGTCAGGGGTGTGGGGTGCCCTTCGATGGCGGCGTCGATCATCTGTCGGAGTGCGCTGCGGGCCCCGTGCAGCGTCGCTGGCCTGGTGCGCGCCGGGGCATGCGGTGTTTCCGCGTCAGGGGCGGCGGAGGTTGTTCCCGGCTCGTCCAACGGGCCCTCAACTGACTTGGGTTGGCTGTCCTCGCCGTGTCGGCGGCCAGCGTCTTCGGAAGCTGTCTTGGCCGCTGCGGGCGGGGTGGGAGGCGTCGGGAAACTCAGGGGCCAGTTGCCCGCCCAGCGCGGAGCCGGGTCGGACGGCTCCGTCGGGGCTACAGGAGGGGCGGCGTGGGCGGGGTTGTCCGGCACGGCCGCGCCGGAAGACGCCTCACCGGCGGTGTGGGATGAACGCGGGGAGGACACCCGGGGACTCCAAGAGCAGAAGCGGTAAGCGGGTTGCATGGGTGCGGAGTGACTGCGCCATCAAAAATGTAACGCTGCCACCCAGTCTAGCTGACGGTACATAATATTGGCCTGGGTTATGTAACGCTGCGTTGGAGTCGTGGGGGGATCACGAGCGCGGCCCTGCTGTGCAGGAGGAGCAACGGTGGGCGAAGGGCTGCAGGCGGTGGGCTGGGAGAACCATCAGGGCCGTTCGGTGACCGGCTCCGTGGGAGTGTCGGGCTCCACCATGGCCTTGAATCGGGCGAGGAAGGCGGAGTGCTCGGCGGCCCGTGCCTGCTTCTCGGCCTCGTCTTCCGGCTCGGTCTCGCCCTCGGGTTCCTCGTAGTCCTCATACGGCCAGTAGTCCGCGGCCCGCCGCTGCGCCCTCTCATACATCCGTTCCTCGTAGTCCTCGTACATCTCGTCCGGATGGATCTGCCCGGCGAGGCGCTTGATCTCCTCGTCGCGGGCCCGGCGCTCGATGAACTCCTGCACGACCGGGTCGCCGTCCGCGCACGTATAGCCTCCCCGTGCGGGCGGCGGGGGCGGCTGCAGGCGGTTCTCAATGCGGTCGAGGACCATGTGCCACTCCGCGGCGGCCGCGGGGGCGGAAGATTTCAAGTCCAGTGAGACGGTCGTGACGCTATGAGGTTTGTGGTGCGGGTTCCCGGCGCTTGGCGGGGTCGTTGATCCACGCGGTCTGGGGTATCTCGGGTGGTCGGGGGCGGCGGCCGAAGCGTTCGGGGTGGCGGGCGTATGCCTCGGCGAGAGTGACCGCGCGCTGGTCGCGGACCTCCTCGGCGGTCCCGAAGTGGACGGAGGCGGGGGTGTGCCAGCCGATGCCTGAATGCCGGTGCTCATGGTTGTAGTACGCGATGAACGCGTCGAACCACTCGCGGGCGTGGGCCAGCGAATCGAACCGCTCGGGATAGTCCGACATGTACTTCGTGGTCTTGAACTGGGCCTCGCTGTAAGGATTGTCGTTGGAGACCTTCGGTCTCGAGTGCGACCGCGTCACACCCAGATCGATCAGCAGCTGGGAGACCTTCTTCGACGTCATCGAGGTGCCGCGGTCGGCGTGCACGGTCTGGGGCACGATGCCGTTGCGGGTGATGGTCTCGCGGATCAACTCCTCGGCCCGCACCGCCGATTCAGCCCGCTCGACGGTGTGGCCGACGATGTACCGGCTGAAGATGTCGATGATCACGTAGGCGTGGTACCAGATGCCCTTGACCGGTCCGGCAGCTTTGGTGATGTCCCACGTGAACACCTGCGAGGGCCCGGTGGCGACCAGCTCGGGCACCGCTCTGGCCGGATGGGTGGCCTGCCGTCGGCGCTCACCCGACTGATCCTGCTCGCGCAGGATCCGGTACATCGTGGAGACGGAGCAGTGATAGCGTCCGGCGTCCAGCTCGCGGGCCCAGATCTGCGCGGGCGCCAGCTCGGCGTACTCGTCGCTGTTCATCAACTCCAGGACCGCAGACCGTTCTTCGGCGGTCAGGGCTGATGGCTGCACCTGCGGGACATGTGCTCTGCCTGGTGGTGCCGGCCGGAGCCGGCGGTAGTGCGTGGCGCGGGAGCGGCCCGTCAGCCGGCAGGCGGCCGTGATGCCCAACTCGGCCTCGACGCCGGTGAACGCGACGTCCACGACAGGGCCGGCGGCAGACTTCAGTCCGCGCTCTCGGAGATCATTTCCAAGAGCGCGGAAGCTTTTCCCATCACCTCGAGCGCAGGCCGTCCGGCAGCGACGGCAGCGACGGCAGCGACGGCAGCGACGGCAGCGACGGCAGCGACGGCAGCGACGGCAGCGACGGCAGCGACGGCAGCGACGGCAGCGACGGCAGCGACGGCAGCGACGGCAGCCTAGTGGACCATGCTCCAGATCTGCCACTTGTTGGAGTGGTTGTCACAGGTCTTCTGGAACTGGCCGATGTCGAAGACCATGTTGTTCGCGTGGCCTGCCTGTCCCCGGTCCAGGCAGAAGTCGAACTCGCTGCGGCCCGAAAGCGGGCCTGATGGCTGCCAGTTGAGGAACTGGAAGCTGTTGGAAGGGTTGCCCTGGGTGTTGCCGACCCAGGTCATGTTCCACTGGTCCCGGTAGTTGCTCGCGTCGCAGCTGTCGGTCTTGGCCTCGTAGCCGTTTCCGGCGAAGAACTGGACCCGCAGACAACGGCCGGTCTGGACGTTCTGGATCTGCACCCTGCTGTAGTAGTTGTTCACGTCCGGGGCATAGGACGTGACGTTCCAGCGCTGGAAGCTGCTGCCGTTGCAGGGCAGGATGTACAGCGACCCGTTGTAGTTGCTGTCCAGGCAGTCGACTCCCTGGTCCTGGAGGTCCTGCAGCTGGACGTTGCGCTGGTAGGTCGCGGCCTGCGCCGTCCCCGACAGGGCGAGCGTGCCGGCCAGGGAGCCCACGGTCATGACACCCGCCGCCACCGCGGTCCTGAGCTTCTGCTTCATATGCCGCACACCTGCCAGTTGTGGCTGGCCTCGCTGCCGCCGGTGGCGAAGCTGTGGCCGTTGCCGTAGTAGTCGGTCGGGCGACAGGTCGGGGTCCTGCCGCCGGTGAAGGTGAGCCCGATGTGCAGCCTCGGCTGGCTGTAGCCGTAGCCGAAGCTGTCGATGGGCACCAGGTTCGAGGACCCGTACGCGCCGTACTGGGCCAGGTTCCCGATGTCTGCCTTCCCCGCCTGGTGGCCGTAGGCGTCCTGCAGCCAGATGTAGTTGTCGCCGATCATGGACAGGTCGGCGTTCTGGTCCCAGTGCACCTCCGCGTACTCCATCCGGCAGCTCCGGATGTACCCGATGTACAGCTTGCCGAGGTGCTTGTTGGAGATGACGCCCAAGTTGTACCCGTAGAGGTCGGTCGGGTTGCTCGCCAGGACGCGGTCCGAACCGCAGGAGGCGGCGTGCGCCGCCGGCGCGTTCACGGCCACCAGGCCGGACGTGGACATCAAGGCCAGCGCCCCCGCCAGGATGGACCTTCTGATCCTGAGTTTCACTGAATGTATTCGCATGCGCTTCCCCCGTACGTTGTGAATTGGGCTGGCCGTGCACGATGGGGCAAGACCAGGCTGCCCGAGTTGGCTCGGTGAAGTCGCGTTCCCCACACGACCTCACACACCCGCCTCCAGACGCTGCGTGTCAGGGGCACGACATCGCAGGTGACGCTGGTGAGCAGGGACGCGGTTTGCGTCGAACGCCAACCTAGGCCCGTCAACGCATCGTGCGGTGTGTCTGGTTGCACAGTGAAGAGGGGGTTCCGGTGCCGCATTGCACAGCGAGCCGGGAAAAGTGCAGACGCGCCCGCCCCGGCACGACGGCGGCACGAGGACCGAGGGTCACAGAACCGTGCCGTACAGGGCTCTGTGATCTCCCGACGAGGCGTGGCCGGATGCCAAGGAGTCGGAACACCAGGCAGAGCTGCTTGGGGCCTCATCGCGGCTTCCCGAGGCGAGGCCCTGCGACGGCAGGGGGCGCGCTGGGGGGCTGTCGTTTCTCATGAACATCGAACACGACGCGCCGCCGACGCCTCCCAATCTCATGTACTGGTGCTGTCGGTTCTCGTGAGCAAAGCCAGGCGAAAGCGGCCGCAACGGGGATGTCAGCCTCCCGACCACGCAGGACCAAGCGTCGTGACCTGCGGGCTCGCGGACAGGCGCGGCAGAGCGTGCGGACGCTTGTCGGACGGGTTGTCGGCGGGGATGTGGGCCTGGTCCACGGCGATGTTGTCGCTTCGTGACCGTGGTCGGGCCTTGGTGGTCGGGGTTCCGGTCGGGTCCGGCTGCTGCTGTGACCGGTACACGCGGCGCCGGGCAGGCCGGCGCCGCGTGTACCGGAAGCGAGCAGATCCGTGATGATCGGCGTGGACGCGGGCAGCGGGGACCGGATGGCGCTGGGCGTGCTGGCGCAGTACCGGATGGCCACCACCGAGCAGATGCACCGGGTGATCGCTCCCTCGGTGCGTATCGAGCAGACCCGGCGGCGGCTGGCCCGGCTGCGCGCCGAGGGGCTGGTCGACCGCATCACCCTGCCGCAGGCCGGTCGGACTCGGGCGTGGTTCCCGACCTCGTACGGCGTGCAGCTCGCCTCCGAGTGGCCCGAGCTGCGCGGGCGCCGGCCCTCCAGGACGGTGTCCGATCCGACCGCCGTGCGGCTGAAGGCCGGCCACACACTGACCGTGACCGAGACCGCGCTCGTCTTCCTCGAGGACGCCCGCCGCCGCGGCGATGTGTGCGAGCCGCTGGACTGGATCCCCGAGGTCCATCATCCGGTCGGGAGCGGCGAGGCCGTCATCCCCGACGCGCTCCTGTACTACCGGCGCGGCCCCGCCGACGGCGACAACGGTTCGATGCTGCGGGCGTTCGTGGAAGTCGACCGGGCCACCATGGGCCCCGAACGCCTCGCCGCCAAGCTGACCGCGTACGAGCGGCTCTACCACTACGTGCCCGCGGCGCCCGGGCGCCGGCCGACCGTGCAGGAAGCGGCGGTTGAGGAGTGGCGGCGGCGCTACCCGCTCTTCCCCCGCGTCCTGTTCGTCCTGGACGGCACCGGACCCGCCGGTGTCGAGAACCGGATCCGCGCCCTGCGCGCGGGAGCCGGGCTGCTGGCGACGTCCCGCTTCCCGTACGACGTCCCCGTCCTGGCGGCGCCGCTGGCCGACCTGCTCCAGCACGGCCCCTCCGCACCCGTGTGGCGGCCCGTCCACGACCCCGGCCGGCGAGTCCCTGGACCGGGCGCGCGTTTCGGCAGACGTAGCGCGCTGACCAGCCGTGGTCGGGGGTGAGAGCGGCACAGCCAACCCCATGGTCGGGGCTGAACGCGGCGCCGCCGCACCTGTGGTCGGCCTCATGGCCGGGGCGGGGTCGGCGCGTCGCAGAGGTGCTCCGGTCAGCGGTCCATGGCGGGCAAGTGGGCCAGGCCGGTGTCGAGCATGATGCGGTCGACGGTCTCGTGCAGGGCGCTGTCGGCGCCGATGACCGTCTCGATGCCGCCGGGCAGCAGATCGCGCGGCCGGTACCAGTCGCGCAGCTGCGTCTCGTTGACGTCGCCGGCGATCGGCTTGGTGGCGTGCCGGGCGAGGGTTTCACCGAAGGGCACGTCCAGGTAGTAGCCGTGAGTGGGGCCGCGGTGGTCGGCGCGCAGCTGCGCGAGCATGTCGCCATAGCGGTCGGCGCAGAGGATGCCTTCGAGCACGACGTGGAATCCGGCGTCCAGGGCATAGCGGGCGGTCAGGCCGATCAGGCCGATGTTTGCGGCGCCGGGGCGGTCGCGTTCCCGCAGCACGATGCGGCGGAGGTTGTCCTGGCCGACCAGGGCCAGGCCACGGCCGAACCTCTCGCGCAGGCCGGCCGCGACGGACGACTTCCCTGAGGCGCTGTTGCCGCGCACGACGACCAGCCGGGTTTCTTCGGTGCCCACCATCACGGCGGTCACGTTATCGACGGCCAGTGACAGCGCCTGGGCGCTTCCGGGACGGGACCTACTTCGACGCCCGGACGGGTGACTCTTTCCCTCGCGTACGCGAGCGGGTATCTAAGCGCATACGGCTCGCCCGGATGCAGCGGCGGGGCCTGGTCGAGCGGGAGGAGTGCGAGACCGACCGGCGCGGCGCTGCATTCCGCCTCACCTCCGCCGGCCGTAGCGCCATCGTGCGGGCCGCCCCCAACCACGTCGAAGCAGTGCGCAGACTCGTCTTCGACGCCCTCTCACCGGACCAGGTGACGCAGCTGGCCTGCCTGACCGGCAGCCTCCTCGACCACCTGCACGACAGCCTTCGGTCAGGCCGAGCCACCGCCCCCACGCCCGACTGAGAGACATTCGGACCGACGCCCGGCGCCCCCTCGTCCGCAGTCTCCGCCATCGCCGCGTCCGACTGCAGGACCGCGGGCCGGTATCTCACGCGCCGGGCTGTGCGTACCCGTACTGCCAGGGCCCAGGCCGCGACCTCGACGCGGTTCCGGGCCGCCAGTTTGACCGTTCCAGCCGTACCGGCACCGAGCAGCGGTTGGTGCGGACGCTGACCTGTCCGTAGCGATCCGCCCGCGGGCGACACCTCGATGTACGGGGTGACCCCGTTCACTCCAACGCGGCCTCTGTCGGCCGCAGTTGGCTGGTCAGATGCTGGGCGGGGAGGTGGCGGGCTGCCACACTCAGCCGGTTGAACTGATCACTGCACGGCCGCTGCGCCGTACGCAGAAGTCCAGGGGGTTCCTTGCCGAGCGCACCCACAGCCCGCGGCGTCCACTATCGCCGATCAGGCTCCCAACCGTCCCTTTTCCCTTTGTTGGCCGTTGCGGCTGCGGTGATCCTGGCCATCAGCAAGGGTGGCGTGGGCGCGGTGCCGCTATGGCTGTGGATCCTGATAGGTGTCACAGTGACCGCGGTCTCGGGGATCGCGATCTACCTGCTGGTCAAACAGATCCGCCGGGAGGACCTCCAGGTGCAGGCGGCTGAAGAGGCAGCCGAACGGCAGAAAGAGATCGACGCGCAGAAGCTCGCGGACCTCAAGACCGTCACGCCCCTGGCCACGCTCCTCGAACTCAACCAGTCCCAGATCGACGAATACCACCGGATCGCCACCGACCAAGCCGACCGGTCCTTCCGGTCCTCACAACGGGCCATGGGATTGGGCCTGCTGGTGATCGTGGGCTGCTTCGCCGCCGGCCTGTACTTCGCCAACGGCCAAACCAAGGTCTTCGTCGCCGCCATCGCCGGCGTCGCCGCGGCGCTCTCCGCCTTCCTCAACCGCACCTACCTGCAGATGTACGGGCAGACCCTGAGCCAGCTCAACCGCTACTTCGAGCAGCCGGTCCTGACCGGCTACTACCTGACCGCGGAGCGGCTGGCCCAAAACCTGGGCGAAGATCCCGAGAGCGAGATGCGCCGCCGCATCATCGACCAGGTCCTGGAAGCCAGTGCCCGGATGAACAACGGCGCCACCGGAGAAGAACCACCGCCACCGACCAAGCCGAAGGCGAAGAAGAAGCGCACCACGGCGTCCTAGTCGCTGCTGATCAGCTGCGCGCTGCCAGAGCCTAGGTGAAGGGTCCCGGAGCAGGCGTTTTCTCGCAGTAGACGGCTCCTGGGATGCGGGCCGCGGAACGGGTCAGCAGCTCGACGACCTGATCGTGTTCAGTGTCGGAGCGGGCGTCCAAGACGAGCCGGTCCGGGCGCGTGGCGTGGCCAGCGGCCCAGGCAGGACTGAGGTCAAAGCGGTGCCACAGTGGCATCGAGCGCATGAGGAGTGCGCTGCGCAGCGGGGTGCTGGCGGTGTACGCCCGGCACGCATGGTGCGCGGCTTCTTCGTCGGTGAGGCGGTTGTGCTGCCACAGCGGTGAACGCCCATCCTTCTGATGCCAGCCGGTCTCCTGCCGGAAGACCATGCGGGCGGTATCCATGTTGTGCCAGCGCTGCGCATCCACAAGGTCCCAGGTCGAGCGGTGGTTCGGTCTGCTGGCCGACAAGCTCATCCGCCGCGGCGTCCACAGGTCCGTGAAAGCCCTGGAGGACGACATCACCGCATGGATCGACACCTGGAATGAGAACCCACGGCCCTTCACCTGGACCAAGACCGCCGACGAGATCCTCAACTCCCTCGCCGGCTACCTCACCAAAGTCGGAACCGACACCCCGACAACCGAGTAGAACTAACCCTCAGGATTTCTGGCGCACCACACTAGCCGACTCATCACGCAAGCGCGGTTAGAACCAACTGAAGTGCTCAGTCACAGTAATTGCTGCTCGCCATTCGTGTTTCTGGCCCTTCAGTAATCGACCGGGTGTGCGTCGCCGGAGCGCCCACGCCTGTCAGCAGCCCGGAAGGTGAGGGCGCAGGTGGGAGGACCGGGTGGCCACGAATGCGCCGGTGGCCAGGGCGATGCCGCCCATGAGGAGGAAGTAGGCAGGCAGGGGGAGAACGGCCGTCAGGCGGTACAACTGGCCGCCCAGGACGACACCGACGGCTGCGAACATGCCGTTGAGGGCGAGGAACCGGTTGAGGTAGCCGGGTGGGGCGACGGCGGCGGCCAGGGCGAGGCCGGCCGGGGCGAGCACCACCTCGCCCAACGAGTACACCAGGTAGACGGCGATCAGCCAGGCCACGGAGACATCGCCGGTGCGGGCCAGCAGAGCGGCCCCGGCCATGACGAGGAAGCTCAGGCCGGCCGCGGCCAGGGCACCGGCGAACTTGGCGGTAGTCGTCGTGCGCAGCCGGCGTGCCAGGGGGGCCAGGAGCAGGATGAACAGCGGGTGCACGGCCTGCAGCCAGCTCGCGGGGACCGTGAAGCCGAGGATGTACCGGTCGGTGTGGTGTGCGGCGAACAGCGACAGGACGGAACCGCTCTGAGCGAAGATCATCCAGAAGGCCGCCGAAGCCGCCATGACCGTGGTGAAGGCGGTCAGCCGGGCGCGGTCCACGGTGGTGCGCCGGCCCAGGGAGCGCAGGTACAAAAACGGCAGGCACACCGTCGCAAGGCCCAGCAGGGCCAGCAGCGCGAGCAGGGGCAGTACGCCGAGGACGACGGCGGTGGTGGCCGCGGCGCCGGCCGTGAGAACTGCGGCGGCCCGCCGGGCGGCCGTACGGGCCTCCGCGCGGGTCAGCGGGCGGGTGGGGGCGCTGCCGGTGCCGTCGAGGACGCGCAGGCCGATACGGAACTGGGCGAGGCCTGCCGCCATGCCGAAGGCGGCTGCGGCGAAGCCCAGGTGCCAGGTGACCTTTTCGGCGAGGAAGCCGGTGACGACCGGGGCGAGCAGTGCGGAGACCTGGATGCACATGTAGAAGCGGGAGAAGGCCTCTTCCCGCTTGGCCGTGCCGCTGACGGCGGACACCATGGCGGCCAGGGACGGCTTGACCAGGCCGGTGCCGACGACGACCAGCGCAAGACCGGTGTACAGGGCCGGAGCGGCGGCCAGCGCGAGGACGGCGTGACCGCAGGCGATGAGGGCGCCGCCCGCCAGGACGGCCCGGCGGGCGCCGAGGACTCGGTCGGCGAGCCAGCCGCCAGGCAGGCCGGCCAGGAAGTTCAGGGACATGTAGGTGGCGAACAGCGCGGTGGCCGTCTGCTGGGACATACCCAGGCCGCCGTCGGCGGGGGCGGCGGTGAGGTAGAGGACGAGGATCGCCGCCATGCCGAAGAAGCTGAAACGCTCCCACAGATCGACGCCGAGCAAGATGAGAAAGCCCCGGCGCGTTCCGTGCCCCGAGGGGGTGCCGGGCGGCACGTACAGGCCGTTGCCGGTACGGCTCGCGCCGGTCACGGCGTCTGTGGGGTGCTGGGGCATGGTGCCTCCTGTCGGCACCGCGCGGCTTCGGTGACGGCGCGTCACGTCGCGAAAAGCCGCGGGCGTATGGAGGGGCGGAGGGCGCGCGTTCGACGCCCCCCGCCGGTGCTGTTCAGTGCCTGTCCTCAGTAGCTGGCGAGGACCTTGTAGATCTCGAACGGGCGGGCCCGGCCGGTGTCACGGAACTCGCGCAGGGGGGCGGTCTGGTCCTTGTGCTGCGCCCCCGTCTCCCACCTCTCGAAGGACTCCCAACTGTCCCAGTGACTGACCACCACGTAGCTGTCCGGGCGCCCCAGTTCCGTCATGATCTGGTTGCCCAGCAGGCCGGGGGTGCCGGCCATGCGGCGGCTCGCCTCGTGGTAGGCCGCAAGGACGTCCTCACCTTGGTCGGAGAGGTGGTACAGCACCACTTCCACGGCGGGAGCGGTGCTCATGCGGCCGCTCCTTCGAGGCTCGCCACGATCCGCATCGTGGCCATGGAGCCGCCGCTGCGGAAGGGGTGCAGCTTGGTGCGGTGCTGCAGGTGGGTGTCGCTGGTCTCGAACGCGCGGAACTGCGGCTCGTCCACCCAGTCGCTGACGATGTAGTAGATGCCGTCCTCGCCCTCGGCCGTGCTCCTGGCCAGCCACTGGCCGCGGTTGGCCGGGTGGCCGGTGACGGAGTCGCCGACCTCCTGCCACATCCGCTCGAAGTCGGCCTCCATGCCCGGCTTGATCTGCATCCGCAGCATGACCCGGAACGTCGCGTCACTCATGGTCAGATGCCTCCGTCGACGTTGAGGGTCTCGCCGGTGATGTAGGCCGACAGGTCGCTGAGCAGGAACAGCACCGGGGCGGCCAGCTCGTCGACGCGGCCGAGCCGGGCGAGAGCGGTCTTCTGGGAGTAGGTGGCGCGCAGGCCTTCGGCGCGTTCGGCCGGGAGCGTGTCGAAGGCCTCGGTCTCGATGACGCCCGGGGCGACCACGTTGACCCGGATCCCCTTGCCGCCCAGTTCCTTGGCCAGCGAGCGGGTCAGGCCGATCATCGCCGCCTTGGCCGCGGTGTAGTGGGCGCGCAGCGGGATGCCCGCCGCTGCGCCGCGGGAGCCGACGTTGATGACGGAGGCTCCCGCGCCGAGCAGCGGCAGCGCCTGCTGGATGATGCGGTAGCTGGCCGTCAGGTTGGTGTCGAGGACGCGTGACCACTCCTCGGGGGCGAGGTCGGCGAAGGGGATGTGGCTGATGACTCCGGCGTTGTTGACGATGCCGTCGAGCCGGCCGTACTTCTCCTTGGCGGCCTCGACGAGGGAGTCGACCTGGGCCAGGTCGCCCACGTCGGCGCGTATGACGTGGTGGTCGCCGCCGGTCTCCTTGAGCTCTCGGCGCAGGCTCTCGACGTACTCGCTCTCCTGCACGTAGCAGGTGAGGACGTCGGCGCCGGCCCGGGCGGCGGCGAGCACGATGCCCCGCCCGATGCCCCGGGTGCCGCCGGTGACCAGGAGTTTCTTACCCTGCAGTCCGAGTTCCACCTGATGTCCTTCCGTGGTGTGACGGTGAGTCACACGCAGCCGTCTACGTGGATGTTCTGTCCGGTGATGTAGGAGGCCTGGTCGCTGATGAGGAACAGCACGACGTGGGCGATCTCCTGCGGGGTGCCGAGGCGGCCGACGGCGGCGAACTTGGAGAAGATCGCGCGCTGCTGGGCCGCCGCCTCGGGCGGCAGCTCGTCCAGGGCCTCGGTGTCGATGCGGCCGGGCGAGATGGTGTTGACGCGGATGTTCCGCGGGCCGAGCTCGCGGGCCAGGGAGCGGGTGAGGCCGATCAGCCCCTGCTTGACCGCCGTGTAGTGGGCGCCGCTGGCCATCCCGATGCGAGCCACCGTGGAGCCGAAGTTGACGATGGAGGCGCCGCCGGCCAGGAGGGGCAGTGTGGCCTGGGTGACCTGATGGGTGCCGGTGAGGTTGGACTGCACGGCAGCGGCCCAGGCGGCGTCGGTGAGGTCGTCGTAGGGGGCCGGGGTGAAGTCGCCGGCGTTGTTGACGACTGCGTCGAGGCCGCCGAACAGATCACGGGCGCGGTCGGCCAGCAGTCGGGCGCCCGCCGCGTCGGATGCGTCGGCGCGCACGAGGTGGCCGGTGCCGGGCAGCCCGGCGAGCTCCTTGCCGAGCGTGGTGACGTGGTCGTTCTCCTGCCGGTAGCAGGTCAGGACGTCCGCGCCGGCCCGGGCGGCGGCGAGCACGATGCCCCGCCCGATGCCCCGGGTGCCGCCGGTCACCAGGATGCGCTTGCCGGTGAGGTCGGCGTACGGAGTGCGCAGGGCGCTCGCCGCGGTCTCGATCTTGCGCTTGATGATGTTCATCTGGACGACGGTGTTGCGGTTGATGCGGTCAGTCATGCCGTCGTCGTCGAGCGGGGCCCCGTCCTTCATGTGGAAGTCCTGGGTCCACTGCATCCGCACGCCCCGGTCGGTCTGGGTGTACTCCCAGTGGATGTCCATGTACTCGAACGGTCCGGTCTCCACGCGGCGGGCGCGGACGGTTCGGGTCGCGGCGTCGGTGGTGCGCTGCGACACCCAGCTCCACACCTTGCCGTTCTCGTCGGGGTGCAGGGCGAGCCGGAAGGTGACGGTCGGCCCGTCCTGTTCGAGGATCTCGGCGAGGGAGTACTCGCTGAACAGCTCGGGCCACGACGTCACGTCGTTGGTTTGCTCCCAGACGAAGTCCATGGGGGCGTCGATGACGATGGAGTTGCTGGTGTGTCCCGCCATCACTCCTGCCTTTCGGGTTCGGAGGTCACGTGAGGTGGTCGGTGCGGTCCCCGGCGCCGAGCACGAGCGCGGAGGTGAAGCCGCCGTGTCCGCGGGCGAGGACCACGGCGGTGCGCAGCGGGGTGGGCCGGGGCCGTTCGACGACCAGGTCGATGCCCAGGTGCCCCGCCTCGACGGGGCCTGCGGTGTGCGGGATGACGTCGGCGGCCAGGCTGAGCAGGGCGGTGGCGACGTCCAGTGCGGCGCCGCCCGCGTACAGTCGGCCGGTGAGGGTCTTGGGCGCGGTCACCGGCACCCGGCCGGCTCCGAACACCTCGTTGATGGCGGTGGCTTCGGCGCGATCGGCGTCGGGCAGTCCGGCGGCGTCGGCGAAGACCACGTCGACGGCGTCGGCGGTCAGTCCCGCGTCGGCGAGGGCGCGGCGGATCACCGGGGCGAGGGCGGGGGGACGCCCGGAGCCGGGTGCCGGGTCGAACCCGGCGGCGTAGCCGAGGATGCGGCCGTAGTGGCCCATACCGCGCTCGCGGGCACCGTCCTCGGTCTCGACGACCATGATGGCTCCGCCCTCGCCGGGGACGTAGCCGCGCGCCGCCTCGTCGAAGGGCAGGTAGGCGCGGGTCGGGTCGTCCTCGGTGGACAGGCCGCCGGTGGGCAGCTGGGCGGTCAGCCCGTAGGGGCACAGGGAGGCGTCGGTGCCGCCGGAGAGCACCAGCCGGGAGCCGGTGTCCAGCAGCCTGCGGGATTGGCCGAGGGCATCCAGGCCGCCGGCCTGCTCGGCGCAGATGACGCCGCAGGGGCCGCGCATGCCGTGGCGGATGGACACCTGGCCGGTGGTGGCGGCGTAGAACCAGGCGATGGACTGGAAGGCGCCCACCCAGGCCGGTCCGCGTTGGTAGAGCTGTTCCATCTCCTGCTGGCCGAACTCGGTGCCGCCGGAGGAGCTGGCGGTGACAACCGCCATCTCGTACTCGGGCAGCGTGGCGGGATCGGCCTGCGCGTCGGCGAGTGCCGTCTCGGCCGCGGCCAGGGCGAAGTGGGTGAAGCGGTCGGTGCGGGAGACGAGGATGTCGGGGATCTGCTTGGCCGCCTCGAACCCGGGTACCTCGCCGGCCACCTTGACCGGGTAGGTGGTCGGGTCGAAGCGAGTGATGCGTCCCAGGCCGCTCTTGCCGGCCAGGACGGCCTCCCAGTGCCGGCGTGCGCCGATTCCGGTGGGGGCGATGACGCCGAGGCCGGTGACGACCGAGGGGCGGCGCCGCCCCTCGGGTATGCCGAGGGCACTCATGCTGCTTCCCTTCCGCTGCCGACACCCGGGCGGCTGAGGATCATGGCGCTCTGGAAGCCACCGAATCCGCTGCCGACGCTGAGCACGTGGTCCATGCGGTGATCCCGGGCGGTGACCGGTACGTAGTCGAGGTCGCACTTGGGGTCGGGCACCGACAAGTTGGCCGTGGGGGGCACCACCTGGTGGCGCAGGGCCAGCGCGCAGGCGGCGACCTCCAGGGAGCCGATGGCGCCCAGGGAATGCCCGATCATCGACTTGATGGAGCTGATGGGGATGTCGTACGCGTGCTGTCCCAGGCTCCGTTTGAACGCGGCCGTCTCGTGGCGGTCGTTCTGCTTGGTGCCCGAACCGTGCGCGTTGATGTAGCCGATGTCCGTCGCATCCAGCCGGGCCCGGTCCAGGGCCACGCCGATGGCCTCGGCCATCTCCCGGCCGTCGGCCTTGAGTCCGGTCATGTGGTAGGCGTTGGAGCGGCTGGCGAAGCCTGCCACCTCGGCGTAGATCTGGGCGCCGCGGCGGCGGGCCGCCCCTGCTTCCTCGATCACCATGACCGCGGCGCCCTCGCCGAGGACGAAGCCGTCGCGGCGGCCGTCGAAGGGCCTGGAGGCGCCGGCGGCGTTGTCGTCGTTGTTGGGCGTGGTGGCCTTGATGGCGTCGAAGCAGGCCGCGGTGATCGGTGACAGTGGGGCGTCGGTGGCACCGGCGATGACGATGTCGCAGGTGCCCTCCTCGATGAGCTGCACACCGTGCGCGACGGCGTCCAGGCCGGAGGTGCAGCCGGTGGAGATCAGGGCGACGGGCCCCTGCGCGTACGCCTGCCAGGCGACTTCGGCGGCCAGCGTGCTGGGCACCATGTAGCCGTACAGGTGGGGCACGCCGTAGGAGTGGTCGACCAGCCAGTTCTTGCCGTTGTCGGACAGGACGACGTACTCGTCCTCCAGGCCGGTGGTGCAGCCGACGGCGCTGCCGATGCTGACGCCGGTGCGGCCCGGGTCGCCGGCCGTGGTGTCGATGCCGCTGTCCTCGATGGCCTCGCGGGCGGCGACGACCGCGAACTGGGCGGCGCGGTCCATGCGGCGGATCTCCTGGGCGCTCAGACCGGCGGCCACCGGGTCGAAGTCGCACTCGGCGGCGACCCGGGAGCGGAACTTGCCCGCGTCGAACAGGCTGATGTCCCGGGTGGCGGTGCGCCCGCTGGAGAGCAGGTCCCAGTACGCCTGACGGCCGACGCCGCCGGGTGCGACGGCGCCGATGCCGGTGATGACGGCGCGACGGCTCATCGGGGGCCTCCGACGTCCGGGTTGGTGCCGCCCTCGACGAGCGGCGTCTCGGTGTCGACGTGGCCGAGTTCCGGGCGCGGCGCCAGCGGGGAGAGGTGGAAGACCACCTGCGCCGCCTCCTGGCCGGTGTTGACCAGCCGGTGCCGCACCCCGATGGGCACGAGCAGGGAGTCGCCGGGGCCGAGGGCGACCGGCTCGCCGTCCAGCGTGATGCTCAGCTCGCCGGAGACGACGTGCAGGAACTCCTCTGAGTACGGGTGCAGGTGCTCGGTGACGAACTCTCCGGGGCCGAGCCGCAGGGTTCCGCCGAAGCCGGAGGTGCAGCCGACGGTGCGGGGGCTGAGGGTGATGCGGATGTCACCGCCGCGCTTGCGGTTGGCGACGACCTCTTCCAGGTTCACCTTGGCGGTGTGGGCCGCTGTGGTCATCGGGTGCCGCCCAGGGTGGGGCCGGACGGCTTGGTGGTGACGGGGCCGTCCTGCGGGGTCCATGTGTAGAACGGCACGGCCATCGCATCGCGCGGCTCACGCCAGTTCGGGTCGTAGGGGGAGATGAACTCCTGCAGGCGGGTGTTGATGTCGTCGTACAGCGGGTGGCTGCGCGCCTTGTACAGGTTCGGGCCGATGTCCTGCTCGGCCTCCACGAGGTGGAAGTACAGGTCGTGGAAGGCGAACAGGGTCCGCCGGGAGACACCCACCATGTGCGGCAGGTCGGTCGAGTCGGAGTCCGCGAAGACCTTGGCGACGCCCTCGGCGTCGGCGAGGTTCATCCGCGCCACGATCAGTGTGCGGTGCACGTTGCCCTCCTGGCTTCTTCGGTCGTTGCTCCACCTTCGTGGGCGGCTCTCGAAGCTGTCTTGAAACGGTCTGGACCGGCGGCCGGGGAAGTCACAGCTTCAGGTCGATGCGGTAGTCGGTCAGCCAGGTCTCCAGCTGCAGCACCATCTCCATGCTGGCCCGCTCGACCCACGCGAAGGCGCCCTCGGGGGCCTTGTCGGCGTCGGCGGCCGCCGCGGTGGCGGTGGCGTCCAGCAGGCCCGCGACGGCCGCGCCGCGGTCGGTGGCCAGTTCGATGAACCGCTGGCGCACGAAGTCGCCGTAGGCCGCTTCCTGGGTGGTCGGGTAGGCGCTCTTCTTGCGGCGCAACACCGGCTCGGGCAGCAGGTCGGCGACCGCGGAACGCAGCAGGCTCTTCTCCACGCCGTCCACGCGCTTGAAGGCGGCAGGCACGTTGTAGACGTACTCCACCAGGGCCCGGTCGCAGAACGGGGGCCGCAGCTGCACGCCGTGGGCCATGCTCATGCGGTCGGCGCGGTCGAGGTGCGTGGGTGCCCAGCGGGTGAGGGCGAGGTAGGTGACCTCGCGGGCCCGGCGTTCGGCCGGGGTGTCGCCGTCAATGTGCGGGACTTCGGTGAGGGCGTCGCGGTAGTGCTGGTCGGCGTAGCCGAGGAAGTCGAGGTCCTTGCGCAGCCGGCGGTCGATCATGGAGGTGCCCAGGCCGCCCGCGGCGGCGTCGTGGCCGCGTTCGAAGGACACCCAGGGGAACGTCTGGGAGTTGCTGTGCCCCGGGTCGTAGGCCCAGAAGTAGCCGTTGAAGACCTCGTCGGCGGTCTCGCCGGACAGGACGGCGGCGAAGCCGGCCTCACGCAGCCGGGCGAAGAACCGGATGAGGGAGACGTCCATGTCCCCGAGCGGGGAGGGGGCGTCCTGGCTGCGCAGGGACATGGCGTGCACGGCCGGGTCGGTGAGCGCCGCGGTGTCCAAGAGGATCTCGGTGTGCTGCGAGCCGATGTGCTCGGCGGCGAGCGCCGCGTAGGGGGCGTCCGGGGTGGAGCGCATCGTGGGGTGCGGCTCGAAGTTCTCGGTGTAACCGGTGAAGTTCACCGAGAAGCTGCGCAGCGGGCCGGCACCGGTGGCGGTGAGGGTCCGGTGTGCCAGGGCGGTCAGGGCGCTGGAGTCGATGCCGCCGGAGAGCATGGCGCCCACGGGCACGTCGGCGCGCAGATGGCCGGTGACGGCGGAGGCGAGCAGACCGCGGACGGTGGTGATGGTGTCCTCGAGGCTGTCGGTGTGCTGCCGGGCCGGCAGCGACCAGTAGCGCTGCTCGGTGCTGCCGGGAGGGCGTACGACGAGCACATGGCCGGGTACGACCTCCCGTGTGCCGCGGAAGACGCCGGTGCCGGGCTTGCGACTGTGCGCGAACAGTTCGCGCAGGCCGTCGGCGTCGACGACGGGAGCGACGTCGGGGTGGGCGAGCAGAGCCTTGGGCTCGGAGCCGAACAGCACGCCGGTGGGCGTCGGGTAGTAGCACAGAGGCTTGACGCCGAGGCGGTCGCGGGCCAGCAGCAGCTCCTGGCGGCGCACGTCCCACACCGCGAGGGCGAACAGGCCCTCCAGGCGGGTGAGGAAGGCGGTGCCCCACTCCAGGTAGGCGTGCAGGGCGGTCTCGGCGTCGCCGCCGCCGGCGAAGCGGTGGCCCTTGGCGGCCAGTTCGGCACGCAGTTCGTCGTGGTTGGTGATCGCGCCGTCCAGGGTGAGCACCGTGACGGGTGTGTCGCCCTCGGTGCGGTGCACGACGGGCTGGCGGCCGGTGTCGGTCACGTCCAGCAGGGCCAGGCGGCGGTGGGCGAGCGCGGCGTGGCCCTCCGCCCAGACGCCCCGGCCGTCGGGTCCGCGGTGCGCGAGGGTGGCTGCCATGGCCTCCACGACGCTGGTCTGCGGGGACAAGTCCCGCTGGAAGTCGACCCAGCCGGCGATTGCGCTCATCGGGAGGTCCTCTCATTCACGGCGAGTTCAGCGGTGTCGCCGGTGTCGAGAGTGACGGCGACAAGGGTGAGCGGGACGTCGGCGACGGCGGCCCGGAAGTCGTCCAGGGTGGGCTCGGGCCCGTCGGTCACGGTGATGCCCAGGCGGCGCGGGCCGGTTTCGCGGCCGTAGCGCTGCCAGAGCTCCAGGTAGCCGCGGGCGGTCAGGCCGGGGTCGGTGACCAACCGGAAACGGGCCGGGGTGCGCCGGCCCTGCCAGGTGAGCTCTCCGTCGGCGGCGGGGGTGAAGTTGTGCCGCCAGGAGCTGGAGGTGGCCAGGTACAGGGCGCCGTCCAGACGGTGCACGCCCGCCGGCACGGTGTACGGCTGTCCGCTGCGCCGCCCGGTGAAGTGGACCAGTGCCAGATGCGTGGCGACTTGGCCGGGGTTGGGCTGGGACAGCAGGGCGGTCATCCTGGCGTTGGCGGCCGCCTGCTCCTTGTCGTCGCGCGGTGCACGGCTGATGCGCGGGAGCGTGATGGCCGGCTGTCCGGTCGCCGCCGTCATGACAGGACCACCGCGGCGGCGGTCAGGGTGCAGCCGGCGATCGCGAAGCAGGTGCGCAGCAGGTGCCAGTCACGCCACTGGCGGCGCGGGTCCGCCCAGCCGGGGCCGAGGTCCTCCGGCCGGGTCTTCTTGACCCGGTTGTTGATGGGCACGTTGCGCGTCTGGGAGACGACCGCCACACCGGCCATGGCGAGCGCGCCGGCGATGAACAGGGCACGCGGCCCGGCGTGGTCCGCGCGCACCGCGAAGGCGGCGTCCACGATGACCGAACCGCTCACGATGAACGGCATGATCCGGTCGTAGCGCTTGCCGAGCAGCTTGTGGGTGTCCACATAGCGGTCGGGGGTCATCGCGATCAGGGCGGGCATGACACTGATCGCCACGGCGAACAGCACCCCCGCCACCAGGCCGGTGCCCAACAGCACCAGCACACTCAGTGTCTCCACCACGGCCTGCGGCCTTTCGTCCGGCTTCCCAACGTCATGAGCGGTTCGACGATCGCAGCGGTTCCTCGTACGCGGCTCGAACCGGTCTGGACGCCCCCCGTCGCAACCGGTGTGGGGCGCGGGCGCCGTCCGAGCGGGCCTCGAGGGCGGGGCTGTTGGCTGGCCGGGACTGTCCGGAATCGGGTCCACCCAGTACCCCGGGCACGACGGCATCGAGACAAGGAGCACATCCGGTGGCTGAGCGAACCGACGTACTGATCGTGGGCGGCAGCATGGTGGGCCTGGCCCAGGCACTGTTCCTCACCCAGCAGGGCATCCGGCCGATCCTCGTCGAGCGGCACCCCCACATCTCGGCACATCCGCGCGCGCAGGCGGCCAGCCCCCGCACGATGGAGCTGATGCGGGCGCTCGGCCTGGAGCCGGCGGTGCGCGCACAGGAGAACCCGCACGCCCAGTACGGCGACATCCTGCAGGTCCAGTCGCTGAGCGGGGCCGAACTCGGCCGGTTCGACGGCCCGTTCCGCCACGACCCGAACGAGGTGAGCACGACCGGCTGGACCCTGATCGGGCAGGACCGTTTCGAGCCTGTGCTGCGGGCGAAGGCCGAGGAACTGGGCGCGGACATCCGCTTCGGCACCGAGCTGGTGAGCTACGAGCAGGACGCCGACGGGGTCACCGCCGTGCTGCGCGATCTGAGGCACGACACCGAGACCACCGTCCGCGCCGCCTACCTGGTCACCGCGGACGGCGTGCGCAGCCCGATCCGAGACGGGCTGGGCATCGGCACGCACGGGCAGGGCGTGTTCGGCCGCCAGATGAACATCATCTTCCACGCCGCGCTGGACGAGTACGTCGCCGGCCGGCGCTTCTTCCTCTGCTTCGTCAGCAACGACAGGGTCAAGGGCGTGCTCGGCCGGCTCGACGACTCCGACCGGTGGGTGCTGGCGCCGAGCCTGCCGCCGCAGGAGACGCACGCCGAGTACTCCGAGGAGGACTGCGTCGAGATGGTGCGGGCCGCGGTCGGCGTGCCGGACCTCGACGTCGCGGTGGAGACCCACACCAGCTGGGAGATCGCCGCGCGGGTCGCCGACCGCTTCCGCTCCGGCCGGGTCCTGCTGGCCGGTGACGCCGCGCACATCATGCCGCCCACCGGGGGGTTCGGCGGCAACATGGGGCTGCAGGACGCACACAACCTGGCGTGGAAGCTGGCGCTGGTGCTGCGCGGGCAGGCCGGTGTGGAACTGCTGGACAGCTACGAGGAGGAGCGGATCCCGGTCGCCGAGTTCACGGTCGAGCAGGGCGTGATCCGCTATCTGCAGCGCAGCGGCCTGGACGAGGAGGCCGCGGCCCGGCACCGGCCGGAGACGACCGTGCTGTTCGGGCACGTCTACCGTTCGGGCGCGGTGCTCGCCGAGACCGGCGCGGACGACGGCGCCCCGGTGGAGGACCCCACCCAGCCGTCGGGTCGGCCGGGCACTCGTGCCCCCCACCTCGTGCTGCGTTCCGGCGGCACGGACACCCCGCTGCACGACCTGCTGACGGGTGGCTGGCTGCTGCTGGCCGGGCCGGAGGCCGGGCTGTGGGAGCGGGCGGCGGGCGGAGTGTCCCGGCTGACCGGCATCGACCTCGCCTTCCACCGGGTGGGCGGGGAGGAACCGGCGGAGGTGGTCGAGGAGTTTTCGAAGAAGTACGGCATCACCGCCTCCGGTGCCGCGCTGGTCCGCCCCGACGGCTTCCTGGCCTGGCGTTCGGCCGGGCAGCCCGTGGACCCGGCGGTCGAACTGTCGGCGGTCGTGCACCGGTTGCTGTCGCGCCCGGTCTGAGCGGCCGGCCGCCCCGCACGGCACTGGGCGCGCCTCCCGGGTCCGGGAGGCGCGCCCAGTCATGTGGGGGGTGACGGAGCCGGCCGCCGGGGTGGGGCACGGGTGCCGGATCCGTCTCGTCGGCCGTGGTGGTGCCGGTCAGTGCAGGCAGAGGATGCCGCGCAGCACCTCGGTCACGGTCCGGGTGACGTCCTCGGCGGGGCCGGCGGCCGAGCGCCAGGCGACGAAGCCGTCGGGGCGGACCAGGGCGGCGCCGCCCTCGCCGATGCCGTAGCGCTCGGTGAAGGTGTTCTCGACGTCGGCGTAGTGGCCGCCCTCGCCGATGCCGCGGACGGTCAGCACCAGGCCGAGGTCGCGGGCGGCCTGGGTGGCGGCGTCCCACGGCCCCACGGGGCCGGCGGTCAGCAGGGTGAAGCCGACCGGGAAGAGATCGGTGGTGGAGAAGGGGCCGTGCTCGCCCTCGACGATCACGTGCGGGGCACGGGTGCCGGGCCTGCCGCTGGGCTTGTCGGGGTTTTCGGTGATGGTCCACGCCTGCGGGTCCTCACCGGCGAACGCGCCCTCGGGGTAGGCGTATCCGAAGGTCATCGTGGTCTCGTCGACCAAGTCCTTGGCCACGTCGTCGAACGCCTTGCCCTCGCGGACGGCGAACCGCAGCATGGCCTGCCGCACGGTCTCCTGGGCGACCGGGCGGCGCTCGGAGTCGTAGCTGGCCAGCAGTTGCTCGCCGGCCTTGCCGTCCAGCACGAGGGCGAGCTTCCAGGCCAGGTTGTAGGCGTCCTGGATGCCGGTGCTGGCGCCGAAGGCACCGGTGGGCGGCATCACGTGGGCCGCGTCGCCGGCGATGAGGAAGCGGCCGCGGGCGAAGGTGTCGGCGACCCGTGCCGAGATGTCCCAGGCGGGCATGTCGACCGACTCGATGGTCAGCGGCAGGTCGGGGACGCCGACGGCGGCCCGGACCAGTTCGACGCAGCGCTCGGGGGTGAAGTCGTCGGCGCTTTGGCCCTTGTCCGGGAAGAAGGAGACGTTGATGACCCACTTGCGGTCGTTGTCGATGGGGATGATGGTGCCGCGCACCTGGGGGTTGTTGACGTAGGCCGCGATGATCTTGCGGCCACGCAGGGCGTCGGTGAGGTCGGCGTCGAAGAAGAAGCTGACCAGGTTGGTGAGCGTGCCGCGGCCGTGGGCGTCTATGCCGAGCAGCCGGCGCAGCGGGCTGCGGCTGCCGTCCGCCGCGACCAGGTAGGAGGCGCGCAGTTCGCTGCTCTCGCCGGTGCCGAGGTCGGTGAGCGTGGCGGTCACTGCGTCGGTGTCCTCCACGACCGCCTCCAGGCGGGTGTGGAAGCGCAGGTCGACGCCGACCTCTTCGGCCCGCTTGCGCAGGATCGGCTCCAGCTGGTTCTGGTCGATCAGGGTCCACTGGGTGGGGCTGATCCGGCTGATGTCCTCGATCGAGGCATTGGGCATGCGGACCCGCTCTTCGCCGGCGAGGGTCTCCACGTGCACCAGGTCGGTGTTGCCGGAGATCGGCGAGCGCCCGGCCCGCACCCGCTCCTCCATGCCGACCGCGCGGTACAGCTCCATGGTGCGCGGGTTGATGGCGCGGGCCTTGGGATGGACGGACGTACCGGGGTGGCGCTCGATCAGTGTGGCCTTCACACCGTGGTGGGCGAGGAAGACGGCGGCTGACAGTCCGGCGAGGCCACCGCCGACGATGAGAACGGGCACCTTCTCCTGGCTCATGTTGATTCCTTGGATCGTTGGGCGGCCGTGCCGTCCAGGGCGGTCATCGGGTCGCGGTCACCAGCGTGTGCGTGCCGAGCAGCGGCTGTGCGGCGGGGGCGGTGAAGCCGGCCTCGGCCAGCCAGTCGTTCAGGTCGCCGATGCGGTACTCGGAGCCGTCGGGGCTGACCAGGCGCATGTGCAGGCTGGAGAGCAGGCGCTCGGCGTTGCTGCGCTCGTCGTCGATCATCCGGTCGTAGACGAGGATCTGCCCGCCGGGGTTGACGGCAGCGTGAACCCGGCGCAGCAGCTCCCGGCGCCGGTCGGTGTCGAAGCCGTGCAGGATGTGGCCGAGCACGATGACGTCGGCCCGGGGGATGTCGTCGGCGAAGAAGTCGCCGCCGGTGAACTCAATGCGGTCGGTGTGTCCGAGGCGGCCGACGTGCTCGGTGAACAGCGGCCGGGTGCGCTCCAGGTCGAACACGCCCGCCTTCAGGTGCGGGTGCTCCCGGACCAGGACGGAGGCGAGGTTGCCGCGGGCGCCGCCGAGGTCGACGAAGGAGGAGTGCCGGGACCAGTCGATGCGGCCGGCGAGTTCGGCGCCCATCCGGTCGCTGTAGGCGTCCAGACCGGCGAAGAAGCGCTTCATCTTCTCCGGGTCCTTGTGCTTGTCCCCGACGAACCCGCCCTTGTCGGGGTCCAGGTGCTGCGGCGCGCCGGTGGTCAGGGCCTCGGTGAGCCGCCCCCACGTCCCGTACAGCGTTTCGTTGGTGAGCTCCACGAAGCCACCGAGGTAGGTGGAGGTGCCGGGCACGAGATAGGCCTCGGCCAGCGGCGCGTTGGAGTAGCGGTCGCCGGTGCGCTCCAGCAGACCGAGGCCGGCCAGCGCGTCGAGGAAGTCGGCGGCCATGCGCGGGTGCAGACCGGTGGCGGCGACGATCTGCTCCTCGTCGGCCGGCCCCTCGGCGAGCGCACCGAACACGCCGAGCGTTACGGCGCTGTGCAGCACCTTGGCCGCGCAGTCCGCGATCGTCAGCTTGATCAGCGGACCGGGGTCGACCGCCGCGGCTGTCGTACGGTCATCGGTCGTTGTCACGCGAGCCTCCTAAGCGAGCCTGGGGGACCGCTGCGGTCCTCGCCCGACAATGGCGGGTGCGCGTGGAGTCCGGCTCGAAGCGGCCTGCAGCGCCACAGGGGCCGCGGTAGCCGCCCCGACCGCGGGGCTTCGCGTGGCGCGGGGCCGGGCACGGGGAGGGCCGCCCTCCCGCACAGTGGTGGGAGGGCGGCCCCGGCCGTGGATCACGCGCGGGGGATTCGCGTGGATCAGGCCGCTTCGGGAGTGGCTCCGGTGGGCGCCGCGTCCGTGGCGGGGGCAGACTTGCGCTCGCCGCCGCCGTGGTGCTGCGACCGCAGCGTGAGGTTCTTCATGCACAGGGTGATCAGGAGGCCGGCCACGAGGATGGGCACCGCGGTGACGAACACCGGGGTGAGGGCCGCGGCGTAGGCCTGTTCGACGGCGTGGCGCACGGGGGCGGCCAGCGAGTCGAGGACAGACTGGGACGACAGCGCTTCGTGGTCGACGCCGCGCAGGGCACCGGCCGGAACGCGTGCGGTGATCTCGTCGGTGAGGCGTCCGTAGAAGATCGAGGCGAACAGCGAGATGCCGATCGAGGTCCCGAAGGAGCGGCCGAAGGTCGCAACCCCGGAGACCGCGCCGAGGTCCTGCGGCGGCGCCGTGTTCTGCGCGGCCTGAGTGAAGACCTGGGCCGACAGACCGGAGGCGAAGCCGAAGACCACCATGAACAGCACGGACACGATCCGCGGGGTGGAGGCGTCCATGGTGGACAGCAGCAGCGCGCCGACGATGCCGAGGGCCATGCTCAGGACGGGGAAGATCTTGTACTTGCCGGTCTTGCGGATGACCTTGCTGGAGCCGACGGAGGAGAGCACCAGGCCGAGCATCATCGGCAGCAGCACGAAGCCCGAGGTGGTGGGGCTGGCGCCGGTGACGACCTGGACGTACAGGGCGAGGAAGTTGACGGAGCCGACGAAGACGACGCCGCAGACGATGGTGCCGAGCAGCGACAGGGTGAACGTCGAGTCCTTGAACAGGCGCAGCGGCACGATCGGTTCGGCGGCGCGGGACTCGGCCACGATGAACAGGGCGAGGCACACCACCGCGGTCAGGCCGAGGCCGATGATCCGCGCGGAGGTCCAGGCGTACTGGACGCCGGCCCACGAGGTGAGCAGCGTGAAGCTGATGATGGCGCCGGAGAGGGTGACGATGCCGGCGTAGTCCAGGCGGGACTGGCGGACCTGGCGGGGCAGGTGCAGGTACTTGGTGAGCAGGAAGAAGACGATGGCGCCGAGGGGCAGGTTGACCAGGAAGACCCAGTGCCAGCTGAGCACGTCGGTGAGCAGGCCTCCGATGGCGGGGCCGGCCAGCGAGGCGCCGGCGAAGATCATGCCGAACATGCCGTAGAACCTGGCGCCCTCACGGGGCGTGAACAGCTCGCCGATGATGGACAGGACGGAGACGAAGATGCCGCCTGCGCCCATGCCCTGCACGACGCGGAAGCTGATGAGCGCTTCCATCGAACCGGAGGCGCCCGAGAGCGCGGAGCCCACCATGAACAGGGTCATGGCGGACAGGAAGGTGACTTTGCGGCCAAAGAGGTCGCCGAGCTTGCCGTAGATGGGCGTGGTCACGCTGCTGGCGATGACGTAGGCGATCGTGACCCACGCGAAGAGGTCGATGCCGTGGAGGTCGCCCACGATGCGGGGCAGGGCGGTGGCGACGATCTGGGTGTCGAGGATGCCGAGGAACGCGGCGAGCATGCACCCGACCATGGCGGGGGTGGTGCGGGTGCCGGAAGGGTGAAGCCCTCCCGTCGCCTGCGCGGTGGGAGCGGACATGATGAGCCGCCTTTCGAGTCGGTGTGTGCGGTCCCCCTCGCACCGACCGCCGGAGGCGGCGGCGTCAACTTTTCGCGGGCCCTTCAGGGGCTTAGGGGAGGTCACTTCGTGGTCTTGTGCAGTGGGTCGGGGGTGCGGCCGGCCCGGCGGGGGTCCGGGCCGGCCGCGGCGTTGCGGAGTTACGGGACCAGTACGACCTTGCCGAGCTGGGCGCGGGCCTCCATCAGCTCGTGGGCCGTGACGGCCTCCTCCAGTGGCAGCCGCTTGTGGACCACGGGCCTGACCTGGCCGGAGGTGATGAGGTCGAGCAGATGGCGCCGGCCGTCGGCCACGGCGTCCTGCTTGTTGTAGAGCATCGCGTAGAGGCTGAAGCCGGCGACGTTCTTCATGCGGGACAGGGCCAGGGTCGGGATCGGCGGGATGTCGCCGGAGGCGGAGCCGTAGAAGACGAGCGTGCCGAACTGGGCGGTGATGCCCAGGGACTTCAGCAGGATGTCGCCGCCCACGGTCTCCAGGACGACGTCGGCACCGCGGCCGTCGGTGGCGGCGAGGACCTGGTCCGTCCAGTCGTCGTCGGTGTAGTCGATGGCGACGTCGGCGCCGAGTTCGCGCACGAAGTCCAGTTTCGCCTTGGAGCCGGCGGTGGCGATGACCTTGCCGGCGCCGAGGGCCTTGGCGATCTGGACGGCGAGGTGGCCGACGCCGCCGGAGGCCGCGTCGATCACGATCGTCTGGCCGGGCTGCAGGCGGCCGGCCTCGCGGATCGCGTGGTAGGCGGTCTGGGCCGGGCTGGGCAGGAGGGTCGCCTCGGCGGCGTCCATGTCCTGCGGGATCTTGATGAGGAAGTCGGCGCCTGTGACGACGTGGTCGGCGTAGGCGCTGTGGTCGACGTCGCCGACCACCCGGTCGCCGACGGCGAAGCCGGTGACGCCCTCGCCGAGGGCCTCGATGGTGCCGGCGACGTCGCCGCCAGGCGCGCCGGGCAGTTCGGCGTGGCCGCCGATCGGGATGCCCTGGCGTCGCTGGACCTCGGCGAAGGTGACGCCGATGGCCTCGGCGCGGATCAGGACCTGGCCCGGGCCGGGCTGGGGCTTTTCCGTCTCCTCGAGGCGGAGGACGGACGGCGCACCGTGCTCGTGGTGGCGGACGATTCGCATTGCTGTCTCCAATGGGGGGTGTTCCGTCGAGCCGCGTCGCGGGTGCGCCGCCGTGGCTCCGTCCGGCGATCCGGATACGTATGCATGTTGTCATGCATTTGATTGCTAGTCCACATCGTGTGGGGACGTGCCGGGGTTCTTTGCCATTTACTTAAAGACGGGCCGGCCGGGACCCTCGGTCCCCGCCCAGGCGGCCAGGGCCGCCCGCAGTCCCTCGGCGATCTCGGTGGGCGGGGCGCCCTTGTCGGCGGCCCAGGCGACGTAGCCGTCGGGGCGCACCAGCAGACCGGCCAGCTCGGCCTCCTGCTCGCACACGCCCACGACGTGCTGCACACGGCCGGGCCAGGCGATCGGCTCGGCCCACTCCTGGTACACCCCGGAGATCTCCGGGCGGCCGGACAGGTCCAGCAGCGCGAAGGTGCCGCGGCGCAGCAGCTTGGGAAGGGTTACGGCGCCCTGTGCGGTGGTGACGGTCAGATCGCGCGCGAAGTCGCCGAGCAGACGGTGCCCGGGGCCCGGGAGGTCGTAGCGGACGCCGACGCCGCTGAGCATCTCGGCGACGTGCCGGTTGACCTCCTCCTTGCGCATCAGGTCCTCGAAGAGCTCACGCAGCGGCGTGACGTACGGGTCGGGGTTCATCAGCGCGATCTGCGCACGGGTGTTGGCCAGCACCTTGCGGGCCGGGCCCTGGCGCTCGCGGTCGTAGGTGTCCAGCAGCCCCTCACAGGCCCAGCCGTTGATGTCGGCGGCGAGCTTCCAGCCGAGGTTGAGCACGTCCTGCAGACCGAGGTTGACGCCCTGGCCGCCGACCGGGAAGTGGGTGTGGGCGGCGTCGCCCGCCAGGAAGATGCGCCCGGCGCGGTACTGCTCGGCCTGGCAGGCGGAGTCGGTGAACCACGACAGCCACCGCGGCCGGCTCGCGCCGAGGTCGTCGCCCCAGATCTCGCGCAGGCTGTCGGTGAACTCCTCCAGCGTCAGCTCGCCCTCCGTCTCCCGGGCCTGGTGGAAGTCGAAGGTGGCGACGCGGTGGTAGGTGTCGTCCAGCGGCACGCAGAAGAGCAGTCCGCGCTCGGTGCGCTCCATGCCCATGGGGGCCTTCTCGCCGTCGGCGAGGACGACGTCGGCCAGCCGCGCGGTGACCTTGCCGCCGGTGCCGGGGAAGGCGATCCCCGCGGCCTTGCGGACCAGGCTGCGGCCGCCGTCGGCGCCCACGAGGTAGCGGCCGCGCAGGGTGTACGACCCCTCGGGTCCGGTGACGTGGGCCTCGACGCCGTCGGCGTCCTGGCGCACGGCGGTCACCTCGTGGCCGCGGCGGATCTCGACGCCGAATTCCTGCGCGCGCTCCTCCAGGAGGCGCTCGGTACGGGTCTGCTCGGACAGCAGGGCGTAGTTCTGCGCGCTGTCCAGCAGGGAGAAGTCGACCCAGACGTCGAGGCCGGCGAAGTGGCCGTTGTTCCAGGAGGGGGCGCCGTCACGGAAGCGCTCCAGCAGGCCGCGGCGGTCCAGCGACTCCATGGAACGGGCGTGCAGACCGAAGGCCTTGGAGTGGGGGGTGCGCTCGGGCAGCCGCTCCAGCACCACCGGCTTGGCGCGGGAGATACGGAGTTCGGAGGCGAGCAGCATGCCCACCGGGCCTCCGCCGACGATGAGGACGTCGAAGTCGAAGTCCTGGTTGTCCGGCATGGAAGTCCTTTCAGGGGGATCATTGACGAGAGACTATATGCATGAAATCATGCAAGGACTTGCTAGCATACACATGCTCGCCTGCTTGTAATCACCGGGCCTAGGATGGGGACATGGAGACTTCGACCAGGCAGACGAGCGTCCCGTCGAGGCAGGGACCGCTCGCCGCGGCCGACCCCCTCGACGCGGTGGGCCCGGCCTTCTCGCGGCTGCGCCGCGCCTCGGCGCTGAACGCCGAGACGCCGGTCTCGCGCAAGGACATGACCCGGACCCTGGTCCTCAACATCGTCGAGGAGGGCCCGGAGGAGGACGGCCAGGAGATCACCGTCGGAGTCGTCGCCGAACGGCTCGCCGTGGACCCCTCGGTCGCCAGCCGCATGGTCACCGACTGCATCTCCGCCGGGTATCTGGTGCGCGCCGCCTCGCAGCAGGACGGACGCCGCACGATCCTCCAGATGAGCGACGAGGGCATGGCCATGCTGGCTGCCTTCCGCCGTCACCAGCGGGCGGCCTTCGAGTTCATCACCCGGGACTGGCCCGAGGCCGAACGCCTGCAGTTCGCCCGCCTGCTCATCAAGTACGTGGACTCGGTGGCCGAGGCGCGGCACGCCCCGCCCGGCGACTGACCGCCCGCCGCGCATCCTCAGCGCGCCAGGACGCGGCGCAGCGCCGACGTCAGCGCCGCGGCCCGCTCGCCGGCGGGCAGGGCGTCCCGGCTGCGCCAGGCGACGATCCCGTCCGGGCGCACCAGGACGGCGCCGCCGGCCGTCACGCCGTAGGCGTCGGCCCACCGGCCCCCGGGGTCGGCCGGCCCCTCGTCCCCGTCCGCGGTGATCCGGTGGACGTCGAGCGCGACATCCAGCCGCGCGCCGGCCGTCCGCGCCGCATCGGCCCAGGATTGCCCGTCCGCACCGGCCAGCAGCACGAAGCGGGAGCCGAACAGGTCCAGCGTCGCCAGCGGCGCGCCGTCGCGCCCGAGCACCACGTACGGGGCGCGGGTGCCGGGCCGGCCGGACAGGGTGCGCGGATCACTGGTCAGCGCCGGCGCGCCGGCCTCCTCCTCGGCGACGAAGGCGCCGGCCGGATAGGCCTGGCCCATGGTCACGGTCATCGCGTCGTCGGTCGCGGCCAGCTGTTCCTCGGTGGCCGTCCCCGAGCGCAGCGCCAGTTGCAGCGAACCCTGTTGCGCGGTGTACAGCCCGACGGGACGGCGCTCCTGCTCGTAGGTGCCGAGCAGGTCCGCGCCGGCGGTGCCGTCGAGCACCAGGGCCAGTTTCCAGGCCAGGTTGAAGGCGTCGGCGATGCCGGTGTTGGCCCCGTACCCGCCCGTGGGCGGGATCTGGTGGGCGGCGTCGCCGGCGAGCAGCACCCGGCCCTCGGCGAAACGCTCGGCCACCAGCTCGGCCATGTCCCACGGGAAACGGGAGCGCACGGTGACCTCG
>NZ_JAJSBI010000050.1 GCF_021261325.1 Streptomyces guryensis | reverse complement strand
GCAGAGATGCTGCTCAACTGATGAGGCAACGGGCTTCCTTGGTCGTGCTGGTGTCGTAACCGCGTCACTACCAAGGGGCCCGTTCTCTCATGCCCGCGACCACACCCGAACCTTCGTCCAGATTATCACCGCTACCACTCGAACAAGATCCGGTTTGCCACAACGCACTCATTGATCTGGACGCGACCAGGAAACAGCGCCACACCGTCACCCCGGATCTACCGCCGTCTGATCGACGAGCACTCCTCGTCCGAGGCGTTGCGTTGACCACTTGAACCCGCACCGATGAGAGGGCGCAAGCGTCCTGCGAGCAACCGCGCGGTCCGGCCAGGGACTGAGAGTCCGGTGTTTATACCTTGCTCGCGACCACCATGTAGTTCTCGGCCTCAAGATCGAACGTGCTCAGTTGCGTCTGGAGTCCGACCCGGTGCAGCTCGACTTCGAGTTCCTCGTACCGGTAGGGCCAGCAGGACAGCAGTTCCGAGCGGACAAGAACCAGCCCGGTCGCATCAACCTGCGCGATCGCAATCTCGATGTGGTGCTCCTCCTCCCAATGCGGCGCAATCTCCCAGCGGTAGACCACGACGGCATCGCGACCGTTCCGGCGGACGAGTCGGTCACTGATGTCCAGCCGGGAACCTCTGGCCCTCACGAGTTCCCAAGTGCGGGATGTGAGTACCAAGCGCCCGCCGGGGCGCAGAAGCCGTGACATCGACTCCAGAGCAGCACCCCTGCCTGTCGCGCCCGTGGCATGGTGAAGCGAGTTGCCAACGCAGAACACCATGTCGAAGGTGTTGTCCTGGAAATGGTCGGGCAACTCTTCCCAGTTCGCCCGTACGGCCCGGACGGATGCCCCGAACTCCTCAGACAACTCTGCAGTCCGACGAACCATCGCCTCGCTGGCGTCAGTTGCGACAACCTGCATGCCACGACCGGCGAGGCCCACCGCCAACTGTCCGGTTCCGCACGAACAGTCGAGGACGTGAGCGTTCGACGGCAGGAGATTGAGGACGTCGTCGAACGACGCAGCGAACTCGGCTGGAGGCAACTTTGCATCCGAGATGAGCCATTCGTACACCTCGGCAAGCACGTCATAACCTGTCACAACCACTACCTCCGTCACGCGGCAGACTCACGGTAGGACGTCAGTCCATCAGCGGAGCAAGCCGGGCGCCAATGGCTTTCGCAAGGATGGCTCTGACGGCGTTTGTGGGTTGTCAGTTGTCCGTCTGAGTGGATGTCACCGGCTGGTTATTAGGATGCCGACGCCGTCCGCGACAACGTGCGCGAACGGGCGGGATCTATGCTGTGGCCTGCGGCCACCATCTCATTGTCTGTCCACACGACTCACGATGATCAACGGTGGCCGCAGCCATGCCGTACCGGCCCTGACCAGCAAAATCACGTCCCAATGCTGGAGTGTAGGAGTAACGATGACGGATGCACGGCTGGGCCGAACCTGCGACGTTCCTCGCCGGGGAGGCGCCGTCGTATTGGCCAGAGGGCGGATGCTCCTCATTCGATATGCCCCCGAAGATGGACACAAGTACTTCATCCCTGGCGGTGGCGTCGAGCCAGGGGAAGCCCCATCGGTGACTGCCGAGCGTGAGCTGGCGGAAGAGACCGGTCTGATCGCGACGGCCGAGCGGCAACTGGCCGTGGTACGTAACAGCGACCGCGTAGAGCACTACTACCTGATGCGCCTGGGCGACCCGGATCACGCTGAACAACGCGCAGCTCCGGGTGACTTGTCGCCCGGTCAACAACTGGAGTGGGTGGACGTGGCCCTCTTGCCGAACACCCCTGTTTGGCCCAAGAGGCTGGCATGGCGCATCAGCGAATGGTCCACAAACGGCTGGCCGGACCGACCCGTGGAACTCCACGACTCGATCCGCGATTTGCACGCTACGTGCGACTGGTAGAGCGAGACTGCGAGCATCCCCGTCATAGCTCAGCCCGCCCACGACACGGCTCACCGACTCGGCTGGTCCTGCCGGCGCCGCCGCCATCAGGAGCGATCACGCACCAGCCACTACCGGCGACAAGCCGCAACCCAGACATGAAGATCACGATCTACAGCTGGAGTATCAACCGCAAACTTACCCCACTCTTTAACCCTGCTGTGCCCATTCCAGCCCCAGCGGGGTCTGTAAAGCGAGCGGTGTAACTGGGGTTGGTGTGGCTAGAGTTGGCCTGCGGTGAGGCGGCCGTCGAACGTCAGGTCGAAGGCGTTCATGGCACCCTTCCAGCGCATGGTCCAGCGTTTGCGGCCGGCGCCGGTCGGGTCGAGGCTCATGTCGGCCATATAGACGCACTTGAGCGCGGCCTGTTCCGTGGGGAAGTGCCCGCGGGCACGGACGGCCTTGCGGATGCGGGCGTTGACGCCCTCGATGCTGTTGGTCGTGCAAACGATGCGGCGTATTTCCGCGTCAAACTGAAGGAAAGGCGTGAACTCCGCCCAGCTGGACTCCCAGAGGCGGACGATCGCCGGGTATTTCTTGCCCCAGGTCTCGGCGAATTCCAGGAACCGTGTCGTGGCCGCGTCCTCGGTCGGCGCGGTGTAGACGGGCTTGAGTGCCTTCGCGATCTTGTCCCAGTCCTGTCGGGCCGCGTAACGGAACGAGGCCCGCAGCAGGTGAACCACACACGTTTGCACCACAGTTCGCGGCCAGACCTCACCGACCGCGTCCGGTAGTCCCTTCAGTCCGTCGCAGACCAGCATCAGGACATCATCGATGCCCCTGTTCTTGAGCTCGGAGAGCACTCGCAGCAGGTGTTTTGCGCCCTCACCACCGTCGCCGGCCCACAGCCCGAGGATGTCGCGGTGCCCCTCGCCCGTGACCGCCAGGGCCACATAGATCGGCCTGTTCGCTACTTGGCCATCGCGAATCTTGACGTTGATCGCGTCAATGAAGACGACCGGGTAGACGCGGCGGTTTCCATCGGTGGTTGCGACACCCGAGAGGAGTCGGGGCTGTCGGTGATCGTGCTGATGGTCGTCTTGGACACGCTGGCGCCATAGACCTCGGCCAGGTGCGAGGAGTTCTCGCCGTGGATGAGGCCCCCCTTGAAGCCCTGGTCCACCAGGGCCTTCTCCAGGCGCATCCCGCATCGCTCGGCCGCCTGGTCGAGAAGGGCCGTGCCGGCGGCGTTGTCATGTGCCGACGCGGCCAGGACGACGACGTCGATGATCAGTCCCAGCACGTCGACGGCCAGTCCCCGCTTGCGCCCCGGCGTCCTCTTGTTCGCGTCCAGTCCCGTCGCGGTCCTCGGGACACCCGCGGCCGCCCGCACGGACTGGGTGTCGATGACCACGAGGGACGGGTCCTCTAATCGGCGGGCCTTCTCTCGCACCTGGCAGCGCAGGAGTTCCTGGATCCGCTGGTCGAGCCCGTCCTGGCGCCACAGCGTGAAGTAGTAGAACACCGCCGACCAGGCCGGCAGATCGTGGGGCAGGTAGCGCCACTGACAGCCCGTCCGGTTCTGGTAGAAGATCGCGTTCACGATCTCCCGGAGATCACACGCCCCGGAGTCGCCGGTCGCCGACCGGCTCACTCGGCCCTGCTTCCAGGCCGTGATCATCGGCTCGATCAACGCCCGATGCTCATCCGATAGGTCGCTCGGATACGGTCTTCGATCCATACCCGCATCCCGGCATGCGCATGGCGAAAGGTCGGCTCGTACGGCGATCAGTACCACGATCGAGCGATCACGAACCGAGGAAGATCGGACTTAACGCCCTCTCAGTAGGTAATCCGCTTGAACTGCAGGCGGGTGGACGTGGCAGGCTTGCGTGGTGATTGTCGAGTTGGCCCCTGGGTTTCTGACCTGGGGCGATGTGGATCCCGCCCGTCATTTCTTCGACAGCGCGTCGGCGCCGCAGGTGGTGCGGTCGCTCGGGCCTGCTCGGAGGGTGCCCAGCCGCCCTGACATCCCCTTCGGCGACCCGGCGATGAGTGCCTGGAGCTCGGGCGAGGGGCAGCCCTGGGCCGATGCCATGTCGCACGCCCTCGCCGAGCGTTACGGCCGCTGGACCACGGGCTGGCGCTGGGCGCACGACGAAGGGGACTTCGACGGAGGCCCTGTCGGGAGCTGGTGCTGTCCGCGGGACTCGATCACCACACCGCAGGAGACGCTCGCCCGTGTCGCCGCGGCGCTTTGCGAGTGGCGCGAGTGGCTGGAGAGTCTCGCTGGGTGGTTCGACGCGTACCCGCTGGACCTGGCCGAGGTCGACGACCAGCGGATCTTGTGGGAGCGCGCCGCCCGGAACCTGATTGTGCAGGTGGCCGACCGGACCGGCTGCGGCAGTGGGTGGCACGGGCACTGCCGTCAGGTGCTCACCTGGTTCCTCAGCCGCTGGAACGTCGCGCCCGACGTCGCCGAGAAGCTGGTCGACGAGGCGATCGGCGGGCGGTTCGCGAGCTGGACCGGCCCCGACCCGGTGCTGGTCGAGGACGTCGCCGAGCGGCTCTCGCTCTCGCTGCGGCCGGACGACGCCGTACGAGCGGCCGGTCTCGCGCGGGACCACCTCGAGCGCTGGCTCGCGGTGCGCGAGACTGTGCCCTGGCACGAGGCCCCCGACGGGGGCGGCGAGGAACCGGTGCCCCCGTCACGCGACGGCGCCGTGGAGGACATCCGCGCCTTCGACGGTGCCATCGACCCCGCCCGCGCCGCGGGCCTGCTCGCCGCCCTGGAGCTGCTTCGGGCCGACGCGGCACGCGGCGCCCGACTCGACTTCGAGCTGCTCCGGCGCTGGCAGCAACATGTCCTGGGCACAGAGCAGTTGCCGCCGTTCCGCGAGTTGCCGGCCTTCGCCAAGGGTGGCCGGGAACGCTACGGCATCGGCCCTCACACCCGAGCCCGCCTCGACGCCTGTCTGGCCGTTAGCGCACGGGACGCCGAGCGGCCCCTTCCGCTCACTGCTCGGGCTGCACGCGCCTACCTCGACGTGTGCTTCTTCCATCCCTTCGACGACGGCAACGCCCGGTCCGCCTTCCTCGCCCTCGTCTTCGTCCTCGCCCGCGAGGGCGTCGCGCTCGACGGGGTCAGCCTGCTGCGTCGCGTCACCTTCCAGGCCGATGAGCCGCAGGATGCGCTGACCCTCACGCGGTACGTCGACATCCACCTCGCGGAGACCCGACGCAACACCGCCTCCCTTGGCTCCTAGCGGTTGGGCAAGAAGGCGCTGCTGAGAAGTAGCGTACCGACCTGGTGACAACTACACGGCCTCGCCGTACCGAAGCCGCAGGTCAGTAGGCGCCGATGGTGAAAACTATCGTGCTCCGGCTACCCGACCGCATCAGGCCGGCGAGTGAGGAGCAGCGTTTTCGGGCTGCGCCTCACTCGGGGAAGTAGTTGTTGGCTCCGGTGCGTCGGGGGCGGTGTAGAAGACTGAGCTGCCTTGCTTGGTGCGTTGAGCCTGGCTTTTGGCCACGAGTCCTTCGAGCGTGACGCGCACGACCTTGGTCTTGATTCCGCGTTCGGGATGGGCCTGGCCGAGCGTGGCGGAGATTTCTGCAGCGGAGCGTGGTTCGTTCTGTTCGGCGAGGTGGCGGCGGATGAGTTCTACCAGGGTGGGCTGGGTTGTCTTCGCAGCGGCTGCGGTCTTGGCCGCGGGCTTGTTGGCGGCTGACTTCCTGCCCGTCGGGCTTGCCTGCGCGGCCGTGGCCTTCCTCGCCCTCCCCCTGCCGCCTGGTTCGGCGCTTTTCTGCCGAGGAGAGGGCACCGCGGTGCTCTCGGGCGTGACCGCTGACTGAGCTGGTGCTTTGGCGATGCCGAGCGCCTGCTGCATGTTCAGCAGCACGGTGTGGTCCTGCTGCAGGGCGGTCAACTGTTCTTGCAGGGCGGTGATTTCCGCACCGACGCGTTCCTGTTCGTTGAGATTGTGTTCGAGGTCGTCGGTCACCCGGGCGATGTACTGCGATGTCAGTTCCGTGGTGCTAGTCGTGCTCTCGGACATGGCGCTTGACCTTTCCTCGTGTGCGGCCGTGAGGGCGGCGTCTGCGGGCCGCTCCCGACCGGGGCAGCGTTCCTGTCGGCCAGTGCCGACGGTGCCGAAGAACGGATGCCACCGTTGCAGCAACGTGCCTTGCGTAGTGATGGTACGGACCGGCGGAGCCGGTTGTTCCCTCTCAGGCGACCTCCCTCAGCCCGCGGCTGGCCTCAAGGCAGTGGTGCCTGGCACCTGCGGGACGTTACTGCTGGGCGGACTCGTGTACGGGGCTGGGGCAGTTGCCAGAACACTTCGGCGGTCTCCCGGTTGTGGTGCCAGGCTCCCAGCGTGCGGGTGGTCACCAGCCGGTCGAGCAGTTCTCCGGTCTGCTGCGGGGAGTGCCCGCACAGGCGGGCGAGGATATCCAGGTCGGTGCTGTGTTCGGTATGGACGCTGCTGTGTGCGGCCGGTACCAGGGCGGTCAGCCGCAGGGCAGGCGGTGCGGCCGGAAGGACCAACGGGGCGGGGTGCAGCGCCCAGTGGGCGCAACGACGGCGGGCGCAGCGACCGGGCGCCTGGTCCAGGACCGCGGCATCGAGCAGCCGCACCTGCATGGGCGGTGACCTCATCTGAGCCTGTGCTGGCTGACCGAACACATCGGGCGCCGGCAGCGCCGGCGGCACATCGCCGACGCCCGAACCCGGGAAGCCGTCCTGCACCTGCTGATGAACGGCCATACGGCAACCGCCCGACAGGTCGCGGGGGCGCTGCGGCCCCCACTGTCCGATACGGTGCGGGCGTACGTCATCGAAGGGCCGCGCGCGCATCGCGACAGGATGGCGGACGCGCTGGCCAAGGTGGTCGAGGACGCGTGGATCGTGCCATGCCCCGTATACGCCGACCACATGATGTGCTCGCTGCCGCCGACCCCGAGGACGGCACCGTCAGCCATCCGACGTGGATCTGGGCGCTCTTGGTGGCGGACACCTGCTCGATCGGAGTGAGCAACGCCGTGCCCCTGGGGGAGACCGCCACCGGCTATGCCCAAGCCTTCCACGCCCTCGCTGCCGCACGCCACAGTAACGAACGGCACTCCCTATTCGCGCACAACCCCGACCTGGCACTCACCATCGGACCACCAGTGACGTCCTGGGCCGAGGCCTTGCTCGCGCCGCTGCGTGCCCACCGCGCCAGGCGCGCACAGGACCCGGACAGTGAGGAACTGCTGGTCACCGCAGCGTCATGGCTCAACTTCTCCTCCCACGCGACGGCCCATCTCGAAATCCACCGCAACACCCTGTCGGCGCACTCGGACTTATCCAGCAACTGCTGGCCCTCGACCTGGAGCGGCTCGCCGACCAGGCCGCGCTGGCCCTGGCACTGCACACGATCGCCGTGGCTGTCCCGCCCTCCCCGGAGCACCCGACGACAGGGCCCGGGAAAGCGGCGCCCACCTTGGACGAACTCCTTGCGCTGCCCCGCGTCGTGGCGTGGGCGCAACACCAGTTCCGTCCCCTTCACGCGCAGCAGGTCGAGTACGCGGAATTCCGTGGGCGTCAGCTTGAGCGGCTCACCGGCCACACTGGCCTCGAGGCTTTGGGAGTCGAGCCGCAACAGGCCGTCGTCGTAGATGCTTTCCCCTCATCGCTCCGGTGATCTGCTGCGGTGCAGCACTCTCTCCATGCGGGAGAGGAGTTCCGCGGTCTCGTAGGGTTTGACGATGTAGTCGTCCGCTCCAAGATTGAGTCCGTGCAGACGTGAGCGGAGATCGTGGCGCGCCGTCACGGCAATGACGGGTATGTCACTGACGGCCCGGAGCCGTGTCAGGATCTCGTAGCCGTCCATGTCCGGGAGCCCGAGGTCCAGCAGTACCAGGTCGGGCCGTTGGGCATATGCTGCACGCAGACCGGCTGATCCCGAACTCAGCCCTCTTCTGCCGGTTACGGGACCGCCGAGCGGCGGATCTGCAGGCATCCGAGCAGTACCGGCGTGGCCGACCGGTGTCCGAAGCGGGTGGCAGCGGCCCACCGCACTCCCGACACTCGCGGTCTGCCATCCCCACGACGTGGCCTCCTCTTCGGATGGACCGCGAGCATGACACGAAACCTGCTTTCGTGACGCCCCGTTGGGTGCAATTAGGGGAGCGCCTCTTGGCCGTTGGGTTCGTCGCCCTCCGCGTCCGTGCCCGGATCGTCCGGCTCTGAGATTCGGCACATCGGCCACCTCCTCCCGACAGCGACCGCGACCATCGCGGGCTGTCGCGACGCGCACGCGGTGGATCCGTGAGTCGCCGGTGCATCGTGCGAGAGGAGCTGAGAGGTGCGCGAGTCCCATCACCTGACGTGGTCCGCCAACCGTCCCTCAGAACGGACCCACCGACAAGGACGCGCAATCAACGTAGCTCCAGCGCCAGTTGAAGAAAGCCAGGGGCATGGCCCCAACCGTCCGCCGACGCAGACCGCCCGTCCCGCTCCTGCGCCAGGTGCACCACGGCCGATGCGGCATGAGCAGGTGGCGCGCCGGTTCTGGATCAGGAACTGTCCGCGCTGCCAGGCCTCGGCGGGCAGGACTGTGTCGTCAACGCCCACACCGGCACAGGCGCCGCGTAGGAGACCCCCACTACGAGCGGATCGAGCCCATCCTCGCGGAGCGCAGAGCCAAGGCGGAACGCCGACGGCGGGGACCGGGACCGTACAACAACTCCTGCCCGGACTGCGGAAGGCCGCCGGGCGAACGCTGCGCCTCACCCAGTGGCGGCGTCCGTCGCGCGCGGGAGGCATGCTGGCAGATCGCTGCGCCAACACAGATCGTGGCCGGCGCGGTGACCTTGCCGGGCAGCGCACAACATCTTCGCCGCCGCCGGGCCGCCCGTACGGGCCCACCCCTCGGGGCGCCTTACGCGCCGCCCCCAGTAGTCGCGGTCTCAGATGTTCCGCAGGTACGGCACGACCGTCAGCTCCATATCCACGGCGAACGGCATGTCCAGCCGCGTGTCTCCGCCGCCGACGAACCGTCCGAGCCCGGGCTGCCGCACGACCGTCCAGTTCAGCTGGATCTCGATCGCCGAGTGCGGGGGCACCTGGACGGAGACGGTCTTCTTGCGGGAGAGCGTGGCCTGGGTGGTCACGGCATACATGGACCTCACCTCGCTGCTGAGTATCCCGCCCAGCACGGCCAGCCCGGCGAAGGTCAGTCTCCCGTCGGTGCCCTTGATGGTGGCCTTGCGGTCCTCGACCGTGACCGTGCGCTCCACACTCCAGGAGAACTCCTCCGTGTCGGTCAACGTGCCGGAGCTGTCGTTGCGCACGATCTTCTTCTCGGCGCGGGCGAAGACGTCGTCGGGCTTGTCCTCCACGACACCGGTGAAGCGGAACTGGCTGGGGAGCAGAGTGCGCGGGCCGGTGGCCGCGGGCGGTGACGGGTTCCAAGAGGGGTTGCGGGCCGTCGGCCTAATGACGAGGGACGCCATCAGCTCAGGTGAGAGTGAGAGAGATGTGTTGCGCACCAACCAGGTCTCCCGACAGTACCCGCACGTGAAGGTGTTGGGCGGCGCGAAGGTGACCGGCGCGCTCGCCGGGGCCAGACGTGTTCTCTCCCACGTGGTCAGACCGCTGGCGGCCGAGAGTCTCAGTGACTTGTTGAGCAGTGTCAGGGCGCTATTGAGGATCTGGCAGCCGCAGCGCGGACAGGCCCCGTGTCCATGTAGCGCACCATCGCCAGACTGATGCCCACCCGTGGCCCCCCCCCGAATACGGTCCTCCCTCGACAACCCCCTTCGAGCGTACGGCCGCGCCCCTTTAGGCGTGGCCCTCACGCAGCAACATTTCCGACACCCCGGCCCTGGCCACCTTCATAGGCAGGCCACCCGCCTCATCTGGCCCGCCGACCACGGCCTTCGCCGCATCGCGTTGACCGACCCGACGCCCGTCTACCCGCACTCGCTCGTCTGGCACCGCGACAACCCCCACTCCGCGCTGGCCACCCTCCGCACCCACCTCGCCGCCACAGCGGCCGGCTACGACGCCGCCGGGACCTGGAGGCCGGGCTGGGTGATTCCGCGCTGAACGACGGCGCATCTTCGATCACCGTGGCCGGATCGACGGGCGGTGGTTCAGGGGCAGACGTGGCCATCGGCACACTCCCTTTCGCCGGCTCAGCAGGACGAGATCTGGAGACGCTGGCGTGAGGTCAGCCGTTCAGCTTGATCGGGCGGGCACTCGGGGCGCCAATGCAGCGCGCCCGTCGCTTCCTGTACCAGAGCGGCGGGGTCCGCCTCACCCCGCAAACGCGGCCTGAGCGGCATCTGTGCGGCAGCGAGCGCGAGGAGATGTCCCGCGGCATCGCCACCGGGGAATCGGCCCGGCAACTGGCCAAGCGGCTGGGCCGATCCCCTTCGACCGTCTCCCGCGAGATCGCCCGCAACGGCGGCCGGGACCGCTACCGAGCCGCCTCGGCCGATGCAGCCGCCTACGCGCGTGGGCGTCGTCCAAGCGACACAGCAATGTTTGGTTTCATTCATGTTTGTTGATTTGGTAAGGAATCCGAGTAAGATCATTGACGTGTTGTGTTGGCTTATGGTTGCCTACGGAACGTGAACAGCATGTAACAGAGTTCGAGCTCACCGCCCGAGTGGGCCTTCTGTCATCAGAAGGGCAACCAATGAACGCGGTACCACGCATGCGTCTGATCGTTCGGCTCGAGTCAGGAGCGGAAAGGGAGTTCGGCCCTTTCGCGCTCGGAGAAACAGCCGACGCCACCCAGGACGACTTCGATGTCAGCGTCAGTGAGACGGCACCCTTCAAGGTGTCCGTGCGCCCGCCGAGTGGCGAGCGCATCGTCTCGCTCGAGTATCTGCTTCGCGCCCCGATGGGGAACTTCGACGAGGTCGTCCCGCCGGACAGCGGCCGGTGGTTCATGAACCTCATGCACGTCACGGGCTTCTGGAAGTACGGCAGGCTCGCCCAGTCGAAGATCAACGACGTGAAGGTTCCGCTGTACATGTTCACCGGCCGGGACGGGAACGTGGAACTGGCCATGGGGGTCATCGGCGCCCTCACCGAGACCGACCTCCGCCTCCTGGAACCCGTCTCCAACCGCGCCCTGAACGTGCACACGCGCGGCGTCGAGGTGAGCATCCGGCGGGGCACGGAGGAGTATCCGCTGCCGCGATCGGTGCCGGCCGCCAACGGATCCGTGACCGAACACGTCTATGTCCTCACCCGGCAGAAGGACGGCGGTCACGGGCCCTGGATGAACGTCCTCAGGGACTTCTCGGAGCACACCCGGACCGTCTTCGGGCTGCGCGACCGTATCGTCACGGAGTCGTTCGAACCCTTCTGGTGCAGCTGGACCGACTGGGCCAGCGACGACATCAGCGCGGACATGGTCCTGGAGAACGTCAAGATCGGCCTGGACGTCGGTGTCCGGAACTTCATCATCGACGACGGCTGGTTCGGCCCCGGCCTCGACACCGCGTACGACACCCCGCTGAACATCGGTGACTGGCAGCCCGATCCCGCCAAGTTCCCCGACATGCGAGGGCTGGTACGCCGTCTCGAGGACATGGGAGCACGTGCCGTCATCTGGTGCGCCCCCCACGCCGTAGGTCCCGCCGCCGACTGTTTTGCCGACCGCCGTCACCTGCTCATCGCCCCGAGTTCCGGTGAACCCGTCCTGGGCGAGACGCAGTTCTACTCCCTGTGCTTCATGAACGCCGAGGCGCGCAAGGTGATGGCCGACGTCTGCGTACGGCTGGTCGAGGAGTACGGCTTCCACGGAGCCAAGTACGACCTGTTCAACTGGATACCCGACCTGCGGTGCGAAAGCCCTCACCACGAGCACGACCTGGACTCGATGCTCATAGGGTTACAGCTGATGCTGGAGGACGCCGACCGGCGCACCCGTGAGGTGTTGCCCGACTACGTCGTCGAACTCAAGCAGAACTACGGCACGGTGTTCCTCACCCCGTACGGCACCTGTATGCGCGCCGGCGACGCCCCGTTCGACCCGCGGACGAACTTCCTGCGCACCCTGCATGTGCAGGCCTACACGCCCGCCTCGATCAACGACTACCAGACGTTCGGCCCGGGGGACACACCGACGGACGTAGCCGTGACGGTCATCGCCATGCTGGCCGCCGGGATCCCGGCCTACGGCTCGGACTTCGCGCGACTGTCCGACGAAAGCAAGGACGTGCTCCGGTGGCATCACCAGCTCTACGCCGACAACCTCAGCGGCTTCCTGCGGCACCGCCGCGCTGACAACGCCTCGCACAGCGTCCTGCGGGCCGCGGCCGACGAGCGCGATGTCGTCTTCGTTCTCCAGCCCGCCACCTCCTGCCGGGTCCACCGGCCGACCGTCGTACTCAACGGCGGGTACACAACCCGGCTCACGGTGGACGCGCAGGCCGCCGGGCTCTCCTTCAGCGTCCTGTCGCCGACCGGCGAACGGATCACCACAGGACGCGAGCATCCCGGAGGCCCGCTGACCATCGACGTTCCGCCCGGTGGCGGCATCGTCTTCGAAGGGCCTGCGGGGAGCGAGGTCCGGCTCTGATGGTGCCTGCTTTCGAAGTCACCTCACGCGAACGGTCGATCGCCGCTGCCCGGCACACACTGGACGAGGTGCACAGAACGGCAGCCGGCCGGCCGGCCTCGGACGCGGACCTGTCCCACGCCACCAGCGTCGTGGCAATCGTGGCCTCGTCCCGGGGCGGCAGCAGCCTCCTCCACCAGATCCTCTCCGACCAGCCGGACGTGCTGTCCATCGCCGGCGAGCACACCTCTCTGTACAAGCTGAACCGGCTCGACCGCGGCCGCGACGGATCCGACGCCCTGGAGCCGGACGTGGAGTTCGACTGGACGGCGTTCTCAAGGGACTTCATGTCTCTCCTCGGATCGGGCCCGGCCCGCCCCCCGGCCACCGCCGCGGACCGGTTGCGGTATACGGCCGTGGTGACGCGGCGCCTCGCCCTCCAGTGGCCGCTGGAGGAGATCGCGTTCGCGACCGTACGGGAGGCCGTCGACCACGCCTCCAGGACCTGTGCACGGCCCGATGAGCCGGACACATTCCTCGTCGAGGTCCTGCACCACCTCCGCGCGACCCATCCCCGTATCGATCCGTCGTTCTACGACTTACCGCCCGCCTTCCGGGCCACGGCGTCCGACGCCGACCTTCGCCCGCCCCACGACGGCTACTGCATCGAGGAACCGCCGTTCGTCGTCCCCCGGGCCCGCACCGCCGCCGATCGCGGCGCATTGCGGCGCCACCCCGTGGTGATCAAGTCGTCGGTCGACGCCTACCGGCTCCCGATGCTGCGACGGCTGATGCCGAACGCCCGCATACGGGTCATCCACCTCACCCGCAACCCCGCCGCGAGCGTGAACGGGCTCTACGACGGCTGGCGCGACCGGGGATTCTTCTCGTACGACGTCTCCGACCAGCACGCCCTGTCGATCGACGGATACTCGGAGCTCGGCGAGGCCGCTCGGCGCTGGTGGAACTTCGACATTCCCCCCGGCTGGGAGAAGCTCGTCGACCAGCCGCTGGAATGGGTGTGCGCGAACCAGTGGGCGGGCGCGCACCGGTCCGCCCTCGACGCACTGGGCCCCGACACCGCGGACGACGTCCTGCGCGTGCCGTTCGAGCAGATCCTCGATCCCACCACCCGGGAGCGGACCCTGCGGTCCGTCTTCGCCTTCGCCGGGATCCCGCAACTGACCCGTCCGGTGAGCTTCCCGGTCGTGATGGCGACCGCGCGGCCCCGCCCGGCCCGCTGGAGGCAGCGGGCCGATCTCGTGCTCCCCGCAGTCGACCGGCCGGACATCCGCGACGTCGCGGACGAACTTGGTTACCGCAAGGGGGAGGAGGACCAGTGGGTGTGACCGCGGCCGCCTACCACGGGCCGGGCTGGCGCGCCCGCCCCGGACGGCACGAGGACGACATCGCAGCTGGCGGGAACTGGGCGCCCTTTGGCGTGAGCCGCGACTTCGACCGTCTCACCGACGTCGCCCTGCACTGCCCGCCGGCCGCGCTCCTCACCGCCGGTGAGCCCGACGCACTCCAGCACCTGGAACGGCTCGACCACGCCGCGCTCCGCCGCGACATGGACGCGCTGGCCGAGGCGTACGGCACGCTGGGCGTCACCGTGCACACACTGCCCGCCCCAGAGCCACCCGGCAGCAATCCGTACCGCGGCGCCAACGCGATGTACGCGCGCGACCTGCTGTGGATGACCCGGGCGGGCGCCGTGATCCCCCGGATGGCCAGCGCCGTTCGGGCCGGCGAGGAACTCCAGACCCTCAGACTCTGCGCCCGGCTCGGCATCCCGGTGGCCCGTACCGTCGGCGCCAACGGCGTCTTCGAGGGCGCCGACGCCCAGTGGCTGCGCTCCGAACTGGTCGCCGTCGGACTCGGCGCACGCACGAACGAGGCCGGGGCCCGGCAGATCGCGGACGAGGCCGGACAGCAGGGCGCGCGAGTCCTGCGGCTTTCCGTGCCCACCGGGGTCCAGCACCTGCTCGGGGTCCTCCAGGTGCTCGACGCGGACCTGCTCGCCGCCCGCACCTCGATCATGGACCCGGCGGAGATCCGGCACCTGCGCGAGCTGGGCTTCACGGTCGTCGACATCCCCGAGTCCGAGGAGGTCAGCACCCACCTGGCGTTCAACTTCGTCACCGTGGCGCCGCGGGCGGTCCTCATGCCGACCGGGTCCCGCGCCACGGCGGACCTGCTGTCCCGGCACGGCGTCGAGTGTGTCGCCCGCGTCCCGATACCGGAACTCACCAAGGGCGCAGGGGGAATCGCCTGTGCCACGGGAATTCTCGCCCGCACACCCCAGGACTGAGGTAGCCCCCCATGCCCACGCCCACACTCAGCGTCGTCGTTCCCTTCTACAACGTCGCCCCCTACTTCCCCGAACTCCTGGAGTCCCTGGCCCACCAGGACCTCAAGGACATCGAAGTGATCCTGGTCGACGACGGCTCGACCGACACCAGTCCGCAGATCGCCACCGCATGGGTGGCCAAGGACGACCGCTTCTCTCTCATCACCCAGCACAACCAAGGTCTCAGCGCCGCCCGCAACGTCGGTGCCGAGCGGGCGACCGGCACTTATCTGGCCTTCGCCGACTCCGACGACGTCGTTCCGACGACGGCCTACCGGGCACTGGTGGAATCCCTGGAGTCCACCAACTCGGACTTCGCGTCCGGAGACGTCCGACGCCTCGACTCCTCCGGAACACACCGCCATCCGCGCTACGCCGAGGTCTTCGCCGCCCCGCGCAGCCGCACCCACATCACCCGCGACCAGGATCTGATCCTCGACCGGATGATCTGGAACAAAGTGTTCCGCAGGTCGTTCTGGGACCGGCACCGCTTCGCCTTCTCCCTCGCCCAGTACGAGGACGCGCCGGTCACCGTGCGGGCCCATATCGAGGCCCGGTCGGTCGATGTGGTCGGGCAGGTCGTCTACCACTGGCGAATCCGGGAAGCCGGGGAACGCTCCATCACACAGCGCCTGTACGAGCCCGACAACATCGCGGCCCGTATGCGCATGATGGTGGTCACCGGGGAGATCCTCCGCGAGCACGCCCCCGAACTGCTGCCCGTCTACGAGCGTGACATGTGCCTCGGTGACCTGCGCATCGCGATGCTAGCCATGCTGGAAAACACCGACGACGCGATGGCGACGGCCCTGGAACTCGGCCGCGGTTTCCTCGCCCGGGTGGACGAGCAGGTGATCGAGCGACTGCCCGAGGTGAACCGGCACCGGCTCGCCCTCTTCCGTGTGGGGAAGTCCGAGGAACTCCGCGAGGCACTGCGTGCTGACGGGCAGTAGCGCGACGGACAGCGCACCGGCCGCTCCCGCCCGACGGAGGTCGGCCGGTCAACTACTGTGCGAGGAAGCCGACTTCCGCCGCGTCTACCTGTCCCAGCTGGTCAGCTTGGGCGGGGACTGGTTCGCGATGATCCCGCTCCTGGCCCTGCTCCAGGAGTTGACCAGCGCCCCCCTGTGGGGAGCGCTGGTCCTCGCGGCCGACACGCTGGTCATCGCCGCGTTGTCCCCGTACGCCGGTGTGGTCGTCGACCGTGTCGACCGCCGCCGGCTGATGATCATCTGTGATCTGCTGTCCGCCGGGTTCATCGCCACCCTGTTCCTCGTACGGACCGAGTCGACCGCCTGGATCGCCCTGATCGCGCTGGGCGGTGTCGCGGGCGTGAAGGCCTTCTACGGCCCCGCGGCGAACGCGGCGCTCCCCAACCTGGTCCCGAAAGTCGACCTGCTGACCGCGAACGCCCTCACCGGCGGCGCTTGGGGCGTCATGCTCGCGGTGGGGGCCTCACTGGGCGCGCTGCTCGCCTCCACTCTCGGCACCTACTGGTGCTTCGCCCTCGACGTGTTCTCCTTCTGCGTCTCCGCGGCCCTGGTCCAGCGGGTGCGCAGACCCTGCGGTGGCGGCGGGGCCGGCAAGCCGCGGGGCAGGGTGCGGGACGATGTCCGCGAGACCGCGTCCTTCGCCCGCCAGGACCGTCGCATCGTGTCGCTGCTGCTGGCCAAGCCGGGAACCGCCCTGGGCAACGGAGTACTGGCGCTCTTCCCCGCCCTGGGCGCCGCCGTGTTCCACGTGGGCGATGTCGGCGTGGGCCTGCTGTACGCCGCGCGCGGAGTGGGGGCGCTGATCGGCCCCGTGCTGGGCCGCCAACTCCTGTGGGGGCGGGAGGGCCGAATCCGTCTACTCATTCTGGCCTCGACTCTCATGTTCGGCCTCGCCTACGCCGGCTTCTCCGCCGTCAGCTGGTTTCCACTGGCCGTCCTGCTGGTCGTGGTCGCCCACGTCGGCGGCAGCATGAACTCCACCCTGTCGTCCTTCGCCCTGCAGTCGGCCACCCCGGACGACATCCGCGGGCGAGTCCTCAGCATCGACTTCATGTTCTCCACCCTCTCCCTCGGCGTGAGCCAACTGGTGGCCGGAGGCCTCGCGACAACCATGGACGCGCCCCAGGCGGCCTTGTGCATCGCGGGCATCGTGATCACCTACGGCACGCTCTGGTGGACCCTCTCCGGGAACCTGAGCGCACGCCGCACCACCTCACCCCATGCGAAACGAGGTTGACCCGATCATGCTGGTTCGCCCCAAGCCGTGCTGTTGCGGCGTGACGGTATGGCTCACCGGATCGCCGGACGCGGGCACATCGCCCCTCGCCCATGCCGTGGCCGAGCGACTACGGGGCGCGGGGCGTCGAGTGGCCGTACTCGAAGCCGGCGACGTGCGGCGTGCAGGGCTGACGGCCGAGGTCCTCGCGCGCAACAGCGTGATCGTCCTGGTGTCCTCGACGGCCGCGCCGTACACGGACAGCGGCGACGTCGTACGCGAACGGCACGACAGGAGCGGCACGCAGTTCCTGCACGTGCACATGACGACGCCGACAGCGGCCTCCGCCCCATCCGAAGTCAACGGCTTTCCGTACGCCCCGGACCTCGTCATCCGGCCTTCCACACCCTCCACGGGGAAGTCGGCCTCGCTGCTGCTCGGGCTACTGGCAGAGAAACGCTTTGTAGAGGGCGCCGCCTGATGGGCACCGGTCAGGGCACCGGGCCCACTGGGGGAGTCCGCGAGTAGCGACGAACAGCCGAACCGGTCATACGTGAACGGTTCGTGCGCTGTTCGCCTGCCAATCACACGAACACCATGGAACAGGAGACCATGCGCCAGGTGGCCTCCCTACCCGCTGAGGAGGAAACGGATGTTGGTGCACTGTGGACGGCACCAGGCGCAGCAGGCCCGCGGTGCGGGTGGGTCCTCACCGACGTAGGGCGCGGATCTCGATGATCCGGCGTTCGGTGCGTGTCGGGTGCGGCGCGGGCCCGTGTGCCGGCCTGCCCGCGAGGACCTCGTCGACCTGACCCATCTGAGCGGTGACGTGGAACAGCTCCGCAGACATGGAGGTCTGCACGGGCAGCGTCAGGGGAGGTGGCGACATATCCTCCGCTCCTGCCAGCGCGTGCGATGCCGTGTGTCGCTTCACCCGCCCGGTCGGGAGTCGGCGAACGAGCGCTACCCCCAAGGACGTCGACCTATGCGTGTGCTTCTCGTCGAGGACGAGTCTGATCTCCGGGACACCATCGCGGCCGGACTGCAGGGAGCCGGATACGCCGTCGCCGACCGGCCGGACGCGGACATCCTGATCGACCTCGCCCCCTACGACTGCCTGGTCCTGGACCGGCCCGTGTCCTCAGGCGACACCCTCTACGCGCTCGCGGAACGGCAATCGCAGCGGACAGACGATGAAGCAGTTCGTGCAGAAAACGAGAAGCCACATGCTGGCCGCCGACACGAAGATCTACCGATTCAACTACAGAAACCGGGGTCAGGCCCTCGGGTTCATCGATTCAGCAACGAAGAAGATGGTCATGCTGCACACCGACGGAAAATTCTGGGCAGCGTGGAAACTGGGTGACAAGCAATTCCAGAACATCATCGACAAGGGATTCCTGACAGAGAACGCCGAGTGACGGACATGAAGAACCGTGACCTGATCCAGCCGGTCCTGTCCGCAGCCGGGGACTTCCCCAGTGAATGGCTGGTCTCGATTCCGGCTCTGGCGAGGCAGTCGGCGGCACGTTCCGTGTCGGTGACGGGGCCGGGGCGGCGGTAGCGCGGTCGGGTGCTGGTTGCGGGTGGCGGGGGCGGAGGACGGGCTTGGGGAGGCCACGGTGGTGCCGTCGGTGTCCCAACGGGCCACCTGCCAGGGCTGTTCACCCACAGCTGCAGTTCGATCCAGCCCTGGCGCTGCGCGCGTGCGAGGTCGTCGGGGAAAAGCTTCCAGTAGCCGTAGGCGAACACTTGCCCCGACCGCGTGGTGGCCCCAATCCAGTCGGGGCGGTCGCAGCGCACCGCGACCCGGAGCCGTACGGGCCTGCTGTCGATGTGGACGGGGTTGCGGGCCACATGCGTGACCACGTACGAGTCGTGGTCGCGGCCGACGGCATCCGCGGTGCTGACGGGCCCCACACCGCGCAAGGAATCGTGTCGGTGTTGCCGTCGAGGAGCGGCTGAGCCAGCTGGTCGGCGTCCGTGCGGCCACGGCAGAACTGCGTCCACGGGATGTTCCGCTGCCCGTTCGGCGCGACCGCGGTGAACTCCTCGGCCACCTCGGGGTCCTGGTCGAAGTCCTGGAGGATCTGCACGATGCGGCGTGCCGATGCGATCGCCTGTCCTGCGTGTTTGCTGGTCGCACGGGGACCCGAACCGCCCGTTCGGCCGGGGCGGACCGTCCCGGCCGGCGGCCGTTTGGCCACCACAACCGCAGCGACCGCGCGATGGCCTGTATCGACGGACTGGACATCCCCTTCCAGCACTACACCGACGCGACCTTCTTCGAGTTCGGCCCCGGACACCCGCGAAGCGCCGGAGCGCTCACGCTCCGAACGGCTGTGGGCCCACCCGGGACTGCGACCGTCGACCCACCTTCAGCCCACCCCGGCCACACCCCTGCTGGCCTACCGGTGGGAATACACTGACCGGGCTCTGGCCGAGCAGCTGGCCCTGGAGACGGAGGGCTACTCCGCGACCGTCGAGCCCGGCCACACCGCCGTCCGCTGCACCAACCCGACCACGGGCGCCGACGTCCTGCCGACGCTGCGCACCGAGTTCCACCGGCTGGCGCCGGACACCCTGACCGCGGCCCGCAGCGAGGTCGGCTCGTCGTTCTTCGAGGTCTCGACGGTACGGGCCACATCACCGTCGGCGACGCGAGCTGGAACGTCGAACGCGGCGACCTGTTCGTCGTGCCCTCCTGGCAGCCGCTGACCCTGGCCACCGAAGGCGGCCTGGACCTGTTCCGGTTCTCCGACGCACCGATCTTCGAACTCCTAACGGTGTCCTACTGGGGCTCGATGAGCGGGCTCAGCGTGCGGTGCGCGATCCTCAGTCCCTGCTGGACCTTCTCAGGGGTGCCGCCCCACACCGGGTCCTCGTGTTCGACGGAGACTGTGCCGGTATAGCCCAGATCGTGGAAGCGGTCGATGACGCGGCGCCAGTCGACCTGCCCCAGACCTGGTACGCGGTAGCGCCACCAGCCCGTTGCCCAGGGGTCGCCACCCTTGTCGACGATGCCGAAGTGGCCGTAGCGGTTGCGCTTTGCCGGGAACAGCTCCACATCCTTGGCCTGAGTGTGGATGATCCGGTCGAGGTACGGCTCGATGGTCTCAAGGGGGTCGATGCCGATCCACATCAGGTGCGAGGGATCCCAGTTGAGGTAGAAGCCCAGGTCGAACATCCACTCCCACAGCTCGGGCGAGTAGGCGAGGTTCCCCGGGTATCCGTCGGGGTGCCAGCCCTCCATCACGCAGTTCTCGATGACGATCTTCACGCCACGCTCGCCCGCGTGCTCCACCAGCTCGGGCAGCACCTTCTCGCCCTCGCGCAGGTTCTGCAACACGCTCAGGCGCGGGTCGCGGCCGATGAACGTACCGACCGAGTCCACGCCGAGGCGGGCCGCCGTGTCGATCGCGTGCTTGAGGTGGGTGCGGATCGACTCGCGGGTCGCCGGGTCCGGGTGCAGGTTGTTCTCGTAGTACGCGAGTGAGCTGATCGTCAGTCCGGTGCGTTCGAGGAGTTCACGGGTGCGCTGCTCGTCGGCGTCCGTGAAGTCGGCGACCGGCAGGTGCGAGGCCTCGAAGTCGCGGCCACCCGCACTGGGCCACACCGCCACCTCGAGGGCCTGGTAGCCCTCTGCCACGGCCCAGTCGGCGATCTCGTCCAGGGGCAGGCCGGGCAGGCAGGCCGTCAGGAATCCCAGCTTCATCGCAGGTGTCCTCCGTGCTCTTCGGTCGGGTCGTGTGTCGGTTCGTCGGTGGGTGACGCATCGTCGACGGGTGTCCATGCGCGGTGTGCCGCCGAGGTCATGACCGCGTCGACCAGGCGGGCCGAGCGCAGCCCGTCCCGTACCGTCGGCAGGCCCTCGGGGTGGCTGCCGCGGACGGCCGTGTAGGTCTCTTTGACGAAGTTCTCGAAACACTCCGGGTAACCCTGCGGGTGCCCCGCCGGTACGACCGAGAGGCGGGCGGCGTCGGGCGAGTTGACGGACGGGTCACGCACCAGCGTCTCGGTCCGGTCCGGACGGCCCAGCCACAGGGACTCGGGGAGCTCCTGGTCGAAGACGGCACTGGCGTGCGCCCCGTCGAGCTCGAACCACAGCCGGTTCTTCCGGCCCGCCGACACCTGGGAGACCGTCACCGACACCAGTACCCCCTCGGTCGTACGGCCGACGACCGCGAGGGCGTCCTCCGTCGTGACCGTGACGCGGGCCGCGTCGGAGGAGGCCCCGTTGCCGAACGTCGGGCCGCCGACGCGGGGCCGGTCGGCCACTGTCGTGGTCGTCTCGGCGAGCAGTTCGGCGACCCGGACCCCGGCCACCCATTCGACCAGGTCGAACCAGTGCGACCCGATGTCGGCGAACGCCCGCGAGGCGCCGACGGCCGCCGGATCCACCCGCCGCGACACGGGCCCGCAACTCGCGGACCATGGGGTGGTAGCGGTAGACGAACGGCACGGCGACGATCCGGCCCGCCGACTCGGCCGTATCCACGAGGTGTTGGGCGTCGGTCGCGGTCGTCGCGATCGGTTTCTCGCAGATGACGTGTTTGTCTGCCCGCAGGGCGGCGACCGCCTGAGCGACGTGCAGGTGGTTGGGGGTGCAGACGTGGACGACGTCGATCGTGTCGTCGCTCAGGACGGCGTCGAGGTCCGGGTATCCGACATCGACCTGCCAGCGTTCGGCCGCCGCGAGGCTGCGCTCGGCCGTGGAGGACAGGACGCCGACGACCTCGGCCCCGCTCGCGCGTGCGCTGCGCAGATGGACGTCGCCGATCATGCCCGCGCCGAGGACGGCGACCCGCAGGTGCGGGGTGCGCCGCGCCCGGCGGGCCGCGCTCGCTGTGACGGGTGTGGACCGGGCGGGGGTGCCGTCGGTGGAGGGCGCGTGCGGGGAGTGCCCAGCGGGAGCCGTCATGTCTGGCCCTGCCTTTCGATGCGCGCGGCGTGATCGCCGACCGCCGGCCGCGCCCGGGCCCCCTCCACGACGGCCCTTCCCGCCCGCAGAGCGGCAATGGGATCGGCCGCCTCGTCCAGCTCGACGAGGACGATGTCGGCGCCGGGAGTACGGGACATTGCGTCGGCCCACGCCCTCCAGTCCACGATGCCGGTGCCCAGTTCGGTCATGTAGGGCTGTTGCTGGGCGAAGACCGTGTCGTCGATGGTGAGTTCGACGTCGATCGGCTTGACGGCGTCCTTCCAGTGCGCGAGCGCGATGCGCTGGGAGTGGCGGCGCGCCACGGCGACGGGGTCGCCTCCGCCGAGCGCGATGTGGCATGAGTCGGGGCACAGCCACACGTAGCGCGGATCGGTCAGCGCCATGAACAGGTCGATGTCCCTCTCGTACCAGAGGGTGCTGTTGGACTCCGTGTGGAAGGCGAGCTTCACGCCGTAGCGGGAGACGGCCTCGCCGACCACATGGGCGATGTCGGCCATCCGGGTCATGTACGCGGCGTCCACGAAGAAGGGCGGACGCGTCCCGAACGTCGTCCGCATCGGCAGTCCGGCGACGAGCAGTTCCGCCCCCACCTCGGAGAGGAAGGCGGCGCGTCGCTCGGCGTCGGCGACGATCGCGGGCCGGTTGCCGCTCTGCCGCCAGTCGGGGGCGTCGCTGCCGGCGACGAACGCGCTCACCACGGACAGGCCGCGGGTTGCCAGCTCGCGGCGGAAGGAGGCCGCGCTGCCGAAGGCGCGCAGAGCCGAGTCGATGTCGCCGGGTGCGAAGGTCAGTTCCAGGCCGGTGACCCCGGCCTCCGCCAGCGCGTCCATCACGCGTTCCCAGAAGGGCCGGGGATGGTCGCGGGCCCAGTCGCGCAGCGCGTCGGCGGAGTCCAGTCCCCAGAAGTCCGGGTGGTAGAAGGTGATGACGTCGGTCGCGAAACGGGGTGCCGGCGGATCCAGCGGTGTCATGCGGCGCCTCCGCGGGCGTTGTAGACGGTGACGCCTTCCGCGTCCACGGCGTCCCGGTAGCCGCGGAACACGGCGAGCGCCTCGTCCCGCAGCACATCCCGTACGACCTTGATGCCGCGTGCCTCGAACTGCTCGGCCCAGTCCGCGCCGAGCGGGCCCTCGTCGAAGGTCGTGATCTCCTCCAGGTCCGGCCCCTCACCCGCGACCACGAGACCACGCACCCCGGACCACATCGTGGCGCCGTAACACTGCACGCACGGACGCCAGTTGACGACCAGCTCGTGCGCCGGCGCGCCCTCGCCGCCGAGGTCCCAGCCGCCGGTCGCCGTCTGGGCGAGGCCCAGCGCGACCACCTCGGCGTGCGCGCTGGAGACACCGGAGGTGAGTACGACGTTCACGCCGACCGAGATGATCCGGCCGGTGTCCTGCTCGGCGACGAGTGCCGCGAACGGACCGCCGTTGCCCTCACGCCAGTTGCGTTCGGCGAGGCGGTGCACGAGGCGCATCCGGCCCTCGCGGTCGGGGATGACGGCAGGCACGTCGGCGAGTTCGTCGTCGATCCACGCGGGTAGCGCCACGCGGTATTCCTTCTGGATGTCGATCACGGTTCTCGTTCCCTCTCAGTGGGCGGCGGGCGCGGTGATGTGTTCGGCGACGGCGCGCGCGGCCCGTACGGCGGTCACCGCGCCGGCCAGCGTGACGTTGGCGGCCATCGCGGTGGGGATCACGCCGTTGCCCGCGAGATACAGGTTGTCGAAGCCCCACACCCGGCCGTCGGGGTCGCACACGCTGGTGCCGTCATCGGCACTGCCTGCCCGGACGGTGCCGGTCTGGTGCAGTGACGAGCCGGGCGGGAGCAGGGCCAGTTCGGTCTCGGGATCGAACGTGCCGAACTCCTCGGCGAGCGACCGGACTTGCTCAAGTGCCCGGCTGATCAGCTCGCGGTCGGCGTGGGAGTAGCCGAACTCGACGGTGAACCGTGGCATCCCGGCGAGGTCGGTGTCCGACTCCGAGAAGACGAGCCGGTTCTCGGGGCGGGACTCGACGGGGGCGTACAGGGACAGGCCCACGGAGTGCGCCAGGGGGCGGCCGGCCTCGTCCACGTACGTGCGGTTCATGATCTGGCCGTGGAACGGCTGTGCCGCTCCGTTCTGCGGCAGCCAGAGCGAGTCCGTGGCGAACTCGCCGGGGAGCGGCAGGGGCAGGGCGTCGAGGCCGATGCCGAACCGGTCGAGGTCGAGCAGCACCCGGGCGCTGATGAACGCGTGCTCGTTGAGGTGACGCCCCAGTGCCGTGGGCCGTATGCCGGAAGCGAACAGCAGTTGCGGGGTGCGCAGGGCGTCGGCGCACACCACCACGGTGTCCGCGGGGAGTTCGGACTCGGCGCCGTCGGCCACGCGACGCAGCCGGGCGCCGGCGACCCTGCCGCACTCGGTGACGAGAGCCGTGGCGAGGGTGCCGGTCAGGAGCGTGAAGGCCGGGTCCCCGCCCGCCGCGATCGAGGGGAAGACCGTGCCCGGAGCCGTGCGCGGCATGGGTCCCGCCGGTGTCGCGGTGACCGCCATCGGCATCGGCTGCGGCCGCCGGTCGTCCGGTCCGACGCCGTCGTAGCGTCGGCACAGCACGTCAAGTACCCGCTGCCCGACCGAGGTTGGGCCGATGGCGGCGGGCGTGACCGCGAGCAGGCGGTGCGCGGTGTCCAGATCCTTCGCCCAGCGGTCCGGGTCGCCGAAGTCGAACACCTCGTCCCCGGCGGGCCAGGGCGTCGCCGCGGTCCAGTGCACTCCCATGCCGCCCGCGTTCCACGCGAGCGCGGCAGCCGGCATCGCCTCGGCGTCCTCGCCGAAGGCGAGCGCGTGGAACATGCCGGGTGCCAGGCCGGTGATGCTGCTCGCGACGTCGCGCACCACTTCGGCGCCCGTGTACAGGCCCTGGATGCCGGTGGCGACCCGTTCGTTGTAGCGCGACCACAGAGCCGGGTCGTCGAGGTCGTGCAGGTGCAGGCCGGGGGCCGATCCGATCGGCCGGCCGCCGTCGACCATGGTGATGTCCAGCGTCGGATCGGTGTCCCGCAGCAGCCGGGCCACGACGGATCCCATGATGCCGCTGCCCACGATGAGTACGCCGGTCCTGCTGGTGCCGGTCATGGTCGGGCTCCTGTCCTGTGAAACGTGGTGTGAGGGGAAAGTGCTGGTGGGATGCGCGATCACGCGCTCGGGACGGGCGGGCCGAACAACTCGGTGTCCATGTGGTCGAGCACGAACTTGACGGCGCCGATGAGCGGGCCGTCGGAGCCCAGTACGGTGGCGCGCAGTTCGACGGCGGGGGTACGCGCGCCGTGCATCGCCTCGCGCACCCGGGGCAGCAGCACATCGGCCGCGTCCTCCAGCCCGCCGCCGAGCACGATGAGCGACGGCGCGACCGTCCACGACAGGGTGGTGAGGATCGACGCGATGTTCTCCACGAACTCGTCGACCTCCGCGAGCGCCGCCGTATCGCCGGCCCGAGCCGCGGCGAAGCGGCCGAGCGCGACACGCCGCCGGGCCGGATCCGGTGAGGTCAGCCACGCCACGGGACGGTCCTCGACCGAGCCGGCCGGCAGCGACACCGCCTCGGCGATCTCGCCCGCGGCGCCCTCGAAACCACGGTGTACGTCCCCGCGTATGAGGATGCCCAGACCGGTCCGGTTCCCGAGCATCGCCCATACGACGTTGTCGTGGTCACCGGCCGCCCCCCGCCAACGCTCGGCGAGCGCACCGAGATTGGTGTCGTTGTCCGCGAACCACGGCACACCGACGCGCCGCCCGAGTTCCTTGGGCAGGTGCACGCCCTCCCATCGCGTGGTGTGCACCAGACGCCGTACGACGCCGTCGTCGTCGATCGCGCCACCGCTCGCGATCGCGCCGGCCCGCAGCCGGTCGGCCGACCCGCGCGCGTCGTCGAGCGCCTGCCGCACCAGCGCCGCCGCGTCGTCGAGCGTGGCCTGCGGATCCTGGTAGGCGCGCAGCGGCCGGTGCGCCCGGCCGACGATGCGGCCACGCACGTCGGCGACGACCGCGGACACGTCCAGGGTGGTGACGCGCACAGCCGCCAGCAGCGCGTGGTCGGCCCGCAGTTCGTACCGGCGAGCGGGGCGCCCGGCGCAGCCGCTCACCGGCACCCGGTCGAGTTCGCTCACCCAGCCCGCGTCGACGAGTGCGTCCAGGACGACTTCGATGGTGCGGCGGGACAGGCCGACCCGTTCGGACAGCTCGGCCAGCGTCATCGGCTCGGCGGACACCGCCAGCGCGCGAAGGATCACCGAGGTGTTGACCCGCCGGACGGCGCTCTGATTCATTCCGGGCATCAGCACGCCTCCGGTGTAACGGACCCCGCCACCACCGGGTCGTACACGCCCGTGGTGTCGGCCGTAGGCGCCGCCCCGGGCCTGCCGTATTCGCGAGCGGGGTCGCCGAGCCTCCCGGTCGCCGGCTCCCAGGCCGGCGACCGGCCGTGGACGAACGCGGCCAGGTCGGCGTGCATGGACGTGGCGAGTTCCGAGGGCGGCTGTGTTCCAAGGGCCTCGGCGGTACCCGGCGCGTCGAGTACGTCGAAGAAGAACGGGATGTCGGCGCAGTGCACGGCTCCACCGAGTACGGGGGAGAGCCATTCGAAGGAGTACAGCCAGGTGCCGGCGGTTGCGTCGCGACGCGAGGCCGCCGCGCGCGGACAGGCGGCGCGGAACAGAGTGTCCGTCAAACGGGTGCCCGCCGCGCGAGCGGCGGCGCTGCCGATGCCCCGGGCGCCGCCGTCGAACTCGTCGCCCGTCGCGCCGAGCAGCAGCGGCACACCGTGCCCGTACACGGCCAGTCCCTCGGCGACGGGCATGGGAAGGACGTCGTCGCCGACGACCGGACCGAGCACGAGCGGGCCGTCGTCGCCACGTTCGCTCCGCAGCAGACGGACGCCTTGCTGAACGCTTTCCACCGTGAGGCCGCCGAAGCCGTCGCGCGTCGGCGGCACGCCGAGCCGGTCACCGAGCCGCCCGGCGAAGTAGCGCACGGCGTCCGCGTCCACCTCGAAGAAGCCGCCGGACACACTGACCGCTCGGTGGAAGCGACCACTGCCGAGGGGCGAGGAGAGCAGCGCGAGCACCACCCCGCCTCCGGCCGACTGGCCGGCGACGGTGACCCGGCCCGGGTCACCGCCGAAAGCCGCGATGTTCTCCCGCACCCAGTCGAGCGCGAGCAGCAGGTCGCGCAGCCCGAGGTTCGGGGGTACGCCGTCCAGCGGGGCGAACCCGTCGACGCCGAGCCGGTAGCCAGGCGTCACAGTGACGATTCCGTCGCGGGCGAAGGCGCGACCGTCGTACCACGGACTGGCCGGGCTGCCCGCGAGGAAGCCGCCGCCGTGAATCCACACCAGCACCGGGCATGACACACCGTTCGCGGGGGCGACCACACTCAGGTTCAGTACGTCGTCACCCGGCACCGACGGCTCAGGAATGGTGGTCGTGGCGAACAGCGGCACGCGCTGCGAGGTGGCACAGTGCCGGGACGCGTCGAACGGCTGCGTGAACCGGCCGCGTGGCACCGGCGCCGCGAACCGCCGTGCACCGACGGGTGCTTCGGCGAACGGCACGCCGAGGAAACGCCGAACCCGGCCGGTGCGGCGGCCGATGATCGTACCCACAGGAGCCTCCACCACGTCCACCACATGCACCGCGGTCACCGCATTCCCGTGCCGGAGATGCCCTGCACGAAGAAGCGCTGCAGGAAAAGGAAGAGGACGAGGACCGGCAGCATCACGACGATCGCGCCGGCGAGCATCAGGCCGTAGTCGGTGACGTGCGCGGCGGCCTGGCTGGTGGCGGCGAGGCCCACCGGCAGCGTGTAGCTGGAGGTGCTCTGGGCGACGATGAGAGGCCAGATGAAGTTGTTCCACGAGTAGAGGAACGACATGATCGTGATCGTCGCGACGGCGGGGCCCGCAAGCGGCAGAAAGATCCGGAAAAAGATCCGGAACTCGCCCGCCCCGTCGATCCGGGCCGCTTCCAGTAGTTCGTCGGGGACCGACAGGGCGTACTGCCGCATGATGAACACGGACAGCGGCAGCGCCGCACCGGGCAGGGCGATACCGGTGAGGGTGTCCGCCAGGCCCAGGTCGACGGTGATCACGAACTGGGTGACGAACACCGTGGTGAACGGCACCATCATCGCCGCCATGACCGCGCCGAACGCGATCCGCTTGCCCGCGAAGTCCAGCTTGGCGAGCGCGTAACCCGCGGCCGACGCCGCCACGATGTTGCCGGCGACGACGATGACCGCGACCACGATGCTGTTGACCAGGAACCGGCCGAAGCCCTCGGTCTGGAACAGTCGTACGAAGTTGTCGAGGGTGACGTGGTGCGGAAGCCAGGCTCCGGGGTCGGAGCGGATCTCGCCGAGGCTGCGCAGCGAGCCGCTGAGCACCCAGACGAACGGCAGCATCGTGAGCAACGCGCACAGCACGAGCGCGCCGTACAGCAGGGGACGGGCGACGGACCGGCGGCGCATGTGCGTCCGTTCGCCTGTCATCTCGGCATTCCGCGGTGCGGCGATCGTGGTCATGCGCGGGGCCTCAGCATTCGGAACTGGACGATGCTCACCAACGTCACGAGCAGGAGCATCACGAAGGACGCCGCCGAGGACACGCCGAACTCGCCGACGCCGAACTCGTGGTAGGTGTACAGCGCCACCGACTCGGTGGACCCCAGCGGGCCGCCGTTGGTGAGCAGATACGGCTCGTCGAACACCTGGAGGTAGAAGACGGTCAGCAGCACCGACACCATCAGCGTGGTCGGCATCAGCAACGGCAGGGTGATGTGCCTGAGCTGACGCCACCGGCCGGCCCCGTCGAGGGAGGCGGCCTCATACACGTCCTGCGGCACCGCCTGCAGGCCTGCGAGGAACAGCACCATCGCGATGCCGAAGTTGCGCCAGACGCCGAGGGCGATGACCACGGGCATGGCCAGGTGCGTGTCGTCCAGCCAGTTCGGCCCGGCGAAACCGATGGCACCGAGCACCTTGTTGACGGTGCCGTTGGTGTTGAAGGCGTACTGCCAGATCATGGCGACGGCCACGACGTTCGTGACGACCGGTGCGAAGAAGACGGTACGGAAGGTGCCGCGCAGCCGCCGGATGCCGGAGTTGAGCGCAAGGGCGAGCGCGAATCCGAACCCCATCGTCAACGGCACACCGACGGCCACGAACAGGACGGTGTTGAGGATGTCCCGCAGGAAGCTCGAGTCTTCCAGCAGCCGGAGGTAGTTCTGGATTCCGGTGAAGTCGACGGCGAGCGGATGCCGCAGGTCCGTGCCGTGCAGATCGGTGAGGCTGAACCCGAGCGCGGCGACGGTGGGTATCGCCGTGTAGAGCAGGAACACCAGGGCGAACGGTGCGAGGAACAGCCAGGCGACAGCGGTTCGCCGGGCGCCCCGGGGCCGACGCGCACCGCGCGGCGTCGCCGGCCCGATGGTGGCGGTCATCCGGGGATCACCCCTTGCCCGTGCCGAGACTCTCGGCGTACGCCTGGACGTTGGCGGCGGCCTTCGCGGCGGTCCCCTTGCCCTTGGCCACGGTTTCCATCTCCTTGCCCAGCCGGGTGGCGACCTGCTGCCAGGTGCTCACCTGCGGGAACGGCCGGGTGTTCTTCAGCTGCGTGAGGAAGGCGTCCAACAGCGGCTGGCCCGCGATGGCCGGGTTGGCCCAGGCGGAAGCGACGGCCGGCAGCGAGCTGTACGCCTTGTACTGCGCGACCTGGGTGCTCGGCTTGGAGACGTACCGTATGAGCTTCCAGGCCGCGTCCGCATTGCCGCTGTCGGCGAGCACGCCCCAGCTGCCCCCGGCGGAGAAGGAGACGCCGCCCGACGATCCGGCCGGCAGGGGGGCGGTGGCGACGTCGGAGGCTGTCCAGCCGGTTTTCTTCGCGACCGCGTCGAGCTGGCCGATGACCCACGGGCCCGTGATCATGCAGGCCGTCTTGCCCGACACGAAGTACGGCTGCGCGTCGAGGAACGTGGGACCGCTGGTGTCGGCGACGTCCGAGGTGAAGAACGACGCGTTGTACTTGATCGCGTCGACCATCGCCGGCGTGTCGAGAGTCCACTTGCCGCTGGACGAGAGCAGCGAGCCGCCCGCCTGCCACGCGTACATCGCGACGTCCTGGCCGTTGAAGATGTCCCAGCCGATGTCCGCACCGAGCCCGTGCCCGGCTCCGGCGCGCTGCAATGCCTTGAAGAACGGCACCATGTCGTCCCACGTCGTCGGTGCCTTGACACCCGCCTGCTTGGCGAGGTCGGAGCGGTAGACGAGCGCATAGGTGTAGGCGTACCAGGGCACCGTGTAGGCGACGCTCTTCACCACACCGGCGTCCCACAGACTCGTGAAGAAGGCGGACGGGTCGACGAGACCGTCCGGGACGGGCCGCAGTATGGACGGATCGAGGAACTGCGCCTGCGACTCGGGGAAGAACTGGGCGACATCGGGCCCCTTGCCCGCCGCGACCGCCGACTGGAGCTTTGTGTAGTACTCGGCGTTCGGGATCAGCGTGAACTTCACCGTGAGCTTGGGGTTCGCGGCCTTGAATGGCTTGATGACCTTGTCGAGCACGTTGGCATCGCCCTGGGCGGCCCAGACGTTGACGGTTCCCCTGGCCGGGGAGTCGTCGACGGGCTTGGCAGTGGCGGCGGTAGCAGCGTTGTCACTGCCGCGACCGCAGCCTGCCAGGGCGAAGCTGCCGAGGAGAGCTGTGCCGGTGGTCAACCGTAGGACACCGCGTCTGGAGGGATGAGACACGCTGGGCTCCTGTTTCCATGGGCGCTGAGCACAAAGGGGGATTTCGGGGAAAGTAGCGATTTCGGTCCGATGGGACGTGGTCGGCGTTTGATGAGCCTTTACGGCGTGGCAGTGACCGTAGGGGTGACGGGTTGCGGTGGCATCGCGGATCCGTCACGGTGAAATTTCGGAACTTGTAGCAAAATCCCTCTGTGTCGCATCCGTGCTGGTCACGGTCCTGTATTTGTCGTCAAGCTGTCCTGTCCTGTTGCGGCACCCCGCCCGACCCGCGGCAGGTGGACGGGGCACGGACACCTTGGAACACGGCGGGCATCGCAACCAGGGCGTCACGAACGACGTCGTGATCGTCGAACGGCCCGGACAGCTCCACTCCCTGGTGGCCCGGCATCCCGTGGCGCAGCACCAGAACCTCGCAACCCCGTATCTTCACGCGCGCGGGTGCGGAAGAACCCGATCTCCGGGACGTCGCCCTCGACCGCCTCGGAGAAGATCTTTCCGGCTGCCGGGCCGTCGAGCTGGAAGCGGTAGTTCACCCGCTTGCCCGACGGGTCCGATCGAGCAGGTGTCCGCCACCAAGAGTGGCCAGGTCCACGTCGGATGGCTGCCGGTGCCGCGACGAGCAGCGCGCGTGGGGCGAGACCGCCGTCCTCTTCCAGCAGACGCACCACAGTGAGCGATTCCGTCCAAGCCCTGTCGTTCGCCCCCGGTACGGACACGCTGTACGTGGCGAGTGACCATGTTTTGTCTCAGACCTACAAGGCGTCGCCGCAAGCAGTGGCGGCCACGGTGTGCACACGCGCCGACGGCGGCCCTTCTCCACGGGAATGGCATCAGATGATTCCCGAGGTGCCCTACCGGAGGCTTTGCTGAGCTCGTCCCACCGCCTGGCCATGCCGGGACGGGACATTCCGATTGCGTACCTCCATCCGCGATCCGGATGTCCCGTTCGCACCCGGCCGGGAAGGTCATTCAGAATCCCTGACGGCCAAGGCCGACTGGTGGCGGGCAGGCGCGGCCGACAACTCCCGGGTTCCCGGCCGTTCTCGTTCGAGATGGTGGATGGGTGCAGGACGCGGCCCGCCGTGCCGTGTGACGCTGCTCGCAGGGGCGGTGGCGCGCGAGCCGGACGCACACGGGAGGCGATGTGGACCCCGACAGTCGCAAGACGCCGCAGCACGGGACCGGACACGGGGCGGTGCTGCGCCGCAGAGCCTTCCTGGAGGCGTGTGCGGGCGCCGGGCTCGTCTCGGCGACGGTCGGCGCCTGCGACCCTTCCTCTATCGCCCGCGACCACCGAGCGGCAGCTTCGCATCTGCCCGAGACGGAACTGGGTCGTCCGGGTACACCCGACTGGCGGATCCAGTCGCAAGGCCCCGCGACGGCCGTCGTCGGCTACGCCGACCAGGTGAGTGTGACGCCGGGCGAGGAGTGCGGTCTGTACGTCTCCACGACCGCCTCGTCCTTCCGCGTCTCGGCTTTCCGGGTGGGCTGGTACGGCGGCGCGGAGGCCCGGCTCGTCTGGTCGTCCGGGCGGATACCGGGCGGCGTCCAGCCGGAGCCGGTCTTCCTGACCGACACCCGCACGGTCCGCGCGGACTGGCGGCGCACCCTGAGTCTCGGGACGGCGGGCTGGCCCGAGGGCGCGTATCTGCTGCGGCTCGACACAGAGGACGGCCACCAGCGCTACGTCCCGCTGATCGTGCGCTCAGCGCAGGGCACCGGCCGAACGGTGCTCATACACGCGCCCGCCACCTGGCAGGCCTACAACCAGTGGGGTGGCTACAGCCTCTACGCGGGCTCCTCCGGGGCGTACGCCGGACGGTCCCTCGCCGTGAGCTTCGACCGGCCCTACGACTCCGACGGCGCGGAGAAGTTCATGGTGTACGAGCGGGCGCTGGTGGTCCTCGCCGAACGGCTCGGCATCCCTCTCGCCTACACCACCGGCGTCGACGTGCACCGAGACCCGAAGGTCCTGCACGGGGCAGCCGCCATCATCTGCCTCGGCCACGACGAGTACTGGACCCCGGAGCAGCGCCGGCACGTCAGCATGGCCCGCGACGGCGGCACCAACGTCGCCTTCCTGGGCGCCAACACCTGCTTTCGCCGGATCCGCCTGGAGCACGGCGGCACACGGCCCGACCGCACGGTGGTCTGCTACAAATCCTCCTTCCGGTCGGACCCCTGCTACACCACCCACCCCTCCTTGGTGACGACGGACTTCCGCCAGTTCCCCGCCCCTGACCCGGAGTCCTCGCTGACGGGCGTGCTCTACGAGGGCTATCCGACGGACGCGCCCTATGTCGTCCACGCAGCGGATCACTGGCTGTACGAGGGAACAGGTGTACGCCCCGGCGACGGCTTCGACCATCTGGTCGGCGCGGAATACGACCGGGTCACCCCGGGCGCGCCCGTCCCCGAGCCCCTGGAGATAACGGCCCATTCCCCTCTGGTCTGCAACGGAAGCCGCAGCAACAGCGACTCGGCGTACTACACCGCGCCAAGCGGCGCGGGCGTCTTCGCGACCGGGACCATGCGATGGGTGGAAGCCCTGATGGCCGGAACCCCCGACGGGGGACGCGACCACCATATGGACTCCCGTACCCGCGCATTCGTCACCCGCACGACAGAGAACCTCCTGCACGCCTTCGCGCAAGGCCCCGCCGCCCGTCGTCGGCCCGCACCGCGTCCGAACCTGTCGGAGGTGTACAGGGGCAGAGCATGAGGAAACGACCCTCGTCAGCCTGCTTCACGAGCCGTGTGACCTGCACTCTGTCGGGGCGATCAGTCCGGGTGACCGCGCGAGAGCCGGCTTGTCTGCTGTCTCATTCCTCCTACGCCAGGCCGCACGCCTCCCTGACCGGGGAGCCGTACGCATGTGCCGTCCAGTGGATCTCCACGCACGGTCTGAACGACGGTCTTGTCCCCAACGCCCCGCCCTGCCGCCAGCTCGCCGAAGCCGCGGTCCTGGCCCCCTTGCCAATCCCCGCGTCATTCCCCCGCTGACTCCCGGTCGGCACCCTTTACGCGCTTGAGGGAACGGAGCCGTCGAGCGACCGCAGCAGCGACATTCCAGAGATGCGGCCGTAGGCCTCGGCAGGCCGGAGAATCAACCGGCTCGCCGATCCTGACGCAGGCGACCAGTGGCCGGCCGGCCGCCTGGTCAACGCCTCATCTCACCATCGGACTTGCGCCCCAGCGCCGCACCGCCGGCCGAGAGGCCGAGCCGCCCGGCGCCCCCGAAGCCGGTGCGGGGCACATCCTCCACGCCGACACCCGGTGACGGCGGATTCCAGTGATCATCGCAACACGGTGATCATTGCAGTGCTGCGACGAGCTCAGCGAAGAAGTCTGCGGGGGTCTGCCGGCCGAGGGTCCTGTGGGGGTGGCTGTCGAGTTCGGCGGCGACGAAGGCAGGGTTCTCTGCGCTGAAGATGGACAGGTCGGTGCTGTTCGGGAAGTACTGGCGCAGCAGGCCGTGCAGGAGTGCTTCGCGGACGTTCTCGGCGGAGTGGCTGTCGGGGAGGTGGAGGACCTTGACGTAGCGGGTGGTGCGGTCGACCAGGGTTCCGATCGCGGAGCGGTTGGCGGTGCCGACGATGAGGTCGCCTTCCCGGTGTCCGGCGACCGCGCGGTCGTCAACTTCTGCCGGTCGGTGGCTGATCAGCGTTCCCGGGGCGATGAACCGGGTGGCGCGCTGAGCAGCGCGCCGGTGTCGCCGGCGCGCGGGTCGGCCGGTGCGCATGGTGCCGGCTGTGCGCTCGAGGTCCCCGCGGTGCGGAAGGTAGACGGCCTGGTAGATGGTCTCGTGCGCCAGGTGACGGTCGGGTTCGTCCAAGAAGGCCGCGCGCAGGGCCTGGCAGATCTGCACCGGGCTCCAACGCCGGTCCAGGCGCTGCTGGATGAACTCCTCCAGCTCCGGATCACGCCGTATCTTCCGTCCCTTGAAGCGGGCGCAGCGTACGGACGCCCGGCGCTGGGCCTGGATGGGGTGGTACATACCGGTGCGCGGGTCGCGGTTACGGCCAACCTCCAAGCTGATCGTGGCCGGGTGCCGGCCAAGTTCTCGGGCGATGGCTCGCAAAGACTTCTTGGCCCGCAACAGGTCGGCGATGACGATCCGCTCGTCCTCCGACAAGAACCGCTCGGAGACCGCGTCGGCTTCCCGCACCTCGGTGATCGGCAGGCAGACGCGCACGTTGCCGGCCCGGCCGACGACCTTCCTTCCGTACCTCCAGCGGTTTCCGGTCTTGCGGTTGATTCCAGCCCTCGGCACGCGGCCGAGTTGCTCATTGCCTGTGCCATGAGGCGGAGGTATTGATCACGCTTCTCGGAAAGCGGGGCAGGTCCGGGCTTCTTCGGCTTCCGACGCGGCTTGGTCATCGCAACAACCCCAAAGGTCAGGTGTGGCAACCACCTCCAGAACCCAAGCCGCCTTGGTGGGGCCCTCCGTCGGCGTCGGTGGGCCTATGGCGTGGGGCGTCGTAGAGTGCGTCGACCTTCTCCGGGATGGCGACGTACTCGTCGGTGACGGTGCGGTCGGCGCTCCGGGCGTGAGCACGTGTCATGGACAGAGACCTGTGGCCAAGGAGTGCGGCGATGGCCTCCAAGGAATCGCCGCCGTGGATGGCCCGGGTGGTCAGGGTATGGCGGAGCTGGTGCCGGGTGACTCTGCCCAGTCCGGCTGTTCGGCGGCGTTGGTGAACTGCGGCCTCGATGCGCGAGGCGTTGACCGGGCGGCCGTGGCCGGTGGACAGGGAGTCCGGTTTGCGGCGGGGCTCGGGGGAGGTGCGGGTGCGCAGCGTGGCCGCTGCAGGGCGGTCGGTCGGTCTGTTCCGGCAGCGGGCGTCTTTGCTCGTCGGCGGGCTTGAAGCGGCGTCTCCTGGGGTGGCTGTCTGGGCCGGTCCGTGGCAGGGCCGGGTTGCGCTGGAGTGCGCTCCAGGCCGTAGCGTCGCCCACAGCGGATCGCACCCGGCTCCGCTGCCCGATGGCTCCTACGGGATGCGGGGCGGCGGGATCTGCTGCCGAATGGATGAGGGTTGGGTGCGGGCCGGACAGTGAAGCGTGTGGGCAGAAAGGCTGGGACAAGGCATGCAGAAGCGCAGTCTGAGGGAGCTTGAGGTATCGGCGATCGGCCTGGGGTGCATGGGCATGTCCGCCTTCTACGGGTCCGCTGACGAAAAGGAGGGGATCGCGACGATCCGGCGCGCCCTCGATCTCGGCGTGACCTTCCTTGACACCGCGCAGATGTACGGGCCGCTGACCAACGAGTCGCTGGTCGGCGAGGCGGTCCGGGGGCGCCGCGAGGAGTTCGTGCTGGCGACGAAGTTCAACTACCGGATGGACAACGCCCGCCCGGGCGACATCAGTTCGGTCGGTCCGCAGGACGGTTCGGCCGCGCACGTGCGCAGCTCGGTCGAGGGGTCCCTGCAGCGCCTGGGGACCGACCACATCGACCTGTACTACCAGCACCGGGTCGATCCGCAGGTGCCCATCGAGGAGACGGTGGGCGCGCTGGGCGAACTGGTCGCCGAGGGCAAGGTGCGCTGCATCGGCCTGAGCGAGGCGAGCGCGCAGACCATCCGGCGTGCCCATGCCGTGCATCCGATCACGGCTGTGCAGAGTGAGTACTCGCTGTGGTCGCGGGACGTGGAGGCCGAGGTGTTGCCCGCCTGCCGAGAGCTGGGCATCGGTTTTGTGCCGTACTCGCCGTTGGGCCGCGGTTTCCTTGCCGGCCGGTTCACGACGCCCAGCGAGCTGGATGCGGACGACTGGCGCCGTCACAACCCTCGTTTCGAGGACGCCAACCTGGAGGCGAACCTGCGGTTGGCGGCCAAGGTGAAGGAGATCGCCGCGGAGAAGGACGTGACCCCGGCGCAGCTTGCGATCGCCTGGGTGCTGGCTCAGGGCGAGGACCTGGTGCCGATCCCGGGCACCAAGCGCCGTACCTACCTGGAGCAGAACGCCGCGGCGGTGGGTATCGCGCTGACCAGGGAGGATCTGGCCCGCATCGACGCGGAGCTGCCCGAGGCGGCGGGGGAGCGGTACGACGAGGCGGGGATGCGGTCGGTCAACCGCTAGCGCAAGTTGTGAAATAGGCGGGGCCCGCGTGGTGCGGCCGGTGGCGGCCGGGGGTGTCGAGGCGCTTCAGGGCATGGGGGCACGCGGGCAGGTCTCCTGTCGTGGTGTCCAAGCCCTTTCGCCGGAGGGTGCAGTGGAGCCGGCTGAGCGCTGAGCGCACTGCTTCGTGGGACCCCATCGGGGTGAAGGCGCTCGTGTTCGCGGCTGGCGTCGCGTCGCTCGTGTGGGCGCGGGCGCGGCGGGAGCGTACTTGCCTGTGCGGGGGGCCGTGGAGCGGCAGATCTTTGCCAAGGTGCGGCCTTGCCTCTCGATGCCACGAGCAGTTCTCCAGCGGAGATTCCTTCTCTCCGCGGGGGCTCCTATGTGTCTGGTTCAAGGTCAGGGGTCAGGTTGGACGGCGTGACGACTTGGTTCCGCACCTACTACGAGGGCGAAGATCTGTGGCTGTACTTCGAGGCCGATGACGAGGGCTGGGCATGGCGTCAGGTTGAGGTGCGGGGAAAGGACTTGCAGCCGGTGACGGCGGCGTCTTTGGCCGAGGTTGTGCACTTGCGTGACCACGCCGATGTCGCTGCGATGGGCCGCTATGAGCGGCGGTACGGCGTTCTCGCCGAAGGTCCCCTGGACGGCTGGCGGGATCAGCCCCAGGCAGCCGAGATCTGCGCGGAGGAGTTCGAGCAGCTTTGGACTGACGCAAGGCGGGCTCTCGGCGGCTCAGCCTGGGCGCACCCGTGACCATCCCCTCGTAGCGTGGAGCCCGTGATTGCAGGGGAAGTTGGGATTCATGGGGTCCAAGAAGAAGCCGCCGTACGACGCTGAGTTCCGTGAGGGCGCGGTGCGCATCGTGGTCGAGA
>NZ_JAJSBI010000005.1 GCF_021261325.1 Streptomyces guryensis | reverse complement strand
CTCTCGGCGCCGTCCGCGTCCCTCAGGACGGCACTGACGCCGTCGTCGTCCTGCGCGAAGGAGACCAGCTCGGTGCCGAACCGCAGGTCGGCGCCGAGTTTTTCGGCCCGCGCCCGCAGCAGGCTCCTCGACCAGCGCGGCCACGGGCTCGACCTGGTCGGCGTGGAGCGCCAGCAGAGCGAGCACCTGCCGCGCCTTCGGTGCCGTGGGAGTGATGGAGACCCGGCCTTCCCTCCCCCCGAGAGCGCCCAGTACCTGAATGTCCACGCCCATCCCCCTGTCATCGCCGCCTCTTCAGCGGCTCTCGCCTGAAAAGCGGGTAGGCCACCGGTTGAAACAATCCAGACGGTTTGTCAATATCAAACCATTTGGACTGTTTATTTTCCGGTGCTGGCTACGCTATCGGCCCACAGCTCCTCTTTATCCGCTTTACGGGGGCGCGGGGGCGATGCCGGGACGGAAAACCAGGGATGCCGGGCTGTTTTCAGCAGGGGCGGGGACACCCGTCCTGCTCCCCGGTGCCGGTCGGGGCCACGCGCCGGGGCGCCTGCCGGGCCTCCGGCGCGGACAGCAGCACGCTGCGCACCTGGTCCACCCTCAACGCGCAGCACCAGGTCTCGTCCGAAGCGGCCAGCACCCGCAGCCCGGCGGTGGCCGCGACGACGCTCGCGGCCACCGCGCACCAGGAGACCCCCTCGGCCAGCCCCCCTTCCCGCTCGGCCTGTCGGAGCACCTCGCCGACCCGGGCCTGCCAGCGCCGGGAGAAGGCGCGGCCCGATTTGCGCGTGACATCAGCGTCCATCTGGAACCCGGCCCGCACGACCGCGTCGCCCGCGATGCGGGCCATCAGGGCGCGCACCACGTCGGCCGGCAGCTCCAGCCGCGTCAGGCCCTGGCCGCCGCTGCGCGGCGTCGATGAGGTGCTCCACCGCGCGGGCCGCCTCGTCCTCCACCGCGCGGGCCAGGGCGTCCTTGCTCCCGAAGTGGAAGTGCAGGGCCCCCTTTGCTCACGCCGGCGCGCTCACTGATCACCGGGAGGGACGCGGGCGCATACTCCTCGCCGGTGAAGGTCTCCGTCGCCGCCTGGATCAGCGCCCGGCGGGTCCGGGTGGCACGCTCCTGCCTGACCATCCGGTCCTCCCTCGGCCGGTCGGGGAGCCGGCCGTGTGACCGCCTGCTCGCCTCTTCGCGCCCCGGGTGCCGCGCGTTAGGGCACCCCCATAGCAAACCGCATAGATGGTTTGTATCTTGCCTTGGACGGTGCTCTGCCGGGGTGGACAGGGGGCGTGCAGGCTGCCCGCGCCGCGGGGTGTGCGCCGCCTTCCGTGCCGACGCCGGCGGGGGGGTCACTGGCCCGCGCCGGCCAGCGCCGGGGACTGCGCACGCACCTCGGCCATGACCCGGGCTCCCCGGTCGGGGGCCGTGTCGAGGCGGACCAGGACGGCCGGTGCGGTGATGGCGGGCAGCATGTGGTTGAACAGTGCCGACATGCGCATCTCCAGGTCCGCCCAGCCGGCCATGGCCTGGGAGACGTACTGCACGCCGATCCAGGCGCCCAGGAAGACCTGCGCGGTCTCCGCGGGCACCACGTGCGGGAGGACCTCGCCGCGCTCCTTGGCCTCGGCCAGGAAGGACGTGGTGACCTCGGCCCAGGCGGGCCACGCGCTGCCGACGACGTCGCGGCTGTGCAGATCGGCGGACAGCCGCACGCCCGCGAGCAGCATCGGCTCCTGCGGCAGGCGCCAGGCCAGGGTCATGCCCGCGTCCACCCACTCCTGCAGCTTCAGCCCCCTGGGCACGTGGTAGTCGTTGCCGGTCTGCGCCTGCAGCACCCCCTGGGCGAGGGCCACTTTGGAGCCGAAGTGGAAGTACAGGGCGCCTTTGGTGACCCCGGCGCGGTGGAGGATCTCGCCGATCGTGGCTGCCGCGTACCCCCTCTCCGCGAAGACCGCGGCGGCAGCCTCCAGAACAGCGCGCCGGGTCCGGACAGCTCGTTCCTGCTGCGCCATGGACCCTCCTCAAGCTTAAAATCAAACCAAACAGCTTGTACCTTACCGCATGCTGCCGGGAAAAGAAGCAGCGCGGTCCGTTTGGTGCGGGGGCACGGAGCGCGCGGTGGGCAAGAGGGGGGAGGGACAGCGGTGACCGGCTGCCCCTCCCCCTGTGGCGCGGCGAAGGCGCCGCCGCGGCCGGGTCACCAGGCGGTACGGCCTCCGTCCACGGCCAGGGTCGCGCCGGTGATGAAGGACGCCCGGTCGCTGCACAGCCATGCGGCCGCCTCGGCGACCTCCCCGGGATCGGCCGCGCGCCGCTGCGGCGCCGAACGCAGGTATGCGAACCCGATCGGGGTGCGGTAGTTGACCTGGTACCGGGCCCCGGCGATCAGCAGGGGGGCCAGGGCCTCTTTTTCGTCCTGGCCGCGGTCCATGGGCAGATCGTGGTTGTCGAGTTCCAGGCCCAGAACGGTCTCCTTGAGCCGGTCGGGCAGTTCCTTGCCCACCGCGCGCATGATCTGGCCGGCGCCGCCCGTGCCAAGGTGCAGCATCCCGAGGATCGCGACCGGGTCGACGGGCGTGGCGGCGGTGAAGGCCAGGCGCAGCCGGTAGGCGATCGCGGTGCCGGCCTCCGTGCCGACGCCCGGGCCGAGCAGCACGAGCTGGTCACTGTGCTGCCGGGCGCGGTAGCTCTTGCGCAACAGGTGGGCGCCGGTCGTCAGTTCGCGGTCGAGAACGACGGAGTCGGCGGACCGTTTCGCGTTACCGAGAGCGCCACGCGGTCGAGTGCGGGATCAACCGCCTCAAGAGGCACCGCGCCGTCGCCACCAGGTACGACCAGTTGGCGGTCCACTATGAGGCGACCGTCCTCGTTGCTGCCATCAACGAGTGGTTGTGACACATGCCCACTTCAGGCGCTGAACACGGGGTTGCGGCGGAGTTGTTGTGCGCACCACCGGAAGTGCCCGTCGCCGTCGCCCAGGCCGAAGAGGTCGTAGGTGGTGAGAGCGTATGCGGCCTGGTAGGTGGTGAGGGTCGCTGATGCATACCCGAGCTCACGAGCGAAGAGCCCGGTGAGTTCCGTGGCGTGTTCCTCGGCGTGCGGCCCGTACATGTCCCAGATGGCAGCGGTGACGGCGGCCTCGAAGGCGGGGTCTCCTGCGGTCGTGTAAAAGCCGAAGTCGAGCACGGCGACGGGCCGGCCGGCCGGGTCGATGTGAATGTTGGGCGGGACGAGGTCACCATGGATCGCTGTCACCGGGGCATCGGGCAGCGAGCGCAATGCCTTCTGCGTGCGTTCAACTCCTGCGTCGAAGTCCGACACGCAGGCGGCCAGGGCGGCACCGTGCCGGGCTGCGGCCCGGGCTACCAGGGCTGCGAGTGCGTTGCGGAAGCAGTCGTGATCCCGCCACAGCGGACGGTCGTCACCCTGGACAGTCAACTGTCGCATGGCGTCGGTGCCGGGCACGGAGGCAAGACCACGCAGAACGGCAAGGAGTGCGTCGTTGTGCCGTGTGGGCAGCTCACGCTCATAGGCCGTGTGTGCCGAATCGACCCGCACCGAGTTTCCGGGCAGCTCACGCTCGTACGTCACCAGGACGCGGTCGTGGTCCTCGACGTCGAGGATCTCCGGGGTGGCGAACGGCAGCGGGTGCCGTGCAATGTCCGCGTATACCTGGCGGATCAGATCGAGATCGGCGGGCGGCCGCCCGCTCCACACCTTGGCGACCCGGCCGTCGCCCAGCCCGTATACGACGCCCTCGACACCAGCACCGATATGACGGACGCCTGTGTGCCCGCGGTCGGCGAAGTACGCAAGCCATGGGTCAGAGAGTGAGGCTTCCGCGTTCGGGATGTTCTCCATCCACGCAGTAGACCAGTAGACGCACCGACCTCACCGGGCGTTTTTCGTGCCGCGCCTCGCCGAAACCCGAGAGAGCGTGCTGGAATCCAGCAGACAGGCTTCCGAAAACACGCCCTCACGTCGCACAAGTCGGTGTCGGCTTCAAGATCAAAATTACCTCTACTGGACCAGAAGCGAGGTCGATCCGACCTCAGCTTGGCTCTGTCGGGGATCTTGGATTCTCCCGGTGCGGCAGCATGGTCAACGGGCATGCTCGGGTGGTTCCGCCGACCGATGCAGCTGTTGAGGTGCCCGTTGTCCCTGCGCCCCCGTTCCGGTGAGCAAGTCCCGCCGTTGACCGCGCAGGTCGCGCGGGCGAGCAACCCGGGTGGTACGACGGCGATATGGGTGCGTGACCGGCTGGACGGGCTGTGGTGCGACGAGGACTTTGCCGACTGGTACCCGCGGGACGGGCGGCCGGGTCTGTCGCCTGCTCAACTGGCCACCGTCTGTGTGCTGCAGTTCCTGCTCGGCCTGTCGGATCGGCAGGCGGCCGAGGCGGTCCGCTGCCGCATCGACTTCAAGTACGCGATGGCCATGGAGCTGGACGATCCCGGCTTCCATCACAGCGTGCTGGCAGACTTCCGCGACCGCCTCGCCGGGGACGGCCGGGCCGACCGTCTTCTCGACCTCGCGCTCGCGCGCCTGAAGGAGGCCGGTCTCGTCCGCGAGCGCACCACCCAGCGCACCGATTCCACCCACGTCCTGGCCGCGGTGCGCGACCTGACCCGCCTGGAGCTGATCACCGAGGCGGTCCGCGCCGCACTCGAAGAAGTCGCCGGCATCTCCCCTCACCTGCTCGACGAGCTGGTCGAAGAGGACTGGGGGCTCCGCTACGGTCGGCCGGTCCGCCTGGGCAAGAACCCCACCAAGCCCAAGACCAGATTCCTCGCCACCGGAAACGACGCCGTCCGGCTCCTGGAACACCTCTACCAGCACGGAACAGACCGCACGTCCGGCCCTCATGTCCAGGCCCTGCGCCAGATCACGGTGCAGAACTACCACCGTGACGCCGCAGGACACCTGCGCTGGCGCACCGCCGAAACGGAAAGCGGGCCCGGACTGCCGCCCTCGTCCCGGGCAATCGTCTCCCCCTACGACACCTCGGCACACAAGGTCACCGTCTCCGGGCCGCTGAAGAGCAACCCCACCCGCCAGCACCGCCAAAACGAGGGCTTCGCCCGGGACGACTTCCACATCGACTACGACCGCCGCCAGGTCACCTGCCCCCAGGGACAGGTCAGCCAGGGCTGGCACGGCCCCTACCCGACCTCCTCACCCACCGCGGCCCCGCTGATCGTGGCAAGGTTCACCAAGAGCCAGTGCCGCCCCTGCCCGGCCCGCACCCAGTGCACCAGCACCGCCGACAGCACCCGCACCGTGGGCTTTCCCCCGCGAGAGCTCCGCGACCTGCAACTCCGCGTCCGCACCGAGCAACAGACACCCGAGTGGAAGACACGCTATGCAGTCCGCTCCGGAGTGGAGGGCACAGTCAACGAGTTCGCCCACGGACACGGCATGCGACGCTGCCGCTACCGCGGACAGGGCAAGGCCCACATCCAGCACGTCCTGACGGCCATCGCCGTCAACATCGAGCGACTCAGCGGACTTCCACCAGCCGAAGAAGCCCAAACGCCCCGCCAACCGACTGCCTTCCAGAACTACCTCGACCAGCGCGAGATACCCCGGCCAAAGTCCTGGCGAACCCTGGGCAGTTGACCTCCTCGGCAACTCCAAGATCCCCGACAGAGTCAAGCTAGGCGAGTATGCGAGGGGGTAGAACGTCTGGAAACCACGAGAGGGGCGCGCCGAGTGGACGCCAGCGTTGCCGCGATACTCGGTGCAGCGATCGGTGCTGTGGGCGGCGTAGGCGGCGGACTGCTCACACTCAGCACGCAGCTTCGGAGTCTCGATGCTCAGCTTCGCGCAGAGGAGAAGCGTTGGCTCGCGGATCTGCGCCGCGAGACCTATACAGCGTTCGTCACCTGCGCGAAGCAACTTTCCAATGCCGTCTGGAAGGCTTCCGATCTGCTGCACGGCGAAGGCGGTGTCGAAGAATGGGAGAGCGCCCGCCGCAGCGTGCACGACGCCTGGGCCCAGTTCAGTGCTGCGTCGGCGGCGGTCACGATGGCTGGCCCGCACACTGTGGCGGCGGCCGCTGAGGATCTGCGCGAAGCTCTGAGGCGGTGGGAGCTGGTAACTGGCATCTGGATTCGAGCCGCGATCCAGCAGGGTATTGGGGATCTCCCGGAGCACGACCGGCAATTCATGGCGGGGTTCGAGGCCAAGAAGCCCCTGGAAGTCGCCTTCCAGATCGCCGCACGACGGGCATTGGGAACCAATACCTGAGCCGGCGTTCGTGATTCCGGGCACCAGCCGCTGGCGACGTACTCGTTGACCGCCAGATCCACGAACTGCGCACCTGCCATGGGACCGCGGTGCAGCCGTCGCCGCACAGCGCGCAAGCGCCGGGCTGGGGGCGGATGGCCGAGACCGGGCAACGCCTCGCTCGAGCGCTGGGGCAGGGACGATGAGGTCGGGCGCGGGCTGGGACGTCGGCCGGTTCAGTCCAGCAAGCTGCCGAGAATCCCCGCAATCGCGCCCGGCGCGCCGGCGCCGTAGGCGATCACCATGGACTGGCCGATCGCCACGTCCGTCGGGTCGGCCCAGCCGGCCCAGGTGAGCCTGGCGTCCAGACCCGGGACTGAACGGAAGGGGTTGTACGAGCGCCAGGTGCCACACGCCTCCGCGAGGAGTTCCCCGTTCCGGCGCAGCTGCGCCCTGCGCAGACCGGTGGGCATGAGTTCGTAGGCTCGGTCGCCCACCAGAGCGGTACGGGTCCGGGCTTTGCGGCGCGGGTACCAGCCGCCGCGGTCGGCGCTCCTGCAGGGGATCACCTGCTTGTTGATGCTCATGGCGCCGACATCGCGGTCGGGCAGGACCATGACGGGCGGCATCTGCGGCGACTGCACGGCCACGATCACGCCGGGCCAGTTGCTGTAGGTGATCCGTATCAAGCCCAGCGGGCTGTGCGCCGTACGGTGGTTCGACAGGTGCACCTTGCGGCGGCGGGTGAAGAAGGTCACCGCGGAAGGCTAGGCCAACGGCGGTGGGAGTCAGGCACGTGCCCGCACTTCGGTAGCGGCCTCGACGGATAGGCTTGGCGGTCATGGGCATGATCCGCAGGCTGCTGGGCGTAACGACCGACGACATCGAACGGCTGCGTGGGCGGCGTCTCGCCGAGCATGCAGCCCTCGTCTCGGCGTTCCTCGCACCCGGCGAAACCCTCGTCGGCACCGCCCAGGCCCACCTGGTCGCCGCGCCCACTCCCCCGGACCGGCTCGTCCCCCAGCTGCCGCCACCCGCACTCGCGCCGACAGAGCAGGACAGGACATCGGGCCTCGCCCGCGCCGCGGGCTGGGCGTACGTGGCCGCGCACCCTTTCCAGGCCGCGGGAGAGGTCCTCACGGACTCGCTCTCCGATGCCCTGTGGTACGTGCCCGACAAGGTCATCGACCACCTGGCCGTCGACCGGCGCGCCGACTGGTCGACCACGGCCGCGCGGCTGGTTCTGCTGACTCACGCGGTGCGGCAACTGGACGGCTACAGCAGCGGCTTCGTCGTAGCGGCGACGGACCGCAGGCTCCTGGTCCTGGGCGCTGCGTACAACGGTCGTGATCCGCTGTATCCCCTGCTCCAGTACGCCCCCGGTGAGATCGCGTCCGTGCGGATTGTCCCCACCGAGCGCAGTGCGAAGGGTCGGGAGGAGCCGCACGTTGCTCTGGTCTTCCACGACGGGTCGTCAGTCACCGCGGCACCGGACGCCATCGCGGGCACTCGTTTCGCCGAGTTGCTGTCGCGTCCGACGGGATGAGTGGGGGCGGGACGCACGGGTGGCTGAGCGACGCGGGCGGACGGCACCCCGGTTACGACACCGGCACGGCTGCGTCCAGTCCGGCTTTTCCACCCGGCAAGGCCAGCACGTCCGTTGGCCGCTGCTCTCTGTTGCCTGTTTGTGCGTACTCCGGCTTCCCACCTGGGGCGCGTATCGAGTCGTGATCACCAGAGACAACGGCTCGATCTGCGGCCGGAGCACGGCCGAGGAACAGTGTTGCCCTCGCCTGCGCTGATCACTAAGGTCGGTCGCGTGACTGCCGGGTCGGCCTTGGGCCATGCACGAGTGAGTTTCCCGGCCTCGGCGTGAGCCCGAGGCGGGCCAGAGGCCCGCCCCCTTCTCCGCGTCTTTGCTCCCGGCGCCCGCGTACGGCGCCTTTCCAACGGATCCCAAGACCGGAGACACACCACTGATGTCCTACGACCAGCCGTACCCACATGCCGGCATCCAGCTGAACCACACGGCTGTCTACGCGAGCGACGCCTACCTGTCCGCCGAGTTCATCGCCGCGATCCTGGGCCTGGAAGTCGGCGCACCGTTTGGGCCGTTCCTGCCCGTTGACCTCGGCAACGGCGTGACGCTCGACTACTGCGAGAAGAGGGATGAGGCGATCCAGTCGCAGCACTACGCATTCCTCGTGCCTGACGGGCAGTTCGACGCTGTGATCGCCCGTCTGGAGGTGGTCGGGGTCACCTACTACGCGGACCCTGGCCACACCGACCCCGGCCGGGTCAACGATCTGTTCGGTGGTCGCGGCGCCTACTTCGACGACCCGGACGGTCACAACATGGAGGTCATGACTCGGCCTTATGTCCGCCCATAGAGCTTGACAGGGTGTGATCAAAGGGCGCCTCGGGTGAGGTCTTTGATCCAGATCATCGAGGCGCGTAGGTGGAGCCGGCGGGGTAGCTGTCCGGGGTCTTGTCGTATCTGGTGGCGATGCCTCGCCAGGCCTTGAGCTTGTTGATCAGGCGCTCGACGGTGTTCCTCTCCTTGTTGAGCTCGGCGTCGTGGCCGACGGGCCGGCAGCCCCGGGAGCTCTTCTTCCGGTTGGCGGCCTGGTCCACCTTCTCCGGGATGACGGAGACTTGGAACCAACGTCGGGTCGCTGAGCGGGTGTTCGCCCATTTGCGCTGGTCCCGCCGCATGCGGATCCGCTGGGAGATCCGCGACGACATCCACGAAGCCTTCCTCACCCTGGGACGCCCGCTGATCTGCTGGAGAAGACTCCGCGCTGCGATGGGCCTTTGAGGTGGCGCTGCGGGAGTTCAGGGCTCAGTGGCCTCCTCCGCCAGATCCTTGATCGCGTTGAGGCGGTGCTCCCACTGAGCGGCGAGGGTGTCCATCCATCGCGTTGTCCGCCTCAGTGGTTGCAGGTCGGCTTCGTAGCGGACCTCGCGTCCGGCCCGGTGGGCGCGTACCAGTCCGGCGCGGTCGAGGACGGCCAGGTGTTTGGCCACCGCCTGGCGGGTGATGGGGAGGCTTGCCGCCAGGGATGTCGAGGTCGCGCCGCCTTCGCGGGCAAGGATGGTCAGGACCTCTCGGCGGATCGGGTCGGCCAGGGCCACCAGGACGTCCTCGGGAGTCTGTTCACCCTCGTCAGTGCGGGTCACGCCGCGGTCTGTTCGCAGTCCGCGCGCAGTTGGTCGAGCTTGCCGGGCCAGTTCTGGCTGTTGGCGCGGTGCCGGTCGGTGGCATCCTCGGTGGGCAGCCCGAGGTGCGCGAAGCCGCTTTCGACCATAGTGAGCCAGGTGCCTCCTGTGGAGTCGTCCTCGGTCAGGGTGAACTCGACCCGAGTGGCGTTGGAGTCGTCCGGTTCCTCGCCTGCGGCGCCTTGAGACCACCGCCAGGAAAGGAGGCGCGGAGGCTCGACTGTCTGGATACGAGCGGGAATGACGCCGTGGACGCCGTGGTCGAACACCAAGAGGCCATCGGGGCGTAGGTCGATCTTCACCGGCTCTCCATTGCCGAACCAGCGGCCGAGGAAAGCGGGCTCGCTCAGCACGGACCAGACCCGTTCTCTGGAGGCATTGATCAGGATGGCGCGTTCGATCGTGTTGGGGATCACTGCAACCTCGTCTCATCCGGATGCGCTACCCAACGGTTACACATCCAGGACTCCATGCGCAACCTACTGGTTGCACGTGGAGTAGGTGGCCGCTTGGGTCCCGCCAAGCTTCGAGCACCGTCTACGTACTCATTCCGATAGGAATTCCAAGGGCTGTCCCGTCTCAGGAGGGGGATGCGGAGCTCGAAGTCGGGCCGGTTGCCGAGTCCGGGGTGGTCGAAGTGGAGCTGGTGGCCTCGGATGTCCTTGGTGGCCAGCAGGTTGACCTCGACGGTGTAGCCGACGACATCCTCGAAGCGGCCCCCGGGCGTCGGCCGTGAATCGGAGAGCCGGAAGTGGAGGACGGTGCTGCTGCGCGGGTCCAGCGTGAGCGGGATGTCGGCGGAAACGGACGGGGAGTCCAGATCGTAGAGGTCTGGGGCAGGCGCAGCCACGAGACCGGCGCCGAGTGAGCGAAGCCTCCTCGGTGCGCCGTTCCTCCGCCTCCCACCCAACGCCGATCCAGAACTAAGCGGTACCTCGCGGGTCCTGACCAGGGGTTACGGGACAGCCCTTGGCTCACACCGGCAGTTGAGACCGTGCGGGAACAACCCGAGACAGTTGACCGTTCACCTATACGTGGCTTGCGGAGGGGACAGTGTCCCCGGGCCTCACCCACAGCCCATGGGGACGATCGTCCGGCTGAAGCCCCATGGAGCCCTCCGCCGAGAGGCGACCGCCTTCCGCACGTCACCGCACTACGGCCCCGGCTGGCCTCCCCCCGTCCAGCCGGGGCTTTTGCGCTGATGTGACAGCTCGCAGCCTTTTGCGACCAAGCTTTGCCCGTCGGTACTTGCGCCGATCCAGCATGACCCGAGCCCAGTCGGACGCCGGCCATTTCCGCACGGGCGGGGTCGGCGAGAGCATCGCCTAGTCAGGCCTTGTACGGACAGTCCACCGACCGGCCGTTGATCGGTGATCGGTGATCGGTGATCGTCGGCGACCGATGCCGCTGGAGAGGAGAGATACTCCACCGACTCTCGGATGCGCAAGGGAGGCAGTCGGCCGTCCGCCGACTCGGACGAGTGTGCCGGGCGAGATGCTCCGTGGCCGGTCCCTCCCCCGATGACCTCTCCCCGCGAAACTGGCTGAAGACAGCCACCGGCTCCCGCAGCCGCAGAGCCGCAGCCCGAGTGGGAACAGGAGCAGGAGCCGGATCAGTTCGGTGCCTCGGCTCGGCATTCGCGGCCGTGGGCTGACCGAGCCGGTCGCCGTTACGCCCCGGCCGTCTCGATGAACTCGCGTACGGCGGTGCCCGGGTTCCCCGAGCGGACCAGTGCCTCGCCGACCAGGACCACGTCGGCTCCCCAACCGCGGTACTCCGCGACGTCCTCCGGGCCCGTCACTCCCGATTCCGCGACCCTGACCGTCCCTTCGGGGATGCCTGTCACGAGGTCGGCGAACACCTTGCGGTCCACGTCCAGGGTCGTCAGATCCCGCGCGTTGATGCCGAGGAGCTCGGCCCCGGCGGCAACTGCACGCCGTACTTCCTCGGCCGTGTGCGCCTCCACGAGCGGCGTAAGACCCAACTCCCTGCACAGCCCCATCAGATCGGCCAGTTGGCTGTCCTCCAGCGACACGACCATGAGAAGCGCAAGGTCGGCGCCGTGGGCGCGGGCCTCCCACAGCTGGTAGGGGTCGACGATGAAGTCCTTGCGCAGCACCGGTACGTCGACCCGGGCGCGTACGGCGTCGAGATCGGCGAGAGAGCCGCCGAAACGCCTGCGCTCGGTCAGCACGCTGATCGCGGCGGCACCACCGGCCGCGTACTGGGCCGCGAGGGACGCAGGGTCGGGGATGTCTGCAAGCGCACCCTTGCTGGGGCTCTTCCGCTTCACCTCGGCGATGATGGACACCCCAGGCGCGCGGAAAGCGGGCAGCGGGTCCAGCGCGGGTGCCGCGTCCGCCACCCGGGAGCGCAGCTCCGCCAGCGGCGTCGCACGCTTACGCTCCTCCAGGTCTTCGCGAACTCCCGCGAGGATGCCATCAAGAACGCTCATCATTTTCTCCCTGTATCGAATCGTCTGCCGCTGTGGACGTCGTCCCCCGGCCGACGCGAGGTCGTGCGTCACCCACGTCCAAGTCGTGCTCAGAAGAAGGTCTCATTCGATCGATCATGGTGTGCGCACCGGCCGGCCGCGGGGTGCGGAAGTTGAACTTCTCGCGGGTGATCCATGAAGTGCCATGATCCCGGAACTGGCGACCTCAAGGCTGCATGCAAGCGCTCGGCGCCTGCACGCAGCCTTCGGTGTGTTCAGCCGGACAACCGCCGCAGACGACTCAGCCCAGACCGAACCGCTCGGCGTGCACTTGCTGACGGGGAACGTTCAGCGTGCGCAGGGCGCTGAGCACGGCCGTGGTCATCGCGGGCGGACCGCAGACGTACACATCGCGTTCGGCTATGTCCGGAACCAGGGAACGGAGACCGTCCGGCTCGAACGGCGAACTCCCCTCCCCCGTGCGGCCGGTGAGCACGTGCAACTGCCCACCCCCGTCGGCGACCAGGCCTCGTACCTCATCGACCAGCACCGCGTCGTTCTCGCTGCGCACCCGGTAGAGCACAACGACATCGCCGGACGATTCCTCCTCCAGCAGGGCCCGAACCGGCGTGATCCCCACCCCTCCGGCGATCAGCAGTGCGCCGGGCCGTGTTCGGTGCAGCGAGGTGAATGCCCCGTACGGCCCCTCGACGAACGCGCGGCTCCCGACGGCGAGGTGCCGCAGACCGGCGCTGGTGCTGCCGACCGCCTTGGCGGTCAGTCGCAACGTACGGCCGTCGGGTGCCGCGGAGAGCGAGAACGGGTTCGCCAGCCACCAGTGGTTGTGCCCGGGGAACCGCCAGATGCAGAACTGGCCGGCCCGGGCCGGCAGCTGGTCGAGGTGGCGGCCGGTGACATGCACCGACACGACGTTGTCCGACTCCGGCACCACCGCCGCGACCTCGAAACGGTGATAGGCGTTGCGCCACACAGGCATGACGATCCGCCCCGCAACCAGGGCACCCAGCGCGAACAGCCACAGGGCCCACCAGTAGATCTTCGCGAACGCGGAAGAGGTGAAGGTCGTGGTCTCCTGCAGCTGGTGGACGAACGCCAGACCCAACGCCACGTACAGCAGCAGGTGCAGGCCGTGCCAGACCTCGTACCTCAGCCGTTGCCTCACATACCGGGCGGAGACCGCGGCGACCACGACGACGATCGCCGCGGCCCCCATCCCGAGCAGGGAGGCCGGCACTCCGGCCAGCGAGAGGAACGTCTTCGTCATCGACGTGTCACCGAGCCTCGCGAAGCCCAGCACGATCAGCGCGGCGTGGGCGAGGATGGTCCAGAGCAGGGTGAAGCCGAGCCATCGGTGCCACACGGTCAACCGGTCCATGCCGATACGGCGGTCGAACCACGGCAGCCGGGCCAGCAGCAGCAGTTGGAACAACAACAGTACGGCGGCGTGCAGGCCGAAGAACTTGGCAACGGTGAGCACCCCGTTCTGGCCGGTGCCGGCGGTGAGGAACAAGACCTCGACGATCAGCAAGTTGACGATGACGAACGTCCGCAGCGCCCACCGCGCCGCAACGACCGGAGGTATGGTGCCTTGCCGCACCTGTGAAATCGTCGCCTCCACCGCTTCCCCTCTTGTCCGTGTGGCGCACTCGCGCCGGGCACGCAGGTCTCGAGGACCCCAGCGTCCTCACCCGGCGGCCGTCCCGGCCGCCGTCGCTCGGTACGCTGAGTGATTAAGGGCTTAACCACAAGCCGTCACAGGGCTGTTGAGGTACACATGACGGGCTCGCGTGTCTGGCGGCGTCCCACGCTCGGCGCCGTGGCCGCACGAGCCGGGGTCTCCACCGCCACGGTGTCGAACGCGCTCAACGGCACCGGGCGCCTGTCCGAGCAGACCAGGCAGCGCGTGCTCGTGGCGGCCCGTGAACTCGGTTACGCCCCGGCCAGTACGGCTCGTGCTCTGGCCCGCGGCAGCACCGGAGTGCTCGGCCTGACCATGACGACGTACGGAGACCTGCCCGTCCCGTACACCGAGATCCCGTACTACGCACAGCTGGCCCTGGGCGCCATGGCGGCGGCCCACGAACGCGGCTACCTGCTCACGGTGATGCCGAGTTCGATGTCCCCGTGGATGTGGCTCAACACGCCGATGGACGGCATCATCCACGTCGGACCACGTGCCGAGGACCCGGTGCGTGCCATCCTGCGCGAACGCGGCATACCGATGATCAGCGAAGGCCGCCCGCCCGAATCCAGCTGGCGCGACGCATGGGTGGACGCCGACCACGGAGCGGGCCTGCGCCTGCTGCTCGACCACCTCGCGCACTCCGGCGCCCGGCGGATCGGCCTCTCCCTGCCCATTCACGACGACGCGTATCCGCACCTGATCTCGGACGCCTACCGGTCCTGGTGCGACGAACACCGCATGCCCGTCCTCGTCGAGGAATACGCCTCACTTCCCGACTACTTCACCACCGAACAGAAGGCGGTCAGCCGCCTGCTCCGTCACGATCCACGACCCGACGCCGTCATCGGCGTCTACTCCGACTCCGGCCACAACATCCTCGCCGCCGCCCGGCACCACGGGTTGCGGGTGCCGCGGGACCTGCTGGTGGCGTGCGTCAGCGAGGATCCCGACTACGCGACGACCACCCCACCCCTCACCACCGTCAGCCTCTGCCCGGACCAGGTGGGCGCCGAAGCAGTCGACCTGCTGATCGCTGTCATCAACGCCCGCACCGACGTGGACCGGCGCAGACTCGTCCAGCCGATACTGACCCCTCGCCGCTCCACCCGGCGCCCCACGCGGCAAGACATGGGATGTAAACGGGGAGAATAAGACAGAATGCGGCCTCTCCTCGCCATGGGTCCCAGATTTCTGACTATTCATGGGATGTAACAGCCGGGGTCGTGGTATCCATACGGGTGCGCTTCGCACTCGCAGAAGGGGACGCTGCATGAGAAGACCTTGGTTACTACCGCTGATCGCGCTTGTCGCCGTCGCACTCGGGGTGACGTCGGCAGGCGCGGCCCCCGCCTCCGCCGCAACCAACACGCCTTTACGGGTCATGCCGTTGGGCGACTCGATAACCTGGGGCGTGGGAAGCAGTACGGGCAACGGCTACCGCGGACCGTTGTGGAACGAGCTCACGGCGGACGGCCATCCGCTCGACTTCGTGGGCACGGGGCGGAACGGTTCGATGTCCGACCCCGACAACGAAGGCCACTCCGGATACCGCATCGACCAGATCGCCGCACTCGCCGACGCCACGCTGACCCGCTACCGGCCCAATGTCGTGACGTTGCATATCGGCACCAACGACCTCCAAGGGGCTTCCGAGGTCAACACCGCCATCGCCCGGCTGAAGTCGCTGGTCAACCAGATCACCGCCGACGTCCCCGACGCAACCGTCCTCGTCGCCTCCCTGGTCGTGTCCACCAGCAGCTCTGAGGAGCAGTTCCGGGGCGCATACAACCAGGCCACCCGGCAAATCGTCAGCGACGCCCAGGCCGCGGGCAAGCACGTCGCGTTCGTCGACATGAGCAGTCTGACCACGGCCGACCTGTCCGACCCCCTGCACCCCAACGACTCGGGCTACCAGAAGATGGCCGACGCCTTCCACCGCGGCATCCAGGCCGCGGACGGCGCCGGTTGGCTGAGGAACCCCGCTCCTGCCCCGGCGCGTGTGCAGTCCGGCATCGCCGGCAAGTGCCTGGACGTCAACGGCGCCAACACCGCCGATGGGACCGCCATCCAGATCTGGAGCTGCGGTGACAGTGCAAACCAGCTCTGGTCCGCCTACACCGACGGCACCCTGCGTTCCATGGGCAAGTGCCTCGACGCCGCAGGCGGGGCCACCGACAACGGCACCAAAGTGCAGCTTTGGGCCTGCCACAGCGGCGCCAACCAGGTGTGGCAGCCGTACAACGGCGGCTACCGTAACCCCGCCTCCGGCCGGTGCCTCGACGTTCCGGGCTTCTCCACGACCGACGGCACCCAGCTCCAGCTGTGGGACTGCAACGGCGGCTCCAACCAGAAGTGGACCACTCTGACCGCCGGATGACGTCCTCTCCCGGGGGCTGGCCCCTCTCCGAGGTCAGGTCCCGGGAGACCATCGGTGGCGGCCACCGCCGGGTGCGTGGGCCGCCGTGGCTGTGGCCAGTCCCTCCGGTCGCCTGCAATCACACCCTCACGGAGGGGCGTGAACACGCTGGCGAACCCGCACGGGTCCGCAACCCGGTAGTTGTGCGGTCTCGCCACTCGTGACATGTCCATCGTGCGTGACCTGGGCATCCTTGGCTGTCCCGCAGCCCGTGTCACCCATGATCAGTCTCAAGCCCGTGGCATTTCTTCGCGAGGGCGAGGGCGAGGGCGAGGGAGAGATCAGGCGGCTTGCCAGTGTCGGCCGAGTACACCACGCTGAGCTCCGAGCACGAGGAATGCCGGCGAGGCCTGATCGCGCACCGATGAGTTTCCCGCGCCGCGCTGGTCCATACGCCGGACACCCACGGACGGAAGGCTGGGCCATGCGGAAACTGATCTACGGCATGAACCTGACCCTGGACGGCTACGTCGCGGCGGCCGGCGACGACATCGGCTGGAGCGGACCGCCGAGCCCCGAGCTGTTCCAGTGGTGGCTCGACCACGAGCAGGCCAGTGGCCTGTCGCTGTACGGGCGCAAGCTGTGGGAGACGATGAGTTCCTACTGGCCGACCGGCGACCAGCAGCCGGGTGCCACCCCGGCGGAGATCGAGTTCGCGCGGAACTGGCGGGACACGCCGAAGGTGGTGTTCTCCTCGACGATCGAGAAGGTCGACTGGAACACCCGCCTGGTCACCGGCGACGCGATCGCCGAGATCACCCGGCTCAAGGCCGAGGACGGCGGCCCGATGGACATCGGTGGCGCAACGCTCGCCGGGGCGGCCATGCGCGCCGGGCTGATCGACGAGTACGCGATCGCCACCCATCCGGTCCTGGTGGGCGGCGGCACCCCGTTCTTCACCGCGCTGGACAGCTGGGTGAACCTGAACCTGGTGGAGACGCGGACGTTTCCCGGCGGCGTGGCCCTGACCAGATACGAGACAAGGCGCTGAGCGGCGACAACGCCCCGACGCTGAAGAGGGGTTGAGGCCGGGCGCGACCGCGGACCCTGCCAGGACGTACTCGTCCGCATCCCCGTCCCGACCAGGCGACGCGGCTGGCCGAGCGGTTCCCGCGCCCCAGGTGCTCGGCCACGCCCCCAAACCGCCGATGGCCGACGCCTGAGTGCCGTAGCGGCCGGCTACGGCACTCAGCTGCCTTGGGGCCCACGCCGCGCGGATGCCGTCAACGGCCCACCTGTCGCTGACCACGGTCTGGGACCACGATGGCTTTCGACGGCACCGGAGTGACCCCCCGTTTCGCGGCCGCCCGGCAGATGCCTTCCAGGAGCGGGGACAAGTTGTCGGCAGTCCAGTCGACGACGTAGCAAGATCAGTTTCGCCACGTCGTCGACGGAACCGCCGGCCTCACCCTGCACGGTGGCGATGTTGAGCCAGTCACCCACGGCGTGAACCGTCGTCTACGCGTCGGCGGTCCGCACGGCACCGCGATCACCGTGGATCGGGCGAGTCAGCGCTGCAGGGTGAGAAGACCCGGCCGGTACGGCAGTTGCTGGTAGGGGGTGCCCGACGGCGTGTTGGGGGACAGGCCCTGGTAGAGGAGCTGCAGGTTGCAGGGGTCGATGGTCATGGTCTGGTCGGGGTTGTTGCGGACCAGGTCACCGTGGCTGATGTCGTTGGTCCAGGTGGCACCGCTGTTGGCCTTGCCCGCGAAGGGGTTGGACTCGGTGGCGGCCTGCGGGGTCCAGGGACCGTTCAGGCTGGAGGCCGTGAACGAGCGGAAGTAGCGTTGCTCAGTCGCCCCCCGCGCCTCGACGATCATGAGGTACTGGTTCTGGCCTTGAACCTTGTAGACCTGCGGCGCCTCGAACAGGTTCTTCACCGTGTCGCTCATGACCGTCGTGTACGACGAGCCGAAGTTGCCCGGGAAGTTCCCGATCGGCATGGTCGACTTGTAGATCTCACCGTTGTCACCGGCGAAGAACAAGTACATGTTCTGGTCGTCCGCGATCAGGGTCGGGTCGATCGCGCTGCCATTGGGGACACTGCCGGTGAACAGTGGCTGCGGCGCGGACCAGCTGTTGGGGTTGGTGGGGTCGCTGGAGGTGCGGTAGACGAAGGGCCAGGCGGTACCCCACCCGTTTGAGGTCAGAACCCAGATGTTCTTGGGCGCGAAGTAGAAAAGGGTGGGCGCCACCGCGGACGAGGGCATGCCGATCTGGGTGGCCGAGGCCATGTCCGACCAGTTCGTGAAGGGAGCGAACCCCATCGAATTCCACGACGTTCCGTCTGAGTAGGTCGCGTAGACCAGGTGCTTGCCGTTGTACGTCACGGTGGTGAAGTCCTTCAGCGAGGCCCACCCGTTCGACGGCTGCGCCAACGGACCGGTCGAGCTCCACCGGTACGTCGACGGAAGAGAACACGTGCTGCCCGTCCCGGAAAGACCGGTCCACTTCTGGTTGTCGGCGCCGCTGCACGACCAGAGCTGCACCCCCGTGCTGTTGGCCGTGGCGCCGCCGCTGACGTCCAGGCACAGCCCGGACTCCACGCCGACGACGGTACCGTCGGGGTTCACCCGCCACTGCTGGTTCGTGCCGCCGTTACAGGCCCAGATCTCCACCTTGGTCCCGGCCGCGGTGGCATGGCCCGGGACGTCCAGGCACTTGTTCCCGTACACGGTCAGCTGGTTGCTGTCCGTCAGCGTCCACTGCTGGTTGGTCCCGCCCGTGCAGTCCCAGATCTGCAGGAGGGCGCCATCGGCCTGGCTGGCGCCCGGCACATCGAGACACCGGCCGGAACCGACGCCGCGTAAGGCGCCGCTGGTGGCCGCCTGAGCCGGGCCGGCGACGAGCATCGCCGCCAACGAGACCAGGACCGCAACGGCGGCCGCGAGCACCACAGACAGATGTCTGCGGCTGAAACGCATTGTGCGCATGAGTACCTCTTCATCCTTGAGTAGATTCGGTTCGCTATACCGAACATCGGTCGAAGTGTCGGGCAAGCTGGAGAGCGGAGAACGGCGGACTCGGCGACTTGGGCAAGGACGCAGCGCGGCTCGACAAAGAGTTCCGGGATCCATAGAGAGCTCGGCCCCATCCGTCGCCTCCACTGGGACATGGGATGGATTAACGGATATGAACGTTGCCTGTGTCTAGCCTCGTGACACAAGTTCCTTTACTACGTTTGGATTAGCGTCCGACTGACGCCTCAGCAGCTCTGCCAAACATTGGATGTCACAGAAGTAGCGCGTGGGGTGCGAGTACGAGCTCAGGCCAGCTGAACATCGTTCACGACCACGCCCCGGCCGGCCGAGCCTTCCCCGCAGGCCTGTTCAAGTACCGCGCCGACTACGCCCGCTCCACGAACTTCCGCGCCATCACCACCCGCAGGTCCACATCGACCCGCCCGGCACCACGCCGGTCGTCGACACCCGGCTGACCGAGGTGCCGTCCGGTGCCGGCAACCACCGCCGCGTGCGAGTCTCCGGCGATGGTCAGAACACGGTCGAGGGCAGCAACTCACGAACGTCATGGCATGCGATCTGTCGCAAACCCGCCCCAGCCTCCACACGACCGGCGGCAACGCCTCGACGTGGTACACCAACGACGCCTCCTGGGGCCTCGGGCCCGCACGAGGGACGACGAACAGCGGAGCTTGCTCTGGGAGCCGCCGGGTGGGCTGAGCCTCGTCGAGCCGTGCGACATCCGCCCGCGGACGAGCCGTGCCTCTCCTTCGTGGTGCGTCGCCCCCAACGCACTGGCCGAAGCGCCGTGGAGCGGGGGACGACCTAGTCTGGAACCAGCCGCTGGAAACCAGCCCTGACGTGCACGGATGTCCGGACGGAGGCATGGCGCGTGGAGATGGCCGGCAAGCAGGACGCCCCCACGGCCGTTGCCGTGGTGAGCCCGGACGGCGTGGTGAGCGGCTGGAGCGAGGGGGCCCGGCTGCTGCTGGGCTGGACTGCGGAGGACACCGTCGGCCGCCCCGTGACCGATCTGCTGGTCGATTCCCCGCCACCCGGCTTCCCCGAGGGGTATGGCGCCGGACCCGACTCCACAGGGTTCATCCCCCTGCGCCACCGGGACGGTTCCACGGTGGACGCCATGCTGGTCGTACACCCGCTGTCCGGGCTGGACAGTCAGGCACAGGGTTACGTGGTGACCATCCAGCGCTGGGGACGCCGTCCGGTGATCGCGGACCGGGCCTTCGAGCAGTCTCCCTTCGCTCTGGGTGTTTACGACACTGAGCTGCGGTTCCTGTGGATCAACGCATCCTCGGGCCGGGTGATCGCGCACTCGGAGGAGCAAGTACTCGGCAAGAAGTACCGCGATCTGTTTCCCGAGTTCGACCGCACGCTGTTTCCCGAACGGGACGACAAGCCCTATACCGACGCGCTCGCCGAAGTGGCGAGGACGGGCGAGCCCACCCGTCTCATCACCGTCTTCCGTCCGCTCGGCAGTAACTACGCCAACGCCTGGGCCACCAGCATCTGGCCCGTCCGGGACGCCGAGGGCCGGGTCCGCGCGGTCGCCAACTGGGGATTCGACATGAGCGCCGAGTACTGGGCTCGGCAACGCCTGCTCATCCTCAACAAGGCCAGCGGCGGCATCGGCCGGACACTCGACGTGATCGGCACCGCCCAGGAACTGGCCGGCACCCCCGTGCCGGGATTCGCCGACCTCGTCACCGTGGATCTCTTCGACGAGGTGCTGCGTGGAGAGGAACCACCCTCCGCGCCCACGTTGCCCCCCGGCCAGACGATCCTGCTCAGCCGTGCCGCCCAGCACAGCGCGAAGGGCTCGGACGGCGCCCCCGGGCCCACGACACCCGTGAGCCACACTGCCGATTCCGTCGCCGCCCGCTGCATGGCCACCGGCAGGTCCAGGGTCGAGCTCGCCGCTGAGCCCGGTGAGGGCGGCGAATGGGCCTTCGGGCCCGGACTCGCCGCAGATCCGGCCCACTGGCCGCCGGGCAACCCGTTGATCGACAAGTCCCTTGCCGCGGATGGGCTGACCGGCCGGATCACCGTGCCGCTCCGGGCCCGCGGCGCGCTGCTCGGCGTCGTCGCCTTCTCCCGCCTCGACCGGCCCGAGGCCTTCACCGCCGACGACCTGATCCTCGCCGAAGAACTGACCGCCAAGGCAGCCGTCGCCATCGACAACGCCCGCCGGTACCACCGCGAGCGCACGACGGCGCTGACCCTGCAGCGCAGCCTCCTGCCGCAGGGGCTGCCCAACCAGGAGGCGGTCGAGGTGGCATCCCGCTACCTGCCTGCCGGGACCGGCGCGGAAGTGGGAGGTGACTGGTTCGACGTCATTCCGCTGTCCGGCGCGCGGGTAGCCCTGGTCGTGGGCGATGTCGTCGGTCATGGACTGCACGCCTCGGCCAGCATGGGGCGGCTGCGCACGGCGGTCCGCACTCTCGCCGACGTCGACCTGCCGCCGGACGAGCTGCTGACCCATCTGGACGACCTGGTCCTCCACCTCGCCAGCGACCTCCAGGCCACCGGCCGTTTCCAGCCGATCGGCGAGTCGGGGGCCACCTGCCTGTACACCGTCTACGACCCAGTCTCCCGGCGCCTCACGCTGGCCAGCGCCGGCCATCCCCTGCCGCTGGTCATCTCCCCGGACGGCACCGGGACCCCGGTACCCGCCCTTCCCGGACCGCCGCTCGGCATCGGCGGGCTGCCGTTCGAGGCCACCGAACTCGAGCTGCCCGAAGGCAGCCTGCTGACCCTCTACACCGACGGACTACTGGAAAGCCGCCAGCGCGCTGTCGACCAGCGGATCGCCGAGCTGCATGGGGTCCTGGACCACTCGGCCACCTCTCTGGAGTCCCTGTGCGACACGGTGATCGACGCCATGCTCCCCGCGCACCGCACCGACGACGCCGCCCTGCTCCTCGCTCGCACGCGGGCGCTGGATCCCCAGCACGTCGCCGACTGGGACGTCGAGCCCGACCCCGCACAGGTGCCGCGCGCCAGGAAGTTCGCCGTCGCCCAGGTGGACGCCTGGGGCCTGGAAGAGGCGGCCTTCGTCACCGAACTGGTCGTCAGCGAGCTGGTCACCAACGCCATCAGATACGGCGAGCCACCGATCAAGCTGCGGCTGATTCGCGATACCTCCCTGATCTGCGAGGTCTCCGACGCCAGCAACACCGCTCCGCACCTGCGCCGGGCCCGCGCCTTCGACGAGGGGGGCCGTGGTCTGTTGCTCGTCGCCCAGCTCACCCAGGGGTGGGGCACCCGGCACACCACCAACGGCAAGACCATCTGGTGCGCACAGACCCTCCCCTGTCCCGAACCGCACTGAGACCCGAGCACACGGACCGCCGCCGCCCGCGCGACCCGGTACAACGACGGCACCGCATGTCGGGTGCGGGAGCCCGCCGCTTCGCGAGGGCTGCCCCACAGCCCGTGTGCCGGTGACCTCCGCGACCGCTCCGCTGAATAGGTCCGGAGCGCGGTGCCGGGATTGCTTCCGGGTTCGACAATGACCGGAAAGCCATCTCCTGTACGTCTGCGCGACCGCCCTGCCCGCCACGGTCGTTGGGCGGCTGAGCGGCATGCTGGAACAAGCGATGCCGGTACCCCTGGCGTGTAGCACACTGCGGCGCGGCTCCTTCGCCGGCCAGGTCAACGCGTTCGACATGGACATGCTGTTCCAGGTCGCCGCCGACGCCGTAGTTCCGGCGGAGGAGACGTGCGCGATGCTGTCCGGGGACACCTGTGCGCAGGCCGTTCGCGACGAGCGAGCCATGCTGTGGATCCAGGACTACGGCCAGGAGAGCGCCGAGCGCGCCTTCGACGTCTCGCTGGACCGGTCACGGGCCGGCAGCTCCTCGCCGATCGGGCGGTTCAGAACCTCGATGATCCTTATCGCCGGCATGGTTCGGTTTCCCCTGCTCAGCGCAGTTGCTCGGCGATTCCGACGATGATGCCCTCCGGACCGCGGAGGTAGCAGAGCAGATGGCTGTCCTCGAACCGGGCGATCTCGCCGACGAGTTCAGCGCCGTGAGGGCGCAGGCGCGCAACGGTGTCCTCGATGTCGTCGACGGCGAACATGACGCGATGCGTGCCCAGGGTGTTGTGCGGTGGGTTGCGGGGCCCGGCGCTGATCACTGCGGGGCTGCGGTACTTCGCCAGTTCGAGCCGGCTGTGACCGTCCGGGGTCCGCACCATCGCGATGTCGCAGCGGACGCCGTCGAGTCCGGTGCACTGGTCGGCGAAGGGGCCCTCGACCTGCGCCCTGCCCTCCAGCTCCATACCGAGTTCCACGAAGAACGCGATGGCGGCGTCCAGGTCCTCGACGACGATGCCGACGTTGTCCATCCGCTGAATCGCCATGGTGTGGCCTCCCTCTTCCTCGTACGGCCGGTGATGTGTGCTGATATCCCTGGGACGAAGCCGGTGACACGCTCTCGACATCCGCTGACCGCTGAACTCCGAAGAATCTGGATCACGCCTCAGCACCGCGGCAGCAGAGCCGCGAGTCAGGCGCGGCCACGGGGGAGGTGCGTCGTCCTGGCCGCTCCCGCGAACAACACCTCAGACTTCGGCGCGAGTTGACCACGGGCCTCGTCGGAGACGCTCAGGTCACACTGCTGATTCTCTGCGAGCCCCTCAGGCACCCATCCCTCTTCGCCCCGCCCAGGGGCCGCGCAGTTCACTGCCCACCGCCCACGCCACCGACACCATCGGCACCGCCACGACCGCACCGACCACCCCCGCCAGGACGCCGCCGGAAATCACCGAAACGGCCACCACCACTGGGTGCAGCCGCACTGCCCAGCTCATCACCAGCGGATGCAGCACATGGCCCTCGATCTGGCCCACGACGACGATCAGCGCCAGCACCACGATCGCGATGACCGGGCCGCGCGACGCCAGGGCCACCACCGTGGCCACCCCCAGCGCAATCGGTGACCCCAACAGCGGGACGAACGCGGCGAAGAACTCCAGCAACGTCAGCGGCAGGGCCAACGGAACCCCCAGCACGAACAGGGCGGTACCGACCAGCACCGCATTGGTGGCCGCCACGATCACGATGCCCCGCGTGTACCCGGCGAAGGTCCGCCACGCCGCACCGCCCGCACGGCCGAACGCGTCCCGGGCCCGCCGTGGCAGCCCCTCCTGAAACCAGGACCACAACCGGTCACCGGAATGAATGAAGAAAATCGAACAGAACAGCGCAAGCACCAACACCGTCAGCGCCTCGACCAGCCGCCCGGCTCCGCTCACCGCACCGCTGACGAAAGCCGAGCGGTGCGCGGACACAAAAGAGCCCACCTTGCCCTGAAGATCCGACATGACGGTGGGACTCACATGGAAAGGAGGCCCCTGCAGCCACCGCTCGATGCGCCCCACTCCCCCGCCGAACTCCCGCCCCAGCCGACCCCACTCACTCGCCACCAGCTCGCCCACCAGCGCCAGCAGTCCAAGGACCGCCAGCAAGCTTCCCGCGACACCCACCACCACCGCCAGCGCCCTTGGCAGCCATCGCGCCAGTAGATCCACAAGCGGACGCAGGACCGACGTCACCACCAGAGCAAGAAACAGCGCCACGGCAACCAGCTGCAAACGCCCCAACATCACAAAAACCGCATAGGCGACCACTCCCAACACCAACAGTCGCCATCCATACGCAGCCCCGACCCTCAATCCTCGGGCCACCACCACGCCCTGCCCCGCCCTCCGCTCTGCCGCCCCCGCCCTGCGCGCACGCGCAACCGACCCCACCCCCCGCGCCGGCCGACTGCCCAGCACCACAAACCGCAACCGCCCCCCGTTACGACGGGCGCCACCACCGCCACCCGGATACCGACGCAACCAGCGCACGGCACCACCCACCCGAACATCACCACCTCACCTCGCCAAAACCACGCAGCCATGTGTCCCCCCTGAGGCCGCCTTCTAAATCGCCGGTGCTCTCACGGACCAGCCCGCGCAGGTTGTAAACCACCACCGCGGGGAGGGGATGCCGCCGCTCATTCCGCCAAATCCAGCACAGAACACTGACCGGGCGGTCATGGGTGAGGCGCCGGGAGTGGGAGCTGACACCGCCGACCGCAGCAACGGTCCCGCCCCGGGCCGCTCGGTGGTCTTGTCGTGTCGCACAACGGGGCGCTCCTGGCCGGCACCGATCTCCCCGTCGAGCTGGTCCAGGAAGGCGCTGAAATTCGCCATGTTGTTGCACGCGATCACCTCAGCGAAGACCTCGCCGGCATGCACGTCGAGAGCGGCGACGCGGGCGACCGGGCCGTGACGCCCGTAGTCGGTCGACGTGCACGACGGCGATCCCGGTCTTCTCGCCGACGGAGAGGGCCATCGCCGCCTTCCGGTCGGATCAAGGACGAGGGCGCAACTCCCCTCTACGCCCACTCGTCGCCCGAGCGGCGTCCGAGCGGCACACACGACAACCGTGCCCGCGCGAGCATGTCCGGCAGCCTGTCGTCCCGGTGTGCTCCAGCGCGTCGCCGGTCAGGCACCCGGGCGGCCGCGGCAAGTCCGGCCACGCCTGCACGCCGAAACGCGCCTGCTGACATGCCGAACGCCGTCCCCCAGCCGTCTGATGGGATCACTGCGCCGAAGTCGACTTGGAGGGCCGCCGCGGCCATGCCTCTCCCGCGACGGCTGGTCGTGTGGTTCAGACATCGGTCCCTTGGCTCACCCGACGCGCCGTCCCACCCGCAGGACGCTCAGATAACGGCGTGGTGCCCGATCCCCCATCCGAGTGCGGATGCGCTCGGCGACAGCGTCCAGCAGGGGCTCACGGACCTCCCGGTCGAGCCTGCGATACAGCGACGTCGAGCGAAGGAGGTCCGCGAATCCGTCCCCGGTGAACCACTGAACGGTTGGGTACCAGCGCACCATCGTCGGGCCGAACAGTCCTCCGGGATCCTCGACCAGCCCCCACCCTTCGTCGGTGGTGCGCACCTCGTCCTCCAGCGGCGGATGGCCCCAGCCGGGGTTCCCCGGAGAGAACCGCTCGTGCAGATCGGCGCTCTCGGCATACACCTCGGGCTCTCCCGGCCGGCGGACCACCACGTGGCCCAGCAGCGCCATCCAGCCTCCGGGCGAGACCACCTCGTGCGCCCGCCGCCAGCCAACCGATGGGTCGACCCAGTGCCACGACGACGCAGCGACCAGGGCGTCGAAGCGTCGGCCACGGTCGTCCCACTCCTCAAACCGCGATGTCTCGACCTCGACATTGGGAAAAGAGGCGACCCGGCGTCGAGCGAGTGCTGCCATGTCCGCGCCCGCCTCGACGGCGGTCACCGAGCATCCCAGCGCTGCCAGCGATGGCGTGGCCTGACCACTGCCGCAGCCCACCTCCAGCACCGACGACCTTTCGCCCATGCCGGTGATGGCGACCAGGTCTGCGAACAATTCGTCCGGATACCCCGGCCGGACCCGGTCGTAGAGCTCCGCCACCTCGTTGAACACCCGGCCGAGGCCGTAGGGATCCGGGCGCGTCTTCGGGTCCTCAGTCACGAGTGCACAACCTACGATGCCCGCCCTTCACGACGCCACCGCATTACCCACAGCCGCGCGGCAGCAACCCAGCAGCAACCCACACCAGAACGACAGGAGTTGGGCCGGTCGGTATGCCGGGCGCAGTTCTCGGGTGCGGCACCAGAAGAGTCGGAGATCCGGTTGCTCGGAACGTTGACGATGCCGAGTCGTTGGATACGTTGCACGGTTCCCGGTCTGCTCCTGTCTCGCGACGCCCGGCGCAGCCCCGATGGCCGCGTAGGGCCTCGTCGGTTCTACGTTGGAACCGGGCCGTCCTGGTGGTCTTCCCCAGTACCGCCGTGACGGCCTTGGTGCGCACCGGCTCATGCGATGCCGTCAGCCGAGGACATCGTCGTACGCCGAGGCGACCGTGCGGTGTGGGAGATCCGAACAATGAAAGGATTGCCGCGGTGACGGCCAAACCCCGTGACATCGAGAAGGCGGCCGGTGTGCTGCGCGCCGGAGGGCTCGTGGCCTTCCCGACCGAGACCGTCTACGGTCTGGGCGCCAACGCCGAGGACTCCGCCGCCGTCGCGCGCATCTTCCAGGCCAAGGGGCGCCCGCCCTCTCACCCGCTGATCGTCCACCTCGGCAGCGCGGAGCACCTGGCCGACTGGGTCCAGGACGTGCCCGAGACGGGGCGCCTGCTGGCCGAACACTTCTGGCCGGGGCCCCTCACGCTGGTCCTGCGGCGCGGTCCCAGAGTGCCCCTTGAAGCGACCGGTGGCCTGGAAACGGTGGCCGTGCGCGTGCCCGACCACCCCGTCGCACTCGCACTGCTGTCGGCCTTCGGCGGCGGTGTCACGGCCCCGTCCGCGAACCGCTTCGGCCAGGTCAGCCCCACCACTGCGCACGACGTCCATATGGAGCTCGGTGATGCCGTCGACTTCGTGCTGGACGGCGGCCCCTGCGAGGTCGGCGTCGAGTCGACCATCGTGGACGTCACCGGCGAGACGCCGAGTATCCTGCGGCCCGGCGGGGTGACCCGAGAGGACCTCGAAGCGGTGCTGGGGCGCCCGCCGGCGGTGCAGTCGACGAGCGTCGTCCGGGTGCCGGGCCAGCATCCGTCCCACTACGCGCCGCGGGCCCGGGTCGTCCTCGTGGAGCCCGAGAAGGTCGTCGCGGAGGCGGAACTCGCGCAGGAGCTGGGGCACCGCGTGGGCGTCCTCCTTCCCCCCTCCTTCACCGACACTCCGGTGAAGGCACACGCCGTGGCGCCGGTCCCCGGCTCGATGGTCGCCTACGCACGCGGCCTGTACGGGTTCCTACGCGAACTCGACCAGCGGGGATGCGACCTCATCGTCGCGTCCTTGCCGGTGGAGGAGGGGCTGGGCCTGGCGATCGCCAACCGGCTCCGCCGCGCCGCAGGGCCCCGGACCACGGCGTGACCAGCACCGGCGTCGACGCCCGTGCCCAGCACCGGCGTCGACGCCGATCGGGCCTGGTCGCGCCCCGCCCTGAGTGAACGGTCCTGACCAGGCCCGACAGTGATCATTGGAGCTTGCAGGGGCTCAGGACGCGGCGGGGACCGCAACATCCAATCCGCGGGCCGCGACGAGCTGCGCGCTGCCGTCAGCCAGCCGGTAGCACAGGCCCACCACGGCGGCCTGGCCGGCGGCGACCTTCTCAGCCAGCACCCGGGAACGGTCCAGCAGCAGATCGACGGTGTGCCTTATGTGCTCCGCGAGGATCTCCTCCGGCTCCACCCTTCCGGCGGCCCGCGCCGCCAGCACGCTGGAGGTCACCCGCTCGACGACGTCACGGACGTACCCGGCCGGTGTCATGCCGTCCTCCAGCGCGGCGCACGCCGCGCCCACCGCGCCGCACGAGTCGTGACCAAGCACCACCACCAGCGGGCAGTCCAGGAGGTCCACCCCGTATTCGATGCTGCCCAGCACCTCCGCACCCACGACGTGGCCCGCGGTCCGCACCACGAACAGGTCGCCCAGGCCGCGGTCGAAGATGATTTCAGCGGCAAGCCGGGAGTCGGAACACCCGAACAGCACGGCGAAGGGCTGCTGGGACGGAGCAATCTCGGCTCGGCGGGTGGCGTCCTGGTTCGGGTGCTCGGGAGCACCGGCGACGAAACGCAGGTTACCGGCCAACAGCAGCTCGAAAGCATCACGAGGCGTCGGAGTCTTGATCTCGTTCATGACCGCAGCCTACGAGGCGACACCACTCACCGCGGCGCGCGGTCTTCGCCCAGACTGAGATCCCGTTCGGCGACGGGGCCGAGGGACGGCCAGTACTTCGCCCAGGCGCGAGGTCCCGGTCGGCAGCAGGTCCATGCCGCGATGGTGGTACTCCAGTGCGCGTCGCACTCCCACCTCGGTCATGCGATTGCGTCAGTGGGGAGGGATCGGCGGGTCGGGACGCCGACTTCGTCGAAGTCGTGCACCGCCACCGTGTCCAGCCGGGCGGTGACGGCGGAGGCGAGCGTGGTCCTGCCCGCGCCCCTGGATCCGGTCAGCTTGAACAGCACCGGGCCAGGGTGACGGCCCGCGAAGCCTTTCTGTGGCACGGCGCTCGATGTACTGATCGGAGGACCGGAGGCCGACTGACGACCTCATGGACTCCTCATGGCCCGGCCGGACAGCACCGCGACCATCTCCTCGACATGCGCAACGTGCAGCGGCGGCGGGTTCAGGAGCCTGGTGCCGATGGCATGGACCGCGAGGGCACTCACGTCGCTACCGCTGACGTGCCGACCGCGTTCGAAGCATCGACCACGCCGACCGCGCCGATGCCCCACCGGGCCGGTGACAGCCGTTGCGGACCACCAGGCGGCGCCCCGTCTCCACACCTTCCCGGGAGTCACCCCAGGCGACCGAGAGCGGATGACCACGGAGGTGGTGTGGTGCCCAAGCACCGCGTGTCACTGGGGACTTCCGCCTTGCTCCGTACCGGCACTTCGCCGTGGCACAGCGGGGTGCGCGCCGGCCAGGGCTTCCACGGCTGCCGCGACCTCACGGGGACTGGAGATCATGGTCAGGTGGCGGGCTCCGGGAATGAGGGTGGGGTGCGGTGCACCGATGCGCCGGGCGGTCTGCTGCGGGCTCTGCCTGCTGAATACGTCGTCCTCGGCACCGAACACGACCGACTTGGGGATGCCGACGGCCGCGAGTCGCGCCACCTGGCCGGCGGGGAGGCCGGGCACGCCCTCGCGGAGCATGCTCCACAGTGCGGCTTCGGCGCCCCGGACCCGCAGCGGCCGACGCCACTGTTCCAGTCCGACGGCGTTGAGAGGCGGGCAGGCCGGCCCGCACTGGGCGTCGTAGAAGGAGCGGATCAGCCAATCGGCGCTCAGACCAAGGCGCAAGAGGCTGGTGCGGTAGGGATCGATCAGCACGTATTTGAGGGCTGGCGGTGGACCGGCACCGGTGTCCAGCGCATCACCGTCGAGCAGCATCACGCTCCCGATCCGCCCCGGTGCGCGCAGTGCCGCCTCCGCGACGACTGCGGCTCCGCTGGAGTGGCCCACCAGCAGGGGGTGCTCCCCCGGCCCACCGAGGTGCATGGCGCTGAGGAAGCCGAGCAGCTGCCGAGTGAAGTGGTTGACGGTGTACGGGCCGCGGCGTTCGCTGTAGCCGTCTCCGGTCAGGTCCAGTGCGTAGACCCGGTGATCGCGGGCGAGGAGCGGTGCCAATCGCGACCAGGTGTCGACCTGCTCGAAGGCCCCGTGGACGAGGACGACAGGCGAACCGGTCGTGCCCCACGTCTGGTAGCGGGTACGGACGTCGGCCGCCTGAACGTATCGCAGCCCTCTCGGAGGCGCGGCACGTCCCGCAGTGAAGGCGTTGTAGGCCAAAGAGGCCGTGGTGACGACTGCGAGCAGAACGGCGCAGGCGAGCGCCACGCGTCTCGACCACCGCCTGAGCCGCGAACGGCGCTGCGCGGGCGTGCGCTGCGCGGGCGTGCGCTGCGCCGCGTCGGAATCCGACCGCGGGAGTTCGGTCCGTCCGGCCAGAGAGTCGGCATCCACGCGAGTTCCCATTCTGTTTCAGGCCGGCAGCCCCGACGGCCGACACGGTCACAGGCGATGCGGACACGCAGAGCAGGCAAACGCCCATCGCCCTGCCCCACAGCATCTCCCTGTCCAGAACCGGGATCATCCACCGAGAGTCGTCATCGCGCGTACTCCCGTGGGCGTAAGTGCCCTCCCGGGCGAAGCCGAGTGCCCCAGCCCTGGGGCACCTCCAAGGTCGCGTGTCACTGGTGCCACGCAGGACCGGGCGCCCTTGAGGAGGGCCGGCCCGGGACTTCTGTCCGGGCCGGCCCTCTCACGCGACGTCAGCTTGCGGCTGGGACGGGGTCGCGGGTCGGGGCGGGCGTCTCCTTCGTACCGGGCTCGGCCGTCACCGCGGCAGGAGCGGGGACAGGGGCATACGGGATCTCGCCGCGCAGGACGGCCTTGGCGCGGTCCTGGTCGAGCTCGCCCTCCCAGCGGGCGACGGCCAGGGTGGCGACGCCGTTGCCGACCAGGCTGGTCAGGGCGCGGGCTTCGGACATGAACCGGTCGATGCCGAAGATCAGAGCCAGGGCGGCGACGGGGACGTGCGGGACGGCGCTGAGTGTGGCCGCCAGGGCGATGAAGCCGGAGCCCGTGACGCCTGCGGCGCCCTTCGAGGTGAGCAGCATGACGGCGAGCATGGTCAGCTGCTGGGTGAGGCTGAGGTCGATGCCGAGGGCCTGGGCGAGGAAGACCGAGCCCATGGTCAGGTAGATGGCGGTGCCGTCGAGATTGAAGGAGTACCCGGCGGGCAGCGTGATGCCGACGACCGGTTTCGAGGCGCCCACATGCTGGAGCTTGGCCATCATGCGCGGCAGAACGGGCTCGGTGGAGGAGGTGCCCAGGACGATCAGCAGCTCTTCCTTGATGTAGTGCAGGAAGGGCAGCAGCCGCAGTCCGTTGAGGCGCATCACGGTCCCGAGGACGACCAGGACGAAGAAGAGGGCGGTCAGCCAGAACGAACCGACGAGCAGGGCCAGATGGCGCAGGGTGCCCAGTCCGTAGTTCCCGATGGTGAAGGCCATGGAGCCGAACGCGCCGATGGGGGCCAGCCGCATGATCCAGCGGATGAGCGTGAACAGAACCGTGGAGAACTTCTCGATGCCCCGGGCGATGCCCAGGCCCGCCTCTCCGGCGGCGTGCAGGCCGAAGCCGAACAGCACCGACACCAGCAGCACCGGCAGGATCTCGTTGCCGGTCAGCGCGCTGACCAGGGTGGCCGGGACGATGGCGAGGACGAACTCGGCGAAGCCCTCGTGGGCCGTGGTCGCCTCGGGTGGCAGGCCCTTGGCGGACAGGGTCGAGACATCGACGTGCAGACCGCTGCCCGGCTTGACGACGTTGACGACGACCAGGCCGATCACCATGGCCACGGTGGTCAGCACCTCGAAGTAGACCAGGGCCTTCAGGCTCACGCGGCCGACCGCGCGGGCGTTGCCCATTGAGGCGATGCCGTGGACGACCGTACAGAAGATGATCGGCGCGATGAACATCTTCACCAGCGCGATGAAGCCGTCGCCGAGCGGCTTGAGGTCAGCACCGACGGACGGCCACAGCCAGCCCACGGCGGCGCCGAGGAAGACGGCTGTCAGGCACTGGATGTAGAGGTGGGACAGCATGCGGCGGGTGCGGCCAGGTGGTGCGGTGACGGTACCCGGGGCGGCGTCGTTGCGGCTCATGCGGGGCGTCCTTCCAGGACGGGAACGAGGAGTTCGGCTCGGGCGATACGCCGGGCGGCGCGGTGCAGCAGCACCGTGGGGGACGCGCCGTCCGGTGCGGGGACGGCTCGGGTGGTGACCACGCCGGCGGGAGTGCCCAGGCGCAGCGTGCCGTCGGCGGTCTGCCGGGCGACGCGGTGTGCGAGGGTGCCGGGGGTGGCGGCTGCCGTGGCCAGGGCGACGGCGGAGGTCAGGCCGATCGCCGGGTGTGGCGCGTGCATGGAGACCATGCGCACGGCCAGGTCGTACTCGTCCTGGTTGACGGGTATTCCCTGTGTGGTGCGATATGCGGCGGGTCGGGCGACGATGCCCACCTTCGGCACCGCATGGCTGACCGGGTCGCCCTCACGGGCCAGGCCCATGGCCAGCGCTGCCTGGCGGCGCAGCAGTGTCAGTGCGGGCACTGCGGTGGCGAACGCGGTGAGGGATTCGGTGCCGTCGAGGCCGACCGCCTTGGCCTCGAACAGCGCGGCCGGCGCACCGGCGTCCACCAGGGATGCCTCGACGGGGCCGGCCGGTCCTGTCAGTTCGTCCAGTGTCCGGCCGGTCGGCAGAGAGCGTCCGGTCGTCGAGCCCGCCGGGTCGAGGAACCCGAGCAGGACCGGTACGCCGCGTGCCGAGGTACCCGCCACCACGGCCGCGCCCTCGTCCGGGGCCACGCCGGCGGGGGTGGGGATCGTGCCTGTGAGACGGGCCCCGGTGTTGACGTTGAGCATGCGGACGGTGGTGGTGTCCGGCGCGATCGGCACGAGATGGTGGTGGACGGCGTACAGGGCCACGGCGGTTGCGCAATTGCCGCAGTTGCTGGCCCATTCCACGCGCTCGTCGCCGATGCCGATCTGTGCGAAGGCGTACTCGACGTCCACGCCGGGTCGGGCTGACGCCTGTACGACGGCGGCCTTGGAGGTGGTGGAGGAAGCGCCGCCGACGCCGTCGATCTGGCGGGGGTCGGCGGCGTTGAAGGCGGCGAGCAGCAGGGCATCGACGTCCACGCCCGTGGCGGCCACATCGCGGTGGGCGAAGATCCAGCACTTGCTGGTTCCTCCGCGGATCATCTCGCCCTGCAGACACAGCACAACCGACTCCTCACAGACGTGGAAAGGGAAGTCCACCGACGGCCTCGCCGTGCGTGGTGTCCTCCACGGTGGGTTACGGCAGCGTGAAGTACAATCTCGGAAATCTGCATGGCCATTAAGCTGAAGTGAACGCTGAAGGTGACGACATGCTCGACGTCCGGCGCATCCTGCTGTTCACGGAGGTCGCCCGGCGCGGCTCGGTGACCGCGACAGCCCGCGCCCTCAACTACACCCCGTCAGCGGTGTCGCAGCAGATCAGCCGTCTGGAATCGGAGGCGGGACAGCCACTGCTGGAACGGCACGCCCGCGGAGTCACCCTCACCGACGCCGGACGGGCACTGGCCGAACGAGGGCACCGCATCGAAAGGGAACTGCGGGCCGCGGAGAACGAACTCGCCGACCACGCCGGCCTGCGCGCGGGCACACTGCGCATCGGCACCTTCCCCACCGTGGGAGCCTCGCTCCTCCCGCAGGCCGTGATCGCCTTCCGGGACGCCCATCCCGACGTGCGGCTGACCGTCCGAAGCGCCCGCATCGCCGGGCTCTGGACGATGCTGGAGAACCGGGAGATCGAAATGTCGCTGATGTGGGACTACGACTGGAGCCGAATCGACCGGGAGGACATCGTCGTCACCCCGCTCCTCGACGACCCGCCGGCCCTCCTCGTCAGCGACCAGCATCCGCTCGCCGGCCGCGACGCAGCCTCGCTCGCCGACTTCGCAGACGACCCCTGGATCACCCGCGCCGACCATCACCCGGTGGCCGAAGCCCTCGTCCGCGGCTGCCGCGCCGTCGGCTTCGAGCCCCACATCGCCTACGAGGCCCACGACTACCAGGAAGCCCAGGCCATGGTCGCCGCCGGCATCGGCGTAGCCCTCGCCCCCACCCTGGCCCTGGAGGGCATCCGACCCGGCGTCAGCGTCCTTCCCCTCCAGCGGCCGGCCCCCATCCGCCGCATCCTCCTGGTGCGCATGGCCGACCACTCGCCCACCCCCGCCGCCCAGACCTTCGCCCAACTCCTCCGCGACGCCGCTGCGGCCCGAACTCTCTGACCCCGAACAGCGCCCACCAGCCATGGCGTCAATCCGGCCCCGACGGGTTCGGCGCCGGGGTCGAGGTAGCGCAGGGTGCCGGAGCCGTGGCGGGCAGGGCTCTCGCCGTCAGCCGGCCACGACCGCACCCGGCGGGAACTCATGACTGCTGGGATACGGCGCCAGGCGTCCGGAGCCGCGGTCCGGCTGCCCCTGCATGCTCCGGGACGGGCCCGGCCGAACCGGTTCTTCTTCGGTTTGATGTGACCGCAGAGCCCGCTCTCGGTCAGAGTCCCTGTGCTTCCCCCACTCGGCCCATTGCCGACCTGGATGGGGCCGGAGACCGAGCGGGGCGAACTCATCGAGGCATGAGACGGCTTCAAGCTCGCCTTCCTCAGGTATTGCCTCGCCGTCGACGATCGCGTACAGGTGCTGTCGACGAGCCTCCCCTGCGTGGTGCTGTCGAGATCAGACGCCCCAACCGTAGGCGTCGTGTGTCGTGAGCTCCCGCCAGAACGTCGGCTCGATTTGCGCTGATACCCCTGCGGCTTCGAACATCGGCCTGATCTCGGCCCCCTGCTTCTGGAAAAACGACTCGAAGCTCTGCCGGTCGGGCCACTCGTCGAGCACCATCAAGCTGCCGCCGTCATCGGAGCCGTAGAAGCGATGCGCAATGAGGCCATGCCGCTTCGCCACTTCGAGGACAGCCCGCATTTTCTCCGCGTTGGCCGAGGCGTACTGCTCCGCCCCCTTTGGATCGCCGGCGACCGCCAAAGTCATGATCACAGACATAACTCCTCCTCTTCTTAACTCGCACACTCGACACGGGAATTTTTACAGCCAGTAGTCACTAATTCCGTCAAACACACCGCAATCATCCGAACATCCGGCGCTGATGCCGCAACGCACCCACGGCAGGTTGCACCGGCGACCGTCGATGAGGCCACTGCCTCATGCCGGTCATTTCACTGAGCTCATGTATGAGGGTGTCGTCTCTGCCCATTCCCCAAAGCACTACCGGCATCGGTGTCAGCCGCACTCCGTCCAAGAATCTGGGTCCGAAGGCGAACTCGCCCTCGGACCCAGCCTTCTTACCCGCGTGGCTTCAGAGCATGATGAGCAGACGTGTCTTCGGCTTGAGCTTCCTGTTCACCGATCGGCTCTGTACGTATACCTCCAGCTTGGGGTTGTTCCCCGCCTTCACGGAGACGGTTCCCTGGATATCCGTGCCGAACAACAGGCTGCGCGCAGCGTCGCCCGTATAGGCGCGGTCGGTGTCCTTCTCGACCACGATGACTTCCTTGTTCAGCTGGACTTGAGCCCGGGCGCCCAGCTGGTAGTAACACGAACCGCGTTCGTATGTCACGCCTGGATGCGAGTTGACGAAGGGACGGATCTCGACTTCTTGGTCGACCTTCAGGAGCCGGTATTTGTTCGCCGGAATCGGTTCGAGGTTCGCCCGAATCTCGTCAAGTGATATGTCCTGACCCACGGCGAACAGGTTCTTCGTGCCGCGCACCCCTTGCTCTCGCCCGCGGAGGAAGCTGGTGGCGGCAGCGCGCACGGTGCCGATCGCCTCCTCGACTCCCTTCTGGGAATCCGCGTCCCAGATGGCGATGTTCCCCGCCGGGAAACCGTAGTTCTGGGCGGTCCGCTTGGCCAGGGAGTTCGGAACGAGGATCGCGGACGTCCAGTGGCCCGGGAGCCCGCCCATCTTGGCCGTGATTTTGTCGAGCCAGGGGCCAAGGATGGTCATGTCGCCATCGTGGCGCCTGTCGCCCCCGGAGGCGTTCTCCTCGCCGTCCGTCACCACGATCTGGAGGAAGCTGTGTTCGCCGTATTCCTCCCAGATATGACCCAGGTCGTCCAGGGATTTGAGCGAAGCCTCAATGAGGGCCGTAGCGCCATTGTTGACCTGGTACAGGCCCCGCATGGACGGCAGATGCTTCACGTCCATGTCCCACACCAGGTTCTCCACCTGGTGGTCGAAGGAGTAGAGGCTGATCCGGGTCTCGTGGCCGAGGCTGTCCGATTCGGCTTTCAGCCCCGCCACGAACTCGTCCACGACGCGGATGAGTTGACTCTCGTGCGGACGCATGGAACCCGAACAGTCCACCACCAGCGCGACGTGGTTCACCTTGTGCTGGATCCTTTTTGCGGACATGCTTCTGCTCCCCCTCCGAGCTGCCCCGAATGATGTTTTCACTCTATGGGGAGGCACTGACAACGGTGTTTCACGCAGGCCGGGGCCCCGGCAGCCGCCGTTCCCGGGAACCGTGGTCGCGTCGACGGCGGCTGCGACACGCACGACGTCAGCAACCCGACGTCGGCCTACGATGCCCGGATGCAGCCACAGTTCACCGGCACCGCGCTCATCACCGACGATGTGCCGGCCCTCGCCGCCTTCTACGCCGCGGTACTCGACGCGGATGTCGAGGGGAGCGGCCCCTTCGCTCGCGTGACGGTCTCCGGCGCCGTCCTGTCGTTCTTCTCCGCACAGGGCATGGAGTCGATGGTGCCCGGATCGATGGCCGGCGATGGGAACGGGGGCTTCACTCTGGAGTTCCAGGTCGCCGACGTGGATGCACGCCACGAACGACTGCTGGCTCAGGGCGTCGAGGTCCTCAAGCCGCCGACGACCCAACCGTGGGGACGCCGCTCGGTGTGGCTGCGCGATCCGGACGGCAACATCGTCAACCTCTACCAGGAGGCGTGACGACCGGCCCCTGCGCCCGCCTCTCTCCCGGGCATGCGTCAACTCCTGCTTCTCCGTGAGTTCATGGGCCGTCAGCCTTGCGGTCAGCACGGGTGACGTGCCCTTCGCGCCCGTCCCGACCGTTCCATGACCCCCTCCCCTGACGAGCCGTCAGCAGCGGGCACGGCTACGGATTTCCCGTCGGCACTGCTACCGCAACCGTGTACTCCCGCCCCATTGTGTTGCGTCTTGCGTGGCCTTACTGTTCGACTTTGCCTGAGTCTGTTTGATGCTGATTACTCAGGCGGTATGGAGGCCGCAGTGCTAAGTGATCGGTTCGGTTCAGAGGCTGCGAGACCCGGCCGCGGTCGGTGGTGGAGGGCGGTCCTTGCGACAGCCGCGACCATCGCCCTGGCCGCGGGCATGACCGCGCCCGCTGCGGCGCAGGACAGTGGCGGGCAGGCCCCCGCCGCGTCTGCCGCAAGTCCGCCGACGCACACGGTGAAGCTCGACGGCTATTCGTTCCTCGTCGACGGCAAGCGCACCTACCTCTGGTCCGGCGAGTTCCACTACTTCCGGCTCCCGAGTCCGGACCTGTGGCGCGACATCTTCCAGAAGATGAAGGCCGCCGGATTCAACTCCACCTCGCTGTACTTCGACTGGGGCTACCACTCGCCGAAACCGGGTGTGTACGACTTCAGTGGCGTACGTGACGTCGACAAGCTGCTCGACATGGCCCAGGAGGCCGGGCTCTACGTCATCGCCCGGCCGGCGCCGTACATCAACGCGGAGGTCGACAGCGGTGGTCTGCCCGGCTGGCTGACCACCAAGGCCGGGAACAACCGCAGTGACGACCCGAAGTTCCTGAAGTACGCCGACGAGTGGCTGACGCAGATCGACCGCATCATCGCCCGTCACCAACTGACCAACGGCACCGGCTCGGTCATCGCCTACCAGGTCGAGAACGAGTACTACAACGGCTCGGCCGCCGGCCGCTCCTATATGAAGCACCTGGAGGACAAGGCCCGCGCCGACGGCATCACCGTCCCGCTGACCGGCAACAACAACGGCACCTTCAACGCCGGCACCGGCGCCCTGGACGTCGACGGCCCGGACTCGTACCCGCAGGGCTTCAACTGCTCGAACCCGTCCAGGTGGAACGGCGTCCCCGACATCAGCTACGACCACCCGGACGGCAAGCCGCTGTATTCGCCGGAGTTCCAGGGCGGCGCCTTCGACCCCTGGGGCGGCCCGGGCTACGACAAGTGTGCCCAGCTGATCAACGACCAGTTCGCCAACGTGTTCTACAAGCAGAACATAGCCGTCGGTGCGACCGCGCAGAGCTTCTACATGACCTACGGCGGCACCAACTGGGGCTGGCTGGGCATGCCCCAGAACTACACGTCGTACGACTACGGAGCCGCGATCCGCGAGACCCGCCAGCTCGATCCGAAGTACGACGAGGACAAGCTCATCGGGTACTTCACGCAGTCGGTCGCCCCGCTGACCAAGACCGAGTCGATCAGGGCCACACCGCCGGACGACTCCGCGGTCGTCGACACCGCCCGGATGAACCCGGACACCAGGACGCAGTTCCACGTCCTGCGGCACGGCAACTCCACGTCCACGGCGGTCGACAAGACCCACATCTCGCTGGACTTCAACGCCCAGCCGTCCGCGGACACGACCTACACCTGGGACGACCCCGACTCCGCGCTGCAGTACACCGGTTCGTGGTCGCACGTGGCCGACCAGAGCTACACCGGAGGCGACTACAAGCACACCGAGTCGTTCTCCAACAAGGCCGGCGACTCGCTCACCGTCCCCTTCGACGGCACCGCGATCCGCTGGATCGGGTCGAAGACCAACAACCACGGCAACGCCGACGTCTACCTCGACGGCACCAAGGTGGCGACGGTCGACGACTCCGGCGGCGAGAACCAGGCGGTGGTCTTCCAGAAGACCGGACTGACGTCTGGCGCACACACCTTGAAGATCGTCGTCGCCGGGAACCACAGCTCGGGATCCACGGACAACTACGTGTCCATCGACGCCATCGACGTGCCGACCGGGACCGCCGCCTCGGAGCCGACCTACCCCGTCGTGCCTCAGCAGCCGGGCACCGCGATCACCCTCGACGGACGCGACTCGCACGTGATCACGGCCGACTACCGCCTCGGTGAGGCGCAGTTGCAGTACTCGACCTCCGAGATCATGACCAGTGCGGCCATCGGGAACCGGGAGGTCGCCGTGCTGTACGGCGATCCGGGCAGCGACGGAGAGACCGTGCTGCGCTACGCCTCCAAGCCCACCATCACCACCAGCGGCGGCACGGCCACGACCACCTGGGACGAGGCCACCGGTGACCTGCGGCTGAACTACACCCACAAGGGCCTGATCCGCATCAGCGTCAGCGGCGGCGGAAAGCCCCCGCTGCTCCTGCTCGTCGGCGACAAGGCCACGGCCAAGACCTTCTGGCGCCAGGACACCTCGACCGGCCCGGTACTCGTACGCGGCACCCACCTGCTGCGGACGGCGACCAGCCTGGACGGCGGCCGCACCGTGGCGCTCACCGGCGACAACGCCGACGACAAGAACATCGAGGTGTTCACCTCCGCCGGCCACGTCACCTGGAACGGCAGGACACTCAAGACCCAGGCCACCGACACCGACAGCCTCACCGGGACGATCCCCGTGGCCGCCCCGGTACACCTGCCGGCCCTGACGAACTGGAAGCACGCCGAGGAGTCCCCCGAGGCGGCCCCCGCCTTCGACGACACCAGCTGGCAGGTGGCCGACAAGACCACCACCAACAGCGTCTCCGGCGTCAACTCACTCCCCGTCCTCTACGCGGACGACTACGGCTTCCACACCGGCAACACCTGGTACCGCGGCCGCTTCCACGCCACCGGCAAGGAGACCGGCATCCACCTGGTGTCGGACTCCGGCGGAGACGCGCAGGCCTTCTCCGCCTGGCTCAACGGCACCTTCCTGGGCAGTTCCACCACAGGGAGCGCCGACTTCACCTTCCCGGCCGGTTCGGTGAAGGCCAAGGGTGACAACGTCATCTCCGTACTCACCGTGAACATGGGGCACGAGGAGGACTACAACTCCACCAACGGCAACAAGACGGCACGCGGCCTGACCAGTGCCTCCCTCGTCGGGGCGCCGCTGACCTCGGTCACCTGGCGGCTGCAGGGCGTACGGGGCGGCGAGGACCTGCAGGACACGGTGCGCGGCCCGCTCTCGACGGGCGGCCTGTACGGCGAGCGCGCCGGCTGGTCACTGCCGGGCTACCCGGACGGCAAATGGAACCAGGTCTCCCTGCCGGCGACCGACACCCGGCCCGGGGTCTCCTGGTACCGGACCGACGCCGCCCTGGACCTGCCGCACGGCCAGGACACCTCGCTCGGGCTGACGTTCACCGACGACCCGTCCCGCAAATACCGTGCCACGATCTTCGTGAACGGCTGGCAGGTCGGCAACTACGTCAACTACCTCGGCCCGCAGCACACCTTCCCTGTGCCCAACGGGATCCTCAAGCCGAACGGCCGCAACAGCATCGCCATCGCCGTGTGGAACCTGGACGGCAGCACCGGCGGTCTGGGCAAGGTCTCGCTCACCGATTACGGCAGCTACGCCTCGTCCCTGCGCGTCGCGCAGAACGACAGCCCCCGCTACGACCACCGCAGGTACGCGATGCCGAAGCGTCCGGGAGCGGATGTCGCCCTGGACGTGCCCGACACCGCTCAGCCGGGCCAGGCCTTCACCGCACAGGCCACGGTACGGGTACCGAAGGACCGAACGTCGGCCTCCCGGCTGACGGCCGCGCTCTCCGCGCCCGACGGCTGGAGCGTCAGCGCCACGAGCCCCACCTCGGTCAAGCGCGTACAACCCGGCGGATCGGCCACCTTCGCCTGGAAGGTCCAGCCGCCGACCGGGACGCTGCCGTCCGCCACTGCGATCACCGCGACGGTGCACTACCGGCAGGACGGACGAGAGGCCGTAGGCGATGACGCGCGCATCGTCGGTGGAATCCCGCCCGCGCCTCCGTCCGGGAAGAGCGCGGTGAGCGACCTGACGTTCTTGTCGTCCACCAACGGCTGGGGCCCCGTGGAGCGCGACAGCAGTGTCGGCGAGCAGGCGGCCGGGGACGGCCGTGCGATCACTGTCAACGGGATCGGCTATACCAAGGGCCTGGGGACCAACTCGGTCAGCGACGTCGAGCTCTACCTGGCCGGCAACTGCTCCCGGTTGACGGCGGATGTCGGCGTCGACGACGAGACAGGAGGTGCGGGTACGGTCACGTTCTCCGTGATCGCCGACGGCAAGACCTTGGTCACCACGCCGACGATCCACGGCAAACAGGCCGCGGTGCCGATCGACGTCGACGTCAGCGGCGCCCAAGTGATCGACCTCAGGGTCGGTGACGCCGGTGACGGAAACGGCAGCGACCACGGCGACTGGGCGATGCCCACACTGACGTGCGACTAGCCTCGGGCCGCTTCCCGGGCGGTTGCCCGGGAAGCGGCCCGGCAGCATCAGTGCCGCCCAGCGCTTTACTGTCCGAGCCTTACTGTCCGAAGCCGTAGGCGAACAGGTGGACGGATCCCGTCGAACCCGTCACCGGCAGCGTGATCGACGCCACCTGCTTGGATGCATCCAGCGGGACCTTGGTGGCGAAGACGTAGGTCTTGACGTTGTCCCGGCCTCCGCTGCCGGTGTTGCGGTAGGCCGTTGCGACGGCCGTCGCGTCCCCCGCGATCGGCTTGCTCGACCCACCGTTCAGTGTCCAGTCCGAGAAGCCGACCGTCCCCTTCGAGGTGGTGCCGTCGGTGTACGTGACGGTCACCGCACCCGAGACGCCGTCGGTCGGCGCGTTGGTCGCCGCGCCCAGCAGGCCCAGCGACGCGCCCGAGGTGCCCGCCGGCATCGGGATGGTCTGGCCGGCCATCTCCAGGTTGTCCAGCTGACCGGACGTCACCGCCGGCCAGGTGTACAAGATGCCGTCGACGGTGACTCTCGAGCCGCTCGTGGCGCCCGCCGCCGACAGCGCGTTCTGCGAGAACGCCCAGCCGTCGTTGTCGAAGCCGCCCGAGAAGGTGGCGCCGTCGGGGTAGATGCCCTCGTTGGTGTTGTACGGCCACAGCGCACCGGCCTTGGCCACGGCGACGCGCAGGGTCGCCCCGCTCAGCGCCGCACCTGTGCTGTGGTCGGTCAGCGCGAAGGTGACCGGGTAGGTTCCCTCGCTCGTGCCTGCCGTCACGTGGATCCTCGCCTCGGCGCTGCCCGCGGCGGGCACGGTGAGCGAGCCGGACGACGCATCCAGAGTGACACCGGAGGGCGCCGTGGCATTCCAGTCGACCGCGACGTCACTGCTGCCGAGGTTGGTCAGGTCGAGGGTGCCGTCACCGGACGCGCCCGGCTGGAGCACCAGGCCGTCGCTGGAGGGGCCGGTCGCGGCCAGCACCCGGCTGCCGCCCGTGGTGTCCGACGGCGGTGCCGCCGACGGGCCGGACGCCCAGGAGGTGTTGGGCTGGGTGCCGAGCGTGAAGTCGATGCTGCCCGCGCCCTTGAACTGCCCGTACGTCAGCCAGGAGGTGTCCCATTCCTTGCCCTTGACGTTGAGCGACTGCACGTAGGGGGCGTTCGGGGCGGCCTGCGGTGCGTTGATCCGTACCGTCCTGCCGCCGGGGAGGGTCGCCTGGGCGACCGGGAAGGCCGGGCTGCCGAGCGCCAGAGTGTCCGTGCCGGGGGTCTCGGGGTACATGCCGAGTTCGGACCAGACGTACCAGGAGCTCATGGCGCCGAGGTCATCGTTGCCGAAGGAGCCGACGGGAGCGTTGAAGTACAGGTCCTGCTGTGCCTGGCGGACGGCCGCCTGGGTCTTCCACGGCTGCCCCGTGTAGTCGTACTCCCAGGGGATCTCCACGCTCGGCTCGTTGCTGAGGTCGGCGTTGGTGTTGCCGGGGCTGGTGATGTTGTCGAGGAGGCTGTCCAGGAAGGAGGAGTACGCCCTGGCGCCGCCGCGTGCCTGGATGAGCTGCCGCAGGTTGAAGGGGACCATCGGCGTGTACTGGGCGGAGGTGCCCTCCACGAAGCCGTTTGACGTGCCGGGGGTGAAGCCGCCCGCGAACTGGCCGTCCTTGTTCTTGGCCTGCAGGTAGCCGGTCTGCGGGTTGAAGACGTTCATCCAGTCCTGGGCTCGGGTGGCGAACTTCTCGTAGACGTCCGTACTGCCCAGTGACTTCGCGAGGGCGGCCAGCGCGTAGTCCGCGGAGTCGTACTCCAGTTGCGTGGAGACCGGGCCGTAGAAATTGCAGCAGCCGTAGTCGTTCTCGTCCAGCGGGAGATAGCCCTTCGCGTCCCGTACCGCCTCCCCCGGGCGGTCGTTGTTGGGGGCGGTGCCCTCGTGCTGCAGAGCGGCGAGCGCTTTGGTCGTGTCGAAGTTCGTCGCGCCGAAGGCGTACGCGTCCGCGATGATGCCGGCGGCCGGATCACCGACCATCACGTAGCTCTCGCCGTTGTTCGAGGCCCACTTGGGCAGCAGGCCCGTCTGGTCGTAGCCGTTGAGCATCGAGGTGACGACGTCACTGGCGACCTTGGGCTCGACCATCGCCATCAGCTGGGTCTGGGAGCGGTAGGTGTCCCAGCCGGAGTAGTTGGCGTACTGGGCCCGCTGCCCCTTGGCCAGCCTGTGGACCTGGTTGTCCATACCCATGTACTGGCCGTCGCCGTCGGAGAAGACGTTCGGGTGCAGCAGTGCGTGATAGAGCGCGGTGTAGAACTGCACCTGCTGGTCCGAGGTGCCACCGCCGACCTGAAGCCTGTTCAGCACCGCGTTCCAAGCCCGGTGGTTGGCCCGCTCGACGGTGTCGAGGTTCCACGTCTGGATCTCGGCGGCGAGGTTGGCGGCCGCGCCTGCGTCATTGGTGTACGAGATGCCGACCTTCGCGCTCACCGTGGGGTTGGAGGAGGTGTCGAAGGTCAGATACATGCCGTTGGCGCCCGTCGTGGGCGGCTGGGCGGTCCGGGTCGCGGCGGACGACTGGGGTGCGGCACCGGCGCTCGCGGCAGGTGACGGCGTGCCGGAGGACTTGTCACCCCTGCCGTGGATCGTCGGGGCAGGCCTCACCGGGACGGTGAAGTGCTTCTCCTTCAACGGCGCCGACTTGGGCGCCTGCGGGGTCTGCCGGACCTTGCCCGCCTTCAGCGACCTCGCGTCCGGGTTGATGGTGCTGCCGACCCAGGTACCGCTCGCGGTGAACGGCTGGTCGAACTTGACGTCGAAGTGCAGCGTGTACCTGTTGCTCGCGCCACAGAAGTGACCGCTGTCGATCGCGCCGCTGATCTCGTGATCATTCACGACCTGAACCCGGGTCGAGTCCACCTGCGTGGCACCGCCACTGAGCTTGAACAGCAAGTTCGCCTGCGGGCCCGCCGGGAAGGTGAAGCGGCCCAGACCGGCGCGGGTGGTGTCGGTCAACTCGGTCTTGACGCCGTTCGCGTCGGTGACCTGGTAGCGGCCGATGCCCGCCTGCTCGTCGTCGTGGCTGAAGCCGACGGACGAAGCGCCCAGGCTGCCTGAGAGCGCGCCGGTCACCGGCAGGATGGGCAGGTCGCCCGCGACGGGGCAGCCGGGGCCCGAGACGTGGGTGACGCTGAAGCCGGAGATCTTGTTGTCGTTGTATTCGTAGCCGCCGCCGTCGGGACGGTGGGGCGTCGTGTCGGGACCCCACTGAACCATGCCGGCCGGCATGTCGGGACCGGGGAAGGTGTCCACGGCACCGGACGTGCCGATGAAGGGGTTGACCAGGGACGCGGGATCCTTCACGAGGGTCGGCGTCGCGGTGCTCGCGGCATTGGCGCTGCCCAGGGCCGTGAGCGGCAGGGCTGCCATGCCCAACACGCAGACTGCCGCCAGGCGTTGACGGGTTCTCTTTCGGTCACGTGGCGCAGCTGAACGTCGGGGTCTCACCATCGGTTGCCTCCGCAGCAGTTCGTGCTTCGCACATCAGGTGTCGGCGCTCCGGTAACCGGGCGACGCCGACGACAGGCGACGCTGCCGGTCGCTCCTCGCGGCGCGGCCTGACAACGTTGCCATCCACGAGTGTCGAGTGAAACGCCTGCGCTGATGGGATGTCAACGAGGCCAACACGACTTTCTGAGGGAGGAGTCCACAGGGGGACAGACGGCCGGGACCGGAGTACACCCGGACCTGTGCTTTCGCCTGCGGGGTGCGGCGGTGGAGGCGCCGGCGGTGGTCGATGGCAGTGCCCGGTGCCTGCGCGCAACCCCTCGCCGACGAGGCCGTGGGAGGAGTGGTGTCGGAACATCAACCTCGTTGCGCGCAACGGCATTTCATGGCCTCTCCCAGAGGCCGGTACGGTCCCCCGCATGGAGTGGAATCTTGCGACAGCCGAAATACTCGCGGCTGCCCTGCGTGCCGGAGAAGTGACCTCGGTGGAACTGACCGACGAGGCGATCGCCCGTATCGAGCGGGAGGACGAGGCGATCAACGCGATCTGCGTGCCGGACTTCGACCGTGCACGGGCCGCCGCACGCGGTGCCGACCAGGCCCGCGCCCGCGGGGAGGACCGGCCGCTGCTCGGCATTCCGGTGACGGTCAAGGAGTCCTACAACATCGCCGGGCTGCCCACGACCTGGGGCATACCGCCGCACCGGAACTACATACCTGCCGAGGACGCCGTACAGGTGTCGCGGCTCAAGGCCGCGGGCGCGGTCGTGCTCGGCAAGACCAATGTGCCCTTGCGGCTGCAGGATGTGCAGAGCTTCAACGAGATCTACGGCACCACCAACAACCCGTGGGATCACAGCCGCACGCCGGGTGGCTCCTCCGGCGGATCGGCGGCGGCTCTGGCGTCCGGATTCGGCGCGCTGTCCATCGGCTCGGACATCGCGGGCTCGTTGCGGACCCCGGCACATTTCTGCGGTGTCTTCGCGCACAAGCCGACACTCGGGCTGGCGGCGCCCCGCGGTATGGTCCCGCCGCTCGCACCGCCACTGCCGGCCGAACCCGACCTCGCCGTCGTCGGTCCGATGGCGCGCAGTGCGCGCGACCTCACGCTCCTGCTCGACGTCATGGCCGGACCGGACCCGCTGACGCTCGGTGTGGCGCACCGCGTGACGCTGCCGCCCGCGCGCCATGAGCGGCTCCGCGACTTCCGGGTCCTGATCCTGGAGGAGCATCCGCTCATTGCGACCGGGTCCGCCGTGCGGGCGGCCCTGAACCGGGTGGCCGACGTGCTTGTCGAGGGCGGCGCCCGCGTCGAACGGCACAGTCCGCTGGTGCCCGATCTCACCGAAGGCGCCATGCTGTACACGCAGTTGCACTTTTCGAGCGCCGCTGCACGTCTTCCCGTCGAAGTGTACGAGCAGCTGCGGAGTCACGCCGCCGGACTGGGCGCGGACGACAAGAGTCTCGACGCGGCGCGGCTGCGCGGCACGGTGTCCAGCCACCGCGAGTGGATCGAGGCGAACGGCGGTCGCGAGCTCCATCGTCACGGCTGGCGGAAGGTCTTCGCCGAATTCGACGCCGTGGTGTGCCCCATCACGCCCACTCCCGCCTTTCCGCACGACCACAACCCCGATTCGATGGAACGTCGGATCGACATCGACGGCGTCGAGTACCCGTACTGGGACCAGCTCGTCTGGGCCGGTGTGGCCACCATGCCCGGTCTGCCCGCCACTGCCGTACCCACGGGCCGGTCCCCCGAGGGTCTGCCGGTGGGAGTACAGCTCATCGGTCCGATGTTCGAGGATCGCACCCCGCTGCGGCTGGCCGAACTGCTCGAGGAGGAACTCGGCGGTTTCCAGGCACCGAAGTAGGGCCTACTCCGACAGAATCTGTTGAGGCCGAGGTTGGATTCCCGACTGGATCCACCGCTGCGGGGCCGTCCGTCCGGTCTCGGTGACCGCCATGGCAGGACCAGCTGTGGCCGTCAGGGGCACCGCACCACGTGCCGTACCTGCAGCAGGCAGTTGCGCGACAGAAATGGGTTGAAGTCGAAGATCGTGCTGCGGATGCTTCCACCATGAAGATGCACGCCAACCAACTGACGGTGTCACTTGAGACGGTGCGCGTGTTGGTAGAGCAGCAGTTTCCTGACTGGCGGAGCCTGCCGGTCAGGAGCATCGCGGCGCAGGGTACGGTCAACGCCGTCTTCCGTATTGGCGATCGGTTCACAGCCCGGTTCCCTCTTGAGTCCGCAGACGTCGAGTCGACGCGGCGCCGGCTGGAGGCCGAGGCGGAAGCGGCTCGCGAACTGGCAGGTCACACGCGTTTCCCCACGCCCGAGCCGGTGGCGCTCGGTGAACCTGGGGCAGGTTACCCGCTTCCGTGGTCGGTGCAGACGTGGCTGCCGGGCGTCGTGGCCGCCGACGAGGACCCTGGCGAATCATCCGCGTTTGCCTGTGACTTGGCCGATCTCATAGGCGACCTGCGCGCGATCGACACGCATGGCCGCACCTTCAGCGGCACAGGCCGAGGGGGCGACCTGCAGTCCCATGACGCATGGATGGAGACCTGTTTCAGACACAGTGAGCAGCTCCTGGATGTGCCTCGGCTGCGCCGTATCTGGGAAACCTTGCGTGATCTGCCGCGAGGTGCAGCTGAGGACGCCATGGCCCATTGCGATCTGATTCCCGGCAATGTGCTCGTGTCCGCCGGTCGGCTTACGGGGATTCTCGACGTCGGCGGCTTCGGGCCGGCCGACCCTTCGCTGGATCTTGTGAGTGCGTGGCATTTGCTCGAGGCCGGGCCGCGGCAGGTGCTCCGTGATCGCCTGGCCGGCGGCGACCTCGAATGGGAGCGAGGCAAGGCGTGGGCTTTCGTTCAAGCGATGGGGCTGGTCTGGTACTACGTCAAAAGCAACCCGACCATGAGCCGGACGGGTCGACGATGTCTGGAACGTATCCTGGCGGACAAGTCGCGATCGTGACGTGAAGAAGCTGATGGTCGCGGGTGAGGAAATCTCCGGTCTCGAACATGGACTTGGCGGTGCGCAGGTTCCGCGAAGTCAGTCGCTTCCGTGGTCCAGGAAGAGGCCGGCCAGTCCGGGAACCCGGGCATCCGTCTCCGGGGCGTTGTCGAAATCGGAGTCGGGGTGCCCGCGCGTCGTCGGCTTCCACCGCCGGCAGGGGCGGACCGGCCAACCGGCGTACGCATGCGCCGTCCCGTCTCTCTGGCCACCGCACCTGCGGAAACGTCGTGTTCACGTCAACGGGAATTGCCGGTAACAACCGCTTTCTGGCCTGACTGGCCGTGGGATCAGAGTCGTATACAGACCGCCGGAGACGACTCATGACGGCTCGCCCGGCCCGCTCTGCCGATAGCGCCATGGGGGGCCATCCACGGCATCGCAGCACCCGCACCCAGCCCCACCGGGAGACGTGGCATGAGTACCACCGAGTCACACCAGACAACGCCAGAAACAGCGAAGGCCCCCGACCAGGCCGTGAAGGAGACGCTGGAGGACTACACCCTCCGCTTCGCGCCTCGCAGTTACCGGCGCTGGACCCCCATGGTCGTGGCCACCACGGCACTCGGCGGCATCGCCTACATGGCCGACTTCTCCATCGGCGCCGGCATCGGCCTGGCGCACGGCACCGGAAACGCGCTCGTAGCGATCGCGGTCGCCGCCGTCGTCATCTTCATCACCGGCTTCCCGCTGGCGTACTACGGCGCGCGCTACAACATCGACCTCGACCTGATCACGCGCGGCTCCGGCTTCGGCTGCTACGGCTCGGTTCTCACCAGCGTCATCTTCGCCAGCTTCACCTTCATCTTCTTCGCCCTCGAAGGCTCGATCATGGCCCAGGGGCTGAAGCTCGGGCTCGGACTGCCTTTGTGGCTGGGCTACTTGGTCTCCACCTTCATGGTGATCCCGCTGGTGATCTACGGCATGAAGGCGCTGAGCAAGCTCCAGGTGTGGACGACGCCGATCTGGCTGCTGCTCATGGTCGGCCCACTGGTGTACCTGATCGCCGCCGACCCCGGCACGGTCGACCGCTTCCTCGCCTACGCGGGCACCGACGGCGACGGCGGCGTCAACACAGCCTCCGTGCTGCTGGGCGCGGGCGTGTGTCTCTCGCTCATCGCGCAGATCGGTGAGCAGATCGACTACCTGCGCTTCATGCCGCCCAAGACCGAGGCCAACAAGCGCACTTGGTGGACGGCGGTCGTCATGGCCGGCCCCGGCTGGGTGGTGCTGGGCGCGCTGAAGCAGGCCATCGGCGTCTTCCTCGCCGTGTACATCCTCGCCAGGGTCGGACCGGCCGCCGCAACCGAGCCGATCCAGCAGTTCCGTGGTGCCTTCGACGCGATGATGCCGTCCTGGATGGTGGTCCCACTCGCCGTCGTCCTGGTCGTCATCAGCCAGATCAAGATCAACGTGACCAACGCCTACTCCGGGTCGCTCGCCTGGACCAACTCCTTCACCCGCGTCACCGGGCACTACCCCGGCCGCCTGGTCTTCGTACTGGTCAACCTCGGTTTCGCGCTCGCCCTGATGGAAGCCGACATGTTCAGCTTCCTCAACAGCATCCTGGGCTTCTACTCCAACTGCGCGATCGCCTGGGTCGTCACCGTGGCCACCGACATCGGCATCAACAAGTACCTGCTGAAGCTCTCGCCGCTCCAGCCGGAGTTCCGTCGCGGCATGCTCCACGCGTTCAATCCGGTCGGCGTCGTCGCCTTCGTCGCGGCTTCCGGTCTCTCCATCGCCATGTACTTCCACGCCCTCGGCGACACCCTCCAGCCGTACTCCCCCGTCGCCGCGGCCGTCATCGCCCTCGTCCTCACCCCGCTCATGGCCGTCGTCACCAAGGGCCGGTGCTACCTGCGCCGCACCGACGACGGCATCAGCGAGCCGCTGCTGGACACCGACGGCAACCCGAGCGCGGTCACCCTCGACTGCCACGTCTGCCACCAGCCCTACGAGCGCCCCGACCTCACCGCCTGCGTCACCCACGACGCGGTCGTCTGCTCTCTGTGCCTGAGCACGGACAAGGTCGGCGATCACGTGCTGCCGGCGACCGCCTGAGGGAGGTCCTTCCTCAAAGTGCGACAGGTGGTGGCTCAAGGCTCCGTCGGGCCCAAGCCGCCACCCGTCTCCGAGACGTCCGGCGAGGAGACCGCCTCGGTCCACCGATGCACGACCGCGGCGGTAAGGGACCCATCGGCAGCAATCACCCGCAGTGAACACCGCCGGTGTACCCGAGTCCGGAATTCTCGGACAACCCCGACGGCGCCGTCCCCGGTCGGCCGAACAGCACGGCCGGCCAGTACGCACCGGCCCGGCAGGCGCTCGTACGGAACTGCACGCACGGTGGGCCCACCAGCAGCCGGAATCGCAACTGTCTCAGACGTCTCCCAGGTCATGGTGCCCGGCCTGCCATGGGGTACCTGAACGCATCCTGACTGCCGCGCGGCACCGCCTGCCCCGCCCGTCGCACACGACCAGTATGAGCAGCATGAACACCAGCGCAGTCCGTCTCCGTATAGCGGCCATCCGTCCCGCCCCCGCCCCCACCTCTGCCTCCGCGACGGAAGAAGGCCGCCTTGACGACCGCACGATCTGCCGCCCACACACCGACTGACCGCGCCACCGCCTGGCTGCGGCGCCGACTCGGCCGGGCGGTGGTGCTGTCCTACGCAGCCGCCGTGCTCCTCCCGTCCCCCGGGCTGTGGCTGCGCCGGTCCCACACCGTGCCGCTCGGGGGCGTGCTGCACGTTCCGCTCCACTCGGCCCCGATCCTGCTCTCCCTGGTGCTCTTCTCGGCCGGACTGCAGGTCCCCGTCCGCGCGCTGGGTGGTCTGCTGCGCAGCCCCAGGGCCCTCCTGGCCGGACTCGCCCTGCACCTGGCGATCCCGCTGCTGGTCATCCCCCTCGTCGCGTTCCTGCTGCACCAGTCCCCCGACAGCGACGGCGGAAGCGGACTGATCACCGCGATGATCCTGATCGTGGCGATGCCCGTCGCCGCCGGAGCCACCGTCTGGACCGGCAAGGGCGAGGGCGACCAGCCGACGATGGTGGGGCTCGTCCTCGCCTCCACCCTCCTCAGCCCGCTCACCATTCCGCTGGTCATCAGCGCCCTGCTGCCGCTGCTGGACGAGGGCTACGCGGACACCCTCGCCACGACCGGACACACCGCCCACGGCGGTTTCGCCTTCGTCGGCGTGGTCCTGCCCTGCGCCGCCGGCCTCCTGTGCCGACCAGTACTGCCCGCGTCCTGGCTGAGCCGGGTCCTCGGCGTCATCGTGCCCGTGGCCCTGGTCGGCTCCCTCGTCCTGACCTACGTCAACGCCAGCGGCGCACTCGGTTCCTTCCTGGCCCGCCCGCGCCCGCTGCTGCTGGCCGCCGCAGTGGCCGTGGCGACGCTGGTCTGCCTGCTGTCGTTCACCCTCGGACGGTCCGCCGCCCGTCTGCTGCGGCTGGACGCCCCGGCCGCCTCCTCGCTCACCCTCGCCTGCGGCATGAACAACAGCAGCGCCGGCGCGGTGCTCATCACCACCGCCCTGCCCGACAAGCCACATCTGCTCCTGCCCGTCCTTGCCTACGGGCTCCTCCAGAAGACGGCGGCGAACCGAGTCGTACGCCGCCGTGCGCCTCGGGCCGGCTGCGCTGCCCCGGCGCCGCACACCCCCTGACAGGGCGTCACCGGCCGCCGTGTCGTGGAACGCGTCCCGACCCGCCCGACCGGCACCGGTTCCGCCGACCGTCGGCGTACGAGTGGCGCTGCGCGTCCCGCGGGGAACGAGACCCTGCGGCCACCGTTCCCTGTGATCCCGCGCTCGTCAGGACGTCAGCCCAGGCCGAACCAGCCGAGCACCGTCTGGACCAGCAGGATGGTGGACATGCCGCCGACTCCGACGACCACGGCGGTGGCCGCGACGCGGTAGCGGGGGCCGTTGGCGGCAGGGCCGAGGACGGAACGGCGGTTGGTCAGCACCAGGAGGTACACCAGGACGACGGGGCTGATCAGGCCCTGAAGGACCTGGGTACCGATGAGCAACTGGATGACGTCGACCGGGGTCATCGCGACGGTGGCACCGAGCACGATCTGGGCCGTGAACAGGCCCAGGAACAGCGGGGCGTCACGGAAGCTGCGGGAGACGGAGCGTTCCACACCGGCCGCCTCCCCCACGGCGTAGCTGGCCGAGAGCGGGACCACGGCTCCGGCCAGGGCGGAGGCGCCGATCAGGCCGAGGGCGAAGAGCAGTTCCGCGTTCTGGCCGGCGACCGGTTTCAGCGCCTCGGCGGCCTGGGCGGCGGAGTTGAGCGGACCGGTGCCGCCGATGGCTGAGGCGGTGGCGACGATGATGGTCAGGCTGATGACGCAGGCGAAGACGGCGCCGAGGATCGCGTCGGCACGGATGAGGGGGTAGTCGGCGGGCTTGGCGCCCCGGTCGACGACGCCTGCGGCGGCGTAGAACTGCATGTACGGGCTGACCGTCGTACCGATCAACGCGACCGCCAGCAGGATGAAGTCCTTGCTCGGCTCGACGTGCGGGACCACCAGGTGATGGCCTACGGCGCCCCAGTTCGGGTGGCCGAGGATCATCGCGACCGGGTAGGCGAAGAACGCCAGCGACATGATCAGGAAGATGCGTTCGGCCCAGTGGTAGGAGCCGAACAGCACCAGCGCCCACAGCAGGATCGCGGCGGGCGGGATGACCGTCCACTTGGGGACGCCGAGGAGTTCGAAGGCGGCGCCGATGCCGGCGAACTCGCTCACCACCAGGCCCGTGTTGGCGAGCAGGAGGCAGAAGACGGCCAGGGCGGTCAGGCGGAGGCTGAACTGCTCGCGGATCAGGGCGCCGAGGCCCTTGCCGGTGTGGGCGCCGAGGCGGACCGCCATTTCCTGCACCATCACCAGGGCGATGGTGACCAGCACCATGAAGAACAGGGTGCCGTACGCGAATTGCGAGCCCGCCGAGGCGTACGTGGCGATGCCGGCGGCGTCGTTGCCGGCGTTCGCGGCGACCAGGCCGGGACCGGCGATCGCCGCGACCAGGGTGATGCGCCGCCAGCCGGAGCGGCGTGCGGGAGCCTCCGGGGCCGCGGGGGCGGTGTCGAGGTCGCGGGTCACTGGAGGAACCTCCGGAAGTGCAGGCGCCCCCGGTCGGGCAGCAGGGCGTCGAGAAGGTCGTCGGCCAGGATCCGGCCGAGCGGGCGGTCGCCGTCGTCGACCACGAGAAGCGAGGAGGCGCGGGCGGCGACCAGGTCGTCGGCGGCCTCGGCCAGCGGAGTGTCGGCATGCACGGAGACGGGCGGGCCGAACTGCGCACGCCAGGCCACCAGATCGGCCGCCGGGGCCGAGTCCTCGGCCACCGCCAGGTCGAACAGGGCGATGTCGCACAGCAGTCGGCCCTCGTCGTCCACGACGGCGACGGCGTCGATCTCGGTGCGGTGCTCGGCCTGTTCGGCCAGCCGCCCCCGCACCTCGGCAACGGTCTCGTCAGGGCGGGCGGTCACCAGAAGGGTGGTCATCGCGCCGCCCGCCGTGCCCTCACGGTGGGTCAGCAACCGCCGCAGCTCGGCCGCTTCACCGGCCGGCATCCGCGTCAGCAGCGCCTCTCGCTCCTCGCCGGTGAGGTCGCGCAGGGCGTCGGTGGCCTCGTCCGGCTCCATCTCGTCCACCAGCCGGGCCGCGTGCTCCGGCCGGGCCTCGCGCAGGAGGTTCTCCAGTTCGGCCGGTTCCATCTCCTCCAGGGCGTCGGCGGCCTGCTCCGGCTCCAGCCAGCCCAGCAGCTGCTGTCGCTCGGCGCGCCCCAGGTCTTCGAGGATGTCGGCCAGGTCGGCCGGACGCAGCCGGTGCAGCGCGGTCCGCGAGGCGCGCAGCCGTACCTCGGGCGGCCCCTCGGTGGCCTGTTCGGCGAAGGGAGCCACCGCCTGCCAGTCGAGCACCCGTTCCGGGGTCGGCCTCGCCTGCCAGCGGCGCGGGCCGAGCCTGCGCAGGAGGGTGGGCAGTGAGACGTCCACTCCGACCAGTACGACCTGGTCGACCAGGGGCGCCAGGTAGAGGTCGGCGGCGCGTGTGACCTGGACGCCGTCCACGTCGACCAGTTGGTGGTCGAGGACGTCCTTGGCCAGCAGTGCCTCGCCGGGGCGGCGGGCGAAGTCTCGAAGGTCGACGCGCGCGGTACGCAGCCGTACATGCCCGGCCAGAACCTTGCCGACGGCGTCGGCGGGCAGGAAGCTTCGCCGTCGGCCGATGCGCAGGATCAGCCCGGTGACGGGCGGGTACGGTTCGGGTCCGTACAGCCGGGCGACGACGTCGACGACGCGCCCGACCTCCTCGCCGGACTGGTTGGTGACCGGTCCCCCGACGAGCCCGGCGAGCGACACCAGTGACGTACGCACGGCCTTGGACGCGGTGGCACGGCGTTCCAGAGTGACCCGGCGGTCGCGCAGGCGGGCCGAGGTGGACATGAACAGGGTGTGGGCAGCCACGATGAATACCCCCTTGCCCCGCGAGGGCGGGGCAGCGGGCGGCGACCGGCAGCGCGCCTCTCCCCGACCGGTGGCGGCGATGCGCCGAGGGCATGCCGACACCCGGCCCGACAAGGCCGGTGCTCTGGGCGGATCAGGAGAGGACGGGCTGTCCGGGGCCGCGGAAGGACGGCGCGGACAACACGGAGAAGGGCCGACTATGACCCGGACTACTGTCCATCTCGCCTCCTCCCGGTTCCGGCCGCGCACCAGATGTCGCGGCCATGCGGCAAGGGGCAGCCGAGAGCACACGGCTCCGGCCCACCCCAACTCGTCAGAGCTTTGGCACTCCACGGCGTGATCCCCCGCGAGCCCCGCGGGAGAAGCCACTTGGGGTCACCCCTTGGGCCGGGGAGACCTGTCCTGATCCGGAGCGTCTCTCGACGGGTGGGATCAGTGGCCTGTGTCCGTGAAGACGCCTCACCGAACGAGGTGTCTCGTCAAACCGCACACAGGATACTCCCGCCTCAACCCCGCTTTCCCACCTATGACCGGCCCTTGACCGGGGCCGTACCCAACGAAGACCGTCCCGGACCAGAGCAAGTGGCCGTCAGAGGTCGCGATGTCGGAGCAACGGCGCCTCCACCGGCGGCGGTTGGGGCGCAGGACATCGAGCGCGAGTACGAAGGCGGCGGGCGGCCGCATGGAGGTGGGGTGGTCAGCGCCGGTTCGGCGGTACGGCCGGGCCAGTCCTCGTAGGCGGCAGCCGCCTCGCCCATCACCACGAGGGCCGTGATGCGGTGCAGAGTCCCGGGTACCGGGTGGCCCGCCCGGATACGGCACGTGCGCAGCATGAGGGCGGCCGGGTCGAGCTGCACCGTGTTTCTCCGGTCGCCGCCGCCGTCAGGTCCAGGCGGTGTATCCGCCGTCCACGCGTATCGCGTCGATGCCGCTGATGTAGCGGGCGCCGCAGCGGTCCTGGGGCAGCACGAGCTGGGCGCCGGCGCGGTCGAGCGGGGTGTCGTCGAGGGTGACCGCCAGCAGGACCGGGGCGCGGCCGAAGTCGGGGTCGATCTCGGCCCAGGAGAGCAGGGCGTGGTGGCCGTCCGTGCCGTGCACGGCGATGAGGAAGCGGAGGCGGTCCTTGCGGCGGGCGGGATCGAAGACGGGGCCCGCGTCCATGAGGACGTCGTGAAGGAGAGGGCCCGTGAAGGTGTGGTGCTGGACGCCGCTGGTGGCGCACTCGAAGGCGACCTCGGCACGGTGCTGGGGCCAGGCGAGCAGGTCGGGCACCGTCAGCCGGGCCGGTCGCTCCAGGTCGCCGGTGAGGACGAGTTCCGCCGCCGGTCCGGCGGCCGTACGGGCAGCTGCGAGGGTCTGGCTCACTGGCTACCACCTCCCGCATGACCGTACCCGGACCGCACTCCCGTACAAACGCACATGCCATGCCGACAGATCGCAGTTCCGGCTCATGCGATGTGACAGCAGACTTTCGCCTTGCATCTGCGGCAGTATCATCGGCGCATGCACACCTACCGGATCGGGGATGCCGCCGCCTTACTCGGCGTGAGCCCCGGCACCGTGCGGCGTCTGGTCGACGCAGGGAAGTTGACCGCCGAACGCGACGAGCTGGGCCACCGGATCATCCCCGGGCCGGCTCTTGCGGTCTACGCCCGCGAGACACACCGGGCGGAGCGGGAGTCCACCGGCTCCTCGGCCCGCAACCGGTTCTCCGGCATCGTCACCGATGTGATCCTCGGGGACGTCTCCGCGCAGGTGGAGATCCAGGCCGGGCCGTTCCGGGTGGTGGCCATGGTCAGCCGCGAGTCGGCTGAGGACCTGAAGCTGGAGCCCGGTGTTCCGGCCGAAGCCGTGATCAAGTCGACCAACGTGGTCGTCGAGAGACCGTAAGACAAGGTCGCAAGACCGTAGCTGAGTCCGTCAGGACCAGAGGGAGTTACCCGTGATGACCCGTTCCGTGCGTCGGACCCGCCGGATACTGCAGGTGACCGGTGTGAGCGCCGCCGCGCTGCTGGCCCTGAGCGCCTGTTCGTCCTCCGACGACTCCTCGACGAAATCGGACTCCTCCGCGTCGGCCTCGTCGTCGCCGAAGCTGTCGGGTACGGTGACCGTCTTCGCCGCCGCCTCGCTGAAGGAGAGCTTCACGACGCTGGGCAAGGAGTTCGAGAAGGCACACCCGGGTACGAAGGTGACCTTCAACTTCGGCGGCAGCGACACCCTGGCCGCGAGCATCACCGGCGGCGCCCCGGCCGACGTGTTCGCCGCGGCGAGCCCCAAGACGATGAAGATCGTGACCGGCAAGGGCGACGCAGTGGGCACGCCGGCCACCTTCGTGCGCAACCAGCTGGAGATCGCGACCCTGCCGGGCAACCCCGACAAGGTGTCGTCCCTGAACGACCTGACCAAGTCCTCGCTGAAGGTCGTGCTGTGCGACAAGACAGTGCCCTGCGGCGCCGCCGCCCAGAAGGCCCTGACCGCCAGCAAGCTGAAGCTCACCCCGGTCTCCTACGAGCAGGACGTCAAGTCCGCCCTCAACAAGGTGGTGCTGAAGGAGGCCGACGCCGCGGTCGTCTACAAGACCGATGTGAAGGCGGCGGGCAGCAAGGTGCAGGGCGTGGAGTTCCCCGAGTCCGCCGACGCCATCAACGACTACCCGATCACCCTGCTCAAGGACGCCCCGAACGCGGACGCGGCGAAGGCGTTCATCGCCCTGGTGCAGTCCGCTGAGGGCCAGCAGGTCCTGACCGCGGCCGGGTTCCTCAAGCCGTGATCTCTCGCTCCCCGGGCAGGGCCGGTGCCGCGGACACCCTCGCGGGTGGCCCGCGGCGCCGCCGGGTCCTCAAGGGCGTGCGCGCGGGCGCCCCACTGCCTCTCCTGCTGCCCGCGCTGATCGGCCTGGCCTTCCTGATCCTGCCGCTCGTCGCCCTGCTGATCCGGGCCCCGTGGCGAAGCATGCCCCACCTGCTGACCAGCACCGAGGTGTGGCAGGCCCTCCAGCTGTCCCTGCTCTGCGCCACCGCCGCCACCGCGGCGTGTCTGGTGTTCGGGGTGCCGCTGGCCTGGCTGCTGGCCCGGGTCGAGTTCCCGGGACGTGGTGTCGTACGGGCCCTCGTCACCCTCCCGCTCGTGCTACCGCCGGTTGTTGGAGGTGTGGCGCTGCTGATGGCGCTCGGCCGCAACGGCGTCGTCGGGAAGTGGCTGGACAGCTGGTTCGGCATCACGCTGCCCTTCACCACCTGGGGGGTCGTGGTCGCCGAAGCCTTCGTGGCGATGCCGTTCCTGGTCATCAGCGTCGAGGGCACCCTGCGCGCCGCCGACCCCCGCTACGAGGAGGCGGCCACCACGCTCGGCGCCTCCCGCTTCACCGCCTTCCGCCGGGTCACCCTGCCGCTCATCGCCCCCGGCGTCGCCGCGGGCGCAGTGCTGGCCTGGGCCCGGGCGCTCGGCGAGTTCGGCGCCACGATCACCTTCGCCGGCAACTTCCCCGGCCGCACCCAGACCATGCCCCTCGCCGTCTACCTCGCCCTCCAGAACGACCCGGAGGCGGCGATCGCCCTCAGCCTGGTCCTGCTGGCCGTGTCGATCGCCGTGCTGGCGGGGCTGCGTGACCGCTGGATGACCGCCTCATGACCGACATCGAGAAGGCCACCGTGGATGCTCCCGCCTCCACCGGCGAGGGTCTCGACACCCGGCTGCTGGTCGAGCGCGGCTCCTTCCGCCTCGACGTGACACTGAGCGCGGCACCCGGTGACGTGGTCGCCCTGCTGGGCCCCAACGGCGCCGGCAAGACCACCGCCCTGCGCGCCCTCGCCGGTCTCGTCCCGCTCTCCGGCGGCCATCTGCGGCTGGACGGCGAGGAGTTGGACCGTACGCCGCCCGAGTCCCGCCCCGTCGGCGTCGTGTTCCAGGACTACCTGCTCTTCCCCCATCTGTCCGCTCTGGACAACGTGGCCTTCGGGCCACGCTGCCAGGGCGCCACCAAGGCAGAATCCCGTGCCCGGGCCGCCGAGTGGCTGGCCCGGATGGGCCTCACCGACCACGCCACCGCCAAACCCCGCCGCCTCTCCGGCGGCCAGGCCCAGCGCGTCGCACTCGCCCGCGCCCTGGCCACCCACCCGCGCCTGCTGCTCCTCGACGAACCGCTCGCCGCCCTCGATGCCCGCACCCGCCTCGACATCCGAGCCCAACTCCGCCACCACCTGGCCGACTTCGAGGCCGTCGCCGTACTCGTCACGCACGATCCACTGGACGCGATGGTCCTGGCCGACCACCTCGTCGTCATCGAGGACGGCCACATCGTCCAGGAGGGCAGCCCAGCGCACATCGCCCGCCACCCCCGCACCGACTACATCGCCCACCTCGTCGGACTGAACCTCTACCGCGGGGAGGCCGAAGGCCACACGGTCCGCCTTGACGGCGGCCCCGGGATCACGACCGAGGAGGACCTCAGCGGGCCGGTCTTCGTGGCCTTCCCGCCCGGCGCGGTCACCCTCTACCGGGAGCGCCCCACCGGCGCCAGCGCCCGCAACCTCTGGCGCTGCGAGGTGGCCGGCCTGGAGACCCACGGCGACCAGATCCGCGCAGCCCTCACCGGCCAACTCCCCCTCGCCGCCGACCTCACCACGGTCGCCGCCGCGGAACTCGACCTGTACCCCGGCGCCACGGTCTGGGCGACGGTGAAGGCGGCTCAGACGCACGCGTACCCCGCCTGAGCAAACCCGCGGGCGCTGCGCCCCGGCACTTCCCCTGAGCAGGCGTAGAGGGAACCGGCCGGCTTTCCGGAGCCTGCGGTCGCGTCGTTCGCCGTCGGGTGCGTGGTGACCGTGTGCCACTGACTCCATGGCCGCGGCACGCATCCGTGCCGGTACGCCAACTGCCAGGCATCCGCCGCCCGTTCGGCACGGCGGAAAACCCTGCGCGCGCCGTCGCTCTCCGGCATACGCTGACGCCCGCTGTCTGCCGAGGAGGATGCATGGGGATCCGAAGCCTGACCCGTACCGAAGCCGAGCGCCGGGCCGCACTGTTGACCGTCGAGCGGTACGACGTGGACGTCGACCTCACGGCGCTGCCGGACGGGCCCGAGGTGCGGTGCGTGTCCACCGTGACCTTCACGTGCCACGAGCCGGGCGCGGAGAGCTTCGTGGACTGCGCGGCAGAGGTCGTCAGCGCCACTCTGAACGGAACCGCTGTCACCCCTGCCGGTGACGGCCGGATCCCCCTGCCCGACCTGGCCGGGCACAACGTGCTGCGCGTGGAGAGCATCCAGGCGGACACAGCCGCGGGCGGGGGCGTGCACAGGGCGGTCGACCCCGCGGACGGCGAGGTCTACGTCTGGATGAGCTTCGAACCGGACGAGGCCCGGTTCGTCTGGGCGTGCTTCGACCAGCCCGATCTCAAGGCCGTGCACGCCTTCACCGTCACGGCCCCCGCCGCATGGGCCGTCACCGGCAACTCCGGCGAGGCACAGGTCGAGGAGCTGGGGACGGCCCGTCGCTGGACCTTCCCCGACACCCCGCCCCTGGCCGTGTACAACACCGTCGTCAACGCGGGCCCCTTCCACGAGATCCGCCGCGAGGCCGACGGCCACGACCTCGGCCTGTACGCGCGCCGTTCGCTCGCCGAGGTCCTCGACCGCGACGCCGACGAGATCTTCACCCTCACCCGCCAGGGCCTCGCCTTCTACGGCGAGGCCTTCGCGATGCAGTTCCCGCAGCGCCGCTACGACCAGGTGTTCGTGCCCGAGTTCGGCGGGGCGATGGAGAACTACGGCTGTGTGACCTGGTCGGACATGTTCCTGCGGCGGGCCGCGCCGACGCCCGCCGAGCAGGAACTGTTCGCCAAGGTGCTGCTGCACGAGATGGCGCACATGTGGTTCGGCAACATCGTCACCATGCGCTGGTGGGACGACCTCTGGCTGAACGAGGCGTTCGCGGAGTTCGCCTGCCACTGGGCCGCCGAGCGCGCCACCCGGTACACCGACGCATGGGCGGGCCACCTGGTGGGCGACAAGCTGAAGGCCTACCTGGCCGACCAGGGTCCGGTGTCCCACCCGATCCACCAGCCCATCCACGACGTGGCCCAGGCCGCGTCGATCTTCGACAACATCACCTATCCCAAGGGCGCCTCCGTCCTCCAGCAGCTCATGACGTATGTCGGCGAAGAGAGCTTCCGGGCCGGCATGGCCGCCTACTTCGCCCGCCATGCATGGGGCAACACCACGCTGCAGGACCTGACCGACGCTCTCGGCAAGGCGAGTGGGCGGGACCTGGACGGCTGGCGCACCGCCTGGCTGGCGACGGCGGGCACGGACCGCTTCTCGCTGGAGGCCGACGGCGAGACCGTCACGCTGGTGGCCGCCGGCACGCCACGCCCGCAGGTTCTGGCGGTGGGCGCGTACGCCCGGAAGGGAGAGGTCCTGGAACGCAGGGCACTGGTGCGCGTCGAGGTGACGCAGCCCCGTACCCCGGTCCCCGGCCTCCCTCCCGCGGATGTCCTGCTGATCAACGACGACGACCTGACCTTCGCCACGGCCCGCCCGGACCCCACGACCAGAAACGTCCTCTTCCACACGGCCGCTCAGCTGCCCACGGCCATCTCCCGGGGCGTGGCCGCCGCCACCGTGTGGGACATGCTGACCACCGGTGAGGCCACCGCCGCCGAAGCCGGGCAGTGCATCACCGCGGTCCTTGCGGCCGAGACGTCGGACGCCGTGATCGAGCCGTATCTGACGCTCGCCGCGAACATCGCCGAACTCTGGGCGCCGCCCGGTGAAGGCGCCGAACTGACGGCAGCGGTGGCCAGGACCTGTCGGGACCTCGCCGCGGATTCCGGCCGCCGCCAGGTCGCTCTGCGTGGCCTGGCCCGTACCGCCGCCACCGCCGAGGACCTCGCGTGGCTGCGCGAGCAGGCGGGCGACGATGTGGACCTGCACTGGCGCGCGCTGGTCCGTGCGGCCGAACTGGGCGGGGACGTCTCGTCCGAGGCCGCCCGTCTGCTGGACCGCGACCCGGACCCCGACGCCTGGATCCGCGCCCTCACGGTACGAGCCGCCGTGCCCGACGCCGCCGCCAAGGCAGAGGTCTGGCAGAAGCTCGCCGTCGACCGCGCGGTCCCCGTCTCCGCGGTCGGCCAGGTGGCAGCGGCCTTCTGGCGCCCCGCCCAGGACGCCCTCCTCGCCCCGTACGCGGAGCGCTACCTCGAGGCGGTCCCCCACCTGCACCAGGGTGGGATGATCCCGGCGATGGTGTTCACGAGCCACCTCTTCCCACTGCACGCCGTCGGCTCCGGCTACATCGAAACCGCCCAACGGACGTCGGACAAGGCAGCGCCCGTGGTCCGCAACACTCTCCTGGAACGCTCGGACACGGTCCGCCGCATGCTCCGCTCCCGAACCGGCAGGCCGTGACCGCTCCTGCCCGACGCCCGGACCGCGCAGGGCCGGCCGCACGTCTCCGCGGCCGCGTCTGCGCGGGCAGTCAGCCCGTGCCCGCGGGCCGATCAGGTCGTCGGCCGGCAGGCACGGGACGGGTCACTCGGCCCGTCGCCCGGCCGCGAACTCCCGCAGCTTGTCCGCGGAAGCGTTGAACCTGTTGTGATCGCCCACGGTGGCCCCGGACGACGTGTACTGCCACATCGTGTACGACGACCAGCCCGCCGGCAGTTCCCCCACCGACGAGGCGTACCGGGCAACCCACAGGGGGTTGGTGGAGCCGAAGCCCTTGTAGCCGCCCGTGCAGCTGTTCCACCAGTTCGTGGCCGTGTAGATGACGGCCTGGCGACCGGTGCGGGCCTTGTAGCGGTTCAGGAAGTCATGGATCCAGGCGACCATGCCGCTCTTGGACTTGCCGTAACAGGCGTCACCGTAGGGGTTCCACTCGATGTCGAGGGCACCGGGCAGCGTCCGGCCGTCGGCGGACCAGCGCCCGCCGTGGTCGACGAAGTAGTTGGCCTGCGCGGCGCCGCTACTGGAATCCGGTGCGGCGAAGTGATACGCCCCGCGGACCATGCCGACGCCATAGGCGCCGTCGTACTGCTGGGTGAAGTAGGGGTTCTGGTAGGACGTCCCCTCTGTGGCCTTCGTGTACGACCACCGGACGCCGCTGCTCCACAGGGCGGACCAGGCGACATCGCCCTGGTAGCTGGAGACGTCGACGCCCTCGGTCTGGCCGCCCTGCAGGGGCGGAGGATCGGGGTCCGGATCGGGATCGGCGTGAGCGCCCATTCCCTCGTACTTTCCGACGCCCATTCCCATATAGGCGCTGCCGCGTACGGGATCGGGCCAGGGTCCGGCCGCCGAGTACGCGGGCGGCATTGCGGGCAGGGTGAGGAGGAGGCCGGTCAGGGCAGCGATGAGACGCCAGCGCGAGCGGCCGTGCTGAGGACGGAAGCAGCTTGGCACGCAACCCATCTGACCCCGGGGCGGGCCGCACCGCACGTCATGTACCGCCCAATGAAGCCATCCCCGGTGTCGGAGTACTCCAATGGGCGTGCCGACAGCGCTGTTTCTGCCTGTTGCCGTTTCGATGGGTTCGTACACTGCCCGCACACCCGGGCGGGAGGAGGTGCTGGTAGGTGGTGCCGACGACGAGGGGACGTCCTGAAGGGCTGTTCGTCGGCTTGTGCACGCTGGACGTCATCCAGCTCGTGGACCATGTTCCGGCTTCCGACGAGAAGCTGACGGCTCGTGAGCAGGTCGTCGCGGCAGGCGGTCCGGCGGCGAACGCGGCCGCGGCCTTCAGCCACCTGGGTGGCACGGCCAGGCTGCTCACCGCGATCGGCTCCCATCCGCTGGGGCTCGGGATCACAGCGGACCTCGACCGCTTGGGCGTGGCCGTGTCGGACCTGGCAGCGGACTCGGCCGAGCCACCGGCCGTGTCGTCCGTTCTGGTGACCGCGTCCAGCGGGGAACGAGCCGTGGCCTCGACCAATGCGACGAGCCACCGGCTCACCCCGCCCGACGATCTTTACGCGTTGGTGGCCGCCTGCGACATCGCGGAGTTCGACGGCCACCACATGGATCTGGCCGTGGCCGCTGCCCGGCTCGCGCGTGCCGCCGGGCGGCCGACCGTCCTCGACGGCGGCAGCTGGAAGGACGGCACACAGAACCTGCTGCCCTTCATCGACGTGGCCGTCTGCTCCGCCGACTTCCGCCCGCCCGGCGCCGGCACGGCGACGGACGCGCTGCGGTTCCTGCGGGAGCACGGGGTCGCCTGGTCGGCGGTCAGCCGTGGAGGGCGGCCCATCGAGTGGGCCGGCCCCGACAGCGGTGGCACGGTGGAGGTACCGGCGGTCCGTGTGGCGGACACGCTCGGCGCGGGGGACGTGCTGCACGGGGCCCTTGCTCATCACCTGGCGGTTCAGGGCCTCGCAGTTCAGGGCCACCTGACGTCGCAGGCCTTCGTGCAGGCCCTGCGGGGTGCGGCCCAGGTGGCCTCGCGGGCGTGTGCCTCGTTCGGCACCCGGGCCTGGATGCAAGGAGGGTGAGGGCGCATCAGACAGGATGTTCCCTGCCCATGGCGTCCGAGGTAAGGGGCGGCCCTTGGTCGTCCCTACCCGCACGCCGCTGCCCGGAGTCAGCCGCCGTCGTGCGGCCGTCCTCCGTATGCCGTGGGTCGGCGGCCTTCTCCGGCGGCGAGTTCGTCTCCCGCGTACCGGGGGTGACTCCTTTCCTCGCCGCTGGGCTGCCGGAGGCGCGGTGCCGAGCACCGCGGAGGCGTTCGTCACTACGACAGGGTCATGACCTTGCGGTAGCTGAACACCGCGGCCGCGGCGACCACGACGTGCGTCAGGAGCAGCGCACCGACGCCGGTCGCCCCGCCGGCGCCGAAGAGCAGGAAGTCGGGGTAGTCGCCGACGTCCGCGGGATGTGGCGGGCAGGGGCTGCCCGAGTGCGGCAGCCGGCTCCCGGAATTCTCGACGACGTGGACCTCCGACTGCGCGGCGCCCATCGCGATCAGCACCAGCAGCGGCAGCACGACCGCTCCGCCGAGAGCCGCCCACGTGGCCCGTCGCTCCCAGGGCCTGGCGCCCGACGGGCGAGCCCGGCCGCCACCACGTGGCCGAGCGCCGCGCGCAGCCCGCAGATCCGGTGCGGTGGGCGTCCTGAGGCACAGCCCAGTGCCTGCCGGAGGACGCCCGGCCTCGCGTCTTTGTCCCCGAGCCTGCCCGACCGGCTCGCTCCCCCTCGGCCGAAAGGCTGAGCACGGCGCTCAGCAGCCGGTGGGTGCTCACCCACCGCCTATCACCGCTACGACGACCAGCCGGGCAAGATGTCGGTCCGGGTCGGCTCCGTGCGGACCGGGCACGCGGCAAGGCCGCCGTGACGAAGATCCGGCACCTGGAGACCGACGGCGTCGACGACGTGGCACTGTTCCGGCTCGCCGAGCCGGTCAAGGCGCCGCACATCGAGCTCGCGGACACCGACCCGCGCAAGGGTTCCGTCGTGCTTGACTCCGGTTCACGCGGACGGGTGGCCTTCCGCAGGTTCTTCGGGTGCGTGCCGAACGAGCCGTAACCGTGGATGTTCTCCGCTTCCGTCCGGGAACAGGTCCGGGAACACGTCCCGACACACCTGCCGCAGGACGGCCCGTGGCGTGCGATCAGGCGTCCTCGACCGTGGCGGTGACGGGCGTGCCGGTCTCGACCGTGCGGCTGACCGTGCAGAGCCGGTCGTGGGAGGTCCTGACGGCCCGGGGAAGAATCGCACGGGCCCGGTCCGCGCCCTCACCGTCCGGGAAGGCCACGGAGAACGTGATCTGGAGATCGGTCATCCGGTTGCCCAGCTCGTCATTGATCTTGTTGCCGGTCACCGCGACGGAGAACCTGCTCGGCTCGGAGTGACGGCTGGTGGCGATGTCCACGTCGACCGCCGTACAGCCTCCCAGCGCGGCGAGCAGCAACTCGACGGGGGTGAACGCGGCCTCCCCCTGGGGTTCGGAACCGCTCCCGAAGCTGATCGTGCCGCCGCGGGCGTTCGTCGCGACGAAGTGTCCGGTGCTGGTTCGCTCGACGGTGACGGAGCGCAGGGAGTCTTCGGTCATGACGACGACCCTAAGCGCTCCGCTGGTGGTACGCAGGGGCACTTGAGCCCGGCAGGGCGGTCGGGAAAAGGGGGCTGTTCCTCTTCCCGAGCGCCCTGTGGTGGTGCCGTCCCTGCTACCGGTGATCAGACGCAGATCAGGACGATCAGGCCATTGCAGTCGCCGTCGTCATCGTCATGGCCACCAACGTGGCCGCGGCTGGCACTGTGGGCCGGGGCGGACCCCCGCTCGGCAGCGGTCGTCTTCGCGGTGAGCTGCGCGGCGGGCGTCGCGGCAGCGGCGGAAGTGACGGTGGCCGCCCCGGCCGCGCAGGCGATGCCCAGTACGGCACTCACCGCGAATATTCGCGGAAGGCGGAAAGCGATCTTGTTGGCGCGGCCGGGGCGAGTGGGGTTGTTCCCCTGTGCTGTGTTCATGCAGCCACCTTGCACACCCCAGCGGCCAATTTCGCTCCGAGCGCGGCCGATTGGGTGAGCCATGCGCGAGACGGCAATTCGCGGTTCCGGGGGCGGTTCCCTTCACGGTCCTCCGGAAGCCCGAACTCGCCGTCCCCAGACCTGACTTGCCCGGCTTCGTCAGGCGGCCGGAGTGTCCAGGGGGCGCAGCTCGTCCGCGTACGAGACGGAGATCCGGCGCATCAGGCCGTCCTCGGAGATGTCGTACTGGCCCAGCCGCCACAGCGGCGGGGAGTAGGCGTGGATCGAGACGGCGTCGTCGGTGGCACCGGTGAGCCGGTGGATGTGCTCGGGTCCGAAGCAGAAGGATTCGCCGGCGTCGACGGTGACGCGCAGATGGCTGCCGCCGATGCGCGGGGTGGACTCGTCGAGCGCGCCCTGCACGACGCTGACGGCGCCGGCGGAGAGGTCGTGGTCGTGCCAGCCGGTGTCGTTCTGCCGGGTCCAGCACAGCAGCCAGACGTCGACGTACGTGTCGCGGTACAGGGATGCGTAGTGCCGCTCGTGGTCGGAAAAGGCCACGTGGACGCGCCAGAGGTCCGGGCGGGCGGCGAGGTCCGTCACGAGTGCCTGGAGTTCGCGCTTGTCGAGGGTCCGCTCGGGCAGGGACTCGTACGTCATGGGTGGCTCCTTTCGGGGCTGCGTCGGGCGCGGGGCACGGTGGTTCAGGTGCGGCCGTGCAGCAGGCGGGCGGGGTTGGTGGTGCGAAGGGCGTGGACGGCGGCGTCCGCGCCGAGGTCGGGGACGACGGGCTGCGCGTAGGGGCGGTCGCTGCCGCTGACGAGCACGTCGATGCCGACGGCCCGGACGAGTACGTCGACGGCCCGGGTGCCGTAGGAGGAGGTCTCGTAGAACACATCGAAGTCGATCTCGCCGCGCCCGCCGCCGCGCGCGGCGAGCCGTTCTCCGTGCAGGGGGGCGAGGCCCGCGAGAGCGGCGAAACAGACGCGCAGCGCCGGGTGGCGGGCGCGGCCGAAGGCGCGGAACGCGAACCAGGAGGCGTGCAGCTGCTGTACGTACGGGACCAGGGCCGGCCACCACGGCGGGGTGTCATGGGCGAGCGGGGCTGCGCCGGGGTGGACGAAGAGGGGCTTGTCGTGGCGGGTGAGGACGTCCAGGAGGGGTGCGCAGTGCGCCCAGCCCGCCGCGTCGAGGAGGGCGGTGGCGGGGAGTTGGAGGCCGACGCAGCCGCGGCTGAGTTCGCGTTCCACCGCATCGGGGTCCGGTGCCGACAGACACGGGGAGGCCCAGACGGCGAAGGGGGCCGGCAGAGCGAGGGCGCCGTCGTGGAACGCGGCCAGCAGCGGGGCGGCCTCGGCGGGCGGCAGGTACTCGATGCCGAGGGGGCTGGAGAGGGACACCAGGGCCAGATCGAGGCCGTCGGTGACGGCGAGGCGGGTGCGGGCCGCGGGGTCGTGGTCGTCCGGGTCGACCGCGTAGGGCGGTTCGCCGTTCAGGTGCAGGGTCCGGGCATCGAGGTACGGAGGTGTCGTGCGGGAGCGCAGCAGCTCGATGAGGGCGGGCGGCCAGAGGTGCTGGTGGACGTCGGTGGACACGCGGCGGTCCTCGCTGAGCAGTGCGGTGTTAAGCGCTTCACTGATGCGGTTAACTTAACCGCTTGACAAGGAGGGGTGTCAACGGTGTCGAGACGATGGGTGGAAGGTTCGACCACAATGCGGACGCGCCCCGGTAGGCTTCGCGGCATGGCCAGGCCCAACAAGCGCACCACCCTCCGGGAGGTGGCCGAGGCCACGGGCCTCTCCACCGCAGCCGTCTCCTACGCCCTGCGCGGCAAACACGTCTCCAAGGAGACCGAGGAACGGGTGCGGAAGGCGGCGGCCGAGCTCGGCTACGAGGCCGATCCCATCGCGCGCGCCCTGGCCAGCGGTCGCACCAGCATGGTCGGCGTTCTCGCGGGCGACCTCCAGGACCTGTGGCAGCAGCAGCTGATGGCGGCCATCGGCCGGGAACTGCTGGCCGGCGACCGCTATGCGCTGATCCTGGACGCGGGCGGGGACCCCGACCGTGAGCTGGGGCTCGCCAAGCAGCTGCGCGATCAACGGGTCGACGCGCTGCTGGTGTCCCCCGTGGATCCCTCGGCGCAGGGGTGGGCCGCGATCGCGGAGGCGCTGCCGGTGGTGGCCGTCGGCGACTCGCTGAGCCGGGCCCGCACAGCCGGCCAGGTCATCTTCGACAACCGGGCCGGCATCGACGCCGTACTGGAGTATCTGCACGGTCTGGGCCACCGCCGGGTGAGCGTCCTGACCCCGACCCAGCCCAGCACACCGGACCGGCCGGCCGATGTGTATGTGGGCGAGGCCGCCGGCCGGCTCGGACTGCGGACCGAACTGGTGCCCTGCCCGCAGGAGTTGGGCGAGGCGACCGCGGTGGCGCGCCGCGTGCTCCAGGGTGCGCACTCGCCGACGGCCGTGTTCTGCTTCTCGGACTCGCTGGCCTACGGGGTGTATGCGGCCGCGGCGGAGGATTCCCTGGAGGTGGGCCGGGACGTCTCCGTGGTCGGCTTCGACGACCATCCGGTGTCGCGGGTCCTCACGCCGCCGCTGACCACGGTGGACTGGGGGTTGAGCGAGATCGCGGCCGCGGCGGCCCGGCTGACGGTGGCGGCCATCGAGGGCAGGCGGGTGCGGAAGAAGCGGGTGCTGTGCGCGCCGCGGATGCGGGAGCGCGGGTCGACCATGCGGGTCTGAACTCCGGGTGAACCGAGGTTAGACTCACGCGGCATGACCGATTCACACCCGTATCTGCGCTACGTCGCGATCGGCGACAGTCTGACGGAGGGGATCGGCGATCCGGGTCCGGCGGGCGGGCACCGCGGCTGGGCCGACCGGTTCGCCGAGATCCTCGCGCAGGCGCAACCGGGTCTCACGTACGCCAATCTCGCCGTCCGCGGAAAGACCAGCACGCAGATCAGGGCCGACCAGCTCGGCCCCGCTCTCGCGCTGCAGCCCGACCTGGTGACGGTGACGGCGGGCATGAACGATGTCGTACGGCCGCGCTACGACCCCGAGGCGGTCGCCGCGAACATCGAGGAGACGTTCGCCCGGCTGACCGCGTCGGGCGCGCGCGTCGCCACCATGACCTTCCCGGACCTGGGCAAGGTGTCACCGGTCGCGCGACGGGTGCGGCCCCGGATCGTCGAACTCAACGCACGCCTGCGGAGCCTCGCGGCACGGCACGGGGTCGCCGTCCTGGACGTCTTCCCGCATCCGTTCACGGCCGACCCGCGGCTGTGGAGCGACGACCGGCTGCATGCGAGTCCGGTCGGGCACGCCCGGATCGCCGCCGGCATGGCCCACACGTTCGGGCTGCCGGGCCACGACGACTGGGCCGAGCCCCTGCCTCCGCTGTCCCCGGTCCCGGTGCTGCGTGCCGTGGGGGCCGATGTGCGCTGGGCCGTGGACCATGTCGGGCCCTGGCTGTGGCGACGCCTGCGCGGCCATGTGCCGGGAGACGGATTCACGGCGAAGAGACCGGAGCCGAGCCCGGTGACGCCGCGGCAGGCGGCCTGAACCGACCTTGCGCCGCCGGGAGTTCGGGGGCGGACTCGGCGCTGTCCGACCTGGCGCGAGCGCGCGGCCAGGGCAGCGCCGTCGTCCTCCGCGCGCCCCGCGGCCAGGCGGTGAGGACGGCGCCAGGACACCCTCCGCACCGGCCGTGGGCGCGAACCAGAGCGGGGCGAGCCATGCGTGGCGGTCTTGTGGCCGCGAGCGCGCTGCCCCGGGGGCGGCCCGACCGGTGCCGGCAGCGACGACAGGCTGCGGCGGGACACCACGATCGAGGCGTCCGACCGACCGGTGCCGGACGGTCGGACGCCCTTCGGGCCGCTCTGGCCGTTCTACGCCGCGCAGGCCCTGATGAACGCGTCGGCCAGTTCGGCGGGGCGGGTGAAGCACCCCTCGTGGCTGCCCGGCGCCTCCAGGACCAGCGGGTTCTTGAGTCGCTGCGGGAAGCGGCCGGCCCATGCCCACTCGCCGGGAAGGGAGAGGTCCGCGGTGGAGAGGATGTAGGCGGTGGGGATGTCGAGCGCGGTGAACGCCGTCGTGTCCGGCTTCTCGGTGAAGGTGCCCAGGGGCTGCGGCACCAGCAGGGAGTGCACCGTCCGCTGGGTCTCCTCACCGGCGTCCTGCATGAACGCCTGCTGCCAGACCTCCAGGGGCAGTGTCACCGTGTCGTTGCCGGAGGCCGCCGCCAGGGCGTGGAACATCTCACCGTAGTGCGGCGGGCATGCGTCGATCAGCGACTCGCCGTCCTGCGGCACGAACGCGCTCCAGAACACCAGTCGCCGTATCCGGGCGGCGAGCCTGGGCGCGGCGCCGGTCAGGACGTATCCGCCCCAGCTGTGTCCGACCAGGGTGATGTCGTTCAGCCCGGCCCGTTCGACGTACTCCACGAGACTGTTCACACAGTCGGTCAGGGTCACGCCGCGCGGGTCGTCATCGGCGCCGAGCCCGGCCAGGGTCGGGGTGTGGACCTGGTGCCCGGCCGCCCTCAGTTCGTTCGCGACGGGACGCCAGGCCCAGCCGCCGTGCCAGGCGCCGGTCACCAGGACGAAGGTCTCGCTCATGTCGATCTCCTTTGATCGGAGGGAAGTGCCGATCGAGTCGGCCAGGGGGCTCACAACCACCGGGGAAGACCGGGGAGTTCACCCCTGACATGCAGCTCGTCGGTGGCGCCCCGGCCCGTGAGCCAGGAGGCGAGGGCGTTCGGCGATCCGGTGACGGTGACGTCGACGGAGGGCCTTCCGAGTACGACGGTGCCGAAGCCCTCCGCCGTCAACTCGGCGCCGGCGCCCGGGGCGACGCGGGCCGACATCCATCCGGCCACGTCGTCCACGAGGGCCCAGGCGAAGTCGGCCGGCAGCGCGTCCATGGCGACGCCCACGCGCAGGTCCACGAGGTGGATCCAGACCTCGCGGGCGCGCAGCCACGGCACTTCGGAGGCCGGGATCTCGCGGCCCTGTCCGCTGACGACCGTGGCCGACCAGGCCTCCTGCGTGAGCGCCTCGGCCGCTGCGGCGAAACGGGCGGCGGACTGCCGTACGTCCCTCTGCTGTTCGGTGAGGGGCCGTCCGGCGCCGGCCTCGATGTCCGTGACGCGCCGGTCCGGCGAGGTGTACATGGGGGTCGGGGTACCGGTCCGTGCCCAGGTCAGGAGGTTGACCAGGGCGTCGGCGTTGCGGGCGAGGTGGGTGAGGAGGTGGCCGCGGGTCCAGCCGGGCAGTGCGGAGGGTTCGAAGACCGCGGTCCCGGGCAGTGCGTCCACCGCCTGTTGCAGGCGGCGCTGTCCGTCCTGGACCCACTGCAGCACCGTCACGGCTTGTCCTCGACGATGGTGTTGACGCATTCCCCGATGCCCTCGACCACGGTCCGTACGACCTGGCCGGGCCGCAGGAACACCTTCGGGTCGCGTGCCGCTCCGACTCCGCCGGGGGTGCCGGTGAGGATGAGGTCGCCCGGTTCGAGCGTGGTGAAGGTGCTGAGGTACGCGGCGATGTCGGCCGGAGTGAACAGCAGGTCGGAGGTGCGGGAGCGCTGCATACTCTGCCCGTCCACCTCGCAGCGGATCTCCAGGTCGGCGGCGTCGTCGATGTCGTCGCCGGTCACCAGCCAGGGGCCGGTCGGAGTGCTGGCCTGCCACGCCTTGCCCTGGAGCCACTGCGGGGTGCGCCACTGCCAGTCCCGCATGGAGATGTCGTTGACGACGGTGTAGCCCGCGATCGCCGCCGCCGCCTCCTCCTTGCCGGCCCGGCGGCGCAGTGGCGCGCCGACGACGAAGCCGAGTTCGGCCTCCCAGTCCAGTTGCCCGGTCTCCGCCGGGTGGACGATGTCGTCTCGGGCGCCGAGCAGGCAGTTGGCGAACTTGGCGAACAGGGAGGGGTACGAAGGCATCTCGCGGCCCATCTCCGCTATGTGGGCGCGGTAGTTGTGGCCCACGCAGAAGATCTTGCCGGGGGTCGTGACGGCCGGGGCGAGGTCGAGCGCCGCCACGTCGTGCGTCCTGCCCTCGGCGGCGGTGGCGTGGGTGCGCCAGTCGGGGCGGCGCAGCAGAGCGGCGACGTCGGAGGCGCCGGTCTCGACGGCACGGTCGCCGTCGAGGCGGACGGCCGCCGTGCCGTCGGCGGTGCGGATGGTGGCGAGCTTCATGCGGTGGTGCTCCCGGTCGTTTCGGTGCGGTGGAGGTTCAGCGCCTCGTAGAGCGGCGCGTCGTTGAAGGTGAACAGGTCGAGCCGGGTGTCGGCGGCGATGGTCAGCGCGCACCAGGACGGGACTGCGATCAGATCACCGGCGGACACCTCGGTCACCCGGTCGTCGAGGATGACGGTGCCGCTGCCGCGGAAGACCTGCCAGACGGAGGAGCCGACCGTGCGGCGGGTAGCCGTGGTGGCGCCGGAGCGCAGGCGGTGCATCTCGGTGCGCAGGCTGGCGAGGGCGTCGCGGCCGGTGGCGGGGTTGGTGAAGCGGATGCCGGCGTGGCCGGGCTCCAGGACGCCGGGGTGTCCCTCGTCCTCCAGTTCCAGCTGGGCGGTGAGGGCGTCGTCGGTGTCGGCCCAACGGTAGGCCATGAGCGGGGAGTCGGGGCTGTCGGGCGCCGAGAGGGGGCGCAGGCCCGGGTGGCCCCACAGGCGTTCGTTGCGCGACCGGGACGGGGTCGAGCGATCCGAGACGCCGTCCTCGCCGAACTCGAAGAATCCGGCGTCCAGTCGGTGCACGAGCGGGATGTCGAGTCCGTCCAGCCAGACCATCGGCGCGTCGCCGACGTGGTGGTGGCCGTGCCAGTGCATCGACGGGGTGAGCAGCAGGTCGCCGGGGCGCATCTCCACCGCGTCGCCGTTGACGACCGTCCACACGCCCTCGCCCGACAGGATGAACCTGAAGGCACCCTGGGAATGGCGGTGCGCGGGGGCGACCTCGCGGGGGCCGAGGTACTGGATCGCCGCCCACAGGTTGGGAGTTGCGTACGGCCGGCCGGGCAGGCCCGGGTTGGCGAGCGCGATCGCGCGGCGCTCGCCGCCGCGGCCGACCGGCACGAGGTCGCCGGCCCTGCGGGCGAGCGGGAGGAGGGTGTCCCAGGGCCAGATGTGCGGGACGGCCTCAGGGTGCGGGGTGAGCGGCATGAGGTTGCCGATCTCGGTCCACAGCGGGATGAGCCCGGCGGATGCGAAACCGTCGTACAGCTTGCGCAGTTCGGGGTCCGTCTCCTCGGGGGCCAGGACGGAGCCGCCGGTCGTCGAGGGTTCCTCCGGGACTGCCACGGAGTCACTGGTCATCTCGGGTTCCTTCGGTGTCGAGGCGGTGCGCGATGTCGGCGCGCAGGGCCTTCTTGTCGATCTTTCCGACCTTGGTGGCGGCGAGTTCGGGGACGGTCACCAGCCGGTCCGGGAACTTGAAGCGGGCGACGCCGGCGCCTTCCATGACGTGGTGGATGTCGTCGAGGGTCACCGTGTGGCCCGGCTCCGGGACGACGTAGAGGCAGACGCGCTCCCCCAGTCGCTCGTCGGGCATCGCCACGGCGGCGGCGCGGGCGACACCGGGGGTCTGGTAGGCGAAGTTCTCGATCTCCTCCGCGGAGATGTTCTCCCCGCCCCGGATGATCATGTCCTTGTCCCGGCCCTCGACGACGAGGTTGCCGTCGGGCCGCAGCCGCACGATGTCGCCGGTGCGGTACCAGCCGTCGTCGGTGAAGGCGCGGGCGTTCTGCTCCGGGGCGCGGTAGTAGCCGCGCGGGGTGTACGGGCCTCGGGTGAGCAGCACGCCCGGGGTCCCGTCGGGGACGGGGTTGCCCAGTTCGTCGACGACGAGGAGTTCGTCGTCCTCGCACATGGGGCGCCCCTGGGTCGTGCAGATGATGTCTTCCGGGTCGTCCAGGCGGGTGTAGTTGAGCAGGCCCTCCGCCATGCCGAACACCTGCTGGAGGGTGCAGCCGAGTTCGGGCCGCACCCGGCGGGCGACGTGGTCGGCGAGCCGGGAGCCACCGACCTGCAGGACCCGCAAGGAGCTCAGGTCGCTGCCGGGGTGTTCCTGGCGGTGGTCCAGCCAGCGCTGGGCGATGGCCGGTACCAGCGCGGTCGCGGTGACGCCCTCGCGCTCGACGAGCGGGAACGCCTTCTCCGGGTTGGGCGAGCCGAGGACCACGCGGCCGCCGTTGAGCAGGGTGCCGAGCAGGCCCGGGCAGGCGAGCGGGAAGTTGTGGCCGAGCGGGAGGGCGGCGAAGTAGACCGTGCCTGGGCCGAACGCGCAGACCTCGGCGCTGCGCCGGGCGTTGTAGACGTAGTCGTCGTGGGTGCGGGCGATGAGTTTGGGCAGCCCGGTGGTACCGCCCGAGAGCAGGAACACGGCGATCGAGGAGCTGTCGGGCCGGTGGGCGTCCACGGCGGCCCGGTCCCCGGCCGTGGCCGGCGTGGCGCACAGCTCCCGCAGGTCCACGGCGTCGTCGCCGGCCTTGTCGCCGAGGACGAGGACGTGCCGGAGGGTCGGGGAGTCCGCGGCGATCTCGAATGCCATCGCGCGGTGGTCGTGGCCCTTGAGGAGGTCGGGGACGGCGACGGCGACCGCCTCGCTGTGCTCGACCAGATGACCGACCTCGTGCCTGCGGTGTCCGGGCAGCGCCATCACCAGGATGACGCCGAGGCGCAGACAGGCGTAGGTCAGGATCACGAACTCGGCGGTGTTGGGAAGCTGCACGACGAGCCGGTCGTCCGGGCGGAGCCCGAGTGCGGTCATCCGCAGTGCCACGGCGTCGGCCCGCTCGGCGAGTTGACGGTACGTCAGCCGCCGGTCGCCATCGACGAGTGCGACGGCGTCGGGAGTGGCGTCGGCGACGGTGTGGAGCGTGTCGCCGATCGCGTGGCCCTCCCAGTAGCCCTGGTCGGCGTAGCGCCTGGCGTACTCTTCGGGCCAGGGCACAGCGCCGTTGCTGCTCGGCCTGGGCATGGTCGTTCTCCTCAGCGGTGCTCAGTGGTCCTGTGCGGGTGGAGCGGCGGGGACGATCACGGCGTCCAGGGCGATCAGTCCGTCGGCGGTGAGACGCAGCGGATTGATCTCGAACTCGGCGGTGTCGGGGCTCACGGCGAGGGCGGTGGCCAGCGCCGACACGACCCGTCCGAACTCGGCGCGGTCGAGCTCCGGTCCGCCGCGCCAGCCGTCGAGCAGGGCTCGGGCGGCCAGGTCGTCGGGCATTGTGGCGGCCTCGTCGGCGGAGAGCGGGGCGAGCCGGATGGCGACGTCGGCGAGTGCCTCGGCGGCCGTGCCGCCCAGCCCGGCGAGGACGACCGGTCCGAAGACGGGGTCGCGGCGCACGCCGAGCATGAGGTCGACGCCGGGCGGGGCCATGGCCTCGACCAGATAGCGGAGGTCAGGCCCGATGGCGTCCAGCGCCGCGTCGAGCTCGTCGGGGGTGCGTACGCCCAGGTGGACTCCGCCGGTCTCCGTCTTGTGCAGGATCGCGGCGTCCAGCACCTTGACGGCGACCGGCCCGCCCAGCAGGTGCAGGGCGTAGTGGGCTTCGGCGCGGGTAGCGCAGGCGACGCGTTCAGGGGTGCGGATGCCCAGTTCCGTGAGGAACGTCTTTGCGGCGTCCTCGTCGAGCTGCCCGGACGGCACGGAGGCGGCCGGCTCCTGTCCTGCTCCCCCGGTGGGCACGGCACGCTGCCGGGCATGGGTCACCATGGCTCGTACGGCATTGGCGGCGGAGGCCGGTCCGGTCAGTGCGGGAATCCCGGCCTTGTGCAGCCGGGCCCGCTGCTCGGCGACGTCCTCGGGCAGTCCTGCGACGACCACCACGGCCGGGGAGTCCGCACCGAGGCCGGCGTCCTGCGCGGCCGTGGCGAGGTCGACGCTGTCGGGCTCGGTGAGGGCGTAGACGGCGAGCAGGTCCACCTGCGGATCCGTGGCCGTGGCGGCGAGGACGCGGGCGAAGGTCTCGGCGGGCCGCCCGGTGTCGACCGGGTTGCGCTGGTAGGTGAGCGGAGGCAGCAGTCCGCGCAGGGTGCCCTGGGTGGTGTCGGCCAGCTCGGGCATCCGGATGCCGTCGGTGCCCGCACGGTCGGCGATCAGCAGCCCGGGGCCGGCCTGGGCGGTCACGAGGCCGAGTCCCGGGTCCGGGTGGGGGCGCAGCTGGATGCGGGAGAGGGCGGTGAGTGCGTCCACCATCTCGCGTTCGTCGTCCACGACCACGGCTCCGGCCTGCCGCAGCGCGGCTCGCGTGGTGCGCCAGGAGGTGGCGAGCGCTCCGGTGTGCGACCGGGCGAAGTCTCCTACATCCGTACGGCCGACGACGAGGGCCACGACCGGCTTGACGGCAGCCACCAGCCGTACGGCCTCCACCAGCCGGGGCCCGTCCGGAACCGTCTCCAGATGCAGCGCCACGGCCGTCGTACGCCCGTCGCCCGCGAGGTGCTCCAGGATGTCCGCGGAGGTGACGTCGAGGCCGGCCCCGATGCCGACGCCGAGGCTGATCCCGTTGCCGGCGGCTACCAGGTCGAACGCGAGGGCGTGGTTGACGCCGCCGCTGGCCGCGACCACCGCGACGTCCCCGGCCGGTAGTTGCCCGGCCGCGGGCACGAAGCTGGCCGTCAGGCCAAGGTGGGGGGCGAAGAAACCGGAGGTGTTCGGTCCGAGCAGCCGCACCCCGGTCCGGTGGGCGACCCGGCGCAGCGCGTCCGCGTGCGCCCCGCCCTCCGGCCCCGTCTCGCCGAAGCCGCCGGCGCAGACCAGCGCGGCACGGCAGCCGGCGGCGGCCGCCTCGGCCAGCGCGTCCGCGCAGCCGGCCGCGGGCACGCACAGAACGGCCAGGTCGAGCCGTGCTCCGGTGTGTGCGACGGCCTCGGCGACGGAGGCGTACAGGCCCTCGCCGGGCTCCGGGCGCCGGGCGTTGACCAGGGCCCGGGCGCCGGGGAAGGAGGCCAGCGAGCGGGCCATGGCGGCGCCCAGCTTTCCGCTCTGCCGCGAGGCGCCGATCACCACCACGCCCTCCGGCGCGAACAGCGGGCTCAGGTTCGTGCTCATGTCTGCTCCCGCCCCACCAGGTCGGCGCGGCCGGACAGCAGCAGCGTCTCGGCCCGGTCCTCGTCCATCCCGTCCTCCACGATCAGCGCGGGCACGCCGTGCACCAGCCGGGCCTGTTCGGCGAGCAGGGACCGGGTGAGGGGGGTTCCACCCTGCACGGCAACCAGTTCCGGAGGTGTGTCCCCGCTCATGGCGTCGGCCAACTGGTCGTAGATCGGCGGTAGTTGAGCCTCGCTGCCGGGGGCGGTGAGGCATAGGCCCGCCTCGGTGCGCAGTTCCGCGAGTTCGGCCTCGGCCAGGTGCCGTACGGTGAACTCCCGCTCCCCCAGCCGCAGTGGCGTGTCCAGGGGCGCGTGGCCGTCGTGCGCGGCCCGCCAGTCACGTACGACCTGGTCGACGAAGTCGGGATCGCGGCGCGCGATCCGTTCCTTGCCGATGCTGCGGGAGATGAAGTGGAAGGCGAACTGCATCGGTTCGAACGCGTCGTGGTAGCGGCCGAAGTGCTCCCACCAGGACAGGCTCGGCCGGGCAGAGTTCTGGATCTTCTCCACCGAGGGGCGACGCGCCGTCTCGTACGCCTCCAGGGCGCTCGGCAGGTCGTCGCGGTGAGCGAGGAGGCTGTCGGCGAGGGCGACGGCGTCCTCCATGGCCATCTTGGTTCCGGAGCCGACGGAGAAGTGCGCGGTGTGGGCGGCGTCGCCGAGCAGGACGGTGTTGCCGCTGTGCCAGCGGTGGGTGCGCCGGGTGCGGAAGTTGCCCCAGCGGGAGTTGTTGACCAGCAGCTCGCGGCCGTCGATCTGCTCGGCGAAGAGCTTCTCCAGGTACGCCTTGCTCTTCTCGTCGCTCGGGCCGGGCGGCTGCGCGGTGTCGAACTCGTCGAGCCCCGCCCGGCGCCAGGACTCCTCGTCGGTCTCCACGATGAAGGTGCTGACGCCGTCGCTGATCGGGTAGCCGTGGACGGCGAAGGTGCCGTGCGGGCCGTGCTCGTGCACGAAGGTCAGACCGTCGAAGAGATAGTCCGTGCCGAACCAGATGAACTTGGCGGTGGCGACCTCCACCTCCGGTACGAGCACATCGGCGAGCCGGTCGCGGAAGCGGGAGTTCGCCCCGTCGGCGGCCACGATCAGGTCGTAGCCGGCCGGCTCGGCCGGATCCGCGGGGATGTCGTGGCTGAAGCGGAGCTCGACGCCGACCTCCTCGGCCCGCCGGTGCAGCAGCTGGAGGAGGGTCTTGCGGGTGATGGCGGCCATGCCGTTGCCGCCGCAGCGGATCCGCTGCCCCTTCAGCCGTACCTCGATGTCGTCCCAGTGCCTGCCGTACTCGGCGAGAGCCGTGCGCAGGACGGGGTCCGCCGCATGGATCGCGGCCAGGGTCGCGTCCGAGAACACCACACCGAAGCCGAAGGTGTCCTCCGCGCGGTTGCGCTCGAAGACCGTCACCTCGACCGACGGATCGGCCTGCTTGATCAGCGCCGCGAAGAACAGCCCACCGGGGCCGCCTCCCACACAGGCGATCCGAGAAACCATGGCTCCTGCCTCCAGCTCGAGTACAGGCCCAGAGTCAGGCCCGACTATGTTCTGTGTCAATAGATACACGGACGTCAATAATTTGTATCGCTTTCTGGGCGCCGCTGGAGCGCCTGAATAACTGCATCTCAGGGGTTTCCTCGGCTCGATCGGCCATCCTCGCGACGGCCGTCCGTGTGACATAGTCGGTTACGTGAAGCCTCGATCGATCGTCTTCGACCTGTTCGGCGACTACGTCCGCTACCGCGGCGGCGCCGCCCGACTGCGCACCCTCAGCACGCTGATGGGCTGCTTCGGTGTCGGCGAGAGCACGGTGCGGGTGGTGCTGGCGCGCCTGCGCAAGGAGGACTGGTTCGATGTCCGGCGCGAGGGCCGCGAGACGCTCTACGCGCTCAACAAGCGCAGCCTCCAGCTCCTCGACGAGGGCCGTTCACGGATCTTCGACCGGGCGCCCTCCGACTGGGACCGGCACTGGTACATGGTCATCTACTCGGTCCCGGAGTCCGAGCGCGCGGTCCGCGACCACATCCGCAAGGAGCTGGCCTGGCTGGGTTTCGGCCCGCTGGCCCCGTCCACCTATGTCTGCCCGCACGACCGGTTGCAGCAGGTCCGGGAGAGGTTCGCGGACGAGCCGGCCGTCCGCCTGGACACGCTGCGCTGCCAGTCCGGCGGCCTGCCGGTGGACCGCGAGATGGCGGCGCGCAGCTGGGACCTCGCAGCGCTCAACGAGGACTACCGGGCGCTGCTGCGCACGTATCGCGTCCGGATGCCGTCCTACCGGGCCGGGGCGCTGAGCCCGCAGGAGGCGCTGGTGGAGCGCATGCGGCTGACGTACGACTACCGCAAGTTCCCCTTCCGTGACCCGGATCTGCCGACCGAACTCCTCCCGGCGGGCTGGGTGGGCCACGAGGCGCACGAGATGTTCCTGGAGGCCCATGAAATCCTCGGCCCGTCGGCCGAGTCGTACTACGACGAGGTGGCCGACTCGCGGCCGGGGGCCCGGCCGTAGGGCACCAACCGGAGCGGGTCTCCAGTCGGCAGCAGCAGGACGCCTCGATCGGTACGTCCGCCGTGGCCGTGGCGATCTTCAGCTGCTGGGCCACGATCCGCGCCTCGGCGTCCTTGCCGAGTCGCACGAGGCACTCGTGGAAGCCGTGCAGGGCCCAGACGTCGGCGGGGTGCTGCTGTGCGCGCGGCAGGGTGTCGTCGAGGCCCAGGTCGGCCCGGTGGACGGCCTCGGCCTCCGCGACCAGGCCCTGTTCGAGGAGCCGTGCCCCGTAGGCGTGCCGGGTGGGCTGCATCCAACCCCAGGGTTCGTCGTAGGGAAGTCCGTCGTCCAGTTCGATCGAGCGGCGCAGGGCCGCGAAGGCCGCGTCGTGGTTTCCCCTGCGGTAGTCGAGCTCTCCGTCCAGCATCGCGGCGGCGATCGCGAGGATGTCCGCGCAGGCCCCCCGAGGCGGCCGGGGTATCTGACAGGTACAACGCAAAGGAATCGAATGGTCTAGACCAAGAAGTCATTTGGTCTAGTCCAAAGCATGGACGCGGTCACAGTCCGGCAGGAAGCTGGGGCACTTCCCCCACCCCATCGGAGGCACACCGTGAGACGTCTTCGTGCATGCCTGGGCGCAGCCGCCGCCGTCGGACTCACCGCCGCAGGAACCACAGCCCTGGTAGCGGGCAACGCCTCGGGCGCGACCGCCGCGCTCAGCAACCGCTGGTACGCGGCGGCCCCGTACCTGATGCCGCTGGACAACGACCCGCCGGACCCGGGCGCCATCATGGACGCCACCGGTCTGAAGGCCTTCCAGCTCGCCTTCGTCCTCGCCCCCAACGGCGGCGGCTGCTCCCCCACTTGGGGCGGCACCGCCCCTGTCTCCTCGGACGCCGCCGTCCAGTCCGTCATCAACACGATCCGCGGCAAGGGCGGCGACGTGTCCGTCTCCATCGGCGGGTACGGCGGCACCAAGCTCGGTCAGGTGTGCTCGGACGCGGCGGCGACGGCGGCCGCGTACCAGCAGGTCATCACCAAGTACGGCCTGCACGCGATCGACTTCGACCTGGAGGAGCCGGAGTACGAGAACACCGCGGCGATCAGGAACGAGATCGGCGCCGCGAAGATCCTCCAGCAGAACAACCCCGGACTGTACGTCTCGGTCACCACGGCCGGCACCGCCGACGGCACCGGCTGGTTCGGCAAGCAGATGCTGCTGGAGGCGAAGTCGCAGGGCTTCACCCCCGACAACTTCTCCATCATGCCGTTCGACGGCGGCTTCAACGGCGGGGCCTCGCAGACGAGCGCGCTCACCAACTTCAACTCCGTCCTCCAGTCGACGTTCGGCTGGGACCAGGCGACGGCCTACGCGCACGAGGGCTTCTCCGGGATGAACGGGCGCAGCGACACCGGCGAGATCTTCACGCAGGCCGACTTCCAGACGGTGCTGGACTACGCCGCCAGCCACAACATGGGCCGCTTCACCTTCTGGTCCCTCAACCGTGACCGTCAGTGCACGCCGCCCGACAACGGCGGTCGCACGTCCGGCACCTGCTCCAGCGTGGCGCAGAACTCCTGGGACTTCGCGAAGTACTCGGTGAAGTTCGCCGGCGCGACCCCGCCGGACTCGACTCCCACCCCCACGCCCACCCCGACGCCGACCCCCACCGCGTGCAAGGCCGCCTGGAGTTCGGGCGCCGTCTACACCGCCGGGGACGAGGTCTCGTACAACAAGCACAACTGGAAGGCCAAGTGGTGGACCCAGAACGAGACGCCGGCCGCCACCGACTGGGGGCCCTGGCAGGACGAGGGGGCGTGCTGACGGTCGTTCCTGGTTGAACCCCTCCGCCGGACTGCGGCGCCGTCCCCGCTACAGCTGGACGGCGCCGTCCGCCGCGCAGGCCTGCGCGGCCAGCCCCTCGGTGTCCGGCTCCGGCTGGAGCATTCGAGCGACGATCTCGGCCGTGGCCCGGTGCCAGTCGGCGCTGCGGCGCAGCATCGCATGGTCCGCGCCGCGGACCAGCACCAGGCCGGCCCGGGCCCCGGCCTTCCGGGCCCTGCGCACGTAGTCGGCCGACTCGGCGGGCCGCGTCACGCGGTCGCGGTCGCCGTGCAGGACCACCAGCCGCACACCGTCGAGGTGGCGGGCGGAATCCTCGGGCGGACACCACGGTGCCAGCGCCAGCACGCCGCACACCAGCGGATGCGACGCGGCCCGCAGGGCGGCCCTGGCTCCCATCGAGTGCCCTACGAGGACGGTGGGCACCGTTCCCGCCAGCCGCTGGAGTTCGTCCAGCGCCCGCAGCGCGTCGTGGGCGGGATCGGCGTCGTTCCAGCCCTGGTACCGGTAGTGGACCTGCCCGAGCAGGACATCCGGGGGTGAGGCCGCAGCGGCCGCCCGCAGGACCGGGAGCATCCGGAGCGCGGCCGGCTGCCAGGGGTGCGCCGTCCGGTGGCTCAGCTCGTGACCGCCGTGCAGCGTCACGATCGCCGCGGCCACGCCTTCGGGCGGCGCGTGCCGCACGATCAGCGCCGACTCGTTGCCCTGCACTGCCCCACGGTTCCTCACCTGTACGGCACCTCTCCACTCCGGACGCCATCATCCTCCCCCACAGCTCCGAGGCGGCTCCGCGGAGGGGGCGCACGCAGTAGATCAATGAGCCCTGTACACGCCTCCACGCAGGTGGGGAAAATACGACATCTCGCCGCTCCAGTGGCCGAGACACCGTGCACCTCAGCTCCCACTAGTCGAGAAAGCAGGTCGGCTCCCGTGCTGCTACGTCTGCCCGAGTCCGTGTCCGAAGCGCAGCAGTGCCTCGCCGAGGGAGCCGTACCCGTCGGCGGGGCGACGCTGATCTGGGCCGGCTGGCAACGCGACGGGTTCCCCGAGCAGGCCGTGTCGCTGCGCAGCCTGCCGGAGGCCAATGTCATCGGGGGCGGGGCGCTGGGCGCGGCCGTGGTGCTGAACACCGTCGACGACCGGGTGCCCGAGGTGCTGCGCCATGCGGCCGCCGCGGTGGGGACGGGAGCCGTGCGCCGGACGGCCACCGTGGGCGGCAACCTCGTCGGTAGCACGCTGCGCTGCCTGCTGCCGGCCGCGCTGGTACTGAACGCCTGGGCGACGGTGCTGGACCGGGACCGGGTCTACGAGGCCGACCTCGCCGAAGTCCTGGCCAAGCACCACGTCCTGCTCAGCCTGCACTGGCGTGAACCGCTCGCCAGCAGCTACCGCAAGCTGCCCGGCGAGGCGGGCGGGCAGCCGCCGTTGGTGGTCGCCGCCGCGGTGCACGCCCGTGACGGAGGACTCCACCGCCTGTACGTCGCCGTACGCGACGGCTACGACGTGCTCACGGCCGATGTCTCCTGTGACGCCGGGAGCGAGGAGGCGGCCGTCGCGCTGACCGACACCGCGCTCGGCTCCCTCCCCTCCGTGGCGTGGGAGACCGTACGGGAACACGTCACCCAGCTGCTGGCTCGCCCCGTCAGTCGGTGAGGCCCTTCGTGTCCAGCACCTCGGCCGCCTTGTTCCCGATACTCCCGCCCCCGCCGGCAGACACGTCATCGCGACCGTCTCCGCAGTCACCAGGTTCCGCATGGATCCCCCCTGTTCAGTCCGTGATCATCCGGGAGAGCCCACCAACCGCTCTGCGACCTCCCAGAGTTCATGTTCGCGCCGAGGGTGGTACGACTCCTCCGACGACCGGGCAACCCGCGCGTGGTCGACGTAGGAACCGGTCGGTGCGGAGATCGCACCGAGGGCGAGGTCGGCGAGGTGGCGGCCCGCGGTGGTGCGGCTGGTGGCGAGGGGAGTGAGGCTGAGCGCCGGCAGGATGCGGCGCACGGCGAAGCGGGAGAAGGGGCCGGCGTCGCGGGCCAGGTCCGTGCCGGGGACGAAGCCGGGGTTGTAGGCGATGACGTCGATGCCGGCCGGAAGGCGGCGGGCGTACTCGTGGACCAGGTGGATGGCGGCCAGCTTGCTCGTCGAGTAGGCAGTGCGGCCGGCGGTCGTGGTGTCCGGGTCCGGGAAGGCGCAAGGGCGGGCGAGGGCGTCCGGAGCGTCCCAGACGGGGCCGGGGACCATGCCGAGGTTGTGTCTGAAGTCGCCGAAGTGGGTGTCGCTGACGGTGATCACGATGCGGGCGGGGCGAGCGAAGCAGCCTTGCAGGAGGCGCAGGAACAGGTGGTTGGCGAGCACGTTGACCGCGAAGGTGGCCTCGAATCCGTCGGGGGTCTCGGTGCGCGCGTTCGTGTACTGCACGCCCGCGTTGGCCACGAAGCCGTGCAGCGGCGGCAGGTCACCGTGGTCGAGGCGGGTGCGGATCTCGACGGCCGCCGTCCGGACGCTGTCGAGTGAGGCGAGGTCCGCCGTGACGGAGGAGACCGAGCGTCCGCCGATGCCGAGTACACCGGTCAGGGGGGAGCGGGCGACGAGGAGGAGGTGGGTGTCCGGTGACTCGCGCAGGATGCGCTCGGCGGCAGCGCGGCCGATACCGCGGCCTGCTCCCGTCATCACGATCGTGGCGGGCATGGATGACTCCTTCGCTGGTCGGGCGGCAAGCGCTGTCAGCCAGGCTCGCCGCCACGACCACCGTCAGCCAGTGCCGTCCGCGTCACTAGGACCGGCAGTACCCAGGCTGTTGCCGCCGCGGACGAAGACAATGGGACGCATGACTGCCTCCCGCTCCGATTTCGGCCCGCTGCTGCACGGCTGGCGCGATCGCCTCTCCCCCGCCGACGCCGGTTTCACCGCGACTGGCGGGCGGCGCGCTCCGGGGCTGCGTCGCGAGGAGCTGGCGCAGCTGGCCGGACTGTCGGTGGACTACGTACTGCGGCTGGAACAGGGACGCGCGACAAGCCCCTCGGCGCAGGTCGTCGGTGCCCTGGCCCGGGCGCTGCGGCTCTCGCGGGCCGAACGCGATCTGCTGTACCGGAGCGCGGGGCTGCTGCCGCCGCGGGACGCCACGATCGACACCCGTGTGCCGGCGGGTGTCCAGCGTCTGACCGCGCGGCTGGCCGACGTTCCCATCGGGGTTTTCGCCGCCGACTGGAGCCTGGTGTGGTGGAACGCCATGTGGTGTGCCCTGCACGGCGATCCCGCCGCGGTGCCGCCCGTCGAACGGAACCTCGCCCGCGCCGTGTTCGGTACCGGAGCGGCCCACGAGGCGATGCGGCCCGTTCACTCCGAGCGCGGCGCCGACAGCTTCGCCGCGTCGATCGTCGGCGATCTCAAGCACGCCCTCTCGCGCTACCCGGCCGACCTTCAGCTCTCCCGCCTCGTACAGGAGTTGAAGGAGACTTCCGTCGTCTTCGCCGGTCTCTGGGAGACGGCGGCGACCGCCGAGCACACCACCGACCGCAAGACCGTGCGGCATCCGGAGATCGGCGACATCGTCCTCGACTGCGACGTGCTCGTCGTCCCGGGCGCGGACCTTCGCATGGTCACCTACACCGCGGAAGCCGGCAGTGACGACGCGGGCCGACTGGATCTGCTGCGCGTCACGGGCGGGAAGGCCGCCTCCACGCTCTCCTGATGCCTCACTCCGCCGTCTTGCGGGCCAGCGCGTTGTTGTCTATCGAGTTGTGCACGCTGAAGCTCACGGCGTCCGAACGGTAGCGGTCGTCCGACCACTCCACCGGGCGCCCCTCGCGGGTGGTCGTGACGCGGCGGACGCGCAGCAGGGGGCTGGTACGGCGGATACCGAGGAGTTCGGCGTCCTGCGCACTCGCCGCGACCGCGTCGATGACGTGCTCGCCGTAGGCGAAGACCAGGCCTGTGCTGTCGAACAGCAGTTGGGTCACGGACGGGGCGTACGGGTCGATCGCCTCGACGGCGGGTGAGATCCAGTCGGCGTACACGGTGCGCTCGACGAGGACCGGTTCGCCGTCCAGCCCGCGGACCCGCAGGACATGCAACACCCGTGCCCCTTCGCGGAGTTGGAGACGGGCGGCGTCCTGCGCCGTGGCGGGCAGGTACTCCTGGGCCACGACCTGACCGGTGGCCTCGCGGCCCATGGCGCGGGCCCACTGGGCGAAGCTGCGCAGTTCGGCGAAGCTCTGGCTGCGGCGGCTGGCCAGGACGACCCGGCGGGCACCCTGGCGGGAGCCGATCAGGCCCTCGGCGGTCAGCGCGGCGACGGCCTGGCGGACGGTGCCGCGCGAGACGCCGTAGTGGGCGGCGAGTTCCGTCTCGGCGGGCAGCCTGCTGCCGACCGTGTACTCCTCACGGTCGATCGCCCGCCGCAGCTCGTCGGCGATCTCCTCGTGTCGTGTCGCCACCGTTTCCCTCCGAGTCAGCTGCTGTGCACAGCGTGACCAGCCTAATCGAGACCGGCAGGTGATCGCGCTCGCCCCGAACTGTGCAGGGAATGTGAGGTCACAATTTCGCCACTGTTTACCAAGAGGTCACCACAGGCGGCCTTACTGAGGCCAACTTGTTCAGACAAGTTCTCAGCCCTGTGCGTCCTTGTGCGTCCTCCCCTGCGCCCCCTTCTGGAGTCACCGTGTCCCAGCCGAGAACAGCCGCCCTGGCCGGCTCCCTCGCCGTCGTAGCCGCGCTCGCCCTGAGCGCCTGCGGCGCCGCTCCCGACAACGCGTCGACCACCGCCGACGGCAAGAACGCCGCCACCGCCACCTCGGCCGCCGACTTCGGCGGCCTCGACGCCCTGGCGAAGGCCGCGAAGAAGGAGGGCACGCTGCACGCGATCGCGCTGCCCCGCGACTGGGCCAACTACGGCGCCCTGATCGACGGCTTCACGAAGAAGTACGGCATCAAGATCACGGTGGAGAACCCGGACGGCACCAGCCAGGACGAGATCAACGCCGTGACCTCCCGCAAGGGCCAGGACCGCGCCCCGGACGTCCTCGACCTCGGCAGCTCCTTCGCGCTCAGCGCCGCCCAGCAGGGCCTGCTCGCGCCGTACAAGGTGGCCTCGTACGCAGAGCTCCCCGCCGGACAGAAGGACCCGCAGGCGCGCTGGTACAACGACTACGGCGGCTACATCTCCATCGGCTGCGACGCGAAGCGCGTCAAGACCTGCCCCACCACCTTCGCCGATCTGCTCAAGCCGCAGTACAAGGGGCAGGTCGCCCTCAACGGCAACCCCACCAAGTCCGGTTCCGCCTTCGGCGGGGTGTACGCGGCCGCGCTCGCGAACGGCGGCTCGTTCGACAGCATCCAGCCCGGCCTGGACTTCTTCGCCAAGCTGAAGAAGAACGGCAACTACACGCCCGTCGAGTCGACTCCGGCGACCGTCGAGAAGGGTGAGACGCCGATCAGTATCGACTGGGACTACCTGAACGCCGGTTACGCGGACGAGTTCAAGTCCAAGGGCGTCGACTGGAAGGTGGCGGTGCCGACCGACGGCCAGTTCTCGCAGTTCTACTCGCAGGCCATCAACAAGGACGCCCCGCACCCGGCGGCCGCCCGGCTGTGGCAGGAGTACCTGTACAGCACCGAGGGCCAGAACCTGTGGCTCAAGGGGTACGCCCGCCCGGCCCTGATGGTGGCGATGGAGAAGGCCGGCACACTCGACAAGACGGCCGCGGCCAAGCTGCCGAAGGTCTCCGGTACGCCGTCCTTCCCGACGGAGGCCCAGCAGAGCAAGGCCAAGACGGTCATCGCGCAGGGCTGGGCGAAGGCCGTCTCCGGATGACGGCCACCCTCACGGGCGTGGACGTGGCGCCGCCGGTCACTTCGGTGAAGCGGCGGCGCCGGGTCCCCGGCTGGCTCGCCGTCGCCCCGCTGCTCGTGTTCGTCGCGGTCGCCTTCGGGGTGCCCTCGATCGCCATGCTGAACGGCGCCTTCAGCGTCAAGGACCAGGCCACGGGTGCCAGTTCGTACAGCACCGAGAACCTCACGGCCTCGCTGCAGGGCGCTTATCTGACCGCCCTGCTCGGCAGCATCAAACTGTCCGCCGTCTCCGCCGGTATCGGAACGGTCCTCGGGCTGCCGCTCGCGCAGGTCGTGGTCACCTCCCGGTTCCGGGCGCTGCGCGAGGCCGTGCTCACCGCGTCCGGGGTGCTCGCCAACTTCGGCGGTGTCCCACTGGCTTTCGCGTTCGTCGCCACCCTGGGCAACGCCGGCGTACTCACCAAGCACCTCCACCTCGCCGACCACGGCTGGGACCTCTACAGCTTCTGGGGCCTGGTGATCGTCTACCTGTACTTCCTGATCCCGCTGATGGTCCTCACCATCACCCCCGCCCTGGAGGGTCTGCGCTCCCAGTGGCGCGAGGCGGCGCAGAACAACGGGGCAACCGCCGTGCAGTACTGGCGGCACGTCGCCCTGCCGGTGCTCCTGCCGTCGCTGCTGGGAGGGTTCGTGCTCCTCTTCGGCAGCGCGTTCGCCGCCTACGCCACCGCCGCTGCCATGGTGGGCAGTTCGGTCCCGCTGGTCACCCTGCAGATCGCCGACGCCATCTCCGGCAACGTACTGGTCGGCCAGGAGAACGTGGCACTCGCCCTCAGCCTCGACATGGTCCTGGTCGCGGGCCTGGTCATGGCCGTGTACCTGCCCCTGCAACGACGGAGCGCGCGATGGCTCGACGCCTGAACCTGTGGCGGTGGGTCGTCCTCGGCCTCGCCGCCCTGTACTTCCTCGTCCCGCTCGCCGCATCCGTGATCTTCACGATCGACGTGCCGGGACAGGGCGTCACCTTCGACGCCTACAGCCAGATCGTCTCCACCGACGGCTTCGGCTCCAGCCTGCAGCTCTCGCTGGAGCTGGCGGCCGCCACCATCGCGATCGTCCTGCTGCTCATGGTCCCTGCCATGGTCGCGCTCAGGCTGGGTGCGCCCCGGCTGCGGCCGGCCGTCGAGGTGGTGTGCTCGCTGCCGCTGGTCGTGCCGCCGATCGCGTTCGTCGCCGGCATCGCCACCGTGCTGAAGTGGGGCCCCGAATACCTCTCGCGCACCCCGCTGTTCGAGACGTTCGTGGCCGTGCAGAACCAGAACTTCCCGTTCGTGCTCGTCCTCGCGTACGTCGTGATGGCGTTGCCGTTCGTGTACCGGGCGCTGGACTCGGGGCTGCGCGCCATCGACGTACGCACCCTCGTGGAAGCCGCCCGCAGCTGCGGGGCCGCCTGGCCGCAGGCGCTGGTACAGGCCGTGCTGCCCAATCTCCGCGGGGCCCTGCTGAACGCCTCGTTCCTCACGCTCGCGCTGGTGCTCGGCGAGTTCACCGTGGCCCAGCTGCTCGGCTTCCAGCCGTTCGCCGTGTGGATCTACAGCGTCGGCGGCTCCCAGGCCCAACTGTCCGTCGCCGTGTCCGTGCTCAGCCTGCTCGTCACATGGGCCCTGCTGCTCGCGCTCGCCGGTGTCGGCGGGCGGACCCGTACCGCTTCGTCCCGGGGATGAACCATGACCGCCACCACTCTTGAGAAGACCACGCTCGACAAGGCCGCTACCGTCGAATTCCGGGGGCTGCGCCGCGAGTTCGGGGCGACCGTCGCCCTGGACGGCCTCGACCTGACCGTGCAGCCGGGAGAGTTCCTGGCGCTGCTGGGCCCGTCCGGCTGCGGCAAGACCACCGCGCTGCGCATGCTCGCCGGGTTCGAACATCCCGACTCCGGTGCGGTGCTGGTCGACGGCGAGGAGGTCACCCATGTGCCGGCGCACCGCCGGGACGCCGGCATGGTCTTCCAGTCGTACAGCCTCTTTCCGCATCTGAGCGCCCTCGACAACGTCGCCTTCGGGCTGCGGATGCGCAAGGTGCGTACCGCCGAACGCCGTTCCCGCGCTGCCGAGTTGCTGGAGCTGGTCGGTCTCGCCGACAAAGGCGACCGGTTTCCGCACCAGCTCTCCGGCGGCCAGCAGCAGCGCATCGCGCTGGCCCGCGCGCTCGCGCTGCGGCCCCGCGTCCTGCTGCTGGACGAGCCGCTGTCCGCCCTCGACGCCAAGGTGCGGCTCACGCTGCGCGAGGAGATCCGGCGGCTGCAGCAGGAACTCGGCATCACCACCCTGTTCGTGACACATGACCAGGAGGAGGCCCTGTCGGTGGCGGACCGGGTCGCCGTGATGCGGGCCGGGCGGCTCGAACAGTGCGCCGAACCGGCCGAGTTGTACGGGCGTCCGGCAACCGCCTTCGTCGCCGAGTTCGTCGGCACCATGAGCCGGATCCCCGGGCGGCTGTCAGGGACGACCGTGGACGTCCTCGGCCTGCGGCTGCCCGCCGAAGGGACCCTCCCCACGGCGACGGAGGTCGACGTGCTGGTACGGCCCGAGGCCGTGCACGTCACCGCGGACTCCACCGGTGACGCACGGGTGATCGCCACCGCGTTCCTCGGCGCGGCCACCCGTATCACCGTGCGCCTGGCCGACGGCACCGAGGTCAAGGCCGACCTGCCCACCCACGAGTCCGCCACGCTGGGAGCCGGAGCCACCGCACGGGTGTCGCTGCCCGAGCGTCCGGTGCTGATCGCCGAACGGACGGCGTGAGACACCGGGCACCGCCCGCAGTAAACCCCGTGAAGCCCGGATATCCCCCCACACACGAAAGCAGAGACCGTGACCCAGCCCCCGCTCCAGGCCGTCCTGTTCGACATGGACGGCACGCTCGTCGACACCGAGCGGCTGTGGTGGGAGGCGGTGCAGGAGGTCGCCACGGGCCTCGGCCGGCCACTGACCGACGCCGACCAGCCGGAGGTGCTCGGCAGGCCGGTCGAGCACACCGCGGCCTGGCTGGGCCGGCTCACCGGCACACCGGATCTCGCCGGCCGGCTGCACTCCGAGTTCAGCGACCGCGTGCGCACCGGCATCGTGCCGCGTCCCGGCGCGCTCGGCCTCCTCGACGCCCTCGCCCGCGACGGCGTACCGACCGCACTGGTCACGGCCTCGCCGCGCGCGGTGGCCGACAGCGTCCTGGCCGTGCTCGGCGCCGACCGCTTCCTGGTCTCCGTCACCGCGGACGACACCGAGCAGACCAAGCCCGCCCCCGACCCCTACCTCGCCGCCTGCCGCGCCCTCGGCGTCGACCCGGCCCGCTGTGTGGCCGTCGAGGACACCGCCACGGGGGTCAGCTCCGCGGAGGCCGCGGGGTGCGCCGTACTGGCGGTGCCGTCGCTGGCGCCGATCGGGGCGGCTCCCGGGCGGACGGTCGTGGCGAGTCTGGAAGAGGTCACCCCGGACCGGCTGCGAGCCCTGGTGGTCCCTCGCCTGCGCGTGCTGAGCTGGAATCTCTGGTTCGGCGGCGCGAAGGTCGACGACCACCGCGCCAAGCAGCTCAAGGTCATCCTGGACACCGAGGCCGATGTCGTGGGCCTCCAGGAGACGGCCGGTACGGCGGCCCGGGAACTCGCCGACGCACTGGGTTGGCACCACCACCAGGCCGGCGAGAACCTCGGCATCATCAGCCGTCATCCCATCACGGCCCGCCTCGGCGACCCCGGTGTCGGCTTCTACGGAGCGGCCGGCGCCCGTATCCGCATCGGCCGCGCACACGAGGTGGACGTGTGGACGGCTCATCTCCACTACACGCCGTACGGTCCCTACGAAGCGGCCTTCGACGGGCTCGGGCCGGCCGGGCTGATCGCCCACGAAGAGGTACGGCTGGCCCAGATGCGGGAGACCCTGCGGCGGATCGCGGAGTCGGCGGAGGGGACGACACCCGTGATCCTGACCGGTGACTTCAACAGTCCCTCCCATCTGGACTGGCCCGACGTGGCCTGGCCGGTGACCAGGGCGGCCGAGGATGCCGGACTGCGCGACTCCTACCGGGAGGCCCACCCGGACCCGGACCGCTCACCGGGCCACACCTGGTCTCCGGTCCACCTCCACAACGAGGACGACATCACCCGCCCCGAACCGCAGGACCGCATCGACTACGTGCTCCACAACGGTCACGGCCTCGAAGTCGTCGACTCCCGCACCGTCGTCACCGGCGTCCCGCGCGCGTGGCCGGACGTCGCGGGCAACGACTGGCCGTCGGACCACGCGGCGGTCCTCACCACGTTCGCCCTGAACCACGAGGAGTGACACGACGAGGCTCGGCCGGAGGCGTTGCTCCGTCCGAGTGGTGTATCCCTCCCCGCGGTCGTAGCGTCGGAACGAGTCGTGGCGTCAGAACGTCATAGCGTCGGTAGGAGACGGCAGCGGAGAGCGGACATGCGCAGGCACACATTGAGTACGGCGGTCACGCTCTGCTTCGCCGCCTCGCTCGCGGCGGCCGCGAGCGCGCCCTCCGAAGCCCGGCCGGCGTCCCCGCCGGCCTCTCAGACCGCACGGCAGCAGGCCAGGGTGCCCGTGCTCGTCGACTGCTTCTTCCACCCGGAAGTCCGGCCCACCGACTTCGTGCTCGCCTGCGGTGACGGCAACAGCCGCCTGACGTCGCTGCATTGGTCCCGATGGGGGCAGGCCTCGGCGAAGGCCGTGGGCGTCAACATCGTCAACGACTGCAAGCCTTACTGCGCGGCGGGCAGGTTCCACTCGTACCCCGTCGTGGTCCGGCTCGACCGGGCGCAGCCCTGGAAGAAGCGCCCGCACCTGCAGCACTACAGCCGGATGACCCTCGAATACCCCGCCGGCCGACCGGACACGTTCCCGCCCACGGTGACGTATCCCCTGTGGAACTGAGGTCAGTGCCGGTCGTCCGCCTCCACGGGCGGCCGACCGTGCGGGTTCTCCCCCGCGGTGAGGTGTTCCAGGACCTCCACCAGTTCCTGGCAGGCCTGTTCCACCGACCGTCTGGTGTTCAGCTGCTCGGTGATCACGGCTGACAGGAGCAGGGCGGTCAGCGCCATCGCGCCGTTGAATGCCTGGAGTTTGATCATCACCTCCACGCCGGTCAGCCGGGCGAAGGGCCCGACCCGGTCCGTCGCCGCGATGGTGGCCATGACGGAGACGAAGAGGGCGCACAGCATGCTGCCCGCGAGCTGGAAGCGCAGGGCCGCCCAGATCAGGAGCGGGTAGACCAGGAACAGAAGGCTCACCGAGCTGCGGGCGGCGAAGGGGACGAGAGCGCAGGCGACGAGGGCCAGGCCCACCGCCTCCTTCCACCGCAGCGCGCGGCGACGGCGGTGTGCGCCGTACAGCACCAGCAGGACCGGAGTGACGATCAGGACGCCCATCGCATCTCCCGCCCACCACGCCGACCAGACGAGCCAGAAGCCGTCCGTGGCGAGTTTGCCGGTCAGGACCAGCAGACCTGCGCCCGCGGTCGCGCTGATCAGCGTGGCGGTCAGCGCGGCGAGGAACACCAGCGCGAAGCCGTCCCGCAACCGGGCGAGGTCGGTGCGGAAACCGACCTTGCGAAGCAGGTAGTACGCGCAGACCGGGGCGGCGGTGTTGCCCACGAGGGTGCCGATCACGGCGGGCTGGACCGAACTGATGGACATGACGACGAGCAGTGCGCCGAGGGCGATGCCGGGCCATATCCGCAGGCCGAAGAGGAGCAGACAGGCCACCGCGACGCCGGTGGGCGGCCAGATGGGGGTGACGACGGCGCCCCCGACGACGAGCTGCCGCAGGAGTCCCAGCCGCCCGGCGGCGAAGTAGCAGGCGGCGACGGCCAGCGTCTGGAGGGTGCAGACGGCCGGTCGGCGCAGTTCCTGGATGCCCACCACGGCTGCCATCAGACATCGGTACCGCACGGTCGGCGAGGCGAAAGGCGCCGGGTACGGCCCTATGGCTGAATGCCGGGACCGTCGTGGGTGACGACCAGGACGGCCGCGTCGTCCTCGTGGCCGACCCGCTCGGCGATCTTCATCACGCCCGCGGCGAGGGCGTCGGCCTCCATTCCGGCCACCGCGGCGACGCCCGCGAGCCGCACGACCTGGTCGAGGCCCTCGTCGACGCTCAGCGAGGGCCCTTCCACCACTCCGTCCGTGACCAGGACGAAGACGCCGCCCGTGGTGAGCCGGTAGCGGGTGACCGGGTACCGCATGCCCGCCTCGATGCCGAGGGGTGGGCCGCCCTCGTCCTCGGCGATGCCGGACTGTCCGTCCGCCGTGGCCCAGATGTGGGGGATGTGGCCGGCCCGTGCGCTCTCCAGGACGCCGGTGGAGGGGTCGAGACGCAGGAAGGTGCAGGTGGCGAAGAGGTCGCTGCCGAGCGACAGGAGCAGGTCGTTGGTCCGGGTGAGCAGTTCGCCGGGCTCGCTGGTGACGGAGGCGAGAGCGCGCAGCCCGGCCCGGACCTGCCCCATGAAGGCGGTCGCCTCGATGTTGTGGCCCTGGACGTCGCCGATGGACAGGCCGATGCGGCCGTCGGGAAGGGTGAAGGCGTCGTACCAGTCGCCGCCGACGTTGAGGCCCTGGCAGGCCGGTGCGTAGCGGACGGCCAGGTGGTAGCGGCAGGCCGCGGGCAGGTCCCGGGGCAGCATGCCGCGCTGCAGGGCGAGGGCCAGCTCCACCCGGGAGCGCTGCAGCTCCGCGAGTTCGCGTGCCTGGGCGGTCAGCGACCCGAGTCTGGCAAGCAATTCGTCGCCGTCCTCTGTCGGACGCTCGAGGGACATTGATCACTCCGGCGGGACCGTGGGCCATGGCCCCTTCGGGGCAAATCCACAGATTATGCGTTTAGGTGGATGTGCGCGACACGGCGGTCGGTGAAGTCCGCTCCGCGGCCCCACCGGGCCGCCCTGCCACGGTCCGGCCGCCCTGTCGCGTGGTGTCCGGATCAGCCGCCGAGGGCCGTCATGACCACGTCCTTGGCCTCCTCCTGCACCTGGCGCAGATGGCCGGGGCCACGGAACGACTCGGCGTAGATCTTGTACACGTCCTCGGTGCCCGAGGGGCGGGCCGCGAACCAGGCGTTCTCGGTGCTCACCTTGATGCCGCCGATGGAGGCACCGTTGCCCGGGGCCTCGGTGAGCACTCCGGTGACGGCTTCCCCGGCCAGGGTGTCGGCGGTGACCTGCGCGGGCGACAGCTTGGCGAGCAGCGCCTTCTCCTCGCGGGTCGCCGGGGCGTCGATGCGCGCGTAGGCGGGCTCGCCGAAGCGGGCGGTGAGAGCGGCGTAGTGCTCCGACGGTGTCTTCCCGGTGACGGCGATGATCTCGGAGGCGAGCAGCGCCAGGATGATGCCGTCCTTGTCGGTGGTCCACACCGAGCCGTCCCGGCGCAGGAAGGACGCCCCGGCCGATTCCTCCCCGCCGAAGCCGATCGAGCCGCCGACCAGCCCGTCCACGAACCACTTGAACCCGACCGGCACCTCGACCAGACGGCGTCCCAGGTCGGCGGCGACCCGGTCGATCATGCCGGACGACACCAGGGTCTTGCCGACGCCGGCGTCGCCGGGCCACTCCGTGCGGTGCGCGTAGAGGTAGGCGATGGCGGCGGCCAGGTAGTGGTTGGGGTTCATCAGACCGGAGTCGGGGGTGACGATGCCGTGCCGGTCGGCATCCGCGTCGTTGCCCGTGGCGACCTGGAAGCGGTCGCGCTGTCCGATGAGCGAGGCCATCGCGTACGGCGAGGAGCAGTCCATACGGATCTTGCCGTCCCAGTCGAGCGTCATGAAACGCCAGGTGGGGTCGGCAAGGGGGTTGACCACGGTGAGGTCGAGGCGGTGCTGCTCGGCGATACGGCCCCAGTAGGCGACCGAGGCCCCGCCGAGCGGGTCGGCGCCTATGCGGACGCCCGCGGCACGGATGGCGTCCAGGTCCAGCACGTTCGGCAGGTCGGCGACGTAGGCCCCGAGGAAGTCGTGGCGTCGGGTCGTCTCCGCCGCGAGCGCCCGGGCGTACGGGATGCGCCGTACGTCCTTCAGCCCGCTCGCGATGATGAAGTTGGCCCGGTCCTGGATCCAGGAGGTCGCCTCGGAGCCGGCGGGGCCGCCGCTGGGCGGGTTGTACTTGAAGCCCCCGTCGGCGGGCGGGTTGTGGGAAGGGGTGACCACCACGCCGTCGGCGAGGCCGGAGGTGCGGCCCCGGTTGTGGGTGAGGATGGCGTGCGAGACGGCGGGGGTGGGCGTGTAGCCGTCCGCGCTGTCGATGAGCACGGTCACCTCGTTGGCCGCGAACACCTCGAGGGCGGTCACCCGCGCGGGCTCGGACAGGGCGTGGGTGTCGGCGCCGAGGAAGAGCGGGCCGTCGGTGCCCTGTTCGGCGCGGTACTCGCAGATCGCCTGGCTGGTCGCGGCGATGTGGTCGTCGTTGAACGCGGTCGCCAGGGACGACCCGCGGTGTCCTGACGTGCCGAACGCCACCCGTTGCCCCGGGTCGGCCGGGTCCGGGTGCAGCGCGTAGTACGCGGTGACCAGCCGGGCGACGTCGACGAGGTCCTCGGGGCGTGCCGGGCTGCCCGCTCGCTCGTGCTGCATGTGCCCGCTCCTCCACATCGGTTGACCAAAACGCTTGCCGCCCCATCTTCCCTCGTCATGGCGGCGGCGAGCGAGAGCGGGTCAGTGCTTGGAACGTGTGAGCAGCGCGCAGACGAAGTTCTCCTGAACGGCGCGCAGTCGGTTGAGCAGCTGCGGGGTCTGGGACTTGTTGATCTGCGTGGTGACGGAGAAGGTCAGGGAGCGGCGGCCGTCGGGGGTGGCGGCGATGAGCTGGGTGTAGCCGGGGGTGTTGCCGGTGTGCCCGAGGACGACACCGCAGCGCGTCGCGTAGCGGAAGATGGCGAGGCCCTCCGTGTTCCGTCCGGGGCCCGCCGGTTCGGACGCGCCGGCGATCCAGCGCCGTTGCTCACGCACGACGTTCTTCCCGTAGAGCGCGCCGCCCGCGTAGCCGCGGATGAAGCGGGTCATGTCGGCGGGTGTCGAGATGATGCCTCCCGACGCCCAGGAGCCTGAGGCGCCGACGAGTTCGCTGACGTCCTCCGGGGGCGGCGGCCCGGCCACGTCGTAACCGTGCAGATAGGGATCGGGGATCATGTAGCCCTGGGGAAGGGTCGTGTCGTGCAGGCCCAACGGCCGGTAGACCAGCATCCGCAGCAGCAGCTCGTACCGGGTTCCGGTCGCCGCCTCCGCCATCAGGGCGACGGCGATGTTGTCGGAGTTGGAGTAGCGGTACTGGCTGCCCGGTCGGAAGTTGAGGGGCTGGTCGGCGACGAAGTCGAGCAGGTGGCGGGAGTCGAAGTGGTGGTGCGGGTCGGCCTGGAGGATGGCCCGGAACTCGGCGTCCGCGCTGAAGTCCGGCAGCCCGCTGGTGTGGTTGAGCAGCTGCCGGAGCGTGACGCGGTGCCAGGCCTTGGGCAGTTGCGGCAGCCGTTCGCCGAGCGTCTCGTTGAGGCGCAGGGCGTGCCGGTCGACCAGGGACAGGGCCACGGCTCCGCTGAAGGCCTTCGCCGTGCTGGCGATGCGCATGTGGTCGTAGGGCTGCGGGCGACGGCCCGTGGCGAGGTTCGCGACACCGGCCCTGACGATGCGGGTGCGGCCGTCGGTGCGCAGCACGGCGATGACGCCGGGGGGTCCGCCGGGGGCGTGGACGAGCTGCTCGGCCTGCTGCTGCAGGTCGCTGTCGCGCCCCGCGGGAACGGCGGCGGTGCTCGCGGGAGCCTGGCAGAGCGCTGCCAGGCAGACCGCGGCGGCACAGGCCGCCCGCAGGCGGGACCGAAGCGGGAAGGGACGGGCCGGAGCGGAGCGAAGGGGCATCAGGTCTCCCGAGGCGGGCCGTAGTTGCAGGCCAAGCCTGCCCCCGCGCCCGAGGTGCGGCTCTTCCGGCTGCTGCATACGGCCCAACGGCTCACCCGTCGGCCGGCACCACGTTCGTCACCTTGCCCTGGGGGGTGGCCAGCACATAGCCGGTCGCGTAGTCGTCGCTGAGGTAGACCGCCATGCCGGCAGGGGTGTTGCTGAGCCTGCTCGGCGCCTGCAGGAGCAGATAGCGGCTCATGGGCTTGTCGACGTTGAGTTTCTGCTCGGCGAGGGTGAGCAGTGCGGGCAGCAGGTCCCACCTGTAGTTCTTCAGGCTCACCGGTTCCGTGCCCATCAGGGTGCCGTTCAGCGGGCCCTTCTCCACTCCGCGACCGGGGTGGTACGTGTAGCTGTCGTAGCGGGTCCGGCTGCCGGGAACCATGGCCTTGACCGACACGTACTCGGGGTAGACGGCGAGATCGCCGAAGGTGTCCCTGCCGGTCTTGTCCTCGATGGCCTTGAGCGCCATCCGGATGCCGTCGGGGGTGAGCATGCCGGTGGCGAGTCTGGTCGCGGGGCTGGGCAGCGGCGTGTCTGCCCGTGGTGTGGAGGCGGGGGTGCTGTGCTGCCCGCCGGTCGTCGTGGACGCCGACGCCTTGTTGCCGTTGCCGTCCGGCCAGGCCACCCAGGTGATCCCGCCCACCAGCACGGCACCGGCCGCGACGGACGCAAGCGCGGCCCGGCGCACCCGCACCTGACGGTCGAGGCTGGGCACGACGGTGTCGGAGGGGGTCGGTATCGGCGCCGGGACGGCGTTCCGCGCAGGTGCCAGGGGGTACGAGGTGGCCGTGGGTTCGTCACCGGCCTGCTCCGCGGCGGCCAGCATTCGGTCGGTCGTCTCCGCGTCCGGCCGTGCCCCGGGATCACGGACCAGCACCGCGGCGAGGAGGGGCGCCAGCGCCCCGCCCTGCCTCGGCGGAGGTACGTCCTCGTGCAGTACGGCGGCCAGCGTGGCCAGGGTCGTTCCGCGCCGTAGCGGGTGGTGGCCCTCGACGGCCACGTACAGCATCATCGCGAGCGACCACAGGTCCGCCGCGGGCCCGCCGTCGCCGCCCGTCACGCGCTCCGGGGCCATGTAGTCGGCGGTGCCTATGATCGATCCGGTGGCGGTCAGCGCGGTGGAGTCGCGGATCGCGGCGATCCCGCAGTCGGTGAGGACGGGCCTGCCGTCGGTGCGCAGCAGCACGTTGGCGGGCTTCACGTCGCGGTGCTGGACGCCCGCGGCGTGCGCGGCGCGCAGGGCGTCGAGCACGCCGCGGCCGAGGCGTGCGGCTTCGGCCGGCGTCATCGGTGCGCGGGCCAGGCGGTCGGCGAGGGAACCGCCCTCGACCAGTTCCATGACGATCCACGGGTAGGTGCCCTCGCCGCCGTCGACGATGTGATGGATCGTCACGACGTTCGGATGCTGTACCCGGGCCAGGGCGCGCCCCTCGCGCAGGACCCGCTCGCGGAGCATCCGCGCGGAGTCCGGGTCGTACTCGGCGAGGTCCGGGTCGGCGGGCCGGACCTCCTTGACGGCCACGCTGCGGTGCAGCAGCAGGTCGCGGGCGCGCCACACCGTACCCATCCCGCCGCCACCGACCCGGGACTCCAGCTCGAAGCGGCCGTCGACAACCCGTCTGTCGGTGTCCCCGTCGTTCATGGCGAGGAGCATAAGGTACGCGAAATCCGCCACCGCACCCCGGCGGGCTCAGCTCAGTCGGCGGCTCCGACCAGCGCACGGACCTCGAACTCGTCGTATGCGTCGGGGATTTCGGGCCGGCTCAGGACGGTGCCGAGCCAGCCGAGGAGGAAGCCGGCCGGGATCGAGACGATGCCGGGGTTCTGCAGCGGGAACCAGGCGAAGTCGGCGTCCGGGTAGAGCGAGGCCGGGGTGGAGGAGACGACGGGTGAGAACACGACGAGGAGTACGGAGGACAGCAGGCCGCCGCAGAGGCTGAGCAGGGCGCCCGTCGCGGTGAAGCGCCGCCAGAACAGGGTGTAGACGAGGGTGGGCAGCAGGGCGGAGGCGGCGATCGCGAAGGCGAGGAAGGCCAGGGTGGCGGTGTTGGCGCCCCAGGACACGAGGGCGAGGAGCATGGCGAGGACGCCCATGACGGCTGCGGCGAGCCGGGCGACCAGGAGTTCCTCGGTCTGTTCGGCCCGGCCCTTGCGGATGACCTCGCCGTAGAGGTCGTGGGCGGCGGAGGAGGCCGCGGCGAGGGTGAGTCCGGCGGCCACCGCGAGGAGCGTGACGAAGGCCAGACAGGACAGGAGGGCCGTGAGGACGCCGCCGCCGAGTGCGTGCGCGAGCAGCAGCACGGCCGCGTCGCCCTTGTAGTCCATGCGTGCGATCGTGTCCCGGCCCACGACGGCGGTGGCGCCCAGGCCGAGGACGCCGGCCGCCAGACAGACGAGGCCCACCAGGCCCATCGCCCACACGACCGAGCTGCGCAGCACGTTGGTGGAGCGGGGGGCGAGCAGCCGCATCATGACGTGCGGCAGAGCCGCGAGGCCCAGCACGATGGCCAGTTGGAGGCTGAGGAAGTCGAGTTTGCTGGTGGTGCTGGCGCCGTAGCGAAGTCCGGGCTCCAGGAAGCGTGTTCCCATGCCGCTGTTGTCGGCGGCCGCCGTCAGCAGGGCGTCGATGTTCCAGTGGTAGTGGTGGAGCACCATCACGGCGGTGACGGTGACGCCGGAGATGAGCATCACTGCCTTGACGATCTGGATGAACGTGGCTCCGGGCATGCCGCCGAGCGCCGCGTACACCACGACGATCGTGCCGATGACGACCACGCACAGGGTGCGGGTGGCCGCGCTGGGTTCGCCGGTGAACTGGGTCAACAGGGCGACACTGCCGACGAGTTGGGCCACGAGGTAGAGGGTGGTGACGGCCAGGGTGCACAGGGACAGGGCGAGCCGGACCGGGCGCTGCCGGGCCGGCATGCGCAGGGCAATGGTGTCGCCGAGGGTGAACCTGCCCGCGTTGCGCAGGGGTTCGGCGATCAGCAGCAGGACCATCATCCAGGCCACCGCGGTGCCTCCGAGGTAGAGGAGCCCGTCGTATCCGGTGAGGGCGACCAGGCCGGTGCTGCCCAGGAGGGTGGCGGCGGAAAGGTAGTCGCCGCACATCGCCAGCCCGTTGCGCAGGGGCGACATGGTGCGGTTGCCGAGGTAGAACTCGCCGATCTCGTCGCGCTGCGGAGCGGTCAGCAGCGCGGTGAACAGGGTGACGACGACCACGGAGAGGAAGAGCAGGAACGTCAGCTGCAGGCTGAAGCGGTCCACGACGACGGCCGCGGTCGTCACCATGTGCGGTACCCCTCGCTGCGCCGGGGGGCGGGTGACCGGGCAGGACGGCGCGACTGTTCGGGCTGCGGCCGGCGGGCCCGGGCCTGGGTGCGGAAGCCGCGGACGATGGGGTCGACGTGTGTGCGCGTGTGCACGATGTGGCGTCGCGCGATCAGGGCCATCACCACGAACTGACCGAGCCCGAGGGCCAGTCCGAGGGTGAGGTGACCGTGCAGTGAAGTGTTCATGAGCTCGGGCGCGAAACTCGACAACAGGACGTACAGCAGGAACCCGCCGACGCCGACTGCCGTCATCCGTACCCCGGATCGCCGGTGCGCACGGCGCAGCAGCTGGAATTCAGGGCTGTCGGATATCTCTCGTCGTTTCGCCTGCTCGATATTCACGCGGGCACACCTTCTCCACTTCTCGGTGCCGCACACGCGCCGGGAAAGAATGCCGGAGCAGACCACCGTGCGGACTTTGTGGGGGGTTCGTGAATCCGGAATGGTCGCTTTGCGAATCCCTTCGGGCTCGCCGCTGGGTGGGGGCGGGACCGGAAGCCGGAGTATTGCAGCGCGCCCATTGAAGTATCAACCGCACGGCGGGGTGAATTTCCCACGCTGACTCATTCACGCGCCCGATCCCGGGTTCATGCGCACCGCACTGCCCACGAAAGGCAGGGGGCGCGAGAATAGTCCGTACCTTTTCTGCGGGAAGACTGTCTCAAATGCAGTGCGCATGGACGGCACAAGGCCCGGGCGAGGCGCCCGGGCCTTGTGCCGTTGCCGGTGGGAGTCAGATGACCGGTGTCATCCGAACATGCCGGGCTGGTAGTCGCCGGCCGGCTGCTGAACGATGACGTTGAAGCGGTTGTACATGTTGATCACCGCGATGGTCGCGACCAGGGCGGCGAGCTGGTCCTCGTCGAAGTGCTTGGCCGCGTTCGCCCAGGCCTCGTCCGTGACGCCGCCGGCCGCGTCGGCGATGCGGGTGCCCTGCTCCGCCAGCTCCAGGGCGGCGCGCTCGGCGTCGGTGAACACCTTGGCCTCCCGCCAGGCCGCGACCAGATGGAGACGCTGTGGGTCCTCCCCCGCGGCGAGAGCGTCCTTGACGTGCATGTCGGTGCACATGCCGCACCCGTTGATCTGGCTGGCGCGGAGCTTCACCAGCTCCTGCGTCGCGAGGGGCAGCGGCGAGTCCGAGACGACCTTGCCCGCCGAGTTGAGGTGCCGGAAGAGCTTGCCCGCGACGGGGTTCTCGAAGAGGTTGAGACGAGCTTCCATGGTGTGCTCCTGTGCCGTTGTCGGTGGTTACACCTCTTTGACGGCACGGCCCGGCAGCTTGTGACACACCTGATTGTGACCTGCGTCTCGTCGCCTCGCCCCGGTTCGGGGTCAGTCGAGCAGTCCCGCGGCGAGCGTCGCACCCAGCTCCCAGCAGGCATCGACGTCCGATTTCGCGGGCTCCCCGGTGACGGTGACGGGCTTGGCCGTGCGGCGCCAGCCCAGGCCGGTCGTGATCGCCTCGATCCCGCGCACCGCGCCCGTGACGTCGCTCCCGCCGTGCACGAAGTAGCTGAAGGACCTGCCCTGCGTGGCGTCCAGGCACGGGTAGTAGATCTGGTCGAAGAAATGCTTGAGGGCTCCGGACATGTAGCCGATGTTGGCCGGGGTGCCGAGCAGGTATGCGTCGGCGGCCAGTACGTCGTACGCCGTGGCCGCCAGCGCAGCCCGCCGCACGACATCGACGCCCTCGATCTCGGGCGCGGTGGCACCTGAGAGGACGGCTTCCAGCATCGTCTGGCAGTTGGGCGAGGGCGTGTGATGCACGATCAGCAGGGTGGGCACATCACGCACCCTAGTTCAGAGCCGACACGGCCCCCTTCGCGAGCGGCACGGCTCGCCCCGCGACCGCTCAGCACAGCACCCGCAGCGCTCCCGGCAGGACCCTGGCCGTGACGGGCAGGACGGCCTCGACCTCTCCGTCGGCGCCGTAGGGCACGTCGCGGTCGGCGGAGATGGTGATCTCCCGGCCGCGCAGGATGCGCACCTGTGGCCGGTCGACGTGGGCGCCCGTCTTGAGTTCGTTCATCATCGCGAAGAAGAGCCGCCGGGGTGCCTCGCTGATCATCACCACGTCCAGCAGGCCGTCGTCCACGCGGGCGTCGGGGGCGATGAGGCGGCCGGAGCCGTAGTAGCCGGAGTTGGCGGCCACCACCGTGTAGCCGGTGTGCCGGTGCTCCTCACCGTCGACGGTGACCCGGTAGTGCGCCGGGCGCCAGGTGGTGACGGCCCGGAGTCCGCCGGCGTAGTAGGAGGCCGCTCCCCGCAGGAGTTTCGCGTGGTTGGCGTGGCGGTTGGCGAGGGCGTCGACGCCCGCGTACACACTGCCGAGGACCACGGTGCGGTCATGGACGGCCGATTCGACCTCGATGGTGTCCACGGCGCGCGGTCCGTGGCGGAGCAGAACCTCTGCCAACTCCGCAGGTTCCGTGGGGAGTTCGAGTGCCCGGGCGAAGTCGTTGCCGCGCCCGGCCGGGACCAGGCCGACTACGGCTCCGGTGCCGCTGAGGGCGCCGCCGATGCCGCCGGCGATACCGTCCCCGCCGACGGCGAGCACCACCCGGCCCTGGCCGCCCGCCTGCCGGGCGAGTTCCCGGGCGTGGGCGAGGCTGCGGCTGTACTCCGTCTGCAGCTCGGCGCCCGCCTCCCGCAGCAGCCGGGCCACGGCGAGAAGCGCGGCGGCGCCGGCGGATCCGCCCGCGGTGGGGTTGACGACGGCGGTGAACTGTCGCATCGGGGTGCCTCCGAGGGCGGACGGGTCGGTACTGCGGAACAGGGAGTGGCGGTCAGTCGTCGAGGGGCAGCAGGACCCCGGGGTTGAGGAGTCCGTCCGGGTCCAGTCGCCGCTTCACGGCGCGCAGGGCCTCGACCGCGAGGGGGCCGGCCTCGCGGACGTACCAGTCGCGATGGTCCGTGCCGACGCCGTGGTGGTGGGTGATGGTGCCGCCGGCGGCGAGGATTGCCTCGTTGGCGGCGTGCTTGGCGCGGGTCCAGTGCGCGACGGGGTCCTCGCCCTGGGCGCAGACCACGGTGAAGTACAGCGAGGCACCGTTCTCGTAGACGTGCGAGATATGGCACATGACCAGGGGCGGGGTGCCCTGCTCGGTGAGTGTGCCGGTGAGCGCGTCGCGTACGGCCGAGTACAGCTCGGGGACGCGGGACCAGAAGGTCGCCGTCTCCAGCGTCTCGGCGAAGGCGCCCGCGTCGAGCAGGGCGTCGCGCAGATAAGGGGCCGAGTAACGGCCGTGGGCCCAGCGCTCGCCCGGCTCCTCGCCGAGCGGTGTGCCGCCGCACTCGCGCAGGACGACCGCGGCGCGCTCCTGACGGTACGAGACGTCCTCCACCGTGCCCTCGTAGCCCGCGATCGCCGTGCATCCGGCGGCCGTCGGGGCGTCGGAAGCCCCGATCGCGTCCGGCTGGGCGAGGCCGATCAGGGTCTCCGTCTCGTCGGACAGGCGCAGCACGGTCGGGCGCGGCCCGTCCTGGGCGAGCCGGCGCAGTGCGGCCGCCCCTTCCTCGAAGGAGGCGAAGCGCCAGCCTTCGTAGAGGCGGGTCTGCGGGACCGGACGGACGCGGACCGTCACGGACGTGATCACGCCGAACGCCCCCTCCGAGCCGAGGACGAGCTGGCGCAGGTCGGGCCCGGCGGCGGAGCGCGGGGCGCGGCCCGTGTCGACGGTGCCCTCGGGGGTGGCGAGGGTGAGCCCGAGGACCATCTCGTCGAAGCGGCCGTAGCCGGCGGACGCCTGGCCGCTGGAGCGGGTTGCGGCGAAACCGCCGATGGTGGCCCACTCGTAGGACTGCGGGAAGTGGCCGAGCGTGAAGCCGTGATCGGCCAGCAGCGCCTCCGCCTGCGGGGCGCGCAGGCCGGGTTGCAGGGTGGCGGTGCGGGAGACCGGGTCGAGGGCGAGCAGGCCGTCCATGCGTCGCAGATCCAGCGCTACGAACGTGCCCCGCCCCGGGGCGAGTCCGCCGACGACGGAGGTGCCGCCGCCGAACGGGACGAGCGCCAGGCCGTGTTCGGCACACGCGCGCAGCACGGCGAACACCTCGTCGTGGCCGGCCGGGAGCAGCACCGCCGCCGGGGTGTCGGCGACGTCGCCCTCCCGGATGCGCAGCAGATCGGGGGTGGACTTGCCACGGGTGTGCCGGATGCGGGTTTCCGCGTCGGTGCGCACGTACTCCTCGCCGCCCACGGCCGCCACCAGGGCCTGGTGTACGGCGGGCTCCAACTGCCCTTCCGGAACGGCGATGTCCGTCAGACCGACCGGCTCGGCGCCGCGCGGCTTGACACCGAGCAGATCGCGCAACAGCCCGATCACCGTGCCGGGCAGCGGCGTCGCCCTGGCCGGGTCGCCCCAGCCGCTCCACAGCATGTCCATGACTGTCGTCCTCACCGGTCGATTCGAGCGATTCCGTTCGAGCTGCTCCCGACGCGCCCTGAGGGGCGCCGAGGCGTTACACTGTGACACATGACGCCTATTCGTCACAACAGCTCGGACAGCGATGCGGTGCTCGACGCGGTGCGGGACTGCGTCCTGGCCGTCGGGGTCCGCCGTACGACACTCACCGACGTGGCCCGCCGCGCGGGCGTCTCCCGGATGACGCTGTACCGGCGCTGGCCCGATGTGCGCACCCTCGTCGGAGACCTGATGACCCGTGAGTGGGTCGACGTGGCCACGCGGGCGATACCCGAGCGCAGGCCGGAGGCGGACGCGCGCGGCCTGCTGGTGGAAGGGCTGGTGGCGGGAGTGGAGTCCTTCCGCGCCCATCCCCTCTTCCGCAAGATCGTCGACGTCGATCCCGAACTGCTCCTCCCGTACGTCCTGGACCGTCGCGGCGCCAGTCAGATCGCGCTCCTGGAACTGCTGGCAAACGGCCTGAAGGAAGGTCACGCCGACGGGTCCGTCCGCGTCGGCCATCCCGAGCGTCAGGCCCGCGCCCTGCTGCTGATCGTCCAGTCCTTCACCCTGTCCCTGCGGACCATGACCGACGAGGACGACGCCGACCTGTCCTCCGCGGCCTTCCTCACGGAGCTGCGCTCCATCCTGGAGAGGACCCTCACGCCATGAGCCCCAGCCCCGCTTCCGGATCGTCCCTTTCCGCCGCCCGGCGCTCGCGCGAACTGGCCGGGACCGTCGGCGGTCCCGCCGTGGACGTCCTCGTCGTCGGGCTCGGCGCCACCGGTGCCGGAGCCGCCCTGGACGCCGCGGCGCGCGGCCTGAGCGTCGCCGCCGTCGACGCCCACGACCTGGCCTTCGGCACCTCCCGCTGGAGCAGCAAGCTGATCCACGGCGGGCTGCGCTACCTCGCCTCCGGCCAGCTCGACGTCGCCCACGAGAGCGCGGTCGAGCGGGGCGTGCTGATGGAGCGCACGGCACCTCACCTGGTCCGGGCGCAGCCGTTCGTCCTGCCTCTCACCCCGCTGGTCTCCCGCGGCCAGGCGGCGCTCGCGTGGGCCGGTTTCCGGGCGGGCGACGCCCTGCGCCTGACAGCACGGACCGCCCGGGCCACGCTGCCCGCCCCGCGCCGGCTCTCCGCGCCGGAGACCCGCCATCTGGCTCCCGCCCTGCGCACCGGCGGTCTGCGCGGCGGCCTGCTGTCCTGGGACGGCCGGCTCGTCGACGACGCCCGCCTGGTGACCGCCGTCGCCCGCACCGCGGCCGTGCGCGGCGCACGGATCCTGACCCGCGTCAGGGCCCTGGAACTGACCGCCTCCGGCGCCCGCGTCCGCGACGAACTCACCGGCGAGGAGGGCGAGATCAGGGCCCGCGCGGTGATCAACGCCTCCGGCGTCTGGGCGGGCGGCCTGGTGGACGGCATCCGCATCCGCCCCTCCCGCGGCACCCACCTGATCCTGCGCTCCGAGGACCTCGGCCCCCTCCCGGCCGGACTGCACATCCCCATCCCCGGGGAGACCAACCGCTTCGTCCTCGTCCTGCCCCAGGGCGACGGCCGCGTCTACGTCGGCCTCACCGACGAACCCGTCGAGGGCGACATCCCCGACGTGCCCGAGGCGCCCGAGGCGCCCGAGACGGACATCGGCTTCCTCCTGGACGTCCTGGGCTCGGTCCTCGACGTCCCGGCCCGGCGCGAGGACGTCGTCGGGGCCTTCGCGGGACTGCGCCCCCTCCTGGACACCGCGTCGGAGGCCGGGCCCGGTGCCGCGGCCAGGACCGCCGACATCTCCCGCCGGCACGCGGTACTCACCTCGTCCGAGGGCGTGATCACCGTGGTCGGCGGCAAGCTCACCACCTACCGGCGCATGGCTGAGGACGCCGTGGACGCCGCCGTCACCGCCCGCCGCCTCACCGCCGGCCCCTCCCCCACGGCCTCACTCCCGCTCGTCGGCGCCGCGTCCCCTCGGGCGCTCGACGCGGTGCGGGCACCTCGCCATCTGGTACGGCGCTACGGCACCGAGGCACCGGCCGTCCTCGCACTCGCCGCGGACGACCCGCGGCTGGGCGAGCGGGTGCTGCCGAGCCATCCCGTCACCGCCGCCGAACTGCTGTGGGCGGTGCGCCACGAGGGCGCCCTCGACGAGGCCGACGTCCTCGACCGCCGCACCCGGATCGGCGTGGTACCGGCGGATCGTGCGGCGGCGCTGGACGCCGCACGGGAACTGCTCGGCGAGGCCCTGACCCACACGGAGTGAGAGCCCGGCGCCGGCTCGCCGCGCGAAATGGCTAATGTGCGCTTATGCTCCATTTGCGTGACACATACCTTCGACGAGCTGGTCGAGAAACAGCGCGCGGCCGACGAGGCGCACCTCCGTGTCGAGAAGCTGCAGCACTCGTACGGCCCGGTGACGCAGCCCGGCGGCTGGAGCGGACAGCAGGCCGACACCTACGAGACCGCCCGCCGCGCCTGGCGCGACCTGGCCCGTGAGGCGCGGACGTCGGTCACCGAGTACGCCAAGCAGTCGGGCAAGTCCCGCAACGAGGTCGAGGCGGAGGTCGAGCAGGCGGTACGGCAGTCCGAGCAGAGGAACTGACCGGCCACCGACCGGCAGGTGGTGCCACCAGGGTGCCACCACCTGCTATGATCTTGCGGGTTTCCGGAACCTCATCGCTCACGGTCCGCTCCGCGGACGGGGCGGGCCCCCATCGGATCGGCCGGTTCCGCATCGGGAAACCAGCTTCCGCGTATCACTCGGTACCTGTCGTCGTATCGACTGACACGAACGCACCGCACTCCATGTGACACCCCATCAGCAGGCTGCTGATGGGGTGTCACGCGTTTTGCCCCCGGCCCCTGTTGAACGCGCCGGACGGCCACCTCACTGCTGAAAGGACGCACCGACCGCGATGACCTCCCTGCCCGACAAAGACATCGACGATCCCACGCCCGAAGCACCGGACATCCCACTGCGCCTCGTCCCCGACTTCCGCTGGTTCTGGCTGTCGCGCGTGGTCTCCGGGCTGGGATCCGCCGTGACCACGGTGGCCCTGCCCGTGCTGGCCTTCCAGGAGACCGGCTCGCCCCTGATGGTCTCCCTGGTGGCGGCCGCCGCGACCCTGCCCTACGTGGTCTTCGGGCTGATCGCGGGCACGGTCGCGGACCGGACCGACCGGCGCCGCCTGATGATCCTCACCGACTGGCTCAACGCCGGCTGCATCGCCTCCGTGCCGGCCGCCTCCGCCCTGGGCATACTGACCGGCGGCCAGGTTCTTCTCGTCGCCCTCGTCTCGGCCGCCCTCGGCCTCTTCTTCGACGCGGGGGTCTACGGCTTCGTCCCCGACATCGTCGGCAAGGACAAGCTCACCGAGGCCAACAGCGCCGTCTACGGAGCGCAGACCGTCGTACGCATCGCCGGGAACGCGGTGGCGGGAGCTCTGATCGTCCTGTTCCGCCCGGCCGGAACGCTCGCCCTGGACGCCCTGTCCTTCGCCGCCTCCGCCCTGCTCCTCAAGGCGGTCACGCACACCACCGCCCGGTCCGACAAGCAGGTGGCGACGCGGCCGGGGTTCAAGGAGTCCGTCAGGGAAGGGCTCGGCTTCCTCCACCACCACCCGACGCTGCGCCTGATGACCGTGGTCGGCACCCTGCAGTCCTTCTCCGGTGGGGCCATCATCGGCCAGCTCGTCGTCTTCGCCGACCGCGTGCTGGGCATCCACGGGTCCGACGGACGGATCGGCCTGCTGTACATGGCATGGAGCGCCGGAGGCATCGGCGGGTCGTTCCTGCTGCCCCGGCTGCGGCGCCACTTCGAGGCTTTCCCCCTTCTCCTGGGGGTGCTGCCCCTCGGTTCCCTGCTCGGCCTGGTGGTCGTCCTCAGCTCGGACTGGAGGGTCACGATGGCCGCCCTCACCCTGTGGGGCTCGGCCTACCTCGTCGTCCTGGTGAACACGATGACCTACTCCCAGGAGGTGACACCGGCTGAGCTCCAGGGTCGGGTCAACACCACGCGCCGGATGCTCTCCTCGGGGCTGGGTGTTCCGCTCGGCGCGCTGGTGGCCGGCACTCTCACGGTGCGGGCCGGCGTCCAGGCCGGGATGTCGACGGCCGTCGGGTCGATCGCCCTGGCGGCCCTGCTGGTCTGGAGCTTCCAGGTGCGCGGCCGACTGCGGCAGAGGGCAGGAGCGTAGCACCGTGGGCTGGAGCACGGCCGGGGGCCGCCGCCGGATCGGCGGCGGCCCCCGGCCGTCCGTGCCTCTGCTCAGCGCTCCCGGGCGTCAGCGCCGGAAGCTGCGGCGGGTGCGGGTGAGCAGGAACAGTCCTGCGAGGAGCAGCACGGTCCCGGCCGTGGCGGGCCACAAGGTCGTGCCGGTCTCGGCCAGCGCGCCGGCCTGGACCGCCTGCGGCTCGGTCTGGCTGCCGGCGGCAGGAGCGTTCCCGCCGGTGGCCTGGGGCTGGGCGGAGCTGTCGCCCGCGCTCGTACCGTCGTTCGCCGGGGCGGCCGCGGCGCTCCGGGAGGCCTTGGACGTCGCGTAGACCCGGGGTTCCGTCGTGCTGGAGATCGTGGGCTCGTCGTTGTTCGCCGGCTGTCCGGTCTCCGGCGCGGTGGTCGTGGGCTGCGTGTTCTGGCCGTCGGATCCGCTGCCGGAGTTCCCCTTGCCGGACGCGCCGCCCGCGTTGCCCTTGTCGTCGCCGGCGGGCGGCGTGGTCGGGCCGCCGGTCGGCTCGGCGGTCGGCTGGGCGGTCGGCTCCTGGGTGGGCTGATCGGTGGCCGTCGGCTGGGCGGAGGGCTGGTCGGTGGGCTTCTCGGTCGGCTGCTGGGTCGCTCCCCCGGTCGAGCCCGGGTCCTCGGCGGTGCCCGCGCCGCACTCACGGCCGCCGTTGATGCAGGACACGACCTCCTTCATCAGGCCCTCGTCGAAGACGTTGATGAAGTCGCCGTGGTCGGTGACCGGCTTGTGCAGCTGCTCGGGGAAGGAGTCCACCGCGAAGAACGGGGTCGTACGGCCACCGTCCTGCAGGCTCGGCGCCTTGACGTCGTAGACGATGCGCTGCACCAGCTGCGGGATGGCCTTGAAGCCGTTCGGGCAGTTGCCTGAGGCGTCGGCGAAGGCCACGTGGGTGCGGTGGTTGGCGCTGTCGATGTTGCGGCCGTCCCAGCAGCTCTGGAACCGGAAGGTGCGGACCACGTCGCTGCCCTGCGGGCACAGCGGGTACTTGTCCTTCAGCTGCCGGTCCTCGAACCCGGTGCAGCTCCAGGAGGCGTTGGCGTTGGCCGGGCCGTTGACGAACGCCTTGGCGTCGCCGGTGATGATGCGCAGCAGGCGGGGCATCTCGGTGACCTGGCTGCGCTGGTTGCCGATGAACGTCATCGTGACCTGCTTGGCCGTGACGATCTCGCCGGCGTTGCCCTCGATCCCGCCGCCGGGCTTGTTCGCGTCCTGCTCCTGGGTGCCGTTCTGCAGGCGCAGCACCGGCCAGTAGTACGTGGACTTGTCGCCCGGGTTCTCGCAGCTCGTGTCGGCCTTGGCGAGGTCGTCGTCGCTGGCGAAGGCGTTGTTGGACTGGTTGCCGACGTAGTCGTGGAAGTGGTGGGCACCGTTGGTGACGCCCGGGGCCACGATGACGTTGTCGGAGTTGAACAGCCCGTTGGCGTTCACTCCGCAGCTGGTGGTGAAGGTGCCCTTGGAGACGAAGGAGTTGAGGTCCGGGGCAGGGGCGCCCGGCTGGACGGTGTTGATGTCCTGGTAGTCCGCGGCCACCGGGCCGTTGCCGGCCTGCCCTCCGTTGCCGTTCTGCTGACCACCGCCGTTCTGCTGACCGCCGCCGTTCTGCTGGTCTCCCTGGCCCTGCTGCTGACCGCCTTGCGAACCCTGGCCGCCGTTCTGGCCGTTCCAGGTGCGCATCGAGCAGTCCGCCATGGAGCCGAGCCCGTCAGGACGCTCGCCGGCCTGGTTCATGTCGTTGCCGATGCGGTCGAGCGACTCGCTCCGCTGCTGCTTCAGGGGGTTCATGACCTGGTCGTCGGTGTAGCCGCTGTCCTGGCGTTGCTCCGGCGTCGCCGCCTGCAGCCGCTGGTAGGCCTCCGCTATCTGCTGGTCCATGGAGGCGAGTTCCTTGTCGACATCGCCCCGCGCCCGGTCCGGCACCCGCGTCAACCTGCTGCCGACGTCCGGGCAGTCGATCGTGCCGCCCGCGGCACTGAGCGTCTGCGCGTCTGCGCCCGAACCGCCTTCCGTCGCGGAGGCGTAGACATTGACCGCCACCAGCCCGCCTCCGCCCAGCATCAGCGCGAATGCCGCAAAGGTGGCGCGGCGCGGGCCTGTTGGGCGTCTGCGCGTGTTGCGTCCCACGAGAGTTCTCCTACGGATCATGGCGGTCAGGCATGGAAATCCCTCGCCACATACGGACTGCGCAACCAGCGTGTTCAAGCACCCCACAGATTCATAGGAACCTCTCAGTAAGCGCGTGCCCCCACATCCCCACACGTGGCGCAAACCGGGGCAGCACGGCACAGTGGGAGGGTGACCGGGCAGGACTTCGACGTGTGGACCGCCGGGGACGCGTACGAGCGGTACATGGGGCGGTGGAGCCGCCTGGTGGCCGACGAGTTCGTGGCCCGCCGGCCTGTGCGCCCGGAGCTCACTGGCTGGACGTCGGCTGCGGTTCGGGCGCGTTGGCATCGACAGTGGCGCGCCGATGCCGGCCCCGGACGCTGCTCGGGGTGGGGCGGTCCGCAGGGTTCGTGGCCGCGGCCCGGGCCCAGGGGTCCTCTCCCGCCCTCTTCGCCAGGGCCGACGCCCAGGCCCTTCCCGTGGGCGACGCCGCGGTGGACGTGGCCGTCAGCGGACTGGTCCTCAACTTCCTCCCCGAGCCCGGCGCCGCGGTCGCCGAGGCCGCGCGCGTGGTGACGCCCGGCGGGCTGGTCGCCGCCTACGTGTGGGACTACGCCGAGGGCATGGGGTTCCTACGGCACTTCTGGGACGCCGTGACCGCCGTCGATCCGTCGTCGGCGGCGGAGTTGGACGAGGGCCGCCGCTTCCCGCTGTGCCGGCCGGCCCCACTGCGGCGCCTGTGGAGCGAGGCCGCGCTGGTCGAGGTGGAGGTCGCACCCATCGAAGTCCCGACCCGCTTCACCGACTTCGCCGACCTGTGGGATCCGCTCCTGGCCGGGCAGGGGCCCGCCCCCGGTTAGGTCGCCTCGCTCGCGCCGGCCGCCGAGGAGCGGGCGCGGAATGCGCTCCGGGAGCGGGTACAGGTTCGCCCGGACGGCTCGATCGAGCTTCGGGCACGTGCCTGGGGAGTACGGGGTCGCAGGGCGGGAGCCGTCGACCGCTGACGGCCGGTCCGTGGTGCCGGTGTTCGCCGCGCAGCTCGGTGACCGAGACGCCGTGGCCCGGCGAGACCCCGATGAAGGTGCGGCCACGGCGTCGGATCAGCGACACGTGAACCGCGCGTTCGGGCACGGGACAGGGGACGGCCTGTCGCCGGTCGTCCGTCGTCTCAGCCGGCCGCGAACTCCCCGCGCTCCCGCACGGTCATCATCATCTTCCCGGGCCGTGCGGTGGCCCGGCCGACGGGGCGGACGGTCTGGCCCGGGGCCAGCTCCAACCGCACCCGGCGCAGAATCGTGGCCAGGCCCGTGGTGAGCTCGGTCATCGCGAACCGGTCCCCCATGCACTTGTGCTTGCCCGCGCCGAAGGGAAGGAAGCTGCCCGGCGGGGGCTTCTGCCTGTCGTCCAGCCACCGGTCCGGATCGAACTTCAGTGGTTCCGGGTAGTACTCCGGGTCGCGGTGCAGGGCGTGCTGGCAGTACGCGAGATCGGTGCCGGCGGGCAGGGTCCACTCCCCCAGCCGGGTCTCGGTCAGGGTGCGCCGGGTCACGATCCACCCCATGTGATGCAGCCTCAGGATCTCCGTGACGACCCGGTTCAGATAAGGCAGCGCGGGGATGTCGTCGAAGGTGACGGGCCGGGCGCCGAGCACTTCGTGGAGTTCGGCCAGGACGCGGGCCTCGATGTCCGGGTGCCTGGCGAGTTCGTACATCGTCCAGGCGAAAACGGTGGCCGTGGTCTCCGTGCCCGCCACTGCGAGAGTGAGGATCTCGGAGCAGATCTGCTGGTCGGACAGTGGAAGGCCGGTGGACTCGTCCTTGGCCCGCAGCAGCATGGAGAGCATGTCGCCGGTGTCGTGTCCGGTGGCGCGAAGGCCGGTGACCGCCTCGCTGACGGTGGCGTGCACGGCGTCACGGGCCCGCATGAAGCGGCGGTTGTAGGGCAGCGGCAGGCGCTCCACCCAGTCGGGCAGGATGAGGCGCACGCCCACGCCGTCCATCACCACGACGATGTTCTGCTGCAGCCGGCGGAAGGTGTCAGCGTCGAGGCTGCCGGAGAAGATGGTCTGGGTGAGCATGTCCAGCGACAGTTTGACCATCGTGTCGCGGACGTCGAGGCGTTGCCCCGGCCGCCAGCTGTCGACGGCCTCGGTCGCCTGCCCGCGCATCACGTCGACGTAGCCGGCGATCTCGGCGCGGCCCAGGGCGGGTTGGAGCTGACGCCGTTTGCGGACGTGGTCCTGTCCGGCGACGGTGATCACCGATTCGCCCAGGAGTTGGCCCATCTTGTCGAACAAGCGGCCCTTGTCGAGTGTGGGGGCGAGATCGGTGAGCATCGTCCTGATGAGGGCGGGCTCCTGCACGACCAGTGTGCGGGTGCCCGGTTGCAGGGTGATCTCGACGAGCGGGCCGTACCTACGGCGGAGCGAGGTGGTGAAGCCGAGGTTGTCGTGCATGAGCTGTATCGCGTGCCCCAGAAACGGGAGTGATCCCGCCGCACGCGGTATGGGGGGAGGCGCTGCAAGCGTCACGAGGCGTCATGCTCCCTTCAAGGTGATCATTTCGCCTTTAAGTCTGCCCAGTCGCACACCTGGGGGAATCCGACGTGCCGCGTGTCCTCCGCCACGCCCGTCCTGACTGTCCCTTTACGCTTCCAGCCAGAACCCGGTGCGGATCAGCCAGAGTTGGAGCAGCGCCGTGTCGCCGTGGGTCTCGACGGCCGGAGCGGGTCGCCGGTAGAGGAACAACAGCAGGTCCGTCACCGGTCCGCGTACGGTGACGGCGGCCGTCGCGCGCCCGGTGTGCCACACGGGCCGGTCGCCGCCGAGGTCGACGTGCCACCGTCCGGCCCCGGTCGACTCGAACTGGAGCGTACGACCGGGGCCGAGCAGTCCGGGTGCTCCCGGCCGGGGCTCGTACGCCTCGGGGACCGTCGCGAACTCCATCCACTCCTGCACCGCGTCCGCGGCCAGGTCGTCGTCGAGCGTGAACGCGGCGCCGGTCGCCAGCGCGGCGTCGGCCCGGTGCACGACGGTCTCGTGCGTCATCCTCCTGGCCCAGAAGAACGACGTGTTCCGCTCGTGGGCCGGCGTCCACACCCGCGCATCGGGGCCGGCATCGCGCAGCGTCGCCCCGAGTTCCGCTGCTCCCTCGGCGAGCCAGCCGTCCAGTGCGCCGCCGTCCAGGTGGGCGTATACGGCCGGGTCGTCGACAGGGTCGCCGGGAACGGGTTCGACGGCTCGCGTCCTGACCACCTCCTCCGCCCAGCGGCGGTCCCCGCCCACGTGCCTGAGCAGCCGGCCGAGATCCCAGCCGGGGCACGTGGACACCGGGGTGCTCGTGTCCGTCCCCCTCATCTGCGTTCTGAGCAGGTCGGTCTGGGTGACGATTTCGCGACAGCAGCGGTCGAAGGTCAGCGAAGTCATCCGCTCATGATGGGCGAACCAGCCCCGCCGCCGCACTCGGGTTCTGCGTGCACTCATTTCTTGAAGCGATGAAGCGGACTCGTGTCACCGTGACTTCACCTCTTGACGTGTTTGGTTCAGACCTTTAGGTTCCCGGTCACACAGCTTCACGAGTACGCCCCAAGTTCATTCACGTGAACTCCCTTGTACTGCCTGCCTCTTCCCCCACCGTCCGTTGCCGGCGAAAGGCTGTGCCCCCACCCATGAACACCCGGCCCCCCACCCATGGCGCCGTGTTGCGCGCCTGTCTCGCCATAGCCGTGTCCGCCCTCTCCGCAGGAGCCCTCACCACCGCTCCCGCAGGTGCCGCCCCGGCCGCCGCCCCCATGGCGGTCGCGCCGTACCTCTACAACGGCTGGGGCAGCCCGCCCGACCCGAGCACCATCACCCACGCCACCGGCGTCAAGTGGTTCACCCTGGCCTTCGTCCTCAGCAACGGCCACTGCAATCCGCAGTGGGACGGCAGCCGCCCGCTCACCGGTGGCGTCGACCAGCGGACCGTCAACACCGTGCGTGCGAACGGCGGTGACGTCATCCCCTCCTTCGGCGGGTACAGCGGCAACAAGCTGGAGAGCTCCTGCTCCGGGGCGGGGCAGCTGGCAGCCGCGTACCAGAAGGTCATAGGCGCCTACGGGCTCAAGGCGATCGACATCGACATCGAGGCCGACGCCTACAGCAACCCGACGGTGCAGCAGCGCACCGTGGACGCCCTCAAGACGGTGAAGGCGAACAACCCGGGCCTGAAGGTGTACGTCACCATCGGCACCGACCAGAGCGGGCCCGACACGAGTCTCATCGAACGGGCGGCCGCGTCCCGTCTGTCGGTGGACGCCTGGGCGATCATGCCGTTCGACTTCGGCGGGGCCGGGAAGAACATGGGGACGCTGACCCTGCGGGCCGCCGAGGGCCTCAAGTCCGCGCTCAAGAGCGCCTACGGCTACGGCGACGACCAGGCCTACCGGACCATGGGCATCTCCTCCATGAACGGGATCACGGACCAGAACGAGAAAGTCACCGTCGCCGACTTCCGCACGATCCTCGGCTACGCCCGGCAGCACCACCTGGCCCGGCTCACCTTCTGGTCCGCCAACCGCGACCGCCCCTGCACCGGCGGCGGCGCGGACAGCTGCTCTGGCGTCGGCCAGCAGGCCTGGGACTACACGCGCGTCTTCGCCCAGTACACCGGCTGAACCCCACCGCAGCCGTACGTACTTCCCACCCCCCACCCGCATGGGAGACAGCCGTGCCCGGATCGAAGAGAAGAACCGCCGGAAACCGTCGTATACGGATGCTGCTGACCGCTTTCGCGCTCGCCGTGACCGGCTCCGGTCTCGCGGTCGTCGTACCGCACATCGCACAGGGCGCCCAGGCCGCGGCGCTGCCTACGAGCTGGGCAACGGTTGTCAACAAGGGCAGCGGCAAGTGCGTCGACGCGCGCGGCGCAGCCACCGCCGACGGGACCGTCGTGCAGCAGTACGCGTGCAACTCCAGCCAGGCCCAGCAGTGGCGGTTCCAGGACACGTCCGACGGCCGGGTCCAGATCGGGAACAGGAACGACAGCGCCAAGGTGTGGGACGTCACCGGCGTCTCCACGGCGGACGGTGCGCCCGTGCAGCTGTGGACTTACGGCGGCGGCGCCAACCAGCAGTGGCAGGCGGTCGCCGAGGCCGACGGCGCCTACCACTTCGTCAACCGCGACAGCGGCAAGTGCCTCGACGTGCCGTCCGCCTCCACCGCCGACAGCGTCCAGCTGCAGCAGTACACCTGCAACGCAAGCGCCGCGCAGTCCTTCTACGTCAACCCGGTGGAGGCCCAACAGCCGCCCGGCACTCCGGACCTGGGCCCGAACGTCACCGTCTTCGACCCGTCGACCCCGGCCACCACCGTCCAGAGCAGCCTCGACGCCGCCTTCGCGCAGCAGGAGACCAACCAGTTCGGCACGGCCCGCAAGGCGTTCCTGTTCAAGCCGGGCACCTACGACGCCGACGCCAACGTGGGTTTCTACACACAGGTCGCCGGGCTCGGCCTCTCCCCCGACGACGTGACCATCCGGGGTGCGGTGCACGCCGAGGCGGACTGGTTCCAGGGCAACGCCACCCAGAACTTCTGGCGGTCGGCGGAGAACCTCTCGGTCACCCCCACGTCGGGCACGGACCGCTGGGCGGTGTCGCAGGCGGCGCCGTACCGTCGTATGCATCTGCGCGGCAACCTCCAGCTGGACGACGGTGGTTGGTCCAGCGGCGGGTACATGGCCGACACCAAGGTCGACGGGCAGGTCCGCTCGGGCTCTCAGCAGCAGTGGCTGACCCGCAACTCCCAGCTGGGCAGCTGGACGGGCTCCAACTGGAACATGGTCTTCGTCGGCAGCCAGGGCGTGCCCGCAACCAGCTTCCCCAGCCCGCCGTACACGACGGTGGCGCAGAGCCCGGTCACACGGGAGAAGCCGTTCCTGTACGTCGACGCATCCGGCGCCTGGAAGGTGTTCGTGCCCGCCGTGCGCACCAACTCCACTGGAACCAGCTGGGGTTCGGGCACGCCCGCAGGCACCTCGCTGCCGCTGTCCGACTTCTTCATCGTCAAGCCGGGCGCGACGGCCGCACAGATGAACGACGCGCTGGCGGCGGGCAAGCACCTGCTGATCACTCCGGGTGTCTACCATCTCGACCAGACCCTCAAGGTCACCAGGCCCGACACGGTGGTCCTGGGCCTGGGGCTGGCCACCCTCGTCCCCGACAACGGCATCACGGCGATGACCGTCGCCGATGTCAACGGCGTCCAGCTCGCCGGGCTGCTCATCGACGCCGGCACCACCAACTCCGCGCAGCTGCTGGAGATGGGCCCGAGCGGATCGTCGGCCCACCACAGCGGCGATCCCAGCTCCCTGCACGACGTGTTCTTCCGCGTCGGCGGCGCGGGCGTCGGCAGGGCCACGACCAGCCTCACGATCAACAGCGACGACGTCATCGGCGACCATCTGTGGATCTGGCGCGCCGACCACGGCAGCGGCGTGGGCTGGACCACCAACACCGCGGACACCGGGCTCGTGGTCAACGGCGACGACGTGACCATGTACGGCCTGTTCGTCGAGCACTACCAGAAGCACCAGACGATCTGGAACGGCAACGGCGGCCGCACGTACTTCTACCAGAACGAGATGCCGTACGACCCGCCCGACCAGGCGGCCTGGATGAACGGTTCCACGGAGGGCTACGCCGCCTACAAGGTCGCGGACTCCGTCACCAGCCACCAGGTGTACGGCTTCGGCAGCTACTGCTACTTCAACGCCAACCCGAGCGTGACCGCCGAGCACGCCATCGAGGCCCCGAACAACCCGAACGTCCGCTTCACCGACATGGTGACCGTCTCCCTCGGCGGCACGGGCACCATCCGGCATATCGTCAACGACCGCGGCGGACCGTCCGACTCGTCCAGCAACGTGGCCGACCTCGTCAACTATCCGTGAACCGGAGAGGAGTTCAGCCGATGCACGCCATCCGAACGGGCGCCGTACGCGTCCTCGTGCTCCTGGCGATCCTGCTGACGGGGCTGTCCGCTCCACGCGCCCAGGCGTCCGCCCAGCCGTTCAGGGTGCTCGCTCTCTACAACGGCACCTGGGACGCGGCACACATCAGTTTCGTCCACGAGGCCAACGACTGGTTCCCGCGGCAGGCCGCGCAGAACGGCTTCAGCTACACGGCGAGCAACAACTGGGACCTGCTCGCGAACGGCGGCGTGAACGGCTACCAAGTCGTCCTGTTCCTCGACGACCTCCCGCAGTCCGCCGCCCAACGCACCGGATTCGAGCGCTACATGCGGGGCGGCGGGGCCTGGATGGGCTTCCACGTCTCCGCGTTCACCACCGACGCGCAGAGCTGGCCCTGGTACCACGACCAGTTTCTCGGCAGCGGCAACTTCAAGTCCAACACCTGGGGACCGACGACCGCGGTCCTGCGGGTCGAGGACCGTACGCACCCGTCCACGAGGAACCTGCCGGCGACCTTCACCTCTTCCGTCAGCGAGTGGTACAGCTGGTCGAACGACCTGCGAAGGAACCCCGACATCAGGATCCTCGCCTCCGTCGACCCGAGCAGCTTCCCGCTCGGCACGGATCCCGACCAGAGCTGGTACAGCGGCTACTACCCGATCCTGTGGACGAACACGAAGTACCGGATGCTGTACGCCGACTTCGGCCACAACGCGATGGACTACGACACCGACACCACCCTGTCGTCGACGTTCGCGAGCCGGACGCAGAACCGCTTCCTGCTCGACGGACTGAAGTGGCTGGGCGCTACCGCGAGTTCGCACCCGCACGCGCGCGCCGAACCCGAACCGCACTGGCGTTCCCTACGATGACCCGGTGACGAGTGACACCCCCACACGCGCCGACGTCGACGAGGACACCCACGCGACCGCTGTGCCCGAGGCGACCCCCTGGGCACAGCGGCTGCGGCGGTTCGGGTACGCGGCAGGTCCCCGGACCGATGCCCGTGCCCGCCTGGTGCCGCCCTTTCCCGAACCGGGCACAAGGGTCTGGGAGTTGGTGGGCCTCGGTCCTCGAACGGCCCGCCGACTCGCGCACTCCATGGGCTGGCTGGGACCGGTCCTCGTCGCCTTGCTGGCCGGCGCGCTCCGTTTCTGGCGGCTGGGCCGGCCCAGCGCCGTCGTCTTCGACGAGACGTACTACGCCAAGGACGCCTGGGCGATGCTGCGGCTCGGCTACGAGGGCAGCTGGCCGGACCGGAAGATCGCCGATCCGCAGATCCTCGCGCACCGGCAGGTGATCCCGCTCTCCGACGCCGGCAGCTTCGTCGCGCATCCGCCGCTGGGCAAGTGGGTGATCGCCCTCGGGGAGGGGCTGTTCGGACTCGACCCGTTCGGCTGGCGGTTCATGACGGCGGCGCTGGGCACCCTGTCGGTGCTCATGCTGTGCCGAATAGGGCGCCGACTGTTCCGCTCGACGCTGCTCGGCTGTCTCGCCGGGGCGCTGCTGGCGGTGGACGGCCTGCACTTCGTGATGAGCCGTACCGCCCTGCTCGACCTCATCGTCATGTTCTTCGCGCTGGCGGCGTTCGGCTGTCTGCTCGTCGACCGGGACAGGGCGCGGGCCCGGCTGGCCGCGGCGCTGCCCGCCGGCGACGGCGGCTTCGCGCGTCCCGACCCGTACACCGGCGAACAGGTCGGCACCGGCTTGCGTCCGTGGCGGATCGCGGCGGGTGTCTTGCTGGGACTGGCCGCCGCGAGCAAGTGGAACGGCCTGTACTTCCTCGTCTTCTTCACCGCCCTGACCCTCCTGTGGGACCTCGGTTCCCGGCGTGTGGCCGGGGCGGGCCACCCGTACCGGGCTGTGCTGCGCAAGGACCTCGGCCGGTCGGTGGTCTCCCTGGTCCCGGTCGCCGTGCTGACGTATCTGGTGACCTGGACCGGATGGTTCGCGTCCGACAACGGCTACGACCGGCACTGGGCGGACGGCCGCGGCGGCACCTGGTCCTGGATCCCGGCTCCGCTGCGCAGCCTGTGGCACTACGAACACGCCGTCTACCAGTTCAACATCGGCCTCCACGCCCCGCACCGCTACCAGTCCAACCCGTGGAGCTGGCTGGTCCAGGGGCGCCCCGTGGCGTTCTACTACCAGTCACCGAAGGCCGGCGAGCAGGGCTGTCACACCGCCACCGGCTGCTCGCAGGAGATCCTGGGCCTGGGCACTCCGCTGCTGTGGTGGGCTGCCTGCGGCGCGCTGCTCTACCTTCTGTTCCGGTGGGCGCTGCGCCGCGACTGGCGCGCGGGCGCCGTCCTGTGCGCGGTGGCCGCCGGGTACCTCCCCTGGTTCAACTACCAGGACCGCACCATCTTCTCCTTCTACGCCGTCGCGTTCGTGCCCTACCTGTGCCTGGCCGTGGCCATGTCGGTGGGCGCGCTGCTCGGGCCGTCGGGGGCGAACGAGCGGCGCCGGCTGATCGGCGCGGTGAGCGCGGGTGTCCTGGTGCTGCTCATCGTCTGGAACTTCATCTATTTCTACCCGCTCTACACGGGCACGACGATCCCGTACGGCGACTGGCGTGCCCGGATGTGGCTGGACACGTGGATATGAAGCCGCAATTCACGTGCCCGGCCGTCACAGCGACTCCAACTCGCCCGTCGAGCGCCCGAGATAGGTGACCGGACCCGGGTCCGGCACGTCGATCCGGTGGAAGCCCAGGCGGTCGTAGAACGCTCTGGCCGGGGTGTTGACCGTGACCATGGAGAGGTGCACGGCGGCGACACCGTGGTCCTGCAGGGCCCGCAGGAAGGTCCGCATCAGCTCGCGGCCATGTCCACGGCCCTGCCATGCGGGGAGCAGGTCGATGTGCAGATGGGCGGGGTACGCGGCGACCTGGGAGACGATCATCCGCTCGGGGTGGTGCAGGAGGGGGATCATCTCCTCGTCCGGGGTCGCCGGTGGGCCGGCGGGCTCCGGGTGGCGGTCGGCGACCAGGGGCAGCCACTTCGTGCGGAATGCCTCGACGAAGCGGGGCGTGTCCGCGGTGCCCAGGATGTAGCCCACGGCCCGGCCCCGCCCGTCGTCCAGGACGAAGGCCAGCTCCGGCTCCAGCACCACGTAGGGCGCCGCGAAGATCGTCGGGAAGATGGTGGGGTCCGCGTAGACCGGGCGGCTGTCCTGGCCCTTGTGCGCGGTGCGGATGCAGATGTCGTCGAGGGCCTCGCGGTCCTCGGTGCGGTAGGGGCGAATGACGGGCGTCGGAGTCACCGCAGCATCCTGCCCAATGGGGAGCGCTCCCACAATGTTCTGTGCCGCGGCTCAAAAGGGGAGCGCCGTGAAGGCAACGCCCGCGAGCCGTGATGCGTCGGCGGCGCAGAACGGCGCCGCCCAGGTGCGCCACAGGCCCGTGGTGGCGCATTCTTGCTGTGTCGCCCGCTGGACGGCGTACGGACGAGGTAGGGCCGATGACTCGCGCGGAGTACGCACACCGGACGCCCGGGCAGCTGGCCGCGCTGCTGATCGACGCCTCCACGGAGGCGATCGGCGCGGCCGGCGGGCACTCGGGAGGGGTCTATCTGCGCTCCGGCACGCCCGGACTGCTGCGGCTGGCGGTGCTCGCGGGGCTGCCGGGCCCGCTGTTCCGGCCCTGGTGGCGACTGCATGTGGACCGCCCCTTCCCGGTGGCCGACTCCTACCGGCTCGGGGTTCAGGTGGTCCTGCCGAACGCCACGGAGACGATGCGCCGCTATCCCCAGTTCGCGGCCGGGCTGCCGTTCCAGTTCGGGTCGCTGTACGTACCGATCGGATGCGGGTCGACGACCTTCGGTGTGCTGACCGTGCTGCGGCCCTCCACCGCGGACGCCGCCGAGCTGCTCCACCACCGCGATCGCATGGTGCGGCTGGCCGAGGACCTGGGCACGGCCCTGCGGCGGCTGGAGGACGGCGGCAGGTCGTTGGTCGCCTGGGACGCTGAGCCCGTGTGCGTACGGCCGCCCGGCACGCGTCCGCCCGCGGGGCGTGCCGGGGGCTTCGCCTGGGATCCGGTGACGGACGTCGTCACCGTGGACGAGCGGCTGCCCGCCCTGCTGGGGGTGCCGGTCGACGCGTTCGCCACGTCCGTGGAGGCGCTCGCGGACGCCGTGGCGCCGGCCGAGACCCAGCGGGTCCTGGCCGCGCTGCGGGAGACGGCCGCCGGCAGACCGCCGCCTCTGCCGCTGTACGTACGGGCCGAGGACGGCGCACTGCGGCTGGTGGAGCTGTGGAGCCCGTACGCGGCCCCCGCCCCGCCCGGCACACCCTCCGGTGCGCATCCGGTCCGAGGCTTCGTCGTCGATCCCGGTCCCGGCGCGGCGGCCGACGCCGCGGCCGATCTGCTGCCCGAGGGTGTCCTGTGCCTGGACCGGCTGGGGCTGGTCCTCTACGCCAACCCGCGCGCCGGACAGCTGCTGCACCGCTCCCGGACCCGGCTGCTCGGCCGTCCCCTGTGGGAGGGCGTGCCGTGGCTGAACCAGCCCGCCTTCGAGGACCGTCTGCGCGGCGCGCTGCTGTCCCCGGACCCGGTGCGCTTCCATGTCGCGCGGCCCGGCACGGACGGCGGGCAGGGCGAGGGCCCGTCGTACGAGGGCGCCTGGCTCGAGGTGTGCGTCTATCCGGGCCCCTCCGTGCTGACCTGCACGTTCCGCCCGGCGAACCGCGTGGCGGACGCCGCCGCCGACCTGACGCAGTCGGCCGCCGCCTCGTCCGGGGTCCCGTCGATGGCTCCGCTGTACCGCCCGATCGTTCTCGCCATCGCGCTGACGGAGGCGGTCACCGCACGGCAGGTGGCAGCCGTGGTCATGCGGGAGTTGCTGCCCGCGTTCGGCGGCCGCCGACTCGCCATCTATCTGCTGCAGGACCGCCACCTCTATCTGGCCTGGGAGAACGGCTTCCCGAAAGGGTTCCTCGCCCCCTTCGAGGGCGTGGGCATGGACGCCCATCTGCCCGGCGTCGAGACGCTGACCAGCGGCCGGCCGATCTTCTTCGACTCCATGGAGCAGCTGGCCGCCGCCTACCCCGGCATCGCGCTGGACGCGGACGAGGGGGCCCGTGCCTTCCTGCCGCTGATCGCCTCCGGGCGTCCGGTGGGCTCCTGCATCCTGGGCTTCGACGGCTCCCGCAGCTTCAGCACCGAGGAGCGCACGGTGCTCACCGCGCTCGCCGGGCTGATCGCCCACGCCATGGAGAAGGCGAAGCGCTACGAGAGCGAGGCGGCGCTCGCGCGCGGACTGCAGCAGGCCCTGCTCCCCCGCCGGTTGTCGGCCCACCCGCAGGTGGAGACCGCGGGGCGCTACCTACCGGGCACGCAGGGCATGGAGGTGGGCGGTGACTGGTACGACGTCGTGGAGGCGGGGGACGGTCTGGCGCTGGTCATCGGCGATGTACAGGGGCACGGTGTGCAGGCGGCGGCCACCATGGGTCAACTGCGCAGTGCGGTGCGGGCGTTCGCGCTCGGTGACCGGCCGCCCGACGAGGTGATGAGCGGCACGAACCATCTGCTGATCGACCTCGATCCGGGACAGTTCGCCAGCTGCTGCTACATCCGGCTGGACCCTGCCTCGGGCCTTGCGCGGGCGGCCCGCGCGGGGCACCTGCCGCCGCTGCTGCGTCACCCGGACGGCCACACCGAGGTGCTGGACCTGCCCGGCGGGGTGGTGCTCGGGGTGGATCCGCACGCCCAGTACCCCGTCGCCGAGCTGCGCATCGAGCCCGGCGCCCTCCTCGCGCTGTACACGGACGGGCTCGTCGAGCGGCCCGGTGTCGACATCGACGAGGGCATCACGGCCCTGCGGGTCGCCCTGGCGAAGGTGGGCTCACCTGCCGTCCGCCCGGGGCGCCGTCCGCTGGCCGGGATCGCCGACCGCCTCACCGCGACGGCCCGGCACTCCGCGGACCGCCCCGACGACATCGCGCTGCTTCTCGCCACGCGCCGTGCGGCGCACGGGAACCAGCAGTGAAACGGTCTCCCGCCCGTGACATCGGCACTCGGACAGGGGGCGATCTCCGTCACCCGCTGTGACGCCTCTCGCCTCACGCGGCCCGGCAGTGTAGACATGGCACATGGTCCGACTTCCGGACCGTTCCGGGGCCCGGTCGCACCGCCGTCCCGGCGGTCCCCGTGCCCGCCGCGCGACCGATCGCGCCCACGCGGTGCACGGGCGGCGCTCGACCCGGACGCCGGGCCGTACGCCCACCCTGCGGCCAGGACACCCGGGCGAGGTGGAACCGGGCCGCATCACGGCGTTGCGGTCGGCGCTCACCGGACGCAGCATCGCCCGGCAGGTGTTCGTCCTGCAGGTGGTGATCGTGCTGCTGCTGGTGGTCGCCGCGGTGGTGGCGCTGTATCTGCAGGTCCGGCATGACAGCACGCAGGAGGCTCGCAACCGGTCGGTCGCCGTCGCCCAGGCGTTCGCCAACGCTCCGGGCACCCGCGAGGCGCTCAGCAGCCCCGACCCCACGAAGATTCTGCAACCGCGGGCGGAGGCCGCCCGCAAGGCGACCGGCGTGGACTTCATCGTCGTCATGAACACCGACGGCATCCGCTACACCCACCCCAAACCGAACCGCATCGGCAAGAAGTTCGTGGGGACCATCGCGCCCGCGCTGGCCGGCGGGACGGTGGTCGAGGAGATCAACGGGACGATCGGGCGGCTGGTGCAGGCGGTCGTGCCGATCAAGGATCCCCAGGGCAAGGTCGTGGGCCTGGTGTCCGCAGGCATCACCACCGCGACCGTGGGCGGCACCGCCGACCGGCAGCTGCCCCTCGTCCTGTTCGCCGCGGCCTGTGGCCTCGCCCTGGCCACCGGGGGCACCGCACTGGTGAGCAGACGGCTGCTGCGCCAGACCCATGGCCTGGGCCCGGACGAGATGACCCGCATGTACGAGCACCACGACGCGGTGCTGCACGCGGTGCGCGAGGGCGTGCTCATCGTCAGCGGCGAGGGCCGGCTGCTGCTCGCCAACGACGAGGCGCACCGTCTGCTGGACCTGCCCGCGGACGCCGAGGGCCGGTGCGCCCTCGACCTCGGCCTCGCCCCCGACACGGCCGAGCTGCTGGCCTCGGGGCGCGTCGCCACCGACGAGGTGCATCTGGTCAAGGACCGGCTCCTCGCGGTCAACCAGCGGCCCACGGACGTCCAGGGCGGTCCGCCGGGCAGCGTCGCCACGCTGCGCGACTCGACCGAGCTGCGCGCCCTGTCCGGCCGGGCCGAGACGGCGCGGGAACGCCTCAACATGCTGTACGACGCCGGGGTGGGCATCGGCACCAGTCTGGACGTCACCCGCACCGCGGAGGAGCTGGCGGAACTTGCCGTGCCCCGGTTCGCCGATTTCGCGACGGTCGACCTGTTCGACGCGGTGCTGGGCGGGGGCCAGCCGGAGGGGGTGACTTCCCTGCGCCGTACCGCGTCGAGCGGGATCGGCGAGGACGCCCCGCTCTACAAGGTGGGCCGGCAGATCAAGTTCGTCGACTCCTCGCCGCATGCCCGCAGCCTGTATTCCGGACAGGCCGTGCTGGAACCGGACCTCGGCGCGGCGCCGGGCTGGCACGCCCAGGATCTGGAGCGCACCGCGCAGGTCGTCGAGTACGGCATCCATTCGCTGATCACCGTGCCGCTGCGCGCCGGTTCCCTGGTGCTAGGGGTGGTCAGCTTCTGGCGCTCCGAGAAACCGGAGCCCTTCGACCCGGACGAACTGGCCCTCGCCGAGGAGCTGGTGGCCCGGGCCGCGGTCTCCATCGACAACGCCCGCCGCTATACACGCGAGCACAGCATGGCCGTGACCCTGCAGCGCAGCCTGCTCCCGCGCCGACTGCCCGAGCAGACCGCCCTGGACATCGCCTACCGTTATCTGCCCGCGCAGGCCGGGGTCGGGGGCGACTGGTTCGACGTGCTGCCGCTCTCGGGCGCCCGGGTCGCCCTCGTCGTCGGCGACGTCGTCGGGCACGGGCTGCACGCCGCGGCCACCATGGGACGGCTGCGCACGGCGGTCCACAACTTCTCCGCCCTCGACCTGCCGCCCGACGAACTCCTCGCTCTGCTCGACGAGTTGGTGGGGCGCATCGACCAGGACGAGACGGCGGACGGCGGCAACGCCCCGGTCACCGGCGCCACCTGCCTGTACGCGATCTACGATCCGGTGTCGCGGAAGTGCACCATCGCCCGGGCCGGCCATCCGCCGCCGGCGCTGGTCCGGCCCGACGGCGGCGTGGAGTTCCCCGACGTGCCCGCGGGCCCCCCGCTCGGCCTGGGAGGACTGCCGTTCGAGACGGCCGACCTCGTGCTGGAGGAGGGCAGCCGTCTCGTCCTCTACACCGACGGGCTGGTCGAGGACCGGGAACGGGACATCGACGAGGGCCTCGCGCTTCTGCGGGGTGCGCTGGAACGTGCGGGTGAGTCCCCGGAGGACACCTGCCAGGTCGTGCTCGACTCGCAGCTGCCGGCCCGTCCCAGCGACGACGTCGCGCTGATCGTGGCCCGCACCCGGGCGCTGGACGCCGACCGGATCGCCGACTGGGAGGTGCGGAACGACCCGGCGGCCGTCGGGGAGGTACGTGCCTCCGTCAGCCGCAGGCTGACCGGGTGGGGGCTCGACGAGCTGACGTTCACCACGGAGCTCATCCTGAGTGAGCTGGTCACCAACGCGATCCGCTACGGCGCCGATCCCATCCGCGTGCGCGTGCTGTTCGACCGCACCCTGATCTGCGAGGTCTTCGACAGCAGCAGCACGTCACCGCATCTGCGGTACGCGGCGATGACGGACGAGGGCGGCCGCGGGCTGTTCCTGGTGGCCCAGCTCGCCGATCGCTGGGGCACCCGGTACACCCCCGAGGGCAAGGTCATCTGGGCGGAACAGCCGCTGCCCTGACTCACCCCGTTTTGGTCCGTACCTGGTTCGTGCGTCCCTACGAACTTCTGCCGCGACGGGTGTGCGCTGCCTCCGCCATCTGATAGGAAACCTTCCTATCAGAGTCAGTGACGGCCAACTCTCCACCCCCCACCACCACTTGGAGCCCCCGTGAGGCACCCCTCCAGCGACCCTGCACATCCCTCCCGCATCTCGCGCCGCACCGTCCTCGTGGCGGCCGGCGCAGCCCTGGCCGCGGCACCCCTGCTGCGGCCCTCGCACGCCTCGGCCAGCCCTGCCTCGGCGGGCTGCGTGGGCCTCGACGACCCGGCGAAGAAGGAGATCGCCATGAAGCTGGTGTCGAGCGCGGAGAACTCCTCGCTCGACTGGAAGGCGCAGTACAAGTACATCGAGGACATCGGCGATGGCCGCGGCTACACCGCCGGGATCATCGGCTTCTGCTCCGGCACCGGCGACATGCTCGACCTCGTCCAGCTCTACACCGACCGCAAGCCCGGCAACGTACTTTCCAAATACCTCCCGGCACTGCGCGCGGTGAACGGCTCCGACTCGCACGAAGGGCTGGACCCGAACTTCCCCCGCGACTGGCGCAAGGCCGCCCAGGACACCGCGTTCCAGCAGGCGCAGAACGACGAGCGCGACCGCGTGTACTTCAACCCGGCCGTACAGCAGGGCAAGGCGGACCGGATCGGGACGCTGGGGCAGTTCGCGTACTACGACGCCATCGTCATGCACGGCGACGGCGACGACCCGACCAGTTTCCGCAACATACGCAAGCGGGCCCTGAACAAGGCGAAGCCGCCGGCGCAGGGCGGCGACGAGGTGGCGTACCTGAACGCCTTCCTCGACGCCCGGGTGTGGGCCATGAAGCAGGAGGAGGCGCACAGCGACACCAGCCGCGTCGACACCGAGCAGCGGGTCTTCCTGCGCAACGGCAACCTTTGCCTCGACACCCCGCTCAACTGGAAGGTGTACGGGGACAGTTACCACATCGGCTGACCGGGCCGTGGGCCGCCGTACCGCCCCCCTGCGCGGTACGGCGGCCCAGCGGTTCCAGGGGGGTTGGCCGATGCGGTCCACGACGCCCGCTTCTTCCAGGCCGCGCATGTCGTGGTAGCAGCCGCCCTGCCGCCACTCGCCGTTGATCCTCTTCGCGCTGCTCCCCGTCACCAGGAGCCCCAGGTAGGCACAGGTCTTCGGGTCGAAGAGGAAGGTGAAGGACATCTTCGGGCACGAGACCGCGATCCCGCGGCGACCGAGGGCGTCCACCTCGTGATGGTCGGGCCTGATGCCAGGAATCCTCGCGACGGCCTCGAACGCGGCGGCTTGCAGACCGGGCGGCATGCCCCGCGGCCCCACCGAGAGCCGGCTCTCGTCCGTCCAGGTCCTGGTCCTGCCGCCCTCCACATAGGTCCGGGTGATGCAGGTCTTGCTGTACAGGTACTGGTCGTTGCGCGGAATCGGCATCCCGGCGCCGTCGGCGCGGGACCGGTCCGCAGCCCTGTGCAGGAACCGCACCGCGCTCAGTGTGGTCAGCCGCGGGACATCCCTGCCCCCGTCGCGCCGGGCGGCGATGAGCGCACGGTTCCGACCGGCACGCCCAGGGCCTCGGCAACCTCCGCGTAGTCGAGGTCGCCCCAGGCGATCAGGAGCACGTCCCGGTGCCGGGCGGGCAACGCCGCGAGGGCGCCCGCCAGTCGGGCGCGGGAGCTCTCGGCACTGACCTTGGCGGCCACCCGGTCCGCGAGCGGCTCGACCTCCGCCGGGCGGGTGGTGGCGACGCGGGCGAGTGCCTTGAGCCGGCGGGCCTCTGCGCGCCGGTGCCGGCCGACGAGGTTGGCGACGATGCCGTACAGCCAGGAACGCGCCTGGGGCCGCGACACGTCGTAGCGGCGCCGCTGCCGGAAGGCGATCACGAAGGCCTCGGCCATCAGGTCGTCGGCGGTCTCGGTGCCCAGCCGCCTGGCCGCGTAGCGGTGGATGTCGTCGGCGTAACGGTTCAAGAGCACCGCGGACGCGTCGGGCTCGTCCCAGGACAGCTCGATGACCGAGGCTTCGGAGGCGGAGTCGTCGGGCGGGCCGAGGGCCGGAGGAACTCCGATGCTCGGCAAGGCGAACGCCGGTCGCCTTTCAGGTTCATGGCTTCCCTCGAGGTCGCGGACATGGTCGACTCCTGTTGGCCGATGCCCGTATTCGAGTTCCCGCTCCCTGCTCATAAATTTGATCTATGGGCCCATAGACCGGACCCGCGTACCGACTTAGGCTTGCCTTAGCTTAAGCTTCCCGTTCGAGTCGTCTGTCCTCGCTCGAAGGGAACCTGATCATGCCGCGCCCCCTGCGGGTAGCCATCGTCGGAGCCGGCCCCGCCGGGATCTACGCCGCCGACGCCCTGCTCAAGTCCGAGGTGGCCGCCGACCCCGGTGTGTCCATCGACCTCTTCGAGCGGATGCCCGCCCCGTTCGGCCTGATCCGCTACGGCGTCGCCCCCGACCACCCCCGCATCAAGGGCATCATCACGGCCCTCCACCAGGTGCTCGACAAGCCGCAGATCCGTCTCTTCGGCAACGTCGACTACCCGAACGACGTCAGCCTGGACGACCTGCGCGCCTTCTACGACGCCGTGATCTTCTCGACGGGCGCGACGGCCGACCGTGAGCTGCGCATACCCGGCATCGACCTCGACGGCTCGTACGGCGCGGCCGACTTCGTGTCCTGGTACGACGGCCACCCGGACGTGCCGCGCACCTGGCCGCTGGAGGCCGAGAAGGTCGCCGTGCTCGGCGTCGGCAACGTCGCGCTCGACGTGGCCCGCATCCTCGCCAAGACGGCGGACGAGCTGCTGCCGACAGAGATCCCGCCGAACGTCTACGACGGTCTGAAGGCCAACAAGGCGCTGGAGATCCACGTGTTCGGCCGCCGCGGCCCGGCGCAGGCGAAGTTCTCCCCGATGGAGCTGCGGGAGCTGGACCACTCCCCCAACATCGAGGTCATCGTCGACCCCGAGGACATCGACTACGACGCGGGCTCGATCGAGACCCGGCGCGGCAACAAGCAGGCCGACATGGTCGCCAAGACCCTGGAGAACTGGGCGATCCGCGACGTCGGCGACCGCCCGCACAAACTGTTCCTGCACTTCTTCGAGTCGCCCACCGAGGTCCTCGGCGAGGACGGCAAGGTCGTCGGGCTGCGCACCGAGCGCACCGCCCTCGACGGCACGGGCAACGTCAGGGGCACCGGCGAGTTCAAGGACTGGGACGTCACCGCGGTCTACCGCGCGGTCGGCTACCTGTCCGACAAGCTCCCCAAGCTGCCCTGGGACATCGACTCGGGCACGGTGCCTGACGCGGGCGGCCGGGTCGTCCAGGAGTCCGGCGAGCACCTGCAGTCGACGTACGTCACCGGCTGGATCCGGCGCGGCCCGGTGGGCCTGATCGGCCACACCAAGGGCGACGCCAACGAGACGGTGGCCAATCTGCTGGACGACCACGCGAACGGCCGTCTGCAGACGCCGGGTTCACCCGAGCCGGAGGCCGTGGACGCGTTCCTCGCCGAGCGGGGCGTCCGCTTCACCACCTGGGAGGGCTGGTACAAGCTGGACGCCGCGGAGAAGGCGCTGGGCGAGCCGCAGGGCCGTGAGCGCGTGAAGATCGTCGAGCGAGCGGACATGCTCGGGGCGAGCGGCGCCTGACGCGGACGAACGCCGGTCGTGTCACGCTCGCCGGAAGGGCGTGACACGACCGCCGGAAGGGCGTGACACGACCGGCGTCGCGTATGGCACCGACCGCGAAGGCATCGTCGCCTCTGCACGGAACCCTTGGTGTCGTTCAGGCGTTCCTCCCTGTGTGCGTGCGACCGCGGGGGCCGTTCGCAGACGGACGGGGTGGGGCGTGACACGAGTACTGGTCATCGGGGGCGGAACAGCCGGCACGGCGGTGGCTCTGGCCCTGCGCAAGGCGGGCTTCGAGGTCACCGTGCACGAGGCACACCCCGGTTCGGCAGAGGACCTGGGGGCGTTCCTCACCCTCGCGAGCAACGGCATGCGCGCCCTCGCACAGCTCGACGCCTCTGCCGCGGTCACGGCGCTCGGCTTCCCGCTCACCTCGATGCGGGTCATGGACGACACGGGCGCCGAGCTGGCGCAGGTCCCCCTCGGCGAAGCCGCCGACCCCCTCCTGCAGTACCGCTGCCTGCGCCGCGGCGACCTCAACGCGGCCCTGCAGGCGGAGGCCGCGCGCCGGGGCATCGCCGTCCGGCACGGCGCCCGACTCGCCTCCGTCGAGGACGGCCCCGACGGCGTCACCGCGCACTTCACCGACGGCAGCACCGCCACCGGCGACCTGCTGATCGGCGCCGACGGCCTGAACTCCACGGTCCGCCGGCACATCACCCCCGAGACGCAGCCGTGCTACGCCGGCCAGCGGGTCTTCTACGGCTACACCCGCGCCGCGGACCGGTCCGAACCGGACGCGCGGATCACCATGGTGCGCGGCAGCACGGCCGCCTTCGGCTACGCCGTCTCGCCCGACGGGGAGACGTACTGGTTCGCGCGCGTATCCGGCGAGCCCCTGCCCGCCGACGAACCCGCGGACGGCTCGCCCGCCGACTGGCGTGATCTGCTCGTCCCGCTGCTGCGCGAGGACCCCACGCCCGCCGCGGACATCGTCGCGGCCGCCGGCGACGACGTCCTGGTCACCAACGCCACCGAGATACCCGCGGGCAGCCCCTGGCGCTCCGGCCGCACGCTGCTCGTCGGCGACGCCGCGCACGCGGCCTCCCCGGCCACCGGTCAGGGCGCGTCCATGGCGCTGGAGGACGCGGTGGTCCTCGCGAAGTGCCTGCGCGACGCACCGGACACCGACACGGCGCTCACCCTGTACGAGGACCTGCGCCGCCCGCGCGTCGAACACAACATCACCGTCAGCGGGAACATCTCCCGGGGCACGCACTCCCCGTCTCCCACGGGGCGCCGGGGTGCGGCTCCCACGCGGTCCGAGGAGGACGGACTGATACGGCTGCTGGAGTGGGAGTCCGACATCCGGGAAGGACAGCCCGCCCGGAACGCGTGACCGTCCCGGGCATCGACCAGGGGCCGGAAAAGGAACCGCCCCCACACCCCCTCAGGCTGTTACCGTCCCCCGGTGTTCTCCCTCACCGAGCCCCCCTTCTTCACTCGTCTCCGCGATGCCCGGCGCATTCTCGTCGCCGGAGCGGGCGGCGGCTTCGACGTGTACGCCGGCCTCCCGCTGGCCCTCGCGCTGCGCTCGGCGGGCAAGGAGGTCCATCTGGCCAACCTGTCCTTCGCCGACCTGTACGGGCTGGACACGGACGTCTGGCTGGAGCCGGACGTCGCGGCCATCGGGCCCGGCACCGCGGCGCGCGGCGACTACTTCCCGGAGCGCGTACTCGCCCGGTGGCTGGCGGGGCAGGGACTGCCGGACACGGTGTATGCGTTCCCGCAGACCGGGGTCCGGCCACTGCGCGCCGCGTATCGCGCGCTCGTCGACCATCTCGGCGGCGTGGACGCGGTGGTACTGGTGGACGGCGGAACCGACATCCTCATGCGGGGTGACGAGCACGGGCTGGGCACGCCGGAGGAGGACATGGCAAGCCTGGCCGCCGTGAACGGACTGGACGGGATACCCCAACGGCTCGTCGCCTGCCTGGGGTTCGGGGTGGACGCCCACCACGGGGTCAGCCACTCCCTGGTGCTGGAGAACCTGGCCGCGCTGGACCGGGACGGCGCCTACCTGGGCGCGTTCTCGCTGCCGCGCGAGAGCCGGGAGGGCGCCCTCTACCTCGACGCGGTCGCCCACGCCCAGCGCAGCACGCCCGAGTACCCGAGCATCGTCAACGGCTCCGTGGCGGCGGCCGTACGCGGCGACTTCGGCGACGTCCGCTTCACGCGGCGAACCAAGGACAGCGAACTGTTCGTCAACCCGCTGATGTCCCTGTACTTCTGCGTCGACGCCGCCGGCCTCGCCCGTCGCAACCTCTACCTGGACCGGCTGGAGAACACCGCGCTCATGCGCCAGATCAGCTCCGTCATCGAGGACTTCCGCGCCGGGCCGGTCCGCCAGCGGCCGCCGCGGGCCTACCCGCACTGAGCACGGACCGGCAACCGGACGGCACACGACGGCGGACCGGGCCGACAGGACGTGCCGGACTGCAACCCGCGCGAGTCAGCGCGCGGCGAGGTCGCGCCGGGCCAGGACGGCCAGCGCCACGGTCAGCAGCGTGAGCACGGCCGCCTGGGCCAGCGCGCCGCCGATGAAGACGACGGGGACGGGGAGGCCGAGCCACGGATACAGCATGGCGATCCGCACCGCCAGGAGCAGCAGGCTCAGCGCGGCCAGGGCCACGGCACCGCCGGCAGCGCTCGCATCCGCACGACGACGGCGCAGCAGCAGCCAGCCGAGCGCCCCGACGACGAAGCAGGTGACCGGTGCCCAGGCCGCGTCGGGTGTGACGGACAGGAGGACCTCGGACGCGCCCGTCACCACGCTGCAGGCCGCGAACACGAGGCCCGGGGTGCCGGCGGGCAGAACCGCCGCGGGCGCGTCCCGGTGGTGGGCGGCGCACAGGGCGAGCGCCGGCAGCCAGGCGAAGAGTGCTCCGGCGGTGGCGAACCACGGGTCCCACGGCTCCAGTCCACTCACCAGCGGACCGGCGAACGGCCACAGCGTGGGCAGCGCGGCGAGCAGCACGGACGTCCGGGCGAGGCGTCGGCGGTCGTGCAGGAGGGCGAAGAATCCGACCGTCCACAGCAGCGGCAGCGTCCACTGGGCGACTTCGACGACCCCCATCAGGGGGCCACGGCCGGTGAACCCCGACAGGAACATGTGCCAGTCGCCCGCTCCGTGCGTGGCCGCCCAGGTCAGCTCCAGAACCCGGTCGACGAGCGCGGCGGCCGCCTGCAACAGCACGGCGAACAGCGCGAAGTGCCGGACGGCCGACCCGAGGACCGCGTACGGCCGTGGCGCGCCGGTGGCGGCCAGCCTGCTGCGTACGGCGAGGGCGGCTACGCTCGCCACCTCGCCCAGCGTGGGCCTGCTCTGGTCCTGGGTCTCCTCGTCGAGGTCCCACAGGTACACCTCGACCATCTCCTCCTCCCGGTGCCGTCGGTAGTAGGCGGGGAGCAGGCGCAGCACCGTGCGGTAGCGCGTCTCGAGCAGCGTCGTCATGCCACACCTCCTGCGAATCCGGGCCCTGCGGACGGCTTCGCGACCGCGCCGGGGGCCCTGCGCCCCGCGGCGATCCGCTCCTTGGCGGCGCTGGCGCCGGCAGCCATGCGCTCCGCCTCCGTGCCGAGGGCCTGCATCCCTTCGGGGGTGAGGCGGTAGTAGCGCCGCAGCCGGCCCTCGTGCACCTCCTCGCGGTCCAGGACGATCAGCCCGTCCGCGGTGAGTCTGTCCAGCACGCCGTACAGGGTGCCGACGCGCAACTGCACCGCGCCGTCGGACAGTTCCTCGACCTCCCGCAGAATCCCGTAGCCGTGCCGGGGCTGGTCGGCCAGAGCGGTGAGGACGAAGAACGCCGCCTGAGTCATGCTCCTCGATGCCATGCTGCCATGATATCTCGGCTTCCGATATATAGCGCAAGGGCGAGTCATACGTCGTGGGGAGGCGCGAACAGGACCCGCCCCTAAGCGGATGGTGGGCGGGCCCTGTTCGCGGGCGCCATTGTGGCGGGCCCGGTGCGCCGGGGATACGGGTGAACCGGGTCTCCTGGAGTGGACTCCTCGCACCCCGAGTGCGCCGGGCAGCTCCCGTGCGACCACCCCGGGCGAACCCCGCCGACGCGCGGCGACAATACTGGTGCGTGCACGTGCCCCCGCCCTCAGATGGACTCATGCGTACTTCGCCCTCCGTCCGCCCGACCCCGTCCCCCACGCTGTGGCTGGCCCGCGGCCGCCATCCCGAACCCGATGCCGAAGACGTCGTACGCCGGACGCTGCACCGGCTCAAGGACGACGGGACCATCGACGACCATCTCGAAGTGGCTGTCCCCGAGGCCACCGCGAGCAGCAGTTCGGACTCCGTCTTCGAGGCGCGCTGGACGGTCGCCGATTCGGTGACCGTGCGAGCCCGGCTGACCCTGGTGCACGATGCCGAGCCCGGCGCGGACTGGGTGCTGGCGGCGGAGGCGGAACGACCGTGGGACCAGGGATGGCCGTCCCCCGCCACCATGTTCTGGCCCGCGGAGCCGGATGCGCCCTGGGACCGCCAGCCGGTCACGGGGCTGCGCCTGCGGGAGGCCAACCGCCTTCCCACGGACGACAAGGAGATCCGGCGGCTGCTCCGCAACTCCGTGCGCGGAGGATGGAACATCAACCTGGTCGTGCATGAGGCGATGACCCCCGACGAGCGCGGCCGGCTGCCGATCGGCCCGCTGCTGCCGCCGAGCCTGCGGCATCGCGTGCTGGAGCACCGTGCCGCACCGGACCAGCTGCGCATCGTGAACCGGGTCCTGCGCGAGTTCGGGGTGCAGGTCCCGCGCGGCGGGGCCGTCCTGCTGCCCCCCGCGCCGGCCCCGAAAGGCTTCGACGGGGACGACTTCTCCGTACGCACCGTCTTTCTCGACGGCTCACGGCCGGCACAACTTCTCGACGCCCTCGCGCGTTACGCCGCGCTGCCGCTTCCGCAGCCGGACGGCGCCGAGGGGGTCGTCACCGCGCTGCGGGAGGACTGGCAGCTGATGACGCTCGAGGAGGAACTCGCCCGCGCACGCGGGCTCGTGGCCATGTACGCCGAGGCGCTCGAGGCGATGACCAAGTCCCGGGATCTGTACCGCGAGGCCGCCGAGCGCGCGCACGAGGCACTGGCCGTCTACCGCGAGAACGGCGACGGCCCGCCCGCCCGGCCGCAGCCGCCCGCCGCCGCCCAGGGCTCCCCGTTCCAGCAGCTGACCCGGAGGCTGGAGCGCCTGAAGGACACCGCAAAGGCCCTGCGTCCCGCGTCCGCCGCGGACGGCGGGCGGGAGCCGGAAGGCGCAGTCGAGCGGTCGGACGAGTCCGGCCGCTGAGCGACCGTGGACAAGCCCCGCCTGTGCGGGGGCTTGTCCGGAGTCGCTGAAGCGCCCGCGGTCCGGAGAACCGCGGGCGGGGGACCACAACGGCCTGTGGCCGTCGGGGAACCGGTGCCTCAGTCCATTCGCCTCGCCGTGGCCAGGGGGCGGGCGGGAGCGCCCAGGGCGGGCGGGCGGGCGGCTGCGCGCAGGACCAGGGCCGTCAGTGCCGTGAGTGCCGCGATCACGGCGGCCAGGCCCGCGAGCCAGCCCGGGGCGAGCGTGAGGTCGAGCGCCCGGAACTGCGACGACGAGCGGAGCCCCCGGTACAGCTCGGCCCCGGCAAGCAGCGTCGGCAGCATGACCGCGACCACGAGAACGGCCCGGACGGGCCGCAGGGTCACCAGCACGGCCAGCAACGCGTACAGGACCGACACCGCGATACCGGAGGCGTAGACGTCGACGGGCTCACCGGACTGGTACATCGGGAACCAGAGCAGCGCGCACAGGAAGAGTGCGGCTGCGACGAGCAGGCCCGCCCACGGCGGACGCTCGGCCGCGCGATGCGGCGCACCGACGGGCTGCCTCGGCATGGTGTCGCCGCCGTAGGAAGGCAGGACCGTGGGGAAGGGTGGGAGGCCGGTGCCTTCCTGGCGCCAGTCCGTCTCGCCGGGCTGTGGAGGCGGTGGCTCCGTCTTCGGTGGGCCGGAGTGGGAGGCGCGTTCCGTGCTGAGCCGGCCGATGAGTTCCACGAGGTCCTCCACGGACCGCGCCGCGGCGACCGCCTTTGCCGCCTCCTGCCCGAAGCGGCGCTCGGTCGACGGCAGGTGCAGCAGCGCCATCAGCCGGGTCACCTCCTCCACCGGACGGTTCTCGGCCGCCGCACGGATTACCTCGTCCGCACTGGAGGGGTCGCGCGGTGGCTGGGTCAGCAGGGTGACCAGACGGGTGACGTCCTCCACGGAGCGGTCGGTGCCGACCGCGCGCAGCGCGTCGATCGTGGCCCTCGCATACTGCGGGGACTGCTCCAGCATGGTGATCAGGTTGGCGACTTCCTCCAGAGGCCGGTCCGCGATGGCGGCGTGCACCAAGGCGCTGGCCGGGTCGTCGTGCGCGCCGACTATGGAGGGGTCGTAGGGACGGGGTGACGAAGAGCGGATGCTCATGACTCTCCTCCATGGAATAGACGGAACGGTTCACCTGCTCTCGCATCTCCCGGCGCGATTCACGACGTAGCGATGCAGTGCCATTACTAAGTGCCGCTTCCGGTCCGTGCCAGTCGGGATGGGCCACAGGTGTGAGCCCGCGCCGCGCTTCTGACGGGGCGACGGATCGACGGGGGACACGTACGAACGCCGGATGCGGGAATCCGAGACAAGGGGCGCGCCGTTCGGCACGCCGGATGGAGGAGGATCGTGACATGGACCACAGCGGTGATCGTGGTCGCCGTTGCCCTCGCGGCACTCGCGCTCGCCGTGGCCATCGCTCTGCTCGTGCGGCTGGTGCGGGCGCGGCGCGACCTCAGGCGTGCCGGGCTTCCGACCCGTCGGCGCTGGGTCTTCTGGGGTGCCGTCCTGTACTTCCTGCTGCCGACCGACCTGCTGCCCGACCCGGTCTACCTGGACGACATCGGCGTCCTTCTCCTCGCTCTGCGCAGCATGCGCGGCCCTCTGGAGGGGCCGAATCATCATGAATCCTCCCTGTGACTACGCAGCGTAACGAAACCAATCACTCGTTCGATTCGTATAAGTGACTGGAAGGGCAATGCAGTCGGCGGGCCGGGTGGCGCCGCGGGGAGCGGACCGCCGGGTCGGTGCTGCACTGACGAGGGAGACACGATGCAACCGTTCGCGCTCAACTACGCACGTCCGGCGGTGGAGTTGGAAGCCACGACTCCGTACGTCTACGACTCCGGGCTGCAGTTGAACGTGCTCATGGACGGCCGGGTCGCCGCCGGTGACCTCGCGCTGCTCAGAGAGTTGGGGACCACGACGTCCACCGCCGGCTCCAAGACACACTTCGACGACTGAACGCGGAACCGCCGAACATGACCGTGCTGATCCTGACCTGTGAAGAGGACGTGACCGCCGACATGGTGGTCGTGCACCTGAACGCGTCCGGGGTCCCGGTGGTCCGCCTGGACCCCGCCGACCTCCCCGGGGGTGTCGCGCTGTCCGGTGAGTACGTGCACGGCCGCTTCCGCGGCCACCTCCAGTCCGCGGGCCGCCTGGTGAGCATCGCCGGGCTGCGGTCGGTCTGGGTGCGCAGGCCGGGGGACGCGGCAGCCCGGGCGGCCCAGCCCTCCGCGTGGCTGACCGAGGAGTCCGCCCAGGCGCTCTACGGCATGCTGCTCGGCTCGGACGCCCGCTGGATGAACCACCCCGACGCGGCCCGCCGGGCCCGCCACAAGCCGTGGCAGCTGCGGCTCGCCCAGCGCTGCGGACTGCCCGTGCCGGCCACTTTGATCACGACGTTCCCGCAGGCGGCCCGGGAGTTCGCCGACCGCTATCCGGATCTGGTGGTCAAGCCGGTCTCCGGGGCGCATCCGCAGGATCCGCCCCGGGCCGTGCCGACCAGCCGGGTCGCGCCGGACACGGACTTCTCCGCCGTGGCGTTCGGTCCGACGCTGCTGCAGCGGCGGGTCGGCAAGCGGGCCGACGTACGGCTGACCGTGGTGGGCGAGCGGCTGCTGGCGGCCCGCAAGGCGACGGCGCAGGACGCGGATCCGGACGATCCCGGGTCGGTGGACGTGCGCTTCGCCCCGGCCGGCATACCGTGGCATCCGACCGACGTCCCGCCGCGTGTCGCCGACGCCGTCCGCTCCTATCTGCGCGAGGCCGAACTGGCCTACGGCGCCTTCGACTTCGCCGAGGACGCCGACGGGACCTGGTGGTTCCTGGAGTGCAATCAGTCCGGGCAGTTCGGCTTCGTCGAGGTGGAGACGGGTCTGCCGATCGCCCGGACGATCGCGGAGTGGCTGGCCCGTCCCGGGCCGGAGCCGCGGACACGAGTCAACGGCTCCAGCACCACGGCGTGTTGAGGACGACGGTCAGTGGGGCAGCGAGCCGGGCAGCAGAGCGGTCCGCTGCCACCCGGCCCCCGGGGAGGAATGGCGATCGGGGGAGGGTACGGCGCCGAAGGACTGCAGCGGCCGCATGGCGTACTCCAGTTCCCGGCTCACGCGCTCGGCCTCCCGGCGAGCCTGAGTGGGGACGTCGCCGCGCTCGGCGACGAGTCGGTCGTAGATCGGGGAATCCTGGAACACCGACGCGCCTTTCGTGTGGTGGCCCATGCACATGGGCACGGCTGTCGAGTGTATGCGCCCCGGGATACGTGGGTGTGAATTCTCCAGGAGCACTTGACCCCGGCACGACGGTGTGACCGGCCGGACGTGCGTCACGCACCCCGAACGGGATGGTGGGAAGGCCGAGTTCATCGTGCACGAACAGCCGGCGGTTGCCTGAGCGCTTCCTCACTGCTGCCGTCGTCGCGTCAGACGGCCAGGGACAGACCGCCGTCCCCGTCAGCGGCCCGCCGCGAGGAGATCAGCAGGGCGTCCGCCTGCGCGATCGCGTCCTCGACGCTCGAAACTCCCATGGTGGCGCACAGTGCGCGGCTGACGTCCGCCAACTCCCGTACGGTCTGCGGCTTCTCACACTCCGCCTGCGAGATGCGCAGTGACGCGTATCTGGTGAGCAAGGTTCTGACGACCTTCGGGTCCGGAACGAGCACGAAGCGCCCCTCTCTTTGGTTTCGCCTCGCCTTCCCGGCCAGGCCCGGACCAATCGCATCTTCCGTGCCCCGGGCCTCAATTGACGCAAAACCGCCGTCCGACCCGATTCCCAGCGCGCCGCGAGGCGTTGAACAGAGGGTAACCCCCTCAGCACGAACGGTGAAGCCCATGAACCGCTCCGGCCGCCTCCTCTGCACCCTCTACCTCACCACCAGCGCCGAACTCGCCTGGACCACGGTCCTCGAAATCCTCCACGGCCCCCGCTGGGCCGCATGTCTGTTCGCCGCGGCGAGCCTGGTCCCGGTCATCGCCGTCGTCCGCGAGACCCTGATCCGCGACCTGCGCAGGGCCGCCGTGGTGGCGCGCCACCCGGCGCGGACGGCCGCCGACGAGATCGTGCGCGGTGAGCTGAACGCCGCGTGCTGCGAACGGTGGTGGACGAGCCTCGGCATTCACCACGACTCGACCTGCCCGCACGGGATGCGACGCAGCAGCGCCGCCTGAGGAGACGGCCGCGGGGCGGACGTGAGGCGGCTCAGGCGACCTGTCCGCCGTGCAGCTTCGTGTACGCCCCGCCGCCGCGCAGGAGTTCCTCGTGCGTCCGCGTCTCCAGATGCGGCCGTCGCCCCTCACCAGGCGCTGCCCACCGGAGAGGCGGGCGCCCCGCTCGCCGACGACGGTGTCCAGGCCCTGCGGCAGACGTTCGACGAACTCCAGGGCGTTGGCGTCGGTCGGCGCCGCACGCACCGTTTCCTCGTCGGCCTCGTCCATGCCGTAGGCGCCGTTCTCGCGGACGGTGTCGTCAAAGAGGAACGGCTCCCGCGGCACCACCGACACGAAGCACCGGTAGGTGCGCAGGTCGAGGGTGTTCATGTCGGTGCCATCGAGCAGGATCCGGCACGAGATGGGGCGGATGAACCCTATGACGAGGTTGAGCACCGTGGACTTGCCGGCGCCGGACGCGCCGACGAGGGCGGCGGTCTCGCCCGGCGCAACGGTGAGGGTGAGCTCCGCCTTGCCGTCGTTGTCCTCGAGTTCGGGGGCCTGCAGCACCTCGCCGACCGAACGGACCGACTCCAGGCCCTCGGTGATGACGGGGCCGGACCCGCCAGTGTGGTGGTGGAGTCGGTGAGGGTGGTCGGGAAGGCGCTGACCATGATGACGGTGCCGGACCGTCCGGTCGGCTGGTGCTGGACACGGTGTCGATGATGGACGCGGTGATCAGCGGTAGCAGCCGGACGGGGCTGTGTCTGACGCTGAACACGCCGACCGCCGCGATCAGGTGGCGGCAGTCGGCGCGGAACAGGTACCCGAGGGTGCGGATCGGGTGTTCGTCACGGTAGCGGTGGTCGAGGGGCCCTTCCGACGACGACGCCATCGGCGGGATCCCCCGTGGTGACCGTGTGTGGCGTGTCAGCCGGCGTCGAGCTGCGCGAGTTCCTCGGCGTCGAGTTCCAGTCGGGGCGCGGCGAGGGAGTCGAGGATGGTCTCGGGACGGCTGGAGCCGGGGATGGGGACGACCACTGGCGACTTGGCCAGCATCCACGCCAGGCACACGCGCTGCGGGCTGACCCCGTGGGCCTCGGCGATCCGCGCGAACGGCGCGTAGGCGGAGCCCAGTTCACGCGCCCGGGAGATGCCGCCGAGCGGGCTCCAGGGCAGGAAGGCGATGCCGAGTTCGTCGCACAGCTCCAGTTCCCGCTCGCTGGAGCGGAAGGCCGGGGAGAACTGGTTCTGCACGGAGACCAGCCGACCGCCGAGGATGTCGTTCGCCTGCCTGATCTGGTCGGGGTCGGCGTTGGAGATGCCCGCCAGCCGGATCTTGCCCTCGTCGAGAAGGTCCCGGACGGCACCGACGGACTCGGCGTACGGCACCCTCGGGTCGGGGCGGTGGAACTGGTAGAGCCCGATGGCTTCCACGCCGAGCCGCCGCAGGGACGCCTCACATGCCTCCTTGAGGTGGCGGGGGCTGCCGTCGAGGGTCCAGCTGCCGTCGCCGGGCCGCAGATGGCCGCCCTTGGTGGCTACCAGGACGTCCCGGCCGCGGTCGTGGGACGAGAGGGCCTTGGCGATCAGGGTCTCGTTGTGGCCGACCTCGTGGGCGTCCCGGTGGTAGGCGTCGGCGGTGTCGATCAGGGTCACGCCGGCGTCGAGGGCGGCGTGGATGGTGGCGAGGGAGCGCGCCTCGTCCGGCCGTCCCTCGATCGACATGGGCATTCCGCCCAGGCCGATCGCGCTGACTTCGACGTCACCGATGCGGCGGGTCTGCATGTGCTCGTGACCTCTTCCGATTGTCGCGCGGTACCGAATGGCGTTCGGCCCACCGCACATGGAGTACGGCGAAGCCGGACGCGTTCCAGCCTGACCCGCCCGCGGGCCGCAGGTCCAATAGAGGAAAGAGAACGCATTCAGCAGCCCCGCAACTGAATCCCCGCGTCCACCGGATCCGCTTGCGCACCCGGCCGGTCGATGTGCGACGCTCACTGGCGACCAGCTCGTCACGACGGGCGGCGGAGTGGAGAGGCGGCGGCATGCGCACGGGACTTCTCGGTACCGGCCCCTGGGCGGAGATGACACACGCCCCCGCCCTGCAGGAGCACTCGGTGCTGGAGTTCGTGGGGGTGTGGGGCCGCCGCTCGGAGGCCGCCAAGCAACTCGCCGACCGGTTCGGCACGCGTGCCTACGACGACGTCGACGCCCTGTTCGCCGATGTGGACGCGGTAGCGGTCGCCCTGCCGCCGGCCGTGCAGGCTGAACTCGCGGTGCGCGCAGCGCGGGCCGGGTGCCATCTGCTGCTGGACAAGCCCCTCGCCACGACGGTCGGGCAGGGACGGGCGGTGGTCGAGGCGGTCCGGGAGGCCGGGGTCGCTTCCGTCGTCTTCTTCACCAGCCGCTTCCTGCCCGAGACCGAGGCGTGGATCGCCGAACAGGCGGGTGTGGGGGGCTGGTTCACGGCCCATGCCCAGTGGCTCGGGTCGCTGTTCGGCGGTGACAGCCACAGCGCGTTCGCGGACTCGCCGTGGCGGCAGGAGAAGGGCGCGCTGTGGGACGTGGGTCCCCATGCCCTGTCCGTGCTGCTGCCGGTCCTCGGTGACGTGCGTCGGGTGGCGGCCGCGGCGCCCGGTCCCGGGGACACGGCCCATCTGGTGCTCGACCATGTCGGCGGCGCGTCGAGCACCGTGACGCTCAGTCTGTCGGCACCGCCCGCGGCGGCCGGTGCCGCGGTCGAACTCCGGGGCGAGGCAGGGGTGTCGGTGCTGCCGCACAGCACCGCGGGAGCCGTCGCCGCGCTCGTCCGCGCCGCCGACACGCTCCTCGCCGCCGCCAACACCGGGCGACCGCACGCATGCGACGCCGCCTTCGGGCAGCGGGTCACCGAGATCCTCGTCGAGGCCCAGGCCCTGTTGGAGCTTTCGGCTGGCTGACACGGCGTCACAGCCGATCCGCCGCCCCCTGCTCACCACGACGTCCAGCACCGACTCGACCAGCGCGACGACCGTCCCCCCGGCACCGGCATCGATGCAGCCGAGGCCCAGGCCCCTTGGGAAGCGGTCAGCTGACACTGCGTCACGACCCGTCCGCCGCACCCTGCTCCGCCACCGCGTCCAGCACCGACTCGACCAGCGCGGCGACCGTCCTCCCGGCACCGGCATCGATGCAGCCGAGGCCCAACTCGTCCAGGGCTTCGACCATCAGGCTCTGATAGCGCTCCGTGCGGGCCAGGAAGCTGTCCATCAGTGCCCGCTCCTCGGCCGTCGCCGCCTCGTACCGTCCGCCCGTACGCACCCGGGCGCGCAGCACGGCTTCGTCGGCCGTCAGCCACACGGCGGCCGTGTGCGGGACATCCAGTCCGGCGACGCGGACCGGCCACAGCGCCGAGCCCTCCAGGACGAGCCCCGCGCCGGCCTCGTCCTGGGCCGCATGAGTTGCGATGAGTGTGCGGATGCGGGGCCACAGCCGTTCGTAGTGGGCGAGCACGGACGTGATCAGCTCGTCGACCGTGAGCGACGCATAGTGCTCGGCGACATGCCCGGGCACCTCCCGCTCCGGGGTTCTCCAGGGCCGCCCGGGGTGACGGGCCAGCAGGTCTGTCGACCGATACGCGAACCCGAGACGCTCCGCGACCGCTCGCCCGACCGTCGACTTGCCCACGTTCGACGTGCCTCCGATCAGCACCACGCGTACGCCGTGCACCCCCACTCCCCTACGCATGCTCGAACGGTTCGTCGCTCCAGCGGAACCAGGCCCGGTCGCCCTCGATGTGCAGCAGGAACTCGGGAACGGGTCCGCCCGGCGACGACAGGGACACCCGTCTGGTGATCTCGTCGTAGGCCGTCTCCCACTTCTGCCGGTGCTCCTCGTCGTCCCGCTCGATCAGGGCGAGTTCACGGGCGAACAGCTCCCGGACGTCCTCGAAGGCCGGACCGGCCGTGAATCGGCCGGACAGCCACGGAAAGTCGGTGTCGTCGATCAGGATCTCCCCGACCGGCTCCTTCCCGGTGCGCACCTGCCAGACCTCGCCCATGAACCCCATGCCGCCTCCCCCGCAAGCCGCCGCTAAACGCCATTGATCAGCATGCCACCCGGCACCGACAGCCGGCCCGGCGTGCGGGCCGCGTCCCTCCGTAGGAGCGTGGTGCTGTGGGAAAGGTGCACCTCCTGTCACCACGGCGACAGGACCACGACCGGCGGGGCTGGCTGCGGGGCGCGCCACCGCCCCGGCTGGTGCGGTTGCTCCCGCTCGTCCTGATCGCGGGCGTCTGTGCGGCCACCCTGGCCAGCCACGACCCCCTCGACATCGGTTTTCTGCTGGGCGCCATCCCGCCGCTGGCCGTCCTCTCGTACGGGCCGCTGGCGACCGCGCTCCTCGGCGGGGTGGTCGTCGCCGTGCTCAACATCCCGGCCTTCCAGCTGAACCACCCGGGCAACACCGACCTGTTGACCATCACCTTCGTGTCCGTGCTGAGTGTGTTCGTGTCCTATGTGCGCAGCCGCCGCGACGCCCAGCTGGATCTGGAGCGCACGGTCGCCGAGGCCGCGCAGCGCGCCGTGGTCCCGCCGCTGCCCGAGCGGGTCGGCCCGGTCCGCTGTGTCGGCCTGTACCGGGCCGCGCAGCGCGGCACGCTGGTGGGCGGCGACTTCTTCGACGTACGCGAGGGGCCGCACGGTGTACGGGCGGTGATGGGCGACGTGCAGGGGCACGGGCTGGCGGCGGTCGCCACCGTCGCCTCCCTGCTGGGTGCCTTCCGGGAGGCGGTGCTGGACCAGCCGGACCTGGAGTCGGTCGCCGCCCGGCTCGACCGCAGGCTGGAGCTGGACTCGGCGTCGGCCCGGTACGCCGAGCTGTTCGCGACCGCCGTACTGCTGGAGTTCTCGCCCGACGGCCGGTCGGTCCGGTTGGTGTCCTGCGGGCATCCGGCACCCCTGCTGCTGCGCGGCCGGCAGGCCACCGAGATCGAGCTCGCGGCCTGGACACCGCTCGGTCTCGGCCTGTCCGACGGCGGCCCGCACACCGGGCTCACGCTGCGGCTGGAGCCCGGCCACAGCCTGTTCCTGGCCTCGGACGGCGTCAGCGAGGCCCGCGACCCGTCCGGCACCTTCTACCCGCTGACCGACCGCCTGGCCGCGCTGGCCGACGACGACCCGGCCGTACTCGCGGACCGGGTCTGGGCGGATCTCGTACGGTACTGCCCTGCTGTGGACGACGACGTGACGATGCTCGTCCTCACGCCCGCGTCGCCGGACGGCGGCTGACGTCCGACGCGGGACTCTCCACCTGGTCGCCCTCGGCATCGATGTGCGGCATGATCCGGTCGAGCCAGCGGGGCGTCCACCAGGCGTGCGGCCCCAGCAGCGTCATCACGGCCGGCACCATGAGCAGCCGTACGACGGTCGCGTCGATGAGCACGCTCACGGCGAGGCCCAGACCGAGCATCTTGACCACGATGTTGTCGCTGACGATGAAGGCCGCGAAGACGCTGACCATGATCAGGGCGGCGCAGGTGATGACCCGGGCGGTGATCTCCAGGGCGTGGGCGACGGAGGCCTTGGCGTCCCCGGTGCGCAGCCAGGACTCGTGGACGCGGGAGAGCAGGAAGATCTCGTAGTCCATGCTCAGGCCGAAGATGATCGCGAACATCATCATCGGCACATAGCTCTCGATGGGCACCTTGCCGTGGACGCCCAGTGCGGGCCCGCCCCAACCCCACTGGAAGACGGCCACCACGACGCCGTACGAGGCGCCGATCGACAGCACGTTGAGGACGGCCGCCTTGACCGCGACGAGCAGGCCGTGGAAGACCGCGAGGATGATCAGGAACGCGAGGCCGACCACGACACCGATGATCAGGGGCAGCCGGCTGGCGACGATGTCGCGGAAGTCGACCTGGGCCGCGGTGGTGCCGGTGACGTATCCCTTGGCGGAGGTGCCCGATACCGCGTCCGGGAGGGTGTGGTGGATCAGCCGGTTGGTCAGGTCCGTGGTGGTGGCGCTCTGCGGGGACTGTTTCGAGTAGACCGTGCCGACCAGGACGTCCCCGTCCTTGGTGGCTGTCAGCGGCGTGACGGTGGAGGCCCCTGCCACCGCGTTCAGGGTCTTCTGGGCCTGCGAGGAGAGGGCGGAGCGCTGGGAGGACGGTACGGAGGTCTGGTCGATGACGACGGTGAGCGGGCCGTTGGAGCCGGGGCCGAAGGCGTTCGTCATCAGGTCGTAGGCGCGGCGGTCGGTGAAGGAGGTGGGGTCGGCGCCGTCTCCGATGTGGCCGAGCTGGATGGACAACAGCGGGATGGCGAGGACGACGACGGTTGTGACGCCTGCCGCCAGGAATTGCCAGGGCCTGCGCTCCACGCGTTGGGCGTAGCGGTGCCAGGTGCCGGTCGGCTCGGCTCCGGGCTCTGCGTCGGTCTCGGCGACGGGACGCCGGACGTGGTAGCGGTCGATGCGTCTGCCGATCAGCCCGAGCATGGCAGGGACCAGTGTCAGGGCGCCGATGACCGCTGAGACGACCGTCGTGGCGGCGGCCAGGCCGAGTTTCCCGATGAAGCTCACGCCGGACGCGTACAGGCCGGCGAGCGCGATGATCACGGTGCAGCCGGAGACGAGCACGGCCCGCCCGCTGGTGGCGGTGGCATGGCCCGCGGCACGTACCGGATTCGCCCCGTTCATGAGGTTCTGGCGGTGCCGTGTGAGCTGGAACAGGGCGTAGTCGATGCCGACACCGAGGCCGATCATGGTCGCCAGGGTCGGCGAGACGGTCGCGAACGTGAACGCGGCCGCGAGCAGTCCGAGGATCGCGAGCCCGCCGACCACGCTGACCAGTGCCGTGAACAGGGGCAGGCCGGCGGCGATCACACTGCCGAAGCCGATGAGCAGGACGACGATCGCGACGGCGAAGCCGATGAGTTCGCTGACCCGGTCGTCGGGGGCGGGCCGGCCCAGTTCGCCGAGCGGTCCGCCGTACTCGACCTGCGCGCCGGCCGAGCGCAGCGGCTGGACCGCCTTGTCCACGCCGCTCAGGTAGGTGTCGCCCAGGGTCGAGGGCTGGACGTCGAAGCGGACGGTGATGTACCCGGTCTTCCCGTCGGAGGCGAGGGGGCCGACCTTCGAGGCGGGGGCGGACAGCGGGTTCTGTGCCGACAGGACGTGCGGCAGTTTCTGCACGTCGCCGATGGTGGTGGACATCTGTGAGCTCAGCGCGGTGAGGGACTTCTGCCCGTCGTGCAGGACGATCTGGCTGCTGTAGCCGCCTGCCGCGGGGTCGTGCTTCTTCAGGACGTCCAGGCCCTGCTGGGACTGCACACCCGGCAGCGAGAAGTTGTCGGAGTACTCCCCGCCGAAGGACCGGTTCAGGGTCTGCAAGGCCACGAGCCCCACCAGCCAGGCCACTATGACGATCATGAAGTGCCTGGCGCACCACTCCCCCAGCCGTCGCAGCGCCCCTCCGCTGGCAACCCCCGCGCCCCCGGCGTCCTTGCGGGTCGGTGACATGGCCTCGGCCTTCTCTGCCGGTCCGGACGGTCGTTGTTTTTCATTAGACGCCCGCCCTGTCACTCCGGCATCTCGGGCCGCTTGCGTTCTCTTCCGGATGCACGCCGGGCTCCTGCGATGAATGGTGTTAGCAGAAGCGATCCGGACCCGAGGAGCAGAGATCATGCCGACGTCACAGCCCGACGTGTCCGGGCCGTCCGAGGACCGCGTCACCCCGGACGACCTGCTCCACACCCGTACCGGCACCGATGTGTCACCGGAGGACCTCGTCCTTGCCACAGGCAGGGACATCACCCCGCGCAACCTCGAATGGGCCAGGCGCAAGCTGGAGACGGAGGGCCCCGCCGCCCTGGAGAAGCTGCTTCCGTAGAGCCCTGCCCGTTCCGTACGCCCCTCTGGAGACCCGGTGCCGGTTCAGTCCGTGTCGCCGGGCTCCAGGCACAGCACCGGCACCCGCTGGACGAGGTTGTTGGTGAAGCCGCCACGGTTCCAGTGCTGTTCCAGCGGCTGGGTGTGTCCTTCGGCGTCGGTGGCCCGCGCGCTCAGCACGTGCTCGCCGGGGGTCGCCGTCCATTCGAGGTGCCAGCGCCGCCATGCCCACCGGCGCCCGCCGTCGGGTTCCAGTTCGGCCTCGTGCCAGGTGCGCCCGGCGTCCGTGCTCACCTCGGCCCGCGCGAGCGGTGCCCGCCCCGACCAGGCTCGGCCCTCCAGCGTCACCGGGCCGGGTCGCAGCACGCGGGAGCGGGACATGAAGTCCGGGAAGCCGGGCGGGATCAGCAGGGCTCGCGGCTCGATCCGGGTGACCGGTCGGCCCTCGTCGGCGGAGTCCTGCCGGAGCCGGTAGGCGACGGCCTGCTGGAATCCCGTGAACGGTGCGTCGGTGACAGTGATCTCGCGGAGCCACTTCACCTGTGCCATGCCGTACCAGCCGGGCACGATCAGGCGCAGCGGGTGGCCGTGCTGGGGCAGCAGGGGGGCACCGTTCATCGCGTACGCCACCAGCACTTCGGGCTCGGTGCCCATGGCCACCTCCACCGGCAGGGACCGCTGGTAGTCCTGCTCGACGCCGCGTTCCACACCGTGGTCGGCGCCGGTGAAGACCACGTCGACGGCCTCGGGCTGCACTCCGGCCTCGGCGAGCAGCAGCCGCAGCGGTACGCCCGTCCACTCGGCGGTGCCGACCGCCTCGACGAGCCAGGGCTGGCTGACCGGACGGGGGGCCAGCAGGGCGCGGCCGTTGCCCGCGCACTCCATGGTCACGCGCGTGGTGACCTGGGGACGGGCGCGCAGTTCGGCCAGGTCCAGCTGCAGCGCACGGCGGACCCGGCCTCCGACGGTCAGCGGCCAGGGTGTGCCGTCGGGGACGTACGGGATGTCGTAGTGCGTCAGCAGGTAGTGCAGACCCGGCGGGGTGACGTCGTAGCGCAGTGCCTCGAGGGGGAGGCCGTGGTTGCGGGTGGCGAGCGCCAGTTCGTCCCGGCCGATGCCCTCGTCGGGTGCGGCCAGCCGGGCGGGGGTGCTCGCGTCGGCGAGTCGATGGCCCATAGCTGCATTATCGCTCCGCCGGGGTGTGCCGCGATGTGCCGTCAGTTGTCCGCGGGTTCATCGTGGCTGGTCGCGCCCACGCGGCGGAGCCGCATATCGATGCAGTCCCGCGCCCCTTCGGGGGCTCCCGCCCCGTCACTTCGTGGGCGATCGTTGCCCGTTCAGTCTTTCGAAGCGGGGGGCGGGGCTGACAGACTCCGGAAGGTGCCCGACTTCGACATGCTTGTCATCGGATCCGGCCCGGGTGGGCAGAAGGCCGCCATCGCCGCGGCCAAGCTCGGCCGCCGGGTCGCCGTCGTCGACCGCCCCGACATGGTCGGCGGGGTCTCCATCCACACCGGAACCATCCCCTCCAAGACCCTGCGCGAGGCGGTGCTGTACCTGACCGGTCTCACCCAGCGCGATCTGTACGGGCAGAGCTACCGGCTGAAGGAGGACATCACCGTCTCCGACCTGACCTCGCGCACCCAGCACGTGGTCGGCCGGGAGGTCGACGTCATCCGCAGCCAGCTCTCCCGCAACCACGTCTCCCTCTTCGCCGGCACCGGCAGTTTCGTCGACCCGCACACCATCGCGCTGCGCGAGGTCACCGGCAACGAACGGCTGCTCAGCGCGGAGCACATCGTCATCGCCACCGGTACCAGGCCGGCCCGGCCCGACAGCGTCGAGTTCGACGGCCGTACGATCATGGACTCCGACAACGTGCTGGCGCTGGAACGCGTGCCGCGTTCCATGGTCATCGTCGGTGCGGGGGTCATCGGCATGGAGTACGCCTCCATGTTCGCCGCGCTCGGCAGCAAGGTGACGGTCGTCGAGAAGCGTGCCGGGATGCTCGACATGTGCGACGTCGAGGTCATCGAGTCGCTCAAGTACCACCTGCGGGATCTCGCGGTGACGTTCCGGTTCGGCGAGACCGTCGGCGCGGTGGAACGGCATCCGCGCGGCACGCTCACCGTCCTGGAGAGCGGCAAGAAGATACCGGCCGACGCGGTGATGTACTCGGCGGGCCGGCAGGGCCTGACGGACGAACTCGACCTGGACAAGGCCGGCTTGTCCGCGGACAGGCGCGGTCGGATCACCGTCGACGAGCACTACCGAACCGAGGTGCCGCACATCTACGCCGTCGGCGACGTGATCGGCTTCCCCGCACTGGCCGCGACGTCGATGGAGCAGGGACGGTCGGCCGCCTACCACGCCTGCGGCGAGCCGGTCGGCCGGATGCAGAGCCTGCAGCCCATCGGCATCTACACCATCCCGGAGATCAGCTTCGTCGGGCGGACCGAGGACCAACTCACCGAGGGCTGCGTGCCGTTCGAGGTCGGCATCTCCCGCTACCGCGAACTGGCCCGGGGCCAGATCATCGGAGACTCGCACGGCATGCTGAAGCTGCTGGTGTCCCCCGAGGACCGCACCCTGCTCGGCGTGCACTGCTTCGGCACCGGTGCCACCGAGCTCATCCACATCGGCCAGTCGGTGATGGGCTGCGGCGGCACCGTCGACTACCTGGTCGACGCGGTCTTCAACTACCCGACGCTGGCGGAGTCCTACAAGGTAGCCGCCCTCGACGCCACGAACAAGCTCCGGCAGATCGACCGGATCGGCGACTGACGGGCCGGCGTCAGCGGTCCTGGCCGGCGTCGGGCAGCCGCGTCCCGTCCTCGACGATGTGGACGGCGGCCTCGTCTGCGCGGGCCGCACCGCCGTCGATGCCCACGTCGTCGGCGACCGCTTCCTTGGTCCTGTCGGGGTGGGCGCCCTCGTCCGGCGCGACCAGGCGGCCCGCGCGTTCCGTGCCGGCCTCGGGGTCGACCGGTTCGCCCTCGCCTCCGGGGAGGTCGCCGAGCTCGTCACCAGCGGGCCCGGCCCCGTCGGGGACCTCCTCGGCGAGCCGTTCGTCGAGGCTCTCGCCGGTGCGCTGCTCGGCGGCGGTCGTGCCGTGTTTGGTGACGCCAAGGGGCTTCTCCGGTGGGGAGTAGCCCTCGTCGAGGGTGTCGTCGTAGGTGCGTTCGTCGATGGCGTCCTGCAGGTCGAGCGGCGCCGCGTCCTCCTGCTCCTCGTTCGTCGCGGTGGGCTGGTAGGCGTCGTCGGCCATCGGTTCGGGGCGCGTGCGTTCGCTGCCCATGAGTGCCTCCCTCGGGCGCTGCGGCGGGTCGTCTTCGTACGGTGTCCCGATCCGCGTTTCCCGTTGCGCGCCGTCCAACCACTGGAGTCCCCGGCGGCGCAGGAGGTTACCCCTTGGTCAATCTTGAAAGGTCAAGGAGTAGGGCTATCATCACTCGCATACACGGCGTGACCGAACGACAACGCAGGCGGCCGTGCGCTCTCCACCACCCCCTCGTTTTTCGCTGCCCTTGATCTGCTCCGAGGCCAACCCTCGGTGGTCCGGGGCGGGTTCACAACCCCCCACCTCCCCCTACGCCGTCGGGGCGGGTCGCCCTCGCGTCGTGCAAGACGGAAAGCAGCGCAACCATGAGCAACAGCAGGGGCAGAGGGCTGCAGGCCAACGCCCTCGGTACGTTCGACACCGTGGTGATGGCAGTCGCGGGCAGCGCTCCGGCGTACTCGATCGCCGCGACCACCGCCGTCCTCGTCGGCGCGGTGGGCCTGGCCAGCCCGGCCGCGCTGCTGTACTGCGCGATACCCATGCTGGGAATCGCGCTGGCGTTCAGCTATCTCGGCCGTATCGACGTGAACGCGGGCGCCAGTTACTCCTGGGTGGGGCGCACACTCCATCCCTTTCTCGGGTTCATCAGCGGCTGGGCGCTGGTCATCTCGGCGACCATCTTCATGGTGGCCGGCTCACTGCCCGCAGGGTCGATGACCCTCGCTCTGTTCGACGAGGGCCTCGCCGACAACACCGCGCTGTCGACGGTGGTCGGCGCGGCCTGGTTCGTCATCATGCTGCTCGTGGTGCTGGGCGGCGCCCGGCTCACCGTCCGCGCCCAGCTCGTCATGTCGGGCGTCGAGCTGGCGATACTGGCGCTGTTCGCGGTGCTCGCCGTCTTCCACACCGGCAACGCCCGCGCGTTCGACTGGTCCTGGCTCGGCTTCTCGCACTTCGACGGGGTGTCGGGCTTCGCGTCGGGCGCACTCGTCGCCGCCTTCTACTACTGGGGCTGGGACGTCACCAGCAACCTGAGCGAGGAGACCCGTAACAGCCGTCGTACGACGGGACTCGCGGGCCTGATCGGGGTGGGCATCGTCTTCCTGCTCTTCGAGGTGTTCACCATCGCGGTGAACGTCATCCTGACCTCGAAGCAGATCGAGGCGAACGACGCGAACGTGCTGGGCGCGCTCGGCGAGGCGATCTGGCCGGGCTGGGGCGGCAAGCTGCTGATCGTGGCGGTGATGCTGTCGACCATCGCCACCCTGGAGACCACTCTCATCCAGGTCACGCGCTCGCTGTTCGCGATGGGGCGCGACCGTACGATGCCGTCCGCGCTGGGTCGGGTGCACCGTACGTGGAACACCCCGTGGGTGGCCATCACGGTGGTGGGCGGGGTGGCGCTGGCGATGTTCATCGCCTCCAACGCGCTCGGCTCGGTGGGCGACATCCTCTCCGACGCGATCTCGGCGATCGGTCTGCAGATCTCCGTGTACTACGGCCTGGCGGGCCTCGCGGTGGTCGTGGCGTACCGCAAGATGCTGCTGAAGTCGGCCGCGAACCTCCTGCTCGGCGGGTTGTGGCCGCTGTTCGGTGCGCTGTTCATGTTCTGGATCTTCGCCGAGTCGCTGAGCGAACTCGACACCGCGGCGATCGCGATCGGCATCGGCGGGCTCGCCGTCGGACTGGTCCCGATGCTCTGGTACTGGAGGCGGGGCAGCGACTACTACCGGCCCGCCCGCCTGGACGCCAGCCGCACCGTCGAGGCGGAGTACGTGCCCGACGACCGGCCGGCGGGGAACACCCGTGTCCACGAAGGTCTCTCCACCGACTTCTGAGGCAGACCCCGATGGCGAGAGACCGATTCGCTCCCGACTACGACCCCGACTGCGGGGACGCGTCCCTGACCAACGCACGTCACGACATCGTCATCGGCCGCTGGCAGGGCCTCAGGGACCTGCTGCGGGCCACCGGCCCGGACTGGCTCTCGCGCGGCCACCGCGTCCGGCTGCTCGCACAGGCCTGCGCGAGCAGTTCGACGGTGGAGTCGTGGCTGGCGGCCGAGCCCCACAGCGGTGACGCGCTGGTGCTGCGGGCGGCGACGGAGACGGCCCGCGCGTTCAACCTGGCCGTCGCCGCGGGCCGGGGCGTGCCGATCGACCAGCACCGCATCGACACCGCGGTGACGGCCTGTCTGCAGGCCGCGGAGGCATACCTGGACGACCCGACGCCGTGGATCTCCCTGATCTCGGTGGCCCGGCTCTACTCCTCGGGGGTGCGGCGCCAGGAACTGTCGCGCTGGTGGGACGAGTTGCACCAGCGGGACCCGTACAGCGTGGAGGGCCACCTCCAGGTCCTGCACTACTACTCGGCACGCTGGCACGGCACCCACGGCCTCATGTACGACTTCGCCCGCGACGCGGCCGGAGTGGCACCCGCGGGCTGCGCACTGCCGGTTCTGGTGCAGTACGCGCGGGTGGAGGAGTACCGCTACGCCCTCGACACGGCGCAGGGCAGCCAGTCCGCGGTGGGTCTCGGACAGCACTGGAACCACGACGGTGCGGTCAGCGACGTGCGCCGCACCTGGCAGCGCTGGATCATGGGCCGCACGGACAGCGGCATCGCCCCCGGCGAACTGCGCGACCTCAACCACCTGGCACACGCGGCCTGCAACGCTCGTGTTCCGGAGGTCGCCGCCACCGTGCTGGGGATGCTGGGGCGCCGGGCCACACGGACTCCCTGGTCGTACACGGGAGATCCGGACCAGCAGTTCGTCAAGTGGCGCAAGGAGCTGAAGCTGCGGGACTGAGAGCCTGAACGGACGGCGGGTCTAGTCCGCGGGCTGTTCCGCGGGCCGGGACAGGCCCGCTGTCCACTTCTCCTCGATGCGGCCCAGCTTCCACACCAGCAGGGCCGCGGTCCAGGTGGCGAAGAACAGGCCGACGATGACGAAGCCGACGGTGTTGAGGTCGAGGCCGGCGATCCAGTCCCAGAACGCCCCGTGCAGGCCGAACTGCTGGGCGAGCAGACCGAGGAGTTCGACGGTGCCGATGAGCAGCGCGACGGCGACCGAGAGGCCGGTGATGGTGAGGTTGTAGTAGACCTTCCGGACCGGCTTGGAGAAGGCCCAGTCGTAGGCGAAGTTCATGAACGAGCCGTCGATGGTGTCGAGGAGGGACATGCCGGCGGCGAACAGGACCGGCAGGCACAGGATCGCGTACCAGGGAAGTCCCGAGGCGGCGCCGGAGCCGGCCAGCACGAGCAGGGCGATCTCGGTGGCGGTGTCGAACCCGAGGCCGAAGAGCAGGCCGAGCGGGTACATCTGCCAGGGCTTGGTGACCGACTTCATCACCCGGCCCAGCAGGCGGTTCATGAAGCCGCGGTTGTTGAGCTGTTCCTCCAGGGCCGCCTCGTCGAACTGGCCGGAGCGCATGCGCCGGAAGACCTTCCAGATCCCCGCCATGATCACGATGTTGATGACCGCGATGAGGTAGAGGAAGGTCCCGGAGACGGTCGTGCCGATCAGGCCGGTGAGGTCGTGGAGCCGGGAGTTGTCGTCGCGGACCGGTCCCGCCACGGCCTTGACGCCGAAGGAGAGCAGCAGCGCCAGGGCGAAGACGACGCTGGAGTGCCCGAGCGAGAACCAGAAGCCGACCGACAGGGGCCGCTGTCCCTCGCCCATCAGCTTGCGGGTGGTGTTGTCGATCGCGGCGATGTGGTCGGCGTCGAAGGCGTGCCGCATGCCGAGCGTGTACGCGGTGATGCCGATGCCGACACCGAAGGACTGCGTGCCGACGCTGTAGTGCTCGGGTGCGACGATCCCGACGAGCGTGAACCAGCCAACGACGTGCAGGGCCAGCACGAACGCTGCCATCCCGCCGATTCTGGTCCACTCCTCCCGTGTCATGGAACTGCGGACGCGTTGCCAGGCCGGGCGCTTGACGGGGAGGGGCGAAGCGGTGTCGGGGGCGGCCGTCATTCGGGGAGGTCTTCTTTCGGGTGCACAGCGGCTGCGTCCGCAACCTGGTGCCATACTCCAGTACTTGCACATTATGTGCAGCAAAGGCCGCGACAGCTCTTCACCATGGAAGGGGAAAGACCAAAGCCCGGGTCCGCTCTCAGGGAGCGGCGGTCGGCCCGTCCGGCCGGCTGCGGCGCTGCTCGGCCATCTCGCGGCTCAGCGCCTCCGTCTCGGGCTCCGACAGCCGCTCGAAGCCCTCCTCGGTGATCACCGACACGATGGGGAAGATACGGCGGTTGATGTCCGGGCCGCCGGTCGCGGAGTCGTCGTCGGCCGCGTCGTAGAGCGCCTGGAGGGCGGCCAGTGCCGCCTCGCGCCGGTCCATGCCCTTGCGGAACAGCTTCTTGAGCGCGCCCCGGGCGTACGGCGATCCGGAGCCCTCGGCGTGGAAGTCCGTCTTCTCGTACAGGCCGCCGACGACGTCGAAGCTGAAGATGCGGCCCTTCTCGCCGTCCGGGGCGGACTCGTCGTAGCCGGTCAGGAGCGGTACGACGGCGAGGCCCTGCATGGCCTGGCCGAGGTTCTGCCGGATCATGCCCGACAGGCGCCTCGCCTTCGCGTTGAGGGTCATCGGGATGCCCTCGATCTTCTCGAAGTGCGTCAGCTCGACCTGGTACAGCTTCACCATGTCCAGAGCGAGTCCGACGGAGCCGGCGAAGGCCACGGCGGTGTGGTCGTCCGCAGGGTGCACCTTCTCCAGGTCGCGCTGGGCGATGAGGTTGCCCATCGTGGCGCGGCGGTCGCCGGCGATCAGCACGCCGTCCCGGTAGGCGAGGGCGAGCACGGTGGTGCCGTGCGGGAATTGGCCGGGCTCGGCCCGGACACCGTCCGGGAAGGGGCGGCGCGTGGGCAGCAGTTCGGGGCGGTGCGCAGCCAGGAACTCGGTGAAGGACGCGGTTCCCGGAGTGAAGAACTCCTCCCCCAACCGGCCGTCCGTGTCACTCGCGGTCATGCCACTCCCCCTCCTCGTCGGCCCGACATCCGACTCCTACCTGAACCAGGACCGCGGGAAACGCCAGTAGCAGGCGCGGGGCTCGTCAGTCGTGGGGGAACGAGTGGTGTTCGTGCGCGACCAGCCAGCGGTCCCGCTCCTTGCGCAGGCCGAACGTCAACCGCAGGCGGAGCGTGGGGTGTTCGGCCAGTTCCTGCGGGGTGGCGCAGCGCAGGAGTGCGTGCGCGTAGGCGACGTCGGTGCCGGCGGTGACGTGCAGGGACTCGATGTCGAAGCAGGCGCCCTGGGCCTGCCACGCGAAGAACGGCGGCCAGCTCGCGCGGTAGGCGGCCAGTCCGTGGATGCCCTCGTGCGGGGGCGGGACGTCGTACATCACGATGTCCTCGGCATGATCGGCCAGGACTCCGTCGAGGTCGCCGCGGTGGACGGACTCGGCCCACTTCTCGATCAGTGTGCGGATCTGCGCTGCGTCGTCGGGCACGGCACCGGCTCCCTTCCTCACCACGGACGTGTCCCCTGTACTGAGACGCCTCCCCGCGCCGCCGCAGTTCATCGCACCGCCACCCGGGTGACACACTCTGCCGTGTGCCGCTGACTTTCGACGATCTGCTGACCCGTGCCCGCGCGCTCTCCCGAGGCGGGCGCCGCGCCGTCCTGGGCATCACCGGCAGCCCGGGGGCAGGCAAGTCGACCCTCGCGGAGAACCTGGTGCGGGAGCTGAACGGGACGGCGGAGCAGCCGTGGGTCGCGCACGTCCCCATGGACGGCTTCCACCTCGCCGACGCCGAGCTGGACCGGCTGGGCCGCCGGGACCGCAAGGGAGCGCCCGACACCTTCGACGCGGCCGGGTACGCGGCACTGCTGGCCCGCCTGCGCGAGAACGACGAGGCCGGCGTGGTGTACGCGCCGGGGTTCGAGCGGGTGCTGGAGCAGCCGATCGCGGGCGCCGTCCCGGTGCCGCCGACGGCACGGCTGGTGGTGACCGAGGGCAACTACCTGCTGCTGGACACGGGCGCCTGGCCCCGCGTCCGCAGCCGGCTCGACGAGGTGTGGTTCTGCGAACTGGACGAGCGGGAACGCCTCCGGCGGCTGATCGCCCGGCACGAGGAGTTCGGCAAGGCGCACCAGGAGGCAGTGGCCTGGGTGCTGCGCAGCGACCAGCGCAACGCGGAGCTGGTCGCCGCGACCCGTGACCGGGCGGACCTGGTGGTGCCGGTGGACGCACTCGCCCTCAAGGGCTGACCGCGCGCAGCGTCAGCTGCGGCTCACCCCGCTCGTCGTCGGCGCCGATCACCGCGGTGAAGGCCGAGGTTTCGATGCGCAGCCCGTCCGCCGCCCGTTCGACCGACAGCGTGAGCGGCGCCGCGGAGCCGTACCGTACGGCGAACGCATGCAGATCATCCGGTGCGCCCGGGACCGGGCCCGCCTCCAGGGCGGTGGAGCTCACCAGGTGGCGCCAGCCGTCGTCGGGGTTGCCGTAGCCCCGCGGGTCGGCGGCGAGCGCGAAGGCCGCCTGTTCCTGGGTGAGTTCCGCACGGGCGTCGAAATGCTCCGAACCCTGCGCCTGCGGGTGGGTCAGACGGAGCGTGCCCGCCGACGCCACGGCGCCCTCGGCGGTCCGGCGCACCCGGTCGCCGTCGTCGGCCGCGTACGGCAGGCCGGCGAGCAGATACGGCTCTGAGGGCAGGCGGTCCACGACGACCGCCGTCCACAGGCTCGTGCCGTCGGTGACGTAGAGGGACCGCACGTGCCGCAGGACGTGGTCGCGGCCGACCACCGGCTTGGTGACCAGCTTCGCCGCCAGCCCGTCGATGCGCACATCCCGTACCCGGACCTCGCCCATGGGACGGCAGAACACGAATCCGTCCAGCACGGGGCCGAAGCCATGCTGGCGGTTCACGGCCGCGGGCAGGTAGTAGGTGCCGCCCGCCTCGACGACCGACGGGGTCATACGGTCGTCGAAGGCCACCGAGACGGTGCCCGCCCGGAGCTGGTGGCGCACGGGCACGGTCGAGGGCGTGCGGTGCCAGCGCGTGGGGTCCTGGATCTGCCAGACCAGCATCCATGCGAAGTGCCCGTCGACACCGCCGTCGGGCTTCACGGCGTGCCGCCCCCAGCGGGTGTCGCCCCGGTAGCGGCCCAGGTCGGAGCCGATACGGCGGCCGAAGTAGCGCAGGCCGAGGACCGACTCGAAGCCGGAGTGCTGCTCGCTGTAGCGCGGACCGCCGCTGTCGAAGCCGCCGCCCGTGAGGCGGGCGTCGATGTAGCGGGCGAGCGCGTCGCCGTCCTCCGCGAAGATCTCCTCGCCGCTGACCCGGTGGGCCTGGGCGAGGAAGGAGAGGGAGATCGGGCCGTAGTTGTTGTCGTAGGCGCCACCGTGCTCCGGGGGCAGCAGGGCGCCCCGATCGGTCACCCGGTGCGCGCGGATCTCGTCGGTGTACAGGCCGATCGCCCGGGCGCGGACCGGTTCCGCTTTCTCCGGCGGGAGATGCCGTGCCAGCATCAGGCCACCGACCACGCACCCGATGGCCTGGTTGCCGGCCTCCTGCGGGTTGAAGAAGGTCGCCTCGGTCAGCCAACGCCAGTAGCCCCGTGCCACGTCCAGCAGTCGGGCGCGCTGGTCGGCATCGACCAGGCCGTCCGGCGCGTCGAGGATGTCGACCGCCTGAAGCAGCGCCCAGACCGTGCTCGGCCAGTCGCCGATGGGGTGGGCGCCCGCCTCCAGGACGTAACGGGCGTACGGGAAGCCCGAGTTGCGGATCCTCAGGTTCGGGTAGCCCGGATTGTCGTCGAGGTGGACCCGCTCGCGCAGGTGGAAGGCGAGGCTGCGGTGCACCGCCTCCGGGAGCCGCGTGTCCTTGGTGCGCTGCAGGGCGAGCACCAGCAGGGACGTGATGCCGAGCGAGGTGTCGCCGATGTCGTCGACGCAGTCGGGGTGTTCGAGATTGCCCTCCGGGGTCATCCGCCGCAGGGCTTGCTCGACGACGTCGGCGAGGACGGCGTCGTACGCCTCCGGGGTGTCCGGGAGGTCGTGCAGCGGGCCGCGCTGGTGGAGGAGGTGCACGGGGATCAGCCCTTCATGCCTGAGGTGGCCGTGGCGTGGGTCGTCGGGGTCACACGACGGGTGCGGGCCGGCGGGCGCGCAGTGCGAGGGTCAGGGTGTGCGGGCCGAGTCCACCGATGTAGACGCGGTTCCCGGTCGTGGCGTCGGTGCCGCCCACCACGGTGTAGTCCTGGCCCGGGTCGTACCGCAGTATGTCGCTCCGGTCCGGCCCGGCAAGCGGTTCGCCCGCCTCGACGGCGGCCTCGACCCGGATCTCGTCGTCGCCGACGCGGTAGGTCAACGGCTCGGTCGTCAGACACCAGCTTCCGTCGCCGAGCGGTACGGCGCCCTGCGGCTCGCCGCCCGGCCGGAAGGTCAGTTCGAGGGCCCAGGGCACCGGTGGGCCGCTGATGTCGATCCGCAGGTCGGCGCCGTCCTCCCTCAGGTCCACCTCGACGCGGGTCGTGTGGGACACCTCGTCCTGAGGGCGGTCGGGGAAGGCCATCGCCGCGGAGAAGCGGCCCTCGTCCACCAGGCGGTAGGCGCCGTCGTCGCGCCTCCGGTCCTTCGGGAGCGGCTGGTAGTAGGCGGCTGTGAGGGTTTGGGTGAGCCGGTACCGGTTGTCGGCGAGCTGTTCCATGTCGGCGGCACGGAACGGGCCCAGGTCGAAGAACACCCGCGAGAGGCGGACCGCGTCGAGGACGGCGGCACCGGCGAACAGGCGCAGGAAGGTGGGGTTGCAGGCGAGGCCCGAGCGGATGCGCCGGTGCTCGGGCACGTCGGAGCCGCCGTACACCACGGTGTGCGCGGTGGCCGAGGCGCGTGCGGCGAGGCGCGCGGTGGGGAGGTACCCGTAGCGCGGGAGCTTCTCCGCGTCCGGGGCCGGCAGGGCGCGGCGCAGATCCGGGGTGAGGAGGGTCTGGGCGAGCAGGTCGGGGTCGTCGATGCCGTCGGCGGCCGCCAGGCGGGCCGCGCGGGCGAAGTCGCCCCGGCCGGTGCGGATCGCGAGCAGCCGGTAGTGCGGCAGGTAGGGCCACAGCGGGAACGAAAGCTTCTGGTCCTGGCGGCGCGAGTGGACGGTCTCCACCGTGCCGTCCGGCCTGATCAGGTCCAGGGTCGTGGCGAGGTTGCGTTCGACGGCGTCCATCAGGTCGGTACGCCCGAGCACCTCGGCCAGCAACAGCAGCGACGGGTTGGTCACGAGGGACGCGTAGACGGCACTGCGTTCCGAGTACAGGCCCCCCGTGTCGATGTCGACGCCCTCGGCGAGCCACTCCTCGACGCGTTCGAGGAGTCGGCCGTCGGGGAACGACCGGTGCAGACGGGCGAGCGCCGCGCTCAGCTCCCAGCGGTGGTTCGGAGTGTGCACCCCACCGGTCCGGAGACTGTCCGCGGCGGCGTCGGCGATCTCGGCCAGCGCCGCCTTGACCGCGTGCAGTTCCGGCCCTCCGCCCGCCGCGAGGACGTACGCGTCGCACACGTCGTTGACGGTGAACGCGGAGTCCGGCGGGGACTGCACGTTGTCGCCGCCGGCGAAGAGGCCGGTGCCGGTCTGCACGGCCCGCAGGGCGCGCAGGTGGGTCGTCGCGGCGGCGACGGCCCGCTCGCTGCCGTGCAGTGCCGAGTCCGGGGAACGGTACGCCGCGACCAGGGTCTTCACCCCGCGCGCCAGACCACGGTGCGGCACACCGGCGGGCTCCTCGTCGGGGGCGGCCGCCATCGGGAGGGCCGACCGGTCGGCAGCCGCGGCCGCCGCGCGGACGAACTCCTGGTCGAGCGGGTTGTGCAAGGTCAGTCCTTCAGTCCGGCGTTGATGTCGGCGCCCATGACGTAGCGCTGGAAGACCAGGAAGATCACGATCAGCGGGATCATGGAGATGACCGACGCGCCGAGCAGTACCGACCAGTTGATGTTCTGCGCGCCGACGATGCTCTGGATGCCGATCTGCACGGTGAACTTGTTGGGGTCGTTCAGCATCAGCAGCGGCCAGATGTAGTCGTTCCACCGCCACTGGAAGGACAGGATGGCGAGGGTCAGCATGATGGGCCGGGAGAGCGGCACCATGATCCGCAGGAAGATCGACAGTTCGCGGGCGCCGTCGATGCGCGCGGCTTCCACGAGTTCGTCGGGAACCGTCAGGAAGAACTGGCGGAACATGAAGCATCCGGTCGCGGTGAGCACGGCCGGGAGGATGATGCCGGCGAACGAGTTGTAGAGGCCGAGGTTGCGGACCACCAGGAACTCAGGGGCGAGCATGACCTCGCCCGGCAGCATCGTGGTGGCCAGGATGCAGATGAAGAAGGCCTTGAGCCACTTGTTGTCGTACTTGGCCAGGGCGTACCCGGTGCAGCAGCTGACTCCCACCGTGAGGATCGTCGTGATCACGCACACGATGGCCGTGTTGATGAAGTACTGGGAGAAGTTGGCGCTGTCCCACGCCGCCTTGAATCCCGACAGCGTGGGGTTGTGCGGGACCAGCGTCAGCGGATAGGAGAACAGGTCGCTGGCGGGCTTGAACGAGCTGAGGACGAACCACAGCACCGGCAGCCCGTAGAGGCACGCCATGATCCACAGCAGTGTCGTCGCGGAGACCGCCTGCCGGATCCCACCGGTGTCCGCCCTGTGGGGCCGCTTCTTGGAGACGGCTCGTCCGGGACCGGCGTCGGCCCGGCGCGGCATTTCTGTGGTTGTCATCGGTTCTCCACCCGCCGGTTGACGATCAGCTGGATGATCGCGACGGCCATCAGGATGAGCATGAGCACGAACGACGCGGCGCTCGCGTAGCCGATCTGGCCCCGTTGGAAGCCGGTCTGATAGATGTACTGGACAAGCAGGTTGTTCGACGTTCCGGGTCCGCCGTTGTTCAGGGAGACGAACACCGGGTATTCCTTCATCGCGTTGATCGTGTTGAGCAGGATGACGATGAAGGAGGTCGGTGCGATGCTCGGCAGCGTGATGCTGAGGAACTGGCGCCACGGTCCGGCGCCGTCGAGCGCGGCCGCCTCGTAGTACGACACCGGTACGTTCTTGATCGCCGCGATGAACAGCAGCATCGAGAATCCCGTCCAGGCCCAGGACGCCGCCATCACCACCACCAGCAGCGACAGGTCCGCGTTCGACTGCCACGGAACGGCACTTCCGCCGAGCTTCTCGATGACGTAGTTGACCAGTCCGAAGTTCTCACCGAACAGCCACCGCCACAGGACACCCACGACGATGGGCGACAGCAGCCACGGGATGAAGAAGATGATTCGCGCGACCGACGCGCCCTTGGCGTGCTTGTTCACCACCAGGTTGGCGGCGAGCAACGAGAGCGCGAAGTTCAGCGGTACGAAGAGCACGGCGTACAGCAGCGTACGGGTCAGCGCGTCGTAGAACGTGGAGTCCCCGAACAGGTTGTGGTAGTTGTCCAGTCCGATGAACTGGAATGCCCCCACACCCGTGTAGTTCGTGAAGGAGTAGACGAGCCCGATCACCGCCGGCCAGAGGAAGAACAGCGCGAAGAGCACGACATTGGCCGCGATGAGGACGAGCGGCGCAAGGGTGTACTTGCTGCGTCTCCTGGGCGGGCTCGCGGACACGTCCGAGGCGCGTTTTGTCATCTTCCTGACTCCGTGCTGGTGGAAGGGATTCCGGTGGGCTCACGCCATGAGCCCGGCATCACGCGGGCGCCCAGGGCCGGGCGGCGGTGCCTCTGCCCCGCCGCCCGGCCCTGTGGCCTATGATCCGCCGCCGACCTGCTGGTTGTAGCCGGTCACGATGTTCTCCAAGGCCTTGTCGGCCGACTGCTGGCCGTTGACCGCCTTGCCGAGCTCCGTCTTGGTCGGGTCGGTGGTGAGGCTCTTGCCCTTCAGCACCCAGGCGGTCTGCGCGCCGTTGAAGTAGCCGGAGATCGGGGCGTAGAGCGGGATCTCCTCGTTGTACAGCTTGAACGCCGACTGCGCCGCCTCGGACTTGAAGGGGTAGTTCGGGTTCAGACCGCTCTCGACCGGGAGGAACCCGGAGCTCTCGACCAGTTCGGTGTACTGCTTCGGGTCGTACACCCAGGTCATGAACTTCTTCGCGGCGGTCGCCGCGGCGCCGTTGTTGTTGAAGCCCACCATCAGGCCGCCGCTGTTGACGTCACTGGCCTGCACGGGCTGGGCGGGGGTCGGGACGCTGGCCCAGTCGAACTTCTTGATGCTCTCCGAGAAGGCGGCCACCTGCCACACCCCGGACCAGTAGGCGACGACGTCACCGCTCTGGAACATGGCCGACGGGTCGGCGCCGCTGGTCCACACCGACTTCGGCATGGTCTTGTCGTCGTTCCATCCCACGAAGGTGCTCACGGCCTTCTTGGTCGCGGCGTCCACCGAGAACTTGCCGGAGGAGTCCGCGTGGACGTACTTGCCGCCCATCTCGTACACCATGGCGCGCAGTCGCGACGGCGACTGGTCGAAGGTCAGGGAGTACTTGGCGCCGGTCTTCTCCCGGACCTTGTTGGCGGCCGCGATGAAGTCGGTCCAGGTCCAGGTCTTCTGGGGCGAGGCCGGGAAGGAGACGCCCGCCTTCTTGAACAGCGTCTTGTTGATGAACAGGCCGGACGCGGTGACGTCCGAGGGGATGGCCAGCACCTTCCCGGACGTGTCCTTCGCCAGGAAGTTGGAGTTGATGTTGTAACTCTTGTTGCCGGCGATGGAGCTGAGGTCGATGAGCTTGTTCGACCAGATCGGGTCCAGCGCCGGCACGGCCGCCACGTCGGGCAGGGAGTTCGCCTGCGCCCCGTTGTGCAGCTTCGTCGCGTAGCCGTCGTAGGGGATGTTGACGAGCTTGACGTCGACGCCGTTTTCCTTCTTGTACTGCGCCACCAGCTTCTTCCAGCCCGCGTCCTGCCCCGGAACCGTGGAGATCCAGAACGTCAGCGACTTGGAGTTCCCGCCCGAGCCGGACCCCGATCCGCCGCAGGCGGTGAGCAGAAGGGCACCTGCCGTGGCCACGGCAGCGAGGGGAACCACACGGCGTATGCCGCCGCGGCCGAGTCGGCGGGAGCGCCGCACACCCACACTGGTCATTTTCGATCCCTTTTCGTCGTACTGGACGGAGCACGGCGCCAGCCGAGGCTGCACGGGTGCATTTTGCAGGAGATTTCGCTTTCCGGGGGCACGGCCTCGCCCGGCCGCGTCGCCTTGACGGGTGGAGTCCCCGGCCATGAGGGCCGTCGTCGCACAAGCACGCCCTCGTGCGGCTGCCGTACTTCGCGTACGGGCGGGAGGCTCACCCGGAGTCGGCGTCCCGGCCGACTTAGAAAGCGCTTGTCCGGACATTGGCACGTCGAGTCGGAGGCCGTCAATCCTTCGCCCCCACGGCCTCGGTCACGGTTTGGACTCCTCGGGAGACAGCGAGCCGGGCGGCGCCCACGACGGTGCCGAGATCGCCGACCGTGCTGCTGACGACTTCGGTGGGCCAGCTCAGCCGGGCGAGTTCCGCCCGCACACCGGGCAGTACCTGCGGGTCCGCGCCGGTGCTGCCGCCCAGGACGATCAGTCCCGGGTCCAGTACGGCGGTCACGGCGGCGGCGAGACGGCCGACGTCGGCGGCATGGCGGCCGACCACACCGCGGGCCGCCGCCCGGCCCTCGCCGGCCAGGGCGAAGAGCTGCTCGGCGGTGCTCGGGCACGGCCCGTCCTCGTCCCGCCAGGCCTCGGCCGCCCGCCTCAGCAGCGAGCGGGCGCCGATGTACTCCTCCAGGGCCTCGTGACGCGGCTCGCGGCCGTCGTCCCAGGGGTAGGGCAGCCGGGCCAGCTCACCGGCGGCACCGTTGGCTCCGCGCAGCACCTGGCCGCCGACCACGATGCCGAGGCCGATACCGACGCCGATCCGCAGATAGCCGAAGGTGCGCCGACCGCGCGCGGCGCCCTCGTGCAGTTCGGCGAGCGCGGCGCAGTTGACGTTGTTCTCCAGGTGGACGGGAACGCCCGGCGGCAGGGCGACGGCCATGGCGTCGAAGACGGGGCCGGCCTTGGCCGTGGCGGGGCGCATCCGGGCGCCCTCCTTCTCCCGTGCGGTGACGTCACCGACGGCGACGACGACGGTGCGCAGCGGGGCGTCGGCCGGGAGCGCGGCGAGCGCCTCGCGCACCACGTCGGCGGCGTCCTTGCGGGTCCCGGCGGCCTGGGCGAGCAGGGTGCCGTCCAGGGCGCAGCCGCGCACCCGGGTGAGGGCGGGGCCGAGGTCGACGGCGAGCACAGCTCCGGCGGCAGGCCCGAGCCCGTATACGGCGGCGGAGCGGCCCGTGCCGCCGGAGGCGGTGCCGGAATGGGCGGCGAGCCGGGCACTCTCCAGCTCCGCGACGGCGGAGGACACGGTGGGTTTGGACAGGCCCGCCAGGCTGGCGAGCTGCGGCCGGGTCGCGCTGCCCGCCTCGGCGAGCACGGCGAATACCGCGCTTGCGCTCTCGGTCAGACGGGGGGCTTCCGCCACGTCGTGTATCACAGTTCTCCCACGGGTCACGGGCCGCTCAGTGGTCGAGTGCGCAATGCCTCTTGACGCACTGTACTTCGTTAGTTAACTTCCTAACGAACTTCACGGTACTCGCCTGCCGTGTCCGTCTGAAGCCCGTCCCGGGGCTTCCCTAGTTCACCAACTCCCGTACTCTCAGGCACGGTTCGCCCAACCGTCGCAGGCAATGCGCTCCGCTGGGAGTGCCGCACGGGCCGTCGGTCCTCTGCGGCACCGTCGTGGCTGGTCGCGCAGTTCCCCGCGCCCCTTCAGGGCGCTCCCGGACCGCGTTGTCCAGCGCAATGACGAAAGAGGATCCGTGCAGGACTTCACCCCCCTCGTGGTCGGCATCGACGTGGGTGGCACCAAGACGCAGCTGCGTGCCCACGTCGGCAGCGAGCAGGTCGCCGACCATGTCCGGACCAGCAGCGGCTGGCGGCCGCACGACCCCGTGGCCGCCACCGGCTGGCTGGCCACGCTGGTCGCCGACGCGCTGCCGCAGGGCGCACGTCCAGCGGCCGTCGCCGTGGGTGGCCACGCCTGTGAGACTCCGCGCCAGTGCGCCCGGATACGCACCGCTCTGCAGCTGCACTTCGACGCGCCCGCGCTGGTCGTGGGTGACGCCGAACTGCTGGTGCCCGCCGCGGGACTGGACAAGGGGGTCGGTCTGGTCGCCGGCACCGGTTCCGTCGCGGTGGGCCGGCTCGCCGACGGGGCTTCCGTCCAGGTCGGCGGCTGGGGCGCGGTGCTCGGCGACGAGGGCGGCGCGGCCGGTCTCGTCCGCGAGGCCGCACGGGCCGCATGGGCGGCGCACGACCGCGGGGAGGCACCCGACGAACTCGCCCGGGGCCTCCTCGCGTCCTTCGGAGTCTCCGAAGTACCGGCGCTCGGCGCCGCGTTGGAGAGCGCCACGGACATTTCCGCCCAGTGGGGCCGGCACGCGCCGGTCGTGTTCGCGGCCGCCGAGGCGGGCTCACCGCTCGCCCGTACGGTGATCACCGAGGCCGGCCGCTCGCTGGCCTCGCTGGTGGAACGGCTCGCCGCCCGCGGGGTCGTGGTGGACGACGTGGTGGTCGCGGGCAGCACCGTCCTCGCCCAGGCCGCGCTCTACGGCGCGTTCGCGACAGCGCTCGCCCGGTCCGTGCCCGGAGCACGTCCGCAGCCGCTGCGCGCACCGCCCGTGGAGGGTGCCGTGGCACTGGCGCGTTCGATCCTGTGAACCGGTCGGCCCCCGTTCACGCACACGACACGTCACAGTCGCCGGGCTCTCGCCGACGGGACAGGACCCGGCCGTAGATCTTCGCTCAAAGCTTCACGGGACGCACCGGAATCGCACACCTCATGCGTCCCGCGAGACACCTCTGATCGCACGATCTCCTCCCGGCCGCACGGCCGAAGAACTGAAGAGAGGCACACGCATGCCGTCATCTGCCGGGCACCGCTCCTCCTTGAAGACCGGTCGACTCGCCGTCAACAGGCGGGGGTTCCTCAGAACCTCCCTGGGCGCCTCGGCCGGAGTGCTGGCCGCGCCCACCTTCGTGTCGTGGCTGGGCGCCGCCGATGCCAAGGCCGCGACGACGCCCGCGGCTTTCGTCGACGACTACAAGACCAATCTCTCGACGAACCTCACTCCCGAGACCAACGCGGTCGTGCGCGTGCTCGGCGGGTTCGCGCGGATATGGAAGACCGGCGGCGCCTGGAACACCGGCACGCCCCTGCGGCCCGACGTGCTGCGCGCCAACATGAGCTACTGCGCCCGGATCACCGGCGCGCGCACGGACGCGGAGGCGAAGGAGGCGTTCCTCTACGACCGCCAGCACCAGAGTTACGCGATGATCGCGGGTCTGGGGCCGCTGGCCGACCTGTACAGGGCGGGCGCCAAGGCGGTCACGTCGATCACGAGCGCCCCGGACGGCACGCCTCCCGCCAAGATCGACGACGCGGTGCCCGCGGACGCCCCGGCCGGCTCCGCGCTCGGTGCCGGCTCGCACGACTCCGCGCTCGGCAAGGTGGCCGAACTGGTCGACACGCTGCGGGGCAACTGGGCCTCGGGCAACCCGTCCAAGTACGCCTACCTGTACCCGCGGCCGTGGCGCATGAACGAGGACAGCGAGGTCGTCGACACGGGAAGGACGGACGCCCTCGGCTTCCCCGTCTACGACTCGAAGGTGGTCGTCGCCCCGCAGCTGCTGCGACAGCGCAGCACCTCCCCGGCGGACGACGGCGGCTTCCCCAGCGGTCACACCAACGCCTTCCACCTGGCGGGCCTGGCCTACGCGTACGCCGTACCGGAGCGTTTCCAGGAGCTGGTGACGCGGGCCTTCGAGCTGAGCCACACCCGGATCATGGCGGGCATGCACTCGACGGTCGACGTCATGGGCGGCCGCATCATGGCCACCGCCCTCGCCGCCGCCACCCTGGCCGACCCGGCGAACGCCGCCCTCAAGGCCGCGGCCCGCGCCCAGGCCCTCTCCTACTTCGAGGCGCAGACCGGCACGACGGCCGAGACGCTGTACGCCTATGCGCACTCGGACGGCACCGACCCGTACGCGGACCGGGACGCCAACGCGTGTGCGATCCGGCCCCGGCTGACGTACGTCCTGACCCGCCATGGCCACAGCGAGCCGCTGACCGTGCCGAAGGGCGCGGAGGTGCTGCTGGAGACGCGGCTGCCGTACCTGGACGCGGACCAGCGGCGCGAGGTGCTGCGCACCACCGCGCTGCCTTCCGGGTATGTGCTGCTGGACGGCTTCGAGCAGTGGGGACGACTGAACCTGTTCGCCGCGGCGGACGGCTACGGCGCCTTCGACTCCGATGTGACCGTCACGCTCGACGCGGCCGCGGGCGGCTTCGGCTCGGCCGACAGCTGGCGCAACGACATCCGCGGCGACGGCGGCCTGACCAAGCGGGGCAGCGGCACGCTCACCCTGACCGGGCACAACAAGTACACGGGCGGCACCGTGGTGAAGGACGGCGTGCTGGTCGCCGCCTCGTCGCACGCGCTGGGCCACGGCGACGTGCGGGTGTCGGGCGGCACGCTGCGGCTGCAGCGGCCCGTGCAGGTGCACGGCGGGTACGCGCAGGAGTCGGGCGCGCTGGAGCTGACGCTCCGCTCGGGTCACGAGCCCGCCCTGGAGGTCACGCGCCGGGCGGTGCTGGGCATGGGGAGCGTCCTGTCGCTGCGGCTCGACGCCGACCGGCCGCCGGCCGCGGGCCGCACGGTGCGGGTGCTCTCCGCTGCCGGGCTGCGGGGTCAGTTCGACCGCATCGAGCTGAACTGCGACCGGCTTCGCGCCGTACCCGTCTACACGACGGAAGGTCTGTCGGTACGACTCCTGAAGCGGTGACGCCCGGGAGGCGGGAGCTGATGCGACAGTAGGGCCCATGGGACGGGTCCGGATCGCTCCCGCCTCCTCGCGGTCCGTGTCACCGCGGGGCGGATGATGGCGCACGAACAGCACTCGGTCCTCGAGCCGGGCACACACGACGACGAGGAACACCCGCCGCCGCGGGCGGCCGCCCCCGAGCGGTCGCCCCGCCCGCGCGGGCGGTGGCTGCCGCCGCTGCTCGTCGTCGTGCTGCTGGCCCAGATGGCCGCGGCGATGGTCACCACCGCCGTGCAGCAGACCCCGACGATCGACGAGCCGGTCTACGTCGCCACGGCCGCCGACTATCTGCACGAGCACCGGGTGCGTCTCAACCCCGAGCATCCGCCGCTCGGGAAGCTGGTCATCGCGGTCGGGGTGGCGATCGCCGGCCCGCACGTGGACACGTCGTACAAGGGTGATCAGGGGCAGTTCGGGCGGCATCTGCTGTACGAGTCGGGCAACGATCCGTGGCGGCTGATGTTCTGGGCCCGCCTCCCGGTGATCGCGCTGACCCTGCTGTTCGGGCTCGTCGTGTTCGCCTTCGCCCGTGAACTCGCGGGCTCCGCGGCCGGGTTGACGGCGCTCGCCCTGTACGCCTTCTCCCCGGACGTGATCGCCCACGGCTCGCTGGCCACGCTCGACGTGCCCGCGGCCGGGTTCGTGCTGACGTCGGCCTGGCTGCTGTGGCGGGCCCGGCGACGCCCCCGGATGTACGTCCCCCTGGCCGGGGCGGCGCTCGGAGCGGCCCTGGCGACCAAGATGAGCGTGCTCCCGGTGGTTCCCGTACTGCTGGCGCTGGCCGCCTGGGCGGTGTGGCGGGGGGAGGCCGAGGACCGCCGCAAGAGGGCGGCTCTCGGTGCCGGCGTCGTGGCGGTGGCCGCCGTCGCCGTCGTATGGGCGTCGTACCTGGTGGTCGATCCGCGGCTGCGGTGGTCCCCGGAGCAGCCCGTGCCCGCGGTGCACGGGCTGAAGGGGCTGCTCGTCGGGCTGCTGCCGTTCCCGGAGTCCTACCGGGACGGGGTGCGCATTCAGTTCGGTCTCGAGAACTACCCGTGGCAGGGCTTCCTGTTCGGGCATCTGTACACCGGCTCCCGCTGGTACTACCTGCCCGCCGCCCTGCTGGTGAAGACGCCGCTCGGCATGCTCGCCCTGTGGGCCTGCGGTGCCGTGGTGCTGCTGACGGTGCGGCGGCTGCGGCCCGCGGCGCCCTATGTACTGCTGCCCGCCGGTGTGCTGCTGGCCGCGGCCATGACCGGGGCACGGGACTTCGGGACACGGTACGCGATCTTCGTGCCGATGTTCCTGGCGGTGGCCGCAGGCTGTGTGCTCGCCGCTCGGTGGCGGTGGGCGCCGCTCGCGACGGGGGCGCTGGTGCTGTTCGTCGCGGTCAGCTCACTGCTGACCTGTCCCTACTACCTGCCGTACTCCAACGAGGCGTTCGGCGGTCCCGCCGAGACCCATCTGCGGCTGCACGACTCCAACGTGGACTGGGGCCAGGACCTCGGCCGGCTCGCCGACCGACTGCACGAGCGGTACCGGGGCGAGCGGATCTGGCTGGTGTACAAGGGCAGCGGAGTGCCCTCGTACTACGGCATCCACGCATCCGATCCACGCAAAGTGACCCCCCGTCAGGTGCGCGGGCTGCTGGTCGTGTCGGACTCGGCGGTGGCCAAGGCGCAGGGCCGGCTGGCCGCTTTGATCCACAGCAGCCGTCCGGTCGACAGCGTCGGGGATTCGATCACGATCTACCGCCGGTGACGCGTGCCACCGGATCGGGGGGCGATCTGAGGATCCGTCTGCCGGCCTCGGATGCCCCCTACAAGCCCTGGTCACAACGGTGTGTGGGCTATGTTGAAGCACTGTGGGAGACAAAGGAGGCGCACCGGTGTCATCGCCGCAGCAGGCACGCGCACAGGCGTCCGCGATCACCTCGGGCAAGACGGCTCCGGAGGCCGAGGCCGCCCCGGCCTCCCAGCTCAGGACGCTCTTCGACCGGCCCCGGCTCTCCCCCGGCCAGCGGCGCATCGCGCAGTACCTGATCGAGCACATCACCGAAGCGGCGTTCCTCTCGATCACCGACCTCGCCGAGCGCGCCGGGGTGAGCCAGCCGTCGGTGACGCGGTTCGCCGCGGCGGTCGGCTTCAGCGGCTACCCCGCGCTGCGCGAGAAGCTCCAGTCGATCGCCCTCGGCACGCTGGCCGGCGGCCCCGCCGCGACCGAGGAGAACGGCAGCAACGAGCTGCAGGCGGCGGTCGACGCCGAGATCGAGAACCTGGAGAACCTGCGGCGCGACTTCGCCGACCCCGACCAGCTGATCGAGCTCGGCCGCAAGCTGTCGGCGTCGACCCCCCTGACCGTCCTCGGGCTGCGTATCTCGGGCTCGCTGGCCGAGTACTTCGCCTACGCCGCGCGCCGTATCCACCCGGACGTGCGGCTGGTCACCCGGGGCGGCAGCGTCGCCTACGACGCGCTGCTGCAGTCGCGCGAGGCGGGCGGCACCTGGGTGCTGGCGTTCTCGATGCCCCGGCACGCCCAGGAGACCCTCACGGCCGTACGGGTCGCGCGCAGCGCAGGACTGAAGGTCGCCCTGGTCACCGACCTGGCGCTGGGTCTCGTGGCCGACGAGGCGGACGTCGTCCTCGCCACCGGCACCGGCTCCCGTCTGGTCTTCGACTCCTACGCGGCACCCGGCGTGATCGCCTCCGCGCTGCTGCAAGCCATGACCGACGCCGATCCCGAGCGCACCCAGGCGCGGCTCGAGGAGTACGAGCAGATCTCCGACCAGCACCAGTTCTTCCTGCGCGACTGATCCGGCGTCCCCGGCCGAGCCCGCATCCGAGGCCGATCCGACGTTACAGCGGGATTACAAAGGGACCTTTCGCAACATACCGCGCATGAATGTTTTCATGCTTCTTGCAAACCGGACGGCATATATAAATACTTCTCACGGATCGCGCACCGGCCCACTCCGGGACACGTTCCGCACCCCTGTCCCCACCCGCATCGCCCGGAGAAAGCCGACGGTCCGCCCATGCGCCTGCACCATCCGCCGCGCCGGCGCCGTCTGCCTTCCCGGGCCCTGCACGGACACCCGAAGCCGCCGTCTCCTACCCGCGTCGGCGCTCAGGGTGTTCGGTCGGGCCTCGCCTCTGCGAGCGCCCTTGGCGGCCCCGGTCATCCCCTAGACCGGGGCCGCCCGCCCACGTCGGACCACCCCCACACGACGCCGCACACCCCGGAAGCGATGATCATGCAACTGACGACCACGCGCATCAGCCCGGACTGGCCGTGCCAGGTCAAGACGCCCGGCTCCTACGACTGGGAGCGTTCGGCGGCCAGATGGCTGCGCGAGCTGGTGCCGGCCCGCTACGGCAGCTACCCGGCCCTGATCCGCCACCCCGTGCTGCTGGCCCGCCATGCACAGATCCAGGTGCAGCACGAGATCCGGGTCGCGCGCACCGCTCTGCAGACCGCCCGCGCCGATCTGCCCGCGCTCGGGCTGCCCGAGTCGGTCATCGAGCACACGATCAAGCTGTACGCGGCGGAGGTGCTGCAGCTCCAGCACATCGCGCGCAGCGTCCGCGCGGTCTCCCAGGCCCTGGTGGACTCCGGGCGCTGACCGCGGCGGCCGGGGCCTGTACTGCATGATCGGCGCCACACGTGGCACACGTGGTGAGCATGAGTACCACCCAGTTGCACAGGCGCGATCCGGTCACCACGGTGCTGACCTGGCAGGTGCGTCCCGGCCGGGAAGCCGAGTTCGAGAAGTGGACCCGCGGGATCACCCGCTGCGCCAGTCGGTTCCCCGGCAACGAGGGCGTCTCCTGGCTGCGCCCCGAAGAGGGCCCCCGGTTTCACGCGGTACTGCGCTGGTCCGATCCGCAGCGTCTGGCGCAGTGGCTGGATTCCGCCGAGCGGGCCGAGTGGCATGAGCGGATCGAGGGGATCGCCACGGAGGTCGGCGACGAGCGGCAGTCGACCACCGGGATGGAGACCTGGTTCAGTCTGCCGGGCACCACGGCACAGTCCCCGCCCCGCTGGAAGATGCTGCTGACGACCTTCCTCGGCGCCTATCCGTTCACCCTGCTCATCCAGTGGCTGGTGACGCCCCGCACCACGGCCTGGCCCCTGCCGATGCGGGCGGCCGTTTTTCCCATCGTGCTGCTGCCCGTGCTGACTTACCTGGTCATGCCACTGCTCAGCCGATCGCTCCGGCTGTGGCTGTACCCGCCGCCGGACGACTGACGCGCGGACGGGCGCCGGCGTCCACTTCGACACACCGGTCCTTCTCCTTTCGAGTGAAGCCTGTGCAGGCTGGACCACGATCGAAGCCGCCCCGTTGTGCGATGCTCGACGCGTGACGAGTGAGCAAGCCGCGCCGACGGAGTCCCGCACCGCTGCCGACACCGTCGCGCTGGCCCAGATCGTCGCCAGGCAGCGCGCCGAGATGGACCGGCTACGCCACCTGGCGGCGATGTCGGCCGTCCTGGAGCAGGCCAAGGGTGTGGTCATGGCGCTGACGGGCTGCGCCCCCGGCGCCGCGGAGGAGGAGCTGCAGCGACGTGCCGCGGCCGGTGGCCGCACAGTGCTGGAGGAGTGCTGGATCACCCTCGGCAGCCTGGCGCCGCCGGGCAGTGGGGCCCCCGAGCCGGAGCCCGCCGTCCTCCCCCAGTCCTCCGTGCCGCCCTCGCGGGACGCGGCCGCTGACGAGGGTTCCGCCGCGCTCGGCGCCCTCGGCAGGCAGCTCGTCCCTGTCACCACACCGCAGGATCTCGCCCGCTGCCTGCTGGAGCATCTCGCGCCCGAGGTGGGCGCGGACGCGGTCGTGATCTACTCGCGACGGCCCGCCGGAGGGCTGGAACTCGTGGGCCACGCCGGCGTCGACGCCACCTTCGCCGCCCAGTGGCACCAGATCCCGCCACTGAACGGGGTCCCCGCCCTCGAAGCCCTGCGGGCGGGCGAGCCGCGCTGGCTGGCGAACGTCGCCGCGGACCGGAAGCGTTACCTGCTGATCGGAGGCCCGCCGGACCGCTGGGCGTCGCGCGCCTGGCTGCCCGTGCCGAACGGTGCCTCACCGAGCGTGTGCATCGGGATCCTGCGCACCCGCAGCGGGCCGTTCAGCCCGGGCGCCCGGGCTCATCTGCAGGCCGCCGTCCGGCTGTGCGCCGGACGTCTGCGGGACTTCCACACCGATCCGCAGGCCGCAACCAACACTGCCGCTGAGGCCCTGCAGGCCGTCTTCGACGCGCTGCCCGGCGCGGCCATGCTGCTCACGCCGCTGCCCGCCGCCTCGGGCGTGATCGACGACTACCGCATCGACGCCGCCACCGCGCAGGCCGCCGACGTGGTCGACGGCACCGGGACGGAGCTGGTCGGCCGGCGGTTCCAGGAGGCCTGCCCGACGCTGGCGGGCGAGCCGCTGTGGCAGGGCCTGCGCGGCACGCTCACCACCGGAGAGCCGTACGAGAGCGAGCCGTTCGCGCACCAGGAGGTCGTGGACGGTGCCGCGGAGCTGTCCACCTACACGGTGCGGGCGGCGCGGCTGGGTGACGGGCTGTTCGTGACATGGGTGCGGCACGGCTCCTCGGACCGGCAGGAGCAGCGCCTCGCGGACGTGCAGCGGCTGGGGAGCCTCGGCTGGGCGAGCTGGAACCTGGTCACGCACGAGGCCACCTGGTCCTCTCAGGTCTTCGAGCTCCTCGGTCGCGACCCCGGCGAAGGCCCGGTCGACCTCACCGCCCTGCCCGGCCTGGCTCTGCCCGAGGACGCGCCCGCGCTGTCCCGCGCCATCGGCGAACTGCTGGGCGGCAGCCGCCCGTTCGACATCCCGTTCCGCACCAGGACGGCAGTCGGGCTACGGCATCTGCGGGCCGTCGCCGAGGCCGTGCCGGACGCCGCCGGCATGCCCGTCGAGGTACACGGCGTAGTTCAGGACCTCACCGCACAGCGCAGCGCGGAGCTCGCCCTCGTCGAGAGCGAGCGGGCCGCGCTCACCCAGCACGACGTGCTGCGCGCCGAGCGGACGCTGGCCGGCCGGCTGCAGCACGCCCTGCTGCCCCTGCCCACCCGGCCCGTGCACCTGGCGGGGCTGCGCGTCGAAGTCGCCTATCTGCCCGCCCAGTCGGGCACCCACGTCGGCGGTGACTGGTTCAGCGCCATCGAACTGCCCGACGGGGACGCCCTCTTCGTGGTCGGCGACGTCGCCGGGCACGGCATCGACGCGGTCGCCACGATGGCCCAGCTCCGCTTCACCGCCAAGGGCATGGTCATCACGGGGTCCTCGCTGACGGGGGCGCTCACCCGACTCAACACGCTGCTGCTGCACTCCCGCGACTCCCACGGCACGGCGACCATGGTCCTCGCCCGCTACGCCCCTGCCGAGCGCCGCCTGGTCTGGGCGCAGGCGGGCCATCCGCCGCCCCTGCTGCTGCGCGGCGGCCAGGTGCGCTATCTCGACCGTCCCGGCGGCATGCTGCTCGGTGCGAGTGCGACGCCGGCCTTCGCGGAGGCGGAGTGCCGTCTCACACCGGGCGACCGGGTCCTCCTCTACACGGACGGCCTGGTCGAGCGCCCCACGGAGGGTCTCGACCGGGGCCTGAAGCGGCTCTCGGAGGCCGTCCTCAGCCACCACACCGACGAGCCCGGCTCCCTGGCCCCGCTGCTCGCCGCGATGCTGGAGGGTGATCGGCGGGACGACGTCTGTGTGCTCGACATCCGGGTGCCGGCGGATCCGCAGTAGGCGGCGGTACGGATCCGGTGCCCGGCCGCCGCTCACTCGTCGCCGCGATGCCGCCAGTACCAGACCGCTCCCACGACCAGGGCCAACAGGAACACGGCGGGCAGGACCAGGCCGGGGATGCGCGAGCCGTTCATGGGCGTGGCTTTCGGGTCGGGCGGGTGGGGCGCCCTACAGCATCCCGCAGCGTCAGCCGGTGCCGGAAGCCGTCCGGGATTCCAGGGCGTTGCGGGTGTCGTTGCCGTAGACGCCGGTCTCGTCGCCCCTGATGCCGTACCAGAGCTGGAAGCGGGCGACCGCGGCCTTGAGGGTGGCGTCGTACGTGCCGCCGGTGGAACCGCCCGCGTAGACGTCGGGGATGCGCAGCAGGCGTTCCTGCAGATCGGTCACGGCGGGGCCGCTGTCGCCCTCGCGGAGGGTGCCCGCGCCGTCGGGGTCCGGCGCGGCGGAGGCGGTCGTGGTCGGCTCGGCGGACGCGGTGGGGCGAGGTGCCTCGACGGCGGCCGCGTCGTGCCTGCCGTGCAGCAGGAGAGCGCCGCCGAAGCCGACGAGGGCGGCCGCGGCGACGGCGATCGTGACGGCGGCGCGGCGCAGTCCCGGCCCGAACCCGAAGCGGCTGTCACCACGCGGGGAGCCGCCGTGGCCGGTACGCACGGGCGGGAGTTCCTGGGTCTCGCCCTCGTCCCAGGACCGCGGATCCGGCACGGCGACGGGCTCGAGACCGCCGGTGCCCAGCTCCATCTCCCTGAACAGCTCCGCCAGGGCGTCGGTGCGGCGCGGGCGCAGGACCCGGATGGGCTCCAGCGGCGGGCGGTCCTGCTGCGACCCGGATGCGGGCGGTGTGGACACTGCGCTCTCCTTTCGTCCCCTGGATGGGGCGTCCGCCGTTCCCCGAGGAGTGATACGCGCCCTGCGCCGCGACGGTTCAGCAGCCCCACAGGAGGACACTCAGTTCCCTGTGGCAGCGCACTGAGTGCCATCAGTGCCGTCCGGATGCTACTTTCCCGCTCATGAAGACGGAGCCGACGGCAACGCGGCCACCCATGCGGGACGCCCTGGTCGCGGCGGCCTTCCACCTGTTCCTCGAACGGGGCTACGAGCAGACCACGGTGGACGACATCGTGGCGCTCGCGGGCGTCGGGCGGCGGTCGTTCTTCCGCTACTTCCCCTCCAAGGAGGACGTGGTCTTCCCCGACCACGAGCGGTGCCTGGCCGACATGACGGCCTTCCTCGCCGACAGCGGCGACGACGACGAACCGGTGCAGCGGGTCTGTGACGCGGTTCGGATCGTGCTGCGCATGTACACCGAGAACCCGACCTTCTCCGTGCAGCGCTATCGCCTGACCAAGAAGGTGCCCGGACTGCGGGCGTACGAACTCTCCGTGGTGTGGCGCTACGAGCGCGCCTTCGCCGACCATCTGCGCGGGCGCCTCGCGTCCCGCCCGGACGGGACGCTGCAGGCCGATGTGATCGCGGCGGCGGTGGCGGCGGCGCACAACAACGCGCTGCGCTCCTGGCTGCGCTCGGACGGACAGGGGGACGCGAGCGCCGCCCTCGACCACGCCCTGGGATACGTACAGCAGGCCTTCGCCACTCCCCCGGCACCCGACGACGAGGAACCCGAGGACGTGGTGGTGGTCGTCTCCCGGCGTGGCGCACCGTTGTGGCGGGTGGTCCAGGAGATCGAGAGCGCTCTGGAGCAGAACTGACCGGAGCCGCACATTGAGGGGTACGCAGTGTCTTTACGTATGACACTCAGTGCCATGCATTGATGCCGTGCACGGCGGCACCGCGAACCGCGCACGTGGGATTCCGGCCGAGCGCAGGGAGTTGACCAGCGTGTACCACCACTCAGGAAACGTTGCTCGTCAGGCAGCCGGCTCCGCGGCAGGCGTGCTCGATCCCGGGACGCCCGATACGGACACCATCCTCTTCCAGCGCTGCACCTGGTGCGGCACCGCCATGTACCACCGGCTGCTGTGTCCGGTCTGCCAGGGCGGCGAACTGCGGACGGAGCGCAGCGAGGGCCTGGGCACGGTGCGCCACGCGACGATCGTGCACCGCAACACCCCCGCCGCCCGCAATGTCTCGCTCGTGGAGATGGCCGAGGGATTCGTGGTCCGCGGCAGGGTCATGGGCCCGCTGATCGGCATCCACAGCGGTGACCGGGTCCGGCTGTCGACGGCCAAGGACCCGGTCCGCGGCGAGCCGGTCTTCTCCCTGGTCGACGAGCCCTACCGCGCCTGGTCCTGACGCCCCCTCAGCGCTCCCTCACCCCGGGGACCAGGTCCCGCACGGCCACGGGCCGACCCGTCTCGAAGCACCGGTTGGCGGCGAGGCCCACCGCAAGCGCGAGGGCGCCGTCGCGCTGAGTGGCCGTGGGATGTGCCGCCGCGCCCTGATCCGGCTCACCGCGGTCTACGGGTCCGAACAGCGCGTCGAGCATCCGGGGGTCTCCCCCGCCGTGGGCCTCGTGGGCGACGTCGAGCGGCACCTCGGCCGGTGGCCGCCACAGCGGACGCAGGGTGAGCCGCACGCCGCCCGCGTGCTCGGCAGCGGTGTCTCCGTGCAGCGCACCGCTGTGCGGGGCGACCGGGGTGCGGGGCTGGGCCCAGCGGCTCTCCTCGACCTCCAGCTCCAGGCGGCCCGCGCTGCCGTTGAACATGACGCGGTAGCCCTCCCAGGGGGAGTAGGCGGTGAGGTGGTAGGTCATCGTCGCCCCGCGCGTGTAGCGGACGAGGACCGCCATGTCGTCCTCGATGGTGACCGGGCCGCCGAAGACGTTGCGGTCGCGGATGTATCCGTCGTCCGGCTCGGCGTCCAGATACAGGGCACGCAGGGTGTCGTTGCCGGCCAGGTCCAGCGCGAAGGGGTCGTCGGCGGCCGGGGCGGCCCCGTGGGCGCGGTCGTAGTCCCGGCGCAGTCCGTGGCGTTCGCCTGCCTCGGGGCCGTAGAAGCCGAGCCGGCCGTAGCCGAAGACCTCGTGGGGCTCGTCGGCGAGCCACCAGTTGACCAGGTCGAAGTGGTGGCTCGACTTGTGCACCATCAGACCGCCGCTGCTCCGTTTCTCGCGGTGCCAGCGGCGGAAGTAGTCAGCGCCGTGCCGTACGTCGAGGACCCACTCGAAGTGGACGGACAGGATCTCGCCGATCGCGCCGTCGGCGAGCAGGGCGCGCACCTTCTCGTGCACCGGGTTGAAGCGGTAGTTGAAGGCGACGGTGAGGGGGTTGCCAGTGGCCTTCACCGCGTCGAGGATGCGCGCGCAGCGGTCCGCGTCGACGGTCATCGGTTTCTCGGTGACGACACGGCAGCCCGCCCGCAGGGCCGGCACGATGTAGCGGTCGTGTGCGGCGTCGACGGTGGTGACGACGACCTCGTCGATGGCCTCCTTGGCGAGCATGTCGGTGAAGCGGTCGGGCTCCCACTCGGTGGCGGCGGGTTCCCCGGCGGCGGCCAGCGCCCGGTTGTGGAAGGCCATCCGCGTCGGGCTCGGGTCGCACAGGGCCGCCACGAGGTGGCCGGGACGGGCGGCGAGGCCCCGGACGAAGGTCTGGGCGCGATGGCCGGTGCCGACGACGGCGGCGCGCAACGGAGTTCGGCTCATTGGGGGCTCCTGTCCCGCAGGCCCGGCGCCCATGCCTGGTCGTCGGGTTCGTCCTGATCGCATCGCCGGGCACCGGCCGGATCAGCAGGCACAGGCAACCCACAGGTCCCTCCTGTCGTCCTCTGAAACCCGTGAGGCCCCCGGCTGACCAACGGGCGGACATTGCTTGGTACTTGAGGAGGGAACCTTGTTCCGTGCCCGGCGAATATGGGTGACCGCTGCGGCGGTGCTCGCGGTGGCGGGGGGACCGCCAGGACTGGCACAGGCGGCACCGCCGTCGACCGCCAGACCGTCGAACACGGTCGCCGAGCGGGACGCCGGCCTGCCACCCGGCTGGCGGATCGCCGGCAAGGGTGACGCACGGCAGCTCGTCTGGCGCTCGACAGCCCCCGTGCCGATGGGGGACGCCCGCGTCGAGTTCTACTCCGCAGGCCGGAGGCTGGGTGTCCCACAGCTGGACAGGGACGGCCGCACGTTCCGTCTCGGCCTCGGTCGGGGCGGCTCGACGACCAGCCTGACGGATCTTCAGGTACGGGCCGGAGGACGGCAGTTGGACTCCGCAGGCCGCACCGGGACTCCGGGCGGGCGGCGCTCCGCGGCGGTTGCGCCGCCCGCCCGGCTCCCCGCGAACTCCGTGGACCCCGGGAAACCCGGCCGGTACGGCACGACCACCGGCGAGTACGATCTCGACCCGGTGAAGCTGCCGGGCTTCCCACAGCCGGTCGAGATGCGTGCCGTGGTGGTCGCACCGAAGGGCGTCACCGGGCACCGGCCGCTCGCCCTGTTCCTGCACGGCCGCCACTCCACCTGCTACACCCGTACGGACGTGACCGGCGACTGGCCCTGCCCGCAGGGCACCGAGCCGATCCCGAGCTACCGGGGCTATCTGCGCGACCAGCGGCTGCTGGCGTCGCAGGGCTATGTGACGGTGTCGATCTCGGCCAACGGCACCAACGCCCAGGACTACGCGGCCGAGGACGGTGGCGCACAGGCCCGCTCCTCGCTGGTACGGCAGCACCTGGCGCGCTGGGCCGACTGGGCCGCGCACCCTGACACGGCCCCCGCGGTGGTACGGAACGCGCCGCCGGCCGACCTCGCGCGCGTGCTGCTCGTCGGCCACTCGCGCGGCGGCGAGGGCGTGAACCGCGCGGCGATGGACAGCCTCTATCCGCCGCCGGCCGCCGAGGACGGCTACCACGGTCCGGTGCGCTGGCACATCCGCGGCACCGTCCTCATCAGACCCACGATCTTCGGCCAGAATCCGGTCGCGGACGTGCCGTCGGCGACGATCCTGCCGGGCTGCGACGGTGACGTCTCCGACCTGCAGGGCGAGGTGTACGTCGACGGCACCCGCGGAGTCAGCCGGGGCGCCGCGCTGCACAGCGCGGTGTACATGGTGGGCGCCGACCACAACTTCTTCAACACCCAATGGACCCCGGGGCAGGCGCAGGCGCCCGCCGAGGACGACTTCTCCGACGACCCGCAGCACCGGGACCCCGTGTGCTCGCCGGGCACCGCGACCCGGCTGACCGCGAACCAGCAGCACAAGGCGGGCAGCACGTACATCGCGGCGGCGGCCCGGCTGTTCGTCGCCGGGGACGACCGGGTACGGCCGCTGCTCGACGGGTCGGGCCGACGGGCCCCCTCGGCCGATCCCGCGCTGGTGCTCACGCACGCGGTGGGCGCGAACCGCGGCGGCGGGTTCCTGCCGGACGGCAAGGTCACGGTGACCGGCGGGCGGCTGTGCTCGGCCGTGGACCCGGACACGCAGGTGGCCTGCCTGGGGTCCCATGCGAAGGGTGCCTCGCCGCACTTCGCGCAGTGGGAGACGGACCGTGAGGCCGGCCGGCGCGCGGTCGCGCTGCACTGGTCCGCGGCCGGGTCGGCGGTCCGGGTGCGCCCCGGCGCTCCGGTGTCGCTGGGCGGCGCCAAGGACCTCGCCCTGCGTGTGATCGTGCCGCCCAACTCGACCGGCACCAGGCTCGACGTCGCCCTCACCGACACCCACGGCAGGCGGGCCGCCCTCGGCCGCGTCGCCGTCGACGGCCTGCCGGGCACGGAACGCACTACTTCCTACTGGGCGCGCGAGGTGCGCGTCCCGTTGTCGGCGGCGTCCCGTGCCGGGCTCGACCTGAAGCACGTCAAGTCCCTTGAACTGACCCCTCGTTCACGCTCGGGGAACGCCTGGCTGATGGACGCCTGGGGCTGGCGGCCGGGCACCCCTGCGGTCCGCGGGGCGGCGCTGTCACGCGTCGACATGGGTCGCACGACCGTCAAGGAGGGCGACTCGGGCGTCCGTACCTACCGGGTGCCGGTGCAGGTGTCCGGGCAGGGCAGCGGGCGGGTGCGGGTGTACATCGTCGACCCGGTCACCGGCAGGTCCACGAATCGCCTGGTCACAGTACATCCGGGCGGGCACGACATCGACGTACCGGTGGAGGTGAAAGGCAACACGCGCTACTCGTACGACGTGGACCACACGGTGATCGTGAAGGCCGTGCGGGGCGCTGTCATCGGCTCGTACCGCGGTGGCGTCACGGTGCAGAACGACGACCCCGTGCCGACGATCACCGTGACGCCGGTGGCGGACCGGGTGACCGAGGGGAATCCGCTGAAGTGGAAGGTGTCCCTGTCCGAGGCCGCGGACGTGGACCTGAGCGAGATGTTCGCCGTCGTCCCGGTCGCCGGCGGTCCGGAGCTGTCCACGAAGGACGTCGACCCGGCGTGGCTGGCCAACGCCTCGGGCGAGTCACCGGATCCGGAACGCCCCCTGTCCCAGGTCGAGTACCTCTACCTGGGGGCGGACCTGCCCAGGGGAAAGCTCAGCGCGGAGGTGTCCCTGCCGACGGTCAAGGACCGGGTGACGGAGCCGGCCGAGTCCGTGCTCTTCCGGCTGACGAACGACAACGGTGATCCACAGCCCGGCGGACCGGTGCTGACCGGCACGGTGCTGGACGCCCCGTAAGCGGGGTTCGCCGTCGTGACGGCGCGCGGTTCTCCCCGGGGGATCGCGCGGCCGTACGCGTCTCAGGGGTCCGGCGTCACGCGGATGCCGACAGTGCCGTTCAGGCCTCGGCGCAGGCGGCTGCCGAGCAGGGTGAGGCGGCCGACGAGGCCGTACTTGCGGGCGATGAGCCTGCGATAGCGGGCGACGGTCGCCTCGTCGCCGATCTCCGCGGTGGCCGGGACCTGCGCCCCGGTGGGGTTGCCGCGCAGGTCGCAGGGGCCGACCAGGATGTCACCGCGAGCCCGGATCCGCTTCACCTTCCAGGAGTCGGCCACCGTCCACACCCCGAGTGCATCGCCGTCCCGCACCACCCACACCGGGGTGGCGACCGGCGTGCCGTTCTTGCGGTAGCTGGTGATCAGCACGTACTTACCCGCACCGAGCCGCTCCAGCAGCGTGTCGTCCATGACGAAAAGTCTAAGCAGGGTGCGCAAACTCGGCTGCCGGTTCGGCAGCGCCCCGACAGGGGCGCGGGGCCGTATCGATCTGCGGCTCCGCCGTGAGCGCGACCAGCCACGACGGACCCGCAGACTGCTCACGCAAGGAGCTGCAGATACCGACGGGCGAAAAGGTACGCATCCCCCGGCCACCGCGCCGACAGATAATTGCCGTCCTGGACGACAAAGGCGTGCGAGTCGTCATCCGCCGTACCACGCCGGGTCAGAACCCGGGGCCCCCGCTCGAACTGCATGTCCGGCTCGACAAGAGCGCACCGCACCTCGTCCTCCACGTACGCAGGGTACGTGCGGTAGTACCGCCCGAGGCGCCACGCAGTGGTCAGGTACGCGGTGCGCTCCATGTACTTGGGCAGGCAGGTCGTGCGGCGGCCGGCGAGGACGCTGCGTCCCGTGCCGGGATCCCGGGTACGGGCCGGCACGAGCACTCCGTGGCAGATCGCACCGACCGGCCGGTCCAGCGCCCAGAACCGGGCGACCTGCCGTTGCAGCTCCGAGGAGCCCAGGTACTGCCGCATACCGGGTGCATGGCCGCCCGGCAGCAGCAGTCCGTCGTACTCCGTCACGTCCACGTCGGCCCAGGCGGCGGTGGCGGTGAACTCCGGTGCCGCGGTGAGCTGTTGGTAGTAGCGCTTGGGTTCGTCCTCCGCGCCGAGCTGCCCGAGGAGCACACCCTTCAGCAGCCGTGGATCGGCCGCGGGCCGGGTGCGGGCCTGTTCGGTGGCGAAGACGACCTCGTGCCCGGCGTCGCTGAGCAGCCGCCAGGGCACCGCTACCTCGGTGACGTCGAAGTCGTGGTCGGGGAGCGGAATCAGCACGCGCATGGGGCCATCATGCAGGGCTGCAACGTGTCCATGACACCCCCACCCGGGTGTCGGTTCAGGCCAGCGCCGCCGCCATCCGCCGTACACCTTCCGTGATCAGCTCGGGCGAGGTCGCCAGGTTCAGGCGTACGTGCCCGGCCCCGCCGGTGCCGAAGGGAATTCCCGAGTTCAGGGCCACCCTCCCCCGCTCCAGGAACACCTCGGCCGGATCGTCCCCGAGGCCGAGTGCGCGGCAGTCGAGCCAGGCCAGGTAGGTGGCCTCGCCCGGACGGTGGCCGATGGCGGGGAGGTGTTCGGCGAGCAGGTCGACGAGCAGGCGCCGGTTGTCGTCGAGGCCGGTGAGCAGCGCGTCCAGCCAGGCGGTGCCGTCGGTCAGGGCGGCCGTGTGGGCGAGGACACCGACGTGGCTGGGTCCGTGGCTGACCTCCTCGGGCAGGCGGGCGAGGTCGACGGCGGCCGCGGGGCCCGCGATCGCCAGTGCCGCTTTCAGCCCCGCCAGGTTCCACGCCTTCGACGCGGACATGAGGGACAGGCCGCTCTCCGCGCCGGGGACACTCAGGTACGGCACGAAGTCGACGCCCCCGGCGGTCAGCGGGGCGTGGATCTCGTCGGCGACCACACGGACGCCGTACCGGTCGGCGAGGGCGGCCACGGCGGCCAGTTCCCCGGCGGTGTGCACGGTGCCGGTCGGGTTGTGCGGGCTGCACAGCAGATGGGCGGCCCGGCGACCACCGGAGACCGCCTGCCGGAAGGCTTCCTCCAGGGCGTCGAAGTCGATGCGCAGATCCGCCCCGAGCGGAGCCTGGAGGACCTGCCGGTCCATGTGCTCGACGAACTGGTAGAACGGCGGATACACGGGCGAGTTGACGATCACCGTGTCCCCGTGGCCGGTGACCAGCTTGAGCATTTCGACGACACCGAGCATGACGTCGGGCACGATGGCGGTGCGCTCCACGGCGAGCCCGTCCCACCCCCACCGCTTCTCGGCGAACCCGGCGAGCGCCTCGGCGTAGGCGGTGCCCGCCGGGTAGCCGGTGTCACCGAGGGCGAGCGCCTCGGTGACCGCCCGGACGACGGGTCCGGCGAGGGGCACGTCCATCTCGGCCACCCACAGCGGCAGCACGTCGGCCGGGTAGGTGCGCCATTTCATGCTGGTACGACATCGCAGGCTCTCCAGGGAGAGTGCGTGCAGGGGGTTCGGTTCACCGGACGTGTGGTGCGGGATGCTGGTCATGGGCGACAAGATAGGCGGCTGCGGTGTGACCTGGCACGACCTGGAAGCGCCTGCTGGAAAAACTCCCGCGCCTGCCCCTCGGCAGACATCAACCCCGCCGTCTAGATTGCCGGTTGTCGTCGTACACACCGCACCATCAGGCACTCCAGGAGCAGAGCCCGTGACGGAGAACCCGGCAGCCACCGAAGAGTCCGCCGCGGCGCTGCGCAGCCGCATCGACACACTGCGGCCGCACACGGCCCGGATCTGGAACTACTGGCTGGGCGGCGGCGACTACTACGAGGTCGACCGCCTCGCCGGCGACCGGATCCGCGAGCTGCATCCGGCCATCGGCGAGTACGCCCGTGCCGACCGCCTCTTCCTGGGCCGTGCCGTGCGTCATCTCGTGGCGGACGCGGGGATACGCCAGTTCCTCGACATAGGCACCGGCCTGCCCACCGCCGACAACACGCACGAGGTCGCCCAGCGTCTCGCCCCGGACGCGCGGATCGTCTACGTCGACAACGACCCGCTCGTCCTGGCGCACGCCCGCGCCCTGCTCACCAGTTCACCCGAGGGCCGCACGGACCACCTGGACGAGGACCTGCGCAACGTCGACTCGATCCTGGAGCGCGCCGCCGACACCCTGGACTTCACGCGGCCGGTCGCCCTGATGCTGCTCGGCGTGGTCATCTTCATCGGCGACGACGAGGACCCATACGCCATGGTGCGGCGGCTCATGGACGCGCTGCCCGCCGGCAGCCACCTCGTCCTGTCCCACACCATCACGAGCCCCGCGCTGTCAGAGGTGGACCAGGCTGTCCGGTTCTGGAACGAGCGCGGCATCCCGGCGCTGACCCAGCGCACCCCCGAGGCCGTGGCCCGTTTCTTCGACGGTCTGGAGCTGCTGGAGCCGGGCGTGGTCTCGTGCTCACGCTGGCGGCCCGAGCCGGCGGACGCGGGTGAACCGCAGGAAGTGGCCATGTACGGCGGAGTGGGCCGCAAGGGGTGAGAAGATCGCCCGCGCGCTGAACGCGACCGTCCCCGGCCACGTATGCAGGGAGGGTGCTCAACGACCGGAGGGCCCCGCGGTGTTCGCGCCGCGCGTTCGGGTTCGGGAGCCATGCATGAGGCACGCACGACGACGGATCGTCCGGCGAGTGACGCGGCTGGCGGCCGTCGGCGGACTCCTCCTCGGAGGAGCGATGGTGACGCAGGCCGCCATGGCGAGCGAGACGCCCGGCACCTCCGCCCTCCCGCTCAAGGCCTCGGGGAGCTCGGACAACCCCGGCACCACGCTCGTGTCCGAGCTCGGCACCTCCCGTACGGCGGGCACCTGGATCGGCGCGGACGGTCGTCCAGTGGTCGCGGTGACCGACGCCGCGGCGGCGGCCGAGGTCAAGCGTGCGGGCGTCGTGGCGAAGATGGTGTCGCACAGCATGAACGAACTCAAGGCGGCGACGTCGACGCTGCGTGCGGCGCCCCGGGTCGCGGGCACGGCATGGGTCATGGACTACCGGACGAACCAGGTGGTGGTGCAGGCCGACAGCTCCGTCTCGTCGACCGACTGGTCGAACATGACCAAGGTCGCGGGCGGCATCGGCAGTTACGTACGCATGGAGCGCACCCAGGGCACGTTCACCACCCGTCTCAACGGGGCGTCGCCGATACTGTCCACCGGCGGGCGCTGCTCGGCGGGCTTCAACGTGACGAACGGGCAGAGCGACTTCATTCTCACCGCCGGGCACTGCGGGCCGACCGGGTCCGTCTGGTTCGCGGACAACCAGGGCAACCAGCAGCTGGGCAAGACGGTCCAGCAGAACTTCCCCGGCAGCGACTTCTCCCTGGTCCAGTACGCGAACGGCGCGGCGGGAGCGGGAGCCGACATCGTGGCCATCGGCAACGGCAACGGGGTGCGCATCACGGGTGTGGCCGATCCGGCCGTCGGAGAGCGGGTGTTCCGCAGCGGCAGCACCAGCGGACTGCACGACGGCGAGGTGAAGGGACTCGACGCCACGGTCAACTACCCGGAGGGCACCGTCACCGGGCTCATCGAGACGAACGTGTGCGCCGAACCCGGGGACAGCGGCGGCCCGTTGTTCTCCGAGGGCATCGCACTGGGCGTGACTTCGGGCGGCAGCGGCGACTGCACGTCGGGCGGCACGACGTTCTTCCAGCCGGTGACCAAGGCGATGCAGGCGCTCGGCGTCCAGTTGATCGTGTCGAAGCAGGCCGCCGCCGGACAGGGCGCCTCGCCCTCCGCCGCTCCGTCCGCCTCGGCCACGCACAGCGCGATCGCGCCCAGCGCGGCCTCGCCCGGCTCCGCGACTCCCGTGACGGGCATCGCGGGCGGTTCGACGCTGCTGGCCCGGCTCACGGACCCCAAGAACATCGGTCCCGGAATGCTGGTGATCGGAGGCAGCCTGCTCGCCCTGGTGGCCACCCGCTACATCCGGGCCGAACAGGACCGCAAGGCGTACCGGCGCTACTACTCGGCCACGTGGGGCTGACGGGTCAGCCGACGGTCAGCAGGACCGTGGCGGCTGCAGCGCCCGGCCCGACGGCCGCCTGCCGTCGGGTGACGCGGTCGTGCAGCAGGGCCGGACCGAGGACGACGGGGAGCGCGGCGTGGAGGGAGGCGAGGACCGCGGCGACGGCGAGCGGCTGCCACTGGGCGGCGAGCAGATGGAGGACCGGCCCGAGGGCGGCACCGGCCCCGACGAGGAGGGCCTGGGCTGTGAGGCGTATCGGCAGCACGGTCCGCTGTCGGCGCCGCATCACTGTGGGCAGCGGCGGGCATACGGCGACCCGGCCCGCGGCCACCGGCCACCGGCCACCGGCCACCGGCCACAGTCCGGCGGACGGTCCGGCCAGTCCGAGCGCGACGTACGCTGCGCGGCGACGCCCGTACTCGCCGGCAGCCCGTCCGGCATCTGCCGGTCCGCGCCCCGACCGCCGGCTCCCCCGCCGGCGACGAGCCAGAGCGTGGGCACCGTCACAGCGATGCCCGTCCAGGCCAGGGCGCCGGGGCGGTCGCCGAGCATCCCGCAGAGCACGGCCAGGGCTACCCCGGTCACCGCGGCTCGGTCGGCGGTTGAGGAAGTGCATGGCGGTGCCGCTGCCGATGCCGGACAGGGCACCCCCGAGCAGGTCGGCCGGGTGGATGGACTCGGCAGGCACGAGGAGGACGGCCGCTCCGGCGAGAAGCAGGCCGCCCAGCTGACCGAGGAAGTGATCGTGGTGAAGGGCGCGCGGCGGGACGGAAGCCCGCCGGCGAAGTCGACAATGCCGTAGCAGACGGCCGAGGCCAGTGCGAGGAGGGGACCCATCCGGTGTGGGGTGCCCCGGTCCGGGGCTCCGATGCGCGGCGGGCGTCAGGCGGTGGTGCTCTCAGGCCGCCCGCGCCGGCTGCGGGGCCGCGGCGGCCCACTCCAGGACGAGACGCTGGTACTCCTCGCGCTGCTCGCCGCTCAGTGTCCCGCCCGACCGGCGCCACAGGGCCCGGATCTCCTCGTTGACCTCGGCTGCCGAGCGCTCGGAGACGGGTTCAACAGTGGTGGACATGGTGTGAAGCATACGGCTCTGGAGGTGAAGGCGCTGTGAGCGAGGCGACACCAAAGGGGCATATCGGACCGTGTTGCTGATCACGTCATCTGGCAGCGCCGGCCGCCCAGTTCAGGCTTCCGCCGCCCCCAGCACCAGCACCTGGATCGCCAGGACGGCGGCGCCCCGGGCCCAGTCGTGGAAGTCGGACACCTTGGTCTCGAGGGGGACCGGGCGAGCCAGCGGATGCCGGTGGGCGGTGATCGTCTCCCGGACCGTGTCTCCGGCCACATCCATCAGGCCGACACCCTCGCCGGCGAGGAGGATCTTCTGCGGCATGGCGAAGTTGGCGATCTGGGCGACGAGGGTGCCGAGGGCGCGCGCCGCCTCGTCGATGACGCGGGCGGGCATGGATTCACCGGCTGCGGCGAGGGCGAGGATCTCCTCGTACGTCCGGTCGCGGCCGGTGGCGGCCCGGACCTGGTAGCGGATGCTGGAGATGGTCAGCAGCGAGACGGCGCTGCCGCGTTCGCCGTCGGGGGTGAGCGGCCCGTTGGGGTTGATGATCCAGTGCCGGCCGAACCCGCGGTCCTCCTCCGCGCAGGAGACCCGCTTGCCGCCCAGGACCAGCCCGTAGCCGATGCCGGCGCCGATGGTGAGGACGATGAAGCGGTCCAGGCCGCGCCCTGCCCCGAACCAGGTCTCGGCCTCGACGAGGGCGGCGACGTCGTTCTCGACGACGACGGGCAGCCCGGTGCGCTCCTCGACGAGCCCGGCGAGCGGGACGTCCCGCCAGTGCAGGAACGGCGACTCCCCCACCACGGCGCGGTCCTCGACCAGACCGCCCACGCCGATGCCGATGCCCGCGAGGCGCGGGTGGACACGTGCGAACTCGTCCGTCATCGCGGCGAGCACGTCGGCGACTCCGGCCGGGTCATGGGTGGTGAGCGGGCGGTCGTAGCGGGCGACGATGTCGCTGCGGAGGGTGGTCACGACGGCGTAGACCATGTCCTCGGTGATCTTGAAGCCGACGAAGGAGCGGGACTCGGCGACCACGGCCAGAGGCTGCGAGGGGCGCCCCTGGCGCACCTCCACCGGAGCGCCGGCCTCGGCGGCCTCGATCAGCAGGCCCGACTCGATCAGCGGTTTGGTCAGCCGGGTGAGGCTGCCCGCGGAGAGGTCGAGCCGCCGGGCGAGTTCGGTGCGCGACAGCGGGCCGTTCACGAGTACCTCGATCGCCACCGAGCGCTCACCGGGGCTCAGCGGAAGCCAGCTGTCGGCAACTGTGGTCATGAAGGTCAGACTCCCACATGATTTTTTTCGCGATGAAAGCAACAAGCTCAGGATAGCGCGCACAACCTCTTCTCGAAAAGAAGTGCGCGACCTCTTGACGCATTGATTCTTTCGCAACAAAAGTAAATGGCCTGAGGACGAGCCGCCGCGGACGAGGGAGTCTCCCGATGACCATCGCCTCCAGCAGCCCTCCGTCGCGCCTGCCACTGCGCGGCGCGGAGGGGGCAGGGACCGAGCAGAGGACGGGACGGGCCAAGGCCCGTGAGAACGGGGGCGACGGACGGCTGGCCGCGGTGTTCATCGCGCCGGCCCTGCTGGGCTTCACGGTCTTCCTGCTCTGGCCGACGCTGCGGGGCATCTACCTGAGCTTCACCCGCTTCAACCTGCTCACCCCGGCCAAGTGGGTGGGCCTGGACAACTACGTGCGCATGGTGCACGACCCGATCTTCTGGGACTCGCTGAAGGTCACCGTCGAGTACGTGGTCATCAACATCGGTGTCCAGACGGTGGCGGCCCTGGCCATCGCCGTACTTCTGCAGCGACTGACGCAGTCGGCCGTGCTGCGCGGGATCGTGCTGACCCCGTATCTGATGTCGAACGTCGTGGCCGGCGTCGTCTGGCTGTGGATCCTGGACACCCAGCTCGGCATCGGCAACCAGATCATCGGGGCGCTCGGCTTCGACCACATCCCCTTCCTCGCCGACGAGCACTGGGCGATTCCGACGATCGCGCTGATCAACGTCTGGCGGCACGTCGGATACACCACGCTGCTGCTGTTCGCCGGGCTCATGGCCATTCCCGACGACATGTACGAGGCGGCCAGGGTGGACGGCGCGAGCGAGTGGCGGATGTTCTGGCGGATCACGCTGCCGCTGCTGCGGCCGGTCCTCGCGGTCGTGCTGATCATGACGGTGATCGGCTCGTTCCAGGTGTTCGACACGGTCGCCGTGACGACCATGGGCGGTCCGGCGAACGCCACCAACGTGCTCCAGTACTACATCTACGGCGCCGCCTTCGGCCGCTTCCAGTTCGGCTACGCCTCGGCCATGTCCGTGGCCCTGCTCCTCGTGCTGAGCGCGATCACGTTCCTGCAGTACCGGCTCACCCGGGCCGGCCAGAGCGACCTCGGCTGACGGAAGGGAGAGAAGCCTCATGGCTGCCGTGACAACCACCACGACCGTACGGCCCACCAGGCGCCGGCCCTCCATCGGCCGGATCGTCGCCTGGGCGGTGATGGCCGCGATCCTGCTCATCACACTGCTGCCGTTCTACTGGATCCTGCGCACCGCGCTGTCCACCAACACCGCGCTCGCCGCCCATCCCGGCGACCCGCTGCCGGTCGGCCTGACGGCCGGCGGCTTCGAGCGGGCACTGGGCCTGCAGTCCGCCAAGGAGGCGATCGCACAGGGCGGTGCGGGCGGCGGACTGAAGTTCTGGCGCTATCTGCTCAACTCCGTGATCGTCTCGACGCTGATCACCGTCTGCCAGATCTTCTTCTCCGCCATGGCCGCCTTCGCCTTCGCACGCTTGAGGTGGCGCGGCCGGGACAAGGTGTTCGGGCTGTTCCTCGCCGGGCTGATGGTGCCCGCGATCTTCACGCTGCTGCCGAACTTCGTGCTGATCAAGCAACTCCACCTGGTGGACACGCTGTTGGGCATCGCCCTGCCGACGATGTTCATGACGCCCTTCGCGGTGTTCTTCCTGCGCCAGTTCTTCATGAACGTGCCGCGCGAGGTGGAGGAGGCCGCGCTGCTGGACGGCGCCGGGAAGGTACGGATCTTCTTCCGGGTGCTGCTGCCGATGGCGTCCACGCCCGTCCTCACCCTCGGCGTGCTGACGTACATCACCTCGTGGAACGACTACTTCTGGCCGCTGATGGTGTCCTACAGCGACAGCTCGCGCGTGCTGACCGTGGCCCTCGCCATCTTCCGGGCACAGACACCGCAGACCGGCTACGACTGGTCCGGCCTGATGGCCGCCACCCTCATCGCCGCGCTTCCGATGCTCGTGCTCTTCGGGTTCTTCGCGCGCCGCATCGTCAGCACCATCAGCTTCACCGGCATCAAGTAAGGGGACGGACATGCGAGTTCGGATACGAAGCGCCGTGGCGCTGACCGGCGCGCTGGCGCTGTCCCTGGTCGCCGGGTGCGCGAAGGGCGGCGGGGCGGGAGCGGGCGCGAACACGGTGACGTACTGGCTGTGGGACTCCAACCAGCTGCCCGCCTACCAGGCCTGCGCGAAGGGGTTCGAGAAGGAGAACCCGGGCCTGGACGTGAAGATCAGCCAGATGGGCTGGGCCGACTACTGGACCAAGCTGACCGCGAGCTTCATCGCGGGCACCCAGCCGGACGTCTTCACCGACCACATACAGAAGTTCGGCCAGTTCGCCGACCTGAAGGTCCTCGAACCGCTGGACGATCTGGGCATCAACGCCCCGGACTACCAGCCGGGGCTCGCCGACAACTGGATCGCCCAGGACGGCCACCGCTACGGCGCCCCCAAGGACTGGGACACGGTCGCCCTCTTCTACAACAAGAAGATGGCACAGGCGGCCGGGCTCACGCCGCAGCAGATCGGCAGCCTGGCGTGGAACCCGAAGGACGGCGGCACCTTCGAGAAGGCCATCGCCCATCTCACGGTCGACGTGCACGGAAAGCGCGGCGACGAACCCGGCTTCGACAAGAACCACGTGAAGGTGTACGGCCTCGCGACCGGCGGTGGCGGCGACGGCGACGGACAGACGCAGTGGAGCAACTTCGCCGCGTCCGCCGGGTGGAGCTATGCCGACAAGAAGCGCTGGGGCACCGAGTACCAGTACGGCAGCAAGACCTTCCAGTCCGTGATCAAGTGGTACTTCGGGCTGGCCGAGAAGGGCTATCTGGCGCCCCTGACGGACTACAGCGCGGGCGCCAACCCGGCCAACGCCCAGGTGGCCGCGGGCAAGGCGGCAACCGCTTTCGACGGCGCCTGGATGATCTCCACGTACTACGCGATGAAGGGCATCCAGGTCGCCACCGCCCCCACACCGGTCGGCCCGACCGGCAAGCGGGCCACCATGATGAACGGCCTCGCCGACTCCATCACCAAGAACGCCCACAACAAGCAGGGCGCCAGGAAGTGGGTGCAGTACCTGTCCTCGGACGCCTGCCAGACGATCGTCGGCCGTTACGGCATCGTCTTCCCCGCCACACCCGACGGCACGAAGGCCGCGGTTGCCGCCTACGGGAAGAAGGGCATCGACGTCACGGCGTTCACCGAACCGGTCACCGACAAGAAGGACTTCAGGACCTTCAGCTTCCCGATCACCGACTACGCGGCGGACGTCACCGCGCTCATGGCCCCCGCCATGCAGGACATCTATGGCGGCGGCAAGTCCGCCGGCAGCCTCGACCAGACCAACGACCAGATCAATCTGATCCTCTCCCAGTGATCTCCCGGCCACTGATCTCCCGGCCACTGATCTCCCGACCAGTGATCTCTCCACCAGTGAAGGACACGCCTTACATGACGTTCTCGATCGGCATCGTCGGCGCCGGCCAGTTCTCCGGCCAGTTCGCCACGCTGTTCCAGGCCCATCCCGGCGTCAGCGACGTCTATGTCACCGACCTTCTGCCCGAACGGGCCGAACAACTCGCCGCCGCACAGCAGTTGGCGGGCACCTTCCCCTCGTACCAGGCGATGCTGGAGTCGGAGGCGGTCGACGCGGTCGCCATCTTCACCCAGCGCTGGACCCACGGCCCGCTGGTCCTGCAGGGCCTCGACGCGGGCAAGCACGTGTACTCCGCGGTCCCGATGGCGATAGCCACCGAGGAGATCGCCGCCATCATCGACGCGGTCAAGGCGACCGGACTGACGTACATGATGGGTGAGACCAGCCAGTACAACCCGGCGACCGTGCACGCCCGCAACCAGATCGCCGAGGGCGCCTTCGGGCGGATCTTCTACGCTGAGGGCGACTACGTCCACGACATGGATCTGGGCTTCTACGAGGCGTACCGGTACAGCGGCGGCGAGAACTGGAAGCAGACCGCCAGCTATCCCCCGCTGCTCTACCCGACGCACTCGGTGGGCGGGGTGCTCGGCGCCTGGCAGACGCACGCGGTGAGCGTGTCGGCGATCGGTGTGGTCGACGAGCGGGGCGACGGCGTCTTCGACAAGGACGTCAGCCAGTTCGGCAACGACTTCTCCAACGCCACCGCGCTGTTCGAGGTGGCGGGCGGCGGGTCGTTCCGTACGAACGAGTTCCGGCGGGTGGGCTATCCCTCGCACATCCGGGAGTCGCGTTTCCGCTTCTTCGGCACCGACGCGAGCATGGAACAGCTCGCGACGGTGGCGCTGTGGCAGGACAAGAAGGGGGTGAAGGACATCAGTGAGCTGCTGGAGCCCAAGCCCACCCTGTCTCCTGACGACCCGTCACTCCAGCACATCGCACCGGATCTGCGGGCCGCCTTCACCTCGGGTTCGGCGCCGGTGCACGACCGGGCGCGGCTGCCGCGGGAGTTCGACAACCTGCACAACGGGCACGAGGGCAGCCACCACTTCCTCGTCGACGACTTCGTGACCGCCGTGAACACGCGATCGCTGCCGTCGGTCAACGCGTGGGTGGCCGCCCGCTACACCCTGCCGGGCATCGTCGCGCACGAGTCGGCGCGGCAGGGCGGGGCCAGGCTGGAGATCCCGGACTTCGGCGACGCGCCGCAGTAAGCGGGATGCCGGGGGCCGGGTACCTGCTCAGGTGCCCGGCTTGCGGCCGTACACGAAGACGTCGTCGCCGGTCTTCAGCAGCGACCAGTACTTCTTGGCCGTGGTCGGGGTCATGTTGACGCAGCCGTGGGAGCCCGGCGGGTTCCACATGCTGAGGTTGACCGAGTGGAAGGCCTGGCCGCCGTCGAAGAACTGGCTGTACGGCATCGGCACGTTGTAGAGGTTCGAGACGTGGTTCTTGTCCCGCCAGTAGATCTTCTTCAGGCCGGTGCGGGTCTCGAAGCCGTTGCGTCCGGTGCGGACCGGGACGGGACCGTAGACGAGCCTGCTGCCGTCCTGGATCCAGCTGAGCTGGAGGGTGAGGTTCACGCAGGCTATGCGGCCCTTGTTGGTCGGGCAGGCGCCGTACCGGTTGGGGTTGGTGCCGACGGCCTTCTGCTTGTTCATGAGGTCCATCACACCCCAGGTGACGGACCCGGCGTAGCCGATGTTCGGGGTGATGCCGTGCTTGGTCTGGAACGCCTTGATGGCCTTGCAGTCCGTGGCGGACTGCCTGCCGTCGACGGTCAGGCCGAGAAACCTCTCCACCTGCTTCTGGTAGGGCCCGGTCTGTGTGGTGCAGCTCGTGGCCGCCTGCGCGGGTGCCGTCCCCAGCGTGAGTGCGAGCGGTGCCACCAGTCCGGTGATCCCGAGTGCGACGGCTCCCCGTCTGCGTATGTCCCCCATGGCCTGCCTTGCCTTCCTGCGGATGGGTCGGTCGGATCTGCGATCTCTGCCAGCTAGACCGGCGTCCGGCGCGATCGGTTGCAAGGCCTCCTCACGATGCGACGAAACGGTGACATTCGCAGTGCCGCAGGTCACAGCGTGATGCATGCCGCAGGACGGCCCGCCGCCGTCCCTGCGGTCTCACCCGTCCCCGGAGTCTCAGACGTCCCGGTTCGACCGGGAGCTGGGGGGCGCCGAGGTGCGCACCGTGCCGGGCACGACGAGGTTGACGCGGACGCCCCGGAAGTGCGGGCTGTCCGGGTGCAGCTCGCGGCGCTCCCGACCAGGATGTCCTGCGAGCGGAAGGCGTCGACGGCATGCGCGACGGCCGCATGCACGCAGGCCCGGCCGGCCACGTCGCACCCCAACGCCTGGGCGGTCAGGCCCTGTTCGCGCAGGGCGGCCGCGGTCCTGGCCGCCTCGGGGGCGTCCACGTCGGTGAGCAGCACCCGGGCCCCTTCCTCGGCGAGCCGCCGGGCGACGGCGGCTCCGATGCCGGGGGCGGCACCGGTGACGAGAACTCCGTATCCCTCGAAGCGCTTCGTGTCAGCCGTGGCCTGAAGCTACTCCCGGAATGATCTACGCGGCAGATACCGTGCGGTCATGTCCGCGTTCATACAGCAACTTCCGGCGCTCATCGGTGTGGTGATCGGCGCGTTCGGTTCCTATCTGGCGGTCGTCCGGGGCGACCGGGTGAGGTTCCGCCGCGAACAGGCGGCACGGTGGGAGGAGAGACGGCTGGCGGTGTACTCCGACTACGCGCGGTCGGTGAAGCAGACGGTCACGGTGACGTACCGGGTCGCTTCCGAACTCGGCAACGGGACGCACCCGGATCCCCTCACCCCCGAAGAGGCCAAGCCGCTGCTGGCCGCGGCGAACGCCGGACGAGATCCTGCGGGTGAGGCGCTGATCATGCTGGGCAGCTCCGAAGTGGTGGCGAGGTCACGGGCCTGGGTCGTGACGGTGATGGAGATGGAACGCTTCGTGCGTGAGGGCACCAGGGATGCGGAGGCATGGCGGGCACTGCTGGACCAGCAGCGCGCCGGACGTACGGCCTACTACGCGGCGGTGCGGGAGGACCTCGGCCTCCCGCCCGGTCATTCGGCGCGCCGGCCCGTCCGCGGCGGGGACCCCGTGTCTCCTCAGCGGTAGCCGGTCGTGTCCGCCGGCTTCCCCGCGTCCTGCACCTCGACGAGATAGCGCCAGGCGTCCGGGCGGCTGCCGTCCAGGTCCGTGAAGCCGTACTCCTTCGCCAGTCCCCCGCTGGACAGGGACGCGCCGTTCCACCGGGCCATGTCGGGGTCGGCGGCGAGGGCGGTGACCGCGCGTCCCACGTAGTGCGGGGTCTCGGAGACAGCGAAGTGGGGGACGCGTTCGAGTGCGTCGCGCCAGTTGTCCTCGCGGACGCCGAACTGTTCGAGCATGATCTCCGACCGCAGCCAGCCGGGCGTCAGCGCGACGGCCGTCGCCCCGCGCGGTCCGAGTTCATGGCCCAGGGCGAAGGCCATACGCAGCACGGACGCCTTGGCGAGGTCGTAGAAGAAGGAGACGCGGTAGGTGTCGCGGTTGTACTCGGCGGTTCCGTCGGTGACCTCGACGACCAGGCCACCGGGGTGGCGCAGGAGCAGGGGCAGGGCGTGGTGGCTGGTGATCGCGTGTGTCTCCACGGCGAGCCGGAGCAGCCGGAGTCCCTTGTCCAGGTCGTGCTCCCAGACCGGCCTGTCCCATGCGAAGAGGTGCTCGCCGCCCCAGATGTCGTTGACGAGTACGTCGAGGTGGGCGTGGCGGCCCTGTTCGTCGGCGATGCGGTCCACGAGGGCGCGGACCTGTGCGGGGTCGAGGTGGTCGGTGGGTACGGCGATGCCGTGGCCGCCCGCCCCGGTGACGAGGTCGGCGGTGTCCTCGATGGTCTCGGGGCGGTCGTACTCCGAGCGGTGTGCACGGGTGGTGCGTCCGGTGACGTAGACCGTGGCACCGGCCGCACCGAGCTCCACGGCGATCCCGCGGCCCGCGCCCCTCGTCGCCCCGGCGACCAGCGCCACCTTGCCCTTCAGCGGTGCGGACATGTCCGGCCTCCCTTTCCTCTGCGGCTGCTGTCACCGTCGAGGGTGCCGGGAAAGCCGGACATCTTCTGTCGCCTTTCACGGAAGGGGCCAAAGGGGCCGGACGACCACGCTCAGTGGCCGCGGGCGATCCATTCCTCCAGGTGGGGGGCTTCGTCTCCGATGGTGGTCGGATCGCCGTGGCCGGTGAGGACCTTGGTCTCCGGGGGCAGGGTGAGCAGGCGGTCGCGGAGGGAGTCGATGATCGTCGGGAAGTGGGAGTACGAGCGGCCGGTCGCGCCGGGGCCACCCTGGAAGAGGGTGTCGCCGGTGAAGACCGTGGCCAGAGCGGGGTCGTACAGGCAGACGGCGCCCGGCGCGTGGCCAGGAGTGTGGATCACCGTCAGGTCGACCCCTGCCGCCTCGATGACCTGGCCGTCGGTCAGATGGGCGTCGGGGTCGCGGTCGGGGTGGGTCAGCTTCCACAGCGGCAGGTCGTCGGGGTGCAACCAGATGGTCGCGCCGGTGCGGTCGGCGAGCGCGGGGGCGGCGTCGATGTGGTCGTTGTGGGCGTGGGTGCACACGATGGCAACCAGGCGGCGGTCCCCGACGGCTTCTGCGATGGCCTCGGCGTCGTGGGCGGCGTCGATGACGATGGCCTCGTGGTCGTCGCCGACGATCCACACGTTGTTGTCCACCTCCCAGGTGCCGCCGTCCAGGGTGAAGGTGCCGGAGGTGACGAGGCGTTCGACGCGGGCGGCCATCACAGCACCACCACCGAGCGCAGCACGTCGCCGTGGTGCATCCGCTCGAACGCCTTCTCCACGTCGCTGAGTCGGATGGTCTCGGTGACGAACTTGTCCAGCGGCAGACGGCCCTGCAGATGCAGGTCGATGAGCATCGGGAAGTCGCGGGAGGGCAGGCAGTCGCCGTACCAGGACGACTTCAGCGATCCGCCGCGCCCGAACACGTCCAGGAGGGGCAGTTCGAGCTTCATCTCGGGGGTGGGCACACCGACCAGGACGACCGTGCCGGCGAGGTCGCGGGCGTAGAAGGCCTGCTTGTACGTCTCCGGGCGGCCGACCGCCTCGATGACGACGTCGGCGCCGAAGCCGCCGGTCAGCTCGCGGATGGCCTCCACCGGGTCGCACTCCTTGGAGTTCACCGTGTGGGTGGCGCCCATCTCCCGTGCCTTGGCCAGTTTCCGGTCGTCGAGGTCCACGGCGATGATCTTCGCCGCGCCGGCCAGGTCCGCACCCGCGATCGCCGCGTCGCCGACGCCGCCGCAGCCGATGACGGCGACCGTGTCGCCACGGCCGACGTTGCCGGTGTTGATCGCGGCACCGATGCCCGCCATCACCCCGCAGCCGAGCAGCCCGGCCACCTCCGGTGCGACGCTCGCGTCCACCTTCGTGCACTGCCCGGCCGCGACCAGCGTCTTCTCCGCGAACGCGCCGATGCCCAGCGCCGGGGACAGCTCGGTGCCGTCGGTGAGGGTCATCTTCTGCTCGGCGTTGTGGGTGTTGAAGCAGTACCAGGGCCGTCCCCGCAGACAGGCCCGGCAATTCCCGCACACGGCACGCCAGTTGAGGATCACGAAGTCACCGGGGGCGACGTCCGTGACACCGGCTCCGACCGACTCCACCACACCGGCGGCCTCATGACCGAGCAGGAACGGGAAGTCGTCGCTGATACCGCCCTGCTTGTAGTGCAGATCGGTATGGCACACCCCGCACGCCTGGATCCGTACGACCGCCTCCCCCGGGCCGGGGTCCGGCACGACGATCGTCTCCACCCGCACCGGCTCGCCCTTGCCCGGTGCGATCACGCCGCGTACTTCCTGCGCCATGGTGTTGAAACCTTCCGTCTGCTGCTGTCCGTCCCTCCGACCCTACGGGTGACTGATCAGTAACGGGTCGGAGGCCTCGCGTCCCGGCTCACCGCAGGAAGTCCCGCACGGTCCGGCCGACGGCCTGCTCGTCGACCCCGTCCGCCCCGCGCAGTGCGAGCAGCCGATGCGGCACGTGTACCAGGGTCTCGGCGACCTGCCGGGCCGAGGTGCCGGGCAGGGCGGGCTCGGACAGGGCCACGTCCGCGTGGTCCGCCGCGAGGACGGCGGTACGCTGCGAACATTTCGCCGAAGATGCGGTGCTGCAGAAAACCGTGCTCCGCAGGGACTCCACGTCGACCGAACACTTCGCACAGCATTCCAGGACGGCTTCGAAGCCGTTGACGGAGGCGGCCAACGATATGCGCTGCGTACCGGCGAGCCCCTGTGCCTGCTCTCCCTGATGCGTACGGCGCCGCCCGAACGTCCGGACGTCGTAAGGCTGTTGGTGGCCGCGAATCGTGCCGCGTACGAGCGGGCCAGGGCAGTCGGCGGAGTCCTCCACCCGGTCGGCGCGCAGCCGATGACGCCCGGTGACTGGCGGGCGCAGTTCGGCCCCGCCTGGGACGAGCTCGTGCGGGCCAAGGCCCGCTATGACAGGCGCTCCATCCTGACCAGGGGGTACGGGCTGTGGCCGTGACCGCTGTGATCGTCTTCTGCGGCGCCTCCCCCGGCAGCGGCCGCGGGCATCTGCGCACCGCGGCCGCCGCCCACGCCACCGGGTGTTCTCGCCGCCGGACGCCTGCCGGGCGGTCGGCACGCTGGCGCGGCTGGCGGACGCGCTGCCGAAGAGCGGTGGCATGGCGGCGGTGGAAGTCGCCCCGGAGGAGCCGCGCCTGGGGGAGGGCGCCGCGATCGCGGCGGTCAACGGCCCACGGGCGGTAGCCGTCTCGCGCCACCGCGAGACCGTGGCGGAGGTCTGTGCCGAATGGGCGGGGCGCGGCCGTCGTACACATGTGCTGCGCCTGGACGTGGCCCCGCACTCCCCGCTCTTCGACCCGCTCCTCGACGACGACCGCCGCACGCTCGCAGCGCTCGACCTGCGGCCCCCGCGTCTGCCCCTGATCTCCGACACCACGGCCGAGCCGGTCGGAGCAGAGGCCGCCTCGCCCGGCTTCTGGGTACGGGCGATGCGCGCACCGGTCCGTTTCGCGGACGCGGTTGCCCGGATGCACCGCGACGGCGTGACCGCCTACCTCGAACTCGGCCCCGTCGAGGTCCTCACCGGCATGCTCGACGGCTGTCTGTCCTCCGGCGCCGACCGCCGCTCATGCTCTCCATGACCCGGGACCGGAAAGCCAGGAAGGAGGCGGCCGACGTAGCCTGAAGGCTCCGCACGACTTGCGAGGAGCGCCGTGAGCATCGCAGACCCCGAGCCCCGACCGCCCGCCTGGCGGCTGCTCCTCGACTATGTACGTCCACACCGCTGGACGCTGCTGGCGGGTGCGCTCCTCTCGCTGCTCACGGGGGCCACCGGGCTGCTGTTGCCGCTGGTGGCAAGGGGGTTGATCGACGACCTGTCCCACGACCGGGCCATCACGGGCGCGTTGCTCGCCATGTCGGGGCTGGTGGTCGCCAACGCGGCGGTGGGCGGGCTGGGTTCGTACGTGCTGCGGCGCACCGCGGAGTCAGTGGTGCTCGGGGCGCGGCGTGCCCTGTCCTCGTATCTGCTGAGGCTGCGCATCACCGCGGTCGACCGCACCGAACCGGGCGACCTGATGGCCCGCATCACCTCCGACACGACGCTCCTGCGGGAGGTCACCACCGACTCGCTGGTCGGCCTGGGCACGGGCGGGCTGACGCTCCTCGCGACCGTGGTGATGATGGGGGTCGTGGACCCGGTGCTGCTCGGGGTCACCCTGGCCGTGATCCTGGTCGCGGGCACGGTGCTCGGCGTGATCGTGCCGCGCATCAACCGGGCCAGCCGACAGGCGCAGGACGCGATCGGAGTGATGGGGGCATCGCTGGAGCGGATCCTCGGGGCGCTGCGCACGGTGAAGGCGTCCGGGGCCGAGCATCGTGAGGAGCGGACGCTGCACGAGGCCGCCGAGGAGTCGTGGCGGCAGAGCGTACGGGCCGCCAAGTGGTCGGCGGCGGCGGGCAACACGGCCGGTCTCGCGATGCAGATCGCGTTCATCACGGTGCTCGCGGTGGGCGGGGCGCGGGTGGCGACCGGTGCCATCCAGGTGGGCACGCTGGTCGCGTTCCTGCTGTACGTCTTCTACCTCATGTCGCCCATCCAGCAGGTGGTCGGCGCGATCACGCAATACCAGACGGGCGCCGCCGCCCTCGCCCGCATCCGGGAGGCGCTGAGCCTGCCCTCCGAACCGGCGGCCCACCCCGCCCCGTTGCCCGCCCCCGGCGCGGAACCGGCCGCGCTCGCCTTCGACGAGGTCCGCTTCCGGTACGCCGACGATCTGCCGTACGTCCATCACGGGGTGACGTTCGCCGTACCGGCCCGCGGCATGACGGCGTTCGTCGGCCCGTCCGGCGCGGGCAAGACCACGGTGTTCTCCCTCATCGAGCGGTTCTACGACCCCGAGTCCGGCACCATCACCCTGGACGGACTCGACCTGCGGGACTGGGAGTTGCCCAGGCTCCGGTCGGCGATCGGCTATGTGGAGCAGGACGCGCCCGTGCTGTCGGGTTCACTGCGGGACAATCTGCTGCTGGGCAACCCGGATGCGTCCGAGGACGCCATCGCGCGTGTTCTCAAGACGACCCGTCTGGACGGGCTGGTCGCCCGGCTGCCCAGCGGGCTGGACACGCTGGTGGGACACCGGGGTACCAAGCTCTCGGGCGGTGAACGGCAGCGGGTCGCCATCGCCCGGGCGCTGCTGCGGCGGCCGCGGCTGCTGTTGCTCGACGAGGCGACCTCGCAACTGGATGCGGTGAACGAGGCGGCGTTGCGGGATACGGTCGCTGATGTCGCCCGTACGACCACGGTGCTTGTCGTTGCGCATCGGCTGTCTACGGTGACGATGGCGGATCGGATTGTGGTGATGGATGCGGGGCGGGTGCGGGCGGTGGGGACCCATCGTGAACTGGTTGCCGCGGATCCGCTGTACGCGGAGTTGGCGGCCACGCAGTTCCTTGCCACTGCCGGCTGAAGGCTTCTTCGATCGTCTGCGGCGCCGTCGTGGCTGATCGCGCGGTTCCCCGCGCCCCTACAGGGCGCTCCTCCGGCCGTCTCCTCGTCAGCTCTGGAGTCTGCGCAAGCGCTCCGCGTCGCCCGTGCGGGGGCAGGTCACGCAGGCCTCGGTCGGCCGGATCGCGTAGAACATGCAGCAGCCGGTGCGGGTGCGGGTGGCGTGTCGTCGGCCGTCGTCGCCCGTCAGATACCGGAAGTCGGCGCCGCCCGGGTAGGGGGGCACAGCGATCGGCAGTACTTCGGTGGCGGCCCGTACGGCGGCGCTCTCCTGGCCGAGCATGCGGCCGAGGTACCAGATGCCGGACACGAGATCGTCGGCCACCATGCCCCACAAAGAACGCGTCCCGCGCCGTGCGAGGGGGCCGATGGCGGCGAGCAGCGGGCGTATGTGGTCGGCCATCGCCATACGCAACTCGGCCCGCAGCAGCTCTTCCTGAGAGGTCGTCAGCACTCCGGGGAGCGAGGCGAGGGGGTCGTCGGCCAGACAGGCGAGCGCGGTCCCGGGAGTGATCTCGTACGCACCGGTGGCGAGGTCCAGCCGCAGGTCCGCGGGACGGATGCGGGGCACGCGCCGTTCGAGGTACCACGCTCCGCCCAGCAGGACGCCGAGAGTCCAGGCGTAGTCGTGCAGGGCGCGTGAGGCGGCGACGTCAAGGCGCGCGGCTACCGCGTAGCGGGCGTGGATGCGGGCCGCCTCGGCGTCGACGAAAGCGTCGAGCGCGGTCCGGTCCGATGCCAACCGGGCTGCCGTGACGGTGGTTCGGGACTCGTCGCCCGGCTCGACGACCCGTACGTCCAGCGTTTCGCAGAGGTCGGCGAGTTTCCGGTAGACACCGCCGAGGGCATGGGCGACGGCACCGGCGGGCGGGGTCTTCAGAGCCACGGTCATGGGCGCTCCAGCACAGGAAGTTCAGAGAGAACTGAGAAGGCAAGGCTTACCTTACTGCAGCTCGACAAGGGTGATCAACGGGGCGCTCACGGCTCGCGATCATGGAACTCCCACGTCAGGGTCACCTCGCGGCCGATTGAAAAGTAAAGGAAGGCTAGCCTAAGCTCACGGCTTGTGACTGCGACCCAACGGGGCGCACCTCCCGGTGTGCCCTTCCATGCCTTCAGACACCTCCCCCTGTTCCTCGCCGGACTGGGCGCGCTGGTGCTCTGCACCGCCCTGAGCCTCGCGCTCGGCGCCCGGTCGGTGCCCCTGACCACGGTGGCCGACGCATTGCTCGGCCATGCCCATGGCCGGGAGGCGCTCGTGGTCACCGGGCTGCGGCTGCCGCGCACCGTCATCGGTCTCGCGGTCGGCGCGGCGCTCGGGGTCGCCGGGGCCGTCGCCCAGGGCATCACCCGCAACCCGCTCGCGTCGCCGACCACCCTCGGCATCAACGCCGGCGCCGGTTTCGCGGTCGTCGTCGCGATCTTCGCGCTGAAACTCAACGACCCTGTGCAGTACGTGTGGTTCGCGTTCGCCGGGGCCGCGGGTACCGCCCTGTTCGCCCAGGCGCTGGCCCGCCGGGCCGGGGACATCGATCCGGTACGGCTCGCCCTCGGCGGCACGGTGCTCCAACTGGTGCTGCTGTCCTGGACGTCGGCGGTGATGCTGCTGAACCAGCGCACGCTCGACGAGGCCCGCTTCTGGCTGGCCGGATCCCTGTCCGGCAGGCCTCTCGACGTGCTGTGGCCGGTGCTGCCGACGCTGCTGCTCGGCCTGGTGGTCGCCCTCGCCGTCTCCCCCGCCCTCAACGCCCTTGCCCTGGGCGACGATTCGGCCCAGGCACTCGGGGTGCCGGTGGCCCGGATCCGGCTGGCCGGCGGCATCGCGGTGGTCCTGCTCGCCGGGTCGGCGGTGGCCGTGGCCGGGCCGATCGCCTTCATCGGCCTCGCCGCGCCCCATCTCGTACGTCCCCTGCTGGGCGCCGACCACCGGCTGCTGGTGCCCGGCTGTCTGATCGCCGGACCGCTGCTGCTGCTCGCGGCCGACGTCCTCGGCCGGATGGTGATCCGCCCCTCGGAGCTGGAGGCCGGCCTCGTGACGGCGTTCCTCGGCGCGCCCCTGCTGGCACTGCTGGCCCGGAAGGTGGCCCGATGACCGCCACCGTCGCTCCGTCCGCCCGTGCGAAGTCCACCTCCCGGGCCCGGGTGCGCCGCCGTGTCCTGGTGTTCGCCGCGAGCGGTCTCCTCGCACTGTTCGTACTGCTCACCGCATCCCTGACGACGGGTGAGATGCCCATGCCCGCCGGGACGGCACTGCGGGCGCTGGTCGGGCTCGGGGACTCCGGGGACGTGCTGGTGGTGCAGCAGTTCAGGGCGCCCAGGGCGGTGGCGGCGATCGTCGCCGGTGCCGGTCTGGGAGCGGCGGGCTGCGTGCTGCAGCGGCTGTTCCGCAACCCTCTGGCGTCTCCTGATGTCATAGGCGTGACAGGCGGAGCCTCGCTGGGCGCGGTCGCGCTGATCGCCGCCGGGGCCTCGCAGACACTGATCCCGGTCGGGGCGGTGGGCGGCGGCCTGCTCTCGGCGCTGCTGCTGGGCGTGTTCGCCTGGCGGTCCGGGCTCGCGGTCACCCGGCTGGTGCTCACCGGGCTCGCCGTGCAGGCGGGACTGGCCGCCGCCGTGAACCTGATGATCGTGCGCTTCCCGGCCGAGCTCGCGGGGTCGGCGCTGCAGTGGACCACGGGGTCGGTGTACGGCCGGACGTGGACGGAGGTGTGGGGGGCGGCCGGCGCCATGGTGCTCGCGCTCGCCACCGCCCTCGTACTGCACCGTCGGCTGGCCGTGCTCGACCTCGGGGACGAATCGGCGGGCGCGCTGGGTCTGCGCACGTCCGCCGCCCGCCTCCAACTTCTCCTCGTCGCCGTGGCGTTGGCATCCCTTGCGGCCTCGCTCGCCGGTCCGGTGACCTTCGTGGCGCTCGCGGTGCCGCACATCGTGCGCTTCGTCACCGGCCCGCCGACGGCCGCGTCCCTGGGCCTGGCCGGTCTGACGGGAGCGGTGCTGCTGCTCGCCTCCGACCTGGTGGTCCAGCACCTGCTGCCGATCGAGGGGCTGCCGGTCGGGGCGGTCACCGCCACGCTGGGCGCGCCCTGGCTGCTGGTGCTGATGTTCCGGCAGAGCTCACCCGTCCAGAGGAGCCACGCATGACCGACCAGATTCAGACCCAGGGCCTCGATCTGCGCTACGGCGACCGGCTCGTGGTCGGCGGGCTCGATCTGACACTGCCGGGCGGCGCCGTCACCGCGATCGTGGGGCCCAACGCCTGTGGGAAGTCGACCCTGTTGCGGGGGCTGAGCCGGCTGCTCGCCCCGTCCGCGGGCACTGTCACGCTGGACGGCACGGACATCCACCGTATGTCGGCGCGGACGCTCGCCCGCCGGATGGGACTGCTGCCCCAGCAGCCGGTCACCCCCGAGGCGATCACCGTGGAGGCGCTCGTACGCCTGGGCCGGTATCCGCACCAGCGGCTGCTGAGCCCTTGGTCTGCGGCAGACCAGCGGGCGGTGGACGAGGCCCTGGAGCGCACCGGCACCACGTCCCTGCGCGACCAGCCCGTCGACCTGCTCTCCGGCGGTCAGCGCCAACGCGCCTGGATCGCACTGGCGTTGGCGCAGGACACCGAGCTGCTGCTGCTCGACGAACCGACCACCTTCCTCGACCTGCGGCACCAGCTCGATGTCCTCGACCTGGTGGCCGCCCTGCACGCCGAGGCGGGCCGCACCGTGGTGATGGTGCTGCACGACCTGGGACAGGCCGCCCGCTACGCGGACCACATGGTGGTCCTCAAGGAGGGCCGCCTCGCCGCCGCCGGCGCCCCGGCCGACGTGCTCGACGCGGACCTGGTCAGGTCCGTGTTCGACGTGGACTGCCGGGTGATCCCCGACCCGGAGACCGGCACCCCGCTGGTCGTCCCGAAAAGCAGCGCGGTCCGGCAACCGGCCGCATCCGCCTGACCCACCACTCCCCTACCGGAAAGACCACCCCCCATGTTCAAGCGCTCTCTCCTGCGCGGAATCGGCCGGCTGATCGCCGTGCTGCTCTCCGTCGTGCTCGGTACGGCCGTACTGGCTGCCTGCGGCAGCGAGAAGACCGACGTCGCCGACACCGCGAAGGCCTCCGGCGCGGCGTCGGCAGGCTTCCCACGCACCCTCAAGACGGTGATGGGCGACGTCAAGATCCCTTCGCAGCCGAAGCGGGTCGTGGTGCTCGACACCGGTGAGCTGGACGACGTCACCCTGCTCGGCATCGACCCGGTCGGCGCGGTCGCCCCGCACTTCAAGACCGAGGGCGGCTTCCCGACGTATCTGAAGGGCGAGTTGAGCGGCACCGCCGACGTCGGCCCCCTCCTGGAGCCCAACCTGGAGAAGATCGCCTCCCTCAGGCCCGATCTCATCCTGTCGTCGAAGGTCCGGCACGAAAAGGTCTACGACAAGCTCAGCGCCATCGCCCCGACCGTCTTCACGGAGACCACCGGCGGTGTCTGGAAGCAGAACCTCAAGGTCCACGCCGAGGCGCTCGGTCTGGAGAAGGAGGCCGCCGCGAAGCTCAAGGAGTACGAGACCCAGGCCAAGGCGCTGGGTGAGGCCATCAGGAAGAAGGACGGCGGCCACATGCCGACCGCGTCCGTGGTCCGCTTCATCGCCGGTCCGACCCGCCTCTACCAGACCAACTCCTACAGCGGTGTCGTCCTGAACGACATCGGCTTCAAGCGGCCCAAGTCGCAGGTGTCGAACGACCCGAACGTCACCATGAAGGACGTCAGCCCCGAGGAGATCGACCAGGCCGACGCCGACCTGGTCTTCGTCACCACCGCCGACACCCCGGACAAGACCCAGCAGAAGCAGGTCACCTCCAACCCGGTCTGGAAGTCGCTCCCGGCCGTGAAGAACGGCAAGGTCTACACGGTCCCGGACGAGACCTGGATGTCCGGTATCGGCGTCCAGGCGGCGGAGCAGATGCTCAAGGACGTCGCGAAGGCCACCGGCGTGGAGCTCCCGAAGAAGTAACTCCCGCTCCTTCGGGGCGGGCCGCCGCACCGCCGCGGCCCGCCCCCGCCCCCCCACCCGCCAGCGGAAGTTGTTCACCAGCCATGCGCCTGTACCTGCTCGCCCTCAATCCGACCGACTCCGTCTCCGAGGGCTTCCTGCCCGCCGCCGCCCGGCTGGGCCTGGACGTCACCGTCCTCACCGACCAGCCCGAGGCCCACCGCCGCGCCCACCCCGAGACCGAGGTCCTGGAGTGCGACGTCCGCGACCACCGGGCGGTCGTCACCCGGATCTCGACGCACCATCGGCCCGACGCCGTCTTCACCAACAGCGACCACCTCCAGGCCCAGGCCGCCCTGGCCGCCGGCTACTTCGGCCTCCCCGCCAAGGACTGGCGGGCAGCGCTCGCCACCAAGGACAAGGCGGAGATGCGGCGCCGGCTCGCCGCCGCCGGAGTGGACACGGTGTGGTCGGCCGAACTCACCGAGCCGGTCGCACCGGACGACGCGCCCTACCCGTGCGTCCTCAAGCCGCGCGAGGGCGTGGCCAGCGAGGACGTCGTCCTGGTCGACGACGACGAGCAACTGACCACGCACGCCAAGGAGATCCTTGAGCGGCGTCCCGGTGCCGTCCTGCTGGTCGAGGAGTACCTCCAGGGCGAGCTGTACACCCTGGAGACGCTCGGCGACGGGCATGTCCGTCATGTGCTGGGCGGTTTCCACACCGAGTTGTCGCCCCCGCCGTACTTCATCGAGGAGCGCCTCACCTTCGTCCCCGCACATCCCGAGCCGGTCGTGGCCCAGGTTCTCGCGCAACTGGACGCGCTGGGCGTCGGTTTCGGCGCCTGTCACACCGAGTTCGTGGTACACGCGGGCCGGGCCAGGATCATCGAGGTCAACTACCGAGCCATCGGCGACCAGTGCGATCTGCTGCTGGCCCGGCTGCTGGACACACCCCTCTTCGAGCTGATCCTCCGCGTCCATCTGGGCGAGCGTCTGCCCTCCGGCCTCGGAACCCGCCGGGACGGCGCCGCGCGCCTTGACTACCCGTGCGCCGACCGCGCCGGAACCCTGACCGATGCTCCCCCGGCCCAGGAACTGACCGTGGACGGCGTCCATCTGACGTACCGTCCGCTGCGCTCCCCGGGCGAGCGGCACGAGCTGTACCGCACCAACCGCGACTACCTCGGTGTCCTGCGGGCCGTCGGCACCGACCAGGCGACGGTGGACCGGGTGTCGGCCGGCTTCCTGGCCGCACGGCGCTGGGAGATCCAGCCGTGACCGCGCCGCCCCTGTCGGGCACCTGCGAGTCGGAGCTGCTCACCCGTGTGCTCGGCGCCCTGCTGCGTGAGGATGTGGTCGGGCTGCGCAGCCGCAGCGCACTCGTACACCGGCCGGACGGCGACTGGCTGCGGCTGCCGACCGCCGGTGACGCCCTGCTGCTGCCCGTCACCGAGGACGGCTACCAGAGCGAGCACCGCGCCCGGCTGCCCCTGCTCGTGCGCGAGTCGGACGGCGCCGAGCTGACCTCGTACGAGACCGTGCTGGGCGCCCTGCGTGAGCTCGCCGAGCCCGTGGACCGCGACGGCTTCGACGCGTTCGCCGAGGAGTGCCGTCAGACGCTGGACACGATGCGGCTGCACGCGCGGACCCGGGACGAGACCGACCAGCGGCTCACCGAGCGCTACGGGGACGATCCGGCCCGCTGGACGGGTCTGGCGTACGACACCCTTGCCGCCCGCCTCGACCATCCCGTCTACCCGACCGCCCGCGGCCGCTCAGGTCTGGCGGAGAAGCAACTGCGGGCGTACGCACCGGAGTTCCATCCCCTTTTCGCTCTGCGCTGGCTGGCCGTACCGCACGACGCGGTAACTCTGACCGGCCCGCTCCCCGACCTGTGGCCCACGCCCGCACGGCTCGGGCTGCCAGAGGTGGAGCAGACCCATGTGGCACTGCCCGTCCACCCGTTGACCGTCGGCGCGCCGCTCGACGAGGCGCTGCGGACCACCGGGCTCGCCGGCCGTGCGCTGCTCGCCGAGCAGACCCACCTCGACGTCGTGCCGACACTGTCGATGCGCACGGTGGCGGTGGCCGCGGATCCGTCACTGCACCTCAAACTCCCCCTGGCCACCGCCACGTTGGGCCTGCGCAACAAGCGCACCATCAAGCCCGGTTCGCTCGTCGACGGCGCGGCGGGACAGCGGCTGGTGGAGACGGTGATCGCGCGCGAACCCCGTTTCCGGGACACGATCCTGCACGCCGACGAGACCACCTACGCGCACGCCGGGCACGAACTGCTGGCAGTCCTGTGCCGCCGTTTCCCGGCCTTTCCCGGGGACTCCGTCGTCGTTCCGGCGGCCGCACTCCTCGCCGAGGCGCCCGGCGGGCGCCCGGTCCTCCACCATCTGGCCGACCGCTTCTACGACGGCGATCCACTGGCCCTGCTCGACGCATACCTGACCCTGCTGTTCGACTGGCAGACCACGCTGTTCGACTACGGCATCGCGCTGGAGTCGCACCAGCAGAACATCTCGCTGGTGTTCGGGCCGGGCGGTCTGCGGCTGCTGTTCAAGGACAACGACGGGCCCCGCATCAACGCCTCGCGGCTGGCGGCGGTCCTGCCCGGACCATGGGGTTTCGACGACCCGCGGACGTTCACCGCCGGAGACGGGGCGGTCGCCGACGTGTTCGCCACCATCACGGTCCATCTGTGCGCGGGAGCCTACGCGTTCTCTCTCGCCGAGCACCGGGCCGCTCTGCTCGGTCTCGTACGCGAACGGCTCGCGGGGGCCGTCGACCGGCTGGGAGGTGACGCGGGCGCGGTCCTGCGGGCGCGAGTCCTCGAAGCAGCGCGGTTGCCGGTCAAGGCCATGGTCACGGCCGGCACCCTGCTCAGCAAGGAGCGCTCGGGTGCCGCGGACGTCAACAAGCACTACACGAGCGGCCCCAACTACCTGCTGCCCGGCGGGGGTTCGGCATGAGCGCCGGGACCCTGCGGATGCCGGGTACGGCGTTCAGTCGCGGGCATGTGCACGCGGTCGCGGGCTGCTACTTCGTGGCATCCTTCGCCGCGCTCGGGCTGCCGCCGTATCTCACCGAGATCCTCCCCGAGCTGGGTGACCGCGGAGCCCGCTGGGCGGGAGTGCTGTACGTCGTGCCGACCGTGTTCGGTGCTCTGGGTGCCCCGCTGTGGGGGCGGCTCGCCGACCGCTACGGCCGTAAACGACTGCTGCTGCGGGCCCAGTTGGGGCTTGCCGTGGCCTTCCTGCTCGCGGGCTGGGCGGACTCCCTGGCCACGTTCACCGTGGCGCTGGTGCTGCAGGGCATCCTGGGCGGCACCTTCGCCGCGTCCAACGGGTACCTGGGCGCCGCGCTGGAAGGCCCCGCCCTGTCCAGGGCGCTCACGCTGATGCAGGGCAGCGCGCGGGCCGCGCTGGTGGTGGCGCCGATCGTGGTGGGTTCGCTGTCGGGCCGGCTGTCCCCGCACCGCCAGTACGCCCTGCTCGCCGTGCTGCCGCTGACCGCCGCCCTGTTGCTGGCGGCGCTGCCCGAACCGGAGCCTGCCGCGGCCAAGTCGGAGACCGAACCCGGGCCAGCCACCCGTGACGAGCCGCCGATGATCTCGCTCAAGGCCCTGTACGCCTTGGAGTTCGCCTTCGTCTTCTCCACCGTCATCTCCTTCCCCTACTTGATCGCCCTGGTCGACGACCGCCTGCCGGGCACCTCGCCCACCCTGTCCGGTGTGCTGTTCGCCCTCCCCCACCTGTGCTACCTGGTGTCGGCGCTGGCCGTGCACTCCGCCTTCCACAGCCGCCCCCGGACCGGAATCGCGCTCGGCTTCGCCTGCATCGCGCTCGGGCTCGCCGGGCACGGGATCGCCGGCTCCCTCCCCACCCTGATCGCCGTACGGCTGCTGCTGGGCGTGGGCCTCACCCTCGGCCTGGTGTGCCTGTCGGTGCTGGCCGCGGACTGCGCCAAGGGCCGGGCTCCGGGCGGGATGTTCGGCTCGCTGGAGTTCTTCTCCAAGGCCGGCGCGGTCGCCGCCGGCCTGGCCGCGGCGGCGGGCAGCGCCCGCTTCGGTCCGGCCGCCCCCGTGCTGACCGGGAGCGTGGCCGCCGCCGTCACCGTACTGGCCACTCTCCTCCCCCCGCTGACCCCCCGCATCCCCCGCACCCGCAGGAGCCGCTGATGCCCTCGCTGACCCGCCCCGAGACTTCGTCCGCGGGGACCCCCATCGCGCTGCGCCCGGCCGGGAGCACCAGCGCACCCGCCGAGCTCCCCTCCGCCGACGACGCGGTGGCCCACACACTCCTCAACTGTCTGCTGCGCGAGGTGTCGGGACCCGAGCATCAGTCGGTCGTCGCCGACGGCCGGCTGCTGCTGCGGCTGCCCCGCCGTGGAGTGCTGCTGCGGGTCGCGCTGCGCCGCACCTCGCTGCTGGGCGCGCACCGGTTCACCGGGCCCGTGAGCGAACAGGGCGAGGACGGCTGGTCGGAGGTGGACTGGCGGCGACTGGCCGAGTACACGCACGACGAGCTGTCGCTGCGCACCGGCGTGCGCAACGAGGAGTTCCTGGAGCAGATCGCCTCCAGCCACGACGCCATCACCACGGCGCTCACCGCCACGCGTCCCGCCCGCCTCCCGGACGAGCGGCTCTCCGCCTACCTGGCCTCCGAGCAGTCCCTGCTGTTCGGGCACCGGTTCCACCCCACGCCCAAGGCCCGTACCGGCGACCCGCACGCCTGGTCCGCGTACGCGCCGGAGGTCGGCGCCTCCTTCCCGCTGCGGCACCTCGCCGTCCGCGCCCACCTGATCGCCGAGGAGTCCGCGGGCCCGTCGGCGACCGCCTCGCTGGACGCACTGCGCAGGGACCTGCCCGAGGGCTACCGGCTGCTGCCCGCCCACCCCTGGCAGTACGACACGCTCCGGGCCCACCCGGCCCTGCGCGCCGCCCTCGACCGCGGTGACGTCCTCGACCTCGGGCCGGGCGGACGCCCCTTCGCGGCCACCGCCTCGGTGCGCACCCTGTACGACGGGGAGACCTTCCTCAAGTTCAGCCTGAACGTCCGGATCACCAACTGCCTGCGCAAGAACAGCAGTTACGAGCTGTCCGGCGCCGTCGCCCTGACCCGCGTGCTGGCCCCGGCACTCGCCGACCTGGCCGAACGCTTCCCCGGCAGCGCCGTGCTGCGCGAGCCGGCGTATCGCACGCTGGCCCTCCCGGACCCGGACGGCACGCCCGACCGCGACCTGTTCGAGGGCTTCGGCGTCATCGTCCGCGAGGGCCTGCCGCGCCGCCTCGCCCCCGGTACGGTTCCGCTGCTCGCGGCGGCCGTCGCCGACGAGTACCCGACCGGCGCCGCCCACGTCTCCCGCCTCCTCGACGGAGCGGACGTGCGGACGACCCTCGCCTGGTGGTCCTCGTATCTCGACCTGCTCGTCCCGCCCGTACTGGCCGCCTACTTCGACCACGGCCTGGTCCTGGAACCCCACCTGCAGAACGTCCTGCTGTGCGTCGGCCCCGACGGCGTGCCCGCCCAGGTCCTCTTCCGCGACCTGGAGGGCACCAAGCTGGTCCCCGAACACCACGCAGCCACGCTGGCCGGGCTGCCGCCCGAGGTCGCGGGCCCGATGACGTACGACGCGCAGCGCGGCTGGGACCGGGTCGTGTACTGCCTGCTCGTCAACCACATCGCCGAGCTGCTCGCCGCCCTCGCTGACCTGCACCCGCAGGCGGAGGCGGCCCTGTGGGCCCGGGTGCGGGCCACACTCCAGGCGTACGCCGACCGCCACGGCTGCCCGCCGAGACTCGCCGCCCTGCTCGCCGGGGTGCCGCTGCCCGCCAAGGCCAACCTGCTGACCCGCTGGGAGCGCAAGGCGGACCGGGAGGCCGGCTACGTCCGGCTGCCGTCCCCGCTCGCCGAGGACATCCTGCGCGACACGGCCGGGAGCATCCGATGACCGACCCGACGCCCGCGGTCCGCGACCGCGTCCTGTCCCTGCCGGATGCCGAACTCCCCGCGTACGTCTACGACTTGACTGCGCTGCGTGCCCATGCCGCCACCGTCCGGGCCGCACTGCCCGAGCGGGTCGAGTTGTACTACGCCGCCAAGGCCAACCCGGAGCCGGAGATCCTCGGAGCCCTCGGCCCGTACGTCGAGGGGTACGAGGTCTCCTCGGGCGGGGAACTCGCCCACGTCGCCGAGGCGGTGCCGGGCCGGCCGCTCGCCTTCGGCGGTCCCGGCAAGACGCCGGCCGAGGTGCGGGCCGCGTTGGAGCTCGGCGTCGACCGTTTCCATGTGGAGAGCGGGTACGAGCTGCGGATGCTGGCCGAACTGGCGCGGACATGCGTACCAGGGCGACGGGTGGCGGTGCTGGTACGCGTCAACCTTCCGGTCGCGGACGGGGCGCTGGCGGGCAGCTCACTGGCGATGGGGGGCCGTCCGACGCCGTTCGGCCTGGATCCGGCGCAGGCCGTCGAGGCCGTCCGGGCGCTCGCCGACGGGACGTATCCGCAGCTCGAACCACGAGGCGTTCACGCGCACCTGGCCAGTGGTCTGGAGGCGATGGAGCAGCTGGCGGTGGCCGAGTCCGTGGTGTCCTGGGCGACCGGCCTCGGTGTGCCGCTCGCCGAGGTGAACGTCGGCGGCGGCATGGCCGTCGACTACACCGAGCCGGAGTGCCGCTTCGACTGGACCGGGTACGGCGACGGCCTCGCCCGTCTGACCGAGGCGCACCCCGAGCTGACCCTGCGCATCGAACCGGGGCGGGCGCTGACGGCGTACTGCGGCTGGTACGCCACCGAGGTGCTGGACGTGAAGCGCAGCCACGGCAAGGAGTTCGCGGTCGTCCGGGGCGGCACCCACCACCTGCGGACACCTGCGACCAAGGGACACGACCAGCCCTGCTCCGTCCTGCCGGTGGACTCCTGGCCGCACCCGTGGCCGCGGGCGGCCGCCGAAGGCGATCAGGTCACCCTGGCCGGGCAGCTGTGCACACCGAAGGACGTCCTGGCCCGCCGGGTGCCCGCCCCCGGGCTCCGGGCCGGCGACCGGGTGGTGTTCTCGCTGGCGGGCGCCTACGCGTGGAACATCTCCCACCACGACTTCCTGATGCACCCACGGCCCGGTTTCCATTTCCTTGCCCCTTCAACCGAAGGGTTGTGATCACGTCCCGACGCGGTCACCGGCACAGCGAAAGGGCCGCCCGGAGAGGGGCGGCCCTTTCGCTGTGCCGGGACATCCGGTGCGGCGTCGGCGTTCTACAAGGCGCCCGGCAGCCCGCCGGCGGCTCCCATGCGGGCGACCCGGTCCAGCTGCTCGAGGTTGTTGAGACGGTTCAGGTGCTGCAACTGCTCCGAGGGGCGCGGAACCTCTGCCCGGCGCTCCGCCGGAATGCCGCTCTGGGCGAGCGAGTCGAGCGCGGAGATCGGGTTGAGCTCGCTCGCGTCCTTGTTCTGGATGGTCGCATCGGACGCACAGGCGAGCGGCGCGGCAAGGGCGGTGATTCCTGCGGCGAGACCAACGGCGGCGACGATACGTCGTGTTGAGATCATGCTCCCCCCAACGGCACCGAGCCTCCGGCGGTCACGGCTGCGCCACGCCACTCACCCATCAGGGGCAGTGGTCCGGCTGCGCTTGCCGAGGCCGCCGCGGCGGAGGAGCCTCGGAGGAGAGGCCTTCGCGGCCCGCTCCTCCTCGGGTCGCGGCCCTCGAAGGAGGTCATCATGGGCACCACGGCAACTCCCGGCTTCAACGCCGACACCCTGCGCAAGGGCGTCGAAGGACACACCGCGGCGGATCTTCTGTCGCTCTACGCGGACGACGCGCAGGTACGCATCGTGGACCGCAACACCCAACCCAGTCAGCCCAAGGTTCTGCGCGGTCGCCAGGAGATCGGCGCAATGTTCGAGGACATCTACAGCCGTGACATGACGCACAAAGTGGATCAGTGCATCATCCAGGGCGACCATGCCGCCTACAGCCAGTCCTGTCAGTACTCGGACGGAACGCGCGTCCTCGCCGAGTCGATGATCACGCTGCGCGACGGGAAGATCACCGAAGAGATCCTGATCCAGGCATGGGACGAGTAGGGGGCAGAACCGCGAGGGTCCAGGTCACCACCCGGTTGACCTGGACCTTCTCGGCTCGTGCGGCCATCGGGCGGATGAGTCCGGCCCGACCTCGGGCGGGGACGGCGAAACGGCTGGCGTCCGTCGCTCTGCTGCGGTCGGTGCTGAGAGCGAGGCGCCCCAGGCCGCTTCCTGCTGGGCGCAGACGCCGTGTCCTGCGTCGGTGAGAGCGGCTCCTGACCACCGTGACGGCTCGGTTACTCTGAGGGCGGGCCGTGACTGGCGCTGAGGTGGAGCACCACCGGGGAGCGGCCTCGCGGAGTCGATGCCGTGCGCCTGGGCGATCCTGTCACACCAGCCCAGGAGTGGATCATGTCTCAGGCCGGGCTCATCGACGGCACCTCCCTCTCGCGGCGCATCGTCGAGGACACCGCCAAGCGGGCGGCCGACCTCAGCGACCGCACCGGAACGGCGCCCTGTCTGGCGACCGTTCTGGTCGGCGAGGACCCCGCCTCCGTGACGTACGTCCGGATGAAGCGGAACCGCTGCCGCAAGGCCGGTATCGAGTCACGCCAGGTGGAGCTGCCCGCCGCGACCACCACCGAGGAACTCGTCGGCACGCTGCGCTCCCTGTCGAACGATCCCGGTGTGCACGGCATTCTGCTGCAGCACCCGATGGGCGGGCACATCGACGAGCGGGCCGCCTTCGAGGCGATCGCGCCCGAGAAGGACGTCGACGGCGTCACCTTCGCGTCCTTCGCGACGATGAGCTTCGGTCTGCCGGGCTTCGTGTCCTGCACGCCGGGCGGGATCATGCGGCTGCTCGACGCGTACGACGTGGACCCGTCCGGCAAGCGGGCCGTGGTCGTGGGCCGCAGCGCCATCCTCGGCAAGCCGGCCGGCATGTTGCTGCTGGCCCGCGACGCGACGGTGACGTTCTGCCACTCCCGTACCCGGGACCTGTCCTCGGTCGTGCGGGAGGCGGACATCGTGGTCGCCGCCGTGGGAAGGCCGCGGCTGATCCGGGGCGAGGACATCAAGCCCGGCGCGGTGGTGATCGACGCCGGCTACAACCCGGGCAATGTCGGTGACGTCGACTTCGACTCCGCCGTAGAGCGTGCCGGTCTGATCACTCCGGTGCCGGGCGGGGTCGGTCCGATGACGATCGCCACGCTGCTGGAGCAGACCGTGGAGGCCGCCGCCCGGCAGCTCGGAGTGTGATCAGCGCATCCAGGCGCTGTAGTCCATGACGTCGCCGGCCTTTACGCCGTACTCCGGTTCCGCCTTGGTGACGACGGTCTCCAGGCCGAGGACCACGCCGGTGGACGGCTGCATGATCAGCATGCGGCGGTAACCGGCCCCGTCGTACTCGTACGCCTGGCCGCGCCGCCCGAGGCGGTCCGTGACCTGGCCGACCGGTCGCAGCCTCTCGGTGCCCGCGAGCAGCCGGGCGAGCGTCGCGGACTCGCGGGCGCCGAGGGTCCAGTGGTCGAGCAACACCTGGACTCCGTAGAGGAGTTCGGAGGTCGTCAGCCTGGTGTGGGTATCCGTGGCTTCCTGGAGATAGGCCCGCAGCCGCGCCGGGTCGTTCGGCGGCGACGACTCGGGCGGCGCGTCGCTCCAGCTCGGCGGATAGCTCTGCCTGCTGATGACATGGCCGTCCTCGACCAGGTGCGGATCGCCCCCGTCGTCGCGGAGGACCGGCCGGCCCGGGTGCCGCGGATCGGTCGCCACCACGAGTTCCGTGTGGCTGCCGTCGGCCTTCCAGCGCACGACGCGCTCCTCCGGGAGGGTCACGGGGGGCTTGTCGTCGCTCATGCCCATGCTCCAGGACTGCACATGCGTGCCCTTGCGCAGTTTCGGCGCGTCCTCGGCCGTGGCCTCCCGCCGTGCGCGGTCGGCCAGTGCCCGAAGGGGTACGGGGGTGGAGTCGGCCTGGACGACCAGCGGGCGGGGCGCGGCGACCGCGGGGGTGGTGCCGGGCCCGCTGAGCAGCAGCGTCAGCGCGGTCGCGGCGACGACTGCGGTGGCGGCCAGGCTCCACACGAGCCGGGTGCGGTGGCGTCCGGAGGGGCGTTCGTGCAGCAGCCGGTCGAGCCGCCGTTCGGCACCGTGGTCGAGGGGGCCGTCGCCGTAGTGGGGGCCGTCGACCGGCACCGGGTTGGCGCTGCGCAGGAGTTCGAGTTCGTCAGCCATGGCCGTGTTCCTTCGAGGGGGTCGCGTCGGCGGAGGACGCGGTGGGGCGCAGGGGACCCGACCGGTCTATCTCGGCTCTCAGCCGGCGCCGGGCCCGGTGCAGCCGCATCGATGCGGCCCGGCTGCCACAGCCGAGGGCGACGGCGACCTCGTCGATGTCCAGTTCCTCCCACGCCGTCAGGCGCAGCACCTCCTGGTCTGCCTCCGACAGTCGGGCCAGGGCGTCGTGCACCCAGGCGCCCGGGTTCTCCGCGTCGGGGCTCGCCACGATCTGCCGGCCGTGCGCGGTCTCGTCGTTGCCCAGCCGGTCGACCAGGCGGCGGCGCCGCCCGTAGCCGCGTACCGCGTTCGCCAGGCAGTTGCGGGCCACGCCGTACAGCCAGGGCAGCGGGGACCCGGGCAGGTCGGCCCGGCGTCGCCAGGCGACCGTGAACACCTCCGCCACCACTTCCTCCACCTCGCCGGCCCGCCCGCCCAGTCGCCGCGCGACATAGCGGCTGACCGCCCAGTAGTGCTCGCGATAGGCAGCGGCGAAGATCTCGTCGTTGCTCATGTTCCGGTCGTGTCCGGCACCATCCGGATCGTCACACCCGTTTCCGTGATTCTCGTCGCGTCATCCGAGTGTGACCGGCGGGCCCGGATCGGACACAGGCGGGGCATGAGGCACCTCAAGTGGCTGACGACCACTGATCACAAGACGATCGGAACGCTGTATCTGGTCACGTCGTTCGCGTTCTTCCTGATCGGCGGCGTGATGGCGCTGCTGATGCGCGCCGAGCTCGCCCGGCCCGGTCTGCAGATCATGTCGAACGAGCAGTTCAACCAGGCGTTCACGATGCACGGCACGATCATGCTGCTGATGTTCGCTACGCCGCTGTTCGCCGGCTTCGCCAACTGGATCATGCCGCTGCAGATCGGCGCCCCGGATGTGGCGTTCCCGCGGCTGAACATGTTCGCCTACTGGCTCTACCTGTTCGGCTCGACGATCGCGGTGGGCGGCTTCCTCACCCCCCAGGGTGCGGCCGACTTCGGCTGGTTCGCCTACTCCCCGCTGTCCAGCGCGGTCAACTCGCCGGGCATCGGCGCCGACCTGTGGATCATGGGTCTGGCCTTCTCCGGCTTCGGCACGATCCTCGGCTCGGTCAACTTCATCACCACCATCATCTGCATGCGCGCGCCGGGCATGACCATGTTCCGCATGCCGATCTTCACCTGGAACGTGCTGCTGACCGGTGTCCTGGTGCTCCTGGCCTTCCCGGTGTTGGCCGCGGCACTGTTCGCGTTGGAGGCGGACCGTGAATTCGGTGCGCATGTCTTCGACGCGGCCAACGGCGGCGCCTTGCTGTGGCAACACCTCTTCTGGTTCTTCGGCCATCCGGAGGTGTACATCATCGCGCTGCCGTTCTTCGGCATCATCTCCGAGGTCATCCCGGTCTTCTCCCGCAAGCCGATGTTCGGCTACATGGGCCTGATCGGCGCGACGATCGCCATCGCCGGTCTGTCCGTGACGGTGTGGGCCCACCACATGTACGTCACCGGTGGTGTACTCCTCCCGTTCTTCTCCTTCATGACGTTCCTCATCGCCGTACCGACCGGCGTGAAGTTCTTCAACTGGATCGGAACCATGTGGAAGGGGTCCCTGTCCTTCGAGACCCCGATGCTCTGGGCGACGGGCTTCCTGATCACGTTCGTCTTCGGCGGTCTGACCGGCGTGATGCTCGCCTCGCCACCGCTGGACTTCCCGACCTCCGACACCTACTTCGTCGTCGCCCACTTCCATTACGTCATCTTCGGCACCGTCGTCTTCGCGATGTTCTCCGGATTCCACTTCTGGTGGCCGAAGTTCACCGGCAGGATGCTCGACGAGCGCCTGGGGAAGATCACCTTCTGGACGCTGTTCGTCGGCTTCCACGGCACCTTCCTGGTGCAGCACTGGCTGGGGGTGAACGGAATGCAGCGGCGGATTCCCGACTATCTGGCGGTGGAGGGCCTGACGACGCTCAACACGGTGTCGACGATCTTCTCGTTCCTCCTCGGAATGTCGTTCCTGCCGTTCCTCTACAACGTCTGGAAGACCGCGCAGTACGGCGAGAAGGTCGAGGTCGACGACCCCTGGGGCTACGGCCGCTCCCTGGAGTGGGCGACCTCCTGTCCGCCCCCTCGGCACAATTTCGTCGCACTCCCGCAGATCCGCAGCGAATCCCCCGCGTTCGACCTGCACCATGGCGGATCCCCGTCCCCGGAAAGGGAGTTGACAACGCTGTGACGGCCATGGACGAGCACCCCGTGGACACGAGGGCGTTCCTCAACGAGATCGAGGGACATCTGCTCCTCGCGTCCGTCCGCGACCAGGGCCACGCGGCCGCGCTGCGTTTCACCGCCTCGCTCGGCTGGCTCACAGAGGGGCAGCGGACGGAGGTGGAGCGCCGGTTCGAGGCGGAGTATCTCGGGCTCGCCCGCACCTCGTGGCAGTGCACGGCCGAGCGAAGCCAGGATCTGCGCGCCGAGTACGAGGAGGCCTACCGCCTGCTGCGTCAGCGGCTGTTGGCGCTCTGCCTGCTGGGGTCGGCCCTGGTTCTTGGCATACTCACCGCTGTCACCTGGAAGATGTGACCATGATTCTGGTGACTGGCGCGAGTGGGAATGTCGGAACGGCTCTTCTCACTCGCCTTCATTCCGACGGCCTGACCGCGCGGGCCGCTTACCGTGATCCGCACACCACGGCTCAGGTGATCAAGGCGGGTGGTCGAGCAGTGACGCTCGATCTGGCCATGCCGGACACGATCTGTCCTGCACTCGATGGCATCGAGACCGTATTCCTTCTCGGCGCGACCAGCCCCGACCAGACGACGCACGAACTCAACCTGCTGGAAGCCGCCCGGGCCGTGCGTGTCCGGGTGGTCAAGCTGTCGGTCTGGCGGGCCGACGAACGACTCTCACCGATCGCCCGGCTGCATCAGCCCGTCGAACAAGCGCTGATTGCGTCAGGTTTGCCCTGGACGATCCTGCGGCCAAATTTCTATCTGCAGAACTTCCTGCGCCAGCCGTCCATCCGCGAGGCCGGAGAGTTCAGTTTCCCCTTGATCACCGCACCCATCAGCTTCATCGACATCGACGACGTCGCCCGTGTCGCGGCGCGGGTGCTCACTACTGATGGCCACGACGGCCGCGTATACGACCTCACCGGGCCGAAGGCACTGACCTACGCGGAAGCCGCCGAAGAGTTTTCCGACGTCCTTGGCAAGCCGGTGCGCTACGTGGGCCTGCAGGACGACGAAGCGCGCGCGGCGATGCTGAGCCGCGGGATGCCGGAGTTCCACATTGACGCCCTGATGGGGGTTGCCCGCGCCTACCGCGACGGCGGTGCCGAGACGGTCACTTCGACCGTCGCCGATCTCACCGGCCGAGGAGCCGTCGGTTTTGCCGATTTCGTGCGCCGGAATCACAACTGCTTCGATTGACCATGGTCCATCAGGGCGCACGGCACCCCGAGGCCCGCCCGGGGTTCACCGGGCGGGCCGAGCAGGCACCGCTAGTTCAGCGTCCACTTCTGGTTGTCGCCCGTCCCGCAGGACCACAGCACCATGGAGGTGCCGTTCGCCGTGCCGTTGTTGTAGGCGTCCAGGCACAGGCCCGCGTTGACGTTGGTGAGGGTGCCGTCGCTGTTGACGTTCCACTTCTGGTTGTTCTGGCCGTTGCAGTCCCAGATGACGACCTTGGTGCCGTTGGTCGTGCCCTGGTTGTAGGCGTCCAGGCACTTGTTGCCGTACACCACGAGTTCCTTGCGGGAGGTGTACGTCCAGGCCTGGTTCTGACCGCCGTTGCAGTCCCACAGCTCGGCCTGGGTGCCGTTGGTGATCGTGTTGTTGTAGATGTCCAGGCAGCGCCCGGACTGCTTGCCCACGACCTGGGAGCCGTTGGCCCCCGGCAGGGGTCTGACGGTGATCGAGTCGAGGGGCGGGGCTCCCGAGAAGGTGAGCGAGTTGGCGGAACCCTTGGACAGGCCGACCTCGACGGAGATCGTGCCCGGGCTGGAGCCTGTCGGCGGGAAGGCGACCGTGGTGGCGCCCTGGCCGTCGACCCTGAGGGTGCCGGTGCGGGTCGCGGACGTGTTGTTCGTGTACGAGACGTCGACGACCTTGATGCCGGTGCTCCCGGCCACCACGCCGGAGAAGCCGGAGCTACCGGTGTAGGTGTTGCTGGACGCCTCCGTCCCTCCGGTGACCGTCAGCATGACCGAGCCGCCCGCCGGAACACTCGTGGTGTAACTGGTGCCGAAGGTGCCGAGGTTGGCGCGCGCCCACACATCACGCACGGTCGCGGACGCGCTGGTCAGGCCGAGGTCGGACCAGCGGACGGTGATGTTCTGGGCGGCGGAGGTGCGGTTGAGGAGGACGACGGCACGGTTGCCGCTGCCGGTGAGGACCTTGCCGTACACCTGCAGCCCGGTCGTGTCCTCGGCGACCTTCACGCCCTGGAGGCCGCGCGGGTCCTGGTCGACGGCGACGACCTCGGGATTCTTGAGGATCGAGGCGGTCTCGGAGGTCATCGTGGCGAGGTTGTTGCCGGCGAGAAGCGGAGCGCCGGAGATGGCCCACAGGTTCATGTGGGTGCGGTTCTGGGCGGCGGTGAAGCCGTCCATGCCGACCATCAGCATGTCCGGGTCGTTGTAGTAGCCGGTGTGCTGGGCCGTGGGGTGCAGGGCCTGGTCGAAGTTGGAGAGCAGGTTGGTCATCGACGGCGAGTTGCCGTAGTAGATGATGTCCGTGCTGGTGCGCCACATGGGGGCCTGGCCCGGTGCCCAGTTCCAGGGGTTCTGTTTGCCCCAGTTGCAGATCGAGAGGGTGAGCGGGCGGCCGGTGGTGGCCGTCGCCTTGGCGACCGCGTCGCTGATCGACTGGTACGCCGTCGCCGCGTCGAGCCCCTCGACGTCGCCGCCGCACCAGTCGACCTTGACGAAGTCGAAGCCCCACTTGGAGAACTGGAGCATGTCCTGGTCGTAGTGGCCCTCGCTGCCGGTGTTCGGGGCGGCGGGGCGGCCGGTCGGGTAGTAGTAGCCGCAGCCGTTCTTGCCGGCGTCGGTGTAGATGCCGGCCTTGAGGCCCTTGCTGTGGATGTAGTCGGCGATGGCGCTCATGCCGCCGGGCCACTCACTGGTGTCGACGGTGATGTTGCCGCCGCTGTCGCGGGTGCCCTGCCACCAGCCCTCGTCGATGTTGATGTACTTGTATCCGGCGGCCGGAAGCCCCGCGGCGACGAAGGCATCGACCTGCTGCTTGATGACGTTGTAGTCGATCTTGGCGGCGAAACTGTTCCAGGAGGCCCAGCCCATGGGGGCGGTGGGCACCGCTGTCTGACGGGTCGTCGCCGCCTGCGCGGGGCCGGGCGCGGCGAAGAGGAGGGCGGCAGCCGCGGTGAGGGCGAGGGCGAGGAAGCGTACGGCGGCGGCTCTGCAGCGGCGTACGAGACCTCTGTGGGGTGAGCGCGAAGGGGGGTACATACGGCTCCGTTCATTCGATATACCGAACGAGGATCGGCGATCCGAACGCGTTGGGCGCGCCGAAAGTAGAGCCAAGGAGAGCGTCAAGTCAACGGAAGTGACCAGCGTGAAGTGGCTTCTTCCGACAGGGCGTTGTCGCTCAAAGGCGTCCGCGGGGCCATACTGGCCGTCGTGCGCGTAGCGATCATGACGGCGGGCTCCCGGGGCGACGTCGCCCCGTACACCGGACTCGGGCACGGGCTCTCCCGTGCCGGGCACGAGGTCACCCTGGTGACGCATGCCCGTTTCGAGCCGCTCGTGGCCGGGGCGAAGGTCCGTTTCCATCCGCTGCCGGTGGACCCACGGGCGGAACTGGAGTCCTCGCGGGGGCGCGGGCTGCATCGCAGCGCCACCGGTGTGGGGAAGCTGGTACGGGTGGTCGCCATGGCGCGGGCGCTGGTCGGACGGATGACGGACGATCTGGTGGCGGCCGCCCGGTCGAGTGACTTGCTGCTGCTGTCCGCTTCGGTGGGACCCCTCGGGCACACCATCGCCGAGGGCCTGTCCCTGCCGTACCTGGACGTTCCCCTCCAACCCCTCGCCCCCACACGGGAGTTCGGGCCGCCGATGCTGGGCGTCCGCTCCCTGGGAGCCATGGGCAACCGGATCGCCGGGCACGGCGTGAGCCTTGCCGTGGAGCAGGTCTTCGCCGGGGCGCTGCCCGCGGTACGGGATCGGCTGGGGCTGCCCCGGGTGAGTACCGCCGCGGCCTGGCGGGCCCGGGAGCGACAGGGGCGGCCGGTGCTGCACGGATTCAGCCCGCTGGTGGTGCCCCGGCCGGACGACTGGCGGCCGGGCCTGTCCGTGACCGGGTACTGGTGGCCGTACGACGGAGAGCCCCAACTCCCCTCTCCCCTGCGGGACTTCCTCGACGCGGGGCCGGCACCCGTGTACGTGGGCCTGGGCAGCGCGACCGTGCCCGAACCCGGACGGCTCAGCAGCTGTATCGTGCGCGCCCTGCGCCGGGCCGGGCTGCGCGGAGTGATCCAGCGCGGCTGGGCCGGCCTCGAGGTCTGCGGCGACGACATGCTGACCATCGACGAGGTCCCGCATTCCGCGCTCTTCCCCCGCGTGGCCGCAGTGGTCCACCATGCGGGCGCGGGCACGACGGCGGCGGGTCTGCGCGCCGGGGTGCCGGCCGTCCCGGTACCGATCCAGTTCGACGAGGGCTTCTGGTCCGCCCGCCTGGTCGCCCTGGGCGTCGCCCCACGCACCCTGCCGCTGCGCCGCCTCACCCCCGACACGCTGGCCACGGCGCTGATGCGGGCCACCCGCGACCCGGTGTTCGCACGGCGTGCCGAGACGCTGGGGGCACGCATCCGCGAGGAGGACGGGGTGGCTCCGGTGCTGGCCGCGGTGGATCGGTGGGGTGGCTAGGACATGGCTAGGACCGGTCTCGGCGGTCCGGCGCCGGGCACGGGCCGAGACGGCCGGCCCGCGGGGTTGCCCCACCCGAGTGCAACCGCGTCCTCGGGTCGGCCACGGGCGCCGTCCGTGCGGACGGCGGGGTATGGCTCGCTCATGACCTTCAAGAGTCCCGTTCAGCGGGGTGGCCCGCGACGCGGCCGGTTCGATCAATTCGCCGAGTACGCCTCCAATTTCACCAGCTCTCCGCTCTTCTTCCTGGTCTGTCTGATTCTCATCGCCTTCTTCCTGGCCTCCCACCTGGCGCACCTGGGAATCGAACTGCTCCTGCTGGCGAGCGGGTCCATGACCGCGGTGACGCTGCTGCTCCTGGCGCTGCTGAAGAACGCCGAGATGCGTGCCGAGCACGCGGTCCAGCGCAAGCTCGACGCGATCGCCGCCGCACTGCTCGAAGTGCACCGGGGCAACGAGAGCGAGGCGTTCGAAAACCTGCGCAATGCGATCCGGATGGAGGAAGAGACCTGACGCACGACAACGAAACGCCGCAGCGGTCCTTCTCGACCTTCCGCATTGCGACGATCATTCCGCGTCATGGACATCTTGCTCGTCGCCAGCGCGTTCAACAGCCTCTCCCAGCGTGTGTACGCGGAACTGTCGGACGAAGGGCACCGGGTGGACGTCGTGCTCGCCTCGCACGGCACCGAAGCGATCCGGACCGCCGTTCACGAAACCCGACCGGAACTGATCATCGCTCCGATGCTGAAGACGGCGCTGCCGGAGGACGTCTGGCGGGAGCACACCTGTCTCATCGTGCACCCGGGACCGCCCGGCGACCGTGGGCCGTCCTCCCTGGACTGGGCGATCGCCGAGGGCGCCTCGCACTGGGGGGTGACGGTGCTCCAGGCCGAGGCGGTCATGGACGCGGGCGACGTGTGGGCGACCGAGCCCTTCCCGGTGCCGCCTGTCGGCAAGAGCGACCTGTATCGCAACGAGGCCTCCGACGCCGCCTCGGCCGCCGTCCTGCAGGCGGTACGCCGGTACGCCGACGGCTCGTACAAGCCGCAGGCCCAGAGCGATCCCGCGATCCGGGTGGTGTGGCGCGACCCCTTCCGCCGGGAGCGGCGAAGGATCGACTGGGAGAACGACACGACCGGGACGGTCCTGCGCAAGCTCCGCGGGGCCGACTCTCAGCCGGGCGTCCTGGACGAACTCTGCGGCCGGGAGGTGTTCCTGCACGGCGGGCATCCCGAGGACCGGCTGCGCGGACGCCCCGGGGAACTGCTCGCGACGCGCGCCGGGGCGGTCTGCCGGGCCACTCGGGACGGGGCCGTATGGATTCCCGAGCTGCGGCCCCGCAAGAACTCCGGCGACCCCGCGCCGTTCCGCCGTCCGGCGGCGTCCGTGCTCGCCTCTTTCCCCGTTCCGTTCCTGCCGGAAGCCGGGGCACCGCTCGACCTGCCCGCCGAGCGGAACACCTGGACCGACATCCGCTACCGGCAGCACGGCGACATCGGATTTCTGACCTTCTCCTTCCCCGGCGGGGCGATGAGCACCAACCACTGCCGCAGACTGCTCGCCGCCTACCGTTACGCGCTCACCCGCCCCACCTCGCTGCTGGTGCTCGGCGGCTCCCGCGACTTCTTCTCCAACGGCATCCACCTCAACGTCATCGAGGCGGCCGCCGACCCCGCGGGCGAGTCCTGGTCCAACCTCAACGCCATGGACGACCTGGTCGAGGCGGTGCTGCGCACCACCGACCGGATGGTGGTGGCGGCGCTCGGCGGCAACGCCGCGGCCGGCGGCGTCATGCTCGCCCTCGCCGCCGACCAGGTGTGGTGCCGTGCGGGCACGGTCCTCAACCCGCACTACCGGCGGATGGGTCTGTACGGGTCGGAGTTCTGGACGTACACGCTGCCGCGCCGCGTCGGTACCGAGACGGCCCGGCGGCTGACGACCGAGGCGCTGCCGGTGAGCGCCGCGACCGCCGCACGGATCGGCCTGGTGGACCGTCTGGTGGAGGTCTCCGCACAGGAGTTCACCGCCGAGATCGAGCGCTTGGCAGCCGAAGTCGCCCGTGACCCGGACCTCGCGCGGCAGATCGCCGCGAAGGCCGCGGCACGCCGGGCGGACGAGGAACAGCAGCCGCTCTCGGAGTACCGGCGGGACGAACTCGCCCGTATGCGCGCCATCTTCTTCGATCCGCACGCCCCGTACCACGCCCTGCGCTCGGCCTTCGTCCGCAAGCTCCCGAGCGGCGGTGCCCGGCCCCTGGCCCCGGCCGGCGACCAGGTCGACGGGGGTCTGCGGTGACGCGGTCCGGTACCCGTCTGCTGGTGGCGGGCGTCGGCAACATCTTCCTCGCGGACGACGCCTTCGGGCCCGAGGTGATCCAAGCCCTGGACCGGCGGCCCCTGCCTCCCGAGGTCCGTGTGCGGGACTTCGGCATCCGCGGCATGGATCTCGCCTACGAACTGCTGGACGGCTACGACACGGCGGTCCTGGTCGACGCGGCCGCGCGGGGACACCGGCCGGGCACCCTGTCGCTGATCGAGCCGGAACCCCCCGACGGCACCACGGGCGCCGCCCCGCCCGAGGCACATGGCATGGATCCGGCCAAGGTGCTGGCCCTGGCCGCCCACCTGGGCGACGAGCCGCTGCCACGGGTCCTCCTCCTCGCCTGCGAGCCCGAGGTCCGGCCCCGTGGCGACGAGGACATCACCCCGGGCCTCAGCGCACCGGTTCGCGATGCGGTCGACAGGGCCGTCGCCGCCCTGCACACCCTGGTCCCGGTGCTGCTCGCCGACCCCACGGCCACGCCTTCGTTGAGCCGCCCGGACGAATCCACGGACTCGTCCTCGGCCGAGGTCCCGCTCCCGGTGGCCGGCGGCGTCGAAGATCGGTGACGCACCCCGTCCCCGATCGACCGCGAGGAGCAGCGCCCATGTGCGAGTCCATGGACGACGTCACCCAGGCCGTCCTGGCGAAGAACGACGGCCTGGCCGCGGGCCTGCGCGACGAACTGGCCCGGCGCCGGGTCACCGTCGTCAACCTGCTGTCCAGCCCGGGCAGCGGCAAGACGGAACTGCTCGGGCGGGTGCTGGCCCTGGCGGTGGAGCGGTGCATCCCGGTGGCCGCGCTCACCGCCGACCTGGCGACCGAGAACGACGCCCACCGGCTGGCCCGGTCGGGGGCGCCGGTCAAACAGCTGCTGACCGACGGGCTGTGCCATCTGGAGGCCCGGCAGCTCACCGGCCATGTGCAGGGCTGGCTGCCCGCGGAGACCGCGGTGCTGTTCGTGGAGAACGTCGGCAACCTCGTCTGCCCGGCGGCCTACGACCTCGGCGAGAGTCTGCGGATCGTGCTCATGGCGGTCACGGAGGGCGAGGACAAGCCCCTGAAGTACCCCACGGCCTTCGGCTCCGCCCACCTGGTGGTGCTCACCAAGACCGACCTGGCCGAGCCCGCCGGTTTCGACGAGGCCGCCTTCACCGCGCATGTGCAGCGGGTCAACCCCGGGGTGGAGGTCGTACGGTCCTGCGCCCGTGACGGCGGCGGTGTCGCCACCGTGCTGGAGCGGGTGCTCGCCGCACGGGACGGGGGCCCCGTGCACCGGCCTCCCCTCGCTCCGCACCCCCACCGCCACGAGCACGCGCCGCAGGCCCCGGGACTCGCGGCCGGCCGCGTCTCGTGACCGCTCCGGCCGCGCAGGCGGTACGCCGCCGCGTCGTGGTGCGCGGCACGGTGCAGGGCGTGGGCTTCCGCCCCTTCGTGCACCGCCTGGCCACCGATCTCGGCCTGGCCGGATTCGTGAGCAACACCGCGAGCGGCGTGCTCATCGAGGTGGAGGGCCCGCCGGACGGTGTCGACCGTTTCTGCGAGCGGCTGGCCGCGGAGCCTCCGCCGTTGGCCGCCGTCACCGGCGTGGGCGTCGAGGACCTGACCGCCACCGGTGCCGACGCCCCCTTCACCATCCGTGCCACCGAGCGGTCCGCGGGCCGCACCCAGCTCCCGCCCGACACGGCGACCTGCGAGGACTGTCTGCGGGAGCTGGCCGATCCGGCTGACCGCCGCCACCGGCACCCGTTCGTCACCTGCACCCACTGCGGCCCCCGCTTCACCATCGCCACGGGGATGCCGTACGACCGGGCCCTGACCACGATGACCGGCTTCCCGATGTGCCCCGCGTGCGCCCGGGAGTACGGCGACCCCGCCGACCGCCGCTTTCACGCCCAGCCCGTGGCCTGCCCGGACTGCGGTCCCCGGCTGCGCCTGGTGCCCGCGGCCGGCAGCGGGCTCCGTCCTGCGCGGGACGGCGACGCCCTGGCGGCGGCGCGGGCCCTGCTCGCGGCCGGACGGGTCCTCGCGGTCAAGGGCCTCGGCGGCTATCACCTGGCCTGCGACGCCACCGACACACGAGCCGTCGACACACTGCGCAGCCGGAAGGAGCGCGGTGGCAAGCCGTTCGCGGTGATGTGCGCGGATCTCGACACCGTGCACCTGATCGCCCAGGTCTCCGCGGCCGAGCGCACGGCGCTCACCAGCCCCCGCCGCCCCATCGTCCTGCTGGGCCCGCGGACGCCGGCCGAAGGCGTCCGTCTGGCTCCCGGCGTGTGCCCGGGCAGCCCGCAGCTCGGCGTGATGCTGCCCTACACCCCCGTGCACGCCCTGCTGTTGGGGCTGCCCGGCGATCCGCCGGGCCCTCGCGTGCTGGTCATGACGAGCGGCAACCGGTCCGGGGAACCGATCGTCACGGACGACGAGGAGGCGCTGACCCGGCTCGACGGGCTGGCCGACGCCTGGCTCACCCACGACCGGACCATCTCCTCACCGTGCGACGACTCGCTGCTGCGGGTGCGGGCCGACGGCACCGAGCAGGTGCTGCGCCGGTCCCGGGGGTATGTGCCCCGCCCACTGCGGCTGCCGGTCGTCGTGCGACCCGCGCTCGCGGTGGGCGGCGACCTCAAGAACGCGCTGTGCGTGGGCGAGGGGGACCATGCCTGGCTCGGCCCGCACATCGGCGACATGGGCGATCTCGCCACTCTGGAGGCCGCCCAGCGGGCGGAGGGGCACATCCGGCGGCTGAGCGGCGTCACGCCCGAAGTGGTCGCCGCCGACCGGCATCCCGGCTACCACTCGGCCCGCTGGGCCCGCCGCCGGGCCGCCCAACTGGCCGCGCGCACACCCGTGTTCGTTCAGCACCACCACGCGCACATCGCCTCGGCGATGGCCGGGCACGGCCTCGACGGCACCACGCCCGTGATCGGTGTCGCCTTCGACGGCACCGGCTACGGCGACGACGGCACCGTCTGGGGCGGCGAGGTCCTGCTCGCCGACTACACGGGCCACCGGCGTTTCGCCCACCTCTCCCCCGCCCCGCTGCCCGGCGGAGACGCGGGGGTCGCCAACCCGTGCCGGCTGGCTCTGGCCCGGCTGTGGGCCGCAGGTCTCCCCTGGGACAAGGACCTGCCCTGCGTCGCCGCCTGCTCGCCCGCCGAACTGACAGTCCTGGAACAGCAGTTGACGCGCCAGGTGGTCTGCGTGGCGACTTCCAGCATGGGCCGGCTCTTCGACGCGGTGTCCTCCCTGGTGGGCGTGTGCCATCGCGCGGGATACGAGGCCCAGGCCGCCCTGGAGCTGGAGGCCGCGGCCGCTTCGGCCCGGGGCGCCGACACCTCGGCGTACGCCTTCGGCATCGCCTCAGGCACCTTCGACCCGGCACCGGTGCTCAGCGCACTGGTCGCCGACCTGAGGCGCGGCACGCCGGTCCCCGTGCTCGCCGCGCGCTTCCACCGCGCTGTCGCCCGGGCCGTGCTGGAGATCTCCCGGCAGGCGCGCCGGGACACCGGCCTGGCCACGGTCGCCCTCAGCGGCGGGGTCTTCGCCAACGCGCTGCTGGAGGAGGAGTGCACGCGGCTGCTGGCCGAGAACGGCTTCGCGGTGCTGCGGCACGGTGAAGTCCCCCCGAACGACGGCGGTTTGGCCCTTGGACAACTCGTGGTCGCGGCGCACCAACGACAAGAGGAGTGACCCATGTGTTTGGCAGTGCCCGGCAAGGTCGTGTCCATCGACGACAGTGCCGACCCGCTCACCGGGCTGATCGACTTCGGCGGTGTGCAGAAGCAGGCGTGTCTGGAGTACGTGTCGGACGTGCGGGTGGGTGAGTACGTCATCGTCCACGTCGGGTTCGCGCTCCAGCGTCTGGACGAGGAGTCGGCTCTGGCCTCCCTCCAGCTCTTCGAGGAACTGGGGCTGCTGGAGGAGGAGTTCGGCGACGCCTGGGAGCAGGCCTCGCGGGACGCGGGAGTCGCCGCCGTGACCGAGGAATCCCGAGAGAGCGAGGCCCGGTGAAGTACATCGACGAGTTCAACGATCCCGAGCTGGCCCGGCGGCTGCTGGACGAGATCCGTGCCACCGCCACCCGGCCGTGGGCCCTGATGGAGGTGTGCGGCGGGCAGACGCACTCCATCATCCGGCACGGCATCGACCAACTGCTGCCGGAGCAGGTGGAGTTGATCCACGGGCCCGGCTGCCCCGTGTGCGTGACCCCGCTGGAGGTCATCGACAAGGCGCTGGAGATCGCCGCGCGTCCCGGGGTGATCTTCTGTTCCTTCGGCGACATGCTCCGGGTGCCGGGAACGGACCGGGACCTGTTCCGGGTCAAGGGCGAGGGCGGCGACGTCCGCGTGGTGTACTCCCCGCTCGACGCGCTGGAGCTGGCCCGCCGCAACCCGGACCGGGAGGTGGTCTTCTTCGCCATCGGCTTCGAGACCACGGCCCCCGCCAACGCGATGGCGGTGCACCAGGCGCGCCGCCTGGGGCTGACCAATTTCAGCCTGCTGGTGTCGCACGTACGGGTACCACCGGCCGTCGAGGCCATCATGACGGCCCCTGAGTGCCGGGTGCAGGGCTTCCTGGCCGCCGGGCACGTGTGCAGCGTGATGGGCACGGGCGAGTACCCCGAGCTTGCCGAGCGGTTCCGGGTGCCGCTCGTGGTGACCGGTTTCGAGCCGCTGGACATCCTGGAGGGCATCCGCCGGGCGGTGCGCCAACTGGAGCGCGGTGAGCACCGGGTGGAGAACGCCTACGCACGTGCCGTGCGCGCGGACGGCAACCCGGCCGCCGTACGCATGATCGAGGAGGTCTTCGAGGTCACCGACCGCAACTGGCGGGGCATCGGACGCATCCCCCTCAGCGGCTGGCGGCTGACCGAGGCGTTCCGCGCGTACGACGCGGAGCACCGCTTCGATGTCACCGGGATCCGCACCGAGGAGCCCGCCGAGTGCCGCGCCGGCGAGGTGCTCCAGGGGCTGATCAAGCCCACCGAGTGCGCCGCGTTCGGCACCACCTGCACCCCGCGCACCCCGCTCGGCGCCACCATGGTCTCCAGCGAGGGTGCCTGCGCGGCCTACTACCTGTACCGCCGGATGAACGCCGCGACGCCGCAGGCTGCGCGCGAGGAGATGAACCCCGTTGCCTGAACTCGCCGAAACCGTCGACCCCGCCAACTGGACCTGCCCCGCGCCCCTTCGCGACCAGCCCGTGGTGGTCATGGGGCACGGCGGAGGCGGTGCCCTGTCCGCCGAGCTGATGGAGCAGGTCTTCGCCCCCGCCTACGGCAACCCCATCCTCTCCGCGCTCGCCGACTCCGCCGTCCTCGAACTGGGCGGCGCTCGGCTGGCGTTCTCCACCGACTCCTATGTGGTCAGGCCGCTGTTCTTCCCCGGCGGGAGCCTCGGCGACCTCGCGGTCAACGGCACCGTCAACGATCTCGCGATGAGCGGTGCCAGGCCCGCCTACCTGTCCGCCGCCTTCGTGCTGGAGGAGGGCGTGGAGCTGACCGTGGTCGAGCGGATCGCGCGCGCCATGGGCGCGGCGGCCGAGACGGCAGGGGTCGTCGTGGCCACGGGTGACACCAAGGTGGTGGAGTCCGGGCACGGCGACGGTGTGTACGTCACCACCGCCGGTGTGGGGCTCGTCCCCGACGGGGTGGACGTCCGTCCCCAGCGTGCGCGGCCCGGTGACGCCGTCATCGTCAGCGGTCCGATCGGTCTCCACGGAGTGGCGATCATGAGCGTCCGGGAGGGACTGGAGTTCGGCGTCGAGCTCGCCAGCGACACCGCGCCGCTCGCCGGCCTGGTGGCGGCCATGCTGAAGGTCACGCCCGACATCCACGTCCTGCGCGACCCCACCCGTGGCGGTCTGGCCGCGTCCCTCAACGAGATCGCCCGCGCCTCCGGGACCGGTGTCCGCCTCCAGGAGCGGGCCATCCCCGTACCGGACGCCGTCGCCAACGCCTGCGGCTTCCTGGGCCTCGATCCGCTCTACGTCGCCAACGAGGGCCGGCTCGTCGCCTTCGTGCCCCCGTCCGCGGCGGAGGAGGTCCTCGCGGCGATGCGCGCTCACCCGCAGGGCGCCGGAGCCACGCTGATCGGCGAGTGTGTCGCCGAGCACCCCGGCATGGTCGTGGTCTCGACCGGCCTCGGCGGTACCCGGGTGGTGGACCTGCCGCTGGGTGAGCAGCTGCCGCGGATCTGCTGACCCGGACGCACGGGGCCCCGCCGGAGCATCGAGCTCCGGCGGGGCCCCGTGCATGTCACTGGATTTCGGTGATCTCCAGTTCCCGGCCGCTGCGCAGGTCGGTGGAGGGCTGATCGCAGTGCGGGCACCAGAAGAACGGGGGCATGCCCACCGGGAACTCCTGGGCGCACGCGCCGCAGTAGGCCTGCGCCGGGACCGGCTCCACCACGAGCCGGGCCGCGGCCAGGGCGGTGCCCTCCCGGGCCACCTCGAACGCGAAGCTCAGCGCGTCGGGTACGACCCCGGCCAGCTCGCCGACCCGGACGGTCACCGCCGAGACGGTGTCCGTCCCGTCCGCCCGGGCGAGCTCGTCGGCCCGGTCGATGATCGCGGTCGCGATCGACAACTCGTGCACGGTCGGCTCACGGGTAGCGGTGGCCTGCGCGCAAGCCACCCGCCATTCGGTAGATACGCAACTCGCGCCTCAGGCTCGGCAGCTCCCGGACGAACAGCGCCAGGGCCACGGCACCGGCCACAACGGCCTCGGCCATCAGCAACTGCCGCCCCGTCGTCCCGCTCTGTGCGCGGTCTGCTCGTTGGACGTTCATTCCGGCTCCCTGCTGTCTCTCATCCCGGCGGGATGTTGGGCATGACCTCCAGCAGAGCGTCGTGCCGCTTCCAATGGATCCCGGTGGAGCGGCGCGCGTCGGCGGTGCCGTCCTCGTGATGCCCGGTCTGGTGGCCGTACGGCCCTCGGTTGCCCTGATGCATGCCGGACACGTGCCCGGTCGAGTCGGGCTTGGCCTGGGCTCGGCCGACTCTGATGTTGCCCATGAGGTGTTCTCCTTCCTCGTCTCCGCGCCGCGGAGTCGTGGTCATGGCCGCTCGGTGAGGTCGTCGAAGAACCGCTCGACGGCGGGCCAGATCCGGCCGCCGCCGGACAGGCCGCGCCATTCCCGGCGTACGACGGCGATCATCCGGTAGCAGTCGTCGACCGGCACGATCCAGTGGTGGTCGAGGCCGTGGACGGTGTTCACGAGCAGTGCCTCCACGTCGGGTTGCACGGAGGCCAGCTGCGGACACTCCACGGTCAGCCGCCGCCAGGCCCCCGCGTCGATCTCCCACCGCATGGCCCCGGCCGGGCTCGGGCCCTCGGCGGTGACCGTGCCGTCCGCCCGGGGCACGAAGAAGACCAGGCCGACGGGCACGCCCAGAACCTCAGTGTCCACCCGAGGGAGCCGGATCCGCCTGCGGGGGACGAGCCGGTAGTGCCCGTCGCCCGCGCCGCCGTCGGCGAACAGCACCGAGCAGGGGCCGCAGGCGCAGCGCACCTCCTCGGCCGCCGTGTCGTAGAGATGCCGGTGGTCGTCGGGAACCGGAGCGGCGCACAGGTCGCACCGCTCCGTCTCGGCCGTCGGCGTGGGTTCGGCGGAGCGGATGAGGCGTGCGAGCGCTCCCTCCGTGGTCACGGTGTGCCTCGGTGGGTGAGCGTGGCCAGCGGTACGAAAGCCGGAGCCGTGGTCTGCACCGGCTCCACCTCCGTCAGTTCCGGGGCCACGGCGAGCACCGCCTCCCGCACCGCGGCGGTGACGTCGCCGGTCCCGCCGCCGCATCCTGAGCCACAGCCGCCGCCCGCCGTCAGCCGCACGCGGCCCACCTCTCCGTCCACGCCGGCCCACTCCACGTCGCCGCCGCGCTCCTGGACGGCGGGCCGCAGCCGCTCGACCGCGCGGGCGGCTCGGCGCTCGACGGGCTCCGGGTGGATCTCGTGCAGCACCAGCAGATGCCCCAGCAGCTCGTCGTCGGCCAGGCGTTCGGCCAGGTGCGCGTCCGCGTGGTCCATGACCCGGGCGAGCGCCTCGCCGTAGACCTCGGTCAGCAGCCGTCCCGTCTCGACCGCGGAGCGGGTGGCGGGCCCGGGCGCGGACTGGAGTTCCTCCAGCAGCTGGTCGAGCCGGGTCAGCCTGGCCTCGACGGCCGGGTCCGCGAGCCGCTCGGCCAGGTGCTCGGCCTCAGCCATGGTTCGCCCCGTAGGTCGGCGAGTGCAGGGTGGTCAGCGTCTTGCCCTTGCCGACGTACATGTGGACACCGCACGGCAGACAGGGGTCGAAGCTGCGGACGGTGCGCATGATGTCGACGCCCTTGAAGTCGTCCGGCCCGTTCTCCTCGAAGATCGGCTGCCCCTGGACCGCGTCCTCGTAGGGGCCGGGGGTACCGAACTTGTCGCGGGGGCTGGCGTTCCACGGAGTGGGCGGGTACGGGTGGTAGTTGGCGATCTTCTTGTCCTTGATCACCAGGTGGTGGGAGAGGACGCCCCGCACCGCCTCGTGGAAGCCGCAGCCGATCGCCTCGTCCGGCACCTCGAAGTTCTCGAACACCTTGGTGTCGCCGTCCCGCACCAGCCCCATCGCCTCCTCCAGGAACTGCAGGGCCATGGCGGCGGCGTAGGCGACGAAGTACGGACGGGCGCGGTCCCGTTCGATGGTGTTGCTCCACTTCGGGATGCGCCACTCCAGGGTCGTCTCCGGCAGCGATTCGCCCTTGGGCAGCGAGATGCGCACACTGTGGCCGGTGGACTTGATGTACGGGGTGTCGACCAGTCCGCTGAGCGCGGTCGACCACAGCCGGGCGAGCGGGCCGCCGCCGGTGTCCAGGGCGAGGTGGTCCCCGGTCCGCGAGTCGTGCCAGCGCGGGCTCATCACCCAGCTGTACTTGTCGTCGAAATCGCGCTTCTGCGGCACCGGGACGGTGGTCTGGTTCCACGGGTGGCGCATGTCGACCGGATTGCCGAGCGGGTCATGGGTGACGAAGGGCTGCTCGTTGACCCAGTCCTCGTAGTAGGAGCTGCCGAGCATGATCCGCAGGCCGAGGTTGATGTCGACGAGGTTGTTGGTGACCAGTTCGCCGTCGACCACGATGCCCGGGGTGACGTACATCGCCTTGCCCCACCGGTTCATGTTCTCGTAGCGGTAGTCGACGACGTCCGGGTTCTGCCACGCTCCCCAGCAGCCCAGCAGAATGCGGCGCCGGCCGACCTCCTCGTAGCCGGGCAGTGCCTCGTAGAAGAAGTCGAAGACGTCGTCGTTCATGGCGACGGCCTTCTTGACGAAGTCGATGACCCGCATGAGCCGGCTGAGGTAGTCGGTGAAGACCGTCGGCTGCGGCAGCGTGCCCACGCCGCCGGGGTACAGCGTGGACGGGTGGACGTGCCGCCCCTCCATCAGGCAGAACATCTCACGGGTGACCCGGCTGACCTTCAGGGCCTCCTTGTAGACCTCGCCCTCGAAGGGGTTGAAGGCCTTCATGATGTCGGCGATCGTCCGGTAGCCGTGGATGTCCCCGCGGGGGGCGTCGCTGCGTTCGGCGCGGGCCAGCACACCGGGGTTGGTGGCCTTGACCATGGCCTCGCAGAAGTCCACGAACACCAGGTTGTCCTGGAAGATCGTGTGGTCGAACATGTACTCGGCCGCCTCGCCGAGGTTGACGATGTGCTCGGCGAGCCGCGGCGGCTTGACCCCGTAGGCCATCTGCTGGGCGTAGTCGGAGCAGGTGGTGTGGTTGTCGCCGCAGATGCCGCAGATGCGGGAGGTGATGAAGCCCGCGTCCCGGGGGTCCTTGCCCTTCATGAACACGGAGTAGCCACGGAACAGCGACGAAGTGCTGTGGCACTCCACGACTTCCCGGTTGGCGAAGTCGATCTTCGTGTAGATCCCCAGGTTTCCGATGATCCTGGTGATCGGGTCCCAGGACATGTCCACGATCTGCGGCGGCTTGCGTCCCGTGGGCCGGGCCTCGGTTGTGGTCATTGCTGTTACTGCCCCTCGCTGTCGGTGTTCCGTGGGTCCGTCCGTGTCGGGTGTGGCTCGCGCGGTGTCAGGGCCGCCAGTGCGGGTCGTAACCGCTGGTCAGCTTCCGCTTGTTGTGGCGCCACCTGGGTTCGTGGTTGACCAGCTCGTTCGTGAAGCCGCGCAGCCGGCGGATGACGGCCCCGTAGGGCTTGACGATCATCGACGACAGCGTCCCGCCGGGCGGCTCGTCCATGAACGGCATGAACGCGTCGGGGAAGCCGGGCATCGTGCAGCCGATGCAGATGCCGCCGACGTTCGGGCAGCCGCCGATACCGGCCATCCAGCCGCGCTTGGGCACGTTGCAGTTGACCACCGGACCCCAACACCCCGTCTTCACCAGGCACTTGGGTGAGTTGTAGTCCTTGGCGAAGGTGCCCTGCTCGTAGTACGAGCCGCGGTCGCAGCCCTCGTGGACCGTCTTTCCGAACAGCCACTGCGGGCGCAGCATGTGGTCCAGCGGGGGCGGCGGTGCGGATCCGGCCGCATGGTAGAGAACCCAGATCAGGGTCTCCATGAAGTTCTCGGGCTGGATCGGGCAGCCGGGGACGTTCACCACGGGCAGGGCGCCCTGGGACCTGAAGTCCCAGCCCAGGTAGTCCGCCAGGCCCATGCAGCCGGTCGGGTTTCCGGCCATCGCGTGGATGCCGCCGAAGGTGGCGCAGGTGCCCGCGGCCACCACCGCCCAGGCCTTGGGGGCCAGCTGGTCGATCCACCAGTTGAGGGTCTGCGGTTCGCCCGTCTCCGGGTCGTTGCCGAAGGACGTCCAGTAGCCGTCGCCCTCGATGATGTTCTGGTTGGGGATCGAGCCCTCGATGACGAGGATGAACGGGGCCAGCTCGCCGCGTACCGCCGCCCGGTAGGGGGCGAGGAAGTCCTCGCCGCCCAGGCTCGGGGAGAGCACCTTGTTGACCAGGTTCACCTTCGGCAGACCGGGGATCAGGCCGAGGACCAGGTCCTCGATGGAGGGCTGGTCGGCGGCCGTCAGGGAGACGGTGTCGCCGTCGCAGCTCATGCCTTCGGAGATCCAGAGGATGTGGATCTCGTCGAAGCCCTGCCGTTCCTCGTCGCGGCCGGGTTCGCCGCTGACCTCGGTGGTACTGCTGTGCGTTGTCATGTCAACGGCCTCCGCTGCGGGGGGTGTCGGAGTCGGTCGGCTGGAGTGGTTCGAGTTCGTCGGGCCGGAAGTAGTGGAAGCGGCCGTACCAGCTGTGCAGTTCGGCCGCGGGGTCGTCGTCGAGCGTGACGGCGAGGTGCACACTGCCGTCCACGTCGTGGAGGACGGCGGCCACCTCGGCGGTCCGCCCGGCCAGGAACATGTCCTGGGCGTCGGCGCCCCGTCCCCGGGGGCGGAGCCGTACCCGGCTGCCGCCGCCGAGGGGCACGCCGTCGACGAGCACCGTGTCGGTGGACGGGGAGAGGCCGTCGTCGGCACCTTCCCGCCACCAGGTGGGGCGTTCGATGAGCGGGGGCCGCGGGGTGGCCGGTGCGAGGGAGCGGACGGCGCCGTGCAGCCGCGCGAAGACCTCCGGGGGCATGGTGTCGACCCGGTCGAGGATCGCGGCGGCCCGTGGGTCGGTGGCCCGCGCCTCGCGCTTCTCCTCGTCCGTCAGCAGCATCGTGCGCAGCGTGAGGATCTCGTCGATCTCGGCGGCGTCGTGCAGATCACCCGGGCTCTCCGGGGCCACCTGCGGATGGTCGGGGAGGATGATCGGCGAGGAGAGCAGGACGTGTCCCGTGGCGCCGACGCCGGAGGTGCAGGGTTCACCACCCAGTACCGGGAACGTGAATGCGTTCCGGCAGGCGCCCGCATGTGCGCGCAACTCCTCGGGCGGATCGATCAGCGAGACGAACTCGACGCCGTCACCGCCGATGAGGGTGTGGGCGGCGATGAGCGCGCCACGCAGCGCTTCCTCGCGGGGGGCCCGCGAGTCCGGCTCAGGTCCCGTGTTCGTGGTGCGTACGCGGAGACGGCAGAGGTTCTGCCCCAATCTCTCGGCGCCGAGGGTGACGTTCGCGCGTACCTCCTCGCGACGGCGCACCACGCGCCCGGCGCCTGAGGGCAGCGGCTCGATGTCCGTGTCGGCCACCGCCCCCGCGAAGACAGTGCGTTCGTCCTGAAGGAGGTCCTCCAGTGGGACCGCAATGTCCGTTTCGCACGGCACTGCCTCGTCGAAGGTCAGATGCACCGTGCCGTCATCGGTGCGCAGTGACTCGACGGAGCGCCGGCCGCCGTTCTCGCCGGTCTCCTCCACCTGCTTGCGCTGCAGTTGCAGGTATCGGAGCCGCACCCGCAGTGTCGCGCCGGGCTCTCGGACCCTCAGCAGGCACTCGGTCTGCTGGTACCAGGAGTCGGCGGAGCCGGAGACTCCTGGTACGACCGGGCCGTCCTGCTCCACCCAGGCCCGGGGGAAAAGCACCCCGAACTGCCAGCGGACGCGGTTCTTGGCGGACGACCGACGGTAGGGATAGAGCAGGTATCCCTCATACAGGACGGCGTCGGCGACGGCGCTCAACTGCTCGAAGACGTTCCGGGGCCGCGCCGGCAGGTCCGGCCCGTCCCTCGTGGCAACGGACGCCATGCCGCCCTCGACCGAACCCTCCGGCATCGCGCCTCCTCGTCATCCGCGTGCACGCCCATGCCTTCCACCACGGTCACATCGCCCACGCACCCTCGCCTCCTCCGGCGCAGTATCACTGGGCCGTTCGAGGGGTGACTCGGAGTGGTCAGAAGGGCAGCGGCGGAGGACATGGGGGTGTCGTCGGCCGATCCGTGGCGGACGTCGTCACAGGTCCCGGCCGCTCCGGGGCTCCCGTCCCAGGGGGTCAGAGGCCATGAGCGCTCGCGATCACGAGCGTGCCGTCGCCCACCCCGGCGGACGCAGGATCGCCAGCAGCTGCTGGACCAGTTCGTCCACCACGTCGTCGAGCGTCGCGTTCACCCAGCCGGCGCTCCAGTCGTGGAGCAGTCCGTTGACGCTGCCGATGAAGGCCGTCGCGGCGATGCGGTAGTCGCGGGGGGCCGCCTCTCCCCGGGCGGCGGCCGCGTCCGCCTCGGCGCAGATGAGGTCCACCCAGCGGGAGCGGCGGGCCAGGCGCTGTTCCTCCAGGCGTGGGCTCACACCGATGATCTCGACGAAGGTGATCCTGATCCGGCGTGGATCGCCGGTCACGTTCCCGGCGTAGGCCCGGAAGATCGCGGTGACGCGCTCGGCCAGCGGGAGACCCTGCGCCTCGGCGAACGCGGTCAGGACGGCCTCCTCGGCCCAGTCGTTGACCTGGAGGTGCAGCGCGGCCAGCACGTCCTCAAGGGTGCGGAACTCCTCGTAGAACTGCCGGGTGGACAGGCCCGCGGCCTCGCTCAGTGCCGCGACCGTGGTCGCGCGGTAGCCGGGGTCGCCGCCGAAGAGTTCGAGCCCGGCGTCGAGGAACCTCCGGTGCCGCTCGGCCTGCCGTTCCGCGGCGGTCTTGCCGCCGTACCGCCCGGTCGGCGCCTTGAGCCTTCCCGCCACTGAGCCTCCCATGTCGCCCGCTCCGCCAATTTTGTCGTGTACGCAGTCTTGTGGAGAAGGGCACCTCTTCCTTACTTTCCAGTAAGTAGGAATCTGAACGAGCTTGTTTTCAGATTCAGTCCCGTTTCTTTGGCATGCCCTCGTCACATCCCGTCCACAGAGGAGAGAGCACTCATGCCTGCCTTCAGATCCAGGCACTTCTGCTCCGTAGCCGCCGCCCTCGTCCTGACCGTCACCGCACCCGCGACCGCCGCCACCGCGGACTCCTCCGCAGCGCTGCGCGACGTGCTGTTCGTGGGCAACAACTGGGACGGCACCGCCACCGTCCTGAAGGCGACCGGCGACTTCGCCAAGGTCGGGGAGATCAATGTCGTTCCCGACAAGGCACAGCGCATCGCGGAGATCAACGCCGACCCCATCAAGTGGATCTACTACATGGCCGTCCGCAACCAGGTCGGCCAGGGCCACGACCAGTACGCCGACGACATGTACTCCACCCCCGACGGCACGTCCGTGGTGGTCTCCCGGCCCAGCTTCGCCGACGTCGTCTCCATCGACCTGGCCACCGACAGAATCAACTGGCGTTTCCCGGTCGCCGGTTACCGTGCCGACCACATGGCCGTCTCCCCCGACGGCACCAAGGTCGCGGTCTCCGCGTCCACCGCCAACAAGGTGCAGGTGCTGGACATCAACACCGGCAAGGAACTGGGCGAGTTCGACACCGGGGACAAGCCGCACGAGAACGTCTTCACCAACGGCGGCAAGTACATCTGGAACATGTCGATCGGAGAGGTCACCACCTCCCTCGACGACCCGTCGGCGGACTGGACGAAGGGTGACCGCCACATCACCGTCGTCGACGCCACCACCTACAAGACGGTGAAGACCATCGACATGCGCGACCGGCTGGACGCGATCGGTCTGAAGGACTTCTCCGACGCGGTACGACCCGCGGCCTTCACCCCCGACTGGTCGAAGATGTACTTCCAGGTGTCGTTCTTCAACGGCTTCCTGGAGTACGACGTCGCCGCCGACAAGATCACCCGGGTGAAGACGCTGCCGGCGAACCCGGCGACCAGCACCGACCGCACCACCTGGCTGCTGGACTCGCGCCACCACGGCATCTCGATGAGCCCCGACGGCAGCAAGCTGTGCGTCGCGGGGACGATGGACAACTACGCCACCGTCGTCGACCGGGCCACCCTCCAGGAGGGTTCGCTCATCACGGCGTCCACCCCGTACTGGGCCACCGTCAGCGGTGACGGCAAGGACTGCGTCATCTCCGAGAGCGGCGCCGACCAGGTCACGGCGATCGACTTCGCGACCGGGCAGAAGGTCACGTCCGTGCCGGTCGGGGACCATCCGCAGCGGGTGCGGCTCGGCCATGTGAAGGCCGACTGGACGGGTCCGTCGGCCGGCTGACCTCTTCGTGGACGGCGCCGGACGACGAGGTCCGGCGCCGTTGCCGTGCGGTCCCGTGCCGGTGGAGGTCCGAGATGCGGACGCACCGGCGGCGGCCGGTCATGTCGCCGGCCGGCTGCGTGTACGCGTACGCCCGCATGCGGGAGGCGAGTCGCACCGCCCCCCGCGCCTCGGGCGGGCGTGCCGGAGAGGATCCCCGGACAGGCCCGCCCGAGTCCCCGCGTCAGAAGTGCGCCGCCGCCCAGGCCGACAGTTCGGCCTTGGCCGCGCTGAGCAGGCTCGCCGACGGTGCCGTCGCGCCGTTCGTCACCAGCGCGTAGTGCAGGACGCCGGAGTCCGAGTCGGTGAGCAGGAGGCGCCGGCTGCCCGTGCCTCCGGGTTCGAGGGCCGCCGCAACCGGCGTGGACGACGTGTACGCCGGGGGACCGTAGACCGTGCCGAGGTCGGAGACCACGGTGGTCGTCGAGGTCGGGAAGGAGGCGGGCAGATGCAGTTCGGTGGGCGCCGTCCCGCTGCCCGACCGCCAGACGAGCAGCCCGTACTGGCCGGCGCCGACCAACTGGGACACGTTCGGCAGTGAACTCGGCACCGGGTTCCAGGTCAGGGTCGTCGAACCGTCGCGTGAACGGTCCTCGTAGGTGAAGGCGAGCGCCGTACCGGCCGTCGCACTCGGGTAGACGCGGTCTAGGAGCCGGGCGTCCTGACGGAGTGTCACCGCGCCGGAGTCGTCGAGTTTCGCGACCGAGAGGTCCTCGTCGTTCCAGGCGTCACCGGAGGTCTGGACCTTGTCGGCGTTGTCGTTCATCAGCTCGTGGTGGCGGCCGTTGTAGATGTCCCACTGCCACTGGTTTCCCGAGAGGACCGGCCCGGAGGAGGCCGGACTCGACCACCAACCGGAGCCCGGCAGACGGGAGTCGAGGGCCTGATACATCGCCTTGTCGACCGTCGGGGCCTTGCCTGACACGTTCCCGGACAGCGGATGGCCGAACTCGCTGACCACGGCAGCCGTTCCCGCGGCCGATGCCCGGTCGCGGACCGTCCCGAAGTCCGTCGCGTACTGCCCGTCGGACGCGTTGCCCCACATCAGGACCCCGGAGATGGCCTTCTGATCGTAGAAGTGGGTGTTGAAGACATAGCGCGGCCCGAGCGTGCCGGCGTCCAGCAGCCCGCCCTCCTGCTTCTGCGCGTCGATGTTGGCGTTCCAGAAGAGGTTCGGCTCCACGAAGGCCGGTTTGTCCTGCCAGCCGGCCGCGTCCATCCGGGCCCGGAACTTCTGGTAGAAGGGCCACAGCAGGCCCTGCTCCCAACTGCGGCTGCTCTGGCCGGAGTCGTAGCTGCCGGCGTAGGGCTCGTTGTAGGGGTCGAAGCCGACGACGCCTGCGAACTCCGCGGCGCTCAGGTGCTGTCCGACGTACGCCATGGTCCTCTGGGCGGTGTCGAGGAAGGCGTCCTGCACTCCGTAGTTGTTGTGCCAGAAGTCGTACTGCGCCTTGGTCACGGCCTGGTTCTGGGTGATGTTCTGGCCCCAGAAGAGGCAGATGCCGCAGGACTCCTGCGGGTAACTCCCCGCGGTCACCGCCCACTTGGGGGCGCCGTCACCGGTGTACCAGCTGCCCGAGTTGAAGAGGTAGCGGGAGTAGAGGTCCTGGTGGAAGTCGGGGTAGACGCGGATGCCGGCGTCGAGGAAGGCCTGCATCTGCGCGGTGACGGCGGCCAGGTAGGCGGTGTCGACCGTACCGCGGGTGGGCTCGGCGTGTGCCCAGGACAGCAGGAAGCGGACCGAGTTTCCGCCGCCGAGAGCGCGCAGCGCGGTCGCGGACTTCTTCGCGTCGGCGACCGAGGCGAAGGGCAGGCCGCTGTTCTCCTCCAGCTTGGTCTCGCCGGAGACGTTGTAGCCGCGCAGCACCACCTCACGGCCGTTGCCGTCGACGAATCTGCCGTTCTGCACGGTCAGCGGCGACGCGTCGAACCAGAGGGAGTCGGGAAGGGTCGCGGCGGTGGCGGACGGCACGCCCGCCACCGTCAGAGATCCGAAGAGGACAACCAGCACGAGGAGCAGACGTGTCCGGATATTCGGCATGTTCACTACAGTCCGGGGATGTCCTGACAACGTCAATACTTCTGACTCTTGAGTAAGTATCAGGTTTTTCGCCACGCCCCCTCCCGGGCCCGCTCAACTCCCCATGCGACGTGTGGAGTTCAACAGGTACTCCTTGCGGTTGAGGGGGTTGTGGTCGGTGCGCGAACGTTCAGGAACTGTTCCGTAAGTGATCGGTGCGTAGTGGTCGAAAGCGCTCTCCAACTCGCCCTCACCGCGGGTGAGTCCGGGCAGTCGCTGTCCGAGTTCGTGCACCCGGCCGACCGGGACCACCCCCTCCAGGACGCAGGCGGCACCCTGCGTCTCGGTCGTCTGCGGTACGGCCCGCAGCGCGGCGAGCACCGGCAGCAGCGCACCGAGCGTGTCGGCCGGGACTTCGAGGCGGAAGCGGTGCATCGGCTCGTACACCCGGGTGCCCGCCCGGCGCAGCGCCTCGGCCAGGACCAGCGGGGTCAGGCAGCGGAAGTCGTGGCCGGTGCTGGACATGCTCTTGTCGAAGCCCTGGTGGGCGTGGCTCTGCCGGGGCGAGTAGCCGCAGTGGGTCATGGCGACCGTGCAGTCGGTCACCTTCCAGCCGTGCAGCCCCTGGCCGAGGGTCTCGCGGACGGTGTCCTCGACGGCCTTGAAGAAGGCGTACGGCATGGCGCCGAGTTCCACCTCCAGCCGGAACTCCACGCCCGAGCCGGTCGGCGCGGGGTCGACACGCAGGCCGACGGTGGCCAGGAACGGGTTCGGGTCCTTCTTGTTGAACTCGACCGCCGCCCCCGATCCTGACGGCCGCTCGATACAGACGACCGTGGTCTCCCGAAAGGTGACATCGAGGCCGAACTCCTCGGCGAGCGTGGCCTGGACGACCTCCTTCTGGACCTCGCCGTAGAGGGACACGGCGGTCTCCTGACGTACCTCGTCGTGGCGGAGGTCGATCAAGGGGTCCTGTTCGGCGAGCTGGGTGAGGGCGAGACGGAGCTTCCCCGTGTCCGCGCCCGGGGCCGGGACGACCACCGTCTCCAGCGTGGGCGGGGCGAAGAAGCGCTCGTGGGCCTTGGGGGGTTCACCGAGCGCGTCGCCGATCCTGATGTCGGTCAGGCCCCACAGCCTGGCGATCCGCCCGGCGGGGACGGCATCCGCCCGCACGTCGGTGCCGTGCTCGAAGACACTGATCCCGGTGACCCTTCCCTCCTTGCGGGCCTCGCCGAAGGGGATCCGGTCGCGGGTACGGAGGGTGCCGGAGAACATGCGCGCGTACGCCACCTTCTCCCCCGCCGGGCCCCGCTCGACCTTGAAGACGGTGCCCGACACCGGTCCGTCGGGGTCGCCGTCCGCCCTCGGCAGGAGCTCTTTGATGCCGGTGACCAGGGCGTTCACGCCTGCGCCGGTGATGGCTGAGCCGAAGTGGACGGGGTGGACGAGAGTCTGGCGGGTCTGGGTGGTGAGGGCCTGACGGGTCTGGGTGGTGAGAGCCGCGCGGAGGGGGTCATGAAACATGGCACCGGCAGTGCCATGTGACATGCCACCAGCGGCGCCATGCGACGTACCACCGCCCGCGCCATATGACATACCACCGCCCTCCACATAGGCGGCGAGCAAGTCGTCGTCATGGTCCGCGAGAACGTCGAGGGCCGTCAGAGCGAGCCCGGGCACAAAGCGGGCATCGGGTGTGCCGAGCCCGTCGACCGTCCCCATCGGCACGACCGCCGGGGTGAGCCGCTCGGAGATCTCGCGCAGTACGCCCTCGTACCGCGCTCCGCGGCGGTCGATCTTGTTGACGAACAGGAGGGTCGGGATGCGCAGCCGCCGCAGCGTCCGCATCAGGACGCGGGTCTGTGCCTGGACGCCCTCGACGGCCGAGACGACGAGTACGGCGCCGTCGAGTACCCCGAGCACCCGCTCCACCTCGGCGATGAAGTCCGGGTGGCCGGGGGTGTCGATGAGGTTGACCGTCACGTCGTCGATCGCGAACGAGACGACGGCGGACTTGATGGTGATACCGCGCCGCCGCTCCAGCGCGAGGGTGTCGGTGCGGGTGTTCCCGTCGTCGACACGGCCGGGCTCGTCGATCACGCCGACCGAGTGCAGCAGCCGCTCGGTCAGGCTGGTCTTACCTGCGTCGACGTGGGCGAGGATGCCGAGGTTGAGCAAGTGCACGAAGCGTCATGTCCTTCGAAGAGGGGGTCATTCCTTCCTGGGCGGACATGAGCGATGTGCGCATTGCTTCTCCTGGACGGTGCGGCGACAAGACACCTGAAGTGCAGCAGTGCCGGCGCCACCGCGGCAACGGATTAACGCTCAACCAATGGCTCCGCTGCCCTCGCCCCCTCCGGGAAGCGGTCATAGAGTGACGTACATCACGTCCCGTGATCCTGGGAGGGCACATGACCCACATCTCGGTGAAGGTGGACGGCACGACGTACGAGGACGACGTGGAACCCCGTCTCCTCCTGGTCCACTACCTGCGCGACCGCCTCGGTCTGACCGGCACCCCCATCGGCTGCGACACCTCGAACTGTGGGGCCTGCACGGTGGAGCTGGACGGCGTCAGCGTCAAGAGCTGCTCGGTGCTCGCCGTCCAGGCGGACGGCGGTGAGGTGACCACGGTCGAGGGGCTGGCCCAGGACGGGGAGCTGTCCGCCCTCCAGCGCGCCTTCCACGAGAAGCACGCCCTGCAGTGCGGCTACTGCACCCCGGGGATGCTGATGGCCGCGCGCGATCTGCTGCGCGAGCACCCGCATCCCACCTCGGAGGAGATCCGCCACGCCCTGGAGGGCAACCTCTGCCGCTGCACCGGCTACCAGAACATCGTGCGGGCCGTACAGGCCGCCTCCGAGCAGGAGGTCCCGGCATGACCGACCAGGCCGTGGAAGGCGAGGTCGGGCGCGCCCGGCCCCGCAAGGAGGACGCCCGCCTGATCACCGGGCAGACCAACTGGACCGACAACATCAGCGTCAACGGACTGCTCCACCTGGCGATCCTGCGCAGCCCGATGGCGCACGCCCGCATCGAGCGCATCGACGTCTCACCGGCCCTGGAACGCCCCGGTGTCATCGCCGCCTTCAGCGGCGGCGACCTCGCGGACGGACTGGGCTCCCTCCCCTGTGCCTGGCCGGTGACCGAGGACATCGTGCTGCCCGACCACCCCGCGGTCGCGGTCGACGAGGTGCGCTACGCGGGCGACCCGGTGGCGGTGGTGGTGGCCCGAGACCGGTACACGGCCGCCGACGCCCTGGAGGCGATCGAGGTCGACTACGAGCCGCTGCCGCCGGTCCTGGACCTGGAAGCAGCGCTCACCGAGGACTCCCCGCTGGTCCACTCCGACAAGGGCACCAACCGTTGCTACGTCTGGCCGCTGAAGACGGGCGAGGACTTCGACTCCGTACGGCAACGCGCCGAGATCACCCTGAAGCGCCGCTACCACCAGCAGCGGCTCATCCCCAACGCGATGGAGCCGCGCGCCGTCGTCGTCACCCCGCTCGCCGCCTCCGGCGAGTACACGCTCTACTCCGCGACGCAGATCCCGCACATCGTGCGCGTCATGATGGCGCTGGTCACGGGCATTCCCGAGCACAAGCTGCGAGTGGTCGCCCCCGACGTGGGCGGCGGTTTCGGCTCCAAGCTCCAGGTGTACGGCGAGGAGGCCGTCGCGCTCGCGGTGGCACGGAAGACCGGGCGTCCTATGAAGTGGACCGAGTCCCGCTCCGAGGGCTACCTGGCCACCCACCACGGCCGCGGCATGATCCAGGACGTCGAGATCGCCGCGAACCGCGACGGCAAGCTGCTCGGCCTCAAGGTCGACCTGCTGGCCGACATGGGCGCGTATCTGATGCTCGTCACGCCGGGCATCCCGATCCTGGGCGCATTCATGTACCCGGCGATCTACAAGATGGACTCCTACGACTTCACCTGCACCGGCGTCTTCACGACCCGCACGCCCACCGACGCCTACCGCGGCGCCGGACGCCCGGAGGCGACGTTCGCCATCGAGCGGATCGTGGACGACCTGGCGGCCGAGCTCGGCCTGGATCCGATGGAGGTGCGGCGCCGGAACTGGATCCGGCACGAGGAGTTCCCGTACACGTCCGTCGCGGGTCTGACGTACGACAGCGGCAACTACGAGGCCGCCACCGAGAAGGCGCTCGCGCTGTTCGACTACGACAAGCTGCGCGCCGAGCAGGCGGACCGCAACCACCGGGGCGACACCGTCCGGCTCGGCATCGGCGTGTCGACGTACACCGAGATGTGCGGGCTGGCGCCCAGCCGGGTCCTGCGCGATCTGCGGTACGCGGCCGGCGGCTGGGAGGCGGCGAGCATCCGCATGCTGCCCACCGGCAAGGTCGAGGTGGTCACCGGCACCAGCCCGCACGGGCAGGGCCATGTGACCAGCTGGAGCCAGATCGCCGCCGATGTGCTGGGCGTGCCGTTCGAGGACGTCGAGGTCGTGCACGGAGACACCAGGCTGGTGCCGCAGGGGATGGACACCTACGGCTCACGCTCGCTCGTGGTGGGCGGGACGGCCGTCCACCACGCCGCGCAGAAGGTGGTCGACAAGGCCCGGAAGGTGGCCGCCCACCTGCTGGAAGCCAGCGAGAACGACCTGGAGTTCACGAACGGCGTCTTCTCCGTGAAGGGCTCCCCGGACGCCCGTAAAACGATCCAGGAGATCGCCTTCGAGACGTTCTCCTCGCACAACCTGCCCGACGGCATGGAACCCAGCATCAACGCCGAGCACCTGCTCGACCCGGACAACTTCTCCTACCCGCACGGCACCCACCTGTGCGCGGTCGAGGTCGACACCGAGACCGGGCAGACACACATCCGCTCCTACGTCTGCGTCGACGACGTCGGCAAGGTCGTGAACCCGATGATCGTCGAGGGACAGGTGCACGGCGGTATCGCGCAGGGCATCGCGCAGGCGCTGTACGAGGAGGCCGTGTACGACGACGAGGGCAACCTGGTCTCCGGCACCATGGCCGACTACCTGGTGCCGTCGGCGCCGGACCTGCCCGACTTCGTGACCGAGCGGACGGAGACGCCGGCCACCTCGAACCCCTTGGGGGTCAAGGGAGTCGGCGAGGCGGGCACGATCGCGTCCACGCCCGCCGTCGTCAACGCGATCGTGGACGCGCTGCGCCCCCTGGGCGTTCAGGACGTCCGCATGCCCTGCACCCCCGAACGGGTCTGGCGAGCGGTGAAGGAGGCCCGGTCATGATCCCTCCGGCATTCGACTACGCCCGGCCGGCAAGCGTGGACGAGGCGGTACGTGTGCTCGCCGACGCCGGCGAGGAGGCGAAGGTGCTGGCCGGTGGGCAGAGCCTGCTGCCGCTGCTGCGGCTGCGGCTGGCCTTCCCGGAGCTGGTCGTGGACGTCGGGCGCATCCCCGGGCTGCGCGGGGTGCGCGAGGATGGGAACACGCTCGTCATCGGCGCGATGACCACCCACCACGACGTCATCCACGATCCGCTGGTGCGCCGGCACGCGGGTCTGCTGGCGTCCGCCACGGCGACCGTCGCGGATCCCGCCGTACGGCACCGGGGCACCCTCGGCGGCTCCCTCGCACACGCCGACCCGGCCGGCGACCTGCCCGCCGTGGTACTCGCCCTGGACGGCGAACTCGTGGCGCAGGGGCCGCGGGGGCGGCGCACGCTGCCCGCCCGTGACTTCTTCGTCGACTATCTGCAGTCGGCACTCGAACCCGACGAGCTCCTGGTGGAGGTGCGGGTGCCGAAGGCGGACGGCTGGGGCTTCCACTACGAGAAGTTCCACCAGGTGGCGCAGTCCTGGGCGACGGTCGGCGTGGCCGTACTGGTGCGGCGTGACGACGGGCACATCGCCGAGGCACGGGTCGGCCTGACCAACATGGGCTCGACCCCGCTGCGCGCCTCGGAGACCGAGGACGCCCTGTCCGGTGCCGGTGACGCGGCGGCCGTGACGCGGGCCGCCGAGGCCGCGGCCGAGGGGACCCGGCCGTCGCAGGACGTCTCGGCCTCGCCGGAGTACCGCGAGCACCTGGCGCGGGTGCTCACCAGGCGGGCGGTGCTGGCCGCGGCCGGAATGGGGTGAGGACCGATCACGCACAAGCAGGAACCGGTCACGGGCGGGCTCGACCCGGCCGGGGACATCGACGGCCCGGAGCAGGTGCGGGCCCGCCTGGAGGAGACGGGGTACCTCGTCGACGACGGGCTGGCGACCGCCTGCTTCCTGGCCCTGCGGCTGCACCGGCCGATCTTCTGCGAGGGCGACGCGGGCGTCGGCAAGACAGCGCTCGCGTCCGCTCTCGCCGGGGCGCTGGACGCGCCGCTGATCCGGTTGCAGTGCCATGAGGGCATCGATGCCTCGCAGGCCCTGTACGACTGGGACTTCCCGCGTCAGCTGCTGCATCTGCGGGCCGCCGAGGCGACCGGCGTCAAGGACGCCGACCGCCTCGAGGGCGAGCTGTACGACCGTCGCTTCCTGGTCTCCCGGCCGCTGCTCAAGGCGCTGGAGACGCAGCCGTCGGTGCTGCTGGTGGACGAGATCGACCGTGCCGACGACGAGTTCGAGGCCTTCCTGCTGGAGCTGCTGTCGGAGTTCTCGGTCACGATCCCGGAGCTGGGCACACTGCGGGCCGAGGTGCCGCCCGTGGTGGTCCTGACCTCCAACCGCACCCGCGAGGTGCACGACGCGCTCAAGCGACGCTGCCTGTACCACTGGTTCGACCATCCGGGCTTCGCACGCGAACTGGCCATCGTACGGCGGCGGTTGCCGGCCGTCTCGGCACGGCTGGCGGAGCAGGTGACCACACTGGTGCAGGCGCTGCGCTCCCAGGACCTGCTGAAGCCGCCGGGCGTGGCCGAGACGATCGACTGGGCCCGGGCCCTGGACGCGCTGGGCGCGAACGAGGTGGACGCCGAGCTGGCCGTGGCGACATTGGGCTCGGTCCTCAAGTACCGGGAGGACACGGAACGGGCGCGCGGGCTCGATCTGGCGGCGGTCCTCGCGGCCCGGGGGGCGTGAGCGGAGTGGGCGGCGGTGCGGGGTGGGCGGAAAGCGGGGGACGGGGGCGGACCGACGGGTGGGGAGCGTGGGACCGGCGGTCGGACGAGCGCGATGGACGGGCCCGGCAGACCGGCCGGCACGAATCGCCGAGCCGGCAGACCGACGGACGCACGCCCCCGGCCCGGCAGGCAGGTGGGCGCGAGGCGCCGAACGGACACGCCGAACGGCGCGAGCCGGAAACCGGGCGCGCCCCCGCGGCTGATGTGCGGGGCCGATGCGTCGATGTGCCGGGGCGGGAAGGCGGAACTGCCCATGGGGGCGCGTCGCCCGGCGGTCCGGTCGCCGCGCCCGCCCGGCCCGCCGCAGGCGCCCGTGCCGACGCCGCCCTCCTGGGCTTCGCCCGGGCCCTGCGGGCGGCCGGGGTCGATGCGAGTGCCGAGCGGGTGCACGCCTTTCTGCGGGCGGTGGACGTGCTGCGCACCGGGGTGCGGGCGGACGTGTACTGGGCGGGGCGGCTGACGCTGTGCGGCGGGCGGGACGACCTGGAGCGATACGAGCGGGTGTTCGCCGCCTGCTTCGGCGACGCCGCGCCGGCTGGGCGGACGGTCACCGCCCCACGCCCGCCCCGGCTGCGGCTGGTCGCACGGGAGGGCCCGGTGCCCCGTACGGTCGCTCGCAACGGGGAGCGGCCCCTGCCGCCCGCAGCAGCGCTCGCCAGTTCCGCCGAGGTCCTGCGCCACCGCGACGTCGCCGGGCTGGACGCCGCCGAGCGGGACCAACTGCGCCGTCTGCTCGCCGCGTTCGCGCTGAGGGGCGAGGTACGGCGGACCGCCCGGCGGCGGCCGGCGCGGCGCGGGGAGGTCGATCCGCACCGGACGGTGCGGGAGTTGCTGCAGCGCGGCGGGGAACCGGCCCGGCTGCTGCGGCACACCCGGGCGGACCGGCCTCGGCGGGTCGTCGTGCTCGTGGACGTCAGCGGTTCGATGGCTCCGTACGCCGACGCCCTGCTGCGGTTCGCCCATGCCGCCGCCCGTGGAAGCCGTACGGAGGTGTTCACCGTAGGCACGCGACTGACCCGGGTGACCCGCGAACTGTCGCACCGGGACGTGGACTTGGCGATGGCGGCGCTCGCGGCAGCCGTGCCGGACTGGCGGGGCGGCACCCGGCTCGGGGAGCTGCTGCGCGAGTTCCTGGACCGCTGGGGGCAGCGGGGCATGGCGCGCGGGGCGGTCGTGGTGATGCTGTCCGACGGGTGGGAGCGTGGCGATCCGGAGCTGCTCGGCGCCCAGATGCGCCGTCTGCACCGGCTGGCGCACCGCGTGATCTGGGCCAATCCGCGCAAGGCGCGCCCCGGTTACGCACCCCTGGCCGCCGGGATGGCGGCGGCGCTGCCGAGCGTGGACGCGTTCGTCGAGGGGCACAGCCTGGCCGCACTGGAGCGCCTGGCGGCGGTGGTGCGCGGGGCCGCCCCCGCGCCCGTGGAAGGAGCCGATCGTGCGTGAGATTCTCCCGACGCTGAGCGAGTGGTACGCGGCCCGGCTCCCGTTCGGCCTTGCGACCGTGGTCGCGGTGAGCCGCAGCGCACCGCGCGATCCCGGTGCGGCCATGGCGGTGGGACCCGGCGACGAGGTCGTGGGGAGCGTGTCCGGGGGTTGTGTCGAGGGCGCGGTTTTCGAGCTCGCGCAGGAGGTCGCCGAGACCGGCGAGGCCCGCCTGGAGACCTTCGGCTACAGCGACGAGGACGCGTTCGCGGTCGGGCTCACCTGTGGCGGTGAGATCACGCTGCTGGTCCGGCCCGTCACACAGGAGACCGACCCGGGGTTCGCCGCGGTCGCGGAGTCCGTGGCCGCGGGCCGGCCGGTGACCGTGGCGACGGTGACGGACGGGCCGGCGACGATCGGGGCCACCCTCGCCGTCTGGCCCGACGAGGTGTCCGGCACGCTCGGCCCGACCGGCCTGGACGTCGCCGTCACCGCCGACGCGCGCGGCGAACTCGCCCTGGGCGCGACCGGGTTGCGCCACTACGGCCCGCACGGCGAGCGCCGCGAGGACACGGTCACCGTCTTCCTGCACTCCTTCGCGCCGCCGCCGCGCATGCTGGTCTTCGGTGCCATCGACTACGCGGCCGCGGTCGCCCGCATCGGCAGCTTCCTCGGCTACCGGGTCACCGTGTGCGACGCCCGCCCGGTGTTCGCCACCCCCAAACGCTTCCCGGACGCGGTCGAGGTGGTCGTCGACTGGCCGCACCGCTATCTCCGGGGCACCGACACCGACGAACGCACGGTGATCTGTGTCCTCACCCACGACCCCAAGTTCGACGTTCCCCTGCTGGAGGAGGCACTGCGCCGGCCGGCCGCCTACATCGGGGCGATGGGCAGCCGCCGCACCCACGACGACCGCATGAAACGCCTGCTCGACGCCGGGCTCGCCGAGAGCGAACTGTCCCGGCTGCGCTCCCCCGTCGGTCTCGACCTCGGCGCCCGTACGCCCGAGGAGGTCGCGGTGTCCGTGGCCGCAGAGATCGTCGCGCTGCGCTGGGGCGGCAGCGGCGCACCGCTGACCGTCACCGGAGGGACCATCCATCCGTCGACATGACGCCCGTTGGAGGAAGTCATGGAGCTGCACCACGAGTTCACCGTGCCGGTCCCGGTCGACGACGCCTGGCGGACGCTCCTCGACATCGAGCGGATAGCACCGTGCATGCCCGGGGCGACCGTCGAGGAGTACGACGGAAAGACCGTCACCGGTTCGGTGAAGGTCAAGGTGGGCCCGATCACCGTGACGTACAAGGGCACCGCGGTCTTCGAGGAGCAGGACGAGACCGCACACCGCGTGGTGCTGACCGCGAGCGGCCGGGAGACCCGCGGCCAGGGCACCGCTCGCGCCACGGTGACCGGCAGCCTGGCCGAGCGCGACGGCGGTACGGCCGTGTCGGTGCGGACCGATCTGACGGTGACCGGGCGTCCGGCGCAGTTCGGGCGCGGTGTGATGGCTGAGGTGGGCGACCGGCTCGTCGGCCGGTTCGCCCAGTGCCTGTCGGAGCGGATCGCCGAGCCTGCCGAAGCGGAGGCTCAGCCCCCGCAGGAGAGTGAACCCCTCGACCTGTTCCGTACGGCGGGGGTGCCGGTGGCCAAGCGGGCGGCGGTGGCGGTCGCGGCGGTGGTCGTGGTGGCGATCGTGTTCGCGCGGGTACGGCGGTGTCGGCGGGGTTGATGTCCTACTGGACCTGTCTTCCGGGGAGTTGATCCCCGGGATCAGTCTTTTCCGGAGCTGACCGCCCTCAGGCTCCGTTGCTCCGGTGGTCCGCGAGGATCGCCTCCAGGTGCTTCAGCGCTGCCGTGGCCCGGGCCGGATGGTCCCGGAAGAAGGGGTCGTCGGGTACGGGGAGCGATCCCGCGAGGCCCAGCCGCGGCCCCGCGCCCGGGTCGCGTCGTCGGCACCGACCGCCTCACGGAAGACGTCCCGTGCCCGCGCGGGCAGGATCTTCATGGAGCGGCCCGGAATCCTGTGGCTGTTCCCATCACTTCTCGCCACCCGGACCCAGTGCGCCCGGCAGCACGAGCAGAGCGAGCACCGCGGCAGCCGCGTAGAGGCCCGCGGCTCCGAGGGCGACGGCGTGGAAGCCCCGTACGAACCGTGTCTCGTCGCCGGGCTGTCCGGCGACCGCGCCCGCCACCGCGATGCCTATCGCGCCACCGGTCTGACGTGCGGTGTTGTTCATCGCGGAGGCCAACCCCGAGCGTTCGGGCGGGACGGCCGAGATGGCCGCGGCCACGACCGCCGGGGTCAGGAAACCCATGCCGATGCCCCACAGCAGGAACGCGGGCAGCAGGACGAGGTACGGGGAGTGCGGTGCGGCCAGGACCAGGAGCGCGAGCCCTGCCGTGGCCACGAGCAGACCCGCGGCGGCCGGCAGGCGGGAGCCGATCCGGCTGGTGATGCGTCCGCCGAAGGGCGCGATGACGGCGAGCGGGGCGAACAGCGGTATCACCGCCGCGCCCGCGAGCAGCGCGGAGCGGTCCTGGACCGACTGGAGGAACAGCATCAGCACGAAGAGCGTGCCGAGCGTGCCCATGTTCATGATCCCGGCCACCACGTTCGCCGCGTCGAAGGCGGGTCGCCGCAGCAGCGGGAGGGGCAGCATCGCGTCGTCCCCGCGGCGCAGTTCGGCGACGGCCAGCGCCGGCACGGCGAGGACGGCGAGCCCCGCGGCCGCAAGCACCTGCGGGGCGGTGGCGCCCGCGCGTCCGCCCTCGATGAAGGCGTACGTCGTCGCCAGCAGCAGGAGGCTGCCGAGCAGCACTCCGGGTACGTCCAGGCGCCGGGCCTGCTCCTCTCTGCTCTCCCGCACGATCGCGGCGGACCACACCAGGGCGACGAGCACGATCGGCACGTTCAGCAGGAAGATCGCCCGCCAGCCGAAAGCCTCGGTGAGGGCGCCGCCGAGCAACGGGCCGGCGGGCAGCGCCAGGCTTCCGATACCGGCCCAGACGCCGATCGCCCGGGCGCGTGCCGAACCGTCGGGAAACGCGCGGCTGATGATGGCCAGCGTGCCCGGCAGCAGCAGTGCGGCGCCCACGCCCTGGACCACCCGTGCGGCTGTCAGCACGGCCACGTCCGGGGCGAGTCCGCAGGCCAGCGAGCCCGCGCCGAAGACGACGAGCCCGGCGAGCACCACGCGCCGGTGTCCGTACAGGTCCCCGGCCGTCCCGCTGGTCAGCATGAGGGCGGCGAGCGCCAGCGCGTAGCCGTCCACCACCCACTGGAGGCCGCCTATGTCGGTGCCGAGGCCCGCACCGATGGCGGGCAGCGCGACGTTGACGACGGTGACGTCGAGCAGCACCAGGAAGTACCCGGCGCACATGACGAGCAGTACGGTGCGCGGCGAGCCCTCGTGCCGTCCGGGGCTCACCGCGCGCCGCAGAAGCGTTGCCGGTGATCCAGTCATGGTTCCTTGGTAACAGGACGGTCTGACAACGCTGCCGGGTGCCCTTGCCCCGCTGTCCCCAAACCGGCGGCTACCTCGGGGGCAGCCGGTGCAGCAGTACGTCCTTGAGCAGGCCGTCGGCCACGGTGGCGGTCATGTAGGTGCAGTGGGGCTGCCGGCGCCGGTCGGTCGGGGAACCGGGGTTGAGCAGGCGCAGGCCGCCGGGGGCTGTCGTGTCCCAGGGAATGTGGCTGTGCCCGAAGACCAGCACGTCGAGGTCGGGGAACCGGGCAGCGCAGCGCGCCTCCCGGCCCTGCGCCGGGCCCGTCTCGTGCACGACCCCGAAGCGCAGCCCGCCCAGCTCGGCGTACGCCACTTCGGGCAGCCGGGCACGCAGCGCCGGCCCGTCGTTGTTGCCGTACACGCCGACGACTCTGCGGCAGCGGGCCTCAAGCAGGTCGAGGGTGTCCGTGTCGACCCAGTCCCCGGCGTGGAACACGACGTCGGCGCGCGGGAGTTCAGCCAAGAGCCTGGCGGGCAGCTCCTTGGCGCGCTTGGGGAGGTGGGTGTCGGTCGTCAGGAGAACGCGCACGCAGGCAGCCTAGAGAGAGGGTGTCGGCGCCGCGGGATGGGCGTGCCGCCCGGTGCGTCGGTGAGGTCCTGCGGCCGACGCCGCACCACCTGGGCGGACCGGCCGCCGGGCCGTCCCCGGGGCGGTGCCGGTCGGGGAGTACCGCGCTCGTGATGATCGGCTCAAGGCCGTCGTCGTCGCCGGGCCCGTCGAGCTGTACACCGGGGCCGGGGCCATCACCCGTACGGCCGAACTCGCCGAAGCCTTCCGCTCCCACGGCCTGCCCGTCCTCCTGATGCGGGGCCGCACCGTCCGGCGGCGTACCGACCGAGTGCTGGGACGTGATCGTGGCCCAACTGCCCGTCCCCCCAGGGGACATCAGCGTCTCCAAGCGCAACTGGGGGTCTTCCACGGCACCGGTCACGCCGATCGTGCGGACGGGCATCGCCACCAGGCGACCGACCCGGCCGCCGGGGACCGCCCGGAGAAGGGTCCGGAGTGGGGCGGAGCCCCCGGCGGAGATAGCATCTGGCCACCGTACCCACACATTCGGCGAGCGACCCGAGGGGGCTCGGAAGCCCGATGCCGGTCAAGGTCAGCGTCATCGTCCCCGTCTACAACCCGGGGCCCTACATCGAGGACTGCATCACCTCGTTGCTGAAGCAGTCCCTGCCACCCGACGAGTACGAAGTGATCTTCGTCGACGACGGCTCCACCGACCGGACGCCGGCCCGGCTCGACGCGCTTGCCGCGCAGGAGCCCAGGGTCCGGGTGATCCACCAGGAGAACTCCGGCTGGTCTGGCAAGCCGCGCAACGTCGGCATCGCCGCCTCACAGGGCGAGTACGTCATGTTCGTCGACAACGACGACCGCCTGGGCGACGAGGCCCTGGACCGGATGTACGGCTACGGGGTGGCCAACGGCGCCGACGTCGTCGTCGGCAAGATGGCCGGCCAGGGCCGCGGGGTGCCGGTGGAGCTCTTCCGCCGCAACCGGCCGCGGGCCACTGTGCGGGACGCCCCGCTCATCGACAGCCTCACCCCGCACAAGATGTTCCGCCGGGCCTTCCTCGACGAGATCGGCCTGCGCTTCCCCGAGGGCAGACGGCGCCTGGAGGACCACGTCTTCGTGACGGAGGCGTATCTGCGCGCGGCCAACGTGTCGGTGATCGGCGACTACGTCTGCTACTACCACATCCGGCGCGACGACTCCTCCAACGCGGGCTTCCAACAGTTCGACCCGGTCGGGTACTTCAAGAACCTGCGGGAGGCGCTGGACGTCGTCGACCAGTACACCGAGCCGGGCGAGGTGCGCGACAGCCTGCACCGGCGCTGGCTGCGCGTGGAGATGGTGGAGCGGCTGCGCGGCAACCGTCTCCTCGCCCAGCCGGACGACCACCGGCGCAAGCAGTTCGAGGAGATCCGCCAGGTCGTCGTCGAGCGCTTCGGCCCCGGTGTCGCCGCCGGACTGCAGCCGACGCAGCAGGTCGTGGCCGCGCTCGTCGCCGCCGACCGGTACGACGACGTGGTGGCCTTCGCCGAGTGGGAGACCGGGCTCGGCCTCTCGGCCCGGCCCGGGACCGTCGAGTGGCAGGACGGCAGGCTGCGCTTCGACTTCGCCGCCGAGCTCGCGGCGGGCGGTGCGGCGCTGACGTTCCCCGGCGGCGGGGTCCGCACCCGGCTGGACGGCCCGCCGAAGGACCTCGGCGAGGCGATTGCCTGGGTGGGTGCCGACACCGTCGCCCGGTTCGGACAGGCCGCCGTGGACCTGCTGGTGCGCGAACGCTCAAGCGCCGCCCAGTACTTCCAGCCCATCGAGGTCACCCGGGAGATCGTGCCGGTCGAGGACAGCGGGCAGGTGCGACTGGTGCTGCGTGCGACGGCCACTGTCGACCCGGCCGCCGCGGTGGACGGCGCGCCGCTGCGCGCCGGGCTGTGGGACACGTACGCCCGCGTCAGGCTGGGTGGCTGGAGCAAGACGTCCCGCGTGGGCCCGGGCCCACGCAAGGCCCGAGCCGCCACGTCCGCGGGGGTCGTGGGCGGGCGGGTGGTCCTGCCGTACTGGACCGACCAGCACGGCAATCTCTCCCTGGACGTCGACCGGGCGAACCAGCGCGTGGGCCTCAGCAGGCTCGACCCCGAGGCCGTGAGCGTCTCGCGGGGCCTGCTGCGCGCGCCCCTGCCGCTGCACGTCCCGGCCGCGACGCCCGTGCTGCTGAGGCTGACCTCGCCCGACAGGCCGGCGGCGGTGGACGTGGCCGGCACACTGTCCCCGGCCGGGGACGCGGCCCTGCTGGAGGTCGCCCCGAACGTCGCGGACCTCAGCGGCGCGACCTGGCGGACCGCTCTGTGCGCGGCCCCGGACGCCGCCGAGCCACGCTTCCTGCCGCTGCCGCTCGCCCTGCGCGCGGACACTGACTCGATCAAGGTTGTACGGACTCCCAGGCCCTCGGCCGTACGGCGGCTGGCCCGCAGGGCGCGGCGTGCGCTCGCCGCGGTCCTCAGACGGCGCGCGGCTTCCCGGGCAGCCAAGGCCCAAAAGGCGTGAAAACGTACAATCTCTGAACATAGCGGGCACGCGGGCGCTGGAGCCGCAGAGACGAGGCCACCGGCTACGGCCCGTCGCGCGCGCCTTCCCCGACGAGCGGGGCAGCTTGGACGACCGGCCCCGCGGCGAGGAGTTCCGCGAGGCCACCGGCTACGGCCCGTCGCGCGCGCCGGCCGACTGCCCGGTCTCGGCTCGTCCGCCTTCGCGGTGGGGCGGCGGGGTGCGCCGCGACTCCGACGCCCGGCACACAGAGGTCCGCTCGACGGGGTGCGCGCCGGGGCCTGAACACGGCGTGCGCCCCTCGGCCCGGCTTGGGCATCGCCCGGCCTGAGGGCATCGCTGAGGTGCCGTCGCCGAAGGACGCGCAGGCGCCGTCGTCGGCAGAGGCCCGGCGGACCGGGCTGCTGCCGCCGTACGAGGCCTGCACCGCCCGTTACGAGAAAGTTCGCGGCCGGCCGTTCAGCGGTCGGCCGTCAGGCCTTCCAGGGCCTTGCGCAGCGGTTCCCAGCCGCGGGAGCGGCCGAGACCGCGACCGCGGGCGCGGGCCAGCGGGCGCCAGAAGTCGGCCTCCAGGAAAGTTTCCGGCTTGACCGCCTTCACCCGCTCCAGGACCGCCTCGGGCACCTTCTGCGGGTCGGGCACCTCGAACTCGGCGATGATCTCGTCGTACTTGTCCTTCAGTACGGTGTTCTCGGGGTCCGCACCGAAGACGATCAGCTGGCCGGTGGGCGCGGTGTCGACGAGGACGGTCACCAGGTCGGGCCGGTAGCGGTTCAGAATCTCGATGACCTTGTAGACGTCGCCGGTCCAGGCATTGGTGTGCCGGTCGCGGGCCGCCTCGTCGATGCTGCGCGGCAGCATGTCGTCGAAGACGATCACACTGGACCAGTCGGAGTGCTTCTCGATGTTGATGAAGTCCCGCAGCGCGTACTCGAAGAGGTGCATGCCGTCGATGAACGCCAGGTCGAGCGTGGTGCGCCGCCAGTAGCCGAACGGGCTGCGGCCCCGGCGCAGGTTGCGCAGGGGGTGGCGGCCGCCCTTGAGATGGGCGAGGGGGTTGTCGCGGGCGAAGAAGTCGTCACTGGTGGCCTTCACCAGGTGGACGTCGCACCGGACCTCCGTGACCACCTTGAAGGCGGGGTCGACCGCAATGCTGGGGACGCGGGACAGCGTGAGACTGCGGCCGTCGTTGACTCCGATCTCCAGGTAGTTGCGGTTGGCGGTGGCCTTGTGCAGGCCCCGCAGGAACTCATGGCGTTTCACGCAGGGGACTCCTTGCGGATCGGGGGAAGTGCTTCGTACAGGGCGGATCGCCGGTCGCGCAGCGGCGGCAGACCCGGCTCCTGCCGGCGATCGTGGGCGAGGACGCCGTACTCGGGGCGGGGCCCGGGGCGCGGGAAGGCCCCGCTGCCCACGGGCCGCACCCGGTCGGGGTCCGTGCCCGGGCCGGTGAAGACCTCTCGGGCCAGTTCGTACCAGGAGGCCTCGCCGGAGCTGGTGGCATGGAAGACACCACTCGCGCCCCGGCCCGCGTGCGGGCCGAGGTCGGCGAGGCGTGCGGCGACGTCCGCGCTCCACATGGGCTGCCCGCGCTGGTCGTCGACGACGTCGAGAGCGTCGCGGCGGGACTCCAGGTCGATCATCGTGCGGACGAAACTACGCCCGTAAACGCCCTAGAGCCAAGCCGTTCGCACGATTGCGCTCGATGTGGGAAGCTCCTCGGCCACGGCAGGCCCGCCGGAGAGTTCGTCCGGCCGTAGGCGGTGCGCGGAGCGGCGGCATGATCCGCGGAATACGGGGTAGCAGTGTCGCGGCCAAGACGCAGGTCGGTGGAGATGTGGATCAGGCGGCGCCGTGGGCCGCGCAGGGGCGGGCGAGACCGCGGGCTCGGTCGCCGTTGATCCGGAGGGCCCGTTCCCAGTCGGACTCGGCGTCGTCGACCGGCCGTGCACGGGGCGCAGTTGACGACTGGGGCGTGGCGGTGGCCGCCCAACGCCCCCTCGACGGGGTTCTGTTGGGTGATGCCGAGAGCCGCGCGATCCAGCCACACGACGTCCTCGCCGCGCCGGACCGGCTCAGCGGCCGTGTCGACGACGTTCCCGGTGTCCTTGTTTCTCCTCCAGGCCCACGACCTGGCCGAGGGCGCTGCCGCCTCGACGATGACGCCGGCCTCGGTGGTGCCGGCCGCGGCAAATTCCAACCCGCGGAAGAGGACGGGCTCGTTGGCGACGGACACGGGCACGGGCTGTTCGGCCGATGGGTGCGTGTGCCTTCATCTGCTTCGCCAGGTCTTTGCTCACCAAGTCGCGATCCCTCGGAATGGGATCGCGACCGATGAGCCGGCGCGGGTGACGCGCCGGTGGATCAGTCCTCGCCCCGCACGATGTTCCCCTCCGGGCACAGCTGGTCCGTTCGGGTGGTGCCCTGTTCGAGAACCGCCGGAACGCAGGTGCGCAGTACGCCCTTGCCCCGCAGCCGCCGGGCCCTCGCCCAACCGGTCTCCGGTCGACGGATCACGGGCTTGTCAGTGGTCTGCGGCGTCACGGCGGCTCATCTTCCTTCTGCTTCAGTACCTGCCGAACGGGTCCCCTTCGACACCCCGGCCAAACGCCGTACGCGGCCGGCGGGCACAGGAACCTGCCCCGGACAGTCCCCAGTTCGACGCTCAGGCCGTGCCCAGCGCTCCGCGAAGGGTGCCGATCGCCTGGGTGATGGCGGCCTGAGCGGCGTGGGTCCGGCGCAGGGCCTCAAGCATCACGAAGTCGTGGATGATGCCCTGGTAGCGGACCGCGGTGACCGGGACGCCCGCCTCGCGCAGCTTGTTCGCGTAGGCTTCGCCCTCGTCGCGCAGGACGTCGGCCTCACCGGTGACGACGAGGGCGGGCGGCAGACCGGTGAGCTGCTCGGTGGAGGCCCGCAGCGGCGACGCGGTGATCTGGGCGCGCTCCGCCTCGTCCGTCGTGTACTGGTCCCAGAACCACTGCATGGCGTCCCGGCGCAGGAAGTAGCCCTCGGCGAACTGGTGGTAGGACGGGGTGTCGAAGCTCGCGTCGGTCACCGGGTAGAAGAGCACCTGCTGGACCAGCGGAACGTCGCCGCGCTGCTTGGCCATCAGGGTCAGGGCGGCGGTCATGTTGCCGCCGACGGAGTCACCGGCCACGGCGATGCGTGAGCCGTCCAGGCCCTTGGAGGCCCCCTGCTCGACGACCCACTTCGCGACCGCGTAGTTCTGCTCGATGGCGACCGGATAGCGGGCCTCGGGCGAGAGGTCGTACTCGGGGAAGACGACCGCGGCGCCGGTGCCGACGGCGAGTTCGCGCACCAGCCGGTCGTGGGTGTGGGCGTTGCCGAAGACCCAGCCCGCGCCGTGGATGTAGACGATCACCGGGAGGGCGCCGGTTGCCCCAAGGGGGCGGACGATGCGGGCGCGGACCTGGCCGGTGGGACCGCCGAGGACGCTGATCCACTCCTCGTCGACCGCGGGCTTCTCGATCTCGCCGGACTGCACCTCGTCGACGGCCTTGCGGCCCTCGGCCGGGCCGAGATCGAACAGATAGGGCGGATTGGCGGTGGCCTCGGCGAAGGCCTGGGCGGCGGGTTCGAGGACGGGGCGGGGTGCGGTGGCGCCGGTCATGACGGACTCCTCGGATCGGGTGCCGCGGAGTGCGGCACACCATGGGGAGAGTAGTGCACGATTAAATCGCACACAACTAATACGTGCAGTATCTATTTGCGCTCGATATAATCGAACGGACCCGAACGATAGGCTGGTGATCGCCGTGCACAGGACAGCAACCGGGAGCCACACCGTGAGCCCAGCCGCAGCGGAACCGAGCGAGGGCTCGCTCCTCCTTGACGACCAGCTCTGCTTCGCCCTGTACGCCGCCTCCCGCGCCGTCACCGCGCGCTACCGCCCGCTGCTGGACGAACTCGGCCTCACGTACCCGCAGTACCTGGTCATGCTGGTGCTCTGGGAGCAGGACTCGATCTCCGTGCGTGACCTGGGGGCCGCGCTCCAGTTGGAGTCCAGCACCCTGTCTCCGCTGCTGAAGCGACTGGAGGCGAACGGGCTGCTGCGCCGCGAACGGCGCGTCGACGACGAGCGGTCGGTCGCCCTCCGCCTCACCGAGGGCGGCCATCGGCTGCGGGAGCGGGCGGGCCAGGTCCCCCTGGCCATCGGTGACGCCATGGGCCTGACCCCGGAGCAGGACACCCTGGCCAAACAGCTACTGCGCCTGATCACCGCCAACGTCACGGACTGAGCCCGAGCTCCGCCCACACCTGTTTGCCACCGCTGACCGGCACTGTCCCCCATGCCTCCGACATGGCCTCGACGAGGAGAATGCCGCGGCCGCCGGTGGCCTCCCAGCCGATGCTGGTCGGCTTCACAGGGGTGCGCGGCGAGGAGTCGGCGGCCGAGACCCGCAGGCGGTTGTCGAGAAGCATGAGGTCGAGGCGGACCTGGCCGTCGGTGTGCACCAGGGCGTTGGTGACGAGTTCGGAGACGACGAGGAGTACGGCGTCCATGTCGTCCCGGGTCACGCCCCAGGCGCGGAGGGTGCGGCGGGTGAAGCGGCGGGTGTGTCCGACCGCCTCGGGGACGCGCCAGACCGTCCAGCTCTCGCGCAGCGGACGCAGCGCCATGCCGTCGTAGCGCAGCAGGAGCAGGGCGACGTCGTCGCTGCGCCGGGCGCTGCCGAGGAGGGCGTCCGCGACCAGGCCGAGGTGGGCGGGGTCGGATGCGGACAGTTCCTGGGCGAGGCGCTCCATGCCGTCGTCGATGTCGGCCTCGGCGGACTCGACGAGCCCGTCCGTGGTGAGGGCGACGACCGTGCCGGGCTGCAGGCGGAGCGCGCTCATCGGGAAGTCGGCCTGGGCGACCACGCCGAGCGGCGGCCCGCCGTCCGACTCGGGCACCTCGGTGCTGCCGTCCGGGTGGCGCAGCACCGGCGGCAGATGGCCCGCGCGGACGTACCAGGCGGAGCCCTCCTCCATGTCGACGTCGACATAGCAGCAGGTGGCGAAGAGGTCGGTCTCCATGTCCGTCAGGAGCCGGTTGGCGTGGGAGACGACCACGTCCGGCGGGTGGCCCTCGACGGCGTAGGCGCGCAGCGCGGTGCGCATCTGGCCCATGAGGGTGGCGGCGCTCGCGTTGTGGCCCTGGACGTCGCCGATGACGAGGGCGACGTGATTGTCGGGCAGCGGGATCACGTCGTACCAGTCGCCGCCGACCTCCAGACCGGCCGTGGTGGGCAGATAGCGGGCGACGGCGACCGCTCCGGGCAGCTTGGGCAGACGGCGCGGCAGCAGCTGGCGCTGGAGCATGCCGACGAGTTCGTGTTCGGCGTCGAAGGCGTGGGCGCGCATCAGCGCCTGGCCGGCCAGTCCCGCGGAGGCGGTGAGCAGGGCGCGTTCGTCGGGGCCGAAGTCGTGCGGGGCGTCCCAGCCGATCAGACAGGCGCCGGCCATGCGGTTGCCGGCGGGCAGCGGGAGGACGGCCAGTCCGCCCGGGCCGACCTCGGCGAGGGCGGGCTCCAGTGGGGTGCCGGCGGGCCAGATGCGGGCGCGGCCCTCGCGCAGGGCGGCGGCCAGGGTGGGCATGGCGCGCACGGGAGCGTCGGGCCACTCGGTGCGCCACTCCAGGCGCCACAGCTCGGGCCAGGACTCCGGTTCGGCCGGGTCGAGGACCGTGACGACGAGCCGGTCCCCCTCCAGTTCGGCGAGCGCGATCCGGTCGGCCTGCAGCGGCTTGCGCAGGGCGGAGACGACGGCCTGGCTGACGTCGCGGACGGTGCCGGCGGTGGCGAGCGTGGCCGCGAGGCGCTGGACTCGGGCCACGTCGGTGACCTCGGAGCGCAGCTTGGAGGCGTCGGCGACCGTACCCACGAGGGTGGCGGGCCGGCCCTCGCCGCCGGGCAGCAGACGCCCGCGCAGCCGCAGCCACTTGGGCGGGCCGGCGGGCTGCAGCACCCGGAACTCCAGCTCGCGGTCGCCGATGGACATGTGGTCGGCCTCGACCACGGACATCAGCGAGGGCAGGTCCTCCGGCACCGTCAGGCCCAGCAGGATCTCGACCCTGCCGTCGAACTCGGCACGGGTGAGGGCGAACAGCTCCAGGATGTCGTCGCCGACCTCGACCCGGCCGCTGTCCATGGCGAGGCTGAACGCGTCGGCCGGCAGCTCGCTGCCCTCGGTGGAGGGGGCGGGGGCGGGGCAGCCGACGGCGTCGGCGATGAGCTCCAGGCACTTGCGGTCCTCGGTGTCGAAGCCGTCGGGCCGCTCGCTGACGGCCAGCAGGCAACCGCCGCCGTCGCCCCCGCGAGCGGGCAGCGCCGCCAGGAAGAAGTCCCGCGGCGGCGTCCGCCGTGCCTCGGCGTCCTGCGCCAGTTCCTCCGGGCCGAGCCACACCGGGCTCCCGGTGCGGTGGCTGTCGGCCACCGGGGAGCCGCCGGAGCGCGGGTAGCTGTCGCGCAGCCCGAACAGCGTCCTCGGTACGCCCGCCGACTCGACCAGGCACAGCAGGTCGCCGTCCTCCTCCGGTGTGTAGACGGCGGCGAACGCCGCCCCGGCGAAGACCAGCGCCTGTTCCAGGACCCGGCGCACCCGTTCGGGTGGGGCGGGACCGGACGTGAGCGCTTTCAGGGCGTCTTCGGCACGCAGAGTCCTCGTTCTGCGTGTCTCGGCGCCCTCACTGACCACGTCCGCAATTACAGCGCGTATGGGACGCCTGCGCAGCCCCTGTGAGCATTCCGTGGAGGCCATCGGGGGCGCCGACTCGAAAGGCGCCGAACATGTCTTGACGCGTGCGTATCGCACGGTGATCTCGTGACGGGCGTGACTGTCCCGGGCCTCGGACGGCTGGAAGTGTCGGTGCCGGGCCACGGAGGGGGATCGATGGACAAGCGGTACGAGGTGTACGCACTCGCGGACAGACACTTCTACGAGACGCCGGACCGGCTGGCGGCTGCCGGACAGCAGACGGCACCGCTCTTCGAGACCGCCCGCCGTGAGGTGCCGGAGGGCTGGGAGTCGGCGCGGATCGGCGACTGGCTGACGCTGACGCCGCTCGGCGCGGACGGCAGCCCGTCGGCGGGCCCGGCGCAGGGCTGGAAGATCCACGCCTCGGCCACCCGGGCGAACGCGGAGCGGATCGCGGAGATCGTGTGGGACTACTGCGTGCCGCGCCGGATCCCGTTCAAGTTCGTGCCCGGACCGCACCTGCTGCACCTGCGCAACACGAAGTACGCGGCGCGCGACACCAGCGGCAAGTTCGTCACGGTCTATCCGGCCGACGAGGAGCAGCTCCACCGGGTGCTGCGCGAACTGGGCCGGTTGCTGGAGGGTTTCGAGGGGCCGTACATCCTCACCGACCTGCGCTGGCACGAGGGCCCGCTCTACGTCCGCTACGGCGCTTTCGCGCGCGCCTTCGTCGTCGACGAGCGGGGCTCGCTCGTGCCGGCGGTGCGCGACGGCGCGGGCACGCTGGTGCCGGACCGGCGAGCGCCGTCCTTCCAGGTGCCGGAGTGGGTGACGCTGCCGGCGTTCCTGGAGCCGCATCTGGCGGCCCGCAACACCACGACGGTGGGCGAGCTGCCGTATCGCATCGAGAAGGCGCTGCACTTCTCCAACGGCGGCGGGGTGTACTCGGGCACCGACACCCGGGACGGGCGCAAGGTGGTACTCAAGGAGGGGCGGCCGCACGCGGGGCTGGCCTCCGACGGCGCCGACGCGATCACCCGGCTGGAGCGCGAGAAGCAGGCGCTGGAGCAGGTGGCGGGGACCGGCGTGGTGCCGGAGGTGCGGGACTGGTTCGAGCTGGGCGACCACCGGTTCCTGGTCATGGACTTCCTGGAGGGGCGCCCCCTCAACTCCTTCTTCGCCGAACGGCATCCGCTGCTGACCCCCGACCCGGATCCGGAGGCCGTCGCGCGCTACTCGGCGTGGGCGGTGCGCATCCACGGGGCGGTGGAGCGTGCGGTGGAGGCGGTGCACGCGCGCGGGATCGTCTTCAACGACCTGCACGTCTTCAACATCATGGTCGCGCCGGACGAGGAGTCGGTGTCCCTGCTGGACTTCGAGGCGGCGGCGCCGGTGGCTGCGAGCGGCCGTCAGGTCGTCGCCCACCCCGGCTTCTTCGCCCCGCCCGACCGGACGGGCACCGACGTCGACCGCTATGCGCTGGCCTGCTTACGCCTCGCGCTGTTCCTGCCCGTCACCACCTTGTTCGTCGTCGACCGCGGCAAGGCGGCCCACCTGGCCGAGGTGATCGCCGAGCAGTTCCCGGACGTGCCACGGGAGTTCCTGGACGAGGCGGTCGCGGAGATCACGCGGGGCGCCGGTGTGGGTGCCCCGGCGCTGGTGCGGCCCGGCGACTGGCCGCACAGCCGTGACTCGATGGTCAAGGCGGTCCTCGCCTCGGCCACACCGGAGCGCGACGACCGGCTCTTCCCGGGCGACATCGCCCAGTTCTCGGACGGCGGCGGACTCGGGCTCGCCCACGGCGCGGCCGGAGTGCTGTACGCGCTGGCCGAGACCGGCGCCGAACGGTACGAGGAGGGCGAACGCTGGCTGCTCGCCCACACGGACCCGGCGCCTGTCGGCACACCGCTCGGCCTGTACGACGGGCTCGCGGGCGTCGCGCACGTCCTGGACCGGCTCGGCCACCGGCAGCGGGCCCTGGACCTGGTCGAGGGCATCCTCGCCGAGAAATGGCAGAACCTCTCCTCCACCCTGCACGGCGGCCTGGCCGGCCTCGGCCTCGTCCTCGGCCAACTGGCAAGCGCCACCGGCGAGCCGGAGCTGCGCGATCGGGCCGCGGAGGCCGCGGAGATCCTCGTACGACGACTCGCCGAGCCGGTGCCGGACGCGCCCCGGCGGCGGGCCGGGCTACTGCGGGGCGCAAGCGGGCCGGCCCTGTTCCTGCTACGGCAGTACGAGTGGACCAGCGACGCAGCGCTGTTGGAGGCGGCCGGGGTGGCGCTGCGCCGGGACCTGGACTGCTGCGTCGTGCAGAAGAGCGGCGGCGGCCTGGAGGTCGACGAGGGCTGGCGGACCCTGCCCTACCTCGGTGACGGCAGCGCGGGCCTCGGCATGGTCCTCGACGACTATCTCGCACACGCCGCCGACGCGGAGTTCGACAAGGCACGCTGCGGCATCCTCACCGCCGCCACCTCCCGCTTCTACGCACAGCCCGGCCTCTTCCAGGGCCGCGCCGGCATGATCCTGCACCTCGGCCGCACCACGGACCCGAGCGCCACGGACCGACACCTGGCCGAGCAGATCGCCGCGCTCGGCTGGTACGCGATGGCGTACGAGGGCCAACTGGCCTTCCCCGGGCACCAGATGATGCGGCTGTCCATGGACCTCGCCACCGGAACGGCAGGATGTCTGCTCGCCCTCGCGGCGGCCACCGGTGACAGCGCCCACCTGCCGTTCCTCCCGCCGCTGCGGCGGCCCCGATGACGCGGCTCCGCAACCTGACGGAGCCGTGACCCAACCCCGTCCCCACGGGTGAACACACAGATGGAAGGACACGAAATGGCACTGCTCGACCTGCAGACGATGGAATCCGACGAGCACACCGGCGGTGGCGGCGGCGCCAGCACCGCGAGCCTGCTCTCCTGCATCAGCGCAGCGAGCGTTCTGCTCTGTCTCTGACGGCACCGTGCACCCACGGCTCCGGGCGGTCCGCTCCCGCGAGGGAGGGGCCGCCCGGGGTCCTGCGCTCCCCCGACCCCGGATGCGAGGCCGCAGCCGTATGACGACTCGTGCCGACGCCGCCCCCGCCGCCGCGTTGCTGAACTCCGCGACCCGGCACAGCGGCGCGCGCTGCATCGCCCTCTGCCTGATGAGCACGGCGTCGACCGGTGCGGGGCTCCTGCTGCCGGCCGCGCTCGGCCGCGCCCTCGACCTGCTCCTGGCACACTCCCCCGCGACCCGCTGGGTGCTGTACTGCGCGGGGATCGTGCTGCTGCTGGCCCTGCTCGACGCCTGCGAGACCGTGCTGGGCGGCACCGTAGACGCCCGGACGGCGGCGTGGCTGCGGCGGCGGCTGACGGGGCACGTGCTGGCCGTCGGCCCGCGTGCCGCCACCCGCTTCGGGCCCGGCGATCTCGTCGCCCGCCTCGTCGGCAACGCGGCCCAGGCAGGAACCGCTCCGGCCGCCCGAGCCGCACTGCTCGCCGCGCTGGCCGGTCCCGTCGGGGGCGTCGTGGCGCTCGGCCTGATCGACCCGTGGCTGGCGGCCGTGTTCCTGGCCGGAGGACCACTCCTGACGCTCCTTCTGCGCACCTTCGCCCGTGACACGACACGCTGTGTGGCGGACTACCAGAAGGTGCAGGGGCGGATCGCGGGCGCGCTGGCGGAGGCGGTGGCCGGGCATCGCACCATCGCCGCCGCGGGTACGGCGGGCAAGGAGACGGCTCGCATCCTGCGCCCCCTGCCCGAACTGTCCCGCGCGGGCCACCGCATGTGGCGGGTGCAGGGGCGGGCCGCGGCACAGGCGAGCGCCGTGGCGCCGCTGCTGCAGCTGGGCGTCATCGCGGTCGCCGGAGTGCTCCTCACCCGGCACCGGCTGTCGGTCGGCGAGGTGCTTGCGGCCTCCCGGTACGCGGTCCTCGCGGCGGGCGTCGGCGTGCTGGTCGGCCAGTTCGCGAGTCTGGCCCGGGCCAGGGCGGCCGCCGGGCGCCTCGACGAGGTACTGGCGGAGCCGGCCGTGACCTATGGAGACCGCCGGCTTCCGCCCGGCCCCGGCCACTTGGAGCTGCGCGGCGTGACGGCGCGGCGCGGCGACCGCACCCTCCTCGACGGCGTCGACCTCGTCGTCCCCGGCGGCACGACACTCGCCGTGGTCGGCCGTTCCGGCACGGGCAAGTCGCTGCTCGCCGCACTCGCCGGACGCCTGGCCGACCCGGACGGCGGAGAAATCCTGCTCGACGGCGTCCCCCTCCGCCAACTGACCCACACCGACCTGCGCCAATCCGTCGGATACGCCTTCGAGCGCCCCGCCCTCCTCGGCACCACGATCGAGGACACGCTGGCGCTCGGTCCGCAGCCCCCCTCCCCCGCACGGATCCGCGAGGCGACGCGCCTGGCCCGCGCCGACGACTTCGTCCACCGCCTGCCGAAGGGCTACGCCACCGCGTGCGCCGACGCGCCCCGTTCCGGCGGCGAGTCCCAACGCCTGGGCCTGGCCCGGGCCTTCGCCCACGACGGCCGCCTGCTCATCCTCGACGACGCCCTCTCCAGCCTCGACACGGTGACGGAAGCACAGATCGCCGAGGCCCTGACGCAGGGCTCGGACCGCACCCGGCTCCTCATCGCCCATCGGGCGGCCACGGCCTCCCGGGCGGATGCGGTGGCGTGGCTGGACGGGGGGCGGGTGCGGGCGGTGGGGACGCATGCGCAGTTGTGGCGGCTGGCCGGGTATCGGTCGGTGTTCGGGGATGGGGGCCCGGCGTGAACGGCGCGGGCTACGAGGGTGGTCGCGGGCTTCGGCGGGGCGGAGTCGTCCCGCCGCACGGTTCCCATGAGCAGCCGGGCGCGGGACGTGCCGTGAGGGCGGGCGTGGAGACGTGGCGGGGCGCCGGCTTCCGGGCCGTGGCCGGGAACGGAGCACCGGCATGAACGACCGGGGCGGCGCGCGGCGAGGTACGTCCATGACCGGGGGGATCGCTGTGCGCGGTCTCCGTTTCCTGCGGGACCGCCGGCGGGTCGTGGTGCGGCTCGCCGGGTGGTCCGTGCTGGAGACGGGGCAGACCTTCGTCACCGGGTACGCCCCGGCGCAGGCACTGGACGCGGGGTTCCTGGCCGGGCGGGCCGAGGTCGGGCTGGCCTGGCTCGGGGTGGCCGGGCTCGGTGTCGTCGTGGGTGCGTACGGGACCGGGCGGGTGTACGCGGCCGTCGCCGAGCTGGTGGAACCCCTGCGGGACCGGCTCGTCGCAAAGGTGGTCGGGCGCGGGGTGCGGGAGGCCGACGGCGGGGCGCTGTCGAGGCTCACCCAGCAGGTGGAGATCGCGCGGGACACCTTCGCCGGGCTCGTGATGGTGTCGCGGTCGTTCGTGTTCACGGCGGTGGGGGCGTTCGTCGGGCTGTTCTCGCTCGCCCCGCTGCTCCTGCTGGTCGTGGGGCCGCCGTTGGTTGCCGGGGTGGCCGTGTTCGCGGCGTCGCTGCGGCCGTTGGCCCGGCGGCAGGAGGCGTTCCTCGTCGCGGACGAGGCCCTGGCCGACCGGCTGGGGGCCGTCTGCCCGGCGCTGCGGGACATCACCGCCACCGGAGCCGAGGAGCGCATCGCCGCCGACACCGGGGAACGCGTCGACGCCGAACTGCGGGCCGCCCGCTCCCTCGCCCGCTGGGGCGTCCTGCGCATCGCGTCGCTCGCCATCGGCGGCCAGCTCCCGATGGTTGTGCTGCTCGCCGCCGCTCCCTGGCTTCTGTCCCGGGGCGTCACCACGGGTGCCCTGGTCGGCGCCCTCGCCTACATCACCCAGTCCCTCCTCCCGGCCCTCCGCAACCTCGTCCACGGCCTGGGCTCGAGCGGCTCACGTCTGACGGTGGTCCTACGCCGGCTGGCCCAGCCCCACGGGCCCAGCACCGACCGGCCGGCCCCGGATCGAACCGGAACAGACAACCACGGCGGCCACCGCGAATCGGCTCTGCCCAGCCCGGCACCGGCCGACCGGCCCACCCCCTCAACAACCACCGCCGATCAGCGCGGCAAGGCGCCATCCGCACCCGGCGAGCAAGGCGGACGTCCGACCACTGCGCCAGGCCATTCGCCGCCCCCAGCCACACCGGGCGACCACCCCCACCAGGTCCCCGCCGCACCGAGCCACCCCCTCCAGGGGATCCCGCGGCCCCCGGCTCCCCACGACACGACCGCCGCCCCCGCCCTCTCCCTCACCTCCGTCACCTTCGCCTACAGCCCCACCGCCACTCCCGTGATGGAGAACCTGGACCTCACCCTTCCTCCCGGCTCCCACCTTGCCGTCGTCGGTCCCAGCGGTATCGGGAAGTCCACGCTCACCGCTCTGGTCGCGGGACTGTTGGAACCGCGACGCGGGACGATCCTGGTGGGCGGGGAGCCGGTGCCGTCGGCGGCGGCCGCTGGGCAGCGGGTGCTCATTCCCCAGGAGGCGTACGTCTTCACCGGCACCGTCGCCGACAACCTCGCCCACTTCCGGCAGGACCCCGTGTCCGAGGCGGAGCTGGTCGCGGCGGCCGAAGCCGTCGGGCTCGGTCCGCTGGTCGACGCGCTCGGCGGGCCCGGCGCCGAGATCGACCCCGCGGTGCTCTCCGCGGGCGAACGGCAGCTCATCGCGCTGGCCCGCGCCTATCTCTCGGACGCCCCCCTCGCCCTGCTCGACGAGGCGACCTGTCATCTGGATCCGCAGGCCGAGGAACGAGCGGAGCGTGCCTTCGCGCAGCGGCCGGGCGGCACCCTCGTCGTGGTCGCGCACCGCATCAGCTCGGCGCGGCGGGCCGACCGCGTGCTGGTCATGGACGGGCGGGGCACGGCGTGCGGAACCCACCACGAGCTGCTGGAGACCTCGCCGCTTTACCGGGAGCTCGTCGGCAGCTGGGCACCCGTACCGTCACAGCCAGCCCTCCCCCTGCGAGATGCGGATCGCGTCGATGCGGTTGCGGGCCCCGGTCTTGCGGGTGATGGCCGCCATGTAGTTGCGCACGGTCCCGTGGGACAGGTGCAGACTCCCCGCGATCTCCGCGACGGAGGCGCCCTCGGCGGCCAGGGATAACACGCTCAGCTCCCGGCGGGTCAGCGGCATCTCGGCGGCCTTGAGGAACCCGAAGCCCAGCGAGTCGTTGACGAAACGTTCCCCCTTGGCGACCCGCCGGATCCCGTGCACGAGGTGTTCCGGTGAGGCCTCCTTGTCGACATAGCCGAGTGCCCCCGCCTCGATCGCCCGTTTCAGCAGGCCGGGCCTGTTCGCACTGGCAAGCACGAGAAGTCCCGGCGGCGCCGTGCCCGGGCCCCGGGAGCGCAGCTCGCCCAGCGGCGGGATGCCGTACGCGTCGGCGCACTCCAGGTCCGCCGCGCAGACATCGGGCCGCAGGGATCTCACCCGGCCGGGTGCACTGCGCCACGCCGTGTCCTCCACTCCGAGGTCGGGCTCCCGGCGCAGCCAGTCCGCCAGCACCGACCGCACCAGACACTCGTCATGCACCAGAAGTACCCGGATCACTGCCGCCCCTCAGCTGTCCGTCCGCGGTCGCATTGTGTTGAACGCGTGCCCATTGTTGGCGCCCGCGACCGTTCATGGGCGCGAAGAACCGGCCAAGAGGGGGCGCGGGGGCGCACAGGCGGCGCCCGCACACCGTCCCGCGCATCAACTGAGGGGGCATGCTCCGGGGGCAGGGGGGTACGCGGGGTCTCTTCACCGGGCCGGGGGCTGTCGTGTGCCCGTACGCGGGCCGGGCGGCGCCCTCCCGGCCACCGCTCGCCGTGCGCGAGCGGCCGCCAGGGGGCAGATTGATCCCTGGGACCCGTCGCCCGGCCGTGCGAGGAGGTGGTCGGCGTGTCCGACGGGCAGACGTCCGCACAGGCGCCGGCGGCCGCGAGGACGCGGGTGGGCCGCCCCCTGCTGTCCCTGGCGCTGGCCTCGATGATGGACGACGTCCACGCGCACTCCGGCGCCGTGTATCTGCTGTCGCCCGCCGAACCCGTACTGGAGATGGCCGTGATGGCGGGCCTGCCCCGGGCCTTCGCCGCGCCCTGGGAGCGGGTGGGGCTGAGCGCGCCGATCCCGGTCTCCGAGGCGGTGCGGGAGCGACGGCTGGTGTGGGTGGGCGGCGAGGAGGAGATGGCGGCCCGCTATCCGCGCATCGCCGTGGTGCTGCCCTACCCCTTCGCGCTGGCCGCGGTACCGGTGGCCACCGGCTCGACCGCGTACGGCGCCGTCTTCGTGACCTGGCCCGGCACCCATCCTCCCGACCTGTCCGACCGCGAGCGGGAGCATCTGACGGCGGCCTGCGACCGGCTCGCCAAGCGGCTGGAGCGGGCCCTCGATGAGAGACACCCGCTGCTGCCCGAGCCCGATCTGCTCGGCGTCCCGCCGATGGGCGGCGCGGCCGGGACGCTCGGCACGGTGGAGGCGGCACGGATGGTGTCCCGGCTGCCGTACGGACTGTGCTCGCTCGATCTGCACGGCCGGGTCGCCTTCGCCAACGCCGCGGCGGCCGAGCTGATCGGACTCCCGGTCAGCAGGCTGCTGGGCACACAGCTGTGGGCGTCGGTGCCCTGGCTCAACGACCCCGTGTACGAGGACCGCTACCGGGCCGCGCTGATGAGCCAGCAGACCACCTCGTTCGTGGCGCTGCGCCCGCCCGGGGACTGGCTGTCCTTCCGGATGTATCCCAGTACGACCGGGCTCAGTGTCCGGGTCACCCGGGCGCGGGCGGTGGCAGAGATGAACCGGGCAGGGCCGCAGCCCGGCGACGCCCCGTCCCGGCTGGTCACCATCTCCCAGGTGCTGACGCTGGCCGGTGCGCTGACCGAGGCGGTGGGGGTGCAGGACGTGGTGCAACTGGTCGCGGACGAGATCGCGCCGGCCGTCGGCAGCCAGGCGCTGGTGGTTCTCGGCTCCCGGGCGGGGCGGCTGCACGTACTGGGGCACCGCGGGTATCCGGACGCGCACGTCGTGGAGCGGTTCGACGGACTGCCGCTCGCGGAGCCGACGCCGGGCACGCACGCCCTCAACACCGGGGTGCCCGCGTTCTTCGACTCCCGGGAGCAGCTGGAACGCCTGTACCCGTCGCGGCACGCCACCCCGGACTCCTTCGCGGCCTGGGCCTATCTGCCGTTGATCGCCTCGGGACGCCCGGTGGGCACCTGTGTGCTCGCCTATGCCGAACCGCATCCGTTCCCCGCGGACGAGCGGGCGGTGCTGACGAGCCTGGGCGGTCTGATCGCGCAGGCCCTGGAGCGGGCCCTGCTCTACGACGCCAAGCACCAGTTGGCGCACGGCCTGCAGGCGGCCCTGCTGCCGCACTCGCTGCCGCCGTTGGCCGGCATCGACTCGGCCTCCCGCTATCTGCCCGCCACGCACGGCATGGAGATCGGCGGCGACTTCTATGACCTGGTGCCGACGCGGGGCGGGGCGGCGGCGGTCATCGGGGACGTGCAGGGCCACAACGTGACCGCCGCCGGGCTGATGGGGCAGATCCGCACCGCCGTCCGCGCCTACACGACCGTCGGACAGGCCCCCGAGGAGGTCATGGGCAGCACCAACCGGCTGCTGATCGACCTCGGCGCCGATCTGTTCGCCAGCTGTCTGTATCTACGGCTCGATCCCGCGCGCGGGCGCGCCGTGATGGCCCGGGCGGGTCATCCACCGCCGCTGCTGCGCCGCCCCGACGGGCGGGTACGGGTGCTCGACCTCGCCGGCGGCCCGCTGCTCGGCATCGACGGCTCCGCCACCTACCCGACGACGGAGGTCGACCTCGCTCCCGGCTCCGTACTGGCCCTCTACACGGACGGGTTGATCGAGTCCCCCGGCGTCGACATCGAGGACGCTCTCGCCGGCCTCGGCGAACGCCTCACGGAAGCGGGCGAGTTGCCCCTGGACGAGCTGGCCGACCATCTCGTACACCACAGCACGGCCGCGCGCGAACGGCTCGACGACGTGGCGCTGTTGCTGCTGCGGGCCCGTTGACGTCCCCCGGACGCGACCTGTGGACGCGGGCTGACACGACGCGGTCCGGCCCTCCCGCCGGAGGGCCGGACCGTCCACCGTCGACCGGAACCGCGCTGGAGGCCGATCAGTGGGTCTCCATCAGTGGGTCGGCGCGTTGTGAGTGCGCTCGGTCAGTGAGCGGGGCCCGATCACCGGGACCCGGTGAGGGACGACGAACCGTCGCCCGCGCCGGTGCCGCTCTGGTTGCCCGTACCGGCGCCGGACTGGTCACCCGCACCGGCCCCCGACTGGTCACCGGCACCGGCCCCGGACTGGTCGCCGACGCCGTTGCCGGACTGGTCGCCGGTCCCGGCACCGTCACTGGCCGTCGCGGACGGGTCGGCGGTGCCCGCCTGGTCGCCGCCGCCGACCGCGTCGCCGCCGCCCGCCTGGTCGCCGGCCGAGGCCGAGGCGGACGGGTCGGCGGTGCCTGCCTGGTCGCCCGCACCGGCGCCCGCACCCGCGCCGCCGTCACCCAGGGTCGCGCCCGTGGCCTGCAGGGCCGCGGTCACCGGCTGGAAGAAGGTCTCGCCGCCGGCGGTGCAGTCGCCGCTGCCGCCGGAGGTCAGGCCGACCGCACTGCCGTCCTGCGTGAACAGGGAGCCGCCGCTGTCACCGGCCTCGGCGCAGACGTTGGTCTGGATGAGGCCGTTGACGGTGTCGGTGCCGCCCGGAACGGTCTCGCTCGCGAAGTTGACGGTGGCGTCGAGGCCGGTGACCTGGCCGTTGTGCAGGCCTGTCGTGCTGCCCATCCGGAAGACCGTCTCGCCCACGGTGGCGTCCGCGGCCTTCGTGATCTGGACGGTCTGGCCGTTACCGGCGTTGACCTCGCTGGGCGCCTGCGTGCTGGTGTCGTCGTACTTGACCAGCGAGAAGTCGTTGCCCGGGAACTTGGCCTGATCGACGGTGGCGACCGGCTGGCCGTTCTGGGAATCGGACCACTGCTTGGCCGCCACTCCGCAGTGACCGGCGGTCAGGAAGGCAGGACTGCCGTCGCTGGCGGTGACGTTGAAGCCGAGGGAGCAGCGGACCCCTCCCTGGGCGGTCTGGGCGAAGATGGCGTCACCGCCCGACACCTTCGTCCTGAAGGTGCCGGCGGACTTCTTCACGGTGGCCATGTCGGCGCCGAGGCTCTTGACCGTCGACGTCAGTCTGTTCCACTTGGCGCCGGTGACGGTGGAGTCGGCGGTGACGGCGAGCTTGTTGGTCTTCGGGTCGATCGCCCAGGCGGTGCCCGGGATGGTCGCATCGGCCTTCAGGGTCCGCGCGCCCGCCTTCAGCGCGGCGAGGCTGTTCTTGACCTCGCGGACCTTCGCGCCCGCCTTCTCCGCCTGGACGACCACGTTGTTCTTGTCGCCGGATATGACGTTGACGGTGAGCTGCTGCGTGCCCGAGTCGTAGTACGAACCGGCGAAGGCGTCACCGAGCAGGTTCTGGAGCTGCGAGGCGAGATTCGAGGCGTCGGTCGCCTTCAGGGTCTTGGGAGCGGCAGTCGCCGACGACCCGTCCTGCGACGCGTTGGCGTTCGGCAGCAGGATGACGGCTGCGCCGAGCGCCGCGACGCTGCCTGCCGCGATCGCGGCCTTGCGCTTCGGAATTCGCTTGTGACTCAAACTTCTCGACCTCCTGGGGGACCGGAGTCTGTGCCGCCGTGCGGCAGCTGTTCTGTTCGGGGCGCCTGGATGGCTGTTGGTACGCACGGGCCGCAGGGTGCGTTCAATTCCGTTTGCCAACTCGCTTCGCACAATGCCGAATCGGCCATGACCCGCGTCTGACGAAGCGGCACGGGGAACAATCGCCCATATGACGATGACGACCGCCGAAGCCGACAAGATCCTCTCCGCCAACTTCGCCCCTTGGGTCCTCCAGCTGGGCCTCACGGTCGAGGCCCTGGCCGACGACCGGGCGACGCTGCGACTTCCCTGGTCGGACCGGCTGTCCCGGGAGGGCGGCGGGCTGTCGGGGCAGGCCCTGATGGCCGCCGCCGACACGGCCACCGTGATCGCCGTGTCGGCCGCCCGCGGGGCCTACGGACCGATGACGACGGTCCAGCAGTCGACGTCGTTCCAGCGCGCGGTGACGGGTTCGGATGTCCTGATCGAAGCGGTGCTGACCAAACTGGGCCGCCGTATGGCATTCGCGGACATCACGATGACCGCCGAGGCCTCGGGTGAACTCGCCGCACGTGCGAGCACGGTCTACGCGCTTCTCGGCTGAGCGGTTCTGGACTGACACTGTCCGCAGTCGATCGACAACCGTCCGTTCAGAACACTGATCGGAATCCTGCTTTCAGCGAATCTGCACATCCAATACGCAACCAAGTCACCGTGCGCGAAGGTTCTGCACACTCCGGCAGCCTTCGCCACGCCATTGGGGCGGGAGTGTCGGATTCGTCGCGCAGGCGGCAAGGCCGCTGACGAACCGATGTCGTGGCGCATGTGAAGAACTCGCCATCGAGCCGTGCGCAAGCCTGCACGGATGGGTGCCCCTGGGGCTCAAGTTGCCTGGTGAGGCCATTGGTTGATTGGAAGGGCGCACCCGCAGCGTGCTTTGATCCATCGCACCGCAGGGACCGCGAAGGGTCACCGGAAACGGGAGCCCGGCACCTGCGGTCGCGGCCGTCGCTCTGTCCCCAGAGGGGGGCCGCTCCCCCCTTGTGAAATATCCATACGAAGGGAAGTTCCATCATGAACTCCACCCCCCGTGTTGAGACCGCTGAGATCTCGGACGCCGAGCTCGACGCCGTTTCCGGCGGCCTGTCGATCAACGCTGTCAACTCCGTCACCGGTGCGCTGGACGGCATTGCTCCCGTTTCCGGCACGGTCGACACGGTCGTCGGCACCGTCGAGGGTGTGACCGGCCTGAACACCGCTCCGGTCACCAACCTGGTCGCCGGTCTCTGATCGCGCCTTTTGTGATCGTCGAGTCCCGGAGTCGTATCGCGGCTCCGGGGCCTTCGGTTGCCAGAAACCAGCCGGCTCGTGCGAGCCGGTCCTCTCTCGTTTTCAGGTGAGGGAAATTCCGTGCAGTTCCGCCAACAGGCCCTCGCCAAGCTCCAGTCGCCGGACGAACTCGATCTTCCGGTGCGTTTCGCCCGCCCCCAGGGCTGGCTCGTCCTTTCGGTGACGGTGGTCGCGATGGCGGCCGCCTCGGTGTGGGCGGTGACCGGCTCGGTGACCTCCACGGTGGGCGCGCCCGCCATCCTCACGCACGGTGAGGGCAGCTACATCCTGCAGAGCCCCGTGGCGGGCCAGGTCACGGCGGTGCTCGCCCAGCAGGGCGAGCGGCTGCCGGCCGGCTCCCCGGTCCTGAAGGTCCGTACGACGCAGGGCGACACCGTCGTCCGCACCGTAGCCGCCGGCCGGATCACCGGGCTCGCCGCGACCATCGGCCAGATCATCCAGACGGGCGCGAACGTCGCCGCCGTGGAGAAGGTCGCGCACGCCGCGGATCCGCTGTACGCCACGGTGTACGTGCCCGCCGAGAACGCGGCCTCCATCCCCGCGAACGCCGCCGTGGACCTGACCGTCTCGTCGGTACCGACCCAGACGTACGGTGTGCTGCGCGGTCATGTGAAGTCCGTGGACCGCTCGGCGCAGTCGGCCCAGGAGATCTCCGCCTTCCTCGGGGACAGCCAGCTGGGCGAGCAGTTCACCAAGAAGGGCCGCCCGGTGGCCGTACTGGTGAAGCTGGACAAGTCGTCGGGCACGAAGAGCGGCTACCAGTGGTCGTCCGCGGACGGGCCGCCCTTCAGCCTCACCTCCATGACCCTGGCCTCGGGTTCGATCCGGCTGGCCGATCAGCGTCCCGTCGATTGGCTGCTGCCGTGAGCACCGCACAGGAGACGCGGAGCAGGCGCCGTGCCGCTCCGCCCAAGCGCCCCGTCCCCAAGGGCAAGGCCAAGGCCGTCCGTACTCCGACGGTCCTCCAGATGGAGGCCGTGGAGTGCGGCGCCGCCTCGCTGGCGATGGTGCTGGGCCACTACGGCAAGCACGTCCCGCTGGAGGAGCTGCGCATCGCCTGCGGTGTCTCCCGCGACGGCTCGCGCGCCAGCAACCTCCTCAAGGCGGCGCGCAGTTACGGCCTGACCGCCAAGGGCATGCAGATGGACACGGCCGCCCTCGCCGAGGTGAAGACGCCGGCGGTCCTGTTCTGGGAGTTCAACCACTACGTCGTCTACGACGGCATGGGGCGCCGTTTCGGCCGCCGCGGGGTGTACATCAACGACCCCGGCAAGGGCCGTCGCTTCGTGCCGATGGAGGACTTCGACGGCAGTTTCACCGGTGTCGTGCTGGTCATGGAGCCCGGTGACGGCTTCAGCAAGGGCGGCCGCAAGCCCGGGATCCTGGGCGCGATGCCGGCCCGGCTGCGCGGCACCGCGGGCACCATGCCGGCCGCGGTGCTGGCGAGCCTGCTGCTGGTCGCGGTCGGCGCGGCGGTGCCCGCGCTCAGCCGGACGTACATCGACGAGTTCCTGATCGGCCAGAACACCTCCCTGCTGGGCGTGCTGTTCGCGTCGATGGGCGCGTCCGTGCTGCTCACGGTGGTGCTGACGTGGCTGCAGCAGGCGAACCTGCTGCGCGGCCGCATCATCTCCTCCACCCTCTCCAGCGCCCGCTTCCTGCGGCATCTGCTGCGTCTGCCGGTCACCTTCTTCTCCCAGCGCAGCCCGGCCGACCTGGTGCAGCGGCTGCAGTCCAACGACCAGGTGGCCGAGACCCTGGCCCGCGACCTGGCGGCGGCGGGCGTGGACGCCGTGGTCGTCGTGCTCTACGCGGTGCTGCTGTACACGTACGACCCGCAGCTGACGTTCCTCGGCATCGGCGTGGCCCTGCTGAACATCGTCGCCATGCGGGTCGTGATCCGGCTGCGCGCCACCCGGACGGCGAAGCTGCGGGCCGACAGTGCCCGGCTCACCAACACCGCCTACACCGGGCTGCAGCTGATCGAGACGATGAAGGCGACCGGCGGCGAGGACGGCTACTTCCGCAAGTGGGCCGGGCAGCACGCCACCACCCTGGAGGAGCAGCAGCGCCTCGGTGTGCCGAGCGCCTGGCTGGGCGTGGTCGCGCCGACCCTGGCCTCGCTGAACAGCGCGCTGATCCTGTGGATCGGCGGCATGCGCGCGGTCGAGGGCGGTATCTCGGTGGGCCTGCTGGTCGCCTTCCAGGCCCTGGTCACCCGCTTCACCGCGCCGATCACCCGGCTGAACGGCGTCGCGGGCCGCATCCAGGACTTCGCCGCCGACGTGGCCCGGCTGAAGGACGTCGAGAACTTCCAGGCCGACCCGCTCTACGGCCGTCCCGGCTCCGGCGACTCCACGCGCCGCCTGCACGGCCATGTCGAGCTGGAGAACATCACCTTCGGCTACAACCCGCTCGACAAGCCGCTGCTCACCGGCTTCGACCTGACGGTCGGCCCCGGCCAGCAGGTCGCCCTGGTCGGCGGCTCGGGAAGCGGCAAGTCCACGGTCTCCCGGCTGATCTCGGGCCTGTACACCCCCTGGGAGGGCGTGATCCGCATCGACGGACAGCGCCTGGACGACATCCCGCGCGGCGCGCTCGCCGCCTCGGTCTCCTTCGTCGACCAGGAGGTCTTCCTGTTCGAGGGGTCGGTCCGCGACAACGTGGCGCTTTGGGACCCGTCGATCCCTGACGACGCGGTCGTCGACGCGCTGCGGGACGCCGCGCTCTACGACGTGGTGACGCGCCGGCCTGGCGGCATCCACAGCAAGGTCGAGCAGGACGGCCGCAACTTCTCCGGCGGTCAGCGTCAGCGCCTGGAGATCGCCCGGGCGCTGGTGCGCCGCCCCAGCATCCTGGTGCTGGACGAGGTCACCAGCGCGCTGGACGCGGAGACCGAGCAGGTCGTGATGGACAACCTGCGCAAGCGCGGCTGCGCCTGCGTGGTGATCGCGCACCGGCTCAGCACCGTGCGCGACAGTGACGAGATCGTCGTACTCCAGCACGGCACGATCGTGGAACGCGGGCGGCACGAGGACCTGGTGACGCGCGGCGGCGCGTACGCGGCTCTGGTCAGGGAGCGATGAGATGACGACCGCACACGATGGCGACCTGGTTCTCGGCGCTCTCGGCTCCATGGGCACCTATGTCGACTGCTCGGGCCTGACCCGGCTCGACCTGGAGGGCCCGCAGGTGCTGTGGCTGGTCGCGGCCGGCAGCCTGGACCTGTTCGCGGTGGACGCCGTGCAGCAGGGCCACTGGCACCACCTGGGCCGACTGGAGGCGGGCTCGCTGATCCTGGGCCCGGTCCCCGGCCCCCAGCACACCCTGGTCGCACGCCCGTTGAGGGATTGCGTCGTCCACCGCATCGGCCTGCGCGAGCTGTATCAGACGGCCGACACCCAGACCTGGTCCTACGACGAGTACGGCAACGCCCAGTACGTCCCGCCGACGACCAGCCCCCTCGAATACGCCCTCGCCCTCGGCGTCGGCCGCAGCCTCTCCGTCCTCTTCCAGGCGCCGATGGCGACCGAGGGATCGGCCACCGAGGTCACGGACGACGACGTGTTCTGGATGCAGGTGCCGCCGGGCAGCGTGCAGTACGGCTCGCTGTACGGCGCCGAGGCGGCCGCCGACCTGCTGATGGACCCCGCGGTCTGGCAGAGCATGGTCGACCAGCAGTACCGCCTGCTGACCGCACTGGACCGCTGGATCGAGCAGCTGGAGCGCACCCACGAGACCCGGACGGCCGCCGGCATCAAGGCCGGTGAGGCGGTCCGCGCCCAGGCCGACCGCACACTGCTCGCCTCCATCGGCAAGTCGTCCGGCAAACGCACCACGGCCGCCGACGCGGACGCCTCGTACGCGGCATGCAAGCTGGTCGCCGAGGCGGCCGGGATCACACTGGCCGAACCCGCGCAGAGCGGGACGGAGAGCGAGTGCCTCGACCCGGTGGAACTGGTGGCGATCGCCTCCCGTGTCCGCACCCGGGCCGTACGCCTGGACGGCCGCTGGTGGCGGGACAACATCGGCCCGCTGGTGGGCCACCGGGCCCTGTCGGGCGCGCCGGTCGCGCTGCTGTGGCGGCGCGGTGGCTACGTCGCCGTGCATCCGGCGACCGGACGTGAGACGCCGATCGAGAAGGACAACGCGGAGGAGTTCGAGCCGCGCGCGGTGATGTTCTACCGCCCGCTGCCCGAACGGACGTTGAGCCCCCTGCGGCTGCTGCGGTTCAGCATGCGCGGCACCGGCAGCGACCTGACCAACCTGCTGGTGAGCGGTCTGGTGACGGTGGGGATCGGCGCGCTGGTGCCGATCGCGACGGGCAAGGTGCTCGGCGAGTTCGTCCCCAAGGCGCAGACGGGCCTGATCGCGCAGGTCTGTCTGGCCGTGATGCTCACCAGTGTCGTGGCGGCGGCCTTCATGCTGCTGGAGAACCTCACCATCCTCCGCATGGAGGGCCGGATCGAGGCCACGCTCCAGCCGGCCGTCTGGGACCGGCTGCTGAGGCTCCCGACCAAGTTCTTCACCGAGCGCTCGACCGGCGAGCTGGCCAGCGCGGCCATGGGCATCAGCTCGATCCGCCGCATGATGGCAGGGCTGGGACCCGTCATCGCCCAGTCGGTGACCGTCGGCGCGATGAACCTGGGGCTGCTGTTCTGGTACAGCCCCTTGATGGCGCTGGCGGCGATCGGCATGCTCGTCGTCATCGCGGGTGTGTTCCTCGGGCTGGGTCTGTGGCAGGTGCGCTGGCAGCGCAAGCTGGTCGTGCTGAGCAACAAGCTGAACAACCAGGCCTTCCAGACCCTGCGCGGTCTGCCGAAGCTGCGGGTGGCGGCGGCCGAGAACTACGCCTACGCGGCCTGGGCCTCGGAGTTCGCGCACAGCCGTGAACTGCAGCAGAAGGTCGGCCGGATCAAGAACCTCACCACGGTGATGGGCGCCGTCTATCTGCCGCTGTGCACCCTGCTGATGTTCATGCTGCTGGCGGGCCCCGCACGGGGGGTGATGTCGGCGGCGGCGTTCCTGACCTTCAGCACCGCGGTGACGATGGTGCTGACCTCCGTCACCCAGCTCACCAGTGCGTTCGTCTCCGTGGTGGCCGCGCTGCCGCTGTTCGAGGAGATCAAGCCGGTGCTGGAGGCCACGCCGGAGGTGCGCACGGCGAGCACCCGGCCGGGCCCGCTGTCCGGTGCCATAGAGACCCGGCGGCTGTCCTTCCGTTACTCGGACGACGGTCCGCTGGTCCTGGACGACGTGTCGTTCGAGATACGCCCCGGCGAGTTCGTGGCGGTCGTCGGCCCCAGCGGCTGCGGCAAGTCGACGCTGCTCAGGCTGCTGATCGGCTTCGACAAACCGGTCTCGGGCAGTGTCCTGTACGACGGCCAGGACCTTGGTGCGCTGGACCAGTCGGCGGTGCGGCGGCAGTGCGGTGTCGTGCTGCAGCACGCGCAGCCGTTCACCGGTTCCATCCTGGACGTCATCTGCGGCACCGAGCCCTACACGCCGGAGGAGGCGATGGCGGCGGCCGAGATGGCGGGGCTCGCCGAGGACATCAAGCGGATGCCGATGGGCCTGCACACGATCGTGCAGGGCAGCGGCGCCGTCTCCGGCGGCCAGCGCCAGCGCCTCATGATCGCGCAGGCGTTGATCCGCCGTCCGCGCATCCTCTTCTTCGACGAGGCGACCAGCGCCCTCGACAACGAGACCCAGCGCACCGTGATCGAGTCCACCAAGGCCCTCAACGCCACCCGCATCGTCATCGCGCACCGTCTGTCCACGGTCCTGGACGCAGACCGCGTGATCGTCATGGAGGACGGCAGGGTCGCCCAGCAGGGCCCGCCCGGGCAGCTGCTCGCGGACACGAACGGGCGGCTGCACGAGCTGGTGCGGCGGCAGATGGCGTGAGCCGAAGCTCCTGAAGAGGGTCAGTCGAGGCCGGGCACCGGCGCCCCGGAGGGCACACCGGCCTCGACGTACCCTTCGTAGAACTCCTTCCAGGCAGCGCTCGCCCCGGCGTGCGGCCCAGCGGACCGCTCCCCCCGCGCCTTCGTGTCGAGGGCGGCCAGGCACACCTCCCAGCCGGCGCCGTTGCGGGCGGCGGTGTCGGCGGCCTGGAGGACGTTGGTGAGGGTGAAGCGGGTGCGCCGGCCGCCCAGCGCCTCCAGGTCGAAGTGCAGTTCGTCGCCGCCCCACTCGAAGGACAGATGACGCGGCTCGTCGAGGCCGAGCACCCGGCCCGTGGCCTCCGGCATGTTCGGGTCCCCGCTGAAGGTGATCGTGCCGCCCGGCCGGGGGTCGATCTCGGCGCGGGACGGGAACCAGTGGGCGAGTTCCTCGGCATCCGTCACGAACTGCCACACACGCTCGATCGGATGGTCGTACGTACGGCTGAAGCGGACGGCCGGGCGGCCGTCGTCCAGGGTCAGACAGGTGCCGGTGAGATCAGCGGCCATGGTGGATCAGTCCTTGGGAACGGGTCGAGGGCGTGGACACGCCTCCACGATCCCGTCCACGGGCCGCGTCCGCCCGAGGAGCAAGGCGACGACGGCCCGCATGAGACGGAGGCCACACGTAGCGAAACGTTGTCGTTTCGCTAGAGGAGGTCTAGGCTACTGGTGTACGAAACCGTTTCGTTCAAGTCTTCCCGAACGACTTCCCTGGAGTGGTTCTCCCATGTCCCAGAAGACCCTGACCGACAGCACCCCCAAGGGTGCGGTCGAGGCTGCGCCCGCCGCCTCGTCGAAGCGATGGTGGATCCTCGCGGTCGTCGCCGTCGCGCAGCTGATGGTGGTGCTGGACGCCACCATCGTGAACATCGCCCTGCCCTCGGCCCAGGCCGACCTCGGCTTCTCCGACGGCAACCGGCAGTGGATCGTCACCGCGTACGCGCTGTCGTTCGCCTCCCTGCTGCTGCTCGGCGGCCGTATCGCCGACCTCTTCGGCCGCAAGACGGCCTTCCTCATAGGTGTCGTCGGCTTCGCCGCCGTCTCCGCACTGGGCGGCGCCGCGAACGGCTTCGGCATGCTGGTCACCGCGCGTGCCCTGCAGGGTGCCTTCGGCGCACTGCTCGCGCCGGCCGCGCTCTCCCTCCTCAACACCACCTTCACCGACGCCCGGGAGCGCGCCAGGGCGTTCAGCGTCTACGGCGCCATCGCCGGCGCCGGCGGCGCGGTGGGCCTGCTGCTCGGCGGTGTCCTGACCGACGCCTTCGACTGGCGCTGGACGCTGTACGTGAACGTCGCGATCGCCGTCGTCGCCCTCGTGGGCGGCTGGCTGCTGCTGACCAACCACCGCGACGCCGGGAACTCCAAGCTGGACGTGCCGGGCACGGTGCTGGTCGCCGCCGGTCTGTTCTCGCTGGTCTACGGCTTCTCCAACGCCGAGACGCACGACTGGGGTTCGGGTCTGACCTGGGGCTTCCTGATCGCGGGCGGCATGCTCCTGGCGGCCTTCGCCTGGTGGCAGACCCGGGCGGCACACCCGCTGCTGCCGCTGCGCATCCTGCTGGACCGCAACCGGGCGGCCTCGTTCCTCGCCGTGCTGATCTCCGGCGGCGGCATGTTCGGTGTGTTCCTCTTCCTCACCTACTACCTGCAGCTGAACCTGGGCTTCAGCCCGACCAGGACCGGTGTGGCGTTCCTGCCGATGGTCGGCGCACTGATGGTGGCGGCGCAGCTGGGCACCACAGTGCTGGTGCCCCGGATCGGGCCGAAGGTCGTCGTCCCGCTGGGCTTCGCGATCGCCGCGGTCGGCATGGCCTGGCTGACCGGGATCGGCGTCGGGTCGAGCTACGTCAGCGCGGTGCTGCCGCAGCTCATCGTGACCGGTGTCGGGCTTGGCCTGGTGATGCCGGCGGCCATGCAGCTGGCCACCGGCGGGGTGGCGGCCGAGGACGCGGGCGTCGCCTCCGCCACGGTCAACGCCATGCAGCAGGTGGGTGGTTCGATCGGAACGGCGCTGCTGAACACCCTGGCCGCGAGCGCCGCGACCGACTACCTGGCCGGCAAGGACGCGACCAGCAAGCTGGTCCGGGCCCAGGCGACGATCGAGAGCTACACCACCGCCTTCTGGTGGTCGGCGGGCCTGTTCGCCGCCGGCGCGGTGATCGCCTTCCTGCTCTTCCGCCGCGGGGTGCCGGAGCTGGACGCTGACGCCGCACCGGTCGTCCACATGTGATCGATCCACTCCGAGCCGCACCGGCCCGAGCCGCACAGGTCCGAGGGGCCGCCGTCCGCAGGGAGACGGTGGCCCCTCTTCGCTGCCATGGTGGACGGATGCGCAAACCCGCGGCGGTGCTCGGCAGCACCGTCTTCCTGTTCCTCGCGCCCGGCACGGTGGTCGTGCTGCTGCCGTGGTGGCTGACCCGCTGGCGGTCCGGCGGCTGGTGGCTGCCCGTGCGCGCGCTCGGCCTGGTCCCACTGGTCGCGGGGGCGGTCGTGCTGCTGTCGGCCTTCGTGCGGTTCGTCGTCGAGGGCCTGGGCACTCCGGCACCGGTCGCTCCGACCGAGGAGCTGGTGATGGGCGGGCTCTACCGGTACGTCCGCATTCCGATGTACGTCGCGGTGATTGCGGCGATCGGCGGTCAGGGCCTGCTGCTCGCCCGGCCGGTGCTGTTCGGGTACGGCGCCTGCGCGGGAGCGGCGATGTGGGCGTTCGCGACGTGGTACGAGGAACCCGCGCTGACCCGCCGGTTCGGCGCCGACTACAGCCGCTACCGGCGCGCGGTACCGGGCTGGTGGCCCCGAATGACCCCCTGGCGCGGCGACTGACGCGCGTTGTCCTGCCCGGAATTGGGTACCCCCTGGCCCATGCGGATCAGCGTGGTGGATGTGGGGTCGAACACGGTCAGGCTGGTTGTGGCGGATGCGGAGGGCGGGGTGCCGTTGCCGGTGCACACCGCCAAGTGGCGTCTGAGGCTGTCGGAACACGTGAAGCCGGGGAACAGCATTCCCGAGGAGGACATCGACCGGATCGCCGGGGCGGTCGCCGAGGCGAGCCGGACCGCGGCCCGGTGGGGTGCGACCGCACCGCCGGCCTTCGCGACCGCCGTGGTCCGTGCCGCTCCGAACCGCCGGGAGGTGCTGCGCACCGTCCGAAAGCGGACCGGGGTCGGTCTGTGCACGCTGCCCGGTGAGGTCGAGGCCGAGCTGACCTTCCTCGGAGCACGGCGCTGGATGGGCTGGCGGTCGGGGCCCCTCGCACTCCTCGACATCGGCGGCGGCTCGCTCGAAGTGGCCTTCGGGCGCGGCCGGTTACCGGACTTCGTGGCCTCGCTGCCGCTGGGGGCGGGACGGCTGACCCATGAGTTCTTCCAAGGGCAGGATCCGCCGCCGCAGGAGCAGGTGCGGGCGCTGCGCCGCAAGGTCCGGCACCAGCTGCGCGACGTCGCCGCGCGGATCCGCTGGGAGGGGCCGCGCACGGCGGTGGCCACCTCGCGCACGTTCCAGCAGCTGGGACGGCTGTGCGGAGCGCCGCCCGGGCGCCACGGCCCGTTCATGGAACGGCAGTTGGACCGCTCGGACCTGCGTCTTGCCGTCGGCCGCCTGGCCGCGCTGCCCGCCGCCGAACGCGCCGGGCTCCCCGGCATCTCCGCGCCGCGTGCCGGGCAGAGCCTGGCCGGCGCGGTGATCGCTCACACCGCGATGAAGCTGACGGGCCTCAGAATGGTCACCATCTGCCCCTGGGCGATCCGCGAAGGTGTCCTGCTGCGCCAGATCGAGGACGGCGCATCCTGGTGGGCGAAGATCAACAGCCTCGACGCGGCGCCCCCTCCGCCGGATCCGGTGCCCCTGCGCATCGCGGCATCGACACGCTGAGGGAACGCCCTACCAGCCGTTACGCACACGAACCGTCAAGCGATTCCACCGCAATTCACCAGGTCGACTGAACCAGATCTTGCGCTCGGCGTGTCATGGATGTCTCCCCACCCGCCGGGGTAACTACCCGGATCCAATGCGCCCCTTCACCCAGGTGGAGCGGACATGATGCCGCATGCGCACGACCGTGCTTCCGAACCGCCCGCGGCGAACCCTCATGCCCGCACTCGGGCCGGCAGCCGGTTCACTGTGGTGGAGGTCGCGGGTGAGATCGATCTGGCGACCGCGGAGTTCCTGGTGGAACACCTGGATGCGGCGACCGCGGGGCCGGTCCCGGATGTGCTGGTGGACCTGCGGCAGGTCGAGTTCTTCGACTGCTCGGGCCTGCGCGTGCTGCGCCGGGCCGAGTCGCGGGCCCGGGAGCGCGGCGGCCGGCTGCGCATCGTCTCCGACGCACCCGGCATCCGCCGCCTGCCGAGTGGTGCCGGACCACTGGAACGTTTTCCGCCCCTCCCCGCGATCCCCGGGGAGGGGCGGAACTGATGCCAGGAGTCGGCGGGCGGCCCCACTCCGCCCGGCCGACCCCTGGTGCGAGATCGACGGGTACCCCGTGACAAGGGACTCGCACTCCCCACTGGCGGGCCTCTTCAGGTGTGCACGAGGGCTCCGCGATCCCGGTCTCTCAGAACGCGAAGACGCTGATCCCGTAGGAGTTCTTCACGCACTCGTTGCCGAAGGTCCGTTCATAGGAGACGCGCTTGCCCTGCCAGACGCCGTCGACCGTGACGACGACCGGGTCGTACTCCTTGGTACACATCGTGTCGTCTCTCGCCGTCAGGCCGTCGAAGTCACCGCCGGCGCCGCGCAGTTCGGCACAGGCGAGGGCGGCGGCCGGATGGGTGCCGGAGGCCGTCGGGGCGCAGGTCAGGGTGACGGCGCGCAGCGGGGTCGCGGCGGCCGCGCTGTTGCCGTGGCCGACGGTGAGTACCAGGGCCGAGGGGGCGTAGAGCGAGGCGGGGGCAGCGGCCGGGCCGGCCAGTGCGGCCCCGGTCAGGGGTCCGCAGACGGCGGTGGCCGTGAGGGCGAGGGTGGCTGCCCAGCGCGCGGTGTTCCGCATTGTGTGCATCCTTCCGCAGGATTCGAGGGTGTGCCGGACCGTTCCGGGTCGGTGCCGGACCGGCGAGCGCGAGTCTGCCGAGTCCGCGGCGGAAGCACACCTCGACCCCATGCGTTTCGGTAACCTTGCGTGTTGAATCAGTGGCGCGAAGTTACAGAATTCGACCGGTGGAACCCCGGAACTGAGCGGTTCTTGATCGCCCGAAGCAGCCAAGTGGCTGATTTCCTGCGCTTCGTTAATAGGCCTGAAACATTCCGGTTGAGCTGTCGGCGGACTCCCCCGCACCCCCTTGCGTTCATGAACGAGTCGGGTAATCGTCATTACATGATTACAACAGAGCAACGAGAGAAGCTGCGCGGCTGGTTCGCCGGCCGTGTGCCCGAGGATCTCTTCGAGGGGCCGGCCGAGCTCACGGTCGACCGCGAGGAGATCACCGTGCTAGGCCGCATCCCCGCCCCCCGGCTCACCGAAGGCGCTTCGGACGCCGAACGGGAGGCCGCGGTCCAGGGCCGGATCCAGGAGTTCCGGGAGCGCACCCGGGAGGCGCGCATCGAGGTGGCCCGCGAGGCGGAACACCGCTTCCGCCGGAAGGTCTCCTGGGGGGTGGAGTGCGGCGGCGAGCGCGCCCTGTTCACGCACGTGGCCGCGCCCGTGATGACCCGGCTGCGCCAGCCCGAGCGCCAGGTCCTCGACACCCTGATCGCCGGCGGAGTCGCCCGCAGCCGCAGCGACGCCCTCGCCTGGTGCGTACGCCTGGTCCAGCGCCACACCGACGACTGGCTCACCGAGCTGCGCGACTCCCTCGAACACGTCCAGCGGGTGCGGGCACAGGGCCCGGACACGGAGCCGGAGGACGCCGGCACGGACCTTTCGACGGACACACCGGCCGACGACGACTGAGGGAAGGTTCGTACACTCCCAACGCGAAAAATCGATGAACCGTCCTCTGGTGCGGGTTTCGCACACCGGCCTACGGTCGGCACACCGCCGAGAGGACGGCCGCGCTGCCCGCGGCACACTCTTTCGGCCTCTCCCTGTGGCAGGGCCTCGCGGCCACCCTCCTCGGCGTCCTCGCGGGCGCGCTGATCCTTTGCCCGATGACGGTGTTCGGCCCGCGTTCGCCCGGTGTCCCGCCCCCCACTCACCTCACGTGCCCTCGGCCACGCGAACCGGCCGGATTCCGCGGGAGTCCGGTTTCGGCCCGGCCATGATCCGCAGGTCCACCCCGATGGACGGACCTGCGCCTACTCGCCAGTATCGTCGGGGTGCAACGCGATCTCACCGACGAGAGGCGGGACGTACCCATGGCCAAGCACTGGGCGGACTTCCAGTACGAGATCTATCTCAACGGGATGTCGGGGGCCGTACCGCGGCTGCCCACCGATCTGACCCGGCTGGAGGAGCTGACCGAGCAGCGGCTCGGCCCCGGGCCCGTCGGCTATGTCGCGGGCAGTGCGGGCGACGGCAGCACGGCGCGCGCGAACCGGGCGGCGCTCCAGCGGCGCCGGATCGTGCCGCGGATGCTGCGGGACGTGCACGAGCGGGACCTGTCGGTCGAGGTGCTGGGCCGGGCGCTGCCCGCCCCGCTGGCCCTGGCGCCGGTCGGCGTGCTGTCGATCATGCATCCGGACGCCGAGTGCGCGGCCGCCCGGGCCGCCGCCGCGCAGGGTGTGCCGTACATCCTGTCCTCGGCGTCCAGCACCCCGATGGAGCAGGTCGCGGAGGCGATGGGCGACGCGGAGCGCTGGTTCCAGCTGTACTGGGCCAAGGACCGTGAGGTGACGCGGAGTTTCCTGAACCGGGCGAAGGCGGCCGGGTTCACGGCGCTGGTCGTCACCCTCGACACGCCGCTGCTGGCCTGGCGCCCCCGCGACCTCGACCAGGCCTATCTCCCCTTCCTGCACGGCGTGGGCACCGCCAACTACTTCTCCGACCCGGCCTTCCAGGCCGGCCTCGCCAAGCCGGTGCACGAGGACCCGAACGCGGCCGTGCTGCACTTCATCGGTATGTTCGCGGACCCCGGCAAGACCTGGCCTGACCTGGCGTTCCTGCGGGACAACTGGGACGGCCCGATCGTCCTCAAGGGCATCCTGCACCCGGACGACGCCCGGCTCGCCGCCGACGCCGGGATGGACGGCGTGGTCGTCTCCAACCACGGCGGCCGCCAGGTGGCCGGTTCCGTGGCCGCCGCCGACGCTCTGCCCCGGGTCGCCGAGGCGATCGGCGACCGGCTGACGGTCCTGTTCGACAGCGGCGTGCGCACCGGCGACGACGTCTTCAAGGCACTGGCGCTCGGCGCGCGGGCGGTGCTCCTGGGGCGGCCGTACGTGTACGGGCTCGGACTCGACGGCCAGCCGGGCGTCGAACATGTGATCCGCTGTCTGCTCGCCGAGTTCGACCTGACGCTCGCCCTGTCCGGACACGCCACGCCCGCCACGATCGGCTCCGCCGACCTCACCGAGGAATCCGTATGACCACCGCCCCGAAGAACATTCTCGCCGTCGTCGCCCCGCACGTCGGGGGCCGTGCCTCCGGCGCCGGACTCGCCACGCTCTTTCCCGGCGAGGCGAACGTCACCGTCGTCGAGGCGGTCGACGAGGACCCGGCCGCCCTTCACGCGGCGCACGTCATCATCACGGCGCTCTCCCCCGTGACCGCCGAACACCTCGCCGCCGCACCGGACCTGGAGCTGGTGCAGTGTGCGAGCCACGGCTTCGACTACGTCGACCTGGACGCGGCGCGCACCCGGGACGTACTCGTGTGCAACATCGGCTCCAGCGGCGCCGAGTCCCAGAACGTGGCCGAGCAGACCTTCGCCCTGATGCTGGCGCTGGCCAAACAGCTGATCCCGGCGCACACGGCGCTCGTCGAGGCGGACTGGGCGCTGCCCCGCCTCCAGCGCTCCCTCACCGAGCTCTGCGGCAAGACGCTCGGCATCGTCGGACTCGGTGCCATCGGGCAGGAAGTCGCCCGCCGCGCGGTCGCGTTCGACATGAGCATCGTCTACGCCGGTCGCCGCAGGCTGCCCGAGGAGACGGAGGCCCGGCTCGGCGGGGCCCGACACGTCCCGCTCGACGAGCTGCTGCGCACCGCCGACTACGTCACCCTGCACGCCCCGCTCACCGGGGAGACCCGGCACCTCATCGACGCCGAGCGGCTCGCGCTCCTCAAGCCGACGGCGTTCGTGGTCAACACGGCGCGGGGCGCCCTCATCGACCAGGACGCCCTCGCGGACGCGCTGGAGAAGGGCGCCCTGGCCGGAGCGGGCATCGACGTCTTCGACCCCGAACCGCCCGCCCCGGCCCTGCGCCTGCTCAAGTCGCCGAACGTGGTGCTCTCACCGCACGTCGGCGGGGTGACCCGCGAAACGCTGATCCGCATCGCCCTGGCCGCCGTGCAGAACGTCGCCGGCTTTCTGGCGGGAGGGCACCCCCGGGACGTCGTGAGCTGAGCGAACCCTTCAACAGGCGCGAGGCTGTATCGATATGCGGCTCCGCCGCGGGCGCGCGACAAGCCACGACGCGCCCGCAGCCGCCAGAATCTCCCGCCCCCGAGCTACTAGGCGCTCTTCTCAGACAACCCCGCAGGCCGAGCCGCAGGCGCCCCCGTCCCCGTGATCGACAGCGAGCCCGGGGTCGCCGAGGCCGTCGGATCCGCCAGCCAGCGTTGCGCCGGGGAGCCGTCGCGGCCCTTGACGACGATGTCGGCGCCCGGATCCTCAGCGGTGGCGGCGAGGGCGAGCTGCTCGTCCCAGCGGGGCAGCAACTCCCCCTGGACGGTGAGGTCGTAGCGCACGTCTGCGCCCCGCTCGTCCTTCTCCGCAGCGCACTTCCCGAGAACGGCCACACCGGCGTCCACGTGCGAGTCCAGGCACAGGCCGGGGTCGGCCGCGCTGCGCAGCAGACCGTCCTTCTCCAACGTCCACTGCTGGGTGGCGGCGTCCGAACACGCTGCCAGTGTGGTCCCGGCGCCGGCCTTCATCTTGCCCGTGATGTCGAGGCAGAGGTCGGCGCCGGCACTGCGCAGCCTCGACTTCCCTGGAACCGTGGGGAGTTGAGCGGCTCCGGGCGACGACTGGGATCCGGCGCCCGGCGCCGTGCCGCCGCTCGCACTGGTGGAGGCAGCCGGGTCGACACCGTCGTCGTGCGTCCACAGGCCGGCGGCGAACAGCGCGGCGAGCAGCCCGGCGGAGGCGACGCCCACCCCGGTCAGCAGCGCCCGCGAGTTCCGCGGCGCCCCCGGGGGCCGTCGGCCGGGCAGCGGGATTCGGGGCAGGATGCGCGGGCGCCCGCCGCCGTGCCGGGCGGAGCCGCTCATGTGCGCTTCCTGCGGCGCGCGGCCGGGACGGGAGTCGAAGTAGCGGCGGGCGCCCCAGCCGAGCACCGCTTCGGCGAGGAGCACCCCCAACCCGCCCTCGAAATGGCTCAGTTGTTCCGCGGCAGAACGGCAGTAGGAGCACTGGGTCAGATGCTGCTGGACATCCGGCAGCAGGGCCCCGCCGCGGCGAATCGGAACATCGAGGAGGCGGTTGTAGAACCGGCAATCCTTGCTGGGCGCGAGTTCCCGATGGGCATGTACACAACCTTCGCGGAATTTTTCACGCGCCTGTTCGAGGGCCACCGACGCGGTGTCGGTATCCATGCCGAGCAGACCGGCGGGAACGGTTATGGACTCCGCTTCGACCTCGGTGTGCCAGAGCAGACACCGGGAGAGTCCGGGAAGGGCCTGGAATGACCGCTCGGCGAGCCTGCGGTTTTCGGGCGTCATGGACTTCGTCTTACGCATACCGCGGCCGCCGGAGGGTTTCTGCAGCTCCGGCAGAACACTGGATATTCGGTCCTCGGCGGACCACACCCGGACCGTCTCCCGTACGGCCACCAGAAGCCGGGGGCGCACCGCGAGCGCGGGCTCGCCCAGCGCCAGCCGGTCGAGGACCTGGTGAAAGGCGGCCGCCGCCACCATGGAGGCGAGGTCGGCCTGGGAAGCGATGCAGATGGCCGCGTAGTCGCGGGCGGGCTGCCAGTGCCGCGCCATCAGCAGCGCGACGGATTGGGCGACCTCGCCGTCGGGACGGCCCCTGAGCCGGGTGGCGAGGTTCTCGTCGGATTCTCCGGGAACACCGCCGGGCGGCGGGTAAGGGGGACGAGGTGGGTGGGGGGTGGGCACTGAGCGGATTCCTTCCCACACGCATGGGACACACAGGAGGGTGTGAATTCTGGTATGTCCGTCCGGGACGGTTTCCGATTGGCCGATCGACACCCGGCCATTACACCCCCCGCACGGGTAGTTCACCCTTGCACAACACACTCATGACCAACAAGGCACTTGGGCAACATCCGCCTCTTTGAAAGTTGGTCAGAAACGGCGGCAACTCGCCTCACCCGCATGAGCTTTCGTCATTCCATGCGCCCCGTGTGAAACAGGCGCACGCGCCGGAGCACCGCGCACGCTCCCGGCGTGCACCACCCCGTAGTGCACTGGGTACCGGCCCTTCTCGGAGGCCCTGCGCAGGACGGCGGCTCTCCTGCGCCGCACGGGCCGCCGGCCTTGTTCCTCCCGCCCTCGGTCGGCGGCCCCGGGGGCGGGTCGTGACGGTGACGGGGCCGGGCAGCCCTCAGATCTGCCAGGAGCGCAGCCGGTCGGCCGCGCCGTAGACGTCGGCCTTGCCGGAGATGAGATCCCGGGCGAGGTCGACGAGGGCGCCGTAGGGCGGGTCGATGCCGGCGCCGCTGACGAACATGTACGCCACGGCTGTCGCGCAGGCGAAGCGGGCGTTGGCCGACGGCAGGGGCTTGAGCAGGGCGAGGGTGTGCAGCAGGGCGGCGGCCCGCCAGGCCGGGTCGGAGTCCACGCCGAGGCGGGGCGGGTCCACGCGGTGCCGGGCGACGGCGGCGACCAGGGCGGAGAAGTCGTTGACGGTGGGCTGGTCCGGCAGGACCTCTTCGTGGCGCTGAAGCAGCCAGGGCACGTCGATATGGATGACGGGTGCCATCGGTCAGGCGACCCGCCCCTCGCCTGCGTGGGCGGGTTCGTCGTCGGGGAAGGCGGCGGCGAACTCGTCGGCATGCGAAGCGAAGAAGCGGCGGAACGCCTCCGCACCCTCCTGCAGCGCGCGGTGCCGGGCTATGTCCGCGGCGGCCGCCTCACGCACGAGGGCCTTCATCGACGTACCGCGCTCCTTGGCGATCTGCCGCAGGTCCTCTAGTTCGCGGTCGCTGAACTCGACATTCAGGGCTGGCATGCCTTCACGGTACCGCCGAGGTACTCAGTCGTAAATAGTCGCTGGTCACAGCACCTTTACCACGGTACCTCCGGGTGTCCTCGCCGGCCGAGGACCAGGTCCGTTTCCCGCCGGTCCCGGGCGGCACGGCGCAACAGACTGGAGCCATGACGACGTACAGGAAGACCGACAGTCCGGTGGGTGAACTGCTGGCCGACCGGCGGCGCGACGACGAGGCCTTCGGGGAGGCCACCAGGCAGCTCTCCGCCTACTTCGGGGGCCGGCTCACCCGCTTCGAGCTGGGCCTCGCCCCCGCGGGGACGGAGTTCCAGCTGGGGTCCCCCCGGACGAAGTCTGGGGGAGGGTGTGGCGGACGCTCGACGAGATCCCGTACGGCACCACGACCTATGGGGAGCTCGCCGCCCGGCCCGACGTGCCCCGGGCCGAGATCCGGGCCGTGGGTGCCGCGATCGGCGCCAATCCTCCCCCAGACTCCGTCCGGGGGGACCCCCAGCTGATCGTCCGTCCCTGCCACCGTGTGATCGGGGCCGACGGCTCGATGCGCGGGTACGCGGGCGGCGTCGAGCGCAAGGTGCGGCTGCTCACCCACGAGGGTGCGCTGCAGCCGATGCTGGGGTGACGGGAGGAGATGGCGTGACGCTCACCGGGGCTCAGGCCCGCAGGCTGGTGGCCGGCACCGAATGGGCGGCCCTCGCCGCCGAGTTGGACCTGCACGGCAGCGCGCCGACGGGGCCGCTGCTGACGCCGGCCGAGTGCCGTGGCCTGGCCGCGCTGTACGAGAAGCCGGAGTTGTTCCGGACCACCGTCGACATGGCACGGCACCGCTTCGGTTCCGGCGAGTACCGGTACTTCACCCACGACCTGCCGACCCCGGTGGCCGCCCTGCGCGCCGCCCTCTACCCGCGGCTGCTGCCGATCGCGCGGGACTGGGCGGCCCGGCTGGACCGTCCGGCACCGTGGCCGGACTCCCTCCAGGAGTGGCTGGAGGCATGTCACGCGGCCGGACAGGACCGCTCGGCGCAGATCCTGCTGCGTTACGTCGAGGGCGACTGGAACGCCCTGCACCGTGACGTGTTCGGCGACATGCTCTTCCCGCTCCAGGTGGTGGTCGCCCTCGACGAGTACGGCAGCGACTACACCGGCGGCGAGTTCCTGATGGTCGAGCAGCGGCCGCGGGCCCAGTCCCGGGGCACCGCGACCGCGCTCCGGCAGGGCCACGGCCTGGTCTTCACCACCCGGGACCGGCCGGTGCTCACCAAGCGCGGCTGGTCGGCCGGAGCGATGCGGCACGGCGTGAGCACCGTCCGCTCCGGCCGGCGGCACGCGCTGGGCATCGTCTTCCACGATGCGTGAGCACTCCGCTGGAAGCGCGATGACACCTGCGGGCCGGTGAGCGCTGGTCGCGCCCGCGCGGCGGAGCCGCATATGGACACAGCCCCGCGCCCCTGTCGGGGCCGCCCAGCGCCTCAGGCTTCGGACCACAGCCCCCTGCGGCGGTAACTTCCCTCCCAGAACAGGCGGTTGAGGACCCGTACCGGTGGCGGCATGGCGCCCAGGAAGCGGACGCGGTCCGCGGGCGGGGCACCGTCGACGATCCACGGCACGAACACCGAGGCGCCGCGCAGGCCCTGGGTCTCACGGATGCGGCCGGTGAAGGCGGCCCAGTCCGCGGCCGTCAGGACGTCCTGCATCAGCGGCAGCGCGCTGTCCTCCTCGTGCTTGAGGTGGTCGTCGAGGGTGGCCGTCAACGCCCTTACGAGATCGGGCAGTTCGGGCGCCTGATCGGCCAGTGCGGTGTCGACCGCGGTGAGCAGCGGGTCGATGCGGGAGTGTTCCGCCTCCATGTCGTCCAGCAGGGCGAGTTCCCGCGGACGCCCCGCGACGCGCTCCCGGACGCGCGGCCACAGGCCGCTGTCCTCGGCGGTGTGATGGATGTGCAGCTGGTGCGTGAAGTTCTCCCAGCCCGCGCGCACGCCGGGGGTGTGCGCGCGGCCCTCCGCGACGGCTTGCGCGAGGCGCTCCAGATCGCGTCGGAAGGCGTCGTGGGAGGCGTACATGGCGGTGAAGTCGATGCTCATCGCGCGGCTTCCTCCAGTTCGGTCTCGTTGATCGGCAGGGCATGGGGGTTGGCGGACGGGCCGCGCTGGCGTCGTACGGCGAGACAGGCGAGCGCGCCGGCCAGCAGTACTGCGGCGGACACGTACACGGCCGGGCCCATCGCCTCCACGAAGCCATGGCCGAAGACCTGACCGCCGAGGGCGTGCATGCGTTCGGCGATGTCGTGGGGCACGCCGTGCGGCGCGCCCCCCTGCTGCCGGGCGCCGACGCCGGACTCGGTCTTCGAGAAGGCGGCGACGAACGAGTCCCGGTACGCGGCGGGCAACCGTCCGGCGCTCTCGCGTGCCCGGTCCGTGAGCGCGGAGGCGAGCTGGTTCTGCAGCACCGCGCCGACGACGGCGCCCGCGAGCACCGAGCCGACCTGCCTGAGCGCGTTGGTGACGCCGGAGGCCGCTCCGGCCAGCCGCGCCGGGACTCCCCGCATGACCTCGGTGGCGAAGGGCGCGAAGGTGCAGCCGGCGCCCAGGCCGACGAGGAAGAGCGGCAGGGCGATGCTCGGCCAGCCCGAGCCGACGTCCGCGACGGTCACGACCCAGGCCAGTCCGCCGGCCCAGGCGAGCAGGCCGGTCATCAGGATGAACTTGCCGCCGATCCGGTCCGCGAGCGCCCCTGCGGGCCCCGCCATCACGAACGAGCCGAGGGCGACGGGCAGCAGCACCAGGCCGGACTTGAGCGCGCTGAAGCCGAGCACGGACTGCAGATAGATGGTCAGCGGCAGATACATCCCGACCACGCCGAAGGACACGGTGACGCCGACCAGGTTGATGAAGGTGAAGTTGCGGTCGCGGAAGAGCGAGAACGGGACCAGCGGGTCCTTGCTCTGCTGGCCGCGCTCATGCAGCAGGAAGGCGGCGAACAGGGCCGCGGCCAGGGCGAACAGGCTCCAGATCCAGCGGTTCCAGTGGTAGCGCTGTCCTTCGGTGAGCCCGAAGGCCAGGCAGAACAGGGCGGTCGAGGCGAGCAGCACGCCGAGGGTGTCGAAGCGGTGCCGCACCGTGCGCCGGGCGCCCGGGATGAACGCCGCGGTCATCACCAGCACGATCACGCCGAACGGCAGGTTGACGAAGAAGATCCACCGCCAGCTCAGGTGGGTGATCAGCGTGCCGCCGAGGATCGGCCCGAGCGCGCCGGACACACCGGCCACCGCGCCCCAGATGCCCATCGCCACACCGCGCCGGTCGGCCGGGAACACCTCGGCGATGATCGACAGGGTCTGCGGCATCAGCAGCGCGGCGCCCAGCCCCTGCACCGCCCGGAAGGCGATGAGCTGGGCGGGGTCCCGGGCGAGGCCGCAGGCGAGGCTCGCCAGGGTGAACAGGGCGACCCCGGCGGCGAACAGGTTGCGTTTGCCGCGCAGGTCGCCGAGGCGCCCGCCGGTGATCAACAGGACGGCCAGCGCCAGCGTGTAGGCGTTGACCACCCACAGGATCTGGTCGAGGGACGCGTTCAGGTCCTCGCCCAGCTGCGGGATCGCGATGTTCACGATCGTCAGGTCGAGCAGCGTCATGAAGAACCCGAGGGAGAGGGTGAGGAGAATCGCCCACGGGTTGCCGTGCCATTTCTTGAACACGATGTCGGTCTCCTTGCGGTCGGACTCGAGTCGGTCTCGTGTCGGACTCGCGTTCAAGAGGGCGGGGCGGCGGGCGGGTGTGACACGGCGCGAATGCGCTGAGACTTAGGTCACATCGCGCCCTCTTCATGTCACATTCGGCCCCCTCCCGGCCCTCAGAGCAGTGAGCGCGGCACCGGGGAGGCCCACACATGACGCACAGCACCGGAAGTCCTGTCACCGACGAGGCGACCGATGTCTTCATGAACCATCGCGAGCTGCTCTTCGGCCTCGTCTACAACATGCTGGGCAGCGTCGCCGACACCGAGGACGTGCTGCAGGAGACCTGGCTGGCATGGTCGGGCCGGGGCGCCGACGGGATCACCAACCCGCGCGCCTACCTGGTCCGGATCGCCGTCAACCAGGCGTTGCAGCGGCAGGCCGTGATCACCCGCCGCCGCGAGACCTACGTCGGGCCGTGGCTGCCCGAGCCACTGGTCGCCGACGACGCGAGCGCCGACGACCCGGTGCTGCGCGGCGAGTCCGTGTCCCTGGCGATGCTGGTGGTGCTGGAGTCGCTGACCCCGCTGGAACGCGCGGTGTTCGTCCTCAACGAGGTGTTCGGCTACCCCCACACCGAGATCGCGGGCATCATCGACCGCACCCCGGCGGCCGTACGGCAGTTGGCGCACCGCGCACGGGATCATGTGCTCGCCCGCCGGCCGCGCTACCGCGCGCACCCACGTGTCCGGCAGGAGGCAACCGAGCGGTTCGTCCGGGCCGCGCTCGGCGGGGACATCGCCGAGCTGATGGAGATCCTGGCGCCGGACGTCACGGTGTGGACGGACGGCGGTGGCAACCGCAGGCCGGCGGGGCTGCGCCCGGTGCACGGCCGGGACAAGGCGGTCCGCCTCATCTCCTCGTACGCGGCACGTCGCGGGCCCCAGCGGCTCGACCTGCGCTACCGCCGGGTCAACGGCGACGACGCCGCGGTGCTGTTCCAGGGCGAGGCGCCGTACGCCGTGATGGTCATGGACCTCACGCCCGAGGGCGACCAGGTGAACGGCGTCTACATCGTCACCAACCCCGACAAGCTCACGCACGTGCACAAGGACGAGGAGGACGAGTGACCGACAGGGAGACCTCCGGCAGGGGCGAGCGCGTCGCCGACTGGCTCGACGGCCGCCTCGGCATCCACTCGCTCGGCCGGAAGTACCTGCGCAAGGTATTCCCGGACCACTGGTCGTTCCTGCTCGGCGAGATCTGCCTGTACAGCTTCGTCGTGCTGGTCCTGACCGGGGTGTATCTCACCCTCTTCTTCCATCCGTCGATGAACGAGGTGACGTACCACGGCAGTTACGTCCCGCTCAACGGCGTGCGGATGTCCGAGGCGTACGCCTCCACGCTGCACATCAGCTTCGACGTGCGCGGCGGCCTGCTGATCCGGCAGCTGCACCACTGGGCGGCACTGGTCTTCGTCGCCGGGATGCTGACGCACATGATGCGGCACTTCTTCACGGGTTCGTTCCGCAGGCCCCGGGAGGTCAACTGGCTGTTCGGCTGGCTGCTGCTGTTCCTGGGCCTGTTCGAGGGCCTGTTCGGCTACTCGCTGCCGGACGACCTGTTGTCCGGCACGGGCCTGCGTTTCGTCAACGGCGCCCTCTTGTCGGTGCCGATCGTCGGGACGTATCTGTCGATGTTCCTGTTCGGTGGCGAGTTCCCCGGCCACGACATCGTGGCCCGCTTCTACTCGCTGCACATCCTGCTGATCCCCGGTGTCATGGCGGCACTCGTCGTGGCGCACCTCATCCTGGTCGTCCACCACAAGCACACGCAGTTCGCGGGGCCCGGACGGACCGAACGCAACGTCATCGGTACGCCGTTCATGCCGGTGTACCTGGCGAAGGCGGGCGGGTTCTTCTTCCTCGTCTTCGGCGCGCTGACGTTGATCGCGGCCGTGGCGACGGTCAACCCGGTCTGGGTGTACGGCCCCTTCCGCCCCGACCAGGTGTCCACGGGCGCCCAGCCCGACTGGTACCTGGGCTTCGCGGAGGGCCTGGTCCGGGTGATGCCGGGCTGGGAGATCACGCTGTGGGGCCACACGCTCGTCCTCGGCGTGCTGATTCCGATCGTGGTCTTCCCGCTGCTCCTGGTCTTCATCGGGGTCTACCCGTTCCTGGAGGCCCGGGTGACCGGTGACAAGGGCGAACACCACCTCCTGGACCGTCCCCGCAACCGTCCCGTCCGCACGGCGATCGGCGCGGCCTGGATCAGCCTCTATCTGATCCTGCTGGCGGGAGGCGGCAACGACATCGTCGCCACCCGTCTGCACCTGTCGGTCAACACGGTCACCTGGACGGTCCGCGTCGCGGTGTTCCTCCTCCCGGCGGTCGTCTTCGTCGTCACCCGCCGCGTTTGCCTGGGTCTCCAACTCCGCGACAGGGAGCTGGTGCTGCACGGCCGGGAGACCGGCCTGATCAAGCGGCTGCCGCACGGCGAGTACGTCGAGGTGCACCAGCCGCTCGATCAGGCCGAACTCCACACCCTCACCGCCCACCGGCGGCAGGGGGAACTCGTGGAACACAGGCGGCAACCCGAGCTCGTGGAGCACGAGTCGCAGTCCTGAAAGACCTCAGCCCTGGTCCGCCACGAAGGACGCCATCCGGGCCAGGGCCGCGTTCCAGTTGATGGCCGTCTCGTTCGTCGACCAGGACTGGATGTCGTCGATGTAGCAGAACTGGCCGACGCAGCCCTGGAGCTTGCTCTGTGCGTAGGGATCCTGGATGGACGAGTTCGGCCCGCCCGCCAGGGTGCCGGGCGGCGGGTTCGGAAGCTTCGGGTCGAGTTCGTGGGCGTACCAACGGCTGTGCTGGTTGTGGGAGTTGACCTCGCCGTAGCCGGTGACGTACGAGATGTTCAGCGCGTTGCGGCCAAGGATGTAGTCCATGCCCTGGACGGCACCGTCCCGGTATTTCGACGCTCCCGTGATGTCGTACGCCGTCGCCAGAACCACCCCGTTGTTGAGGATCTGGTGGCTGGAGCCCCAGTCGTAGACGTTGTCGTCGGGCGCGTACGGCATGCCGTACGGCTGTGACTTCTGGGTGGCCAGGTAGCGGTCGGCGCCCTTGACGACGGACTGGCGGATCTTGCCCCGGCCGGGCAGCTTGCTGGGCACGGTCGCGAGGTCGAGGCGTCCCGCTGCGGCCGTCCTTCCCCAGTCGAAGCCGAGCGGGCCGAAGATGTCGGCTGTGTTCACCGGGGAGTTGCGCACGTAGTCCGCGAACTCCTTCTCGCCCGTGGTGAGATACAGCTCCGCCGCCGCCCAGTAGAACTCGTCCGTCGCGTTGGTGTCGTCGTAGGTGCCGCCTCCGGTGCCGTCACTCGCGGAGGCGTACATGGCGGGGTGCGCGAGCGCCGCCGACCAGGCCTTGCGGGCCGCGGTCAGCGCCTTCGCCGCGAAGGCACGGTCGTAGGGGCGGTACAGGCGGGCCGCCTGGGCAGCCGTCGCCGCCAGGTTGAGGGTCGCCTGGGTGGACGGCGGGTGCAGTTCGCGCTTCTGCGGGTCGTCGCCGGGCAGCAGTGGAAGGCCGGTCCACTGCGCGTCGTGGATCTTGTGGTGGGCCATGCCGGCCAGCGGCTGCCCGTCGGGGACCTGCATCTTGAGCAGGAACTCCAGCTCCCAACGGGCCTCGTCGAGGATGTCGGGCACCTTGTTCGCGCTCTCCGGGATGGCGAGGGTGCCGTCGCGCAGCTTCTCCGACTCCCCGGTGCGGGCCAGCAGTTCGCGTTCGTACGTGCTCAGCAGCTCCCAGGTGGCGATGCCGCCGTTGACGACGTACTTGCCGTGGTCGCCGGCGTCGTACCAGCCGCCGGTGACGTCCAGCGTGTAGTCGCACACGCCCGGCTGGCAGGGCACGTGGGCATCGCCTTGGTTCGGCGCCACGTCGAGGTGCCCGGCGGCCCGGCCGTACCCCGGACGCAGGTCGTCGCGGATCGCTATGCCGCTGCGCTGTGTGTAGTAGTACTTCAGCGAGTCGAGCCGGAGTTTCTGGTAGGCGCCGGTGCCGATGTCGAACGGGCGGCTGGTCTCCCCGTCGGCCACCAGCGTGAAGCCCTTGCCCTGCCTGCGATACTCCCCGAAGTCGATCGAGTGGACGTTCTGCCCGGAGGAGACGTCGACCCCGCGCGGCACGGTCCAGCCGTGGTCGACCGTCGCACCGGCGGCGTTCTTGAGCTGCCAGGGCAGTTTCGAGGTGGCGTCGGTGACGAGGGTGGCGTTCTTGGGCCCGGAGGGCAGATAGGCGACCTGGTTGACGCGCACGCGCGGTCCGGTGTCCGGCTGGTAGACCTCCGGCGGGACACCGCCGAGCAGCGATATGTCGTCCATGCAGAACCGCCAGGCGTCCGCGCTGCCGCCGGCCTGGAAGGCGACCTGGCCCTCGGTGGTGTCGACGGGCGAGGTGAAGGTGTACGAGTAGGTGTTGCCGGAGACACTCAGCTGCGGGCTGACCTCGAAGTACGTGTCGTACGGCGCCACTTGGAGCCCCACGACCGCCCGCACCACGTGTCCCTCGGGCGAACCGGTCGCTTTGAAACTGAACCTGTGCGACTCTCCCTTCTTCAGGGTGACATCGTTCTGGCCGACCGCTGCGTCCCAGCGGTTGGTGGTGCCGCCCGGCACATCCGCGCAGAGCTGTCCGCCGGACAGGCCCGCGGTGACGTTGGTGGTCGTCCACCAAGGCGCGGTGGTGGTGTCGAAGGTGCCGTTCTTCAGCTGCTCGACCTCGTCGGCGGCGGCCGGCTGGGCCGGCACCCCGGTCAGCGCCGCCCCCAACAGGGCCGTCAGGGTCAGCAGGATGGTTCTGCGTCGTTTCACGTCTGGGCTCCTCGGGCTGAGGTACGGGTGACGCTCGCCAAGCCCAACGGGGTGGGAGCGCTCCCAGATGCGGACGCAGCTCATGTTTGTTGGCGCCATGACACCCCGTCAACAGTCCGGACGGGACTGGTTTCCCGCCCGGACCGCTGCGAGTGCTCAGCCGCCCGGCGCCGCCAACTTGCTGATCCGCACGGCCCCGAGGACTTCGCCCGGATGAGCGCTGGTCAGCGTGAGCCGCAGGCGGGAGCCGCGCGCCGCGTCGAAGGTGACGACGGTGGGCGCGTCCGAGGCGGTGGCCCAGTCGACCGCCGCTCCCGTGACGGGCACGTACCGGTGGCCGTCCCACACGGCAGCCTGCACCGACGCGGGGAGGCTGTGCGTGGCGTCAACGGTGAAGGAGACCTCCACCCGGTCGAAGCCCCGGGTACGCCCGTAGTCCACCGAGACCCAGTCCTCGGGGCGGGCGCCGTTGAAGGCGGGCAGCAGGGCCGTGGCCGACTTGCTGAAGGCGTTGGACCAGCCGGTGGCCGTGTCGCCGTCGAGCATGGCGGCGGGGAGGGTGTCCGGGCGGCCGGAGTAACTGGCGTCCGCATACGGGTAGTTCAAAGGCGCCGGGTGCTCCGGTCCGAAGGCGGCCGCCGGAGTGGTGGCCGACCGGGCGGGCGTGGTGCGCACGATCGCGGTTCCCGTCCGCAGCCCCTCCGCGCGTGCGATCACCTTCAGGGCGCCGGACTTGGTGCCCGAGCGCACGATGGCAAGGGCCTTGCCGTGGAAGGCGGTGCGGGTGGTGGCCTGGTAGCGCTCGGCGCTCTCCTCCCGGCCGTTGTCCAGCCCCGCAAGCGATCCACCCCGCACGTCGAAGGTGATCAGGTTCTCGGCGTCGGGCACCACCACACCGTGTGCGTCGACGACGTCCGCGGTCACGAACGCCAGCGAACGCCCGTCCGCAGCAAGGGACTTGCGGTCCACCGTGAGCCGTACGGCATGCGGTCCGCCCGCCGTGCGCAGCACGTCGGTGGCGACCGCCTTGCCGTCGCTGCGTGCCACCGCCTTCAACTCGCCCGGCTGGAACGGCACTTTCCAGGTCAGGTGCAGCTTGCCCGCGCTGCCGTTCGGGCTGGTGTAACTGCCCGGGTAGGGGCCCGTGGTGAAGGTCTTGTCGTCTCCGGTGGCCTCCGTGGTCTCCAGATACGTACGGCCGTCCGTGGTCCTCTTCCTGTCGAAGGTGCGCGTGCCGAGGGACTTTCCGTTGAGGAACAGCTCGACGGTGTCGACGTTGGAGTACGCCCACACCTCGACCGTGTCGCCCTCCTCGTGGTTCCAGCTCATGGGCAGCAGATGGACCATGGGTTCGCTGATCCACTGGCTCTGGAACAGGTAGTACATGTCCTTGGGGAAGCCGGCCGTGTCGACCGCGCCGAAGAAGGACGCCTTGACCGGGAAGACGTCGTACGGCGTCGGCTCGCCGATGTAGTCGATGCCGGACCACAGGAACTGCCCGGCGAACCACTTGCGGTCCCGGTCCTTCTTGTGGCCGTACTCGCCGCTCATGGTCCAGGAGGCGAGGTTGTTGTCGTAGGAGGAGACCTCGCGCCTGCCGGGCGTCTGGTTCTCGCCGGTGTTGAGGTGCTCGGGCTCCTGGTAGGAGCCGCGGGTCGAGGTCTCCGACGAGGACTCCGACTCGAAGAGGAACAGCTTCGGGTACTTGGCGTGCAGGGCGTCGACCGACTTGGCGGTGTTGTAGTTGAGACCGAGGCCGTCCAGCTTGGCCAGCATGAGGTCGGCCGCGGAGCCGGTGGCGGGCACGCCGTGGTACTTGTTCGAGCCGATGACGACCGGCCGGGTGTCGTCCGCCGCCTTGATGGCACCGATGATCCGGTCCGCCATGGCCAGTCCGGCAGTCGAGGTCGAATCGGGTATCTCGTTGCCGATGGACCACAGCACCACGGCGGGCGAGTTGCGGGCCGCGAGCACCATCTCGGTGGCGTCCTTCTCGCACCACTCGTCGAAGAAGCGGCCGTAGTCGTACCTCGTCTTGCCGGTCTTCCAGCAGTCGAAGGCCTCCACCATCATCACGATGCCCAGTTCCTCACAGACCTCGATGATCTGCGGCGAGGGCGGGTTGTGGGAGGTGCGGAAGGCGTTGACGCCCATCGACTTCATGATGGTCAGCTGCCGGCGCACGGCGTCGATGCTGATCGCGGAGCCCAGGGCGCCCTGGTCGTGGTGAAGGTCAACGCCCTTGATCTTCGTGTAGGTGCCGTTGAGGGAGAAGCCCTCGTCGGGGTCGAAACGGTAGGTGCGGATGCCGAAGACGGTGCGGCAGGTGTCGACGGTCCTTCCGCCGACGCGCAGTTCGGTCTCCAGGGTGTAGCGGTGCGGGGTCGCGAGATCCCACAACCTGGGCCTGGGGACGGTGAGTTCGTGGGTTTCGGCGGTCTTGTCGGTGACAGCGACCGTGGTGGCGGCGCGGGCCACCGTGCGGCCGTCGGGGTCCTTGACCGTCGAGCGGATCTCGACCTGGCTCGCGGCGCCGGACTCGTTCACCACCGAGGTCCGTACGTGGACGACGGCCCGCTCGCCGGTGATGTCCGGCGTGGAGACGTAGGTGCCCCAGCGCTCGACGTGCACCGGTTCGGTGACGACCAGGCGGGCCTCGCGGTAGATGCCGCTGCCCGAGTACCAGCGGCTGCTGGGGAGCTGGTTCTGCACCTTGACGGCGATCACGTTCTCGGTGGTGCCGTCGGTGTGCAGCAGATCGGTCAGGTCGAGGGCGAAGCCGGTGTAGCCGTAGGGGTGCCGGCCGGCCTGGGTGCCGTTGCAGTAGACGTAGGAGTCCATGTAGACGCCGTCGAACTCCACCGAGATCCGCTTGCCGGCGAAGGCGGGCGGCAGTGTGAAGGCGAGGCGGTACCAGCCGAGGCCGCCGGGGAAGAAGCCCGTGCCGCTGGTGGTGCCGTGCTCGGTGGTCGGGGTCTGCTCGATGCTCCAGTCGTGCGGCACCGCCACCTCGCGCCACGCCGAGTCGTCGTAACCGGGGTCGGCGGCCTGTGCGTAGGCGCCGGTGGGGTCGGTGATCCCGCCCGGGTCGACCAGCGCGAAACGCCAGCCGTCGCGCAGGGCGACGGTGCGGCGGCCGGATCCGCCGGCGGCCGCCTCTGCGGCCCGGGCCACCGGGGTGGCGAGAAGCGCTCCGGCAGCCGGCGCGGTGGTGGAAGCGATCAGAACCGATCTTCGAGTCACTGTCACGGCGGCTCCTCCTCGTCAGGGCCCAGAAGTACTCACAACTGATCGTGAACAAACAGATTCTGACGTGACGCCACACAGGGCCGTCAAGGGTACGGGGGCGCCCTTCTGCCCCACGGGTCACAACGGCCGGAATTGCCCCTTGACCGGCCCGCCGCGGGCCCGAGGGGGTTCCCGTCCGCACAGCTCGCCGACGGACTAGGCTGGAACTCAAGTGACCCGGCGGTTCACTGTGAGTGTTCGCGATGGAGTGGCGACGATGAGCCCGGAGTATCCGTTCGACGATGCCGCGACGGCGCGGGCTGTCATCAGTGAATCCGGCACGCTTCTCGAGTGGAACGCGGGCGCTGAGCGGCTGCTGGGCTGGCCCGTCGCCGAGGTGGTGGGGCGTCCCGGCCGAAATCTGCTGGTCGACGGGGAGGTTCCCGCACCGGGCGGGGCCCGCTGGGACGGCACCGTCACACTGCGCCACCGCGACGGCCACGACGTGTCCGTCTGGCTGCTCGCCCACCACCGTCCGTCGCGCGACGACGTCCCCGGCCGGTGGCTCCTCTTCAGCCCGCTGGACGGCGACGCCCCGCACACCCCCGACGACCCGTTGGCCCAGGCGGCGCTCACCCAGTCGCCCTGCGCGGTCGCCGTGTACGACGAGCGGCTGCGGCTGAAGCGGATCAACGACGCCATGGCCGACGTGATCGGCCTGCCCGAGGAGCGCATGCGGGGGCTGCGCCTGGCCGAGATCGGCGGCAAGCCGCAGAGCGAGGAGCTCGAGGCGCACATGGTGCGGGTGCTCACCACCGGGCGCCCGCTGGACGTCCAGACGTACATGCGCACCGGCGGCGAGGATCTCGCGCACGCCTGGCTGGCCCGCTTGGCGCCGGTCACGGACGCCGAGGGGCGGGTGCGGGGCGTGTGCCTGGCGGCGCACGACTTCACCGACAACTACCTGGCCCGGGAGCGGCTGCAGCTGGTCAACGAGGCGAGTGTGCGCATCGGCACCACGCTCGACGTCACGCGTACGACGCAGGAGCTCGCGGACGTCTTCGTGCCCGCCCTGGCCGACCTGGTCAGCGTCGACCTGCTGGACCTCCAGGAGCACGGTGGCGAGCCCCCGCTGCGGCTGACCGCCCCGATCGTCCTGCGCCGCGCCGCGCACCTCTCGGTCAATCCGGGCACCCCCGAGGCCGTCCTCAAGCCCGGGCAACTGGAGCACTACCCTGTCGGCTCGCCCCAGGCCGACTCGCTGGTGGCGGGCCGCACGATCGTCGCGTCGGTCTCCTCGGGCGCCCTCGACCAGTGGCTGAGCTGGCACAAGGCGCGCGCCGAGCGGGTCAAGGAGTACGGCATCCACTCCACGATGTCGGTGCCGATCCAGGCCCGTGGTCAGACCCTCGGTGTCGCGGTCCTCACCCGGTTCCGGCGGCCGGACCCCTTCTCGGCGGACGACGTCCTGCTGGCCGAGGAGATCACCGCTCGCGCCGCCGTCTGCGTCGACAACGCCCGCCGCTTCTCCCGCGAGCGGGAGACCGCCCTCGCCCTGCAGCGCAGCCTGCTGCCCCGCTCGCTGCCCCGTACCGCCGCGGTGGATGCCGCCTCGCGCTATCTGCCCGCGGCGCGGGCCGGTGTGGGCGGTGACTGGTTCGACGTGATCCCGCTGTCGGGGATGCGGGTCGCCATGGTCGTCGGGGACGTCGTCGGGCACGGCATCCAGGCCTCGGCCACCATGGGCCGGCTGCGTACCGCCGTGCGCACCCTCGCCGACATAGACCTCGCCCCCGACGAGCTGCTGACCCACCTGGACGATCTGGTGGTCCGGCTGTCCGCGGAGGCCGGCAACGACGGCAGCCCCGGCGAGGTGGGCGCCACCTGCCTGTACGCGGTCTACGACCCGGTGTCGCGGCGCTGCACGCTGGCCCGGGCCGGGCATCCACCGCCGGTCGTGGTCCCGCCGGGCGGGGTCCCGCGGCAGGTGGACCTGCCCGCCGGGCCGCCGCTGGGCCTGGGCGGGCTGCCGTTCGAGTCGGCCGAGCTGGAGCTGCGTGAGGGCAGCGTGCTGTCGTTCTACACGGACGGGCTGATCGAGACCCGCGAGCGGGACGTGGACGCCAGCCACCAGATGCTGTGCGACGCGCTGGAGACGTACTCCGACTCGCTGGACGAGACCTGCGACCGGGTGCTGCACGCCCTGCTCCCGCCGGGCGGGGCCATGGACGACGTGGCCCTTCTGCTGGCCCGCACCCGCGGGCTGCCGGCCTCCCAGGTGGCGACCTGGCACATCCCCGCCGACCCGGCGCTGGTCGCGCCGATCCGCAAGCAGGTCGTCGAGCAGCTGGACACCTGGGGACTGCAGGAGGCGGCGTTCACCGCCGAGCTGGTGGTGAGCGAGCTCGTCACGAACGCGATCCGTTACGGCGCGCACCCCATCCGGCTGCGGCTGATCCACGACGAGGCCACGCTGATCTGCGAGGTGTCGGACACCAGCCACACGGCTCCGCACCTGCGCCGTGCGAAGACGTGGGACGAGGGCGGGCGGGGGCTGCTGCTGGTCGCTCAGCTCACGCAGCGGTGGGGTAGCCGGCATACGGCGGACGGGAAGACGATCTGGGCGGAGATCGGGCTGCTCGACGAGTGACGCTCCGCGGGGAGTGCCGCGATGGGGCCGTCGTTCACCTGCGGGTCGGTCGCGGCTGGTCGCGCCCACGCGGCGGAGCCGCACATCGACACAGCCGCGCGCCCCTTTGGGGCGCCGCCCGAGCCGCAGCGGACTTTGCCCGCCTGGCTCAGGGCGCTTCCCTCAGCCAGGGTCTGATTTGTTTGCGGGCCTCGTGGAGGCGGGATTTGAAGGTGCCGAGGGGGATGCCCGCGCGCTCGGCCGCCTCGGCGTAGTCGAGCTGGCAGATGTCACGGTAGACCAGTGGCTCGACGAGTTGGGGATGCTCGCGCTCCAGCCGGTCCAGTGCCTCCAGCAGGTCGAGGCGGGATCCGGCGATGACGCTCGTCGTGCGCGGGTCGGCAAGCCGGCCCGTGTCGATCGGAGCGGGCTGTTCGGCCGAGCGGCGCTTGAGTTCGCGGTACTTCTGGCGGCAGCAGTTGGCGACGACCGTGTGGAGCCAGGTGCTGAAGCGGCTGCGGCCCTGGAAGGTGGAGATCTTCCGGGCGACCTGGAGCAGGACGTCCTGCGCGGCCTCCTCCGCGTCCTCGCGGCAGGGCAGGAACCGGCCGCAGCGCCGGAGGACCTCGGGCCGGATCGCCTGGAGCAGCTCCTCCAGCGCCGCCGGGTCGCCCGCCGCGGCGCCGCGGGCCAGGTCCTCGGTCGGCGCGACCTGGGGCTCTCCTCGGGAACGGTCCACGTCCAGGCATGATAGTCGTATGCATTCCGTCGAGCGGATCGGGCGCTACCGCCTCGAACGGCGCCTCGGGGCGGGCGCGTTCGGCACGGTCTGGCTGGCCCACGACGACGAGCTCGACGCGCCGGTGGCGGTCAAGGTCCTCGCCGACAACTGGTCGCACCGGCTCGATGTGCGGGAGCGGTTCCTGGCCGAGGCCCGGATGCTGCGCCGGGCGGGTTCGGACCGGGTGGTGCAGGTCCATGACATCGGTGAACTGCCGGACGGCAGGCCCTACTTCGTGATGGAGTACGCCGACGGTGGCACCCTCGCCGATCTACTGGCAGACGGTCCGCTGCCGGTGTCCGAGGCGCTGCGGCTGACGGCGCTGGCCGCTCGCGGAGCTGCCGCGCTGCATACGGCGGGGATCGTGCACCGGGACATCAAGCCGAGCAACGTGCTGCTGTGCTCCTCCCCCGACGGCGGGTCACGGGTGCTGCTCGCCGACCTCGGTCTCGCCAAGAGCCTGGCGCAGGCGTCCGGGCTCACACAGGCCGCCGGTTCGGCGGGATACCGGCCGCCCGAGCAGGCCGAACCCGGCGTGGGCATCGACGCCCGGGCCGATGTGTACAGCCTGGGCGCGGTCGCCTACCACCTGGTCACCGGCACGGTTCCGGGTGAGCCCGGCAGGGTCGTACGGCCCGACCGGCTGCGTCCGGATCTGGCCCCCGCGGTCCGGCGTGCCCTGATGCGGGCGCTGGCGCCGGACCGCAGGCGCCGCTGGCCGGACGCGCAGGCCTTCGCGGAGGAGCTGGAACGGCTCGCCGCCTCCGGTCACCGGCCCCGCGGGCGGCGGACGGCCCTCACCCTGGCGGGTGCCGTGACGGTGGTCGCGGCCGCCGGTGTGGCCGTGACGCTGGTGAACCGGCCGTCACCGGCCACGGAAGCGCGGGTCTCGGACACGACAGGCCGGGTCGTCGCCCAGGTCCCCCGCGGCTGGGACCATCAGGTGCGCGACTCCGGGTGGGATCCGCGGGCGCTCGGCCTGCCCTCCGGCCACGAGCCGGGATTCGCCGTCGCGGACCGCCTGACCTCGTGGCAGGACCTGACCGCCGATGTGAACGGCGTGCTGGTGGGCCTGAGCAGGCACGGCGACCTCACGTCCGCGGTGACCGCCCTCACCCACCCGGGCTGCCACTACGCCGGCGGCCGGGCCTACACCGGCACCGTCTGGCATGGCAGGGTCCGCACCTGGGACGGCTGCCCGGGCGGTGGCTCGGTCACGGAGGCCGCACTCGCCCCGGCGGGCGGCAGCGAGCAGACTCGGGTGTATGTGCAGATCCGTCAAAGCGGCCGAGCGTCGGCGACCGACCGCGTCCTCGCCTCCGTACGCATCGGAAGCTGACGCGGAACACTCGGGCCGCGCGCGAACTTTTTGGTCCCGCCGTGCATCGGACCTGTATGACGGGGCACACCAGCGCCGTACGTACACGCCACGACGTGTGCGAGGAACCTCCGGGAGTGTTGAGGCACATGGCGAAGAAGTCCCCCTCCGTCCAGCGGGCGGCCCAGCTCGCGAGCGCGGTCGCGGTGCTCGGTCTGCTGACGGCCTGCGGCAGCAGCGGCGGCGGCTCGGCAAGCGCTCCATCAACGCTGCCGGGTACGGCCGCGCCGGCCACCGCTGATCACAGCACCGGCCCGGCGAGCGCGTCCGCATCCGTCTCCGCGTCGAGCACCACCCCCGGCGCGGCCACCCTGACCGCGTCCGCGCCGGGCGCCACGCCGGCCGGCACCACGGGAGGCCGTTGTCACACCTCCGAGCTGCGGGCGACCGTAGGGCGGAACGACCCGGGTGCCGGGCAGGAGAACTTCCCGGTCGTCCTGACCAACGCGTCCTCCCGCTCCTGCACGGTGCGCGGCTACCCGGGTGCCGCGTTCGTGGACGCGTCGGGCCGGCAGCTGGGCCCCGACCCGAAGCGCAACGCGGGCAGCCCCACGACGGTGACACTGGCGCCGGGGAAGAGCGCGTGGGCGGGGCTGACGTTCTCCAATCCGGAGGTCAGCGGTGCCCATCCGGCCACCCCCGCCTCGCTGCTGGTGACACCGCCCGACGAGCGTGACCATCTCACGGTGACGTGGAGCGGCGGTCAGGTCCCCGTGTCCGGCAACGCGTCGTCGGTGTTCCTGACGGTGTTCAGCCCGGGCACCGGACCCTGAACGGGCAGGGCACCGGTGGGTCTCCTACGGTGACCTGTTTTCATTGAGGGTCCCGCGCTGATCCCCCCTGAAGGACCCTGCCCTGAACACCGCGCTCGCCGAAATACTGTCCGCCGCCCTGCTCGTCGCGGTCCTTGCGTGGGCGGTACTGCGCCCGAAGGGCCTGCCGGAGGCCGTGCTGGCGGTCCCGGCCGCCGGGATCGTGATCGCCACCGGCGCGATCTCGCCGGCCCACGCCCGGGAGGAGGCCGCCAGCCTCGGACCCGTCATCGGCTTCCTCGCCGCCGTGCTGGTGCTGGCCCACTTCTGCGATGTGGAGGGCCTGTTCCAGGCCTGCGGGGCGTGGATGGCCCGGCGGGCGGCGGGCTCTCCCGGGCGGCTGCTGGCGGCGGTCTTCGTGCTGGCGTCGGCGATCACGGCCGTACTCAGTCTGGACGCCACGGTCGTGCTGCTGACGCCGGTGGTGCTCGCCACCGCCGCCCGGTCAGGCGTGCGGGCCAGGCCGCATCTCTACGCCTGCGCCCATCTGTCGAACACGGCCTCGCTGCTCCTGCCCGTCTCCAATCTCACCAACCTGCTGGCGTTCGAGGCGAGCGGGCTGAGCTTCACCCGGTTCGCGGCGCTGATGGCACTGCCGTGGCTGGTCGCGATCGGCGCCGAGTACCTGGTCTTCCGGCGGTTCTTCGACAACGACCTGGCCGCGTCCGTCCACTCCCCCGACCGCGGTGAGACGCCTGCGCTGCCGGTGTTCGCGCTGATCACCGTGGGGTGCACGCTGGGCGGATTCGTCGTGGCCTCCGCGGCGGGCGTCGACCCGGCCTGGGTGGCCGCGGCGGGCGCGCTGGTGCTGGCCGCCCGCGCGCTCGTCCGGCGCAGGGCCACCCCGCTGTCGGTGGTGCGGGCCTCGTCCCCGGCGTTCCTGGCGTTCGTTCTCGCGCTCGGCATCGTGGTGCGGGCGGTGGTCGACAACGGGCTCGCCGACGCGCTCGGCCATGTACTGCCCGGCGGCTCGGGACTGCTCGCGCTGCTGGGCGTCGCCGCGCTGGCCGCCGTACTGGCGAATCTGATCAACAACCTGCCCGCGGTGCTGGTCCTGCTGCCGCTGACCGCCGCTGCCGGGCACGGCGCGGTGCTGGCGGTGCTGCTCGGGGTGAACATCGGCCCGAACCTGACGTACGCCGGATCGCTGGCCACGCTGCTGTGGCGGCGCATCGTGCAGCGGGACGGTCAGGAGGTGCGGCTCGGGGAGTTCACCCGGCTCGGCCTGCTCGCCACGCCGGCCGCGCTCGTCGCGGCCGTGGCGGCGCTGTGGCTGTCGCTCCAGGTGGCCGGCTGAGCCCCGCGGTCAGTGGTGTCCGCCACCGCCGTATCCATAACCGTTGGGGTATCCGGAGCCGGAACCGTAGCCGCCGCTTTGTCCGCAGTAGGACGGGTTGTAGTAGCAGTAGGGGTTCGTGGGGTACGGGCTCGTCGGCGTGGGCTGCGCGGTCGAGGGAGCAGCGGACGGCGTGGGTGTGGGCGTGGGGCTCGGTGTCCTCGCGGCCTTGGGAGTGGCCTTCGGCGAGGGCGTCGGGGTGTTCTCGGCGTCCCAGTTGACCACCTGCATCTGGAGGTCGGCCTTGGACGTGTCGAACACCCAGCGCTGCGCGGTGCCGTCGTCGCGGGTCTTGACGACCAGGGCGCCCGAGCCGTCGGTGGCCGCCGGGGTCAGGGCCAGGTCCTGGTCCCAGCGCGGCACCAGGGTGCCCTGCAGGGTGAAGTCGTAGCGGATGTTCCTGGCGCCCGGCTCGGAGTCGCCCGTGCACGGGGCGAGCTGCACCGAGTAGCCGAGGTGGGAGTCCAGGCACAGGTCGGGGTCCGCGACGCTGCGCAGGCGGCCGTCGGTCTCGTAGGTCCACTGCTGGACGGATGCCGAGGAGCAGTCGGCGAGTTCGGTCTCGGCTCCCTTGACGGCCTTCTTGCCGACGACGGCGACGCACAGCCCGGAGTCTGCGTTGTGCAGTTTGCCGCGCATGGTGCCCTGGGAGCCGGTGCTGGTACCGACCCAGGAGGGGTCCGGGGTGGGGGTTCCCTGACCGCTGCCGGGGCTCTCGGAGGGGTGGTCGCCGTCCGCGGCGGTGGTCCCGTCGCCGGAGCCGAGGACGGACCACAGGACCAGCGGGAGGACGACCAGTCCGCTCACCGTCAGGACGGCCGCGGCGAGATTGCGGCGCCGGGCGGCGGCATGCCGGGCGGCCTTGTGGGCGGCACGGCGGGCGGCGGAGCGGCCACCGGGGCGCGGGGCCGAGCCGGGCGCGGAGGGGGTGGGGGCGAAGGGTTCGCCCGGGATCGGCGGGGCCGGGACCTCCGGGGGCAGGGCGCCGGACTCCTCGGTCAACGAGGCCAACCGGGACTCCACGTAGGCCCGCGCGCCCCAGCCGAGTACCGCCTCGGCCAGGGCGAGGCCGAGTCCCTGGTTGAACTGCGCCAGTTGGTCGGCGGTCTGACGGCAGTGCCTGCAGCCGGCGAGGTGGGCGTTGAGGTCGGGGTCGATGTCGACTCCGCCGCGCCGGTAGGTCACGTCGAGCATCCGCAGGTAGCGCCGGCACTCCTGCTCGGGGGCGAGTTCGCGGTGGACCTGGAGGCACTCCTCGCGCAGCCGTTCGCGGGCCCGCTCCAGTTCGACGCGCGCGTCCTCGTCCTCGATGCCCAGCAGGCCGGCAGGTATCTCCAGCGGCTCCGCCTCGACCTCCACATGCCACAGCACGCACCGGGCCGACTGCGGCAGCCGCTGATAGGCCCCGGACAGCAGGCGCCGACCGGACGGCGGAAGCAGTCGGGCCGCGACACGGTCCCCGCCCTCCGAGCACAGTTCGGGGTGGAGGTGTTCCCGTCTGTGGTCGTTGTCCCACTCCGCGGCGATACGGCGCACGGTGACGAGGAGCTGGGGCCGCCAGGCCGAGGTCGGCCCGTTCTGCCGCAGGGTTTCGCCGAAGAGCCTCGTGAATGCGGCGGTGGTGAGCATTCCCGCCGAAGCGGCGCCGTCGGTGCACAGCCGGGCGTAGGCGAACGCCGCTTCCCAGTGCCGGTCGAGGAGTTCACCGACGGGCTGCAGCGCGGGCGTCGTTCCCGTCCACTTCTTCAGTTCTGCGCTCAGCTGTTCGTCCGTCACGAAGAACCGGCGGTCGGGCGTGGGGGAATTCGACAGGCCCGCGTCTTTCACGGCTGCATTCCTCTCGGGGGCATGCGTCATAAAGTCCATACCAAGTGGTATGGGTACAGGATTCGGCAACTCCAACGCTCACCTGGGGAAGCTCTTTTGGAGCGTAGGTCGAACGGGAGCGGCCTCGTGCACACAGCGGGAAAATGTATTGTCCGTGCGCCGACAGGCACACCTTTGCACAGGTCAGGGATGCCTAACAAGAGATCCAGCGGTTTTGTGGTTTGCGGGCCCGCCGACCGGATTTGACGCATGGTCAAGCCCGTCGGTGCGGCCATCGGAAATGGGATTCAGGTGGTCGGCACGCGGAGTCGCTTCCCAACCATTGAGCAGGCGTTCCACCCCGCATCCGACCGGTCGGACAGAGTGTTGCGGCTCATGTCTCAACCATTGAGTCCCCTCTCCGGTAGGTGCCGGGCGGCACTCCGTAGCGGACGCGGAAGACCCGGTTGAAGTGGAACGGGCTGGCGAATCCCGAGGCCGCGGCCACGCGGTCCACGGAGAGGTCGGTGCTCTCCAGGAGCCGCGCGGCGTGCCGCAGACGGGCCTCGCGCAGGGCCCGCATCGGGGACTGCCCCAGTTGTCTGGTGAACAGGTGGGCGAACCGGGAGGGCGACAGGGAGACGCTGTCCGCGAGCGAGCGCACGGTGTGCGGGGCGCCCGGGTCGGCGGCGATCAGCGCCTCGGCGCGGCGCACCCGGGCGTCGGCGCCGGGCGGCGGCGACGCGGTGCGTGCGGTGGCAGTGGTGAGCAGAACGATCTCCTCCAGGCAGGACAGGGCGAGCTCCCGCGCGGCGGTGCCGTGCGCCACGGCGGCCCGGTCGTCCGGCGCGGCGGCGGGCGGTGACTCGGTGCCCGTCCAGCGGGCGTCGCCGAGCATCCGGCGGAAGGCCTCGCCGACCCGGTCGTGCACGGCGGCCGGGGTCGGTGTGACGACGAACAGTCCGTCGCCGGTGTCGTACGGCCGCAGCCACGGCGACCAGGACGGTCGTGCCTGGCAGTGCGCCCACCAGAACTGCCAGCTGTGGGCGCCCGGTTCGACCGCGTACTCGTGCCGGACGCCCGGGGCGAGCACCACCAGGTCCCCGGCGCCGGCCCTTGCCTCGGCCCCGCCCTGCCGCAGTCGCCCGTGCCCGCGCGTCGTCCAGGTGAACAGCCAGCTGTCCGCGCCGCGCGGCCGGTTCACTCCGTACCCCTCCAGTTGGTCGTAGCGGCCGACCACGACGAGTCCGGGCGGCGGGGCGGGATCGCCGGGTGCAGCAGTCTCGGGCAATCCGTCAGCGTTCACGGGCATCCTCCTGAAGCGGGGGCCGACCTAGCGTGATGAGCCGAGGACACCCGACCGAAGGAGCGGATGAATGACAGCCATGGATATGGGCGCCGCCGGCGCTTCCATCCTGACCCAGGACGGGCTGAGGCAGTTCCAGGAGGACGGCTTCACCGTCGTACGCGGACTCTTCGGGCCCGACGAGGTCGATCGGCTCTGTGCGGAGTTCGCGGCGCTGCACGCGGCAGGGCCGGTGCCCGGGCACTTCGAGCCGCGCAGGTCAGGGGATCCACTGGCGGCGTACCCGAGGGTGATGCACCCGCACGAGATCAGTGAGACGGCGCTGCGCGTCCTGCTCGACGCCCGGCTGCGCAGGGCACTGGAGGCGCTGCTCGGCGAGGAGGTGCTGGCCGCCCAGAGCATGTTCTACTTCAAGCCGCCGGGTGCGCGGGGGCAGGCGCTGCACCAGGACAACTTCTATCTGCGGGTGGAGCCCGGCACCTGTGTGGCGGCGTGGGTGGCCTGTGACGTGATCGGCCGGGACAACGGCGGCCTGGAGGTCGTCCCCGGCACGCACCGGATGGACCTGTTCTGCCCGGAGGTGGCGGACGCCGAGGTGTCGTTCGCGCGGGAGTACGTTCCCCCGCCTCCGGGCCTCGCGGCCGTGCCGGTCGACATGGCGCCGGGGGACGTCCTGTTCTTCAACGGCAGCCTGGTGCACGGCTCGCAGCCCAACGGGACCACCGACCGCTTCCGCCGGTCGTTCATCGGCCACTACGTGGGGCGGTCGGCGGAGCGCATCGGGCACTACTACCGCACGCTGTCGATGGACGGCGAGCGCGTGGCCCTCGCGGAGAGCGAGGGCGCGGGCCCGTGCGGCACGGAGTTCGCACCGCACGGGCCCCACTAGGCGCTCCGCTGGAAGTGCCGGGACATGCCGTCGATCGTCTGCGGCACCGTCGTGGCTGGTCGCGCCCACGCGGCGGAGCCGCAGATCGACACAGCCCCGCGCCCCTCCAGGGCGCTGCCGAACCGCAGCGGACTTCGCCCGGCCCGCTTGGTCCACCCCGCAATCAGCTGTGGCCGACGACGGGGTGCGGGGTGTACGGCTGCTCCAGTTCCTCGACCTCCTTGTCGCTGAGCGCGAGTTCGACGGCGGCCACGGCGTCCTCGATGTGGTGCGGCTTGGCGGCGCCGACGATGGGGGCCGCCACCGTGTCCTGGTGCAGCAGCCAGGCGAGGGCGACCTGGGCGCGCGGGACGGCGCGGTCGTTCGCGATGCGGGTGACGGCCTCGACGATGGTGCGGTCGCCCTCCGGGTAGAGGCGGCTGCCGAAGTTGTCGCCCGCGCTGCGTTCCGTCACCGTGCCCCAGTCCCGGGTGAGCCGGCCGCGGGCGAGCGGGCTCCAGGGCAGGACGCCGACGCCCTGGTCGGCGCAGAGCGGCAGCATCTCGCGCTCCTCCTCGCGGTAGAGGAGGTTGTAGTGGTTCTGCATCGACACGAACCTGGTCCAGCCGTGCCGCTCGGCGGTGTACTGCATCTTCGAGAACTGCCAGGCGAACATCGAACTCGCCCCGATATAGCGCACCTTGCCCGCCTTCACCAGGTCGTGCAGGGCCTCCATCGTCTCCTCGACCGGGGTGTGCGGGTCGAAGCGGTGGATCTGGTACAGGTCGACGTAGTCGGTGCCGAGCCGGCTGAGGCTGTGGTCGATCTCGGTCATGATCGCCTTGCGGGACAGTCCGGACGCGTTCTGCCCGGGTCGCGTCCGGCCGTGCACCTTCGTCGCCAGCACGATCTCGTCGCGGTTCGCGAAGTCGCGCAGCGCCTTGCCGACGATCTCCTCACTGGTGCCGTCGGAGTAGACGTTCGCCGTGTCGAAGAAGTTGATCCCGGCCTCCAGCGCCTGCCGGATCAACGGGCGCGAGGCCTCCTCGTCGAGGGTCCACTCGTGCACGCCGCGGTCGGGCAGGCCGTAGGTCATACAGCCGAGACAGACCCGCGACACGTCCAGGCCCGTCGAACCGAGCTTCACGTACTGCATCGTTGCTGCTCCTGCCTTCGGGATGGGTACGAAGGGGAGCGTACGGCTTCGCCCGCACTCCGGGCAGCACGCCTCCGGAGGGCCGGGGCACCGGCCGTTGCTGCCCGCAGGTGACCGCCCGGCGTGGGAGCCGCCGGGAAGTCGGCGCACACGCGCATCCTCGGCGCAGGTGACCGGCGCCCGGCCGGTCGTGGCCCTGCGGGAGGAACCGGTGCCGGCACGCCCGACGAAGACGAGGCTGAAGCTCCTGATCTCAGCGGCAGTACTGCCCCTGACCCTGCCCCTCATGCTGGTCTCCCCCGCGTGGAGCAGCCCGAGTCCGCCGCCGGAACCGGCGACGCTGTGCGCACCCGCGGGGCTCCTGCGGGGCGCGGGCGGACAGCGCGCCGTGGTCAGCCTGTGCGCGGGGAGCGGCACCCCGACGATGGCGGTGTCGGCCCCGGCGACCTGCAGCGGTCCGGGAGAGGACGACGACGATCGCGCCTGCCTGACGTCGGGCACCTGGACCGCTCGGAAGGGCGGCGTGACGGCCGCCTCCGGGAGGCTTCCCGGAGGCGGCGAGTATCCCGGCCCGGGGACGTACGACGTCACGGCCGAGGTCCGCGTGAAGTCGTCGCCCGCAGGACTGAACCTGCACGGCACCGTCCACGCCACGCTGACCCTGACCACACCGAAGCCACCGGTCACGCACCGCATCGAGGTCGACCGGGCCACGCTGCAACGCGGCGCGGCGACCACACTGACGTACCGCATCTACCGTGACAGCGAACAGGGGGACGGCAGCGCGCGGTTCGGGCTGATCGGGGAGGAGAGTTCGGGGGTGCGGCTGTCCACGTCGGACGCCCGCTGCGTCAATCCGCTGACCGGCCGCTATCCCGCGACGACCAGGAACGCGTACGCCCTCGACTGCGCGCTCACCGACCTGCAGCCGGGTCACCCGGCCACGGTGGTGGTCCGCGCCTCGGTCGGGTCCGCCTGCTCGACGGTCGTCTCCAAGCTGGGCTACTGGATGCCGCAGGGACAGGCGCTGTACACCGGGGGCATGCTGGCGGGCCCGTCGGTCGGCTGCACCTGACCCGTCACCTCCGTTCGATCAGATCCAGCGCCCGCTCCCAGCCGAACTCCGGTCGCGTGCCGTCCTCTTGCGGCTCGCCGGAGTACGGCTCGCCGAACCGGACGCCCATCCCGCGCAGCCGTACGAGGCTGTCCCGATAGGCGGGATGGGCGGCCAGCGCGTCGGCCACGCAAGGGAGTACGGAGACCGGGACACCCAGACCGTAGGCCTCGCACAGGGTGGCCACCGCGAGGGTGTCGGCCAGCCCCGCCGCCCACTTGTTGACGGTGTTGAAGGTGGCGGGCGCGACCACGACGGCGTCCGGCGGCGGGAAGGGGCGCGGGTCGCCGGGGGTGCGCCAGGCGGAGCGTATGGGGCGGCCGGTCTGCGCCTGGACGGCGGCGGTGTCGAAGAAGCCGTTCATGGCGACCGGTGTGGCGATGACGCCGACCTCCCAGTCCCGCTCCTGCGCGGCGGTGATCAGCTTGCTGACGTCCGCGGCGATCCCGGCGGCGCACACGACGACGTAGAGGAAGGGCTTCTCGGCCAGTTCGGTCATCCGCGAAACCCTACTCACCAGGAACGCTATTCGAGCGGGAAGGACCGTCCCCGCTCGGCCTCGGGCCGCGGGCCGTGGATGCGGCGCTGCTTCTCCTCGATCGGCACGTCGTTGATGCTGGCCTCGCGCCGGGTCATCAGGCCGTGCTCGTCGAACTCCCACAGTTCGTTGCCGTAGGAGCGCCACCACTGGCCGGCGGCGTCCCGGGACTCGTACTGGAAGCGGACGGCGATGCGGTTGCCGTCGAAGGCCCACAGGTCCTTGCGCAGCGCGTAGTCCAGCTCGCGCTCCCACTTTGCGGTCAGGAGCCCGACGATCTCGGCCCGCCCGGTGACGAAGGTGTCGCGGTTGCGCCACACCGAGTCCTCCGAGTAGGCGAGGGCCACCTTGTGCGGGTCGCGGGTGTTCCAGGCGTCCTCGGCGGCCTGGACCTTCTGGGCGGCCGTTTCACGGGTGAAAGGGGGCAGGGGCGGGCGGTCGGCGGCCATGAATTCCTCCTCGACGGGTGGACCGCGGTAGAGAACGCTCGTTCTCCACCGGGCTGCTACCGTAGGAGAACGCTCGTTCTCGCGTCAAGACGGGCACGTCAAGGGGAGGTCGTTCGCCGTATGGCCGTCATGGACAGTGCAGTCGCCCGGGAGCAGGCGCTGGACGCCGCGGAGGAGCTGTTCTACGGGCGGGGCATCCAGTCCGTCGGCATGGACGAAATCCGCGGCGCATCGGGCGTCTCACTCAAGCGGCTGTACCAGCTGTTCCCGTCGAAGGAACAGCTGGTGGAGGCCTATCTGGAACGACGCGACGTGCGCTGGCGCGGTCGGCTCGCCGAGTTCGTGGAGCGGCGGGAGGGACCCGAGGCGCGGATCCTGGCGGTCTTCGACTGGCTGGAGCTGTGGTTCGGCGAGGACGGCTTCCGTGGGTGCGCGTGGATGAATTCCTACGGCGAGCTGGGCACTTCGTCGACCAGGGTGGCGGCCCAGGTGCGGGCGCACAAGCGGGCGTTCCGGGAGTATCTCGCCGGGCTGGTGGCGGACGCGGCGCTGCCCGGCGCCCGGGCCGGGCAGCTGTTCCTGCTGGCCGAGGGCGCCATGGCCACCGCCGGGATCACCCGGAGCACCGAGCCCGCCCGGGAGGCGCGCGAGGCGGCTCGGCTTCTGCTGCGGGCCTGCTGAGCCTCGGGGCCTGTGCCATGTTCCCGGCCGGGCGCGCGACTCCTGGCACACACGCTCGCCGCGTTCGCACGCACCAGACGCCGCGCGCTGATCCGGCCGGGGATGTGGCCAGGCTCTCAGTCTCAGCCCTCGGACACGGTGATCGCGGCGACCGGGCAGGCCCGGGCCGCCTCCCGCACCATCGGGTCGCCGCCGCCGTCCTCCCGGCCCGGCAGCAGCGTGCTGAAGCCGTCGTCGTCCTGGGTGAAGACGCCAGGGGCGGCCAGGGCGCACTGCCCCGCGCCGATACAGACGCCCTTGTCGATCTCGATGTGTGTGTCGGTGTGCATGGCCTTGAGCCTCTTACCAGGTCACGGGGAGTTCCAGCATCCCCTGGATCGTGTCGCCGGGTTTGAAGGGGATCTCGTCGGCGGGGACGGCGAGACGGAGCGTGGGCAGCCGGTCGAAGAGGGTGTGCAGGGCGATCTCCAGCTCGGCGCGGGCCAGGTTCTGGCCGAGGCACTGGTGGATGCCGAAGCCGAACGCGACATGGTGGCGGGCGGAGCGGTGCCAGTCGAGGGTGTCGGGGGCGGGGTAGACCTCCTCGTCGCGGTTGATGACCGAGGTCGCGAAGACCACGCCGTCGCCCGCCCTGATCGTCGCGCCGCCGGCCTCGATGTCCTCGGTGGCCCTGCGCAGCAGCCCGTCCGCGATCGACAGCATGCGCATCAGCTCCTCGACGGCACCGGGCACGAGGTCCGAGTCGCCGCGCAGCTCGGCCAGCCGCTCCGGGTGCTGGAGGAGGGTGAAGGTCCCCAGGGAGATCATGTTGGCGGTCGTCTCGTGGCCGGCGACCAGCAGGATGGTCGCGAACGCGATGACCTCCTGGCGGTCGAGCACCCCCTCGCGCAGCTGCTGGTGGACGAGTTCGTCCAGCACGCCGCCGCCGGGCTCGGGCTGTTTCAGCTTGCTGTCGATCAACTCCTCGAAGTACGCGTCCAGTTGGTCGCGTGCGTCCTGCACGTCGTCGACCGTGGGACCGCGCAGCAGCCGGCGCGACTGCCCCTCGAAGAACTCGTGGTCGGCATACGGGACGCCGAGCAGCGCGCAGATCACCATCGACGGCACGGGCAGCGCGAAGGCGCTCACCAGCTCGGACGGCGGCCCCTGCGCGATCATCGCGTCGAGCCGCTCGTCCACGATCCGCTGGATCTGCGGCCGCAGTTCGACGGCGCGCCGGAGGGTGAAGCTGGGCACCATCATCCGCCGCTGCGTGCGGTGTTCCGGGTCGTCGACGCCCAGCAGCGCGACCCTCCGGTTCCTCACCGCGGCGAACCGCGCGGTGGGCGCCGGGAAGTCCGGATGGTTGCGGTCGGTCGACAGGCGCTGGTCCGCGAGCAGCTCACGGGCGAGGGCGTGCCCGGTGACGAGCCAGGCCGGACGGCCGTCGTAGAGCGTGATCCGGCTCAGCGGGCGGGTGGCGCGCAACGGATCGTAGGCGGTGGGCGGGTGGTAGGGACAGGTCCGGTCCTGGGGGAACGCGACGGGTTCCGTTTCCGTCATGGAAGACCTCGCAGACGAAGAGTGCGTCGTGCAGATCTTCATTAGATGCCCGGGGCATCTATGGGACGACGTGAAGTTCGGCCAGATCGGTGGTGCGGGCAATCTGGCCGGGGATGCTCGCTCGCGCATCGGAATGCGTGCCGGGGCGGGCGGTGGCCGCGGCCATATCCGGCCACTCTCGCTGCCGCTGCGGGGGCAGCCGGTGACGCAACTGCCGTCGAGTGGCGTGATCACGACGCCGAAGGGCAGTCCGGTATGGATGAATCCTGCGGGCACCGGTGTTGAAGCACGGTGCCAGTCGGCTGCAGAACTCGACGATAGGACGGATGACATGCCTCTTGAGGGCGAGTACGAACCCAGCCCGGCGCAGTGGGTGCGCGATCAGGTGGAGCTCTACGAGAGCTCCGGCGGCACGAAGGGGACGACACTGCTGGACACCGGCATGCCCGTCGTCCTGGTCACGACCCGGGGTGTGAAGAGCGGCAAGATCCGCAAGACGCCTCTGATGCGCGTCGAGCACGAGGGGCGGTACGCCCTGGTCGCCTCGCAGGGCGGCGCGCCCAAGCACCCGGTCTGGTACCACAACGTCAAGGGAGATCCCCGGGTGGAGCTCCAGGACGGGCCGGCGAAGCAGGACATGACGGCCCGTGAGGTCACCGGCGCGGAGAAGGCCGAGTGGTGGGAGCGTGCCGTGGCGGCGTATCCGCCGTACGCCGACTACCAGACGAAGACGGACCGGCAGATTCCGGTGTTCGTGCTGGAACCGGCCGACGGAGAGCAGTGATGCGGGCCCGGTTCGGCAGCTCCCGGTCCGGGCCCTCCACCAGACCCCGGACCGGCCGCTGAACAGGGCTGGAAGAAAAATCTTCGTTCGGGGACGCATGAACCGGTTGCCGCCGGGCACGCGTGCGTCAGGCCCCGCCGCGCTCCCCCGTCGCGGCGGGGCTTTCTCGTGCCTCGTGGGCCGGCCGGTCGGTGATGTCGAGGAAGATCTCGCGCGCCTCGGGCACGGTGTTCGCGAGGGACCGCTTGATCCGCACGGCGACCTCCTCGACCCGCTCACTGTCCAGGCCGGGCACCAGGTCGACGCGAGCGGCCACGAGGGCCGTGTCGAGGCCCGTCTTCATCGTGAACAGCGCCTCCACGCTGTCGATCTCGGGCTGCGCCTCCAGCAGGGACTGGATCCGGGCCGCCGTCCGAGGGTCGGCGGACTCCCCGATCAGCTGGTCGCGGGCCTCGCGGCCCAGGTGGTAGGCGACGAAGACGAGCAGCGCTCCGATCGCGAGCGAGGCGGACGCCTCCCACACCACCTGCCCGGTGACCATGTGCAGCGCCATGCCCGCGGCGGCCAGCGTCACGCCGAGCACCGCCGTGCCGTCCTCGGCGACCACCGTGCGCAGCGCCGGGTCACGCATGCCCTGCGCGCCGCCCTGGCCGCGCGCCTGGTGCAGGGCCCGCAGCAGCGAGACGCCTTCGGCGACGAAGGCGACGCCCAGCACGATCAGGCCCGCGACATAGCCGCTCAGCTTTTCCTCGGCGCCGTTCCTGAGGGCCTCGACGCCCTGGAAGAAGGAGAAGCAGCCGCCCATGACGAAGATCCCGACGGCTGCCAGGAGCGACCAGAAGAACCGTTCTTTGCCATAGCCGAAGGGATGCCGTTTGTCAGGCGGGCGGCGGCTGCGGCGCAGTGCCGCCAGCAGGAAGACCTCGTTGAAACTGTCGGCCACCGAGTGCGCCGCCTCCGACAGCAGCGCCGGTGATCCGGCCACCAGACCGCCGGCAGCCTTGGCCACCGCGATCAGCAGGTTGGCGGCGAGCGCCACCAGCACGGTGACGCGTGTCCTGCGGTCCGCCTTGTCGTCCGAGGATTTCGAGGATGTCCCGCTCACCTTCGCCGACTGCCCCTCTCCTGGCGGCTCACACCGCGCCGGCGGAATTCGGGGGAATCGAAGGAATGCGGGGAACCCGGTCATCACATGAGGGGAACCCGATCATCAGGGGACACTCGACGCAGGGAGGAATCATGGGCGGCGGGGGCAACAGCAGGTACGGGCAGACGACGTTCAAGCGGTCCAAGAGCCACTTCACGGACCGGATCACCGCCGACGGCCGGGACGGGTGGCCGGTGGCGGCGGGCCGTTACCGGCTGGTGGCGAGCCGTGCCTGTCCGTGGGCGAGCCGGGCACTGGTCTCGCGCCGGCTGCTCGGCCTGGAGGACGCCCTGTCCCTGGGCCTTGCCGACCCGATCCAGGACGACCGCAGCTGGCGCTTCACCCTGGACCCGGACGGCCGCGACCCGGTCCTCGGCATCCGCTTCCTCGGCGAGGCGTACGACCGGCGGGAGAGCGACTACCCGGGCGGCGTGAGCGTGCCCGCGATCGTCGACGTACCCAGCGGGAAGCTGGTCACCAACGACTACCAGCAGCTCACCCTGGACCTGGCCACCGAGTGGCGGTCACTGCACCGTGACGGGGCGCCCGATCTGTATCCGTACGCCCTGCGCGACGAGATCGACTCGGTGATGGCGGACGTCTACGAGGACGTCAACAACGGTGTGTACCGGGCCGGTTTCGCCACGGACCAGGAGGAGTACGAGACCGCGTGCGCCGGTGTCTTCCGGCGGCTGGAGCTGCTGACGGAGCGGCTTGCGCGGCAGCGTTATCTCGTCGGCGACACGATCACCGAGGCGGACATCCGGCTGTTCACCACCCTGGTCCGTTTCGACGCCGTCTACCACGGCCACTTCAAGTGCAACCGGTGGAAGCTCGCGGAGAACCCGGTCCTGTGGGCGTACGCTCGCGACCTGTACCAGACGCCCGGTTTCGGTGACACCGTCGACTTCGACCACATCAAGCGGCACTACTACCAGGTGCACACCGGCATCAACCCGACCCGGATCGTGCCCCTCGGGCCGGATCCGTCCGGCTGGCTGACGCCCCATCACCGCCAGGAGCTGGGCGGCCGGCCGTTCGGCGAGGGGACGCCGCCGGGGCCCGTGCCGGCCGGCGAGGCGGTTGCCGCGCCGGGGCGGCCCTGACCGACGAAGGAGACAGACGTGGCGAAGACGAAGAAGAGGAAGCTGAAGCTGCCCCTCGCCTACAAGCCCCTGGGGTTCGCCATGGGCTGGGCCAGCGGGACGATCGCCTCGCTGGCCTTCCGCAAGACGTGGATGGCACTGCGGCACGAGGAGGACGCGCCCGACGCCCTGGACCGGGACCGCGGCTGGGGAGAGATCCTGCTCGCCGCGGCTGTCCAGGGGGCGCTGTTCGCCGTGGTGCGCAGTGCGGTGGACCGCACGGGAGCGAAGGCCATCGAGCGCTCGACCGGCGTCTGGCCGGCCTCCGAGCAGGGCGGCCGGGACTGACCGCCCCGGCCGGGGTCTGTCGGGCTGCGGGAGAACGATGCCTGTCGGTCCGCCCGAGCGGGGGTCATGACCCCCGCTCGGGCGAAGCCGGGAGTGGGGAGCGTGCAACTGCAAGGCGGAGGAGCCGTGTCGATCAGTCGTCACGGCGGTGGGCGCCGCGTAGCGACCGGGGCCTGCCGCTGCCGTTTTCGAGCGTTGTGGGAGCGGAGCCGCCGGGCAGGCGGTCTCAGCCCAGCTTGGGCGCCGTGGGTGTGACCCGGCGCAGGGTGAAGGAGTGGCCCGCCGGGTCGGCGTAGCCGCGTTCCTCGAACGGTCCGGGTGCGTCCTTCGTCTCCAGCGGGCGTCCGCCGAGTTCGACCACCTTGCGCTCCACCGCGTCCAGGTCCTCCACCATGAAGTCCAGATGGACCTGGAGGGAGTTCTCGGGGCGCGGCCAGCTCGGCGGCGTCGCGTTCCCGTCGCGGCGGAAGGCCAGCCGGATGCCGTCGGCGCTCCTGATCTCCACGCGGTTGGCGGTCGCGTCCGTCTCCTCGGCCGCCAACAACTCCTTGTAGAACACGGCGAGCTTCTCGGGCTCGAGGCAATCGAGCACCACGTAACCCGCTTCCACCAGTGGCATGTCTCCTCCGAACAGTTCCGGGGCGCGGAACGTCGTGCCCCGCGGCCCTGTACCTCACGGATATCCCCGTCCGGCTGATTCAGTCGGCAAGCACCCACTTCGGGCACTGCGGGGCCGTCAGCCCTCCGCCAGCTCCCGGATTCCCGCCAGCCGTGCCGCCGCCGCGCCCGACGACAGGTCCGACCCAGCCGCATACAAGCCGCGGCACATGTCGGCCACAAGGTGACGAGCCCCCACGGCAGACCCGCGGATGCGTGTCGACGAGCAACCACAATTGGCAGGCTCTCAGGCCTCCGCCCGCTCCCGGATCTCCGCCAAGCGCGCCGCCGCCGCACTCAACAACATGTCCAGCGCAGCCGGGTAGGAGCTGCGGGGCATGTCCGCCATGAGGTGGCGGGCCGTTGCGGCGATGTGTGGATGCGTCGCGCGGGGCAGCCGGGCGTAGGTGGCCCGCCACACGGCCGTCTCCGCCTCCCGGGCGGCCTTCGGCAGCGCCGTGCTCGCCGAGTCGAGGGTGCCGAAGGCGAGGGACTGGTCGACGAAGGCGTGATAGATCCGCACCGCGTCGGCATCGGGGAAGCCGGCTTCGCGCAGTACGCCGAGGATGGTCTCGACGGCCTGGATCTCGTACGCCCGCCCTGTGACACGGTACGAGCTCAGGACGGCCGCCCGGGGGTGGGCGAGTGCGCCCGCGTGCATGCGCAGGCCGAGGTCACGCAGGTCGGCCCGCCAGTCGCCGGTGGGCCGCCAGATACGCAGGGTACGGCCGATGAGCTCGTCGGCGATGGCGAGCATCAGGTCGTCGGTGTGCCGGAAGTAGCGGTACAGCGAGCTGGGGTCGGCGCCGAGGGCGCGGCCGAGGCGGCGGACCGACAGGGCCTCCGCACCGTGTTCCTCGATCAGCCGCAGGGCCGTGGCGACGATCAGTTCCTCGGAGAGGACCACGCCCTGCTTGGTCGGGCGCCTGCGCTGCCGGGCGGTGGGCGGGACGACACGCTCGCTCATGGACTGCCTCCCTGGTCCGGTGCCCGCACCTTACGACAACACCGTTGACCTGTTAAGTCCCCGGGCAGTTTCATGTGCGTTCACCGGGGCCGCCCAGGCCCCCAGGTGCGAGCGGAGACCGGCCATGTCCGACCAGCCCTTCGGTGCAGCCCCACCCGCGCGGCCCGCGCTGCGCAAGTCCCTCGGTGTCCTCGACGGCGTCGCCATCGCCGCGTCCAGCACGGCCGCCACCACCAGCATCGGCATCGGTCTCGGGGTGACGGCCGGGGTCGTCGGGCTGCATCTGCCGGCGATCATGCTGTTGGCCTTCCTGCCTGTGCTCGGCATCGCGGGCGCCTACTCCCGTCTCAACCGGGTGGAGCCGAACGCGGGCAACGGCTATGTCTGGGTGGGCCGTTCGCTCAGCCCGTGGCTCGGTTTCCTGGTCGGCTGGGTGAACATCGTGGCGACGGTGGCGTTCCTCGCGTATACGACCGCGGTCACCGGCTCGGCACTGATCCAGCTGGCCGGCGAGGCCGGGGTGCACCGGCTCGGCGGCCTCACCCTGGACGCGGGGTCGACGGCGCAGACCACCGCCGTCGGCATCGTCGTGCTGGTCGCGGTCACCGTCACCGCCGTCACCGGCGTCCGTACGGCCGCCCGGCTGCAGACCGGTCTGCTGGTCTTCGAGTACGTCGTCCTGCTCGGGTTCTGCGGCTACGGCATCGTCACCGGCCCGCACGCCTTCAGCCTGAGCTGGTTCGACCCGTTCGCCATCCCCTCGGCGTCGGCGCTGGCCCAGGGGCTGATCCTGTCGGTGTTCTGCTACTGGGGTTTCGAGGCCGCCTTCAGCGTCAACGAGGAGGTGCGTGAACCCCGGGACGCCTCCCGCGCCGGCTTCATCACGCTCCTGACCATGCTGACGCTGTTCCTGCTCGGCTCCGTGGCCTTCCAACGGGTCCTGTCCGAGCCGGAGCTGGCCGGGCACGGCGCCCAGGGACTGGCGTACTTCGGAGACCGGCTGGCGGCGCAGCCGCTGGCCGCACTGCCCCTGGTGGCGCTGATGTTCTCGGCGGTGGCCTCGCTGCAGGCGGGGGTGATCCCGACGGCCCGGGGCATGTTCGCGATGAGCCGGGACCGCACGCTCGGGCCGGTGTGGTCCAAGGTGAGCGCGCGCTACGGCACCCCGGCCACCGGGACGCTGCTGATCGGTGCGGCGGCGACGGCGGTCGCGGCGCTCGCCCTGGTGATTCCGAAGCTCGCGGACATGATCATGGCGACGGTGAACGCCGTGGGCATCGTGGTCGCCCTTTCGTACGCCCTGACGGCGCTCGCCGCCGCCGTACGCTTCCGCTCGCTGCTGCGCGAGGACCTGCGGCAGGGCATACGGGCCGTGGTACTGCCCGCCCTCAGCGCCACGGCGCTGCTCTGCCTGGGCGGCTATCTCGGCTGGTCCTTCTACACCTCCACGGACCATCTCGAACTCAGCGCCGACAACGGCTGGTTCCTGCTTCTCACCCCCCTGGCGATGATCGCGTCGGGCTTCGTGGCCGCCGCCTGGGCCAAGTGGGTGCGCAGGTCGCCGTACTTCCGCACCGGTCAGGGCACGGACGCGGACGCGCCGGCCCTGCTCACGACCAGTCACTAGGAAAAGGATCATGCACGCAGACCTCCTCTTCACCGGCGGCCCGGTCCTCACCTCCGAGGGCCGTACCGCCACCGCCGTGGCCGTCACCGGCGACCGCATCACCGCTGTCGGAGGCGCCGAGGTACTGGACCTCGCCGGGCCACGCACCCAAGTGGTCCACCTGGCGGGGCGATTGCTGCTGCCGGGCTTCCAGGACGCGCACGTCCATCCGGTCCCGGCGGGGCTGGAGCTGAGCCAGTGCGACCTGACCGGGACCCGTACGGCCGAGGAGTCGGTCGCCGCCGTCCGCGCCTATGCCGAGGCGCATCCCGAACGGGAGTGGATCCTCGGCGGTGGCTGGTCGATGGAGGCCTTCGAGGGCGGTACGCCGACGAAGGAGCTGCTGGACGCAGCCGTCCCCGACCGGCCGGTCTACCTGCCCAACCGTGACCATCACGGCGGCTGGGTCAACAGCCGCGCCCTGGAGCTGGCGGGCATCGACCGCCACACGCCGGATCCGGCCGACGGGCGGATCGAGCGCAACGCGGCCGGCGAGCCGAGCGGCACCCTGCAGGAGGGCGCGATGCAGCTCGTCGGCCGGCTCACTCCCCAGGCCACCGCCGCAGACCGGCTGGCGGCCCTGCTGCACGCCCAGCGCCATCTGCACGCGCTCGGCATCACGGCCTGGCAGGACGCCCTCGTCGGGGACTTCCTCGGCATGGACGACCCCTCGCAGGCCTATCTGACGGCCGCCCGGGACGGCTCGTTGACCGCGCGGGTGGTCGGGGCGCTGTGGTGGGACCGGGAGCGCGGGGCCGAGCAGATTCCCGAACTCGTCGAGAAGCGGGCCGCGTTGAGCCACGGCCGGTTCCAGGCGTCCAGCATCAAGCTGATGCTGGACGGGGTCGCCGAGAACGGTACGGCGGCGCTTCTCGACCCGTATCTGGACAAGTGCGGCTGCGCCACTGCCAATCGGGGCAAGAGCTTCATCGACCGTGGTCAACTCCCCAAGTACGTGACCGAGTTGGACGCCCTCGGCTTCCAGTGTCACTTCCACGCGCTGGGCGACCGGGCCGTACGCGAGGCACTGGACGCGATCGAGGCGGCGCGCACCACGAACGGGCCGAGCGACACCCGGCCGCATCTGGCGCATCTTCAGGTCGTGCACCCCGACGACGTGCCGCGTTTCGCCCGGCTCGGCGCGACGGCCAACATCCAGCCGCTGTGGGCGGCGCACGAGCCACAGATGGACGAGCTGACCATTCCCTTCCTGGGGACCGAACGGGCCGGCTGGCAGTACCCGTTCGGTGCGCTGCTGCGCTCCGGCGCCACCCTCGCGGCCGGCAGCGACTGGCCGGTCAGCAGCCCCGATCCGCTCCAGGGCGTCCATGTCGCAGTCAACCGGGTGGCACCTGACAGCGACGGCGCACCGGTGTTCCTGCCGGGTGAACGCATCGGCCTCGGTGAGGCGTTGACCGCGTACACCGCGGGATCGGCCCGGGTGAACCACCTGGACGACTCCGGCCGGATCCAGGTGGGCGCGCTGGCGGATCTCGTGGTGCTGGACCGCGATCCGTTCGACGGGCCGACCGAGGCGATCGCGGAGACGGGTGTGGCCCTGACGTACGTGGGAGGGGAGGCAGTGTACGCAGCTCATGAGGCATAGGCAGTAACGCACATCACGGTGAGGTCACGCGTAGATCATTTACGCTCTGGGCAGCCTCGTATCGCTTCTCGGTTCAACTTTCGGCCATAGAAGCTCAGTTCGAGGGCACGGGTGGCCATTTCGGCCACCCGTTCACAGGGCCGGGGGGACTCTGCATCGCCGTCTCCCGGAAGGAAACGCATGCCTCAGGACGTCACGTTCGACCTCCCCTTCGGCACCCCCGTCAACAGACATCCGGAGTACCCCCAGGAGCGCCTTCCGCGCTGGATCCGGCACACGGTCCCGGGCCGCGGCACTGCCGGGGTTCGACGAATACAGGTCATGGAATCCGCCGCAGACCACCCTCACCTGCCCACACACCTCGGCCGACACAGCCGAGGTGGCGAGTGAGCCCAACCTCGCCCCGCTGCGCCCCACAGGCAGGTGGCCACGGGTGCTCCGCCGGGTCGAAGCACGGCATGCGGTTGCCAGGTCCGACGGGCCGCGAGTGCTTCCTGATCAACACGGTTGAGCCGGCGACGCAGGTGCCTGCCTGGCAACAGGAGTAATTCGACAGGGCAGTTCGTCCCCGAAGGACGGGTGGGCGATCCGCCGCACCCTCTTCGGCCGTGAACGCAGCCCTCGTACCCCTGGCGGTCGTTCGCCGCAGCAGCCGGTGCCGGTCGCGTGAGTCCGGCGAGGCCTCGCGGACGCCGCAGAAGGCCCTCGGACACGACCGGTCAACCGCCGCAGTCGATCGATTCCGTTGTCATGACCACAGCTTGATGGGAGACCGATGTGAAATCCCGAGTCGTAGGTGCCGTTCCGAAGGCGTCCACCGACAGCTTGATCCCCACGCAGCCAAGCGCCCAGCTCCAGCCCACGGAGGCGGGGAACACCCTGGCCCACCTCTTCGTGAAACGCGTCAAGGGAAGCACGGAGCAGCACCGAAGCTGGCAGAACGCCGCTCGGCAGCGGCTGGACGCACTCGGATCCCCTCAGCCCGGTACCACGCTGCATCTGGAGGGCGCCCTCCATCTGGCGCGGCCCGCGTTCCTCCCGCCCGACGAGGAGGGCTACGCCAGGCTGAGGCACCTCGACGCCGGCCTGCGCGTGATCGAAACAGCCTTCCCCGAAGTCAGCACCGACATCGAGGTCTGCCGCCTGACCTGCACGATGCTGGAAGGGGCCTGGCGGAGCCGAGCCCTCGCCCCGCCGCGCGAGGAGGAGCAGACCACGGCGTGCGCCTGCCCTCTGTGCCGTCGGCTGCCCACGCCCCCCGCACGCACACTGGATGACTACCGTTGGCGGCAGAGCGCCGGTCGTCCCCTCGCCGTCAAGACCTGGCCCCACCGCCGGGAACTCGACAGCGTGCTGACCGGTGGATGGTCCTGGACCCGGCAGATGAACGACCTCGAACGAGACCTTGGCCACCGCCACCGCTTCGAGGACGACATCCTCGTCTTCCACGAGTACAAGCGCGTGATCGACACCATCGACACAACACTCCTCACCCAACACGTCGAAGGCCGACTGGCCGAGAACTTCAGCACCAACAGCGCACGGGCCCTGGTCTCCGGACTCTTCGCAGCCCATAAGCGATCCGTCGACGAGTACTGGCTCCGGCAGCACGACGCGGGCAGCGTCACGCTCCCCCAGAGCAACCCGCTCAGCCAGAGCACCTACTCGATCCTGCAGATGCTGGACTGCCTCTTCTGGCACGTCGCACCGGACACCGAACTCTGGCAGGAGGAGAACCTCGCCTCCCTGCTGCTGTGCCGCGTCATCGACGACATGGCCGACGTACGGGCCGACGCCCTCACCGGCGAGATCAGCAACTTCTGGCTCGCCGACATGCCCACCCACACCAAGGCTCTCTACGCCGCATGCGCGATAGCCATCGTGAAGTACGGCTGCACGCCCGAGGCGCACAACCCGATGTGGAACACCTGGCTGATGACCACCACCATCGTCTGGATGGGGCTCACGGGCCGTCACGCCCTGTGGTTCGACGGCATCACCGACGGTCTCCCCCCGACCGAGGCGTGCCCGCTGTGCGACCTGCAGCCCAACCCGTGCACCGGGATCCTCACCCACGGCACCACCCTCACCATCGCCCCGCGGCCCACCGCGCCGGACCTGAGCCCCGGGGCCGCCGAGCTGTCCGCCCGCTGCCGGGCCCAATACCCCCGGACATGGGCCCTCTTCGACGCCGAGCTCCATGCCTTCGAAGCACTGCACGGCCCCTGGTACGGCAATGTCGACAGCGCATGGGAGATCTTGCGCCGCACCTACATCGCCGCTGTGGAGGCGTCCAGGGAAGCATCGTCCCCGGCCCGCGCTCGTGAGATCCAACAAGACGCCGGCGTGGTCGGATCCGAAATGTTTCACACCCTGCACGACCCTCGAACCGGCAGGGAAGACATCTCACTGCTCGCCTACATGTTCGGCGCCGCCCACCCGCACTTCCTCTGGAACGCCACGGGGTACCGCCCCACGGACGTCGCGGGCGACTGGCTCGACGGCTGACGCCGCCTCGGACCTGCGGGGTCCGGGGGCGGGAGGGTTTCGGTGCCCTGGGGGCTCCTGCCGGCGGAGGCGCCGGAAGCATGGCCGGACGCGGGCAGGAGGGAGTCTGTTCCGCGGGATCGGCTCTCCCACGGCCGCCGCAGGCTCGCTCCCACTTCAGTGACGCCGAACGCGCCACCCTCGCGGTCAGGTCCACGCTGCCCGGCCACGCCTGTCAACAGTGGTGGCTGTGTCACGCGGACCGGGGCTTCCTCCGCGAGACCGCCGAGCGGTGCTGCGTCGCCGGATGTCCCGGAGGGCTGCCCGGCCACGGGGCCGTGAAGTGGTCCGGTGGCCTCGGCCCGGTCGGCCGGGCGGGGCACGGTGGACGACCCGCCGACCGTGTGAGGAGACGGCGCTGCCCGGCCGGGGGTCCGGCCGGGCAGCGTTGGTGTCAGACGGAGAACTCGACCGGCAGGCTGTCGAGCCGGGACTCCCAGGTCGAGGCCGTGGAGGAGAGTTCCTCCGACGGCAGGGCCAGGCGCAGGCCCGGCAGCCGGTGCAGCAGGACGTCGACACCGATCTCGATGATGGACTGGCCGATGTTCTGCCCCGGGCACTCGTGCGGTCCGGCGCTGAACGCCAGGTGGGACTGGTTGCCCTGTACGGCGACGGCCGAGTCGGGCCGTACCTCCGGGTCGAGGTTGCCGGCGGCCAGGCCCAGGACGAGCAGTTCCCCCTCCTGGATGTGATGGCCCCCGAGCTCCAGGTCGGCGGCGGCGAACCGGCCCGGCAGCACGGCCAGCGGGGGGGTGTCCCACATGACCTCCTCCACCACCGAGGAGATGGTCAGCTGCCCGCTGACCAGACCGGACAGCCGGGCAGCGTCGGTGAGGACCAGTTGCAGGACTCGGGCCAGCAGGTTGCTGGTGGTGGTGTGCGCGGCGATCAGCACCAGGCGGAGATGGCTGACGACCTCGTCGTGGTCGAGGCCGGCCGGGTGCTCCAGCAGTGCGGTGGCGAAGTCGGAGCCCGGCTCGGCCCTCTTGCGCTCGGCGAGTTCCGCGAGGATCTGCATGATCCGGTCGTTGTGTTCGAGGGCGCCCTCACCGCCCTTGAAGACCTCGGCGCACGACTCGACCAGGCGCAGCCCTTCCGCCGCGGGAAGGCCCAGGATCCGGGTGAGCACGAGCATCGGCAGGTGCTCGGCGTAGTCGGCCACCAGATCGGCGTGCCCGGCGTCGGCGAACGCGTCGATCTGTTTGTTCGCGAAGTACGTGGCGTGGCGCCGCACACCGCGGCTGGACGCCGCGAGCAGCCCGTCGGTGACCGCACCGCGCAACCGGCGGTGCGGTTCGCCGTCCTGGGAGACGCAGTCGGGCCGCCAGCCGACCATCGGGATCAACGGTGACGTCTCGGAGACACGCCCTTCCCGCCAGTCCCGCCAGATCCGCGCGTCCCGGCTGAACTGGCGCGGATTGTCCAGCACCCGCCGGTTGTCGCGGTAGCCGAGGACGAGCCAGGCGGGTACGTCGCCCTCGAGCAGCACCGGCGCCACGGACCCGTGCTCCTTGCGCAGCCGCTCGTAGATGCCGTACGGGTCGGTCGACGCCTCCGGCCCGAACAGCCGGGTGAGGTCGGCCCCGTGTGCGACGGGGCACCCGCTCGGGGTGTCGGGATCGTTTAAGGGCTGGGCGTTCATCGGGACTCCATTGCGACGGCGGAGCGGTCCTTCAGGTGCTGGATCAGCGCGACGAGCACGTCACGGCTGGAGGCCCGGTCGCGGGCGTCGCAGGCCACGACCGGGATGTTCTCGGGGATGTCGAGGGCGTCGCGGATCTCCTCGACCGGGTAGTTCTTGGAGTCGGGGAAGACGTTCAGCGCGACGACGAACGGCACGTTCTGCCGCTCCATCTCCTCGATGGCCCGGAAGCTGGAGGCCAGGCGCCGGGTGTCGACCAGGACGACCGCGCCGAGCGCACCCTTGAACAGGCCGTTCCACAGGAACCAGAACCGCTCCTGCCCCGGCGTGCCGAACAGGTACAGCATCAGGCTGTCGTTGAGGCTGATCTTGCCGAAGTCCAGGCTGACGGTGGTCTCGGTCTTGTCGGCGACCCCGATGAGGTGGTCGACGTCGGCACTGGCCTGGGTGAGCGTCTCCTCGGTGGTCAGCGGCTTGATGTCGCTGACCGAGCGGACCATGGTGGTCTTTCCGGTGCCGAAGCCGCCGGCGATCATCACCTTCACCGAGCGGGGGCCGGACCCACCGGGCCGGCCCGGATGGTCAAAGCCTTTCAAGTCCACTGAGAACCTCCTCAAGGAGCGCGAGGTCGGGCCCGCGACCGGCGCCGTGCGCCGGGATGGGGTCACGGGCTTCGACACGGCCTGCCTCGAGCAGATCCGTCAGCAGCACCGCGAGAATGTTGAAGGGCAGTCCGAGATGGGCGCCGAGTTCGGCCACCGACAGCGGATCGCGGCAGCGCCGGAGGATGTCCTCGTGCTCGTGCTGCATGCCCGGTACGGGGGCGGCCAGGGAGACGATGAGGGTCGCCACGTCGAGACTCGACGCCGAACCGCCCGGTCCGCTGCGCCCCCCGGTGAGGACGTAGTAGCGCTCGAGACCGGACGGGTCCGTGGGCCGGCGGGGAGCACTCATCCAGAGTGCTCCTCCAGGCGCGGAGTGGTGCCGAGGAGCTCGCCCATCCTGCGGGCGAGATCCCTCATCTGGTGTCCGAGCAGCCCCTGGTCGAGGCCTTCCCGGGCGAGCACACCGAGATACGTCTCCACACCGGCCCGTACGACGAAGAGGTGTCCGCCGTCGACCTCGATCATCGCCAGCCTGAGCTGCCCCGCGTACTTGGGGAACTGCTCGGCGACCGGCTGGGCCAGCGCCTGCAGCCCGGCCACCACTGCCGCGAACCGGTCGACGTCGTCGGGGTCCTCGGCGCCAAAGGAGGTGATGGCCTTGCCGTCGCTGGAGGCCACGAGGGCGAACCGGATCTCCGGGATGGACTCCACCAGATCACGGAGCGCCCAGCTCACATCGGTTCCCTGTTGTGTCATGGGACTAGTCGCTCTCTTCAGTGTGGTGCTCGGTGGATCCGCGTCCGGCAGGTGCGGTCTCCTCCTCGGTGGACTCCTCGCCGATCTCCCGGCCGGCCGTGGCGAAGGCGGCCAGACCGGCGAACGAGGCGTCCGGCGGGACGGCGGCGACGCTGGACTCGTCGCTCCGCTCCGGGCGTTCGGCAGGCTCGTGCCGCACCGTCTCGTTCCGTTTGCTGCGGCGCCGGGGCAGTCCGCCGGGGGTGGTGTCCACGGCCTCGCCGGGCTCGGCCACCCGTTCGGCGGCTGCTGCCGTGCGCACCGGGGCGGCCTCGGCGGCCGGCACCGCCGGGGTCGCGGCGGCGGCCGGAGCTGCGGCGGCCAGCGGGCTGAAGTACTTGTGCGGAACCACCACCACCACCGAAGTGCCGAGCCAGGGCGAGTCCGCGAAGGTCACGCGGATGCCGTAGCGACGGGCGAGGGCGCCGACGACGCGCAGACCGATGCTGGCGTCCTCGGAGATGCCGCCGATGCCCGGTCCGGCCGCGGTGCCGGTCAGGGCGTCCTCGGCCTCACGCTTCTTCTCGTCGCTCAGGCCCTTGCCGGAGTCCTGGATCTCGATGCCGACGCCGTTGGGCACCTCCTTGCCGGAGACGAGCACGGGCTCGCTGGGCGGGGAGTAGCGGGCCGCGTTGTCCAGCAGGTGCGCGAAGATCAGCGTGAGGTGGTCCACCAGACCGCCGTCGACGCCGAGTTCCGGCAGGTGGCGGATCTCGACGCGGTGGAAGTCCTTGATCCGGCCGACTCCGCCGCGCACCACGCTGAGCAGACGCTGCGGCTCCTGCCACTGCCGGCCCGGACGGTCCGAGCCGCCGAGCACACCGATGCTCGCGGCGAGCGAGTCGGCGGGGCCGAGCTCCTGGTCCAGCTGCATCAGACCGCGGGCCACGGCGGGCAGCCGGCCGTGCTCGCCCTGCATCTCGTGCAGACGGCCGCGGAGCTTGCCGGTGAGCACGTGGATGCGGTTGCCGATGCTGATGACGGCCTGTTCTGCGGAGGTCGAGCGGTTGAACTCCTCCTCCACGCCGATCAACGCGGTCCTGAGCACCTTGCGCAGGTCGGCCTGCAGGTCGGCGCTGACCTTGGCGCACTGGTTCGCCTCGGGCAGCAGGTCGTCGACGGCGTCACCGGCGCGCAGCTGTTTCAGCGCGTCGGGCAGCTGCTCGTTCGCGAGCCGGGTGACCGCGTCCTGCTGGTGCGCGAGCTGCTCCTGCCAGACCTCGGCCTGGTCGGCGAGCTGGGACTCGTACGACTTGGCCTGGTCGGCGAGGCGTGCCTCGAAGGTCCGTGCCTGTTCGGCGAGTTGGGCCTCGTACGTCGAGATCTGCTCCACCAGCCGTGCCTCGTAGGCACCGGACTGGTCGTTGAGCTGCGCCTCCAGCGAACCGCGCTCGGCCGTGAACTTCCGCTCCAGGCCCACGACATGCTGCTGCCACTGCTGCGAGTGCTCGGCCTGCGTGGCGCGGAAGGAGCCCTCGGTGCGGCTCAACTGCGTGCGGGTGCGGATCAGCAGCCGGACGCACACGGCGCTTGCGGCGGTGGCCGCGACGCCCGCGACACCGGCGGCTATGCGCTCGGAGCTCATGAAGGTGGCGGCGACCGTCCCGCCTCCTAAGGCCAGCGGCATCAACCACCAGCTGTACCAGCCGACAGGGGCCCGCGCCGCCGGCGGCGGAGTGGCGACTTCCATCTGCATCCTTACAAGCAACACGAACGAACAGGGAGGTGTGCCAGGGGGGAGCGCACTGATGCATACGCACTACGGGACGACCGATCGCGACCGAGTCAACTCGCAGCGCCGCACAGGAGCTTATCGGGTTTCAACCCGAAAGGATCAACCTCGATCATCCGGCGGAAGTGAGGATTCCATCACTCTGAGCCAGCTGCCCACACATCGACAAATCCCTTTACGGACCGGCGCACTTGTCATGCGGTGACAATTCGCCTGCCCATGCCTGTCCGCCGCTGATAAGCCCTGACGGATTACTGACAGGTATCGTCGCGGCCGTGCCGAAGAGAGCCGCAGCGCCGGTCGACGAGCCACTGGGTCCGTTCAACGCGCTGCCGACGGGCCTGCACCACCACCTCAGACCGTTCTTCGCCGACATCACCGAGGAGGTCGTACGGGCGATCAGGACCGAGATCCCCGAGTACGCGCGCCCCGCCGACGACACGTACATGCAGGGTGTGCACCGTGGCGTGGACCATGCACTGCAGGGCTTCCTGGAGCGGATGGCTGAGCCCGACACGGACTGGGCGCCGGTGAAGGCGACGTATCAGCGCATCGGCCGCGGGGAGGCCGAGGAGGGCCGCAGCCTCGACTCGTTCCAGTCGGCGCTGCGGCTCGGTGCGCGGGTGACGTGGCGGCGGGTGAACGCACTGGTCGACGCGGATCTGCTGCCGCGCAACGTACTGGCGGCCTTCGGCGAGGCGCTGTTCCTGTACCTGGACGAGATGGCGGCCGCGACGACCGCGGGCTACACGCAGGCGCGCCTGCACGCGGCCGGCGAGCTGCAGCAGCGGCGTACCCGGCTGTTCGACCTGCTCACCGCGGACCCGCCCGCCTCCGCGGAGGCCATTGCGGAACTCGCGCGCAGCGCACGCTGGCCGCTGCCGCGCGCGGTCGCGGTGGTGGCGATCGACAACTGCCCGCAGGCGGGCGTGCAGCCGATCGTGGCACCGGAGTTCCTCGCCCGCTTCGACATCCAGCCGGCCGTGCTGGTCGTGCCGGACCCGGAGGGCCCCGGCCGGGCGCGTGCGGTGGCCGGGGCCCTGCACGGACGGCGGGCCGCGATGGGTCCGACGGTGGCCCTGCAGGAGGGCGCACGGTCGCTGCGCTGGGCGTCCGAGGCGCTGGACCTGGCGCGGCGTGGCGTGCTCCCGGGCCCGGAAATGGTGCGCTGCCAGGACCACTTGGCCGCGCTGCTGCTCCTGCGCGACGACGCCCTGATCGACGCCATGGCCCAGCACCGGCTGCGCCCGCTGGAGCAGGTGCGGCCGCCGCAGCGCGAACGCCTCGCGGAAACCCTGCTCAGCTGGCTGCAGTGCGGCCACAACGCCAGCGAGGTCGCCGTCCGGCTGGCCGTGCACCCCCAGACGGTCCGCTATCGCATGCGCCAGCTGGACGAGCTGTTCGGCTCCCGACTGCACGACCCGGCGGCCCAGTTCGAGATGCAACTGGCTCTGCGCGCCCTGGAGCTGCGCCGCGCGGCTACAGGGGCTGGCGCAGGGTGACCGTCATGGCGGCGAAGCCGCTCCGCTCGTAGAACCGGACGGCGTCCGTGTTCGCCGAGTAGGCGGTCACCTCGGCGTGCTCGGCTCCCTGTCGCCGGGCCCAGTCCAGGAACTCCTCCACCAGCCGGTCTCCGGCTCGCGCGCGCCGGTGCCCGGGGCGGACGTGGATGCTGACCAGGGTCGCGGAGGTGACCGGCCGCTTCGCCGTGGGGCCGGTGAGGGATCCCATCAGGTGTCCGACGACCTGCCCGTCGTGCTCCACGGCGAGGACGAGTCGCGCCGGGTCATCGAGCGCCGCGGCGAAGGACCGCGCGCCGTGCTCGCGCGGCCAGTCGACGTTCACGCTGCTGTCCCGCGTGCCCCCGTCCTCGGCGAACAACCCGGCGCTGGAGGCGACGAGACCCGGTATGTCCTCGGCACGAGCGCGTCGCACGATCACCTGTCGACCAGTCATGCGCGCAGGCTATCGGCGGGTACTGACAGCGATACTTCCTGGACACCTGTCCCGCTATAGTGGACACCTGTCCAGGAAATAGCCATGAGAATGAAGGAGCCCCCAATGGAGACGGTCGCGAACGTGCTGGTCGGTCTGGTGGCCGCGCTGCACGCCTACATCCTGGTGATGGAGATGTTCCTGTGGCAGAAGAAGCCCGGGCGGGCACTGCACGGCTTCGATGCGGAGATGGCGCGGGCGACCGCGCCGATGGCCGCCAACCAGGGGCTGTACAACGGCTTTCTCGCGGCCGGTCTGGTCTGGGGCCTGATCGCGGCGGACCCGACCGGCTTCCGCGCCCAGGTGTTCTTCCTGTGCTGCGTCGTGGTCGCGGGGGTCTACGGTGCCGTGACGGCCAACCGCCGCATCCTCTTCGCGCAGGCGTTGCCGGGCGCGCTCGCCCTGGCCGCCGTCCTGATCGCGCAGTGACCCGCCCCGCGCCCCATGACCCACGGGCCGCGCGGACCCGGGCGCGACTGCGGGAAGCGCTGCTCGCGGAGTGCGCCGAGCGGCCCCTCGCGGAGGTGGGGGTGGCGCCGCTGGTGCGGCGGGCGGGGGTCGGACGGGCCACGTTCTACGTCCATTACGCCGATCTGGAGGCGCTGGCGGTCGACGCCTGTGCCGATGTCGTCCGGGAGGCGGTGGAGGCGCTGCACTCGTGGCAGGGCCGGCCGGACCCGGTGCACGCGCCGCCCGCGCTCGCCGAGTTCTTCGCCTCGCTCTCCCCGCACGCCGGCCTGTACCGCGAGCTGCTGGCCCCGGGCGGCGGTGGCCCTCTCGGCCGGGTGCTGCACCGGGACCTGCGCGCCTACAGCCTCCGCGAGCGCGAACGGGCGGGCGCCGCGGACGCACCGCTGGTCGCGTCGGCCGTGGCCGCCACGTTCGCGGGCGTGCTGGCCGACTGGCTGCACGGCCTGCTGGAGGCCGACGCGGCTCACATCGCCGACGAGGTCTGGCAGTTGCTGGTCGCCCTGCACGCAAGCCGGTGACGGCGCCTCACGCCCAGCCCGCGCCCGCCTTGACCAGGGGCCGGGCCTCGACGCCGTCGGCACCGCGGGCGTACAGCCTGCCCCCTCGCCCTCCCCCAGCTACAGGAAGTGCGCCTTCTGCCAGTCGGTCCCTGCGCTCCACGCGGTAGCCGTGACGGGGGGACGGCGGTGCGCCTTGAGACCCTCCGCGGGCGTGGTGCCTCCGGCGCCCTCGCGCCACGGCTCACTGTTGCCGCACGAGTCGATCTCCCCGTTGCACTCCAGCGCCCGGGCGGCGGTGCCGGACTCGATGCGGGCGGCCCGGACGCCGTCCTCGTCGAGGCTCATCATCGGCAGCGACGAGTACCGTCGTCGCCACCGCTCTCCCGCGCATCCCGCCCCCTGTTCCGCTCGCTGTCTTCCGGCCTTCCGACGCGGCACCGGCACGGAACCTTCAGCGGGTGACCGCCTGGAACGTACGCCGGTACGCCTGTGGTGAGACCCCGATCGCGGCGTGCAGGTGCTGGCGCAGTGACGCGCCCGTTGCGAAGCCGACGTGGCCGGCGATCTGGTCGACGGACAGGTCGCTGGACTCCAGCAGGTGCCGGGCGCGGGTCACGCGCTGCTGGACGATCCAGCGGCCGGGGCTCATCCCCACCTCCTCGTTGAAACGGCGGGCGAAGGTACGCAGGCTCATCCGGGCGTGACCGGCCAGGTCGGCCAGGGAGAGCGCCTCGTCGAGTCGCTCCAGGGCCCAGGCCCGGGTGGCGGCCGTGCTCGCGGCCCCGCTCCTGGGCACCGGCTGCTCGATGTACTGGGCCTGGCCACCGTCCCGGAACGGCGGTACCACGCAGCGACGCGCGACGGAATTGGCCAGCTCGCTGCCGTGGTCGGTCCGGACGATGTGCAGACAGACGTCGACACCGGAGGCGGCGCCCGCCGAGGTGAGGATGCGGCCGTCGTCGACGAAGAGGACGTCCGGGTCGATCTCGACGTGCGGGTAGCGGCGCCGGAACAGGTCGACCACGCACCAGTGCGTGGTGGCCTTGCGACCGTCCAGCAGACCCGCCGCGGCGAGGACGAAGGCGGCCGTGCAGATGGAGACGATCCGTGCGTCCGGGCGAATCCTCGCCAGCGCGGCGGCGACCTCGGCGGGGAGCTCGGTAGGGATGTGCGGGATCGCCATGGAGGCCACCACCACGGTGTCGGCCGTGTCCAGGATCTCGGGGCCGTGCTCGACGCCGACCGTGAAGTCCGCGTCGGTGCGCACCGGTTGGCCGTCGACGGTGCAGGTCAGCACCTCGTACCGGCCGTCGGCCGCACCGAAGATCCGGCTGGGGATGCCGAGCTCGAAGGGGTAGACGCCGTCGAGGGCCAGCACGACCACTCGTTCCACCTGCTGTTCACCACGCATGGCACGATCTTATCGAAGGTTGGCAATCATGCCATTTCACTACCGGGCGCCCCCCGGCAGGCTGGGTGACCATGAGCACTGTGAACATGATGCGAGCCATCAGCCAGGACGTCCTCGGCGGTCCCGAGGTCCTCAAGGAAGTGGAACTGGAGCGCCCCGAGCCGCGCACCAACGAGGTGCTGGTCCGCGTCCGCGCCGCCGGCGTCAACCCGACCGACTGGAAGCACCGCGCCTCCGGCGGTTTCCTGGGCGAGCCGCCCTTCGTCCTGGGCTGGGACGTCTCCGGGGTGGTCGAGTCGGTCGGGATCGGCGTCGCCCGGTTCAAGCCCGGCGACGAGGTCTTCGGCATGCTGTCGTACCCGTTCGGCCACGGCTCGCACGCCGAGTACGTCACCGCCCCGGCGCGCACCTTCGCGCACAAGCCGGCCTCGATCGACCACACACAGGCGGCCGCGCTGCCGCTGGTCTCCCTGACCGCCTGGCAGGCCCTGGTGGAGTACGCCGGTCTGCAGCCGGGGCAGCGGGTGCTGATCCACGCGGCGGCCGGCGGGGTCGGGCATGTGGCCGTGCAGATCGCCAAGGCCCGCGGCGCGTATGTGATCGGTACGGCGAGCGCGGGCAAGCACGACTTCCTGCGCGGGATCGGCGTGGACGAGGCGATCGACTACCGGGAGACGGACTTCACCGAGGCCGTGAAGGACGTCGACGTCGTCCTGGACACCATCGGCGGCGACACCGCCATGCGCTCGCTGCGCGTGCTGCGCCCGGGCGGGCTGGTCGTCTCGATCCTGCCGGTCGGCTCCGAGGACTTCTACGCGGAGGCCGAGCGGCTCGGTGTGCGGGCCCTGCGGATGCTCGTGGACGCCTCGCACAGCGGGATGAAGGCGATCGCGGAGCTGGTGGAGGCGGGGAAGCTGCGCCCCGCGATCGCCGGCACCTTCCCGCTGGCCGATGCCGCCGAGGCACACGGGCTCGGCGACACCGGCCGGACGACGGGAAAGCTGGTCCTGCTGGTGGACTGACCCCGGTCAGAAGGTGAGCACGGGCTTGATCGCCTTGCCCGCGCCCATGTCCCGCACCGCCTGGTCGATCTCCGCGAACGGATAGGTGCTGATCAGGCGGTGCAGTGGAAGCCGTCCCTCCTTCACGAGCTGCACCAGGGACGGGATGAAGGTCTGCGTCTCGGCGTCGCCCAGGGTGAGGCCGACGACCTGCTTGCCGCCCAGCAACCCGTTGACGTCCAGGGCGACTTCGCTGCCGAAGGGCGGCGCTCCCACGACGACCAGCGTGCCGCGCGCGGCAAGCGCGTCGACACCCTGACGCAGCACGGCCACACTGCCGGTGGTCTCGACGATGCCGTCGGCACCCTGACCGCCGGTGATCTCCGCGAGCGCCTCGCCGAGGTCGGCCTCGCCGACGTTGACGGTGTGGGTGGCACCCAACTCCTTGGCCAGGGAGAGGCGTTCGCCGACCTTGTCGACGGCGACGATCCGGGTGGCGGGGGTGAGCGCGGCGGCCATCACGGCGGAGAGGCCGACGGCGCCGGCGCCGAGGACGACGATGGTGCTGCCCGTCACCGGCTTCAGCACGTTCCAGACGGCGCCCACTCCGGTCTGCACACCGCAGCCCAGCGGTGCGATCGACTCCAGCGGTACGTCCGCGTCGACCTTGACCAGGCTGCGCTCGTCCACCAGCGCCCGCTCGGCGAAGGAGGACTGCCCGAAGAAGTGGCCGCCGAGCGGGGTGCCGTCCCGGCTGATGGTGCTGGTGCCGTCGGCTCGGCGTCCGCCGAGCAGGTTCAGCGGCAGCCACGTCGCGCAGTACGCGGGGTGGCCGCCGTGGCAGTTGCGGCACTCCCCGCAGGAGGTGAAGGACAGCACGACGTGGTCGCCCGGCGCGATGCCGGTGACGGCCGGGCCGACGGCCTCGACGACTCCGGCGCCTTCGTGACCGAGCACGCCCGGCAGCGGGAAGGGCAGGCCGCCGCCGGCGACGCCGAGGTCCGTGTGGCACAGGCCGGTGGCCACCATACGGACGACGGCCTCGTGGGGTCCGGGCTCGTCGAGCTCGACGTCGGCGAGGGTGAAGGGCGCACCGCCGGACTCGACGACAGCGGCGCGGGTGGTGAGGGACATCGTACGAACTCCCTTGATGTTCTGGCGCGTTCGGGCGCGTTCGGGCGTGCTCGGCCGCTCTCAGTCGAGCGAGACGACGACGGACTTGACCTTGGTGTAGGCGGCGAGGGCCTCGGGTCCGTACTCGCGGCCGAAGCCGGAGTCCTTGACTCCGCCGAAGGGCACCGCGGGGTCGAGCATGGCCCAGTCGTTGATCCAGACGATGCCCGCCTGGAGGCGGTCGGCGATGCGGTGGGCACGGGCGAGGTTGTTGGTCTGGATGCCCGAAGCCAGGCCGTAGGGCGTGGAGTTGGCGAGTGCGACGGCCTCGTCCTCGGTGTCGAAGGGCTGCACGGTCAGGACCGGCCCGAAGATCTCCTCCTGGACGACCCGGGAGTCGTTGGACAGGTCGGCGATGACCGTGGGCCGGTAGTAGTAGCCGCCGTCGAGGTCGAGCCGTTCGCCGCCGCAGACGATGCGTCCGCCCTCCTTGCGGGCGATGTCGACGTATTCCTCGACCTTCTTCAGGTGCTTCTCCCCCGCCATCGGTCCGACGACGGCCTCGGGGTCGCGGGGGTCGCCGACGGGAACGCCGGGGACGGTGTCGGCGAGGATGCCGAGCACGGTGGCGTACACCGGGCGGGAGACGAGCAGACGCGGGCCGCCCATGCAGAACTGGCCGGTGTTGAAGACGAAGGCCTTGATGATCGCGCCGACGGCCTTCTCCAGGTCGGCGTCCTCGAAGACGATGTGGGCGGCGTTGCCGCCCAGTTCCATGGTGACGGGCTTGAGGGCCTCGCCGGCCGTGCTCGCCACATGGCGGCCGACGGCGGTGGAGCCGGTGAAGGCGACCTTGTCGACGCCGCGGTGGCGCAGCAGCGCCTCGCCCGCCACCGGGCCCGCGCCGGTGACCACGTTGACCACCCCGTCGGGTACGCCCGCCTGCTGGAAGAGCCGGGCCATGTAGAGGGCGCTCAGCGGGGTCTCGTCGGCCGGCTTGTGCACGACGGTGTTGCCGGCGGCGAGCGCGGGGCCGATCTTCGAACCGGCCAGAATCAGCGGGAAGTTGAAGGGCGTGATCGCGGCGACCACACCGATCGGCTCACGCTTGGTGTACGCGAGGGCGTTCATGGGGGTGTCGCGGACAGCGCCGTCGAGGGAGTGGGCGAGGGCGGCGAAGTGCTCGTAGTCGTTGGCCGCGTTGGTGATGTCGACGGCGTGGCAGAGCGAGATGGGCTTGCCCACGTCCAGGCTTTCGAGACGGGCGAGTTCGTCTGCGTTCTCACGGATCAGCTCGGCGACGCGGTGCAGGATCCGGCCGCGCTCGCGGCCGCTCAGCCCGGACCAGGAGCCGGCGTCGAAGGCCTCCCGGGCGGCACCCACGGCCGCGTCGACGTCGGCGGCGCCCGCCTCCGCGACGGTGGTGACGACCGCGCCCCGGGACGGGTCGACCACCTCGGTGCGCGCTCCGTCGGCGGCCTCGCGCCACTGTCCGCCGACAAACAGCCGTCCGGGTTCGATCTCGAAGGCGGTCATCACCACTCCTCAGCCTCATTGCCAAGTTTTCAACCAACAGGATTCCTGTTGGTTCGCAGTCTCATTACAGACAGGTTTCCTGTCAATGCTCTACGCTGAACCCATGCTCGACACCCAGGCGACCAAGACGCCCCCGTCCCTGCTCTACATGGTGAAGCAGGTGGAGCTGGTGGTGCGCTCGCACCTGGACGAGCTGGTCAAGCCGTCCGGGATCACCGCGCTGCAGTACACCGCGCTCACCGTCCTGGAGCGCCACGACGGACTGTCGGCCGCGCAGCTGGCCCGCGACTCGTTCGTCACCGCCCAGTCCATCGCGGATCTCGTACGGTCCCTGGAGAGCCGCGGACTGGTGCGCCGGGAGCGCAATCCGCGCAACCGGCGCGAGCTGCTGATCCTGCTGACGGGCGCCGGCCGGGAGCTGCTGGAGCAGTTCACGGCACCCGTGCGGGAGCTGGAGGAGCGGATGGTCCGGGATCTCTCGGCGCACCAGACCGAGCAACTGCGCCAGGCACTCTCCAAGGCCTGGCACGCACTGTCGTAGCCCCGGCGCGTCCGCCACGGGGGAAGTCCTCAGCGAGCTCTGTCGCAATTCGAAGACATATGTCAATCGAACATGCTCAAATTCACTCCATCGAGGGTAACTTGCAGGGCGGAGAACGCGTTTGCGCTCACCAGGGACCCGGGGGCTCGGCTGCGCTCGTACGCTCGCTGCACGACGTCACCCCGGCCCCCGGTGACCTGCAGCCCCGCAGCGGACGGAGCAGGTTGGAGGCGATGTCGTCGTGCACCAGGAGCCCGCACCGCTCACCCGGCATCTGCGTGTTTACCAGGACCGGGGCCATACGGTGCTGGAGTTCCGCGGCGAGATCGACATCGCCGCGGCCCTGGAGATCGCCCCCTTCGTGGACCGGGTGACGGCACACCCCGATGTCCGCCTGGTGATCGACCTGCGGCCGGTCGACTTCTTCGACTGCTCCGGGCTGCGCCTGCTCTACCGGGCCCGGGCCCGGGTCCTCGACCAGGACGGGGAGCTGCGGCTCGTCTGCACGCACCCGCTCACGTTACGCATCATGCGGGTCACCGGGCTGACCCGGCTGCTGCCCGCGCACCCGACCCTGGACGCGGCCCTGGGACAGCCCGAGGCCACATCCGGGTCATGGTGAAACTCCCTGCGCGAGGATCTCGGCCCTCGTAGAGCAGCTTGCGATGCCGCGCTGCCGTTCCTCGGACGTTGATGCCGGGCGTTGCTCCGCTACCTCATGTCTATTCGCTTCGCGACGCGTCGAACAGGGCGCTGACGGACTCCCCGTTGTGAATGCGGCGCACGGCCTCGGCGAGGGCGGGGGCGATGGACAGGATCCGAAGCTTCCCGGTGCGTTCCTCCTCCGGCACCGGCACGGTGTTGGTGCACACGATCTCCAGCACGTCGGGCTGCTCCCCGATCCGCTTGAGCGCCCCGGCCGCGAACAGGCCGTGCGTACAGGCGACACGGATCGACCGCGGCCCCGACTCCCGCAGGCGCTCCAGGAGTTCGAGGACCGTGCTGCCCTTGGCGATCTCGTCGTCCAGCACGATGACGTCCCGGTCCGCGACCTCGCCGATCACGGTACTGATGCTGACCTGGTCGTCGGCGAACCGCTGCTTGGCGCCGGCGGCCACCTGGGCGCCGATCATCCGGGCGAACGCGGCCGCCTCCTTCGCGTTGCCGAGATCCGGCGAGACGACGGTCGTCCGGGACAGGTCGTACTGCCTGAAGTACGCGGCCAGTTCACGCCGGGCGTGCAGATGGTCGACCGGCACCGAGAAGAAGCCGTGCACCTGCGGCGAGTGCAGCGTCATGGTGAGGACACGGCTCGCGCCCGCCGCGACCATCAGGTCCGCGACGAGCCGGCCGCCCAGGGAGATCCGGGGCGCGTCCTTCTTGTCGGAGCGGGCGTAGGAGTAGTGCGGCATGACGACGGTGATCCGCGCCGCCGACGCGCCACGGGCCGCGTCGCACATCAGCAGCAGTTCCACGAGGTGCTCCTGGACCGGACGGACCAGCGGCTGGATCAGGAAGACGTCCCGCTCACGGCAGTTGGCCTGGAGCTGCACCTCCAGACAGTCGTTGGCGAACCGGCTGACCCGGGTGGGGCTGAGCGGCACACCGAGATGCGCACAGACCTCCGCGGCGAGGTCGGGGTGGGCACTGCCGCTGAACACGGAGATGTCTCGCACGATCCGCTCCTCGCGTGATCATTCCGGGGGACGGATTCATGCTACTGACCGCGGAAATTCGGTTGCGGTGCGGCATCGGCCGCGCGCCATGATGTCCCCGTCCGAGTCCCTCACCTCAGGAGATCCCATGCGCCGACTCCTCGGAATCAACCAGCGCCCCCATCGGCCCACGGTTCCCGAGGACTCGAACCCGCATGACAACCCTGAACATCGGAATTCTCGCCCACGTCGACGCCGGTAAGACCAGCCTCACCGAGCGGCTGCTGTTCGACCACGGAGCGATCGACCGGCTCGGCAGCGTCGACGGCGGTGACACCCGTACGGACGACGGGGAGATCGAGCGGCAGCGCGGTATCACCATCCGTTCCGCGGTCGCCGCGTTCACCGTCGGCGACACCCGGATCAACCTCATCGACACACCCGGGCACTCCGACTTCATCGCCGAGGTCGAGCGCGCCCTGGAGGTCCTGGACGGGGCTGTGCTGCTGCTGTCCGCCGTGGAGGGCGTGCAGGCACAGACGAGGGTGCTGATGAGGACACTGCGCCGGCTGCGGCTGCCCACGCTCGTCTTCGTCAACAAGATCGACCGCGCGGGCGCCCGCTCCGCGGACCTGCTGGCCGACATCCGGCGCAGGCTGACGCCGTACGTCGCGCCGCTCACGGACGTGACCGGCATCGGCACCGCGGACGCCCGCGTCACGGTTCGCCCGCCCGGTGATGCCCGGCTGGCCGAGGCACTCGCCGATGTCGACCCGGATGTCCTCGCGGCAGTCGTGGACGGCCCCGCGCCCACGCCCGACGACCTGCGCAAGGTGCTGTCCGCGCGAACCGCCGACGGCTCGTTCCACCCCGTCTTCTTCGGCTCGGCCCTCGGCGGACAGGGCGTCGCCGAACTCGTCGAGGGCGTGACCGGGCTCATCCCACCGGCGCCGACGGCCGAGGGCGCCGGCCCGCGCGGCACGGTGTTCGCCGTACGCCCCGGGCCGGGCGGCGAACGGACGGCGTATCTGCGGCTGTACGACGGTGAGGTGACGCCACGTCAGCGGCTCACCCTGCTGCGGCGCGAGGCCGACGGCCGCACCACGGAGGTCTCCGGACGGGTGAACCGCCTCGATGTGATCGGGGGGAGCGGACCGTCGCTCACCGCCGGGAACATCGGGGCGATCACCGGTCTGGGCGGCGTGCGGGTGGGCGACCGCCTCGGCGAACTCGCCCACCGCGCCCCGCAGTTCGCTCCGCCCACACTGGAGACGCTGGTGCGGCCCCGGCACCCCGGGCAGGCGGCCCGGCTCCGCGCCGCCCTGCTCACCCTCGCCGACCAGGACCCCCTGATCCACGCCCGCCCCGGGTCCGCCGACTCCACCGCGCTCCTGCTGTACGGCGAGGTCCAGATGGAGGTGCTCGCGGCCACGCTCGCCCAGGACTTCGGCGTCGAGGCCGTATTCGAACCGGGCCGGGTGCGGTTCCTGGAACGCCCGCGGGGCGTCGGCGAGGCTTCGGAGGAGATGCCGTGGCATCTCGGAAGGCGTTACTGGGCGACGATCGGGCTGCGGGTCGAGCCGGGGCCTCGCGGCTCGGGCGGGGTCTTCGGCTACGAGACGGAACTCGGGGCGCTCCCCCGCGCCTTCCACCAGGCCATCGAGGACACGGTGCACGCCACCATGGAGACCGGGCCGCGCGGCGCCCCCGTGACGGACTACCGGGTCACGCTGATCCGCTCCGGCTACTGCGCGCCGATCAGCACGGCCGCCGACTTCCGGGGGCTCGCCCCGGTCGTGCTGCGCGGTGCGCTGCAGCGGGCGGGGACCCGCCTGTACGAGCCGTACCACGCGTTCGAAACGGAGGTTCCGCTCGACGCGCTGTCCCCCGTGACGGCCCAACTCGCCTCGTGCGGAGCGGAGTTCACCGGGACGACCGGTGGCTCGACGGTGTGGCTGATCACGGGCGAGCTGCCTGCGCGGCGGGTGCGGGAGGTCGAGCTGCGGCTGCCGGGGCTCACGCATGGTGAGGGGGTGTGGTGGTCGCGGGTGTCGGGGGACCGGGAGCTTCGGTCGCACTGAGCGCTCCGCCGGCTGAGCCGAACTGCGGTTCCACCGCTGGGACGGCGATGGGTCGTCGATTGTCCGCGGCGCCGTCGTGGCTGGTCGCGCAGTTCCCCGCACCCCTTCGGGGCGCTGCCGCACCGCGGCGGCATTCGCCCGGCCTGCCTGGGGCGGGCGCGAAGCCGGCCCGTCAGGGCCCGTTCACCAGGACACCGGCAGCCGCCTCGGGCTTCGTGTCATCTGGCCCTCCCGCCATTCGATCGTCTCGGGTGTGAACTCGGCGCGGAGGTCGGGGAAGCGGGTCGCCACGCGGTGCAGGGCGAGGCCGAGTTCCAGGCGGGCCAGCCAGGCGCCGAGGCAGTGGTGGGGGCCGGCGCCGAAGATCACGCCGGGTGCGGTCAGCGGGGTGAACAGGTCGGGCGGGCCTGGCGGGAACACGTCTGGGTCGCGGCTGGCGGCATTGGTCTGGACGGCGACCACGCTGCCGGCCGGGATCGTCACGCCGCCGACGTCGGTGTCCTCGACGGCGCGCCGGATCAGGCCGGGCAGCACGCGCCCCTCGCTGAGCGGGACGGCGCGCAGCAGCTGTTCGGCCGCGACGGCCGCCGTCTCCTCGTCCTCGGCGAGCCCGGGCCAGGCCTCCTGCCGGTCGGTGAGGAGGTAGACGACGATGTTGCCGAGCGCCGTCATGGTGGTCTCGTGCCCGGCGACGACCAGCCCGCACACCAGGGTGACCAGTTGCCGTTCGTCGATGTCCAGGCCGTCGCCCGCCGACACCAGGCCGCTGACCAGGTCGTCGCCGGGGTTCTCGCGTCGCTGGGCGATCAGATCGGCGGCGAAGGCCCCGAACTCGTGCATGGCCGCGACGACTTCCTCGCGGGTGTGCGCACCGCCGGAGAGGGCGTGGTCGGCCCAGTGGCGGATGCGCTCACGGTCCACGTGGTCGAGTCCCATGAGCCGGGAGATGACGGAGACGGGCAGCGGGCGGGTGAAGCCCTCGATGATGTCCGCGGGCCGGTCCCGCGCGGCGAAGTCGTCGAGGAGTGTCCCGACCACCGAGGCCACCCAGGGCCGCCAGCGGGCGATGGCGCGGGGCGTGAAAGCCCGTTGGACCGTGCCACGCAACCGCTGGTGGGCCTCGCCGTCCTGGTTGAGGAGCCCGTTGGGGTCGTCCAGCAGGTTCGGCACGACGAGCAGCGGCGGAGCGTCCTCGGCGTGCAGGGAGCTCCTGTTGAACCGGGGGTCCATGAGCACCTGACGTACGTCGGCGTAGCGGGTCACCAGCCACGCCGGGGTGCCGGTGGCGAGGGTGGCGGGGCGGGGTGGGGCGGGCTCGGGAAGGTCGATGCGGTGCATGGGACACAGGGGCCGGGACGTGCTGTCTGTACTCATCCGGGACTCCAGGCGCGCCGATACGGAGAGTTCTCCACGCTAGTGCGCCCGCACTGCTTCCGTCAGGAGGGTCAATCGGCCAACGGGGCGGTCTGCCAAGGGGTTTGGCGGGCATTCGGAACAGTAGGAAGGAGGGCCGTCGCCATGACGACTCCCATCAGGCGCGTGTCCAGGCGCATGCCCGGCTGGGCGAAGGCGGTGAGCGCCGTCGTGCTGGTGCTCGTGGTGTTCTTCGCCGGGATCCGGCTGAGCGTGCTCCCCGGCCTCAAGGACCTGTTCGGCACGCAGACGCACGACCGCTCGGGACCCGCACTGCTCCAGTCCATCCAGGACATGAGCCGTTACGACGCCGCCTCCGGCAACTTCCAGGTCGTCGTCGACCTGGAGAAGGACACCAAGTACCTGCCCGACGCGATCCGCGGCTCCCGCACGCTGTACATCGGTGCGGGCACCGTCGACGCGTACGTCGACCTCGGCAAGGTCGGCAAGGACGACGTGGCGGTCAACGGCGACCGCACGTCCGCCACGCTCCGGCTGCCGCACGCGGCGCTCGGCAAGCCCGCCCTCGACCCCGACCGCTCCTACGCAGTCTCCAAGCAGCGCGGTCTCCTCGACCGGCTCGGCGACCTCTTCTCGGACAACCCCAACAGTGAACAGGCCGTGCAGAAACTCGCGGTCAAGCACATCGGTGACGCGGCCAAGGACAGCGGCCTGACCGCGCGCGCCGAGACCAACACCACCGACATGCTCGACGGCCTGCTGCGCTCCCTCGGTTTCAAGGAGGTGCATGTCAGCTACGGCAGCTGATCAGGCGCTCAGCACACCTGGCAGCGCCAGTGCGCCGAGCAGCGCGGCGCCCACCAGTACCCAGGCCACGTAGTCCCCGACGTGCCCGGACTGCAGGCGCCGCAGCGGCAGCGCCCAGTCCGGGGCGGCGAGCAGCCTCGGGCGGGTGACGGCGACGGCGGCGAGGCCCAGGGCGAGCAGGGTCGAGGCCAGGCCCAGCAGCACACCGGGCAGGGTCCACTGCGGGGTGGAGACCACCACCCCGCCGGACCCCGCCTCGCTCATTGCGTGTGCCACGAGCCCGGCGAAGCCGGGAGCGACGCCGATGGCCAGGGCGGCGGCGAGCAGCACGGTGGGGACGACCGTCATCGGGCCGGGAACCCGGCTGACGCGGGTGCCGGTCTCGGGCTCCTCGCCGGAGCCGGTCGTCTCGTACTCGCCTTGGTCGGGCGGATCGGGACCGAGGCCGAGGAAGACACGGGCGACGACCCGCAGCACCGCGCCGGCGGTCACCGCGCTCGCGGCCACGTACACGACGGTGAGGGGGCCACCCACGGCGTCCTCCGTGACGGACTTGCCGAGTGCCGTGCCGAACGGGGGCAGCCCGGCGAGGCCGAGGGCCCCGGCGGTGTACAGGACGGCGAGTCCGCGCAGCCGCCGGGCGCGCCCGTGCAGGGCGTGCTCGTCGACGCTGCCGTACCGGTCGAGGAGGACGCCGGTGCAGGCGAACAGGGCGGCCTTCACACCGGCGTGGCCGAGGACGTACAGCGCGACCCCGTCGTCCGCCTCGGGCCTCAGGACGCCGATCCCGATGAGGAACAGGCCGGTGTGGGCCACCGTCGAGTAGGCGAGCAGCCGTTTGATGTGCCGCTGGTACCAGCACATGACGGCGCCGATCAGTGCCGTCAGTACGCCGAGCACGACGAGCACCCGCGTCAGGTCCCCGGCGGGCACCCCGCCGGGCCCGGAGAACACGGTCCCGTACAGCCGCCAGACGCCGTACGTGCCGAGCTCGACCATCACCCCCGACAGCAGCATGCACACGGGCGTCGGGGCGACGGCGTGGGCGTCGGGGAGCCAGAAGTGGAAGGGCACGGCGGCCGCCTTGACCAGCAGTCCGGTGACCAGCAGGACGAACCCGGCGAGGACGAGCGCGCCGGGCCCGCCGTGCCGGTCGAGACCGCGCCCGATCTGGGTCATCGCCAGTTCGCCGGTACGGGCGTACAGCAGCCCGATGCCCATCAGCATGGCGTACGCGCCGAGCGAGGTGACGACCGCGAAGGTCAACGCGCCCTGGACGGCCTTGGCCTCCTCGACCCGGGTGCCGGTCAGGGCGTAGGCGACGACGCTCATCAGCTCGAACCAGACGAACATGTTGAACAGGTCGCCGGCGATCGCGAAGCCGCACATGCCGCCCTGGAAGAGCAGCATCAGCGCGGGGAAGGAGCCCGCGTGGCGGCGGGGTGGTTCGTCGAAGTAGTGCCAGGAGTACGCGAGTGCGGCCAGGGTCAGCAGCGAGGCCAGCGAGGCCATGCCGAGGCCCGGACCGTCGCCGGTCAGGACGATGCCGACGCTCTCGCCGTTCACGGGCTGCCAGCCCCCGACCCACTCGGTCATGGGCGGCGAGGAGTTCAGCAGCAGCGTGATCGCGAGCCCGGCCGTGCAGGCGGAGACGGCGCAGGCGGTGGACTCGGCGATCACCCGGGGCAGCCGGCGGCCCGCGGCGACCAGGAGGGCGGCCCCCAGCAGGGGCACGGCGACGACGAGGGGCAGCAGGTCGTTCATCAGCCGCGCAGCTCGGAGAGTTCGTCGGGGTCGAGGGTGCCGTGTCGCTTGGCGACCTGTATCACGAGCGCGAGCAGCAGCGCGGTGACGGTGGCGCCGACGACGACGTCGGTGAGGGTGAGCGCCTGCACGACCGGGTCCACGACCGGCCGTGAACCGGGCTTGACGTCGGAGAACACCGGCGCGGTGGCGCCGTCGCGGTAGCCGACGGACAGCAGCAGGACATAGGTGCCGACCTGGCACACGGACAGGCATCCGACCGCGTGGATCAGATTGCGGCTGGTGGCCAGGCCGTAGCAGCCGGCCAGGAAGACCCAGGCGGCGACCAGGTACGGCAGGACGTCCATCACGGCTCTCATGTGCCGCTCTCCTCCTCGATCTCGACGGCCTGGTCCAGGAAGCGGGCGAGCAGCACGACGACCGCGCCGGCGACCTCCATGCCGATGGCCGCGTTCAGCAGCGGGACGGTGCCGCCGGAGGACAAGGTGTTGAAGGTGCCGTACGGCAGCAGGGTGTTGGCGAGGAAGGCGGTGCCTCCGATCAGTCCCGCGATGCCCATGACGAGGTAGCCGGAGGCGGCGAGGGCGTCGGCGACCTCGTAGGCGCCGACCGGCCTGATGCGTTCCAGGGCCGCGTAGTCGGCGCCCAGGTAGAGCAGGTGGAGGGCGGTCGCGGCGACCACTCCGCCCTGGAAGCCGCCGCCGGGGCTGAGCTGGCCGTGGGCGATGACGTACAGGCCGCTGAGCAGGGCGACGGGCAGGACGACGAGGGCGTAGCGGCGCACCGGCGGTGCGACCTCGGCGGGCTCGGGGCGGGCACGGTGTTCGTCGTGGGTCTGGCGCAGCAGGATCACGCAGCCGAGGACGGCGGAGAACAGGATGGTCATCTCGCCGAGGGTGTCGAAGGCGCGCTGGTCGAAGTTGACGGAGGAGATGGTGTTGGCGGTCTGCCGGGCCAGCGAGGCGTGGACGGCCCGGTCGCCGTAGGGGTGGCTCTTGCCGCCGAAGTGCGGCAGACGCAGACAGGCGGCGACGAGCAGGGCGGCCAGGCCCGCACCGCCCGCGAGCAGAACCCACAGCCGGGCGCGCCGGGTCACCGCTCCCGCTCCTTGCCCTGCGCGCGCCGCTTGACCTTGCGCACGGTGAGCATCAGCAGCAGCGGCGTCAGCGCGGAGCCGACCGCCAGCTGGGAGAGCCCGGCATCGGGCGCCTGGAGCACGGTGAACAGGACGGCGAGGACGACACCCAGGAGGGACAGGACAAGGGCCTGGCGCATGGGGTCGCGGGTGGCCACGGCCGCGGTCGCGCAGCCCGCGACCAGCAGCAGTGCCACCACGATCACCGCGTCAGCCACCGCGGACCCCCCGGAATCCACCGGACAGGGCCCGCGAGGCGATGATGTTCCCGCTGATCAGCAACGCGCCGATGACCAGCAGTTTCGCCATGGCCCGGCCGGGCCCGGTGGCGACGCACAGGGCGATGACGGCGGCCGCGCCGAGGCCGGCGACCGTCAGGGTCGCGCCCCAGGCGCGCGGCGGGTCCTCGGCGAGTTCCTCGGCGAGCAGCCGGGCGAAGACGAGGGTGCCGACGGGCCCGAGGAGGGCCAGGACGAGGCCGAGGTCGACGTAGGAGGGGCGGTTGTAGGCCTGGGAGAGCAGCAGCAGGCTCGGACAGGCGAGTGCGGTGGACAGGTTCTGGGCCACGACCCGGCGGCGCAGCGGACCGGTGGTCACGCCCCACAGCGCGGTGCCCAGTCCGCCGGCGAGGCCGAGGGCGGCGGCGAGCGTCCAGCCGTTCACGCCCCTCCCACCGCCCGCCGTGCACCGCGGGCCACGAAGGCGGCCACGAAGGCGCAGCCCCCTCCGACGACGAGTTCCAGCGTGTCGACGGTGCTGATGAGTACCAGCCACAGCAGGCCGAGCGCGATCCACCAGCCAAGCAGCTCGGCCACGGTGAACAGGGCCGTACGCGGGGTCACGCGCCACCTCCTCGGGCTCTGCTCGCACACCGTCACGGGCGGGATGTCCGGTACGTCCGTCCCGCGGCATCCAAACATCGCGGCGGGCGCCTCGGGTGACGGCGCGCTGACTTCCCTCGCCGGAGTGCCCCTACGGCGGGAAGGGAAACCGCGGGGCCGTCCGGCCGAGTCGGCGGGCGGCGGCATTCTCGGCTGCCGAGCGGGTAACCGCCTTACAACGCAGGGAAGTTGAAGACTGGAGGACCTGATGGGCCGTGCAGCCTTACGACCACGTGCAGCGTTGCGCCTGCGTACCACCAAGACCGGCACGTCCGAGAAGCCGAAGAAGCTCAAGAAGGCAGAGAAGCCCCAGAAGCCGGAGAAGTCGAAGCCGGAGAAGTCGAAGAAGCCCGGGAGCAAGTCGCGGCCCGCCCCTCGTGAGCGGCATGTACTGGCCCTGCCGATCCGGCTGCTGGCGATGCTCTGCGCGTTCGTGTTCATGGTGGCGTTCGCGGCGGTACTGGCCCGGCTGACGCTGGAGCCCTCCCCCGCGTCCGTCGCGATGGCACACACGAACCTGCACCCGGGGAGCACACTGCGGGCCTATCTGGATCAGCCGGCCCTCAAGGACGCCGTGAAGCAGATCGGCGGCAATGTACTGCTCGGGGTCCCGTTCGGTGTCCTGGTGCCGGTCGTCGCACCGCGGACCCGCGGCCTGCTGCGGGTGCTGATCCTGACCGCGGTGGTGATGCTGCTGGTGGAGTTCGCCCAGGGGGCACTGATCGAAGGGCGGGCCTTCGACATCGACGACGTCATCCTCAACACCACCGGCGCGCTGATCGGGTACGTCCTGCTCGGGCGGCGGCTGAGCCGGGCGGTGCACGCACGGGAGAAGCTGCCGCGACGGGAGGCGAAGCGGGCAAAGGGCGCATAGTCCAGCCGCTCGACTCCTGGTCCGTACCAAAGTATTGACGCCTACTTATCTCACTTCTTAAATCAAGAGGCGACGCCTTCACCCCCACCCCGGTCGGCGCCTCCGGGCGCCCGGCCGCCGTACGGAAGGAAGTGCCGTGGCCTCCCCACGCCTGCTGCGCAGATGTCTGCTCGCCGCCCTGTCCGCCGTGCTGGTCGCGTCCGCCGCGACCGGTGCGGCGCACGCGGATCCGCCCAGGGCGGCGGCCGCCGCGGTGGCCTTCTCCGACACCTTCGACGGGCCCGCCGGGGCCGCGGTCGACTCCTCGAAGTGGCAGACCGAGACCGGAGACAACGTCAACAACCATGAGCGGCAGTACTACACCTCGGGCAACAAGAACGCGGCCCTGGACGGCCAGGGTCACCTCGTGATCACGGCCCGGCGCGAAAACCCGGCCAACTACCAGTGCTGGTACGGCACTTGCCAGTACACCTCGGCCCGGCTGAACACCTCTGGGAAGTTCAACGCCCAGTACGGGCACGTCGAGGCGCGGATGAAGATCCCGCGGGGGCAGGGCATGTGGCCCGCGTTCTGGATGCTCGGCACGCCGGTCAACTGGCCGGACTCGGGCGAGATCGACGTCATGGAGAACGTCGGCTTCGAACCGTCCACGGTGCACGGCACCATCCACGGCCCCGGCTACTCGGGCTCGGGCGGCATAGGCGCCGCCTACACACTCCCGGGCGGCCAGGCCTTCGCGGACGCCTTCCACACCTTCGCCGTCGACTGGGCGCCCGACTCGATCACCTGGTCCGTGGACGGCAACGTCTACCAGCGCCGCACGCCGGCCGACCTCGGTGGCAGGACCTGGGTGTTCAACAAGCCGTTCTTCCTGATCCTGAACCTGGCGGTCGGCGGCTACTGGCCCGGCGACCCGGACGGCTCGACGTCCTTCCCGCAGCAACTGGTGGTGGACTCGGTGTCGGTCACGACCGGCGACTCGGCCGGCGGAGCGGCGATCAGGGGGCTGGCCGGAAAGTGCGTCGACGTCGCCGGGGCGAATTCCGCCGACGGCACCCCTGTGCAGCTCTACGACTGCAACGGCACCGCCGCCCAGCAGTGGACCGTGGGCTCCGACGGCACCCTGCGCGCGCTCGGCAAGTGCCTGGACGTCACCGGCAACGGCACCGCGGACGGCTCGACCGTCCAGCTGTGGGACTGCACCGGCGGCCCGAACCAGAAGTGGACGGTCAACGGGGCGAACGACATCGTCAACCCGCAGGCGAACAGGTGCCTCGACGTGACCGGGAACAACTCGGCCAACGGCACCCGGCTGCAGATCTGGACCTGTTCGGGCGGCGGCAACCAGAAGTGGACGGTCGGCTGAGCCGAGACGTCGGTGACGGACTTGGCCTCACCGATCACTTCGCCGTCGATCTCCACGATCCGGAACGGCGGCCTGCCCGGCTGCACCTGTGGAGCCGGCGCGGTCGCAGGAGCTGGTGCGCAGTCTCCCGGGGGCGGTTCAGGGGCGACGCCAGTCGTCGCTCCTGAGGTGGGAGCCCGCCTGCGGGCCCATCCGGAGCATGCCGCCGCCGACGCTCCAGGAGGCGCCGGTGACATAGGAGGCGTCGGGGCTCGCCAGGAAGGCGATGACGGCGGCCACCTCGCGGGCGTCGCCGGGGCGTCCGGCCGGGATGCCGGGGCGGGGCTCGGTCTGCACGTCGGTGTCCTCCTGGCCGGTCATCGGGGTGGCGATCTCGCCGGGCGCCACCGCGTTGACGGTGATGTCGTACTCGGCGAGCTCCAGGGCCATGACCTGGGTGAGCAGTCCGAGGCCGCCCTTGGCGGCGCAGTACGGGGCGGCGCCGACCCTCGGCTGGTGCTCGTGGACGGAGGTCACGTTGACGATCCGGCCGCCGTCGCCCTGCCGGATCATGTGCCGCGCCGCCCGCTGTCCGCACAGGAAGGGGCCGATCAGGTCGACCTCGACGATCTCGCGCACCGCGTCCAGCTCCAGGTCGAGGAAGGGCGTCATGGTGCCCGTACCGGCGTTGTCGACCAGTACGTCGAGGCGGCCGAGCCGTTCGCACAGCTCGTCGACCGTGTCGGCCGCGGTGGGCAGCCGGGTGAGGTCCAGCTGCGCCACGGCGGCCCGCTGACCGTGGGCGCGGACCCCGTCGGCGGTCCCTTCGGCGCCCTTGCCGTCGCTGTTCCAGGTGATGCCGACGTCCATGCCCGCGCGGGCCGGCCGGACGGCGGTGGCGCGGCCGATGCCGGAGCCGGTGATCACGGCCACCTCGGCGGCAGCCGATGTGGACATCGCCAACCTCCCGGGGCGCTGCGTGGTTGCGCATCGCAGTACCCGGGCGCATGCGGGACAAACCGTGCAGGCTGCCCGCGGCTGGGGAACCCTGGAGGAGGAGGTGACCATGGACCCCGTCGAGGCACTGGACCGGATCGCGTTCCTGCTGGAGCGGTCCCTGGCGCCGACGTACCGCGTCCGCGCCTTCCGTACGGCGTCCCGCGTCCTGGCGTCCCTGCCCGCGGACGAGGTGCGCGAGCGGGCGGACTCCGGGTCTCTGGAGTCGCTCAAGGGGGTCGGTCCGAAGACCGCCCAGGTCGTCCGGGAGGCGCTGGCCGGTGAGGTGCCCGGCTATCTGCGGAAACTGGAGGGCGAGGCGGAGAAGCCGAGCGAGGACCGTGCCGGTGCGGCGCTGCGGGCCCGGCTGCGCGGGGACTGCCATCTGCACTCCGACTGGTCGGACGGCGGCAGTCCGATCGAGGAGATGGGCCGGGCCGCGAGGGCCCTCGGGCACGACTGGGCGGCGCTCACAGACCACTCCCCCCGGCTGACCGTGGCACGCGGCCTGTCGCCCGAGCGGCTGCGCGAGCAACTGGACGTGGTGGCGGAGCTGAACGAGACGTGGGCACCGTTCCGGCTGCTGACCGGCATCGAGTGCGACATCCTCGACGACGGCTCGCTGGACCAGGAGCCGGAGTTGCTGGAACGGCTCGACGTGGTCGTGGTGTCGGTGCACTCCAAGCTGCGCATGGACGCCCGCCCGATGACCCGCCGCATGGTGACCGCCGTACGGAATCCGCATTCCGATGTGCTCGGGCACTGCACGGGACGGCTGGTGACCGGGCGGGGGCGGCCCGAGTCGGAGTTCGACGCCGACGAGGTGTTCGCGGCGCTTGCCGAGACGGGCACCGCCCTGGAGATCAACAGCCGGCCCGAGCGGCTGGATCCGCCGCGGCGGCTGTTGCGCGGGGCGGTGGCCGCGGGCGTGCTGTTCTCGGTCGACACCGACGCGCACGCGCCGGGTCAGCTGGACTGGCAGATCCTCGGTTGTGCCCGGGCCGAGGAGTGCGAGGTGCCGGCCGAGCGCGTGGTGAACACCTGGAGCCTGGACGACCTGCTGGCATGGACCCACTCGCGGCGCACGCCCGCAGGAGTGGCAGGCACCTGACGTGGTACCCGGGCGCCGCAAGAGCAAGGGAGCGCGCATGGAACGGGCGGCCGTGTTCGACGTCGACGGAACCCTCGTCGACACCAACCACCTGCACGTGGTGACCTGGTGGGAGGTCTTCAGACAGGCAGGCCACAAGGTGCCCATGCACACCGTGCACCGCTGCGTCGGCCTCGGATCCGAGGACCTGATCGCCCGGCTGCTCGGCGACCGACGGGACAAGGACCAGGACGCCGAACTCAGCGCCGCGCACAGGGCGTTGTACGGCCAGTACTTCGACCGGCTGCCCGCTTTCGAGGACGCCGGACGGCTGCTGCGGCGCCTCGACCACCACGGCTGGACGGTGGTACTGGCCACCTCCGCGAGCGGCCCGGAACTCTCCGCGCTGCGCCGCGCGATCTCCGCCGACGACGCGATCACCGCCACCGCGAGCGCGGACGACGTGGAGGAGGGAAAGCCGGCCCCCGAGCCCGTCGAGCACGCCCTGGAACTGGCCGGGGTCCCCGCGGAACGGGCGGTCTTCGTCGGAGACACCGTGTGGGACATGCGGGCGGGCAGCCAGGCGGGCGTGCGTTGCGTGGGCGTGCTGTGCGGCGGGATTCCGCGCGCCGACCTGGAGGGGGCGGGTGCGGAGGCGGTGTACGACGACCCCGCGCACCTGCTGTCCGCCTTGGAGAACAGCCCGCTGGCGTGAGTGCCCATACGGGTGACGCAGATCACCGCGCAAGGCGCCGAACACCGGAACACCAGTGGGTAGTTCGCCGTTGAACAATCCGTGGGTGCGGATGGGACAGTGTCCCCGGGCCTCACCATTCGCCCACAGGGACGATCGTTCGGCTGAAGCCCTGTGGAGCCTTTCGCCGAGAGGCGACCGCCATCCGTGCCCACCCGTCGGCGAGCCCCGACCGGCCTCCCCCGTCCGGTCGGGGCTCTTTCCTGCCCCGCCTCACCACACACGCGGTCTCGACTGCGCTTGACTTCGAGAGCACTCCAATTCGTAGCGTTCTCGGCATGAGCACTGGCACTGCACAGCACAAGATCGGATCCGGTTTCGGCGCCACCAGCACGGCTGACGACGTCCTCCAGGGCGTCGACCTGACCGGCAGGCTCGCCGTCGTCACCGGCGGCTACTCCGGGCTCGGCCTGGAGACCACCCGCGCCCTGACCGAGGCGGGCGCCCAGGTGGTCGTCCCGGCCCGCCGCCGGGCCGCCGCGGAGGAGGCGCTGACCGGGCTCGCCGGCGTTGAGGTGGACGAGCTGGACCTCGGCGACCTGGAGAGCGTGCGCGCCTTCGCCGAGCGGTTCCTCGCCTCCGGGCGGAACATCGACCTCATGATCGACAACGCCGGGATCATGGCGTGCCCCCAGACGCGGGTGGGTCCCGGCTGGGAGGCCCAGTTCGCCACCAACCACCTGGGCCACTTCGCCCTGGTCAACCGGCTGTGGCCGGCCATCGCGCCCGGCGGCGCCCGCGTCGTCTCCGTCTCCTCCCGCGCCCACCACTTCTCGGGCATGCGCTGGGACGACGTCCACTGGAGCCGGGGCTACGACAAGTGGCAGGCCTACGGACAGGCCAAGACCGCGAACGTCCTGTTCGCCGTTCACCTCGACAAGCTCGCCCGCGACGCGGACGTGCGCGCCTTCTCCCTGCACCCGGGCGGCATCATCACCCCGCTCCAACGGCACATCCCCAAGGAGGAGATGGTCGAGCGCGGCTGGATCGACGAGAACGGCACCGTGCTCAACCCCGCGGGCTTCAAGACCCCCGAGCAGGGCGCAGCCACCCAGGTGTGGGCGGCGACCTCGGCCCAGCTCGACGGCCTGGGCGGTGTCTACCTGGAGGACTGCGATGTCGCCGAACTCGCGGTGGACGGCGAGACCAGTGGCGTCAAGGACTGGGCCGTCGACCCCGACCAGGCCGCGCGCCTGTGGGAGTTGTCGTCAGAGCTGACGGGCGTGAACGCCTTCGCCTAGGAGCCACCCGGTTCCCGGGGGCTGTACAGGGCGGCCGGCGCACCGGTCGCCAGGGCCCAGTAGCGGTCTCCGAAGGACCAGTGCCACCACTCGGTGGGGTAGTTGACCAGCCCGGAGGCCGTCAGCACCCCGCCGAGCAGGCCCCGGTTGGCGCGGGCCTCGTCCGTGATGTGGGCGGCCTGCGTGTAGCAGGCGCCGTCGCTCTGCTCCGGGCTTGCGTTCATCTCCGTGCCCAGGTCCAGTTCGCGGCCGTCGGCGTCGGCGAGGGTCAGATCGACGGCCGCGCCCGCGCTGTGCGGGGCGATCTCGGGCGGGGAGACATAGCGGCTGGCGGCGCTGCGGATGCGGTCCGCGGACCAGTCGGGGTGTGCGGCGCGCAGTTCGCCGGCGTACCCCTCGAAGTAGCGGCGCTGCAGGGCCGGCGGCCGGTATCCCTCCACGAACAACAGACGCAGGCCCTCCGGCAGCAGGGCCTGTGCGGCCAGGAGACGGTCGAGGACGCCCCGGCGCAGATGGACCTCGGCGCCGTTGGAGTCGTTGTACTTGCGATCGTCGACCAGGAGCTTGTCTCGTACGTCGACGAGAGGCTCGCCGTTGTCCACCACGGGGACGTCGGCGACCCGGGCGTCGGACATCAGGATGATCTCGCTCATGTCCTGATCATTCCCCGGCCTCCCGGCCAGGAGCCGCCGGGTCGGCCATGAACTCCCGCAGGTCTGCGGCGCGTTACCAGGCGTGGGTGATGAACAGGCCGTGGCCTGCGTTCTCCTGCCGGCCCGCATGACCGCGGGGCCCCAGCCGTCCGGGGTGTCCGCCGTGCGGGCCACGCCGGTCCGTAGTCGACGCAGCGCAGCTGTGCACCGTCGGCGGGGCCGGCGAAGTACGGCGTGGGACGTCCTCCCGCGATCCGGTGGGGTGGTTACGTCCTCCATGGTTCCGGGGGCCGGTAAGGGGCGTGGATCACCTCCGAGGTCGTCCGGCGGAGTCCGCGTGCCCGCGCCCCGGCCGGGTACTCGGTCACCCCGTTTCGGACCGTGCCGCCGGAAGGAGCCCGAAATGAGCAGCGCAGTGGGCAGCAGGATCGTGGTCACGGGTGCCACCGGCAACGTCGGCACCAGTGTGGTGCGCCTCCTCTCGGAGGACGCGCAGGTGGGTTCCGTACTGGGTCTGGCCCGGCGGATTCCCGACTGGTCGCCCGCGCGGACGGAGTGGTCCGCGGTAGATCTGGCGTCCCAACAGGCGGACCTGGTCAAGGAGTTCGCGGACGCCGACGCGGTCGTCCATCTGGCGTGGGCGTTCCAGCCCACGCATGATCCGGCGGCGACCTGGCGCACGAACGTGCTCGGGAGCATCCGGGTCTTCGAGGCCGTCGCGGCGGCCCGGGTACCGACGCTCGTACACGCGTCGTCGGTGGGCGCCTACTCTCCGGGACCGAAGGAACACGCGGTGGACGAGTCCTGGCCGACGCACGGCTGGCCGGATGCCGCGTACTGCCGGGAAAAGGCCTATCTGGAGCGCGCCCTGGACACCTTCGAACGCGATCATCCGGAGGTGCGGGTGGTCCGGATGCGGCCCGCCTTCCTCTTCAAGCGCGAGTCGGCGAGCGAGCAGCGCCGGATCTTCGGCGGCCGCCTCCTCCCTGGCCCGCTGGCGCGTCCGGAGCTGCTGCCCTTCCTCCCGGACATCCCCGGTCTGCGGGTCCAGGCGCTGCACACCGACGACGCGGCCAGGGCGTACGTCATCGCGCTCGGCACAGAGGTCCGCGGCGCCTTCAACCTGGCGGCCGAGCCCTGGGTGGACGCCGAACTGCTCGGCGAGATGCTGGGCACCCGTCCGGTCCGGCTCCCCCGCGTCGCGGCCCGCTCGGCGATCGCCGCCGCCTGGGGACTGCATCTGCTGCCCGCGTCGCCGCACCTCTTCGACGCGGTGCTGCGGCTGCCTCTGATGGACTGCACACGCGCGCGTGCCGAGCTGGACTGGCACCCGGAGCATCAGGCGACCGAGGTGCTGGAGGAGTTCCTGCAGGGCCTGCAGCAGGGTGCGGGGGCACGGACCGAGCCGATGCGGGGGCGCAAGGTGGGCTGACCGCCCGCGGAACCGGCGCAGGCCTACGCCGACGCCTCGTCGAGCCGTTCGCGCTGCGGCACCACCGTGTACCGGGGGTCCTTTGCCGACGCGATGCCCGCCGCGAACACGCCGAAGCGGGTGCAGGCGGACCCCGCGAGCAGGGCGAGCCCGGAGGCGACCGCGCCGCCGCGCCGTCCGCCGAAGAGGGCGCCGGTGACCGCACCCCCGGCGGTGAGCACCTGCGCGGCCCGCAGCAGCGCGCCGGCCCGGCCCTCCCGCCAGGTCTCGGCGACCATGCCCAGGCGCCGCTCCGCCGCCTTCGTCACCGCGGCGTCTGCCAGCGCCGCCAGCCCGGCGGCACACCGGGCCGGAGCGTTCTCGTCCGTGGGTCCGACGACGAGCGCCATACCGGAGGCCGCCGCGGTCGCGGACGCCGCGAAGAGGTACGGCAGCTCCCGGTGGACGCCGTGCCAGGCCGGAACCGCGGTGTCGGCGGCCAGGACGGCCGTGTATGTGGCGACCACCGGGCCCAGCAGTGCGGCGGCGCCGGTCGCCGCGCCCCCGAGACGCGGCGACCGGTCGGTCACGGCGCTCGCGGCGGCCGCACCCGCCGCGGGACCGTAGGCGCCGAGCAGCCAGGACCCCATGCTCATGGGCGAGGTCGGCTTGAACACCCGCAGCATGTTCGCGAACCGGCTCGGTTTGCCGAGGTCGTGGATCAGCACGGCGGCCGACAGGGAGACCGCGGCCAGCGAGGACACCTTGAGTGCGGTCGCGGTCGTCGTACGTCCGGTCAGGTGCGCGCCCGCCGCGAGCACCGAACCGGCTCCCGCGAGACCGCCGAGGAAGAAGTAGCCGGCGATGTCGGGCGCCGCCCAGGAGGGTGCCTTGATGACGGGGCGGCCGTAGTACGACTCGAAGTCGGCCCGGGGAACGACGGGCTGCTCTCCCCGGCGCCGCCTGCGTCCCGCGCGCCCGGTCGTGCTCATCGCCGGCCCCTTCCCGTGAGCGCGAAGCAGGCCGCGAGGCCGCCCAGCAGGGACAGGGCCGCCGTACCGGCGTGCTGCCACATGGCGGGCAGATCCCGGGTGGTGACGACTGGGTCCGGCGGCAGCCCGTACACCTCGGGCCGGTCCAGCAGCAGGAAGAAGGCTCCGTCGCCGCCCACGCCGTCGTCGGGATCGTGGCCGTAGAGCCGGGCGTCGGTGACGCCCGCCTCGTGCAGCTGGTCGACGCGCAGCGCGGCCCGCTCGCGCAGTTCGTCCAGCGGGCCGAACTGGATGGACTCCGTCGGGCAGGCCTTGGCGCAGGCCGGTTCCCGTCCCGCGCCGAGGCGGTCGTAGCACATGGTGCACTTGAACGCCCTCCCGTCGTGCGGGCGTTGCTCGATGACGCCGTACGGGCAGGCGGGCACACAGTAGCCGCAGCCGTTGCAGATGTCCTCCTGGACGACGACCGTGCCGAACTCCGTGCGGAACAGCGAGCCGGTGGGGCAGACGTCGAGGCAGGCGGCGTGGGTGCAGTGCTTGCACACGTCGGAGGACATGAGCCAGCGCAGTTCGCCGTCGCCGCCCACCGGTGTCTCTTGAGCGGTCGACTCACCCTGGGCCAGCGGGAGTTCGGTGCGTCCCTCGGGGCGCGGCTGTTCGATGAAGGCGACGTGCCGCCAGGTCGAGGCGCCGAGCGCCTGCGTGTTGTCGTACGACATGGCGGTCAGCGACAGCCCGTCCTCCGGGATGGCGTTCCACTCCTTGCAGGCGACCTCGCAGGCCTTGCAGCCGATGCAGACGGAGGTGTCGGTGAAGAAGCCGACGCGTTCCTCGCTCACTTGCGCACCTCCGTTCCGGTGTCCGGGGTGATGCCTGCCCGGCTGCGGTACTCGGCGACGAGTTTCGGCAGGTCCGGGCCGCGCGGGCGACGGCCCGCGCGGATGTCGGCGGTCAGGGCCTTGTCCTCCTGGATGTGGGCGTTGGGGTCGAGGGCGATGGCCATCAGCTCGTTGGCCGCATCGCCCCTCGCGACGCCGTTGGGCCCCCAGTGGAAGGGCAGGCCGATCTGGTGGACGGCGCGGCCCTCCACCCGCAGCGGGCGGATGCGGTCGGTCACCAGCACACGTGCCTCGACGGCGTTGCGGGCGGTGACGATCGTCGCCCAGCCGCCGTTCTCCAGTCCGCGCTCGCGGGCCAGCGCGGGCGAGACCTCGCAGAAGAACTCCGGTTGCAGCTCGGAGAGATACTCCGACCAGCGGCTCATCCCGCCCGCCGTGAAGTGCTCGGTCAGGCGGTGCGTGGTGACGACGTACGGGAAGACCTCGGCGCCCTTCTCGTCGCCGCTGGGGTGGTAGCGGTTGCCCTCGCGGGGCATCAGGTGGCGCACCGGGTTGCGCGGGGTCGAGGGATGCAGGGCGTTGGGGAACGGCGAGTCCTGCGGCTCGTAGTGGGTGGGCAGCGGGCCGTCCTCCAGGCCGGCGGGCGTGTAGAGCCAGCCCTTGCCGTCGGCCTGCATGATGAACGGGTCGTCGCCGCGCAGCGCGTCCGGGCCGGTCGCGTCCTCGTCGGGCTCGAAGTCGGGTGCGCGGTCGGGGACGAAGTCCGGGACGTCACGTCCGGTCCACCTGCCCTGCCCCGGGTCCCACCAGACGTATTTCTTGCGTTCGCTCCAAGGCGTGCCGTCGGGGGCGGCGGAGGCGCGGTTGTAGAGGATGCGGCGGTTGGCGGGCCAGGCCCAGGCCCACTCGGCGGCCACCCAGTCCTGCTCCCACTCGGGCTTCTTGCGGGCGGCCTGGTTGACTCCGTCGGCGTAGACACCGCAGTAGATCCAGCAGCCGCAGCGGGTGGAGCCGTCGTCCTTCAGCTCGGTGTAGGCGCTGAGCGGGTCGCCGCCGGGTCCGTGGCCGCTGATCTCCGCGAGTACGGCGTCGGCCGCGGGTTCGTCGAGTTCGCCGTCGACCGGGTAGTCCCAGACGAGATCCAGGACCGGCCGGTCCATGGGGTCGGTCGAACCGGCCAGTTCCTCCTTGATGCGGCGGCCCAGGTGGTACATGAACCACAGGTCGCTGCGGGCGTCGCCCTCGGGTTCCACGGCCTGGTGGTGCCACTGCACCCAGCGGTTGGTGTTGGTGAAGGAGCCGGACTTCTCGGTGTGGGCAGCGGCCGGGAAGAAGAACACCTCGGTGCCGATGTCCTCGGTGCGCAGCTCTCCGGTCTCGATCTCGGGGCCGTCCTTCCACCAGGTCGCCGACTCGATGAGGGAGAAGTCCCGGACGACCAGCCAGTCCAGGTTGGCCATCCCGAGCCGCTGCAGACGGGTGTTGGCGGAGCCGACCGCCGGGTTCTCGCCCATCAGGAAGTAGCCCTTGCAGTCGCCGTCGAGCTGGGCCATCACCGTGTCGTAGGTGGAGTGGGAGCCGGTCAGGCGTGGCAGGTGGTCGAAGCAGAAGTCGTTCTCGGGGGTGGCGGCGTCGCCGTAGTAGGCCGTCAGCCTGCTGAAGGCCTACTACGGCGTCGCCGTAGTAGGCCTTCAGCAGGCTGACGAGGTAGGACCGCATCTCGGACCAGAAGCCCTTCACGGTGCGGGTCGTCTCGACGAAGTTGTCGAGGTTCATGTCCTCGTGGGCGTGCGGCATCGGGATGTAGCCGGGCAGCAGGTTGAACAGGGTGGGGATGTCGCTGGAGCCCTGGATGGAGGCGTGGCCGCGCAGGGCCTGGATACCGCCGCCGGTGCGGCCGATGTTGCCGAGCAGCAGCTGCAGGACGCAGGCGGCCCGGATGAACTGTGCGCCGGTGGTGTGCTGGGTCCAGCCGACGGCGTAGCAGAAGGCGCTGGTGCGCTCGGGGCCGGAGTTGCTCGTCAACGCGTCGCAGACCTGCCGGAAGGTCTCGCGGGGGATGCCGCAGACCTCCTCGACCATCTCGGGCGTGTAGCGGGCGTAGTGTCGTTTGAGGATCTGGTAGACGCAGCGCGGGTGCTGGAGGGTCTCGTCGGTGGGGGCGCGGTGGCCGGTGCGGGCGCCGCCGGAGCCGTGGGCCTCGGCGCCGGCGGACTTGCGGGTGCGGTCCTCGTAGAGTTCGTCGGCCTCGCCGGCCGGCTGCTGGATCTCCACGCCCTCGTACTGCCAGGTGGCGGGGTCGTAGTGCTTCTTCTCCTCGTCGAGGCCGGAGAAGACGCCGTCGAGGTCCTCGGTGTCGCGGAAGTCCTCGCCGACCAGGGTGGCTGCGTTGGTGTAGTTGAGGACGTACTCGCGGAAGTCCTTCTCCTCGGTCAGGACGTGGTTGATGATCCCGCCGAGGAAGGCGATGTCGGTGCCCGCGCGGATCGGCACGTACAGGTCGGCGAGTGCGCTGGTGCGGTTGTAGCGCGGGTCGACGTCGATGATGGTGGCACCGCGCTTCTTGGCCTCCATCACCCACTGGAAGCCGACCGGGTGGCACTCGGCGAAGTTGGAGCCCTCGATGACGATGCAGTCGGCGTACTGCAGGTCCTGCATGAAGGTGGTGGCGCCGCCGCGGCCGAAGGAAGTGCCGAGGCCGGCGACGGTGGAGCTGTGGCAGACCCGGGCCTGGTTCTCCACCTGGACCACGCCGAGGCCGGTGAGCAGCTTCTTGATCAGGTAGTTCTCCTCGTTGTCGAGGGTGGCGCCGCCGAGACCGGCGATGCCCAGGGTGCGGGCGGTGCGCATCCCGTCGCGCTCCCATTCCCAGGTCTCCCGCCGGGCGCGCAGGACCCGTTCGACGACCATGTCCATGGCCGTGTCGAGATCGAGGGTCTCCCAGTCGGTGCCGTGCGGACGGCGGTAGAGGACCCGGTGCTCACGGGCCGGTCCGGTGGTCAGCTGAAGGGTCGCCGAACCCTTGGGACACAGCCGTCCGCGGCTGACCGGCGAGGCGGGGTCGCCCTCGATCTGGACGACCTTCTCGTCGCGTACATAGACCTGCTGCCCGCAGCCGACCGCGCAGTAGGGGCAGACAGACTGCACCACACGCTCCGCACTGTCGGTGCGAGGACGCAGGCCGTCGGTGTACGAGGATTTCGCGGCGCTCCCCCGGCCTGTGCGGTCCGTGCCGGTGAGCTGCCGGTAGACGGGCCACGCGCGGACCCGGTCGCCGATACCCATGATGGCTCCCTGTATCGGTCAGGCGGTGGGCTCGTCCGGAGCGGGGTGCTCGGGGTGGACGGTCGCCGAACGGGGCCCGTCCCGGCGGCCGGTACCGGCCTCGTCGGTGTCGGGCACCTCACCGTCCGGCTCCTGCGCCTCCAGGTCCGGAACGGGGATGTCCAGCGGATCCTCGCCCTCGTGCACCTGCTGGTCGGGCAGGTCCCGTGGCACGGATTCACCGCCCTGGCCTGTGTCACGCCGGTCGGCCACGGCGCACTCCCTTCACGTCGTCGAGCGAGACGCGAGTACCTCCGGCAGTGGTGGCCGAAACCTGGGGGTGCCTCAGCGCCCCGAAGGGACGGGGGGAACGGCGCGACCAGCCACAACGCAGCAGCAGTCGCTCGACAGCCCATCCCGGCACTTACGGAGCGCGTTCCTCCATCGCCGTCCGCCAAGCCGGCACCGGCCCCTCGGGCACCGGCTCCAGCCGCCGCCCGCCCCGGGCGAAGAAGTCGGCCAGAGGCAGAATCGCCGCACCGACGGTGACAGCGTCGGGCCCCAGCCGCCCAAGATCGATGGCCACCTTCTCGGCCGGATGCCGCAGCGCATAGGAGGCCGCGTACCGCCGCACGGCGGGCAGGAACCGCGCCCCCAGCTGAAGCCCCGCCCATCCCCCGATGAGAATCCGCTCGGGCTGGAACAGGTTGATCAGATCGGACAGCCCGGCCCCCAGATACTCGGCGGTCTCCTCCAGCACTGCGAGCGCCACCGGATCGGCCGGCCCACCCCCGGAGGGATACGCCGACGCAAGCATCGCCGTGAGGGCGGTCTCCTCGTCGGCGTCCTTCGGGGGCCGTCCCCCCTCCTCCCGCCACCGCTCCAGCAGGGACTCCGCCCCCGCATACGCCTCCAGGCAACCGAGCGCACCGCACCGGCAGCGGCGCCCCCTGACCCGTACGGTCAGATGGCCCCACTCGACCGCCCGCCCGTGCTCCACCTCGGGCGTCACGAGACACGCGCCGACACCGGAGCCGAAGAGGACGACGATCGCATTGCGAGCGCCGCGTCCCGCACCGAACCACATCTCGGCCTGCCCGAGGGTCTTGGCCCCGTTACCGATGAAGTACCGCACTCCGTCCGGGAGTCGGGAGGTCGAGCGGAGCAGCGCCTCCAGCGGCACGGCGTCCCAGCCGATCGTCTGGCCGTGCACCACGGCGCCGCGCTCCGGGGTGTGTTCGACGATGCCGGGGACGCCGATGCCGACGCCGAGGAGCTGTTCGGGGCCGATGCCGGCGCCGGCGAGCACCTCGGCGATCCCGTCGCGGATGTGGCCGACGATGACCTCGACGTCGTAGCGCTGCTGTTCCAAGGGCCGCTCGGCGCGGGCGAGTTCGGTGAGGGTGAGATCGAACAGCTCGACACGCACCCGGGTCTCGCCCACGTCGACACCGATCATGTGGCCGCTGGCGGGCGCCACGCGCAGCAGGGTGCGGGGGCGGCCGCCGTCGGAGTCGACGCTGCCGGCCTCCTCGACCAGGCCGTCGGCGACCAGGTCCGCGACGACGTTGCTGACCGAGCCGGAGCTCAGCCCGGTCACCGGGCCGAGCTCGAAGCGGCTGAGGGGCCCGTCGAAGTAGAGCCGCTGCAGCACGACCGTGCGGTTGGCCCGCCTGAGGTCGCGCACCGTGCGCCCGTTCCGCCCCGCCATATGGTTCCTTTCGCGCCCTGTCCGACCTGCAACATACCTCTGCGGACGGACTTGGCGCGATATTCCTCCAACCCTTAGTTCACGATGTGAGCTAAGAGGTGGCCTCCTCGATCTCGTCCAGGGCGGCCACGAGTTCCGGTGCGACCGCCTCCTCTCGCCACCGGATGTCCCCCTCCCCCATCGCCCGCGGGACCGTCTCGACCAGCATGATCAGGTAGAGGTAGGCGCGGTAGAGGGCGAGACGGAGGAGGGCCGGGCGGTCGAATTCGGCCCGCCCGCCGCCCTCCCGGTACCCGGTGAGGAACGCCTCGTCCTTCCTGATGTCCCCCAGCAGCGCCAGGGAGACGAACTCGGCCAGCGGGTCGCCCCAGAACATGCGCTCCCCGTCGATGAGCCCGCCGATGCGGACGGACTCCGCCGAGCGCTCCACGAGGATGTTGCCGTCCCACAGGTCGAAGTGGACGAGAGCGGGAACGGTCACCCCGTCGAGGGCGCCGTACGCGACACGGAGCGTGCCGGCGATCTCCTCGACGGGCCTGGGCAGCCGGGCAGCGAAGCGGCGGGCGTCGTCGAGAATCGCGTCGAGCATCCCCGTGAAAGCGGTCCGCCAGTCGGGCGCGAGGGGGCCGAGGGCGCCGGACGGGTAGCCGAAGGCGGTTCCGGTGACGCGATGCAGGGCGGCCACCTGGCAGCCCAACTCCGTGCGCAGACATGCTCGTTCGGACTCGGTGAGGGATCCGTCCCACGGTTCGCCGGAACAAGCCGTCATCAGGAGTACGGGGCTCTCGTCGTCCAGGGCGACAAGCCGGGGCGCCGGCACCCCGGCCGTTTCGGCGCCGCGGTAGAACTCCGCCTCGGCGACGAGGAGCCGGCTCTCGTAGCGCAGTCCCGGGGCGTCCGGCGCGACCTTCACTACGTAGCGGCTGCCGTCGGTGAGGCGGAGTTCCTCGACGGTGTTGTAGGTGCCACCCGTCAGGGGGCGCAGGTGGGCCAGCCGGTCGGGAGGGATCTCCGCGTACTCCAGGATGCTTCGGGCCCGTTCCCAGGAGTCCACCACCGTGCGCCCACCTCTCCCCTCGGTCAGCCGGCCGCGTACACGTCCTCGATGTAACGGCCGTCCGCGATCAGTGCGTCGAGCCACCTTTCGGCCGCCGCGTGGTGGGCGCCCGGCGTGCGGTCCCGGTACAGCGTACGGAACGCGTCCCGCACACCCGGCGCCATTTTCGAACCGTCGCCGCAGACGTACACCCGGGCCCCGGCGCCGAGCAGCTCCCACACCTCGTCGGCCTCGGCGGCGATGCGGTGCTGCACGAACGTCCCCTCGGTACTGAAGGCGGGGCGCAACGACACGGCTGAAGCGGAATCCGCGTCGCGCAGCTCCTCGGCGTGCAGGAAGTCCGCCTCGGGTGCGTCGCAGCCGAAGTAGCAGACGGCGGGGGCGAGTTCGGCGCCGGCGGCGAGGGAGGCCATGCGGTCGGCGACTGCCCCGCGGAAGGGGGCGAGGCCCGTTCCCGCCGCGACCATGATCACCGGAGCGGAGTGGTCCAGCCGGAAGGCCTCCCGGCACGGCTGGACCCGGGCGAGGATGGTCTCGCCGGGTTCGACTGCGGCGAGGTGACCTGACCCGGTCCCCCGGTACACGCCCTTGCCGGAGCGTGCGGGGGCTTCGAGCAGGGAGACCATGAGGTCCGCGCGGCCGGGGTCGACGGCGGGCGAGGAGGAGATGGAGTAGTGGCGCGGGCGCAGTGGCGTCAGGATCTCCAGGAGCTGCGGCCAGTCGAGGGCGCCGCGCAGGGCGGGGTGGTCCTCGATCAGCTCGACGAGGGTGCGCGGGTCGTCGCCGGTGAGGGAGGCCAGGGCCGCACGCTCGGGCGGGCAGGGGTTTGCGGCGGCGAGTGCGACCAGCTGGGCGGGCGTCGCCCGCTCCTGCAACTCGACTTGGTAAGTGAACAGTTGACGTACCGTCAAGGGCCGGTCGACCGCGAGCCCGTCGCGGCGCGGGCGGGTGGCGCGGATGTCGAGCACGGTGTCGGGGGCGACGCCGAGTGCGGCGGCGGCCCGGTCGACCAGGTCCGGGGCGTTGACGGGCAGCACGGTGAGGTGGTCGGCGGTGCGGTAGGCGGTGCCGTCCGGGAGCGCGACGCGGACGAAGCGCTTGCGGCGCGGGTGGCCGGGGGCGGTGAGGTCGTACGCCTCGGTGACGGTCATCGGGAGGAGGCCGTGCCGTTCGGCGAGGGTGTCCAGGGGGCCGCCGGTGAGGGTGCGGACCTCGTACGCCGTGGTGGGCTCGTCGTCGGCCGCCGCGGTGGCGTCCGGGTCGCCGTACCGCTCCAGGACCGCAGTGCGCAGGCGGGCCGTGAAGTCCCGCGCGGCGCCGGTCAGATCGCCCGAGGCGTCGGCGGCGCCGCGGTCGACGAGACGGGTGGCGCCGAGTTCGGCGAGGCGGTCGTCGATGCGGGTCGGGACGTGCTGGTAGGTGGCGGCCCAGTTGCGGTCGCCGACGCCGAGGACGGCGTAGGTGACGTCCGTCAGGTCGTGGGTGTCCTCGAGCCAGGCGACGAAGGCGGTGGCGTCGTCGGTGGGGCGGCCGTTGTAGGAGGCGGCGGTGATGACGACGGGCCGGTCGGTGGGCAGGCCGTCGGGGTAGGCGTCGAGGGGCGCGACCTCGGTCTCGCAGCCGATCCCGGCGGCCTCGTCGGCGAGCCCGGCGGCGAATTCTCGGCAGGTGCCGTAGTTGCTCCCGTGCAGGAAGAGGACGCCGGTGCCGGGGCGGACGCGGGTGGAAAGGGTGCGCGGGCCTTGGCTCTGCGGGGTCTCGGCCGGACGGGTCCCGGGAAGAACACCGTGTTCGCGGTCGGCGGTGGTGCGCGGGGTGAGGGTCAGCGTGAAGCCCTCGGGCTTGAGGGTGAGGGTCTCCTTGACGTGGAGCGCATAGCCGGTGTGGTCGTGCAGGCGGTAGCGGTGGACCAGCATCGCCAGCAGCATGGTCGCCTCGTGCAGCGCGAACTGCCGCCCGATACAGGCGCGTTCGCCGGTGCCGAAGGGCTTGAAGGCGTGCACCGGCCGGGCCGCCTCCGCCTCGGCGGTGAACCGGGAGGGGTCGAACAGCTCGGGGTTGTCGCCCCAGACGGGCTGGCGGTGCAGCATCGGGGCGAGCACGGTGACGGCCTGCCCGGCGCGCAGCGGGATCCGGCCCCCGAGCACGGTGTCCTGGAGCGCGTGCCGGCTGAAGGCGGCGGCCGTGGGCCACAGCCGCAGGGCCTCGTTGAGGACCTGGCGGGTGTACGTCAGCCTGCCGACCTCGTCGTACGTCGGCTCGGGGTCTGCCTGGTCGCCCCAGAGGGCGTCAGCCTCACGCTGGACGAGCTGGAGCGCGGTGGGGTGCTTGGCGAGGTAGTAGAGGGCGAAGGACATCGCGCCGGAGGTCGTCTCGTGGCCTGCGATCAGGAAGGTGATGACCTGGTTGCGGATGTTGGCGGTGTCGAGGGTGGTGCCGTCGGCCGGGTGCCGCGCGCTGAGCATGAGGCCGAGCAGGTCCCCGGCGCCGGTCTGGTCGGTGCCGGTGCGGGAGGCGATGACGTCGTCGACGACCTGCGTGAGGTAGGCGGAGTCGTCGCGGAAGGCGGCGTCGGCGGCCGAGTAGTCGCGGCCGGGGGTGCGGGCGAGCCGGGTCATGCTCCACTCCAGGCAGCGGACCATGGACTCGACGAAGGGGTGGGGCTCGTCCCGCCCGAAGGACCCGAAGTCGTAGTCGAAGCCGGCGAGTCCGATGGTGTCGAGGGTCATCCGGGTCATGTCGTCGGGCACGTCGACGGGCTGTCCCTCACGGGCGGCCCGGTCCCAGGACGCGATGAGCCGCTGGGCGACCTTCAGCATCACGGGGTGGTAGGTGCGCATCGAGCCGAGCGCGAAGGCGGGCATCAGGATGTCGTGCGCCTTGGCCCAGTTGGGCTCGTCGTTGTACGCGGTGAACAGCCCGTCGGCGGTGAACTCACGGACGTTCTCCAGCGCGGGCCCGACATGCTTGGCGAACCGCGTCTCGTCGGCGAGGTCGGCCACCAGGTCCAGGTCGCCGACGAACAGTGCGTCCCGCCCGTGCAGCCGCCGTACGAGGACCGGGCCGTGCTCGCGCATGAGGTCCATGACCTGCTGGATCGGTGCGCGGCCGGGGCCGGTGGCGGTGATGTCGACGAGGGGGACCGCGGGGAGGGCGTCCGCGGTGTGGGGGTGCAGGGCGGTGGGGGGCATGGCGCGACAACTGCCTTTCGCGGTACGGGAGTACTGCGATCAAGGTTGGTCGAGCGGATCCGGCCGCCCGCGCCACGGGACTACACGATCGTGTAGTCAAGAACTTCCCCCGGGGCTTGCGGAAGCCGTCAGGAGGGGATCTCGTCCTCCGTCGCGAACCCGGAGGGCCGAGCGGTGGTCCCCCGGGGGATCAGGCGGGTCGGCAGGACGATGTGCCGCTCGTGGTCCGCCTCGGGGTCGTTGATCAACCGCAGGACCAGCTCGCCCGCCATCCGGCCCATCTCGGAGGGCGACTGGGCCACCGTGGTCAGATCGAACCACTCGGCCAGCGGCTGGTCGTCGAAGCCGAGGACGGACATCGCCTCGGGCACCTCGATCCTGGCCCTGCGCAGGGTCCAGATGAGGGTGGCGGCGAGCTCGTCCTGTTCGGCGAAGACCGCGGTGGGCGGCTCGCGCAGGCCCAGCAGCTGCCCCAGCGCCTCGGCGACGGCGCGCTTGTCCTCGGCCGGAGCGGCCACCACGAGCGAGTCGTCCACCCGAACGCCCGCCTCGGCGAGCGCCTGCCGGTAGCCGTGCAGCCTCGCGTGCGAGCTGAAGGAGAAGCCGGTGGCGCCCGGGCTCTGCATGAAGGCGATGCGGCGGTGCCCGAGGTTCAGCAGGTGCCGGGTGCCACTCAGGGCGCCGGCCGCGTCGTCGACGTACACGCTCGGGCGTCCCTCGGCGTGCTGGCTGACGTAGATGACGGGCATCCCGAGGTCGTCGAGCCGGGCGCCCTCCTCGTCGGTGAGGTCGAAGCAGTGGACCAGCAGCGCGTCGGCGTTGCGTCGGGCCGGCAACTGCTCGAAGAACGAGGCGCGTTCGGCCAGGTCGGGTATCACGTAGACGGCCAGCTCCATGTCCGCCGCGCGCAGCAGCGGGCCCAGGCTGGACAGGGCCGAGCCCATGAACCACGACTTGAGGGTGGGGACGAGCACCGCCACCACACCGGTCCTGCCGGTCACCAGGCCGGAGGCCTGCCGGGAGACCGCGAAGTTCAGTTCGCGGGCGGCCTGTTCGACGCGGGCGCGGACGTCCGGCGAGACGCTCGACAGGCCGCGCAGTGTGCGGGAGACGGTGGACGTGGAGACCCCGGCCCGTTCGGCGACGTCGGACATCGTGGGGTGCCGTTGAGCTGCTGGCATGGGCGGACGTTAGCACAGGCGTGCACTGGCACGCCTTCCGATGTGACAGCGCTGTCACGGCATTACTTACGCGTAACGCATTGACGCACCCCCCAGCCTCCTCCTAGCTTGCAAGCGTTGTCACGCTGACCACTAGAAACTGGAGATGATCCACCATACATACGGTGTGACCTGCGCATTCCATGCTGCAATCGCTATCCGGGAGTAACTTTGAAGAACAGGAAGACCAGAGCGCTGCGGCGCTCCGGTGCGCTGTGCGCGGGGCTGGCCGCCGTCGCCGCGTGCGGTACCGGCGGCGGCTCGGTGTCGACCTCCGCGCGCGGCCCCATCACCTACGTCGCCGGTGCCGACAACACCGGCACCGTGCGGGCGGTGCTCGACCGCTGGAACAAGCTGCACCCGAGGGAGAAGGTGACCTTCGTGCAGCTGCCCACCGATCCCGACGCACAGCGGCAGCAGATGATCCAGAACGCGGCGACGAGGTCGGACGCCTTCACCGTTCTGTCCCTGGACGTCGTATGGACCTCGGAGTTCGCGGCGCACCGCTGGGTGGACCGGCTGTCCGAGAAACACTTCCCGCTGGGGAAGATGCTGAAGCCGATCGTCGCGACCGGCATGTACCGCGGTGGCCTGTACTCCGTCCCGGCCAGCTCCGACGGCGGCATGCTGTACTACCGCACCGATCTGCTGAAGCAGGCCGGAATCCACCGACCGCCGGTCACCTGGGCCGAGTTGAAAGCCGACTGCGCCGAGGTACGCAAGCTGCCCGCGGCCAAGGGCGTGTCCTGTTACGCGGGCCAGTTCCAGAAGTACGAGGGCCTGACGGTGAACTTCGCCGAGGCCGTGAACTCCGCGGGCGGTGTCGTCACCGACGCCCGGGGGCGCCCGCACCTCGACACCCCGCAGGCCAGGAAGGGCCTGGAGTTCCTGGTCCGCTCCTTCCGGGACGGCACCATCCCCAAGGAGGCCGCCACCTACCAGGAGGAGGACGCCCGCCGCGCCTTCCAGTCCGGCAGGCTCGTCTTCGAACGGCAGTGGCCGTACATGTATCCGCTGGCGAACAGGAAGGACGGCTCCAGCAAGGTCGCCGGAAAGTTCGCCGTCGCCCCGCTGCCCGGCCTGAACGGGCCGGGCGCCTCCAGCCTCGGCGGCCACAACCTGGCCCTGTCCGCCTCCGCGCGGAACAAGGCCACCGCGCTGGACTTCATCCGGTTCTTCACCAGCCAGGAGACCCAGCGGTTCTCACTGGCCTACGCACCGGCCGCGCCCACGTACCAGGCCCTGTACCAGGATCCGCACCTGGTGAAGAAGTATCCGTACCTGCCGGTGCTCAAGCAGTCGATCCTGCACGCGGTGCCGCGGCCCCGGGTCTTCGGCTACGGCGATGTCACCGCGGCCGTCCAGCGGGAGGTGTTCGCCGCGCTGACCGGGGCCAAGAGCAGCGCCGGCGCGCTCAAGGACCTGCAGCGGGACCTGCGGCAGCAGGCGGCGGGGAAGTGAGGAGACACGGCATGGCAACCACCCACAACCCGCCCGAGACCCTCGACAGGCCGGAACCGAAGACGTGCGGGAACGCCACCGGTCGGGTTCGCCGCCGCACGGCCACCTCCGGCGAGGGCAGACTCGGCGCTCTCCTCGTCTCTCCCACGCTGCTGGTCCTGGCGGTCGTCGTCCTGTATCCGACGGTCGTGGCGCTGAAGGACTCCTTCTACGGCACCCCGGGCCTCGACCCGAAGACGGGGTTCGTCCGCGACCACGACCCGTTCGTCGGCGCCGACAACTACACGGCGATCTTCGGGGCGGCGGGTGACCGCTTCTGGAACGCCTTCTGGAACACGACGTTCCTGACCGTCACCACAGTCACGCTGGAGACGGTGCTCGGCATCGCGATGGCGCTGATCATGCACCGTGCGCTGCGCGGCCGGGCGGTCGTCCGCGCGTCCATCCTCGTGCCATGGGCGATCCCGACCGCCGTCACGGGTCTGCTCTGGCGCTGGGTCTTCAACAGCGACGGGGTCGCCAACGCCCTGATCGGCCGTCAGATCCTGTGGACCACCGAGGGGTTCCACGCGAAGGTGGCGGTCATCGTGGCCGACGTGTGGAAGACGGCTCCGTTCATCGGTTTGCTGGTGCTGGCCGGGATCCAGGTGATCTCGAAGGAGGTGTACGAGGCGGCCCGGATGGACGGGGCGGGCGGGCTGCGCCAGTTCTGGAGCATCACACTGCCGCTGGTCAAACCGGCGCTGCTGGTGGCCGTGCTGTTCCGCACGCTCGACGCGCTGCGCATGTTCGACCTGCCGTACATCCTGATCGGCGCGCAGAAGACGTCCGTGGAGACGCTGTCCATGCTCGCCCAGGACCAGGCCGCGAACGTGCGCTTCGGGCCGGCCGCGGCCTACGCGGTGATCCTCTTCGGCTACGTCTTCCTCGTCGCGCTGGCGTTCGTCCGGCTGCTGGGCGCCGACGTGGTGCCGCGCCGCCACAAGGAGGTGGCCGCATGACCCCCACCGCCCTGCACGCGGTCGTGCGCAGAGCACTGCTCTGGCTCGGGGTCGCCGCCGTCGTCGCCTACTGTCTGGCGCCGTTCTACTGGATGCTGGTCTCCAGCCTGCGCCGCACCTCGGACATCTTCGACAACTCCGTCCTCCCCGCGCGGATTTCCTTCCAGAACTACCGTGCGGTCCTCGACCCGTCCGAGGGATTCACCCGCGCGCTGCTCAACAGCCTTGTCGTGGCGGGCATCACGACGGTATGTGCTCTGCTGCTGGCGACGTTCACGGCGTACGCGATGGCGCGGCTGGAATTCCGTTTCAAGCGGTTCGTGCTGACGCTGATCATCGCCACGTCGATGTTCCCGGTGGTGTCGATCGTGGTGCCGCTGCTGAAGATGTTCGTCGGCTTCGGCTGGATCAACACCTACCAGGCGATGATCGTGCCCAGCCTGTCCTTCACACTGCCGCTCGCGGTGTGGAACCTGACGGCGTTCTTCCGGCAGATGCCCGACGAACTGGAGCACGCGGCCATGATCGACGGCTGCACCCGCGGCCAGGCGTTCCGCCGCGTCATCATTCCGCTCGCCGCGCCCGGCATCTTCACCACCGCGATCATCACCTTCATCGCGGCCTGGAACGAGTTCCTCATCGCGCTGTCGATGACGAACAAGCCGGACATCCAGACCGCTCCCGTGGCGATCTCCAAGTTCGCCGGGGCGACCCAGTTCGAGACGCCGTTCGGCAGCCAGATGGCCGCCGGAGTCCTGGTCACCGTTCCGCTCGTGGTCGTGGTGCTGCTGTTCCAGCGCCGGATCGTGGCCGGTCTCACGGCCGGCGCGGCCAAGTAGTTCTGCTTCCCACTGATTTGCGAGGAGTACGCACCCACATGTCCACCAGCACCGCACCTTGGTGGCGCGACGCCGTCATCTACCAGGTCTACGTCCGCAGTTTCGCCGACGGCAACGGCGACGGCGTCGGCGACATCGCCGGCATCCGCTCCCGGCTGCCGTATCTGAAGTCGCTCGGCGTGGACGCGATCTGGATCAACCCCTGGTACGAGTCGCCGATGGCCGACCACGGATACGACGTCGCCGACTTCCGTCAGATCGATCCGCTGTTCGGCACGGTCGCCGAGGCGGAGCAGCTCATCGAGGAGGCGCACCGGCACGGGATCCGGGTGATCCCGGACATCGTGCCCAACCACACCTCCGACCGACATGCCTGGTTCCAGACCGCGTTGGCGGCGGGTCCGGGCAGCCCGGAGCGGGAGCGTTACGTCTTCCGGACCGGGCGCGGGACGGACGGCGCCGAGCCGCCCAACGACTGGGTGTCCTGCTTCGGCGGCCCGGCCTGGACCCGGCTGCCCGACGGTGAGTGGTACCTGCACCTGTTCGCCCCGGAACAGCCGGACCTCAACTGGCGACACCCGGACGTGCGGGCGGAGTTCGAGTCGATCCTGCGGTTCTGGTTCAGCCGGGGCGTGGACGGCTTCCGTATCGACGTGGCGCACGGACTGATCAAGCATCCCGAGCTGCCCGACCTGCCGCCCCGCCCGGAAGCGGCGCCCGACGGGCCACGGCAACATCTGGACCATCCGCACTGGGACCGGGACGAGGTGCACGACGTCTACCGCGCCTGGCGCCGGGTGGCCGACGAGTTCCCCGGCGACCGGTCGTTCGTCGCCGAGGCCTGGGCGGACACCCCGGAGCGGCTCGCCGCCTATGTGCGTCGGGACGGTCTGCACACGGCGTTCAACTTCGACTTCCTGATGTCCAGTTGGGACGCGAAGGATCTGCGTGCCGTCATCGACGACTCCCTCGCCATGCTCGGCGCGGTGGGCGCCCCTGCCACCTGGGTGCTGTCCAACCACGACGTCATGCGCCACCCCAGCCGCTACGGCCGCAGGGTCGTCCGGCGGTGGGTGGCCAACGAGCCCTACCGGCCCGAGGGCGCCGTGGATCTGGCCCTGGGCACTCGGCGGGCCCGCGCCGCCGCCCTGCTGATGCTCGCGCTGCCAGGCGGTGCCTACATCTACCAGGGCGAGGAGCTCGGCCTGCCGGAGGTCGAGGACCTGCCCGAGTCCGTCCTCCAGGACCCGGTGTGGGAGCGGTCCGGGCACACCGACCGCGGGCGCGACGGCTGCCGGGTGCCGATCCCGTGGTCGGGGCGGAGCGCCCCGTACGGCTTCAGCCCGGACGGTACGACGGCCGAGCCCTGGCTGCCGCAGCCGGCCGACTGGGCGGAGCACAGCGTGGCCGCGCATGACGGTGTCGAGGGCTCGATGCTGGAGCTGTACCGCGCCGCACTGCGCCTGCGCCGCGGCCTTCCCGCCCTCGGCGACGGCGGCCTGGCCTGGCTCGACACCCCGGCCGGCGTCCTCGCCTTCCGCCGCGAGCCGGAGTTCGTGTGCGTGGTGAACCTCTCGGCCGAGCCGTACCGGCTGCCCGGGCACGCCTCGGTCCTGCTGGCGAGCGGCCCGCTCGACGACGGGGTGCTGGCGCCGGACCGGGCGGCCTGGCTCGCCACATGATTGTGTAGTGCACGCAGTGGGCGTCGCCGTTGTGCGGGTGGCAGGAGGTCTGGGTGGAAGAGGGCCGTCGGGAGGCCGTGACGTGGCGCAACCGCGCCCTGATGCTCTTCGACCGGGTCTCCGTGCCCGTCGCGGTGTGCGATGCGTACGGCGCCGTCCTGCTGGCCAACCCGGAGATGGCGGCCGAGTGCGGTACGACCCCGGGACGGCTGCGCGGCCGTGATGTGCTGGAGCTGTTCCGGCCGCAGGAGGCCACGCAGGTGGAGCGGATCGCGCAGGCGCTGCGGCTGCGGCACCGCTCGCGGTACCAGGTGTCGGTGTGCTGGGAGGGACCGGGCGGCGGTGAGCGGTTCGGGGAGCTGACCGCCGACCCGGTCAGCGACACCGTGGAGGAGACACCCGCCCTGCTGGTGATGCTGCGGGTACGGGGCGAGCGCGAGCCGCTCGGCGAGGAGCCCGTGCGGGTCGCGCCGGTGGAGGCCCGCATCCTGGCGCTGCTCGCCGGGGGCGCGACCACCGCCAGGGCCGCGAAGGAGACCGGCCTCAGCACGGACGGCGTCACCTACCACCTGCGGCGGCTGTCGGCGCGCTGGGGCGCGTCGAACCGGACCGAACTGGTGGCACGTGCCTATGCGCTCGGCGTCCTCACTCCCGGGGTGTGGCCGCCGGGCGCATAGGCGGTGCCCGCTCCCTCGGGTGCGCCGAAGCGGGCGACGGTGTGCCAGACCATCTTCAGGTCCTGCGGTTCGTGGCGACCGGTGCGGGCCGCGTCGCCGATGATCCGTGGGTCGACATGGCCGTCCTGCGCGATCCGGGCGCCGAGCTCCGCGTACTCCGGTCCGCGGTAGTCGGCGTGTTCGTACAGCTCCGCCACGCTCAGCCGGTAGCCGGGGTGCCACTCGACGGGGCAGGGCAGCAGACGGGCGGCGGCCTCGACGGGCGTGCCGCGGTAGCTCGCGTCCAGGACGAGTGCCTCCAGGTGGCGGGCGAGCAGGACGCCTCCGTGGACCTGGGCCTCGATGTAGTCGTTGAGGGCGTCCTGCTCGTCCGCCTCGGCGAGCGCGATCAGCGACATTCCGGCGGCCACCCCGAAGTCGGTCGGCCCGGCCGCGCTGTCGGGGTAGCAGAAGGTGGTGCGGGCGAGGGCGTCGGCGGTGAGCCGGAAGTGCGAGGAGCCGAAGCGCGGTGCGGCACCGACGACTTGGCGCCGGAAGTTCAGCGCGCCGTACACGGGCCGCTCGTGCGGGTCGGCTTCGTCGTAGGCACCGCCGAAGATCCGGCTCTCCCAGCGCCAGCGGTCGCCGCCGGGGTGCGCGGTGAGCCCGCCGTTGCTGGTGCCGGTGACGAACTGCGAGTGGTAAGCGCCGTCCCGGGCCAGCGCCTGGAGAAGGGGCAGTGGGCCGACCAGCCGGTCCGGGTGGAAGTTCAGTGTGATCCGCAGGTCGGGGCCGACGGACGGGCCCGTCGAACGGACGGCGACATGGCGCAGTGCCCGCCGCGCCCGCGGTGAGCCCAGGTCCCGGAAATCCACTCGCTCTCCTTCTCGGGCCGCTCTTGAAGCGCCCGGCGGATCTCCCGGAGGCCTTCCTCATGAGATCACTCAGAGGTCGGCCACCGCCAGGACGATTTTGCCGCGGTTGCTGCGCCGCTCCAGCAACTCGTGGGCGGTACGGGCCTGTTCGAGGGGTACAACGGTTTCGACCGGCACCCGGTACGCCCCGGCGGCCACCCGCTCGGCCAGCTCACGCAGGTCGTTGCGGGGGTCGTAGCCGTGGATCTGGAGGTTGGTGAGCTGGAAGCCGAGGATCGCGGCGTTCTTGGGGTAGAAGTCACGGGTGTCGACGGTGCTCGGCGCCAGGGCCACGTTGGCCAGGGCCACGACCCGGCCGCCGTGGCTCACCTGGCGCAGGCTGCGGCCGAACGCCGGGCCGCCGACGGTGTCGAGGACGACGTCGGCGCCGCGGCCGTCTGTCAGTCGCAGCACCTCCTCGACCTCCGCGTCGTCGGGATGGGCGGAGGTGTCAACGGTGGCGTGGGCTCCGAACTCCCCTGCCCAGGCTGCCTTTTCGGCCGATCCGGCGAGGGCGATGACCCGCGCGCCCGCCTGGGCGGCGATCTGCACGGCAGCACTGCCGACCCCGCTCGCGGCCGCTTTCACCACCATGGTGTCCTCCTTGGTGACCCGGGCGAGGTGGCGCAGGCAGTACCAGGCGGAGAGCCAGGCCACGGGCAGTGTGGCCGCCTCCGTCAGGCCCACGCCCTGCGGCAGGACGGTTACCTGGGTGGCGGGTACGGGCGCCAACTCGGCGTAGAAGCCCGGGGCGTTCACCCCGTCCAGGGCCATGACCCGCTGCCCGACCTCCAGACCGCTCACCCCCTCCCCCAGCGCCGCGACGACTCCCGACGCCTCCACGCCGGGGATCAGCGGCGGCCGCCCGGCCCGGTGATAGACGCCGGACCTGATCAGCGCGTCGGCGCGGTTCACGCCCGCAGCCGCTATCCGCACCAGCACCTCGCCGGGCCCCGCCACGGGGTCGGGCACCTCGACCGGCACCAGCACCTCGGGCCCGCCGAACTCGTCGATCCGTACCGCACGCATACCGCACCCGCTTCCTGTCACAGCCGACCACCCGGCTGACACCGGTTGAAGTGGTGTCACCATCCAACACCTCTTCAACTGGTGTCAAGGGGCCGTGGCCATGACCGACACCTCATGAACCGGTGTACGCTCTCCCGTATGACCGGCACCTCCGCGACCCCCGCCGACCCGGCGCTCGCGTTCCCCTTCATCGGCGGCCGCCCCTGCCTGAACTTCGTGGCGACGCTCGGCCGGAGGCACGCGAACGTTCCGCTGGAGCGGCTCCCGGACCCGGCCGCGCTGGCCCGCTGGTTCACGGAGGCGGAGCTGGCCGCGGACGGCGAGCCGGTGCGGGCCACCGCCCGGGACCTGGCGGGCGCCCGCGTCCTGCGTGAGGCCCTCTACCGCCTTGTGCGCACATCGATGGCCGGGCCGGACCCGGAACCGGCCGACGTGGAGCTGATCAACGAGGCGGCGGCCCGCCCGGACCTGGCCCCCCAGCTGGGCCCCGTACGCTGGACGGCCCGGCAGCCGGCCCGTGCTGCTCTGGCGACGGTGGCCCGGGATGCCGTCCTCCTCGTGCGCAGCCCCTTGCTGGAGCGCGTCAAGGAGTGCGAGAACCCGGACTGTTCACTGCTGTTCCTGGACGACTCCCAGGCCCGGCGCCGCCGTTGGTGCTCGATGGACCGCTGCGGCAATCTCGCGAAGGTCGCCGGCTACCGGTCCCGCGGCCGGGCCGCCCAGTCGCGGGCGGGTGAGCCGACCGAGCGCAGGTCCAGGACGTAGTCGCGGTACCGGACGCGGTCGAGGGTCCGTTCATTGGTGCCCGGCCCCGCCGGTCCCGGCGTCCAGCGATGGATGGCGCCGTCCCGACCGGTGGCGTTCGAACGAGCCCGGGTCGAAGGTCAGGCCGACGCTCACATAGCGGGAGCCGAGGCTGCCGTGGCCGGGATGGTGCGGCTGCGCGGCGACCGGGTGAGGGGGCTCGGTCAGCTGTGGGCCTTGCTGCTGGGGGATCTGCGGACCGGGCAGGCATTCGACTTCGTCGTCCACCAGTTCCCGGCGGTGACGAACTGACTGGTCGGGCTGTGTGCTCTCGGGTGCGCTCCGCCGTGTGCGTCAGGACGGCACAGGGGACCAGTGCGGGTCGCGGCCCAGGAAGGCGAGCAGCACCTCGGCCCTGTCGTGGTCCGGCGCAGGCTCGCGCGCGGGCGCGAACACCTGGTAGGCGTCCCGGAGGTGATCGACGAGCCGTTGCACCGCCGGCCAGATCCCCTCGGCCAGTTCGCCGGCCAGCGGCCGGTCCTGGCCCGTGGCGACCGCGATGTCCCAGGCGTGCACGGCCGCGTCCATGGCGGCCGCCGCCGCGGCGAGAGGCACGGGCATGGGACCCAGCGGCGTCGGTGCCTGCTCGGCGTCGGCGGGCAGTCCCGCGTAGGCGTCCGCCACGGCGCGCAGTACCTTGTCCAGCTCTGCGGCCGGATCTCCGTCGAGGGCGTCGGCGGGGTGGAACGGGTCGGAGTCCGGGCGGCCGCCGGTGATCGCGAGACCGTAGGCCTGCTGGTCGATCCGGGCGTGGTTGAGGACCTGCCGTACCGTCCACTCGGTGCACGGCGTCGGCGCTCCCCACGCCGGCTCCGGCACTCCTGCGACCACCTCGGCGAGATAAGCGTGCGCTCGCGTGAGAACCTCGATGACCTGGGTGCGCTCCACGATTGTTCCCCTCCTGTCATCCTTCGACCGACATGAACAATCTAGGCTGCCTTGCGGACAGTTACGGTCCTCAATGACACAGTCCTCAAGGACAGGAAGGGCACGGCCCGAGGATGCTCGATGTACGTGAGTGGACGGCGTCTCTCGTGCGCTTTGCGAAACGGCGCCGGGACCCGATGGTCGTGCAGACCCTGCGGGCGGCTGCCGCTGCGACGATCGCGTACGTCGTCGCGCTGCGTCTCAGCCCCGAGCCGGCGCCGCTCACCGCCCCGCTGACCGCGCTGCTGGTCGTCCAGGTCACCCTGTACGCCACCCTCACCAACGGCATCCGCCGGGTGAACTCGGTCGTGGCCGGCGTCCTCGTCGCCATCGCCTTCAGTCTCCTGGTGGGTCTGACCTGGTGGAGTCTGGCCCTGCTGATCGTGGCCTCACTGGCGGTGGGACGGCTGGTGCGGGTCGAGGAGTACGTACCCGAGGTGGCGATCAGCGCCATGCTGGTGCTCGGAGTGACCACCCATGGGGACACGGCGTGGGCGCGGGTGGTGGAGACACTGATCGGCGCGGTCGTCGGGTTCGGCTGCAATCTGCTGCTCGCGCCACCGGTGTGGGTGGACGAGGCCGGCGAGTCGATCGAGGGGCTGGCCCGCCGGGTACGGCAGCTGATGCTGCGCATGGGCGAGGAGGCCGCCGGCCGTACGCCCGTCGAGCGGGCGACCGAGCGGCTGCACGAGGCACGCCGGCTCGACCACGACATCGTGGAGGTGGACGCGGCCCTGAGGCAGGCCGAGGACAGTCTGCGGCTCAATCCCCGCGTGCGTGAGGGCCTGCTGCACCGGGTGGTGCTGCGGACCGGCCTGGACACGCTGGAGATCTGCACGGTGGTACTGCGGGTGCTGGCCCGCACCCTCACCGACCTGGCCAAGGAACGCGATCCCGAGCCCCTGTTCGCGCCGGAGACGGGGGCCGCCGTGGAGCGGCTGCTGTCGGAGATCGCCGACGCCGTGGTCAGTTTCGCCGTGCTGGTCACCAGCCACGTCAGTGTGAGCGCCGAGTCGGCGGAGTCCCGGCTGGCCGCCGAACTGCGGCAGGCAGCGGCCACCCGCGACAAGCTGGCCCAGCTGCTGTTGGAGGAGGTGCAGCACGACGCCCGCACCTGGCAGCTGTACGGGGCCGTGCTGACGGAGGTCAACCGCATCCTCGACGAGATGGACACCGAGCACCGCTCCCGCCGCCTCTTCGAGGAGCTGGACCGCACGTCCCGCGAGCAGCGCGAGCGCATGCCCCGGCTGACCAGGCTGCGGGAGAGCCTGCGCGATTCCGAACGGCTGCGGGTTCCGGAGGTGCTGCGCAGGAACCCCGACGGCGCCGAGCGTCGTTCTAGGTGACGGAGTCACCGGAGCGGCGTGCGCTTCCGGGACCCGGAACGAGGGGGCGGGCGGATGACGGACCAGAGCGTGCGGATCGACGGGAACACCCTGCGGTTGCCGGGCGGGGTGGCGGTGCGGTTCGTGCGCACCCTGCGGCTGCCCGAGTCGGGCACCCATCCGCTGCCGCCGGGCCTCGGCGAATTCCCGGTCCGCCGGGTCTCGGACTTCCCCGACACGGTGCCCGAGCAGTGGCGTGCGCGGGGCGGTGTGATGGTGCCGGTGTATCTGCGGGAGGCGATGTGGCTGAGCTTCGGGGGGACCACGGAGCCGGCCGCTCTGCAGGTCGGCGTGGGCAAGGTGTGCGCGGTCTCGGGGAAGCCGTGGAGCGACCGGCTGTCCCGGAAGCCGCAGAACTATGTGGTGCTGCCCCGCCAGCCCTGGCTGGACGGCATCAACTCCGGGAAGGGCACGGTCCGCCAGTTCGTGGCGGTGCCGCTGGGGCTGGGGGCGACCGTCGAGGGCCAGGTCACGGGCGAGGAGACCTGGGGCGGCGTACAGCTGCAGTCCTTTCCGCTCCGCGAGCGGAAGCTTGCCGAGTGGCGCGAGGAGGAGCGGCGCCTCTCCCAGCGGCAGCGGACGAGCATGGCGGCCGGTGGGTACGGCGCGGCGCTGCCCATGGCGGCGGCCACGCCGGGCGGCCCGGTGGCGGCTTCGGCCGGCCGTGCGCGTCCCGCCGCGGCCATGGGGCTCGGCGTCGGCGGTTCGATGCGCCAGGAGGTCTACCGCGACGTCCGGCGCCTCGATGACTGGGCCGAGCAGCCCGCCGGGAGGGTGTTCGTGCACCTGGTCACGCCTCCGGAGTGGCGCCGTATCACCGGCGAGGCTCCCCCGCCGTCACCCGTGAACCGCGCGGAGTACACCCGGGTGGGACTGCCCTGGTACGACTACTACGACCAGGACGCGGAGGATCTCACGCCCGCGGACACGCTGGAGGGCGTGAAGCCGGTCGGCGACTGGCTCGGCGACGACCACGAGCCCTGGCAGGATCCGGCGCCACAGCAGGCCAAGCAGCTGAAGGACGAGCCGGGCAAGCCGGTGGAGGGCGGCGACTGGTAGACGGACCAGCTGTTGCATGCTATGCAACGGGCGTTGCTGTTCTTGCGCACACCTGGCGGCACGGGTCATGGTGGCTTGTCACGATCGAGGCGAGCGACCACCTGAGGTGTGGACATGGGCAGTGGGACGGGAGCTGCGGGCGGCGGCTGGAGCAGGCGCCGTCTCGTCGGCGCGCTCGCGGGAGCGGCCGCGGTGACGGCACTGCCGGCGCCCGCGCCACCCGAGAACGCGGCCGCCGACATCCCCACGCCCCCTGACCGAGCGGCGCCCGCTGCCGAGCGGCCGTCGGCCGAGCCGTCCGCCCCGCACACGGCCAAGAAGCCCTCCGGCCCCCAGCCGCTCTACTTCGGCACCTACACCACGGTCGAGGGCGGCGGCACGGGCATCGGCCTCGCCACGTACGACCCCGCGTCCGGCCGGATCACCGGCACCGGAACGCTCACCGGCATCGTCAACCCGTCGTATCTCGCGCTCCACCCGGACCGCCGCACCGTGTACACGGTGAACGAGCACGACGACGGAGCCGTGACCGCCGTACGCCTCGCCGATCGCAAGATCCTTGGCGTCCGCAGCACCGGCGGGGCGGGGCCCTGCCACCTCTCCGTGCATCCGAGCGGCCGTTGGCTGCTGAGCGCCAACTACACGTCGGGCAGCGTGGCCGTGCATCCGATCGACACGTCGGGCGCGCCGGGCGAACGCACAGACGTGGTCACGCACTCGACTCCGGCACCCGGTCCGGGTCAACAGGGCCCGCACGCCCACCAGTTCATCACCAGCCCCGACGGCGGTCATGTGCTCGCCGTCGACCTGGGCACGGACACCGTCTACACCTACCGCCTCGACGAACGCCGGGGCACCCTGACCGAGGTCGCGCAGGCGCACACGCGGCCGGGCGCCGGTCCGCGCCACCTCACCTTCCACCCCGGTGGACGGCACGCCTATCTGGCCAACGAGGTCGACAACACGGTCGCGGTCTGCGCGTACGAGGCCGCCACGGGGCGGCTGACGATCGGCGATCCGCAGAGCACGGGCTCCGGGCCGGGCACCAACTACCCGGCGCAGATCCTGGTGACCGCGAACGGCTCCTACGCCTATCTCGCCAACCGCGGTGACAACAGCCTCGCCCGGTATGCGGTCGACGCGGACGGCGCCCGGCTGCGGCTGCTCGGCACGGTGCCGGTGTCCGGCGACTTCCCGCGCCAGATCGCCTTCTCGCCGGACGGCACGCTGCTGTTCGCGGCGAACCAGAAGTCCGGCACGGTCAGCGTCTTCCACGTCGACGACAAGAGCGGTGAACTACGACTCGCGGGCGAGCCGTTCGCCTCACCCGTCGCCGTCTGTGCGCTGCCGCTGTAGAGCCCGCGGACAGGAGGCGGCGCTCGCCTGCGCGAGCAGGGCGTGCATGCGTTCCGTGAGCTGTCCGATGTCGTCGGCGGGCGCATGGAACGGCAGTCGTACGTCGCCGTGGGCGCGGTTGCGCTCGATGCGCAGCGTCAGTCCGTGCCGGTCGACAGCGACGGGCTGGACGCGGACCGCGCCGTGCAGACTGGCGTGTTCGACGAGCCGGGTGAGCCGTTCGACGGCGTCGGGATGGCAGTCGGCGAGATGGGTCAGCAGGTGCGCCTCGGCGAGGGCCAGCGGGTCGGGCTCGGCGGCGGCGAACTCGTCGAGGTCGACGACCACCGCGCCAAAGGACTGCCGCAGCACGACCCGGGTGGCGCGGAACGCCAGGTGGCCGTCCTCGGGAAGGAAGTACCCCGCGAGCCAGAGCCGGGCCCGGATCCGGTGGCGCACGGGGACGGGCGCGACGTCGGCGAACTCCAGCACCGCATGGGGTTCTCCGCGGGGCGCGCAGATCGCGGCCGCGAGCAGCGCGCTGTCCTCGGGCACGTGCAGCAGCACCCGACCGTCCTCGTCCACGCTATGGGCGCCGACGAACTCCTCGCGACCGCCGTCCGCGGTCACCGCGCAGGACCAGGCGGCGGCGAGAACCGACCTGGCCCGTTCGGCCGCGGCGGGCGCGGCAGTCCAGCTGGGGCTGTCACTCATCCCAAACCTCCTTAGGTAAGGCTTGCCTAAGCTATCGAAGATCGGGGCGTACGCCAACCACGGGGCGGCGGAAGCGTGCGCGCCTCAGGGTGCGATGACACCCAGCAGCGCCCTGGCGCACAGGTCGCGCACCTGCTCCCGGGTCAGATCCGAACCCCGAAGCCACTCAAGGCAGACGGCCGTGGTGAAGGCCAGCCAGCCGCGGACGGCCAGCTTGAGGTCGGGGCGCTGCTGCGCGACCGGGCCGAGTTCGGGGTCGGCGGCGAGCGTCGCCAGGATCTGCCGCTCCTGGGCCGCCAGCGCCCGCTGGTAGACCCGGCGGATGGCCTGGTCCCCGGCCGCGTCGGCGCGGTGGAAGGCGCGGAAGCCGTGCGCGTGGGCGTGCACGTACTCCAGAAAGGTGTCGAGACCGGCGGCCAGCTGCTCGCGCGCCGGAACCCCGGGCACCGCCGCCGTCATCCGCAGCATCCGCTCGCTCTGCCGCTCGACGACCGCCGCGAAGAAGTCCCGCTTGGTCGGGAAGTAGTGGTACAGCAGCCCGCGCGACACACCGGCGATCTCGGCGACCTGCTCGATCCACACCTCGTCGTAGGGACTCTCCGAGAACAGCCGCGCGCCCACCGACAGCAGCTGTTCCCTGCGCTCCTCGGTGCTGAGCCTTCGGCGCGTGCGCTCGCCCTGGTTCGCGGCCATGCCCGCACTTTACTTGACGCCGGTTCAACAGCGGGATCAGACTGGAGCCGCTATTGAACCCACGTACAACAGCTGCATGACAGCTCAACCAGCAGCTGCACGACAGCTCAACCTGCCGCTGATTCAAGGGAGAACGCGTCATGGCGGAGACGACGTCAACGGTCGGACCGGTGGTGGAAGCGTCGCTTCCCAAGGGGTTCCGGGGCGCCGAACAGGGCTGGCCCGAGCTGCACCGCATCCCACACCCCCCGCACCGGCTCCCTCTGCTCGGCGATGTGCTCGGCGCCGACCGGCGCACGCCCGTCCAGGACTCCATGCGCTACGCACGGCAGCTCGGGCCGATCTTCCGGCGCAAGGCGTTCGGCAAGGAGTTCGTGTTCGTGTGGGGCGCCGAGCCGGCGGCCGACATGGCGGACGAGTCGCGCTTCGCCAAGCACGTCGGCCTCGGGGTCGCCAATCTGCGGCCGGTCGTCGGGGACGCGCTGTTCACGGCGTACAACCACGAGTCGAACTGGCAGCTGGCGCACGACGTGCTGGCCCCTGGGTTCAGCCGGGAAGCCATGGAGGGCTACCACCCGATGATGCTGGCGGTGGCCGAGCGGCTGACCGACCACTGGGACCGCGAGCAGGCGGCGGGCCGGGCGGTGGACGTGCCCGGTGACATGACCAAGCTGACGCTGGAGACGATCGCGCGCACCGGGTTCGGGCACGACTTCGGTTCCTTCGAGCGGCCGCGACTGCATCCGTTCGTGACCGCGATGGTGGGTACGCTGACGTACGCCCAGCGTCTGAACGCGGTGCCCTCGCCGCTGGCGCCGTTCCTGCTGCGAAGTGCCTCGCGCCGCAACGAGGCCGACATCGCGTATCTCAACCGCACGGTGGACGATCTGGTCCGGGTCCGCCGGGCGTCGGGCGAGGGCGGCGAAGGGGATCTGCTGGACCGCATGCTGGAGACGGCCCACTCCGGGACCGGGGAGCGCCTGTCCGCCGAGAACGTGCGCCGCCAGGTCATCACCTTCCTGGTGGCCGGCCACGAGACGACGTCGGGCGCGCTGTCCTTCGCCCTGCACTACCTCTCCCGGCACCCCGAGATCGCGGCACGCGCGCGGGCCGAGGTGGACGCCGTCTGGGGGGACTCGACGGTGCCCGGCTACGACCAGGTGGCCAAGCTGCGGTATGTGAGGCGGGTGCTGGACGAGGCGCTGCGGCTGTGGCCGACGGCACCGGCCTTCGCCCGGGAGGCCCGTCAGGACACGGTGCTGGCCGGGGACCATCCGATGAGGCGGGGTGCCTGGGCGCTGGTCCTGACCGCGATGCTGCACCGCGACCCGGAGGTGTGGGGCAGCGACGCTGAGCGGTTCGACCCGGACCGCTTCGACCCGAAGGCCGTACGGTCCCGGGCCCCGCACACCTTCAAGCCGTTCGGGACGGGGGCGCGGGCGTGCATAGGGCGGCAGTTCGCACTGCACGAGGCCACGCTGGTACTCGGTCTGCTGCTGCGCCGCTACGACCTGCGGCCCGACCCGGATTACCGGCTGCGGGTCACCGAGCGGCTCACGCTGATGCCGGAGGGGCTGCGGCTGCACCTGGAGCGGCGTACGGTCTCGGCGTGCTCCGCACCCGCGCAGGCCGTCGAGGAGGCTTCGTCAGAGCTGCGCTGCCCAGTGCACGGGGCGGGTGACTGAGCGCGGCAGCCGGGTTCCGGCGCTGCCGCGGGCGGCGTTGAGCTGGGGCTGGGTGAGGAAGAACGCGCCGGTCAGGTCGGCGTCGGTGAGATCCGCGTCCCGCAGGTCAGCGCCGATCATGTCCACGTCGCGCAGGTCGGCGCCGGTCAGGTCGGCGGCGATGAGGTAGGCGCCGCGGAGGTTCGCACCGCGCAGGTCGGCACCCTTGAGGCGGGCGCCCATCAGGTCGGCACCACGGCGGTCCTTCTTTCGGCCGCGGGCGCCAGAACCGGCCCGTACCAGCTCGCTGGTCTTCAGCAGGAGCACGTTGACCTCCTGCCGGTGCGCGCCCACGTCCAACGCGGCCAGTTGCTCGGGGGGTCGGCGAGTGAGCTCCTCGGTCTTCTCCAGGGCCCGGCGCAGATCCGCGTGGACCGGGCGGGCCGGGGGCAGAGCAAGGGCCTCGGTGAGGTACCAGAGCAGTTCGTGCAGCTGCCGTACGACCGGGAACACATCGAACATGCGCCGGGCGTCCGCCCGCGAGCTGGTGCGCCAGTCCTGTCCGCCGAAGGTGACCTGTGAGACCTTCTGGCCCGCGCCGAAGCAGTCGTAGACCGTGCAGCCGTTGAATCCCTGCTGCCGCAGGCGGGCGTGGATGCCGCAGCGGTGGTCGTCGCGAAGGTTCGGGCAGGGCGTGCCGGCCTGCTTGTCGTTCGCGAAGTCGGCGGAGGCGGCGAACGGCAGGGCGACACAGCACAGCCCGAAGCAACGCTCGCAGTCCCCGCGCAGCTCGGCCCGGTCGGCTGTCTGATCTGGCATGACGCCAAGCCTAACGGGGCGCGGCCAGGCGCTGTCGGTGGCCGTACGTACAGTCGTCGTATGGCGCTTTCACGCGAAGAACGGGAAGGTTTCCTTGCTGAGCCGCAGGTGGCCGCGCTGGGCGTCGCCTCCGGTGACGGCCGCGGGCCGTTGGTGGTGCCGATCTGGTACGCCTACGAGCGCGGCGGTCTGCCGTGGATCCTCACCGGCGCGAGTTCCCGGAAAATGACCCTGATCAGGGCGGCGGGCCGCTTCAGCCTGATGGTCCAGCGCACAGAGCCCACGACCCGGTACGTGTCGGTCGAAGGGCCGGTCGCCGAGGTGGCCGAAGGCAGCGGCACGCTCCACCGTGAGATGGCCGGCCGCTACCTGTCGGGTGCGGCGCTCGACGAGTTCGTGGCCTTCGCCGAGGCAGAACTCGCCGATCACGTCGTGGTCCGTATGCGGCCCGAACGCTGGTTGTCCGCCGATCTGGGCGCGGCCGGATGACGAGCCGCGGGCGTCTGGGAAGCTCCGGGCGTGCGGGGAGCCCGGAAGGCAGCGATCAACCGGACAGCAGTGCTCGCTCCCATAGGTCTTGGCGCTCCTCGATGTATTCGGCATCCCCACGCCACGCGTCCCCGTGCCCTTCCGCCCAGAGTCTCGCCCACGGCTGAACTTCCCGGTCCGACTGTTCTCGCAGGAAGTCGTGCATGGCTCGGGTGCGGCGGCCCAACATCGGTACCAGGGTGCGCCGTTCGGTCTCGTCGAGTCCGTAGGCGTCGGCGAAGAGGCGCAGGCGGGCGGCGGCGTCGGGGCTCTGCCAGTCGGGATGAGCGGACAGGGGAACGAATCCGCGGATGGCGTAGGCGACGTCCCAGAGGCGGGAGCCGGGGGCGGCCGTGTCCCAGTCGATGAAGGCCCAGTCCCCCTCACCGGCCACGAGATTCCACGGCGCCAGGTCCTGGTGGGCGATGATGTCCGCGCCCTCCGCGGGAACGAGCACCTGCCAGCGGGCGTCGGGCGGCGGCATGAAGTCCTCTACCGCGTCGTGGAAGTCCCGGACCAGCCGGGCCACGCGGACCAGCCCTGCGGTCGGCTCCACCAGGGCGAACCGGTCGGGCCAGATCACGCCGCCCGGTACGAAGGTCAGCACCTCGCGCCCGCGGTCGTCGATCCCCAGGGGGCGCGGCGCCGCGCGGAAGCCGGACTCGTGCAGGTGCGTGAGCAGAGCGTGCACCGCGGGCGTCCAGGGACCCGCAGGCCGACGGACCGTGTCGCCGACACGGACGACGCCGTCGCTGACGTTCCCGCCCGACAGCGGCTGTTCGTCCTCGTGCACTGGTCTCTCCTCAGCTCCCATGAGGTGTGTGGCCTTTGACAACCCTGCGCCCCGGTGACCAGGAACAGCCCTATTGGCCGGCGCTGCTGACGGCCGCCACCATATCCGGTCAACTCCAGTCGTCGACCGCCGACTTGACCGGCGACTTGACCGACGACCGCGTGGAACACCGCCGGATGCACGGCGTGTCGTGGGCGGACATCGGGTCGGCCCCGGCCGCTGCGGGGGATCGTTTGGACACACCGCACTCGCGCAGGACGATCGCGCTCGCAGAGAACGGCTCCGGTGAGCGGCGGTCATGACGCGGTCCCCTTCGCCTCGACGCGCCCGCTCGTCCATGTCCCACGCTCCCACGCGGGTCTGACAGAGGCGCAGCCGCGGACCCCGTCGAAAGCAGCCTCGGGAACCGAACCTCACCGATGACTTCCCGGCGCTGTGGGGGTCTCCTCATTCAACGGAAAACAAGCTCGGCTATCACGGATACGAGCCCATTTCAGGCGGGAGCCAGACGGATCGAGGAGCGAGATCATGTGCAGTCACCGGCCATCGTGCCCCACCGCGGACAGCCCCGAGCACCACAGCGCCGTGATCGTGTCGGCCCATCCCGAACAGGGCTGGAGCCTGCTGTGCAACGGGACGATCGTGTTCGACGACACCGGTGAAATCCTGCCGGACGGGCGGGTAGTGGACCCGCACCGCACCCTGAATCCGCTGGCCGTGGCCGCCTGACCTCAGTCGAGTGCGCCGGGGTCGAGGCGGGCGAGCCGGTACGGGTCGGCCAGGATGTGCAGGGCGACGATCCTGCCGTCGACGACGGTGACGCCCATGGCCGACTGCAGCTGCCCCTCGAAGACGTTGACGACACCGACCTCCCCGTTGACCAGCACCACTTGGGCGAACTGCGCGAACTGCCGGAACAGCATCGCCTGTTCGGCCACCGGCCTGGCGCCACGCACCAGCTTGGAGGCGGCGGCACCCCCGACCAGCGCACCGGAGTCGGCCCGCAGCACCACGTCGGGGTGCAGGACCGCGACGAGCGCCTCGAAGTCACCTGCGCGGGCGGCCGCCATGAAGGCGTCGACGACCTGCCGCTGTCTGCCGAGGTCGGGTTCCGAGGACGGCGTGGCGCCCCGCACCCGGCGCCGGGCCCGGCTGGCCAGCTGCCGGGTCGCCGCCGAACTGCGCTCCACGACGGGCGCGATGTCGTCGAACGGCACGGCGAACATGTCGTGCAGCACGAACGCCAGCCGTTCGGCGGGTTCCAGGGTCTCCAGGACCACCAGCAGTGCCAGCCCCACGGAGTCGGCGTGGAGCACCTCCTGCTCGGGGTCGATCTGCGACAGGGGCCTGATCACGGGGTCGGGCACGAACGTCTCATCGATGGGATCCTCGCGACGCGAGCTCCGGGAGCGGAGCATGTCGAGACAGACCCGTCCGGCCACGGTGGTCAGCCAGCCGCCGAGGTTCTCGATGGCGTCCGCGTCGGAGCGGCTGAGCTTCAGCCAGGTCTCCTGGACCGCGTCCTCCGCCTCGGCGAGCGAGCCGAGCATGCGGTAGGCCAATGCTTTGAGATGCCCCCGGTGCTCTTCGAAGCGCTCGGCCAGGACGTCCGTGCCGTTCATGCGTTCCCCCATGTACTCCCCCATCTGTTCCCCGTGCCTGCTGCCGGAGGGCGCCGCCGGCAGTCGTCTATCGGCTGAAGACCTCGAAAGCCACGGCCGGCCGGCCCCCGAACCGCTCCGCCGTCCGCTCGGCGTGCGCGGTCAGGAATCCACGGGCGTACGTCTCCGGGTCCTCGTCGGTCAACGCCTCGATGTAGGTGCGGTGTTCGAGCAGCGAGCGCACCGCGCGCTCCAGTCCGGCCGAGGCGTCCGCCGCGTGCGTCGGCGAGGCGGAGCCGGCGATGGCGACCCAGCGGACGCCGTTCCAGGGCTCCAGGCCCTGCTCGATGAGTTCCGGGAAGATCCACCGGTTGCCGGCGTCGCCCGCCGCGTCGAGCGTGGCGCGCCCCACCGCCACATGGTCCGGGGTGTTCCAGGCGATGCCGCCCCAGGTGTCGCGGTGGTTGAGGGTGATGACCAGCTCGGGCCGCTGGCGTCGGATCGCGGCGGCGATGTCGCGGCGCAGGGCGGTGCCGTACTCGATGACGCCGTCCTCGTGGTCGAGGAACTCCACCTGCGTCACCCCCACCACGGCCGCGCTCGCCCGCTGCTCCCGCTCGCGCAGCGGACCGCACTTCGCGGGCTCCAGTGTGTCGATGCCCGCCTCGCCGCGGCTGGCCAGCAGGTAGCCGACCTCGCGGCCCTCGTCGGTCCAGGTGGCGATGGCCGCCGAGCACCCGTACTCGAGGTCGTCCGGGTGCGCGACGACGGCGAGAGCGCGCTGCCAGTCGGCAGGCATGGGCCGCAACTCGGTGATCTTCGGCTCGGTCATGGTCGAAGACTAGTGCGTGACACCGACATCACTCCCGGTGACTCTCACGCCTCGTCACGCGTCAGAGCCAGCAGCCGGTCCAGCACCCGCGGCCCGCCGGCCCGTACTCCGTCGTGCTCGAACTCGTCGGTCACCCAGGTCCTGAGGCCGCGGATCGTGCGCGCCGTCTCCAGAGCGTGGGCCGTGTCGACGTACATGTCGTCGTGGTAGACGGCCGCCGCCACCGGGATCTCGTTGGCGGCGAGGCGCGCGGGGTCGTAGAGGGGCGGCCAGTCGGTGCGGGCGGCGAGGAGGCCGGCGGTTTCGCGCAGGGGGCGCAGCGCCGGGTCGCAGTCGAACATCCAGGGGTGGACCGACTCGCCGGTGAACAGGAGCGGGCCGTCGCCCGCGAGCGTCTTCGCCGCGTCGAACTGGGGGAACTCCGCGCGGACGCGTTCGGCGGACCAGGCGGTCGGGCGCGCGTCCTGGCCGTAGATCGCCTCGTGGACGAGGGCATAGAGGGGGTGGCTCGCGTACGAGAGGAGGCCCTGGACCTCCTCCTGGAACGCGTCGGAGAGGGCCGTGCCCTGCGGGGTGCGGACGAAGGCGTGTTCCAGGAGGTGGTGCAGACGGTGGCTGCCCTCGCTGCCGCCGAGGACGATGCCGAGGGACTGGAAGGCCTCGGCGATGAGGCGGTAGCCGTTCGGGAGAGTCACCTCGTGGGTGAGGAGGTGGTCGGCGATGCGGCGGGCGCGTTCGACGTCCTGCGGATAGCGGGCGTAGTGGGCGGCGACCTTGCGTTCGATGCGGGGGTAGGCGGCGCGGTAGACGTCGTCGGCGTGCGCGTCGAGGGAGGGCAGGCCGCCGGCGATCACGGCCGCCGTCAGCCCTTCGGGGGCGGCGGAGAGGTAGTTCACCGTGCAGAAGCCGCCGAAGCTCTGGCCGAGGACCGTCCAGCGGGCGCCGCCGGTGACCTGGGTGCGGATCGCCTCGCAGTCGCGGACGATCGCGTCGGCCCGGAAGTGCGCCAGGTAGTCGGCCTGCTCGGCGGGGCCGCCGCGCAGCGGGAGGGTCTGGCGGTTGGCGGGCGTGGAGTGGCCGGTGCCGCGCTGGTCGAGGAGGAGCACGCGGTACTCCTTGAGCGCACGGCCCAGCCAGGACTGCCTGCCCACGAAACGGTTGGCGCCGAAGCCGGGGCCGCCCTGGAGGTAGACCAGCCAGGGCAGGTCCGCCCGCGTCTTGTCGCTCGCGACCACCTCACGGGCGTACAGCTCGATCGTCTCCCCCGCCGGGTCGTCGTGGTCGAGGGGCACGGTGAAGTGGTGGTCGGTGAGGACGACTCCGGGCTGGCGGTACGTGGCGGTCAACAGGCCTCCAGGGACGGACGGGTTTCGGGCCGCGTCCCACTTCACCACAGGTTCGTCCGGCAGCGGACCCCTGGGATCATGAAAACTTACTGACCCGGCGGTCAGCGGGCGGAGAGGCTGGACCGTCGTACGACCAGCTCCGGCTGGAGTACGACACGCCGGTGTTCGTGTCGCTTCGTCCCGTTTTCCGCCTCTGTCTCCTCCAGCAGCAGCTCGGCGGCGAGGGCGCCCATCGTGACGGCGGGCTGGCGTACCGAGGTGAGCGGGACGGCCGCCGCGGCGGCGAACTCGATGTCGTCGTAGCCGACGATGGCGAGGTCGTCGGGGACCGTTATGCCGGCCGCGTACATCGCCTGCAGAACGCCGAGGGCCAGCAGGTCGTTGGCGCAGAAGACGGCGGTGGGGCGGTCGGCGAGGCCGAGGAGGCGGGCGCCGGCGTCCCGGCCGGCCGCCACGTCGAGCCGTTCGGTGGGCAGTTCGCGCAGGCACTCCGGTCCGAGGCCGGCCTCGGCGAGGGCGTTCAGGGCGCCCGTGCGACGGTCGCGGACCTGGTTGAGGCCGGGCGGACCACTGACGTACGCGATGGTGCGGTGCCCGGCGTCGACGAGGTGACGCACGGCCAGGGCGCCGCCCGCCACGTCGTCGACGGAGACGGAGCACTCGGTGGTGCCCTCGGCGACCCGGTCGACGAGGACGAACGGGATGTTGTGCCGCCGGAACGTCTCGATGTTCCGGCCGGTCGCGTCGGCGGGCGTCAGGAGCACGCCCCGGACCCGCTGCTCGGCGAAGAGGGAGAGGTACTCGGCCTCCTCGCCCGCGCTCTGGGCGCTGTTGCAGACCATGACGCCGAGGCCGGCGTCGCGCGCGGCGCGCTCGGCACCGCGCGCGACATCGACGAAGAACGGGTTGCCCATGTCCAGCACGAGCAGCCCCATGATCCGGCTGCGGCCCGCGCGCAGCTGGCGCGCCGACTCGCTGCGGACGTAGCCGAGCCGGTCTATCGCGGACTGCACCCGTGCACGGGTCTCCGTGGCGACCGTGTCGGGCCGGTTGATCACGTTCGACACCGTGCCGACGGAGACTCCGGCGGCGCGGGCGACGTCCTTGATACCCACCGACTGGCTCATCGGGCAGGGACCTCCAGGGGGACGTGATTCGGCCGGAAGGCCTTCACATTACCGTCATCGTTCGGCGCATCGTGCCCGGTCACGCGGGCAGCGCGAAGTCGACGACGTGGAGTGCCGAGGGCGTCGTGCCGCTCGACTTCTCCTGGTACATGAATGACAGGACGTTGTCCGCCTTGACCCGCAGCTCGTCGATCACGACCTCGCCGAAGGCGTTCAGGTCACTGCCGTCGTACAGCAGGGTCCAGTCCGTGTATCCGGAGGACTTCGAGGCGGCGGCGATCCGGCCGAAGGGGAAGACCGCGTAGGCGTTGTCGTACTTGTCCAGGATCAGCTTGGTGCGCTGGCTGGAGTTGAGCGCGACGGGGATCTCGGTCTTCTGCCAGGTGCCGGAGGAGTTCTTGCGGAGGTGGAAGGCGCGGCCGTTGGCGGTGCGGTCGCTGACGTAGTTGGTGGTGCACTGCCCGAAACGGCCGGGGACGTAGCTGATGATCGCGTGCGGGAGCCCGGAGGAGTCGGTGAACTGGCTCTCCTGGTTCATCAGCGAGTGGTCGGGGTTGAGCGAGTCGACGACCAGTCCGCCGTCGGTGACGGCCACCGTGTCGGAGCTGCCGGTCGTCGCGACGAGGGTGCCCGCGTCGTTGCGCCAGGTGCGGCCGCGGTCGGTCGAGTAGACGTAACCGGTGTCGTGGTTGGTGATGCCGCCGCTGTTGCACATCACGGCGGCGTTCTGCTCGCGCCAGGTGAAGAAGGAGTGCAGCCGGCCGTTGACGTCGTAGTCGATGCCGTGCAGGTACATGTTGCGGGCGGTGGAGGAGCCGTGCGAGCTGGTGTACGTGCCCGTGGAGCTGGACCACTCCCCCAGTGCCGTCCACGTCGAACCGTCGTACTCGGCAAGGGCGTTGCGGCCGTTGCCGGAGATGCCGACCCGGTAGCTGAGCTGCAGCTTGCCCTCGGGGGTGGAGACGAACTGGGGGTAGGTGAACTGGGAGGTGAGGGCGAGGCCGTCCATGGACGTCTGGACCGAGCCGAAGACCGACGACGTCCAGCTCGTGGTGGCGGGGTTGTCCATCAGCCCGGCGACGGACTTCACGTAGAAGTAGCCGTCGCTGTGGGAGTCCATGTTGAGGTGCAGTCGGCCGTCGACCTTGGAGACGCCCATGGAGATGACGTTGTGGGAGTCGCTGGTCTTGAGCACGTGGGACAGCGTCACCGTCGACCAGCTGCTCCCGCCGAGCGCGCGGCGGCCGACCACGGCGTTGCCGGTCGAGGTGTACCAGGTGGCGTACTGGTAGCCCTTGTACGTCAGCAGGCCGTTCTTCTGGAACGAGTTGTTGTTGACCAGGCCGTCGTAGGAGACGAAGAAGATGGCTGCCGCGTCGAGTTGGGTGGTGCCCTTCTTGGTGACCGAGGGGCCCGGGTCGGCGGCCCGTGCGGTGCCGGCACCGAGGACGGGGGCCGCCGCGGCGCTGAGTATGGCGCCGGCCAGCAGGGTGCGTCGTCTCATCTCAGGGGACTCCATTGTCGTGCGAGAGCGGGAGGGGAGGTGTGCCGGGGAGATGTCAGGCGAGGTGGAACACTTCGGTGAGCGGCTTCATGGCCTCGTCGGGCCGGGCGCCGTCCAGCGACTCGAAGAACGGCGCCATCTCGGCCTGCCAGCGAGCGTTGACCTCGGTGGCTTCCATACCGGCGATCGCGGCGCCGAAGTCCTCGGTCTCCAGATAGCCGACCAGCAGGCCGTCGTCGCGCAGGAAGAGTGAGTAGTTGTGCCAGCCGGTGGCGGAGAGCGCTTCGAGCATCTCCGGCCACACGGCGGCATGGCGTTCGCGGTACTCGGCGAGCCGGTCCTCGCGGACCTTGAGGAGGAAACAGACGCGCTGCATGAAGTACCAGCTCCCGCAGGGGTGGAAGGGGATCAGAAGTTGAACTGGTCGATGTTCTTGGCGTTGAACACGGTCGGCTTGCCGAGGGTGATCACGCCGTCCTTGCCGATGGTGTAGGTGGTGGAGCCGGCCTTGAAGGTCTCGCCCTCCTTGCCGGTGATCTGACCGGAGGCCAGCGCGACGGCGGTACGGGCGGCGAGGTCACCGAGCTTGGACGGGTCCCACAGCTCGAAGCCGTCGACGGTGCCGTTCTTGACGTACTTGCGCATGTCGTTCGGGGTGCCGAGACCGGTCAGCTTGACCTTGCCCTTGTACTTGGAGCCGGACAGGTACTGGGCGGCCGCCTTGATACCGACGGTGGTCGGGGAGATGATCCCCTTCAGGTTCGGGTACTGCTGGAGCAGGCCCTGGGTCTGCTGGAAGGACTGCTGGGCGTCGTCGTTGCCGTAGGCGACCTTGACCAGCTTGATGTTCTTGTACTTCGGGTCCGCCAGCTCCTTCTTCATGAAGTCGATCCACACGTTCTGGTTCGTCGCGGTCTGCGCGGCGGACAGGATCGCGATCTCGCCCTTGTAGCCGATCTGCTGGGCCAGCAGCTGCACCTCGGTACGGCCCAGGTCCTCGGCGGAGGCCTGCGAGACGAAGGCGTTGCGGCAGTCGGGCTTGGTGTCGGAGTCGTAGGTGACGACCTTGATGTTGTTCTTCATGGCCTGCTTGAGCGCGGTGCACAGGGCGCCCGGGTCCTGCGCGGAGACGGCCATCGCGTTGACCTGCTGCTGGGTGAGCGTGTTGACGTAGGAGACCTGGCCGGCGGTGTCGGTGGCGCTGGAGGGGCCGACCTCCTTGTACTTGCTGCCCAGCTCGGTGAGGGCCTTCTCGCCGCCCTTGTCGGCGGAGGTGAAGTAGGGGTTGTTGACCTGCTTGGGCAGGAAGCCGACGGTCAGGTCCTTCTTGACGGCGGCGTTCGGGTCGGCCTTGGCGGTCGAGGTGGCCGCCGTGTCGTCGCTCTTGGAGTTGTTCTTGGTGGTGCCACCGCATGCGGTGAGGGCAAGGGCGAGGGAGGTTCCGGCGGCGAGCGCCGCACAGGCACGGCGGAGGGATGACTTGCGCATATCTGGTCCTTTTAACGAAGGGTGAGTACGACGCGCCCCACAGGGGCGCGGGGCGGGATCCTTGTGCGGCTCCGCCGCGTGGGCGCGACCAGCCACAACGGGCCCGCAGCTGACGAACGGCCTATCCCGCGGAGCGCGCGGCCCTCGCGACGGAGATCTGGCGTGCGACCCGGGGGCCGAGCACGGAGATGACGAGCAGGACGCCTGTGACGACGATCTGCGACTGCGCCGAGACATTGAGCAGGCTCATCACGTTCTGCAGTGCGCCGAGCAGGAAAACTCCCGCGATCGCGCCGCCGAGCGTGCCCCTGCCCCCGTCGAAGTCGATGCCACCGAGCAACACGGCGGCTACGATGGAGAGTTCAAGCCCGGTCGCGTTGTCATAGCGCGCACTGGCGTAGTGCAGGGCCCAGAAGATCCCGGTGAGCGAGGCCATCAGCCCCGTCACCGTGAACAGGATCAGCTTGTGCCGCCTGACGCGGATGCCGGCGAACCGCGCCGCCTCCTCGTTGGCACCGATCGCGAACAGCGAGCGTCCGAACGGGGTGGCGTGCAGGACGACCACCGCGATGGCGAGCAGTACCACGAAGGGCAGGAGTGCCTGCGGGATGAAGGTGTTCCCGATGCGTCCGGCCGCGAAGTCCAGGTACTGGGAGGGGAAATCGGTCACCGCGTCGGAGCCGAGCACGATCTGTGCGATGCCCCGGTAAGCGGCGAGGGTGCCGATGGTGACGGCGAGGGAGGGCAGCCCGAGCCGGGTGACGAGGAGCCCGTTGACCAGCCCGCAGACCACACCCAGCAGCAGGCAGAGCGGGATGATCGTCTCGATGGCCATGCCGTCGTTCCACAGCTTGCCCATCACGGCGCCCGAGAGGCCGGCCGTCGAGGCGACGGACAGGTCGATCTCGCCGGAGACGACGAGGAGCGTCATGGGCAGGGCGATCAGGGCGATCGGCAGGGTGTTGCCGATCAGGAACGACAGGTTGAGGGCGTTGCCGAACCCGTCGACCGTACTGAACGACAGCAGCAACAGGACGACCAGGAGCGCGCCGACGACCGTGTCCCAGCGGACCGCGCGCGTCAGTGACTCAGGCATGGCGGGCGTTCCTCTTCTTCAGGGCGGAGGCCACGCGCAGCGCGACGACCCGGTCGACCGCGATGGCGAGGATGAGCAGGATGCCGTTGATGGCGAGCACCCACACGGAGCTGACGCCGAGGGCGGGCAGCACGCTGTTGATAGAGGTCAGCAGCAGGGCGCCCAGCGCGGCCCCGTACACGCTGCCGGAGCCGCCGGTGAAGACGACGCCGCCGACCACGACCGCGCTGACGACGGTGAGTTCGTAGCCGTTGCCTGTCCCGGAGTCGACGTTGCCGAACCGGGCCAGATACATCGCGCCCGCGAGGCCTGCGAGGCCGCCGCAGAAGGTGTACGCGGCCAGGATCCGCTTGCGGACGGGGATGCCGGCGAGCCGCGCGGCCTCCGGGTTGGAGCCGAGGGCGTACAGCTCACGGCCGCTGCCGAACTGCTTGAGGTAGTACGCCGTCGCCACCAGCACCGCCAGCGCGATCAGTGCCAGCCACGGCACCGCGGAGATGCCGCCGGAGCCGAAGTCGACGAAGCCGCCGGGGAGGTCGGCCGCCGTGATCTGGCGGGAGCCGACCCAGATGGAGTCGACGCCGCGGATGATGTAGAGGGTGCCGAGGGTGACGACGAGGGCGGGCACCTGGCCGAGGCTGACGAGCAGGCCGTTCAGCAGGCCGCAGCCGACGCCGAGCAGCACCGCCAGGACGATGGCCACCACCGCGTTCCCGCCGCCGTGCAGATAGTCACCGGCGGCGAAGGCCGCGATGCCGAGCGTGGAGCCGACCGACAGGTCGACGTTCCTCGTGATCACCACCAGGGACTGGCCGGTGGCGACGAGGACCAGGATGGTCGCGTTGAGGAGCAGGTCCTTGATGCCCTGTTCGGACAGGAAGTCGCTGTTGCCGATCTGGGTGACGGCGATCATCACCAGGAAGACGGCCAGGATGGCGAGTTCGCGCATCTTGAAGACGCGGTCGACGAGCCGGGTGCCGCTGGACCTGGGCACCTCGGCGACGGGGGTTTCGTTGGAAGTGGTCACCGTCATGCGGCGGCCCTCCCGGTGGCTGCGGCCATCACGGTTTCCTCGGTGGCTTCGGCGCGTGGGATCTCGGCGGTGAGGCGACCCTCGTGCATGACGAGCACGCGGTCGGCCATGCCGAGGATCTCGGGCAGGTCGGAGGAGATCATCAGAACGGCCACGCCGTCGGCGGCCAGCTCGCTGAGCAGGCGGTGCACCTCGGCCTTGGTGCCGACGTCGATGCCGCGCGTGGGCTCGTCGACGATCAGCACCCTCGGGCCGGTGGCGAGCCACTTGGCGAGGACCACCTTCTGCTGGTTACCGCCGGACAGGGTGTTGACCGTGTCGGCGATCCTGGCGTACTTGACCTGGAGCTTGACGGCCCAGTCGAGGGAGCGGCTGCGTTCGGCGCCGCGGTCGACCAGGCCCGCCCTGACCGTCGTCCGCAGACCGGTCAGGCCGATGTTGCGCTCGATGGACATGTCCATCACCAGGCCCTGGGCGCGCCGGTCCTCGGGGACGAGGGCGAGCCCGGCGGCCATGGCGGTGGAGGGGGCGCCGTTGGTGAGCCTGCGCCCCTGGACCTCGACCTCGCCGGCGTCCCATCGGTCGATGCCGAAGACGGCTCGGGCGACCTCCGTACGGCCGGCGCCGACGAGCCCGGCGAGACCGACGATCTCGCCGTGCCGCACGTCGAAGGAGACATCGGTGAAGACGCCCTCGCGGGTCAACCTCCGCACGCTCAGGGCGACTTGACCGGGCTCGACGTCCTGCTTGGGATACAGCTCGTCGAGGTCGCGGCCGACCATGCGGCGCACGAGGTCGTCCTCGGTCATGCCGTCGATCGGCTCACTGGAGATCCATGCGCCGTCGCGGAGGGTGGTGACCCGCTGGCAGATCTCGAACATCTCCTCCAGCCGGTGCGAGATGAACAGCACGGCGGCGCCCTGTTCGCGCAGGGTGCGCACGACACCGAAGAGGCGGGCCACCTCACTGCCGGTGAGGGCGGCGGTCGGCTCGTCCATGATCAGGACGCGGGCCTCGAAGGAGAGGGCCTTGGCGATCTCGACGATCTGCTGGTCGGCGATCGAAAGACCGCGGGCCGGGCGGTCGGGGTCGAGCTCGACGCCGAGACGCTGCATCAGGGCCAGGGTCGCCGCGTGCGTGGCCTTGTGGTCGATACGGCCGAGGGCGCGCCGGGGCTGGCGGCCCATGAAGATGTTCTCGGCGATCGAAAGGTCGGGAAAGAGCGTGGGCTCCTGGTAGATCACGGCGATCCCGGCGTCGCGGGCGTCGCCGGGGCCGTGGAAGACGACGGGCTCACCGTCGAGCAGCACCCGGCCGGCGTCGGGCCGGTGCACACCGGCAAGGGTCTTGATCAGGGTCGACTTGCCCGCGCCGTTCTCGCCGGCGAGTGCGTGCACTTCGCCGGGGAACAACTCCAGGGAAACGTCCCGCAGGGCGCGCACCGCGCCGAAGGACTTCGAGATGTCCTCGAGCGCCAGCACCGGGGCCGGACCCGTGTCGGACGGGTGGGTCATTAGGGGCTCCTCGACGACGCCGACAAGGGGCTCACGACGTCGTGAAAGGTTTCAACTTGGTTGCCGGGACGTTAGGCGCGTCGGCCATGTCACGTCAATGGGGTCGGCTCGAAAAAATTTCGAGAGCCCTTCGAGAGCCAAAGGTCACGGTCAGGCCACGGGCAACAGCCTCTGCCGGAAAGCTTGACACCCCTGCGGAGAGCTCTAAGCTTCCGGTCTTGAATCGATTCATCAATCTGCCGTTCCGGCCAGACGTCACAGGAGCCCTGAAGTGACCGAGCTCGCCGCGGTGAAGGCCGCGCTGAAGACCCAGGCAGTCGAGACCCCGTCGTGGGCGTACGGGAACTCGGGGACCCGGTTCAAGGTGTTCGCGCAGCAGGGCGTTCCCCGTACGCCGCAGGAGAAGCTGGCGGATGCGGCGCAGGTGCACGCGTTGACCGGCGTGGCGCCGACCGTCGCGCTGCACATTCCCTGGGACAGGGTGGACGACTACGCGGCCCTGGCGAAGTACGCCCAGGACCACGGCGTGAAGCTGGGCGCGATCAACTCCAACACCTTCCAGGACGACGACTACAAGCTCGGCAGCATCTGCCACCCGGACCCGGGAGTGCGCCGCAAGGCCCTGGACCACCTGCTGGAATGCGTCGACATCATGGACGCCACCGGCTCCCGGGACCTGAAACTGTGGTTCGCCGACGGCACGAACTACCCCGGGCAGGACGACCTCCGCGCACGCCAGGACCGCCTCACCCAGGCACTGGCCCAGGTGTACCAACGCCTCGGGGACGGGCAGCGGATGCTGCTGGAGTACAAGTTCTTCGAGCCGGCGTTCTACGCGACGGATGTTCCCGACTGGGGCACCGCCTACGCCCACTGCCTCAAGCTCGGCGAGAAGGCACAGGTCGTCGTCGACACCGGACACCACGCACCCGGCACCAACATCGAGTTCATCGTCGCCACCCTGCTGCGGGAGAACAAACTCGGCGGCTTCGACTTCAACTCCCGCTTCTACGCCGACGACGACCTCATGGTCGGCGCCGCCGACCCCTTCCAGCTCTTCCGCATCATGTACGAAGTCGTCCGCGGCGGCGGCTACACCTCCGACATCGCCTTCATGCTCGACCAGTGCCACAACATCGAAGCCAAGATCCCCGCCATCATCCGCTCCGTGATGAACGTCCAGGAAGCCACCGCCAAAGCCCTGCTCGTGGACACCGAGGCACTGGGAACAGCCCAGCGCACAGGCGACGTCCTCGAAGCCAACGCCGTACTCATGGACGCCTACAACACAGACGTACGCCCGCTCCTCGCCGAAGTACGCGAGGAGATGGGACTCGACCCCGACCCCATCGCCGCCTACCGCCGCTCCGGATGGGCCCAGAAGATCATCGAAGAGCGGGTCGGCGGACAGCAGGCCGGCTGGGGGGCGTGAGCGCCGCATCTCGTCTGCCGGGTTTCGTTGCTTGCAGGCCCGCGGGCCTGATGTGGCCGGTCGCGCCCACGCGGCGGAGCCGCAAATCGAATACAGCCCCGCGCCCCTACCCGGGCAGGCGAGATGTCCACTGTCAGTAGTCGGTAGCCGACGTCGAGTGTGTCGCGGGTGAGCAGGTCCGCGTGCCGGGTGTGCCCGCGGCCCGTTCTCAGGTCCTTGGAGAGGGCTGCCCGGCCCGGCGCGAGGGCTGCTTCTCCGGTCTGGGCGAGCAGGGAGGTTCCAGACCGTACCTGGGGGGCCAGGTAGGCGTGGGGGCGTCGCCAGTACGCTGCGGCGAAGCCGTCCGTGCAGTCGTGCGGGACGGGGACGGGTTGTTGGCGCGCCCCGCCGTGCAGGTCGGCCAGCCGGTCCAGCGGCAGGGTGCGGGTGTCGTCGAAGGCGGCGGCCTGTCGGGGTATTCGCGTACGGGCCGGAACTGCTCGCGGACGATCCGCTGGTCCCAGGTCAGGATCACGATGCGGCGGCGGGCGACCCGGAGGAGTTCGGCGATTCCCGGCCTTGGGACTGGTAGGCCCGCATGTTGAGGTGTCGCGTATTCGAGCTTGGACAGCCTTCGTTGGTCACTCTGGGTGGTGACGACCGTGTTCGTGGTGCGTCCTCGGACGGATGGATTCACCGTGGTGTGTTCGAGCCACTTCCGGAGGGGGCACCGGTGGACATCGTCACGATCATGGAGGCGCTGGCCGAACAGGGCGTAACCGTGCTGTTCAAGGCCGATGCTGAGCGGATGGCAGAGAGGCGGAAGCCCTGGACGTTCGTGGCCAGTGGCGCCCCGTTGCGTGACGACATCGTCGTGCGTACCGATGCCGCGTCGGTGGAGCAGTGCCTCGAAGCCTGCCTGCCCCGCCTGCGTGAACTGGGCTTCACTCTTCCCGAGTGATTAGGCATGCCAGCGGAAGTGGAGCGGTAACTCACCGTGTGTGGTCACCGGGGGCGTATCGGCTCCAGGTTCCGCCAGCCTCGGTGATCGCGCTGCGGCGTACGTGACGGCGCGGAGGGCTGAGACGCGTCAGGGGCGACAGACGGGAGCGGCTGCTGCTACGGCGGCTCCCCGGGGCCTTATCGGGGGATGTCGATCAGAACGCGGCCGCGGCCGCCGGCGTCGACGCGGTCGTGGGCCTTGGCGATGTCGGCGAGCGGGTAGCGGTCGCCGATCTCGACGGTGAGCGCGCCGACGGCGGCCGCGGAGGTCAGATCACGGGCGGCCCGGAGTTTGGCGTCGGCGGGGAAGTCGTCGCTGCCGATCAGGCGCAGGGTGACGTTGTTGAACAGCAGGGTCCAGAAGGGGATTTCGGTGCGGTCGGCGCGGGTGGCGTAGGCGGCGATGGTTGCGCCGTTGGCGGCCACGACGTTGTCGAGGTCGGCGTTGTCGGACAGGGACACCTCGATGATCCGGTCCACACCGGCGGGGACGTACGCGCGGATCTCGGCGGCCGGGTCGGCGGCGTCGAGGGCGACGGCGTGGGAGATGACCGCCGGATCGACCCGGTCCAGGTCGGCTGTGCGGCGGACGGTGCCGACGACGGTGGCCCCACCCCAGGCGGCGAGCTGGGCTGCCAGCGAGCCGACCCCGCCCAGGGCCCCGTTGACCAGGACGACCTTGCCATCGACGGGGCCGTCGGCGAACACGCTGCGGTGCGCGGTGATGCCGGGGATGCCCAGGCTCGCGCCGAGATCGTCGGAGAGGTGGTCGGGTAGCGGGACGGCGAGGCCGGCAGGCACGACGGTGTACTGGGCGGCGGTACCGAAGGCCCGGTAGGACTGGGCGCCGTACACCCACACGCGCTGCCCGGTGCGGCGCTCGTCGACTCCGTAGCCGACCGCGTCGATCACGCCGGCGGCGTCGCTGTGCGGGATCACCCGCGGGTAGGGCATGCCGGAGCCGGTCCAGCCAGTGCGCTTCTTGGTGTCGCCGGGGTTCACCCCCGAGACGGTGACGCGGACCCGGACCTCGCCAGGGCCGGGGGTGGGGTCAGGCAGTTCACCGACCTGCAGTACCTCGGTGGCCCGGCCTTGTGCGTCGTACCAGGAAGCAAGCATGGGGGGGCGCCTTTCGTTGTCTGTCAGCTCGCCGGTGCGTCGAGCGGGGAGGAGGCGTGTGGGTCGCGCGTGGGGCCGGGCTCGGGGGTGTCCTGGCCGAGGGACTCGCGGATCCAGGTTCGTTCGGCCTGGCTGGTGGCGCGGGCGGTGAGCAGCATGCCGCGCCGGTAGGGGTCTGCGACCTCCTCGGCGCGCAGCGGCTTGTCTCCGTCGTAGAAGAAGCTCGCCGATTCCTCCAGGAAGGCGAGCCGGCGCCTGAGCACCGCGTGCTGGTCGGCCACGTCCGGGAGCAGGGAGAGGAAGGCCAGGATCGTGAACCAGCGGGGGAAGTCGGTGAGTTCGTGCTCGGCCGGCTCGCGCAGCCGCCGGAGCATGTCCTCGCGGCCCGTGTCGGTCAGGTTCAGCACATACCGGCCGCCTCCTGCTTCCGGCGCGGGTCGCCGCTGAATCAGTCCGGCTTTGGTCAGGCGGTTGATCGCCGGGTAGAGGGTGCCGTCGCTGACCGGTCGGCTGTATCCGGTGAGGTGCGTGATGCGGCGGCGCAGCTCGTGTCCGGGAAGGGGGCCTGCGGCCAGGAAGCCGAGTATGGAGAGTTCCAGCATTCCTTCAGGATGACATATCGAAACGAGGTTTACATCGATTCGATGTTACGGTCGTCATGGCCCTGCCGTTCGCTTCGAACACCACCACGCAGGCAGAGAGGCAGAGAGGCAGAGGAAAATGTCACCGGAATCCGTCGAATCAGTGATGAAGCGCTTCGTCGAGTTCATCAACACAGCCGACGAGGACCTTGCCCGGGAGGTCATCGCCCCCGACGCGGTGTTCCACGCACCCAGTCACGCTGAACCGCTGCGGGGCCCCGAGGGCTACCTGGAGATCATCGCGATGATGCGCAGCGCATTCCCCGACGTCCGGTGGACGCTGGAGGAGAGCATCACCGAAGGCAGCACGGTGGCCGCACGGTTCACCATGCGCGGCACTCACGAAGGCGAGTTCTTCGGCATCCCTGCCACCGGCAACAAGATCGCGGTCCAGGCCATGAACTTCTACTACCTGGCCGATGGACGCATCGTCAAAGAGCGGGGTCAGCCCGATCTCCTCGGGCTCATGCAGCAGATCGGCGCCGTACCGGCGCCGTGAGGCAGACAGGTGCCTCCTCCTCCCGCACGACCGTCCAGGTCCGCGCTGCCGCCCTCCCGCAAGGCACATCATGGAATCCCTCGCACCCGCACCGCGCGCTCAGGCGACGGCCGTCCTGCCCCGGTCCTCCATTCTGGTGGCGGCCCTGTCCACCGTCGTGGAGTGGTACGACTTCACGCTGTACCTGTACATGACCACCGTGCTGTCCCGGGTGATCTTCGGCACCGGCACCACCTCGCTCCTGATCACCCTGGCGGTCTTCGCCGTCGCCTACCTGATACGCCCGCTCGGCGCGATGGCCTTCGGCCACATCGGGGACCGGCTCGGGCGCCGCAAGGTGCTGCTCGGCTCGATGGCGGTGATGACCTCCGCGATGCCGGCCACCGCCCTGCTCCCGACCCGCGACCAGATCGGCTCCGTCGCCGGGGTTCTGCTGTTGCTGCTGCGCTGTGTCATGGGCTTCGCCGTCGGTGGCGAGTACACCGGCGTCACCGCCTGCCTGGTCGAAGACGCCGCACCCCACCGGCGCGGCCTGGTCGCCTCGCCGGCCTCCGCCGCCAGCGAGATCGGTGCGCTGCTTTGACGACCCGAGCCCCGGTCCACACCTGGTCCTCGTCCCGGCCGAACGCCGCCGGGCCCTCATCCAGCATCCGGGCCGGCTTGGCCTGCGACTTCGCACTGAGCTTGCAACGCTGCCCCACCGGGCCCCTACTTGCCGGCGCCGCCGTCCCGCCGCGCTCGAAATCCGCCCTCCACCGGTACACCGACCGCACCGTCACCCGCAGCCGCTCGGCGATCTCCGAAGACGTGACGTTCTCGGCGAACATCGCGGCCGCCCGCATCCGCAAAGCCTCGCGGCGCGCCCGCCCCGCGGCGTCCAGCCCGCCGCCTTGCGCGTATCTCACACCAACGACATAGCGCCGTCAGGGCCGTCCGTCAGCGAACCTCGGCGAGACGACATCAAAGCGCCGTCGTCAGTAACCGACCATGATCGTTCTCATCGATACTGGCTGTTCCGTTGGTTCCCAAGGCCGATTCCGGCCCCCAGGTCGGTCCAGTGGTGGATGGTCAGCAGCGCCATGACGGCGTCGGTGCGGAGTTGTCGCGCGCGGGAAGGTGTTCGGCGACCGCGCACACGGCGGGCACCGACCCGGGCGGGCGCTGCGCGATCATGACCTGGCTGGGATGGCCATGGCAGTCAGCGTGCGAAGCGGCTCGGTTTGCGAGGCAGCTTCGCGGATGTCGGCCCGTGGGGTCAGGTTTCGCCCATCCCGAACGAGTCGTGGACGGGCCGCACCTCTACCGCCACGACGTGGAAGTCCAGGACGCGTTCGGCGATCTCCCGAGCCCGTTCCGGGGTGGCGCAGTCGATCACGTAGTACGCGGTCAGGTGATCGGTGGAGTCCATGAGCGGGCCGTCCGTCGTGGTCGGGGCCGACCCCTCGCCGTGCCACCGGATTGTCTCCGTGTCACGCGGGACGGCCAGTCCGGCTCCGTTGAGCATCTCACCGGTGGCTTCCAGGTCCCGGTGGAGCGCTTCGTGCCTGCGGAAGACCTCCGCGCGTTCGGCGGCGGTCATCGCTTCGGTCGCCGCGGGGTCGGCGTACATCAGGACCAGGTACTTCATGCGAACGCCTCGACGGCGGGGACCACCGACGCCGCCGCCCGGACCAGTGCGGCGGTGGCCGTCGAGCAGGACTGCTGGGGCCAGACGATCGACAGGGTGGCCGGTGGGGCGTCCTGGATCTCGCGGTAGGCGACGCCCGGGCGCGGGTACCGGGCGGTGACGGATGCGGGCAGCAGGGTCACGATCTCGCCCAGTTCGACGAGCGTGAGCAGTTGGGGCAGGTCGGCGATGCCATGGCGTTCGACGATCATGTCCAGGTAGCGGGCCAGGCCGTCGAGGCGGCCGGACTCGACCCCCGGGATGGCCAGGTCGGCGAGGGTGAGGTGGTCGCGGGCCGCCAGCGGGTGGGTGGCCGGGAGAGCGGCCAGCCGGCGTTCGACGGTGACCGTTTCGGTGTCCAGGCCCGTGTGGTCGAAGGGTTCGTAGATCAGGGCGGCGTCGGCCTCGCCCCGGCGCAGCAGACGGGCCTGGTCACCCCAGCCGGACAGACGGATCGTGACGGGCAGGGCGGCGGGCTCGGTCGCGTAGCGGGCCAGGATGGGTTCCAGCAGGCCCCCGTCGCCGTCGGCCTTGATGGCCAGGACCAGTTTCGCCTCCCGGGCAGCCGCGCGCTGGGCCCGTCGCCCGGCGGCCTGCAGGGCGTCGAGGGCGATCCGGGCCTCCCCGAGCAGGACCGCTCCGGCGGGGGTCAGCTCGACGCTGTGAGTGGTGCGCTCGAAGAGGGTGACGCCCAGCTCGGCCTCGAGTTTGCGGATGGCGCGGGAGAGGGGCGGGGCGGAGATGCCCAGCCGTTCGGCGGCGCGGGCGAAGTTGAGTTCTTCGGCCACGGCGACGAAGTAGCGCAGTGATCGGGATTCCACGATCCGGCACCTCCGTTCGGTATGACCCAGAGGGTAACAAGCGGGATCCCTTCGGTCCTTCCGTCTCGCAGGGGCGCAGCGCAGGATCGAGGCATGCGGTTCCCCGGCCCGTCCAGCCGGCCCGTCCAACTGGTCCATCCAGCGGCCGAAGGATGTCAACCGCCTTTCCAGCGAGCCCCCTTGGAGCTTCTTCATGCTTGTCATCACCACTCCCACCGGTCAGATCGGCCGACAGCTCGTCGACGGTCTCCTCGACGGCGAGGAGCCGGTCCGCGTGATCGTCCGCGATCCCGCCCGGCTTCCCGCACATGTGCGGGACCGTGTCGAGGTCGTCCAGGGGTCGCACCGCCACCTCGATGTGGTCATGGATGCCTTCGCGGGCGCGGACGCCGTGTTCTGGGTGGTGCCGCCGGACCCGCGAGCGGAGAACGTCGAAGGCCACTACGTCGACTACACGCGATCAGCCTGCCAGGCCATCGCCGCCCGGGGCGTCGAGCGGGTCGTCGCCGTGTCGACCATGGGCCGCGGAATCGAGAAGAACGCCGGGCAGCTGTCGGCGTCGCTGGCCAAGGACCGGATGATCATGGACACCGGTGTGCACTACCGGGCGCTGCAGCCGCCGGCCTTCATGGAGAACCTGCTGTGGCAGGTGGCCGCGATCAGGGACCAGGGCGCGTTCTACTGGCCGCAGCCCGGCGACCGCGTCGTCGCGTCCGTCGCGACCCGGGACATCGCGGCCAAGGCCACGGAACTCCTGCTCGACCGGTCGTGGAGCGGTCAGGAGGGGGTACCCGTGGTCAGCCCCGACGCCCTCTCCTTCGACGGCATGGCACAGGTCCTCTCCGAGGTGCTGGGGCGTCCCGTCCGGTATCAGCAGCTGCCCGTCGACACCTACCGGGCGACGATGCTGGAGCACGGCGCGAGCGAGGCATGGGCGCAGGGCCTGGTCGACATGGCCCTGGCCCAGATCAAGGACGCCTACGACGAGGACCACCGCGTCGCCTCGCCCGGCCCGACCACGTTCCGCCAGTGGTGCGAGGAGGTACTCAGGCCGGCCGTCCTGGCCTGAGCGCCTCCCCCGCGGTCACTCCGGGCCGTCGAACGGATTCCGGACCGCGGCCGGCGGCCACGCGGGTGCGGTGTACGGCCGCCGGAAGGTACGGCGACCCGAGCCGACCTCGAACGGCTCGTCGTCACCGGGGAGTTCGACCTCGGCTCGGGTGTTCGGCGGGACGAGCGCCTCCACCACGAGCGTGCCGTCCTCGATCCGCCAGCCCGCCTCGGCACGGCCGTACGGCGTGTCGTGTGCGGCCTTCGCGAAGGTGAGGTCCCCGCCTGGAACGGGCGCGATGCGCAGCCGGCGCCAGCCCGGTTCGGCGGCTTCGAGGCCGGCGACCGTGCGGTGCAGCCAGTCGGCGACGGCACCGAGGGCGTAGTGGTTGAAGGAGGTCATCTCGCCCGGGTTGATGCTCCCGTCGGGCAGCATCGAGTCCCAGCGTTCCCACACGGTCGTCGCCCCCATGCTCACGGGGTACAGCCAGGACGGGCAGCCCTTCTCCAGGAGCATCCGGTACGCCAGTTGCGCTTCCCCGCCCGCGCACAGGGCGTCGCAGACCAGTGGTGTACCGGCGAATCCGGTGGCGATGCGGAAACCCGCCTTGCGCACGATGTGGGCCAACCGCTCCGCGGCGCCCCGTCGTTGACGTTCCGTCGGCAGCAGCGCGAAGCACAGAGCGAGCGCGTACGCGGTCTGCGCGTCGCTCGACGTCCGCCCGCCCGGGGTGAGGAACTCCTCGGCGAACGCCACCCGCACCGACCGCGCGAGTTCCTCGTACCGTGCGGCGTGGTCCTTCTCCCCCAGCAGCCGTGCCGTCTCGGCGAGGACGTCGGCCGAGCGGGCGACGTACGCGTTGGCGACGAGATCGCCGTCCGTACGGGCGTCTCCGGGAGCGTCCGGCGGGGCGGCCGGGTCGAGCCAGTCACCCAGTTGGAAGTCCTGCCGCCACAGGCCCCCGCCCTCCTCGGTGAGGCGGGCGGCGGTCTCCACCCAGGCACGCATGCTCGGGTACTGGGTGCGCAGCACCTCCAGGTCGCCGAATCGGCGGTACAGCGTCCACGGCAGCAGCACGGCGACGTCCGCCCACACCGCGTGCGGGGTGCCGCCGAAGCCTGAGGGCAGGACGTCGGGCACGACCAGCAGGGGCGTGCCGTCCGCGCGGGCGAGTTGTTCGGCCGCGAGGTCGCGCAGCCAGCCGCCCAGCATGCCCGAACAGTCGTAGAGGAAGGAGGCGGTGGGGGCGAAGACCTGGATGTCTCCGGTCCAGCCGAGGCGTTCGTCGCGCTGGGGGCAGTCGGTGGGGATGTCGAGGAAGTTGCCGCGCATGCCCCAGACGACGTTCTCGTGCAGGCGGTTCACCAGCTCGTGCGAGGACTCGAACCATCCCGTGCGGGTCATGTCCGTGTGCAGGACGACCGCTTCGACTGCGGCCGGGTCCAACTCGCCGGGCCAGTTCCCGATTTCGGCGTAGCGGAAGCCGTGGAAGGTGAAGCGGGGCTCGTACGTCTCCTCGCCCACGCCGCAGAGGGTGTACGTGTCGGTGGCGGCGGCTAGACGCAGGGGCCGTACGCCGAGTTCGCCGTGCTCCAGTACCTCCGCGTGCCGCAGGGTGACGGTGTGTCCGGCCTGGCCCGACACACGGATGCGCAGGCGCCCGACCAGGTTCTGCCCGAAGTCGAGAACCGTCCTGCCGGAGGGTGTGGTGAGGACGTCGACGGGGGTGAGGGTCTGCGTGCGGCGCACGGGCGGGCCGGTCGGGGCCACCAACTCGGCCTCGGGGAGCGGGAGTTCCGTGACGGGTGACCAGTCCGAGGTGTCGTGGCCCGGTTCGGACCAGCCGGGGCGGGCCAGACGCGCGTCGTACGCCTCGCCGTCGTAGAGCTCGGAGCGCAGGATCGGGCCTGCCGTGGCGCGCCATGACTCGTCGGTGCCGACGGTGGTGACGGTGCCGTCGGGGTGGGTGACCTCCAGCTGGGCGAGGAGCGCGCGGCGGTCGCCGTAGAGATGGCGCCGGCCGCCGTGGAAGCCGAGTCGGCCCGTGTACCAGCCCTCGCCGAGGAGCGCGCCGATCGCGTTGTCGCCCTCGCGCAGCAGGTCGGTGATGTCGAAGGTCTGGTAGCGCAGCCGATGGCGGTACGAGGTCCAGCCGGGGGCGAGGACGTGGTCGCCGACGCGGTGGCCGTTGATCTCGGCCTCGTACACGCCGTACGCGGTGAGGTACAGGCGGGCCGACGTGACCGCCTTGTCGAGGGTGAAGGTGCGGTGCAGCAGCGCCACCGGAAGCGGGACGTCGGCAGTTTCGCGGTCGGGCGTGACGGGCCGGGCGGTCCAGTCGATACGGGCGAGCAGTCCCGTTTCCGCCCAGGTGAGCGGCGACCAGGGGGACGGCTCGCCGTCCTCGCCCCACACCCGGACGCGCACCCCGATCCGGCTGCGGGAGCCGAGCGCCTCGCCCGGCCAGGCCACCAGCACCGAGTCGGCGCTCTCGACGCGCCCGGAGTCGGTGAGGACGGTGCCGTCGGCGCCGGTGATCTCGAGCCGGTACGCCTTCTGTGTCCAGTCCGGTGTGTCCGTCTCGGTGCGCCAGCTCAGGCGGGGGCGGGACTCGCCGATGCCGAGCGGCTCTCGGTGGTGTTCCGGGACGGGTGCGGTGACTCGCATCAGATCGCTTCCTTCGCACGGACGGCGGATGTGGTCCCTGCCGACGCGCCCCGCCCCTGCGGAGCAATGCTGCGGACGACCCACACTCCGATCAGACCGGACACGGCCACACACCCCGTTGTGATCCACAGGACGGCCGAACCGCTGGCCGCCATCAGGGTCGGGGTGACCAGCCCGGCGAGACCGCACAGGGCGCGGCTGAGCCCGTAGGTCAGTCCCTGGGTGGTGGCGCGCAGTTCCTCGGGGAATGCCTCCTGGGACCAGATCTTGTAATTGGCCTCGCCGGCGAACTGGTTGACGACGTTGTAAAGGAGCAGGAAGAACACCATCGCCGCGATCACGGCACCACCGGTCGCCGCTGCCACGGCGAAGGCAAGCACCTGGAGCGCCGCGCAGACGTAGAACAGCCGGTCGCGCCAGGGGGTGTCGGCCAGCCGGACGAAGGCGAGCGAGCAGACCAGTCCGATCGGGAGGCCGGCCAGGCTCATGCCCGTGGCGAGGGTCTGGGAGGCACCGCTGACCGTGGTCAGGAAGTACGTGCCGTACTGGCCCATGGTGTTGGCGGCGAGGTTCCAGGCGAGGTAGAAGCCGCCCGTCGCCAGGAGCGGGACGAGGACGGGCTTCGCGCCGAGGCGGCGTAGCGCCCGTGCGTCGACGCCCTCGCGACCGCCGCCGTGCTCGCCCTCCTCCGGCACGGGAGACAGCCGCATGCGGTTGCGCAGCACCCAGCCGACCAGGGCCACGACGGCGAGGTGGGCGAAGAGGAGCTGAGCGGAGAGGTAGCCGAGCGTGGAAGTGCCGAAGCCGATGACGATCGCGGCCGTGATGCCGACGACCCACATGGTCTGTGTCGCGCCGATCAGTCGGCCGCGTACCGAGCGTGGGGAGTGCTCGGAGACCATGGCGAGCGAGGTCGGCAGGTCGGCTCCGGCCGCGAGCCCGCCGATGATCATGCCGGCGAAGAGGAATGTGGTGGTGGGCGCGAAGACCAGCAGGGCGGCGCCGACGGCGTAGACGACGATGTCGATCCCGTACACGCGCCTCCGGCCGAAGCGGTCGGCGAGGCGGCCGCCGACCAGCGAGCCGGCGGCGATGGAGAAGGTCAGCGCCGCGCTCAGCGCGCCGAGGCCCCACGAGGACAGATGGAAGCGGCTCTGCCACAGGCCCAGTGACAGGCCGGAGGAAACGATGATGCCCGAGTCCAGGTAGGAAGCCATGCCGGAGAGGACGGCGAGGCGCCACTGGGAGCGGGTCACCCGGGGTTTGGCGGGCCTGCTGGAGATGGCGTCGTTGCTCATCGAGGCGGCCTTTCGGAGGGGGAGTTCGGGGACGGAGGGCCGGTTGCGCCATGGGGTTGTGACACGTGTAACCAACCCTGAAAGGAGCCGTGAAACGTTTCACGGCATCGTGATCCCACGACGGCGGCTCGTCAAGGGTTCCGGCAACGAATCCCCGCACTTTCATGAACGCCCCAGGGTGAGCACCCTGACGTCTTGACGGCGTCCCACCAGTGGGACTAGGTTCCCTGAAACGATTCAAACAGTGTTCAGAGGTGGTCATGCCAGACCAGTCCGCCGTGAAGGCAGCACTCGCGGCGCAGAAGATCGAGACACCGTCATGGGCGTACGGCAACTCCGGTACGCGCTTCAAGGTGTTCGCCCAGCAGGGCGTGCCGCGCGACCCGCAGGAGAAGCTGGCGGACGCGGCGCAGGTGCACGCGTTCACCGGCGTGGCGCCGACCGTCGCGCTGCACATTCCCTGGGACAGGGTGGACGACTACAGCGCCCTGGCGAAGTACGCCCAGGACCACGGCGTGAAGCTGGGCGCGATCAACTCCAACACGTTCCAGGACGACGACTACAAGCTGGGCAGCATCTGCCACCCGGACGCGGGGGTACGGCGAAAGGCGCTGGACCATCTGCTGGAGTGCGTCGACATCATGGACGCCACCGGCTCCCGGGACCTGAAACTGTGGTTCGCCGACGGCACCAACTACCCCGGGCAGGACGACCTCCGGGGGCGGCAGGACCGGCTCGCCGAAGGCCTGGCCGAGGTCTACCAGCGGCTCGGGGACGGGCAGCGGATGCTGCTGGAGTACAAGTTCTTCGAGCCGGCGTTCTACGCGACGGATGTTCCCGACTGGGGCACCGCCTACGCCCACTGCCTCAAGCTCGGCGAGAAGGCACAGGTCGTCGTCGACACCGGACACCACGCACCCGGCACCAACATCGAGTTCATCGTCGCCACCCTGCTGCGGGAGAACAAACTCGGCGGCTTCGACTTCAACTCCCGCTTCTACGCCGACGACGACCTCATGGTCGGCGCCGCCGACCCCTTCCAGCTCTTCCGCATCATGTACGAAGTCGTCCGCGGCGGCGGCTACACCTCCGACATCGCCTTCATGCTCGACCAGTGCCACAACATCGAAGCCAAGATCCCCGCCATCATCCGCTCCGTCATGAACGTCCAGGAAGCCACGGCGAAGGCACTCCTCGTGGACCGGGAGGCGCTTGCGGTGGCTCAGCGTGAGGGGGATGTGCTGGAAGCCAATGCCGTGCTGATGGATGCGTACAACACCGACGTACGCCCGCTGCTCGCCGAAGTCCGCGAGGAGATGGGGCTCGACCCCGACCCGATCGCCGCCTACCGCCGCTCCGGTTGGCAGCAGCACATCACCGCCGAGCGTGTCGGCGGCACCCAAGCCGGCTGGGGCGCGTAGGGCTGCGCCGCCTGCCCGCCCCTCGTACACCCGCAACGTTCCGACGACACAAGGAAGAGACCCGCTCATGGCACCCCACCCCGAAGCCGCCGCCCTCCTGGCCCGGTCCCATCGGCTCGGCCGCGACCCCCGCAACACCAACTACGCCGGCGGTAACGCCTCGGCGAAGGGCACCGACACCGACCCCGTGACCGGCGATGACGTCGAGTTGATGTGGGTCAAGGGGTCCGGTGGTGACCTCGGCACGCTCACCGAGGCCGGGCTCGCCGCGTTGCGGCTGGACCGGTTGCGGGCCCTGCAAGGGGTCTATCCGGGTGTCGAGCGCGAGGACGAGATGGTCGCCGCGTTCGACTACTGCCTGCACGGCAAGGGAGGTGCCGCCCCCTCCATCGACACCGCGATGCACGGGCTGGTCGACGCCGCGCATGTCGACCACCTGCACCCCGACTCCGGGATCGCGCTCGCCTGCGCCGCCGACGGGGAGAAGCTGACAGCCGAGTGCTTCGGCGACACGGTGGTGTGGGTGCCGTGGCGGCGGCCCGGATTCCAGTTGGGGCTGGACATCGCGGCGGTCAAGGAGGCCAATCCGCAGGCCATCGGGTGTGTACTGGGGGGCCATGGCATCACTGCCTGGGGTGCCACGTCCGAGGAGTGCGAGCGGAACTCGCTGCACATCATCCGGACCGCCGAGGCGTTCCTGGCCGAGCGGGGGAAGCCGGAGCCCTTCGGGCCGGTGGTCGAGGGCCACGAGGCGCTGCCCGAGGCCGAGCGTCGGGAGCGTGCGGCGGCCTTGGCGCCGTATGTGCGGGCCGTCGCCTCTCAGGACAAGCCGCAGGTCGGGCACTTCAACGACTCCGACGTCGTGCTGGAGTTCCTGGCGCGTGCCGAGCATCCGCGGCTCGCCGCGCTCGGGACATCCTGCCCCGACCACTTCCTGCGGACGAAGGTCCGGCCGCTGGTGCTCGATCTGCCGCCGGCCGCTCCCCTTGAGGAGGCGATCGCGCGGCTGAAGGAGCTGCACGGCGAGTACCGCGAGGAGTACGCCGCCTACTACCAGCGGCACGCTCTGCCCGACTCCCCCGCCATGCGCGGCGCCGACCCGGCGATCGTGCTGGTACCGGGGGTGGGCATGTTCAGCTTCGGCAAGGACAAGCAGACCGCGCGGGTGGCCGGCGAGTTCTACGTCAACGCCATCAACGTGATGCGCGGCGCCGAGGCCGTATCGACGTATGCGCCGATCGAGGAGTCGGAGAAGTTCCGGATCGAGTACTGGGCGCTGGAGGAGGCCAAGCTTCAGCGGATGCCGAAGCCGAAGCCGCTCGCCACGCGGGTCGCGCTCGTCACGGGCGCGGGCAGCGGGATCGGCAAGGCCATCGCGGAGCGGCTGGTCGGGGAGGGGGCCTGTGTCGTCGTCGCCGATCTCAATGCGGACAACGCGGCAGCCGTCGCCGAGGAGCTGGGTGGTCCGGACAAGGCCGTCTCCGTTGCCGTGGACGTGACGGACGAGGAGCAGATCGCCGCGGCCTTCAAGGCGGCCGTTCTCGCCTTCGGCGGGGTCGATCTGGTGGTCAACAACGCCGGGATCTCCATCTCCAAGCCACTGCTGGAGACTTCGGCCAGGGACTGGGATCTGCAGCACGACATCATGGCCCGTGGTTCCTTCCTGGTTTCGAGGGAGGCGGCCCGAGTGATGATCGCGCAGGAGTTGGGCGGCGACATCGTCTACATCGCCTCCAAGAACGCCGTCTTCGCCGGGCCCAACAACATCGCCTACTCGGCGACCAAGGCCGACCAGGCTCATCAAGTACGGCTGCTGGCCGCCGAGTTGGGCGAGCACGGCATCCGGGTCAACGGCGTCAACCCCGACGGTGTCGTACGCGGCTCCGGGATCTTCGCGGGCGGTTGGGGTGCACAGCGGGCCGCCGTGTACGGGGTGCCGGAGGAGAAGCTGGGCGAGTTCTACGCCCAGCGGACCATCCTCAAGCGGGAGGTGCTGCCGGAGCATGTCGCGAACGCCGTGTTCGCACTGACCGGGGGCGAGCTGACCCACACCACGGGGCTGCATGTCCCGGTCGACGCCGGCGTCGCGGCCGCCTTCCTGCGGTGAGCGCGCTCGTGAAGTCGTACGCCGCGGTCGACCTCGGCGCGTCCAGCGGGCGCGTCATGGTCGGCCGCGTCGGCCCCGACAGCCTGGAGCTGACCGAGGCGCACCGCTTCCCCAACCGGCCCGTACGGGTGCCCGAGGGACTGCGGTGGGACATCCTCTCCCTGTACGGGGGTGTCCTGGACGGACTGAAGGCGGCGGGGCAGGTCGATTCCGTCGGCATCGACAGCTGGGCCGTGGACTACGGGCTGCTGGACGCCGACGGGGCGCTGCTGGGCAATCCGGTGCACTACCGGGACGCCCGCACGGAGGGCGTCGCGGAGAAGGTGTGGGCGACCGTGCCCGCCGAGCAGCTGTACGCGGCGACCGGCTTGCAGTACGCGCCCTTCAACACGCTGTACCAGTTGGTGGCGGCGCGGGGGACGGCCCAACTGGGCCATGCCGAGCGGTTGTTGCTCATCCCGGACCTGATGTCCTACTGGCTCACGGGTGAGCAGGGCACCGAGCTCACCAACGCCTCGACGACGCAGCTGATCGATCCCCGCACCCGGGGGTGGTCGCACGAGGTCGCCTCCCGGCTGGGCGTCGACCTGGGCCTGTTCGCGCCGCTGCGGCAGCCCGGGGATCCGGCGGGTGTGCTGCGGCCGGAGGTGCTGGAGGAGACCGGGCTGAGGGGGCCGGTGCCGGTGACGGCGGTCGGCTCGCACGACACGGCGTCCGCGGTGGCCGCCGTACCGGCCGACGGTGAGCGGTTCGCGTACATCTGCACCGGTACCTGGTCACTGGCCGGTCTGGAGCTGGACGCGCCCGTGCTGACCGAGGAGAGCCGGGCCGCGAACTTCACCAACGAGCTGGGGCTGGACGGCTCGGTCCGGTATCTGCGCAACATCATGGGGTTGTGGCTGCTCCAGGAGTGCGTACGGGCCTGGGGCGAGCCGGAGTTGGGCTCGCTGCTGCTGGAGGCCGCCAACGCGCCGGCCCTGCGGTCGGTGGTGGATGCGGGGGATGCGGCGTTCCTGGCGCCGGGGCGGATGCCGGAACGGATCGCCGAGGCGTGCCGCGCCTCGGGGCAGCCGGTGCCCGCATCCCCCGCGGAGATCACGCGCTGCATTCTCGACTCGCTCGCCCTGGCCCACCGCCGGGCGATCGAGGACGCCCAGCGGCTGGCCGGGCATCCGGTGGACGTCGTGCATGTCGTCGGCGGCGGTACCCGCAACGCGCTGCTGTGCCAGCTGACCGCCGACGCGTGCGGACTGCCCGTGGTGGCCGGTCCGACGGAGGCGGCGGCGCTGGGGAACGTGCTGGTCCAGGCCCGGGCGCACGGACTGGTGGGCGACCTCGCGAGCGGACGGCACCTGCTCACGCGCACCCAGCCGCTCACCCGCTACGAGCCGCGGGGCGACACCGCCCGGTGGCGTGAGGCGCAGGCCCGGCTCACCGGAAGGTGAGGGGGGTCTCCCCCACGCGCCGTCCCCCGGCTACGCTTCACTCATCCGATGACCGATCACGAGGAGCTGCGATGCGTGTCGCCCTGTTCCTGACCTGTGTCAACGACACGCTCTATCCGGAGACCGGGCGCGCCGTGGTAAAACTGCTGACCAGGCTGGGTGTCGAGGTCGATTTCCCGATGGCACAGACCTGCTGCGGGCAGGCGCACTACAACACTGGGTATCGACATGAGGCGGAGCCGCTGGCCCGACATTTCTCCGATGTTTTCGGGGAGTACGAGGCGATCGTGACGCCGTCCGGGTCCTGCGGGGCGATGGTGCGGGAGCTTTATCCGCGGATGGGTGAGCGGGCGCGGGCCGAGGGGCGCGGGGACTCGCTCGCGGCGACATTGGCTCCTGTCGTCCCGAAGACGTACGAGCTCACCGAGTTCCTGGTGGACGTGCTCGGGGTGACGGACGTCGGCGCGTACTACCCGCACCAGGTGACCTACCACCCGACCTGTCACGGGCTGCGCGGCCTGGGGCTCGGCGACCGCCCGCGCCGGCTGCTCCAGGCGGTGAAGGGCCTGGAGCTGGTCGAGCTGCCGGGTGCCGAGGAGTGTTGTGGCTTCGGCGGCACTTTCGCCCTGAAGAACGCCGACGTCTCGGCGGCGATGGGCGCGGACAAGGTGCGCAACGCCGAGTCGACCGGCGCGGAGGTGCTGTGCGCGGCCGACAACTCCTGTCTGATGCACATCGGCGGGACGATGACGCGGCTCAGCAGCGGAATGCGGCCGGTGCACATCGCGGAGATCCTGGCGAGCACGGAGGAGGAGCCGGCCGTATGAGCGGGACGTTCGTGGGGATGCCGGCCTTTCCCAAGGCCGCGCACGAGGCGGTCAACAATCCGACGCTGCGCGGCAATCTGCGGCACGCGACGCACACCATCCGCGCCAAGCGGGCGACGGCCGTGGCGGAGCTGACCGACTGGGCGGCGCTGCGGGAGGCGGGCAAGCGGATCAAGGACCATACGCTGCGCCATCTGGACCGGTACCTGGAGCAGCTGGAGGCGTCGGTCACGGCCGCCGGCGGCATCGTGCACTGGGCCTCCGACGCCGACGAGGCCAACCGGATCGTGGCCGGCCTGGTGAAGGCGACCGGCGAGTCGGAGGTCGTCAAGGTCAAGTCGATGGCCACGCAGGAGATCGGCCTCAACGAAGCGCTCGAAGCCGAGGGCATCCGTGCCTACGAGACGGATCTCGCCGAACTGATCGTGCAGTTGGGCAAGGACCGGCCCTCGCACATCCTGGTCCCGGCGATCCACCGCAACCGCGGCGAGATCCGGGACATCTTCGAGCATGAGATGAGTGAGTGGGGCCGCCCGGCCCCCGACGGCCTGACCGACACGCCCGCCGAGCTCGCCGAGGCGGCCCGGCTGCACCTGCGGGAGAAGTTCCTGCGCGCCAAGGTCGGGATCTCCGGCGCCAACTTCATGGTCGCCGAGACCGGCACCCTGGTGGTCGTCGAGTCCGAGGGCAACGGGCGGATGTGTCTGACCCTGCCCGAGACGCTGATCTCGGTCGTCGGCATCGAGAAGATCGTGCCGGCCTGGCGGGACCTGGAGGTGTTCCTGCAGACCCTGCCCCGCTCCTCCACCGCCGAGCGCATGAACCCCTACACCTCGACGTGGACCGGCACCACGGACGGCGACGGACCGCGCACCTTCCACCTGGTGCTGCTCGACAACGGCCGCACCGACACCCTCGCCGACGAGGTCGGCCGCCAGGCGCTGCGCTGTATCCGCTGCTCGGCCTGTCTGAACGTCTGCCCGGTGTACGAGCGGGCCGGCGGGCACGCCTACGGTTCGGTCTACCCGGGCCCGATCGGCGCGATCCTCAGCCCTCAACTGCGGGGCACCGCAAGCGAGATCGACGCCTCGCTGCCGTACGCGTCGTCGCTGTGCGGCGCCTGCTACGAGGTGTGCCCGGTCGCCATCGACATCCCGGAGGTCCTGGTTCATCTGCGGGAGCGTGTCGTGGAGGGCGGGCCGGTGACCCGCGAGGGCAACAAGGTGGTGCTGCAGCCCGCGAAGGGACATGCGGCCGAGCGGGCGGCGATGCGCGCGGCCCGCTGGGCGTTCACCCGTCCGGGGGCCCTGCGCACGGGTCAGCGGCTGGCTTCCCGCACGCGCCGCCTTCATCCGCGCACACTGCCCGGGCCGGGCAAGGCGTGGAGCGGCAGCCGGGATCTTCCGCCGGTGCCGGCGGAACCGTTCCGCGACTGGTGGCAGCGCACGCAGGGTGGCAAGGGAGGCGCGAAGTGAGCAGCAGGGAACGGATCCTGGGCCGGGTACGGCGCGCGCTCGCGGACGTACCGCAGGACGACACGCCGTACGAGCAGGCTGTTTCGCGCGACTATGTGCGTGAGCACGGGGAGCGGAGTGTCGCGCAGACGGTGGATCTGCTGGCCGAGAACCTGGCGGACTACCGGGCGATCGTGCATCGCTGCACGGCGGCCGAACTGGCGGCGGTGATCGGCCGGTTGCTCGCCGAGCGGGGCTCGAAGACGGTGCTGGTGCCGGCCGGACCGAACGAGGAGTGGCTCGGGGGGACGGACGCCGAGCGGGTTCCGGATCGTGCCGAGAGCACCCCGCATGAGCTGGACCAGGTCGAGAGCGTGGTCACCGGGTGTGCGGTGGCCGTGGCCGAGACGGGCACCATCGTCCTCGACGGGGGCCCCGACCAGGGCCGCCGTCGCATCACCCTCGTCCCCGACCACCACATCTGTGTCGTACGGGTCCCCGAGCAGGTCGTGTCGTCCGTGCCCCAGGCTCTCGAACGCCTCGACCCGGTCCGCCCGTTGACGTGGATCTCCGGCCCGTCGGCGACCAGCGACATCGAGCTGGACCGGGTCGAAGGGGTGCACGGGCCGCGCACCCTGGAGGTGGTGCTGGTGAGCGGGTGAGTCAGCGGCCCGTCCCTGCCGGAAGCCCGGCCGGCCGCTCACCCACCGCCGGGGCCCGCTGACGGTCGGAGCACCGGCCGCGCCGTCGGCGTGAGGGCATGATCCGGTTCGAGCAGGTCACCAAGGGGTATCCGGGGCGGTACGACGGCGGTGGACGACCTGGGCTTCGAGGGGTCCGCAGGGCGAGCTCGTCACGCCGGCGGGCCCCTCCCGCTGCGGCAGGACGACGACCATGATGATGGTCAACCAGCTGATCGAGCCGGCCTCGGGGCGGATCCTCGTGAACGGCGAGGACATCGCCGGAGTCGAGCCGGTGCGGCAGAAGGCGCTGAGTCTGCTGCCGGCTTGGTCGTCGAGTTGCGGCCCAGGATTCCGAGGACCCACCGCTCGTCGCACCAGGACACGAGGCCGGTGGCGCACCAGAGGCCTCGTTCTCTCCTGACCGACGGTCTGCCTGCACGCCAACTGCGAGGTCCCGGTCAGCAGTACTCGATCGGGCAGCCGCGGCGCAGCGAGTGCTGGGCGGCCCGCAGATACACCGCCACGTAGAAGGCGGTGTCCAGGTCGTCGCTCCAGGGTCCCGGCCGGGTGGCGGCCAGGTCCTTCGCCGGGCCGTCCAGGAACCACATGGTCAGGTCCAGGTTGTCGTTGGTCGCCGGTATCTCGTCCACCGGAAGTTCGACTGCCGTCGCCAGCCGCTCCGCGAGGCGGAGCACCTGGGGAGCACCGGCGACCATCGTCTCGTCCGTGTAGGCGGAGTCGACGGGCAGCCAGATCTCCTCGTCGAGGGAGAGGGGCACCAGCAGCGTCCAGCCGCAGAGCACCTCCTCTTCCGCCCGTGACAGGTGTGCCCGGCACAGGGCGCTGAACCCGTCCATGGGAGGCACCAGCTTCTCCTCGAACGACATCCCCGAGCCGCGCACGAAGTCCGCCCCCTCGGGCACCGAGGTGTACGGCGGCAGCCCGCGCCGTCCCAACTCCGCGTCGAGCGCGGCGGCGACGGCGCCTCGGCCGCCCTCATCCTCGTCGTCGTCGAACCATTCCTGCGCATCGACACTGACCAGATAGATCCCCATGACCGAAACGTACAAGGCGCCACTGACAACGGACTTCCCTCTCCCTGACCGCGGGGCTCCGGGTCCAGGAGGAGCACGGCCGGCAGCAGCGGGGCCACAGCGGCATGGCCGGCATCCGGGGTGTGCTGATGCTCCACGCCGCCCGAGCCGGCCATTGCGCGGAACGGCGAGGCAGTCGTCCGGGGGCGCGGTCACCGGTCCATTGCGCCGGCCGGGCGCAGGGTCGGCGCGTCGTGGTGACCCGGACGGGGCCGGGTTCTGCGCCCCGCCTGGATGGTTTCGCGTGACAGGACGGGTGAACAAGCGCTTAGATAGTGGATCCGATCCGTGTCGAGCGGTCCGATCCGTGCCGAGCTGGAGGCCCCGTTGCTGTTCACATCCGTCGACGACGTCTCCGCGCGTCTGGCCGCCACCGGCTATCTCGCCTCGCCCGCGGTCGCCACCACCGTCTTCCTCGCCGACCGCCTGGGCAAGCCGCTGCTGGTGGAGGGCCCCGCGGGGGTCGGCAAGACGGAGCTCGCCAAGGCCGTCGCCGAGGTGGCGGACGCGCGGCTGGTCCGGCTGCAGTGCTACGAGGGCGTCGACGAGTCCCGGGCACTGTACGAGTGGAACCACGCCAAGCAGCTGCTGCGCATCAGCGCGGGCCGCGACGAGACCTGGGACGAGACGCGCACGGACATCTTCAGCGAGGAGTTCCTGCTCACGCGGCCCCTGCTCACCGCCATCCGCGGTGACGACCCCAAGGTGCTGCTGATCGACGAGACCGACAAGGCGGACGTCGAGGTGGAGGGCCTGCTCCTGGAAGTACTGAGCGACTTCCAGGTCACGGTTCCCGAGCTGGGCACGATCACCGCGACCCGCCGCCCCTTCGTCGTCCTCACCTCGAACGCGAGCCGCGAGCTGTCCGAGGCGCTGCGCCGCCGCTGTCTGTTCCTCCACATCGGCTTCCCCGAGGAGGAACTGGAGCGTCGGATCGTACGGCTGAAGGTGCCCGGCCTGGACGAGGCGCTGGCCGGCTCGGTGGTGCGGGTGGTCGGCGCGATGCGCGCGATGGACCTGCGCAAGGTGCCCTCGGTCGCCGAGACGATCGACTGGGCGCGCACGCTCCTCGCGCTCGGCGCCGACACCCTCGGCGAGACGGTCGTACGCGACACTCTGGGCGTTCTCCTCAAGCACCAGGACGACGTCCTCAAGGCGGCCGCCAAGCTCGACGTGGACGCCGTGTGACCGCCCCCGGAGTGGCGGAGCGCCTCACCTCTCTCGTCGGGGCGCTGCGGGCGCACGGCATGCGGATCGGTACCGGCGAGACCGTGGACGCGGCACAGGCGGTGGCTGCACTGGGCCTCGCGGACCGAGAGCTGCTGCGGGAGGGGCTGGCCGCGACACTGCTGCACGGCACGGTGCAGCGTCAGGTGTTCGACCCGGTCTTCGACCTGTACTTCCCGCGGGGCGTCGGCGGGCCGGAGACGGAGCCCGCCGACCGGGAGGATCTGCGGGAACGGCTCTCCGCCGCGCTCGCCGCGGGCGACGTCGTCATGATGGGGCAGCTGGCGGCGGAGGCGGTCGACGGCTTCGGCGGATACGGTACGTCGCCGGGGTCGGAGGGCTGGTCGTCGCACCAGACGCTCGACCGGCTCCGCCCGCAGACCCTGCTCGCCCGCGTCCGCGAGAACGTCCGGGCGCGGAACGGCAGTTCCGGGTTCGCCGACCGGCTGCTCGACGACGAGATCCGGCGGCGGATCGAGACGTTCCGCAGGCAGGTGGCCGTGGAGGCGCGGCGCCGGATCGCCGAGCAGCGCGACCGGGACGAGCTCGCGCGGCGCGCGGTGGCCACGACGCCCGACCGGGTCGACTTCCTCTACGCCGGGAAACTCCAGCTCGCCGAGTTGCGCAGAACCGTTCAGCCGCTCGCCCGTAAGCTCGCCACCCGGCTCGCGGCCCGTCGGCGCCGTGCCTCCCGCGGCAGCATCGATCTGCGGCGCACCCTGCGCGGTTCCCTGTCCACGGGCGGGGTGCCGATGAAGCCGGTGCTGCGCAGGCGCCGGCCCATGCGGCCCGAACTGGTGCTGCTGTGCGATGTGTCGGGGTCGGTGTCCGGGTTCTCGGACTTCACGATGCTGCTGGTCCAGGCGCTGCACGACCAGTTCAGCAAGGTGCGGGTGTTCGCCTTCGTCAACCGGCTCGACGAGGTGACCCGGCTCCTCGACCACGGAGCGGCCGACCCGGAGGGGCTGGGCGCCCGTATCCGGGCGGAGGCGACGCTCACGGGCTGGCACGGCAGCAGCGACTACGGCGTCGCACTGGGCGAGTTCGCGGAGCGGTACGGCGACGCGGTGGGTCCGCGTACCACGGTGTTCGTCCTCGGCGACGCCCGTACGAACATGAGCGACCCGAACCTGACGTCGGTACGGCAGGTGGCCGAACGGGCCCGCCGCGTCTACTGGTTGAACCCCGAGCCGCACGCCCAGTGGGGCACGGGCGACTCCGCCGCACCCGAGTACGCCGAGTTGGTGGAGATGCACGAGTGCCGCAACGCCCGGCAGCTCGGCGCGCTCGTCGCGCGCCTGCTGCCGGTGTGACCGCTAGCCCTTCGACTTCGCGTAGTCCGTCGCCATCTGGCCCGCGAAGTCGTACACCACGCACGGCTCGTCGCTGACCACCCAGGCGTCGTGCCCGGGTGACACCACGAACACGTCGCCCGGTCCGACCTCCTGCTCGGCGCCGTCGTCCATGCGCAGGCGCATGCGTCCGGAGACGCAGTATCCGTTGTGGTGGACCTGGCAGCTGTCCGTTCCGGCGATCGGCGCGACGGACTCGGACCACTTCCAGCCCGGTTCGAAGGTCCCCACCGCGAAGTCGAGCCCGGTCATATGCACGGCTTCCAGGTGTCCGCGCGGGAAATCGCGCCGCTCGTCGGGCTTCTCGACGGCCTTGATCTCAAGCATGACGGCTCCCTTCCTTGCGAGCTCCGCCCACCACACCATCGTCCGCCGGTCCAGCTGGGACCGCCATCCGGGATGCGGAGAAAACGTCGATGAGCGGACAACCCGGTCGAACGAGCGGAGAATGGTGCGAGGCCGCTTTCGCCGTACCACCCAGAAAGGTGGCGATCACCGTGGCTGAACACCCCCACGCACAACTCGTCCGCACGGGCTATGAGGCCTTCTCACGCGGCGACATGGACACCCTGCGCTCGATGATGACGGGCGACGCCACGCACCATGTGCCCGGAAGCCACATGCTGTCCGGCGACTGCAAGGGAATCGACGCGGTCCTGGACTACTACCGCCGGCTCTACGAGGAGACGGGCGGCACGTTCAAGGTCGAACTGCGCAACGTCCTCGTGGACGGCCGCGGCCACGCGGTTTCCATGCACCACTTCACCGCCCAGCGCGGCGACAAGCGGATCGACGAGGACGGAGCCATCGTCTTCCGGATCGTCGGGGACAAGATCACCGACCTCGACGAGTGCGTAGCGGACATCGACAAGGGCAACGAGTTCTGGTCATGACTCCGTCGCCCGGCCGCACAGCCGGGCGAAGCGGTCCGCGTCCACGTTTCCGCCGGAGACGATGACGCCGATCCGGCGCGGAAGCGAACCGGCACGCCCGGCGAGCAGGGCAGCGATCGGGGTGGCTCCGCTCGGCTCGACGACGATCTTCAGGCGCTCGAACGCGAACCGCATGGCGTCCCGGATCTCGTCGTCGGACACCAGGCAGATCCCGTCGACGAGCCGCCGGTTCACCGAGAAGGTCAGCTCGCCGGGCGTGTGCAGGGCCTGCCCGTCGGCGATCGTGCGCGGCACCTCGATGCTGACGCGCCGGCCCGCCTCCAGGGACCGCTTGGTGTCGTCCCCGGCCTCCGGTTCGACGCCGAGCACCCGGATGCCGGGGTGCAGCGCCTTGGCGGCCGTGGCGGACCCGGCGATCAGCCCACCGCCGCCGACGGGCACGATCAGTGCGTCCAACTCCCCTGCCTCCTCCAGGAGTTCGAGGGCTGCCGTGCCCTGCCCGGCCATGACGTGCGGGTGCTCGTAGGGCGGGATGAGGGCGAGGCCCCGCTCGGCGGCCAGGGCCTCGCCGACGGCGACGCGGTCCTCCGTGTAGCGGTCGTACGTCACGATCTCGGCGCCGTAACCGAGGGTCGCGTCCACCTTCGAGCGGGGGGCGTCCTCGGGCATGACGATGACGGCGGTGGTGCCCAGTTCGCGGGCGGCGAGGGCGACGGCCTGGGCGTGGTTGCCGGAGGAGTAGGCGGCGATGCCGCGGGCCAGCTGTCCCGGGGCGAGCCGGGAGGCCGCGTTGTAGGCGCCGCGGAACTTGAAGGCGCCGACGCGCTGGAAGTTCTCGCACTTGAGGAGGACCTCGGCGCCGACGAGTTCGTCGAGCGTCCGGGAGCGGAGTACGGGGGTGCGGTGGGCGACGCCCTTGAGCCGGTCGGCCGCTTCGCGGACGGCGTCGAGGGTGACCGGCGGGGTGGTGGTCGTCACGCGTGTCCTCCAGCGGGGGTCGGGTCGGTGGCGGCTCGGGCCTGGGAGAGGTAGCTGTAGGCGGTGGCGCGGGAGATGCCGAGCCGGGCGGCGACCTGCTCGATCGCGCGGCGTACGGCGAACACGCCCTGTTCGTCGAGCCCGCGGAACAGATCGAGGCGCTCGGCCCGGCCGAGTCCGGCCCAGCTCTCGTTCCGCCCGAGCCGATGGGCGTCCAGGATGGCGTCCACGACGGAGTCGATGTCGTTGCCGAAGGCCGTGACCGGCGGCTCGGCGGCGCCGGAGACGAGGCCGGCCAGCGCTCCGAGCAGGGCATGGGCCTCGTTCACGGCGGTGATGTCCACGTTGACGCACAGTGCGCCGAACACCGCTCCCGTGGAGTCGCGCAGCACCATCGTGGACGACTTGACCAGCTTTCCGGTCCCGGTGCGGGTGACGTAGTTCAGGTCGTCGGCCGCCTCGTCGCCCTGAGCGAGCACCCTCATGCCGATCTCGCTCATCGCCCCGCCCACGCCCCGCCCGGTCACCTCGCCGGCGACGGCGACGACCGACTTCTCCGGCCGCCGGTAGTCGTGCAGCACCACCTCGCACACCGGGCCGAACGTCGCCGCGATCCCGTCGACGACAGGGCCGAGCGCCGCGAGGATCGCGTCCCGCTCGGCGTCGTGGACTTGCTCCTCAGGCATACGCCTCAGACTACTTCACCTTGGACTGCTGGTCCAATGCCTGGACGGACAGTCCAGGATGCCGTGTCGTGGGTCGCGGCGTGCGTCAGCGCCTCCCGTGCGGCATGACGGTCGCCGACCGTCTCCCACCAGGGGTGCGTGTGCATCTCCTCGGCCAGACGCCGGCACCGCTCCCGCGCGTCCGCGAGACGCTCCCGCTGACCACCGGTGATCTCGGCACGCCCGGCTGCGACGTCCACGCCACTGGGCAGGTGCGCGGCGATGTCCGCACAGTGCTCCAGCGCCCGGGTGAAGGTCCGCCGGGCGGCCACCAGATCGCCGGGTATGACGAACTCGCCCACGGTGAAGGGCCGTGAGAACTCCGACGAGCCCGGCTCGGTGTGCCACAGCGAGGCATCGATGGGCCGTTCGTCGTCACGCGCCCGGGTGAGCTCGCCGCGCAGACCCGCCTCCATGCCGTCGCCGGCCTCCCATGCGGCGGTCCGAGGCGCGGGCAGAGGATCCGCCCCGCCCGCCCGGAGCGCCGCCGCAGAGCCGGGCAGGGGTTCGGGGCGGCCTTCGAGGAACTCGTCCTTGTCCGTCGGAGTGACCCACATGTGCCAGCCACGGCGGCCCGCCGGGTGGGGCAGGTACAGCGAGACGAGTTCGCCCGTGGCCGTGCGCCGGATGACGTCGTCGTAGTAGAGGCCACGCACGGGTTCCCACAGCGCGTGCCGTCCGCCGCAGCGGCCCGCACCCTGCAGGGGGCAGGGCACCGGATTGCTCCAGTCGCAGCGGGACATGTGCAGTTGTTTGATGCCGCCGCGCACCGGCAGGGCCGCGCGGTCGGTCACGTCCCGCCAGCTCTGTACGTTCAGGCGGGCCCAGGGCGCGCGGTCGATGGGTATCGCGTTCTCGTTGTTGACGAGCCACAGCGGGGTGAGCCCCTCCCGATGTGCGCTGCGGGTGCGCTCGTCGACGGAACCGCCGGCTATCGCCGCGAGCTGTATTTCATACGCGAGCCGACGGCTGCCGCCGCTCTCCACGGTCACGTCGGTGCGGTGTTTTCCACGCTCGGCCCTCTCCGCTCCCGTGACCCGGAACCCCTCCCCCGAGGCGACCTTGACGGTGTACTCCCTGAGCGCCTTGTGGAGATCGCTTTCGGCCTTCGTCTCGGGGCGCTCCCCTCTGGCCACGTGCATGGCGTGCGGGCGGCCGTCGACCTTGCGGACGGCCATGAAGCCGGGGCAGATGAACCCCTCGTCCTCATGGGCTTCCAGGCAGTACAGAAGGTCCGGCTGGTAATTGCCGTAGATCTCGTCGAGCAGCCGCGGGTATTCGGGGTGCCCGAGATCCGCCTCGGTCAGGTCGAGCGTGATGCCGAGGCCCCTGTGCCAGACGCAGTAGGTCATATGGCGAGAGTAGGACGCACCACTGACAATCGGCCTAAGTCATGATCGGTAACGCGGGGCGGACCGCCGGACATGCCGCCGCCGACGGCATTCACATCTACCCGTGCACGAAATCTTGCGGCCATCTCAGCCACACACCTAAGATACTTTCGTGACTCCTCGTGACTGACGAAACATCTCCTGTTCGCGGCTATCGAGAGTAGGTGCCCCATGACGGTTGCTGCTGCGTCGACGATCCATCCGGGCGAGGTGCACGAAAGACTCGGCCGTCATGTGCTGACCGACGGTTTCAAGCTTGTCCTCGACCCGCTCTCCAGTCAGGGCTCCTGGATCGTCGACGCACGCACCGGTGAGAGGTTCCTCGACCTCTACTCGTTCTTCGCGTCCGCTCCGCTGGGGCTCAACGCGCCGGGCATCGTGGACGATCCGGAGTTCATGACCCTGCTTGCGCAGGTGGCGGCCAACAAGCCCGCCAACCCCGACATGTACACCACGCACTACGCCGAGTTCGTCGAGACGTTCGCCCGGGTACTGGGCGATCCGGACCTGCCGAGACTGTTCTTCGTGGAGGGCGGGGCACTCGCCGTCGAGAACGCGCTCAAGACGGCGTTCGACTGGAAGAGCCGCCGCAACGAGGCCGCGGGCCGCTCCCCCGAACTCGGCACCAAGGTGCTCCACCTCCAAAAGGCCTTCCACGGCCGCAGCGGTTACACCCTTTCACTGACCAACACCGAGCCCAACAAGACGGCACGCTTCCCGAAGTTCGACTGGCCGCGCATCGACGTACCCGCGATGCGGTTTCCCCTCGAGCGCCACCTCGCCGAGGTGGAGCAGGCCGAGCAGCGGGCCCTCACGCAGGCGCGGCGGGCCTTCGAGGACAACCCGCACGACGTCGCCTGCTTCATCGCCGAGCCGATCCAGGGCGAGGGGGGCGACAACCACCTGCGCCCCGAGTTCCTGCAGGCGATGCAGGCGCTCTGCCACGAGTACGACGCGCTGTTCGTGCTCGACGAGGTGCAGACCGGCGTGGGGATCACCGGCACCACCTGGGCCTACCAGCAACTCGGTCTCCAGCCGGACATCGTGGCCTTCGCCAAGAAGGTCCAGCTGGGCGGCATCATGGCCGGGCGCCGGGTCGACCAGGTGCCCGACAACGTCCTGCGGGTCTCCGGGCGGATCAACTCCACCTGGGGCGGCGGGCTGGTCGACATGGTCCGCGCGCGGCGCATCATGGAGATCGTCGAACGGGACGACCTGGTGGCCCATGCGGCTGCCGTGGGATCGTGGTTCCTGGCCGAACTGCGTGATCTGGAGGTCCGGCACGCGCCCCTCGCGTCCAACTCGCGGGGGCGTGGGCTGATGAGCGCCATCGACCTGCCGGACAGTGGCGTCCGTGACGAGGCGGTACGCCGGTTGCGTACGGAAGAGCAGGTGATCGCATTGCCGTGCGGTGAGCGTTCGGTGCGCTTCCGCCCCGCCCTGTCCATCACCCAGGACGAACTCGGAATCGCCCTGCGGGCCCTCGACCGGGTCCTTGCCGGCCTGGACTGACCCCTCCCGGCGGACACCGACCCCTCCCAGCTGACAAGGAGCAATGTCATGGCCCGTTCCGTCGCCTCGATCGTTGCCGGCCACCCGGTCGCCGGCGCTCCCGGCGGGACTGTTCAGCGCCGCAATCCCGGCCGCACGGCGGATCTGGTCGCCGAGGTCTCCCTCGGGGACGCCTCGACGTTCGTCGGGGCAGCCAAGGCCGCGAAGACGGCACAGCGGGCCTGGGCCGACGTCCCGGCGCCGGTGCGCGGTTCCGCGATCGGAAAGATCGGCCGGCTCGTCGAGGCGAACAAGGACCGGCTGGCCCGCATCGTGACCGAAGAGATCGGCAAGCCGCTCGCAGAGGCGCTCGGCGAGGTGCAGGAGATCATCGACACCTGCGACTTCTTCCTGGGCGAGGGCCGCCGGCTGTACGGGCAGACGGTGCCCTCGGAGATGCCCGACAAGCAGCTGTTCACCTTCCGCAACCCCATGGGCACGGTCGCGGTGATCACCGCTGGCAACTTCCCGGTGGCCGTGCCGGCCTGGTATCTCGTGCCGGCGCTCGTGACCGGCAACACCGTGGTGTGGAAGCCCGCCGAGTACGCCGCCGCGAGCGCCAGGGCCCTCTTCGAGCTGTTCGTGCACGGGGGCGGCCTGCCCGACGGCGTGCTCAACCTCGTACTCGCCGACGGGGAGCAGACGTACGCCGGCCTGGAGGCCTCCCTGGACGCCGGGCTGATCGACAAGGTCGGGTTCACGGGTTCCACTCACGTCGGCCAGAAGATCGGCGCCCTGTGCGGAAGTCACCTGCAGACCCCGTGCCTGGAGCTGGGCGGCAAGAACCCTCAGGTGGTCACCCCGAGCGCGAACCTCGACCTGGCGGTGGAGGGGGCGCTGTTCTCCGGATTCGGCACCGCGGGGCAGCGCTGCACCTCCCTCGGGACGCTCATCGTCCACGAGTCGGTGCACGAGGACTTCCTCGCCCGATTCGACACCGCGAGCCGCACGGCCCGCATCGGCGACGCCTTCGAGGACGTTCTGTACGGCCCGATGCTCGACGAGCGGTTCGCGCGGCGCTACGAGACCTTCCTCGGCTGGATCAAGGACCACCACCGGACCTACGGCTCCGACGGCGTCGGGCGGATCACGGCCGACAACCCGCGCAAGGGGTTCGTCGGGGACCCCGAGGCGGGCATGTTCTACCACCCGGTGATCGTCGACGAAGTGCGCCGCGACGACGACCTGTTCCTCACCGAGACCTTCGGCCCCATCGTCGGCGTGACCACCTACCACCACTTCGACGAGGCCCTCGATCTGGCCAACGCCCACGGCTACGGGCTGTCCGCCGCGATCTACACCACCGACCCGCACGAGGTGTGGACGTTCCGGCGCGGCATCTCCGCCGGCATGGTCAGCGTCAACAACACCACCTCGGGAGCCGAGGCGCACCTGCCGTTCGGCGGCAACGGCAAGTCGGGCAACGGCAGTCGCCAGTCGGGGCAGTGGGTGCTCGACCAGTTCACCCGCTGGCAGTCGATGAACTGGGACCACTCCGGCCGGCTGCAGAAGGCACAGATGGACGTCGCCGTGCTCGAACCCGACCTGTCCTTCCGCCTGTGAGCGGCGTCGAGGACCTGGACCGGCACTTCCGCGAGGCGGTGGCCGGTCTCCGGTCTGCCGCCCAGGCTCCGGGCCGGCTGGACACCCGTACCGCGCTGGACCTGTTCGATGCCCAGCTGGAGAGCCGGCACGCCGACGCCGCCGCGCGCTGGATGCAGCAGCAGGGCCGCGGCTACTACACCATCGGATCGAGCGGCCACGAGGGCAACGCCGCACTCGCCCTCGCGCTGCGCCCCACCGACCCGGCGTTGCTGCACTACCGGTCGGGCGCCTTCTACTGCGCCCGCGCCCGGCAGGCCGGCGGTGTCGACGCCGTCAGGGACATGCTGCTGGGGGTGGCCGCCGGGGCCGAGGAGCCGATCGCCGGCGGCCGGCACAAGGTCTACGGGCGCCGCGAACTGGCCGTCATCCCGCAGACGTCGACCATCGCCTCCCATCTGCCCCGGGCGGTCGGGGTGGCGTGGAGCATCGCCCGCGCCAGGCGGCTCGGAACCGAGTGCGCCTGGCCCGGTGATGCCGTCGTGTGCTGTTCCTTCGGTGACGCGTCGGTCAACCACTCAACCGCGGCGGGCGCCCTCAACAGTGCCTGCCACGCGGCCTACCAGGGTCTGCCGATGCCGGTGCTGTTCGTCTGCGAGGACAACGGCCTGGGGATCAGCGTGCCGACCCCGCACGACTGGGTGCGGCGCGCCTACGGCGACCGGCCCGCTCTCGCCTACTTCGCCGCGGACGGGTGCGATCCGCAAGCCGTCTTCGACACCGCCGGCGAGGCTGTGGCCCATGTGCGCAAGCACCGCCGACCCGCGTTCCTGCACCTGTCGATGGTCCGCTTCCTGGGCCATGCGGGCTCGGACGCCGAGGCCGCCTACCGGATGCCGTCCGAAGTCGCCGCGGACCTGCGGCGCGATCCGCTGCTGGCCACTGCCCGGCTGCTCACGACGACCGGCGTCCTCACCCCGCAGGAGGTTGTCGACCGGTACGACGAGGTGGGCGGACGGGTGTTCGCCGTCGCCAAGGAGGCCCTCGAGAGCGAGCCGCTGACCACCGCGGTCCAGATCGCCGCCCCCCTCGCACCCCGCCGCCCCGACCTCGTGGCGGCATGGGCGCGCCGTACGAGCGAACCGCCGACCGTGCCCGTGGGTGAGCCGGTCACCGTCGCGCAGTCCATCACCCACACTCTCGCCGACCTGCTCGGCGGCCACCCGGAGATGGTCGTCTTCGGCGAGGACGTCGGCCGCAAGGGCGGGGTCTACGGGCTGACCCGGGGACTGCAACGGCGTTTCGGCACCGCCCGGGTCTTCGACACCCTGCTCGACGAGCAGGCCATCCTCGGCCTCGCGCTCGGGGCGGGACTGTCCGGGCTGCTGCCGGTGGCGGAGATCCAGTACCTCGCGTACCTGCACAACGCCGAGGACCAACTGCGCGGCGAGGCAGCCACGTTGCAGTTCTTCTCCCAGGGCCAGTACCGCAATCCCCTGGTGGTGCGCATCGCCGGCTACGGCTACCAGCGCGGCTTCGGCGGCCACTTCCACAACGACAACGCGCTGGGCGCCCTGCGGGACGTTCCCGGGCTGGTCATCGCCTCCCCGTCCCGCCCCGACGACGCCGCCGCGATGCTCCGCACCTGTGTGGCGGCCGCGAAGGTGGACGGCACGGTCAGCGCCTTCCTGGAGCCGATCGCGCTCTACCACGCCAGGGATCTCCACTCCGACGGGGACAACGCCTGGCTCGCCGCCTACCCGCCCGCCGCCGAGCACGTCCCGATCGGCCGGGCACGCACCTACGGCACGGGCACGGACCTGACCCTCGTGACCTTCGGCAACGGTCTGCGCATCTCGCTTCGGGCCGCGCGCCGGCTGGAGCAACAGGGCGTCGCCTGCCGGGTCGTCGACCTGCGCTGGCTGGCCCCCCTGCCGGTCGACGACCTGCTGCGGGAGGCCCGAGCGACGGGCCGTGTCCTCGTGGTCGACGAGACCCGCCGTACCGGCGGCGTGTCGGAGGGAGTCGTCACCGCCCTGGTCGACGCCGGATTCAGCGGCGCGGTCCGACGGGTCACCAGCGCGGACAGCTTCGTCCCGCTGGGACAGGCGGCGCAGTTGGTGCTCGTGTCGGAGGGCGATGTGGAGCGGGCCGCGGGCGAGTTGCTCTCAGAAGCCCGCTGAGGTCAGGCGCCCCGAGGGAAGGCCAGTCGACCGTACGAGAGTTGTCCGGGACCCGGTGGGCGGTGTCGGCAGCGCACCTCTTTGCGTGCGCCGATGTGTTTCTTGGGCAGGACCCGGTCCGTACGTCCGCTCCTGTACACGTTCTGCCCTTCCCATGTCGTTGCACGGTTCGCCGCCCCCCGCGCCGCACAACCAGGGAGCACCCTTGTTCCGACGTCCAGTCCGTCCCGCCCGTACCGTCGCCGCGGCCGCAGCCGCGCTAGCCGCCGCGGGCGCCCTCACCGCCACGGCCACCGCGCCTGCCGCGGCACACGCGCAGGCGCACGCTCGTGCCCGGCACGTCCTGCTGCTGTCCGTCGACGGACTGCACCAGTCCGACCTGGCCTGGTACATCGACCGCCACCCCGACTCGCCGCTCGCCCGGCTCGTCGGCGGCGGTGTGGAGTACACCCACGCGAGAACCACCGTCCCCTCCGACTCGTTCCCCGGCATGGTCGGCCAGCTCACCGGCGGCGACCCGGGCACCACGGGCGTCTACTACGACGACACCTACGACGCCGCGCTCCTCCCGGCCGGCACGACCGCCTGCGCGGGCGCCAAGCCGGGTGCCGAGGTCGACCTCACCGAGGACCTCGACAAGAACAAGGACTCCCTCGACGCCGGCCAGGGCCTCGCGGGACTGCCCGGCAGCATCCTGAAGATGACGGGAGACGCCGCGAGCCTCATCGACCCGTCGAAGCTGCCGGTCGACCCGAAGACGTGCAAGCCGCTCTACCCGCACGGCTACCTGAAGGTGAACACGGTCTTCGACGTGGCCCGCAAGGCGGGCCTGCGCACCGCATGGTCCGACAAACATGTCGCCTACGACATCCTCAACGGCCCGAGCGGCAACGGCATCCAGGACCTGTTCGCCCCCGAGATCAACAGCCAGGCCATCGGCTACCCCGCCGGCAAGGACTGGACGAAGGACAACGCGGCGACCGAGCAGTACGACGGCTACAAGGTGCGGGCCGTGCTGAACGAGATCGACGGCTACGACCACGGCCGCACCCACCAGGTCGGCACCCCGGCGGTCTTCGGCATGAACTTCCAGTCGGTGTCGACCGCCCAGAAGCTGCCCTCCTCCGACGGCCTGACGGGCGGCTACCAGGCCAAGGGCGTGCCCGGGCCGCTGCTGGCCAAGAACCTCGCCTTCGTCGACCAGCAGGTGGGCGCGTTCCTCGCCGAACTCCACAAGCAGCACCTGGACCGCAGCACGACGGTCATCCTCTCGGCCAAGCACGGCCAGTCGCCGACCGACCCGAAGGCGCTGACCCGGATCGACGACGGCGCCCTCCTGGACGGACTCAACGCCGCGTGGAAGGCCGCCCACCCGGGCGCCGGCGACCTGGTCGCGCACGCCGTGGACGACGACGCGATGCTCCTGTGGCTCACCGACCGCTCCAAGGCCGCCACCGGCTTCGCCAAGGCGTACCTGCTCGCTCAGTCCGGTACCGGCAACGGCATCGACGGCGCGGCCAAGCCCTTCACGGCCGGCGGCCTCAGGACCCTTTACGCGGGTGCCGAGGCCGCCCGCTACTTCCACGTCCGCCCGGGCGACTCCCGCGTGCCCGACCTGTTCGGCATCACCCGGTACGGCGTCGTCTACACCGGCGGCAAGTCCAAGATCGCCGAGCACGGGGGTGCCCACGCCGACGACCTAGACGTCCCGCTCGTGGTCTCCGGCGCCGCCACCCCGCAAGGGGTGCGGGTCGGAGACTCGGTGCGGACCACGCAGATCGCCCCGACGATCCTGCGGCTCCTGGGCCTCAACTCCCAGTCCCTGGACGCCGTACGCATCGACCACACGCGGGCACTCCCCCTGCACTGACAGGTGTCCGAGGCGCGAGTTGGGCGCCTGGCCCCACGGACGGCCGGGTCAGGCGCCCAGTTCAGGAGCCGCCGGTGAAGCGCCGGTCGGGATGGCGCGGGTTCGCGCCCTCGTCGACGAGGGCGGCGGCGTGGTCCTCGTAGGAGACGCGTCCCTGTCCGTCGTCCCCGACGTCCGGAGTGTCCGGTCCGGTGCGGTAGCGCCCCGTGCGCTCGCCGGGCGCGAAGTGAACCGGCGGCGGGGAGAAGTACGTCCCGGTGACGTCCTCGTCCGGGGCCCGATACGCATCGAGGGCCTGGACCTGGCCGATCGCGTACGGCTTGAACTCCTCGGGAAGTCGGGGGCGTCGAGCAGGCCGGCGCCGCCGCCCGCGTGCATGATGCGCGGGCCGGCGGGTCCCAGCGCCCGGACCGCGGCGGTGGCCGTGGCCACGGCGTCGGTGTAGCGGGCGGCGTCGGGCCCGCCGACGGTCGGCACCAGCGCGTCGGCGTCCTTGGCCGGCGCGTTCACCGTCCGCGGATCGGTGACGTCACCGGCCACCGCCCTTGCACCGTCGGGGACCAGGTTCGGGTGGCCGGCCGGGCCCACCTCCAGGCGCGTGTCTCATCCTCCTGACGACACACCCGGACGAGCCGGCCGCGCGTGCCGCACGCCGCCGTCCCCAGGAGCGCCACCAGGCTGCGGGCCTCCTGGGCGGCACGATGAACCCCGAGACGTCCTCGCTGCGTTTGACCACCGTGAGAGCCGGCCCAAGGACGCGGTGGGCGAAGTCGACCAATTGGCCGACGTTACCGCGATCGGCCGGCACCCGCGTGACCCTCCAGTGCCACTCGCGCAGCGGTCGCCCGAGAAGTACGTGCATCCGGCGCCTGTGTGCGCCGGATGCACGTTTCTTTGGTCCTCTGTCAGGAGGGGATGATCTGCCACTGCTGCTGGGGGATGGCAGTGTAGGCCCACTGGTTGATGGCGGCTCCGTCGGCGGTGGAGCCGCTGTCGACGTTGAGGGACAGGCCGCTGAGCCGGTTGGTGAGGAGGTAGTGGCCGTCGCCGGTGGGGGTGATGGCCCAGTCCTGCTGGGGCGCGTCGGCGTCGGCCCAGATATCGGCACCTCCGCCGTCCACGCGGGACAGCCCGCCGATTTCCATGAGCGTGCCGCTGTTGACGTTGCGGATCTTGTAGTAGCCGCTGTCGGCCCGGGCTATCGTCCACTTCTGGTTGGCATGGTTCTGCCAGGGCCACTGCAGGATGGCGGTGTTGTCGGCGGTCTTGGCGCCCGAGACGTCGGCGACCTTGCCGCTGTGGCGGGCGACAAGGCGGTACACGGTGCCGTCACCGGGGAAGAGGGTGGAGACCAGGGCGGGTGTCGCGGTGCGGCCGCCGACGCGCAGGTTGCCGATGTTGGCGTAGCCGCCGGTGCCGGCGGTGACCTGGATGCGGACGAAGGCGGCGTTGCGGGCGGGCCATTCGACGACTTTGGTGGTGCGGTCACCGGCCCAGCGGGCGGTGGCGACCTGGGTGAAGGTGGTGCCGTCGGTGCTGGTCGAGATGGTGCAGGCGGTGATGTCACCGTCGGTGGTGTCGTTGCGGTTCCACTGCTTGGGCAGGTACTCCAGGGTGGAGATGTTGCTCCACACACCGCCGAGGTCGATGGTGATGCTCTGGGGCAGCGTGAGGCTCCAGGTGGACCAGCAGGTCTCGAAGCCCTTGTCGCTGAGACCGTCGATGGCGTTCATGGGACCTTCGCCGGTGTGGTAGTCGGTGGCGTAGGCGGCCACGGGGGTGACCGGGTGTTCGGCGCGGAGCATCTGGGCGGGCAGGGGCGGCCGGGAGATGTCCGGGCCGCTCCAGGCGGCGCCGGCCTCGGAAAGCCGGTTGACGATGTTGGTGTCCAGCACACCGTTGCGGTTGGGCGGGCAGTTGAGGATGAACGAGGTGTACTTGGGCTCCAGGTCCGCCAGATGGGAGAGGATGGAGTCCCTGCTCATCGGATCGGTCGTGGGCGTCGTCGGGTGCCAGAACCACCCGTTGCTGATCGTCTGGCCCTGCAGCGAGGCGTAGGTGTTGCCTGCCGGTGAGGTGATGCCGAGGGGCTCCTCGAAGTAGATCGCGTCGCCGAGGTAGGGCACCGACAGCCCGCCGTGGTCGATCATCACGATGTCGGGCTGCAGGGACTTCACATGTTCCCTGATGCGCTGGTAGGGGACGGCCTGCTGGCCCATCTGCCAGGCGTAGCCGTCGGTGACGAACATGTCGATGTCGCCGTAGTTGGTGAGCAGTTCGGTGATCTGGTTGAGGATGTAGGTGATGTCGCCGGGCTGAACGGCCTGGTCGGAGGCGACTTTGTGGCGGGTGTCGTAGGCCTGCACGTTGTAGGTGCGGTCCCAGATGGAGAAGTACAGGCCGACCTTCAGGCCCTGGGCCCGGAAGGCGGTCACGTACTGCGCGACGACGTCGTGCTTGTAGGAGCTGTTGGCGACGTTGTAGGTGTTGTGGGCGCTGGGCCACAGGCAGAAGCCGTCGTGGTGCTTGGTGGTCAGGACGCCGTAGCTCATCTTCGCCGCCGCCGCGGCCGCCGCCCACTGGGCGCAGTCGACCGCCGTGGGCGCGAACAGAGCCGGGTTCTGGTTCGGCGCGGCCCACTCCTCGTTGGTGAACGTGCCCATGTTGAAGTGGTTGAACATGCCGAACCGCATGTTCACCAGGTTGCTGAGATTGGTCTGCATGTCCGCGGCGGCCGCCTGAGGCAGCAGGCGGGAGAAGCCGGGAACCACGGGCAGCGCGCTCGCGGCCACAGCGGCGGCCGCGGAGCCCAGCAGGGTACGACGGGACAGTCTTCCTGACGACATAGGTGCTACTCCCAGGTGTCGGGCGGCTCTGATACGTCGGGGGTGCGGCGGTTGGGGCGGCGGCCCGAGGGCCTGCGATCCCAGGGGCTGCCGAGTCACGCATGAAGTTCGATGACGTAACTGCTCCGTGTCAACAGGTAAGTGGATGAAAGTACTTAGAGTGAGAGCAGATGAGACCGTTTCATTCATATATGCGATGATTCATTCTTCTGAGACATGCCATGTTTCCCGGAGAACCGGAGCGCGATGCGCTGGAAGCCTCCGCGGAGATGACAGCGCGCACGGCCGAAGGGGCACCCGCGCCGTTGGCGGGGCCGCCCGCGACAGCATCCCTCTAAATGAGTACTACTTATCAAGAGCAAGGCGGCTTGGCCGAGACGGACCGTGCGGGACGCCGTCGGCGATCGATCGCCTCAGCCAACAAGGCCTTCACCTGGGCTGATTCTCCCTTGACGCTGGCATCAACAACGCCGGGCCCGATGCCCCTACATGTCACCCTTGTTGCGCCAGTGAAAAATAGATATGCCTATCGTCTTGACTGCAACGCTTCCTTGCATTGATAAATGCAACTCATAGGAAGCAGGGGTTTGGAGGAGGGACACCACAGATGAGACCCCCAAGCATCGGAGCGGGGACAGTCAGGGCGCTCGCAGCGGCGGCTGTCGTCTTCGCGGCCGTACTGCCCGCCCACCCCGCCTACGCAGCCACGACGAACTTCTACGTCGACCCTGTCAACGGCAGTGACAGCAACCCGGGAACCAGCACCGCCGCAGCCTTCAAGACGATCCAGGCGGCCAAGGCCGCGGTCCGAGCTGTCAACGCGAACATGTCCGACGACATCGTCGTGAACCTGCGTGGAGGCACCTACCCCCTCACCACCCCGATCACCTTCGGCGCCGGCGACTCGGGCACCAACGGCCACACGGTCGTCTACCAGGCGTACAACGGCGAGACGCCCGTCATCACCGGCGGCAAGGCGATCACCGGCTGGACCGCGGCCGCGAACGGCGAGTACAAGGCGTCCGTGGGCAGCCTCGACTTCCGGCAGCTGTACGTCAACGGGGTCCGCGCCACCCGGGCCCGCTTCCCCGACCTCGGCTCGGACTTCCAGCTGCAGGGCAGCGACAAGACCAACAAGCTGCTGAAGGTGCTCAGTTCACAGGTCTCCGACTGGGGCCACCTCAACCAGGTCGAGATGATGCTGGAAACGCAGTGGGGCGAGAGCTACCTGCGGTTGAAGTCGATCAGCTCCGCCAACGGCACCGCCGGCGTGTCGATCCAGGACCACGAGGCGGGCATCCTCTTCCCGCGCCCCTTCCCCGTCCTCTCCAACGGCTCTCCCCTGCACTTCGAGAACGCCCACGAATTCCTCAACGAACCGGGCGAGTTCTACGTCGACACCGCCGCGCAGACCGTGTACTACAAGCCCCGCCCCGGCGAGGACATGTCCACGGCCGACGTGCAGGCCCCGACGCTGCAGACCCTCCTCGACATCAAGGGCACGAACCTCGACAGTCCCGCACACGACCTGCGCTTCTCCGGGCTCACCTTCACCGGGACCACCTGGATGGAAGCGACCAACAACGGTTACCTCAACGGCCAGGGCGGCAACTACAACCTGTCCGCCGACACCTCCAACAACCAGTACGTCGGCCGTCCGCCGGCCGGGGTCCAGGCGTCGAACGCCGACCGCCTCTCCTTCACCGGCGACACCTTCACGCAGATGGGCGCCACCGCCCTCGACCTGCACCACGGTGTGCACGACAGCACCGTGACCGGCAACCTCGTCCACGACATCGCCGGCAACGGAATCATGGTCGGCAAGTTCTCCGACCCGACCGTGGAGTACCACACCGTCTACAACCCGCCCGCCTCCCCGGCCGGTGAGGACGCCCGGGAGGTGGTCAAGAACGTCACCGTCAAGGACAACCTGATCACCCGGACCGGTGAGGACTACCTGGGAACCGCAGGCATCAACGCGGGCTTCGTCAACAGCACCACCATCGACCACAACGACATCTCCGACACCCCGTGGGCCGGCATCTCACTCGGCTGGGGCTGGCAGTCCGCGGCCAACGCCGAGGGCAACAACAGCGTCAGCTACAACCGGATCGGCAACGTGATGAACCGGCTGTGCGACTCCGCCGGTATCTACCACCTCTCGAACGACCCGGGCACGGTCATCAGCGGCAACTACATCCACGACGCGATACGAGGGCCGGCCGCCTGTGGCTCCGCCGTGGCCGGCATCTACACGGACGAGGGGTCGAACAACATGACCCTTTCGAACAACGTGCTGTCGCGTACCGACGGATTCATCAACCAGAACCGCAATGGCTCCAACGTCACGCTCACCAACAACACGACGTCCAACGACTCGGTGATCAAGGCATCCGGTCTTGAGTCCGCCTACCGGGGGCTGGCGGCGAAGGTCGACCTCGCCTACAACAAGCCGACGTCCGCCTCCTCGGTGTACGGCTCCACCTGGGGGCCGGCCAAAGCCGACGACAACGACGGTGCCACCGGCTGGTCACCGACCGGGAGCGACACCTCGGCCTGGTGGCAGGTCGACCTGGGGCAGGCCTACCAGCTCGGACAGTTCTCCCTGACGACCCGTCAGGACCTGGACCAGCCCGAGACGCGCGGCAACTTCGAGATCCGGGCCTCCAACGACCCGTCCTTCGGCACCTACACCGTCGTCGGACGCCAGACGAGCACCCTGTCGCTGGCCTCGACGCTCACGGGCAACATCGACGTCCGCCAGAAGTTCCGCTATGTGCGGGTCGCCAAGACCGACGGCGCGTACTTCTTCATCGCGGACTTCAGTGTGCAGCAGGCCGGCGGGGCGCTGGAGGCCGCGACCGGGACGCCGACCATCAACCCGTCGACGAATTACACGATCAAGAACGTCAACAGCGGGAAGCTGATGGACGTGTACCAGAACTCCACCGCCGACGGCGGGAGCGTCATCCAGTGGCCGAGCAACGGTGGCGCCAACCAGCAGTGGAACATCGTTCCGGTCAGCGGTCAGCTCTACAAGATCGTGAACAGGAACAGCGGCAAGGTCCTCGACATCAACGCCTCCAGTCACTGGAGGGGGACCGCGCTGCAGCAGTACACCTACGGGGGCGGCAACAACCAACTGTGGTACTTCGAGCCGACCAGCGGTGGGTACGTCATCCGCAACTTCGAGAGCAGGCAGGTCCTGGAGGTCGGCGGCGGATCGACGGCCGACGGAGCCGCCATCAGTCAGTGGATGCCGCTGAACCAGTCCAACCAGGCTTGGACGATCCAGTGACAGGGTGACCCGACGCATCGGCGAATCCGCTCGCCCGGACGCGTCCACCCGCCCCCAGCCGGCCCGCCCCCAGAACCCCACGGCAATCCCGGCTGGGGGCGCGGCTTTCTGCCCCCGTAGGAATGAACAAGGGAGTACATGATGCCTGCGCTTCTCATATTGCGAAAACTGAGCCGGGGGGTGGTTGTCTCGTTGGCCGCGGTGGCGCTTGCCTTCGCCGGTCTTGTCGCGTTCAGCGGCGCCTCGCAGGCCGCCGCACAAGGTCCCTGCGACATCTACGCGGCGGGCGGCACGCCGTGCGTCGCGGCGCACAGCACCAGCCGCGCGCTGTTCGCCTCCTTCAACGGGCCGCTCTACCAGGTGCAGCGGGCCTCGGACAACGCCTTCAAGGACATCGGGGTGCTGTCCGCCGGAGGCGTCGCCGACGCCGCGGCGCAGGACTCGTTCTGCGCGGGCACCACCTGCACCATCACCCGCGTCTACGACCAGACCGGCGGCGGCAG
>NZ_JAJSBI010000049.1 GCF_021261325.1 Streptomyces guryensis | reverse complement strand
GCAGCCGGTCTCCGCGATCCTGGAGGCCGCCGCCGAGCACCGCGCCGACGTCATCGGCATGTCCGGGCTCCTGGTCAAGTCCACCGTGATCATGAAGGAGAACCTGGAGGAGCTCAACCAGCGCGGCCTCGCGGCCGACTTCCCGGTCATCCTGGGCGGCGCCGCCCTCACCAGGGCGTATGTCGAGCAGGACCTGCACGAGATCTACCAGGGCGAGGTCCGCTACGCCCGCGACGCGTTCGAGGGCCTGCGCCTGATGGACGCGCTGATCGGCGTCAAGCGCGGTGTGCCCGGCGCCAAGCTGCCGGAGCTGAAGCAGCGCCGGGTGCGGGCGACTTCGACGGTCGAGGTGGAGGAGCGCCCGGAGGAGGGGCACGTCCGCTCCGACGTCGCCACCGACAACCCCGTCCCCACCCCGCCGTTCTGGGGCACCCGCGTCATCAAGGGCATCCAGCTCAAGGAGTACGCGAGCTGGCTCGACGAGACGGCTCTCTTCCGCGGACAGTGGGGCCTGACCAAGGACCTGGTCGCGACGGAGGGCCGGCCGAGGCTGCGCGGTCTGCTGGACCGGCTCCTGACGCAGAACCTCCTGGAGGCGGCCGTCGTCCACGGCTACTTCCCCTGCGTCTCCAAGAACGACGACCTGATCATCCTCGACGAGGCCGGCAACGAGCGCACCCGCTTCACCTTCCCGCGCCAGAGCCGGGGCCGCCGGCTGTGCCTGGCCGACTTCTTCCGCCCAGAGGAGTCCGGCGTGAGGGACGTCGTCGGACTGCAGGTCGTCACCGTCGGCTCACGCATCGGTGAGGAAACCGCCCGTCTCTTCGAGGCCAACGCCTACCGCGACTACCTCGAACTGCACGGCCTGTCCGTCCAGTTGGCCGAGGCGCTCGCCGAGTACTGGCACGCGCGCGTGCGCTCCGAACTCGGTGTCGCCGGTGCCGACCCCGATGCGCTCGACGGCATGTTCCGTACCGAGTACCAGGGCTGCCGCTACTCGCTCGGCTATCCGGCCTGCCCCGACCTGGAGGACCGCGTCAAGATCGCCGCCCTGCTCCGGCCAGAGCGCATCGGGGTGCACCTGTCCGAGGAGTTCCAGCTGCACCCCGAACAATCCACGGACGCCCTCGTGCTCCACCACCCGGAGGCGAGTTACTTCAACGCCGGAGGCCGCGCATGACACCCCGGCCCACGTTCTCCTTCGAGTTCTTCCCGCCGAAGACGGCGGCCGGGGAGCGCACGCTGTGGCAGGCGATACGCCGTGTCGAGCCCCTGCGGCCGGACTTCGTCTCCGTCACCTACGGCGCGGGAGGCTCCTCCCGTGACCGCACCATCGAGGTCACGCGGCGCATCACGGCCGAGACGACCCTGCGTCCCGTCGCCCACCTCACCGCCGTCGGCCACTCGGTGGCCGAGCTGCGGCACATCATCGGCGCGTACGCGGACGCAGGCATCCGGGACGTCCTGGTCCTGCGCGGAGATCCGCCCGGCGACCCCAAAGGGCCGTGGGTTCCGCACCCGGACGGCTTCCGGCACGCCCGTCAACTGGTCGAGCTGGTGCGCTCGCTGGGCAACTTCACCATCGGCGTGGCGGCCTTCCCGGAGCGGCATCCGCGCTCACCCGACTGGGACTGCGACATCCGGCATTTCGTGGCCAAGTGCCGGGCGGGCGCCGACTACGCCATCACCCAGATGTTCTTCCAGGTCGAGGACTATCTGCGGCTGCGGGACCGGGTGGCGGCCGCCGGCTGCGACATCCCGATCATCCCGGAGATCATGCCGGCCACCGACGTGCGCCAGATCCGCCGGTTCGCCGAGCTGAGCGACGCGGCCTTCCCCGAAGACCTCGCCCACCGCCTGGAAGCGGCCCGGGACGATACGGCGGCGGGCCATCGCATCGGCGTGGAGTACGCCACCGCCATGGCCGGGCGGCTGCTCGCCGAGGGCGCGCCCGGCCTGCACTACATCACCCTGAACAGGTCCACCGCGGCCCTGGACATCCACCGTAACGTCATGAGCGCAAGGAGCTCCCGTGTCAGCTGAGTTCACGGATTTCAAGGTCGCCGACCTGTCCCTGGCCGCTTTCGGCCGCAAGGAGATCACTCTCGCCGAGCACGAGATGCCGGGCCTGATGGCGATCCGCGAGGAGTACGCCGAGGCGCAGCCGCTGGCCGGCGCCCGTATCACCGGTTCGCTGCACATGACGGTGCAGACAGCCGTCCTGATCGAGACCCTGGTCGCGCTCGGCGCCCAGGTCCGCTGGGCCTCGTGCAACATCTTCTCCACCCAGGACCACGCCGCAGCGGCCATCGCCGTCGGCCCGAACGGCACGCCCGGCAATCCGCAGGGCGTCCCGGTCTTCGCCTGGAAGGGCGAGACCCTCGAGGAGTACTGGTGGTGCACCGAGCAGGCCCTGACCTGGCCCGGTGAGGCGGGCCCGAACATGATCCTGGACGACGGCGGTGACGCCACCCTCCTCGTCCACCAGGGCGTCGGGTACCGCAAGACCGGTGTCCTGCCGGACGCGGACAACGAGGAACTGGCCGTCGTACGCGCCCTGCTGGAGAACAGCCGCCTGGACTGGACGGCCCTCGCCTCCGGAATCCGCGGGGTGACGGAGGAGACCACGACCGGTGTGCACCGCCTGTACGAGATGCAGCGTGACGGCTCGCTGCTGTTCCCGGCGATCAACGTGAACGACGCCGTCACCAAGTCGAAGTTCGACAACAAGTACGGCTGCCGTCACTCCCTGATCGACGGCATCAACCGCGCCACCGACGTCCTCATCGGCGGCAAGACCGCGGTCGTCTGCGGCTACGGCGACGTGGGCAAGGGCTGCGCGGAGTCCCTGCGCGGACAGGGCGCCCGCGTCATCGTCACCGAGATCGACCCGATCTGCGCGCTGCAGGCGGCGATGGACGGCTACCAGGTCACGACCCTCGACGAGGTCGTCGACAAGGCCGACATCTTCGTCACCACGACCGGCAACAAGGACATCATCATGGCCTCGGACATGGCCAAGATGAAGCACCAGGCGATCGTCGGCAACATCGGCCACTTCGACAACGAGATCGACATGGCCGGCCTCGCCAAGATCCCGGGCATCGTCAAGGACGAGGTCAAGCCGCAGGTCCACACGTGGACCTTCCCCGACGGCAAGGTGATCATCATCCTGTCCGAGGGCCGCCTGCTGAACCTGGGCAACGCCACCGGCCACCCCTCGTTCGTGATGTCCAACTCCTTCGCGGACCAGACCCTGGCCCAGATCGAGCTGTTCACCAAGCCCGACGAGTACCCGACCGGCGTGTACACGCTGCCCAAGCACCTCGACGAGAAGGTCGCCCGTCTCCACCTGGACGCCCTCGGCGTGAAGCTCACCAAGTTGCGCCCGGAGCAGGCGGCGTACATCGGCGTCGACGTCGACGGCCCGTACAAGCCGGACCACTACCGCTACTGACACGGCGCGGCCCGAGGCCGGACCCAACCGCCCGGACCGCCGCCCCAGAAGGAGGACAGCGTGTACGACACCCGACACGAAAGCCGCGAGGAGCACCTCCGCCTCGCCCCCTCGCGCCACGCCCTGTTTCTGACTCCAGTTCTCGCTCCGCCGCTGCTGCTGGCAGGAGCGGACGAGGACGACGACGCCACGGACGTCCACATCGTCCGCGGCATCGACTGACCCGGGCGGCCGGCAGACATCAGCACGGGCGACAGCCGTAGGGGCGGTCCTTAAAGGGACCGCCCCTGCGAGTGTCGCGGTAGGGCATCCGGGGATGCCGGGGCTCAGGCCGCCGGGGAGGAGGCGAGCACCTGGTTGACCACCTCCAGGTACTGGCGCGGGGTCTGGGCCTCTTCCAGTGCCTCCTCGTCGAGGGCGACGTCGTAGTCGCGCTCGATGGCCCCGGTGACCTGCAGCAGCGCCAGCGAGTCGTAGTTGAGTTCGTCGAACGGCACGTCCAGCACATCGCCGTCCAGGTCGAAGGTGTCGCTGTCACCGGCGTTGGTGCGCAGGAGACGGACCAGGTCTTTAATGTGGAGGGGTTGCATGATGGTGACTCTCTCTCTTCTCGTGCCGGGCACATTCAGCGGTGAGTGGAACAGTGCAGGGGCCTGGGCGGTGTCACCCGACCGGGACGGCTCGCCGGCCCGGCACCCACGGCCCGCCGTGCGGTGTCGCCGGTGTGGCGCGCCCGTCAGTCGAGGGGGCGGTGGTCAGCCGTCGTACGACGCGGCCGGCCCGGCCGATGAGCCGGGGCAGCGCGTCACCTCGTACGAAGAAGTGGTCACCGCAGACGGTGCGGGTCACCACCGGCCCGGCTGACCATCTGCGCCAGCCGGCGACCACCGGGGACGGCGCGAGCGGGTCGCGGTCCCCCGCGACGGCCAGCAGCGGCACCGGTACCCGGCCGCGGGTGCCGGACGTGCTGCGGGCGAAGGCCCGCAGCACGTGCGCCAGGCGCAGGTCGTCGCGCAGCACCGGCAGCGCCGCCCGGTGCCAGTAGCCGTCCGGCTCGGCTCCGTCGGGTACGGCTCCCATGGCGTGGAGCCGGCGCAGCAGCCGGTCGTCGACGGTGCCGCAGGCGTCGGAGAGTTCGCTGGGCTCGTCCGGCGGCGGGCAGGCCCCGAGGGCGAGCAGCGCGGGAAGGGGGCGCCCCTGTTCGTGCAGGGCCTGGGTGAGGGTGTGGGCCACCATGGCCCCCAGGCTGTGCCCGTACAGGATGAAGGTCTGGCCGGGTTCGGGCCTGACCTGGTCCAGCAGTTCGGCAAGGAGCGCCGCCCGGTCCGTCAGGCGCGGTTCGCGGCGCCGGCGCTCACGGCCCGGCAGCAGAACGGGCACGGTCTCGACGTCGGGACCGATGCTGCGGGCCCAGCCGTTGAAGGCGGAGACTCCGGCCCCCGCGTGTGCGAAGCAGTACAGCCGTACGGGTGGCGCTGTGTCCGCCATGTCCGCCCCTCCTTGGCCCCCTGGTGTGTTCACGGGCCCCACCAGGCTTGCCGACGGTGCTAGAGGCAGGCTCGAAACGGTCGCAACGGCCGTGCGCGTCAGGAGGCGTACAGGTCGAAGGTCGAACCGCGGCGGGCACCTGCGGCCACGTCGAGCGCGGGGTCGACGGAGAGCATGGCCTGGTGCAGGCGCTGCAACTGGGGCGACGGTTCCACGCCCAGCTCCTCGATGAGCCGGATGCGCAGCTGCCGGTAGACGTCGAGGGCCGCGGCCTGCCGGCCCGACCGGTACAGGGCCACCATGGCCTGGGAGTGCAGACCCTCGTGCTGCGGGTGACGGACCACCAGGTCCTTCAGCTCGGCGAGCAGTTCGGTGTGCTTGCCCAGCCGGAGGTCGGCGTCGATGCGCCGCTCCACGGTGACCAGTCTGCTCTCCTCCAGACGAAGGGTCTCGATGGACAGAATGGAACCGACGCGTACGTCGACCAGTGCCGGGCCCTGCCACATGTCCAGCGCCTGGCGCAGCGTTTCGGCAGCGCGGGCGTCGTCCCCGGCCTCGAAGGCCGCCCGTCCCGCACAGACCAGCCGCTCGTACGCGTGGGCGTCCACGCTTTCCCGTGGGATCTGCAGCAGGTAACCGCCGTGCCGGGTGGCCAGCACCTCCTTGGCGCTGCGCGGCGAGTCGGGCCCCATGGCGGTGCCCAGCCGCCGGCGCAGTTGCAGGATGTACGTCTGCAGTGTGGTGAGGGCGCTGACCGGAGGCTCGGTTCCCCAGATCTCCTCCATCAGTGTGGGAACAGGCATGACACGGCCGGGATACAGCGCGAGCAGCGACAGGATCTGCCGGGGCTTGCTCGCCGTCGGCACCACTGACACACCGCTGATCTCGGCATTCAATGGGCCCAGTACCTGAATTCTCATGGTTTCGTCTCCCCCTTAGCGTCTTCTTCTCCTCGACTGCGTGTTCGAAGAGGCGGGTGCGCCTGACTGGCACCGTAACGGCCGGAAATCGGTGGCGCCCGCATCCTTGAGCCCCTGTCAAGCACGCCTGCACTCGATTCGTTGGGGCGCTGTTCCGGTGCTCGGGCGACCTGCGAGTGCTTCGCAGCTCAGCCGGCCGCCGACGCCAGCCGAGGCGCTTTTTCGGGGCTGTCCGCCGTCTGTTCCGGGCCGGCAAGCAGGATGGAGCGCTGCAGGCGGCGCAGCGCCACGGAGGGCTCGATGCCGAGTTCGCGCACGAGCGTGGTGCGCAGCCTGCGGTACACGTCGAGCGCCTCGCTGCGCCGCCCCGACCGCTGCAGCGCCAGCATGAACTGGGCGTGCAGGTTCTCGTGGGTGCCGTACTGGCTGACCAGAACGGTGAGTTCGGCGAGCAGTTCGCGGTGCCGGCCCAGCCGCAGGTCCGCCTCGATGCGCTGGTCGAGAGCGCACAGCCGGCTCTCCTGGAGGCGCCTGGACTCGATGTCCAGCTGGGAGCCCGACTGGACGTCGGCGAAGGGAGTGCCGCTCCACAGGCCGAGGGCCTCGCGCAGCAGCCGCGCCGCACGCGGGTGGTCGCCGGCGTCCATGGCCCGGTAACCGAGACCGGCGAGCCGTTCGAAGTCGCGCACGTCGCTGGCCCCGCCTCGGGTGTTCAGCCGGTAACCGCTGGGGCAGGTCACCAGGACGTCCTTGGCGGACACCGTGCCGGCGGTGCCCTCGGCGAGGGCGGCGGTGATGAGTTCGCGCAGCTGCAGCACGTACGTCTGCAACGTGGTGCGTGCGCTGCGCGGCGGACGGTCGGCCCAGAGCTCCTGGACCAGCGCGGAAACGGGTACGACCTGGTCGGCGTGGAGCGCCAGCAGAGCGAGTACCTGCCGCGCCTTCGGTGCCGTGGGAGTGATGGAGACTCCGCCTTCCCTCACCCCTAGAGCGCCCAGTACCTGAATGTCCACGCCAATCCCCCCTGTCATCGCCGTCGGCGCAGTGACTCTCGCCTGTAGAGCGGGTAGGTCAACGATTGAAAAACAATCCAGACGGTTTGTCAATATCAAACCATCTGGACTGTTTATTTTCTGATACCGGTGGGAATATCAGCCATTAAGTCGCTCTTTGTCCGCTTTGCAAGAACGCCGACGGAGGCGACACCTAGGCGAGAAACCGGGGAAGCACGGCTGTTTTCAGGAGCCCTGCCGAGCCACCGGTCCGGACAACAGCACGCTCCACACCTGCTCCACCTGGGACCCGGACCGCCAGGTCTCGTCCGAAGCGGCCAGTACGCGCAGTCCGACCGTCGCGGCGACGACGGTCGTGGCCATCGCGCGCGAGGAGACCCCCTCGGCCAGCTCGCCGTCCCGCTCGGCCTCCCGGAGCACCTCGCCGACCCATGCCTGCCAGCGCCGGGAGAAAGCGCGGCTTCCCTTGCGCGTGACGTCACCGTCCATCTGGAACCCGGCCCGCACGACCGCGTCGCCCGCGATGCGGGCCATCAGGCCGCGCATCACGTCGGCCAGGAGCTCAAGTCGCGTCAGGCCCGGCCGCCGCTGCGCGGAGTCGATGATGCGTTCCACCGCGCGGGCCGCCTCGTCCTCCACCGCGCGGGCCAGGGCGTCCTTGCTCTCGAAGTGGAAGTGCAGGGCTCCCTTGCTCACGCCGGCGCGCTCGCTGATCGCCGGAAGGGACGCGAGTACATATCCCTCGCCGGCGAAGGTCTCCGCCGCCGCCTGGATCAGTGCCCGGCGGGTCCGGGCGGCACGCTCCTGCTTGACCATCCGATCCTCCCTTGGTCGGTTTGAGGAGCCGGTCATGCGGCCCCCGCTCACCTCTTCGCGCTTCGGGGGTCACGCGGCGGGGCGGTCTCCACCATATCAAACCGCATAGATGGTTTGTTTCTTGCCTTGAACAGTGCTCTGCAGAGGGTGGAATGGGGACGTGCAGGGCTACCCGCGGGCCGGAGTCCGCAAGGGGGCTGCCACCTTCCGTATCGGCGCTACCGGGGGGTCACTGGCCGGCGCCGGCCAGGGCCGAGGCCTGTTCGCGCACCTCGGCCATGACCCGGGCTCCCCGGTCGGGGGCCGTGTCGAGCCGGACCAGGACGGCCGGTGCGGTGATGGCGGGCAGCATGTGGTTGAACAGTGCCGACATGCGCATCTCCAGGTCCGCCCAGCCGGCCATGGCCTGGGAGACGTACTGCACGCCGATCCAGGCGCCCAGGAAGACCTGCGCGGTCTCCGCGGGCACCACGTGCGGGAGGATCTCGCCGCGCTCCTTGGCCTCGGACAGGAAGGACGTGGTGACCTCGGCCCAGGCGGGCCACGCGCTGCCGACGACGTCGCGGCTGTGCAGATCGGCGGACAGCCGCACGCCCGCGAGCAGCATCGGCTCCTGCGGCAGGCGCGTGGCCAGGGTCATGCCCGCGTCCACCCACTCCTGCAGCTTCAGCTCCCTGGGCACGTGGTAGTCGTTGCTGATCTGCGCCTGCAGCACACCTCGGGCGAGGGCCGCTTTGGAGTCGAAATGGAAGTACAGGGCGCCTTTGGTGACCCCGGCGCGGTGGAGGATCTCGCCGATCGTGGCTGCCGCGTACCCACGTTCCGCGAAGACCGCGGCGGCAGCCTCCAGAACAGCGCGCCGGGTCCGGACAGCTCGTTCCTGCTGCGCCATGGACCCTCCTCAAGCTGAAAATCAAACCAAACAGCTCGTACCTTACCGCATGCGGCGGCGAAAAGAAGCAGCGCGGTCCGTTTTGCGTTGGACCATGGAGAGTGCCTTGACAAGAGGTGTTCGGGACAGCTGTGACCAGCTGTCCCGAACACCTCTGTCGCCGCGGCGAAAGCGCCGCCGCTGCACTGCCGGGTCACCAGGCGGTACGTCCTCCGTCCACGGCCAGGGTCGCGCCGGTGACGAAGGACGCCCGGTCGCTGCACAGCCATGCGGCAGCTTCGGCGACCTCCTCGGGATCCGCCGCGCGCCGCTGCGGCGCCGAACGCAGGGCTGTCTCCCTCGCCTCGGGGTGGCGCGCGAACCACTCGTCGACCATCTCGGAGCGGGCGAGTCCGGGCGCTATCGCGTTGACCCGGATGTCGTGGGCGGCGTACTCGACCGCGGCCGCCTTCGTCAGGCCGATGACGGCGTGCTTGGAAGCGATGTACGGCGCGGCCACCGAGGAGGCGACCAGCCCGCCGACGCTGCTGGTGTTGACGATCGCGCCTCCTCCGCAGGTGAGCATCGCGGCGATCTCGTGGCGCAGGCAGTTCCACACGCCGCGCGCGTTGGTGGCCATGACCTGTTCGTAGGCGTCGTCGTCGGTCAGGTGCAAGGGCGTCTTCTCGATGGCGGTCCCGGCGTTGTTGAAAGCCGCGTCGAGCCTGCCGTACCGGTCCATGGTGTGCTCGACCAGTGCCAGAGCGTCGTCGCTGCGCGAGACGTCGGCGACGACGTGACTGACCGTCGCGCCCTGCTCCCGCAGGCGGCCCGCGAGTTCACGGAGCCGTTCCTCGCGGCGTGCGGACAGCACCAGGCGGGCGCCCTGCCGGGCGAAGACGCGGGCGGCGGCCGCGCCGATCCCGCTGCTGGCCCCGGTGATGACCACGACCTTGTCCCTCAGGGGGACGGCTGTGTCAGACATGTTCTGCTCCCGCCCGGCCGGGGGTGGCGCACGACTCACCGTCCGGTCGGAAGATGCCCGCCGCCGCCTCGCGGTCCACGGTCCGCAGCAGGTCCTCGTCGATCTCGCGCAGGCTGCGCACCACGTGCTGTACACCCATCCGCCGCATGAGGGAGTGCTGGTGCCCGTGCTCGAAGTCGCCGGGACGGCCGATGAAGGGCACGCCGAGCCTGCGGGCCTCTTCCGCGAACCGGGCCACGTCGTCGATGAACAGCACCCGGTCGTAGGGCAGCTGGAAGATCTCCCGGGTAATCTCCCGGATGCCGGGGCGGAAGCGGTCGGTGCACACATAGCCCGGACCATCGAAGAAGTGGGCGAGGTGGCCGAGATGGCGGTCGAAGTGCGCCTTGTCCAGCCCGCCGTAGCACACCATGCGCAGTCCGAGCCCCCTCAGCAAGGCAAGCAGATCGGCGGCGCCGTCGAGTACCCGCACCGGGGTATGGGCGAGGTAGCGCTCGCGCTCCTGGAGGTAGAGGTCCAGCAGTTCCTGTGGGGTCAGTGTCACCTTCGCGGCCTCGGCGAACGCCCGGGCGGCCACGAGCTGGGACTGGGAGAACAGCCCGTACTCGACTTCGGCGGTGTACTCACCGCCCCGCTCGAGAACCATCTGCCGGATGACGGGGCTGAAGGTGTCGTTCAGCAGGACGCCGTCGATGTTCACCGCGGCGAGGTGAAGGTGCTGCAGGGCGGCGGGCATGTCGTTGTCCTCCTCGAAGGCGCGGCTCATTGCGGGGGGTTGAGGACCACCGGAAGCTCGCGGTGGCCGCTGGAGATGAAGGACTCGAGCGGGCGCAGTTCTTGTGGCGGCACGGCCAGCCGCAGGTGCGGGAAGCGGGCGAAGAGGGCCGGCAGGGCCGTGGTCGCCTCGCTCATCGCCAAGGGCCGGCCCAGACAGTGGTGCACCCCGTGTCCGAAGGCCAGATGGTCCCGGCTGGTCGGGCGGGTGGCGTCGAAGCGGTCCGCGTCCGGGCCGTGCTGCTCGGGGTCGCGCCCGGCGGCCGCGAGGGACATCAGGATCGCTTCGCCCCGGGCGATGCGTACGTCGCCGTAGTCGATGTCGTCGACCGCGAAGCGCAGCGGGATGTTGGCGACCGGCGCCTGGGAGCGCAGGGTCTCGTCCACCACCGCCTCCCAAGAGACGACGCCCTGCCGGGCCAGGTGTAGTTGGTCGGGGTGGGTGAGCAGGGCGGTGATCGCCCGGTCCAGGAGGTTGACGGTGGTCTCGTGACCGGCGCCGATGATCAGCAGCAGGGTGTCGACGAGTTCCTTCTCGGTGAGGCCCGAGCCCTCCTCGTCGCGTACGGCGATGAGCTCGCTCGTCATGTCCTCTCCGGGAGAGCGCCGTTTGTCGGCCACGAGGCCGAAGAGCAGCGCGTAGAGCTCCGCCTGGTTGGCCTGTGCCGCTTCGGAGGTGGTCGTGGTGGTGAACAGGACGTCGACCACCCGGTGCAGGTCCTGCCAGCCGGCTTTGTCGAGGCCGAGCATCTCGGAGATGACCTGGATGGGCAGGGCGAAGCAGAACTCCTTGCGCAGGTCGACGACATGGCCCGGCGGGACGTGTGCCAGCCGCTCGGTCAGCTCGTCGACGATCTGCGTGATCCTCGCCTGGAGCAGTGCGGTGCGCCGTGCGGTGAATGCCGGGGCCACCAGCCGGCGCAGCCGCCTGTGCTCCTCGCCGTAGGCGGTGAGCATGTTCCGTACGGAGACCCACATGGCCAGCGGCCACGAGTCGTCGACCTCTCCGCTCATCCAGGCGGGCCAGTGCCGGTAGGCATCCTTGGACACCCGCGGGTCGGTCATCAGTCGCTTGATGAGCGCGTGCCGGGTGACCGCCCAGGCCTGCACTCCGCCCGGCAGTTGGACGAGGACGGCCGGACCACGCGCTCTGAGGCAGGCACCTTCGGTATGGATGTCCCGACCGCTGGGGTCCAGGACAGCAGGTACGGTTGGTTCTTCCATCAGTCGGCTTCCCCCTGAAGGCCGTTCAGACGGTACGGAAATCGAAACAGCATGCAGTGCGGTGGGTGAAGATAGTGCCACGGAAGGGCATGCCGCACACCTGAATTCCTAAGGAATATAAGGCAGTTAGCTTCAGATCAACGGATCGTCTACGTCGAAGCCCTGCATCTCAAGCCCCCGCTTCCGGAACCAGAGAATCCGAACACTTGACCGTTCCTTTACCCTGGTCCCGATTGAGAACAAAACCGGTAGGTCCGTATCTTACATGACGGCTTCCTTGACTTCCCGCCGTTCCCAGCACTCGCTCCGGGAGACGCAGATGCAACTGGCTCCGCCTCAGACCGACGAACCGGCACCGGCTCTGCCACGCCTGACCACCACCGTTCCCAAGGAGTACGTCCACCGGGCCTGCCTGGCCGAGGTCTTCCTCACCGGCTGCACCAAGCAGGGTGAGGCCCAATTCGCCCTCTTTGGGCAGTGGCCCCGGGCCCACACGTTCTTCCAGTCCGCCGACAGCACGGGACACGACCCGCTGCTGGCTGCAGAGACGTTTCGCCAGGCCGGGCTGTTCCTCGCGCACGCCGAACTCGGCGTACCCCTCGGCCATCACTTCGTCATGTGGGAACTGGGGTTCAGCACGGAACTCGACCGGCTGGGCATCGGCCACTCCCCCACCGACGTGGAACTGACCGCGACCTGCACGGACATCACCCGCCGGGGCGGCAGGGCCACCGGGTTCCGCATGGAGCTGTCCATACGGCGCGACGGCGAGGCGATCGCCGCCGGCGGCGGCCGCTTCACCGTCATCTCGCCCGCCGTCTACCGCCGGCTGCGCGGCACCCGGCTCACCTGCGACGTCAGCGCGCTGCGCGGGATCCCGCGCCAGACGATGCCGCCGTCCGCCGTCGGGCGGGCACGGACCGCCGACGTGGTGCTGTCACCGACCGACCAGCCGCACCGCTGGCTGCTGACACCGGACCCCACCCATCCGGTGCTGTTCGACCACACCGGCGACCACCATCCCGGCATGGTCCTGCTGGAGGCGGCCCGGCAAGCCGCGTGCGCCCTGGTGGCTCCCATGACGGTGGTGCCATCCGCGATCTCCACCGTTTTCCACCGCTACGCGGAGCTGGACGAGCCGTGCGTCGTCGAAGCGGCCTTCGCCGTGTCCCAGGAACACGACCAGGTGACGGTGGAAGTGACGGGACGCCAGGACGACAAGCTGGTCTTCACGTCCGTACTGACCGGCCTGCTCAGCTAACCGCGACCGGCGTTGCGACGCCGCCTCACCACTCTCTATCAGGACGGCTCCCCGGCGGAGGGGTGGAGCACCCTGAGGACAGTGCAGGCACCTTCGATCGGCGAACAAAACGGACACTGAGAGGGCCGGCGTGGGCCGCGGTACAGCCGCGGCCCACACGCACGCCGGCAGCAACGTTCACAGCGGCAGCCCCATGCCGAGCTCTCGCATCGCGGAGGACGGCGGGCCGCCCTCGGACCGCTCGGTCTTGCACCCCTTGCTGCCCGGTGCCAGGGTGCGCGGGTCCACGGCCTCGGCCGGCGCACCTGCGGCGTACAGCCCCTTCGGGTCGGTGCCGCGATCGTGCGGCAGCAGCCAGAAGACCCGGCGGCGGAAGGTCCCCGAGGAACGGGACGGTCTGGCCTCGGGTCCCAGCCGGGCGTACCCGACCATGCGGCCGTCGCGGTGGCAGGCGGGCCTGCCCCGCCTGCTCGGCAGCCGGTCCAGGCTCTGGCGGACGTAGTCGAGCCCGCCGATGTCCTCCAGCCAGATGAAGCCGACCTCGAGGCGAGCTCGTCCTCTGCGATGAGGGCACTCATACCGTCTCCTCGTCGGCGACCAGACCGATGCCCGGGTAGTACTTCCGCTGGTTGGAAAGGATCATCCCCTTCGGAGACACCAGCCCTGCCCTTTCACGGACCCGGGCCGCGAAGGCACGTGCCGAGACGGCCGGAGCACCCTCCTGCTGGCACCACGCCCGGTACACCGCGCAGAGGTGCGCCTGCCCCACGCGCAGCCCGGGGCGCAGTGTGCAGGATTCACCGACGAAGCGGCCCGTGTGGTCCTCGGTCCCGGCGCAGGCGGCCGTGGCGATGCGGACGCGTTCGGGCCCAGTGAGGTCCTTCTGGCCGCTCAGATAACGCTGGGCGCCCGCGATGAGCCAGCTGAGGACGCCGGGACCTTCCTCGGTGACAAGAACCTCCGCCAGATTGTCGATCCTGCGGCCACCGGGGACGACCCGCCCGAACGGAATCAGCCGCATCCGGCGCCAGAAGGCGAAGCCCGCGGTGCCCACCCCGGGCCGGTGGTTGCCCAGCAGCCACAGCTTGTGCGTGGGCCGGAAGCTGAAGAAGTCCTGCCTCATGCGGCGCGCCTTGATGCGGTCACCGCCAATCAGCAGCTTCACCCGCGCCTCGTCGAACCGGCCCCCCGGCTTGACCTCGCTGCACACGACGACCCGTGTGAACGGGCTCCCGGGCCATCCGCTGACCTCCACCGCGACGCGAGCGACGGCAGGCCGGCCGAACGCCAAGGTGAACAGAGGCCGCGTCTGCGCGAAATCGGTGACCTCCTTGAGGAACTCGTCCGTGTCGACGTCGGCGATGCTCAGGCCGACGGCGTGCAGGAAGGTGCAGCACAGCCATCGCGTCGGCACGCTCAGCAGCCCCGGCAGAGCAAGTCCCTTGTTGCAGGTTCACACCCGGAATATCCCGCTCCGTTATGGTGAGCTGGGCTTTCCTGGCCGTCTCATTCGAAGGACACAACAACTCCGTCTCACCATCTTGGCCCAAGAGGTCCGTTGCACCTGTGTGCGCCTACCTGCTGGGGCCACTGAACGCGTCACCATCAGCGAACCACCCAAGAGCCTGCTGGGAGTTGCCTGAACCGTCGGCTACGTCTGCCCAGCGGCATCCTCTAGGCGCTCGCGGAGCGGCTGGATCCGGATCACGTCCGTGGGGAAGGACGTCTGGAGATCAGAGAGATCATCCACCGCTTCACGGATACGGCGAGGAGTGGGGGCGCATGCCAGGAAACGCTCCAGTTCCTCGGCCGCACTGTCCCACTCCTGTGCGGCGCAGTGCACGATCGTGAGGTTTCCCTTGACGTTCACGGCGTTCGGGCCGTCCGCGGATGCCCCGGCGCAGTACATCTCCGTCACCCGACGCAGATGGTCGCGGTGTTCCGGACTGTACAGGAGGCGCAGCGCGATCCCGTAATCGAAGCGGTACCAGGCACGGTCCGGAGCGAGTTCGACGGCACGGGTGTAGTCGGCCACCGCGTCGTCGTAGCAGCCCATGGCACGATAGATATCGCCACGATTCGCGGTCATCCAGGCGCTGTCGGGGTCGAGTTCGAGGGCGCGGTCGTGGTCGGGCAGGGCGTCGTCGTAGCGACCCAGCGCGCGCAGGGCGAGGGCACGCACGGCGAAGGGCAAGGAGTGGCCCGGGGCGAGTTCGACGGCGCGGTCGTAGTCGGCCACGGCGTCGTCGTGGCGTTCCGCCGTCCGATAGGTCTCGGCGCGGTCGACGATGAACCTGGCGTTGTCCGGTTCGATGCCGATGGCGCGGTCGTGATCGGCGAGGGCGTCCTCGTAGCGGCCCATCGCTTGGTACGTCGCCGCGCGCCTGCTGAAGGACCAGGCGCGGTCCGGGGTGAGTTCGAGCGCGCGGATGTGGCCGGCGAGGGCATCGTCGTAGCGTCGCATCGCACGATGGGTGTTGGCGCGGCTGTCGATGAACCACGCGTTGCCGGGGTCGATGCCGATGGCGCGGTCGTGATCGGCGAGGGCGTCGTCGTAGCGGCCCATGGCGTGATACGTGCCCGCGCGGCTGCTGACGAGCCAGGCGTTGCCGGGATCGAGTTCGAGGGCGCGGTTCTGGTCGGCGAGGGCGTCGACGTAACGCCCCAAGACCTGGTAGGTCATCCCGCGGCTCTCGAGATACGAACCGTCGTCCGGTTCGAGTTCGACGGCCCGCGTCAAGCTGATGAGCGCCTCGTCGTAGCGCCCCAGGAGCCGGTAGGCCTCACCCTGCCCGTACAGCGCGCGAGCGAACCCGGCGTCCAGGCTCAGCGCGGACGCGTAATCGCTCAGCGCCTCCTCGTAACGCCGCGCATTGCGATGTTCACGCCCCCGCAAGGTGTACGCCAGCACCCGCCCGGAGTCCCCGAGCGCCGACGCGCCCAGCACCTGCGTCATCGTGGCGACGAGGCCCGTGGCATCCTCCCGGGCCGCTGCGGTCAGCCGTTCCCCCCACCGCACGAGGTTCTCGTCCGCGCAGTCGCGCCCGGCCTGGGCGATCATCTGGGTCCAGCGCCGCAGGTCCTCCTTGCCGTGATCGCAAGCGTGTACGACGTCGTAGAGGGCCTCGGAGAGGGCGGCACCGGAGCGGGCGCACAGGTGGTGGTAGGTCTCGTTGAGCCTGTGGTCCCGCCAAGCGGTGTCATTCCAGAGCTCGCCGGGAGGCAGCGTGTCCTCCGAGGCATGGCGGCGCTGCCGGTGGAGGTCGGCGAGGAGAGTGTGGTGCTGCTGCCACCGAGTGGGGGACTGGGTCCGTTGCAGGCGGAGCATCGGGTCGCGTACGACATCGTGGTAGCGGCAGCGACCGGCCTGGTAAGTGACGAAGGGCAGGCTGCGGAGCCACGTGTACTGGTCGACCGCCGCCTCGGGGACCGTCGCGCGGTAGACGTCCTCGTCCAGCTGGAGCGGCAGCGCGCAGACCAGGGCGGCTCCCTGCTGATCGGGGTCCCGCACCCATCTCAGGAAGCGGCCCACCGCCGTCTCGGACGGATCGGCGACCTCGCCCGGGTCCTGCGGGCCCTTCAGGGCGAGCGTGTCGACCAGCACCGGCAGCCGGCCGGTCAGCTGGAGGACGACCCGTACGACGCCCTCGTCGGTCACACCGCGGCCGGCCAGCAGCTGCCGGGCCTCGTCCTCGGTGAACACCGCCAGCGGGGCCTCGGCCACGAGATCCAGGTGGTCGCCCCACCAGCGGACATCGAGCCGCCCCTGGCCGGAGAGCACTGCCAGGACGTTCACCGGGAGCTCCGGGTAGTCCTCGCCGACCAGGATGTCCTGGAGCCACTCGTCCAGCACCGGGGCGGTCCGCTCGTACACGTCGAAGAACAGCACGACCCACGGCCGACGCTCGGCAACCTCGGTCAGGTCCTTCAGGAACACCGGCGTCAGCACCCGCACCGGGGACATCACCAGCTGGACGTCGTCGTGACTGCGCAGCCGGGCGCTGAGCGCGACGCGCACCCGGTCGGCGCTCTGCGCCAGCTGCTGCGGATTCAGCGCACCGGCGATCGGGCCCATCCCCGGCAGCAGCCCCAGCCCGGCGAGCCCGGCCTGTGCCATCACCGTGGCGGTCGGTGACGCGGCGGGCGCGGACCCGTCGCCCGCCGTGCCGTCGGCGCCGCCCAGCAGGGGCGTCTCGGCCTCGTGACGGCGCTGTCGATACGCCGCCAGCAGCTTCTCGAACCCCTTCAACGGCGTGCCCTGAAGCCTCAGTTGGGTGCTGATCGCCTCCATCGCCTCGACGACGCTGTGCACGTCGTCGTCGAGGTACACGGTCACCGCGCCCAACTCCCGGGCCGCGCAGTCCCATTGCCGCACCAGCGACGTCTTGCCGACGCCGGCCTGTCCGTGCACGTGGAACAGGTACTGAAAGGCCTCGTCCTCGGGGTCGCGGGCCAAGTTGTCGCGGAACAGGCCCAGTTCGCCCTGCCGACCGACAAAGCCACCTCTGCGGCGGCTCCTGTTCAGGTCCTGCCGCGACGGCTTCTTCTCCGGCACTAGCACCACCCCCATCCCGACCATGATGCCGCTTCACTCGGAAGCTCCGCGTACACAGCGCACTCCGTCAGGTCGAGTTGGATCGACTCACCACAGGTCGGCCGCGCGCGCTCAGGATCAGCCGAGCGTCGCCCGAGTGCGGCAGCCGCTCAGTGGCAATCGCTCCGAATCACGGCCGGTGGTGCACCCCGCGTGAGAGAGAGCCGCCCCGACGGCTCGGTGGCCGCTGCATGCCCCTCCTGCGGGCGCGTGGCGGCCATCATGGACACCCACCCCTTGTCCGCGGCCTGACCGCGGCCGGTAGCGAAACCGGTCAAGGAGAAACGCCCGTTCCTGGCGGCCCGCGCCGAATCGGACAAGGGGTCCGTGGTCGGGCCGGCCACGATCGAACCAGGGTCATGATCTGGGTTCTAGAGGGCCGTCTGAAAAGCCTGTCAGCGGGCTGATCTTGCGAGGCGCCGCACGAGGAGCATGGCCATGGTGAGGTAGATGGCGTTCTCCGAGCAGACGCGCAGGTACTCGTAGTCCTTCGACAGCCGGCGGCACCGTCCCAGCCAGGCGAACGTCCGCTCTACCACCCAACGCCGCGGGACCACCGCGAAGAGGGGCACTGCCACAGGCGGTGTCCCTGCCTTCGCCCAGGTCGAGCGGAATCCTCCGTCGCGACGCTGCACGACCTCCACGGTGATGCCGGCGGATTCCCGGGCCCAGGCACGGAAGTCGGCACCGCGGTACCCCTGGTCCGCCCACACATGCCGCAGACGCGGAAAGGCATCGGCAGCCCGGGAGAACAGCACCACGGCGCCGTCGCGGTCGCCGACGCTGGCCGGGCTCACGCAGGTGACCAGGACGGTTCCGCGGGTGTCGACGAGGAGGTGGCGCTTGATGCCGCTGACCTTCTTGCCGCCGTCGTACCCGTGCAGACCGCCGCGCTCGCTGGCCCGGACACTCTGGCTGTCCACGATGGCCGCGCTGGGTGTGGGATCACGGCCGAGCTGCACCCGCTCGCGTTCACGCAGCGTCGTCAACATCCGCTCCCACACGCCTTCTTGCTGCCATCGCCGCCAGTAGTGGTAGACGGTCTGCCACGGCGGCAGGTCATGCGGCAACAGCCTCCAGGCGCAGCCGGCCCTCAGCCAGTACGCCAACGCGTTGAGGATCTCCCTCCGCGTGTGTTTCGCCGGTCGCCCACCGGGCTTGACCGCCGGAACCAGCGGATCGAGGATCTCCCACTCCTGATCGGACAGATCAGTCGAGTAACAGGTACGCAGCCCGCACACCCCAGCCCCCGAAAGTGCGCCGCCGCCCCGCTACCAGGCAACTTGCCCGCTGACAGGCTTTTCAGACGCCCTCTACTGATCTTTTCGTAAGTTCGGTGGGTGTGGTGGCCGTGTGAGTGGGAGGCTGTTGGGGTGGCATACCAACCTTCACCTTCGGTTGCCGGCTCCTCCCTTCCTCCTTTGTCGCGGCCTCAGTTGGCGGAGGCACGTCACGTTCGGGCAGGCGAGTTGTTCGAGGGCGGTGTCTCGAATGCGGAGATCGCGAGGGCGGTGGGGGTGTGTGCCGAGAGTGTGCGGCGTTGGCGGCGGGTGTGGGAGCAAGACGGTGCTTCGGGCCTGCGGAGACGGGCAGCCACCGGACGCCCACCCAAGCTGGACGACACCCAGGTCGAGATGGTCCGGGCCGCGTTGGAGCAAGGTGCCCAGGCTCATGGTTTCGAGGCCGACCTGTGGACCCTGGAACGAGTCGGCGCAGTCGTCACCCGGGCAACGGGGTGGTGTTGTCGAGGGCGTCGGTGTGGCGGCTGCTGACCGGCCGGCTCGGATGGAGCCTGCAACGGCCCGAGCGGCGGGCGGTCGAGCGGGACGAGTCGGAGATCGCCCGCTGGATCGCGCACGAGTGGCCGCGCATCAAAAAGGGGCCGTGAACACACGTGCCTGGATCGTCTTCCTCGACGAATCAGGCGTCTCCCTGCTCCCTCAGATCCGCCGCACCTACTCGCCCCGAGGGCGGACTCCGCTCCTGCGGCACCGCCTGAACTGGAAGCGCGCGTCGATGGCCAGAGCCTTGGGCTACCACTCCACCGACCCCGATCGCGGGGCCCGCCTGTGCTTCCACCTCAAGCCCGGCAGCTACGACACCGCCGGGCTCATCGAGGTCCTGGAGCAGGTGAAGGTGTTCTACCGCGGCGAGCGAGTGGTCCTGGTCTGGGACGGCCTGTCCGCCCACTGGAGCCGGGCGATGCGGGCCTGGGTCGCCGAACAGGACTGGCTCACCTTGGAACGATTACCCGCCTACGCTCCCGAGCTGAACCCGGTGGAACTGCTGTGGTCCTCGCTCAAGAAGCGTGAACTCGCCAACCTCGCCGGCGACCACCTCGCCGATGTCGCCGACGCCACCGAGCAAGGCATCCACCGCATCAACGCCAACCCCCGACTGCCCTGGTCATTCCTTGCCCATACCGGCCTGACTGGGCTTGATGCGCTTTGACGGACATCTGAGATCAGGGGCTCTGCCCCGGAAGGATGTCCATCATGGAGAGCATGGGGAAGAAGAAGCCTCGGCCTCGCCGTTCGTTCACGCCGGAGTTCAAGGCCGAGATCGTCGAGCTGTGCCGGCGCGGTGACCGCTCGGTGGGTCAGGTCGCCAAAGACTTCGACCTGACCGAGACCGCGGTGCGGCTGTGGGTCAGCCAGGCCGAGACCGACGCGGGCGAGCGCGACGGGCTGACCAGCAGCGAGCGCGAGGAGCTGGCTGCGCTGCGGCGGGAGAACCGCCGACTGCGCGAGGACGTGGAAATCCTCAAGCGGGCCACGGCTTTCTTCGCAAAGGAGACCCGGTGACGGTGCACCCGTTCATCGAGGCGGAGAAGCGAGACGGTCACAACGTCAAGCGCGCGTGTGAACTGCTGCAGGTCTCCCGAGCCGCCTTCTACGCCCGCCGCAGCGGCAAGCCGGGTCCGCGGGCGGTCCGCGATGCCGAGCTGACCGAGAAGATCACGGAAGTTCACGAGAACTCCCGCGGGACCTACGGAGCTCCGCGAGTCCACGCCGTCCTGCAACGACAGGGCGAGGACTGCGGACGCCGCCGCACCGCCCGGCTGATGCGTAACGCCGGACTGCAGGGCCGGCACCGCAGACGGCGGCAGTTGACCACTGTCCCCGACCCTCGCGCCGCAACTCGACCCGACCTCATCTTGCGGCAGTTCGGGCCTGACCCGGCCGGCGTCGACACCCGCTGGTGCGGCGACATCACCTACGTCCCGACCGAGGAGGGCTGGCTGTATCTGGCCACTGTCATCGACATCGCCTCCCGCCGGGTAATCGGCTGGGTGACGGCCGATCACCTGCGAACCGATCTGGTCGCCGACGCCCTCACGGCAGCCTGCCGACAGCGTCGTCCCACCCGGCCGGTGATCTTCCACTCCGACCGTGGCTGTCAGTACACCAGTCAGCAATTCGCCTCTCTGGCAGGGGGGTTGGGCATCCAGCTGTCGGTGGGCCGCATCGGGCAGTGCTGGGACAACGCGCTCGCCGAGTCGTTCTTCGCCACCATCAAACGGGAGTTGCTCGACACGAGGACCTGGCTCAGCAGGGCAGCCGCCCGCATCGCGATCTTCGATTTCATCGAGGGCTGGTACAACTTGCACCGACTGCACAGCAGCCTCGGCTACCGCAGCCCTGCCGAATACGAGACCGCACTCGCAGCCTGACCACCACACCGATGGTGTCCGTCAAAGCGGAACAAGCTCACCCTCTACGTGACCGGGCAACTGTCCCTTCCGAGGGTACGGCGCAGCCGCTGAGAAGCGCAGAGGCCTCCGGTCCGTAGCGGTGAGAGCCCTGTCATCTGGGTTGGCCAGCCAAGTCGGCTCCCGAGCCCAGGGCCGGGCCTGCTTGGTGAACGCCTTCAGCCCCGCCCGTAGTCACGGGCCAGGAGCTTCATCTCCTCGCCCCAGATGGTCACGTTGTCGCCCTTGCGGCCGAACTCCGCGCGGGCCAGGCGGTAGAACCCCGCGCCGGGCTCCCGCTTCTCCTTGAGCACCACCATGGCGGATAGCATCGCCGTCGTGCCTTCTGGGCTCTCCTGGCGGGAGACGTCGGCCAAGAGATGATCCATCTCCACGCTGTGGGCCGGGACGTTGTGGCCCTGCTCCTCCAGGAGCTTGCTCAGCTTCCCGTACTGGATCGGCCAGTCCCCGTTACGGGCCCGCTCCAGCAGGATCTCCGCCATGGCCTCCTGTGCCGCCTCGTACTCCGATGTCCCTCGCCTCACGGCCTCCCCCTCCACATCGACATGGGCGCCAGGGTACCGAGATCGAGCTGGCAAGACGGTTCGCCTGCGGCCCTTGCGATTCCACCGTTACCGACAGTCCTGATCCGACCGCGTGCATTACTGACCAGCACCCTCGCGGGCGCGAGGTGCCAGCTCGGGAGGCCGGGGTCAGCGGCTCCGCAGGAAGACCGGGGTGGGCAGTCCGATGGGCCGTGGGGAAAGCAGGTGGTCGATGACCTTCGGATCAGCCGCGAGCACCGCGACTGCATCGCAAGGTTTCCCCGGACCGGTCCCTCGGAGGGTGACGGTTAGGAGCCGGACTCCCTCGGCCAGGACCTTCGACCACGAGCGGGCCTTCGCTTTGTTCACGTACCCGACGGGGCCAGACCCCTGCTCGGGGTAGACCGCGAGGGCGTTGGGGTCGTGCGGGTTGTCGGGCTCGGGGACAAGACGCACCAGCCGACCGGGCCGAAGGTCGGCCTCCTGGGCGGCCTTCGCGTAGTACCGCTCTCCCCGGACGTTCGTGGCGTATAGGCCTGCCAGGTGGAGGCGTCGGTCCGTCGGTCCCACCAGGAGGCCCGTCTCGTCCTCGCAGAGTCGGAGGTCCCCCTGGTACTCGATCAGGTGCAGCCGGGGCATCCTGCCCGGAGGAGACACGAACCGGTCCTTGGGCCCGTCGGACGGAACGTAGAAGCTCTCTCCGGTCCGCGCGTCCATGGAATCCCCTCTCCCCGATAGTCGGCCAACCTACTGCGGACACACGGAGCCCGCGTCCTCCTCGGCGAGGATCCCGGGGCTTGGAGGTGACGGGACGTCCTGGCAACCGGAGGAAGGCCGGACAGCTGTCCATGTGGGGCCGCAGAACGGGCATGGACCCACCGAGGGGAACCCGTAGCTCCCTCGGGCTGGGGTTGGACGGGACGTCGGGTCTGTTGGGGGATGGCCATCTCCTATCGGCTCTCCATGACGAGGGCCTCTCGATCGGTTAGGTGGGATGGGGTTCCCCAGCTTCTCGCCCAGGACGCGCACACCAGCTCCGCTCTGGCCGGCTGGGGCAGGACATCCCCCAGGACCCGGGCCAGGTGATGCAGTTCGACCACCAGGGCCACATGCCGCCCCCGGGACAGGGAGACGACGGCGAGGCGGTGAGCCTCCAGCCAGTGCTCCACCCACCCGACATCCTCCGAGGAGAGCCCGAGTGACTCCATCACCAACACCGCGTCCCCATAGGCTCTCCCCTTGCGGTCGTGGAACAGGGCGCGGACTTGAACGCAGCCCACCTCGTAAATGGTTGCGTCCTGAGAAGTGGTGTACGGGCTCTCACCTGATCCGGGCGTTTGCCCCGGCGGCGGAGTGAGTGCCCGGATACAAGAACGGCCACCGGCTGATCTTCGAGATGTCGAAGGCTCGAAGGAGATCAGCACGATGACCGCACCAGACAGTCTGCCTCTGCACGCCCTCGCGGAAGACAACCTTGCCGCGGCGAGTCCCGATCTGCTGCGCGCGATGGTCAAGACCTTCGCCGACGCACTCATGTCCGCCGAGGCCGACGCCCTCTGCAACGCAGAATACGGGCAGGTCAGCGATGAGAGAGTCAACCACCGTAACGGCTATCGCCCACGCGAGTGGGACACCCGCGCCGGAACGGTCGAACTGGCCATCCCCAAACTCCGCAGCGGGAGTTACTTCCCGCACTGGCTTCTCGAACGCCGCCGCCGGGCCGAACAGGCCCTCATCTCGGTAGTCGCCACCGCCTACCTGCTCGGCGTCAGCACACGCCGGGTGGAGAAGCTCGCCCAGTCCCTGGGCGTCACCCAGCTGTCGAAATCCCAGGTGAGCGCGATGGCCAAGCACCTGGACGAACAGGTAGCCGCGTTCCGCAACCGGCCCCTCGACCAGGGCCCTTACCCGTTCGTCTGGGTCGCCGCACTGACCCAGAAGGTCCGCGAGGGCGGCCGGATCATCAACGTCCACGCGCTGATCGCGGTCGGCGTGAACGCCGACGGACACCGGGAGATCCTCGGCATCGACATCGCGACCGCTGAGGACGGCGCCGGCTGGCTCGCCTTCCTGCGCTCCCTGATCGCCCGCGGTCTGTCCGGCGTGCAGCTCGTCATCTCCGACGCCCACGCGGGCCTCGTCAACGCCATCGGCGCGGTCCTGCCCGGCGCCTCCTGGCAACGATGCCGCACCCACTACGCCCGCTACCTACTGAGCCAGGCTCCGAAATCGGCTCAGCCCTGGGTGGCCACCTTGCTGCGGACCGTCTTCGAACAGCCCGACAGCGACGCGGTCCAGGCCCAATGCGGCACGTCCTCGACGCGCTGGAGGCGAAGTTCCCCAAGGCGGCGCAGCACCTCGATTCCGCCCAGCACGATCTGCTGGCCTTCACCGCGTCCCCCCGTGAGATCTGGCGGCAGATCTGGTCGAACAATCCGCAGGAGCGCCTGAACAAGGAGATCCGCCGGCGCACCGACGTGGTCGGGATCTTCCCCGACCGCACCGCCCTGATCCGGCTCGTCGGTGCGGTGCTGGCCGAGCAGAACGACGAGTGGACCGAGGCCCGCCGCTACACTGGACTCGACCTGCTGGCCAAAGTCCGCCTCCACCCGATCGAGTCAGAAACCCACGAGACCGGCCTGCCCACCAAACTCACCGCATAGCCTCAAAACGAGATCACCGAGTGGCCGTCAATACACCACTCCCGCGGACGTGACCGATGTTGAAGCGGCCAGGCGAGCGGCCAGGTCTCCTCCGGAGAAGGGGGTCCCGCGTAGGTCATGCACCAGAGGTCCAACAGCGCCCAGGAGCACGGTCTGAAGTCCTGCTAGCGCCCACCGCACCCACACCAGGGCGCCGTGCACGCACGCCTCGACCACCTCGGCAGTGATCTCGTGTACAACAGGACGGCCGTGCCCGGTCCCGAAGCGGTTGCGCAGTTCACGAAGCTCCGATGCCATCTCCTTCGCGGCGTTCGGGATCGGTCGTAGGGGGTCGTTCGCCGACAGACCGTGGTCAGCAGCGTGTTCGACAACCGTGTGCGCGAGACTGAGGACCTTGTCGTATTCGTCTTTATCGCCTGTCACGCGTCCGTGCGCCATGAGGACGACGCGCGCGACACACTCGACAAGCTCCTTCGCCGAACCTACGACTAGGGACCGATCGTTTGCCGCGATCGCGGAACCAAAACGCCCATATTGGTCGACAATTGCCTGCCACGACTCCTCCTGGAGCCACTCGGCTCGCGGCAACGGTTCTTGCACCAGAATGTTGATCACAGGCATATCGTCCCTCCAATACCTACGTCCAGCGCATCCCGATCGCGGATAGCTGCTCCACCCGTTCCGGCGTCAGCGTCGCGGCCCTGCTCCGCTGATTCCCGATCCAGGCCCCCAGCTTGTGCTCCCGCTCTTCCAGTCCAGGGCCGCGATCTGGTCGAGCAGTCCGTAGTTGCCGGAGGCGTGGTGCTCGGACTCCGCGCTGAGTTCGGTCGTGGCCGGCGATGAGCGGGTCGAGGTGCGGTTGCGGAGCTGTGCCGTCGCCCTGGATGGCTTCGTTGGGTGCGTCGGCGGTGGGAGTGATCAACGGGTGAACAACCTCGCACCGCCCCCTAGGCATACCGACTAGTCGGTACTAGCCTCTGGCCACACTCTCGGAGCCGGGCGCACCGAGCCCCCGTCGCCGTGACGCAACACCCGGTTTCCGTATCCCCAGGAGGAGCCGTATGTCCGCCACACCGACGGCGTTCGACGCCGACAAGCCCACGCCTGACGGGCCCGCCGTGCACGCCCGCAGGCCGCTGGCCCGCCTGTACCGTCGCGACCTGGCGGACTACCCGCCCACCGGTCGCCGCATGGCGTATCTCGCGATCGTGGTCATCACCACCGTCGTCCTGTACTACATGCTGTACATCCAGTACGCGGTGGCGACGTCGATCATCACGCACTTCGACATGACGTACCGCTACTTCGTCTGGGTCTCGGTAATCGGCAACGCGATCGGGGCCTTCGCCTCGCTCGTGGCCGGTCTGGCCGATCGCTGGGGCCGGGCGAATCTGGTGGTCTACGGGCTGCTGATCGCCTCGCTGCTGGTCTTTTTCGGGCTGCCGAACGCAGCGAACAAGAGCGCCTATCTGGTGCTGTTCGCGCTCGTCAGCTTCATCGAGGGCATCGTGCTGGTCGCCACCCCTGCGCTGATCAGGGACTTCTCCCCTCAGCTCGGCCGGGCCACGGCGATGGGGTACTGGACGATGGGTCCGGTCATCGGCTCTCTGGTGGTCACCACCGTCACCAGCAACACCCTCGACAGCGCCACCTGGCAGGACGAGTTGCGGTATTCGGCGATCGCAGGGTTCGTCGTCTTCGTCGTGGCGATCTTCGCGCTGCGCGAGCTGTCCCCGGCGCTGCGCGACCAGACCATGGTGTCGCTGCGGGACCGGGCCCTGATCGAGGCGCGCGCCAGGGGGTTGGACACCGAGGCGGTGCGCCGCGGCGAGTGGCGGCAGATGATGCGCCCGGACGTGCTGGGCTCGGCCTTCGCCATCGCCGTGTTCCTGCTGCTGTACTACGCGGCGGTCGGCAACTTCGTCGTCTACTTCGCGACCACCTTCGGCTACAGCGAGCAGCGCACCAACGCGCTGGCCAACTGGTACTGGGGCGCGAACGCCATCGCCCTGGTCCTGGTGGGCCTGCTGTCGGACCGGCTGAAGGTCCGCAAGCCCTTCATGATCGTCGGCGCGGTCGGCTCCATCGTGGTGACCGCGATCTTCGCGACCCGCGCCACCCACCAGATGACCGACTACTACACCTTCGCCTGGCTGTTCATCGGCATCGGCGTCTTCAGCGGCATCGCCTACGCACCCTGGATGGCGAGCTTCACCGAGACCGTGGAGAAGCACAACCCGGCGGCAACGGCGGCAGGCCTGGCGGTGTGGGGCTGGACGGTGCGCATCGTTGTCGCCGTCTCCGCGGCCTTCATCCCGGTGCTGGTGACGTCCGTGACCCCGCTTGTGGAGCACGGCAGCGAGGTCAAGGCCGCCTCCGTGCAGGCGGCGCCCGCGCTGGCCATCGTCAACGTGCACCCTCAACTCTTCGCCGAGCTGAACAAGTACACCCCGACCACGGTGCCGCCCGCGCTGGGCGCCCGCGCCGTCAAAGAGGTCGGTGCGGCGAACCTGAGTGTTGTGCAGAAGGCTGCGCCGCAGCTCAAGTTGCTGCAGGAATACGGCCCCCAAGTCCAGAAGGCGTCGAAGGACGGGCCCGGTGAGTGGCGCATCTGGTGGTGGATCTGCGTCGGCGGCCAGGTGCTCTTCCTGCCCTTCGTCTTCGTGATGGCGGGTCGCTGGAGTCCGAGGAAGGCGCGTGAGGACGCCGAGGCGCACCAGATCGCGGTCGATCGCGAACTGGCCGCCCTCGCCGCCGCCGAGAAGTGACCAGACGCGGGGCCGGCCGTGGACGGACCGGCCGGCCCCGCTGTCACGGGCGGGGTCGGGGTCGGCGTGGCCATCCTCAGAAGTCACGCTCATCGTGCTCGTGCTGCGGATGTCGCTCACCCAGGCTGTCGCGCGTGACCGCGAAGCTTCACGGATGCAGGCGGAGTCGGACGAGGCGATGTGATGCCGATCGCCGTGGCCATCGATGTGATGCCGGCCAAGCGGAAGATGTCCGTGGGCGAGCTCGCGGACCGCGCAGGAATCACCCCCGCCAACCTGGCACTACCCGAGAACGGCCGCGCCAAGACGGTGCGTTTCGCAGCGATGTCCGGGACGAGGCGGCGGTCAGTACGCCGTGGCCTGTGATTCCAGGTAGCTCTTCAGGAAGGCGGCTTTCGCCTCGCTGTCGGCCAGGACCGTGCGGGACACCGAACTGAAGGAACAGATCAGCGTGGTCTTCGAGGCCAACTACCGCGTCTACGGGGCGAGGAAGATCTCGCGTGAGCTGAACCGGCAGGGCCACCATGTGGCCCTGCCCGCCACCGCGCGGGGGGACACGTGGCTGATCGTGGACCAGCTTTCTTTGGTCGGCGGGTTCACCACCCCGCCGGGCGCACGCACATCCGGCTCCGCGCGCCGCGCCCGGCAGGCCAAAATTGCGCGTGCCCGCCCGTGACGGACTCGGAATCATGGGGGCATGAACGACGAGGACACCCCGGGCGCAGGCGACGGCGAAGAAGACGGCGGCCAGGAAGCGGAGCCGCAGCAGGACAGCAGCACCCACGCCGACCTGTCCGGTTTCATGGAGTCGGTCAGCCAGACCGCCGCGTGGCTCAACTCCATCGACAAGATGCTTGAGCCCGTCCGTCGCCACATCCGGGACCTGAAGTCCACCCGCCGGGCCATCGACAGCGTCATGGGACCGGGCAACGCGCTCTATCAGGCAGCCCTGGACGCCCGGCGCCAGTGCCAGGCCTGAACCTGTTCTGGCGCTGCAGAGCGATCTGAGCGACATCTACGACTGGCACCGCCGCATCAACGACGTCGTGCGCAGCGTGTCGCTCCCCCGCGCACTGCTGGACCAACTCGCCGAGGCTGCCGCCCTCTTCCTGCCCGCGAACCTCAGCGGCCTCGACACCGACGACCTCTTCACGAACCTGGACCTAGGCGAGGACGACGGCCTGTGCCTCGCATGGGCCCCCCGGACCGAGATCGTCAAAACCCTGCTCCCCTCGCCACCCGCCAGGAGCGCTACGCCCTCCTCGCCGAACGCCGCGACGACGTACTCGACGACGTCGCCGCCAGCCTCCAGCTCGTCACCCACCCCAAACTCACTCACCGGCATGGGCACCATCCTGGGCGCAGCCACCTCAACCGCGCGGGCCGGCTTCAGCGAGGGCGCCCAGGCCCTGGCGGGCAACGTGCTCGAGACCGCGATGAAGAGGCACGGCAACGCCTGGATCCGATGCTCGTTCCCGCAAGCGACGTACACAAAAGGCAGCCATCACGGCACCATCGGCAGCACCCTGGACGACGCGGACGACTGGGGCGACCTCACGCTCCTGCAGTTCAAGCACTACCTGGTGCTGGCCGGCATGCGGAACGCCTTCGGGCCCGGCGCCACCCAGGACACCTTCAACCGCCACCTCGGAGCGCACGAGGCCTCGCCCGACACCTACCGTCCGGAGTTCGCGCTGACGGCGATACTCCTCGCCCACGCACTGCTGCGCGCGCTGCACCAGAATCTCGAACGCCCCGACGCCGCAGAGGACGACGCGTAGCCGATCTCAGCCGGCCTGCTCGCAGCCGCTCAGGCCGCCTCGGAGTCGATCTCGTCCCGTGCCTGACACACCAGACCCCACAGCTTCAGCGGAGAGACGAGGTCAGCATCTGCGGTCTCCGTCGCCCCGCCGTAGCGCATGTGAGTGGCGTCGAGAAAGGGGGGAACGCCCATCTCGTTGCGCAGCCGGTGCAACACCGCCTGCTCGACGTCGTAGGCGTCCGCGCCCAACTCGAAATACTGCGTCCGGATCACCAACCAGCCATCGCGCCTGTGATCGGCCAGCCGTGTGGTCCCCATGTTGCTGATCCCCAACTTCACAGCGTTCCAGCGCGGGTGATGCAGGACATACACCAGCGCGGGCAGGACGTGGTTCGCGCCGAACGGGCGGCACCCTCCCGCGCCTTGAAGTGCCCTCGTGACCACGGTGTCGCAGGTGATGCACTGCATGCGCCACGCGGCCTGAAGCCGTCCCGGGTAGTGCTCCAGCGGCTGGAAGCCCAGAACTGTCAGCCGCGCTACGGCCTCGTGGGGCTCGACCAGGGGACTTCCCGAACACTGGCGGCACACTCCGCGACCGTACTTCGCCAGGTGGTGCACCGGGAAGACGACCCGCCCGCATGCGACGTGCCGACTCTTCCACCGTGCGAGCGTCCCCGGGCACGGCTCCAACGGCTCCAGCCCCACCGCCCGCATCTCCGCCTCGGCCTGGAGCGAGAAGTTGGCCCTGCGGGTCGCCGCCGATGACCTTCGAACACGCCAAACACCCACCGCCCCTCCGCACCGTGGTGAAACGCGGTTCGACCGTGCTGCCGCAACGCAGACACTGACACGGCCAAGGCATCTGGCTGCCCGGGTACGGCTCCAGCGGCTGGAAGTGAGCAGACCGCATGAACTCCTCGGCCTCCTCATCGCTGACGCGGACCGAGACGTTGCACGCCGAGCAGCACACTTCCCCCGCCCGCACCTCAGCGAGCCGCGGATACCGGATCTGACCACACGCAAGGTGCAGGGCCTTCCACCCCTTGTGCACTCCCGGATAGTCACCCAACGGCTCCCACCCGTATCTGACCAGATCGTCAACCGCCCGACCGGATTCCTCTGCCCGCCACCGCATACCGAGAGCCTGCTTCGAGCACGGGCCGCACCGGTCCTGTCCCCGTTCCTGGACCTTCGCGAAAGTCGGGCCGACGCTCCTGAACACACCCGCCGCACAGGGACGGCCACGGCTCCAACGCGCCCGGGTACGGCCCCAGCGGATCCCACCCGTGTTCCCGCATGACCGTCTCGGCCTTCGCCGCCATACCGTCCTTCTGCCGCGCTCCCCGCTCGATCGCCACGCACAGCCGGCACCCGACGGCATCCGAGCCCGCCTTCTTCACCGCCGCCTGCACGGTGCCGAAGTGCGGTGCCACCTCGTCCCCGCGCGCGAGGCACCGGCAGCGCCATGCATCTTGTTGCTCGGGAAGGCCTCCAGCGGCTCCAGCCCGGCCGTACGCATCACCCCGGTCGCGTAGTCCGCATCGATGCGCCGGCCCTTGGCCGCCGCAGCCTCCCGCCCGCAGTACAGGCCCCCCCACCACCGCCCCTGACCGTCCCGTACGTAGGCCGCACTTCACGATCACACCGCTAGCACCGGCACCGCCACGGTGTCCCGCGTCCCGGGTACGGCTCCAGCGGCTCCAACCCCGCCGCGATCATCACCGCGACCGCGACCGCTGCCATCGCCTGCTTCTTCGCCGCCGCCCGCCGCGCCCGCGCCTCCTGCCTGGCCGCAGCCACCCAGACGCTGCACCCCCTACCGGACCGGCGCGTGACGTCCTTGAACAGCTCCAGGCGAGAGCCCCCGCACTCCCCCCACCGGCAACGCCACGGCGCCGCAACCCCCAGGTACCCCTCCAGCGGCTCGAGGCCGGCCGCCCGCATCAACTCGGCTGCGGCAGCGGGATCAACACGGCGCGGCAAGACGACCCCCACAGGCTGGGCAAGGTCAACCTCCTTAGAGGTCGTTTTCTCCCGTTGTTTCATCCCGTGATGTGGATTTGATCCGGTGATGTCGGGTCGCGCCACGAGATGGTGGCTTCGCCGGTGAGGCGGCGGGCCATCAGGTCGGTCATGGCCAGGTGGATCATGGCTTCGGAGCGAGCCGGGAGGGTCTCGTAGTCGCGGGCCAGGCGGCGGTGGAACATCAGCCAGCCGTAGGTCCGCTCGACTGTCCACCGCTTCGGTATCGGGGTGAATCCCCTGGTCCCGGGTGTGCGTTGGGTGATTTCCATGTCGATGCCGAGGGCGGCGGCATGCTCGACCAGGTGCTGGCGGTAGCCGCCGTCCACCCACACCTTGCGGATGCCGGGATGACCGGCGGCGACCTGGTCGAGGAGCCGGGTGCCGGCCACGGAGTCCTGGACGCTGGCCGCGGTGACCAGCACCGCGAGGAGGAGGCCGAGCGTGTCGGTCACGATGTTCCGCTTCCGGCCCACGATCTTCTTGCCCGCATCCGTGCCCTGACTCGTGACGGGGACACTGGTGGAGGTCTTCACGCTCTGCGCGTCGATCACGCAGGCCGACGGTTCGGCCTCCCGTCCTTCCTTCTGCCGTAAGAGTTGCCTGAGCAGGCCATTGAGCTGGGCGAACACGCCTTCCTGCTGCCACCTGGCGAAGTAGCCGTAGACCGTGTTCCAGTGCGGGAAGTCGTGCGGAAGGTAGCGCCACTGCACCCCGGTACGGTCCACGTACAAGATCGCGTCCATGATGTCGCGCAGGTCGTGCTCGGGCGGCCGGCCGAAGTCCAGGGCCCGGCCGCGGCGCTCGAAACGCCAGGCCGAGAGCACAGGCTCGATCAACTCCCAACGGGCATCGGACAGATCACTCGGATACGGGCGTCGCTTCGGCATGCTTCCGGCGTACTGGCTGCGAACGAGTGCGCCCAGTCGCACACCAACGGCGGTCGAAGCACACGTCCTCGAAGACCGGGCATCCTGGGATGAGACAGGATTACGGCCTTTTCCGTCCCATCCGCAACCTCCCACCACTCGCCGACATCCACTGACTCCGCGACCTCGCCTGCACCGCCACCCACCGCTTAAGAAATTGCCCAATAAGCGGACGCGATAGATGAAAACGACCTCTTAGAGGTCGTTTCCTCCCTCTCTTTCATCCTGGGATGCGTATTTGATCCGGTGATGTCGGGTTGCGCCAGGAGATGGTGGCTTCGCCGGTGAGGCGGCGGGCCATCAGGTCGGTCATGGCGAGGTGGATCATGGCCTCGGAACGGGCCGGGAGAGCCTCGTAGTCGCGGGCCAGACCGCGGTTCAGCATCAGCCAGCCATAGGTCCGTTCCACGGCCAAGCGTTTGGATATCGGGGTGAATCCCCTGGTGCCGGGGGTGAGGGTGCTGATCTCCATGTCGATGCCGAGGGCGGCGGCGTGCTCGACGAGGCTCTTGCGGTTGCCGCCGTCCACCCAGGTCTTGCGGATCGTGGGGTGGTCAGCGGCGACCTGGTCGAGCAGGCGGGTGCCAGCGTTGGAGTCCTGGACGCTGGCTGCGGTGACCAGGACCGCGAGCAGGAGGCCGAGGCTGTCGGTCACGATGCTCCGCTTGCGGCCCACAATGTTCTTGGCGTTGTCCATGCCCTGGCTCGTGACGGGGACGCTGGTGGAGGTCTTCACGCTCTGTGCATCGATCACGCAGGCCGATGGCTCGGTGCTGCGGCCCTCCTGCTCGCGGACCAACTCCCGCAGCAGGCCGTTGAGCTGGGCGAAGATGCCGTCCTTCTGCCACTTGGCGAAGTAGCCGTAGACGGAGAAGGCCGATTTCCCCGAGGACGCGTCGATCCGCATCTCGCACGAGGCGATCTACCAGGCCCGCTACGTCGAGAGCCGCGGCGCGCTCAAACGCGAGCTGGTCGCCTGCCTGCGCACCGGGCGGGCACTGCGTGTCCCGCGCGCCCGCACCCGGCGCAAGGCCTGGGCCCAGGTCTCGCCAGAGGTCATGATCAGCGAGTGTCCGGCCGAGGCAGACGACCGCGCCGTCCCCGGGCACTGGGAGGGAGACTTGATCATCGGGCTCAACCGGTCGGCGATCGGCACATTGGTCGAGCGAACCACCCGGTTCACCATGCTGGTCCACCTGCCCCGCGAGGAGGGGCACGGCACGATCCCGCGCACCAAGAACGGGCCCGCCCTTGCCGGCTATGGCGCACTGTCGATGAACAAGGCACTCACGCCGGTGATCACAACGCTTCCCGAACAGCTACGCCGGTCGCTGACCTGGGACCGCGGCAAGGAGCTCTCCCAGCACGCGCAGTTCAGGCTCGACACCTGGCGTCGCGGTCTACTTCGCGGACCCGCACAGCCCCTGGCCCTGGTGGCCCGCTGATCCGAGCGTGTGCGCCGTGGGTGCTCGGATCGCCAGGGTGGAGTGGTGGCGCGGCTACCGTGGGTGCACGGCGTAGGTCAGGTGCGTCACCCGCGACGACGGCTCCGAACGGATCGGCTGCAGCGCGACCCTGGACGCGTCCACGCCCTCGAACAGGCGGATTCCGGAGCCGAACAGCACGGGCGACAGCGCGATCGAGAACTCGTCGATCAGGCCGGCGTTCACGTACTCCAGGATCGTCGCGCCGCCGCCCGCGATGCGGACGTCGCGGTCGCCGGCGGCCTCGCGGGCCTGGTCGAGCGCGGTCTCGATGCCGTCGTTGACGAAGTGGAACGTGGTCCCGCCCGGCCGCTCCCAGGGGTCACGCTTGGTGTGCGTCACGACGAAGACCGGCGTGTGGAACGGCGCCTCCTCCGGCCACATCTGCTCGCCGGCGTCGAACATGCGCTTGCCCATGACGCTTGCGCCGGTGCGCTCGTACGTCTCCCGCAGGATGTCGTTGTCGCGCCCCTCCTCGCCGCCCTCGCCCAGCTTCAGGTTCTCCCGGAAGAACCGCTGCGGGAAGATCCACTGCTGCAGTTCCATCCACTGCTGCCCCATCAAGTCCCCGAGGGACTCGGGCGCGATGAACCCGTCCAGCGACATCGACACGCTGAAGAACACCTTCCCGGCCATCAGCCCTCCGCCTCCTTCCGGACGATCTCGGTGACGTAGGCCGCCAGGTTGCTCAGGGTCTGCCGGCCGCCCTCGATCGCGTGGTACTTCTCGACCGCCTGGTCGCGCAGTTCCTTGCTGGGGAACACTGTGCGCATCACGATCCGGGTCGCCGCGCCGTCCGGCGCGAAGGTCAGGACCGACTCGAAGGCGTTCGGGTCGTCGCGGGACTCGCCATGCAGCAGCGCGATCCGCTCCGGCGGGGCGATCCGCAGCCAGCGGATCCACTCGGAGTAGTCGGTGCCGTCCGGCCCGTGCAGCACGAAGTCCCACTCCCCGCCCTCGCGGAACTCGAAGGACCGCGTGGTGGTGGTGAACCCGTCCGGACCCCACCACCGCGACAGGTGCCGGACCTCGGTGAACGCCTCGAACACCAGCTCCCGAGGGGCGTCGATGACCCGGGAGATCACGATCTCCCGGTCGGCCGTCGCCGGCTCCGCCCCCGTTTCCTGCCTTGCCCCTGCCATCGGTCATTCCTCCTGCCGTGTCCGCTTGAGGTCCTGCACGTAGGTGTCCAGCCGGTCGAAACTCTCGTTCCAGAACCGCTCGAATCCGCCGACCCACTCGTGGACCGGCCGCAGCCCGCGGGCGTCCAGGCCGTAGAGGCGCTGCTTGCCCGCCCCGCGGACCCGAACCAGCCCCACCTCCCGGAGCACCCGCAGGTGCTTGGACGCCCCCGGCTGGCTCATCCCCAGCTCCTCGGCCAGGTCGCTCACCGGCCGCTCACCCGCCCGCAGCAGCGCCAGGATGTCCCGGCGCTGCGGCTCGGCGATCGCGTTGAACGCGTCCGACGTCGTCGCTGCTCGTGCCATGGCCGCCATCATATTCCCATATCGGTATATGGCAAGCCGGTCGGGAATCGGGCGAGTCTTGCCGGATGACGATCGCAGCCCCCCGGCCCCGCCCAGCTATGGACGTGCGGTGAACCGCCCGTCAGGGCGCTTGTGCAGCCGGCCGCGGTCGGCGAGCTTGGTCATCTTCGCCCGCAGCGGCTCCAGCCTGCCGCACACCGACGCGTCCAGGCCCAGCCGCTCGCCAACCAACTTGACCTGCACCGGGCCGTCCGCCTCTGGCACGATCGCCAGGATCCTGCGGTAGCCGGCCGGCAGCGCACCCTCGTCGGCCGCGTCGCTACGGTGCGGGATCAGCAGTACCGCCCTCCCGGCCACCCCCACCGACACCGGAGCGACCGCCTCGACATCGGCCTGGGCCTGCTCGGCCAGAGGATTCAACACCCGCTCCGCGATAGCCAGTTCCTCCCGCTCGACCCGCACCTCCTGCAACTGCTTGGCCAACCGCTCGGCGAGGGCGTCCAGTCCGCTCCGGCGAGCGGTGATCCACTGCCGCTCCTGCATCTCGGCAGCCTCCCGCGGCCTCATAGCGTGCCGCCCTGCCGGCGGATCGCAGGCGGGCGTCGGTCACGGGCGCAGCCGAACCCGGCAGACCGCCGGAACAGGACCTGCCCGATGATCTACGGCATGGACATCAGCCGCCGACCGGCACGAGTCCGCGAATCGCCACTCACACCAGACCGTGACCTGCGATTCCACGATGCACGTCACTCACTGCGGGCCATATACGACGTCTCCTACGACGCATGATCCGGCCGCCTGCTGAGGAGTGGCGCCAAATGAGCCTGATCGGCCGTCGCCAGGCGCACACCGCGGTGAAGGCGCCCGCGAAGGCCTCGTCACCCTCCAGCGCGGCCTGGTTCTGGAGGCGCCTGTGGGCAGCGGGATGAGCAGGCCAGGCAGTCATGCCGGAGCGAGACGAGATGAACCGGTCGCACCCGAACGCCACAGCGGAGCTGCCTCTGACGCCTGGAGCGTCCGTCCCCCCTTCGGCAGTCGGCTCGTGGTTGTCCCTTGCGTGATCAGCGACGAGCCTCCATTATCAGGAATCCTGATACTTTAAGTTTGCAGCGATGGGGTCCAGCCATGTCATTCAGGCCCAGAATCCAGGCCAGAGGGGTTCAGCTGTTGCTCGGCCGAATGATGAGCCGCGTGCACAAGGATCTGCGCTTCAGCGACATCCCGAAGCGCACGGAATCCATCCGGGTGGAGACCGGCGCCGGACCGGTGACGTGCACCGTCTACCGCCCGTCGGCCGCCGCCGCAGCCCCTGCCCCCGTGTACGTCAACTTCCACGGCGGGGGGTTCGTGATTGCCCGCCCCCAGCAGGACGACCACATCTGCCGCTACATAGCCGCCACAGCCGGCTGCGTGGTGATCAACGTGGACTACGCCGTCGCCCCGCAGCGGCCCTACCCCGCCCCCGTCACCCAGGCGTACGACGTCACCGCCTGGGTGGCCGAGAACGGCACCGCCAACAACTGGGACGGTTCGCGACTCGCCGTAGGCGGACACAGCGCCGGGGCCAACCTGACCGCCGCGGTGTGCCGCACCGCCCGGGACCGCGGCACCTTCACGCCCCGCCTCCAGATCATCGACTCGGCACCGCTCGACCAGCTCGCCGACCCGGCCACCAAGCAGTCCCCCATCGTCAAGCCCCTGCTCACCCCTCAGCTCATGCGGGTCTTCACCGCCGCCTATGTCCCTGATCCCGCCGACCTCGCCCATCCGCTGGTGTCGCCCGGTCTGGCGGACGACCTCGCCGGTCTGCCGCCCGCCCTGGTGATCACCTCGGAGAACGACCGCCTGCGCGACGAGGGCGATGCATACGCCAAGGCCCTGGAAGCTGCCGGCGTTCCGGTCACCCACCGTTGCTTCGAGGGTGTCGACCACTACTTCACCCACACCGGCCCGGTACCGGCCGGGAAGGAAGCCATCGATCTGATGGCCACCACCCTGCGCACGGCACTCACCCCGTGACCGCTGACAGGAGCCGACAGTCCTTGTGACAACACGCTGCCTTGACACCTATCGCCCTTCGGCTCAAGTGCCCGAGGCTTAAGCGGTCAGGGTTTCCCTTGTCAGAATTCGAAATCCATGTAGTCGATGTCGTTGCTGGCGACGTCTGATAGCCCCATGGCGCGGCCGCCGCCGTCGAGTGGAGGAGCAGACCATCGGCTTCCCCGAGGTGTGCCCGCGCTCGGATCCGGCATCGACACCAGCCAGGAACGCCGGCGGTGCGAACAGGGCCGCAACTGCCACCTCGTCGCGCCCTTCTCCTACCGCCGCAGGCCGCGCGACCAGCTCGACATCGAAGGCCTGGGCGCCACCCGCGTCGTCCAGCTCGTCGAGGCCGGCCTGGTCACCGGCCTCGCCGGCCTGTTCACCCTCACCCGCGATCAGCTCCTCGCTCCGGAGGGGATGGGCGCAACCAGCACCGACAGCCTCCTGTCCGCCATCGCCCCGGCCAAGGGACAGCCGCTGTCGCGGGTGCTGTGCGCGCTCGGGGTGCGCGGCACCGGCCGTTCCATGTCCCGCCGCATCGCCCGGCACTTCGCCACCATGGACCACATCCGCGCCGCCGACGCGGAAACGATGCAGCAGGTCGAGGGCATCGGCACCGAGAAGGCCCCCTCGCTCGTCACCGAACTCGCCGGACTCGCCCCGCTCATCGTTTCGCCGCCGCCGGGGTGAACATGAGCGAACCCGGCGCCACCCCGCCCGCGCCGGCCACCGAAGACGCCGGCGCCGACGGCGGGAGCACGCAGAGCGGGGACGCTGCAGGGCGGGCCGCCGGCCGGCATGACGGTCGTGGTCACCGGCGCGGTGACCGGCCCCCTGGAGAAGCTCAGCCGCAACCAGATGAACGAGCTCATCGAACAAGCCGGCGGCCCGCTCCTCCTCCGGCGTCTCCAAGAAGACCACCCTGGTCGTTGCCGGGGACGGCGCCGGATCCAAGCGCGGCTCCACGGCGGCCTGATCGAGCACCTCTCGCCAGGTTCAACGGCTGTGCGGTGACGGTTCGTTCCCGATGCGGATGTGGCGTTTCACCCAGCCCGTCGACCTGTCGAAGCACCCCGCGGCCGCCTCATACTCCAGAACCTGACGAACCGACAGGTGAAGGAGCACGGTGAACGCAGCAGCGGCGGCAGGGACCTGGAAGCTCGGGGACCTGGAGGTGAACCGTGTCGGCTACGGCGCGATGCGGCTGACCGGCAACGGCATGATGGGGAACTCCGACGGCACTGCGATCGACCGCGATGCCGCCGTACGGCTGCTGCACGGCGCGTTCGAGCAGGGTGTCAACCACATCGACACGGCGGCCTTCTACTTCTCGCCGATGCGCTCCGCGAACGAGCTCATCAACCGGGCCCTCGCGTCCTGGCGCGACGAGGTGGTCGTGGCGACCAAGGTCGGCCCGGGGCGCGATCCTTGCGGCGAGTGGCTCTCCATGGCCCGCCCCGACCGGCTGCGCGGCCAGGTCGAGGAGAACCTGCGCCAGCTCGGCCGGGATCACCTGGACGTGGTGAACCTGCGAAACGATGGCAGGGATTCGATCGCCGAGCACTTCGGCGCCCTCGCCGAGCTGCGCGCTGCGGGCCTGGTCCGCCACCTCGGGCTCTCGAACGTCCGGCCGCAGCACGTCGCCGAGGCCCGGGCGATCGCACCCGTGGTCTGCGTGCAGAACTCCTACGGCCTGGACTGGCGCCGCGCCGACGAGAGCGGACTGGTGGACCTGTGCCTCAGGCAGAGCATCGCCTTCGTGCCGTTCTTCGCCATCTCCAGCCTGCGGCGCGAGGCTGCCGCCGCCCAGGAGCAGGACGCCTGTGTCCAGGCGGTCGCCCGCGCCCATGATGCGACGCCCGCCCAGATACGGCTGGCCTGGACACTCCACCGCGGACCCCACGTGCTGGCCATCCCCGGCACCGCCAACCGGGCCCACCTCGCCGAGAACATCGCCGCCGGCGCCCTTCGCCTGAGCGAGGAGGAACTGGCCCTCCTGAACAAGCCGAGCGGGGCCGGCGCCTGAGCGCGCCGGTGTCCGGACCGCCGCGGGTTCGGGCGCAGGCGCAGGACAGGCAGCTCGGCGCCGCCGTTGCGCCGGCCGGGGGGGGCCTCTATGTCTTTCGTCAAGCGAGGCGTGGGGTTCTGGGTTCGTAGAAGGTGCCGTCGCGGAGCATGGCGAACAGCACGTTGATCCGTTGTCGGGCCAGGCGGAGAAGTGCTTGGGTGTGGG
>NZ_JAJSBI010000048.1 GCF_021261325.1 Streptomyces guryensis | reverse complement strand
GTTCCCGCTTCTCCTGCTCGACGGGCGTATACCCGCCCCGCTGCGCGTACCTCACGATCCCGTCGTACCGCAGGGATCACGAACCGTCACGACCCCGCAGGCTCTACGAGTTCAACCTGAGTAGCATGTTCGAGCCCATGGTGAGCACACCGCCATGGTCCGCCCACTACCGAGAAAGCATGTCTCCAGCGCAAAGAGCGACCCGACCAATCGACATCTAAAAATCGGCCAACCAATTGATACCCAGAGAATCGCGGGAATTTTCGCGGATACGATCCAGATTTCCCTTCGCCACTTGGTGGCAGCCGCGGACGGTGCTGTGGACCGCGGCGGGTGTAGTGGTCCTCGGATTCCTCCTCGCTTTGGAGGTCGCCGCGCGCCACTACGGCCTGCCGGGGCCGCTCACGACCCAGGTGCAGGAGGTGGTACTGCCGCCCAAATCGGGGTTCCTCCTGTACGGCAGCATGGCGTTGATGATGGTGGTGCTCACCCGTCGGGAACGGTTCATCGCGGCGGGTACCGCGATCGGCATCGACATCGTCTTCCTGCTGGCGCGGTGGGCGTGCGACATCAAGGTGACCCACGGCCATCACCCTTTCGGCAACGGCGCGTTGTGGGTGATCCTGGGCTGTGCGGTCATCGCTGTCACGCGCCGCACCGGCCAGGATCGTGTCCTGCTGCTGAAGGGTGTCGGCCTCGCCCTGCTGCTGGTGGCCGGCCGCAAGACCGGTGACACCTGGCTGCTCATCACGTCGAAGACGCGCCTGATGGTGCTCGACCAGTACGTGGCGACCGCCGATCACGCGCTGGGCAATCCGTCATGGCTGGTGGGCCGGGTGGTCAAGGCCAGCGGCCCGTTCGGCTTCCACCTTCTCGACCTCGTCTACGGTCAACTCGCGGTGGCCGCTGTCATCGTGACGATGTACCAACTGCGCCACGTGGCCGCCGAGCGCCGCTTCCCGGACCATCACCTGGTGCGCACGTTTCTGCTGATCGGTCTCCTCGGGCCTGCCATCTACATGATCTTCCCGGTGGTCGGACCGATCTTCGCCTACGGCGCCGGCACCGACCACTGGCCGTCGCCCGACCTGGGTCCGGAGGCGCTGCCCACCGTGCACTGGGCGGTGGCCGACCTCTGGCCGGGCACGGCCCCGCCGCTCAACACCCCGCACCCGATGCCGTTCGACGCGTTCACCCCACGCAACTGCATGCCCAGCCTGCACACGGCGTGGGCCACCGCGATCTTCATCCATTCCCGGAAGGGCCCACGGGCTCTGCGCTTCGCCGGCGCGTTCTGGCTGATCGCGACGATCTGCGCCACGCTGGGATTCGGCTACCACTACGGCGCGGACCTCATCGCCGGCGCGGTGTTCACGCTCACGATCGAGGCAGCTCTGCGCGCGCACGCCCGCGGCTGGGAGCGATCGGGAATCCAGCTGGTCGCATACGGCGCAACGGTCTTTGCCGCGCTCCTGATGTCGTACCGCTATCTGCCGATGGAAATGGCCAGGCACCCCTGGGCGTTCGGGCCGCTTCTCATTCTGGCGATGCTCTCAGTGATCTACGGCTATCTACGGACCACCAGAGCGTGGGAACCGACGCTCGCCCCGGCACGGCAACTGGAACCGCAACCCGAACCGGCGTGACATGAGCGCGATGCCCCGGTCGGTCGGACCGGGGCCGTGCGTTCAGCTCCAGCCGTAGCGCTCCGCCAGCCGATGCCGCACCAGGTTGAACCGCCCGCGGTCCAGGGCGCAGGCCTCCCGGCGCATACCGTCCTCGTGCAGCCGCAGCACCCGGTCCACGTCGATCCAGGAATCCCGCCCGGACCGGTCCCAGGGCCCGCTGCCGATCGCCACCCACTCCCGGTCGCCGTCGTGCCGCTTGCTGGACAGCTGCACGGCGAGCAGGGTGCCGGCGCTCTCGCGGGCGACGACGAGCACCGGGCGGTCCTTGCCGCGGCCGTCGTTCTCCTCGAAGGGCACCCAGGTCCACACGATCTCGCCGGGGTCGGGATCGCCGTCGTGCGCGGGGGAGTACTCGGTGCGCACACTGCCGACCTGGCGGGGGTCGGCCTCGGTGGTGGCGGTGGGGCCGAAGCGGCCCGGGACGTTCTCATCGGTAAACGCAGTCACGGGGGCACCTTAGAGGGGTGGGGGCAACTCAGCAGGCCGGGGGCCCTCCAAAGGGAGGGCCCCCGGGACTGCTGCCGTACCGCCGACGGTCCGGCTATCCCTCCTTCTCCACCGGTACCTTCTGCGACGGCGGTGCCGCGATCCCGTTCAGGGACGGCGAAGTCCCGTGCGGGGTCTGCCCGTTCTGGTTCATCGAGGCCAGCAGCTGGCGGGCCAGGCCGAGACCGGTGCCGCCCATGGTGAGCGCCTTGGCGAGCATGTCGGCCATGCCGTCCGCGCCGTTGAGCACCACCATGTTGTCGACGCTGCCGAACGCGGACGCGCCCGCCTTGACGATCTCCGGCCAGTTCTCGGCGAGTTGCTGGGCGACGACCGCCTCCTGGTTCTCGGCGAGGGCCGCGGCCCTCGCCTTGATGGCCTCAGCCTCGGCCAGACCCTTGGCCTTCGTCGCCTCGGCGTCCGCCAGACCCTTGGCCTGCGCGGCGGCCGCCTCGGCCTCACCGGTGGCCCTGGTCGCTGTTGCGGCCGCGGCACCCCGCGCCTTGGTCGCCTCGGCCTCCGCGCCCGCGGCCGTCTTGACCCGGGTCGCCTCGGCGGCGGCCGCCAGCTCGGTCTCCTTCGCCTTGGCCTGCGCCGCCGAGATCCGCGCGTCGCGCTCGGCCTCGGCCAGGGTGCGCTTCTCGTAGGCCTTGGCGTCCGCGGGCTTGCGGACGTCCGCCTGGAGCTGCTGCTCCCGCCGGTGCGCCTCCAGTTCGGCGACCCGGGTCTCCTGGACGACGACCTCCTGCCGGGCCGCGGCGTCGGCGAGCGGACCCGCCTGCCGTGCCTGTGCGGCCGCCTTGTCCCGCTGGGCCTGGTAACCGGCCTGCAGGATCTCGCTGTCCCGGGTCGCCTCGGCCATCCGTGCGAACGACTGCTGCTCGGCCTCCGTGGCCAGCCGGTTCGACTCCGCCTGCGCGATCCGCGCGTCCCGCTGGACGGCGGAGGCGTGCGGTGCTGCCAGGTTCTGGATGTACCCCGTCGGGTCCTCGATCTCATGGATCTGCAGGGAGTCGACGATGAGCCCCAGCTTCTCCATCTCCGTGCCGCAGGCGGCCCGGGTCTGCGCGGTGAGCTTCTCCCGGTCGCGGATCATGTCCTCAACGGTCAACCCGCCGACGATGGACCGCAGATGACCGGCGAACACGTTGTGCACCCGCTCCGCCATCAGCTTCTGCTGGTCGAGGAAGCGGCGGGACGCGTTCGCGATCGACACGTAGTCGTCGCCCACCTTGAAGATGACCACGCCCCGCACCTTGAGCGGAATGCCCTGGTGGGTCACGCAGTCCACATGCAGTTCGGTCTCGTTCAGGTCGAGGGAGAGCTTGCGCACCGCCTGCACACCGGGCAGCACCAGCGTGCCGCGTCCGGTGACGATGCGGAATCCCATGCCCTCGCCGAGCCCCTCCGTCTTGTGCTTCGAGCCGGAGATGACGAGCGCCTCGTTGGGTTCCGCGACGCGCCACATGAGCTTGAACAGACCGATCAGAACGAGAATGGAGGCAACCACCACTCCCGCAACGACGCCGACGATCATCGGCATACGCCCCCTTTGCATGGTGCCCTTTCGGCACCGAACGAAGGGAGTGTGCTCCTGCGCGAGGCAGGTGAGAAGACGCCCGCGAATCCTTGTCGTTTTCTTGACGCCCGCCTCTTGCAAAGGCTCTCACCTGGGGAGGAGCGTGCTCAACTGTCGTACGCGGCGGTGACGTAGACGGTCCTGGGCGGCAGATACTCGACGACCATCACGACCGTGCCCCGCTCGATCCTGTCGGTCCCGGCGGCGGCGTACGCGAGGAAGTGCTCGGCCCCGCCCCGCACCCGGACGATCACCTCGCCGACGAGCCCGGGCCCGACCGTACCGGTGACCCGCCCCATCAGCCCGACCATCGACGCATCGTCCATGGCCACAGGGTACGGGCCGAACCCGCCTACGCCGCCGGGGAATCCGTGACGGCCTGCTGCGGCGGCCACACCTGGTGCCAGCGCAGCTCCGCCTCCAACTGTGCGGCGAGGGAGATCAGCAACGGCTCGCTGCCGGCGGGCCCGAGCAACTGCGCCCCGACGGGCAGCCCGCCGCTCACGAACCCGGCGGGCACGTTGATCCCGGGCCACCCCAGCACGTTCCACGGCCAGGCGTAGGGGCACGCGGCGATCATCGCGCGATCGGTGGCGAAGCCGCTCAGCGGCAGCATCGCGCCGATGCGCGGCGGGGGAGCGGCGGTCGTCGGCGCGAGGACGACGTCGTACGACTCGAAGAATCCGCCGATACGACGGTGCAACAACGCCTCCGCACGCCGCGCCGCCCTCAGCGGCACCCCGCCGAGCAGCCGGCCCAGTCGGGCGGCGTCACGGGTGCGCGGATCGAGGAGCGCGGGGAAGGGAGCCTCGCTGACACGCTCGGCGATGCCGGCGGTGGCGCGGGGGACGAAGGTGAGCCCGATCTGCCCGTAGGGCGGGTCGTCCTCCTCCACGGCATGCCCCAACCCGCTCAGTTTCTCGGCGAGTTGGAGCACCCTGGTGCGTACCTCCGGCTGGAGGCGTGCGGGCACGGCGGTGAACGGCGGCTTGAGGGAGAGCGCGATGCGCAGCCGCCCGGGCTCGCGGCCCACCGCCTCGGAGGCGCTGATGGCCGCAGGCCGGTGCGGATCGCGCTCATGGTTGCCGCTCGCCGCATCGAGCAGCAGGGCCGCGTCCGCGACCGTGCGGGCCAGGGTGCCGTTGACGGTGATGCCCTGGAAGGACTCGCCGCGCGGCCAGGTGGAGATGCGGCCGCGCTGCGGCTTGATGCCGACGAGGTGGGTCCAGGAAGCCGGGATGCGCACGGATCCGGCGCCGTCCGAGCCAAGGGCGGCGGGCACCAGCCCGGCGGCGACGGCGGCGGCCGACCCACCGGACGAGCCACCGGGAGTGTGCTCCGGCTGCCACGGATTGCGGGTCGCGCCGAAGGCGGGCCCCTCGGTGAAGGGCCACTGCCCGAACTCGCACGTGTTGGTCTTGCCCACGACGACGGCCCCGGCCGCCCGCAACCGCCGTACGGCCTCGCAGTCCTGCGCGACCGGCGGGAACTCCCCGCCGCAGCCGAAGGCGGTGGGCTCGCCGGCCACGTCCATGTCGTCCTTGACGGCGACGGGCACGCCGAGCAGCGGTTTGCGCACCCCGGCGGCCAGTTGCCCGTCCGCCGCGTCGGCCTCGGCGAGGGCGGCCTCGGCCCGCACGATCCGGAAGGCGTTGAGCGAGGGCTGCGTCGCGCCGATCCGGGCGAGGGCCTGTTCGACCAGTGCCCGGGAGGTGGTTTCCCCTGCGGCGAGTGCTCGGGCGGACTCCGCCAGGCCTGTGGCACGGTCGAGCGTCATGCGGGACACCTCCGGGACGGCGTTGTCTACTGAACGGTAACGTCCAGCGGGTCCCTACGGTACGGAATCTCGAACATCCCTTCCCTTGCCGGGGGCCGGCCCCCGGCCGAGGGGGACGCATCGGCCGAGGGCCTCGCAGAGCAGCGCGACGCGCTCATCCAGGCGTTCATCGCAGCGAGGCGGTGAGGCCGTTCCAGCCGGGCACTCGTACGGCTCACAGTCGGTGAGGTGAGGGTGGTTCCCCCCGACCGTGTCCGAGACCGCGACCGCCGCACGGGCGGGCCGCAGCCGGCGCAGGCGCCAGGAGACGTCCAAGGGCAACCTCGCGGCCAAGGCGGTCGACGGGGAGACCTCCACCCGCTGGTGCGCCGACGACGGCAGCACCGGCCACTGGCTCAAGGTCGACCTCGGCTCCACCCGCTCGCTGACCGGAACCCGGATCGCCTGGGAACTGGACAAGACCAACTACCGGTACAAGATCGAGGGCTCCACCGACAACACCACGTGGACCATGCTCGTCGACAACACCGCCACCGCCGGCACCGGCCAGGTCCAGGCGGCCGCGTTCCGGGCCCAGGCCCGCTACATCCGCGTCACCGTCACCGGGCTGCCGGCCGGCGCATGGGCGTCCATCCGCACTCTGGAGGTCTACGACCGCCCCTTCAGCGCCGACCTCGGCACCTACAAACTGATCAACCGCAACAGCACCAAGGTGCTCGATGTGGCCGACGCCTCGACCGCCGACGGCGCCGGGCTCATCCAGTGGCCCTGGACCGGCGGGACCAACCAGCAGTGGACCCTCCTGCCGAACACCGACGGCTCCTTCCGGCTGCGCAACATCAAGAGCGGCAAGGTCCTGCAGAGCCCCGACAGCACGCAGGGCGCGACCCTGACCCAGGGGAGCGATATCGGCGACGACACCCAGGGATGGAAGCTGGTCCCCTCCACCACCAGCGGCTACTACCGGCTCGTCAACGTCCACACCGGATGGTGCGCCGACATATCCGGTGCATCGACCGCGAACCGCGCCAGTGTCATCCAGTGGCCCGTCACCGGCGGCGCCAACCAGGACTGGCAACTCGTCGCCCTCTGACCGGCAGCTCATGGAGCCGTGCCGCACAGCGTCACGGCTCCGCCCGCACCTGCGGAAGTACTGGATACACAGGTCCGGGGGCGGAGGTGAACAGGGTTTCGGCGCTCCGGTCCCCGTCGGGGTTGTCGAACGTGTGCGGGGTGCCGATGGGCGTGGTGACCAGCCTGCCGGGCCGACGCGGTGGGTCTCGTGGCCGGTGGTGAATTCGACGGTGCCGGAGACAACGTCCGCGATGCCGAGCTGGTGGCCGGTAGTCATGGCCGAGAGCATGGGCATCGTGCTTACTAACTTGTAAGTTAGATCCATGACGACGATCACGGGCGTGGGGTTGTACGGAGAGGTGACCCGGCGCGCCGTATTGGTCGCCTGGCGTTTCACCGGCACCCTCGCCGGCACCGCGCAGCGCGTGGAGTTCCATGGCGACGACCGACTGGAGCTTGGCGAGGACGGCTTGATCCACGCCTACCGGTGCCTGTACGACCAGCGTTTCGTCCTCCGCCAGATCAAGGGCGCGGCGGCCGGGTCGTGAACGCGGATGCCACCGCCCGTAAGCCGGCGGCGGTACGGCGGGCGGAGATCATCACGGCCGCCGACGCCGAGTTCGCGGCGAACGGTCTGGGGGGGCGCGGCTGGAGGCGATCGGCGCGCGGGCAGGTATCTCGCATCCACGCATCGTGCAGATGTTCGGCTCGAAGCGTGAGCTGTTCCTTGAAGTGGTGCACGCGGCCTTCGACAGGATCGAGACCACGTTCGAGAACGCCGACCACACGCTCCCGGCACTCGGCGCTGCCTACGGGCGGCTCCTGCAGAACGAGCGCACGGTCGGACTCGTCGTCCTTCACGGGTATGCGGCGGCCGCGGACGAGACGGTGCGGGAAGCGGTGCGGCGACGTCATCTCGGTTTGCAACGGTTGGTCGCGCGCCTGACGGGCGGTGACGCTCTGCAAGTGCGGACGTTCTTCGCCACCGGTCTGATCGTGACGGTGTCCACGCTTCTGGACCTGACTGAGCAACGCGCTGACGCCGCGTGGAGTGCTTGGATTCTCGACCTTGCGGCCCCGCCGGGTGAGGACGCCGAGAGGTGAGTGGCTGCCCGGCAGGAGGGCCGGCCGTGGGTGCTGGACCCGTGCCGGTGCCGGTGCCGGTGGCGGTCAAGTCGGTCGGCGGCCCCACCGTCCGGCCCATGCCGTCTCCTTTGGGCCCGCATCCTCGGAGCGCCGCTGTGGCGATCTGCGGGTCGGTCGTCAGTGGGAAGGCAGCCGCGTCCTTGCATCGGCTGCCGCTCCGAAGTAGTCGCCGCCCTTGCGTTTGACGTCGTCCGTACCCCAGGCCTGCTCACCCCCCGCGGCCGTACCGCCGTCTCCGTCCGCGTTCTGCCGCAGCGGTGCCCTGACCAGCCGGGGTATGTGCTTCGAGCAGTGGATGTAGGTTTCCTCGACCTCCACCTCCACCCACATCTGGGGCCGGCGGCCCGGCACCGGATCAACTGGCAGGTGCGGATGCCTCCGGCGCATGGCCTCGTCAGTGGCCAACTGCGCCCTGCCGTTGACATGCAGGCCGATACGGTCCTGGGAGAAGTCGATCATCAGGATGCCGACGTGCGGGTTCTCCCGGATGTTGCCGAGCGAGGCCATGACGCCGTTCCCGCGGTACTCCGGGTACGCCAGGGTCGTGTCATCGAGTACCCGGAGGAAACCGGGCGGTCCGGCCCGGAACGTGTTGTCGCACTCGCCGTGGCTGTCCGCCGTGGCGAGGAAGAACATCTCCTGGCGGGCAACGAACTCCTGCATCTGCGGGTTCAGCCGGTCCAGTACCTGCTCGTCGTAGAAGCGGTCCGCGCGGCCGAGGGTGCCCAGCTCACGCTGCATCCGGTGCTCGCCGTGGCTTCCGGGTCGGTCCATACGCTCGTCGTGATCCAACGATCCTCCTGACAGCGATTTCTTCAGGGCACCAGCCGCGGAGCGCCACCGGCCGCGTAGGAGAGAGTAGAACAGGTCGCTCGCACGGCTCTTCGAGGGGCAGCCGCGGGCCCTCGCCCGATGATCTGCCTGCATGGCAGACCGTCCAGCACGACGGCGACCGGCTCACCTGTGCGGCGGTCCAGGTCAGCAGAGGCCCTGACGTGCGGAGACCGGCTTGCCGAAGACGGAAAGGGCTGTACGTCCTGGCCCGCACCGGCGACTCACCCCGCCCGGTAGTGCGCCGTCGCTCGCCCTGCCGGTCGCGGCACCGACCACCGAGCCCTCGTGCAGTCGCAGGACGAATGCCAGATCATCGGCGGCTGGCTGGCTGGCTGGCTCCCACAGCGCCTCCGAGGCCGCGCTGCGCTCGCAGATCAACTCCCTGCGACTGGACTTGCAGCCGCGCGGCATCGCTGTCACCGGACTCCACGTGGGTTACGCGGACACGCACCTGACGGCGGACGTCGACGCACACTGTGTCGGAGGGACGTGGGATGGCGGCGGCAGACGAGACCCTGCCACCACCATCACCTTCGGAACAGGGAGACTTTTCTCCCCTCCCATCCGGATCCGACGCACGGACGCCGGCACGGACGCAAGCAGCCCGGCTCAACCCCCGGTGACAAAGACGCCCCCAGGAGCTGAGTCTTTGTGAGCACTGCCCGAACGGGCCGTCCTCGCGGTCCTACGGTCCGGCCATGGACACGAGCCGGAGCAGAGGAAGAACCGCGAAGACCCTGCGCAGCACCGTGCTGGCGGTGCTGCTGACCAGCGGGGCGATCACCGTGACCGCCCCGGACGCCCGGGGGGACAGTGCGCGAACCGAGACGCCCGTGGCGGTGACAAGTGCGGTCGCGGGAGTGATCGAGTCGGTGGTGCGGGTGAAGATCCCGCTGCCGGCGTCCTTCGGTGCCCGTCCGGCGGCGTGCGACTGGCTGTCGTATCTGCGTTACCGCTCCTCCGACGGACCACAGGCATCCGCCGACGCCGACCGGATCCTCGTCGCCCAGCCGGGCATCCTGGAGGGCGCGGGAGCCTTCGACAGCGTCGCCCGCAACACCGTGGCGCGCGCCGCCCGGCAGGGGCGGCACATCGAGTTCTGGGCCCTGGACCGGCGCTCCAACTGTCTGGAGGACCGCACCGGCATCGCCTCCGGCGACCAGCACACGGCCGTCGACTACTACTACCGCGGCGAACAGGTCGGCGGCCGCACCTTCGCCGGGTTCGTGGGCAACGACCGGCTGGGATGGATGGCGAAGCTCGGTATCGAGCAGACCGTGCGCGATCAGTACGAACTGCTCGCCGCCGAGTTGCCCGACCAGGGGCTGCGCAAGCAGAAGGTGCTGTGCGGGGGACACTCCCTCGGCGGCGTGATCACCGGCTACTTCGCCGCCGCCGACTTCGACGGCGACCCCGGCACCACGAGCGACGCCGGATACAACCAGTGCGGCGGGTACTTCGCCCTCGACACCACCGTCTCCACCACCCTCGGCGACCTGAGCGGCAGCGTGCCGGACGACACCAACCTGCCCGACGTGGGCGTCGGTTACGGCGCCGTGCAGGCCGGTCTCGACAGCGGAGTGCTGCCCCGCTCACTGTCGGCGCCGGTCCTGCTCAACCCCGAGACGATGACGCTGCTGGCCATCGCCGGGGTGGGCGCCGTACAGGATCCGGGCGGCGAGGCCGACCTGCCCGCCTATCTGCCGGCCGACACCGACATCGAGGCCACCAACCGCTTCCTGTTCTCCAAGGACACCGCAACCTTCCTCACCGGTTCTCCCGCGGTGAAGGACTTCCGGCTCACCAACGCGGCGGTCCTCGGCGCACTCCTGGACGACAACTCCGTACCGCTGGCGTTCCTGCGGAGCAGCGTCGGCTTCTTCGACGGCGGACCGATCACCGACAAGAACTTCCCCGCTGCCAACGGCAGTTCGCAGCAGCCGGGCCTGTTCGGCGTCGAGTACAAGGCCATCCCGGCCCAGCCGCACGGCCCGCTCTACACATGGCGCAATTACGACCGTGTCGGCGCCGCCGACGACCCGGGTTACCGGTCGGCCGACGGCACGCCGTTCACCAGCGCGGGCAAGGAGGTCACGGACATGGGGGAGCTGGCCCGCAGCCTGGCCCGGCAGCCGCTGGACTTCACCGAGCAGTACTTCCCGACCAAGCTGGTCACCGACCTCGAACTGGCCACCTCCCCGCAGGTGAAGCAGCTGGTCGTGCACCCCGAGGGGCTGACCGTCAACCCGACGCTCACCGTGCTCGCGGGCGACGGGCTGCTGGCGGGCCGCATCCCGGCCGGCCTCCACCCGGTGGTCGCCGACGGCTACCAGCATCTCGACGTGCTCACCGCTGCCGCCGTGCAGAACAACGGGCGGCCCGAGCCTGTCTCCACCAACCTCGCGCAGTTCGCGGGGAAGCCCAAGTAACCGTATCCGCACAGGCGACGGGTCCGGGAGGGAATCCTCCCGGGCCCGTCCTGCGTGGCCGACCGCTCAGACCTTGGTCGCGGCGAAGGCGGCCGCCGCGTCGGCGTCGGAGGTGTAGCCGAGGTGCGCGAGGACGTCGGTGCCGCCGTTCTCGCAGATGGGGTCGCCCTTGGCGCAGAAGTCGATGGTGCGGCTCTGGTAGGTGCCGGTGACGCTCTTGCCGAGAGCCCGGATCGGGTTGCCGAACAGCAGCACCGCGGCGACCCTCGGTTCGAGTGCGGCGGGGATGGTGGCCACGATGGGGCTGCCGACCACCGCGCCGTCGCTGCTGATTCCTATGGAGTTGTCGACGACGTTCGCGCCCTGCGAATAGCCGACGAGAACGAAACGCTGGTTGGGGCAGGCAACCGCCTGGCTGTTGACGTGATTCACCAGGTCGGCATTTCCCTGCGCGGCCGAGGTGAAGGAGAGGTCGGCGGGGTAATTCACTTTGTAGCTGCTCAGGTTCTTGCCCGTCAGTTTCTTCTGCAGGGCGGAATACACCGGGTCGCCGACGATCGCGCCCAGCGTGCCCGGCTCGAAGGTGCCGCGAGCCGCGACGACGTCGATGTCCGAGCAGGTGGCAGCCGATGCCGTGGGTGCCGAGACGGTGGCCACTCCGGCCGCCCCGCCGATCAGCGAGAGCGTGGCGAGGCACAAGCGAATACGCATGGGGATCCTTTGAGGGTGGGGCGCGTCGCGCGCGCCTGCGGAAAAGGACGTCCCGAACGTATTCGCTTTTCTTGACCGGGTGTTATGTATGGTAATTCAGAAATTCTGCGATTTCTTGAGGCGAGGTGAGTCGGTGGGAATTGCCCGCAGTGTCTACTCGGAGGGTGTTTCCTGCTCCCGCAGTTCCTCGGCGCGCAGGGCCAGGATGAGGTCCAGACGGGTGCCTGGCTCGTGCAGGGCGTCCCCGAAGAGCTTCTCCAGCTGGCGCAGGCGGTAGCGGACCGTCTGCGGGTGGATGTGCAGGCGGGCGGCGACGTCGGGCACGTTGCTGCCGCTGAGCAGCCAGGCCAGCAGCGTCTCGGCGAGCCGGGGCCGCTGCCCCTCGGAGACAGTGTCCAGCGGTGCGAGGACGCGCGTCTCCAACTGGGCCAGCAGCGGCTCGTCCCCGTGCAGCAGCAGGGTCGAGAGGTGGTCGGCGCACCGCACGACGCCCTGCCGGGGCAGGATCCCACGCCCCATCAGCCGCAGCGCTCTGGCGGCCCAGCGCAGCGACTGGGCGGCCTCGGTGAGCGGCACCGTCGGGCCGATCGCCGCCGGGCGCCCGCGCAGCGCGAGAGTGAACGCCCGACCGCCGAAGCGGCCCGAACCGTCCGGATCGGGCAGCAGCATCCTCGGCGGCCGGGCCCCCATGTCCACCAGAGCCCCCGCGCCCGCCAGCGGCCGCTCCTCCTCGCGCTGGTCCGCAGGGGCCGCCAGCGCGACGACCGCGACCTGCCGGGGCACCGACCAACGGGCGCCGTGCGCGAGATCCTGCACGGCCTCCAACGACACCGGCCCCTCACCCAGCAGCAGCTCCAGCAGACGCCTGCGCCGCCGCTCCAGCTCGTCCGTGCTGCGCAGCCGGCCCTCGGCGTAGCCGGCCGCGGCCGCCTCGGCCACCTCGTGCACGGTCCGGAACGCCAGCTCGCCCAGCGCCGCCACCACCGCCGAGTCCAGCCCCAACTCCTCCGCCGTACGGCCCATCAGCCGCCAGGCGTGCATGCCCCCGATCCGCAGCGCGGACTGCAGAGCGTCCAGACTGCGGTCCTCCAGGGCCACACCGCGCCCGAGCTCGTAGTACGTCGAGGCGATCGCGTCGCTCCGGCCGCGCGGGTCGGCGATGTGGTCGACGAACAGGGTCAGCGCATGCACCACCCCGGCCCGCAGGTTCCTGGCGTACATGCCGTCAGCGGGGCCCGCGTACTCGGGAACCTGCCTGCGGACCTCGTCCTCGACCTGGTCGGCGACCGCCTCCAGCTGGGCGCGCAGCGGTTCGGCGAGGCCGGCCGGCACCGAGGGGGACCCCGGACCGGCAGGCCCGCCGTGCGGGGTGGGGACGGCCATCGCGGACACTCCTTTCCACCGGAACCGGCTCACCCGCGGAGTGTTTCCCGTGGGGCGGGGGACAAGTCCTGTGTTGGACGTTCGTCCCCCGCGCTCCGTTCCGTGCCCGGACGGCACCGACATCACTCCGGCAGTCCCAGCGCACCGGCGAGCATCGGCCACGACGCGGTGAACTCCGGTTTCCAGTACGCCCAGCTGTGTCCTCCTCCTGCGTAGAAGTGCGTGGTGACCGGGATGCCCATGCGGGCGAGCGTGTCGGTGAAGCTGTGGGCGGAGGGCCACAGGGCACTCTCCAGCGCCTCGGGGAGCCAGTCGCCGGTCCCGCCGACCACTCCGCTGCCGTTGGAGACGTACAGGGGAGTGCCGCGCAGCCCCGCGGCGCGGGCCCGCGGGTTGAAGCTCTGCCAGGTCAGGAGGTTCAGGATCGGGTTGCCCCACAAAGAGAGGGGTGCCAGGTTCTCGCGGGCCACGATGGCGTCGACGAGGGTGGGCACGCCGGGCGCGGTGGTGTCGAGGATGCCGCTGTAGGAGGCCGCGGCGGTGAACGCGCCCGGATGGCGGGCCGCGTGCGCCATGGCGCCGTAGCCACCGGTGGAGACTCCGGCGACGGCCCGCACCCCCGAGGCCCGGTAGTCGCGCTTCAGCATCGCCGGGACCTCGGTGAGCTGGAACGTCTCGTAGTCGGGACCGTTGAGCCAGGCGGTCGGAATGCCGGTGGGGCCGCCGTCCGGCATCGCCACGATCAGATCCCGGCCCTCGGTGAAGGCCTCGATGCCGGTCTCCCGGGTCCAGGACGTGTAGTCGTCATGGGCGCCGTGCAGCAGATACAGGACGGGGTAGGTCCTGCCCGGCTGCGTGGCGAAGCCGGACGGCAGGATCACCCGAACCGGGGCGCTGCGGCCCAGGGCGGCGGAGGTCACGGACACGTCGAAGGTGCGCGGCCCGAGCTGGGTCGCGGCCCGCGCGGTGCCGACGCCGGCACCGAACAGCGCGGCCAGACCGGCGCTCACCGCGGCCTTGGTGACGGTGCGCCGGGACACTCCGGCGGTGCGGTGGTGGTGGGGCATGGCGGCTCCTCGGGATCCGGGTTCAGCGGGTCTGCTCGGCGAGCTCCCGCCGCAGCTGCGCGGCGATCTCGTCGACGTGCGGCGGGTCGAGGAGCGACAGATGGTGGCCGCCGACCTCTACGACCGACAGGCGCGGGCACACCTCGTCCCAGCCGAGCGTCTCGTCGTCCCGCTCATAGGCCGGGTCCCGCACGGTGTGCGGCGCGGTCTCGGTGGCCCGGTAGAGGACCACGCGCCCGTCGTAGCGGTCCGGCCGGTGGGCCTCGCCGATCCTCAGGTCCAGGTAGGAGGAGCGCTGGTGCTCCAGAGCGGCGGCGGGCACGTCGGCGGCCTCGCGCAGGGCCCGCAGCACGGTGTCGATGCGTGTGCCGTCGTCGTCCGTCGCCACCAGTTCGTCGTACGGCAGCTCAAGGCGGACCCCGTAGGTGTCGGCCACGTGGCGGGCGAAGCCCGTGAAGTGGGCGCGGATCCGGTCCTGCGGCGTGCGCCCGGGCTGTGGCAGGGGTCGTACGGAGTCGATGAGAACCACCAGCTCCACGTTCCGCCCGGCGGCCGTGAGCTGCCGCGCGGTCTCCTGGGCGACGAAGCCACCGAAGGACCAACCACCCAGCAGGCAGGGCCCGTTGGAGTGAGTGGCGGCGATGACTTCGGCGTAGCGGCTCGCCTTCTCGGTCACCGTCGTGGCCTGTTCGAGCCGCTCCAGTCCGTACACCGGCCGGTCGTTTCCCAGTCGCTTCGCCAGCGCCCGGTAGACGTCGATGGTGCCGCCGGCGGCGTGAACGAGGAACAGCGGCGGCAGGGCGCCGCCGGATCGCAGAGTACGCAGCGGCGAGCCGTCCCCGGCCGGGACCGCTTGACCGATGCGAGCGGCGAGTTGCTCGACCGTGGGGGTGCCGAGCAGATCGCGCAGTTGCAGTTCGACGCCGAACTCGCGCTCCAGGGCGGTACGGATACGGACGGCCATCAGGGAGTCCAGCCCGAGGTCGGCCAGGGCGGTGGCGGGGGTGACACGACCCGGCGCGTGCCCCGTGACGGCGGCGATGTGCCGGCACAGGCGGGCCGCGACGGAGGTGTCGCGCGGAGCTGTGGCCCGCTCCTCCGGCACGGCGGTGATGGTCGGTGCCGCCCGTCCGTCCGTCCACCAGTGCCGGACGTGCCGCCAACGCGGCGACGGCAGGTCGATGACCCGACCGGACGGCAAGGGCAGGCGCAGCCCCGCCGCGTACAGGGCACCCAACTGGGTCAGGAACGCGGCGGAGTCGTCGGCGTCGCGGTGCAGTGTGCCGACGGCGAGCGCGCCGGGTGCGGTGTCGGTGACGGCCCGGACCAGCACCGGGTGCGGCGAGATCTCCACGAAGGCGGTGTGCCCGTCGGCCGCGGCAGCCGCGACCGCCCGGTCCAGACGCACCGGCCGCCGTAGGTTCGCGGCCCAGTGGCCGGCGTCGAATGCGGAGTCTCCGCGGGGGTCGTCGAGAACGGTGGAGTAGACGGGAACGCGCGGCCGTCTGCTCTCGATCCCGGACAGGGAGTCGATCAACTCCGGTAGCAGAACGTCGACTTGGGGAGAGTGCCCGGCGCCGGCCACTCGCATGGCGCGGGCGGCCCGCCCTTCCTCCTCCAGCCGCCGCACGAGCCGCGCCACCGCGGCCTCCTCGCCGGTGACCACCTTCTGGCCGGGGGAGGAGTGGACGGCGACATGGACACCGGAGAAGTCCCTTCGCAGGGCGCCGAGTTCACCGTCGCCCACGTCGACGACCGCCATGGCGCCGCCCCGCAGCCGACCGAGCAGCCGGGCCCGTACGGCGACGATCCGCGCCGCGTCCGGCACGTCCAGGGCGCCCGCGCACACCGCCGCGGCGACCTCGCCCATGGAGTGGCCGATGACGGCCGCGGGTTCCACGCCGTAGGAGCGCCACAGTTCGGCGAGCGCGACCTGGAGGCCGAACAGGACCGGCTGGGCGACCTCCAGCAACTCCAGGCCCTCGCCGGAGGCCAGGTGGTCGTACAGCGACAGCCCGCACTCCGGGGCGAGCTGAGCGTCGATCTTCTCCACGGCGGAGACGAAGGCGGGCTCCTCGGCCAGCAGCCGGCGCCCCATGCCGGCCCACTGGCTGCCGTACCCGGAGAACACCCACACAGGGCCGCGCCCGACGAGATCACCCTCGCCGGTCAGGAGCCGAGCGTGAGGTCGGCCCTGCGCCAACGCGTCCAGCACGTCGGCGAGTTCACCACGATCGGCGGCGGCGACGGCGGCCCGCACCGGCCCACGGCCGGCCCGCCCGGCGAGTGTCCGGGCGATGTCGCCGGGACGTACGGCACCTGCCTCGGACGTGCGGAGCCAGTCCGCCAGCCGGGACGCGGTGTCCCGGAGGCGCTCGGTGTCGACGTCGGAGAGGAGATGGAGGCGGGCGGCCGGTTCCTCGGCGGGGGGCGGCGACAGGACGGCGGGCCGCCGTTCCTCCAGCACCGCATGGGCGTTGGTGCCGCCGAAGCCGAACCCCGAGACCCCGGCGGTGGCCGTGCCGCCGTACCGCGGCCACGGCTCGGGCTCGGTCACCACCCGCAGCGGTGCGTCGCCCAAAGAGCTGCCCTGCGCGCAGTGCAGGGACGGCGGAAGGACGTCGTGGTGCAAAGCCAGCACCGTCTTGACCAGCCCGGCGATACCCGCCGCCGACTCCAGATGACCCAGGTTTCCCTTGACCGAGCCCAGCAGCAGCGGCTGGTCGGGGTCACGTCCCGCACCGAGGACGGCGCCGAGCGCGCCCGCCTCGATCGGGTCGCCCAGCGGGGTACCGGTGCCGTGTGCCTCGACGTAGTCGACGGCGGACGGATCGAGTCCGGCCCGTGCGTAGGAGGTCGCCAACAGGGCTTGCTGGCTCAGGGGGTTGGGCGCCAGGAGGCCGTTGGAGCGGCCGTCGGAGTTGACGGCGGTGGAGCGGATGACGGCGAGCACGCGGTCGCCGTCGCGTTCGGCGTCGGACAGCCGTTTCAGGAGCACGGCAGCGCAGCCCTCGCCGCGTCCGATGCCGTCGGCCGCCGCCGAGAACGGCTTGCACCGCCCGTCCGCTGCCAGCGCCCCGGCCCGCCCGAACGCGACGCCGATCGTGGGGGAGAGCAGCACGTTGACCCCCGCGGCGATCGCCATACCGCTCTCGCCGGTGCGCAGGCTGACGCAGGCGTGGTGCACCGCGACCAGCGAGGAGGAACACGCGGTGTCGACGGCCATGCTCGGCCCACGGGTGTCCAGTACATACGCCACCCGGCCCGCGGTCACACTCAGCGCCGCACCCGCCGGGGCCCACGGGTCGACGGCGCCCGCGTCGGCGCCGGTGAGCCGGCCGTACTCGGGGGCCGAGACACCGACGAAGACACCGGTGTCGCTGCCGGCGAGCGAGGCGGCCGGGACCGCGGCATGGCCGAGCGTCTCGTGGACGACCTCCAACAGGATCCGCTGCTGCGGATCCATCACCGCGGCCTCGCGCGGAGTGATCCGGAAGAAGTCGGCGTCGAAGCCCGCGATGTCGTCCAGGTAGCCGCCGTGGGAGGGAGCGTCGGCGGGCGGAAACGCGGTGAAGTCCCGCCACCGGTCCTCGGGCACCCGCCGGATCGCGTCGACGCCCTCGGTCAGCAGCCGCCAGTAGTCGCCGGGGCCGTGCACGCCCCCGGGCAGCCGGCAGCCGACCCCGATGACGGCGACGGGCTCGCCGAAGTCGGAGGCGCGCGAGGCCGGTTGGGCCGGGGCCTCCGCCTCGACGGCGCACAGGCGGGCCACCAGCGCATCGCCGGTCGGCGCTTCCCACAGCAGGGTCGCCGGCAACTCACGTCCCGCGAGCCGGGACAACTCCCCGGCCAGGACCACAGCGTCCCGCGAAGCCATGCCGAGATCGGCCAGCGGCCGGTCCATCGGAACGGCCTCGGGACCGGCCCCGATCCAGGCGGCCACCCGCTGCGCGATCAGCCGGCGTACCGCGCCTTCGTCGGGGGCTCTCATTGCGCACGCTCCACGGCGTGTGCGGCGTCCAGGTGCGGCTGATGGGTCGGCTTCCGGGTCATGTTGCCGCCGGGGACGCTGGGCATGGTCGGGGTTGGCCCGTTCCTGGTGGCCGCCCGTTCCGCGATCAGCTGGCTTGTCGCTCCTCCGCCCGGGGCATTCATCGCGCACGCCCGGCTCTGTCTGTCCCGTCCAGGTAGCGTTGACAGGTCAGCGCCCGCGAGACCTTGCCTCCGGGTGTGCGGGGTGCGGTCGGGTTGGTCTGCGGGGCGGGCCCGTTCCAGGTGGTCACCCGATGCGCGATCAGCTGGCGTATTGCACCTTCGTCGGGGGGCTCTCATTGCGCACTTTCCGCGGGGTTTGTGCCGTCCAGGTGCGGCTGATGGGTCGGTTTCCGGGTCATGTTGCCGCTGGGGACGCCGGGCATGGTCGGGTAGGTCTTGGGGTCGGGCCCGTTCCAGAAAGTCACCCGTTTCGTGATCAGTCGGCGTATCGAGCCTTCGTCGGAGGGCTCTCATCGCGCACGCTCCGCCGCATATGCGCCGTCCAGGTAGCGTTGACGGGTCAGTGCCCGCGAGACCTTGCCGCTGGAGGTGCGGGGCACGGCGCCCGGTGCGACCAGGACGACCTCGGCCAGCCGCAGGCCGTGTCGGCCCGAGACGGCGGCACGTACGGCGTGAGCGAAGGCGGGTACGTCGATCTCGGCGAGGCTCGTGGCCCGCACGTGCTCGGCCACGACGACCACCCGCTCACCCGTGCCGCCCGGTACTCCGAAGGCGGCCAGCCGGTCCCGCCGCACGGCGGGATGGGCGTCCTGGGCCGTGGCCTCCACGTCCTGCGGATAGTGATTGCGGCCGTCGACGACGATGAGGTCCTTGAGCCGGCCGGTCACGATCAACTCCCCCTCCAGCACGGTGCCCAGGTCACCCGTGCGCAGCCAGCCGCCGGACCCGGCGTCCGACTCGGCGCCGAAGACGCGCCTGCTCTGCCGCTCCTGATTCCAGTAGCCGCGGCCGACGTTGGGGCCCTGCACGCAGATCTCCCCGACCTCCCCCTCGGACATGACGGCCCCGCAGACGGGGTCGACGATGCGCACCCGCTGGCCTGCCGGGGTGCCGCAGCCCGCCAGCAGCACAGCCCTGGGATCGTCGGGCCGTGCGGGCAGGGCCTTCCCGGAGGCCAGGGCATCGCGGTCGAGCGCGAACCGGCTCAGCGGCCGGCCGGGCGAGGCCGCGCTGACGAAGACGGTCGCCTCGGCCAGCCCGTACGACGGGCACTGCACGTCCGGTGACAGCCCCTGCGCGGCGAACGCGGCGTGGAAGCGGTCGACCGTACCCGGGCGAACCGGCTCACTGCCGTTGATCAGCGCGGCGATCCCGTCCAGCCGCAGATCCGCCTTCTGGACGTCGGTGACGGCGGAGGCGCAGTAGTCATAGGCGAAGTTGGGCGCGGCGCTCAGCGCACGCGGATGCGCGGCGAGCAGCCGCAGCCAGCGCGCGGGTTCGTGCAGGAACGCCACCGGCTCCATGAGCACCGACAGCACACCGCGTACCACCGGGGCGGCGACACTCAGGACCAGCCCCATGTCGTGGTACAGCGGCAGCCAGCCCACACAGGTCACCGGGTGGGCGTCCGCGCCGTAGGCGGTCAGCGCCTGACGGGCGTTGGCGACGACGTTGGCATGGGTGATCTCGACGCCCGCCGGGGTGCGGGTCGAGCCGGAGGTGTACTGCAGATAGGCGATCTCCGCCGCGTCCGGCACCACGGGCTGCCAGTCCCCGGCGGCGGCGTCGGGCACCTGGTCGGCGGCGACGATCCGCACCGACATGCCGTCGCAGAAGTCCCGCACCTCGTCCAGGACGCGGCTCGTCGTCACGGCGACCGCCGGACGGGCGTCGGCGAACACGGCCGAGAGCCGGTCGCCGTGCCCCGGCAGGCCGGGCGGATACAGCGGTACGGCGACCAGGCCGGCGGCGAGCGAGGCCAGGAAGGCGGTGACGTACTCCGTGCCCTGCGGGCACAGCAAGGCGACCCGTGCCCCGGGCTCGGCCTCCTCGGCGAGCCGGGCGGCCAGCGCCCGCACCCGCAACTCCAGGCGCCGCCAGGTCAGGGTGCGATGGACGCCGCGCGAGTCGGGGGCGGGATGCTCGACGAAGGCGAACGCCCGGCGGTCGGGGGTGGTGTCGGCCCAGTGCCGCACGTACTCCGGCAGACTCCGGAACACGGGCGCGAGCGGGGGGCGGCGGCTGTCCATGGGGCATGGCTCCAAACGTCGCGGGGTACGGCTTGCGGGTCACAGCAGTCGCAGGGGGCAGGTGAACTCGCCGCTCAGAGCGGGATGTTGCCGTGCCGGCGCTCCGGCATCGGGGCCCGTTTGCCGCGCAGCGTGCGCAGGGCACGGCAGACATGGGCGCGCGTTTCGCGCGGGGCGATGACGTCGTCGACGTATCCGCGCTCGGCGGCGAGATACGGCGTCCCGTGCGTGCTCTCGTAGGCGGCGACCAGGCGGGCCCGCAGCGCCTCGGGGTCGGCGGCGGCGGCCAGTTCGCGCCGGTGCAGTACGCCCACCGCGCCCTCGGCGCCCATCACGGCGATACGGGCGGTCGGCCAGGCGAGGCTGATGTCGGCGCCCAGGTGCTTGGAACCCATGACGGCGTACCCACCGCCGTACGCCTTGCGTACCACGACGGTGACCTTCGGGACGGTCGCCTCGGCGTAGGCGTAGAGCAGTTTGGCGCCGCGCCGGATGATCCCGGCCTGCTCCTGACGGACACCGGACAGATAACCCGGCACGTCGGCGAAGGTCAGCAGCGGCACGCCGAATGCGTCGCAGAACCGCACAAAACGCGCCGCCTTCTCGGAGGCGTCGATATCGAGGACCCCGGCGGCGTGCAGCGGCTGATTGGCCACGACACCGACGGACCGGCCCTCGACCCGGGCCAGCGCACAGATGATGTTGGGTGCGAACAGCTCCTGGACTTCGAGGAGTTCACCGTCGTCGACGACCGCGCGCAGGACGTCGTGCATGTCGTAGGCCTGCCCCAGCCGATCCGGCACCACCTCGTCCAGCCACGCCCCGTCCGGCACCGGCCCCGGGGCGTACTCCGGCGGCCGCTCCAGGTTGTTGGCGGGCAGATAGGACAGCAGCTCCCGGACGGTGTCGAAGGCGTCCTGCTCGTCCGCGGCGAGGAAGTGCGCGTTGCCGTTGACGGCGTTGCTGGTGCGGGCGCCGCCCAGGTCCTCGGCGCTGGTGCGCTCGCCGGTGACCGCCTCGATGACGTCGGGTCCGGTGACGAACATGTGCGAGGCGCCGTCCACCATCACGGTGAAGTCGGTGATGGCGGGGGAGTACGCGGCCCCGCCGGCGCACGGCCCGAGGACGACCGAGATCTGCGGGATCACCCCGGACGCCCGTACATTGCGGCGCACCAGCTCGGCGTAGAGGGCGAGCGAGGCGACCCCCTCCTGGATGCGGGCGCCGCCGCCGTCGTTGAGCCCGACGACCGGGCAGCCGATCCTCAGAGCGAGATCCATCAGCGCGACCGCCTTCTCACCGAAGGCCTCACCCATGCTGCCGCCGAAGACCGTGGAGTCCTGCGCGAACACGCAGACCGTACGGCCGTCGACCGTGCCGTGCCCCGTCACCACCCCGTCGCCGTACGGACGACGGGCACCGTCCCCGGCGGCCCGCGCCCGCACGAACAGGCCGGTCTCCGTGAAGGAGCCCGCGTCCATCAGCCGTTCGATCCGCTCCCGGGCCCCGAACTCCCCACGCCGCCCCGGCCCGCCCGAAGCCACCGCCTTCGCCCGCCGGCCCGCCAGCTCGGCGATGCGCCCGGCGGTGCGGTCGGCAGAGCGGTCGGGAACGCGCGTCGCCGTCTCCCCGGCGCGGGATGTTGTCACCTCTCGCGTCACAGCCACCTCCGAAGTGGCTTTCGAATATGGCAGCGACGCAGGGCCGGAAGGGGGGAATCACTGTTCTATTTGCGGGAGATGAGTCCCGCGGTGACGGTGTTACTCCATGCGTGACAAGCACATGCCGAAACCGGGTGGCTCGGTCACCTTCCGAAGACCAGGCCCGTGGTCGACGAGCGTCACCACCGCCCCGCATGCGCGCAGCGGGCACACGGCGCACCCTGGTGCCATGGCCGACGCACAGCCCATCGTGATCTATCCGCCCGCCGAGGACGGCGGCCGACGGGTCCGTGTGGGCGACCATTTCCGCGGGATGGCGTACGGCCTGCTGGACATCGTCGAGTTCCTGCGCCTCGCGGGTCTGGAGGACGCGGACGAGACGTGGGTGCGGCAATCCGGGCTGGTCGAGTGGCGGGGCGGCGGCGCGGACGTGTGGAAGCAGTGATCCGTCGGCGGACCGGGTCGCCGTCAAGGGCCTTGCCCGGGAGCGCGCCCCCGGCCTGGACGCCGAGCTGAGGTGTTTTCAGCGGCCAGCCGGCACCGGGCGCCGCTGTCGCGCAGCGTGAGCCGCACCAGCTCCAGCCCGATGCCGAGCGGAACCCCGGCGCCGTCGTGGAATTCGGGAAGGCCCCTCGGGAAGAGTCCGGCAGGCCCGAAGCCCTCCAGGGACGGCTCGACGCCGAAGTGCGCGAGGGAGGGAACTTGCGGCTCGCGGACGGACAGGTGTTCACGGTCGGCGGGGTCGTACCCGGTGACGCGGCAGACGTGGGGGAACTGCGCGCTTTCCTTGCGAGGGCCGGCGGGCGTGCGGTCAGAACCAGTGCAGGCAGTGCGGGGAGCGCTCGGCGCGGAAGAGGTCGTCGGCGAGGGCGGCCGTGCCCGGGCGATGGGCCCGGATGTGGCCGGCACGCACGAGCGTGCTCGGGGCGGTGCCGCCGAGGTAGACCGAACCGAGGTCGCGCACGTCCAGCGAGAGGTCGGGCTCCCGGTCCGTCGGGACGCAGTCGGCCTTGCTGTCCCGGACGGTCAGCAAGTAGCGGCCGTGCTCGCCGAGGAACGGGTCGTCGACGTCGAGGACGAGCTCGCCGTCCGTGAACCAGCCGCGCGCGGTCAGCGCGCGCGGGACGTCCAGCAGCCGCACCCAGAGCCAGTCCATGTCGCCGCCCACCTCGCCGGCGCGGATGTCCGCAAGCTGCCAGCGCAACGGGTGCCCGGGCGGGACGTGCCTGAACACGACCTGAGAGACCAGGTCGTGTCCGAGCACGAACCGGGCCAGGGCCGTGAAGACGGCGTCGTCGACGGCGATGGTCTCGTCGACCGTCAAGGTGTTCGAGTCGCCGATCGAGTAGCTGGCGTACCCGTCCGGGACGCCGTCGGCGCCCCGGTGAACGGCGACGTAGCGCGGCGCCGGCGAGATCGGGGGCTGGCCCGCGCGCAACGCCCACCAGCGGTGCGGCCGGGACAGCGCGCCGGGCTGGGCGCGGCGGTACCGGTCGTAGACCTCTTCCAGAATCTCGCCGCACTCGGCACTGCGCAGCACCTCGACCGAGCCGTCGTCCGGGCCGGTCGCCGGTGCCTGGGCCACCGCGTGCGCCCGGGGAACGGTGAGGGCGGCCTGGTGCCGCGGCACCGTCAGTCGCGCCGTGTAGGTCGCCGGTCCGTAGCCGAACCTGCCGTAGATGGGGGCCTCGGAGGCCAGCAGTACGGAGAGGAAGTCCCCGCCGGCCCGCAGCTCGGTGAGCTGGTGCCGCATCATCGCGCTGAGCACGCCCTGGCGCCGGTGCGTGGGCAGGACGCCGACGGCGGTCACTCCGGCGACCGGGACGAGGGTCTCACCGGGCAGAGTGAGCTCGAAGGCGTGGGTGGCGGCCGTGCCGACGGGCCGCCCGTCCGCCGTCCGGGCGAGCATGCAGCGGTCGATTTCGAGCGCCGACCACCAGAGCCCGCCGCCCTCGACCGGGGTTTCCGGGAAGCGCCCGAACGCGGCATGGACCGTGTCGACGAAGACGTCGAAGTCCTGGTCGGTCGTGGAACGGATCTCCATTGCTGCCGCTGCCTCCCCGTGCTGCCGACACCACGGCCCGTGGTGCCCCGCCACAGTGCAGCGTGGCCCCCCGGCAAGGTCAATCGAATTACGGCCGGGCCGACCCATGGCAAAGCCGACCTGCCTCCCCGGCCGCCGCCGCAGACCTCTCTCGTCGACTTCGTCGTGCGCTCCGGGGGCAGCGACGACCGACCTGCGGTTACTGGTACGAGAGGGATAATCGTGGCAAGGGTGTTCAAAGGGTGGAGCGACATTGATCCGCGTTCTTCTCGTTGAGAAAGCCCGCCTCGTGCGGGGAGCCTTCGCCGCTCTCCTCTCTCGCGAAGAGGACATCGAAGTCGTAGCCGAAGCCGAGGGCAATGGAGAGGTGCTCGCGCGGGCACAGGTGTGCCGCCCCGACGTGGTCGTGATCGGCGTCGACTCCGAGGAGGGGGAGGAGATCGCAGCGGGGGGTGAGCTGTCGGACTGCCGGATGCTGCTGCTGATGGCCTCGACGACCCCCGAGCGCCTCCGCCGCATCCTCGCCCTGCGGGCTCCCGGTCTCATCAGCACGAACGCCCCGCCGGACCGTCTGGTCCACGGCGTCCGCAAGCTGGTCAGGGGGCAGCGGTTCATCGACCCCGAGTTCGCCATGGTCGCCCTCGACGCGGGAGAGAACCCCTTGACCCCGCGGGACGTGGAGATCCTCTGTCTGGCCGCCGAGGGCATGCCCACACGGGACATCGCCGAGCGGCTGTCCCTGTCCCTGGCCACGGTCCGCAACCACCTGTCGGCGATCACCAGGAAGACCGGCGGACGCAATCGGATCGACGCCATCCGGATCGCCAGGGAATCGGGCTGGATGTGATCGTACGCAGGCGTACGCAGGCGTACGCAGGCGTACGCAGGCGTACGCAGGCGTACGGAGACGGACGAGGTGAACAGTGAGCCGCGGGAGGGCACGAGCCGCCTCCCTCACCGTGCCGTGTGCGCCTTTCGCGCGCGGCCCGGGCACGCTGATCGTGGTGGCGCACCGCATCAGTCCGACGCCGCGATCTCTGCGGTGCGGCCGACGGTGGCCAGCAGCCGCAGCCCGCTGCCGCCGATGCCTTGGACGAAGCCCTGAAGGGCAGGTTGCAGGGCCTGTGACACACGGCCACCACGCCGAGGATCGCCCCGGCCGTCACACCGTTGTGCACCAGCCACGGCGCGCCGAGCGGGATGAGCAGCAGGGGCCGGCGACACGGCCGCCCGCGCCGCCGCGTCCACCTGCGCGCCCGTCTGCGCCCGTACCCGGTCCTCTCCACCGCACAAGACCACGTCCGCAGCACGCCCGCGAGGACCGTCGTGGTCCGGGCGATGCGTTCGTCCGTCAGAATGACCGGTGTCCCGACCCCTTTCGACAGGCTGATGTTGCCGCCCCTGCCCGTGCCCAGCACGGGACACCGGGGTTGCTGTGCCTGCCACCTCCGCCGCTGGGGAACGGTCGGATCCAGGGTCTGCGGCTCGAGTACCGGTCAGGGTGGTTCACCTCCTCCCTGCCCTCGTGGGAACGGGAAGCTGTCGCCGTGCGGCGGGCTGCGTCGGTCGGTGGGCGCGAGGAACGGCAGCCCCACCGGGCGGTCGTGAAGGGCCGAGCCGACGGCGAGCAGGACGCCCGCGCTGCCGGTGGCCAGGTCGGTGGAGAGCCGCAGCAACTGGTCGCCAGGGAAGGCCAGATGCCCCCGGTAGCCCAGCGCGTGCCGGGACAGACGGCGCACGTGCTCCGCGACCACCGGGTCCCGCACGGCGGCGGTGCCCGGCGGATGCGGTCGGCTGAGGGCCAGGATCATCCCGGCCATGCCCGTGAGGAGTCCCGGCTGGATGAAGAAGCGCCCCGCGGCGGCGGTCCGCATCGCGGCGGCCGCCGCGCAGAACCGGTCGTCCGCACGATGGGCGAGGTAGTCGTCCAGCACCAGGCCGATGCCCGCGCTGCCGTTGCCCAGATACGGCAGGGTGCGCCGGCCGTCGTCGACCTCCAGCGCCCCGCTGTCCCGGACGACGCAGCGGCGCAGGTCCCGCCGCAGCGCGGTGCCCGCCAGATCGAGGAACTCCGGGTCGCCGGTGTACTCGTACAGCCGCAGGAACATCAGGGCCGGCCCCGTCCAGCCGCGCAGCAGGCCCGCGGCCAGGACCTCGTCGGCGCGGTCGGCCGATGCCAGCCGGTCGGCGACGAGGCCTGCCACCGAGAAGGCCGCGTCACCCAGCGCGGGCTCCCCGGTGGCGGCGGCGAAGTGCTGGAGGTTCAGTCCGATACCCGCCAGCCCTCCGTGCAGGCCGAGCCCCAGCCGCTGCCACGGCTCGCCCAGGCACATGTCGAGGATCTTCATCGCGGTGTCGCGGTGGCCGAGCCGGTCGAGGACGTACGCGACGCCGTGCAGGCCGTCGTAGAGGCCGAGGCGTGTTCCTGGCCGCGGGTGCAGGGCGTGCCGTACGAGCCACTCCTCGTGGTCCGGCCGGCGGGCTGCCCCCACCGCCTCCAGCGCGTACAGCACCCCCGCCGCACCGTGCGCGAGCCCCAGCCCTCCGCCCGGCGCGGTGAACTGCTCCACGTCTCCCGGGAACAGCCGGTCGTCCCGCTCCGGGGTGGCGGCCGCCAGAATGCCGGCGGCCATGGAGGCGCGGGCCCGTAGCCAGCCGTGGTGGTCGGGTCGCAGTCGCCGCGGCGACGCGGAACCCGCTGTCGTGCCGGCGTCCTCCCCGGTGATCACTCGTACGGCTTCGTCGAAGTACCCGCGGGGGAGTGGAAACTCCCGGGCGGCCTCCTCGGCGAGTTGCTCCGCCTTTCCCGGGTCCAGCTCCAGCAGGCCGGTGAGCGGCATGAAGAGGGAGAGCCGCAGACAGGCCAGGGCGAAGTGGTCGATGTCGACCCCGGTGCGGCCGGCCGGTGCCGTGAGGCCGGGGGCGGCGAGCCGCTGCCGTCCTCGCTCGGCCGCGTCCGCCGCCCCCTCGAAGTCGATCAGTACGACCCGGCCGTCGGGGCGGACCAGCATGTCGTCGCCGTGGAGGTCGCCGATGATCACGCCCCTGCCGTGCACCGCGGCCACGGCCTGCTCGACCTCGTCGAGCATGTCGAGGGCCCAGGAGGTGTAACCGCCCGTGTGCGTGACGTGGGCCCGCGGCAGCACCAGGGGGTACTGGTCCACGAAGAGGCTGTCGAGCGTCTGCCCTTCGATGAACTCCTCGACCAGGAAGTGGTGTTCGCCCAGCACGAAGTGGTCGAGCAGGCCGGGCACGCAGTCGAGCCCGCGCAGCCGGCGGAGGATTTCCTCCTCGCGCCGCTGCCGGGTGACCGCGTCGGTGCCGTCCCGGGAGAGCCCCGCGTACGGCCGGGCCTCCTTGAGGATCACCCGCCGGCCGGTCCGTGTGTCGTGACCGGTGTAAAGGCCGCCACCGTTGGACAGGCGCACGGCGCCCTCGATGCGGTACGGCAGCTCGGCGACGGTCGCGCTGTCGCGCGCCGCCAGATGGGGATCGAGGAACCGGGGCGGCGTCACCCACTCCGGCACCCGGAAGGACGGTCCCCGCACGTCCGGCACCAGCCGTCCCGCCCCGTCCGCGATCGCGGGCACGATCTCGCCGTCCGGCGACACGCAGGTCCGGGAGACGAAGCCGCCGTACCTGACGTACAGAGGGCCCGTTCCCCATCGCAGGTCGCTGAGCACGTACGGGCCCGGCCGGCCCCGCAGCAGGGCCCCCAGCTCGGTGAGAACCGCCTCCAGCGTGGTGTCGTCGGCCGGGTGGAGGGTGATGAACTCTCCGCTCGAACCACGGTCGGCGTACTGGGCGTTGGCCCGCAGGAGCCTGTCCGCGCTGCGCAGGAACTTGAAGGCGACGCGTCGGGAGACGCAGTGGTCCCACACCTTGGTGAGGACGTCCTGGGCATGGTCGAGGGCCACCGACACATGGATCTTCCAGCCCTGCGGCGGCAGCTCGACGCCGAGGGGACTGAGCACCACCCAGTCGTCCAGCCAGGAACGCTCCCACGCGTCGGGTACCGGGCAGTGGGCCTGGTAGAAGTCGTCGCCCTGCTCCTGGAGACGGCTGGGCGTGTCGTAGAAGTCGGGATCCATGAGGCAATAGGCCTCGTAGCGCATGTCCACGGGAGTCTCCGCACGCTCCGCTCACGGGCTCTGCGCCCGGCGGCACATCTGTGGCTGCTGCGGTCTTCGGAACGTCTCTCGACGTCAAGGGGATCGTTGACCCGGTATCACTCCTGAGGATCGCAGAGTCGTCCGCCGTGGAACACCACCGTTCCTCACGCGTGCGGAGTGAAGCCGTCCTCCCGGGGCCGGGAGCAATGACCACTCGCCCGGGCTCGTTTTCACGACCCGGGCGGTCACGCGGCAGACGGACGCTAGTTCCTGCTGAGCGTGCGGGTCACCCCCGCCACGACCGCGGTGGTCAGGACCCAGCCGATCGCGATCAGCGCGTAGGCGAGCCCCTGCACGCCCCCCTGCGCCCAGTGCCAGTGGTCGCGCTGGCCGAGACCGCCGATCGGCACCAGCAGGTCGAGGGTGTAGACGACCGGATTGAACGGCGTCCCCTCGTCCTTGGCGTTCGCCACGGGGTCGTGCGCCGCGAACACGAGCGAGCCGATCAGCGTGAGCAGGGCCAGCCAGATCCCGGCGATCCACGGGCGGTAGCCGTATCCGACCGTGGAGTCGAGCAGCCAGCCCCAGGTTCTGCCCGCCGGGCCCAGCGTCGCCCGGCGGCGCCGCTCCCGTACGAGCAGCACCCGCCGTGCCTCGTCCTCGTGCCCGCACCTGCGGTAGTGGGAGGCGAGTTGCTCGTACGGCTGCGGGACGTAGACGGGCTGGCGGCGCAGCCACGCCAGCCGGTTCTCGACGTCCTCGCGCCGGGTGTGCGCCGTCTCACCGAGCCAGCCGTACGTCAGCCCGTCCAGGCCCAGCGTGGCCGGCCAGGTCGACGGGTGGTCCTGGATACGGTCCGCGTGCGCGGTGCGCAGGTTCACGCCGCCCGCGGGCCTGTACCGGAACCGCAGGTCGAGCGCCCCGGCCTGCATGCCCACGCACATCAACGACGTGCCGGAGCCGAGCAGTTCGGCGTCGTCGAAGGTCAGCAGGTCCTCTATCCGTACGCTGCGCAGCCGCACCCTGCCGTCGGTCGTGAACCCCCGTGACAGCCGTACGGTCGACGACTTGAGCATGTCCCCGTGGAAGGCGTACGCGTCCGGGGCGCCCACCGTGATCCGGGCCCCGCGCATCCACAGCCCGCCCGGCAACTCGGCCCCGGGGAAGCTGACTTCGCCCTCTGCGACGAACCCGTCCTCGCAGAACACACCGCCCCGCATCACGAGACCACCGGCATCCACCGCCATCCGGCCCGGCGCGATCAGCCGTGCCCCGTCGAGCCGCAGTGCTCCCGCGATGTCCGCGTGCACGAGTTCGACAGCGTCGTGCCCGTCCCCGCCGATGGTCGACCGGCGCAGGTCGAGACGGCCGCCGAACCGTGCCGTCGGCGCCCGGAAGCCGGGCAGTGTGCAGTCGACGATGCTCACCCCGAGCGTCGTCGCGCCCTCCAGGCTGACGGCCTCGTCGAACAGGCACGCCTCGAACCGCACGGACCGCCTGACCTCGGCCCCGTCCAGCAGCAACGCCCCGGTGACGTGGGCACCGCGCAGGACGTACGGCTCGGCTCCCGGGGCCGCGTCGAGGATGTCCCGTCTGACGCCTTCCGCGTCGACCGTCCGGCCGGGGTCAGGCGACACGGGCGGTCACGAACTCGGTCCGGGTGCCGGCCTCGTGCCCGAACCACACGGGTGTGGTGGTGTGGTGGTGCGGTCGGCTTGCGGTGTTCATCGGGCTCCAGGCGGTCCGTGCGGCAGGCGTGCACTCTCTGCTGGAGACAGTGCCTGGGACGGCAGCATTCCACACCACCCGCGGTCACTGCCCGGGCGTGAGGATGTAGCTGTTGAGTGTGCCCACCGTGGTGAGGGGGCTCGGGGAGCCGGCGTCGTAGCGGTCCACGGCGAGGTAGTTGGGCTTCTTGCGGGCGGCGGGTGTGCAGAAGTTCTGCACACGGTTGAGGAGTTTGCCGTTGTCGGTCTGTGCGGTGGAGCCGATGGTGTAGTCGCGGAAGTGGTTCATGACGAACAGCGGGTGGAAGGCGGACGAGTCCGTGGTGAGGGGCCTGGTGTCCCAGCGGCTGTAGCAGGACCAGTCCGAGGCGCCGATTCCACCGCCCATGGACCAGTAGTTCTCCACGGTCCACTCGCGCTGGTACATGACGCCGAAGGTGTCGCGGGTGCTCCAGCCGCTCGCCGTGTCGCTCGCCCGGGTCCGGTCGCTGAAGATCAGCAGTTGCCTGCCGCGGGCGGCGAGGTCGGCCATGGTCGGCCAGCCCTTGGTGGCCACGCCCTCCTGGTCGGGCCGGTACAGCACGTCGGAGAGGCCGTTCACGGAGGCGAGGGAGGACTTCAGCACGTCGGAGGAGGCGTAGTCCTCCAGGAAGACGGTGGCGAACTGGCCGGGGTGGGCCCTGAGGAAGTCGACGACGCGCTGCAGGTCGGTGGCGAGCGGGACGGGGCTGCTGACGCCGTCGCAGCTGTTGTGGCAGAGCACGGCCTGCCCGTTCACGGTGTAGTCGTCGAGCATGAAGCCGCGTACGCCGTCGGCCAGTTGCTTGCTGATGCCCGAGTTCTGGTTGGGGAACCAGCTGACCGGGAACGTGGCGAAGTCGCCGTCGACGCCGTTGGCGAAGGCGTTGTGCGCGGTCAGGAAGGTGACCTGGTCCAGGGTGCGGGTGTCGGCGGAGGGCATCGCCGTGGTCGCGTAGGTGACCGGGGTGAGGTACCAGCGAGCGAGGTCGCCCGAGGAGCCGAGCTGTACGGCCGCGGCGTCGGAGGCGGAGCCGGTGAGGTACTGCGAGGTGCCGGGGGCGCCGATGGTGTAGGTGCTGTCGGCACTGGAGGTGATCGTCCAGGTCGTGCCGTCCGCGCCGCAGGTGGTGGTCACCGCGGAGGTTCCGCTGCGGCCCAGACAGGTGGCGGACTCGTCGGCGTTCCGCAGCTGGTATCCGCCGCCGACCGCGACCGGGGTCCACTGCTGGTGGTCCTCGTTGCCCTTGGGGTTGTGCGCGGCAACGGTGCCGCTGCTGCCGGCGGCGTTGCGGCCGGTGGTGTAGTTCTGCAGATAGACCGAGGAGGTGGGGACCGCAGCAGAGGCCGTGCCGGGAAGCAGGGCGGGCGTGGACAGGGCGAGGGCGGCGGAACAGCACAGGACGCGCAGGGGGCGCAGGCGCACGGGAGTTTCCCTTCACTCCGGCACGGGCGTGCCGATGATGACCGAGGCATGACATATCCGTTGACACGTGCGATGCGCCAGACGTCGTGGGTGAATTCCTGCCGCTGAACCATATTTTGATGGCCCGTCATGTCGCGGGGGCCGCCGCCCGCCCTGCCCTCTGCTTCTGCACGGCGGTGTCGGCCCCTGCCGTGGTGTCCTAGAGTGACTCTCATCTGACCTGGCACTTTAGGGACCTGCGAGGACACGCGAACCATGCCGACCGAAACGTTTGAGTTCCAAGTAGAGGCCCGTCAGCTGCTCCAGCTGATGATCCATTCGGTCTACTCGAACAAGGACGTCTTCCTTCGGGAACTCGTCTCCAACGCCTCCGACGCGCTCGACAAGCTGCGCCTGGCCGCGCTCAGGGACGACAGCCTCGACGTCGACACCACCGACCTGCACATCGAGATCGAACTCGATCCGGACGCCCGTACGCTCACCGTACGGGACAACGGCATCGGGATGTCGTACGACGAGGTCGGCAACCTCATCGGCACCATCGCCAACTCCGGTACGGCCGCCTTTCTCGAGGAGCTGAAGGAGGCCCAGGACGCGGCCGGGGCCGAGGGGCTCATCGGGCAGTTCGGCATCGGCTTCTACTCCGGCTTCATGGCGGCCGACGAGATGACCCTGGTGACCCGGCGCGCCGGGGAGGCCCGCGGCACCCGCTGGTCCTCGCGCGGCGAGGGCACCTACACCCTGGAGAGCGTCGACGAAGCGCCGCAGGGAACCGCCGTCACGCTCCACCTCAAGCCGGCCGACTCCGAGGACCAGCTGCACGACTACACCTCCACCTGGACGGTCAAGGAGATCGTCAAGCGGTACTCCGACTTCATCACCTGGCCGATCCGGCTCGTCCCCCAGCCGGGCGGCGACGGCGCGGACATGCCCGAGCCGGAGACGCTGAACTCGATGAAGGCCCTGTGGGCCCGTTCGCGCGACGAGGTCTCCGACGACGAGTACCACGAGCTGTACAAGCACGTCAGCCACGACTGGCGCGAACCCCTGGAGACCATCCGCCTCCAGGCCGAAGGCACCTTCGAGTACCAGGCCCTGCTGTTCCTCCCGGCGCACGCCCCGCACGATCTGTTCACCCGGGACGCCCGGCGCGGTCTCCAGCTCTACGTCAAGCGCGTGCTGATCATGGACGACTGCGAGGCGCTGCTGCCGCCGTACCTCCGCTTCGTCAAGGGCGTCGTCGACGCGCAGGACCTCTCCCTCAACGTCTCGCGCGAGATCCTCCAGCAGGACCGGCACATCCGGATGATCCAGCGCCGGCTGACCAAGAAGGTCCTGTCATCGGTCAAGGAGATGAAGGCGAACGAGTCGGACAAGTACGCCGCGTTCTGGCGGGAGTTCGGTGCCGTACTGAAGGAAGGGCTGTTCGGCGACCCCGACAACCGTGACGCCCTGCTCGCGGTCGCGTCCTTCGCCAGTACGCACGCCGAGGACGGGGCGACCACGCTCCAGCAGTACGTGGAGCGGATGAAGGACGGCCAGGACGACATCTACTACATGACCGGCGAGTCCCGGCAGAGCATCGAGAACTCCCCGCACATGGAGGCGTTCCGGGCACGCGGCGTCGAGGTCCTGCTGCTCACCGACCCCGTCGACGAGGTGTGGGTCGACGCCGTGGGCGAGTTCGAGGGCAAGCCGCTGCGTTCCGTCGCCAAGGGCGAGATCGACCTCGACGTCCAGGGCGACGAACAGGCCGACGCCGAGCGGGAGAAGCAGGGCGAGGTCTACGCCGGTCTGCTGGGCTGGCTGAAGGAGCAGCTGGCGGAGGAGGTGAAGGACGTGCGCCTGTCGACGCGGCTGACCGTCTCCCCGGCGTGCGTCGTCTCCGACGCCCACGACCTGACTCCGGCGCTGGAGAACATGTACCGGGCCATGGGCCAGGAGGTCCCGGCCACCAAGCGGATCCTTGAACTCAACCCCTCCCGTCCGCTCGTGCAGGGCCTGAACCAGGCGTTCCAGGAGGAGCGCGAGGACCGCACCGAACTCGTCGAGACAGCCGAGCTGTTGCACGGTCTGGCCGTCCTGGCGGAGGGCGGCCAGCCCAAGGAGCCGGCCCGTTTCGTGAAGCTGGTCGCGGAGCGGCTGGAGCGCGGCCTGCGCTGACGGAGGCAACAGTGCCTCGCCGCAGCGGTACTCGACACGGCCGGTCCGTGCCGAGTACCAGAGGCGGCGGTCAGTACTCCGGTGGGGCGTTCTTCACCGGCACGGCCCGCGTGAACAGCAGATGGCAACTGCCGCCCCCGCTTCGGCTGTTGGAGTCGGGAAGGCCGGCGTCTCCTCATGGCGCCGTCCCTGTTGCAGGCAGTGGCAGAGCTGGAGCTGGCCGAGCATGCGGTTGAAGAGGTTTCCCTGGGCGGTCGCGTGCCCGTCTCCGTGCTCCTCGCGGGCCCCTGCGTGTGATGCTGGCCTTCTGCCCGGTGGGCCGGGTGATGGGTGAGGCGCTGGCGTATGCCCTCAGCCCGCAGGCGTCAGCGAAGCAGTTGCGGTCGTCTCCGACCTCGGCGAGCACCCGGGAAGCGAGCTGGATGCCGAGTCGGGGGAAACTGAGGACGATCTCAGCGTCCGGGTGCTGAGGGAATGTGTCCTCCTCCGCCTCGGACAGATTGTCAGCCGCAGTGCAGGCGGCCTCCAGCTGGACCAGGAGCGCGAGCATCCGTTCAGTCGATCTTGCCGAGCTTCTTGAAGCCTGTGCGGGAGCGCCGGGCAGCTATCTGTGGTTCATGGGTGGGGGCCTGTCCGGCGAATCATGCCGGGCGGCCCCGTCGGCGGTGAATCGCTGTAGCGACCCGCCGGACAAGGAGCTGGGTGGAGCAGGGGGGCCCGCCGGTAATTACCTGGACATCGGTCGCGGTGATCGGGGACGCTTCGCGCGATGACCAGAATCGACGACACCCCGCCCGCGTGGGACGAGCGCACCCAGCTCACCACGTTCCTCGACTACGCACGTGACACCGCCCGAGCCAAGTGCGCCGGCGTCTCCGCGGACAACGCACGCAAGGCGCTCCTGCCGGGCTCACCGCTGATGACCATGAGCGGAGTGATCAACCACCTCCGCTGGGTCGAGTACTACTGGTTCCAAGTGGTCTTCCTCGGCGAGGAAGACCGGGGCCCCTGGATCGAGGAGGACCCCGACCGCGAGATGCGAATCGCCGTCGACTTCCCGCTCACGCAGTTGCTCGACGAATACGCCGAACAGAGCGCCCACTACCGCGAACTGGTCGCCGGGAACGCCCTGGACAAGCAGGCCCAGCGAGCCGTCCGCAACGGCCTCCACGTCGACCTGCGCTGGATCCTCCTCCATCTCACCGAGGAGACCGCCCGCCACAACGGCCACCTGGACATCCTGCGCGAGATGCTCGACGGCACCACCGGCGACTAGATCCGGCGGAGATGATGGGCGGAGCCAGAGTCGGATCGAGGCGACGGTGACGGTGCCGTGGAAAAATCCGACAGGTCGGCCGCCATTGCTGCCGCGGGCTTGGCGGTTGGCCTGGCCCGCTGGTTCCTCGGTTCGGGGATGGTGTGCTTGATCTGGCGTCGGCGCAGGTAACGGCGGGTGCGACAGGAGCAACATGCCTCGTCGCCGCCGAGATGGGCGGGCCGCGTGCGAGGGCGTCCGCCCCCGGGGCGGCCAACACGGATGCGTTCGATGACCGGAATGAGCTGCGGAGCGTCGCCCCATTGGCCGGAGTGATCAGCAGGGCCGGAGGCGGCGTCCACCCTCACCGGCGAGGTGGGTCCCGCAGGTCAGGCAGCCCCGGGAGCGTCCGAGTGCCTCGTCGGACGAGCTGCCGCTGGTGCAGGAACATCCCGCCGCCCGCGAATCCGAGGGCGTGCACAGCCTCCTGGCCGCGGCCGTCAGGGAGGTGGTCAGCAAACATGGCGCACGGATGTGGTCGATCTGGTCGGTGCGAGCGACGCGTTCGTGGCGTGATACCTGTCGGGACTCCTTCAAGGCGCCGACACCCCGGACCGTCTGCAGCGAGCCGTCACCACAGCGGTGTTCGCCGTCGGTAGCCGGGGCGACCGGGAGGAGTTGCCGACACCGGACGAACTCACGCTGCTCGACGAACCCGACGGCACCACCGTCCGCGCTCGGATCCGGTTTCCGGAGCGCACCGGGCCCGCCGACCTGAAGTCGGCGGGGCCCGGCTGTCGGAGGGGCGAAGTCCCTTGCCCTGACGGTCAGTTCAGTTGATGCGGACGATCTGCCAGAGCTGGTCGTCGACGGTGAGGCTGTTCCACTGGACGACGGCGGCTCCGTCGGTGGTGGAGGACTGGGCTACGCCGGCGGCGAGGGTGCTGTTGACGTTGCGGAGTCTGTAGTAGCCGTTGCCGGCGTCGGTGAGGGTCCACTTCTGGGAGTCGGCGCTGGAGGGGGTGTTCTGGACGACGGCGGCACCCGCGGTGCTGGAGGAGCCGCTGATGTCCAGGTTGAGGTTGCTGTTGACGTTCTTGATGGTCCAGGCTCCGCTGCCGGCGGACTGGAAGGTGAACAGCTGGCAGGTGCAGGCGGAGTTGTGCCACTGCTCGGTAGCCGTGCCGGTGGCGGTCGAGGCACCCGGGATGTCGAGGTACTTGCCGCTGTTCTTGTTGACGAGGACGTACTGGCCCGTGGTCAGGGTCGGCAGGGCGGTCTGGGTGAGGTTCCAGCGCTGGCAGGCGCATCCGGTGCCGCTCCACTGGCCCGCGGTGGTGCCGGCGGTGGTGGAGGCTCCCGGGATCTCCAGGTACTTGCCGGTGACGCGGTTGGTGATGGTGTAGCCGCCGGAGGGAGCAGGAGCGACGGCCCACTCGTGGTCAGGGGTGCCGTTGTCGTCCCACTGCAGGATCTTGGCGCCGTCGGCGGTGGACTGGTGCTCGACGCCGAGGACCTTGCCGCTGGCGATGTTGAAGATCTTGAAGTAGCCGGAGGGCTGCTGGACGAACTTCCACTGCTGGTCGGTGCCGTTGGTGGTGTTCTGCTGGGTGGCGTAGGTGCCGTTGCTGGTGGAGCCGCCCACGATGGTGAGCATCAGGTGGCTGCCCGCGTCGGAGACGGTGTACGTGGCGCCGTCGGAGATGCCGCCGCCCAGGTCGATGGTGCCGTAGGAGACGGGGTTGAGGCTGGAGCCGTTGTAGCCGCCGCTGAGCACCAGCAGGCTGTGGCCGTCGGCGAGCGGGAGCATACCGCGGCTGTAGCCGCCCGGGACCGTCGACTGGATCCGGGTCCAGGCGTTCGCGGCGCCGTTCTGGGTGTTGAGGAACAGGTCGGTGCTGCTTTGGGCACTGACCACGAGGGTGCCGTTGGGGCCACCGGTGGGCAACCAGGTGAGGAACGGGTTGCAGCAGGGGACGTTGCCGTCGGTGGTCCTGAGCGGAATGCCGGTGACGTTCCCGAACGCCTCCGGGTCGGAGGAGATCTTGTAGTAGACCGCGAAGTCGCCTTCCGGCGCGCCGCCGTACTCGTACGTCATCACGTAGTTGCCGTTGGGCAGCTTCGCGACCGTGGCCATGCCGGGGCGGTCGCTGTAGTTGGGCATCGCCACGTCGTCCACGACGGAACCCCAGGTGACGCCGTCCGTGCTGACCTGGTGCACCAGCTTCTGGCCGTGGCTGGTGTCGCGCTGGTCGGAGTAGTAGACGATGAGCCTGCTGCCGTTGACGAGGAAGAACGGCTCCCACACGGGGGTGTAGCCGTTGCTGGAGATCGCCCGGCCGCCGGTGGCGATGTTGCTGACGAAGGTCCAGGTCAGGCCGTGGTCCGTGCTGGCATACATGTCGATCTTGGTGGCGGCCCGGTCGCTGGGCACGGAGTCGCCCGCGATCAGGAGGGTTCCGGCGGGGAAGTTGCCGATGGCGGTGGGCAGTTCGAACAACTGGGGCTCCCAGCGCATGCCCCAGCCGTTCTGCGTGTCGGCGACGTCCGAGATCCTCGTCCAGGAGCTGCCGTTGTCGGTGCTTCGGTAGACCGGGAACACGGGCGTGCCGGAGGTGTACTGCTCGAAGGTGGCGAGCATCGTGCCGTTGGACGAGCCGCTGTGCTCCAGCCGTATCGCTCTCGGGTAGAGCGAACCGGGGGCCGGTGCGTTGGAGGGCGGGGTGTACATGGTCTGCGAGGACCGGGAGAGGGCGTGGGCACGGCCGGCCGCGGGGGCGACGACTGTGCCGACTGCCGCGACCAGGGCGAGCAGCAGGAGGAGAAGGGGGAGGGGGCGGGGACGTGGTGCGGCGCCGGGTCTGGCGCCTGGCTGGGCTGGGGACATGTGCGGCTCCCGAAGCGGGGAAGGGAAGGGCGTGTTTCGGTGTCCGCTGCCCCTGGGACCAGGCCCGGCAGGGGACGGCGGAGTTCGGTGGGCATGGCGCCCGGAGCTCGATCGGGCGGTGGGCCGTACGCGGCTCGCAAACGGCGGACTTGCGGCCCGGGCGGAGGACCGGGTGGTGCGAGGTTGTGTCAGCGCGGCAAGGGCGGCGGGGGTGCGGTCGAGCCGCGGACGATGAGTTCGACGGGTGGGTCGCTTGCCGGTGGCGGGTCGGTGTCGGGCTGTTCGATGGTGTGGACGAGCAGCCGGATGCCTTCCCGGGCCGCGGCCTCGAAGGGCTGGCGGGCGGTGGTCAGGGGAGGTGAGACGTAGGCGCAGACGGGGTTGCCGTCGAAGCCGACCACGCTGATGTCCTGTGGCACGCGGCGTCCGGCTTCCCGCAGGGCGTGGATGAGGCCGATGGCCATCTCGTCGCCCGCTGCGAACACCGCGGTCACGGACGTGTCCGAGGCCAGCGCACGGCCTGCGGCGTACCCGGAGGCCGCCGACCAGTCGCCGTTGAGCAGCGGGGGTTCGTGGGCACCCCGGGCCGCGAGCGCTGCCTGCCATCCCTCGATGCGGTCCCTGGTGGCGTACCAGCGCCGTGGACCCGCGAGGTGATGGACGGTCGCGTGGCCCAGATCGAGCAGGTGCTCGGTGGCTGCCCGGGCCAGGTCGTGGGCACCCACGCCCACGGTCACCGTGCGGGTGGCGGTGAAGGCCGGTGGTGCTCCGATGAAGAGGACCGGGACGTCGGGGCGGACTTGGACCTTTCCCTCCACGATGGGCTCCGAGACGACGATGCCGTCCACGCCCTGCTCGAGGAGCGACTCCAGGGCGCCGGCGATGCCGTCCGGGCCGCCGTCGGGCGTGTTGACGATCCGGAGGGCGTATCCGGCGTCCCGCACCGCGTGCTCGATGTGCACGAGCAGGGAGGCGGTGCCGTACCCGGCGGTACCCAGAGCGACGACGCCGATGGAACGGGTGCGTCCGGAGGCCAGCGCCCGGGCGGCGTGGTTGAGCCGGTAGCCCAGTTTCTCGGCGGCCGCCAGGACCCGTCGGCGGGCCTCGTCGGAGACGTACGGCTCGTTGTTGAGGACACGGGAGACCGTCTTGCGCGAGACGCCGGCCACCCGCGCGACGTCCGCGCTGCGCGGCGCCGGGGCCCCCGCGCCGCGCTCCGCACCTGATGTCATGGAATCTCCCGATGGTCGACTGTCCGGGCCGAGCGAGGCCATCGATATGACCGCGCGGTCTGACCGCGCGGTCATATCTACGCATCCGGCGGCGGTACGTCAAGGGTTCGCGCAAAGTCGGCTGCGGCGTGTGCGCCGGGGCTGTGGAGCCCGCAGGAGGGAGTCTGTGCAGGTCAGAGGGTAGGTGCTTGACCGAGGTCGGGTCCGGGCGGCCGAATGATCCGCGCGTCGCGGACCTGGGCGGCTGAGACGTGCTGGATGCGAAGCCTTGACAGAGCATCCCCGGAACGTTCACGCTTCCTCGCGTTCGCAGATCGACTTTGTGCGATCGCGTTTGCTTCTGGTCGCACCGACCGGTTTACCGTCCTACCCCTTCGGGCCGACGTGCCATGCCTGGATACGAGAGCCCTTTCAGGAGCCGTACATGGACCTCTCTCCCTCGGGTCTCTCTCTGCCCTCTCCCAGCCGTCGTGGTCTGCTGCGTGGTGTGGGGGGTGCTGCCCTGCTTGCGGGTGCGGGCATACCCCTGCTGTCCGCGTGTGGCGGCAGTGGTTCGTCG
>NZ_JAJSBI010000047.1 GCF_021261325.1 Streptomyces guryensis | reverse complement strand
ACCCAGGCGCTGCGCGACGACCCGGCGCGCAGCACGGCGATCCTGGACCGCATCCCGGCCGGACGGTGGGGCAGCGCCGACGACCTCGCGGGCGCCACCGTCTTCCTCGCCTCGGACGCCGCCTCCTATGTGCACGGCGCGATCCTGCCTGTCGACGGGGGGTGGCTGGGCCGGTGACCGACGTGGTGGCCCTCGGCGAGGTGATGCTCCGCTTCGACCCGGGCGAAGGGCGGATCGGCACGACCCGCACCTTCCAGGTCTGGGAGGGCGGCGGCGAGTACAACGTCGTACGGGGACTGCGCCGCTGCTTCGGGCTGCGCACCGCCGTCGTCACGGCCCTCGTCGACAACGCGGTCGGCCGCCTCGTCGAGGACCTGATCCTCCAGGGCGGTGTCGACACCTCCCTGATCCGCTGGGCGCCCGGCGACGGCATCGGCCGCAGCGCCCGCAACGGCCTGAACTTCGTGGAGCGCGGCTTCGGGGTCCGCGGTGCGCTCGGCGTCAGCGACCGCGCCAACACCGCCGTCTCCCAACTGCGCAAGGGCGACATCGACTGGGACGCGGTCTTCGCCGCAGGACCCCGCTGGTTCCACACCGGCGGTGTCTTCGCCGGCCTGTCGGACACCACAGTGGACGTCGCCGACGAGGCGATGGCTGCCGCGAGAAGGCACGGCGTGACGGTCTCCTACGATCCCAACTACCGCGCCAGCCTGTGGGACGGCCGAGGCGGAGCCGACCGCGCACGCGAGGTGGACCTGCGGCTCGCCCGACACGCGGATGTCGTCGTGGGCGCCCTGGGCCTGGCGGGGGAGCGCCCCGGGCAGACACGCGTCGCCATCGACGAACTCCCCGACGCCCTCGCGGGGTTGGCGCGCCGACTGCCCGGCGTACGCGTTCTGGCCACGACGCTGCGCGAGGTGCCGTCGGCGGGCGTGAACGACTGGTCGTCGGCGGCCTGGTCACCCGAGAGCGGCTTCGTCACCGGCCCCACGATGGCCGGACTGCACGTACTGGACCGCATCGGCTCCGGCGACGCCTTCGCCGCCGGACTGATCCACGGCCTGCTGACCGGGGCCGGCCTGGAACGCGCCCTCGGCTACGGCACCGCCCATGGCGCCCTCGTCATGACCACGCCGGGTGACGTCTCCATGGCCTCGCTCACCGAGGTCGAGGCCCTGATGACGGGCGGCTGCCCCCATGTCAGACGCTGACCGCAGGCGCGGGGAGCGCGACATGCGACACAGGAAGATCACGAACACCTCCGTCGAGGTCAGCGAACTCGGCTTCGGCGCCTCCGTCATCGGCAACCTCTACCGCGTCACCCCGGCCGAGGAGGCGGCAGCCGCGATCGAGGCGGCCTGGGCGGCGGGCATCCGGTACTTCGACACCGCACCCCACTACGGCCTCGGCCTCTCCGAGCGCCGCCTGGGAGCGGCCCTGCGCGAGCGTCCGAGGCAGAAGTACGTCGTCTCGTCCAAGGTCGGCCGACTCCTCGTGCCCAACGAAAAGCCGCACGGCATGGACACCGAGGGCTTCGTCGTACGGGACGACCTGCGCAGACAGTGGGACTTCAGCCGCGACGGAGTCCTCCGCTCCATCGAGGACACCCTGCGGCGCACCGGACTGGACCGCCTCGACATCGTCTACCTGCACGACCCGGACGAGCACTGGCCGCAGGCCGCCGACGAGGCCATGCCCGCACTCGCCGAACTGCGTGACCAGGGCGTGATCGGAGCCGTCGGCGCCGGCATGAACCAGTCGGCCATGCTCGCACGCTTCCTGCGCGAGACGGCCGCCGACGTGGTGATGCTCGCCGGGCGCTACACCCTGCTCGACCAGTCGGCGCTGGACGACGTCCTGCCCGCCGCGCAGGAACACGGCAAGAACGTGGTCGCGGTCGGCGTGTTCAACTCAGGACTCCTCTCACGCGACCGGCCCGCCGAGGGGATGAAGTACGACTACCGGGAGGCGCCCGCCGACCTGGTCAGCCGTGCACTGGCGATCGCCGGGGTCTGCGAACGGCACGGCACCACTCTCCCCGCGGCGGCGATCGCGTTCCCCTTCACACACCCCAGTATCATCAACGTCACCCTGGGCATGCGGAGTCCGGAACAGGTCGAGCGGAACGCGGAACTCCACCGTCGGCACCTCCTCGAAGGCCTCTGGGACGATCTTCGCTCCCAGGGCCTCCTCAGGCCGGACGTGCCGACGGAGAACGACGGCGGAAGGAGTCCCAGGTGTCCCTGACGGACAAGGCCATCGCGCAGATCCGTGAGCTGATCGGCTCCGGCGCGCTGCCTCCCGGTTCCAAGCTGCCCCCGGAGCCGGACCTGGCCGCCCAGCTCGGCCTGTCCCGCAACCTCGCCCGCGAGGCCGTCAAGGCCCTGGCCGTCGCCCGGGTCCTGGAGGTACGGCGCGGCGACGGCACGTACGTCACCAGCCTCGCGCCGAGCCTGCTCCTGGAGGGGCTGGGCGGCGCGGTGGAGCTCCTGCAGGGCGACGCGGGCGCGCTGCAGGACCTGATGGAGGTACGACGGCTCCTCGAACCGGTCGCCACCGCGCTGGCCGCGACCCGTATCACCGACGGCCAACTGGCCACGATAAAGCAGCACCTGGACGCCATGCGCGATGCCCGCGACGACGTCGAGCAGCTCAACGCGCACGACGCCGCCTTCCACCGCGCGGTCGTCGCGGCCACCGGCAACGAGTCGCTGCTCACCCTCCTGGAGGGCATTTCCGGCCGCACCCTGCGTGCCCGCATCTGGCGCGGCCTGGTCGACTCCGACGCCTCGGGCCGGACCCTCGCCGAGCACGAGGCGATCTACACGGCGCTGTCCCACCGCGACGCAGCACTCAGCCAGGCCGCGGCGTTGCTGCACGTGAGCAACACGGAGCAGTGGCTGAGAGAACACCTGCGCGCCACCGAACCCCCGGCTTCGAACGGGCGTGGCCGAGTGACCCCGGCGGCGGACTGAGGACCCCGCTCCTGCGTAGGGCGTGAACCGGTCACCGCACCAGGGATGGCGCGGTGCGCCGCTGGGCCGGCCGGGTGCGTCTGATGAGGGTCTCCGAACCCATGCCATGAAGCAGAACGCTGCCCAGGACGCACAGGACGGTGGTCTGCAGGACGGTGTCGGCGCCGGTGCCGTCCGGGAGGCCGTTGTAGGCGATGAGGCCGAAGACGATGGTGGTGGTGCCGCGCGGGCCGAGGAGACCGATCAGGAGTCGGTCGCGGTGGGGCAGGGACGAGCCGGTGAGGGCCGCCAGGACCGGGACGATACGGACGATCGTGAGGGCCGTCAGGCAGAACAGGACGGCCGGCCAGCTCACGCCGATGGAGAAGGTGACGACGGCCGCGAGGCCGACCACGAACCACATGGTCATCGTCATGAGGGCGGTGGCGTCTTCCAGGAGGCCGACGTCCTGGGGGCCGGCGGCCGAGTGACGGGCGGATCGCGGCGCGGGCGAGGTGCGGATGCGGCGGGCGGCGAGGACACGGTGGACGTAGCGGAACGCGATCCCGCACACGAAGGACGTGACGAAGCCGTTGCCCCCGATCTCGACGCCTGCCGAGTAGGCGATCAGGGGCGTGAGCAGCACGGCGGTGCGGCGCGACTGCTCGGTCGTCCACCCGGCCCGGTCGGCCCGGTGCAGCAGCCAGGCGACGAGGCCGCCCAGGACGAGCCCCGCGACCACGGCCTTCGCGGCCTGCGCGGCGGCGGTCGTCAGGGCGTCGACCGGCGTGTGGACGGTGGAGCTGCCGCCGGCCAGCAGCAGCGCGAACAGGAAGAGGGGAGAGACGATGCCGTCGTTGTAGCCGCTCTCGACGTTCAGCACGCTCCGCACCCGCGCCGGCAGCCGGGGATCGCGCACGACATGCTCACTGGGAGCGAAGTCGATCGGTACGACGACGCAGGCGACCACCAGCATCAGCGCCCAGGGCAAGGCCGGGAACGCCAGCTTGCCCAGCAGCATCGCCGCGCCGACGCTCACCGGGAGCGCCACCAGTAGCACCCTGGAGACCAGCCGGGGCGAGTTGCCCCACAGCCTGCCGCCGCGCACCTCCGTGGCATCGACGAACAGCAGAAAGGCCAGGATGATCTCGGCGACGTGCTGCGCCACTTCCGTGTTCAGCACGGCTACCACCGAGTCCTCCACGCTGAGCCCGACCAGGATGCCGGCCAGCACCATGGTCGCGGGCGCGCCGAGGTGCCAGCGCTGGAGCCGGAGCGCGGCGAGCGAACGGATCAGGGCCATGACCGCGGCGGCCAGGATCGTGGGGAGCACTGTGGTCGGACTTTCGTCGAGTGTGCGGAGGGGGCCGGCCTGAACGACCCGGTTGCAGCGAGCGTGACCGTCGGCCGGGGATCGGGCAAGCGGAGGGATCCGGCTGCCCTCCGGCAGATGGCCGGAACACCCCGCCGGTCGGCGGGGGCTCATCCCCCGGCCGGGGGATGGTTCGGACGCCGCAAGGGCTCACCGACAATTTCAGCCGAACGGGCCCTGAGCGCCGCCCAGTCGGCGGTGCCGGGGCGCGTCGGGACGGCGGGTGGTATCAACCGGAGGCGCCCGGCATCACGGGTCACCAGGCACGTCTCCGGTCGCCGGGGCACCCGTACGTGGTCACCGATTCAATGGAGCCATCTTCAGATCTCAAGCACAAATTCCACACGTTCCCCTCTTCAGACCGGTTCCGATGGTCTAGATTGATCGTGCTTCACATGCTGGGACACGAGGCGACAAATGATGATCTATGGGCTGGTGATACAGGCGGCCCGTAGCCGCATCTCTGGCGCTGACGTGGGGGTGATCGATTCTTGTAGCCCGAGAGGGGCTTCGGGTGCGGGGAGCACCTGAGGTTTCGACGGGTTTCCGTGCAGCCCGGGTCCGGCCGGACAGGCGAGTCTGCTGTGGCCGGAGTGGGTTGCTCAGGCAGCGCTGACGTATCCGGGATGTCGTGCGCGGGAGGCGGGGGTCTCTCGCGGGAAGGGGCAGCGCGTCGCGGGGGGCGGGGGCCTCCCGAAGGAAGCGTGCGGGAGGCGGGGGCCTCCCGGGGGGAGGGGCAGTGATGGACGAAGACGTCGTACCACTGGGGACCGGGGGGTTTCTGTGCGGCAGGGGGGAATAGTCGACCCTTTTTCGTCGGCGCGCGGGCGTCTGGCGGAAGAGGCGATCAGCACGCCCGCGAGCGACTGGGAGCAGCGGTACCGCCGTACCGTCATCACCAGCGACACCGTGGCCACCGCCTGCGTGGTGGCAGCGATCGGCAACTTCTTCGGGGCACGGGACGCGGCCAACTGGCATGAGAAATGGGGAATTCTCGCCTTCGGCACCCAACTGCTGGTGCTCGGAGCGCTTGCCGTGAGCCGGGCATGGGCTCCGGCCGTGCTCGGCCAGGGCGCCGAGGAATTCCGCAGGCTCGGACGCTCACTGTTCACAGCGACCGTCGTCCTCGCGCTCGGCGGCATCGCCCTCACCTCGCGCAACATCAAGCTCTGGATATTCGTCGCGGTTCCCGCGATCGCGCTCGTCACCATGACCGAGCGCTATCTGCTCCGCCTCGGGCTGCACAAGCAGCGCAAGGAAGGGCGGTGTCTCAGACCGGTGCTCGCTGCCGGGAGCCCGGCCACCGTGCGCGATCTGATCACCCGGACCCGGAAGTTCCCGCACCTCGGATGGCGGGTGGACGGAGTGTGCACGACGGACGGTCGCGGGCACGACGGTGACCAACTGGACGGCGTGCCGGTCGTCGGGCGGCTGACGGACGTCGCCAAGCACGTCCACCACGACGGCTACCGTGTCGTCGCGGTCACCCCGGACCCGCACTGGACACCGGACCGGCTGCAGCGGCTGGCCTGGAACCTCGAGGGCAGCGATGCCGAGATGGTCGTGGCCCCCGTGCTGATGGAGGTGGCAGGCCCGCGGCTGCACGTCGACGCCGTGCTCGGGATACCGCTGTTGCGGGTCAGCATGCCGACCTTCACCGGTGGCCGACGGGCGATCAAGGGGGTCGTCGACCGGGTGGGCGCGGCGGTCCTGCTGATGCTCTTCGCGCCGCTGATGGCGTTCGTCGCGCTGCTCGTGCTGGCGGACAGCCGGGGCGGGGCGTTCTACCGCCAGCGCAGGGTCGGCAAGGACGGCCGCGAGTTCACCATTCTCAAATTCCGCACGATGGTGTCCGGGGCGCACGGCGCACGTGCCGAGCTCGCCGACCGCAACGAGGGCGCGGGGCTCCTGTTCAAGGTCCGCCGGGATCCGAGGGTGACCCGGGTGGGAGCGGTGCTGCGCCGGTACTCGATCGACGAACTCCCGCAGCTTTTCAACGTACTTGCCGGATCGATGTCGCTCGTCGGTCCACGGCCTCCACTGCCGGAGGAGTGCGCCGCGTACGACCCGGACATCCGGCGGCGGCTGCTGGTCAAGCCCGGGCTCACCGGCCTGTGGCAGATAAGCGGACGCAGCGACCTGCCGTGGGAGGAGGCGGTCCGCCTCGACCTGCGGTACGTGGAGGACTGGTCGCTCGCCCTCGACACGGTGATCTTGTGGAAGACGATGCGTGCGGTGCTCCACGGGCAGGGGGCCTACTGATGCGCGGGGGGCGTCGGCCGGCCGACGCGCGGACCGCAGGCCACCAGGGCCTGACGTGGGGGACCGCAGGCCACCAGGGCCTGTCTGGGGGGAGGAACGGGACATGAGAGTCAGCGTTTTCGGGCTCGGCTACGTGGGCTGCGTGTCGGCCGCGTGCCTGGCCAGCATGGGGCACGAAGTCATCGGGGTGGACGTCAACCAGGTGAAGGTCGACCTGGTCAACGACGGCAAGGCCCCGGTGGTCGAGGAGCGGATCGGCGAGCTCATCGCCGACGTCGTGCGGACCGGAGCCTTGCGCGCCACCGCCGACGTCCGCGAGGCGATCATGGACAGCGAGATCTCGCTGATCTGCGTGGGCACGCCGTCGGAGCCCAACGGCAGCCTGTGCACCACGTACTTGGAGCGGGTCACCGAGCAGATCGGCGCCGCGCTCGCCGAGCGCGGCGGACGCCACACCGTCGTGTTCCGCAGCACCATGCTCCCGGGCACCTGCCTGAACCTGCTGGTGCCGATCCTGGAGAAGAACGTCGGCGGCATGGCCGGGGTGGACATCGGGGTCGCGGTCAACCCGGAGTTCCTGCGCGAGGGCACCAGCGTGCGGGACTTCTTCGACCCGCCCAAGACCGTGATCGGCGAGCTCGACCCGGCCAGCGGCGACGCGGTGCTGGCCCTGTACGACGGCCTGCCCGGCGAGGTGTTCCGGGTGCCGGTCCCGACGGCAGAGGCGATCAAGTACGCGGACAACGCGTTCCACGGCCTCAAGATCGGCTTCGCGAACGAGCTGGGCGCGGTGTGCCAGGCACTCGGGGTGGACTCGCACCAGGTGATGGACGTGTTCCTGGCCGACCGCAAGCTGAACATCAGCCCCGCCTATCTGCGGCCCGGCTTCGCCTTCGGCGGCTCCTGCCTGCCCAAGGACCTGCGCAGCCTGGTCCACGCGGCGCAGCGGGCCGACGTCTCGGTGCCCATCCTCTCCCACGTGCTGCCCTCCAACTCCGACCATCTGCAACGTGCGGTGGAACTGGTCGAGCGCACCGGCAAGCGCCGGGTGGGAATGTTCGGGCTGTCCTTCAAACCCGGCACCGACGACCTCCGCGAGAGCCCGCTCGTCGAGCTGGCGGAGCGTCTCTTCGGCAAGGGGTACGACCTCAAGATCTACGACGCCAATGTGAGCCTGTCCCGGCTGCTCGGCGCGAACCGCGAGTACATCGAGAACCGGCTGCCGCACCTCGCGCAGCTGCTCGCGGAGTCCGTCGAGGAGGTGCTCGACCATGCCGAGGTGTGCCTGGTCGGGACCAGGGACCCGGCCGTGCTGTCGGTGCTGCCCCATGGGAACGCCCCGGTGATCGTCGACCTCATCCACCTTCCCGACGCCGATGCGCGCCGGACCGAACCGGGGTACGTGGGCCTTGCTTGGTAACGCAGTCAGCGGTGACGGGTCGGGGCGACGCGCTCTGATCCTGGTGGAGAACCTGTCGGTGCCGTTCGACCGGCGGGTGTGGCAGGAGTGCACGACGCTGCGCGACGCGGGCTGGACGGTGCACGTCATCTGCCCGCAGGGCACCAAACGCGACACGGAGCCGGAGGCCGTGATCGACGGGGTGCGGATCCACCGCTACCCGCTGCGCGCGGCCACCGGAGGACCGGCCGGCTACCTGAAGGAGTACGGAACGGCGTTGTGGCACACGGCCCGGCTGGCCCGCAAGGTCGGCCCGGTCGACGTGGTCCACGCCTGCAACCCGCCCGATCTGCTGTTCCTGCCGGCCCTGTGGCTGAAGCGGCAGGGCGCGCGGTTCGTCTTCGACCAGCACGACCTGGTGCCCGAGCTGTACCTCTCCCGGTTCGACCGCGGCAAGGACCTGCTCTACCGCGGCGTGTGCGCGCTGGAACGGCGGACCTACCGGGCCGCGGACATCGTGCTCGCCACGAACGAGAGCTACCGGGACGTCGCGGTGCGCCGTGGCGGCCGGCGGCCGGAGGACGTGTTCGTGGTGCGCAGCGCGCCCCAGATCGACCGGTTCCAACCGGTGCCGCCGGAGCCGGAGTTGAAGCGCGGCAAGCCTCATCTGCTGTGTTACCTCGGCGTCATGGGCCCCCAGGACGGAGTCGACTACGCCCTGCGGGCCCTCGCCAAGCTGCGCGACCAGCTCGGACGGACCGACTGGCACGCGGTGTTCGTCGGCTCCGGTGACGCCTTCGACGCGATGGTGGAGCTGTCCAAGCGGCTCGGGCTCACCGAGCAGGTGCAGTTCACCGGGCGCATTCCGGACGCCGACCTGGTGCGCTACCTGTCCACCGCGGACGTGTGCCTGTCTCCCGACCCGCGCAACCCGCTCAACGACGTGTCGACCATGAACAAGGTCCTGGAGTACATGGCGATGGGCCGGCCGATCGTCTCCTTCGACCTGAAGGAGGCGCGCGTGTCCGCCGGCGACGCCGCCGTCTACGCGCCCGCCAACGACGAGGCCCGGTTCGCCGAGCTCGTCGCGGCGCTGCTGGACGATCCGGACAAGCGGGCCCGGATGGGCAAGATCGGCCAGGAGCGGATCAGCGGGCCGCTCTCCTGGCAGAACTCGCAAGCGTCGCTGCTCGCCGCCTACGCCGCCGCCTGCCGTGATCAGACCCCGGTGTCGGCGGGCGACCCGGTCCGCACAGGGAAGAGGCAGCGCAGTTGAGCGAGGACACGATACGCCTGGTCACCATCGGGCGAATATTCCGTCGGCGCTGGCGGCTGCTCGCCGTCCTCGCCGTCGTAGGTGCGCTGGTCGGCTACGGCGCCTCAGTCGTGGTGTTCCCACCGCGTTACACGGCGTCGGCACCGGTACTGCTGCCGGGCCTGTGGGAGGAGCGCGAGCTGCTCACCCAGGTGGACCTCGCGACCAGTTCGGCGGTGATCGACCGCGCGGCCGACGCCCTGCACTGGTCCGGTGTCAGCACCGCCGGGCTACGGGACCAGGTGAGCGCCAAGGCCGCCGACGGGAACATCATCACCATCTCGGGTACGGCCGACACCCCGAAGCGTGCGCAGCAGCTCTCCGACGAGGTGGCCCGGCAGTTCGTGCAGTACACCGCGCAGATCACGGGCAGCAGCACCGACTCCGCGTCAACCACGGTCTCCGACACGCTGCGGAAGCAGGTCGATGAGACCAACCGCCGCATCAGCGACCTGGCCAAGGCGGCCGACCCGGGTCGGACCGTGGAGAGCGTGCAGGCCCGCACCGCGCTGGAGAACCTGCGCACCTCGCTGGAGGAGGCCATGAAGAAGGTGGACGAGGCCAACCCCGCGACCAACAAGGCCGGCATGGTCGTCATGGGGCCGGCCGCCCCGCCGACCGGCGAGGCGGCGCCGACGAGGATGCAGCTCATCCTCGGTGGAGCGCTGCTGTTCTTCCTGCTCACCGTCATCGGCCATCTCGTCGCCGCACGGATGAACCGCCGACTGCGCACCGAACCGGACATCACCGCGGCACTGGGCTCGACGCTCCTCGGCACCGTCGACGTCCCCGGCGAACGGCGCACGCACCAGCCGGACGGCGGTGGCTCACGAGCCCGGATCCGCCGGCTCCTCGGCGTCGACACCCGGTGGGACACACCGGCTCCGCAGAAGTCCGGCGACGAGGCCGGCAGACGGCTCCGCTACCGGCGGGTGTGCGCTCGCCTGCGGGACCGACTGCCCGGCGCCCAGCGGCTGTTGGTCGTCGTACCGGAAGGCGACGAGATCGCCCGCCGAGCCGCAGGGCAGCTCGTGGCGGAGGCCAGGAGCGGTCCGACGCTGCGGGTGGTGGAGGTCTCGGTGGACCGGCCGATCGTGCCGGACCGCGACATCGAGTCCGGCGCCGTGGTGGTCCTCAGCGCCGACAGCTGGACCGCGGAAGAGCTTGCCGGCATCGCGGAGGCGTGCGCGGACGGCAGGCACGAGATCGTCGGCATCGTCGTCGCCGGCCTGGTCCAGTCACGCCCCACGCGGGCTGCCGGCCAACTCCCGGACGACGCCACTCTGGCGCTCGCCGTGCGCGGCCACGCGACGGGAGGTTCAGCGTGACGACGAGCACGACTTCGGAGGCCTCGGCCGCCACTCCGCTCATCGACCTGCAGGGTCTGGTGGTGGCGGTGCGCAGGCGCCGTCGCCTGTGGACCGCCCTGGCGCTCCTCGGCCTGCTGGCCGGCGCCGCGGTGGCGGTCCTGATGCCACCGCCGCCGACCGCGGTGACCAAGGTGCTGGTCGCTCACGCGGAGGACCAGCCGAACGACACCGGAACGCTGATCCGCACCGACGCCCAGCTGCTGCAGACCACCCAGATCGCCGACAAGGCCCTGCAGTCCCTCAAGTCCCCGGAAAAACCGGCGGACTTCATGCGGGAGTACTCGGGTGCCGGCCTGACCAACAACCTGCTGCAGATCACCGTGACAGGCGACAGCGACGCGCAGGCGGTGTCCCGTGCCAAGGCGCTGGCCGACGCGTTCGTCGCGGACCATGTGCGGCGGATGCAGGAAACCGCGCAGGCCGAGTCCAAGGCCCTGCTCGACCAGCGTGACCGGATGCGCGTCGAACTCGCCCAGGTCAACAAGGAGATCGGAAACCGGTCGCCGGACGCCGACCCGAAGGCGTCGGCTGGCATCGAGTCGCTCTTCGCCCGCCGCGCCGAACTCAACTCGCGCATCTCCGATTTCGACCAGCGTGCCGCGGACGCGCGCACCGGCACGCCCCAGGTCATCGCCGGCACGCAGACCGTGGACGCCGCGCGAGCCGTGCCGCACTCCCTGCCCAAGGCCCTGGCCACCGACGCCGCGGTCGGGTTCGTCCTCGGGCTCGTCCTCGGGCTCGCGCTGGCCGCGGTCGGCACGGTGGTGGCGGACCGCCCCGTGCTGCGCCGGGACATCGCCGCGAACCTGGGCGCCTCGGTCATCGCGGAACTGCCCCGCCGGTCGGGCAGGCCGTGGCAGCGCCGACGGACCCGGGTGACACGCGAACGGCTCACCACGACCCTGGCCCGCACGACGCGTGACTCCACGGAACCGGTGTCGCTGCTGGAACTGGGCTGTGCGCGCGGCACCAGCGTCATTGCCCTGGACCTCGCCAGGGCCATGGCGGGGGAGGAGCCGGTGACCGTCATAGACGGCCTGCCCGGCTCGGAGCTCGCCGGCCGCCGCCCGAAGCCAGGGGACCCGACGGTGGTCAGCGGCGAGCGTGCCGCGACCGTGTCGCCTCAGGCGCGCCGGATCGGCGTCGGCTCGGTGGCGCCCGGCACGGCCTGGACCGACCTCCGGTACCTCGGCACCCAGACCGTGCTCGTCGTACGCGCCGGACACGGCAGCGCCGCATGGCTGCACACCGTGGCGCGGCAGCTCGCGGACCAGCGCATCCCGGTGATCGGTGTGGTGCTGATCGACCCCGATCCGCGCGACCGGACCGACGGCACACTGTGGGACGGCCTGCACACCGCGCTGCGCGGCCGCGCCGAGCGGCTGCCCCAGCAGAACGGCACGAACCAGCCGCGGACGGAGCGGCAGCCGATGTGGGCCGCACACGCTCCGGGCAACGACCAGGAGGCGCGGTAGCACATGTGTGGCATCGCAGGCACTTACCGATGGCCCGACGGCAAGGCCGTGACCGACCGGCTCACCGACACCCTCGCCCACCGCGGCCCGGACGGCGCGGGCCGGTACGGCCACCCCGTCGGTGACGGCGAAGTGCAGCTCGGGCACCGCCGCCTCTCCATCATCGACCTGTCCGAGGCCGGCGCCCAGCCGATGGTCTCGGACGGCCTCGCCCTGACGTACAACGGCGAGCTGTACAACGCGCCCGAGCTGCGGGCCGAGCTGGCCGCCACCGGGGTGCGCTTCCGTGGCACCTCCGACACCGAGGTGCTGCTCGAGGCCTGGCGGCGCTGGGGCACGGACTGTCTGCCCCGGCTGCGCGGCATGTTCGCGTTCGGCATCTTCGACGAGCGCACCGGTGAACTGGTGCTCGCCCGCGACCAGTTGGGCATCAAGCCGCTGTTCCTGCTCCGGCGCGGCGAGGGCCTGGTGTTCGCCTCCGAGCTGAAGGCACTGGCCGTCGCGACCGGCGGAAAGCTGGAGGTGGACCACGCGGCGCTGGTGGCCTCGCTCCTGTACTACTGGGTGCCGGACTCACGCTGCGCGTTCCGCGAGGCGGAGAAGCTGCCGCCGGGGAGCTGGCTGAGACACCGCCCCGACGGCCGCGTGGAGAGTGGCCGGTTCTGGAACCTGAAGGACGTCGCCGCCGAGGGCCGGGAGCGGGCCCGGGCCGGCGAGCGGCCGGACCTGGCAGCCATCGTCGAGGAGTCGACCCGGCGCCACCTGCTCTCCGACGTACCGGTGGCGACCTTCCTCTCCGGCGGCCTCGACTCCAGCTACCTCACCGCTCTGGCGGCCCGCCACCAGCCCGGGATCTCCGCCTACACGATCGGCTTCCGCGCCGAGGACGCCAGGTTCGAGGCGATGCCGGACGACCTGCGCTACGCCCGGCAGGTGGCCGAGCGGTTCGGCGTCGACCTGCACGAGATCGAGATCGCCCCGAACGTGCTCGACCTGCTGCCGCAGATGACGTACTCCCTGGACGAGCCGATCGGCGACCCCGCCGCGATCAACACCTTCCTGATCTGCTCGGCCGCCCGGGAGGCCGGGGTCAAGGTGATGCTCTCGGGGATGGGCGCAGACGAGCTGTTCGCCGGGTACCGCAAGCACCTGGCCAACCTGATCGCGCTGCGCTACCAGCGCGTCCCGCGACCCCTGCGGCGCGGCCTGTCCGGGGCCGTGGACCGGCTGCCGGTCGCCACCTCCCGCCGCGGGTACCGGTCGGTGCGCTTCGCGAAGCGGTTCCTGTCCTTCGCCGACCTGCCCGAGGAGACCGCCTTCCGGCGCAGCTACACCATGTACGACCAGGCCGAGCTGCTCGCGCTTCTCGATCCGGACCTGGCCGGAACGGTCGACGACGTGCTCACCGAGCACGCGGACGTCTACCAGGACAACGACCTCGACGACTTCGTCAACCGCATGTGCCTGACCGACGCCCGCATGTTCCTGCCGGGCCTGAACCTCACGTACACGGACCGCTCCAGCATGGCCGCGTCCACCGAGGTACGGGTGCCGTACGTGGACGTCGAGGTGGTCAAGGCGGCGTTCGCCGTGCCCGGCGATCGCAAGATCGTCGGACGGCAGGGCAAGCACGTCCTCAAGGAGGCGGCCACCTCCATCCTGCCCCGGGAGATCGTGTACCGGCCCAAGGGTCTGTTCAGCGCCCCGCTGCGCGCCTGGATGAGCCGGGACCTGGCGCCGCTGGTACGCGAGGTGGTCAACGACGGGGAGCTCGTCCGCTCCGGGTTCCTGCGCCGCGACGCGCTGACGCGGATGGTCGCCGAGGACGCCGCCGGGCAGCAGGACTACTCCAAGCATCTGTGGCACGTACTGACCCTCGAGTACTGGTATCGCGACGCGACCTCTGGGTCCGGCCAGAGCACTCGTTTGACGGCTTAGGAATTTCAGAGGAGTTCGGGTGAAGCAGGTAGTACAGAACTACAAGAGCGGCGAGCTGGCGGTGCTCGACGTTCCGGTGCCGGGGTGCAAGCCGGGCGGTGTGCTGGTCCGCAGCGCCTATTCGCTGATCTCCACCGGCACCGAGCTCATGAAGGTGTCCGAGGCCGGCATGTCGATGCTGGGCAAGGCCCGCTCGCGCCCGGACCAGGTGGCCAAGGTCATGCAGAGCGTGGCCACCAACGGGGTGCCCGCCACCTACCGCAAGGTGATGGGCAAGCTGGACTCCTACACGCCGCTGGGCTACTCGCTGTGCGGGGTGGTCGAGCAGGTCGGCGCCGGCATCGACGACGTGAAGGCCGGCGACCTCGTGGCCTGCGCCGGCAACGAGCACGCGCTGCACGCCGAGCTGAACTGGGTGCCGAAGAACCTCTACGCCCCGGTGCCGGACGGCCTCGCGCCGCAGCACGCGGCCTTCGGCACCGTCGGGTCGATCGCGATGCAGGGTGTCCGCCAGGGCGAGCCGCAGCTCGGCGAGGTGGCACTCGTCATCGGCCTCGGCCTGATCGGGCAGCTGGTGGTGCAGCTCCTCACCGCCGCGGGAGTCCGCGTCCTCGGCGCCGACCCCGACCCGGCGCGCTGCGAACTCGCCGAGCGCCTGGGCGCCGACGCCTGCGGCGACCCCGCGTCCGCGGCCCTGGAGACCGCTGTCGCCGAACTCACCGACGGTCACGGTGTGGACCAGGTGTACCTGGCCGCCGGCGGCGGCAGCAACCAGCCGGTCGAGCTGGCCGCCCGGCTCTGCCGGGACCGCGGCCGGGTCGTCGACATCGGCAAGTGCCGCCTCGACCTGCCGTGGAACGCGTACTACGAGAAGGAACTCGACGTCCGCTTCTCCCGCTCGTACGGTCCCGGGCGCTACGACCCGTCGTATGAACTGGAGGGGCGCGACTACCCGATCGGCTACGTGCGCTGGACCGAGCGCCGCAACCTGGCGTGCTTCCTCGATCTCGTCGCCTGCGGCAAGGTCGACGTGGAGCCCCTGATCTCCCACGTCGCCGACTTCGACGACGCCGTCGAGACCTATCAGCGCCTGAAGGACGGCGAGCTGAAGGCCATCACCGCGCTGTTCCGGTACCCGGAACAGGCGCAGGACACGGAGGATGCGGCGGCCCCGACGGTGGCCGTGCCGACAGTGAGCGTGAAGCCGGGGCCGGGCCGTGCCACCAGGACTCCGGTGAAGCTGGCGTTCGTCGGCGCGGGCAACTACGCGACGTCGATGCTGCTGCCGCACCTGGCGCAGCGCGACGGAGTGGAACTGTCGACGGTCGTCACGACGACGGCGCTGTCCGCGGCCAACGCGCAGCGGAAGTTCGGCTTCGCAGAGGCGACCACCGACCTCGACGCCGTGCTCGGCGACAAGTCCGTCGACGCGGTCTTCGTGGTCACCAGGCACAGCTCGCACGCCGAACTGACCCGCAAGGCACTGCTGGCCGGCAAGACGGTGTTCGTGGAGAAGCCCCTGGCCCTCACCGAGGACGAGCTGGCCGGCGTGCTCGCGGCGGTGGAGGAGTCCGGCAACGACCGGCTGCAGGTCGGCTTCAACCGCCGGTTCGCGCCGCTGCTGCAGGAGGCCCGGAAGCAGTTCGGCGCCCGGACCGGACCGGCGAGCCTGCGCTACCTGGTCAACGCGGGCCGACTGCAGCACGGCAGCTGGTATCTGCAACAGGGCACCGAGGGCTCGCGGTTCGCCGGTGAGGGCGGGCACTTCATCGACACGGCGAGCTGGCTGCTCGACGCCGACCCGGTCTCGGTCTACGCGGTCGCCCCGGCCGGCAACGAGGACCTCCAGGTCGTACTGCGCTACCCGGACGGATCCACCGCCACGATCAGCTATGTCACGACCGGCGCGCCCGGCTTCCCCAAGGAGACGCTGGACCTGGTCGCGGACGGCAAGGTGCTGCGGCTCGACGACTTCGTACGTGCCTCGGTGTACGGCCGCAAGAAGTGGGTCAGTTCGCGGCTGCCCAAGGCCCGGGACAAGGGCCAGAACGCCGAACTGGCCTCGTTCATCAAGGCCGTTCGGACCGGTGGGCCGATGCCGGTGCCGCTGGAGTCGCTGGTCGCCACCACGGCGGCCACCCTGGCCGTGCAGGCCGGCCTGGCCGGCGGTGCGCCGGTGACGTTGGAGCGGGCACGATGACCATGAGCGCGAGCTGGTACCTGCGGCGGCTGTCCCGGATGGGACCGCAGGAGGTCGCGGGCCGGATGGGCGACACGGTGCGCAGACGGCGCTGGCGGTCGGCGCCGTCTGACTGCCCGAGCGTGACCGGCGCCCGGTTCACCGCGGTACTGCCCGCGGGGACGATCGCGGACATCCCCCCGGACGCCGCGAAACATCTCATCGCCGAGGCGGACCGGCTGATGGCCGGGCACGCCGAGTACTTCGGCGTGGTCCGCGACGACCTGGCCGACCCGGACTGGTGGTACGACCCGAAGACCGGTCGCCGGGCCCCGTCCGGCTACGCCTTCGACGTGCCGTACCGCAGCGAGGACGCGGTCGGGGACGTCAAGCAGATCTGGGAGCTGTCCCGGCACCACCACCTCACCCAGCTCGCCGCCGCCTACGCGATCACCGGGGACGAGCGCTACGCCGAGCGGGTGACCGAACATCTGCGGTCGTGGTGGGCGGCCAACCCACCGCTGCGCGGCGTGCACTGGATCAGCGGCATCGAGCTGGGCATCCGCCTGCTGTCCTGGGTGTGGGTCCGCCGGCTGCTCGACGGCTGGCCGGGCGCGGCCGGGCTGTTCGAGGACAACCCGGTGGCACTGAACCAGATCTGGCACCACCAGCGCTGGCTGGCCGCCTTCCCCAGCCGGGGATCGTCGGCGAACAACCACGTCATCGCGGAGGCCGCCGGGCAGTTCGCCGCGGCCTGCGCGTTCGGCTGGTTCCCCTCCTCGGAGCGCTGGCGGGCCGACGCCCTGCGGTCGCTGGATCGGCATTTGCGCGGCAACACCTTCCTCTCCGGCCTCAACCGCGAGCTGGCCTCCGAGTACCACGGACTGGTGCTGGAGCTCGGTCTGGCCGCGGTGGCCGAGGCGGACGCCGCGGACGTGCCGGTCCCCGCGACCGTCCGCCTGGTGCTGCTGCGGATGACCGACGCGCTCGCGGCCGTCGTGGACAACCGGCTGCGGCCGCCGCGCCAGGGCGACGCGGACGACGGTCACGGTCTGGTCCTGGACGGCGCGGGCACCGACCGCTGGGGCTCGCTGCTGGCCACCGGGGACGCCGTGTTCGGCCGGCTCGACTGGTGGCCGACGGTGACCGCCACCGATGTGCGCACCCCGCTGCTGGCCGCGCTCATCCGGCCGCACGCGAAAAACGGAACCGGAGGGGCCGTGTCCCGCCCGGCAGGCAGGCCGGCCCACTTCGCCGACGCGGGGCTCACCATCCTGCGCGGCCCGGAGGAGATCTGGTGCCGCTGCGACGGCGGTCCGCACGGTTTCCTGTCCATCGCCGCGCACGCCCACGCGGACGCGCTGTCCGTGGAGGTCCGGCACGACGGGGTCGACGTGCTCGCCGATCCGGGGACGTACTGCTATCACGGGCAGCCCGAGTGGCGGCAGTACTTCCGCTCGACCCTCGGCCACAACACCCTGCAGCTCGACGGCGCCGACCAGTCCGTCTCCGGCGGCCCGTTCCTGTGGACCCGGCATGCCCGGAGCCGGGTGCTGACCGCGGACACCTCGGGCGCGGGGGTGGCCCGCTGGTGTGCCGAGCACGACGGCTACGAGGGCTCGGTGCACCGCCGCCGGGTGGAACTGACGGCCGCGAGCCGGGAGTTGAGGGTGGTCGACGAGGTGCGCGGTCCGGGCGGGGCCGTACGCCTGGCGTACCACCTCGGCCCGGAGATCACCGCGGACCTGGTGGACAACCGGGCGGAGCTCACCTGGACCCGGGACGGCGAGGACCGCTCCGCGACGCTCGACCTGCCCGGGCAGCTGACCTGGCAGGCGCACCGCGGCGAGACCGACCCGCCGCTGGGCTGGTACTCCGGGGGATTCGGGCGCAAGGAACCCGCCACCACGCTGGTCGGAACCGGTATCACCGACGGCACGGAGGGCTTCACCACCGCGCTCGGGTTCCACGGCTAGGAGGGGCGCGTGGGGATCAAGAAGCGGCATTGGGCGTGGGCGGCACCGCTGGCGGTGGTCCTGCTGGCGGCGACCGGCTGTGAGAGCACACAGGGCGCCCCGGCAAGGACGACCGCCGCGCCGACCACGTCCGGAGCGCGGTCCACGCCCGTGGCGCGGGTGTGCGACACGCCCGAGGCCGGCCCGGCGAAGGCGCCGGCGGGCGCGGTGACGGTCGACCCCGCGAAGGTCGGTGATCTGGCGGCGAAGACCAAGAGCAACCCCCCGGACACCACCTTCTGGCTTCGGCCGGGCAAGCACAGGCTCGACGCCGACCGCTACGCCCAGGTCATCCCCAAGAAGGGGGACCGGTACCTCGGCGCGCCCGGCGCGGTGCTCGACGGCCGGAAGATCAACGAGTACGCGTTCGCCGGCACCGCCCAGGGCGTCACCATCCGCTACCTGACCGTGCAGGCTTTCGTCCCGCCGCAGAACGAGGGCGTGGTCAACCACGACTCGGCCGACGGGTGGGTGATCGAGCATGCGACGATCCAGGACAACGCCGGTGCGGGGCTGATGGCCGGTGCCCGCCAGCAGGTCCGCGACAACTGCCTGCGCGCCAACGGTCAGTACGGCATGAACGCGTACAAGGGCAGTGGCCGGATCAGCGGCCTGGTGGTCGAGGGCAACGAGATCACGGGCAACAACACCGGCGACTGGGAGCGGCGGCAGGAGGGCTGCGGCTGCACCGGAGGCATCAAGTTCTGGGCCGTCGACGGAGCCGACGTACGCGGCAACTGGGTGCACGACAACCGCGGGACCGGGTTGTGGGCGGACACCAACAACAACGACTTCCGCATCGAGGACAACGTGCTGGAGGCCAACGACGGTGCCGCGCTGATCTACGAGACCAGCTACAACGCGGTCATCCGGAACAACACCATCCGGCACAACAACTGGGTCGAGGGCCGCAAGGCGGCCGGCCGCGGCGACACCTTCCCGTTCGCGACCGTCTACCTGTCCGAGTCCGGCGGCGAACCACGGATCAAAGCCCGCACGGACAAGATCGAGATCTACGGGAACCTGCTGGAGGACAACTGGTCCGGGATCACCCTGTGGGAGAACGCCGACCGGTTCTGCAACAGCCCCGCCAACACCTCGTCCGGTGACTGCACGCTGCTGGTGAAGAAGACCAGCCGCTGCGCGAACCCGGCGATCGCCAAGGCACCGCTCTACGCCGACTGTCGGTGGAAGACCCAGCGGGTGGACATCCACAACAACCGCTTCGTGCTCGACAAGTCCGTCATGAAGTGCACGACGAAGTGCGACCGCATGGCGGTGCTCTCCAACTACGGCACCTATCCGGACTGGTCGCCGTACAAGGGCGAGCAGGTGGCCGAGGCGATCACCCTCAAGCAGCACAACCTCTGGCACGACAACGTGTACGTGGGGCCGTGGACCTTCGTCGTCCACGACCCGAGCAAGGTGCTCACCTTCCAGGACTGGAAGGGCATGCCGTACCAGCAGGACGCGGGCAGCACCTTCCGCGCATCGGACGGTGGTTGAGATGGACGGGAGGCACACACCGAAGATCGTCGGGATCGTCTGGGGGCTGCTGGTCCTCAACACGCTCGGCTCCGCCGGGGCGAAGACCATCATCCCGCTGCCCCGCTCCCTCATCCAGATGGTCACCATGGGTGCCCTGGTCGCCGCCTTCGCGCTGGCGCTCGCGGTCAACCTCCAGCTGCGCATCCGGCCCAGTGCGTACGTGTCCCTGCTCACCCTGCTGCTGGTGACGAGCGTGATCTCCAGCGCGAACCTGGAGTCCGGGTTCGGTGCGCTGTTCCGCTGCTTCCGGCTGACTCTCTTCGTCTGCACGCTGTGGTTGCTCACCCGCTGGTGGGACGGCAGTCTGACATTCGTCCGGCACCACATCCGGATGTACTTCGCGGTGCTCGGATCGGTGGCCGCCGGCCTGGCCGTCTCACCGGGCGCGGCGCTGCCCGACCTCTACGGCGGGCGGCTGGTCGGCGATCTGTGGCCGCTCACCCCGCCGCAGATCGGCCAGTACGCCGCAGTGATCATCGGGCTGACCGTGCTGCTCCTCCTGGAGCGACGGACCGACCGGACCAGCGCGGCGGTGGTCATCGTGCCCTCCCTCGTGCTGCTCGCGCTGACCCATACCCGCACGGCCACCCTCGGCCTGCTCGTCGGGCTGGTGGTGGCGATCGGCTCGCTCCTCCTGACCAGCGCCGCCGCCCGCCGGTTCTTCACCTGGACGGTGGCGTGCGCCGCGGTGGCCGCCGTGGCGCTCGGTTCCGTGCTGCAGGCCTGGTTCCTGCGCGGACAGAGCAAGGAGAACTTCTCCAGCCTCACCGGCCGGGCCAAGGTCTGGGACGCCCTGCTGGCCGCGCCCCGGTCGGCCTCGGAGCAGTTGTTCGGAGTGGGCCTGGGCGACAAGTCGTTCGGCGGGCTGCCGATCGACAACAGCTGGCTGGCCGTCTACAACGAGCAGGGTCTGATCGGCGTCACCCTCGTCGCGATCATCATCATCGTGCTGGGCGGCGTCGCGTTGCTGCGTCCACCGTCGCTGCAGAGGGCCTGCGCGATCTTCCTGATCAGCTACTGCGCGATCGCCTCGTACACCGAGGCCGGTCTGGGCGACGCCTCGCCGTATCTGCTGCATCTGGCCCTGGCCGCCTCGCTGTTGGCGACACCTGCCGAGGCAGGCCCCCTCGCGACGCCCGAAGTCCCACGACGGCACGTCCCGCGCTGGGCCCGTAGATCGGAGGTGGTCTGAGCATGCACGTCCTCGTGGTGCACAACCGCTACGCCTCGGCGCAGCCGAGCGGGGAGAACAAGGTCGTCGACCAGGAGGTGGAGCTGCTGCGCGCGGCCGGCCACCGGGTCGAGGTGTTCGAGCGGCGCAGCGACGACATCGCCGCCCGGTCCCTGCCGGGCAAGGTCGCGGTACCGCTGCTGGTGCCGTGGAACCCGGCGGTCCGCAGGGAGCTGACCCAACGGCTGCGCAGCGAGCGACCGGACGTGGTGCACGTCCACAACGTCTTCCCGCTCCTGTCGCCCGCGGTGCTGGCCGCCTGCGCGGACGCGGGAGTGCCCGCCGTCGCCACGCTGCACAACTACACCCAGGTCTGCCCGCCCGGCACACTGCAGCGGGACGGCCGGCCGTGCACCGAGTGCGTCGGCTCGGCACCGCTGCCCGCCGTCCGGCACGGCTGCTACCGCAACTCCCGCCTGGCGACGGTGCCCCTCGCGGTCAGCCTGTCGGTCAACCGGCGGCGGTGGTGGTCCGGCGTGGAGCGGTTCTTCTGCATCTCCGCGGCGCAGCGCGACGTCCTGGTGCGTTCCGGCATGCCGGCCGAGCGGCTGGCGGTGAAGCACAACTTCGTACCCGACCCGGGAACCACCCGACAGGGCGGGGGAGAGCACGTGCTCTATCTCGGCCGGCTCGCGGAGGCCAAGGGCGTACGGCTGCTCATGGTCGCGTGGGACGAGATCGCCGCCCAAGGCGGTGTGGGCGTACCGCTCGTGATCGCCGGCACGGGGCCGCTGGAGCGGGAGGTGACCGCCTGGGCGGCGGGCCGGGACGACGTGCGCTACGTCGGCCTGTACGACACGGCGGAGTGCCAGAAGGCCATCGCGCGATCGGTCGCCGTGGTGGCTCCCTCGACCTGGCTGGAGGCGTTCGGCCTGGTGGTCGTGGAGGCGATGGCGGCCGGGGTCCCGGTCGTCGCCGCCGGTCACGGCGCCTTCGTCGAACTCGTCGAGGACGGCGTCACCGGGCTGCTGCACCAGCCGGGCGAGTCCGCCTCGCTCGCGTCCTGCATCCGCCGGATCGCGGCCGAGCCGGACCACAACCGGGAGATGGGCCACGCGGCCCGGCTCCGTTACGAACAGGGTTTCAGCCCGGCGGTCGGCCTCGACCGCCTGGTTGACGAGTACCGCACCGCGATCGCGGGTCGGTCAGCACAGACTCGCGGCGGGCAGACCCGCGCGAGCAGGGGGGATGGGGACAGCAGATGACACGATGCCGACTGTGTGGCTCGGAGGCGATGGCGAGCGTCGTCGACCTCGGGGCGACGCCACCATGTGAGAGCTTTCTCGCCGCGGACCGACTCGACCAGCCGGAACCGGCGTACCCGCTGCACCTGCGGGTCTGCACCGACTGCTGGCTGGCGCAGATCCCGCCGCTGATCAAGCCGGAGGAGACGTTCACGGAGTACGCGTACTTCTCCTCGTACTCGACGTCCTGGGTGGAGCACGCCCGCACGTTCGTCGCCGACGCCGCAGAGCGGGTGGGTCTCGGCACCGACGCCTTCGTCGTCGAGGTCGCGAGCAACGACGGATACCTGCTCAGGCACGTGGTGGACCGGGGGATCCGCTGCCTGGGCATCGAGCCGTCGGTGAACGTCGGCGCGGCGGCACGGGACGCGGGCGTGCCCACGCTCACGGCGTTCCTGTCACCGGAGACCGGTACCGCCGTGCGCGCCGAGCACGGCCCGGCCGACCTGGTCGTGGCCAACAACGTGTACGCGCACATCCCCGACGTGATCGGGTTCACCCAGGGGCTGCGCGCCCTCGTGGCCGACGACGGGTGGGTCTCCATCGAGGTGCAGCACCTGCTGACCCTGATCGAGGAGAACCAGTACGACACGATCTACCACGAGCACTTCCAGTACTACACGGTCGCGGCCGCGATCCGAGCCCTCGCGAGCGGCGGACTCGCGCTCGTGGACGTCGAGTTGCTGCCCACGCACGGCGGCTCCATCCGGCTTTGGGCCCGACCTGCCGAGGTGGCCGGCGAGCCGACGCAGCGGGTGGCCGACGTGCTCGCCCGGGAGAAGGCCGCCGGGCTGCAGGAGCTGTCCGGATACACCGAGTTCTCCGCCCGGGTCGCCAAGGTGCGCCGGGACCTGCTCAAGTTCCTCATCGAAGCGGCCGAACGCGGCGAGACGGTCGTCGGCTACGGCGCCCCCGGCAAGGGCAACACGCTGCTCAACCACTGCGGCATCCGGCCCGACCTGCTCCCGTACACGGTCGACCGCAACCCGTACAAGCACGGCAGGTTCACCCCGGGCACCCGCATCCCGATCCTGGCGCCCGAGCAGATCGCCGCCGACAGACCGGACTACGTCCTCGTCCTGCCGTGGAACCTGCGGGCCGAGCTCGTGGGGCAGCTGTCCTTCGTGGGCGACTGGGGCGGCCGGCTGGTCTTCCCCATCCCGGAACTGAGCATTGTCGAGGTCAAGGCATGAAGGTCGTTCTGTTCTGCGGCGGTTACGGAATGCGGATGCGCAGCGGTGCCGCAGACGACGTGCCCAAGCCGATGGCGATGGTCGGCCCGCGACCGCTGATCTGGCACGTCATGCGCTACTACGCGCACTTCGGGCACAAGGAGTTCATCCTGTGCCTCGGTTACGGGGCCCACCACATCAAGGACTTCTTCCTCAACTACGAGGAGACGACGTCCAACGACTTCGTGCTGCGGGGCGGGAAGACCGAGCTGCTGTCCACCGACATAGCCGACTGGACGATCACGTTCGCGCAGACCGGCATCGAGTCGCCGATCGGGGAGCGGCTGCGCAGGGTGCGGCACCACCTGGACGGCGACGAGATGTTCCTCGCCAACTACGCCGACGTGCTCACCGACGCCCCGCTGCCGGAGATGATCGACCGGTTCGCCCGGCGTGACGCCGGTGCGTCGATGATGGTGGTGCCGCCGCAGTCCTCCTTCCACTGCGTGGAGTTGGGCGAGGACGGGCTGGTGGGAGGCATCACCGCGGTCAGCGAACTGCCCCTGTGGGAGAACGGCGGCTACTTCGTGCTCCGCCAGGAGGTCTTCGACCACATACCGGAGAACGGCGACCTGGTCGCCGACGGATGCGGCGGCCTGGCCAAGGAGGGCCGTCTCGTGGCGCACCAGCACCGCGGTTTCTGGAAGCCGACCGACACCGTGAAGGAGCGGGCCGCGCTCGACGACGCCTACACCCGGGGCGACCGCCCATGGGCCGTGTGGGAGCGGGACAACGCCGGGGTGAGCGCGTGATCCGGCTCGGCGCCGGGCGCCTGGACCGGATCGTCGCGGTGGCCGCGCACTGCGACGACATCGCCATCGGCGCCGGCGGCACCCTGCTGACGCTGTGCCACGCGCGACCGGGCATCCGTGTCGACGCGCTGGTGCTGTCCGGTGGCGGCAGCGAGCGCGAGCAGGAGGAGGCGGCCGCGCTCGCCGGCTTCTGCCCGGGCGCCGACCTGCGGCTGACCGTGCACAAGCTGCCGGACGGCCGGCTGCCCGCGCACTGGGAGGAGGCCAAGGCCGCCGTCGAGGAACTGCGCGCGCAGACCGAGCCGGACCTGGTGCTGGCCCCGCGCACGGACGACGCCCACCAGGACCACCGCGGCCTGGCACAACTCATACCCACCGCGTTCCGCGACCACCTCGTGCTCGGCTACGAGATCGTCAAGTGGGACGGCGATCTCGGCCGCCCGGCGGTGTACCAGCCGCTGTCGCCCGAGATCGCCGAAGAGAAGGTACGGCTGCTGCAGGAGCACTACCCCTCGCAGCGGCACCGTCCCTGGTACGACCGGGAGGCCTTCCTCGGGCTCGCCCGGATCCGTGGCATCGAATGCCACGAGCGATACGCCGAGGCGTTCGCCACCACCAAACTCACGCTCAACCTGGGGGGTTGAACCTTGCGCGTACTACTGACCGGACACCAGGGATATCTGGGCACCGTCATGGCCCCTGTCCTCGCCGCCGCCGGACACGAGGTCGTCGGCCTCGACGCCGGCCTGTTCGCCGACTGCGTCCTCGGCGAGACCCCCGCGGACCCGCGGGGGCACCGGGTGGACCTGCGTGACGTCACGGCCGAACACGTGGCCGGGGTGGACGCCGTGATCCACCTGGCCGCCCTGTCCAACGACCCGCTGGGCTCGCTGGCGCCGGAACTCACCTACGACATCAACCACCACGCGTCCGTACGGCTGGCCCGGCTGGCCCGCGAGGCCGGAGTGCGGCGCTTCCTGTATGCCTCCACCTGCTCGGTCTACGGCGCCGCCGGCGGCGAGGACCTGGTCGGCGAGGACGCCCCGCTGCGCCCGGTGACGCCGTACGCGGAGTCCAAGGTGCGCGTGGAGGACGACCTGCACGCGCTCGCCGACGACGACTTCACCCCGGTGTTCATGCGCAACGCCACCGCCTTCGGCTACTCGCCCCGGCTGCGCGCCGACATCGTGCTGAACAACCTGGTGGGCCACGCGCTGCTGTCCGGCGAGGTGCTGGTGCTCTCCGACGGCACCCCCTGGCGCCCGCTGGTGCACGCCGCCGACATCGCCCGGGCCTTCACGGCCGCGCTGACCGCGCCGCGCGAAGCGGTGCACGACCGGGCGTTCAACATCGGCAGCGAGACCAACAACGTCACGGTCGCCGAGATCGCCGAGCAGGTCGCCGAGGCGGTGCCCGGCGCGAAGGTGAGGATCACCGGGGAGAACGGGGCCGACCCGCGCTCCTACCGGGTGGACTTCTCCCGGTTCCGCGCCGCGATCCCCGGCTTCGACTGCGAGTGGACGGTGAAGCGCGGTGCCCTCGAACTCGCCGACGCCTACCGGCAGTTCGGGCTGACCAAGGACGACTTCGACCGGCGCTTCACCCGTCTCGCGGTGCTGCGCGCGGCCTCCGACGCCGGCACCGTCGACGACACCCTGCGGTGGCGCCGATGACCAACCCCGGCGAGGAGATGTACGCCCTGGTGGAGCGGCTGTACCCGCTGTGCCGGAGCATCACCGGCGACGGTGTGCGCGCCACCCTGGACATCGTCGGCGAGTACCTCCCGCTGCAGGTGCACGAGGTGCCGACCGGGACCCAGGTGCTCGACTGGACGGTGCCGCAGGAGTGGAACATCCGCGACGCGTACATCGCCGACAGCGCAGGCCACCGGGTCGTCGACTTCGCCGCGTCCAGCCTGCACGTGCTCGGCTACAGCGTGCCGGTGTCGGCGACCATGCCGCTGGCCGAGCTGCGCGAACACCTGCACACCCTGCCCGACCAGCCGTCCTTGGTGCCGTACCGCACGAGTTACTACAAGCCGGAATGGGGGTTCTGCCTGTCCCAGGAGACCCTGGACGCGATGCCGGACGGCGAGTACGAGGTGCGCATCGACTCCACACTCGCCGACGGCCACCTCACCTATGCCGAGCACGTGGTGCCCGGGCAGGTCGCCGACGAGGTGATCGTCTCCTGCCACGTCTGCCACCCGTCGCTGGCCAACGACAACATGGCCGGCGTCGCGGTGGCGACGTTCCTGGCCAGGGCGCTGGCCGAGCAGACGCCGTACTACACCTACCGGTTCATCTTCGCGCCCGGCACCATCGGGGCGATCACCTGGCTGGCCCGCAACGCCGAGCGGGTGGAACGAGTCAAGCACGGCCTCGTGCTGGCCTGCGCCGGGGACCGGGGCCAGGTGACGTACAAGCAGAGCAGACGCGGCGACGCGGAGATCGACCGGGTGATGCGGCACGTGCTGGCCGCATCCGAACGCCCGCACCAGGTCAACGAGTTCACTCCGTACGGCTACGACGAGCGGCAGTTCTGCTCGCCCGGGTTCAATCTCGGCGTGGGCTCGCTCACCCGGACCCCGTACGCCGGTTACCCCGAGTACCACACCTCGGCGGACAATCTGGACTTCGTCTCCCCAGAAGCGATGGCGGACACCCTCTCCGTCTGCCGCGAGGCGTTCGCCGTCCTCGACCGCAACCGCCAGTACGTCAACCTCAGCCCCTACGGCGAACCACAGCTGGGCCGACGCGGGCTCTACGACGCGCTCGGCGGCCGCAGCGACACCAAGCAGGCCCAGATGGCCATGCTCTGGGTGCTCAACCTCTCCGACGGCGAGCACAGTCTGCTGGACGTGGCCGAGCGGTCCGGGCTGCCGTTCGACACCGTCGCCCACGCGGCCGACGCCCTGCACGCCGCCGGACTGATCAAGGCATGACGCGGATGACCATCGAGGGGGAGAAGACGACACCATCGGCCGGATCCGCCCGGCGGGCCATCGCCGGCCGGCTGTCCTGGGGGCTCGCCGACCAGGCGGCCTCCAGCATCAGCAACTTCGCGGTGGGCATCTACGTGGCCCGCTCGCTGGGGGTCACCGCGTTCGGCGTGTTCAGCCTGGCCTGGGTGACCTACGGCGTGGTGCTCAACGTCTCCCGCGGGCTGGCCACCGATCCGCTCGTGGTGCGCTTCAGCGGCGTGCCGGAAGCGTCCTGGCGAGGGGCGGTGGCCCGCTCGACGGGCACCGCACTCGGTGTGGGCGCGGTCATCGGCGCGGTGTGTCTGGTGGTCGGACCGGCCCTCGGCGGCCGCGTGGGGCCCGCGTTCGTCTGTCTCGGGGCCATGCTGCCGGGGCTGCTGCTGCAGGACGCCTGGCGGTTCTCGTTCTTCGCCGCCGGTGCCGGGCGCAAGGCGTTCGTCAACGACGTCGTGTGGGGCGTCGCGCTCGTCCCGGCCATGGTCGTGGCGGCCCACGTAGGCACCGTGGCCGCTTTCGTGCTGGCCTGGGGCGCCTCCGCCACGGTGGCGGCGGTGTACGGCTACTTCCAGTCCGACATCCTGCCCCGGGTGACCGGGGCGCGCGGTTGGCTGCGCGAACAGCGCGATCTCGGCTACCGGTACCTGGTCGAGAACACCTGCCTCAGCGGCGCGAGCCAGCTGCGGGCGTACGGCCTCGGCGCGATCGTCGGGCTCGGCGCGGTGGGTGCGGTGCGCGGCGCCGAGCTCCTGATGGGCCCGTTCCTCGCCGTACTGATGGGCCTGTCGCTGGTCACCGTCCCCGAGGCGGCACGGGTACTGAGGCAGGCCCCGCACCGCCTCGGCACGTTCTGCCTCCTGCTGGGCGGCGGACAGGCCGCCGGCGCGCTGCTCTGGGGCGGGGCCCTGCTGCTGATGCCGGACCGGCTCGGCCACCTCGTGCTCGGCGACGTCTGGCACTCCTCCTCGCAGCTCATCGTCCAGATCACCCTCGGCGTCGCGGGAGCGGGCCTCGGCACCGGCGCGGCGGCCGGGCTGCGCGCGCTCGGCGCCGCCCGGCGCAGTCTGCGCTCCCAGCTGTTCGCCTCCGCCTGCTACGTCGGCGGCGGGCTCGGCGGAGCGGCCCTGGCCGGCACGGTCGGCTCGGCCTGGGGCGTCGCCGCCGCGACCGTCAGCGGCTCGGCCGTGTGGTGGCTGCAACTGCGGTCCGCCCTGCGTGAGCACCACGACAACCTCGTTCCCGAAGTGAGGACCTCATGACCGACCGACCCAGGCTGAGCATCGGCCTGCCCGTCTACAACGGCGAGGAGTACCTGGCCGAGTCGCTCGACGCCCTGCTCGGCCAGACCTACGAGGACTTCGAGCTGGTCATCTCCGACAACGCCTCGACCGACGGAACCGAGGACATCTGCCGCAAGTACGCCGCGCAGGACCCGCGCATCCGGTACATCCGGCTGCTCCGGAACGTCGGCGCCACGCCGAACCACAACTACGTGTTCACCCAGTGCCGCGGCGAGCTGTTCAAGTGGGCCTCGCACGACGACCTCTACGCCCGCGATCTGCTGCGGCGCTGCGTCCAGGCGCTGGACGAGCGGCCGGACGTCATCCTCGCGCACGCCGACCAGGCGGTCATCGACGGCGACGGCCAGGTGACGGTCCCTTACGAGTACACGCTCGCCACCGGCTCGCCGCACGCCCCGGAGCGCTTCCGCAGCCTGCTGTTCGAGCCCGGCGGTGACGACTTCTACGGGGTGATCCGGGCCGACGCCCTGCGCCGGGTGAAGCCGATGGACAGCTACCACCACGCGGACCGCACGTTCGTCGCCGAGATCACCCTGCACGGGCGCTTCCACCAGGTGCCGGAACTCCTGTACTTCCGCCGCGACCACCCCACCCGCGCCGAGCGGGCGAACCCCAGCAAGCGCGCCCGGTGCGTCAATCTGGACCCGCGCCGGGCCGGCCGGCTGCACCCGACTCCCCGGCTGCTCGCCGAGTACGTCTGGGGCTTCGCCTCGGCGATCCGGCGGGCCCCGCTGTCCCCGGCCGACCGGCGCGCCTGCTACCGCCACCTGGCCGCCTGGATGACCAGCCGGGTCCGGCCGGGCGCCGGCGAGCGGGTCGAGGACCGCGCCCCGGTCGACCCGGCCGCGCTCACCGTCTCCGTGGACGCCCTCGTCGCGGGCCGCGAGGGGCGGCGGGCATGAAGACGGCACCACGCGTGGGGGTGTTCGGCCTCCTCGGCTCGGGCAACCTCGGCAACGACGGCTCGCTCGAGGCCGTCCTCGGCTATCTCCGCACCGAGCATCCCGACGCGGCCGTGGACGCCCTGTGCGGCGGACCCGAGGCCGTGACGACCCGGTTCGGGATTCCCGCGACCCGGCTGCACTGGTACCGCGGCGAGTACCGGACCGCGTCGCGGGCGGGCGCGATCGCGGGCAAGGGGCTGGGCAAACTCGTCGACGTCTTCCGTACCGCCGCCTGGGTGCGCCGGCACGACGTGGTGATCGTGCCGGGCATGGGCGTCCTGGAGGCCACACTGCCGCTGCGGCCCTGGGGCTTCCCGTACTCGCTGTTCCTGCTCTGCGCGAGCGGCCGGCTGCTGGGCACCCGGGTCGCGCTGGTCAGCGTCGGTGCCGCCGCGATCGGCAACCGGCCGACCCGGGCCCTGGTGCGCTGGTCGGGGCGACTGGCCGCGTACCGGTCCTACCGGGACGCCCCGTCCCGCGACGCGATGCGCGCGATGGGCGTGGACACCAGGCGCGACGAGGTCTACCCCGACCTCGCGTTCTCCCTGCCGACGCCGCGGGCGAGCGCGCCCTCGGGCTCGCCGGGCACGGTCTGCGTGGGTGTCATGGACTTCCACGGCGGCAACGACGACCGCGCCCGGGCCGAGGAGATCTACCGGCGCTACCTCGACGGGACGATCCGGTTCGTCCGCACGCTGGTCGAGGAGGGCAGGCCGGTCCGGCTGCTCACCGGCGACCAGTGCGATCTGTCCGTGGTCGCCGCGATCCTCGACGCCGTCGGCTCACCGCTGGTCACCGCTGCCGAACCGGCCTCACTGGCCGACCTGATGACGGAGATGGCGGCCGCCGACACCGTGGTGGCGGTCCGCTACCACAACCTCATCTGCGCGCTGAAGACCGGCACACCGGTGCTCGCCCTCTGCTATGCGGCGAAGAGCGACGCGCTCATGGACCGGATGGGGCTGGGCGCGTACTGCCATCCGGCGCGCGAAGTCGACGCCGACCGGCTGCTCGAACAGTTCCGGGACCTGGAGAAGCACTCGGCGGAGCTAAGACAGACCCTCACCGAGCGCAACCAGGCCGCCGCGCAGCAACTCGCCGACCAGTTCGCCGCGTTGACCGCGGCCCTGTTCCCGGCGGCCGACCCCATCCAGACCCCGCGGAAGGCTCCATGAAAGCGACCGAAGTCCCGGAGATCGCCGGCGCGTACCTGTTCGAGCCGACGCCGTACGCCGACGAGCGCGGTTTCTTCTGCCGTACCTTCGACGCCGATGTGGTCCGCTCGGTGGGCCTCGACCCGCACGCCTTCGTCCAGGACAGCGTGTCCCGTTCGGTCCGGGGCGTGCTGCGCGGCATGCACCTGCGTTCCGGCGCCGGCGAGGCCAAGCTGGTGCGGTGCTCGTACGGGAAGATCTTCGATGTCGTCGTGGACCTGAGGCCCAACTCGCCGACGTACTGCAACCGGGCCTTCTTCGAACTGTCCGGCGAGACGCAGAAGACCGTGTACATCCCCGCAGGATGCGCGCATGGTTTCCAGGCTCTTACCGAAGTCGCGGACACCTCTTACCGTATCGATCGTCAGCACGATCCGTCCGAGGACGTGACGATCGCCTTCGACGACCCGGAACTCGCCATTCCCTGGCCACTGCCGGTCACGTCGATGTCCCAACGGGACCGGGAGGCACCGAGCCTCGCCGAGGTCCTGAAGCACAAGGAAGGGTGAAGCGGGCTTGGACACCGAACACACCGAGGAGACCGCCGAGTTCCTCCTCCCCCGGTCGCGGTCGGCGAACGAGCGGCTGCACGCCATGATCCCCGGCGGCGCGCACACCTACGCCAAGGGCGACGACCAGTACCCCGAGAACCTGGCCCCGGTCATCAGCCACGGCCGCGGTGCCCATGTGTGGGACATCGACGGCAACCGCTACGTCGAGTACGGCTCAGGCCTGCGCTCGGTCAGCCTCGGCCACGCCCACCCACGCGTGACGGAGGCGGTACGGCGGGAACTCGACCGCGGCAGCAACTTCGTCCGGCCGTCCATCGTGGAACTCGAAGCCGCGGAACGCTTCCTGGCCACGGTACCGACAGCCGAGATGGTGAAGTTCGCGAAGAACGGCTCCGACGCCACCACCGCCGCGGTGCGCCTCGCCCGCGCCGCCACCGGGCGCCCACGGGTGGCCCTCTGCGCCGACCACCCCTTCTTCTCCACCGACGACTGGTTCATCGGCACCACGCCGATGTCCGCCGGTATCCCGGCGGCGACCAACGAACTCACCGTGTCCTTCCCTTACGGAGACCTGGCCGCCACGGAGGAACTGCTCACCCGGTACCAGGACGAGGTCGCCTGTCTGATCCTCGAACCCGCCACCCACACCGAACCGCCGCCCGGCTACCTCGCCGGCCTGCGCGAACTGGCCGACCGGCACGGCTGCGTCCTGATCTTCGACGAGATGATCACCGGCTTCCGCTGGTCCGAGGCGGGCGCCCAGGGCCTGTACGGCGTCGTCCCCGACCTCTCCACGTTCGGCAAGGCGCTGGGCAACGGATTCGCCGTCTCCGCGCTGGCCGGGCGACGCGAGCTGATGGAGCGCGGTGGGCTGCGGCACTCCGGCGACCGGGTGTTCCTGCTGTCCACCACGCACGGCGCGGAGACGCACTCACTGGCCGCCGCGATGGCCGTGCAGACCATCTACGCCGAGGAGGGCGTCACGGCACGGCTGCACGCCCTTGGCGAGCGCTTGGCCGCCGGTGTCCGCGACGCCGCGGCCGGCATGGGCGTCGGCGAGCACATCGTCGTCCGGGGCCGGGCCAGCAACCTGGTCTTCGCCACCCTCGACGAGAACGGGCAGCCCTCGCAGCGGTACCGCACCCTGTTCCTGCACCGGCTCCTCGCGGGCGGGGTGCTGGCCCCGTCGTTCGTGGTGAGCAGTGCGCTCAGCGACGCCGACATCGATCACACCGTCGACGTGGTGGCCCAGGCATGTGCGGTGTACCGGAAGGCACTGGACGCCGCCGACCCCACCCCCTGGCTGACCGGACGACCCGTGAAGCCCGTGTTCCGCCGCTTGGCGTGACGTCAGCGACGCTCCCGCCGACCGGCGCCGGCCATCCGATGGGCCAGCCGGTCGGCGATCCGGTCGACCAGCCACGCGGTCGCCGGAACCACCGCCAGCGCGGTGCACCAGCCGCCGAGGGCGTCGGTCGGGTAGTGCGCGCCCAGGGCGACCTCAGCCCATCCCATCGCCGCGCCGGCCAGCAGCGCCGCGGCGAGCACGAGTGACCGGCCGGCCGTCCTGCCGAGGCCGAGCCGGCCGGCCGCGAGCAGCGCTGCGATGAGAGCGAGTCCGGTGAAGAAGGCGGTGTGCCCGCTCGGATAGGACAGGTTGCCGGCGCCATGGATGGTGCGTCCCACCACATGCTTGAGCAGCGTCGCCGTCCCCACGGTCACGGCGGCGCCGGCGACGACGAGCACCGCCGCCCGAGGGCGCCGAAGCAGCAGGAAGCCCGCGACGATGGCCCCGATCAGCATCGCCGACCCGGCGGGCTCCCCCAGGAAGTCCAGGGTCAGAGCGACGTACCGCCACGGCGGCCGCACACTGTCCGCCGTCGGCGGGACGATCCACCGGTCCACCCTGCCGGGCTCGCTGTGGCCGGCGTACATGACCCCGATCACTGCGACCACCAGCGCGGCGAGGACCGCGATCGGCCCGAGCCACGCGGCCGGCGACCGCGGCAGCACGGCACGCGCCGACCGGCCGGTCACAGGCCCACCGCGTCCGGTCGTCCTGCTGCGGTGACCTTGCCGTGACGACGGACGAGCCCCGCGGGAACTCCCCGCAAGAGGGTGAACCCGTCAAGCACGAACTGGGCCGGACCGACTTCCGGGTCCGCTCCTGCCAGGCGATCCAACGCGAGCCCCCTCGTCGTGTCCGACTCACCCTTCCGCGATCATAACTGCCCCGCGGACACCCGTCCTTGGCCTTGACGACTCCGTGGGAGGCCCGGTGGGGGCTGCCCCGTGCTAACGTGGGACGTTTGCAGCGTCGCTGTGCCGGTTCCCCGTTCGGGTCCCTGGCCGGTGGCCGCGTCCCCGCCGCGCCTTCCTCGGTACGGTCCCTTCGGAGGAAGGCTTTCTGTGAGCGAATCAGCACGTGCCGATGCCGGGCAGCAGGACTCCGTGTCCGAGGCGTCGGACGCGACCTCGGCTCCGCGCGCGGTGGCGTCCTTCGGGCAGCTGGGGCTGCCGACCGCGATTCTGCGGGTGCTCGACGAGCACGGAGTGACTGTGCCCTTCCCCGTCCAGGCGGCGGCGCTGCCGAACGCGCTCGCGGGTCGGGACGTCCTGGGCCGGGGCCGCACGGGATCCGGCAAGACGCTCGCCTTCGGCCTGGGGATGCTCGCCCGGACCGCCGGGCAGCGCGCGCAGCCCAAAGAACCACTGGCGCTCGTTCTGGTACCCACCAGGGAACTGGCGCAGCAGGTCGGTGAGGCACTCACCCCCTACGCCGAGGCCCTGCGGCTGCGGCTCGCGACCGTGGTGGGCGGAGTGTCCGTCGGACGGCAGACCGCCGTGCTGCGGGAGGGCGCCGAGATCGTCGTCGCCACGCCCGGCCGGCTGCACGACCTCATCGAGCGCAAGGGCTGCCGACTGGGACGGGTGCGCATCACGGTCCTGGACGAGGCCGACCAGATGTGTGACATGGGGTTCCTGCCCCAGGTCACCGAGATCCTGGACCAGGTGCGCCCCGACGGGCAGCGGATGCTGTTCTCCGCCACCCTCGACCGCGACGTCGACCAGCTGGTGCAGGACTACCTGCGCGACCCCGCCGTCCACTCCGTGGACCCCTCGTCCAGCGCGGTCCCCGCGATCGAGCACCACGTCTTCGTCGTCCACGGTCCGGACCGGTACGCCGTGACCACGGAGATCGCCGCCCGGGACGGGCGCGTCCTGCTGTTCCTGGACACCAAGCACGGCGTCGACCTGCTCACGCGGCATCTGCGGGCCAACGGCGTGGCCGCCGCCGCCCTGCACAGCGGGAAGCCCCAGCCGCAGCGCACCCGGACCCTTGCCCAGTTCAAGAACGGCCAGGTCACCGCGCTCGTGGCGACGAACGTCGCCGCACGCGGCCTGCACATCGACGACCTCGACCTGGTGGTCAGCGTCGACCCGGCCACCGACCCGAAGGACTATCTGCACCGCGCGGGCCGCACGGCCCGGGCCGGCCGCTCAGGCACCGTCGTGACCCTCGTCCTGTCGGGACAGCGCCGTGAGACGAGCCAGGTCATGGCGGACGCCGACATCGCCCCCACGGTCACCAAAGTCCGTTCCGGCGAGGCCGAGCTGAGCCGGATCACCGGCGCCAAGGCCCCCTCCGGAAAGCCTCTCGACGGCAGCCCGGCCGTACCGCGCCCCAAGAACCACAACGTCCCGTTCGGCGGCCTGGGCAGTACGAAGGACGCGAAGAGCGCCTCAGGCGGCAGGACTTCACGCAGGAACAGCGAGGCCCGCAAGCTCGCGGAGGCCCGAAAGGCGGCCCGGGTACGGCGCGGCGGCTGAGCCTGGCTTTCCGGACTGCCGTGTGGTGTCTTCGTCCACGAGGGCCGTCGACCGTGCCGCGTTGAGCTGCTCGCGACCCCCTGGTTCGATGAGAACCCCGATGTGGAGTAATACTGACGCTCGCGCCGATCCCGGCGGATGACACGGACAAGCCCGCAGCGCGCAACACCGCAGCCTGGTACGGAGCCCAAGGAGCAACCTCCGGTGATCGACGAACCCATCTTCCGGACCTTCGAACCGGCCGGCGAGCGAGAGTCCGCCGACTCTCCCGTGCACCGCCTCGCCGGGATTTCGGTACCGCGCAAGGTCGGCCCCTATTTCTCCACGCTCGACCGCGACTTGGTGGCGCTGGGCGCGTACGCTGCCGCAGCCGGGCACCGTGTCGCCCGCGAAGAGTGCGCCTCCTGGGCGCGGTTGGGCAGCGACGGCGGTTTCGAACTGTGCGCCGACCCGCAAGGCGCCGTATGGGCGGTGCTGTTGGACTACGACGAGGAGCGGCGGTTCGTGAGCTCCTCCCCGGAGGCCTTCGCCGCGTGTCTCGTGGAACTGGGTGACGCCTTGCGCGTCATCCTCACCACCGACCAACCTGCCGTGGCCTCCTCGGCGTTCGAGACCCTTCAGGAACGCCTGCATGCCCGCGACCCGTCGGCTTTCGCGGACCCGGAGGACTGGTGGCCCAGGGTCCTGGACGACATCCGCGACACCGCGAGCGCGGAGAACTACGCTGCCTTCGAGTATGTCGACGCCGAGCACGGCAAGCGGATCGTCACCCAGGCCGGCACGATCACCGCCCACCCCGAAGAGCGGTTGTGGGACAGGCTGCGCGCCGCCGGCATCGGCCCGGAGCAGGTCCTGCGCATCCATACCGACCTGCAGCCCTGCTTCATGCCGGGCCACTACTGCTCCATGTGGCTGGCCGAGGTCTTCCCGCACGTGGAGGTGACGCACACCATCTCCTACGGCGAGTCGGCCGACTCCCGTGCGGAGGGCATCCGCCTGCTGCGCAGGAACGCCGGCGGCACGGACGACGGCACGGCGGCGGAACGGTGAGTCTCTCGCCGGCGTCCACGGGGCCGGACATCACGCAATGGCCGCCACTCGACGGGGTCACCGCCACCCACGGACCGGCACTGCTCGCGTGGGCGGCCCGCGCCCGGCCGGAGGAGTCCAGGCTCTGCCTGGTCCGCGGCGCACGAGGCAGCGGCAAGAGCCAGTTGATGGCCTGGTTCCTCGCCGGCTCCGCGAGCCGTCCGTCGACCACGGTCCACGCCACGGTCCTGTCCGAGGGCCTCTTCACGGACGCTGTCGCCTGGGAACTCGGGCGCCAACTCGGCTACGGGCCACTGGCGCCGGAGCGGCTGCTGGAGCGGCTGGCGGTGGACCGAAGGCCGCTGTTGGTGCTGGTGGTTGATCTGCACCGATCCGGCCGTGGCCCGGCCGACCGCCCGGCGGCCGATCCGGCGACCCTGGTCCGTGATCTTCTTGCGCCTCTTCTGGCCCTGCCGCAGACCCGCGCTGTCGTCGAGGTCGGCGACACCGCTCTGCTCGACGGCCTGGAAAGCGTCGGGGTCGTCACGACCATCGACGTCGGCGACGAGCCGTTCACGGCCGCCGGCGCGGCTCCGACCGCGGAGGACGGCTTTCTGCTGCCACGCACTCCTGAGGGGCACGTGCGGTGGGACCACGCGTCCGAGACCGCCCGTGAACATGCCCTGGACCGGGCACTGACCGCGCCCGATCCAGAGACCGCCCTGGTGGAGCTCGTCAGGGACCCCGGGTTCCTGGTCCATGGGTCGACCGTTTCCCTCGCTGCGTGTCTGGCGGATGAGCGGACTCCCGCTCCGCGAGGACTTCGGCAGACGTGGAGGCTGGCGGCGCCCCACCTCTCGGACGCGCAGTACGAGACCTCTGACCGTGCGGCCGTACTCCACGCGGCATCCCTGGAGTCCAGCTCCCTCCTCGCCCGCTACCTGCTGCCCCTCCTCGCAGACCACTCCTGGGCGGCGGTCTGGGCCCGGCGGGACACGACCGTGAGCGCCCTGGCAGCCGTTCCCGGCAAGCCGGGAACGATCCTGGCCGCCGATCCTCTGGGAAACGTCTTCGAGATGGACGCCGGCACCGGCAGGTACGGCGTCTCCGTCCCGCAGTCCGCAGCCGGCGTGCCCTGCCTCGACGGCATGGCGGCCTGCGCTGAGCATGGCGCGCTTCTGCTCAGTGACACCGGCGCCCTTCACCACACCGGTGAAGAGCCGGGTGGCGTTCTCGGCCGCATCGCGGCCCACCACGGCCGGGCCGGTCTCGCAGATGCGGATCTGCGGCCCACTGCTCTCGGACACAGCCCCTGCGGCAGGTTCGTGGTGATCGGGGACGAGCAGGGAGGTGTTCACGTATGGAGCCTGGAGACCTCTGAGGCTGCTCCCCTCTCACGTGTGCTGCACTCCGCTCCGGTCACTGCCGTCACGTCCCTGGCTCTGCCCGGCGAAGGGCAGACGCTGGTGATGAGCACGGCCATGGACGGCACCGTCCGACTCTGGAAAACCTCGGCAGACCCCATGCCCCGTCCCGTCGAGCAGCGGCCCGCCCTCGCCACGGCCATCAGCGCCCAGCAGACTTCTGTCGGCCCTCTCCTCGCCGTCGCCTGGAACGACGCCTCACTCCACCTGTGGCATCTGCCTTCCGGCAGGGTTCGTGTCCTCCCGCTCCTCCTGCCGTGTTCCTCCCTCGCCTGCACCTCCGCGCCGGTTGTCGCAGACCAGCAGCCCCCTTCTGATTCCCGGCTCCGCCTCACGATCGGGGGCAGCGAGGGCTCCTACGCACTGAGCCTCAACGCCGCGCGGCTGTGGAGTGACGAGTGAGACCGAGCCCGGCCCCGGGGATGCCGGACAGCTGAGCCGCCCGGCGCCCGTTTCATTGTCGAACTTTTGCCCCGCCATGGCGTCGAACGATCAGATCCGCGCGAACCTGGTTCAGTCTTGGCCGACTTGACGGGGGAGCGGGAACTTGGCCATTGAACTACCCGAAGAAGTCGTATCGTTGCTCCAGTTCATCGGCGTCAACTGGCCGAATGTGAACGAGGACAAGGTACGGGAGTTCGCCAAGCACGTACGCGACTTCGCCACGAAAGTGGACGAGACACACCAGGACTCCACGGCCACCATCAAGAAGATGGCTGACGTGTACCAGGGCGCCTCCTACGACGCGTTGCTCGCCAAGTGGGGGCAGATGTCGAACGGCCACATGTCCGAGCTGCTGGCCGCCTGCCACGCAGTGGCGACCGCGCTCGATGTGGCTGCCGACGTCATCGTGGGGATGAAGGAGGCCGCCATTGCCGAACTCGTGGTCCTGGCCGCGTCGTTCGTAGCCGATCAGGCGGCCGCTGTTGCCACGCTCGGACTGGCGGAGGCCGCCGAGGCACTGATCGTGGAGGCGGCGGAAAAGGCCGTTGACTACCTTGAGCAACAGTTGGAGCAGTACATCATCGGCGCGGTCATCGAGGCCGCGGTCAACCCGCTGGTCGAGGTTGTCGCGAGGGCGGCGAGCGGCTTGATGTTCAAGGCCACCGAGTCCGCGCTCGGCATGTCGGCCGATGGCGCGGGAGCGGGGACCGGCTTCTCCGTCCATCCGGAGGAACTCCAGACCCGTGCCGAGCTGATGAAGGCCCACGCCGGCACGGTCGCCTCGCATGCGGAGGAGTTCAGAATTCGGGCCGCCGGGATGTCGTTCGAATGACCAACAAGATCACCACGGCGCTGGAGGACGGCGCGAAGAAGCTGGGCAAGGCACTCGGTGAAGACGCCGGTAAATCCATCAAGGCGCTTTATCACGATACGCATGCCCGCCTCAATAAGGTCTCGCACAACTATCTTGAGACCGACGCCAAGCATGCGGCGGAAATCGAGAAGCTCGCCAAGGGTGAGACGCCGGTCTACCATATGGCCGACGACGGAAGTATTCGCCGACTGCATCCCGGTGGTGGTCATTCCGAGCTCACGGCGGAGGACAAGGAGCGTCTGGGCCTCGACGAAGCCAATATTGGGCGCCCCAGGCTGGGTGAACAGAATGCCAGGCTCAAAACGGACCAGGAGGGCAAGGAAACTCCGCGTCCGAAGGTTTCGTCGCAACAGGTGACGGCGGGGAGTACCGATCTCTCCGTGGCCACCCAGCTCGCCCGCCACGCGGACGAGGGCTACGGCGGCCTGGACCGGAAGGGAAATTTCACAAGCAACAACTATGCCGCGGCCAAGGTGGACGGCGCGAACGGCAAGGGCGATTTCATACTGGTCGCGCGCAGTAATGGGTACCGGCATTCGGAGCGCATGATCGGTACGCCATTCCTGAGACAGGGCGAAGAAAACAGAATAACCCAGTTGTACACAGAACGAGCGCCATGCGAAACCGGGGTGAACTGTAGTGCCTGGATGGCGGAGAGATTACCCAACACCGCAGTCACGCACAGTTTTGGCGCGGGGAACGACGAGATGCAACTTTATCTCCCCGAACTGCAGGCCAGTAGATGATACGTTTGCGCCTCGGAGCACCGGACATAAATGACAGGGAAAGAGTATGAATCGCCCCCCCGCCCTCACCCGTGCGATGCTGGAGACCGTGTTTGACCCGGCCGAACTGATCGTGGCCCCGGCAGAAAGTCTTTCTGCTGTCGCCGACCCTGATTCCAGGGAAGTCCTGGGAACATTGGGAATCCCTGTCTGGGACAATCCGTGGTTCGACATGGAAGAAGGGATCGCAGAGCGCCTGGGGCGCGTCGAGGAGTGGGACGAGAAACTCGAGGACCGATATTCCGTCGTCCCGCCGGGAGCGGGCAAGTGGATCGGCCTGGGCATGGTCCCCTATGACGGCATCGCCTTCGATCCGGACACCGGCAAGGTCTACTGCCTGCCCGACGACTCCGAGATCTACCTCTGGAACAGCTCACTCCGGTCTTTCGTGCACTTCCTGTATCTCCTCCAACTGGAACGCCCGCACTTCGACGCGGAATGGGAGAGCGAGATCGAGGTGCCTTACGACCCCCAGGCCGCCCAGATCCGTGTCCGGAGTGCGATGATGTCTGTGGATCCCGTAGCTCTGGAGAACCCCGAATCCGGCTGGCACGGAATCCTCACGTACATCGTGGACCCTGAGCACCATTTCCTTTGAGTACCGCGCACGTCTCTGAGCGGGACTGATGGAAGGCGCCTGCGTTCCGGAGCGGGCTTTCCGGACGTCGGAGGCGGCCGAGAGCGTCCTGGAAGCGAACCTCGCCGTACCGGGGGCCATCCCCGCAGGCGCAGGGATGGTCGCGGCAGCGGGCATCGGTTCGTGGTCCGCAACGGGTACCAGCAGCCCAGGAGGGTCACCACCGCGGCCGGGGTGGCCGAGGTGAAGGCGTCGAGGGTGAACGGCAAACGCCTCGACGAGGTGAGCGGCGAGCGCAAGCGGTTCTCCTCGGCGATCATGCGGCCCTGGTGCCGCAAGTCCCCGGTGACTTCGTGCCCGCCGTGGAGCAGTTCCTCGGCTCCACAGCCGGCCTGTCGGCGGCCGCGGTCAGCCGCCACCCGGCAGTGGCAGGCCGACCATGCCGCGTTCGGCGAACGCGACTTGTCCGGCAGCGACTACGTCTACATCTGGGCGCCTTTTCCGGACTGAGAAATCGTCCTTGGCTGTACCCGGCTCAGGGCCCGGACGACTTCGAGGGTTCGCCCGCCATTGCCGGTGAGGGGCTGCAACCCCTTCATTTGTGATCGCACAGGAAGGTAGGGATCTCGTCGCGGGTCGGGTAGTTCGGCAGGGGCGCTGCCTTGTCCTGAAGGAACGCCGTGATGACGGCGGCGGCTCGATCGTTGTTGTCGTCCAGGCCGTTCCACATGTGGTGTCCGACTCCGGGCATGTACTGCGTGCGCTGGATGGCGGGGTCATTGGCAAGGACGGTGGTCTCCCATTGACGGACCTGGGAGGAGCACTCGGCGATCATCAGCATCGCGGGGGTCCGGGACTGCCTCAGTGCGTTGTGGCAAAGGAAGCCCCTGTTCGATGAGCAGGGGCTTCTTCGTGTGTGGGGCATGACCGCGACGGTGTAGGGGCAGGCAGGGGACGGCTTGTTGTGGATCAAGGAGGGTGCG
>NZ_JAJSBI010000046.1 GCF_021261325.1 Streptomyces guryensis | reverse complement strand
TGGTCACCTCCGGCCTGCGCATCGGCACCCCGGCCCTGGCCACCCGCGGCTTCACGGCCGAGGACTTCGCCGAGGTCGCCGACGTCATCGCACAGGCCCTCAAGCCCTCCTACGACGCCGAGGCGCTGAAGGCCCGGGTCAAAACCCTCGCCGACAAGCACCCCCTCTACGCAGGTCTGTAACCGACAACCCTCCCGCAGGGGCGTGCCGCTGACGTACCGGGCACGCCTCGCCAATCCCCCGGAGTATGGCGTGGCAATCAGCGTCTTCGACCTGTTCTCCATCGGCATCGGCCCGTCCAGTTCGCACACCGTCGGCCCGATGCGCGCCGCCGCGACGTTCGCCGCCCGCCTGAAGCAGGACGGCCTGCTCGCCCAGACCACCGCGGTACGGGCGGAGCTGTTCGGCTCCCTGGGCGCGACCGGCCACGGCCACGGCACCCCCAAGGCGGTGCTGCTAGGTCTGGAGGGCAACGAGCCGCACACGGTCGACGTCGCCCAGGCCGACCTGGACGTGGAGCGCATCCGCGGCACCGGGCGCATCCGCCTCCTCGGAGCGCAGATCGGTCCGGCCCACGAGATCGGCTTCGACGTCTCGACCCAGCTGGTCCTGCACCGCAGGCGCTCGCTGCCGTACCACGCCAACGGCATGATCCTCTTCGCGTACGACGCCGACGGTGTGCCGCTGCTGGAGAAGACGTACTACTCGGTCGGCGGCGGCTTCGTCGTCGACGAGGACGCGGTCGGAGCGGACCGGATCAGGCTCGACGACACGGTGCTCGCCCACCCGTTCGGCACGGGTGACGAACTGCTGCGACTCGCCCGGGAGACCGGCCTGTCGATCTCCGCGCTGATGCTGGAGAACGAGAAGGCATGGCGCACGGAGGAGGAGATCCGCACGGGCCTGCTGGACATCTGGCGGGTCATGGAGGGCTGCGTGGCGCGCGGCCTGGCCGTGGAGGGCATCCTCCCGGGCGGTCTGAAGGTACGGCGCCGGGCCGCGGCCGCGGCCCGCCAACTGCGCACCGAGGGCGACCCGTTGGGCCGTGCGATGGAGTGGGTCACGCTGTACGCGATGGCCGTCAACGAGGAGAACGCGGCCGGCGGACGGGTCGTCACCGCCCCGACGAACGGCGCCGCGGGCATCATCCCCGCCGTCCTGCACTACTACCTCGACTTCGTGCCGGGCGCCGACGAGGACGGCATCGTCCGCTTCCTGCTCGCCGCCGGCGCCATCGGCATGCTCTTCAAGGAGAACGCCTCCATCTCCGGTGCCGAGGTCGGCTGCCAGGGCGAGGTCGGCTCCGCCTGCTCGATGGCCGCGGGCGCGCTGGCCGAGGTGCTCGGCGGCTCTCCCGAACAGGTGGAGAACGCTGCCGAGATCGGCATGGAGCACAACCTCGGCCTCACCTGCGACCCGGTCGGCGGCCTCGTCCAGATCCCCTGCATCGAGCGCAACGGCATGGCCGCGGTCAAGGCGGTCACGGCCGCCCGGATGGCGATGCGCGGCGACGGCCGCCACCACGTCTCCCTCGACAAGGTCATCAAGACCATGAAGGACACCGGCGCCGACATGAAGGTCAAGTACAAGGAGACCGCGCGGGGCGGCCTCGCCGTCAACGTCATCGAGTGCTGAGCGGGCGGCTGAGCCATGCCCCGACAGGGGCGCGGGCCTGTATCGATATGCGGCCCCGCCGCGTGGGCGCGCTCAGCCGCGACGCAGCCGCACACGAAGAACGGCACATCGCGGCCCCCGCGGAGCGCCCCGTACGGAACCAGGAGTGAGGCCATGGGACGTGTCACCGAACGCCGACGCGTACTCCGCATCCGCAGCGGAGCGCCAAGCACCCGCCCCGACACCCTGGTGGCGGAGGAACCGCTGGAGATCCGCCTCAACGGCAGACCTCTGGCGATCACCATGCGCACACCCGGCGACGACTTCGCCCTGGCCGCGGGGTTCCTGGTGAGCGAGGGAGTCCTGGGCCGGGCCGAGGAGGTCGCCGACATCGTCTACTGCGCGGGCGCCACCGCCGACGGCTCGAACACGTACAACGTCGTCGACGTGCAGCTCGCCCCCGGTGTGCCCGTACCCGACATCACGCTCGAACGGAACGTCTACACCACCTCCTCCTGCGGGCTGTGCGGCAAGGCGAGCCTGGACGCCGTACGGACCACCGCGCGATGGCCGATCGCCGGCACACCCCCCGTCCGCGTCACCCCCGCCCTGCTGTCCGCCCTGCCCGACCAACTACGCGCTGCTCAACGGGTGTTCGACCGGACAGGCGGCCTGCACGCCGCCGCACTGTTCTCGACCGAGGGTGAAATGCTGGACCTGCGCGAGGACGTCGGCCGGCACAACGCCGTCGACAAGTTGGTCGGCCGCGCACTCCAATCCGGCCAACTCCCGCTGTCCCAGAGCATTCTGCTGGTGTCCGGACGGGCCTCCTTCGAGCTGGCGCAGAAGGCGGTCATGGCAGGCATCCCGCTGCTGGCGGCGGTCTCGGCACCGTCCTCCCTCGCGGTGGACCTGGCGGCGGAGAGCGGGCTCACGCTGGTCGGGTTCCTGCGCGGCGCCTCCATGAACGTGTACGCGGGCGAGCAGCGCCTCGACCTCACCGCCGAGGCCGTGGCATGACCCGGCGCGCACCGGTGCACGGCGGCACCCTCCTCGTCCCGCCCCGCCCGCGACCACCCGCAGCCCGCAGCCGCCCACGCCGTGTCGCGATGCTCAGCGTGCACACCTCACCGCTGCACCAGCCCGGTACCGGCGACGCGGGCGGCATGAACGTCTACATAGTCGAGCTCGCCAAGCGCCTCGCCGCCATCGGCATCGAGGTGGAGATCTTCACCCGGGCCACCTCCGCCGTCCTCCCGCCGAGCGTCGAACTCGCGCCCGGCGTCCTGGTCCGGCACGTGGCCGCCGGACCCTACGAGGGCCTGGCCAAGGAGGACCTGCCCGCCCAGCTGTGCGCCTTCACCCATGGCGTGACGCAGGCCTGGGCCGGTCACCGCCCCGGCCACTACGACCTGGTCCACTCCCACTACTGGCTCTCCGGCCAGGTCGGCCGGCTCACCGCCGAGCGCTGGGGGGTCCCGCTCGTCCACGCCATGCACACCATGGCCAAGGTCAAGAACGCCTCCCTCGCTGAGGGCGACATCCCCGAACCCGCGCACCGCGTACTCGGCGAGACCCAAGTCGCCCGCGCCGCAGACCGGTTGATAGCGAACACCGGCAAAGAGGCGCAGGAACTCCTCCACCACTACGACGCCGACCTCGACCGGGTGTCGGTCGTCCACCCCGGCGTCAACCTGGAACGCTTCCAGCCCGACGCGTCCGGAGTCGAGGCCGGCCGGGCAGCCGCCCGAACCCGACTCGGACTTCCGACGCACGCCTTCATCCCCCTGTTCGCGGGCCGCATCCAGCCGCTGAAGGCGCCGGACGTCCTGCTGCGGGCGGTGGCCCGGCTGCTCCAGGAGCGGCCGCGGCTGCGGGAGCGGATCGTGGTGCCGGTCGTGGGCGGGCCGAGCGGCAGCGGCCTGGCCAGACCGGAGGGCCTGCAGAAACTGGCGGCCCGCCTCGGTGTCTCCGACGTCGTACTGTTCCGCCCGCCGGTCGGCCAGGACCAGCTCGCCGACTGGTACCGGGCGGCATCCGCCCTGGTCATGCCCTCCCACAGCGAGTCCTTCGGCCTGGTCGCAGTCGAGGCACAGGCCTGCGGCACCCCGGTGATCGCCGCCGAGGTCGGCGGTCTTCCGGTGGCGGTACGGGACGGGGTGAGCGGCGTACTCGTACCGGGCCACGACCCGGTCGACTACGCGCGGGCACTGCGCCGCTTCGCCGACGACCCGGCGCTCTCCGTCCGCATGGGTGAGGCGGCGGCCCGCCACGCCCGCTCCTTCGGCTGGGACACGGCCGCGGCGGCGACGGCGGAGGTGTACACGGCGGCGATGCGCGAGTGCCGGCCCGTCGCCTGAGAGGGCGCCCGGCCGAGCGGCGACGCACGAGGGCGCGCAGTCCCTCGCCCTTGGCCCCGGCCGTCGCGCCCTGTACACGGCCCGTCCGACCATCGACGGCGGCGTGGCGGACGAGGCGTGGGACGTCACCGGCCACCGCCGCTCGCGCACGGTGGCGGGTCTGGCGAGCACTCTCCTCACGGTCCGCCCCGACGGCGGGCTCCTCGCCGGCGAGAAACGCGCCGGCGGTCTTCCCCCCGGCCGTCCCACGGCCCTCGGCCTGGCGTAGGACGGGCCCGGAGCCCTCGCCTTCCGAGTCGACGGCTCCCAGCTCGCCGCGGGCACCGCACCAGCCGCGTCGTCCTCCCAGACGGCGACCTGCGCCACAGGGCGCGGGCACCCTGCCCGACGTCGTCCGCGCCTCCGCGCCCGACAGCCCGGAGACGACCAGCGCCCTCGCGCTCAGCCCTTGCGGCCACACCCTCGCGGCACGGCGATCGGCTCCCCGGCCTTCACCGGTGACAGCCGCACGCCGTACGCGAACGGCGCCCACGTCCCCCTGCGGCGGCCCGACGCCGGAGCGGTGGCGGACGTACGTGCCGGAGACGGCGTATCGAAAGGTGTGCGACCGGGCGCTCCGCGGGGTGCGCCCATGTGATCGGGTCGAACGACCCCGGGGACTCCGTATGACGCGATCGACACGGGCCGCATCCCTGTTGTGCGAAAACGTCGGTTACTGTGCATGTCTAAGTGACGCAAAGGGGGCAGAGCGGGCGGAGGGCGAAGCTGTGTCGGAGGAAGGGCGGCTCGTCGCCGGGCGCTACCGGCTGGTCGAGAGCATCGGCCGCGGCGGTATGGGCACCGTGTGGCGCGCCGAGGACGAGGAACTCACCCGCCACGTCGCACTCAAGCGGCTCCACACACCGCCGCACCTGTCCGACGCCGAGATCACCACGCTGTACGAGCGGGTCCGCCGCGAGGCCCGCAGTGCCGCTCGGGTCGTGCACCCCAACGTGGTCGTCGTCCATGACGTGGTCGACGACGACGGGCTGCCGTGCATCGTCATGGAGTACGTGCCCGCCGGCACCCTCGCCGACGTCCTCGACGGCGGTCGGACCCTGCCGCCCGAGGAGGCGGCACGCATCGGCCTCGGTGTGATCTCCGCGGTGCGGGCCGCGCACGCGGCCGGCGTGCTGCACCGCGACATCAAGCCCGGCAACGTCCTGCTCGGTCCCGGCGGCCGGGTCGTCCTGACCGACTTCGGTATCGCGCAGACCGCCGGGACCTCGACGCTCACCCAGACCGGGGAGATGATCGGCTCCATCGACTTCATGGCCCCCGAGCGGATCCGCGGCCACAAGCCCGGCCCGGCCTCGGACCTCTGGTCGCTCGGCGCGACGCTCTACCAGGCGGTGGAGGGGCGGCCGCCGTACCGCCGCGACACCCCCATGGAGACCGCGTACGCCATCGCAGTCGACCCGCTGGAGCCGATGCGGAAGGCCGGTTCGCTGGAACCGCTCATCGACGCCCTGCTGTCGAAGGACCCCGAGGACCGGCCCACGGCGGAGCAGACGGAACGGGCGCTGCGCGCCACCTGGTCCACCGGCCCGCCGACCGAGCGGTCCTCGGCCGTGCCGGCCGCGGTGCCGCCCGGCCCGCGGGACGACGACTCGACCACGCACCACACCACCGCGGCGCCGCCGGCCCCACCGGTGCCGACGGGCAGGAGCGAACGCCGCCGCCGTCGCGGCCGGAGGCGCCGTGTCCTCGTGCCGGCCCTGGCCGTCGTGGCCGCGGCCGCCGTCGCCCTCACGCTGTACGTGTCGTCGCACCGGGCGGGCCGGGACGGAGCCGGCGCAGTCCGCACGCCCACCCCGTCCGCGTCACCCTCGCCCGTCCCCGACGGCTACCGCCTGGTCCGGGCCGACCGGCTCGGCGTCTCCTTCCCCGTGCCGGACGGCTGGCAGCCGAAGAAGAAGCCGGGCGGCGACGAGGTCACCTACACCGACCCGACCGGCCTGGCCGGCATCACCATCGGCATGGTGGACCCCGCGGGCTCGAACCCCGTCGGGCACTTCAAGGACATCGAGGCGAACACCAAGGCCAACTACTCCGTCTACCGCAGGCTGCGCATGCAGGAGACCACCTTCCGCGGCAAGCCTGCGGCGGTGTGGGAGTTCACCTTCCAGGGCCGGGCCCGCGTCTTCCGCGCCATCGACCTCGGCTACGGCACCGCGGGCGGCCGGGAGTACGACATCTACCTGTCGGCCCCGGAGGCCAAGTGGAGCACCTACCGCCCGGTCTTCGACAACGTCAGGGACGGGTTCACCGAACAGCAGCGGTGAGCCCCATGGGCTGGTGAACCCTATGTGCTCGGAAACAGGGCCCGGGCGCGGCCGGGGCCGGGAGAGACGAAGACGGCGTCCGCGGTGACCAAGGGCACCGACGGGGTCTCCTCGGTGCTGATCGAGCCGGTCACGAAGGCCTTGCGGTCCTCGGTGCCCGTGACACGGGCGTGGACCCGCAGCGGTGTCTCCACCGGCACGGGCCGCCGGTAGCGCATCCCGAGCGAGACGGTCATGGCCGGGCTTTTGGCCGCATAGCAGGCCCAGCCCATGAGTTCGTCCAGCAGCATGGCGCTCATGCCGCCGTGCACATATCCGGGCGGCCCCTCGTGCGCGATGCCGAGCGTGCAGTGGCCGACGACGCCGTCGCCGTCGGGAGCCACCCGCAGGGGCGGGGCGAGAGGGCTGCCGAGTCCGGTGACGGGGCTGTACATCCGCACTCCGCCGGGGAACTCGTCCACGGCGGGGATCTCGGCCCGCCTCCGCCGCCGGCCGGTCAACTGCCCTGTCAGCCCGCGCACTTCGTCCGCCATGCGGTGCAGGATCTCGGTCGGGGCGGCGGTGGTGACGGTGGCGTCCACCAGGGTGCGCAGTTCGTGGCCGAGCGCGGCGATAGCGGTGCGCTGGTCGTCCGGTTCTTCGGTTTCGGGGAACGGGGTTTCGGTGGGTGGGGCAGTCATCGGTCTTCTCGGTCAGGTGCTGTCGCGGACGAACACGGGCTTGAGATGCTTCTCGGGCAGGGCGTCGGGGAGCTGCTCCCAGTCCAGGACGTGGGAGACGACCCGGGCGGGGTCGACGGTGCCGGAGGCGGCGAGCGCGAGGGCGTCGGGGATGTGGGCGCGGACGTTGTCGCGGGCGACGCGCAGCGTGACGCCGGTGAGGTACATGTCCAGCAGCGGCAGCTCGCCGGCCCGGAAGTGGTTGCCCGCGGACTCGCAAATCCCTTCCGGAGCAAGGCACTTGACGGTCTGGGCGAGCTGGTCGACGCGGCCGGTGGCCTCCACCGCGAGGTCGAAGCCGTGCCGCACGGGTTCGAGCGTCTCGGCGGTACGGGCGCCGAAGCTCTCGGCGAGCTTGCGGTGTCCGGGGTCGGGGTCGACGTACAAGATGTCGGAGGCGCCGAGCGCGCGGGCGATGTCGCACACGTACAGGCCGATGCTGCCGCGTGCGACGACCAGGACGCGTGCGCCGGGCCGGCTCTTGAGGTGCGGGGCCACCAGCCGCCACGACAAGGACCAGTTGTCGCCGGCAGAGGCCATGGCGACCGGATCGAGGCCGTCCGGCAGGGGGACGAGCATGGCGTCCGCGTACGGCACCCGGACCAGGTCGGAGAAGAGGCCGCCCCAGCCGCCGCCGATCGGCGCCCCGTACATGGCCGTGTGCGGTACGGCCGTGCAGTGCGCCGTCAGTCCGGCGCGGCAGTGGCCGCAGCTGCCGCAGTTGATGGACCAGGGGACGACGACCAGGTCACCGGTTGCCACGGTGGTGACGGCGTCCCCGGTGTCGACGACCCGGGCCACGCACTCGTGGCCGAGGGCGAAGGGAGGATCCAGGAACCCATGTCCGGCCAGGATCGCCGAGTCGACGTCGCAGGAGGTCGCGGCCACCGGGGCGACGATCGCCTCCCGGCCGGACCGGAGCGCGGGGTCGGGGGCCTCGCGCCACTCGACCGAGTGCCGGGCGACGTAGGTCAGTTCACGCATCGGCCTGCTGCCCCTTCTGCCCCTGCGCGAGGGCGACCAGGTCGGCGTAGCGGATGACGGAGCCGCCCGCCCCCCAGGTGCCGTCGGGCTGCTCGTGCACCAGCACCCACACCCGCGGGGCGCCGGCCTCGGCCAGCCCGGCGGCCGCGAGCACCGTCTTGGTGGCGTCCTGGACCAGGCCCGCCTTGCGGCGCTCGGACACCGCACCCTGGGGAACCGTCACGTCGACGAGGAAGCGGGGCGCGTCGTCCTCGGCGGTGGTCTGCGCACCTTCGGGCAGCTCGACGAGGTAGCTCCAGGCCTGGGCGCGGAAGAACGCGGTGTCGGGCGCTCCCTCCCAGCGCAGCAGTACGGCGGCCAGATCGCGCTGGACGGTCTTGCGGCCCTCCTCGGTCAGCGAACCGGACGGGACGGTGAGCCGGATCATCGGCATGACGAGGTCCTCTCTGGTGTTCAGTCTGAAGGTCGGCAAGGTCTATGACGGTCGTTATAAACGAGGGTGAGGCTAGACTATGACGGGCGTTATAGCCAGTGGGGTTCGAAGAGGGAGCACGGCCGTGGCCAAATCCAGCGCACCGTCGCGCGAGCGCATCGTGGCCGGTGCGGCCGATCTGATCAGCAGGCGCGGCCTGAACGCCACCAGCATTCGCGAGCTGGCCAAACACGCCAAGGCGCCGCTCGGCTCGACGTACCACTACTTCCCCGAGGGCAAGGGGCAGTTGGCCACCGAGGCGGTGCGGTACGCCGGCGGAGCGGTGGCCCGCATCCTGCGCAGGGAACTGGACGCGGGCCCGGTCGCCGGCCTGCGCGCCTTCCTGTCCCTGTGGCGCGGCATCGTGATCGAGAGCGACTTCCGGGCGGGCTGCCCGGTGCTGGCCGTCTCCGTAGAGGAGCCGCCGGCCGGCGAGATGCCGCCGGCCCTCACCGCCGCGGCCGAGGCGTTCGAGGACTGGGAGCAACTGCTCGCCGAGGCACTGCGCAAGCACGGCGTCGACGGCGATCAGGCCCGCGGCCTCGCGGCCCTGATCGTGGCGTCCGTCGAGGGCGCCATCGCCATGTGCCGGGCCAAGCGCAGCATGCAGCCGCTGGACCGGGTGGCACGGCAGCTCGAGACGCTGATCGCAGGGGTGCTCGACGGTTAGGGTCTGGCCGGGGGATCGGCTCGGTCGATGAGTTCGGTCGGACTCAGGCGCCCATCGCCGTGCGGATCGCCTTTGCCTTCTCCTCGGTGAACACCCGCTCTCCAGGAGGGAGAGGATGGAGAGGACTCTGCCGCCGGAACCCCAGCTGCCCTCGTCGACGACCCGGAAGTTGACCCACCAGGCGGGCGACGGCTCCGGCAGTCCGCAGGCTTCCGCCAGTGCGGCGAGGACGCGTTCGATGACCTCGGCCCTGACCTCCCGGCGCCAGTCTCCGTCCATGACCGCCACGTCGATCACCATCACGTCGAGTCCCTGACCGGCGTCCGCCGGCAGTCGGCCCCCTATGGCCATCATGTCCGGCTCGCGCTCCACGAAGTGCACCTGGAATCCGGTCCGGGCGGCCGGCGCGAACTGGCCGACCTCGGGCACGAGTACCGCGTCCGTCAGTGTCTCGGCCAGCGTGCGGCGCTGTTCGAGGCCCAGGCGGCCCTTCGGGCTGTTCACGGTGATGACGGTCACTGCCTGTCTCCTATGGCGATCGTTATAGGGCGATCTTGCAGCAGTTCTATAACGGGTGTCATACAGCTGCGCTGAGTCGCCCCGTTGCTCAGAAATACCCCTGGGGGTACCCGTGCTAGTGTCGGAGACATACCCCACGGGGTATTTGAAGTCACTCCAGCGGAAGGGAGCGCCTCGTGTTCTTCGTCGACACGATCGAAGTGGCCGGCCTCGGCAACCGGAGCTACCTGGCGGGCGGCAGGCTGACGGCCGTCGTGGTGGATCCGCCGCGCGACATCGACCAGGTGATCGGGGCGGCGGCCCGGCGGGGGGTGCGGATATCGCACGTGGTCGAGACCCACGTGCACAACGACTACGTCAGCGGCGGCCTGGAGCTGGCCCGCGTCACGGGCGCCGCCTATCTCGTCCCCGCCGGCGCCACGGTCGGCTTCGAGCGGGTGCCGGTCGGCGACGGGCGCCGTGCCGAGGTCGACGCCGACGGCGGGTTGGTGCTGCGCGCGTCGGCGACACCCGGCCACACCCCGCACCACACCTCCTACGTCCTGGAGGAGGACGGCACGGCGGTCGCGGTGTTCACCGGCGGGTCGCTGCTCATCGGCACGGTCGGACGCCCCGACCTGGTCGAACCGCGCCTGACCGAGCGCCTCGCCCGCGCCCAGCACGCCTCCGCGCACCGTCTGGCGGCCGAACTGCCCGACGACACGCCGGTCCTGCCCACCCACGGCTTCGGCAGCTTCTGCTCCTCCGCCCAGGCGGAGGGCGGGGCCACGACCATCGGCAAGGAGAAGGCGTCCAACGACGCGCTCACCCGCGAAGTGGACACCTTCGTCGCCGACCTCCTGGCCGGTCTGGACGACATCCCCGCCTACTACGTGCACATGGGCGCCGCCAACGCCGCGGGCCCCGCGCCCGTCGACCTCACCCCGCCCGTCGTCGCCGACGCCGACGAGATCGCTTCCCGGCTCGCCGCGGGGGAGTGGGTGGTGGACCTGCGCAACCGTGTGGCCTTCGCCGAAGGACATGTCGCCGGCTCCGTCAACTTCGAGGCCGAGGGACAGCTCGCCACCTATCTGGCCTGGCTGATCCCGTGGGGCAAGCCGCTGACGCTGCTCGCCGAGTCGGCCGGACAACTCCACGCCGCCCAGCGCGAGTTGACCCGGGTGGGCATCGACCGCCCGGCCGCCGCGGCCACGGGCGATCCGTCGGACTGGGTGCGTGCCGGCGAGGCTCCGGTTTCCTTCCCGCGCGCCTCGTTCGCCGACCTGGCGGACCGCCGGCGCGACGGGCAGGGGCGCGGGAACGTGGTGGTGCTCGACGTCCGCCGGCAGAGCGAGCGCGCGGGCGGCTCCGTGGAGGGGGCCGTCCACATCCCCGTCCATGCGCTGCACCGGCGGCTCGGCGAGGTCCCCGAGGGCCAGGTGTGGGTGCACTGCGCCGGCGGTATGCGCGCCGCCATCGCGGCGTCCGTGCTGCACGCCGCCGGCCGGGACGTCGTGGCCGTCGACGACGCCTTCGACGCCGCTCAGAAGGCCGGACTGACCGTGAGGGGCGGATCATGTCGTTGAACCTGTTCCGGCGCGGACCCGGCCGGGTCGGTGCGCGGCTGGCCGCGGAGTGCACCGGGCACGTGGACGGTGTCCCGGCGGAGCGGGACGCCGTACTGCTGGACGTCCGTGAGTCGTACGAGTGGCAGGCGGGGCACGCACCCGGCGCGGTTCAGGTCTCCCTGTCCGCGCTGATGGCGGGCGCGGCACTGCCCGAGCAGCTGGCGGGCCGGCCCCTGGTGGTCATCTGCCGCTCGGGCAACCGTTCCCGGCAGGCGGCCGAACTCCTGGCCGCACGGGGCGCCGAGGCGGTGGACGTGATCGGCGGGATGCGCGACTGGGCCCGGCTGGGGCTGCCCGTGGTGGACGGGCACGGCGAGAGCGGAACGGTGACGTGAGCGTTCTCCTCCTCGCGCTGCTGTCCGGTGCCGTCATCGGTGTGGCGCTGGGCGCGCTCGGGGGAGGCGGCAGCGTCCTGGCCGTCCCCGCCCTGATCTACCTGCTCGGTTTCACCCCGGTCGCGGCCACCACCGCCAGCCTGGTCATCGTGGCCGTCACCACGGCCGCCGCACTGCCCGCGCACGCCCGGGACGGCCATGTCCGCTGGCGCACCGGACTGCTGTTCGCGGCCGCGGGCATCGGACCCGCCATGCTCGGCGGCCTCGTCGCGGCACGGCTGCCGGCGGCCGTACTCACCGCGGCCTTCGCCCTGGTGGCGCTGGTCGCCGCGGTGCGCATGCTGCGCCCGCGGCCCGGCTCGCCCGATGCCGCCGTCCGTGCGGTCCGCCCCGGCCGCGCGGCCGCGGCGGGGGCCGGGCTCGGGGCGGTCACCGGAGTCCTCGGGGTGGGCGGCGGTTTCCTCGCCGTACCGGCCCTGGTGGGTGTCCTCGGGCTGCGCATGCGGGCGGCGGTGGGGACGAGCCTGCTGGTCATCACCCTCAACTCGGTCGCCGCCCTGGCGCTGCGCGCGGGTACGGCCGACGGGCTGGACTGGGCCGTGATCGGACCGTTCGCCGGGGCCGCGGTCCTCGGAGCCTGGGACGGCAAGCGCCTCGCCACGAAGGTGTCGGGGCAGGCGCTTCAGCGGATCTTCGCCCTGGTACTGCTGGGTGTGGCCGGGCTCATGCTGTTCGGCCCGGCGGTGTGACGGCCGCCGGCGCGTGCGGGCCGTGTCACGCCAGTGACAGGAACAGCTTCTCCAGCCGGGCGCGCATCTGCTCGACGTCCTCGCCGTTCCTGCGGCCGGACCCGACGTCGGTCAGGCACTGCTGCAGACCGGTGGCGATGATGGCGAAACCCGCCCGGTCCAGGGCCCGGGAGGCGGCGGCGAGCTGAGTGATGACGTCCTCGCAGTCACGCCCCTCCTCGATCATCCGGATCACCCCGGCGATCTGGCCCTGAGCGCGACGCAGCCGGTTGAGCACTGCCTTCAGTTCCGCACCCGCGAGCTCCATGTCCACGACGACTCCTCCGTCAACGTATACCCCTAGGGGTACTGTACGTCCCGGTTCGGGACGGTGTCGAACACACACGAACAAGGATCACAACTGCCGTGACTGCTTCCCCCGTTCCCTCCGCCCTCGCCACCGACCAGGTCCATGGCCTGCTCCACCGGCTGACCGTCATCGACGTGCGCACGCCCGGCGAGTACGCCTCCGGCCATCTGCCCGGTGCGCTCAACATCCCCCTCGATCAGGTCCGTCGCGCCCTGCCGGACATCCGGCACGCCGCCGAACGCGGCGAGATCCTCGTCGTGTGTGCCTCCGGGGCCCGCTCGGAGAACGCCTGCAAGCTCCTGGCCGACCAGGGCGTCCCGGCCGCGACGCTGGCCGGCGGCACCGGTGCCTGGGCCGCCGCGGGACACGACCTGCACCGGCCGGCGGCCCACAAGCCGCGGACTGCCTGGGGCATGGAGCGCCAGGTGCGGTTCACCGCGGGCACGATGGTGCTCGTGGGCCTAGCACTCGGCCTCCTCGTGCACCCGGCCTTCCAGCTCGTCTCGGCGGCCATCGCGGGCGGCCTGGTCTTCTCCGCCCTCACCGACACCTGCGGCATGGCGGCCCTGCTCGGCAGGCTCCCGCACAACCGCCCCCGCCCGGCCGACCTCGCCGCCGCGCTGACGGCGCTGCGCGGCCGGTGACCCGTCCGCGGACGGGGCCGTGCGTGAGCCGGCCCCGCCGCCCGTTCGCCTCACTTGTTGCTCGCGCCCGGGGCGGGCAGCCGGCCGCCCGCCGCTTGCCCGCGCGGCGCAGGGGCTGGGCTAGTCTGGCAGCGGAGGTGGTCAAGTGGCAGAAAAAACAGGGGAGTTGACGGATTCACCGGAATCCACGACCGTCGTCGTGATCGGCGCGGGCCCGGCGGGTCTGACCGTCGCCAACCTGCTGCGACGCAGCGGTATCGACTGCGTCGTCCTGGAGCGCCGCAGCCGTGAGTACGTGGCGCAGCGCCAGCGGGCCGGCATCGTCGAAACCCGCGCCGTGCGGATGTTCGACTCCTGGGGGCTGGCCGACCGCGTCCTGGGCGGGATCCCGTACGACGGCATCCTGGAGCTCCGGGTGGACGGCGAGAGCCACCTGGTGTCCGACAACGACGGCTCCGAAGGCCCCCGGGCCCGCCTCTGCCCCCAGCAGGTACTGGTCCAGAAGCTGACCGCCGTATACCTCGCCGACGGCGGCGATCTGCGCTTCGAGGCCGCCGACGTCTCCCTGCACGACCTGACCGGCGACCGCCCGACCGTCCGCTACCGCACCGCCGACGGCGCCCTCCGCACCGTCAGCTGCGCCTTCGTGGCCGGCTGCGACGGTGACCACGGCATCAGCCGCACCGCCGTCCCCGACGGCGCGCTCACCGCGTACGCCCAGGACCACGGCATCGGCTGGCTCACCGTCCTCGCCGACGCCCCGCCCCCGGCCCACCCGCTCCTCGCCGTCAGCCCGCACGGCTTCGCCGCCCACTTCCCCCGCGGCCCGCAGGCCAGCCGCTACTACCTCCAGTGCCCGCCCGACGACCACCCGGACGCCTGGCCCGACGCCCGCATCTGGGACGCCCTGCGCACCCGGCTCGCCGACCCCGCCCTCCCGGTCGGCCCGATCACCGACCGCGAGACCTTCCGGCTCCGCAGCCTCGTCCACGACCCCATGCAGTACGGCCGCCTCCATCTCGTCGGCGACGCCGCTCACATCGTCTCGCCCATGGGCGGCAAGGGCATGAACCTCGCCCTCCACGACGCCGACGTCTTCGCCCGAGCCGTCCGGGACGCCGTCCGCGACGACGACGACACCGCCCTGCGCAGCTACTCGCAGCGCTGCCTGCGCCGCGTCTGGAACGACCAGGAGTTCTCCCACTGGCTCACCCGCACGCTCCACGACGCCGGCGACGCCGCCGAATCCGGCCCCTTCCACCGCAACCTCGCCCGCGCCCGCCTCGATCGCCTCCTCACCTCACCCGCCGCGGCCCACGCCTTCGCCGAACTCATGACGGGGCTGGATCTGACCGAGTGAGTGCCGAGCGAACACCGAGTCAGAGGACCGACCGATATCGGATCGCGTCGGACGGCTGCGAACTGGCACGCTGCGCCCCATGGACCGCGCGGAGTTGCTGCTCATCGGAGGACGGGCCGGAGTCGGAAAGACGACGGTCGGGTGGGAGGTGTCGGCGCTGCTGCGGGCCGCCGCGGTCGCTCACGCGATCATCGACGGTGACTTCATGGGCCAGGTGCACCCGGCCCCGGAAGGCGACCCGCGGCGTACGGCGATCACCGAGAGCAACCTGACCGCGGTATGGGCGAACTTCGCCCGGCTCGGTTACCGCCGCCTGATCTACACGAACACGGTGAGTGTGCTCCCTGAGGCGGCCGGCATGTTCGAGCGCGCCATGGGGGTCGACGTACGGGCCGTACGGGTCCTGCTCACCGCCTCCGACGCCACCGCCCGAGAGCGGCTGGTACGCCGGGAACTCGGCTCGGAGCTGGAGAAGGAGCTGGAGGGCAGCGCCCGCAAGGCCCGGATCCTGGACCGGCGGGCTCCGGCGGAGGCGGTCCGTGTCGTGACGGACGGCCGCACCGTCGGGGACATCGCGCGCGAGGTGGTGGCCGCCACCGGCTGGGCACGGCAAGGGAGTTGATCCTGTCCAGGGGCCACTGGCAATCGCCGGGCCGCGCCGTAGGGTGGCGCACATGAGCATCGACGATGTCGCGCTGCGTCCGGTGGCCGAGGCCGACCTGCCTGTCATGGAACGGTTCCTCATCGACCCGGAGACCGTCGTGCCCTTCCAGTGGTGGGGCTGGTCGGACACCGGGCGCTGGCGGCGCCAGTGGGCGGAGAACGCACTGCTCGGGGACGACGGAGGGCATCTGATGGTGGTGCGCGGCGCGGAGCGGCTGGGGTTCGTCGCCTGGCGGCAGGTCAGGCCCACCCGGACCACCACCTACTGGAACATGGGCATCAATCTGCTGCCGGAGGCCCGCGGACGGGGCGTCGGGACCGAGGCGCAACGGCAGTTGGTCCACTACCTGTTCGCGAACACCACGGCCGTACGCATCGAGGCGGACACCGAAGCGGACAACTTCCCCGAACAACGCGCGCTGGAAAAGGTCGGGTTCACCCGAGAGGGCGTCCTGCGCAGCGTCGCCTTCCGCGACGGGCAGTGGCGTGACGGCGTGCGCTACAGCATCCTGCGCGGCGAACCGGCCTGAGCGCCTCGCTCTTCCCGTGTCACCAGGTCAGCGCCTGCCGGCTCGGGCCAGTGCGTCCTCGGCCTGGGCGGTCAGGGCGCCGACCAGGTCGGCCGCGGACGGCAGGTCGTGGATGAGGTCGACGGCCTCGCCGGCCCAGTGCGGCAATGCGGGGATCGTGCCGCGTGCCAGGGCGTCCTGATACTCCTGCCGTGCCTCGGGCGTGGCAGCGAGTTCGTCCTCCCGGCCCCGCCAGCTGTCGAGGAAGGGGTGGCCGAGGGTACGCGCGGAGTACCTCGCCGGCCATCGCGAGGCGCGGGCGATGTCCAGCACCCGGTTGCGCTCGGTGTCCTCCCCCCGCCCCTCGACGATCGCCCTGGCGGTCGCGGGGGCGACCAGGGCCTCGGCGGTGGCCTGGAAGCGGGTGCCGATCAGCGCCCCGTCGACCCCCAGGGCCAGGGCGGCCGCCACGCCGCGGCCGTCGGCGATCCCGCCGGCCGCCAGCACCGGAACCGGCGCCGCCAGGTCCACCACGACCGGCACGAACGGCAGCGTGGACCGACCGTGCCGGGCGCCGTGCCCGCCCGCTTCGGTGCCTTGTGCCACGATCACATCGGCGCCCAGGTCCAAAGCCCTGCGGGCCTCCTCCAGGTCGGTGACCTGAATGATCAGCGTGGTGCCCGCTTCGCGGATGCGTTCCGCGAAGGGGCCCGGGTCGCCGAAGGACAACATCACCGCCGCCGGACGGTGTTCCAGTGCCCGCACGACCACATCGACGTCGATCGCCCACGCCTGAAAGCCGATACCCCAGGGCTTCCCGGCCACTCCGTCGGCCGCCAGAGGCAGTTCACGGGCCAGCCACTCCTGATCCCCGTTCCCACTGCCCAGCAGCCCGAGCCCGCCGCCGCGCGAGACCGCCGCCGTCAGGGCGCCCCCGGCGGACCCGCCCATCGGGGCGAGAGCGATCGGATGCTGCACACCGAACAGTTCCGTGAACGCCGTGGACAGTCCCATGGCCGCCATTCTCCGACGGCAGAAAAAACCAAGGCAAGGAGGTCACGCACTCCTTGCCACTTTCAACTTATAGCGCAGTGGGGGGCTTGCGGCAAGGACCCGGTCGTGCCGCACAATCGCACGTCGAGGCCACAAGCTGCGGAAATGGGAGACTCACGAAGTGCATGTTCTGTCTGGTGACATGACCCCCCGGACCACCAGTGCGTTCGACCTTCCCGACCGACTCGCCCCCAAGGCCGACCCGGCGCTGATCGCCGGCGACGAGCAGCACTTCGCGGCCATCGCGGAGAGCCTCGCGCAGACGATCGCCGAACTGTCCGCCCAGCTGGACACCGAGCTCAAGAGTCCCGGCGGCATCGGCCGGCAGGCGATGGACCGGGACATCGAGGTCCACCGGCTGACCGGCCGGCTGCGCGCACTGCGCCGTTTCGGCCTGGACCTGTGTCTCGGACACATCGTCGGCGCGGACGACCCCGAGCCCGTCTACATCGGACGCCTCGGCCTGACGGACAGCACGGGCCGGCGCCTGCTGCTCGACTGGCGCTCACCCGCCGCCGAGCCGTTCTTCGCGGCGACCCACGCCCATCCGATGGGCCTGGCGAGCCGCCGTAGGTACCGCTGGACCCGAGGCCGTATCAGCGACTACTGGGACGAGGTGTTCACCGCCGACGGGCTCGAAGGGCGCGCCGCGCTCGACGACCAGTCCGCGTTCATCGCCAGCCTGGGCAGCAACCGTTCGGCCCGGATGCGGGACGTGCTCGCCACCATCCAGGCCGACCAGGACGCCATCATCCGGGCCGGGTCCCGGGGCGCTCTCGTCGTCGACGGCGGTCCGGGCACCGGCAAGACCGTCGTCGCGCTGCACCGCTCCGCCCACCTGCTCTACGCCGACCCCCGCCTCGGTCACCGTCGTGGCGGCGTACTGTTCGTCGGTCCGCACCGCCCCTACCTGGACTACGTCGCCGACGTCCTGCCGAGCCTCGGCGAGGAGGGTGTGCAGACCTGCATCCTGCGGGACCTCGTCGGCGAAGGAGCCGACGCGAGCGTCGAGACCGACCCCGACGTGGCCCGTCTGAAGTCGTCGGCGGAGATGGTGAAGGCGATCGAGAAGGCCGTCCGCTTCTACGAGGAACCGCCCACCGAGGGCATGACGGTCACCGTCGCCTGGACCGACATCCGGCTGAGTGCCGACGACTGGGCCGAGGCGTTCGAAGCGCCGGAACCCGGCACCCCGCACAACGAGGCGCGTGAGCAGATCTGGGAGAAGCTGGTCACGATCCTGGGGGACCGATACGACGGCGACGACCTGCCGCCGAAGCAGTTCCGCAGGGCGCTGCGGCAGGACCGGGAACTGGTCGGGGCCCTCAACCGGGCATGGCCGATGCTCGAAGCGGCCGACCTGGTCGGGGACCTGTGGTCGGTGCCGGCCTATCTGCGGATGTGCGCGCCCTGGCTGACTCGCGACGACGTCAGCAAGCTGCAGCGGGCGGATGCCCAGGCCTGGACGGTGTCCGATCTGCCGCTCCTGGACGCCGCCCGGCAGCGGCTCGGCGACCCGGCGACGGCCCTGCGCAAGCGCCGGCACGCGGCCGACATCGCCGCCCAGCGCGAGCGCATGGCGCAGGTCGTGGACAACCTCATCGACGCGGTGGCCGACTCCGGCGCCGACGGTGACGACGGCGAAGGCCTGGTGAGGATGTTGCGCGGCCAGGACGCCAAGGTCAGCCTGGTCGACGAGGCCGAACTGACCGTCGCCGAACCGGATCTGCTCGCCGGCCCGTTCGCGCACATCGTCGTGGACGAGGCCCAGGAACTCACCGACGCGGAGTGGCAGATGCTGCTGCTGCGCTGCCCGTCGCGGAGCTTCACCATCGTCGGTGACCGCGCGCAGGCCAGGCACGGGTTCACGGAGACGTGGCAGGAACGGCTCGAACGGATCGGACTGGACCGGGTCGGCGTGGCCTCCCTGAGCATCAACTACCGCACGCCGCAAGAGGTCATGACGGATGCCGCGCCGGTCATCCGGGCCGTTCTCCCGGACGCCAACGTGCCGACCTCCATCCGCAGCAGCGGCCTTCCCGTCGTCCACGGATCCGTCGCGGAGCTGGACTCGATCCTCGACACCTGGCTCGCCGCGCATGCCGAGGGGATCGCCTGTGTCATCGGCGATCCCGCGTTCCCGGCGACGTCCCGGGTCCGATCGCTGACCCCGGAGCTGTCGAAGGGGCTCGAGTTCGACCTGGTCGTCCTCGTCGACCCGGAGGGGTTCGGCACGGGCGTCGAAGGAGCGGTCGACCGGTATGTCGCCATGACCCGGGCGACGCAGCAACTCGTCGTCCTCACAAGCTGAAAACCTTTGGCAGACCATCGGAGCCCCTAGTAGGTTCCCTTCAGGAACTTAGTGCTGTCGAGGAGGAACCCGCCGTGTCCCAGCAGACCTGGACCGCCGTCGACGACTACTTCAACGGCCTGCTGGTCGAGGAGGACGAAGCCCTGCTCGCGGCCGCCACGGGCAGTGAGAGGGCGGGGCTGCCGCCGCACCAGGTCGCCCCCAACCAGGGCAAGCTGCTGAACCTGCTGGCGACGATCCAGGGTGCCCGCTCGATCCTGGAGATCGGCACCCTCGGCGGCTACAGCACGATCTGGCTCGCCCGTGCCCTGCCGGCGGACGGCCGCCTGGTCACGCTGGAGGCCGACGAGCACCACGCCGCCGTAGCCGCCGCCAACGTCTCCCGCGCCGGACTCGACGACATCGTCGACCTGCGCGTCGGGACGGCCCTGGACGCACTGCCCCTGCTGGCGGACGAGGGGGCAGGCCCGTTCGACCTGGTCTTCATCGACGCCGACAAGCCCTCCAACCCCGCCTACCTGGAGTGGGCGCTCAGGCTCACCCGGCCAGGCAGCGTCATCGTCGGCGACAACGTCGTCCGTGAAGGCGCGGTCACCGACCCGGCCGACACCGACCCGCGCGTCCAGGGCGTCCGTCGCTTCACCGAGCTGATCGCGGAGCACCCCCGGCTCACCGCCACCACCCTCCAGACCGTCGGCGCCAAGGGCTACGACGGCTTCTGCCTCGCCCTTGTCACCGCCTAGCAGGACGGGGGGCAACCGCATAGCCCGCGTGGTCGAGTTGTCGTACTACCGTCAAGGGCTGTGCCGCGGTGCCGGCCCGCGAGGCGCTGCTGACGCCCGCCGGTCTCGCGCACGACCGGAGGCTCAGGGTCGTCAGCGAGGCGGGCGTGCACCGCACCCAGCGCAGGGACCCGACTGGCCCTGATCCGGCCCGCCATCAGCGACGACGGCCAACGACTCGGCCTGCGCGCGCCGCACGCCGACCGGCTGGACCTCCCGGTGGACACGTCGGACGCCCGCCGACCGGTGGACCTGTTCGGGACCGCCTACCAGGGCATCGACCAGGGCGACACGGCCGCCGAATGGCTTTCGGACGTCCTGCGCACCCCCAGCCGCCTGGTGAGTGTGTCGCCGGACCAGTGGCGGGCACGTGATCCTTCCCGACAAGTCGGGTGGACGCTCGGCCGCGATCTGGACCGGCGGCACGACCGCCGGGCAGAAGCTCGCTCAGTGGGTCGACCCCGGAGCAGCAGTCAAGCGGTGGACCCTCGTTCCACCGACCGACGGCTGCTACAAGCTCCGCTCGGTCCGCCACACCAGTCTGTTCATGACGGTCGCGACCCGGAGCGTCGCCGTCACGCCGGCAACGTCGGTCGACGCGTCCTCGACCCCCGCGGAAGGGTGCCGTCATCACTGCTCCAACGGCCTGGCGAACTACGAGGTGGAGCCGAGGTCAGGCCGGAAGGTCCGCAGCGGCGGACACGGCAAAGGGCAGGGCGGGTGGCGGGCTCATCGTGATATCCGGCTCCGGTGAGACGCCGGTCTGCGTGCACTTCGTCCGTACGGCGGTGAAGCCGGGGGCGCGGACCCCGGCCGCGACGGCCCATGCCATGAGCACGCCCGGCACACCGACATGCACCGAGGCGGATGCACTGGCCGCCGCCACCCTTGGCACAGCAAATGAAACCAGGGCAAAATCGGGCAGGAGGTGCGAGGCGCCACGCTGTCCGGGGCCGTCCAGGCGCTTCACGGAGCGGCCCGTAGGAGACGTGGATGGAGTGGTTGGTCTCGCTGGTCGGCGTCGGACTGGTCCTGGCTGTCCTGCGGGATCTGTTCCACACGCTCTGGCACCCCACCCGCCATGGAAGTGTGAGCCGGCTCGTCATGACGACGATGTGGAGACTGGCCCGGCACTCCCGGGTGCGTCGGCGGGTGGTCGGCCTCGTCGGGCCGCTGGCCATGGTGACGGTGGTGGGACTCTGGGCCGTCAGCATCATCCTCGGCTGGGCGATCATCTACTGGCCCCACATGCCGGGCGCGTTCACGCTCACCCCCGGTTCCAGGGCGGCACAGGAGCCCGCACTGCTCGACTCGGTCTACCTGTCCCTGGTCACCGTCGCCACCCTCGGCCTGGGGGACATCACGCCCGGCGAAGGGTGGCTTCGCCTGGTCTCGCCGTTGGAGGCCCTCGTCGGCTTCGCCCTCCTCACGGCCACGGTGTCCTGGGTGCTGGAGATCTATCCCGCGCTGACTCGCCGACGGGTCCTGGCCATCCGGTTGGCGCTGCTGCACCGCTCGGCTCCGGCGACCGAGCACATCGACACCGTCGCCGGAGCCGCTCTGCTGGACGGCCTCGCCACCGAGGTCGTACGAGTCCGCATCGACTTCACCCAGTACGCCGAGGCCTACTACTTCCACGACGGCGAGGACCACTCCTCCCTGGCAGCCATCCTCGGCTACGCCGTCGCCCTTGGCCGGCAGGGGCAGGTGGCTCGACGGCCGGACGTACGGCTGACCGGGGACCTGCTCGTCGGCGCGCTGGACGACCTCGCCACCATCCTCGACCAGCGCTTTCTGCACACGGGCGGAACAACGACGGAGGTCTTCACCGCGTACGCAGTCGACCACGGCCGGAATGTCACGCGGTCCTGATCGCTGCGGACGTGGCGAACGCAAGGCTGCAGCGAGTACGTTTGTATCGCTACAAGAAAGCGATTGCCGTGCAGCGCCCGCCCCTCACCCATGTCCTCGACCCGACACAGGAGTAAGTCGTGCCCAACGCCACCGCGGTCATCAACCTCGACATCGAGGGCCCGAGGATCAACCGTCATCTCTACGGTCACTTCGCCGAGCATCTCGGCCGCTGTATCTACGGCGGCTTCTGGGTCGGGGAGGACTCGCCGATACCCAACGAGGGCGGTATCCGCCTCGACGTCGTCGAGGCCCTGCGCGCCCTGGACATCCCCAACCTGCGCTGGCCCGGCGGCTGTTTCGCCGACGAGTACCACTGGCGTGACGGCATCGGACCGCGCGAGCAGCGGCCGAGCATGGTGAACACGCACTGGGGCGACGTCGAGGAGAACAACCACTTCGGCACCCACGAGTTCATGGCGCTGTGCGAGCTCCTCGGCGCCGAGCCGTACATCAGCGGAAACGTCGGCTCCGGCACCGTGCGGGAGATGAGCGAGTGGGTGGAGTACCTCACCCGTGACGGCGACAGTCCGATGGTGCGGCTGCGCCGGGCCAACGGCCGCGAGGAGCCCTGGCGGGTGAAGTTCTGGGGCATCGGCAACGAGACCTGGGGCTGCGGCGGCAACATGCGCGCCGAGTACTCCGCCGACCTGGCCCGCCAGTACGCCACCTACTGCCGCGACCACGGCGACAACAAGCTCTACCGCATCGCGTCGGGCGCCTCGGACGCCGACTACAAGTGGACCGAGACGCTGATGCAGCAGATCAGCTGCTTCGGCTGTGAGGCCACCCCGAAGAACTTCTTCCAGGGCCTGTCGGTGCACTACTACACACTGGCCGGCCCCTGGGAGGCGAAGGGCAGCGCGACCGTCTTCGACACCGACGACTACTACCGCACCGTGGCCGCGGCCCGCCGCCTCGACCGCATCCTGACCGGTCACTCCACCGTCATGGACGTCTACGACCCGGGCCGCACGGTCGGGCTGGTCCTGGACGAGTGGGGCACCTGGTGGGACGTCGAGCCGGGCACCAACCCGGGCTTCCTGTTCCAGCAGAACACCCTGCGCGACGCGCTGGTGGCCTCCACCCACTTCGACATCTTCCACCGGCACGCGGCCCGCCTGCACATGGCCAACATCGCGCAGACCGTCAACGTCCTGCAGGCCATGCTCCTCACCGACGGCGACAGCCTGGTGCTCACCCCCACCTACCACGTCTTCGAGATGAACAAGGCCCACCAGGACGCCACTTCACTCGCCGTCCATCTGCGCGGCGACGCCCTGCGGCGCACGGTCGGCGACACGGAGCTGGAGATCCTGTCCGCCTCGGCCAGCGTCAAGGACGGGGCGGTGCTGATCTCGCTGTCCAACCTGGACGCCGAGGAGGCGGCCGAGGTGACGCTCGACCTGCGTGGCCGCTCCGTCGGCGAGCCGAGCGCCCGCATCCTGACGGCCGGCCGGCTCCAGGACCACAACGCGCCCGGCACACCGGAGACGGTGGCCCCGCGCCCGTTCGACGGCCTCAAGCCCACCGACCAGGGGCTCACTCTCACGCTGCCGCCGCACTCGTTCGTCACGGTCAGCGCTCCGCTCGCCTGACACGACCCGACCGCGTTCGCCGACGCCGGCCGCGCCCTCGCCGCCTGGGAAGTGCTGGAGCGGGACGGCGGGTGCGCGCCTTGCGGGGGCGACTGGGACCCTCTCCCGGAGGTCGGCAGTCGGCCGGGGCCGTGCCCGCGGCCCCTGCCGCCGGCCGTCCGACGGGAGCGGTGCGCGGGATCCGGCCGAAGTCCTTCAGGGTCCTGCGCATCAGGGGTGCGGCTTAGCATGCGAGTGGGTGACGAGACGGCAGACCGGGGGTGCGGGTGGCAACGATCCAGGACGTGGCGAAGGCGGCCGGAGTCTCACCGATGACCGTCTCGAACGTCATCAACGACCATCCGAACGTCCGCCCCGCGACGCGTGAGAAGGTGCTCGAGGCCATGACCCGGCTCGACTACCGGGTCAACGTCGCGGCCCGCAATCTGCGCAAGGGCCGTACCGGAACCATCGGCCTCGCCGTTCCGGAGGTGGACAGCGCCTACTACGGGCTGCTGGCCGCCACCGTCATCGCCGCGGCCGAACGGCGCGGCCTCAGGGTGAGCATCGAACAGACCGCCTCTCGGGACAACGAGCTGGACGCGCTGTCCCTTTCCCGCAACCGGCTGTACGACGGGCTCATCCTCAGTGCCGCGGGCATGGGGCAGAGTGATGCCGAGCGGCTCAGAGTGGACCACCCGGTGGTCATCCTCGGCGACCGGATCTTCGGCGGCCCCGTGGGCCATGTCGCCATGCCCAACTTCGACGCCTCCCGCGCAGCCACCCGGCATCTGATCGAGCGGGGGTGCCGGCGTATCGCGATCGTGTGCGGGACGGTCGAGGAAGTGGACACCTCCAGCCTGCGCATCGCGGGCTACCGGAAGGCGTTGGAGGACGCGGGCCTGCCCGCTGACCGCGCCCTGGTACAGCAGGTGGACCGGCTCGGCATGCGCGAAGGTGCCGAGCGGGCGCGGGAGATGGCGAACGGAGGGCTCGACTTCGACGGCGTGTTCTGCGTGACCGACTCGCTGGCCATGGGCGTGCTGCGGGGCCTGGCCGACGTCGGGGCGCGCGTACCCGACCAGGTGAAGGTGATCGGCTTCGACAACGTGCCGGAGAGCGAGTTCCTCATCCCGTCGCTCTCCAGCGTCGATCCGGACCACGACGGTATGGCAGAGCGGGCAGTCGACCTTCTGATCGGGCGCATCGAGCAGACCGAGCCCCCGACCCGGCACCAGGACGTCGTCGGCGGCTTCTCCCTGGTGATCCGGGAGTCGACGGGCGGCTGACCGCCTCCTGAGCCCCCGCCGGTGGAAGCTGCGGCTCCAGGAGTACTTCACGCACCTGGGCCACCGACACCACCCCCGATGACGACGGCAGGTACGCCACCCGCCGCTCCTCCCTCCAGGCCGCCGCTGCAGGGGGGCGCACCCCGATGGCTCTGTGGTGGGGAAGTTTTTGCCCGTGGCCGATTCCCGGTGCAGATGGCCCGGGGGCACGCGGCTCCGCGGGTTTCGCCGATGCAAAGTGGGGCTGAAAAGGGCTGATCGAGGGGTCGCTGATGTTACGGCCATGTTGACCACTCGGTTGGTGCGGCGCACCCTCGAATATGCGTGGCAGTTACATCTTCTCTGTCCGTGAGTCGTCGTAGCGTGCAGGAAACCGCAGGTGAAGACGGCGTCGCGGGCAGACCTGGAGCAGGAGGCACCGCATGTGCGGCATCACCGGCTGGATCTCCTTCGACCGCGACCTGCGCACCGAGGCAGCCGTACTGGATGCAATGACCGAGACGATGGCCTGCCGTGGCCCCGACGACCGCGGCACCTGGGTGCAGGGTCCCGCGGCCCTCGGGCACCGCAGGCTCGCGATCATCGATCTGCCCGGGGGCCGGCAGCCGATGAGCGTCGACACCCCGCACGGGTCCGTGGCACTCGTCTACTCCGGGGAGACGTACAACTTCACCGAACTGCGCCGCGAACTCACCGGCCGGGGCCACCGTTTCACCACCGACTCCGACACCGAGGTGGTCCTGCACGGCTACCTCGAATGGGGTGAGCAGGTCGCGGAACGGCTCAACGGCATGTACGCGTTCGCCTTGTGGGACGGCCGCCAGGACAAGCTGGTGATGATCCGCGACCGCATGGGCATCAAGCCCTTCTACTACTACCCGACACCCGACGGCGTCCTGTTCGGCTCCGAACCCAAGGCGATCCTCGCCAACCCCCTGGCCCCCGCCCGCGTCGCACTGGACGGCCTGCGCGAACTGTTCACGATGGTCAAGACGCCGGGGCACGCCGTGTGGGACGGGATGGCCGAGGTCGAACCGGGCACCGTCGTCACCGTCGACCGCACGGGAGTGCGACACCGCGCCTACTGGCAGCTGGAAACCAGGCCCCACACGGACGACCGCGACACCACCATCGCCACCGTCCGCTCCCTTCTCGACGACATCGTGCGCCGCCAGCTCGTCGCCGACGTGCCCCGCTGCACCCTGCTCTCCGGCGGCCTCGACTCCTCCGCGATGACCGCGATCGCCGCACGCCAACTCGGTGAACACGGCGAGAAGGTACGCAGCTTCGCCGTCGACTTCGTCGGCCAGAGCGACCACTTCGTCGCCGACGAACTCCGCGGCACGCCCGACACCCCGTTCGTCCACGACGTGGCCCGCACCGCCCACACCGAACACCAGGACATCGTGCTCGACGCACAGGCACTCGCCGATCCCGACATCCGCGCGAAGGTGATCCGGGCCCGCGACCTGCCCGCCGGACTCGGCGACATGGACGCCTCGCTGTATCTGCTGTTCCGGGCCATCCGGGACCAGTCGACCGTCGCCCTGTCCGGCGAGTCCGCCGACGAGGTCTTCGGCGGCTATCTGCAGTTCTTCGACGAGGAGGCCCGCCGTGGCGGCACCTTCCCGTGGCTGGCGAACTTCCGCCGCCACTTCGGCGAGGACGCCGAGGTCCTGCGCCCGGATCTGCTTGCCTCCCTCGACCTGGACGGATACGTCGCCGACGGATACCGCACCGCCGTCAGCGGTATCCGCCGACTCGACGGCGAGAGCGACTTCGAGTACCGGATGCGGCAGATCTGCCACCTCCACCTCAGCCGCTTCGTCCGCGTCCTGCTCGACCGCAAGGACCGCGCGAGCATGGCCGTCGGCCTCGAGGTCCGGGTCCCGTTCTGCGACCACCGGCTGGTGGAGTACGTCTACAACACGCCCTGGGCGCTGAAGTCCTTCGACGGCAGGGAGAAGAGCCTGCTGCGCGAGGCGACCGCCGATCTGCTCCCGAAGTCGGTGTACGACAGGGTCAAGAGCCCCTATCCGTCCACCCAGGACCCCAAGTACGCCACCGCGCTCCAGGACCAGGCCAAGGAGCTCCTGGCCCAGCCCGCCCACCCCGTCTTCGACCTCGTCGACCGGGACCGCCTCCACCGCGTCGCCCACCGCGCCACACCCGTGAACACACAGTCCGAACGGCGCGGTCTGGAACGCGCGCTGGACCTGGCGGTGTGGCTGGACATGTACCGGCCGGACATCGTGCTCGTCTGACATCGTGCTCGCCTGAGCCCTCTTTCCGAGGGGCCTCCTGATCACCGGGCCCGTGCGATCCGCACAAAAGTGAGTGTCCGGCACCGCACGCTCGTATACATGGGTGGGACCAGCGAGCGGAGGTGCCGGCTCATGACCGTCGATGACCGGCAGATCCAGGACTCCACCCTTCGGCATCCGGGCAGCACGCCACGGGTGGTGACGCGGCGCGGAGTGGAGATCGGGCTGGGGGCGTTGTGGCTGGTGGACGGGGCGCTGCAGTTCCAGCCGGCCATGTTCACCCGGGGCTTCTTCGTGGATACGCTGGGCATGGCCAACATGGGCCTGCCCGGACCGGTGGCGACGGTGGAGTACGACCTGACGAGCATGCTCGCCGCCCGCCCCGCGCTGTGGAACGCGCTGTTCGCCACGCTCCAGGTCGCGCTCGGCGTGGGCCTGCTGTGGCGGCGCACCGCCCGCCCGGCCCTGGCCCTCTCCGTTCTGTGGGCGCTGGGGGTGTGGACCGTCGGCGAGGGCTTCGGCGGCCTTTTCATGAGCGGCACCGACCTGCTGACCGGCGCTCCGGGCGCTGCCCTGCTCTATGCACTCGTCGCCCTTGCGTTGTGGCCGCGCCCCGACCGCGCCGGGCCGAGCATCGCGGACGGCGGGGTGCCGGGTGGTGCGGTGACCCGCTGGGCGTGGCTGGTCGTATGGGTCGGCACGGCGGCACTGGAGCTGGAGTCCGCCGCCCATGTGCCCGCCGCCCAGCTCGCCAACACCGGCGAGGGCGAGCCGGCCGTGGTCGCCGCCGTCAACCACGCGGCCGGCGGGCTGGTCAGCGGGTGGGCTGCCGCGTTCGTCGTCGTCCTCGGGCTGCTCCAGGTCGCCGTCGGCGTGGGTGTCCTGGCCCCTCGCATGCGACGTCCGGCGCTGGCGGCCGGCATCGGGCTGGCGGTCGCCACCGGCCTCCTGGGCCAGGACCTCGGCGGACTCCTCACCGGCCACGCCACCGACCCAGGTACCGGCCCTCCGCTGGTGCTGTTCGCCCTGACGCTGTGGCCGCGCGCGACCATCCGCACGTCGCGCACGGCGGCTCCCGCGCACACCCCTTCCCGAAGAGACGTCGGGCCGAAGTCCCGCTGAGTTCCCACCCATTACCGTGGCCTGGATCACACGCTGTGAATTGAGTAGGGGCGCCTGTGGAATTCCGTACCCCCACCTGACGAGCGATGCCCGGATGCAAGGATGAGGCGCCATGACAGCAGGGTGGTGTTCTCGCACGGTACGGGCCGCGGTGTTCGCGGCCGTCTGTGTGCTGCTCGCCGCCCTGGGTCACACCCTGATGTCCGGGAGCGACGTGCCCGCCTGGGCGCTGGCCGCCGGAGCGGTGGCGACGGGTGTGGCGGGCTGGTGCCTGGCGGGGCGGGAGCGTGGGCTGCCGTTGATCGTGGCGATCGTGGTCGCTGCCCAGACGGTGCTGCACGAGGCGTTCTCGTTCGCTCAGTCGGCAATTGAGCCAACCGGTTCGTCGGCATCCATGAGCATGAGCGGCATGGGCTCGATGCACATGGACTCCATGGACATGGGTCACGTGGATCACATGGGTCATGCCGCGGCCGGCACTTCGCCGTCGGCTGCCATGCTCGCCGCCCACCTGCTGGCCGCACTGCTGTGCGGCCTGTGGCTGGCGTACGGCGAGAAGGCCGCCTTCCGCATCCTGCGCGCCCTCGCCGGTTGGCTGGCGGCGCCGCTGCGGTTGCTGCTCGCGCTCCCGGCCACCCCGGAGCGCCCGCACCCGCACATCGGACGTCGTCACTCGGACCGGGCGCCGCGTCTCCTCCTGCTCGTCCACGCGATCACGTATCGGGGGCCTCCCGCGGAGACGGCTGTCGTCTGACGACAGCCGGCTTCCCGAGGCTGCCCGTGCGCGCCTCGGGCCACGGCCGAACGGCCGCGCAGGCGCCGTAGCGCCCTTGCGCCGCAGGCCGTCTCCCCACTCACCGGACCGCCCGCGCCCTCGCGCGCCCCGGTCCGGACCACGGATCCCGAGAAGGACACCAGGTGATCACCTCTGCCCTGCCCACCTCGCGCGCCCAAAGCGCGAAAGACGACAGATCAGGAGCCCTCGACGAGTCGATCACGGCCTGGGCGCTCGCCGCCCGGGGCGGCGACGCCCACGCGGTCGACCAGTTCGTGCGCGCCCTGCAGCGGGACGTCCAGCGCTACGTCGCCCATCTCTGCGCCGACCCGCAGGCCGTGGACGATCTCGCGCAGGACACGTTCCTGCGCGCACTCGGCAGCCTGCACCGCTTCGAGGGCCGCTCCTCGGCGCGTGCGTGGCTGCTGTCGATAGCCCGCCGGGCCGTCATCGACAGCTACCGGTACGCCGCCGCCCGCCCGCGCCTGTCCGACGTACCGGACTGGCAGCTGGCCATCGAGCTGTCCCAGCCGTGCGATCTGCCCGGCTTCGACGACGGCATCGCCCTGCTGGACCTCATTGCGGCGCTCCCCGACGAGCGTCGGGAGGCATTCATCCTCACGCAGCTGGTCGGTCTCCCCTACGCGGAGGCCGCCGAGGTCGGCGACTGCCCGATCGGCACGGTCCGCTCCCGCGTGGCCCGCGCCCGGGCGAGTCTGATGGACCTGCTGGAGGAAGCCGCGGAACCCGTCGCGCCGGCGGCCTGAACCGCAGTTGTTGCTGATAACCTGCAACTGCATATGGTTCGCAATTAAGTCGGAGGGCGTCGGAAATGCCGGTGTACACGCTCCCGGAGCTTCCGTACGACTACTCGGCGCTCGCTCCGGTCACCAGCCCCGAGATCATCGAGCTGCACCACGACAGGCACCACGCGGCCTACGTCAAGGGCGCCAACGACTCCCTGGATCCACTGGCAGACCATGACCGGCCCGAAGGACGGCGGGGGCGATCCCCTGGCAGGCGACGGCGTGGGCGAACTCGCGCCGCGATCACCGAGTCCTTCGGCTCCTTCGCCGGCTTCAAGTCCCAGCTCACCAAGGCCGCCGCCACCACGCAGGGCTCCGGCTGGGACGTCCTCGCCCACGAGCACGCCTTCTACCTGCAGTACAAGAACCAGAAGGTCGACTTCATCGACGCCATGTGGGCCGTCGTCAACTGGCAGGACGTGGCCAGGCGTTACGCCGCCGCCAAGGAGCGCGGCGACAGCCTGCTGCCGGCCCCGTGATGCCGTTGCGGCGGCGGTGACACAGATGTCCTGCTCGTGATCGTCTTCTCACCCTCACGCGGCAGGCGGCACAAAGGAAGGCTCCCGCAGGCCCGGTGCCTGCGGGAGCCTTCCCGTTGCCGGGGCTGACTGGGGTGAGGTCAGGCTGTCGTGCGACCGCCTTGTGGCGCCTGGGGTTTCACCGCTCCGTCGGGTTGGCTCCTGCGGCGCTGGGGCAGGCGCGGCGGGGTGAGGAAACCCTCCGCACAGGCGCTGGCGTAGCCGATGCGCGGCAGGTCAGCGGTCTTCTCGAACAGCAGGAAGCGGGGCTCCCAGACCGGCCGGTACTTGGCGTTGGCGCGGTAGAGGGACTCGATCTGCCACCAGCGGGAGAAGAAGGTGAGGATCGAGCGCCACAGCCGCAGCACCGGTCCGGCGCCGAGACGTGCGCCGCGCTCGAAGACGGCGCGGAACATGGCGAAGTTCAGCGACACCCGTCGTACCCCCAACTCCTGGGCGCGCACCAGCAGTTCGACGACCATGAACTCCATCAGGCCGTTCTCGCAGTCCCGGTCGCGGCGCATCAGGTCCAGCGACAGCCCGTGCTCGCCCCAGGGCACGAAGCTCAGCAGCGCCCGCAACTCGCCTTCGGCGTTCAGGCACTCCAGCATCACGCAGGATCCGTCGCCCGCGTCGCCGAGCCGGCCGAGCGCCATGGAGAAGCCGCGTTCGGTCGCGCCGTCGCGCCAGTGGTCGGCGCGTTCGACCAGCGTGGCCATCTCGGTGTCGGGGATGTCGGCGTGCCGGCGGATGCGTACGGTGTAGCCGGCCCGGCGCACCCGGTTGTGCGCCTGACGTACGACCCGCATGGCGCGGCCGTCGAGGGTGAAGTCGGCGAGGTCCACGATGGCCTCGTCGCCGAGTTCGAGGGCGTCCAGGCCGTGCCGTGCGTAGATCGTTCCGGCCTCCTCGCTCGCGCCCATCACGGCGGGTGTCCAGGCGTGGCGGCGGGCCTCGGCGAGCCAGGCGTCGATGGCGCCGGGCCACGCCTCCGGGTCGCCGATCGGATCGCCGGAGGCGAGGCTGACGCCGCCGACCACGCGGTAGGCGACGGCGGCCTTCCCGGTCGGCGACCAGATGACCGCCTTGTCGCGGCGGAGCACGAAGTAACCGAGGGAGTCGCGCTCACCGTGCCGGTCGAGCAGCGCGCGCAGCCGCTCCTCGTCCTCCGCGCCGAGCAGGTCCCGGCCGCGGGGCGAGCGGAAGCAGACGTAGAGGACGAGGCAGAAGCCCGCCGCGACCATGATGTTGACGATGACGTCCACCCAGCGGGGCGCCTGCACGGCATGCACGCGGTCCGCGAGCGGGCCGACGCTGATGCCCCGCAACAGCGTGTAGGCGACCTTGTCGAAGAGGGTGGCGCCGTGCAGTTTGTTGGTCGCGCCGACCAGCAGCGTGCCGATCGCACCGGTGATGAGCATGCCGCCCGCGCCGACGGCGAGCGCCAGCTTCGGGTTCGATCGGTCCCCGACCGCGTTGAACTCCCGGCGCCCGATCAGCAGCGCTGCCACGAACAGGCCGGTGAGCAGGGCCGACGCCCAGTTGAAGACGTGCGCGCGAAACGGGTTCTGGGTGAGCGCGAGGGCGTACAGCGCGAACAGCGGCCCGGCGAGGGCCATGTTGACCATCCAGGCGGCCCGCTTCCCGCGCCGCATCACCATCGAAAGGAAGATCGCGAGCGCGGCCGAGACCAGGCCGGCGGTGGCCAGGTACGGCGTGAAGTACTCGCCCGCGTGGTGCGCGTGGAACCGGTGGGAGCTGTGCGACGCGTAGATCCGGCCGGTGTTGTGCTCGTCGACCTCGCGCCGGAACGGCACGGACACGACCGCCGCGATGTTGAGCAGGGCGATCAGCCGCAGGTACCAGACGGTGAACGCGGCTGCGCGCGCCCGCAGCCGGGAGGGGGCGGTCGCCTGTTCGGGGGCGGTGCGTCGGCGGGGGATCAGGGCCGACTGCTGCTGGGCGGTCATGATTGGAGGTCACCTTGGGGGATGGACGGTGGGAGCGGTGCAGGTGGGGACGGGGCACAGGAAGGACCGTCACGTGCCGGACCTCTTCTACCGCGTGGTGCGAACGAGCGCCAGTCGCAGGCTTAGAGGTGTCCCGGGCGCGAATGGTTCCCCGTACGTGGTGCATCGGGGCGCCACGGGCGGCTGATGGCCGAGGCCCTGCCGGATGATACGTGCAGTCGCCTCGGCGAGATGCCTCACTGGCGTGCAGGGGCGAAGGACCGGGAGCCGGGCTCCACGAGGCCCTGCGCCTTGAGGTGGTCAAGCGCGCTGAACACGGTCTTTCCTGGCTGATCGCCGGTCTCGGCCTGGATCTCGGCCGGGGTGAGCGCCCGGTCCGGGGCTCTTTGGGTGGCAAGGAGCTCGCTCTCCGGTTCGCGTTCGGAGCGCTGCCCCTCGGCATCCCGGCATGGACGGGTGGTCATCGTTGTCCCACCGTATTCTGTCGGTATTTTGTCCATATTTTTTCCGCGCGCTTACCGTTCCGCCGCGCCACTTGCACTGCGGGGCGAGAGAACCCTACATCCTGTAGGGCTGAAAGGGTGAATGAATGACCCGGGCCCTGCGCGCGGGGAACCGGCGGGCACCACGAACGCGCGCCGTGCACAGTGGAGGACGGGAGACACGTCTCGGTCTCGTCGGCGGCGGAAAGGGCGACGGTGATGATGCGGCGGCTCGCTGCGGCGGTGCTGTGCGGCGGGCTGCTGGCCGCCGGGTGTTCGGCGGGGCACGACGACCCCGTACCGGCCCCGCGTTCACTGGTCCCAGGGAGCAGGTCGGCGGCACCGGCCGGGCACGGGGACTGGACGACGTACCACCGCGACGGACTGCGCAGCGGGTACGCCCCTGGCACGCCGGCGCTCGGTACGCTCCGGCCGGCCTGGACGGCGCGGCTCGACGGCGCCGTGTACGGCCAGCCCCTCGTGGTGCGCGGCAAGGTGGTCGCCGCCACCGAGAACGACACCGTCTACGCCCTCGCGCCGGCCACCGGCCGCGTCCTGTGGCACCGCCACCTGGGCACACCGCAACCGCGATCGGGCCTGGGCTGCGGGAACATCGACCCGCTGGGCATCACGGGCACGCCCGTGTACGACGCGTCCACCGGACTGGTCTTCGCGGTCGCCGAGACCACCGGCGGACGCCACCGCCTGGTGGGGCTGGACCTGGCCACGGGCGGTGAGAAGGTGGACCGCGAGGTGGAGCCCCCGGCCGGCGACCGATCGGCCCATCAGCAGCGTGCTGCGCTGGCCCTGCTGGCAGGCCGCGTGTACATCGCGTACGGCGGGCTGTACGGCGACTGCGGGTCCTACCGGGGCTCGGTGGTCTCGGTACCGGTGACCGGCTCGGGTCCCGTCGCCTCGTACACCCTGCCCACCCACCGCATGGGCGGCATCTGGGCGCCGGGCGGACCAGTGGTCGACGGCGGAAGGCTCCTGGTGTCCGTCGGCAACGGCGAGTCCACCGACGGGAGTTACGACGGAACGGACTCCGTCCTGGCGCTCTCCGCCGGTCTGCACCGCACCGACTACTTCGCCCCCTCCGGCTGGAGGCGGGACAACGCGGCCGACGCCGACCTGGGCTCGCTCACCCCGGTGCGGATCGGCCACTTCGTCGTGATGGTCGGCAAGAGCGGCACCGCCTACCTGCTGGCCGCCGGCCACCTCGGCGGCATCGGCGGGCAGCTCGCGCAGACCGACGCCTGCCCGGCGTACGGAGCGGCGGCCTTCACCGGCGGTACCGTCTATGTGCCGTGCTCCGACGGGCTGCTGCGGCTGACGGTCCGGGCCGACGGCACGATGACCACGGGCTGGCGGATGGCGCTGCGGAGAGCGGGCTCGCCCGTGATCGGCGGCGGCGCGGTGTGGGTCACCGACTTCGCGGCAGGCACGCTGTATGCCCTCGACCCGGACACCGGCCGGGTCCGGCAGCACCTGGCGGTGGGCGACCTGCCGAACTTCGCCTCGCCCGTGCTCTCCGGCGACCATGTCTACCTCGGCACCCGGACGGGCGTCAGCGCGCTCTTTGGTGCGTAGACCGCCGGTGGCGTCACGGGCACAGGCCGGGCAGGCGCGGTCCGGGCGGATGCGCCCCTGGTCGGGTGCGGCGGCGGTTCCGACTCCAGCGCCGATAGTTCCAGGGCGGCCGACACCCAGCAGACGGCTCAGGCCGACGGGGCCGGGACCGCGGGCGACACCGGCATGGTCGCCGAGGCTGGGGCGCCACCGCCGAGCCGAAGGTGTGGTCGCAGCGGCCGTCGGCGTCGACGTGCCGGTCGTGGTCGGGGACGCCGACGTGGCCGCGGCGCGCGCCTCGGTCGAGGCGCCGGCTCTCACCTGGGTGGTGGCGGGCGTGCCCGCGGCGGACGCTGCACCCGTTCGTCCTGCCGCCGGGGAACGCTCCCATGACCAGGTGGGCGAGAACGCCTGCGGCGGTCAGTGCCAAGGTGGTGCCAGCGGGAGTCGGCGGCTGTGTACTTGCGCGGCCGCGCGGCCTGCCTCGCTGTCCTCACACGTGTCCGTTCGGAAGATCGAGCCGATGGTGCAGCTCAGTTGCCGCAGGCTGCGAAAGGTTGCCGACGTTCTTCTCGGCCTGTCGCTCGCGGTTGCGGTCTTCCCAGCCGGACGGCGGCTGCGGCAGCGCACGAGAAGTACGCCACCGCGGCCGCTCGCGCGTCCCGGGGATCAGACGGCCGTGAAGGTCCACAGCAGGTTGGTGCTGCTGCCGTACGTCCACTGCTTGGTGACGGAGCCCGAGGCGACGTTGCCGCCGCCGTCGAGGACCAGGCCGGTGGTGCGGTTGGCTATCGAGTAGCTGTTGCCGCCCCGGGGAGTGATCTTCCACTGTTGGTTCGGGCCGCCGTTCCACGGCGCCTGCTGGGCAGCGGAGCCGTCGGCGGTGGCGCCCCAGCCGTCGGCGACCATGCCGTTGGTACGGTTCACCAGCTTGTAGTAGCCGCCGCCCACATCGACCGCCTGCCACTGGAGGTTGGGGCTGCCGTCCCAGGTCCACTGCTTGAGGTTCGATCCGGAGGCGACGTTGCCGCCGCTGTCCAGAGCGAGACCGTCGGTGGCGTTGGTGAGCCGGAAGTACGTCGACGGGTTGAACTGGACCCTCAGCGAGGTGATCTGGTCGTTGTTGCCGGTGGCCCTGAGGTCGGGGTTGTCGGCGGTGAACGTCCAGGCGGTTCCGGTGAAGTTGTCTGCCGAGTAGCCGATCACCTGGTAGCCGGGGGCCGGGCGCAGGGAGGAGATGCTGCGCGCGCCCAATCCCGCCGCGGTCAGGTCGGCCGCGGTGTAGTCGCCGAGTGCGAACGTGGCGGAGTCGCCGGTGTAGTTGACGTCCGCGAAGGCGGCGGCCCCGGCGAGCGGCCTCATGGCCGGGATGGTGCCGGAGAAAGAGAGCTTCAGGACGTAGGCGCCCGCACTGTACGGCGCGGAGGAGGGCAGGGTGACCGTGAGGCCGGAGGAGTTCTGGGTCGGCGTCGGCAGGTCGATGTAGGTGCCGGCGGTGGAGCCGAGGAGCTTCACCGAGGTCAGCGAGGACAGGTTGATCCGGTCCGAGCTGAGCGTCTTGATCGTCAGCGAGCTGCCCGGCCAGCCCAGGACCGTGGCGTAGAGGACGTTGTTGTTCTTGTTGCGGGTGAAGCGGATGTCCTGCGCCGTGCCGGCCGTCGGATTGGTGAAGGCGCCGCCGCCCATCTTCGTCGGGCCCTCGCCGTACACGCTCCAGGCGCGGGTCGAGTAGATCGACTCGCCGAAGCGCTTCAGATGGTCGCCGATGCCGAGCAGGACGTCCTTCTGCGCCTGGGGGATGGTGCCGTCGGCCATCGGCGCGATGTTCAGCAGCATGTTGCCGTTCTTGCTGACCCGGTCGATGAACGAGTGCAGCATCTGCTGGATGCTGTAGTAGCCGATGCCCTGGGTGTAGCACCAGCTGGAGCTTGAGATGCTGTCGTCGGTCAGCCAGTACGGGTTGGTGATGTCGGCGGGGCCGCCGCGCTCGTAGTCAAAGACCTCGCCCTTGCTGTTCAGGCCGTCCTTGTAGGTCGCGACGACCTCACGGCCCCAGCTGTTGGCCTGGTTGTAGTAGTACGACAGGAAGTTCAGGCGCTGGGTCTCGTCGATGGCGTCCAGCTTGAAGTCCTGCCACAGGATGTCGGGCTGGGCGCGGTCGATGACCTCTTTGAGCTTGTCGTACCAGAGCTGGTTCTCCGCGGCCGAACCCAGCTGTCCGTAGAGCTTCTTCAGGCTCGGGTCCGTCTGGGCGGGGGCGTACTCGTAGTAGCCGTTGAAGTTGTACGCGTGGTGCATGGCCACCAGCAGCTTGAGGCCCTTGGCGCGGATGGCCGTGGAGAAGAGCTGCAGCAGGTTCAGACCCGGGCCCTTGTTCACCGAGTTCCACTCGTTGACCTGGCTGTCCCACATCGAGAAGCCGTCATGGTGCTCGGCGACGGGGCCGGCGAACCTGGCACCCGCGTCCACGAACAGCTGCGCCCACTCGTTGGGGTCGAAGTTCCCGCCGGCCGACTTCAGCTTCGGCGCGAACTTCACGAAGTTGCCTGCGACGTCCTGCGCTCCGTTGATGAAGTTGTGGTACGGCCATGCCGAGGGCTGACCGTAGGTCGCGACGTGGTGCTGGTTGGCGTTGCTGCCCGCCTGGTACATGTTGCGCGGGTACCACTCGCTGTCGTACGCGGGGACGCTGAAGACGCCCCAGTGGAAGTAGATCCCGAACTTCGCGTCCTGGAACCACTCCGGGGCCGGCGGGTGCTGGTCGACCGAGTTCCAGTCCGGTGTGTACGTGCTGGGCGCCGCCTGGGCTGTGCCGGCACCGAACACACCCCCGGCGACGGCGGCAGCGGCCACGCAGGTGGCGCCGGCCAGGAAGTGGCGTCTGCTGAGCGAACTTGACATGGAACATCCCTGGTGCAGAAGGGGGCAGGGGAATGTGGAGCGGCGCTTGTTACGCATGAAGGTCGACCATGTCTCCCCGAGATGTCAACGGGTTCGCAGGGATGAAAAGCGTCGTACAGGTAGTGAATATGGTCGAGTTGCGTCAGTTTTGGTGTGACTTGCGACCGATTAAACATGGCATGTCTGGCGTTGTCTCATGACCCATGCGAGCCATCGAGGCTCAGTAATTGATGGGATGGATCTTCCCGTCTTGGGTAGCCGCTTCCCGCCTTCAGGTGTCCTCGGCCTGGCCTTTTGCGAAAGGTTAAACGAGGGGCTGGACAGGGCAGCGAAAGCACGTCTATAAACATCCCATCTCTACCGCGCGGCGATACGCAGGTGTCGTCGAGGCGAAACATCTCCCGCCCAGGGACGAGCGCGAGGAAGCATCGATGAGACTCAGAACCGCCCTCTGTTCAGCCGTCTCCGCCCTGTCCGCACTGGCTCTCCTCAGTGCGTGCAGCAGCGGTTCCACCACCTCGGCGTCGTCGGGCGGCAAGCCGCTGGTCGGCGTCGACTACCCGCGCTCCGACACCGACTTCTGGAACTCGTACATCAAGTACACGCCCCAGTACGCCAAGGAGCTGGGGCTGGACCTGAAGACCACCAACTCGCAGAACGACGTCGCCAAACTCACCTCCAACGCACAGACGTTCATCAGCCAGGGCGTCAAGGGCATCGCGATGGCCCCGCAGGACACCGCTGCCATCGCGCCCACCCTCGCGCAGCTGGAGGCGAAGAAGATCCCCGTCGTCACCGTCGACACCCGCCCCGACACGGGCAAGGTGTTCATGGTGGTGCGAGCGGACAACCGCGCCTACGGCGAGAAGGCCTGCCAGTACCTCGGCACCAAGCTCGGCGGCAAGGGCAAGGTCGTCATGCTCGAGGGCGGCCTGGACTCCATCAACGGCCGTGACCGCACTGAGGCGTTCAACGACTGCATGAAGAAGAACTACCCCGGCATCAAGGTGCTCGGTGAGGCCACCAACTGGGACGGCGCGACCGCCGCGCAGAAGCTCCAGACCGACCTGACCGCCAACCCGGACATCAAGGGTGTCTACATGGAGTCCAGCTTCGCCCTGTCCGGCACGCTCCAGGTGCTCAAGCAGAAGGGCTTGTTGGTGGACCCGAAGGACAAGAAGCACGTCTTCATCGTGTCCAACGACGGCATCCCCGAGGAGCTCAAGTCCATCGCTGAGGGCAAGATCGACGCCACCGTCTCCCAGCCGGCCGATCTCTACGCCAAGTACGCCCTGTACTACCTGAAGGCGGCGATCGACGGGAAGACGTTCAAGCCCGGCAAGACCGACCACGACAGCACCATCATCCAGGTCCGCGAGGGCGTGCTGGAGGACCAGCTCTCCGCCCCGCTCGTCACCGCCGACGGCGCCACCTACGGCGGCGTGCCCAGCGTCAAGAGCGATGACAAGTCGCTGTGGGGCAACAACCTCGGCTGATCCCTCCTCCGGAACACAACGGCCCACGAGAGCAAGGCGGTTGAGATGAGCGACGGGGAGCGAGCAGTCACCCCCGCGCCTGCCCCGGCGGACGACGGGCGGGCCCCCGCAGCCCCGCCCGTCGTCGAGGCGACGGGCATGGTCAAACGATTCGGTCCGACGGTGGCCCTGAACGGCGCCCGGATCACCATCAGGCCCGGCGAGACCCACGCGCTCGTCGGCCGCAACGGAGCCGGCAAATCGACGCTGGTGTCCGTCCTCACCGGCCTTCAGGCCCCCGACGAGGGAACGGTGGCCTTCGGCGGAGAGCCGGCCCCCAAGCTCGGCGACCGCGACGCCTGGCGCCGGCGCGTGGCCTGCGTCTACCAGAAGTCGACGATCATCCCCACGCTGACCGTCGCCGAGAACCTCTTCCTGAACCGGCACGACCGCGGACCGAGCCGTCTCATCAGCTGGCAGGCCACCCGCCGCCGCGCGCAGGAGCTCCTGTCGGCATGGTCGGTGGACGTCGACCCGCAGACCCCGGCCGGGGAACTGAGCGTCGAGCAGCGGCAGTTCGTGGAGATCGCCCGCGCGCTGTCCTTCGGGGCCCGGTTCATCATCCTCGACGAGCCGACCGCCCAGCTCGACGGGGCGGCCATCAACCGGCTCTTCGACCGCATCCGCGACCTGCAGCGCCAGGGCGTCACCTTTCTGTTCATCAGCCACCACCTCCAGGAGGTCTACGAGATCTGCGACATGGTGACCGTGTTCCGCGACGCCCGGCACATCGTCACCGCCCCGGTCGCGGAGCTTCCCCGCGCCGACCTCGTCGCTGCCATGACCGGCGAGGCAGCGGTCGGCCGGCGCGAGGAACGGGCCGCTGCCCTCGACCCCGGCGCCACCGCCGCACTGAACATCCGCGCGCTGCAGGGGGACGGGTACGACGACGTCAGCTTCCAGATCGGGGCCGGCGAGATCGTCGGCCTCGCGGGGGCCGCCGGCAGCGGTCGCACCGAAGTCGCCGAAACGGTCGTAGGGCTGCGGGCGGCAGCGGCGGGGGAGGTGGAGATCGCCGGGAGGCGGCCCCGGCCGGGCAGCGTGCCCGCCGCGCTCGCCGCAGGCGCCGGGTTCGTCCCGCAGGACCGGCACCACCAGGGCTTCGTTCCCGACATGTCGATCGCCGACAACGCCACGCTGTCCGTGCCGAAGCGGCTCGGTCCGAACGGCTTCCTCAGCCGCACCCGCCGGGACCGGCTCGCCGAGGGCATGATCGAGAACCTGGCGATCAAGACCCCCGGCCCTGACCTGCCCGTCTCCGCGCTGTCCGGAGGCAACCAGCAGAAGGTCGTCATGGCCCGCGCCCTGGCCGACGACCCCAGGCTGCTGGTCCTGATCAACCCGACCGCGGGCGTGGACGTGCGCTCCAAGGAGTTCCTCCTCGGCAAGGTCGAGGAGACCGCCGAGTCCGGCACCGGAGTGCTCATCGCCTCCGACGAACTCGACGACCTGCGCATGTGCGACCGGATCCTGGTGATGTTCCAGGGCCGAGTGACGACCGAGATACCCCGCGGCTGGCACGACCACGACCTCGTGGCCGCGATGGAAGGAGTGGACCTCGATGCCTGAAACCGTCCTCGCGGACGCCGCCGCCAAGGCCGTGGAAGACAAGCCCAAGCGCACCGCGCTGCTCGGCGGGCGGATCCCGCTGGCCCGGCTGCGCGACCTGGCGCTCGTCCCCGCGATCGTGGTCATCGCGATCGTCGGCCAGATCGTCAACCCGGTCTTCCTGCAGGCCGACAACCTCATCAACGTCCTGCAGACCATGTCCGAGATGGCGCTGCTGGTCCTCGCCCAGGCGATGATCCTGATCGTCAAGAAGATGGACCTGTCGCTTGAGTCCACCATGGGTCTTGCGCCCGGTGTCGCTGCCTGGCTGGTCGTCCCGGCCGGCGCCGGACACGGCCTGGGCCTGCTGCCCGGCGCCTGGTCGATCCCCCTCACCCTCGCGGTGGGCGCGCTCGTCGGCGTGATCAACTCGCTGCTGATCATCCGCTTCGGCCTCAACGGCTTCATCGTCACGCTCGGCATGCTGATCGTCCTGCGCGGCATCCTCACGGGTATCTCCGGCGGCCAGACGTTCTTCCAGCTGCCGCCCTCCATGCTCTACATCGGCACCGCCGAATGGTTCGGGATGCCCGCCTCGATCTGGATCTGCCTGGCCCTGTTCGCCGTCGCGATCGTGGTGCTCGGCTGGACGAGCTTCGGCCGTTCCCTGTACGCGATCGGCGGCAACGTCGACGCCGCGAAGGCCGCCGGCATCCGCACCGACCGGGTGCTGTGGATCGTCATCGTCACCGGCAGCCTGCTCGCCGCCCTCGCCGGGCTGATGCTCTCCGGACGCCTGGCCTCGGTCGCCTCCGCGCAGGGCAACGGATACATCTTCACCGTCTTCGCCGCCGCAGTCATCGGCGGGATCAGCCTCAACGGCGGCAAAGGCACCATGTTCGGCGCGTTCTGCGGCATCCTGCTGCTCTTCATGATCCAGAACGTGCTCACGCTGGCCGGTGTCCCCGCCCAGTGGATCGGCGCCCTCAACGGCCTGATCATCCTGGTCGCCCTCGCCATCTCCCGCATCACGGGCGGCAAGGTCCAGGAGTGACCCGGGCGGCCATGCCCGGCCGCCGGCACCCTCCGCCGCACCGCCATCTCGTCGCACGGGGCCGTATCGCCCCTGCCCTCACAGGAGTTGCCGCCATGTCATCCGCCCCGTCCGCTTCACCGGCCTCTGCCCGCATCACCGCCCTGGACGTACTGGACGTGCGTTTCCCGACGTCCGAGCACCTGGACGGGTCGGACGCGATGAACCCCGAACCCGACTACTCCGCCGCCTACGTGGTCCTGCGCACCGACGCCTCCGACGGACTGGAGGGCCACGCCCTGGCCTTCACCACGGGCCGCGGCAACGACGTTCAGGCCGCCGCCATCGCGGCCCTCGCCCCCCATGTGGTCGGCCTCTCGGTCGATGAAGTCTGCGCCGACCTCGGCGTCTTCTCCCGCTCCCTCGTCCACGACCCGCAACTGCGCTGGCTCGGGCCGGAGAAGGGCGCCATCCACATGGCCACCGGCGCGGTCGTCAACGCCGCCTGGGACCTGGCCGCCAAGCGGGCCGGCAAGCCCGTCTGGCGCTTCCTCGGCGAAATGACGCCGGAGGAACTGGTCGCGCAAGTCGACTTCCGCTGGCTCTCCGACGCGCTCACCCCCGAGGAGGCCCTGGAGATCCTGCGCCGCGCCGAGCCCGGCCGCGCACAGCGCATCGGCCACCTGCTCGACCGGGGCTACCCCGCCTACACCACGACCCCCGGCTGGCTCGGCTACTCCGACGAGAAGCTGGCCCGCCTGGCCCGCGAGGCCGTCGCCGACGGCTTCACCCAGATCAAGCTGAAGGTCGGCGCGGACCGTGAAGACGACATACGGCGCATGCGCGTCGCCCGCGAGACCGTCGGCCCGGACATCCGCATCGCCGTCGACGCCAACCAGAGATGGGACGTCCAGCCCGCCATCGACTGGATGCGGGACCTGGCCCCCTACGACCCGTACTGGATCGAGGAACCCACCTCCCCCGACGACATCCTCGGCCACGCGGCCGTCCGCAAGGCCGTCAGCCCCATCAAGGTCGCCACCGGCGAACACATCGCCAACCGGGTCGTCTTCAAACAGCTCCTCCAGGCCGGCGCGGTCGACATCGTCCAGATCGACTCCGCCCGGGTCGGCGGCATCAACGAGAACATCGCCATCCTGCTGCTCGCCGCCAAGTTCGGCGTGCCGGTCTGCCCGCACGCCGGCGGCGTCGGCCTGTGCGAGATGGTGCAGCACCTGTCGATGTTCGACTACATCGCCGTCGCCGGCACCACCGAGGACCGGGTCATCGAGTACGTCGACCACCTGCACGAACACTTCGTCGACCCGGTCCGCATCGCCGAGGGCCACTACCTCGCCCCGGCACTCCCCGGGTTGAGCGCGCAGATGCACCCGGCGTCCCTCAAGGAGTACGCCTACCCCGACGGCCCCGTCTGGTCCGCCCGTGTCTGACCGCCTCGGACTCGTGGATTCCCACCATCATGTGTGGAATCTCGACCACCGTCCCCAGCCCTGGCTGGATGAGCCGGGCCACGAGCCGATCCGCCGCAACCACGGCCCGGACGACCTGCGCGCAGTCGCGACCCGGCCACTGGCCGGGCGGCGGCTGACCAGCACGGTCGTCGTGCAGTGCGTGACCTCCACACCCGAGACACGCGAGCTCCTGGCCCTGGCCGAGAAGGACCCGCTGATCGGTGCGGTGGTCGGCTGGGCGGATCTCACCTCGGCCGGGACCGGGGACGTACTCGACGAACTGCGGTCCGGGACCGGCGGCCGGTACCTGCGGGCCGTACGGCACCTGGTCCAGGGCGAGTCGGACCCGGAGTGGCTGCAACAGCCGTCCGTGGAGCGGGGGTTGCGTGCGGTGGCCGAGCGCGGGCTCGCCTACGACGTCCTCATCCGCAGCCACCAGTTCCCGCAGGCGATACGGCTGGCCGAACGCTTCCCGGAGCTGCCACTGGTGCTGGACCACGCGGGCAAGCCGCCCGTCCGGAACGGCGAACTGGATGACTGGGAAAGGCAGTTGAAGCGCCTCGCCGGGCATCCCCAGGTGCACTGCAAGGTGTCCGGCCTGATCACGGAGGCCGACCACGGGAAATGGACGGTCGCCGACCTCCGCCCGGTGTGGGACGCCCTGCTGACCGCCTTCGGCCCGGACCGGCTGATGTTCGGCTCGGACTGGCCCGTGTGCGTCCTCGCCGGCGGCTGGAACCGCTGGGCGGCCGCCGTCGAGGAGCTCCTGGACGGCTGCTCCGCCGACGAGACCGAGGCGGTTCTCGCCGGCGCCGCGACCGACTTCTACCACCTCAAGGAGGGGACGCCGTGCTCCTGACCGAACTCCTGCACCCCGGCATCCTCGCAGCGCTGGCCGGTGCCGGACACGGCGCCCGGGTGCTGCTCGCCGACGGCCACTATCCCGCCAGCACGGCCGTCGGCGAGCGCGCGCGGACCGTGCACCTCAACCTGGCACCGGGCCTGCTGGACGTCACCAGCGTCCTGGACGTCCTGCTGAGCTCGATCCCCGTCGAGGCGGCCCACGTGATGGTGCCGCCCGAGGGCCAACCGGAGCCGCCCGCCATCGCCGAATACCGCTCCCGACTCCCCGTCGCCGTCGAGACGCTCGGCCGCTTCGAGTTCTACGACGCCGCCCGCTCGCCCGACCTGGCCCTGGCCGTCGTCACCGCCGACACCCGCACCTACGCCAACCTGCTGCTGACCATCGGCGTCCGCGCTGAAGGGACCCTGACCACACGATGACACTCGCCGCCCGCTACCTGTCCGCCCGCACCCTGGACACCGCCCCCGCGCTCAGCGCGCCGCCGGGAGCCGGTGAGGTGGAGCTGGCCCCCGCGTATGTCGGTATCTGCGGTACCGACCTGCACATCTTCCACGGCGACATGGATGCCCGGGTGGCCGCGCCCGCCGTCCTGGGGCATGAGATGTCCGGCCGTGTCGTCCGGGTCGGCCCGGGCGTGGAGGGCTGGCAGCCGGGCGACGCGGTGACGGTGATGCCGCTGCGCTGGGACGGCTCGTGCCCGGCCTGCCGCAAAGGTCATCAGCACATCTGCCAGCACCTGGACTTCATCGGTATCGACTCGCCGGGCGCGATGCAGCAGCGCTGGACCGTGCCCGCCTCGACGCTGGTACGGCTGCCCGGCTCCGTTCCCCTGGACCGGGCCGCGCTGGTCGAGCCCACGGCGGTCGCGGTGCACGACGTGGGGCGGGCCGGGGTGCGCGACGGCGAGCGGGTCGTCGTGGTCGGCGGCGGTCCGGTCGGTGTCCTGATC
>NZ_JAJSBI010000045.1 GCF_021261325.1 Streptomyces guryensis | reverse complement strand
ACAAGGCCATCGCGTCACCTCTCACTCAACGAGCTTCGCTACTCGGAGAGTTGCGCGATGGCCGCCCCATGACCAGGGGCTATGCAGAGATCGCTACTACACCACTCGGCGGGACACCATCGCGTGGGCGAGACGATGCCCACGGAGTCGGCGTTTCCAAGTCGGGCGCGGCACTCCGTGAGTCCTGCCTGTCCACGCGAGGCGCGACGGCGGTGACACGTGTGTCAGTGGCCGTTCAGCCCGGATCCACCGGCTTGATCTGGATGGACATCTGACGGTGTAGTGACGATCAGGTTCTGACTTCCGTGTGGTGTGCCGACGACCGGGTTCCCCAATAGTCGCCTGCCGACGACCCGAGGTCGCCCCGACGTGATCGGCGACGGTACTCCTTGCCTTGTCTCCGCTTGACGCCCAGCGCCTCCACCACGGCAGGGGTATGGGGTCTGACGGCACGTCAGGTGCGAGGCAGCGAACGGATCAAGTTCGAAAATCCAGCAAAGCCGGGGCAACAACCCAGCAAAGCCCATAGCTTCACGGTCGGTGGTGCCTGAGGGATGCCTGATAGTGGAGCGATGCGCGATACGGGGCAGGGGCTGGCGGAACGGCTGGCCGGATCGCACGAGGGGTGGTTGGACGGTGCGGCGCTGGTGGATGAGTTCCGGCGGGCGCTGGTGCTTGTGCCGCTGAGCGGTGAGGCGGTGTGGTCGGCGGACACCGGGGGTGTGAGGTGGCTGTATGCCTTCACCTGTGAGGAGTCGCTGAGGCGGTTCCTGGTCGCGCGGGGCATCGGACCAGATACGGAAGTGCCGTACATGAGGGTGTTCGGGGCCCGGTTGCTGGATGTGGCGGTTCCCGCGGTCGGCGTCCCCGCTGGGATCGCGGTGGACGTGGCCGGGCCGTGGCCGGGGCTGCTGCCGCCGGTGGCGGGGATCGTACCGCCGGCGGCGGTGGCGGCGTGAGCGAGGGTTACCAGGTCGATCCGGACGCGCTGAAGATGGCAGCGCAGGGCATCAACGAGGCGATCGGCGAGCTGAAGTCGCTGGGGATCGACGAGAGTGGCGACGTCGGCCGGGGCTTCTCGAACGTCGAGTTGACGGGCATGGAACTGGGCAATGCCGGGCTCCGAAGTGCCTTCGACGGGTTCTGCGAGCGGTGGTCGTGGGGCGTGCGCACGCTCGTACAGGACGGCAACGAGATCGCGCAGCGGCTGGGGCTGTCGGCCGGGCTGTACTACGACCAGGAGCAGTACGCGGAGAAGACGCTCAAGGACGTGGTCAACGCGGACATGGGCAATCCGCACCTCACGCAGGAGCAGGTGGAGGCCCAGTCCTGGGGCAAGACGCTGTCGGACAACTCGTTCAACGACTTCCGGCACGCGGACTATTCGGAGAAGTCGATGCAGGAGACGCTCCAGCACTCGGCGCAGACGTGGAAGGCCGAGGGCCGGGACATGATGGACGGTCCGATGGGCGTGCAGAAACACTTGGCGGACGCGACCGGATATGGCGCGGAGTACGACCAGGCGCAGGACGAGATGTTCGGCCCTGAGCAGAAGAGCCAGTAGTCGGGGACTGGGATGGGCATCGGGGACCTGCTGGGTGAGGCCTGGGACACGGGCAAGAAGGTGGTCGGCGAGACAGTCGACGGCTCGGCGCACGTGGCTGGGGCCGGGCTGGACATGGTGGGCCTGCATGGTGCGGCGAAGAAGGTCGACGGCTGGGGTGACAGCGCAGCCGACAGCCTCGGCGTGGAGATCCCGGAGAAGGAGCTGGGCGACACCGACGACCCCAAGGAACTGCTCCACGGAGATCCAGCGAGGATCCGCAAAGCCGCCGGTCATCTACGTAACTTCTACGGTGCGTTCGAGTCGACCGGGTCGGGGCTGCAGCGGCTGGACCACGACCACTGGCAGGGCGACGCGGCGGATGCGTTCCGTGCGAAGTTCACTCCGCACGCCAAGCAGTGGCTGACCGCCGCCGACGCCTGCCAGGAGGCCGCCGACGCGCTGGAGACATACGCGCACATGGTGCATTGGGCGCAGGGCCAGGCCAAGCAGTGCCTCGACAGGTACATGAAGGCCAGCGACGCCTACCAGCGAGCCCAGGCGGCGTACAACAACCAGGTTGCCGCATACAACGCGCAGGCCGCCACGTACGACCTGGCGGTGTCCGCCGGACTCGACCCGGGCTCGGCCCCCACTAAGCCGGGAACGTTCGACGGCGATCACTACGGGGTGGAGATGGCCCTGGCGGATTCGGATCTGCATCATGCTCGCGAGCAGCGTGACTCCGCGGCGCGAACCGCAGCCCAGGCGGTCGAGGCTGCCACGAACACGGCTCCGAAGGAGCCAAGTTTCACGTCTCGCCTGTTGGCAGACGGCGAGGACCTGACCACCGGATCCTCGCTCGCCGTTGGCCATGTCGTCGGCGGTGTCGTCAAGGGGGCCGCGGACATGCTGAAGTTCGCCCGCGGCCTGAACCCCATGGACCCGTACAACATGACCCACCCGGCGATGTGGCTGGACCAGGTCAACACCACGGCGGCCGGGCTCCTGCACGCCTCCAACCACCCCACCGAAATGGTCTCGGCAATGGTCGGCTCCGGGTGGGGCTCCGACCCGGGCGAGGCGTTCGGCAAGCTCATCACCAACGTCGCCTCCGGTGTGCTCACCGACGGCGCCAGCGCCGAGGCGTCGGTGGCCGAACGCGAGGTCGTCGGTGTGGCCGAGAACGCCGCCAAAGACGAAGCCGAGAACGTGGCGGAGCACGGAGCGGCTAACAGCGGGAGCGCGCTGCCTGATGGCTGGACCATTGATCCCACCACGGCGGACAAGGAAGCGCATCATGAGTGGGGGCATCTGGCCCAGTCGACGGACCATGTCTCAGCGAAGGCCATTCATTACGACGTCACGGATCCGGAGACACAGGCCAGGTTCCTGGACGATCAGTATCCGTGGCTCAAGGATGTCAACGGCAACCGTTACTGGGACAACGTACCCGGATACAACCAGAACTGCTCGAAGAACGTGGAGGCGATCGATGGGCGTCTGGACGGCCACGACTCTGTCGCGGAACCGCTGCACAAGCCGGCCTGGCCGAGCCAGGAGAAGCTTGGCAACCCGAACGCCGAATGGCAGCACAACACAAGCTACGATTCCATCATCGATGACATGGACAAACGGGGGGTCGGCTCCCGCGGTGTCGTCTACATATCCAGACCGGACGGGACCGCGCACGTCTTCAACGTGATTAACGACCGCAATGGAGTCGTTTTCCTGGACGGGCAGACCGGAAAGCTCGGCAGCCTTGAGAAGAACGTCACCGAAGTCCGTTATATGCCCTACAAGTAGTTTCCTTGAAGCATTGAGTCCTGTGGAAAGAGCGATCGGGTCCTGAGAATGACGAGAGACGAAGCCGTCGAGGCGGCCCGTGTCCACCTGCGGGAAATTTACGGAGAAGGTCCGCCGACCATCGTGATGCAACCGGAGCTCTCGGTCGAGCACGACATGGCGTGGGCCGTGCGATTCGACAGTCAGGAGCACCTCGACACCGGGGATATCACCCAGGCGCCGATGGTGCGGATGGTCGTAGTCTTCAAGGACGGGTCGTTCGTGGGGTTCCCTCCTTCCGCGTATACCACTGAGCAGTCGAAGACGTGGCTGGCCACGGGGCAGCGGCCCAGGAAGCCGTTCTGAGCCCATGAACGATCCGACATCGCAGGCTGAGGACTGGTTGCGGCGGACCTATCGCGGAATGGTAGAACTGTCCGGTTCCGGCCCGGTCGCCGAGAGGCCGCAGTCATGGGTCTTCGGTTGCCGTGCGCGGCCGGTGCCTGGCTACCCGGTCACCCCCATGTTGACCTCGCTGCTCGCCGTCCCCAAGTCCGGCAGCCTTCCGTTCCACCCTGCCACCGACGATCCCTGGGAGGATCTGGAGGCCTTCGACCGTGCTCCCGGGCCGCGCGATCCCGCCGCGCAGGCACTTCGCACCAACGCACGGGGCTGTCTGCTGGCCGCAAACGCCGCCTTGAACGGCGGCAGGGCCACGCCGTTGCCGTGGCTGCCGTTCCATGAGGCACCGGGCTGGTGGGACCGTATGATCCACTGGCACTTCCCCGCCGCCGAGGTGTCGGCCTGTGCGGGCTGGGACGAGGTGATCGCCGCGGTGCAGGAGCTGGGCCCGGGTACCCGTGGCGCTGTCTGGATCCGTCGTGAAGCCTACGGTGTCGAGGCGACAGGACACCTGGTCTACGCACACAACAAGGATGGTCAGGTGGTGCTTCTCGATCCACAGGCGGGTCGGCTGGCGCGTCTTGAGCCCACCGGGATCCGTCGACTGACCCTGGCCCGCTTCGCGGGTGGCGGCGGCAATGAAGCCGGGCCGGGGGCGCCTGTCTGGCACCGTCAGGCTCCTGATCTCGCGTCGGCGATCGGGAAGGCGGAGGATTGGCTTCTGGATGCATACAGGGGCGAAGTCGCCCTGGTTCAGCCCTCGCCCGCTGACGAACTCGCGCGCGGCTGGCTGTTCGCCTGCAACAGCAAGGCGTTCCTCGCCGGCGGGCGTCCAGCCGACGCAATGCTGGACGCCGCTCTGGTCGTACCCAAGGACGAGGGGGAACCGTTCGGGTTGCCCAACTCCGATCCATGGGGGTGGCTTGCGCGCTGGGACGGTGGTACCGAGCCGGGCGCCGAGGGCCTCGAACTCCCGCCGAAGCCGGGGCCGGTGAAGTGGATGCCGGAGACGATGGGCCGACTGGGGCCCGTGGTCTCCGTCACGGACCACACGGAATGGGCAACGGTCCTGGCCGAACTCGCCACCTCGCCCGAGGGAACTCGCGCGGTGGTCTGGGTCCGTCGCGGGGACCGCCGGGGCCGCGAGTCGGTCGGCTTGCTCGTCGTTGCTGCCCACACTCCCCAGGGCCTCGTGCTGATCGACGCCGCCCGTGATGTCCCTACGTCACCGGACAATATTGGGGTGCGCTCTCTGCACGTCCTCCGCTACCGCTGAGGGCCGGAGTCGGAGATGGCCTGCAGCCCACGCTCGAACGGGCGCGGGCTCAGCCGACCTGTTCGAAGCCCATCGACCACCGGCTGTCCGGCTGTGCGAACGCGGATCGGTTCCGCGCCCGGAAGTACTCCACGAGCTTGCGCATGTACGGGCCGTGGTCCAGCGGGCGTATCTACCCCGTGCCGATGCCGACATTGTCGTCCCGTCGAGCATCCGCAGGTTTCGCCACGCGCCCCGGCTGCCCCCGGAGTTCGTTGACGTGGTCGGGCTCCCCATGCTCCTCCTTCACCAGGAAGCGTGCGTCCGCGGTGTTGGTGGCATGGAGCGCGGCGCAGGCCACGGTGCGCGACCCGGAGGGGAGTGCTCCGCCAGACGCCTCCCTTGTCGCTTCTGATCACAGTTTCTGCACGGGAGCCCCATAGAAGTCAGTAAGGACTGCCTTGGCCGAGGTCATAGGGTGTTGCCTGAACATAAGGGGAGGGTAAGTCGGGCATGCGGGTGCCGCTCCATGAGCCTGCACGCATCGCCCATTGAGGCCCGGGTGAGCCACTCGGGCCTCAGCCACGTGTGGCCGGACCGCATCGTGCCCCTCATCCGCTCGAATGACCGCACGAGAGGTAGCCCATGTCCTATTCGACGCCACCAGGAGGGCCGGGGAACGCCGGCCCGTACGGGGCCCCGGTTCAGCAGCAAGGGTGGTATCCGCCACCGCCGCCACCGCCTGACAACTCCGGTGAGGGCAAAGGGCTGAAGCGCGTCGTCATCGGACTGCTGGTCCTGGCTGTGGTGGCCGTCTTCGCAGTCGGCGGGCTGGCTCTGTACAAGGCTGTCGGCGGGGGTTCGCTGCCCGGCGCCCAGGACGGCGGCGACGAGAAACAGCAGATCTTGAGCTCGGACGTGATCGACACCTTGCTCAACGGCCGTACCAATGCGTTGAAGAGCGGAAACGAAGACGAGTTCCTGAAGCCGTTCGTTGGCACGGCAAGGGACAAGCAGCGCAAGATCTTCGAGAATCTGCGGAGGGTTCCTTTCGCGGAGAGCAAGTACATGGTCCTCCAGCAGACCGGGGACGGCTCGGATGAGTACGGCTCAGATGTGAAACTCGCGCTGGATGTCGCCTTTGTTCATCAGATCAAGGGCGTTGACGTTCGACCGGTCTCCGAGTGGTATCGGTGGACAGTCGAGAAGCAGTCCGACTCGGCCGCCCCGCGCATCAGTGAGGTCGGGGGATCTCCGGGCGCGAGCGCCATGGCCAACGCGGTCTACTATCCCGCCCCTTGGGACCTCTACGACGACATGTACGTCAAGCGTCAGGCACACACGATCACGATCTCGGCCAAGAAGAACGCAGCTGATGCCGCTCGTTTCGCGCCCGTCGTCGAGCAGAGCGCCGAGAAGGACATCGAGCTGTGGGGATCGAAGGCGTCGTCGGTCCCCAACACCCCTGACGGCTTCCTCGTCGTACTTGAGCCGAACCGCAAGACGTACTCGAAGCTGTACAACAACGACGGTTCTGATGTGGGGTGGGATGCTGGGCAAAGCGTGCCCATGCCCGCCTTCAATGCCGGCAGCAGCGACAAGGATCGGCTTGAGTACGGCGGCGCGCGCATCAAGATGGATACGTCGGCGGGTCAGTTCACTTCATCCGCGTGGCGCAGAGGCGTCGGAGAGATCTCCCGGCATGAAATCGCGCACGCTCTTGTGCAGCCCCAGGACCCGGGTGCCTACGGCCAGGACGAGAAGACGAGCATTCGGGCGTGGGTTGTCGAGGGATTTGCCGACTACGTCTCCTATCGGTTCGACCCGACTCTGGGTGACCAGCAGGTACGTGCTGACATGGCAGGGGAGGAGTTCGACGGCACACTGCCCGGCCAGGACTTCTCGTCGGCGTACAACTCGGTCGGCGCGAACTACGCCCTCAGCTATCTGGCCAATCGTTTCATCGCGGAGAAGGGCGGCGAGGAAGCGCTCTTCGAGTTTGTCGTGGACCACTACAGGCATCCCACGAACCTCGATCAGCAGCTGCAGAAGGCAGTTGGCATGAACGAGAGCGAATTCCAGACCGCGTGGGCCCAGTACGTCAGGAGCAACATCCGATGAGCGCCAACGGCCCCGTGCCGGGTTCCGGTCCCTACGGGCAGCAGCCCCCTCCACCGCAACAGCCACCCGTGCCGCCTCAGCAGGGCTACCAATCGCCGCAGGGGTATGGCTATCCGCAACAGCCACCTGCGACACCGCCGGGACAGCCCGGTTACGGCTACCCGCAGCAGCCGTCCGCCACGCCACCGGGACAGCCCGGCTACGGCTATCCTCAACAGCCGGTGCCCCCGCAGTATCCGATGGCTCCCCAGCCGGGTTACGGCCATCCACAGCAGTACCCCGGAGCGCCTGTCCCGTCTGCCCGACCGCGGAAGAAGAAGACCGGGCTGATCGTGCTGCTCGTTGTCGCACTCGTCGTGCTCGGTGGAGCCGGAGGAGCCGCGTGGTACGTGTTGGCGAACTCTGCCACTGAGCCGCTGTGGAGCGTGCCGACGAACGCGGCGTGGTCCTTGAGCGAGCAGGAGGTGGACGGCACATGGTTCACCGACAAGTCTGTGATTCAGACCTTGTCCGATGGTGTGAAGGCCTACGACCGTGACACTGGCAAAAGGCTGTGGGCCACGCCGTTGCCCGGCGCGGGTAACCAGGCCTGCCTCGCCCCCTCCGTCTCTGATGGCGGGATCGGCGTCGTTGCTTATGGCGCCTCGGGCGCGGCGGGATCCCATGGCAAGTGCGACCACGTAGCGGCGTACGACCTCAACTCCGGCAAGGAATTGTGGCACCAGGGCTTCAAGGTGAAGGACGAGTTCAATTCCGGCACCAAGCTGGCGGTGGCGCGTACGGGCGAGACACTCGTCATCACCACTGACAGGGAGCAGGTGGCGCTGAAGGCAGCGGACGGCACCAGGGCCTGGGACGTGAAGAAGGTCGTGCCGAGCGACTGCGACACCGGCACATACACCGGCGGAAAGAACCTGGTCCGTACGACATCGTGCGTCAAGGGAGACGCTTTCACCGGGAAGCCGTGGACCGAGGTATCGCTCGTGGCCCCGGCCACCGGCAAAGCAGAGTGGACGAAGCGATTTGGCGAGGATGAAGCGGATATTGCGATTTCCACTTCCCCTCTCGTCATCAGTGGAGATGCGAAGGGTGTGTTCGCGCTCGATGAGAAGACCGGTGAGCGGCGCGGCAAGTTCCAGGGGATGGCGGACAAGTACCACGTCCTCCCGGAGGAGGACGGAAGCCCGATGCAACAGGTCGCAGGTGTCGGGAACATCCTCCTCATGGGGACGGCCAAGCAGGGAAGCACCAAGGGAGAAGCGAAGACGCTGGTTGCCTATGACCTGGACAGTGGAAAGGAACTGTGGAACGCACCGGCTTCCAACACACTTGAGTACATCCCGCTCAGGGGCACAGGAAGCAAGCGTCTGTTGGCGTACGTCACCGACGGTGCGAATAAGCCGAAGCTCGTGGAGTTCAACCCCAAGGACGGCGCGATGACGACAGTCGTCGAGTATCCGGAAGAGGTGCACACGCACATGGGCGGCAGTGAGAGGCCGTTCTGGCACAACGGTGTGCTCTACGTCAGCTCAGTCGGCGCCAGCGTCAACGGCGATTCCTACGCCCTCGTGGCGTTGCCCACGGCCGCTTCGTAGGCACCGGCGCGGCGGCGGCGGTGCAGACCGCGATTGGTCGGCCTCGCCGCCGCGCGCCGTGGCGATCCAGCGGGAAACTGGCCGAAGCCCGACCCGTTCAGCCCGCACAGCGACTCCGGCCCCGCCTACGACAACTTCGCAGCCGCCTGGCAGTCCGAGGCGAAGACCTTGGAAGCCGCGCTGCACGAGTTCGCGGACAAGGTCGGCATCTCCCAGCGGAAGTACGAGAGCGCCGACCATGAAACCATCCTCGCGCTGCACTCCGCGGGTGCGGGCGTCGGCCTGACAACCATGCCCGCACCGGCCGCTGCCCACCCGGGGACGACCACTGGCCTTACCCCGGGCACGCCTCCTCCGAGCCTCGCCGACTTCGACTGACGGACCGGCACCCGCCACATAGCTCGACACACCGGCGACCGTGCGCACCCGGCCGGCGTGTGTGCTTCCACCTGACACCTGACACCTGACACCTGACACCTGACACCTGAGCAAGACACCTGAGCAAGGACAACGGGGCTCTCACCACATGGCCGACGCAGGCGAATCCACCACCGACCGCAAAGAAAGGCAAGAACGAGGTCCTGGCGGCCATCGGCAAGCTCCTCGGTGTCTCAGCGCCGGTCGGTTCCCCGAGCACCCTGGACGCCATCGCCCAGCGCTACAAGAGCCAGGCCGACGATGGCGCGGACGTACAGCAACGGGTCGAGAAGGTCGCCGCGGCAGGGCTTCCGTCGGTGTGGGTGGGCAGCACCGGAGCCAAGGCGGCCGAGGTGGTGACGGCGGCCGGCCGTTCCTCCGAGCAGATGGCCGAGGCGTTCCGTAAGGCGTCCAAGGCCCTCTACGACCTCTGTGACGCACTCACCTCCGCCCAGTCCAAGGACGGCGACGGCCGCGAGCAGCTGCGGAAGGCCCGCACGATGCTCGGTGGCGAGGACGGCTTCTTCGACGACATGGTCGAGACGGACGACGAGGAAGCCGACCGCAAGCGGGCCCAGGACATCGCGGGAACGGGGGCCAACTACCTCTACGCCGCTGCGCAGGAGGCGGACGACGCGGCCCGGGCGGCGGCGCGGGAGCTGAACAAGTACGCGGCCGAGGCCCGTGCCGGGCACATGCACACCGACAACATGTCCGCCGCCGACCGCCTCGTCCTCGCCGACGTCGGCGTGTTCGGGGGCCCGCAGGAGGAGAACGAACTCCTCACCGCCGACGACCTCGAGCGTTCCGGCCGTTTCATGGAGAAGATGAACGCGCAGGACGAGGCCCGATTCGAGCGGATGCTCGCGGATGCCAAGACGCCGCAGGAGCGGGCGTATCTGGTCAAGGCGCTGGCGGCGGGCTACGACGTGGACCAGGTCGGCCAGTTCCGCGACACGATCCACGGCAAGGACCCGTACTGGCTTCAGCAGCACCTCAGCCCGATCGTCACGGCCGGTGACAGCAAGGGGGACGAGGGGCTCAATCCGGACGGGTCGAACCGGAACACCGACTACCAGTGGTTCGGCGACCAGAAGTGGTCCCAGGAGGGCAACACCTGTGTGCCGTCGAGCACCGTGACCGCCCGCGCCATGGTCGATCCCCTCTACGCGCTGGAGTTGACCGGCGGGCCGTCCGGGCAGGAGAACGACCCCGACGCCTTCCGCCACCGTCTCCACGACGAACAACTGCGCCTGAACGAGGAGGGCGACGGCGACTACCTGCACTGGTGGTCCGACGTTCCGGACGGAATGGACAGCGACGGGCAGAACGAGATCGCCAACGACGAGATCAGCCCCCACACCGGCAGCAAGTACGAGTACCAGCAGGTTCGCGGTGCGGACGAGCGCCGTGACGTGCTGCCGGACATCGAGAAGTCCGTTGCCGAGGGCAAACCCGTCCCCTTCGAAGTGGAGGGGCACGAGAAGGACGGCGGCCGGGTCGGACACCAGATGATGATCATCGGCCAGGAGGGCGACATGCTGCAGATCTACAACCCGTGGGGCCAAACGACCTGGGTCGGCGAGGACGACTTCGTCAACGGCCACATGGACAAGGCCTCCGACTCCCGCATGCCCGACGCGTACGCCGTCCACCTGCCCGCCGACCGATAGCCGACCGCCAAGTGAGCGTCATGAGCAGCGCCCTGCGCCGACTCGCCCTTCCCGCCCTGCTGATGACCGTGCTCGCGGGCTGCGGCAGCACCGGGCCGGACACCTACGAGCTGGGTGAGAAGCACATACAGGTGGATGCGGGGGAGGAGTTCAGGCTGTCCGTTCCGGTCGACACCGCGACGGGGGAGTGGTGGTACCTGACATCGCCGAAGCCCGACGCTGACGTCGTCCGGAGGACGGGCAAACAGGAGGAGATCAAGGCCGACGACGACGCCGTCGGCGGTGGAAGTGGAACGGACTTCTTCGGCTTCACGGCCGTCGGTCCGGGCACGACGAGGATCCGGCTCATCCAGTGTCCGCGCGGTGCCTGCGCCGGCGGCGGCGATGCCGGCGGTCCCGTCACCCCGTCTCCTGTCCCAAGCGGCAGCCCCACCCCCGACAAGAAGTACCGAGCCACCATCCACACCTACACCGTCACCGTGAGGAAGCCATGACCTCCGCGCCGCAGACGTCGCCCCCCGGCCGGACCGACGACGAGCTGGCGCAGTCGGACATCCCGGCGATGCTGCGGTACGGCCTCTCCTTTGCCGGACCGGACCGCACCGCCCTCTTCGGCGACGGCGCGGTGGGCGCCGCCGTTCTGCTGGACCGGCTCGGCATCCAGCCGCGGGCGGTGGCCTTCCTCGCCAAGGTGGTACGCAGCGGGGGTGTCCGGTACGCGGCCGAGCTGCGCGAGCCGGTGCCGGGCGAGCAAGCGGTGGCCATAGTGCGTGCGTGGCTGGAGTCCGCGGCCACCGCCGCCGACGGGATCGACGGGGAGGAGGAGACCGCCCGCTGGCTGGAGGCCGTCGCCGAACTGCTCACCCTCCGGCACGTCCACCGCTCTCGGGTGTCGAGCCCCAGCGCTTCTGGCCCTCGACCCGGTAGGTGGCCTCGCCGTCGTGGACGTAGCCGGTCAGCCGGTACTGGAAGAGGTTGAGCGCGTAGTACCACTCCGTAGGCCATCAAGGAGTGGACTTCAGCCGATCGACGAACGGCCCGGCACCGCCAGTCTCCCCGCATGACGACAGGCGCCGGGCCCCACGTCACGTGAAGAACACCACCAACAGGCTGACCACCAGGCCGAGTACGCCCACCCCGACCGTCACCAGGGTGGCGCGGAACAGGCGCCGGCTCTCCCCCTGTCCGTAGGGGAAGCCGGTGATGGCGCAGAAGAGTCCGACGGCCAGGGCGATCAGGGCGCCGAACCCCCACGCACAGCCGACGGCGATGGCGCGGGCCCAGCCGTGGTCCTGGAGGTAGGAGGTGTCGCTGGTCTGACGGGCCTTCATGACGTGGCCCCGCGTGTACAGGGCGTCGCTCCTGAGCTCGGCGTTGAGGTCCTTGACGGTGCCGTCGTCGGAGGTGAAGGTGCCGTAGCACCACCTGGTCCTGGTCTTCTTCCGCGAACTCGAACTGCTCGACGAACTGCGGTACTTGTACTCGACGGTGCAGGTCTGGACGGTGAGCCTGCCCGGTGTGGACGTGGCGTAGGTGTAGGGGCCCAGGTAGGCGCCGAGGGCCAGGAGGACGAGTCCCACGAGGATCAGTCCTGCGCCGATGAGACGGCCACGGCTCGCCCGGTCTCCCGCTGCGGCGGCGTTCGGCGCGGCGTTCCCTTGTACTTGTGTCATTGGGGGTTCCTCAGGGGGGATACGGGCGGCTGTTACAGGGCGAGTGCGCAGACGAGTGCCGCCAGGGCGCCCAGGCCGAATACGCCACCGAGGACGGGGCCGGTGACCTTTGTCGCCGGCAGGCGCTGCCAGGAGTCCGAGAGGGCGGGGCCGTTGCGGGCGCCGAATCCGGTGAGAAGGCAGAAGATGCCGAAAGCCATCAGTGAGAGGCAGAGCGCGAGAATCGCGGCGTCTTTTCCTGGGGCCCGGTCCTCGGGCAGTTCGAAGGTGTCGTCCGCTTGTACGACAGGGATTTTCGCGCCGGTCTCGAAACGCGATGACGTGTTCACCGCGACGTCTTGGTAACTGGACTTGCCGTTCTCTGCGGTCCAGTTACCGGTGCAGCTGAACTCAAGCTGTGTCGTACGCCTGTGCGTGCCGTAGTGGGTCCTCGTGTGTGTTTCGCATGAAGAAACCGTGAGGGTTCCCTTGGTGCCGTCGCCTGCAAGTTCGCTGCGCAGTTCCGGAATGGTGACCACGGCGACGGCCGCGGCCACGAGGAGCAGCCCCAGACCGACGAGTCTGCCCACCCAAAGGCTGCCTGCGCTGCCGTAACTCGACTGTGTTGTCACCACTGTTGGTCGTCCCCCGGGGAAACTTGACGATCTTGACTGACGGTTTGCTGGGTCGTGCGCGAGGAGTCTAAGGTATCCGTCTGTCGTCCTATATGAACTGCGCCAAGTGAAGCTCGGGGGAGAGTAATGGCGTTCGAAGCCTTTGACGTGGACAGTGGAGTGCTCCGCAAGCAGGGGGTGAACTTCGCTGAGCTCGGGGGCGATTTCACCAAGGCATCCAAGCGTCTCCAGGACACCCTCGAAGGGCTTGGAGAGCCATGGGCCGATGCGGATTTCGGGGACATTTTCGGGCAGGTCTACACGCCGGTTCGCGACGGAATCTTCACATCGATGGACAGCCTGGGGAAGCGGCTGGAGAAGATCGGGCACAACCTGCAGGACATGGCGCATAACTACGACGAATCGGAATCGTCGAACTATGTTCTGATGGACGGGATCTCGGGCCAACTCTAATTAAATTCGGGGATATTGGCATGTCGCTCACACTGCCCAGCGAACTTGTCTGGGTGCTCGATCTGCTCGGCTACAGCTGGCCCGAGGCCGACGAACAAGCACTGCACGACGTCGCCGAGGCCTGGCGGGCTTTCGGCAAGGATCTCGAAACGATCCAGACGGAGGGCGAAGGATTCGCCCGCACCATCCTCGCGAGCAACGCCGGTACGGCCGTCGACGAATTCACCAAGGGCTGGGGCGCCTACACCGGCACGAACGGCCAGGACAGGTACATCCCGGACGCGAAGGACGCGTGCGAAGTGATCGCCCTCGCCTTCGACGCGGCCGCGATCGCGGTCCTCACGGCGAAGTTGGCCGTGATCGCGCAACTCATCGCCCTGGCCGTGGAGATCATCGCGGCGCAGGCGTCCGCGCCCTTCACCTTCGGACTGTCCGAGGTCGGCGCGCTGGGTGCGACCCAGGCCGCGCGGGTGATCGTCCGGGAGCTGCTCAACAAGCTCAGGACGGAGGTCATGCAGGCGATCACCAAGGCCATGGAGCACGCCACCATGGACGCCCTGAAGAAGATCGCCAAGGAGCAGCTCGAGAAGATCACCAAGGAGAAGGTCAAGCAGTTCGCCAAGGACAAGATCAAGGAAGAGGCGAAGCAGTTCGTCCAGGAGAAGGTGGTGGACGCGGCCAAGGAGAAGGCCAAGGAAGCCGCCGTCGGAATGGCGCAGAACGTCGCCCAGCAGAGCATCGAGGCCCACTTCGACGAGCGGTCCGGCATCGACCTCGGAGAGACGACGGACATCGCCGAGAAGGCGGGCGGCGAGTACCTGGACGGCCTCAAGAACGAGGTCAAGGGCGGCGAAGGGTCGACCCTGGCGGGCTACACGGACGTGCAGGGCCACGTGGACAACGCCGTCGACCAGGCGACGGAGAAGGTCACCGGGGCGGTCGGGAACCGCGTACAGCACGGCGTCGACACGCTCTCCGGAAACGGAGGCAACGCCGGAGAGTCGTCCGACGGGGCGGCGGACAGCTCCTCCGAGGCGGGCTCGGGCTCCTCCCACACGACGCAGGCGTCCTCCAACAGGACCGCGGCATCCCACTCGACGGCGCGCTCCGGCTCTGCGCACGCCTCCGGGGGCGCGCAGGATTGGGCTCGGAGCGAGTTCGGGTGACGTCCCTCACCGGTGGCACACGACAGGACACGACAGGAAGGACGGCCGCACCCATGACCGCGGACCGGGAGATCCAGGACGAGGAACTCATGGGGATCGCCCAGGACCCCGAGCAGGCCCTGCGGCTGCGCCGCTCCCTGCGCACCATCGCCGGCGCGACCTCGCTCGACCCGGCCTTGCGTGAGATGGCGAGTGAGGTGCTGAGCGGGCGGGCCGATGTCAAGGACGCCTTCCAGGACCCGCGTTACACCGAAGCCGTCTACCAGAGGCTCCACGAGATGCGCCGGGCGGCCGAGGACCAGACGTACGTCGAACGCCAGCAGTCCAAGGGCCAGTTCGCGGACTGGGACGCACGGCAGCAGGCCGAACTCGAACGCGAACGTGCCGAACGGGACGCCCCCGTGCACGGTTCGGTCGGCGGAAAGCGGTCGGCTCAGCGCTGAGGCACGGCCGCGGGGTCGTACACCAGCGCCAGCCCCGTGCAGTCCTGCCCACCGGAGGTATCCGGTTCGTACACCCGGTACGGGGCAGCGAGTTGCTGGGCGGCAGGCTGTGCGATCGAAGGGTGGGGTGCAGCGGCATTCCGTCCCCGAGGCCGGCGGTCACCGCTGTACCGCCGAACAGTACGAGGGCGCTCATCGCCGTAGCGACGGCGCGTCGTGGTGACGGCCCCGCCTTCCGCTGAGGCAGGGCGGCACAGCAGCGTACAAGTCACGCCGGACGGCGCTTGTTGCCGACAAGGTAGGCGACGCCCCAGGCGGCGGCAGCAGCGAGTACGAGGCCGAGTACGGAGAACCAGTCGACTCCGCCGGTGGCTTCGCTGTGCCACCAGGCCTTGGCCGGGAAGAAGGGTTCGTATTCCAGCAGGTTCTTGAGCGCCATGAACGACTGTTCCTTGGCGAGGATGAGCGGAAGGGCGTTGGCGTAGCCGAAGAACGCGCCGAGCGCGGCGATGACGGCTCCACCGATCCGGGCGCCGTTGCTGTCGCGGCCCACCTTGCCGATCAGGGCGCCGACGACGGCTCCGTTGAGGAGTGCGTGTGCCAGGTAGAGGGTGTTGGACGCGGTGGTGGTCGTGATCTGCTTGTACGTGGCGAAGACGAGACCCGTGTAGAGCACCGAGACGACGAAGGAGACCAACCACCCGAGAAACACCGCGCCGACGGCATTACCGCCTGCGTTCGGCCGCTGCCCGAAGGGAGGCGCCTGGAAGGGCGGTCCCGGCTGCATCGGGTACGCCGGCTGCATTGGTGGCTGCCCTGGGAAGGGTGCCGGCCCGGCCTGCATCGGCGGCTGTGCAAGGGGAGACGGCGGTCCGAACCCCGGCTGCTGCGGCGGTGGGGCGGGCTGGTTGTACGGGTTCGGGTAGTTCTGCGGTGCCTGTGGAGGCTGTGGAGGCTGCGGCGGTTGGAACGGCGGCTGGCTCATGATTCCCCGTGGACTCAATGGAGGTAACTGGCAGAAGCAGCAAGTTATCAGTGAGATCAGGAGGGGGACGGCGGAGCCGGAGCGGGCTGCGTGAAGGGTGTCGTCTCTTCGCGGGTGTCCTCGGCGTCCTCGGTGTGGCGGTCAGACGGACCGCGCTCGGCCGAGAGGTCGTCCGGGGATGCGGAGGGCCTTCGCCCCGCGCTCGGTTGCCACGACGAGGATGCCGTCCGGGGAGAGGGCGGCCGCGATGACGGGGGTGTCGGAGACCAGTGCGGCCACGATGTCCTCCGTCGCCCGGTCCCAGACGCGCACGTGGTCAGCGCCGCGGCTCAGCCCCAGCGGAGCGGCGGCCCGCTCCTCCTCGGTGAGGCGCAGGACCTGCCCGGGGTCGATGTCGCCCAGGTCGTCCGGCCCTGCGAGGGCGTGGACGAGCGTGCCCGCCGGGACGCCGAGCACGGCGACGGGATCGGCCGGTCCTTCCGGACGGGGCAGGCTGCCGACGGCCACCGCGCTGATGCCGGGTACGGACACGCTCCACAGGGTGCGCCAGGGCAGGTCGAGGCCGAGCCGGCCGTGGATGGCGTCGGCGTACTCGGGGAGGCCGTCCTCCACGAACGCGGTCTCCAGCAGGGCGGCGCGCAGTGTCGTGGGGGCCTGGGTGCGGGTCAGCAAAGGGGCCGTGCGCAGATATGTACGGGCCGGTGCGCCGAGTTCCCCTGCCGGTACGGCCTCGACGGCGGTCCGCAGCGGTACGGGGTCGGCGTGCACGAACAACCCTGGATCCGTCAGGAGTTGGGGCAGCAGGCCCGCTTCCAGCGTGTGGCCCGCGATGTGGTCGCGTACGTACGCGTCGGCCTTGCCCCAGTCCTGGTCCGGCACTGCCTCCAGCAGAGTCATCGCGATCTGGGCCTGGGCCGCGCGGACGTTCGGCAGCCCGGCGCGGATCTCGTCGCCGATGGCCGGGTGCAGCAGCCGTAGCAGCGTACGCGCGCTGCCGTCCCCGTCCCGCCGGAGTGACTCGACGAACGGCCCGGCCAGTTCGCCGCTGTTCGCGAGGGCGCCGCTCATGTCCTCGCCGGCAAGGGCGTTGACGAGCCGTATCCAGAGGTCGATGGGCAGACCGTCGCCCTCCCCGAGGGCCAGCGGCGTCAGGAGGTGACGCAGGGTCTGCGGATCCGCTCCGAGGCGGCGGGCGTGCAGGTCGAGTGCCTGGCCGAGGGACGAGGGCAGAAGGGTCTCGTCGTGCGGGGCGGCGGTGCCCGGACTCGTCAGGATGCTCTGTACGGCGAGCTGCACGGTGAGCGGGCTGGTGCCGGCCCGGCGTCCGATCGCCTCCGCGAGGGCGCGCCGGATCGAGGGATCCGCGGTGAAGGGCAGCTCCGGTGCACCGGACTCCGGGCTGAGCAGCGCGTCGGCCTGCAGCACCAGGCTGTGCGGGTCGGCCCACTGCGGGTCGTCCAGGTCGATGACCTGCGCGGTGCCGGGCGGGAGTGCAGAGACGAGTTCGGTGGTGAGGTCACGGGGCACGTCCGCGAGCAGCCGGATGTTGGCGGTGGCGGCGAGGGGCTTGAGTACTTCCCGTACCACGCGGGTCGGCTCGCCTGTCGTACGCACCGGACCCGCCCGGTCGACGTCGGGCACGACGACGGTCTCGGTCCGGCCGAGGGCGCCCAGGGCGCCGTACACCTCTTCGACGCGGGTGGGCCGAAGCCCGTAGTGCTCCGCGATCAGCCGGCCGAGCTGCGCCGCGGTCAGCCCCGCCGCGCTCGGCACCGCGGGGGCGGGCAGCTCGGGCGGTACGGTCGACGGGTCGAGGTCCGCCAGCGGCAGCCGTCCACGGAACTCCGGATCGCACAGCATCAGGAAGCCGGTGAGCAGGTGTGAACGCCCGCTGCCCGGATTGCCGGTGAGAACGATGACGCGGGGCGCACCGGGCTGCTCCGTCCGCCAGGCGGCGAGTGCGCGCAGCACGGCTGTGCGGCCGCCTATGTAGGGATGGGGTGCGTAGCCGGTGGTCGGGGCGGTCATCGGTGTGGGTCCTCGCGTGTGCCGGAGTTACGGGTGGACGTCAGGCTTCGCGCTCGACGTTCTTGCGGTAGAGCGCGATCGCCTGCTCGGTCGGGAAGTTGGGGACGGTCACGGTCTCACCGGTCTCCTTCGACACCACGATCTTGGCTCCGCCGGGCGGGGCGGGGCGGGGCGGGCCGGCAGTCTCGGCGGGGGGCGGGAAGACCGCGTACACCAGGTAGCCGATGTCGAACTCGTGGACGTGGAGCTCGGCGGGGGTGCCGTCGGGGAGTCTGGGCTGGGCGTAGCGGCTGAGGACGATCTCGACGGCCTGGTCCGGGGTGGTGGGCGGAGCTTGGGGTGTTGGGGCGGGCGTGTCGGGAGCCATGCGCTTCCTCTCTGGTGCTGGTCGGTCGGCCTGGTTGGTTACGTGGGGAACTCGTTGACCCAGGCACCTTCGAGGAGATGCTTGGGCAGGTACTCGGACTCGACGGTGATGGTGAAGCCGGCCTGGACGGCGAGGCAGGACACGGCCAGCGGGCCCAGAGCCACGAGGCCCTCGGCGGTCAGTGCGCGGTCCTCGTCGCGGGTCCAGTACTCCTTGTGCCACTCCACGGCCTTGGCCAGCTCGTTGTTGAACTTCTCCTGGTCACCGCGCGCCAGCTGGGTCAGGAGGTTCATCGGCGGATACATGATCTTCAGTACGCCGTCACGCGGCGCGTGTCGCAGGGCGGCGGGGTCCGTCCCGTCCACCGCGGCCACCAGCTTGTCGCCGAACTCCGGGCGCTTGAGCCAATAGGCCTGGAGCGCTTCCACCCAGTCGTAGATGTACTCGTCGAGAACCCCGTCGGCCTGCCGAAGACGTGAGGCGGGAAACTGGCACAGCTCGGTCATCCGCTTCTTCTCGCGGCAGACACAGGCCAACCAGAACGCCTTGAGCCAGTTGCCGGCGTGAGCACGGGGCAGCGCGCCGGCCCGGACGGTGTGCATCTTGTGACCGATACGGCACTCGATGGTCCCGGTCGTGGCCTGCGCCGACGCGAAGAGGGCGGAGCCGACCTGCATGGCGGTGACGCAGGCTTCCCAGGTCTCCAGCTTGTCGGACTCCGGGTCCAGGACACAGTGCTCACCGAAGAGCTCGATGGCGGTGGCCAGGACGTTCGAGAACCACGAGGGTTCGTTCTGCAGCCCGTCGACGTCTTCCCAGAAGTCCTTGGTGTGGGTTGCGAGGATCCTCGCGGAATTTCGCGTCGGGAACTCATGTCGCGGAATCTGCATCGCGCTCCTTCTCTGCTTCCGTTCTGATGTCGAACTGCTTCATCTCGTAGCCCTGGTGCTCGCCCCCGGAGGAGTTGCCCTTGACGAGTATGTACTTGACCCGCGACGGGTTCGCTTCCAGCGCCTTCCTGAGGTCGCCTGCCAGTTTCCGCTCCACCTGGGCGGCTTCCAGTTCGGCGTCGGTCGTCGCGGTCCGCTCGTTCCGGCGTGAGCGCGCCTCCATCTCATGAAGAATCGTCTCGAAGTACGTGCGAGTGCCCTGCCGGACCCTCGGCACACCAGGACTCGGTGCGTCCTGGCTGTCCTGGCCGTCCTGGTCGTCGTTCTGCGCGCCGTCACCCTGGTCCTGGCCGGACTCGCCCGGCGAGACGGGCTGGTCGGAGCCGGCCTCAGGCGCGAGCCCCCGCCGGTCGCCGAGACCGGCCTCCAGCGAGCCCTTGGCCTCCACGACGACGTACTGGGGTGGGTCGGTGCTGGGGTCCATCCAGATCTGGTCGAACCGGTTGTTGCCCATGGCCCGGTCGTCGACGCGGTCGTACGTCTCGAAATGCTGAGGCATCACATGGAATTCGGCGACAGCCTCGCCGTAATCCTCACTGGCCCGCGTCATCTTCCCGTGCAGAGGACTGTGCCTCGCGTCGGCTTCCTCGAATTTCTTCAAATTCTCCGGCGTCTTGTTCGCTTCATAGGCGTCCTTGGCCGCCTTGCGGTCCTTGTGCGGCTGGTCGTCGGCGTCGATCGCGTCCTGACGTTCCTTGGCGGCCTGGTCGAGCCGCTTCAGGTTCTCGTCGGAGATCTCCGTGTGCCGCTCACCCGAATCCGCACCCTCGTCGATGTAGGACTCCGGATCGGCCTCCGGTGCGTCCTTGGCCAGCATCCAGGGAGCGTTCGCATCGTTCGTGGGATGCAGCTGGGGGACGGGACGGCCGTCCTCGGCGGGTGCGGTCACGCTCCGGCGGTAGCCGCTCCTCGGGTGGTAGTACTTCTCGAACCAGGCCCTGTCCTTCGGGTCGTTCGAATTGGCCCGCGCGAGTACGTCCAGATCACGCTGCCTGCGCTGGTCCGGGTCGCTCGAACCGTCGCCCGCGGGCTCCGCCGGACCGGACGGGTGTTCCGGGTGCACAGGCCTGGGCGGCTGCGCCGACTGCTCGGCGGCGATGTCGCCGTACAGCGGCTTCTTCCCGTTGACCGAGTCCTTGACGTAGTGGGACGCATCGGAGTTCCTGCCGTCCGGCAGGCTCTCGTGGGCGGGGACCGCGGAGTCCTTGGTCATCTTGCCGGGGCGGTCACGGTGGTCGTCGGCCGCCGACGGGGCGGAGCTCTCGGGGTGGGCCCGGTCCGGGGGCGCGGGCCGGTCCGACGTCTCCGACCGCGGATCCTCGCCGTGATCGCCGTGATCGCCGTGATCGCCGTGATCGCCGTGATCGCCGTGATCGCTGTGATCGCCGTGATTGGGGTGATCGGGGTGATCGGAGTGCGACTGGTCCGGCCCCGGCTCGGTGTCCGGGCGCTGACCGTCGGGGTGGTCGTTGCTCTCCGGATGCTTCTGCTCGGGGGCGTCCCGATGCGGCTCCGACGTCCGCGGATCGGTCGTTCTCAGGTCCGAGACGCGGGGATCGGGCGTACGTGGATCGTGCGTACGTGGGTCCGAGGTACGGGGATCCGGGGTGTGCGGGTCCGTGGTGTGCCGGTGCTGCGGGTCGGCCGCACGCGGGTCCGAGGGCGTGGAACTCCGCTGATGTGTGTCCCGGTGACTCGTGGGGTCGTCCCGGGTGTCCGTCTCCGCCCTCGGAGTCGGCTGCTCGGACTCCTTGCCGGAGGTGCGGTCCTGCTCGTCGGGGCGGGGCGCCTCGTCCGGGGACGGGCGCTTGTGTTCCGTGGGACTGTCGGGCGACTGCTCCTGACGCGGATCGGTGTTGCCGTCGGCCGGGGATGACTGGCGGCCGTCGTGGGCGTTTTGGGAGCTCTCCCGGCCATCAGGGGCGCGGTCCGGTTCGGACGGGTTGTCGGTCTCGCTCTGCGGTCGGCCGTTCTCGTCTCCGGGCTCGTCCTTCGTCGTGTTCGGGTCGGTGGTGGAGGGCTGCTGCGTAGGGCCGTCGACCTGCTTCGGAGCGTCGCCCGAGGCGTCGTTCTGAGACGTCTGGGTCTGGGGCTGGGCGTCGTCCGGCTGTCCGTCGTTGTGCTCGGAGTTCTCCGACTGGGCTTCGCCGTCGCTCTGGGTCTGCGCGTCGTCGTTCTGGTCCCCGGAGTCCTTGGCCTCGGGCACCGCGGGGTGGAGCGGGTTGCCGTCGGCGTCCAGGGGGATGTGCCAGACGTGTTCAGCGTTGGCGATGTGGAGCGGGTTGTGGCTGACGTCGCCGGTCTGGGTGTCGATCCAGATGATGTTGCCGTGGTGGTTGACGGCGTTGAAGGCGTGGCCGCCTCCGTTGTTGGGCCAGCCGACCTGGACGATGGCCGCGGCGCCGTGTCCGGCCTGCTGGAGGTCCCAGGCGATACGGGCGGGCGTGTGAGGGTCGTCGCCCCGGCCCGCGTAGGTGTGGGGGGCGCCCGCCCAGCGGATCTGGTTGTCGTTCGCGTTGTCCTCGGGGGACCAGTAGTCCGGCTTGCCGTGCTCGTCGGTGTCCAGGGTCCGCGGGGCCGAGACCTGGGGGTTGCCGTACCAGGTCTCCAGGAAGGAGCGGGAGCAGTCGGCGCAGTTGTTGCTGCGTCCGGGGACGGTGTTGCCACCGTCGTTCTGGAGCTGTGACCAGGAGCCGAAGGGGTCGGGAAAGCGCTGCGGGGTGCCGTCCTCGTTGTGCGGCACCGCGTCGACCAGCGCCTGCTGATCGGCGGGGTCGGGCTCCGTCAGGCCTCCGGGGTGGTGGTCCAGGTCGGTGCGGATGTCCTCCAGGCTGTCCTGCTGCGGATGCTGCTGGTGGTCGGGGCTGCCGGGGGCGGCCTGGGGCGAGCCCGGTGCCGGTGGCGTGGCGGGGCCCGTGTGCGAGGGCGCCGCCGGGGCACTCGGGGTGCGTACGACGGTGTGGACCGGGACCGGCGTCACCAGCTGCTGGTGCTGTGGTTGCGGGTTGTTGGGCTGAGCGGCCGGCTGCGGCAGGGAGCCGGACGGGCTGCCCGCAGGCTGCTGCGGCGGCCTGTTGGGCGTGGGGTCGGTACCGGTGCCCTGCCGGTTCTGGGAGCCGGAGGCACCGGACGCGCCGTCCTGAGTGCCCGGGGCGTTGGCGGGGCCGGGCCGACTCGATGAGTCGGAGGTACGGCCACTCGGCGTCGACGAGTCCGACGTGCCGTTGCCCGGCGCCGAGGTGCGATCCGAACCGGAGCCGGTCGAGGTGGAGGGCGTCGTCGTGGAGGTGCTGCTGGAGGGCGAGGTGGTCCTGGGGGACGACGACTGGGCCGGGTTCTGATTCGCGGCGCTCGTGTTCGAGTTCTGGCCCGGGGTGTTGGCGCGAGTGCTGCCGGTCGGGTCCGGGGTGTTGGTACGGGTGCTGCCGGTCGGGTCCGGGGTGTTGGTACGGGTGCTGCCGGTCGGGTCCGGGGTGGTGCGGGGCGTGGTGCCGTCGCCCGGCCTGGTGCCGGGGGTGGTGCGGGGCGTGGTGCCGTCGCCCGGCCTGGTGCCGGGGGTGGTGCGGGGCGTGGTGCCGTCGCCCGGCCTGGTGTCAGTGGTGTTGCGAGGCGTGGTGCCGTCCCTCGGCGTGGTGCCGGACGTATTCCTCGGTGTCGTACCGTCCCCCGGCGTCGTGCCTCCGGGGGTGCGCTGGGTCGGTGTCCGCCCGTCCGGTGTGCCGGGAGCGCGGCCGTCCGTCGCACCGGGGATGCGCCCGTCCCCCGTACCGGAGACACGAAGACCCGCACCACCGCCGACGCGGCCGTCCGTCGTCGATGACGCCGATGCCGACGCGGTCGTACCGGAGCTTGTGACCGAAGTGGGCTTCGCCGTACCGGAGTTGGGTGCAGGGCTGCTCGGGCTCGTGCCGGACGGCGTGCTGCTGCCGGTCGCAGCGCCGTGCTGCGAGCCGCCGCCGACCCCTCCCGCTGCAGCAGGCGCGAGGGGCGAAGCCGGTATGCCGGAGCCGCCGTCCGCGCGGCCTCCGCCCGCACCGTTGGAGGAAGGGTCACTGGTCGTCGGAGCAGCCGTGGGCGCCGCGTTGGTGTGAGTGGGGGCGGTGGCGGCCAGGCTGTCGATGTTGGTGCTGATCCCGCCGTGACCGCCCGGCGATGGCGACGGAGACGTTCCCCCTGACGACGCGGAGGCCGACACGGAATGCACGGTCGGCGACGCGAGGCCCGACACGGAGGAACCGCCGCCGGAGTGGGACGGCCCGGAGGCACTCGGACCGTCGGACGCACCCCCGGAGTCCGAGCCGCCCGACGACGCTCCACTCGGTGAGGGATCGTCGAAGTCGGACAGCGTCGGACCCGAGTGGGAGAGCGTCGGCCCAGGTGCTCCGGAGTCGGACCCGGCCTCCGAGTCGGATCCCGGCCCCGCTCCCAGATCCAGCCCGCCGATGCTGTTGCCGCCGGTGTCGGCGGAAATCCCGCCACCGATGTTCGTGCCCACGTCGTGGCCCGAACGCGTCGACGTCGAGGAGTCAGATCCCGACGAGTCGGAGCCGTTGGAGTCGGAGCCGTTGGAGTGGGAGCCGGACGAGGACGAGTCGGAGGACGAGTTCGAACCGCCCTCACTGTCCGACGAGTTGGAGTCCCGGTCTCCATTCGAAGAGCTCGAACTCCCGTCGCCACCGGACGAGTTGGAGTCACCGTCACCGTCGGACGAGTGCGAGTCCCCGTCCCCGTGCCCGCCCTCGGACCCCCCGCCGTGCCCGTCGATCCGGCTGTCGACGGCATGGTGGGCCCGGTGCCCGGCCTTCTCTCCCAGGCTGTCGCGGACGCCCTCGGCGAGGGTCTGCGGGGTCTGCTTGATGGCGTCCCAGGCGCCGTCGGCGCCGGCCTTGACGGTCGCGCCGAGGTCGTAGCCCTCCTGGGCGCCGAAGCCGACGTTCACGGTCTGGCGGATCAGGTCGGTGATGATCGCCTCGATCATCGAGATCGCGGGCTCCTTCATCGCCTCGACGACCGCGTTGAGCAGCGCCTCTTTGAGCTCGTCGAGGAGGCGGCGCACGATCAGCCGGGTGACCTGGGTGGCCCCCAGTGCGCCGACCTCGGAGAGGCCGAAGGTGAAGGGCGCCGCGGCCTGGGCCGCGGCGATCTCGATGGCCAGAGCGATCAGCTGGGCGATCACCGCCCACTTCGCGAGCTCCACGATGTAGGCGCAGGCCTCCATCACGTTCGCGATGAGGTAGGCGGCCTGGGCGGCGTTGCCCAGGTAGCCGTCGCCGCCTCCGCTGTCGAACTTGCGGTACGTCTTGCTGAACGCGTCGATCGAGTCGCCGGCGTTGTGCGCGACCACCTGGCCGGCGCTCAGGTTCGCCGTGGTGTGCAGTTCGATGACGTCGTCGCCGAACTTCCGCCACAGCTTGGCCGAGTCCTTGAGCTTGTCCTCGTCCGCCGTCGGCCAGCGGTAGCCGAGCATCTCGAGAACCCACTCGAGCTCGTCCGGCAACATCATCGACACAGCAGAAAGCACCCCCGTCAGACAACACGGCCGTACAACTCCCTCATCGGTCAAGGGATGTCACACAGAAGTACAGCCGTTCGCAAAGTTTACGGACTCACCCGCCCGCAACTTCAGGGTGTTGCTGTCACAAAACCGTTGCAGGTCCTGCGCCGGAGCACGGCTCAGCTCAGACCTTGGTGAAGCACAACGTGTAGCCGCTCGTCCTGCGGTGGTACTGGATGCCGTAGTCGTACCTGGACCCGCACTCCATGTTCGCGCCAGGGACCATCTCGCCCAACTTGTACTCGGCCTCGGGGGAGTTGCAGTCGACGACCGTCGTCACCGGTTCGCCCTTGGGGTCCTTGACCTTGACGCAGTCGCCGATCTCGGGGTCGTGAGCCGCGGCGGACGCGGACGCCGAAGCCTCCGCCCTCGCCTTGCCGCCCGTCGGGCTGGTGTTGTAGTCCCAGACGTAGTAGCCCACGCCGCCGAAGAGCACGACGACCATGGCGACGGCCTTCACCACCCGCAACGGCCCGCCCTGCGGCGGGCGTTGAGGGCCTCGCTGGGGCGGCTGTGGCTGCTGCGGATACCCGTACGGGGCCTGCGGCTGCTGCGGGTATCCGTACGGCTGCTGCGGCTGCCCGTACGGCTGCTGGTTCGGGTACTGCGGAGGAGGCGTGGACATGCCTGGTGGACCCCGTGGCTGGATGCGTTTGAGTGCACGAAACAAAGATCAACAAGAGGTTGACCGGCGCAGACTATCCTCCGCACGTGACGGGAGATACTTCGGATGTCCGAGAGACGAGGGCAGCGAGGAGACACGGCATGACCAGGCGACCCGAGAACTCACCGAACCCGCAGGGCGATTCGCCGGAGCGCGGTGTGCTGGACGAGGCACTCGAACCGGAGCAGATTCGCTCTCTGAACTCCGCCCTGCGGGGGCTGTCCGAGAACGACGGCGTCGGCAAGGACCTGCAGGACGCGGCGAAGAAGCTGCTCTCCGGCCGGCTCCCGCTCCGCGACGCCCTGGACGACCCCGGGGTGGCGCGTGCCCTGGGCGGCGGCATGGCCTCCCTGCGCGGCCAGTGGGAGTCCCTCTCCGAGGAGGAGCGCGACCAGGTCAGGCATGGTGAGCCGCTGACCGGCGGTGACCCCTCTTCGCCTTCGGGGCAGTCCGAGCCGAGGAGGTCCGAGGACCAGTCCGCGCAGTCCGGGAAGAAGAGCCAGGGGCGGCACAGCGGCGGATTCTCGCTGTACTGACCACTGGCTCGTCACCTGCTCAACGCTGTCCGAGCGCCGGCGCTGCCCGCGGTACGGAGCGATGGCCGTCCCGGCCGGTGCGGGTCGGCTACTGGTCGGCCTGTTCCGCCGGCACCCCGCCGTTGTGCGGAGCCGGCTCCAGGTCGAACTCCCCGTCCCGTGCGCCGAGTACGAACGCCCGCCACTCCGCCTCGGTGTACCGCAGCACGGTGTCGGGGTCGAGGGAGGAGCGCATGGCCACCGCGCCCTCGGGCAGGTACGCGATCTCGACGCGCTCCTCGTGCTCCTCGGTGCCGGGGGCGCTGTGCCACTCGACCCCCGAGATGTCGAGGGCGTACAGCTCGTCCCGCTCCCGCTCCTTGCGCGCCTTGATCTCGGCCGGAGTCTCGATCTCGTTGTTCCGTACCTCGGTCATGCTGCGGAGCCTCTTCCTGACATGTGACGACGAACTCGACTCACCCTACTTGCGCAGGAGCGGCCCATGCCGCCGGCTGCCGCGGATCCGATGAGGATCAGGTGTTCTGCGCCTTTGTGAACGTGCCCTGTGCTACGCCGGGCGGAACCTTCACCTGGCCGTCGTACTCGGCCGTCGTCGCCTTCCACAGGTCCAGCTGGTCGGCCTCGTTCTGTTCGTGTGCCACGCCCATCTTGGTGAAGGCGATCCCCATCCCCGCCAGCCGCTCCGCCAGGCTGCCCATCGACTGGTACATGCCGTCGCGCAGGCCCGTGTAGGCGACGCCGAACTTCTCGCCGATATCGTCGTCACCCCAGGGCGGGGTTCCCGTACCCTCCAGCGCGGTCAGTCCGTCCTGCAAGGCCTTCACGGCCTTCGAGAAGTCCTGGCCGACCGTGTACATGTTGAAGCCCTCGGTCTTGAGGACCTTGGGATCGGAGTCCATGAAGTCCGACGGCACAACTGCCCCCCGTGGCTCGTCTTTTCACTCGTTCTCTCTCGCACGTCACCATAGCGGTCACCACTGACACAGGGGGGCGGCACCCGTGTGGGTACCGCCCCCTGCGCCGAAGCAGTCGCCGCTCAGAACCGGGCCGGCAGCCAGCCCGTCTGGATCAGCTGTCCACCGCGTCGCCGCGTGTGGAAGTACCCGCGCCCGGGCGGGAGTTGCGAGGCGGTGATGTTGCCGAGCAGCGCACCCTCCGCCCGGTCGCCGGAGAGCACCAGACCCTGGGCGCCGAGCTCGCGCATCCGCTGCATCACGGGCTCGTACAGCGACCGGCTCGCACCGCCCGAGGAGCGCGCGATGATGATGCGCAGACCGACGTCACGGGCGAACGGCAGGTACTCCAGGAGCGGGGCCAGCGGGTTCACGCCGGTCGCCACCAGGTCGTAGTCGTCGACGATGACGAACGCGTCCGGGCTGTTGTACCAGGAGCGGTTGCGCAGCTGCTCGGGCGTGACGTCCGGGCCCGGCATCCGCCGGTGCATCGAACCGGCCAGGCCCTCCAGCGTCTCCGTGAGGGCGGGCGCCGACGCGCAGTACCGCGACAGGTGCGAGTCGGGCACACCCTCCAGGTGCGCACGCCGGTAGTCACCCATGACGATCTTCGCCTGGTCCGGCGTGTAGCGCTCGGTGATCTGCTTGACGAGCAGCCGCAGCATCGCGGACTTACCGGACTCGCTCTCACCGAACACGATGAACAACGGGTCCGACTCGAAGTCGACGAAGACCGGCGAGAGCGACGACTCGTCGATGCCGATGGCGACACCGCGGTCCGGGTGCTCGAACCCCTTGGGCAGCCGGTCCGAGGACAGCATGGTGGGCAGCAGCCGTACGGCCGGAGCGTGGTTGCCCTGCCAGTTGTCGTTGATACCGCGGAGGAGGATCGACGTCGCCTCGGAGAGGTCCTCGGTCGTCGAGGAGCCGTCGACCCGGGGCAGCGCGGTCATGAAGTGCAGCTTCTCCTGCGTCAGACCACGGCCCGGCACGCTCGCGGGGACGTTCTGCGCGACCTTGCGGTCGACCTCCGACTCCGTCGGGTCACCGAGCCTGAGCTCGATGCGGTTCTGCAGCATGTCCTTGAGCGCGGGCCGCACCTCGGTGTAGCGGCTCGCGGTCAGGATCACGTGCACACCGAAGCCGAGACCGCGCGTCGCGATCTCCGTGACGGTGGACTCCAGCAGCTCGTAGTCCGTCTTGAAGGTGGCCCAGCCGTCGATGACGAGGAAGACGTCACCCCAGATCTGGTCGGGCAGCTGGCCCGCGGCCCGGCGCTGCCGGTAGGTCTGGATCGAGTCGACGTTGTTCGCGCGGAAGTACTCCTCACGCGCGTTCAGGATCCCCTCGACCTCGCTGACCGTACGGCGCACCTTCTCGGCGTCGAGACGGTTGGCCACCCCGCCGACGTGCGCCAGGTCCTCCATCGCGATCAGGCCGCCACCGCCGAAGTCCAGGCAGTAGAACTGCACTTCGGACGGGGTGTGGGTGAGCGCGAACGAGGAGATCAGCGAACGCAGCAGCGTCGACTTGCCGGACTGCGGACCGCCGACGAACAGACCGTGGCCCGCACCGCCCGAGAAGTCCCGGTACAGCACGTCACGCCGCTGCTCGAACGGCTTGTCCACCAGACCGACCGGCACGTTGAGCCGGCCGAGCGCCGTGTACTCGGGCGCGGTCAGGCCGCGCTCCGGGGAGACGGCGAGCTGGGGGAGCAGCTGCTCCAGCGAGGGCGCCTCCTCCAGCGGGGGCAGCCACACCTGGTGGGCGGGCGGACCCTGGTTGACCATCCGGCCGACGAGAACGTCGAGGACGGTGTCGGCGAGCGCGTCGTCCACCCGGTTGTCGGGCTCCGGCTCCTCGATCACCGGCTGCGGGGGCAGCGCCACCTGCTCCGCCGTGAACAGCGCGGGCCGCAGCTGCGTCGAGCGGTGCACCCGGGACGGGCCCTCGCCGTGGTACGGCCCCGACACGTACGCCGCCTTGAAGCGGACCATGGTGTCGGTGTCGTAGCGCAGATAACCGGAACCGGGGATCGACGGCAGGTGGTATGCGTCCGGGACACCGATCGCCGTACGCGACTCGGCGGCGGAGAAGGTCCGCAGACCGATCCGGTACGACAGGTAGGTGTCCAGGCCGCGCAGCTTGCCCTCCTCCAGGCGCTGCGAGGCCAGCAGCAGATGGACACCCAGCGAACGGCCGATACGGCCGATCTGGATGAACATGTCGATGAAGTCCGGCTTCGCGGTGAGGAGTTCGGAGAACTCGTCGAGCACGATCACCAGCGACGCCATCGGTTCGAGGGCGGCGCCGGCGGCCCGGGCCTTCTCGTAGTCGTGCAGGTTGGCGTAGTTGCCGGCCGAGCGCAGCAGCTCCTGGCGGCGCTGGGTCTCACCCATGATCGAGTCACGCATGCGGTCGACGAGGGTGAGATCGTCCGCGAGGTTGGTGATCACGGCCGCGGTGTGCGGCATGTCCGCCATACCGGCGAAGGTCGCACCGCCCTTGAAGTCCGCGAGGATGAAGTTCAGCGTCTCCGAGGAGTGCGTGACCGCGAGACCGAGCACCAGCGTGCGCAGCACCTCGGACTTGCCGGAACCGGTCGCGCCGACGCACAGGCCGTGCGGGCCCATACCCTCCTGCGAGGCCTCCTTGAGGTCCAGCATGACCGGCTCGCCGTTCTCGCCGACACCGATCGGCACCCGAAGCCGCTCGTGCAGCGTGCGCGGCCGCCAGGTGCGGGAGACGTCGACCGTGCCCGCGTCACCGATGCCCATGAGGTCGGTGAAGTCCAGGTTGGACAGCAGGGGTTCGCCCTCTTCCGCGGAGCCGACCCGGAAGGGCGCCAGCTGCCGGGCCAGGGACTCGGCCTGCTCCGGGTTCAGCACATCGGCCTTGCCGGTGTACGCCGACTCGTGGCCGACGAACAGCTGCATCCGCTCCGGCTTCACATACGCCGTCAGACCCGCGCGCAGGTCCTCCTCCAGCTCACCCGGGGCGATCTCCAGGAAGGTGACGCCCTGGAGCCCCTCGGAACTGGCGAGTTCGGAGTCCGGTGGCACGGTGCCGCCGTCGAGGACCACGATCAGATGCGGCTGGTCGTAGACGGGGTTCGCGTCCCGGTTCCAGCGGGGCCGGTCGTCCAGCTGGCCCGCCAGCGCCTCCTCCAGCTCCCCGAGGTCGTCGAAGAGGAGCCGGGACGAGCCCGCCCCGTCCTTGGCCTTCGGGTGCTGGCTGTGCGGCAGCCACTTGATCCAGTCCCAGTCCGCCGCAGCGGACGGGTGCGCCACCACGGCGACCATCAGGTCTTCCGGCGAGTGCAGCGTCGCCAACTGGGACAGCGTCGCGCGGGCGTTGCCGTAGACCGTGTCCGTGTCGCCGGCGATCGTCACGTGGTAGAAGGCGCGCAGGGAGATGGAGACCGGCAGGTCGTGCAGGCTGCCGTGCGCGTCGAGGAACGCCTTCATGGCCGCCGCGGTCAGCGGCTCCAGCTCCTCCTTGGGCGCCGTGTCGGGGGCGACGAGCGGCGTGTTCAGCTGCTGGACGCCGCGGCCGATCCGAACGGAGGCGAAGTCCGCGTCGGTCGGGCGCCGCTCCCACAGCCGCTTGCCGTCGGCCGCCACCGCCCACAGCTGCTCCGGGTCCGGATGCTGGAAGAGCTGGCTCTGCCGCTGCAGTTCCGCGGTCTTGTGCACGTCCTTGCGGACCTGCTCCAGGTAGCGGAAGTAGTCACGCCGGTCCTGCGCCATCCCCGCGCCGCCGCCCTGCCGGGACTTGGCGAACTGCGCGATGGCCATGGCCAGCGTCGAGGCGAGCATCAGCCCGCCGACCACCCTCATGTAGGGGGGCAGGTTGGGCATGAAGAAGAAGCCGACGGAACCCAGCATGCCCATCATGGGCAGCAGGTTCATCAGCATGCTCTCGTCGCCCTCACGAGGGATCTCGGGGGGCGTCTCCAGTCTGACCTCGCCGTCCGGTACCACCGGGGGCACTATCCGCGGTGGTCGTTTGATGATGACGACGCTCACCGATGCACTCATCCTTCGTGATTGAAACGTCCTGGCATCGACGCCCCCGTGTACCGCGACGAGTTCCCGTTCGCGTAGGCGTCTTTCGCGTGCAGTCGTCGATCCTACTGATGCCCCCGGTCCACCGGAGAGCCAGGAGGATGGAGATGCCGAGGGGGTACGGGGAGAATTGAGGGAGGGCGTCCCAACACCCCGTACGGCAAGGGATAGGGTGGCGCTTCGCGTCGTACGAACTGCATGAAGCAGCCTTGTCTAGCAGGGGGAACACCAGGTGAGCACGGGGACTTCGACAGGTTTCTGCCGAATCACCATCGCAGCGCCGGACAGCCGCGTCGATGTCGCGCTGCCCGAGGACCTGCCGATCCAGGACCTCTTTCCTGAGATCATCCGGCTCTCGGGCCTGGCCCAGTCGGACACCAGTCTCGCCGGTTATCACCTGGTGACCCGCGAGGGGCAGGTGCTCGACGCGAGTCGTTCGTTGCTGGAGCACCGGGTCAGGGACGGAGAGGTGCTGCTGCTGCGGACCTTCGCCGACTCCCTTCCGCCGGCCGTCCACGACGACGTCGTGGACGCCATCGCCGCCGCGGTCAAGCAGGACACCCGCAGCTGGAACGACAACCTGATGCGGGTGGCCGGCCTCGTCGCCGGATCGCTGCTGCTGGTCATGCTCGGCTTCGTCTTCTGGTTCGCGGACCCGATCCGGCACGACATGCACGGCCTCCAGGGCATCCTCGCGGGCGTGACCGCACTCGGCCTGACGGCACTCGCGGGCGTACGGGCCCGGGTGTACGACGACCGGGGCTCCGCCGTCGCGCTCGGCATCTCGGCGCTGCCGCACGCGCTCATCGCGGGCTCCGGCGTCATCGCGCAGGGGGCACACGACGGGCCGGGAAGGCTTCAGTTCCTCGTCGGCTGCGTCGCCGTACTGCTGTTCTCCGTCGTGCTGATCATGCTGCTGCCGCAGGGCGACGCCCCGTTCGTGGCCGCCGCGCTGGCCTCCGCGATCGGCACGCTCGCCGTGTTCTGCGGTGTGCTCACCGACGCGGCACCGCGGGAGATCGCGGCCGGCACCTCGGTGGTCGCCCTGGCGGTCGTCGGCTTCCTGCCCGGCTGGTCGGCCCGGTTCGCCAAGCTGCCGATCGGCTTCCGCAACCCCGAGGACCTCGCCCGGGCCCGCCGTGAGGGCCGCGAGGGCGACCTCGAGGCCGTCGACGTCCAGCGCATCGTCGCCCAGACCAGCCGCGGCCACGAACTGCTGCTCGGCCTGGTCGGCGGCTGCGCCGCCGTCATCGTCGGCGCGGGCGGCGCGGTGCTCGGCTTCAGCGACAGCGGCTGGGCACAGCTGCTGGCCCTGTTCACCGGCCTCGCCGCGATGCTGCGGGCGCGCCTGTTCCGCTACACCGCCCAGGTCACCTGTCTGTTCGTGGCCGGTGTCATCACGCTCGGCCTGCTGGTCCTCGGCCTCGCGATCTCTCCGCCGGCCGACATCATCATCCAGCTGCTCCAGAACAACCACGGCCCGGTCAACGTACGCACCCTGTGGCTCGGCGCCTCGGTCGCGGCCGGTGTGCTGCTCCTGATCGCGATCGCCCTGATCGTGCCGCAGAAGGGGCTCTCCCCGTTCTGGGGCCGCATGCTCGACCTCGCGGACTCCCTGGTCCTGCTCTCCCTGGTGCCGGTCTGCCTGGCCGTCCTCGACATCTACGGCAAGGTCCGCGGCGGTATCGGGAACTGAGACCCACCCGCCGAGAAAAGCCGAACGCCCCACCCCCTGTACGCAGGGGGTGGGGCGTCTGTGTGACCGCCGCCCGGGAATCCGTGGCGCCGTTCACAGGAAGACCGCACAGAAGACGTCCCAGGAAGAGGGCCCTCGCGTGAGCTTCGGCCCGCCGCCTTCCATGTACACGCGGCTCGCCCCGCCCGCGCAGCCCCCACGGCCCGAGCGCCGCCCGAAGTGGCCGCCGGCGTTGCTCGCCCTCGTGCTGGTCGCGGCGGCCGGCACCGGCGGCCGGCTGCTGTGGGGCGCAGGCCACGGCACGAAGACGCCGACCGGGGCGGCCACCGGGCAAGGACTGCTCGACATCCGGGAGACCGTCGAGAAGAAGCCGGCGAACACCACCGGAAAGATGGCCTTCCGCTTCTCCGTGTGCGACCTCTGCCCGGGCGAGCACTACGAGATGCCCGGCATGTGGGCCACGGACAAGTTCCTCGCCAAGGGCATCAACAAGACCGTCGTTACGCGTACCGCATGAACGACGGCACGCGCGCGTGGCAGACGACTTCCACCGGCTCCTGCCAGGACACGGGCGCAGCGGGCGGAGGCGCCCTGCTCGTCCGCCGGCAGTGCTGGAACGACAAGGCCCCCGCCGACTCGACGGACGCCACCACCTACAAGGCACGCAAGGTGGATCCGAGAACCGGCAAGGTCCTGTGGACCTACTCGGCCGCGAAGGGCATCCGGGACCTGAACATCCCCTCCGCCGAGCCACCCGTCCTGGCCGTCCAGGCCGGCGGGATCGGCAGACGGGCCCGCCAAGGGGCAGCCCAGGTGGGTCCCTCTCGTCCTGGGCATCGAGAGCATGGCCGTGAAGTAGCGGCCCCACCGGCTGGTACCCTGTGTGACGGCCGTCTGTGTACGCACCCCCGGAGCCCCGCAGGTTCACCTGTCGGCCCCGGAGGCCGCGGCCGACGGATCCCGCCTCCCGAGTAACGGAAGCTCCCCCGAGACAAAGACCGGGGGCACTCGGTGGCAACTTGAAGACTACGAGGAGTACGAGTGTCGCTCGACGCCGCTACGAAGAAGCAGATCATCGCCGAGTTCGGTCAGAAGGAGGGCGACACCGGCTCCCCCGAGGTCCAGGTCGCCATGCTCTCGCGCCGGATCTCCGACCTGACCGAGCACCTCAAGACCCACAAGCACGACCACCACTCCCGCCGTGGTCTGCTGATCCTGGTCGGTCAGCGCCGTCGCCTGCTGCAGTACCTCGCCAAGAAGGACATCCAGCGCTTCCGTACGCTGGTCGACCGCCTCGGCATCCGCCGTGGTGCGGCGGGCGCCAAGTAAGACGTGATGAAGGGAGCGGTTCCCGAAACGATCGGGGACCGCTCCCTTTGCCGTACGTACGGAAACGTGCGGAGTGTCACACCCGCTTTGTAGTGTGGTAGCACAACGCAATACCACGAGGAGAAGCGCGCCTCGCCGCCGCCGGTCCTCGGTAGTGGCCCCCGGGCAATGCGAACCCGGGTGCTTCGATCGAAGACCGGCCCGCACCAGACGGAGCGCTTCTCCGCCCACGTCCCCCCGCCACACGGGCGGATCGGGACAAAAGACGAAAAGTAACGGAGAAAACGCTAGTGGAGAACGAGACCCACTACGCCGAGGCCGTCATCGACAACGGCTCCTTCGGCACCCGCACCATCCGCTTCGAGACGGGCCGCCTGGCCAAGCAGGCCGCCGGCTCCGCCGTGGCGTACCTGGACGACGACACCATGGTGCTGTCGGCCACCACCGCCTCCAAGAACCCCAAGGACCAGCTCGACTTCTTCCCCCTGACGGTGGACGTCGAGGAGCGGATGTACGCCGCCGGCAAGATCCCCGGCAGCTTCTTCCGCCGTGAGGGCCGCCCCTCCGAGGACGCCATCCTCACCTGTCGCCTCATCGACCGCCCGCTGCGCCCGTCCTTCAAGAAGGGCCTGCGCAACGAGATCCAGGTCGTCGCCACGATCATGGCGCTCAACCCCGACCACCTGTACGACGTCGTGGCGATCAACGCCGCCTCCGCGTCCACGCAGCTTGCCGGTCTGCCCTTCTCCGGCCCGATCGGCGGCGTCCGCGTCGCGCTGATCAACGGCCAGTGGGTCGCGTTCCCGACGCACTCCGAGCTCGAGGACGCCGTCTTCGACATGGTCGTCGCCGGTCGTGTCCTGGAGGACGGCGACGTCGCGATCATGATGGTCGAGGCCGAGGCCACCGAGAAGACCATCCAGCTGGTCAAGGGCGGCGCCGAGGCGCCGACCGAAGAGGTCGTCGCCGCCGGTCTGGAAGCCGCGAAGCCCTTCATCAAGGTGCTCTGCAAGGCCCAGGCCGACCTCGCGTCGAAGGCCGCCAAGCCGACCGGCGAGTTCCCGATCTTCCTCGACTACCAGGACGACATCCTGGAGGCGCTCACCGGCGCGGTCCGTCCGGAGCTCGCCTCCGCGCTGACGATCGCCGGCAAGCAGGAGCGCGAGGCCGAGCTGGACCGCGTCAAGGCGCTCGCCGCCGAGAAGCTCCTGCCGGAGTTCGAGGGCCGCGAGAAGGAGATCTCCGCCGCGTACCGCTCGCTCACCAAGCAGCTGGTCCGTGAGCGCGTGATCAAGGAGAAGAAGCGCATCGACGGCCGCGGTGTCACCGACATCCGCACCCTGGCCGCCGAGGTCGAGGCCATCCCGCGCGTGCACGGTTCCGCGGTGTTCGAGCGTGGCGAGACCCAGATCCTGGGCGTCACCACCCTCAACATGCTCCGTATGGAGCAGCAGCTGGACACCCTCTCGCCGGTGACCCGCAAGCGCTACATGCACAACTACAACTTCCCGCCGTACTCCACCGGCGAGACCGGCCGCGTCGGCTCCCCCAAGCGCCGCGAGATCGGCCACGGCGCCCTCGCCGAGCGCGCCCTCGTGCCGGTCCTGCCGACGCGCGAGGAGTTCCCGTACGCGATCCGTCAGGTCTCCGAGGCGCTGAGCTCCAACGGCTCGACGTCCATGGGCTCGGTCTGCGCCTCCACCATGTCGCTGCTGAACGCCGGTGTGCCGCTGAAGGCCCCCGTCGCCGGTATCGCCATGGGCCTCATCTCCCAGGAGATCGAGGGCGAGACGCACTACGTCACCCTCACCGACATCCTCGGTGCGGAGGACGCCTTCGGCGACATGGACTTCAAGGTCGCGGGCACCAAGGAGTTCGTGACCGCGCTCCAGCTCGACACCAAGCTGGACGGCATCCCGGCCTCGGTTCTGGCCGCCGCTCTGAAGCAGGCCCGTGACGCCCGCCTCCACATCCTCGACGTGATGATGGAAGCGATCGACACGCCGGACGAGATGTCCCCCAACGCCCCGCGGATCATCACGGTCAAGATCCCCGTGGACAAGATCGGTGAGGTCATTGGCCCCAAGGGCAAGATGATCAACCAGATCCAGGAGGACACCGGCGCCGACATCACGATCGAGGACGACGGCACCATCTACATCGGTGCGGTCGACGGTCCCTCCGCCGAGGCGGCCCGCACCACGATCAACAGCATCGCCAACCCGACGATGCCGGAGGTCGGCGAGCGCTACCTGGGCACGGTCGTCAAGACGACCACCTTCGGTGCGTTCGTCTCGCTGCTCCCGGGCAAGGACGGTCTGCTGCACATCTCGCAGATCCGCAAGCTCGCCGGCGGCAAGCGTGTGGAGAACGTCGAGGACGTGCTCGGTGTGGGCGCCAAGGTCCAGGTCGAGATCGCGGAGATCGACTCCCGCGGCAAGCTCTCCCTGATCCCGGTCATCGAGGGCGAAGAAGGCGACGAGACGAAGGACGACGGCGACAAGTGACGCCCCGTGGCTTCAAGGCGACGGCCCGCACCTCCTCGGAGGCGCGGGCCGTCGCCCGTACCCAAACCCTGATCAAGGGCGAGAACGGCATCGGCACGGTCCGCAAGACCACCCTCCCCGGCGGCCTGCGCATCGTCACCGAGACCCTGCCCTCGGTCCGCTCCGCGACCTTCGGCATCTGGGCCCACGTCGGCTCCCGCGACGAGACGCCGGCCCTGAACGGCGCCACGCACTACCTGGAGCACCTGCTCTTCAAGGGCACCACCCGCCGTAGTGCGCTGGACATCTCCTCCGCCATCGACGCGGTCGGCGGCGAGATGAACGCGTTCACGGCGAAGGAGTACACGTGCTACTACGCGCGCGTGCTCGACGCCGACCTGCCCCTCGCCATCGACGTCGTCTGCGACATGCTGACGGGCTCCCTGATACTCGAAGAGGACGTCAACGTCGAGCGCGGCGCCATCCTCGAAGAGATCGCCATGACCGAGGACGACCCCGGCGACTGCGTGCACGACCTGTTCGCGCACACGATGTTCGGCGACAACCCCCTCGGCCGCCCGGTCCTCGGCACGGTCGACACGGTCAACTCCCTCACCGCGGACCGCATCCGCCGCTTCTACAAGAAGCACTACGACCCGACCCACCTGGTCGTGGCGGCCGCCGGCAACATCGACCACAACAAGGTCGTACGACAGGTCCGCGCCGCCTTCGAGAAGGCGGGTGCCTTCAAGAACGGTGCGGCGGCCCCCATCGCCCCGCGCGACGGCAGCCGCACCCTCCGCACCGCGGGCCGCGTCGAACTGCTCGGCCGCAAGACCGAACAGGCCCACGTCGTCCTCGGCATGCCGGGCCTCGCCCGCACCGACGACCGCCGCTGGGCCCTCGGCGTACTGAACACGGCCCTCGGCGGCGGCATGTCCTCGCGCCTGTTCCAGGAGGTCCGCGAGAAGCGCGGCCTGGCCTACAGCGTGTACTCGTACACCTCGGGCTTCGCCGACTGCGGCCTGTTCGGCGTGTACGCGGGCTGCAGGCCCTCGCAGGTCCACGACGTCCTGAAGATCTGCCGCGACGAACTCGACCACGTCGCCGAACACGGACTGTCCGACGACGAGATCGGCCGCGCCATCGGCCAGCTCCGGGGTTCGACGGTCCTGGGTCTTGAGGACACCGGCGCGCTGATGAACCGTATCGGCAAGAGCGAGCTGTGCTGGGGCGAGCAGATGTCTGTCGACGACATGCTGGCCAAGATCGCCTCGGTCACCCCGGACGACGTCCGCTCGGTCGCGCGCGAGATCCTGGGACAGCGCCCGTCGCTGTCGGTCATCGGCCCGCTGAAGGACAAGCAGGCGTCCCGTCTGCACGAAGCGGTCGCGTAAGTCCTCTCCTGAAGGAAGCAAGAAGATGAGCAAGCTGCGCGTGGCGGTCCTCGGTGCCAAGGGCCGGATCGGCTCGGAGGCGGTACGGGCCGTCGAGGCGGCCGAGGACATGGAGCTGGTGGCCGCCCTCGGCCGGGGCGACGAGCTGGAGACGCTGGCGGAGACCGGCGCCCAGGTCGCCGTCGAACTGACCACGCCGGCCTCGGTGATGGACAACCTCGAGTACTGCCTGAGCCACGGCATCCACGCGGTCGTCGGTACGACGGGCTGGACCGACGAGCGCCTCACGCAGCTGGGCGGCTGGCTGGCCGCCTCCCCGGAGACGGGCGTACTGATCGCGCCCAACTTCTCCATCGGCGCCGTGCTCACCATGAAGTTCGCGCAGATCGCCGCGCCCTACTTCGAGTCCGTCGAGGTCATCGAGCTGCACCACCCGAAGAAGGTCGACGCCCCGTCCGGCACCGCCACGCGCACCGCCCAGCTCATCGCCGAGGCGCGGCGCGCGGCGGGCACCGCCCCGGCGCCGGACGCCACGGAGACGGCACTGGACGGCGCGCGCGGCGCGAGCGTCGACGGGGTCCCCGTGCACGCCGTCCGCCTGCGCGGCCTGCTCGCCCACCAGGAGGTCCTGCTCGGCGGCGAGGGCGAGACGCTGACCGTCCGGCACGACTCGCTCCACCACAGCAGCTTCATGCCGGGCATCCTGCTCGGCGCACGCCGCGTGGTGACCACTCCGGGCCTGACCTTCGGCCTGGAACACTTCCTGGACCTGGGCTGACACCCGCCATGCGAGCCAAGCTCACTTACGCCATAACGGCCGCCGTCCTGGTCTTCTACTTCGTCCTGGTCGGCAGCCGTGGCGTCATGCTCATCCAGTCCGGCACGGTCCTCACCGTGACCTTCGGCGTGGCGGTGCTGATCCTGCCGGTCATCGGCCTGTGGTTCCTGTGGAAGAACACCCAGTTCGTCCGCAGGGCCAACGCCCTCGCCGCCGAACTCGACGCCGAGGGCGGCCTGCCCGTGGACGAGTTGAAGCGCACCCCCGGCGGCCGCATCGACCGCGACTCGGCGGACGAGGTCTTCGCCAGGCGAAAGGCCGAGACGGAGGCGGCTCCGGACGACTGGCGCAGCTGGTTCCGCCTCGCCATCGCCTACCACGACGCGCGCGACACCCCACGCGCCCGCAAGGCCATGCAACGCGCCATCGCCCTGCACGAGGGCAGAACGGTCGAGGCCTGAGGTCGACGACCACACCTCAGCCGTACGCCGAAGGGGCCGGCCCGCGCTCACCGCGGACCGGCCCCTTCGCGTACGAGCGCAGGGTCAGCCGTGCCTGTTCTCCGCCGCCCATGCCTCGATCGTGTCCGCGGCCCGGTCGAAGGACCCGGCCCGCGCCAGGAAGTCGACGCCGTGCGTGGTCAGCAGCACCGGCCCGTCCTGTGCCGGACGGTCGCTGCGTACGAGGATCAGCGCCTGCCCCTGCACCGTGCGCGGCAGCCCGAGCCAGCGCACCGGCTGCTGCACCGTCCGCAGGGCGGCGACCCGCTCCCAAGGCGTTGTACGCGTGCCGAAGAAGCCCACCTGGCGCAGCCCGCGCGCGCTCACCCAGGCGCCCATGCGCAGCAGCCTGAGGGAGCCCGCGATGACGGCCAGCGCGATACCGAAGACCACGCCGGCCTCGGAGGCCGAAGCGGTGAACGCGATGATGACCGCAGCGAACAGTACGAACGAGGCGAGCAACAGCCAGAGTGCCGCCACACCCACGCGCCACGGCCCGGGACGGTAGGGCCGCCGCCAGCGGTCGCGGTCGTCGAAGGGCAGCGCGGTATCGTCCGCCGTCTCATACGCACGGTCGGCCGTCAGGAAGGGCAGGGGCACGGCTGGTCCTCACTCAATCCATGCATGGGCTGTGCCCGGTGAGGCTATCCGCCGGTGTACCTGCTCACCACCCTTGGGGGTCCGATGGAGTCAGTGCCCCTGAGAAGCCTGTGACTGCTGAGCAGGAGTGGAGGCCGTGGCGGACAGCGCAGGCATACCGAGGACCAGCGAGCCCACCAGCCCGGCGACGATGGTGAGTCCGAGCAGCCAGCGCCCGGCCATCTGACCGGCGGACGCCCGCTGACGGGGCGGGGGAGCGACATTGCTGCGGAACCTGTCGGCTTCGGCGACGAAGGCGAACGGGACGGGCTCACGCCGACGGAACATGGGTGGAGCCTCTCCTCTCGGGATCGAACGAGTGACTGTCATCTACACAGACGGTCGAGTGCCCCAAAAGGTGCCCGGTTTCGCCGAATTCACTGAAATTCGCTGGCGTATGTCGCGACCCGCCACCGAACGCCCCGTTGTCAGTGGCGGGCCGTAGAGTGGGCGCCGCCCGCCAGAAGTGATGGAAGGACCCTCCGAGCCGTGACCGACACCCCCGCCGACGACCTCAAGCCCAGCTTCCGCAGCGATGTCAGCGTCGAGCTGGTGAAGCACAGCGCGGCCGACTCAGACGTGCTGTGGGCCGCCCGCGTCTCCACCGCCGGCGAGCAGTCCCTGGACGAGCTGACGAAGGACCCCGAGCGCTCCAAGGGCCTGATCAACTACCTGATGCGGGACCGCCACGGCAGTCCGTTCGAGCACAACTCGATGACCTTCTTCATCAGCGCCCCGATCTTCGTCTTCCGCGAGTTCATGCGGCATCGGGTGGGCTGGTGCGTCGCCGGTGACACGGAGATCACGCTGGTAAGCGAGGCGGGCAATCTCCGGCGGCGTTCCATCGAGGATCTCTACAAGCTGTGGCATCTCGGCGTCGAGGACCACTTGCCGCATTCCGCGGGTGGCGTGACCTGGCATGCACGCGCACAGAAGTGGATGGCGCAGGTCCGTCGTGGAGAGACGAACCACTACCTCGGGCTGTACGACAACCGTGAGGCGGCCGACTCCGCCGTCGCCGAATTCCGCGAACAACACCCGTCCACCAGGCTGCGCAAGCTCGAATCGGTGCGGCGCAACCACGTCCGCTGCTACGACGAGGAGACGCTGACCGCTCAGCGGGCTCAGATCCTGGACGTCATCCAATCGGGCATCAAGCCACTGATCAGGATCACCACTGAGAGTGGCAAGGTTCTACGTTCCACCGTCGACCACGCGGTGCTCACTCCGGACGGCTGGCGGAAGGCCGGTGAGCTCGCCGTCGGCGATGCTGTCATGTCCGCCGGGACCGCGCCTCGCCCCTCCGAGAGGCTCGTTCCCCCGAGCCTTCGTCGCGGTGTGGGAGTCTGGACCTCGATGCAGCGCGACCGGCTGATTCGCGAGACCGATCTCTGCCACCTCTGCGGACGGTCCTTCCCTCGCGAGCAGCTTGCTCTCGATCACGTCGTTCCTGTGGCCGAAGACCTGACCCGGGCCCTCGACGAGCGGAATCTGGCACCCGCCTGCGAGCCCTGTCACGCCACCAAGAGTGCGACGGAACAAAAGCTCGCCCGGCGCGGCGGAAAGATCGCTGTGGCCGTTCCGGATCCGGTCGTTTCGATCGAGGAAGACGGTGAGGAGATGACGTACGACCTCACCGTGGAAGGCCCCTGGCACAACTTCCTGGCCAACGGAGTCGTCGTCCACAACTCCTACAACGAAGAGTCGGGCCGCTACCGGGAATTGCAGCCCGTCTTCTACGTGCCGGGAGAGGACCGCAAACTCGTACAGCAGGGGCGACCCGGCAAGTACGAGTTCGTCGCGGGCACCGAAGCCCAGCAGGAGATCGTGGAGCGCTCGATGCAGGAATCGTACATCCAGGCTTACGAGCGTTACCAGGAGATGCTCGCCGCCGGCGTCGCCCGCGAGGTCGCCCGCGCCGTCCTCCCGGTCGGCCTGTTCTCCTCGATGTACGCCACCTGCAACGCCCGCTCGCTGATGCACTTCCTCGGCCTGCGCACCCAGCACGAGCTGGCGAAGGTCCCGTCCTTCCCCCAGCGGGAGATCGAGATGGTCGGCGAGAAGATGGAGGCCGAGTGGGCCAAGCTCATGCCGCTCACCTACGCCGCCTTCAATGGGAACGGCCGTGTGGCGCCGTAGCGCACCCCCCGTTCCCCGGTCGAGGACAGATGTGCGGCCGACCTCGCCAGGTGTCCGTATTGCGGCATTTGGGGAAGTTCATCTAGCCTGATCAAACGGACCCGGTACTGCTTGAACCCCCGAGCAGGCAGTACCGGGCTCCGCATTTGTCCGGACTTATCCCGCACCCCAAGGGCAGACCACGCAATGGGCACCGAGTAGCGTGTTACCCATGGCTCCGACCTCGACTCCGCAGACCCCCTTCGGGCGGGTCCTCACCGCCATGGTCACGCCCTTCACGGCGGACGGCGCACTCGACCTCGACGGCGCGCAGCGACTCGCCGCCCACCTGGTGGACGCAGGCAACGACGGCCTGATCATCAACGGCACCACCGGCGAGTCCCCCACCACCAGTGACGCGGAGAAATCGGATCTCGTACGAGCCGTACTGGAGGCGGTCGGCGACCGTGCCCACGTCGTGGCCGGCGTCGGAACCAACGACACCCACCACAGCATCGAGTTGGCCAAGGCCGCCGAGAAGGTGGGCGCACACGGCCTCCTGATCGTGACGCCGTACTACAACAAGCCCCCGCAGGAGGGCCTGTACCGCCACTTCACGGCCGTCGCCGACGCCGCCGAGCTGCCGGTCATGCTCTACGACATCCCCGGGCGCTCCGGCGTACCGATCAACACCGAGACGCTGGTCCGGCTCGCCGAGCACCCGCGGATCGTCGCCAACAAGGATGCCAAGGGCGACCTGGGCCGCGCGAGCTGGGCCATCGCGCGCTCCGGGCTCGCCTGGTACTCCGGCGACGACATGCTGAACCTGCCGCTGCTCTCCGTGGGCGCGGTCGGCTTCGTGTCGGTCGTGGGCCACGTGGTCACTCCGGACCTGCGGGCCCTCGTCGAGGCGTTCGTCTCCGGCGACGTCCAGAAGGCCACCGAGATCCACCAGAAGCTGCTCCCGGTCTACACGGGTATGTTCCGCACCCAGGGCGTCATGACCACTAAGGCCGCCCTCGCCCTCCAGGGCCTGCCCGCGGGGCCCCTGCGCGCCCCCATGGCGGAGTGCACGCCCGAAGAGATCGCCCAGCTCAAGATCGATCTTGCTGCAGGCGGGGTACAGCTCTGACAACAGACTTGGCACCACAGGCTTCACAACTGAATAGGCGGGCCACCGGTGCCCGCAGCCCACAACGACAACTGCTCATGCACGAACGTCACGCGCGCCACGTGCCCACCGGTACGTGGCGCGTGTGGTGAGGAGAGTCTTTTGAGTCATCCGCATCCTGAACTCGGCCCGCCCCCGCCGCTCCCTGAAGGAGGGCTGCGGGTCACCCCGCTCGGCGGTCTCGGCGAGATCGGCCGAAACATGACGGTCTTCGAGTACGGCGGTCGTCTTCTGATCGTCGACTGCGGAGTGCTCTTCCCCGAGGAGGAGCAGCCCGGAATCGACCTGATCCTGCCGGACTTCTCGTCCGTACGGGACCGCCTCGACGACATCGAGGGCATCGTGCTCACGCACGGCCATGAGGACCACATCGGCGGCGTCCCCTACCTCCTGCGCGAGAAGCCGGACATCCCGCTGATCGGCTCCAAGCTGACCCTCGCCCTCATCGAGGCGAAGCTCCAGGAGCACCGCATCCGCCCGTACACCCTCGAGGTGGCGGAGGGGCAGCGCGAACGGGTCGGCCCCTTCGACTGCGAGTTCGTCGCGGTCAACCACTCCATCCCGGACGCCCTCGCCGTGGCCATCCGCACCCCGGCCGGCATGGTGGTCCACACCGGCGACTTCAAGATGGACCAGCTCCCGCTGGACGGTCGTCTGACGGACCTCCACGCGTTCGCACGACTGAGCGAAGAGGGCATCGATCTCCTCCTCGCCGATTCGACGAACGCCGAAGTGCCCGGCTTCGTCCCGCCCGAGCGCGACATCTCCAACGTCCTGCGGCAGGTCTTCGCGAGCGCCCGCAAGCGCATCATCGTGGCGAGCTTCGCCAGCCACGTCCACCGCATCCAGCAGATCCTGGACGCGGCTCACGAGTACGGCCGCCGGGTCGCCTTCGTCGGCCGCTCGATGGTCCGCAACATGGGCATCGCACGGGACCTGGGCTACCTGAAGGTCCCGCCGGGCCTGGTCGTCGACGTGAAGACACTGGACGATCTCCCCGACAGCGAGATCGTGCTCGTCTGCACGGGTTCCCAGGGCGAACCCATGGCGGCCCTGTCGCGGATGGCCAACCGGGACCACCAGATCCGCATCGTCAACGGCGACACGGTGATCCTGGCGTCGTCGCTGATCCCCGGCAACGAGAACGCGGTCTACCGCGTGATCAACGGCCTGACCCGCTGGGGAGCGAACGTCGTCCACAAGGGCAACGCCAAGGTGCACGTCTCGGGCCACGCGTCCGCCGGCGAGCTCCTGTACTTTTACAACATCTGCCGCCCGAAGAACCTGATGCCGGTCCACGGCGAATGGCGCCACCTGCGTGCCAACGCCGAGCTGGGCGCCATGACCGGCGTCCAGCACGACCGCATCGTCATCGCCGAGGACGGCGTGGTCGTCGACCTCGTCGAGGGCAAGGCAAAGATCTCGGGCAAGGTCCAGGCGGGTTACGTCTACGTCGACGGGCTCTCGGTCGGCGACGTGGGCGAGCCGGCCCTGAAGGACCGGAAGATCCTGGGCGACGAAGGCATCATCTCGGTGTTCGTCGTCGTGGACTCCTCCACCGGCAAGATCACCGGCGGCCCGCATGTGCAGGCCCGTGGCTCGGGCATCGAGGACTCCGCCTTCAGCGAGGTGCTCCCGAAGATCACCGAGGTGCTCGAACGCTCGGCCCAGGACGGGGTGGTGGAGCCGCACCAGTTGCAGCAACTGATCCGCCGCACCCTCGGCAAGTGGGTCTCCGACACGTATCGGCGCAGGCCAATGATCCTCCCGGTGGTGGTGGAGGTCTGACCGACGTACGACTCCTCGTACGTGTGAACAGGGAGCGGGGTGCCTCGATTTGCATCGGGGCGCCCCGCTCCAGTACGTTTACGGCTCCGCCAGAACGGGAACCCGGCCGCCTCGTGCACCGGAACCAGTCCCCGATCGGGGCGGGAAATCCGACTCAGAATCTCTGATAAAGTCGGAGCCGCCGGAAAGGGAAACGCGAAAGCGGGAACCTGGAAAGCGCCGAGGAAATCGGATCGGGAAACGGTCTGATAGAGTCGGAAACGCAAGACCGAAGGGAAACTGCCC
>NZ_JAJSBI010000044.1 GCF_021261325.1 Streptomyces guryensis | reverse complement strand
CAAACGCAAGCTCAAGAAGATCCAGTTCAGACCCCACCTGATCGACGGCTGCCTCACCGGGACCGGCCTGATCATCGAACCCTGGTGACCACGCAGCCGGACTCTACGAGTTCAACCTGAGTAGCTCGTTTACCTGCAGCGCGGTGCGTCCAGAGCCCTGTTGGCGGCCGCATGAGTGCCCGTGGTTCCCCGTGGTTCCCCGCAGGATCTGGCACGGGACTGGCACGGCCCCATCGCATGAGAGGGTGCTGCGCGGGGCCGTGAGTCAGACCGGACTGCTTCCTACGAGGTCATTTCGGCAGAGCTTGCTTTGGCGCGATCAACTGCGGACCTGTGCGCTCAAAATGACCTCGCAAGCAAGGAGCCGAACGAGATCAATATCTGGCCAGAGCGCCTCTGCTTCGTCGCTTTGCGGAAGGAGAGCAGGCGTGTTCTGATATTTGGGGTCGTCCTTTGCATGGACGATTCGGTTCCGAATTCTGTAGACACGCTCGGCGACCTGATGGGCGAGCGGAGTCTGTTTGTTTTCAGGGTTGATATTTTCAGTGATTCCCTTGATTGGCCCCTGCTTGGTGAAGTGCTTGCCCCAGGGGTTCTCCGAGAAGAAGCTTTCGAGGACGTCTTTTCTCACGAACTCCTCAAGGAGAATCTTCAAGTGAGAGGCCTCGGATGCTGCTGCGGCATTCTCGCCGACATCCAATAGGCGCATCAGGCACTTGTCCGACCGGCGGTCGAATCGAGGATCGGTTAGCTCCAACTCGATTTTCCGAAGAGCGCTTCTGCGTCCTGCAACCGGGAAAAAATTCTCAAGGACCTGATAATACGAGAGGAAAGCTAGCGGAGGATTTCCTGTGGCGCTCCCTGCGAAACGAAAGAGGACGGATACCTCCGACTCGACTTTGATTTCGGGAAAGCGGACAATCCTTTCGGGCAGGTCTGCGTTCAAGGGGCGCCTTCGATCGGCCTGGCTAGGCCATTTCGCAGGGCGCATGTTCAATTGGTTCCGCACGTCCAATTCATACAGAAGTGAATCGAGCAGAGGTTCTGCGGATGCTTCGATCTGAGACGGCTTCATCGGCCGGTCATGGAACACTCGGACAGACAGGATGTATCGAGGTGTTTCCCTGAATCCGTGATTGGCGAGAACGTGGCATGCTGGAGAAGGGCCAGAGATTTCAAGGCATACTTCGTCTCCGGTTAGATGAATCTTTGGGTGACGTTCTCCGGCCGATGTGCGTGCAAAATCGATCGACTCACAGTTAATTCTATCGTGGTGCCGAGGGCATTCCTCTTCGAGGGTATCTGCAACAAGTCGGGAAAGTCGTCGAATTACGATGCTCGTGGGAAGTTGAGTCTGATTCGGCCCGACGAGCACCTCAAGGAATCCGTCATCGGGAATGATGATTCCAGCCCATTGGGCAGAATGCTCGACCCGCTTATCTAGTTGCGCAAGGAGGGTTTCATGGTGGCCCCTGAGTAGATGGACTTCCCTTTGGCCGGGGAAAGCCCACTTAGAGTGAGCGCTAAACTTGAACGATCCGGTCTGGGTGCTTATAAGGCCGATGTTATGTTCAGCGAGAGCCCGAATCATTCGTGTTTCAGAAGCTGACTCCGCGGTTGCCGAGAGTGGCACCTCCGGCTCTTCACCTTCCTCGGGCCCATCCACGTCCGCCCAGTCTTCTTCATGATCTTGATTAGCCATAACTCCCCTACCTCAGGTGAAGAGAGAGGTTACCGGTACAGCACGGTCGGCGGAGCGGCTTTGGGGTGGCGCTGCTTTGGCGCGAGTGATCATGGCCCCGTAAGCTTCCGGCGCGTCGGGCAGTCTGTGGACCTGCCCGGTAAAGCACGACGTTGGGGCCATGATCTGCGAGGCTCGCGCCAAAGTGGCTCCGTAAAGCCGTGGAGCCGACCGCCCCAGCCACGACGTACCCCTTCTCTGGCATCAGGTGGCTGCATGCTTTGAGCGCGGCACGGGCGCCGGCCGGGCTGGAGCGGGGCGGAGACAGGAGCGCAGGCCCGGCCGGGGGCCGGGCCGCGCGCGGGGAGCGGAGCGAGCCGCCTTGAACCAGTAGAGAAAGTTGTAACTCAGTCGGTCGCATGGGGCTTGAAGTCGTGTGCGCAGGCTGGGAGTTCGGTGCCCCGGCGGTGTGCGAGCGGTACGAACGTGACTGGGCGGACCGTCCAGGTGATGCGAGTGTCGGCTTGGGCCACGGTGACGGCGCAGGGTTCGGCTCGGAGCAGGGCCCGCCGGGTGTCGATGCGGCCTTCGTAGAGCCATTCCCACGCTTGCTCTGAGGCTGCGTTGTCGAGTGCTGGGGTGATGGTGCGCAGAGTGATAGCTATCCACCGGTCTGCCTGGGTGGCTGAGTGGGCGTCGAAGGAAGCGTGCAGTGTCGGCTGTTGGTCCGTGTTGAGGTTCTGGGTCCAGCACTCGCACCAGTAGCCGCGGAGGATTCCGTTCACGCGGTGCCTCCCGAAGGACAGGCCGTGAGCACGTAGCGGGTGGTCTCGTCGTACAGCGTGAGTTGGTAGGCCGTGCCCGTGGCCAGGTAGGCGAGGGCCCGTTCGTGTTCGGCTTCGTCTGTGAGCCAGTAGCGGCCTGGTTGGGCGTATGCGGCGTCGAGCTGGTCTGTGACGTGGCTTGCACGTTCGCGCATCCAGCGCAGTGCCAGACGAGGGCTGGCCGCACCATGGGACCCGAGCGGAATGGCGCGTGTTTCGTGCAGGGGATAAGCGACTGCCCAGCAGTGGTAGGTGTCGCAGCGCTGTTGGGCCGTTAAATGTTGCGCGGTCGTCGGAATCAGCACGGGTGACCTCCCCGACGGGCTTCCCTGTATAGCTCCGCCGTGACTGTGTGGCCGCCGTCGCTGTCGTGGACCACGACCTGGTGGGCGATGGCGGTGACCATGCCCAATCCCCGGCCGTGCTCGGCCTCTTGGTCTTGGTGCTCGACCTTCGGGGCCGTGCCGGTGCCTCCGTCGTCGGTGACCGACAGAGCGATGACCTGCGGTGAGACCGCAAGCACCAGATGGAAGCTGCCCGACTCACCCCCGCTAGCCGTGTGGAGGATCGCGTTCGCGCTCAGCTCGCTCACGATCAGCTCGGCATCCTCGGCCAGGGGCGAGCCGCGCAGGATGTCGCGCGTCCAGCGGCGGGCCCTGCCAACTTCTTCCGGGAATCCTGGGCAAGTGAGCCCCCAGACTCGGGGCTTACTCGTATACTCGTGCATACAAGTTCCTTCATGCTGGTAGGCCGCCATGTGCAGCGGGTTCGGGCTAGACGAGTTTCACGCCGTCGTGGGCGCGGATGGCCGGCGGGGACGCCGCGTCGAGTGCGTCCAGGACGCGAATCGCGTACGCCTCGTCGGCGAGGTCGGAGACTTCTTCACGGGTGGCCCAGCGCAGGGCGCGGGTCTCGTCGCCGGTGGTGGGTGTGCCGTCGGCGGCCTGGCAGCGGAAGACCAGCGAGACGATCAGGCCCGTCATGTTCTTGTAGACGCCGGTCAGGGTCGCGGGAAGCGCGATCTTGATGCCGGTTTCTTCGAGGACTTCCCGTTGCAGGGCCTCGGGGATGGTTTCCTCGCGTTCGAGGACGCCACCCGGGGGTTCCCACTTGCCGTTGTCGCGTCGTTGGATCAAGAGGGCGCGGTTCTGGGCGTCGACGATCACTCCGGCGACGCTCACGGAGTGCGGACGGTCCATGCTCACGTTCCTCGGCCCTCTCGGCTGGCTAGGCTCTCCACCGTAGCAACAAGACTCGCCCACACGTCTAGATACCTAAAGGAGTACGCGCGTGAGCCCTTCTCTTCCTTCCGGCCTGCTCGGCGACCTGGACCCCACGAGTGATCGTGCGGTCTTCCGGCAGATCGCCGACCAGTTGCGTGAGGCCATCGACCGTGGGCGATTCCACGAGGGCGACAAGCTGCCCTCGGAAGCCGACCTTGTCGAGCATTACGGGGTATCCCGAATGACGGTCCGAAACTCCTTCTCCATCCTCCAGGGGGAAGGGCTCGTGCACGCCGAGCACGGCAAGGGCGTCTTCGTCCGACCACGGCCCCCCGTACGACGTCTCGCCTCCGACCGGTTTGCGCGACGGCATCGGGAGCAGGGCAAGTCCGCCTTCATCGTCGAGGCCGACGCCGCCGGCAGTCACCCCCAGGTCGACAGTCTGGAGGTCAAGGAAGAGAAGGCCAGTCCGGACGTCTCCGCCCGGCTCGGGTCCGTGCGGCGGGTGCTGGCCCGGCGGCGGCGGTATCTGCTGGACGGGCGGCCAGTCGAGTTCGCTACGTCCTTCTTGCCGCTCGATATCGCGCGCGGTACGCAGATCGCCGAGCCGAACCCCGGGCCCGGAGGCATCTACGCCCGCCTCGAAGAGCTGGGTCACCGCCTCGACCACTTCGAGGAGGAGATCCGGGCCCGGATGCCCTCGCCTGCTGAGGTGAAGACGCTCCGGTTGGCCTCCGGCGTGCCGGTCATCCACCTGATCCGTACCGCCTTTGACACCGAGGGACGGGCCGTCGAGGTGTGCGACACGGTCATGGCGGCTGACGCGTACGTGCTGTCGTACCAGCTCCCGGCGACCTGATCGCATGGACGGCGACGCAGTACTAGGCGGTCGGATCGCTCTCATCTTCGGGCTCTGGCGTGAACCAGTGGCCGATGCTGGTCCACATGAAGCCCTCCCGCCAGGCGGGCTGGTCGGCCACCCAGCCGAGGAGCGCTTGCAGCACCTTCTCCTGCGACACCGTCTGCGTCTGGTAATGCTCCGCGGGAACGCCGTCGCGGTACTCCAGTTGGTACGTGTTGTTGTCGCGGAACCAGGCCTGGACGTACCAGTCTCCCTCGCGGTTCTCGTCCTGCCGCTCAAGGATCATGTGGTCGCCGCGGTGCAGGTTGGCGAGCATCGTGCCTATCGCCGGCTTCGAAGGGCGCTTCAGTACGTGGCCCCGACTGTTGGTCGCAATCAGCATGGGCAGAGCATGCCGCAGGGGTCTGACACTGGCCTGGTGCGCGGGACGTTTCCCGAACTCGTACGCTTCAACAGGCATACTCGTATAGACGAGTGGGCAAGTTGTGATGCATGGTGGTCCACGCGCCCCCGGCATCGGGTTCGCAGACCGCTACATGTATAGACGAGTAGATAGGGGAAGTTCCTTGCGTACCATCCGTGTTGAGACTTCGGCCGCGACGATCCTGCTGACCGAGGCTCCCGAGCCGAAGGTCCGTGACCGACAGACGGGCGAGATCGCGAAGGATGCCGTCAGCGGTGAGGCGCTGATGACGATCGGCGTCGTCCACATCGAAGAGGGCGAGTCCTCGCTGATCAAGGTCACGGTTCCTGAGAGCGGTGTGTCCGAGGGGCTGGCGCTCGGTGCGCCGGTCTCGCTGCCGGGGCTGGTCGCCCGGCCGTGGGAGTCCGTGTTCAACGGGCAGAAGCGGCACGGCATCGCCTTCCGTGCCGCCGCGGTCACCCCGGCGGTCTTCCCGGTCGCCGCTCAGGCTGACACCGAGGCCGCCGCCTGATGTCCGACCTGACGACGCTTCTGGAGGTGGGTGGTCCTGTCGCCGCACTCGGCGGCGGGGCCGCCTACGCCCGGGCCAAGCACCCGGGCGTGTACTGGTCCACCATCGGCCTGCCGATATCCACCGCCCGACTGCTCGGCTCGTACGGCTCGGTCATGGAGGCGTGCGGGCTGACCGTGGCGCCCTCACGGCTGAGGGTCCTCGCAGTCAAGGCCACCACCAACCGGGAGGTCCGGCCCGTCCCGCCGCGTCGGGGCGTCATCCGGCCCACCTCGACCGGGCTGCGGCTTCGGCTGCGGCTCGCGCCGGGGCAGGAACCCGCCGATGTCGCGGCCTCGGCCGAACGGCTGCGGCATGCCTGGGGCGTGCACGCCGTGTACGTCTCGACCGTCAAGCCCGGTGTCGTCGAATTGCGTCTCGTCGGGTACGACGTCCTGCGCAAGGTCCGGATGCCGCGCAAGGTCGCGGACGGCTTCCTCAAAGTGCCGGTCGCGCTGCGGGAGGACGCCATGCCCTTCGTGCGCGACTACCGCACCATCCCGCACCAACTCACCCTCGGCGCCACGCTGTCCGGCAAGTCCATGTACCTGCGCCACGTGATCACCGGCCTGGCCCGGCAGCCGGTCGCCCTGGTCGGCATCGACTGCAAGCGGGGCGTGGAGCTGGCGCCGTTCGCAGCCCGGCTCTCCGCACTCGCCACCGACCCGGAGCAGGCGGCCGAGCTGCTGCCCATGCTCGTCAAGGAAATGGAGGACCGCTACGACCTGATCAAGGCCCGGCAGGGCATCGCCCCGGACACTCCGGACGAGGAGATCACCTCCGACATCTGGGGTCTGCCCGAGCACCAACGACCCACGCCGATCGTGCTGTTCGTCGACGAGGTCGCCGAACTCTTCCTCGTCGCCACCCGCAAGGACGAGGAACGGCGCGACGAGATGGTCACCCAGCTCATCCGCCTCGCCCAACTCGGCCGCGCCGCCGGCATCTACCTGGAAGTCTGCGGGCAGCGCTTCGGCGCCGAACTCGGCAAGGGCGCCACCATGCTCCGCGCCCAGCTCACCGGCCGGGTCTGCCACCGCGTCAATGACGAAGCCTCCGCCAAGATGGCCCTCGGCGATATCGCCCCCGAGGCGGTCATGGCCGCCTGCGCCATCGCCCCCGAACGGCCCGGCCTGGCTGTCGCCGGTGACACTTCCGGCGGCTGGTCCCGCATCCGCACGCCGTACCTCTCCCTCGGCGACGCCGCGGAGATCTGCCGCGACTCCGCGCACCTGGCTCCCGACCTGGCCGCGCTCAAGCCCTTCTGTCCCGACGTGCCCGTACGACCGGTCGAAGCCCCGGCCCCGGTCGTCAAGCCGCGCCCGGTGACCGACTGACCCATTCCCCTCCCGATCGGCGTGACCGCCTCACGCCACGTCCCTACCCCCGCCATGCCTGAATCCCGGAAGGAGGCGCGTCATGCGCGCCCTGCTGGCCCGCGTCGACGCGGTACTCGTCCAGGCGCTCATCGCCGCGGCGCTGTCCTTCGCCCACCTGCACGACATCGCTGCGGCGGCCGGACAGGACGGATGGAAGGCGTGGGCCTACCCCATCAGCGTCGACCTGCTGCTCGTCGCCGCCTGGCGCCGACTGCGCTCCGGGGGCGCTAAAGCGTCCTCTTGGTGCTGGTTCGTCATCGCCCTGACCGCGTCCCTTGGCGCCAACGTCGCCACCGCCGGACTCCTCGACATGACCCAGGTGCCGGCCTGGCTGCGCATCCTCGTCGCGGGCTGGCCCGCCGTCGCCTTCCTCGGCGGCACGCTCCTCGCCCACTCCGCCCCTACGACGGCACTGGATAACGACGGGCACGTGGTCAAGGGTCAGGGGGAAGCGCCGGAATCCGCCTCCGAGTCGCTCGCCCAACCCGCTGTCGAGAAGGCGCCCGAACGTCCCGCCGTCGCGGTCCCGACTGCGCTGGTCGACCATGCCCGCAAGGTCGCTGCCGAACACCACACCCGCACCGGTACACCGATCGACACGCCAACCCTTCGTGCCCGCCTCGGCGTTCCGGCTCCCATGGCCGAAGCCATCGCCGCCCAGCTCTGAAGGCGGGCCCCGTCGGGAGGCTTTACCGCTTCCGCAACGCTCGCCGGGTTCCGACAACGGCCGAAATGATCAGTACCTCAAGGCAGCACATGGTGATCACGGTGGTCCAGGACTCGCCCACCCACCACCTTCCCCCAACAGCCGCAAGCCCAAGTACCAACGCGGCCGAACCGAAGGCGGCCAGCCGCCGCGCCCCTTGTGACATGCCACCTGTCTACACGCCCTCGCACCCCTCGGGTGAGCGATCAACGAAAAGGAGATCATCCGTGACCGCCAACCGTCGCTTCCGCAACGTCACCCGCATCGGCCCTGTTCAGGTCGCTACGTCGTACGACGGCCGGGGCCGCGAGAAGCACACCGCCGCCTGCACCGCCCCGCGCTGTAACTTCTCCGCCGACTACGACAGCCGCGCCGCCGCCGAACTGGCTGCCCGCACCCACCGCTGCCCCGTCTGCTGAAAGGGACCTCCCCGCCGTGACTGTCAGCCTCCCGCTCGTGTTCGTCCTCGGCTTCTTCGCCTGGGGAGCGGTCAAGTTCCTCGGCGTCCGTACCTGGGTCGTCGTCCTGATCGCCCTCTTCGGCTTCTGGCTCTCCCACACCTTCATGGCGCCCGCCATCGAGTCCGGCACGCGCTCCGGCGTGAGCGTCATAAATGGCTCACATGACTAGACGAGTAGATGAGAAAGGGTTCGCCGTGTTCCTGCCCAAGTACCCCGACAACCCGACCCCGCCGCCCGCGCACACCCACGCCCCGACCGACCCGGCGCCCATAGCGCGCTCGCTCCCGTCGGTCTCGATCGACAAGAACACGGTCGCGGTCGTGCTCGTCGGCGGAGTCGTCCTGACCGCGCTCCTGGTCGCCGTCGCCGTCACGGCCATCTCCGTAGCCGTGACGGCCGTCGTCCTGCGCTCCATGCTCCGCGACCACAACCGGCACTAACCCTGCCCCCGGCCACCGGGGCGGCGGCACACGACCAAGCAGACGCCGCCCCGAGGCCATTCCTCCCGACCGAGCCAGCCAGAAGGAGAACCGCCATCTTCACCCGCACCACTCCGGCCCCACTTCCGGAAGTCGCGAACCTGGCCGCACAGGGCACGCTCCCGGGTATCCTCCGCCAGCTCTCCACCCTCGGCGGCTGCACCCACCCGATCCGCCTCGACGGCCACCGCACCGAGTACGACGTCGACACCACCACCGGCGAGATCGGCGCCGTCCTCCAACACCTCGACTCGGCCAGCCTCCCGGCCGGCCAACTCCTCGTCCGCTGCAACAACCGCCGCACCACCCGCTGTCCGGCCTGCGCGGAGGTCTACCGCCGCGACACCTTCCACCTGATCACCTCGGGCCTGCGTGGAGGCAAGGGCCTCCCGGAACACGTCGCCGCCCACCCCCGTGTCTTCGCCACGTTCACCGCCCCGAGCTTCGGACCGGTCCACAACCGTCCTTCCAGCGGCCGCACTTGCCGCTGCGGTGTCCACCACGCCCAGGACGATGAAGCACTCGGCACCCCGCTCGACCCCGACACCTACGACTACGAAGCGGCCGTGCTCTGGAACGCCCATGCGGGTGCGCTCTGGCGACGCTTCTCGACCTACCTGCGCCGGGAGGTCGCCAAGCGCGCGGGGCTCTCGCAGCGCCGTTTCCGTGACCACGCACGCGTGTCGTTCGCCAAGGTCGCCGAGTACCAGAAGCGCGGCGCCGTCCACTTCCACGCGGTCATCCGCATCGACGGTCCCACTGGCGGAGACACCCCGCCTCCGCCCTGGGCGACCGCCGCACTGCTCACTGAGGCCATTCGAGCCGCTGCACGCAAGGTCCGCGTGGACGGCCCGGTCATCGACGGCCGTACGCACTCCTTCGTCTTCGGCCGCCAACTCGACATCCGCACCATCCGATCCGCCGACTTCAACGACGGCCAGGAGCTGACCGAGCGCGCGGTCGCCGCGTACATCGCCAAGTACGCCACCAAGGGCGCCGAAACGGCCACGGGAGCTCTCGACCGCCCCCTGAAGTTCGCCGCCGAACTCGCCCAACTCGACATCAGCGACCACGCCCGCCGCCTGGTCCGAACCGCCTGGACCCTCGGCGCACGCAAGAGCCTCGAACATCTCCGCCTGCGCGCCTGGGCCCACATGCTCGGCTTCCGCGGTCACTTCTCCACCAAATCCCGCCGCTACTCCACCACCCTCGGCGCCCTCCGCGACGCCCGCGCCGAATGGCGCCGAGCGCAAGCAGCCGCCGCACATCCCGAGCGCGGCAGTGACACGACGTACGTCCTCGCGCATTGGGTGTTCGCCGGAACGGGTCTGTCCTCCGCCGAAGCCTGGCTTGCCGCATCCCTCGAACCCGCCCCCGGAACGGAAGGAGAGCCCACCGCATGAAGGACCGGTACCTGTCCGTCGACCAGGTCGCCGAGCTGCTCGGTACGACCACCCGATTCCCCCGGCGGCTGATCGAGGAACGGCGCATCCGGTACGTGAAGGTCGGCCGGCATGTCCGTATCCCCGAGAGCGCGGTCGAGGACTTCATCAGCTCCCGCACTGTCGAGCCGCTGAGGCGGCCTCGCCCGAGCTACAGGAGGGCCGCCTGATGGCCAACAGCAAGGGCAGGCGTCGCCGCTTCGGCGCGATCAGACGGCTCCCGTCCGGCCGCTATCAGGCGCGCTATCCGGGCCCGGATGGCGTGATGCGCCCTGCACCGGAAACCTTCGCCACAACAGCGGACGCCGACGACTGGCTCGCCGAGAAGCAGACCGAGATCAGGCGCGGTGAGTGGCGCGACCCCGACGCAGGCTCGGTCAACTTCCGTGTCTACGCGGAGAAGTGGGTCGAGGAGCGGGACCTGGAGGTCCTGAGCGCGGACCTGTACCACTACCTCCTCGACAACCACATCCTGCCGACCTTCGGTGAGTCCGATCTTGACGAGATCACCGCGCCCAGCGTCCGCGAATGGCGTGCCGAGCGGCTTCGCACGACCGGAGCCAAGACCGCCACCGCCAAGGCTTACCGCCTGCTGAAAAGCATCATGGAAACCGCCGTCGACGACGACCTGATCAAGCGCAACCCGTGCCGGATCAAGGGCGCCGGAAAGGAGAAGGCAGCCGAGCGGCGCATCGCCACAGTGGCTCAGGTCGACGGTCTCGCCGACAACATCGGCCCCCGCTGGCGCCTCATGATCTATCTGGGCGCCTACGGCCCTCTCCGCCCCGAAGAGCTCGCGGGCCTGCGTCGCCGGGACATCGACGTCCAGGCGCTGAAGATCACGGTGAGGCGCGCCGAGCCGGAGCGGACGAACGGTCGCCGTGCCCCTGGCGACACCAAGTCCGAGGCTGGTACCCGCACTGTGCACCTGCCGGAGTTCCTGCGTCCGGAGCTCCGCATCCACATGGAGCTGTACGCGGGCAAGGGACCTGACGGCCTCGTCTTCCTCGGCGAGAAGGGCGCCCCCTTCCGCCGCAGCACCTTCGGCCGGAAGTGGCGTAAGGCCCGAACCGTCGTCGGCATGCCCGAGGGCTTCCGCTTCTACGACCTTCGCCACACCGGGCACACGCTCTCGACGCGCTCGGGTGCCACCCTCAAGGACACGATGGTCCGTGCCGGCCAGTCCTCGGAGAAGGCGGCGCTGATCTATCAGCACTCCGACGACGACCGACAGCAGGAAGTTGCAGCCGGTCTCGACGCGACCGTACGCAAGGCACGCCAGGAAGCTGCTGCCGTGCCAGATGATCCGCCGGACAAGCCGGACGATCAGCGTTCTGGCACGAATCTGGCACGCGGCGACTGATCACAGCGGACAGCAAAAAGGCCCGGGTCTCTGACCTGGGCCTTAATCATAGAGCGGGTGACGAGAATCGAACTCGCGCTCTCAGCTTGGGAAGCTGATGTTCTACCATTAAACTACACCCGCGTAAGACGCCGGTTGGAGCCGGTGTCCGAACGCATCGTCACCTTACCTCATCCCCGGCCCCCGGCGCTGAAGCCGTGGGGCCTGCCTGCGTTGCGGCGGGCGATGAGGCTGCGGGGGGCCGGAGTTGGGGCGTACGGTGGAGGAGTGGGTGAGGGTCCGGGGGAGGTCGGAGAGCCCCCTGGAGAGGCGTTCCTTTGATCCCGTAATGTGGCATTTGTCGTCAGGCGAGCAGTAGCCGGACGCGGCTCTTGGGGAAGGGACTCTTGGACTTGATCGAGCGCACCGTCGTCCGTTGTGCCGATGGGCACGTGTTCAGCACCGCTTCGTTCCCGATGCAGCAGGCCGAGCGGCTCGGCCCCGGTCGGCTCGTCCGGTGTCCGCGGTGTACCCGGCTCCGCAGTGTGGTGCCGGTCGGCCTTGAGAGGCAGAAGCAGGAGCAGAGGCATTAGGGACAGGGCGAGGGCCGAGCAGTAGCGGGCGCGTGGGGCGGCGCGATTGTGGCCGGTCCGCGCGCCTTGCGTATCCTCAGGGCGTGCTTCTCTCAGACAAGGACATCCGGGCCGAGATCGACGCCGGGCGGGTGGTGATCGACCCCTACGACAAATCCATGGTGCAGCCTTCGAGTGTCGACGTGAGGCTGGACCGGTTCTTCCGGGTGTTCGAGAATCACCGGTACCCGCACATCGATCCCGCCGTCGAGCAGGTGGATCTGACGAGGCTCGTGGAGCCCGAGGGTGACGAGCCGTTCATCCTGCATCCCGGGGAGTTCGTCCTCGCCAGTACGTACGAGGTCATCACGCTTCCCGACGATCTTGCCTCGCGGCTCGAGGGGAAGAGCTCGCTCGGGCGGCTCGGGCTGGTCACCCACTCCACCGCCGGGTTCATCGACCCCGGCTTCTCCGGGCATGTGACGCTCGAACTCTCCAACCTCGCCACCCTGCCCATCAAGCTGTGGCCCGGGATGAAGATCGGCCAGCTGTGCCTGTTCCGGCTGAGCTCGCCGGCCGAGTTCCCGTACGGGAGCGAGCGGTACGGCTCCCGCTACCAGGGGCAGCGCGGTCCCACCGCCTCGCGGTCCTACCTCAACTTCCACCGGACCCAGGTGTGAGTGAAGTGGAAGGTGCGCGGGAGAACCTGACCTACGAGGCGTTCGGGCACGCCGTGCGCGAGCTCGCGCAGACCATCGCCGACGACGGGTTCGAGCCGGACGTCGTGCTCAGCATCGCGCGCGGGGGTGTGTTCGTCGCGGGCGGGCTCGCCTACGCCCTCGACTGCAAGAACATCCACCTGGTGAACGTCGAGTTCTATACCGGGGTGGGGACCACCCTCGAGATGCCCGTCATGCTCGCTCCCGTTCCCAACGTCATCGACTTCTCCGACAAGAAGGTGCTCATCACCGATGACGTCGCCGACACGGGGAAGACGCTCAAGCTCGTACGCGACTTCTGTCTCGACACCGTCGCCGAGGTCCGGTCCGCCGTCGTCTACGAGAAGTCGCAGTCGCTGGTGAAGTGCGAGTACGTGTGGAAGCGGACCGATGACTGGATCAACTTCCCGTGGAGCGTTTTGCCCGTAGTACGCAAGTCGGGGGAGCCGGTCACGCCGTCGAAGGAAGCGCTCTGACCTGCTGCTCAGCGAAGGCCTCAGCAAAGGCCTCAGCGGAGCTGCTCCGGGCCTTTCTCGAAGTCGGGTGCGAGCTTGTGCCAAGATCTCGGGATGCTGCGACTCACCGATTTCATCATCGACTGCCCGGACACGATGAAGCTGGCGGCTTTCTACTCCGAGGTGACGGGCCGTCCGATCAAGGAAGGCAGCTCCGAGCACTGGGCCGGCATCCGGTTCGGCGAGATCGAGCTGGCATTCATCCGGGTGGACGACTACCGCGCTCCGCAGTGGCCCGACAGCGAGCACCCCAAGCAGTTCCACCTCGACTTCGAAGTGGACGAGATCGAGTCCGAGCAGCGCCGCGTCCTCGGCCTCGGCGCGACGCTGAGGCAGGACTTCATCGGCCCCAACGGCTACGGCTGGCAGGTCTACACCGACCCGTTCGGCCACCCCTTCTGCCTGTGCCGCAACAAGGGCGTCATCTGGACCGACCAGGGCCCGACCTGGCCCGAGCGCGACTGATCGGCCCCCGCTCGTTGAAACAACTTCGTGGTGAACCCTTGGCCAACGCATTACGATCCCTCTGACCAATCAAGGATTCAGTGGGGGAACACTTCATGCGCACAACAGCGCGCCTTGCCCTGCTCGGCACCAGCCTCGCGCTGGTGACCGGCGTCGTCGGTGCCACCGCCGCCCAGGCGGAGGACGGCGGCTCGGGCAACATCACGATCGACAAGGTCGTCGTAAACGGCGGCAGACCGGTCGTGGTCGGTACGACCAAGGCGGTGTCCGCCAAGGTCTCCGTGACCGCGTCGGACGATTCGGGCATCAAGGAGACCACGTACATCAGCGCCTTCGGTCCCAACCCGAACTTCGCGCAGATCTGGTACGACGACGGCGACATCACCTGCGTCAAGGTGAGCGACACCACGTCGACCTGCTCGGGCACGCTGACCTTCGACCCACAGGCGGCGACCGGTTTCGTCGACAACAACGCGGCGGCCACCTGGAATCTCCGCACGCTGGTCTCCGCCAACGACTTCGACTACATCCACCGGGACGCCGCCACCACGTTCAAGGTGCAGCGCGCCTCGAAGCTGACGGTCAACGCGTCGCCGGAGCCGGTGAAGAAGGGCAAGACCATCACGGTCACCGGCAAGCTCTCCCGGGCCAACTGGGAGGACAACCTCTACCACGGCTACGCGAACCAGCCGGTGAAGCTGCAGTTCCGCAAGAAGGGCAGCACCACCTACACCACGGTGAAGACGATCAAGTCCAACTCGACGGGCGACCTCAGGACGACCGTCACCGCCTCCACCGACGGCTACTTCCGCTACAGCTTCGCGGGCACGGCGACGACCCCGGCGGTCAACGCGGCCGGCGACTTCGTGGACGTCCGGTAGCCACCTGACAGCCACGTACCGAAAGGGCTCCCGGCAGTGCGCCGGGAGCCCTTTGTGTCGTACCAGGGGGAGTGCGGGTCCCGTCAGAACGTGCCCAGCTTCACGATCGACAGCAGGGCGATCAGCTGGATCGCCGAGGCGCCCAGGGCCTTCGGCCAGGGCAGGTCGTGGGAGCGGCCGACCATCATCGTCAGCAGCGCGCCCGCCGCGACCCAGGTCGCCCAGCCCAGGGCCTGGACGAAGGTCGCGTTGCCGCCGAAGAACATCGCGAAGACCAGGCGGGGCGCGTCCGTCAGGGACATGATCAGCATGGAGAGGCCGACCGTGGGCTGCCAGGCGCCGTCGCCGCCGAGCTGGCGGGCCAGGGTGTGGGTGACCACGCCCAGGATGAACGACGACAGGACCAGCGCGACGGCCGTCGTCAGGACGATGGGCACCGCGTTCGCCAGGGTGGCGTTGATCGCGTCCGAGCGTGCGCCGTCGAAGCCGAAGACCGCGAGGAGGCCGTAGAGGAACGTCACGATGAGGGCCGGGCCCCACATCGTGTAGTCGCGCATCCGGAGGAAGGTCTGGGTGGGGGAGAGGACGATGCCCCTCAGGAGGTCCTTCCAGTGCAGGCGGGGGCCCGCGGGGGCCGCCGGGGCCGAGCCCGCGCGGTAGGTGCCCCCCTGGTTGTAAGGGTCCTCGCCGACCGTGAACGCCTGGGTGTGGCCGGGGGTGTTGGCCGCGTACGGGTCCGGGTCGCCCTGCGGCGCGTAGCCGCCGCCGTCGCCGAAGTACTCCGGCTCGCCGTACCCGCCGCCGTTGCCCTGCGGCCACTGGCCGCCGCCGTTCCCGTACTGCTGCTGCCCGGGGTGGGGCTGCGGCGCCGGGGGATGGCCGTACGACGGGCGGCCCTGCGGCGCCTGCTGTCCGTACGGGGGTTGTTGCGGTCGCGTTTGCGGAGCGCCGTTGTTCCGGGCGCCGCGTCCGATCCTGAATCCAGCCACGTCTTCGAACGTACCTGGTCCCGGAGAGTGACGTGTCCGGCCCGGCGGTTCGGGCCCGGCTTTGCTGCCGAGCTGTGACATCCCTTAAGGGGACGGTAAGGGGACCCCTAGGGCCCTGGGGAAGCGCTCCGGGACCGGGCCTCGCCGGGTGGGAGGAGCCGGGCCCGAGGGTGAGGGCCCGGCTCCGGTACCGGGTGGGTCAGTCGGCGAAGTTGGCGCCGAAGGACGGCGTTCCCGTCGTCGAGACGCCCGAGGTGCTCGGCGAGATGGTGCGGGAGCCGGTCGCGGTGATCACGGTGCCGTTGGAGGGCAGGTAGGTGACCGCGCCGTTGCCGTCGTTCTCGTACGAGCCCACGACCAGGTCGGCCTTGCCGTCGCCGGTGACGTCGTCGAGCTTGACGTCGAGGCCGAACTCGTCGTCGGCCTCGTCGCTGCCGGGCACTCCCGGGGTGCTCTGGGCGAAGCCCTGGGCGCCGGAAGTGGTGTTCAGGCCGGTCGAGGTGCCGTAGAGGACGGTGACGGCGCCGGTGTTGGCGGCGCTGCCGAGATCCTCGCCGGGCACGCCGATCGCGAGGTCGAGGAAGCCGTCGCCGTTGATGTCGCCGAGGTCGAGCTCGGAGCCGAACCAGTCCTTGTTCTCGGCGCCTCCCGGGACGTTGCCCGTGTCCTGGGTGATGCCGGTGGAGTTGCCGGGGCCGCCGCCGGAGCCGTAGGTGACCCAGACCTTGCCGCCCTTGCCGGAGTCCGGGATCGTCGTGCCGTCGCCGGTGGTGGTGTCCCAGTAGGCGCCGCTGACGATGTCGCCGTAGCCGTCGGCGTTGATGTCACCGATCGCGGTGATCACGCCGGGCTTGAGGGCCTTGGCGGAGGCGACGCTCAGGCCGCTCGCGGTGCCGGGGATGTAGTAGTTGCGGTTCCAGCCGTAGTCGGTCTGGGTCTCGTAGCCGTCGACGACCAGGTCGGTGCGCTTGTCGCCGTTGATGTCGCCGGCGGTCAGGTTGAGCGGGCCGTTCGCGCTGCCGCCCGACTGGATGGGGGGCTTGATGGTGTAGCGGCCGCCCGCGGTGCCGGCGGAGTTGAAGCCGCCCTTGAAGACGTGGATGGTGGAGGCGGAGCTGCCGACGGCCAGATCGGCCTTGCCGTCGCCGTCGAAGTCGCCGGCGGCGAGGTTCTTGCCCCAGTAGTCGTGGCTGGAGGGGGCCGGGTCGGCGATGCCGGTGCCCTTGCCGGTGAGGCCCGAGGCCGAGCCCCACAGGATCACGAGGCCGCCGCCGTCGACGTCGCTGCCGATGTCCTCGCCGGGCGAGCCGACCGCGAGGTCGTCGTAGCCGTCGCCGTTGAAGTCGGCGTACGCGGTCTCCGAGCCGAAGGCGTCACCGGTCTCGGCGGTGCCGGGGTTGCCGGTGGTGTTCTGGCTGATCGTGGAGCGCTTGGCGGAGGAGACGCCGGTGGCGGTGCCGTAGAGGACGACCACCTGGCCGGCGTCCTTGTGACCGCTGACGTAGGCGCCGGCGGCCGAGAAGGCCACGTCGCCGATCCCGTCGCCGTTGAAGTCGGCCTGCGGGACATGGGTGGAGTCCGCGGCCGTGGCGTTCACGGCCGAGAACGTGAGCAGACCGCCCGTCAGAGCGACGGCGGTGGCCGACGCGAGGGCGATTCGCAGAGGCTTGTGCATGCGGGTTTTCTCCTGCGGCATGCGGGGATGCCTGGCGGGCATCCACAGTCAGATGGGGTGCGCGCCGAACCGTTTTCGCCGGGAGCTGTCCTCGCGTTCACGGTCGGGCGGCGATCAGGAGACCCGCGATGGGGCGTAAGGGTTGTACGTGATTTCAGTAAACTCCTGAGGTTGTTTTCGCGTCAGTCGGCCAGGAAAACCGATCTGGAGAAGGTGACCGTCGGCTCCGCGCCCACCAGCCCCTCCCGCACGCCGGGACGGACGGCGGCGCTGTCCCTCGTCTCGCCCCGGTACGAGGGCAGGGCGAGGTCCGCCCGTCCGTCCCCGTCGAAGTCGCCTACGGCCGGCACCCGGGTGGTGCCCGGGGCATGCGGCCTCGGGACGGCTCCATGAGTGCTCGTGGGGGAGCCCGTCCGCGGGCCGGCCGAGAAGGCCGGAGAGTGCTCATGGCCTGCAGCGGCAGGACTGAAGTGGGCTTATTTCATTGGCCTCACGACATCACCGCTGCGTAGGGTCACCGCGTCCCAGGAGGTGAGGCCGCGAGCACGTACGGCACGATATTGACGGAGTTCGCGCCCACCGCTACGACTCCTGGCCGGACCGGGACGATGAACTCGCCGACGACGCCCCCGTGGGCGCGGACCCCGCTGCGTTTCTGGACTTCGCTGCGGGGCCCGTGGACAGCCACCGCCTGACCTCCGCGCTCGCGGACACCCCGATCGACGAGGAGGACAAGGACGTCGACGGCGACCCGGGGTACGTCTGGGCCCAGGCCCTGCACTGGGACGTGCTGCGCGGGCTCGGCCACCCGGATCAGGCAATCCGCCGCGCGCAGTGGGACTACCACCACATGCGCGGCGCGCCGCAGGCGTTCTCGGAGGTGCTGGACGGTACCGAACTCGTCGTCCTGGGCACGGCCGAGCGCCTGTTGTGACGAACCGCCCTCGCGCCGCGACGGGTGCCCCGAAGTACCACCAAGGCCCACGCAGGGGGACAGCCACGCGGTCACGATGCTCCTGAGCGATGCTGCCTTCCTCCGCTGCACGGACCGCAGCGCCGATGCCCCGAAAGGACGGGCGGTTGTCATACCGGCGATCTAAGGTCGTGCCGTTCGTCACCGCCGGGGACATGACTGGCTTGTCTCACCGGGTCCGTTCAGTGAATCCACGCAAACCTCTTCAAACATAAGGACGTTGATGAGACGTAACTCCCTCACCGGTTTAACCGCCGTGTTTGCTTCGGCTGCGGGTCTGGCCGCATCGTTGCTTGTCGCGGGCCCGGCCGCTGCTGTTTCCAGCCAGCCGGTGATCACTATGGACGCGCCGACTCCGGCTGCCCTGCCGGCCGCTCCCGCCACGGCAGGCGTGTACTTCGACTTCCACACCAAGACCAAGAACCTCATGGCCGACGATGCCACGCTGACCGTGGATGCCCGAGGTCTGTCGAAGATCGCCAAGGTGGCGTTCTCGAGCAACTGCACCGCCCACGGCCTGGTCGCCACGTGCTCGGAGATGTTCGAGTCCGGCTCCGATCCGAAGACCGGACTCGGGTCCATGACCCAGCTGACCCTCACCGCACTCAGAGGCAGCCGGCTGGGCGCCACGGGAACGTACAAGATCACCGGCCGGTCCGCGCACGCGCAGATCGTGGGTGGCACGGGATCGGTCACCGTGGGAGGGCCGTCCTTCGGCCTGAACCGCCTCGCCGATCACACCGGTCTGAAGGTCGGCAGCACCCTCACGGAACCGGTCCAGTTCACCAACGTCGGCGACCGTCCCGCCCGCGGCGTGCAGACCGTCCTGGCAGCCTCACCGGGCCTGGACTTCGCCGACCACTACTCCAACTGCCAGTACGGGTCCAACGGCGCCGTCCACTTCGCCAAGTGCTACCCCAAGGGCGCCATCAACATCGCAGAGACCGCCGCCCTGTCCGCCCCGGTGCGTCTGCGGGTGAACTCCACCGCCCTGTTCACCTACCTCGACGTCCTCACCGCGCCGCTCGGCCAGCCCGGCTGGCCGGACGGCCAGGGCATCAGGTGGACGTGGGGCAAAAAGTCCGCGCCCGCGCTCAAACTGAGGGTGATCAAGGCAGGCCGGCACTCGTCGGCCCCGGCGGGATCCGTCTCGCTGCCGCAGACCGGCAACGCCACCGACTACGGGATCGCTTCCCTCAAGGCCCGCAACACGGCCGACTTCGCAGTCTCCGGCGCGAGTGCTCAAGCGGGTGCCGGCACGAGCGCGACCCTCGGCTTCCACCTGGCCGCCAACGGTCCGGCGACCCTGTACGACCGCAGCGGCGGTGAGGGAGTACCCACCGCCTGGGTGACGCTCCCGCCCGGCACCACCGCGGTCGGCCATTCGGCCAACTGCGCTCCGTGGCAGGAAAACAATCCGACCGCCGAGGCCAAGGGGCCCTACGTCTGCACACTGCCGGGCTTCATCGTGCCCAAGGGACAGGTCACCGACTTCGCCCTGACCCTGCGGGTCGACGACGCGGTCACCCATGCCGCGGGCAGCGTCCAGCTGGTCTGGGGCCCGGATCCGGCCGACTCCCACCGGCCCGACTTCGATCCGGACGGCCGCAACGACTCCGCCGCCCTCACCATGAACTGAGCCACAGCCCACGGGAAGCCACCGGACCCTTCTCCCCCTGGTCACAGCCCAGCGACCACTTTGCCGCTGTCCGCGGCGGGCACGCCGGTGCCGGGCAAACCTGCTCGGCACCGGCGTGCGAGGCGGCACGGAACCGGCGGCACACCGATGGCCAACGCGACGGCGTGGGCGACCGGCCGGATGCCGCGTCCGGCGAGAGGGCGACCGCCGCAGACCTCGCCACGCACGGCTGGACCCATGAGCGTAGTCAAGATCAATGTACTGGCCGCTCCTGCTGAGCAGCGCGAGGTGCTGGAGAAGTGGTTCGCCTCGCGGGGCCACGCCGTGGACAACTCGGACGGCTTCGAGTGGTTCGAGCTGCTGCGGCCGCAACAGGTGCGCTGATGTACGACTGGGTGTGCTCGTCGGCGCGAGCTGCGGCAGACCGGAGGTGCTCACCCGGGGTGATACGTGCCGCCCTTGGGGGGCGACGGACGGGCGACGGACTTGGGCTGCTGTGACCTGACCTGACCTGACCTGACCTGGCCCGACCCGACCCGACCTGGCGGGCGGTGTCGCGCCATACGGGTGAAGTGTGCTGGCGCACCCCTGTGCGGCGTGCGGTCACCGGCCGGGCGTCCTTGACTGGGAGTCGGTAACCGTCGGTCCGACTGGGGAGAAGACATGGCAGCACGTCTGACGAAGGGGGCCACCCGGTGCTGTGCGGTCGTGCTGCTGATGGCCTGCGCCGGGGCCGGAATGACCGGTTGTTCCGACAATTCGGGGACGCCGTCGACCAGCCGCAGCAAGGCGGCCTCAGTCGCCTCCTCGGCGGCCTCAGCGGTCTCCTCTGCCCTGCCGTCCCTGGCCTCGCAGGGTGCTTCCGCGCTGGCTTCGGCCTCGGCTGAGGTCAAACGGCGCCTGGACGAGGTGAAGAACGCGATCGACGCCAAGGGCGACGTCCGCCTGGGCGCCCCGGTCGCGGATGCCGACGGACGAAGCACCGTAGCCGTGAGTGTGCACAACAGCGCGGGCTCCGCGAAGTCGTTCTTGGTCCAGGTCGACTACCGTGACCAGGCAGGGAACCTCCTGGACACCACCGTGGTGACGCTCAACGAGGTCGCGGCGGGGAAGGACGGCAAGGCCACCGCTCGCAGCAACCGCAAGCTGTCCGGCCCCGTCCGCGCCGAAGTCGCCAGGGCTCTGCGTTACTAGGCACGGCATGCCGTGTGTCGCCGGACGCGCCATCACGCGCGAGCGCCTTGTCAGAACGCTGACGTTCTGGCTGCGTCCGGCTTTCGCCCTGCGGGTCATCAACCGCTTCCAGAAGATCGTGGGCTTCGACCGCTCGATCGCGCTCGCCTCCAGCGCCCTGACCGCGCTCGTTCCCCTCGCGATCCTCACCGGCGCCGTCCTGAGCGGCTTCGTGCACTACGACGCGGCAGAGCGCATCATCGACCGCTACCACCTCACCGGCACCGGCGCCGAAGCCGTGCAGGTGCTCCTCGATCCGCCGGAGGGCGCAAGCGCGAGCGTGGGCCTGCTCGGCATCGTCTTCCTGACGATCTCGGCGCTGAGCTTCGCCCGAGCAGTTCAGCGCCTGTTCGAACAAACCTGGGAACTCAAACCCCTCAGCGTGCGCAACACCCGCAACGACCTGCTGTGGATCGTGAGCCTCGGCGCCTATGCCGCGGTCGTGGGCTGGATCCAGGCGGTGCTGGGCGAGGGCCGGCTCGGCCTGGCGGCGGCGTTGTCCGAGGCGCCGGTGACGGCGGTCTTCCTCACCTGTAGTGGCCGCATCCTGTCCGCCAAACGGATCGGCCCGTCGAGGCTGCTCCCCTTCGGGATCATCGCGGCGGTACTGACGGCTGCCTACACGGTGGGCGCGAACGTATACCTGCCGAGACTGTTCAACTCCTACTCCGCCCGGTACGGAGCAGTCGGCGCCGTCTTCGCGATGATCTCAGCACTGTTCGCGGCCATGCTGGTGATCGTGGCCTCCGCAGCGCTGGGACGGGAGGTGCACGACGAGCTCACCCGGATCCGCGCGGGGAGCCGACCGTCGGATCACGAGATCCGCCGCCAGTGGGACAGCATTCTTGAGCAAGCGCGTCTGCGCTGGCGCACCGCGCGAGAACAGGTCACACATCACCGGCCCAGGGACTGAGCCACGACAGGAACCTGCGTGTGATGCCAGGTACCGACCCGGGTCGTCGCCGTGGTGGGCGAGATCGGCCGGGATGGGGCCATGAGCGTAGTCAAGATCAATGCACTGACCGCGCCGGCCGAGCAGCGTGAGGTCCTGGAGAAGCGGTTCGCCTCGCGGGGCCACGCCGTGGAGAACTCGGACGGCTTCGAGTGGTTCGAGCTGCTGCGGCCGCAACAGGTGCGCTGATGTACCCCTGAGCCGCTCACGTGCTCCTGATCACCTCTGCGGCAGGATGGGGGCATGAGCGTAGTGAAGATCAACGTACTGACTGTCCCCGCCGAGCAGCGGGAGACGCTTGAGAAGCGGTTCGCCTCCCGAGCTCACGCCGTGGAGAGTTCCGACGGGTTCGAGTGGTTCGAACTTCTCCGCCCGGTCGAAGGCACCGACAACTACCTCGTGTACACGCGGTGGCGTGACGAGGCGTCTTTTCAGGCTTGGCTCGAGGGCCCCATGAAAGCAGCGCATCAGGGCGGTGGTGAGGAGAGCGGCGAGAAGCGGAAGCCCGCTGCGTCGGGTTCGACCTTGTGGTCGTTCGAGGTCGTGCAGCAGGCTGAACCCAAGGGCGCCTAGTCCAGGAGATGGACGCGGCCTGCCACATCGGTCCGGCCATCGAAAAATCGCACGCCGCGTATGTGGCCAAATACGTCACCAAGGGAGCGAGCGAGACAGGCGCCGGCCTCGACCACCCGCTCACCACCTGGGATGACATCGAGTCAGCACCCGTCAGCGAACGCGCCCGCACCCTCATGCGCCGCTCACGTCGCCCTCAGGCGCGCGCTGCCGGAGGAGGCCGAGCTCACGACCTGACCCTGCCCGCACCCACCGGATCATCCGCATCTGCGAGCGCCAGGGCGTCCCCATCCTGGCCGATCTCGCCTACCAGGGCGGGCGACCCCTGGGTGAGTACTGGCATCGAACGCAGACCCCTGCATGAACTCAGCCCTCACCGAGAAGACCGTCAACCGGGCTCTGTCCGCGGCAGGGGCGCCGGTCGAGCGCGGTGTCGCGCGCCTGAAGTCCTGGCGGATCTTTCGCAGGTCCCGACGCCGTCCAAACCGCATGACCTCAATCGCCAGAGCCGTACTCACCCTGGAGCGGCAACTCCGAAGAAGCTCAGTCTTTGTCAGAGGTGCAGATGTCGTCCTCCGTCCGGAAGAGCGGTGTCACCGGAGTGATCCTCTCCCAGTGCCCGGCCTCCATCGCCGCTATGAGCGCAAGGCCGATCACTTCCTCGCCTTCACCGGCATCGCCTGCACCCTCAGCTGTTTTCGGCGGCTCGTCTGCTGATGTGAGCGTGCAGCAGTTTCACCGCCAGGTCGTGGCCGTAGCGACTGGCCATGTCCATGGGGGTGCGGCCGTCCGGGTCTGCGAGCTCAGGATCAGCCCCGAAGGCCAGCAGCACGGCCGTGGTGTGCACAGTCAACGGCTGCCCGCTCTGCAGGGAGCCATCACCCTCGATGTCGATTGCGTGCGTCAGCAGCGTCATGTTGCCGAAGACCTCGTCGGGATCGGAGCCGGCGGCCAGCAACCGGGCCAGGGCCTCAGCATCCTCCTGCTCGACCGCTTGATGCGCGGGTGTCCAGTAGTGGCTCACCACGACATTCAACCGCCCCCCAGTGCCCGCCCCCTGTGGTCCTTCGACGTGGTGCAGTCGGCGGGGCCCAAGGGCGCGTAACGCTCCGCTGAAAGGGCCGTGACAGGCCGTCGATCGTCTGCGGCGCCGTCGTGGCTGGTCGCGCGGTTCCCCGCGCCCCTTTGGAGCGCGGCAGATACCACGGCGCCCCCTGTCCTTCTCCGGACAGGGGGCCCGCGCTGCGCGTACGGGCTACTTCACGGGCTCCGGCTCAGGCGCCGTCTCCGTCTCCTCCTCGCCGGCCGGGTCGACCGGAGTCCTGACGGATTCGAGGAGCAGCTGGGCCACGTCCACCACCTGGATGGACTCCTTGGCCTTGCCGTCGTTCTTCTTGCCGTTCACGGAGTCCGTGAGCATGACGAGGCAGAACGGGCAGGCCGTCGACACGATGTCGGGGTTGAGGGAGAGGGCTTCGTCGACGCGCTCGTTGTTGATGCGCTTGCCGATCCGCTCCTCCATCCACATCCGCGCACCACCGGCGCCGCAGCAGAAGCCGCGCTCCTTGTGGCGGTGCATCTCCTCGTTCCGCAGGCCCGGGACGTTGGCGATGATCTCGCGTGGGGGCGTGTAGATCTTGTTGTGGCGGCCCAGGTAGCAGGGGTCGTGGTACGTGATGATGCCCTCGACCGGGGTGACCGGGACCAGCTTGCCCTCGTCGACGAGGTGCTGGAGCAGCTGGGTGTGGTGGATGACCTCGTAGTCGCCGCCGAGCTGCGGGTACTCGTTGCCGATGGTGTTCAGGCAGTGCGGGCAGGTGGCGACGATCTTCTTCGCGGACTTCGGCTTGGCGGACTCCGGGACCACCTTGCCGTCGTCGTCGAGCTCCTCGCCGAACGCCATGTTCAGCGCCATGACGTTCTCCATGCCGAGCTCCTGGAACAGGGGCTCGTTGCCGAGACGGCGGGCGGAGTCACCGGTGCACTTCTCGTCGCCGCCCATGATCGCGAACTTGACGCCCGCGATGTGGAGGAGTTCGGCGAAGGCCTTCGTGGTCTTCTTGGCGCGGTCCTCCAGGGAGCCCGCGCAGCCGACCCAGTAGAGGTATTCCACCTCGGTGAGGTCCTCGATGTCCTGGCCGACGACCGGGACCTCGAACTCGACCTCCTTGAGCCACTCCAGGCGCTGCTTCTTCGCCAGGCCCCAGGGGTTGCCCTTCTTCTCCAGGTTCTTGAGCATCGTGCCCGCCTCGGACGGGAACGCGGACTCGATCATCACCTGGTAGCGGCGCATGTCGACGATGTGGTCGATGTGCTCGATGTCGACCGGGCACTGCTCGACGCAGGCGCCGCAGGTGGTGCAGGACCACAGGACGTCCGGGTCGATGACGCCGTTCTCCTCGGCGGTGCCGATCAGCGGACGCTCGGCCTCCGCCAACGCTGCCGCGGGCACCTCGGCGAGCTGCTCCTCGGAGGCCTTCTCCTCGCCCTCCATGCTCTTGCCGCCACCCGCGAGCAGGTACGGGGCCTTCGCGTGGGCGTGGTCCCGCAGGGACATGATCAGGAGCTTGGGGGACAGGGGCTTGCCCGTGTTCCAGGCCGGGCACTGCGACTGGCAGCGGCCGCACTCGGTGCAGGTGGAGAAGTCGAGCAGGCCCTTCCAGGAGAACTGCTCGACCTGGGAGACGCCGAAGACGTCGTCGTCACCGGGGTCGGTGAAGTCGATGGGCTTTCCGCCCGACGTCATCGGCTGCAGGGCGCCGAGCGCGGTCTCACCGGTCGCGTTGCGCTTGAACCAGATGTTCGGGAAGGCCAGGAAGCGGTGCCAGGCCACACCCATGTTGGTGTTCAGCGAGACCACGATCATCCAGATGAACGAGGTGCTGATCTTGATCATCGCGACCAGGTACACCAGGTTCTGCAGCGTGCTGACGCCGAGCCCCTTGAAGGCCAGGACCAGCGGGTACGACGCGAAGTACGACGCCTCGTAGCCCTCGACGTGGTGGATCGCACCCTCCAGGCCGCGCAGCACGTAGATCGCGAGGCCGATGGTGAGGATGACGTACTCGACGAAGTACGCCTGACCCGACTTGGAGCCCGCGAAGCGGGACTTGCGGCCGGGGCGGGAGGGCAGGTTCGACAGCCGGATCGCGATGAGTACGACGATGCCGAGCACCGTCATCACACCGATGAACTCGGTGTACATCTCCAGGGGCAGCCAGTTGCCGACGACCGGCAGTGTCCAGTCGGCCTGGAAGAGCTGGCCGAAGGCCTGCGCCAGGGTCGGCGGCAGCGTCAGGAAGCCGACGGCCACGAACCAGTGGGCGAAGCCCACGACGCCCCAGCGGTTCATCCGCGTGTGGCCCAGGAACTCCCTGACAAGGGTCACGCTGCGCGCGTACGGGTTGTCGGTCCGGCTGCCGGCGGGCAACGGCTGGCCCAGTTTGAAGTACCGGACGAACTGACCGATGGCGCGTGCGAGCAGAGCGACGCCGACCACGGTCAGGACCAGCGACACGATGATCGCGGCGAGTTGCATTTGGGGGCTCCTCGGGCCTGCGAGGGTCATTACTAAGCGGTAACTTATGTGGTCCGACTGAGACTACCCCCATCATCCGTCGCACTGTAGCCGGGCGTGCGGTGATCTGCGTCGCTGAGGGTTGCCTCAAGGGTCTGTGACGATGCGATCGTGTTATTCATGCCAAATTGGTACATTTGCGCCTAACTTAGACCCGTGCTATACGGGATCGCCGCCGCCACCACCGCCCTGCTGCTCGCCGCCGTGCTCACGGCGCTGCTCCGGGTGCCCGCGCTGCGCCTCGGGATCGTCGAGCGGAGACGGCAGCGGCAGCGGCCCGTGCCGCTGCTCGGCGGTACGGCCGTGGTGCTCGCCACCTGCGCGGTGGCGGTGGCCATGGACCGGACCGGCGTCGCGCCCCTCGGCGCCGGGGTGGGGAGGCTGCTCGTCGCGGGCGGTGCCGTCGCGGCGCTCGGGCTCGTCGCGGACGTGGGGCGGGTCAAGGCGCGGGTCCTCGTCGCCGGTACGGCCGTCGCGGCGGCCAGCGTCGTGCCGTACCAGGAGACCGGGGTGCCGGCCGGGCTGCTCGCCGTCGGGTGGATCGTCTTCGTCGCCATCGGGTTCAAGGCGCTCGACCACGCGGACGCGCTCGCGGGGACCGTGGGCGTCCTCACCGCCTTCGGGGTGGGCGCCTGCGCGGCGGCCGAGCTGATGGACGGGCTGGCGGTGCTGCTGAGCGTGCTGGCCGCCGCGCTGACCGGGTTCCTCATGCACAACTGGCCTCCCGCGCGCGTGGGGCTCGGCGCGTGCGGGTCGCTGTTCTCGGGGTTCCTGCTCGCGGCTTCGGCCGTGTTCACCCGGGCCGGGTACGGGCTCGCCCCCAGTGCCGGAGTGCTGTTCTCGCTCACCGCCCTGGCGAGTGCCGACGTACTCCTGGTGGTCCTGTCGCGGCGGCTGGCCGGGCGGCCGTTGCTGCGCGGCGGGCCCGACCATGTCGCCCACCGGCTGCGGCGGTTGGGGCTCACGCCGCAGGGCGCGACCGTGCTGCCCGGTATCGGGGCCTTCGCCGGGGTGCTCGTCGGGGTGCTCATGCACATCGGTTGGACCGCCCACTCCGGGGTGTACTGGGTGGGGGCGGTGGCGCTGGTCGTCGTACTCCTACTCCTTCGGGTGCCTGTGTACGGTCTCCGGCGGGCCGTGCCCACGCAGTCGACGCAGGTCAGCGGCCAGTTGCGTGTAAGGAACGGATAAGAGTTGAGTCGGTCCGACTCAGGTCTGTTGACCCATCGGCGGGCGTCGTGCACACTTGAGTCCGTTCCACTCAAGTCAGCTGGAGGAATTCACCATGGCACGTGCGGTCGGCATCGACCTGGGCACGACTAACTCCGTCGTCAGCGTTCTGGAGGGCGGCGAGCCCACCGTCATCACCAACGCCGAGGGTGCCAGGACCACGCCGTCCGTCGTCGCCTTCGCGAAGAACGGTGAGGTGCTGGTCGGCGAGGTCGCCAAGCGCCAGGCGGTCACGAACGTTGACCGGACCATCCGCTCCGTGAAGCGCCACATGGGCACGGACTGGAAGATCGAGCTCGACGGGAAGCAGTTCAACCCGCAGCAGATGAGCGCCTTCATCCTGCAGAAGCTGAAGCGCGACGCCGAGTCCTACCTGGGCGAGAAGGTCACGGACGCGGTCATCACCGTCCCGGCCTACTTCAACGACTCCGAGCGCCAGGCGACGAAGGAGGCCGGCGAGATCGCCGGTCTGAACGTCCTTCGTATCGTCAACGAGCCCACCGCGGCCGCGCTCGCGTACGGCCTCGACAAGGACGACCAGACGATCCTCGTCTTCGACCTCGGCGGCGGCACCTTCGACGTGTCCCTCCTGGAGATCGGTGACGGCGTCGTCGAGGTGAAGGCCACGAACGGCGACAACCACCTCGGCGGTGACGACTGGGACCAGCGCGTCGTCGACTACCTGGTCAAGCAGTTCGCGTCCGGTCACGGCGTGGACCTCGGCAAGGACAAGATGGCCCTGCAGCGTCTGCGTGAGGCTGCCGAGAAGGCCAAGATCGAGCTGTCGTCGTCAACCGAGACCTCGATCAACCTGCCCTACATCACCGCGTCCGCCGAGGGCCCGCTGCACCTGGACGAGAAGCTCACCCGGGCCCAGTTCCAGCAGCTGACGGCCGACCTGCTGGAGCGCTGCAAGACGCCGTTCCACAACGTCATCAAGGACGCCGGCATCTCCATCAACGAGATCGACCACGTCGTCCTCGTCGGCGGTTCCACCCGTATGCCCGCCGTCGCCGAGCTCGTCCGCGAGCTGACCGGCGGCAAGGACGCCAACAAGGGCGTCAACCCGGACGAGGTCGTCGCCATCGGCGCCGCCCTGCAGGCCGGTGTCCTCAAGGGTGAGGTCAAGGACGTCCTGCTCCTCGACGTGACCCCGCTGTCCCTCGGTATCGAGACCAAGGGCGGCATCATGACGAAGCTCATCGAGCGGAACACGACGATCCCGACCAAGCGGTCCGAGATCTTCACCACCGCCGAGGACAACCAGCCGTCCGTGCAGATCCAGGTCTACCAGGGCGAGCGCGAGATCGCGGCGTACAACAAGAAGCTCGGTATGTTCGAGCTGACCGGTCTGCCGCCGGCCCCGCGCGGTGTCCCGCAGATCGAGGTCGCCTTCGACATCGACGCCAACGGCATCATGCACGTGACCGCGAAGGACCTGGGCACGGGCAAGGAGCAGAAGATGACCGTCACCGGCGGCTCCTCGCTGCCGAAGGACGAGGTCGACCGGATGCGCCAGGAGGCCGAGAAGTACGCGGAGGAGGACCACGCCCGCCGCGAGGCCGCCGAGACCCGCAACCAGGGCGAGCAGCTCGTCTACCAGACGGAGAAGTTCCTCAAGGACAACGAGGACAAGGTCCCCGGCGAGATCAAGACCGAGGTCGAGGCGTCCGTCGAGGAGCTGAAGACCGCGCTCAAGGGCGAGGACACCGCCGAGATCCGCACCGCCACCGAGAAGGTCGCGGCCGTCTCGCAGAAGCTGGGCCAGGCCATGTACGCCGACGCCCAGGCCTCGCAGGCCGCCGGCGGCGCCGGCGCCGAGGCCCCGAAGGCCGACGACGACGTCGTGGACGCCGAGATCGTGGACGACGAGCGCAAGGACGGTGCCGCGTGACGGAGGAGACCCCGGGCTTCGACGAGAAGCCCGACGTCCCCTCCGGCGCCACCCCCGAAGACGCCGAGCCGCAGGCCGCCTCCCCCTCCTCGGGGGAGGGGGCGGCCCCGGCCGGGGACGCAGCACAGATCGCAGGCCTGACGGCCCAGCTGGACCAGGTGCGCAAGGCGCTCGAGGAGCGCACCGCGGACCTCCAGCGGCTCCAGGCCGAGTTCCAGAACTACCGCCGCCGGGTCGAGCGGGACCGGATCACGGTCAAGGAGATCGCCATCGCGAACCTCCTGACCGAGCTCCTGCCCGTCCTCGACGACATCGGCCGCGCGCGCGACCACGGCGAACTCGTCGGCGGATTCAAGTCCGTCGCGGAGTCGCTGGAGACCGTCGCGGCGAAGATGGGACTGCAGCAGTTCGGCAAGGAGGGCGAGCCCTTCGACCCGACGATCCACGAGGCCCTGATGCACTCGTACGCGCCGGACGTCACCGAGACGACGTGCGTGGCGATTCTGCAGCCCGGGTATCGCTTCGGCGAGCGCACCATCCGCCCCGCGCGGGTGGCCGTCGCCGAACCCCAGCCGGGGGCGCAGACCGTCAAGTCCGACGAGGCGGAGACGGCCGACGACAAGGAGAGCGGTGGCCCGGACGAGGGCTGAGCTTGAACCGATCGCAGTACCGACCGCCGTACCGATGAGAGAGGAGGGGCGTCGGGGATGAGCACCAAGGACTTCATCGAGAAGGACTACTACAAGGTCCTCGGCGTCCCCAAGGACGCCACCGAGGCCGAGATCAAGAAGGCGTACCGGAAGCTCGCCCGCGAGAACCACCCGGACGCCAACAAGGGCAACGCCAAGGCCGAGGAGCGCTTCAAGGAGATCTCCGAGGCGAACGACATACTCGGCGACCCCAAGAAGCGCAAGGAGTACGACGAGGCCCGCGCCCTCTTCGGCAACGGCGGCTTCCGCCCCGGGCCGGGCGGCGCAGGCGGCTCCTTCAACTTCGACCTGGGCGACCTCTTCGGAGGCGGCGCCCAGGGCGGCGGGGGTTCCGGAGGCTTCGGCGGCGGAATCGGTGACGTCTTCGGGGGCCTGTTCAACCGCGGCAGCTCCGGTACGACCCGGGTGCAGCCCAGGCGCGGCCAGGACATCGACACCGAGGTCAGCCTCAGCTTCACCGAGGCGATCGAGGGGGCGACGGTCCCGCTGCGCATGTCCTCGCAGTCACCCTGCAAGGCCTGCTCGGGAACCGGCGACGCCAACGGCAACCCGCGGGTGTGCCCGACGTGCGTCGGCACCGGCCAGGTCGCGCGGGGCTCCGGCGGCGGCTTCTCGCTCACCGACCCCTGCCCGGACTGCAAGGGCCGCGGTCTGATCGCGGAGAACCCCTGCGAGGTCTGCAAGGGCAGCGGCCGCGCCAAGTCCTCGCGCACGATGCAGGTCCGCATCCCGGCCGGGGTGTCGGACGGCCAGCGCATCCGGCTGCGCGGCAAGGGCGCACCGGGCGAGCGGGGCGGCCCGGCGGGCGACCTGTACGTCACGGTGCACGTCGACGCGCACCCCGTGTTCGGCCGCAAGGGCGACAATCTCACCGTCACCGTCCCCGTGACCTTCACCGAGGCGGCGCTCGGCGGCGAGGTCAAGGTCCCCACCCTGGGCGGCCCTCCCGTCACCCTGAAACTGCCCCCGGGCACGCCCAACGGCCGCACCATGCGGGCCCGCGGCAAGGGCGCGGTCCGCAAGGACGGAACCCGCGGCGACCTCCTGGTCACCGTCGAGGTGAGTGTCCCGGCGGACCTGACGGGGAAGGCTCGTGACGCACTGGAGGCGTACCGCGAGGCGACCGCGGGCGAGGACCCGCGGGCGGAGCTGTTCCAGGCCGCGAAGGGAGCATGACAGAGATGGACGGCCGTCGACGCAACCCGTACGAACTGACCGAGGAAACCCCGGTCTACGTCATTTCGGTGGCGGCCCAGCTCTCCGGCCTGCACCCGCAGACCCTGCGCCAGTACGACCGCCTCGGCCTGGTCTCGCCCGACCGCACCCCCGGCCGCGGCCGCCGCTACTCGGCCCGCGACATCGAACTGCTGCGCACCGTCCAGCAGTTGTCGCAGGACGAGGGCATCAACCTGGCCGGCATCAAGCGGATCATCGAACTGGAGAACCAGGTCGCCGCGCTCCAGCAGCGCTGCGCCGAACTCCAGGCGGCGGTCGAGGGCGCCGCGGCGGCGATGCAGCAGCGCGAGGCGGCGGTGCATGCGTCGTACCGCCGCGATCTGGTCCCGTACCAGGAGGTGCAGCAGACCAGCGCGCTGGTGGTGTGGCGGCCGAAGCGGCAGCAGGACTGACGTGCGGATGTGACAGGGGCCCGGAGGCTGAACCTCCGGGCCCCTTCCGTGTCGGCGGCCGATGTCCGTGGCCGATGTCACCGGCCGACGAAGAACCCCAGCGAGGAGCTCCGCTCGCTTCCTCGCCCGTAGGGATCCACGGCGTACACGGTGGCCGTGCACGGCCCGTTGTACGGCGGTGCCCAGGAGAGGGAGCCGGTCGACGGTGATCTCCGTGGAGGGCGCCGACTCGGCACCCGTGCCGGCGTCCACGGCGACGACGCAGTAGGACGCCTTGCCCGCCGGAGCGAGGCGGTCCTCCCACCAGCCGCCGTGGTTGAACCCGCCGTGATCACGACAAGCGAGGAATCGGGTTGGTTGTACGGATCTTTGCCTGCCGATTGCCTGCGGTTGCATGGAGAGTCCGTAAAGAACCTTTGGAGGCGTTTCCGCCGTGCCTTTACATGGTCGGCGGAGTGTTGCGTTGCGCACTCGTTAAGTAGTTGCGCTTGACGCCTGGGGGCCGCTCCGCGTTGGCTTTTCAGTCACCTGGGTCGCATGTTGCGCCCGCGTCCGGAAGACACCGGAAGACACCAGAAGTGAGCTCCTCCATGCGTCCCACGCGTCGTACCGCCATCGCCGTCGCAGCGTCCACGATGACTCTGTCGCTCTCCTCCTGCGGCGTGCTGAACGTGTCGGGGGACAGCAGCTCGGCGAGCCCCACGAAGGGCAACGACGTCACCGTCGGCCTGCTGCTGCCGGAGACGGCCAACACGCGGTACGAGGACTTCGACTACCCCATCATCAAGAAGCAGGTCGCCTCGCTCACCAAGCAGCAGGGCAGGGTGGACTACCAGAACGCCGGCCAGAACGCGGCCAAGCAGGCGGCCCAGATGCAGAAGATGATCGACGACAAGGCCGACATCATCCTGCTGGACGCCGTGGACTCGCACGCGATCGCCGGTGAGGTGCAGAAGGCGAAGGACGCCGGTATCCCGGTCATCGCCTACGACCGGCTGGCCGAGGGCCCGATCGACGCGTACATCTCCTTCGACAACGAGCTCGTCGGCGAGGTCCAGGGCCGCACCCTGCTGGAGGCGCTGGGCAGCAACGCCGACACCTCCGACAAGATCGTCATGATGAACGGCTCGCCCACCGACCCGAACGCCAAGCAGTTCAAGGCGGGCGCCCTGTCCGAGCTCAACGGCAAGGTGACCATCGCCAAGTCGTACGACACCAAGGACTGGGACCCGAAGAACGCCCAGGCCAACATGAAGGCGGCCATCGAGGCGATCGGCAAGAACAACATCGCCGGCGTCTACTCCGCCAACGACGGCATGGCCGGCGGTATCGTCACGGCCCTGGAGAACGCCGGCGTCACCAAGCTGCCGCCGCTCACCGGCCAGGACGCGCAGCTGGAGGCCGTGCAGCGGATCGTCTCGGGCGAGCAGTACATGAGCGTGTACAAGTCGTACCCGCAGGAGGCCGCGGCGGCCGCGCAGATGGCGGTGGCCAAGGTGCAGGGCAAGGAGATCGAGTTCGACGCCCTCACCCAGGACACCGTCGACAGCCCCACCAACAAGGGCATCCCCGCGCAGCTCGTCACCGTGACCGCCCTGACGAGGAAGAACATCAAGTCGACGGTCGTCGCGGACGGCATCTACAAGGTCTCCCAGATCTGCACGTCGAAGTTCGCGTCGGAGTGCTCGGCGATCGGTCTCAAGTGACGGCGGGAGGGCCGGAGGGCGGCAGCCGCCCTCCGGCCCTCCGGACACATGGACCTCCGCGGAGAGTTCACCCCACCCGCGTGAACACCACCGCCACCTCCGGCGGACCGCCCGCCACACCCCGGTAGATGCCCTTGTGCGGGGTGACGTCGTCGTAGTCGCGGCCACGGGCCACCACGACATGGGACTCGTCGGCGCGGGTGCGGTTGGTGGGGTCGTACCCGCACCAGTCGCCCGCCCAGTACTCGATCCAGGCGTGGCTCTGCCCGGCGACGGGCCGGTGGAGTTCCGCCTCCCGCTCCGGGTGGAGGTAGCCGGAGACGTAGCGGGCCGGCAGCCCCACGCCCCGCAGCAGGGCGATGGTGAGGTGGGTGATGTCCTGACAGACACCCGCGCCCTGCTCCCAGGCCTCCGCGGGCGAGGTGTTCACGCTGGTGGCGCCGGGGAGGTAGGAGACCCGGTCGGCGACCAGGGCGGAGACCGCGACCGCCGTCTCGTGCGGGTCGAGGCCGGCCGCCGCCTTCCGCGCCTTCTTGACCAGCCTCGCCGGGACCGCCGTACGGCCGGTCGGGCTCGCGAACTCCAACAGGCGGGAGTTCGTGGTGCGTTCGGCCAGCTCCGCCCAGGCGGGCGCGGGCGGCAGCGCCTCCGGCGGGGACGTCTCGACCAGGCTGGAGGCCGTGATGGTGAGGTCGCCGTGCGGGTCCATCAGGTCGAAGCCGGTGACCTGGGTGCCCCAGTAGTCCCAGTACGACCAGGTGGGGGTGGTGGGGTTGACGGTGACCCGGGCGTCCAGGGTCGTCTGGCCCGGCAGCGTCAGCGGGGTCATGCGGACCTCGTTGTGCGAGGAGGCCGCGGGCTGGGCGTAGGAGACCCGGGTGGTGTGCTTGATACGGAGGCGGCGTACGCGTTCGGCGGTCATCTCACGCTCCTTCCTGGGCCCACTCGATGGGCCCCTGGTACGGGAAGAACCGCTCGGCCACCGCGTCCGCGGACGCCATGCAGGCGTGCTGCAGGTCGCCCAGCAGGGCGGGCAGCTGGTTCTCCAGGGCGTGCGTGTCCAGGTATTCGAGACGGGTGCGGAGCCTGCCGATAGGGCGGCGCGCGGGGTCCTGGCGGGGGCGGCCGAGAGCGGTGAGGCACTCTTCCGCCGTGGTCAGCGCATGCAGGGCCGAGCGCGGGAAGTCCCGGTCCAGGAGCAGGAATTCAGCCACGCGCGGGGTGTCGCCGAAACCGCCGTACACCCGGGCATACGCCTCATCCGCGCCCGAAGCGCTCAGCAGTGTCGGCCAGTCGGGTGCGTGCACGGCGTCCAGCACGCGCACCGACAGCAGCCGTACCGTCATGTCCACCCGCTCCAGGCTGCGTCCCAGCACCACGAAACGCCAGCTGTCGTCCCGGCTCATGGTCGAGTCGGCGAGCCCGAAGAAGAGCGCGGCCCGGCGGCGCACCAGCTCCAGATAGGCGTACGGGCCGGTACGGCGGGCCGCCATCCGCTGGTCGGCCAGCGCGTGCCAGGTGGAGTTGAGGCACTCCCACATCTCGGAGGAGATGGCCTCACGGGCGCTGCGCGCGTTCAGCCGGGCGGCGCCGAGCGCCCCCTCGATGGAGCCCGTCGAGCGGGCGTCGAACGCCAGCTGGTCCAGGACCTGCTGCATGTCGCAGGGGCCGTCGTCGCCCGCGTCCATGCCGAGGATCGCGTACAACGACCGGCAGGCGGTGTCCTCGTCGCGCCAGGGGTCCTCCAGCAGTCGGTGCAGATACGCGTCGAGGATGCGGCCCGTGGCGTCGGCGCGCTCGACGTAACGCCCGGTCCAGGTCAGGGATTCGGCGATACGGGAGAGGATCACGTCGTTCACTGCTGCTGCGCCCCTTCCTGCACGACGGCGCGGGCGCCGTCGGGTCCGAGCCGGCGCGGGGCGACGGAGGGCAGCGCGCCGGCCGGTTCGGGCGCCGGCTGCTCGGCGGGGCCCTCCGCGAGCACCCAGGTGTCCTTGGAGCCGCCGCCCTGGCTGGAGTTGACGATCAGGTTGCCCTCCTGGAGGGCGACACGGGTCAGCCCGCCGGGCAGCACCCAGACATCGTTGCCGTCGTTCACGGCGAACGGCCTGAGGTCGATGTGACGGGGTGCCAGGCGCTCGCCGGCGAGGGTGGGGGAGGTGGACAGGGCGACGGGCCGCTGGGCGATGAAGCCGCGCGGGTCGGCGGTGACGGCTTTGCGAGTGCGTTCCAGGGTGTCCTGGTCGGCCTTGGGGCCGATCACGATCCCCTGGCCTCCGGCGCCGTCGACGGGCTTGATGACCAGTTGGTCGATCTGGTCGAGGACCGCCTCCAACTGTCCCGGTTCGTCGGGCCGGTAGGACTCGACGTTCGGGAGAATCGGTTCTTCGGAGAGGTAGTAGCGGATCAGGTCCGGGACGTAGGTGTAGAGCAGCTTGTCGTCGGCGATCCCGTTGCCCACGGCGTTCGCGAGTGTGACGTTGCCCGCCATGGCGGCGCCCATGACGCCGGGGCAGCCGATCACCGAGTCGGGCCGGAAGTGGAGCGGGTCCAGGAAGTCGTCGTCCAGGCGCCGGTATACGACATGGACGGGCACCTCGCCGCGCGTGGTGCGCATCCAGACGCGGTTGCCCCGGCAGACCAGGTCGTGCCCCTCGACCAGCTGCACGCCCATCAGCCGGGCGAGCAGGGCGTGTTCGAAGTAGGCGGCGTTGCTGGGGCCCGGGGTGAGGACGACGACCCGCGGGTCCTGAGCGCCGTCGGGTGCGGCTGCGCGGAGGGCGGCGAGCAGTCTCTGCGCGTAGCCGTCGACGGGCACGACGTGCTGTTCCGCGAACAGGGACGGGAAGATCCGGGTCATGGCCCGGCGGTTCTCGATGACGTACGAGACCCCGCTGGGCACCCGCACGTTGTCCTCCAGCACCCGGAAGTCCCCGGCCTCGTCGCGTACGAGGTCGATGCCCGCGACGTGGATACGGACGCCGCCCGGCGGCTCGACCCCCTGCGCCGCCCGGTGGAAGTGCGGGGAGTTGAGCAGCAGCCGCCAGGGCACCACGCCGTCCTCGAAGGCGCGGCAGGGTCCGTAGGCGTCGGCGAGGTAGGCCTCCAGGGCCCTGACCCGCTGGCTCACCCCGCGTTGTATGAGATCCCATTCGAGGGCGTCGAGGATGCGGGGCACCAGGTCCAGCGGCCAGGGGCGCTCCTCGCCCGCGAAGGCGTAGGTCACGCCGCGGTCGGTGAAGGCGCGCGCCATCTGGTCGGCCCGGAACCGGAGTTCGCTCGGCTCGATGGGCTGTAGTGCTGCCAGTACCGGCTCGTAGGCGGTTCTGACCTCACCCGGCCGCTCAAACATCTCGTCCCACGCGTCGGCCAACGCGTACGCGTCAAATATGTCCGCCATGAGGGGACGTTAGAGGCGGTGTGTAACGGGGTGATCACTGGCTCGTTTCCGGTAGCTTGCGTGGCGCTTCGCCAGCTGTGCCGGGATGTGTCGCCGGTTTCTGCGGCTCGGTCGTGGTTGCTCGCGCCCACGCCGCGGAGCCGCAAATGGAGACGGCCCCGCGCCTCTTGCGGGGCGCGGGAAATAGCCGGACGTACAGGTGTTTTCGGGCGCTCAGTTCGCGCCGAGCCGTGTTGCGGAGCTGGTCCGGGCCGCGCATAGTTGCGCTGCGACAGACGCTGGAACCGGGGGTGGGATGGGCGATGGCCGGGCACGGGACGGATGAGCATCCGCACGGTGCCGACCGGCTGTGCGACGCCGGGGACCGCGTGTACTCCCGGGCCGTACGGCGGGGCCGGGTGGCGCGCCGGGACGCCGAACCGGTGCCGTGCCTGCTGGAGCTGGCCCTGCTGCACCCTGACCCGGACGACATGGACTGGCTGGTCCCGACGTCCCCGCAGGAGGTCATGACCAGACTGCTGCGCGGGGTCTACGACGAGGTCAGCGCGAGCCAGCGGCGGGTCGGCGCTGCGGTCTCCGCCGTCGAGCGGTACGCCGGACTCGGCCCCGCCACGCAGGCGGGCCCCGGCGCGGAGGGCGCCGCGATCCGCGTCCTCGACGGGCTCTCCCGCATCCAGGCCGCCATGGACCAGGCGACGGAGGCCTGCACCACGGAGGTCCTCACGGTCCAGCCCGGCGGCATCCGCCCCGAGCACGAGCTGACCGAGGGTCTGCACCGGGCGCTGGCGCTGCGCGGGCGGGGCGTGCGGATGCGCGACCTGTACACCCATGTGGCCCGGCACGGGCAGGGGCTGCTCAACTACCTTGAGCTGATGGGAGGTTCGGTCGAGGCCCGGACCCTCGACGAGGTGATCGACCGGCTGATCCTCTTCGACCGTACGGTGGCGTTCATCCCCGCGAACGCGGACCGCACCCTGGCGCTGGAGCTGCGCCACCCGGCGCTGGTCGAGTACCTGGTCACGGTCTTCGAACGGCTGTGGCGCCTGGCGATCCCGCTGACCGCGCCGCTGCCCGACACCGGCATCGAGGGCATCTCGCACCGTGAGCAGTCCATCGCGGCGCTCCTCGCGGAGGGCCACCAGGACGCGGTGATCGCGGAGCGGCTCGGCATAAGCGTGCGCACCTGCCGTGCCCATATCGCGCGGCTGTCCGAGACCCTCGGCGCGGCAAGCCGCACCCAACTCGGCGTCCGCATCGCCCAGGTGGGCCTCGACGGGCCCCGCCAGCCGGCGGACGTCACTCCCTCGGTCACCCTTCCGGGTCAAGAATCCCCGACTGCCCGATGAGGTGGCCGAGCTGCGCCCGGCTCTCGCTGCCCAGTGCGGCCGCCAGTTCGGCGATGTGGACGCGGGTGTTCCGGATGCCTCGCCGGCATCACCGCACTCCCCTTCGCTCGGGTCACTTCTCGGGGTCCAGGATTCCCGACTGCGCTATCAGGAAGCCGAGTTGGGCCCGGCTGCCGCTGCCCAGGGCCGTGGCCAGCTTGGCTATGTGGGCGCGGCAGGTGCGGACGTTCATACCCAGGCGGCGCGCGATCGCCTCGTCCACGTGGCCTTCCACGAGCAGCTTGGCTATGGAGTGCTGGATGTCGGTGATGCCGCCGGCCGCGGGCTCGTAGGGGGCGCCCGCGTTCAGCGGGACGGACCGGCCCCACATGAACTCGAAGACTCTGACCAGGTAGCGGATCAGGCCGGGATGGCGGAGCTCCAGGGCGACCTGCTGGTCGTCGCGGGCGGGGATGAAGGCGACGGTCTCGTCGCAGATGATGAGGCGTTCCACCACCTCGTCGATGGTGCGGTACTCCACTTTGCCGTTGGAGAGCTGGGCCACGTAGGCCAGCTTCTCCTGGCTGTAGCGGGCCGTGTGCTGGTACAGCGTCCGGATTCGCACGCCGCGTTCGATCAGCGGCTTGTCTCGTTCCAGTCCCTGCATGAGGCTGCGCTCGGAGAAGCGGTCGTCGCTCGGCTGGATGGTGAGCATCTCGCTCTGGCACTGGGCGGTGGCCAGGTTGAGCGCCGCATTGATCCGCTTTCCCCCCTCCAGCACGGTGATCGAGTCGTCGGTCACCGTGGCCTGGGCGCTGAGCGCCATGAACGGCTCGAATGCGTCCGCGAGCTCCATGGACAACCGGCGGCGCTCTGTGATCTCGCGCTCGATGGGGTGCAGCCGCTCGGCCAGCGCGGCGAACGGCGGCACGGGCCGCAGCCAGTCCGCATCGTCCGGGTCGGGGTGGAGAAGGGCGAACTCCATCAGACAGGGGGCGGACTCCGCCTCCGCTCGGGCGATCCGTCCCATGCGCAGGGCGTTCGCATAAAGGCGGCCACCCTCCTCGCAGATTTCGGTCACCGCATGGGGATGCGCCGCCTTAGCCCGATTTGCCATGAAATCTCCACCCCCCAGGGTCCTGAACATGCAGGAACATGATGCATCGATCCTGTGGCCATGACGTGTTCGAATGAGCCATCGTCTTATCCGACGGGGGAAGAGGAGACTTTCAAGTGAGGACGAAGCCGACTATGCGGAACAGAATGCTTCGCTCGGTGCTTGTTGCCGCCCTCTCCGCCGTCGTGGGACTCGGAGTGCTGGGCGGTACCTCCCATGTGGGGGAGAGCACTCGAGCGGACTCCCATTGGCCTGCGGCCGCCCAGTCCGTCACGCTCGCGGACTCCCATTGGCCGGCGGTCGTCGAGTCCAGCACCCAAGACAGCGCTGGGAGCTGACGACGTGACCATCCCACCGGACGACCGCTCCTTCCGACGCGAAATGGCCACGGCCTACCGCTCCGGCTGGCACTTCATCGACCTTGTCACCGCGATCCCCCACTCCGGTGACTCGCTGATGGTGACCGTGTTCGGCGAGCCGGTCGTGGTCACGCGCGACGAGGACGAGGACGTACGGGCGTACCGGTGTCTGCGGCGGCCTCGGGGGGCGCCGCAGCCAGTGCGATGTGCCATTCGGTACGGAATGATCTTTGTGAACCTCGACCAACGAGACCACCGGCTGGTGGAACCGGAAACCCCCGATGTTCGGACCATCGCAGCCACCCCCCGCAGTGCCTGACGCGAATCCCCCGTCGTAACAGTTCGCTCAGGTGCTTCCCCCCGCAGCGGCGTCACCGTGACCTGAACACGGTGACGCCGCTGCAGTTTTACGGGATATTTCCGGGTATCGGCATATTCGGCCATCGCAGTGCGCTGGCCGAAAACAGCCCCCTCCGTCACGGCCGTCACGGCCGTGACGGCCGTCATGCGAGGCCCATCGCCCTCGTCAGTTCGATCTCGATCACCACACGTGACGGGTTCGGCCCGGGCGTGCGCCGGTAGCGCTCCGCGTACCGCCGCACGGCCTCAGCGACCCGCTCCGGCTCGGTCCGTACCACGGCCCGGCCCTCCAGGGTCGCCCAGCGGCGGCCGTCCACCTGGCACACCGCGACCCGGGCGCCCTCGTCGCCGGCGGCCAGCACGTTCAGCACCTTGGTGCTCGTCCTGTTCGTGATCACCCGAGCAAGACCGGCGCCGGGATCGTATGTGACCCCGACGGGCACCACGTGCGGGCTGCCGTCCGGGCGTGGGGTCGTCAGCGTGCACAGGTGCCGTTCCCGCCAGAAGTCGAGGTACGCGGCGTCGGGTGCGCCGGGGTCCTGCGAATAGGTCGCCATGGCTCCGGAACTTAGCCCCCGGACTCTCCCGGCCGCCGCCTTGAGTGGAATAGACTCAACTTTGTGTACGCTGACTGAGTCAGTACTGGGGCTGACTGGGACTTGTGGCGGACGGCTGACATCAGGAGGAGAACGCGACAGTGGACGCCGAGCTGACCAACCGGAGCCGGGACGCCCTCAGGGCGGCCGAGCAGCGGGCCCTGACCGACGGGCACGCCGACCTCACTCCGGCGCACCTGCTCCTGGCCCTGCTGCAGGGCCAGGACAACGAGAACATCACCGACCTGCTGGCCGCCGTCGACGCCGACCAGGCGGCCGTCCGCGCCGGCGCGGAGAAGATCCTCGCCGGCCTGCCCAGCGTGACCGGCTCGACCGTCGCGCCCCCGCAGCCGGGCCGCGAGCTGCTCTCCGTGATCGCCGACGCCACCGAGCGCGCCAGGGACCTCGGCGACGAGTACCTCTCCACCGAGCACCTGCTCATCGGCATCGCCGCGAAGGGCGGCGCCGCGGGTGACGTACTGTCCGGGCAGGGGGCCGGTGCGAAGAAGCTGCAGGCGGCCTTCCAGCAGGCGAGGGGAGGACGCCGGGTGACCACAGCCGATCCGGAGGGCCAGTACAAGGCCCTGGAGAAGTTCGGCACGGACTTCACGGCCGCGGCACGCGAGGGCCGGCTCGACCCGGTCATCGGCCGCGACCAGGAGATCCGCCGTGTCGTACAGGTGCTGTCGCGCCGTACGAAGAACAACCCGGTCCTCATCGGCGAGCCCGGCGTCGGCAAGACCGCCGTCGTCGAGGGACTCGCCCAGCGGATCGTCAAGGGCGACGTACCGGAGTCCCTCAAGAACAAGCGGCTGGTCGCGCTGGACCTCGGCGCGATGGTCGCGGGCGCGAAGTACCGCGGCGAGTTCGAGGAGCGGCTGAAGACCGTCCTGGCCGAGATCAAGGACTCGGACGGCCAGATCATCACGTTCATCGACGAGCTGCACACCGTCGTCGGCGCGGGCGCCGGCGGCGACTCCGCCATGGACGCCGGCAACATGCTGAAGCCGATGCTGGCCCGCGGCGAGCTGCGCATGGTCGGCGCCACGACCCTCGACGAGTACCGCGAGCGCGTCGAGAAGGACCCGGCACTGGAGCGCCGCTTCCAGCAGGTCTTGGTCTCCGAGCCCACGGTCGAGGACACCATCGCGATCCTGCGCGGACTCAAGGGCCGCTACGAGGCCCACCACAAGGTCCAGATCGCCGACAGCGCCCTGGTCGCCTCCGCCACCCTCTCCGACCGCTACATCACCTCCCGCTTCCTCCCCGACAAGGCCATCGACCTGGTCGACGAGGCGGCCTCCCGCCTGCGTATGGAGATCGACTCCTCTCCCGTCGAGATCGACGAACTCCAGCGCGCCGTCGACCGGTTGAAGATGGAGGAGCTCGCCCTGGTCAAGGAGACCGACCCGGCCTCCCGCGAGCGCCTGGAGCGGCTGCGCCGCGACCTCGCCGACAAGGAGGAGGAACTGCGGGGCCTGACCGCCCGCTGGGAGAAGGAGAAGCAGTCCCTCAACCGCGTCGGTGAACTCAAGGAGAAGCTGGACGAGTTGCGGGGCACGGCCGAACGGGCCCAGCGCGACGGCGACTTCGACACCGCCTCCAAGCTGCTGTACGGCGAGATCCCCGCCCTGGAAAGGGACTTGGAGGCCGCCTCGGAGGCCGAGGAGGAGGTCTCCAGGGACACGATGGTCAAGGACGAGGTGGGCTCCGACGACATCGCGGACGTCGTCGCCGCCTGGACCGGCATCCCCGCCGGCCGCCTCCTGGAGGGCGAGACCCAGAAACTCCTGCGCATGGAGGAGGAGCTGGGCCGCCGGCTGATCGGCCAGCAGGAGGCCGTGCAGGCGGTCTCGGACGCCGTCCGCCGCACCCGCGCCGGCATCGCCGACCCGGACCGCCCGACCGGCTCCTTCCTCTTCCTCGGCCCGACGGGCGTCGGCAAGACCGAACTGGCGAAAGCCCTCGCCGACTTCCTCTTCGACGACGAGCGGGCCATGGTCCGCATCGACATGTCGGAGTACGGCGAGAAGCACAGCGTGGCCCGCCTGGTCGGCGCCCCGCCCGGCTACATCGGCTACGAGGAGGGCGGCCAGCTCACCGAAGCGGTGCGCAGGCGTCCGTACTCCGTCGTCCTGCTGGACGAGGTCGAGAAGGCCCACCCCGAGGTCTTCGACGTCCTCCTCCAGGTGCTGGACGACGGCCGTCTGACGGACGGCCAGGGCCGCACGGTCGACTTCCGCAACACGATCCTCGTGCTGACCTCGAACCTGGGCAGCCAGTTCCTGGTCGATCCGCTGACCGGCGAGGAGGAGAAGAAGGAGCAGGTTCTGGAGGTCGTCCGGACGTCCTTCAAGCCGGAGTTCCTCAACCGCCTCGACGACCTCGTGGTCTTCTCGGCCCTGTCCAAGGACGAGCTCGGCCGCATCGCCCGGCTCCAGATCGACCGGCTGGCGAAGCGCCTCGCGGAGCGCCGCCTCACCCTGGAGATCACCGACGAGGCGCTGGCCTGGCTCGCCGACGAGGGCAACGACCCGGCCTACGGCGCCCGCCCCCTGCGCCGCCTCGTCCAGACCGCCATCGGCGACCGCCTGGCCAAGGAGATCCTCTCCGGCGAGGTCAAGGACGGCGACACGGTCCGGGTGGACGCGTTCGGGGAGGGGCTGATCGTGGGACCGGCCACCGGAAAGACCCTCTGAGCGTGGCCCGGGGAGCCCCGCGGGGGCTCCCCGGGGCCGGCCGGCACCCACACCGTGAACAGTGTGAAGGCGCCGGCCAGGCGCAGCGCGGGCAGCGGCAGACGAGGCACTCACCATCGCGCTGCGACGGACGGATACCGGTGGGCGCCGGAGCGGCTCAAGCTGCCGAGTGCATGTGAACCTCACCGCCGCTGTCGCACAAGCAACCAGCCGCTGGGAGGCCAGGGCGGCCCTCCTCCGTAAGGCTGCTGTTCGCTGCTTCTGCGAGGGAACGCACCAGTGGGGCACAGCGCACATGTGGTCCCCCGCGGCTCGGCAACGGCAGGCCACCGACGGAATCGACTGCCGGGAGGGAGCCCGGCGCCACTTCCTGGAGCTTCGGCGGGACAAGGGGCTGCGGCCGGGATTCCGGTACTCACGTCGCTGATCGGCCACGCGGCGGCAGCCCCGGGTAGGGCAGCTTGCCGCTCACGGTCCAAGAGAGAGAGGGTGGGCATGTACGTCTGGTCTCAGCGATGGCCGGACGAGCCAGACGACCGCAGGAGTGTCCAAGTATGTCCATCGACCCGTCCTCGATTCCGAACTTCGGGGGCCAGCCCGAGCCGCAGCCCGGCGGACCGGCGGGCCCCGTCGTCCCGGATCAGGACCTCGTGAAGCAGCTCCTCGACCAGATGGAGCTCAAGTACGTCGTCGACGACGAGGGTGACCTCGCGGCGCCGTGGGAGCAGTTCCGTACGTACTTCATGTTCCGCGGTGAAGGGGACCAGCAGGTCTTCTCCGTCCGGACGTTCTACGACCGGCCCCACCAGATCGACGAGAAGCAGCTGCTGCTGGAGTCCATCGACGACTGGAACCGGCGGACCTTGTGGCCCAAGGTCTACAGCCACACCCACGACGACGGCACGGTCCGTCTGATCGGTGAGGCGCAGATGCTGATCGGCACCGGCGTCAGCCTGGAGCACTTCGTGTCCTCCACCGTCAGCTGGGTACGGGCCGCCATCGAGTTCGACAAGTGGCTCATCGAGCAGCTCGGCCTCGAAGAGGAGATCAACGAGGCGGACGAGAAGCCCGGGGACGACGAGGAGTAGTCCTCCGCCCGCTTCCACAGCGTCATCGCCCTACAGGGGCATGTGGGCGATCACGACCAGATACGCCCCGTAGACGAACGAGAGCCCGGCCAGGGCGCCGACCACCACGGTCGCGTGCCAGGGCCGGGCTCTCGCCGTGCGGACGAGGGCCCGGGCGAGGGGCAGCAGGAGCGGGAAGGCGGGCAGCAGGAAGCGGGGCTTCGACTCGAAGAAGCCGGAGCCGCCGAGGGCGATCAGCAGCAGTACGCCGCTGTGGACGAGGAGCGGGAGCGGGGCGCGGTCGGCGAGGAGGAGGGCGAACAGCAGGACGCCCGCCGCCACGATCACCATCGTCATCGGGAAGACGAACCGGTCCCCCTGCAGCAGCAGGTGCCGTACGAACCGCAGCGAGCCGTGCCCGAAGTCGAACCGGGACCCCCAGTGCCGCTGCACGGCGAAGTACCCGTCGAGCAGGTTCCCCTCGCGGTGCCCGACCCACAGGACGTACGCGGTCCAGCCGGCCGGTGCGAGGGCAGCGCCCGTCCACAGCCTGTGGGAAACCCTTCCGCGCCGCCGCCACACCTCGCAGACCGCCGCCGCGAGCACGGCCGCCGCGACCGCGCACCCGTTGGGCCGGGCCAGCCCCGCCAGCGCGGCCAGCGAGCCCGCCCACAGCCACCGCCCGGCGAGCACCGCGTACAGCGACCAGGCGGCGAACGCGGTCAGCACGGGCTCGGTGTACCCCATGGACAGCACCACGGAGTGCGGCAGCAGCGCCCACAGCACCACCAGCGCGATCGCGACGGCCCGCCCGTGCAGCCGGGCACCGACCGCGTAGATCCCGCAGGCGGCGACGGCGGCCGCGGTCCAGGACACCAGCAGCCCGGACGCGCCCCCGCCCAGCGGGCTCACGGCGTTCACGGCCCGTACCAGCGCCGGGTAGAGCGGGAAGAACGCCGTGTCGCTGAAGACGGCGCCCGTCCGGGGGTGCTGGATGCGGCCGTACCCGTGGGCGGCGATCTCCAGGTACCACACGGAGTCCCAGGACCGCCCGAGCAGCCCGAGCGCGTCCCGCCCGGTCGTCGCCCGGGCCACCAGGGCGAGCGTGGCGACGCCGAGCAGCCGGACGGCCAGGAACAGGCCGAGCGCGGTGGCCATGGGGGCCACCCGGGACACATGGACACGGCCCTGGGCGCCGGGCTCGGCGACCGAGGTACGAGCGAGGGTACTGGCGTGGGTCACACCGGCACATTGCAGGGCGAACCGGCCATGCGCGAGCGCTGGGCGTCCGGCCGGGTACGGTTTCGCGGCGCTCGGCGTGGCGGCGTGACGCGCCTCGGATCAGCCCGCTGCGGCCTTGACCCGCTGCACCGCCTCCTGCAGCACCACTGTCCGCTTGCAGAACGCGAACCGGACGAACGGGGCGCCGGCCTCGCGGTGGTCGTAGAACACGGCGTTCGCGATGGCGACGACGCCGGCCCGCTCGGGGAGGGCGCGGCAGAAGGCGAAGCCGTCGTTCTCGCCGAGGGGGCGGATGTCGGTGGTGATGAAGTAGGTGCCGGCCGGGCGGAATACCTTGAAGCCCGCCTGGTCCAGGCCGCCCGCCAGCAGGTCCCGCTTGGCGCGCATGTCGGCTCGGAACTCGTCGAAGTACGAGTCGGGCAAGCGCAGTGCCTCGGCGACGGCGTACTGGAAGGGCCGGAGGAGGCGTAGGTCAGGAACTGCTTCGCCGAGCGGACCGCCGAGACCAGTCCCGGGGCCGCGGTGATCCAGGCGACGCCTCGTTCGTGCACTCATTCGCGTGTCGCGCACAAGCCCACCAGGGGCATATCCAGCACAGCCGGTGAGCCGTCTGCTGTTCGTGTCCCGTGATGCACGGCCCGAAGGCATCTCGCGGCCGTACCGCCGGGCTCGGTGACACGGCGCTGTCCGCCGTATCCTGACCACACACGGGAAGGAGCCGTCGATGAGCGTCGATGCGATCGTGCACACCGAGTTCCCCAGGGGGTACACGGTCCTGTTCGGAGCTGACGGAAAGGTGATCATGACTCCGCAGAGCTTCGAGCACTCAAGCACGATCAAGTCGATGCAATACGACACGGTCGTGTCCCTCGGGCGCCACGCGAAGACTGCCTCGGACGTCTACCTCGACTTCCCCGCCGACGAGAACTCCGCCCCCGATCTGGCGATCCTTCGGGAGGACGCCCGCCGGGAAGGCAAGCGCTACAGCTTCGAGGACGTCCTGCTGATCTCCGAGGTCGTCTCGACCTCTTCCGCACGCAAGGACTACGACGACTGCACCGCGAAGTACGGCCGCTACGGAATTCCGATCTACCTGGTCGTGGACCCCTACGCCGAGGAAGTCGTTCTCCATACCCAGCCGACCGCCACCGGTTACATCGCGGCACACACCCACAAGTACGGCACGGGCAAGCTCCCCATCCCCCTGGCCGACGGCCGCACCTTCACCCTCGACCTCGACGAACTCCCGCGCCCGGAGCCCGAGGCGGACGCCCGCTGACGAAGGGCTCCCGGCAACGGCCGTGCCGTTGGCACCCCCGTTGTAGGGCGTGGTCGGGCTTGAGCAGGCAGCAGGGACAGTGCGCGCCAACCGCGGGCCTTCGGCCGCCGGACGTGTGCGGCGTGCGCGGAAGCATCCGTTCCGCACGCGTGCGCTGCGGGCGGGGTGTCGAGCCTCCCCGCGCTCGCACGTTCGGGTGAGCGTTGATCATCTCCCGTACGCGGCACTCTGGCGCGCCCTATCCAGGACGTATGCATGAACTCCGCACCGCAGCCAGCCAACTGCCGTTGTCCCGGCGGCGTTTCACCACCGCCACCGGCACAGCCGCCGGCGTCACCGTCCTCGGACTGGGCACCGCCGAGCCGGCCGCCGCGGCACCGGCCACCCCTGCCGCCCCCGCTGTCCCGGAGCGGGCCCCCTCCCGCTCCACCGCCGACTGGGACACCTGTCTTGCCGTCGCCCGCGCGCTGCTGGTGGTCGACGCCCACGACAGGCCCCTCGTGCCTACGTACGAGAAGATCCTCGGTTCCGGGCTGCCCCGCGCCCGGACCAGAGCCGCCAAGAAGGTCCTGGTCGTGGGTGCCGGTCCGGCCGGCCTCGTCGCCGCCTGGCTGCTCAAGCGCGCCGGATACCAGGTGACGCTGCTGGAGGCCAACGGCAACCGGGTCGGCGGACGTATCAAGACCTTCCGCACCGGTGGCCACGAGCACGCCGCGCAGCCGTTCGCGGATCCGCGGCAGTACGCGGAGGCCGGCGCCATGCGTATCCCCGGCAGCCACCCGCTGGTCATGCACCTGATCGAGCAACTCGGTCTCGAGAAGCGCCCGTTCCACCTCGTCGACGTCGACGGATCCGGCAAACCCGTCAACCACGCATGGCTGCACGTCAACGGCATCCGCGTACGCCGCTCCGAGTACGCCGGATCCCCCCGCCGCGTCAACCAGTCCTTCGGAGTACCCCGCAAGTACTGGGACACCCCCTCCTCGAAGATCCTCGGCGATGCCCTCGATCCCGTACGCGACGAGTTCAGCACGGTCGGGCCCGACGGCAAGCGCGTCGACAAACCCCTGCCGGAGCGGGTGCGGGGCTGGGCACGGGTCGTCCAACGCTACGGCGACTGGTCCATGTACCGGTTCCTGACCGAGCAGGCCGGTTTCGACGAGCGCACCATCGACCTGGTCGGCACGCTGGAGAACCTGACCTCGCGGCTACCGCTGTCCTTCATCCACAGCTTCATCAGCCAGTCCCTGATCAGCCCGGGCACCGCCTTCTGGGAGCTGGTCGGCGGCACGGCGACACTGCCGGACGCGCTGCTGCGGCAGGTGTCCGACGTGCTGCGCCGCGACCGGCGCGCCACGCACATCGAGTACTGGGACGCCGAACGACAGCATGAGCCCGGTGCCGACGACACCTCGCATGTGCGCCGGGACGGCCCGCACGTGTGGATCGACACCGTGTCGGAGGGCCGCGACGGCACGGTGGTGCGCGAGCAGTTCACCGGTGACCTGGCGATCGTCACCGTGCCGTTCTCCGGGCTGCGACAGGTGCAGATCAGCCCGCTGATGGCATACGGCAAGCGCCGTGCCGTCGCCGAGCTGCACTACGACAGCGCGACCAAGGTACTGCTGGAGTTCAGCCGCCGCTGGTGGGAGTTCACCGAGGCCGACTGGAAACGCGAACTCGACACCGTACGGCCTGGTTTGCACCAGGACTATCTGCGCGGCAAGGCGCCCGCCGACGGCAGCCTGCTCGGGGCGCACCCCTCTGTGCCGCGCGGTCACATCAGCTCGGCACAACGTGCCCACTACGCCGCCAACCGCTGGGTGGGCCGCGACCAGCCCGAGGCTGCTCACATCATCGGTGGCGGGTCGGTCTCCGACAACTCCAACCGCTTCATGATCAACCCGTCGCACCCTGTTCCCGGCAGCAAGGGAGGCGTCGTGCTGGCCTCCTACTGTTGGGCCGACGACGCCTCCCGCTGGGACTCCTTCGACGACGAGGCCCGTTACCCGTACGCCCTGCGCGGCCTGCAGCAGGTCTACGGACAGCGGGTGGAGGTGTTCTACACCGGTGCAGGCCGCACCCAGAGCTGGCTGCGCGATCCGTACGCGTACGGTGAGGCGTCCGTTCTGCTCCCCGGCCAGCACACCGAACTCCTCGGGCACATCCGCGCCCCCGAAGGCCCGCTGCGTTTCGCCGGGGACCACACCTCGGTCAAGCCGTCGTGGATCGAGGGTGCCGTCGAGTCCGGCGTGCGGGCGGCACTGGAGGTGCACCTGGCCTAACAGGCGCACGAAGATCTCGCTGAGGGGGCTGCCTGGCTGTGGGCCGGGCGGCGCCTGCAGAGATCGTCTCGGTCGGGGACGGTGGGTCGGGCGGCCCGTGCCGTTACGGCGAAGGCTGGTTCGTTTCCTTGAGGCCCGATGACGCGAGGCGTCGCAGGCGGCGGGTGGCCTCGGTGAGAACCTCGTCCCGCTTGCAGAGCGCGAAGCGGACGAAGGGCGCGCCCGCCTCGCGGTGGTCGTAGAAGACGGCGTTGGGGATGGCGACGACACCCGCCCGCTCGGGCAGCGCGCGGCAGAAGGCGAAGCCGTCCTTCTCGCCGAGGGGGCGGATGCCGGTGGTGATGAAGTGGGTGCCCGCGGACCGGAACACTTCGAAGCCCGCCTCGGCGAGCCCCGCAGCCAGCAGGTCCCGCTTGGCCGGCATGTCCTCGCGGAAGGCGGTGAAGTAGCTGTCGGGGAGCGCCAGCGCCTCGGCGACCGCGTACTGGAAGGGGCCGGAGGAGACGTAGGTCAGGAACTGCTTCGCCGAGCGGACCGCCGAGACCAGTCCCGGGGCCGCGGTGATCCAGCCCATGCCGTGTTCGTGCACTCATTTGCATGTCACGCAACAGGCACATCGCAGGCTCCTTCAGCACCATGGGGCGGGCCGCCGCCCTCGGCGGGAGGGCGGCGGGCCGGAGGGGGGTCAGCCGAAGTAGCCCTCGAGGTCGGCGATGACGCTGACCGAGCCGTTGGCATTGTGGATGTGGATGTAGCCGTTGGAATCGAGCGGGACCACGGCCAGGACGGGACGGGTCTCGCCGGTGGTCAGGTTGAGGTCGGAGACGTTCGGCAGACTGCCGTCGCCGTAGGCGGTGAGGTGGGTGCCGGTGGTCGGCCCGGTGCCGGTGAGGTTGACCAGCACCGCGCTGGCTCCGACCGGCAGAAGGGTTCCGCCTGGGAACCAGGGCCGGTGTCGCTGCACATGGCAGACGCATCGTCGACGTACAGAGCGGTGCTCGTATCCGCGTGGGCGGGGCTGGTGCCGAGGCTGCCAAGCAGGACTGCGAGGACAGCGGAAGCTATGAGTGGTTTCCTGCGTGGCACGGGCGCGTTCTCTCTCCCCCGTTATGTTTTCTGCGGTCCTGCAATGGGACCGCTGGCCTCCGGGCCCGGCATGGCTGTTCCCCCCTGTCGAAGGGATGACCTGGGGGGTGGTGCCACCGGGCCCGAGAGGCGCCGTTG
>NZ_JAJSBI010000043.1 GCF_021261325.1 Streptomyces guryensis | reverse complement strand
TGGTCACCTCCGGCCTGCGCATCGGCACCCCGGCCCTGGCCACCCGCGGCTTCACGGCCGAGGACTTCGCCGAGGTCGCCGACGTCATCGCACAGGCCCTCAAGCCCTCCTACGACGCCGAGGTGCTGAAGGCCCGGGTCAAAACCCTCGCCGACAAGCACCCGCTGTACCCCGGTCTGGGCAAGTAGTCCCGTTTCGCGAGGGTGCCGCGCACACTGGGAGGTGTGCGCGGCGCCCCGCCCCCGCTCCACCCCGGTGGAGCCCCTCGCACCACCCCCGTTCTGAGGAGTCACCGTGGCCATCTCGGTCTTCGACCTGTTCTCGATCGGCGTCGGCCCGTCCAGCTCCCACACGGTCGGCCCGATGCGCGCGGCACGGATGTTCGCGCTGCGCCTGCGCAACGAGGAGCTGCTGGGCTCCGTCGCGTCCATACGTTCCGAGCTGTACGGCTCCCTGGGCGCGACCGGCCACGGCCACGGCACCCCCAAGGCCGTACTGCTCGGCCTGGAGGGCGCCTCGCCGCGCACGGTGGACGTGGAGCGTGCCGACGAGCGGGTGGAGGCGATCAAGTCGTCCGGCCGGATCCGGCTCCTCGACGAGCACGAGATCCCGTTCTCCTTCGACGACGACCTGAAACTGCACCGCCGCAAGGCCCTTCCGTACCACGCGAACGGTATGACCGTGTGGGCGTTCGACGCCTCGGGTACGGAGCTGCTGTCGAAGACGTACTACTCGGTCGGCGGCGGATTCGTCGTCGACGAGGACGCGGTCGGCCAGGACCGCATCAAGCTCGACGACACGGTGCTGAAGTACCCCTTCCGCACGGGCGACGAGCTGCTGCGCCTGACGAAGGAGACCGGCCTGTCCATCTCCGCGCTGATGCTGGAGAACGAGCGGGCCTGGCGCACCGAGGACGAGATCCGCTCGGGACTCCTCGACATCTGGCGGGTCATGCAGGCGTGTGTGTCCCGCGGCATGTCCCGCGAGGGCATTCTGCCCGGCGGTCTCAAGGTACGGCGCCGGGCCGCCGTCTCCGCCCGCCAACTCCGCGCCGAGGGCGACCCGTTGGCGCACGCCATGGAGTGGATCACGCTCTACGCGATGGCCGTCAACGAGGAGAACGCGGCCGGCGGACGGGTCGTCACCGCCCCGACGAACGGCGCCGCGGGCATCATCCCCGCCGTCCTGCACTACTACCTCGACTTCGTGCCGGGCGCCGACGAGGACGGCATCGTCCGCTTCCTGCTCGCCGCCGGCGCCATCGGCATGCTCTTCAAGGAGAACGCATCCATCTCCGGTGCCGAGGTCGGCTGCCAGGGCGAGGTCGGCTCCGCCTGCTCGATGGCCGCGGGCGCGCTGGCCGAGGTGCTCGGCGGCTCTCCCGAACAGGTGGAGAACGCCGCCGAGATCGGCATGGAGCACAACCTCGGCCTCACCTGCGACCCGGTCGGCGGCCTCGTCCAGATCCCCTGCATCGAGCGCAACGGCATGGCCGCGGTCAAGGCGGTCACGGCCGCCCGGATGGCGATGCGCGGCGACGGCCGCCACCACGTCTCCCTCGACAAGGTCATCAAGACCATGAAGGACACCGGCGCCGACATGTCGGTCAAGTACAAGGAGACGGCGCGGGGCGGGCTGGCGGTGAACATCATCGAGTGCTGAAGGGCGGGCCCTGACCAGCGCGTTCTTGTCTTCGGTGCTGCGGTTCGCGGGCGACGGTACGCGGTTGGTACCGGAAGGGACTCCATCCGGAAAGCGCGTCCCCCATGATCAGTTTCGCGAAGTGCACACACTTCGCGCACACACATCACAGGGGTGGGAACGATGCGAAGCAAGCTGGCAGGTCTGCTCGGGGTCCTCGCGATGGCGCTGGTCCTCGGTGCCGGGGCAGTGGCGGTCCAGGACGGGCCGGCGGCCGGGCGGGTACTGGCCGACACCAACGGTCCCGCGGTCGTCGCTCGCTGACCTCCTCGCGCCCAGGGCGCTGCGCCTTCCCGTGCGGGAGAGCACAGCGCCCTGATCCTCACACGCGGCTGCGGTTCTCGTCCGGTACGCCCATGGCATCGAAGTGCCCGTCAGCGCTACGGCGGTACTCCGCGGCCGCCGTGAGGTCCCCGGCCCCCTGCGACGCCTGCGCGAGGCCGTCCAGGGCCCATGCCATCTGGATGCGGAACTCACTGGCGGCGGCGTGCTGGAAGGCTCTGCGATGCAGCTCCAGCGCGCGGTCGTACTCGCCCCGCCGCCGGTGGACGAGCCCGGCGATGTTCTCGATCTCGGACTGCCACGGCCTGGTGCCCAGGGGCTCGACGAGGTCCAGGGCATCCTTCACGAAGGCGGGCGCGCTGTCGCCCCGTCCGTCCCGTTGGCAGACATCAGCCATGAGGACATGGGTGAGGGCGCGGTTCCTGGGCATCGTCGCCTCCGACCCGAGTTCGAGCACCTGGTCCAGCACGACGAGCGCCGCACGGTGGTCACCGCCGGCCAGATGGGCGATGGCGAGGTCGTTCAATGCACAGGCCAGGTACATGACCTGGTTCATCCCGTCACTCAGCCGTACGGAACGGCGTGCCCTGGCCACCGCCTCATCCGCACGCCCCAGCCAGCTGTAGACGGAGCTGAGGTTGCACAGGGCGATGGCCTCCTCCATGGCGTTCCTCGTCTCCGCGCACACGTGGACCGCCTCTTCCAGGTGCTGCCGCCCCTCGGCCAGGCGCCCCAGGGCGCTGTACACCCAGCCGAGCTGGCTGAGGTAGACGCCCTCGCGACGACGGTCCCGGTCGGTCTTGGCGAGGCGGAGACCCTCCTCGATGGCGTCCGCGGCCCTGCGGTACTCACCGAGCATGGAATGGCCCGCGATCACGTTCCGCAGGCTGAACTGCACGGCGACGGGGTCGTCGGCCTGGCGGGCCGCGACCAGCCCGGCCTCGCCGGTCTCCAGGTATCCCCTGATGTCCCCCCGCCCGTGCAACTGGAAGACGGCGTTGCGGGCCAGGTAGGCGGCCTGCCGGGGATATCCGTGCTCGCGGCCGACGTGCACGGCCTGCCGCAGGGCCGACAGCTCCCGGTTGAACCACTGCCGGGCCTCCGCCGGGCACTTGAGCGGCGGCAGCTGCGGCGGCGGTCCGGCGGTGGCGCACGCGTACTCAACGCGTCCCGGGAACAGCACCCGGCACGCCTCGTCCGTCGCCGTGACGTAGTAGTCGAGCAGTCCGCCCAGCGCCGTCCGCGCCTCCTCGTCGTGCGCCGACACCTGCTGCAACCCGCGGGTGAAGCTGCGTACGAGGTCGTGGAAGGAGTACAGACCTATGACGGTCTGACGGAGCAGATGCACGTCGAGCAGCCCCTCCAGGATCACTTCGGCGTCCGGTGGCGTAGTACCGAGCAGGGCGGCCGCCGCGTGGACGTCGATGTCCTTGCCGGCGTGCAGGCCCAGGAGCCGGAAGGCGCGCTGGTATTCGGGTTCCAGCACCTGGTAGGAGAGCTGGATGGTGGTGGCGACGCTCCGTTCGTCGGAGCAGAGTTCCTTGAGTCGGCGGGACTCGTCGTGGAGCCGGCCCACCAGGTACTGCAGGGTCCAGTGGGACCGCTTGGACAACCGGGCGGTGATGATGCGCAGGGCCAGCGGCAGTTGCCCGCACTGCTCGGCCAGCGCCCGCGCCGCCTTGGGTTCGGCGGCCACCCGTTCCTCGCCCAGTGTCCGGGTCAGCATCAGCGCGCTCTCCTCGGGTTCCATGCTGCCGAGGGACAGCCACTGGGCACTGTCGAGGTCGACCAGCCGGACCCGGCCGGTCACGATGACGAATCCCTGTGTCAGGCCGGCCAGCAGTGGCCGTACCTGGGCGGTGTCCACCGCGTTGTCGAGGATCAGCAGCAGTCGCCGGTCCGCCGTCCACGAACGCCACAGCGCGAGACGCCCCTGGACGTCGTCGGGGATCTGCGCCTCGGAGGCACCGAGGTCCCGCAACAGCGCGGCGACCGCGAAATCGGCCTGCAGCGGCTGTTCTTCGGGCGAGAATCCGCGCAGGTCGATGTAGACCTGGCCGTCGGGGTACGCCTCGGCCAGCTGGTGCGCGGCGTGCACGGCAAGGGTCGTCTTGCCCGCGCCCCCCATCCCGTCGATGCCCACGAGCCTGGTGTCGGGCTGTTCGGCCATCTTCAGCAGCAGGCCCAACTCCCTGTCCCGCCCGGTGAAGTCGCTCAGGTCGTAGGGCAGGGTGCAGGGCGTCCGGAACTCGGCACCAGTCCTCGCGGGCTCGCGCGGCACCGGTGCCCGGCGTATTCGGGTCGGGGCGAGTGCCGGGCTGCCCCGCAGGATGTCCTCGTGGAGGCGGACGAGCTCCTCGCCGGGATCGATGCCGAGTTCCTCGGCGAGCAGCTCCCGGACCCTGCCGTACTCGGCGAGCGCCTCCGCCTGCTGGCCCGAGCGGTAGAGGGCGAGCATGAGCCGGCTGCGCAGCCGTTCCCGGAGCGGATTCCCATCGACGGCCCGGCGCAGGTCACCGACGAGTTCACCGCCCTCGCCCGCCTCCAGCCGCAGTTCGAAGAGCTGCTCCTCGGCCGCGAGGCGGTGTTCCTCCAGGGCGGTGGCGGCGGCGTCCAGCACGGGACCGCCCTGTCCGCACATCACCGTGCCCCGCCACAGTGCCAGCCCCGCCCTCAGCTTCTCGGCGGCGTCCGCCGGCCGGCCCTCGGCCACAGCGGACGCGGCCTCCTGGCCCATTCGTCGAAAGTCATGCAGATCGAGTTGTCCAGGGCCCAGAATGGTCCGATATCCCGCACCCTCGGTGACGATCAATTCCGCTCCCCGCGGAATGCGTTGCCTTAGGCCGGCGACGGTCTTGCGTATCTGCTGCACCGCGGTCCTGGGAGGCTCGGCCTCCCAAACCGCCTCGATCAGCCGGGAGACCGTCACCACCTGTCGGTCCTCCAGCAGGAGCATGGTCAGCACTCGCTCCTGGATCGGCCCGCCGAGTCTCACCCGGCGAGTCCCTTCCCAGCACTCCAAAGCGCCGAGGATGTTGAACCGCATCGCTGCTTTGACGGATCCCGTCACAGTGCTGCACTCCCCCTGTCAGCGGCAAACCCCAGTTCGTGGGGTTGTCGGGAAGGATCCTAAGCGGCCGACGGCTTGAGCGGTACCGGATGGGAACGTGGCCGGTACCACTGCGGCGAAAACTCATCGGTGAAGCCCACACGGCCCTTGCCAGGGGGAGCAAGCCTGATATGCGAATCTATTTGCGCCGAAATTTCCTGCTCACTTTCCTGGCATCCTTCATTTCCCTTTTCGGCTCAAAACTGCTGATGATTTCTTATGCCACCTATATTTTTCGGGAGACCGGCAGCGCCACACTTTCAGCGATCGTCTTCGCGATGGACTGGGTCGCCAACCTTTTCATCGGCGTCTTCGCCGCGCAGTATGTGGACCGCCAGAACGCGAGGACTCTCCTCATCCGGCTGAACTGCGCTGCCGCCGGAACGACCCTGCTCTTCCTGGGGCTCCTGGCTCCCGGAATGTTCGTCGGCGCGCTCGTACTGGTCTTCCTGAGGTCGCTCCTCAAGAGTGCCGTCAACAACGCCCGGGTCAAGGCACTGGTCCAGTTCTTCGACGAGCGGGAGACCGACCTGTACTCACCGGTCTTCAACTCCAGCCTGCCGATGGCCATGGCGCTGGCGGGCGCGGTGGGTGTGGTCATCCTGAAGTTCACCGGTCTGTCCACGGTGGTGTGGATCGACGCGACCGCCTTCGCGGTGGCGGCCGTCCTGATGGTGTTCGTACGGCCCGACCAGGCACGTCTCGATGCGTCACTGCGGGCCGCCCGCGTCCCGGGCCGGCGCGGCAGCCTGGCCGGAGCACGCGACGCACTGGCCCTGATGGCACGTGAGGAGACCATCGGGACCGCCGTGTTCTACATCGTGCTGTCGGTCACCGCGTTCCAGGCCACGTACGAATCCCTCATCACCGCGATCCCCCGGATGTGGTTCCACTGGGGCGAGTCCGGAACGGCACTGTTCTTCACCGTTGAATCGCTCAGCACGACCGCCGGAATCTTTCTCTATCAGTTCTTCAACCGCCGCGGAATGGTCACGCCGGCGAACGAGAACGCAATGAACCTGGGCTCGGTGGTCCTGGCCACGCTGTGCTACCTGGCGTTGCCGACGGCGAGCGGAAACATCCACCTGTGCATGGCGCTGTTCTCCGTGACGGTGCTCTGCGCGGGAGTCGTCTATGCGCACCAGTTCAAACGGCTGATCGCCCGCACCCCGGACGCCCAGGTCTCGTCGGTCGTGGGCGTGCAGACGGCGATCGGATACGGCCTGATGGCCGTCTTCGCCCTCGCCTTCGCCCGCGGCATGGACTCCATCGGCATCACCCCGTCCGTCTACGCCGACATCACCCTCATCGTGACGCTTCTTGTGGGCTGGGAGCTGCTGCGCAGGCGGCTCAGGAGGCGTACGCACACCCACCAATTCACCGCGATCCGCGCGTAATCATGCAAGGAGATACCGCACCATGACCGTCACCACCGGGACCGAATCCCAACGGGGGCAGGCCGAGCCCCTCTTCGAACGGCATTTCGCCACCCGCTTCACCGGGGACACCCTCACCGCAATGCAGCGGCAGTTCCGGGAGGAGCACATCGTTCCGCTGCGCGGCTTCTGCCCGCCCGAGTTGCTCCGCCCCCTCCAGGAGGAGGCGTTCGGGATCATGGACGAGCACGGCGTCGACCGGAAGTTCAGCTTCGACATCACCGACGGCACCCCCCGCCAGATGACCACGGTCGGCCAGCCCGTCATCAAGGAGCACGGCCCGCTCATCGACGCCACCTACTTCTCCCCGGCGGTCAAGGAGCTGCTGGGCCAGGTGGTCGGCGAGGAGGTGTTCACCTGCCCGTACGCCGGCGAGCACTACGTGATCAGCCGGCTCGGCAAGAACGGCGACACGCACGGCTGGCACTGGGACGACTACACCTACGGCTTCATCCTGGTGCTGCAGGCCCCGGACTACCGTGACGGCGGCTTCGTCCAGGCCGTGCCGCACACCTCCTGGGACAAGAAGAACCCGGACGTGCACGGGGCGTTGCTGAAGAGCCAGGTCAGGTCGTACGCCTTCGAGGCCGGCGACGCCTACGTGGTGAAGACCGACACCACGATGCACCGGGTCTATCCGATCCGCGGCGAGACGACCCGCACGATCGTCAACATGACCTGGGCGAACTCCGCCGACCTCACCAAGAACATCACCCACGAGACCAACGACGTGCTGTTCGGAGGTGTCGGTGAGTAGCGCACAGGACGTGCAGAACGCCCAGGACGGTCCGGTGATCGCGAGCGAGCCCCGGGAGTCCATGCGGATCCTGCCCGGCTTCGTCCAGCCGTACCTCACCTGGATCACCGGCGTCCCCCTCAAGGGCGGCAAGCAGCTGATCCCCTGGAGCCCGGCCAAGGCGGGAGTGCTGGGCCTGGCGCAGATGGCCGCCGGCATCGCGCTGGGGGCGTACGCGCTGCACCCCTTCGGCGCCTGGTCGCCCGTGCTGTTGCTGATGGGCTGGCTGCTGACCGGGGGCGGCATGCGGCGTCTGGACGTCGTGGTGGTCCACCAGACGCTGCACCGCATGTTCAGCAAGAAGGCGTGGAGCAACCGGCTGGTCGGCGAACTCATCACGACGGTGTTCTGGCGCACTCCGTACGACGAGAACCGCAAGGAGCACCTCACCCATCACGCCTACCCCTGCTCGATGAAGGACGGCGACACCCGCTACCTCCTGTCGACCGGGATGCGCCCGGGGATGACCCGGCCGGAATTCCGCCGCTATCTGTGGGCGACGCTGTTCTCGCCCCGCCACCACGGCCGCTTCTTCTTCGGCCGCCTCAAGTCCAACTTCGTCGGTGTACAGCCGCGTTACCGGCTGGCGATGTCCCTCGTGTACCTCGCCGCCACGGTCGCCTTCGTCGCGCTCACCGGCTGGTGGCGGGAGTACCTGGTGCTGTGGGTGGTCCCGGCGTCGGTGTTCTTCCAGTCGTGCACCTACCTGTACACGATGACCGAGCACCGCTGGTGGCTGTTCGGCAACCAGGAACGCCTCAGCCGGGACAAGCGCGACCTGCTCACCTTCGGCCGCTTCTGCGGCGAGGCCGTGCCGGAGAGCTCCCTCACGGGCGGCCGCAAGGCGGTCGCATGGGTCAACTGGACCTTCCGGATGCTGGTGGTGCACTCCTCGTACCGGATGTTCGTCCTCGTCGGCGACACCGTCCAGCACGACCTGCACCATGTGATGCCCGCCTGCGACTGGGCCAACTCGCCCTGGATCAGGGCCGACGACCAGGACAACCGGCCGGAGCGCTACACCGAGGTGTGGGGCTCGCTCGCCGACCATCTGCAGGCCGCGGGCCAGGTCGGCGGCGACCAGACCGGGCTGCCCGCCGACGTGGCGCCCACGCCGTGGACGGAGTCCGTACCGGTGACCACAGGGGTCGTCACCTCCGAAGGACCTACAGCGAGGGGACGACTGTGACCGAGGTACTGGTGATCGACGGCACGGGACGCGGCCACGCGGTCTGCGACCTGTTCGTCCGCACGAACCCCGCAGTGACCGTGTACTACGGTCCCGGCTGCGACGCCCTGACCGCCGACCGCATCGTCACGGTGCCCGGGATCCGCGTGGACGACCCGTCGACCGCGCTGGAGTTCCTCGCGGAGCATCCGGTGGAGTTCGTCTTCGTCTCCCATGTCGACGCGTTGTGCGCCGGGTACACCGACGTGCTGTCGGCCCACGGCCACAAGGTGATCGGCCCGTCCGCGGCCGCGGCCCAGCTGGAGGCCAGCAAGGAGCGGGGCAAGCGTTTCTGCGCGGAGCACGGACTGCCCACCGCCGAGTACGCCGCGTTCACCGACGCCGACGCGGCCAGGGCGTACGTCAGGAGCCGTCCGTACGCCTGCGTCGTCAAGACCGACGGACTCACGCCCGACGGGGACGGCGCCGTGGTGTGCGGCACGAGCGCCGAGGCGGAGGCCGCGGTGGACGCCTTCGCCGCGGCGCAGGGCGAGAACCTCCAACTCGTCGTCGAGGAGCGCCTCTACGGCCGCGAGATATCCGTCTTCGCCCTGCTCGACGGCGAGGACTACCTCCTCTTCCCGACCGCGCTGGACTTCAAGCGGACGCTGGAGGGCGACGCGGGCAAGAACTGCGACGGCATGGGCTCCCTCGCCCCGCACCCGCAGTCCTCGCCGGCCCTGCTGGAGCAGATCCGGCGGGACCTCGTCGAGCCGTTCCTGCACGGGCTGGCCGCGGAGGAACTGTCGTACACGGGATTCGTCTACATCGGGGCCATGATCACCGACTCGGGTCTGAAGGTGATCGAGATCAACACCCGGTTCGGCGACTCCGAGGCGGAGGCGGTACTGCCCGGCGTGCACAGTGACTTCACCGAGCTGTGCCGCGCGGTCCTGCGTCAGGACCTGAGCCGCAGCCTGCTCGTCACGGACGGTCTGGTGCGCTGCAGCGTCGCCCTCACCCAGGGCTGCCTGGACCCGGCCGATCCCACGGCCGCGCCGGGCTGGCCCTTCGGCGCCTTCGCCACCGGCCGGCCGGTGCTGGGCCTCGAAGAGTCGCCGCACGACCCGACCCGTCTCTTCTACGCCAACCTGCGCGCCGACGCGGACGGCCACCCGGTCACCAGCGGGGGCCGGGTCCTGCACGTGGTCGGCGCCGGCCGCACCCTCGACGAGGCGCGAACGCACGCGTACCGGCGCATCGAAGGCATCTCGTTCCGCGGCATGCGCCACCGCACCGACATCGGAGCCGCCTTCACGGCCGGCTCCCCACTCCCCGTCGGCGCCGAGCCGGCCATCGCGGAAACCAGGAGGTAACCCCCTCATGACCACACTCACCCTCGACTCCGCCACGGGGCGGCCCACGGTCTTCGAGACCGACGAGTCGGCCGTGCGCTCCTACTCGCGCGCCTTCCCCGCGGTGTTCACCCACGCCAAGGGCGACCTGCTAGTCGGAGAGGACGGCACCCGGTACATCGACTTCCTCTCCGGTGCCGGAACCCTCAACTACGGCCACAACCCGGACCCGATCAAGGACGAGCTGATCGACTACCTGCGAGCCGACGGCCTCGTCCACGGTCTCGATCTGTCGACCTCGGCCAAGGCGGACTTCCTCGAAGCCCTGCGGACCCACGTCCTTGAGCCGCGGGGCCTCGGCTACAAGGTGCAGTTCACCAGCCCGTCCGGCACCAACGCCGTCGAGGCCGCGCTGAAGGTGGCCCGGCTGGCCACCGGCCGCACCAACGTCATCGCGTTCGGCGGCGGCTTCCACGGCGTCAGCACCGGCTCCCTCGCGGCCACTTCCTCCGGCTACTACCGGGACGGCCTGGAGGCCACCCTCCCCCAGGTCACGCACATCCCCTACCCGGACTCCCCGCTGGGCGAGTTCGACAGCCTGGACCTGCTGCGCCGGCTTCTGGAGGACCCCAGCTCCGGCGTCGACAAACCGGCCGCGGTCCTGCTGGAGACGGTGCAGGGCGAGGGCGGCGTGTGGGTGGCGCCGGTGCCCTTCCTGCAGGAACTGCGTGAGCTGTGCGACCGGCACGACATCCTGCTGATCGTCGACGACATCCAGGCCGGCTGCGGCCGCACCGGCGCCTTCTTCTCCTTCGAGCGGGCCGGCATCGTGCCCGACCTGGTCACCCTCTCCAAGTCGATCAGCGGGTACGGCCTGCCCATGGCGATCGTGCTGATCAAACCGGAGTACGACATCTGGCGCCCCGGCCAGCACAACGGCACGTTCCGCGGCCACCAGCTGGCCTTCGTCGCGGCCACCGCCGCACTGCGCCACTACTGGGCCGACGACGCCTTCCTCCGGCAGATCCGCACGAAGGCCGATCTCGTCACCGACTTCCTCGAGCGCCGGATCACCCAGCCGTTCGGCGCAAGCGCCCGCGGCATCGGCCTGATGCGGGCCCTGGACCTCACCGGCGTGCCCGGTGTGACCGCGGCGGCGGTGTCCCGGCGATGCTTCGAAAAGGGTCTGATCATCGAGACCTGCGGCCGCCGCGACGAGGTCCTGAAGATTCTTCCCCCACTCACCGTCAGCCAGGTCAACCTCTCGGCGGGCCTGAACACGCTGGTCGACGCACTGGTGGAGCTGAACGCCGAGCGCGTGAGCGAGGTCGCCGCGTGAAGACCGCCGTCGTCATCTCCACCCGAGGCTTCGGCGTGTTCCGGCACGACCTCCTCGTCGACCCGTCCGAGGTCCGTCTCGTCGGTGTCTTCGCCGACCGCGACGTGGACAACCTCACCGTCGCGCAGCACGACTGGTTCGACCAGATCCATGTCGTCCCCTGCGGTCTGTCCGATCCGACGCCGATGCTGTACTCGCTCGTCGATCCGGAGGCGGCCCGAAAGGTGATCGCCGGCCTGCTGACGGACACCGGGCCGGCCGACCTCACCGTCCACTGCTACGACGAGCAGAACATGACGGTCGCAGCCGAACTGCGCACGCACTTCGGTCTCCGGGGCCCCGGTGCGGCCGACATCCTGCCGTTCCGCGACAAGTGCCTGATGAAACGGCGTCTGCTGGAGGCCGACGTACGCGTGCCGCTCTTCGGTCTCTTCGACCCCGAGCGCCATGCGGCGGACGCGACGGCCTACTTCAAGGCCATCGTCGCCGAGGTGGGCCTGCCGTTCATCCTCAAGCCGACGGACGCGGCCGCCTCCGAGGGCGTCCTCAAGATCACCGGCTACGACGAGTTCGACGCCCTGCCCTCCGACTTCGGCCGGGCCTATGAGTACGAGGAGTTCGTCGAAGGGACGATGTACAGCGTCAACATCGTCTCGGAGGCGGGCCGGACGGTCTTCGGTGGCGTCACCGAGTACCTGGTCAACTCGCTGGAGGTGCCGGGCGGCAAGGTCAACGCCGACATCAACCTGATCGACACCGACCCCCGGGTCGCCCGCATGGTCGCCTTCGCGGACCGCGCCCTGGACGCGCTGGGCCGTCCCGACGGCGGTTCCCACCTGGAACTCTTCCACACCCGGGACGACGAGCTCGTCTTCCTGGAGGTCGGCGCCCGGTTCAAGGGCATGGCGGGCCTCGCCGCCATGCAGCGCAACTACGGCATCGCCTTCGTCAACCTCGCCTTCGAGATCGAGTCCGGTGTCAAGAGCCGTCCCTACGACGGCGAACAGATCTACTGCTTCGACGGCGTGGTCCCCAAGAAGCAGGGGGTGGTCAAGGAGCTGATCGGCCCCGATCTGGAGAGCGACGTCGAGATGACCTGGAAGGTCGAGGTCGGCGAGGAGATCGAGAGCAGCAACTCCCTGCTCGCCAACGGCGGTACCTTCCTGGTGTCGAACAAGGACTACGAGGCCGCCTACCGCGACTTCCGGCGCCTGGCCGAGTACCGGCCCATCCGGTACGCCGAGCCGAGCCGGGTCCTCGGGGTCCGGCCCGCCTCGCCCGAGAACGCCTACGCGTACTTCCAGGGATTCCGGCTCGCCTGCGAGACCGACCCGTTCGATGTCCACCACGACCTCGAAGAGGGCGTCAGCGGCCTGGTGGTCCTCGACGTACGGCGCACCGCCGCCTACGCCACCGAGCACGTCCGGGGTGCCGTCAGCCTGCCCCACCAGGACATCTCCCACGAGACGGTGAAGGAACTCGCCCCCGAACCCCTCTATGTCACCTACGGCTGGGGCCCCTCCTGCAACGGAGGCACCCGCGCCGCGGCCAAGCTGTCGGCGCTCGGCTTCAAGGTGAAGGAGATGATCGGCGGGTTCGAGTACTGGAAGCGGGGCGGCTATCCGACCGAGGAGGGGACGCCGTCGTGACGTATGTGATCGCGGCACCCTGCGTCGACGTGAAGGACAAGGCGTGCCTCGACGAGTGTCCCGTCGACTGCATCGTCGAGGGCGCCTCCTCGATGTACATCCAGCCCGAGGAATGTGTGGACTGCGGGGCGTGCGAACCGGTCTGCCCGGTGGAGGCGATCTTCTACGAGGAGGACCTGCCGGAGGAGTGGGCGTCCTTCCGCGTCCCGACGTGAGGACATCACTGGCCGACGAGGTCGCGCTGTGCGTCGCGGCCTCGACGGGCGGCCGCACGGCGTCCTGGCGCGTCGAGCTGGGTCTGGCGCTGGCCGGAGCCGTGCTGATCGACCTCGCGCTGGCCGACCGGGTCGTCGTACGCCACGACCTGCTGCTGATCAACCGGCCGGGTCCGCTGGGCGACTCGGTGCAGGACGAGGTGTTGCGCCGGCTCGCCGCCCGGCGGCGGGTCGGCTCGGTCCAGGAGTGGATCGAGCGGCTCGCCCCGTCCGTGCGCGATCATGTGCAGGCGGAGCTGTTGGCACGAGGTCTGCTGATTCCCGTAGCCGGCCGGTGGAGCGTCCGGCTCCACCCCCGCCACCATCGGCCGGCTCCGGACCCGGACGGTACCGTGTCCGGCCTGCTGCACGCCGCTCACCGGAACTGGGCCCCCGCCCGGACGCCCCGAGCGGACGAGCCGGACATCGTCGCCGTCGTGTGCGCGAAGGTCGAGTCCTGCGTCCTCGCCGCCGCCCGCCGGCTGGCATACGGCTTCTGACCCTGAAACACCTGAGCAGAGAGACCCTCGTCATGTCCGGACAGACCCCCGCCCCGACCGCCGCCGCGGGCTTCCTGCAGCGGCGGCTCGGCTTCCCCCCGCTCACGGGCAATCGAAAGCTGCTCGGCGCCACGGCCATCGACAGTCTCGGCAACGGGCTGGTCCTCGCCTTCGTGCTCATCTACTTCACCCGCACGACCTCGCTCTCCCTCACCCAGGTCGGTGCCGCGATCTCGCTGGCGCGCCTGCTCGCCGTGCCCACCGCGGTGGCGGCGGGACCGCTGATCGACCGGTTCGGGGCCCGTCGCACGGCCCTGGCCGGCAACGTCGTCTCCGCCGTGGGCTACGCCGGGTTCCTCGCCAGCCAGCAGGCGTGGCACATCGTGCTGGTGACCTGGCTCACCCAGGTCGGGTTCGCCATGTACTGGACCTCCAGCACCGGTCTGGTCGGTCTCGCCACCCAACCCGAGTGGCGCCCGCGCTGGTTCGCGGTGATGAACATGCTGCGCAACTCGGGGCTGGCCGCCGGCGGTGCGCTCGGCGCTCTGCTGATCGACTGGGCGGGCACGGCCGGCCTGCGGGCCGTGGTCGTCACGAACGCGGCCAGCTATGTCGCCGCCGCGCTGCTGCTGGCCCTGTGGCGTCCCGCCAACGAACCGCGGGGCAAGGCACGAACGCACGCGAGGCCGGTCACCGCGGCCGGTGGGGGCTACCGGGCGGTGCTGCGCGACCGGCGCTATCTGCTGCTGGTCGGCATCAACCTCAACTTCGCCTTCAACATCCTGATTCTGAGCATGCTGATCGCGGTCTACATCAACACCGGTCTGCACCAGCCCGCCTGGATCGCGGGCATGCTCATCATGGTCAACTGCCTCCAGGTGGCACTGACCCAGACCTCCGTCACCCGCCTGCTGGAGAACCGCCGTCCGATCCACGTCGTCATCGCCGGGGCACTGCTCAGCGCGCTGTCCTACGTGGTGTTCATAGCCGTCCACGCGGCGTCGGCGCGGGGAGTGGTCCTGGCCGGTCTGCTGGTCGCCGTCATCGTCTTCGGCTTCGCCGAGACCACGGCCAACCCCGTCCGCGAGAACCTCAGCGTCTCCCTGGCCCCCGAGGAGCTGCGCGGCCGGTATCTGGCCGTCTACCAGCTGTCCTACACCTTCGCGCAGACGGCCGGCCCCGGCCTGTTCGCCTACCTGCTGACGCGGGGGGCGGCGCTGCCCTGGATCTTCCTGATCACACTGAACCTGCTCGTGGTGCCCTTCCTGCTCCTGCTGGAACGGATGATCAGGAATCCGGCCGCGCCGAACGAGGCTGAGCCCGTGCCGGCTTCCGTGGCCGATCGAAGCTGACGTTTCCACCTCGTTTCCACATCCGGAACGGATCGCCCGTGCAAAGGTGGGGATGAATCAACCGCTGTCCCCCCACCGGCACTTCAGGGAGTTCTTCCATGCTGCGCGGTATCGACGTGAGCGCCTACCAGTCCTCCTCGTACGACACGGAGGGCCTCTCCTTCGCCTTCATCAAGGCGACGGAGGGCCGTTCGTACATCAACCCGAGAGTCAGCGCCCAGGCGCAACACGGCCGCAACGCCGGCCTCGTCGTCGGCTTCTACCACTTCCTCTGGCCGGGCCATCTCCAGGCCCAGGCCGAGTACTTCGTCGAGCGCGCCCCCTCGAAGGTGGGCGACGTCCTGGCCGTGGACTGGGAGCGGACGAGCGCCGGGACCCATGCGAGCAACGCGGAGAAGGACCTGTTCATCCGCAAGGTCAAGGAGCTGCGGCCGAACCACCAGGTCATCCTCTACACCAACCAGGACTTCTGGCTGAACGTCGACACCACGTCGTACGCCGGCGACGGCCTCTGGATCGCCGACTACGTCACGGCGGGCAAGCCCCGTATCAAGGCGAAGTGGCGCTTCCACCAGTACACCAGCGAACCGCATGACAAGGACGTCGCGAACTTCGCGAGCAAGGAAGCACTGAAGGAATGGGCCCAGGGGGGCTGACATGGGCGGGGTCGTCAGTGCGGTCAGCAGTAACGGGGTGTACTCGTTCACCAAGCCGAACCGGGAGAGCATCACCTTGCTCGAAGGGCTCGAAGGGCTCGGAGTGGAGGGGGACGTGCATGCCGGTGTGACCGTGAAGCACCGGTCGCGGGTGGCCCGCGACCCTTCGCAGCCGAATCTGCGCCAGGTGCACCTCATCCACGAGGAGTTGTTCGAGGAGGTCCGGGGGGCCGGGTTCGAGGTCGCGGCCGGACAGCTCGGGGAGAACGTCACGACCCGCGGGCTCGATCTGCTGAGCCTGCCCGTCGGCACGCTGCTGCGGCTCGGGGACGAGGCTGTCGTCGAGGTGACCGGACTGCGGAATCCGTGTCCGCAGATCGACAACTTCCAGGACGGACTGCTGAAGCAGGTCGTGGGACGCAATGCCGACGGCTCACTGCGGCTCAGGGGCGGAATCATGAGCGTGGTCGTGCGCGGGGGCGCCGTGCGGCCCGGGGACCCGGTCAAGGTCGAACTGCCGGACGGGCCGCACGTGCCCCTGGAGATCGTCTGAACCGGGGGCCGCTACGCCCGGAAGTCCGCCGGGCGCTCCCGGGGCGCCTCCGCCAGTGCCTTGCTCACCCCGGCCACGCCCTCCCGCAGCCCGTACACCGGAGTGCCCGGCTGCTGGCGCCAGGAGTCGGCGAGGGTGCCCGCGTCGACCGTGTCGAAGCCGAGTTCGTCGATCAGGTTCCTGACCACGCGCTTCGCGGCCTCGTCGTCGCCCGCGACCGGGACCGCCTGGCGGTCGGGGTCGCCCGCCGGGCGCGGGCGCTCCAGGATGTCCTGGGCGAAGGTGCCGTTGAACGCCTTGACGACGGTGTGGCCGATCTGCCGGGCCGTCCAGGCGCTCTCCGTGAGGCCCTCGTCCTCGATCGCCGCGATCCGGCCGTCCCGCTGCTGCGGGTAGTAGTTGCCGGTGTCGATCACGGCGACGTTCTCCGCCGCACCGTCCAGGATGCCCGCCGGCAGGTTCGGGATCGCCTTGAGGGGGATCGTGACCACCACGACCTCCGCGCCACGCGCCGCCTCTTCCACGGGTACCGGGGTCGCGCCGGTCTCCTCGGCCAGTGCGGTGAGCGTCTGGGGACCGCGGGAGTTGGCGACGGAGACGTCGTGGCCGAGAGCGGTGAGCCGCCGGGTGAGGTTGCCGCCGATGTTGCCCGCGCCGATGATGCCGATCTTCATGACTGGCCCTTCCATGATTGATGCACGTGCATACGTCTGGATCGCGTCAACCCCGGAGATCGGCGCCCTATTCCGCGGCTGCGGCGAACGGGTGAGGGGCCGGCCGGCATGAAGAAGGGGGCGCCCCACAGGACGCCCCCCTGCCGCTCAGGTCACTTGTTCAGGTACGCCCAGAACTCGTCGAACGACAGCACCTTGTCGCCGTTCAGGTCACGGCTCTTGATGATCACCGCGGCGACCGACTCGGTGACGTTCCAGTCGCCCCCCTGGGCGAGAGCGGTCTTGAACTCGGCGGCGGTGATGAACCCGTCGCCGTCGGTGTCGATCCGCTGGAACTCCTTGCGTGCTGCTTCGATGTCGGCCACCGATCCGCCCCTTTTCTCCGTGACTGCGTGTCTTGCCGTCGTACTGACGCAGGTCAGATTAGCTGGCCACGCGGGCCTTCAGTGCGGCGACCACCCAGGCGAACTCCGGCTCGTACGCCGCCTGCGGGCCGAGCCCCTTCACTACGGCCCACAACTGGCGGTACCGGGCCACACGGACGTTGGAGCCCGCCTCCATCCGCTTCAGCACCTCCGCCGGGTCCGCGTCGCCGAGCAGCCCGCGCAGGAGTTCCTCGGCCTCCGGCGCCTCGGGGGCGACGCCCCGCTTCAACGCCTCCCCCGCGAGCTGCACCAGGCGGCTCATGAACCACAGCGACGTGCCCGCGGGCACGTCCGGGCCGCGGTCCGCCGCGTTGAACTCGACCATCCTGCGCATCAGGGCCCGGAACCCGGGGTCCTGCATCATCTCGGCGAGCTCCACCCAGGCGTCCACCTGCTCGGGTGTCGGCTCGTCCGGCAGGTCCGCCGGGGCGAACCGCATGCGCTTTCGGATGTCGGGATCGGCCGTGTCGAGCCCTGCGAAGATCTCCGTCGTGAAGTCCTCGACGATACGGGCCCGCTCGGCCGCCGACAGCCGCGCCAGATTGTTCATCAGGGTCATCTCCTCCGCACTCGAACCGCGTCGCGCCACGGTCGACAGCACCGCACGGGTCACCTTCAGTGAGCGGATCTGCGCGTCCAGCGCCACCACGTGCGCCGCCGCGACCTCCGCGACCGTCCGCTCCCCGTCCAGCACCCTGCGCACGTCGTCCAGGCCGAGGCCCAGCTCACGCAGCGTGCGGATCAGCTCCAGACGGGCGGCGGACGCGGCGTCGTAGAGCCGGTAGCCGCCTGGGGACCGGGTCACCGGCGTGAGGACTCCTTCATCGGACCAGTAACGGATGGTGCGCACGGTCAGTCCGGTGGACCGCGCCAGCTCGCCGATGGTGAAAAGTCCGGTGCCGTCATCGATCATGTCTGCGAGTCTGGGCCCTCCAGTGGGTGGAGACTCAAGGAGCGCGGTGATGGAGAGTCTGCGGGACGTTCTCGACGCGGCCGCGCGCGGTGTCTTCCCGCCCGCGGACGGCCGTACGACGGTGGTCCCGCAGGCCTGCGACCGGGACGCGGGCGTGTTCTCCTTCACCGCCCACTCGGTCGTCTTCACGGACGAGGACCCACGCTGGGTGCACGACACTCTGGCCGCCGTGCGCTGCGACGCGCTCGCGGCGACGATGAACCCACTGTTCCTGGCGGCCTTCATCGGGCGCACGGGCCGTACGTCCGAGACCATCGACGCGATGCTGGTCGGCTCCCCGCTGTCGGGCGGACCGCCGCTCACGCTGACCGAGATCGAGGACGGCGGTCATCCGCGGATCGTGTACGCCCGCCGGCGGCGCGACGACGTGCGCGCCTTTGAGACGGACGGCGGTGTGCTGGTGCTGGGACGCGGGATCGCCGGGCGGCTGGAGGTCTCCGTCGAGGTCGACGGAGGGGTACGGCACCGGGGACTGGGCCGGGCTCTGGTGACGGCGGCCCGCCATCTCGCCACGGAGCCGCTGTGGGCGCAGGTCGCGCCGGGGAACGCCCGCAGCATGCGGACGTTCCAGGCGGCGGGCTACCGGCCCGTGGGCGCGGAGGCGCTGTTCATCGCCCGACCGGAGGTCAGTGCCACGGCTCGTAGTACGGGTTGCTCCGGCAGTCGTCCATGATCTCGGTCTTGGTCTTCCTGTCGACCGGGCAGACGCCGATGATGTACTGCCGCGCGATGCCGCCGGGGAAGGCCACCTCGACCTGGTCGGCCCATTTGTGGGTGTCGCCGATGGTCTTGTTGACGTCGACGCCGCCGGGAGCGTCGATGTAGTAGTTGTAGCCCGACTTGTACCAGGTCTTGTAGAGGTCGTGGTCGTACGTCGTCGACACGTACGGGGAGGGCTGGTTGACCAGGACGTACTGCTCGATGTCGTACTGGCCGTTGATGTCCCTGGGATGGAAGCCCTGCTCGAAGACGGTCGCGGGGCCGCGGCTGTCGCTGCGGTAGAGCGTGCCGCAGGTCTTGCGCCATACCGGCTTTGGCGTGATGCGGTCGACGTCGACGCGGCGGTCGACGGCGGCCCTGATCGGGTCGTCGAACTGGGGACAGGCAGGAGCGGCGGCCTTCGCGGAGGTGGCGGCGGGGACGGCCGCGGCCGTCGTCGCGAAGACCGCCGCGAGGGACAGGACGACGGCAGCGGCCCACCGCCGCAGGCGAGTTGTGATCATGTGGTGCAAGATCCCCGTCCCGCGGCGGCGGAATGCGCGTCGTCACCCGTTCGGCGGCGTGTCCCGGGTTTCCCAACTCACCGTGTTTCAGCGGAAGATGCCCGTGTGACCGAGAGAGTAGCGGCCCGGCTGCGGGTACACCGCCAGGCCGTGCGGGCCGCTGCCGACCTTGATGCGGGCGAGCTGGGTGCCGGTGCGGGTGTCGATGGCGTACACCTCGGCGTTGTAACGCCCCGACAGCCACAGGATCTTGCCGTCCGCCGAGACACCGCCCATGTCGGGGCTGCCGCCGTCCGGCAGGTGCCACTTCTTGGTGAGCCTGTTCTGCGTGAAGTCGAAGATGGAGATGGTGCCCTCGCCCCGGTTGGAGATGTACATCTCGCGGGAGTCGCGGCTGACGTAGAGGCCGTGGGCGCCCTTGCCGGTGGGCAGCAGGGTGGGCCTGGTGAACTTGTCGCCGTCCAGGATCCACACCCCGTCGGCCATCATGTCGGCGATGTAGAACCTCTTGCCGTCGGGCGAGATCTTGACGTCCTGCGGCATCGCGCCGTGGAACGGCAGCTTCTCCTGCCCGATCACCTGCATCTTCTCCGTGTCGACCTTGAGCAGCTCACCGCTGAACTCGCAGGAGACGATGAAGTAGCGGCCGTCGACGGAGAAGTCGGCGTGGTTGACGCCGTAGCAGCTGACCGGGACGGTCTTCTCGACCTTCATGGTGTGCGCGTCGCGGAAGACGAGCTCGCGGTCGAGGGAGGCCATCACGATCGCGTACCTGCCGTTCGGCGTGAAGTACAGGTTGTACGGGTCGTGCACGTCGACGGCCTTGCCGGCCTTCCCCGTCCTCGGGTCGATGGGGGTGAGGGTGTTGCCCCGGTCGTTGTTGACCCACAGCGTCTTCATGTCCCAGGAGGGGACGACGTGCTGGGGCTGGACGCCGACCGGGATCGTCTCGATGACCTTGTAAGTCCTCGGGTCGATGACGGAGACCGTGTTGGAGTTGGTGTTGGGGACGTAGACGCGGGACGGGAAGTCCTTCACCACCGGGGAGAGCCGGTTCGGGCGGTCGGCCGCGTACACGTCGTGCGGGTCGAGGACGGGCGGCATGCCGGGCAGGCCCTGGACGGCCGCCTTCTTCTTCGCGGGGGCGACGGCGGCCTTCTTGCCGAGGGCCTCGTCCTCGTGGTGCGGGGCGCCGGTGCAGGCGGCGAGGGTGGTGAGCGAGGCGAGGGCGGCGGTGGCGATCAGGGCGCGGGTGAGCCGGGTGGGGTTCATCAGCTGAACAGCTCCGTGGTGGTCACCGCGGTCAGACCGCGGCGGGCGAGTTCTTCCAGTACGGCGGGGAGGGCAGCGACCGTGTCCGGATACCCGAAATGCATGCTGACCACGGATCCGTTGCGGACCTCGTCGAGGACCTTGCGCCGGACGGCGTCGGCGCCGGGCCGGGTGTAGTCGAGGGAGTCGACGTCGTACGAGAGGACGTGCGGATAGCCGGCGCTGCGTGCCAGACGCAGGACCAGCGGGGACGCGAGCGGTGCGCGGGAGGGGCGGAACCAGGTGCCGATGGAGCCGGTGAGACGGCCCAGGCGGTCGGCGCAGGCGGTGATCTCGCCGCGGGCCTCGGCCTCGGACATGGCGTTGACGGCCAGGTGGCGCTGGGTGTGGTTGCCGAGGTCGTGGCCGCCGTCCAGGATGCGGCGGGCCATGTCCGGGTACTGGTCGAGCCAGCTGCCGACGGCCAGGACGGTGAGGTGGGCGCCGTGCTTCTCGGCCTCGCCGAGGAGGGAGTGGGCGATGGCGGGGTCGCCCTGGCCGTGGAAGGTCAGGGCGACCCGCGGGTGGGTGCGGGGGCCGTGGGTGAGCTGGGCCGGTTGCCCGGGATAGCTGCGGGGGGTGGGGGCGGCGGATGGTGTGGAGGGCGGAGGGGACGACGGGTGCGCCGGTGAAGTGGGGTGCACGACGGCGCCGTTCGGGGCGCATCCTGCGGCGAGGGCGCCTGCGGCGAGAAGGCCGGCGCCCGTGCGGAGCGCCGTCCGGCGGTCGGTCGAGGTCACCGCACCATTTAAGAGGGGAAGGGTAAGAAAAGGGCTGATTGACCCGATCAGGGGACATTCTTCGGGTCGCGGTAGAAGAAATTCAGCCGACTTCAGCTCACTTCGTCCCACCTCGGCCCGCTTCAGCCCGTCCGGCGTCCGAGGACAAGGCCGTCAGGCCGACGGGGGTCTGGGGGGCGCAGCCTCCAGGGACGGCAACCCCCACTCACGCGCACCGAACACGAATCGGCCTAGCGGTCAGCGACCCGCATCTCGAACCAGGTCGTCTTGCCGCGCGGCAGGAGGTCGACGCCCCAGCGGTCGGAGAGCTTGTCGACCAGGAACAGGCCCCGGCCGCTGATGTCCGTCTCCTGGACCGGCATCAGACAGGGCAGGCCCCGGGAGGGGTCGCGGACCTCGATGCGTATCCAGCCCCGGCGGCGGCGCATCCGGAGGCCGAAGACACGGGCGCCGGTGTGGCGGACCGCGTTGCCGACGAGTTCGGAGACGAGCAGGACGGCGTCTTCCGTCATCTTGGGAGTGAGGCCCCACTGGCGCAGGACCACGACCTGGGTGAGCCGGCGGGCGGTGGCGGCGGACTCCGGGCGGGACGGCAGCGGGACCTCGGCCTCGGTCGGGTTGCCGAACAACTCGAGCGCCTTGAGCGCCCGTTCGTCCTCGACCGCGGGCGACCAGCGCGCCGCCGTCGCACGGCCGTGTCCCCGCGGCTGTTCGATGCCCTCCAGCCCCGCCATGCCCCCATCATGGCCGCCCAGAGCGCCCTCCGGGGCCGTTCCTGAGGAATACGCCCCCCGGAATACGTCGTTCCGAATAGGTCGTCCGACATATGCCACAGGCAGTTCAGGGGCTTCCACGGCCCGCCCGACCTGCGGTGAAGGCTCTCCTGGAGGCAATCGACAGCCTCCCTCGACAAGGCAGACTTAAGGTTGCCTTAAGGCTCCCATAAACCGCCCCATCGAGGGACCCGGATCAGACATCGCGTCAATTGCAAGTGGTTCAGAGGTACTTCAGAGGGACTCAGACAAACTTCGCCTTGCCCGGCCCCTCCTCCACGAAGCTCCGCATCCCGCGCTCACGGTCCTCCGTCGCGAACAGACCCGCGAACCAGTTCCGTTCGACGGCCAGGCCGGTCTCGAGGTCCGTCTCCAGGCCGGTGTCGATCGACTCCTTCGCGGCCCGGAGCGCGATCGCCGGACCCTGTGCCAGCTTCGCCGCCCACTCGTGCGCGGCAGCGTAGACCTCCTCGCCCGGCACCACCCGGTCCACCAGCCCCAGCGTCAGCGCCTCGTCCGCCCTGACCATCCGGCCGGTGAAGATCAGGTCCTTCGCCTTCGACGGGCCGACCAGCCGCGACAGCCGCTGGGTGCCGCCGGCGCCCGGGATCAGGCCCAGCAGGATCTCCGGCTGGCCCAGCTTGGCGTTCTCAGCCGCGATCCGGTAGTCCGCGCACAGCGCCAACTCGCAGCCGCCGCCCAGCGCGTAGCCCGTGATCGCCGCGACCACCGGCTTGGGGATACGGGCCACCGCCGTGAACGAGTCCTGCAGGGCGCGGGCGCGCAGGACCATCGCCGCGTGGTCCATGTTCTGCATCTCCTTGATGTCCGCGCCCGCCGCGAACACCTTCTCCCCGCCGTACACGATCACGGCCCGTACGTCGTCGCGCCGGGTCGCCTCCTCGGCCAGCTCCTTGAGCCGGTCCTGAGTGGCGATGTCCAGCGCGTTCATGGGCGGACGGTCTAGACGGATGGTGCCGACGCCTTCGGCGACTTCGAGATTCACGGTCATGCAGGCCAGGTTAACGGGCACTAACGGGGACCGGACCGGTGCGGTCGCTCACACCCGGCCGGGGGTCCGGGGGTTGCCCCCAGGCAGACACAGCACGGGCACCAACGGGAACCGGACCGGTGCGGTCGCTCACACCCGGCCGGGGGTCCGGGGGGTTGCCCCCAGGCAGACACAGCACGGGGACCAACGGCGACGGCCCCGGTGCGGTACCTCTCACCGGGGCCGTCGTCGACGGAGAACCACGTCATCGCCGTAGGGCTACGACTTCCACTTCTCCCACGACATGTTCCAGCCGTTGAGCCCGTTGTCCGGGGAGACGGTCTCGTCATGGGCGTGCTTGACGATCACCACGTCGCCGAGGATGGAGTGGTCGTACATCCAGCCGGCCGGCAGCCCGCGGTCGTAGCCGCCCCGCACGTCCCGCAGGCCGATGCAGCCGTGGCTGGCGTTGTAGTTGCCGAAGGCGTCGCCGGCCCAGTAGTTGCCGTGCATGAAGGTGCCGGAGTCCGTCAGCCGCATCGCGTCCGGGACGTCCTTGATGTCGTACTCCTTGCCGAGGTTGACCGTCTCGCTGTTCATGCGGGTCACCCGGAGCTTCTCGCTGATGACCATCTGGCCGTTCCAGGTGTCGTAGCCCGGCTTGCCGGTGGTGACCGGGATGGTCTTGATGACCTTGCCGTCCTGGGTGACCTTCATCATGTGGGTCTTGGCGTCGACGACCGAGACCTGGTTGCGGCCGATGGTGAACTTCACCGTCTTGTCCTGCTTGCCGTAGACGCCGGGCCGGCCCTCGACGCCGTCGAGGTTCAGGCTCACCGTGACCTTCGTACCGGACTTCCAGTAGTTCTCCGGGCGGAAGTCGAGGCGGTCGTTGCCGAACCAGTGCCCCTCGACGTCGACGGCCGGTTCGGTCCTGATGCTGATGGCCTTCTCCACGTCCTCGGGGTGTGTGATGCCCCGGGTGAAGCGGACGGAGAACGGCATCCCGACGCCGACGGTCGAGCCGTCCTCGGGGGTGAAGGTGCCGATGAAGGTGTTCTGCGGGGTGAGCGTGGTGAAACTGGAGTCCTCCGCGGCCTCCCGCCCCTCGGAGTCCTTCGCCACCGCGTGCACCGTGTACCTGGTGGACGCGGCAAGGTGGCTGGAGGGCGTCCAGCCGGTCCCGTCGGCAGTGATCTTCCCGGATATCTGCTCGCCCTTGGCGTCCTTGACCTCGACCTCGGTCAACTTGCCCTTGGCGGCGCCGACCTTGAGGGCGCCGCTGGTCTCGACGGACTTCGCGCCGTCCTTGGGCGCGATGGTGACGACGGCCACCGACTGCTTGCTCTGCGCCGCGTCAGCGCCCTTGCCCTTGCCGTCGCCGGAACCGGATCCGGATCCCGAGCCGCCCCCTCCGCACGCGGTGACGGCCAGCAGCAGCACCCCGGATATGAGTGCCAGCCGCCCCTTGCCCCCACGCCCGCGCGCGTCAACCGACGCCCCCGATATCGGCCGCACGTTCAAGTTGTTCTCCCCTCGCCGGCCCTGGTCAGGCCCGCACCCCGGCGCGTACCGCGCGCGCATTGGCGCATATTAACTGCAAGGTTTTGGGGATCGTGTCAGGTGAAGGTCACTGTTCAGTCGCAACATCGACCGTACGCCTGCTCCGATCCCCGCCTCCTTTCGGACTACTTGGCCGCGCTGCCCGCCCTCCATGCCTTCCAGCTCATATTCCACCCTCCGAGGCCGTTGTCAGGAGCGACCTTTTTGTCGTTGCTGTGTACGACCTGGATGACGTCCCCGACGAGGCTGCGGTCGAAGAACCAGCCGGCCGGGGTGTCGGAGCTGCCGCCCTTGACGTCCATGAGCCCCACGCAGCCGTGGCTGACGTTGACGTGGCCGGGGGCGTTCGGCGCCCAGTAGTTGCCGTGCAGGAAGGTGCCGGAGTCGGTGAGGCGCAGGGCGTGCGGGACGTCCGGGATGTCGTACTCGCCCTTGCCGTTCTCCTTCCTGAAGCCGACCGTGGCGCCGTTCATCCGGGTCAGTTCGAGCATCTCCATCACCACCATCTTCCCGTTGTAGGTGGTGTGTTTGGGCGCCCCGGCCGTGATCGGCACGGTGGCCAGGAGCGCTCCGTCCCGCCGAACCTGCATGGTGTGGGCGGCTGCGTCGACCAACGAGACCTGGCTGCGGCCGACGGTGAAGGAGAACGTCTTGTACTGCAGCCCGTAGACACCGGGCGCCCCCTCGACGTCACGGAGCCGGAGGGAGACGGTGACCTGGGTGCCGGGCTTCCAGTACCGCTCGGGGCGGAAGTCGAGGCGGTCCTTGCCGAACCAGTGCGGGCGGATCTCGACCGCCGGTCGCGCGGTGACGTGGACGGCTCGCTCGACGGCCGCGCGGTGCTCGATCTCCCGGTTGAACTCCAGGGAGACGATCATTCCGGTGCCGACCGTGGAGCGGTTCTCCGGGGTGACGTAGCCGATGAAGCGCTCGTCGGGGACGAACGTGGTGAACGTCGTGTGCCGTGCGGACCGGCGGCCGTGGCCGTCCAGGGCCACCGCGTCGACCGTGTACTTGGCGGCCAGCGCGAGCCGGGACTCGTCCGGCTCCCAGCGCAGGCCGTCCTCGGAGACACGGCCGGGCACCTCGGAGTCCTGCGCGTCCTGGGACTTGACGACCTTCACCGACTCCAGGCGGCCGCCGGCCACCCGTACCTGGAGCGGGCGGCCGGGGCGGACGCCCTTGCTGCGGTCGTCCGGGGAGATCCGGATGACGTCCTCGGGTGCCGGGGCCTTGCCGAATGCCTCACCGATGTCGCTCCGGTCCGCCGGGTTCGAAGTGCAGCCGGCGGCTCCGGCCAGCAGCCCTGCCCATGTCAGTACGGCGGCCAGCGCGGCCCCCGCGCGCCGTGCGCGCCCTTGTCCATGCCTCACGAGCTTCCCAACGACAGGCCCGCCTCGGGGAAACGTGAGTGCGAGCCATGCTCTGGGCAGAACAGTGGGGAGGACGACGAAAGGGGAGCCGCGGCCGGGACGCCGTGGGCTGCTTCAAGGTCGTTCCGCGAGCCGTGGGAGGCGGTCTGGTGTCCAGCGCAGCCGAGCAGGAGGCGGTGGCCGAGGGGCGCGCCGAGGAGGGCGAGCGTCCGGCCGCCGTGGTCAACGGCGCGCCCCGCAAGGTGCCGGGCCCGCCCGTGCGGCCGGGTGCGCCGATGCCGCTCGGGGCCAGGTTCCGGGTCGGTCCGGACGGCGTCGCGGGCACCAACTTCGCGCTGTGGGCGGGCGGGGCGGAGGCGGTGGAACTGTGCCTGTTCGACGAGGCCGGCAAGGAGACCCGCGCGCGTCTCACCGAACTCACGCACGAGATCTGGCACGGCTTCGTGCCGGGTGTGATGCCCGGGCAGCGGTACGGCTACCGGGTGCACGGCCGCTGGGACCCGTGGACCGGCGGCCGCTGGAACCCGGCGAAGCTGCTTCTCGATCCGTACGCGCGCGCGGTGGACGGCGACTTCAGCCTGCCGCCGGAGGTGTACGGGCACGTGCGCGACTGGCCGCAGCAGCAGGTCGCGGACACCGTTCGCGACGACCGGGACTCGGCGCCGTACGTCCCCAAGGGTGTCGTGGTCCACGATGACGACGACTGGGCCGACGACCGCCGTCCGAAGACCCCTTGGGCGGACTCGGTCATCTACGAGCTGCACGTCAGGGGATTCACCAGGCTGCATCCAGGGATTCCGGAGGAGTTGCGGGGCACCTACGCCGGTCTCGCGCACCCCGCCGCCGTCGAGCACCTCGTCCGACTGGGCGTCACGGCCGTCGAGCTGCTCCCCGTCCACCAGTTCGCGCACGAGGACCACCTCCTGCGCCGCGGCCTGAAGAACTACTGGGGCTACAACTCCATCGGCTACTTCGCCCCGCACGCCGCGTACGCCGCGTCCGGTACGACGGGTCAGCAGGTCGGCGAGTTCAAGCGGATGGTCCGCGCCCTGCACGCGGCCGGCATCGAGGTCATCCTCGACGTGGTCTACAACCACACCGCGGAGGCGGGCGAGTTGGGCCCGACGCTCTCCCTGAAGGGCATCGACAACCGGGGCTACTACCGCCTCCAGTCGGACGCGCGGCGCTACGCCGACTACACGGGCTGCGGCAACACCCTGCACGTCGTCCAGCCGCACGTGCTGCGCCTCATCACCGACTCCCTGCGCTACTGGGTGACGGAGATGGGCGTCGACGGCTTCCGCTTCGACCTGGCCGCCGCGCTCGCCCGCTCCATGCACGACGTCGACATGCTGTCGCCGTTCCTCGCGGTCATCGCGCAGGACCCGGTGCTGCGGCGGGTGAAGCTGATCGCGGAGCCGTGGGACGTGGGGTCCGGGGGGTATCAGGTGGGGTCCTTCCCGCCGCTGTGGACGGAGTGGAACGACCGGTACCGCAATGCCGTGAGGGACTTCTGGCGGGGCGCGCTGCCGGACGTACGGGACCTGGGATACCGGCTGTCGGGGTCGAGCGACCTGTACGCGTGGGGCGGCCGCCGGCCGTACGCGTCGGTCAACTTCATCACCGCGCACGACGGTTTCACCCTGCGCGACCTGGTGTCGTACGAACGCAAGCACAACGAGGCCAACGGCGAGGGCAACCGGGACGGTTCGAACGACAACCGGTCGTGGAACTGCGGGGCGGAGGGCGAGACGCCCGACGAGCGGGTACGGGGGCTGCGGCGACGGCAGCTCAGGAACCTGCTGACCACACTGCTGCTGTCGACGGGCGTACCGATGCTGGTGGCCGGCGACGAACTGGGGCGCACCCAGCGCGGCAACAACAACGCGTACTGCCAGGACAACGAGATCGGCTGGCTGGACTGGACGCTGCTGGACGAGCCCGGCTGGAAGGCCCTGTTCGACCTCACGGCCCGCCTCATCGAGCTGCGGCACCGGCACCCGGTGCTGCGCCGCCGGGCCTTCTTCTCGGGGCGGGCGCACTCCGCGGACGGTCTGCGCGACCTGGCCTGGTTCACCGCGCGCGGCACCGAGATGACGGAACGGGACTGGTACGCGCCCGCCGCCACGCTCGGCATGTATCTGTCCGGGCGGGACATTCCGGGCCGCGACGAGCGCGGTGACCCGATCCTCGACGACAGTTTCCTCGCCGTTCTCCACGCCGGCGACCGCCCGGCGAGCTTCGTGCTCCCGGGACCTCCGTGGGCCGAGCAGTACGAGGTGGTCGTCGACACGTCGAGGGAGACGCAGGAGGAGGCGCCCGGGGTGGTGCACCGGGCGGGGGCGGCGATCACGGTTCCGGCGCGGGCGGTGCTGTTGCTGCGGGTCGGCTGAGCGGTCATCCTGGGCGTCTGCGTGAGTCGGCTGGGCCACGGGGGATGCCGGTGACGAACGGGAACACGTACTTCTTGCAGGACCGGGACCGGGACCGGGAGCCGCCACCGCGCACCGTGCAGCGGCCGGGACTGGGGCGCACGCTGATCGCCGCCGGGTGGGCGCTGCGGGTGGCCGGGGCGGTGGTGGGCCTGGTGAGCTTCACCGTCTTCAGGAAGAGTTTCTACAGCGACCAGTTGGCCGTCACGCACGGCTCCTGGTGGCTGCGCCTGCTGGCTGCCGCGGCCGCCTTCTTCGCCGGGGTGGGTGTCTTCTTCGCGGGACGCCTGTGCGTGGTGCGCGGGAAACAGCACACCTCGGGAGTCATCGGCTCCTTCGCCCCGTTGGCCGGAACCCGCTACGTGCTGTATCTGCGCCCGTTCTCGAACGACAAGAGCATGTCCTTGCTGCCCACCGACCTGACCGGCGGCGGTGCGAACCTGGAGAGCTTCTTCTTCATCTCCGGGCTGACCCACGAGGAGAGCCTGGTCCGGCGCTTCGGGCGGCTCGGCCGGGTCGTCGCGATCGGCAGCCCCGGGGAGCCGCTTCCGCTGCCCGGCGCGGCGCGCGCGTATCTGCCGGTCGACGACTGGCGGGACACCGTGAGCGGGCTGATCGCGGGTGCGCATGTGGTGATCCTGTCGGCGGGCCCCGGACCGGGGACCGTGTGGGAGTTCGTCGAGGCACTGCGCCTGCTGCCGCCCGAGCGGCTGGTGCTGCTCGCCTACTGCGACGCCAGGGACTACGACCGCTTCCGCACGGCCGTCGCCGCGGAACACGAACGGCGGTCGCGCACCGAGCCGGGAGCACCGGACACGGGCCGCTGGCCGCCCCTGCCCGCGCTGCCCGACTACCCGCAGCCCGCCCGCCCGGAGCGGCCGCTCTGGGAGGTCCTGGTGAACGGCGGCCGGTCGCGGCTGCGCTGGGACTTCGCCCTCAAGGGCCTCGTGGTCTTCGGGCCGGACTGGCGGGCGGCCTTCCTCCGGTTCGACCCCACGGCCCTGCGACTGCCGAGCGTCGTCACCCTGAGCCGCCTGGTCAGGCGTCAACTCCGGCCTGTCATGGCACAGTTGACGGCTCTGCCGGCGCGCGGAGCCGAGAAGTAGGCGCCCGGCCGCATCGACGGACCGTGTTCCACAGCGCGAACGCGTCCTTGACGGCTCAACCGCCGCGCTGGCACCGTCCATGGTATTGGAAGTACTACCAGGACTCCGCGGGCAAGGACCACCTCTACGACCTCGGCGCCGACCTGCGCGAGCAGGCCGACCTGGCGCCCGACAGGCCGGAGTTGCCGGCGGAACTCAAGGCGTCCTGGGAGAAGACGGCCTCAGGTCTGCTCCCCTGCCCGCGGCAGACGAGCCGGCGGACGAGCTAGCCGAGGATCCCCCGCTGGTACGCCGTCGCGACCGCCGCCGCGCGGTCGTTGACACCCAACTTGGCGTACAGGTGCGTGAGATGGGTCTTCACGGTGGCCTCGCTGATGAACAGTTCGCGGGCGATCTCGCGGTTGGAGGTGCCCCTGGCGACCAGGGCGAGGACCTCGCGTTCGCGGGTGGACAGGGGCTCGTTGCCGCCCGACCCAGGGGTGCGGACCGCCGAGACCAGGCGGGAGGCGACCGCCGGAGACAGCACCGTGCGGCCCTCCGCCGCCGCGCGGACGGCGGTGAAGAGCTCGTCACGCGGGGCGTCCTTGAGCAGGTAGCCCGTCGCGCCCGCCTCGATCGCGGGCAGGGTGTCGGAGTCGGTGTCGTACGTCGTCAGGACGAGCACCTCGGCGCGGACGCCGCGCCGGGCGAGTTCGCGGATGGCGTCCACTCCCCCGCCGCCGGGCATGCGCAGGTCCATCAGGATCACGTCCGGATCCAGAGCCTCCGCGCGGCTGACGGCCTCCACGCCGTTCGCCGCCTCGCCGAGGACCCGGAAGCCCGGGGCCGACTCGAACATGCCGCGCAGACCGTCCCGTACGACGGGATGGTCGTCGACGATCAGCAGGGAGATCAACGGCTCGTCACTCATGGCGGACCAACGGTACGCGAGCCGACAGTGCCGTGCCGTGGCCCGGTTCGGTCTCGACGGTCAGCGAGCCCGCGATGCGTTCGGCGCGGGCACGCATGCCGTCGAGGCCGAAGCCGCCGGAGCGGGTGCGGGCGGGCAGCGCGAGCGGGTCGAAGCCGGTGCCGTCGTCGCGGATGTCGAGGATCACCTCGTCGCCCAGGAAGGAGAGGGTGACGCCGAGGCGGGAGGCGCGGGCGTGGCGGGCCGTGTTGGACAGGGCCTCCTGGACGATGCGCAGGAGGGTGGCGGAGACCTCCTCGTGGAGCTGTTCCGCCGTGCCGGTGACCGTGAACTCGGCGCGTACGCCGGTCCGTTCGCCCCATTCGGCGACCGTCTTCTTCAGCGCCTCGGGCAGTCCGGCGTCCGCCAGCTCCACCGGGGCCAGGTTGTGCACGGAGCGGCGGGCCTCGCCGAGGCTGTGCCGGGCCAGGTCCATGGCGCGGTCCGTGTGCTCGCGGGCCTGGTCCCGGTCGGGCGTGTTCGCGACGACCTGGAGCTGGGCGATGATGCCGGTCAGGCCCTGGGCGATGGTGTCGTGGATCTCGGCGGCGAGCCGCCGCCGCTCGTCGGCGACCCCGGCCTCCCGTGCCTGGACGAGGAGTTGGGCGTGAAGGGCGGCGTTCTCGTCGAGGGCCTGCTGCAGGGCTGCGTTGGTGCGTTCCAGTTCGGCGATGGTCGCGGTGCGTTCGCGGGCCCGCTGCATCTCCTGCTCGGTGAGATGGGCGACCACCATCTGCAGGCCCGAGTTGGCGACCAGGAGCGCGCCGAAGACGGCCCACTGCGCTCCGCTCCCGAACGGCATCCCGCCGGCCTGCGCGCCGGCCACGGTGACCGCGCTCGCCAGCAGCCCGAGCCGCTGCCACCGCCTGCCCGGGATCGTCTCGTCGGCGTCCATGTAGCCGGCGGCGGCGTAGAACGCGAAGAACGGGTTGATCCAGGTGAGGGCGAAGGCGAGGGCCCAGCGGACCGTGTAGTACACCGTCCCGGTCCGCGACGGCTTCCGGCGGCAGTCGGGCCCGCCGGGACGGGTGCTGTGCCACGACAGCTGGAGCACGATCGCGGCGCCGAACAGGGCCCAGGCGGTGTACCACTTGGCCGGAGAGGCGTGGGGGTCGGCGGTCGCGAGCGCGGGGACGAGGCCGATGCCGAGCAGCCCGTAGGGCCCCCAGGTGTGGAACTGGTCCCAGCGCCGCTCGATGTGCGTGTCCACCACGGTCATGTCCCCAGTCTGCACGGCACCGCCCCTACTCCCAGCGGAACCAGCGACTTGCCGCACCCGTCAGCAGCAGGATCCACACCACCAGCACGCCCAGGTGGCTCCAGCCCGGCCAGTGCCCGGCCGCCGCCTGGTTCAGTGCCTGCGCGGCCGCCCCGAACGGGGTGCAGCCGACGATCCGGGCGAGCAGGTGCGGCATGGACTGCACCGGCGCCCACACGCCCGCGCAGAACATCGACGGGAAGAACACGGCCGAACCGATCGCGCCCGCGATCTTCGTCGTACGGGACAGGGCCGCCACCACCGATCCGAGAGCAAGGGCGGCCAGAACGGCCAGCAGCAGGGCGAGGACGTATCCGAGGGGCTGTTGCGGCAGTCGTACGCCGAAGCCGAGCCGCCCGACCGCGAGGGCGAGCAGTGCGGACACCAGGGCGGCACCGCCGTACACCGCCATCTGCGCGGACAGCAGGGCACTCGGCCGGACCGGCGTGGTGGCCATCCGGCGCAGGATGCCGCGTTCCCGGTAGCCGGTGAGGGTCTGCGGCATCGCCTGCAGACCGCCGACGATCATGCCGAGCAGCACGGCGACGGGGACGTAGACGTCGATGGTGCGCAGGCCGCCGAGGTCGGCCTGGTGGTCCCGGAAGGACGGGATGGAACCGAGGATCACCAGCAGCAGGGTCGGGAAGAGCAGGATCCAGAAGATGGCGCCGGGTTCCCGGCGGAAGAGGCGGACCTCGGTCTTCAGTACGGCGGTGCTCATGCCGCTTCCTCCTTCGTGTCGGCCTTCGTCAGGTCGAGGAACGCGTCGTCGAGCGTGGCGTCCACGACCCGGAGCTGGTGGGCGGTGATGCGGTGGCGGGCGAGGAGGGTGATGACGGCGTTGACCGTCTCGTCGGTGCCGGAGAGGGTGATACGGCCGTCCTTGTGCTCGACGGACGCGAGCGCGGGGAGGACCGCGAGGTCACGGTCGTCCAGCGGGGCGGAGGGGGTGAAGCTGATGACGGTGGCTCCCGCCGAGCGCCGGATCAGGCCGGCCGGGGTGTCCAGTGCGGCCACCCGGCCCTTGTCGATCACGGCGATCCGGTCGCACAGGCGCTGCGCCTCCTCCATGAAGTGGGTGACCAGGAGAACCGTCACGCCACTGGCCCGGACATCCTCGATCAGCGCCCAGGTGTCCCGCCGGGCCCGCGGGTCCAGGCCCGTCGTCAGCTCGTCCAGGACGACGACGCGCGGGTTGCCGATCAGGGCGAGCGCGATGAACAGACGCTGCTTCTGGCCACCGGAGAGCTTGCCGAACCGGGTCGTCAGTTTCGCGGTCAGGCCGAGGCGTTCGGCGAGCGGCGCCCAGTCGAGCGGGCTCGGGTAGAAGGAGGCGTACAGCTCCAGCGCCTCGCGGACGGTGAGTTTGGGCTGCAGCTCGCTCTGCTGGAGCTGGGCGCCCAGGACGCGGGCCACGCGCGCGTGGTCGGCGACGGGGTCGAGGCCGGTGACGCGCACCCGGCCTGCGTCGGGGACGCGCAGTCCCTCGACGCACTCGACGGTGGTGGTCTTGCCGGCGCCGTTCGGGCCGAGGATCCCGAAGATCTCGCCCTCCTCGACGGCGAAGGAGACGCCGTCGACGACGGTCCGGCCGCCGTAGGACTTGCGCAGTTCGGTGACTTCGATGACGGGCATGGCATCAGGTTCGCGGGAAGCGCCCTGCCGCCACATCGGCCGTCGCGCTCGAAGGGACATCAACCGATCGGTTGATGCCGCCCTACGACCCCTCGGGATCTCCTGTACGACCCCTCGAACGCGCAGGTCGTAGGACCAGCGGCCGATCCGGGTCCGGCCAAAACTCGGTGGGCGTTGTCAGTGCCGGTCCGTAGGCTCACAGACGATGCCCTCTACACGTGCAACCACCGAGGACCCCACGGAAACCAGCGACCGATCCGCCGTACGCACACTGCTGCGGCTGTGGCCGTACGTACGGCCGGTGCGGGCGCGGCTGTTCACCGCCGCGTTCGTCGCCGTGCTCGCCTCGTGCACGGGGCTCGTCATCCCGCTCGTACTGAAGTGGATGGTGGACGGGCCGGTCGCCGACCGGGACCCGGCGGGCGTGTGGCTCGGGGCGCTGTACCTGCTGCTCCTCGGACTCGGGGAGGCACTGCTGTTCGGGCTGCGGCGGTGGCTGGTGGCCCGGCCGCTCTCCGGCATCGAGGCGGGGATGCGGGCGGATCTGTACCGGCGGCTGCAGCGGCTGCCGGTCGCCTTCCACGACCGCTGGGCCTCGGGCCAGTTGCTGTCGCGCGGCACGACGGACCTGATGCTGCTGCGCATGTTCCTCGCCTTTCCGCTGACGTTCCTGCTGGTCAACGGGGTGACCATCGCCGTCGGGGTGGTGATCATGCTGTTGCAGAACTGGACGTTGGGGCTGGTGATCCTGGGTCCGGCCGTCCCCGTGATGGTCACCTGCGTGATCTTCGAGAAGCGGTACGCCGATGTGGCGCGGCTCGCGCAGGACCAGGTCGGCGACCTGACGACGGTCGTCGAGGAGAGCGTGCTCGGGATCCGGATCATCAAGGGGTTCGGGCGGCATCGCAGCCAGGCGCGGGCGTTCCGGGAGCTGACCCGGACACTGCGGGGCACGGAGCTCAGGAAGGCGGGGCTGCTCGCCACGATCTGGGGCGTCATCGTGACGTTGCCGGAGGTGGCGATCGGGGCGGCGCTGGTGTTCGGCACGGTGCAGGTCGCCTCCGGCGGTCTGTCGGCGGGGACATTGGTCGCTTTCCTCTCGACAGCACTGGCGTTGAGGTGGCCGGTGGAGTCCATCGGGTTCCTGCTTGCGATGAGCCAGGAGGCGGCGACCGCCACGGAGCGGTACTTCGAGGTGATGGACGAGGTGCCGGAGTCCGACGCAGCTGCGGGCGATCGTGGTGCTGGGGCGGCTCCCGCCCCACAGAGAGCGGCACCTCGCACCGCCGGGCTGCGCGGCCTCCGGTTCCACAACGTACGCTTCCGCTACCCGGACGCCCCCTGCGACTCCCCGCCCGTCCTCGACCGTATCGACCTCCACATCCGCCCCGGCGAGTCCATGGCCCTGGTGGGCGCCACCGGCAGCGGCAAGACGACGCTGACCGCTCTCGTCCCCCGCCTCCACGAGGTGACATCCGGCCGGATCACCCTCGACGGCGAGGACATCACCGCCGTGTCCCGCGAGGAACTGCGCACCCTCGTCGCCGTCGCCTTCGAGGAGCCCACCCTCTTCTCGGCGAGCGTCGGGGACAACGTGCTGATGGGAGCCGACGACAGTGCGGGTGCCGCCGAGCTGAACCGCGCGCTCGCCGTCGCGCAGGCCGACTTCGCGCACGCGCTGCCCCAGGGGACGGACACCCAGGTCGGCGAGCAGGGCCTCAGCCTCTCCGGCGGGCAGCGGCAGCGGCTGGCGCTCGCGCGGGCCGTCGTGGGCAGACCCAGGTTCCTCGTTCTGGACGACCCGCTGTCCGCACTCGACGTGCACACCGAAGCCGCCGTCGAGGCCGCCCTGCGGGACGTCCTCGCGGACACCACGGCGCTCATCGTGGCGCACCGCCCGTCCACGGTTCTGCTCGCCGACCGGGTCGCGCTGCTCTCCGGCGGCCGGATCGCCGCCGTGGGCACGCATCACGAACTGCTGCGCACGAACGCCGAGTACGCCCATCTGATGTCCGGGACCCCAGAAGCGGAGGACGAACGATGACGGCCCCCACCACATCCGTCCCGACGGCGGACGACGAGCCGGACCTCCCCCGCCCCAAGGACACCGGCGACCCCTTCGACCGGGACGTCCTGCCCACTCCTCCGGGCGCCACGGCCGGCCTGCTGCGCTCCCTGCTCGCCCCGATGAAGGCCCGCGTCACCGTCACCACGCTCCTGCTGCTGCTCCAGCAGGCGGCGGTCCAGGCGGGCCCGCTGCTGGTGGCGTACGCGATCGACAGGGCCGTACCGGCGTTCCGGGACCACGACCACGGCCCGCTGATCGCGGTGGCCGTGGCCTATCTGCTGTGCGCGCTGGTCTCCGGCGGGCTGCAGTACGCGTTCATCCTCGCCTCCGCCCGGGTCAACCAGGACGTACTGCTCGATCTGCGCGGCCGTATCTTCCGGCACGCGCAGGCGCTGAGCATCGACTTCCACGAGCGCTACACCTCGGGCCGGCTGATCTCCCGGTCCACGGCGGACGTGGAGTCACTGCGGGAGCTGCTCAACGAGGGGCTGCAGGAGCTCATCACGGTCATCCTGTCCTTCGTCTACATCTCGGCCATGCTGCTCTGGCTGGACCTGGGGCTGGGCGCCGTCGCGGTGGCGTCCTTCGTGCCGCTGTATCTGCTGGTACGGGTCTACCAGCGGCGCGCGGTACGGGTGTACCGGGTGCGGTCCACGGCCATCGCGGCCGTCATCGTCAAGTTCGTCGAGACCATGAACGGCATCCGGCCGGTGCGGGCGTTCCGCCGCGAGGCCGCCAACGACGCCGACTTCCTGGTGCTGAACCGGCGGCACGAGCGGGTCAACGGCGACGCCATGCTGGAGATGGCCCGCTATGTGGTCGGTTCCCGGCTGGTGGCCAACACGGCCGTGGCGGCGATCGTGCTGTGGGGCGCGTACCGGGTGGCGGGGGGCTCGCTGGAGCTGGGCGTACTGGCGGCCGCCGTGCTCTATCTGCGCCGCCTGTACGACCCCATCGACCGCCTCGGCATGTTCCTGAACTCCTACCAGTCGGCGGCGGCCTCCCTGGAGAAGATCGCCGGGCTGCTCGCGCAGACACCCTCCGTGCCGGAGCCGTCAAGTCCCGTGGAACTTCCGGCACTCGAGAGCGAGCACCCGGGCCGCGAGGTCGTCTTCGACGGCGTCCGCTTCGGCTACCGCACCGGCGGCGAGGTGCTGCCGGCCTTCGATCTCACGATCCCCGCCGGGCAGACGGTCGCGGTGGTCGGCTCGACGGGCGCCGGCAAGTCCACGCTCGCCAAGCTGCTGGCCCGCTTCTACGACCCTTCCGAGGGCCGGGTCCTGCTCGACGGCGTCGACCTGCGCGAACTGGCCGCGCCGGAACTGCGGCGCGGGGTGGTGATGGTGACGCAGGAGGCGTTCCTGTTCTCCGGCACGGTCGCCGAGAACATCGCCATCGGCCGCCCGGACGCGACCCGCGAGCAGATCGAGCAGGCCGCGAAGGCGATCGGTGCGCACGAGTTCATCAGCGCACTGCCCGACGGGTACGACACGGACGTACGGAAACGAGGCGGCCGTATCTCGGCGGGCCAGCGCCAGCTCGTGGCCTTCGCCCGGGCGCTGCTCGCCGACCCGGCCGTGCTGATCCTCGACGAGGCGACCAGCTCGCTCGACATCCCGGGCGAACGGGCGGTGCAGCGCGCGATGCTGACGGTCCTGCGGGGCCGTACGGCCGTGGTCATCGCGCACCGCCTGTCGACCGTCGAGATCGCGGACCGCGTGCTGGTCATGGAGCACGGAAGGATCGTGGAGGACGGCAGCCCGGCCGGACTCATCGCAGGCACGGGGCGGTTCGCGGATCTGCACCGGGCGTGGCGGGACAGTCTGGCGTAGGGATCGTCAGGGATCGTCAGGGATCGTCAGGGATCGGCGGGGATCGGCAGGGATCGGGGGAGCATGATCGACGCGTACGAGGATCCGGGCGAGCCCGACTGCCGCGGGGGCGCCCGCTATCTGCTGTGGCTGGTGCGGCGCCAGCCCGGCCGGTCGCTCGCCGGGGCGGTGCTGGGCAGCGTGTGGATGGTGCTGCTGGCGGCGACGCCGTATCTCCTCTCCCGGGCGATCGACGACGGGCTGGAGCCCGGTGACTATCCGGCGCTGGCGGGCTGGACCGCGGCGCTCTTCGTCGTCGGGGCGTTCAACGCCTGGCTGAGCATCATGCGGCACCGCACGATGACCCGGGTGCGGATGGACGCCAACTTCCGCACGGTCAAGGTGATCGTCGGCCAGGCGGTCCGGCTGGGCGCCGCCCTGCCGCGCCGGGTGGGGGCCGGGGAGGTCGTCACCATCGGGGTCGCCGACGTACAGACGATCAGCCAGTCGCTGACGGTGGTCGGGCCCGGCGTCGGGGCGGTGGTCGCCTACGTCGTGGTCGCGGCCGTTCTGCTCTCGGTCTCGCCTCTGATCGCCGCGGTCGTGCTGCTCGGCATCCCCCTGATCGTCGTCCTCGTCGGGCCGCTGCTGACCCGTCTGCAAGGCGCGGAGACCGAGTACCGCAACCGGCAGGGCGTGCTCACCGCCCGGATCTCCGACCTGGCGGGCGGGCTGCGCGTGCTCAACGGCCTCGGCGGCAAAGGCCTGTTCGCGGAAGCCTTCCGTCGCGACTCGCAGCGGCTGCGTCGCCAGGGCTACCGGGTCGGGGCGGTCACCAGCTGGGTCCAGGCGCTGGGCATCGGACTGCCGACCCTGTTCCTGGCCGTGGTCACCTGGCTGGCGGCCCGGCTCGCCGCCCAAGGGTCCATCACCATCGGCGAGTTGGTGTCGGTGTACGGCTATGTGGCGGTGCTGGTGGGCCCGGTGGCGTTCTGGGTGGAGTGCGGCTACCAGATCAGCCGCGGCCTGGTCTCGGCCCGCCGGGTCGTACGCTTCCTGCAACTGGAGCCACTGGCCGACACCGGCACCCGCGACGCCCCCGCGGAGCCGGCGGCACTGCACGACCCCGAGTCGGGGGTGAGGATCCGGCCCGGGCGGCTGACGGCACTGACGTGCGCCCGCCCGGCGGACGCGGCGGCTGTTGTCGACCGCCTCGGGAGGTACCTGCCCTCGGCGGCCACCTGGGGAGACCTACGGCTCGACGAGATCGCGCTGCCACAGGTCAGGCAGCACATCCTGGTCGCCGACCACGAGGCGGACCTGTTCGCGGGCGTACTGCGCGACGTACTGGGCGGCTCGGCACCGCCGTCAACGAGCGCGGGGAACTGCACGACCAGCCACGACGGACCCGCGGACGCCACACGACATGCCGAGGCAGACGATGACGCGCACCTGGCCAAAGCCATCCACGCAGCCGTCGCAGACGACATCGTCCAGGGCCTGCCCGAAGGCCTGGCCTCAGCAATGGACCCCCAGGCCCGCAACCTCTCCGGCGGCCAGAGACAACGCGTCCGCCTGGCAAGGGCGCTCGCGGCCGAACCGGAGGTGCTACTCGCCGTAGAGCCGACCTCAGCCCTGGACGCGCACACCGAGGCCCGGGTGGCCCAGCGACTGCGGGCCGCACGGGAGGGCCGTACAACGGTGGTCACGACCACCTCCCCGCTCGTCCTGGACCACGCGGACACCGTGTACTACCTGGTCGACGGCAAAGTGGCGGCCACCGGAGGCCACCGCGAACTACTGGACACCGAGCCGGGCTACCGCGCCCTGGTGGCGCGAGACTCCGAGGAGACGGTCCGATGACGGCGAGTTCGGGCCACCTCCCCGTCGCGGCACGCGCCGACGTTCGGCGGGCCGTGGTGCGGCTCGTAAGGGCCGACGGTCGCGCCTTCGTCACCGTGCTCGCGCTCAACGCCCTGGCCGCCGGGGCCGGACTCGCGGGGCCCTGGCTGGTCGGCCGGATCATCGACGAGGTGCGGGCCGGACACGGCGTCGGCGCCGTCGACCGGCTGGCGCTGTGGATCCTGCTCTGTTCGCTGGCCCAGCTGGTACTCGCCCGCTGGGCCCGGTATGTGGGGCACCGGTTCGGGGAGCGGACGCTCGCCCGCGTGCGCGAGGAGTTCGTCGACCGGGCGCTCGCGCTGCCCGCGGCGGTCGTGGAGCGGGCCGGCACCGGCGATCTGACCGCGCGCGGGACGGCCGACGTGGCCACGGTCGGTACGACGCTGCGCGACGTCGGGCCCGAGCTGCTCATCAACACCGTGCAGGCGCTGTTCCTGCTCGGCGCGGTGTTCTGGCTGAACCCGCTGCTCGGCGGGTGCGGGCTGCTCGGCCTGGTCGGCATCTGGGGTGCGCTGCGCTGGTATCTGCGCCGGGCCCGCGACGGCTACCTCGCCGAGGGCGCCGCCACCTCCGACGTCGCCGAGATCCTCGCGGCGACCGCGTCGGGCGCCCGCACGGTCGAGGCGCTGCGGCTGGAGCGGCGGCGGGTCGCGGCGAGCCGGGACGCGCTGGAGACATCCCGGCGCACCCGGCTGTACACGCTGTTCCTGCGCACCGTGTTCTTCCCGGCGGTGGAGGTCTCCTACCTCGTGCCGGTGTCGACGGTCCTGCTGGTCGGCGGCGTGCTGCACGGGCGCGGCACGCTGAGCCTCGGCGCGGTGGTGACGGCGGCCCTGTATCTGCAGCGGCTGAGCGGACCTCTCGACGAGATCCTGATGCGGGTGGAGCAACTGCAGAACAGCAGCGCCTCCTTCGCCCGCGTGGAGGGCCTGGCCCGGGCGCCGCGCGCGCAGCAGACCGATGCACCCACCCCGGCGGACGACCGCTTCGACGTGGCCGGGGTGCGGTATGCCTACGACCGCGGCGGCGAGGTGCTGCACGGCGTCGACCTGACCGTACGACCCGGCGAGCGGCTGGCGGTGGTGGGCCCCTCAGGCGCCGGGAAGACCACGCTGAGCAGGCTGCTGGCGGGCGTCGACGCGCCCACCGAGGGCACGGTGACCGTCGGCGGGGTGCCCGTCGTCGGCCTCGGCCCCGAACAGCTGCGCCGCCAGGTCGTGCTGGTCACCCAGGAGCACCATGTGTTCCTCGGCTCGGTCCGCCACAACCTGCTGATCGCCGAACCGGGCGCCACGGACGAGGAGTTGTGGGCGGCGCTGACGGCGGTGGGTGCCGACGACTGGGTGCGCGAACTGCCGGACGGTCTGGACACCCCGCTCGGTGACGGCGGTTGCCGCACCGACGGCTCACAGGCCCAGCAACTCGCCCTGGCCCGCGTGGTCCTGGCCGACCCGCACACCCTGATCCTCGACGAGGCCACCGCCCTGCTCGACCCGGCCACCGCCCGCCACACCGAGCGCGCCCTGGCCGCCGTACTCGAAGGCCGCACGGTCATCGCCATCGCGCACCGTCTGCACACCGCCCACGACGCGGACCGGGTGGCCGTGATGGAGGACGGCCGGCTCACCGAACTGGGCACGCACGAAGAACTCGTGGCGGCGGAGGGGGCGTACGCGGCGCTCTGGCACACCTGGCACGGCGAGCCGTCGTAGGCACGCTTTCCGCTCACGATCCACCATCCGGTTCGCATACCGAACATGAACAACCGGACAACGAACCATTTCCGGCCAACTTTGTGACGCGCTCCTGACAGGGCCGGAATCTCCTGCCACCCTTCCCACAGCTTCAACACAGCAACCCCACATGCTCCACCCCAGTTCTGCCCGGACGGTCGACCCACCGTCCGGATCTTCCCTGGCCGCGCGACCAGCGGCCACGCAGAAGGAGTCAGTGTTGAGAAGCAGTTCCTCTCGCAGACGCACCTCCCACATCGTCGCCGTCGCCGGCGTCACCGCACTGCTCGCCGCGGCCGTCCAGGCGGGCGCCGCGTCCGCCGCCCCGGCCACGTCCGCGATCAAGGCGCACGCGGCCGTCAAGCTCTCCCCCTCCCAGCGCGCCGAGCTGATACGCGACGCCGACGGCGCCCGTGCACAGACCGCCAAGGACATAGGCCTGGGCGCGAAGGAGAAGCTCGTCGTCCGTGACGTCGTCAAGGACGCCGACGGCACCCTGCACACCCGCTACGAGCGCACCTACGACGGCCTTCCGGTCCTCGGCGGGGACCTGGTCGTCGACACCGCCAAGTCGGGCGCCACCAAGGACGTCATCAAGGCGACGAACGCCGCCATCAAGGTCTCCGACGTCACCCCGGACATCACCAAGGCGTCCGCCGAGCAGCAGGCCGTGAAGCGCGCGAAGGCCCTCGGCTCCACCAAGTCGGCCGCCGACGGCGCCCGCAAGGTGATCTGGGCGGCGAGCGGCAAGCCGGTCCTGGCGTACGAGACGGTCGTCGGCGGCTTCCAGGACGACGGCACGCCGAACCAGCTGCACGTCATCACGGACGCCACCACCGGCAAGAAGCTCTTCGAGTACCAGGGCATCGAGAACGCGACCGGCACCGGCAACACGCAGTACAGCGGCTCGGTCTCGCTGACGACGACCCAGTCGGGCTCGAACTACAACCTGACCGACGGCGACCGCGGCGGACACAAGACGTACAACCTGAACCACGGCACGTCCGGCACCGGCACGCTGTTCTCGCAGACCAGCAACACGTGGGGCAACGGCACCACGTCGAACGCGGCGACCGCGGGCGCGGACGCCCACTACGGCGCCGCGGAGACCTGGGACTACTACAAGAACACCTTCGGCCGCAGCGGCATCAAGAACAACGGCGTCGGCGCCTACTCGCGCGTCCACTACGGCAACTCGTACGTGAACGCGTTCTGGGACGACGGCTGCTTCTGCATGACGTACGGCGACGGCTCCGGCAACGCGGACCCGCTGACCTCGCTGGACGTGGCGGGCCACGAGATGACCCACGGCGTCACCGCCAACACCGCGGGCCTCAACTACAGCGACGAGTCCGGCGGCCTCAACGAGGCGACCTCCGACATCCTCGGTGGCGTCGGCGTCGAGTTCTACGCCAACAACTCGTCCGACCCGGGTGACTACCTCATCGGCGAGAAGATCAACATCAACGGCGACGGCACCCCGCTGCGCTACATGGACAAGCCCAGCAAGGACGGCGGCTCCGCCGACTCCTGGTACTCGGGCGTGGGCAACCTCGACGTGCACTACTCCTCGGGCGTCGCCAACCACTTCTTCTACCTGCTGAGCGAGGGCAGCGGCGCCAAGGTCATCAACGGCGTCAGCTACAACTCGCCCACCTCGGACGGCCTTCCGGTCACCGGCATCGGCCGGGACAAGGCCCTGCAGATCTGGTACCGGGCGCTGAGCACCAAGTGGACGTCCACCACCAACTACGCGGGCGCACGCACCGGCACGCTCGCGGCCGCCGGTGAGCTGTACGGCACCACGTCCACCGAGTACAAGGCCGTGCAGGACGCGTGGGCGGCCGTGGCGGTCGGCTCGCGCTCCGGCGGCGGCGGAGGGACCGGGACGTCGTACGAGAACACCACCCCGCTGTCGATCCCGGACAACGGGCCGGCCGTCTCCTCGTCGATCACCGTCTCCGGCAGGAGCGGAAACGCGCCAAGCAACCTCCAGGTGAGCGTCGACATCACGCACACCTGGCGGGGCGACCTGGTGATCGATCTGCTCGGCCCGTCGGGCACCGCGTACCGCCTGAAGAACTTCAGCTCCTCGGACTCGGCGGACAACGTCCAGGCGACCTACACGGTCAACGCCTCGTCCGAGACGGCCAACGGCACCTGGAAGTTGAGGGTCCAGGACCAGGCCGCGCAGGACGTCGGCACGCTCAACAGCTGGAAGGTGACGTTCCCGTAGACCGCGGGCAGCGGAACCGGAAACAGGCGCCGTCCCGGGTCACGATCCCGGGGCGGCGCCCGTTTACATTCCTGAAACGTTAACCGGACAGTCGACTTTCAGCCAACATCACTTGAGGGTCATGACATGTACGCGCCTTGATGTCACTCTTCTCCACAACCGCCGCACAACTTCACAACAACGTCGGCCGGGCGCCCCACGCCGTGCCGGACTCCCCCACCACAAGGAGCTTGTGTGACCCCCCTCTACGCGCGTCACAAGCGCTCGACTCTGGCCATCGCAACCGCCGTTGCCGCCGGAGCCCTGCTCACCACCGGTCTGACCACCGGTTCGGCCGCCGCCCAGACCACGGCGGACTCCACGGCCACGGCCCGCACGGCCGGCTCCCCTGCCGCGCTGTCGGCCGCGACCCGCGTCTCCCTCATCCAGAAGGCGCAGGCCGACGTCGCCGACACGGCGCAGCAGATAGGCCTCGGCACCAAGGAGAATCTGGTCGTCAAGGACGTCGTCAAGGACGCCGACGGCACGGTCCACACCCGCTACGAGCGCACCTACGCGGGCCTGCCCGTCCTCGGCGGCGACCTGGTCGTCGCGACGAAGGCCGGCAAGACCGAGAGCGTCGTCAAGGCGACGAAGGCGGCCATCAAGGTGGCCTCGCTCAAGCCGCAGATCACCACCGCCAAGGCCGAGAAGCAGGCGCTGACCGCCGCCAAGGCGGCGGGCTCCGCCAAGACCTCCGCGGACAAGGCCCGCAAGGTCATCTGGGCCGGCTCCGGCAAGCCCGTCCTCGCCATCGAGACCGTCGTCGGCGGCCTCCAGGACGACGGCACCCCGAACGCGCTGCACGTCATCACCGACGCGGCCACCGGCAAGAAGCTCTACGAGTACCAGGCCATCGAGAACGCGACCGGCACCGGCAAGACGCTGTACTCGGGCACGGTCAGCCTCACCACCACGCTGTCGGGCTCGACGTACTCGCTGACCGACGCCTCGCGCGGCGGTCACAAGACGTACAACCTGAAGCACAGCAGCAGCTCCGGCACCGGCACCCTGTTCACCAACACCACGAACACGTGGGGCACCGGCGCCGCCTCCAGCTCCAGCACCGACGTGACCGCGGCCGCCGACGCGGCCTACGGCGCGCAGGAGACCTGGGACTTCTACAAGTCCACCTTCGGCCGCAGCGGCATCAAGGACGACGGTGTCGGCGCCTACTCGCGCGTCCACTACGGCAGCTCGTACGTGAACGCGTTCTGGGACGACAGCTGCTTCTGCATGACCTACGGCGACGGCGACAGCAACACGCACCCGCTGACCTCGCTGGACGTGGCCGGCCACGAGATGAGCCACGGCGTCACCGCCAACACCGCGGGCCTGGACTACAGCGGTGAGTCCGGCGGCCTGAACGAGGCGACCTCGGACATCTTCGGCACCGGCGTGGAGTTCTTCGCGAACAACTCGACCGACAAGGGCGACTACCTCATCGGCGAGAAGATCGACATCAACGGCGACGGCACTCCGCTGCGCTACATGGACAAGCCCAGCAAGGACGGCGGCTCGGCGGACTCCTGGTCCTCCTCCGTCGGCAACCTGGACGTCCACTACTCGTCCGGCGTCGCGAACCACTTCTTCTACCTGCTGTCCGAGGGCAGCGGCGCGAAGACGATCAACGGCGTCAGCTACAACTCGCCGACGTCCAACGGCTCCACGGTCACCGGCATCGGACGGGACAAGGCGCTGCAGATCTGGTACAAGGCGCTGACCGAGCAGTTCACCTCGACCACCGACTACAAGGCGGCCCGCGCGGGCACGCTGGCGGCGGCGGCGAGCCTGTACGGATCCAGCAGCACCGAGTACAAGACGGTCGCCGCGGCCTGGGCCGCGGTCAACGTGAGCTGACCCGAGGGGGGTTGGCGGGCGGCACCCGGGAGGAAGGCATTCCCGGGTGCCGCCCTACTCTTGTGTCCCATGCGCCTGGAGGACTTCACCTACGACGACGTCGGCGGCACCCGCCGCCGCGGTTTCTGCCCGCCGGGCTTCCGCCCCCTGGATGTGCGCACGCGCATCGGCGAGGGGGAACCCTGCTTCCGCCGAGCGGCCGAGGCGGTCCTCACCTGGGAGATGCACCGGGAACTGGGCTTGGGCATCGACGCGAGCGCGGACCGCGCCGCACCGGAGGTCGACGTCACCGTCACCCTCGCCGGGGTGATCAAGGCGCCGTGCCGCATCATCTACACGGTCGAGGAGCCCCGCCGCGCGGGCTGGGCGTACGGCACGCTGACCGGCCACCCGGAGTGCGGCGAGGAACTCTTCGTCGTGGAACGCACGGGCGACGGCACGGTGTGGCTGACGGTGGCCGCGTTCAGCAAGCCCGCGAAGTGGTACGCCCGGGCGGGCGGGCCGGCCACACGGGGCCTGCAGAGCGCTTACGCGCGGCGGTGCGGGAAGGTTCTCCGGGAGTTGTGCGCGCCGCTCTCCGAGGCGTGAGCGGGGTTCGGGCGCCGTTGACCGGGGGCTCCCGCCCCCAGGCCCCCGCTGTCGGCCTGGACGGCCTCGTCCTCAAACGCCGGACGGGCTGAGGGTGCCCGCCCGGCCTGAGAGTGCCCGCCAGGGCTGAGAGTGCCCGCCAGGGATGGATTTGCTCACCGCATCAGCACCCCGGCCCCCTCTCCCGTCCCCTCCGAAGGCACCGCCACCAGCCCCAGTTCCACTCCTGACGCCAGGAGTCGGTGCGCCGGCAGTATGCGGACCGTGTAGCCGTAGGGGCCGGTGCGGTCGAGGGAGAGGGGGCCCTCGTAGACCCACCTGCCCTCGGTGTCGGGGCCGCCCGCCGGTTTGAGCGCGACGGTCGTCGCGTCCGCGATGCGGTCCTCGGGGTCGACGCGGCCGGAGACGGCCTGGACCTCCACGTCGTCGGGGCCGAGCTCGCCGAGGCCCACGCGCACCCGTAGTCCGAACGTGCTGCCGAGTTCCGCGGTGGCCGTGGCGGCGGACGTCTCCACATGGTCGACGGTGACGCCGTGCCAGGCGGCCCGCACCCGTGCCTTCCAGGCGGCGAGTTCGCGCGCGGAACCGGGGTCCATGGCACGGTGGGCGTGGGCGGCCGGTGCGTAGAGGCGCTCGACGTACTCGCGGACCATGCGGCCGGCCAGCACCTTCGGGCCGAGCAGGGTCAGGGTCTGGCGGACCATCTCGATCCACCGGTCGGGCAGACCGTGCTGCCCCCGCTCGTAGAAGCGCGGGGCCACGCGCTGTTCCAGCAGGTCGTAGAGCGCGTCGGCCTCTATGGCGTCGCGGTGGTCGGGGTCGGTGCCGGCGCCGTCGGCCGTGGGGATCGCCCAGCCGAAGTCCGGCTGGAACCACTCGTCCCACCAGCCGTCCAGGACGGAGAGGTTGAGACAGCCGTTCAGCGCCGCCTTCATGCCGGAGGTGCCGCAGGCCTCCAGGGGGCGGAGGGGGTTGTTGAGCCAGATGTCGCAGCCGGGGTAGAGCTTCTGCGCCATCGCCATGCCGTAGTCGGGGAGGAAGACGATGCGGTGGCGGACCCGCGGGTCGTCGGCGAACCGGACCAGTTCCTGGACCAGGCGCTTTCCGCCGTCGTCCGCCGGGTGCGCCTTGCCCGCGACCACGATCTGGATCGGGCGCTCCGGGTGCAGGAGCAGGTCCATGAGGCGGTCGCGGTCGCGCAGCATCAGGGTCAGGCGCTTGTACGACGGGACTCGGCGGGCGAAGCCGATGGTGAGGACGTCCGGGTCGAGGACGCCGTCGATCCACCCCAACTCGGCCGTCCCCGCCCCGCGTTGACGCCAGGAGGCGCGCAGCCGCACCCGCACCTCGTCCACCAGCTGCTCGCGCAGGTTCCGCCTGAGCTCCCAGATGTCCTGGTCGGGGATGTCCCCCACCGCGTCCCAGCGGTCCGAGCCGCCGACGGTCAGCGCGTCCTCGGTGCGCTGGGCGCCGATCTGCCGGGCGCCGAGCCGGAACACCTCGGGGGCGACCCAGGTAGGCGCGTGCACCCCGTTGGTCACGGAGGTGATCGGCACCTCCTCGGGGTCGAATCCCGGCCACAGCCCGGAGAACATCTCGCGGCTGACCTGACCGTGCAGGAGGGAGACGCCGTTGGCGCGCTGGCCCAGGCGCAGGCCCATCACGGCCATGTTGAAGAGGTTCGGTTCACCGCCGGGGTAGGTCTCCATGCCGAGTCGCAGGATGCGTTCGACGTCGATGCCCGGGAGTTCGGTGTCGGGGCCGAAGTGGTGGGCGACCAGCTCGCGGTCGAACCGGTCGATGCCGGCCGGGACCGGGGTGTGGGTGGTGAAGACGGTCCCGGCCCGGACCGCTTCGAGGGCGGAGTCGAAGTCGAGACCGTCCTCGCAGAGTTCGGCGATCCGCTCCAGGCCCAGGAAGCCGGCATGGCCCTCGTTGGTGTGGAAGACCTCGGGCCCGGGGTGGCCGGTCAGCCGGCAGTACGTCCGGACGGCCCGCACTCCCCCTATGCCGAGGAGCATCTCCTGCAGCAGACGGTGCTCGCTGCCGCCGCCGTAGAGCCGGTCGGTCACCCCGCGCTCGCCGAAGTTGTTGTCCTCGACGTCCGAGTCGAGCATCAGCAGCGGGACCCGGCCGACCTGGGCCAGCCAGATACGGGCGTGCAGCTGCCGGCCGCCGGGGAGGGCCAGGGAGACCTGGGCCGGGGTGCCGTCGGGTTCCTCCAGAAGGGCCACGGGCAGCTCGTTGGGGTCCAGGACGGGGTAGTGCTCCTGCTGCCAGCCGTCCCGGGACAGCGACTGGCGGAAGTAGCCGTGCCGGTAGAGGAGGCCCACGCCGACCAGGGGTACGCCGAGGTCGCTGGCCGCCTTCAGATGGTCGCCCGCCAGGATGCCGAGGCCGCCGGAGTACTGGGGCAGGGCGGCAGTGATGCCGAACTCGGGCGAGAAGTAGGCGACGGCGGCCGGGAGTTCACCGGAGTGGGTCTGGTACCAGCGGTCGCCGGTCATGTAGTCGTCCAGGTCGCCCGTCACCTCCGCCAGCCGGCGCAGGAAACGGTGGTCCCCGGCCAGCTCCGCGAGCCGCGCCGGCGACACGCTGCCCAGGAGCCGTACGGGATCGCCGTCCGAGGCGGCCCAGCGCTCGGGGTCGACGGACTGGAACAGGTCGCGGGTCTCCGCATGCCAGGACCAGCGCAGATTGCGGGCCAGATCGCTGAGCGGCCGCAGGGGTTCGGGGAGAACGGGTCGGACGGTGAATCGACGGATCGCCTTCACTTTCCACCTCGACGCGTGTCGCTGTGCGGACGCACAACGCTGTGCGCCTCGTCGTCAACCTCGACGGTATCCGTGCGGAGGGCTCCGCAACCACGGCATGCCCAAGAGCACGCCACAGTCGTACGCCGTCCGGAAAACGCCGCAACCTCCACGCATCCGTCATGGCCGACATGGCCGATTCCACCCCCGTAGGCCCTCTTGTGGGTCTTCTACACCGCACGAGAGGCTGCCAAGTGGAGTCAATGGAGGGGGATTCGGACCATGGCACGGACGCGAACACGGCGTCTGCGCTGGACAGGGGCTCTGACCGCGGTGGCCTGTGCCGCCGCGCTCTCGGCCGTCACCCTGCCCGCGCACGCCGCACCGGAGGGTCAGATACTCGGCGCAGGTGAGCCCGGCTCCGTCAGCGGAAGTTACCTGGTGACACTCAAGGGGGGAACGAAGGCTCCGTCGGCGAGCGGAAAGGGCATCGCCGAGAAGTACGGGGCGAAAATAAGCCACACCTACGGCTCGGTCCTCAACGGCTATGCCATCACGGCCGACGAGAGACAGGCCAGGCTGCTCGCGGCCGACTCCCAGGTCGCCTCGGTCGTCCAGGACACGCGCGTGTCCCTCGACCACACGCAGAAGAACCCGCCGTCCTGGGGCCTGGACCGGATCGACCAGCCGGGCCTGCCGCTGGACAAGGGCTACACCTGGCCCAGGGCCGCGGGCGCCGGGGTCACCGCATACGTGATCGACACCGGTATCCGCATCACGCACAAGGACTTCGGCGGCCGGGCGAGCTACGGCTGGGACTTCGTCGGAAACGACAAGGCCGCAGCTGACGGCAACGGGCACGGCACACATGTCGCCGGCACCATCGCCGGCACGAAGTACGGCGTGGCCAAGCAGGCCAAGGTCGTCGCCGTCCGCGTCCTCGACAACACCGGCGCCGGTACGACGTCGCAGGTCATCGCGGGCATCGACTGGGTGACCAAGCACGCGAGGAAACCGGCGGTCGCCAACCTCAGCCTGGGCGGTTCCTACAACGCCCAGCTGGACGCCGCCGTACGCAACTCCATCGCGTCGGGCGTCACCTACGCGGTTGCCGCCGGGAACGACGGCCTGCCGGCCGCCCTCTACTCCCCGGCGGACGTGCAGGAGGCCCTCACGGTCGGCGCGACCGACAGGACGGACGCACGGGCGAACTTCTCCAACTTCGGCTCGGCCGTGGACCTGTTCGCCCCCGGGGTGTCGATCACCTCGGACTCCTATGCGAGCGACACCGGGAAGGCGACCTTCTCCGGTACGTCGATGGCGACCCCGCATGTCACGGGCACGGCCGCGCTGTATCTGGCCGGCCACCCGAAGGCCACGCCGGCCCAGGTCTCCAGGGCACTCGTGAAGCTGGCGGTGTCCGGGAAGGTCTCCGGCCGGGGCCTCGGCTCACCGGACGAACTTCTGCAGGTGCCGTCTTCTTAGCGGCACAGTCCCCGGACCGGTCCCGTTCGTTCACGAACGGGACCGGTCTTGTGTGTAGACATACGCGTGAGTAGTTAACAAAGTGCCGGATTGCGTACCCGAATAGGGTGGGAAGGCTCCTCCGGTACACCACACAGGCAGTTCACGGGAACCACTCGCAGGACCCACCTCCCCACAGCCATCCGCCCACCCACGTTGACGCGGACAGGAGCGGTCATGCCCGCCACGCACCACTCGTCAGCACCCCCGACGACCAGTACCGAAGCGCCACCCGTGCGCCCCGCCGACGCCGGTCCGCCGGCCGCGGCGACACCACCCGTGGGCGACGCCGCGGGCATCGGGCGCATACCAGTCCTCGATGTCCGCCCGGTGGTCCAGCACGGGCGAAGGCCGGCCAAGGCCGTGGCCGGCGAGTCGTTCGAGATCTCGGCCACCGTGTTCCGCGAGGGCCATGACGCGGTCGCCGCCAACGTCGTCCTGACCGACCCGGAGGGCCGTCCCGGTCCATGGACGCCCATGCGGGAACTGGCCCCGGGCACCGACCGCTGGGGCGCCACGGTCACCGCCGGCGACCCCGGCCGCTGGACCTACACGGTGGAGGCATGGGGCGACCCGATCACCACCTGGCGCCACCACGCCCAGATCAAGATCCCGGCGGGGATGGACACGGACCTGGTCCTGGAGGAGGGCGCGCGACTGTACGAGCGCGCGGCCGACGACAGCCCCGATGGCCGACGCGACGTGCTCCTCTCCGCCGTCGACGCCCTGCGCGACGAAACCCGCCCGGCCGCCTCGCGCCTGGCGGCGGCGTTGACGCCGGAGGTGGACGAGGTGCTGGCCCGGCATCCGCTGCGGGAGTTCGTCACCGCCTCACAGACCCTGCCCCTGCTGGTGGAACGCGAACGCGCCCTGTACGGCGCC
>NZ_JAJSBI010000042.1 GCF_021261325.1 Streptomyces guryensis | reverse complement strand
TCCGCGGCCTCCAACGCCCCAGCCAGCCGCGCGACTTCCTCCCGCAGTCCTTCCACCCGCACCCGGGCCGCTGTCTCCCGCTCCTCCAGCATTCCCAGCACCGACGCCATCGCGCACCCCTCGCTCACGGAGCGGAAACCAGACGCCGGATGCCTCCCTCACTCCGAGCCAGACCATGCCTGACCAGCGGAAATCAAGCGATCACGTTCGGTTGAGATACGGCTTCTGAGCTTGGCGTTTATCCTCGGCGGGTTTGGTGTTCCTTGATTGATTCAGCACGTTTGACCGTCTTGCCGACGTCGTGACGTGTGGCCCGCTGCCTGTTCTTCGAGCCGGGAGGCCGTCCCGGTCCCGGCTTGGACGGTTTCGGTGCGGCCGACGGACGGGCCGCCGTCGCGCGGACGTTGCGAAACCCCCGGCGGACGCGGGCGGGGGTGAGACGGCGGGGTGCGGCTGGTCGCTCCCAGGGACGGCGCAGGTCCTCGGTGAGTGGGCGGGCGAGGCGGAGCTGGGTGTGGGCGGCGATGATGAGCCAGGTCCACAGATCGGCACTGTCGGCGTGGCGGACCTTCGGTGCCGTCCAGCCGAGGGTCTGCTTCAGGAGCCTGAAGGTGTGCTCCAGGTCGAATCTGCGGAGAAAGGACTGCCACCAGCGGTCCACGTCCGCCGGTGTTGCGGCGTTGGCGGAGCACCACAGCCAGACCGGTTTCGGGTCGCGGTCGCCCGGCAGGCGCTCGACCTTCAGGCGGATCAACGTGCCGTGCAGGATGGGCAGTTCCTCTTTGGCGTGGTCCAGCCATGGGCCGCGGTGGGTGAGCCTGGGGTGCATCCGGTCCCAGGCGATCGTCTCGGCCTTGCCGTAGCGGGTGGTGTCCGTGACCGTGGTGACGTCGGGCTCGTGCCAGCTGTCGGGCTTGGCGAAAGTAAGGACACCGCCGTGCCGACGGGGTCGCCCGCCCTTCGGGCCGGAACGGGTCGGGCCCGGGTCGCGGAGCATGACCCGGTCCGAGCGCAGGCGCCCGAGCAGCATCACCGGCAGGTCGGCCAAGGCGTGGGTGAGGTAGGCGACGTCGTAGCCGGCATCCATCACGATGAGGATCTCCGGGTCGCCCGGCCGCCAGTGCCCGGCCTGCGTCAACCGCTGAACGGCATCGCGCAGTTGGGCGGCGGTGACGAGCGTCGCGTCGTCGGCGGGTCCCAGGCGCACGGCGTCCAGCAGCGCGACCCAGGAGGTGCGACCCGTTTCCAGGGCGGCGACGAAGGAGTACGGCCAGCCCGGCACGAACTGGTCCGTCTTGCGGTCACCACGTCCGTAGACGTGGCAGAACAGCCGATCGTCGCTGGTCGGGGCATCAGGACGGAGCCAGTTGCTCACGTCCACGGCCAACACGATCCGCCCGTCGGCCGCCTTCGGCAGCGGCAGACCGGCCAGCGTGCGACGTAGGCGCGTCGGCTCCAGCCAACCGCGGTCCAAAGCCGCGTACAGCGCACCGTGCCCGCGCCGGTGCTCGACCGCCAGCGACAGCTCGACCAGCGTCTTCACCGGCCCGTCCGCGCACAGCACCGCGTCAGTGAGCTCGAAGAGCGCATCCGCGCGAGCGTAGAGGCATTCGTAGAACTCGACCCGAAAGCGGGACAACACGTCCAACGCCTCGCCCGCGGGCGCATCAGCAGACAGACTCATACACAGCGGCCGTTCTCTTGTACTTCGTGACTCGACATCTCGAAGCGTGGAGAACGGCCGCCTCCGCTGTCCCGGAAAGAACCGCAGATCAGCAGGTCGGGTGACCTGCGACGTTAAACGCCAAGCTGAGTGCTTCCCACAAGACGCCCCTGGACTGGCGCCTCGACCCAAACGCAGCCCGTTGGGCGCGCTGGGCGAGGCAGGCCGAGCGGCTGCGGCGGAGCGGGTGGGGGCTGCCTCTGCTGCCGGAGGAGTCGTACTGGGGCCGCCGGAGGCCCACCGGGCATGGGCGTCGAGTCGGGCCGCCCGACCGGGGACGGTGGGAGACAGCGGAGCGCCCGCAGCGTGCGTACGTGCTCTTTGCTCTGAGCGACGGGGCGATCCATGGCTGACGACGACATTCCAGTCCTGCACCTCGCAGACGACCAAGAGTGGCTTGCCTGGGCCACCCATGTGAGGAAGTGCACCGCAGGGTGTCGGATCGGCTTGAGGGAGGAGTGTGCGGAGGCGGCGCAGCTGCGCGAGGCCGTGCACGAGGCGAGAGCCCGTGCCGCGGACTCGTAGGCGCCGATGGCCCATGTGCCGTAGAGCGCCCGGCACGGCAATGGCCGTACTGGTCCCCTTCTGCGGCCGAGGAACAGTCGAATTGACTACGGGGGTTAGTGCCGCGCAGCCTGAGCCTCACCATGGCGGTCCGCCGATCTGTCGGCGGGCCGTTCCGCTGTCTGAGCCTTACTGCACCCACAGTTGGTCGATGAGGGCGTTGCACTGGTTCCCCTGACCGCAGGAGACCGTCAACGTGTTGGAGCCCTTGGTGAGCGTCACCGGAGCCCAGGTGGACTGCCAGCCCTTCTCGAAGTCACCCTTCGCCTGATGGGTGAAGTTCTTCATGCCCAGCGGCTGTTGGTTGGGGGTTCCATTGACCGTCAGCGTCGCGTTGGCATCCACACCGGGAATGCTGTAGTGCACGTACAGGCGGTACGAGCCGGCTTTCTGGATGTTGACAGTCCAGGTGAGCGAGGCGCCGACATTGTTGAACCCCGTCACATAGACCCCGCCGTCCGCCTTCGCTCCCTTGACGTCCGAGGCCGTGGTCGCGCCACCCCCCAGCTGGAGCGCCTTGGCATCCGTCTTCGGCAGATCCGCCGACGCACTGCTGCTAGCCGACTGACTCGGATTGGAGCTCTGCGAGGTGGACGGCGTGCCGGAGGAGCCGCCGCCCGCCTTGTCGTTCTTGGAGTTGTCGTTCATCATCGCCACGCCGATGCCGATCACGACCGCGGCGACCACCGCGATCGCGCCGATCAGCAGGCCCTTGGTGTTGGGGCCGCGGCGACCGCCGCCGCCACCGCCGGGCATCGGCTGCTGGCTGGTGGGAGCACCGCCCGGGAACGTCTCCGGTGCCGCGTAGTGGGCGCTCGGCTGGCCGTAGGTGGCCTGCTGCTGCGGGACCTGGCCGTAGGCGGCCGTCTGCTGGGCCTGGGCCGGCTGGCCGTACTGGCGCTGGCCGACCGCGCGGTTCCGGTTGCCGGAGCCCGGGTAGCCGTAGCCACCGCCACCGGACGGCGGCTGGGCGCCGTTGGCCTGCCCGTCGGCGTAGAGGTAGCCGAACGGGTCGTCGTCCTCGGGCGTGCTGGCGCCGTTGTTGCCGGACGTCATCTCCGTGGTACTCCTCAGCGGTGCGGGTCGAACGCGATACGTGGGGTCAGAATGGCGAGCCTACCCGCTCCAGCTGCCCCAAACGGGTGACTCGGATCGCATCCGTCCGCGGACCCGGCCCCTGACCTGGAGATCAGCCCGCGCGTCTGTGCTGTTTGGGACGAGATCGTTTCTCTACGTACATCCGCTCGTCGGCGGACTTCAACACTTCGTCCGCGGTCATGCCGCAGTGCGCCCACCCGATGCCGAAGCTGGCGCCCACCCGGACGGCCCGTCCCTCGGCCCGGATCGGCTGGATGATCTCGTTGCGCAGGCGTACGGCGAGGTCGGCTGCGTCGGCCCGGCCCAGCCCGTCGGCGAGGATCACGAACTCGTCGCCGCCGAGCCGCGCGACCGTGTCGCCGTCGCGCACGGCCCGCGACAGCCGCCGGGCGACCTCGATGAGAACCGCGTCACCCGCGTTGTGCCCGAACCGGTCGTTGATCGACTTGAAGCCGTCGAGGTCGCAGAAGAGGACCGCGAGCCCCTTGGTGCCGTCGTCGCGCTCGCTCTCGGGGGCGGCGGTGTGCACATGGTGGTCGAAGCCGTCGAACACCTCGACGCCGCCGCCCGGCCGGAAGTCGAAGCCGTGGCCGCCCGCGTCGTAGACGGGATGGCCGTAGGCCGCGTCCAGGGACTCCAGGGCGCCCGGGTGGCCGGCGCGCTGACACAGGCGGGAGGAGAGGCGGGAGCGCAGCTCGGCGGAGTTCGGCAGCCCGGTGAGCGAGTCGTGGGAGGCGCGGTGGGCGAGCTGCAGCTCGCGGCGCTTGCGGTCCTCTATGTCCTCGACGTGGGTGAGCAGGAAGCGGGGCCCGTCGGCGGCGTCCGCGACGACGGAGTTGCGGAGGGAGACCCAGACGTAGGTGCCGTCGCGGCGGCCGAGTCGGAGCTCCGCGCGACCGCCCTCGGCGGACGTCCTCAGCAGGGTGCCGATGTCCTCGGGGTGGACGAGGTCGGAGAAGGCGTAGCGGCGCATCGCGGAGGCGGGGCGGCCGAGCAGGCGGCACAGTGCGTCGTTGGTCCTGAGGATCCGGCCGTGCTGGTCGCCGCCCATCTCGGCGATCGCCATACCGGAGGGGGCGTACTCGAAGGCCTGCCTAAAGCTTTCCTCACTCGCCCGCAGGGCCTGCTGGTCCCTTTCGAGTCTGACCAGTGCCCGCTGCATATTCGCACGTAGACGCGCGTTGCTGATCGCGATGGCGGCCTGGAACGCATACATCTGGAGCGCTTCGCGACCCCAGGCGCCCGGCCGCCGGCCGTTGCGCGGCCGGTCCACGGACAGGACGCCGATCAGCTCGCCGCAGGATCCGCCGGGCGCGGCGGGCGTGTACATGGGCGCGAACAGCCGGTCCGACGGATGCCACTCGTCCTCGAAGCGGGGTGCGGGGCCGTCGGTGTACCACTGCGGGACGTCGTCGTCGTCGAGTATCCAGCCCTCGGTGTGCGGTATGAAGACCAGGTCGCCCCAGTGCTCGCCCATGCTCAGGCGGCGCTCCCAGGACTCGCGGGAACCGACCCGGCCCGTGATGAGCGCCTCGGCCGCCGGATTGCCGGCGAAGGCGGCGACCACGAGGTCGCCGTCGGGGCGGACGAGGTTGACGCACGCCAGTTCGTACCCGAGTCCGTTGACCACTCCGTCGGCGACGGTCTGCAGGGTGTCCGCCAGGCTTCGGGCCGTGTTCATGTCGGCCATGACCTCGTGCAGTTGTCGCAAAGTCCCAAGACGGACGTAGGGCTCCGACTCGGTCTCCATGCTCGCCCTCCCCCCGAGACCTCGCAGCGAATCAAGGGTTCTCATCGGCGTATCGTCATTGGCAGCTTCCCAGCCACTGAATCACAGCGCGCTGCCCACTCGGTACACAGGGTCAACAATTAATGGCTCTTGTGACTCAAGTCACTACCAAAGATGAACATTTGAGTGGTGTTTCTGTGTTTTCGCTGTGCGTTTAGTCAACGCCCATCGGTGAACCCCGTCGGCGACCTCTGCGGGGAACTCCTCCGGGAACTCCGTCGATGGTCCTAGGTCGTCCTCGGCCCGGTATCGGCCGGGGGCCCGATGCGCCCCGTGCAGGCCGGACACTAGCGTCTCGGGCGTGCCGAACACTCCCGCTGCCATTTTCCCGATCACTGCCCCGCGCGCCTCCGGGCATGCTGAGGGGGTGAGCAACGACGAGTTCCGCGCCGCCATGTCCCGGCTGGCCGCGGGCGTGGTCCTGGTGACCGCACAGGAGCCGCCGCTGGACCCCGACGACCCGTCGGCGCCGGGCGGTGAGGACGTCGGCATGACGGCGACGGCCTTCATGTCCGTCTCCCTCGACCCGCCCCTGGTGCTGGTCAGCCTGCGCGAGGGCTCCCGCATGGACGACCTGCTCGACGAGCAGCCCCTGTGGGCGGTCTCGGTCCTCTCGGAGAGCCAGCGCCACATCGCCGGCCGCTTCGCCATGAAGGGCCGCATCAGCGACCGGTTGTTGTTCGAGGACATCCCGTACGTCCGCGGCGAGGCATCCGGCGCCCCCCTGGTGGGCGGCGCCCTGGCCACCCTGGAGTGCCGCACGGAACAGCGGGTACGGGCCGGTGACCACACCCTGGTGATCGGCCGGGTACTGACGGCGGGCGTGCCGAGCGCGGACGGGGGGCCGCTGGCCTATTTCCGGGGGCGGTACCGCCAACTGGGATGACCCGTCCCTCACGTTCCGTGGCCCTCCAGTGATCACCCGGCTTACGGTGCCCGGATGACGTCGACCCCCGCTCCGGCCTGTGGCGGCTGAACATCGCAGCCGGGAACAGGGCCGCGGCTACGGCCGGTTCGCGGTCGCGTCCGTGGCCGCCGAGATCCGCCGCCGGGGCGGCAGGGAGTTGTACGTCACCTGACACCCCGGCCCGGACGGCCCCGAGGGCTTCTACCTGGGCCTCGGCTTCCGTACGACCGGGGAGACGAGCGGCGGCCAGACGGTCGGGGTGCTGGATCCGGCCTAGGGCCTGCCCTGGTCGACGAGGGTGACGCGCTGCTCCGCCACCCGCGCGGCGTCCAGCACGATGTCGATGACAGCGATCCGCTCCCGCACGAAGGTGAAGGCCAGCGTCCGGTCCAGCCGCCCGTCGATGAACACGGCAAGCCCCGTGACACCGTCGACCAGCGCAGGCCGCGACACGGCCGCGATGTGCCGGAAGCTCGACGCCCCCTTGGCGACGGCCTCCGCCCCCGTCGTCACACCAACCTCCGTGCGCGCAACCACATCGGGATCCAGCAGCTCGACCAGCGCCTCGAAGTCCCCCTCCCGCGCGGCCGCCAGAAACGCGTCCACAACCTCTCGCTGCCGCACCAGATCGGCATCGTGAGCCTCAGCCCCCTGCACCCGACGCCGCGCCCGGCTGGCCAACTGCCGCGCCGCCACAGGGCTCCGCCCCACGATCTCAGCGACCTCCTCGTACGACACCGCGAACAGGTCGTGCAGCACGAACGCCAGCCGCTCGGCGGGGGTCAGCGTCTCCAGTACGACGAGCAGTGCGACGCCCACGGAGTCGGCGAGCAGCGCATCCTGCTCGGGGTCGGCACCACCGGAAACGGCCTCCACGCGCGCGGTGGCCGTACCGCTCTCCAACGGTTCCTCCGCACGCGATTTGCGGGAGCGCAGCATGTCGAGACAGACCCGGCCGACGACAGTCGTCAGCCAGCCACCCAGGTTGTCCACCTGCCGGGCGTCGGTACGGCTCAGCCGGAACCAGGCCTCCTGCACCGCGTCATCAGCCTCGGCGCTCGAACCGAGCATTCGGTAGGCGACGGCACGCAGATGAGGCCGATGCGATTCGAATCGCCGGGCCAGGAATTCCTTCTCCGCCGGAAGGTCGTTCGGAACTTCGCTTTCGCTCATCGCCACAGCTCCCCGCTCACAGGTCCGTTTCCGGTTCTCAGTGACATGACGGACCGGGCGGCGGGGACGTGACAAAGGACGTTCTACGAATACCTTTCCGCGCCCGTCCTTACGACCAGTCCCGGCCGGACCGCCCCCGCTTGGTGTCCGAGCGCTGCTTCTTCTCCCGCAACCGCCGCTCATTGATGCCGCGCGGAATACGGGTCGCCCGGCGCGGCTTCGGCGGCGGCGCGCTGGCCTCGGCGAGGAGGGAGGCGAGCCGTACGGCGGCGGTCTCGCGGTTGCGCCACTGGGACCGGTGCTCGGAGGAACGGACGACCACGACGCCGTCCACGAGCCGTCCGGCAAGCCGCTCCAGCGCCCGCGCCTTCCACACCTCGGGCAGCGCCTCGGTCCTCGCCAGGTCGAAGCGCAGCTCCACCTGGGAGTCACTGGTGTTGACGTGCTGTCCGCCGGGCCCCGACGACCGCGAGAAACGCCACATGAGCTCGGCCTCGGGGAGCGAGACGGAGCCGCGGATGAGGTAGGGACCGGACATGCCCACCATGGTCCCGCAGCTGACCGGCACACGTCACGCGAATATCGTTCACCCGAAGTTCGGTAAAGAAAGTAAAGACACGTGGAACCTTCGGTGCCCCTCTTGGCGTTGGTAGGGGTAGCTGTAGCTTCAAGCCCGTACGTCGTACCGCCGTACGCAAACGAGGGAAAGGACTCCCAACCATGGCTGTAAGCCTGTCCAAGGGTGGCAACGTCTCGCTCACCAAGGAGGCTCCGGGCCTGACCGCCGTCACCGTGGGCCTCGGCTGGGACGTCCGCACCACCACGGGCACGGACTTCGACCTCGACGCCTCCGCGATCGCGGTCAACACGCAGGGCAAGGTCTTCTCGGACGCCCACTTCGTCTTCTTCAACAACAAGCAGACCCCGGACAACACCATCGTCCACACCGGTGACAACCGCACCGGCGAGGGCGAGGGCGACGACGAGGCGATCAACGTCAACCTGGCAGGCCTCCCGGCCGACATCGACAAGATCGTCTTCCCGGTCTCCATCTACGACGCGGAGAACCGCTCGCAGAACTTCGGCCAGGTCCGCAACGCCTACATCCGCATCATCAACCAGGCCGGCGGCGCCGAGATCGCCCGCTACGACCTGTCGGAGGACGCGGCCACGGAGACGGCCATGGTCTTCGGCGAGCTCTACCGCAACGGCGCGGAGTGGAAGTTCCGCGCAGTCGGCCAGGGCTACGCCTCGGGCCTGGTGGGCATCGCGCAGGACTTCGGCGTGAACGTCTGACGCCTGCCGCAAGATACGTGGATCGACGAGGGCCCGGCGCAGTGTGCCGGGCCCTTCGCACTTGTCTGACGGGCCGCCGCGTCACCAGCCCATCGGCCGGTAGTAACCCAGCACCGCCGCCAACTGCGCAAACCAGTCCCCCAGCTGCGCCCTCGGCTTCGCCTGCACCACGCACTCGTAGAACTGGCCGCTCGGCAGCACCACCGCCACCATCAGCGCCTTGCCGTTCGGGCTCGCCTTGTAGTGGACGCTGCCGATCTCCTGCCAGGAGAACTCGATGGCGGCGCCGTGGTCCTCGAAGGCGATGCCCGCGATGTCGACCACGATCGAGTTGTGGACGTCCACCGCCATGAACTCCGGTCCCTCGGCGGGTGGTTGGGGCGCGGCCGGGGCCGGGGCATACGCGCCCGGAGTCGGAGCTGCGTACTGGGGTGGCGGTGGGCCGAAGCCGGCCGGGGCCGTGGCGGGTGGGGGCGGTGGCTGCTGACCGTACTGGGGCTGATTGCCGTACGGCGGCTGCGGCGGTGTCGTCATCGTCTTCCGTCCCCCGGATCGTGGTGTGGCCCCCGGGAGATCTTCCCAGACCCACCTCAAGGGTGGTCCGGCTTCCCCTCCCCGTACAGCCAGTCCTTCCAGATCTCCTTGAAGTCCTTGTCCGGGGCCTTCTTCTCGACGTACGCCGTGAAGTCGCCGGTGTCCGCGCTCCCGTGGCGGTGGGCGGCGGCCCAGCCCTGGATGATGTCGTAGAAGGTGTCGTCGCCGACCGTCTGCCGGATCTTGTGCAGGACCATCGCCCCGCGCTCGTACACAGGGCTGTCGGAGATGTGCGCCGCGCCGCTCGGTTTGGCCGGCGGGTAGGCCCAGATGTCCTTGCCGCCGTCCTCGTAGCGGGATTCGAAGGTCTGCTGGCAGGTGTCGCCGCCGTGGTCCTCGTCCCACAGCCACTCCGCGTACGTCGCGAAGCCCTCGTTGAGCCACATGTCCTGCCAGCTCTTCGGCGTGACGGAGTCGCCGTACCACTGGTGGGCGAGTTCGTGGACGAGGGTCCCGGTGTCGGGGGCGCCGGGGAAGACGGGCCGGTTCTGGGTCTCCAGGGCGTACCCGGCGTCGTCCGGACGGTCGACGATCACTCCGGTGGAGGAGAAGGGGTACGGCCCGAAGTTGGTCTCCTCCCATTCGATGATCTCCGGGAGCTTCGCGAGCACGTTGCGGCTCGCCTCCGTCTGGGTCGGGTCGACGGCGACGTACACGGGCAGGTGCTTGCTGCCGATGGTGTACCGGCTGATGTCGAAGTGGCCGACGGCGAGGGTGGCCAGGTAGGTCGCCATCGGCTCGGCGGTGTGCCAGGTGAAGGTCGTACGGCCGCCGCTGCTCGTCTCGCCCGTCAGCTCCCCGTTGGACACGGCCTGCAGGCCCTTCGGCACGGTGACCGCGATGTCGTACGACGCCTTGTCGGAGGGGTGGTCGTTCCCGGGGAACCACGCCATGGAGCCGGTGGGTTCGCCGAGCGCGAGCGCGCCGTCGGCGGTGCGCAGCCAGCCCTCCTCGGAGTCGTCGGGGTCGGTGATGGTCACCGGGCTGCCGGAGTAGCGGACCGTGACGCGGAAGGTCTCCTCGTCGCGGAGGTCCTCGTGCGGGCGGACGACGAGCTCCTGCCCGGTGTGGTTCCAGCGGGCGCGCTCCCCCTCGACGGTGACCTCGTCGACGTTCAGCCCCTTGAGGTCGAGGTCGAAGGCGGAGAGGTTCTGGGTGGCGCGGGCGGTGATGGTCACGGTGCCGGTGAGGCGGTGGGCGCCGCTCGGGTCGTAGGCGAGCTTCAGGTCGTAGTGGCTGACGTCGTACCCGCCATTGCCCGCCTTCGGGAAGTACGGGTCACGGAGGCCGGAGCCGCCCGGTGTGCCGTGGACACCGCCGCCGCACGCGGTCAGGGCGGGGGCCAGGAGAACGGCGAGGGCGCAGAGAACCGCGGGGGCTCGGCGGACCGCGGGAGCGCGGAAGGCTGCGGGAGCGCGGAGGGCTGGGGGGCGGGCGGGCACGGGTCTGGGCACGCCGGTGATCCTATGGCGGCGGCGTGGCACCATCTCGTACGTGCTCGACATCGGCTACGCCCTCTCCAACCGCTTCCCGGACCCCCCGCAGACGGACTACCGCCGCGCGGACGTCCATGCCCTGCGGCACGACCTGTTCTGCGGTGACGTCTACCTCGCCGACACCAAGGCGGACCGGGAGGTGTCCACAGCCTGGGGATGGGTGCCGGTGCTCGACTTCGCGTGGGCGCTGTGCGACATCGTGGAACGCATCGACCGCGATCCGGCGGGGTCCCGCGCCTCCCGGCCCCAGTACGCGGAGCTCGACTTCACCGAGTCGACCGACCGCATGCTCTTCGAGCGGCGCTTCGGGTGGGTGGATGTGGAGGCCGACTGGATGTCGGCGGAGGAGCCGCCGCTCACCTTCTCGCACAGTGATCTGCGCCGTGAGGCACGGGACTTTCTGCATGACCTGATTGCCGACCTGGTCGACCTGCATGAGTCTCTGGGCGAGAACCCGGCGATCTGGACACTGCAGGCCCGCTTCCCCAGGTTGCCGTGAGTCGGCGCCACCGTCCCCCGTGGGCTGCCGCCCCCGGACCCCCGCTGTCGGCCTGAACGGCCTCGTCCTCAAACGCCGGACGGGCTGGAAGATCAAACTCCTGCCGGTGAAGATCAACCCCCGCCGGTGAAGATCAAGCCCTCGCAAGGCGACAACGAGTCGGCGAACCCCGAAAAGTCCCCGCCCCTCAGCCCTCCACCCGAATCCCCATCTCCGCCGCCAGCACCGGCGCCAGATCAATCAGTTGGCCCGGGCTGATCACCGCCCCCGCCAGCCGGTCCACCCCGCGCCCGATGCCCAGCTCGGCCGCCGCTCTGAGGTCCACGTCCTTCAGGACCGCCGCGGTGAGGTCCACCTGCTTCAGGACGCAGTCCACGAACTCCACGCGCTCCAGCCGGGCACCCCCGAAGTCCGGCTCCACCAGCACGCAGCTCTCGAAGACGACGTCCTTGAGTCTGGCCGCGCGCAGGTTCAGGTAGTCGATCTTGCCGCCGCGGACGACCACCCGCTCCAGGACCGCGCCGTGCAGCTGCAGCCCGCCGAGGCGGGCGTCGACCACCTCGACGTCGCGCAGGGTGGCGTCGGCGAGGTTCGTGCCGACCCCGCGCAGCCCCGTCAGGACCGAGTCGAGCACCCGGGCGTGCTGCAGCCTCGTCTCGTCCAGCGCGCACCCCGTGAGCGCGCAGTCCATGAAACGGGCGCCCCCGCCGTCCTGCCCCGCGAGGTCCGCCTCCCGGAACTCCAGCCCGTCGTAGTCCCCGTCCGGCTCCAACTCCCCGCCCCCGAACGGCTCCAGCGCGGGCAGCCGCAGCTCCGGCCGCCGCGCCCCCTTCACCGCCGTACCGCTGGAACCGCTCGCACCACCGGAACTACCTGTCCCACCGGAACCACCCATCCCGTCCGCCGCTCTCCTCGCCATGCCCCCATGGTGCACTCCGCCACTGACAACGAGCCTGACCAGGCAGAACGCAAGCCCCTGTCACATTCCGCGAGCGCGATCCGTCGTAAGCGCAGAAAGGCGGACGCGAAACGAGGGGGACCGACATCATGCACAAAACGCGCGGGACAACAGGGAAGGTGGTATCGGAGCCATGAGCAGGCACAAAGCATCCGCGCCCGCGTCTACATCCCGATCCCCATCCCCATCCGGGGATGCGATACATCCCGATTCATGGTCTTCTGGCCAAGTGAGCGTCACCCGTACAGGCGAGGCCACCCCTCCCGTGGACGCCGACCCCCGCCGCTGGTGGGGCCTGGTGATCATCGCGCTCGCGCAGCTCATGGTCGTCCTCGACGCGACCATCGTGAACATCGCGCTCCCCTCCGCACAGCGCGACCTGGGCATGTCCGACGGCAACCGGCAGTGGGTGATCACCGCCTACACGCTGGCCTTCGGCGGTCTGCTCCTGCTCGGCGGCCGCATCGCCGACCTGGTGGGCCGCAAGCGGACGTTCGTCTTCGGGCTGATCGGCTTCGCCGCCGCCTCCGCGCTCGGCGGCGCCGCCACCGGCTCCGGCATGCTCTTCGGCGCCCGCGCGCTCCAGGGAGCCTTCGCCGCCCTACTGGCCCCCTCCGCCCTTTCCCTGCTCACCACGACCTTCACCGACCCGAAGGAGCGCGGAAAGGCCTTCGGGATCTACGGCGCCCTGGCCGGCAGCGGTTCCGCGATCGGCTTCATCGTCGGCGGGCTGCTCACCGAGTACCTGAACTGGCGCTGGTGCCTGTACGTCAACGTGCCCATCGCGATCATCGCCGTCTTCGGCGCCTTCGCGCTGCTCCACGACCGCCCCGGCTACAAGGGCGGCCGCCTCGACGTACCGGGTGCGGTGCTGGGCTGCGGCGGACTGGTGGCGATCGTCTACGGCTTCAGCGAGGCCGAGTCGCGGGGCTGGACCGACCCCGTGGTGCTGGCGCTGTTCGCGGGCGGCGTCGTCCTCCTCGTGGCCTTCGTGTGGTGGCAGAACCGGGCCCCGGTGCCCCTGCTCCCGCTCCACATCGTCAGGGACCGCAACCGTGCGGGCTGCTTCCTGACCATGATGCTCGCCGTCATCGGCATGTTCGGGCTGTTCCTGTTCATGACCTACTACCTGCAGGTGGTGCTGGACTACTCGCCGGTGAAGACCGGCCTGGCCTATCTGCCGCTGACCGCCGCGATCATCACCGGCTCCACGCAGATCTCCGCCCGGCTGCTGCAGCACGTGGCGCCGCGCATGCTGATGGTCCCCGGCATGGTCCTCGCGTCCGGCGGCATGATGCTGCTGACCCGGATGACCACCCACTCGTCGTACGCGACCGAGGTCATGCCCGGACTGATCCTGATGGGCCTCGGCATGGGCCTGACCTTCATGCCGGTCTTCGCCACCGCGACCGCGGGCGTCGCCGCGCACGACTCCGGCGTGACCTCGGCGACCGTCAACACCTCGCAGCAGGTGGGCGGATCGATCGGTACGGCCCTGCTGAACACCATCGCCACCACCAGCAGCGCGGCCTACATCGCCGCCCACCTCCACAACCCCGCCCAGAAGGCCCTGATCGCCAAGGAGGGCGTCGTCCACGGCTACACGGTCGCCATCTGGTGGGCCGCCGGGATCATGCTGCTGGCCGGCCTGGTCGCGGGCCTGATGGTGACGGCGAAGGCCCCGAAGCACGGGGCGACCGCCGAGACGCCGGTGCCGGAGCCGGTCGTATAGGGGGCACAAGGGGGCACAAGGACGGGGAGGGGCCGCACGGACCGCGGGCCCCTCCCCTTTCCCTTTTCAGAAAATCGTCAGTGCCGCCCCGCCACCCGATCGGCGAACTGCGCCAGCTTCGACGACTCGGCACTGTAGGTGGCGCGTTCCCGCCGGTCCGCCGCCCGGTAGGTGGCGTACATCCCCTGCACCCCGAGCCACCGCAGCGGCTCCGGCTCCCACTTGCGCACCTTGTGCCCGACCCACGGCAGATCCGTCAGCTCGGTCCGGCCGCCCTGCCCGGAGTCGAACTGCACCAGGTCCCTGAGCGTCCGCGCCGCGAGATTCGTCGTGGCCACCCCCGACCCGACATAGCCGCCCGCCCAGCCGAGCCCCGTCGACCGGTCCAGGGTCACCGTCGCGCACCAGTCCCGGGGCACCCCGAGCACCCCCGACCAGGCATGCTCGACACCCACCCCGGCCAGCGAGGGGAAGAACCGGACCAGGATCTCCCGCAGCGCCTCGACCGTCGCCGCCTGCGTCCGCCCGTCGTTGTCGGTCTTCGACCCGAAGCGGTACGGCGCGCCGCGCCCGCCGAGCGCGATCCGCCCGTCGGCGGTCCGCTGCGCGTACATGTACGCGTGCGCCATGTCCCCGAGCGTCTCCAGCCCGTCCCACCCCACCGATTCCCACTGCCCGGCGGTGAGCGGCTCGGTCGCGATCATCGAGGAGTTCATGGGCAGCCAGGTGCGCCGCTGCCCCTTCAGACTCGCGGTGAACCCCTCCGTGCAGCGCAGGATGTACGGCGCCCGGACCGTCCCGTACGGCGTCACCGCGTGCTTCGGCCGGATCTCCGCCACCGGCGTCAGCTCGTGGATCGTCACCCCGAGCGCCTCGACGGCGGCCGCCAGCCCCTTCACCAGCTTCACCGGGTGCAGCCGCGCCCCGTGCGGGGTCCAGCTCGACCCGACCGCGTCCGCGACCCGGATCCGCTCGGCGGTCTCCCCGGCGCCGTACAGCTCACGGTCCTTCTCCCCGTACGACAGCTCCAGCTCGTGGAAGGCCTTGAGCCGCGCCAACTGGGCGGGCGTGGTGGCGACCTCGAGCACCCCACCCTTGTGGATGCCGGCCTCGATGCCTTCCTCGCCCGCCGCCCGGACGACCTCGTCCACGGTCTCGTTCATGGCCTTCTGCAGCCGTACGGCGGCCTCGCGTCCGTGCAGCTTCGCATACCGGTCGCGCCCCGCGATCCCGTTGTACAGCCAGCCGCCGTTGCGCCCCGACGCCCCGTACCCACAGAACTTCTGCTCCAGGACGGTGATACGGAGGAAGGGCGCCGCCTTCTTCAGGTAGTACGCGGTCCACAGCCCCGTGTACCCGCCCCCGACGATCACGACGTCGGCGGACGCGTCACCGCCGAGCGGCTCCCGCACCGCCGGGAAACCGTCGTCCGCGTACCAGTGGGAGATACCGCCGTTCACGACACTGCTCACCGAGCTGCTCATGGCCGGAAAGCTAACCCCTCAGGGCCGAGACTGTCTCCCTCGGATCCCACGCCTCCCCCCGCCCTCGGACCAGCGGATAACAGGCGAGCCCGATCAGCACCGACACGAAGTGCCCGAAGTCGGTGAAGGTCGGCGAGTCCGCGAGCGGCGCCCCGTACACGAAGAACACGCCCGCCAGATACAGATACCGCCAGGGCGCCACGATCCGGTATGCCAGCACCCCCACCACTCCCGCGAGCGCGTAACTCACCCCGATATCAAGGGAGTTCACGGCCGAGTGCGACACCATCCCGTCCCGCACCGCCTTCAGCAACGCGCCCTCGCTGATCAGCGTGGCCAGCACATGCGCGGCCACGCACACCATCAGCCACCGCAGCGTCCCCAGCCACCGCTCGGCCTGCGCGTGGAAGACGGTGTACTGGAAGGCGGTGTAGAGGAAGGCATACGGAAACCAGTCACCACCGTCGATCCACATCGCGCTCTGCACGAGGACCCGCCCCGGGTCGTTCGACAGCTCATGGATGTTCGTGGACCGCTGCCGCAGGAACTCCTGCTCGAACGCCGGCGGCATGTGGTGCAGCGCGACGGTGGTGACGAACAGGACGGCCAGCCAGACATACGTGCCCGGGGCGCTGCAGACGTAAGCCCAGATCCACTTCCCGATCCCCCGGTCAATTCGCATGAGGCGATTCACGCACGCCAGTATCGTCGCAAGGGTGATCGACATTCCCGGCGAGTTGGCGGCGGCGCAGGAGAAGTTCAACGGCGCGGCGGGCCGGGCCTTCATCGCGGGGCTGCCCCACCTGGCGGAGGAGTTCCTTCAGCGCTGGCAGCTACGGCTCGACGGCCGCCCCATGCACGGAGTCACCGCCCTCGTCCTCCCGGTCCTGCGGTCCGACGGCACCCCGGCCGCGCTGAAGCTGCAACTGCCGGACGAGGAGAGCGAGGGCGAGCCCGTCGCCCTGCGCCGGTGGGACGGCGACGGCGCGGTCCGTCTCCTCGACCACGACGAGACGACCCACACCATGCTCCTGGAACGCCTCGACCACACCCGCATGCTCTCGCAGCTCCCCGGCACCCGCGAGGCCGTCCTGGTCATCGCCCGCCTGCTCGCCCACCTGACCGCGACCCCCGCCCCGGAAGGCATGCGCCGCCTGGGCGACATCGCCCGGGCCATGTTGGACCGGACCTCCTGGGCGCTGAAGCGCATCCCGGACCCCGAAACCCGCAGCCTGATCGCGGACTGCGCGGCCGCCGTACGAGAAGTCGTGGACGAACCCGGCGACCGCCTCCTCCACTGGGACCTGCACGACGAGAACGTGCTGGCCTCCGACCGCGCCCCCTGGCTGGCCATCGACCCCAAACCCCTGGCCGGCGACCCGGGCTTCGAACTCTGGCCGGCGATCGTCAACCGCTTCACCACCGACGAGATCCGCTGGCGCTTCGACGCCATGACGGACGTACTGGCCCTGGACCGCGCACGAGCCCGCGCCTGGACCCTGGGCAGACTCCTCCAGAACACCCTCTGGGACGTGGAGGACGGCCGCTCCCCAGAACCCCGCCGGCTGGAAATCGCCCGGCGCTTGCGCAACCACTCCTCACGGACGTGATCCGCACCGGCCCGCGCTTCCAGCTGTTCCTGCACCGCCGGGACGCCTCCCGCCCCGAGGTCGCCCGTGCCGTCCACCAGGAAGTGCGAAAGCCCAGGCCGGATTGCTCCTGACCTGGGCGAGAAGCGAGTGGCGCGGCAGCTCAGAGAGCCTTGCTGTTGCAGCCCATGTCCGAACCCAGGTGGGCGTCCTGAGCGCCCGGGTTGCCCTCGCCGTTCAGCGCGCCGCCCAGCAGCCCGTTGAGGGCGCCGAGGCTGCCGATGACGTCGACGTTCATGTCGTGCGAGCGGCACTCGATGTCCTGCGTGACGTCGATGTCGTGCCCCGGCTCGCCGTGTGCGAAGGCCGGGCCGACCCCGAAGGCGCCGATGCTGCCGAGGACAGCGGCGCCCACGATGGCGACCTTCTGAAGCTTGCGCATTTCTTCTCCATTGATCGAGCGGAAGTGATCTGCAGCAGATCGAGTTGGGACGGTGGACAACTACGGGCAGGCCATCAGCCGAGTCGGGGCAGACCCAGGTTCCCCACGGGAGGCGCCGCGACCTGTCCGAGTCCGAGCCCGGGCACCTGCGGCGCCGCGCTGGCGGGTGAGACCAGCGGGTCGATGAGCGGGTTCACCTGGGGGTTCACCTGCGGGTTCACCTGCGGGGCCACGTGCGGCGCGGGCTCCGGGTTGAAGACCTGGGGCATGGCGACCTGCGGGGCGACCTTCGGCATCACCTCGGGCGACGACTGCGGGGCGACCTGCGGCTGGACCAGCGGCTGCTGCTGAGGAGCGGACTGCGGGGCGCCGGCCTGCGCACCACCCATCGACGAGGCGACGGCGGTGGCCTGGCTCGGCTGCGGGGCGGCCTGCGGGGCAGGCGCCGGGGGTACGTACTGAGGCGCCGGCTGGGAGTACGACTGCGGGCCACCGGACTGCGCGGTGCTGTCCGCGGTGGACGCGGCAACGGCCCGCGCCGGAGCGCTCTGCGGGGGCGCCGGGTAGTACTGGGGAGCCGGAGCCGGAGCCGGAGCCGCGTAGTACTGCGGGGGCGGAGCGGGGGCCGGGTAGTAGGCGGGCGCCGGGGCCGCGTACTGGGGCGCCGGGTAGTACTGAGGCGCCGGGGCCGGGTAGTAGGGAGCAGCCGGCGCGCCACCGCTGTACCCGGGGTAAGCGTCGGCATGGCTGACGCCGGCGCCGATGGCGGACAGACCGCCGGCCGCTGCTACGACGAGCGCGGCCTTGTGAATCTTTCGCATGGAACCCTCGGCCCTTCAATACCTGTGCAGGGAAATCCGTTGTATTCAGTGCTGTGTTGCGTGCGCTCAGTCTGATGTTCACGCCGGAGCCGACAGCGGATCCCCTTACCCCTCTCACCGGTTCATGGTCGCTGCCCTCTCCCTGCTGGCAACGACATTTCCTTGTACGCGGTCACGGGATCCAGAATTCCGTCACCCATTTGGCATTGATCGGATTAACGGTCCACCGGGGGCGAATGGGTGACCGTTCCCCGACTGCCGTGACCGGCCCAGGACTTACTTCGTTCCCCACGGGGACAGAGCGATGATCCATCACCCACCTCAGCCGCCCAGATCAGCAAGAACAGCCACAACTCCACTGGCTCATCTGCTATTTCAGTACGTTCCATGCCAGGTCAATGAAGGGCCGAAGGTTCCATGCGCAAGTTCCAGCACGTCGCGCTCGTCGTAGCAGCGGCAGGCGGTCTGTCCGCCATCGGCGTCGGCCCCAGTGTCGCCGACGCTCCTGTCGCCTACGGCAATTCCGCTCCGCCCCCGGGCCCCGCCATGGCCGGCGCCTTCACCGCCACCCAGGCCACCGCCCACACGTCGGGCTCGCCCGCACCGCGACAGGCGGCCCCGGCGCAGCCCGCCGAGGTTGCCCCGCAGGTCAACCCGCAGATCAACCCGCAGCTCAGCCCGCACATCTCCCCCCAGCCGGCTCCGGCGCAGTCCAGCGGTTCGGCCGACCAGTTCAACCTCTTCCGCCCGGCCCAGGAGTGCAGTCCGCAGTCCGTTCTCAACGCGAACCTCCCGGTCGCCGTGCTCGCCGCCGCCGAGACCAAGGGCGTCGCCTGCACCCAGGCCAACAGCCAGGCGAACGCCCTCGCCAAGGCCCACTGAGGCCCACCACACCACTCCGGGGAGCTGCCGCGACAAGATCACAGGACACGGCGCGTCGCTAGGTGATTGTCGGTTATTTCCTATTATTCTCCGTAACTGTAAGCAGTCGATCTGTTACAGATCGCACCCACTCACTCCACCGGAGATGACATGCACCAGCTTCGCAAGGCTGCCGTCCTGGTCGCCGCCCTCAGCACCGTCGGACTCCTCGGTGCCGGCACCGCTCAGGCTCACGACGACGGGGGCAAGGGCGGCAAGGGTGGCGACAAGTTCAACGTGCTGCAGAGCTCCAACTGCAAGTCGCACGACCTGAACGTCGACGTCCTCGGCCAGGTCGGCGTCCTCAACGGCCTGCTCGGCAACGCGCTCAACGGCGAGGGCAACGCCGGCGGCCAGGACACCCACATCGGCTCGAGCATGGGCTGCAACAACAGCGCCTTCTAGCCGAATGACGGCCACTTAGACGGCCGAAGAGCGGGAAGCAGGTCCCGGCACCGAGCTCCAGACTCGGTGCCGGGGCCGCCTTTTTTGTCACGGTGGGGTATTTCCGGGCGTCGACCAGGGCAGTGAGGATTCCCCTGAATTCGGCGTGCCGCACAGTCTTTTACGGGTATTTCTTATTAGCCTCCGTAACTGCACGAAGTCGATCCGTGACGGATCGCATCCACTTCACTCCACCGGAGATGTCATGCACAAGCTTCGCAAGGCTGCCGTCCTGGTCGCTGCCCTCAGCAGCGTCGGGTTCCTGAGCGCCGGCGCCGCCCACGCCGATCAGGGCGGTTTCGGCTCGGGTGAAGGCGGCCATCGCGGCGGTGGCGTCAACATCCTGCAGAGCACCACCTGTCGTTCGCACGACGCGAACGTCGACGTCCTCGGCCAGGTCGGCATCCTCAACGGCGTCGCGGGCAACCTGCTGAACGGCGAGGGCAACCCGGGCTCCCAGGACACCCACCTCGGCTCGGACATGGGCTGCAACAACAACGTCGGCAAGTAGGTAGGTCAGTCAATCAGAACCGCCCTTGGTGCCCCGGCCGGTCGGCCGGGGCACCAGGCCTTTCATACGGCCGTACGGCCGGAAAGCCGAAATGCCGGATCGGGAGCAAGCCCGGTCCGGCACTCGCCGATCGCACCTCAGAAATCGAAGTGAGGTGTCGTGACGTGGGGTGTCGTGACGTGGGGCGCCTTGATGTGGAGCGCCTTGACGTGGGGGCGCTTGAACCCCTTGGGAGTCGGTGCCGTGTTGGAGCAGTTCACCACCGGCCCGACGTGCGTGGACCCGTTGTTCAGCATGCCGTCCTCGGGCAGCACCAGGCGCGGCCGGGACGTCGTCGAGCAGCTCTGCGTCTGGTTGACGACGAACGTGCCGCGCTTGTCCTTGTGGACGGTCTGGGTCTTGTGCACGCAGATGATTTCCCCTGCGGCGTTGGTCTTGCAGCCACGCGGGATTTCATCCGCCTGCGCGTGCGCGGCTCCGGCGCAGATCACGGCGATACTTCCGATGATCCCCGTGACGGTCGCGATTTTCTGCCGACTGAACATGCGCTGTGTTCCTTTGGTCGAGATATCGGTACAGCCCGGACGCGCACCCTGATGGGTTTGCCGCGCGTCCGGGCTGCCTTTGGCGTTGAGGGTTCTGTTCAGGTCGTTGCGCCGGGGGCTTCTTTAGTTGGAGCCGTACGGGGCGGCGTACTGCGGCGCGTACTGCGGCGCGGACTGAGGAGCGCCGTACTGGGGCGCGGCGTACTGCGGCGCGGCGTACTGGGGCGCGTACTGCGGCGCGGCGATGTACTGGGGGGCGATGTACTGGGGCGCGGGCTGAGGTGCGGCCATCGGGGCGGCCTGCGGCGCAGCCGGCGGCGCGAAGTTGACGTTCATCGGCGCGAAGTACGGAGCCGCCTGCGGAGCCGCCTGCGGGGCCCCGTACGGAGCCGCCTGCGGGGCGTCGTGCGGAGCCCATCCCCCGCCACCCCCGTAGGCCACGGCGTTGGCCTGCGAGGAAGCCACCGCGGTGGCCCCGCCGCCCCAGCCGTCGGTGGCGCTGCTGACGCCGGCCCCGAGGGCGGAGAGCCCCGCGACCGCAGCAACTACTGCCGCGGCCCGCTGAAACTTGCGCATGATTAGACCCTTTCCTAGCTGGGCGGGAAGCCCTGGCTTGACTACTTAATGTGAGCATATACACACGAAACGTAGTCATTTGGGATCTTGGGCCCTTCTGTGCACCGTGTCGGCTTATGCCAAAGCAACCTTCCGCCCGCTCGGCCGCGGACTCGGAGAGGAAAGGAGTATTGGTGAGATGGGGAGTTGATGATGCCGTTCGGTCGGCGCACTCGGCGCTCTCCCGTAAAACGACGAATCCCCGGCCCCAAGTCACGGGCAGTGGGCGGCAGTCACCCATCTGCCGCGTACAGAGAAACACCGGCACGGAAAAGGCGGATGGCCGGACCGGGTCGCCCCGGTCCGGCCATCCGCCGACTGAGAGGTGCGGGCCTCAGCCCAGCAGGCCACCAGGCAGTTCCGAGGGGTGGTCGTTGTCCTGCGGGCCCGAATCATTGTTGGGGGAACAGGTCACCTCGGGCCCGATCTTCGTGCTCCCACTGTTCAGCAGGGGGATGACGGGCAGCTCCATGGGCGTCTGCGGCGTGCAGGTGTTGGCCCGGCGGACGATGAAGTCCTCACCGTCGGACGTCTTGCCGGCGAACCGCTGGACACAGGTGACGTCGCCGGACGCGCTCACGGCGCAGGCGCCCGGGCCCGCTGCGGCATACGCCTGGGTGGCTCCGGCGCAGGTCACGGCGAGGCCGCACAGAAGCCCCGAGACGGCCGCGATCTTCTTCCTACTGAGCATGTGATCCGTTTCCTTTGTGAGGGGCACCCGGGCGCGTGCGCCACGGGCCGGCCCGTTTCGCCTACGAAGTGAAGGACTGACCTGCTGAAGGAACTTCCAGAGCCATCACGAACGCATGCGGGCCACGGGAGCGGCCTCGCGCTCCGGGCGGCCACACGTGAACGGGCCCCTGCGGGGGGTGACCCCGAGGGGCTCGCGGAAAGCGTCGCGCACGATTACGCAGTGAAGGCGTTGTTGAACTGACCGCAGGTGGTGTCGAACGTCTCGGAGAGACCGAGAACGCCGATCGGGAGGTCACCGTCAGCCACCGTCTGCGGGCTGCACTCCTGGTACGGGCGGTAGTGCTCGGTCACCTTCGGCTTGGCGTCGTGCCCGTGGCCGTGGGCGTAGGCGGTGCCGGCGCCGGCACCGATGACGGAGAGACCGCCAGCCGCCACTGCTGCTGCGATCATGGCCTGTTGAAGCTTGCGCATGAAACCCTCGGTCCTTCATTGCCGTGATGTCGAGGCAGATTGCCTACTGTGACTGGATGAACACTAGCAGTAACAACTAGGCATTCCACACTGCCGGATATCCCGTGTCCACTCGACGCGCGGTAACTCCGGCTTGCGCAAAGTCCGTTCGAAGCAGGGCGTATTCTCCACGTACGAGAATTGGGGCAGCTCGCCCCGGTACCGGATGAACTCCGGTTCCTCGAACGCGACTTGTTCGTATGTTGAAATGCCCGGACCGGCGAATACCGGTGTCCCGCAGACCGATTGGCGCACATCCGCCGATCACTCAATCCACTCAAAAGTGGGAACACCCCATGTTCCGGGTATCTCCTTTCGCGGTCGCGGCATTCCCTTGATCGGGTCCGCCCGATTCGGGCTCCAACTGCGACAGGAGACGCCCGTGCGAATCACCGACATCCAGCGTTGCGAAGTCCGGCCCGGACGGCTCGTCGAGTGGGCGCTCAGTCCGGCGACCGTCACGTTGGCGGCGGGCCTTCCGGATGACCCCCGACCGCCGGCGTACGTCCAGGAGTCGCACATCAGGACCGCCCGATCGGTGCACGAGGACGGCCTGTTCGTGCCGACCTGGGTCGGTGCGGCGTTCGACATCCCGGGCAGGGCCGACCTGGACGCGCTGCAGGACGCACTGCGCAGCTGGACGCTCCGGCACGAGACGCTGCGCAGCGGATTCCGCTGGGACGGCGACGAGATGCGCCGTTTCACGCTCGACACCGAGGACGTGTCCCTCCAGCGCGAGGACATCGGCGACTTCACCGACGCGACGCGGCTCGTCCAGCACCTCCAGGACCGCTTCGACACCTCCGCGAGCGCGCTGAGCTGGCCCAACTTCCTCTACGCTGCGGTCCTCAGGGACGACAGCACGAGCCTGTACATCGCGTTCGACCACAGCAATGTCGACTCCTACTCCATCCAGCGCATGCCCGCCGAGATCAACGAGCTCTACACGGCGGCGGCCGAGGGGCGCCCCGTCGAGGAGTCACCGGTCGGCAGCTACGTCGACTTCTGCGAGATCGAGCGCGCGGACGCGGACCGGATCGACGGCACCCACGCCATCGTCGGCCGCTGGCGGGACTTCATCCGGCGGTGCAGCGGAAAGCTGCCCAACTTCCCCGTCGATCTGGGGCTGGAGCCCGGCGGCGACCTGCCCAGGCAGAAGCTGATGCGCGAGATGCTCGTCGACGCGGACGCCGCCGCGGCGTTCGAGTCGTACTGCCGGCCCTTCGGCGGCAGCCTCGTCGGCATCCTGGCCGCGACCAGCCTCATCGTGCACGAGATCGGCGGACAGCCCGTCTACCGCGCGGTCGTTCCGTTCCACACCCGGGTGAAGTCCAAGTGGTCCAACTCCGTGGGCTGGTACGTCGGCGGCGCCCCGATCGAGGTCGCATACGACCAGGCACCCGACTTCCCCACCGCCCTGACCGCCGTGCGCGCCGAACTGCAGGCCAACAGGTCGCTGGCCCGCATGCCCCTCGCCCGCGTGCTGCGCCTGCTCGGCGAGGACTTCCGTCCGACCTCGCCCGACCTGTACTCGATCGTCTCGTTCGTCGACGCACGAGGCATCCCCGGGGCCGAGCGCTGGGACGAGCTGGCGGCCTACGGACTGGTGCGGGTGTCCTACGGCGACCAGGTGTGCATCTGGCTGAACCGGCTCCACGAGGGCCTGTGGTTCACCTGCCGCTACCCGGACACCGACATCGCGTACAAGAACATGCGGCTGTACGTCGAGCGGCTGCGGGACGTCATCCTCACCGTGGCCGGCGAGCAGCGCGCCAGCGAACTCGCACCGCACGAGCTTGCCGGGTGAACGCACGGACAGGGGCGGCCCCGCGCGGGACCGCCCCTGTTCAGCGAGCCCCCTGTCGGATTCGAACCGACGACCTTCGCTTTACAAGAGCGGCGCTCTGACCAGCTGAGCTAAGGAGGCCTGCACACGAGCTTCGCGTGCGTGCCCGTGCAGTGTACCCAGGTCCCGGCCGCCCCCTGTCGAAAATTTCCGCGAAGTTCACAGCCCCTGGGGTACTGACAGATCAGGCGAACGCCAGGTAGCGTCCTGAGCCAGTTCACCCTCGTGGACTACACCACCACCTTCCTACAACGGATCGTCCGGCACGTTCCTGCCGGTAGAAGGGGGCCCATCACCATGGCCACTGTTACGTTCGACAAGGCGACCCGGATCTACCCGGGCACCGAGAAGCCCGCCGTCGACGGTCTGGAGATCGAAGTCGGGGACGGCGAGTTCCTCGTCCTCGTCGGTCCGTCCGGCTGCGGCAAGTCCACCTCGCTCCGCATGCTCGCGGGGCTCGAGGACGTGAACGGCGGCGCCATCCGCATCGGTGACCGCGACGTCACGCACCTGCCGCCCAAGGACCGGGACATCGCCATGGTGTTCCAGAACTACGCGCTGTACCCGCACATGACCGTCGCCGACAACATGGGCTTCGCGCTCAAGATCGCCGGCGTCAACAAGGCGGAGATCCGCAGCAAGGTCGAGGAAGCCGCGAAGATCCTGGACCTGAGCGAGTACCTGGACCGCAAGCCGAAGGCCCTCTCCGGTGGTCAGCGCCAGCGTGTCGCCATGGGCCGCGCCATCGTGCGTGAGCCGCAGGTGTTCCTCATGGACGAGCCGCTGTCCAACCTCGACGCCAAGCTCCGTGTGTCGACGCGTACGCAGATCGCGTCGCTGCAGCGCCGTCTCGGCATCACCACCGTCTACGTCACCCACGACCAGGTCGAGGCCATGACGATGGGCGACCGCGTGGCGGTCCTCAAGGACGGTCTGCTCCAGCAGGTCGACTCGCCGCGCAACATGTACGACAAGCCCGCCAACCTCTTCGTCGCCGGCTTCATCGGCTCCCCCGCCATGAACCTGGTCGAGGTGCCGATCACCGACGGCGGTGTGAAGTTCGGCAACAGTGTCGTCCCGGTCAACCGTGACGCCCTCAAGGCCGCCTCCGACAAGGGCGACCGCACGGTCACCGTCGGTGTCCGTCCCGAGCACTTCGACATCGTCGAGGAGAACGGCGGCGCCGCCGCGGCCCTGTCCAAGACCACCGAGGACAAGCCGGCCGGTCTCGCGGTCTCCGTGAACGTCGTCGAGGAGCTCGGCGCCGACGGCTACGTCTACGGCACCGCCGAGGTCGGCGGCGAGACCAAGGACCTCGTCGTCCGTGTCGAGGGCCGCCGGGTGCCGGAGAAGGGCTCCACGCTGCACGTGGTGCCGCGTCCGGGCGAGACCCACGTGTTCTCGACCTCCACGGGTGAGCGTCTCACCGACTGAGGCCACTCGGCCGACCGGCAACTCCCGAAACGCCCATCCCGGGTAATTCACCCAGGTTGACGAAGAAAGGCCCCGCAGACCCCTGCGGGGCCTTTCTCGTTGTCGACATTTACCCCGGCACACCGGTCATTTCGAGCAGCGTGCGTCAACTTCGCACCCGGTTCGAGACGGCCCTTCGTCACCCGAACTGATTACTAAATGTCGCCAAATCATCACCTGGCGCTACTCTCACTCGCGTGAAGCACTCCACTAACCAACAGACGCGAAGCGGCCGGGGCCCCGCCCGCCGGATCGGCCGCACGCTCGCCCTTGTCCTGCCGGTCGTCCTGGTGCTTTCCGGGACCCTCGCGGTCACCCGAGTCAACTGGACGGGAAACCCCTCGAACTCGGTCCTCACCGCCTCGGACGCGTCCGACATCACCTCGGACGCCAGGGCCGCCCACCGCGCCCCGCAGGACGTGCTGCGCGACAAGCTCCTGGGCGAGCTCCAGCAGGAGGACCCGGGCACGGTCCTCACCCACCTCCAGCAGGCCGTGAACGAGCGCCCGTCGCTCGCCAAGCACTGCGTGTCCATCGCCCGGTCCCTGGGCCGCGCCGCGGTCCGCATGTACGGCCCCACGCGCGCCCAGTCCTATGCCCGCCCGGTCTGCGACACGTCCTTCGCCTCGGGCGTCGCGGGCGCGCTCACCTGACCCCGGACCCGTCCCTCCTCCGGCGCGGACACCACGGACAGTTCGGAGGAGGGTAACGGCTGATTAAGGAACGGTTGCCGACTCCGGACCCGGGTGGGACGCGCCGTACAGTTCGGGCATGAGCGATCCGAACGCCGCGTCCCGCCCCGTTCAAGCCGTCATCCTGGCCGGTGGCCAGGGCTCCCGGCTGCGTCCCTACACCGACGACCGGCCCAAGCCGATGGTCGAGATCCCCGGTACGGGGACTCCGATCATCGGCCATCAGCTTGTCTGGCTGGCCGAGGAGGGCGTGACGGACGTGGTGATCAGCTGCGGCCATCTCGCCGAGGTGCTGCAGGACTGGCTGAAGACGGCCGACCTGCCGGTGCGGGTGACGACGGTCGTCGAGACGGAGCCGCTCGGGCGCGGTGGCGGACTGAAGTACGCCGCCGCCCACCTCCCGCACCCGGACCGGCCCTGGTACGCCACCAACGGCGACATCTGGACCCGCTTCTCGCTGCGCGACATGGCGGACTTCCACACGGAGCGCGACGCGGTCGCGACGCTGGCCCTGGCCCGCCCCCGCATCCCCTGGGGCGCGGTGAAGACGGACGGCTTCGGGCACATCACGGACTTCATCGAGGCGCCGCCGTCGACGTTCGAGATCAACGCGGGTGTCTACGTCTTCTCGTCCGAGTTCGCCGGACTGCTGCCGGAACGCGGCGATCACGAGCGTACGACGTTCCCTCATCTGGCCCGTGAGCGGCGGCTGGCCGGGTTCACGATCCCGCAGGGGGCGTACTGGCGCGCCATCGACACGGCGAAGGATCTGACCGAGGCGGCGAAGGAGCTGGCCGCTCTGGGGCGGTGAGGGCCCGGCCCCGAAGGTTGTTTTGCGTCCGCGGGTGAGTGGGGGCTCGTCGCGGCGTTCCCCGCGCCCCTTATAAAGGCCGCTCCGGTCCCGTACGCCAAAGAGGCCCCGCACGTTTTCGTGCGGGGCCCCTTTGTATGGACCCGGTGCCCACCGGTTCGGTCAGCCCAGCAGGCCGCCCACCAGGCCCTGGTCGCCGGAGGACGAGCCTGAGGAGCCGGTGCCGCCGTCTCCGCCGCCGGAGGTGGGGCCGGAGCTGGTGCTGGGGGCGCCGCCGGACGGCGAGGACTGCTGGTGCGGGGTGTGGCCCGCGGTGCCCTGGGTGTGGCTGGGCGTGCCGCCGGTCGCGGTGGCGCCCGGCGTGGTCGCCGCGCCGGAAGGCGTGGAACCGGCGGTGGCGCCATGGGTGGGGGCGTTCGACGCCGAGGGCGACTGGCTGTTCCGCTTGTGCGGCTCCTGCGGGAGCGGGGATCCCGGCAGTTCGTTGCGCGGGGCCTCGCCGGGCCCGGGGACGATCACGCGGTCGGCGTCGCGTACTGCGCCGCCGAGCAGCGAGCCGACGAGCAGGGTGAGACCGGTCACGATCGCCGTGATGAGGGCGCCGCGGCGCAGGACGTAGGCGCGCAGGTCCCAGATGTCGGAGCAGGGGCCCAGGCGCCGCCAGGCGCTGCCGGCGAGGCGGCCGTCGATGGAGTAGACCGGGGCGCCGGCGATGATCAGCGGGGACCAGGCGGCGAGGTAGATGATGTCGGGGGCGTCGTAGGCGGGAACGGTCTTCCAGCTGACCGTGACGATCAGCGCGGCGGAGAGCAGGGCGCCGAAGACGGCGGCCACGCGCTGCCAGCAGCCCAGGACCGTCAGGACGCCCACGACGACCTGTGCGAAGGCGATGACGAGGCCGGAGCCGACAGGGTGCTGGAGGGCGAACTGGCGCAGCGGCTCGGCGACTTCCCAGGGGTGCAGGGTGTTGAGCCACTTGACCATGGAGCCGCGTTTGCCGCCGTCGAAGTAGACGGGGTCGCAGAGCTTGCCCATGCCGGCGTAGATGGAGATGAAGCCGAGGAAGATGCGCAGGGGGAGCAGGACGACGCCGAGGTTCATGCGGCGGCCCGGGTAGTAGGCGTGCCGGGCCGGGTCGACGCCGTGGCGCTTGGCGGGCCGGTCGCTGTCGTCCGCCTCGTCGAACTCGTCGAACTCGCCGGAGTCGTCGAACTCGTCCGTCTCGTCGAAGTCCTCGAACTCCTGGGCGCCGTAGGCGTGTTCCTCGTCGTATGCGCTGCCGGGGGTGCGCATGTTGGGGAGGAAGCGGGTGCCGACGACGTCGTCGACGGGGCGGCCGCGCTGGGCGCCGACGATCGGGGTCTCGACGGTCTGTTCCAGCTCGTCGTAGGCCTCGTCGTAGCCGCCGACCTCCACGCGCGGGATGACCTGGGTGGCTCCCGCGTCGACGGACGGGTCGTCACCGTGCCGGACGCTGCCGCCGCGGACGGCCTGGAGCAGACGGTGCGCGCCGGTGTCGTCGGGGGCCGACCTGCCACTCCAGACGACGGGCCGGCGGCGGGCGCCCGCGCCCGCTCTGCCCGCGGCGGTACCGGCGACGGGCGTGCGGGCGGCGTCCTGGGAGGCGGTCAAGTGCCGTGCGATCCGCGGCGATCGGGTGCGGGCCGAGGCGCCGAGCTGCACACGGAAGCTCGCATGATTGACGATGACCTGCGCGGGATCGCTCGGCACCTTCACCATGCTCAGCGCGGGAGCGTCATCGAATCCCGACGGGCCGTCCCCCGTGGGTGTGCGGGGTGTTCTGGTGTCCACACTCATCTAACCGAGTGACGTGTGGTTAGGACACTGCTTTGACCCGCCGGATGTGTCCGGATCGCGTCAACGTTGACCGGGACGCCCAGATTGACCCGTACGAGTGTCGATACGGACGCATGTTCAGTCGCGCCGCCGTGCCGCCTCGTAAGGCACGACCTTTACCGACCGCCACCCTCGCAACCGGCGCGGCATCGAGCGGCCGCGCCGGCCTCCGACCGGCCGGCTCCGCCTGCCCACGCCGACCGCGGTCAGGCCCTCCGACGAGCCGCCTCATACAGGACAACCCCCGCAGCCACACCGGCGTTCAACGACTCGGCACCACCCGGCATCGGAATCCGCACCCGGAAGTCGCACGTCTCGCCGACGAGCCGGGACAGGCCCTTGCCCTCGCTGCCGACCACGATCACGACGGGGCCCTGCAGGGCTTCCAGGTCGCCGATCTCGTGCTCGCCGTCGGCGGCGAGGCCGACGACCACGATGCCCTGCTTCTTGTACCCCTCCAGGGCGCGCGTCAGGTTGGTGGCGCGGGCGACGGGAGTACGCGCCGCGGTGCCGGCGGACGTCTTCCAGGCGCCGGCGGTCATGCCGGCCGCACGCCGCTCGGGGACGACGACGCCGTGGCCGCCGAAGGCGGAGACGGAGCGGACGACGGCGCCGAGGTTGCGCGGGTCGGTCACGCCGTCGAGGGCGACGATCAGCGGGTCCTCGCCGTCGTCGTAGGCGGCGCTCGCCAGGTCCTCGGGGTGGGCGTACTCGTACGGCGGGACCTGGAGGACGAGGCCCTGGTGGTTGAGGCCGTTGGTCATGCGGTCGAGCTCGGGGCGGGGCGCCTCCATGAGGTTGATCCCGCCGCGCTCGGCCGCGAGCTGGAGGGCCTCGCGGACGCGCTCGTCGTTGTCGATGAACTGCTGGACGTAGAGCGTCGAGGCCGGCACGCCCTCGCGCAGCGCCTCGACCACCGGGTTGCGGCCGACGACCAGTTCGGACGACGACTTGCCGCCGCGGCCGCGCGGCGCCGGACGACGCGCCGCCTGCTTCGCCTTGGCGTTCGCGATGCGGTTCGCCTTGTGCTTCTTGCGCATCTCGGCGGGCGGGGTCGGGCCCTTGCCCTCCAGGCCCTTGCGCCGCTGGCCGCCACTGCCGACCTGCGCGCCCTTCTTGCCGGACATGCGGCGGTTGTTGGCTGCCATGACCTACCTGTCTGCTCTCAAAAGGTGAAGTGTGCGTTCGTACGTCTGTGAAGTGTGCCGCCCGGACGGCCGGGCGGCACAATCGATCTTCTGATCAGCTGCTGGGCTCAGCGCGGGCCGAGGCTCCAGCGCGGCCCCTGCGGGCCGTCCTCGATGGCCAGACCCGACTGGCCCAGCTGGTCGCGGATGGCGTCCGCGGTGGCCCAGTCCTTGCGGCCGCGGGCCGCCTCACGCTGGTCGAGGACCAGGCGTACGAGGCTGTCGACCACGCCGTGCAGATCCTCGCCGCGGTCGGTCTCGCCGACCCAGTGCGGGTCGAGGGGGTCGAGGCCGAGGACGCCGAGCATGGCGCGCACCTCGGCGAGGCGGGCCACGGCGGCTTCCTTGTCGTCGGCGGCGAGGGCGGAGTTCCCCTGCCGGACCGTGGTGTGCACGATGGCGAGGGCCTGTGGCACACCCAGGTCGTCGTCCATCGCCTCGGCGAAGGCGGGCGGGACGTCGGTGGCCGGTTCGACGGCTCCCCCGGCCTTCTCGACGACACGCTGGATGAAGCCCTCGATGCGCGCGAACGCCGACTCGGCCTCGCGCAGCGACTCCTCGCTGTACTCGATCATCGAGCGGTAGTGCGGGGTGCCGAGGTAGTAGCGCAGCACGATCGGCCGCCAGGTCTTGACCATCTCGCTCACGAGCACGCTGTTGCCCAGCGACTTCGACATCTTGTCGCCCGCCATGGTCACCCAGGCGTTGTGCACCCAGTACCGCGCGAAGTCGTCGCCGTAGGCCTTGGCCTGGGCGATCTCGTTCTCGTGGTGCGGGAAGATCAGGTCGAGGCCGCCGCCGTGGATGTCGAAGGCGGTGCCCAGGTACTTGTGCGCCATCGCCGAGCACTCCAGGTGCCAGCCGGGACGGCCGCGGCCCCACGGCGTCGCCCAGGTCGGCTCGCCCGGCTTGGCGGACTTCCACATGGCGAAGTCGCGCGGGTCGCGCTTGCCGGTCTCGCCGACACCCGAGGGCTGCTGGAGGTTGTCGAGTTCCTGCCGCGACAGCTCCAGGTAGCCCGGGAAGGAGCGCACGTCGAAGTAGACGTTGCCCTCGGCCTCGTACGCGTGGCCGCGCTCGATGAGGCCCTGCATCATCTCGACCATCTCGGTCACATGGCCGGTCGCCCGCGGCTCGTACGTCGGCGGGAGGCAGCCCAGCGCGGTGTAACCGTCGTTGAACGCCCGCTCGTTGTCGTAGCCGATCGACCACCACGGGCGGTTCCGCTCGGCCGCCTTCGCGATGATCTTGTCGTCGATGTCCGTGACGTTCCTGATGAACGTCACGTCGTAGCCGCGGTACTCGAACCAGCGGCGCATGATGTCGAAGTTGAGGCCCGAGCGGATGTGCCCGATGTGCGGGGCCGCCTGCACGGTGGCACCACAGAGGTAGATCGAGACACAGCCCGCTGTGAGCGGGACGAAGTCACGGATCTGCCGGGCGTTGGTGTCGTACAGGCGAATGGTCACCACTCCAGGGTAGTGGGCGCAGGGTAGTGCCCAGCGACCTTCCCCTCAAAAGGTGTCGTCGTGGCTGCCGTGGACTGGGGGCTGGGCCCCCCGACCCCCGCTTTCGGCCCGAACGGCCTCGTCCTCAGACGCCGGACGGGCCGGCAGCCCGCACCACCAGTGCCGTCGCGATCGCCATCAAGCCCTCTTCTCTGCCCGGGAAGCCGAGGCCGTCCGTCGTCGCGCCCGACACCGACACCGGCGCTCCCGCCGCCTCCGACAGGAGCTTCTGGGCCTCGTCGCGGCGTTTGCCGATCTTCGGGCGGGGGCCCACCACCTGGACGGCGATGTTGCCGATGCGGAAGCCCGACTCGCGGACGATGCGGGCGGCCTCCGTGAGGAGGGTGACGCCGGACGCGCCCGACCACTCGGGGCGGCCGGTGCCGAAGTGCTGCCCCAGGTCGCCGAGGCCGGCGGCGGAGAAGAGCGCGTTGCACGCCGCGTGCGCGACGACGTCCGCGTCGGAGTGGCCGGCCAGGCCGGGGCCCTCGCCCTCCCACCTCAGGCCCGCGCACCACAGCTCGCGACCCTCCTCGAAGGCGTGGATGTCGGTGCCGATGCCGACCTGGGGCAGCAGCCCGCCAAAGGAGTCAGAAGCCATCGTTCAGCCTCCTGCGGGCCAGGACCGCCTCCGCCAGGACCAGGTCCAGCGGGCGCGTGACCTTGAAGGCCTCCTCGTGGCCGGGTACGACCACGACCCGCAGGCCCAGCTGCTCGATCATGCTGGCGTCGTCGGTGACGTCGTCGGTCACGGTCTCGTGGGCCTGGACGAGGGCGGCCCGTTCGAAGCCCTGGGGGGTCTGCACGGCACGCAGGCGGGACCGCTCCGGGGTGGCCACCACCGGCTCCGGCTCGCCCGGCGCCGCGGCCGGCTCGACCTCCTTGACGGTGTCGGCGAGGGGCAGCGCGGGCACGACGGCCGGCGCTCCCTCCCGTACCGCCTCGATCACCGCGTCGACCGTGTCCACCGGCACCAGCGGCCGTGCCGCGTCGTGCACCAGCACGATGTCGTAGTCGGGGGGCAGGGCGTCGAGGCCGAGTCTCACGGACTCCTGGCGCGAGTCGCCGCCCGGGACGACGACGAAGTCGGTCCGCTCGGGCAGTGCGTGCGCGTCGAGCAGCGACTTGACCTCGGGCGCGCCGTCGGGCGGTGCCACGACGACGACCAGCGAGACCGCGCGGGACGCGGCCATCGCCCGCACCGCATGGATGAGCATGGGGGTGCCGCCCAGCGCGCGGAGCGCCTTGGGGGCGCCCGGACCTAGGCGTACGCCCCGTCCGGCGGCCGGAATCACCGCCGCCGTGCGGGTTCCGGCGGGCGAAGGGCGCGAATCGTCAGACATCGGTTCCTGTCAGGTTTGTGTGCTGGCCTTGCGTGGGTATGGCCTGGGAAGTGCCGGGCGCGACGCCTTGACCGGACCCTTCCGTGACACCGGTCGAGCCAGCTGCCCGGGCCCGGCACGCCAAGTATCTCGGGGGAACCTCCCCGACAGTGACGACGTACGCAAAGGCGTGCCTGGGTATGAACATGCCGCAGCGCCCGGCGACAGAAAAAAGTCATCGGGCACCGCGGCATTTCAATGTACTGAGTGCTGAAGCGGGCTTGCGCCTGCTGTCAGGTTCAGGACGCGAGGACCTCGTCGAGCAGCGCCTCGGCCTTGTCCTCGTTCGTGTTCTCCGCGAGGGCGAGTTCGCTCACCAGGATCTGGCGGGCCTTGGCGAGCATCCGCTTCTCACCCGCGGACAGTCCGCGCTCACGCTCACGACGCCACAGGTCACGCACCACTTCCGCGACCTTGATGACATCGCCGGAGGCGAGCTTCTCCAGATTTGCCTTGTATCGACGCGACCAGTTCGTGGGCTCCTCGGCATACGGCGCGCGCAGCACCTCGAAGACCCGGTCCAGCCCGTCCTGACCGACCACATCACGTACGCCGACGAACTCCGCATTGTCCGCTGGCACACGTACCGTCAGGTCACCCTGGGCGACCTTCAGCACCAAGTAGGTCTTGTCCACGCCTTTGATCTGGCGAGTTTCGATGGCCTCGATCAGCGCGGCCCCGTGATGGGGATAGACCACGGTGTCGCCAACCTTGAACGTCATGTGACAGGTACCCCTTCCGTGGCTATCCAGGGTAACACGGAAACCGCGGGTTCTGAATGGCGTTTTCGCAGGTCAGGGCATATCTCGGGGCTTGACAACTGCAACAGGAACGTGCTGCGCGGCCCGATCGGAAGAAGGTATTCGCAGGTCGGAGCGGCTCTCCGGGGGAGGTGAAACGCGTACGTTACACACATCCGGAGGCTCCTCCAAGGGGACGAACATCCACATATGTCCGGTTCCAAGTGTGCGACTTCCGCTACTCCGTTCGGCGTCAGGAGTCGCTTCCGCGTCGATTCCGGAATTGATCACAGGCACCTGCCTACGTGGCCTGTTGTTCGGCGGCGTGATCAATTCCGAGGGCCGCCGCGCATTCCTTCACGGAGATTTTGCGCCCCGCCGGACGGGGTATGCCGGAGCGACTTATGTGAATGACGGACGGGCGTGGGCTACCCCCTGTGGACTACTCCCTGGTGAGCCATGCCGGGGCCAGAGGGAGGGTCGGGTGCGGCGACCCGGGAACGGCTCGGTAACCTAAGGCCGCTGACAGACACTTAGGGCGGCTTTATCGGTCGCCACGCTCAAGTCAAGGAGTTGCCGCCGCCGTGAGCAGCAGCCTTCGACGCGGCGCCCTCGCCGCGGCCGCCATCGCGTTCTCGATCGCCTCGCTCGCCGCGTGCGGCGCGGGCGGCGACGCCCAGACGCTGCAGGTCAAGCCGGACAACGCGGCGGCCCAGGTCGGGAACCTCAAGGTCCAGAACGTCCTGATCATCACGCAGCCCGACCTGCAGTCGACGGGTCCCGCCGCGATCGCCGCGACCCTCTTCAACAACGGTGGTACCGCGCAGACGCTGGACTCCATCACGCTGCCCGGCACCGGCAAGACCGCCGAGCTCAAGCCCGCCAAGGGCAGGGGCCCGCTGACCGTCCCGGCCCACGGCTCTCTCGTGATCGGCGGCAAGGGCAACGCGTCCGCATCCCTGCCCAGCAGCCGCGAGGCCGTCCAGGACGGCAACGCGCAGCAGATCACCTTCACCTTCAGCCAGACCGGCGCGGTGACCCTGCGCGGCTTCGTGGTCCCCTCCGACAGCTACTTCACGAAGTGGGGTCCGAGCGAGGTTCCGACGGGCGCCCCCAGCACCAGCCCCACGCCGACCAAGGGCACGACGGCGTCCCCGAACCCGTCCACCTCGGCCTCGAAGCCGGCCACTTCGGCCACCCCGACCGACGCGGCCTCCGCGAGTGCGTCGGCGTCGAAGCCGGCCGCCGGCCACTGAAGCACCCTTACGACGAAGGGCGGGACCTCTCCAGGAGGTCCCGCCCTTCGTCGTAAGGCCCGCTGGTCGGCCTACGGCTCGAACTTGTACCCGAGCCCGCGGACCGTCACCAGGTACCGCGGCGCGCCCGGGTCCGGTTCGATCTTCGCGCGCAGTCGCTTGACGTGGACGTCGAGGGTCTTGGTGTCGCCGACGTAGTCGGCGCCCCAGACGCGGTCGATGAGCTGCATACGGGTCAGTACGCGGCCGGCGTTGCGCAGGAGCATCTCCAGCAGGTCGAACTCCTTGAGGGGCAGGTCGACCTTGGAGCCGGAGACCGTGACCACATGGCGGTCCACGTCCATACGGACCGGGCCGGCCTCCAGGGCGGCCGGGGTGACCTCCTCGGGCTCGCCGCGGCGGCGCAGGACGGCGCGGATGCGGGCGACCAGCTCACGCGAGGAGAACGGCTTGGTGACATAGTCATCGGCTCCTATTTCCAGGCCGACGACCTTGTCGATCTCGCTGTCCTTGGCGGTCACCATGATGACGGGGACGTTGGAGCGACCGCGCAGCTGGCGGCAGACCTCGGTGCCGGGCAGGCCGGGCAGCATCAGGTCGAGGAGGACGAGGTCGGCGCCGTTGCGCTCGAACTCGTCGAGTCCGTCGGGGCCCGTGGTCGCCACTGCGACCTCGAAGCCCTCCTTGCGGAGCATGTACGACAGGGCGTCGGAGAAGGACTCCTCGTCCTCGACGACAAGCACTCGGGTCACGGAAGGACCTCCGGGGCGGGAAGCGGTTCGTACGGGGATGACTGCGGGGGTTGTCGGTCGGCCTCGTCGTCGAGATCGTCCGGGTCTGGGTGTTGGTTCGCGCGGTCGCGGGCAGCCCCCGCCTCCGGCAGCCTCAGGGTGAACGTGGAGCCCTGACCCTCGGAGCTCCACACCGTGACCTCCCCGCCGTGCGAGGCGGCCACGTGCTTGACGATCGCCAGCCCCAGGCCCGTACCGCCGGTGGCACGGGAGCGGGCGGGGTCGACGCGGTAGAAGCGCTCGAAGATGCGCTCCTTGTCCTTTTCGGAGATGCCGATGCCCTGATCGGTCACGGCGACCTCGATGTGCTCACCGCCGGGCGCGGTCACCCGGCGAGCCGCTATGCCCACACGGGTGCGGGCAGGCGAGTAGTTGACGGCGTTCTCGACAAGGTTGCCCAGGGCGGCGGCCAGCTGACCCCGGTTCCCCCAGACGTGCAGGTCGGCGGTGCCGCCGGCGGCCATGGTGATCTGCTTGGCGCCTGCCTGGTGGCGGCAGCGGTCGATGGCCTCGGCGACCAGTTCGTCCACGCGGACGGGTTCGGCGTCCTCGAGGGGGTCGTCGTTCTGCACCCGGGACAGGTCGATGAGCTCCTGCACCAGGCTGGTGAGCCGGGTGGCCTCGATCTGCATCCGGCCGGCGAAGCGCTGCACGGCCTCCGGGTCGTCCGAGGCGTCCATGACGGCTTCGGAGAGGAGGGAGAGAGCGCCGACGGGGGTCTTCAGCTCATGGCTCACGTTCGCGACGAAGTCGCGCCGTACCGCCTCGATGCGGCGGGCCTCGGTGAGGTCCTCCACCAGCAGGAGCACCAGCCGGGAGCCGAGCGGGGCCACGCGGGCGGAGACGGCGAGCGCGTCGCCGCCCCGTCCTGTGCCCCGCCGCGGCAGATCCAGCTCCACCTGGCGTATCTCCCCGTCCCGCCGTGTGTCCCGGGCCATCTGGAGCATCGGTTCCACGGAGAGCCTGCCGCCGCGGACCAGGCCCAGGGCGTACGCCGCGGAGCTGGCCTTGACGACCGCGTCGGCCTCGTCGAGGACGACGGCCGAGGAGCGGAGCACGGACAGGACGGTGTCCACGCCCGGCGGAAGTACCGGGTCCGTGTGCAGGGAGGTGCGGGTGGGGCGCTTCTGCTCCCGCTCGCTCCAGCGGAACGCCAGCATGGCGATCACGCCGGTGAGCACCCCGGCGATCGCTGCCGCTGCGGCGACCGCCGCGTTCACGTCCATGCAAACAGGTTAGGCATGGGGTACGACATCCCCACAGCCGTCGAGGTGCGAGCTCGAACACTCGTCGCCCAGAGTTCACCTTGGAGCCAGTGATGGTTCATTTGGGATGCCGGAAACGGACGCGTGCGGGCCGGAACGTGGGAGCGTGGGGTGCGAAGCGCCGTTTTTGAACTGCCGGTTTTCGGCCGACGGACCTACGAGCCCCTGCCCCGGCAGCCCCGAAGGACACGTAAGAGAGGGACCCCTGATGCGGGACGCGTACCACGAGGAACTGGATTCGATCGGCGACGGTCTGGTGGAGATGGCCCGGCTGGTCGGGTCGGCGATCGGGCGCGCCACGACCGCCATCCTCGACTCCGACCTCAAGCTGGCCGAGAGCGTCATCGAGGGCGACAAGAAGGTCGACGAGCTGCAGCACGACCTGGAGGCCCGGGCGATAGCCCTGCTGGCCCGCCAGCAGCCGGTGGCCACGGATCTCCGTATCGTCGTCACCTCGCTCCGTATGTCGGCCGACCTGGAGCGTTCGGGCGACCTGGCGCAGCACGTCGCGAAGCTGGCCCGCCTCCGCTTCCCGGAGCGCGCGATCCCGCACGACCTGCACGCGACCATCCTGGAGATGGGCCAGCTCGCGCAGCGCCTGATGGCCAAGGCGGCCGAGGTGATCATCACCAAGGACGTCGACCTGGCGATGCAGCTGGAGCAGGACGACGACGAGATGGACCTGCTGCACCGCACCCTCTTCCAGCACCTGCTGGACGACCGCTGGCAGCACGGCATCGAGACGGCGGTGGACGTCACCCTCCTCGGCCGCTACTACGAGCGGTACGCGGACCACGCGGTGGCCGTCGCCAAGCGCGTGGTGTTCCTGGTGACGGGTGAGCACGCGGACGAGCTGCAGGGAGACGTCCAGCCGGAGATCCAGCCGGTGTCCGGGGGCGACGGAGCATAGGGTCCCAGGGGCCCCCGGGGGCGACGGAGCGTAGGGCCCAGGGGCCCCGGGGGGCGTCAGGCCAAGGGATGCCGAGGGGCGTAAACCCTGAGGGCGGGGCGTGTGGGCGCCACCGTGCGCCGTTGATGCGCCCAGCCGAGCGGGCATGCAATGAGCACAGGCACCAGCCTCTAGGCCTCCAGGAGGACCCATGGCCGAAGCCCCCACCACGCCCGACCCCACGCAGGAGCGCGAGACGGACCAGCCCGCCGAGATCAAGAGCCTCCCGCTCTTCGGCGCGTGCGGCTGCGGCTCGGGCTGCGGCTGCGGGTGCCAGTCGGGCAATCCCTGTCAGTGCGGCTGACCGCTCCGGTTGATTTCGTACGACTCGTACGACGGTGAAGGGCCCCGGTGACCGTGCCGGGGCCCTTCGTCGTGGGTCGCCCCGGAGCCCGTACGAGCGCAGCATGGAAGCAGGGAAGCGAAGAAGTCGGCGTCGGAAGGAGGTGCGATGCCATGGCGCAGTTCATGGACGTACACCACGGGATGAAGGGCATCACGGCCGACCAGCTGCAACAGGCCCACCAGGCCGACCTCGCCATAGAGAAGGACGAGGGCGTGCATTTCCAGCAGGCCTGGGCGGACCCCGAGTCCGGCACGGTCTACTGCCTCTCGGAGGCCCCCTCGGCGGAGGCGGTCCAGCGCATCCACGAGCGGTCGGGTCACAAGGCGGACGAGGTGCACGCGGTGCCGCTGTCGGTCTGAGGCGGTCCGTCGGCTGCGGTCGGTCTGAGGCGGTCCGTCGGCTGCGGTCGGTCTGAGTCGGTCCGTCGGCTGCGGTCGGCCCCCTGCCTGCGGGAGTACGCGGGCAGGGGGCCGGAACAGCGGGGAGAAGCAGCCGGCACCAGCAGAAAGTGCGGCTCATTCCGCCTTCTCGGTGAACATGTCGATCAGGCCGCGGGCGGTGTTGGCCTCGGAGTCGATCGCGGGCATCTCCGCGCCTTCGAAAGTGGCGGCCTCGGCGCTACGGGGGAACATGGCCTGCTCGTACTCGGCGAGGGCGGCCTCGGTGTCGTCCCGGTGCGCGGCGATGGCTTCGCCGAGTTCGGCGCCGTCGAGCATGGCGAGGTTGGCGCCTTCCCCGTTGGGGGCCTGGAGGTGGGCGGCGTCGCCGAGCAGGGTCACGCCCGGCACCCGGTCCCACCGGTGCCGGGTGGGCAGGGCGTGCAGGGAACGCAGCACCGGCGCGGTGTCGCTGTCGGTGATCAGCCCGGTGAGTTCCGGCGCCCAGCCCTCGAACTCCGCCGCGATCCGCGCGGTCGCCGCTTCGGCATCGGTGAAGTCGATGGCGGCGAACCAGTCCAGCGGCTTGAACAGCCCCACGTACATGTGCAGGGTGTCGCCGCTCTCCCGGTGGGCGAAGATCTCCCTGCCCGGCGAGGGCGCGATCATCAGCCCGCCGCCGACCGCCTTCGCGGCGGCGGGGTGCCGGATGTCGGCCTCGTGCAGATAGGTCTCGACGAACGACGTGCCGGTGTACGCGGGTGTGGCGTCGGAGAGCAGTGGCCGGACCCGTGACCAGGCGCCGTCCGCACCGACCAGCAGGCTCGTGAGGAGCGTGGTGCCGTCGGCGAAGACCACCTCATGGCGGCCGTCACCGAGGGCACGTGTGCCGCTGACCTTGTGGCCCCACCGGACGGTGCCCGCCGGGAGCGAGTCGATCAGTATCCGCCGCAGTTCACCGCGCATCGCCTCGGGGCGTCCGCCGTTGCCGTCGTCGGCCTTGTCGAGCAGGACGGTCCCGTCCGGGTCGAGGACCCGCATCGCCTCGCGGCCCTCCAGGACGATGGCGCGGAACTCGTCCATCAGGCCGGCCGCCTTGAGGGCGAGCTGCCCGTTGTAGTCGTGGATGTCGAGCATCCCGCCCTGTGCGCGCGCCGACGCGGAGGCCTCCGCCTCGTAGACGGTGGCCGGGATGCCGTGGACGTGCAGAACGCGGGCGAGGGTGAGTCCGCCGAGTCCGGCGCCGATGATCGTGACGGGTGTGTTCATGGTGACTCCTCAGGGATCGGGCCGCCCGGCGAGCTCCGGCCGGCCCCGTCCCTGGAAGGTGTCAGCCGCCGCCGACGGGCCGCCTACATCCGCCCGACAGCCCCTGGCGGTCGCCGACATCCGACCGACACCCCGACATGCAGTGGCCTCCAAAATCGAACACATGCTTGAATTCGGCCATGCGACCGTTTCCCGACGACCTCGCCCGGGCCCAGCAGGACTGGCGTGCCACCTACCGCCGGCTCGCCGAGCAGCCCGGCCGTACCGAGCTGCGCCGGCGCCTGCACCGGCTGTCGGCCCAGCTGTACTTCCACCCCTATTGGCAGCAGCGACGCCCCAGCCCCGCGGCCTGGTGGGAACTCCGTGACCTGGGACGACCGGATGCGCCCGGCAGTGAGCGGCTTCCTCGATGACGGGCTGGAATGCAGGCACGCACATACCGGATGATCCTGAAGACATGTCCGGACCGATTCGCGTGATCGTCCATCCACCGTCACCCACGGGCGGCCGACGCGTGCGCGTGGACGGTGAGATCCTCGGGCTGGCGCACAACGTGGCCGATGTCGCGGAGTTCCTCCGCCGGGCCGGGCTGGAGATCGACCCGGCGGACGTGGCGACGTCACCGTGGATCGAGTGGCGGGGGGCGGGGCCGGAGCGGTGGGGGCCGGAGCCGGGCGGCTGAGACACCGGCGACGCGCCCCCGCCGACGCTCCGTCAGAAGTCGTACGGCTTCCTGGTGCTCCAGTTCAGCACGTCGGCCTCGTTCCAGCTGAACTGCGGCTTCTGGCCCTTGCTGTCGACGGAGTAGAAGGGGCCGGTGTGACCGTCCGCGCCGCGCAGCGCGATGGCGAACGACTGCGCCGTGTGGTGCTTCGAGCCGTAGTCGAAGAGGTTCACCGCGCTGTACGCCTTGCCTCCGGGCTGGAGCGTGATGCGCTTGTCGCCGCCCGGGTTGTCCTTCTTCGAGTGCGGCAGTGCGGCACTGTCGACGTTCCCGTCGAGCTTCACGGCCGGGTACGAGATGACCCAGCAGGGCTTGGTGCCCTCGTTCGACGCGGTGACCAGCAGGTGGTCGCCCTGCTGACCGGCGAACCGGTGTACCGCGGTGACCAGCATCTCGTCTCCGCGGCACTGCTGGGCGCCGGCCGTCGTGCCCTTGCCCGCGGCCTCGCCCGTCCCGCCCGAGGCGGTCGCCGGACGGGCCCCCTTCTTGGTGTTGCCGGCGCTGGTGGCCTGCTCCGCGCTGCCCTTGCCGTCCCCGCTGGACGCGGACCCGCTCTGCCCGGTGGCAGCGGCATGGTCGCCGCCCGCCGCCTTCGAGCCGCCGTCGGCGCCGCCACAGGCGGTCAGGCCCAGCGCCAGCGCGGCGGTGACGGCGGCCAGGGCGGCGGAACGGGCGGTACGGCGCGTACGGTGCGTGGTCATGATGAAAGCTCCCCCATGGTCATGGCTGTTTGGCTGCACCCCATGAGATGACGCCCCGGCGAGCGCCGTTCACCCGGGTCTGTCCGCATTCGGTAACAAGGCGTAACAGGACGTGACAAGGCTCGTTGTTGGTCGCTGGTGGTTGACCTCGGAGGTTCCACAGAGGTTCCAGGCTGTCGGCGCGATCCGTGTCTCCGGCTCAGTCCGGTACGTGTCACGACCGCGGACCGGGCACTGTGTCCGAGTCGGGGCGCCGTGACGATTCACGTCGGCGCGCCACCAGGGTGGTACCAGTGGCCACCAAGCCGGTCGCCAGGCCGTCCGTAGCCGAGCCGGGCAGGCCGCCCGCGATACCGCGAGCGGCCTGCCGCCTTGCTGGATCTACTGGCTGTCCGTCAGCTCTCCTGGCTCACACGGCGCCTGCGCGCGAAGTACACCGCGGCGGTACCGGCCACCACGACCGCGACACCGGCACCCGCGACGACGGGAGTGCTGCTCGACGCGCCGGTCTCGGCGAGACCTCCGTTCGTGGTCGGGTGGTTCGCCCCCGTGCCCTTGCCGGGCGCGGGCGTGGTCGACCCGCTGGGGGTCGGGGACGCACCGGGCGCGGGCGCGTCGTTCTTGGCGAGCACGGCCGCGAAGGCGCCTGCGATCACCTTGTGGCCGTCGGCGTTGGGGTGGGGGTCCTTCTTCGTGCACGCCCACGTCAGCTGACAGATCTTGGCCACGTTCGCCGGCACCTCGCCCGCGCCGGGCACGTTCACCTGGGTGGTGAAGTCGTCCGAGGAGAACGCCCCGGCCACGTCCGCCACCTTGAAGCCGGTGGACTTGTACACCTGGGCGATCCCGGTGTTGGCGGCCTTGACCAGGGGTGCCGACTCCTTGGCGGCCTGCTGCCCCGCGGCGCCCTGCAGCCAGGCCCCCAGGAACGGGTTGTGGTACGTCGAGCCCACGAACTGGGTGTTGTTCGCGCCCGCCTTGCGGAGCGTGCCCGCGATCTGGGCGAGGTTCTTCACCATGGTCTGGCTCGCGCCGTTCAGGCATGCCGCGTCGAGGGTGCCGGCCGGGCTGACGCAGTTGAGCAGGATGTCGTCGGCGCCCACGCTGAGGGTGACGTAGGCGACCTTGCCGTGGTGCTGGGCCATGGCCTGCAAGGCGGCGTCCAGTTGGGACTTGGCGTGCGGGTAGTCGCACTTTCCGCCCTTGAGCATGGACTCGGTGGTCTCACCGGTGCAGCCGAGGCGAATGTGCTTCAGTCCGGGGTCGCGCTGCTTGAGCTGCGCGTAGAGCTGGTCGGGGTAGGCGACGTGGGTGTCCTTGTCGACGTCCGGCTGGTAGCCGGTGGCCAGGGAGTCGCCGAGCGAGATGTAGTACGTCGTGTCCTTGCCGTTGGCCGCCTCGCCGGCGGTCGCCAGCCCGGGCGTGCTCAACACGATCGTCAGAGCGGAGATGGCCAGAGGGGGGCCGAAACGCTGAAGGGAGCTCATCACTTGCGTGTGCTTTCCAGTTGTTGGGGGGGTGGGTGCAGGAAGACATGGCAGGAGAGTGGGGAAGCGGCAAACTCAGCCGCTGCGGTTTTCCGGGCACCCCGAAGAACGCCTCTGTTAAGGCATAGATGGGATTACTGCCATCACGAGATACGGGATCTGCCCGACTTCGCTCGGAGGCGTGAGCGTCAATCTAGCGGGATTTCCAGCGTCTTGGGTAGGGGAGGCCGACCAAACCGGCGATCGCTATGACACTGCAATCTTCAGAAAGGTCCCATGAATCAGGCTTGGTGACCGGACCCGTCGGTAGCCATTCGCTGAGTGATCGACTGAGTGGTGAAACGTCCTCGACCGCCGTGTCTGGGCCACCCGCGAAGAACTCCGGATCGCGATCGTGCCCCCCGGCTGACGGCCCAGAGACGGCCCAGGGCAAGAGAAGAGCCCCCTCCCCGCGGAGAAACCGCAGGCAGGGGGCTTACTCGTGGGCGGTTACTTCTTCTTGCCCTGGTTCTTGACCGCCTCGATCGCCGCCGCGGCCGCCTCCGGGTCGAGGTACTTGCCGCCGGGGGTGACCGGCTTGAAGTCGGCGTCGAGCTCGTAGGAGAGCGGGATGCCGGTCGGGATGTTCAGGCCCGCGATGTCCGCGTCCGAGATGCCGTCCAGGTGCTTGACCAGGGCGCGGAGGCTGTTGCCGTGGGCGGCGACCAGGACCGTGCGGCCGGCGAGGAGGTCCGGGACGATGCCGTCGTACCAGTACGGGAGCATGCGGACGACGACGTCCTTGAGGCACTCCGTGCGGGGGCGCAGCTCCGGGGGGATGGACGCGTAGCGCGGGTCGTCCGACTGGGAGAACTCCGTGCCGTCCTCAAGGGGCGGGGGCGGGGTGTCGTACGAGCGGCGCCACAGCATGAACTGCTCCTCGCCGAACTCCGCGAGGGTCTGCGCCTTGTCCTTGCCCTGGAGGGCGCCGTAGTGGCGCTCGTTCAGGCGCCAGCTGCGGTGGACCGGGATCCAGTGGCGGTCCGCGGACTCCAGCGCGAGCTGCGCCGTGCGGATCGCGCGCTTCTGGAGGGACGTGTGGACCACGTCGGGGAGAAGATCGGCGTCCTTCAGGAGCTCGCCACCGCGGACTGCCTCCTTCTCGCCCTTCTCGTTCAGGTTGACGTCCACCCAGCCGGTGAACAGGTTCTTCGCGTTCCACTCGCTCTCGCCGTGGCGGAGGAGGATCAGCTTGTACGGTGCGTCGGCCATGTCCCAGAGCGTAATCCACGCATTCGGGCCACAGGAGGCCCGCCCAGCAGACGGACAGTTGACGGCATCTGTTAATTGAGTGGCCCGGCCCGTTGACCCGTGCGTAAGTTGTGCATGCCGCTTGGGCCACTTACTTCCGTGGGGGATCTCGATGTCAGTCGCCAGTCTGAGACGTGCCGCCCGGGAGACCGTCTCCGGGCTGCCCCGCGAGTTCTGGTGGCTGTGGACCAGCACCCTCGTCAACCGGCTCGGTGCGTTCGTCGCCACCTTCATGGCTCTGTACCTGACGATCGACCGCGGGTACTCCGCCTCCTACGCCGGTCTCGTCGCCTCCCTGCACGGCCTCGGCGGGGTTGTCTCCTCTCTTGGGGGCGGAGTCATGGCCGACCGGCTCGGGCGGCGGCCCACCCTGCTGATCGCCCAGTCGTCGACCGCCGTCTCCGTCGCCCTCCTCGGGTTCGTGCACGACCCCGTCGCCATCGCCGCCGTCGCGTTCCTGGTGGGCATGGCGTCCAACGCCTCCCGGCCCGCCGTCCAGGCGATGATGGCCGACATCGTGCGGCCCGAGGACCGGGTGCGGGCGTTCTCCCTCAACTACTGGGCCATCAACCTCGGGTTCGCCGTCTCCTCCATGGCCGCCGGGTTCATCGCCGAGTTCAGCTATCGCGCCGGGTTTCTGATCGAGGCCGGGATGACCGCCGTCTGTGCGGTCGTCGTCTTTCTGAAGCTGCCCGAGTCACGGCCGGCTGTCGCCGTCTCCCAGGGGGCGCGGGAGGACGTCGTCGGTCTCGGTGCCGTCCTCCGCGACAAGCGGTACATGGGGGTCGTCGGGCTGTCGTTCCTGGTCGCCCTCGTCTTTCAGCAGGGGTCCGTCGGATTGCCCGTCGCCATGGGCCAGGCCGGATTCACGCCCGCCGACTACGGCATGGCCATCGCCGTCAACGGCGTTCTGATCGTCGCGCTGCAGATCCCCGTCACCCGGTTCATCGAGCGTCGGGATCCCCGGCGGCTGCTCGTCGTCTCGTCCCTGCTGGCCGGGTACGGCCTCGGACTCACCGCCTTCGCCGGGTCGGTCGGCGTCTTCGCTCTCACCGTGTGCGTGTGGACTCTGGGCGAGATGGTCAACGCGCCCACGCAGACGGGACTGGTCGTTCGGCTGTCGCCCGTGCACGGGCGGGGGCGCTACCAGGGCGTGTACACCTTGTCCTGGTCCCTCGCCGCGCTTGTCGCTCCGCTGATGTCCGGTGTCGTCATCGACCGGTTCGGGGCGGAGTGGCTGTGGGGGGTGTGCGCGGTCGTCGGCACGGTGGCCGCCGTTGGGTACGGCGCCCTTATGCGGCGGCTTCCGGCGGCGGAGGAAGCAGTCTCCCCGAGGCAGCTGGAGACCTCCGGGTCAAAGCACATGCCTGAACAGGCGGCTTGACCTCCCCAGTCCGGTAGGCGCACATGTGATCACGGCATTACTCTGTGCGCGACGAGAGGAGGCTGGCGTGCTGCTGAGATTCCGAGTGGCGAACGTACGATCACTGCGCGACGAGCAGGAGCTGTCCTTCACCGTCCCCGCTGGGCACGATCCCGGCCCTGCCCGAACCGTGGAGCTTGCAGGAGGCAAGAACGTCGAGGTCTACCCCCTGCTCGGCATCTTCGGCGCCAACGCCTCGGGGAAGTCCAACGTCCTGGCTGCGCTGGCCCACATGCGCAACGCGGTGATCAACTCGTACGCGAGGTGGACCACCTACGGCGGCCTTCGCCGCCAGCCGTTCGCCCTGGACGACAAGTCCGCGCAGGACACGTCCTTCTATGAGGTCGACTTCGTCGCCGAGGACGGCATCCGCTGGACCTACGGCTACGAACTCAGCGCGAGCCGGGTGGAAGCCGAATGGCTGCACGCCTATCCGCGGGGACGACGCCAGGTCTGGCTCGACCGGGACGCCTCCCGCGACGAGGAGTACGAATTCCCCGGCGGTCGGATCCAGGACCGGGCACGCCTGGCCCGCACGACCCGCGCGAACGCGCTCTTCCTCTCACACGCGGGCACCGACAACCATCCACAGTTGACCCCGATCTTCCACTGGTTCGACCGGAACCTCTGGTGGATCGACCCGGAGGACGACCGGCACGAACGCGAGGCGTTCACCATTCAACGGCTCCAGGAAGAGGAGTCGCGACAGCGCATCGAAGAACTGCTCCGAGTCGCGGATCTCGGAATCACCGGCGCCGAGATCGACCAGCAGCCCGGCCAGCCCCCCAGCGTCCGCCTGACCCACGTCTCCGGCACCCTGCTCGAATGGGACCAGGAATCCCTCGGCACCCGCTCGTGGTTCGCCCTGCTCGGCCCGCTGCTGCTCGCCCTGGACGAGGGCGCTGTACTCCTCGTCGACGAGCTGGACTCAAGCCTGCATCCCCGCTTCGCAGCAGAAGTCGTACGCCTCTTCCACGACCCTCTCGTCAACACCCGTGGTGCACAACTGGTGTTCACCTCCCACGACCCCTCACTGCTGCGCACACCCAGCGACGGCAGGCTGATGGACCCGGGCCAGGTCTGGCTGACAGAGAAGGACGAGACCGGCGCCACCGAGCTCTATCCGCTGACGGCGGCCGAGCCCGGCGAGCTGGAGGACCTGACGAATTCCTATCTGGCCGGGGTGTTCGGGGCCGTACCGGATATCACCGAGGGGCAGATCGCACGCCGCCTGCTGGCGGCACGTTTCACAGAGATGGAGGCTGGGCGGGCCTGATGACGAGTCGGACACGAGGCAAGGACTCGACGGAGCGGACTCAGCGCGCTTCCAAACGTCAGCCCACCGTGTGGGTCTTCACCGAGGGCACACTCACCGAGCCCCAGTACATTGACATCGTCAAGGGGCTGCGCGACCCGCGGATCCGACTCTCCGTGCACATCGCCAACGACGAGCGCACCCACGGCGGTACGAAGGGCCCTCGGAATCCGACCTACGGTCGCAAGCCTCTGGACCTACTCGACCGGGCCCTCGGCAAGCTCCGCGAGGAGAACAGGAAAGCCAAGCGGGAGAAGTGGCCCGCCCCTCCGAGGGGCACGCGCTGGACCACGGTCTGGTGCCTTATCGACCGCGACCAGCACCAGGGTGTCGACAAGGTGATCGACACGGCCAGGGAAACGGACGGACTGGAGGTCGCCTTCTCCCACCCCTGCTTCGAGCTGTGGCGGCTGCTGCACTGCAAGGACTACACGAGTACGTTCGGCGGGGTATGCGACGACGCGACCAGGCGGCTGCCCTTCGTCATACCGCGCATGTCCAAGGAGGAGGCGAAGGTCGTGCTGCCTTCACAAATCCTCAAGAGTGACGTGGACGGATTCTCCAAGGCCAAGGCGCGCGCCCAGCGGATCAACTTCCAGCACCCCGAGCACGTACTCCACAGCTGTCGCGACCCGTACACGGATGTTTGGCGCTTTGTGGAGGAGGGTCTGCAAGTCACCGACTACTAGCTCGCTCGGCAGCTTCACCCTGTGCGCGTAGCAGTACACAGCGTGCCCCACTGCGGGTTTTCACGAATCTCCTTGTGCGCCGTACGCTTCAGGCCGTACCCAGACCCGCACAAGAGCACAGGGAGCCGTTTCCGTGGCCAAGCTCACGCTCGCGCAGCTCGAACGCCACCTCTTCGCGGCGGCGGACATTCTGCGCGGCACGATGGACGCCGCCGAATACAAGGACTACATCTTCGTCCTGCTCTTCCTGAAGCGGGTCAACGACGAGTTCGAGGCCACGCGCGACCTGATCATCACGGAGGAAGTGGCCAAGGGAAGGTCCCAGGCCGAGGCCGAGGCGGAAGCCGAGAACGTCGACAAGTACGTCGTACGACGCGTCCTCTATGTCCCGAAGAAAGCGCGCTGGGACGTGCTGATGGGTGCCACCGACGATGTCGCCACGCGATTCCTGCTGCCTGCGCTCGATGCGCTTGAGGCTCAGGAGGGCAACGAGGATCTCGAGAACCTTTTCAGCCACATCAACTTCAACCGGATCGGCGGCGGATCTGGAAGCGGTTCGGCCGCCGCACGACTTGCCGACCAGCGGCTAGAGGCTTTGATCCAGCATTTCGGCACCCTGCGGCTGCGCGGCGAGGACTTCGAGTTCCCGGACATGATCGGCGCGGCGTACGAATACCTGATCAAGGAGTTCGCCGACTCGGCCGGCAGCAAGGGCGGCGAGTTCTACACCCCACGTGCGGTGGTGCGCATGATGGTGGAGCTTGCCCGGCCAAGCGCTCCCCTGCGCGTCTACGACCCGTGCGTCGGTTCCGGCGGCATGCTCATCCATGCCAAGGAGTACATCGACGAGCACGGCGGAAACTCGGAGAACCTGTTCCTGGCAGGGCAGGACGCCAACAGCGGCTCCTGGGTCATGGCCACCATGAACATGCTCTTCCACGGTGCCCACAACTTCGAACTGCACACCGGCGACACCCTCAGCAATCCGCTGCACGTCGAGCGCAACTTCGACCTGGTCCTGAGCAATCCACCCTTCTCCATGGACTACAACAAGTCGGCCATCAACGACGTCGAGGACCGTATGCCGTACGGGCAGACGTCCGAGCGCGGCAAGGCGGACCTGATGTTCCTCCAGCACATGCTGGCGATGGTGAAGGACGCGGGCGGATCGGTCTTCACGGTCATGCCGCACGGTGTCCTGTTCCGCGGAAGCACGGAGAAGGAGATCCGCGCGAAGCTGGTCGAGGACGACCTGATCGAGGCGGTCATCGGCCTCGCCCCGAACCTCTTCTACGGGACGGGCATCCCGGCCTGCGTACTGGTGCTGCGCTCCGGAGGCGAGAAGCTCGGCGACCGACGTGGCAAGGTGCTCTTCATCAACGCGGACCGTGAGTTCCACGCCGAGCGCGCGCAGAATGTGCTGCTACCTGAGCATGTGGAGAAGATCGTCTCGACGTTCCATGCGACAGAGCACGCAACGAAGGTTGACGATGTGGGGGCCGACTTCGCTCGGCTGGTCGACCGCGATGAGATCCGCAACAAGGACTACAACCTCAACATCCGCCGGTACGTGGACAACACACCGCCGCCGGAGCCGCAGGACGTGCGGGCACATCTGCGGGGCGGAGTGCCGGTCGCGGAGGTCGAAGCGCGGCGGGACCTGCTCGACGCGTACGGAATCGGGATCGACGACCTGTTCGCAAGGCGAGACGGGGATGAGGCTTACGTCGCCTTCCTGCCTGTGGAGGCGGGTCGCCCCGACGCAAACAGGCTCGTCGAGTTGGCGGCACCCCGGGAAGCGGAGCTGCGAGCGGCGTTCGATGAGTGGTGGGGTGCCGAGTCCGAGGCGATCGCGGATTTGGCACCGCCTGAGGACGGCGAGGATGATCGCACCGAGAGCGAGCGCAGGCGCCAACTCGCTCGTCTGCGCGCCAGCTTGATCGACACGTTCACCACTCGGCTCGGCAAGGTGGGTCTCCTGGACCGGTACGCGCTGGCCGGCGCGGTCGCCGGCTGGTGGCACGAGGCCAAGTACGAGTTGATGGCCCTCGCTGGGAACGGCTTTGTTGGCGTCGTAGACGGCTGGGTGGAGACGGTCGAGACGATGCTCGAACCGGACCGGGATCCGCGCACGGGCGGTACGCGGAAGCGGTCAGGGGCGGAGCGGCGGCAAGCTTACGACCACAAGGTGGTCGCCGCCATCGCTCCCGGTTTCCTGCGGAGGCTGGCTGAGGCGGACGCGCTGAAGGCGGAGCTGGACGGGAAGTGGAAGGCGGCGCAGGAGGCGGACACGGCTGCTTCGGCGGCGGGCCTTGCCGACGACTCCGACGAGCCCGACGCCGAATCCACAGCCCAGCAACCTCTCACCGCCGAGGAATTGGCCAAGCTGAAGCGTGACCGCGCGAAGGCGAATGCCGCGGTGAAGAAACTGGAGGACGACTTCTGGCCACTGGATTCTGCGCGGAAGGTGAAGCAGTCGAAGCCAAAGACGTCAGGGCGGACTTCGGCCGCGCAGGGTGAGGGGCAGCAGACTCTGCTCGACGTCGGAGTGGACGCATCGTCTGAGCGACCGGCCGAATCCGGTCTATACCAAGCATGTGATGCCCTCAAGAAGGCGCACAAGGAGCGAGACACCGTACTGGGCATTCTGCGGGACGACCTTGCGGCCAAGCTGGAGGCGCACGTAGTCCGGAGGCGGCGGGAGCTGGTTTCGGCGTATGGAACTTGGGAGGGCAAGTACGCAGTGTCTTTGCATGACGTTGAGGCGCGGCGAACTGCGACGGCAGCGAAGCTTGAAGGTTTCCTGAAGGAGCTCGGCTATGGGGCGTGAGGCCGAAATCCGCTGGGTGCCGGTGGGAGAGCTGGGCGAGGTCCGCATGGGGAAGCAGCTCTCGCCGGCCAGCCGCAACTCAGGGACTCAACTGCCCTACCTCCGCGTCGCGAATGTCTACGAAGGACGAATCACGTATGCCGATGTGAAGTACATGGGATTCTCTGCCTCGGAACAGGTCACTTACGCATTGCGCCCCGGGGACATCCTGCTGAATGAGGGGCAGGAAAACCTGGGGATGGTCGGCCGAAGCGCCATCTACGAAGGCGCCCCTGACACATACTACTTCCAGAACACACTGATTCGTTTTCGCCCTGGGCCGGAAATCCTACCCCAGTATGCTCAGGCGGTCTTCGTGAACTGGCGCCGCCAGGGTGTCTTCGCAAATATTGCAGAGAAAACAAGCATCTCTCACTTGGGTGGGAGCCGGTTTGCCGCACTTCAATTCCCAGTGCTACCACTCACAGACCAGCAGCGGATCGTCAACATCCTAACTGCCGAGTCAGACCTGGAACGCTCTGTCGAGGAATCCATCGCAAAGAATCGACACATTCGCCTGGGCATCTTGCTCGCAGCTATGAAGCCGATCACCCAGACATCGAGTCCCACAGGATGGGCCCGCATTCCACTCAAGGAAATTGTTCCATTCGCTGAATACGGCATCTCGGAAGCACTGGTTAACGACCCCGGCGGCATGCCCGTCTTGCGCATGAATAACATCAACGAAGGCCAGCCTGACATCGCCGACCTCCGCTACTCCCCTGTCACCGTCCCCGAACGACTACAACTTCGCCACCGTGACGTCCTATTCAATCGAACGAACAGTATCGAGCATGTCGGTAAAGCCGCTCTCTGGGGCGGAGAGCTACCGAAGGCAACATTCGCCTCCTACCTGGTTCGCCTGAACCCGGACAAGAACCGACTCCTGCCCGAGTATCTAGTCGAGTGGCTTCAGCATCCGCTCATCCGCCAGCGCGTAAAGGCCATTTCAACCGTCGCTGTCCAGCAGGTCAACGTTAATCCAACCCGCCTGCGCGAGCTGGAGATCGACCTACCCGTCTCATTGGGTGAACAGGCCCGGATCGTGCAAGCGCTCGCGGCCTGCGACGAACAGATCCGTCACGAACAGGCCGAGCTAGCGAAGCTCCGGCAGCTCGCCCTGGGACTGGCAGACAACCTGCTAGTTGATAAAGTCCAGACGTGATGCTGCACCAGCAAATGTCGCCCCACTGAGACGTTTTCTGGCGATCGCCCCTCATCTAACTAACAGGTCTCAGTGACTATTCTTGATCGCCCAGTTCACCTCGAATCCTATCTGCGATATCAACCAGGGATCCCTGTTCCGGAACGAACCAGCGGCGCGTACCCTGGACGGCTTTAGGGCCACTTTTCTGGGCATTTTCGAACATAACTTGAACAAGCTTGCTCGGCGAGTACCTCTTCCCATCCCATTGCCAGAGCAGTGGAGAGTTCTTACTCTCCACCCATGTGGCGCGAGACCTGCGCGAATCCGCAGCAACCCACGCCGCCAGCGCTTTCCGCTCCGGCCCAGTCACCGGACGGAATTCGAGCAGTGTTCCCTCCTCCAGGATCCCCGCGTCCACGATGACATGGACCGCATTAGCCTGCCTGGCACGCTTCTCACGCTCTGCTGCACGATATTCGTCGGCTAGATCTGGAGCCATGCGGCCAGACTTAAGCCCCTGCAAAGCAAGGGCCGCAATTTGCGTGTACCGCTCGGCGAGCCTAAAAATCCCGCCTATCTGCACGGTTCCAGCAACCCCAGAATCGATGTGCCGCATTACCCATCGAAGAGAGCTATCAACACATGCGGGAATTTTGTCAACAATCTCATCCCAATCTTCATCAACGCGAGTAGCCCAACCTTCATTCACCTGAAAAACAAGATGAGAGATCAGGAATTCTCCTCGCTCGCCCAGTTGGGCCCCCTTTCCCTCTCTATCACTCTGAGTTTCATCCAAAACTCGCTTAATCTCACGAACTACCTGAACTGCACGCCACACCTTGGTCGCACTCGCGTTCCGAAATATCGGAAAGTACGTGTCATCGTTCCAGAGTCTCCGCTCTCCGGACTCAACACGAAATGACATTTCCGCATCATCATTGCAGCAGGCCATAGCAACTGCTGCCTCCAGCATGCTGCAGCCTTCATCGCGTGCCGGCGCCGCCTCTCCGCGCTTCGTCACATATCTCTTACCAACGGTGACATCAAAATCGAGCCGGAGCCGCTCCTGAATTTTATCTTGAGCCCTGAAGTCCTGAGGAGCCATGCCGTTCTGCGTGTTGGTCGACATCGTTACCTGTTGGCCGAAATTCCGGGGCGCGTCCTCCAGCGAAATTATCCGCACGCCAATCCGAGCTCTAGCCACGGCGGCGGGATCCTGGCTATAAGCCTCATGGATTGAGGCCACCGTCTGCGCGCCATTCACGACACTGGCTCCGATTAGTTCGAGATGCCCCCTTACACCTGCATCCAGACGGTCACAGAGAACAGTAATTCCGTTGTGAAAGTACCAGAAATTTTCCGGATTACGCAGAAGCGTCTCTACGAGATCCGAGTTCACCCTCGTCAACCCGAGAGGGTAGCGAACATTGCGCTTGAAGAGGCGGTGGCGCTCATCCGCATACCATTGCGCAATCTGGTCCGCCGAAACATTTCCATAATAAGCCAGGTATGGCTCACCTTCATAACGTGGATCAGCCATGCGGACCTTCAGATTAATCTGCGGATCCTCAAGCCCAGAGCGGATCGATGCGACGAAGTCAGACAGTAGAAGCGGCTGAATTTTCATATTTTCTTCGCCGTGCTCTTTTTGCAGATCAAGGAATTCCAGCCGAACCCTCGGGGAAATCTTCTGCTCTCCAGCAAGGGCAGGTACCAGTATGATCTGAGACCGAGCATTATCGAGCGCTCGATTAATATCGGGCACCATAGCCTGAAGTTTTCCATTAAAGCGCTCATACTGCCCTTTCACCAGCTTGTCCAAGCCGTCTTTGAGGGCGCGAAATGCATCGCTATCGAATGTGGCATTTCCCTTGCTGCTCCATTTGGCTTGCACAAGCCAAAGACGCGGAAATTCACCATCCGTGTCGACGGCCACAGCATCGATTCCTTCGTCATCGAATCCATCAATGACACAGAGGGATGAGTGCTCCAGATCCAGCCCGGTGAGCTCATGGACCGCTAGTGCGGCGAGGCCGCGGCTAAGGAAGGCTTGCCGACGTATCTCCTCAGGCCTTCCATCCAGGTCCGACATGTCCAGAAATTTACTGAACTTGCTAGTTAGGGTCGATGCGAGCCGCCGTACCTGGAGATCTTTCACTTCATGCCCTTCTAGAAGTAGCGCCGCGCGTACACAATGGCCATCTCAGCAGCACGGATGGCGAATGGCCAACGGGACCGGTTGCCTGCTGAAGGGTTTCAGGGATCCGCCGTAGAGTAGGAGGCCGCGCCCCCTGGCTGGCCACTCATGGCATCGACATCGGCACACGCCGGGGATCCACGGTGTGGGGGTGGCTGCGGAATGAGCCATCCGACCGCACCACCACCCGCCTCCTCGCCTACGACAACGAGGGCGGCTACCTGTCCCGGCTTGCCAACAACATTGAGTCCGTTCAGCTCGACATGGGAAGTGAACTGCTGGGCCATGCGGAGGGGTTGCTTGACGACCCCAAGGCCGGCCCGGGTGAGCTCCGGAACCTGTCCGCCCTGCTGACCGAGGCCCTGCGCGTCGCCGAGAGTCGCGGGGCTCGGCTGCCTGTACCTGACGGCGGCTCAAAGGCCCCAGACACAGCCCCTCCAGCAAGGAGCCGCACTCCACGCCTTTGGCGTGATCACGCACATCCCCCGCTCTCCCTGCCGCACAATGGACCGATAGGCAACCGGGGAGGCCGACCGAGCGGCCGTCATCACACAGCGCGTCGGCTCCTTGAAGGCGAGGAGGGGTGCGGAGTGGCGGTGCGGGGCGGGGCGCGCAGTGAGATTGAGCGGGACGAGGTGGAAACCCCGTTCATCCGGCAGCTGGAGTCCCTGGGCTGGACCCACGTCACCGGCAAGGACCTCGCCGATGGCAAGGAGCGCGACTACACCGACGTACTCCTGAAGAACCGTCTCACCAAGGCTATCCGACGGGTCAATCGGCTTCACGACAGCAATGCCGAGTGGATCGACACCGAAGACCAGGACGGGCACGCGACCCGGGCCATAGCCACGCTGGAGAGCGTATCCATCGGCCCGCAGGGACGAAATCTCCACGATGCCAACTTCCAGGCCACCGACCTCCTGCTGCACGGTGCGCCTCCGATGCGCGGGCACGCCGTCCACCACAAGGGCCACGACGTCATCGTCCAGTACATCGACTGGGAGATCGAGAACGAAGAGCAGATCAAGGAGCGAAACGACTTTCTCGTTGTCTCGCAATTGAGGGTGCGCACCCCCGCCGGATACGAGGAGATCCCCGACCTCGTCCTCTTCGTGAACGGAATCCCTGTCGCCGTCGTCGAGTGCAAGAGCCCGGATCTCCAGGATCCGGTCGGGCTCGCGATCCGGGACCTGCGTGCGTACACCGGAAACCCCGTCGAGTGCGACGCCGACGAGCGTGATCCGCGCGAGAGGCCCCGCGGAATCCCCGCGCTCTTCAAGACCGTCCAGCTGCTGATCGCCGCCGCGGGCACCACCGCCCAGCTCGGCACGATCACCTCCCGGCTGCGCGACTTCGCCCCGTGGCGCAGCGTCGAGCCCGACTACAAGAACACAGACGAGCTCAGAGACGCCCTACGGCAGGTCGACGTCACGCCCAAACTGTTGGAGGCAGGCGAGGAGCCGACCGAGCAGCAACAGCTCGTCGCCGCCGTCCTCAAGCCCGTCAACCTACTCAACATCCTGCGGCACTACGTCTTCGCCATGCCCCTCAAGGAGAAGAAGCGGCAGCCGGGAAAGAGCGGCGGGAGGAAGCAGACTGCAGACGCTTCCCACGGCGCCCCGAAGACCAAGGCCGTCTGCCGGCACCAGCAGTACCGTGCCGTCGAGAAAATCGTCCACCGGCTGCGCAACCGGCGTACCAGGCTGGACCCGGGTGCCACCGAGGACGAACGTGGCGGTGTCATCTGGCATACCCAGGGTTCCGGCAAGAGCCTGACGATGGCTTTCCTCGCCCGGCGGCTGCACATGAGCCGCGACGAGGCGCTGAACACGTACACCCTTCTCGTGGTCACCGACCGCACTCAGCTGCAGGACCAGCTCGACGCGGCCATCAGGAGGGGCGGCCGTTCCATCAAGACCGCCGAGCGGCAGGCTGACATCGAGGGCATGCTACGGGTCGGCGGGCGGCATGTCGTCTTCGCCATGATCCAGAAGTTCGGCGTTGCCGGGTTCACGAGCACGGGCGGAGGCGGCGACGACCGGTCGCTCGCCGACGAGTACAAGGCCGTACGGCAACGGATCGCAGCGGGCGTGGAATCCGCCGAGGCCACCGATCCCGTACCGGACACCGAACCGCTCCGGTTTCCTCGGTGTACCGAGTCCACCAAAGTCCTCGTCCTCATCGACGAGGCGCACCGCTCCCACACGTCCATGCTCCATACCTGCCTTCGCCAGGCCGCACCGAACGCGGCCCGGATCGGCTTCACCGGAACCCCGATCATGGAAGGCAAGCTCCGGGACACCGAGCGGATCTTCGGCCCCTTCATCGACAAGTACATGATGGCGGAGGCCGAGCACGACAAGGTCGTCGTTCCCATCCGCTATGAAGGGCGCACCGGTCCCGCCGACGTACGCCAAGGCGAGGACCTCGACGCCAAGTTCGAGAACCTCATCGCCGACCGCACCGAGGAACAACGCAAGGTCCTCAGGAAGAAGTACAGCCAGCTCACCGAGCGTGATGTCGCCGAGTCCGTGACGATGATCCGGGCGAAGGCCGACGACATGCTGCGGCACTATGTCGCGCACGTGCTATCGGGCGGTTTCAAGGCTCAGGTGGCCGTGGTCAGCCGCCGTGCCACCGTGGAGTACCGGCACGCCTTGCGGGACGTACGGGCCGAACTCCTGGAGGAAGTCGCCGAGTTCGCGCCGCAGGGCCGGCTTCCCGAGCGGCTTCGCGGAGCCGAGCCCAGGGACTTCGCGGAGAAGGACCGGGTTCTGTACTGGGCCTGGAGGTTCCAGGAGATCATCCGGCGTATGGAGTTCGTGCCGGTGATCTCCGCCGGCGGTGAGCGGAAGAACGGCCTCTGGCGGGAGTGGACCGAGGAGAACCAGCAGAAGCAGCACATCGAGCGCTTTCTCGAAGACCTGCCGCAGCTTCCCAGGGACAACCCGTGGGGCGTGACCTACACGCCGCAGCCGATCCTGCCGCGCATGGGAATGATCGCCAAGCAGCCGTGGAGCGCCCCTGCTCCTGTGCAAACGTCCAGCATCCCGGAGGAGGCGCCGGTCACCTTCCTCATCGTCAAGTCGATGCTGCTGACCGGCTTCGACGCGCCAGGTGAGCAGGTGCTGTACCTGGACCGGCCCATCCGGGACGCGGAGCTGCTCCAGGCCATCGCCCGCGTCAACCGCCCAGCATCGGGCAAGGAGGGCGGCACGGTCGTCGACTATTACGGCGTACTAGCCCCGCTCAGCGACGCCTTGTCCGGTTACGGCAAGGAGGCTCCCGCCGTGCGCGCGAGCCTGCGGGATGTCGAGTCCGCCGTCGCGGATACCGGGGAGGCCGCCAAGAAGGTGCAGGCTTTCCTCGCCGACAAGAACATCAGCGGGAACGACCTCGACACGCGCGGCGGCCGGGCGCGCGCCATGCTCGCCCTGTGCCACGAGGATGACCGGGCTCTGTTCGACAAGGAGCTCGGGGAGTTTCTGGGCACGCTGGAGCGAGTGCTGCCGCACGAGGACGCACTGGGCTTCCTTCGCGACGCGAAGCGCTGGGCCCTGCTCCAGCAGCGCGTGCGCCGCCACTACCGGGACGCGCCGGGCGGGCTCTTCAGCCTGCGCGGATACGGCCGCAAGGTGCGGGCGCTGATCGCCGAGCATCTGGAGGCGCCCGAGATCATCCAGGTCATCCCGCCTGTGTCGATCCTCTCCGAGGCCTTCGACGATGCCGTCCAGTCCATCGAAGATCCCCGGGAAGCCGCCGCGGAGATGGAACACGCCCTGCGCTACCACCTGGAGGAGCGCGTTCGCAGGGAGGACGAGGCGAAGTACAAACAGCTGTCCAAGGCACTCAAGGAAGTGCTGGAGAACATGGACGCCCGATGGCAGATCGACCAGCTGGCTGGTCTGATCACCCAGGTGCGCCAGGAACAGGACGACGACCCGCTCCTGTCCGGGGCGACTCTGATGGAACGCCGTCTGCACGGCTGGCTGAAAAGCGGTATCGACAGCCGTACGGCCATCAGGCCGCCGGAACCTGCCAAGCTGCGCGCTCTGTCGGCTAGTGTGTACGAAGTGGTACGTGAACAGGTCCGCAGTGTCGGTTACCGGGCCCAGGGCAAGCATGTGACCCGGCTGACCGCCCACGTGACCGAGCGGCTGCGTGCCGATGGCCTGGAGGCCGAGTCGGGCGGCACCGATGAGGTGCGTGCAGTAGCCCGACACATCGTGAACCACGTACAGGAGCACGTTCAGGAGTTTCGGGAAGAGCGGTAGGCACAATTGTTAACGTGCCACCCTCATCCTCGCCGCTCCCGTCGCCAGGGGATCCGGTCGCCGGAAACCTCTCCGACGGCCAGCTCTTGCACGTCGGAGAGCTGCAACTGCACATCCGCGTCAGTGGCCGCCGCACTCGGCTCGGCCTGACTGTCGAGCGGGACGGGTCCGTCATCCTACGCACGCCGCCGGACTGCGACGAAGAGCGTGCACGAGCGTTCGTGCGGGCCCACGAGGACTGGATCGCGGACAAAGCCCGGCTGCGCGACCGCTTCCGGCCAGCCCACGCCTCGGTCGACCTGATCGACGGCACCGTGTTCCGCTACCTGGGGCGCGATTGTCGCCTGCTGTTGGTGGACGCGGACGCCGAACCAGTTCGACTGCAGGCCGGACGTCTACGGTTGGATCGAGCCTTCGCCTCAGATCAGGCTGCTGGGCGCAAGGCTCTAGTCGATTGGTACCAGCAGACCGGAGCGGCCTGGTCCCTAGGCAGGCTTCAGCCGTGGGCAGCCCGCATGGACGTGACTGAGCCGCGAGTGGAGGTACGGGACTTGGGTCTCCGATGGGGGGCGTACATCCCTGACAGCGGCAGAGGAGTCTCTACTGGGCGCATGGCGCTGCACTGGGCGGTCTTCCAGCTTCCGATACGCCTCGTGGACTATGTGATCGCCCATGAACTGGCGCACATCCGGATCCCGGGCCATGGTGCCGACTACTGGCGACTGCTACGCAGAGCCATCCCAGAGTGCCAGCGTCTCAAGGTCGAGCTGGATGAGATGGGGCGCCGAGTCTGGCTCGGCGACGGTTCGCCGTCTCCTCCATGGTCGCCGGGTTCATCGCCGAGTTCAGCTATCGCGCCGGGTTTCTGATCGAGGCCGGGATGACCGCCGTCTGTGCGGTCGTCGTCTTTCTGAAGCTGCCCGAGTCACGGCCGGCTGTCGCCGTCTCCCAGGGGGCGCGGGAGGACGTCGTCGGTCTCGGTGCCGTCCTCCGCGACAAGCGGTACATGGGGGTCGTCGGGCTGTCGTTCCTGGTCGCCCTCGTCTTTCAGCAGGGGTCCGTCGGATTGCCCGTCGCCATGGGCCAGGCCGGATTCACGCCCGCCGACTACGGCATGGCCATCGCCGTCAACGGCGTTCTGATCGTCGCGCTGCAGATCCCCGTCACCCGGTTCATCGAGCGTCGGGATCCCCGGCGGCTGCTCGTCGTCTCGTCCCTGCTGGCCGGGTACGGCCTCGGACTCACCGCCTTCGCCGGGTCGGTCGGCGTCTTCGCTCTCACCGTGTGCGTGTGGACTCTGGGCGAGATGGTCAACGCGCCCACGCAGACGGGACTGGTCGTTCGGCTGTCGCCCGTGCACGGGCGGGGGCGCTACCAGGGCGTGTACACCTTGTCCTGGTCCCTCGCCGCGCTTGTCGCTCCGCTGATGTCCGGGGTGGTGATCGACCGGTTCGGGGCGGAGTGGTTGTGGGGGGTGTGCGCGGTCGTCGGCACGGTTGCCGCCGTGGGGTACGGCGCTCTTATGCGGCGGATTCCGACGACGGCGGGGGCGGCTACGGTGCCGGTCGCCGCCGGGGCGGAGGTCGCGGCGGGGTGAGGGTGCGGCGGGGTGAGGGTGCGGTGCCTGCCGCCTGGGCAGGGTGGTCAGGCTTCGGAGGCGTACGTTACGAAGTCTGACCATGCCTGGGGGGCCAGGGCGAGCTGGGGGCCTGCGGTGTGCTTGGAGTCGCGGACGTGGATTGCGCCGGGGGTGGTGGCCACCTCGACGCAGGAGTCACCCTCGCTGCTACTGCTGTAGCTGCTCTTGGACCAGCCCAGCGCGACTTCGACGCAGGAGTTGCCATCGGTGCCGCTGCTGTAGCTGCTCTTGAACCACACCAGTTCGGAGGCGTCCCCGGCAGCGGTCTTGCGGATCATGTTTCTCCCAGCAGTTGCTCGATGAAGGCCAGCGACTCTCGGGGCGGGAGAGCCTGAGCCCGGATGGTGCCATACCGCAGATCAAGGATGCGGAGCTGTTTTGGATCGGTGATGGGGCGGCCGTTGAAGGCGCTGTCCGAGCGCCCCACCGCTGTGCCGTCCGGGAACTTGAGCAACTCGATCTTGCCATCCAGGCCCGGGTGGGCATCGCTGTTCGTCGGCATGACCTGAAGCGTGACGCTTCGCAACCTCCCTACCTCCAGCAGATGTTCGAGCTGCTGTCGCCACACCATTGTGCCCCCGACCTGTCGGCGTACCACTGCTTCTTCCAGCACGAAGTGGATGGACGGGGCAGGGTCACGCTCGAAGACCGACTGCCGGGACAGACGTGCAGTCACCATGCGTTCCACGTCGTCTTGGGAGTACGGCGGCTGCGCTGCCTCGAACAGGGCCCTCGCATGGTCTGGCGTCTGCAACAGCCCATGGACGCTGTTGCACTCATACACGCCGATCTCGGCCGCCTTCTCCTCCAGCTTCCCCAGCTCCCGCACCTTCTTCGGGTACCGGACCTTCTTCACGTCCTCCCACGTAGCCGAGATGAGCCCGCCCGCCCCCAGCACCTCGTCCGCCGTGTCCAAATACTGCTGGCGCGGAATCCGCTTCCCCGCCTCGATCTTGTAGACCATGTCGTCGCCGTACCCGACCGCCGCCCCGAACTCGGGTACCCGCATCCCCACCGCCTCCCGCCGCAGCCTCAACTGCCGCCCCACGGTGGCGATGACGGCCACACCCCACTCGTCGTCCGGGTCCACCTCCCAACCCGGCTCATCCGCCTCGGTCCTGAGCCGTACCGCCTCGCCATCCACCGACATCCCGCACCCCTCCGTCGCACGACCGTGCCGCGACGCCCCTACCCGTACGCACTGTCCCGACAGCTTGGACACGCCTGGACAAGCCCTGGACAGTCGCTCTACGCAACCGCGTCGTCACTGTTCACAGTAGGCAGACGCCGCCACGCTGAGTGACGTGAATCAAGAAACCGCCGCCTCCATCCGCAACTTCAGCGTCCTCCTCTCCCCGACGCCCCGCGGAGCCCGCCTCGCCCGCCTCCTGGCCACCGAGCAACTCCGCTCCTGGGGGCTCCCGTTGGACCCGGCGGCGCACATCGTGGCGGAGTTGGCGGCAAATGCGGCGACCCACGGCCGCGTACCGGGACGCGACTTCCGGCTCACTCTCTACGTGGTCGGCGGCACCCTTCGTATCGAGGTCACCGACACGCGCGGTGACCGGCCGCCGTGCGCCCAACTCCCCGCTCCCGACGCCGAGTCCGGCCGGGGGCTCGTCCTCGTCGACGCGCTGGCCGACCGCTGGGGCGCCGCACCGGGACCGTATCCGCGCAAGACCGTCTGGGCCGAAGTCGCCCTCCCGGAACCGGCATCGGTACCGGAACCCGGCCGCCCGTGCTGCGGTGCGACGGGCGGTCTTTTCCAAGGCTCACCCTCGCGAGTGAACATCGCCAACTCAGCTGGATTTCGGGCTGGTTGCCTGCCCTACAGTCGGCGCAACACAACCGCACACATGCAACGGCCCCCGCCGGGACGGCAATCCCAATGAGCGACTCTGTCGGGAATCTTGAGGACGGCAGTTAACGATCGTGATGTTGCGTCAGGCTCGTTGGAACGTCCCGCCCTCGTTCCCCAGGAGCCCGATGTGTCCCTCCAACCTCACT
>NZ_JAJSBI010000041.1 GCF_021261325.1 Streptomyces guryensis | reverse complement strand
GTCTCGACCACGATGCGCACCGCGCCCTCACGGAACTCAGCGTCGTACGGCGGCTTCTTCTTGGACCCCATGAATCCCAACTTCCCCTGCAATCACGGGCTCCACGCTACGAGGGGATGGTCACCATTCCTGTCACTCCCGCGTGCGCGCGAGCTGATCGCCGGCGCAGAGGGTGAGGCCGAGGCCCCACTCCGCCCAGACCGTCTTGCCCACACCCGCCCGTGGTGCGACACCCCAGCCGTCCGCCAGCGCTCCGACCAGCAACAGTCCTCGCCCGAACTGATCCTCGTCGGCCGCCTCACGCCGACACGGCAACCGTTCACCCCGAGGGTCGCTGACCTCGACGCGGAGCGTTGCGGTCGTAGTGGTGATCCGCAGCCGGATGAGCCGGTCGCGCAGGCTGCCGTGCAGCAGGGCGTTGGTCATCAGCTCGCTGGCGACGAGGGCGACATCTCCGGCGAGGTGCGTATGACCCCAGTCGGTGACGAGCCGTGCGGTGCGGTGGCGGGCGAGGGCGACGCTGCGGGGGACGGGCGTGTAGTCGAGCTGGTCTTCGTGGCGGAGGGGTTCGGGGGTGGGGTTGGCGTCGGGCATGGACGCGCGCCTCCTTGTGGGGGTGGAAGCCGCCGAGTGAGCGGTTGAGTACTGACCGTAGCGAGACGGGTGACCCGAGTGCAACAAACTTGGAGACAGTTGTCTCCAAGTTTGTTGAGAGGGTGACGGAGGCGCGAGACTGATCCCGTGAACCGATCCGCACTGACTGGCAATCGAGCGTCAACTGTCTTGGGACGCCGACTCGGTGGGGAGCTGCTGCGCCTGCGCGATGTGGCGGGAAAGACCCAGCAGCAAGCCGCTGACGTCCTCAACGCGACCAACTCGAAGATCGTGAAGATGGAGCGGGGCTGGGTGCCGATGCGGGACATCGACATCCGCGCCCTGTGCGAGCTCTACGGCTTGGACGACCTCAAAGCCCTGGCGCGGCTGCTGAACCTGGCCCGGCTGGACCGGGAGCGCCGTAAGGCGAAGGGCTGGTGGCAGCACGCTCCGCAGGCCGGGGCGATCGCCGAGTACATCGCCATGGAGGACGTCGCCCGTCAGGTACGGACATGGCAACAGGCGTTCATTCCAGGCCTGTTGCAGACCCCTGAGTACACCAGGGCCGTCGTGGTGAGCGAAGGGCTGTGGACGGACCCCGACGAGATCGAAGGGGTCGTAGATGTACGGATGAAGCGCCAGGCCCGGCTGTCGGGAGCCGAGCCGCTTCAGATGTATGCGGTGGTTTGGGAGGCCGCGCTCCGGCAACAGATCGGCGGTCCCGAGGTCATGCGCGCGCAGTTGCAGCACCTGCTCGACGCGGCCCAACTCCCCAACGTGCGGATCCAGGTGTTGCCCTTCCGTGCGGGCGGCCACGCCTGTATGGCAGGAGCCTTCAACATCATCTCCTTCGCCGAAGCCCAAGCCGTGGACGTGGTCCACGTTGACAGCATCGCGGCTACGGTGTGGGTCGAAAGCGAGTCCGAAAGCACCATGTACGGCTCCTTCTTCGACCGCACCGCGAGGCTGAGCCTGGCCCCCAAGGACTCGCTCAGCCTGATCGAGAGCATCAGAGAGGGCATGCATTGACCACCGGATTCGACTTCCTGAAGTCCAGCTACAGCAGCGGCAGCGGCGAATGCGTCGAAGTCGCCCGCAACATCCCCCCCACCGTCGCCGTCCGCGACTCCAAGACCCCCGACGGCCCGATACTCCGCCTGCCCTCCAAGGCATGGACGGACTTCACCGCATCGTTGGCCGCCAACTGATCCGGACAGCCCTCGCTGTGTGACGTCTGTGACACTTGATCTTTGAGTCTTCTGTCGCGCAGGTCGCCTTGAAAGGGTGCGAGGCGTACAACTCGGCCGCAAAAACACGGCCGTTGGACCCCTCACCCCCCACGAGGCGTTGAAATGGCGAGAGCCTCCTCCTCGCGCGCAAGACGCGCGACCATACTCACCGCGGCGGCCGGCCTCACGCTGGCCGTCGCTTTTGTGCCCGGCGCCGCGAACGCGGTCCCGGGCGGCCCGGCGGCCGACGGTCCGTCGCCCGCACCGTCCGCCACTCCGCCCGTACCGTCGCAGCAGACGCTGGTGCGCCGCGACGCCCGGCTCGCGAAGGCCGAACAGCGGCCGGGCGTACGGGAGTTGCGCAAGCAGCTCGGGGTTCAGGGCGTGCTCGAGCTGGACCCGGCCACCGGTACGGCACGGCAGGTGGCCAGGCTCGACGGGTATCTGACGCCCCGCAGCGACAAGGGCCCGGAGGACATCGTCCGGCAGTATCTGCGTGACCGTCCCGATGTCTTCGGTCTCTCCGCCGGTCAGGTCCGCGATCTGACGCTGCGCAAGGAGTACACCGACGTCGCCGGGGTTCGTCATCTGTCGTTCGTCCAGTCGGTCGACGGCGTCCCGGTGTTCGGCAACGGCGTCAAGGCGAACGTCTCCCGCGACGGACGGCTGATCAGTGTGCTCGGCTCCCCGGTGCCGAAGCTGCCCTCGCAGCTGGCCCCGGGGCGGATCACCTCGACGCAGGCCAGACACACGGCCGTTCGGGACATCGCCGGTGCCAAGGCCGACGGCGTCGCCAAGCAGGGCACCGCCAAGCAGGTCGTCTACACGGCGCCGGGAGGTACCGCCCGGCGGGCTTGGCAGACGGTCACCGTGCCGGACGGCCACGGCATGTGGCTGCACGTCGTCGACGCGGCGACGGGGCGGGTTCTGTATCGGCAGAATCTCTCCGACGACCTGTCCGCGGCGACCGGGGAGGCGCCCTCCACCGGACAGCCCCTGTCCTCCTCGGCGGCCACGCCCCTGCGCACCGGCAAGGTCCTCGTCTGGGACCGCTACCCCGGCGCCCCCGCGGGCGGCAAGCAGCACACCCGCCACCTCACGGCCCGGGGCTGGCTGCCCGTCGGCGCCAAGACCCTCGACGGCCGTATCGCGCACGTCTTCAGCGATGTCGACGACAACAACAAGGTGGACGCGGGCGAGGAGATCACCCCGGCGGCCGACGGGACGTTCTCCTTCCCGTTCAAGCCCGTCACCGGTCCCGGCTGCGACGTCCCGCTGCCCTGCTCCTGGGACCAGAAGACGCCGTACTCCTGGAAGACCAACCGCGAGCAGAACGCCGCGCAGGTCTACTACTACCTGGGCACCTACCACGACCACCTGGAGGCCGGCCCGATCGGCTTCACCCGGGCCGCGGGCAACTTCGACGGGCGGGACGGCGACGCCGTGGACGCGCAGACCGACGACGGCGCCGCGGTCGACCACGGGCTGCCCGACCAGAACCACCTGAACAACGCCAACATGGGGACGCCGCCGGACGGGCAGGCGCCCACGATGCAGATGTACCTGACCGGGTCCGGGCCCGGCTACACGGTGCTGCAGGGCAACTGGGGCGACGACGCCGCCACCGTCTACCACGAGTACACGCACGGTCTGTCCAACCGGCTCGTCGTCGACGCCGCCGGGGTCTCGGCCCTCACCGGCCAGCAGGGCGGCGCGATGGGCGAGGCGTGGAGCGACTGGTACGCGCTCGACTTCCTCAACACCAAGGGGCTGCTGAAGGACAACCGGCACGTCGACGGTGAGGTGGCCCTCGACCCGCCCCACTGGACCGACGAACTGCCCTCCCGCTCCCAGCCGTTGGACTGCCCGGTCGGTTCCACCTCCGCCAAGTGCCCCGGCACGGCGGCGGCGGGCAAGGGCGGGTACACCTACGGCGACTACGGGAAGATCTCGCGCCGCGGCCCCGAGGTGCACGCCGACGGTGAGATCTGGAGCGAAACGCTCTGGGACCTGCGGAACCGGCTCGGCAGCAGGCTCACCGAGTCGCTGCTGACCCGCGCGATGGAGCTCTCGCCCGCGAACCCCACCTTCCTCGACCAGCGCAACGCCATCCTGCAGGCCGACACCGTGGTCAACCGCGGCCGGGCCCACGACCGCATCTGGAAGGTGTTCGCGCACCGCGGCATGGGCTACTTCGCCGCCGCGCTGAGCGCCGACGACACCAAGCCCGACGAGGACTTCTCACTGCCGCCCGGCCCGCACACCCCGGTGACCACCCTCACCGGCAAGGTCACCGACGACGCGTCCGGCGCCCCAGTCGGCGGGGTCGGCGTCAGCATCAGCGGCCATGCCTCCGGGTTCCCCGGTGCCGACTTCTCCGCCGTGACCAGGGCGGACGGCACGTACACGATCCACAACGTCCCCAAGGGCACGTACCGGAAGGTGTACGCGAGCGGCAACGGCTACGAGCCGCAGATCCGCACGGTCTCCGTCGGCTCCGGGAGCGGCGCCGACTGGGCACTGCGCCGCGACTGGGCCGCCGCTTCCGGCGGCGCCACGGTCACGGAGTTCACCGGGCCCGACAACACCGACTTCGGCTGCGGACCGAACGGCCTGATCGACATGTCGGGAACCGTCTGGGGTTCGGACGCCAAGGGCGGCAGCAACGGCACCGGGGTCGACCCGGTGCACAACACGGTCAAGCTGCCCTCGGCCGTCGACGTCACCGAACTGCGCATCGACCCGATGTCGGGCTGCGGGGACGACAAGACGGCCTCCCTCGGCGACTACCGGGTCGAGACCTCGACGGACGGCACCACCTGGGTCACCGCCGCCGAGGGCCACTTCAAGCCCGCCGACACCGGCCGCGAGAACGCCGTGCCCCTCAAGGCCGGCACCGGGCAGAACGTCCGCTACGTCCGCCTGACCATGCTCGGCAACCAGGCCGCCGACAACGGCGCCAAGTGCGCGACGGACCCGAGCCCCTCGGGCTGCAGCTACATGGACGTGACCGAGCTCCTGATCCACGGCTCCGCGCACCGGAGCTGACAGGACCGGCACCGACACCCGAGGGCGGCGTACCGGCGACGGGACGCCGCCCTCGGGCGTTTCCGCAGTCGGGAGGCGTTGCAGGGGCGATGAAATTCCGATGATGGTCCGCGCCGGGGGTGATGGGATGGCGCGATGAACAGTGATCTGCCCCAGGCCGCCGAGACCGTGGACCGCGGGCGCTATCCGCAGGCCGTGACGCCCTGGGAGGACGAGGCGTGGCGGGCCGCCGCCCTGGAGTGGGTCGACGAGGTGCTGGCCGCGCACGGGCTGCGGGCCGTCGGGCGGCCGCGGGTGCGGCTGCGGCCCTGGTCGGTGCTGGTACGGCTGGACGTCGGCACAGCGAGCGGCAGGGGCGGCGATCGCGTGTGGTTCAAGGCCAACCCGCCCGCGAGCGCCTTCGAGGCGGGGCTCGGTGCGGCCTTGGCCGGATGGGTTCCGGAACATGTGCTGCGACCGCTCGCCGTGGATGCCGGACGGGGCTGGTCGCTGCTGCCCGACGGGGGACGGCGGTTCGCCGACGTGCTCGACGCCGGTGAGGCCGGGCCCGAGGCCTGGGAGGAGATGCTGGGCCGGTACGCCAAGATGCAGCGCGCCCTGCTGCCGTACACCGGGAAGATCGAGTCCCTCGGGGTGCCCGGGGCCCGTACGGCCGCGTTGCCCGAGGTATTCGACCGGCTCGTGGCGGAGAACGGAGCGCTGACGGATGCGGAGCGTACGGCGTTGGACGGCTTGCGGCCTCGCGTGGCCGAGTGGAGTGCGGAGCTCGCGCAGACCGGCATCGGGGACTGCGTGGACCACGCCGACCTGCACGAGGGACAGGTCTTCCACGCGCCCTCCACCGGCCGTTTCACCTTCTTCGACTGGGGGGACGCGGCCGTGACGCACCCCTTCTGCAGCTTCCTGGTCCCCGCCCGCCGGGCCGTCGAACGCTACGGCCCCGACCTGCTGCCCCGCCTCCGGGACGCGTATCTCGCCCCTTGGACCGACGCGGGCCGCACACTGCCGGACCTGCGCCGCACCCTCTCCCTGGCCTGGCGGCTCGGCGCGCTGGGGCGGGCCTGGGCGTGGGGACGGCTCTTCCCGGGCGCGGTGAACGGCACGGAGCCGGTCGGCGGCGCGGAGGGCGCCCGCTCCCTGCTGCAACTCGCCGACGCACCGCCCCGGTTCATCGCGCCCGGGACGGAATGAAACGGAACTCCGCGGACGTCGGCCGACGCGTCCGTGCCGCGTACTTCCCCATGTAACCGGGACCGTGTTCGGAGCCGTGTGCAAGGACGTTTTCTTGACGATCTCCTGACGCAGGCGAGCGCATCCGGCCAACTCCGTCCGGTGTCTTCTTCCTTGTCTCAATCCTTAGCGGGAATCCCGAGGAATGGAGTGCCGTGACTCCACCCACGCGTAGGCGCGCGGGCTTCCTGCGTCCGTGGCTAAGCCGCGTCGCAGAGGACCAGCCCGGCCCTATTGAGGACGTTCTTCGCGCCGACATGGTCGGCGTTCGCTGTGAACCCGCATGTGACGCGTTCAAACTTGGCTTGGGTGGCGCGGTTCTCCTTCGCGACGTGCCCGCAGGCGGGGCACGTGCGGGAGGTGTTGCGCGGGTCCACCGGGATCACGAGGCGACCGGCGCTCTCAGCCTTGTTCGTCAGGTTCCGAGGAACTGCGCCCAACCCGCTTCGAGAATACTGCGGTTGAGCCCGGCCTTCGCGGCGGCGCCGTTCGGCAGGAAAGTGCCGGGCGCCTCGGGGGCGGGCTTGGGCTTGACACCGCGGGTCATGCCCGCTGTGTTCAATTGCTCATGCGCGATCGCGTCGTGGGCGCGGACCAGGGCGAGCGCGGTCTTGTGGTGGAAGTCGAGGCGCCGACGACAGATCTTCGCGTGCAGCTTGGCGACCTTGCGGGCGGCCGCGCGGTGTTTCTTGGTGCGCTGCCCGGTGTGCCTCGGGAACATCGCCAAGTGCCGCTGTGCTTCGGCCAGCTCAGCGGCGGCCGCCTCGAGGAATCTGGGGTTGGCCACATGCTGGCCCTCCGAGGTGGTCAGGAAGTGCGCGATACCCATGTCGATTCCGGCCACCACGCCCGTCGGCGGAAGTGGCTCGGCGGCAACGTCGTCGCAGGACAGGACCACGTACCAGCGGCTCCCCTCACGCTTGACGCTGATTGTCTTCACCCGGCCCTTTACGGGCCGGTGCTGGTGCACCCTGACGTGCCCGACCCCCTGGAGCCGCACGCGGGTATGCCGGTCATGCGGCGTGGAGTCCCAGCGGCAGCCGTCGCCGTCCTTCAGGAACACCACGGTGTCGAAGTGTCCCACGCCCTTAAAGCGCGGGTAGCCGGGCTTCTCGCCGTTCTTGACACGGCGGAAGAACGCCTGAAACGCCTTGTCCAGGCGGCGCAGCGTGGACTGTTGGGAGGAGAACGACCACCGGCCCTGACGCTCAGCGTCGAACGCCCGAATCTCCTTCAGCTGGGCGGACTGGTTGCCGTACTTGATGCTCGTCTTGGAGCTATGCCGCCATGCGTCCCGGCGCTCCTGCAACGCGCCGTTGTACAGAGCACAGTGGTCGGCCAGCATCTGGCGCAGCGTGGCCGTCTGACGGGCCGTTGGGCGCAGAAGGAACTTGTAGGCGCGGATCACTGCTTACGCCTCCGTTCCGCGCGGAGGCCTTCAGCCAGGAGGATGCACGCGGCAGCGTTGATCGAGATACCCGCCTGGTCGGCGTGCTCCTCGACTTGCCGCTTCAGATCCGGGGGCACGCGCAGATTAAGCGATTCCCGACGATCACCTCTAGCCACAACCAAAATGCTACCACTTTTGACGGTCACTCATGTCCAGTACCGGCTGCCGTGCTGCTCTGTAGCCCGCAGCTTCCAGACCCCCACCGGCAGAAGCCGGTGGTCCCTTTGAAGGAGATGCTTATGGAAGGCACCGTCGTCGCGGTCGTGTTGGTGGTCGTTGCCGCCCTGCTCGTGCTGCGCAGCGGTATGCGGGTGGTCAACCAGGTCGAGCGTGGGATCGTGTTCCGGATGGGCAAGGCACTGCCGGAGTACCGGCACCCGGGCGTGACGTTCCTGATCCCGTTCGTCGACCGGATGCGGAAGGTGAACACCCAGGTGGTGACCATGCCGGTGCCCACCCAGGAGGGCATCACCAAGGACAACGTCTCGGTGAAGGTCGACGCGGTCGTCTACTTCCGCGTGACCGATCCGCTCCGGGCCGCCATCGAGGTCCAGGACTACGTCTTCGCCGTCGGCCAGGTCGCCCAGTCGTCGCTGCGCTCCATCATCGGCAAGAGCGACCTGGACGACCTGCTGACCGACCGCGAGCGGTTGCACGAGGGGCTCGCCCTGATGATCGACAGTCCAGCCGCCGAGTGGGGCGTCCACATCGACCGCGTCGAGATCAAGGACGTACAGCTGCCGGAGTCGCTGAAGCGGTCCATGTCCCGGCAGGCCGAGGCGGAGCGGGAGCGGCGGGCCCGGGTCATCACCGCGGACGGCGAGTTCCAGGCCGCCCAGCAGCTCGCCAACGCGTCGCGGATCATGTCGGACACCCCTGAGGCGATGCAGCTCCGCCTCCTCCAGACGGTCGTGGAGGTCGCGGCCGAGAAGAACTCGACGCTCGTGATGCCGTTCCCGGTGGAGCTGCTGCGGTACTTCGACAAGGCGGCCAAGGCCATGGCGCCCGCCACTCCCGCACCGGAGACACCTCAGCCGTGACACCGGCTCCGGCGGCGGTCCGCCCCTCCCCGGGCGGGCCGCGCCGGTCCGTCGTCCGTGCCGCTCAGGCCTTCCTCGCCCGCAGGATCCGGTCCATCCGCTCCTCCAGCTCGGCCCGTTCCGCCGCGGCCCGCTCCGCCTGGGCCCGCTGGAAGTCGTGTTCCAGACGCCGCATACGGTCGGTCGTGTCCTGTGCCACGCCGTGGCGTTGCACCTCGTGCTCCATCCGTGCGCACTCCTGCTGCACCTGGAGCTCCTCGGTGTACGTCCCGCTGCTCGCGGTGAAGCGGGCGCCGAGCATGCGGTCGTACATCGTGGCACCGCTCATCAGCTTGGCCAGTACGGGCATGGCGTCCAGGCTGATCAGCAGCAGGTGCAGCACGACGGTGATGAAGAGCGCGAAGCCGTCGGACTCCGCGACCTTCCTCAGCCCGTGGGCCCGGGTGAGGATGCCGTCGGTGTCCAGGTCGGCGGCCCGTGCCCGCGTCTTGGCGTCGATCGCCCGCTGCAGCAGCGGCTGGTAGGCGTCCGCGGCGGTGTCCTTCTTCGCGGTCAGGGTGCGGCTCTTGGCGACCAGCGCCGAGAGCTCCTTCTCGTACGTGTCGACCTTGCTGGTCCTGCGGTACTCGCTGGAGTCCTTGCGGGCCCTGTCGCAGGTGATGGTGACGTCCCGCACCCCGTTGCGCCAGATCCAGTTGGCCTTGCCGCACAGGCGCTGCTCGGCGGACATCTTGTCGTCGAGCGTCTTGTTGATGGCGTCGACCTGGGTCTGCAGGGCCTTGGTGCGGGCGGTGTTGCTCTTGATCTGCGCCGCCAGCTCGGCCGGGGAGCCCGCCACCTTCAGCTGGTAGCCCAGGCATGCGGGGCGGTCCGCGGTGGACGCGCCGTCGGTGGGATTGCAGGAGACGAGCATGCCGCGGTAGTCGGCGGTCTGCTGCTCGTTGCCGACGGCTATCTCCTGACGTATCTCCTTGTCGAAGATCTGGAAGAGGATCGGCTCGGCGATGAACAGGCCGAGGAGCACGGAGAGAACGAAGCGGAGGAGAAGCGACCACTTCTTGACCGCCGTGCCGTGGGTGCTGGACACCAGCCAGCTGTCCATCGCGAGGACCACCCAGAACCAGACCACGGCCACTGCGATCACGGCCGCGAGGGGCAGGTCGGAGCGGAAGCTGCTCAGCGCCAGCGTCATCGAGAGGGCGCCCACCAAGGCCGTGTTGACGACCAGGGCGCCGTACCAGGTGTAGCGGGTGCGTTCCTCCGGCACCCAGGCCAGCAGCCCCTCGTCGATGCCGATCAGCCCGCGCAGCCGGACCGCCGGCCCGCCTGCGCGCGGCACCGGACGGGCCGCGCCCGGGTCGTCACCGAAGGAGGCGCTGTCGGCGGGGCGCAGCGGTGTGTCAGTGGCCAAGGCTGCCCTCCGAGTCCGTGCCGCCGAGGTCCAGGTTGCTGTCGCCTTCGTCGGTGTCGCCGCCGTCCTGGCCCTTCTGGACGATACTCACGCGCGGGGTGTTCGGCACCGCGCTCGGGGCGGTGCCGTCCGGGGTGGGGCCCCGCTCGAAGGAGAAGTCGCCCACCCGGTTGATCTGCGCGCCCGGGTCGCTCAGCTGGCCGTCGAACAGGCCGCGGTCGAAGGCCTGCTTGGTCAGCTCCGTCCAGGCGCCCAGCTGTTGCCTGGCCCAGGTGTGCTGCTCCTGCAGCTGCTGCTTCTTGTCCTGGCGCTCCTCGTCATGCCGGCGCACGTCCTCCGCGTGCTCCACGTCCCAGCGACGGCCCTCCTCCTCGGCCTTGGCCGCCTGGCGTTTCTGGGTGTCCTCGCGGGTCGCCGCTTCCAGCTGGTTCTGCTGTTCGACCTTCCAGCGCTCCTCCTGCCGGTCCAGCTCGGCCCGCTTCTCCGCGAACTCGCGCTCCAGCTGGGCCCGTTGGGCCTGCAGTTCGTCGTAGCCCCGGACGCGCTTGGAGTACTCGTCGGAGGTGATGTCGCCGTGGTGGCGGGCGCTGAGGTCGGCGGCGAGCGGATTGGCGCCGATGAGCTTCATGTCCTCCCCGACCTGGTCGCGGACGAACCGGTTGAACTCGGCCCGCTGCGTGAGGTCGTGCTTCTGCTGCTCGGCTCCCGCCTCGCGGTCGAACCCGCCGCGCAGGGTCTCGAAGTCCTGCCGGCCGAGTTCCTTGTCCACTGCCTCCTGGTGCCGGTTGCGCTCCCGGCGCTGCTCGCGCACGAAGCGGATCTGCTCCCGCTTCAGCTCCAGCTCGGCCTCCCGCTCGGCCCGGTCCAGAGCCAGCTGCTGCTCCCTCTCCTCCCGCCGCTGCTGCTGTTGCTGCTCCAACCGCTCCTTTTCCAACTGGGCGATGTGCTCGGCGAGTTCGGCGGGCGTGAGCACCTCGACCAGGGCGTGCCGGGCGCGCAGGCCGGACAGCACCGTCGGGCGCATCTCGTGATACGCGGTCAGCCGTGCGTCGATGCGGTCCCGTACGGCGGCGGAGTTGATGATCGGCTCGTCGCTGCCGTCCTCGGTGAGCCCCGGCACCTCCCGCAGATGGCTCAGCAGCAGCGCCTCCACGTCCGTGATGCCGTCGCGCACGACCGCCTTCGCGTCCGTGACGGTGCAGTAGAACGTCGCCCGTACGGTGAAGTCGCCCGCCTCGGCGGAGGGGATCCTCGTCTCCACGACGACCGGCACCTCGATCCGGCGGTCGACGACCGTGACCGAGCTGGCGCCGATCACCACCGGGTCCTCGGCGTGCAGTTGCCCGTGGTCCTCGACGTACTCCGCGCCGACCCGGAAGACCCGTACGTGGTGCGGGGCGAGCCGGGGCAGTTCGCCCTCGTCCCGCATCACGCGCTTCTTCATCAGACCGCCGCGCTTCTCCGGCCGCCCGTACTCCCGCTGCTCGACGAGCGGGTAATTGGCATTCATGCCTGTCAGTCCTCCGTGCTCAGTACAGCGCCTAGGAAGGTGTCGATCAGGGGGGCCGTCGCCTCGTCGAAACGCCCCACGACCTGCCGCAGGAACGGCCCCAGTCGCGGACGTTCGTCGGGCGGCAGGGCCGCGCCCAGGGAGCGGCCCAGCCGCTCGGCCGCCTGCTCCGGCTCGTCCGTCACGGCGGGCAGGTCGCGCAGGGTGGTGTCGAGGCACAGCAGCACGCGGCGCCTGCACGGCCGGTGCGCCAGCAGCCCCGCCCACAACTCGCCGATCGGGTCCGCCTGCCGGGGGTCGCGGGCCGGCAGCACGGCGCAGACCATCCGGCCGCTGCGCGTGTGCCGCGCCCGTACGACGGTCAGTACGGCGTCGAGGGTGCGGTCCCTCTGGTGTGCGGTGAGCTTTCCGCCCTCGTCCTTCAGCCGGTAGGCGAGCGGACGGAGCACGGCACCCGCGTCCTGGTCGCACTCCATGAGGACGACGACGAGACCGGCGAGGGCGACCATCGCCTCCCATGCCTGATCGTCGAACCGGCCGAGGGTGCGGTGCAGCAGAGCCTTGACCGCGTCCGTGGGGAAACACACCCCGAGCGCCCCGCTGAACGCCGCGGTCGCCGTCGACGAGAGTGCCGGGTCGGGTGAGCGGGCCCAGCCGCGGGCGACGGACAGCGCCGTCGCCGCGAGGCCCTCGTCCAGGCACATGCAGTGCAGCACCAGGGTGGCCGTGGACTGGCCGGCCGGGCCTGCCGCGCCGGCCGCCCAGGGGTGCAGATAGTTCTCCTCGACCTCGTCGAAGGCGGGCCGGGTGAGCAGGGCGAGGCCGGAGGCGACGGACAGCTGGAGCCCCAGGCCGGGCTGGGTGGCCACGAGGTCGGTCAGCCAGTCCCGTACGCCGTCCCAGTACGCCGTCGAGCGCTTGTTCCACAGCTCCTCCAGCACCCACTGCCGGTACTGGGGGTGCGGGAAGACCAGGGCGGAACGGGTGAGCGAGCCGTCCTTGCGCTCCTCGACCGCGACCAGGCTGTTGCGGGACAGCGACAGCCGGCGGTCGGCGTCGCGCCGGGCGGCCTCGGCCGTCTCCTCGTCGGTGGCCAGCGCCGGGAAGGTGGCGGCCACCCGCTCCTCCAGGTGCTCCTGGCAGGTCTCGAAGTCGCGGTAGCCGAGGCCGGTGACGAAGGCCAGTGCGGTGACCTCGGTCCACTCCTGCGGCGAGCGCGGCTCGTCGAACCAGTCGCGCACGGGCTGGGCCGCGGCGGCGCCGTACTCCTGCCAGACCCCGGCGGGGTCCGCACCGCCCGCGATCCGGGCGGCCGCCGCGGCCACCTCCGCGATCCGGCATCCGGCGGGCATCAGGGAGGCGGCCTGCTCAACGGTGTCCTCGCCGCAGCCCGCCCGCACCAGCCGCAGCCGCAGGACGGCCGTGAGGTCCGGGGGCCGCCAGGGCATATGGCGTACGGATCCGGGGGCGTCGCCCTCCCCCTGGTACACGGTGGTGACCACGAGGTGCGCCCCATGCTCGCGCACGGTGTCGCGCACCCGCCGCCAGTCGAAGTCCGCGGTCCCGCCGACGGCTTCGTTCATACGGTCGATGAGCACATAGCCGACGCCCTTCTCGAACACCGGGCGCCCGCCGGCCAGGTCGTCCAGGCTGCGGCCGGGCGAGAGCACCACGTACTCCGTGCCCTCCGCGACCTTGGCGACGAGGGCCACCGCCGCGGACCGTTTGCCCGTGCCGGGCGGCCCGACGAGCACGACCACTCCGTCCTGCTGGAGGGCGCGTACGGCGTCCTCGAAGCAGTCGGGTTCGACGTACGGTGCCAGGATCGCGTCGGCCTCACCGGCGTCCAGCCGGCCGACGGCGCGGCGCCGGGCGTTGCCGGAGTCCGCGGTTCCGATGCCGAAGATGGCGCCGGGGGCGTCGAGGGCGCCGTAGAAGTACTGGTTGACGTTGTGCTGTGCCTGGCCCGTCTCGTCGGCGCGCTTCGCCCGGTCGGGCTTGTCGGGCTTATCTGCCTTGTCGGTCGGTTCGGCCTGGTCGGGCTGTTCCGTTCCGTGGCGCGTGTCGGCGTTATCGGCGTGATCGGCGTGATCGGCCTTGTCTGCCGACCGGTCGCCGCCGGGCTTCGGGTCGTCCTCGGTGGGCTCCGGCGGGGGAGCCGTCTCGGCCGACTCACGCGGGTCGTCGGCCTCCGGCGGTTCCGGGGTGCCCTGCGGTCTCTTCGCGCTCTCTTCCTCGTTCATTCTCAGCCGTCACTCGGAGGTCACTTGGAGATGCCGAAGACGGCGCCCGGGGCATGGATGGTTCCGGGGAACACCTGAACTACCCTGTCTCCAGGAGCAGTTGGCGCACTCGGGGGGCGCGCGACGGACGCTTCACCACCCCCGTCCGCGCCGTCATCCGCCCCGCCGCCGACCACACCACTGTCGTCCGCTCCGCCGACGGACGGCGCGTCGGCCGCCCCGCCCAACTCCAGCGCATGGACGTCGTACCCGGGCACCCGGATCCAGGCCCGCCCCGCGTACTCCTTCTCCGCGATCCGCACCTCCCGGAACTCCTGCACCCGGATCGTCGTGTACGCCTCGCGGATCACGTCGTTGAAGACCGTCGAGGAGACCGCGAGGGCCAGACAGGCGTCGGGGGCGGCCGCCAGGGCCGACTTCAGGACCGCGCTGTCCAGCATGCGGCCGATCTCGACGGGGGCCCGGCCCTCGAAGCCGTTGGCGGCCGGGGACGCCGTGCCGAAGTGCACGGCCGCCCGCAGCCGCAGCCGGGCCTCGGGCAGCCGGCCGTGGTTGAAGGCGCGCAGGCCGGCGTCCAGGTGCCGCATGAAGGTGTCGACGAGGTCGGGCTCGGAGGCGCCCTCGGGCAGCACGGCGAACACCGAGTCGCCGCCCACCTGCGTCTCCCACCGCTCCCGCGCCAGGCCGGCCGCGGCGGCCGACTCGCCCAGGAGCAGCTGGATGGCCTCCTGGAACTGACGCTGCGTCAGTACGTCGACGCGGCCGTAACCCCTCGCATCGACCGCCAGCAGCAGTCTGCGACCGAACGTTCCCATAGTCGAACTCCCCGCTCCCTGAATGGAACACACCGGCGTCCGCTCCCCCCATCACGCGGACGCCGGTAGGCCAGTGGTACACGCCCGGGCCGCCGTGAACCCCGTCGAAGTACGGGATGCGGAAAGGAGCAAGAAAATACCGGGGCCGGGCCAAGTCGTAGGCGTATTCGGTGAATTGGTGCGGATGGGGTTCTTGGGCCGATCCCGGATAAATGCAGGATTGTGCCGGGCGGACGGGTGTCTGCTGGAAGGGACGTGTCGCCCGTCGACCGCAGGAGGAGCCGTATGCCGCCCATTGCCGGACAGCCGGACAGCCGTCCCGCGCAGTACATGTTCACCGCGCTGCAGACCACCCATCAGCACGCCGACACCAAGGCCGGGATCCTGGCCGCCGCGCAGGCCGCGCTGGTCGGCACGGCCGGCGTATGGAGCGGGCGGGCACTGCACGCCGCCGGGCGCGGTGGTGCGGCCGGTGTGCTCGCCGGCACCCTGCTCGCCCTGTTCCTGTGCGGGCTGTTCGGCGGCGCCGGATTCCTGGCGGCCACCCTGCGGCCCCGCGTGCTGCGGCCGGCCGGCGCCAACCGTTACAGCTTCGTCCACCTCGCCTCGGGCCCCGACATCCTGTCGGCCGACGGGGAGCCGGACGCCGCCGACGTGGCCCTGGAACGCCGGGAGTTGTCGCAGACGGTCCGGTTCCTGGCCCAGGTGGCCGTGCGCAAGTACCGGTGCCTGACCGCCGCCGTGGTGTGCACGGCCGTGATGGGCGTCAGCGCCGGGCTGCTGGTGGTGCTGCGGCCGGTGCTGGCCTGAGCCCCGGCGCCACGGCACGTGGTCTCACACCTCGGGGCCCGCCGGGCCCTCGGGCGCCAGATCCGCCAGTTTCCGCAGCCGGGGCAGGTCACGGATCACCGTGGAGCCGTACCCGGTCTCCAGCAGGCCTTCCTGGCGGAGTTCGCGCAGGCCCTTGTGGATCGTCGTCTCGGCGGCCCCGGTGAGTGCGGCGAGCTCCGGCTGGGTGAGCCGGCAGCCGAGGACGAAGCCGCCCTCGACGGGGTGGCCGTAGGACGTGGCGAGCTCCACCAGCAGCCGGGCGAGCCGCACCTTGGCCGGATATCCGCGGAAGTCCAGGCGCCGGCGGTTGGCCCAGCGCAGCCGTTGGGCGATGATCCCGGTCAGGGTCAGGTGCACGTCCGGTCGCCGCGCCAACAGGGAGTGCACTTCGGCGGGTTTCCATATCCGCGCGATCACCAGGCCGCACGCCGTCACCGTGGCGGAGCGCGGCGCCCCGTCCAGCGCCGCCATCTCCCCGACGGTGTCGCCGCCCACCCGGACCGCGAGCAGGGACTCCTCACCGTTCTCCACCCGGGCGGTCACCTTGGCGAAGCCGGAGAGCAGCAACAGCACATGCCGGTCGGCTCCGCCCTCCCGCAACAGCACGTCACCCGCCTCGAACCGGCTCTCCACCCCCAGCGCGAGCAACTCCTGCCGGGCCTGCGGGGACACCGCCCCCAGCAGACCGCGGGCGGGCCACTTCACGGAGTCGTACGACATGGGCGCTCTCCCCCGGACGTCTCGACGAACGCACCCTTGAATGCTGCCCGCTGAAGAGCCCTCAGGGACGGGAAACGGCGGTACGCCGCGCTGCCCGGCCGCCGGCCGGCGACGCGGTGCGACGCCCGGCCCATGCCAGCGTCGACGTCACGACGGCCGACGCGGCCGCCATGACGGTCATCGCGGCGGCGGGGGAGGCCAGTTGGGCGAGGGAGCCCGCCAGGGCCGCCGCCACGCCCTGCATGGTGAGCATTCCGGCCGAGTGCAGCCCCAGGGCGTGGCCGCTCAGTTCGTCCGGGGTGAGGGCCATCAGGCGCTCCTGCTGGACGAGGCTCGCGCCGAAGCCGGCCGAGGCGACCACGGCGAGGACGGCCGACCAGGGCAGCTCGGGGCGCAGGGCGAAGAACAGGTACGGCGTGGCCAGCAGGAGGAGCAGCGGGGTGGCCAGCCGAGGGCGCAGCGCGGCCGGTACGAGACGGCCGACGGTCACGTCTCCCACGAACATGCCCAGCGCCCCGCAGGCGAACAGCGCGCCGGCCGCGTGGGGATCGTAGGAGACGTAGAGGGATTCACAGCCGACGACCAGGCCGTTGGGGACCCACAGGCCCAGGTAGGTGAGGCGGCGTGGGCGCGAGGACCACAGGAGGGCGTTGGTGCGCCAGGTCGCCGTGACGGACGGCCGGCCCGAGGAGCGCGGCGGGCGGGCGGTCAGGCCCAGCCGGGTGCCGAGGGCCGCGGTGGCGTAGAGCGCCGCCGAGATGAGCAGGCAGGCGTGCGGGGACAGGATCGTCAGCAGGGCGCCGCCGGTCGCGAACCCGGCGACCTGCATCAGCCCGGAGAGCATGTTGAACACCGAACGTCCCAGCAGATAGCCGTCCTTGGAGAGGATCTCGTTCAGCAGCCCCCAGCGCACTCCCCCGCCCAGCGAGGCGATCAGGCCCTGGACGAGGACGACGCCGAAGACGGCCGCGACGGGCAGACCGGGCAGGGCGAGGACGGCCGTACCGACCGCGAAGGCGAGACCGATGCCGGCCAGCGTGGACCTCGGCGGCAGCCGGTCGGCGCCCGACATCAGGAAGGTGGCTCCGAGCACCTGCGCCAGCTGCGGCCCGAACATGCTCACCGCCGAGAGCAGCGGCGAGCCGGTGACCCGGTAGACCAGCGTGCCCAGGGCCAGGGCGCCGATCGTCTGTGCAGCGGTGTGGGCGGCGGAGGCGAGGAAGAACGGGGTGAACTCGGGGGTCCGGAACAGGTCTCGGTAGCTGCGCATGCACGGAGTCTCGGGAGGGCCGGAACGCGCACGTTATTGTTTCGCGCTGACGCGAAAGGTCGTGGGAGGCGGCATGGGCTGGTGGCAGATCAACGCCGACACCCTCGCGGGCAGCCGGTTCGTGCTGTCGCCGATGGCCGAGACCCTCGCCTCCCTCAAGCTGCTGCACGCGGGCGAGGCCGCACACCCGGGCGAGCGGGCCTGGCTGGACCGGCATCTGCCCGGCTACCGCGCACGGCTGGCCGCCGATCCCGTCGCCGCGCTGCTCCTGCGCGCCGGGCTCGGGCGGGTCTGGACCGCCGACTTCCTCGCGCCCACCCCGGGCGACGGGGAGACCTTCGAGGAAGGAGCCGCACGGATACGGGCCACCACCGCCGACCGGGCCCGCGCCGACCTCGTCGTCTCCCTGGCCGGCGGCCCGCTGCCCGCCGCCCTCGACCGCGACGACCTGCCCGAGTGCGCGGCCGACCTCTTCTGCTACGTCTGGACCGAGACCGTACGACCGTACTGGGACCGGCGCCGGCGCATCCTGGAGGCCGATGTCGTCGCCCGCATCGCGCAGGTCAGCCAGGGCGGCTGGGCGACGGTGCTGGACGCGCTGCGTCCCGGGCGGACGCGCTGGCTCGGTGACAACCGGCTGCAGGTGAACCTGCACGAGTACCCGCCGCGTGAGATCTCCGGCGCCGAACTCGTCTTCGTCCCGGTGACCCCGCAGCGGCAGGGCGGCTGGGTCTCCTGGGAGGACACCCGGCAGCGGTACGCCCTCGTCTACCCGTGCACGGGTGCCCTCGCCGGCGGCCGCCCGTCCGCGGTACCCGCGAGTCTGGCCGCCCTGCTCGGCCCCGCCCGCGCCGGAGTCCTGGCCCTCCTCGCCTCCCCCATGAGCACGAGCCAGCTGGTCGCGGTGACCGGTCAGGGCCTCGGCTCGGTCGGCCGGCATCTGAAGGTGCTGCTGGACGCCGGGCTGGTGGAGCGGCGGCGCGCGGGCCGCTCGGTGCTGTACTCACGCACGACGGCGGGTGACGTCCTGGTGGAGGCCCGGAACCGGCCCGACACCTACCGGAGTTAGCATCCGCTTATGACGACTGCAGACAGCAACGGCGCCGCCCCCCTCGACGTGGAGATCGGCGCCCTCAAGGGTGGCTCCGCCGGCCTCTCCCAGTACGAGGGCAAGGCCGTCCTCATTGTGAACGTGGCCTCCAAGTGCGGGCTGACCCCGCAGTACACCGGCCTTGAGCGCCTCCACGAGCGCTACGCCGAACAGGGCTTCACCGTCCTCGGCGTGCCCTGCAACCAGTTCCTCGGGCAGGAGCCGGGCAGCGCCGAGGAGATCGCCGAGTTCTGCTCGGCGACGTACGGCGTGACCTTCCCGCTGACCGAGAAGGTCGATGTGAACGGCGAGGACCGGCACCCCCTCTACGACCGCCTCACCGGTTTCGCGGACGCCGAGGGCCACACCGGCGACATCCGCTGGAACTTCGAGAAGTTCCTGATCGGCCGGGACGGCAAGGTCGTCGCCCGCTTCTCCCCGCAGACCGAGCCGGAGGCGGCGGAAGTCGTCGCGGCGGTGGAGAGCGCCCTCGCGTAGCCAGGCGTTGACCTTGCCCCTGGGGCAAGGACGAGCGTTCCCGTCACCGGGCGGAAAGGACCCGTCCGGTGACGGAGGATGCTCAGGTGGACGACGAACTGCTCACCATCGGCGCGTTCGCGGCCCGGGCGCGCCTGTCGGCCAAGGCACTACGGCTCTACGACCGCCTCGGCCTGCTCGCCCCCGCGCACGTCGACGAGCTCAGCGGCTACCGCTACTACCGCGCCGACCAGGTGGAACGGGCCCGACTGGTGGCCCTGCTGCGGCAGCTCGACATGCCGCTCGCCCGGATCGCCGACGTGGTGGAGGCGGACGGCAGCGAGGCCGCCGACCGGCTCGCCGCCTACTGGGCGGACGTCGAGACGCGCGTCGCGGGGCAGCGGACGCTCGCCGAGTACCTCCGTGGACGACTGTCGGGGAGGAGCTCCGAGATGTACGGGAAGTTCGTGGTCGAGACGGTGGAAGTGCCCGAACAGGTGGTGATCACCCAGTCCCGGCACACGCTGACGGACGAGCTGCCGGCGTGGATCGACGCGTCGCTGGACCGGCTGCTGCCGGCGGCGGGCGAGTGCGGGGGTGTCGCGGCGGCGCCCTACGTCGTCTACCACTCCGAGGTGTCCATGGAGAGCGACGGCCCCGCCGAGACCTGTGTGCCGGTCGCGGACGAGGCCGCGGCCCGGGAGTGGGCCGAGCGGCAGGGCCGGGCCTGGGACACGAAGGTGCGCGTGGAACCCGCCCAGCGGCTGGCGTACACCAGGATCACCAAGGCGCAGGTCGCCGCCCCGCAGATCGGCGCCGCCTTCGAGGCGGTGGAGCAGTGGATCGCCGCGCGGGGGCTGGAGCAGGCGGGGCCGTGCCGGGAGGTGTACTTCGCGGACTGGGCTGCGGCGGGGCCGCAGGACGCGGTGTGCGACGTCGCCTTTCCGGTGAGGTGAGCGTTTTCGGCCCGTCCGGCCTCTGAGGACGAGGCCGTTCAGGACGAAGCCGGGGTCTGGGGGCGCGGCCCCCAGCTCACGGTCACTTCAACTCGTCGTCACTTCAACTCGTCCGGACAGGGCGTGCCGCGCGGCAGCTGGTACGGCGCCCCGAGCCGGTAGGTCCCCGCCTTCGGGGCCAGCAGGATCGTCCACTTGTCGCCCTTGTCGTCCTCCTGCGTCTGCATCAGACAGCCGTTGACGTTGTCGTACGACTTGGGCGTGCCGTCGGCGCGGTGCTTGGAGGCGTAGGTCTCCTGCGGGGGTTTGACGCCCTTGCCCTTGGTGTCGACGAGGCCGAGCCACGGGGAATAGGGGACGCGGATCAGGACGCGGGCGGGCTTCTTGACCTCGATGGTCAGCTCGCCCTGGGCCGCGCGGTCGACGATGGCGGGCGGGTCGGCGAGCGGGGTGGGGTCGGTGACGCGGAACAGCTGCCAGTTGGCGTCGCCCCAGATCTGCTTCAGATACGGCATGCCCCGCTGCACGAGCTCCCGCTCGCGCTGGCCGCCGTCGCCGTCCGGTTCGCCCTTGGGCAGGACGACGAAGTGGACGGCCCAGCGCTGCAGCCACTCGTGGTAGTTCGCCGAGTTGAGGGTGTCGTCGTAGAAGAGGGGGTTGCGCTCCATGTCGGCCTGGCGGTTCCAGCCGCGGGCCAGGTTGACGTACGGGGCGAGGGCGGAGGCCTCGCGGTGGGAGCGGGCGGGGACGACCTCGACGCGGCCCTTCTCGGCACCGACGCCCTGGAGCTCGTTCACGAGGGGGGCGAGCTCGCGCGCCCAGGACGCGGCGGGCGACGTGTGGATGATGTCGTCCACCGACTTGAAGCCGATCCAGACGACGAAGCCGGCGAACGCGAGCACCGTGACGTACCACTTGCGCGAACGCGGAACCGTGAACGGGAGCGCCGCGACCAGGGTCACGCCGGCGAACAGCATCGCCAGCCGGGTGATGTTGGATCCGATCTGCGAGCTGACCAGCCAGACCGCGAGGACCGAGATGCCGTAGACCGCGGCCGTCAGGCGGACCGTCGTCCACTTCTTCGGGACGAGCACGAAGGCGAGGACGGCGTACAGGAACGGCAGGATCACCGACCAGATCGTCATCGGCTGGGTGCCGGAGAAGGGGAACAGCCAGGCCGACACGGCCACCACCGCGGCCGGGGTGAGCCCCAGGGCCCAGGCGCCGGGACGGCGCTTCTGCAGGAACAGAGCGACGGCCACCAGCCCCACGAACAGGCCGGCGACCGGTGACGACATCGTCGCCAGCGCGGCCAGCGGGGCCGCGCACAGGGCCTTCGCCCACCGTTTGTAGCGCCACTTGTACGGCCAGCAGAAGACGGTGGCGACCGCGCCCAGCGCGAACATCGTGCCCAGGCCGAAGGTCACCCGGCCCGAGACCGCGTTGCACAGGAACGCGAAAAGACCCGCCAGGGACGCCCACAGCGGGTTCTTCACACTCCGGCTGCGGATGAGGAGCATCGTCAGCAGGCCGGCCGAGAACGTCCCCGCGATCATCATCGTCGTACGGACGCCGAGCACCGACATCAGATACGGCGAGACCACGCTGTACGACACCGGGTGCATCCCGCCGTACCAGGCCAGGTTGTACGCCGAGTCCGGGTGCCGGCCGACGAACTCGGCCCACGCGTCCTGCGCCGCCAGATCGCCGCCACTGTTCGCGAAGGTGAAGAACCAGACGATGTGGAGTACTCCGGACAGGGCGGTGAGGGAGAGCACCGGGTGGCGCAGCAGCCGCTCGCGCAGGGCGAGGAAGGCGGCCTCCGCACGTGACGTGCTGTCGATCGTCGCCCGCTCGCTCAGCTGCGGACGATCGGTGTCAGTTCCATGCATACCGGGCATACCGTCCGTGCGCGGTGCGGGTACGCGTATTCGCGGGCCGTTTCCCGGGCCCGGATCGGCGTCGTCGGCGTGTGTCGGCTCCGCAGTGGCCACCTGAAGGCACTCCCCGTGGTGTCCCGTCTTTCTGTTCCGGGACGCGTCCCGTTGTCCGCTGGTTCGCGGCTGCGTCCCCGGGGATTTCCCGGTCGCGTCCCGTGAGCGGCGGCCTGCCCCGTTTCGTGACGCTAGCACGCACCCCGTCGGAGGGCTCCCTGGCGGGCCCTCCGACGGGGTGCGACGACATCCGCGGCCCGACGTCAGCCGAGGCGTTCGAGCTTCGCCGCGAAGCCGGGTTCGGCGAGGTCCTTCTGCAGCGCGACCGGGACCTTGACCGCGCCGCTGGAGCCGTCGCCCACGGTGAGCGTGCCCACCTTGGTGCCGGCCTTCGCGGTGTGCGGCAGGTCGGCGGCGTCGAAGGACAGCTTCACCTTCAGGCCCGCCCAGCCGACCGCGGCGACGTCCTTGGTGAGCACGATCGGCGTGTGCCCGCCGAGCTGGTCGTCCACGTAGCCGACGACGTCGCCCTTCTTCAGTATCTTCGTCGAGGTCAGCGCGTTCTGGGCGGCGATCATCGCCGTCTTGCTGACACCGTTGACGGTGTCGATGATCGGCGCCGTGTGCTGGCCGAGGATCGCGCCGACGACGGTGACCGTCTCGCCGCCGACCTGCTTGGTGGCGGCGAACAGGAGGTTGCCGCCGGCCTTGGTGGTCGTACCCGTCTTGATGCCGATGGCGCCGTTGTAGGGGACGAGCTTGTCGAAGTTGGGCCACTTCGTGCCGGAGGGGTCGGTCCAGGAGGGAAGCTTGGTGATGTCCATCAGGGCCGGGATCTTCACCAGCTGGTTGCCGAGCTCCACCTGGTCCTCGGCTGTGGAGACGGTGGTCTCCTTGAGGCCGGAGGCGTCGGTGTAGGTGGTGTTCTTCATCCCGAGCTGCTTGGCGGTGTCGTTCATCTTCTTGATGAACGCCGCCTCGGAGCCCGCGTCCCAGCGGGCCAGCAGGCGCGCGATGTTGTTCGCGGACGGGATCATGATCGCCGACAGCGCCTGCTTCTCGGTGAGGACGTCGCCCTTCTTGACGGTGTTGAGGGTCGACTCGTTGTCCTTGTCGTAGCCGCCCTCCTTCTCCGCCAGGGCGTCGACCGTGATCTTCTCGCCCTCCTCGCCCGGCTTCAGCGGGTGGTCCTTGAGGACGATGTACGCCGTCATGGCCTTGGCGACGGAGCCGATGGGGACGGGGGTCGGCTTGCCGAAAGTCCCCATCGTGCCGATGCCGTTGACGTCCAGCCGGCCCTGCCCCTCGTTCGGCCAGGGGAGGCCGGCCTTGCTGCCGCCGAAGGTGTACGAGTCGTCGGCGGTCAGCGCGAGGGTGGGGGTGGGCAGCGGGCGCACGGCCTGCACGATCGCAAAGACGATCGCGAGGAGCAGGACCAGAGGGGTCCAGATCTTGACCCTGCGGATGATCGTGCGGACCGGGGTCTGTGGCGGCGGAGGCGTGTTCGTCAGCTCGGCCAGCAGGTCCAGCGGCGGCTTCGGGGGCAGCGGCTGCTGGGCGGTGCGCTCGGGGCCGACCTGGGGGACGGGGGCGGTCGCGTCCGCGGGCTTGCGGGTGCGGGGTTCGTCCAGGGGCTTGAGGGCTACGAATGTGCTGGTGCGCTCGGCTTCGGACGGCTCGGGGGTCTTGACGTCCTTGACGTCCTTGACGTCCTTGACCTCTTTGGCGTCCCTGACGCCCTTGAGGGTGCCACCGAGCTTGAGCATGGTGGTGGGCTGGTCGACCTGGGGCTTGGTGGGGCGCTTGAAGATGGCGGTGGGCTGATCGATGGGCTGGTCGTCGACCTCGGCCTCGGCTTCGCCTTCGGCCTTGGTGCTCCCACCCGCACCACCCGTACCACTTTCGTCGTCGGCTGCGGGTGGCCCCTTCGGGGCTTCCCCGCCGTCGGCGACCGCGGGTCCGTCACCGGTTTCGCGCTGGTCGCCGGTTTCGACGTCGGCGCCCGTTTCGGCTTCAGCACCGGCATCGGCGGCGGACTCGGGCGCGGCCTCCGTTGCCGAGTCTGCACCCGCGCCGGGCTCGCGCGCAGCATCCGCGTCCGAGCCGGCGTCCGTTTCGGACTCGGCGGCCGCATCGAGGCCGGGGCCGGCGTCTTCCGGTCCCGCTTCCGGCTCGTCGGAGTCGGGGGCAGTGTCGTGCTCGGCATCGCTGTCGGCGTCGGGCCGCGGTTCCGCTTCCGCCTCCGAGGCACCGCCCTCGCCGGCCTCAGCGGCCGTCTGCGCGTTCTGGGGCTCCTTGGGGTCCTTGGAGTCCCCGGAGCGGACCCAAGCCGCCACAGCAGCCCGAAGCCGGGCGTCACCGGCCTCTCCGCCCTTGGCCGCACCGGCGTCGTCGGCCGAATCCGCACTCTCGGACGCGTCATCGTCACCGACAGCCGCCGCGTCCTCGCCCGCGGAGTCCTCCGCCTCCGCGGTCCCGGACTCCTCAGCCGCGGCCTCCTCGCCTTCACGCTCCTCGGCCGGGGTCTTCCCGGGCGCAGGCTCCTCGGCCACGGTCTCCCCGGCTTCAAGCTCCCCGGCCTGAGGCTCCTCAGCCGCGGCCTCCTCAACCTCCGGCGCCTCAGACGCAGGTCCCCCCACCGAGGCCCCCTCGGCCGCGGCCTCCCCGGCCGTACGCTCCGGCTCGGTTTCCCGAGCCGAGGTCTCCTCGGCCGCAGGCTTCCCGGCCTCACCCTCCTCAGCCGCGGGCCCGTCGGACTCCCCGGTCTTCAGGTCCCGTACCGAGAACACCCGTGTTGCCGTGTCCACGCCGCCGCGTGGCTCGGACGTATCGGAGGAGGCGGACTGTGAGCCGCTCTCCCTGGCCACCGGGAGCCGGGGATCGCGGGCCGGGCGCTCCTGGCCGCCGGATTCGGGAACCGGGCCCGTGTTCCCCGACGTCGGTTCTGCCGACGACTCGCGCTGCTTCGACCTGTCGGGGGACTCGCCCGCCACCGATGCCTCCTCCATGCCGCACGCCGTCCGTGCGACCTACCGAACCGTGAACCGCCGCCCGCGACACCGCTCAAACACGCTGTCCGAACCATGTACCAGTGTCCTGTGTGCGGGCTTAACCCCTGCGGTAGACGAGAACGACATACCTACCGGTTCCCTCACAAACAGGTCACGCACCCTCGACAGACCAATGTGAGAGGGGTCACCCTGTCTTTCATCCACGCGGGGAGGCATGGATGGGCAGGAGCCGCAGAACTATTCCGGAGGAGCTTCTGCTGCTGGCATTGGACCCGGCCACGGGTACCACTGCACAGCCGCAGTCGCTCGACCTCGGTCTGGCCGGAGCGCAGCTAGTGGAGCTGGCGCTGGCCGGACGGATAGCCCCAGACGGGGATCGTATCGCCGTGGTAGCCCCACGGCCGACTGGAGATCCAACTTTGGACTGTGCGTTGGAGTTGCTGCGAAGGCGTGGCGCTCCCGTGCGTGCAGTGAACTGGATCGGCGGGCCCCGGCTGGGGCTGCGCCAGATCTACCTCGCTCATCTGGAGCGGTGCGGCATGGTGCATGCCGTGGCGGGCCAGATGTGCGGAGTGCTGCCGACGACTCGCTACCAGGCGACGGACACCGAGATCAGCCGGGAGATCAGGGCCCGGCTGGACTCCGCGATCCGCACCGGCGTACCGCCGGACCCGCGGACCGCGGCGCTCGCCGCACTGGCGCACGCGGTCGGCCTCGGCAAGCACCTGTATCCGGGGAACGAGGGGCGTTCGTCCCGTTCCCGGCTGCGGGATCTGATCAGGCACGACCCCATGGGCGGTCTCGTCGCGCACGCGGTGATGGACGTCCAGAACGGCGTGGGCGCACAGCCACGCCGCAACCCGGCCGCCCCGGCCGGCCGTCAGGCCGCCGCCGGACCGGCCAGGTCCGCACCGGAACCCGCTCGTGGCGTTCCGATGCAGCCGCGCCGCGGTTCCATGGCGCGCGTCGTGGCCCACTGAGCCGCAGTCCCACGACGAACGGCACGAACCGCAGAGCAGCACGTACCGCAGCACCACGCACCGCAACGCACCACGCACCGCCGAGCGCCGCACCGAGCCTGCACAGGCAGTCCCCGAGACCCGGTACGGGAGCCGCTGGTCCGCGCGGGGCAGCGGGGCCGTACGCCATCCGTCCATGCGGATGCCGTAACGGTTCCCCTGCCCCGCGCGGCCGTTTTTCCATGAACCCATGAACTGGCGTGCGTGCAGCGCATATACGCCGTTTTCCAGCGGTACCAAGTGCCTTGGTGGCAGTCTGCTCAACAGCAGATACGCAAAGTGGCAAAGTACAGCTAGTGCAGGCACGCAGCCGGAGGTGCACGTCTCGTGGCGTCCAATGTCAATCCCACCGTCAGGCGACGCCGGCTGGGCCAGGAGCTGCGTCGGCTCCGCGAGCTCAAGGGCATGACGGCCGAAGAGGTCGCCGAGCGGCTGCTGGTTTCGCAGTCGAAGATCAGCCGGCTGGAGAACGGCCGGCGCAGCATCAGCCAGCGCGACGTCCGTGACCTGTGCGGGGTGTACGAGGTGGAGGACCACCGGATCGTCGACTCGCTGATGCAGATGGCCAAGGACAGCCGCCAGCAGGGCTGGTGGCATTCCTTCGGCGATATTCCGTACAGCGTCTACATCGGGCTGGAGACGGACGCGGCGAGTCTGCGGGTGTACGACCCCCAGGTCGTCCCGGGGCTGCTGCAGACCCGGCAGTACGCGGAGGCGCTGATCGCGGGGGCGCTGCCGGAGACGGCCACCGCGGACGTCGGGAAGCGCGTCGACGTGCGCCTGCGCCGGCAGGAACGAATCACCGCCCCGGAGAACCCGCTCCGGCTGTGGACGGTGATGGACGAGGCGGCCCTGCGCCGGGTCGTGGGCAACCGCTCCCTCATGCGCGACCAGCTGGAGCACCTCGTCGAGCAGTCCCAACTGCCGCACGTCACCGTGCAGGTGATCCCCTTCGACATGGGCGCCCATCCGGGGCTGAACGGCCAGTACGCGATCCTGGAGTTCCCGGACGCGGCGGACTCCAGCGTCGTCTACATCGAGGGCGTCACCAGCGACCTGTACCTGGAGAAGGCCAACGACGTGCAGAAGTACAGCGTGATGTACGAGCACCTGAGGGCGCAGGCCCTGAACGCGGACCAGTCACGGCAGCTCATCGCGGACATCGCGAAGGACTACGCCCGCTGAAGCGCCGCAAGGTACACCTTCCCGGGGCCAGACTGGAAGACCCACCTGGAATATGCCACCCGGTCGAGTGAATGGTCACTTCGTACGTCGAGGTTGGCGAGTAGCGTCGATCACGCCACCACACACCAAGGGTTGGCGCAAACCGCGTTGTGGGTTCGGAGTCGGATCCGTCGTGCGGTGACAGCAACTCAACAACTGGCATTACGGAGCAAAAATGGCAATTCGTCAGGGCGCCACGGACACCTGGACCAAGTCGTCGTACTCCACGGGCAACGGCGCGTGCGTCGAGATCAAGTCACCGGTCCGCGCGGCGATGGCCGTCCGGGACTCCAAGGTCACCGACGGCCCCGTACTGGCCTTCCCGGCCGACGCGTGGAACACCTTCGTCGGCTCGATCAAGGCCTAGGAGGGGGGAGGATCCGCTGATCCTCGACTGCGTTCGCCTTCCACAATTTCACAAGCAGCACCTGAAGAGCCCTCTCGTCCAGCCCGCCGTCCTTGCCGAGGGGGCTCGGCTTGTGTCCGCCGCCTGAGCCGGTCCACGTGCCTACCTGAGCCGGTCCACGTGCCTACCTGAGCCGGTCCACGTACTTGTCCGTCCCCGGCACCGTCGGGACGAACGGCGCCACCAGCTCCACCCTCCCCAGCCCCGCCTCCTGCACCGGCCCGTCCAGGTCCGCGAAATACGCCTCCCAGCACTCCCGCGGATCCGCCTCCAGGAACCACAGCAGGGTCAGCCTGGTCCCCACCCCCTCGACCTGCTTGACGTACGTCATGCGATCGCCGGGCAGGGGCGTCGGGCGGAAGACGGTCACCATCGCGGCCGGTGAGCCCGCCACCCGCCTGGGCAGGTACCGGGAGCGCAGCCACTCCAGCAACTCCGTCCGCTGCTCCGCCGATTCGGCGTCGATCACCTCGACGATCAGGCCCGCGTACGGGTGGTCGAGGGCGTGGACGTCGCGGGGCCCGGCGGCCCCGTCCCGGTAGACCGTCGCCTCGTGGTCCTGGAAGGCCGTGAAGACGTGCGTACGGTCCTGGTAGACCCGGGCATCCCGGTTGAGCCGCTTGTTGATCGCGACGGTCCACCGCATGTGGTCGTCGTAGCGGCCGTCCGTGATCCAGTACGTCGAGATGTAGCAGCCGGCGGTGACGGGCTGGGCGATCGCCGACTTCTCGGGGTAGCGCAGGAGTTGGAGGTCGCGGGTCGCCACCCAGCGGCGCCCGGCGTACATCCAGGGCATGGCCATCGCGCCGGCGTAGTAGTGGTCGTCCTCGTACCAGCGGTTGTACGCGTACTCGTGGCCCGGGTGGGGCTCGACCATGGTGATGAGCGCATGGCCGGGGCGGACTCCGTACGGCCCCACGGCGGCCAGCTCGGCGTACACCTCGCTACGGGTTTCCTCGCTCATGTCGCTCCCCTTCCGTCCTCGGCCGGTCGCCCATACTCTGACGCCCCGTCAGATAAACCGCCATACCCGGGAGGCTCCGATGTCACTGCTCACGGGCAAGACCGTCGTCGTGTCGGGGGTCGGCGCCGGGCTCGGCCATCAGGTCGCGGCGGCGGTCGTGCGCGACGGCGGCAACGCGGTGCTCGGGGCGCGCACGGAGGCCAACCTCGCCAAGAGCGCCGCCGAGATCGATCCGGACGGGGCGCACACGGCGCACCGTGCGACCGACATCAGGGACGAGGCGCAGTGCGAGGCGCTGGCGGCGCTCGCGCGGGAGCGGTTCGGGCGGATCGACGCGGTCGTCCATGTGGCCGCGATGGACGGCTACTTCGGCGGTCTGGCGGACGCGGACTTCGTGAGCTGGCAGCAGGTGATCGACGTGAACCTGCTGGGGTCGCTGCGGATGACGCGGGCGTGCCTGCCCGCCCTGAAGGCGTGCGGAGGCTCGGTGGTGTTCATCGGGACCCAGTCGTCGGTGGCGGCCCCCACCCAGGTGAGGCAGGCGGCGTACGCGGCCTCGAAGGGGGCGCTGACGAGCGCGATGTACTCCCTGGCCCGGGAGCTCGGGCCGCATCGCATACGGGTCAACACCGTGCTCCCGGGCTGGATGTGGGGGCCGCCTGTGCAGGCGTACGTCCAGTTCACGGCGCAGACGGAGGGCGTGCCCGAGGCCGACGTACGGCAGCGGCTGACCGGGCGGATGGCGCTGCCGGACCTGGCGACGGACGGGGACGTGGCGGACGCCGCGGTCTTCCTGGCCTCGGACCGGGCGCGGGCCATCACGGGCCAGTCGCTGCTGGTCAACGCAGGGGAGCTGATGCGCTGACCCTCACCACCGACCCCCCATGACACATGTTCATGTGCGTGAACACAGGTCAACACAAGGAACATTTTTACCTTCCCTTGACCTGACGCTTGCTTGTCGTGCCCACGTAAGCACACCCACGATGAGCGAGCCGTTCACAAGGCGGACCCTGGGAGGGGCCACATGAACAGTCTCGACTGGGCCGTGCTCATCGGCTACTTCGGTGTGATGGTCGCGATCGGCGTCTGGTCGCACAAGCAGGTGGGCAACGTCAGCGACTTCTTCACAGCCGGCGGCAAGATGCCGTGGTGGCTGTCCGGCATCTCGCACCACATGTCGGGCTACAGCGCGGTCCTGTTCACGGGCTACGCGGGCATCGCCTACACCTACGGCGTGACCTCCTTCGTCACCTGGTCCTTCCCGATCGCGCTGGGCGTCGCCATCGGCTCGAAACTGTTCGCGCCGCGCGTCAACCGGCTGCGCTCACGACTCCATGTGGCCTCCCCGCTGGAGTACCTGAAGAACCGTTACGACCTGAAGACCCAGCAGGCGCTTGCCTGGTCGGGCATGCTGCTGAAGATCGTGGACGTGGGCGCGAAGTGGGCGGCGATCGCGACACTGCTGTCCGTCTTCACCGGCATCACGCTCAACCAGGGCATCCTCATCACCGGCGCGATCACCGCCGTCTACTGCACCATCGGCGGTCTGTGGGCGGACGCGCTGACCGAACTCGGCCAGTTCGTCATCCAGTTGCTGGCGGGCGTCTCGATGTTCGTCGCCGTCGTACTGAAACTGAACGACAAGGGCATCGGCTTCCTCGGTGCCTGGGACGAGCCGGCCCTGCACGGCCACGGAAAGCCGCTGGTGGGCCCCTACGGCACGGTGTTCCTGCTCGCCTTCCTCTTCATCAAGCTCTTCGAGTACAACGGCGGCATGCTCAACCAGGCCCAGCGCTACATGGCCACGGGCAGCGCCCGCGAGGCCGAGCGGTCGGCGCGGCTGTCGGCGGCGCTGTGGCTGGTCTGGCCGGTGGTCCTCTTCTTCCCCATGTGGATGTCCCCGCTCCTGGTCCACGCCCAGAAGCCGGACGGCTCCGACTCCTACGGCCTGATGACCGAACAGCTGCTGCCGCACGGCCTGTTGGGTCTGGTCATCGTCGGGTTCTTCTCGCACACGATGGCCATGTGCTCCTCCGACGCGAACGCGATCGCGGCCGTCTTCACCCGGGACGCTGCGCCGGTGCTGTCCCGGCGGGCCCGGGAGTGGGGCCCGCGCTCGGGCCTGATCGCGGCCCGGGTGACCACCGTGGTCTTCCTCGCCCTGTCGATGGCGGTGGCGACGCAGGTCAACTCCCCCACCTTCAAGGACATCATCACGGTGGTCATCAAGTGGGTCGCCGGTCTGATGGGCCCGATCGCCATCCCGATGATGCTGGGTCTGCTGCGGCCGTTCCGCCGCTCCGGCCCCACGGCGGCGCTGACCAGCTGGTCCATGGGCCTGCTCGCCTTCTGGCTGGTCAACTACCCCATCAACTGGAACGTCGACGGCGGTGTCCCGCTCCAGTACCAGGTCTCGATCCCGCTGGCGGTCTCCCTGGTCCTCTACATACTCATCGGCTTCCTCAAGCCGGAGGACACCCCGGAGCGCCTCGCCGTCATCGAGCGCATCAACACGGACGACGACAGCTCGGCCGCGGCGGCGATCCCGACTCCGGCGGGCCCGGCGGAGGACGCCGTGGGCACGGCGGTGAAGGACTAGCACCTCTTGAGGCTGCCAGGTCCCGGGGCACCGCTTGAGGCGGCAGGCCAGGTCCCGGGGTTGCCCCTCTGGGCGGCCAGGTCCCGGGGCCTGTCCTAGGCCCTCGGATAGCGGGCGAGCCAGCCGGGGGACGACCCCGCCGGCCCGTGCAGAGCCGGACCCTGGGTCATCTCCATGGCGAAGTCGTCGGCCAGCTCCAGAAGCGTCGGGCGGCCTTCCAGTTCGGCCAGCCAGGCCGGGGGGAGGGCCGTCTCGCCGTGCAGGGCGCCGAGGAGGCCACCGGTCAGGGCCGCTGTCGCGCCCGAGGGGCCGTCCTGGTTCACGGCGAGGCACAGCCCGTGCCGGAAGTCCTCCCCCACCAGTGCGCAGTACACGGCAGCGGCCAGCACGCCCTCCGCCGATCCGTCCCCGGCCAGCTCCTCGACCCTCACGGGCGTGGGCATGCCCTGCCGTACCGCGCCCAGCGCATGCTGCAGCGCGTCCGACACCGGCTGATGCCCCGGCCGCGCGGCGAGCAGCGCGAGCGCGCGCTGCACGGCCCCGTCGAGGGTCTCGCCGCGGGCCAGACCGTGCACGATCACGGCGTACGCCCCCGCCGACAGATAGGCCACCGGGTGCCCGTGGGTCTGCGCCGCGCACTCCACCGCCAGCTGGACCACCAGCTGCGGCTCCCAGCCGACCAGCAGCCCGAAGGGCGCGGAACGCGCGGTCGCCTCGGGCCCGATCTCACCGGGGCTCTTGGGCGCGTCCAGGGTCCCCATGTGCTCGTCCCCGAACCCGAGCAGCAGCGAACGCGCAGGGTCCCGCCGGGCGTACAGCCACTCCTCCCGCGCCAGCCAGCCGTCGTCCTTACGACGCTCGTCGGGCCCCCAGTCGCGCTGGGTGGCCGCCCATCGCAGATACGCCCGGTGCAGATCGGTCGGCGGATGCCAGGCACCGGTGTCGCGGCGCACCTGCGCCCGGATCAGTCCGTCGACGGTGAACAGGGTCAGCTGCGTGATGTGAGTGACGGCACCACGTCTGCCGTACGCAAAGGCGAAGTCCGCGATGCCCTCGGCCCCGTACCCCTCCTGGATCCCGTCGAGATCCAGCCCGTCGACGGGCGCCCCCAGCGCATCGCCCACGGCGGCCCCGAGCAGCGTCCCCCGCACCCGGCTCCGAAAATCCTGCTGCTCGACACGGCCCCATATGGCCCCGGCTGGCGCACTCACCAAGACCTCCCCGATGGCTCCGCCCGACGCATGACAGTGCAGCACTGTAATCGAACGGGAACGGTCGGTTTAGAGGGCGGAGCGGTATGCGAGACATGACAGGAGTGGTCCCGAGTGACCCTGAGTGATCAGTTATCGGCTGATGCGGCGCTCGACTTGCCGTCGCTGACGGGCGGCGCGGTCGGGATCGGGATCGGGATGGACGTCCACGTCAATCTGCGCCGAGTCGTCGTCGAATGGCGCGCGACGGCGCGTATCCTCGCCGACCCCGAACTGACCGCACAGCTCACCCGTCGGCTGCCGGACCAGGACCACGGCGAGGTGACCGCGCCGTGAGCCCCAAGCGTGGCGACGCCGTCGCCCCACCACCGGTAGGCATGGAATGGCGCCTGCGATCGCAACGAACGAGGCGGCGAAGGGATGGGGTGAGCTGGGCGCGGAGGCTCCGGGGAACACCCGACGCCGCTTCGAGGCCTTGCGCGACGCCCCTGCGTCCCGAGCGGATCCGGACCGTCAGCACCGACCGCACGGCCGGCCGTCCGTCCGTCCGTCCGTCCGTCCAGAGGCAACCTCGGCGGCCAGGAGTATCCCCAGTCGGACACCGAGTAGCCGCAGGGCGGCTTACACCAACTCCCCCGCCAGGGACATGATTTCGGGTCGCTCCTGATTCTGGTCGAAATTGATCTCGAACACGCCACCACGTGAGGGAAGATGGCCGTCATGGCATCGACACCCCCACGAAGCGCACTCAACCTCACCGCCACCCTCCTCACCGCGAGTGTCGCCCTCTACATCGCCCTCGTGGCCTTCGGCAACATCACCGACTTCGGTACCAATCAGGCGTTTGTGCAGCATGTGCTGGCCATGGACACCACGTTCAAGGACGACGACCTGATGTGGAGAGCCGTCACCAGCAAGGGACTTCAGAACGCGGCGTACGTCGCGATCATCGTCTGGGAGACCCTCGCCGCCCTCGTCCTCATATACGGCACCTGGCTCTGGGCCCGGCGGGACTACGCCCGTGCCCGCTCCATCTCCACGTACGGCCTGCTGATGCTCCTGCTGCTCTTCGGTGCCGGGTTCATCGCGATCGGCGGTGAGTGGTTCTCCATGTGGCAGTCGAAGACCTGGAACGGGCTGGAGGCGGCGACCCGGGTGATCGTGTTCACCGGGGTCGTGCTGCTGGTGGTGCAGCTGACCGACCGGAAGACCGACTCAACTACCTGATGAGCACCGCGGCTACTTGTTGGCCGCGGTCTTCTTCTCCGCGTAATAGGCATAGGCGAAGCCTCCGTTGTCGGAACCGGTCACATCGGCGTTGAAGCTGATGGGGCCGGGACCGGAACGAGGGGCGGACACCTGCACGCTTTGCTGGAAGATCGACCCGTCACAAGTGCTGGTATGCCTCACCGAAGGAACATACCTACCGTTGACGGTGAAGTTGATGACGGCCTTGCCCTTCCCCGTGCAGGTAAAGGCGAATGTCACGCTCAGAACGTTTTCAGGTACCGCGGGCACGGTGTTTCCGAGCTGTGGCTGCAGGCGGCCATATCCGCTGCCGAGGGCCTCTCTGCCACTGAACGCCTGATCCAGAATCGTCTTTGCGTCCTTGCCGTCCGAAGCCGGGGCGGTGGAAGACGGGCTCGTACGGGGCTCAGGTGCCGATGAGGCGGTCGGCTCACTGGAATCGCAGGCGCCGGTCAGCGCCACCGCGGCCACGAGGCACAGCAGGGCCGCTTTCCGTCGCAACCCACTTCCCGTCACGATTTCTGCCGCCCGATCGACATGTCGCCCTTGCGCGGGGCCTTCACGACAATGGTCTTGGTCTTGACGTCACAGGGAGCCACGACCCACGTCTTCACCGAGGTGAGCTTCCAGCCCACCTGCCCGAGGACGGACCGTCGGCTGGTGCCGGAGTCGGGACCGGCCCCGCTACTTGACCACCGCTACTTTCGTTCCCGCCGAAGCGAACGTCCACAGCGCCGCCCCGTCCGCCACCCGCATCCGGATGCCGCCCGTCTGCCCGCCCGACGCAGGCGGCGGCGAAGCGCCGTCCACCGCGTTGGAAAAGGCGACGTTGACGCCGGATCTGACCGAGAAGTACACGATGTGTTCGATCTTCACGCCGTCGGAGCCGGTGATGGCGCCCCGGGTGCGGGCGCCGACCGTGTACGTGCCCGGGGCCGGGCTCACCGTCCCCGGCCACACCGCGAACGTACGGCGGGCCGCGTCGCTCGCGTCGACCAGCCACACCGTCTTCTTCCCCAGGGAGTAGACGACGCGCCGCCCGGTCCCGGAGCCGGCCGGCACCGCTGCCGGTGCCGTGGACCTGGTGGGCGTGGGATGCGCGCCCGCCGACGCCGACGCGCTCGGCCGGGCGGCGACCGCGTGGGGCTTCTGCCCCTTGTCGGCCTGTACGGCCAGGACGACGACAGCGGCGATCGCTCCCACCGTCAGACCGGTCACCCAGACCTTCGGGGCTGGCACGGCACGCATCTCCTCAGCTCCACATCCCCATGTCCTCATGGAACAGGGGTCGGATCATCGTACTCAGTCCAGGACCGGCAGAAGTTCCGGCAAGTGCCCGTCGGACACCGCCGCCGACCGCTGCCGTTCCTCCGGGACCTCCCCGTACAGCGTCGTCCGCGGCTTCGCCGGGCGGCCGGCCGCGTCCGCCACCGCGATCAGGTCCTTGACCGACTTGTACGAGCCGTAGGAGGAGCCCGCCATGCGGGAGATCGTCTCCTCCATCAGCGTCCCGCCCAGGTCGTTGGCGCCGGAGCGGAGCATCTCGGCCGCGCCCTCCGTGCCCAGCTTCACCCAGCTGGTCTGGATGTTGGGGATGTGGGGGTGGAGGAGGAGGCGGGCCATCGCGGTCACCGCGCGGTTGTCCCTCGTCGTCGGGCCGGGGCGGGCGATGCCCGCCAGGTACACGGGCGCGTTGGTGTGGATGAAGGGGAGCGTCACGAACTCCGTGAAGCCGCCCGTCTGTTGCTGGACGCGGGACAGGGTCCGCAGGTGGCCGAGCCAGTGGCGCGGCTGGTCCACATGGCCGTACATCATCGTCGACGACGACCGGATGCCCAGCTCGTGCGCGGTCGTGACGACCTCGATCCAGGTCGCCGTCGGCAGCTTGCCCTTGGTCAGGACCCAGCGGACCTCGTCGTCGAGGATCTCGGCGGCCGTGCCGGGGATGGTGTCCAGGCCCGCCTCCTTGGCCGCACTCAGCCACTCCCGGATGGACATCCCGGTCCGCGTCGCGCCGTTCACGACCTCCATGGGCGAGAAGGCGTGGACATGCATCCCGGGGACGCGGGACTTCACCGCCTTCGCGATGTCGAAGTACGCCGTACCCGGCAGGTCGGGGTGGATGCCGCCCTGCATGCAGACCTCCACCGCGCCCAGGTCCCAGGCCTGCTGGGCCCGGTCCGCGACCTGCTCCAGGGAGAGGGTGTAGGCGTCCGCGTCCGTCCTGCGCTGTGCGAACGCGCAGAAGCGGCAGCCGGTGTAGCAGACGTTGGTGAAGTTGATGTTGCGGGTGACGATGTAGGTCACGTCGTCGCCGACGGCCGACTTCCGTACGTCGTCCGCGATGCGCGTGAGCGCGTCGAGTGCGGGGCCGTCGGCGTGCAGGAGGGCCAGGGCCTCCGTGTCCGTGAGGCGGGTCGGGTCGTCGGCCGCCGTCGCCAGCGCCGCCCTCACGTCCGTGTCGATGCGTTCCGGCAGCATCCCGGGGGCGGCGGCCTCGCGCAGGGCGGCCCAGTCGCCGTACACCTCGTCGAAGTCTTCGCGGCGGTCGGACGTACGGCCCTCGGTGTCGATCGAGGAGTGCAGATCCGTACGGCCGGAGGCGACGAACGCCTCCTCCGGTTCCTGCCACGCGATCCCCTCCACCAGCGCCTCGGACCGCGCGAGGCCCGTCTCCGGGTCGGCCAGGGCGCGCACGTGCGGGCGCAGCCGCGGGTCCAGCCAGGGCTCGCCGCGCTGGACGAACTCCGGGTAGACGCAGAGGCGTTCACGCAGCTCGAAACCGGCGGCGCGGGAGCGCTCGGTGAGTTCCTCGATCTGCGGCCAGGGGCGTTCCGGGTTCACGTGGTCGATCGTCAGGGGGGACACTCCGCCCCAGTCGTCGATGCCGGCACCGATCAGCCGCTCGTACTCGGAGTCGACGAGGTTGGGCGGGGCCTGGAGGTTGGCACTCGGGCCCATGATGTGGCGGGCGACGGCCACCGTCGCGACCAGTTCGTCCAGTTCCGCGTCCGGCATGCCGCGCATCGCGGTGTCCGGCTTGGCGCGGAAGTTCTGAATGATCAGTTCCTGGATGCCGTGGTAGGCGCGGGAGATCTTACGGAGCGCGAAAAGGGACTCCGCGCGCTCCTCGTACGTCTCTCCGATGCCGATCAGGAGGCCGGACGTGAAGGGGACCGAGGAGCGGCCCGCGTCCTCCAGCACCCGCAGGCGCACGGCGGGTTCCTTGTCCGGGGAGCCGTGATGCGGGCCGCCTGGTTCGGACCACAGCCGGGTGGCGGTCGTCTCCAGCATCATGCCCATGGAGGGGGCGACGGGCTTGAGCCGCTGGAAGTCCGTCCAGGACATCACGCCGGGGTTGAGGTGGGGCAGCAGGCCCGTCTCCTCCAGGATGCGGATGGAGATGGCGCGGACGTAGGCGATGGTGTCGTCGTAGCCGTGCGCGTCGAGCCATTCGCGCGCCTCGGGCCAGCGGTCCTCGGGCTTGTCGCCCAGCGTGATCAGGGCTTCCTTGCAGCCGAGGGCCGCGCCCTTGCGGGCGATGTCGAGGACCTCTTCCGGGGACATGAACATCCCGTGGCCGGCGCGGCGGAGTTTGCCGGGGACGGTGACGAAGGTGCAGTAGTGGCACTTGTCCCGGCACAGCCGGGTGACGGGGATGAAGACGCTCTTCGAGTACGTGATGACGCCGGGGCGGCCGGCCGCGTCGAGGCCTGCGTCGCGGACGCGGGCGGCGGAGGCGGCTAGGTCGGTGAGGGCCCCGCCGCGGGCCTGGAGCAGGACGGCGGCCTCGGTGACGTCCAGGGCGACGCCGTCGCGGGCACGTTTGAGGGCGCGACGCATGGAGTTGTCGGTGGGGCCGGTTCCGGTCGCGGATGTCGTCATTCCTTGAGCATACGTTCGAGGTTCGCCGGCCCGGAGACGGTCTGGGGGCGGTTCGGTGCGTCGCCGGGTGCCGGTTCGTCGTGGCTGGTCGCGCAGTTTCCCGCGCCCCTGAAAGGGTCGGCTGTCCTACCCCGGGTTCACAGGTACTGAGCGTAGTCGTCCAGCACCCGCAGCACCTCCGCCTCCCCCGCCGGCGGCAGCTGCACCACGACCTCCTCGATGCCCAGCTCCGCGTAGTGCGCGAGCTTGCCGGGGCTGGGGAAGACCGCGTACGGGACCACCTGGAGGGCCGACGGGTCGCGGCCCGCGGCCGCCCAGGCCGACCGCAGCACCGGCAGTGACTCCGTCAGCCCGCGGCCGCCGATCGGCAGCCAGCCGTCTGCGTACTCGCAGATGTGCGCGAAGAGCTTGGGCCCGGCGGCTCCGCCGACGAGGGTGCGCGGCCCGACCACCGGTCCGCGCGGCTTCTGCACCGGCTTGGGGTGGGCATGCGAAGCCCGCACGCTCCCGAACTCCCCCTCGTACGCTGCGGTTTCGTCACTCCACAGCGCACGCATCAGCGCCATCCGGTCCCGCACCAGCTCCCGCCGGGTGCGCCACTCGACTCCGTGGTCGGCGGCTTCCTCGACGTTCCAGCCGAAGCCGAGGCCGAGGGTGAAGCGGCCGCCGGAGAGGTGGTCGAGCGTCGCGATCTGCTTGGCGAGGTCGATCGGGTCGTGCTGCGCGATCAGCGTGATACCGGTGCCGAGGCCGAGCCGCTCGGTGACCGCGGCCGCCTGGCCGAGCGCGACGAAGGGGTCGAGGGTGCGGCCGTACTCGGGCGGCAGCTCACCGCCCGCCGGGTACGGCGTCACACGCTCCACCGGAATGTGCGTGTGCTCGGGCAGATACAGGCCGGCGAACCCGCGCTGCTCCAGCTCACGGGCGAGCCGGACGGGGGCGATGGTCTCGTCGGTGAGGAAGATCGTCACGGCGATTCGCATGGGTCATCTGTACCGGGCGCGGCCCCATATGTCGATACCGACCGGTCGGTCGATGCCTGTGACGTTCACAGGCGCCGTGCGGGCATGGCATCGCATGCCCGGTCGGCCTACGTTGGATGTGTGACGACGATCCGCGGCACTCTGCCTCCGGGCTCCCCGGACTATGTGTACCTCCCCGTCGAAGTCCCTTCCGGCGTAAGCGAGTTGAAGGTCTCCTACGCCTATGACCGCCCCTCCGTCCCACCCGGCGTCCCCGGCAACGCGCTCGACATCGGCCTCTTCGACGAGCGCGGGACCGGGCTGGGCGGGGAGGGGTTCCGGGGGTGGTCGGGCGGGGCGCGTACGGAGTTCTTCGTACGGGCGGACGACGCGACGCCCGGATACCTCGCCGGTCCGATCCGCCCCGGCACCTGGAACGTCGTGCTGGGCCCGTACACGGTGGCCCCGCAGGGGCTGTCGTACGAGCTCACGGTCACGTTCACGCACGGGGCGCCGGGCGAGACGCCGGAGCCGGTGTATCCGCCGACGCGGGCGAAGGGCCGGGGCCGCGCCTGGTACCGCGGCGACTGCCACCTGCACTCCTGGTACTCCGACGGCCGACGCACGCCGGCCGAGATCGCCGCCCTCGCGCGGGCGGCCGGCCTGGACTTCATCAACTCCTCGGACCACAACACCCACTCCTCGCACCCGCATTGGGCGTCGGAGGCGGGCGAGGACCTGCTGATCATGCTCGGTGAGGAGGTGACGACGAGGAACGGCCACGTCCTCGCCCTCGGCACCGAGCCCGGCACCTTCGTCGACTGGCGCTACCGGGCCCGCGACCACCGCTTCGGCCGCTTCGCCGACCAGATCCACCGCACCGGCGGCCTGGTCGTCCCCGCCCACCCGCACGCCACCTGTGTCGGCTGCGGCTGGAAGTTCGGCTTCGGGCAGGCGGACGCGGTCGAAGTGTGGAACGGGCCGTGGACGCCGGACGACGAGGTGACACTGGCGGAATGGGACAACCAGCTGGTCACGTCCGTACGGGAAAGGCGGGAGGGGCGTGAAGGGCAGGAGGGGCAGGAGGGGCGTGATTGGCTCCCGGCCATGGGCAACAGCGACGCACACCGCGATCCGGACACGGTGGGACTGCCGCAGACGGTCGTCCTCGCCGACGGCCTCACCCGGGAGGCGATCCAGGAGGGCATCCGGGCGGGGCGGTCGTACGTCGCCGAGTCCAAGAACGTGTCCGTGTCCTTCACGGCGTCCTCCACCGCGGCCGGGGACGAGGGCCGGCATGCGGGGCCGGGCGAGCGGCTGGAGGTCGACGCCGACACCCCCGTCACCGTCCGCGTGGAGGTCTCGGGCGCCCCGCGCTGCACGATCCGCATCGTCACCGACCAGGGCGTCCTGTTCACGACCGAGCCACTGCCGGTGACGGGTTCCGGCACCGCTGAGTGGCATACGACGGCCTCGTACGCGGCCTATGTGCGGGCGGAGGTGCGGCACGAAGCGGCGGTGGGGCCGGTGCCGGGGGTGATGGCCGCCTTCACCAACCCGGTCTTCCTCGGGGCGCCGTAGCGGTGCGGGCTGGTTCTCTCGGCTTTCCCTCGGCGCGTTCTTCAGGGCGTGGGTGCGGTGAGATACCGCTGGACCGTGGGGCCGAGCCAGTCCACGATCTCCTCGCGGTCGAGCGCCACGCTCGCCGGGAACCGCAGCACGTAGCGCGTCAGCGCGAGCCCCAGCACGGTCGAGGCGCACAGTGCCGCTCGCGCCGGTGCCTGCTCCGGCTCGGGGCCCACCCGGCGGGCCAGCGGGATCAACTGCTCGCGCAGCACGCTCTGCATGCGATCGGCGGCGGCCGGGTCGGTCGCGCCGACCCGCATCAGCGCGGTGAGCTCCCCGTTCTCCTCCCACAGGGTGAGGAAGTGGCGCACCAGCGTACGGCCGATCTCCTCGCTCGGTTCGAGGGGCAGGCCGGGCAGCCCGGGGTCGATCGCGACGGCCGCCGCGAACAGGCCCGCCTTGTTGCCGTAGTAGCGCATCACCATCGACGGGTCGATCTTCGCGTCGCGCGCGATGGCCCGGATGGTCGCCTTCTCGTAGCCGTCCGCCGCGAACCGCTCGCGGGCCGCGGCGAGGATCGTGGCACGGGTGGCGTCGGAACGCCGTGCGGCCTGCTGGTTCTCGGTGGTGCCGGTCATGCCGGCAAACATAGGCCAACGCGTGTTGACAGTCCAGAACTGCGGGTCCACGTCTGCCGACGAGGGTTGACCGACAGCGTTGGCGAACTCCCGGCCGATGCGTCCAGGGGTCACCCCGGGCAGGGCCCCACCGTCTCCGGTCGAGGAGGCGTGGGAGACATTGAAGGGCACCATCGCCGCAGCCGAACAAGGAGTCCCGACACCATGCCCCGCCCCGCGCACTCGGAGACCAAGTACCGCTTCGCCACCGCGTTCCAGCGCCGCCTCAACCCCGTCATGCGCCGCCTGCCGCTCCAGACCCTGCTGGAGACCACGGGCCGCACCTCGGGCCTGCCCCGCCGCACCCCGCTCGGCGGGCGCCGGGTCGGCGACTCCTTCTGGCTGGTCTCGGAGTTCGGGGAGCGTTCGCAGTACGTTCGCAACATCCAGGCCGACCCGCGGGTACGGGTCCGGCTGCGGGGCCGCTGGCACACCGGCACGGCGCACCTGCTCCCCGACGACGACCCGATCGCCCGCCTGCGCGCACTGCGTTCACCGAACAGCGTGGCGGTGCGGGTGATCGGGGCGGGGTTGCTCACGGTGCGGGTCGATCTGGAGGACTGAGGCCAGATACGGTTTCGGGTCGCCGCGTACCGGCCGGGCTCACCCCGGCCACACGATCGCCTGCACCTCGCCGTACGCATGCAGCGCGTACGACCCCACGTCCCGCCCCACCCCGCTCTTCTTGAACCCGCCGAACGGCGCCTCCATGTTGCGGCCCACGGTGTTGACGCCGACCCCGCCCGCCCTCAGCTGCCGTGCCACGCGGAAGGCCCTCGCCACGTCTCCCGACCAGACGTAGTCGATGAGGCCGTAGTCGGTGTCGTTGGCGAGGGCGATCCCTTCTTCCTCCTCCTCGAAGGGGATGACGGTCACGACCGGGCCGAAGATCTCCTCGCGGGCCACGCGCATGTCGTTGGTGCAGTCGGCGAGGAGGGTCGGAAGGACGTAGAAGCCCCGGTCGAGGGAGGTCGGGCGTTCACCGCCCGTGACCACCACCGCGCCCTCCTTGCGGCCCAGTTCGACGTACGACTCCACCCGGTCCCGATGGGCGGCCGAGATCACCGGGCCGACCACGGTGTCCGGCTCCCTCGGGTCCCCGGTCCTCAACCTGCCCGCATACGCCGCCAGTTGCTCCACGACGCGGTCGTACACACCCCGCTGCGCCAGCACCCGTGTCGGTGCCGTGCAGATCTGTCCGCTGTAGAAGGAGAACGTGGTGCCGATCCCCGCCACCGCCGAGCCGAGGTCCGCGTCGTCGAGGACGACCGCGGCGCCCTTCCCGCCCAGCTCCAGGAGCTGCCGCTTCATGGACCGCCCGCACACCTCGCCGATCCGCTGCCCGACCGCCGTCGACCCGGTGAAGCTCACCATGTCGACGTCGGGGGACGCGACGGCGGCCTCACCGACCTCCACCGCCCGCCCGGAGACCACGTTCACCACACCCGCCGGGACTCCCGCCGCCTCCAGCGCCTCCGCCATCCGGTAGACGGAGAGGGGGTCCTGGGGGGCCGGTTTCACCACCACCGTGTTTCCCATGGCGAGGGCGGGGGCGATCTTGCCGGCCGGGTTGGCCCACGGGTTGTTGTACGAGGTGATGCAGGTGACGACGCCGACCGGCTGGCGGACGGCCACGGCGCCCATCACGCCCGCTCTCCCCATCGGGCCCGCCTCGTTGATCTGCGGCGGGATCGCCCACTCGGCGGGCTCCACGCGCGCGTACCGCCGGAAGCGGGCCACGCCCACGCCGACCTGCATGGCCCGCGCCGTCCCCGTCGTCGCACCGGTCTCCGCCTGCGCCAGTTCGGCGTACGGCCCGAACCGGCTCGCGATGATGTCCGCCGCGCGGCCGAGCACCGCCGCCCTTTCCTCGGGCGGGGTCCTCGACCACGGCCCGAAGGCCTCGCGGGCCGCGGCACAGGCCGCGTGCACCTGATCCCGCGAGGCCTCCGGAGCCCACCCGACGGTCTCCTCGGTCGCCGGGTCGACGACCTCGTAGTGGCCGCCGTCCGGCTCGACCCACCGGCCGCCGACGAACAGCCGCTGCCCGTCCGCCACTTGAGTCACCTGGTGCTCACCGTCCGGGTGTCCCGCCCCGACCGCAGCACTCTCCCCGGTACGGCGCCGCTCACCACGTCGTCCCGGATCGCCTCGACCCCGTTGACCCACACGGCCCGTACCCCGATCGCCCTGGCGTCCAGCCGCGGACTGTCACCCGGCAGGTCGTGCACCAGGGTGGCCGTGCCCGCGTCGATCCGCTCCGGGTCGAAGAGGACCAGATCCGCATGGAACCCCTCCTCCACCCGGCCCCGTTCACGCAGCCCGAAGAGCCGGGCCGGGTCGTCGGTCAGCATCTTCACCGCCTGCTCCAGACCGACCAGCTTCCGCCGCCGCAGACAGTCGCCCAGGAAACGGGTGGTGTACGGGGCTCCGCACATGCGGTCCAGGTGCGCGCCGGCGTCGGACCCGCCGAGCAGTACGTCCTCGTGCTGCCAGGTCTCGGCGCGCAGCGCCCAGGACGCGGGGTCGTTGTCGGTGGGCATGGGCCAAAGGACCGTACGCAGCTCGTCGGCCGCGCAGATCTCGACCAGGCACTGGAACGGCTCCTGCCCCCGCTCCGCCGCGATCTCCTCGACGACCCTTCCCGTCAGCCCCTGGTTCGCCTCGCTGTACGTGTCCCCTATGACGTACCGTCCGAAGTTCGTGAGCCGCCGGAAGACGCCGGCCTCCTTCGACGTGGCGCGCTCCAGCAGCTCCGCGCGTACGTCCGGGTCGCGCAGCTTCGCGATCCGCTCCGGGACCGGGAGCCCGAGGACCGGACCCCACCCCGGTATCAGGTTCAGCGCGCAGAAGGTGCCCAGCGACATGTTCATCGGCGTCAGGATCGGCATGGTCAGCGCGACCACCCGGCCCCCGGCCTTCCGCGCCTGTTCGCTCGCGTACAGCTGCCGGGGCACGCGTTCCGGTACGGAGGCGTCGATGGTGAGGACGTTCCAGTTCAGGGGGCGTCCCGCGACCGCGCTCATCTCCGCGAACAGCTCGATCTCCGCGTCACTGAACTGGTCGAGGCAGCCGGCGACGATCGCCTCGATCTGGGTGCCCTCGTGCTCGCCGACGGCGCGCGCGAGCGCCAGCAGCTCGGCGGGCCGCGCATGCCGGGAGGCCACCGGCTTCCCGTCCCCGTCCGAGTGCGTGGACGACTGGGTGGTGGAAAAGCCCCAGGCCCCGGCGTCCATGGCTGCGTGCAGCAACCGAACGATCTCCGCCAGCTGCTCCTCACTCGGCTGCCCGCCGACCGCGTCCGGCCCCATCACATACCGGCGCAGGGCACAGTGCCCGACCATGAACCCCGCGTTGACCGCGATACGCCCCTCAAGGGCGTCCAGGTAGTCGCCGAAGGTATGCCAGCTCCAGGGCGCCCCCTCCTCCAGCGCGACCAGCGACATGCCCTCGACCTTGGACATCATGCGGCGCGTGTAGTCCGCGTCACCGGGCCGCGCGGGGTTGAGGGGCGCAAGCGTGAAGCCACAGTTTCCGGCGGCGACGGTGGTCACCCCGTGGTTCAAGGACGGCGTGGCATACGGATCCCAGAACAACTGGGCGTCGTAGTGCGTATGCGGGTCGACGAACCCCGGGGCGAGAACCAACCCGGAGGCGTCCTCGCTGGTCCGGGCTTCTTCGGTGACGATGCCGATGCCGGCGATACGCCCGTCGCGGATCCCGACGTCGGCGGTGAAGGCAGGTGCACCGGTCCCGTCGACAACGGTCGCACCCTTGATGAGGTGGTCAAGCATGGGGCTCCCTTTTCAACTGCGGAAAGATCTCCCTGCCCAGGGGCGCGGGGCTGTATCGATGTGCGGCTCCGCCGCGTGGGCGCGACCAGCCACACACGACCCCGCACCCGCCAAGGGCGATTACGTGGCAGCCCGGAACCGCGAAGTCCGGTGCACGGGATCGGTGTCGATCTTCGGAATCACGTGCTCCCCGATCAGCCGGATCGTCTGCAACGTCTCCTCCTTCGGCACCCCCACCGGCAGCCCGAAGCTCAGCTGATCCGCCCCCGCCTGCTCCCACCGCTTGCACTGCGTGAGCACCTCGTCCGGATCACCGCAGATCAGCAACTCCTCCTCGATCAACAGCTCCACGAACTCCGGGGTGTACTCCGGCAGTGTCTCGGGCCACACCGGGAAGCCCTCGGGCCGCGGGAAGGTGTCGTGGTACCGGAAGACCAGCGAGGGCAGATAGTGCAGGCCGCCGTGCACGGCGATGTCGATCGCCTCCGCGTGCGTCGGCGCACAGATGGCCGTCGTCGTCACCATCACGTTGTCGTTGACGAAGTCCCCGACCGGCTCGGCGTTCACCACCGCCGTCTTGTACTGCTCCAGCACCCACTCCATGTCGGACACCTTCTGGATGCTGAACCCGAGCACCCCGAGCCCCTTGCGGGCGGCCATGGCGTACGAGGGCGGCGAACCGGCGGCGTACCACATCGCGGGGTGCGACTTCCCGTACGGCTTCGGGAGCACCTTCCTCGGCGGCAGCTGCCAGTGCTTGCCCTGGAAGCCGACGTACTCGTCCTGGAGCCACATCTTCGGGAACTCGGCGATCGTCTCCTCCCAGATCTCCTTGGTGTAGTTCATGTCGGTCACACCCGGTATGAACCCGAGGATCTCGTGCGAACCGGCGCCCCGCCCGCTGCCGAACTCGAAGCGGTTTCCGGTGAGATGGTCGAGCATGGCGACCTTCTCGGCGACCTTCACCGGGTGGTTGACCTGGGCCAGCGGGTTGAAGATGCCGGACCCCAGATGGATCCGTTCCGTCGCGTGCGCCAGGTATCCCAGGAACACGTCGTTCGCGGAGAGGTGCGAGTACTCCTCCAGGAAGTGGTGCTCGGAGGCCCAGGCGTACTTGAAGCCCGACTGGTCCGCCTGGATGACGTACTCGGTCTCCTCCATCAGTGCCTTGTGCTCGGCGAGCGGGTCGGTCTCGGCGCGCTTGCCCACGTATCCCTGTACAAAGAGCCCGAATTCCAAGGAGGTTCACCGTCCCCGGTTCTGAATGTTTCTGACGCACCGTCAGTTTCGGATGACTGTTGCACCACCCTCATGGAGGGTCAATAGCTGATGGGCAGTCAGATGCCCTCTGGGTTCAGAAGACGCTGACCCCCGCCAGCCAGCCCCCGTCGATCACGAACGGCTGCCCGGTGATGTACGAGGAGTCGTCGGAGGTCAGGAACAGCGCGAGCCGCGCCACCTCCTGCGGCCTCCCGATCCGGCCGAGGGGCACGAGCTTGCGGTACAGCTCGTCCAGGGCCCGGCCCGTCTCCTCCGCGTCCGCCGCCGGGTCCAGCTGGGCCGGGTTGGACATGGCGGTGTCGATGGCACCGGGGCACATCGCGTTGACGCGGATGCGCCGGTCGGCGAGTTCCAGGGCGGCGACCCGGGTGAGGCCGAGGATCGCGTGCTTGGTGGCGGCGTACGTGCCGACGGCCGCCATGCCGGTCACGGCCGTGTACGAGGCGGTGTTGACGATCGTGCCGCCGTCCTCCATCACCGGCGCGACGGTCTTGATGCCGAGGAAGCAGCCGACCTGGTTGACCTGTACGACCTGCATGAACTCGTCGAGGGGTGTGTCCAGGAGGGAGTTGAAGCGCAGGATGCCGGCGTTGTTGACCAGACCGTCTATCCGGCCCAGCGAGTTCTTCACGGCGCTCACCGCCGACCGCCACTGGTCCTCCTGGCTCACGTCCAGGTGGACGTAGCGCGCGCCCAGCTCCTTCGCGAGGGCGCCGCCCTGGTCGTCGAGGACGTCGGCGATCACGACCTCGGCCCCCTCCGCTCTGAACAGGCGGGCCTCCTGCTCCCCCTGTCCGCGCGCCGCCCCGGTGACGATCACGACGCGTCCGTCCAGCTTGCCCATGCCGTAGCTCCTCAGAGAGTGGGCGCCACTTCGGCGCCGAAGGCCGCCATCTGGTCGGTGAGTTCGGTGCGGCCGCGGCTGCGGAACCGCACCTGGATCTGGTGCACGCCCATCGCGGAGTACGCGCGCAGGGACTCGGCGAGCGCGTCCGGGGGGCCGGTGAGGGTGCGGCGGCCGACGTCCCAGGCGGGCGTACCGAGGTACAGGGGCTCGGTGATGGCGCCGATCGTGAAGGGTGCGTCGATGCCCGCCTCTTCGCGCAGCCGCCGTATCCGCTCGATCTGCGCGGGCAGCCGGTCCCGCGGGTCGCCCTGCGGCAGCCAGCCGTCTCCCTTGAGGGCGGCCCGGCGCACGGCGGCCGGGGACGATCCGCCGACCCACACCGGCACGCGCTCCTGGGCCGGCCTCGGCCGCTGTCCCAGCCCCTCGAAGGCGTAGAGCTTGCCGTGGTGTTCGGGGAACTCGTCCGGGCCGAGGGCGGCGCGCAGGGCGTCGATCGACTCGTCGAGCACGGCCCCGCGCCGGTCGAAGTCGACGCCCAGCACCTCGAACTCCTCCCGTACGTGCCCGGCGCCGACGCCCAGGATCAGGCGGCCGCCCGCCAGGTGGTCGAGGGTGGCGTACTGCTTGGCCGTCAGCAGCGGGTGCCGCAGCCCCACGACGGCGACATGGCTGAGCAGCCGCACCCGTTCGGTCACCCCCGCCAGGAAGCCCAGGGTGGCGACGGGGTCGTACCAGACCGTGCTCATGGCGGGGGCCAGCCGGCGCGGGATCGCGACGTGGTCGCAGCTCGCGAGATAGCCGAAGCCGGCCCGGTCGGCGCTGCGGGCGATCTCCACCAGGTCCTCGGGGCCGGCACCGGCCTCCCAGCCCTCGGCGTAGATCGTGCTCTGGGACTGGACGGGCAGCTGCATCCCGTACGTCGGGGCACTCACCGCCAGAGTCCCTCAGGGGTGAGCCCCAGCAGCTCGATGGCGTTCCCGCGCACGATCCGCTCCACCGCCTCCGGGGCCAGGTGGCCCATCTGCGCCTCGCCGACCTGCCTCGACTTCGGCCAGGTGGAGTCGGAGTGGGGGTAGTCGGTCTCGTAGAGGACGTTCCCGACGCCGATCGCGTCGAGGTTCCTCAGCCCGAAGGCGTCGTCGAAGAAGCAGCCGTAGACGTGCTCGGCGAAGAGTTCGGACGGCGGGCGGTGGACCTTGTCGGCGACTCCGCCCCAGCCGCGGTTCTCCTCCCAGACGACGTCGGCGCGTTCGAGGATGTACGGGATCCAGCCGATCTGGCCCTCCGCATACATGATCCTGAGGTTGGGGAAGCGTTCGAACTTGCCGCTCATCAGCCAGTCCACCATCGAGAAGCAGCAGTTGGCGAAGGTGATGGTGGAACCCACGGCGGGCGGGGCGTCCTTGGACGTCGAAGGCATACGGCTGCTGGAGCCGATGTGCATGGCGATGACCGTGCCGGTCTCGGCACACGCGGCGAGGAAGGGGTCCCAGTCGTCGGAGTGGACGGAGGGGAGGCCCAGGTGCGGGGGTATCTCGGAGAAGGCGACGGCGCGGACTCCGCGGGCGGCGTTGCGCCGGACCTCCGCCGCCGCCAGCTCGGCGTCCCAGAGGGGGATGAGCGTGAGGGGTATGAGCCGGCCCTGGGCCTGCGGCCCGCACCACTCCTCCACCATCCAGTCGTTGTAGGCCTGGACGCAGAGCAGGCCCAGTTCGTGGTCTGCGGCCTCGGTGAAGGTCTGGCCGCAGAAGCGCGGGAAGCTCGGGAAGCAGACGGAGGACTGGACGTGGTTGACGTCCATGTCGGCGAGGCGCTGCGGGACGTCGTACGAGCCCGGTCGCATCTGCTCGTAGGTGATGACCTCCAGTTTGATCTCGTCCCTGCTGTAGCCGACGGCGGTGTCCAGGCGGGTGAGGGGCCGCTGGAGGCCCTCGTACAGCCACCAGTCGCCGAGCGGGCCGTCGTCGCCGGGGGCGCCCATCACGGGACGGAAGCGGCCGCCGAGGAAGGAGATCTCCTTCAGCGGGGCGCGGACTATGCGGGGGCCGGTGTCGAGGTACTTCTTCGGCAGGCGGCTCTGCCAGACGTCGGCGGGCTCCACGGTGTGGTCGTCGACGGAGATGATCAGCGGGAAGTCCGGGATGTCCTTCGTGGTCTCCATGGCGGTCACGGTAGCGCTGATCTGACGGGTCGTCAGCTATACGGTTGCGGGTGCTTGGCGGCTTCTTCTTGCTCGGGTCTGTTCGGATCTGTGCCAGGCGGCATGCGAAGAGCAGGTGAGGGCCTTGTGATATCCCGCGCGTCTCTCTGTGCAAGCGCTCTCCACAGCTGACGCGTCCGCCATGAACAAGGCAAACTGACGTAGTTGCCCACTGTGTATAGGGAGACGGCGATGGACGGTGTACCGCGAGTGCCGGAACAGAGGCGGGCCGGCTCCTCTGCGCTGCAGCCATCAGCGGCTCCGCCGCGGGCTGCCCCGCTGAGCTTCGGCGTGCTCGGTCCGGTACGAGCCCGACGCGGATCGGAGCAACTGAGCACCGGCTCCCCGCAGCAACGTGCCCTGCTCGCCGCGCTGCTGCTGCGCGAGGGCCGCACGGCCACCGCGGGCGAGCTGATCGACGCCCTGTGGGGCGAGGAGCCGCCCTCGCAGGCGCTGGCGGCGCTGCGGACGTACGCCTCCCGGCTGCGGAAGGTGCTGGACCCCGGGGTCCTGGTGAGCGAGTCCGGCGGGTACGCGGTGCGCGGCCTGGGCGACGGCGCGCTGGATCTGGCGGTGGCGCAGGAGCTGGCCGCCGAGGCGGAGAAGGCGCGCAACTCCGGGGACCTGTGCCGTGCGCGGGACGTGCTGGGCCGGGCGCTGGCGCTGTGGGACGGCGAGGCGCTGGCGGGTGTGCCGGGGCCGTACGCGGAGGCCCAGCGGGTCCGCCTGGAGGAGTGGCGGCTCCAACTCCTCGAATCCCGCCTGGACATGGACCTGGAGCAGGGCTGCCATGCGGAGGCGGTGTCGGAACTGACCGCCCTGACGGCCGCGCACCCCCTGCGCGAGCGCCTGCGCGAACTGCTGATGCTGGCGCTGTACCGCAGCGGCCGCCAGGCGGAGGCGCTGGCGGTGTACGCCGACACCCGCCGCCTGCTGGCGGACGAGCTGGGGGTGGACCCGCGGCCGGGACTGCGGGAGCTGCAGCAGCGGATCCTGCGGGCGGACCCGGGGCTTGCGGAGCCGACGTCCCCGCAGGCCGAGCCGGCCGCCGCCCCGGTCCGCCCGGCCCAACTGCCCGCGACGGTCCCGGACTTCACGGGCCGCGCGGCCTTCGTCCACGAACTCAGCGAGGTGCTGTCCTCGGCCGAGGGCCGGGTGATGGCGGTGTCGGCGCTGGCGGGCATCGGCGGCGTCGGCAAGACGACGCTGGCCGTGCACGTCGCCCACCAGGCCCGGACGGTCTTCCCGGACGGCCAGTTGTACGTCGACCTGCAGGGCGCCGGGTCACGGGCGGCGGAGCCGGAGACGGTCCTGGGCTCCTTCCTGCGGGCCCTGGGCACGGCGGACTCGGCGATCCCGGACTCCCTGGAGGAACGGGCCGCCCTCTACCGCTCGGTGCTGGACGGCCGCCGGGTGCTGGTCCTGCTCGACAACGCCCGGGACGCGGCCCAGGTGCGGCCGCTGCTGCCCGGCACGGAGGGCTGCGCGGCGCTGGTGACCTCGCGGGTGCGGATGGTCGATCTCGCCGGGGCCCATCTGGTGGACCTGGACGTCATGTCCCCCGAAGAGGCGCTGTCCCTGTTCACGAAGATCGTGGGCGAGGAACGGGTCGCGAGCGAGCGCGAGGCCGCCCTGGACGTGGTGGCGGCCTGCGGTTTCCTCCCCCTCGCCATCCGTATCGCGGCCTCCCGGCTGGCGGCCCGCCGCACCTGGACCGTCTCCGTACTGGCCGCGAAACTCGCGGACGAACGCAGACGCCTGGACGAACTGCAGGCCGGCGACCTGGCGGTGAAGGCCACCTTCGAACTGGGCTACGGCGCGCTGGAACCGGCCCAGGCACGGGCATTCAGGCTGCTGGGCCTGGCGGACGGGCCGGACATGTCGCTGGCGGCGGCCGCGGCGGTCCTCGACCTCTCCCTGGAGGAGACGGAGGACCTGCTGGAGTCGCTGGTCGACACTTCGCTGCTGGAGTCGGCGGCGCCCGGCCGCTACCGCTACCACGACCTGGTGCGGCTCTACGCGCGTGCGTGCGCGGAGCGGGACGAGTGGCCGCCGAGCGAGCCGGATGCGGCGATGTCGCGGTTGCTGGACTTCTATCTGGCGACGGCGGCCGGGGTCTACTCGATCGAGCGCCCGGGCGACCGCCTGGTGAAGCATCTGGAGGCCACCCAGTACCCCGGGCTGACCTTCACCGACCCCAAGGCCGCGGTCGACTGGCTGTACTCGGAGGCCAACTGCCTGCTGGCCTGCGTACGGCAGAGCGCCGGAAGCGGAATGCTGCGGCGCGCGGTCGATCTGCTGTGGGTCACCAAGGACCTCGCGGAGTCCGGTGCCAACTCCCACCAGTACGAGACGACCGCGGTGGCCCTGCGGGACCTCGCCCACGAGACGGGCGACGGCCGGGCCGAGGGACGCGCCCGTACGGCGCTGACCAACGCCCTGCTGGTCTCCGACCGGTTCGCGCAGGCCGACGAGGAGGCCCGGCTCGCCACGCTCCTCGCCCAGCAGGCGGGGGATCTCGCGCCATGCTGCTGGGCGCCGAACGACCGCGGCATCATCGCCTTCTACGAAGGCCGCAACGACGACGGGGAACGCCACCTCCAGGAGGCGATCGCCAACTACCGCGCCGACGGGAACCTGCCCGGTGAGGCCAGCGCCCTGTGCAACCTCTCGCGCATCCAGGTCAAGCTGGGACGTATGAAGAGCGCTGCCGACCTCGCCCGGCGCGGGGTCGCCATCTACGACCAGCTGGGTATGACGGTCCGGCTGGCCAACGGCCGGCTCGCGCTGGGCATCGCGCTGAGCGCGGCCGGTCACTACAGCGAGGCGCTCGGAGAACTCCACGAGGCGCTGCGGCTGTTCCGGGAGAATCGGCAGCGGCTGTGGGAGGGTACGGCGAACTTCCGTATCGCCGAGGCCCATCTCGCGGGAGGCCGACCGGCGCTGGCGGCCCAGCACGCGGAGACGGCTCTCGCCCTGAGGGTCATCGGGGGCGACTGGATGCTGGCCAACGTCCTGACCACGCTCGGACTGGCGCTCAGCCGGCTGGGGCAGACGGACCGGGCCAATGCCTGCTGGAGCGAGGCGCTCGGCATCCACGAGGAGTTCGGCGCCGCCGAGGCCGAGCAGGTCAGGGCGCTGCTCAGTCCGGCGGAGGCCGCCTGAGCAGCGGCCCGCAGCGCACGTTGATTGTTTGTTTATCGCGGGCCGCCATGCTCATCACTGCTGGTCCGTCGCGTCGGGGGGCAGACGGCTCGGCACCTGGCCGCACCACTAGGGTGAACGGCCGCAGTGCCCGTCCGGCGGTCCTCGGGGGAGTCGCCGGGCGGGCCTCGCCATCCAGAACGTTCGACAGGAAGGTGCGGAGGATGACCGACGCCTCGAAGAAGCACAAGATCAGCCCGCTGGAGAACCACGCCGGCTCGGAGGAAGACGCGCCGATCACGCCTGCGGAGAACCACGCCGGGGGCACGACCGGCGGCGAGACCATCAACCCCCTGGAGAACCACGCCGGTTCCGAGGAGGCGTAAGGACACACCCGTTGGTACCCACCTCGGTCACGACGGGGGATCGGCCGCGGCGGCTCGGAGGGGGAGCCACCGCGGCCGTGGCGTGTACGGCCAAACCGCCCACGGCCTGAGCGCCACGGCCCCGTTCACGTTCCCGGCCGGGGCATGGGCCGCCTTCCTGGCGGAGTTCGACCCCCATCACCCCCGCAGCTTCCCCTTCACGACCTTCCCGCTGGCGTTCCGCGGCAACTCCCCCACGAAGTCCACCGCCCTCGGCACCTTGTAGTTCGCCATCTCGCGCCGCGACCAGGCCATCAGGTCGTCGGCCGTCAGCGTGGCCCCCGGCCGCCGTACGACGTACGCCTTGCCGACCTCTCCCAGCCGCGCGTCCGGTACGCCGATGACCGCGACGTCGGCCACGTCCGGGTGCAGGCCCAGCAGTTGCTCTATCTCCGCCGGGTAGGCGTTGAAGCCGCCGACGATGAACATGTCCTTGATCCGGTCGGTGATCCGCAGGTTCCCGTCGGTGTCCAGGACGCCCACGTCCCCGGTCCGAAGCCAGCCGTCTTCCGTCAGGACCTCCGCCGTGGCCGCCTCGTCCTCGTAGTAGCCGCGCATGACGTTGAAGCCGCGGACCAGGACCTCGCCGGGCTCGCCGACCCGGGCCCCGACCCGTACCTCGGTGCCGGGGATCGCCCGGCCGGACGTCGAGGCGATCACCGTGGGGTCGTCGCCGCGCCGGCACATCGTCACGATGCCGCTGGCCTCCGAGAGGCCGTACGCCGTGAGGACCGTCTCCACGCCCAGTTCGCCGCGCAGCCGCTCCACCAGCCGCAGCGGCACCACCGCCGCGCCGGTCACCACCAGGCGCAGCGCCGAGAGGTCATGGGTGTCGCGGGCCGGGTGGTCCAGCAGGGACTGGTGCAGGGTCGGCGGTCCCGGCAGCACCGACACCCGCTCCGCCGCGATGTTCGCCAGGGCCGTGTCGATGTTGAACACCGGCTGGGGAACCATCGTCGCGCCGCGCATCAGACAGGCCAGGACTCCGGCCTTGTAACCGAAGGTGTGGAAGAACGGGTTCACGATCAGATAGCGGTCGCCCTGCCGGAGCCCCGCCAGATCACACCAGATCTCGTACGCCCGCAGCGTCTGCGCGTGTGTGATCACCGCGCCCTTGGGACGGCCCGTCGTACCGGACGTGAAGACGATGTCCGACGGCCAGGATCCGTCCACCGCCGCCGAACGCGCCCGCACCTCGGCCGGTCCGACCCCCTCCCCGCCCGCGAGGAAGTCCTTCCAGGTGCGGAAGTCCTCGGGCGCGTCGTCCGACAGCACCACCACCTGGTCGAGACCCGGCAACCCCGGCCCCCGGTCGACCGCCCGCCGCAGGGACGCCACATACGACGTTCCCAGGAACGTCCCCGTCACGAACAGCAGCCGCGCCCCGCTCCTGCGCAGGACATCCGCCGCCTCCGCGCCCTTGAAGCGCGTGTTGATCGGCACGAGCACCGCCCCGGCCGACACCGCGCCCAGTGCCGCCACGATCCAGTCGAGCGAGTTCGGGGCCCAGATCGCGACCCGGTCGCCCGGCGCGATGCCCGTCGCCAGGCAGGCCGCGGTCGACCGTTCGACGCGGGCGCCCAGTTCGGCGTACGAGATCCTGGTACGGCCGTCCACCACCGCCTCGGTGTCGGCGTACCGCTCGGCCGCCGACCGGACGAGTCCCGGAATGCTGCCCCACTCCACGTCACCGCGCACAACAGCCCCCAACCCTTCCCCACCTCTCAACTCCGTTCGAGCCGGGGAGACCTCATTGCTGACTACCCGTCAGATTAGCTGTAGCCTGACGCCCTGTCAGCTGATGGGACAGCATGCGGAGGTTGCACCAGCATGGCCGGAATCAAGGACACCACCGCGATCGTCGGCATCGGGCAGACCCCCTTCGCCAGACACCTCGCCGACGACGAGCGCACCCTCGCCTGCCGTGCCGTCCTCGCCGCCCTCGACGACGCCGGCATCGCACCGGGAGAGGTCGACGCGCTCTCCTCCTACACCATGGAGGAGACCGACGAGGTGGAGCTGGCCAAGGCCGTCGGCTTCGGTGACCTCACCTTCTTCAGCAAGGTCGGGTACGGGGGCGGCGGTTCGTGCGCCACCGTCGCCCATCTCGCCGCCGCCATCGCCGCCGGTCAGGCCACCGTCGGCGTCGCCTGGCGCTCACGCAAGCGGGGCAGCGGCCCCCGCCCGTGGAAGAACACCACCGTCCAACTGCCCACCCCCGCCCAGTGGACCCGCCCCTTCGGCCTGCTCCGCCCCGCTGACGAGATCGCCATGCTGACGCGCCGCTACATGCACGAGTACGGCGCGACCCGCGACCACCTCTTCAACGTCGCCCTCGCCTGCCGGAACAGGGCCAACCAGAACCCCGCCGCCGTGATGTACGAGCGGCCCCTGACCCGCGAGATGTACATGACCTCCCGCTGGATCAGCGAACCCCTCTGCCTCTTCGACAACTGCCTTGAGACGGACGGTGCGCTGGCGTGCGTGGTGGTGTCGGCGGAGCGGGCGCGCGACTGCCGACGACGGCCCGTCTACGTCCACTCCGCCGCCCAGGGCCTGCCCGCCCAGCACCACGGCATGGTCAACTACTGGAACGACGACCCGCTCACCGGCCCCGCCTGGACCGCCGCCCGGCACCTGTGGAAGCACGCCGACTTCACGCCCCAGGACGTCGACGTCGCCCAGATCTACGACGCGTTCACCGCGCTCATACCGCTCTCCCTGGAGGGCTACGGCTTCTGCGGGCGCGGCGAGGGCGGCGCGTTCACCGAGCAGGGGGCCCTGGAGATCGGCGGGCGGCTGCCCCTCAACACCAGCGGCGGAGGGCTGAGCGAGGCCTATGTCCACGGCTTCAACCTCATCACCGAAGGCGTACGGCAGCTCCGCGGCACCAGCACCGCGCAGGTCCCGGACGCCGCCACCTGCCTCGTCACCGCCGGCGAGGGAGTACCGACCTCCGCCCTTCTGCTGAGGAGTTGACCATGCTCGATCCCGTCATCGACTCCGACGGAGCCCCCTTCTGGGGCCACGCCCGCCAGGGCGAACTCCGCGTCCAGGCCTGCGGCGACTGCGGCGAGCCCCGCTTCCCGCCCCGTCCCTGCTGCCCGCACTGCCAGTCCTTCGCGAGCGAGTGGCGGGAGGTCGCCGGTCACGGGCGTATCTGGTCGTACGTCGTGCCCCACCCGCCGCTCCTGCCCGACTACGCGGACCAGGCCCCGTACAACGTGATCGTCGTCGAGCTCACCGACGCCCCGCGCATCCGTCTCGTCGGCAACCTCGTCGCCGAGGCGGGTGCGCGGCTCGACTCGGTGCCGGCCGGGCGCATCCGGATCGGCGCCAAGGTGCAGGTGGTGTTCAGCGGCGAGGGGCTTCCGCAGTGGGTTCTGGAGCGCTCATGACCACCGCTGTGCGTCTCACTTCCGACAAGGACACCGGCGTCGCGGTCGTGACCCTCGACCGGCCCGAGCGGCTCAACGCCGTCGACCTGGCCATGCGGGACGAACTCCAGGAGACCTGGCGGGAGTTGCGGTTCGACGACTCCGTACGCGCCGTCGTTCTCACCGGGGCCGGTGAGCGCGCCTTCTGCACGGGCCTCGACCGGAACGCCGTCGTGCCCCAGCCCCACTCCCCCTACATGGCGGACGATCCGCTCCTCCGCGTCGGCCCCAAGGCGAACGACCTGTGGAAGCCGGTCGTCGCCGCCGTACGGGGAATGGCCTGCGGGGGCGCCTTCTACCTCCTCGGGGAGGCGGACTTCGTCGTCGCCGACACCACCGCCGCCTTCTTCGACCCGCACACCACGTACGGCATGGTCAGCGCCTACGAGTCCGTGCTCATGGCGCAGCGCATGCCGTACGGCGAGGTCGCGCGGATGATGCTGATGGGGACGGCGGAGCGGATGTCCGCGGGGCGGGCCTTCGACATCGGGCTCGTCTCCGAACTCACCGAGGCCGGCGGGGCGTTGGCGGCGGCGACGGAGTGCGCCACGGTGATCGCCGGGTATCCGGCGGAGGGCGTCCAGGGGACCGTGCGGGCCCTGTGGGCGGCGCGGGAGAGCGCCGTCGCCCAGGGGTTCGCGCAGGCGGCCCACCTGGTCGCGCTCGGGAACCTGCCGGAGGAGCGGCAGGCGGAGCTGTTCGCCGGGCGGCGCGGAGGGTTCCGGACGCGCTAGGACGTCAGGTCGCCGTCGGCGCCTGGTCCGCCACCTCGCAGTGCTCGACGCGGGCGACGAGGGCACTGCTGCCGCCCACGTTCACGCGCACCGTCGCCGTCCCCTTCGCGGGTACGTCCGCCCGGTCGACCCGGGTGGCGACGATCCCGTTCTCGGCGTCCCGGAAGGTGACGGTGACCTCGAAGGTGCCCGCGGTGTCGTTCGGGTTGCTGACCTCGACGGTCGCGTACGGCTGCTTCACGGTCGCGCACGTCAGCAGGACCGCCATGGCGGGCGACGCCGTAGCGGCCGTGGGCGACGAGTACGAACCGCTGCCTCCGGTCGTGGTGGTGGTCGTGTGCGACGACGTGTCGTGGTCCTGCGACGAGCTGCTGCACCCGCCGCTGCCGTGGTGGTGCTTGCCGATGCCGTGGTGCCGTCCCGAGAAGCCCGTCAGCGACAGGATCACGAACCCGGTGACAGCCGCGTACCTGAGTGTGCGCCCCCGTGTGTTCACGCCGTCACTGTAGCGAACCGCTGTCACGCCCATGTCACCGCGTGGCGACGGCCGCGCACCCGGCGTAGCGTCTAGGTGGGACGGCCGCCGTCCACACCCTTCCGTGACACCGGTACGACGGCCGTCTCCAGCAGCTCAGGCGGTCCGGGCGGTCCCCGTCCCCTTCTCCGCGTCCAGCGCGTACACGCAGCGGTCCTTGCTGCACGCGTACACGACGCCGTCCTTGACCACCGGGGAGCCGGTGATCTCGCCGCCGGTGGCGAGTTTCCAGCGCAGCCGGCCGTCGTCGGCCTTCAGGGTGTACAGCAGGTGGTCCGTGGAGCCGAAGTGGATGCGCCCCTCCGCCACCGCGGGGGCGCCGACGATGTCGCCGCCCGCCTGGAAGCGCCACTTGGGGGTGCCGGTGACCGCGTCCAGGGTGTACAGCCCCTTGCCGCTGCCGACGTGGACATGCCCGGCCGCCACCAGCACCGGGTCGATCGACGCCCGGGACTCGGTGGCGATGCGCCAGCGGTCGCGGCCGTCGGCGGCGTCGAGGGCGTAGACCGTGCCGAGGTAGTCGACCAGGTAGATGCCGCCGCCGGTGACCGCGGGGCCGGGCGCGAAGGTGGGCGGGCAGAGGAAGACCGCGGGGGCCTCGAAGTGCCACTTCACATGGCCGCTCGCCACGTCGATCGCCAGGACCCGGGTGCCGGCGGAGACGTACACGTAGCCGTCCGGAGCGTGGGTCACCCGCACCGGGACGCCGCCGCAGGAGGCCGCGTCGCCGATCGGGTAGGACCAGCGCTCCTTGCCGGTGCGGGCGTCCAGGGCGCGCAGCCGGGCGTCCTGCCAGACGTAGACCGTGCCCTCGTGGACGGCGGGGCCGGCCTCGGGCGACTCGAAGTCGGTCTGCGCGCCGGTGAGTTCCCACAGCTTCTGGCCGTTCGATGCCTCCCATGCCTGGACTCCGCCGCCGCGCGTACCGGTGACGACCGTGCCCCGGTCCGCCTTGAGGGAGTACACCCAGGCGTCCGTGGACAGCCGCCACAGGTCGGCGCCCTCACGGCAGTCCAGGGCGAACAGTGTCGGCCCGTCGGAGGCGTGGATACGGCCGTCGGCGACCGCCATCGACCAGGCGACGTCCCGTGTCTTGAAGCGCCGGCGGCCGGTGGCCACGTCCAGGGCGTGCACCTCGAAGGAGGTGACGTAGACGAGGTCGCCGGAGACCGACGGGGTGCCCCACACATCGTTCGACATGCGGAAACGCCAGGGGCGCCAGCCTGCCGCGGACTCGGGAGGCGCGGGCAGCGAGGCGGGTACGACAGGGCCTACGGCAGGATCCGCGCCGTTGACGCCGGGGCGCGGTTTGGACCAGGAGGCGGCTAGCGCGGCCTCCGGAGGAGGTGCCTTCACGGCGGCGGCACGGACGTCGGAGACCCGGGGCCCCGGCCCGATGGGCACCTGGGCGCCGGCCAGCCGGACGGGGCCGGTGTCGGGGGCGCCGAGGGACACGGGGGACGGCGGTACGACGGGGTCGTGCGAGGGCGGGGGCGGTACGGGGGCGGGGCGGGCGCCGCCGCCGCTGCGGCCGCCGCCCTGGCCCGGCTTCCCCGCCGGACGGCCGTTGCGGCGCGCCTCGATCAGGCTCACCGCCCGCTCGGGCAGCCAGGCCGAGGCCGTACCGCTGTCGTCGGTGCCGGAGCCGAAGAGGTGGGGGGCCAGCTGGGCCTGGAGGTCGGCCGGGTTGGGCCGGCCGGTGGCCTCCATCTGCATGAGGGACTCGATCAGCGGGCGCAGTTCCTCCGGAAGGCCCTCCAGGTCCGGGCCCTCCCGCAGCAGCATGAAGACCGTCTCGACCGGGTTGGCGCCGTGGAAGGGCGGGTGCCCGGTGGCGGCGAAGACCAGCATCGAGCCGAGCGAGAAGACGTCGCTCGCGCCGGTCACGGACCGCGAGTCCTTCGCCTGCTCCGGCGACATGTAGGCGGGCGTGCCGACCGCCACGTTCGTCATCGTCAGACGTGTGTTCGATACGCCTGAGGCGATACCGAAGTCGATCACCCGGGGACCGTCCTCGACGACGAGGACGTTCGAGGGCTTCAGGTCCCGGTGCACCAGCCCGGCACCGTGGATCGACTGCAGCGCCTCGGCCACGCCCGCCGCGAGCCAGCGCACCGCCTGGGCCGGGAGCGGCCCGCACTCGTTCACTATTTCTTCGAGGGAGGGCGCGGGCACGTACGCGGTGGCCAGCCACGGCACGGCGGCGCGCGCGTCGGCGTCGACCACGGCCGCCGTGTAGAAGCCGGACACCGCCCGGGCGGCCTCGACCTCGCGCGAGAAGCGGACGCGGAACAGCTGGTCCTCGGCGAGCTCCGTACGGACCGTCTTGATCGCCACGCGCCGTCCGGACGCCGAGCGCGCGAGATAGACCAGCCCCATGCCGCCGGCACCGAGCCGCCCCAGCACCTCGAACGGACCGATACGCCGCGGATCGTGCTGCGTCAGCTGATCCACCACTTGCCTGCCACCTCCCCGTACGGGCCGCGCCGGCCACATCTCTACGCGACCCCGTGCAGCGTCTCACCACCGCACCGCCATGGCGGCACGCAACCCTGATTCTTCCTGTCCCGGGCACTGGTTGCGAACCCGGGCCCGAGTCGGGATGCCTCACCCCAAAACGGTACGTTTCACCGCTCGGTCTGTTTCAGTCGGTCTATTTCAGCAGTTTTCAGTCGCTCTGCTTCGGTCGTTCCAGCACCGCGAACGACGCCCCCTGATTGTCGGTGACGACGGCCACCCTTCCGTACGACGTCTCGAATACTGGCGCCCAGATCCGACCCCCGAGACGGCTCACCGTCCCGAGTGCGGCGTCACAGTCCTCGACGCCGAAGTGGACCAGGAAGTGGGGAGGCATCTCCGCCGGAAACACGTCCGAGACGGCCGCCCGCCCGAAGTCGGGCCTGGCGTCCGGCCCGAACAGGGCGTCGTGGAAGAGATCGCCGTAGAAGGTGTTGGCGACCTCCACTTCCCGGGCGTACAGCTCGGCCCAGGCGAAGGTGCCGGGCTCGTGCCGCCTGCCGAAGCCCGGGTGGCCGCCCGGCTCCCAGAGGCCGAAGACGGCGCCCTCGGGGTCGGTGACCAGCGCGGCCGTGCCCAGCTCCGCGACCGGTGTGGGCGCCGTGACGACCTGCCCGCCGGCCGCCCAGATCCGGTCGGCCAGCGCCTCGGCGTCCGGCGTCGCGAAGTACACGGTCCACACGGTGGGCAGCCGCCCATCCGTCTTGCGCGCGAGCGCGGCGACCGGCTCCCCCTCCTGACGGGCCCACACGGAGCCGCCGGACACCTCCGGCCGGTCCTCGAAGGTCCACCCGAAGAGCTCGCCGTAGAAGCGCTTGCCCGCCTCCACGTCGGGAAGCTGCGCGTCCACCCAGCAGGGGACGCCCTCTCCGTACGCGGATGCCCTGTTTTCGGCCATACCGCCAAACTAACGGCGACTCACGCACCCCGCAGGACCAGGCACACCAGCCTCCGCCCTCTCGTGCACCCCATTTGCAGTCGGCCGAATCGCGCTCCCATCACCCCTCGGTAAGCTGACGACATGACAGGACAAGTGCGTACCGTCGACGGCCGCGTGGCCGGCCGGCGTGGGCAGGCGACCCGGCAGAAGCTGCTCGACTGCCTCAGCGAGATGCTCAGCTCCTCCCCTTACCGGGACGTCAAAGTCATCGATGTCGCCCGGAAGGCGGGGACTTCACCCGCGACCTTCTACCAGTACTTCCCGGACGTCGAGGGCGCCGTCCTGGAGATCGCCGAGCAAATGGCCACCGAGGGCGGCCAGTTGACGGCGCTTCTTGAGGGCCGTTCCTGGGTCGGCAAGGCCGGCTGGCAGACCGCACAGGAACTCGTGGACGGCTTCCTGGAGTTCTGGCGCAGGAACGACGCGATCCTGCGCGTCGTCGACCTCGGTGCGGCCGAGGGCGACAAACGGTTCTACAAGATCCGTATGAAGATCCTGAACTCGGTGAACAACTCCCTCACCGACTCGATCAGCGAACTGCAGTCCAAGGGCAGGGTCGACAAGGACGTGAACCCGGCGGCGGTCGCCGGTTCACTGGTCGCGATGCTCGCGGCCGTCGCCTCGCACCAGAAGGGATTCCAGACGTGGGGCGTCAAGCAGGCTGAACTCAAGCCGAATCTGGCGCTGTTGGTGCACCTGGGCGTGACCGGCAAGAAGCCGACGAAATAGATCTCTCCACGGGTCTCCTCACAGATCTCTTTTTCCAGGCCCGAGTCCTGTCTGGCAGGCGGCGGCTCACCCGAGGGTGAGCCGCCGCCTGCTGCGCTATGCGGGCAGCGGACGGTCCCGCACCACGTGCTTCATCACCAGCGTCGAGGTCAGCCGCTGCACTCCCGGCAGCGTCGCCAGCCGCTCGTCGTACAGCCGCTGGAAGGCGGCGAGGTCCGCGGTGGCCACCCGCAGCAGGTAGTCGGGCTCACCGAACAGCCGTTGCGCGTCCAGGACATGGGGGATGTCCGCGAGCGCCCGCTCGAACCCGGCGACCGTGTCCCGGTCCTCCTGCCGCATGGACACGAAGACCAGCGCCTCGAAGGTCAGCCCCACGGCGCCCGGGTCCACCACCGCCCGGTACCCGCTGATCGCCCCCGACCGCTCCAGCTCCCGCAGCCGCCGATGACACGGCGAGACACTCAGCCGCACCCGCCCGGCCAGCTCGGTCACGGTCAGCCGCCCGTCCTGTTGCAGCTCGGCAAGGATTTTCCGATCCACGTCGTCCATGGGGCATATCTTTCCACTACTGGGCCGGTTGTGGACAAAATCCGAGAACACCTTCGGGCCATTCACGCCTAATGTCGCCCATATGAACACCGGACTGCTGCTCTCCTTCCTCGCCCTCGACATCCTGCTGGTGTGCGTGCCGGGTGCCGACTGGGCGTACGCGATCTCGGCCGGCCTGCGCGGCCGTTCCGTCGGGTGGGCGGTGGGCGGTCTGGTCGCCGGGTACGCGCTGCACACGGGGCTGGCGGTGGCCGGACTCGCGGTACTGGTGGCGGGCGAGCCGCGCCTGCTGACCGCGCTGACGGTGGCGGGGGCCGGGTACCTGGTGTGGTTGGGGTGGGGGGTGCTGCGGCGGCCCGGTGTGCCGGGTGCGGCGGACGAACCCGGTTCCGGCGAGACCTCCCGCGTCCGCGTCTTCCTGCGCGGCGCGACGATCAGCGGCCTGAACCCCAAGGGCCTGCTGCTGTACGTGTCGGTCCTGCCCCAGTTCCTGACTACCCGGGGCGACCTGCCCGTCCCCGTCCAGACCGCCACCCTCGGCCTGCTCCACATGGCGTGCTGCGCCGCGGTCTACCTCACGGTCGGACTCGGCGCCCGTGCGGTCCTGGGCACCCGCCCGTCCGCGGCCCGCGCGGTGACGCGGACGTCGGGCGCGGCGATGCTGGGGATCGGGGCGTTCCTGCTGGTCCAGAGGCTGGCGATGCTCTGAGTAATTCTGAGCCGGTTTACGTACGTATGGGCAAGTAGTCCGTGTACTCCGCGAAAGGAGAGGCGCTCATGATCCTCCTGAAGCGAGCGGCTCTGGCTGTGGCCTCGGCCGCGCTCGTGGCGGGCACCGCGGGTATCGCCGCGGGGCCGGCCTTCGCAACGGGCCAGCCCGGCAAGACCTGCGGCGACCCCGGCGCGACCAGCTCCCCCGGAAACGCCTCGGGTGCCCGAGGCTCCGCCTTCAACGAAGACCCCGGTGGGGTCGCCGGCGCCGTGTACGCCGGTAACGGCCCGGGTTCCACCCTGCACTCCAACAGTGGCAACGCGGTCTCCCAGTACGACGTCGCCTGCTACCAGGTCACCCAGCACGCCTCGTGACCCTGAACACCCGTATCTCCCGCTCCACCCGAGCCTGATACGTCGCATACGGCGGCCAGAAGGCCAACAACGCCTTCCAGGCCGCCGCCCTCTCCTCCCCCTCCAGCAGCCGGGCCGAGACCGGGATGTCCTGGCCCTTCCAGCTGATCTCAGCATCGGGATGTGCGAGGAGGTTGTGCGTCCAGGCGGGATGGTCGGTTCGGCCGAAGTTGGAGCCGATGAGGAGCCAGCCGCCCTCCTCCGGCATACAGGCGAGGGGCGTACGACGCGGAAGGCCGCTCCTCGCACCCGTGCTCGTCAGGATCACGCCGGGCAGCATCTGCGCGCTGAGCAGGTACTTTCCGCGCGTGAGCCGGTGTACGGCCTTGTCGAGTGCCGGCACGACATGCGGCGCCACCTTCGTGAAGCCCCTCGTCGACGACACCTTCTGCACCAGCCGTTCGCCGATCACACCGCCACCTCCCAGCCCTGCTCGAAAAGGTGCGCCGCGTCGGCGGCGTGCGCCCGCAGCCGGTGTACCGGCCCGAACAGCAGCTCGTCGCCGGAGGCGCGCTTGAAGTACAGATGCGCCTCGTGCTCCCAGGTGAAACCGATACCGCCGTGCAACTGGATCCCCTCGGCGGCGGCACCGCGCAGTGCCTCCAGGGTTTGCGCGAGAGCGAGGCCGCCCACCCGCTCGCCGTGGGTGGTGGCCCAGGCGGCGTAGTAGGCGGCCGAGCGCGCCGCCTGGACCTGGACGTACACGTCGGCCAGCCGGTGCTTGACGGCCTGGAAGGACCCGATCGCCCGGCCGAACTGTTCGCGCTGCCTGACGTGTTCGACGGTCCGTTGGAGTGCGCGGTCGGCGGCCCCGACGGCTTCGCAGGCGAGCACTGCGGCGGTCGTGTCGCCGACGGCGGACAGCGCCCCGAGCACGCCGTCCCCGTCGTCCGCCCCCAGCAACTCTGCTTCCACGTCCCGTAGTTGAACACGCGCCTGTGGCCGGGTCGCGTCGAGCGCGGTCTGCCGTACGCGTACGAGCCCGGCGGCGTCCCCCGTCACGAGGAAGAGGAGGGTGCGCGAGCGGGCGAAACCGCCGGTGTGGGCGCCGACCACCAGGAGCTGCGCGCTGTGGCCGTCCAGCACCTGGTCGACCTGCCCGTACAGCCGCCAGCCGTCGCCCGCCCGCCTGGCCTGTACGCCCCCCGCCCGGCCCCCGCCCGCCCAGTCGCCGCCGCCCGTGCCGGTGAGGGCGAGGGCGGTGGCGAGGTCGGCGCCCGGGACGGCCAGGGCGGCGGTGAGGGTGCCGTCGGCGATGCGGGGCAGCAGGCCGGCGCGCTGGGTGTCGGTGCCCAGGGCGAGGATCAGGGGTGCGGCGAGCACACAGGTCGCGAGGAGCGGGGAGGGGGCAAGGGTCCTGCCCGACTCCTCTGCCGCCAGGGCGAGTTCGGTCACCGAGCAGCCGATTCCGCCGTACGCCTCCGGGAGGGCGAGTCCCGGCAGGCCGAGCTGGTCGGCAAGGGCGGTCCACAGGGCCGGGTCGTGTCCGGCGGGGGTGTCGAGGGCGGCGCGCAGCTCCTCGGGGCCGCAGCGTTTGTGGAGCAGTTCACGCAGGGTGCGGCGGATCCCCTCCTGCTCGGCCGTGAAGCCGGCGTCCATGGCACTCCCCTCTCTTCCCTCCGGATCTGACGGTCCGTCATATTAGGAGGGCCGGAACGATATGCACAGAGGCAGGAGGCCGCTCATGACCCCCCGGACGACACACCGGACGACTCCCCGGAGCCGGAAGGTCGCCGTGGTCGGCGTGGCCCTCTCCGACTGCGGCCGCGTGGACGACGCGACCCCGTACACCCTGCACGCCCAGGCGGCCCGCCGTGCGCTGGCCGACGCGGGGCTCGCCCGGGAGGTGGTGGACGGCTTCGCGTCCGCGGGCACCGGCACCCTCGCCCCCGTGGAGGTGGCCGAGTACCTCGGCCTGCGCCCGACCTGGGTCGACTCGACGGCGGTCGGGGGTTCGGCCTGGGAGGTGATGGCGGCCCACGCGGCGGACGCGATAGCGGCGGGACACGCGAACGCGGTCCTGCTGGCATACGGCTCGACGGCCCGCGCGGACATCAGGGCGGGCCGCCGCACCGGCAACCTCTCCTTCGGCGCGCGGGGCCCGCTGCAGTTCGAAGTCCCCTACGGCCACACCCTGATCGCCAAGTACGCGATGGCGGCCCGCCGCCACATGATCGAACATGGCACGACCATCGAGCAGTTGGCGTCCGTCGCCGTGCAGGCGAGGGCCAACGCCGCGCTGAACCCGGACGCGATGTTCCGCACCCCGGTCACCGTGGACGAGGTCCTCTCCGGCCCGATGATCGCGGACCCCTTCACCAAGCTGCACTGCTGCATACGTTCCGACGGCGGAGCGGCGGTGCTGCTGGCGGCCGAGGAGTACGTACGGGACTGCCGTACCGCTCCGGTCTGGGTGCTCGGCACCGGGGAGCACGTCTCGCACGCCGCGATGTCCGAGTGGCCCGACTTCACGGTCTCGCCGGCGGCGGTGAGCGGGCGGCTGGCGTTCGAGCGGGCGGGGGTGCGGGCGGAGGAGATGGACTTCGCGCAGATCTACGACGCGTTCACCTACATGACGCTGGTGACGCTGGAGGATCTCGGGTTCTGCGGAAAGGGCGAGGGCGGGGCGTTCGTGGAGAAGGGGCGGCTGAGGGTCGAGGGCGGGGAGCTTCCGGTAAACACGGACGGGGGTGGGCTGTCGGCCCAACACCCCGGGATGCGGGGTCTGTTCCTGCTCGTGGAGGCGGTGCGGCAGCTGCGAGGCGAGGCGGGGGCGCGGCAGGTCCGGGCGTCCGACGGGGAGTTGCCGCGCCTGGGGGTGGCGTCGGGCACCGGGGGCTGGTTCTGCTCCTCCGGGACGGTGGTGCTGGGCAGGTGACCGGCGGCGAGGGCTACTCGGCGGGCAGGGCCTCCCGCATCGCACGTGCGGTGGAGGCGGGGTCGTACTCCCCGGGAACGCCGTCGACCAGGATGATGTCACCCTCGATGTGCCGCGAGCGCAAAGGCGCGATCTCCTGGTACGCGGCTGAGTCCCACCAGGCCCGCGCCTCGGCGATCCCGGGAAAACCGATCACCACGACGTGCCCGGGCCAGCTGCCCTCCTTCACCTCGTGCTGCGTGCCGTGCACCAGGAAACGGCCGCCGTACGGCTCCAGGGTGCCGGTGATGCGCTCCATGTACTCGGCGATCTCCGGGTGCGGGGCGGCTTCCTGCAGGTGGGCTATGGCGTAGGCGGTCATGGCGTGTTGTCGTCCTTCCGGTCGGTCGGGCTCCGTATGCCGACGATCGTGACAGGACGAGACATCGGGGTCGATGACCTCACAGGTAAGCGGCCTGGCCGCCCTGTAGGAATCCAGCCAAAGGGCGCGTCATCATCGCGTCTTGATCCCGCAAACAGTCCTTTTGAACCCGCAAACACTCCTTCACGGCGGATCACTGGCTCCGGTACTGCTGGTGTCTGCCTATGTACTCGACGACGGGGGAGCAGGAATGAGCCAGTTCGGTGTCGACCCAGACACGCTGAACGAGCTTGCCGGGAAGTTCGACAGGGAAGCGAAGGACCTGGCGAAGCCGGTCGACGCCTTCGCGGCGACCGCGTCCCAGATCGGAGAGGCCTTCGGCCTGCTCGGCGCCTGCGACGGTGCGGCGCAGAAGTACCAGACGCTGCTGAACGGCACCCTCAAGGCGCTCGGGCAGCTGCCCGCCGTTTTCGCCAGCGACGGTGACCGGCTGCGTCTCAACGCCACCAACTACAAGAACTCGGACCAGACCGCCGTGGACCACCTCCGCGCCGCGACCCGGCCGGCCGGAGGCCCGGCGTGAGCATCAACAGCTGGATCGACGGCAAGGTCCTGGACATCCTCCAGGCCTGCGGGGTGGAGCTCCCCGGCGGCAACGGCGACACGCTCCGCACCATCGCCGGTGCCTGGGACACCATGGGCAAGGAGCTGACAGAGGTCGCGCACGCCCTCGACGTGCAGATCCAGGGCGTCGACAAGCAGGGCTGGCACGGTGAGGCCCGCGACGCCTTCGAGAAGCACTGGGCGGAGCAGAAGCGCGTCATCGACGACGTGGCGCACAACTTCCACCAGGTGGCCGACGGGCTGCGGGCGTACGCCGACGAGATCGACAAGATCAACGAGGAGATCATCGACATCTGCGTCCAGATCGCCGAGATGGAGATCGCGGGCGCGGCACTGTCCTTCTTCACCGGTTTCCTCTCCGACCTCGTCGCGAACACGGCCGTGGCCACGCGGGTGGCCAAGATCATCGACCTGGTGAAGTTGTTCACTTCGGCGGCTGAGAAGGTGGCGGCGCTGCTGGAGCGGTTCGGCAAGCTCAGCGAGGAAGGGGCGGTGAAGCTGGCGAAGGTGGCCGAGTTCGCCGCGAAGTTCCTCAAGAAGGGTGCCGAGAGCTTCGTCACGAACTTCGTGGCGGACTCGGGCAGCGCGATGCTCAACCAGGCCGTTCACGGCCAGCCCGTGACCGTCGGAGACGATCTCGCCAACGGCGCTTGGGCCGCGGGCGGAACGGCCGTGTTCACCGGGGGCGGCGCGGCGCTCGCCGACACAGCCGGACTGACCGGGGTGGCCGGCAACATCCTGAGGGGAGACGGCCTGCTCGGCACTACCGTCAACGGCGCAGCGGGCAACGTGACCGGTGGGCTCACGGCTGACATCGCCAACAACCAGGACGCCTCGACGATGGGCCAGGACGCCCTCACGAACGCCGCCACCGGTGCCTTCGGGAACGCCCAGAACCATGGCGTCAACCATGCCCTGGAACAGCACGGGAGTCTCGGCGGCAAGAACCTCAGTGACCGGGGCGAGCTGGCCGACAGCGCGTTCAAGAACACCGTGGGAACCACGTTGAACACGGGCGTCTACGCTGCCGGCTCCGGCATCGAGGCGGATGTCCAGGATCTGGCGAAGGACGAGTGAGCATGATCGGCGACGTGAGACTTGCGGCCACATGGACCCCTAACCCGGACCACCCCGCCACCTGGGCCGGCTTCTTCTGGGCGTTCCTCGGGGTTGGCGGGTGCGTGATCGTCGTCATCGGCGCCGCCCTGACCGTCGCTCTCTGGAACGTCAGCGATCAGAAGAAGGTGGGCAACTACGTTCTCGGGCCGGTGATCCTCGCGATCGGTCTTGCCATCGCCGGCTGGGCCTTCGGGCTGTGGTGACGTGCGCGACGGGCTCGGCGACATGATGCTGGCAGGGGTCGCGCACAACAACCCGAACTACGACCCCGGCTGGCTCCCCTTCTTCGCGGCGCTCGTGATGCTCGCGGGGTTCGTGATCGTCCTTGTCGGTGGAGCCATGTCCATCGGTGTGCGGGACCTCGCAGGTCGAAGGAAGTGGGCCGGTTACGCGATTGGACCGGTGACCATCACGATCGGTCTTGCTGTCATCGCCCTTGGCGTGTGGCTGTGGTGACCGCGTGACACCGCGCGACCTTGGCCCCGTGCCGCTCCCGTTCCGGACGAGTGAGGTGTGGGCGCCGTGAGACTTGCGGCTGCCTGGACCCCGAACCCCCATCATCCGTTCACCTGGGGACATTTCTTCGGGTTCCTCGTCGTGGCCGGTGGAGGCGCGCTCATCCTTGCGGGAGTGCTCGCAACCGTCACCACGTGGCGCAGCACCGAGCAACCGCGTTACCGGGGGCAATGGCGTGTGCTCCTCGGCACGATGGGGTGCTTCACGGTTGTGGGCCTTGCGATCACCGCTCTCGGCGTATGGCTGTACTGACGCGCGTGCGCGGAATCCGGTCGGTGATCCGAGAAAGACGGTTAGTCCGGCGGTGCCAAGGTGCGCAGGACGTCGAACTCGTTGCCCTCGGGGTCAGCCATGACCACCCAGTTCCGACCTGGGCCCTGGCCCACATCCACCCTGACGGCGCCGAGACCGAGCAATCTGGTCACCTCGTCCGCGGTGCTGCCGTCGATCGGGCTGACGTCGAGGTGAAGCCGGTTCTTGACCGTCTTGCCCTCAGGCACACGGATGAACACCAGGGTGGGCGGCATCTGGCGGTCCCGGACGTCCTCGACGGTCGGCGCCCAAGAGCCGATCTCGACCTTGCCCTCGCTCCGGTCGATCACCTTGAAATCCAGGACCTCGCACCAGAACGCCGCGAGCCTCTCCGGATCACGGCAGTCAACGGTCAACTCGGTGAACCTGCTCGTCATGCTTCCCCCCAGACAGCGCGGACGGGACTCAGCGTAGGTCGCCCGCCCGCCAGATCCGAGATCCTGTCGACCAGAGACACCAGACAGGCTTGATCTGCAAGAAACCGCCTAGCCGATCGAGAAGGTGGCATCGGGAGCGGCGTAGTCGACGGGACCGTCGAACCGCGCCGAGGCACGCGCCACCGCTTGCTGCGGCGTGAGGAAGCGGCCGACGTGCGTGACGATCAGTCGGCCCGCCCCGGCCGTGCTTGCGGTGTCGCCGGTGTCCTCGGGCGTGTGGTGCACCTGTGCACCCTCGACCGGCGCCTGTGCGCTCTCGGCTTCGCACAACAACGCGTCGCATCCCTCTGCCAGCTCCGTGAGGCTCGGGCACGGTGCTGTGTCCCCGGAGTACACCAGCGACTTGCCCGCTGCCTCGATACGTACGGCGAAGGCCGGAATTCCGTGCGACACCGCCCGGCTGGTCAGTCGGAGCGAGCCAACGACCGCCTGATGCCCGTCGTGCAACTCGGTGACCGCGAAGGCGGATTCGATCGGGCTGCGAACCGGAGTGTTGGTGAGAAAACCAGCCAGCCGGTCAGCGATTCCAGGCGGACCGAAGAGCGGGATCGGCGCTTCGAGGTGAATGTCCGCGTACAGGGCGCCGTAGTAGGCGGTGAGCAGGTCCGCGCTGTGATCGGCGTGCAGATGTGAGATCCAGATCGCATCGAGTTCATCCAGCCGCACATGACGCTGTAGCGGGCCGAGCGTGCCGCTACCGGCGTCCACCCAGATACGGGTGTCCCCGCTCGACACCAGATAGCCGGAGCACGGATTGTCCACGCTCGGGTAGGGCGTCGCGCAGCCCAGGACCGTGAGATGAAGTAGCTCGTCGCTCATTCCAGGATGCTAGAACACGTGATCCAGAAGTCATGGCGGCGCAACTGGGCCATGTCCTCGCGGCATTGGACTTGGAGCCGCACGTACAGGCGTACCGGATCGTCCCCGGCGCGCCGGGGCGGAGGCTGGGAGCGGGGCGGGCGCTGCCAGCAGGTCTCCTCGGGCGGGAAGGGCAGGTAGCGGCCGGCCGCGCGGTTGCGCCTGGCCCAGCGGCGCCACCTGGCGTCGTGCGGGTTCGGAAGCCGCCAGACGTACGGGTCCGGCGCCCGGGTCTCCTGCGCGAGGGCCCAATCACCGGACGCGGGACGGGTGTTGGAGCACGACCGGGTGAACAGGCGGACGGCGTGGTCATAAAGCAGCCGGAACATGGCCTGTCCTCTCCGGCCGCTCCGGGAGCATGAACCGCGCCCACACGCACTTCGTGTGCGGCAGCTGGGCGTGGCCCCAGCCGTGGGCCAGCAGCCTCACCAAGGTGAGCCCGCGCCCGCCCTCGGCGTCCGGGCCGGGGTCGCACGGCTTGGGGAGCCGGTCCCGGTCGGGGTCGTGGACCTCCAGGAAGAGGTACGGCTCCCGGAGCGTGAGGGTGACCTTGACCTGGGCGTGGGTCACCTGGCAGTGGGCTACGGCATTGGTCACGAGCTCGTTCGCCGAGAGGGTGACGTCGTCGGCGAGTTCGTCGGTGATCCCCCAGTCCGCGAGCGTTTTGCTGACGCGTTGACGTGCGCCGGGGACATGCCTTCTGTGCTTGGGGATGCGGAAGGTCTCGGTTTCGGGCATGGGGGTGCCGTACCTCCTGACGTGTCGTCAAGATGCGGAGCTGCAAGCAGCTTGTTCACATGAGAGTAGGGTCCAATTCAAAGCAATCGCAATCACTCAAGGTGCATACATGCTGTTAGATATATGTTCGATTGCGGGATGCTCTACAGTTTCGGTGCGACAGAGAGGGGCCTGGAATGCCCGTAGCGGGACGACCGACCGTGCGCAGTAGGCGACTTGGCGCCGCACTCAAGACGTACCGGCTGGCAGCGAAGATGGATCAACTCCAGGCCGCCGAGGTGATCGCCGCCCACCTGACCATCCCCTCGTAGCGTGGAGCCCGTGATTGCAGGGGAAGTTGGGATTCATGGGGTCCAAGAAGAAGCCGCCGTACGACGCTGAGTTCCGTGAGGGCGCGGTGCGCATCGTGGTCGAG
>NZ_JAJSBI010000040.1:9385-78310 GCF_021261325.1 Streptomyces guryensis | reverse complement strand
TAGTGTTTCGGTGGTTATAGCGTGAGGGAAACGCCCGGTTACATTCCGAACCCGGAAGCTAAGCCTTACAGCGCCGATGGTACTGCAGGGGGGACCCTGTGGGAGAGTAGGACGCCGCCGAACTCCTTTTAGAGCTCCGGCTCTTGGGCCCACAGCCCAAGAGCCGGAGCTTTTTTGCGTTGAGGTAAGGTCAGGGGGCATCGTTGGCACGTTTCCCACAGGAGGCTCCCGGGTGGAGGTCCAGGAGACCCGCGTCCAGACGGACCGAGTCCTCACCATCCCCAACATCCTCAGCATGGCGCGTCTCGTCGGCGTGCCGGTCTTTCTGTGGCTGATTCTCAGGCCTGAGTTTGGTGGGCCCAAGAGTGACGGGTGGGCACTGTTGGTGCTTGCTCTGAGCGGAGTCAGTGACTACCTGGACGGCAAGCTCGCGCGGCGTTGGAACCAGATCAGCAGTCTCGGCCGGCTGCTCGATCCTGCAGCCGACCGGCTCTACATTCTCTCGACGTTGGTCGGCCTCACCTGGCGCGAGATTCTGCCATTGTGGTTGACCGCTGTACTTCTGGCGCGAGAGCTCGTCCTGTTGGTGATGGTGGGCATCCTCCGGCGGCACGGCTATCCGCCGCCGCAGGTGAACTTCCTGGGGAAGGCGGCCACCTTCAACCTGATGTACGCCTTCCCGTTGCTTCTGCTCAGTGACGGAACTGGATGGATCTCGTCACTCGCTGCTATTTTCGGATGGGCGTTCGCTGGATGGGGTACAACGCTCTACTGGTGGGCAGGAGTCCTCTACGTGGTACAAGTCCGCCGCCTCGTCCGCGCGGACGCCATGGCCGATTGAACTCGCCGATTGCTGCGGCCGTAGTGCCTGGATGGCCCTCGGCGGAAAAGTGCGGGATAATCTGGGCGGGTGAAGTCGGCTAGACCGTCGTCTCTTTGAGGAGGACGCTTCCGACATGAAGGCCGTCGTGATGGCCGGAGGTGAAGGCACACGCCTTCGCCCCATGACCTCAAGCATGCCCAAGCCGCTCCTGCCCGTGGCCAACCGCCCGATCATGGAGCATGTGCTACGGCTGCTCAAAAGGCATGGGCTGAACGAGACCGTCGTAACTGTCCAGTTCCTGGCCTCATTGGTCAAGAACTACTTCGGTGACGGCGAAGAGCTCGGAATGGAGCTCTCCTATGCCAACGAGGAGAAGCCGCTCGGTACCGCGGGAAGCGTCAAGAACGCCGAAGAGGCGTTGAAGGACGATGCCTTCCTCGTCATCTCCGGTGATGCCCTGACCGACTTCGACCTCACCGAGCTGATCAATTTCCACAAGGAAAAGGGGGCGCTCGTCACTGTTTGTCTGACGCGTGTGCCGAATCCACTGGAATTTGGTATCACGATCGTCGACGAAGAAGGAAAGGTCGAGCGCTTCCTTGAGAAGCCCACTTGGGGACAGGTCTTCTCCGACACCGTGAACACGGGCATCTATGTGATGGAGCCGGAGGTCTTCGACTATGTCGAACCCGACGTGCCCGTGGACTGGTCCGGGGATGTCTTTCCGCAGCTGATGAAGGAAGGCAAGCCGATCTACGGCTATGTCGCGGAAGGGTACTGGGAGGACGTCGGCACGCACGAGAGTTATGTGAAGGCGCAGGCCGACGTCCTGGAGGGCAGGGTCGACGTCGAGATCGACGGCTTCGAGATGTCCCCGGGGGTGTGGGTGGCCGAGGGTGCCGAGGTGCATCCCGACGCCGTGCTGCGCGGCCCGCTCTACATCGGCGACTACGCCAAGGTCGAAGCCAGTGCCGAAATTCGTGAGCACACCGTCGTCGGCTCGAACGTTGTCGTGAAGAGCGGCGCGTTTCTGCACAAGGCCGTTGTGCACGACAACGTGTACGTGGGGCAGCACAGCAATCTGCGCGGCTGCGTGGTCGGAAAGAACACCGACATCATGCGTGCCGCTCGGATCGAGGACGGCGCGGTCATCGGCGACGAGTGCCTCATCGGTGAAGAATCGATCGTGCAGGGCAATGTGCGGGTCTACCCGTTCAAGACCATCGAGGCCGGTGCCTTCGTCAACACCTCGGTCATCTGGGAGTCCAGGGGCCAGGCGCATCTGTTCGGCGCTCGCGGGGTGTCCGGCATCCTGAACGTGGAGATCACGCCCGAGCTCGCCGTGCGCCTGGCCGGTGCCTATGCGACGACTCTGAAGAAGGGCTCCACCGTCACCACGGCCCGCGACCACTCCCGTGGTGCTCGTGCGCTGAAGCGTGCGGTCATCTCCGCTCTGCAGGCCAGCGCAATCGACGTACGGGACCTGGAGAACGTACCGCTGCCCGTCGCCCGGCAGCAGACCGCGCGGGGCAGTGCCGGCGGGATCATGATCCGGACCACGCCCGGGGTGCCGGACTCGGTGGACATCATGTTCTTCGACGGGAACGGCGCCGATCTGTCGCAGGGCAGCCAGCGGAAGCTGGACCGGGTGTTCGCGCGGCAGGAGTACCGGCGTGCGTTCCCCGGGGAGATCGGCGACCTGCACTTCCCCGCCAGCGTCTTCGACTCGTACACCGGCTCGCTGTTGCGCAATGTCGACACGACCGGGATCAGCGAGTCCGGTCTGAAGGTCGTCGTCGACGCCTCGAACGGCAGCGCCGGGCTGGTCCTGCCCAGCCTGCTGGGCAAGCTCGGTGTGGACTCGCTGACCATCAATCCGGGGCTCGACGAGTCGCGGCCCACGGAGTCCGCCGATGTACGGCGGTCGGGGTTGGTGCGGCTCGGCGAGATCGTGGCGTCGTCGCGGGCCGCCTTCGGGGTCCGGTTCGACCCTGTGGGCGAGCGTTTGTCGCTGGTCGACGAGAAGGGGCGGATCGTCGAGGACGACCGGGCGCTGCTCGTCATGCTCGATCTCGTGGCCGCGGAGCGGCGCAGTGGCCGGGTGGCGCTGCCGGTGACCACGACGAGGATCGCCGAGCAGGTTGCGGCGTACCACGGGACGCAGGTGGAGTGGACGACGACGTCGCCAGACGATCTGACGAGGGTCGGAGGCGACGACTCGACCATTTTCGGCGGTGACGGCAAGGGCGGCTTCATCGTCCCGGAGTTCAGCAGTGTCTTCGACGGTACGGCTGCCTTCGTACGGTTGATCGGGCTGGTGGCGCGGACGCAGCTCACGCTCAGCCAGATCGACGCCCGGATTCCACGGGCGCACGTCCTCAAGCGGGATCTTGCGACTCCCTGGGCCGTCAAGGGACTCGTGATGCGGCGAGTGGTCGAGGCTGCCGAGGACCGTTTCGTGGACACCACCGACGGTGTGCGAGTGGTGGAGACCGACGGACGCTGGGTGATGGTGCTGCCCGATCCCGCCGAGGCCGTCACCCACCTGTGGGCGGAGGGGCCGGACGACGCCTCCGCCCAGGCGCTGCTCGACGAGTGGGCGGCGGTCGTGGACAGCGCCGGCCGCTGAAAAACGCAGCACGCGCGCGTGCCGGACAGGTCTCCCCAAGGGGGCCCGTCCGGCACGCCGGTGGGGCCATTCGGAGGTAGTGGTCGCGACATGCGACGATGTGCGGCATGCCGCAGCAGCCCCCCGTTCGGAGCACACCCACGCGCCCCTCGCGTCCGGACGCCTCCATGTCGCTGCTCACCAATGTCATGGACCACAGCCTGGACGACGGCTATGCCGAGGCGGCCGCAAGGAAGAAGGCCGCGGGCGACGGCGGTCTCCCGAAGACCCTTCAAGCCAAGATCGGCCTGGCCGGCGGGCTGGTGCTCGCGGCTCTCGTCGTGACGGTCGGGGCGGCACAGGCCCGGGTGGCGGCTCCCGTCGTCGCCAAGGAGCGTGAGGAACTGATCAGCCGCATCGACCGGGAGACCGCGGCGGCGGACAAGCTGGAGGGTTCCGTCGACAAGCTGCGCGACGACGTGAGTGCGCGCCAGCGGGAGGCCCTCAAGAAGACCGGCAGTGGAGACCAGTCGGAGCTGGTGGGGATTCTGTCGGGTGCCGTCGAAGTACACGGTCCCGGCGTGAAACTGGTCGTGAACGACGCCAAGGAAGCCACCAGCGGCGGCAATGGGAACCCCCGCGAGACGTCGGACTTCTCCGACACCGGCCGAGTGCGGGACCGCGACATGCAGCGCGTGGTCAACGGGCTGTGGGAGTCGGGGGCCGAGGCCGTCTCGATCAATGGCCAGCGGCTCACGGCGCTTTCGGCGATCAGGGCCGCCGGGGACGCGATACTGGTCGACAACAAGCCGCTGGTTCCGCCCTACACCGTGCTGGCCGTGGGGAACGGAAAGCAGCTGAGCAGCAGGTTCCAGAACAGCGCCGACGGGCTGTATCTGCACGCCCTGCAGGAGACCTACGGCATCCGGACCAGCATTTCCGTGGAAGGCGACCTCAGGCTGCCGGCCGCACCGAGTGTGATCGTACGTACAGCACAGCCGAAGACCGAGAAGACTGAGAAGGGCACATCGTGATCGCCGTACTGGGCCTCGTCGTGGGAGTCGTGGCCGGACTGTTGGTCCGGCCTGAGGTTCCGGCGGTCGTCGAGCCTTATCTGCCGATCGCCGTCGTCGCGGCGCTCGACGCCGTCTTCGGCGGTCTGCGGGCCATGCTCGACGGGATCTTCGACGACAAGGTCTTCGTGGTGTCGTTCCTGTCCAACGTGGTTGTGGCCGCGCTGATCGTGTTCCTGGGCGACAAGTTGGGTGTGGGTGCCCAGCTGTCCACCGGTGTGGTCGTGGTGCTCGGCATCCGTATCTTCTCGAACGCCGCGGCGATCCGCCGGCACGTGTTCCGGGCGTGAGGCCGATGAGCGACAACGAAGAGACGCCGGAGAACAGGCTGCGCAAGGAACTTCCGGAGGAGGTTCCCGCGACTGAGCCCGATGCGACGGCAGTTCCCGAGGAGACGCCGCCCTCTCTGACCGGGCGGCAGCGGCTGGTGCAGGGTCTCTGGCCGCCGCGCGTCACACGCGCCCAACTCATCGTCGCCGTCCTGCTGTTCGGCCTCGGTTTCGGGCTGGCCGTCCAGGTCGCCTCGAACAGCAACAGTGACAGCGCGCTGCGCGGTGCGCGCCAGGAAGATCTTGTTCGCATCCTGGATGAACTCGACGGCCGTACACAGCGTCTTGAGGACGAGAAGCAGGGACTGGAGAAGCAGCGCGACGAGCTGGAGAACAGCTCCGACCAGGCCGAGGAGGCTCGCAAGCAGACCGTCGAGAAGGAGAAGCAACTCGGCATTCTGGCGGGCACGGTGGCCGCGCAGGGGCCCGGCATCACGATGACGATCGAGGACACGAAGGGGTCGGTCAAGGCGGACATGCTGCTCGACGCGATCCAGGAGCTGCGCGCGGCCGGGGCAGAGGCGATCCAGGTGAACGACGTGCGCGTCGTTGCGAACACCTTCCTCACCGACTCCGGTAAGAGCGTGAGTGTCGACGGGAACAAGATCAACGCTCCCTTTCGTTTCAAGGTCATCGGCAAGCCCGCGGACCTGGAACCGGCGCTCAACATCCCTGGAGGCGTGGTGCAGACTCTGGAGAAGGAGCAGGCCACCGTCACCGTCGAGCGGTCGAACAAGATCGTCGTGGACGCCTTGCGAGCGGCGAAGCGGCCTGACTACGCTCGGTCGTCCTCCCAGTGAACCGGGGGTGCATGGGGGACGTCCGGCGAGGGCATGAGGTTGCGGGGGGTCGGCGCACCGAATGGGTGGTGCGTGGTGGAAACTGTCTGGTGGATACGGACGTTGTGAGGATGTCCGGGTCGGCCGGTGTATGCAATCAGGGTTCGTCCTGCCCCACGGGCGGGTCTGTTTCGGTCAAGGGGAATCGCCCGTGAAGTTGTTTGCGAAGTTGTTCGGCAAGAGCGCGCGAGAAGGTAGCGACAACGCGACCGCTCGCCATCGCGCACAGCCCGACGCAGAGGGCCAGCGCCCGCTGTTCCGGGACCAGGTCCATGGCCCGGGTGGTGACATTCCCGGAGGTCAGGGCGCGCCGTCTGTTGACCCTGCGCAGTCCGGCGGCATAGGTTTCGGACAACCGTCAACCTCAAGTACGGGTGGAGGGTTTTCCCCTATGTCGGCCCTGGTGTGTACGAGGTGCGGTAACCGCAACGCGGAGAACAGCCGCTTCTGCTCCAACTGCGGCGCGCCGCTGCGGGCGGGCGGCACGCCCGAGCGGCCGTCCGAGACGACGTCCACGATCTCGATTTCAGGCCTCGAGGCCTACGACGCCGAGGTCACCGGTCAGACGCAGATGCCGGCGCTCTCTCCCGAGGCGCAGGCGGCCGTCGACGCGCTGCCGCTGGGCTCCGCGCTCCTGGTTGTGCGCCGCGGCCCGAACTCGGGCAGCCGCTTCCTGCTGGACGGCGACCTGACGACGGCCGGGCGTCATCCGCAGAGCGACATCTTCCTGGACGACGTGACGGTCTCGCGCCGGCACGTGGAGTTCCGCCGCGGTTCGGACGGCTCGTTCACGGTGGCCGACGTGGGCAGTCTGAACGGCACGTACGTCAACCGCGAGAGGATCGACCAGGTCGCTCTCAACAACGGTGACGAGGTGCAGATCGGAAAGTACCGGCTGGTCTTCTACGCGAGCCAGCGGGGCTACTGACCCTTCCCCCAGACTCCGTCCGGGGGGACCCCAAGGGAATGTCCATGCTTCCAACACCGAGCGGCGGTGCCGGGCACGGCGCCGCCGCCACGGACAGCGGTCTGATGAGCATCGGCACGGTGCTGAACGTGCTGCGCGACGAGTTCCCCGAAGTCACCATCTCCAAGATCCGATTCCTGGAGTCGGAGGGGCTCATCGAGCCTCGGCGCACCCCGTCGGGGTATCGCAAGTTCAGCGCGGACGACGTCGAGCGCCTCGGTCATGTGCTGCGGATGCAGCGGGACCACTATCTGCCTCTCAAGGTGATCCGTGAGCATCTGGACGCCATGGCGCGCGGCGAGGCGGTCCCACTGCCCGTCGTGGGACGCCAGCGGGACGGTGAGGCCCTCCTGGAATCACCAGAGGGCCCGACCGCGGCTCGGATCGGGCGGGCCGAGCTGCTCGCGGCCGCCGGGATCGGCGAGCAGGAACTCGAGGAGTGGGAGTCGTACGGCCTGGTCGCGCCACTGCCGGACGGGGCGTACGACGCCGAGACGGTGACGGTGGCGTCGCTTGTCGTGGAACTCGGGCGGTTCGGGATCGAGCCGCGGCACCTGAGGGCCATGAAGGGCGCCGCCGACCGTGAGGCCGGGCTCGTCGACCAGGTGGTGGCCCCGCTGAAGCGCCATCGCAATCCGCAGACGAGGGCGCATGCCCAGGCGCGTACGAAGGAGCTGGCGGCGCTCACGGTGAAGCTGCACGCCGCTCTCGTTCAGACCGCGCTCGGCGTGCGACTGCCCTGAGTCGGGCGCGTTCGCGGAGGCCGGATCGGCCTCCCGTTCTCGGCTCGACTACCCAAACGTCCCGGGCAGGTCCTAGGGTTGCTGTGTGAACGAGCTCGATGTCGTAGGTGTCCGGGTCGAAATGCCCTCCAACCAACCGATCGTGCTCCTGCGTGAAGTGGGAGGCGACCGTTACCTCCCCATCTGGATCGGGCCGGGGGAGGCGACTGCCATTGCCTTCGCACAGCAGGGCATGGCCCCCGCACGACCGCTGACCCACGACCTGTTCAAGGACGTGCTGGAGGCCGTCGGTCAGGAGCTGACCGAAGTGCGCATCACGGATCTGCGGGAGGGCGTCTTCTACGCGGAGCTGGTCTTCGCCAGCGGGGTCGAAGTCAGTGCCCGTCCGTCCGACGCCATAGCGCTGGCCCTGCGTACCGGAACGCCGATCTACGGCAGCGACGGCGTGCTCGACGACGCAGGCATCGCGATCCCGGATGAGCAGGAGGACGAGGTGGAGAAGTTCCGCGAGTTCCTCGACCAGATCTCGCCGGAGGACTTCGGGACAAGCAGTCAGTGAGGCGCGGTCGGCCCGGCGGAGTCGGACTCCGCGGCGGGCCGGTGCGCGGCAGGTAACGGCTCAAATGCCGGCAATTGCCAACGGCGAGTGAGAGCGTCCTGCGGTTCCCTCCGAGCGCATTCGGCTAGCCTTTCCCCGCGGTTGGGTGCGGGAAACCACTCTTAGGGTGATTATCACTCGGCGTGCCGAGTGTGGCGATCGTTGACGCACCCCTGGTGACTGCCTACCGTCGAGATGGCAGGTCAAGGACGGAGGTCGGCGTGAGAAACAGCGGCGACGGTACGGCTGGGGGTGCCCCCGGACGTGGTCTCGGGGAGAGCGGTCCGTACCCGCTTCACGGCAGCGCGGCCGATCACGCTCCGCAGCGACCGACGGCCGTGCCGAGCAGCGGAGGGGCGGCGTCCATGGCGTCCGAGCAGATCGGCTATCGCGGTCCGACGGCCTGTGCGGCCGCCGGCATCACCTACCGGCAACTGGACTACTGGGCCCGTACCGGGCTCGTCGAGCCGAGTGTGCGGCCCGCCTACGGGTCGGGGACACAGCGGCTGTACAGCTTCCGGGACGTCGTCGTCCTGAAGATCGTCAAACGGTTCCTGGACACCGGTGTGTCGCTGCAGAACATCCGTACCGCGGTGGTGCACCTGCGTGAGCGGGGCTTCCGGGACCTGGAGCGCATGACGCTGATGAGCGACGGTGCCACGGTCTACGAGTGCACGTCGCCCGACGAGGTCCACGCGCTGCTGCAGGGCGGCCAGGGAATCTTCGGGATCGCCGTCGGTGTGGTGTGGCGCGACGTCGACAGTGCGCTCTCACAGCTGCACGGCGAGCGGATCGACACCGGCGAGACCCTGGTCGGGCACAACCCGGCGGACGAGCTGGCGCGGCGGCGGAACCGCGCGGTCTGAGCGCCTCTCGCAGGCGTCCCCGATGGTCGTACGGGGGCATTGTCAGTGGCGTAGGGCAGCATCGGAGATGTGAGAAACGCGCCCACGATCCTGCATCTCGACATGGATGCCTTCTACGCCTCGGCGGAGCAGGCATCCAAGCCGAGTCTGCGCGGGAAGGCCGTGATCGTGGGCGGGCTCGGGCCGCGCGGCGTGGTCGCCACCGCTTCGTACGAGGCGCGGGTCTTCGGGGTGAGGTCTGCGATGCCGATGGCGCAGGCGCGGCGGCTGGCACCGAACGCCGCGTATCTGGTGCCGCGCTTCGGGTTCTACCGGTCGATCAGCGAGCAGGTCATGGAACTGCTCCACTCGCTGTCGCCGCTGGTGGAGCCACTCAGCCTGGACGAGGCCTTCGTGGACCTGGAGGCTGGGGACGCGGCCTGGGACGCGGCGTCGGCGCGGCTGGTGGGGGAGAAGCTGCGTGCCGAGATACGGGCGGACACGGGACTCACGGGGTCCGTGGGCCTTGCTGCCTGCAAGATGCTCGCGAAGATCGCCTCCGAGGAGGCCAAACCGAACGGGCTGGTGCTGGTCGAGCCCGGGACCGAGCGGGCCAAGCTGGGACCGATGTCGGTGCGCATGCTGCCGGGGGTGGGACCGGCGACGGGGGACCATCTGCGGCGGGCCGGCATCACCACGGTCGACGAGATCGCCGAGGCCGGTGAGGACGAGCTCGTCCGGCTGCTCGGCAAGGCTCATGGGCACGCGTTGTACGCCATGGCGCTGGCGCACGACGACCGGCCCGTCGTGGCCGAGCGGGAGGCCAAGTCGGTGTCGGTCGAGGACACGTACGACGTGGACATTCACGACCGCGTGAGGGTGGGGATGGAGGTGCAGCGGCTGGCCGACCGGTGTGTACGCCGGCTGCGCGGTGCGGGGCTGTCGGGGCGGACCATCGTGCTGAAGGTGCGGCGGTACGACTTCTCGACACTGACTCGTTCCGAGACGTTGCGCGGGCCCACGGACGACCCGGCGGTGGTGCGGGAGGCTGCCGCCAGGCTGCTGGATTCGGTGGACACGACGGGCGGTGTGCGGCTGCTGGGGGTCGGGGTGAGCGGGCTGGCCGACTACACGCAGGAGGATCTGTTCGCGCAGGCCGCGGGGGAGGGGGCGGAACACTCGGCGGACGACACGGACGAGGAGCCCGTCGAGGAGCAGCAGGTGGTTGTCGAGCGGCGGTGGCCCTCGGGGCACGATGTGCGGCATGCCGAGTTCGGGCACGGGTGGGTGCAGGGGAGCGGGCTCGGGCGGGTGACCGTGCGGTTCGAGACGCCGGATTCGGGACCGGGGCGGGTGCGGACGTTTCGCACCGATGACCCGGAGCTGGAGCCGGCGGATCCGTTGCCCTTGGTGGAGGGAAGACCCGGGGCCTCCGTGCACGGGGTCGGCGCCTGACCGGGGACGGCGCTGGTCCGCGCGGGGGCTGGTGCGTCGGCCTCCGTGCACGAGGTCGGCGCCTGACCGGGGATGGCGCTGGTCCGCGCGGGGGCTGGTGCGTCCAGCTGCAAGGCGGAGGGGGCCGTGTCGATGAGCCGCGACCACTGCGGGCGACGCGGAACCGGGGTCCCTCACGCCCTTGAGGCCCTGGGGGAGTGCTTGCCATACCCCGCCACGGTGAGCTGATCCCGAGGACAGGGGCTAGGCGTCCGCGTCCTCCGTGCCCGCGAGCTTGCCGAAGTCGTGGTCCGGGAAGGGAGGAGGAGCGGTGATGTCGAGACCGTAGTGGTGGTAGAGCTGGAGCTCCTGTTCGGGGGAGAGATGACGGCCGACGCCGAAGTCGGGGGCGTCCTTGATCAGGGACCGGTCGAAGGGGACGTGGAGGGTGCCCTCGATCAGTTCGCTGGGCTCCAGGGGGACGAAGGCGTCCCGGGAGAACAGGCCGGTGCGTATGGCCGCCCACTCCGGCACGCCGGTCGCGTCGTCGAGGTAGACCTCGTCGATGGTGCCGAGCTTGGTGCCGTTGCGGTCGAACGCCTTGCGGCCGATCAGGTTGCGCGGATCGATGTCGGTCTGCACGGGCCCTCCACTTGGTCGCAACTCATCCGTAAGCACTACAAAAGAGCACATTGGGGATGGCGGCCACTCGAAGGATCGGATGGTGTGCTCGCTGGTAGGCTGGCGGCGGCTGCTGACCCCGTGCGGGAGAGTCCTCCAGACATCATCGGAGGCGCCGAAGGAGCAAATCCTCCCCGGAATCTCTCAGGCTCACGTACCGCGCGGACGAGGTCACTCTGGAAAGCAGGGCGGGTGTCGACGGCTCCCGCTCTCACCGACGGTGAAAGCCGGACGCCCTCGGGTGGTCCGGTGAAGCTCTCAGGTTTGAGATGACAGAGGGGGAGGCCGTCCGGGTACCCGTGCCGTGGTGCCCCTCGAAGGTCGTGTCAGACCAGGAGGCCTCCGCAATGACCGCCCATCGCACTCCGCTCTCCGAGCTCGAACAGGGCATCCCGTTCGAGCAGCGCCATATCGGGCCTGATCACGGGGCGCGGGCCAAGATGCTCGCCCACGTCGGATACGGCTCGCTGGACGAGCTCACCGCTGCCGCGGTGCCGGATGTGATCAAGAACGCAGATGCGCTGGACCTTCCGGGGGCGCGCACCGAGGCGGAGGTGCTGGCCGAGCTCCGGTCGCTCGCCGACCGGAACCAGGTGCTCGATTCCATGATCGGGCTCGGGTACTACGGGACCTTCACTCCGCCCGTCATCCTGCGCAACGTGATGGAGAATCCCGCCTGGTACACGGCCTACACGCCGTACCAGCCCGAGATCTCGCAGGGGCGGCTCGAGGCCCTGCTCAACTTCCAGACCATGGTCGCCGACCTGACCGGGCTGCCCACCTCCGGTGCCTCGCTGCTCGACGAGGGCACGGCCGCGGCCGAGGCGATGGCTCTGTCCCGGCGCATGGGCAGGAACAAGAAGGGCCTGTTCCTGATCGACGCGGACGTGCTGCCGCAGACCGTCGCCGTGATCGAGACCCGGGCCGAGCCGACGGGTGTGGAGGTCGTCGTCGCCGACCTCCGCGACGGAATTCCGGCCGAGGTCGCCGGGCGTGACATCAACGGCGTGCTCGTCCAGTACCCGGGCGCCTCCGGTGTCGTACGCGACATCAAGCCGGTCATCGACCAGGCGCACGAGCTGGGTGCGCTGGTCACCGTCGCCGCGGATCTGCTCGCGCTGACGCTGCTGAAGTCGCCCGGGGAGCTCGGTGCGGACATCGCGGTCGGGACCACGCAGCGCTTCGGTGTGCCGATGGGCTTCGGCGGGCCCCACGCGGGCTACATGGCGGTGCACGAGAAGTTCGCGCGCAGTCTGCCCGGGCGGCTGGTGGGTGTGTCCGTGGACGCGGACGGGCACAAGGCGTACCGGCTCGCGCTGCAGACCCGTGAGCAGCACATCCGGCGGGAGAAGGCCACCAGCAACATCTGCACGGCCCAGGTGCTGCTCGCCGTCATGGCGGGGATGTACGCCGTGTACCACGGGCCGGACGGGCTCAAGGCGATCGCGCAGCGCACCCACCGGTACGCCACGATCCTTGCCGCGGGCCTTCAGGCCGGTGGCGTCGAGGTCGTGTACGGCTCCTACTTCGACACGCTCACCGTGCGGGTGCCGGGCCGCGCCGCCGAGGTGGTGGCCGCCGCGCGGGAGAACGGCGTCAACCTTCACCTCGTCGACGCCGACCACGTGTCGTTCGCCTGCGACGAGACCACCGCGCGGGCCCAACTGGGCGCCGTGTGGACCGCGTTCGGGGTCGAGGGCGACATCGAGGCACTGGACACGTCGACCGAGGACTCCCTGTCCGCCGGTGTGCTGCGCACCGACGACTACCTGACCCACCCGGTCTTCCAGGAGCACCGGTCCGAGACAGCGATGCTGCGCTATCTGCGCAGGCTCGCCGACCGTGACTACGCACTCGACCGGGGCATGATCCCGCTGGGCTCCTGCACCATGAAGCTCAACGCGACCACCGAGATGGAGCCGGTCACCTGGCCCGAGTTCGGGCAGCTGCACCCCTTCGCGCCCGCCGAGCAGGCGCAGGGCTACCTCACGCTCATCCGAGAGCTGGAGGAGCGGCTCGCCGAGGTCACCGGGTACGACAAGGTGTCGCTGCAGCCCAACGCCGGATCACAGGGCGAGCTGGCCGGGCTGCTCGCCGTACGCGGATACCACCGGGCCAACGGGGACGAGCAGCGGACCGTGTGTCTGATTCCGTCGTCCGCGCACGGTACGAACGCCGCCAGCGCCGTGATGGCCGGGATGAAGGTCGTCGTCGTGAAGACCGCCGAGGACGGCGAGATCGACGTCGAGGACCTGCGGGCGAAGATCGAGCAGTACCGCGACGAGCTCGCGGTGCTGATGATCACGTACCCCTCCACGCACGGTGTCTTCGAGGAGCATGTCGCCGACATCTGCGCGCAGGTGCACGAGGCGGGTGGGCAGGTCTACGTCGACGGCGCCAACCTCAACGCCCTGGTGGGGCTCGCCAAGCCGGGTCACTTCGGCGGTGACGTCTCGCACCTCAACCTGCACAAGACCTTCTGCATCCCGCATGGTGGCGGCGGTCCGGGCGTCGGACCCGTCGGCGTGCGGGCGCACCTGGCGCCGTATCTGCCGAACCACCCGATGCAGCCGGCAGCCGGCCCGGAGACGGGCGTCGGGCCGATCTCGGCGGCCCCCTGGGGTTCCGCGGGGATCCTGCCGATCTCGTGGGCGTACGTCCGGCTCATGGGCGGCGAGGGGCTGAAGCGGGCCACGCAGGTGGCCGTGCTGAGTGCCAACTACATCGCCAAGCGGCTGGAGCCCCACTACCCCGTGCTCTACAACGGTCCGGGCGGGCTGGTCGCGCACGAGTGCATCATCGATCTGCGGCCGCTGACCAAGGCGACCGGCGTGAGCGTGGACGACGTCGCCAAGCGGCTGATCGACTACGGCTTCCACGCGCCGACGATGTCGTTCCCGGTGGCCGGCACGCTGATGATCGAGCCGACCGAGTCCGAGGACCTGATCGAGCTGGACCGGTTCTGCGAGGCGATGATCGCCATCCGTGCGGAGATCGACAAGGTCGGCGCGGGCGAGTGGCCGGCCGAGGACAACCCGCTCCGCGGCGCGCCGCACACCGCCGCCGCGCTCGGTGGGGAGTGGGAGCACGCCTACACGCGTGCGGAGGCCGTCTTCCCTTCCGGGGTGGCGGCCGCCGACAAGTACTGGCCGCCGGTGCGCCGGATCGACCAGGCCTTCGGTGACCGGAACCTGGTGTGCTCGTGCCCGCCGCTGGACGCGTACGACGACTGACACAGTGGCAGTGGACGAGGGCCCCGCTTCGGCGGGGCCCTTTCCCGTTACGCCGTCGCGAGTGAGATCTCCGTCGACTTGATCAGGGCCACGACGGGTGTGCCGGCGGTCAGGTCGAGGTCCGTGACGGCGTCCTTGGTGATCGCGGAGGTGAGTTCGCCGCCGTCGACGGCGATCTTCACGGAGGCCATCGCGCCGCCGGTGGCCACGTCGGTGACCGTGCCGGGGAGCTGGTTGCGGATGGACAGGCCCTCGACCGGGGCGGTGGCCAGGGACACCTCGGTCGACTTCACCAGGGCGCGTACTGCGGTGCCGGCGGCGAGGCCGAGTTCCTCGGCGGACTCCAGGGTGATAGCTGCGGTGATGTCCTGGCCGCCGTTGAGGCGGACCTTGACGGTGGCCATGACCGCGCCGGGGGTGATGCCGGTGACCGTCCCGGGGATCTGGTTGCGGATGCTCAGGCTCATGGGGCTGGTGGGGCTCGTGGGGTTCATGGGGGACGCCTCGCAGGGGGTGGGGATTGGGGCTTGGTGCCCGGGGCCACCGTAGTCCTGCTGGGGTGTTATGCCCGGTATGGCCAACAGGTCGACGCGAGTGCGCTCCCTCTGGCTTCTGCGGGGAGGAGGCCGTCGGTCCTGGTTCGTGGTCAGGTGCGGTCGATGTGCACGTTGGTTGACTTCACCCGGGCGGTGGCCTCCATGCCGACTTCGAGGCCGAGTTCCTCGACGGCCTCCCGGGTGAGCAGTGAGACCAGGCGGTGGGGGCCTGCCTGGATCTCGACCTGCGCCGCCACGTCGCCGAGTTTGATCGCGGTGACGATGCCCGGGAAGGCGTTGCGGACCGAGGTGTAGGAGGTCTCCTCCTCGGCACTGCCGGCCTTGGCGAGTTCGACGGAGAAGGCGGCCAGGTCCCGGCCCTCGATGAGCCGTCGTCCGCCCTCGTCGCGATGGGTGGCCACCCGGCCGGCGTCCGCCCAGCGGCGCGCGGTGTCAGGGCTGACGCCGAGCAGCCGTGCTGCCTGGCCGATTGTGTAGCTCTGCATGCGGTCACGATAGGGCCGGGAACGTGCCCTGGTGGACGTGGGGTTGAGGGTTGGGTGTAACGCGATATAGCGTTAGTGCCGTGACGGGGAATCGGGGTGTGGGTATGTCGGCTGAGCCTTCACGCGGCGGCGGAGCGTCGCTCGATCTGCGGGCCTCGCATGCGGACCGGGACCGGGTGGTGGACGTGCTCCGCGTCGCTGCGGGGGACGGTCGGCTGACCCCGGAGGAGTTGGACGAGCGCCTTGAGGCGGCTCTGTCCGCCCGCACGATGGGGGAGCTCGTCGTACTGACGACGGATCTGCCGGCGGTCGCCGACGGGGTCGTGGGCGAGGCGGAGGACATGGACCGCATCGATCAGAAGGGCGGTTCGGCGCGGCGCGGCGATCAGTGGGTGGTGCCGCGGCGGCTGGAGATCGAGTCCGAGTGGGGTGATGTGACACTCGACTTCACCGGCGCGGTGATCACGCACGACACTCTGCACATCGACCTCGACATGCGGGGTGGAGCGCTGCGGCTGGTGACGCGGCCGGGCGTGGTGGTGGACACCGGCTCGCTGGTGACCGAGTACGCCAAGATCAAGACACGTCCGGAAGACGGCCAGGGCGTGCCGGTGGCGCTGCGCGTGGTGCTGGGCGGACGTAAGAGCTTCGGCCGGGTGGTCGTACGACCGCAGCGGCGCGGTTTCGTCAGGAGAGACCCGACGCCCTGAGCACCGCCTGCGCGGTCTCGTCGTCGATGCGGTGGCCGAGCGTCCGCAGCACGTCCGTGCCCTGGCGCAGGGCGGCGCTCAAGCGAGCGGCGCATGCCGGTGTCGAGTTCGTGCCACACCAGTGGATCGGCGACCGGGACGCGGGGGTCGAGTTCCAGGCGGTGGCCTTCGGCGTCGCGCAGGACCAGGTGCGAGGAGGCGCCGCTGAACTGGCCCACGCAGACCAGGGCGTCCGTACGGACCATACGGCGACGGGTCGTGCCGCGTGCCACGGGCCGGCCCGGGCCTGCTGTGACCCGGGGCGGGAGCAGGACGGACGGTGAAGACGGCTGCCGAGAGTGCGGCGTCGTCGTGGCTGGTCGCGCAGTTCCCCGCGCCCCTCGGGGGCGCCCCCAAGGGGCGCCAACGCTGCGCAGTCGTGCGTGGTTTCAGCCTGTGTGGACGCGTGGCCTGCGGGCCCGGTCCGGTTCCGCCTCGCGCAGGACCTCGCGGGTGACCGGGGCGACCTCGCCCTGGCCGAAGAGGAAGAAGCGGAGGAAGTTGGCGAAGGGGGTGCCCTCGGTCCACTCGAAGTAGATGTGCGGGGTGCAGTTGGTGGTGTCGCGGACGTGCAGGAGCAGGGCGGCCAGCGCGTTCGGGATGGAGGAGGATTCCAGGGTCAGCACCCGGAAGCGGTTGTGCAGGACCTCTCCGCGTACCGTCAGGCCCGCCTCGAACTCGGAGGGGTCGACGACCGTGACCTCGACGAAGACGAAGTCCTCGCCAGGAATGTCGTTGTCGTTCTGGATCTGCTCGATCTTGTCGCGGTACTCGGCCTTGTCCCGCTGGTCCGGCTCGTTGGCGATGAAGCGGATCTTGCGGCTGGCCATGTCCCGGATGAATCGTTCCGCCATGCCGTCCAGCGTCACGCTGGTGACACGCAGCTCGAAGGCGCGGGCCAGCCGGGACAGCAGGGAGACCAGGATGATGCCGGCGATGAAGCAGGCGCCGATCTTGACGCCGTCGGGGCGCTCGACGACGTTCGCGACGGTGACGTAGAGCAGGACCGCGGACACGGCCGCGAAGCCGATGGTCCAGCCCCGCTGCTGGGCGCGGCGGGCCGCGATGGTCACCGCGATCGCCGCCGAGGACATCAGGACCAGGACGCCGGTGGCGTAGGCGCCGCCCTGGGCGTCCACGCTGGCGTTGAAGATCCAGGTGACCAGGAAGGCGATCAGGGTGAAGACGATGACCATCGGGCGGACGGCGCGGGCCCAGTGCGGGGCCATGCCGTATCGGGGCAGGTAGCGGGGCATCAGGTTGAGCAGGCCGGCCATGGCGGAGGCGCCGGCGAACCAGAGGATGGCGATGGTCGAGACGTCGTAGACCGTGCCGAAGGCGTTGCCCAGGTATTCGTGCGAGAGGTAGGCGAGGGCGCGTCCGTTGGCCTGGCCGCCGGACTTGAACTCCTTCGCCGGGATCAGCACGGTGGTGATGAAGCTCGTGGCGATCAGGAACACGCTCATGATCAGTGCGGCGGCCGTGAGGAGCTTCTTCGTGTCGCGGATGCGGCCCTTGGGGTTCTCCTCCGTGTCGCCCGGGTCGCCCTGGACGTGTGGCATGACCGCGACGCCGGTCTCGAAGCCGGACAGGCCCAGCGCGAGCTTCGGGAAGACCAGCAGGGAGACCCCGATCATGGCGAAGACATTGCCGTGCTCGGTGGTCAGGGCACTGGTCCAGTCGGTGACCACGTGGCCCGCGGTGATCACGTGCCAGAAGCCGACGGCCACGACGACGACGTTGAGCCCGAGATAGACCACCACCAGGGCGACCGCGACGCCGATCGCCTCCAGGAAGCCCTTGAGGAACACCGCGCCGAGCAGGGCCACCAGGATCAGGGTGATGATCATCTGCTGGCCGTGCAGGGTGCTCTGCAGATGCGGGTTCTCGACCAGGTGGGTCGACGCGTCCGCCGCCGACAGGGTGATGGTGATCAGGAAGTCGGTGGCGGCGAAGCCGAGGAGGGTCAGGACGAACAGCTTGCCCTTCCAGAACGACAGCAGCCGCTCCAGCATCGCGATCGAGCCCTCGCCGTGCGGACTCTCCTCCGCCACGCGGCGGTACACCGGAAGCGCGCCCGCCAAGGTGACGACGACGAGCACCAAGGTGGCGACCGGGGAGAGCAGGCCGGCCGCGAGTGCGGCGATGCCGGGCTGGTAGCCGAGGGTGGAGAAGTAGTCGACGCCGGTCAGGCACATCACGCGGTACCAGCGCTGCCCCTTGTGGGCGGGCTCCGGCTGGGCGTGCGGTGCCTGCTGGACGCCCTTGCCCATGTCGGACAGGCCCTCCAGCATCCAGGCGCGCAGGCGACTGGGAGGCGGGTGCTCGGTCGTGGCCATCGGCGTGCTCCTGATGTGCGGCTCAGCGTGTGGATTCCGGCCATCACGCGGACGGCGGCACCAGCGTAAGCGGAGAGTGACGCATGGGCCCACGGATGAGGGGGGCGACGGCGTCAAGCTTCCGTTAAGACTCGCTGCTCGACTGGAGTGGCGCCCAGGACGGGCGCTTATGGAGTGGTTGACGATGGTTTGAGCCATCTGGGGGAGGGGAGTTCGATGATCGGGGACGGATACCCAGCGTCATGGCGGGCGTGGGATGCCGGGACGGTGCACGGGCCGGTCGTGCCGTGGGTCCACGTTTGGTGGGTGATCCCCGCCGAAACGGACGAAGGACGCCGTCACACGCCCCGAACTCCTCTGCTCCGCAAGGAATTTGCGGCTTTGGTGCATCCGGGGCAGGGCTCGGGTGCGTGGTGGCTCAGAGGTCCGTGAGGCGCGCTTCTTCGAGGTCCAACGACCGTTGCAGCCTCCTGCGCGTCGTGTCGCTGATGGCGTGTTCGTCGTACAGCCGCTGGAGCTCCACTGCCTCGAAGGCGATGACGTCGCGGCGCAGCTGGCGGTAGACCAGGTCGGCGGATTCGGCGGGGGCGGTCCGGCCGGTGTGGTCGGTGTGGTCGGTGAGGCGGTCGCGGGCGTCGTCGAGGCGGGCGGTGAGGCCGCGGCGGAGGCGGTCGAGAACGACGTCGGGGACGGCCTCCAGCTCCGAGAGTTCCTCCAGCCGGCGGATGCCCGCGTCGGCGAGACGGCAGCGGGCCGCGGCCTCCTCGCGCTCGGTGTGGTCGGGTTCGAGGGCGATGCCGGAGCGGCGGACCACGGAGGCCAGAGTGAAGCCCTGGACGACGAGGGTGATGACCACGACCGAGGTGGTCAGGACCAGGACCAGGGGGCGGTCCGCCAGCGCCGAGCCGCTCTTCGCGGTCTCCGGGATGGAGAGCGCCGCGGCCAGGGGGACCACGCCCCGGGTACCGGCCCAGGTCAGCACCATCGGGACGCGCCAGTTCATGGGGCGGATGCCGCCCTTGCGCTGTACCACCGCCGACAGCGGGGCCAGCCACAGCAGTCGTACGGCGATCAGCGTGCCGGCGACCGCGAGCGCGTACAGGGGCCACGCCCGGTCGCTGTCGGACAGCGCCCGCACCTGGGCGGGCAGGGCGAGGCCGATGAGGGAGAACACCACGCTCTCCAGCAGGAACACCACGGTGCCGTACACCGCGTGCAGCTGGAGCCGGATGCGTGCGTTGGTGAGCTTCTCGCCCCGTCCCCCGAGGATGACTCCGGCCACCACGACCGAGGTGACGCCGGAGGTGTGGGCCGCCTCGGCCAGGACGTAGGCGGCGTACGGCGTGACCAGGGCGATCACCGTCTCAAGGACCGGATCCTCGGTGCGCCGCCGGATGAGTGTGACGATGTAGGCCACGACCGCCCCGATCAGCGTGCCGCCGCCCGCCAGTACGGCGAACTCGCCGCCCGCCGCGCCCCAGTTCGCTGCCGCGGACGCCACGGCCACGCTCACCGCGACCCGGTACAGGACCAGCGAGGTGGCGTCGTTGAACAGGCTCTCCGCCTGGACCAGGACCTGGACCCTGGGCGGCAGGGCGAGGCGTCTGCCGAGTGCCGTGACCGCCACCGGGTCGGTGCTGGCCAGGACCGCGCCCAGCACGAAGGCCATCCGCCACGACAGCGGAGTCACCAGCGAGGCCACCGCGCCGACCGCCGCCGCCGACGCCAGGACCAGGCCGATCGCGAGGATTCCGACGGGCTGCCACACCGCGCGCAGCTCGCGCCAGGACAAATCCTCCGCGCTCGCGTACAGCAGCGGCGGCAGTACGACCAGGCCGATGATCTCGGGGCTGATCTCGATCTCGGGGGTGCCCGGCAGCAGGGCAACGGCGAGGCCGGCGACGACCAGGAGGGACGGTGCGGGGATGCGCCGGCGGCGCGCGAAGGTCGCCACGACGGTCGCCAGTACGACCAGTGCGAGTACCGTGCCCACGCTGCGCATGCCGTCCCCCTGGAGCCTTCACGGGAGCCACCGTGGCTCCCGGCCGACCAGACTTCCCGGCACACCGCTTTCACCCTATCCGTCCCACGTACGTCAAGACAGGGGCGGAGCCGGTCAGGGGTTGGCGGCGGACGCTGTTGGCATGTTCTTGGCGAAATCTTGGATCCTGGGCGGTGCTCCGCCGGAACTGCCCTCGCGACCTGCGGCGTTCTGCCTGATGTGACGTCGACTCTCCCCCTCTGCATACTGCCCGGCCAGAGATCGCAGCACATGGTGATCTGCGGCGACGACGCTCTCGCGCACCGGCTCGCCGTCGAACTGGACGCCGTGTGCGGCGAGATCGTCACCGTCGTGCTGCCGTCCGTGAGCGACGAGCGCGGCGCGCAGATCGCCGCGCTGCACGGCGACCCGGACTCCCCGGTGGAGGTGCACGTCTCCGTCCGCCCCGACGAGCGGGCCCTGCGGGCCGCGGGTGTCGAGCGGGCCGCCGCGCTCGCCCTGACCTACCGGGACGACCAGGTCAACATGACCGCGGCGCTGCTCGCCCGGACCATCAACCCCTCGGTGCGGCTGGTCGTCCGTATGTTCAACCGCGAGCGAGGCCGCCATCTGGAGCGGCTGCTGGACCGGGCGGCGGGACTGTGCGACGACCCCGCCCAGGACACCTCCACCACGGTGCTCTCCGACGCCGACACCGCCGTACCGGAACTCGTGGCGGCCGCCGCCGTGGGCCACGGCCACACCCTCCAGGTCGAGGGCAAGGTGTTCCGCGGTGTCGTACGGCCCGCGGGGTCCCCGTCGAACGCCACCGACCTGGCCACCCTCGCCGTCCTGTCCGGCGCCCACCAGGACGACCCGGCCAGCCAGGACAGCGCGGAGACGCCCGGCGAGGAGGGCACCCAGCTGCTGCCCGACACCCGGACCGCCCACCACCGCCAGGTCACGCACGGCCGGCTGATACTGCAGGAGGTCACCCACCTCGCCTCCGAAACGGCCGCCTGCGCCCGCCGCCTCCACCCTCGCCGATGGCTGCGGGCCCGTCTCGCCCATCTGCCGTGGAAGGTCTTCCTGTCCCACCAACTCGCGGCCGTCTACGGGGCGTTGACGGCCGTCGTGCTCGCGCTCGCAACGGCCACCGCGCTCTTCGCCGACGAGCACCCGTGGTGGAAGAACTTCTACCTGCCGCTGCTGGACATCTTCACCATGGGGGACCCGGCCACCGAGGAGTCGGTCGCCCGCCGAATCCTCCAACTACTGGCTGGTTTCGTCGGTTTGGCCGTGCTTCCGCTCGTCGTCGCCGCGACCATGAACGCCACCGATGCCTTCCGCACCGCCTCGGCGAGCCATCCGCCCGAGGACGACGTCAGCGGCCACATCGTCCTGGTCGGACTGGGGATGGTCGGCACCCGGGTACTGGACCGGCTGCGCGCCACCGACCACCAGGTGGTGGCCATCGAGCGCGACCCGCACGCCCGCGGCATCGCACTCGCCCGCCAACTCGGCGTACCGCTGATCCTGGAGGACGCCACGGCCCCGGGCGTACTCGAACTGGCCCGCATCCGGCAGAGCAGCTCGCTGCTCGTCCTCACCCGAGACGACGGCCAGAACCTCGACATCGTCATGGCCGTGCGGGAGACCAACCCCGCCGTGCGGGTGGTGACACGCCTGTACGACGACGCGTTCGCGGCCACCGTCCAGCGCACCCTGCGCGCCTCCTACCCGGACGCCCTCACCCGGAGCAGAAGCGTTTCCGCGCTGGCTGCTCCCTCGTTCGCCGCCGCGATGATGGGCCGCCATGTGCTGGGGGTGATGCCGGTGGAGCGGGGCTCGCTGCTGTTCACCTGCGTGGACGTGGCCGGGCACCGCGAGTTGGAGGGGCGCACCGTGCACGAGGCCTTCCGGGAGAACGAGTGGCGGGTGCTGGCCGTCGGGACCGCCGCCGGTCCGCTCCCCGCGTCGGCGGCCGTGGAGGGAGTCACCGAACCGCATCCCGGCCGGACGGATTTCGACTGGCGTCCCGCGCAGGGACGGATCCTGCGGGCAGGCGACCGTGTGGTCCTCGCGACGACGCGGCGCGGCCTGGACATCCTGATGACGGGCGTGCAGCCGCCTTCCGCGGACCGGCGGCAGTAGCTGCGGCCAGGCGATCCGCGGGATGTGCCGAAGGGCGACTCCCTCGCCGGGCCGCGCTGCACCATGGATCGCCTGCGGCATCGTCGTGGCTGTTCGCCCCCGCGCCGGAGCCGCAGATCGCAAAGACCCGTGCTCCTTCAGGGCGCTGCCGAGCCGCTCGGGGCACCGTCACCTCAGGTCGGAGACCCGGAACACCGTCTCGGCCGTCTCGCGCTCCACCTGCTCCGAGAGCCGGTCCAGCGCGGTGTTCCCGCACAGCAGGGTGCCCAAGGCCGGCGACGTCCCGGCATCCTCGCGCAACCGGTGCCGGAGGTCGGGATTGCGGACGAGGACCCCGGGGTCGAGTGCGACGCGCTCGCCGAAGGCGTCCCGGAGCACCGGGCGCTGGGTGATCCCGTCGAGGCCGGATCCGTGCCGTCGCGCGTCGTCGCGGTGTCCCATGGGCAAGACGGTAAGAGACCTTACGACGTGGGGGAATGGACCTTGACGGGACCCGTACGGCCCAGCCGTCCTTCTTGGCGGCGCCGCAACGTGGACCTGCCGTAGCCAGGGGGCGTGCGCCGAAGGACCGGCGCGGTGATCTTCTGGCTGCGCTTCTGTCTGCTCTGCCCCGGGACGCCTCCGACCTGCGGCGCTCGTACGGCCGACAGGGTTCCGTCAAAGGCGCGCGGAGCGCCGTGTGGGAGCCGTCAACGGAGCTCGTCTCGGCTGCGAAGCCTGTTTCCTCCAACCGTCCCTGTCCGACCGAACCCCTCCACGAGTTCACGATGGCCGATCTGGCCTTCGTCGTCGCCACGATCGCGTGCTTCGCGCTGGTGGCCCTCGTCGCCAGGGGGGTGACGAAGCGGTGACCGCCGAGAACATCGCCGGCCTGGTCGTGGCCGCCGCCCTGCTGGGTTATCTCGTCCTCGCCCTGATCTGGCCAAGGGCTGACCGGGTCGCGAGAAGCGAGCGGGTGCGGTCGGCAGGTGCGTCGGCACGGAGTGGTCGTGGCCCCCGACGGGGTCGTGGCCCCGGTGTCGGCCAGACGTACGCGACGACGTCCGAGGCGCACCGGCGCGTTGGACGTGGCACCGGGGGCATGGGCGCGTTCGTCATGCTTGGGTTCGGCGCGCAGTGCAGTGGCGCCGCATCCGCTGATGCCCCCCGGGGCGCCTGGCGGAGTGAGCGCGCGGTGCAGGTGGCGGCGCCGGCTCTCTGTCCGCGACCGGCCGTGGATCACGGGACCGGTGCCGAGCAGGCCTCCCGTCATGGAACGGGCGGCGCGGCGGTCGGCACCGGCCGGGTGTGGTGGTGCTATCCCTCCTCGCCCGCCGATCCTGCCGAGGGCAGTCGGTCGCGGATCTCGTCCATCACCGAGGAGTCGGTGAGGGTGGTGACGTCACCGAGCCGGCGGTTCTCGGCCACGTCCCGCAGCAGGCGCCGCATGATCTTTCCCGAACGGGTCTTGGGGAGTTCGGTGACGACCAGGATCTGCCGGGGCCGGGCGATCGGGCCGATCTCCTTGGCGACGTGGGCGCGCAGCTCGGTGGCCACCTCGTCCGCGCCGGCCGTGCCCGCCTGCTCGGCGTCGCCGCGCAGGATGACGAAGGCGACGACGCCCTGCCCGGTCGTCGGGTCGGTGGCGCCGACCACGGCGGCTTCGGCGACCAGCGGATGCGAGACCAGTGCGGATTCGACCTCCGTGGTCGAGATGCGGTGGCCGGAGACGTTCATGACGTCGTCGACCCGGCCCAGCAGCCAGATGTCGCCGTCGTCGTCCTTCTTCGCCCCGTCCCCGGCGAAGTACATCCCGGAAAAGCGGGACCAGTAGGTGTCGACGTACCGTTTCTCGTCGCCCCAGATGGTGCGCAGCATCGCCGGCCACGGATCCGTGAGGACCAGATAGCCTCCGGAGCCGTTGGGCACCGGCTTGCCCGAGTCGTCCACGACATCCGCGTGCACCCCGGGCAGCGGTCGCAGCGCTGAGCCCGGCTTGCAGGTGCTCACCCCTGGCAGTGGGCTGATCAACTGGGCGCCGGTCTCCGTCTGCCACCACGTGTCGACCACGGGGCAACGGTCCCCGCCGATGTTCTGGCGGTACCAGATCCACGCCTCGGGATTGATGGGCTCACCGACCGAGCCCAGCAGCCGCAGCGAGGACAGGTCGAAGCGGTCCGGGAATTCGGCGCCCCATTTCATGAAGGTGCGGATCGCGGTCGGTGCGCAGTAGAGGATCGTCGCCCGGTACTTCTCGACGAGCTCCCACCAGCGGCCCTTGTGCGGGGTGTCCGGTGTGCCCTCGTACAGCACCGAGGTCACGCCGTTGGCGAGCGGCCCGTAGACGATGTACGAGTGGCCGGTCACCCAGCCGATGTCCGCCGCCGTCCAGAACACGTCCCGCTCCGGCTTGACGTCGAACACCGCCCAGTGTGTCCATGCCACCTGGGTGAGATAGCCGCCGGTGGTGTGCAGGATGCCCTTCGGGCGGGCCGTCGTACCGGAGGTGTACATGATGTACAGCGGGTGCTCGCTGTCGAACGCCTCCGCCTCGTGCTCGGCCGGCTGCTCGGCCACCAGGTCGTGCCACCACACGTCCCGGCCGTCGGTCCATTCGACCTCCTGCCCGGTGCGCCGCACCACCAGCACGCTGCGCACCTCGGGGCACTCGCGGACCGCCTCGTCGACGGCGGGTTTGAGCGCGGAGGGTTTGCCCCGGCGGTGGCCGCCGTCCGAGGTGATCACCACGTGCGCGTCGCAGTCGAGGATCCGGCCGCGCAGCGCCTCCGCGGAGAAGCCGCCGAAGACCACGGTGTGCGGGGCACCGATGCGGGCGCAGGCCAGCATCGCCACCACCGTCTCCGGGATCATCGGCATGTAGATGGCCACTCGGTCGCCGGAGTGGACGCCGAGGGCCTGCAGGGCGTTGGCCGCCCGGCAGACCTCCTGTGTCAGCTCGGCGTAGGTGATGGTGCGGGTGTCGCCCGGCTCGCCCTCCCAGTGGAAGGCGACCCGGTCGCCGTGGCCGGCCGCCACATGCCGGTCCAGGCAGTTGTACGCCGCGTTGAGCCGCCCGCCGATGAACCAGCGGGCGAACGGTGCGCCGCTCCAGTCGAGCACCTGCTCCCAGGGTTGGGCCCAGTCCAGCCGGGCCGCCGCCGCGGCCCAGAAGGCCTGGCTGTCGGCGTCGGCCCGCTCGTAGTCCGCCGCGGTGGCGTTGGCCGCGGCGGCCAGCTCGGGAGGCGGCGGGAACCGCCGCTCCTCCCGCAGCAGGTTGGAGAGTGTCTCGCCGGCCGGCTCACTCATGTGTGGGCTCCGGCGAACGGGCCGCCACGGTGGGTCCGGTGCGGCATCAGGTGCTCGCCGACGTTCGGGAAGACCGGCACGACGGCGCGCTGGTAGGTGGAGTTGGTGACGCCCGCGAACGACGCGTACCAGGCGCACGCGGCGGTGACCAGGCCGAGCCAGCCGCCGGCCTTGGTGGTGTCCGGGGACTGGGCGAAGTCACCGACGCACAGGACGATGAACGTCGCCGACAAGGTCACGAACACGGCCAGTACCGCGCCCGTGGTACGGGTGGCGGCGACGGTCATGTACACCGTGAAGATGGCCCAGGCCAGCAGGAACAGACCGGTCGCCTGGTGTGCGGTGGAGGCGGGCAGGGTGCCCGCGACGAACTTCGCGTAGGCGGCGTACGCCAGCCAGAAGGCTCCGAAGGAGGAGAAAGCGGTCGCGCCGAAGGTGTTGCCCTTGCGGAACTCCCACATGCCGGCCAGCAGCTGGGCCAACCCGCCGTAGAAGAGTGCGAGGGGGAGGACCACCGCGACCAGTTTCTTGTCGGTGATCAGGTCCGCGTTGAAGACACTGAGGACGAACGTCGTCATGGCGAAGGCGCCGAGACCGAGAGGGCCGGGGTCGGCGATGGTGCCAGGGTTCGAGGTTGGTGTGCTCATCTCCGCTTCCTTCTGTGATCTGGATCACATGGATGCGTGATTCAGTGTAGATGTCACGAGTTCCCCCTTGGTGGCCAGTGGACGCATGTATCGCCGAACGGTGTGAATCGGGCGCTGAACGGTCCCGTCCGTTTCGTAATGTTCGCCAGTCGTACCGAATGTTTCGTACCCCATTGGGTGTGAAGCGTATGGGGGCGAGACCGACGCCCCGCGATGGCGTGCACGTTCTCCGCAGATTCACCGCGTACAAGGGGTTGCCACCGTTTGGGAGCTGTCTCTAGGGTGCGGCAACAACGCATCTTTCTGGATCATCTCCGAAACTTTCGGCACCAGTGGACGGTCGTGGACGCGCCGTCCCTACCCGAGGAGCGCATGATGGGCGACCGGGCACTCTCCCGCCGCGGCTTCCTGGCGGCCTCCGCCGCGGCCGGTCTGGGCATGACGGCACTGAGCGGATGTGGCGGGGACTCGGACGGAGGGTCGTCGGACGGGACGACCACCGTCGAGTGGTGGAACATCTCCACCACCGAGCCCGCAAAGACCGTCTGGGCGGGTCTGGCCAAGAAGTTCGAGGCCCAGAACCCCAAGGTGAAGATAAAGATCGTTCAGCTGGAGAACGACGCCTACAAGTCGAAGATGACGGCGCTGACCGCCTCCGGGAAGCTCCCCGACATCTTCCACACCTGGGGCGGCGGTGTCCTCAAGCAGCAGGTCGACGCAGGGCTCGTCGAGGACCTCACCGACAGGACCAAGCCGTGGGCCGACGCCCTGCTGCCGGTCGCCAAGAAGCCGTACATCCTCGACGACAAGACGTACGCGATCCCGTTCGACATCGGCATGGTCGGCTTCTGGTACAACAAGGCGCTCTTCGAGCAGGCCGGCATCAGCACGCCCCCGACCACCTGGAACGGCTTCCTCGACGCCGTGCGGAAGCTGAAGGCCAAAGGCATCACGCCGCTCGCCCTGGGGGGCAAGGAGAAGTGGCCCGGCATGTACTACTGGGCCTATCTCTCGATGCGCACCGCGGGCATCGACGCGCTGCAGAAGGCCAGCGACGACAAGGACTTCACCGCGCCCGGGTTCGTCCAGGCGGGGCAGCACCTCAAGGATCTGGTCCAACTCCAGCCGTTCCAGAAGGGGTTCCTCGGCGCCGCCTACTCGACGCCCACCGGAGAGGCCGCGACCGTCGGCAACGGCAAGGCGGCCATGGAACTGATGGGCCAGTGGGCCCCGAGCGTGCAGGCCGACCAGGGCAAGGGACTCGGCAAGAACCTCGGCTTCTTCCCGTTCCCCGCCGTCGAGGGCGGAAGGGGCGCCATCACCGAGGTGTTCGGCGGAGGCGGCGGACACGCCCTGCGCAAGGGCGCACCGCAGGCGGCCGTCGACTTCCTGAAGTTCTTCGCCTCCGAGTCCACCGACACCGAACTGGTCAGGAAGACCGGCACCATCCCGGTCGTCCCGGGCGCGGAGAGCGCCCTGTCCGACCCCAACATCAAGGCCGTACAGGCACAGTTGAAGGCTGCCACCGGCTTCCAGCTCTTCCTCGACCAGGCGTACGCCCCCGCCGTCGGACAGGAGGTCAACGACAGCGTCGCCGCGCTCATCGCCGGCTCCAAGTCCCCCGAGCAGGTCGCGCAGTCGATCACGAAGACCGCGAAGGAAGAGCAGTAGCCGCCGATGACCTCCACGTCCTCCACGTTCCTTCCGGACAAGCGGAGCGGCCCGAGCGTCGAACTCCCGCCCCCAGACGCGGACTTCGCGCGGGGGCGGGCCCGGCGGCGCCTGCTCAACTGGCTCACCGCGGTCGGCTTCCAGGTGCCCGCGCTGGTGCTGTTCATCGGTCTTGTCCTGCTGCCGATGCTGTTCGCGCTGTACGCCGCCTTCTTCCGCTGGGGCGGCTTCGGTATGCCCTCCGACTACGCGGGCACGGACAACTTCACCCGGCTCTTCCAGGACCCGGTCTTCCTGGGTGACCTGTGGCGCTGCCTGGTCCTGGTCGGGCTGTCGCTCGCGCTGCAGCTGCCGTTCGCGCTCGCCCTGGCCGTGGCGCTCAACCAGCGGCTGCGCGGCCGGGCCGTGTACCGGATGCTGTTCTTCGCGCCGTACGTCCTGTCCGAGGCCATCACCGGCGTGCTGTTCAGCATGGTCTTCGCCCCGGGCGACGGGCTCGCCGACCACGTCCTGGGCGCCGTCGGCCTCGATGGCCTCGGCGGGGAGTGGTTCGCCGATCCCTCCTACGTCATGGCCACGCTCTTCCTGGTCATGACCTGGAAGTACTTCGGCTTCCACATGATGCTCTACCTGGCCGGACTCCAGTCCATCCCGGCCGAGTTGACCGAGGCGGCGCTGATCGACGGCGCCGGGCCCTGGCAGCGCTTCCGCAATGTCACCCTGCCGCTGCTCGCGCCCACCCTGCGCATCAGCGTCTTCCTCTCCGTCATCGGGGCGATCCAGCTGTTCGACCTGGTGTGGGTGATCACCCAGGGCGGCCCCGACCACCACTCCGAGACGATGGCCGTGACCATGTTCCAGTACGGCTTCAAGCGCTACCAGGTCGGCTACGCCAGCGCTATCAGCGTCGTCATGTTCGGCATCTGCCTCGTCTTCGCCCTCGCCTACCAGCGGTTCGTGCTCCGCCGCGACCTCGAAGGGGCCACCACGAACATGAGGGGAGACGGCAAGTGAAGCCCCTTCGCAAACTGCCGCTGCACGTCGTCCTCGTCGCCGTCGGCTCGGTGATGGTCGTACCTCTGCTGTACGCCGTACTGTCCGGCTTCAAGTCCACGTCCGAGCTCTCCCGCAACCCGTTCGGGCTGCCCGAGCACTGGCTGACCGGGAACTACACCGACATCCTCGGCGGCGGCGACTTCTGGCGGCTGCTGGGCAACAGCACCCTGGTCGCGTTGGCGACGACCGTGCTGGTGGTCGCGGTGTCCGCGCTCGCGGCGTTCTCCTTCGCACGGTTCGCCTTCCGTGGGCGGGAGGTGCTGTTCACCTTCTTCACGATGGGGCTGATGTTCCCCCCCGCGGTGGCCGCCCTGCCGCTGTTCCTTCTCCTGCGCTACCTCGGCCTGCTGGACAACCCGCTGGGCGTGATCCTGCCGCAGGCCGCGTTCGGGCTGCCGATGACCATCATCATCCTGCGGGGCTTCTTCCGGCAGATCCCGGGAGAGCTGGAGGAGGCGGCCACGCTCGACGGGTGCAGCGCCTTCGGGTTCTTCTGGCGGGTGCTGCTGCCGATGGCACGGCCGGCGCTCGGCACGGTCTCGGTCCTCGCCGTCGTCGCCAGCTGGAACAACTTCATGCTTCCGCTGCTGGTGTTCACCGACTCCAAGTGGTGGACGCTGCCCCTCGGCGTCGCGCAGTTCCAGGGCCAGTACTCGGCCGAATACGCGCGCGTCTTCGCCTACCTCGTCCTGGCGATGGTGCCCGCCCTCGCCCTGTACTCGGTCGCCGAGCGCCAGCTCGTCGGCGGCCTCACCGCCGGCGCCACAAAGGGATGACCGCGCGGCGGCGGACGTACGGCCCCGCACCACACATCGTGAGGAGTCGCACCATGCGCAAGACCACCCGTCTCAGACTCGCCGGAGCACTCGCGGCCGCCCTGGTCGCGGCCGGCATCGCCACCGGCCCCGCGGCCCAGGCGAGCCAGAAGCAGCCGACGCTCGCGGAACTGGCCCAGCGCCACGGCCGCTACTTCGGCAGCGCCACCGACAACCCCGAACTCACCGACACCGCCTACACGGCCCTGCTCGGCAGCGAGTTCGACATGATCACGCCCGGCAACGGCATGAAGTGGTACGCCACCGAGCCCCAACAGGGCGTCTTCGACTGGACGAACGGTGACCAGATCGTCGACCTGGCCCGCAAGAACCACCAGCGGGTCCGTGCCCACACCCTGGTCTGGCACAGCCAGCTGCCCAGCTGGCTGACCAGCCGCGAATGGACCGCGGACGAGCTCAGGGCCGTACTGAAGAAACACATCCAGACCGAAGTGCGGCACTACCGAGGCAAGGTCTACTCCTGGGACGTCGTCAACGAGGCGTTCAACGAGGACGGCAGCTACCGCGAGACCATCTGGTACAAGACGCTCGGTCCCGGCTACATCGCCGACGCCCTGCGCTGGGCCCACCAGGCCGACCCGCACGCCAGGCTGTACCTCAACGACTACAACATCGAGGCGGTCGGCCCGAAGAGCGACGCCTACTACCAGCTGGCGAAGGACCTCAAGGCGCAGCACGTCCCGCTGAACGGCATCGGTCTGCAGGCCCACCTGGCCCTCCAGTACGGCTATCCCACCACCCTGGAGGACAACCTCCGCCGCTTCTCCGCGCTCGGCCTCGACACCGCGCTCACCGAGGTCGACGTACGGATGATCCTGCCCGCGGACGACGCCAAACTGGCCACGCAGGCCGAGTGGTACCGGTCCCTGACCGAGGCATGTCTCGCGGTGCGGCGGTGCGTGGGCATCACCGTGTGGGACTACACCGACAAGTACTCGTGGATCCCGGCGGTCTTCCCCGGTGAGGGCGCCGCGCTCCCGTGGGACGAGCAACTGCGGCCCAAGCCGGCCTACTTCGCGATCCGGGCGGCGCTGGGCGGCAAGTAGAGAACGCCCCGGCGGTGCAGTGGGGAGCGCCGCCGGGGTCCCGCCCCCGGGCTGGGCGCCGGTGGCCCAGGGACGGCAGGTGCTCGGTGGCGGTGATGCCGCCCCACCGGGTGCCGGCGCCGATGGACATCGGTCCGCGATGACCGCAGTACACGCGCGGCACTACGTGCAGTGATCGCCTCCGGACACGCGTCGGGGCCGGTTCGCGGGGTGTTCTCGCGACCGGCCCCTCAAGTCTCCGGGCGGCGTGGCGCTCCGCCCGGTGCCGCTCAGGCGGCCGTCACCACCTGGCCGGCGCCCAGCGGGCGGTGCGGCGCGATGATCTGGCCGTCGGGCAGGAGCTCACCGGTGTCCTCGAAGAGCAGAACGCCGTTGCACAGCAGGCTCCATCCCTGCTCCGGGTGGTGCGCCACAAGTCGGGCGGATTCCCGGTCGGCGGAGTGGGCTGTCGGACACGGTGTCTGGTGCTGGCACATTGATGGGATCTTTCGCTCTGTCGTGATGTGTGAGATGGCTGTCTTGTCTGTCCCGCGGCTTGAAGCTCCGTTCATGGCCGCCCCCCGTAGTGATAAGTCGGTCCAGTCCCAGTGTTGCCCCACGGGCGTCAATCCGCAGGGATTTCGCAGCACCGCTTCTCACAGGTTGAGGACGCATCCCCGGCACGGACGGTTCAGTCCAACTGCACTGTCACTTCGGGTGGTTCTCGGTGGCCTGATGAGGCTAGTCCTTACAGGTCAGGCGGCGTTTTCGGCTCGTACGAGCAATTGGTTGCTCGTACGAGCGAATTGCCGAGCGGAAAAGCGTCGTACCCCGCGATCCGGAATTCCGGGGCGGGGTACGAAAGGTGTGGCGAGGGGCGGTGTTCAGGCGGGCGAGCCCAGTAGCGGGACCGGAGTCACCCGATGGGTCAGCACCGGGAGCAGCTCGGCGACACGGTGCGGGCGGTGGGCTGCGATGCCGGGCGGCGCCGGCGCCAGCGGGACGAGCAGGTCCGTGGCGGCGGGATGGCCGGCGGCGCCGTCCGCGGTGCAGTCGCCGTGCAGCCACAGTGTGAGCATGTACAGGCTGGGTACCGAGAGCAGACGGGGCTGGTAGGGCTGGCTCATCGTCTCGGCCTGGCGCAGGGCGCGCTCGGTGGAGGCGATGTAGGGGCCTTCGAAGAAGTGCGAGAAGGCCCAGCCGTCGGGCGTCAGCATGGTGTCGGCTGCGGCCACCGAGCGTTCGCCGCAGCGGATCAGGAAGCGCCACCCGGCAAGCCGGGTGGCGGCCGCGCCCGCGGGGCTGAGTTCGTCCAGTACGTGTACGGGCAGCGGGAGTTCTGGCGTGGTGGGGCCCTGGGAGCGCAGCAGCGAGGGAGTTCGGGCCTCGCGGACCGCAGTGGGGGAACCGAGTGCGGTGAGGACGGTGCGAAGGGCGGGCGCGGGAGCCGGGGGGACATGCAGCGGCATGGTGGGTCGCCTCTCATTCGACAGGCACAGTGGCGCGAGGGCGGGGGCGGACGGCGCTGTCTGCTCACGGGGCCAGAGGGGCGGGGGCCGGGTCCTGGGAACGAGGCGTGTGGGTGAGGCCTGCCGCACGTCACCTCGACGGCAGGTTCCATGACCGCGGGCGCCACCCCTCTGTCTTGTTCGCGGAGTTTATACGACATGTGTTCAGACGGTGTTTCGTCTACACGTTTCCGGCGCACTCGGCAAGGGCGTATCCGGTCGGCGATTCGTGGGAATCATCCCGATTCCGGAACCACCTCATGCCGGTGACCTCGGAACATAGTCGGGGAGCGGTCGGCCAATTCTCGTCGGCGTTTTTCACGAGTTCGTCGACGGCCCGAAACTGCGCCGTGCTCCATGCCTGGTGAATGTGCCACCGGTCACGTGCAACAGAGTAGCGGGCGACACCCCCGCGCGGGGACGTTATCGATCGCCGCGGCTGGGCATCATCCCACGTGACCCCGACGCCGGGCTGGCCCGATCTTCGGGCCGCCCACTCGAGGAGGGACGCTTCGATGGGGGAGAAGGTCGTGGCAGGGCGGTTCGACCTGTCCGATCGGCAGCACTACCGCGACAAGCTCCGCAGGTGTCTGACGGGGCTGGAGCGGCTCCTGGACGAGAAGCGGTTCGATCGCCCGAAGAACCTCATGGGGCTGGAGATCGAACTGAATCTCGCCGGTGATGACGGCATGCCGAAAATGCTCAATGCCCAGGTTCTGGAGCGGATCGCAAGCCGTGATTTCCAAACAGAACTCGCCATGTTCAATCTGGAAGTCAACATTGCCCCACATCGATTGGGTGGGCGGGTATTCGACCGGCTCGCGGAGGAACTGCGGACCTCGCTGGCATATGCCCATCGAAAAGCCGGCGAGCTCGACGCGGGAATCGTGATGATCGGCATTCTGCCGACCCTCGACCGGGACGACCTGGTCTCCTCCAACCTCTCCGACGTCGACCGCTACGCCCTGCTCAACGAGCAGATCGTGGCCGCCCGCGGCGAGGACTTCGTCCTGGACATCGACGGAGTCGAGCGCCTCACCTGCACCTCGAAGTCCATAGCCCCGGAAGCCGCCTGCACGTCCGTGCAACTGCACCTCCAGGTCACTCCGGGCCGCTTCGCCGACGTCTGGAACGCCGCGCAGGCCGTCGCCGCTGCGCAGATCGCCGTCGGCGCCAACTCGCCCTTCCTGTTCGGCCGTGAGCTGTGGCGCGAGTCCCGGCCCCCGCTGTTCCAGCAGTCCACCGACACCCGGCCGCCGGAACTGCAGGCACAAGGCGTGCGCCCGCGCACCTGGTTCGGGGAGCGCTGGATCTCCTCGGCGTACGACCTCTTCGAGGAGAACCTGCGGTTCTTCCCCGCCCTGCTGCCGATCTGCGACGACGAGGACCCCCTCGACGCCCTCGACGAAGGCGGCGTGCCCAAGCTCGCCGAACTCGTCCTGCACAACGGCACGGTGTACCGCTGGAACCGCCCGGTCTACGGCATCGCCGACGGTGTCCCGCACCTGCGCGTCGAGAACCGGGTGCTGCCCGCCGGGCCCACCGTCACCGACGTCGTCGCCAACGCGGCCTTCTACTACGGCCTCGTCCGCGCCCTCGCCGAGGAGTCGCGGCCCGTGTGGACCCGGCTGCCGTTCGAGGCCGCCGCCGCCAACTTCGACGCCGCCTGCAAGCACGGCATCGACGCCCGTCTGGAGTGGCCGCGACGGGGGCGGTACGGCGGCACCATGCAGGTCGACGCGGTGAGCCTCGTACGCGACGAGCTGCTGCCGCTCGCCGAGGCGGGGCTGGACGCATGGGGGGTCGAACCCGCCGACCGGGACTTGTACCTGGGTGTCATCGACGAGCGCTGCCGGCGCCGGGCCAATGGTGCGACCTGGCAGGCGGCGACGTTCCACCGGGCACTGGAGACGGGGCTCTCGCGGGATGCCGCGCTGGCGGCCACGACGAGGAGGTACAGCGAGCTGATGCATCTGGGGGAGCCGGTGCATACGTGGCCGGTGGGGCTGCCGGAGCCGGTGCCGCTCGGCTGAGCGGCCGCTCCCTCGCAGGCGGCACAGCGGGGGCGGACTCGGACGTGTGGATCGAGCGGATCACGGCGGCCAACGGCGCGGTCGACGTGACTCCGGTGGGCGCGGTCTCCTCGGCGCCGATCGGCGTGGCCATGGTGCCCACGGCCGCGAAGTCGCTGAGGGCCGAAGAAGACGTACAGCTGGATCGACGCGACCGGGCTCTACGACACCACGCCCGCCGTATACAGGGATCGCCGTGGGCCCCGACTCCGACCGCCAGGAGGCCGAACAGACCGCCGAGGCGAGGGGCGGCTCGGGCCAGTCGGTCAGCAACCCGTCACAGATCCGGTCGGTGATGCTGAAGGCCGTCGTGGCGGCGGGGTCCAGGAGGGGATGACCAGCCTCCGAAGGGGGCGCGGGGAACTGCGCGACCAGCCACGACGAAGCCGCAGACGAAAGGCGGCGCATCCCGGACGGTGAGGACGGGCACCGTCGCGACGGCGCCCGTGCGGAGCCGCGCCCGTGGGCGGGGGCCGCTGCCGCCCGCCCCATACTGATCGGGCAAGCTGTGACGTCCCAAGACGGTGGTGCCCCTCCCTGCTGAACCTCATGCCGGACCGCGGCCGTATGGCATGCAAAGGGGAGGTACGCCCCGTACGGCGTCCGTCCCCCCGATGGACTACTCAACTGGAGGCAGGTGTGCAGGCAGAGGCGGGCCCGGTGGCCGATTCCATTCCACCGGAGCGGCCCTCGCGACGGATTCTCCGTGACGAGACGCTACTCGTTCTGGGGCTTTCGCTCGGTGCGAGTGGGGTATCCGCCCTGATCAGCTTTGTTGGATCGGTCACGAAGCCAGGGGGGCTCAAGGAGCAGGCGGCCACCCTCAACGCCTCGGCCGCTCCGGGCCGCCCCTGGCTGGATCTCGCCTGGCAGCTGTTCGGCATCGCCACGGCACTGGTCCCCGTCGCGCTCGTCGCGCACTTCCTGCTGCGTGAGGGCAAGGGGCTGCGCACCATCGGCTTCGACCGCACCCGGCCGTGGCCCGACCTCGGCCGCGGCGCCGGGATCGCGGCGGTGATCGGCAGCACCGGAATCGCCTTCTACCTGGCCGCACGCGGGCTCGGGTTCAACCTCACGGTGGTCCCGGAGGCGCTGCCCGGCGTGTGGTGGAAGTACCCCGTGCTGATCCTCTCGGCGATGCAGAACGCGATCCTCGAAGAGGTCATCGTCGTCGGCTATCTGCTGCGCCGGCTCGGACAGTTGGGCTGGACGCCCGGCACCGCCCTGGTGGCCAGTTCCGTACTGCGCGGCTCATACCACCTCTACCAGGGCATCGGCGGCTTCGTCGGCAACATGGTGATGGGCGTGGTGTTCGTGTACCTGTACCGGCGCTGGGGCCGGGTGGGCCCGCTGGTGGTGGCGCATTCCCTGCTCGACATCGGGGCGTTCGTGGGGTACGCGCTGCTGGCCGGGAAGGTGGGCTGGCTGCCGACGGCGTGAGCCCCGGCAGCCGGGCCCGCTAGGCGAGCAGCTCGCCCTCGATGACCGTGACCGCGCGCCCGCTCAGCAGCGTACGGTCGCCGCGCAGCCGGGTGTGGACACGGCCGGAGCGGGGCGACGCCTGCAGGCCGGTGAGGTCGGTGCGGCCGAGCCGCTCGGACCAGAAGGGGGCGAGGGCCGTGTGGGCGCTGCCGGTGACCGGGTCCTCGTCGATGCCGACGTTCGGGAAGAAGCAGCGGGAGACGAAGTCGTATCCCCGGGTGGCGTCCTCGGCGCGGGCGGTGGCGATGATGCCGCGCTCGGAGTAGGCGGCGAGCGCCTTGTGGTCGGGGGTGAGTGCGTGCACCGTCTTCTCGTCGGCGAGTTCGAGGACCAGGTCGCCCACGTTCGGGCCGGTGTCGAAGGCGGTTCGCGGCTCGGCGCCCAGCGCTTCGGCGACTCCGTCCGGGACCTCGACCCGCGTGAGCGGCGCCGTCGGGAAGTCCAGGGTGATCGAGCCGTCCTCCTCCGGTGTGCCGACGAGGACGCCGCTGCGGGTGGCGAACCGCACGGTGCCCTCGTGGGCGCCGGTCGTGTGCAGGACATGGGCCGTGGCCAGGGTCGCGTGCCCGCACATGGCGACCTCGGTCGCGGGGGTGAACCAGCGCAGCGCCCAGTCGGCCTCCCCGCCCTCGGGCAGCCGGTGCGCGAACGCGGTCTCGGCGTGGTTGACCTCCAGGGCGATCTTCTGGAGCCGGTCGTCGTCGGGGAAGTCGTCGAGGAGCAGGACGCCGGCGGGGTTGCCGGCGAAGGGGCGGTCGGTGAAGGCGTCGACGATTCGGATTCGCATGGCTTCGACGCTAGGGCGGAGTGGAGCGTTCCACCAAGTCCAATTCGGGGTCGGTGGACCGATTTCCGGGCCGTGTGCCTCAGCGAAGCGGCCCTCGGCTGACACCCTGTCGTTGACCGTTCAGCCATTGCCCAGGAGGCCGTCATGTCCCAGCCGTCCGTGCTCGCCGCCCTGCTCGCCGGGCTGCAGGGCGGATCGATCGAAGTCGTCGACCTGACGTCGCCGCTGTCGTCGGCCACACCGGTGATCCAGCTGCCGCCCCAGTTCGGCCAGACCCAGGTCTTCGAACTGGAGGAGATCAGCCGGTACGACGACCGGGGACCGGCCTGGTACTGGAACAACTTCCGCAGCGGTGAGCACACCGGCACCCACTTCGACGCCCCGGTCCACTGGGTCAGCGGAAGGGACCTCGCCGACGTCGCCTCGGTGCCGGCCGGCCGGCTGATCGCCCCGGCGGTCGTACTCGACTTCTCCGACCGCGCCGCCAAGGACCCCGACTTCCTGGTCGAGGTGGACCACATCAAGGCATGGGAGGCCGAGAACGGGCCCCTGCCCGAAGGGGGTTGGCTGCTGCTGCGCACCGGCTGGGACGCCCGCTCGCAGTCGCAGGAGGCGTTCCTGAACGCCGACGAGAACGGCCCGCACACCCCCGGTTTGTCGGCGGAGTGCGCCCGCTGGGTCGCCGAGGAGACCCCGGTGATCGGCCTCGGCACGGAGACGGTGGGCACGGACGCGGGACGGGCGCACGCCTTCGACCCGGCCTTCCCCTGCCACTCGTACTTCCTGGGCGCCGACAAATACGGGCTGACCCAGCTGCAGAACCTCGGTTCCCTGCCTCCGACCGGCGCCGTCGTCATCGCGGGACCGCTGCCCATCGTCTCGGGCTCCGGCTCCCCCGCACGCGTACTCGCCCTGGTGGAGCGGTCGTGAAGGTCGCCGAGGCCGTCGGGCGGGCGCTGGTCGCGTCGGGGATCGACCATGTCTTCGGCGTGGTCGGCTCGGGCAACTTCCATCTGACCAACGCCATGGTGGCGGCGGGCGCGCGGTTCGTCGCCGCACGGCACGAGGGCGGCGCGGCGACCATGGCCGACGCGTACGCCCGCACGAGTGGGACGGCGGCCGCGCTCAGCGTCCACCAGGGGCCCGGCCTGACCAACGCCCTGACCGGCATCACCGAGGCCGCCAAGAGCCGTACGCCCCTGCTGGTGCTGGCCGCCGAGGCGACCGCACAGCGCTCCAACTTCCGTATCGACCAAGCCGTGCTCGCGCATTCTGTCGGTGCCGTCACCGCGCGCCTGACGACCGCGCACGACGCCGTCGAACAGGCCCGCGCGGCCCTCCGGCGGGCCCGGCACGAGCGGCGCACGGTACTGCTGAACCTGCCGCTGGAGGTACAGGCCCTCGACGTGCCTGACGCGGCCCTGCCGGCCGCCCGCCCGATGCCCGTACGAGAACCGGTCGAACCGTCCGAGGCCGCGGTGGCGGAGCTGGTACGGGCCCTGGAGGGCGCCCGGCGTCCGGTCTTCGTCGCCGGCCGGGGCGCGCGCACCAGCGCCGGCCGCGACGCGCTCCTGGCGCTGGCCGACCGGTACGGCGCTCTCCTGGCGACCTCGGCCGTGGCCCGCGGCCTGTTCCGCGCGAGCCCCTACTCGCTCGACGTCTCCGGTGGCTTCGCCTCTCCCCTCGCGGTCGAACTCATCCAGGGCGCCGACCTGATCATCGGCTGGGGCTGTGCGCTGAACATGTGGACCATGCGGCACGGCAGTCTGATCGGCCCGGACGCGATTGTCGTCCAGGTCGACGACGACCCGGAGGCGCTCGGCGCGCACCGGGGGATCGACCTGGGCGTCGCCGGCGACGTGGAACGCACGGCGCGACGGGCACTGGAGGCCGGCGGCGGGAGCCGCCCGGGCTACCGGACGCCCGAGGTGGCCGCGGACCTCGCCGCGCGGGCGCGGTGGCGCGACGTTCCGTACGAGGACGAGGGCACCCGGCAGCGGATCGACCCGCGCACGCTGAGCATCGCGCTCGACGACATCCTCCCCGCCGAGCGGGTCGTGGGCGTTGACTCGGGCAACTTCATGGGCTACCCGAGCGCGTATCTCTCGGTGCCGGACCACAACGGGTTCTGCTTCACCCAGGCGTTCCAGTCGATCGGTCTGGGCCTCGCGACCACGATCGGCGCGGCCCTCGCCCAGCCCGGCCGGCTTCCGGTTGCCGCCCTGGGCGACGGCGGCGCGCTGATGAGCGCCGTGGAACTCGACACCGTGCGTCGGCTCGGTCTGCCGATGGTGGTCGTCGTCTACGACGACGAGGCCTACGGGGCTGAGGTGCACCACTTCGGCCCCGAGGGCTTCCCGCTCGACACGGTCACCTTCCCGGAGACGGACATCGCCGCGGTGGCCCGCGGCTACGGCTTCGAGGCGGTCACCGTCCGCACGCCGGCCGATCTCAAGGCCGTGCAGGACTGGGTCGCCGGGCCGCGCTCCGCACCCCTGCTCATCGACGCCAAGGTGAGTCGCGAACACGGTTCCTGGTGGCTGGAGGAGGCGTTCCGCGGCCACTGAGCGCCGCACGGTCCCGCACGGGCCCGGCCCTGATCTGGGGCCGGGCCCGTTCATGCGCGAATTTCCGGCGAGCCTTGCCATGCGTACTATTCCGATATATCGTTGAGGCATCGCGACAGATCAACGATGGAATGGAGTGATTGCGATGCGTTCTCACGGATTCGAACGTGGACACGGTGGACCCGGCCCTCGCGGCCGGGGTGGTTTCGAGGGCCGGCGCGGCGCCTTCGGCCCCTTCGGGCCGGGCGGCCCCGGCGGCGGTCCCGGGCCCGGCTTCGGTTTCGGCGGACCCGGGTTCGGCCCTGGCCCCTGGGGCCCGCGAGGGCGCGGCGGACCGAGGGGCAGGGCACGGCGAGGCGACGTACGAGCGTCGATCCTGGCCCTGCTGAAGGACCGGCCCATGCACGGTTACGAGATGATCCAGGAGATCGCCGAGCGCAGTGGCGGGGCGTGGAAGCCCAGCCCGGGTTCGGTGTACCCCACCCTCCAGCTGCTGGAGGACGAGGGCCTGATCGCCAGCGCGAGCGAGGGCGGCAAGAAGCTCTTCTCGCTCACCGAGTCCGGCCGCACTGCGGCCGACGAGGGCCCGGACGCGCCCTGGGAGGAAGCCTCCCGCGGCATCGACTTCGAGGCGCTCGGTGAGATCCGGCAGGCCGGCTTCGGTCTGATGGAGGCTTTCGGCCAGGTCTGGAAGACCGGCAGCAAGGAGCAGCGCGAGAAGGCGCTGACGGTCATCAACGAAGCCCGCAAGAAGCTGTATCTGATCCTCGCCGACGAGGACTGACGGTTCCTGCGGCGACCAAGGCGCCCCGCGGAGTGGTCCGCGGGGCGCCTTACCGTGTCCGGTCAGGACACCAGCCCGGCGAGCTTGCGCAGCGACTCGTTCAGCGCGGCGGTCCCCGAGTCCTTCAGCCTGCCAGCCATCAGGGTGACCGCGGCGCCCGTGAACTCGCCGTCGATGCGGACCTTCGTGGCGTCGCCCTCAGGTGTCAGGGTGTAGCGCGTGGCCACGTTCACGGCCATCGGGCCCTTGCCGCTGATGGCGAAGACCCGGGCCGGTTCCAGCTCCGAGATGGTCCACTCGACCTCGGCCGGGAATCCCATCAGCTTCATGTTCTCCTGGAAGGTCCCGCCCACTTCGAGCGCCGCCGGGCCGCCCTTCGGAAAGCTGGTGTGGGTGGCGTTCCACTGGCCGTACGCGGGCCAGTCCATGAGCTGTGCCCACACCTTCTCGGCCGGCGCCTCGATCCGTGCCTCCGCGTTGATTTCGGGCATGCGACCACCTCTTCGTGTCGGGCTGTGGTGTCGCGGAAAGTAACGGCAGAGGTCGCAACATTCAATACTGATGAACCATCAGGAATTGTGGAGGCGGTTCAGCCGACCCGGCGGATCGACGCGGCGTCGAAGAGGTCGCACGCCCGCGGGAAGGCGCTCTCGTCGTGGCAGTGCCAGGCGTCCCAGAACAGGTCGGCGGGCAGCGCGTCCTCCGGGGCGTACACCCGGTACACGTACTGCTTGCCGTCCACGGCCGGCAGGGACACCAGCCAGTACCTGCTCTCCACTCACCTTCTGGACGTGCTACGGGGCGCTGTGGTTGCACGAGGGGCGCGTGACAAGGCGGCGCGCGCCCGTGCGGGCAGAACGGCCAGATCTCATCCGTAAGGAGGAGATTCCGGCCCGTCGGCTCCACTCTCCGTGGGACGCCAAGATGCTCCCCCTCGGGGATGACCGGAGGCGAGGAGGTTGATGGGGTAGGGGATGTGCAACCCCGTATCCCCCGGCAGTCGGTCGGCGAGCAGGCCGTCGGCCCCCGCGTGGACAACGATGCCAGGCTCAGTGCCGAACTGGCGGCGGTGGTCTCCGGTGCCCGCCGCCGGGCGGTGCGCGACGGTGACCGGCAGATCGACACGGCCCATCTGCTGCACTCGCTCCTGGAGCAGGACCCCGAGGTGCGGGCCGTCTTCGACGACGGGCCCGAGATCGCCCGGCTGCTCGGCTACCTGGTGCAGCGCAGCATCGGATACGGCCTGCGCTGGCAGGGCGCCGTCGAGGACTCCGGCGCCGTACCCGTGGTGGCGGAGGCCGAGGGGTTCTCGCCGATGGCAGCGGGGGCGATGGGTCACGCCTGCGAGCGCGCCGCCGCCCGCGGCGCCGAACCGGCCCGCGGCATCGATCTCCTCGCGGCGATCGTCGTCGACCCACAGGCAAGGGCCGTCGAGGTCCTCGGCCGGGCCGGTATCGACACGGACGCCGTGCTGACCCGCATCGAGAACCGGCCGGCCCGGTCGAGGTGGTCCAGCCGCTGAGACAGGTGTCATCGGGGGTGACGCTCATGTCTTCGCCTGTCATCATGTGCCCGTGCATACGTCTGAGAGCAGCGGGGGAAGCCGCGGCAGGAGCGCCGGACTGGGCCTCGCCCTCGTGTCCGCGGTCGCCTTCGGAGGATCCGGGGTCGCGGCGAAACCCCTGATCGAGGCGGGACTCGACCCGCTCCACGTGGTGTGGCTGCGCGTCGTGGGCGCCGCCCTGGTGATGCTGCCGGTCGCCGTACGCCACCGCGCTCTGCTGCGCCGCCGCCCGGCGCTGCTCGCCGGGTTCGGACTGCTGGCCGTGGCCGGTGTGCAGGCCTGCTACTTCGCCGCGATCTCCCGCATACCCGTCGGGGTCGCGCTGCTCGTCGAGTATCTGGCACCCGCCCTGGTCCTGGGCTGGGTGCGGTTCGTGCAGCGGCGGCCGGTGACCCGTGCCGCCGCGCTGGGTGTGGTCCTCGCGGCCGGCGGGCTCGCCTGTGTGGTGGAGGTCTGGTCGGGGCTGAGCTTCGACGCGATCGGCCTGCTGCTCGCACTCGGCGCCGCCTGCTGCCAGGTCGGCTACTTCGTCCTGTCCGACCAGGGCAGCGAGGCCGGCGACGACGCACCCGACCCGCTCGGCGTCATCGCGTACGGCCTGCTGATCGGTTCCGTCGTCCTGACCGCCGCGGCCCGCCCCTGGACCATGGACTGGTCCGTGCTGACCGGCACCGCGCGGATGGACGGCACCCCCGTCGCCGCCTTCCTCCTGCTGGCCTGGATCGTCCTGATCTCCACCGTCCTCTCGTACGTCACCGGCGTCCTGTCGGTGCGCCGGCTCTCCCCGCAGGTCGCGGGCGTCGTCGCCTGCCTCGAAGCGGTCGTCGCGACGGTCCTGGCCTGGGTGCTGCTGGGCGAGCACCTGTCGGCGCCGCAGATCGTCGGCGGTGGGGTCGTCCTGGTGGGCGCGTTCATCGCCCAGTCCTCGGCACCCGCCAAGGGATCGCCTCAGCCGGTGGCGAGCGGCGGCCCGGAAAGGGAGTTGTCGTCCCGCGAAAGCGCCGCCTAGGGTGCTGATCATGCATTCGAACGCACTCGTCCTTCCGCCTCCGGCCGCCTGAGGCGGGCCCTCCGGAACCACGCCCGACCCGGTGTCGGGCGCAACGGTGCTGCCCGCAGAAGAAGTCCACGGCCCGGTTGATCCCGGGTCCCTTCCGAAACTTCTGCGGAGACATTCGTGTCGTCGAATGCTGCTTTCGGCCTGCCCGTCGGGCGAGGCCTGTTCTATCTGATCGTCGCCGGTGCCGCCTGGGGCACTGCGGGCGCGGCCGCGTCCCTGGTCTACCGGGCCAGTGACATGGGCTACGCCACCCTCTCCTTCTGGCGCTGCGCGGCCGGCCTGGTCCTGCTGCTCTCCGCCCGCCTGCTGCGTCCGCGCGGGCGGACCGCCGTGCGCGAGCCGCTCCGCCGCAGGGCGCTGCGGGTGGGTGTCACCGGGGTCGGGCTCGCCGTGTTCCAGACGGCCTACTTCGCGGCCGTGTCCGCCACCGGGCTCGCCGTCGCCACCGTCGTGACGCTGGGCACCGGTCCCGTGCTCATCGCACTGGGCGCCCGGCTGACGATGGGGGAGCGGCTCGGCCGCGGCGGCCTGACCGCCGTCGCCGGGGCCCTGGCGGGACTGGGGGTGCTCGTCCTCGGCGGCGGTGGAGCGACCGTACGCCCGTCGGGTGTGCTGTTCGCTCTGCTGTCCGCGGCCGGGTACAGCGTGCTGACCCTGCTCACGCGCTGGTGGGGGCGGGGCGGTGAGGTCGACGCGTCGAGTACGTCGGTGGGGGCGTTCGCGGTCACCAGCCTCTGCCTGCTGCCGTTCGCCCTGGCCGAGGGGATCGTCCCGCACACGGCCCATCCCGCCCGGACCCTGTGGCTGCTGGCCTACATCGCCGCCGTCCCCACGGCCCTCGCCTACGGTCTGTACTTCGCGGGAGCGGCCGCCGTCCGGTCGGCCACCGTGTCCGTGATCATGCTCCTCGAACCGGTCGGCGCGGCGGTCCTGGCGGTCGCCCTGCTCGGCGAACGGCTCACTCCGGCAACCCTGGTGGGCACGCTGCTGATGCTGGGCTCGGTGGCGGGCCTGGCCCTGGCGGAGGCACGCGGCACGGCGGCGGAGGATCCGGTGCCGGCGTGAGGCCGGGGGGCGACCGGCTCCCGGGTCATCGGGCAGGCGCATCAGCGAGCCCCCGACCACATCCCTCGCCGTCGCAGCTGGTGTTCCCGGGCCGCCGCGTCCCGGGAACCGCCCCGCGCCGCGAGTTCGGCCGCCGTCCGGTCCTGGATCTCCTCGGGCTTGTGACTCGCGTACTTGAACTTCGCCCGTACGTCGACCACTTCGAGCCGCAGACCGCGGATGCCCGAGAGCAGCCTGCCGTAAGGCTCCTCGCCCACCGCCGCCGACGCGGAACCGCCCTCGGGCTGGAAGTGGCCGACCTGACGGTTGAGCAGGTCGGCCTTCTCGTCCGGATCGTCCACGACATGGGCCGTGCAGCGGAGTTGGACCGCCGCGTAGAAACTCGTCGGAACGCCGTGCTCGGCCGGGCCGTCCGGCGGGGCCTGCCAGGGCCCGGGGACATAGACGTAGTCGTCGACCACGCTCAGCAGCACGTCCGGGTCGGCCTCCAGCGCGGACCACAGGGGGTTGGGCCGGGCGAGGTGCGTGACGGCCTCGGCGCGCTCGGGGTCGTAGGCGAAGTGGAGCGGCTGGACGTGGGGCGGATCGCCCGGCAGGCCGTTGACGGCGAGCTGACCGAAGTCGTGCCTGCCGAGCCACCGCTGCCACTCGGCGTCGTCGCGGGGCGCGTCCCAGGGGCGGATCAGCATCACGGCACCGCCAGGTAGTCCGGAAGGGCGGTGCCCGGTGCCAGGTCGGCGTCCGGCACGGGTGCTTCGTAGCCCTTCCGCAGCGGGACGACACCGGCCCAGTACGGCAGGGAAAGGTCCTCGGGCTCGTCGTTCACGCCGCCCGTGCGGAGCTTGGCCGAGACCTCGTTCAGGTCGAGGCGGATCACGGCGGTGGCCGCGAGCTCCTTCTTGTCGGCGGGCCGGGAGTCGGCCGCGCGGCCCGGTACGACGTGGTCGACCAGCGCGTCCAGGGCCGCCCGCTTCTCCTCCGGGTCCGTCACGTCGTGGGCGATGCCGTGCACCACCACGGACCGGTAGTTGATCGAGTGGTGGAAGGCGGAACGGGCCAGGATCAGCGCGTCGACGTGCGTGACGGTCAGGCACACGGCCAGCCCCGGGTCGGCCTTGCCGGTCATCCGCAGCGGGCGCGAGCCCGTCGAACCGTGCACATACAGGCGGTCGCCGACCCGCCCGTACAGCGTGGGCAGCACGACCGGCGCCCCGTCCCGGACGAAGCCCAGATGGCAGACATAACCCTCGTCGAGTATCGCGTGCACCAGCTCCTTGTCGTACGACGCCCGGTCCGCGGAACGGGTGGGGACGGTGCGGTCGGTCGGCGTATAGGCGGCGGGCTGCGACGTCGGCTGCTGCTCGGTCCCCTGCATTGCGATCTCCGTTGCTGTGCGTGTGGTCCGGTGTCGGTGTTGCGTCGAGCTATTGCACTAGTGCATAATGTGCTTTGTGCTAGAAGGATATCGGATCGAGGGGCGGCGCGCAGCAGAGATTGCGGCGAGCGTCGAGCGTGCGGTGGGGTCCGGCGGGCTGGGGCCCGGTCAACTGCTGCCGCCCATGCGGGAGTTGGCGGCCGAGCTGGGCGTGAATCCCAATACGGTCGCGTCCGCGTACCGGATCCTGCGGGAGCGCGGAGTCATCGAGACGTCCGGGCGTCGAGGCAGCCGGGTCCGGTCCAAGCCGGCCACCACGGGTCGCGACTACGCCCGGATGGACGTGCCGGCGGGGGTGCGGGACGTGGCCGACGGCAATCCCGACCCGGCGCTGCTGCCCTCGCTGGCGAAGGCGTTCGCGGCGGCGGCCGAGCAGGGCGACCGGGAGCCCGTGCTCTACGGGGACGACCTCGTGGAGCCGGAGCTGGCGCGGATCGCGCGCGCGGACCTGGACACCGACGGGGTGCCGGACGGCCCGCTGACGGTGGCGTCCGGCTCACTGGACGCCATCGAGCGGGTGCTCGCGGCGCACCTCAAGCCGGGGGACACCGTCGCCGTGGAGGATCCGGGCTGGGGCAGCCTGCTCGACCTCGTCCCGGCACTCGGCCTGCGCACGGCTCCGGTGGGTGTGGACGACGAGGGCCCGCTCCCCGACGACGTGCAGCGGGCCCTGGCGGCCGGCGCCCGTGCCCTGATCGTCACGGACCGCGCCCAGAACCCGACCGGCGCCGCGGTGACCGCCACGCGCGCGCGTGCCCTGCGCGCCGTACTCCGTGAACACCCGGCGATCCTCCTGATCGAGGACGACCACGGCCACGGCATCGTCGACCTCCCGCTGCATCCCCTGGCCGGAATCACCGGGCACTGGGCCTTCGTGCGCTCGGTCGCCAAGGCGTACGGCCCCGACCTGCGCCTCGCCGTCCTCACCGGGGACATCACCACGGTCGACCGGGTGAGCGGCCGGCACCGCCTCGGCCCCGGCTGGGTCAGCCGCCTCGTCCAGCGGGCGGTGGTACGCCTGTGGGCCGACGACGCGCTGGACACACGCGAGGTCGCGGCGGCCTACCGCGCCCGCCGCGACCTCCTGATCGACGCGCTCGCGCAACGTGGCGTAGAGTCCCACGGCCGCACCGGCCTGAACGTCTGGGTCCCCGTCCCCGACGAAACCACCGCCGTGGCCGCCCTCCTCCACGCCGGCTGGGCAGTGGCCCCGGGCGCCCGCTTCCGCATGAGCGCCCCACCGGGCATCCGCATCACGGTCGCGACCCTGGCACCGGAGGAGGTCAGTCTCCTGGCGGACGCGATCACGAGGGCTTTGGGCCCCTCACCGACCCGAAGCTACGTCTAGGCGGATGCGCAACCCTCCCAGGGGTGCGGGGCTGTATCAATGTGCGGCTCCGCCGCGTGGGCGCGACCAGCCACTAACCGACCCGCACCCGCGCACGCTCCTCAACCCCATCCCCATCAGGCGCACTTGAGCCACCGCGAACCCGCACTTGCGTAAGCGCGGCCCCCGCCAAAACGATCACCGCGCCCACGGGTGTGGACCACCGCAGCGACTCCCCGAGGACAACCACACCCGCGCCCGTGGCGATCACCGGAATGAAGTACGTGACCATCTGCGCGGTGGTCGGCCCGACCTCGGCGACCATGCCGTACTGGATGAGAATGGCAAGCCCCGTACCCAGCACCCCCAACGCGGCGACGGCAAGCAGAGGCACCACCGGAAACCGCGCCGGAAGCGAGGTGAACAGCGGTGTCACAATGCCGAGTTGAACCGCCGCCAGCAGCAACTGCGCTCCGGTCATGGACAGATGGGAGTGGCCGGTCCCGGCCAGCGTACGGCGGACGTGAATCCAGCCGATGGGGTAGCTGAGCGAGGCCAGCAGAGCCATCACCGTGCCGGTGGCGTCCAGGCCGTGGAAACCCTGCCAGGCGCCGAGGACCGTCAGCACGCCCAGGAAGCCGAGGCCGAGGCCCGCCACGCGCAGGCGGGTCGGCCGGTCCTCGGAGAGGGCGACCAGGGAGAGCGCCATGCCCCACAGGGGTGAGGTGGCGTTGCAGATGCCGGCCAGGGTGGACGGGATCGTCAGCTCCGAGTACGCGAAGAGCGAGAACGGCAGCGCGTTGAGCAGGAACGCGGCGACCGCCAGATGCACCCACGTGCGCGCCCCGCGCGGCAGGCGCTCCCGCTTCGCCGCCATGGCCGCCGCGAGCACCGCCGTACCGAACACCAGCCGTCCGAGCGTGACCTGGAAGGCCGCGTACCCCTCGGTGCCCACCTTGATGAGCAGGAAGCTGAATCCCCAGATCAGAGAGAGGGCGCCGAAGCGGAGACGCCAGTCGACGGCGGGGCGGTGACGTGGTGCGGTGCCGGTGGTCATGGGCGTAACGATGAAGCACGCAACCTCGTAGAACAATCGAGAATTTCCGCCCGATACTTCGTAGTATTGCTTACATGTTGAATCTGGAGCGTCTGCGCACCCTCGACGCGCTCGCCCGGCACGGCTCCGTCAGCGGCGCCGCCGAGGGGCTGCACGTCACCACGTCGGCCGTCTCGCAGCAGCTGGCCAAGCTGGAGCGGGAGGTCGGCCAGCAGCTCCTGGCCAAGAACGGGCGGGGCGTGCGGCTCACGGACGCGGGCCGGCTGCTCGCCGAGCACGCGGCCCGCATCCTGTCGCAGGTCGAGCTCGCCCAGTCCGACCTGGAGGCGCACCGCGGGGAGGTGGTGGGGGAGCTGCGGCTGGCGGCGTTCCCCACCGCCGCGCGCGGCCTGTTCCCGGCCGCGCTGTCCCGGCTGCGCAAGGCGCATCCCGGCCTGCGTGTCACCTCTCGGGAGACGGAGCCCGAGGCCGCCGTGCTCGCCGTGATGCGCGGCGACTTCGACCTCGCCGTCGTCCTGGACTGGTACAACAGGCCGCTGCCCATGCCCGACGGGCTGGTCAAGGCCGTCATCCTCGACGACACCGCGGACATCGCGATGCCCGTGGATCACCGTTACGCGGAGCGCGCCGAGGTGGACCTGGAGGACTTCGCCGACGACGACTGGATCACCTGGGGCGAGAACGAGTTCTGCCACGAGTGGCTGATCCACACCCTGCGCTCCAAGGGTATCGAGCCGCGTGTCTCCCACCGAGCCGAGGAACACCCCACTCAACTCGCCCTGGTGAGCGCGGGGTTGGGGGTGTGCGTGGCACCGAGGCTGGGGCGCGGACCACTCCCGGAGGGGGTGCGGGCCGTGCCCGTGCGCCAGTCGGTTCGGCGCCAGATCTACGCCGTCTGGCGTGCGGACGCCGACCGCCGCCCGTCGATCCGGGCGGCGGTGGAGGCGCTTCAGGACGCGGGGGGCGAGTTGGGCTAGGCGGGGCCCAGCTTGCGGAAGTCCCAGGACACGATCTTCTCCGGGGTCAGCCGTACCCAGGCGTGCCGGCCGTCGTGCGGCATCTCCTCCAGGTTGAAGTTCTTGCGGGCGAACAGGGTCTCCGGGACGTCGAGTTCGGCGCACAGCTCCCCGGTGCGGGGGAACTCGCCCACGAACTCCACGGATCCGGACAGCTCGACGCCGCGCAGTTCGTCGTACTCCTCGCCCGTGTCGACCACGATCGCGACCCGTGGATCGCGCCGCAGGTCGGTCCAGCGCTTGCTGCGCACGACGGAGTACAGCCACATCGAGGTGCCGTCCCAGGCGAACCACAGGGTGCTCACGTGCGGAGCACCGCCCGCCGAGACGGTGGCGACCCGGCAGGTGCGCTGGGTGGCGAGGAACTCGTCCAGCTCACCGGGCGTCATCATGATCTTCCGGCCCCGACGCTGAGTGACGGTCATGCGGCCCCCTCTTCTCTCACGTCGTGTCAGAGGAACTCCAGTGATCCTCTGACATCACGTCAGAAAAGGACGGTCTGGAAAGGATGGGACGTCTTCCGCCCGTACGCAATGGCCGTTACGCTCGCCCGCTCCGGAACGCCGCCTACGAGGGGGAACCGTGCCGTCCTACGACCAGCTCAGCGAACTCCTCGACCCGGCGACCACCGTGCTGCTGACCGTCGAGTGCCAGCAGGGGGTCGTCGGCCCGGACGGCGCGCTGCCCGAACTCGCCCGCGAGGCACGCTCCTCGGGGGCCCTCGCCAACGTCGCCCGGCTCGTGGCGGGCGCGCACAGGAGCGGGATCCAGGTCGTCCACGCGGTCGCCGAGCGCCGCCCCGACGGCCGCGGCGCCAACCGCAACGCCCGTCTCTTCCGCGCCGCCGAACGCCTCCCCGTGCAACAGCTGTCCGGCACGGCGGCGGTGCGCGTCGCCGCCCCGATCGAGGTCACCGAGGCGGATCTCGTCGTACGACGACTGCACGGACTGTCCCCGGTCCAGGGCACCGACGTCGACGCGCTGCTGCGCAACCTGGGCTGCCGCACGCTGGTCGTGACCGGGGTCTCGGCCAACGTGGCGATCCCGAACACCGTCTTCGACGCCGTGAACCGGGGCTACACCGCCGTCGTACCGTCCGACGCCATCGCGGGAGTGCCCTCCGACTACACCCCCGCGATGATCCGCCACACGCTCGCGTTGGTCGCCACGGTCGCGACCACGGACGAGGTGCTGGGCTGCTTCGAGCGGCCCCGGCGGACCCGGGTCACGCCAGCGTGATCGAGTCCCCGCTCACGGTGATCTTCTCGGCGGGCAGGGGCTGGGTCGCAGGCCCCTTCTTCACACTGCCGTCGGTCACGGAGAACTCGCTCTTGTGGCACGGGCAGATGATCACGCCATTGGAGATCTCGGACACCGCGCAGCCCTGGTGGGTGCACTTCGACGAGAACGCCTTGTACGTGCCCGCGGTCGGCTGGGTGACCACCACGCCCTGGTCCTTGAAGATCTTGCCGCCGCCCGCCGGGATGTCGGCCGTCTTGGCCAGCGCGGTGCCGCCGCCGGAACCGGACGAGGCGCTGGAGCCGCCGCCGCTCGCGTTGGCGCCTGCCTGGGTGTTCGAGGACGAGGAGTCGGAGGACCCGTTGTCCGATCCGCACGCGGTCAGCGCGACGGCGAGCCCCGTCGCGCCCACCGCCGCCACAACAGTACGGCGGCCGGGTGCCGGAACGGGGTGGAGCGGTTCGCTGGTCATGCTGACGTTCCCTTCCATGCAAGCGTCGAAGATCTGTCCAGGGGTACGGTCGCCGAGCAAGGGCTGTTCAGACGACATCGAGAGCTTGACGGGTTCGAGGTCAGGGGGAGGTAAGCCAGAGCTGTCGTTTCGCTGTCGGCCGCCATACTCCCCAGATTCTCCCCAGAGTTGGCCGTGCTGCGGGGCGGCGGCGACTGGGAGGCCGGTCGATCTCATGCGCCGTCGTAGGCACGGTGAGTGACCGGCGCAGGCAGGACTCTGCCGGGAGGTTCTTCGTCTCTTGGTGGTACACGGGCTTGTCCTCTTCTGGCCGAGGCAATGGGTCGCATCTCCTGGTGCGAAGCCGAGTTGGTCCGGGCCTGGTCCGGATCTTGGTCGTGCCGGTGCAGTGCGGCAGAAAGCCCGGATGCACGGTTTCGTCATCGCGGCGGCGGTCAGTGAGACCGTGCAGCGGGCATGAGGTGCAGGACCGCCCGGGCTGCTCGTGGCGAGCTGGCGAAGTGCACGTGTCCGGCCGGATCGCATCCACGTCCCGCGCGTTCACGAGCAGGCACTCCGGTCGCTGAGTTCCAGGATCGATGGTGTCGTGCGGGACGCGCAGACGGACCATCCCGGCGCGCCTTCGCGATGTCGATCTTCGCGATCGTCCCCTCGTCTTGGTCCCGTCACCGTGTGTGGTGCCTCGGACCCGGTGGCCGGGGCTCTTGCCGCGAACATGGCTGTGGCGCCTGCGCGCCCTCATCCGCGATCCGCTCAACGCGGAGATCGCCCTCGGACTGGGGTGGGAGAGGCGACGGCCAGGGGGCAGGTCGCGTAGATCCTTGAGGAGGACGGGCTCCCGGACCGGGTGCAGACCGTGATCCTCGCATGCGACAGCGGACTGGTGGTGCCGCGCGGCGCCCCGTGGAGAAGACGAAGGGCACGGACGACGAAGTGATCAGTACTCCAGCTCGGGACGCAGCGGGCCGCCGACCGTGTGGAGGTACCGCAGTACCTGGGCGTAGGAGTTGAAGAGCCCGGTCTCGTGGTAGAGGATACCGTGCCGGGCACAGTACGTGCGCACCAGTTCCTGGGCATGCCGCAGGCTGGGACGCGGCATGGAGGGGAACAGGTGGTGTTCGATCTGGTAGTTGAGCCCGCCGAGCGCGAAGTCGGTGAACCGGTGGCCGCGGATGTTGCGTGAAGTCAGTACCTGCCGGCGCAGAAAATCGATCTTGTCGTCCTTGGCGAAGACGGGCATGCCCTTGTGGTTCGGGGCGAACGAGCACCCCATGTAGAGCCCGAACAGCCCCTGGTGCACGACAAGGAAGCACACGGCCTGGACGGGGGACAGAACCAGGAACAGAGCCGCGAGATAACCGCCGAGATGCGCCGTCAGCAGTCCCGCCTCGGCCAGCTTGCCCGCCCGCGACGTCGCGGTTCCGGTGCGGGCCAGCAGCGCCCGTACGCCGGCGACGTGCAGGGCGAGTCCTTCCAGGAGGAGCATCGGGAAGAACAGCCAGGCTTGGTGACGGGCCAGCCAGGCGTACGCCCCGCTGCGGACGCGGGCATGATCCTGGGTGAAGGCGATCGCGCCGTCGGCGATGTCGGGGTCGCGGTCGACGTGGTTGGGGTGGGAGTGGTGCCGGTTGTGCTTGGCGATCCACCAGCCGTAGCTGAGGCCGATCAGGAGGTCGGCGTGCACGCGGCCGAGCAGGTTGTTGACGCGCTTGGAGGCGGCGATCTGGTGGTGTCCCGCGTCGTGCCCGATGAACCCGGTCTGGGTGAACATCATCGCAAGGAAGACGGCGGTCAGCAGCTGCCACCATGACTGCCCGATCAGCGCGAACGCGGTCCAGCCGGCGGCGAGCAGAAGCAGGTTTGCGCCGACCTTGACGGCGTAGTAGCCCGGTCGTCGCTTCAGCAGCCCGCTCTGCCTCACTTCGCGGGACAGCGCGGCGTATTCGCTGCCCCGGCTGCTGGGCGGGGGCTCGGTCATCTCGTCATGGGCCGCCGGATCGGGGCTCCGGTCGCTGACGTCAGTGGTCACAGTGTTCCCTTCGGGAGGTACGGCGCTGCCCACGGAGCGAGGGGCGGGCCTGCCTCAGGAAGGGCGCGCTCAGAGCCCGTGGACCTGGTCGGCCTGCATGCCCTTGGGGCCCTGTCCGGCGGTGAACCCAACCCGCTGGTTCTCCTCCAGGGAGCGGAAGCCGTCGGTGTCGATCGCCGAGTGGTGGACGAAGATGTCGGCACCGGCCTCATCAGGGGCGATGAAGCCGAAACCCTTCTCCGCGTTGAAACCACTTCACTGTTCCTTGAGCCATGTGATGTCTCCTTCGAGAGGGCGGCTGGGTCGGAATGCGCGCGATCACGCGATCCCGGGCTGTTGGTCGCCGGCCGTCGAAGAAAACCCCGAAACGGCGTAACGCCCGCTGTCAGAACTCCGCGGGCGCTTCCACGTTCGCAACTTCAACTACAACCACCCCCACAACGTCCACAGCGCCGGGAAGGTTCCCGGACGAGCCGGGAAGAGCTCGGTGACGCCCCGGCGGGCCGGCTTCCGGGGGGCGGCATCCGGCACCTGACGGGCTCGGAGGGGAGTACGGTTGCGACACCGAGCGCACCTCGCGTTTCGGCGTCGCCCCCGGGCAGGGCACAGGCCGACGTACATCGGATCCGGCCGGAAATGAGCCGCAGCATGCCTCTCGGCCCGCACCGTCACGGCGTCCTCCATACCCGGTCCCGCGCAGCGCGGTAGCGGATTTCCCGGCTTCCGGGCTGTCCGAGAGGCACCAGGCCATCTCGCGCACGGCCCTGGACCGACCAGCCGGCTGGACCGATCAGCGGCTCTGAACCGATCAAGAGGATGCGGGACGTATGTATTCACAGGACTCGATCTCCGGCCGCCGCCGCGGCCGGCCCGAACCGACCGCGGAGATGCTCTCCGGACTGGCCTGCCTCATCTGCGGCACCGACTTCCGCCACGCGTCCGCCCCGGAGGCGGTGGTGGTTTCCCACCGCGACGACGGGCAGCTCCTCGCCTGCCACGGAACGTGCGCGCGCATGGCGAGCGGGTCGGTCGACGGCCTGGACGAACCGCCCCTCCCGCTGGCCGAGCGGGTCCGCAGGCACCGGGCCGACGGCTCCTGACCCGGATATCGGGCAGCCACAACAAGCACGCCCTGAACGAAGCGAACGAAATGATGAGGAAGCGTATGAGCCTGATGAGTCTCGGAGTGCTCGCCTCCTCCCGCAAGGAGAACGAGTTCCGCCTGCCGTTGCACCCCGCTCACCTGGACCGGATCGCCCCGGACGTACGCGAGAGGATCTTCCTCGAACAGGGCTACGGCGAACGGTTCGGCGTCGCCGACGACAAGCTGGGACCGCTCGTGGCGGGCATGCGCTCCCGCGACCAACTCCTCGCCGAGTGCGACGTGTTGCTGCTGCCCAAACCGATGCACGACGATGTCGCCGGGCTGCGCGAGGGCCAGGTGCTGTGGGGGTGGCCGCACTGCGTGCAGGACGAGAAGATGACCCAGATCGCCATCGACAAACGGCTGACCCTCATCGCCTGGGAGGCCATGAACCACTGGACTTCCACGGGCGCCTTCAGCGTCCATGTGTTCCACAAGAACAATGAGCTCGCGGGCTACTGCTCGGTGCTGCACGCCCTTCAGCTCGGAGGCCTGACCGGCAGCTACGGGCGGCGTCTGCGCGCTGCGGTCATCAGTTTCGGCGCCACGGCGCGCGGAGCGGTCACGGGCCTGGGCGCCATGGGGGTTTCCGACGTCACGGTGCTCACCCAACGCGTCGCGGCAGCCGTCGCCTCGCCGATGCCGTCGGTCGTGATGGGCCACTTCGAGCAGCAGGAGGACGATCCGTCGCGCTTGCGGGCATTCACCGCGGCAGGTTTCGTGCCGCTGGCGGAGTACCTGGCAGGGTTCGACATCATCGTCAACTGCGTCCTGCAGGACACCGACGCGCCGCTCACTTTCGTCACCGACGAGGAACTCGCCCTGTTCCGGCCGGGGACCTTCTTCATCGACGTCGCCTGCGACGAGGGCATGGGCTTCGAATGGGCCCGTCCGACCACCTTCGGCGAGCCCATGCTCGGGGTGGGGCCGGGCTGCCACTACTACGCGGTGGACCACAGCCCGTCCCACCTGTGGAACTCGGCCACGTGGGAAATCAGCGAGGCACTCCTGCCCTACCTGCGCAAAGTCATGAGCAGCCCCGCGGCATGGGAGGCCGACCCCACGGTCAGGAAGGCCATCGAGATCCGCGACGGCGTCGTGCTGAATCCGAAGATCCTCTCCTTCCAGCACCGGACAGCCGCCTACCCCCACAGCCCCGAGATCCCGGCCCCCGTCATCACACCAGGGCTGCACTCCGCCGCGCAGCCGGCCTGACACACCCCGACCGAGCGTGGTCACTTCCCCTGCGGGAATGTCACCACAGCCGCCCCCAGGTATGTAACGCGGCGCGGGCGGCCCAGCCGTACGGGGGCTGCACCGGGGTGGCCCCTAGCCAGTGATTACGGGCCAGGCGGTACAGGGTGACCAGGAGCGAGGCCGCGGCCTTCGGGCCGGTGTCCGTGAAGGCGGCCTGCAGCCGGTCCAGGGCCTTGGCGGAGTCGGGCACGACGGGACGTACGGGACCCCGCTCGCGCTCCAACTCCTCGAGGGAGGTCGGTTCGACACCACGCTGTTCGGCCTCCGCACACAGGTGGATCGCCGCGCCGACGGCGAACCAACCGCGGTCGTGGGCGCCGACGAGCCGGAACGGGTAGGAGGCCTCGTTCCCCGAAGGAGAACCTCGCCCGCGAAGCCCAGGTCAGCCATGCCACCGTCCACCGCGCCGACGACATCCTCGCCGAGTGGAACACCAAGGTCGCCCGCCCCATCCTCCGAAATGGGCTGGTGTGACGATCAGTTGGGGGTGAAAGGCAGGGACTCCGTGGGGGACGAAAGACGGCAGAGCCAGAGGGTGGGGTGGGGCAGTGCGGATGGGCCGGGCGGGGAGCGCCCGGACCCCGAAGAGCCGTTGATGCTGTCGTTGAAGGCGATCAAGCTGGTCTCGTTTCGCCGCCACGGCCGCTGCGGGTCATGGAGGACCTGTACGCAGCGCAGTAGGTGATCGGCCACGGTGCGGGTGTCACCTCGACCGCTGGCGCCTTCGACCTTGTCGTCGTCCTGCAAGAACAGTCACATCAGCCATTCGCAGGCGTACTGCACACCCGGCAGAGTGCCGTGCGGATGTACACGGGCGGCCAGCTCCCCGAATCGCCCGCGCTGTTTCCTCCTCTGCGCGGGTGGTCACGTGGCCGTAGCGCCGCAGCCACGTCAGGGGCGTGCTCGCTCACCTCTTCGTGGTCAGGGTGGAGGGCTGGCTCGATCGGGCACCACTTCCCGGCTGGCATAGAGGTTCAAGCGTGCGGCACGCAGTCGAGGACCAGCAGCGGGGGCGCAACGGCGCACCCGCGCGAACGCGATGACCTTCTTCGCCTCGGCGAAGGCGCTGTTGCGGGCGTGCCGCCGAACGGCCTCTTGCCCCCGCTGCTCTTCAGAAATCCGTGGGGCCGACATATGAAGAACGGTCGCCTGGTCAGCCGGCCGGTTGTGGGGTGAGGGTGGTGCGGTCGAACGGGCCGCCGTGCGCAGCGGCGTACGCGATGGCGTCGTTGACGGCATCGAGGCCGAACGACCGTACCCGCTCAGGGGCGAGGTCCAGCGCGCCCGAGGCGAGGAGCCGGATGATGCCGGCGTTCGCCGTGCGCGGGTACATCCACTGCCCGCGCACGGTGACCGAGTTGCGCATGATCCACGGGTACGGGAGTTCGAGGTCGTCGCCACCGAGCATGCCGACGCCGCCCATGAGGACGACGCGGCCGTACTCGCGCACGGTCATCGCCGCCGTGCGCGCCGCCGAGCTGGGTGCGCTCGGCGGGAGCAGGTCGATCACCATGTCGATCGGGCCGTCGCCCGCCGCAGACATCGCCGCGCGGTCGCCGGCCTCGTCCCCGGTCAGCGGGACCGGGCGCACGCGCGGACCGAACCGGTCGGCGAGAAGGTCGAGCGTGGCCCGGTTGCGGCCCGGGGCGACCACGCGGCCCGCCCCCATCGCGAGCGCGACCGCGACCGCACTGCTACCGAGGTTGCCGGTGGCCCCGCTGACGAGCAGCGTCTCGCCGGCTTCGAGCCCGCCGGCCAGCAGCCCGCCGTATGGGATGACGTGCACGCCGAGCGCGGCCCAGCGGGCCGGGTCCTGCCCTGCGGTGGCGGGCAGCGGAAAGACGTTCTCCGTCGGGACCCGCATGAGTTCGGCGAACGATCCGTCGTGCAGGTACCGGGCGAGCCGCGCGCCGCCCTCGCCGCGGGAGCTCCAGCCCTGGAGCGTGATGTCGGGTGTCAGGGCGTCGTCCCGCGAGCGCACCGTGGAGTCGCACCACACCAGGTCGCCGGATCGCAGCCGGGTGGCGTCCGGGCCGACATGGACGACCCGTCCCACGCCGCCGACACCAGGCACGACGGGAGGGACCAGGGGGTAGTTCCGTTCGCCGCTGAAGACCTCGGCCGCGTACGGGGGCACGCAAGCGGCGAGCATCTCGACCACCACCTCGCCGCCGCCGGCCCCGGGGTCGGGCACCTGTCGCACCGTGAGCGGGGTGCCGAACCCCGTCAGAACTGCTGCTCGCACCTGATGACCTCCATGTACGTCCGAGTTCCCGGGATCGACACTAGGAGCCTCTCCACCATGCGGGAAGCGATGATCTGGCATCCGTGGTATGCGTAGGGCGCATGGACATCTCCACTGTGGGCCTGCGGGTCCTGCGACAGATCGCCGAATCCGGCAGCTTCACCGCCGCCGCCGCCCAGCTCGACTACACACAGTCGGCGGTCTCGCGGCAGGCCGCCTCCCTCGAACGGAGCGCGGGCGCCGCCCTGTTCGAACGCCGCTCCGACGGGGTACGGCTCACCTCCGCGGGTCTGACCCTGCTGCGGCACGCCCGCACGATCCTTGACTCCCTCGCGGCGGCCGAGCGCGACCTCGCCGGCACCGCCCCGCAGACCGAACTGGTGAGGCTCGGGGTGTTCCTGAGCGCGGGCGCGGCGATCCTGCCCGCCGCACTCGCACGGCTCGCGGCGGCCGACCCACACATCACGGTCACCACGATCGAGGGCACGACGCCCACCCTGAGCCGGGCGCTGCGTGCGGGCTCGATCGACCTTGCCCTGCTGACGTCCCGTCCGCCTCACCGTCCGTCGGACGGGGAGTCGCCGCGCCTGCACGTCGAGACCATCGCGGACACCGAACTGGCCGTCGCGGTGCAGTCGACCGGAGAGTTCGCCGGCCGCGCCACCGTGCACATCGACGAGCTGGTCGACACCCCGTGGATCGCCACCCCGTCGTCGAACTCCGCGCCGCTGCTCGGCGTCTGGCCCGGCCTGCCCGGACGGCCGCGGATCGTCCACTCCGCACGCGACTGGCTGACCAAGCTTCAGCTGGTCGCCGGCGGCTTCGGCGTGACGACGGTGCCGTCCCGACTCTCGCCCGCGCTGCCGCCCGGGGTCAGCCTGCTGACCGTCGAGGGTGCACCCCCCGAAATCCGCCGAGTGCTCGTGGCGCGCCTCCCTGGCCGCCCCGCCCCTGCGATCACGGCCGTCACCAGAGCGATCACCTCCACCGCCTAATGGGAGCCACCGAGTCGGAGAGACTCGGTGTCGTAGCCCGCCGAGGGCGCACACCATCACGTGGACCTCAGCACTGGCCGGGGCCCTTTTCTCCAGATGCCCGTCAGGGCGGTCCTCAACGCCATCGCGTTGTGGACGACGACGTACATCGACGCCGCCGTCACTCGGCTCCGCACCGAAGGTCACGATGTCCGTCGACGAGGACGTGGCCCGGCTCTCGCCGCTGAAGCACCGGAACCTGAACCTGCTCGGCCGTTACAGCTTCACCGCCAACGTCCCGGCCACCGGCGTTCTACGTCCCCTGCGCGACCCGGACGCGCCGGAGTTGGACGAGGACGACGCTGGGAAGGTGGCCGCGCCACCTCGGGCGGGACGGTCGTGGGCACCACCTGGCACGGTCCCGTCTGCTGGGCCCAGGCCGATCGAGACCGTGCGGCGGGGTTGGCGTGAGCCGCTCACGTTGGGCGGTCCGCCGTCCGGGCGAGCTCCACGATCTCGTCGACGGGCCTTCCGGTGTGCAGGGCGAGGGTCTGCGCGATGAGGTCGGTGAGGTCCGGCCAGGGCATGTTCCCGTGCGCGTTGTACAGCGCGACCAGGCCGTGCAGGGCGGTCCAGAGCAGCAGGCCGGCCTGCCACTCCTGCTCGGGGCCGCGACGGTCCTGGCGTTCCTGACGGTCCTGGTGTTCGTGACGGTCCTGGTGTTCCGGCTGGTCCTGGCGGGCGCCGGCCAGCGAAGCGACGACGGATCCGAGCAGTTCCTCTCCCGCGCCGTGTGCGTTCGTGGGCACCAGCTCGGCTGGCATCCCGCCGCCGAAGAGCGTGCGGTACTGCCCGGGGTGATCGACTCCCCAGTGCACGTAGGCGGCACACCGGGCGACCAGGTCGGCCAGGGGCCCCTCGGCGCCGTCCGCGGCCGTGCCCATGACCGCCGCGAGTTCGTCGTAGCGCAGCCGCAGCACATGCTGGACGAGCGCGCCGAGGTCCGGGAAGTGCCCGTAGATGCTCGCGGGGGCGACGCCGACCTCGCGTGCGACCTGTCGGAGGGTGAGTGTCTCGGGCCGTTCGAGCGTGGCCAGCAGCCGGGCGGCGGCCTCCACCAGTTCGGCCTTGAGGACCTGCCCCTGTCCCCGTGGGTTCCGTCGGCGCCGGCGGGGGACGGCTTCTTCGCTGCTCACAGGGGTACTCCCGGCGTTCGGCAACAGTCGTTCACTTTACCGCCGGCCACGCGTCCGCCTCCCACTCCCTCGCCTCCAACCCCCTGTCTTGACAGCAGTAACCAACACTTGTTCACTTACATAACCAACAGGTGTTCAGTCATCCGGGAGGAAGCATGCGCATCGCCGTACTCGGGGCGACCGGCAGGGTCGGCCGCCTCGTCGTCGAGCAGGCCCTGCAGCGCGGGCACGAGGTCGTCGCGCTGGTCCGCCGACCGGAGACCCGCCCGGTGTCCGGGCAGCCGACCGGCGAGATCCGCCGGGCCGACGTCACCGCCCCCGCCGCGTTCCCGGACCTGACGGACGTCGACGTGGTGGTCTCCGCGCTCGGCATCGGCAAGGGCGACGGCCAGGGAACGCTCGTCGCCGGCGCGAGGGTCCTCGCCGACGTCCCGGTGCGCACGCTGTGGCTCGGCGCGCTCGGTTCCGGCTCCTCCGTCGGCGCCGGCGGCGGGATCTACCAGTGGGTCATGAAGGCCTTCGTCGGCGAGGAACTGGCGGAGAAGGCCGCCGCGGACTCGATCGCCCTCGACGGCGGCGCGACCGTCTTCCACGCCCCCGACCTGTGGGCCGGCAGCGTCAGCACCGGGCGCCGCAACATCCCGCTGGAGGACTACGCGAAGCCCGTCCTGCCGCCGCACGCCTCCCGTGCCACCGTCGCGGCGCTGATGCTCGACGAGGCCGATCGGCCGACCCGCGCATCGGGATCCTCGTCCCGGTGGGACGCATCTGATGCGCGGGTACGTCGCCGTCGAGGAGGCCATCGCGATCCCGGGCCTGGCGGACCGGCGGCCGCCGTCGCCGATGCCCGACAACATCGAACCGGCCTTCCTCGCGGACATGGCCGCCCGGCTGCCCGACGTCACGCGGTTGCGGCTGCCCGACATGGACGCCAACGGCATCGCCGTACAGGTGCTCTCCCTCACCGTCCCGGGCATCGAAGCGGAAGCCGATCCGGCCCGCGCGGTGGACAACGCCCGGTACGTCAACGACCACCTCGCCGAGATCGTCGACGCCCACCCTGGCCGGTTCGCCGCCTTCGCGGCGCTCCCGCTCCAGGACCCGGCCGCCGCCGTCACGGAGCTGCGCCGAACCGTCCAACGCCTCGGGTTCAAGGGAGCGCTCGTCAACGACCACATCCAGGGCCGGTACCTCGACGACCCCGCGTTCGACCGGGTCTGGGCCACGCTGAGCGAACTCGGTGTACCGCTGTACCTGCACCCCGGCATGCCGCCCGCGGACCGCTGGCGCGTCCTCGACGCCCATCCCGAGCTGGACGGCGCGTTGTGGAGCTGGCAGGCCGCCACCGGCGGGCACGCCATGCGCGTGATCATGTCCGGGGTGTTCGACCGGCATCCGGAGGCGACGATGATCCTCGGGCACGCCGGCGAGTTCCTCCCCTTCCAGCTCTCCCGCTTCGACTCGCGCTACGCGACCCTCACCGTGCCGCACCCGCTGCGGCGCAAGCCGTCCCAGTACTTCGGGACCAACGTGCTCGCCACGACCAGCGGTGTGTTGTCCCCGGCCGCGATCGAAGCGCTCGTGCACGTGCTCGGTGCGGACAGCGTGCTGTTCGCTGTCGACTACCCCTACGAGAGGACAGGTGCGGCCGTCACCGCCCTCGAACGGACCCGCCTCCCGGACGCCGACAAGCAGAAGATCGCCTCCGGCAACGCCCGTCGGCTCCTACGCCTTTGACCGTCCCCCGGAGCCGACTGCCGGGCGCGCTCCGGTTGTTCTGTCGTCGACCTCCGCCTCGTGCGCGGGCTGGTGGGTCTGCGGGACGAAGGCCTCCAGCGGGGCCTTGCCGGACTCGACCAGGATCTCCCGCTTTCGGGCGGCAACGTAGTAGCGGAGCCCGTGAGGCCCCGCACCGCGCTGCTGCGCCGGTTGGGGCCTCACACGCGTATCCGCGGGGGCGGATGTTCATGCACGCGTCTGTGTGCCCAACGCCGCTTGTGCTGGCACGGTTACGGTGCCTGGTTGTGCGGCGAGCGCTTGGTCGACGAAGTCCCGTACGAGGGCCAGGGCGTCGGGCACCGTGACGTCCTTCGTCCATGTGGTGCTGTGCGGCCGGCATTCCGGCTCGAAGCGGTGTGCCCCGTGGGCGAGTTCCATGTGCCGGGCGCACGGCTGGCGCCGGCATGGGCGGCTGCGGTGGCGCTCGGTCGCCTCCAGATGCTTTTGGACGAGGCCGACGTGGTACCGGCCGGGCAGGGTCCGCCCTTCCGGGCAGCCGCGGCATTCGAGGAGATGCAGGGCGGCGCCCTCCTTCTCCTCGAGGAGGTTGCGCGGGGTGCTCTTGCCCTCGAAGGTGTTGCAGCTGCCGCACAAAGGCCCGCGTAGATAGCCGTGGTCGTGGCAGTGATCCCACGCCGCCGCTCGGGTCTCGGCGCACAGGCGGCACAGGTAGTCGTCGGCTCGGGTGCCGCGCATGCGGCGCGAGTCGTAAAGCACGCCGCGCAGGTGCCCGGTGTACGGCTCTCCTCCATTCTGGCCGCGGCCGTCGATGACAGGCGGCTTGCCGGGAACCCCATGCGCGCGAAGTCCGTCCGGTGGCCCAAGGCGCCACAGGAGCGCCGCGAGGCTTGGCCGTTGGAGACGGCGCTGCAAGTGCGCGACGTCATCAACCCGCGCAACCGGATAACCGTCGTCCTCGGCCTGGGGTGCGGACTCCGGCAGCGCGAGGTGTTCGGTCTGAGCCCGGAGGACATCGACTACGCGAGAGGCGTGCTTCATGTCCGGCGGCAAGGCCAGGCGATCAAGGGGAGGCTGTACTTCGCCCTGCCGAAGGGGAAGAAGACTCGTACCGTCGACATGCCCCCTTCGGTGGCCGAGGAGCTGAAGCGCCATGTCGAATCGTTCCCACGGGTGGAGGTGGAGCTTCCGTGGGGGAAGCCGGCGGGGCAGGGACAGAAGTTCTCCCTGCTGCTCATGACACGACTGGGCAACCCCGTCGCGGTGAATACGTGGAACACCTATACCTGGAAGCCCACGCCGGCCGAGCCTGGACTCATCCCGCCGCGAGCCGAGGGAGCGAAGCCTGGCAGTGGGCGGCGGCCCCGAAGGACGGCATCCACGTGCTGCGGCACACCTATGCCTCGATCACGCTGGAGGCCGGAGAGTCTGTCGTGACCTTGGCGCGGTGGCTCGTGCACTCCTCGCCCGCGATCACCCTCGGTTACTATGCTCACTTCATGCCGGAGGCCGGAAGCAAGGGGCGCACCGCCATCGATGGACTGCTTGGGGGGCGGGGAGACCGGCATGCCGGTCGAAACTCCCCAGATTCTCCCCAGGCCCGTTGACGGGCGATTCCCGCTACTGCAGCCCTCCAAAGCCGACCATGGATTGCAAGGCTGAATAGATGGGTTGCCTGGGAAAGTGCTGAAGAAGGTTGCCGCGACCCGCTATATCACACCCTTGCGGGAGGGTGGATCGCTGCCGGGACTCGCCGAGGCCGACGACTTCGGGACGTACGTCCTGAAGTTCACCGGCGCCGGACAGGGCCGCAAGACACTGGTCGCCGAGGTCGTCTGCGGCGAACTCGCCCGCCGGCTCGGCCTGCGGGTGCCGCGGCTCGTGACGGTCGCCCTCGACCCGGTGCTGGGTCTCGGCGAGCCCGAGCAGCAGGTGCAGGACCTGCTGCGGTCCAGCGGCGGCACCAACCTCGGGATGGACTTCCTCTCCGGTGCCCTCGGCTTCGACCCGCTCGCCTTCACGGTGGGCCCCGAGGAGGCCGGCCGGATCGTGTGGTTCGACGCCCTGGTGAACAACGTCGACCGCTCCTGGCGCAACCCCAACCTGCTGATGTGGCACGGCGACCTGTGGCTCATCGACCACGGCGCCACCATGATCTGGCACCACAACTGGCCCGGCGCCGAAGCCTCGGCGGGCCGTTCCTACGACGCCTCGGACCACGCCCTCGCCCGCTTCACCCCCGATCTCGCGGGCGCCGCCGCCGAGTTGGCGCCCCGCGTCACCGAGGAGCTCCTGGCCGAGGTCACCGCCGAGATCCCGGACGCCTGGCTGGCCGACGAACCCGGCTTCGACACGCCGGACGACCTCCGGCGGGCCTACGCGCGGCCGCTGCTGGCCCGGGCGGCCGTCGTCCACGAGCGCGTCACCGGAATCGAGGAGGGCAAGTGAGCGAGCGCCACATCCACATGGCCGGCTCGGTGGTCGAGCGGCACATCATCCGCGGCGGGCAGGGCGGCGGGCGGGACGTCTTCGAGTACGCCCTGCTGCGCGTCGTACCGCGCGTGGAGCGCGGTGAGTGCATCAACGCCGGCGTGCTCGTGTACTGCCGCGCCAAGGCCTACGTCGGAGCCCGCACCCACCTCGACGAGGCGCGGCTGCTGGCCCTCGACCCGGCGGCGGACGTGGCCGGGATCCGGGCCGCCCTCGGGGCCGTCGAGAGCGTGTGCGGCGGCGGGGACGCGGCCGGGCAGGCGACGGGCGACGACGCCGGACGGCGCTTCCGGTGGCTGATTGCGCCGCGTTCCACGGTCGTCCAGCCCGGGCCGGTGCACACTGGGCTCACCGCCGATCCGGCGGCCGAGACGGAGCGCCTGCTCGACCTGCTGGTGAGGTAATGGATCACACCCGCGCCGCGTGCCGTTGACACCGAGTGCCAGGCCTTCTAGCGTCACGTCTGCCGAAGGTACTAAGCGGTCGCTCACCTAAGCGGGCGTAGTTTCTCAAGGGCGAGGAGAACGAGCAATGTCCACCACTGAGCAGCGGGTCGCCGTGGTCACGGGCGGGGCGCGGGGCATCGGCGCCGCCACCGCCGTACGACTGGCCGCCGAAGGCCGCGCGGTCGCCGTGATCGACCTCGACGAGGCCGCCTGCAAGGACACCGTGGAAAAGATCACCGCGGCGGGCGGCAGGGCCCTCGCGGTCGGCGCGGACGTCTCCGACCAGGCGCAGGTCGAGGCCGCGATCGCACGCGTCGCAGCGGAGCTGGGCGCGCCGACGATCCTCGTCAACAACGCGGGCGTGCTGCGCGACAACCTGCTGTTCAAGATGAGCGTCGCCGACTGGGACACCGTCATGAACGTCCATCTGCGCGGTGCCTTCCTGATGTCGAAGGCCGTGCAGAAGCACATGGTCGACGCGGGCTTCGGCCGGATCGTCAACCTGTCCTCGTCCTCCGCGCTCGGCAACCGCGGGCAGGTCAACTACTCGGCCGCCAAGGCCGGTCTGCAGGGCTTCACCAAGACCCTCGCCATCGAGCTCGGCAAGTTCGGCGTCACCGCCAACGCCGTCGCCCCCGGCTTCATCGCCACCGACATGACCGCCGCCACCGCCGCGCGCGTGGGCATGGGCTTCGAGGACTTCAAGGCCGCGGCCGCCACCCAGATCCCCGTGGCCCGGGTCGGCGAGCCGGACGACATCGCCAACGCGATCGCCTTCTTCACGGGCGAGGCGGCCGGGTTCGTCTCCGGCCAGGTCCTTTACGTCGCCGGCGGACCGCTCGACTAGGAGATCACGGACCATGACTGAACTGCCCGCACTCTCCGGCAAGGTCGCCCTCGTCACGGGCGCCAGCCGAGGCATCGGCTACGGCGTCGCCGAGGCGCTGGTCGCCCGCGGCGACCGCGTCACCATCACCGGACGCAACGAGGACGCCCTCAAGGAGGCCGTCGACAAGCTCGGCGCCGAGCGCGTCATCGGCATCGCCGGCAAGGCGCACGACCTGGAGCACCAGGCCGAGGCCGTCGAGCGCACCATGGAGGCATTCGGCCGCGTCGACTACCTGGTCAACAACGCCGGTACCAACCCGGTGTTCGGCCCGATCGCCGACCTCGACCTGAACGTGGCCCGCAAGGTCTTCGAGACCAACGTGATCTCCGCGCTCGGCTTCGCGCAGAAGACCTGGCACGCCTGGCAGAAGGACAACGGCGGCGCGATCGTCAACATCGCCTCCGTGGCCGGCCTCGCGCCCTCGCCCTTCATCGCCGCGTACGGCGTCAGCAAGGCCGCCCTGATCAACCTGACCGCGCAGCTGGCGCACGAGTTCGCGCCCAAGGTACGGGTCAACGCGATCGCCCCGGCCGTCGTGAAGACCAAGTTCGCCCAGGCACTGTACGAGGGCCGGGAGGCGGAGGCGGCCGCCGCCTACCCGCTGGCCCGGCTCGGCGTGCCGTCCGACATCGGCGGCGCCGCCGCGTTCCTCACCTCCGAGCAGTCCGCCTGGGTCACCGGCCAGACACTCGTCGTCGACGGCGGCATCTTCCTCAACGCCGGCGTCGCCTGACGCAAGCGATTGCGACCGTAACGATCGGGTGCACAAGGGCGCCGTTTCCTTGACGGAAACGGCGCCCTCGTCGTCGTGAAGGAAGGACACAGGGGAATGACAACGTCGTCATGAACTTGCTGATCAAGGCCCTTGTGACGACCGGGTTCAACCCTCGTTCCACTGCGGTATGGTCTGCCGACCCTTGGTACGGCAGATCGAGGAGCGAGCGCGTGTTCAACCGGAACCGAGGCCTGCGGCAGGCGGCGGCCATCGCGTCCATATCGTCGCTGGTGACGGGATGCGGAGTCCTCTCGTCGGACTCCTCCGACAGCAAGGGACCCATCGTCGTCGGCACGACCAGCGCGCCCAGCACACTGGATCCCGCCGCCTCCTGGGACCAGTCCTGGGAACTGTTCCGCAACATTTACCAGACGCTGCTCAGCTACCCCTCCGGAGCGACCACACCGCAGCCGGACGCGGCGGACAGCTGCCGCTTCTCCGACGGCTCGAACACGACGTACACATGTGAGCTGCGCGAGGGCCTGAAGTTCTCGGACGGGCACCCGCTCGACGCCAAGGCCGTCAAGTACTCCATCGACCGGATTCTCAACATCAACGTCAACGGCGGGCCCGCCGGCCTGCTCGGCAGCCTGGCCCGGGTGCAGGCACTCGGCGACCGGGAGATCGTCTTCCACCTCAACAAGCCCGACGCCACCTTCCCGTTCGTGCTCGCGACGCCCGCCATGTCGATCGTCGACCCCGCGGAGTACCCGGCGAGATCCCTGCGCAAGGGCGACAGCATCGACGGCTCCGGGCCGTACACACTCCAGTCGTACGAGGACGGCAAGAAGGCCGAACTCGTCAAGAACGACAACTACAAGGGCTATGCCCAGCGCAATAACGACGCGGTGACCATCCGGTACTTCCAGGACTCGTCCACCATGGTCACCGCGCTCAAGGACAAGCAGGTCGACGTCGCCTTCCGCGGCCTCAACGCGAACGACATCGTCGACCTCCAGCGCCATGACGCGAGCGGAAACCTGCAGCTCATAGAGGGCTCCGGCATCGAGATCAACTACCTGGTGTTCAACCCGAAGGACCCCTGGGCCGCGAAGCTCCCCGTCCGCAAGGCGATCGCCCAGCTCATCGACCGCGGCGCGATCGCGCACAAGGTCTACAAGGACACCGTCGAACCGCTGTACTCGATGGTCCCCAAGGGCCTGACCGGGCACACCACCGACTTCTTCGACGACTTCGGCAACCCCAGCACCTCCAAGGCCCGCAAGATCCTCGCCGACGCCGGCATCACCCGGCGCGTCCCGCTCACCCTCTGGTACACCACCGACCGCTACGGCTCCTCCACCAAGCTGGAGTTCGCCGAGATCAAGCAGCAGCTGGAGGACTCCGGCCTGTTCACGATCACCCTGAAGAGCCGCCCCTGGAAGACCTACGTGAAGGGCTACCAGAACGGCGAGTACCCGGTGTTCGGACGCGGCTGGTTCCCCGACTTCCCGGACCCCGACAACTTCATCGCGCCGTTCGTCGGCAACCAGAACGCGCTCGGCACGCCCTATCCGGCGCCCGAGATCACCGGGAAGCTGCTGCCCCGCTCCCGCAGCGAGAGCGACCGCGCCAACGTGGTCTCGGACTTCGAGCAGGCCCAGCAGATCCTGGTGAACGACGCACGGCTGCTGCCGCTGTGGCAGGGCAAGCAGTACGTCGCGGCGAGCGACGACATCTCCGGCGCGGAGCAGGCCCTGGACCCGTCGACGATCATGCTGATGGGGGAGCTGTCCCGCAAGACCAGCTGGTAGACGGTGCACTTCGGGCGGTGCGGGGTCCTTGTCAGTGGTCGCCTGTAGGTTCTGAACCTGGAAGCGACCGCACCCGGTCTACCGCACATCGTAAGGAAGTTGACGTGACCGACATCGCCATGCTGCCCGAGTCCTGGCGCGGGGTCCTGGGCGACGAGCTGCAGCAGCCCTACTTCAAGGAGCTCACCGAGTTCGTCGAGGCGGAGCGGGCGAAGGGTCCGGTGTACCCGCCGCGCGAGGAGGTCTTCGCCGCGCTGGACGCCACCCCTTACGACCAGGTGAAGGTCCTCGTCCTCGGCCAGGACCCGTACCACGGCGAGGGACAGGGACACGGACTGTGCTTCTCGGTCCGTCCGGGCGTCCGGACCCCGCCGTCGCTCCGCAACATCTACAAGGAGATGAAGGAGGAGCTCGGCCTGCCCGTCCCGGACAACGGCTATCTGATGCCGTGGGCCCGGCAGGGTGTGCTGCTGCTCAACGCGGTGCTCACCGTGCGCGGCGGCGAGGCCAACTCGCACAAGGGCCGCGGCTGGGAGAAGTTCACCGACGCGGTGATCCGCGCGGTGGCCGACCGCCCCGACCCGGCGGTCTTCGTGCTGTGGGGCAACTACGCGCAGAAGAAGCTCCCGCTGATCGACGAGACCCGGCACGTGGTGGTCAAGGGCGCCCACCCCTCCCCGCTGTCCGCGAAGAAGTTCTTCGGCTCCCGCCCCTTCACTCAGATCAACCAGGCCGTCGCCCTCCAGGGCCACCAGCCGATCGACTGGACCGTCCCGGACCTGGGCTGACCACCGCCGGGCCGGTTCCCCACCGAATCGGCCCGGTGCCGCCTGCCAGGGATTGCCGCGGGCGGCGGTTAGCGTCGATCAGGAACAGCCGACCAGCCGGGAGGACGCCGTGGCCAACGGGCAGGAGCAGGCGGCACAGGACGCCGTGATGACGCGGATCGGTCAGGTCGTCATGCTGCATCACGCGGGCGACCGCGAGGAGGCCCGGCACCGCTTCCTCCGGCTGTGGGCGGAGATCGGCGAGGACGGCGACGCGCTGCACCGCTGCACCCTGGCCCACTACATGGCCGACACCCAGGACGACCCCGCGGACGAACTGGCATGGGACCTGCGGGCGTTGACCGCAGCCGAGGAACTCACGGACGACCGCCTCGCCGAACACGAGGGAACGCTCGCCGTGCGTGCCCTCTACCCCTCGCTGCATCTGAACCTGGCGGCCGACTATGTGAAGCTCGACCGCAGCGGCGCCGCACGCACCCATCTGCGCCAGGCCCGTCGCGCGGCCGGGGCGCTGGCGGACGACAGCTATGGGGACGGGGTGCGGGCGGCCATCGGGCGGCTCGAACTGCGGCTGGGGGAGGAGAGCCCGGACGGCGACGGACGGTGGGGGCCGCCCCGGCAGCGGCCGTAGGGCCGGTCCGGAGCGGCTGGGAGCACCTCGACTCCGGTACGCCTGCTTGCAGATGAGCACCTCGACTCCGGTACGCCTGCTTGCAGATGAGCACCTCGACTCCGGTACGCCTGCTTGCAGATGAGCACCTCGACTCCGGTACGCCTGCTTGCAGATGAGCACCTCGACTCCGGTACG
>NZ_JAJSBI010000040.1:0-9285 GCF_021261325.1 Streptomyces guryensis | reverse complement strand
CCTGCTTGCAGATGAGCACCTCAACTCCCGTACGCCTGCTTGCAGATGACCGACTCCGGACTGTCCGCCTGCCAGCCCCCGTACTGTCGGCCCAGGGCGCACACGTCCGTGTTCTTCGTGTTCTTCGGGACCGGCTCGGACACGTCCGGGACCTCGACGCGGGGCCGCCCATGGTGCCCGGACCCGCGGTGCGCCTCGTGAGGACGGGGCCGCGGACGCGAGTGCTGCGGCGCCGGCGGTTCGGCCGGCGGACCGTGTCGCTCCGGCGGCTCGGGCTCCGGCCGCCGGGACGGGCCGACCCCCTCCGGCGCCTCATGGACCGGCGCCTGCACGATCTGCGGATTCCCGTCGTCGTCGGGGTACGGCGCCGACGGCGGGGACGGTGCCGGCGGCGGGCCGGAGACGGGCGGGCGCTCGATCGTCACACAGCCGGCGAGGGCCGAGACGGCCACGGTGACCAGGAGCGTTGCGGTGGTCGTCGTTCGATGCACCTGCGCAACGATGTCGGGCCCGGCGGTGCCGGTGGCACCGTATGAGCGAAGGATGCCCCGCGCGGGTGATCTCCCGCCCCGTACGGGGGGCCGGGCGGGCACCGCGGGTGACGTCAGTCGCCCGTGGCGCCGTCGATGCGTTCGCGGATCAGGTCGGCGTGGCCGTTGTGGCGGGCGTACTCCTCGATCATGTGGGTGTGGATCCAGCGCAGGTTGAAGCGCTCGCCGGTGCGACGGTGCTTGCCCTCGGAGGTGTCGTCCAGGGCGAAGCGGGCCGCGTTGCGCCGCGCGACCTCGATCTCGGCCTGCCAGGTGGCGTACGCCTCCGCCCAGGTGTCCGCCTCGGTGAGACGGAACTCGCCGTCCCGGTCCTCGTCGCTGTAGTAGACCGGACCCGCTTCCTCGTCCGTGAGGACCCGGCGGTACCAGGAGCGCTCGACCTCGGCCATGTGCCGCACCAACCCCATCAGGGACAGCGTGGACGGCTCCACGGCGGCGGTCCTGAGCTGCTCGTCGGTCAGGCCCTCGCACTTCCAGGCCAGGGTCTGCCGGTGGTAGTCCAGCCAGCCCTCCAACATGGTGCGTTCGTCGGCGGTGGTCGCGGGTTCACGGCGTTCGTTCGTCATGACCGCATCCTTTCCCAGCGGGATCCGAACAGACCACGAGTTTTCAGCCGCCGGCTACCGGCCGGGTACAGGTGGTGTCAGTCCACCTCCTGCGCGGCTTCGATTCCGTTGCAGGCCGGCCGCCGCCACGGCAGCCGTATGCTTCCGGCAGGACCCGGCAGGCAACCGCTAGAGGAGACCACCCCGTGAAGGTCGGCTGCATCGGACTCGGCGACATCGCGCAGAAGGCCTATCTTCCGGTGCTCGGTGGCCTCCCCGGGACCGAACTGCACCTGCAGACGCGTACGCCGGCGACGCTCGACCGGGTCGGCGACAGTCTCCACCTCCCCGCGGATCACCGGCACGTCACCCTGGACGCCCTGCTCGGCCAGGACCTCGACGCCGCCTTCGTGCACACGCCCACCCTCACGCACCCGGAGATCGTGACCCGGCTCCTTGAGGCGGGCGTGCCGACCTACGTCGACAAGCCCCTCGCCTACGAACTCGCCGACTCCGAGCGGCTGGTGGCGCTCGCCGAGGAGCACGACGTCTCGCTCGCGGTCGGCTTCAACCGGCGCTTCGCACCCGGGTACACGCAGTGCGCCGAGCACCCGCGTGAGCTGATCCTCATGCAGAAGAACCGCATCGGGCTGCCGGAGGAGCCGCGCCCGATGATCCTCGACGACTTCATCCACGTCGTGGACACGCTGCGCTTCCTGGTGCCGGGGCCCGTCGACGACGTGACGGTACGCGCGCGTGTGGAGGACGGTCTGCTGCACCATGTCGTGCTGCAGCTGGCCGGGGACGGGTTCACCGCGCTGGGCGTGATGAACCGGCTCAGCGGTTCGGCGGAGGAGATCCTCGAGGTGTCCGGGCAGGACACAAAGCGGCAGGTCCTCAATCTTGCCGAGGTGATCGACCACAAGGGCCAGCCGACCCTGCGGCGGCGCGGCGACTGGGTGCCGGTGGCCCGTCAGCGTGGTATCGAACAGGCGGTGCTGGCCTTCCTCGACGCCGTCAGGGCGGGGAAGGTGCTCAGCGCCCGGGACGCACTGGCGACTCACGAACTGTGCGAACGGGTGGTACGTGCGGTTGAGGACCGGGCCGCCTGAGCCGGACCGCCCGTACGCCCTCGGCCGCGCACCACACGGTGAGGATCAGGAGCGCGGCGTGTACCGGCCAGTCGCCGTAGCGGACGTAGGGGGTGGTGCCGTGGACCAGTGGAATGTCATATACCACTGCCGAGCTGGAGCCCGTGCCGAGCCAGGAGCCCAGGCGCTGCCCGCTCGCCCCGTACACGGCCGACACCCCCGTCAGCGTCGCGTGCACCATCGGACGCCCCGTCTCCGCGGCGCGCAGCGCGGCGAGGGAGGCATGCTGCTCGGGGGCCCAGCTCTGCTGGAACGTCGACGTCGCGGACTGCGCTATCAGCACCTCGGCGCCGTCCTGGGCCAGATGACGGCTCATGTCGGGGAACGCGGACTCGAAGCAGACCATCGGTCCGATGCTCAGCCCGTGCCCAACGTTCATCACGACCTGTTCCGAGCCGCGCCTGCGGTCCTCGCCGGCTGCCTTGCCGACGGAGGTGGCCCAGCCCAGTACCGAGCGGAAGGGGACGTACTCGCCGAAGGGCACGAGCCGCATCTTGTCGTAGCGGTCGCCGGTCAGCCCGTCCGGGCCGACGAGCACCGAACTCTTGTAGATGCCGGGCCTTTCGGAGCGCCGGGCGTCCACGTTGACCAGGATGTCGGACCCCGTCTCGCGCGAGAGGGCCGCGATCCGCTTCGCGAGGTCGGGCCGTTCACCGAGGTCGAATCCGACGCTGCTCTCGCCCCACACGATCAGGTTCGGGTGCTGCCCGGCGAGCTGCCGGGTGAGCTGTTCCTCGCGGTCGAAGCGCTTGTCGGCGCTGCCGGCGCCGTCGATGACGCCCGGCTGCACGACGGCGATCCGCGTCTGGCCGTCCACGTCCGGACGCGGTGACCACACCCAGGCCGCCGAGGTGGCGGCGGCGGTCGCGACCAGTCCCGCCATGGCCGGAACCCAGACCACAGTGGTATGTGACATGCCACTGACCCGCGGCACCACCACCCCGGCGACAGCCACATTGACGGCCACCAGCAGGAAGCTCAGCAGCCACACCCCGCCGACCGAGGCGAGCCGCAGCGCGGGCTCCACCTGCCACTGACTGGAGCCGAGCATGCCCCAGGGGCCGCCCAGCCCCTGCCAGGAGCGCACGAGCTCGGCCATCAGCCAGGCCGACGGCAGCACGAGGAGCGCGGCCAGGCCGCGCCCCGGCCCGGGCGCCCCGCCCAGGAAACGCCGCACCAGCCAGCCCCAGGGCGCCCACAGCGCGCCAAGCAGCGCGGCGATGATGAAGATGAACACGTTCAGGCTCGGCAGAAGCCAGTGGTGTACGGCCACCATGTAGCCGAACCCGCCGCACCAGCCGTCGTAGGCCGCCCGTTTCCCGGTGGGCGCGGAGCGGACCAGCACGATCCAGGGGACCAGCGCCACGTAGGCGAACCACCACAGCGAGGGGGCGGGGAACGTGAACACGGGCAGGGCGCCCGCCAGCGCGGCGATCGCCGAGCGCCGCCATGGGGAGGCGAGCCATTGACCAAAGGTCTTCATAGGCGCCTCCCTACCCGGCGGTGGCTCCAGTGTGCGTTCTTTCGGTGATCGGGGACAGAGGGCCGCCGGATCACTCGGCCACAGGGGCGACATGCGGCTCGGGGAGGCGCCGCCACTTCTCCTCCACGACGACCTCGCGCAGCCGCCAGCCGTCGTGGGTCCGCAGCAGCCCGAAGGCATAACGGCCGCCGCACACGAAGTCGGGAGCGGCCGGTCCTCCGCCGTCGGCCGCGAACCGCATCGGATTGACGTAGTCGGCCCGTACCCGCGCGGTGTCGCCGACGTCCTGCTCCAGCGTTCCGAACCGCACCCGGCGATTGACGATGAGATGCTGCCGCATCGGGAAGAGCAGCATGCTCTCGGCAAGCCAGGCGGCGACCTGGCCCACACCCCCCTCGATGCCACCGGCCGAGCGGTAGTCCGCGCGCCCGTCGGGTGTGAACAGCCCCCGGTACGCCTTCCAGTCGCCGTCGTCCACGGCGGCTGCGTAGTCGGTGACCACTTCGTCGACGGCCAGCCGGTCCATCACGGTCGCGAGCTCCACACGCTGCGTCATCGGCTCAGTGTTGGGCATGGGACGGGCCGGGCCAAGGGGGTGCGCGGCGACGACACAAGTTCGTTGTCAGCGCCCGTCGTTCGGCCTCGGGCGATTCCTATACTGACCGGATGATCACCATTCCGATCGGCGCGCTCGAAGTGGCCATGGTCCAGTCGGGCGCCAGGGCCGCGGACACGTTACGGGATACCGCCGAGTGCGCCCGGCACATCGAGGAGCTCGGCTACGTCCGGCTCTGGTACGCCGAGCACCACCACTCCCCGGCCATCGGAGCGTTTCCGCCCGTTGTCCTGACCGCGCACGCGGCCGCGCTGACGTCGTCCATACGGCTCGGCTCCGGGGGCGTGCTCGCCCCGAACCACGCCCCGATCATGCTGGCGGAGCAGTTCGGCACGCTGGCCGCACTGCACTCGGGCCGGATCGACCTGGGTATCGGCCGCGGCCCGGGCACGTTCGACGAACCGACGGCGCGGGCCCTGCGGCGCGGGGCCGGGCCGACGACGGACGACGAGTACCGGGACGACGTGTCGGCCACCCTGCGTTTCCTGGTGGACGAGGTCGCGCTCGACCCGCTGCCGGAGCCGTGGCTGCTTGCGTCGAGTACGGCCGGTGCGGCGCTCGCCGCGGAACTCGGACTGCCGATCGCCTTCGCCCATCACATCCGCCCGGACAACACCCTCGCCGCGCTCGATCACTACCGGGCGCGTTTCTCCCCATCCCGCTGGTGCGCACGCCCCCGCGTGCTGGTCTGCGTGGAAACGGTCTGCGCCGAGACACAGCAGGAGGCGGCCTGGCTGGCCGGCCCGATGGATGTCGTCAAGGCCGGCCTCCTCAAGGGGCGGGGCGACATCCCCTTCCCGACTCCCGAAGAGGCTGCCGCCCACTCGTTCACCACCGAGGAGGAGCGGGCTGTGACGGGCTTCCGCGTCCAACAGGCCCACGGCTCGCCCGACATCGTCGCGAAGCAGCTGACGGCCCTGGTGGAGGTGACCCGCGCGGACGAACTCATGCTGGTGACGCCCATCTATGCGCCGGCCGACCGTCTGCGGTCGTACCAACTCGTCAAAGAGCAGGTCGCCCCAGCGGTGTGAGGCGGGAACACCGCGGCGAACCGTGGTCAACGGTTCGTGCCCTGGAAGATCCGGTCCAGGTGGTGGTGCAGGACCTCCGCGGCCGCCTTGGGACTGCGCCGGCCGACGAGGACGCTCGTGCCGAGCCCCGCGGACAGGGCGAGCAGGCTGACCGCCTCCATCCGCGCGTCCACGCCGGGGCGCAGGAGGCCCGCCTCCCCGGCTTGCCGGAGGAGGGTGGTCAGGGCCTCCTCGGCGGCGTCGGGGTCCTTGACGAAGGGCTGGGCGGCAAGGGCCTCGCCGGTCACTGCCAGCACCGCGTACGAGGTGCAGAGAAGGTGGAAGGTGCGGCTCTCCTCGTCGGTCGGCAGTGCTGTCATCAACAGCGCCTCTGCCGTCGCGCGCGGGCCAGGGCCGTCTCCCGCCGCGGAGACCCGGGTGGCGACCCGCTGCCCGAACCTCCGGAACGCGCCGCGCAGTGGCTCGACGAGACACTCGCCGGACTCGGCCTCGACCGCGTCCACCTCGTCGGGTTCCTCGTACGGCGGCTGGCTCGCCCTGAACCAGGCGCACCTCAGGCCCGATCGCCTCGCCTCGGTCACCCTGCTCGAACCCGGCGGCCTGGAGAAGTTCGGACTGCGCTTCTTCGTCTGGATCTTCGCGAGCCTGTTCGCGACCTTCGCCCCCAAGGCCCTGCGCCCGCGCCTCGCGCGCCGGCTGGAGCAGCCGGTGCTGATCATGCCGGAACTGCGCTCGATGATCAGGCTGGCCGTCCGCGCCTATCGCATCCGGCGCCAGGCTCCGCTGCCGCTGTCCGACGCCGGACTGTCCACCGTGCGCACCCCGCTCTATCTGGTGCTCGGCAGGCGAAGCCTGCTGGTGCACCCGCGGCGGCAGGTGGAGCGGGTGCCGCGCCTGGTGCCGGGCGCCCGGGCCGAGATCGTCTCAAGTACCGGTCAGGGACCGCAGATCGACCATGCGGACGAGGTCAACCGCCGGATGCTGGGCTTCATGGACGCCGTCGGCTGACGTCCGCCCTTCAGGCCGCCTCGATGACGTCGCTCTGGATCGCTGCCGCCCACTCGACCACCAACAGCTCGTACTCCGCGCGCTCCTGAGCCGACAGGGAACCGCCCGCGCGCATCCACAGCGCACGGATCTGCTCGTTGACCTCGGCGGCAGAACGCACGGAACCAGGGGTTAAGGAATGGGGGGACATGCGCACAAGCCTAGGGGCAAGCACTGACACTGCGCTACCGGACGGCTACCCATGCCGTATGTCATTGGTCACGGATTTTCGCGGGGCCGCTCGGAGCTGCAACTTCCGTACCGCGGCGGAGCGTTGAAGTCCGCGGGCCCGCCGGAGAGGCAGGGCCTGGTCAGCCCGCCGACTCCGCCGCGTGCGGGCTCAGTACGCCCGCGCTGACCAGGGCGATGATGACGATGCCCAGCGCGATGCGGTACCAGACGAAGGGCATGAAGCTCCTGGTCGAGATGAACTTCATGAACCACTTCGAGCGTCGAGGTCCTGAGCGGCTTTGACCTGCTGTTTCCACTACTCTTCAAGATCGAATGGGAGAGCAGTGGGAGATGGCACTTTCCAGACTTCTTCTTCACCGGTGATTCGGCCCGCAGGCCGTCATCGACTGCATCGTCCATGAGCACGCTGAACACGAGCCTCCTCACGAACGCCGCCCCGAGCGCGGAGGTCCGCAAGGGCAATCAGGCAGGCTGGACCGTCCGGATCAACGACGCCCAGCTGACGCTGGGCGGACCGAGAGTGACCGCGCCCGAGATCTGGCGCACCACCTCCACGCCGGCACCGTTCGATGTCATCACGTCCGCGACCCTCTCCCTGAAGGTCCCCGCCAACCACTACGGATACGAGGGCCGCAGCCACTCCCTCTGCTACGCCGACGCACAGGCGGAAGACCAGTACCAGTGGTTCGAGACCGCCTTCATGGACACCCCGCTGCGCACCGTCGTGGGAACCACGGCGCCCTTCGCGCTCGACCCTCACCACGAATCATGCGCCGCCGTCGGCCCGGGGATGTACATGCACCAGGTGGCGTGGCCCTTCACCCGGCTCGTCATCGGGGACCTGGACGAGCTCATCAGCCGGTGGGCCGCCTGGCTCGCCCAGGCTGCGACCGGCCAACTCGCCCATCCCAGCCACATGCCCGAGCGTGACCCCCAGGGCTCCTGGAGGCGATGACCGGGGGCTGCACCGCAGTCGGCACAGCCCCTCGCGTTCCCGTGACGCCGGACGGACACACCACGGGCCCCGGGGGAGACGACCTCCCCGGGGCCCGGTGTATGGAGTCGTAATGTTCAACGACGGCGTGACGCTGTCGTCACGCCTCGGGCTGTGAAGGCTCCATCTGGCGCAGGCAGTACACGCACCGGGAGGCCGAGTCGACGTGGCCCATTCGACGCGGCCCATGCACCACCGGCAGTTCCCGCGTTCACGCACCGGCCCTGGCCGACGGCGAAGCCCGGGCAGGTCATGATCGCCAAGCAACTACGTGTCAGTGTCCGGTCGGTGGAGCGCTGGCGGCGGTGTTGGCGGGAGGGCGGAAGCGGGGCGCTGGGCACGTCGGGTCCGGCGAAGCGACCGAAGGTCGGCGACATGGACTTCGCCGTGCTCGAGCCGCTGCTGCTGGACGGAGCGATGGCTGTGGGCTGGGCGGATGAGCGATGGACGCTCTCGCGCGTGCAGCTGCTGATCGCGGACCAACCTGGGGTGTTGTTGTCGATCCGCGGTATGTGGGAGTTGTTGCGGCGGCACGGTTGGTCGTGTCAGCAGCCCGCCCGCCGGACCATCGAGCGGGACGATGAGGCGGTGGCCGGCACCTGGCAGGAGAAGCCGTGCCGGATCAGCAGCTTGCGGACCCCTTGCAGGGTGTAGCTCTTGTGAAACCGACGGCCGATCACGGTCTTGACCCTCGAGAGCGTTCCACCGCTGATCCGGCCAGCCGTGCGCGACCGGGCCCCTTGGCCAACTCCGCCTCCAGCTGCACGAACTGGGCCTCGCTCAACCTCGGCGGCGACGCCGAGCCGGCCGACCGCAGAGCGCGCGGGCCACCCTTGTCCCAGGCTCGCCGCCACCGCTGCACCTACCGGACGCTGACCCGTAACTCCTTTGCGATCACCGAGCTGGGCTCGCCTCGGTCGAACCCCTCGTCCGCCGTCATCCGGATCCCCTCACGGAACTGCCGACGTTCGTCCGACAGACCCCCGCCCTGCGCGTACCTCAGGACAACGGCGTACCGCGAGAACCAAGCCCTGTCAGCGTCTACCACGACCCGAGTTCAAGCTCAGTAGCCCGAGAAACAGCACCGTCGAGGAGCTCCGCCCGGTCACGTGCGTGCAGTCTCTGTCGCATGGAGCCCCGCCATCTGAGTGGCGCTCCGCCTGAGGCCCGGGCGCTGAACAACCAGTCCTCGTCCACCCGGCTGGCCAATCCCAGGGCCTCGACGATTCCGGTCGAAAAGATCCGATCGGTGTGCCCCAGCACCCAGATGACGGGATCCGCGATACCGAAGCATTCGGTTAACTGCCCTACCTCGGCAACGAGAACCTCTGTGTGCCTGAACCACAGACGGAGCACGTCCGCGTATTTGTAGAGGGTGTCGGCACCTGCTCTAACCGTCCTTTCGAACCATGACTCGCGGAACAGGTGAAGGATCACGAAGAGAAACTGGTACGGCACCGCGAAGGTTGGCAGCCGTGTGCTCCCGTCCAGCACCTCGACAGATTGGACGGTGGCGACTACCACCAGCACCTCGTCGACCTGAGGGGCCACGAAGTTTCCGGACAGGCACCCAATAGGGTTGTCTTGGACAAGGAAACGAGGAAGAAGTGGCGCCACCCAGTAAGTACTCGCCGGAGTTCCGTGAGGAAGCCGTCCAGATCGCATTGAGGTCAAG
>NZ_JAJSBI010000004.1 GCF_021261325.1 Streptomyces guryensis | reverse complement strand
AACGGCGCCTCTCGGGCCCGGTGGCACCACCCCCCAGGTCATCCCTTCGACAGGGGGGAACAGCCATGCCGGGCCCGGAGGCCAGCGGTCCCATTGCAGGACCGCAGAAAACATAACGGGGGCGAGTACAGCAGTTCGTGCAGGGTGGCGATGTGGGCCTCGACTGCTTGCGGGTCGTGGCCCAGCGTGCTGTCGAATTGGTCGTCGAAGGTGCAGAACCAGCCCACGAAGCTGCATCCCAGGTCCAGGTCCGGGCTGCCGCAGGCGTGAAACCAGCGGGCGGCGACGTCTTCGGGGTGCCAGCTGCGGTAGTGCTCGACGGTCGTTTCGCCGGCCAGGAGTCCGGTCCGGCGCATCCATGTGATGTGGCGTTCCAGGGCTGCGGCCGCGTCGGGGTGGCGCTGGGACGGTGATCGGCATCCAGATCCCGTCGTCCGTTCTTCGGCGCGTCCGCTGTGCGCGCCGCCCGGACGAAGCCACCCCATCCTGATCCTGTGGTGTGGACATGGGTTCCTCCTGCGGGGCCGATGCCGCGCCAAGGGCTCACACACATCCGTGATGCAACGGGGCCCTGCGGGATCGGCTGCAACCAGTAGATCAGGCCGCCTGGCCGGCCACGAGGCGCATCGGGGGTTCTGTAAGTTGAACGTCTGGGTCTGAAGTGGTCCGCCGACAGCCACGGTTGGTACATCATGCGCCGTGGAGCGGCGCAGTGCGCCCGGCCCCTTCGGAGATGATCTTGTCGTGGCTTAGGGTTGCCCGTAAACGATCTTCGGTCGGTGTGGCGGCGGTCCTCCGGCGCGACGGTGATCTTGTGCAGGCGGACGATACCGAGCATGACGGCTGCACGTAGGCTTCCTCCTGGCTCGGCCTAGTCACTGGGGCAGGCTCGCCTGGGGTGATTTATCTGATCGCTCGTCATCGGTCTGTGGCTGCGGTATCAGTGGCTCGCCGGGTGGGCAGAGCTCTTGGGCTGGTCGCCGCTGCGGCGGCTGCGCTGCTGTTGTCGCCTTTCGTACTCGAGGACATCTCCGGCTCCAAAGGGGGTGGACTGGAACAGGTGGTGTGCTACTGGCGCACGAACCTGACAATGTGCCAGCTGGCCCTGCTGTTCGGTATTTCGAAGTCTGCGGCAGGCCGGATCATCGATCACCTCGGCCCGCTCATGTCCCTGCAGCCGCGGCGCCGGTTTTCCAAGGGCACCGTGCTGATCGTGGACGGTACCCTCGTGCCCACCCGTGACCACACGGTCGCCGAGCGGTCGAAGACATGTCATGTGGGTCTGCCGCACGATCGAGAGCGCCTGTCTCACAGTGTCACGCAGGCCGTCGAGTCCGTCTTACGACTTGGCCGGACCAGGGGGGCGAGACCGGTGTAGGCCTTGCGGCCTGCAGTCGGCCGTGGGAGCCCCAGCAGGCAGGCACCCCGTTGCACCGTAAAGTGGCGTCGTTACCGAGTTGGACGGCACGCACATACGTGAACGGCCCCCGAGGATCGGCGGACCACCCGGAAGGTGACCATGCGTTCCTTGACCTTCGTCATCGGCACCGGCCGCAGCGGCTCGACCGCGCTGTCACGCATCCTCAACGCCCACCCGGACGTACTGAGTCTCAACGAGTTCATGGCCTCGGTGGGCGACGCGGCCTTCCCGAAAGGGGAGTTGACCGGTGAGGAGTTCTGGCAGACGCTCTTCAGGCCCGCCCCGCACTTCGAGCGGATGATCCGTAGTGGGCTGCCGTTGCCGGAGTTCCTCTACACGCGTCGGCCCGGGAGATACACCGCGGAGCCAACGGGCATCCCCGCGCTCTCCCTCATGGTGCTACCCCACCTCACGGACGACCCGGACGGGCTTCTCGACGAACTCGGTGCGGCGGTGGTCCGGTGGCCCGAACGGGTCGCTGCCGAGCACCACCGGGCACTGTTCGGCCTGCTGTGCGCGCGGTTCGGGCGGACCGCCGTCGTGGAGCGGTCCGGGTACTCGACCGGCTGGGCGCCAGGACTTCGGACTGCGTTCCCGCACGCGAGGTTCGTGCACATGTTCAGGGACGGGCCGGACTGTGCCCTGTCCATGAGCCGCCATCCCGGGTACCGCACCATCTCACTGCTGCGCGAGATCAAGGCACAAGCCCGCGTCGACAGTTTGGGTGACCTTACGCCCGAGCGTGTGCGTGCGCTGCCCGCGGACCTGGCCCCGCTGCTCGACGAGCGCTTCGATCCTGCCCTCGTGCGCGATCGGGACATCCCTCTGCGGACGTTCGGCTCGCTGTGGTCGGAGCTCGTCACCGAGGGCACGCGGTTCCTCGGTGAGTTGCCCTCCGACCAGCGCAGCACGCTCTCGTACGAGAACCTCCTGGACCGTACGGACGAGGAGTTGACCCGCCTGGCCGACTTCATCGGCGTCGCGCCCCGGCCCGAGTGGCTGCTCGCTGCATGTGAACTGCTCGACCACAGTCGCCGCGGTTCCGCCCGGCGGCTGCCCGCGGCCGAACTCGACGAACTCAGCGAGAGCTGCGCGCCAGGCACCCGTGTGCTGGAGGGACGGCCGGGGCGCTGACCGGGTGTGCTCGTAGGGCGTCCGCGTCCCACAGGGGACGCGGACGCCCGCGCGGTGTCAGGCCAGGGTCAGTTCCAGGACCGTGACGGAGAGCGCCGGCACAGTGCTGGTGAATCTCGCCGCCGCGCCCGTGACCGTGCTGGTCCTGGGTGCGAGGGTGTCGGGGGAGGCGAGGGTGTTGGTGGTGGTGCGTGAAGGGCCCGTCAGGACGGTGGCCGTGGCGTTCTTCCTGACGCCCTTCGGCAGGCCCTTCAGCTCGATCGGCACGGTCGCCTTCTCCGTCCCGGAGTTGACCACCGCGAGGTAGAGACGGTTTCCGGCCCGGGTGGCGACCGTGGCCACGGCGGGCAGCGCGCGTGCGGTGGCCGGCAGCACCGTGTTGCCCAGCTTGCTCGTCAGCATGTGCTGCGCCCAGTAGCTGGGCGAGACGTAGCTGGTGACGTTGTCGTAGGCGATCAGGTTGGTGGCCCACACGTTGTTCTTGACGTGGGAGAAGAGCGGGGCGTAGCACTCCATCAGGACCTGGTCCGAGTTGCGGATCAGGCCGGCAAGCCAGGCGGCGTCGCCGAGTGCGGCGTTGAGGTCGGGTGTGGGGCGGCCCTCCTGCGCGGCCCATTCCCCGACGAAGACCTTGGTCGAAGCGCGGTCCCGGTTGTCGTACTTGTGGGTGGCGGCCTGGGCAGCGGACGGTGCGAGGTAGTAGTGCTCGTCGATCAGGTCCGGCGTGCGGCTCGTCACCGTCGTCGTGGCGATCAGCTTCAGGTGCGGGTACTTCGCCTTGATGGCGTCGTGGAAGGCCGTGAACCGGGCGTCGTAGGAGCCCGAGGAGTCGAACCAGTCCTCGTTGCCGATCTCCACGAACTCCAGCGGGAACGGCTTCGGGTGGCCGTCGGCCGCGCGCTTCGCGCCCCAGGTGCTGGTCACGGGACCGGTGACGTACTCGATCTCGTCGAGGGCGTCCTGGATGTACGGCTTGAGGGCGTCGCCGGTGACGTGTTCGCCCTTCAGCGTGTAGCCGGCGAACACGGCGAGGACCGGCTGGGCGTGCATGTCCTCGACCCATTGCAGGTATTCGAGGAGTCCGAGGCCGTCCGTGGACCAGTAGCCCCAGGCGTCGTCCATGTGGCCGGGGCGCTCCCAGACGGGGCCGATGGTGTTCTTCCAGTTGAAGCGGGTCGCGATCGTGTTGCCCTCCAGGAAGTTTCCGCCGGGGAAGCGCAGGAACTTCGGCTTCAGGGCGACCAGCTTCTCCATCAGGTCGATGCGCAGGCCGTTGGGGCGGTTGTTGTAGGTGGGCGGGAAGAGGGAGACGTGCTGGAGCCAGAGCGTCTCGCCCGAGGCGGTGGGGTCGGCCGTGGTGACGGTCAGCCTCGCGTCGCCGGTCACGGGGGCGCCCGAACCGGTGCGCAGGGTCAGTTCGAAGGGGCGGCCGGGGAACGCGGTGCCGATGTGGGGCACATGGGCGGACGCGTACACCGTCGCGCCGTCCGCCGACTCGATGGCCACCGTGAGGGGGCCGATCCGACGCGACGCTTTGGCGAAGAGGCGGGCGGTGTAGGTGGTTCGGGGGCGCACGGGAATGCCCCAGAATCCGTCGTTGGCCACCCCGGCCCGGTTGCCCGGTCCGGTACCGGTCGGCAGTACGACCTTGAGGGAACGGGTGAGGACGTCGTTGAGGGGCGTGGTGGTGTCGAGCGCGAGGGTTGTACCGCCGACCGCGGACCAGTGCACAGGTGAGGTGTCGCTGGCCATCATCGAGCGGTTCTGCACCAGTTCGGCGTAGATGCCGCCCTCGCCGGAGTGGTTGATGTCCTCGAACATCAGGCCGGGAAGGATGGGGGACACGGCGTGCGCGGGGTGGGCCACGTCCACGCTCAGCAGGGGTGTCGTGGACTCCACCGGCACCCCTGCCAGCGTGGCGACCTGGTCGGAGGTGAGGGCGGTCGGGAACATCCACACGTCGTCGATCAGGCCGTGCCACTGGTCGACGTGTCCGCCGCCGTAGAGCGCCCGGCCGATCGCGGTGTCGCCGGTGCCGGCCCAGCCCGCGGTGTAGTCGGCCTGGCCTTCCAGTACACCGTTGACGTAGAGGCGGGTGACGCCGGCCGAGGGGTCGCTGACGCCGACCAGATGGGTCCAGGTGCCGGTGGTGGGGGCCGAGGCGGCGGCCGCCACCGCGGCACCCTGGGTGGCGTCCGAGTCGAGCCGGGCGAAGGCGAAGGTGCCGGTGTCGTCCCGCAGCCCCAGGTAGAAGGCGCTGACCACCTTGCCGTCGATGCTGACGGCGGTCTGGTAGCCGCCCAGCTGACTGAGGTTGACCCAGGCGGCCACCGAGAACGCCTTGGAGGTGTCGAGCGCGGGCCCGGAGGCAGCGGCGTCGCCGCCCGCCGTGAGGTTCAGGCTGTGGGCGCCGACCTTGCCGGTGTCCCAGCCGGCCGCGCCCTGGAGGGCCGCCGCGTGACCGTTGCCGGAGGCGTCGGCGGCGGCGGTACCGGAGCCCTCGTCGAAGGTCCAGTGGGCGGCCGCGGCGGGGAGGTCCGCGGCGGTGGCGTCCGTGGCCACACCGGAGCGCTCGGCGGCCCGGGCCGGAGCGGCGGCGGCGAACGTCCCGGCCAGGGAGGCGGCGCCGAGGGCTGTCAGGACGGTTCTGCGGGGGAGTCCGGCTTGTGAAGGCATGCGGGGGTTCCTTTGCGAGACGGATTCATCGGGACAGGGGCAACTGCTGCGGTTCATCGGGGCGGGGACGACTGCTGCGGATTCATTGGGGCGGGGACGACTGCTGCGGATGGCATCGGGGCGGGCAACTGCTGCGGATGCATCGGGACAGGGACAGCTGCGTGGGGCGTGGCCGGGGGAGAGGAGGATGAGCCGGGGGGAAAGGGGAGGTGAGCCCCTGCCGTGGCGCGTGGCGCGTGGCGCGTTGCGCGTTGCGCATGGCACGTGGCGACCGCGTCCGGCGGCAGCCGTGTGTGCGCGGGCAGTGCGGGCAGCCAGATGCCCAGGGGCCCGACCGCGGACCAGTGCGCTGCGAGCCCGCTGTGGAGGGAGCCGGGCGGGCAGTCGGGAGGCCCGTCCGTCGACCGCTCTCCGGTACGGGCCGATGGTCCGCCGTCGGAGAGGCCGGCGGACCATCGGCGAGCGGGTCGTCGGGTCAGGGGGCGATGTCCCACTGCTGGCAGGCGTTGTCCAGCTGGGCCCACTGGCGGACGAGCGTGCCGTTCGCGGTGCCGCAGTTGGTCACGTCGAGCGTCATTCCGCTGTTGACATTGCTGATCGTGTAGTGGCCGCCGGCCGGGGTGACGTCCCACTGCTGGCAGGTGTTGCCCAGGGACGCCCAGAGCTGTGTCGCGGTGCCGTTGCCGATGCCGCAGTTCTTGTCGTCCAGGACGGTGCCGCTGTTGACGTTGGTGATGGTGTAGTGGCCGTTGCCCGCGCCGGCGAACTTCCACTGCTGGCAGGTGTTGCCCAGGGAGGCCCACAGCTGCACCGCTGTGCCGTTCGCCGTCCCGCAGTTCTGGGCGTCCAGCACCTTGCCGCTGTTGGTGTTGGTCAGCCGGTAGGCGGTGCCGGTGACCGGGAAGGTCTGGGCGGCCTGGGTGTAGCCGACCGAGACGATGTTGGACTGCACGGCGTTGTCCGCCGCGTCGGTCGGGTAGCCCGCGGTCATGACGCCCTCGAAGAACGAGCCGTCGGACCAGTTGCTGTCGTCACCACCGGTGCCCAGGACGATGGCGCCCTCCTTGGACATCGGGATGTAGCCGCCGGTGGTCGGCAGGCTGCCGTTGTAGTCGGTCTTGAGGGAGCCCGACTGGGCGTTGCCGTCCTTGATGGCGTAGGTGCTGGTGCCGTTGTTCTTCAGCAGCGCCGTGACGAACGCGCTGGAGTTGCCCGTGTTGTTGCTGTTGGTGCCGTTGCCGCCGGCGAACAGGCCGTTCTCCAGGTCGCCCATGACCCAGGGGCCGGAGCCGGAGCAGGGCGAGAACCAGCACTCGGTGCCGAAGTTGACGGCGTCCATGTGGCCGTTGCCGGTGTCCTTGCTGTTGGTCTCGGCGTTGCCGTAGTCGAAGCAGCAGTTGCCGTCGACGTGGTGGCCGCTGGTGACCATGTAGGTGCCCTCCGGCTGGCTGCCGGTGGCGACGCCGTTGGTGCTGTTGTCGCGGTAGCCGACGCCCGCCTGGACGGAGACGCCGTAGACCTTGTGGCCGCCGGCCGTCACGGGCAGGGCGTTGGCGATGGCACCGACGTCCTGCCCGCCGTTGCCGCCCGGACCCTCGACGGTGAGGTGGTTGCCCTTGCCGCTCTGGTCGAAGATCTCGGTGATGACGCACTCGGTGCCGGAGCAGAAGGAGTCCTGGGCCGCGGCGTTGGCGTAGCCGCCGGCGCTGAGCGTCCCGATGTTCGTCGTGGCGTTGTCGGAGAGGCGCTTGACCTGGTAGAGCGCTCCGCTGTACGAGGCGAGCAGCGCCCGCGTGGTGCTGTGCGCGGCGACACAGGGCGTGCCCGCGGCGGCGTAGACGTCACACGGGAGGGACGAGGCGGCCTGGGCCGTGCCCGCGGTGCCGATGGTCGCGGCCAGAATGCCGGCGACGAGTGCGAGAACCGCACCCACCACCCTCAGGCGGAGACCTGCCAGGTGTCTGACTATCACTGTGAACCTCTTCCGTCTTGCGTTCTTCGCCGGCCCGGCGTCACGTGCGCAGGGAATTGTGGGCGCTAACAATCGAGGCTGTCGGATGCCACCGCTCATCCGAACTGTCTGGGGATGGAGAGGGGAGGCGAGATGGGCGGAGCGCTTGCTGCTCTGATCGAGCCGTGTCGCCGGGCGTGATTCCGCAGGTGAGAGGGGTGGTCTCCATCGGGGCGTTGCGCACGTGGCGTTCTGGGGCGGTGGGGGTGATCGCCCGGTCTCGCGACTCCGTCTTTTTACGCCGGGATGAACAGCAGGTCAACTCTGTTGAGCAGTCAAGAAAGTGGAAACAGTAGGTGTGAACTCCGTCTGTTTCGGCATCCGTGCTTGGCCCGGTGGATCTCCTTCTGAGGTCGAATCCGCTGGTCACCGTGCCATTGGCGCTCTGGTGGCTCCGTCGGTACGCCGAGAACGAGCCGTTCGGAAGCCTTGACCCCGGCGGATTGTGTGCGCTAACAATTCCTCCGCAGCGGGTCGACTCTCACTCGGAGGAGCACCCGATCGGAAACATCGGAAACAATGGCAGCGACGAAGGGGGTGGATCGTGGACACGGAACGCGCACCGGTGATGTCGGACGTGGCCCGGCTCGCGGGCGTCTCGCACCAGACCGTCTCGCGGGTCCTCCATGACCACCCGAACGTGCGGTCCGCCACCAGGGACAGGGTGCTCGCCGCGGTCCGCGAACTCGGCTACCGCCCCAACGCCGCCGCCCGCACCCTGGCGACCCGCCGCACCCGCACCCTGGGTGTCATCAGCTTCAACACCACGCTGTATGGCCCGGCCTGCATGCTCTACGGCATCGAACAGGCGGCCAGGCAGCACGAGTACTTCGTCACCGTGGCCGCCGTCGGCGCTCTCGACCGGCGTTCGGTACTGGACGCCGTCGACCGGCTTCGGGGCCAGGGCGTGGAGGGCATCGTCGTGATCGCGCCGCAGACCGCCGCGGTCGGCGCGCTGGCGAACGTACCGCCGGACGTGCCCCTGCTCGCGGTCGGCTGTGGCACCCACACCGAACTGGCCTCGGTCGCCGTGGACAACGAAGCGGGCGCCGAGCTCGCCACCAACTACCTGCTCGACCTCGGCCATCGCACGGTGCACCACCTGGTCGGGCCGCGTTCCTGGCTCGACGCGCAGGAGCGAGAGGCCGGATGGCGCAGCGCCCTGGAAAAGAGGGGCGTTCCGGTGACCGAACCGCTGGCCGGCGCCGACTGGACGGCCGGCACCGGATACGAACTCGGTCGACGGATCGCCGCCGACCCCGAGGTCACGGCGGTGTTCTGCGCCAACGACCACATGGCCCTCGGTCTGCTGCGGGCCCTCCAGCAGGCGGGGCGCAGAGTGCCCGAGGACATCAGCGTCGTCGGGTTCGACAACATGCCGGAGACCGAGTACTTCGGCCCCTCGCTGACCAGCGTCCACCAGGATTTCGACGAACTCGGCCGACGTGCCGTACGCGCGCTGATCGAGACCGTCGGCGCCCCCGAGGCAGGGCTCCCGGCGGCTGACGAGACACCTCACATCGTCATCCCGCCCACGCTCGTGGTGCGCACCTCGGCGACCCGCCCCCGCGCCCGCCCCTGAAAGGGAGGTCCGAAATGGGCCGTTACCGGTCGGCATGACCGCCCGCGCATCCGGCAGTGATCACATCACACGCCGGGACGTCCACCCGACGTCAGCCACGGACCAGCTGCAACTCGGCCACCAACCAGTGTAGTTGGGCACGTTCCTGACTCGCTGTCAGTCATTCACGCATCGCCGTCCGCCCGACTGCACCTCGATCAGCACGGCGACAACCGCTCCGTCGGCGCCACCGGCATGCCTCGACCGGTCTCCGGACGGGGCGCGACCCGTCAGCCACTTTCAGCCCGCACCGTCAGCCGCTTTCCGCCCGCATCCGCTCCCGGCCGTGGGCCCTCTCCCTACCCCGACACGCCTAGAAGGGCGCTGATCAGCCATGCTCCGTACCAGAAGGTCCCGCACCGTGGCCGCCGCGACCGCGGTCCTCATCTCGCTCGCCGCGGCGGGCTGCTCGAAGAACGCCAGCGGCTCCGACGCCTCCAGCCCGGCCGCCGGCAAGGCCGCCGCCCCGGTCACGCTGGCCGGTTCGGTCACCTTCAACCAGACGAGCCTCGCCAAGCTCGACGCGGCGCTGAAGGCCGATCTGGCCGGCAAGGACCTGTCCAAGGTCGACATCGCGATGGTCGTGAACGTGGCCGCCGACTACTGGAAGGCCGGTCAGGTCGGCTTCCTCAAGGGCTGTTCCGACCTCGGCATAGCGAAGAGCAAGTGCACCTACTTCGCCCCGCCCAACGGCAAGTTGACCGAGCAGAACTCGGAGCTGGAGACCCTGCGCTCGCAGGGCGTCACCGGGTACTCGATCTCGGCCATCGACCCGACCTCGGCCGCCGGCACCATCCACACCGACGTCCAGAAGGGCATCGGCGTCCTGGCGATCGACTCGCCGCTGCCGGGCACCGACGCCGCCTCGCTGTACCTGGGCACCCCGAACTACACCGCGGGCTTCCAGGCGGGCACCGCGATGAAGCAGGTGCTGGGCGGCAAGGGCAAGGTGGCCATCCTGGTCGGCTCGCTCACCGCGTCGAACGCCACCCAGCGCATCGCGGGCTTCGAGGCCGCGCTCAAGGGCACCAAGATCACTGTCGCCCAGAAGGTCAACGACAACCTCCAGGCCAGCACCGCGACCTCGGACGCCGAGACCATCCTCGCCAACAACCCCGACGTCAACGGCCTGTACGGCGTCTACTCCTACGACGGCCCCGCGCTGGCGCAGGCGGTGACCTCGGCGGGCAAGACGGGCTCGGTGCACATCGTCTCCGACGACTCCGACGCCCAGACGCTGAAGTTCATCAAGTCCGGCGTGATCTCCGGCACCGTCGTGCAGATGCCGTACCAGCAGGGCTACACCGGGGCGTACCTCCTGGCCGCGGAGAAGGTGCTGGGCAAGGCCAAGACGATGGAGATCGTCAAGCCCTACCTGGAGAAGGACGGTTCGACCCTGAGCTCCGGCGTGGGCCTGGTCACCCAGTCCGACCTGAGCGCGTACCAGTCCCTCGAGTCGCAGCTCGGGATCGGCTGAGCATGACGGCCACGAAGAACGCCCCGGACCGCGCGGTCACCGCGCGGCTGCGGGGAGTGCACAAGTCGTACGGGCCGGTACGCGTCCTGGACCTTCCGGAGCTGGACCTGTACGCCGGGCAGGTGATCGGTGTGGTCGGCGAGAACGGTGCCGGAAAATCCACACTGATGGGCACGTTGGCCGGCTCGGTCCACCGGGACGGCGGCGAGATCCTGGTCGACGGCGAGCCCCTCGTCGCGGGGTCCACGGAGGCGGCCGGGCAGCTCGGCATCGCCATGGTCTCCCAGGAGTTCCCGCTGGTCGGGCAGCTCTCGGTGGCGGAGAACCTGCTGCTGGGCCGCCGCCCGCGCCAGTCCCGGCGGCGGTTCCTGGTGGACGGTGCCGCGCAACGGGCCGAGGCGAAGGCGATGCTGGCGGAGATCGGCCTGTCGGCGGAGACGATCCCGGTGGGCCGGGAGGTACGCACCCTTCCGGTGCCGACCCGCCAGATGATCGAGATCGCCAAGGCCTGGGGCCGCGAGCCCAAGCTGCTGATCCTGGACGAGCCGACCTCCTCCCTGGGGCCGGTCGAGGCCGAGATGGTGCTGGGCCTGGCCCGGCAACTGGCCGAACGCGGCGGCACGGTGCTGTTCATCGGGCACCGTCTCGACGAGGTGCGGGACATCAGCGACCGCGTCCTGGTGCTGCGCAACGGCAGGCTGGTGGCCGACCTCGAACCGGCCGAGGCCACCGAGGAACGGCTGATCCAGGAGATGGTCGGTGGTGAGGTCGCCCAGGGTGAGCCGAAGGCACCGCCGGCCACGAGCCCGGTCCTGCTGCAGGTCGAGGGCCTGACCGCGGACGGTCTCGGACCGGTCGACCTGGAGGTGCGCGAGGGCGAGATCCTGGGCGTGGCAGGGCTGATGGGCTCGGGCCGCAGCCGCCTGGTCCACACGATCGCCGGCGCGCAGCCCTCGACGGGTGGCCGGATGCGGCTGGGCGGCGAGGCATACCACCCCAAGGGCGCGGGCGACGGCGTGGCCGCCGGGATCGCGCTGATCCCCGAGGACCGTAAAGAACAGTCACTGGTCCTTTTCGCGTCGATCCGGTCCAACGTCGTCGTCTCGGTGCTCAAGCGGATCAGCACCCGCGGCCTGCTCGGGCCGGGCCGGGAGCGCGCCGAGGCGCGGAAGATCACCGAGAACGTCAACGTGCGGATGCAGTCGGTGGAGCAGCCGATCGGCTCGCTGTCCGGCGGCAACCAGCAACGCGCCATCTTCGGCCGGGCGTTCGCCGCCGAGCCGCGTCTGCTGCTGCTCGACGAGCCGACCCGTGGCGTCGACGTCGGCGCCAAGGCGGAGATCTACAAGCTGATCGACCGCGCGGCGGACCAGGGCATGGCGGTGGTGGTCGCCTCCTCCGAGCTGGAGGAACTGCTGTGGATCTGTCACCGCATCGCGGTGATGAACCACGGGCGGGTCGCCACGGTCATCGACCGGGCGGACGCCACGAAGGAACGGATCATGACGGCTGCGGCAGGCACCTCCCCCCTCGACCGGGCGGGGCCCGAACAGACCGAGCCCGACCAGGAACAACTGACGAACGGAGCCACAGCATGAGCGCGCAGAGCACGCTCGCCCCCGACGAGGTCGCGCCGCGTTCCCGTCCGGCCGTGTCGAGCCTCGCCCGTAAGCTCGCCGCCTCGCCGGAGGCCGGCGTCATCATCGCCTGCGTGCTGGTGTTCGCCGGGATCGCCGCCAACGCGGAGACGTACACCGCGGTGGGCAACCTCCAGGTGATGGGCCGCGACCTGTCACAGGTCGGCATCCTGGCGATCGGCGAGTCGCTGGTCATCCTGACCGGTGGCATCGACCTCTCGGTGGGCGCGCTGGCCGGCCTGGCGGGCATCCTGGCCGGCTGGATGAACGTCAACGAGGGCCTGCCCGCGCCCCTCGCGATCCTGCTCACGCTGGTCATCTGCGCCGGGGTCGGCCTCTGGCACGGCATCATGGTCACCCGCCTGAACGTGCCGCCCTTCGTGATCACCCTGGTCACCTACACCGTCGCGCAGGGCACGGCGCTCGCGATCACCAGCGGCTCGCCCATCAACAACCTCGACCCCATGTTCAGCAACCTGAGCCAGTACTACATCGGTCAAGTGCCGGTCCCCGCACTGTTCTTCGTCGGCGCGGCCGCCATCGCCTGGTTCGTGCTGGAGCGCACCTACGTGGGCCGGCAGATCTACGCCGTCGGCGGCAACAAGGAAGCCGCCCGGCTCGCCGGGATCCCGACCGCCCGCCGGATCACCTCCACCTACGTCGCCAGCGCCGCGCTGGCCGGTGTGGTCGGCATCATGGTGATCGGCCGTATGAACGTGGCCGACCCCTCGGTCGGCGCGGGCTGGGAACTGACCGCGATCGCCGCCGCGGTGGTCGGCGGGATGTCGCTCTCCGGCGGCGAGGGCCGCATCGCCGGCATCGCGGCCGGTGCGATCCTTCTGGAGTTCATCACCAATGGTCTGCTCGCGCTGAAGGTCAGTCCGTACGATCAGCAGGTGGTGCAGGGAGCGGTGCTCGGCATCGCCATTCTGCTCGACCGGGCGCGGGCGCGGTACTTCGGCAGGAGCCGGGGCTAGGCGCTCCGCTGGTCGCGCCGAAGTGCGGTGACCGCCGCGGGCCGCGATGCCGTGGTCCTTCTGCGGCGCCGTCGTGGCTGGTCGCGCCCACGCGACGGAGTCGCGAATCGGTGCAGTCCCGCGCCCCGTCAGGGCGCGGCTGCCGATCCGTTGTCTTCGGAAGATCGAACAGTGGTCGAGATATCGAAAATCTCTATGTGGAGGAGGCTGATGGTGAACGTCGGAGACGAGACGGTCGGGAACGCGGAACCCTGCGTCGTGGGCGTCGACTTCGGGACGCTGTCCGGGCGGGCCGTGGTGGTCCGGATGCGCGACGGAGCGGAGTTGGGGACGGCCGAGCACGCCTACCGGCATGCGGTCCTCGACCGGGAGCTTCCGGACGGTACCCGGCTGCCCCCGGACTGGGCCCTTCAGGTGCCGTCGGACTACGTCGACGTGTTGCGCCACGCCGTACCGGCGGCGCTCGAGGCCGCCGGTGTGCGGCCGGAGCAGGTGGTCGGCATCGGCACGGACTTCACCGCCTGTACGGTCCTGCCGACGCTCGCGGACGGTACCCCGCTGTGCGAACTGCCCGAGTACACGGCCCGTCCGCACGCCTACGTCAAGCTGTGGCGCCACCACGCCGCCCAGGGCCAGGCCGACCGGATCAACGCGCTGGCCGCCGAACGCAAGGAGTCGTGGCTGGGGCGGTACGGCGGGAAGATCTCCTCGGAGTGGGAGTTCGCCAAGGCGCTCCAGATGCTGGAGGAGGACCCCGAGATCTACCACCGTACGGAGCGGTGGGTGGAGGCGGCGGACTGGATCGTGTGGCGGCTGTGCGGCAGGTATCTGCGCAACGCCTGCACCGCCGGTTACAAGGGCCAGCTCCAGGACGGCGCCTACCCCTCCCGCGCCTACCTGGAAGCGCTCAACCCCGGGTTCGCCGACTTCGTGACGGAGAAACTGGAGCAGGAGATCGGCCAGTTGGGCGCGGAGGCCGGACGGTTGACGGCCGAGGCGGCGGCGTGGACGGGTCTGCCCGAGGGCATCGCCGTGTGCGTGGGCAACGTCGACGCCCATGTGACCGCACCCGCGGCCGGAGCGGTGGAGCCGGGGCAGATGGTGGCCATCATGGGCACCTCGACCTGCCATGTGATGAGCTCCGACCGCAACGAGACGGTGCCGGGCATGTGCGGCGTGGTCGACGGCGGCATCCTGCCGGGGCTGTGGGGCTATGAGGCGGGGCAGAGCGGCGTCGGCGACATCTTCGCCTGGTTCGTGCGCACCGGCTTCCCCGCCGAGTACGCCGAACAGGCCGCCGCCCTCGGCCGCGACGCGCACGAGCACCTGACCGCGCTCGCGGCCGGGCAGAAGGTGGGCGAGCACGGTCTGGTCGCACTGGACTGGCACAGCGGCAACCGCTCCGTGCTCGTCGACCACGAGCTGAGCGGTGTGGTCGTGGGACTGACCCTGTCCACCCGGCCGGAGGACGTCTACCGGGCGCTGCTGGAGGCCACCGCCTTCGGCACCCGCACCATCATCGAGGCCTTCGAGACGTCCGGGGTGCCGGTCGACGAGCTGATCATCGCGGGCGGTCTGACGAAGAACGCGCTGCTCATGCAGATCTACGCGGATGTCACCCGCCGTCCCCTCGGCGTCATCGGCTCGACGCAGGGGCCTGCTCTCGGCGCGGCGATGCACGCGGCGGTGGCGGCCGGGGCGTACCCCGACATCCAGGCCGCCGCGCGGTGCATGGGCAAGGCCGACCGGGGCGTGTACCAGCCCGACCCGGAACGCGCCGCGGCTTACGACTCGCTCTACGCGGAGTACCGGCTGCTGCACGACTACTTCGGCCGGGGCGTCAACGACGTCATGCACCGCCTGCGCCGTATCCGCGCCGAAGCGTCCGCGTGACCAGACCCGATGTGAAAGGAACTTCCATGACGAGCACAGCCCAGCCGTACGACAGCCACGAGGTCTGGTTCCTGACGGGCAGTCAGGGCCTGTACGGCGAGGAGACCCTGGCTCAGGTCGCCCACCAGTCCCAGCAGATCGCCGAACGCCTCGACGGGTCGAGCAGGATACCGCTGCGGATCGTGTGGAAGCCGGTCCTCACCGACGCCGACTCGATCCGCAGACTGTGCCTGGAGGCCAACGCCGCCGACCACTGCGTGGGCGTGATCGTGTGGATGCACACCTTCTCCCCGGCCAAGATGTGGATCGCCGGCCTGAGCGCCCTGGACCGGCCCGTGCTGCACCTGCACACCCAGTACAACCTGTCACTGCCCTGGTCCAGCATCGACATGCACTTCATGAACCTCAACCAGGCCGCCCACGGCGACCGCGAGTTCGCCCACATCGAGGCCCGTCTCGGCGTCAACCGCAAGATCGTCGCCGGGCACGCCACCGACGCCCGGGTCGTGGGCCGCATCGCCGCCTGGGCCCGGGCCGCGGCCGGCCGGCAGGCCGCCCGCACCCTGCGCCTGGCCCGCTTCGGCGACAACATGCGCGAGGTCGCCGTCACCGAGGGCGACAAGGTCGAGGCACAACTGCGGTTCGGCTTCTCGGTCAACACCTACGGTGTCAACGACCTGGTCGCCGTCGTCGACCAGGTCGAGGACAAGGCAGCCGCCCAACTCGCCGCCGAATACGTCGAGTCGTACGACGTCGTCCCGGCCCTGCGCCCCGGCGGCGTGCGCCACGACTCCCTGCTCTACGCCGCCCGCCAGGAACTCGGCCTGCGCACCTTCCTCACCGAGGGCGGCTTCACCGCCTTCACCACCAACTTCGAGGACCTCGGCGGCCTGCGCCAACTGCCCGGTCTGGCCGTGCAGCGGCTGATGGCCGACGGCTACGGCTTCGGCGGCGAGGGCGACTGGAAGACCTCCGCCCTGCTGCGCACCATGAAGGTCATGGGCACCGGCCTGCCCGGCGGCACCACCTTCATGGAGGACTACACCTACCACCTCGGCCCCGGCACCCCCCGGATCCTGGGCGCCCACATGCTGGAGGTCTGCCCCTCGGTGGCCGCCGAGCGCCCCCGCTGCGAGATCCACGCCCTGTCCATCGGCAACCGCGAGGACCCCGTCCGTCTGGTCTTCGACGCCGCCGAGGGCCCCGCCGTCGTCGTCGGCCTGTGCGACCTCGGCGACCGCTTCCGGCTGACCGCCAACGCCGTCGACGTCGTCGCCCCCAGCCAGCCACTGCCCCAGCTCCCGGTCGCCCGGGCCGTGTGGCAGCCACGCCCCTCGCTCGCCGAATCCGCCGAGAGCTGGCTGCTGGCAGGCGCACCCCACCACACCGTCCTCAGCTCGGCCGTCGACCTCGAGACCCTCAGCGACTACGCCGCCATGGCCGACGTCGAACTGCTCACCATCGACCAGGACACCACCTCGGACCAGCTCGCCAAGGAAATCCGCTGGAACGCCGCCTACCACCGCCTCGCCCAGGCCCTGTGAACAGGCAGGCCCCGTGAACAGGGAAGGGATCATGCCCACAGCCGTCCAAGAGAGCCTGCGCCAGGAGGTACTGGAGGCGAACCTCGCCATCCCCCAGGTCGGCCTGGCCACGCTGACCTGGGGAAACGTCAGCGGAGTCGACCGTGAGGCGGGGGTGTTCGTCATCAAGCCCTCCGGAGTCCGCTACGAGGACCTGACCGCCGACCACCTGGTGACGGTACGCCTGTCCGACGGCGCCGTCGTCGACGGCGACCTGCGCCCCTCCACCGACACCGAGACCCACCGCTGCCTCTACCTCGCCTTCCCCTCCATCGGCGGCATCACCCACACCCACTCCACCCACGCCGTGGCCTTCGCCCAGGCCGGACGCGACATCCCGGTCCTGGGCACCACCCACGCCGACACCTTCAACGGGCCGGTGTCCGTCACCCGCAACCTCACCGAGGAGGAGTGCCTGAGGGACTACGAGTACAACACCGGCCGCGTCATCGTGGACCTGCTCGACGGCGACGACCAGCGGGCCGTCGAGGTCCCCGCCGCCCTCGTCGCAGGCCACGGCCCCTTCACCTGGGGCGCCACCGCCCGCAAGTCCCTGGAACACGCGATCATCTGCGAGGCCGTCGCCGACATCGCCCTGCACACCCTCTCCCTCAACCCGTCCGGCCCGCCCCCACCCCACCTCCTGAACCGCCACTACACCCGCAAACACGGCCCCGACGCCTACTACGGCAACCCGGACATGACGCCGACCTCCAGCTGACCGGCGTACTTCACCGTCGGCGCGGTCGGGCTGTACTGCGCGTACAGCCCGACCGGCCCGGTCCCGCCGCAGCGGCGGCCCCACCGCCGCCTCCAGATACCCCGCAAACCCCTCCGCCGACGGCAGCACGGACGGGCACCGCATGCCCCAGCCGGCTGTGCCCCGGACAGAAGCCGTACGCCATCAGGCCCGGCTCACCCGCCTCGTCCTCCGCCAAGCCCAAGTCGGTGAAGAGGCCGGTCAGATAGGTGATCCGGCGCTCGGTGACCTGGCGCAGCGCGGCCGCGACCTGGGGTGGTCGGTGCTGGCCAGGAGTGAGAGTTCGAGGGGGTCGGCCGTACCCGGCCCGGTGACCCGCCGGAACAGGGCGCGCAGGCGGTGCTCTAAGGGCCGACGCCTTCCCGGTTGCCGCTCGCGAGGACGGCGAGGTGCTCATGGAGGTGAGCGCGGGCGGGCTGGATGCCTGGGCGTCGATCGTCGTGGATGGCGAGCACGTGCTGCTGTGCAGCTCCGGGAGGACTCCGCACCCACCGCAGGCTCGCCCTAGCGGCCCGGAACGTCAGCCAGGCAGTCGCCCCGCGACGTAGTCCTCCCGGAGCGCGTTCTTGCGGATCTTGCCGGAACCGGTCAGTGGGAAGCCGTCGACGAAGACCCAGGTGCGGGGCGTCTTGTGCGGGGCCAGATGGGCGCGGACGTGGTCGAAGAGCTCCTTCTCGCCCACCGTGTGATCCGAGTTGAGGCGGATGAAGGCCGCGACGCGTTCGCCCCAGACCGGATCGGGCACGCCCACCACCGCGGCCTCCCCGACGGCGGGATGCTCGGCCAGCACCTGCTCGATCTCGCGCGGGTAGATGTTCTCGCCACCGCGGATGATCATGTCCTTCAGCCGGCCGTCTATACGGCAGTAGCCGCGCTCGTCCATCGAGGCCAGGTCGCCGGTGTGCAGCCAGCCGTCGGCGTCGACGGCGGCGGCCGTCGCGTCCGGGGCGTCGAGGTAGCCGGTCATGACGTGGTAGCCGCGGGTGCAGAGTTCGCCGGTGACGCCTGGCGGTACGACCGTTCCCGCCGCGTCCACGATTTTCACCTCGGTCAGGGGGAGGGGCCTGCCGACCGTGTGGGCGCGGTCGTCCGGGGTGTCGTCGAGGCGGGTGATGGTGATGCCCGGGGAGGCCTCGGTCTGGGCGTAGATGATGGCCATCGGCACACCGAAGGCCTGCTCGATCCGGCGGACCAGCTCGGGCGGGACGGAGGCGCCGCCGGACAGCATGTACCGAAGGGACGAGAGGTCGGTGCGGGGGAGCGCCGGGTGTTCGAGCATGGCGATGAGCATCGTCGGCACGCCTCCCATCACCACACAGCTCTCGGACTCGGTGAGTTCGAGCATCAGGCCCGGCTCGAAGTGCGGGGGCAGGACATGGGTGCCCAGGCTGATGATCGAGGCGAGGGTGGCCAGCACGCAGCCCGCGGTGTGGAACAGCGGCATCGGGTTGAGCGCGGCCTCGCCCGGCCGCAGCCCGAAGGTGCGGACGTAGGCCAGTCGCGCGTTGTTGGTGATGCCGCGGTGGTGCAGGACCACGCCCTTCGGGACGCCGGTCGTGCCCGAGGTGTACTGGATCTGGGCCGGTGACGAGGCGTCGACCTCGGGCAGCGCGCGGTCGGGGGAGCCCTCGGCGCAGAACTCCGCCCAGTCCTCGAACAGGACGTTCGTGCGCAGGTCGGGCAGGTCGGCGCGGATGCCGGCCAGGGTGCGGGCCATCGGGTTGCCGCGGTACTCCCGGCGCAGGAAGACGCCGGCCGCGCGGGAATGGCCGAGCACGTGCCGCAACTCCGCCTCGCGCAGGGCCGGGTTGACGGTCACCAGGGTGATGTCCGCGAGAGCGGCGGCGAGTTCGAGGATCACCCACTCCGGGATGTTGTTCGCCCACACCGCCACGCGCTCGCCCGCCGAGAAGTGTCCGAGCAGGGCCCGCGCCGCGCGCTCGGCCTCGTCGAGCAGTCCGGCGTACGTCCACCGGCGGCGCCCGGCGGGGTCCGGCACGCCCTCGACCAGGGCGACCGTATCCGGGGCGAGCCGGGCGGCGCGGCGCAGCAGTGATCCGACGGTCTCGTCCAGGAGTTCCTCGCCGGGCTCGCCCGCCCGGTATGACGTCGCCACCATGTCAGCCCCCTGGTCCGGTATGCCGTGGCCGGCCGGCCACCGCGCCAGTATTCAGGACCCGGGGCTGTGTGAAGCAACCGGTGCGGGCCAAGTCCCGTACCGGGCACGACAGTTGCGCGGGATCCTGCTACTGCCGGGCCTCACCGGCCGCGGACGGACCGAGGGAGCGTGCGGTGACCTTCGCCAGATGCCGGGTGAACACCTCCCGGGTGTCGGGCGTCAGCGTGCGCAGCGCCACCAGAGCCGTGATGACGACATCGCAGAGCTCACCCTGGACCTCCTCCCAGGTGTGGGTGACCCCTTTGCGCGGGTTCTGGCCGGTGGCGCCGATCACCGCCTGCGCCACCTCGCCGACCTCCTCCGACAGCTTGAGCATGCGCAGCAGCAGGCCCTCCTGGCCGCCGTGCGCACGGTTCGCGTCGAGCCAGGTCCACAGGTCGTCGACGGCTGTCCAGAGGTCGGGGGAGGCCGGAGTCTCGGAGGGAGGGGGCTGATCAGTCATGGGCCCAGCCTGCCCGCCCGGGTCACTCCCTGAACAGCGCCTCCTCCTCCGCGAACAGGGCCTCCTGCTCGTCCGGCTTCTTGTCCCGCAGCCGCTTGTTCCGCGTTCCCACGACCAGCGCCGTGGCCGCCGCGGTCACGCCGAGTGCCGTCGGGACCATCCAGCCGCGGTCGAAGACATGGCCGAGTGCGTGGTCGAGGGAGAGACGGCCGGGGCCGGCGACCGCGAGGCCGGTGGCGGCCAGGGCAAGGGTGGCCGCGTACTCGTAGCCGCCCTCCGCGTTGAAGAAGCCGTTGGGGGCGTGCACCGCGGACGCCCCGGCCATCGCGCCGGCCGCCGCCGCACCCGCCGCCGGGGTCGCCAGGCCCAGCGCCAGCAGCGTGCCCCCGCCGGCCTCCGCCAGACCCGCCGCCGTCGCGCTCGCCTTGCCGGGCGTGTAGCCGACCGACTCCATGAACTGGCCGGTCCCCTCGATGCCGTGTCCGCCGAACCAGCCGAACAGCTTCTGCGTGCCGTGCGCCGCCAGCACACCGCCGGCACCCAGCCGGAGCAGCAGCAGACCCAGATCACGCCGGTCGTAAGAGCTCATGATTTCTCCCGGAACAGACAGCGGGGACGTACAACAGGGACGGACGAACAGGACCACTCCCCTCCGCGTGTCCACCGTCGCACTCCTCACACCTCGCGGACCCGTCCGCGCAGCCGTTCGGGTGGCGGGTCCCGGCGGCCGGTGTGACTCTGCTGGCATGACGATTCAGCCAGCCAAACTCAGCGATCCGGCCGTCCGCGCGTTCGTCACCGCCGTCAACGCCCACGACCGCGACGCCTTCCTGTCCCTCCTCACCGAGGACGCGACCATGGCGGACGACGGCTCCGACCGCGACCTCGCCGACTGGATCGACCGGGAGATCTTCGCCTCCAACGGCCACCTGGACGTCGACAACGAGTCCCAGGGCGGTCGCGCCCTCCTCGCCCACTACCGCAACGACGCCTGGGGCGAGATGCGCACCCGCTGGAACTTCACCATCGAGGACGACGGTCGCATCTCCCGCTTCGAGACCGGCCAGGCGTAAGTCACGCGCACCACCCCTTGCCTTCGTGTGCGCTCCAACTCCTACCGTTCTCGGTCATGGAGACGAACAGGACCCTCGGTCGCAGCGGCATCGTGGTAAGCGCTCTCGGCTTCGGCTGCTGGGCCATCGGAGGCGAGTGGCAGAACACCGAAGGGCAGCCCCTCGGCTGGGGCAGGGTCGACGACGACGAGTCCGTACGGGCGATCCGGCGCGCCCTGGACCTCGGCGTGAGCTTCTTCGACACCGCTGACACCTACGGCACCGGACACAGCGAGCGCATCCTCGGCCGGGCCCTGGGCAAGCACCGCGCCGACGTGGTCGTGGCCACCAAGTGGGGCAACGTCTTCGACGAGGAGACCCGAACCCTCATCGGCCGCGACGACTCCCCGGCGCACGCCCGCCGCGCGCTGACCGCGTCGCTGAAGCGGCTGGAGACCGACTACGTCGACCTCTACCAGCTGCACATCTCCGACGCCGAGCCCGAGCGGGCCGCCGAACTCCGGGACCTGTGCGAGGAGTTCGTACGGGAGGGGCTGATCCGCGCCTACGCCTGGAGCACCGACGACCCGGCCCGCGCCGCCGTGTTCGCCGAGGGGGAGCACTGTGCGGCCGTGCAGCATGCGGCCAACGTGCTGCAGGACGCGCCCGAGATGTTCGCGCTGTGCGAGGAGTCGGGGCTCGCGAGCATCAACCGCAGCCCGCTGGCCATGGGATTGCTGGCGGGGAGGCGTCAAGGCGCCCTGGAGGCGGGCGACATCCGAAGCAAGCCGCCGGCCTGGCTCGAGGGCTTCAGCCAGGGCGCCGGAGCCGACCCGGACTGGGTCGCCCGTATCGACGCGCTCCGGGAGATCCTCACCAGCGGCGGCCGTACCGTCGCCCAGGGCGCTCTCGCCTGGCTGTGGGCGCGCAGTCCGCGCACCGTCCCGATCCCCGGCTTCCGTTCGGTCGCGCAGGCGGAGCAGAACGCCGGCGCGATCGCGAAGGGACCGCTCACCGACCGGCAGCTGGCCGAGGTCGACCGGATTCTCGGACGGTGAACGGCCCACGAACCCACCCGCAGCGGGCGGCCCTCACCCACGAGGGCCACCCACAGCGGAGAATCCTCGCCCCTCAGGGCGACGGAGGAGGTCAAAAGCCGGGGAGAAACCCTTTCCCCGGTCTTTCCCTTTGTGGTGGCCCGAGTAAAGGATGTACCAGACCTGAGCAAGTGGGGTGCCAGGTCAGAATTCCGTAAGACGGCTAATTCCTATGCCGTAGACGGCGTACTGCCAGGAAACTGCTGTTGAGTGGGTGTTACCGTCCCGGGATGCACGGTTCTTCTCCGCTGTCCCGGCGTGCTGCTCTCGGCCTGGCCGCAGCCGCGATTCCGCTTGCCGCCGCGACTCCCGCTTCCGCTGTCGGCACCGTCGTCGGCGGTGAGCGACTCGCCCGTAAGGGAATTCAGGTGAGCGGCGCCACAGGGCTGCCCGGTAAGCTCACCGCGAGTGCCTGGATCGTCGCCGACGGCGAGAGCGGAGAGGTACTCGCTTCGTTCGCCGCGCACCGGCGCCTTCCGCCCGCGTCCACGCTGAAGATGCTGTTCGCCGACACGGTGCTGAAGAAGTTCCAGCGGAGCGAGCGGTACAAGGTGATCGACGCCGACCTGGCCGACATCCCGGCCGGCTCCAGCCTGGTCGGGGTCAAGCCCGGGATCACGTACACCGTCGAGCAGCTGTGGCAGGGCGTCTTCCTCCGCTCCGGCAACGACGCCGTGCATGTGCTCGCCCATATGAACGGGGGAGTGGCGAAGACGGTCGCCGAGATGCAGGCCAAGGCCGAGGACCTGCAGGCCCTGGACACCCATGTGGTCAGCCCCGACGGCTTCGACCACAAGGGCCAGCTCTCCTCCGCCTACGACCTCACCCTCTTCGCCCGGCACGGACTGAAGAACGCCGACTTCCGCGAGTACTGCCACACCAGGACCGCCGACTTCCCGGCCGGCGGAAAGAAGACCTTCCAGATCCAGAACACCGACCGTCTGCTCACCGGCGCGTGGGGCTTGAAGACGTACGACGGACTGATCGGCGTCAAGAACGGTTACACCAGCAACGCCGGCAACACCTTCACCGGTGCCGCCACCCGCGGCGGCCGGACCCTGCTGGCCACCGTGATGCACCCGAAGAGCGGCTCCAACGCCGTCTACGAGGAGACGGCCGCGCTGCTCGACTGGGGCTTCACGCACGGCGGTTCGGCCGAACCGGTCGGCACGCTGGTCGAGCCGATCAGCGAGGGCGGAGCGAGGGTGACCCCCACCCGGAAGTCGGCCCAGGCGGCGGCCGGCGCCCCGGGCGCGGGGGCCGTGGACCCCTCGGCCTGGCGGTTGCTGGAGGGTGCGGGCGGCACGGTCGCCCTGCTGGCGGGCGGTGTGTGGGCGCTGCGCAGGCGCGGGAAGCGCGGCGGCAAGCACGCCAACTGACGTTGTGTGGCAGCCGTTCCACCCACCGGTGCGTACCTCGCGGTCCCACGCGAGATCCACCCCCACCCGGTGCGGTGGAACGGCTGCCATCCCCCCTCGGCATGGTCTGCCGTCCTACGGAACTGCACTCCCCCAAGTGTGAAGCTCTTGTGTAGGAGATTTGAGCATAAGTCCACGACCGGCTGCATTGGTGCGGACGCTCAAATTCCGGTTGTGCAAGTTGACGAGTTGAGGACCTGCCGGGTCGGTCAGCCGCGGCCCACGTACGGCATCGCGGTCGCCAGCACCGTCGCGAACTGCACGTTCGCCTCCAGCGGCAGCTCGGCCATGTGTCGCACCGTGCGCGCCACGTCGGCGACGTCCATCACGGGCTCGGGTGCGATCTCGCCGTTGGCCTGCAGCGCTCCGGTCTGCATCCGCGCGGTCATGTCGGTCGCCGCGTTGCCGATGTCGATCTGCCCGACCGCGATGCCGTACGGCCGTCCGTCCAGCGAGAGCGACTTGGTGAGGCCGGTGAGCGCGTGCTTGGTCGCCGTGTAGGCGACGGAGTTCGGCCGCGGCACATGGGCGGAGATGGAACCGTTGTTGATGATCCGTCCGCCCTGCGGGTCCTGCTCCTTCATCTGCCGGTACGCCGCCTGTGCGCACAGGAACGCCCCGTTGAGATTGGTGTCCACCACATGCCGCCAGGCGTCGTACTCCAGCTCCTCGACCGGCACCCCGCCGGGACCGAACGTCCCCGCGTTGTTGAACAGCAGGTCCACCCGCCCGAACCGCTCGACGGCGGCGGCGAACAGCGCGGCCACCTCCTCCGGCTGCGAGACGTCGGTCCGTACGGCGAGACTGGCGCCGCCCGGCACCAGCGCCGCCGTCTCCTCCAGCGTCCCGGGCCGCCGCCCCGCCAGCGCCACCGACCAGCCCGCGCGCAGCAGCTCCACGGCAACCGCCCGTCCGATGCCGGAGCCGGCGCCGGTCACCACCGCGATCCTCGGCTGCCCGCCCGTCCCCCGCTTCTCAGTCTCCATGGCATTCATGGGCCCGCAGCGTAGGCGAGGGTCCGGCATACGGGACGAGACCGTCCGCCATCCGGGTCGAGCGGTCTGACGGGCACGTGATATTCGGCACTGTGTGCGAGCTGAGATCATAGGGGCGTAGCACTCGGAGAGGGAGGGGCACATGCCCGAGCAGGGGGCGTCGAAACCGCACATAGAACAGGCGGCCGGACCGGGAGCGGAACCGGCCGCCGCCCGTACCGTTCCCCGTACCGGGCTGCTCGTCACCCTGATCCTCGGCGGCCTCACGGCGACACCGCCACTGGCCATGGACATGTATCTCCCCTCGCTCCCGGAGGTCACGAACTCCCTGCACGCACCCGCGGCCACCGTCCAGCTCACGCTCACCGCCTGTCTGCTCGGGATGGCGCTCGGACAGCTGGTGGCCGGCCCGATGAGCGACCGGTGGGGCCGCCGGCGCCCCCTGCTGATCGGCCTGGTCGCCTACGTCGTCTCGACCGTCCTGTGCGCGTTCGCGCCGACCGTCGAGCTCCTGGTCGCGTTCCGGCTCGCGCAGGGGCTGGCGGGCGCGGCGGGGATCGTCATCGCGCGAGCCGTGGTCCGCGACCTGTACGACGGCGTGGCGATGGCCCGCTTCTTCTCCACCCTCATGCTGATCGGCGGGGTCGCCCCGATCGTCGCGCCGCTGATCGGCGGGCAGATCCTGCGGGTGACGGACTGGCGGGGCGTGTTCGTGGTGCTCACGGTCGTGGGCACGGTGCTGACCGGGTTCGTCTGGGCGAAGCTCCCCGAGACCCTTCCCGCGGCCGAGCGGCACGGCGGGGGAGTCGGCGAGGCCCTGCACTCGATGCGCCGCCTCCTCGCCGACCTGCCCTTCACCGGTTTCATGCTGGCGGGCGGTTTCGCGTTCGCGGCCCTCTTCGCCTACATATCGGCCTCGCCCTACGTGATCCAGGAGATCTACGGCGCCTCCCCGCAGACGTTCAGCCTGCTGTTCGGCCTGAACTCGGTGGGGCTGGTGACCGTGGGCCAGATCAACGGAAAGCTGCTGGTCGGAAGGGTCCGGCTGGACCGGGCGCTGGGCGCGGGACTGCTCGCCGTCATCACCGCCGCGACCGCCCTCCTGCTGATGTCCACCGGTGTCTTCGGCAAGGTCGGCCTGGCGCCGGTCGCCGCGGCCCTCTTCGTCCTGATGTCCGCGATGGGCGTGACCCTGCCGAACGCCCAGGCCCTCGCCCTCATGCGCACCAAGCACGCAGCCGGTTCGGCGTCCGCGCTGCTCGGCACGTCCTCGTTCCTCATCGGCGCCGTCGCCTCTCCGCTCGTCGGGATCGCCGGAGAGCACACCGCCGTCCCGATGGCCGTCGTCCAACTGGCCGCAGCGCTGGTGGCACTGGCCTGCTTCGTGGGAATGTGCCGACCTCGGAACGGGCGTACCACCGCGGAAGGAGCGGGCAGCTGAGCGCACCGAGACTGCGTGGGGACAGTCCCGAACGGGCCGGACTCGACCCCGGCGAACTCCGCCGCCTCGTCCAGGAGGTCCACGACCTCACCACCGGGGACCGCCCCTGGGCCGCGGGCACCGTCGTCGTCGCAGGCCGCGGGCCGGTGATGGCGGTCGAGGAGGCTGCGGGCTGGGCCGTCAGATACTCGGCCTACGACCCCGACACCGACCGTGGCGTCGAACTGCCGCCCGAGGCCCGGGTCCCGATGACCGTCGACACACCCGTCGACCTGGCCTCCCTCACCAAGCTGTTCACCGCGGTCGCCGCCGTGCAGCAGATCGAGCGCGGCACGCTCGGCATCGACGCCCGGGTCGGCGCGTACCTCCCCGAGTTCCGCGCGGCCGTCCGGCACGGCATCACCGTACGGGAGCTGCTCACCCATACCTCCGGGCTGCGCCCCGAACTCCCGCTGTACGACTGCGCGGACGACACGGAGCGGCTGGCGAGGCTGCGGGCGGAGGCGCCGATCGGCGTGCCCGGCACGTACACGTACTCCGACCTCAACTTCCTCCTGCTCCAGTTCGTGCTGGAACGGATCACCGGCCGCACCCTGGACGTCCTGGTCCGTGAGGGGATCACCCGTCCACTGGGCATGCTGTCTACCGACTTCGGCCCCTGCCCCGGCGCGGCGGCGACGGAGGACCAGCGGCGGCCGTGGGCCAAGGCGGACCGGGGGATGGTGCGGGGGGTCGTCCACGACGAGAACGCCTGGGCGCTGGGCGGCATCGCGGGCCACGCCGGTCTCTTCTCGACCGCCCGCGACCTGGCGGTCTTCTCCCACACCCTTCTCGCGGGCGGCTCCTACGGCCCCGCCCGCATCCTGGGCACCGACTTCGTCGAGCTGCTGCTGACCCCGCCGGGTCTGGGGTTCGCCGTGGACCAGCCCTGGTTCATGGGCGAGCTGGCGGGGCGGGGAGCGGCGGGGCACACGGGCTTCACGGGGACGTCGCTCGTACTCGATCCGGCGACGGACACGTTTCTCGTTCTGCTGGCGAACACGGTGCATCCGCGGCGACGGGACCCCGACAGCCGCCCGAGAGCAGCGGCCGCGACCCGCCTCGCGAGGGCGGTGTACCGCAGCCCGTCCAGGGCTTGACCCTGGGCTGAAAGACCAAGCGCCGACGGGCGAAGATCAGCCCCGGCCGGTGAAAATTCAGCCCCTCCGGCGTTTGAGGAGCGGGGGTCCGGGGGCCGGCCCCCGGACCGGGACGGGTAGGGGCGGCGGGGGCGAAATAGAATCGTCGGGTGAACGACCCCGCACCCCCGGCCGAAACCCTGCGCCGCAGCCTGGCCACCCTCCTCGACGGCCTCCCGCCCAAGCAGGCCACGCAGGCAGTCGACCGCCTCATCGCCAACTACCGCGGGGCCACCCCGACCGACGCCCCCATCCTCCGAGACCGCGCGGACGTGGCCGCCTACGCCGCCTACCGGATGCCCGCCACCTTCGAGGCGGTGCACGCCGCACTGGCGGCGTTCGCCGACGCCACGCCCGGATGGACGCCCGGCAGCCACACCGACGTCGGCGGCGGCACCGGCGCCGCGACCTGGGCCGTCACCGCCACCTGGGACGGCATCCGCCCCGTCACCGTCCTCGACTGGGCCGAACCCGCCCTGACCCTCGGCAAGGAACTCGCCACCGCCAACCCGGCGCTCCAGCAGGCCAGTTGGCGACGCGCCCGCATCGGTGCCGCCCTCACCCTCGAAGCCACGGACCTCCTCACCGTCTCCTACGTCCTCAACGAGCTGACCGGAGCCGACCGCGCCGCCCTCGTCGACGCCGCCGCGGCCGCCGCCCAGGCCGTCGTGATCGTCGAGGCCGGCACCCCCGCCGGCTACGCCCGCGTCATCGAGGCCCGCGACCGCCTGATCGCCGCCGGCTTCCACGTCGCCGCGCCCTGCCCGCACAGCGCCGGCTGCCCGATCGTCCCCGGCGAGGACTGGTGCCACTTCGCGGCCCGGGTCAGCCGTTCCTCCCTGCACCGCCAGGTCAAGGGCGGCTCCCTGCCGTACGAGGACGAGAAGTTCGGCTACGTCGCCGCGGCCCGCTTCCCGGTGTCCCCGGCGACCAACCGCGTCGTACGCAAGCCCCAGATCCGCAAGGGCCAGGTCCTCCTGGACCTGTGCGAGACCGAACCGTCCCTCGGCCGCACCACGGTCACCAAACGCCACGGAGACCTGTACAAGGAGGCCCGGGACGCGGCCTGGGGCGACTCCTGGCCGCCGCACACCCCTCAGCCGTAGCACCTCGACCTCACGGACACAGTCGTCAGTACGCACTGCACGGTCTTGCCCCTCGTACCCCGGATGTCCCTTCTGGTACCCCGGAGCACGGTGCGGTGGGACCATAGGGCATGCTGGTCCGCACGACAGCAAGGCGAGGGTGATAGATGAGCGCGGAGTCGGACGGCCGGAACGGCCGGCAGGGCAAACTCTCCCAGTGGCTGCGTGGCCGCCGCCCGAAGGAGACCGGCGCCGACGACGCCCGCCGTGAGGCCCTGCTGCTCGCCGCCGCCGGAGCGGGCCTGCCGCTCGCCCCCGCCGCGCACCCCGCCCCCGGCTACCGCTGCTCCTGCGACCGTGTGGGCTGTCCCACCCCGGCCCGGCACCCCGTGTCGTTCGCCTGGCAGACGCAGTCCACCACCGACCGCGCCCAGATCGAGCGCTGGGCCCGCCACCAGCCGCAGGCCAACTTCATCACCGCCACCGGCATGGTGCACGACGTCCTCGACCTGCCCCTGGAGGTGGGCCGCGAGGCCCTGGAGCGGCTGCTCGCCGCCGGTATCGAGGTCGGACCCGTCGCCGAGAGCGACGACGGCCGGCTGCTCTTCTTCACCCTCACCCGCGGCACCCCCGAGGACGAGGACGAGTGGTGGCCGTGCGAGCTGGACTGCCACCCCGAGACGGTGGACGAGCACCCCGGACTGCGCTGGCACTGCCGCGGCTCCTACGTCCTCGTACCGCCCGCCCGGCTGCCCGGCGACCAGAGCGTGCACTGGGTACGCGGCCTGGAGCACCCGCTGCCGGATCCTCTGAGCCTGCTCGAGATTCTCACCGACGCCGGTGCGCGTTACGCGGGCGAGGAGCCCGACCACGCGAGCGCGGCCTGGCCCCTGCGCCAGTAGGCGCTCCGCGATGGGCCGTTGTTCGTCTGCGGCGCCGTTGGGGGCGGTCGCGCCCACGCGGCGGTAGCCGCAGATCCAACACGGCCCCGCGCCCCTTTCGGGGCGCTACCGAACCGCTCGGCGTCCTACGACCCCTGTGCGGACGTCAGTCCCTCCAGTCGGGACAGGATCGACACCTGGCCGCTGCCCGAGCCCTGTCCCGGGTCCAGGGCCACTGCGTTGGACATGTACTCCAGCGTCAGCGACTGCTTGGTCTCGCCGGTCGTCAGCGCCTTCACGCTCGCGGTCTGGGTGGGGATCGAGGTGCCCTCGAAGGCGGTCTGCTTCTCGTAGCGGCGGTTGGTGAAGAACACCAGCGCACCACCGTCCACCGTGCGCAGCGCCAGCGGGGCGTAGTCGCCGCTGATCAGCGGCTCGTCGATGAACTGCGTGACCAGGCCCGGCTTCTTCTCCTGCTTCTTGCGCTGCGCGCGCCACTGGTCGGTGTGCTCACCCGAAGCGAAGGTCTTCCCGCCGCTCTTCAGGTATGCCGCGTAGTCCTTGCTCAAGTCCCCGGGCGGGACGGCGAATCGGGTGGAGTTCGCCGGTACGGCCTCGGCCCAGCCGTCCGCGTCCTTCTTCACCTTCGGCAGCGTGCCCGGGCGGATGAGCGTCAGATACGCCACCTTCCACGGCCGCCCCAGACCGTCGCGGTTGAACACCAGCAGCCAGTGCAGGGTGCCGCCCTTGTTGCCCTGCGCCTCCGCGACGAACCAGCGGGGCCAGCCCGCCTTCTTGGGGATCGTGTACGTCACGTCGGTCAGCTTCAGCGGCGTGTGCGCCGGATTGCCGGACGGGCTGAGCGCGTGACCGGCCTTGAGACGGGCCGCGTCGATGTCGCCCAGGGCGCCCGTGACATGGTCGGCGTCGAGCGAACCGTCGTACGCCTTGTCCGCCTTGTTGTACGCGGACGTGAACTGTTCGAGCGCCTTGGCCGCCTCGGCGCGGGTGGTGGAGGGGAGCACCTCGCGCTCCCCGTGCACCACCACGCAACCACTCGCCGTCAACGACAAAGCGGTCAGCGAGGCCGCAAACAGTGCGCTTCGCTCAAGCCTGCGGAGCCTTCGAGGGCCGCGATCCCTGCTCATCAGGTGTCTTCACCTTCCCCTTCCCGGAGGCGAACCCTACCGGGGCGAAGAACAGCGCGAGTGTCGGGATCAGGTACAGCAGCCACACCGTGACCTGGAGGACGGTCGGGTCCGGCTGGAAGTTGAAGACGCCCTTGAGGAGGGTGCCGTACCAGCTGTCCGGCGGGATGGTGTCGCTGATGTCGAAGGCCAGGTGCGTCAGACCGGGGATCCAGTCGGCCTCCTGCAGGTCGTGGAAGCCGTACGCCAGCACACCCGCGGCCACCACGACGAGCATGCCGCCGGTCCAGGTGAAGAACTTCGCGAGGTTGATCTTCAGGGCGCCGCGGTAGAACAGCCAGCCCAGGAAGACCGCGGTGGCGAGGCCCAGTGCCACGCCGACCAGCGGGCGCGGGGTACCGTCGCTGGCCGCGTGCACCGAGGCCCACACGAACAGGGCGGTCTCCAGGCCCTCACGGCCGACGGCGAGGAACGCGGTGGCGACCAGCGCGCCCGTGCCCATCGCGAGGGCCGCGTCCAGCCTGCCGTGCAGCTCCGACTTCAGATGCCGGGCGGTGCGCCGCATCCAGAAGACCATCCACGTCACCAGGCCGACGGCGACGACGGAGAGCGAGCCGCCGAGGGCCTCCTGCGCCTCGAAGGTCAGCTCCTGGGAGCCGAATTCGAGGACGCAGCCGAAGGCCATCGCGATCAGCACGGCGATGGAGATGCCGATCCAGATGGGCCGGATGGCGTCCCGGCGGCCCGTCTTGACCAGGTAGGCGATGAGGATGCAGACGACCAGGCTGGCTTCGAGCCCCTCGCGCAGGCCGATCAGGTAGTTGGAGAACACGTCTCACGCCTCCTTGGAGAACAGCGTGCTGCCCCACCAGTCGTCCTTGTCACGGACGCCGGGCGGAACGGCGAACACGGCCGAACCCACGTGCTGGATGTACTCGTTGAGGGCGTCGGTCGCCGAGAGCCTGCGCTGCAACGGGATGAACCCCTTGCGTACGTCCCGCTGGTAGGCGAGGAAGAACAGGCCCGCGTCGAGGCGACCGAGGCCGTCGGTGCCGTCGGTGAAGGAGTAGCCGCGGCGCAGGATCGTGATCCCGTCGTTGGAGTCGGGGTGCGCGAGACGCACATGCGCGGTCGGCTTCATCGCCTTCAGGAACGGCTTGTCGTGCTCCTTGGCCTTGCCGACCGGAGCGCCCTCGCCCTTGTCCCGGCCGAAGACGTCCTCCTGCTCCTGCAGCGAGGTGCGGTCCCAGGTCTCGATGTGCATCCGGATGCGCCGCGCGACAAGATACGACCCGCCGGCCATCCAGTCGGGACCGTCCTTCTCACCGACCCACACGAACTTCTTCAGCCGGTCCGTCTCCGTGCCCGCGATGTTGCGGGTGCCGTCCTTGAAGCCCATCAGGTTGCGCGGGGTCTGCGCGTCCGGGGTCGTCGACGAGGTCTTGCCGAAGCCGAGCTGCGACCAGCGGATGTTGACCTTGCCGAAGCCGATGCGGGCCAGGTTGCGGATCGCGTGCACGGCGACCTGCGGGTCGTCCGCGCAGGCCTGGATGCACAGGTCGCCGCCGGTGCGGTTCCTGTCGAGGTTCTCGCCGGGGAACTGCGGCAGGTCCACCAGCGCCTCGGGCCGCTGGTCCTTCAGCCCGAACTTCTCGAACAGCGACGGCCCGAAGCCGATGGTCAGCGTCAGCCGCGAGGGCTTGAGGCCCAGCGCCTCACCCGTGTCGTCCGGCGGGGCCTCGGCGAGACCGCCGTACGCGCCCTCTCCGACGGCCTTCCCGCCGGTCATCCGGCGCGCTGCCGCCGTCCAGTCCTTCAGCATCTGCACGAACTCGGCGCGGTCGTCCGTCTGTACGTCGAACGCGGCGAAGTGCAGCCTGTCCTGTACGGGCGTGGCGATGCCGGCCTGGTTGGCGCCGTGGAAGGCGACCGCGGCCCCGGCCTCGGCGGCCGTCGGGTCCACGTCGTTGCCGGCGCTGGTCATCGCGACCGCGCCCCCGGCCGCGGCGGCACCGAGCGCGAGCCCGGCACCGCCCCAGCCGATCAGCGAACGCCGGGAGGGCGCCTGGGAGTTGCCGGCCTCGGTGGCGGCGGCTTGCTGGATCTCCGTCATGGTGTTGTCCGTCCCCTACTTCACGACGGCGGCGGCGAGCTTGGACAGCGGCTCCGCGAGCGCGTTCACCGCGTCCGAGAGCTCCTTGCGCTGCTCCTCGGTGACCTTGTCGTACGACACGAAGCCGTCCGAGGTCTTGTCGGTGCGGTACTTGTCGAGCAGCGTGTTCAACGTGGCGAACTGCTTGTCGAGCTCGGTGGCCAGCGCCTTGTCGCTCTTCTGCGCGACCGGCTTGAGCAGTTCGTACGCCTGCTGCGCGCCCTCGACGTTGGCCTTGAAGTCGCTCAGGTCCGTGTGCGAGTAGCGGTCCTCCTCGCCGGTGACCTTGCCGGTGGCGACCTCGTCGAGGAGCTCCTTGGCGCCGTTGGCCATGGAGGTGGGGGTGATCACGGCCTTGCCGACCCGCTGCTGCCAGTCCAACAGATCGGTGACCAGCTGGTCGGCGAGGGTCTTCTGCTCGGCGCCGATCTTCTTGTCCTGCCACAGCGCCTTCTCCAGCGCGTGCCAGCCCGTCCACTTCTGGCCCTTCTCCAGGCCGTCGGCGCGGGTGTCGGTCTTCGGGTCGATGTTGCCGAAGGACTCGGCGATCGGCTCGGTGCGCTCCCAGCCGACCCGGGAGGGGGCGTAGGCGTCCTGGGCGGCCTTGAGGTCGCCGGCCTTGATGGCCTTGGCGAAGACCTCCACCTTCGGGAGCGTCGCGTCGGCCTGCTCCTGCGCCCACTCGCGGTAGTCGGCAACGGCCTTGTCCAGCTTGGGGTTCCGCTTGGCGGTGGCGCCGGAACCGGTGACGGTCAGCTTCTGCCGGACGCCATGGCCCTTCATACCGGGCCGGCAGGCGATCTCGTACTCGCCCGCCTTCACCTCCGCGGTCAGCGTGTACTTCGTACCGGACCCGATGTTCTCCTTCTCGGAGACGATCCGGTCGTCCGGGAAGAGGATCTCGACCTCGGTCGCCTTGGAGCCCTTGTTCTCGATCTTCAGCGTGACCTGTCCGGCCGGCACCGACTTGGTGGAGGTGTCGCACTTGGAGTCGGCGGCGGTCACCTGGACCGCGGCGTCCCCGTCGCCCTTGCTCTTCTCCGTGCACCCGGTGACGGCGGTCAGCGCCGCCGCGGTGGCGACGGCGGTGACGACGGAGAGTCTGGCGGCTCGCATGCAGGCTCCTGAGGCTGGCGAAAATCGCGTGTCGAGGCTCACGCAGGGATGGTGAGGCTCACCTAACTTATCTAAGGCTTGCCTGCGCGATACCCGGCCATGCGGTGATTCAGCTCTCATGGACGCCGTATGGGCACGGCCCGATCACGGTGGCCTAAAGCGCATCCCAAGTAACAGTCAAGGAAACTTCTAGGAATCCGCTTCGGTGCCTGCTCGGCGAAGTCCCCCGGCCGCCGACCGTCGGCCGTGACACGGTCGGCGCACGGAATCGCGCCCCGGTGCGCGCAGGCGGAGCCGAGCCCCTGATCGTGCAACGCGACGGCGAGCGCATCCCCTTGACGCGCCCAGTGTTTCAATTCCCCCGTGACCGACTACGACGTGCTCCGCGTCTTCTGCGCCCCGAACGGCGGCTACGGCAACGAACTCGGCGTCGTCCGCGAGGGATCCGTCATGCCCGACCGGACGGAACGACAGACGTTCGCCGCGAAGCTCGGGTTCAGCGAGACCGTGTTCGTCGACGACCCCGAGCGCGGCGTCATCGACATCTACACCCCGACCCTGCGCCTGCCCTTCGCCGGCCATCCCTGCGTCGGCGCGGCCTGGCTCCTCGACGTGCCCGAACTGGTCACGCAGGCCGGCCTGGTCGGCGCCCGCCAGGACGGCGAGTTCTGCTGGATCGAGGCCCGGGTGGAGTGGGCCCCGCCGCGCACGATCCGCCAGTACGCCACGGCCGCCGAGGTCGACGACCTGCCCGTCCCGCCGAAGGGGGAGTGGGTCTACGCCTGGGCCTGGGAGGACGAGCCCGCGGGGCGGGTCCGCGCCCGCGGCTTCCCCGGCCGCGACGACGGCATCGACGAGGACGAGGCCACCGGGGCGGCCGCCCTGTTGCTCACGGACCGGCTGGGGCGGGCGCTCAATATCACGCAGGGGGCGGGGTCGCAGATCCTTACGGCTCCGCAGCCGTACGGGTGGGTCGAGATCGGGGGGCGGGTGTATCTGGAACGGCAACCGGAGCGCTGACGACAAGCCCGGTCCGCATCTTTCAGCCGGTCCGGCGTTTGAGGACGAGGCCGTTCAGGCCGAAGCGGGGGTCTGGGGGCGGCAGCCCCCAGTGACGGTCACGCGGACAGGCGGAACTCTTCGCCCAACGCCCGGAAGACCCCGGTGTTCAAGGCGAACGCCGACTTGCACTCGGCCACGATCCGCTGTTTCTCCAGATCGTCCGCCCGGACGCCGTCTAGCAGCTCCCGGTAGTCCCTCTTGAACGCCGCCGGGTTGCCGATCCCCTCGAACACATAGAAGCGGACCCCGTCGCCCTTCCGCTCGAAGCCCCACGTCTTCTCCGCCGTGCCCCGGATGATCTGCCCGCCGGAGAGGTCCCCCAGATACCGGGTGTAGTGGTGCGCGACGTAGCCGCCGGGCCACTGCTCGGCGCACTCCCGCACCCGGGCCGCGTACGCCTGCGTCGCCGGCAACGCGCTCAGTCCCGTCCGCCACCCGGCACCCCGCAGATGCGCCAGGTCCCGCTCCAGCGCCGCCAGCCGGAACAGCTCCGGCCGGATGAAGGGCCCGGCCACCGGGTCGGACGCCAGCCGCTCGGCTCCGGCCTCCAACGCCTCGTACACGAACCACAGTTGCTCGGTGTAGCGCGCGTACGCGGCCACGCCCAGCCGGCCGCCCAGCAGGTCACTCATGAACGTCGAGGTCTCCGCCTCCATGTGCTGCTCGTGGGAGGCGGTGCGGATGACGGTCGAGAAGGAGTCCATGAGCCTCATCTTCTTAGGTAAGGCTTACCTAAGTCAACACTCTTCCCGACTCCTCGTCGGTAAAGTTGCCGACACTTTGTCGGTAAAAGCGTACAAGAAAAGACCCGCCCCGGCAGCAGGGCGGGTCTTCGAAGACCGATCGCTACGGCAGCGTGAGGATCTCCGCCCCCGACTCCGTCACCACCAGCGTGTGCTCGAACTGGGCCGTCCGCTTCCGGTCCTTCGTGACGACCGTCCAGCCGTCGTCCCACATGTCGTACTCGTGCGTCCCGAGCGTCAGCATCGGCTCGATCGTGAACGTCATCCCGGGCTGGATGACCGTCGTCGCGTGCGGGCTGTCGTAGTGCGGGATGATCAGGCCCGAGTGGAAGGACGAGTTGATGCCGTGGCCCGTGAAGTCACGCACCACGCCGTAGCCGAAGCGCTTGGCGTACGACTCGATGACGCGGCCGATGATGTTGATCTGCCGGCCCGGCTTGACCGCCTTGATCGCACGGTCGAGGGACTCGCGGGTCCGCTCCACCAGCAGCCGCGACTCCTCGTCGACGTCCCCGACCAGGTACGTCGCGTTGTTGTCGCCGTGCACGCCGCCGATGTACGCCGTCACGTCGAGGTTGACGATGTCCCCGTCGCGCAGCACCGTCGAGTCCGGAATGCCGTGGCAGATCACCTCGTTGACCGAGGTGCACAGGGACTTGGGGAAGCCGCGGTAGCCGAGCGTCGACGGGTAGGCGCCGTGGTCGCACATGTAGTCGTGCGCCACCTTGTCCAGTTCGTCGGTGGTGACGCCGGGCGCGATGAGCTTCGCCGCTTCCTCCATCGCCCGCGCGGCGATCCGGCCGGCGACCCGCATCGCCTCGATCGTCTCGGGCGTCTGCGCCTCCGGCCCGGTGTACGGCGTCGGAGCGGGCTTGCCGACGTACTCGGGACGGCGGATGTTTCCGGGTACGGAACGGGTGGGGGAGAGCTCCCCTGGTACGAGCAGCGACTGGCCAGACATGCCAGCGAGTCTAACCAGCGGGCGTGGGGGAACATGTCGGAGGCGAGAGGAGCAGGTCATGCCCTTGTTCAAGAAGCGCACGGTCGGCAAACCCGGCGAGTGGTACTACTGCCTGAAGCACAAGAAGGCCGAGGAGGGGCCGGAGTGCCCCGCCAAGGAACGTTTCGGGCCGTACGCCTCCCGGCAGGAGGCCGAGCACGCGATGCAGACGGCGCGCGAGCGCAACCTGGAGTGGGAGAACGACCCCAAGTGGCGCGACACCCCGGCCGGAACCCCTGACGACGACTGATCAGGCCGGCGCCGTCGTGTGCGCCGGTGCGGCTGCCGTCCGCTGGTCGCGCAGCCGCACCGCGTGCTCGTTCGTGCGCACGTCGTACGTCATCAGCCTCGGCAGGCACAGCGCCAGCAGCCCCACCGCGCCCGCGCACAGCAGTCCGCCAGACCAGACGGACGCCCGCACTCCCCACCACGCGGCGAGACCGCCGGAGCGGACCTGGCCGACGGTCGGCCCGACCGAGTACGACAGCAGCTCGATCCCGGCGAGACGGCCGCGCAGCTCGTCCGGGATCGTCTGGTTCCACATGGCCCCGCGGAAGATCCCGCTGACCATGTCGCAGCCGCCGGCCACGGTCAGGAACAGCAGCACGAGCCATACGTTGCCGACGACGCCGGCGGCCGCGACGGCGAGGCCCCACAGCGCGGCCGACAGGACCACCATCCGCCCGTGCCGGTGCACGCGTGAGGTCCAGCCGCCGGTCAGGCCCACCAGCATCGACCCGAACGGGACCGTCGCGTACTCCCCCACTGCCTTAAGGGCGTGGGGGGACCCCCATGTCCCAGCGCCCAGTTCGCGTCCAACTCGTCGGCGAGGAAGGGCAGTACGGCGAGCGGCATCGCCAGGAACATCGCGGCGAGGTCGACGGCGTAGGTACCGAGGAGTTCCTTGCGGCTCCAGGCGTAACGGGCGCCCTCCGCGATCGCCTTGAGCGACGGCTTCGCGGCCTCGTACGAGGCGGGCGAGGCGGCGATACGGACGATGAGGACCACGGAGACGACGAAGGTCGCGAGATCCGCGCCGTACGCCCAGCCGAGCCCCGCGTACGCGACGACCACGCCCGCCACGGCCGGGCCCGCGACACCGCCGACCGTCCAGCGCAGGGAGTTCAGCGCGCCGGCGGCGGGCATGTGCTCGTGGGCCACGATCCGCGGCCAGAGCGAGTCGATCGCCGGACGCTGGACCGAGACGAGCGCGGAGGACAGGGCGGCGACGACGTACAGCGGCCAGACGGCGGGGCGCGGGAGCAGGGCATTGGCCAGCAGCACCCCGCTGAGCATCCCTTGCCCGGCCTCCGTCCACACGATCAGCTTCCGCTTGTCCAGGGCGTCGGCGAGGGCGCCCCCGTACAGCCCGAACACGAGCAGCGGCAGCAGCTCCACGGCCCCGATGGCACCGACCGCCGCCGCCGACCCGGTGAGCTCCTTCAACTGCACAGGCAACGCGACGAACGTCAGAAAACTCCCGAAGTTCGACACCGTCCCCGACACCCACAGCCGCCGGAAGTCGACGGAGGCCCGCCAGGGGGCGAGATCGGGGAGGAGGGCGCGTAGGCGGGAGGGGGGCGGTTCGGAGGCGTCGTCGGTGGTCACGAAACGCCATGGTCGGCGGGGCGCCCGCCACGGGCAACCGCTTTTCGCCCCCGCCGCCCCTGCCCGTCCCGTACCGGGGGCCAGCCCCAGGACCCCCGCTCCTCAAACGCCGGAGGGGCTGATTTTCAGCCCGTCCGGCGTTTGAGGACGAGGCCGTTCAGGCCGAAGCGGGGGTCTGGGGGGCGGCAGCCCCCAGGGACGGGACGGGTAGGGGCGGCGGGGGCGGCTGCATCGATCAGCGGCTCCGCCGCGGGCCCAGGGCGGGAGATCACCAGCGAGCAGGCGGCGGCGCAGTCAGCTGCTCCGCCAGCCGGTACAGACGGTCCCGCAAGCGCCGGTTCCCCCGCGGCGCCGGCAGCGCATTCTCCCCGGCCGCCGCGCTGACCAGGTGCTGCACGGTGTCCAGGTCCAGCTCGGCCCCCTCCGGCACGGCCAGCGACTCATGGGCCATCGAGGCGAGCTCACCCTCACCGGGCCCGAGCACCAGCACTGTCGCCCCGGCCCGCCGCACGTCGTGCACGCGCTCCAGGAGCGGGCAGTCCGCCCCGGCGGGCGACACCACCAGCAGCGTCTCGCCCCGCCGAGCCGCCGCCAACCGGCCCAGCCCCACCGCCAGATGCGCCGGATCCGACGGGCACGCGCCGTGCCGTACGAGAGTCGGCGTCAGCTCCGGTGTCCCCGACCACGCGGCCTCGTCCACCAGATGGGCCGCCAGATGCCATGGCTCGTACTCCTGCGTGCCCACCAGCAGCAGCCCCCCGCCGTGCGACACCACCGACCCGCGCAGCGCCCCTGCGAACCGCCGCGCGGTCCCCAACCACTCGGTCCCGGCGAGCACTTCACGCAGCAACGCGACACGTACGGCGTCCATGCCTGCGCATCCTGCACCAGCCGGCCACCTGTGACCCGGCGTTCACCGTGAATTCGCCCGTCCTGGGGACAGTGCGCGGATGACAGTAGCCACCGTTCCCTTCCGTGCCGGCAGTGAGGGATACGCGAGTTACCGGATCCCGGCGGTGGTCGTCACCGCCAAGGGCACCCTCCTCGTCTTCTGCGAGGGCCGGGCCGAGTCGGCGAGCGACCACGGGCACATCGACATCGTGCTCAAGCGCTCCACGGACGGGGGCCGCACCTGGGGCCCGCTCCAGGTCGCCGCGAACAACGGCACCGACCTCGCCGGCAACCCCGCCCGGTGGTCCTCGACACCGGCCGTGTCCTCCTCGTCCACGTCCGCAACGCCGCTTCCGCGACCGAGGAGACGATCCGGCTCGGCAAGGTGAAGGACGCCGACGGCCGCCGTGTGGGTGCAGCACAGCGACGACGACGGCCTGACCTGGTCCGAGCCGGCCGAGATCACCAAGTCCGTGAAGAAGGCGGGCTGGCGCTGGTACGCCACCACCCCCGGCCACGCCCTCCAGCTCGGCACCGGCCGTATCGTCGTCCCCGCCAACCACAGCCTCCCGCCCACCGGCCCCGACCGCGGCACCGAGCCCCAGTACAGACCTGGTCCATCGGCTACCTCGACGACAACACCGACGGCTGCATCAACGCCAACGAGACCACCGCCGCAGAACTCCCCGACGGCAGGGTCTACTTCAACACCCGCAACGACTCTGGATCTTCCCACCACCCCGCCCGGTCTCCGGGCAACCGCGCCGACGCCCACTCCGAGGACGGCGGCAGGCCCCTGCGCCTCCCCTTCCGCCCCCAGCCCGGCCTCGAGGGCCTGGTGTGCGAGGGCAGCCTGTCGCAGCTCCGCGACCCGGACGTCCTGCTCTTCTCCGGCCCGGCCTGCCCCGACGCCCGAGCCCTGATGACCGTCCGCGCTTCCACCGACAACGGCACGACCTGGCGCCCGGTGTACACGATGGACGGTCTGCCCGCCGCGTACTCCGACCTCGTCCGGATCGACGCCTCGACCGTCGGAATCCTCTACGAGACCGGGGACTTCGTCGCCTACGAGAGGATCGTCCTGCGGCGGCTGCCCGTGACGCGGCTCACCTGACCGTCGGGGCCGGTCGGGGCGGACGTAAAGTCGGCCCATGACCTCTACCGACAGTGCTGCACAGACCCCCGCGAAGGCCCCCGTCAAGGATCCCTGGGACCTCCCCGACGTCTCCGGGCTCGTCGTCGGCGTCCTCGGCGGGACCGGGCCGCAGGGCAAGGGCCTCGCCTACCGGCTGGCCAGGGCCGGCCAGAAGGTGATCATCGGCTCGCGTGCCGCCGAGCGCGCCCAGGCCGCCGCGGACGAGCTCGGGCACGGCATCGAGGGCGCCGACAACGCCGACGCCGCGCGCCGCAGCGACGTCGTGATCGTCGCCGTACCGTGGGACGGTCACGGCAAGACCCTGGAGTCGCTGCGCGGGGAACTGGCCGGCAAGCTCGTCGTCGACTGCGTCAACCCGCTCGGCTTCGACAAGAAGGGCGCCTACGCGATCAAGCCGGAGGAGGGCAGCGCGGCGGAACAGGCCGCCGCCCTGCTGCCGGACTCCCGGGTCGCCGCCGCCTTCCACCATCTGTCGGCCGTGCTGCTCCAGGACCCCGAGATCGACGAGATCGACACCGATGTGATGGTGCTGGGAGAGGAGCGCGCCGATGTCGAGATCGTGCAGGCGCTGGCCGGCCGCATCCCCGGCATGCGCGGCATCTTCGCCGGCCGGCTGCGCAACGCCCACCAGGTCGAGTCACTGGTCGCCAACCTGATCTCGGTGAACCGGCGGTACAAGGCGCACGCCGGGCTCCGCGTCACGGACGTATGAGCGCATGGGGGACACTGGTCGCCGTAGCAGTGTCCCCCGAAGGAGCCGACTGAAATGCCCCGCCTTGGTCTCTATGCCCTGATCGTCTGTGTGCTTGCCGTGGCCGCGGCCCTGGTCTCCTTCGCACAGGGCAGCTGGCTGGGGGTCGTGTGGGTGCTGCTGGCCGGGCTGTCCAGCAACATGTGCTGGTACTACTTCAAGCGGGGCCGGGCCGAGCGCGGGTCCTCCGTCAGGGGCTGACCGAGCAGAACTCGTTCGTGCCCTGCCAGAAGCGGTAGAGCGACTGACCGCAGTACGTGGAGAAGTCGCCGATCCCGAGGCTCCTCAGGATCGAGTCGATCACGTCGAAGAACTGGGTGTTGATCGACGGCACCCACAGCAGCGCGAAGACGAACAGCAGGCCGAACGGCGCGAAGGGTTCCACCTGCCGCTTGATCTTGTACGACAGCCAGGGCTCGATGACGCCGTAGCCGTCCAGGCCGGGCACCGGCAGGAAGTTCAGAATGGCGGCCGTGACCTGGAGCAGCGCGAGAAAGGCCAGCGCGAACTGGAAGTCACGCGGCACGCCGTCCAGCGCATGCAGCCAGAACGGGGCGGTGCACACCGCTGCGAACAGGACGTTCGTCAGCGGGCCGGCCGCCGAGATGAGACTGTGCCGCCAGCGGCCCTGGATGCGGTTGCGCTCGATGAACACGGCGCCGCCCGGAAGCCCGATCCCGCCCATGATCACGAACAGTACGGGCAGCACGATGCTCAGCAGTGCGTGCGTATAGGCGAGAGGATTGAGGCTCAGATAGCCCTTTGAACTGACCGTGATGTCCCCGCTGTGGAGGGCGGTGCGGGCGTGCGCGTACTCGTGTAGGCAGAGCGAGACGATCCACGCGGCCGTCACGAACAGGAACACGGCTATACCGGGCTGCTCGGCGAAGCCGGTCCAGGTGGCCCATCCCGTGACCGCTGTTATGGCGAGGATTCCGACGAAGACGGGGCTGATCCGCTGGCCCCTCGCGCGCGAGGTGGTGGTCATGGCAGGGCTCCTGGTACGTGGCGGCCGATCCGGGACGAGCTTCGACCGTAATGGTGAACATGGGGACAACGTCTCGCGAGGCTGTGAGTTCCCCCGGAGGGAGACTGGCGAGACCAATGCCCATCCGTCGTGGGACCTCGACTACGCCACAAACTTGGCAAGCTGTTTCTGGAAGTCTTCGGGAATCTCCGGAACATGGCCGCCGTGTTCTCGCGGGTGACATCTCACCGTGATGCCGGCGTGGGTCAAGTCCTCGCCGATCTCTGTGATCGCCATGCTCCGCCACCGCTCGGCGATGGTCGTGCCGAGTGGCACGAACTGCCATCGATCCTCATGGGCTTCGTATGACGGAAACCTCGACCCGTCTTTGGCCTCAGCTCGTTGGACGTATTCACGGCGGGTGACAGGCGTATCTCCGATTGCACGAACCAGCATGTCCAGGACGGGGGCGATGATTTCCTCGTTGGGCAGGAACACGTAGCCGGGACAGGCCGGGGAGCCGACGCGTGAAAGGCAGCGGATCTTTTCGGTGACCCGATAGGTCCCGTCGTTGCGTCGTTTCCTGGTCGTGTGCAGCTGAAGGTTCTTGCCGCACCCACCACACTTGATCACGTTGAGGAGTGGGGTCCTGGGTGTTGCGGAACGTCGGCTGAGCGGAGACGCGGAATCGGCCAGGGCGTCCTGAAGGCGGTCGAAGGCCCCCTGGTCCAGTACGCCTTCGGCTACACGGATGGGACGGCCGTCCTGATCGTGAACCAGCACGCGCCTCTTGTACTTCTTGCCGGGAACATCCTCGCTGCGTGTCTTCCAGCCCAACAGGGTGGGGGAGGTGAGGATTCCCTTCAGCGTGCGGGGATACCAGACGAAGTCCTTGCCTGACTTGTTGCGCTGGTATGTGTCCGCGGGCGCAGGGACCCCCCGTTCTTCGAAGGCCCGGCAGATGGCATTGATCGGTTCGCCGCCGATGACGCGTCCAGCGGCTTCCCGGACGATGTCGGCTGTTTCCGGGTTGACCTCCAGGTAGCGGGCGCCGTCTCTCGCGTACGTGCGATAGCCGAAAGGTGGTGAACTGCCGCCCCATCGTGTGGACGTGAGCAGGTGTGCACGCGATGAAGCGACCCGCTCGGCGGCGGCGTGCGCTTCCATCTGGGCGAAGGTGGCGATCATGGTGGCTGTCGCCTTTCCCGTCGGACTTGTGAGATCGAACGGTTCGGTGGCAGACACCAGCCCCTTGCCCCCGTGGCGTTCAGCCCACTCGATCATCTGGTGCAGGTCACCGACTCGGCGAACGAATCGATCGAGTCGCCAGAAGACGATGACGTCGAATTCCGGGGCACGGTCGTCGAGCCACCGGGACAGTTCTGGACGCTTCCATGGCGGCACCGCGGTGGCGGAGACGGAGAGATCTCTGGCAACTCCGACGACCTCCCAGCCGCGAAGCTCACAGAAGGACCTGCATTCGTCGATCTGGCGTTCAGGGCTGGTCGTCGATTCGGTCTGGACGGTCAGCCGGACGGTGATGAGTGCCCTCGGAGGTCTTCTCATGGAATCGGAGGCTAACCTATGTGTATCTAAGCTGCTGAGAGTTCTATAAATTAGCCCTCTGGGCCGTGGCAGTGTGCAAGGGGAAGTCCTTCAGGATCACTGGGCAAAGCGAGAATGGCCCGGCGCGCGCCGAAAACGTCTCGCGGTCGCCCGTCGGTTCCGGGAGGCTGTGGGCATGGGGCTGCGGCAGGTGTTCTACGAGAGCTGGCAGATGGAGTGCTGCGGCACGCCGTTCACGGTGGGCGACGAGGTGGGCTGGCGGCTCGCGCCCATGGCGCCGAAGGATGTGCGGACCTGGGGCTGGGACGAGGCGCGATACGCCGGGCTGCACCGGGTCGAAGACCACGGCGGGCGGGGGACGAGCACCACGGGCCGGGTCCAGGCCATCCACGTCGTGCACCAGGTGTACGAGGAGAACGGGCCGGGCTCGCGCACCTTCGAACCGGTGCCCGGCGAGCGGTCGCTGGAGCCCGTCGACACCTGCCCGAAGTGGTTCACGCGCGGCAAGCCCTCCACTGGGCCGGGAGGCCGCAGCCGTAGGCGGGACGCGGTCGGTGTCCTCGTCGCCCTCGATGTTCCGGGCGCCGCGCCACCGGAACCCCGTGACCCGTTCTGACGCCTCCGGAGACAATGGACCCCGTGCGCTATCGCATCCTCGGCACCACTCAGGCGCTCCGCCCCGACGGCACCCTCGTCCCGGTCGGCGGGGCGCGGCTGCGTGCTCTGCTGACCGTGCTGGCCCTGCGTGCCGGGCGTACCGTGCAGGCCGGCGTCCTCATCGACGAGGTGTGGCGCGATGATCCGCCCGCCGACGCGTCGGGTGCGCTGCAGGCGCTGGTCGGCCGGCTGCGCAGGGCGCTCGGTGCGGACGCAGTCGCCTCGGCCGAGGGCGGCTACCGGCTCGCCGCCCGGCCCGACGACGTCGACCTGCACCGTTTCGAGCGGCTGACCGGCGAGGGCACGCGCGCGTTGGCCGACGGCGACCCCGCCAAAGCGGCCGTCGTCCTCGACGACGCCCTCGGCCTGTGGCGCGGGCCCGCCCTGGCCGACCTCCCCGACCGCACCGCGGAGGCGGCCCGCTGGGACACCCGCCGCCTCGACACCCTGCGCACCCGCCACACCGCCGCCCTCGCCCTGGGCCACGCCGAGCAGTCACTGCCCGAACTCACCGCCCTGTGCGACACCCACCCCCTCGACGAGCCCCTCCAGGCCCTGCGCCTGCGCGCCCTGCGCGACGCGGGCCGCACGGCGGAGGCACTGGCCGCGTTCGAGGACGTACGGCGGCGACTTGCAGACCTGCTGGGAGCGGACCCGGGGAACGAACTGAGGTCCCTGTACGGGGAGTTGCTGCAGCCGGAGGCGCTGGCCGCCCCGGCACACGGCCACGGCACCGGCGCCCCGTCGGTCGGCCCCGGGCGGACGTTCGGCGAGCCGTCGGCGGGTGCGGCTGGTGGAAGGCCGGTGGGTCCGGCGTCCGGTCCGGGATTCGCGGGCGACGGCGCGCGGGCCGGTGGGTCCGCCGCCGGTGAGCGGTCGGCAGGTCCGGCGGGTGCCGCCGGCCGTGGTCCGGCCGGTGCGGCGTCCGGTTCGGGACTCGTGGCCGATGGCGTGTCGGCCCATGGGTCTGCTGTGGGGGATTCGTCGGCTGGTCTGCCAGGCGCTGCCGGCCGTAGTTCGGCCGGTCGTTCGTCCGGTTCGGGACCCGCGGGCGACGGTGTGCGGGCCGATGGGGCCGCCGTTGACGAGTCAGTGGCGGGTCGGCCGGGTGCTGCCGGCCGTAGTCCGTCCGGTGCGGCGTCCGGTCCCGGACTCGCGGCGGACGATCGGCCGGTCCATGGGTCCGCCGTCGGCGAGTCGTCGGCCGGTCGGCCGGGTGCTGCCGGTCGCAGTCCGGCGGGTCCGGAGTCCGGTCCCGGACTCGTGGCCGACGGACGGTCCGACCGTGGGGCAGCCTCCGCATTTCCGGCGGCTTCCGCGGACCTCGGCCTCGGCCCGGCCAACCCCGTGGCGGAGACCCCCGGCTCCGACACCCCGGCCTCCCCGCCCCCGGGCAACCTCCGCGCCCGCCTCACCTCCTTCGTCGGCCGGGAGGCCGATATCGAGGCCATCCGCGGCGATCTCGCGGCGGCCCGGCTGGTCACGCTGCTGGGACCCGGCGGGGCGGGGAAGACGCGGCTGTCGCAGGAGGCCGCCGAAGCCGTGCGGTACGCGGCCCGGGACGGGGTGTGGCTGGCCGAGCTCGCGCCCGTCGACGACCCGGACGCCGTACCGGAGGCCGTGCTGACCGCCGTGGGGGCCCGCGAGACCGTGCTGTACGGCGCCGGGGCCGAGGCGATGCGGGCGGCAGGGGCCGAGCGGCACGACGATCCCGTCGAGCGGCTCACCGAGCACTGCGGCCGACGGCGCATGCTGATCGTCCTCGACAACTGCGAGCATGTCGTCGACGCCGCCGCCCGGCTGGTGGAGGAGCTGCTCGAACGCTGCCCGCAGCTGACGGTGCTGGCCACCAGCCGTGAACCCCTCGGCGTACCGGGGGAGTTGCTGCGCCCCGTGGAGCCGCTGCCCGAGCCGGTCGCGATGCGGCTGCTCGCCGACCGGGGCGCCGCCGCCAGGGCCGGCTTCCGTGTCGACGAGGACCCCGAGGCGTGCGCCGAGATCTGCCGCCGGCTCGACGGGCTGCCCCTCGCGATCGAGCTCGCCGCCGCCCGGCTCCGTATGCTGACGCCCCGCCAGATCGCCGACCGGCTCGACGACCGCTTCCGGCTGCTCACCTCCGGCAGCCGCACCGTCCTGCCCCGCCAGCAGACCCTGCGCGCGGTCGTCGACTGGTCCTGGGAGCTCCTCGACGAGGAGGAGAGGGAGGTGCTGCGGCGGCTGTCGGTCTTCGCGGGCGGCTGCGATCTCGCCGCTGCCGAGGCCGTCTGCGGTCCCGCGGCACTCGAAGCCCTCGGTTCGCTCGTCGACAAGTCCCTCGTCGTGGCCGCCCCTTCGGGCGACGGAGGCATGCGCTACCGGCTGCTCGAAACCGTAGCCGAGTACGCCGGCGAGCACCTGGACGAGACCGGGCGGCGCCCGGAGACCGAGCGCGCGCACCTGACGTACTACCGCGAACTCGCCCGCACCACCGACCCGTTGCTGCGCGGTCCCGGCCAGCTGGCCGCCATCGGGCTGCTGGAGCGCGAGTACGAGAACCTGCGCACCGCCCTGCGCCACGCCGTCGCCGAACGCGACGAACAGGAAGGCCTCTGCCTCATCCTGTCGCTGGCCTGGTACTGGCAGATGCGCGACGCGCGCATCGAGGCCCGCAACTGGTGCGCGGAGGTCATGGCCCTCGGCCCCGACCCCTTCACCGCCCCCGCCCGGCGCGCCGAACCGGTCTGGCAGCGCTGCACCGACGTCGCGCCCCCGCTGTCCGGCGAACTCCTCGCCGAGGCCCGGCGCGGGGTCCACCTGGCCCATCTCGCCTGCATGGACACCGAGTTGGCGGCCTGGGAGTCCCCGCAGGCGAAGGAGAAGCTGCGCACCATGACCGAGGTGTACGAACCCGGCCTCCCGCAGACGTGCCGCACCCCCGGCCTGCTCTGGTTCTACGCCGTGATACTGACCGGGAGCGTGGACCGGCTGCCCGGGATCCTCGACGCCAGTATCGACACCTGCCGGGCCACCCCCGGCATGGAGTGGGAACTCGCCGCCACCCTCCAGATGCGCGCCAACCTCCTCGCCAACCGGAGCGACTGGGCGGGCGACGCGCAGCGCGACGCCGACGAGTCGCTGGAGATCTACCGGCGGATCGGCGACCTGTGGGGCACCGCCGAGGCGCTGTCCGCCCGCGGCGAGGCCCATGAACGGATCGGTGAGTACGCGGCGGCCGCCGCCGACTACGAGGCGGCGATGGAACGCGCCGAACGGCTCGGCGCCCGCGCCCAGGTGGCGGTACTGGGCGCCAGGCTCGGCAGCGCCCTGCTGGAGGCGGGCGAGACGGAGCGGGGCGAGCAACTGCTGCGCGAGGTGATCGAGCGCAAGGACGGCTCGGGCAACGAGGCCATGCCCGCCGCCCGGATGTTCCTCGCCGGGCGGCTCGCCATGGTCGGCCGGATCGCCGAGGCGCGCGAGCAACTGCGGCTGCTGCGCGAGGAGTTCAGGATCGCCACCTTCGTCATCTTCGATGCGTTCATCCTCGGCTCGGAGGCCTTCGTGGAGGCGGCCGACGGCAACTACGAGCTCGCCCTGGACAAGACCCGCCAGGCGCTGCAGCGGGCCGGTGACCCGCTGTCCACGGCCATCGCCCCGCACATGCGGCCCTTCTACCTGGCCCTCGCCGCGATCGGCCTCGCCGGGGCCGACGGCGGCAGCCGGGCCCGGGACGCAGCCCGCTGTATCGGCGCCGCGCGGGCGCTGCTGCCGGCCAGTCATGTCGCGACGTCCATGGAGCGCGAGGTGTACGCCCGGGCCGAACGGCACGCGCGCGCCGCCCTCGGTGACGAGGCGTACGAGGCCGCCCACGCCGAGGGCGGCAGCCTCTCCCCGGAGGAGGCCGCCGCCCTGGTCTGACGCGCACCGGAGCACACCTGTGCTGCGTCAGCTCTTGGTACGGAACTTGTGGATCGCGTACGGCGCCGCGACCGCAGTGATCACCACGGACCAGCCGAGCGTCACCCACAGGTCGTGCGCGACCGGGCCGCCCACCATCAGTCCGCGCGCCGCGTCGGCGAGCGTGGACAGCGGGTTGTAGTCGGTGAAGGCCCGCAGCCAGCCCGGCATCGTCTTCGTCGGCGCGAAGATCGACGAGCCGAACTGCAGCGGGAACAGCACCAGGAAGCCCATCGCCTGCACGGACTGCGCGTTCTTCAGGACCACGCCCAGGGTGAGGAACACCCACATGATCGACGAGGCGAACACCGCGGACAGGCCGACGGTCGCGAACAGACCGGCCCAGTTGTTGATGTCGAACCCGACCAGCACGGCGACGATCATCAGCACGGTCGTGGCGAACAGCATGCGCGCCAGCTCCACCGCGATCTTCGCGAACAGCACCGAGCCGCGCCCGATCGGCAGGGACCGGAAGCGGTCCATGACACCGGAGTTGAAGTCCTGGCTGAAGCCGGTGCCGACGCCCTGGGACAGCGACATGCTCATCATCGCGATCATGCCGGGGATCACGTACTGCACGTACCCGTGCTGCCCGCCGCCCAGCGCCTGCCCGATCGAGCCGCCGAAGACGTACACGAACAGCAGGGTGAAGATCACCGGCATCAGCAGCGCGTCGAACATCGACTCGGGGTCCTGCTTGATCCACAGCAGGTTGCGGCGGATCAGGGCGCCGGTGTGGCGCAGATGGCCGCGCAGCGGGATGCGGGCGTCGGTTGCTGTCACTGTCGCTGTGGCGGCGCTCATACGGCGACCTCCTCAAGGGCGTTGGTGGGTACGGCGTCCCGCGGGGCACTGGCGCGGTGGCCGGTGAGGGACAGGAACACCTCGTCCAGGCTGGGCAGTTCGGTGGTGATGGAGCTGATCGTGATGCCCTGCGCGATGACCACGCCGGCCACCGCGGTCAGCTGTTCGTCGCTGAGGATCGGGACGAGCACGGAACCGCTCTCGGTGTCGACGGTCGTGGTGGCGAGCCCGGTGATGCCGAGCTCGTCGAGGGTGGCGGCGAGCGGCCGCAGCTGCTGCGGATCGGCGGGCCGCACCCGTAGCGTCCGTCCTCCCACCTTGGCCTTCAGCTCGTCGATCGCACCGCCCGCGATGACCTTGCCGCGGTCCACGACGGTCAGCTCGGTGGCGAGCTGCTCGGCCTCCTCCATGTACTGGGTGGTGAGCAGCACGGTGACCCCCTCTGCGACCATCCGCTTGACCTCGTCCCACACCTCGTTGCGGGTGCGCGGGTCGAGTCCGGTGGTGGGCTCGTCGAGGAAGAGCACCTCAGGCCGCCCGATCATCGAGGCCGCGAGGTCCAGCCGCCGCCGCATACCGCCGGAGTAGGTGCTCGCGGGCCGCTTGGCGGCGTCGGTGAGCGAGAACCGCTCCAGCAGTTCGTCGGCACGCGCGCGTGCCTCCTTGCGGGGCAGGTCGAGCAGCCGCCCGATCATGTAGAGGTTCTCCCAGCCGGGGAGCTTCTCGTCGACGGAGGCGTACTGCCCGGTGAGGCCTATCACCCGGCGCAGCTGCCGGGGCTGCCCCAGGACGTCGTATCCGGCTACGGTCGCCTGTCCCGAGGTGGGGGCGAGCAGGGTGGACAGGATCCGCACGAGGGTGGTCTTGCCGGCGCCGTTCGGCCCGAGCACACCCATCACGGTGCCCTCGCGCACATCCAGGTCGACGCCGTCCAGCGCCTTGGTCTCGCCGTAGTGCTTGACCAGCCCCCGCACGGTGACGGCGGTGTTTCCGCCGCTGGGGTTGTTGTCGATTCGTGTCATGCCGATGACGGTGTCAGGGCCGACCGACAAAGCACCGACAGGTCACCGACACCCACCGACAAGTCGCCGACACCGGCATTTCATTTCAGCCCGTCCGGCGTTTGAGGACGAGGCCGTTCAGGCCGAAAGCGGGGGTCTGGGGGCGGCAGCCCCCAGGGACGGGACGGGTAGGGGCGGCGGGGGCGAGCACACAAAACGGCAGCCCGTCGACGGGGGAAGATCGACGGGCTGCCTCTGTGCCGCTGTGGCTCTAGTGGACGGAGTTCTCCTCCGACGGGAACGCCCCGCCGACGACATCCTCCGCAAACGCCTTCACCGCGTTCCCCATGACCTCACGCAGGTCCGCGTACTTCTTGACGAACTTCGGCACCCGACCGGAGGTCAGCCCGAGCATGTCCGTCCACACCAGCACCTGCGCATCCGTCTCCGGACCGGCCCCGATACCCACCGTCGGAATGTGCAGCACCCGCGTCACCTCGGCCGCCAGCTCCGCCGGTACCAGCTCCAGCACGACCGCGAACGCGCCCGCGTCCTGCACGGCCTTCGCGTCCCGCAGCAGCTGCTGGGCCGCCTCCTCGCCGCGCCCCTGCACCCGGTAGCCCATGGCGTTGACGGACTGCGGGGTCAGCCCGATGTGGGCCATGACCGGGATGCCGGACTCCACGAGGAGCCGGATCTGCTCGTGCGAGCGCTCGCCGCCCTCCAGCTTCACGGCGCCCACCCCGGCGTCCTTGACCAGCCGGGTCGCCGAGCGCAGCGCCTGCACCGGGCCCTCCTGGTAGGAGCCGAAGGGGAGGTCGCCGACGACCAGGGCGCGCTGGGTGCCCCGTACGACGGCGGCCGACAGCATGGTCATCTCGTCCATGGTGACGGGCACGGTGGTCTCGTACCCGAGGTGGCAGTTGCCCGCCGAGTCGCCGACGAGGATCACCGGGATGCCGGCCTCGTCGAAGACGGACGCGGTCATCGCGTCGTAGGCGGTGAGCATGGGCCACTTCTCGCCGCGTTCCTTGGCGAGGGCGATGTCGCGAACGGTGATACGGCGTGTGCCCTTGCCCCCGTACAGCGTCTTGCTGCCGTCGGAGGACCTGTCCTGGACAGTCTGGGCAGCCGAAAGTTGCGTCATTGCAACGGCTCCTTCAGTCATCTCGAGGCGCCCTGACGGCGTCCCCGGATCACCCCCATGGTGGCACTTCGTGCCAGCCAGGGCCAGAGGGAACTCCGTCACGTACCGCACGCAGGAGCGGGCGTAAGGCCCAGGTAAAAGATTTACGATACGGCACCGTCTCGTATCGGAATTCACCTAACCTGGGGGCATGACGACTCCACCCGTTCCCGCACCCCGGATACCCGAGGCGGTGCACCGCCGCCGCTGGGCGATCCTCGGCGTCCTGATGCTCAGCCTGCTGATCGTCGTGCTCGACAACTCGATCCTGAACGTCGCCATCAAGACGATCTCCACCCCGGCCCCGACCGGCCTGGGCGCCACGCAGAGCGAGCTGGAGTGGGCGATCAACGCCTACACGCTCGTCTTCGCGGGTCTGCTGTTCACCGCCGGCCTCATCGGTGACCGGGTGGGCCGCAAGAAGGTGCTGCTCGGCGGTCTCGTCGTGTTCGGTGTCGGCTCCGCGCTCGCCGCCGAGTCCGGCTCGCCGGGCCAGCTGATCGCCTACCGCGCGCTGATGGCCCTGGGGGCCGCCTTCGTCATGCCGGCCACCCTCGCCGTCCTCATGAACGTCTTCGAGCGCGAGGAGCAGCCCAAGGCCATCGGCATCTGGGCCGGCGGTGTCGGTCTCGCCATCGCCATCGGCCCGATCACCGGCGGTGTGCTCCTCGACCACTTCTGGTGGGGCTCGGTCTTCCTCATCAACGTGCCGATCGTGCTCCTCGCGCTCGCCCTGATGGTCTGGCTCGTCCCCGACTCCCGCGACCCGAGGCCCGGCCGGCTCGACCCCGTCGGCGTCGCACTGTCCGTCGTCGGCCTGGTCCTGCTCGTCTACGGCATCATCAAGGGCGGCGAACTCGCCGACTTCACGGACCCCCAGGTGCTGGCGACCATCGCCGCCGGTCTCGTCGTACTCGCCGCCTTCGTCGTCTTCGAGAAGCGCAGCGACCACCCCTCCCTCGACGTCACGTACTTCAAGAACAAGGTGTTCTCGGCCGCCATGGCCGCCATCGCGCTGGTCTTCTTCGCGCTGATGGGCGTCACGTTCTTCGCCGTGTTCTACACCCAGAGCGTGCGCGGCTACTCGCCGCTGCAGTCCGGCCTGCTGATGCTGCCGCTGGCCGCCGCACAGATGATCTTCGCGCCGCGGGCCCGGCTGGTCGTCGACCGGTTCGGCAACAAGGTCACCACCGGGGTCGGACTGCTGTTGCTCGCAGGGATGCTCGCCGCGTTCGCGGGCTTCGAGGCGGACACCCCGATCTGGGTCCTGGAGGTCGTGTTCTTCCTCATGGGCGCCGGTATGGCCCACGTCATGACCCCCACAAGCGTCGTCATCATGCAGGCCCTGCCGCGCGAGAAGGCCGGCTCCGCGTCCGCGCTGAGCAACACCTTCCGCCAGGTCGGCGGCGCCCTCGGCATCGCGGTCCTCGGTTCGGTGCTGTCGACGGCGTACCGCACCGGCATCGAGGGCAAGCTGGGTCACCTCCCGGCCGGCCTGCGGGAGACGGCCGGCGAGTCCATCGAGGCCACCCTCGGGGTCGCGGCGAAGCTCGGCCCGCAGGGCGGGGCCCTGGTCACCCCCGCCGACGACGCCTTCCTGCACGCCATGCACGTCACCGCGCTGTGCGGCACGGTCGTCGCGATCCTCGGCGCGCTCGTGGCGTTCCTCTTCCTGCCCGGGAAGCCGCCGGCCCGTCAGGAGGGCAAGGAGGAGCAGGAGTTGGTGGCAGCGGCGGAATAGCGTCTTCCGCCGCACCGGGGGGCAACGGGGAGAATCGCTCCAGCACAACGAAGGGACGCAGAAGTGAGCCTCGCCGACAGTCCGGCCCCGCCCGGGGCGCCCGCACGGGGACGCCCCCGCAGTGAGGCGGTCGAAGGCGCCGTCATAGAGGGCGTACTGAAGCTCCTGGAGGACGGCGTCCCGCTCGCCGAACTCTCCATCGAGCGCATCGCCCGCACCGCGGGCGTCGGCAAGGCCACCATCTACCGCCGCTGGAACGGCAAGGAGGAGCTCTTCGTCGACGTCGTACGCGCCGCCGAGCCCCCCGACGCCGAGCTCCCGGGCACCTCCATGCGCGACGACCTGGTGGCCCTCCTGGAGCAGCGGCGGACGCGCGGCGTCATGACCCGCACCTCGGTGCTCCTGCACAACGTGTTCGCCCAGATGAAGAGCAGCCCGAAGGTCTGGGCCGCCTACCACGCGTCCGTCGTCCGGCCGCGGCGCAGACTGCAGATCGAGATCCTGCGCCGCGGTCAGCAGAACGGCGAACTCCGCGAGGACATCGACCTCGAGCTGGTCAACGACCTGATGGTCGGCCCCATGCTCCTGCGCACCGTCATGCGCCCGGAGGCGGACGTGGAGACCGACCTCTCCGAGGACCTGTCGGAGCGAATCGTGGACACCCTCCTCGAAGGACTACGACCCGTCAAATCCTCAACTACCTAGCCCGAATGTGCGCGTTGCGTCACAGAGGGCGCTTTCCGGGGCCGCGTTCGGAACTCCCTGCGCCGGGTTCGTCGTCCTCGTGCCCGTACGGCCGTCATGCGACGGCAGGGACGGGCTCGATCATCCCCTAGGGTTTCAGATACGGGGGGACGGACGGGTTGCACGGCAGGCAGTGAGGCGACGCGGTATGGCGCAGCAGGCGTATGTGGCGGAGACGGACAACGGCGGCTCGGGGCCCGAGCACCGGGGAGACCGGCTCCGGCGCCTGCTCAACCGTCTGGTCTCCGGATGGCGGGGCGACCCGAGAATCTGGCGCCGTGGCATCGTTGTCGCCGCGCTCGCGGTGATCCTCGCCCTGGTCATGCTGCTGCACGCCCGCATCCCCAACCGCATCGGCAACCTGGGCAGCCTCACCGAGACCTTCCTGCCCTGGCTGGGCCTCCTGGTCCCGGTGCTGCTCCTGATCGCCCTGGTGCGCAGGTCGGCGACCGCGCTGATCGCGGTCGTGCTGCCGGCGGCCGTATGGCTGAATCTCTTCGGCGGGTTGCTGACCGACAAGACCATCGGCGGCGGCGACCTGACCGTCGCCACGCACAACGTCAACGCCGACAACCCCGACCCCTCCGGTACGGCCCGTGACGTGGCCGCGTCCGGCGCGGACGTGGTGGCGCTGGAGGAGCTGACCGCCTCGGCGGTGCCGGTGTACGAGCAGGCGCTGGCCTCGACGTACAGGTACCACTCGGTGCAGGGCACCGTCGGCCTGTGGAGCAAGTACCCCATGACCGGGGTCAGGGCCGTCGACATCAAGCTGGGCTGGACCCGCGCCATGCGCGCCACGGTGACCACCCCCGAGGGACGGGTCGCGTTCTACGTCGCCCACCTCCCGTCGGTGCGGGTGAAGCTGGAGGCCGGGTTCACGGCCCGGCAGCGCGACACGAGCGCCAACGCGCTGGGCGAGGCCATCTCGCAGGAGCCGCTGAAGCGGAAGGTGCTGCTCGGCGACCTGAACGGCACGATGAACGACCGCTCCCTCAACGGCGTGACCTCCCAGATGCGCTCCACGCAGGGCGCGGCGGGCAGCGGGTTCGGGTTCAGCTGGCCGGCCTCGTTCCCGATGGCGCGGATCGACCAGATCATGGTCCAGGGCATCGAGCCGGTGACCTCGTGGACGCTGCCCAGGACCGGGAGCGACCACCTTCCGATCGCGGCCCGTGTGAGCCTCGCCACCGGCTCGTAACCTCCCGGAATACTGGGCCTGAGAGGTTTTGTTCCGTAACTGAACTTAAACTTGGTGCGGACACCGCTCCCCCTCTCACTTTTGAAAGGCACAGGCCACTTCATGCCTCTGGCCCTGCTCGCTCTGGCCGTCGGCGCGTTCGGAATAGGCACCACCGAGTTCGTGATGATGGGCCTGCTGCCCGATGTCGCGGACGACCTGCACGTCTCCGTCTCCACCGCCGGGCACCTGGTCTCGGCGTACGCGCTGGGCGTCGTCATCGGCGCCCCGCTGCTGGCCGCGGTCACCGCGCGGATGTCCCGCCGCACGGTGCTGATCGGCCTGATGGCGCTGTTCGTGGCGGGCAACGCACTGTCGGCGTTCGCCCCCGGCTACGACTCGCTGCTCGTCGCCCGCTTCCTGAGCGGTCTGCCGCACGGTGCCTTCTTCGGCGTCGGCGCGGTAGTGGCGACGGCGATGGTCGCGCCGGAGCGCAGGGCGCGCTCCGTCTCCCTGATGTTCCTCGGTCTGACGGTCGCCAACGTCGTGGGCGTGCCGGTCGCCACGCTGATGGGCCAGCACCTGGGGTGGCGGGCCACGTTCCTCGGTGTGAGCACGATCGGTATCGCCGCGATGGCCGCGCTGGCCCTGCTGATCCCGGCCGACCGGGCTACGGCCCCCACGATGGGCCTCCGCGGTGAACTGGCCGCCCTGCGGTCCCTGCCGGTCTGGCTGGCGCTCGGTACGACCGTGGCAGGCTTCGGCGCGCTGTTCGCCGCGTACAGCTACATCACCCCGATGCTGACGGACTCCGCCGGGTTCGCCGAGGGTAGCGTGACCGTGCTGCTGGCGCTGTTCGGCGTGGGCGCGACGGTGGGCAACCTGGTGGGCGGGCGCCTGGCGGACCACTCGCTGCGGGGGACGCTGTTCGGCGGCCTGGTCTCCCTGGTGGCGGTCCTCGGCCTGTTCCCGCTGCTGATGTCGACGCAGTGGAGCGCCGCCCTCGCGGTGATCCTGCTCGGCGCGGCAGCCTTCATCACAGGCTCCCCGCTCCAGCTGATGGTCATGGAGAAGGCGTCGGCGGCCCCGTCCCTGGCCTCTTCCGCGAACCAGGCGGCGTTCAACCTGGCGAATGCGGGCGGCGCCTGGATCGGCGGCCTGACGTTGGCGGCCGGCTTCGGCGTGACATCCTCGGCGCTCGCCGGTGCGGGGCTGGCGGTACTCGGCCTTGGGGTGGCTGGCGCGGCCTACGCGGTGGACCGCCGGCGCGTCCCTGCCGGGGGACGGGAGCGCGTGATCGCCTCCCACGTCCCGCAGGAGGCGGAGGCGCTTCACCGCTGAGGGCGGCGGGCATCGGGGGCGGCTGGTTCTCTTTCCTGGAGGCCTTGCCTTCTTCCGTCCCCAGAGGCTCCACCCTTCGAAAGAAAACCCCGCCAGGGATTGCCTGGCGGGGTTCGACCTCAGCGGTCTGTCGAGGTCACTCCTGGGTCAAGGCAGCCCGCAGGTAGGCGATCAGATCACCGGTCGGCACCTCGACCCAGTCCGCCCCGGGCACCCCGGGGCGGATGACCTCGTAACGCTCTTCCTTCGGCTCGTGCACCAGGACCTGACGGCTCGCTCCGTCGAACAGATCCACACACAGGCGGACGGCACCGTGCGAGATCGTCGGGAACATGTGCCGCAGTACCTCGTCCGCATGAAGGCGGCGCAGAAGGTTCCATTGCCGCCGGTGGAAGTCGGACGACAGAAGGTCGGCCCACTGCGAAGAAGTGGGCTCTCCCCTCTCGATCGCCCTGGCGAATTCGTCGAGTTCCAGGAACGTGAATCTCGCCGCCAACTCGTCGAACGGCACGCCTTCCCGCCATGCGACCACCGCCTCGACGAGCGACCCGAAGTCGTTCGTCGAACCGATCTCCCAATTGAATTCGGGAACGTCCCAGAGGATCCCGGGAATATGAACACGCACCCGGAATAGTCGCTCCTCGGTCGCGAGAACGACTGACATGGTGCCCCTTGCCGTCTCGATACCGATGATGTCGTCGGTGGGCGTGGGCACTGGCCAGATTTCGCCCCTGCCCAGCTTCGCGGCCTTTTTCATCGCCGATACGAGGCCGCCCTCAGCGGTCACGTCCGGGTACAGGTCGTTCTGGTGGGTATCCATGGCCGACTCCTCAGCAGTGGCAGTAACCGATGACGGAACCCTTCACTGGGCGAAGGTCTCCCTTCAGCACTGACAGATCCGGCATAGGTGTCGGGGCATCCAGCACCATGGCTCCATCTGGGCCCGACGGGGAGTAGAACTTGATCGAACTCCACGGGCGTTGACCATTGGCGAGTGCCCTCGCGATCATCGACATCTCGTAGTCCGTGGCACGTCCGGCCTCACCGGCCGTCAGGCCACGCTGGGCAGCATCTATGAAGGTTCCCTCGTTGGCCAGTCCCGTCATGTTGATGTGCAGCGCCACGCTCGGGTCCGCGATGGCCATTTCCGCAATACGTGCGAAGTCCCTCGGCGACACGTTGGAGAAGGTGGTGAACTTGTTCTCGGGCAGCCCGGCCCACTCGTCGAGCTTCCCACCGTTCTGCCACCCCAACGCCACCTTGCAGTTGTGGACAAGGACCGGAGTGGCGCCCGCCAGCACGAAGAACGTGTGCAGGTCGTCGACCGTGAGGTCGAAGACCCTCCGCGGAGTCAGGCCCGAGCGGTCTCGGAGGGCGGTCACCGGGTGGACGGAGCCGTCCGGGGTGCGCAGATGGTCGCCCACGCGCAGATCCGAAACCAGCGTCCACCCACGTTCCATCACGTAGACCCTGTGGCCGGCCGTGCTGGTTGCGCGGCCGAGCCGTTGCAGGTGTAGAGCTGGACGGGCGTGCCGCTGTCCTTCTTCGCGCCCTCGACGTCCAGGCACTTGCCCTGCGCGGCGTGCACCTCGATCACCGTCGGCGCGTCACCGACCGTGCCGGTTCCGCCGGCCGACCAGAAGTCCTGCCAGCGGGCGAGGCGGTCGGCGACCCAGGACTGACCGAGCAGGTCACCGAGCGTCTTGGAACCCGAGGCGAGAGCGGCGACGGCGTCCTTGTCGGCGGTGAGGATCTGGTTGCGCTGCGTGGCCTGGGACGCGATCTCCTGCTGCCACTCGGTGGCGGCGGTGGAGGTGACGTCACCCAGAACGCTGTCCGGGTCGATCGGGTTACGCCAAGCACAGGATGCGTACCGGGACTTCAGGTCCTCGACCGCGATACGGAACTCCGCGCTGTCCGGCTGCGGGGCGGTGCGGGGAAAGCCGCCGGAGGCGAGGAAGATCCGGGCGTCGTCCGCGCCCGCGCTCCGCCCCAGGCCTCCGTGCATCCACGTGAAGGCGTCCTGCTCGGCAAGCGCGCGATCGCGTTCGTCCCTCGGCAGGCCGGGGTCCGGGTCGGAGCCGTAGCGCGGAGTCCCCAGGGCGTCGACGGCCTTGAGGGTCGCCGCGTCCGTAGCGGGCGTGGAGTCCTTGTAGAAGTCCTCCTCGTTCTTCCAGAACCGGTCGGAGATCCACTTGGTCAGGCCGGTCTGTTCGTAGAAGCTCTGCTGGCCGTCGTTGCTGGTGCCCGGTGGCCAGTGGAAGCCGGTCTCGGTGAAACCGGCCGGGGTGTCCAGCCCGTTCAGGGGTTTCTGCCAGGCGTCCCGGAGGGCGTTGATGGTGTCCCGGTCCTGGGCTGCCTGAGCCTTGTCCTTGTCGTACGCCGTGGAGAGCGCCGTGTCCTGCCAGTGCTCGCGGTTGGCGAGAGTGTGCAGCTGCCCCGGTGTCTTGTTCAGGCCGTCCTGCGCGGTCGTCGTCATGGACGTGCCGCCCAGACGCAGGACGTCGGCCATCAGACACTGGTCCTGCCGCAACTGCTCGGCGGTGGTGTCCTGGTGCCAAGGATAGGAGTCACCCGCCGGCTCGGCGCCCAGGCCGGCCAAGCCGGGCTGAACCGCGAGACCGGCCAGGACGGCCAGAGCGGCCACGGAGGTGACAGCGGACGTGAGTCTTCGTGATCTTCGTGTTCCGGGCAGCCGGAACCACGGTCTGGGGTGCAAGGGAGCATCGTTTTCTGCGCTCAGCCGGGGATGCGGGCCGGAAAGGCGTACGACGGCATGGCGACGCGACCCCTCCCCGTGAGCGACGGCGTTCCCCCGGTCGCTGACTGATGTGCGCCCACGGAGTGGTCAGGCTCCGCGGATGCGCGGCATCACTGTAGGCATACACAGAAGTGTTGGTACAGGTGTTTCTGTGGGGTTTCTGTGTGCAGGGGTGAATGACCGACTACCGCCCCGGTGTGGCCAGCTCGCACCAGACCGTCTTGCGGTCCGCTCCCTGATCGACTCCCCAGCGCTGGGCGAGTACGTCGACCAGCGTCAGGCCGCGGCCGGACTCGGCCTCTGCGGAGGCGGACAGGAGGGTGGGCAGCGCGCGAGGGTCCGGGTCGGTGACCTCGATACGGGTGTGACCGAGGTCCGTGCCGGTGACGCGGACGGTCACGGGTGTGCCCTCGCCGAGGTGGTCGATGACGTTCGTCAGCAACTCCGTTGCGCACAGGCGGACTTCGAAGTCGTGGGTGCGGAGGTGGTGGCGCAGTTCCGGTACGGCCTTCGGGGTCGCGAGCAGGTCGAGTTCGAACGTCACTGCTCGGCTGCCGTCTTCCGGAGTGCGGCGGTCAGTGCCTGGGCCGTCGCGGTGTTGCAGTTCCCGAGTGCGATGAGGCCGGCGGGCGGTGTGTGCGTGCCCGCGAAGCTCGGGAGGTCGACGCGCAGGGAGGGCAACGTGATGCCGTGCAGGGCGAGGGCGGTGCGGAGGTTCTCGGCGCAGAGGGTGACGTCGTAGGCCGTGGGGGAGTGGTCGGGCATGGGGTGGGGCCTTCCTCTTCCTGTGCGTTGTGTGACGAACTCCTCACAGGTTGTCGTTGAGATCGCTACGGTGAAAGGGGTTTCGCGTTCGCGAGCGGGACAGCGGAAGGTGAACGATGGCACGACGCAAGGACATTGACGGCTCGATGAGCGTCCCGACGTTCTACGGCAAGGAGTTGCGGTGGAAGCGGGAGGCGGCGGGGCTGTCGTTGGAGGCGTTCCTTGAAGGCAGCTTCTACGGCAAGACGTACTTGAGCGACATCGAGCGCGGGGAGCGCCGGATGCCGTTGGATCTTGCCGTGCATGCGGACCGGGTGCTGGAGACGGACGGGTTCTTCGAGCGGCGGTGTGAGGATGTGCGGAAGGCGCGCAGGGTCGGGCATGCCCAGTACTTCGAGCAAGTCCTGGAGGCGGAGAAGCACGCCAAGACGATTGAGGAGTGGTGCCCCAGCCTCTTCCCGGGGTTGCTCCAAACCCCGGCCTACGCACGGGCGGTGGTCCTGGCGACTCACCCGCTGTCTCTCGATGGCGAGGTGGAGGAGAAGGTCAGCGCCCGGATGGCGCGTGCCCAGCTCTTCGAGAGGGATCACCACACCCCGGAGTACTGGGCGATCCTGCATGAGTTGCTGATCACCGACCCGATCCTGCCGCCCCAGAACATGGCAGAACAGCTGGACCGGATTGTGGAGTTGGCTGAGCGCCGCCGGATCACTCCGCAGCTTGTTCTGCGGAAGTGCGGCACGCATCCGTTCATGACAGGCACGGCGAAGATCATGACCTTCCCTGATGCCCCGCCGCTGTTCTACACGGAGTCGCTGCACAGCGGTGACACCATCGACGATCCGGCCCTCGTGGAGGAGTACCGCAGGTCGTACGATCGCCTCAGGGCCGTCGCACTGTCACCAGAGGCGTCCCTGGCCATGATCAAGGCAGCGGCAGAGGATTACCGAAATGGCAAGCAACCGGACCGACTTGAGTGATGCGCTCTGGCTCAAGAGCAGCTACAGCAATGGCAGCGGCGGAGATTGCGTGGAGGTAGCGAGCGACTTCCCCGGCGCCGCCCTCTGGCGCAAGTCGAGCTACAGCAACGGCAGCGGCGGCAACTGCGTCGAAGTCGCCGACAACATCCCCGGCCTCGTCCCCGTCCGGGACTCCAAGGCCCCCCAAGGCCCCGCCCTCATCCTCACCGCCGCTGCCTGGGCGCCCTTTGTCGCCTCGCTCAAGGGGTGAACTGGGCCAGGGGGCGAATCTTCAGCCCGTCCGGCGTTTGAGGACGAGGCCTCCTGGGGCCGACGGGGGTCTGGGGGCGCAGCCCCCAGGGCCGCGCGCCCCACCCACCCGGACCGGACCACCAGCCGCACCGGACTAGTCGAACCGGGAAAGATCCCGCAGCCAGACGGCCGCCGAACTGTCCGACGGCGCCCGCCAATCCCCCCGCGGCGACAGCGAACCCCCCGCCGAGACCTTCGGCCCATTGGGCATCGCCGAGCGCTTGAACTGCGCGAACGCGAAGAAGCGGCGGCAGAAGACCTCCAGCCACTGGCGGATCTCCGGCAGGTCGTAAGCCACCCGCTTGGCGTCAGGGAAGCCGGGCGGCCAAGCACCGGCATCGACGTCGTGCCAGGCGTGCCACGCCAGGAAGGCGATCTTCGACGGCCGGAAGCCGTACCGCAGCACATGGAAGAGCGTGAAGTCGTGCAGCGCGTACGGCCCGATCTTCGACTCCGTCGACTGCATCTCCTCACCCGGCACCAGCTCCGGGCTGATCTCGGTGTCGAGGATCGCCGCCAGGATCTTCCCCGTCTCCTCGTCGAACTGCCCGCTGCTGATGACCCATCGGATCAGATGCTGGATCAGGGTCTTCGGCACGCCCGAGTTGACGTTGTAGTGGCTCATCTGGTCGCCCACGCCGTACGTGGACCAGCCGAGCGCCAGCTCCGACAGATCACCGGTGCCCAGCACGATCCCGCCCCGCTGGTTGGCGAGCCGGAACAAGTAGTCAGTCCTCAGTCCCGCCTGCACGTTCTCGAAGGTGACGTCGTACACCGGCTCACCCGAGGCGAACGGATGCCCCATCTCCTGCAGCATCAGCCGCGCCGTAGGCGTGATGTCCAGCTCGGCCGCCGTGACCCCCAGAGAGCGCATCAGCGCGTGCGCGTTGGCCTTGGTGTGGTCGCTCGTGGCGAAGCCGGGCAGCGTCCAGGCCAGGATGTCGCTGCGCGGGCGGCCCGCGCGGTCCATCGCACGCGCGGCGACGATCAGTGCGTGCGTGGAGTCCAGGCCTCCGGACACGCCGATGACCACCTTCGGGCCACCGATCGAAGCCAGCCGCTGCTGCAGGCCCTCGACCTGGATGTTGTACGCCTCGTAGCAGTCCTGCGCGAGGCGCTCGGCGTCGGCCGGCACGAACGGGAAACGCTCCAGGCGACGGCGCAGCCCCAGGTCGGTGAGCGGCGGATCGAGCTCGAAGCCGACCGTGCGGAAGTCATCGGTCCGCCCGCGGTGCGTACGGCGGTTGTCGTCGAACGTGCCCATCCGCTGCCGCTCCTGGCGCAGCAGGTCCAGGTCGACGTCGGCGATCGCGTACTCGTCGCCGAGCGGGAACCGCTCGGTCTCGGCCAGCAGCGCGCCGTTCTCGTAGACCATGGCCTGCCCGTCCCAGGACAGGTCGGTGGTCGACTCGCCGAGCCCGGCCGCCGCGTAGACGTACGCGGCCAGACAGCGTGAGGATGCCGAGCGGCACAGCAGCTTGCGGTCCTCGGCCCGTCCGACCGTGATCGGACTGCCCGAGAGGTTGACCAGCACGGTTGCGCCGGCGAGGGCCGCCTCCGCGCTCGGCGGCACCGGCACCCACATGTCCTCGCAGATCTCCGCGTGCAGCACGAGCCCGGGGACGTCGTCGGCGGCGAACAGCAGGTCCACGCCGAACGGCACGGACTCGCCGCCGACGCGGATCGATCCACCCCGCTCGTCGGCGCCGTCGGCGATCTGCCGGCGCTCGTAGAACTCCCGGTAGTTCGGCGGATACGACTTCGGTACGACACCGAGGATGCGGCCGCGGTGCACGATCACCGCGCAGTTGTAGACCCTGTTGCGGTGGCGCAGCGGGGCCCCGACGACGAGGACCGGCAGCAGCCCCGCCGAGCCCGCCACCACCTCCCCGAGCGCCTTCTCGACCTGGTCGAGCAGGGCGTCCTGCAGCAGCAGGTCCTCGATGGAGTAGCCGCACAGCACCATCTCCGGGAAGACGGCGACCGCGACCCCCTCCTCGGCGCATCGGCGCGCATGGCGCAGGACCGCTTCGGCGTTGGCATGCGGGTCGGCGATGACGGTGTGGCCCGTACATGCGGCGACGCGTGCGAAGCCGTGCTGATACATCGACCAGAAGTTCAATTCAGGCACGAGCGCCAGTGTAATCGTCAGAGCGACGCGATGGGGTGGCGGGGCTGCCCTCGCACGCCGAAGGGGCGCGGGATGACCACATCCCGCGCCCCTCCGTACGGTGCCGTTGCCGGCGCTGCCTCAGTGGCCCTTGTACGACTCGACGTAGCCGTTCGCGGGCGAGCCCACGCCGGTGACGTCGTCGTAGCCCTTGACCGCGGACAGCGAGCTGTCCTTGCCGAGGCTGCGGACCGAGGTGGCCAGACCACCGGTGGCGTCATACCCGTTGACGAAGTCCACGCGCGCCTCCGCCAGGCCGGAGCCCGTCGGGTTGTCGGTCACGTCGTGGAACACGCCCTTGCCGTACCGGGCGTAGATCTCCGGGTTGGCGAAACCGATGACCTTGCCCCGTGCCTCCTGGGCCAGCGCCTGGACGGCCGCGATGACCGGAGCGGCGAGCGAGGTGCCGCCGATGCGGTACTCGTCGTACGCCTGGGTCTTCCCGTCCGGCAGGGTCTGGGTCTGCCCGACGAGGAAGCCGGTGTTCGGGTCGGCGATCGCCGCGATGTCCGGGACGACGCGGTTGCCGTCGGCGCTGTTGGCCGTGGCGAGCGCGTCGGGGACGATGCCCTTCTGGTAGTAGGGCTCGGCGACCGTCTTGCTGGTGCCGCCGCCCGCACCCGAGGTGAACGCGCCGGGGAAGTTGGTCCAGCTCTTGCCGTCCGCGGACAGCAGGGCCTTCTTGGTGCCCCAGCCGGTTTCCCACTGGTAGTTGTTGCTCTTGCCGACCGCCAGCGAGGTACCGCCGACCGCCGTCACCCAGGCCGAGTTGGCCGGGGTGTCGACCTGCTTCGTACCGGTGTTGGCGACCTCGTCGCCGTTGTCACCGGAGGAGAAGTAGAAGCCGATGCCCTCGACCGCGCCGAACTGGAACACCTGGTCGTAGGCGGCCGCGAGGTCGGGCGTCTGGTTGGCCTCGATGTCGCCCCACGAGTTGGAGACGATGTCGGCGAGGTGGTTGTCGACCACCTTGCTCAGCGAGTCCAGCAGGTCGTTGTCCAGGCACGAGGCGGCACCCACATAGGTGACGTCCGCGGCCGGCGCGACCGCGTGCACGGCCTCGACGTCCAGGGTCTCCTCGCCGTACCAGCCGGCCGCCTTGCAGTCCTTGACGTTCGTGTAGCTCTTCGGCAGGACCTGGTGCAGCTGCCCGGTCGACCACTTGGCGTCACGGTGCTTGCCCGCGTACGTCTGCGCGTCGAACGCGATGTACGGCGAGGCGTACGCGTCCGTGATGGCGACCTTGACGCCCTTGCCGGTGTACTTGCCCGCACCGTAGGCGGCACGCAGCTGCTTGCCGGTGTAGCCCTGGATCGCGTACGGGATCTTCGAGCCGTAGGCGTCGGGCAGGGTGCTCGCGGTGTTCGAGCCGTAGTACGACGAGAACGGCCCGGAGTTGCGGAACACGGTCTCCGGCTGCGGCAGCTGGTCGTCGTGGGTCGACTTGTGCGGCGCGTTGTCCAGGCCGGTGACGGTCAGGACGGCGCCCTTGAGACTGTCCGGGACGGAGGCGGCCTTCGCCGGCGCCCGGTAGGTCTTCGACCCCTTGGTGTAGTTGTGCAGAGAGGTGCCGAACGCCTTCTCGGCGGCGGCCACGTCACCGGTGACGGAGACGTAGTGCTGCGTGACGCCCGTGACCTTCAGGCCCGCGGACCTCAGCCACGACTTGACCGCGGCCACCTGGGCCTTGGTCGCGCCGAATCGGGCCTGGGCCTTCTTGGCGCTCAGGTACTTGCCGTACGAGGCCGAGCTCGGGTCGGACACGGCCTTCGCGTACTCGGCGAGGCCGGCGGCGTCCTTGCCCGCGAAATAGACCCGGGCGGAGACCTGGGCGCTGTTCGAGGTGGCGCCCTTGTCCGCCTTGGCCGTCGCCCACGCGGGCTTGGTGCCCGCGAGCGCGTTCCGGCCGGGGTTGTCCGCGGCGTGCGCCGCGGGTATGCCGAGCGCCAGCGCACCGGCGATCATGGGCAGTGTCGCCGCCATGCTCACGGTGCGCAGTTTGGCGCGGTTGGATCTCATGGAACCCCCTGCAATGCGGTTCTTCGCATGTGTGGTCGGTCGTCGCTGTGATCCGCGTAGACAACCCGCTCCGCGGCGGAGGCGCGGGCATTGGATCAAGCGATGGGGGTCACTCTTTCGATGAACTGTTCATGCCAGGGGAATGCGAAAGCCAAGAGAAACCCAAGGAACCGTCATCCAGGGCGATTTGAGGCTTTCGTTCTCGCTGGAGAGTTATGAACGCGCTTTCGCTCCCCGCTCCTTGAGCATGTCCGCCATCAGCTTGATCTCCGACTGCTGGGCGTCGACCATGCCCTGCGCGAGACTCTTCTCCACGCCGACCCCGCACTTGGCGACACAGCCCTCGGCCATGTGGATCCCGCCCTTGTGATGGTCCGTCATCAACTGCAGGTAGAAGACCTCGGCCTGCCTGCCGCTCAGCGTGCCGAGCTTCGTCAGCTCCGTGTTGGTCGCCATGCCCGGCATCAGCGCGCCGTCCTTGCCGGAGGCCATGTCGCCCATGCCCATCCAGGTCATCGGCGGATCCGCCGACACCTTCGGCAGCCCCCACAGATCCAGCCAGCCCAGCAGCATGCCGCGCTGGTTGGCCTGCGTCTGCGCGATGTCGTAGGCGAGCCGCCGCACTTCCGCGTTCTTGGTGCGGTCGCGCACGATGTACGACATCTCGACGGCCTGCTGGTGATGTACCGCCATGTCCCGCGCGAACCCCGCGTCCGCGGAGTCGGCGGACGGCGTGCTCGCGCCCGGGTCCGCCCCGTTGTCCTCGGCGACCGCGTAGGTGATCGCGCCCGCGGCGACGAGCGCGGCCGCCGCGGCCCCCGCGATCCAGCCGATGTGCTTCTTCATGTCACATCGTCCCGCCGGTGCAGGAGGCACCCGGTTCCGGGGTCTGCTTGCCCTGGACGTACGTCTCGAAGAACTTGGCGACCTTCGGGTCGTCGGCGCTCGTCACACTCAGCTGGTGCCCCCACGCCGACAGCTCGATCGGGGAGGTCTGGCTGGAGTACGGGCTCATCAGCGAGTACGGCGTCTGCTTCACCTTCGCCGCCAGCTTGTCCACGTCGGACTTCTTCGCCTTGTCGGTGTACGTCACCCAGACCGCGCCGTGCTCCAGGGCGTGGACGGCGTTCTCGTCGTGCACGGCCTTGGTGTAGACGTCGCCGTTGCAGTTGAGCCAGACCTGGTTGTGGTTGCCGCCGACGGGCGGGTGCATCGGGTAGTTCACGGTCCCGGTGACATGGTTGCGGGCCAGCTTGCCCGTCCACGTCCGCACCCCGTCCGTGCCGGTGACGAAGTGCCCCTTGCCGTCGCCCGAGGAGGTGGTGTCGCTCGCCGTGTCGCTCTTCTTGCCGTCCTGCGACTTCACGATGAAGACACCGCCCACCACCAGACCGGCGACGACCAGCACGCTCGCACCGATCGTCAGGATCCGGTTGCGCCGCTCGCGGGCCTGCTCGGCACGCCGCATCTCCTCTATTCGCGCCTTGCGTGCCGCGCTGCTGCTCTTCTTGGCGGTGGCCATCGCAGTGTCCTTCTGGGGGAATCGGGTGGGGGGTGAGAAAAAATGACGGTCGGGTCGCCTGATCGTAGTGGGAGAGTGGTGACTTTTTGCAGACGGGGCACGGGAAAGCCGGGTCCTGCCAAGGTGCTCGTCACCTTCTGCCGGGCCTCCCATTACGGATGTCGGTCCGAGCAGGCAAGATGGTCTGTGGAGCAGTACACCCGCTGTTGGTGAGGCGTTCAGACCGGAGTCGCCCGGTCGATCATGGTCGGCAACGCGCACGAAACGCTGTTGTGGTGTGATGCTCAGGTGCCCGACCGCCTCCTGCGGGACACGGAGACAGGCGGCCTGACCAGCAAGGATGGGGAAGCGGAAGATGGACAAGCAGCAGGAGTTCGTGCTCCGGACCTTGGAGGAGCGCGACATCCGGTTCGTACGGCTGTGGTTCACGGACGTGCTGGGCTTCCTCAAGTCCGTCGCCGTGGCCCCGGCCGAGCTGGAACAGGCCTTCGACGAGGGCATCGGCTTCGACGGCTCGGCCATCGAGGGCTTCGCCCGGGTCTACGAGTCCGACATGATCGCCAAGCCGGACCCGTCGACCTTCCAGATCCTGCCCTGGCGCGCCGAGGCCCCAGGCACCGCCCGTATGTTCTGCGACATCCTCATGCCGGACGGCTCCCCGTCCTTCGCCGACCCGCGCTACGTCCTCAAGCGCGCCCTGACCCGCGGCTCCGACCTGGGCTTCACCTTCTACACCCACCCGGAGATCGAGTTCTTCCTGCTGAAGGACCGCCCGCTGGACGGCACGCGCCCGACGCCCGCCGACAACTCGGGCTACTTCGACCACACCCCCCAGAACATCGGCATGGACTTCCGCCGCCAGGCGATCACCATGCTGGAGTCGATGGGCATCTCGGTCGAGTTCTCCCACCACGAGGGCGCCCCGGGCCAGCAGGAGATCGACCTCCGGTACGCCGACGCGCTCTCCACGGCGGACAACATCATGACGTTCCGCCTGGTCATGAAGCAGGTGGCACTGGAGCAGGGCGTCCAGGCGACCTTCATGCCCAAGCCGTTCTCGGAGCACCCGGGCTCGGGCATGCACACGCACCTCTCCCTCTTCGAGGGCGACCGGAACGCGTTCTACGAGTCCGGCTCGGAGTACCAGCTCTCCAAGGTCGGCCGCTCCTTCATCGCGGGCCTGCTCAAGCACGCGGCGGAGATCTCCGCGGTCACCAACCAGTGGGTGAACTCCTACAAGCGCATCTGGGGCGGCTCGGAGCGCACCGCCGGCGCCGGCGGCGAGGCCCCCTCCTACATCTGCTGGGGCCACAACAACCGCTCGGCCCTGGTCCGCGTCCCGATGTACAAGCCCGGCAAGACGGGCTCCGCGCGCGTGGAGGTCCGCTCCCTGGACTCCGGCGCCAACCCGTACCTGTCGTACGCGGTCCTGCTGGCCGCCGGCCTCAAGGGCATCGAGGAGGGCTACGAGCTCCCGCCCGGCGCCGAGGACGACGTCTGGGCCCTCTCGGACGCCGAGCGCCGCGCGATGGGCATCGAACCGCTCCCGCAGAACCTCGGCGAGGCGCTCACCCTGATGGAGCGCAGCGACCTGGTCGCCGAGACCCTGGGCGAGCACGTCTTCGACTTCTTCCTGCGCAACAAGCGCCAGGAATGGGAGGAGTACCGCAGCGAGGTGACCGCCTTCGAGCTGCGGAAGAACCTGCCGGTTCTGTAGAGCTTCGCCGTAGGGGCGCGGGGAGTCTGCGACAGTGCGGCCCGGTGGGGGCCTGCCGCGCAGTTCCCCGCGCCCCTAGAGGTTGGTCAGGATGGTCACTGCGCCGCCAGTTTGGCCAGCACCGCGTGCAGCGGCTCCGTCTCGCGGCGCCGGTACTCCTGGATGGCCCACCCGTTGCCGTCGGGGTCCTTGAAGTACATGAACGTGGCCCCGTCCTGCGGGGCGAACTGCTGCGGCTCACTGACGTCGAGGCCGCGCGCCGTCAGCTCCTCGTACGCCGCCTTCGCGTCCGTCACGCACAGCTGCATCCCGTGGTACGTCCCCGGCTGCGGCGTCCCGGTGGGCACCTGCAGCCCGTCGACCAGGGCGATCGAACACCCCGACCCGGGCGGGGTGAGCTGCACGATCCGCACCCCCTCCATCACCTCGCCGTCGAGGTCGACGTGGAAACCGACCTTGTCGCGGTAGAACTCCTTGGCCCGGTCCACGTCGGAGACCGGCAGCAGGATCACTTCGAGACTCATGTCCATGGAGCGACTCCTTTGTCGTACATCAGTCATGTGTGTCGTACGTCGGTGGTGCGTCGGCGCTGCCCCAGTCATACGGCACGTGAACGTGGCAGGGCCACGGCTCGGGGAGAACGGCCCGGCGCTTCTGTCAGTGTCTCCGGTTAGGCTCGGCCCAGTACGACCTTGATCCGACAGGAGGACGGGGATGACGGTGCCCGGGCGCAGGAGCAGTACCTTCACGCGGCTGCTGCGGCACGGGTTCACCGACCCCTCCGCCGCCGAGCGGCTGCTCGACAGCGCGGAGCTCATGCCCGTGCGGGACGACCCGGTGCTGCTCGACGCCCTGGGGGCGACCGCCGACCCCGACCTGGCGCTGCTCGGTCTGGTGCGGCTCCTCGAAGCCCAGCCGGGGACCACCGCGCGCCGCGAGCTGCTGGACACGCTGATAGCGGCCAAGCCGCTGCGCGACCGCCTGCTCGGTGTGCTCGGCGCGTCCGCCGCGCTCGCCGACCATCTGGCCCGGCATCCGCGCGACTGGGAGGCGCTGGTCACCTACGAGCCGCGGGACCTGCACCCGGGGGTGGAGGAGTTCGAGCGGGGCCTCGCGGAGGCCACCGACCCCGTCACCCTGCGTGTCGCCTACCGGCGCTGCCTGCTGTCCATCGCCGCCCGTGACGTGTGCGGCACCACCGACCTCGCCGAGTCCGCCGCCGAGCTCGCCGACCTCGCCACCGCCACCCTGCGCGCCGCCCTCGCGATCGCCCGGGCCGCCGCGCCCGAGGACGCCGCGCTGTGCCGGCTCGCGGTGATCGCGATGGGCAAGTGCGGCGGCCACGAGCTGAACTATGTGTCCGACGTCGACGTGATCTTCGTGGGCGAGGCCGTCGACGGGGCCGACGAGGGCAAGGCCCTGCGCTCCGCCACCAAACTCGCCTCGCACATGATGCGGATCTGCTCCGAGACGACCGTCGAGGGGTCCATCTGGCCGGTCGACGCCAACCTGCGCCCCGAGGGCCGGAACGGCCCGCTCGTCCGCACCCTCTCCAGCCACCTCGCCTACTACCAGCGCTGGGCCAAGACCTGGGAGTTCCAGGCGCTGCTCAAGGCCCGCCCGGTGGCCGGCGACATCGAGCTCGGCGAGGAGTACGTCGCCGCCCTCGAACCCCTCGTCTGGCAGGCCGCCGAGCGGGAGAACTTCGTCGCCGACGTCCAGAAGATGCGCCGCCGGGTCGTCGAGAACATCCCCGTGGCCGAGATCGACCGCGAGCTGAAGCTCGGCCCCGGCGGCCTCCGGGACGTCGAGTTCGCCGTACAGCTGCTGCAGCTGGTGCACGGGCGGGCGGACGCCGCGCTGCGCAGCGGCACCACGCTGGACGCGCTGCAGGCGCTGGCGGCGGGCGGGTACGTGGGGCGGGCCGACGCCGTGCAGCTCGACGAGGCGTATCGGTTCCTGCGGTCCATGGAGCATCGGATCCAGCTGTACCGGCTGCGGCGCACGCATCTGGTGCCGGAGGACGAGGCCGACCAGCGGCGCATCGGGCGCTCGCTCGGCCTGCGCGTCGACCCGGTGGCCGAGCTGAACCGCGAGTGGCGGCGGCACGCGGCCGTCGTACGCCGTCTGCACGAGAAGCTCTTCTACCGCCCGCTGCTCGACACGTTCGCCCAACTCGCCCCCGGCGAGGCCAGGTTGAGCCCGGAGGCGGCGAGGGAGCGGCTGGTCGCGCTCGGGTACGGCGACCCGGCCGCCGCCCTGCGCCACCTGGAGGCGCTGGCCTCCGGGGTGACGAGAAAGGCCGCCATCCAGCGGACCCTGCTGCCGGTGCTCCTCGGCTGGTTCGCGGACTCCGCCGACCCGGACGCGGGCCTGCTGAACTTCCGCAAGGTGTCGGACGCGCTCGGCAGGACCCCCTGGTATCTGCGGCTGCTGCGGGACGAGGGCGCGGCGGCCGAGAACCTCGCCCGCGTGCTGTCCGCCGGACGCCTCGCCCCCGACCTGCTGATGCGCGCCCCGGAGGCGGTGGCCCTGCTCGGCGACGGCGACGGCGGGGGACTGGAGCCGCGCGAGCGGGCCCACCTGGAGCAGGAGATCCTCGCCGCCGTCGGCCGCGCGGAGAACGCACAGCAGGCGGTCACCGCGGCCCGCGGCGTCCGCCGCCGCGAGCTGTTCCGCACGGCCGCGGTCGACATCGTCGGCTCGTACGGCACCGAGACCCAGCCCGCCGAGGCCGACCGGGGCGCGCTGGTGGACCTGGTCGGCGGCGCGGTCTCCGACCTTACGGCGGCGACGCTCGCCGGGACGCTGCGTGCGGTGGTGCGGGACGGCTGGGGCGACACGCTGCCGACCCGTTTCGCCGTCATCGGCATGGGCCGCTTCGGGGGGCACGAGCTGGGCTACGGCTCCGACGCGGACGTGATCTTCGTGCACGAGCCGTGCGAGGGGGTGCCGGAGCGGGAGGCCTCGGAGGCCGCGGGCCGGGTCGTCTCCGAGATGCGGCGACTGCTGCAGATCCCGAGCGCGGATCCGCCGCTGCTGATCGACGCGGACCTGCGGCCCGAGGGCAAGTCCGGGCCGCTCGTACGGACCCTGAAGTCGTACGAGGCCTACTACCGCCGCTGGTCCCTGGTCTGGGAGTCGCAGGCGCTGCTGCGGGCCGAGCCGGTGGCCGGGGACGAGGAGCTGGGGCGGTCCTTCGTCGAGCTGATCGATCCGCTGCGGTACCCGGCGGAGGGGCTCGGGGACGACGCCGTACGGGAGATCCGGCGGCTGAAGGCCCGCATGGAGTCCGAGCGGCTGCCGCGGGGCGCCGACCCCAAGCTGCACACCAAACTCGGGCCGGGCGGCCTGTCCGACGTCGAATGGACCGTGCAGCTGCTCCAGCTGCAGCACGGCTGGGCCGAGCCGGTCCTGCGGACGACCCGTACCCGGGAGGCACTCGTCGCGGCGTGCGCCGCCGAGCTGATCTCGGCCGAGGACGCGTCGATCCTGGACGAGGCATGGGTGCTGGCCACTCGCGTGCGCAACGCCGTGATGCTGGTGCGCGGCCGTGCGGGGGACACCTTCCCGTCGGACGGGCGTGAACTGGCGGCGGTGGGGCGGTACCTGGGGTACGGGGACGGGCACGTGGGGGACATGCTCGATGCGTATCGCCGTACGGCGCGGCGGGCCAGGGCCGTGGTGGAGGTGCTGTTCTACGGGGCGTAGGGAAGATCTCGGCCGCGGGCGCATTACGGTTGCTCGCCGCGCAGATCCCCGCGCCTTTGAAGGGCACGTCACCGGCGGGGATGCGCGCCGTCAGGGGCGCGGGGAACTGCGCGACCAGCCACGATGGCGCTGCAGACGATCGGCGGCCGGCTCCTCCGGCAGGGCATACGGCAGCACCCCGTACCAGACCCGAGCCACCGCGAACCCGAACCCCAGGCACAGCAGCCCCCCCACCGCATCCAGCCAGAAGTGGTTGGCGGTGGCAACGATCACCGTCAGTGTCACCACCGGATACAGAAGACCCAGCACCCGCACCCACGGCACCTTGGCGAGTGCGAAGATCGTCAGCCCGCACCACACCGACCACCCGATGTGCATGGACGGCATCGCGGCGTACTGGTTCGACATGTGCTTCAGGTCCCCGGAGGCCATCGACCCCCAGGTCTGATGGACCATGACCGTGTCGATGAAGGTGCTGCCGTTCATGAGCCGCGGCGGCGCCAGCGGATACAGGTAGTAACCGACCAGAGCCACACCCGTCGTCGCGAACAGCACCAGACGCGTCGCCGCATAGCGGCCCGGGTGACTACGGTAGAGCCACACCAGTACACCCAGAGTCACCACGAAGTGCAGCGTGGCGTAGTAGTAGTTCATGCCGACGATCAGCCAAGTCGCCGAGTTCACGGCGTGGTTGACCGACTCCTCGACGGCGATGCCGAGATGGTGCTCCATCCGCCACAGCCAGTCGGCGTTGCGCAGCGCCTGGCCGCGCTGTTCCGGAACCGCGTTGCGGATCAGTGAGTAAGTCCAGTAACTCACCGCGATCAGAACGATCTCGAACCAGAGGCGGGGCCGGCGCGGGGTGCGCAGTCGGCGCAGGAAGCCCGGCCCGTGCACGGCCGTAAGGGAGTCAGGAACGGCCGTCTGTTCACGGTCGCCCAGACTGGTTACGGTCGAGTCACCCATGGGCACAAAGTCTGCCAGAAACGCCTTCTGCGACCGATCATCCCGCGGTTGGGTTCGGCCCGCATGTTCTACAACAGACGGATGTGTGCGCCTACTCCCGACGCACTGCGCGAATCTCCGGATTCTCCGCCCTAGGGACGATTCCGGTCCCCAGGCGCCGAAGCGGTCGAACCACGTACCACCAGCTCCGGCATGAACACGAACTCACTGTGGGGCGCGGGCGTCCCGCCGATTTCCTCCAGCAACGTACGCACCGCCGCCTGTCCCATCGCCGGGACCGGCTTGCGGACCGTGGTCAGCGGCGGATCCGTGAAAGCGATCAGGGGGGAGTCGTCGAAGCCCACCACCGAGACGTCCCGCGGGACTTCGAGGCCGAGCTGGCGTGCCGCGCGTATCGCGCCGAGCGCCATCATGTCGCTCGCGCACACCACCGCCGTACAGTCACGGCCGATCAGCGCGGTGGCGGCGGCCTGGCCGCCCTCCAGGGTGTAGAGCGAGTGCTGGACCAGCTCCGTCTCGATGGTCTGCGCGCTCAGGCCGGTCTGTTCCTGCATCGAGCGCACGAAGCCCTCGATCTTGCGCTGCACCGGCACGAAGCGCTTGGGGCCGAGGGCCAGACCGATCCGTACATGCCCCAGTGACACCAGGTGCGTGACCGCCAGCGTCATCGCCGCGCGGTCGTCGGGGGAGATGAACGGCGCCTGCACCTTCGGCGAGAAGCCGTCCACCAGCACATACGGCACGCCCTGCGCGCGCAGCCGCTCGTAGCGCTCCATGTCGGCCGTGGTGTCGGCGTGCAGCCCGGAGACGTAGATGATGCCGGCGACCCCGCGGTCGACGAGCATCTCCGTCAGCTCGTCCTCGGTGGATCCGCCCGGGGTCTGGGTGGCGAGCACCGGGGTGTAGCCCTGCCGGGTCAGGGCCTGGCCGATCACCTGGGCCAGCGCCGGGAAGATCGGGTTCTCCAGTTCCGGAGTTATCAGGCCCACCAGGCCCTCGCTGCGCTGTCGCAGCCGTACCGGGCGCTCGTAGCCCAGGACGTCGAGGGCGGCGAGCACGGACTGGCGGGTGGTGGCGGCGACGCCCGGCTTGCCGTTGAGGACGCGGCTGACGGTCGCCTCGCTCACCCCCGCCTGGGCGGCGATGTCGGCAAGCCGTGTGGTCACAGGGGTGGACTGTACCGGTCGACTGTCGCTTTGCACACCAATCGGGCGCCGGGCGCGAGCTGTTGCACGGCCCCGGGCGGGTTGCTGCGTCATCGCGGTCCCTCGTGTTCTGGTGGGCGCCTGGTTCGGCAAGAGCTTGCAGAGTCTTGCACAAGACTCCCACGGCCCGCTCAGCGGCTTCAATACTCGGTTGCGCGGGGGTCGAGGAGAGGTCACGGGGACGTAACTCTCGCGCCGTCTTGCAATTTTTTGCTGCAAGACCTTTCGCGCAGCTTTCAACGCTGTTACGTTCACGTCGCCCGGCGGCGGCAACGGCGCAGTCGGCACGACAGCAGGAACGGCAGACGGGGCCGCACCTGCACCACACGGGCTTTCACCCTCAAGGAGAACTCATGCGGCGTGGCATAGCGGCCACCGCGCTGGTGGCGTCCCTCGCCCTGGCGGCGACGGCGTGCGGCGGAAGTGGCAGCGGCAGCGACAAGAGCAGCGGCCCGGTCACCATCACCTGGTGGGACACCTCCAACGCCACCAATGAGGCGCCGACGTACAAGGCCCTGGTCAGCCAGTTCGAGGCCGCCAACAAGGACATCAAGGTCAACTACGTCAACGTCCCCTTCGACCAGGCGCAGAACAAGTTCGACACCGCCGCCGGCTCCAAGGGCGCCCCCGACGTACTGCGCTCCGAGGTCGGCTGGACCCCCGCCTTCGCCAAGAAGGGCTACTTCCTGCCGCTGGACGGCACGGAGGCCCTCAAGGACCAGAGCAAGTTCCGCTCCAACCTGATCGAGCAGGCCAAGTACGACGGCAAGACCTACGGCGTCCCGCTGGTCACCGACACCCTCGCCCTCGTCTACAACAAGGCCCTCTTCAAGAAGGCCGGCATCACCGAGGCCCCCAAGACCTGGGACGAGCTGAAGGCCGACGCCGCCAAGATCGACTCCAAGGCCAAGGTCTACGGCTACTGGGGCTCCACCCAGTCCTATTACGCGCAGACCTTCCTCTACGGCGAGGGCACCGACACCGTCGACGCCACCGCCAAGAAGATCACCGTGAACTCGGCCCCCGCGAAGAAGGCCTACGGCACCTGGCTGAGCCTCTTCAAGGGACAGGGCCTGCACAAGGCCGACACCACCGCCGACGCGTACGCCCACATCCAGGACGCGTTCGTCAACGGCAAGGTCGCCTCGATCATCCAGGGCCCCTGGGAGATCACGAACTTCTACAAGGGCTCGGCCTTCAAGGACAAGTCCAACCTCGGCATCGCCACCGTCCCGGCCGGTTCCACCGGCAAGGCGGGCGCCCCGACCGGCGGTCACAACCTTTCGGTCTACGCCGGTTCGGACTCCGCCCACCAGAAGGCGGCTCTCAAGTTCGTGAACTTCATGACCTCCGCGAAGTCCCAGACGGAGATCGCCCTGAAGAACTCCACCCTGCCGACCCGCGACGACGCCTACACCGCCGAGGTCAAGGCCGACCCGGGCATCGCCGGCTTCCAGACCGTCCTGCCCGCCGCCCAGCCGCGCCCGGCGCTGCCCGAGTACAGCTCCCTGTGGACCCCGCTGGACACCGAGCTGACCTCCATCGCCGGCGGCAAGGAGTCCCTCGACAAGGGCCTGAGCAACGCCGAGCTCGCCATGGCCAAGCTGGTGCCGGACTTCAGCAAGTGATCCCCGAGTGACCGTCGGGTCCGCCATTTCATGGGGGGACGGACCCGGCGGTCACCGGCCTGCGCCCAGCCCGCCCGCCGCTTTGACTGCCGTAGAACTTCCCAGGCCGTAGAACTCCCCAGAAGGTGTCGAACATGACAGTCGCCATCGACCGCGCCACCGGCAAACGCCACGGTGACCGCGCGCCACGGCCCGGGTTGGGCGGGCGCTTCAAGCGCAGCTACCAGAAGTACTGGTACGCGTACGCGATGATCGCCCCGGTGATCATCGTGCTCGGCGCCCTCGTGCTGTACCCGTTGGTGTACGGCCTGTACCTGACGCTGACGGACGCCAACAGCCTCAACACCGCGCGCACGATCGGCGTCAACCACATCGACGCCACCTACAAGTTCATCGGGCTCGACAACTACAAGGACATCCTGTTCGGCCCGACGGCGTACGACCGCTTCTGGTCGCACTTCATCTGGACGATCGTGTGGACGGCGGTCTGTGTGACCCTGCACTACACGATCGGCCTCGGCCTCGCCCTGCTCCTGAACCAGAAGCTGCGCGGCCGCACCCTCTACCGGCTGATCCTCATCCTGCCGTGGGCCGTGCCGACCTTCGTCACCGTCTTCGGCTGGCGCTTCATGCTTGCCGACGGCGGCATCATCAACACCGTCCTGCACGCCCTCCATCTGCCGCAACCCTCATGGCTGGAGGACACCTTCTGGCAGCGGTTCGCCGCGATCATGGTCAACACCTGGTGCGGTGTGCCCTTCATGATGCTCTCGCTGCTCGGCGGACTTCAGGCCATCGACTCCTCGCTGTACGAGGCCGCCGAGATGGACGGCGCCAGCAGCTGGCAGCGGTTCCGGTACGTCACCCTGCCGGGCCTGAGGTCGGTCAGCTCCACCGTCGTACTCCTCGGCATCATCTGGACCTTCAACCAGTTCGCCATCATCTTCCTGCTGTTCGGCAACACCGCCCCGGACGCCCAGATCCTGGTCACCTGGGCGTACTACCTCGGCTTCGGGCAGCAGCCGCGCGACTTCGCGCAGTCGGCCACCTACGGCATCCTGCTGTTGGCCATTCTGATCGTCTTCACCTCCTTCTACCGCCGCTGGCTGAACCGCAATGAGCAGCAGCTCGCGATCTGAGGCAGGAGTCACCATGAGCACAGCAACACCCCCCGAGATCAAGTCCGGCCGCCCGGTGACCCCGCAGGTCCTCGCCAACTCGCGGCTCCGACCGGTCCGCCGCCGAGGCAACAGCAGCTCGACCGCCCGCCTCGTCTCGCACGGCATCCTGATCGTCGCGAGCCTGATCGCACTCTTCCCGGTGGCCTGGCTGGTCTACCTGTCCCTCGGTCCGGACAAGGACGACTATCTGCACCCCGGCGGCATCTGGGGCAAGATGTCGCTGACCAACTACTCGTTCGTGCTGGAGCACACTCAGTTCTTCGACTGGCTGCTGACCACGGCGGTCGTCACGCTCGGCACCACCCTCATCGGTGTGCTGATCTCCGCCACCACCGGCTACGCCGTCTCGCGGATGCGCTTCCCCGGCTACAAGAAGTTCATGTGGGTGCTCCTGGTCACCCAGATGTTCCCGGTGGCCGTACTCATGGTGCCGATGTACCAGATCCTCTCGGACCTGCAGCTCATCGACACCTATCTCGGGCTCATCCTCGTCTACTGCTCCACCGTCGTCCCGTACTGCGCGTGGCTGATGAAGGGCTACTTCGACACCATCCCGTTCGAGATCGACGAGGCCGGACGTGTCGACGGTCTGTCCCCCTTCGGCACGTTCGCGCGACTGATCATTCCACTCGCCAAGCCGGGCCTGGCGGTTGCGGCCTTCTACACCTTCCTCACGGCCTTCGGCGAGGTCGCCTTCGCCTCGACGTTCATGCTGTCCGACACGAAGTACACCTTCGCCGTCGGACTCCAGACCTTCGTCAGCGAGCACGACGCCCAGCGCAACCTCATGGCTGCCACCGCGGTGCTGATCGCGATACCCGTGTCCGCGTTCTTCTACCTCGTGCAGAAGAACCTGGTGACCGGGCTCACCGCGGGCGGCACGAAGGGCTGACCGCCGGTTGAGCCGCGACAGGCCGCCGTTCCCCTGCGGCGCCATGGTGGCCGGTCGCGCCGACGCGGCGGTAGCCGCAAATTCAACACAGCCCCGCGCCCCCTCGGGGGCGCTGCCCCCCCGCCCCCCTGAGACCCGAGGCGGTCGCGGTGTCCATCCGACCCCGCTGTCACCGCGGCCGCCTCGTCACCACAGTCGCCGTACGCCCACCACTGACCCGATGACTCCTCCCGCATCAAGGACGCCATGAGCCAGCAGCAGTCCACCGACCCGGCCCCGACCTCCGCTGTAGCCACCGTCGCCAAGCGCCGTGACTGGTGGCGGGACGCGGTGATCTACCAGGTCTATCCGCGCAGCTTCGCCGACAGCAACGGTGATGGCATGGGTGATCTGGAGGGCGTACGTTCCCGACTCCCGTATCTGCGCGACCTCGGCGTGGACGCCGTGTGGCTCAGCCCCTTCTACGCCTCCCCGCAGGCCGACGCCGGCTACGACGTCGCCGACTACCGGGCCGTGGACGCCATGTTCGGCAACCTCCTCGACGCCGACGCACTGATCCGTGACGCCCGCGACCTCGGCCTCCGGATCATCGTCGACCTCGTCCCCAACCACTCCTCGGACCAGCACGAGTGGTTCAAGCGGGCGCTGCGGGAGGGGCCCGGATCGTCGCTCCGGGACCGCTACCACTTCCGTCCCGGCAAGGGGGAGGACGGCGAACTCCCGCCCAACGACTGGGAGTCCATCTTCGGCGGCCCGGCCTGGACCCGCGTCACCGAGCCGGACGGCACCCCGGGGGAGTGGTACCTCCACCTGTTCGCCCCCGAGCAGCCCGACTTCAACTGGGAACACCCGGCGGTGGGCGACGAGTTCCGCTCGATCCTGCGCTTCTGGCTGGACATGGGCGTCGACGGCTTCCGTATCGACGTGGCCCATGGCCTGGTCAAGGCGGAGGGCCTGCCCGACCTCGGCTCCCACGAACAGCTGAAGCTGCTGGGCAACGATGTCATGCCGTTCTTCGACCAGGACGGCGTGCACGAGATCTACCGTCAGTGGCGCACGATCCTCGACGAGTACTCCGGTGAGCGCATCTTCGTGGCCGAGGCATGGACGCCGACCGTCGAGCGCACGGCGAACTACGTCCGCCCGGACGAGCTCCACCAGGCCTTCAACTTCCAGTACCTGGCGACCGACTGGGACGCCGACGAACTCCGCAAGGTCGTCGACCGCACCCTGGAGGCGATGCGCCCGGTCGGCGCCCCCGCCACCTGGGTCCTCTCCAACCACGACGTGACCCGCCACGCCACCCGCTTCGCCAACCCGCCCGGCCTCGGCACCCAGATCCGGCTGGCCGGCGACCGCGCGCTGGGGCTCAGGCGTGCCAGGGCCGCCACGCTGCTGATGCTGGCGCTGCCCGGCTCGGCATATGTCTACCAGGGCGAGGAACTCGGCCTCCCGGACGTCGTCGACCTGCCCGACGAGGTGCGCCAGGACCCGGCGTACTTCCGCGGCGCGGGCCAGGACGGCTTCCGCGACGGCTGCCGGGTGCCGATCCCGTGGACCCGCACGGGATCCTCGTACGGCTTCGGCGACGGCGGCAGTTGGCTTCCGCAGCCCGAGGGCTGGGGCGAGCTGAGCGTCGAGGCGCAGACCGGCGTCCCCGGCTCGACCCTGGAGCTGTACCGCACCGCCCTCGCCGCCCGCCGCGAGCAGCCCGACCTGGGCGCGGGCGACACGCTGGAGTGGCTGCGCGCCCCCGAGGGCGTACTCGCCTTCCGGCGCGGGGAGTTCGTGTGCGTCGCCAACACGAGCGGCGAGTCGGTGACGACCCCGGCGTACGGCCGCGTCCTGCTCACCAGCGGCGAGATCACCGAGGCGGACGGCGAAACGAAGGTGCCGGCGGACACGACGGTGTGGTTCACCACCGCCTGACCCGACTGCCGGGGGCCTGACGGCCTTTCTGAAAGTTCTTGCATCAACTTCACGCGGCCCGCTGCCTTTTCAGGCAGCGGGCCTTTAACATCTCCGTCACCGCAAGTTTGCGGGAAAGTTTCTGCAAGAGCCTTCAACGGTGAAGGAGACCCCCACATGGCACGCAGAACCCTCGCGGCGACCGTCGCCCTCACAGCGGCCGCCCTTGTCATGACCCCGACCGTCGCGGACGCGACCCCGCCCGGCACCAAGGACGTCACCGCCGTCCTCTTCGAGTGGAACTTCGCCTCCGTCGCCAAGGAGTGCACCAACACCCTCGGCCCCGCCGGCTACGGCTACGTCCAGGTCAGCCCACCCGCCGAGCACATACAGGGCTCGCAGTGGTGGACCTCGTACCAGCCGGTGAGCTACAAGATCGCGGGTCGGCTCGGAGACGCGACGGCCTTCAAGGACATGATCGACACCTGTCACGCGGCGGGCGTGAAGGTCGTCGTCGACACGGTCATCAACCACATGACGTCGGGCAGCGGCACCGGCACCGGCGGCTCCTCGTACACGAAGTACAACTACCCGGGCCTGTACTCCTCGGCCGACATGGACGACTGCACCGCCACGGTCAGCGACTACACCAACCGCGCCAACGTCCAGAACTGCGAACTCGTCGGCCTCGCCGACCTGGACACGGGCGAGGAGTACGTCCGTGCCACCATCGCCGGCTACATGAACAGCCTCCTCGGCTACGGCGCCGACGGCTTCCGCATCGACGCGGCCAAGCACATCCCGGCGACCGACCTCGCCAACATCAAGTCCCGGCTGAGCAACCCGTCCGTGTACTGGAAGCAGGAGGTCATCTACGGCGCCGGAGAGGCCGTCCAGCCCACCGAGTACACCGGTAACGGCGACGTCCAGGAGTTCCGCTACGCCTACGACCTCAAGCGGGTCTTCAACAACGAGAAGCTGGCCTACCTCACCAACTTCGGCGAGGGCTGGGGATACATGAGCAGTGGCGTCGCCGGCGTTTTCGTCGACAACCACGACACCGAGCGCAACGGCTCCACCCTCAACTACAAGGACGGGGCGAACTACACCCTCGCCAACGTCTTCATGCTCGCCTACCCGTACGGCGCCCCGGACATCAACTCCGGCTACGAGTGGTCCGACAAGGACGCGGGCCCGCCGAACAACGGCCAGGTCAACGCCTGCTGGCAGGACGGCTGGAAGTGCCAGCACGCCTGGCCGGAGATCATCCGCATGGTCGCCTTCCGCAACGCCACCCGCGGCCAGTCGGTGACCAACTGGTGGGACAACGGCAACAACGCCATCGCCTTCGGGCGCGGCAGCAAGGGCTACGTCGCCATCAACCACGAGTCGAGCAGCCTGACCCGTACGTACCAGACGTCGCTGGCTGCGGGGACGTACTGCAACGTGCAGAACAACACCAGCGTGACGGTCGACTCCAACGGCCAGTTCAGCGCCACTCTCGGGTCCAACACCGCCCTCGCGATCTACGCGGGCAAGACGAGCTGCTGAGCGACAGAGGGCAGTGAGCCCGCAACAGCCGAAGGGGAACGTGGGATTGACGCTCATCGAGTGTCGTCCTACGTTCCCTGATGTCTGTGGGAGCGCTCCCAGGTGGCGCTCCCGTGAAGGGAGCATCATGCAGCGCAGGCTCAGAAACTGGGCGTTGACGTCCTTGGCGGCTCTGCTGACGGCCGCCGCCACCACCGCGGCCGCCCTGCCGCAGCCGACGGCCGCCACCACGGCGACGATCAACGGCTCGACCACGTACCAGCCGATCGACGGCTTCGGATTCTCCGAGCACTTCGGACGGGCCGCCATCATGAACGGCTCGCAGGGCTTATCCGCCCAGCACCAGAAGGAGATCCTCGATCTGCTGCTCGACCGCAGCACCGGCGCGGGGTTGAGCATCCTGCGCCTGGGCATCGACTCCGGGATCCAGCCCGCCGACCCGGGCGGCCCCAACGCGACCCCCAAGTACGTGTGGGACGGCGTCGACAAGGGCCAGGTGTGGCTGGCCAAGCAGGCCAAGTCATACGGCGTGAAGCGCTTCTACGCCGATGCCTGGACCGCCCCCGGCTATATGAAGACCAACGGCACGGACGCCAACGGCGGCACCCTGTGCGGCCTGTCCGGCGCGACGTGTGCGAGCGGCGACTGGCGGAAGGCGTACGCGAACTTCCTGGTCCAGTACGCCAGGTTCTACCGCCAGGAGGGCATCGGCATCACCGACCTGGGGTTCACCAACGAGCCCGACTGGACGGCGACGTACGACTCCATGCGCCTGACCCCCGCCCAGGCCGTCGAGTTCATCAAGACCTTCGGCCCGATCGCGCGCGCCGCCGGGTACAAGGTCGCCTGCTGCGACTCCTTCGGCTGGGACCAGGAGAAGACTTACAGCAGCTCGATCGAGGCGGACGCGAAGGCGCGGGGCCTGGTCACCACCCACACCGGCCACACCTACGCCAGCAAGGTCGACGGCCCCCTGCCGACGCAGAAGCGCAGCTGGATGTCGGAGTGGTCCCCCGACGGCACCACCTGGAACGAGAACTGGGACGACGGCAGCGGCTACGACGGCTTCACGGTCGCCTCCGCCATCCACGACGCCCTCACCAAGGGCAACACCAGTGGATACGTCTACTGGTACGGCGCTTCCCTCGGCGCCACCCGCGGGCTGATCCAGATGGACGGCGACGGCTACCACGTCTCCAAGCGCCTGTGGGCGATGGCGAACTACAGCCGCTTCATCCGCCCGGGTGCCACGCGCATCGGTGCCACGGCCTCCGACTCCGCCCTCGAACTGTCGGCGTTCCGCAACACCAACGGCACGGTGACCGTCGTAGCGCTGAACACCTCCACCAGCGCCACTCCGGTCACCTTCGACCTGAAGAACACGGGAATCGGCAAGGGCACGGCGACCCCGTACCTGACCGACGCCACGCACAGCACGGCGCAGCAGCCGACCGTGGCGGTCGGCAAGAGTTCACTGACCAGCACGGTCCCGGCCCGGGCGCTGGTCACCTACACCATCAGGCGATAGGGCCCGCTCACTTCCACGTGTCGCTCGCGGTGTATCCGGACGAACTGCCCGTCGTGTACGAGCGGTTCGTCCCGGACTCCCAGGTCACGTTTCCTGGGCTGTTCTTCTTGGGGTATTGGCGCTCGATCGTCGTGGCCGGTGGCTGGCCGGGTCGGCAGTCGGGAGAGGTCACTCACCCGGGTGATGTTGATCGATGGCGTGCGCAGTCGGGGAACGCGCGAGCTAGGTTCACGGCAGGGCACGGTTTCGCATGTACCCGACGAGCAAGCAGGCGAGCATCATGCTCGGTCACTGCGCGCACGAGCGGTACGTGTGGAACTTGGCCGTCGAGCAGCACTTGCACTGGTACAAGGGCCGCAAGGCCGCGCCCGGTTTCCTCGAACAGTGCCGCCAGCTCACCGTGGCCCGCCGGGAGAACGAATGGCCGGCCGCCGGTAACGCCGATGCCCAGCAGCAGGCCCTGAGGGACTTCGCCAAGGCCAAGCAGGCCCGGTTCACCTCCGGCTTCGGTGAGCCATCCTGGCGCAAGAAGTACCGGCATGAGGGCTTCCGGGTTATCGGCACCGACCGCGTACCCGAGTACAACGAGGACGGGTCGCCGAAGCTGAACGCGAAGACCGGCAGACAGGTCTTGGGCCGCTCAGTCGTTGTGCAGAAGCTGAACCGGCGGCGGGCGCAGGTGAAGGTGCCGGGCTGCGGGTGGGTGCGCTTCAGGCTGTCCCGCACCGGCCTGCCGAAGGCGAAGACGTTCCGGGTCACGTACCGCAACGGTCAGTGGCACCTCGCGTTCGCCGTCATCCCGTGCCGGTCGACGCGCCCGGCACGGGTGCGGTCGTCGGCATCGACCGGGGCGTGAAGATCACCGCTGCCCTCTCCGACGGCCGGAAGCTGAACTGCCCGCAGCTCACCACGAAGGAGCGCGCCCGGATCCGCAAGCACCAGCGCCGAGCTGCCCGCGCCCCGAAGGGCAGCAAGGCCAAGACCGCCGAGTACGCCAAGGCCGCTCGCCTCAAGGCCCGCGAAGCCGACCGGCCCAAGGACTGGTGCGAGAAGACCGGCACCATGCTCGCCCGCACCTGTGGTCTGATCCGGTTCGAGAAGCTGAACATCAAGAACATGACCCGCTCTGCGAAGGGGACGGTTGACCAGCCCGGCACGAGGGTTCGGCAGAAGGCCGGGCTGAACCGGGCGATCCTCGCCCAGGGGTGGGGCCTGCTCCGGCAGCGCACCGAGGACAAAGCCCCGGGCCGGGTCGAGGACGTCCCCGCCTCCTTTACGTCTCTGCGGTGCAGTGCCTGCGGATGGATCGAGAAGAACTCGCGCAAGAGCCAAGCCGAGTTCGTCTGCGTGTCCTGCGGGTTCACCTGCAACGCGGACACCAACGCAGCAACCAACGTCGCGGCAGGACAGGGCGGGATCCCCCGCCCCCGGCGCTCAGCCGGTGCCGGAGGGACGACAGCGGCCACAAACCGTTCGAGCGTCCGTGAACCTCAACCCACCCGGGTTGGCATCCCCCTCTATTAGAGGCGGAGGATGTCAATCCCACAGGTTGGCGATGACGTCGCCTTTTGCGCTGGTGTCCGCGTGCGCGGAGGCGGCGGGCAGTGCCACGGCGCCCGCGAGGGCCAGCGCGCCGGCGGCCACGGCACCGGCCGTGCGCCGGAAGACACCAGGGGGTCGGTGTCTGGTCAGTGCGGCTCCGATGAAAGGTGTTGGGGTTTCAACCAGGGGTCAACCAGAGGTGAGAGTGGGGCCGTTGGTGAGGCGCGTCAAGGTGGCGCGTGAAAGTTCTTGCTATGAGTTTCAAGCCTCTTGCTGTAAACCTTGCGTTAGCGATACGGTCGCGCGGGGTCGGACCCAGAGAGTCGTGATCGCAAGGAGATCCCGCCTGTGATATCGAGATGGCCGGCGCCCCGGACGCGCCGTACCGCCCATGCCAGACGGGTCGCGGCCGTCACCGTCGCCGCGCTCGCCGCAGCCCTGATCCAGCCACTCGCGGCGCATGCGGACTCCCCGCCCGCGCCGCCCTCCGACGGGAAGCTGGCTGCCGCGCCCGCCCGGCACGACGACACCCGCGAGCAGTTCTACTTCGTCATGCCGGACCGTTTCGCCAACGGGGACACCGGCAATGACAAAGGCGGGCTGACGGGCTCGCGCCTCAGCACCGGCTACGACCCCACCGACAAGGGCTTCTACCAGGGCGGCGACCTCAAGGGCCTGACCAGGAAGCTCGACTACATCAAGGGTCTTGGCACCACCGCCATCTGGATGGCCCCGATCTTCAAGAACCGTCCCGTGCAGGGGACGGGGAGCAACGCCTCGGCCGGCTACCACGGCTACTGGATCACGGACTTCACCCAGGTCGACCCGCACTTCGGGACCAACAAGGACCTGGCAACCCTCATCTCCAAGGCGCACGCCAAGGGCATGAAGGTCTTCTTCGACGTCATCACCAACCACACCGCCGACGTCGTCGACTACAAGGAGAAGTCCTACGACTACCTCTCCAAGGGCGCCTTCCCGTACCTGACCAAGGACGGCCGCCCCTTCGACGACGCCGACTACGCGGACGGCAGCAAGAAGTTCCCCGCCGTCGACACCGGATCCTTCCCGCGCACGCCCACCGTCGCCGCCGCGGACAGGAACGCCAAGGTCCCCTCCTGGCTCAACGACCCGACGATGTACCACAACCGCGGTGACTCCACCTTCGCCGGTGAGAGCGCCACGTACGGGGACTTCGGCGGCCTCGACGACCTGTGGACCGAGCGTCCCGAGGTCGTGCGGGGCATGGAGAAGATCTACGAACGCTGGGTGCGCGACTTCGACATCGACGGCTTCCGGATCGACACGGTCAAGCACGTCGACATGGACTTCTGGACCCAGTGGGCGACCGCGCTCGACGCCTACGCGGCGAAGCAGGGGCGCAGGAACTTCTTCATGTTCGGCGAGGTCTACTCCGCAGACACCTCGATCACTTCGCCGTACGTCACCCAGGGCCGCCTGGACGCCACCCTCGACTTCCCCTTCCAGGACGCGGCCCGCAGCTACGCGTCCCAGGGTGGCAGCGCGCAGAAGCTGGCCTCGCTCTTCGGCGACGACTACAAGTACACGACCGACAAGGCCAACGCGTACGAGCAGGTCACCTTCCTCGGCAACCACGACATGGGCCGCATCGGGTACTTCCTGAACCAGGACAACCCGAAGGCCACCGATGCCCAGCTTCTCGCCAAGGACAAGCTCGCCAACGAGGTGATGTTCCTCAGCCGCGGCAACCCGGTCGTCTACTACGGCGACGAACAGGGCTTCACCGGTTCCGGCGGCGACAAGGACGCCCGCCAGACCATGTTCGCCTCGAAGGTCGCCGACTACCTCGACGAAAAGGAGATCGGCACCGACCGCACCCACGCGAGCGACTCGTACGACACGAGCGCACCGCTCTACCGGCAGATCGCCGCGCTCAGCAAGCTGCGCAAGGACAACCCCGCCCTGGCGGACGGCGTCCAGACGCAGCGGTACGCGTCCGACGGCTCAGGCGTCTACGCGTTCTCGCGTACGGACGCCAGGACCGGCCAGGAGTACGTCGTCGCCCTCAACAACGCCGACGAGGCGAAGTCGGCCACCTTTGCGACCGGCTCGGCCGACATGAAGTTCCACGGGATCTACGGGACTTCGGCCGACACGACCTCCGACGGGGACAGGAAGATCACCGTCACCGTCCCGGCCGGTACGGCGATCGTCCTCAAGGCGGCGGGCAGGCTCGCCAAGCCGACCACGGCACCGACCCTCACCTTCAAGGCCCCCGACGCCGGCGCCACCGGCACCGTCGAACTCTCCGCCGACGTCAACGGCGGTCAGCTCAACCGCGTCGTCTTCGCCGCGCAGGTCGGCAACGGCAAGTGGCAGACACTCGGCTCCGCCGACCACGCCCCGTACAAGGTCACGCAGACCATCGGCAAGGACGTCCCGGCCGGAACCGCCCTGCGCTACAAGGCAGTTGTCATCGACTCGGCCGGTCACACGGCGAGCGCCACCGCCGCCTCCAGCACCGGCACCCCGCCCGCCGAGGAGCCTCCCACCGCCTCCTCACGCGACTACGCGGTCGTCCACTACAAGCGCACCGACGGCGACTACGACAACTGGGGCCTGTACGCCTGGGGCGACCTCGCCGACGGCGAGTCGACCACCTGGCCGGCCGGCCACCCCTTCGTCGGCCGTGACGCGTACGGGGCCTTCGCCTACGTCAAGCTGAAGCCGGGCGCCTCCAGCGTCGGGTTCCTGGTCGTCGACAAGAACGGCAACAAGGACGTCTCGACCGATCGCACCATCGACGTCACCAAGACCGGCGAGATCTGGATCGAGCAGGGCAAGGAGGCCGTACAGACGACGCGGCCTGACTACCCGGCGCAGGACAAGAGCAAGGCGGTCATCCACTACCACCGCGCCGACGGGAACTACGACGGCTGGGGACTGCACGTCTGGACCGGTGCCGCGAACCCCACGGACTGGTCGAGCCCGCTGAAGCCGGTGAGGACCGACGCCTACGGCGCGGTCTTCGAGGTGCCGCTCACCGACGGTGCCACCAGCCTCAGTTACCTCATCCACAAGGGCGACGAGAAGGACCTCCCGTCCGACCAGTCGCTCGACCTCAAGTCCAACGGCTACGAGGTCTGGCTGTTGAACGGCCAGGAGAAGTACCTGCTGCCGCAGCCCGCCGGTTCCGCCGCCGCGCTCGACCTGACCACCTCCAAGGCGGTCTGGATCGACCGGGACACCGTCGCCTGGAACGGCTCCGACGCCGCCGCCTCCACCCAGCTGCTCTACTCCCACGACGGCTCGATCGCCGTGAAGAACGGGGCGCTGACCAGCGACGACGAGCGCTGGCTGCGTCTTGCGAAGACCACGCTCACCGACGCCCAGAAGGCCAGGTTCCCGTATCTGAAGGACTACACGGCCTGGACTGTCGACCCGCGTGACCGGGACCGGGTGCGCGCGGCCCTGGACGGCCAGATCGTCGCCTCCCAGCGGGCGGCGAACGGTGCCGTGCTCGCGGCGACCGGCGTCCAGATCGCCGGCGTACTCGACGACGTGTACGCGAGCGCGACCAAGGCCGAGCTGGGGCCGACGTTCCACAAGGGCCGGCCCACCCTCGCGGTGTGGGCGCCGACCGCGCAGAGCGTGGCACTGGAGCTCGACGGCTCGGTCAGGAAGATGACGCGCGACGACTCCACCGGCGTCTGGTCCGTCTCCGGCCCGGCGTCCTGGAAGAACAAGCCCTACCGGTACGTCGTCAAGGTGTGGGCGCCGAGCGTGCGCAAGGTCGTCACCAACAAGGTCACCGACCCGTACTCGGTCGCCCTCACCGCGGACTCCGGGCGCAGTCTCGTCGTCGACCTGGACGACAGGTCCCTCGCGCCGAGCGGCTGGTCGAGCCTCGCCAAGCCCAGGGCCGTACCGCTGAAGGACGCCCAGATCCAGGAGCTGCACATCCGGGACTTCTCCGTCGCGGACGAGACCGTGCCGGCGAAGGACCAGGGCACCTACCTCGCCTTCGCCGACAGGAACAGCGACGGCTCGAAGCACCTGCGGCAGCTGGCGAAGTCGGGCACGTCGTACGTCCATCTCCTGCCGGCCTTCGACTTCGCGACCGTCCCCGAGAAGAAGGCGGACCAGGCGAGGACGGACTGCGACCTCGCCTCCTACGGCGCCGACTCCGACCAGCAGCAGGCGTGCGTCGCGAAGACCGCCGCGAAGGACGCGTACAACTGGGGCTACGACCCGCTCCACTACACGGTCCCCGAGGGCTCGTACGCGACCGACCCGGACGGCACCGGCCGTACCGTCGAGTTCCGCAAGATGGTGAAGGGGCTGAACCAGGACGGGCTCCGGGTCGTCATGGACGTCGTCTACAACCACACGGCGGCCGCAGGTCAGGCGGACGCCAGCGTCCTCGACCAGGTGGTGCCCGGCTACTACCAGCGGCTCCTCGCGGACGGCTCGGTCGCCAACAGCACCTGCTGCGCCAACACGGCCACCGAGAACTCCATGATGGGCAAACTGGTCGTCGACTCGGTCGTCACCTGGGCCAAGGAGTACAAGGTCGACGGCTTCCGCTTCGACCTGATGGGCCACCAGCCGAAGGCCAACATCCTCGCGGTCAGGAAGGCGCTCGACGCGCTGACCCTCGCGAAGGACGGCGTCGACGGCAAGAAGATCATCATGTACGGCGAGGGCTGGAACTTCGGCGAGGTCGCCGACAACGCCCGCTTCGTGCAGGCCACGCAGAAGAACATGGCCGGAACCGGCATTGCGACCTTCTCGGACCGGGCGCGTGACGCCGTGCGCGGCGGCAGCCCCTTCGACTCCGACCCCGGAGTCCAGGGCTTCGCCTCCGGGCTGTACACCGACCCCAACTCGTCCACGGCGAACGGGACTTCGGCCGAGCAGAAGGCCCGTCTGCTGCACTACCAGGACCTGATCAAGGTCGGTCTGTCCGGCGACCTCGCCGACTACCGCTTCACCGACACCGACGGCAAGGAGGTCACCGGCGCGGAGATCGACTACAACGGTCAGCCGGCCGGTTACGCGGACGCGCCCGGTGACGCCGTCGCCTACGCCGACGCGCACGACAACGAGTCCCTCTTCGACGCCCTCACCTACAAGCTGCCCGCTTCGACGAGTGCGGCCGACCGGGCCAGGATGCAGGTCCTCGCCATGGCGACGGCCACCCTCTCGCAGGGGCCGTCCCTCTCGCAGGCGGGCTCCGACCTGCTGCGTTCCAAGTCCCTGGACCGCAACTCGTTCGACAGCGGCGACTGGTTCAACGCCATCCACTGGAACTGCACGGACGGCAACGGCTTCGGGCGGGGGCTGCCGATGGCGGCCGACAACCAGTCCAAGTGGCCGTATGCGAAGCCGCTGCTCAGCTCCGTGCGCGTGGGCTGCCCGCAGATCGAGGGGGCCTCGGCCGCGTATCAGGACCTGCTGAAGATCCGTTCGACGGACGGCGTCTTCTCGCTCGGCACGGCCGCTCAGGTGCAGTCGAAGCTGTCCTTCCCGCTGTCCGGGAAGGACGAGACGCCCGGTGTGATCACGATGGTCCTGGGTGACCTGGTCGTCGTCTTCAACGCGACGCCGAGCCGGCAGGAGCAGCGCGTCGGCTCGCTGGCCGGGGTCGGCTACCGTCTGCACCCGGTGCAGGCGGCGGGCGCCGACCCTATCGTCAAGTCCTCTTCCTATGAGCGGGAATCGGGCACGTTCGCCGTTCCGGGGCGCAGTGTCGCAATATTCTCCCGGATCTCCTGATAGGAGCATTACTTTGGTGGGGCGGACCGCGACCCGCGGTCCGCCCCACCGGCGTTCGTCCAAGGGCTGACAGGCTGACAGATGGACCTCAACGGCAAGCTGACAGACACGACCGTGCTGGTCGTGGACGACGTCGCGGCCAGCCGGTACGCGATGGGGACCGTGCTGCGCCGGGCCGGACACCAGGTCGTACCGGTCGCCACCGGCCAGCAGGCGCTCGTCGAACTCGACGTACGGCTGCGCAAGGGCCTCCTGCCCGACGTGGCTCTCGTCGACATCGACCTGCCGGACATGAGCGGCTTCGAACTGTGCCGGCGGCTCAAGGAGCGGCCGCACATGGCGGGCCTGCCCGTGGTGCACTTCTCGGCCGCCGCCGTGGCACCGGCCGACCGCTGCAAGGGGCTGGACGCGGGCGCAGAGATCTATCTGACGGTGCCCGCCGAGCCCGAGGAGATCGAGGCGGTGGTCCGCTCCGCGGTGCGCACCGCCCGGCTGCGCGCCGACGACCAGGCGCTGGTACGACGGCTGATGCTGCTGTCGCAGGCCATCGTCACCATCCAGTCGGCGCGCTCCCTGCAGGAACTCGCCGACGCCGCCGCCGACGGCACCGCGCGGCTCATCGGCGGTCCGGCCGCCGTCTTCGTCCTCGGCCCGGACGACGAGCTGTACCGCGGCGTGTCCCGGGACCGCACCTCCCTAGCCCTGCCGGACGCGGGCGCCCACCGGACCGTGGCCGGTCTGCTGCGGCGGCTCACCCGCGGGCAGGCCGGGGTGCAGATCACCACGGTGCCCGCGCCGCTGTGGCCCGCCGGGTTCTTCCGGCCCGGCATGCAGCACGACGCCCGGCTGGCGCTTGTCCTCACCCAGGACGACAAGGCCCCCGTGTGCCTGGCCACGCCCACCCGCGGGGTGCGCCGGGTGAACCCCGAGGAGGAGGCCCTCGTCGCCCAGCTGGCGCAGGCCACCGCACTCGCCGCCGAGCCGCTGCTCATGTACCAGGTCGAGCGGCATGTCGCCCTCACCCTCCAGCACAGCTTCCTGCCCCAGCCGCACCGGCTGCCCGAGCTGCCCGGCATCGACGTCGGGGTCCGCTATGTGCCCGCGTCCCGCGAGACCGAGATCGGCGGTGACTTCTACGCGGCCCTGCGCACCGAGGAGGGTGTGCTCACCGCGGTCGGCGACGTCGTCGGGCACTCGCTGGAGGCGGCCACCGTCATGGTCGAGATACGGCACGCGCTGCGCGCCTACTGCGTCGAGGAGAGCGACCCCGCCGTACTCGCCGAGCGCCTCGACCGGATGCTGCAGCACTACCACCCCGACGTCACCGCCACCGTCTGCCTGGTCCTGATCGACCCCGAGACCGGGCGCACCCGGATCGCCAACGCGGGCCACATCCCGCCGCTGATCCTGCGGCACGGCTCGGACGCCGAGTACGCCAAGGCCGACGGACCGCTGCTCGGCCTGGGCCTGCCCCACCCGTCGCCCACCGAGCTGTTCCTGGAGCCCGGCGACCGGCTCCTCATGGTCACCGACGGCCTGATCGAGACCAGGGGCACGGACCTGAGCCTCTCGATGGAACAGCTCCGCTCGGCGGCCGTCGGCGCGCTGCCCGGCCTGGACGCCCTGTGCGACACCCTGCTGGCCTGCTTCGGCCACGATCGCGAGGACGACATCGCGATGCTGGCGCTCCAGCTGAGGAATTAGGCTGCTCACGTCGCTGCCGTCCTGGAACAGGAGTGCTCATGCCGCAGATCACCGTCGACTACACCTATGCCTCGGAAGAGTCGATCGACATGGAGGGCTTCACGCGGGCCCTGCACGAGACGGTCGTGGAGATCGCGGCGGCCAAGCCGGAGGCCTGCAAGACCCTGCTCCGGGCGGGGATCGCCGCGTACGGGTACGAGGACATGGACCAGTCGCACACCCTTGTGCACGTGACCATCGGGCTCCTTGCCGGACGCAGCGAGGAGACGAAGGCGAACCTCACGGAGGCAGTGCTGGATCTGCTCCGCAAGTACGTGAGCTCGGAAGACGGGGTAACCCTGCACGCCTCCGCCGAGGTGCGGGACCTCGACCCGTCGTACCGGAAGTTCGAGCGCTGAGGGTTCTTGGTCGTCTGCGGGTCCGTTGTGGCTGGTCGCGCCCAGGCGCGGCAGCCGCAAATTGACACAGTCCCGCGCTCCTGAGACCCCTGCCGGCGGCTCAGGAAGCCAGGGCGAGCAGGCGCGCCACCAAATCCGCGAACGGCCCGTTCGGGGGCTCGTCCTTGATCATGCGGCGCAGTAGTGCGCCCATTTCCTCGTCGTAGGCGGCGCTCACCGCGGCCAGGGCGGCGAAGTCGTGGACGAGTTGGGATTCCAGTTCGGCGCGGGGGATGCGGCGGCCGTCCAGCCAGAGCAGGGCGGTCGACTCGGCGAGGGAGATCCAGGAGCGTACGACCAGTTCCAGTCGGGCGGGCGGGTTCTGGACGTCCAGATGCGACAGGATCTGTTCGTAGGCGGCCTGCCGTACGGAGTCGATGAGGGCGTTGGTGGCCGACGAGCCGACTGCCGGGCCGCCGCGCATCAGGGCCGAGAAACCGGGCCCGTGGTCGTCCACGAAGTCGAAGAAGCGGTGCATCGCCCGCAGCAGCCGGGCACCCAGCGGACCCTCCTGCGGCTCCTTGAACCGGCCCGCCAGATCTTCCGCCGCACGCTTCAACGCGGCCTCGTACAGGCTGAGTTTGCCGGGGAAGTAGTGGTACACCAGCGGGCGGGAGATGCCCGCGGCGGCGGCTATCTCGTCGATGGAGACGTCGTCGGGAGAGCGTTGGCTGAACAGTTCGAGGGCGACGCCGATCAACTGCTGCCGCCGCTCCTCGACTCCCAATCTGCGGCGTACCCCGGTAGTCATGCGAACACCTTACCGATCGGATCCGGCCCCGAACGGACCGGACCGGACGCGGATGTTCACATATCCAGCACCAGACGCTCACTTCGTGCTCGCGAAACACAGATCAGCATCGAGTCGGCCCGCTCGGCGTCCGTCAGCAGTTCGTCCCGGTGCTCCACCTCGCCCTCCAGGACCCGCTGCTGGCAGGTTCCGCAGAAGCCCTGTTCACAGGAGTACGCGGTGTTCGGTAGCTCGGAGCGCACCGCGGCCAGCACGGTCGAGTCGGCCGGCACGGTCAACGTCCGGCCGGTGCGCCGGAGTTCGACCTCGAAGGCGCCGTTGCCGTCGGCCGACGTACGCGGTGTGAACCGCTCGAGGCGGACCTGGGGGAACCGCTCCTCCACCGCGGCGATGAGCCCCTCCGGCCCGCAGCAGTACACGGCGGCGCCCTCGGCCGTGGCCGCCGACAGGCCGTCGAGATCGGGCAGTCCGTCCTCGTCCTCGGCGACGACGGTCACCCGGTCACCGCCCAGCTTCTCGACCTCCTCCAGGAACGGCATCGACGCCCGCGTCCGCCCGCCGTACACCAGCCGCCACCGGGTGCCCTCCCCGAGCGCCCGCAGCATCGGCAGCACGGGAGTGATCCCGATGCCGCCGACGACGAAGACGTACGACGGGGCCTCGATGAGCGGGAAGCGGTTCCGCGGCCCGCGCACCTCCAGTTCCATCCCCTCGGTGACCTGCTCGTGCACCTCGCGCGAGCCGCCCCGCCCGTCCTCGATCAGCCGGGTGGCGACCGTGTACGACGAGGTGTCCTCGGGGTCCCCGCACAGCGAGTACTGCCGTATCAGCCCCGACGGCAGTACGAGGTCGAGATGCGCGCCGGGCTCCCAGCGCGGCAAGTCCCTTCCTTCCAGGCGCAGTTGTACGACGCCTTCGGCGACCGTCGCGCGCGAGGCGACCAGCAGCTTCAGCGCCCGCGACCGGGGTCGCCCGGACGTCGGGTGGTCCAGTGCGGGCATGGGCCACAGCGGCGAGGCCTGGATGCGGCTCCGCATCGCCCGTCTGACCAGCATCGCGGCGCCCGCGACGACCACGACCGTGCGCAGCTTCGGCATCACACGGCTCCCTTCTCCGCCGCGAGCGCCGCGAGCGCCGCGGGGGAGGAGGCGAGATAGGCGACGGCCTGCTCGGTGGAGCCCTCCTGGGAGGGGTGGTAGGCCTGGCTGAGATACCGCGGGATGGACCTGAGCATGTCGCCGGTCGTGGGCAGGGTGCCCCGTCTGCCGCGCACGTGGAATTGCCTGAAGCTCGCCCTGCCGTCGATCAGCGTCGGGTCGTTCTCCATGAAGAAGCGCGCCCCGCGCTGCCACAGGAACACGATCGCCGCGAAGGCCGTGGCCCAGGTGCGCACGCGCCGCCGGTAGCTGCCGTCGACGTGCATGAACAGGTCGAAGGCGACCGAGCGGTGCTCGACCTCCTCGGCACCGTGCCAGCGCAGCAGGTCCAGCATGGTGGGGTCGGCGCCCCGCCGGTCCAGCTCCTCCGCGTTGAGGACCCAGTTGCCGAGGAACGCGGTGTAGTGCTCGATCGCGGCGATGATCGCGACCCGCTCCATCAGCCACCACTTGCGCGCCCTGCCCGGTGGCAGCGTCCGGTCGCCGAGCAGCTTCTCGAAGAACCAGTCGACCTGCGCGGTGTACGGCGCCGGATCGAGCCCCAGGTCCTTGAGGTGCGGCAGGACCTCGTCATGGGCCTGCGAGTGCATCGCCTCCTGCCCGATGAACCCGATGACGTCCTCGCGCAGCCGGTCGTCCCGGATGTACGGCAGCACCTGTTTGTAGACGTGCACGAACCACCGCTCACCGGCGGGCAGCAGCAGATGCAGCACATTGATGGTGTGCGTGGTGAACGGATCCCCAGGCACCCAGTGCAGCGGGGTCCCCTCCCACGAGAAGGACACCTTCCGCGGCTTGAGGGCGACCCGCTCCGAGGCCGGCGTGTTAGACATGGCGTCAATGTACTGACGAGTAAGTCCGAGGGAAACCCTTCTGCGGCGACTTGTTGACGCCAGCGTCAGCCAGGGGCCGGGGCGGGGGTCACTGCAGTCCACCGAGTCAGCTAGGGGCCGGGGCGGGGGTCACTGCAGTCCACCGACCGACCGCCCGTCCTCCAGGGTCCCCTCCAGCTCGGCCCGCTCCCCCTGCTTGGCCCGCACGGCCAGCAGGCTGCCCGGGGCTGAGGTGCTGACTCCTCCGGTCGTACTGATCGACGACATCCCCGGGCTGCCGGCCGCGAGCAGGTACCAGTTCCCCGCCCCCGACTTCCACAGCACCCCGGCGAGCACCTGCGGGTCCTTGGCGCCGCAGGCCGGCACGTTCTCCCCCTTCGCCGCGACCGCCCCGTACGCCCCGCCCGGCGTGTGGAACTGCGCCAGCACCCGTGTCCCGCCGCCCCGCCAGGTGTCGGCCCGTGTACACACCCAGTCCGCCGCGCCGCTCGCGTCGGGCAGCGGCTGCCGGCCGTACGCCCAGGCGTTGACCGTGCGCACGCCCGCCGAACGCATCGAGGCGAGCGAGCAGGCGTACGGCGCCCAGGTGTGCAGTGCCTGGGCGCCGGTGACCTCGTGGGTGGCGCCGGGCCGTCCGGTGGTGAGATGGGCGGGGACGAGCTCGCCGAGGTCGGTGCTCAGACGGGTGCCGGTGGCGTCGGTGAGCTGGAGCACCTTCCATGACGTGCAGTCGCCGGTCTGGGCGGCGGAGCTGGCCAGCGGTGCCGTGACTCCACCGGTCAGGGCGAGGGCCGTGGTGCCGGTGCCCGGCTTGAGGAGGTCCCGCTCGGTGGCCTGCTTCACCCAGGGGGCCGTCAGATAGCGGACGTTGCCGTCGGCCCGGTCCAGGACCAGCGCGTTCGCCTCGGAGCGGTCGGCGCCGTCGACGCGCGCGAAGTCGAGCGCGGCACCCTTCGTGCTGCTCTTCGGCTCGGCGTACCGGACGATGCGCAGACCGTCGTAGAGGATCACCACGCGTGCGCTGTCGACGGTCCCGGCGTACAGGAGCTGGGGCGGGCCGGACGGGCCGCCGGACGGGGTGCCGGGGGTCGCGGAGACCTGGACGCTCTCGCCGGGGCGGGCCCAGACGGCGAGGGCGCGGCGCAGCAGGGCCTTGTCGCCGGTGAGGTCGCCGCGGGCCGGCCAGACGGAGAAGTCGGTGCGCGCGGAGGTCGTCCAGGCGGTGGGGGCGACCCGCAGCAGCTTGCCCGGGTCCAGGGCGGCTTCGGCCGCCGGGTTCTGCGCGTACACCGGGGCGGCGGCGCCGTCGGGGGCCCAGCCGTCCCCGGGCAGGCCGAGCAGCACCCCGCACACGGCGACGGCCGCGGCGGCGGCCAGCGCGGCCTTGGTGTGCTGTCTGCGCCGCATCAGATCGGTGGGCCGGGCGTGCAGCGAGCAGGGGTCGAACTCGGGGGAGTCGAGCAGGGCGTACTGCTCGGGGATGTCGTCGGCCTCCTGGAGCGCGTCCTCCGGTTCCTCGCAGCCGGCGGCGGTCAGCACTCCGACCACGTCGCCGTCGGGGAGTTTCTCCAGGCCGCGCAGGACGTAGGCGGCGCGGGCGGGGCCGGACAGGGCGGACAGGCGCTGGTCCAGGGCGAGTTCGTCGGCGCCGCCCGAGCGCGGGAAGAGCCGCAGGCCCCACACCTGGGGGAGCAGCGGCGGCAGCTGGGACCGCTTGGGTAGCGCCGTGCGCTTCAGCGGCCGGCCCGCGTCCAGTGCCGTACGCAGTACCTGGAGGCGGACGAAGGCGTACCCGGGGTCCCCGTTGCGCCCGGTCGACCGTGCCGGGATCGTGGGCGCCTGCGTCCGGCCCCTGGGCAGGGCGCGCTGGGTGACGGCGTGTGCGGTCACCACGCGCCGGTTGCGGCCGAGGCTCGGCGGCAGCACCAGGTAGGCGAGCCGGACCAGCCGCGGATAGTGCTCGACGAGCGCGGCCTCGGCCTGTTCGACGTCGACGGCCAGGTCGGAAGTGGACGGTGCGGGGCGCGGGGCGACATCCTGTGACTGCACGTTCAGCAAAACGAGCGAATCGTGGGATAGTCACCGCCGCCCGGGTGACTCAGGCCCTGTCGGCCGAGCCCTCGGGCTCGACGAGTGCGCGCGCGTAGTTCGCCATCGAGCGCTGATAGCGCGGGAGATGGGGCGCCAGGGCGCCGAGCACCAGGGACAGTCCCTCGCGGTCCCGGCCGAGGCTGGACAGGCAGAGGGCCAGACACGCCCGTACCGCGTCGTCCAACTCGTCGGAGGGCGCGTCCAGTTCGGGCGTCAGCAGCTTGACGCCCTCCTCGGGCCGCCCGGTGTTCCTGAGCGAACTGGACAACTGGATCTTGGCCCTGCGGCCCTTGTACGGGCTGACCTCGCTCAGCCCGCGCTCCAGCGCCTCCCGGTACAGCGGGACCGCCTGGTCCGAGTGCCCGGTCGAGTCCCAGGCGGAGGCCTGCTCGAAGAGTCCGAGGGGGCTGCCCTCCGGCAGTTCCGCGGCGAGGGTGTCGATCACGGCCCGGAAGTCGGCTGCCTTCTCTTCCGGATAGCCGTCGAGGGTGGCCCAGGCCGCGGTCACGCGATCTTCCCAGTCTTGATTCACCAGAGCACCTTCGCACACACATGCGCGGGGAGACGGCCGTATTTTTGAGCGCGTCAGCTCTCACAGCCGTATCGAAGGGGACGGGCCCACAGGGCCTGGCTGGCAAAGCGACTCGGAGGAACAGATGAGGTTGACCCGACCGATGCTCGCCGTGGCCGGAGCCGCGGGCGTCCTGGCGCTGGCGGGCTGTGGAACCGGAAACAGCGACGCGGCCGCCAAGGTGCCGACCGCCGCGACCGGCAGCCTGGAGAGCCTGGCCGCCAAGGTGAAGTGCAAGCCGGACATGCAGATCGACTCCGACGAGGTCCGCCAGGCCATCTGCAAGACCACCGCCGGCAAGTTCGTCCTCGTCACCTTCTCCACCGACCGCGGCCAGCGCGAGTGGATCAACGACGCCAAGGACTACGGCGGTTTCTACCTCGTCGGGCGCAAGTGGGTCACCGTCGGTGAGGACAAGGTGGTCAAGTCGCTGCAGCACACGCTCGGCGGCGACGAGGAGATCGGCACCAACCACAGCGCGCACAGCAGCCACAGCGGCTGAACACCTCGTACGAGACACGCTGTCGTACACACACCGGAAGGCCGGTGGCGGGAGATCCCGCCACCGGCCTTCTTCGGTGGGTCACCGGCTCAGTGTGTCACTGGCACTTCTGTCCGGTGTTGATGCAGTTGGCGATCTTGTTCGCCAGGCCGCCGGTCGTGACGCTGATGAAGTCGTCGTGATCGGTGATCGCCTTGTGGAGCTCCTCGGGGAAGCCGTCCACTGCGTAGGCGTTCTTGACCTGGCCGTTCTGGATGGTCGGCGGCGTGACGTTGTACACCAGACGCATCGTCAGCTGCGGGATCGCCTTGAAGCCGTTGCCGCAGTTGCCGGCGGCGTCCGCGAACGCCACATGCGTGCGGTGGTTGGCGCTGTCGATGTTCTTGCCGTCCCAGCAGCTCTGGAAGGCGAACGAACGGACCACCTGGCTGCCCTGCGGACAGATCGGGTACTTGTCCGTCAGCTGCACCTTGTTCTCGAAGCCGGTGCAGCTCCAGTGCGCGTTGGCGTTCGCCGGGCCGTTGACGAAGGCCTTGGCGTCACCGGTGATGATGCGCAGGAACTGCGGCATCGCGACGACCTTGCTGGTCGGGCTGCCGACGTACTTGATCTGCGCCTGCTGCGGCGTCAGGATCTTGCCGACGTTGAGGTCCTTGCCGCCGCCGTCCGCGTTCGCGTCCTTCTCCTGCGTGCCGTCCTGCAGACGGATCACCGGCCAGTAGTACGCCGACAGGTCGTTCTTGTTCTGGCAGCTGCTGCCGCCCTGCAGGAACGTGTTGTTGTTGGAGAACGCGTTGACCTTCTGGTTGCCGACGTAGTCGTGCACGTGGTGGGCACCGTTGGTCACGCCGGGCGCGACGATGACGTTGTCGCTGTTGTGGTTCTGGTTCGCGTTCACCCCGCACTTGGTGATGAAGGCGCCGGTCGAGGCATTGCCGGACTTCTGCGGCTTCGCGGCGACGTTGGGCTGGACCTTCGTGATGTCGACGAAGTCCGCCGCGGACGGGCCGTCGCCGCCCTGACCGCCGTTGTTCTGCTGTCCGCCCTGCTGCTGACCGCCGTTGTTCTGCTGGCCGCCCTGCTGCTGACCGCCGTTCTGCTGCTGTCCGCCGTTCTGCTGCTGCTGTCCGCCGTTCTGCTGCTGACCACCGGCGTTGGTCTGGTTGGCGGACTGCGTCGTACAGGCGGCGAGTGCGCTCAGCCCGGCCGCGTCGACCTGGCCGCCCACCCGCTGGATGTCGATCCGGATCCGGTCGAGGGTCGCGGCTCGCTTGTCCTTGAGGGGGCCGACGATCGCGTTCTGCACGAAGCTGGCGTCCTGCGTCTGTGCCTGGCGCGTGGAGGCGAGCCGCGTGTAGGCCTCGGTGACCTGCTTGTCGAGGTTCGCCAGCTCCGTGGCCACACCCTGCTGGGCCTTGGCCGGCACGTTCGTCAGCTTCTGCTGGACGTCGGGGCAGGCGATCGTGGCGACCTGACCGGTGGCGGCATAGGTCTGGTTCTGCCCCGAGCTGTTCGACTCGTGTGCCGAGGCGTAGAAGTTCGCCCAGATCAGCCCGCCCCCACCGAGCGCTAGGGCCGCCGATGCGGCTATGGCCTTGGTGGCCAGCGGCGTACGGCGTTTTCGTGTGTTGCGTCCCATGGAACTCCTCTGACTTCCTTGCGGGCTTGGCGGGGCTTCGAGGCGCCCGACAGGAGTGAAGCGGCTCCCACTCATACGGTCGCGGTCCCAGAGGTGTTCAGCAGCCCCACAAACAAATCAGAGGTTTGCTCGGCCTTTGCGACCCAACAGCAGTCTGAGCAGCGGAAGTTACGGAGGATCAGCAACCGCTTACTGTTCCCGGTCCAGATAGGCGAGAACCGCCAGGACGCGACGGTTGTCGTCGTCCGAGACCTCCAGGTCCAGTTTGGTGAAGATGTTGGAGGTGTGCTTGGCAATGGCCCGTTCTGTGACCACCAGCTGTCCCGCGATCGCCGCGTTGGAACGGCCCTGCGCCATCAGCTCCAGCACCTCCCGCTCACGGGGCGTCAGCCGCGCGAGCGGACGGTCGTCGGCGGCCCGCCGCGAGAGCAGCTGCTGGATCACCTGCGGATCCATGGCCGTACCGCCCGCCGCGACCCGCCGTACGGCATCCACGAACTGCTCCGCGTCGAACACCCGGTCCTTCAGCAGGTACCCGACCCCGCCGCTGCCGTCGGCGAGCAGCTCACGCGCGTACAACTGCTCCACGTGCTGCGAGAGCACCAGCACCGGAAGCCCGGGTCTGTCCCGGCGGGCCCGCAGCGCGCACTGCAGCCCCTCGTCGGTGTGCGTCGGCGGCAGGCGTACGTCGACCACGGCGACGTCCGGCTCCAGCTCGGCCAGCGCCCGTTCGAGCTCGGGGCCGGACTCGACGGCCGCGGCGATCTCGAAGTCGTAGGCCTCCAGAAGCCGGACCAGGCCGTCGCGCAGCAGGAAGAGGTCTTCGGCTAGGACAATGCGCAAGGGATCTCCATGGTGACCATGGTGGGACCGCCCGCGGGACTGCTGACGGCCAGGACGCCGTCGAATGTACCCAGGCGCCGCTCGACTCCGGCCAGCCCCGAACCGGCCCCGATCACCGCGCCGCCCTTGCCGTTGTCGGTGACGGTGACGCGCAGCATGCCGGCGCCCTCGGTCACATGATGCAGGTCGATCCAGATCCGGTCCGCGCCCGAGTGCTTGACCGCGTTGGTGAGCACCTCGCTGACCGCGAAGTAGGCGGCCGACTCGACCGGCGCGTCCGCGCGCCCCGCCAGATCGACGTTCACCTCGGTGGGCAGCGGCAGCCGCAGCGCCAACGCCCTCACGGCGTCGCCGAGTCCGCGCTCGGCCAGCACCGGCGGATGGATGCCGCGGACCAGGTCGCGCAGCTCGGCGAGCGCGTCGACGGAGGACTGCCGGGTCCGGGCGAGGAGCTGCTTCGCCTTCGCCGGGTCCTTGTCGAGGAGCATCTCGATGGTGCCCAGATCCATGCCCATGGCCACCAGCCGGGCCTGCGCGCCGTCGTGCAGATCCCGCTCGATACGGCGCAGCTCGGCGGCGGAGGTGTCGACTGCGTCCTTCCGGGTCTCGGTCAGCACCTGCACCCGCTCGGCCAGTTCGGCCTGACTCGCGCCGAGTACGGCCCGGGTGAGCCGGAAGTGGGCGGTCAGCAGGGACGGGGCGTAGCGGTGGGCGAGGGGGAGGAGTGCGAGGGCCAGGGCGCCGGCGCCGAGCGCGGAGGCCTGGTCGGTGACGTGTACGAAGCCGTACCAGTAGCCGCCGGCCTCCGACAGCGGCCGCCACAGCCCGGCCGCCACCGCGAGGCCCTCCAGGGGGTAGAAGACGAGCAACGCAGGCAGCAGCGCGGTGACGAACCCCGCCGTCATGTCCACCTGAAGCCAGCGCACGTCCCGCCAGACCGCCGGGTCGCGCAGCATGGCGTACGTGCGCGTCCAGGGGTTGGCCCGCCCGGGGACCGGCCGGTACGCCGACGGTATCCGCACCCCGCACCACTCCGCCGCGAGCTCCCGCCGCTTGTCCGCGAGGGTCCGCACCGCGTTCAGGATCGGCGGGGTCGTGACGACACCGACGCCGATGGGTATGAGCGCGACGGAGACGAGGGCCAGGACGAACAGCAGCACCGACAAGGGCAGCACGGCCACGGCCAGTGCGAGTCCCCGTACGGCAGCCAGTAGTACCTCGCGGGCCCGCGCCCGGGCACGGTGCGTGTCGGTGTTCATGGCAGAAGTCTGGCCGAGCGGGGACGGAGGGTCACGGGGCCGGGCCCCCCGGGTGGGGGGTGGTGCCAGGTACACCCACGGGAGGGGCATTTGGGGGCGCGGGGAACCGTGCGATCAGCCCCCACCGGCCCGCAGTCTCGTCACCGCCCCAACACCTTCGCCTCCACCACCGGATCCAGCCCCACCGGCGGCCGCCCCGGCCGTACGGGCGCGGTGCCGCCGATCCCCTGGAGCCAACGCCAGGTATCGGCGACGGTCTCCCCGACGGGGCGGCAGACCAGCCCCGCCGCCAGCGCACGGGAGACGTTCCCACTGTGCATGGAGTCATGCATGTCGGTGTGCGGCGGCACCCACACCGGCAGCTGGGTCCACGGCGCGATACCCGCATCGAGGATCACCCCGGGGTCGGTCCACCGCAGTTCCGCACCCGAGCCGGTGACGGCGACGCACGCGTCCAGCAGGCTGCCCATGGTGGCGTGCCCCTGCTCGCTGACCATGTTGTACGGCCCGCTCAACTCCCGCTCCACCGCGCCGAGAATCCACTCGGCCATGTCCCGCACGTCGATGTACTGCAACGGCAGACCCCGTGGCCCGGGCGCGAGCACCGGCCCGCCCCGCGCAATCCGCCCCAGCCACCACGGCAACCGCCCGATGTTCTCGTACGGACCGAGGATCAGCCCGGCCCGTACGAGCACGGAACGCTCAGCGCCGAAGGCGTCCACGACGGCGATCTCCGCACCCCGCTTGTCGCGCGTGTAATCCGTCGTGTCCGCGTCGGGCTCGGCACCCTCGACCAGTGGGGCGCTCTCGTCGTACCCGGCCGGCGAGGGCCACGCGTACACCGAGCAACTGGACACATACACATACCGCCCGACACGGCCCTGCAGCAGCCGTGCGGCGCTCCGCACGGCCCGGGGCGCCGCCGACCAGGTGTCGACGACGGCGTCCCACTCGCCCTCCGCGAGGGGGGCGAGCCCGTCGGGCGCGGTGCGGTCACCTCGCAACGCCCGTACGCCGTCCGGGAGTCGGCGCCGCCCCCGGTTGAGGGCGGTCACCTCCCAGCCACGCCCCAGGGCCGCTTCCACGACGGCCCGCCCCGCGAACTCCGTCCCGCCCAGCACCAGAAGTCTCATGCCGGTGAGCCTGCCCGGTCGGGCCGCCGGACGGAACGGCAATCTGCCGTCAGCAGAGGACACGCCGTCCGTGGACGCTCAACGACCGGTCGGCGGCGTGTACTTGTACCCGACCCGCCGCACCGTCTGGATCGTCCCGCGGTGCTCGGCGCCCAGCTTGCGGCGCAGGCGGGCGACGTGGACGTCGACGGTGCGGCCGTCGCCCACGTGGCCGTACCCCCATACAGTGGTGACCAGCTGGTCGCGGGTGTGCACCCGGTGCGGATGCCCGACGAGATGCGCGAGGAGCTCGAACTCCAGGTAGGTGAGGTCGAGTTCGCGCCCGTCCACCTCGGCCGTGCGCTGTACGGAGTCGATCCGGACCAGGGGGTTGCCGCTGCCCCGCGTCTCACCGGTGGGGCCGGGCACCGCCACCGGCAGGAAGGGCGGCTGCTGGTCGGCCGGGACGAGCACCAGGTAGCCGATCATCGGCGGCTGGCCCGGCAGGGTGGGCAGGGTGTGCTGCGGAGCGGGCAGCCAGGTGGCACCCGGCGGCAGGAAGTCCGCCACGTCCACGACCTCGTCCCGGTCGACGGCCCGCAGCCGGTGCCGGGCGCCGTTCTGGGCGGGGGAGGTGAGGGCGGCGGTGGAGAGAGAACGAGTGGTCGCCATGAGAGGTCAGCTCTTTCGCGCGAGGAGTTCGTCTGGGAGGACGGCGGCCGCGATTCGTGGTCGGGCCCGCCGGGACGTACGTCGTTGCGCGCTGGCCGAAGGCCGGGGTGTACGGCTTTAGAGGGCCGGCGCGTTCGTCGCGCGGCAACACACCCGGTCGAAGTCGTGGTGCTGACGGGAAGGCCAGAACGGCTCGAGGTCATGGCGACCCGTCGCGGTGTGGTTCTGGAAGCTGGCCATGCGCCCATTGAAGCAGACCATGCCCCTCACGAGGAGCGTTCTCTCACTGCTCGGACACTTCCCTGGCATGAAACCGGCCTTGCGTACCTCACCCCACCAGGCGTTTGCGCCAGGTCAAGGGTGTGACCTCGATCGCCGTGTCCGGATCCCCGTCCCACATCACGGACAGTCCGGCGGCACCCAGGGCGGCGACGACCTCGCGCCCGACGGCGGCCGTGGTCTGCTCCGACCCGTCGAACCTGCCGTACAGCAGCATCAGTCCACGTCCTGCGGCGGCACTTTCGGTGCACTGTGTATGAAAGTAGACGAAGCCGCGGTCGCCTTCGGCCCGCTCCCCGCCTATCTCGGCGGTACCGCACGAGCGGCAGCAGGTGAAGTTCTCCCGGCCGGTGATGCCCCGCGCGTTCAACGCCTCGAAGGCGGCGGTGAGGCGCTCGGGATCGGTGGTCCCGACCCAGGCCGCCTGTTCGGTGACCCGCTCCATCCACAGCCGGTCCACGAGCCTTTGGGCCTGGGCCCGGGAGACGGGCCGCTCATCGCCGTCGACCAGCCACTCCTCGGCGGCCTCGGCCAACCGGGCCCGGCTGTCGTACCCACAACGCAGCAGCAACCGGACACGCTCCTCGACCTTCTCGCGCACCTCGTCCGGCAGTTCGGGCACCTCCTCGGCCGGTCCCAGGCCGACCGGCTCCCAGGAGACTCCCGCGTCCCATCCGGCGTCTCGCCGGGCCCAGCCGATCAGCAGGTCCGCCGCCTGGGCGGGTGCCGGAAGGTTCGTACCGCAGAACCCGGCCGCGCCGCGCCGGTGTTCGAGCCGGTAGTCGCCGCCCTCCTCGTGCCAGACCTGCGCGAACTCGTCCGGGATGTCAGGAACCCGCTGTACGACCAGAAAGCGGTTCCCCGCGCCCCCGATCGTGTGCACCAACTCCCGCAACCGGTCCTGCGCAATCCGCGCGTGCGAACGACCCGTCTCCGTCTCGACCTTGACGGCGAGGCCCTCGTCGATCTCCATGGCTTTCACCTTTGCACGCCCCACTGACAACGCGCCGGGCCCAACGCGAAGAGGCGCCCACCGCGAACGGGTGGACGCCCCTTTTCCGGAGAACCGGGATCAGACCTGGCCGGCCTTCTCCAGCGCGGAGCAGCACGTGTCGACGATCAGGCGCGTCACGACGTACGGGTCGACGTTGGCGTTGGGGCGGCGGTCCTCGATGTAGCCCTTGCCGTCCTTCTCGACCTGCCACGGGATGCGGACCGAGGCGCCGCGGTTGGAGACTCCGTAGGAGTACTCGTTCCACGGGGCGGTCTCGTGCAGACCGGTCAGGCGGTCGTCGATGCCGGCGCCGTAGTTCTTGACGTGGTCGAGCGGCTTGGAGCCCTCACCCAGCGACTCGGCGGCGGTGATGATCGCCTCGTAGGTCTCGCGCATCGCCTTGGTGGAGAAGTTGGTGTGCGCACCGGCGCCGTTCCAGTCGCCCTTCACCGGCTTCGGGTCCAGCGTCGCGGCGACGCCGAAGTCCTCGGCGGTGCGGTAGAGCAGCCAGCGGGCCACCCACAGGTGGTCGGAGACCTCCAGCGGGGAGACCGGGCCGACCTGGAACTCCCACTGGCCGGGCATGACCTCGGCGTTGATGCCGGAGATGGCGAGACCGGCCGCGAGGCAGTTCTCCAGGTGGGCCTCGACGATGTCACGGCCGAAGATCTCGTCGGCGCCGACTCCGCAGTAGTAGCCGCCCTGGGGGGCCGGGAAGCCGCCCTTGGGGAAGCCCAGCGGGTAGCCGTCCTGGAAGAAGGTGTACTCCTGCTCGATGCCGAAGATCGGCTCCTGAGCGGCGAACTTCTCGGCGACCTCGGTCAGCGCGGCACGGGTGTTGGACTCGTGCGGCGTCATGTCGATGTTGAGGACCTCGCACAGGACGAGGATGTCGTCGCCGCCGCGGATCGGGTCCGGGCAGGTGAAGACCGGCTTGAGGACACGGTCCGAGGAGTGGCCCTCGGCCTGGTTCGTGGAGGACCCGTCGAAGCCCCAGATCGGCAGCGCGTCCAGACCGGCGGGCTCGCCCGCGATGATCTTCGTCTTGGAACGGAGCTTGGCGGTCGGCTGGGTGCCGTCGATCCAGATGTACTCAGCCTTGAAGGTCACGGGCCACTTCCTTCGGGGGATGTGTCTACGCACTTGCGGGTGCTGCGGCGCTGCGGCACTGGGGCGCCGCGGTGGATGTCCGCGAGCCTGTCAACAGGCGATTTCCCGGCCATTGCTCGAGTGTGAACCCCGTGTTACCTGGCGGTGGTGTGGCGCGATTCACGCTGTGAGGGCGGGTGGGGCGCGGCGAGTCGACAGGTCGACGCGGTCGGCGGCGGCGAACGGCCCGTCGTACGGCCCCTCGTACGGCCTGTCGTGGGGTGGGCGTGGGGTATGCCGTACGGCGGCTCGTATGCGATGGGGTTCTGCGCAAACGGCCGGGTGGTCAGCCGCCGGCCGCGGCCGCGTCCCGCACCCCGGCGAGGAACCCCCTGATCGCGGCCACCTCCCGCTCGTCGTACCCCTGCAGCAGCTCCACCGTCCGCTGGATCAGCGGCCCGAAGGAGGACCACCCGAGCCCGACCGCCCGCTCGTCCACCTCGATCACCACCCTGCGCCGGTCCCGTGGGTCACGGACCCGGCGCACATGCCCGGCCCGCTCCAGCCGGTCGACCAGCGCGGTGGTCCCCGCCGAGTTCAGTCCGAGGGCGGTCCCGAGCCGCCCGGCCGTCATCTCCTCACCCGCGCGGGAGACGTCCATGAGGGCGATCAGGGCGCGTACGTCCGTGGGGTGCATGCCGTTGCGGGACGCGAAACGGGCGCTGTGCAGGGCGAGTTCGACGGTCGCCGCACGCAGCAGGTGGACGACCTCCATCTCGGGGCCCTGGGGGTTCGGCACGAACTGCCTCCGACTATTATCTCGTTCACCGAGTATCTCGCCTAACGAGATAATAAGGGAGGTTCCGGTGCCTGCTCGCAGCGCCTACGACATGGACGGCTTCCGCACCGCGTACGACAAGGTCATGGCCAAGTGGCCCGCCGAGCGCGAGGCGGTGACCGTCCCCACGCCCTTCGGGACGACGTACGTCAACCTGTGCGGCCCGGTCGACGCGCCCGCGGTCGTCCTGCTCCCCGGCGGCGGGGGAGCCACCTCCGCCACGTGGTACGCGCAGGCCGCCGACCTGGCCCCTACCCACCGCGTGTTCGCCGTCGACCTCCCCGGCTGCGCGGGCCGCGGCACCGAGGCCGGCGACCGTCACCCCCGTACGGTCGCCGACCTGGTGGTCTGGCTGGACGTGGTCCTGGACGACCTCGGCCTTGAAGAGACGGACCTGGGCGGGCACTCGTACGGCGGCTGGATCGCCCTGCACTACGCGCTGCACGCCCGCGCACGCGTCCGCCGGCTCTTCCTGCTGGACCCCACCCAGTGCTTCGCCGGATACCGGCCCGCGTATCTCCTGCACGCCCTGCCGCTGCTGCTGCGGCCCTCGCCCCGCCGGGCCCGGGCCTTCCTGGAATGGGAGGCCGGGGGAGGGACCGGAGAAGTGCCCCTCGACCCCGACTGGCTCCGGCTCCAGGAGGCGGCCGCCGGCTTCCCCTCCGTATCGAAGCCGGTGACCGGTCCGCGCCCGGCGCCGGACGCGCTGCGCGGGCTGGACATGCCGGTCCTGCTGTTCCTGGCCGGGAACAGCAGGACACATGACACGTACGAGGTGGCGGCGAGGGCGGATGCGCTGCTGCCGCGCGCGGAGACGGTCGTGGTCCCGGACGTCTCCCATCACGCGCTGCCGCAGGCCGCACCCGCCGGACTCGGCCGCCGCCTCACGGGGTTCTTGAGCCCTTGAGCCTCACCCCACCTTCTCGATCAGCGCATGGCGGATCAGGAACTTGCCGGGCTCCCGGACCTGTTCGAAGGCCGCGTCGTTGAGCAGGGCACAGCTGCCGGAGACCGAGGTGACCTTCACCGTCGTGGACTTGTTGTTGTCCAGGTTGGTGACCTTCAGCGTCGTCCCCGCCGGGAACTGGTTGCTGGAGGCGGCAGGCGCGCCGCCCTCTCCGGAGAGGGTGACGGTGGAGCCGTTGCACACCTGCTGACCCGAGGCGGCAGCGCCGCCACCCGCGTTCCCGTTCGCGTTTCCCGCGGGTGCCGAGGCCGCCTGCGAGGGCTGCGCGGACTGCTGCGCACCCCCCGCCTGCTGTCCCGCCGCCTGCTGTCCCGCACCGTTCTGCGCCGGCTGCGTCGCCTGGGAGCCCTGAGCCGACTCCCCAACGGTGCAACCGGACGCCTTCTGCTGGACCTTGATCTGCGCGATGACGGCCTCGCGGTTGGCGATCCGGGCCGCGGACTGGGCGTCGGGGTCGGCCTTCTGCCCGTCGATGAACTTCTGGTTGTTGCCGAGGGCGGTGGCGAGCCCCTGGCAGACGTTCGAGTCCGCGGCCGACAGGGTCTTGGCCTGGGGGCTCTGCGCGGCGTTCGAGGTGCTCGCCATGACGAAGGCGCCGCCTCCCGCCACCGCCGCCGCGCTCACCAGCAGCGCGATCTTCTTCTTCGTACCGAGACTTCTCCTACGCGACATGCGCGCCTCCTGCGAGGTAGGGGAGCGTACGCCGCTATGTACGAGATACCGAACGAGGTTACTCAGCGGTTACAGGAGTCACCGAAGTAACGTGCGTCACAGGGAAGTTGAAGCCGGCTCACAGCGCCGGCTCCGTTCCCTGCTGTCGGGCCTATCGCGACAGGGCGTCCCGCACGGCCTCGTCGGTGCGGCCGACCACCGCGGTGCCGTCGTCGGCGGTGATGATCGGGCGCTGGATCAGCTTCGGGTGCTCGGCGAGCGCCTTGATCCACCGTTCGCGCGAAGAGTCGTCCCGCGCCCACTCCTCCAGTCCGAGCTCCTTGGCGTCGGCCTCCTGGGTGCGGGTGATGTCCCAGGGTTCGAGGCCGAGACGGTCGAGTACGTCCCTGATCTCGTCCTCGCTCGGTACGTCGTCCAGGTAGCGGCGGACGGTGTAGTCGGCGCCCTCGGCATCGAGCAGGCTGATGGCGCTGCGGCACTTCGAACATGCGGGGTTGATCCAGATCTCCATGGGGTCAAAGGTACCCCTGGGACCCTCTCAAAGCCCCTGTGGCCAGGGCCTTTTGTCAGTGCCGAGCGGTACACTAGAAGAAGTGTTCGAGGGTGTGGGGGGTTGCCGAAACTCCCGTTCCGACGCCCTCACCGCGACAGGAGGATGCCTGTGCCCGCTGCCGCACTGAAGCCGAAGCCGACCCAGTCCACCGCAAAGCGTTCTGTTCTGCTCGACCTGCCGTACGACCCCGTGGAGAAGCGACCGCTGCCGCCGGGCCGTCCGCGCGAGTGGTACGTCACGCACAACCGCCGCCTCAAGGCGATGCGGCTCGCCATCGCCCTGCTCGACACGGGGGTGTACGTACCGAACCAGGCCCGCAACGAGACGATACGGAGCACGGCCGAACTGATCGGCGTCCACCCGCCGTCGGACACGACGTGCCACATGGTGCGGGCGCTGATGCGGTATTCGCGTTGAGTGTGGTGCCGGGTGCCGCCTGCTTGCGGGGGGCACCCGGCACTTGTGTTGCCGCCTGCTGGGGGCTGCCGCCCCCAGGCCCCCGCTTCGGCCCTCAAGGGGCTTCGTCCTCAAACGCCGGACGGGCTGAAAACGCGGACCGGCGCCGAGAACGCGCTGCCCCGTGGGCACGTGGGGTATGGGATGCCAGTCCCTGTCCTCAAGCGCCGGACGGGCCGGGGAGTGCCGCCAACTCCTTCTCCAGGGGCGTCCGGAAGCGGGGTGTCACCTTCGTGGCGCCCACCCACCCCCGCAGTCTCTCCGCCTCGGCCGCGATCGCCGCCTCGGCCTCACGCCCCACACCGTCCGTGTCGAGCAGCCGCCAGACGATCTCACCGTCGGGACGCTGAGCCCATCCGCCCACCACCCGGCCGTCCCACCACACCGTCGGCCCCACGTTGCCGCTGTAGTCGAACAGCGACGGCCGCAGCTCCGGCGCCAGGTACCAGTCCCGCTCCCGCCACCCCATCGCCGTCGGATCCAGCGCGGGCAGCAGCGCGGCCCACGGCGAGTCGGGGCCCGCCACCGGCTCGACGTCACCGGCGACGACGTACCCCGTGCCCTCGTCCAGCCTCACCGCCCGCGCGCCGATCGCCGCCAGCGCACGCCGGACGTCCGTGACCTTCCACCCCGTCCACCACTTGAGGTCGTCCTCCGTGGCGGGCCCGCACACCGCGAGCCACCGCCCGAGCAGCGCTGACTGCGCCTCGGCCACGTCGAGTTCGGGGTGCGGAGGGGCCACGGCCCAGCGGAACTGGCTGGACGTCCACGAACCGAGCGGCCGCCCCCGTACGACCTTGCCCTCCACTCCCAGCACCCTCAGCAAGCGGGTCGAGACGGTGTGCACGCCCTCGTAGCTCTTTCCGGCCGCGTACACGAACTGCTCTCTCAACCGCGGCTCGTCCAGGGCGAGTTCGGTCGCCGTCGCCTGACCGCGCCGCGCCAGAGCCGCCAGCGTCGACTCCTCGACGTCCTTCAGCCAAACCGCGTCCGGTGCCCCGGCCTTCGCCATGTCCTTGAGCAGCGAGGCCCGCTCCCGGCCGGCGACCGTGATGCCGGTCGAGGCGTGCACGACGGCGGTGAGGTCGGTGGGGAACACGAACACCGTGTGCCGCATGCCGTGCATCCGCACCAGCGACCGGTCCCGGTACAGCGCCCGCTCGGTCTCCGCCACGGTTCCCGCCGCGTCCGCGAGCCGCGCGCCCACCGCCAGGTGCACCGTCGCCGGGTCCGACCCGTGCAGTGCCACCAGCGTGCCCGCGACCTCCTCCGGGCTGCCCGCCCGCGCCGCCGGAGCCAGCCGCTGCCGCAACGCGAGCCGCGCCCGCCGCTCCGCCACCCCGACATACCGCCCGCCGTCACTCATCCCGGCCTCCCCGTCAGCCACCTGTCCCCCCATCTTGCAGGAGCCCACTGACAACGCCCCCTCGTCTCCAGCCGCCGGTCTTGAGGGCGGTCACGGCGGACCGCAGGGGCCCTGGCTCGTGAGCCGTCGGCCGTGGGCCTTGTGTCTTGGGCCGTTGGTCTTCGGGGGGCTGGTCGCGGCCGTGGGCGCGGGTGCCCGCTCACGAGCCACCGGCTGTACGTCGCCGTTCGTGCGGCTGGTTTCGGTTGGCGGTGACTGCTGGTGGCACGGGTTTTTGCTGGTGAGCCGCTGGTGCTGAGTCCGTCGGCGGCCGGAGTCACCAGCCCCGTCCCCGAAGTCCCCCACCCCACCCCGCGCCCCGTCACCCGATCGCCGCCCCCGGCATGCGCGCGTCCCCGCCCCCGCCTTCACTGCGATCAGGAGGCGACGGAAGGCGACCGCACCGGAGGCGTGATGGGCAGGCGCGGTATGCGGTGGTGGGGGCCGTGAGTACGCCCGTTGCCCGGGCCGAGCGGGGTAAGGCCGCCCGGCGGAGGGTTTCGCGTTCCGCGCATGCGGGGTGGGTCCCGCCCGTCGACCGGGCCGACCCCCTGGGCGTACTGGAACGGCAGGGACGTGACCGGCTGCCGGAGCTGCTGCCGATCCGGTACGGGCGGATGGCCGCCTCGCCGTTCGCGTTTCTGCGCGGTGCCGCCGCCGTGATGGCCGCCGACCTCGCGTCCCGGCCGCACACCGGGCTGACCGTGCAGCTGTGCGGTGACGCCCACCTGCTGAACTTCGGCGTGTACGCCTCCCCGGAGCGGGCGCTTCTCTTCGACCTGAACGACTTCGACGAGACGTTTCCCGGCCCCTTCGAGTGGGATGTCGAGCGGCTCGCGGCGTCCGTCGCCGTGGCCGGGCGGGCGAACGGGCACGTCGAGGCCAAGGTGCGGCGCGCGACGCTGGAGGCGGGTGCCGCCTACCGGGCCGCCATGCGGCGGCTGGCCGGGCGCGGCGAGCTCGCCGTCTGGTACGAGCGCCTCGACGCCGACACCCTGCTGCCCCTCGTCCGCTCCGCCCGCCGCCGCGGGCAGGTCGCCTCCAGCCTCACCCGGGCCCGCCGCCGCACCAGCCTGCAGGCCCTCGGCAAGCTCACGGAGGTGGTCGACGGGCGCCGCCGGATCATCCACGACCCGCCCCTCCTCGAACCCGCCGGCGCCTCCGACACGGCCTCCCTGCGCAAGATCTTCAGCGACTACCGTTCCACCCTCTCCGAGGAGCGTCGCCTGCTCCTGGACCGCTACCGCTTCGCGGACGCCGCCCGCAAGGTCGTCGGCATCGGCAGTGTCGGCCTGCGCTGCTTCGTCGTACTGCTCACCGGACGGGACCAGGGCGACCCCCTGTTCCTGCAGATCAAGGAGGCGCGGAAGTCCGTACTGGAGGAACATCTGCCGCACGGGCCGTACGTCCATCCCGGACATCGCGTCGTCGCAGGTCAGCGGCAGCTGCAGGCGGCGAGTGACATCTTCCTGGGGTGGATGAGCGGACCGCAGGGGCGCGCCTTCTACTGGCGGCAGCTGCGCGACATGAAGGGCTCCGCGGACGTGGCCGGGATGAGTCCGGCCGACCTGCTCGGGTACGCCCGGCTGTGCGGCACCGCCCTGGCCCGCGCCCACGCCCGCTCCGGCGACCGCATCGCCATAGCCGCCTATCTCGGCGGCGCCGACACCTTCGAACAGGCCGTCGCCGACTTCGCCCTCGCCTACGCCGACCAGACCACCGCGGACCACGCGGCCCTGGGCGCCGCCGTCGCCGCCGGCGTGGTCGCGGCCGCCCCCGAGGTGTGATCACACCCCAGGACCTGCCTCCCCCGGTCAACAGACCTACGCTGACCAAGTGCAGCCTTCCGAGCCCACGACCGACGGCTTCGAGGCCGTCGCCGTAGCCTCCTCCGCGGGCGGCATCAACGGCCTGGTCACCCTGCTCGGCGCTCTCGACGCCGGGTTCCCGGTGCCGGTCCTGGTCGTGCAGCACCTGGACCCCCGCCATCGCACCGTGATCGCGGAGGTCCTGGACCGCCGTACCGAACTGGATGTGAAGCTCGCCGAGGACCACGAGCGGACCCGGCCGGGCACGGTCTACATCGCCCCGCCCAACCGGCACCTGCTCGTCCGCCCCGGCGGCCTGCTCACCCTCACCGACAGCGAGCCGGTCCACTTCGTCCGGCCCTCCGCCGACCTGCTGTTCGAGTCGGTCGCGGGGGCGTACGGGGCGCGGGCCATAGCCTGCGTGCTCACCGGGACCGGGCGGGACGGCGCGATGGGCGTGGACGCGGTCAAGTCGCGCGGCGGCACCGTGATCGCCCAGGATCCGGCGACGGCGGAGTTCAGAGGCATGCCCGAGGCGGCCGTGGGTACGGGGACGGTTGACTTCGTGCTACCTCTGGAGGAGATCGCCGCAGTGATCCGCGGGCTGGTCGAGACCAAGAGGCAGTAGCAGAGAAGCAGGCGGAAGCGATGGTTGACGGACAGCCGGACGTGGAGACCGACGAGGAACTGGAGGAGCTCCTCGGCTTCCTCAGGGACGCCCGCGGTTTCGACTTCACCGGTTACAAGCGGTCCTCACTGGGCCGCCGCATCCGCAAGCGGATGACGGACACGCAGATCACGTCGTACACCGACTACCGCGACCGCCTGGAGACCAATGCGGAGGAATTCAACGCGCTGTTCAACACCATCCTGATCAACGTCACCTCGTTCTTCCGCGACCCCGAGGCATGGACCTTCCTGCAACGCGAGGTGATGCCCGAGCTGATCGCGAGGAGCGGGAGCGAGGGCGAGATCCGGGTGTGGTGCGCGGGCTGCTCCAGCGGCGAGGAGGCATACTCCCTGGCCATCATGTTCGCCGAGACGCTGGGCCTCGACGAGACCCTGGAGCGGGTCAAGATCTACGGCACGGACGTCGACGACGAGGCGCTGCGCGACGCCCGCTCCGGTCTGTATCCGGCGAGGTCCCTCGAACCGCTCTCGTCCGAGCTGCGCGACAAGTACTTCGAGCAGAACGGCGCCCGGTTCGGTTTCCGCTCCGATCTGCGCCGAAGGGTGATCTTCGGTCGCCACGACATCACGCGCGACGCTCCGATCTCCCGCCTCGACCTGCTCATCTGCCGCAACACCCTGATGTACTTCAACGTCGAGGCGCAGACACAGATCATCGATCGCTTCCACTTCGCGCTGCGCGAGGGCGGCTGTCTCTTCCTCGGCAAGGCCGAGATGCTGCTCAACGACGCGGAGCGGTTCGAGGTGATGAGCATGCGCCAGCGCGTGTTCCGGCGCCGCCCCGGTGAGGCCACTCCGCCGTACCAGCCCGCACCGGTGAAGATCCGGGCCGGAACGGGCGGCGAGCTGACCAGCGTGGCCCGCCACCGGCAGTTGCGCGACCTCATCCTCGACGCGACACCCAGCGCCGCCCTTGCCGTCGACTCCGAGGGCATGGTCGTCCTGGTCACCAGGCACGCGCGCGTGCAGTTCGGCCTCACCGCGACCGACATCGGGCGCCCCTTCCAGGACCTGGAGATCTCCTACCGCCCCGTCGAACTGCGCTCTCTGGTCGAACAGGCCACTCACGAGCGGCGCTCCGTGCGGATCAACGGCGTCGAGCGCCGCGTCGCCGACGACGTCCAGTACTTCGACATCCTCGTCCAGCCCGTGACCGGCTCCGACGGCGTGCCGGTCGCCACCCACATCACCTTCACCGATGTCACGGTCGCCACCCAGCTCAAGTCCGAGGTCAAGCGAGTGCGCGAGGATCTTGAGACGGCATACGAGGAACTCCAGTCCACGAACGAGGAGCTGGAGACGACGAACGAGGAACTCCAGTCGAGCATCGAGGAGCTGGAGACGACGAACGAGGAACTCCAGTCCACCAATGAGGAGTTGGAGACGACCAATGAGGAGCTCCAGTCGGGGAACGAGGAACTGGAGACCATGAACGAGGAGATGCGGGTCCGCACAGAGGAGCTGGACGAGGCCCGCACCTTCCTGGAGGCCGTGCTCACCTCCGTCGCAGCCGGGATCGTCGTCCTGGACCAGGGGCTGAAGGTCAAGAGCTGGAACCGCGGCGCCGTCGACATGTGGGGCCTGCGCCCCGACGAGGTCCTCGACCAGCCCTTCCACGGTCTCGACTTCGGACTGCCCACCGCGAAGCTGCGCGAGACGATCGAGCGCTGTGTCGACACCGGCAGACGGGGAGAGCCGCTGCCCGTGCAGGCCGTCAACCGCCTGGGCCGCTCGATGATCTGCACGGTGCACTGCAGCCCCTTCGACGGCCACAACGGCGGGGTCGTCCTGCTCATGGAAGTAGGCAGGACGAACGGCTCCGGGTGAGGACCTGAAGCGTAGGATTCCGGTATGGCCACCGGAGGTGAGGTCGGGGACCTCATGGCGTCCGCCGAGCGGAAGGCCGCTGTGGCGCGGGTCCGTTCCGAGCGTGAGAGCGGCCATGCAGAGCTGCATGAGTTCCGCGCCGGTCAGGCCCCCACCGAGGTGCTCAGAGACGTCCATCTGCGGATCGCGGAGATCCACCGGTCGACGGCGGCCCGCCACCTGACCGCGGCACAGCTTCAGGACGACTACGTGTCCCGGCTCAGAGACTGGTCCCGGACGCGCAACACCCCGCAGCCGCAGTTCATGTCCGGGGTCGCGGCGGCCTGCGGCACCAGCAGCGCCGCCGTCACGCTGGTCGGAGCGGCCCGCGACCAGCTCGGCCTGGCCGCCTCCGACGAACCGGCCCGTGCCGCGCAGGAGCTTGAGTTCCTGCTCGGCGAGGGGCCCGCCCGGGACGCCACCAGCGAGGTCCGCCCGGTGACCGCGGCCGGCCCGGCACTGGCCGACCGCTGGCCCGGGTACGGCCCCGCGGTGGCCGAACTGGGCATCGGCGCGGTCGCGGCCGTACCGCTCAGCCTGTCCGGCACCTGTGTCGGCGCGCTCGCGGTCTTCGACCCCGTGCAGGGCGTCACCGACTCGGACACCTTCAGCGAGGTCGCCGAGGCGCTGACCCGCTCCATGATCCTCAGCTCGGACGGCGACCCCGGGCTGTACGGCGCCACCGACCTGCGCGCCAAGGTGCACCAGGCCGCCGGCATGGTCTCGGTGCACCTCGACTGCCCGGTGACCGACGCACTGGAACTGATCAGGGCACACGCCTTCGCCGAGGGCGTCCTGGATCACTCGGTGGCGGAGCGCATCCTGCGGGGCGAGCTGCGTCTCGGCTGAAGCGGCAGACGCCGCGGGCGCCGACAAGGAAGACTGCGGACACGGTTCGCGACCGATGTCCGAGAGGCGAAGGGAAGCTGATGAGCACGATGCCTCCGTCGCAGCAACGGCTGGCACAGGCGTTCGTGGATCTGGCCGCCAGCCAGGTCACCGAACCCTCCGATCCGACCGGGCTCCTCGCGGCCCTCGCCGCGCACGGTACCGAACTGCTCGGCGACTGCGTCACGGTCGTGCTGTACGCCCCCGACGACTCCGTCGGCCCCGACGTGGCCGGCACCGGCAAGGAACTGCTGCACCTGGCTCGCTCGGCCGCCACCTGGGGCGAGGGGCCGGGGTCGGAAGCCCGCCGCACCGGCGTCCCGGTGCCGGACACCGCCCTCGACGGCGAGCGGGCCCGCCGGGACTGGCCGCGGTACGCCGCCCGGGCCGTGGAACTGGGTTACGGCCGGGCCGCCGCGCTGCCCCTGCACGTCGGCGACGACACCCTGGGCGCCCTCGTGCTGCTGGGCCCCGGCGGCACCCCGCTGCCCCCCGAGCTCCTGACACTGGGCCAGTCACTCACCGACGCCGCCGGCTGGAACCTGGAACGGGACCGCCGACTGCGCGAGACCCGAGCCCTGGCCGACCAGCTCGGTCAGGCGCTGACCAGCCGTATCGTCATCGAACAGGCCAAGGGCACACTCGCGGCCCGGCACTCCATCACGGTCGACGAGGCCTTCCGCATCCTGCGCTCCCACGCCCGCTCGCACCGCCGCCGCATCACCGAGGTGGCCCAGGAGGTGGTGGAGCGGAGGCTGGATCTGCAGACGGACTGAGGCCGTCTCCGAGGGCCCCGGGCAGAAAACCGGATGCACGGCGAGTGACCGTCTCCCTACGCTGGACAAGCGTTGCGGAGCTGCCCACCACCGCTTTCCGCAGGACAGGCATCACCCTGCGGACTCGGGGCTACTCTCTACGCACCGACGGACGGACGCTCATCCCCCAGCGCCCCGTCGGGACGACAACTCATCACCGCTCACTCACCCACGCCCAAACGGAGGCCCGTCATGGGCACCATCGTCATAGCCGGGACCGCTGTCCTGGTGCTCCTGGGATTCGGAAACCACGTCTGGTGGCTGGCCGCGGTCGCTGTGCTCTTCCTGTACCTGCAGTACGGGCGGAGCGGCACCGGCGGTGGCTCCGCCTCGCAGTCCTCGCAGTCGTCGGGGGGCTCCTCTTCGGGGTCCATGCCGGCCACGTACCAGGCCTACCGCAAGCGCCGTGACATGCAGGCCAAGTGGGAGCGCCGATACCGTCGCGAGCGTCCCATGGAGTCGCGCCGCCAGGAGCGCGAGAAGAGCAAGTGAGACGACGTGAACCGCTGGTAGGCGCTGCCGGTCACTGTCCCGGCGCGCCCCACACGGGGAACCAGCGGCTCAGGTCCTGCTCCATCCGCAGGTCGCCGGCGAGCGCCGCCTTCACCTGCAGCTCCAGCGCGTTGTCGCGCCGCTGCCCACCGCCGGGCAGCGGTGCGAACGGGTAGAACGTGCCGCGCTTGTAGAGATAGACCAGCGCGAGCCGTCGGCCCCCCTCGCCCTGGAAACCGGCCAGGGAGCACAGCAGCTGCGGCCCGAAGCCGTTGACCTCCATCGAGCTGTTCACCGCGTGCAGATCGTTGACCAGCTCGGACAGCCGACCGGGGGAGCGGCGGGAGACCAGCCACGAGTACCCGTACTCGTCCTGGCTGAGCTCCACCGGGGGCCCGTCCCGGTCGGCGTCCGCGTCCAGCAGGGCCTGGACCTCCCGGTGCGTCTGCTCGAACGCCCCGCCCTCGACCGTGGCGAAGCACACCGCACCGGTGCCGGTCGGCGTGAAACCGGCCGCGGCCTCCAGGGTCACGGCAGCCGACGGCAGCGCGAAGAGCTGGTCGAGGTCGGGCAGGACCGGTTTCGTACGGCCGAGCAGAATGTCCAGGAGCCCCATGTCACCCCTTTCCGGGTGTGGTCGCCTCACCCAACTCGGCGGAGATCCGCCCCAGTTGGTCGAGCCGCTGCTCCAGGCTCGGGTGGGTGGAGAAGTACCGCTCGATGCCGGGCTCCTTGCCGGTCGCCGGGGTGAAGTAGAAGGCGTTGAAGGCCTGCGCCGTCCGCAGGTCCTTGGTCGGGATCCTCGCGATGTCGCCCGAGACCTTGGTCAGCGCGGAGGCCAGCGCCGAGGGCCGCCCGGTGAGCAGCGCCGCGGCCCGGTCAGCGGCCAGCTCCCGGTACCGGGACAGGGCCCTGATCAGCAGGAAACTGATCGCGTACACGGCGGCCGACACCCCCATCACGATGGCGAAGACGGCAGCGGTGTTCTGGTCCCTGCGCCCTCCGCCGAACAGCTGAGAGTAGAAGGCGAACCGCACGATCAGCCCCGCGATCACACCCAGGAACGACGCGATCGTGATCACGGCGACGTCCTTGTGCGCCACGTGCGACAGCTCGTGCGCGAGCACGCCCTCCAGCTCCGCGGGCTCCAGCCGCCGCAGCAGCCCCGTCGTCACACACACCACGGCATGGTCGGGATTGCGCCCGGTCGCGAACGCGTTCGGCATGTCCATCTCGGACACGGCCACCACCGGCTTGGGCATGTCGGCGATCGCGCACAGCCGGTCGACCACCGCGTGCAGCTCGGGATACTCCTCGCGCTCCACGACCCGCCCGCGCATGGCGAACATCGCGATCCGGTCGGAGAACCAGAACTGCGCGACGAACATCGCCGCCACCAGCACCACGACCAGCAGCCACGATTTCAACAACACGATCAGTGCGGCGACGAACGCCACGTACAGCAACCCGAGCAGGAACATCGTGACCGTCATCCGCACGGTCAACCGCCGGTCGCTCCGGAAGCGGCTCTGCATCTGCCATCACCCCGCAGTCAGGCACTCGTCCCGCTGTCCAGTGTGCACCCGGCCGGACCCATGAAGTAGTTCCGATCGGCCCTAGGAGCTGTAAAGGGCACGTTCTGTGACTAGTACGGCGCCCGGAACCGGGTGTACCCCAGCAGCAGGATGATCGCGGCGATGCCGCCCAGCACGATGACCGTGGACATCCACGAGGACCGACGCGGCGCCACCCGCCCGGGATCGGCGCGGAACGGCTGCGGCTGCGGCGGGTTCTCCCGCCACCGAGCGGCGAGCATCCGGGCCCGTGCCGAGGGCTCCTTGTGCTGGGCGTCGTCCGCCCACCTCAGGTCGAACTCGCGCTCGTGGTTGTCGCGTTCGTGCTCCGGCATCCCGTCCACCCCCGTGTCGTGTCATCGGCAGAATAGAACATACGCCCGCGCCCCCGCTGTCGGTACGACAACGGGGGCGCGGGCGCTGTACCTGGGACAGGCGTCGATCACACGTCGAAGTAGAGCTCGAACTCGTGCGGGTGCGGACGCAGCTGCAGCGGGGCGATCTCGTTCGCGCGCTTGTAGTCGATCCACGTCTCGATCAGGTCGGACGTGAAGACGTCACCGGCGAGCAGGAACTCGTGGTCGCTCTCGAGGCGGTCGAGGACGGCGGGGAGCGAGGTCGGGACCTGCGCGACGCCCGCGTGCTCCTCGGGAGCCAGCTCGTAGAGGTCCTTGTCGATCGGCTCGGCCGGCTCGATCTTGTTCTTGATGCCGTCCAGACCCGCGAGCAGCAGCGCGGAGAACGCCAGGTACGGGTTGCCGGACGAGTCGGGCGCACGGAACTCGACGCGCTTGGCCTTCGGGTTGGAGCCGGTGATCGGGATACGCATGGCCGCGGAGCGGTTGCGCTGCGAGTACACCAGGTTGACCGGCGCCTCGAAGCCCGGCACCAGACGGTGGTACGAGTTCACCGTCGGGTTGGTGAAGGCCAGCAGCGACGGGGCGTGCTTGAGGATGCCGCCGATGTAGTAGCGGGCGGTGTCCGACAGGCCCGCGTAGCCGGCCTCGTCGTAGAACAGCGGGTCGCCGTTCGCCCACAGCGACTGGTGCACGTGCATGCCCGAGCCGTTGTCGCCGAAGATCGGCTTCGGCATGAAGGTCGCGGTCTTGCCGTTGCGCCAGGCCACGTTCTTCACGATGTACTTGAAGAGCTGGAGGTCGTCGGCCGCGGCGAGCAGCGTGTTGAACTTGTAGTTGATCTCGGCCTGGCCGGCGGTGCCCACCTCGTGGTGCTGGCGCTCGACCTGGAGGCCCGAGTTGGCGAGCTCCAGGGAGATCTCGGCACGCAGGTCGGCGAAGTGGTCGACCGGCGGGGTCGGGAAGTAGCCGCCCTTGTAGCGGACCTTGTAACCACGGTTGTCCTCGAGGGCACCGGTGTTCCAGGCGCCGGCCTCGGAGTCGATGTGGTAGAAGGCCTCGTTCGCGGAGGTCTGGAAGCGCACGCTGTCGAAGACGTAGAACTCGGCCTCGGGGCCGAAGTACGCGGTGTCGGCGATGCCGGTGGACGCCAGGTAGGCCTCCGCCTTCTTCGCCACGTTGCGCGGGTCACGGGAGTACTGCTCGCCCGTGATCGGGTCGTGGATGAAGAAGTTGATGTTGACCGTCTTGTCGCGGCGGAAGGGGTCGACGCGCGCGGTGGACAGGTCGGCGCGGAGCGCCATGTCGGACTCGTGGATGGCCTGGAAGCCGCGGATCGAGGAGCCGTCGAAGGCGAGCTCCTCGGCCGGGTCGAAGGCCTCCGCCGGAATCGTGAAGTGCTGCATCACACCCGGCAGGTCGCAGAAGCGGACGTCGACGAACTTGACGTCCTCGTCCGCGATGAACTTCTTGGCCTCGTCGGCGTTCTGGAACATCCAGCTCCTCCTACTCCCGACCGTCCTGCCGGGGTGGTAGTTCGTTCGTGCGGCCAGTGCGGTGGCACACGCTGTCCCCGACCCTAGGGACGGGTGATTTCTCGGGCGTGACCCATTTGTTTCGCACAAGTTAACCGGACCCAGTCCGGTGTACCCCACCTGTCCGTATCGCGAAACGGGCGCAGTACCGTGGACGCGTGGACAACAGGGATGCAATCGGCTCATGGCTCTCGGGCCCCCGCGCGGCCGCAGAGGAAGCCGGTGCCGACTTCGGATACCGCGGCGAACAGCTCGGTCTGCCCGAGGAAGGACCGGGCTCGATCGCCCGTCCGGGCCGCCGGTTCGGCGCCCTCGTCGTCGACTGGGGCCTGTGCCTCTTGATCGCATACGGTCTGATCACACACGGCTACGACCAGGCCACCGGCAACTGGGCGCTGCTCATCTTCTTCGTCCTCGGTGTCCTGACGGCCGGCACGATCGGCTTCACCCCCGGTAAGCGCCTTTTCGGCCTCCGCGTGGTCGCCCTGGACACCGGCCGCCCCAGCCCCCTCCGCGCCACCGTCCGCACGGCCCTGCTGTGCATCGCGATCCCGGCCCTGATCTGGGACCGCGACGGCAGGGGCCTGCACGACCGGCTGGCCCGCACGGTCGAGGTCCGCGGCTGAGCGCTCCGCGGGGTGCGCCGTTCATCGTCTGCGGCGCCATCGTGGTTACTCGCGCAGTTCCCCCGCGCCCCTTCAGGGCGCGACAGCGTCCTCCAAGGTTGCCTTTGGGTTCACTCTGCGCGTTTAGCCGCTGACCAGCACGAACATGCTATGAAGGCGCCCCCGCTTCCACTCGAACCGGGGGCGTCTTCACGTCGCGTGCGGTCCTTCAGTTCGGCTTCCCACTGAGCCATGCGATCAATTCGGCGTTCTCCGCGAGGGTCCTTCGGCGAAGCGCCTCGATCTTCGGGTCAAACACGTTCCATGAGTGGTTGCGGGTGTGGTCCCGGTAGAGCGTGCATGCGTCGCCGTCCGGTCCGCCGGGGATCTCGCACCATGGCAGGGTCTCGAACCGCATGGGGCTTTCAGTGGTCCAACGCGCCCACCGTCCTTGTGTGGGCTCGTCTTTCCACTCCCATACATAGTCGGCGTGCTCGCCCTCGTGCCAGAGGACAAGTCCGCATCGGACCGACCAGGGGGCGTCGACAAGTTCGGGTACGCCCTCCGCGTTTCGCGAAGCACCCCTCCCGAGGCCGATCCACAGGTCTTGAGCATTGCTCCGGGGCCATTCTCGGGTTCGCGTGCAGCGGTGGGCGCGGCGCGGCGCACGTACTCGTGTGTCCGGGGGCTATCGCTCACGACCGTGCGGGGTGAGACCGAACAGGACGAGCGTCAGCCAGCGGGCGCGAGCTGCCGGTGGGCGGTCGGTGGGCGCGGTGGTGAAGAGCAGGTAGACGTCCGCGACGCTGATGTCGGGGTGGAGGTCGCCGTCGGACTGGGCGGCCTGGATGAGAGTCGTCAGGGCAGCGCCAGCGCGGTCCTCGTCAGCCTTGTCGTCCGGGACGGCGCCCAGCGTCTGAGTGGCGGCCTTCACGGCGTGGTTGGTCGCCACTTCCTCGGTGAGCCGGGTCAGGAAGCCGGTGATCTCGTCCCACGCGTGGGCACCTGATGCGACGCGCGCGCAGGCGGCCTCGGCGTCGTCGGCCACCTGCGCGACGAACTCCTCGACGACGGCCGCCACCAGGTCGGTCTTGGTGGGGAAATGGCGGTACAGGGTGCCCACGGCCACACCTGCCGCGGCGGCGATCTCGTCCATTCCGACGTCCGGGCCGTGCGCTGTCACCTGCTCACGAGCTGCGGCGAGGATCTTCTTGCGGTTGCGCACCGCGTCGGCCCGTGGCGGCCGGCCTTCGGTCATGGTCTCTCCCTGAACAATCCGCACGCGACTTGCCTAAAGGTGAACCGTGGTTCACGATGATCGTGAACCACGGTTCATCTTAACTCCTGAGGCGGAGACGGACACAGAGGGGAGAGGCGCGTGACCGAGAAGGTCTGGTTCATGACGGGCTGCTCGCGGGGGTTCGGCCGGCTTTGGGCAGAGGCAGCCCTGAGAAGGGGCGACCGGGTCGTCGCGACGGCGCGCGAGGAGAGCCGGCTCAAGCCGCTGGCCGAGGCATTCCCCGACTCTGCGCTGGTCCTGCCGCTGGATGTCACCCAGCGCGGTGCTGTGTTCGACGCCGTGGCCGCCGCTCACCAGCACTTCGGGCGGCTCGACGTGATCGTCAACAATGCGGGCTACGGCTTGCGCGGCGCCGTCGAGGAGGTCCAGGAGGACGACGTCCGGGAGCTGCTCGACACCAATCTGCTCGGGGCGTTGTGGGTGACGCAAGCAGCACTGCCCCTCCTGCGCGAACAGGGAAGCGGTCACATCGTGTCGGTGTCCAGCCTGGCCGGCCTGATCGGCGAGCCGACCCTCGGTCTTTACAACGCCTCCAAGTGGGCGCTGGAAGGCATGATGGACGCCCTGTCGCGAGAGGTCGCCCACCTCGGGATCAAGGTGACCATCATCGAACCCGGGCCCTACGCCACCGAGTTCGCCAGCGCCGGTTCCCTCAGGCAATCACCCGAGATCCCCGCCTACGACGAGGCTCGACGAGCCCTGCTCGCGGGCTTCGACCCCGCAGACTTCGCGGACCCGGTGGCGACACCGGAAGCCGTTCTCGCGGCCGTCGACGCCGACGTGCCGCCGCTGCGGCTCATCCTGGGCAGGGCGGTACTGCCGAAGGTCCGCGGTCATTACGACGCACGGCTGTCCACATGGGACGCATGGACCCACCTCTCGGAAATCGCACACGGCAACTCATAGCGGCCTGGGCCCTCTTGGCCGTCCCCAAGACTGGAGAACCACCATCATGAAAGCAGTTGTGTACCGCGAGAACGGCGGGCCTGACGTGCTCAGCTACGAGGAGATCGCCGACCCCGTGCCTGACGACAACGAGGTGTTGATCAAAGTCGAGGCGATCAGCATCGAGGGCGGCGACCTTCTGACCAGGCTGATGATGCCACTCCCGCGAAGCCCCCACGTCGTCGGCTACGGCAGTGCGGGCACGGTGGTAGCCGTTGGCGAGCAGGTGACCGATCTCCGGGTCGGACAGCGCGTGAGCGCTTTCGGAGAGCACGGCTCACATGCGGAACTCCGGGCGGTGCGGGCAGACCATTGCTGGGTCCTGCCCGACGGCGCCGACGCGGCAGCGGCGGCGTGCGTGCCGGTCGCGTTCGGAACCGCCTACGAGGCGCTGTTCGAGCAGGGCGGTCTCGCCGCCGGCAGTACGGTGCTGGTGCAGGGCGCGGCGGGAGGAGTCGGTCTCGCGGCGGTGCAGCTCGCGGCGAAGGCCGGGGCGCGGGTGATCGGGACGGGTTCGAGCCACGAGCAACTTGACGCGCTGCGCCGACTCGGCCTCCACGACGGCATCGACTATCGCACCGAAGACGTGCGCCGACGCGTCCTCGAACTCACCGACGGCATCGGTGTCGACCTGGCCCTGGATCCCGTTGGTGGGCCCATGACGCAGCAGTTGATCCTTGCCACGCGCCAGGGTGGCACGGTGGTCTTCCTCGGGGCGTCGGCCAGGGAGGCGTCGATGGTCGATGCGACCACGCTCCTCCTGGGCAACTGCACCCTGAGCGGCTTCAGCCTCAGCCCAATGATCCACACGCCTCGCGTGCGTGCCTACGTCGCCGACATGATCCGCCGGGTAGCCGACGGCGACCTCGACGTGGTCGTCGACCGGGTGTTCCCACTCGCCGACGCCGCCGACGCGCATCGCTACGCCGAGCAACGTGGTCGTATCGGTCGGGTGGTGATGGTGCCGTGACGACGGATTCGGCCCAGCGACAACGACGCCCGCAGCCGACGATCAGGGAAGAGGGAAAAGAAATGACACTGCCCATGGAAACTCGTTCCGATGAGGGAACCGGCATCAGCTCGGTGACCGTCGACGTCCCCGTCGAAGCCAGCGCAGCCTTCACCTGGGATGTCATACGCGACATCTACGCGGTGGACACGCGGCTCATCCCAGGGTTCGCGGTCACCGTCGAAAAGAGGCCGGACAGCAGAGTTGTGACCTTCGCCAATGGCATGAGGGCCACCGAGCGCATCGTCGAACTCGACGACGACGCTCGACGGCTCCAGTACCAGGTGACCGACAGTACCGTGACGCACCACCTGGGAACCCAGGTCGTGCGCGAGGACGACGCGGGTGTCCATCTCATGTGGACGACCGAGTTCGCACCCGCATCGCTCCTCGATTTCACCACCACGAACATGCGCACCGCCGCGCAACTCATGAAGACAACGATCGACACCGCGTACGCCAACCAGCGATGAATGGGCCCATCGCGCCGTCACCGACGACCAGCTCGGGATCGCGCATGCCCCGGCGGCGGCAGTCGCGCAGCAGGTCGGTCCACGACTCGGTGGACTCGCGCAGCCCCTCGGCCAGCGCGATCAGCTCCTTGGGCGTGCCTCGGTCTGTGAGCCGTGCGCCTACCTGCATGCGGGCGACACCTTCCAGCTGATCCGTGCTGGCCTGTCCGGCGGAAAGAGCGTGCCCGCTGCCGTGCGGGGGCAGCCCCGGCTGTTCGTAACGCTGACCGCCCCCTTGTTCGGCCCGGTGCACCGTGTGCGTGATGGGGGCTAATGCCGTCCGCGCCGGGATGATCCGCGCTGCGAACACGGGCGGCGCCTCGGCTGCGGCCTGGTGCACACCGAGGATGACCCGCTCATCGGCCTGCCTCTGTGCCAGGACTGCTACGACTACACGGGCCACGTGCTGTGGCACGCACACGCCGGGCGTCTGTGGGACCGCTTCACCACCGCCGTGCGGCGCCACCTGGCCTCCGCCGCGGGCATACCGCGCTCCAAGCTGCGTGACCACCTGGTGGTGTCCTTCGCCAAGGTCGCCGAGTACCAGAAGCGGGCGGTTATCCACTTCCACGGGGTGGTACGCCCTCGACGGCCGGACGGTCCCGGTGACCCGTGCCCGGCGTGGGCCACGGCCGAACTGCTCACCGACGCCGTGCATGCGGCTGCCGCAGCGGCGAACGTGAGCGTCCCGGAATCCGACGCCTACGGCACCGAACTCCTCGTGTTCGGCGGGCAGTTGGACGTACGGCCGATCCGGGCCTTCGCGGATGGTGAGGGGCCCACCGACGATGCGGTTGCCGCCTACGTCGCCAAGTACGTGTCCAAGGGGACCGCCGAAACCGGCGCCGGACTGGACTACCGCGTCACCAGTCCGGACGACATCCATGCGGCCGTCGTCACATCTCACGTACGCGCCCTGATGGGCACCTGCTGGCGCCTGGGCGGCCTGCCCGAACTCGAACACCTCCGGCTCCGACCGTGGGCCCACACGCTCGGCTACCAGGGCCACATCCTCACCAAATCCCGCCGCTACTCCACCACCTACGGCGCACTGCGCGAGGAACGCGCCGAATACCAGCGAGGCGCCCCCGAACCGACCGACAACCCGGACGTCATCACAGAGTCGAACTGGCGATACGTCGGCTCCGGCCACACCCCCGGCGCCGCCCTATTCGCCGCAGGAATCGGCGAAGACATCGCCACCAACCGCGAGATCGCTCGAATGGAAATAGGGGACGCGAGGCACTGGGATAAGTGGGATTGGGCGGTCGGGGCATGAGTCGGCAGGGCAGGGAAAATCAGGCGAGAAACGAAACGCCCCTAGCGCAGTCGTGCGATCCTGTTGAGGCGAATTTTGGTCGAAAGGTTATTTGGCGCACGACGGAGAAGCCGGGATCACAGGCAGCGTACCGTCGAATACTGGAAATCCTGTTCGCTCCCGTGTAGGGCGATCATCACGTATAGTCGACTGACCGCATGGGTGACCCCGGCAGCGTTGGCGCGCTCCGGGGTCCGGCCAGTCTGGAGGGACTGACATGGGTAAGACTCTCACGTCTTCAATCGACGTGGCAGCAGGGGCTACGACACTCCGAGCGGTCGACTACCTGAGGGTGTCGACCGAAGACCAGGCCAAGGGCTACGGCGTCGCCTACACGTCCAAGAAGACCGCGCGCTACATGGAGCGCAAGGGCTGGGAGCACGTGGGCACCTACACCGACGAGGGTGTGAGCGGCAGCCTGGAGGCTCACCAGCGGGGCGACCTCAAGCGGCTCATGGAGGACGCTCACCGTGATCCCCGCCCCTTCGACATGGTGGTGGTGAACGAAGGGCGGGCCATCGGTCGCACAGGCCGGGCTTTCTGGCGCTGGGTCTGGGATCTCGAAGAACTCGGGATCTTCGTTGCCGTGGTGAAGGATGACTACGACAATTCAACGGCTTCCGGACGCTCGAAGATGCGAAAGGATGCTGATTACGCGGAGGAAGAGCGCGAGAATATCCGCAGCCGCACGCAAGGGGGAATCCAGGAAAAGGCGGAAGATGGCGGATTTCCTGGTGGGCAGGCTCGTTACGGATACAGGATCGCCAACAAGGGGAAGAAGGGCGAGCAGAAGCTTGTCATAGACGAGTGCGACGGTGGGGAATACTGCACTCGCGCGTTGCCTTGCGAGCCCCTTCACGAAGCTGTGGTGCTTCGTAGGGCGCGGGTGTTCGCGGTCAAGTTCCGGGGGAACTGGCGAAAAGTGGCGCTGAGCCTCAATGCGGAAGGGCTTCTGAATCGGTCCGGTAAACCCTGGAGTCATGCCAACATTCGGTCGCGACTGATGAACGAAGACCTGTTGAAAGGCCGGTTCGTCTTCAGGAGCACCAAGAATGCCGAACTGGGGCCGGATGGTCGTCCCGTATGGGGCGAGAGCATCGTCATGGAATTGGACCCGATGTTCACTCCGGAAGAGGTCGCCGAGCTGCGTCGAGCGACCTCCAAGCCTGCCCGCTCCGCTGCCGGACCTGGACGCGTGTATTCGCTCTCCAGCCGGATCATCAGCCCCTGTGGCAAGCACTACGTCGGGGCCACTCGTGCTGACGCAACCACCCGTCACTACCGCTGCACGGGCAAAGCCGAGGCGTACCCCGGAGCGCCCACCTGCTCCTGCTCACAGATCGACGCGGGCGGTGTGGAGACGTGGGCATGGACGGAAGTCTGCAAGCTCCTTGGGGACGCGGAACGCCTCCGGACCATGGCTGAGCAGTGGATGGGAACGACGGTCGGTGGGACGTTCTCCGAAGCAGGCTGAAACGGCCGTTGATCGGGCCGTAAAGCCCTTGCTGGAGGAACTGGCGCAATTGGAGAAGACACGTGAAGAGATCGCTGCTTGGCAGGCTGAGGTAGCCATGGGGGAGGAGCGCGCGAAGAACCTTCAGGCGCTTGCTGACATGGCACACCACCGCTTGGAAGAGGTGTCCGAAGAGCAACAGCAGGAGTTCATGGAACTCCTCGACATCCGCATCAAGGTGACTGGTCCCCCTCCGCCGATGCGCAAGGGGCTTGTCTGCTCGGTGGCGGAGTGGTTCCGGACGAGGGAGCGTCTGGTCCCGAACCTCGCAGACGGATGCTGGGACCGGATCGTAGAAGTGGTCCGCTTCCCGGGCGGCGGGCTCACCGCCCGTCAGAAAGGCGGGCTCGCACCGCGTTACCGTGCTGGAGGCGTTCCTAGAGAAGGCGCGTACCGGTGCCCGCTGGTCTGAGCTGGACGCGAAGTACGGCTCTAAGGGGCTGCGTGGGCACTGGCGGCGCTGGACTGCGTCAGGCCTCTGGGAAGAGCTGATGGGCGCCCTGGAGGGGTGCGAGGGCACCCCTCCGGTTGATCCTCACCCCCTGCCGCCCATGGAGCTGAGCGGTGAGGTGAGGGCGGGTGTCATCCTCGCGATCGCGGGGGGCGACCGGGAAGGCCACGCCCAGGAATCGGACCCTTCGGCAGCGGCATGTTGCTCATCAGGTCGCCCATGGCACGCAGTCGGTCGTTGGTGGCCGTCACCTGGGGACCGGTGAGCACGCGCGGCAGCTTGAGCATCGTGGTCCGCAGCTTCTTCAGCGCGACCTGGCCGTCGCCCGTGCCGACGACGACGTCGTGCACCGGTACGTCCGCGACGATGCGGTTCATCTTCTTCTTCTCGGCGGCCAGCAGGGTCTTCACCCGGTTCGGGTTGCCCTCGGCGACCAGGACGATGCCGGCCTTGCCCACGGCCCGGTGCACCACGTCCTGGCTGCGGTTCATGGCCACGGCGGGCGTCGTCGTCCAGCCTCGGCCGATGTTGTCGAGGACCGCCGCGGCCGCGCCCGGCTGGCCCTCCATCTGTCCGAAGGCCGCCCGCTCGGCCCGGCGCCCGAACACGATCGCCGTTCCGAGGAAGGCGAGCAGCAGGCCCAGGATGCCGAGATAGATGGGGTGACCGATCAAGAAACCGATCGCGAGGAAAACACCGAAGATGCCGATGCCGACAGCCGCGAGTACAAGACCGATCTTATTGTCGGCCTTGCGGGTCATCTTGTAGGTCAGAGCGATCTGCTTCAGTCGCCCGGGGTTCGCAGCGTCCGCTGCAGGTTCCTTCCTCGCCATGCCACGAAGTCTACGTGGCCCCGGGAGCGCCGTACGACGGCAGTGTCCGGAGGGTGGGATTCAGGGTCGGGCGACGAGGGTGGTCTGTTCCATGACGCGCTGGGCCTCGACCCGGTCCTTGGCGCGGCGGCGGTCCTCCAGGACGGAGGTCCAGGCGTTGCGGCGGGCGGTGCGCTGACCGCTGCTCATGAGCAGCGACTCGACTGCACGCAGTGCAGTGGTGAACGACGGGATTGCGGTGGCGCGAACCGGCGCGGCCTGCATGGTGGAGGTCCCCCCTCGGGATACGGGCACTGGGAGTTGGTGTACGTGGCGTGAGTCCAGCGTCACTGATTGGTGTTACCAGGGCGTGACCGACCGGTCAAACACCAATGAAGCCTTGATGCGACGAGCGAAAACGCTGACGCGGCCCTGACGGCGCCCTCATCTGCGAGGACGGTCAGGACCGCGTCGATTCGGCCGTTACCGGCGGGTAGTTTCTTGTGCGCAGATTCACACGAAGTAGTGGCACTCCGTGCCATCCGGCGGTGGTTCGTCCGCCCCTCAGACGGCCTGCGAAGCGACGTAGGAACCCCGCTTCTCGATGGCCATCTGGTACAGCCGGCCGGCCCGGTAGGAGGACCGGACCAGCGGGCCGGACATCACGCCGGAGAAGCCGATCTGCTCGGCCTCCTCCTTCAGTTCCACGAACTCGTGCGGCTTGACCCAGCGCTCGACGGGGTGGTGGCGCACCGACGGGCGCAGGTACTGCGTGATGGTGACCAGCTCGCAGCCGGCCTCGTGCAGCTGCCGCAGCGCGTCGCTGACCTCCTCGCGGGTCTCACCCATGCCGAGGATCAGGTTCGACTTGGTGACGAGGCCGTAGTCGCGGGCGGCCGTGATGACCTTCAGCGAGCGCTCGTAGCGGAAGCCGGGGCGGATGCGCTTGAAGATCCGCGGGACCGTCTCGACGTTGTGCGCGAAGACCTCGGGGCGGGAGGAGAAGACCTCTTCGAGCTGCTCGGGCACGGCGTTGAAGTCCGGGGCGAGCAGCTCCACCTTCGTCCGCCCGTCCTCGCGCCCGCCGGTCTGCTGGTGGATCTGGCGGACCGTCTCGGCGTACAGCCAGGCGCCGCCGTCCTCCAGGTCGTCACGGGCGACGCCGGTGATGGTGGCGTAGTTCAGGTCCATGGTGACCACGGACTCGCCGACGCGCCGCGGCTCGTCACGGTCCAGCGCCTCGGGCTTGCCGGTGTCGATCTGGCAGAAGTCGCAGCGCCGGGTGCACTGGTCACCGCCGATGAGGAAGGTCGCCTCGCGGTCCTCCCAGCACTCGTAGATGTTCGGGCAGCCGGCTTCCTGGCAGACCGTGTGCAGGCCCTCGCTCTTCACGAGGTTCTGCATCTTCGTGTACTCGGGACCCATTTTCGCCCGGGTCTTGATCCACTCGGGCTTGCGCTCGATGGGGGTCTGGCTGTTGCGGACCTCCAGGCGCAGCATCTTGCGTCCGTCGGGTGCGACTGCGGACACGACCGGCTCCCTAGCGATTGATTCTTCGGCGTGCTCAAGGGTACGCCCGTTGATTTCAAGCCCGACGCCGGTGCTGGCCCTGGGGGCTGCCGCCCCCAGACCTCCGCCTCGGCCCGAAGGGCCTCGTCCTCGAACGCCGGACGGGCTGGATCTATGCCGGCGTCTTCTCGATCGCTCGCGGCCTCAACTCGGCGTTCTCCAGGACGTCCTTCAAGTGCCGCTCCACGACCGGCAGCACCTCGGCGATCGTCACGTCCCGGCCCAGTTCGCCGGCCAGGGAGGCGACGCCCGCGTCGCGGATGCCGCACGGGATGATGCGGTCGAACCACCGGTTGTCCGGGTTCACGTTGAGCGCGAAGCCGTGCATGGTGACGCCCTTGGCCACGCGGATGCCGATCGCCGCGATCTTGCGGTCCTCGCGGCGCTGGCCCGCGTTGGACGGGGCGTACTCCGGGCCGTTCATCCGCGGGTCGAACTCCTCGTCGTGGAGACGGGGGTCGAAGTCGAGGGACAGCCCGCCGAGCGAGGGGCGCTGCTCGACCGGGTCCCCGAGGACCCACACCCCGCTGCGGCCCTCCACCCGCGTGGTCTCCACCCCGAACTCCGCGCAGGTGCGGATGAGGGCCTCCTCCAGGCGCCGTACATGGGCCACCACGTCCACGGGGCGCGGGAGCTTCTGGATGGGGTAGCCCACCAGCTGGCCCGGGCCGTGCCAGGTGATCTTGCCGCCGCGGTCCACGTCGATGACGGGGGTGCCGTCGAGGGGGCGTTCGCTGTCCGCCGTGCGCCGGCCGGCCGTGTACACCGCCGGGTGCTCCAGGAGCAGGACGGTGTCGGGGATCTCGTCGGCGAAGCGTGCCGCGTGCACGCGGCGCTGCTCGTCCCACGCCGTCTGGTACTCGACGGCCTCGGCACCGAATCCCATGCGGACGAACCGCAGCTCACTCACGGCAAGCGCCTCCCTAGAAGGTCGTAAGGCACGAAACGTGCCTACGCCACTGTACGACCGACCGTCTCGCGTCAGCCCTGCGGCCAATCCTCACACGATCGGATGAACGAACGGCGAAGTGTGCAACCGACTGCTCACTCTCCGCTACATTCGCGCCGTTCACAGAGGCCATAAGGGCTGCTCACAGGCAATCCGGGCACAGCGGGCCGACACGGTCCCTGGAGGCCCGAAAGGCAGGAGACCGCACCGCAGATGACGGAACGACCCGCGCAGCGCACTCCCAACCGCCAGCTCGCCGCGCTCATCGCAGAAGCCGGGTTCTCCAACGCGGGTCTCGCCCGCCGAGTCGACCAGCTCGGCCTCGAACACGGGCTTGATCTGAGATACGACAAGACGTCGGTCACCCGCTGGCTGCGCGGGCAGCAGCCTCGCGGCACCACTCCCGCCCTGATCGCCGAGGTCTTCACCCGCCGCCTCGGCCGCCGCCTCACCGCCCAGGACCTCGGCCTCGACGCCTGTGCGCCGGTGTACGCCGGGCTGGAGTTCGCCGCCACGCCCGAGGAGGCCGTCGACATCGTCGGCGGCCTGTGGCGCAAGGACTCCGGTTCGCACGCCGAACTCCGCAAGATCGCGTTCACGCCCGCCGGTCTGGTCGTGCCCAGCCGGGACTGGCTGATCGGCCGCGCCGACGACAAGGTCGCCCGCGGCGAACAGCCCGCACGCGTCCCCGCCCAGGGCCGCCCGGTGGTGCCCCGCCAGCGCGGCCAGGCCGACCGCGGCCCCGGCCAGAAGGTCACCGCCGGCGACATCGCCGCACTCCGCTCGGTCGGCGAACTGTTCCGCACCCTCGACGACAAGTACGGCGGCGGCCACGCCCGCCAGGCCCTCGTCCGCTACCTGGAGCACGAGTGCGAGCCGATGCTGCGCGGCACCTACGGCGAGCAGACGGGCCGCCGGCTGTTCGCCGCCGCCGCCGACCTGACCCGGCTCGCCGGATGGACGTCGTACGACATCGCCGCGCACGGCCTCGCGCAGCGGTACTTCGTGCAGGCCCTGCGGCTTTCCCAGGCGGCGGGGGACCGGGCGTACGGCTCCTATGTGCTGGTCACCATGAGCCGCCAGGCCGTCTATCTCGGCCACGGGCGGGAAGCCGTGCAGCTGGCGCGGGTCGCCCAGCAGGGCGTCGGGACCAACGCCCCGCCCGTCGTGCAGTCGCTGCTGCACTCGGCCGAGGCGCGCGGGCACGGAGTGCTCGGCGAGGTGCGCAACTGCACCGCCTCGCTGGTACGGGCCGAGCGGGCCCTGGAGGCCGCACGATCCGGTGACGAAGTGCCGTTCTGGGCGCGGTTCTTCGACGAGGCGCAGCTCGCCGACGAGTTCGGGCACGCCCATCGGGATCTGCAGCAGTTCCGCGCGGCTGCGCAGCATGCGGAGCGGTCGCTGCAGTTGCGTGCGCCTGCGTATGCGCGGAGCCGGCTGTTCTGCCGGGTGGTGCTTGCCTCCGCCCGCCTGGGGCTGGGCGAGCTTGACCAGGCTTGTGCGCTGGGGGCGGAGGCGGCGGGGGCTGCGGTTGAGATGCGGTCTGTGCGGGCGGTTGAGTATGTGCGGGAGTTCGAGCGGCGGTTGGAGCCGTACAAGGATGCGGCGCCCGTGCGGGGGTATCGCGACAAGGTCGCCGCGCTGGGCTAGGCGGGGTAGCGCCGTGACTTCGACTGTTGGATGCCGTGCGTGCGTTCGTTGTGGTTGCCGGCGCCCACGCGGCGGAGCCGCATATCGACACAGCCCCGCGCCGCTTTGGGGCGCCTGCTCAGGCCGCCTGCTCGACTGCGCTGCTCGGTGGGTCCGCCCTGTGCATCGAGCCCGCTGCTCCCAGGTCCGTCAGGATCGCCGTTGCGGCCCTGTGGGCCGAGTGGAGGGCTCCCTGGACCGTGCTGGTGTCCCGGTGGTCGCCGCAGACGTAGAGGCCCGCCAGGAGGCGTACTGGGCGCCGTAGGTCGTGTGGGGGGCGCATGGCGGGGACGGCCTCGGGGGTGTGGTGGACGGCGAGGGTTTCCCAGCGGGTGGTGGGGGTGCCGTAGAGGCGGGAGAGGTGCATGCGGACGGCGGTGTCGAGTTCCGGCGGGGGCGGGCCGAGGACGGTGGAGGAGATGAGGGCCCGGCCCGCGGGGGCCCGGCTGGGGTCCACCGCGCTGACCACCGCGGTGTGGGCGACCGGGCCGCCGCGGTCGGCGTCCAGGAGGAGGGCCGCGCCGGTGGCCGGCGGCTCGTCCGTGGTGTGGTGAAGGACCGTCAGCGGATGGAAGTCCGGTACTCGCAGGCCCGGCAGCAGGTCGGCCGCGGCGCGTGCGTCGGTCGCGAGGAGTACGGCGCGGCAGCGGATCTCGCCGTGCTCGGCGGTCGTGACCGCGCTGGTCGAGACCGAGGTGACCCGGACGCCGGTGTGGACCGTGCCCGGCGGCAGCGCTCGTGCGAGCAGCTCCGGGAGCATCTCGGCGCCGCCCTCCGGCAGGCACAGGTGCCCGCAGGCGAAGGCGCGCAGCGCGAGGTCGGCGCACCGGCTGGAGGTGGTCAGTTCGGGGTCGCAGAGCAGGGCGGCCAGCAGCGGGCGCAGGAAGCTGTCGACCGTGCGGGCCGGGACACCGCGGGCCGTCAGGGCCTGGGTGGCGGGCAACTCCGGGCGGGACAGCAGGCGTTCGACGGGGATTGTGGCGAGCCGGGACAGGGCGGTGCCCAGGCGGGCCTGGTCCACGGCGGTGCCGAGTGGGTCGGTGGCCCGGGGGGCGCTCCTGGTGGGGGCGCTTGCCAGGGCGCGTACAGCGTGGAGTGCGCCCCTTGCGCCCCCCGCGGCCGCCGGGGCGCCCGCGCGGTGGTGGCGTCCGTCGCTGTGCAGCAGGACGCCGGGGGCGAAGGCGCGCAGCACGAGCGCGTCCAGCCCTGGTGTCAGCCGTAGCTCGGGATACGCCGTGGACAGCAGCTGACCGATCCGGTCGAGCCGGAACCCGTCGACCTTCTCCGTCGACATGCGGCCGCCCACGCAAGGGGCGGCCTCCAGGACCGCGGTCGTCACTCCTGCGCTGGTCAGCCGATGCGCCGCGGAGAGGCCGGCGACCCCGGCTCCCACGATCACGACGTCCGCCTGGTACGCGGGCTCAAGCACGTGCCCCTCCTCGAGGTTGCGCGGCCGGTGGAGACGTCATGCCCCCAACTGGCTCCAGGGATACCCGAGTTCGGGTCGAGGGTAGGGCTGCGATCGGTCAAGAACAGTCGCGCATGAACAGAGCACGGTCGCACAGCGGTCGCATATGGTCGCGCCTTCCTTACTGCGCCTCCGGGGCGCCTCCGCCCTGCGGCTCCGCGAGCGCGGCCGTCAGCGCCCCTTCGATGTCCGGGAACGTGAACGTGAAGCCGGACTCCAGCAGCCGCCCGGGCAGCACCCGGGCGCTGGCCGGCACGTCCCCGGCCATGTCGCCGAGCGTGGTCCGCAGTATGGGTGCGGGCATGGTGAACAGTGTCGGCCGGTGCGGTACGCGTGTCGTGGTCGCGGTGGTCGCGGTGGTCGCGGTGGTCGCGGTGGTCGCGGTGGTCGCGGTGGTCCCGGGCGCCTGGGCCCTACGGCTCCGCGAGCGCGGCCGTCAGCGCCCCTTCGATGTCCGGGAACGTGAACGTGAAGCCGGACTCCAGCAGCCGCCCGGGCAGCACCCGGGCGCTGCCCAGCACGTCCCCGGCCATCTCGCCGAGCACCGTCCGCAGTACCGGGGCGGGCACGGTGAACAGTGTCGGCCGGTGCAGCACGCGCCCCATGGCCGCGGTGATCTCACGGTTCGTCAGCGGGTGCGGGGCGGTGAGGTTGAACGGCCCGGACAGGCCGTCGGTGTCGATGAGATGGCGGATCGCGGCCACCTCGTCGTGCAGCGCGATGTACGACCAGTACTGGCGGCCGTCGCCCATGCGTCCCCCGAGGCCCGCCCTGAACAGCGGGAACAGCCGGCCCCAGGCGCCGCCGCCGCGGGCCACCACCAGACCCGTCCGGGTGAACACGGTCCGTACGCCCGCCTCCTGGGCGGGGGCCGCGGCGCCCTCCCACTCCACGCACAGCTCGGGCAGGAAACCAGCCCCGGGCGGCGCGCTCTCGTCGACCGCCCGGTCGCCGGTCTCGCCGTAGTACCCCATCGCGCTGCCGTTCACGAACACCCCTGGCTTCTCGTCCAGTTCGGCGATCGCCTCGGCCAGGGCGGCGGTGCCGAGCACCCGGCTGCGCCGGATCCGGGTCTTGTACGCGTCCGTCCAGCGGTGGTCGCCCACGCCGGCGCCCGCGAGGTTCACCACGACGTCACACCCGGCGAGAACGGCCGGATCGAGGCTCTTGCCCTCCGGGTCCCACCGGACCTCGTCCTTCGCCCGGGGCGCCCGGCGCACCAGCCGCACCACCTCGTGCCCGTCGGCGGTCAAGGACCGCACCAGGGCGCCACCGATGAGCCCGGACGCACCGGCCACCGCGATTCGGGAACGTTCCATGGGCCCATTCTGCTCGGGGGACTCATAAGGTGGCTGTCATGCCGGTTCCGTTCATACGCCACGCAACCCTCGACGACGAGGAGACGCTGGGGCGCCTCGACCGTGTCGCCTGGTCTCCGCTGCACTCCGTGCAGTCGCGCCCCCAACCGCCGTACGAGCCCTTCTACAACGAGCGGTTCGGGCCCCGGGACCATCTGGTCGCGGAGCTCGACGGGGAACTCGTCGGCTATGTCCGCCTGGGCCGTCCGACCCCCCTCGTCTGCAACGCACACGTCCGGCAGATCCAGGGGCTCGTCGTCGCCGAGACGGCACGCGGCGCCGGAGTCGGGCGGGCGCTGCTGCGGGCGGTGCGGGAGGAGGCCCGCCGTCAGGGCGCCCGCCGGCTCACGCTGCGCGTCCTCGGCCACAACACCCCGGCCCGGGGGCTCTACGAGGCCGAGGGGTTCGTGGTCGAGGGGGTCCTGCCCGAGGAGTTCCTGCTGGCGGGCGAGTACGTGGACGACGTTCTCATGGGGCGCAGTCTCTGACCGCCCGCGCTAGGACGTGACCAGGTCGCCCGTGTCCACCGATGCCGTCGCGTTCGCCGCGCGCCCGGCGTCGGAGGCGACCTCGGCCGCCGTCAGGACGTAACCCGTCTCGTTGTCGGACGTCGAGCGGGCGAAGACGACGCCGTAGACCCGGCCGGCGGTCGTCAGCAGCGGGCCGCCGGAGTTGCCCGGGCGGACGGTCGAGCGGATCGAGTAGATCTCGCGGGTCACCGTCGCGTCGCTGTAGATGTTCTGGCCGGTCGCCCGCACCCGGTTCGCGACGGTCGCCGCCTGGAGGTTGAGGTCGCCGTCCTGCGGATAGCCGGCCACCACCGCCGAGTCACCGCGCCTGGCGCTCTCGTCGAACCTCAGCACCGGCGCGTTCAGTCCGGGCACATACAGCACCGCCACGTCCCTGTCGGGGTCGAAGAGCACCACCCGTGCCTCGTACGACCGCCCGACCCCGCCGATCCGGACGCTCGGGTCGTCGATACCGGCCACCACGTGCGCGTTGGTCATCACATGGTCGCGCGCGTACACGAACCCGCTGCCCTCGCGGCCCTGGTTGCCGGAGACGCCCTCGATCTTCACCGTGCTGCGCTTGGCCGCGTTCGTGGCGCTCGGCGTGACGCTGTCGCCGGTGGGCTTGGCGACCTCGGCCGTCGACTCGTTCTCGAACGGGTTGAACACCTGGGGGAAGCCCGCCTGGGTGAGCGCCGAGGTGGCCCGGGAGAACCAGGTGGGCGTGGTGTCCGGCATGGCGTTCTGTACGGCGCCGAGCAGCGCTGAGTCCCGGATCGCGGTCGTGAGCAGCGGCGACGAGGAAGCACCCAGGACGCTCGCGGCGACCCAGGCCACGATCAGCACGGCGACGGAGTTGGCCGCGGCCCCGCCGACCCCGTCGGCCACCCTGAGCGGCCCCCGGTCCAGCTCCCGGCGCAGCCTGAGCGCGAGGCGCCCCGCCAGCTCGTGCCCCACCACGGCCGGGAGCAGCACGGTCAGTACCGCGGTCACGGTCGCCCGGGTCGTCCCCGCCGTCACCAGGTCCATCATCCAGGGCAGGATCCACACGCCGAGCACCGCGCCACCGACGAACCCGGCGAGCGAGACACAGCCGGCCACCAGTCCGCGCCGGTAGCCCGATGCCGCGTAGGCCACGACCACCAGCAACAGCAGGATGTCGAGCAGGTCCACAGAGCCGCCTTTCTCTCAGACCTCTTAGTACGCGCGGGACGGGCCCAGTGATCAGCCACGCGCGCGTGGAGCTCCGAGCCGGCCACGCGTGCGTGCATCAGGAGAAACGCCCCGGACCAGGACGATGGTTCCACCGGGTGGCACAGCACACATCGCGGACGGGGCGGATCCGGCCGAGAGTGGGGTCATGCGCGTCCGAAGATCGCGAAAGCCCCGGGACGCACGCGCCGCGCCCGCGCGGCGGAGCCGGACATCGACACGGTCCCGTGTCCCGAGCGTGCTGCTCGCCTGTCTGCCCGGACTCGCCGCCGCCCTCGGACTGGTCCTGTGCGCGGACGGCATCGGACACCCGCGCGCGAAGTCCCGGCCGCCGGTCGCGGCCCGCCCCGCCGCGCCGCACACCGCGGCCAGGCCGCAGATCGTGCCCCGGTCGGCCTGGCTGGACTCCCTCGCCCGGCACGCCCAGCCGCCCCCGCGCTACGACGACAAGGTCGTAGCGGTCTTCGTCCACCACACCGACTCGCCGAACGACTACGACTGCGCCGACGCGCCCCGCATCATCCGCTACCTCTACGCAGGCCAGACCGGTGCCCGGAACTGGGACGACATCGGCTACAACTTCCTCGTCGACCGCTGCGGCACCATCTACGAGGGCCGCGCGGGCGGCACGGACCGCCCCGTCACCGGCGCCCACACCCAGGGCTTCAACCACCGCACCACCGGCATCGCGGCCCTCGGCACCTTCACCGCGGGCGCCACCGTCCCGAAGGCCATGACCGACGCGATGGCCGCCCTCGCCGCCTGGAAACTGGGGCTCGCCGACATCGACCCGCGCGCCGAGGTGCGCCTGGTCTCCAGCAACAGCCTCAGCCGCTACCCGTCCGGCAGCACCGCCACCTTCCCCGCCCTCGCCGGCCACACGGAGGCGTTCATGACGAGCTGCCCCGGCAGGGCCCTCACCGCCCGCCTCCCTGCGATCAGACAGCTGGCGGCGCGGCTGCAGGGGCGCACGCCGTAGCCGGCGTCCTGAAGGGGCGCGGGGCGGTATCCGTATGCGGCGCCGCCGCGTGGGCGCGAACAGCCACGATGGTGCCGTGGACGAATGACGGCCCATCCCGGCGCACGTACATCGGCACAGACGGCGGAGCGCTCCCTCACCTGCGCCCGAGATACGCCCCCAGCGCCCGCTGCAACACCCTGCCCTGGCTGCCCACCGGCAGCTTCCACTCCCCGAGGTACTCCACCGCCCGGCCGCCCGCGCCCGTCTTGAAACGGAGCCGGTTCAGCAGCCGGTCCTCGGTCAGCACAGGAGTGACGGAGCGCAGGTCGTACGTCGCGGCCCCCGCCGCCCGCGCGTCGCAGAGCATCCGCCACAACAGCGCGCTGCTGGGCCGCAGTTCACGCCCCCGGCGGCCCGATGCGGCGTAGGAGTGCCAGGCGCGGGAGCCGACGTTGATCATGAGCGCGGCGGAGAGCACCTCGCCGTCGTACTCGGCGAGATACAGCCGCAGCCGGTCGTCGTCCTCGGCGTTCAGCGCCTTCCACATGCGCCGGAAGTAGTCGAGCGGGCGGGCCTTGAAGCCGTCGCGGGCGGCGGTCGCGGTGTACAGACGGTGGAACTCGGGCAGGTCGGCGGCCGCACCCCAGCCGACGCGCACGCCGCCCAGCTCGGACGTCCGCAGGGACCGCTCCCAGTGCGGTGCCAGCGCCCCGCGCAAATCGTCCACCGAGCGCCCCGCGAGCGGTATGTGGCAGCCGTAGCGCGGCTGGCCAAGACCGAAGCCGCTGCCTTCGTCGTCCTCGCACCGCCGCCACCCGAGCCGCCCCAGCCGCTCCGCCACGTCCAGCGCGTACCCGTCGAGGCCGTCCGCCGGCAGATCGTGCAGATGTCGTACGTCGGGGTCGGCGATGCCCGCCGCCACGCCGGCCGCTTCCCAGTGGCGTACGACAAGGGGTGGTCCGATCCGGAGCGAGAACGCCCCGCGCTCCTCGACATGGGCGACGAGCGGGTCCAGCAGGCGTTCCAGACGAGGGTTGTGCCAGTCGATCGCGGGCCCGTCGGGGAGATAGGCGAGGCAGCGCCGGGTGCCGGGCAGCGGCCGGTACAGCACGAGGGCCGCGGCGACCATGTACCTGCCGTCGAACCAACCGACGCTCTCCGCCTGCCAGTCGGGCTTCACCTCGCCCCACTCGGGAATCTGGAGGTGGCTCGCGTCGGGGTGCTGCCGCAGGTGGGCCAGGTGTTCCTCGCGCGTGAGCTCCCTTACGTACGGGCTGGTCATGGCCTCACAGGTTCCTCTCAGCCGCCTCATGGATCCTCCCGAGGCGCTCTCCCTATCGTCATGCACACGCACTGACTGGAGGTGGGGAAGAAGTGAACAGTCACCACAGCACCACGCACAAGACCGAGAGCCGTTCCCGGGCCACCCGTGGCCCCTGGGCGGCGCTCTGCGCGGCCGCGGCCGTCGTCCTGGGCCCGGCAGCCGTCACCGCGTCCGCGCTCGACCAGGCCAACGCCGCGCCGATGCACCACGCGGTGAAGGCCGCCCAGACGCAGGCGTACCTCCCCTCGGACACGGTCCGGCGGAGGACGGCGTGATTCCTCAGCCGGGGTCGCCGTTGACCAGCCCCAGGAACCGTTCCCCGGACGGGTCGACATCCACGGCGAGTCCGTTCAAGAGGCCTGCCAGCATGACGTAGTAGCCGGTCGTGGTGACGATCTCGATCACCTGCCGGTCGGTGAAGCAGGCGCGGAGAGCCGCCAGAGTGGTCTCGGACAGGGTGTGCCGGGACACCAGCTCGAAGGCCGCGGTCAGCGCCGCCGACTCCGTCTCGCCGAACTCCGGCCCGTCGGCCCGCCGTTCGGCGACCGCCGCCAGCTGCTCGGGCGTCACCCCCGCGTCCAGGGCGATCGGACGGTGCTGGACGGACCCGTACTCGCACTGCGTGGCGGTCGCGACCGCCATCACGACCAGCTCGCGCAACCGGACCGGGAGCGTCGACTCGCGCAGCACGGCCAGGCCCAGCTCGATCGCCGGGCCGGTCAGCGGCGGTGCGTGCGAGAGCATGCGGAAGGCGTTGAGCGGCACGGGCAGCCGGGCGACGGCGTCGGACGGTCGCTCCGGGTACGGGATTCGAGCCATGGTCCCCCTCCTCGAACCGGTCCCACCGGACCGCTGGTCCCAGTGAACCGGTGAAACGTCACTCCCGGAACCGTTCCCACAGCTTGGGGTAGCGCTCCGCCAGCACCCGCTCGTTCTCGAAGTCGAGCGGTGTGCCCTCCGGCTCGGAGGCCGCGGCCGGGATGCCCAGGTCGGGGGCGACGGTGCCGGTGAGCTGCTCGTAGGCCTCGTCCGCCGTGTACCCCAGTTCCTCCCCGTCCCCGTCGATCTCCTCGTCGAAGTCGTCCAGGAGGTCGGCCAGCGAGTCGGGCTGGTGCACGGCTCCTTCGTAGACCTCCCGTCCCTGGCCGATCAGCCAGCACCGGAAGAAGTCGAACGCGTCGTCGCTCGCCCCGTCGAGCAGCACCCAGGCCGCGCCCCACAGATCCCAGCTGTACGCCCGGTTGTAGCGCGACTCGAAATGACGGGCGAAGTCCAGGACCGTCTCCGGATCGAGCTCCAGAAGCCGCTCCACCAGCAGGTCCGCCTGCTCCTCGGGGTCGCCCTCGGCGGCCTCGCGGGCGGCGTCCACCAGCTCCCAGAACTCCGACTCTTCCATCACGGGTCCAGCATCGGCCCTGGGCCGGTGGGGCGCACGTGGAGTGCGACGGATTGTTATGTCCCGTACAGCAGGCCGAGTCGTAGCGCGTCGTCGGCGAAACGCGCCCGCAGGCTGTCCGGCGCCAGCACCTCCACCTCCGGACCGAGCCCCGCGAGCTGCGCATGGGCGACCTCCTCGGACTCCACGGGGAGCGTCACCGTCAGCAGGCCGCCCTCGTCCGGGGCACCGGCGGCCGCCAGCGCCTCCCGGGCGGAGGCGGGATCGACGGCGTACGGCAGCCTCCGCGCCCCCGCCGCCGACAGCCGCACGACGACCTCGGCCCGCAGGATCGACCGCGCGAACCGCTCGGCCTGTTCCGCCCAGAAGCCGGGAAGATCGAATTCCTCGTCGCGGACGAAACGCTCCTCGGCGGCAGCCACCGCGGTGAACCGGTCGATCCGGTAGACGCGGTAGGGCCCCTGGCCCTCCGCCACCCGTGCGCACACGTACCAGACCCCCGCCTTGAGCACGAGCCCGTACGGCTCCAGCTCCCGCTCCACCTCGGCCTCCCGGCTCCGGTAGCCCGCGGTGATCCGGCGGTCGTCCCACACTGCGTCCGCGACGGCGGGCAGCAGCTCGGGTGCCTTCGGCTCCGTGAACCAGTTCGGCGCGTCCAGATGGAAGCGCTGCGCAGCGGTCTTCGAGGCGTCTCGCAGGGAGGGGAGCAGTGCCGCCGACACCTTCAGCCGGGCCGCCGAGGCCGCGTCCTCCAGCCCCATCTCCCGCAGCGCCCCCGGCACACCGGACAGGAACAGCGCCTCGGCCTCACCGCGCGCCAGCCCGGTCAGCCGGGTGCGGTAGCCGCCGATGAGCCGGTAGCCGCCGGCCCGGCCCCGGTCCGCGTACACCGGGACCCCTGCCTCCGACAGCGCCTGCGCATCCCGTGTCACGGTCCGCTCGGACACCTCGAGCTCCCGCGCCAGTTCGGCGGCGGTCATGGAGGGCCGGGACTGCAGGAGGAGCACCATCTTGATGAGGCGGGCGGCACGCATGCGTTCATTCTGCCGAGGCTCTGCGGGTGGGGTGCGCCGCCGGGTGCGGGCCCGGATGCGGCTGGTCGCGCCCACGCGGCGGTAGCCGCATGTTCAACACAGCCCCGCGCCCCTCAAGAACGGGGCAGCTGAGCCGACGTGTTTTTTTAGGGGCGCGGGGCTGTATCGACATGCGGCTCCGCCGCGTGGGCGCGAACGACCCCCACCGGCCCGCAGCCGAAAAGCGACCGGGAAACGGTGAAGGGACCCCGGGCGTCAACCGCCGGGGGCCCCTTCGGCACCGCGGGCCTACAGCCCGTACTTCTCCCGGGCTTCCTTCACGGCGGTCGCCTTCACCTCGCCGCGGCGGGCCAGCTGGGCCAGGGCCGCCACGACGATCGACCGGGCGTCGACGCCGAAGTGGCGGCGGGCCGCCTCGCGGGTGTCCGAGAGGCCGAAGCCGTCGGCACCGAGCGAGGAGTAGTCCTGGTCCACCCACTGCGCGATCTGGTCCGGGACCTGCCGCATGTAGTCGGAGACGGCCAGCACCGGGCCCTCGGCGCCGTGCAGCGCCTGCCGGACGTAGGGGACACGCTCCTCGCCGCGCAGCAGGGCCGCGTCGGCCTCCAGTGCGTCGCGGCGCAGTTCCGTCCAGGAGGTCGCCGACCAGACGTCGGCCGCGATGCCCCACTCCTGCGCGAGCAGCTTCTGCGCCTCGATCACCCAGTGGATCGCCGTGCCGGAGCCCAGCAGCTGGATGCGGGGGGCGTTGGCCACCGGCGAAAGCCCCGCCGACTCCGCCGTGTTGAAGCGGTACAGGCCCTTGACGATGCCCTCGTCGATGCCGAGACCGGCCGGCTTCGCGGGCTGCGGCAGCGGCTCGTTGTAGACGGTGAGGTAGTAGAAGACGTTCGGGTCCTCGCCCGGCGCCGCCTCGCCGTACATGCGGCGCAGACCGTCCTTGACGATCGTCGCCACCTCGTACGCGAACGCCGGGTCGTACGTCAGCGCCGCCGGGTTCGTCGCGGCGATCACCGGCGAGTGGCCGTCGGCGTGCTGCAGGCCCTCGCCCGTCAGCGTCGTACGGCCGGCCGTCGCGCCGACCAGGAAGCCGCGGCCGAGCTGGTCGCCGAGCTGCCACATCTGGTCGGCGGTGCGCTGCCAGCCGAACATCGAGTAGAAGATGTAGAACGGGATCATCGCTTCGCCGTGCGTGGAGTACGCGGTGGACGCGGCGATGAAGTCGGCCATCGAACCGGCCTCGGTGATCCCCTCGTTGAGGATCTGGCCGTTCTTGGCCTCCTTGTAGTACATCAGCTGGTCGCGGTCGACCGGCTCGTACGTCTGGCCCTTGGGGGAGTAGATCCCGAGCGACGGGAACAGCGACTCCATGCCGAAGGTGCGCGCCTCGTCGGGGACGATCGGCACCCAGCGCCTGCCCGTCTCCTTGTCGCGGACCAGGTCCTTGATGAGGCGGACGAAGGCCATGGTGGTGGCCAGGTTCTGCGTGCCGGAGCCCTTGTCGAAGGAGGCGAAGGCCTTGTCGGCGGGGGCGGGGAGCGGCGCGAGTGCGTGTGTACGGCGGGCCGGGGCCGGGCCGCCGAGGGCGGCGCGGCGCTCCTGGAGGTAACGGACCTCGGGGGAGTCGGCGCCCGGGTGGCCGTAGGGCACCTGACCGTCGACGAACTGGCTGTCCGAGATGGGGAGTTCGAGCAGATCACGCATCTTCTTGAACTCGTCCACCGTCAGCTTCTTCATCTGGTGGTTGGCGTTCTTCGACGCGAAGCCCTCGCCGAGGGTGAAGCCCTTGACGGTCTGGGCCAGGATGACGGTCGGGGTGTCCTTGTGGTCGAGGGCGGCCTTGTAGGCGGCGTAGACCTTGCGGGCCTCGTGGCCACCGCGCGACAGGTGGAAACACTCGAGGATCTTGTCGTCGCTCAGCAGCTTCGCCATCTCGACGAGCGCCGGGTCCTTGCCGAAGAAGTCCTCGCGGATGTAGGCCGCGTCGCGCGTCTGATACGTCTGCACCTGTGCGTCCGGTACCTCGCGCAGCCGGCGTACGAGCGCGCCGGTCGTGTCGAGGGCGAACAGCTCGTCCCAGGCCGTACCCCAGAGCGTCTTCACGACGTTCCAGCCGGCGCCGCGGAACTGGGCCTCCAGCTCCTGCACGATCTTGAAGTTCGCGCGGACCGGGCCGTCGAGGCGCTGCAGGTTGCAGTTGATGACGAAGGTGAGGTTGTCCAGACCCTCGCGGCTCGCGAGTGCCAGTGCGGCCGTCGACTCCGGCTCGTCCATCTCGCCGTCGCCCAGGAAGGCCCAGACGTGGGAGGACGAGACGTCCTTGATGCCGCGTGCCGTCAGATAGCGGTTGAAGCGGGCCTGGTAGATCGCCGACAGCGGGCCGAGACCCATGGAGACGGTCGGGAACTCCCACAGCCAGGGCAGGCGCCGCGGGTGCGGGTACGACGGGAGGCCGTTGCCACCCGCCTCCTGGCGGAAGTTGTCGAGGTGCGCCTCGGTCAGGCGGCCGTCGAGGAAGGCACGGGCGTAGATGCCGGGGGAGGCGTGGCCCTGGATGTAGAGCTGGTCGCCCGAGCCGTCGGCCTCCTTGCCGTGGAAGAAGTGGTTGAAGCCGGTCTCGTACAGCCAGGCCGCGGAGGCGAAGGTGGCGATGTGGCCGCCGACGCCGTGTTTGCTGCCCCGGGACACCATCGCGGCCGCGTTCCAGCGGTTCCACGCGGTGATGCGGGACTCCATCGCCTCGTCGCCGGGCACACCCGGCTCGGCGGCGGTGGGGATGGTGTTGACGTAGTCCGTCTCGAGCAGCTTGGGCAGCGCGATGCCGTTGCCCTCCGCGCGCTCCAGCGTGCGGCGCATCAGATACGCGGCACGGTGCGGGCCCGCCGCCTTGGCGACCGCGTCCAGGGAGGCCTGCCATTCGGCGGTCTCCTCGGGGTCCCGGTCGGGGAGCTGGTCGAGCTCGCTCGGCTGGATGGCGTAGGGGTCGGTCATGTCGCCGCCTTCCTCAGTCGAAGGGGGTTCCCTCATCGGTAAAGGGTTCGGGGGTGCCCTTGGTCTTTGGCAGGACAGGGCGGCGGGCTTGGGTGCTGTGACACCTTGCGGCTTCCGCCGCGTGGCCCGCCGAGACTCTAACTCCCTGATCGATGATCGATCAAAGGGTTGCGGGCAAAACTTCTCGATTACGAGAAAGTAGGCACGCGGTGCCTTTCGGGCGGGCACCCGGTGCCGTATTTTTCAGGTGTTTCCGCAGGTGAGCGTACGGATGCTCGGTTGTTTCACGCCCGCGGCGCGCACCCCAGCACATGCGCCTTCACCAGTTCCGCGATCCTCGGGTCACGCCTCCGGAACGCCTGGACGAGCTCCTCGTGCTCCTCCGCGTACGACTGCTGCACCGTCCCCAGCCAGCGGATCGACAGTGCCGTGAACACCTCGATGCCCAGGCCCTCCCAGGTGTGCAGCAGTACGGAGTTGTCCGCGGCCCGCACCAGCTCGCGGTGGAAGCCGACCGTGTGCCGTACCTGGCCCGTGCCGTCGGCGTTGCGGTCGGCCTCGTACAGCGCGAGGACGTGCGGCTCCAGGGCCGAGCAGTCCTCCGCCAGCCTCTCCGCCGCCAGCTCCGCCGCGATCGCCTCCAGGCCGGCCCGGACCGGGTAGCTCTCCTCCAGGTCGGCCGCCGTCAGGTTCCGCACCCGCACGCCCTTGTTCGGCGCCGACTCGATCAGCCGCAGCGACTCCAGCTCGCGCAGCGCCTCCCGCACCGGCGTCTGGCTGACCTCCAGCTCGGTCGCGATCCGTCGCTCCACGATCCGCTCGCCCGGCTTCCAGCGCCCGCTGACGATCCCCTCCACGATGTGCTCGCGGATCTGTTCGCGCAGCGAGTGGACGACGGGCGCGGTCATGAGAGCTCCTTAGGGAGGGGCCGCCCATCGGCCCCTGGGGCGTTTGACGTTTAGACAATAAGGCCGGGGGCCCGTTCGGGAGGGGCGCACGGGGGCGCTTTCATGCAGGTGAGACGAGACTTACACCTCCGGCGGCGGGCGGCGGCGCCGATGAGCTCGGGCTCGACTGTTGTTCCGCGGGTGCGGGTTGTCCGTGGTTGATCGCGCCCACGCGGCGGAGCCGCAAGTCGATCCGGCCCCGCGCCCCTTTGGGGCGGTGCGGTCAGCCCTCTGCTGCACATGCGACGGCGCCCCGCCCGGAGAGAATCCGGGCGGGGCGCCGTACGGACTGACAGGGAGGTCAGAGGCCGAGCTCGACCTCGAACTCGCCCGCCTCCAGGATCGCCTTGACCGCGGTCAGGTAACGGGCCGCGTCGGCGCCGTCCACCAGACGGTGGTCGTAGGAGAGGGTCAGGTAGGTCATGTCGCGGACGCCGATGACCGTGCCCTCCTCGGTCTCGATGACCGCCGGGCGCTTGACCGTGGCACCGATGCCGAGGATCGCGACCTGGCCCGGCGGCACGATGATCGTGTCGAAGAGCGCACCGCGCGAACCGGTGTTGGAGATGGTGAAGGTCGCGCCGGACAGCTCGTCGGGCGTGATCTTGTTGGCGCGGACCTTGCCCGCCAGGTCGGCCGTGGCCTTGGCGATACCGGCGAGGTTGAGGTCACCGGCGTGCTTGATGACCGGGGTCATCAGGCCCTTCTCGGAGTCCACCGCGATACCGATGTTCTCGGTGTCGAAGTAGGTGATCGTGCCTTCGCCCTCGTTGATCTTGGCGTTGATGGGCGCGTGGGCCTTCAGCGCCTGGGCCGCCGCCTTCACGAAGAACGGCATCGGGGAGAGCTTGACGCCCTCGCGGGCCGCGAACGCGTCCTTGGCCCGGGCGCGCAACTTCATCAGACGGGTGACGTCGACCTCGACGACCGAGGACAGCTGCGCCTGCTCGTGCAGCGCCTTGACCATGTTGTCGCCGATGACCTTGCGGATGCGCGGCATCTTGACGGTCTGGCCACGCAGAGGCGAAGCCTCCAGCGTCGGCGCCTTCTTGGCGGCAGCCGGAGCGGCGGCGGCCGGAGCCGGAGCAGCGGCGGCGGCCTTCGCGGCCTCGGCGGCGGCGATGACGTCCTGCTTGCGGATACGGCCTCCGACGCCGGTGCCCTTGACGCCGGCCAGGTCGACGCCGTTCTCGGAGGCGAGCTTGCGCACCAGCGGGGTGACGTAGGCGCCCTCGTCGGTGGCACCCGCGGCGGGCGCGGGCGCGGCCGGGGCGACCGGAGCCGGAGCGGCCGGAGCGGGAGCCGGTGCGGGAGCGGCCGGAGCAGCGGCGACCGGGGCGGGCGCGGGAGCCGGCGCCGGGGCCGGCGGAGCCACGGGGGCAGCCGGAGCCGGAGCCGGAGCCGGAGCAGCGGCGGCGGGGGCCGGGGCCGGGGCGGCGGGGGCCGGGGCGGCCGCCGGAGCGGCACCGGGAGCGCCGATGACGGCGAGCTTGGCGCCGACCTCGGCGGTCTCGTCCTCGCCGACCGTGATCTCGAGCAGCACACCGGAGGTGGGCGCCGGGATCTCGGTGTCGACCTTGTCCGTGGAGACCTCGAGCAGCGGCTCGTCGGCCTCGACGGAGTCGCCGACCGACTTCAGCCAGCGGGTGACGGTGCCCTCGGTGACGGACTCACCGAGCGCGGGCAGGACCACGTCCGTGCCCTCGGCGGAGCCGGCGCCGGCGGCGGCCTCGGCGGTGGGAGCCGGGGCGGGCGCGGCCTGCTCGGTGGAGGGCTGGGCGGCCGGCGCCGGGGCGGGGGCCTCGGCGGCCGGAGCTGGAGCCTCGGCAGCGGCGGGGGCCGGGGCGGCAGCGGGCGCGCCCGTGCCGTCGTCGATGACGGCCAGCTCGGCGCCGACCTCAACGGTCTCGTCCTCGGCGACCTTGATGGACGCCAGGACACCGGCAGCAGGGGAGGGGATCTCGGTGTCGACCTTGTCGGTCGAGACCTCGAGCAGCGGCTCGTCGGCCTCGACGCGCTCGCCCTCGGCCTTCAGCCAGCGAGTGACAGTGCCCTCGGTGACGCTCTCGCCGAGCGCCGGAAGGGTTACGGAAACCGCCATGGTTTCGGTTGCTCCTTACGGAAAGTGCGGAAGTCTGCGTTCGTCGCGGAGTCGCTTCGTCGACCGAGGGATCAGTCGTGCGAGTGAAGGGGCTTGCCGGCCAGGGCCAGGTGGGCCTCGCCCATCGCCTCGTTCTGGGTCGGGTGGGCGTGGATGAGCTGGGCGACCTCGGCGGGCAGCGCTTCCCAGTTGTAGATCAGCTGGGCCTCGCCGACCTGCTCACCCATGCGGTCGCCGACCATGTGGACGCCGACCACGGCACCGTCCTTCACCTGGACGAGCTTGATCTCGCCCGCGGTGTTGAGGATCTTGCTCTTGCCGTTGCCCGCGAGGTTGTACTTCAGAGCGACGACCTTGTCCGCACCGTAGATCTCCTTGGCCTTGGCCTCGGTGATGCCCACGGAGGCGACCTCGGGGTGGCAGTACGTCACCCGCGGCACGCCGTCGTAGTCGATCGGGACGGTCTTGAGACCGGCCAGACGCTCCGCCACCAGGATGCCCTCGGCGAAGCCGACGTGCGCGAGCTGGAGCGTCGGGACCAGGTCACCGACGGCGGAGATGGTCGGGACGTTCGTCCGCATGTACTCGTCGACCAGGACGTAGCCGCGGTCCATCGCGACGCCCTGCTCCTCGTAGCCCAGACCGGCGGAGACCGGGCCGCGGCCCACCGCGACCAGCAGGATCTCGGCCTCGAACTCCTTGCCGTCGGCCAGGGTGACCTTGACGCCTTCGGCGGTGTACTCGGCCTTCGAGAAGAAGGTGCCCAGGTTGAACTTGATGCCGCGCTTGCGGAACGCGCGCTCAAGAAGCTTGGAGGAGTTCTCGTCCTCGACCGGGACGAGGTGCTTGAGGCCCTCGATGACGGTGATGTCCGAGCCGAAGGACTTCCAGGCGGAGGCGAACTCGACACCGATGACGCCGCCGCCGAGGACGATCGCCGACTTCGGCACGCGGTCCAGGACGAGGGCGTGGTCCGAGGAGATGATGCGGTTGCCGTCGATCTCCAGGCCCGGCAGCGACTTCGGCACGGAGCCGGTCGCGAGGAGCACGTGGCGGCCCTGGACGCGGCGGCCGTTCACGTCGACGGAGGTGGGGGAGGAGAGCCGGCCCTCACCCTCGATGTACGTCACCTTGCGGGACGCGATGAGACCCTGCAGGCCCTTGTACAGACCGGCGATCACGCCGTCCTTGTACTTGTGGACAGCCGGTACGTCGATGCCCTCGAAGGTGGCCTTGACGCCGAACTGCTCGCTCTCGCGGGCCTGGTCGGCGATCTCGCCCGCGTGCAGCAGGGCCTTGGTGGGGATGCACCCCCGGTGCAGGCAGGTACCGCCGACCTTGTCCTTCTCGATCAGGGCGACGTCCAGGCCCAGCTGGGCCCCGCGCAGCGCCGCGGCGTAACCACCGCTACCACCGCCGAGGATCACTAGGTCGAAAACGGTGCTGGCGTCGTTCGCCACGTCACGTCCTCCATGCATGTGCGCCACGCCGGTCGTCCGCGACCGGTCGGCGGCTGGTGTCCGGCCGCTCTTTCTTCGGCCCTGTGATGGGGGCCCTGTCCTGCCGTGCCCCATCTTCGCACTTGTCGAGGGGCAACGAGACGCCGGGCCGGTGTGTGAGACGTCCCACGTTCAGTTGAGCGGATGGGTGAGGCGCATGAACGAGGGGGCTCCGCCCTACCCGCGCGCGGAGCCCCCTCTGGTTCACTCAGGTCTGCCTCGCGACATCCGCACCGGTCATCCGGGCCGACCTGCTTTTCTGCCGGGGGCCCGGGGGTTGTCCCCCGGAATGACCCAGCAGAGCAACCTCACCCGAGGTCGCCGGCCGCGGTGAGCTCCGCGAGCCGTACCAGCGTCCGCACCGCCGTCCCCGTACCGCCCTTCGGCGTGTAACCGAACGGTCCGCCCTCGTTGAAGGCGGGCCCCGCGATGTCGAGGTGCGCCCAGGTGATCCCCTCGCCCACGAACTCGCGCAGGAAGAGACCGGCGACCAGGCCGCCGCCCATCCGCTCGCCCATGTTCGCGATGTCGGCGGTGGGGGAGTCCATGCCCTTGCGCAGGTGCTCCGGCAGCGGCATCTGCCAGGCCGGCTCGCCGACCTCCTCGGCCGCCTCGTGCACGGCGGAGCGGAACGCGTCGTCGTTCGCCATGATCCCGAACGTCCGGCTGCCCAGCGCCAGCACCATCGCGCCGGTGAGGGTCGCGACATCGACGATGGCGTCCGGCTTCTCCTGCGAGGCCGCCCACAGCGCGTCCGCGAGGACCAGCCGGCCCTCGGCGTCGGTGTTGAGGACCTCGACCGTCTTGCCGCTGTACATGCGCAGCACGTCACCGGGACGGGTGGCGGAACCCGACGGCATGTTCTCGGCGAGCGCCAGCCAGCCGGTGACGTTCACCTCCAGGCCCAGGCGCGCGGCGGCGACCACGGCGGCGAAGACGGCGGCCGCCCCGCTCATGTCGCACTTCATCGTCTCGTTGTGGCCGGCCGGCTTCAGCGAGATGCCGCCCGAGTCGTAGGTGATGCCCTTGCCGACGAACGCGAGGTGCTTCTTCGCCTTGCCGGAGGAGTACGACAGCTTCACCAGCCGCGGACCCGCCGCCGAACCGGCACCGACGCCGAGGATGCCGCCGTAGCCGCCCTTCTCCAGGGCCTTCACGTCGAGCACCTGCACCTTGATGCCGTGCTCCTTGGCCGCCGCCGTCGCGACGGCCGCGAACGCCTCCGGGTCGAGGTCGTTCGGCGGGGTGTTGATCAGGTCGCGGGCGCGGTTGAGCTCCTCGGCGACGGCGGTGGCGCGCTCGACGGCCGCCTTGTGCTCCTTGTCGCGGGGCTTGGCGCCCAGGACGGAGGCCTCGGTGAGGGGGGCCTTGCCGTTCCTGGCCTTCGGGTCCTTGCCGTTGTCCTTGTAGGCGTCGAAGGAGTAGGCGCCGAGCAGCACGCCCTCGCCGATCGCGCCGACGTCGGCGGCATCCCCGACGGGGAGGGCGAACGCGGCCTTCTTGGCTCCGGTGAGGGCGCGGGCCGCGGCACCGGCGGCCTTGCGCAGAGCTTCGGCGTCATACCCGGAGTCCTTCTCGGGCTCCGCGCCCAGGCCCACCGCCACCACGAGCGGGGCCTTGAAGCCGGACGGCGCCGGCAGCTTCGTCACCTCGCCCTCGGCGCCGGAGGCACCGAGGGTCTCCAGGACGCCGGCGAGCCTGCCGTCATACGCCTTGTCCACGGCCTCGGCGCCCGGTGCGACGACCGGGCCCCTCGCGCCCTTGGCCACACCGATCACGATCGCGTCGGCCCGAAGACCGGGCGCCGCGGCGGTGCTGAGAGTGAGAGCAGTCACGGTGGTGAATTCTCGCTTCCAATGTGAAGTTTCTGTGGTCGATCTGTGTGGGTCGACCGGGCCCACAGCCGACCCTAGATCCGGCCTCAGGGTGCGGTCTCAGCGGGGCCTTCCCCGGTACGGCGAACACTCGGGATGAGCCTACGCGTGTGTGGCCCGGACGTCCGGCTGCGAACGGGGCCTCGGAGTACCGCGCGGCGCCCGGCATCGGAGATCATCCGTGGGGAACACTTCCCCGCATCCTGGAGCCCGTTCGTTGAAACGCCCGATACTCCTGCTCGCCCTGCTCCTGTCGGCGGCGGGCTGCACCGATGCGCCCGACTCCGAGCCGTCCGGCGGGCGTTGGCAGCCGCGCCCCGGCGTGGCCTGGCAGTGGCAGCTCAGCGGCCGCGTCGACACCTCCGTCGACGTGCCGGTCTACGACATCGACGGCTTCGACCAGCCGAAGGCCACGGTCACCACCCTGCACGACAAGGGCCGCAAGGCGATCTGCTACCTCTCCACCGGTGCCTGGGAGGACTGGCGCCCGGACGCGACCAGGTTCCCGAAGTCGGTGCTCGGCAGGGGCAACGGCTGGAAGGGCGAGCGCTGGCTCGACATCCGCCGCACCGACGTACTGGAGCCGCTGATGGCGGCCCGCTTCGACATGTGCCGCGAGAAGGGCTTCGACGCGGTGGAGCCGGACAACATGGACGGCTACAAGAACACCACCGGCTTCCCGCTCAAGGCCGCCGACCAGCTCCGCTACAACCGCCTGATCGCGAGGCTGGCCCACGACCGGGGCATGGCGGTCGGCCTGAAGAACGACCTCGATCAGATCCCGCAGCTGGTGGGCGACTTCGACTTCGCGGTCAACGAACAGTGCGCCCAGTACGGCGAATGCGCCGACGTGTTGCCCTTCATCAAGGCCGGCAAGGCCGTCTTCCACGTCGAGTACGAGCTGCCGACCAGCCGCTTCTGCGCCCAGTCGCGTCGGCTGAAGCTCAGCTCGATGCTCAAAAAGTACGAACTGGGGGTGTGGCGGCGGGCGTGCTGACCCCGAGCGCGGTGACCGCCGTGCCCGCCAGCCGGTCGGCGAGGGAGCGGCGGGCGGGGGCGAGGACCGGCAGCGCGTTGAGCAGGAAGACGGCGACGGCCAGCGCCCACACCAGCACCGACAGCAGGAACTGCCCCTCGACCAGCAGGATGCAGGCGACGGCGTAGACGGCGATGTCGGCGGCCGTGGTGACCGCGGCGCGGACCGCGGCCCGGGAGGGGGCGTTCGGGGTGACCCGCAGCCCGAGCAGCCCCTTGCCGAGGGTCCGTCCGGCGAGGGCGAGACAGCCCCACTGGTAGAGGAACGTCGCCACGATCAGCATCCCGAAGGCCTCCTCGACGTCGAGCACGGCCCGGTGCCACAGCGAAAGCCCGAGGGTCTCCGAGGCGCCGACCACGTCGCCCTGCGAGGTCAGCAGGTCGAACCCACCATGGGTGGCGAGCTCGGGCACGTCGGTGACCAGCGCGGATATCCGGTGGAAGGTCAGGGCGGCGAGCAGGTACGCGAGTGTGAGCACCAGCGCGAAGTCGATGAACCAGGCTCCGGCACGACGAAGCTTCGGCACGAACATCCCCCGATCACGATCATTTGTCCGTGTACGGCGGAAGAGACTACTGCCCCAGCGACAGCACCACGAGCGCGACCGTCGCGGCCGTCTCGGCGAGCCCCCCGAACACATCGCCGGTGACCCCGCCGAAGCGCCGCGTGCAGTGGCGGAGCAGGAGTTCGGCGACGGCGAGGGAGGCGAGGACCGCGGCCGCCGTACGGACCACGTCGTACGTCCCGAGGAGCGTGCCCCCCGCGGCCGCGGCACCGGTCGCGACCGCCGCCGCGACCACCGCAGCCCGCACCGGCACCACGCCCGCGACCGCCGCTCCCAGCCCCTCGGGGCGGGCGGCCGGCACCCCCGTGCGCGCGGCCAGGGTGAGCGCCAGCCGCGCGGCCGTCGCCGAGACGACGGCGGCGAGCGCACCCCGGGCCCACGAGTCGCCGTACGCCTGAGCCAGCGCGGCCACCTGCGCGAGCAGCACGAGGACGAGCGTGATCACCCCGAACGGCCCGATGTCCGACTGCTTCATGATCCGCAACGCGTCCTCGGCGGGCTTCCCGCTGCCGAGCCCGTCCGCGGTGTCCGCGAGCCCGTCCAGATGCAGACCACGGGTGAGGACGGCGGGTACGGCGGCGGAGGCGACGGCGGCGAGCAGCGCACCCGCGCCCAGCGCCAGCAGCACCACACCGGCCAGGGCCGCGCACCCGCCGACGACCAGCCCGGCGAGCGGTGCGCAGAGCATGCCGCCGCGCGCGGCGTCCCGGTCCCAGCGGGTCACCTTCACCGGGAGCACGGTGAGGGTGCCGAAGGCGAAACGGAGGCCGTCCGGCCAGGGGGTCTTGAGCACCGGCGCAGGTTACCGGGCGGTCCGGGGGAGGGCCGAGGCGGCCGTGGATACAGTGCGCATATGGGACATTGGTTGCATCGCAACATCGTCGAGCCCGGCAAGTTGCCGCTGCTGCTCGCCCTCACCGCGTTTGTGCTGACGTTCCTGATCACCCGGGCCGTCACCCGTCTCATCCGGGCCGGCAAGGGGCCCTTCGGCAACGTCAAGGCGGGCGGGCTGCACATCCATCACGTCGTGCCCGGCGTCGCCCTGATCGTCGTCGGCGGCTTCGGGGCGGTGGCCAGCGGCCGGTACGGCTTCGGCGCGGCCGTCTTCGCGGTCCTCTTCGGCATGGGGGCCGGGCTGGTCCTCGACGAGTTCGCGCTGATCCTGCACCTCGACGACGTCTACTGGACCGAGGAGGGCCGCAAGAGCGTCGAGGTCGTCGTGCTCACGGCGGCCCTGGTGGGGCTGGTGCTCTCGGGGTTCTCGCCGTTCGGCGTCAACGACATGAGTCAGCAGGAGCTGCACGACCGGGGGAGCGTGATCTCGACCGTGGTGTTCAACTTCCTGTTCTCGCTGGCCGTCCTCAGCAAGGGCAAGGCGCGGATGGCGATCTTCAGCGTGATCGTCCCGTTCATCGGTCTGATCGGTCTGGTCCGGCTCGCCCGCCCCGGCTCCTACTGGGCCAGACGCTTCTACCGCCGGCGGCCGCGGGCCCGGGCGAAGTCCACGCTGCGGGCCTATCGCCACGACCGCCGGTGGGCGGGTCCCCGCCGTAGACTCCAGGACCTCCTGGGCGGCAAGCCCGACCCGGTGCCGGATCGTTCCCTGGGGCGGTGAGGTGGCCGCGCCCGAAGGGGCGCGGGGCTGTATTCGATCTGCGGCTACCGCCGCGTGGGCGCGACCAACCACGACGGCGCAGCAGTCACGATCTCACACGCGGAAAACCCGAGCCCGAGCCGATCCGCACCGTAGGCCGGTGACGATGCCGCACCGCCGAGATGAAGCACAGCACCCCCACCGCCGCGATCGCCGCCATGTGTTCCTTGCCGGCGAGATTCCCCTTCAGGAGCACCTCGACCGCCATCGCCGCCGTCACCGCGCACGCCGTGACGTACGCGCCGTAGCGCCAGCCGAGGAACACGGCGAGGCCCACCACCGCCGCCGACGGGCCGGTGTCCACCACCCCGGCGTCCGAGGAAGGCAGCCCGAACGCGTTGTCGAAGCCCAGCCAGATGCCGAGGCGGGCGTAGAGCGTGCCGGCGAGCGTGGCGGAGTAGGCGATGACGAGCGTGCGCCAGCGGCCGAGGCAGATCTCCGCGACGCCGAAGACGAACAGGATCTGCGCGAGCGCCCCCCACACCGGGAGGTCGAGGGCCGGGACGAACAGCGACAGGGGAGTGCGCAGCAGCGACAGCCACAGCGGGTCCTCGGCGCGCACGCCCCCGGTGTTCTCCACGAACCGGTAGCCCCACGACTGGTTCTGCACGAGCTGTATGGCCGCCGTCAGCACCACCGCCCCGAGAGTCATCGGGATCGCCCGCCAGCGCCGCTTCAGCAGCGGCTCACGCACCGTGACGTACAGGAATCCCCATTCGGCACGGGCCCAGCGGGCGAGCCTGTTCATCCGGCGATCCTCATCTGTGCGTCTCCAGGTGCTTGCGGTACAGCCACTTCGGCATGCCGGGTGCCTCGAGGAACCCCTCCGCGCGGGCGGATGCGATGCCGATGCGCGGCAGGTCCGCGCTCTTCTCGAAGAGCAGGAACCGCGGCTCCCAGATGGGCCGGTACTTGGCGTTGGCGCGGTACAGCGACTCGATCTGCCACCAGCGCGAGAAGAAGCTGAGGAGCGAGCGCCACAGCCTCAGCACCGGCCCGGCGCCGAGGCGTGCACCACGTTCGAAGACCGAACGGAACATCGCGAAGTTGAGCGAGACCTGCGTGATCTCGATCTCTCGGGCGCGCCGCAGCAGCTCGATGACCATGAACTCCATCAGGCCGTTGTCGGAGTCGCGGTCCCGCCGCATCAGGTCCAGGGAGAGCCCGTGCGGACCCCACGGCACGAAGGACAGCAGCGCTCTCAACCCGCCGTCGCCGTCGGTGCATTCGAGCATCACGCACCGCCCGTCCTCCGGGTCGCCGAGCCGCCCCAGCGCCATGCTGAACCCGCGCTCGGTGGCCCCGTCGCGCCAGTCGTCGGCCCGCTTCAGCAGATACGCCATCTCCTCGTCCGGAATATCCTCGTGCCGCCGGATACGTACCGTGTACCCAGCCCGCTTCACCCGGTTGTACGCCTGCCGCACGGTGCGCATGGCCCGTCCGTCGAGGGTGAAGTCGGCGACCTCCACCAGGGCCTCGTCGCCGAGTTCCAGGGCGTCCAGGCCGTGCCGCGCGTACACCGTCCCGGCCTCCTCGCTCGCCCCCATCACGGCCGGGATCCATCCGTGCGCGCGTGCCTCGGCGAGCCACGGCTCGATGGCGCCCGGCCAGGCCTCCGGGTCGCCGATCGGATCACCGGACGCCAGCGAGACGCCCCCGACGACCCGGTACGCGACGGCCGCCTTGCAGGTCGGCGACCACACGACGCTCTTCTCCCGCCGCAGCGCGAAGTAACCGAGCGAGTCCCGCTCGCCCTGCCGCTCCAGCAGCTCCCGCAGCCGCTTCTCGTCGTCCTCGGTGAGCGGGTCGACGGCCCTCCGGGAGCGGAAGGCGGCGTAGAAGACGGCGAGGACGAGGATCGTGCTGAGCACGTTGATGGCGACGTTGACCCAGTTCGGTGCGTCGATCCCGGGGAAGCGGGACTCGTCGACGGCGACGGAGACGAGCCGCAGGGTGCCGTAGCGCCAGCGCTCCAGGAACGTCGAACTGGCCGCGTCCGGTGCCTGGTTGGTGACCGTCACCAGCAGCGCGGCGAGCAGCGAGGCGACCAGGGTGCCGCCCACCGCGACGGCGGCGGCGAGCCTGGGGTTCGAGCGGTCGCCCTTCGCGTAGAACTCCCGCCGCCCGGCCAGCAGCGCGGCGACGAAGGCGGCGGTGAGGGCGAGCGAGATCCAGTTCTGGGCGTACTGCCGGATCTCGGGGAACGTCATCGCGAAGGCGAACAGCGTGAGGAACGAGCCGGCCAGGGCGAGGTTGAGGATCCATGCGGCGCGTTTGCGGCGCCGCATGGTGATGGCGAGGAACGCCGTGAACACCCCGGAGGCGAAGCCGGCGGTGAGTAGATAGGGGGTGAAGAAGTTCTCCTGGTTGTGTCGCCGCACGTCCTGCCCCAGAGAGACCCAGACGGCACTGAGGAAATTCACGAACGCGACGGCCCGCAAATACCAGACGGCGAATGCGGCGGCTCGCCGCGAGGCAATTCGGGCATCTCCCATGAGTGAGGATCATATGGGCGATGTCTTGATGAACCCATCCACCTTTTGTCTGCGGTTCTGTCGACTTTCGGCCCCTCCTGCGGCCTACTCGGTCTCCTCCTTCGTGTCGACGTCAGCCGCGGATTCATCCTTGGGTTCATCCTTCTCAGGTACCCCGGAGACCTGCGGCTTCTCCGGCAGCTCAGCGGCCAGCGCCGCGGCGGCCTGCACCAGCGGCAGCGCCAGCAGCGCCCCCGCACCCTCACCCACGGTGACCCCGTGCGAGAGCAGCGGCTCCAGCGCCATCCGGTCCAGCGCCTTCGCCTGTCCCGGCTCCCCGCTGTCGTGCGCGGCCAGCCACCAGTCCGGCGCCCGGAACGCGATCCGCTGCCCCACCAGGGCGCAGGCGGCCGTCACGACCCCGTCCAGGACCACCGGCATCTTCCGCACCGCGCTCTGCAGCAGAAAGCCCGTGATCGCGGCGAGGTCGGCCCCGCCCACAGTGGCCAGCAGCTGCAGCTGGTCGCCCAGCACCGGACGGGCCCGGCGCAGCGCGTCCCGGATCGCCCCGCACTTGCGCATCCAGGCCAGGTCGTCGATGGCGAGCCCACCCCGACCGGTGACGACGGAGGCGTCGGTCCCGCACAGCGCGGCGATCAGCACACCCGCCGCGGTCGTCCCGCCCACGCTCACATCGCCGAGCACCACCAGATCCGTACCGGAGTCGGCCTCCTCGTCGGCCACCGCGACACCGGCGCGGAACGCGGCCTCGGCCTCCTCGGCCGTCAGCGCGTCCTCGCGGTCGATACGTCCGCTGCCGCGCCGCACCCGGTGCCGTACGACCTCGTCGGGGAGTGTGTCGGGGTCGCAGTCCAGCGCCATGTCGACGATCCGCACCGGGACACCCAGCCGCCGGGCGAGCACCGACACCGGCCGGCCGCCCTCCAGGACCTCCCGCACCAGCTGGTCGGCGGTCCCCGCGGGCCTTGCCGAGACGCCCAGTTCGGCGACTGCGTGGTCACCGGCGAAGAGCACCACCCGGGGCCGTTCGATCGGCCGCACCGGCACGGCGGACTGTGCCGCCGACAGCCACTCACCCAGGTCGTCGAGGCGGCCCAGCGACCCGGGCGGCACGATCTGACGCTCCCTGCGCGCCTCGGCGTCGCGCCGCACCCCGCCGTCGGGGCGCTCGATCAGATCGGTGAAGTCGTCGAGATTAAGCGAGCTCATTCGCCGAACAGTACCGGCACCGGTCGAACGGGACAGCGCCACATGGTCACCACGCGTGCGTGACGTCTTTGCTCCCGGGATATGGATCCCATACGTTCCGTTTTGCAGCGGATTGTCCTACGCCTCCGGGAGCCGCCATGACAGCCCTGAGCACCCACGTCAGCGCTCGTGAGCGGCGCCGGTACCACTCGACGGCCCGCGCGGTCCTGCGGCTCCTGCCCGAACCGGAGAGCTGGCTGGACGTGGGCACGGGCGACGCCCACTTCCCCGGGGCGGCACGCGAACTCTTCCCCTACACCTCCTTCGACGGCCTCGACCCCACCCCGCGCGTGTCGTACGCCTGCCACGCCGAGCGCGTCGAGGAGGCCTTCGTGGGACACGTGACGGACCCGCACATCACCACGATCCTGCGCGCCCGCTACGACGTCGTCACACTCCTCCAGGACCGCTCACCCGTCCCGGACCTCCGCGCCGAACTCCGCGCGGCCCTCACGCTCGTCCGCCGAGGCGGCCTGCTGCTCGTGGAGGCTCCGGCAACCCGGTCGAACGCCCTGCGGGCCCAACTCGACTCCTGGAACTGCCCGGTCGTCGCGACGAGCCGCCACCTCCTCGGCGAGTTCCCGTACACCCACCGCCTCGTCGCGCGCCGCATCGGACGCGCGGCGAGGTCAGCCCCGTAGCACCAGCGCCTGCCCCGCCACCACCAGCACCACCTGCTCGCACTCCCCGGCGAACGCCGCGTTCAGCCGCCCGAGTTCGTCGCGGTACCGGCGCCCGGAAGCGGTGGCCGGCACGATCCCCGAGCCGACCTCGTTGGACACGGCGACCACGGTCCGCCGGGTTGCCCGCACCGCGTCCGTCAGCTCCCGCACCCGCTCCCGCAGGGCCCGTTCCCCGCCGTCGGCCCACTCCACGTCGTCCCACGCGCCGACAGAGTCCATCGCGTCCGTCAGCCACAGCGACAGACAGTCGACGAGCAGCGGCGGGCCGTCGGCCGCCAGCAGCGGCACCAGATCGCAGGTCTCGGCCGTCCGCCAGGACCCCGGCCGCCGCTCCCGGTGGACGGCCACCCGGGACGCCCACTCCGTGTCCCCGTTCCGCGAGCCGCCCGTCGCCACGTACAGCACCTCCGGAAAGGCCTCCAGGCGCCGTTCGGCCTCCACCGACTTCCCGGACCGTGCCCCGCCCAGCACCAGCGTCCGCCGCGGCACGTCCGGCACGTCCTCGTACACCCCCACCGTCAGCGTCGCCCCGTCCGGCACGGCCCGCGCCCCCGCGGCGGCGAGTCGCCGCCGCAACTCGGGCCCCGGCGGCACGTCGTGGTCGAGATGGACGGCGACGACATCCGTGGTCGGGCCGACGGCGCCGACCGCCCGCAGCCTGGCCAGCGCGTCCGGCCGCCCCACGACATCGGCCAGCACCATGTCACAGACCACGGCCCCGTTGTGGTCCAGCCCGGCCGGCGCACCCCCCGGCGGCAGATACAGCAGCCGCTGCCCGGTCGGACCGGTCACCGCGTACCCCGTGCCCGGCCCGTCCATCGCCACCGCCCGCACCCGATGCCCCGTCAGCAGCGCCGACTCCCGCCCGTCCGGCACCCGCCCGGGCTGCGGCAGCCCGGCCGGCACCTCGACCACGGGCCCGGCGTGCGGATGCGACAACAGCACCTGCCGTACGCCGCCGAGCGAATGCCCGGACCGCGCCGCCGCGAACGCCGCGCCCGGCGTCAGATCTAGCAGCAGGGTCCCGTCCACGAGCACCGCGGTCGCCGCACGGGCGTCCGCCCCGAGGGCGGTCGCGCAGACGGCGCAGGGACAGTCGGGGCGGGGCAGGCCCGCGGGGGCACCGGTGCCGAGCAGAGTCACTTCCACGGAAGTGATTTTCGCGTGTCTGCGCAGGTGCCGCCCATCCGACTAGGCTTCTGGCAGGAGGCGGACCAAGATCCGCCTCCTGCTCTGCAGGTGCTTCAGACACGGGAGGCGTACATGGCGTCATGGACGTGGCGGTTCGAGAAGACCGACGGGGCGGAGGTCCAGCCCGCGGTCCAGCCCGAGGAGTTCACCACGCAGGGGGACGCGGAGTCCTGGATCGGGGAGCACTGGAAGGCCCTGCAGGACGGCGGCGCCGACCAGGTGCGGCTGTTCGAGGACTCGGCGGAGATCTACGGGCCGATGAGCCTGCACGCCGAAGAGGCGTAGGCGGTACGGACGCGGGCGGTATGGAAGGGGGGAGGGGGCGGCCGTGATCCGGCCGCCCCCTCCCCCCTCGTCTCACTGCTCGCCCAGCGTCACTTCGACCTTCTTCTGACCCCCGTTCCGGGTGAACGTCACCGACGTCCTGTCACCCGGCTTCTGCGCCGCCAGTGCCTCGGCCAGGGACGTGATGGTGGTGACGGCCGTGTCGCCCAGCCCGGTGATGACGTCCCCGGCCACGATGCCCGCCTTGTCGGCCGCCCCGCCGCTCTTCACGGCGACCACGGCGACCCCCGCGGCCTGGTAACCGCTGTCGACGACCGTACGGCCGGTGATGCCGAGCGCGGCCCGCCCCGAGTCGGTCACCTTGCCGCTCCTGATGATCTGGTCGGCGACCGTCCTCACCATCGACGAGGGGATCGCGAACCCGATCCCCGGGGCCGCGCCGTTGCCGAGGGCGGGGTCGGTGGCGGCCAGCGTGGGGATGCCGATGACCTGCCCGTCGAGGTTGACGAGGGCGCCGCCGCTGTTGCCCGGGTTGATGGCCGCGGACGTCTGCACCATGTTGGCGATGGTCGCGCCCGTGCCCCCGTCGGTACGGCCCTCGCTCACGGTCCGCCCGGTCGCCGACACGATGCCCTGCGTCACGCTGGACGACAGCCCGAGCGGCGAGCCCATCGCCAGCACGATCTGCCCGACCTGCGCCTTCGAGGAGTCCGCGAAGGCGGCCGCCTTCAGCCCGCTCGGCACCTTGTCCAGCTTGATGACGGCGAGGTCCTGGTCCGGGTACGAGTAGACGAGCCCGGCGGTCAGCACGTCCTCGCTGTTGACGGTCGTCACCTTGAAGGTCTTCGAGTCCCCGACGACATGCGCGTTGGTGACGATGCTGCCCTTGTCGTCGTACACGATCCCCGACCCCAGATCGCTGCCGGCCTGGATCTGCACGACCGACGGCAGAACGTCCTTGATCACCCTCTGGTAGGCGTTCTGCAGGTCGTTGCCCGACATGGGAGCGACGGCCTGCGCGGGCTGCGCTGCCTGTGCGGTCGTCTTCTCCTGCTCGCCGGAGGAACCGCCACCGGAGCAGCCCGCGACGGGCGCGAGCGCACAGCAGAGCGCGGCGACGCCGAGCAGACGAAGGGCACGGGAACGGGTGACGTCCATGCCCCGAGTCTCACTTCGGGATGAACGCCCGGCTTGCGATAGGCGCCCGAACGGGCGGCGGCCTGCGCCAAGCGCCCTCGCCGAGATCCGGTGCGGTTCGGAAGCCCTTCACGGGCGCGGGGAACTGCGCGACCAGCCACAACTGCGCCGCAGACGAAAAGCGGCCCAGCGCGGCGGAGCAGCACACAGGCACAGCCCGCGGCACTCAGCCGCGCACCCCGCACAGGTGCAGCAAAGCCGCCACCCCCCGGTACGGGTCCGTCCGCCCGGCCCGCTCTTCGACCGCGAGCAGGGTCTCCACGTCGGCCGGGATCTCCGCCCCGTCCGCCGCGGTGTCAGTGAACACCCGCACCCCGTACCAGGCGTGCAGCGGCGCGGCGATCCCGGCGAGCGTCGCCGTCAGCACCTCCAGCCGGTCGGCCCGCACGTCGAGCCCCAGCCGGTTCGTGTACGACACGGTGTCGAAGGCGTCCAGCGCGTCGGCCCAGTCGCCGGACAGTCCCGGCCGCATCGCCAGCGCGTCGCCGTTGCGGACGAGCAGTGACAGCAGCCCGCCCTGGGCGAGCATCCGGGCCAGCCCGGCCAGCAGCGGATCCGGCTGCTCGACGTACATCAGCACGCCGTGGCACAGCACCACGTCGAAGCTGCCCGGCAGGAAGTGCACCCCGGTGTCCCGGCCGTCACCCTCGATGATCCGCACCCGCTCCCGGATGCCCTCGGGCTCGACGGAAAGGGCCTCGCGCGCGACTGCGACCATCGTGGAGTCCTGCTCCAGCCCGGTGACCTGATGCCCCGCGCGCGCCAGCCGCAGCGCCTGCGTGCCCTGGCCCATGCCGACATCGAGCACCCGCAGCCGCTGCCCGACCGGGAACCGACCCGCTATCTGCTCGTCGAGCTGCCGGGCCACCAGCTCCTGTCGTACGGCGTTCCGCAGCCCACCCAGCTTCGCCAGCCAGGAATCCGCCGCGCCCCCGGAGAACGACGTAGTGCTCAGGGCCGCTCTCCGCGCTTGACCTGCGGCTTCGGCAGCCGGAGCCGGCGCATCTGGAGGGAGCGCATCAGGGCGTACCGGGTGGCGCCCTTCGTGTTCTGCTCCGGGAAGCGCTCGGCGAGCGCCTTCTTCAGCCGGAAGGCGCTGACGACCGCGTCGAGCACGATCAGCACGATCACGACGAGCCACAGCAGCAGCGCGATGCTCTGCAGCGCGCCCACCCGCACCACGCTCAGCACGAGGATGACCACGGCCATGGGCAGGAAGAACTCCGCCACGTTCAACCGCGAGTCGATCCAGTCGCGGGCGAACTTCCGCACCGGGCCCTTGTCACGGGCGGGCAGATACCGCTCGTCACCGCCGGCCAGCGCCTGGCGCTGCCGCTCCAGCTGCGCACGGCGCTCGTCGCGCTGGCGCTTGGAGGCGTCCTTGCGGGTCATCGAGGTGTTGGCGACGCTGCGGCGCTGGGACTGGGCCTCACTGCGCTTGGGCGTGGGCCGACCCTTCTTGGCCTGCGGGTCACGGGGCTGCTTGGAGTCGGTCAGCGACGCCTTGGCGGCGACGGCTGCCTTCTCTTCCTTGGCACGGCTACGGAACACAAAACCCAAGGGTACGGGGTGGCCGGGGTTGGACCCCAGCCCCGCGGGGAACGATCCGGCAACGCCAGTCGTCATGTAAGGGACAGAGGGGACGTTGCACATGCTTCCGGCCCCGGGGTCCACGGGGGTCTCCTTGGGGGGACACCTACTCCCTACGCCGGAGCGGGAGCGGTTGCAGTCGTCCTTGGGGATGAGCACATCCGTCCCCGAACAGTGCGTCAATGGATGCAGGGCCCGTACTGTGGGTTCTGTCGCAGAGCTGGAGCTGGAAGTCCGTCAGAAGGGGGCGCGCGAAGCCCATGAGCGGTGTCATGAAGCGTATGGGGATGATCTTCCGCGCGAAGGCGAACAAGGCCCTTGACCGGGCCGAGGACCCGCGCGAAACCCTCGATTACTCGTACCAGAAGCAGCTGGAGCTGCTTCAGAAGGTGCGCCGGGGCGTCGCCGACGTGGCGACGTCCCGCAAGCGCCTGGAACTCCAGCTGAACCAGCTGCAGGGCCAGTCCACCAAGCTGGAGGACCAGGGCCGCAAGGCGCTCGCGCTCGGCCGTGAGGACCTCGCCCGCGAGGCGCTGTCCCGCCGCGCCGCGCTCCAGCAGCAGGTCACCGATCTCGAGACGCAGCACGCGACGCTCCAGGGCGAGGAGGAGAAGCTCACCCTGGCGGCCCAGCGGCTCCAGGCCAAGGTCGACGCCTTCCGTACGAAGAAGGAGACGATCAAGGCGACGTACACGGCCGCCCAGGCGCAGACCCGCATCGGCGAGGCCTTCTCCGGAATCTCGGAGGAAATGGGCGACGTGGGCCTGGCGATCCAGCGCGCCGAGGACAAGACCGCCCAGCTCCAGGCCCGCGCCGGCGCGATCGACGAGCTCCTCGCCTCGGGTGCCCTGGACGACCAGTCCGGCATGCACAAGGACGAGATCCAGGCCGAGCTGGACCGGATCTCCGGTGGCTCGGACGTGGAGCTTGAACTGCAGCGCATGAAGGCGGAGCTGGCCGGAGGCTCGTCCCAGCAGGCGATCGAGGGCGGCACAGGGCAGTCTCAGTCCCAGCAGCAGCCGCAGGACACCCCACGCTTCGACAAGCAGTAGGGGCCACGCCTAGGAGGCCTACATGGGCGACATGATCGTACGGATCATGGGGGAGGGGCAGGTGAGGCTGGCGGACAGCCACCTCACCGAACTCAACAAGCTCGACGACGTACTCCTGCAGGAAATGGAGAAGGGCGACGGCCCCGGCTTCCGCCGCACCCTGGAGGCCCTCCTGGCCAAGGTCCGCGAACTGGGCGCCCCGCTGCCGGACGACTCCCTGGAACCGTCGGAGCTGATCCTGCCGTCTCAGGACGCCACCTTGGAGGAGGTCCGGGATCTGCTGAGGGACGACGGCTTGATCCCGGGCTGACGGCTCCGCCGGTCACGGGTCTGCTTCCTTCCGCCGGGCGGCGCCTTTGTGGCGTCGGGCCGCGTCCGTCAGCCTGTCCGGCGTTTGAGCACCAGGGACTGCCATCCCGATCCCCCACCCGCCCGCCGGGGGCGGAGCGTTCTCGCCGCCGGTCCGCGTCTTTCAGCTCGTCCGGCGTTTGAGGACGAGGCCCCTCAGGGCCGAAGCGGGGGTCTGGGGGCGGCAGCCCCCGGCACCGGCACGGCAGCGTGCACCCACCACCAGTTCCGGCCGGGACAACCGCCCCGTACTGTTCAAACGTGAGCGGCAAGCTGGAACGCACAAGATGTCGCCTGAAGGCGCACCCCCTCGCACTGGACGCGAGCCTGGCGGCCGGCGTACTGGTCTGCATGGTGGCCGGCTCCTTCGTGGACCCGCACGGCAGGAACGGCGTCACCTGGGGCGTCCGCACCCCCGACGCCCTCGCCCTCGTGCTGATGGTCCTCGGCGCCCTCGCGCTGGTATTCCGCCGCCGCGCTCCCCGAACGGTCCTCGCCCTCACCGGCACCGTCTCCCTCGTCGAGTGCGTCGTCGGCGACCCCCGCGCCCCCGTCGCGATGTCCGCGGTCATCGCCCTCTTCACCGTCGCCGCCAGCACCGACCGCCCCACCACCTGGCGCCTCGGCCTGCTCACGATGACGGTCCTCACCGGCGCGTCCATGCTGTTCGGGCCCCTGCCGTGGTACGCCCAGGAGAACCTCGCCATCTTCGCCTGGACCGGCATCGGAGCCACCGCGGGCGACGCCGTCCGCAGCCGCCGCGCCTTCGTCCAGGCCATCCGCGAACGCGCCGAGCGAGCCGAACGCACCCGTGAGGAGGAGGCCCGCCGCCGGGTCGCCGAGGAACGCCTCCGTATCGCCCGCGACCTGCACGACGTCGTCGCCCACCACATCGCCCTGGTCAACGTCCAGGCGGGCGTCGCCGCGCACGTCATGGACAAGCGCCCCGACCAGGCCAAGGAGGCCCTCGCCCACGTCCGTGAGGCCAGCCGCTCCGCACTGAACGAACTCCGCGCCACGGTCGGCCTGTTGCGCCAGTCCGGCGACCCCGAGGCCCCCACCGAACCCGCCCCCGGCCTGGACCGCCTCGACGAACTCGTCGGCACCTTCCGCAGCGCCGGTCTGCATGTCGAGGTGGCCCGCGCCGACAACGGCACCACCCTCCCCGCCGCCGTCGGCCTGGCCGCGTACCGCGTCATCCAGGAAGCCCTCACCAACGTCCAGAAACACGCCGGTACGGAGGCGAAGGCCGAGGTCAGCGTCGTACGCGTCGGCCCGAACGTGGAGATCACCGTCCTCGACAACGGCTCCGGCGAGGACGACGCCTCCGAGAGCGGCGGCGGCCACGGCCTGCTCGGCATGCGCGAGCGCGTCACCGCTCTGCGCGGCACCCTCACCACCGGCCCCCGCTACGGCGGCGGTTTCCGCGTCCATGCGATCCTGCCGGTCAAGACCCGTACGGCCACTCCGGGGGGAACCGCATGACCATCCGCGTCCTGCTCGCCGACGACCAGGCGCTGCTGCGCAGCGCCTTCCGCGTACTCGTCGACTCCGAGCCCGACATGGAGGTCGTCGGCGAGGCGTCCGACGGCGCTCAGGCGGTACGGCTGGCCAAGGAGGAGCGGGCCGACGTCGTGCTGATGGACATCCGTATGCCCGGCACCGACGGCCTCGCCGCCACCCGCATGATCAGCACCGACCCCGCCCTCGCCCACGTCCGCATCGTCATCCTCACCACCTTCGAGGTCGACGACTACGTCGTGCAGTCCCTGAGGGCGGGCGCATCCGGCTTCCTCGGCAAGGGCAGCGAGCCGGAGGAGCTGCTGACCGCGATCCGGATCGCGGCCGGCGGCGAGGCCCTGCTCTCCCCGGCCGCCACCAAGGGCCTGATCGCCCGCTTCCTCGCCCAGGGCGACGCGGACGACGGCCGCGACCCCGCCCGTACCGAACGCCTGGAGGCGCTCACCGTGCGCGAGCGCGAGGTCCTGGTCCAGGTCGCCGGCGGCCACTCCAACGACGAGATAGCCGAACGCCTGGAGGTCAGCCCGCTCACGGTGAAGACCCACGTCAACCGGGCCATGGCCAAGCTGGGCGCTCGCGACCGGGCGCAACTGGTCGTGATCGCGTACGAGTCCGGGCTGGTACGCCCAAGGGTGGAGTGAGCTCAAGGCGGCCGTACTGCGGCCGGAGTATGCGCCGCATAAGGAAATGGACCTGGGGCCTACGGATCAGCGCCCGTCGATGGCTCAGGGTGAAGGGGCGGGCGCTCACCTGTGCGCCGGCGTTTGCCTTGTCTGCCCCTTCGCCGCCCTTGTGCCGCTCATCTGCCGCTCATCTGCTGCTTACAGAAGAGAGACCCCTGACCCATGTCCTGGCTGTCCAGATTCAGCCTCGCGCAACGTGCCCTGATCGGGCTGGTGTCCGTCATCGCGCTCGCTTTCGGGGCGATCGCGATACCCCAGCTCAAGCAGCAGCTGCTGCCCTCCATCGAGCTGCCCGTGGTGTCCGTCCTCGCGCCGTACCAGGGCGCGTCCCCGGACGTCGTCGAGAAGCAGGTCGTGGAGCCCATCGAGAACAACCTCGATGCCGTGGACGGCGTTTCGGGTGTCACCTCCACGGCCAGTGAGGGCAACGCCGTGATCATGGCGTCCTTCGACTACGGCAACGACACCAAGCAGCTCGTCGCCGACGTCCAGCAGGCCGTCAACCGGTCCCGCGCCCAGCTCCCGGACGGCATCGACCCACAGGTCGTCGCCGGTTCCACCGACGACATGCCGACCGTCGTCCTCGCCGTCACCTCCGGCAAGGACCAGCAGGCCCTCGCCGACCAGCTCGACGACACCGTCGTGCCGGACCTCAAAAACATCGACGGCGTGGGCCGGGTCGCGGTCGACGGCGTACGGGACCTGCAGGTCACCGTCACGCCGGACGACAGGAAGCTGGCGAAGACGGGCCTGACCACGCAGGCGGTCTCCCAGGCCCTGCAGGCGGGCGGCGTGACCGTCCCGGCCGGCTCCTTCGACGAGGGCGGCAGCAACCGCACCATCCAGGTCGGCGGCGGCTACACCTCGCTCGCCCAGATCAAGGATCTGATGGTCACGGGCCAGGTCGCTTCGGCCCCGGTCAAGCAGCGGGTACAGCCGGTCCGCCTGGGCGACGTGGCCACCGTCACGCAGCAGCAGGCCCCCGCCGACTCCATCACCCGCACCGACGGCAAGCCCTCCCTCGCCGTCACGGTCACCATGGACCACGACGGCAGCGCGGTCGCCATCTCGAACGCGGTCAAGGACAGACTTCCGGCCCTCCGCAAGGACCTGGGCTCCGGCACGAAGATCACGGTCGTCAGCGACCAGGGCCCCGCGGTCTCGAAGGCCATCAGCGGCCTGACCACCGAGGGCGGGCTCGGCCTGCTCTTCGCGGTCCTCGTGATCCTGGTCTTCCTGGCCTCGGTCCGCTCGACCCTGGTCACGGCGGTGAGCATTCCGCTCTCCGTCGTCCTGGCCCTGATCGTCCTGTGGACGCGCGACCTCTCGCTCAACATGCTGACGCTCGGCGCCCTGACGATCGCCATCGGCCGGGTCGTCGACGACTCGATCGTGGTCCTGGAGAACATCAAGCGGCACCTCGGCTACGGCGAGGAGCGCCAGGCGGCGATCCTGAACGCCGTCCGCGAGGTGGCCGGCGCGGTGACGTCCTCGACCCTCACCACGGTCGCCGTCTTCCTGCCGATCGGCCTGGTCGGCGGCATGGTGGGCCAGCTGTTCGGCCCGTTCAGCCTGACGGTGACGGCGGCCCTGCTGGCGTCGCTCGTCGTGTCCCTGACGGTCGTCCCGGTCCTGTCGTACTGGTTCCTGCGCGCCCCGAAGGGCACACCGCAGGACGCGGAAGAGACCCGCCGCAAGGCCGAGCTGAAGGAGGCGAAGAGCCGCCTCCAGCGCTTCTACGTCCCTGTCCTGCGCTTCGCGACCCGTCGCCGCCTCACCAGCGTGCTGCTGGCGGTCGTGATCCTGGTGGGCACCTTCGGTATGGCGCCCCTTCTGAAGACCAACTTCTTCGACCAGGGCGAGCAGGAGGTCCTCACCGTCAAGCAGGAGTTGAAGCCGGGCACCAGCCTGGCCGCGACCGACGAGCAGGCGAAGAAGGTCGAGCGGCTGCTCTCCTCGGTGAAGGGCGTCAGGGACTACCAGGTGACGGTCGGCTCGTCCGGCTTCATGGCGGCCTTCGGCGGCAGCACGGCAGCCAGCCACGCGTCGTACCAGGTGATGCTGAAGGACGACGCGTCGGCCACGGACGTCCAGGGCGACATCGAGTCGGGTCTGAAGAAGCTCTCCGGCATCGGCACGACGACGGTCTCGGCCGGTGCCGGCTTCGGCAACCAGGACCTGAGCGTCGTGGTGAAGGCGGCCGACGGAAACGTCCTGCGCAGGGCCTCGGAGCAGGTGCGCACCGCAGTGGCCGGCCTCGACCACGTCACGGACGTCACCAGCGACCTCGCGCAGAGCGTGCCGCGCATCTCGGTCAAGGCCGACTCCCGCGCCGCGGCGGCCGGTTTCAACGACCAGACCCTGGGCGCGGCGGTGGCCGAAGCGGTGAAGGGCACCACGGCAGCCAAGGCGATCCTGGACGACACCGAGCGCGACGTCGTCGTCAGGTCGGCGACCCCGGCGACGACGCTGGCCCAACTGAAGAACCTGCAGCTGGGCCCGGTGAGGCTGGGTGACATCGCCACGGTGCAACTGGTCGACGGCCCGGTGTCCATGACCCGCATCGACGGCCGGCGAGCCGCCGCCATCACCGCGAAGCCGACGGGCGACAACACGGGCGCGGTCAGCACCAGGCTCCAGTCCAAGATCAAGGCACTGAAGCTCCCGGCGGGCGCCACGGCCGAGATCGGCGGCGTCACGTCCGACCAGGACAGCGCGTTCAAGAACCTGGGCCTGGCGATGCTGGCGGCGATCGCGATCGTCTTCATGCTGCTGGTGGCAACGTTCCGCTCGCTCGCTCAGCCCCTGATCCTCCTGGTGTCCATCCCCTTCGCGGCGACGGGCGCGATCGGCCTGCTGGTCGCCACGGGCACCCCGATGGGCGTCCCCGCGATGATCGGCATGCTGATGCTCATCGGCATCGTGGTGACGAACGCGATCGTGCTGATCGATCTGATCAACCAGTACCGCAAGCAGGGTTACGGCGTCGTGGAAGCCGTGGTCGAAGGCGGCCGCCACCGCCTCCGCCCGATCCTCATGACGGCCCTGGCGACGATCTTCGCCCTCCTCCCCATGGCCCTGGGCGTCACGGGCGAGGGCGGCTTCATCGCTCAGCCACTGGCGGTGGTCGTGATCGGCGGCTTGATCACATCGACGCTCCTCACCCTCCTCCTGGTCCCGACGCTTTACGCGATGCTGGAGCTCCGCAAGGAGCGACGGGCCAAGAAGCGGGCGGCGAAGAGTGAGTCCCGGGAGCCCGAGGAGGCGGAGGTACTGGAGGCTGCGGGGGTGTAGCCGGCACGTGGGTCGGGCCCGCACGGTCGTGCGGGCCCGACCCATGCGACGAAATCAGAGGCAGATCCATAACCGCCGCCGCTCATGTCTTCGCCCCCGCTATCCCCGCCGCATCCACGGCCACCGCGTCCGGCACGATCCCCGCCGCCGGAGGCAGCACCAGGCCCGCCGCACCGCCCGCGTCCACCGCGATCCCCACCGGCCCGCCCACCTCCGGCACCACCTGATCCGGCAGCGACGCCCCATACACCGCAACCCGCTCGGGCACCGCCTCACCGCGCACCTCCGCGAACCGCGGCGGCGCCGCGTCGTCCGTGAACACGAACAACCACCGGATCCCGGCCCCCTCCGCCGACACCGGCGAGCCGTCCACCACCGGCACCAGCACCTCACTGCGCCGGAACTCCCCGACCACCGCCCGCAGATCGCCCCGCCCGGACGCCGCCAGATCTGCCGGTCGCAGCCGCAGGGCACCGGCCCGCACGTCAGCCCCTTCGTGGATTTCGTGGAGGTCGCAGATTTTCATTGCTCATCGCACAAGTGAACGACCATGCTGTGCGGGCGAGTTCACGGGGCGCCGGCACTGGCGTGTCGACCACGACGGACCGGACCGGACCGCGAGGAGGCGCCCCACCCGTCGAAGCCGTCTCCGTTACGTATTCTGTGGGCTCGAACTGCCGTGCAAGGAAGGGGATTCGGGCGTGCCGCTGCGCAAGGACGACCCGAAGTCGGTCGGCGGGTACAGACTGGTGGACCGGCTCGGGTCCGGCGGCATGGGGATCGTCTACCGGGGCAGATCGCGGTCGGGCCGTGAGGTCGCCGTCAAGGTGGTGCACGCACACCACGCCGAGGACGCCGTCTTCCGCGCCCGGTTCCGGCAGGAGATAGCGGCCGTCCGCAAGGTGAGCGGCGCCTTCACCGCACCGGTCGTGGACGCCGACCCCGAGGCGCTACGGCCCTGGATGGCGACCCAGTACGTACCCGGACGCTCCCTCGCCGACCGGATCCGTGAGCAGGGCGCCCTCCGCCCCGCCGAACTGCGGCGGCTGGCCCTCGGGTTGGTGGAGGCACTGCGGGACATCCACCGGGCCGGGGTGGTCCACCGGGACCTCAAGCCGGCGAACGTGCTGATGGCCGAGGACGGCCCCCGCGTCATCGACTTCGGCATCTCCCGCGCGGTGGAGAACCACAACACCCTGACCGAGACCGGCCAGATGATCGGCACCCCGCCGTTCATGTCCCCGGAGCAGTTCACCGACGCCCGCACGGTCGAGCCCGCCTCGGACGTCTTCTCGCTCGGCGCGCTGCTGGTGTTCTGCGCCACCGGGCGAGGGCCCTTCGACGCCGACAGCCCCTATCTGACCGCCTTCCGGGTCGTCCACGAGGCACCTGTCCTGGACGGTGTGGTGCAGCCGCTGCGCGCCGTCCTGGAGCACTGCCTGACCAAGGAGGCCGCGGACCGGCCCGGACTCGACGAGCTGGCGAAGGAGTTCGCGGACGCCCTGCCCGAACCGGACCCCGGCGAGCCGCTCACGGTGACCCTGCGCGCGGACGCGCTGCGGACCGTGGGGGAGACCTCCTCCGGGGCCGACCCGGTGGCGATGACGAAACTCCCCGGACGGATCCGCCGTATCGGCAGGTGGGGCCGCCGTGCCCGCCCGCTGCTGGTCACGGCCGGCACGGTGGGCGCGGTGGCCCTGGGCCTGCTCTGGTACATACGTCTCGGGCCGGGCTTCGCGGACACCCCCCGGACGGCGAGCTCCGCGACCTCCGCCGGCTCCCGATGGGCTGCGGTCCCCACCGGCTGGCAGCCCTGGCAGACGACGATGTTCAAGCCGGCACCGCGGGGCGAGGTCAAGGCGCTGGGGAAGGGGAGCGGCGCACCGGGCGACGCCACCTGCGGGACGTACGCGGACGCGGTCTACTGCGCGGGCAACGACATCCTGCCGGTACGACTGGACGGCCGTACCGGCAGGACCGTCTGGCGCGCGTCCATCGGGTCCGACGCGGGGCTGAACAACTTCACGCTCCTCGGTGTGCGGGACGGCGCGATGCTCGTCCGGCAGGCCGTCTACTCGAACGACGCCAAGTCCACCTCGGTCAGCGTCGTCGCCCTCGACACGGCGAGCGGCAACCAGCTGTGGGCCCGCAGGATGAACGACACGAGCATCGACCTGACCCTGTCGGGCGACCTCGTCCTGACCGCCGACCCCGGCGGCCGGCTGGTCACGGCCCGCAACCCGCGCACCGGCGGCGACCGGTGGAGCGTACAGCTGCCCGCCGACGCCTACTGCCAGTTCGTGGCGATCGGCACCGGCCTGTACGAGCACTGCTTCCCGGAGAGCGAGACCCGGGCCGCCGTGCTCCTGAAGCTGGACCGGTCCGACGGGTCGGTGCTGAAGCGTCTGAAGACCCCGAACCTGAGCGGCATGCTCGGCGTCGTCAACGGCAAGGAGGCCTTCGTGGTCGGGGGCGGCGGCAGCGGCAGCGGCCCGGTGCGGCCCGTGGACCTGAAGTTCGGCAGGATCCTGCTGGTCGACCCGGACACCGGCGCCGCCACCACCACGAAGCTGGCGAAGACGTACGACGGCTCGGTGACGCTGGCCGCCGGCACCCTGTGGATCACCGAGGCCAACGGCCGGGTGAGCGCCGTGTCCCCGCTGAGCGGCAAGGAGCTGTGGCAGACCCGGACCGACGCCGAGGGCTCGGGCCGACCCGTGTACGACGCCGCCACCCGCACCCTGTACCTGGTCAGCACCAGCGGCCGGGTCGCGGCCCTGGACGCGCGCAAGGGCGCCCTGCTGTGGCAGACGGACGCGCACGCCGATCAGCTCGCGGGCGCCGACGTGGTCAAGTCCGGGGTACTGCCGTACGGCGGTGCGCTGATCGCGGTCACCCCGGACGGCACCGTCTTCAGCCTCGACCCCGCGCACCCCGAGCGGAAACCCGTCTCGGGGTGACGGCGGGCCGGGAAACGAGGCTTACGGCAGCGCCAGCATCCGCTCCAGCGCCAGCTTCGCGAACGCCTCGGTCTCCTTGTCGACCTCGATCCGGTTGACCAGGTTGCCCTCGGCCAGGGACTCCAGCGTCCAGACCAGGTGGGGCAGGTCGATGCGGTTCATGGTCGAGCAGAAGCAGACCGTCTTGTCGAGGAAGACGATCTCCTTGCCCTCGGGCGCGAAACGGTTCGCGAGCCGTCGTACGAGATTGAGCTCCGTGCCGATGGCCCACTTGGACCCGGCGGGCGCGGCCTCCAGGGCCTTGATGATGTACTCCGTCGAGCCGACGTAGTCCGCCGCGGCGACCACCTCGTGCTTGCACTCGGGGTGCACCAGGACGTTCACGCCGGGGATGCGGGCGCGCACGTCCTCGACCGACTCCAGCGAGAACCGGCCGTGCACCGAGCAGTGGCCGCGCCAAAGGATCATCTTCGCGTCGCGCAGCTGCTCGGCCGTCAGCCCGCCGTTCGGCTTGTGCGGGTTGTAGAGGACGCAGTCCTCCAGGGACATGCCCATGTCCCGCACTGCCGTGTTGCGGCCGAGGTGCTGGTCGGGCAGGAAGAGCACCTTCTCGCCCTGCTCGAAGGCCCACTCCAGCGCCTTCCTGGCGTTCGAGGACGTGCAGATCGTGCCGCCGTGCTTGCCCGTGAACGCCTTGATGTCCGCGGAGGAGTTCATGTACGAGACGGGCACGACCTGCTCGGCTATCCCGGCCTCGGTCAGCACGTCCCAGCACTCGGCGACCTGCTCGGCCGTGGCCATGTCCGCCATCGAGCACCCGGCCGCGAGGTCCGGCAGGACGACCTTCTGGTCGTCGGACGTCAGGATGTCCGCGGACTCCGCCATGAAGTGCACACCGCAGAACACGATGTACTCGGCCTCCGGACGCGCCGCCGCGTCCCGGGCCAGCTTGAACGAGTCACCCGTGACGTCGGCGAACTGGATGACCTCGTCGCGCTGGTAGTGGTGGCCGAGCACGAAGACCTTGTCGCCGAGCTTCTCCTTGGCCGCGCGGGCGCGGGCCACCAGCTCCGGGTCGGACGGGGACGGCAGGTCGCCGGGGCACTCGACGCCCCGCTCGCTCTTCGGGTCGGCCTCGCGGCCGAGCAGCAGCAGGGCGAGAGGAGTCGGCTGTACGTCGAGCTCCGGGGTCTGGGCGGTGGTCACGACACGCACCCTTTCTGTTCTGCGGGATTCTGCTGGGGGTTCTGCGGAGGGAGGTTCTACGGACGTGCTTCTCGTCTAACTGACGCTATCTATCATAACCCGCTTCACGTCAGTTTGACGATGGTCATAACGTCGATGTGACATGAATCCCGATGAGCCGTTTTCCGCTCGCCATCGCATGTGCGAGCATGAAGGAGGCGCCGAAAACAGGCGCCCGGCCCGGAATGAATCCGCGGCCTTGCCGGTTGGACCAGTCGGCAAGCAGTCTCCGTACAACCCGGGAGAGATGTAGATGTCCGTATCGGACGAGACCAGCACCGTCACCGACGGCATCATCCTGTCCGACGCCGCCGCGGCGAAGGTCAAGGCCCTGCTCGACCAGGAAGGCCGTGACGACCTGGCCCTGCGTGTCGCCGTTCAGCCCGGCGGCTGCTCCGGCCTGCGCTACCAGCTGTTCTTCGACGAGCGCTCCCTCGACGGAGACGTGGTCAAGGACTTCGGCGGCGTCAAGGTCGTCACCGACCGCATGAGCGCCCCGTACCTGGGCGGCGCGTCGATCGACTTCGTCGACACCATCGAGAAGCAGGGCTTCACGATCGACAACCCGAACGCGACGGGCTCCTGCGCCTGCGGCGACTCCTTCAGCTAAGCCCTGTCGGCTTGCTGGACAACTGAACAGACCGAAGGCGGCGGCCCCCTCCGACAGGGCCGCCGCCTTCGTGTGTCCGGCGGGCTACCGCACCCCGGCCGTCGCCTGCGGCCGCAGCGGCCCCGGCTTCGGCAGCGAGATCTCCTTGCCGTCCGAGCCCACGACCTTCCGGTCGCCGAGCGGCTTGTCCAGCTGCACGGTCCGCGTCAGCTGCTTGGCGATCATGATGCAGACCTTGTCCTTCCACGGTGTCTCGGTCACCGTGACGGTCACCTTGTCGGCGCTCTCGCTCGCCTTCGCGTCGTAGTCGCCACACACCCCACCGGTGAAGATCACGGTCAGGTTCCTGCCGTCGGCCGTGTAGCTGTCCACCTTGATGTCACGGGTGGCGGGCGCCGAGCTCGGCCCGCCGCCCGACGTGGTCGCCGACGGGGTGGGTTCCCCGGACGGCGTCGTCGAGTTCGAGGCCAGGTACTTCGGGTCGACGGCCGGATACGTCACCGTGAAGCCGCCCTGCGCGCCCGCGCCCTTCACCTGGAACAGCCAGGACGGCACCAGCGCCCGCCGCCCGTTCACCGCATGCACGGCCAGCCCGAAGACCGCGCCGTCCACGGGGACGGTCTGCTTCGCCGGCGTCGCGCCCGCCCCGGACGCCGACTGCCCGCACGGCGCCTCCAGCCGGTCCTTCATCGGTACGGGGCTGGCGCAGCCGCCGATGCCCATGCGGTGGTCGGTCGTGGGCGCCGAGTTCATCAGGTCCAGCGTCTTCCGCGCGCCCAGCACCGGGTACGTGTCGCCCTTCACCGGCGCCTTCAACTGCCCGCTGCCGCCGACCACTTCACCCTGGGGGCCGACGGTCAGCCCGGTCGTCCAGCCGTACGTGGGCAGCCCGCCGACCAGGGGGTTGGCGTTCACCACCCGCTGGGCGCCCATGACCTGGCTCGCGTCCACCTTCGCGTCGTCCTGGCCGAGCGCCTTCAGCACCGGCGCAGCGGCCTTCCTCGCCGCGGCCTCGCTCACCGTGTCGACGGCCGGGTTCGCGGGATCCTTCGTGCACGCGATGGCGCTCTGACAGGCGTCGGTGCCGGCCGCGTACCGGTGGAACGTCCACGCCCCCGGCGCCTGCCTGTCCACCACGAGGCTCGGCCCGGATCCGTCCTTGGCCGGCCCGACCTGCCAGGCCTGCCCCTGCGCCACCGGCGTGCCGTCCAGCCCGAGGGCCTTGGCCAGCCGCGCCACCTCGTCCTTGGTGACCTGGCCGGTGGCCCGGTACACGGGCGCCGAGTCCGGCCCGCCGGGCAGGGTGCCGTCGGCCTCGTACCGCACGCCGTACGGGTTGGGCTCCCCCGGCGCGATCCCGTTCGTACCCCCCTCGGAGTAACCGTCGAGCGCGAGCAGCGGGGGAGTGGTGTCGTCGCCGGAGGCCGATGCGTTCGTACGACCGCCGGACCCGCCGGAGGCCGATGCGGCGAGGTACGCCCCGCCGCCTCCGACCAGCAACACGGCAGCGGCGACGGAGGCGATGAGCAGGAGGGAGCGGCGGCGGACCGGACGGGGCTCTTCCGTGCCCGGCTCGGGGGTGGCGTCGGGAATCTCGGTGACACCGTCGGCCGCGGTCGGTGCCTTGGCGGCCGTCGGTGCGTTGGCGGCAGTCGGAACCTCGGCGGCCTCGGTCTCCTCGGCGGCCTCGCTCTGCTCGGCGACCGCGGTCTCCTTGACCGGGGCGGTCGCTCCGGCCGCGGTGGTCTCTCCGGTCTCGGCGGTCGCCTCGCCTGTGGTGGGTTCCTCGGCCCCGGCGGATCCCTCGGCCCCGGCGGATCCCTCGGCCGGGGCGGGTTCCTGGGTTGGGGCGGTCGCTCCGACGTCGGTGGTTTCTCCGGTCTTGGCGGATCCCTCGGCCGGGGTGGGTTCCTCGGCCGGGGCTGTCCCCCCGGCCCTGGTGCTTTCCTCTCCCGCGCTGATTTCCCCGACCTCGGCGTCCTCACCCGCGCCCCCGGTCTTCTCCGCGTCGGCTTCCTCCCCAGGAGCGTCCGCGTCGCCCTCCGTCACGCCCGGAGTCCGGGCACGCACGGCACCCTGCTCCTCCGCGGAGCCGGGGGCGCCGACGCCACCGTCCTCGTCCCGGGCGTCGTTGTCGGGTCGCTCGGTGTTCACCGCATCGCTCCTTCGGCTGCGCAGCTGTCCTGTGACCCTGACCCGGCCCTGTCAAAACGGCCTGCTGGAGGGTCGTATCGCACATCCCCCTCACGGGGGACGGCGATGGGACGCAGCGGAGGAGCGCGCGGTTCCCTTCACATGCGCCGGTCCGCGCCACCGGGCCGTGACGGACCACGGACCCGCACTCAGTGCCCGTAGTCCGTACTCAGTCCCCGTCAGTCCGCACTCAGTCCCCGTAGTCCGACATCGAGTCCAGCAGGCGGGCCGAGTTCGGCGGCACGATCACGCCGTGGATGAGTGACGGGGAGACCGGGCGGGAAGTGATGCGGTCGGGGGCGGCCCAGTGGGGGACCATCCGGGCACAGTCGCCGCGCAGCGACGCAAGGTCGCCTTCCAGGTCGACCGGGACCGGGGCATGGACCTTCAGGTTCGTCATAGCGGAACCGTATGCACGCGGCAGCCGCCCGAGAAAGATCTACTATCGGGTAGTTTTGGCCACTTCAGAGCCCGGCTACGACCCGGTAGCGTGAACTGTCCATTCGCCCTCCCGTCTCCCACAGGAGAGAGTCCCCGCCGTGCGCATCGCAGTCACCGGCTCCATCGCCACCGACCACCTCATGACCTTCCCCGGCCGCTTCGCCGACCAGCTCGTCGCGGACCAGTTGCACACGGTCTCGCTGTCCTTCCTGGTCGACAACCTCGACGTGCGCCGGGGTGGCGTCGGCGCGAACATCGCGTTCGGCATGGGCCAGCTCGGCACGGACCCGATCCTGGTCGGCGCCGCCGGCTTCGACTTCGACGAGTACCGCGCCTGGCTGGACCGGCACGGCGTCGACACCGACTCGGTCCGTATCTCCGAGACCCTGCACACCGCCCGCTTCGTGTGCACCACGGACGCCGACCACAACCAGATCGGCTCCTTCTACACGGGCGCCATGAGCGAGGCCCGCCAGATCGAACTGAAGACCGTCGCGGACCGCGTCGGCGGCCTGGACCTGGTCCTGATCGGCGCCGACGATCCGGAGGCGATGCTCCGGCACACCGAGGAGTGCCGCTCCCGCCAGATCCCCTTCGCCGCCGACTTCTCCCAGCAGATCGCCCGGATGAACGGCGACGAGATCCGGATACTGCTGGACGGCGCCACGTACCTCTTCTCCAACGAGTACGAGAAGGGCCTGATCGAGTCCAAGACGGGCTGGACGGACGCCGAGATCCTCGCCAAGGTCGGCCACCGTGTCACCACCCTCGGCTCCCGCGGTGTCCGCGTCGAGCGCGTCGGCGAGGACCCGATCGAGGTCGGCTGCGCGGAGGAGGAGCGCAAGGCCGACCCCACGGGCGTCGGCGACGCCTTCCGTGCGGGCTTCCTCTCCGGCCTCGCCTGGGGGGTCTCCCTGGAGCGCGCCGCGCAGGTCGGCTGCATGCTCGCCACCCTCGTCATCGAGACGGTCGGCACCCAGGAGTACCAGCTGCGCCGCGTCCACTTCATGGAGCGCTTCACCAAGGCGTACGGCGATGAGGCCGCCGTGGAGGTCCAGAAGCACCTGGCGTAGCCGGCGGCCGCCCGGTCAGGAGATCCGGCGGACCACATAGGCCGAGCCCCGGTCCGCCGGCTCCTCACCCACATACTCCTGGCCCCGCATCTCGCACCACGCCGGGATGTCCAGCCGCGCCGCCTCGTCGTCGGACAGGACCCGCACCGTGCCGCCCACCGGCACGTCCCCGATGACCTTGGCGAGCTCGATGACGGGGATCGGGCAGCGCCTGCCGAGGGCGTCGACGACCAGGGCGTCGTCCTGCCGCACGGTCGCCGCCGCAACCGGCGCCCCCAGCTTCTCGCGCACCTCTGCCACGGCCCCCGGCAGCACCGCCAGGAACCGCTCGACGTCCTCCTCCGGCGTCCCCATGGGCAGCGAAACCCTCACATTCCCCTCACTCAGCACACCCATCGCCTTCAGTACATGGCTGGGCGTCAGCGTGCTGCTGGTGCAGGAGGACCCGGAGGAAACGGAGAAACCCTCCCGGTCCAGCTCGTGCAGCAGGGTCTCCCCGTCGACATAGAGACAGGAGAAGGTGACGATCCCCGGCAGCCGCCGCTCCGGATCCCCGACCACCTCCACGTCCGGCACCGACCGCGGCACACGCACCCGGATCCGCTCCGTGAGCTCCCGCAGCCGTACCGCCTCCTGCTCCGCCTCCGCCCGCACGGCCCGCAACGAGGCGGCCGCCGCCACGATCCCCGGCAGATTCTCGAAACCGGCGGCCCGCCCCGACTCCCGCTCGTCCGCAGGCCCTTGTGACACGAACCGCACACCTTTTCGTACGACGAGCAGCCCCACCCCCGAGGGCCCGCCCCACTTGTGGGCACTGGCCGTGAGCAGCGACCAGTCGCCCTGCACCGGCCCCCACCCCAGCGACTGCGCCGCATCCACAAGCAGCGGCACGCCGGACTCCCGGCACACCGACGCCACTTCGGCCACGGGCTGCTCGGTCCCCACCTCGTGGTTGGCCGACTGAAGACAGGCCAGCGCGGTGTCCGGTCGGAGGGCGTCGGCGTACGACGCAGGCGTCACCCTGCCCTGCCGGTCCACCTCGACCTGCGCGACGCTCCCACCGCCGGCCTCGTGCGCGTCCGCCGCATGGAGCACCGAGGAGTGTTCGACCGCCGACACGATCAGGTGACGCCCGATCCGGTGACGCCCGCCCAACGCCCCCGCGATTCCGGCATGCACGGCCCGTGTCCCGGAAGAGGCGAAAACCAGCTCGTCGGCACGGCATCCCACAGCCTCAGCGGCCGCCTCCCGAGCGGCATCCAGCAACATCCGAGCCCGCCGACCCTCCCGATACAGCCGTGTGGGGTCGGCCCACCCCTCATCCAGAGAGGCCAACAGCGCCTGACGGGCGACGGGATGGAGAGGAGCGGAGGAAGCGGCGTCGAAATAGGGCATACGTAAACGCTATGACGTCCCTGGCTGCAGCGGGCCTACAGGGGCGCGGGGCGATGACATCAACGGCTCCGCCGCGGGGCACGACCGGCCACAAACAACCCGCAGCCGCCAATCCAGCGAACCCCCGGAGTGACTAGGCCCCCCTCCCCGCGAACCCCCGGAGGGCGTCGGCTAGGGTTTGGTCCGCATAAACATCCAAACCCCTGCCCGACGCAGGGCGGCGACCGACCAGCGAGAAGGCCGCAGCCAATACGCGCGGGCGAGACTCTCGGGAAGGCGCTACGTGAGTCCCAACGGCTCCGACCGCTCGCCGCGGCGCCCGATGCGGCGGAAGCTGCTGCAGGCAATGACTGCGGGCCTGGTCCTGGCGACCGCAACCGGTTGCACATCCAAGGACTTCCCTCGCCTTGGATTCCCCACCCCGACAACGGAAGAGGCTCCGCGGATCCTCTCCCTGTGGCAGGGCTCCTGGGCTGCCGCTCTGGCCACCGGCGTGCTGGTGTGGGGCCTGATCATCTGGAGCACGATCTTCCACCGGCGCAGCCGCACCAAGATCGAAGTTCCTCCGCAGACCCGGTACAACATGCCGATCGAGGCGCTGTACACCGTGGTTCCGCTCGTCATCGTCTCGGTGCTGTTCTACTTCACGGCCCGCGACGAGTCGAAGCTGCTCAGCCTCACCGACAAGAAGCCCGCGGTCACGGTGAACGTCGTGGCGTTCCAGTGGAGCTGGGCCTTCAACTACATCGAGCCCGTGCCCGGTGTCAGCGGTGACGCGAAGACCGACAAGAACCTGGACAACATTCCGGACCGGTTCAAGAAGGACTTCCCGGCGAGCGCCGGCGGTGTCTACGACGTCGGTACGCCCGCCACGAAGAACCCGCAGACCGGCAACCCGGGTCCGACGCTGTGGCTGCCGAAGGGCGAGACGGTCCGCTTCGTCCTCACCTCGCGCGACGTCATCCATGACTTCTGGGTGATTCCGTTCCTGATGAAGATGGACGTCGTTCCGGGCCACACCAACTCCTTCCAGGTGACTCCCAACCGGGAAGGCACCTTCAGGGGCAAGTGCGCCGAGCTCTGCGGCGTCGACCACTCCCGGATGCTGTTCAACGTGAAGGTCGTCTCCCCCGAGCGCTACGAGCAGCACCTCAAGGACCTCGCCAAGAAGGGGCAGACCGGTTACGTTCCCGCCGGCATCGCGCAGACGAGCCACGAGAAGAACCGGGAGACGAACAACCTGTGAGCATCCTCAACGACCCCCAGGGTGCCGCGGCAGAGTCCCACTACGCGGACGAACTGCCGGTCCGGCGCAAGCAGCCCGGCAACGTCGTGATCAAGTGGCTCACCACCACTGACCACAAGACGATCGGGACGCTCTATCTCGTCACGTCGTTCGCGTTCTTCCTGATCGGCGGCGTGATGGCGCTGCTGATGCGCGCCGAGCTCGCCCGGCCCGGTCTGCAGATCATGTCGAACGAGCAGTTCAACCAGGCGTTCACGATGCACGGCACGATCATGCTGCTGATGTTCGCTACGCCGCTGTTCGCCGGCTTCACGAACTGGATCATGCCGCTGCAGATCGGCGCGCCCGACGTGGCGTTCCCGCGGCTGAACATGTTCGCCTACTGGCTCTACCTGTTCGGCTCGACGATCGCGGTGGGCGGCTTCCTCACCCCCCAGGGTGCGGCCGACTTCGGCTGGTTCGCCTACTCCCCGCTGTCCAGCGCGGTCAACTCGCCGGGCATCGGCGCCGACCTGTGGATCATGGGTCTGGCCTTCTCCGGCTTCGGCACGATCCTCGGCTCGGTCAACTTCATCACCACCATCATCTGCATGCGCGCGCCGGGCATGACCATGTTCCGCATGCCGATCTTCGTGTGGAACGTGCTGCTGACCGCGGTGCTGGTCCTGCTCGCCTTCCCGGTCCTCGCGGCTGCGCTGTTCGCCCTGGAGGCGGACCGTAAATTCGGCGCGCATGTCTTCGACGCGGCCAACGGCGGCGCGTTGCTGTGGCAACACCTCTTCTGGTTCTTCGGCCATCCAGAGGTGTACATCATCGCGCTGCCGTTCTTCGGCATCATCTCCGAGGTCATCCCGGTCTTCTCCCGCAAGCCGATGTTCGGCTACATGGGCCTGATCGGCGCGACGATCGCCATCGCCGGTCTGTCCGTGACCGTGTGGGCCCACCACATGTACGTCACCGGCGGTGTGCTGCTCCCGTTCTTCTCCTTCATGACGTTCCTCATCGCCGTACCGACCGGCGTGAAGTTCTTCAACTGGATCGGAACGATGTGGAAGGGGTCCCTGTCCTTCGAGACCCCGATGCTCTGGGCGACCGGCTTCCTGGTCACCTTCACCTTCGGTGGTCTGACCGGTGTCATCCTGGCCTCGCCGCCGATGGACTTCCACGTCTCGGACTCGTACTTCGTGGTGGCGCACTTCCACTACGTGGTCTTCGGCACCGTCGTCTTCGCGATGTTCTCCGGCTTCCACTTCTGGTGGCCGAAGATGACCGGGAAGATGCTCGACGAGCGCCTCGGCAAGATCACCTTCTGGACGCTGTTCATCGGCTTCCACGGCACCTTCCTGGTCCAGCACTGGCTGGGTGCCGAGGGCATGCCGCGTCGTTACGCGGACTACCTCGCGGCCGACGGCTTCACCGCCCTGAACACGATCTCGTCGATCAGCTCGTTCCTGCTGGGCCTGTCGATCCTGCCGTTCCTCTACAACGTGTGGAAGACGGCCAAGTACGGCAAGAAGGTCGAGGTCGACGACCCGTGGGGCTACGGCCGCTCGCTCGAGTGGGCCACGTCCTGCCCGCCGCCGCGGCACAACTTCCTCACCCTGCCGCGGATCCGCAGCGAATCCCCGGCGTTCGACCTGCATCACCCTGAGATCGCCGCTCTCGACCAGCTCGAGAACGCGCCTCACGGTGAGAAGGCTCTGGCTGGTGGCAAGGAGGCCGGCAAGTGAAGGTTCAGGGCAAGATGTTCATGTGGCTGAGCTTCTTCGTCCTCGCCACGGCGGTGGTCTATGGCGTGTGGTCGAAGGAGCCGGCCGGTACCACGGCGCTCTTCCTGACCTTCGGTCTGTGCATCATGGTCGGCTTCTACCTGGGCTTCACGGCCAAGCGGGTCGACGTGGGTGCCATGGACAACAAGGAGGCGGACGTCGCGGACGACGCCGGCGAGGTCGGGTTCTTCAGCCCGCACAGCTGGCAGCCGCTCGCCCTCGGGACCGGTGGCGCGCTGGCCTTCCTGTCGATCGCGATCGGCTGGTGGCTGCTGTACTTCTCGGCGCCGATCATCGTGATCGGCCTGTACGGCTGGGTCTTCGAGTACTACCGCGGTGAGAACCGCACCCAGTAGCACGAGCAGAGCGCATCGGGAGCCCGGACACTCCGTGAGGAGCGTCCGGGCTCCCGCTTTTGCACCAATACCGTTCCCTCGTCCGGGTTACCCCGCGCGCCGTCCTTGACGAACGTCCATAGCGTGATGGCCATGACCCACTCTCCGCGCACCCGCACCGTCGTCAGCTGCACGCTGCTGGTGATCGCCCTAGGCGCGGGCGGCACCGCTTGCAGCGGCGGCGGCAACCCGCTGACCGACAAGCCGTACGACGCGACGGACCAGCTCTCCTTCAACGGCCTCGCGGGGGACGGGAAGAAGGCCGACCCGGACAAGCCCCTGGAGGTCACCGCCGAGGACGACGGCCGCATCACGGACGTCACGGCCACGGACGCCGCAGGCCGCTTCGTGGCGGGCGAACTCTCCGCCGACGGCACCCGCTGGCACAGCACCTCCCCGCTCGCCGCCAACGCCCACTACACGGTCCGGGTGAGCACGGAGGACGAGGACGGGGCGCCGGGCCGCAAGGTCCTCACCTTCGACACCAGCATCCCCACCGCCAAGAAGCGCCTGGGCGTGAAGCTCGGGCCCGACTCCGGTGACTACGGCGTCGGCCAGCCCGTCACCGCCCAACTGGACCAGCCCGTCAAGGACAAGGCACAGCGCGCCGTCGTCGAGCGGGCGCTGCGGGTGGACTCCGTACCGGCCGTGCAGGGCGCCTGGCACTGGGTGGACGACAAGGAACTCCACTACCGGCCCAAGGACTACTGGCCCGCCCACGCCACCGTCGAGGTGCACAGCAACCTGGACGGCATCAAGGTCGGCGACCGGCTGTGGGGCACCAGGAGCAAGCCGGTGAAGCTCACCATCGGCGACACGATCATCGCCGTCACCGACGCCGCGGCGCACTCCATGGCGGTGTACAAGAACGGCGAGGACATCAGGGATGTCCCCGTCACCACCGGCAAGCCCGGCTTCGAGACCCGCAACGGCGTCAAGGTCGTACTGGGCAAGCAGTCCTTCGTACGCATGCGCAGCGCCACCGTGGGCATCGCCGAGGGCAGCTCCGACTCCTACGACCTGCCCGTCTACTGGGCCACCCGCCTCACCTGGAGCGGCGAGTACGTCCACGCCGCCCCCTGGTCCGTGGGCTCCCAGGGCTACGCCAACGTCAGCCACGGCTGCACCGGCATGAGCACCGGGAACGCCGAGTGGTTCTTCAACACCGTGCACGAGGGCGACGTGGTGAAGGTCATCAACTCCAACGGCGACACCATGGAGCCCTTCGGCAACGGCTTCGGCGACTGGAACCTCACCTGGAAGAGCTGGCGCACAGGCAGCGCCCTGGTGGGCGGCACACCGGACGGCCCGAGCCCGGACGACGCGGCGAAGCTGAGGCCACAGAGCGTGTGACACGGCCTGAGCGTTTGACGCGGGCTGAGGGGCAGCGGGCCCCCGAGGGGCGCGGGCAACTGCGCGACAGGCCACGACGGACCCGGAGCCGCCAAGGATCCCGCACCCCCGAGTTCCTAGGCGCTCTGCTGAAGTGCCTTCCGCCGCAACAGAGAAGCCAACGCCGCCGCGAACTCCACAGGCTCCACAGGCAACGTCACAGCCGCATCCGCCCGACTCCAGGTGGCCAGCCACGCATCCTGAGGCCGCCCGATCAGCACGAGCACCGGCGGGCAGTTGAACACCTCGTCCTTGATCTGCCGGCACACCCCCATGCCTCCCATGGGCACGGCCTCGCCGTCCAGGACGCAGACGTCGATCCCGCCCCGGTCCAGCTCCTTGATGACGGCGGCCGGCGTCGCACACTCCAGGAACTCGACCACGGGAACATCGGGAGCGGGCCTTCGCCCGGTCGCCAGCCGCACCTGCTCGCGGGTGTTGGAGTTGTTGCTGTAGACCAGCACCGTGGCGGTCGGCTGCATAGTTCCTCCGAGGCGTCAGCGTCGTACGGAAAGGCCCGATGGGGCGGATGTTACTCCGTTCAACACCACGTCAACACCGGTATGGACGGCAGCAACACTCCGAACGGCACCCCCCGGAGTGAGGGCGGGATAAGCGACCGACATAATGTCGGTCGTGGCGACAGCAACGACAGTAGAAACCGGGCACGCGCACCCGTCGGTCAACCGGCCGAACCTCACCAGCGTCGGAACCATCATCTGGCTGAGTTCCGAGCTGATGTTCTTCGCGGCCCTCTTCGCGATGTACTTCACCCTGCGATCGGTGACCGGACCGGATCACTGGAAGGAGATGGCGAGTCATCTCAACATTCCGTTCTCCGCGACCAACACCACGATCCTGGTGCTCTCCTCCCTCACCTGCCAGCTCGGCGTCTTCGCCGCCGAGCGCGGGGACGTGAAGAAGCTCCGGGGCTGGTTCATCATCACGTTCGTGATGGGTGCGATCTTCATCGGCGGTCAGATCTTCGAGTACACGGAGCTGGTGAAGAAGGACGGCATCTCGCTGTCCTCCGACCCGTACGGCTCGGTGTTCTACCTGACCACCGGGTTCCACGGCATGCACGTGACGGGCGGCCTCATCGCCTTCCTGTTCGTTCTCGGCCGCACCTACGCGGCCAAGAGGTTCACCCACGAGCAGGCGACCGCGGCCATCGTCGTGTCCTACTACTGGCACTTCGTCGATGTCGTGTGGATCGGCCTCTTCGCCACGATCTACCTGATCAAGTAGCCGGGCCCGTTCCCGCGTGCGCCTGCGCGGCGCACAACCCGCAAGCATCGACGCAGAAGATCCTGACACCGGGGTAATCCGTGAAAAAGCTCTCCGCACGACGACGCCATCCCATGGCGGCGCTCGTCGTCCTACTCCTCGCGCTGGCATGCACCGGGGGGCTGTACGCCGTGTTCGCACCCGCGAGCAAGGCGCAGGCCGACGAAACCGCCCAGTCTCTCGCCATCGACGAGGGCAAGAAGCTCTTCTCCGTGGGCTGCGCCAGCTGCCACGGCACCGGCGGTCAGGGCACCTCCGACGGTCCGAGCCTCGTGGGCGTGGGCTCCGCGGCCGTCGACTTCCAGGTCGGCACCGGCCGTATGCCGGCCCAGCAGCCGGGCGCGCAGGTCCCGAAGAAGAAGGTCATCTACACGCAGGCCGAGATCGACCAGCTCGCCGCGTACGTCTCCTCCCTGGGCGCCGGTCCGTCCGTCCCGACCAAGGCGGAGTACGGCCCTGACGGTGCTGACATCGCCAAGGGTGGCGAGCTGTTCCGCACCAACTGCGCGCAGTGCCACAACTTCGTCGGCAAGGGCGGCGCGCTGACGCACGGCAAGTTCGCGCCGGACCTTTCGGGCGTCGCCCCGAAGCACATCTACGAGGCCATGCAGACCGGCCCGCAGAACATGCCGTCGTTCCCCGACACCACGATGACGCAGCAGAACAAGAAGGACATCATCGCGTACCTGAACGCGGTCAACGGTGACAACACCGAGAGCCCCGGCGGCCTTGAGCTGGGCGGACTCGGCCCGGTCTCCGAGGGCCTGTTCGCCTGGATCTTCGGACTCGGCGCGCTGATCGCGGTCGCCGTCTGGGTCGCCGCTCGGACCGCAAAGGCCAAGAAGTCATGAGTAGCCAAGACATTCCAGAAGAGAACCTGCCTGCCGAGCACTCCGCAGGACACAACGAGCACGGCGCGGTGACCGTCGCGGACGACAAGAACCCGTTCGCGGACCCCGGTCTGCCGCCCCACGAGCACCGGGTGCAGGACATCGACGAGCGGGCCGCCAAGCGGTCCGAGCGTGTGGTGGCCATGCTGTTCACGGTCTCGATGCTGGCCACGGTCGGCTTCATCGCCTCGTACGTGGCGATCCCGCACGACAAGTCGATCTTCGTGTTCCCGATCGGCCACATCAACGCGCTGAACTTCGCGCTGGGCCTGACCCTGGGTCTCGCCCTGTTCGCGATCGGCGCGGGCGCGGTCCACTGGGCCCGCACCCTGATGTCCGACGAGGAGATCGCCGACGAGCGGCACCCGATCGAGGCGCCCCCCGAGGTCAAGGCCAAGGTCATGGCCGACTTCAAGCAGGGCGCCAAGGAGTCCGCGCTCGGGCGTCGCAAGCTGATCCGCAACACGATGTTCGGCGCGCTGGCCCTGTTCCCGCTCTCCGGCGTCATGCTGCTGCGCGACCTCGGACCGCTGCCGGGGACCAAGCTCCGCCACACGCTGTGGTCCAAGGGCAAGCTGCTCGTCAACGTGAACACGAACGAGCCGCTGCGTGCCTCCGACGTCGCGGTCGGCTCGCTCACCTTCGCCAAGCCCGAGGGCCTGGAGGAGACCGACGAGAACTTCCAGACCGAGATCGCCAAGGCGGCCCTGATGATCGTCCGGCTCCAGCCGGAGAACATCAAGGACAAGCAAGAGCTCGACTGGTCGTACCAGGGCATCGTCGCGTACTCGAAGATCTGCACCCACGTGGGCTGCCCGATCTCCCTGTACGAGCAGCAGACGCACCACGTGCTGTGCCCCTGCCACCAGTCCACCTTCGACCTCTCCGACGGTGCCCGGGTGATCTTCGGCCCCGCCGGTCACGCCCTGCCGCAGCTGCGCATCGGCGTGAACGACCAGGGCTACCTCGAGGCGCTCGGCGACTTCGAAGAGCCCGTCGGTCCTGCATTCTGGGAGCGCGGATGAGCAACAACGAGAGCACCGAGGCACGGCGCGGCAAAGCGCCGGCCGGCGAGCGCGTCGCCGACTGGGCCGACGGCCGGCTGGGGATCTACGGCCTGGCCAAGTCCAACATGCGCAAGATCTTCCCCGACCACTGGTCGTTCATGTTGGGCGAGGTCTGCCTCTACAGCTTCATCATCATCATCCTCACGGGTGTGTACCTGACGCTGTTCTTCCACCCGTCGATGAACGAGGTGGAGTACCACGGCAGCTACATCCCGCTGCAGGGCCAGATGATGTCCGAGGCGTTCAACTCGACCCTGCACATCTCCTTCGATGTGCGCGGCGGTCTGCTGATCCGGCAGATCCACCACTGGGCCGCGCTGATCTTCCTCGCGGGCATGTTCGTGCACATGATGCGCGTGTTCTTCACCGGCGCGTTCCGCAAGCCGCGTGAGGTCAACTGGCTGTTCGGCTTCCTGCTGCTCGTCCTGGGCATGTTCACCGGCTTCACCGGTTACTCGCTCCCGGACGACCTGCTCTCCGGCACCGGTGTCCGCTTCATGGAGGGCGCGATCCTGTCCGTGCCGGTCGTCGGCACGTACCTGTCGATGTTCCTCTTCGGCGGCGAGTTCCCGGGCGGCGACTTCGTGGCCCGCTTCTACTCGATCCACATCCTGCTGCTGCCGGGCATCATGCTCGGCCTGTTGGTCGGCCACCTGATCCTGGTCTTCTACCACAAGCACACGCAGTTCGCGGGTCCCGGAAAGACGAACAACAACGTCGTCGGCATGCCGCTGCTGCCGGTGTACATGGCGAAGGCCGGAGGCTTCTTCTTCCTGGTCTTCGGTGTCATCGCGGCCATCGCGGCGATCGCCTCGATCAACCCGATCTGGGCCATGGGCCCCTACCGTCCGGACCAGGTGTCCACCGGCGCCCAGCCCGACTGGTACATGGGCTTCTCCGAGGGCCTGATCCGTACGATGCCGGGCTGGGAGATCAATCTCTGGGGCCACACGCTCGTCCTGGGCGTGTTCATCCCGCTGGTGATCTTCCCGCTGGTCCTGGTCGCGATCGCGGTCTACCCGTTCGTCGAGTCCTGGGTCACCGGCGACAAGCGCGAGCACCACATCCTGGACCGTCCGCGCAACGCCCCGACGCGTACCGGGTTCGGTGCCGCGTGGATCTCCTGGTACTTCGTGCTGATGATCGGCGGCGGCAACGACCTGTGGGCCACGCACTTCCACCTGTCGATCAACGCGATCACCTGGTTCGTGCGCATCGGCTTCTTCGTGGTGCCGGTCCTCGTGTTCATCGCCACCAAGCGGATCTGCCTCGGCCTGCAGCGCCGCGACAAGGACAAGGTGCTGCACGGGCGCGAGTCCGGCATCATCAAGCGCCTGCCGCACGGTGAGTTCATCGAGGTGCACGAGCCGCTCAGCCAGGACGCCCTGCACACCCTCACCGCGCACGAGCAGTACCAGCCGGCCGAGATCGGCCCGACGGTCGACGAGAACGGCGTCGAGCGCAAGGTCAAGGGCTCCGAGCGGCTGCGCGCCAAGCTCAGCGAGGCGTACTACGGCGAGGAGTCCCAGATTCCGAAGCCGACCGTCGAGGAGTACAGGGAGATCACGAGCGGCCACGGCCACCACTGATCGCTGCGGCTCGCCACAGCCACGGTAGAAGGGCCCTGTCCGGTCTTCGGACGGGGCCCTTCGCCGTGCCCCGAGGCTGGATAGGGTGGGGGTCGGACTCCCCGACGAGTCCACATACTCTTCTACGACACCCAGGAGCGGCCTCATGAGCGCTGTGACCCCCGCTGGAGGCGACACCGCGGCGGGCCGTTCCTGGCCCGAGGTACTGAACGCCCTGCTGTACGGCCGTGACCAGAGCGCCGACGCGACGGCCTGGGCGATGGACCAGATCATGCGCGGTGAGGCGACCGACGCGCAGATCGCCGGCTTCGTGGTGGCGCTGCGCGCCAAGGGCGAGACCGTCGAGGAGATCACCGGTGTGGTCCGGGCGATGTACGAGCACGCCAAGGTCATCGAGGTGTCGGGCCGCACGGTGGACATCGTCGGCACGGGCGGCGACGGCGCCAAGACGGTGAACATCTCCACGATGTCGGCGATCGTGGTGGCCGGAACCGGCGCCAAGGTCGTCAAGCACGGCAACCGCGCGGCCTCGTCGGCGTCGGGTGCCTCGGACGTCCTGGAGAAGCTGGGTGTCAACCTCGACCTCACCCCCCAGCGGGTGGCCGAGGTCGCGGAGGAGGCAGGCATCACCTTCTGCTTCGCGGTGAAGTTCCACCCGGCGCTGCGTCATGTCGCCGCCGCGCGCGGCCAGTTGGGCATCCGGACGGTCTTCAACGCCCTCGGCCCGCTGACCAACCCGGCGAAGGTCAGGTCCCAGGCGGTCGGTGTGGCCGACCCCCGTCTGGCACCGATGATCGCGGGGGTGCTGGCCGAACGCGGCAACTCCTCCCTGGTCTTCCGCGGCGACGACGGCCTCGACGAGCTGACGACCACGGCCACCTCCCACGTCTGGGTGGTCCGCGACGGCAAGGTCACCGAGGAGACCTTCGACCCCCGTGACGTCGGCATCGAGCTGGTCCCGGTGGAGGCCCTGCGCGGCGGCGACCCGTCGTACAACGCGGAGGTCGCCCGCAGGCTCCTCGACGGGGAGAAGGGCCCCGTACGGGACGCCGTACTGCTGAACTCGGCGGCCGCGCTGGTCGCTCTCGACCCGGCCCCCGGGACGCTGGCCGAGCAGATCCGGGCCGGCATGGACAAGGCGGCGGAGTCGATCGACTCCGGCGCGGCCAAGCGGACGCTGGACCGTTGGGTCGCCGCCAGCAACGCGTAGCACAGGACCGCGGTCCCGCAATCCGGACAGGAGTTGCGGGACCGCGATCACTTCACGTACGTTCGTGTTCAGGTCATGAGTGACAGTCATGAGGCCCCGGCCGACTGTCCGGCAACCCTCCGTCCGTGGCGGGGTGCCCCGGGTGAGGACCAGGCCGTAGGCAGCGAGGTCTACGGCAAGCGCGGGCCCCTCTCGAAACCAGGGGTCCTGGTCGTTCGAGGGAGCCTTCTGTGAGCAAGCGAATGCGATAGGGCGTAGAGCCCCGCTTCCGCGTACCCCTTTTCACTTTTTCCCGTGCCGTCGACGCGATCGTCCGGTACGGCGATTCCGCTTGCCCCTCACAGGAGTTCGCCATGTCTGTCTCCACCGCTGCCATCGCCCAGACCGTTTGTGCCCCCCTGCCTGTTCTGGGCCGAGATGTCACCGTCCCGCTCGTCACGGGCGGCGAAGTCACCTACGCCGCGCTCGACTACGCGGCCAGCGCCCCCGCCCTGCAGCGCGTGTGGGACGACGTGGCGGCGTACGCGCCCTACTACGGCAGCGTGCACCGCGGTGCCGGCTACCTCTCCCAGCTGTCGACCGACCTCTTCGAGAACGCCCGCAGGACGGTCGCCGAGTTCCTCGACTGCCGGGCCGACGACCAGCTGATCTTCACCCGCTCCACGACGGACTCCCTCAACCTGCTGGCCCAGGCCCTCCCGGCCGACTGCCAGGTCTTCGTCTTCGAGACCGAGCACCACGCGAGCCTGCTGCCCTGGAAGGACGCCCGGGTCACCTACCTCAACGCCCCGCGCACCCCGCAGCAGGCCGTCGAGACGCTGGAGAAGGCCCTCGCCGCCCGCGACCCCTACGGCCCGGCCCTGGTCTGCGTCACCGGCGCCTCGAACGTCACCGGCGAGCTGTGGCCGGTGCGCGAGCTCGCCGCCGCCGCCCACGCACACGGTGCCCGTGTCGTCCTGGACGCCGCCCAGCTCGCCCCGCACCACCCGGTCTCCGTGCAGGACCTCGACGTCGACTGGGTCGCCTTCTCCGGCCACAAGCTGTACGCGCCCTTCGGCTCCGGCGTCCTGGCCGGCCGCGCCGACTGGCTGCGGGCCGCCGACCCCTACCTCGCGGGCGGCGGCGCCAGCCGCAAGGTCACCCGTCGCGAGGACGGCGGTGTGGACGTGGAGTGGCACGACAGCGCGGCCCGCCACGAGGCCGGTTCCCCGAACGTGATCGGCGTCCACTCCATCGCCTCCGCGTGCAAGGCGCTCACCGAGGCCGGCTTCGACACCCTGGTCGCCCGCGAGCAGCACCTGATCGAGAAGGTCCGCCAGGGCCTCGCCGAGGTCCCCGAGGTCCGTGTCCTCTCCCTGTTCGGCGACGACGCCCCCCGCGTCGGCGTGATCTCCTTCGTCGTCGAGGGCTGGAACAGCTCGCACTTCGCCGCCGCACTCTCCGCCGAGTACGGCATCGGTGTCCGCGACGGCCTGTTCTGCGCCCACCCGCTGGTCCGCACCCTGCTGGGCAGCGACCCGCAGACCCAGGGCGAGTGCGGCGCCCCCGAGGCCGCCCCCGGCGAGAAGTCCCTCAACGCGATCCGCGTCAGCTTCGGCGCCGGCACCCCCGACGAACACGTCGACCGCTTCGTCACCGCCGTGAAGGAACTGGTGGCGGACGGCGCGAAGTGGCAGTACCGCACAGAGGACGGCCGCTGCGTCCCGGCGGTGTGAGCAGCGGCCGTCAGGGGCGCGGGGAACTGCGCGGGCAACCACGGACGGCCCGCAGCCGCACACACTCCGCGCTCCCGCGGACGCCCAGCCAGGCGTCGATCAGGAATCCAGCCCGATGGCGAACGCGGCCTCGAGGTCATGCTGCGAGTACGTCCGAAACGCAACATGCGTATCCGTCGCCTCGACACCGGGGATCTTGCTGATACTCCCGGGAATCACGTCGGCAAGATCCTCATGCTGACGAACCCGCACCATCGCGATCAGGTCGTACGTACCGGTGACGGAAAAGACCTCACTCACGCTCTCCAGCGAAGCGATCCGCTCCGCGATCTCGGGGATCCGGTCCACGCTGGTCTTGATGAGGACGATCGCGGTGATCACGGCTGGTTCTCTCCCTCGGGGGCCGGAGCTGGGGCGGACTTCACTCTAGTCGCACGGCCGAATCGCACCCAGGCGTAGAGGAAGCCCAGGCCGAAGCCCACCAGGTGGGCGAGATAGGCCACCCCCGGTCCCGTCGCCGCATGCCCCGCCGCCAGCCACTGCAGGGCCGCCCAGAAGGGCAGCACGATCCAGGCCGGGAAGCGCAGGGGGAGGAAGAAGAGGAACGGGAGAAGACTGGTCACCCTGGCGCCGGGGAAGAGGTAGAGGAAAGCGCCCAGGACCGCCGAGATCGCCCCGGAGGCGCCGACCAGGGACTGCTGGGACGTGGAATTGGCCGCCGCGTACCCCAGCAGCGCGAGGTAGCCGCAGCCGACGTAGAAGAGCGTGAACTGGGCGCGGCCCATCCGTTCCTCGGTCATCACCCCGAAGACGTAGAGGAAGAGCATGTTGCCGAGCAGGTGCACCCAGCTGCCGTGGACGAACAGGGCCGTGGCGGGGGTCAGGGCGGCCCAGGGGGAGCCCTGGAACAGCTCGGCCGGGACCACGCCCCAGCGGTGGAAATAGGCGCGCTGGGCGGCGAGCAGCGCCTCGCCGGAGCCGTGGACCGGATTGAGGCCCGCTGCCGGTCCGGTGACGAAGAGCAGACCGCACAGGGCGATCAGCGTGTAGGTCACGGGCGCCGAGGGGCGCCGGATCGCTCTGCCGACGGTCGCGCTCCACTTGCCGATCATGAACACAGAGCATGACGTAACGGGACGCAGTCGCACAGACCGCCTCGCCGCCGCGGACGGGCGGGCGGTGAGTCGGCACCAGGCCGTAGGGTTACGAGCCACACGCCCGGGGAAGCTCGGGCGTCACTGACAATAGAAGGCCTAGAAGGAAAGAGCACAGGCACGATGACGGTTCCTCTCCCGACCGCCACGACGCGGTGGCGCTGCACCCTCTGCGGCAACCTCACGCGTTTCGACGTGACCCGCTCGTCGAAGGTCGTCGAGTACGTCCACCTCGATCTGGCCGGTGAGCCCAAGGTCGAGGAGCGCGAGGTGGTCAGTGAGACCATCGAGTCGGTGCGCTGCCGCTGGTGCAACGCGGTGGACCAGGTGGAACTCGTGGACAGGCCGGGCGCCGACTCCTGAGCGGAGCGGCCCCACAGGTAATGGGGTGTGACGGATGGTGGAGACCACAGGCGGGGGGCCGGACGACGGCACCGCCGAGGTGCTTGACCGTCCGCTGCCCGACGGAGTGCGCCGCAGGGTCGTCCAGATCGTCTCGGACGGCTTCGGCGGGCTGACCGTCGGCGAGCTGCCCGCGCAGCTCCGGCAGTACGCCCGTTTCGCTCCGAACCGGCGGGCCAAGTTCGCCGGCAACGCGATGGCGGCCGCACTGGAGACCGATCCGCTGTTCCGGCAGCGCATCGGGGAGAAGCTCAGAGAGGCCCAGCCGGAACTCGCCGGCGCCCTCGACTCCGGCTCGCCGCCCCCGGCCGCGGATCCGCTCGACGTGGCGGCCGCGGCCTATGTTCTGCGGCCCACCGGCTGGGTGAAGCTCGTGACCGCGGCCGGCGAGGAGGCCCAGCGGGCCGACGCCGAGCGCGCCGACGAGGAGAGCCGGGCCGAGCTGGAGCGCTTGCGCGAGGAGCTCGGCCGGGCCCGGGAGCAGACCCGGACCGACACCGAGCGGTTGCGCGCCGAGCTGGACGCGGCCAAGAAGGAGGCCGACTCGCTGCACCGCAAGCTGCGGGCGGCCCTCAGCGACGTCAAGCGGGGCGAGGCCGCCCTGCGCAAGATCCAGGGCGAGATCGAGACCGTACGCGCCGAGGGGCAGGCACAGGTGTCCGCCGCCGAGAGCGAGTCGCGGCGCCTGAAGTCGCGGCTCGGGGAGGCTGAGGCCGCCCTGGAGGCCACGCGCAAGGCAGCGCGCGAGGGGCGCAGTGTCGAGGACATGCGCGTGCGCCTGCTTCTGGACACCGTCCTGGACGCGGCCCAGGGGCTGCGCCGGGAGCTGGCGTTGCCGCCCGTGTCCGTACGGCCGGCGGAGACCGTCGATGCGGTCGAACCAGGACGAATGACCCCGAAGGACATCGCAGCGCGCGCTTTGTCCGAGAACGACCCCGCGATCCTGGACCAGCTGCTCGAACTGCCGCAGGCGCATCTGGTCGTCGACGGTTACAACGTCACTAAAACGGGTTATCCCCAAATGCCACTGGAGAAGCAGCGGTTGAGGCTGCTCGGCCAGCTCTCGCAACTCGCTGCACAGACCGGCGCCGAGGTCACCTGCGTCTTCGACGGGGCCGAGCTGGCCGCTCCCGTGCTGCTCGCGCCGCCGCGCGGAGTGCGGGTGCTGTTCTCCAAAGCGGGCGTCACCGCCGACGAGTTGATCCGCCAGCTGGTGCGTGCGGAGCCGCCCGGGCGGCCGGTCATCGTCGCCTCCACGGACCGCGAGGTGGCCGACGGAGTGGCCCGCGCGGGGGCCCGTCCGGTCGCCTCGGCGATGCTCCTGAAGCGGCTCTCCTGAGCCCCTTCCCGGGCCGCTGTCCCGAAGGTCGAACTTCTAGGTTTAATGCCCGAATTGGCGCAATCGTCACGCAACGTAGCGTCAACCTGGCGTCACCGCATGTGGGTTATGTGCAAAGAATGCATTGCGTCACTAGGATTTTTCACGCGAGGATTTGAAGTGATCACAGGAAGGTCACTAAGGTCTGGCCTCGAACCTCCGAACGGGTGATCACTCACAAGAAGGAGCCCGCGTCCGTGGCGTCCCATCGTCGACCGAAGCAGCCGAGCCGGGCTCGCGTGACTGTGCTCACCACCGCAGCTGCTGCCGCTGTTGCTATCAGCGCCCAGGCCGCGAACGCCGCGCCGAGCGAGAAGCCCTCCAAGGACGAGGTCAAGGCCAAGGTCGACAAGCTGTACGAGGAGGCCGAGCAGGCCACCGAGAAGTTCAACGGCGCCAAGGAGAAGCAGCAGAAGCTCCAGAAGGAGATCTCCACGATCCAGGACAACGTCGCCCGGGGTCAGGAAGAGCTCAACGGGCTGCGCGACTCGATCGGCCTGGCGGCGGCCTCCCAGTACCGCACCGGCACCATCGACTCGTCCCTCCAGCTCTTCCTGTCGTCGAACCCGGACGACTACCTGGACAAGGCGTCCACCGCCGACCAGCTCAACGCCCAGCAGGTCGAGGCGCTGAAGAAGATCCAGGAGAAACAGCGCGAACTCGCCCAGGAGCGCGCCGAGGCCTCCGACAAGCTCAAGGACCTCGCCTCCACCCGCACCGAACTGGGCAAGAAGAAGCAGGACATCCAGGGCAAGCTCGCCGAGGCGCAGAAGCTGCTCAACTCGCTCACGGCCGCGGAGCGCGCGTCGCTCGCCGCCGCCGACGCCCGCGCCAGCCGCTCGGCCAGCGAGCGGGTGGACCTCGGCAACGCGACCGCCGCCTCGGCCCGTGCGCAGGCGGCCTTCCAGGCCGCCCAGACCCAGCTCGGCAAGCCGTACGTCTACGGCGCCACCGGCACCGCCTCCTACGACTGCTCGGGCCTCACCTCCTGGGCCTACGGCCAGGCCGGTGTCTCGATACCGCGCACCTCGCAGGATCAGGCCAACGCCGGCACCCGGATCTACTCCGAGAGCCAGCTCAAGGTCGGCGACCTCGTCCTCTTCTACGGCGACCTGCACCACGTCGGCCTCTACGCGGGCAACGGCATGGTGCTGCACGCCCCGCGCACCGGCACCGTCGTGCGCTACGAGGCGATCAGCGACATGCCGTTCCAGTTCGGCGTCCGGATCTGACACGCACCCCTGAGGATCCGTTTCGAGATCAGGACACTGGTCCGCCCGAACGGGCGAATTACCTGAACCCGCACTGACCCCACGCCCCGCCCATGACCTGCGTCAGAGGCGGGGCGTCACGTTGCGTGGCCACGGAGGTCTTTGGCCGGTGCCCGACCGCGGGGCTACTGTCTGCCGCGTTTCCCCGCTGAGGCGGGGAGGCAGTCCTTGTCGCCAGCGGAAGGAGCGCGGCTTCCCGTGGGGTCTCATCGCCGCCTTGCACCGACGTCCGGGTTCAACCGGGGCGCCGGCACCGCCCTGTGTGTGCTGTCCGCCGCGGCCTCCGCCCTCGGCGCCGTCCCGGCCGACGCCGCTCCGTACGACCACACCCGGGCCGAGGTGGACCGCCTCTACGCGGAGGCCGAGAAGGCGACCGAGGCCTACAACAAGGCCGACGAGCACGCCGACACTCTGCGCAGACAGGTGAGCGACGCGCAGGACCTGATCGCCCGGCAGCAGGACCGCATCAACACCATGCGGGAGTCGCTCGGTTCGCTGGCCGTCGCCCAGTACCGCTCCGGCGGCCTCGATCCGACCCTCGCCCTGCTCTTCTCCGACAACCCGGCCGACTACCTCGACAAGGCCTCTGTGCTCGACCGGATCACCGCCGAGCAGACCGGCGAACTCAGGGACCTCCAGTCCGAGATGCGCAATGTCGCCCAGGAACGCGCCGAGGCGGTCGGCAAGCTCGCCGAGCTGGACAGGAGCCGCAAGGCCGTCGCCACCCACAAGAAGATCGTCGAGCGGAAACTCGCCGAGGCCCGCCGGCTGCTCAACTCCCTGCCGTACGGGGAGCGTGCCGCCTACGGCCGCGCCTCCCGGGGCGGCCGCGGCGACCTCTTCCCCGACTTCGGCAGCGCTCTCCCGGCCTCGGCCCGCGCGGCCGCCGCGATGGCCGCCGCCCGCTCCGCACTCGGCACGCCGTATGTCTGGGGCGCCACCGGCCCCTACGGCTTCGACTGTTCGGGCCTGATGCAGTGGTCGTACGCGCAGGCCGGAGTCCAGCTGCCGCGCACCTCGCAGGAGCAGGCGTACGCCGGTCGGCAGATCCCGCTCTCCGAGGCGCGCCCCGGTGACCTGGTCATCTACCGGTCCGACGCCAGCCATGTCGGGATGTACATGGGAAACGGTCAGGTGATCCACGCGCCCTACCCCGGCGCGCCCGTGCGCTACGACCCCGTGGACATGCTGCCGGTGTCCTCGGTCACGAGGGTCTGACCAACCGCCCCTGTCGGCCTTACGATCGGAAAGTGGCTGGTCGTGGGCGGGCGTCGAGGTTCTCAGTGGTGGCGCTCGTGCTGCTGCTCGTCTCGCTGGTGGCGTGCGGCGGGCGGCCGCCCGCCGGCGGTGCCGAGGCCGATCTGCAGCGGGTGCTCGACCGGCGGTCCACCGCGGTCCTCGACCGCGACCGGACGGCCTTCCTGAAGACAGGCGCGCCGGGCTGGTTCGAGAACCTGCGCGGAGTGCCGCTGGCGTCCTGGTCGTACCGTGTGACCGCCCTGCGCCGCACCGGCGACAAGGCCACCGCCGACGCCGAACTGCGCTACCGCATCGAGGGATACGACAACGCACCCGTCACCGTCGGCCGCACCCTGGCCCTCTCCCGGGAGACCGGCGGACGGTGGTACGTGGACGCGGACACCCCCGCCAGGAAGTCCGCCCAGCAGCTGTGGGACCAGGGCCCCGTGACCGTCGTACGCGGCAGCCACAGCATCGTTCTCGGCACCGGGCAGTCCAGCGAGTCGCTGCACTCGTACGCCGACCTCGCGGACCGTGCGGTGCCGGCCGTGTCCGGGGCCTGGGGCACCGACTGGGCGGGGCACGTGGTGGTGCTCGTGCCGGGGTCGGTGGAGGGCATGGCGGGGCTGCTCGGCTCGCCCGCCTCGCAGTACCGCGGGATCGCGGCGGTCACCACGGGCGAGGTGGGCGGCCCGCCGACCGCGCCCGCGGACCGCATCATCGTCAACCCGGACGCGTACGCCCTGCTCGGCCCGCTGGGCAAGCAGGTCGTGCTCACCCACGAGGCCACCCACGTGGCGACCCGTGCCCACACCAACGCCGCCACCCCGCTGTGGCTGTCCGAGGGGTACGCCGACTGGATCGGCTACCTCGGCACCGGCCGCACCGCGGCCGAGGCCGCGCCCGAGCTGTCGCGCGCGGTGACCGAGGGACACGTGCCGCAACTCCTGCCCACCGACAAGGACTTCGGCTTCAGCGGCGACGCGACGAAGCTGGCGCAGGCCTACGAGGGCGGCTGGATGGCCTGCAGGCTGATCGCACAGCAGTGGGGCCTGGAGCGGCTCGGGCAGTTCTACCGGGCGGTCGGTGACCACCAGCAGCGGGCGGGCTCGGTGGAGGGCGCGATGAGGCAGGTACTGGGGACGACGCCGGAGAAGTTCACCGTGCAGTGGCGGGACTATCTCCGGGCCCAACTGGGCTGATCCAGCCGGACGACGGCCTCGCCGAGCCGGGCGCACTCGGGGCCGGCCTGCCCGGTCCTTCTCAGGAGGAAGCCGAGGTCTCCCAGGTGCGGGCGGCCTGCGCGGGCAGGGGCGGGACGGGGTCGCGGGAGACCGTCGACCGCCACAGTTCCACGGCGCCGAGCACGGCGGCGACGACCAGCAGGCCGTTGCGGACGACGAGGAGGGTGACACCGAGCCTGTCGCTCGCGACGACGTGCACGAACCAGAGGGGGAACTCCAGCACCGTCACGAACGCGGCGGCGAGGACCAGAGCCACCGGCACCCTCATCCGGCTGCTCCTGAAGCACAGGCAGACGGCCGCCGTACCGACCAGCCACACCATGTACTGCGGGCTGATCACCCGGCTGGTGACCGTGAACATCAGCACCCCCACGAAGGCCGCGTCGGCGAGCGTGTTCGGCAGGAACCGGGTCGCCATCAGCCGCCACAGCAGCAGCCAGCCGAAGACGACACCGGTCAGGAACAGGGCAGCCGAGCTGACCAGACCGACATACGGGCCGAGGAACTCGATCGAGCCGTAGTTGAGCTGCACCTGGCCGTTCCAGCCGAAGTGCCGGGCGATGTGGAAGACGAGGGAGCCCAGCGACTCCACCTCGGTGCCGCGGTTGCGCTGGAAGGTCAGAAAGGCGAAGGCGCCGGGCATGGTCACCGCGAACACCGCCGCCAGCGCGGCCACGGCTGCCACCGCCCAGGCCCAGGTGCCGCGCTTGCGCACGCCGACCAGCAGGAGCGCCGGCCACACCTTCAGCATCGCCCCGAAGCCCACGAGCAGCCCCATCACGCGCGGATGCCGGGCGCCCGCCAGCAGCCCGGCCACGGCCACCGCGGTGACCATCACGTCGTAGCGCGCGTACACGGTCGGTCCGAGCAGCGGTACGCCCAGCACCCACACCCAGGCGCCGCGCAGGGTCTTGCCGGGGCGCAGGCCCGCGTATGCGAGCAGCGCCAGGACGACCAGGTCCGCCAGGAAGGCGAGGACGAAGAAGGCCGTCGCGTAGTCGAGGAAGCCCAGCAGCGCGGGGGAGAGGATCGGGAGGGCGGCGGCGGGCGGGTACTGCCAGGTGACGTCGTCCAGCGGGAAGGTGCCGTGGCGCAGGGTCTCGTACCAGCCCTGATAGATCACGGACACGTCGCTCGTGACGTCCGGACCTGGGAAGACGAACACCTTGAGGACGAACAGCAGCAGCATCGCCCTGGTCAGGCCCCAGGTCACCAGCAGCGCCGCAAGGGTCCGCCTTCCACCCGCAATGTCCACCGGAGCCCCGTTTCAGTCCGCTTCCCGTTCCGGTCTTGAGGGGAACATGATGTCCTGTACAGCTGTGTGCTTGCCATAAACGTGGCCGTGCCGAGCTGTGCGCGACCCGTTGGATAAGGTCGGCGGCGATGCACAAGACCCTGATCGTGACGAACGACTTCCCGCCCCGCCCGGGCGGTATCCAGGCGTTTCTGCACAACATGGCGCTGCGGCTCGACCCCGAGCGGCTCGTCGTCTACGCGTCCACCTGGAAGCGCGGCAAGGAAGGGATCGAGGCCACGGCCGCCTTCGACGCCGAGCAGCCCTTCACCGTCGTGCGCGACGCCACGACCATGCTGCTGCCCACGCCGGGCGCCACCGGGCGGGCCGTCGGGCTGCTGCGCGAGCACGGCTGCACGTCGGTGTGGTTCGGGGCGGCGGCCCCGCTCGGCCTGATGGCGCCGGCCCTGCGCAAGGCGGGCGCCGAGCGGCTGGTGGCCACGACCCACGGTCACGAGGCCGGGTGGGCGCAGCTGCCCGCCGCGCGGCAGCTGCTGCGCCGGATCGGGGAGTCGACGGACACGATCACCTACCTCGGCGAGTACACGCGCTCACGGATCGCCGCCGCGCTGACACCTCGGGCGGCCGGGCGGATGGTGCAGCTGCCGCCGGGCGTCGACGAGAAGACCTTCCACCCCGGGTCGGGCGGCGACGCGGTCCGGGCGCGACTCGGCCTCACCGACCGGCCGGTGGTCGTGTGCGTGTCCCGGCTGGTACCGCGCAAGGGCCAGGACACCCTCATCCTCGCCATGCCTCGCGTCCTGGGCGCCGAGCCGGAGGCGGTACTGCTGATCGTCGGCGGCGGGCCCTACGAGAAGGACCTGCGGCGGCTGGCCCACGAGACCGGCGTCGCCGACTCGGTCCGCTTCACGGGCCCGGTCCCCTGGTCCGACCTCCCGGCCCACTACGGCGCCGGAGACGTCTTCGCCATGCCCTGCCGCACGCGCCGGCGCGGGCTGGACGTGGAGGGCCTGGGGATCGTCTACCTGGAGGCATCGGCGACGGGCCTCCCGGTGGTCGCGGGCGACTCGGGTGGCGCCCCGGACGCGGTACTCGACGGCGAGACCGGCTGGGTGGTGAGGGGCGGCTCCGCCGAGGAGGCAGCCGACCGGATCGTGGTGCTCCTGGGGGACGCGGAGCTGCGGCGGCGGATGGGGGAGCGCGGCAGGGAGTGGGTCGAGGAGAAGTGGCGCTGGGATCTGCTCGCCGAGCGGCTGAAGGCGCTCCTTTAGGGGCGCGGGGAACTGCGCGACAAGCCACGAATCACCCGCAGACGCCAGATTGGGTACCCGGCGCCCCAAAAGGCGCCCCAAACCGGCAGAACCCCTAGGCGGAACGCGAAAATCCGCCCATGCTGCGCACATGACAGCAAAACTGATACAACGTCAGCTGACGAGACGTCAAATCCTCGGCATGATTGCCCTGCAGACGGCGGCCACGGCCGGCCTCACCCGCATCGGACTGCAGTCCGACCACGCAGCCGAACCCGACGCAGTCGACTCCGCCCCGGCGATCGTGGTCGGTTCGGGCTACGGCGGCGCAGTCGCTGCCCTCCGCCTCGGCCAGGCCGGCATCCGCACCCTCGTCCTGGAGATGGGCCGCCTCTGGAACACCCCCGGCTCCGACGGCAAGATCTTCTGCTCCACCGCCGCCCCGGACCAGCGCTCCATGTGGTTCCGCAACCGCACCGAGGCCCCGCTGGCCAGCTTCCTTTGGCTGGACGTCGTCAACAAGGACATCACGCCGTACCCCGGCGCCCTGGACCGGGTGCACTTCGACAACATGTCCGTGTACGTCGGACGCGGCGTCGGCGGCGGTTCCCTGGTCAACGGCGGAATGGCGGTCACGCCGCTCCAGTCGTACTTCACCGAGCAGTTCCCCACCGTGGACGCGAGCGAGATGTACAACACGTACTTCCCGCGGGCCCGCTCCATGCTCGGCGTCAACACCGTCGACCCCACGTGGTTCGAGTCCACCGAGTGGTACCAGTTCGCCCGGACCTCCCGTAAGGCCGCGGCGAACACCGGTCTGAAGACCACCTTCGTCCCGAACGTCTACGACTTCGACTACATGCAGCGCGAGGCGGCCGGAACGGCGACCAGGTCCGCGCTCGGGCAGGAGGTCATCTACGGCAACAACTACGGCAAGCGGAGCCTCGACAAGACGTACCTGGCCTCGGCGCTCGGCACCGGGAACGTCACCATCAACACCCTGGAGAAGGTGAAGGCCGTCAGCCGGGCCGGTGACGGGAGCTGGACCCTGACCGCGGACCGGATCGACAACACCGGCGCGGTCGTCGAGACCAAGCAGTACAGCTGCACGTACCTCTTCCTCGGCGGCGGCAGCCTCGGCACCACCGAACTCCTCGTCCGGGCACGGGACACGGGTGCCCTGCCCGCGCTGAACTCCAGCGTCGGCGCCGGGTGGGGGACCAACGGCAACACGATGCTCGGCCGCGCCAACCACATCTGGGACACCACCGGCGCCAACCAGTCGACCATGCCGGTCATGGGCATCGACGACTGGGCCAACACCGACAATCCGGTCTTCGCGGAGATCGCCCCGCTGCCGATCGGGTTCGAGACCTGGGTCAGCCTCTATCTGGCGATCACCAAGAACCCGGAGCGGGCGAGCTTCACGTACGACTCCTCCACCGGCTCGGTCAAGCTCGGCTGGAGTGCCGCGCAGAGTGCCGTCTCGGTGGCCATGGCCAAGAAGCTGTTCGACCGGATCAACTCGGCCAACGCGACCATCTACCGCTACGACCTCTTCGGCTCCTCCAGCAAGATCTTCGCCGACGACTTCTGCTACCACCCGCTGGGCGGCTGCGTCCTCGGCAAGGCGACCGACAACTACGGCCGGGTGAAGGGGTATTCGAAGCTGTACGTCACCGACGGCTCGCTGGTGCCGGGCTCGATCGGCGTGAACCCGTTCGTCACGATCACCGCGCTCGCCGAACGGACGATGGCGCGGGTCCTCGTGGAGGACACCGCGCCATGAGCCGTCGTCGGACCGGAGCGTGCTACTTCGCGTAGATCGCCTCGATCTCGTCCGCGTAGTCCTTCGCCACCACATTGCGCTTGAGCTTCAGGGACGGCGTCAGGTGGCCCGACTCCTCCGTGAACTGGGAGGACAGAATGCGGAACTTCCGCACCGATTCCGCCTTCGACACCGCGGCGTTGCCGTCGTCGATTGCCGACTGGATCGCGGCCTGCAGGTCCGCGTCCTCGCGCAGCGACGCCGCGGTGGACCCCGCCGGCTTGCCGTGCTCGGCGGCCCAGCGGCCCAGGAACTCGTCGTCGATGGTGACCAGCGCGCCCACGAACGGCCGCCCGTCGCCCACCACCATGCACTCCGCGACCAGGGCGTGCGCCCGGATGCGGTCCTCGATCACGGCCGGGGCGACGTTCTTGCCGCCCGCGGTGACGATGATCTCCTTCTTGCGGCCGGTGATCCTGAGGTAGCCGTCCTCGTCGAGGGTGCCGATGTCACCGGTGTGGAACCAGCCGTCGGCCAGCGCCTCCGCGGTCGCCGCCTCGTTGTTCCAGTACCCCTTGAACAGGTGCTCGCCGTGCAGCAGCACCTCGCCGTCGTCCGCGATACGGATCACCGAGCCGGGCAGCGGCTGGCCGACCGTGCCGATCTTCTGGCGGTCCCAGGGGTTGAAGGCGGTGGCGGCGCAGGACTCGGTCAGGCCGTAGCCCTCCAGGACCGAGAAGCCGATGCCGCGGAAGAAGTGACCCAGGCGCTCGCCCAGCGGGGCCCCGCCCGAGATGGCGTACTCGCCGCGGCCGCCGAGCACGGCGCGCAGCTTGCTGTAGACGAGCTTGTCGAACGTCTTGTACTTGATCTTCAGGCCGATCGACGGGCCGGACGGGGTGTCCAGCGCGCGGCTGTAGGCGATCGCGGTGTCCGCCGCCTTGTCGAAGATCTTGCCCTTGCCGTCCGCCTGCGCCTTGGCGCGCGCCGAGTTGTAGACCTTCTCGAAGACGCGCGGGACGCCTAGGATCAACGTCGGCCGGAACGAGGCCAGTTCGTCGGTGAGGTTCTTGATGTCCGGGACCAGGCCCAGCTTGATCGGCGCCATCATCGGCGCGATCTGCACCAGCCGGCCGAAGACGTGGGCGAGCGGCAGGAACAGCAGCACGGAGCAGTCACCCGTGCGGAACAGCGGGCGCAGCCGCTCCACGATGTTGCCGCACTCGGCGAAGAAGCTGCGGTGGGTGAGCACACAGCCCTTGGGGCGGCCGGTGGTGCCGGAGGTGTAGACGATCGTCGCCGGGTCGTCCGCCCGCGCCAGCGAGCTGCGGTCCTCGACCATGGCGTCGGTGACGTCCTTGCCGAGGTTGCCGAGCTCCTCCAGCGCGCCGGCCTCGATCTGCCAGACGTTCTTGAGGGCCGGCAGCGACTCGCGCACCGACTCGACGGCGGCCGCGTGGTTGTCCAGCTCGATGATCATGGCGGTCGCGCCCGAGTCGGACAGGATCCACTGCACCTGCTCCGGCGAGCTGGTCTCGTACACCGGCACGGTGACCGCGCCCGCACTCCAGATCGCGAAGTCCAGCAGTGTCCACTCGTAGCGGGTGCGGGACATCAGGCCGACCCGGTCGCCGGGCTGGACGCCGGAGGCGATCAGTCCCTTCGCGGCCGCGTGCACCTCGGCCAGGAAGACGGTGGCCGTCACGTCCTGCCAGGCGCCGCCCACCTTGCGGGCGATCACGGCGACGTCGGGATGCTGCGCGGCGTTTCTGCGGACGATGTCGGTCAGATTGCCGTCCGCAGGGACCTCGTACAAAGCCGGAAGGCTGAACTCGCGCAAGACTGCTGCTCCTCATAGGGCGCCGGCGCCACGACGTTGTGTGATGCGACGGTGCGTCCAAGGCTCGGGCAGGTGCTCAGAGATTCAGTGGTTGAAATGCTGAGCACGACTGGACTGCCCGGACGTTACCCGCCGGTATGGCTTCTTCGACAGGGGGTCCCGGCGAGATGTTCGCTGCGTCACACAGGTTGGTGTTCCTTTGCGTACGGTAGTCCACCGACTAACTGACTAGCCAGTAACGGCAGGACCGGCCGCCACTGTTCACGTACACCCCACACGCTTACCCTTGATCGCCATGGCATCCACACCCCCCGGCGGCCGCAGGACACGTGTCCACGTGGTCAGCGACGTGCACGGCAACGCCCGTGACCTGGCCAGAGCCGGCGAGGGCGCCGATGCCCTGATCTGTCTGGGCGACCTGGTCCTCTTCCTCGACTACGCCGACCACTCGCGCGGGATCTTCCCCGACCTGTTCGGCGAGGAGAACGCCGACCGCATCGTCGAGCTGCGCACCGCCCGCCGCTTCCAGGAGGCACGGGAGTTCGGGGCCCGGCTGTGGGGCGGCATCGGCACGGACCGGGCCGCCGCGATCGAGCAGGCGGTGCGCAAGCAGTACGCCGAGATGTTCGCGGCCTTCCCCACACCGACGTACGCCACCTACGGCAATGTCGACATGCCGCCCCTGTGGCCGGAGTACGCCCGCCCGGGTACGACCGTTCTCGACGGCGAGCGCGTGGAGATCGGCGGCCGCACCTTCGGCTTCGTCGGCGGCGGCCTCAAGTCCCCCATGCGCACCCCGTACGAGATCAGCGACGAGGAGTACGCGGCCAAGATCGAGGCCGTCGGCGAGGTGGACGTGCTGTGCACCCACATCCCACCGGAAGTGCCCGAGCTGGTGTACGACACGGTGGCGCGCCGCTTCGAGCGGGGCAGCCGGGCGCTGCTGGACGCGATCCGCCGCACCCACCCCCGCTACGCGCTGTTCGGCCACGTCCACCAGCCGCTGGTGCGACGCATGCGGATCGGGGCCACGGAGTGCGTGAACGTGGGGCACTTCGCGGGGACCGGGAAGCCCTGGGCGCTTGAATGGTGAATGAACGCAGGTGGGGGTGAAGGCGGGCGCCGACGTGCGCGGTAGCCTTCACGCTGCGCGCACCGTGCGCACCACGACCTCTTTACCGGCCCGCATCTGGAGGAGCCACAGCGATGGCGGAACACACCAGCTCGAGCATCACGATCGAGGCGGCACCGGCCGATGTCTTGGCGGTGATCGCAGACTTCGCCCGCTACCCGGACTGGACCGGCGAGGTGAAGGAGGCGGAGGTCCTCGCGACGGACGCCCAGGGCCGCGCCGAGCAGGTCCGCCTCGTCATGGACGCCGGCGCGATCAAGGACGACCAGGTGCTGGCGTACACCTGGACCGGTGAGAACTCGGTCTCCTGGACCTTGGTCAAGTCCCAGATGCTGCGGGCGCTCGACGGGTCGTACATCTTGAAGTCGGCGGGGGCGGCGGCGACGGAGGTCACCTACCAGCTGACGGTGGACGTCAAGATTCCGATGCTCGGGATGATCAAGCGCAAGGCTGAGAAGGTCATCATCGACCGGGCGTTGGCCGGGCTCAAGAAGCGGGTGGAGTCGGGGGAGAAGTAGGTCTCGCCGCAGGGGTGCGGGTTCGTCGCCGGGTGCGGGTGCGGGTGCGTTTGGGCTGGTCGCGCCCACGCGGCGGAGCCGCACATTGACGCAGCCCCGTGCCCCTGGGGCGGTCTCCGTTACCGTTCAGCCTCATGCGCACCATCCTGATCACCGGGCCTGGCGGTAGCGGTCGTACGACCATCGCGGCCGCCACCGCTCTGGCCGCCGCTCGCGCGAGCACCCGCACGCTCGTCCTCAGCGCCGATCGCACCGACACCCTGGGTGCGGTGCTCGGTGCCGCGACGGGAGCCGCCCCGGTCACCGTCGCCCCGAACCTCACCGCCTGGCGCCCCGACGCCGCCGCCGGTTTTCGGGACGACCTCACCTCCTTCCAGGAACGCGCTGCCAACGTCCTCGATCTCCTCGGGGCCTCCCGGCTGGATGCCGAGGAGGTCACCCCCCTCCCCGGTGCCGAGGAGCTGACCCTGCTGCGTGCCCTGCGGGACGCGGCGCTCGCGGAGGCCCACGACCTGCTCGTCGTCGATCTGCCGCCCATCACAGAGGCGCTCGCCCTGCTCGCCCTGCCCGAAGAACTGCGCCGCTATCTGCGCCGGCTGCTGCCGCCCGAGCGGCAGGCGGCCCGGGCCCTGCGTCCCGTTCTCGGGCGGCTGGCCGGGATTCCCATGCCCTCGGAATGGCTGTACGAGACGGCCGCCCGCTGGGACACGGAACTCGGCGCCGTCGAGGCGGTCCTCGCCGACCGGGACACCGTCGTACGGCTGGTAGCCGAACCGGGGCAGGCCGGTGCGGACGCCGTACGCTCCGCCTCCCTCGCCCTCGCCCTGCGCGGACTGCGCCCCGACAGCGTGGTGGCCAACCGGGTGCTGCCGGAGGGCGCGCACGGCTGGCTCGCCGGGCTCGTCGCCCAGCAGCGCAAGGCCCTGGAGGAGTGGCAGGAGCCGTACCACGTCCGGACGGTCGCCCACCTCGGCCGCGACCCGCGCGGCACGGACGACCTCGCCGCGCTCGCCGTCCCCGGCGCCCTGGACGTCAACGACACGACCTCCACCGTGGAGTGGCCCGTCGTCGACCGGCTGGCCGACGACGGCGTGCTCGTCTGGCACATCCCCCTGCCCGGCGCCATACGCGACGACCTGGACCTCATCCGGCGCGGCGACGAACTCGTCGTGGCGGCAAGCCAGTTCCGCCGTATCGTTCCGCTGCCGTCCGTCCTGCGCCGCTGCACCGTCGAGGGGGCCGCGCTGCGCGGGGGCGAACTGCGCATCCGGTTCGTGCCCGACCCGGATCTGTGGCCCCAGAGGCCGTGAACCACGTACGCCCATTCGGGTAACGTCGTAGAGACGAACCGTAGTCAGGAGGTCGTCATGAGCGAAGAGCGCCCCTCGTCCGACGCCGGAGAACACGAGGTGATCGACGAGGTACGGGCGACCGACGCCGACGCCTGGGCGAAGGCGTGTGCCGAGGACCTCGCGGCGGAGAAGGCCCGCCGCCGCGCCGAGTACGGCCAGCCTCCGATCTCGGCCGGCGAGGAACTGCGCAAGCTCGTCGACGCCGTCTCGGAGAAGCTGTCGTCGATCCAGTCGCCGCTGCTCGGCTCCGTCGCCGGACCGGCCGCCCAGCAGGTGGTGAAGCAGGTCGTCCAGCAGGCGAAGGCCGCGGTCGAGCCCGTCATCGAACGCAATCCGGACGTCTTCGACCATCTCGCAGCCGCGGGCAACGAACTGCTCGCTGCCTACCGCTCCGCCGTCCAGGCCCAGGAACAGCGCTGGACGGCCCGTACGACGGACCTGCACAAGGATCTGGACGAGCGCCGAGACGGCGACGAGGGCGGCACCGGCCCCGGGCAACGCATCGACCTGGACTGACACCTCCCCCGGACCCCTCCCTCGGGCCCCGCCGTCCTGCTCCCGCCTGCCCAGCGACTGGACGTCAAGGCCTTGGCGGGCAGGGCCTCGGGTACGGTTGGCCGTAGCGGGGCTCGACCGGAACTGAGGGATTCATGGGACTCACCATCGGCGTCGACATCGGCGGCACCAAGATCGCGGCCGGCGTGGTCGATGAGGAAGGCAACATCCTCTCGACGTACAAGGTGCCGACCCCGGGCACGCCCGAGGCGATCGTGGACGCCATCGCCTCCGCCGTGGAGGGCGCACGCGCCGGGCACGAGATCGTGGGTGTGGGCATCGGTGCGGCCGGTTACGTCAACCGCCAGCGCTCGGAGGTCTACTTCGCGCCCAACATCGACTGGCGCAACGAGCCGCTGAAGACGAAGGTCGAGGCCCGCGTGGGCCTCCCGGTCGTCGTGGAGAACGACGCCAACGCGGCCGCCTGGGGCGAGTACAAGTTCGGCGCGGGCAAGGGCCACCGCAACGTCATCTGCATCACCCTCGGCACCGGCCTCGGCGGCGGCATCATCATCGGCAACAAGCTGCGCCGCGGGCACTACGGCGTGGCCGCCGAGTTCGGCCACATCCGCATGGTGCCGGACGGCCTGCTCTGCGGCTGCGGCAGCCAGGGCTGCTGGGAGCAGTACGCCTCCGGGCGCGCCCTCGTCAGGTACGCCAAGCAGCGCGCCAACGCCACCCCCGAGAGCGCCGAGATCCTGCTCGGCCTCGGTGACGGCAGCCCCGACGGCATCGAGGGCAAGCACATCTCCATGGCCGCCCGGCAGGGCGACCCGGTCGCCGTCGACTCCTACCGCGAGCTCGCCCGCTGGGCCGGCGCGGGCCTCGCCGACCTGGCCTCCCTCTTCGACCCCTCCGCCTTCATCGTCGGCGGCGGCCTCTCAGACGAGGGCGAACTGGTCCTCGACCCGATCCGCAAGTCCTACAAGCGCTGGCTGGTCGGCGGCAACTGGCGCCCGGTCGCCGAGGTCATCGCCGCCCAACTGGGCAACAAGGCGGGCCTGGTGGGCGCGGCAGACCTGGCCCGGGAGCCGGACCCCATCATGTGACGGCCACCGCTTGCCATACGGCCACGGTGTTCTCTCAGGGGGCGCGGGGCACCGCGCGACAAGCCACACTCAACCGGCACTCGCGCACTCACCTCGCGCCCTGCCCCATTGGGCGTAGATTGATCACATGGAGCTGCTGCCCAACTCCCACACGGAACCGGACGGTTCAGCCGTCATCAGGGTCCTGAGCTACAACATCCGCTCAATGCGAGATGACACGGACGCCCTGGCAAGGGTGATCACCGCCTGCGCCCCCGATCTCGTCCTCATCCAGGAAGCCCCCCGCTTCTTCCGCTGGCGCAAGAAACTGGCCCGTCTCGCATCGGCCGCAGGCCAGGTCATCCTCACCGGAGGTGCCACGGCCTCCGGCCCGGCGATCCTGTGCACCCTGCGCGGGGCCGTCGAGCGTACCGAGGACGTCCTCCTCCCGCTCACCCCCGGCCTGCACCGCCGCGGCTTCGCGACCGCGGTGGTCCGTTTCGGCGGCGCCCGCCTCGGCGTGCTCAGCTGCCACCTCTCCCTGCAGGCGGAAGAGCGGTACGAACAGGGCGGCATGCTCCTGGACCGCCTGGCCGGCCTCGGGGCGGAGCACGCGATCGCGGGCGGCGACCTCAACGACCGGCCAACCGGCCGGACCTTCAGCCGCCTCGCCGACGGGCTGCAGGACTGCTGGGCCACCACCCCCTGGGGCGGCGAATTCACCTCGACGCCGACCACGCCGTTCCAGCGCATCGACGCGATCTTCGCCACCAAGGGCATCGAGGTGCTCGGCTGCGGCGTCCCGCGGGGGCATGCCGGGGTGGCTGAGACCGACCTCGTGAGGGCGACGGATCACCTGCCCGTGCTGGCCGCACTTCGCGTGCCCGCTTCCTGAGCCACACCCGCCGGACGGGGTCCGGCGCCGTCGCCCGAAGCCTGTGAGGCCCCTGGGGCCGAGCAGTGCGAGGGCGGCGTCGAGAGGTACTGCCCTGAGGGCGGCCACGGACCACGTTCCGGTCCTGGCCGCCCTCAAGATCCCGGGGAGCTAGACGACGGCGCCGCGTCCCGGATCGTCGTTGTCCTCGTCGTCCGTCTTCATCCGCATCACCAGCGTGGCGAAACCGCCCAGGAAGCCGCCGATGCCGAGCGTGGCCAGCCACCAGGTCATGTCCCAGCTGAGCAGCACCGCCAGCAGGAGCAGGATCGGACCGCCGATCACTCCCAGCCAGGCGAACTTAGCGGTCGCGTCGGCGGTGGGCAGTGGCGGCGGCTCCGGCGGTACGAAGTGACCCTCGTCGTCCTCGTCGAAGTCGTCCTCGGACGGCTCGGCGGCCGTGTAGTCGCGCGGGCCGACGCCAGGGGCGAAGGAGACGGAGCCGCCCAGGGGCTTCTTGGGCTTCTCCTGCTTCGGCGCCTCACCCTCGGAGTCGTCGTTGGTCTCCGGCTCGAGCAGGGCCAGGTCCTCGACCGACTTGAACGGCTTGGTGCCCGGCGGGTCCTTCGGCTCGTCGCCGTAGCCGGCGACGATCGCGGCCCACGCGGCGTCCTCGTCGAAGGGGACGCCCTGCTCCTCCGGCTCGCGGTCCTCGCGGTCCGAGTCGTGCTCAGCCACCTGCGGCCGTCCCTTCCTTGCCGACACTGGGTGCGAGCCGGCCGATGAACGCGAGGCTCTCTTCGAAAATCCGGTCCGCATCGTGGTCCAACGTCGCCACGTGGTAGCTCTGTTCCAGCAGGATCTCCGTCACGTCCCTCGACGAGACCCGGCCGAGGATCCGCGCCGAGTCGGCCGGCGGCACGACGTGGTCCTGCGGGCTGCGCAGCACCAGCAGCGGCTGCGTGACCTGCGGCAGCTCGCCGTCGACCAGCCGGAAGAAGGTGCGCAGGGAGTGCGCCGCGTGCAGTGGAACCCGGTCGTAGCCCAGCTCGGCGCTGCCCTCCTTCGCGATGTCGCTGGCGATCCCCTTCGTCGTCCGCACGAGATGACGGGCCACCGGAAGGGCGTACGGCGAGATGCCGTGCATGCGGTTCGCCGGGTTGACGACCACCACGCCGGAGACCGCCTCCCCGTGCTTCGCCGCCAGGCGCAGCGCCAGGGTGGCGCCCATGGACAGGCCGGCCACGAATACCTCGCCGCAGCGCTCGCGCAGGGACCGCAGCTCGCGGTCCACCTCGGCGTACCAGTCCTGCCAGCCGGTGAGCTGCATGTCCTCCCAGCGGGTGCCGTGCCCGGGCAGCAGCGGCAGCGAGACCGTGAGGCCGTGCTCGGCGAGATACTCGGCCCAGGGGTGCAGCGACTGGGGGGAACCGGTGAAGCCGTGGCAGAGGAGGACGCCTACCTCCCCGCCGTCGTGGCGGTACGGCTCGGCTCCAGGAAGGACCGGCACCTTCGGTCTCCTGTTCATGAGAGTTGAGAGTGACGTGAAGTCCAGGTGCTTCACCGTACGCGACCGCACTGACACCGACCAGGGTCGTCGGCTCCTTTGACAGTGCTCCGGGTTAAGGTCTGATCGACGGAAACAGGAGGCACACGGGTGTTGTACGGCACGATGAAGGTTGCCATCGGAGGACCGCTGAAGGTCGCCTTCAGGCCCTGGGTGGAAGGCCTCGAGAACATTCCTGCGGAGGGTGCCGCCATTCTGGCGAGCAATCATCTTTCCTTCTCCGACTCGTTCTTCCTGCCCGCGGTCCTCGACCGCAAGGTCACCTTCATCGCCAAGGCCGAGTACTTCACCACGCCCGGCGTGAAGGGCCGGCTGACGGCCGCCTTCTTCAAGGGCGTCGGCCAGCTCCCGGTGGACCGCTCCGGTGCGCGCGGCGCGGGCGAGGCCGCGATCAAGAGCGGCCTCGAGGTCCTGGAGCGCGGCGAGCTGTTCGGTATCTACCCCGAGGGCACGCGCTCGCCCGACGGCCGCCTCTACCGGGGCAAGCCCGGTGGCCTCGCGCGCGTGGCGCTCGCCTCCGGCGCGCCGGTCATCCCCGTCGCGATGATCGACACGGAGAAGATCCAGCCGCCGGGCAAGGTCATGCCCAAGCTGATGCGCCCGGGCATCCGTATCGGCAAGCCCCTCGACTTCGGCCGCTACCAGGGCATGGAGCACGACCGCTTCGTGCTCCGCGCGGTCACCGACGAGGTCATGTACGAGATCATGAAGCTCTCCGGCCAGGAGTACGTCGACATATACGCGACCGCGGCGAAGCGGCAGATCGCGGAGGCGGCGAAGGCCGAGAAGGAACAGGCCAAGGAACTGGAACTGGCCAAGAAGGAGCAGTCCGGGGCCTAGGCTCCCGGTCGAGGGGGGTGGGGGGCATGCCCAAGCGCGAGCGTGTCATGAGGATGTCGGTCGAGCAGCCGCTGTGGCGCGCCCTCACCGGGTACCGGGTGCTCACGATGCTGTACGCGGTCGGCCTGTTCGCCACCGCCTACGACGAGTACGACAGCGCGGGCATCGCCATCGCCTACTACGTCGTCCTGTTCGTGTGGACGCTGGCGACCCTGCCCCGGGTGCAGAGCGCGGCCGCCTGCACCAAGCGCTTCCTCGCGGTCGACCTGGCCATCGCTCTCACCGGCATCCTCCTCACCCCGCTGGCCGCCAATGAGCAGCACGTCCACAGCGGCGGCCCCACCCTGCCGTCGATATGGACCGCCGGCTCGGTCCTCGCGTACGCCATCAAGGGCGGCTGGCGCTGGGCCGCGTTCGCGTCGACGCCGGTCGCCGCCGCCAACCTGATCGAGCGCGGCGCCCCCGCCCGCGACACCATCCACAACGTGATCCTGGTCTGGGTCGCCTCCATCGCCATCGGCTACGTCGTCGAGGTCGCCCGCGCCTCCGAGCGCACCCTCGCCCGGGCCCTGGAGATCGAGGCCGCGACGAGGGAGCGGGAGCGGCTCGCCCGCGACATCCACGACGGCGTACTGCAGGTGCTGGCCATGGTGCAGCGGCGGGGCCTGGTGATCGGTGGGGAGGCGGCGGAGCTGGGCCGGATGGCCGGTGAACAGGAGGTCGCGCTGCGCACCCTGGTCTCCGGCGGGCTGGTGCCCGTCTCCCGGGTGTCGGAGGACGCCGCCGAGGGAGCGGTCGTACGGGCCGTGGAGGAGCCGTCGTACGACGAGGACGGGCCGGTGGACCTGCGGGCGCTGCTCGCCCCGTACGCCGCCGCGAAGGTCAGCTTCGCCGAACCCGGAGCCGTCGTACTGCTGCCCAGGCCCGCCGCGAAGGAGCTGGCCGCGGCCGTCGGCGCCGCCCTGGACAACGTGCGCAGGCATGCCGGCGAGGACGCGCGCGCGTGGATCCTCGTCGAGGACGAGCCCGACGAGGTCGTGGTGACCGTACGGGACGACGGACCCGGCATCCCCGAGGGGCGGCTCGCGCAGGCCGAGGGCGAGGGGCGGCTCGGTGTCGCCCTGTCGATCCGGGGCCGGCTGCGCGAACTCGGCGGCAGCGCCGAGCTGATCTCGGTGCCCGGACAGGGCACCGAGGTCGAACTGAAAGTACCGAAGGACGCGAAGGACCCACGGGGGAAGGCAGAGCGGCGATGACGGATTCCACCGACGAGGGGCAGGGCGCGATCAGGGTCATGGTGGTCGACGACCACCCCATGTGGCGCGACGCCGTCGCCCGCGACCTGGCCGAGTCCGGCTTCGACGTGGTCGCCACCGCGGGCGACGGCGACCAGGCCGTACGGCGGGCCAAGGCCGCCGGCCCCGACGTGCTGGTGCTCGACCTGAACCTGCCCGCCAAGCCCGGCGTCCAGGTCTGCAAGGAGCTCGTCGGCCACAACCCTGCGCTGCGCGTCCTGGTGCTGTCGGCGAGCGGCGAGCACGCCGACGTCCTGGAGGCGGTGAAGTCCGGTGCCACCGGCTATCTGCTGAAGTCGGCCTCCACGGACGAGCTGCTGGACGCGGTGCGCCGCACGGCCGTCGGCGACCCGGTGTTCACGCCGGGCCTGGCCGGCCTCGTCCTTGGCGAGTACCGCCGGCTGGCCTCCGAGCCCGCGCCCGCACCGGACACCGGCCAGCCGGGCGCCCCGCAGCTCACCGACCGCGAGACCGAGGTGCTGCGCCTGGTCGCCAAGGGCCTGAGCTACAAGCAGATCGCCGAACGCCTGGTCATCTCCCACCGCACGGTCCAGAACCACGTCCAGAACACCCTCGGCAAGCTCCAGCTGCACAACAGGGTGGAGCTCGTCCGGTACGCGATAGAGCGCGGACTCGACGACGAGTAGGAGCTAATGGCCGCGAGAGCTTGACGGCGGGTAAACCAACCGCCCGCCGATTCACCGGAATTGCCCTTCCCGCCCATCCCTCTGTGACCTGGATCACCATTAGCGTGGCTGTCACCAGGCAACTGCGGCGAAGGGACATTTCCATGCGGGTCGGAGTACTGACCGGAGGCGGCGACTGCCCCGGACTCAACGCCGTCATCCGGGGCATCGTCCGCAAGGGCGTGCAGGAGTACGGCTATGACTTCGTCGGCTACCGGGACGGCTGGCGCGGACCGCTCGAAGGCGACACCGTCCGCCTCGACATCCCCGCGGTGCGTGGCATCCTGCCCCGCGGCGGCACCATCCTCGGCTCCTCGCGCACCAATCCGCTGAAGCAGGAGAACGGCATCCGCCGGATCAAGGAGAACCTCGCCAAGCAGGAGGTCGAGGCGCTCATCGCGATCGGCGGCGAGGACACCCTGGGCGTCGCGGCGCGCCTCACCGACGAGTACGGGGTCCCCGTCGTCGGCGTGCCGAAGACGATCGACAACGACCTCTCCGCCACCGACTACACCTTCGGCTTCGACACCGCGGTCGGCATCGCCACGGAGGCCATCGACCGGCTGCACACCACCGCCGAGTCCCATATGCGGGTCCTGGTCTGCGAGGTGATGGGCCGGCACGCCGGCTGGATCGCCCTGCACTCCGGCCTCGCGGGCGGCGCCAACGTCATCCTCATCCCCGAGCAGCGCTTCGACCTCGAACAGGTCTGCGCCTGGATCACCTCCCGCTTCAAGGCCTCGTACGCCCCCATCGTGGTCGTCGCCGAGGGTGCCATGCCCAAGGACGGCGACGTGGTCCTCAAGGACGGGTCGCTGGACTCCTTCGGGCATGTCCGCCTGTCCGGGGTCGGCGAGTGGCTCGCCAAGGAGATCGAGAAGCGCACGGGCAAGGAAGCCCGCACCACCGTCCTCGGGCACATCCAGCGCGGCGGCACCCCCAGCTCCTTCGACCGCTGGCTGGCCACCCGCTTCGGCCTGCACGCCATCGACGCCGTCCACGAAGGCGACTTCGGCAAGATGGTCGCCCTGCGCGGCACCGACATCGTCCGCGTCCCGATCGGGGAGGCGACGGCGAAGCTGAAGACGGTGGACCCGAAGCTGTACGAGGAGGTCGGGGTCTTCTTCGGCTGACGCCGGTGAACCAGCCCGTCCGGGGGAACAGCCCCCGGACGGGCTCACTGCTACAAGGCCGGCCGCCTCTCCGAGCACGCGCTGGTGCCGCGCAGTCGAGCCACCAAATCCCTGACGACAGCTGCCCCGTTCAGCGTCAGGATCGACTCCGGGTGGAACTGCACTCCGGCGAACCCGGGCCCTCGTACGGCGTGCACCTCCCCGTTCGCGGCCCGGCAGACCTCGACGTCGTGCGCGGCCAGCTCGCCGGCCGCCTCGTCGTCGCAGCGCGCCACGAAGCTGTTGTAGAAGCCGACGGTCTCCGTCCGCCCGAACAGCTCGATCGTCGTCTGCGCCCCCTGGAAGGGAACATCCTTCCGTACGATCTCCAGACCCAGCTCGGCGGCGATCAGCTCGTGCCCGAGGCAGACGCCGAGCACGCCGTGCCGGTTCTCCCGGACCACCTCGGCGGTCAGCTCCCGCAGGAACCGCATCTTGGGGTCGTCCAGGTCGGCGGGGTCACCCGGGCCCGGGCCCAGAACGAGCGGACCCTCGTGCGCCAGCATGGCCCGGCGCAGCCCGGGTTCGTCGAAGCGCCGGACGGTCACCTCCAGCCCGCTCGACCGCAGGACGTGCGCGAGCATCGCGGTGAAGGTGTCCTCCCCGTCGACCACCAGGGCGTGTCCGGTGAGCTGCGCGGACCGCTCCTGCATCCGCAGCCAGAACGGGGCGAGCGAGGCCCGGCGCCCGTCGAGCGCCGCACGCACGCGTGGGTCGTCGGCGAGACGTACGCGCGCGTGCTCCTCGCGCGGCCGTGACGGACGAACTCCCAGGGCCGCCAGCACGCCCGCCGCCTTCGCATGCGTCTCCGCGACCTCGCTCGCCGGGTCCGAGCCTCTTACGAGGGTGGCGCCGACCGGCACCCGCAGCCGCCCGTCCGCGTCGATGTCGGCGGTGCGGATGAGGATGGGGGAGTCGAGGGTCTGGGCGCCGCCGGAGTCCCGGCCGAGCAGCGCGAGGGCGCCGGCGTAGTAGCCGCGCCCGCCGACCTCGTGCCGCTCGATGACCCGGCAGGCGTTCTGCACGGGCGAGCCGGTGACGGTGGCCGCGAACATGGTCTCCTTGAGCACCTCGCGCACGTCCAGCGAGGACTTCCCGCGCAACTCGTACTCGGTGTGCGCGAGATGGGCCATCTCCTTCAGCCGCGGGCCGACCACGACCCCGCCCATGTCGCCGACGGTGCACATCATCTTGAGTTCCTCGTCGACGACCATCGACAGCTCCTCGATCTCCTTGCCGTCGGCGAGGAAGTCGAGCAGGTGCTCGGGCGTCGGGCCCTCGGCGGGATATCGGTACGTCCCGCTGATCGGGTTCATGACGACCGTGCCGCCGGACATCCGGACGTGCACCTCGGGGCTGGCCCCGACCAGCGTCCGGTCCCCGGTGTGGACGACGAACGTCCAGTACGCGCCCCGCTCGCCCTCCAGCAGCCGCCGGAAGAGCGCGAGGGCGTCCCTGCGGGAGAACCCGGGGATCCCGCCCTCGTACGTCCGCCGGATCACGAAGTTGGCGCCCTCGCCCTGCCCGATCTCCTCCCGCAGCACCCGCCCGACGATCTCGCCGTACTCCTCGTCGTCGACGTCGAAGCCGCCGCCCGCCACGCGCACGTCGTGCGCCGGGAGCTGCGCGAGGGCGTCGGGGAGCGGGATCTCGTACGACTCCTCGGGGGTGAGGAAGGCCAGAGGCGTCCCGTCGTCACGGACGTCGAAGCCGCGTTCGCGGATCTGGCGGAAGGGGACGAGCGCGAGGCCCTCGTCGGGGAGGTCGGCCAGGCGGTCGTACGTAGCCACCGGGCCGAGGAGCAGCTCGACCGTCTGCTCGTCGTGGCCGGGGGAGCGCCGGCGGAGCAGGGCGAAAGGGCGGGGGTCGTGCAGGAGCCGTACGAGATCCATGGTTCCTCTTCCGTCGATGTCGAGCGATGTCGAGCGATATCGAGCTCTGCCGAGTCGATGTCGATGTCGGTGAGGAACGGCCCCGGAAACGCCGAAGGCCGCCCCTCGGGCGGCCTTCGCGAAGTCTTGCGTACGCGCAGTCAGTGGGCCGCCGGATGAGCGGTCCACCACCAGTTCTGGGTCGAATGCGCGAACATGGCAGGCACCCTACCGCACCACCGCGCTGTCCGGACGGTGATCCCTCCGTCTCACCAGTCGAGCGGAGGGAAAAGCAGTCGACACGACCCCGTAATGTTTACGGGGTGACCGTGAACGCTAAGACCAGCGCGAGCGCTGGCAACACCTGGCGAGATCTGCCCGCGGCGCAGCAGCCCGAGTACCCCGACACCGAGGCTCTGCGCGCAGTCGTTGCGGACCTCGAGTCGTATCCGCCGCTCGTCTTCGCGGGCGAGTGCGATCAGCTGCGCGCCCGGATGGCGGCCGTCGCCAAGGGAGAGGCGTTCCTCCTCCAGGGCGGCGACTGCGCCGAGGCCTTCGACGCGGTGTCCGCCGACCACATCCGCAACAAGCTGAAGACGCTGCTGCAGATGGGCGCCGTGCTGACGTACGCCGCCTCGGTGCCGGTCGTGAAGGTCGGCCGTATCGCCGGCCAGTACTCCAAGCCGCGCTCCAAGCCGACCGAGACCCGCGACGGCGTCACGCTGCCGACCTACCGCGGCGACTCCGTCAACGGCTTCGACTTCACCGAGGCCGCCCGGATCCCGGACCCCGAGCGGCTGAAGCGGATGTACAACGCCTCCGCCTCCACGCTCAACCTGGTGCGCGCCTTCACCACCGGCGGCTACGCCGACCTGCGCCAGGTGCACGCCTGGAACCAGGACTTCGTGAAGTCGTCCCCGTCCGGCCAGCGCTACGAGCAGCTGGCCCGGGAGATCGACAACGCGCTGAACTTCATGCGGGCCTGCGGCACCGACCCCGAGGAGTTCAAGACCGTCGAGTTCTACTCCTCGCACGAGGCGCTGCTGCTGGACTACGAGTCGGCGCTGACCAGGGTGGACTCCCGCACCGGGCAGCTGTACGACGTCTCCGGGCACATGGTGTGGATCGGTGAGCGCACCCGCCAGCTGGACGGTGCGCACATCGAGTTCGCGTCGAAGATCCGCAACCCGATCGGCATCAAGCTGGGCCCGACGACGACTGCCGAGGACGCGCTGCAGTACATCGAGCGCCTCGACCCGGACCGCGAGCCGGGACGGCTGACCTTCATCGTCCGTATGGGCGCCGACAAGGTCCGCGACAAGCTCCCCGAGCTGGTCGAGAAGGTCAGCGCCTCCGGCGCGACCGTCGCCTGGATCACCGACCCGATGCACGGCAACACGTATGAGGCGGCCTCCGGTCACAAGACCCGCCGTTTCGACGACGTGCTCGACGAGGTCAAGGGCTTCTTCGAGGTCCACAAGGGCCTGGGCACCCACCCGGGCGGCATCCACGTCGAGCTCACCGGTGACGACGTCACCGAGTGCGTGGGCGGCGGCGACGAGATCTTCGTCGACGACCTGCACCAGCGCTACGAGACGGCCTGCGACCCCCGTCTGAACCGCAGCCAGTCCCTCGACCTGGCGTTCCTCGTCGCGGAGATGTACCGGGATCAGTAACCGCTGGTCAGAGCAATTTCAGAGCAATTTCAGAGCAATGGGGCGCGGATCACATGCGATCCGCGCCCCTCTGCACTTTTGCGGGATCCGGGCGACGGGTAAGGTTAGGTTAGCCTCACCGATTAATCGGGACGGCACCATTTCTTTCCCGGCGGGAGGTGAACCGCGTGTTCGTCTGCAGTTGTTTCGGCGTCACGGAGCAGCAGGTCAAGAAGCACGCGGAGGACGGTGCCTGCACCCCCCGCCAGATAGCGTCGGCCTGCAAGGCGGGCACGGACTGCGGTTCGTGCGTACGCCGTATCCAGGCACTGCTGGGCAGGGACGCGTGCCCGCGACGGGACCTCGCCGACCGGGGCAAGACGGTGCTGTCCGAGATCGCTGACCTCGAGGAAGCCGCCTAGCTCTCGGCAGCTGCAGGCCGGTCTCAGCTCTCCGGCTGCTCGATCAGCTGCGCGATGTAGAGCGCCTCGCCGAGCTTCTCGACCAGTTCCAGCTGGGTGTCGAGGTAGTCGATGTGGTGCTCCTCGTCCTCGAGGATCGACTCGAAGATGTTCGCGGACGTGATGTCCCCCTTGGTCCGCATCACCTCGACGCCCCGCTTGAGGCGGTCGATGGCCTCGACCTCGATCTGCCGGTCGGCCTCGAACATCTCCTTGACGGTCTGTCCCACGCGCACGTGGAAGAGCCGCTGGTAGTTCGGCAGCCCCTCCAGGAAGAGGATCCGGTCGGTGAGCACCTCCGCGTGCTTCATCTCGTCGAACGACTCGTGCCGCGTGTACTTGGCGAGCTTCGTCCAGCCGAAGTTCTCCTGCATCTTCGCGTGCAGGAAGTACTGGTTGATCGCGGTCAGCTCGCCGGTGAGCTGCTCATTGAGGAATTCGATGACCTCGGGGTCGCCCTGCATCGCAGAGGCTCCTTCCAAGCGGGGGGGAACTGGCAGGTTGCGCCGCATGATTGCACCGGTGAGGAAGATCGTCCAGTAAGTCTTCGCTTAGTAAGTAAGTGCATGCTTAGTGCTAATTGCCCCGGTTTGGCTGGGCCGGTCAAGCGCACCGTCCGAGGTCTGTCAGGATGGAGTCATGGGTCAGCCGGTGGAGCGTGAATCGGGAGAACGCGATTCAGGAGGAGCAGCACAGTCCGAGCTTCCCCCGGGGCAGCGCCTGCAGCGCGGCTGGCCGGTCACGCATTACGGGCCCGTTCCCAAATTCCGCCCGGAGCGCTGGGAGTTCAGGGTCTTCGGTGCCACCGCGGACGGCGAGAAGCGCTGCTGGGCCCACGAGGAGTTCACGGCTCTGCCGTACACGACCGTCGTCGCCGACCTGCACTGCGTCACGAAGTTCAGCATGCTCGGCGCCGAATGGGGCGGCATTCCGGCTCGTACGATCCTGGAGCTCGCACCGCCCGCGCCGGCGGTCACCCATGTGATGGTGTGGGCCGAATACGGATTCAGTTCGAACCTCCGCCTGGCGGACTTCGCGTCCGAGGGGACCATCTTCGCCACCCACAAGGACGGCGAGCTGCTGACGGCGGAACACGGCTTCCCGCTGCGCCTCGTCGTGCCCCATCTGTACGCCTGGAAGGGCCCCAAGTGGGTGCGCGGCGTCGAGTACATGACCGCCGACCGCCGCGGTTTCTGGGAGGAGCGCGGCTACCACAACGTCGGCGACCCGTGGAAGGAACAGCGCTACTCCTACCAGGAGGAGCCCGGGGACGGCCCCGAGCTCTGATCCCGGTCCTCACGGGTCAGTGGTGGTACCCGTGCACCACCGCGTGGCCCTTGCCGCGGCCGATCATCCACTTGTTGACGGGCGTCGTCACGAAGAAGGCGAGCGCGAGCGAGATCGCGAGCGAGCCCCAGAACAGCAGGTCGGCCAGTTGCGCGTCCATCGCGTCCGGCCACAGCACGATCACGCCGTTGTCGATCAGCTCCATCACGGCGATGGACAGGGTGTCCGCGGCCAGCGCCACCCGGAAGGCCGTACGGAAGTCGACGCCGGCCCGCAGCACCCCGCGCAGCGTGAGCGAGTAGCCGAAGAAGAAGGCCAGGACGATGGCGAGGATCGTCGTCGGGACATTGCCCCAGCCGAACGCCGTGCCGATCACCATGCCGAGCACCTCGCCGATGGCGCAGCCGGTGAGGCAGTGGAGGGTGGCCTGCGCGGCCATGCTCCAGGTGGCGGCCGCCGGGCGATGGTGTGCCTCTGCGTGTGCGTGTGCGTGTGCGTGTTCGTGTGCGTGAGTGTGCGCGTGTGCCTCGTGCTGCACGACTGCCCCCAATGTCAGGTAACGGCTCCTGTACCGACCAAGAACCACATACCCCCAGGGGGTATTCCGGAACGGGTCAGCAATCGCGCAGTTTCTTCAGCCGCTCCACATCGGCCGCATGCCCCTCCTTGCCGCCGGGCGTCTCGATGATCAGCGGTACGCCCTCGGTCGCGGGGTGGGTCATCAGCGCCCGGAACGGGTCCTCGCCGATGTGGCCGGCGCCGATGTTCTCGTGCCGGTCCTTGTGTGCGCCGACCACGTCCTTGGAGTCGTTGGCGTGGATCAGCTTCAGCCGGCCCTCGCCGACCGTGTCCACCAGCAGATCGAGGGTCTGGTGCATGCCGCTCGGACCGGTCAGGTCGTGTCCGGCCGCGAAGATGTGGCAGGTGTCCAGGCAGACGCCCAGCTTCGGATGGGCGTCCAGCGCCTCGAAGTACGGCCCGAAGTCCCAGGTCCGCGAGCAGAGCGAGGCGCCCTGCCCGGCCGTCGACTCCAGCAGCAGGAACGGATCGTCGTCGTGGGTGAGTTCGTCCAGCAGCGGCAGCAGGTGCTCCCGTACCTGCTTGAGGGCCACGGACCGGTCCCGGCCGCCCGTCGCGCTGCCTGTGTGCACGACCACGCCGAGCGCCCCGATCTCCCGCCCGCGCCGCAGGGAGTGCCGCAGGGACTCCACCGACTTCTCCGCGGTCGCCTCGGTGTGCGAGCCGAAGTTGATCAGATACGGGGCGTGGACGTACGCCGGGATCGACTCGGCCGCGCACGCCTCGCGGAACTCCGCGTCCTGCCGCGGATTGCCGGCGGGCGTCGCCCAGCCGCGCGGGTTGGCGACGAAGACCTGCACGGTCTCCGCCTTCAGGTCGTGGGCGTAGGACAGACCCACGGAGTGGAGACCACCGGCCACGGGGACGTGGCCGCCGACGGGGTTGCGCGACTGCTGACTCTTCACCCGTTCAGGGTGTCATGCGCCGCGGCCTGCTCCGTCACCTGATCTTGATGGTGATCGTCGACCCCTTGGGGGCCGTCTCCCCGCCCTTCACGGACTGGTTCTTGACGGTGTCGCCGAACAGGCCGAGCAGACCGCGGTCCTCCTCGACCTTGAAGCCGGCGCCCTCCAGGGCCTTGTGCGCGTCGTCCACGCTGTCGCCGGTGACGTCCGGGACCTCGACCATCTCCGGGCCCTTGGACAGCGTCAGCGTCACCGTGTCGCCGTCGGCTGCCTGGCTGTCGCCCGCGGGCGTCTGGGCGGCGACCTGGCCCTTGTCGTACTCGGAGTTGATCTGCGCGGCGGCCACCTTCACCGTCAGGCCGGCGTCCTCCAGGTCGGACTTGGCGGACGCCAGGTCCTCACCCGTGACGTCCGGGACGTCCACCGGGCTGCCCTTGCTGACCACCAGGGCGATCGCCGAACCCGCGTGCCGCTTGGTGCCCGCGTCCGGGGACGTGGAGATCACGGAGCCCTTGGGGACCTGGTCGCTGAACTCACGGGTGACCATGCCGGGTTCGAGGCCGCTCTTCTTCAGCTGGGCCCTCGCCCGGTCCAGCGGCCGCCCCGACAGGTCGGGCACCTGCACGGTCTCCGGTCCGTCGGAGATGGTGAGCGCCACGGACGCGTTGTCGCGGATACGGGCGCCGGGCGCGGGGTCCGAGCTGATGACCGTGCCCCGCTGCACCGTGTCGCTGTAGGCGTGCTTGACCGAGCCGAGGTCGAGGCCGGCCTTCTGCAGTTGCCGGGTGGCCTGCGTCTGGGTCTTCGCCAGTACCAGCGGGACCTTGGTGAACTGGCCGGAGTTGATGTACCAGACGCCCGTGCCGACCCCGAGGATCAGCAGCACGGCGACCAGGACGGCGAGCGGACCGCGCCGGGAGCGCGCGCCGCGGCGCCGCGGCGGCAGCGGCGGGGGTGTCTCCAGCCGGCTGGTGCGGTGGAGCCGGTCCTCGTCCTCGTTCACCGGCAGCAGGCGCGGCACGGTCAGCGAGCGCGGGATCACGCTCGTACGGTCCTCGGCGATGTTGCGGTGGTCCGAGGCGAAGGCCTGCGGCGGTATCGCGTCCAGCTGGTCCGCGCTGAGCGCGGCGCGCACCTCGCGGGCCTGCGCGAGCAGCGCCACCGCGTCCTGCGGGCGCAGGCCGGGGGTGCGGGCGGTGGCCGACGCGACCAGCTCGTCCAGCCGGTACGCCAGGCCCGGCACGGCGGCCGACGGCGGCGGGACGTCCTCGTGGATGTGCTTGTAGAGGACGGTGGCCGGGGAGTCCCCGGCGTGCGGGCGGTCGCCGGCCAGCATCTCGTACAGGACGACCCCGCACGCGTACACATCGACCCGGGGGTCGGCCGTGCCGTGTTCTATCTGCTCGGGAGCGAGGTAGGAGACGGTGCCGAGGACGGTGCCGGTGGTGTTGGTGACCGTGTCCACGGACCGGACGAGCCCGAAGTCGGCGACCTTGACCCGGCCGTCGTCCCCTATCAGCACGTTCTCCGGCTTCATGTCCCGGTGCACGAACCCGGCGCGGTGCGCGGCGCCGAGGGCGGCGAGCACCGGCTCCAGGATGTCCAGGGCGGCGCGCGGCTGCAGCGCCCCGCGCTCGCGCAGCACGTCGCGCAGGGTGCATCCGGCGACGTACTCCATGGCGAGATACACATACGACCCGTCGGTGCCCTGGTCGAAGATCTGCACCACGTTCGGATGCGCCAGCCGCGCGACCGACTTCGCCTCGCGGATGAACCGGTCGACGAAGGTGCCGTCGGCCGCGAGCGTCGGGTGCATCACCTTGAGCGCGAGCACGCGGTCGAGGCGGGTGTCCAGGGCCCGGTAGACCGTGGCCATCCCGCCGACCGCGATCCGCGCGTCCACGCGATAGCGCCCGTCGAGCACCTGCCCGACCAGAGGGTCCTGAAGGGTCGTATCCACGCAGGTGAGTGTACGAGCCGCGACTGACAGAGCTGACGGTTCGGGTGAGATCGGAGCGGGACTGCAGCCGACCTGTGACGGACGTCGCACCGGCTCCCGGATCTCGTCGAACGCGCGTTCAGTCAGAAGGCGGGGCGTTCGGGATCGAGGTGCGCTCGCCCCTCGTGGGGCGAGGACGCCTCGGCGAAGTGGCGGCGCGGGATACGGCCCGCCCGGTACGCCAGGCGCCCCGCGTCCACCGCGTGCTTCATGGCCTCGGCCATCAGCTGCGGCTCCTGCGCCCGCGTCACCGCTGAGGCGAGCATCACACCCGCGCACCCCAGCTCCATCGCGAGCGCCGCGTCCGAGGCCGTACCGGCGCCCGCGTCCAGGATCACCGGCACGCGCGCGTGCTCGGTGATCAGCTGGAAGTTGTGCGGGTTGCGGATGCCGAGCCCCGAGCCGATGGGTGAGCCGAGCGGCATGATCGCCGCACAGCCGACGTCCTCCAGCTTGCGGGCGAGCACCGGGTCGTCGTTGGTGTACGGCAGCACGGTGAACCCGTCGTCGACGAGGGTCTCGGCGGCGTCCAGCAGCTCGATCGGGTCGGGCAGCAGGGTGCGCTCGTCGGCGATCACTTCGAGTTTGATCAGTTCGGTGCCGAGCGCCTCGCGCGCGAGGCGGGCGGTCAGCACCGCCTCCCCGGCGGTGAAGCAGCCCGCCGTGTTCGGCAGCACCCGGATGCCGAGCTTCTCCAGGACGGACAGCACCGAGCCGTGGACCGAGGGATCCACCCGCCGCATCGCGACCGTCGTCAGCTCCGTGCCGGACGCCGCCAGCGCCCGCTCGAGGACCTCCAGGCTGGGGGCACCGCCGGTGCCCATGATCAGGCGGGACGTGAAGGACGTACCGCCGATGACAAAGGGGTCGTCGGCCATGGGTCAGCCTCCTTGGACGGCGGTGAGGACCTCGACGCGGTCCCCCTCGGAGAGGGACGTCGACGGCCACTGCGCGCGCGGGACGACGGTTTCGTTCAGGGCGGCGGCCACTCCGGAGGGAGCCGGGGTCAGCGCGCCTACGACGGTGTCGAGAGCCGTGCCGGCAGCGAACCGGCGGGGCTCTCCGTTGACGGAGATGTTCATGCGGGCTGCTCCAGGAGCGCGAAACGCTTGGGGGTGAACGGGCGGGCCTCGTCCGGGAGTTCACCGGTGGCCAGGGCGTGCGCCATGGCGTCGCCGGTGACCGGGGTGAGCAGCACGCCGTTGCGGTAGTGGCCGGTGGCCAGCAGCAGACCGGGCAGTTCCGTCGGGCCCAGCAGGGGCGCGTTGTCCGGGGAGCCGGGGCGCAGACCGGCCCGCGTCTCCGTCAGCGGCAGCTCGGTGATCCCGGGGACCAGCTCGTGCGCGTCGCGCAGCAGCTCGTACACCCCGCCCGCGGTGACCGTCGTGTCCCAGCCCAGCTCCTCGCTGGTCGCGCCGACGACCAGCTCGCCGCTCTCCCGCGGCACCAGGTAGACATGGCTGCCGCGGACGACGGCGCGCACCGTGCGGCTCAGGAACGGCGCGTACCGCTTCGGCACGGTCAGCCGCAGCACCTGCCCCTTCACCGGCCGTACGGGCGGCAGCACCTCGTCAGGGACGCCCGCGAGCCGCCCGCTGAGGCTGCCGCCGGCCAGCACGACCTGCCCCGCGCCCAGCTCGGTGCCGTCCGCCGTGGTGACCCCGGCGGCCCGCTCCCGTACGACGTGGAAGCGCTCGGCCCACACCCGGTGGAAGACCACGCCCGCCCGCTCGCACGCGACCACCAGCGCGCGTGCCAGCCGCCGCGGGTCGATCTGGTGGTCGCCGTCCACCCGGAGGCCGCCGCGCACGCCCGGTGCGAGCATCGGCTCCAGGCGCCGGCACTCGCGCCCCGACAGCCACTCCGACTCCAGGCCCGACTCCCGCTGCAGGGCGTGCAGTTCGCGCAGATGGGCGCGGTCGTCGGCGTCCAGGGCGACGGCGAGCGTGCCGCACTGGCGGTAGCCGAGGTCCTGGCCGGTGAGGTCGCTGAGCTCGGCCACGAAGCCCGGGTAACGGCGGGCCGACTCCAGATTGAGGCCGAGCAGGGTCTGCTCGCCGTAGTGCAGCTCCGTGACCGCGGCCAGCATCCCGGCGGCCACCTGGGCGGCCCCGCCGCCCGGCTCCGGGTCCACGACGGCCGTGGCGAACCCACGCTGCGCGGCCCGCCAGGCCGTGACCAGGCCGATGATTCCGCCCCCGATGACGAGGACGTCTGACGTACGTGACGACATGGGCGTCCAGCCCCTCCCTTCGCCGGCATGACCCGGATCAGGTTCGTACGGTCGGAGGCCGCCAGCCTCCCTCTCAGCCCGGTGCGTCCGGGCTCCCGCGAGTGCTTGTACGTTGGCCACCCTAGCCCGACCCTCCGCGCCTCTGTAAGGGAGCCTTCCGTCATGCCCCGCTCGCTGGACGGCCTCGTCCTCGCTCCGGTAGCCGACCAGGCCCCAGGTCAGGTGGGTGCGCGGACCCGGTTCACGTACCACGAGCAGGACGGCGAGATCTGGGCCGAGTACGCGGGCGGCGACGTCGTGCGCGGGCATCTGGTGGGTACTCGGTCAGATGACCGGCTGGACTTCCGATACGTCCAGCTGGGGCATGACGGGACGACGTCCTCGGGGCACTGCCTCTCGGCAGTCGTGGAGCTGCCGGACGGGCGGGTGCGGCTGGAGGAGACCTGGGAGTGGGAGTCGCAGTCGGGCAGCGGGACCAGCGTTGTGGAGCAGGTCACTGAGTACGACTCCTGACTGACAAACAGTCAGTTGTCTATGGTGATCAGGTGAGTGAGCAGACGCGGGAAGTGAGCACGTCGCAGGCACGGCGCGTGGTCGTCGTCGGCGCGGGCATGGCGGGTGTCCAGACGGCCGTCGCCCTGCGCGAACAGGGCTTCACCGGCACCGTGACACTGATCGGCGCCGAGCCCCACCAGCCGTACGACCGGCCGCCGCTGTCCAAGGCCGTCCTGCTCGGCAAGTCCGAGGGCTCCGCCTTCGACGTCGACTTCGAGGCGCTCGGCATCGAGCTGCGGCTGGGGTGCGAGGTGCTCGGCGTGCGCCCCGGAGACCACGAGCTGGACACCGAGAGCGGGCTCGTGCCGTACGACGTCCTGGTCCTCGCGACCGGCGCCGAACCGATCACCCTGCCGGGCACCGAGGGCGTGCCCGGCGTGCATCTGCTGCGCACCCTGGACGACGCCGAGCGACTGCGGCCCGTGCTGGCCAGGCAGCACGACATCGTGGTGGTCGGCGCGGGCTGGATCGGCGCGGAGTTCGCCACGGCCGCGCGCGAGGCGGGCTGCGCGGTGACCGTCGTGGAGGCGGCGGACCGGCCGCTCGCGGGCGCGCTGCCCGCGGAGGTCGCCACGCCGATGGCCGCCTGGTACGCCGACGCGGGTGCCGCGCTGCGCACGCACGCGCGCGTGGAGCGCATCGAGCCCGGCGCGGTCCTCCTCGACGACGGCTCCCGGCTGCCCGCCGGCGCGGTTGTGGTCGGCATCGGCGCGCGCCCCGCCACGGGCTGGCTGGGCGGCGCCGGCATCGAGCTCGGCGCGCACCGTGAGGTCGTCGCCGACGCCCACCTGCGCACCTCGGCACCGGACGTATACGCCGTCGGCGACTGCGCCTCCTTCCCTTCCGGGAGGTATGGCGAGCGCCTGCTGGTCCACCACTGGGACAACGCCCTCCAGGGCCCGCGCACGGTGGCCGCGAACATCATCGGCGAGACCACCGGCGAGCCGCCGGCCGTGTACGACCCGGTCCCGTACTTCTGGTCCGAGCAGTTCGGCCGCTTCGTCCAGTACGCAGGCCACCACGCCTCCGCCGACACGACGCTGTGGCGGGGTGATCGCTCGGGCCCCGCCTGGTCCGTCTGCTGGCTCCGCGAGAGCCGCCTGGTCGCCCTGCTGGCGGTCGGCAGGCCGAGGGACCTGGCGCAGGGCAGACGGCTGATCGAGGCAGGCACCCCGATGGACCCGGAGCTGCTGGCGGACCCGGCGCGGCCCATGAAGTCGGCCACGGCGTAGTACGCGGGACGGCCGCCATGGCGTAATGCAAAACCCCAGGTCGGAAGGTTTTGGCTTCCGACTGTCAGTGCGGGATGGCAGGCTTGAGTCCGTGACCGAGATTGACGCAAAGATCGATGTTCTCGTCCCCGCCTGGCTCACCCTCCCCGACATCGCAGAGATGCTCGATGTCGAGGTGACGCGTGTGCGGCAGCTGGTCAAGGAGGGCCAGCTCATCGCCGTACGCCGAGGTGAGAACCGCGCGCTGCACGTCCCCGCCGCATTCATCGACGAGGCCGAGCAGAAGGTCGTCAAGGGCCTGACCGGGACCCTGACGCTCCTGAGGGACGACGGCTTCACCGACGAAGAGATGATCGAGTGGCTCTTCACCCCCGACGACAGCCTGCCCGGCACCCCTGCGCAGGCGCTCAGCGAGAATCGCGGTACGGAGGTGAAGCGCCGGGCCCAGGCGCTCGCCGTCTGATCCGAACAGGCTGAACCGAACACAGGCTGAACCGAAAACCGTCCGGCGTACGGGCCCGGGGCCGCGCAGGCAGGGTGGGCCGCGGCCGTGGTTCACTGCGGCCCGCAGCAACCAACGGCCCGGCCGGCCCACGGGCCCGTACGCCGCCGACCAGGAACGACACCCACGGGGGATCCTCGTATGCCCGACACCGCCGACACCGCACGCGCCGAGTTCGCCGACGCCCGCGTCTACCTCTGCACGGACGCCCGCAGGCGCCAGGGCGACCTTCCGGAGTTCCTGGACGCCGTCCTGGCGGGCGGTGTCGACATCGTGCAGTTGCGCGACAAGGGCATGGAGGCCGCCGAGGAGCTGGAGCACCTCAAGGTCTTCGCCGACGCCTGCGCCCGCCACGGCAGGCTTCTCGCCGTCAACGACCGCGCGGACGTCGCGCACGCCGCCGGCGCCGACGTGCTCCACCTCGGCCAGGGCGACCTCCCGGTCCCCGCCGCCCGAGCGATCCTCGGCGAGGACGTCCTCATGGGCCGTTCCACCCATGCCGAGTCCGAGGCCGCCGCGGCAGCCGTCCAGGAGGGCGTCGACTACTTCTGCACCGGCCCCTGCTGGCCGACCCCCACCAAACCCGGCCGCCACGCCCCCGGCCTCGACCTGGTCCGGTACACCGCCTCCCTGGGCACCGCCCGTCCCTGGTTCGCCATCGGCGGCATCGACCTCGGCAACCTGGACGAGGTGCTCGAGGCCGGCGCCCGCCGCGTCGTGGTCGTCCGGGCGATCACCGAGGCCGAGGATCCGGGCGCGGCGGCGCAGGAGTTCGCGAAGCGGCTGCGGAGCGCGTAGCGCGTGGCGCGGTGCCCGATCGGGCCCGTCGTCCGACGGATTGTCGGATGGACGTCAGGCGGATTGTCCGATGGGAGTCCGTCGGGTTGTCCGACGGAATGCGCGGCAGCTTGTCGGACGGAATGGCTGGCAGCTTGTCCGAAGAATGTCCGGAGGGTTGTCCGATAGGTGGACAACAAATCGACAAATCGGGCAAATATCCTCCATCCGGTTGGGGGACCGCCGCCCCCTGACTAACCTGCGGGTATGGCCCTCGGAACCGCATCCACCAGGACTGACCACGCCCGCACGGTGCGTGACATGCTCGCGACCGGCAAGACGACGTTCTCGTTCGAGTTCTGGGCTCCGAAGACGGAGAAGGGCGAACGGAACCTCTGGAACGCGCTTCGCAGGGTCGAGGCCGTGGCCCCCAGCTTCGTCTCCGTGACGTACGGCGCGGGCGGCTCCACCCGCGCGGGCACGGTGAAGGCGACCGAGCAGATCGCCGCCGACACCACGCTCACCCCGGTCGCCCACCTCACCGCGGTCAACCACTCCATCGCCGAGCTGCGCAACATCATCGGCCGGTACGCCGACGCCGGGATCCGCAACATGCTCGCGGTGCGCGGCGACCCGCCCGGCGACCCCATGGGCGACTGGGTGCCGCACCCGACAGGCCTGAGCTACGCTGCCGAGCTCGTCCAGCTCATCAAGGACTCGGGCGACTTCTGCGTGGGCGTCGCGGCCTTCCCGGAGATGCACCCGCGCTCCGAGGACTGGGACACGGACGTCGCCCACTTCGTCGACAAGTGCCGGGCCGGCGCCGACTATGCCATCACACAGATGTTCTGGCAGCCGGAGTCCTATCTGCGGCTGCGCGACCGGGTCGCCGCGGCCGGCTGCGACACCCCCGTCATCCCCGAGGTCATGCCGGTCACCAGCGTGAAGATGCTGGAGCGGTTGCCACAACTCAGCAACGCCGTCATCCCCGCCGCCCTGAAAGAGCGGATCCTCACAGCAAAAGACGATCCGACCGCTGTACGCTCCATTGGCATCGAATTCGCCACGGAGTTCTGCGCGCGGCTGCTGGCCGAGGGAGTGCCCGGACTGCACTTCATCACGCTCAACAACTCCACGGCGACGCTGGAAATCTACGAAAACCTGGGCCTGCACCACCCCCCGCAGGCCTAGACCGGCCGCACGGGTATGCGACACACTGCGTAGCGGCGACTCGGAGAGGGGCGTACATGGGCTGGACGGTCCTCTACATCGCGTTCGGCATCGTCGCGCTGTGGCTGCTGGGTGAGGTGCTCCTGCAGTACAAGGCGCGACTGCGCTGGCGGCTGCTCGCTTTCGCCGGTTTCCTCGGCGTCGTTCTCGGGGTGCTGATCCCGTCCGTGATCGTCATCGGTCTCGGCGCCGCGGCCTTCGCGGTCGGCCAGACCTACGTCACGCTGTCGTTCCGCCGCGGCTTCGCGTCCGGCTGGGCGGTCAGCCGGACGGGCATCGCGGGCGTCGGCAAGCGCGGCCGCGGCGAACCGGAGCACCAGGACCCGACCCTGGAGGTCTCCGACCTTCAGCCGGACGATGACGGCCACGGCGACCAGGGCGCCTACCACCCCGACGGCCTGTCCTACGGCAACGAGGACGACTACGACCGCGACGACGTCTTCACGCCCGCGCGCTCCGCCCAGCCCTCACCGGCCGAGTCCACCGCGGTCTACGAGCCGCAGCCCCTGCCCGAGGACACCGGCTCCTACGGCATATACAGCGACTCCGCGTACGCCGGCGCCGACGCGTCCTACGCGAACACCGGTCAGGCCCAGGAGCAGTACGCGACGGCCGCGCAGGGCGCCGACCAGTCCTACGGGTACGACTACTCCGGCTACAACCAGCAGCAGTACGGCTACGACACCACCGGCCAGCAGCAGTACGCCGCCTACTCCGACCCGTACATCGGCACCCAGACCTACGGCGGCGGCTACGACGCCTACGGTCAGTACGGTCAGCAGGGCTACGGCCAGGACCAGTACGCCACCGGCACCTACGACGGCCAGACCCCGTCCGGCGGTGTGTGGGTCCCGCAGCAGCGCACCGACGAGGCCTACGGCGCCGAACTCCCGCAGGAGCAGCCCTACCCCTACCAGGACAACGGGCATGGACAGGGGCAAGGTCAGGCTCAGGGGAACGGTTACGACGAGCAGTACCGTTTCTGAAGGCGAAGTACCGTTTCTGAGGGCCTCTCAGGCCGGGGCGCTCACTGGGAACCCCGGAACTCCGGCCCCTCCACGATCAGACCGGCCACCAGCGCGCCCGACATACCCGCGTGCGGCAGCCCCCCGCCGGGGTGCGACCAGCCGCCGACCCGGTACAGCCCGGGAAACCGGGTGGTATTGGCCGGGTGCAGGAAGCGCCCTTCCCCAGCGGCCAGGGAGGGGGCGGACACGCCCCCGGAGCCGGCGTCCGTCCCGCCGTCGCCGGGCGTCCGCACCTCGCGCCACAGCAGCCGCTCGCGCAGCCCGGGTATCGCGGCCTCGGCCGCCGTGACGAGCAGGTCCGCGAGACGTTCGCCCCACTCGGACCGGTGCCGGTCGGACTCCGCCGCCACCACTGCGGACAGGACCACGGACTCGTGCTCCGCGTCCGGTCGCAGCGCCGGATCGTCCGGCCGCAGCACGGCCACCGTGGGCCGCACGGGCTCGTCCGCCTGCGCGTGCAGAGACTCCAACTCGGCCGTGCGGTCGGGCGCGTGTACGACCGTGTGATGAACCGCACCGGCCTCCCGCGGGCCGCGCAGCGCCAGCAGCACGGTGAAGCGTCCGGGGCGTGCTGCCGTGTCGGGTCGCACATCACCGTCGTCGTCGAGCCGACGCTCTGTCAGCCCCCGCAACCGTAGGGGGTGCACACCGGCGACCACATGGTCCGCCTCCGCCACGCTTCCGTCCGCCAGCTCCAGACCGGCTGCCCGGCCGTCCTTCTCCAGCACCCCCGTCACCTCGGCGCCGAAGTGGAACTCGACCCTGCGGGCCACGCATCGCTCGTACACCGCGCGCGCCAACTCCCGTACGCCGCCGCGGACGTACCAGGTCCCGAAGGCGTGCTCCATGTACGGCAGCACGGCCGCGCTCGCCGGGGTGACCCGCGGGTCGAGGCCGTGTGCGAGGGCATAACTCTCCAGGAGCGCCGTGAGCCGGGGGTCGCGCAGCTCCCAGGCGCCGACCTCGGCGAGTGTGGCGGCGCGGCGGGTGCGCAGCAGCCGCTTGTGCGGCACCGCCGGATACGGCTCGCGGCCCGCCAGCACTGGCCAGTTGGGCCACAGGGGCTCCTCCAGCAGCGGCCGACGGGTGCGGTCCCAGGCCTCACGGGACCGCACCAGGAAGTCGCCCCAGCGGCTGCCCGCGCCCGCCCCGAGCGCCTCGTCCAGAGCGGCGACCACCCCCGCGCGGGAGGCGTTCGGCAGCGCGACCGCGGTGCCGTCCGCGAAGACGTGCCGCGAGGACGGGTCGACCTGGACCAGCTCGACGCGGTCCTCCAGCGGCTCCTTGCCGGTCTTGATGAACAGATCGCGCCAGACCGCGGGGAGCGTCAGCAGCCCGGGACCGGTGTCGAAGCCGAACCCGTCCCGCTCGAAGCGGCGCACCGCTCCGCCGTACGTCTGCGCACGCTCGTACACCGCCACCCGGTGGCCCGCGACGGCCAGCCGGGCGGCGGCCGCCATCGCGCCCATCCCGGCGCCGATCACCGCAATCCGTCCCATGCCTGCGACTTTATCGACCGCCACTGACAGTCACCGCACGGGCGGTCCGCCGGACGGACTCCCAGCCCCCGGGCCCGAGGGGAGTACGGACACGGACGTGTTCATCACCAGTCGGCAACGGGGCGTTCTGGGCATGAGTGCGGAGGTCTGAGTATCCGTACCTAGGGGGTGAGATGAGTACGCGCGCGGATGGGGCCCGACCTGCGCGAACGAGAGAGTGGAGACACGGAAAGGGGCACGGCTCCGGCACCGGCGACACGGGGCGCCGGAACGGAGCCGCCCCGGATCCGCTCCTTCCGCGGGCCGAGGTCGGCGGGAGCGAGGCACGGGGTAACCCGGGGGAACGACCGATACGGGGGCCCAACAGGGGAAAACCGGGGGAGCACAACGGGGGAGCACGAGAAGGCGCCGGTTCGAGGTGGCCCGCGGGGGACGCGGCCACACCGGACCGGCGCTTTCGTGTCGGTCAGCTCCCGCTGCGGCCGCTGACGCGCCCCTGGAGCAGCCGGGAGAGCGCCGCATGGACGTCGTCCAGGGAGCGCTCCGGCTGGAAGGACTGCCAGTCCAGGGCGGCCACCAGGACCATGCCGACCAGCGCCGACGCGGTCAGCGGCACATCGATCTCTGCGCTGAACTCGCCCGCTGCCACGCCCTCGTGCAGCACGCCCTCGACGACCGCGACCGCCTGCTGTCTCACCACCATCAGGGTGGACTGCCAGGCCCGGTTGGTGCGCCACAGCTCGGCCACGTACAGCTGGGTGAAGGCCGGATAGCGTTCGATGAAGACGAGACCGGCCCGGATCATCGCGTCCAGGGCGTCCACCTTGGTGCCGCCGTCCCTGGCCGTGCGCTCGGCCGCTTCCCGGAGGGAGGCGGTGAGAAGGCCGACCCCGTGCCGCAGCAGCTCCTCGAAGAGGACCGACTTGCTCGCGAAGTTGTAGTAGACCGTGCCCTTCGCGACCCCGGCCCGCTCGGCGATCTCGTCCACCGTGGTGGCGGAGAAGCCCTGCTCGGCGATGAGCGTGACGGCGGCCTCGTAGAGCTTCTGCCGGGTGGCCTCGCGGCGGGTGCTGCCGCCCCGCGTGGCGCTGCTGCTTTCCATGGGCCTGATTGTCACAGGAGCCGTGCCTGAGGACGTCACCTCCGGGCTCACAGGCTCAGCTCCGGGTGCAGCCGGTCCAGCGTCCACACCTGCCGGCGGCGGGCGGACACCGCGGTCAGCGCGAGGGCGCCCGCGGCGAACGCGACGAGCACCACGCACGCGTGCCACACCGGTCCCAGGCCGCCGCCCGTGATGAGCCTGCGCAGGGCGCCCACGATGTAGCTCATCGGGAGGAAGGGGTGGAGCGCGTTGAAGAAGCCGGGGCTGGTCTGCACCGGGTAGGTGCCGCCCGCGGACGTCAACTGGAGCATCAGCAGGGCGAGGACGAGGATCCGGCCCGCCGCTCCGAAGCGCGCGTTCAGCCACTGCACGATCGCCCCGAAGCACGCCGTGACCAGGAACAGGAAGCCGATCGTTCCGGCCGCCCGGGTCATCTGGAGGCCGATCGCCCAGTGCAGTACCGCCATCAGGGACACCGTCTGCAGGACGCCGATCGCCACCACCGGGAGCCAGCCGGCCAGCGCGATCCGCCACGCGGGGGCGCCCGTGGCGAGCGCGCGCCGGTTCATCGGCGGGATCAGCATGTACGCCACCATCGCGCCCACCCACAGGGACAGCGGGATGAAGTACGGGGCGAACCCGGTGCCGTAGTTGGGCGCCTTGTGCAGGTCCTTGGAGACCAGCTTGACGGGGTCGGCCATGACGTCGGTGCGCCGGTCGCGATCCTGCTTGTCGTAGTCGGGGATCTTTCCGGCGCCGTCGTGCAGGCCGCCCGCGAGTTTCCCGGAGCCGTCGACGAGCCTGAACATGCCGCCGTTGAGGGTCTCGGCGCCGGTCTTCAGCTTGCCGAGGCCCTCGTCCAGGTCTCCAGCGCCGCTCGTGGCGGTACCGAGCCCCTGGTGCAGCTTCCGCGCTCCGGCGGCGACCTTTCCGGCGCCCTCGTTCAGCTTGTTGATCTTGGAGACGGCGTCATCGAGGTCCTCGGACAGGTGCGGCGCCCGGTCGGCGAGCGCCTGGGCCTGCGTCTGGAGTGTGGCCAGGTTGCCGTCGAGCTTCTTCAGGTCGCCGTGCTGGTCGCCGATCAGCGAGTTCAGGTCGTCGGCGACCGTCGCCACGTCGGCGGCCGCGTCCTTCGCCTTCTTCAGGTCGGAGCAGGCCGGATCCGGCAGTACGGCGTCCTCGCAGCGCGCCCGGTAGACGTCGTTCAGTGCGGTGGAGGCCGCGTGGGCGCCCTTGGCGGCGGCCGGGGCCGTCTTCACCAGGGTGTCCAGGTTGTCGCGGATCGCCTTCGAGGAGTCGGCGACGAGCCGGGCGGTGTCCCCGATGGTCTTCTCGTTGCCCTTGAGGAAGGGGCCCACCTTCTCGTCGATCCCGTCGACCTTGTCGGCGAGCGTCTGTGTGCCCGCGGCGACCTGCTTCGAGCCGTCCGCCAGGGCGCCCGCGCCGGTGTCGAGCCTCGTCAGGCCCTTCGACAGCCTGCCGCTGCCGTCCTTGGCGTCCTTCAGGCCGTCGGCGAGGTCCTTGGATCCCTGCTCCGCCTTGCCGATGCCGCCGTTGAGCTGGTCGGCGCCGTTCGCTGCCTTCACCGTCGCCCCGTGGATGTCGGAGAACGAGATGAAGATCTTGTCCAGGAAGGACCGCGACGCCTTCGTGGACGCGGCCTGGCGCACCTCGCTGAAAACCGTCCGGGAGATCTGCCCGACGATGTAGTTGTTGGCGTCGTTCGTGCGCACCTGGAGCGCGCCCGTCTCCGGGGAGGCGCCCGCACTGGACGCGATCCGCTTGCTGAAGTCCGACGGCATGGTCAGCGACAGGTAGTACGTCCCGTCCTCCACGCCCGCGCGTGCCTCGCCGGCACTCACCTCGTGCCAGTCGAAGGTGTCGCTGTCGCGCAGCCCCTCGGTGATGGCGTCGCCCGCAGCGATCTTCTTCCCGTCGGCCGTCGCCCCCTTGTCGTCGTTGACGAGCGCCACGGGGATGCGGTCCAGACGGCCGTACGGGTCCCAGAACGACCACAGGTACAGCGCGCCGTACAGCAGCGGCAGCACCAGCAGCGCCACCAGTGCGGCGCGCGGCAGCCTGCCCCGGCGGAACCGCCTGAGCTCAAGAGCGGCCAGTTTCGGCGAGCGCATCGGCCTTCCCCTTCCCCGTGATGGCCTTCTCCGTTGCGGCCTTCTCCGTTGTGGCTACGACGACCGTGTCCTGTGGGGCCTCGCTGCACACCGCGACGACGGTCGTCCCGGCCCCGGCGATCGACCTCAACAGCGTCCAGACCTCGGCGCGTTCGGCGTCCGAGAGCTTCAGGTCGGTGTCGTCGACGCCGAGCAGCCTGGGGCGGCCGAGCAGGGCGAGCGCGATGGACAGCCGCAGCGCCTCCAGCCGCTCCAGGTCGCGTACGGCCGTCCGGGAACCCTTGGGCAGGGCCTCCCGGTCCAGCCCCGCGGCGGCCAGTGCGGTGTCGATCCGCTGTCTGGCCTCGGCCGTGCGCTCCTTGCGCGGCCGCAGCAGCGCGCGCAGCGAGTCGGCGAACCGCCGCTGCAGCAGGGCCCGTTCGAGCAGATGCTCGCCCACGGTCAGGGCCGGTTCGAGGTCGGTGACCCCGGCGACGTGCGCGAGCCCGCTGACCCGGCGCACGGCCGCCATCTGCTTGGGCAGTGTCCATTCACCCACCGCGGCTGCTCCCGCGGTGGGCTTCATCCGTCCCGTGAGCGCGAGCAGCAGGCAGGTACGGCCGGACCCGGACGGTCCCTCGATCGCGATCAGCGAGCCGGGCTCCGCGTCGAACGTGACGTCGCGGAACGCCCAGCCGCGAGGGCCCCTGACTCCCAGGCCGCGGGCCGTGACACCGATTCCGGGCACGGTTCCCCCATCCCCTGTAATTGAACTGACTGGTCAGTGCAAAAACTACTCCGAACCTTCGATCGAAGCAAAAGTGCAGGTCGGAACGGATTGTCAGTGGCATACCGCACGATGGGCACATACGGCATCCCGTATCAGGGCATGCCGTCACGCAGACGACAGGAGGTTCGTCATGGCCAGCTATCACGCAGCCGCCGCCCGCCGGCGCCGCGCCACCGGCCCTGCCCCCTCACTGACCGGCCCGGCGAGCGACGTCCACCCGGTGCTCCGCCGGTCCACGGCCCCGCCCGCCGCCCTCGACCTGCTCGCCCAGGCCCGCGCAGGACTTGACGAGGCAGCAGTCCTCGAAACGCCCAACGAGCGCTATGCCACCGCGCACCTCGCCGCTCTGCGCACGGCCGCCGCCGTGCTCGCCGCGCGAGGCCGCCCCGAGCCCACCTCCCGACGCCGCGCCCGCATCAGGAGCGCCTGGGAAGTGCTCCCCGAGATCGCGCCCGAACTGACCGAGTGGAGCGCGCTGTTCGCCTCCGGGGCGCGGCGCCGCGCCCTGGCCGAGGCGGGCATCCAGGGCGCGGCCGGCCGCCGGGACGCCGACGACCTGATACGCGACGTGGCGATGTTCCTGCGCCTCGTCGAGCGGATGCTCGTCCTCCAGCCGGTCCTGCCGCAGCCGCGCCAGGACGCCGACCATCCGCAGGCCGACGCGGAGAGCGACCGCGGCTTCCCCGACACGGGCTGAGCGCGTCCGCCGTACGAGACGTTCGGCGGGCAGGCCCGCGCGGTGACCAGGTGGGGCGGCGGAGGCAATAGGGTGGAGGGCGCCTGAAGCCTTCCCTCCGTACCCCGGCCGGGGAGGCGCCCCGTTCGCTCCGCCGTGCAATGGGCGGTGCCGCGCCGAGGAGTCAACTGCCGTGTCGGATCCGAGCCGCCCCCGCGCCTCCCTCCGTACCGCCGTGGTCTGGGAGGTCCTCCAGGACGCCCTCGAACGCCGGGTGAAGGCCACCGGGCGGGAGTCGCTGGACGTGCTCGACACCGGGGGCGGCAGCGGCAAGTTCGCGGTGCCCGTCGCCCGCCTCGGCCACCGGGTCACCGTCGTCGACCCCAGCCCGAACGCGCTGTTCGCGCTGGAGCGCCGCACCGCCGAGGCCGGCGTCGCCGATCGGGTGAAGGGTGTCCAGGGCGACGCCCACGGCCTCTTCGACGTCGTCGAGCGCGGTGGCTATGACGTGGTGCTGTGCCACGGCGTCCTGGAGTACGTCGACGACCCGGCCGAGGGCGTGCGCAACGCGGTGGCCGCCCTGCGCTCCGAGGGCGTCCTCAGCGTGCTCGCCGCCGGCCTCGGCGGCGCCGTGCTCGCACGCGCCCTCGCCGGCCACTTCAAGGAGGCGCGGCAGGCCCTCGCCGATCCGAACGGCCGCTGGGGCGCGGGCGACCCCGTGCCGCGCCGCTTCACCGCAGAACAGCTCACCGGGCTGGTCGAGGGCGCGGGCCTCAGGGTCGGCGCGGTGCACGGCGTGCGGGTCTTCGCCGACCTCGTCCCGGGCGTCCTCGTGGACACCGAGCCCGGTGCCCTGGAGGCGCTGCTGAAACTGGAGGAGGCAGCGGCGGAACTCCCCGCCTTCCACTCCGTGGCCACCCAGCTCCATGTGCTCGGCGAGACACAGGGGGCCACCGAGGCCTGAGCCGCCTCCTGTGGTGCGCCGCTGATCAGGGACTTGGCCGCACATGGAGTACGCCACAGGCCCCCCGATCGGGCGTTCAGCGCCGTATGATCGAGGGAGACCGCTCGGCATGACGGGTCGGCCGCTGGGGAATGCAAGATTCAGCGAGCCGGGACGTCCATGGCGGATTCCGGTTGGCCAATTGGCGTAGAGGGGCGGGTTTCACGGGGGCGATTCCCTGCCTATCCTGAAGGGACCCCCCGGGTCGCCCCGGCGACTGCACGATGAGGAGGACTCCGTGCCGCTCTCGGAGCACGAGCAGCGCATGCTCGAGCAGATGGAGCGAGCGCTGTACGCCGAAGATCCCAAGTTCGCGACAGCGCTTGAGGGAAGCGGGCTGCGTACGTACACCCGGCGACGGGTCTACCAGGCGGTCGCGGGCTTCCTCGTGGGTATCGCGCTCCTCATGGCTGGAATGGTCGCCAAGCAGGTCTGGCTCAGCGTGGTGGGCTTCCTGGTCATGCTGGGGTGTGCCGTGCTCGCCGTGACCGGCTGGCGCAAGGCCCCCAAGCCGGGCGAACAGCCCGCGGCCGGTGCTCCGCACGCGCGCCGTCAGGGACGGCAGAAGCGTTCCATGATGGACCGCATCGAGCAGCGGTGGCAGCGCCGCCGCGACGAGCAGGGCCACTAGCCCGGCTCCCACCGTTCATCGCGGACGGTTCCTCGCAGACGCAGGTGAGGGGGTGACCACCCCGCCGGGGTGGTCACCCCCTCACGTATGCCCGGAAGAGGGGCGGTGCCGTCAGCCGCTCTGCTGCCCGGACGGGCGTCGCACCAGCGTCGACCAGCGGTCGGCACAGCGGGCCTTGAAGGCAGTCCAGCGGTCCGAGAGGTCCCACACCGCGCGGATGGCCGACCGGGGCGCCACGACCGCCCGCACCCGGGTGGTCCAGCCGGCCCCGGACCGCAGTGCCGCCCGCAGCCTGCGCACATCGTCGGCCAGTCCGGGCACGTCCTGCGGCTCAGGCGCGAACAGCACCTGCTCCACCGCACCCGCCACCCGGTGCACCGATTCGGCGGTCGCCGGATCCAGTTGGCCGAGCCGCACGATGCGTGCGGCCGCCTTGCGCGGGGTCAGCGCGTCGTCCGGCACGATGCCGTAGTCCCAGGCCGTGTCGGTGAGTTCGCGCCAGACGGCCAGGACGTGGCCCGCGGCGACCTCCGCGGCGTACCGCGCATCCGCCTCGACCGGCAGGGCCGTCACGTCGACGTCGCCCGTGCTCCCCGCGTCCGCGTCCCGTGCCTTGCGGCCGTCCCGGCTCAGCGCCGGGCCGGAGACGGTGTGCTGGGCCGAGGCCAGTCGCACCGAGCGCCGCCGCAGCCGCCACAGCATGGGCAGCAGCGGCACGGCGACCGCCAGGAGCCCCAGCAGGGACCATCCGGCGATCTTGTACCAGGGAAGACCGTCGTCGCCCGGCGTGGCCGTGTTCAGCGGGAGCGCGGCGGCACAGGCATCGAGCCTCTTCTGCTGCGGCGAGCAGCTCGTGCTCGCCGACGGCGCCGCCGACGCCGACAAGCCGGCCGACTGCGAGGACTGCGGCACGGGCGGAAGGTTGCTGTCCGGCGTGTCCGACTGTGTGTACGACGGGGTCACGCCCCGGTTCGGCGTCGGCTCGAACCGGGTCCAGCCCACGCCCTCGAAGTACAGCTCGGGCCAGGCGTGCGCGTCCTTCAGCCCCACCGACACCGAGCCGTCCGCCTGCGGAGTACCCGGGGCGAAGCCCACCGCGACCCGGGCCGGTATGCCCAGGCTGCGGGCCATCGCCGCCATCGCGAAGGAGAAGTGGACGCAGAAGCCCTGCTTGTCCTTCAGGAACTTGGCGATCGCCTGGGGGCCGGTGCCGACCTGCACCTGGGTGCTGTACTGGAAGCCGCCGCTCAGGGCGAAGTAGTCCTGGAGCTTGACCGCCTGCTCGTAGTGGCTGGTCGCGCCGTCGGTGACCTTGCGGGCGGTCCTGGCCACCACCGCGGGCACCGAGTCCGGCAGCTTGGTGTAGTCGCGCTTCAGGGACGCGGGCGGCTCAGGGGCGTCGGCGAGCTGCTCCGCCGTCGGCTGCACATCGAGGCTCTTGACCAGATAGGTCTTCCCGCGGGTGGTCTCGCCGTGGTCGCCCACCAGCGTCATGCCCACCGGTTCGTAACGCCATTTCCCGCCGACGTCCACGCCGCTGGGCGGGTAAGGCATCGGCAGCCAGTCCTGGGCGTACCAGTCGGCCGCCGAGATACGGGTCTCTATCTCCGCCCGCTTGACGTCCCCACCGAGGCCGGCCGGGGTCGGGAAACTGTCCGGTACACCGGTGACGTGCCGTTTGGACGGCTTCCAGGTGCTGCCGTCGAAGTCGTCCAGGGACACGATCCGCAGATACAGATTCGAGATGTCGTTGCTGTTCGTCTTCAGGGACATGACCTGGCGGTCCTCGTCCACGTTCAGACTGTCGCGCAGTGACACCAGCGGGTTCACCGCCGAGATGGTGCCACCGCTTCCGTTGCCGTTGCCCACGCCGGTCCGGGCCGCGTCCAGCAGGCCGCCGTTCATCGCGGGCAGGGCGATCGGCACCATCAGGGCGACACCCAGGGCGACCGCTCCGATACGGCGCCCGGTACGCACCGGCGCCACCGCGCCGAGCTCCCCGCCCGGGTTGCGCGCCGCCCCGCCGAAGACCCGGCCCCACTGCGAGAGCCGCTCGCGTCCCTCGGCCAGGAGCAGCATCAGATAGCCGGCCGCCGCGACCAGGAACCACAGCCAGTCGGTGCCGCCGTCGGACAGCCCCGCGGCCACGGAGTACAGCGCCAGCAACGGCAGCCCCGCCGGGGCCGCGCTGCGGAAGGTCACCGCGAGGGCGTCCACCGCGAGGCCGATCACCAGGACCCCGCCGAGGATCATCAACCGGATGCCGGCCGATTCCAGGGGCGCCGGGATCGCATATCGCGCGATGTCGTCGCTGCCCTGCTGGAGCAGGTCCGCGAAGTGACGGAACGCGCCGGGGCCGGGGACGATGCCCATGAGGGCCTGCTGCCGTGCGAAGACCAGGGTCAGCATCATCAGCGTGACCAGCGCCTGCGCCGCCACCGTCAGAGGCCGGGCCAGCGGCACCCGCCGGGTCGCCGCGCCCACGCCCGTCTGCACGGCGAGCATGGCCGCCACCTGGATGATCCAGGTGGACGGCGAGACCAGCGGCAGCAGGGCGCAGGACGCCATCAGCGTGGCCGCCCAGGCGCACAGCGCCAGTCGTGCCCGCCCGCTCATGAGCCCGCCCCCCCACCGTTCGTCCCGCTCGTCGCGGCGAGACCCGTGCGATCGCGGTCCGCCTGCCGCCACAACTCGGCGAGCGGTGCGGCCCGCGGCACCTTCAGGGCCGTCCAGCCCGCCTCCCGCAGCATCCGCAGCCGTTCCTCGCTCCTGTCCAACGGGCCGGGCACATCGCTCGGTTCCCGCACCCAGGCGCTGCTGTCCAGCAGGAAGGCGACCGCGCCTCCGCTGCGCTGCCGCATCTTGGCGGCCACCGCCGCCTGCTCCTCGTCGAGGTCGCCGAAGAAGGCCACCAGCAGTCCCTCGTTCCCGCCGCGCAGCACGTCGTACGCCCTCGACAGGCCCGCGCCGTCGGAGTGGTCGACGACCGCGAGGGTGTCCATCATCAGCCCGGCCGCGTCCGCCGTCTCCTGGCTGGCGCCGGCGAACCCGTCGGCGCCCTCGCCGGGAACCGAGTTGCCGGTGTCGGTCAACAGCCGTACGGAGAAGCCCCGTTCGAGCATGTGCACCAGGACGGACGCCGCGCCCGAGACCGCCCACTCGAAGGCCGAGTCGGGGCCCGCGCCCTGGAAGGCGAGGCCCCGGGTGTCCAGCAGCACCGTGCAGCGGGCGCGCTGGGGCTGTTCCTCGCGGCGCACCATCAGCTCGCCGTAGCGGGCGGTGGAGCGCCAGTGGACGCGGCGCAGGTCGTCGCCGTAGCGGTAGCCGCGCGGGATCACGTCGTCCTCGCCGGCCAGGGCGAGCGACCGCTGCCGCCCGTCGCCGTACCCCTTCGCCTCGCCGGCCAGCCGCACAGGCGGCAGCGCCTCCACGCGCGGGATGACCGTCAGGGTGTCGTACGTCGAGAAGGACCGGGTCAGCTCGCACATCCCGAACGGGTCGGTCAGGCGCAGTTGCAGCGGGCCCAGCGGATAGCGGCCGCGCAGGTCGGAGCGGACGCGGTAGGACACCTCGCGGCGGCCCCCCGGCTCCACCCGGTCCAGTACGAAGCGGGGGCGCGGGCCGAGCACGTAGGGCACCCGGTCCTGGAGCATCAGCAGGCCCGTGGGCAGCCGCGAGACGTTGTCCATCCGCAGATGGACGCGGGCCTCGCTGCCGGCGGGCACGCGCGCGGGGGTGAGCCGGCGGCTGCCGGCCACCCGGTAGCGCGTGCGGTAGAGGAACAGCGTGCAGATCAGAGGCAGCACGGCGAGCAGCAGGCCGACCCGCAGCAGGTCGCTCTGTCCCAGGACGTAGGCGCAGATGGCGGCCGCGATACCGGCGGCCAGGAAGGAGCGTCCGCGGGTGGTCAGGCCCGCCAGAGCGGTACGGACGCCGCCCTTCTCGCTGTGGCCTGTGTCCGGGCGGCCCGGCCCCCCGGTGGTCATCACAGCCTCCGCGGCGGCTGCTGGGGGTACGCGGGCGTACCGCGACCGAGGCCGCCGAAGCCGGGCTGCTGCTGGGGCGCCGCGGGCACCGCCGTGCGCTGCAGGATCTCCTGCACGACCTGCTCCGAGGTGCGGCGGTTGAGCTGGGCCTGGGCGGTGGGCAGCAGCCGGTGGGCCAGGACGGCGACCGCAAGGGCCTGCACGTCGTCCGGCAGGGCGTACTCCCGGCCGCTCAGGGCGGCGGAGGCCTTCGCCGCGCGCAGCAGGTGCAGCGTCGCGCGCGGGGAGGCGCCGAGTCTGAGGTCCGGGTGGGTGCGCGTGGCGGAGACCAGGTCCACCGCGTACCGCCGTACCGTTTCGGCGACGTGCACGCCGCGGACGGCCTCGACCAGCTTCACGATGTCGTGCGCGTGGGCCACCGGCTGGAGGTCGTCGAGCGGATTCACCCCGCCGTGGATGTCGAGCATCTGCAGCTCGGCGTCCGCGCTGGGGTAGCCGATGGAGACCCTGGCCATGAAGCGGTCGCGCTGGGCCTCCGGCAGCGGGTAGGTGCCCTCCATCTCTACCGGGTTCTGCGTGGCCACCACCATGAACGGGCTGGGCAGCTCGTAGGTCTGCCCGTCGATGGTGACCTGGCGTTCCTCCATCGACTCCAGGAGCGCGGACTGCGTCTTGGGCGAGGCGCGGTTGATCTCGTCGCCGATCACGATCTGCGCGAAGATCGCGCCCGGCTTGAACTCGAAGTCCCGGCGCTGCTGGTCCCAGATGGACACACCCGTGATGTCCGAGGGCAGCAGGTCGGGGGTGAACTGAATACGTCGCACCGAACAGTCGATGGACTTGGCCAGCGCCTTGGCCAGCATGGTCTTGCCCACGCCGGGGACATCCTCGATCAGAAGATGTCCCTCGGCGAGCAGTACGGTCAGCGAAAGCCGTACGACCTCGGGCTTGCCCTCGATCACTCCTTCCACCGAACTGCGGACCCGCTCCACAGTGGCAGTCAGATCTGTAAGGCTCGCTCGATCGTCATAGGTCGTCACCCGGCCCTCCTCGGCCCGTTCTTTCTCCGGGCCGTCGCTCTGCGATGCGGACCGGCCCACCCCGAAACACGGACACCACGCGTGAATGGTCCCGCGTGACGCCACACCCCGCATTCTTGCTGCCGTTACCGTTTCGTGTCACTCGACTGTGGACAACCGGCTGCGGTATGTCGGGTTTTGTGACGCTTGGGCTCCAGAGTGCGAGGGATTTGCGAAAAACGAGAAGGGCCGGACGCCGTTACGCGGGGTCGATCTCGCGCAGCAGACCCGTCTTCACGTCGAAGACGAAGCCGCGTACGTCGCCGGTGTGCTGCAGGAACGGCGAGGTGCGCACCCGCTGCATGGACTGCCGTACGTCCTGGTCGACATCCGCGAAGGCCTCCGCCGCCCAGGCGGGCCGCTGGCCGACCTCCTCCTCCAGCTCGGTGCGGAAGTCCTCGGTGATCGACTCCATGCCGCAGCCCGTGTGGTGGATGAGGACGATGCTGCGGGTACCGAGCTTGCGCTGGCTGATGGTGAGCGAGCGGATCACGTCGTCGGTGACCACACCGCCGGCGTTGCGGATGGTGTGGCAGTCGCCGAGCTGCAGGCCGAGTGCCTGGTGCAGGTCGAGGCGGGCGTCCATGCAGGCCACGACCGCCACGTGCAGAACGGGGCGGGCGTCCATGCCGGGGTCGGTGAACGCGGCGGCGTACCGTCCGTTCGCCTCGACCAGGCGGTCGGTGACGGTGCCGCCGCGTATGGCGCCCTCGGACTCGGTGGGAATGGATGCGGAAGTCGTCATACCTGTGACGGTACTGGTCACAGACGATTGGGTCGCGGTGTGAGAGCGGGAGAAGAGCGTCATCACAGTCCTCTTGTGAGGTAACCCACATGGGTGGCGGAGGTAAAGCCGTACGGGTGATTTTCCCGGATTTGCCGCTTCACACTCACGCCGGGGCGCGACGCGCAGGCCAGTTGATTGACCGCGAGACACCGTGGACTAAAGTGACGCGAAGCGGGAGGCGAGGCTCTCCCTGCTGGACGGAAATCCCCGGAGACCCCGGCTCGCGCACGGACGGTCTCCCCACGTGCGCGGCGCGTACGTACGGCTCGGCCTCCTCCCGCTCCCGGTCGGCTGACGCTCCTGGCGCCGGCAGGCCTCCCCTTCACGAGCGGGCGGGGACCCGGCGGTGCGTAGGCCCGCGCCGGATCTGAGAGGGCCCCTTGAGCCAGAGTCGACACGTCCCGGTGATGCTCCAGCGGTGCCTGGACCTGTTGGCCCCTGCCCTGCACCGGCCGGGAGCGGTGGTCGTCGACTGCACCCTGGGTCTCGGCGGCCACAGCGAGGCCCTGTTGACGCAGTTCCCCGAGGCCCGGCTGGTCGCCCTGGACCGCGACAAGGAGGCGCTGCGGCTGTCCGGCGAGCGGCTCGCGCCCTTCGGTGAGCGGGCCACCCTGGTGCACGCCGTCTACGACGAGCTCCCGGACGTACTGGACCGGCTCGGCATCGCGCGCGTGCAGGGCGTCCTGTTCGACCTCGGGGTCTCCTCCATGCAGCTCGACGAGGCCGACCGCGGCTTCGCCTACGCCCAGGACGCCCCTCTGGACATGCGCATGGACCAGACGACCGGTGTCAGCGCCGCCGAGGTCCTCAACACCTACCCGGCCGGTGAACTCGTCCGGATCCTGCGCGCGTACGGCGAGGAGAAGCAGGCCAAGCGGATCGTGGGCGCCGTCGTCCGGGAGCGTGAGAAGGAGCCGTTCAGCAACAGCGCGCGGCTCGTCGAGCTGATCCGGGACGCGCTGCCGCAGGCCGCCAAGCGCACCGGCGGCAACCCGGCCAAGCGCACCTTCCAGGCCCTGCGCATCGAGGTCAACGGTGAGCTCTCCGTCCTGGAGCGGGCGATCCCGGCCGCCGTGCAGGCGCTCGACGTGGGCGGACGGATCGCCGTCCTGTCGTACCACTCGCTGGAGGACCGCCTGGTCAAGCAGGTGTTCGCGGCCGGCGCCGCCACCACCGCGCCCCCCGGGCTGCCGGTCGTCCCCGAGCAGTACCAGCCCCGGCTCAAGCTGCTCACCCGCGGTGCCGAACTTCCCACCGAGGAAGAGGTCGCCGAGAACCGGCGGGCGGCTCCGGCGCGGCTGCGCGGAGCCCAGCGCATCAGGGAGTCCATCGAATGAGGGGCGTGAACGAGTTGGCGAGTGAGTGGGCCCGGGAACCGGAGTCACTGGAGGCCGAGTGAGCAGGAAACCCGAACTGAAGGGGCGGGCCGCCCGTCTCGCACGGCTCATCCCAGGAGCGGGGAGCCGGGCGCAGGCGGCCCGTACCCCGTTCGTCCTTCTCGTCGTGCTCCTCCTCGGCGGCGGCCTGATCGCCCTCCTGGTGCTGAACTCCGCGCTCAGCGAAGGCTCGTTCAAGCTCGACGACCTCCAGAAGGACACCAAGAGCCTCACCGACGAGGAACAGGGGCTCCAGCGGGACATCGACTCCTACTCCGCTCCGGAGGCCCTCCAGCAGCGCGCCCGCGAGCTCGGCATGATGCCCGGCGGAGACCCCGCGTTCCTGAATCCCAACGGCACCGTCAAGGGCGTCCCGTCGGTGGCCGGCGAGCAGTCAGTCAGCCGGGCCGTCGCTCAGTCCGCGGTGCAGATGCCGCTCGTCCTGCTCCCACCGGCGCCCGCCGCGGCCCCCGCCGCCCCGGAAGCCGATCCCGCCCAGACGACCACGAACCCCGGCAGGTGACGGAAGTGTCCGACAGGGAACCGCCGCGCCGCCGCGTGCCCGGCCCCGCGCGCCCCGCCGCCGGCGCCCGGCGCCCGGGCCCCGGCGCGCGCCGCCCGGCGCCGGGCCGCCCAGGGGCCTCCAACGCCCTGCGGCTGGGCAGCCCACGCCCCCGGCTGCGTATGGTCAGCCTGGCCCTCACCCTGGTGCTGATCGCCTTCGTCGTACGGCTGCTGCAGGTGCAGGCCGTCGACGCCAGCGCGTACGCGGCCAAGGCCGACCAGAACCGATACGTCGGCCATGTGCTGACGGCCGAGCGCGGCGGCATCCTCGACCGCAACGGCGTGGCCCTCGCGACCAGCGTGGACGCCTACGACCTCACGGCCGACCCCACCATGTTCACCCGCGACCAGCTGAAGATCGGCAACGGACCCGAGCAGGCGGCCGCGCTCCTCGCGCCGATCCTCGGCATGGAGCAGGACACCCTCCTCCACAAGCTCCGCCCCCAGAACAAGAAGCTGCGCTACGTCCTGCTCGCTCGTCGGCAGACCCCGCAGGTCTGGAAGCAGATCAAGGACCTGAAGAGCGCGCTCACGGCGAAGGGGGAGAAGGACAAGTCCACGGTCAACGTCCTCGCCGGCGTCTTCGCCGACCCCAGCAGCAAGCGGATCTATCCCAACGGGGACCTCGCCGCCGGGATACTGGGCTGGGTCAACGACCTGGGCAAGGGCGGCGGAGGCGTCGAGCAGGAGCTGAACAGAGAGCTCGCCGGCAAGGACGGCAAGATCCGTTACGCCCAGTCCGGCGGCCGTCTGGTGCCCACCGCGGGCTCAACCGAGACCCCCGCCGTGCCCGGCAGCGACGTCGAGCTCACCCTCGACCGCGACATCCAGTGGGCCGCGCAGAACGCCATCACCGAGCAGGTGAGGAAGTCCGGGGCGGACCGCGGGTACGTGATAGTGCAGGACACCCGCACCGGCGAGATCCTCGCGATGGCCAACGCGCCCGGCTTCGACCCCAACGACCTCTCCAAGGCGAACCCGAACGCCCTGCACAACTGGGCCGTCGAGGACGCCTACGAGCCCGGCTCCACCGCCAAGATCATGTCGATGGCCGCCGTACTGCAGGAGAACGTCGCCACCCCGCTGACGCATGTCGTCGTGCCGAACCGGCTGCACCGCGGCGACCGGCTCTTCAAGGACGACATCGACCACGACACCTGGAACCTCACGCTCAACGGCGTGCTCGCCAAGTCCAGCAACATCGGCACCATCCTGGCCACCGGCCAGCTGGGCAGCACGCAGGCGCAGGCCAACAAGGTCCTCTACTCGTACCTGCGCAAGTTCGGCATCGGCAGCTACACCGGACTCGGCCTCCCCGGCGAGACCAAGGGCATCCTCGCGCCCCCCGAGAAGTGGTCGACGTCGCAGCAGTACACGATTCCTTTCGGCCAGGGCCTGTCCGTCAGCGCGCTGCAGGCGGCGTCCATCTACTCGACCATCGCCAACGGCGGCGTACGCATCGAGCCCAGCCTGGTGCGCGGCACGAAGGGGCCCGACGGGCGCTTCACCCCGACCGCGAAGCCCAAGAAGACCAGGGTCGTCAGCGCGAAGACGGCGAAGACCCTCGCCCAGATGCTGGAGTCGGTCGTCGACGACCGGGAGGGAACCGGCAACAAGGCGCGCATCCCCGGCTACCGGGTCGCGGGCAAGACGGGTACGGCCAACCGCGTGGATCCGGCCACCGGCCAGTACCGCGGCTACACCTCGTCGTTCGCCGGATTCGCACCTGCGGACAACCCCCGCATCACCGTCTACTGCGCCATCCAGAACGCCACCAGCGGGAGTTACTTCGGCGGCCAGATCTGCGGACCCATCTACAAGGAGGTGATGGAGTTCGCACTGAAGACCCTCCAGGTCCCGCCCACGGGTGCGCCGGCCGCGAACCTGCCCGTCACCTTCTGATCAGTGCAACCAGCCAGGAACGTTCCGTGACCATGATCACTCCCGACTCCGGCAACCCGGGCGCCCCCAGCCCCTCACCCACCCGTCTCCCGCCCCCGCCCTTGCCGGACCGCGCTGCGCGCGGGCCCCTATTTAGCTCGCAAGCGGGTGCGCCCGGTACGCTCACCGCCGTGCCACACGCTGATCAGTCCCAAACCACCCAGAAGGGCGCATCCGTGACATATCCGGGGCCCCCCAGGCCGGTGCAGGTATCCGCCACACCCCTCGCGGAACTCGCCGATCAGCTGGGTGCCACCGCGCCGGAGGGTCCCGCCGAGGTCACGGGCATCACCCATGACTCGCGCGCCGTCCGCCCCGGCGACCTGTACGCCGCCCTGCCGGGCGCTCGTCTGCACGGCGCCGACTTCGTCACCCAGGCCGCCGGCCTGGGTGCGGTCGCCGTGCTGACCGACCCGACCGGCGCCGAGCGCGCCGGGGCCACCGGTCTGCCGGTCCTGGTCGTGGACGAACCACGGGCGCGGATGGGCGAGCTGGCAGCCACGATCTACGGCCACCCCGGCCGTGATCTGCTCCAGATCGGCATCACCGGCACCTCCGGCAAGACGACCACGGCCTATCTCGTCGAGGGCGGCCTGAAGACCAAGAGCAACACCGGTCTCATCGGCACGGTCGAGATGCGCGTCGGCGACGAGCGCATCAAGTCCGAGCGCACCACCCCCGAAGCCACCGACCTGCAGGCCCTGTTCGCGGTCATGCGCGAGCGCGGCGTCGAGGCGGTGGCCATGGAGGTCTCCAGCCACGCGCTGGTCCTCGGCCGGGTCGACGGCTGCGTCTTCGACATCGGCGTGTTCACCAACCTCAGCCCGGAGCACATGGAGTTCCACTCCGACATGGAGGACTACTTCCGGGCCAAGGCGCAGCTGTTCACCCCGCAGCGCAGCAGGCTCGGCGTCGTCAACCTCGACGACGAGTACGGCCGCCGGCTGGCCAAGGAGGCCACCGTCCCGGTCGTCACCTTCTCCGCCGAGGGCCACCCCGACGCCGACTGGCGCGCCGAGGGCGTCGAAATCGGCTCCATGGACTCGACGTTCACCGTGATCGGCCCCGAGGGCGAGCAGATCGCCGCCAAGTCGCCGATCGCCGGCCCCTTCAACGTGGCCAACACCCTCGCCGCGATCGTCGCCCTCGCCGCCGCGGGCCTCGATCCGCAGACCGCCGCCGACGGCATCGCCGCCGTACCGGGCGTGCCCGGCCGCCTGGAGCGCGTGGACGCCGGCCAGCCGTATCTCGCGGTCGTCGACTACGCCCACAAGACCGACGCCGTCGAATCGGTCCTGCGCGCCCTGCGGCATGTCACCGAGGGCAAGCTGCACGTCGTGCTCGGCTGCGGAGGCGACCGGGACCAGACCAAGCGGGCGCCGATGGGCGCGGCCGTGGCCCGCCTCGCCGACACCGCCGTACTGACTTCGGACAACCCCCGCTCCGAGGACCCCCTCGCCATCCTTGCAACCATGCTGGAGGGCGCGGCGTCCGTACCAGCACACGAGCGCGGCGAGGTCCAGGTCTTCGAGGACCGGGCCGCCGCGATCGCCGCAGCCGTCGCCCGAGCGCGGCCCGGAGACACCGTGCTGGTCGCGGGCAAGGGCCACGAGCAGGGCCAGGACATCGCCGGGGTGGTCCGTCCCTTCGACGACCGCCAGGTACTTCGCGAAGCTATCCAGAAGACCCAGGGATGAACTTGTGATCGCCCTCTCTCTCGCCGAGATCGCAGAAGTCGTCGGCGGGCAGACGCACGACATACCGGATCCGTCCGTCCAGGTCACGGCTTCGGTCGTACGGGACTCCCGCGAGGTGCGGCCCGGCAGCCTCTTCGTCGCCTTCGTCGGCGAACGGGTTGACGGCCACGACTTCGCCACTCAGGTCGTCGAAGCGGGCGCGGTCGCCGTACTGGCATCGCGCCCCGTCGGCGTGCCCGCGATCGTGGTCGAGGACGTCCAGAGCGCCCTCGGCGCCCTCGCCCGCCATGTCGTACGACGCCTCGGCGCCACCCTCGTGGCCCTCACCGGCTCCGCGGGCAAGACCAGCACCAAGGACCTGATCGCCCAGGTCCTGCAGCGCAAGGCGCCGACGGTGTTCACGCCCGGCTCGCTCAACAACGAGATCGGGCTGCCCCTCACCGCCCTGTCCGCCACCGAGGAGACGAAGTTCCTCGTCCTGGAGATGGGCGCCCGCGGCATCGGCCACATCCGCTACCTCGCCGACCTGACGCCCCCGAAGGTCGGCCTCGTCCTCAACGTGGGCACCGCCCACATCGGCGAGTTCGGCGGCCGCGAGCAGATCGCGCAGGCCAAGGGCGAACTGGTGGAGTCCCTTCCGGAGGACGGCGCCGCGATCCTCAACGCGGACGACCCCCTCGTACGGGCCATGGCGTCCCGTACGAAGGCGAGGGTGCTGCTCTTCGGCGAGGCCGACGAAGCGGACGTACGCGCCGAGAACGTGCGACTCACGGACACGGGACAGCCTGCCTTCAGACTCCACACACCCTCCGGTGCAAGCGATGTGACCATGCGCCTGTACGGTGAGCATCACGTGTCGAACGCGCTCGCCGCGGCCGCCGTCGCCCATGAGCTGGGCATGTCCGCGGAAGAGATCGCCACCGCGCTCTCCGAGGCGGGCTCCCTCTCCCGGTGGCGCATGGAGGTCACCGAGCGACCGGACGGCGTGACCATCGTCAACGACGCCTACAACGCCAACCCCGAGTCCATGCGGGCCGCCCTGCGCGCGCTCGCGGCGATGGGCCGGGGGCGGCGGACCTGGGCGGTGCTCGGCAAGATGGCCGAGCTCGGGGACGAGGCGCTCGCCGAGCACGACGCGGTCGGACGGCTCGCCGTCCGGCTCAATGTCGGCAAGCTCGTCGCGGTCGGGGGCAGGGAAGCGTCCTGGCTGCAACTGGGCGCATATAACGAGGGTTCGTGGGGTGAGGAGTCGGTGCACGTGTCCGACGCACAGGCGGCGGTCGACCTGTTGCGCAGCGAGTTGCGCCCGGGGGACGTCGTCCTCGTGAAGGCGTCCCGTTCGGTCGGCCTCGAGAGCGTCGCCCAGGCGCTCCTCGAGACCGGGGCCGAGGGTGAGGTTGCCGCCCGATGATGAAGCAGATCCTGTTCTCGGGAGTCATTGGCCTCTTCCTGACGCTGGTCGGCACCCCGCTGCTGATCAAGCTGCTGGCCCGCAAGGGCTACGGCCAGTACATCCGGGACGACGGGCCGCGCGAGCACGCCAGCAAGCGCGGTACGCCGACCATGGGCGGCATCGCCTTCATCCTGGCGACGGTGGCCGCGTACTTCCTCTCCAAGGTGATCACCGGCTACGCCCCGAGCTACTCGGGCGTGCTGGTGCTCGGTCTGATGTGCGGCATGGGCCTGGTCGGCTTCCTCGACGACTACATCAAGATCGTCAAGCGGCGTTCGCTGGGCCTCAGGGCCAAGGCGAAGATGGCCGGCCAGCTGATCGTCGGCATCAGCTTCGCGGTGCTCGCCCTGCAGTTCCAGGACTCCCGTGGCAACGCCCCGGCCTCCACCAAGCTGTCGTTCATCACGGACTTCGGGTGGACGATCGGCCCGGTGCTGTTCGTGGTCTGGGCGCTGTTCATGATCCTCGCGATGTCGAACGGCGTGAACCTCACCGACGGTCTGGACGGTCTCGCCACCGGCGCCTCGGTGCTGGTCTTCGGCGCCTACACCTTCATCGGCGTCTGGCAGTTCCAGGAGTCCTGCGCCAACGCGCAGACCCTCACCAACCCCAACGCCTGCTACGAGGTACGCGACCCGCTCGACCTCGCGGTCATCGCCTCCGCGTTGATGGGTGCCTGCCTGGGCTTCCTGTGGTGGAACACCTCACCCGCCAAGATCTTCATGGGTGACACCGGTTCGCTCGCCCTCGGCGGTGTCCTCACGGGCCTGGCCATCCTCTCCCGCACGGAGCTGCTGGTGGCCATCATGGGCGGTCTGTTCGTCCTCATCACCATGTCGGTGGTCATCCAGGTCGGCTCCTTCCGGCTCACCGGGAAGCGCGTCTTCCGGATGGCGCCACTCCAGCACCACTTCGAACTCAAGGGGTGGTCCGAAGTCCTTGTGGTGGTCCGCTTCTGGATCATCCAGGGCATCTGTGTGATCGTCGGACTGGGCCTCTTCTATGCGGGATGGGCAGCGGACAAGTGACCGACTGGCAGGGCAAGCACGTCACCGTCGCCGGGCTCGGCGTCTCCGGTATCCCGGCGGCCAAGGTGCTGCACGCGCGCGGGGCCGTCGTCACGGTCGTCAACGACGGCGACGACGCACGCGCGCGTGAACAGGCCGCCGAGCTGGAGGCCCTGGGCATCACGGTGCGCCTCGGTGACGGCGCAACCCTGCCCGAAGGCACCGAACTCGTCGTCACCACGCCGGGCTGGAAGCCGGACAAGCCGCTGTTCACGGCGGCCCGCGAGGCCGGCCTGGAGATCTGGGGCGACGTCGAACTCGCCTGGCGTCTGAGAGGCCCCGATGCGGCCCCCTGGCTGGCCGTCACCGGCACCAACGGCAAGACCACCACCGTCCAGATGCTGGCGTCGATCCTCAAGGCCGCCGGGCTGCGCACCGCTGCCGTCGGCAACATCGGCGTCTCGCTGCTCGACGTGGTGCTCGGCGAGGAGCAGTACGACGTCCTGGCCGTGGAGTTGTCCAGCTACCAGCTGCACTGGGCGCCCTCCCTGCGCGCCCACTCCGCCGCAGTCCTGAACCTGGCCCCCGACCACCTCGACTGGCACGGTTCCATGGAGGCGTACGCCGCCGACAAAGGCCGTATCTACGAGGGCAATCGCGTCGCCTGCGTCTACAACGCCGATGCCACCGACAAACCGTCCACCGAGGACCTGGTGCGCGAGGCGGACGTCGAGGAGGGCTGCCGCGCCATCGGCTTCACCCTCGCCACCCCCGGCCCGTCCCAACTCGGCGTCGTGGACGGCATCCTGGTCGACCGCGCCTTCGTGGACAACCGGCAGAAGAACGCCCAGGAGCTCGCCGAAGTCTCCGACGTCGACCCGCCGGCCCCGCACAACATCGCCAACGCCCTTGCGGCGGCCGCCCTCGCGCGCGCCTTCGGGGTGCCCGCCGCGGCCGTACGCGACGGCCTCAGGAACTTCACCCCGGACGCGCACCGCATCGCGCATGTGGCCGACGTGGCCGGGGTCGCCTACATCGACGACTCCAAGGCCACCAACACACATGCGGCTGAGGCCTCGTTGGCGGCCTACGAGTCCATCGTCTGGATCGCGGGCGGGCTCGCCAAGGGCGCGACCTTCGACGAGCTGGTCGCCAAGTCGGCAGAGCGACTCCGTGGTGCCGTCCTCATCGGCGAGGACCGCGCCCTCATCCGTGAAGCCCTCGCGCGACACGCGCCCGAAGTACCCGTCGTCGACCTCGACCGGACCGACACTGGGGCGATGCTCGCGGCTGTCCAGGAGGCCCAGCGGCTCGCGGCCGCAGGCGACACGGTGCTGCTGGCCCCGGCCTGCGCCTCGATGGACATGTTCGCCAACTACAACAAGCGCGGTGACGCGTTCGCAGCAGCGGTCCGCGAACTCGGCGCCTGACCCGGCCGCCTGCAGCCGGGCGACCTTGGGAGGGACGCGTGGGATCGTCCAGGGCTAGGGCCTGTCGTTCGGATCGGGCCAACTGCAACATGCCGCGCCTCTTGGCCGCTCCGAGTGGGGTCATGGGGGTCAGCGGAGCGTCGGCGCGTGACGAGAGGGCGGCAGATGTGCGGGGCAGACCGCGCGTCGCCGGGCCGATGAGCCGCACGGGCTCCACGGACGGCGGAGGATCCGATGCCCGGTAGTCGGACCGGACGTCCGCCCGTGCAGGGGGCCGTCCGGCGGCCCGCCGCATCCGGGCCGGCCCGCGACAACGCCGTACGTCGCCTCTACCTCAACGCCAAGCGCGCCTTGGACCGGCCGCTGACCGCGTACTACCTGATCATGGGCGGCAGTCTGCTGATCACCGTGCTCGGTCTGGTGATGGTCTACTCGGCCTCCCAGATCACGGCGCTGCAGATGTCCCTGCCGGGCTCGTACTTCTTCCGCAAGCAGCTCCTCGCCGCCGTCATCGGCGGTGTGCTGCTGCTGATCGCGGCGGTGATGCCGGTGAAGCTGCACCGGGCGCTGGCCTACCCGATTCTCGCGGGTGCGGTCTTCCTGATGGCGCTGGTGCAGGTGCCGGGGATAGGGATGTCGGTCAACGGCAACCAGAACTGGATCTCGCTCGGCGGCTCCTTCCAGATCCAGCCCAGTGAGTTCGGCAAGCTGGCGCTGGTGCTGTGGGGCGCGGACCTGATGGCCCGCAAGCAGGACAAGAAGCTGCTCACCCAGTGGAAGCACATGCTGGTGCCGCTCGTTCCCGTCGCCTTCATGCTGCTCGGGCTGATCATGCTCGGCGGCGACATGGGTACGGCGATCATCCTGACGGCGATCCTGTTCGGCCTGCTGTGGCTCGCCGGGGCGCCCACCCGCCTGTTCGTGGGGGTGCTGTCCGTCGCGGCCGCCATCGGCGTGATCCTCATCAAGACCAGCCCGAACCGCATGGCCCGGCTCGCCTGCATCGGCGCCACCGAGCCGAAGTCCGGGGTCGCCGACTGCTGGCAGGCCGTACACGGCATCTACGCGCTCGCCTCCGGCGGAATCTTCGGATCCGGGCTCGGCGCGAGTGTGGAAAAATGGGGGCAACTCCCGGAAGCGCACACGGACTTCATCTTCGCCGTCACCGGCGAGGAACTGGGCCTGGCGGGGACGCTGTCGGTGCTCGCCCTCTTCGCGGCTCTAGGCTATGCGGGTATCCGCGTGGCCGGACGTACGGAGGACCCCTTCGTCAGGTATGCCGCGGGAGGCGTGACCACCTGGATCACGGCCCAGGCCGTGATCAACATCGGTGCGGTGCTCGGCCTGCTGCCGATCGCCGGTGTCCCCCTCCCGCTGTTCTCCTACGGAGGATCCGCCCTGCTGCCGACCATGTTCGCCATCGGGCTGATGATCGCGTTCGCGCGTGACGAGCCCGCTGCGCGGGCGGCGCTTTCCATGCGGCAACCCCGCTTTGGTAGAAAGCGGGCGGGAGGCGCCCTGCGGGACCGGGGGCCTCGGAGATGGAACACGATGAGACGGCGTGCCTCGGCGGCGCGCTCGTCCGGAGAGCGGTGAATTTCGGTGCATGTCGTACTCGCCGGTGGGGGGACCGCCGGCCACATCGAGCCCGCGCTCGCCCTCGCGGACGCCCTGCGCAGGCAGGACCCCACCGTGGGGATCACGGCCCTGGGCACGGAGCGCGGCCTTGAGACCACGCTCGTTCCGCAGCGGGGTTACGAGCTCGCGCTGATCCCGGCGGTACCGCTGCCGCGCAGGCCGACCCCCGAACTGATCACCGTCCCGGGCCGGCTGCGCGGCACGATCAAGGCGACCGAGCAGATCCTGGAGCGCACCAAGGCGGACGCGGTCGTCGGCTTCGGCGGCTATGTCGCGCTGCCCGGCTACCTCGCCGCAAAGCGCCTCGGCGTGCCGATCATCATCCACGAGGCCAACGCCCGCCCCGGCCTGGCCAACAAGATCGGCTCGCGGTACGCCGCCAGGGTCGCCGTCTCCACCCCGGACAGCAAGCTGCGCGACGCCCGCTACATCGGCATCCCGCTGCGCCGCACCATCGCCACCCTCGACCGGGCCGCCACCCGCCCCGAGGCCCGCGCGGCGTTCGGCCTCGACCCCAACCTGCCCACGCTGCTGGTCTCCGGTGGCTCGCAGGGCGCCCGCCGCCTCAACGAGGTCGTCGAGCAGGTCGCGCCCTGGCTGCAGCAGGCCGGTATCCAGATCCTGCACGCGGTCGGTCCGAAGAACGAACTGCCACACGTGCAGCAGATGCCGGGAATGCCCCCCTACATCCCGGTAAGTTACCTGGATCGGATGGACCTCGCGTACGCCGCGGCCGACATGATGCTCTGCCGCGCGGGCGCGATGACCGTCGCCGAACTCTCCGCCGTCGGACTCCCGGCCGCCTACGTCCCGCTGCCCATCGGCAACGGCGAACAGCGGCTGAACGCCCAGCCGGTGGTCAAGGCCGGCGGCGGCCTGCTGGTCGACGACGCGGAGCTGACGCCCGACTGGGTACGGGGCAACGTCCTGCCCGTGCTCGCCGACCCGCACCGGCTGTACGAGATGTCCCGCGCCGCCGCCGAGTTCGGGCGACGGGACGCCGACGACCTGCTCGTCGGCATGGTGTACGAGGCGATCGCCGCCGGCCGTGCACGTCAATAGGGCTGTATCTCCCATGTGGTGAAAGGCAGGAAGCGTGGCCGGACCGACCACCGCCGAGCGCGGTGAACGCCAGCAGGAGTCGTCCGGCCCGTCTCCGGCACGCAGGTTGAGGCTGCGCCGCCTTCGTACGATCATCATCCTTACCGTTCTGCTCGTCCTGCTCGGGGCGGGCACGGTCTGGCTGTTGTACGGCTCCCAGTGGCTGCGCGTGCAGCGGGTGTCGATCTCCGGAACCCGGGTGCTGACGCCCGCGCAGGTGCGCGAGGCCGCCCAGGTCCCGGTCGGGGCGCCGATGATTTCCGTCGACACCGATGTCATCGAGGCGCGACTGCGCCGGAAACTGCCCCGAATTGACATGGTTGACGTGGTCCGTTCCTGGCCCCATGGAATCGGGCTGAAAGTGAGCGAGCGTACTCCGGTTCTCATTGTGCAAATGGGTGGAAAGGTCGTCGAAGTGGACCGCAAGGGGGTCCGTTTTGCCACGGTTTCCGTAGCCCCGAAAGGCATTCCCGCGCTGGAATTGAGCACCTCCTCCTCGGGGTCGTCCGCCGCGAGCCTGCGGCGCTTCGGCGAGGACCGGTTGGTGGCGGAGGCGGCGCTCGTCGCCCGCGCCGTTCCGGCCGCCGTCGCGCGCGCCACCGAGACCGTCAAGGTTCGTTCGTACGACGACATCTCACTGGAGTTGGGCGACGGCCGGAACGTCCTGTGGGGCAGTAGCGAGAAGGGTGCCGCGAAGGCCCGTGCGCTCATCGCGCTCATGAAAGCGGCGCCGGATGCGCGGCACTTCGACGTCTCGGTTCCCACCGCCCCTGCGTCATCCGGGAGTTGACGCACATCCGCGCAGGCCAGCACCCTGGTTGGGCAGCGCTACGGCTGATCACATAGGGTGAAAAGAAAAACGGGAGGTTCGGCGTGTTCGTTGAACGTGCGCCACTTGTCGACTTAGTGTCCTGTTCGGAAGACTCCAGCGAACAGTCACACTGGTAACCCTAAACTTCAACGTTAGGGTTCGGGTCGGCGTAACGGACCGTCCCAATCGGCATCAGTCGTCGGATCGCACTGACCCGCGAAACGGCGACACGTAACTCGAGGCGAGAGGCCTTCGACGTGGCAGCACCGCAGAACTACCTCGCAGTCATCAAAGTCATCGGTGTCGGCGGCGGTGGTGTCAATGCCATCAACCGGATGATCGAGGTCGGTCTCAAGGGCGTCGAGTTCATCGCCATCAACACCGACGCGCAGGCGCTGTTGATGAGCGACGCCGACGTCAAGCTCGACGTCGGCCGCGAACTCACTCGCGGACTCGGCGCCGGAGCCAACCCGGCCGTCGGCCGCAAGGCCGCCGAGGATCACCGCGAGGAGATCGAAGAGGTCCTCAAGGGGGCCGACATGGTCTTCGTGACGGCCGGCGAGGGCGGCGGCACCGGCACCGGCGGCGCGCCCGTCGTGGCCAACATCGCCCGCTCCCTGGGAGCCCTGACCATCGGCGTGGTCACGCGCCCGTTCACCTTCGAGGGACGGCGCCGCGCCAACCAGGCAGAGGACGGCATCGCCGAACTCCGCGAAGAGGTCGACACCCTCATCGTCATTCCGAACGACCGGCTGCTGTCCATCTCGGACCGCCAGGTCTCGGTGCTCGACGCCTTCAAGTCGGCCGACCAGGTCCTGCTCTCAGGTGTGCAGGGGATCACCGACCTGATCACCACGCCCGGTCTGATCAACCTCGACTTCGCCGACGTCAAGTCCGTGATGTCCGAGGCCGGTTCGGCCCTGATGGGCATCGGCTCGGCCCGCGGCGACGACCGTGCGGTGGCCGCGGCCGAGATGGCGATCTCCTCGCCGCTGCTGGAAGCCTCCATCGACGGCGCCCGCGGTGTGCTGCTCTCCATCTCCGGCGGCTCCGACCTCGGTCTGTTCGAGATCAACGAGGCGGCCCAGCTGGTCAGCGAGGCCGCCCACCCCGAGGCCAACATCATCTTCGGCGCGGTCATCGACGATGCCCTCGGCGACGAGGTGCGGGTCACCGTCATCGCCGCGGGCTTCGACGGCGGCCAGCCGCCGGCCCGCCGGGAGACGGTCATGGGCTCGTCCTCGTCGTCGGCCCGCCGCGACGAACCCACTCCGGTACGGCAGCCCGAGAGCCGCCCGTCCTTCGGCTCGCTCGGCAGCGTCACGCCGAAGGAGGACCCGGAGCCCGCTCCGGAGCCGGCGAACGACATCACGGCCGCCCCGCCGGTCCCGCCGTCGAGGTCCTACTCGGACAGCGCGGCGGAGGAGCTGGACGTGCCGGACTTCCTGAAGTGATAGGACGGCGCTCCGCAACGAGCACAGTGAACGGCGCGCACTTCGCCTTCACCGACCGGTGGGGCGGGGTGAGCGCCGTTCCGTACGAGGAGCTCAACCTCGGCGGAGCGGTCGGCGACGCCCCCGACGCCGTACGCACCAACCGTGAACTGGCCGCCAAGTCGCTGGGGATCGACCCCGGCCGGGTGGTCTGGATGAACCAGGTGCACGGCGCGGACGTGGCGGTGGTCGACGGGCCGTGGGGTGATCGTCCGGTGCCCGAGGTGGACGCCGTCGTCACCGTGGAGCGTGGTCTCGCCCTCGCCGTCCTGACCGCCGACTGCACGCCGGTGCTGCTCGCCGACCCCGTTGCCGGGATCGTGGCCGCGGCCCACGCGGGGCGGCCCGGCATGGTCGCCGGGGTCGTTCCCGCCGTCGTACGGGCCATGACGGAACTCGGCGCCGAGCCGGGCCGGATCGTGGCCCGCACCGGACCCGCCGTCTGCGGCCGGTGCTACGAAGTGCCGGACGAGATGCGCGCCGAGGTGGCCGCCGTCGAGCGGGCGGCGTACGCCGAGACGAGTTGGGGCACTCCGGCGGTGGACGTGACCGCCGGAGTGCACGCGCAGCTCGAGCGGCTCGGGGTGCGTGACCGGGAGCAGTCGCCGGTGTGCACGATCGAGTCGGGCGACCACTTCTCGTACCGCCGCGATCGGACCACGGGGCGACTCGCGGGATATGTCTGGCTGGACTGAGGGACATGAAGGATCGTAAGGACGAACTCGCCGAAAACCTGGCGAAAGTGGAGCGTCGTATCGCTGCCGCCTGTACGGCCGCCGGGCGAAAGCGCGAGGAGGTGACCCTGATCGTGGTCACCAAGACGTATCCGGCGAGCGATGTGCGGATTCTGGCGGAACTCGGTGTGCGGCACGTGGCCGAGAACCGGGACCAGGACGCGGCACCCAAGGCCGCGGCCTGCTCGGATCTGCCCTTGACTTGGCATTTTGTGGGTCAACTGCAGACCAACAAGGTGCGTTCCGTGGTCGGTTATGCCGGCTCGGTACAGTCCGTCGACCGCGCTCGGCTCGTCACGGCGCTGTCGAAGGAGGCGGTGCGGCAGGAGCGCGAACTCGGCTGCCTGATCCAGGTCGCGCTCGACGCGGACGAGAGCGGACGCGGGGAGCGCGGGGGCGTCGGGCCCGGCGGAATCGAAGAGTTGGGCGAGCTGGTGGCCCGGGCGCCGGGTCTGCGGCTGGACGGTCTGATGACCGTCGCGCCGCTCACCGGCCCCTATGCCGGGCGTGAACTGGCTGCGTTCGAGCGGTTGATGGATTTGTCGACGGACCTGCGGCGGGCCCATCCGGCTGCGAACATGGTCTCGGCAGGAATGAGTGCGGACCTCGAACAGGCCGTGGCCGCCGGAGCGACACATGTACGCGTCGGTACCTCGGTACTCGGAGTCCGCCCCAGGCTCGGGTAACGTCGCCAGGAAGTCGGACCACAGCAGAAAATATGGTCAGTGCCACCGAAGGCGGGCGCAACGACCTCGTGGATCGCGGGCACTTGGCAGTCGTCAGCCGATCCACCACAGAGCGGAGGACTCAGAGCATGGCCGGCGCGATGCGCAAGATGGCGGTCTACCTCGGCCTCGTGGAGGACGATGGGTACGACGGCAGGGGATTCGACCCCGACGACGACTTCGAGCCCGAACTGGACCCCGAACCCGAACGGGACCACCGGAGGCACGAGCCGTCCCACCAGTCCCACGTAGCACATCAGTCCCAAAGGGATGAAGAGGTGCGAATCGTGCAACCGCCCGCGTCACGCGAGCCGGTCGCACGTTCCGCTTCGCTACCCGCGGAATCCGGCCGTCCGGCGCGTATCGCGCCCGTGGCGTCCATCACACAAGAACGCGCAAACCTGGAGAAGAACGCACCGGTGATCATGCCCAAGGTCGTGTCGGAACGAGAGCCTTACCGGATCACCACGCTTCACCCGCGGACCTACAACGAGGCCCGTACCATCGGGGAACACTTCCGTGAGGGCACCCCGGTGATCATGAATCTGACTGAGATGGATGACACAGACGCGAAGCGACTTGTCGACTTTGCGGCCGGTTTGGTGTTTGGTCTTCACGGCAGCATCGAGCGGGTGACCCAGAAGGTGTTCCTGTTGTCTCCTGCTAACGTCGATGTCACGGCGGAGGACAAGGCCCGCATCGCAGAGGGCGGGTTCTTCAACCAGAGCTGAGACGCACGACCGGAAACAGCAGTACAAAGTAGTACCCAGCAGCACGGAAACAGGGGAGAGGGAAGCACCAGCAATGAGCGTGGTCCTGGATGTCGTCTACATCGCGCTGATGTGCTTCCTCATCGTGCTCATCTTCCGGTTGGTCATGGACTACGTCTTCCAGTTCGCCCGCTCATGGCAACCCGGCAAGGCGATGGTGGTCGTTCTGGAGGCCACCTACACTGTCACCGATCCACCGCTCAAGCTTCTGCGGCGGTTCATCCCGCCGCTGCGTCTCGGGGGCGTGGCGCTCGACCTGTCCTTCTTCGTACTGATGATCATCGTCTACATCCTGATCTCGATCGTGAGCCGGCTGTGATGAGCGATGTGACCTACCGTCTTGCCGAATGCCGACGACTACGTTGAGGTGAAGAGATGCCGTTGACCCCCGAGGACGTGCGGAACAAGCAGTTCACGACCGTCCGCCTCCGAGAAGGCTATGACGAGGACGAGGTCGATGCCTTCCTCGATGAGGTCGAAGCCGAACTGACCCGCCTGCTCCGCGAGAACGAGGACCTGCGCGCCAAACTGGCCGCCGCCACGCGCGCTGCTGCCCAGAACCAGCAGAACATGCGCAAGCCCCCGGAGGGTCCCGGCGGTCCCGGTCCGCAGGATCAACAGCAGGGCATGCCCCCGCAGGGGATGCGCGGTCCGGGTGCTCCCGTACCCGCCGGCATATCGGGCCCGCCGCAGCAGCAGATGGGTGGCCCCATGGGTGGTCCGCCCCAGCTGCCGAGCGGTGCCCCGCAGCTGCCCGCCGGTCCCGGCGGCGGTCAGGGTGGTCCCCAGGGTCCCGGTCCGATGGGTCAGGGTCCGATGGGCCAAGGCCACATGGGCCAGGGTCCGATGGGCGGCCAGCCTCCCATGCAGCAGCAGATGGGTGGTCCGATGGGCGGCCCCATGGGCGGTCCGATGGGCGGCCCCGGTCAGGGCCCCGGTGGCGACAGCGCCGCCCGTGTCCTCTCGCTGGCCCAGCAGACCGCCGACCAGGCGATCGCCGAGGCCCGCTCCGAAGCCAACAAGATCGTCGGCGAGGCCCGCAGCCGCGCCGAGGGTCTCGAGCGTGACGCCCGCGCCAAGGCCGACGCGCTGGAACGGGACGCGCAGGAGAAGCACCGCGTCGCGATGGGCTCCCTGGAGTCCGCCCGCGCCACGCTGGAGCGCAAGGTCGAGGACCTGCGCGGCTTCGAGCGCGAGTACCGTACGCGCCTGAAGTCGTACCTCGAGTCCCAGCTGCGTCAGCTGGAGACCCAGGCCGACGACTCGCTGGCCCCGCCGCGCACCCAGGCCGCCGCGTCGCTTCCGCCGTCCCCGGCGCCCTCCATGGCACCGGCAGGCGCGAGCGCCCCGTCGTACGGCGGGAACCCGACCATGGGTGGCGCCCCGGCCCCCGCTGCTCCGTCCTACGGCGGCCAGCAGCAGATGTCCCCGGCGATGACCCAGCCGATGGCACCGGTGAGGCCGCAGGGCCCGTCGCCGATGGGTCAGGCTCCCTCGCCGATGCGCGGGTTCCTCATCGACGAGGACGACAACTGACGGACAGTAGTACGTCTTAGACGTCGGCAGCGTTCAGGGCGGGGCCCCGGATTTCGATCCGGGGCCCCGCCCTTTTATGCGCGTTGAGCAAGGTTCGGGCCCCGCCGCCGGACATGCCGGAGGGCCCGGCTCTCCCGAGTGGGAAAGCCGGGCCCTCGTAGGTGCTCGCGCCGGAGCTTGCCCTTACACCTTGCGGAGGCGGAACGTGAGGGACAGGCCCTCGTCGGTGAACACGTCACCGTAGGAGTCGTCCGCCTCGCCCTGGCCGAAGTCGGTGGCCAGGACCTCGTCGGCGATCAGGGCCGCGTGCTCGGTGAGGGCCGCGATGACCGCCGGGTCCGTGGACGTCCAGCGCAGGGCGATACGGTCGGCCACGTCCAGGCCGCTGTTCTTGCGTGCCTCCTGGATCAGGCGGATCGCGTCACGGGCCAGGCCCGCCTGCCGCAGCTCCTCCGTGATCTCCAGGTCGAGGGCGACCGTGGCACCCGAGTCGGAGGCCACCGACCAGCCCTCGCGCGGGGTCTCCGTGATGATCACCTCGTCCGGGGCGAGGGTGATCGCCTCACCGTCGACCTGGACCGATGCCGTGCCCTCACGCAGGGCGAGTGAGAGCGAGGCCGCGTCCGCGTTCGCGACGGCCTTGGCCACGTCCTGGACGCGCTTGCCGAAGCGCTTGCCCAGGGCCCGGAAGTTGGCCTTCGCGGTCGTGTCGACCAGGCTGCCGCCGACCTCGCTGAGCGACGCCAGGGATGTGACGTTCAGCTCCTCCGTGATCTGCGTGTGCAGCTCGCGGTCGAGGGCGTCGAAGCCGGTCGCGGCGATGAGCGCCCGGGACAGCGGCTGTCGGGTCTTCACACCCGACTCCGCGCGCGTGGCCCGGCCCAGCTCGACGAGCCGGCGCACCAGCACCATCTGCTTCGACAGCTCCGGGTCGATCGCGGACAGGTCGGCCTGAGGCCAGGAGGCGAGGTGCACCGACTCCGGGGCCCCCGGCGTGACCGGCACGATCAGGTCCTGCCAGACCCGCTCGGTGATGAACGGGGTCAGCGGGGCCATCAGCTTCGTGACCGTCTCGACGACCTCGTGCAGGGTGCGCAGCGCCGCCTTGTCGCCCTGCCAGAAGCGGCGGCGCGAGCGGCGGACGTACCAGTTGGAGAGGTCGTCGACGAACGCCGACAGAAGCTTGCCGGCGCGCTGGGTGTCGTACGCCTCCAGCGCCTGCGTCACCTGGTCGGTCAGCGCGTGGAGTTCGGACAGCAGCCAGCGGTCCAGGACCGGGCGGTCGGCCGGAGCCGGATCCGCCTCGCTGGGCGCCCAGTTGGAGGTCCGGGCGTACAGGGCCTGGAAGGCGACCGTGTTCCAGTAGGTGAGGAGCGTCTTGCGGACGACCTCCTGGATGGTGCCGTGGCCCACGCGGCGTGCCGCCCACGGGGAGCCGCCGGCCGCCATGAACCAGCGCACCGCGTCGGCGCCGTGCTGGTCCATCAGCGGGATCGGCTGCAGGATGTTGCCCAGGTGCTTGGACATCTTGCGGCCGTCCTCGGCGAGGATGTGGCCCAGGCAGACCACGTTCTCGTAACTGGACTTGTCGAAGACCAGCGTGCCGACGGCCATCAGCGTGTAGAACCAGCCGCGGGTCTGGTCGATGGCCTCGGAGATGAACTGCGCCGGGTAGCGGCTCTCGAACAACTCCTTGTTCTTGTACGGGTATCCCCACTGCGCGAAGGGCATCGAACCCGAGTCGTACCAGGCGTCGATGACCTCCGGCACGCGCGTGGCGGTCCTGCCGCAGGCGTCCTTCGGGCAGGCGAAGGTGACGTCGTCGATGAACGGGCGATGCGGGTCGAGGCCGGACTGGTCGGTGCCCGTGAGCTCGGTGAGCTCCGCGCGGGAGCCGACCACCGTGAGGTGGTCGTCCTCGCAGCGCCAGATGGGCAGCGGGGTCCCCCAGTAGCGGTTGCGGGACAGCGCCCAGTCGATGTTGTTGTTCAGCCAGTCGCCGTACCGGCCGTGCTTGACCGTGTCGGGGAACCAGTTGGTGTTCTCGTTCTCCTGGAGGAGGCGGTCCTTGACGGCCGTGGTGCGGATGTACCAGGAAGGCTGCGCGTAGTAGAGGAGCGCGGTGTGGCAGCGCCAGCAGTGCGGGTAGCTGTGCTCGTACGGGATGTGCCGGAAGAGGAGGCCGCGCTGCTGGAGGTCCTCGGTGAGCTTCTCGTCCGCCTTCTTGAAGAAGACGCCGCCGACCAGGGGGACGTCCTCCTCGAAGGTGCCGTCCGGGCGCACCGGGTTCACCACGGGCAGGCCGTAGGCGCGGCAGACCTTGAGGTCGTCCTCACCGAAGGCGGGGGACTGGTGGACCAGGCCCGTACCGTCCTCGGTCGTGACGTACTCGGCGTTGACGACGAAATGCGCCTCGGCCGGGAACTCCACGAGCTCGAACGGACGTCGATAGGTCCAGCGCTCCATCTCCTTGCCCGTGAAGGTCTGGCCCGTGGTCTCCCAGCCCTCGCCGAGTGCCTTGCCGACGAGCGGCTCGGCGACGACGAGCTTCTCCTCGCCGTTCGTCGCGACGACGTAGGTGACCTCGGGGTGGGCGGCCACGGCAGTGTTGGAGACCAGCGTCCAGGGAGTCGTCGTCCACACGAGGAGCGCGGCTTCGCCGGCGAGCGGACCGGAGGTGAGGGGGAAGCGGACGTACACGGACGGGTCGACGACCGTCTCGTAGCCCTGCGCCAGCTCGTGGTCCGAGAGGCCGGTGCCGCAGCGGGGGCACCAGGGGGCGACGCGGTGGTCCTGGACCAGCAGGCCCTTGTTGAAGATCTCCTTGAGCGACCACCAGACCGACTCGATGTACTCGGGGTCCATCGTGACGTAGGCCTCTTCGAGGTCCACCCAGTAGCCCATGCGGGTCGTCAGCTCGGAGAACGCGTCGGTGTGGCGGAGCACGGAGTCACGGCACTTGGCGTTGAACTCCGCGATGCCGTACGCCTCGATGTCCTTCTTGCCGCTGAAGCCGAGTTCCTTCTCCACCGCCAGCTCCACCGGGAGGCCGTGGCAGTCCCAGCCGGCCTTGCGGGCCACGTGGTAGCCGCGCATGGTGCGGAAGCGGGGGAAGACGTCCTTGAAGACCCGCGCCTCGATGTGGTGGGCGCCCGGCATGCCGTTGGCGGTGGGCGGACCCTCGTAGAAGACCCACTCGGGGCGGCCCTCGGACTTCTCCAGGCTCTTGGCGAAGATCTTCTGCTCGCGCCAGAAGTCGAGCACGGCGTGCTCGAGCGCGGGCAGGTCGACCTGGGCGGGTACCTGGCGGTACGTCGGCGATGTCATCAGCGAGCTTCCTCCGGCGGACTTGCTGCCTTCCGTCCGGAGGGACGAGAGCCGTGTCTTTCTCTACGCCGGTGTCGGCGCGCTCCCGCGGTACCACCCTCCTTGGCTCTCCGACGCAGGCTGTGCGGCGGCGAGCCCCCTCATTGGGGTCGCGATGCCGGTTCTACCGGCCGCAGCCCTTGGGCTGTGGCTTTCTTCCGGCGGCTCCGGGGTGATCTTCACGTCGCGCCTGCCCCCGGGCTCCCACCGTCCCCGGGTCGCTCTGGGCTGCGTACGCCGCTACTCGTCCCCATCCACGCTTTTCGCTCCGCCCAGTGTACGGCGCCGCGCGGACAGCGGCCGACCGGTTTTCCCGCTCCCGTGGGAGGGGGCGCCGTACGGACGGAGCTGACCCGAATGGAGCGGTACGCGTGTTCGGATCCTGGGACGGGCGGTCCGGCGGATTACCCCGCGGGGAGCTGGGCACAACGCATGCAGGCTTGCGGAGCGGCGTGCGTGAGCCGGGCGAATCGGGCGGTGTGCCCCGTTGCCGCGGGGCTGAAGTCGATTTATCGTCCCAGCACGATTCGCGTGCAAGATCACAATATGTGAAGGGGCCGCGGCCATGGTGGCGAAGAAGACCGCCGTACAGCAGTCGGCGTCCGACGGGTCCACCCAGGCGTCCGGCGGTGCGGCCAAGGATGTGAGCGGGAAGAAGAGCGCGCGGGAAGGGCCCACGGCGCGTGCGGGGAAGGCGGCCAGGGGGGCTACGGGGACGGAGGCGGCCAACGCGGGGAAGGCCGCGACGCCGGTGAAGACGGTGCGGGGGATAGCTGCAGGGAGAGGGGCACCGGCCGCAGGGAAGACGGCCGGCAAGAAAGCGCCTGGTGAGACGGCCGGCGAGAAGAAAGCCGCCGTAAAGGAGGCGACCGCCTCCCACGTGTCGCCTTCGAAGAAGACGGCCGGGGACGAAGGGCCCGGGAAACCGGTGGCCACCGCGACGGCGGCCACCGGAAGGAAGGCGACGGCCACTGGCCGGAAGACTGCGGGCGGCAAGAAGGCGGCTGCCCGCAACGGAGCGGCCGACAAGCGCGCGGCGAAGAAGGCGGCGACGGAGAAGGCCGCCGAGAACGAGAAGGGGACCGTCGCGAAAAGGGCCGCTGCGAAGAGAACTCAGGCCGAGCAGGGCGGCGTTTCCAAGGGCGTCGTCGAGGAGGGTGCTGCGGAGCAGGCGGGGGCGGCGGCGAAGAAGGCGGCCGGCAGGAAGGCGGGGGCGAAGGGCTCGGCGGTGAAGGAGTCGACGGTGAAGAAAGCGGCAGGCAAGACAGACGCAGCCGGGAGGGCCGTCGGCCCTGAGCACGTCGCCGAACCGGCCCGGGTCGGCCGGGGCGCGAAGGAAAGTGCCGGGAAGAAGGCGGTGGCGAGGAAGAGCACGGGCGGAAAGGCCGCGACCGGGACGAGTGCGGCGGCGAAGAGCACGGCCACGAAACGTGCGAGCACGGCCACGAAGAGCGCGGCCACGAAGAGCGCGGTCGAGAAGACCGCGCCCACGAAGGGTGCCGACGTGGAGCGGGCGGGTAGGGAGACCCCTGTCGCGAAGCGAGTGGGCAGGAAGAGCACGGCCAAGAAGGCGGGCGCGGCCAAGGCCGCGGAGCAGACGGGAGCCACGACAGTGGTTGCGAAGAAGACTCCTGGCACGGCCACGGCGGACAAGACAGCCCTACCCAAGGCACGGGTCGCCGCGGCGGAGCCGGGCGAGCTTGCGGTGCGCCCCGGTGAGGACCCCTGGACCCCGGAGGAGGCCGAGGAGGCGCGTGCCGAGCTGCTGTCGGAGATGGAGCGGCTGCGCGACGAGATCACCTCGTCCGAGAGCGCCGTCGCCGGCCTGATGCGGGACTCCGGGGACGGCGCGGGCGACGACCAGGCGGACACCGGCACCAAGAACATCACGCGCGAGCACGAGCTGGCCCTCGCGGCCAACGCGCGCGAGATGCTCACGCAGACCGAGCGGGCCCTGGTACGGCTGGACGCCGGCACCTACGGGCTGTGCGAGAACTGCGGCAATCCCATCGGCAAGGCCCGGATGCAGGCGTTCCCCCGGGCCACCCTGTGCGTGGAGTGCAAGCAGAAGCAGGAACGCCGGTACTGAGGGACCACACAGGCGTGTCGTACCCTCGTCCTCAGTCAGGTACCTAGGTTGAGGGACTCACGTGGCAGAGGCGGAGCGCATCATCGGTACGCCGGATACCCCAGAGGCGGCGGGGACCGAGCCGGAGCAGGGCGAGACCGCACGCCCCAGGGGCAAGCGCCGTATCGCCGTGCTGTTCGCGGTCGCCGCGTTCGCGTACGCCCTCGACCTGGTCAGCAAGATGATCGTGGTCGCCAAGCTGGAGCACCACGCGCCGATCAGGATCATCGGGGACTGGCTGCAGTTCGAGGCGATCCGCAACGCGGGCGCGGCCTTCGGCTTCGGCGAGGCCTTCACCGTGATCTTCACGGTGATCGCGGCGGCCGTGATCGTGGTGATCGCCCGGCTCGCCCGCAAGCTCTACAGCCTGCCCTGGGCGGTCGCGCTCGGTCTGCTGCTCGGCGGTGCGCTCGGCAACCTCACCGACCGGATCTTCCGCTCGCCCGGCGTCTTCGAGGGCGCCGTCGTCGACTTCATCTCACCCAAGGGCTTCGCCGTCTTCAACCTGGCGGACTCGGCGATCGTGTGCGGCGGCATCCTGATCGTGCTGCTGTCGTTCAAGGGGCTCGACCCGGACGGGACCGTCCACAAGGACTGATCCGGCAGAACCGATGAGCAGGGGCTGATCCGCAGGTGCAGAGGGGCTTGCTTACGGGGCTGCCGGTGGTGTCCGGCATACTCGACGGGTGAGCACGATTCCCGAGATCCGTACCCTGCCCGTGCCCGACGGCCTGGAGGGCGAGCGCGTCGACGCCGCCATCTCCCGGATGTTCGGCTTCTCCCGGACCAAGGCGGCAGAGCTCGCCGCCGCGGGGAAGGTCACGGTCGACGGGTCGGTGGTCGGCAAGTCAGAGCGGGTGAGCGGTGGCGCCTGGCTCGAGGTCGAGATGCCGAAGGCGCCCGCGCCCGTGCAGATCGTCGCGGAGCCCGTCGAGGGCATGGAGATCGTGTACGACGACGATGACGTGGTCGTGATCGTCAAGCCGGTCGGAGTCGCCGCGCACCCCAGCCCCGGCTGGACCGGACCGACCGTCATCGGTGGCCTCGCCGCGGCCGGCTACCGCATCTCCACCTCCGGCGCCGCCGAGCGCCAGGGCATCGTGCACCGCCTGGACGTCGGTACGTCCGGTCTGATGGCCGTGGCCAAGTCCGAGCGCGCGTACACCTCGCTCAAGCGCCAGTTCAAGGAGCGCACGGTCGACAAGCGCTACCACACGCTGGTCCAGGGCCACCCCGACCCGACCAGCGGCACCATCGACGCCCCCATCGGCCGCCACCCCAACCACGACTACAAATGGGCGGTCACGGCCGACGGGAAGCCCTCGGTCACGCACTACGACCTCATCGAGGCCTTCCGCGCCGCGTCGCTTCTCGATGTCAAGCTCGAGACCGGCCGCACCCACCAGATCCGCGTCCACATGGCCGCCCACCGCCACCCCTGCGTCGGCGACCTGACCTACGGCGCCGACCCGACGCTCGCCAAGCGGCTGCATCTGACCCGCCAGTGGCTGCACGCCGTGCGGCTCGGCTTCGAGCACCCCGGGGACGGGCAGTGGGTGGAGCTCGCCAGCGACTACCCGGCCGATCTGCAGAAGGCCCTCGACCTGGTCCGCGAGGAGACGTACGGATGAGAACGCACGCGTACGTGGTGCGCGTCGCCGAGGACCCCGCCGACCAGGAGGCGTGCTTCGCGGTCCGCAAGGAGGTCTTCGTCGGCGAGCAGGGGGTGCCGGAGGACCTCGAATACGACGCGTACGACGCCGTGGCCGTGCATGTGCTGGCCGTACGGGAGGACGACGGGGTGCCGCTCGGCACCGGGCGGCTCCTGTACGGCGAGGCGGCCGCGGCCAAGGTCGACGGCGACCTGACGGTGGGGTCGCTGGGGCGGCTCGCCGTCACCAAGCAGGCCCGCGGGCTCGGCGTCGGGGTGGCGCTGGTGCGGGCCATCGAGGACGCGGCACGCGCGCGTGGGCTCGCGGCGGTGGATCTGCACGCGCAGACGCATGCGCTGGGGTTCTACGAGCGGCTCGGATACGAGGCCTACGGGCCGGAGTACCCGGAGGCGGGCATCCCGCACCGGGCGATGCGGCGCGCTCTGTAGCCGGAGGCCGGGAACCCCGGAGGGGCGGCGGCGTGGCAGGCTTGAGAACCGCTGCCCGTACGTCGACCTTCCCGGAGCGCTGACCGTGGATCAGTTGGCCCTGCTGTTCGTGCTGTTGCTCGGGGCCCTGGTGAGCGTCCCGGTGGGGGACCGGTTCGGGCTTCCGGCGCCGGTGCTGATGACCCTTTTCGGGATCGTGCTCGCCGTAGCGGACTTCGTCCCCAACGTCGACGTACCGCCGGATCTGATCCTGCCCCTGCTGCTCCCGCCGCTGCTGTACGCGGCGGCCCGGCGCACGTCCTGGCGGCAGTTCGCGGCGAACCGGCGGCCGATCTTCCTGCTGGCCGTGGCGCTGGTCTTCGTCACCACCGTCTGTGTGGCCGTCGTGGCGCACACGATCGTGCCGGGGCTGCCCGTCGCCGCCGCCGTGGCGCTCGGCGCGCTCGTCGCACCGCCCGACCCGGTCGCCGCGACCGCGGTCGCCGGGCAGCTGGGGCTGCCGCGCCGGCTCGTGTCCATCCTGGAGGGCGAGGGGCTGTTCAACGACGTCACGGCGATCGTGCTGTACCACGTGGCGATCGCCGCCGCTGTCAGCGGCAGCTTCACACCCGGGCGGGCCGCGCTCGACCTGGTGCTCTCCGCCGTGGTGGCCGTGGCGGTGGGGCTCGCGCTCGGCTGGGGCGCCAACCGGCTCATGGATCTGCTGGACGACCCGACCCTGCAGATCGGGATGACGCTGCTCGTGCCGTACGCCTCGTACGTGCTCGCGGAGGAGCTGCACGGGTCCGGTGTGCTCGCCGTGCTCACGACCGCGCTGTTCCTCGCCGAATACGCCACCGACGCCGACGATGTGCTGACCCGGCTGACCGGGCACGCGTTCTGGGACATCGTCGACACGCTCGTCACGGGCGTCGCCTTCGGGCTGATCGGTCTCGAACTGCACAACGCGATCAGGACGGCGTCCGGGCGGTGGGGCGAGATGCTCGGCTGGGCGGGCGTGGTCCTGGCCGTCGTGGTCGTCGTACGCCTGGTGTACCTGCTGCCGGCGACCTGGCTCACCAAGCGGCTGCACGCGAAACGGGACTACGACGAGGACATCCCGATGAGCTTGCGGGAGACCGTCGTCATGTGGTGGTCGGGGATGCGGGGAGTGGCCTCGGTGGCGCTGGCGCTGGCGATTCCGCTGACGACCGACGACGGCTCGGCCTTCCCCGACCGGGACGAGATCGTCTTCGTCGCCTTCGGGGTGATCATGGGGACGCTGGTGCTGCAGGGGCTGACCCTGCCGTGGCTGGTGAGGCGGCTGGGCGTGCAGGCCGACACGGAGCGGGAGAAGGAGTTCGAGAAGTCCCTCGCCGTCCGGGCGGCCAAGGCGGCCAAGCGGCGGCTGAAGGAGATCGAGGAGGTGGAGGAGCTGCCGGAGGAGCTGTCCGAGCAGATGCTGCGGCGGGCCTTCGACATCGGGGTGCGGATCAGTCCTGACATGGGGGACGAGGAGCGGCGGGAGGCGCATGAGAACCGGGTGCGCCGGCTGCAGCGGGTGCGGCGGATCCAGGGCGAGATGCTCAGCGCGGCCCGGCATGAGGTGCTGGCGGCGCGCAGCGAGCCCGGGGCGGATCCGGAGATCGTGGACCGGGTGCTTCGCCATCTCGACGTGCGCAGTCTGCGCTGACGCCGTGTCCGTGATCCGCGCATGGCGGGTGTGTAAAAGCAGCGACCGGGCCGCATGCGGTGCGTAGGGTCGGATCATGGCTCGTAATGTCGTAATCAGCGGTGGCGGTACGGGAATCGGATGTGCCGCGGCGCAGGTCTTCGCGGCGGACGGGGATCGGGTCCTGCTGCTCGGGCGGCGGGCGGAGGTGCTGGAGAAGGCCGGGGTGCCGGGGGCGTCGGTCTACGCGGCCGATCTCAGCGATCCGGCCGACGTGCGCGGGGTCGCCGGCTTCGTGGAGCGGGAGTTCGGGACCGTGGACGTACTGGTCCACGGTGCCGGGGGCGCCGGGCACCTGGAGCCCGCCTCCGACAGCGACGACCCGCTCGACCGCGTCGCGCACGACTGGACCGTCAACTTCCGGATCAACACCCTCACCGCGGCCCTGCTCACGGAGGCCCTGAAGGACCGGCTGGCCACGCCCGGCGGGCGGGTGCTGTTCGTCAGCTCCATCGCCGCCTACCGGGGGTCCGGCAGCGGGGCGTACGGGGGCGCCAAGGCCGCGCTGCACCCGTACGCCCATGATCTCGCCCGGGAGCTGGGGCCGCGCGGGATCACCGTCAACGTGGTCGCGCCCGGGTACATCGAGGACACGGAGTTCTTCGGGCCGCGGATCGACCCCGCGCGGCGCGAACGGCTCGTCGAGGACACCTTGGACAAGCGCGCCGGCACCCCCGGCGACGTGGCCGCGACCCGCACTGGCTCGCCTCCCCGGGCGCCGGGCATGTCACCTCGCAGGTCGTCCAGGTCAACGGGGGTGCGGAGCGCGGCCACTGAGACGGTTCAGCCGCGGCCCGTCCTCGACGACTGGTGGTTGCGGATTGCCGCGCCGTCCGGGGAGCGCCGGCTCGACGGCAGGGCCGCGTCCGAGGTGTTGACGCGGGGCAGGGCGTACGGGTGCTGCTCGTACAGCCAGCGGACCATGTGCTCGCGGACGGTGACCCGTACCGTCCATATGTCGTCCGCGTCCTTGGCCGTCACCAGGGCCCGTACCTGCATGGTGTTCGGGGTGGTGTCGGTGACGGCCAGGCCGTAGTCGCGGCCGTCCCAGGCCGGGCACTCGCGCAGGATGTCGCGGAGCTTCTCGCGCATCAGCTCCACTGGCGCCGAGTGGTCGAGGTGCCAGTAGACGATGCCCGTCATCTGGCTGCCGCCGCGGGACCAGTTCTCGAACGGCTTCGAGGTGAAGTACGAGACCGGCATGGTGATCCGCCGCTCGTCCCAGGTCCGCACGGTGAGGAAGGTCAGCGTGATCTCCTCGACCGTGCCCCACTCGCCGTCCACCACGACCGTGTCGCCGAGCCGCACCATGTCGCCGAAGGCGATCTGCAGCCCCGCGAACAGGTTGCTGAGCGTCGACTGGGCCGCCACACCGGCGACGATGCCGAGGATGCCGGCCGAGGCCAGCAGCGAGGCGCCCGCGGCACGCATCGCCGGGAACGTCAGCAGCATCGCGGCCGAGGCCACGACGCCGACGATCGCGGCGACCACCCGCATGATCAGCGACACCTGGGTACGCACGCGCCGTACGCGGGCCGGATCGCGGTGCAGGCGGGCGTAACGCGAGTAGGACGTCTCCACGACGGCCGCCGCGATACGGATCACGAGCCAGGCCGTCGACCCGATCAGCACCAGCGTCAGCGTCCGGCCGACGCCGACCTCGTGCTCCTGCAGCAGTCGGGCCTCGTCGTAGGACCCTCTGAGCATGGCCGAGCAGAGCACCAGCTGGTAGGGGATGCGGCCGCGGCGCAGCAGACCCCACAGCGGGGTCTCGCCGTGCCGCTCGTCGGCCTTGCGCAGCAGCAGGTCGCTGGCCCAGCCGATGAGCAGCGTGAGCAGGACCGAGCCGCCGATCACGATCAGCGGGCGGAGTACGTTCTCCATGCCTGCGAACCTAACCGGACCCGGGGGGTCATGAACATGTGAGTTCGGGCTCGTAGGGGGTATGGCCACCGAGCGGCGTTGTCAGTCCCGGCTGGCACGATGGCCTCATGAACATCATGCTCTTTCACTCGACCTACGGCCTGCGGCCCGCCGTGCGCGAGGCCGCGGACCGGCTGCGCGCCGCCGGGCACGAGGTGTGGACCCCGGACCTCTTCGACGGGCGTACGTTCGAGACGGTCGAGGAGGGCATGGCCTTCAACGACGGGATCGGCAAGGACGAGCTGCTCAGGAGGGCCGTCCTGGCCGCCGCGCCTTACTCGGAGCGGGGCCTTGTGTACGCCGGGTTCTCGCTCGGCGCCTCCGTCGCGCAGACCCTCGCGCTCGGCGACGAGAGGGCCCGCGGGCTGCTGCTCCTGCACGGCACGTCGGACATCGCGCCCAATGCGTCGGTGGACGACCTGCCGGTCCAGCTGCATGTCGCCGAGCCGGACCCGTTCGAGACGGACGACTGGCTGAGCGCCTGGTATCTGCAGATGGGCAGGGCGGGCGCGGACGTGGAGATCTACCGATACGCGGGAGCCGGCCACCTCTACACCGACCCCGAGCTGCCGGACCACGACGAGGAGGCCGCCGAGGCCACCTGGCGGGTGGCCCTCGGCTTCCTCGAGACCCTCTAGGAGCCCTCTGTCCGGGAGCCCTCTATACGGGGTCGTAGGTCCGCTCGACCTTCTGCGTGCCGGTGAGCGTGCGGTACGAACGGGCCCAGGAGGACGTCGCGTCGGCCTTCGTACGGTCGGACAGGACGTAGTAGTCCATCTGCGCGCGCTCGGCGGTGATGTCCAGGACGCCGTAGCCGTGGCGGTCGGTGTCGACCCAGTGGACGTGCCGGTTGGCCGCCTTGATGATCGGCGAGGCGATCGCGGAGACCGTGCCCTCGGGGACCTTCACGATGTCGTCGAGGTTGTCGGAGGTCACCGAGGTGACGACGAACTCCGTGGCGGCAGAGGCCGACAGCGGGTATGTACCGGCGTCCACCGGTACGTCGTTGGCCCACGCCATGTGGATGTCGCCGGTCAGGAAGACGGTGTTGCCGATCGCGTTCGAGCGCAGATGGGCCAGCAGTTCGCGCCGGTCGTCCGTGTAGCCGTCCCACTGGTCGGTGTTCACGGCGAGGCCGTCCTGCGGCAGGCTCAGCAGCTTGGCCAGCGGTTTGAGCAGGTCGGCGGTGAGTGAGCCGATGACGAACGGCGCGATCATCACCGAGTTGCCGACCAGCCGCCAGGTGGTGTCGGACGCCTTCAACCCGGCCTTCAGCCAGTCGAGTTGGGCCCGCCCGGTGATCGTGCGGTCCGGGTCGTCGACCGAACCGCTGCCCGAGGACGCCTGCTGGGAGCGGAAGGAGCGCAGGTCGAGGAGGGAGAGGTCGGCGAGCTTGCCGAAGCGCAGCCGGCGGTAGGTGGTGCCCGCGATCGCCGGGCGGACCGGCATCCACTCGAAGTAGGCCTGCTTGGCGGCCGCCCTGCGGTCGGTCCAGGTGCCCTCGGCGCCCTCGGTGTGGTTGACCGCGCCGCCGGACCACGCGTTGTCGGCGAACTCGTGGTCGTCCCAGATCGCGACGACCGGCGCCTTGTGGTGCAGGGCCTGCAGATCCGGGTCGGTCTTGTACTTGCCGTGCCGGGTGCGGTAGTCGGCGAGCGTGATGATCTCGTTCGTCGGCGCGTGCGGGCGGACGACCGTGCCGCGGGCCGCGTACTCGCCGGACTTGTACTCGTAGATGTAGTCGCCGAGATGGAGCCACGCGTCCAGGTCGTTACGGGCCGCGAGGTGCCGGTACGAGGCGAAGTAGCCGCCCTCCCAGTTGGCGCAGGAGACCACGCCGAAGCGCAGGCCGGGTACGGCGGCGTCGGCGGAGGGCGCGGTACGGGTGCGGGCGACCGGGGAGTCGGTGGGGCCGGCGGAGAAGCGGAACCAGTAGTCGGTGGCCGGCTCCAGGCCCCGTATGTCCGCCTTGACGGTGTGGTCGGAGGCGGCGCTCGCGGTGATCGAGCCCTTCGCGACGATGTTCGTCAGCGCCTTGTCCCTGGCGACGATCCAGCTGACCTCGGTGTCCGGGCCGACTCCGGACCCCGGTACCGCCTCCGCGGTGGGCGTCACGCGGGTCCACAGCAGGATGCCGTCGGGCAGCGGATCGCCGGAGGCGACGCCGTGCAGGAAGGCGGGCGCCTCGGCGGCGGCCCGGGCGGGCAGGGCGGCGGCGAGCGGGCCGGCCAGAACAGCGGTGGCCGCCGCGGCCTTGACGACCGTACGGCGGCGGGGCGAGAGGGAGTTGGCGCCCTCGGAGGCTTCGGATGATCTGTATCGACTGGTCACGACCGATCAGGTTACTGATCGGTACGAAGGGAGGGCGGGCGAACTCCGTAAGTTCGCCCGCCCTTCATGCCGTGGCTATGCCTTCAGGGCCGCGTCCACCAGCCGGTTGAAGTCCGCCACCGACATGGGCGGGTTGCCGGTGGGCTGGCCGTTGGTGGTGATCAGCTTGCCGTTCATCACGAAGCTCGGCGTGCCGGAGACGCCGTCCTTGTTGTTGTTGAAGGTCGCTGACATGGCCATGGCCCAGGCGTCGTAGGTGCCCTTCTTCACCGCGTTCTGGAACTGGGTGTTGTTCTTCAGCGCGGGAACGGTGTCGGCGACCTTGATGAGGTAGGCGTCGTCCTTGAACTTGTCGGTCGTCTCGTCCGGGTGCCACGTCGTCGAGTACAGCGCGCTCTTGTACTCAAGGAACGCCTCCGGGCTGACGTTCAGCGCGGCGCCCAGCGCGCTCAGCGCGTTCTTGGAGCCCTGCCCGTTGTCCTTGTTGTCGATGAACGTGCCACCGATGTACTGGATCTTGTACTTGCCGTCGTCGACGTCCTTCTTCACCGTCGCACCGACGGTCTGCTCGAACGAGGCGCAGATCGGGCAGCGCGGGTCCTCGTAGACCTTCAGGGTCTTCTTGGCGGTGTTCTTGCCGATGACGACGGTGGTGCCCTTGGCACCGGTGGTGTTGGCGGGGGCGACGACCTTGGCGTCCTTCAGACCCGCCCAGTAGGCGGGCTTGTTGGCCTGGACGACGGCGTAACCTATGCCGCCGGCCGCCGCCAGTACGGCCACGACCGAACCGGCCACGATGGCCTGCCGCTTGGCCTTGGCCCTCTTGGCCTGGCGCTCGCGCTCCTGCCGCAGCCGCTCTCGGGCCGCCGTCTTCGATGCCTGGCTGTTCCGCTGGCTCATGTCGGTGTTCTCCATGTGGGACGCGCATACGTCGTACGCGGGATACGTGTGGGGGACTGGTCGTGCTCAGGTGCTGTGCGGAGTGACGGTGCGCGCTGTACCACGCACCAGGAGTCGCTCAGGCGAAGACGACCGAGTACGGCGGTCCACGCCGTCCCAGGGAGTGCACGAGGATGCGCTCGCGTGCGCCGGCCGCGGGGCGGCCGGTGTGCCGTACGCGTCGCACCGGCGCAGCCGACCGGACGGTCACCGCGGCGACGGCCAGCAGCAGCGGACGGAAGGTGGTCGCGGTCACCGCGCGGACCAGCTGGGCCAGCGCCCGCTCGCCGCGGCGCAGCCAGGCGGCGGCCAGCAGGCCGACGCCGACGTGAGCGGCCAGCAGCAGCCAGGCGGTGGCCGGGTCGGCGTGGGCGAGCAGGGCGGCGAGCCGGTCGGTGCCGTTGCCGGTCACACGGGCCAGCGGGGCGGTCGCCCCGGTACCGAGGCCGGTGCCGTTGCCGCAGAGCAGGTCGAAGCCGACCGAGCGCAGGGGGCCCGCGACGGGGCCGCCCGCGCGGCCGTAGCAGACGTGCTGGCCGGTGGTGAAGACCGTGTCGGCGGCCAGCTCCAGCGGGATCAGCAGGGCGGCGATCCGCGCGAAACCGCGCTCGCGGCCGGCCAGGGCGTAGGCCACGGCGAACACGGTGGCGGCGACCGCGGCCACCGTGTTCAACGGCAGCGGGACCCGCGACAGCAGCACGTGCGACGCGGTGCTGAGCGTCACGACGAGTGCCGTGAACAGCGCCGCGCGAAGCGCTCTGATGCGGGTCCCGAATATGTCCATTGCGTGGAGAGTCTGTCACGCGGCCCTGTAAGGGACCCCTAAAAGTGCCCTGTGAGACAGCGGACCGAGAGCAGACCGTTAGAGCCCCGGGATCCGGCCGTTGCGGAACAGGTCCACGAAGGTCTGGTGGTCGGCACGCGCGCGTGCGCCGTAGCTGTGCGCGAAGTCGGTCAGCACGCCCGCGAAGCCGTCCTCGTCGGCGGCGATCGCCGCGTCGATGGCCCGCTCGGTGGAGAACGGCACCAGGGACTCGCCGGACTGGTCGTCCGCCGCCGCGTGCATGGTGGCCGTGGCCCGGCCCAGGTCGGCGACGACGGCCGCGATCTCCTCCGGGTCGTCGATGTCGCCCCAGTCGAGGTCGACGGCGTACGGTGACACCTCGGCGACCAGCTGCCCCGAGCCGTCCAGCTCGGTCCAGCCCAGCCACGGGTCGGCGTGCGCCTGCAGGGCGCGCTGCGAGATCACCGTGCGGTGGCCCTCGTGCTGGAAGTAGTCGCGGATCGCCGGGTCGGTGATGTGCCGGGAGACGGCCGGGGTCTGGGCCTGCTTGATGTAGATCACCACATCGTTCTCCAGGGCGTCGCTGTGGCCCTCCAGAAGGATGTTGTACGACGGCAGGCCGGCCGACCCGATGCCGATGCCCCGGCGCCCGACCACGTCCTTCACCCGGTACGAGTCCGGGCGGGCCAGGGAGGCGTCCGGCAGCGTCTCCAGATAGCCGTCGAAGGCGGCGAGGACCTTGTAGCGGGTCGCGGCGTCCAGCTCGATCGAGCCGCCGCCGGGCGCGAAGCGCCGCTCGAAGTCGCGGATCTCCGTCATGGAGTCCAGCAGCCCGAAGCGGGTCAGAGAGCGCGCGTCACGCAGGGCGTCCAGGAGCGGCCCCTGCGCGGTGTCCAGCGTGAACGGAGGCACCTCGTCGCTCTTCGCGCCGGTCGCCAGGGCGTGGATGCGCTCGCGGTACGCGCCCGCGTACACCTCGACCAGCTCGGTGATCTGGTCGTCGGCGAGCGCCTTCGCGTACCCGATGAGGGCGATGGAGGCGGAGAACCGCTTCAGGTCCCAGGTGAAGGGGCCGACGTACGCCTCGTCGAAGTCGTTGACGTTGAAGATCAGACGGCCGTTCGCGTCCATGTACGTGCCGAAGTTCTCCGCGTGCAGATCGCCGTGGATCCACACGCGCGAGGTGCGCTCGTCGAGGTACGGGCCGCCCCGCTTCTCGGCGTCCAGGTCGTGGTAGAAGAGGCACGCCGTACCCCGGTAGAAGGCGAAGGCCGAGGCCGCCATCTTCCGGAACTTCACGCGGAACGCTGCCGGGTCGGCGGCCAGGAGCCGGCCGAAGGCGGTGTCGAAGACGGCGAGGATCTCCTCGCCGCGCTGCTCGTCGTTGAGCTGGGGAACCGACATCGCGGGGTGCCTCCTGGTGCATGGATGTGTACGACGGCGTTTCTGTTTTTCCAACGGCCGAGGGTGCGCGGAAGTGCCCGCGATCCTCGCAGTGAAGGTACGCGGGGCAGCGCCCGGATTGTCAGTCCCGAGGCATAGACTTCGACGCTGACCCCAGGACTGTCCGCCAGCCCGTCGTCCAGCGTTTCCCTTGGAGGCCCGACCGTGTCAAAGCCGCCGTTCACGCACCTGCACGTCCACACCCAGTACTCGCTGCTGGACGGTGCCGCGCGGCTGAAGGACATGTTCGACGCCTGCAACGAGATGGGCATGACCCATATCGCCATGTCCGACCACGGCAACCTCCACGGGGCGTACGACTTCTTCCATTCCGCGAAGAAGGCCGGGGTCACCCCGATCATCGGTATCGAGGCGTATGTCGCCCCGGAGTCGCGGCGCAACAAGCGCAAGATCCAGTGGGGCCAGCCGCACCAGAAGCGGGACGACGTCTCCGGTTCGGGTGGTTACACCCACAAGACGATGTGGGCCGTGAACTCCACCGGTCTGCACAACCTCTTCCGGCTCTCCTCCGACGCCTACGCCGAGGGCTGGCTGCAGAAGTGGCCCCGGATGGACAAGGAGACGATCTCCCAGTGGTCCGAGGGGATCGTCGCCTCCACCGGCTGCCCCTCCGGCGAGCTCCAGACGCGGCTGCGCCTCGGCCAGTACGACGAGGCACTGAAGGCGGCCGCCGACTACCAGGACATCTTCGGCAAGGACCGCTACTTCCTGGAGCTGATGGACCACGGCATCGAGATCGAGCACCGGGTCCGCGACGGCCTCCTGGAGATCGGCAAGAAGCTCGGCATCCCCCCGCTGGTCACCAACGACTCGCACTACACGTACGCGCACGAGGCGACCGCCCACGACGCCCTGCTGTGCATCCAGACCGGCAAGAACCTCTCCGACCCGGACCGCTTCAAGTTCGACGGCACCGGCTACTACCTGAAGTCCACGGAGGAGATGTACGCCATCGACTCCTCGGACGCCTGGCAGGAGGGCTGCGCCAACACCCTCCTGATCGCCGAGATGGTCGACACCACCGGCATGTTCGAGGCCAAGAACCTCATGCCGAAGTTCGACATCCCCGAGGGCTACACCGAGGTCACCTGGTTCAAGGAGGAGGTCCGCCGCGGCATGGAGCGCCGCTTCCCCGGCGGCATCCCCGAGGACCGCCAGCGCCAGGTCGAGTACGAGATGGACGTCATCATCCAGATGGGGTTCCCGGGCTACTTCCTCGTCGTCGCCGACTTCATCATGTGGGCCAAGAACAACGGCATCGCGGTCGGCCCCGGCCGAGGCTCCGCGGCCGGCTCGATCGTCGCCTACGCCATGGGCATCACCGACCTCGACCCGATCCCGCACGGCCTGATCTTCGAGCGGTTCCTCAACCCCGAGCGCGTCTCCATGCCCGACGTCGACATCGACTTCGACGAGCGCAGGCGCGTCGAGGTGATCAGGTACGTGACCGAGAAGTACGGCGCCGACAAGGTCGCCATGATCGGCACGTACGGCAAGATCAAGGCCAAGAACGCGATCAAGGACTCCGCGCGCGTGCTGGGCTACCCGTACGCGATGGGCGACCGCATCACCAAGGCCATGCCCGCCGACGTCCTCGGCAAGGGCATCGACCTCAACGGCATCACCGATCCCTCGCACCCCCGGTACTCGGAGGCGGGCGAGGTCCGCGGGATGTACGAGAACGAGCCCGACGTGAAGAAGGTCATCGACACCGCCAAGGGCGTCGAGGGCCTGGTCCGGCAGATGGGCGTGCACGCCGCCGGCGTGATCATGTCCAGCGAGACCATCACCGAGCACGTGCCCGTGTGGGTCCGGCACACCGACGGCGTGACCATCACACAGTGGGACTACCCGAGCTGCGAGTCGCTCGGCCTGCTGAAGATGGACTTCCTCGGCCTGCGCAACCTGACGATCATGGACGACGCCGTCAAGATGGTGAAGTCCAACAAGGGCATCGACCTGGAGCTGCTGAGCCTCCCGCTGGACGACCCGACGACCTTCGAACTGCTCCAGCGCGGCGAGACCCTCGGCGTCTTCCAGTTCGACGGCGGCCCCATGCGCTCGCTGCTGCGCCTGATGAAGCCCGACAACTTCGAAGACATCTCCGCCGTCTCCGCGCTCTACCGTCCCGGCCCGATGGGCATGGACTCACACACCAACTACGCGCTGCGCAAGAACAAGCTCCAGGAGATCACCCCGATCCACAAGGAGCTGGAGGAGCCCCTCCAAGAGGTCCTGGCCGTCACCTACGGCCTGATCGTCTACCAGGAGCAGGTGCAGAAGGCCGCCCAGATCATCGCGGGCTACTCGCTCGGCGAGGCCGACATCCTGCGCCGCGTGATGGGCAAGAAGAAGCCCGACGAACTGGCGAAGAACTTCACCATCTTCCAGGCCGGCGCCCAGAAGAACGGCTACAGCGACGAGGCCATCCAGGCCCTGTGGGACGTGCTGGTCCCCTTCGCCGGATACGCCTTCAACAAGGCGCACTCGGCCGCGTACGGCCTGGTCTCGTACTGGACGGCATACCTCAAGGCGAACTACCCCGCCGAGTACATGGCCGCGCTGCTGACCTCCGTCAAGGACGACAAGGACAAGTCGGCCGTCTACCTCAACGAGTGCCGCCGCATGGGCATCAAGGTGCTCCCGCCGAACGTCAACGAGTCGGTGCACAACTTCGCCGCCCAGGGTGACGACGTGATCCTCTTCGGCCTCGAAGCCGTGCGCAACGTCGGCACCAACGTGGTCGAGTCGATCATCAAGAGCCGCCAGGCCAAGGGCAAGTACGCCTCCTTCCCCGACTACCTCGACAAGGTCGAGGCGGTCGCGTGCAACAAGCGCACCACTGAGTCGCTGATCAAGGCGGGCGCGTTCGACACACTGGGGCACACCCGCAAGGGCCTGACCGCGCACTTCGAGCCGATGATCGACAACGTGGTCGCGGTCAAGCGCAAGGAGGCCGAGGGCCAGTTCGACCTCTTCGGCGGCATGGGCGAGGAGGAGAGCGACGAGCCAGGCTTTGGACTCGACGTGGAGTTCACCACCGACGAGTGGGACAAGACCTATCTGCTCGCCCAGGAGCGGGAGATGCTCGGTCTGTACGTCTCCGACCACCCGCTCTTCGGCCTGGAGCACGTGCTGTCCGACAAGGCCGACGCGGGCATCTCCCAGCTCACCGGCGGTGAGCACGCGGACGGCGCGGTCGTCACCATCGGCGGCATCATCTCGGGCCTGCAGCGCAAGATGACCAAGCAGGGCAACGCCTGGGCGATCGCCACCGTCGAGGACCTCGCGGGCTCCATCGAGTGCATGTTCTTCCCGGCGACCTACCAGCTGGTGTCGACCCAACTCGTCGAGGACGCCGTCGTGTTCGTCAAGGGCCGCCTCGACAAGAGGGAGGACGTGCCGCGGCTGGTGGCGATGGAACTCCAGGTCCCTGACCTGTCCAACGCGGGCACCAACGCCCCCGTGATCCTCACCATCCCGGCAACGAGGGTCACCCCGCCGATGGTCAGCCGCCTCGGCGAGATCCTCAGCCACCACAAGGGCGACAGCGAGGTCCGCATCAAGCTCCAGGGCCCGACCAGGACCACCGTCCTGCGCCTGGACCGGCACCGCGTCAAGCCGGACCCGGCGCTCTTCGGCGACCTGAAGGTGCTGCTCGGACCGTCCTGCCTGGCCGGCTGAGCGACGTACACACGCAGGCGGACGAGCCGAGGACGAAGGGCGCACCCGGTGAGCCGGGTGCGCCCCTCTGTGTGCCTGGGTCTCAACAACCCGTTATGAAGATGTCAGTTGTGAGCCGGTCAGTTGTGACCGAAGCGCTTCTGCTTGCCCTTGCGCGCCATGTCACCAGGCGTCGCCTGACTCAGGCGCTGCTCGGCCTGCGACTCCATCGAGGAGTGCTGGGGCGTCTGCTGGGCGCGCTCGGTCTGCGGCTGCTTTCGCTCACGGTTCTTGTTCTTGGCCATGGTTCTGCCTCCTGTGGGGGATCTAGGGGCCAGGGCCGCGACCAGATTCACATAGGCTGACAACGAGCGCATTTCGGATAATTACCGTCTGTGACAGGGCATCTCGGAGCGCAAGGACGCTGGGCGCGACCCGAAACGCCACGCCGAAGATCGAGTTCGGGCCGTTAACCCCCGCGCAGTCGGGCAGACTCGAAGGAAGCCCGAAGCAAACCTCCCGGAAAGAGGGTGGATCGCGTGGACCGCTGCATCGTCCTGGTGGACGCCGGGTATCTGCTGGGGGCCGCCGCCAGTCTCCTCGCCGGGGAGCCCTCACGATCCCGCATCACCGTCGATCACGCCGCCCTCATCCAGGCCCTGCGTGAACGCGCCGAGTCCGAGACGGAACGGCCGCTGCTGCGCATCTACTGGTTCGACGGCGCCCCCGACCGCGTCCCGCAGCCCGAGCACCGCAGGCTGCGCGTGATGCCCCGGGTCACCGTCCGGCTCGGCGCCCTGACCCGCAGCGACGGACGCTGGGCGCAGAAGGGCGTCGACGCCGCCATGCACGCCGAGCTCACCGAGCTGGCCCGCAACCGCGCCTGCTCCGACATCGTCCTGGTCACCGGCGACGGAGATCTGCTGCCGGGCATGATGGCCGCCAAGGAGCACGGGGTCGCCGTACACCTGTGGGCCGTGCAGGCCGCCGACGGGGACTACAACCAGTCCGAGGACCTGGTCGCCGAGGCCGACGAGCGGCGCGTCCTGGACCGTACATGGATCACCAAGGCCGTACGGGCCAAGGAGCTCGGCGGGATCTGCGCTCCGCCGCCCGTGCCGCGGCCCGAGATCGCAGCGATCCTCTCCGCGCCGCTGCCGGAGTCCGCGCTCGCCGCTGCGGCCGAGCGGAGTGCCGAGGAGGGCGAGCACGCCTCCGCGGCCCGCTCCGAGAACGGCACGCAGGAGCGGGTGCCGGCGCCCAAGGGCGTGCCCACCCCGAAGGACCTGGCCGCGCTGCGCGCCCCCGGGGTGCAGCCGGCCCAGCCTCCCGCGAACGCGACCCTGCGCTGGTCCTCCGACAAGGGCTGGGTCGACCGGCCCACGGCCGAGCCGCCCGATGCCGCCTCGATGCCGACGCTGGCCCAGCTGACCACGGCGGAGCAGCGGTGGGCCGACCGCGAGGAGGACATCACCACGGTCGGCGGCGACCCGTACGAGGTCGGGCAGGTGTTCGCGCGGCGGTGGATGGAGCGCCTGGGCGACCAGAGCCATCTGCAGAAGCTGTCCGGGATGTACCCGCGCGTCCCGCACCGCATCGACGGGGAGCTGCTGCGCTATGCCGCCCGGTTCGGGCTGCTCGCGCACAAGGACGACCAGATCGACGAGCACGACCGGTATGCGATCCGGGCCGGCTTCTGGAGGGAGATCGACGTGCGGACGGCCGCCGAGCACGCTCCCGTGGGTGAGTAGTTCCTCACCGGTGTGCTGACGGCGCTCTTTACCGGGGGATGTGCCGTTATGGACCAACCCGAGAGCGGGCGGGGCCTGCGGACCCCGTACCCTCGTCCCTTGTGAGTACGCGCGCGGCACAGGCACTTCGGCACGGTGGGGATGTCGTGTGCGCGGTGCGCGGACTGACCAAGACCTATCCGGCGGTGCGGGGGCGGCGGGGTGCGCCGGGGACGCCCGCGGTGCGGGCCACCGACGACGTGCGCCTCGACATCCGGCGCGGTGAGATCTTCGGTCTCCTCGGGCCGAACGGTGCCGGCAAGTCCACTCTCGTGCGCCAGCTGACCGGGCTGATGCGGCCCGACGCGGGCCGCGTCGAGATCCTCGGGCACGACATCGTGCGGCACCCGGAGCGGGCCGCACGCATCCTCGCCTACCTGGGGCAGGAGTCGAGCGCCCTCGACGAACTCACCGTGTCCCTCGCCGCCGAGACGACCGGGCGGCTGCGCGGGCTGGAGGCCCGGCAGGCACGGGACGAGCGGGACGCCGTACTCGAGGAGCTGGGGCTCACGGCCATCGCCGGACGGCCGCTGAAGAAGCTGTCCGGCGGGCAGCGGCGGCTGGCGTGTCTCGCCGCCGCGCTGGTCGGGGAGCGGCCCCTGCTGGTGCTCGACGAGCCCACCACCGGGATGGATCCGGTGGCCCGGCGGGCGGTGTGGGCGGCCGTGGACCGGCGGCGGGCCGAGCGCGGGACGACCGTGCTGCTGGTCACCCACAACGTCATCGAGGCCGAGACCGTCCTCGACCGGGTCGCCGTCCTCGACCAGGGACGGGTCATCGCCTGCGACACCCCCGCCGGGCTCAAGGAGCAGGTCGCCGGGGAGGTCCGCGTCGAGCTGGTGTGGCGCGAGAGTGCGCCGCTGCACGTTCCCGAGGTGGCTGCTCTGCGTGAGCGGGCCACCGAGGCCGGGCGCCGCTGGACGCTCAGGCTCGCCCCCGAGGAGGCACGCGCGGTCGTCGCCACCGTCACCGGCGGCAGCGCCTTCGTCGCGCTCGACGACTTCACGCTGGCCACGCCCAGCCTGGAGGACGTGTACCTGGCGCTGGGCGGCGCCGCGCAGCAGGGGCTGGTGAAGGCATGAGCGTCGTCACCGGTGTGAGTGCGCGGGCCGCCGCAGCCGTATGGTCCCTACGGGAGAGGGCGATCGCCCCGGTGGGCCCCGGCTCCGTGGGCCCGAGTGTGAAAGGGAGCAGCGCGACGTGAGTGTCGTACCCGCCGATGTTCTGCCGGGCGGTGCCCTGGCCGCGGAGGAGGCCGACCGCGGAGCGGCCGAGCTCGGGCCTCGGGCGCGGATGTGGCCTGCCCTCGTGGCCATGTACCGGGCGCAGCTCTCGCGCGCGCGGGTGGCCCGGATTCCGCTGCTGTTCGTGGCGACCTTCCAGTCGATCGGGATCATGATCCTGATGCGCGGGGTCGTGGACGGCGGCGGTGAGGCCGAGTCGGTGGTGGCCGGGGCGTCGGTGCTCGTGGTGGCGTTCGTCGCGCTGAATCTGCTTGCGCAGTACTTCGGGCAGCTGCGGGCCAGCGGCGGGCTCGACCACTACGCGACGCTGCCGGTGCCGCCTGCGGCCGTGGTGCTGGGGGCGGCCGGGGCGTATGCGTCCTTCACCGTGCCCGGGGCCGTGGTCACGGCGGTGTTCGGGTGCGTGCTGTTCGGGCTGCCGCTGGCGCATCTGTGGGTGCTCGCCGCGGTGATTCCGCTGGCGGGGGCGGCCCTGGCCGGACTGGGCGCGGCGCTGGGACTGCTCGCGCCGCGGCCCGAACTGGCCACCCTGCTCGGCCAGTTGGGCATGTCCGCGGCCCTGCTGCTCGGGGTGCTGCCGGCCGACAGGATGCCCGAGGTCGTCCGGCTCGCACGGGATCTGCTGCCGTCGACATACGGCGTCGAGGCCTTCGCACGGACCTTCGGGGCGCATCCCGACTGGGCCTTCGTGGTCGGGGACCTCGCCGTGTGCGCCGGAGTGGGCGTGATCTCGCTGGCCGTCGCCACCTGGGCGTACCGTCGGGCGGCCGTCCGGTGACGCGCCGCACAGACGGGCCTGGCACGATGGCAGGGTGACCGCACCGTTGACTCCGCCTCCGCCGCCGCATGAACAGTCCTCGCAGGATGCGTGGCAGCCCCCGGCTGCCGGGTACGTGGCTCCTGTGGCGCATGACGCCGTATGGGACGGCACGTACGGACAGGACGGGCCCGGAATGAAGACCGAATTGCGCGAGGCCGCCGTGGTCACGGTGGCGGTGGCGGTCGCGGGTGTACTGCTCGGGGTGCTGTGGTGGTGGCTGGCGCCGCATGTGCCGCTCGTCGGTGACGTGGTCGACAAGAGCTGGGTCGTCTATCTCTCCGACAGCGAGGGGGAGCAGGCGATCGGGGTGGACGGAACGTTCACGCTGCTCGCGGTGGCCTTCGGTGCGGTGAGTGCCCTCGGGGTCTTCTTCTGGCGGCGGCGCGGGGGTGTGCCGTTGGCTGTGGCGCTGGGGGTCGGGGGGCTGCTCGCGTCGTTGCTGGCCTGGAAGCTCGGGGTGCGGCTTGGGCCCTCGCAGGATGTGATCGCTCATGCGAAGCAGGTGGGCAAGGGGGTCACGTTCTCCGCGCCGCTGAAGCTCGGGGCGAAGGGGGCGTTGCTGGCGTGGCCGTTGGCTGCGCTGGTGGTGCATCTCGGGCTGACGGCGTTGTTCGGGCCTCGGGATCCGGAGCCGTATCAGGAACACGGGGGTGTTCCCAAGGATCCCTATGGGGAGCCGATGGCGTAGGTGCGGTGCCGTTGGGGTTGCGGCGGGTTTTTCGCCCCCGCCGCCCCTGCCCATTCCCGTCCCTGGGGGGCTGCGCCCCCCAGACCCCCGGTTTCGGCCTGGACGGCCTCGTCCTCAAACGCCGGACGGGCTGGAGAGACAGAGCCGGACGGGCTGAACCATGCCGCCCGGCGCTTGAGGGCTTGAGGCTGTCCTACGCGGGGCGGTGGCCGTGGTTGGAGCGGCCTTTCTTCAGGCGCCACTTGCGTTTGCGTGTTTTCTTCGACATGTCCCTCGTACCTAGTCGAGGTCGGGGCAGTCGTCGAGGGGTCACGCACGTCCGATGGGGGCCACTACCGCTTCCGTCAGCTTGGTCAGGTCGTCGGGGGAGAGTTCGACCTCCAGGCCGCGGCGGCCCGCCGAGATGCAGATCGTGGGGTGGGCGGCGGCCGAGGCGTCCAGGACCGTGGGGAGTTTCCTGCGCTGGCCCAGGGGGGAGATGCCGCCCCGGACGTAGCCCGTGGTGCGCTCGGCGAGGGCCGGGTCTGCCATGGCGGCTCGTTTGCCGCCCACCGCCGAGGCCAGGGCCTTGAGGTCCAGCTGGCCCGCCACGGGGACCACGGCCACCGTCAGGGCGCCGTCCACGTCCGCGACCAGGGTCTTGAAGACGCGGTCCGGAGAGACGCCCATCGCCTCAGCGGCCTCCTCGCCGTAGGAGGGTTGGGACGGGTCGTGGTCGTAGGCGTGGATCGTGTACGGGACCCCGGCCGAGGTCAGGGCCACCGTCGCCGGCGTGCCGCCCGCCTGTTGCTGCTTCCTGGACTTCTTCGCCATCCTCGGCCCGTTTCAGTTGAGGCTCGTGCGGCCGCGCGTCAGTTCCGACGCCGGCAGTGACGGCAGGTTACGGATGATCGCCGTCTCGGAGCGAAGGAGTTTCAGTTCGTCGCGCAGCCGGGAGGCGGTGTCCGGGGCCTGGAGCAGGCGCTGCTTGGTGGGGATGTCCAGCATCATCGCCGCCGCCACCAGGTAGGAGACCACGGACGGTTCGTCGGGGAGGTCGGAGCCGGTCGAGAGGGACCGCTCGCGTGCGCCTGCCAGGCGTTTCTGGTACTGGCGAAAGGCCCTCAGGACGCCTTCGGCCAGTGCGCCCGCCCCGTCGCCCGGTTCCTCCGGGAGTTCTTCCAGCTCCGCCGTCAGAAAGGGGCCCGAGGCGTCCACGGACACCAGGCGTGCCCGGGTCGTGCCAGTTGCCAGGACCTCGAAGGTGCCGTCCTCGTGTTCGCGGATCGTCGCCGCGTCCGCGACGCAGCCCGTCGCGTGGAACGACCTGACCGGGTCGGGGCCGAAGCCGGCCGAGGGGCCCACTTCGGGCAGGGCCGTGGGGTCGGGCATGCCGGGCGCGCTCAGTGCCACCTCGTGGCCGTCACGGATCGCCACCACGGCGAACCGGCGCGGTTCGTCCTCCGGGGTCTTGAGCAGAGTGCGCAGCATGGCGCGATAGCGCTCCTCGAACACGTTCAGGGGCAGTACCAGCCCCGGGAACAGCACCGAGTTCAGCGGGAAGAGCGGGAGACGGACGGTGGTCACGACGCAAGAGCCTAGTGGTCGGCGGAGCGGGCGCGTCCGGCGCGCCCGTTCCGTGGATGCCGGGGCGGGGGCATGAGGCCTGTCGTACGGGCGAGGATGTCGCCGCGCACCTTGAGGAAGAGAACCAGCGGGTCGTCCGACAGCCGGCCCCAGGGGAACGACGTGGCGTAGGGGCCGATCCGGTGCAGCTCGGTGAGGGCCTCCTGCCAGCGGTCCAGACGTACGAGGACGTACATCAGCTTGTTGCGGATCTCGGCCGGCCACGGGTCGGCCGCCGGGAAGCGGGCGGAGAACGCGATCGCCCGGTCGGCCGCGGCGTCCAGCCGTGCGCGCGGCACCTCGGCGCCGACGCCGTCCGTCAGACAGGCGAAGGCCGCCCGGGACGGCAGCGCCTGGATGAGGGAGCCGGGCGGGGCGTCCTGCGCGGCCAGGTCGGCGAAGTCGAAGCACTCGCGGTGGGAGCCCTGCCAGGACGCGGCCAGATAGCGCAGGGCCGCCACATGGCAGCCGTAGTGGTGCGGGGCGCGGCGCAGCGCCGCCTCCCACAGCTCGCCGAAGTACTTGGGGCCGGCGCCGGTGCCGCGCGCATGGTCCAGCGCGAGCCGCCACGGCACCGGGTCGTGGTCGTCGCCCCGCGCGGCAGCCGTGATCAGTGGGCTCACCTCGCGCAGCAGTTCCGCGCGTGCCGGGGAGCGCCAGGCGTCGTCCACCGCGAGCTGGGCCCTGATCAGGAGTACGTCCGGGTCGTGCGGGGTGGCGGCGGACCACGCCCGCAGCCATTCCGGGCGGGCGTGCGCGAAGGCGGCGAGGCGTCTCGCGTACCGGTCGCGGTTCTCCCAGTCGCCGCGCGTGCGGGTGTCGGACAGCAGCGCGGCCGCGTGGCCGTGCTCGCCTCCCGCGGCCGCGACCAGCGCGGCGCCGAGGCGGTCGTCGGGCACGTCGAGCAGCACCTCGTCGTCGGCGGGGAGCCCGGCGGCGGGCAGTCCGGCGGGGGGGAGCGGAGCGGTCCGGGAGGTCCGGGCCGCGCGGCTGAACGGATGCAGCAGAGCCATGGTGTCGACCATTGAAAGGCCGCAGGTCAACCCCGCGCCAGGGCCCACGGACAAGTCGTGGAAAGTTGTACGCGGATCGGTCAAGTGCAGGTAAAGGGTGACTGTTCGACAAGTGTTGGGTTGTTGTGTGCGAAACCCCGCTGTTCCCAGAACGTCAGTTCCGTCTCAGCAGGCGCGTCGCCCCCGCCGCCACCGTCGTCGCCAGGATCCAGCCCAGCAGGATCATCGCCGCCGCCAGCCACTGCCAGCCGCCGCTCAGCTGCCAGACGCCGACCTGGCCCAGGTCGATGACCGGGAGCAGCAGGTCCAGGGCGAACAGGGCCGGGTTCCACGGCGGGTGGGCCCCGGGCTGCAGCGGCGGATGACTCGCATGCGCGAAGGCCAGCGAGCCCGCCGCCCACAACACCGCCATCCATACGGCGGCCCGGCCGGGCCGGTATCCGTAGGCCACCGTCCAGTCCTGCGCGTACCCCCACAGCTTGGCGGCGAGCGGGAGGCTCTCGCGGCGTCGGCGCTGCTTGGCGAGGAGCACCTCGCGGGCGTCCTCGTCCTCGCCGCCGGACCGCAGCACGGCGGCGAGCCGCTCGTACGGCTCCGGGTTGTACTCGGCGGTCGCGGCGGTCACCCAGTCCAGCCGTCCGGTCAGCGGGAAGGGGCCCTGCGGCACCAGGTTCTCGTACTGGAAACCGCCCATGTGCAGATTGCCCGGGCCGGGCCAGGCGCTCGCCCGGTCGACCAGGTTGACCACCCGCGCGCCCGACAGGACGACCTTGCCGCGCTGCGGCCGCTCGCCGAGGAAGCGCAGCTCGGGCGTCTGTACCCGGCGCAGCGACAGTTCCTGGTCGTCGGTGAAGGTGAACCGGGCGCGCTCCAGGTCGACCGCGTCCTCGAACCGCCCGTCGTCCAGGCGCACCCCGCCCTGGCACTCGAACCGCTGGATGCGCGTCCCGCGCGCGGGTGTCGCACCGCTCAGCATCGAGGCGCCGACGCCCGCCGGCGTCAGGTACAGGGTCCGTCCGACGGTCAGCTGGGGCGCGTTCAGCGCGAGCCGGCCGTACGGGTTGGCCAGCCGGGCGCCGCGCAGGCTCAGCGACACGCCGATCTTCGCGCTGCGCAGGCTCAGCTCACCGTGCGACTCCAGCAGCTCCGCCTGCAGGTCCTGGCCCACCATCATGCCGTCGCCGGCGATCGACCGGCCGCTGCGGTCGCGGTAGACGATCGCCTGGTTGAGCAGCAGATCCGTGCCGATGTGCGCGTCGGTCAGCCGGATGCCGCCCAGGAAGCGGCAGCGCGGGAGGTGCAGGTCGCCCTCCGTGTGGACGCGGGCGGCCTCCAGGCGGGGCACCGAGCAGTCCACCATGCGCATCGTCGTGAAATGGGCCTCCGGCAGCAGCACGTCCCGCTCGAAACGGCAGCCGCGCATCTCGACGTACGGCACCACCGCCCCGCCCGCGAGGTCCAGCGAACCGCTGATCTGCACCCCGCGCAGCTTCAGCGAGGACACCCGGCCGGCCAGCGCGGGCGGCCCGTCGAGGAGCAGCCAGCACACGATGCGCGCCCGCACGGTCCGCTCGGGCCCCCAGGGGTGCCCGCCGTGCGGATCGTCGGCGACGGTGTCCCCGCTGCTCAGGTCGTACACACTGCCGTTGCGGAAGGCCTGCCACATGCCGGCCTCGGCGGCGGTCAGATCGTCCGGCAGGTCTCCGGCGCGGAAGCCGGCCCCCTCGGTCACTGCGCTTCCATCCCCCTGACTCCTCGTAGCTGTCGCACAACCGTTCATGCCCGCTGTGTGACGTCCCGAACGCTAGACGTGAAGGCGATCTTCCGGGTTCCGCCGGGGTTCTGTATCAGCCACTGGAACGCGCGGACGACGCCTGACCACCGTCTGAGAGAATTGGGCATGTGATCTCCCGAATCGACCTGCGCGGCGACGCCCTCCCCGAGGGCCCAGCCCTGCGCGACCTGCTGCCCCGAGCCGACTTCGACGTTCAGGCCGCCCTGGAGAAGGTGCGTCCGATCTGCGAAGCCGTGCATCATCGGGGCGACGCGGCGCTGATCGACTTCGCCGAGAAGTTCGACGGGGTCAGGCTGGACCGGGTCCGGGTGCCTGCCGAGGCGCTCACGCGCGCGTTGGAGGAGCTCGACCCGGCGGTCCGCGCGGCCCTGGAGGAGTCCATCCGGCGCGCCCGCCTCGTCCACCGCGAGCAGCGCCGTACGACCCACACGACCCAGGTCGTGCCGGGCGGCTCGGTCACCGAGAAGTGGGTGCCTGTGGAGCGCGTCGGGCTGTACGCTCCCGGCGGCCGCTCGGTCTACCCCTCCTCCGTGGTCATGAACGTGGTGCCCGCACAGGAGGCCGGCGTCGAGTCCATCGCCCTCGCCTCGCCTGCCCAGGCCGGGTTCGGCGGTCTCCCGCATCCGACGATCCTCGCCGCCTGCGCGCTGCTCGGCGTCGACGAGGTGTACGCGGCCGGTGGCGCGACCGCCGTCGCGATGTTCGCGCACGGCACCGAGTCCTGCGCGCCCGCCAACATGGTCACCGGCCCCGGCAACATCTGGGTCGCCGCCGCCAAGCGCCACTTCACCGGCAAGATCGGTATCGACGCCGAGGCCGGCCCGACCGAGATCGCGGTCCTCGCCGACGACACGGCCGACCCGGTGCACGTCGCCTCCGACCTGATCAGCCAGGCCGAGCACGACCCACTGGCCGCCGCCGTCCTGGTCACCGACTCCGTCGCGCTCGCCGACGCGGTCGAGAAGGAGCTGGAGCCGCAGGTCGCGGCCACCAAGCACATCGAGGACCGGATCCGCCCGGCGCTCGCTGGCCGGCAGTCCGCGATCGTCCTCGTCGACGGCATCGACGAGGGCCTCAGGGTCGTCGACGCCTACGGCGCCGAGCACCTGGAGATCCAGACGGCGGACGCCACCGCCGTGGCCGACCGGGTGAAGAACGCCGGCGCGATCTTCATCGGCCCCTGGGCGCCGGTCTCCCTCGGCGACTACGCGGCCGGCTCCAACCACGTCCTCCCGACCGGTGGTTGCGCCTGCCACTCCTCGGGCCTGTCCGTCCAGTCCTTCCTCCGCGGCATCCACATCGTCGACTACACGAAGGACGCGCTGGCGGAGGTCGCGCATCACGTGGTCACGCTGGCGGAGGCGGAGGACCTGCCCGCGCACGGTGCGGCGGTCAAGGCGAGGTTCGGTTGGAAGGTGCCCGAGAGCAAGTGAGCGACGTGAGGATCGACGATCTCCCCGTACGGGACGAGCTGCGCGGCAAGTCCCCTTATGGCGCGCCCCAGTTGGACGTCCCCGTACGGCTGAACACCAACGAGAACCCCTACCCGCTGCCCGAGGCGCTGGTCGAGCGCATCACCGAGCGCGTCCGCGAGGCCGCCCGTGACCTCAACCGCTACCCGGACCGCGACGCCGTCGAGCTGCGCACCCAGCTCGCCAGGTACCTGACGGACACCGGCGGCCACGAGGTCGGCCTGGCGAACGTCTGGGCCGCCAACGGCTCCAACGAGGTCATCCAGCAGCTGCTGCAGACCTTCGGCGGACCGGGCCGCACCGCGATCGGCTTCGAGCCGTCGTACTCGATGCACGCGCTCATCTCGCGCGGCACCGGCACCGGCTGGATCTCGGGTCCGCGGGGCGCCGACTTCACGATCGACCTTCCGGCCGCCGAGCGGTGGATCGCCGAGAACAAGCCGGACGTCGTCTTCGTCACCACCCCCAACAACCCGACGGGCAACGCGGTTCCGCGCGAGACGGTCCTCGCGCTGTACGAGGCCGCGCAGGCGGCGAAGCCGTCGGTGGTGATCGTGGACGAGGCGTACATCGAGTTCAGCCACGGCGACTCGCTGCTGCCCCTCATCGAAGGCCGGCCGAACCTCGTCGTCTCACGGACGATGTCGAAGGCCTTCGGCGCGGCCGGTCTGCGCCTCGGCTACCTCGCCGCGCACCCGGCCGTCGTCGACGCCGTCCAGCTCGTACGGCTGCCGTACCATCTCTCCGCGATCACCCAGGCGACCGCGCTGGCCGCCCTGGAGCACACCGACACGCTGCTGAAGTACGTCGAGCAGCTGAAGTCGGAGCGCGACCGGCTGGTGAGCGAGCTGCGCACGCTCGGCTACGACGTCGTCGAGTCCGACGCGAACTTCGTACAGTTCGGGCGGTTCGACGACGAGGGCGGCTCCCACGCCGCCTGGCAGAAAATCCTCGACCGGGGTGTGCTGGTACGGGACAACGGCATCCCGGGGTGGCTGCGGGTGTCCGCCGGAACCCCCGAAGAGAACGACGCGTTCCTCGACGCGGTAAGTGAACTGAAGAAGGAGCACAGCGCATGACTCGCGAAGGTCGCGTTGGAAGAGTCGAGCGGGTCACCAAGGAGACGTCGGTGCTCGTCGAGATAGACCTCGACGGCAGCGGCAAGGTCGATGTGTCGACAGGCGTCGGCTTCTACGACCACATGCTCGACCAGCTCGGCCGGCACGGTCTGTTCGACCTGACCGTGAAGACCGAGGGCGACCTGCACATCGACTCGCACCACACCATCGAGGACACCGCCCTCGCGCTCGGCGCCGCCTTCAAGCAGGCGCTCGGCGACAAGGTGGGGATCTACCGGTTCGGCAACTGCACGGTGCCCCTGGACGAGTCGCTCGCCCAGGTGACCGTCGACCTGTCCGGCCGCCCGTACCTCGTGCACACCGAGCCCGAGAACATGGCGCCGATGATCGGCGAGTACGACACCACCATGACCCGGCACATCCTGGAGTCCTTCGTCGCGCAGGCCCAGATCGCGCTGCACGTGCACGTGCCCTACGGGCGCAACGCGCACCACATCGTGGAGTGCCAGTTCAAGGCGCTGGCGAGAGCGCTGCGCTACGCGAGCGAGCGCGACCCGCGGGCCGCCGGCATTCTCCCCTCCACGAAGGGCGCGCTGTGACCGGGCTGTCGACCATCCTGATCGTTGTCGGCCTCTTCCTGGTCGGCGGCATCATCTCCTTCGTCAAGCAGGGGATGCCGAAGCAGCTGATCGTGCTGCTGTCGATCGGTGCCGCGATGTGCCTGGTCGCCGGGATCATGCGTCTGGAGGTGTGGAGTTGAGCGCTCCTTCGAAGAAGGTCGTCGTCTTCGACTACGGCTTCGGGAACGTCCGGTCCGCCGAGCGCGCCCTCGCCCGCACGGGGGCCGAGGTCGAGATAAGCCGTGACTTCGACAGGGCCATGAACGCCGACGGCCTGCTGGTGCCGGGCGTCGGCGCCTTCGCCGCCTGTATGCAGGGGCTCAAGGAGGCACGCGGCGACTGGATCATCGACCGCCGGCTGTCCGGCGGGCGCCCGGTCATGGGCATCTGCGTCGGCATGCAGATCCTGTTCGCGCGCGGCATCGAGCACGGTGTGGAGACCGAGGGCCTCGGCGAGTGGCCCGGCTCGGTCGAGCCGCTGCAGGCCGAGATCGTGCCCCACATGGGCTGGAACACCGTGGAGGCCCCGGCCGGCTCCGAGCTGTTCGACGGCCTGGACACGGACGCCCGCTTCTACTTCGTGCACTCGTACGCGGTCCACGACTGGTCCCTCGAAGTGCACAACCCGTCGATGCGCGCGCCCAGGGTGACCTGGTCGACGCACGGCAAGCCCTTCGTGGCGGCCGTCGAGAACGGCGCCCTGTGGGCGACCCAGTTCCACCCCGAGAAGTCCGGCGACGCCGGAGCGCAGCTGCTCACCAACTGGATCGGAACCCTGTAGACCATGGCCAAGCTCGAACTCCTCCCCGCCGTCGACGTCCGCGACGGCCAGGCCGTACGCCTCGTGCACGGCGAGTCCGGGACCGAGACCTCGTACGGCTCCCCCCTGGAGGCCGCCCTCGCCTGGCAGCGGTCGGGCGCCGAGTGGCTGCACCTGGTCGACCTGGACGCCGCGTTCGGCACCGGTGACAACCGCGCGCTGATCGCCGAGGTCGCGAAGGCGATGGACATCAAGGTGGAGCTGTCCGGAGGCATCCGTGACGACGCTTCGCTGGCCGCCGCGCTGGCCACCGGCTGCACCCGGGTGAACCTCGGCACGGCGGCCCTGGAGACCCCGGAGTGGGTCGCCAAGGTCATCGCCGAGCACGGCGACAAGATCGCGGTGGGCCTCGACGTACGCGGCACGACCCTGCGCGGCCGCGGCTGGACCCGCGACGGCGGAGACCTCTACGAGACGCTGGAGCGCCTCAACAAGGAGGGCTGCGCGCGGTACGTCGTCACCGACATCGCCAAGGACGGCACGCTGCAGGGCCCCAACCTGGAGCTGCTGAAGAACGTCTGCGCGGCGACCGACCGCCCGGTCGTGGCGTCCGGCGGCGTGTCGTCCCTGGACGACCTCCGCGCCATCGCCGAGCTGGTACCCCTCGGTGTCGAGGGCTCCATCGTCGGGAAGGCCCTGTACGCGAAGGCGTTCACCCTGGAAGAAGCACTGGAGGCTGTGTCTTCATGACGTCCGAAGCCGTACGGCGTGTGCAGAGCGGAAGTCCCTGGGAAGAGTCCTTCGGTTTCGCACGGGCCGTGGCGGCGGGCGACCGTGTGCTGGTGGCGGGAACGACGTCCTTCAAGGGCAGCGTGCTGTACGGCGAGGGCGACCCGTACGAGCAGGCCAAGGTGGCCTTCGCCGGCGCGATCGAGGCGATCGGCGAGCTCGGGCTCGGCGTGGAGTCCGTGATCCTCACGCGCATGTACCTGACCCATGCGCGGGACGTGGACGCCGTGGGCCGGGCCCACAAGGAGCTGTTCGACGCGGTGCGCCCGGTCTCGACCCTTCTCGTGGTGGAGGGTTTCGTCGACCCGCGCATCCTGGTCGAAGTGGAACTGGAAGCCTTCCGAGGCCAGAGGCAATACAGAGGAGCCGTGGATTCATGACCCTGGCGGTCCGAGTCATCCCCTGCCTGGACGTGGACAACGGCCGGGTCGTCAAGGGCGTCAACTTCCAGAACCTGCGCGACGCGGGCGACCCCGTCGAGATGGCCAAGGTGTACGACGCCGAGGGCGCCGACGAGCTGACGTTCCTGGACATCACCGCGTCCTCGGGCAACCGCGAGACGACGTACGACGTGGTGCGCCGTACGGCCGAGCAGGTGTTCATCCCGCTGACCGTCGGCGGCGGCGTGCGCACAGCCGAGGACGTGGACAAGCTGCTGCGGGCCGGCGCCGACAAGGTGGGCGTGAACACGGCCGCGATCGCCCGTCCCGACCTGATCCGCGAGATCGCGGAGCGCTTCGGCCGCCAGGTGCTGGTCCTGTCGGTGGACGCGCGCCGCACCGCCGAGGGCACCTTCGAGGTGACCACCCACGGCGGCCGTCGCGGTACCGGCATCGACGCCGTCGAGTGGGCGCACCGGGCCGCCGAACTGGGCGCGGGCGAGATCCTGCTCAACTCCATGGACGCGGACGGCACGAAGGACGGCTACGACCTGGAGATGATCGCCGCGGTCCGCAAGCACGTGACGGTCCCGGTGATCGCCTCGGGCGGCGCGGGCAGGCTCGCCGACTTCCCGCCGGCCATCGGGGCGGGCGCGGACGCGGTGCTGGCGGCGTCCGTCTTCCACTTCGGGGATCTGCGGATCGGCGAGGTGAAGCAGGCGCTGCGGGAGGCGGGGCACCCCGTCCGTTAGTGGTCCGAGCCCTGGCTGCCTGGTGGTGGCCGGGGCTTTCTCGTCGGCAGATGCGAAAGATAAGTTGCGCAAAATAAGTTGTGCAACTTTTCTTTTGTATTTACGGTGAGGGCATGGCAAGCAAGGAGAACCGCCGGATCACCGAACTCGGCACGCTCAAGGCACTCGCCCATCCGCTCCGTCTGAAGCTCTACCGGCTGCTGTTCGTGGCCGAAGTGGCCACCGCCTCGCACCTGGCCGAGCAGGTTGACGAGGCCGTCTCCCTGGTCAGCTACCACCTGCGCAAGCTCGCCGAGCACGGGCTGATCGAGGAGGCGGAGCCGCGCAGCGGGGACGCGCGTGAGCGCTGGTGGCAGCCGGCCTCGGACGGCGTCTCCGTACGCGACGAGGACTTCCAGGACGCGCCGGAGAAAGTGGCGGCGCACCTTGCCGCCTCGCGACTCTTCCTGGAACAGCGCTCCGAGATGTACCTCACCTACCTCGACGAGCGTGCCCACTGGGGGCCCGAGTGGAACGAGGCGGCCTACGACGGCGAGTCACTGTTTCGTCTGACGGCCGCCGAACTGGCCGACCTGAAGGCGGAGTTGCAGGACCTGCTCAAGAAGTACGACGAGCAGGGACGCGCCCGTGAGGCCGCCGGCGGCACCGAACAGCGCGAGAACGTAGCGCTGCATGTGTACGGATTCCCGTTTCGCGTCTGAGCTGAGAGGACCCCTTCCCGTGTCCACGACCGCCTTACACCCGCTCTCCGTCTCGGACAGACCCGCCCACCGCGATCCCAACGTCCTGCGCTGGCTCGCCGCCTACACCTCGTCGATGGTCGGCGACGCCGTCTACTACGTGGCCCTGTCCTGGGCCGCGGTACAGGCGGGATCGCCCTCGCAAGCAGGCATGGTCATGGCAGCGAGCGCCGTACCCCGGACCCTGCTGATGCTGGGCGGGGGAGTGATCGCCGACCGGTTCGGACCGCGGAAGGTCGTCATCGGCAGCGACGCCGTGCGTTGCGCGGCCGTGCTGGCCGTGGCCGCCCTGCTGTTTCTCACCGGCCCCGGTCTGTGGCCGCTTGCCGTGCTCGCCGTGGTCTTCGGCGCCGTCGACGCCGTGTTCATGCCCGCCGTGGGCGCCCTGCCGCCGCGCATCACCAGCAGGGGCCAGCTGACGCGCGTCCAGGGCCTGCGCGGGCTCGCGATCCGCTTCGGTTACGTCGTCGGCGCGCCGCTCGGCGGCCTGGGGGCGGCGCTGGGAGGTGCGGCCGCCGCGTTCGGGCTGGCCGGGCTGCTGATCGCGGTGTCGATACCGCTCTTGATCTCCGTACGCATCCGGGATCTGCCTCCGGACGACGCGGTCGGCGCACGTCACACCGCCTGGCGGGACCTGCGCGACGGGCTGGGCTACATCCGCCGCCACCGTGTCCTCGCCCCGCTGACGCTGGCCATAGCCCTGGGTGACCTCGGTTTCGTCGGCCCGCTCAACGTCGGCGTGACCCTGCTGGCCGACGAGCGCGGGTGGGGCGCCTCCGGCATGGGCTGGGTGATCGCCGGGTTCGGGGTAGGCGCGGGGGCCGCCTCGCTGCTGCTGACGGTGCGGGGCAGCCTGCCGTACGCCGGGCACGTCGTCGCCTACACGGTCCTCGCCGGAAGCGTTGCCATCGGCGCCCTGGCACATGTCCCGAATGTCTTCGCGGCCGTCGGGGTGGCTCTCGTCATCGGCCTGCTCGCCGGGCTGAGCGGGGCTCTGTCCAGCGCCCTGCTGCAGACCCGGGCCGACCCGGCCTACCTCGGCCGGGTCACCTCGGTCACCGGCATGGTCAGCCTCGGCATCGCCCCGCTGACCATGCCGCTGTTCGCCGCGGTGGCCGGCGCCTGGGGCACCGGCCCGGTCTTCGTCGTCAGCGCGGCCGTCTGCGGGCTAGGCGGGGTCGTAGCCCTGTGCGTCCCCGCCCTGCGCCGCGCCGAACTGCCGCGCTGACCTCGGTCCTCGGACAGCTGCTTCAGATGCCCAGCTGCTTCGCCTCATGCAGCTTCGCGACCGCGTCCTTGTCGCCGTCCAGCTCGACCGTGGCGGCGCTCTGCCGGCCGTAGGAGAACAGCAGCAGCTCCGACGGCTCGCCGGTCACCGTCACCACGGGGGTCCCGCGGTGGGCGACCGCCGTCTGACCGTCGGGGCGGCGCAGCACCAGGCCGGTGGGGGCGCTGCGGCCCATCAGACGGGCCGACCGTTCCAGGCGGGACCACAGGGTGTCCTGGAAGACCTGGTCCAGCTCACGCGGCGTCCAGTCCGGCTGCGCACGGCGGACGTCCTCCGTGTGGACGTAGAACTCGACGGTGTTCGACAACTCGTCGACCTGCTTGAGCTGGAACGGGGAGAAGCGGGGCGGGCCGGTGCGGATGAGCTGGATCAGCTCCTCGTACGGCTTGGCGGTGAACTCCGCCATCACCCGCTCCAGGCGAGGCGCGAGTTGCTTGATCAGGATGCCGCCGGCGGCATCGGGGCGGCGCTCGCGCACCACCACGTGCGCGGCGATGTCACGGGTGCGCCAGCCCTCGCAGAGGGTCGGGGCGTCGGGGCCCTCGGCCTCCAACAGGTCGGCCAGGAGAAGTCGTTCACGCTTGGCGAAAGTCGACATGCAGTCAGCCTACGACCACGTACCAGGTCCGCCCAGTGGACACCGCCCCGTCACTGTCAGTGGCGCGCGGCACAATGGCCCCTATGACCAGCACGCCGTCCCCCAGCAGCAGCCTCGATCCGGAGATCGCCGCGCGCCTCAGGCGCAGCGCCGACGGGCTCGTACCCGCCATCGCCCAGCAGTACGACACCGGAGAGGTGCTCATGCTCGGCTGGATGGACGACGAGGCGCTGCACCGCACCCTCACCACCGGCCGCTGCACGTACTGGTCGCGCAGCCGCCAGGAGTACTGGGTGAAGGGCGACACCTCCGGCCACTTCCAGTGGGTCAGGTCGGTCGCCCTCGACTGCGACGCCGACACCGTGCTGGTCAAGGTCGACCAGGTCAGCGCCGCCTGTCACACCGGCGCGCGCACCTGCTTCGACGCCGACGTGCTCCTCAAGGACGCCGATTCCGGCGCCGCCGCCTCGGATCAGTAAGGTCAGCCGCCATGGACCTCGAGACGTTCCGCAAGCTGGCCACCGACCGCCGGGTCATCCCGGTCACCCGCAAGCTCCTCGCCGACGGCGACACGCCGGTCGCGCTCTACCGCAAGCTCGCCGCCGAGCGCCCCGGCACCTTCCTGCTGGAGTCCGCGGAGAACGGCCGCTCCTGGTCCCGCTACTCCTTCGTCGGCGTGCGTTCGGCAGCGACGTTGACGGCTCGCGACGGGCAGGCCCACTGGCTGGGCGCCCCGCCCGTCGGCGTCCCCGCGGAGGGCGACCCGCTGGCCGCCCTGCGCGCCACCATCGAGGCCCTGCACACCCCGCACCAGGAGGGCATGCCGCCCTTCACCGGCGGCATGGTCGGCTATCTCGGCTACGACATCGTGCGCCGCCTTGAGAAGATCGGCCCCGGCGAGCGGGACGACCTCCGGCTCCCCGAGCTGACCATGCTCCTGACCAGCGACCTCGCCGTCATGGACCACTGGGAGGGCTCGGTCCTGCTGATCGCCAACGCGATCAACCACAACGACCTCGACACGGGCGTCGACGAGGCCCACGCCGACGCGGTCGCCCGCCTGGACGCCATGGAGGCCGACCTCTCGCGGGCGGTCGCCCAGCCGCCCGCCGTCCTCCCGCCCTCCGAGCTCCCCGAGTACACGGCCCTGTGGGGCGGCCCCGACTTCCAGGAGGCCGTCGAGGACATCAAGGAGCGCATCCGGGCGGGCGAAGCCTTTCAGGTGGTCCCCTCCCAGCGTTTCGAAACACCGTGCACGGCAAGCGCGTTGGACGTCTACCGGGTGCTGCGGGCGACGAACCCCTCGCCGTACATGTACCTCTTCCGCTTCGACGGCTTCGATGTCGTCGGCTCGTCCCCGGAGGCCCTGGTCAAGGTCGAGGACGGGCATGCGATGGTCCATCCCATCGCCGGCACACGGCACCGTGGGGCCACCCCGCAGGAGGACCAGGCCCTCGCCGACGAGCTGCTCGCCGACCCCAAGGAGCGCGCCGAGCACCTCATGCTCGTCGACCTGGGCCGCAACGACCTGGGACGGGTCTGCGAACCCGGCTCGGTCGAGGTCGTCGACTTCATGTCCGTCGAGCGGTACTCGCACGTGATGCACATCGTCTCCACGGTCACCGGCAAGGTCGCCGGGGGCCGCACCGCCTTCGACGTCCTGACGGCCTGCTTCCCGGCCGGCACCCTCTCCGGTGCTCCCAAGCCCCGGGCGATGCAGATCATCGACGAACTCGAGCCGTCCCGGCGCGGGTTGTACGGCGGCTGCGTCGGCTACCTCGACTTCGCGGGCGACTCCGACACGGCCATCGCCATCCGCACGGCCCTGCTGCGGGGCGGCACGGCATACGTCCAGGCGGGCGCCGGCATCGTCGCCGACTCCGACCCGGTCGCCGAGGACCAGGAGTGCCGCAACAAGGCGGCGGCCGTGCTCCGCGCGGTCCACACGGCCAACCGACTGGGCGAGTAGGACCCTTCCGGCGACAAGTGGGGTGCTTCTCACGTGAACCCCGGGTGACGGTTCGCCCGGGGTCCGGGCGATAGTGGAGTACGTGACTGCTGTTCCTCACCCCCGTTCCGAGGCCGACGGACCCGCGCGGTCCGGTCGCCGGAGTCTCGCCCTTGCCCTGCTGTGCGGTGCGCTCGGCGCGGCCGTGGCGTTGCTGGCCACCCGTCAGCGCTGGTCGGAGGGGACCGCGACGGTGGCCGGCGGCGCCTTCCCGCTGACCGCCAAGGGCAGCGACGTCACGGGCGTACCCGCGGCGCTCGCGATAGTGGGCCTCGCCGCGCTCGTCGCCGTCTTCGCCGTCCGCAGGGCGGGCCGCCTGCTGGTCTCGGCCCTGCTCGCGCTCTCCGGCGCCGGCACCATCGCCGCGGCCCTGCTGGGCGTCTCCGACACCTCCGCGCTCGACGAGAAGGCCGCGCAGGCCGCCGGCGACACCTCGGCCACCGTCGACGCCCTCTCCCACACCGCCTGGCCGTACGTCGCAGCCGTGGGCGGCGCCCTGCTCCTCGTCGCGGGCCTCCTGGCCCTGCGCTACGGCCGGAACTGGCCCGCCATGTCAGGCCGCTACGAGCGCGACGGCGCCCCGAGGCCCCGCCGCAGGGCGCAGGCCGTGGACCCCGACCGCCCCGAGGACATCTGGAAGGCGCTCGACCGCGGCGAGGACCCCACCGGAGCGTGACCCCTCCCGCCGCCACGCGCGAGGAGCGACCCCCGAGCAGCGCACGCGTACGCGTGCGGGACAATGTCCGTTGAGCGTCCGGCTCAGACACGTAAACAGCAACGAGGAGCAAGTCATGGCGGGCAGCAGCCACGGTCACACCCCGGCCGCCTGGACCGGTGTCACTATCGCGTTCATCGGTTTCTGCGTCTCGGGTGCCTTCATGGTGTTGGCTCAGCCCGTGGGCTTCTGGGCCGGCATGGCGATCGTGGTCGTCGGCGGCATCGTCGGCTGGATCATGAGCGCGATGGGCATGGGCCAGCCGAAGGACGCGCACCAGACGTTCCAGGACGCGCTCGAGCAGAGCCAGGCCGCAGTGAGCTCGAAGAGCTGACTCGCGCACGACTGCCGCTGAGGGGCGATCCGGCGCCGGATCGCCCCTCACGCGTGCGTGGCGCCCGCCCGGGGGACAATGCGAGACGTGAACGCCCAGAGCCGGCCCGTGACGCCGTCCGAAGCCGAACCCACGCTGATGGCGCGGCTCGCCGTCCCCGCCGGGGTGCTGACGGCCGTCGCCGGGGCCTTCGCCTACGTGGGGGCGGTCGACCCGTACCAGCCCGGCCACTACCCCGTCTGCCCCCTCTACGGGCTCACCGGCATCTACTGCCCGGGCTGCGGCGGCCTGCGCAGCGCGCACTCCTTCATCCACGGGGACTTCCTCGCGGCCCTCCAGGACAACGCCCTCGCCGTGGTCGGCTATCTGGGCTTCGCCGTGCTGTGGACCGTATGGGTGGTGCGTGCGGTGCGCGGACGGCCGGTGCGCATCGAGCTCGGGAGCCGGCAGCTGTGGGTGCTGGGGACGTTGTCCCTGGTCTTCACGGTTGTCCGGAACCTGCCGTTCGGTGGCTGGCTGCATCCTTGATCAATGAGTGAACGTCCAGGTAGTGGGACCGGCGTCAACCGGATGTGAGGCCTACGCCTCCCTCCGGATACCATCGCAGTGACCATCTGTTTTTCCCTTGGGTCAGCTTGGCTCAACCGCTTGAACAGTCAACCGTCTGGAAGGGGGCCGCTCGCGTGAGTGTGCTCGACGAGATCATCGACGGAGTCCGTGCCGACCTCGCGGAGCGGCAGGCGCGCGTCAGCCTCGACGAGCTCAAGGAGCGCGCGGCGAAGGCTCCCGCGGCCAAGGACGGCCTGGCCGCACTGCGCGGCGACGGTGTGAAGGTCATCTGCGAGGTCAAGCGCTCCAGCCCCTCCAAGGGCGCCCTGGCCGCGATCGCCGACCCGGCCGGCCTCGCCGCGGACTACGAGGCGGGCGGCGCGGCCGTCATCTCCGTCCTCACCGAGCAGCGCCGCTTCGGCGGCTCGCTGGCCGACCTGGAGGCGGTCCGCGCCCGCGTGGACATCCCGGTCCTGCGCAAGGACTTCATCGTCACCTCGTACCAGCTGTGGGAGGCCCGCGCGTACGGCGCCGACCTCGTCCTCCTGATCGTCGCGGCCCTCGACCAGCCCGCCCTGGAGTCCCTCATCGAGCGTGCCGTCTCCATCGGCCTCACCCCGCTCGTCGAGGTCCACGACGAGGACGAGGTCGAGCGCGCGGTGGACGCGGGCGCCAAGGTCATCGGCATCAACGCCCGCAACCTCAAGACCCTCGAGGTCGACCGCGGCACCTTCGAGCGCGTCGCCCCCGAGATCCCCGAGGGCATCGTCAAGATCGCCGAGTCCGGCGTCCGCGGCCCCCACGACCTCATCGCCTACGCCAACGCCGGCGCCGACGCGGTCCTGGTCGGCGAGTCCCTGGTCACCGGCAAGGACCCGAAGTCCGCGGTCTCGGACCTGGTGGCGGCCGGTGAGCACCCCGCACTGCGGCACGGGCGAAGCTGATCACCCGGTAGAGTGGCGGCGATGACTCTCACCATGACGACCGTGGACCGGTACGCCCGCCTCGCGCGCGGCTGCCGCCCTCGTGGTTGCCGCGCACCGGCACGGCGCGTGCACGGTCGCAGGGTGCGATACGTCATCGGAGACGAGCCTGGGCAGGTCAACGGCCGCCGATGGCAGCGGCCTTTCAGGGGCGCGGGGCTCTGTTTGATCTGCGGCTACCGCCGCGCAGGCGCGACCAGCCCCAACGGGCCCGCAGCCAACTGACAACCTCCCGCCCCACGGCGTCAGTGTCATTCCACACACTCACCGTGAGGTTTCCGCATGCCCAGCGAGTTCTTCATCCCCGACCCCGAGGGTCAAGTTCCAAGCCCCGAAGGCTACTTCGGCGCGTTCGGCGGCAAGTTCATCCCGGAGGCCCTCGTCGCCGCCGTGGACGAGGTGGCCGTCGAGTACGACAAGGCCAAGCACGACCCCGAGTTCGCCCGCGAACTCGACGACCTGCTGGTCCACTACACCGGCCGGCCCAGCTCCCTCACCGAGGTCCCCCGCTTCGCCGAACACGCCGGTGGCGCCCGGGTGTTCCTCAAGCGCGAGGACCTCAACCACACCGGCTCGCACAAGATCAACAACGTGCTCGGCCAGGCCCTGCTCACCAAGCGCATGGGCAAGACCCGGGTCATCGCCGAGACCGGAGCCGGCCAGCACGGCGTCGCCACGGCGACGGCCTGCGCGCTGTTCGGTCTCGAGTGCACCATCTACATGGGCGAGATCGACACCAGGCGCCAGGCCCTGAACGTGGCCCGTATGCGCATGCTCGGTGCCGAGGTCGTCGCGGTGAAGTCCGGCAGCCGTACGCTCAAGGACGCCATCAACGAGGCCTTCCGCGACTGGGTCGCCAACGTCGACCACACCCACTACCTGTTCGGTACGGTCGCCGGCCCGCACCCCTTCCCGGCCATGGTCCGCGACTTCCACCGCGTGATCGGCGTCGAGGCCCGGCGCCAGCTGCTGGAGCAGGCCGGACGCCTGCCCGACGCGGCCGTCGCCTGTGTCGGCGGCGGCTCCAACGCCATCGGCCTCTTCCACGCCTTCATCCCGGACGCGGGCGTCCGCCTCATCGGCTGCGAGCCCGCGGGCCACGGCGTCGAGACCGGCGAGCACGCGGCCACGCTGACCGCGGGCGAGCCCGGCATCCTGCACGGCTCCCGCTCCTACGTCCTGCAGGACGAGGAGGGCCAGATCACCGAGCCGTACTCGATCTCGGCCGGTCTGGACTACCCGGGCATCGGGCCCGAGCACTCCTACCTCAAGGACAGCGGCCGCGGCGAGTACCGCGCGGTCACCGACGACGCGGCGATGCAGGCCCTGCGCCTGCTGTCGCGCACCGAGGGCATCATCCCTGCCATCGAGAGCGCACACGCCCTCGCCGGCGCGCTGGAGGTCGGCAGGGAGCTGGGCAAGGACGGCCTGATCGTCGTCAACCTGTCCGGCCGCGGCGACAAGGACATGGACACGGCCGCCCGTTACTTCGGCCTGTACGACACGGACGCCGAGGTCGCGGCCGACGCCGCCGACCTCGCCGAGATCGAGGGGGACGCCAAGTGAGCGGCAACATCCAGCTGCTGTCGGACACCCTCGCCGGTGCCAGGGCCGAGGGCCGCGCCGCGCTCATCGCCTACCTCCCGGCCGGGTTCCCGACCGTGGACGGCGGCATCGAGGCGATCAAGGCCGTCTTCGACGGCGGAGCGGACGTCGTGGAGGTCGGGCTGCCGCACAGCGACCCCGTCCTCGACGGCCCCGTCATCCAGACCGCGGACGACATCGCCCTGCGCGGCGGAGTCAAGATCGCCGACGTCATGCGTACGGTCCGGGAGGCGCACGGGGCCACCGGGAAGCCGGTGCTGGTGATGACGTACTGGAACCCGATCGACCGCTACGGCGTCGAGCGCTTCACCGCCGAGCTCGCCGAGGCCGGCGGCGCGGGCTGCATCCTGCCCGACCTGCCCGTGCAGGAGTCGGCCCTGTGGAGGGAGCACGCCGAGAAGCACGGGCTCGCCACGGTCTTCGTGGTCGCGCCCAGCAGCAAGGACGCTCGGCTCGCGCAGATCACCGCGGCGGGCAGCGGATTCGTGTACGCCGCCTCGCTGATGGGTGTCACCGGTACCCGTGAGTCGGTGGGCGCACAGGCCCAGGACCTGGTGGAGCGCACCCGTGCCACCGGCTCCGGCCTGCCCGTCTGCGTCGGGCTCGGTGTCTCCAACGCGGAGCAGGCCGCCGAGGTGGCCGGCTTCGCCGACGGCGTGATCGTCGGCTCGGCCTTCGTCAAGCGGATGCTGGACGCGCCGGACGACGCGGCCGGCGTCGAGGCCGTGCGCTCACTCGCGGGCGAGCTCGCCAAGGGCGTGCGCCGGGAGGCGTGACCGAGCAGTTCATCTCATGTGGGTCCGCTCATTTCGTGCGGGTCCTCCGAACGAGTGGATCTGGGACCGGGGAGGCGCATTGCGCCTCCCCGGCTTCGTTCTGGGGGTGTGAGCGAGAAGAACCGTGACGGAAAGCGCACCGCCCGGGAGCGGCTGGCGGTCGAGCGTGAGAAGCAGAAGGCCGCGGAGAAGCGACGGCGGACGCTGATCGTGGGCGCGAGCGTCGTCTGCGTCCTGGGCCTCGCGGCGGTGATCGGGGTGGTCGCCGCGAACGTGGGCAAGGACAAGAACAAGAGCTCGGGCCCGGTCGTGGCGCCTTCCGGGGCGCAGGGCAAGGACGGCCTCGCGATCGCCGTGGGCAAGGACAGCGCCAAGCCGACGCTGACGATCTGGGAGGACTTCCGCTGCCCGGCCTGCCAGGCCTTCGAGACGGTGTACCGCCCGACACTCCATGCGCTGACCGACTCCGGCAAGCTCAGAATCGAATACCACCTGGTCCGGCTCATCGACGGCAACCTCGGCGGCACCGGCTCCCTCCGCGCGGGCAATGCCGCCGCCTGCGCCCAGAACGCCGGAAAGTTCCGCGACTACCACGACGTGCTCTACGAGAACCAGCCCAAGGAAACCGTCGACACCTTCGCGAACAATGCCAAGCTGATCGACCTGTCGGGCAAGGTGGGCGGCCTCGACACCGCGGCCTTCCGCAAGTGCGTCAACGACGGCAAGCACGACAGTTGGGTCGACAAGTCGAACGCCGCCTTCAAGGCCGGCCGTTTCAGCGGAACACCGACCGTGCTGCTCGACGGCAAGAACATCTTCCAGGACCAGACGCTGACGCCTGCGAAGCTGAAGCAGATGGTGCTGGCGGCGAACAAGGGGTAAGAGTTTCAAGTCCGCCTGTTATGGACCCGTAGCCGGGCTGCCTGCCGTCGGCCCGGCCCGGCACGGTAGCGTCGGTTCTGCCATGGAAGAACTTGCCTATATTCCGAGCCCGTCGCGCGGGGTGCTGTATCTCGGCCCCATCCCGCTGCGCGGCTACGCGTTCTGCATCATCATCGGCGTCTTCGTCGCGGTCTGGCTCGGCAACAAGCGCTGGCTCGCCCGCGGTGGGCGGGCCGGCACGGTGGCCGACATCGCTGTCTGGGCGGTGCCGTTCGGCCTGGTCGGCGGTCGCCTCTACCACGTGATCACGGACTACGAGCTGTACTTCAGCCAGGGCCGTGACTGGGTGGACGCCTTCAAGGTGTGGCAGGGCGGCCTGGGCATCTGGGGTGCGATCGCGCTCGGTGCGGTCGGCGCGTGGATCGGTTGCCGGCGCCGGGGCATCCCGTTGCCCGCCTACGCCGACGCCATCGCCCCCGGTATCGCCTTCGCGCAGGCCATCGGCCGCTGGGGCAACTGGTTCAACCAGGAGCTGTACGGCAAGGAGACCCACCTTCCCTGGGCGCTGCACATCACGTCCTCGGCGGACGGCCGTGTGCCCGGGTACTACCACCCGACGTTCCTCTACGAGTCCCTTTGGTGCATCGGCGTCGCGCTGCTCGTGATCTGGGCGGACCGTCGCTTCCAGTTGGGTCATGGGCGGGCGTTCGCGCTGTATGTCGCCGCGTACTGCGTGGGCCGGGCGTGGATCGAGTACATGCGCGTCGACGACGCCCACCACATCCTGGGCCTGCGGCTCAACGACTGGACCGCGCTGATCGTCTTCCTGCTCGCCGTGACGTACATCGTGGTGTCGGCGAAGAAGCGGCCGGGCCGGGAGGAAGCCGTCGAGCCGGCTGCCCTGGAGGCCGAGGCCGGGGGTGACGACGAGACCGCCGAGAAGGACGAGGCGGACTCCTCGGAGCCGAAGTCGGCCGCGGAGGGCCCCGCCGCGGAGCAGGCGGACGAAGCGGCGAAGGACGAGGCGAAGGACAAGACGAAGGGCGAGGCCGAGTCGGCCAAGAAGAGCTGACGGTCGGTCGTACGTCGACGAGGGCGCCCGGGCCACCAGGCCCGGGCGCCCTCGTCCTCAGTTCCGGCGGGCGAGCGACAGCGTGCGGCGCGCCGCCGCCACCACCGCCGCGTCGATGAACCTTCCGTCCGGCAGGGCCTGGGCGCCCTGCTGTGTCGTCGCCGCCTTGAGGATCGTCTCGGCCTCCTCGACCTCCCGCTCCGTGGGGAGGTAGGCCCGTTCGATGATGGGGAGCTGGCGGGGGTGGATGGCCGCGCGGCCCAGGAAGCCGAGGGTGCGGCCGTGCGCGCAGGAGGCCGCCAGGCCCTCCAGGTCGCGGATGTCCGGGTGGACCGACTGGGGCGAGGGTGGCAGACCCGCCGCCCGGGCGGCTACGACGATCCGGGAGCGGCACCAGTCGAGACCGGCGTCCTCGCGTACCCCCAGGTCGGCCCGTAGATCCGCTTCCCCGAGGGCGATGCCGCGCAGGGTGGGGTGGGCGGAGGCGATGGCATGGGCGTGCTCGACGGCCAGGGCGGTTTCCAGGAGGGCGTACAGAGCGGGGGCACCGGCGGTCGAGGGTGCGGAGCGTTCCGCGGTGCGGATGATCTGCTCGGGAGAGGTGACCTTCGGCAGGCGCAGACCCGAGAGCCCGGGCCGGTCGGCCACCGCGTCCAGGTCCCGGGGCGCCAGCGGGCCGTCCAGGGCGTTCACGCGGACGTGGACCGGGACCGGCTGCGGGGCGGAGAGGAGTTCGGCGGTGGCCGCGCGGGCGTACTCCTTGCGGTCCGGGGCGACCGCGTCCTCCAGGTCGATCACGACGACGTCGGCGCCGGCGGCCAGTGCCTTGGCGACCACGTGCGGGCGGTCGCCGGGGGCGTAGAGCCAGGTGAGCGGGGGCGCTGTCATACGGCGCCCTCCTCGCGCAGGGTCGTCAGCTCGGCAGGGCTCAGACCGAGACCGGTCAGGACCGCCTCCGTGTCGGCGCCGTGCGGGCGGCCCGCCCAGCGGATCGCGCCGGGGGTGGCGGAGAGGCGGAAGAGGACGTTCTGCATGCGCAGGGACCCGAGGTCCGGGTCGTCGACGGTGGTGATCGTGTCCAGGGCCGCGTACTGCGGATCGGTCATCACCTCCCGTACGTCCTGGATGGGTGCCACCGCGGCCTCGGCCTTCTCGAAGGCCGCGAGGACCTCGTCGCGGGTGCGCTCGGCGATCCAGGTGCCGACCGCCTCGTCCAGGACGTCGGCGTGCCGGGCGCGGTCGGCGCCCGTCGCGAACCACGGCTCGTCGATCAGCTCCGGGCGGCCCACCAGGCACATGACGCGTTCCGCGATGGACTGGGCGGAGGTCGAGACGGCGACCCAGGTGCCGTCGGCGGTGCGGTAGGTGTTCCGGGGCGCGTTGTTGGCGGACCGGTTGCCGGTGCGCTGCTGCACGTACCCCAGCTGGTCGTACCAGGTCGGCTGGGGGCCGAGGACGGTCAGGATCGGCTCGATGATCGCCATGTCGACGACCTGGCCCTCGCCGGTGCGGTCGCGGGCGCAGAGTGCGGTCATGACGGCGTAGGCGGTGGCCAGGCCGGCGATGGAGTCGGCGAGGCCGAAGGGCGGCAGCGTGGGGGATGCGTCCGGTTCGCCGGTGATCGCGGCGAAACCGCTCATGGCCTCGGCGAGGGTGCCGAAGCCGGGGCGGTGCGCATACGGGCCGAACTGGCCGAAGGCGGTGACCCTGGTGAGGATCAGGCGGGGGTTGGCGGCGGACAGCTCAGCCCAGCCCAGGTCCCACTTCTCCAGCGTGCCGGGACGGAAGTTCTCGATGACGACGTCGGCGGTCGCCACGAGGCGCAGCAGGGTGGAGCGGCCGCCCGGCTTCGACAGGTCGAGGGTGATGGTCTGCTTGTTGCGGCCGAGGAGCTTCCACCACAGGCCGACGCCGTCCTTCGACGGGCCGTGGCCGCGGGAGGGGTCGGGCTTCGCCGGGTGCTCGACCTTGATGACCTCCGCGCCGAAGTCGCCGAGCATCGTGGCGGCGAGCGGGCCGGCGAAGAGGGTGGCCAGGTCGAGGACGCGCAGGCCGGTGAGAGGGGCTTCGTTCATGACGTGAACTGCGCTTCGATCTCCGGGCGGCAGGGCATCGACGCCGACGCGCCGGGCCGCTGGACGGAGAGCGCCGCGGCCGCTCCCGCCCAGGCCAGCGCGGACCGCATCGGCCGCCCCTCGGCCAGGGCCACGGCGAGGGCACCGACGAAGGTGTCGCCCGCGCCCGTCGAGTCCACGGCGGTGACCTGCGGTGCGGGGACGGTGAGCGGGTCTGCGCCGCGGGCCGCGTACAGACTGCCCGCCGCGCCCAGGGTGACGACCACCTCCGGCACCTCGTCGAGCAGGGCCACGGCCGCGCTGCGCGGGTCGGTGCGGCCGGTCAGAGTGGCCGCTTCGTGCTCGTTGGGGACCAACAGGTCGGTGGCGGCGAAGAGTTCGAGCGGGAGCGGCTGAGCGGGGGCCGGGGTGAGGATCGTACGGACGCCGTGTGCGCGGGCGGCCCGCGCGCCCGCCAGCACCGCCGCGAGCGGGATCTCCAGCTGGAGGAGCAGGGCGTCTGCGGAGGCGATGAGGCCGTCGTCGCCGAGGACGAGGTGGTCGACGGTGCCGTTGGCGCCGGAGATCACCACGATCGAGTTGCCGCCTTCGTCGTCGACGACGATGTGGGCGGTGCCGGAGGGGCCTTCGACGGTGCGGAGGAGGTCGGTGTCGACGCCCGAGTCTTCCAGGGTGGAGCGGAGGCGGGTGCCGTAGGCGTCGTTGCCGACCGCGCCGATCATCGAGACGGTGGCGCCCGCGCGGGCCGCGGCGATCGCCTGGTTGGCGCCCTTGCCGCCGGGGATCGTACGGAATTCCCGTCCCGTCACGGTCTCTCCCCGCTGCGGGGCCTTCTCGACGTAGGTGACGAGGTCCATGTTCGTGCTGCCCAGTACGACGATGTGGGTCATGGGCGGGATGCCTCCCGGAGGGTGAGGTGGGCCAGGCTGTCGAAGCCGATGCCGTTGAAGTCGCCGACGGAGGTGGCCAGCCGGTTCTTGAGGGGGGTGGTCCAGCGGTCGGGGAGGGCGAGGGGGGTGCCGGCCAGGAGGGCGGCGATGCTGCCTGCTGTGGCGCCGTTGGAGTCCGTGTCCCAACCGCCCGATACGGCACGGCAGATGGAGCCGGTGAAATCGCCGTTCGCGTGGGTGAGGGCGGCGGCGATCAGGGCCGTGTTGGGGACGGCGTGGACCCAGTGGTGGGTGTCGGCGTGGGTGGCGTGGAGTTCGTCGACGACGGATTCGAAGTCGGCGTGTTCCACGGCGAGTCGGATGGCGTGGCGGATGGCCTGGGCCAGGCGGGAGTGGGGTGGGATCACCGTGAGGCCGGTGCGGAGGCAGGCATGGATGTCGTGGGTGGCGGTGGCCGCCTGCGCGATGGTGGCCGCCGTGAACATCGCCGCGTAGACGCCGTTGGCGGTGTGGGTGAGGGTGGCGTCGCGGTGGGCCTGTTCCGCCGCGGCGGCCGGGTCGCCGGGGTTGGTCCAGCCGTGGACGTCGGCTCGGATGAGGGCGCCGATCCATTCGCGGAAGGGGTTGCGGTGGCGGGCGGTGTGGGGTGGCTCCAGGCCGAGGAGGAGGTTGCGGTAGGCGATGCGTTCGGCGGTGAAGGTGCGGCCCGCCGGGAGTTCGGACAGCCAGAGGTCGGCCACGTCGGTGGGGGTGAAGTGTCTGCCGTGGCGTTGGAGCAGGAGGAGGTTGAGGAGGGGGTAGTTGAGGTCGTCGTCCTCGGGCATGCCGTCGATGTTCTCGGCGAGGGAGGTTGTTGCCGAGCGGCGGTTCCAGGGGTGTTTCGAGAGGAGTTCTTCGGGGGCGCCGTGGGCTGTGAAGTAGGTGGTCAGGGGCCAGTTTCCGGTGGCTTGCGCCAGTGCGCGGATGGCTTCCAGGGGGAGTTTTTCCACGGGTTTGCCCAGGAGGCAGCCGGTGGCTCGGCCCAGCCAGGCGGCTTCCAGGCGGGCGTGGGTGGGGGGTGCTGTCAGGGCGGGGGCGCCGGCCCGCGCTTGCGGGGTGCCGCCTCTCTTCGGGTCGGGAGCCGCCCTGGCGGCACGACTGCCCGCAGCTGGAGCCGGCCACGCCGGACAGCCGGCCTTGATACTCGCGAGGTCGGTGGGTTCCTTGTCCTCCAACCTGCTTGGCAGGTCTGCCAGTTCGTCCAGCAGGTCCTTTGCCAGCAGACGCAGATAGCGTGACGCCGGTTGCGCTGATGCGCCTGCGCGCAGGGGGGCCTCCGGGCCGCCCGCCGCTCTCCATCTCGCCGCGATCGCCGAGGGCTCGCGGCCGTCCAGGGCGGCCTGGCGCAGCTCGTGGCCGATCAGGTCCTCCGGCTGGACCCAGGTCAGTCGGAGCATCTCGGGTCTCCGATGGTCGTGAACGCCGACTCGTGGGCCCTGCGGCGGTGTACGTCCCGTTCGAAGATCTCTCGGGTCACGGCGGTGAGGGTCGTCGCCGGTTCCCACAGGTCCAGGCGGCTTGCCTCCGCCACCTGCTTCGACCAGTCCTCCGGGACCGGGGAGCCCAGGGCCCCCGCGAGCGCGCCGGCCATCGTCGCGATCGAGTCGCAGTCGCGGCCGTAGTTCACCGCGCCCAGGACGGCGTGGCGGTAGTCGCCGTGGGACACCAGCAACATGCCCAGGGCGATGGGGAGTTCCTCGATCGAGTGGAGGCGCGACGGGCGGCGGGCCCCGAGGGAAGGGGCGCGGTAGTCCGGGCCCACCGTGTCGTAGGGGGCGACTGCCTCCCGCAGTGGGATCAGGGCGGATTCGAAGTCCGTGTGGCGGGACGCCACTTCGCAGACCTTCTCGATCGCGGTACGGGTGCCGTCCTTCGCGAGGGAGAGGGCCGTGCTGACGATCGAGTCCGGGGTCGCTCCCGGGGCGGCGGCCGCGGCCACCGCCGCCGCGAGGACGCCTGCCGCCTCGCGGCCGTACGACGACTGGTGGGCGCCCGCGATGTCGATCGCCTCGGTATAGGCGGCCGTGGGGTTCGCCGCGTTCACCAGGCCCGCCGGAGCCATGTACATCGCCGCGCCGCAGTTGACGATGTTCCCGACGCCGGCCTCGCGGGGGTCGACATGGCCGTAGTGGAGGCGGGCCACCAGCCATTTCTCCGCCAGGAAGACGCGGTGCAGCGGGAGGGCTTCCTGCTGAAGTTCCGGGATCCAGCGTGGGTTCGTCATCAGGTCGGGGACCAGGTGGTCCGCGATCGCGTACGCGTCGAGGTGGTCGCGGACCTGCGCGTAGACCCGGATCAGGGCGTGCGTCATCAAGGTGTCGTCGGTGACGTGGCCGTCGCCCTTGTGGTACGGCGCGATGGGGCGGGCCGTGCGCCAGGCCTCGCCGTTCCAGGGGCCGACGATGCCGTGGACGCGGCCGCTGTGGCGTTCGAGGATCTGGTCGGGGGAGTAGCCCTCGACGGGGCCGCCGAGGGCGTCGCCCACCGCCGCGCCCACGAGGGCCCCGGTGATCCGGTCCTCCAGGCTGGTTTTGGGGTTTTTGGGCCTCATGGCCCGAATCATCCTCCTGGTGGGGCCGGTTGTGTGGCTTCCAGGAGTTCGGCGAGTTCCACCAGGTCGGTGCCGGTGAGGCGGGGGAGTGCGCAGCCGGAGAGGGTACGGCAGGCTTCCCGCCAGGACGGCGGGATCGACGCGGCGCCGCCCAGCGCGCCGGTCAGGGCGCCGGCGAGCGCCGGGGCCGAGTCGGCGACCCGGGAGAGACAGGCCGCGGCCGGTACCGCTTCGGCGATACGGCCGTTCGACGCGGCGGTGAGGGCCAGGGCCACCGGGACCGTTTCGGCTGCGGCGATGCCGTAGCTGTAGACGTGGTCGACGATCTGGTGTTCCAGCAGGGGGATCAGGGTGAAGGCGGTCTCGGCGCCGGCGGCCAGCTTGAGGGCGTGGCGGGCGTTGCGGCCGATCTCCGTGGTCTCGGGGAGTTCGGTGAGGGCGGCATTCACGCAGGTCTCGGCGTCCGCGCCGGCCAGGGCCAGTGCGAGTGCCGCCGCCATCGCCCGGGCACCGTGCACTCCGTCGCCGTCCTGGGTGTAGCGGGCGTCGAACTCGGCCAGGTCGGCGGCGAGTCGGGGGGGCGCCGGGGTGGGCCACGGCGAGCACGCAGGCCCGTACGCAGGCCGCGTCGTCGAAGTAGTGGGGGTTGTCGTGGCCGGTGGCGGGCGGACGCAGGCCGGTGGCGAGGTTGCCGAGGCCGGCGCGGACGGAGATACGGGCGCGGAGGGGGAGGACGGCGGACTCGATCTCGGGTGCGCGGTTCGCCGCGGCGGCGACTTCGGCGGCCACGGCGTTCCAGGTGAGGTCGATCGCGGCTCGGGTACGGCGTTCGCGGGGGAGGTCGCCGAGGGCGGTGTCGTCGCCGGCGCGGAGGAGTGCCTCTGCGGCGAAGGCCGCCCACTCGGCGTCGTCGGAAGGGCCGAGGCGGAGGGGTTCGGGGGGTTGGTTCAAGGCGATGGGGACGGGGAGGGTGGTGGTGGCGTTCTGTTCGGCGAAGGTGTCGAGTTCACGGGTGAGGCGGCGTGTCCACTCGGGCATACGGGCTGCGCGGTGGCGGGCGGCGGGCCAGCCGGCGGCGTCGCCTGCGGCCAGGCCGAGCAGGAGCCCGACGGTTCTTCCGGCCTTGGTGGGGCCCTGCGGGCGTCTGGCGTGGCCGACCGCCTCGGCTTCGCCTTTGGCGGGTTCGTGCCCACCCGCACCAACCGTTTCCCTCTCGTTGTCGGGTGCGGGTGGGGTGTTCTCGCCGTCGGCGGCCGCGATGTCGTTCGGTTCCGTCGTTCCCCTGTCCCAGGGGGCGGGCGGGCTCATCGGGACGGCTCCGGCTCGTCGTTCGTGGACAGGGTGAAGGCGGTTGGGTCCGGCAGGGGGGAGTCCTCGCGTACGAGCATGTTCGGTGCGAGTTCCGGTGCGGCCATGCCCCCGCCCGGCACCAGCAGGTCCGCCACGTCCAGCACGTGATGGCCCGCCATGGCCGGCAGGCAACTGCCCCGAGCCGGGCCGATTGCCGAACCCCACTCCGCCGGGATCGCCGAGATCCCCTGGGTGGCGCCTGCCAGTGCGCCCGCCACCGCTGCCGTCGTGTCCGCGTCCCGGCCCATGTTGACCGCCGTGAGGACCGCGTCGCGGAAGTCGCCGTCGGCCGCCGCGTACGCGCCGAACGCCAGGGCTACCGCCTCCGGCGCCAGGTCGGTCCAGGGGTAGCCGCCGATCACGACCGCCGAGCGGACCGCCCGTTCGCCGCGGTGGGCCACTGCCACGGCCCGGCGCAGCGAGCGGGCCGTCCAGGAGTCGTCCGGGACGACGGCCAGTGCGGAGGCCACGACCGCGACCGTCGGTGCGCCCGCCATCGCCGCCGCCACGCCCGCCGCGACCGCCTGGCCGCCGTAGATGCCCTCGCCGTCGTGGCTCACCGACCCGTCGACGGCCGCCAGCCGGGCCGCCTCGGCGGGGCGGCCCGCGGCGAAGACGCCGAAGGGGGCCGCGCGCATGGCCAGGCCGTCGCTCCAGGCGTGGCGGTGCTGGGCCGAGATGGGGGCGGCGAGGCCACGGCGGAGGTTCTCCAGGGTGCCGCGTTCGCTGAAGCCGGCGCCCCGGAACGGGCCCTCGTCGCGGTCCGCGATCCACTCGTGCCAGGCCGCCTCCACATGCGAGGGGGTGAGTGCCGAGCCGTGCCGGGCCAGCAGCAGACCGGAGAAGATCGCGTACTCCGTGTCGTCCGTACCCGCCGGGTTCTGGGAGACGTAACCCGTGATGCGGCCCCAGCGGGCTCGGATCTCCGACGGTTTCAGGTTTTCCGCCGGGGCCCCCAGGGCGTCGCCGACGGCCAGGCCGAGCAGCGCGCCGCGGGCCCGCTCGCGGAGGCCGGTGGCGTTCCCGGGCGACGGGACCGAGGGAATGCAGGCGATGGATGCCATACGCGGCCTCTCCGGGAGGGGGCTCGCACAGGGCGCGAACCCTTTGCCCATGTGTCCCACCGTCGGCGGTTGCCCCGAGCCTCGGAGGCAGCCATGTCACCCGGTCGACATCTGTGCAGACCTTCGCACGAGTGAGCAGAGAGAGGTAAAGCTGCAGGTTAGCCGAGCCTTTCCTTGCTGGCGGGAGGGGAATTCGGGGCGTAGGTTTCCTGTTGTCGAAGAGTAGAACTTGTCCAAAGTTAGCTTTGGCTTAGCTTCCCTGGGGGACCCCCGCGATGGCGATCATCGAGACCGAGGCCGCGCTGCACGTGGCGCACCGCGACAACCACACGCACCGGGACGTGAACGGCGGCTGGCTGCGGCCCGCGGTTTTCGGTGCGATGGACGGGCTGGTCTCCAACCTCGCGCTGATGACCGGGGTTGCGGGCGGGGCCGTGGGTCAGCAGACCATCGTGCTGACCGGGCTCGCGGGCCTCGCCGCCGGTGCCTTCTCCATGGCCGCCGGGGAGTACACCTCCGTCGCCTCGCAGCGTGAGCTCGTCGAGGCCGAGCTGGATGTGGAGCGGGCCGAGCTGAAGAAGCACCCGGCGGACGAGGAGGCCGAACTCGCGGCGCTCTACGAGGCCCGCGGCGTCGAACCCGAGCTGGCGCGTGAGGTGGCCCGCCAGCTGTCGAAGGATCCCGAGCAGGCCCTGGAGATACACGCCCGCGAGGAGCTCGGCATCGACCCCGGGGACCTGCCGTCGCCCCTGGTCGCAGCCGTGTCGTCGTTCGGCTCCTTCGCGCTGGGCGCCCTGCTGCCCGTACTGCCGTATCTGCTCGGTGCCACCACCCTGTGGCCGGCGCTGCTCCTCGCGTTCTTCGGGCTGTTCGCGTGTGGTGCCGTGGTGGCCAGGGTGACCGCGCGGACCTGGTGGTTCAGCGGGTTCAGGCAGCTTGCTCTGGGTGCTGCGGCAGCCGGTGTGACGTACGCCCTGGGCATCCTGTTCGGAACGGCCGTAGGATAGTGCGGCTACAAGTTATGCGTTGGGCCGCATAAGTAGCCGTTACTCGCTGGTTTCGAATGCTTAACCACCGGGCATGAGCCGTAAGCGCTGTGGGCAATGAGGCTTGCCGCGCACCCGCGGGAAGGGCGACGCAGTCCTCCCCGTCTTTCGGGCCGATGGACACCGATCTGTCTCGTTCGGTCCCCAATAGCTTCCACCGCAGGCGCGGCACCCGCGCTGCAGCCGCGCGGTGTCCGCATGCTGGAACGGATTGTCCCGGTTCCCGAGAACCGCTCCATCATGTAACCTGCACGAAATTTTGCACTCCGCAGAGGGCCAACGTCGTCCCTCGGCAATCTGCTCCCCCAGAGCCTCAAGAGCCTGGGAGGGGCCCCCAGCCACTTGAGACGACGACGGGAGAGCCGATGCGTACGCCGCGCCAGCCGTCCCAGCATTCCGCGAATGGCCAGAACTGGTCCTTCATGGATGCTCGCCCTGCTGCGCAGGGTATGTACGACCCCCGCAACGAACGCGACGCGTGCGGCGTCGGCTTCGTGGCGACCCTCACCGGCGAGGCGTCCCACACACTGGTCGAGCAGGCCCTGACGGTGCTGCGCAACCTCGAACACCGCGGCGCCACCGGCTCCGAGCCCGACTCGGGTGACGGCGCCGGCATCCTCTCCCAGGTTCCCGACACCTTCTTCCGTGAGGTGGCCGGATTCGAGCTGCCCGCGGCCGGTGCGTACGCCGTCGGTATCGCCTTCCTGCCGGAGGACGGGACGACCGAGGCCGTCTCACAGATCGAGACGATCGCCGCCGACGAGGGCCTCACCGTCCTCGGCTGGCGCGAGGTCCCGGTCGCGCCCGAGCTGCTCGGCGCCACCGCCCGTTCGACGATGCCCGCCTTCCGGCAAATCTTCGTCACCGACAACGCCTCGGAGGGCATCGCCCTCGACCGCAAGGCCTTTGTGCTGCGCAAGCGCGCCGAGCGTGAGGCCGGTGTCTACTTCCCGTCGCTCTCCGCTCGCACGATCGTCTACAAGGGCATGCTGACCACCGGCCAGCTGGAGCCCTTCTTCCCGGACCTCTCCGACCGCCGCTTCGGCTCGGCCGTCGCCCTGGTCCACTCGCGCTTCTCCACGAACACCTTCCCGTCGTGGCCGCTCGCGCACCCGTACCGCTTCGTCGCGCACAACGGTGAGATCAACACCGTCAAGGGCAACCGCAACTGGATGGTCGCCCGCGAGTCGCAGCTGGTCTCGGACCTGTTCGGGGACAAGGGCCTGGAGCGGGTCTTCCCGATCTGCACGCCCGACGCCTCCGACTCCGCGTCCTTCGACGAGGTGCTCGAACTCCTGCACCTGGGCGGGCGTTCGCTGCCGCACTCCGTGCTGATGATGATCCCGGAGGCGTGGGAGAACCACGACTCCATGGACCCGGCCCGCCGCGCCTTCTACAACTTCCACTCCACGATGATGGAGCCCTGGGACGGCCCGGCCTGCGTCACCTTCACCGACGGCAAGCAGGTCGGCGCGGTCCTCGACCGCAACGGCCTCCGCCCCGGCCGCTACTGGGTCACCGACGACGGCCTGGTCGTCCTCGGCTCCGAGGTCGGCGTCCTCGACATCGACCCCGCCAAGGTCGTCCGCAAGGGCCGCCTGCAGCCCGGCAAGATGTTCCTCGTCGACACGGTCGAGCACCGCATCATCGAGGACGACGAGATCAAGGCGACCCTCGCCGCCGAGCTGCCGTACGCCGAGTGGATAGAGGCCGGCGAGATCGAGCTGGGCGACCTGCCCGAGCGCGAGCACATCGTCCACACCCACGCCTCGGTCACCCGCCGCCAGCAGACCTTCGGTTACACCGAGGAGGAGCTGCGCGTCATCCTCGCGCCGATGGCCAAGGCCGGTGCCGAGCCGATCGGTTCGATGGGTACGGACAGCCCGATCGCCGCGCTCTCCGAGCGTCCGCGGCTGCTCTTCGACTACTTCACCCAGCTGTTCGCGCAGGTCACCAACCCGCCGCTGGACGCGATCCGCGAGGAGCTCGTCACCTCGCTGCGCAGCTCCCTCGGTCCGCAGGGCAACCTGCTCGACCCGACGGCCGCCTCCTGTCGCAGCGTCGTCCTGCCCTTCCCGGTGATCGACAACGACGAGCTGGCCAAGCTCATCCACATCAACGCCGACGGCGACATGCCCGGCTTCAAGGCCGCGACCCTCTCCGGCCTGTACCGGGTCTCCGGCGGCGGCGACTCCCTCTCCGCGCGCATCGAGGAGATCTGCGCCGAGGCCGACGCGGCCATCGAGAACGGCGCCCGGCTGATCGTCCTGTCGGACCGTCACTCTGACGCCGAGCACGCGCCGATCCCCTCGCTGCTGCTCACCGCGGCCGTCCACCACCACCTCATCCGCACCAAGCAGCGCACCCAGGTGGGCCTGCTGGTCGAGGCCGGCGACGTCCGCGAGGTCCACCACGTCGCGCTGCTCATCGGCTTCGGCGCCGCGGCCGTCAACCCGTACCTGGCCATGGAGTCCGTCGAGGACCTGGTCCGCGCGGGCACCTTCCTGACGGACATAGAGGCCGAGCAGGCCATCCGCAACCTGATCTACGCCCTCGGCAAGGGTGTTCTGAAGGTCATGTCCAAGATGGGCATCTCGACCGTCGCCTCCTACCGCGGCGCCCAGGTCTTCGAGGCCGTCGGCCTCGACGACGCCTTCGTCGAGAAGTACTTCAACGGTACGGCCACCAAGATCGGCGGCGTCGGCATCGACGTCATCGCCAAGGAGGTCGCCGCCCGTCACGCGAAGGCGTACCCGGCGAGCGGCATCGCTCCGGCCCACCGCGCGCTCGACATCGGCGGCGAGTACCAGTGGCGTCGCGAGGGCGAGCCGCACCTGTTCGACCCGGAGACGGTCTTCCGCCTCCAGCACTCCACGCGCACCGGCCGCTACGACGTCTTCAAGAAGTACACCGAGCGCGTCAACGAGCAGTCCGAGCGGCTGATGACGCTCCGCGGCCTCTTCGGCTTCAAGTCGGACCGGCCCTCGATCTCCATCGACGAGGTCGAGCCGGTCTCCGAGATCGTCAAGCGCTTCTCCACCGGCGCCATGTCGTACGGCTCCATCTCGCGAGAGGCGCACGAGACGCTCGCCATCGCCATGAACCAGCTGGGCGGCAAGTCCAACACCGGTGAGGGCGGCGAGGACCCGGACCGTCTCTACGACCCGGCCCGGCGCAGCGCCATCAAGCAGGTGGCCTCCGGCCGCTTCGGTGTGACCTCCGAGTACCTGGTCAACGCGGACGACATCCAGATCAAGATGGCCCAGGGCGCCAAGCCCGGCGAGGGCGGCCAGCTGCCCGGCCACAAGGTGTACCCCTGGGTCGCCAAGACCCGGCACAGCACCCCGGGTGTCGGTCTGATCTCCCCGCCGCCGCACCACGACATCTACTCCATCGAGGACCTGGCGCAGCTGATCCACGACCTGAAGAACGCGAACCCGCAGGCGCGGATTCACGTCAAGCTGGTCTCCGAGGTCGGCGTCGGCACGGTCGCGGCGGGTGTGTCCAAGGCGCACGCGGACGTCGTCCTCATCTCCGGCCACGACGGTGGTACGGGTGCCTCCCCGCTGACGTCGCTCAAGCACGCCGGTGGGCCCTGGGAGCTCGGGCTCGCCGAGACCCAGCAGACGCTGCTGCTCAACGGCCTGCGCGACCGCATCGTCGTCCAGACCGACGGTCAGCTCAAGACCGGTCGTGACGTCGTCATCGCCGCGCTGCTCGGCGCCGAGGAGTTCGGTTTCGCGACCGCGCCGCTCGTCGTCTCCGGCTGCGTCATGATGCGCGTCTGCCACCTGGACACCTGCCCGGTCGGTATCGCCACCCAGAACCCGACCCTGCGGGACCGGTTCTCCGGCAAGGCCGAGTACGTCGTCAACTTCTTCCAGTACATCGCCGAAGAGGTCCGCGAGATCCTCGCCGAGCTGGGCTTCCGCACCATCGAGGAGGCCGTCGGTCACGCCGAGGCGCTCGACGTCACCCGTGCCGTCGACCACTGGAAGGCGCAGGGCCTCAACCTGGAGCCGCTGTTCCACGTGCCGGCGCTGGCCGAGGGCGCGGTGCGCCACCAGGTCATCGAGCAGGACCACGGCCTGGAGAAGGCGCTCGACAACGAGCTGATCAAGCTCGCCGCCGACGCCCTGGCCGCGTCCAGCGCCACCGACGCCCAGCCGGTGCGCGCCCAGGTCGCGATCCGAAACATCAACCGCACGGTCGGCACCATGCTCGGCCACGAGGTGACCAAGAAGTTCGGCGGCGCGGGCCTGCCCGACGACACCATCGACATCACCTTCACCGGCTCCGCGGGCCAGTCCTTCGGTGCCTTCCTGCCGCGCGGTGTCACGCTGCGCCTGGAGGGCGACGCCAACGACTACGTCGGCAAGGGCCTCTCCGGCGGCCGTGTGATCGTCCGCCCGGACCGGGGCGCCGACCACCTCGCCGAGTACTCGACGATCGCGGGCAACACCATCGCCTACGGCGCGACCGGCGGCGAGCTGTACCTGCGCGGTCGTACGGGCGAGCGGTTCTGTGTCCGCAACTCCGGTGCCACGGTCGTCTCCGAGGGCGTGGGCGACCACGGCTGCGAGTACATGACCGGCGGTCGCGCCGTGGTGCTCGGTGAGACGGGCCGCAACTTCGCGGCCGGCATGTCGGGCGGCATCGCGTACGTGATCGACCTGAACGTCGACAACGTCAACGTCGGCAACGTCAGCGCCGTCGAGGCCCTCGACGACACCGACAGGCAGTGGCTGCACGAAGCGGTGCGCCGCCACCAGGAGGAGACCGGTTCCACGGTCGCCGAGAAGCTGCTGGCCGAGTGGGACACCGCGGTCGAGCGCTTCAGCAAGATCATCCCCAGCACGTACAAGGCAGTGCTCGCCGCCAAGGACGCCGCCGAGCAGGCGGGACTCTCCGAGTCCGAGATCACCGAGAAGATGATGGAGGCGGCGATCAATGGCTGACCCGAAGGGCTTCCTGAACCACGGCCGTGAGGTCGCCAAGTCCCGCCCGGTCGAGGTGCGTCTGAAGGACTGGAACGAGGTCTACGTCCCCGGCTCCCTGCTGCCGATCATCAGCAAGCAGGCCAGCCGCTGCATGGACTGCGGCATCCCGTTCTGCCACAACGGCTGTCCGCTGGGCAACCTCATCCCCGAGTGGAACGACTACGCCTACCGCGAGGACTGGTCGGCCGCGTCGGAGCGCCTGCACGCGACGAACAACTTCCCGGAGTTCACCGGCCGGCTGTGCCCCGCTCCGTGCGAGTCGGCGTGTGTGCTGGGCATCAACCAGCCGCCGGTGACCATCAAGAACGTCGAGGTCTCGATCATCGACAAGGCGTGGGAGACCGGTGACGTCGCCCCGCAGATCCCCGAGCGCCTCTCGGGCAAGACGGTCGCCGTCATCGGCTCGGGCCCCGCGGGCCTGGCTGCCGCCCAGCAGTTGACCCGGGCCGGTCACACCGTCGCCGTCTACGAGCGCGCGGACCGCATCGGAGGCCTTCTCCGGTACGGCATCCCCGAGTTCAAGATGGAGAAGCGGCACATCAACCGCCGTATCGAGCAGATGCGCGCGGAGGGCACCCGCTTCCGTACCGGTATCGAGATCGGCCGCGACCTCAAGGCGACCGACCTGAAGAAGCGGTACGACGCGGTCGTCATCGCCGCCGGTGCGACGACCGCCCGTGACCTCCCGGTCCCCGGCCGCGAGCTCAAGGGCATCTACCAGGCGATGGAGTACCTGCCCCTGTCGAACAAGGTCCAGGAGGGCGACTACGTCACCTCCCCGATCTCGGCCGAGGGCAAGCACGTCGTGGTGATCGGCGGCGGCGACACCGGCGCGGACTGCGTGGGCACCGCCCACCGCCAGGGCGCGGCCTCCGTCACGCAGCTGGAGATCATGCCCCGCCCGGGTGAGGACCGCGCGCCGCACCAGCCCTGGCCGACCTTCCCGATGCTCTACAAGGTCACCTCGGCGCACGAGGAGGGCGGTGAGCGGGTCTACTCCGTCTCCACCACCCACTTCGAGGGCGACGAGGACGGCAACGTCCAGTGGCTGCACCTCGTCGAGGTCGAGTTCGTCGACGGCAAGCTGACCCAGAAGCCGGGCACGGAGCGCAAGATCCCCGCCCAGCTGGTCACCCTGGCCATGGGCTTCACCGGCACCGACCGCGACAACGGCCTGGTCGAGCAGTTCGGCCTGGACCTCGACGAGCGCGGCAACATCGCCCGCGACGCCGACTTCCAGACCAACGTCTCCGGCATCTTCGTCGCCGGTGACGCGGGCCGCGGCCAGTCGCTCATCGTGTGGGCGATCGCGGAGGGCCGCTCGGCCGCCCGCGGCACGGACCGCTTCCTGACGGGCGTCAGCGAGCTGCCGGCCCCGATCCGCCCGACGGACCGGTCCCTGATGGTCTGACGCCACGTCAGGAACAACAACAGACGTCCCGTACAACGGCGTACGGAACACTGACGGCGCCTGCCCGACTGTCCCCGACCGGACGCCCGGGCAGGCGCCGTCGCATGTCCGGCCGCCGGCCGGGCCTACTCGTACCAGACCCCGTGCAGCGGGCCGCGCTCGGTGACGGCCCGTGCCCCGGCCGGTACGACGGCCCTGCTCCGGTCACCGCGGACGTGCTGGTGGAGCGTGGGCGTGGGCAGCCCGACGGTCTGGATCCAGCCCTTGCCGTGCACATGGCCCGCCGCGATCAGTTCCTCCGCCTGACCTGCCGGAGCCAGGTCCTTGCTGTACATCTGACTGATCGTCCGGTTGTCGTCGGCATAGGCGAAGCGTGCCGCGTACGCATACCGGTCGTCGTTCAGCCAGACGTACAGCACGACGGGCTTGTCCAGCACCGACCGGAACCATCGCGCCGACCGGTCGGCCAGCTCATCGACCGTGCCGGTGGCCTCCAGTGCCCAGGTGGAGGGGCGGTCGGTCAGGATGAACAGCTGGTTGTGCAGACGGTCACCGCGGACGCGGCCGCCGTAGAAGTGCACACCGACGTCGATCAGATGGCGTCGGGCCCCGGGGTCGCCGAAGGACAGGCAGGCGACCAGCGCATCGTCGGTCCGGTCGAGCCAGCCGTCGACACGGGCCTCGGCCCAACCGGCGGTGCGCTCGCGCAGCGCGGCCGCGAAGGCGCGGTCGTCGTCGGTCAACTCGAGTTCTTCGTCGTCCTCCGGTTCGATGACGAACCACGGATGCTCAGGCATGGCCGGAAGCGTACGGTCCGCCCCGCCGGCCGGACACCCGGTTTTCCCGTGCCCCTCAGGCTGCCAGTTCCGTGGCCTTCGCGACCGTGAGGATCACCAGCAGCGCCAGCAGGGCGACGCATGCGCTCGCCTGGATCAGGGAGCGGTGGCGCTCACGTGGCGCGTACGCGTACGCCAGTGTCACCACGCCGCCCGCCAGCAGGCCGCCGAGGTGACCCTGCCAGGACGTGAGGCCGGCGGAGATCAGCAGCCACAGCAGCAGACCCGCCATGAAGCGGTTGACCTGGCCCATGTCGGCGCCGAGACGCCGGGCCATCACGTAGTACGCCGCCCCGAGCCCGAAGATCGCCCCGGACGCGCCGAGGGTGGGGGTGTCCGGCGCGATCAGCAGCACGAGGACCGAGCCGCCGAGCGCGGACAGCAGATAGAGCGTGAGGTAGCGGACGCGGCCGAGCTGGGACTCCACCACCCGGCCGATGTTCCACAGCGTCAGCATGTTCATCACGATGTGCAGGATCCCGAACGTCCCCTCGGAGACCGGCAGATGCAGGAACGCGCCGGTCAGCAGCCGGTACCACTCGCCGGCGACGACGCCTTCGGCGTGGTAGTCGGAGGGGTGGTCGGCCATCCACATGTAGTGGCCGCCGTCCGGTCCGACCAGCCCGCGCCCCAGCATCTCGAAGCGGTCCACGATCGACGAACGCACCAACTCGCCCAGGTACGCGAGGACATTGAGCCCGATCAGGACGTACGTCACCACGGGCGCCGTCGCGATCCGGCCGCCGAACGCCGTACGCGCCTGCCGCACCGACCGCGCGCCCTCCTTCACGCACTCCACGCACTGGTGGCCGACGGCCGCCTCCCGCATGCAGTCCGGGCAGATGTACCGGTCGCAGCGGGTGCAGCGGACGTGGGACTCCACCTTGGGATGGCGGTAGCAGGTGGTGACGGTGGACTCGGATTCCACAGCCGGCTCCTCGGAGGGGGTGGGACGGGCGGCGAGCCGGTGGGGACGGCGGCGAACAAAATAGCGAACGCCGGTGGGCGGAGGGTGGGGCGGGGTCGGCGTGTCGTAACCTCGGCACGGACGAAGGGGGAAGCATGGCCGCGATCAGTCTCCGCAAGATCGAGGAGACCGCCCCCGCGCTGGTCAGCCTGTACAAGAGCGCCGGGGTGTCGCTCCAGAAGCACGGGCTGGACGGGCTGCGGGCCGCGGTGTACCTCGTCGTCGACTACTCCGGGTCGATGAAGCCGTACTACAAGGACGGCAGTGTGCAGGCCCTCGCCGACCGGGTGCTGGGGCTGTCCGCGCATCTCGACGACGACGGACGGGTGCCGGTGGTCTTCTTCTCGACGGACGTCGACGCGGAGACCGACATCGCGCTCGCCGGCCACCAGGGCCGGATCGAGAAGATCGTGGCCGGGCTCGGGCACATGGGCAAGACCAGCTACCACCTGGCGATGGACGCGGTCATCGACCACTACCTCGACAGCGGCTCGACCGCCCCCGCCCTCGTCGTGTTCCAGACCGACGGCGGCCCGATCAACAAGCTCGCCGCGGAACGCCATCTGTGCAAGGCGGCCAGGCTGCCGCTGTTCTGGCAGTTCGTGGGTTTCGGGGACCCGGGCAGCAAGCAGTTCGACTTCCTGCGCAAGCTCGACGAGCTGGCGGTGCCGCAGAAGCGGGTCGTCGACAACGCCGGCTTCTTCCACGCCGGATCGGATCCGGGCCAGGTGACCGACGCGGAGCTGTACGACCGGCTGGTCGGGGAGTTCCCGCAGTGGCTGGTCGCCGCGCGAGCCCAGGGGATCGTGCGGCAGGCCTGAGAGCCCGCGGCCGGCGCGAGTCACTCGTACGGCTGTCCTTACCGTTGGCTTACCCCGGACGCCGTGCCACCCTGAGGATGATCCGACGGGGAGGCGACGAACGTATGGACGGCGCACGATCGGGGAACGAGGCGGCCGGCTCCGCGCGCAGGGAGCCGGCGGGCACGGGTGAGAAGATCGCGGACTGGGCCGACGGGCGGCTGGGTCTGTACGGGCTGGCCAAGGCCAACATGCGCAAGGTCTTCCCGGACCACTGGTCCTTCATGCTGGGGGAGATCTGCCTCTACAGCTTTCTCATCCTGATCCTCACCGGCATCTACCTCACCCTGTTCTTCGAGCCGAGCGGCGTCGAGGTGATCTACCACGGCTCGTACGTCCCGCTCAACGGCATCACCATGACCCGGGCCTACGAGTCCACGCTCGACATCAGCTTCGATGTGCGCGGCGGGCTGCTGATCCGGCAGATCCACCACTGGGCGGCGCTGGTCTTCGTCACCGGCATGCTCGTGCACATGATGCGGGTGTTCTTCACCGGCGCGTTCCGCAAACCGCGCGAGCTCAACTGGCTGTTCGGCTGGACCCTGCTGTTCCTCGGCATCATCACCGGCCTGACCGGCTACTCGCTCCCCGACGACCTGCTGTCCGGCACCGGCATCCGCTTCGCCGACGGCGCGATCCTCTCGATCCCGATCGTCGGGACGTATCTGTCGATGTTCCTGTTCGGCGGCGAGTTCCCCGGGCACGACATCATCTCGCGGCTCTTCCCGGTCCATGTCCTGCTGCTGCCGGGGATCATGCTGGGCCTGGTCGTCGCCCATCTGATCCTGGTCTTCTACCACAAGCACACCCAGTACCCGGGGCCCGGACGGGACCAGAAGACGGTCGTCGGCATGCCCTTCCTGCCCGTCTACATGGCCAAGGCGGGCGGCTTCTTCTTCCTCGTCTTCGGTGTGCTGGCGCTCATGGGCGGCATCGCCAGCATCAACCCCGTGTGGGCCTTCGGCCCCTACCGCCCGGACCTGGTGACGACGGGCGCCCAGCCCGACTGGTATCTAGGCTTCTCCGAGGGCCTGATCCGGGTGATGCCGGGATGGGAGATCAACCTCTGGGGCCACACGCTCGCCCTGGGTGTCTTCATCCCCTTCACGCTCTTCCCGCTGCTCCTGCTCGCCCTCGGTCTGTATCCCTTCGCCGAAGCTTGGATCACCGGCGACAAACGCGAGCACCACATCCTGGACCGCCCGCGCAACATGCCGGTCCGCACCGGCCTCGGCGCGGCCTGGCTGGCCCTGTACGCCGTGCTGCTGATCGGTGGCGGCAACGACATCGTGGCCACCCATCTGCATCTGTCCATCAACTCGATCACCTGGTTCGTGCGGATCTCCTTCTTCCTGGCGCCGGTCGTCACGTTCCTCGTCACCAAACGGGTCTGCATGGGCCTGCAGCGCCGGGACCGGGACAAGGTGCTGCACGGCAGGGAGAGCGGCACCATCAGACGGCTGCCGCACGGCGAGTTCGTCGAGGTCCACGAACCCCTCGCGCAGGACGAGCTGTTCACCCTCACCCAGCACGAGCAGAGCCCGCCCTACGAGATCGGTCCGCTCGTCGACGCCAACGGTGTACGGCGGCCGGTCAAGCCCGGGCAGCGGGTGCGCGCCCGGCTGGCCCGGGTGATGTTCGGGTCGGAGTCGCACATCCCGAAGCCGACCGTGGAGGAGTACCGGGAACTCACCAGCGGCGATCACCACTACTGAGGACCAGGGCCCGGCACTCCTCGGGCCCGCCCCACGCGGTGCGCAGGGCGCGGGCCCTGGTCAGCCACAGGGACAGGTCGTACTCCGCGGTGTAGCCGATCGCGCCGTGCAGCTGGAGCGCCGTACGGGCGGTGGCGTACGCCGCCTCGGACGCCGTGACCTTGGCGGCGGCCACGTCGGCAGGGGTCATGGAGAGCGCGGCGCCGAACAGCAGGGGGCGGGCGAACTCCAACGCGGTCTTCGCGTCGGCCAGTTGATGCTTGACGGCCTGGAAGGAACCTATGGGGACACCGAACTGGGTGCGCTGCCGGACGTAGGCGACGGTTCTGTCCAGGAGCGCCAGTCCGCCGCCCAGGCACTGGGCGGAGGTGGCGAGGCGAGCCCAGGTCAGGCCATGGGCGACGGCTTCGGCGACCTGCGGACCGGCGGCGAGCAGTTCCCCGCCGGGCGCCGGCTCGAAGAGGCGGCGGGCGGGATCGAGGGAGGGGTGCGGGCGGCCGGGCGGGGGAGCGAGGCGCAGCTCGGTGTCCCTTGCCGCCACGGTCAGCCGTACGTCCGCCATGTCCGCGTCCAGCGCGTACGGCCCCGTAGCGAGCGTGGCCGCCGACTCCCCGGAGGACAGTGCGGGCAGCAGGCGTTCGGCCGGACCGGTGTCGTTCAGCGCAGCGAGCACGGCGGCCGCCGCGACCGTCTCCACCAGTGGGCCCGGTACCGCATGCCGCCCCAACTCGACGAACGCGACGGCGAGTTCCACGGGACGGGGGCCGAGGCCGCCGTACTCCTCGGGCACCGCCAGCGCGAAGACACCCGCCTCCGCGAGACGGGACCACAGCGCGCGGCCGCTCGTGTGCTCGCCGCGGCTCCAGTCCCGTACGACCGAAGGCGTGTCGGCGGCTGTCAGCATGGCGTCCAGCGAGCCGGCGAACGCGCGCTGCTCGGCGTCAAGGAGGAATCGCATCAGCAGCGTCCCTTCGGAACCTTCGGCATTCCTTCGGGCGGCGGAATTGCGGTGCGGTTCGGAAGCGCCCTGAAGGGGCGCGGGACTGCGTTGAACATGCGGCTACCGCCGCGCGGGCGCGCCAAGCCACGACGGCGCCGCAGACGACACGCGAACCACCGAGGCACACCCAGCGGAGCGCTCATCAGCGGCGCCCCTTCGGCAGGCCGAGCAGGCGCTCGGCGATGATGTCGCGCTGGATCTCGTTCGTGCCCGCGTAGATCGGGCCGGCCAGGGAGAAGACATAGCCCTCGGCCCACTCCGAGTCCGCCGCCTCGCCCTGTTCGCCGAGCAGATCGAGGGCCGTCTCGTGCAGCGCGATGTCGTACTCGGACCAGAAGACCTTGTTCAGGCTGGACTCCGGGCCGATGGAGCCGCCCTCCAGGAAGCGGGAGGCGGCGGCGAAGGTGAAGAGGCGGTAGGCCCGGGCGCCGATCAGGGCGTCCGCCACCTGGGCCTCGGCGGAGGGCGGGCATCCCTGCCGCTGCCAGAGACGGCGAAGTCGCTCCGCTGCCGCCAGGAAACGGCCGGGGGAGCGGAGCATCAGGCCCCGCTCGTTGCCCGCTGTCGACATCGCGATCCGCCAGCCCTCGCCGGGCGCGCCGATCACGTCCTCGTCCGGCACGAACACCTCGTCCAGGAAGAGCTCGGCGAACGCCGGTTTTCCGTCGAGGCGGCCGATCGGACGGACCGTGACGCCGGGCGCGCGCAGGTCGAACATCAGGTAGGTAAGACCCTGGTGGGGCTTGGGGGCCTCCGGGTCGCTGCGGAACAGACCGAAGGCGCGGTCCGCGAAGGCGGCCCGCGACGACCACGTCTTGTGCCCGCTCAGCAGCCAGCCCCCGTCCGTGCGCACCGCCCTCGACCGCAGCGACGCCAGGTCCGAACCCGCCTCCGGCTCCGACCACGCCTGTGCCCAGACCACCTCGCCCGTGGCCATGGGCGGCAGAACCCGCGCTCTCTGCTCCTCGGTGCCGTGGTCGAAGAGGGTCGGGGCGAGCAGACTGATCCCGTTCTGACCGACCCGGCCCGGGGCGCCCGCCGCCCAGTACTCCTCCTCGAAGACCAGCCACCGGATCAGGCCGGAGTCCCTTCCTCCGTACGCCGTCGGCCAGTTGACGACCGACCAGCGGTCCGCGGCCAGTTCGGCCTCCCATGCGCGGTGGGCCGCGAAGCCCTCCGCGGTCTCCAGGGACGGCAGGGGGGCGCGCGGCACCCGGTCCGCGAGCCAGGCCCGGGCCTCGGCGCGGAAGGCATCCTCTTCCTGTGTGAAGGCGAGATCCATCGGCTGCCATCCTTCCCTAACAAGTGTTTGGTAGGTTAGCGTGGGGCTATGACAGTCGTCGAGAGCCCCGTGTACGAGCCGGGGCACGGGCTGCTGAAGGGGCGCACCGCCGTCATCACCGCGGCGGCCGGTGCGGGCATCGGCGGCGCGACCGCACGGCGCTTCCTGGAGGAGGGCGCGCGCGTGCTGATCGGCGACGCGCATGTGCGGCGCCTCAAGGAGTACGAGGCCGAGCTCGCGTCCGAGTTCGGGGCCACGTCGGTCGCCGCCCTGCCGTGCGACGTCACCGACGAGGGCCAGGTGCAGGCGCTGTTCGAGGCCGCCGTGCGGGAGCATGGGCGACTGGACGTCGTGGTCAACAACGCCGGCCTGGGCGGCACTTCGGATCTGGTCGACATGAGCGACGAGCAGTGGGCCCGCGTCCTTGACGTGACGTTGAACGGCACCTTCCGGTGCACCCGGGCGGCATTGCGGCTGATGCGGGCGGACGGACGGGGCGGCGTGATCGTCAACAACGCCTCCGTCGTCGGCTGGCGCGCCCAGGCCGGACAGGCCCACTACGCCGCGGCGAAGGCGGGCGTGATGGCTCTGACCCGGTGCGCGGCGATCGAGGCCGCCGAGTACGGGGTGCGGGTCAACGCCGTCTCCCCGAGCCTCGCCATGCACCCGCACCTGGTGAAGGTGACGACGCCCGAACTGCTGGAGGAACTGACCGCACGCGAGGCCTTCGGCCGCTACGCACAGCCCTGGGAAGTGGCCAACGTGATCGTGTTCCTGGCCTCCGGCTACTCCTCGTACCTGACCGGGGAAGTCGTCTCCGTCAGCAGTCAGCACGCCTGAGGACCGGAGCGGACGACAATGGACCCGTGCCGACCAAGAAGAAGCCCCAGGTGACCGCCGCACCCGCCCGGCGCCGCGAACTCCTCGACACCGCCGCCGAGGTCTTCGCCGAGCAGGGCTACAACGCCACCACCGTACGCAAGATCGCGGACCACGCGGGCATGCTCGCGGGCAGCCTCTACTACCACTTCGACTCCAAGGAATCGATGCTGGAGGAGATCCTGCGCACCTTCCTCGACGAGCTCTGGGGCGGCTACGACACCGTCCTGGACGCCGAGCTGGGACCGCGGGAGACCCTGGAGGCCCTGGTCACCGAGTCGTTCCGGGAGATCGACCGGCACCGCGCGGCCGTCGCGATCTACCAGAAGGAGAGCAGGCAGCTGCTCGCGCAGGAGCGGTTCGCGTTCCTCGCCGAGTCGCAGCGCAAGTTCGAGAAGGCGTGGCTGGCCACCCTGGAGCGCGGGGTCGCCGCCCAGGTCTTCCGCGCCGACCTGGACGTCCGGCTCACCTACCGGTTCGTGCGCGACACCGTGTGGGTGGCAGCGTCCTGGTACCGGCCCGGCGGACAGCACAGTCCCGAAGAGATCGCCCGGCAGTACCTGTCGATGGTGCTGGACGGGATCGCCGTACGCACATGACCCATGGGGAAGCCGGGGAGTTGCCATGGCCGAGGCCTATATCGTCGAAGCGGTCCGTACGCCCGTCGGGCGGCGCGGGGGCGGACTGAGCGGGGTTCACCCGGCCGACCTCGGCGCCCATGTGCTGAAGGAACTGATGGCCCGCTCGGGGGTGGATCCGGCCGCTGTCGAGGACGTCGTGTTCGGCTGTCTGGACACGGTGGGGCCGCAGGCCGGGGACATCGCGCGGACCTGCTGGCTGGCGGCCGGGCTGCCGGAGGAGGTGCCGGGCGTGACCATCGACCGGCAGTGCGGCTCCTCGCAGCAGGCCGTGCACTTCGCGGCACAGGGTGTGCTGTCCGGCACCCAGGACCTGGTGGTCGCGGGCGGCGTGCAGAACATGTCGCAGATCCCCATCGCCTTCGCGACCCGCCGGGCCGCCGAACCCCTGGGGTTCACCGAAGGCCCCTTCGCGGGCAGCGTGGGCTGGCGGGCGCGGTACGGGGACCAGCCGGTGAACCAGTTCGTCGGCGCCGAGATGATCGCCGCGAAGTGGGGAATCAGCCGCCGGGACCAGGAGGAGTTCGCGCTCAGGTCCCATCAGCGGGCGCTGCGGGCCATCGACGAGGGCCGCTTCGACCGCGAGACCGTCGCCTACGGACCGGTCGCCGTCGACGAGGGCCCTCGCCGGGACACCTCCCTGGAGAAGATGGCCGGGCTCAAGCCGGTCCTCGACGGCGGCACCATCACCGCCGCCTGCTCCTCCCAGGTCTCCGACGGGGCGGCGGCGATGCTGCTGGCCTCGGAGCGGGCGGTGCGCGAGCACGGGCTGACGCCGCGCGCGCGCGTGCACCACCTGTCCGCCCGGGGCGAGGACCCGGTCCGTATGCTCTCCGCTCCCATCCCGGCCACGGCCCACGCCCTGAAGAAGACCGGCCTGACCATCGACGCCATCGACCTCGTGGAGATCAACGAGGCCTTCGCGCCGGTCGTCCTGGCCTGGCTGAAGGAGACCGGCGCCGACCCCGGCAAGGTCAACGTCAACGGCGGCGCGATCGCCCTGGGGCACCCTCTGGGCGCGACGGGCGTCAAGCTGATGACGACCCTGCTGCACGAACTGGAGCGCACGGACGGCCGCTTCGGCCTCCAGACCATGTGCGAGGGGGGCGGCCAGGCGAACGTGACGGTCATCGAACGGCTCTGAGTGTCGTCCCGCGCGGCGGCCAGGGGCGTCAGCGGCCGAGGGAGAAGCCCAGCACCACGCCCGCGGACACCTCCACCATGCCCGGTGCCAGATCGCCCGCCGAGCTGCCACCGCCGCCACCATGACCCCGGTACTGGCGGAGCTCGTACGACTCCGAGTCCACGTCCTGGATGTGCAGCACCGTGCCGAGCGGCACGCCCGCCGCCTCCGTGTACACCTCGGCCTTGCGGCGGGCGGCGGCCACCGCCTTGCGGCGTGCCTCGTCCCGCAGCGCGGGCTTGTCGTGGACGTCGAAGTCGACGTCGTCGATCTGGTGCGCACCGGCGTCGACCGCGTCCACGATCAGCTGCTGGAGGTCGTCGAGCGCCTCGGTCTCGATGACGTACGAGGCCTGGCAGCGGTACCCGAGGAACGTGCGGTCGGCGCTGTAACCGGAGTACTCCGAGCTGAGTTTGAGCCGGGAGCCGGACACCGAAGCGTCGGGTATCCCGTGCCCGCGCAGCACCTCACGCAGCCGTGCCACCGCGGCGCCCGCCTCCTGGAACGCCTTGTCGGGCAAGGGCTCCAGCACGTCCACGGACAGCTTCACCCGGACCAGCTGCGGCTCGACCCGCACACTGCCCGCACCAAAAACACTGAGCCCCCAGGGCTCGCTGATCGTCTCCGTCAAGAGCGCATTGAAGCACCGCCCGGTGCCAGCTCACCGATGATTTCCTCCGCTTGGGCCATCACCCCCGCCACCAGTTCCGCACACGACGGCAGATCCCCGATCACCCCGGCGACCTGCCCGGACGCCATCACCCCGAGGTCGGTACGGCCGTCCACCATCGCCGACTTCAGCAGCATCGGGGTGTTCGCGGCGAGCAGGACCTGACTCCAGGACAGCTCCTTGCCGTGCTTCAGGGCGAGCCCGTCGCGCACCATCTGCCGCCAGGTCGACCCGGACAGCTTCCGGAAGCCGGCCGCCCGGCGGACGGCGTGGAAGAGGGCACGCGCGCGACCGGACCGTTCCAGGGCGTCCACCAGGTCGGTGCGCAGCATCCGGTGGGGCAGGCCGTCCACCGCCGTGGTCACGGTGATGTCCCGCACGGTCGCCGCCAGGTACCTCGCCTTCACCGCGTCCGGCACCGTCGAGTCCGACGTCAGCAGGAACCGTGTGCCCATCGCGACCCCCGCCGCCCCGTACGCCAGCGCGGCGACCAGCCCCCGTCCGTCGAAGAAGCCGCCCGCCGCCACGACCGGTATCCGCACCGCGTCCACCACCTGCGGCAGCAGCACCGTCGTCGCCACCTCGCCGGTGTGCCCGCCGCCCTCACCGCCCTGCACGATCAAGGCGTCCGCGCCCCACGCCGCGACCTTCTCGGCGTGCCGTCGGGCACCTATGGAGGGCATGACGACCACACCCGCCTCCTTCAGCTCCGCGATCAGCTCGGGGGAGGGCGCGAGGGCGAAGGACGCGACCCGGACGCCCTCGTCGACGAGGACGCGAACCCGGTCGCCCGCGTCGCCCGCATCCGCGCGGAGGTTGACCCCGAACGGCGCGTCCGTACGGGACTTGACCTCCCGTATCGCCTCGCGCAGCCGGTCGACGGTCATGGTCGCGGAGGCCAGGACGCCCAGCGCGCCCGCGTTCGCCGACGCCGAGACCAGGCGGGGGCCCGCCACCCAGCCCATGCCCGTCTGCACGATCGGGTGCCGCACCCCGACCAGCCGGGTGAAAGCCGTCTCCCTCACGATCCGACCTCCCTGGCGCGACTGCCGGCCGGGTCGATCACCTCGCGGACCAGCCGCAGCTCCTCGGCGGTCGGCTCCCGGGTCGACGGCACCTCGTCCGGGACGGCCAGGTCGAAGCCGGTCGCCTCCCTGACCTGCTCCACCGTGACACCCGGGTGCAGTGAGGCGAGTCGCATCGAGTGGTCGGGGGTGGCGAAGTCGAAGACGCCCAGATCGGAGACGACACGCGGGATGCGGTGGTAGCGCGCACCGGCCGCACGGTCGTATCCGACTCCGCAGACCATGTCGACCTTCTCGACGAACACACGGCGCGAATGCCTCGGCACCCAGTAACTGGTCGGGTTGTTGAGGGTGTTGACGGGGGCGCCCCGCACCCCGAGCAACTGCCGCTTCGGCCGTTCCCAGTCGCCGATGCACGAGATGTTCTGGTTGCCGAACCGGTCGATCTGGCTCGCGCCCATCATCACGTGCCGACGGCCGCCGCCGACCAGGGTGAGGTGCTGCCGGTAGGGCAGCCAGCCCTCGGTGGTTCCGTCCGGGCGGACCAGCGTCGCCTCGCCGTCGGTCAGCAGCAGGTCCGGGGAGAAGGTGAGCCGGGCGAGACGGGCGCCGACGGACGGGATCAGCCCCATGGGGCTGGCGAGCACCTCGCCGTTGTCCCGCCAGGCCTCGGCGCAGGCGATCACGCAGTACTCGGCACGGGTGGGCGCGAGCAGAGGGGCGCGGGTGACGTCGTTCATGACTCCTCCCTGACCGCTGACTGGTACGCCTGCTCGTCCCCGCCCAGGAACCGCGCCGCGAACTCCGGCCACGGGGTGGTCGCGTACGTCGTCTGGAACGCCTCGTCCCGGCCGTAGTGGGGAGCGCAGGACGTGAAGTGGGCGCCGTTCGGCGCCTCGACGACCCCGGTCACCGTATGGCGCTTGATGAGCAAGGTCTGCGGTGCGGCCTCCTTCGTCAACTCGGCGGTGTCGACGATCCGTTCGCACGACACGTACGCCGCGTCCGCCGCCTCGCAGAACAGGTCGTCGAAGTACGGGTCGGGGCCCAGGTACTGCCCGTTGCCCAGCCGGTCGGCGCGGCCCACGTGCACCAGCGCCGCGTCCATCCGCAGGGCCGGCATCGCCACGAACGTCTCCCCGTCCTCGTAGGGCGAAGTCACCGTCCGCAGCCGGGGGTTGACCCGCATCACATCCGAGCCGATCCCGGCCCGCACGGGCAGGAACGGCAGCCGGTTCGCCGCCGCGTGCAGCCCCCACATGAACATCGCCTCGTCGATCTCCATCAGCTCGAAGGCACCGCCCTCCCGGGCCGTGCGGTAGTGCGGTTCGAGCGGGATGGAGTCGAGGGTGACGAAGGGCGCGACCAGTTTCCGGATCCGTCCGGCGGCGGCGAGCATGCCGACGTCCGGGCCGCCGTACGAGACGACGGTCAGATCGCCGATGTCGGACCGCAGCAGCGCCCTGACCAGGGCCATCGGTTTGCGTCGGGAACCCCAGCCGCCGATGCCGAGGGTCATTCCGCTCTGCAGACGGGAGACGACCTGCTCGGCGGTCGTCGTCTTGTCACTCACTCCTGTGCACCCTCCCTTCGTCCTCTTCCTTGCCGACGGTGTCGTCCTTGCCGAACGTGTCACGCACTCGGTCGGCCACCCCGGCCACGCTCGCCTCGTAGGTGAAGCCCTGTTCGAAGCGGTAGCTGCGGCGCACGTCGACCGGGTCGATGCCGTTGATGGCGGCCTTGGCCAGACGCAGCAGCTCCCCGTCCTTGGCGGCTATCTCGCGCGCCAGCTCCAGGGCGGCGGCGTGCAGTTCCTCCCGCGGCACCACCCGCCACACCGAGCCGTGCGCGTGCAGCTCGGCGGCGGTCGCGGTGCGGGAGGTGTAGTAAAGCGCGCGCATCAGGTGCTGCGGGACCAGCCGGGACAGGTGCGTGGCGGCGCCCAGGGCGCCCCGGTCCAGCTCGGGCAGTCCGAAGGTGGCGTCCTCGCTCGCCACGATCACGTCCGCGTTCCCCACCAGCCCGATCCCGCCGCCCAGGCAGAAGCCCTGCACCGCCGCCACCACGGGCACCGCGCACTCGTACACCGCCGCGAACGCCTCGAAGCAGCCGCGGTTGGCGCCGGTCAGCGCGCTCGGCCCGTGCGTCTGTATCTCCTTGATGTCCACGCCCGCGTTGAACCCCCGCCCCGCCGCGGCCAGCACCACGCACCGCACCCGCGGGTCGCGGCCGGCCGCGCGCACCGCGTCGGCCAGGGCGAACCAGCCGTCCACCGGCAGCGCGTTCACCGGCGGGAAGTCGACCGTCACCACGGCGATTCCGTCGTTTCCGGGCCCCTTTCCCGCAGAGGAGTTTTCCGGGGACGAGGTGGAGACACCCATGGGCACATCAGCTACCTTTCCAACCAACGCCCTTCCACCAAACATTTGTTAGGTGCGAGGCTTTGAAGCTAGCAGCCGTCCGATCGGAGCGGGAGTCCTGTGGATAACTTGCCCCGGCCGCAGCTGAGCGGCAGGGCCGTGGTCGTCACCGGCGGCACCCGCGGCGTCGGAGCCGGGATCGCCCGGGCCTTCGCCGAGGCCGGTGCGCATGTCGTCGCCTGTGCGCGCAGGCCGCCCGAAGTCCCGGTCGAGGGCGTCGAGTTCGCGCCGCTCGACCTGCGTGACCCGCCCGCCGTCCGCACCTTCTTCGACGCGCTGCCCCGGCTCGACGTCCTGGTCAACAACGCGGGCGGCGGGCCGTACCGGCTGCTGGCCGACGCGGACCCCGAGCGGCACGCGCGCGTACTGGAGCTGAACCTCATCGCGCCGCTGACGGCATCCCTGGCCGCGTACGAACACCTCAGGCGGGTGAAGGGCACCGTCGTGATGATCGGCAGCGTCAGCGGCAGCCGCCCGTCGCCCGGTTCGGCGGCCTACGGGGCGGCCAAGGCCGGCCTGGAGAACCTCGCCCGCTCGATGGCGGTGGAGTGGGCGCCGCAGGTCCGCGTCAACACCCTCGTCGTCGGCATGGTCCGCACCGAGCTGGCCCACCTCCACTACGGCGATGAGGACGGCATCGAGGCGGTCTCCCGCACGGTGCCGCTCGGCCGGCTGGCCGCACCCGCCGACGTCGGCGCCGCCGCCGTGTTCCTGGCCTCCGACGCGGCCGCGTACATCAGCGGGGCGAGTCTGCTGGTGCACGGGGGAGGGGAGCGGCCGGCGTTCCTGGATGCGGCAACAGCCAACAAGGAGACCTGAGATGAGCGGAATCTGCGACGGGCGGGTCGTGGTCGTCACCGGTGCCGGCCGCGGCCTCGGCCGAGCCCACGCGCGCGTGTTCGCGGCGGAGGGCGCCCGGCTGGTCGTCAACGACCTGGGGGTGGGCCTCGACGGGGCGCCCGGCCCCGACAGTCCGGCCGGGCGGGTGGTGGACGAGATCCGTGCGGCCGGCGGCGAGGCGGTCGCCCACGGCGGCGACGTCGCCACCACCGAAGGGGCCGCCTCCCTGATCGCGACCGCCCTGGAGACGTACGGCCGGCTCGACACCCTCGTCAACAACGCCGGCTTCCTGCGCGACCGGATGCTCGTCAACCTCGACGAGGACGACTGGGACGCCGTCCTGCGCGTCCATCTCAAGGGCCACTTCCTGCCCCTGAAGCATGCCGCCGCGCACTGGCGGGCCGAGGCCAAGGCGGGCCGCATGCCGACGGCCAGGATCGTCAACACCAGCAGCGGAGCCGGGTTGCTGGGGTCGGTCGGGCAGGGCAACTACAGCGCCGCGAAGGCCGGCATCGTCGGACTGACGCTGGTCGCGGCGGCCGAACTGGCACGGTACGGCGTCCAGGTCAACGCCGTCGCGCCCGCGGCCCGGACGCGGATGACGGAACGCACCTTCGCCGACACGATGACGGCACCCACGTCCGGCTTCGACGCGATGGCTCCCGAGAACGTCTCCCCTCTCGTGGTCTGGCTCGGCTCCGCCGCGAGCGCCGGTGTGAGCGGGCGCGTGTTCGAGGCGGAGGGAGGCCGGATCACGGTCATGGAGGGCTGGCGGCCGGGCCCGAGCGCCGACAAGGGCGCGCGCTGGAGCCCCGGGGAGGCGGGCGAGACAGCGCTGAAGCTCCTGGCGGAGGCGCCGGAGCCCGGGGCGGTGCACGGAGCCTGAGCGCGCTCACACTCCTTCAGCCCGTCCGGCGTCTGAGGACGAGGCCGTTCAGGCCGAACGGGGCCCGGGGGCGGAGCCCCCGACCTCACCGCGGCGCCGGGAGCAGAACAGCACCCCCGGGTGCCCCTAGGTGTCACATTCCAGCACCGTCCGGCACAACGCACACCGCGCGCGGACCCGCCCCCGTACCGGCACCCGGATCCTCTGGTGGCAGGTCGGACAGGGGAACGAGACACGCAGCCGGCCGCCGCCGTCAGGGGTGAAGGTGTAGGGCACACCGGGCTGGGGCCCGGGGGCGTGCCGGCGGTCGCGGGCGTAACGGCGGCGGCCCGCCCAGCCCGCCGCAGTCAGCGGGGGCTGCTGCTCGTCCTGGCGGGCCCGGGCCATGCCCCGGGTGTACGCCTCGTAGGCCTGGGGGCTGGTGAACCAGATCGACGGGTCCTCGTGGAAGACCAGCGCGCGTTTCGCCAGGACGTAGCCGAACTCCTCGGGGGTCAGATAGCCGAGCTTCTGGGAGGAGGCCGAGTCCTCCCGGTAGGCGTCCAGCAGCAGCCAGCCCGCGCCCAGGTAGGTCGTCGCCGTGTCCGTGAGGATCTCGTTGTCGCGGGTGCCCGGGAAGGACAGGTCCAGGCGGTGCAGATAGACGTGCATGATCTCGTGGGCCAGAGCGGCGCCGATGTCACGGCGGTGGGTGCGGAAGCGGTCGTTCAGCTCGACGAAGTACTCCGGCCCCGCGGTGAGTTCGACGTTCGCCGCGTGCTGCATCTCGCGGAAGCCGACGATCAGCCGGGCCTCCGGCAGGCGGTAGTGGCGCACCAGCTCGCGGGCCACCCGCTGCGCGCCCAGATGGAGGTCGTCGGTGTCGCAGAAGGCCACATCGGCGGGCAGGACGCTGCTGGAGAACGTCTGGATGGTGTCGTACGACAACCGTCTGTAGAGCGCGGTGATGGCCGCCCGCACCGTCTCCAGGTGTGGGTAGCCATGCTCGACCGGTCCGCCGTTCGCCACGCCTGAACCCCCAAGACGCCCTGAACCCGATTCCACTCTACGGGGAGGTGAGCGGATTTTCCCTGGCCGGGTTCCAGGGCGCCCGTCCTGGAGATCGCTGGAGAGCCCGCAGGAGCGCGCCGCCCGCCGCCTCCTCGAACTCCAGCAGCCACACCTCGTTGTCGCCCTCACGCAACACCGGACCCGGCACATACAGGGAGCGCTGGGGGCCGGCCGACCAGTAGCGGCCCAGGTTGAACCCGTTGACCCAGGCGAATCCGCGGGTCCAGCCCGGCAGTTCGAGCCGCGCGTCCCCGGCGCCCCGCACCGTGACGGTGCCCCGGTACAGCCCCGGGGCACCGCCCCCGGCAAGCGGCTGGAGGGGGACGTCCCCGATGTCGTCCAGCGCATCCAGACGCAGCCCACGCGCGCGTACTCCGTGCAGATACTGCCGCTCGTGCAGCAGGCCCCCGGTGATCCCCTTGCGCTCCCCGCTGCGCGGCCCGTAGTTGACCCGCCCCAGGGACTCCACCCACAGCTCCACGCGCGCGTACCCGGCGACAGGCTCCTTGAGCTGCTCGTCGCCCTCGGCGAGCACACCGGCCCGCTCCCCGTCGACGTACACCACCGCAAGATCCCGCAGGCCGCGCGCGGTCAGCGGATACGGATCCCGCGGCCCGGGCACCGTCACCGCGTACCGGACGAGCCCCCGGTCCACGTCCAGTTCCTCGAAGGTCGGCGGCACGGGCCCCGACGACTCCGGGCCTCCCCGCGCCTCCAGTACGACACCCAGCGGCGCCCAGGCGTCCAGGCGCACCCCGGCCGACGCGCCCAACCGCGCCGGGACGGGCGGCAGCTCGGGCAGCGGACCCCCGGCGTACTCGCCGAGGACCTCACGCAGCCGCCAGAACTTCTCCGTCGGCCGTCCGTACTCGTCGATCGGGGCGTCGTAGTCGTACGACGTCACGTCGGGCTCCAATGCCCCCTCGTGCAGCGCGCCACCGCCCCGGTTGGCGCCCGCCCAGCCGGCGAAGCTGGTCCCGCCGTGCGCCATGTAGAGGTTGACCGAGGCCCCGCACTCCAGGATCTCCCGCAGGGCGGCCGCGGCGTCCTCGGCGTCGCGGGTGATGTGCTCGCCGCCCCAGTGGTCGAACCAGCCGCACCAGAACTCCATGCACATCAGCGGCCCCTCCGGGCGGTGCCGGCGCAGCGTCTCGAAACCCTCGCGCGCGTGCGAGCCGAAGTTCACCGTGGCGAGCACACCCGGCACGCACCCGCCGCTGAGCATGTGGTCCTCCGGGCCGTCCGAGGTGACCAGCGGCACCGTGACACCCTCCTCCCGCAGCAGGTCGGCCAGGCGGCGCAGATACACGGCATCCGAGCCGTAGCTGCCGTACTCGTTCTCCACCTGCACCATGACCACCGGGCCACCGCGGTCGATCTGCCGCTCCACGACCTGGGGCAGCAGCGCGCCGAACCAGCGCTCCAGGTGACCCATGAACCGCTCGTCACGCGTACGCACGCGCGTGCCCAGCTCACCCGTCAGCCAGTGCGGCAGCCCGCCGTTCTCCCACTCGGCGCAGATGTACGGCCCCGGCCGCACGATCGCCCACAGCCCCGCCCGCCGGGCCGCGTCCAGGAAACGCCCCAGAGCCGGCACGTCCTCGAAGCACCCCGGGCCCGGCTCGTGCAGGTTCCACGGCACATACGTCTCCACGCAGTTCAGGCCCATCGCCCGCAGCATCGCCAGCCGGTGACCCCACTGCTCCTCGTGCACCCGGAAGTAGTGCAGCGCACCGGACAGCAGCCGCACCGGCCGCCCGTCCAGCAGGAAGTCCGCCTCACCCACCGTGAACTCGCTCATGGCCCCCAGCCTCGCCCCTGGCATCGATCACCGTCCATGGACAAAGATCAGCACTGCTTGGACGAAAACACGACCGCCGGACGACGACACGAACAGGCCCCCGGGTACCGGCCCCGAACGACGCCGGGAGGAGCGCAGGCGATGTACCACACCTGGATGCGGTTCTTCACCCCCGGACCGGCCCACCACCGCCTCGGCCTCGTCTGCCTCGGCGTCGGCCTGCAGTACGGCGCGCTGCCCACCGTCGGCCCCCGCACCCTCGACCACCACGTCGCCGTCGTCGTCAACACCGGCGGCGGCTGGTACCAGACCCCCGACCGCCGCCGCACCACCGTCACCGCGCCCGCCCTGCTGTGGCTCACCCCCGGCATACCGCACCACTACGGACCCGACCCCGACACCGGCTGGGACGAGGGCTTCGCCGTCTTCACCGGGCCCGCCACCACCACCTACACCGAACTCGGCTACATCCAGCCCGACCGCCCCGTCGTACCCCTCTCCGACGCCACCGGCCCGCGCGCCGTCATCGGCCGCATCGCCCGCGCCGCCCGCCGCGGCAACCCCCTCCTGGAGGTGGAGACCGGCGCCGCCGTCCACGAACTCCTCGTCGCCCTGCGCCGCGCCAGAGCCGACGTCACCCCCGACGGCGACCTGCTCCTCAAGGCCCTCGCCCGCGACGCCTGCCTGCCCCTGTCCGTCGCCGACCACGCCGCCCGGCACGCCATGACCCCCGCCGAACTGCGCACCGCCGTACGCCGCGGCGCCGGCTGCAGCCCCAAGGACTACCTGCTCGGCATCCGCCTCGGCCGCGCCAAGGAACTCCTCGCCGCCACCGAACTCCCCGTCGCCGCCGTCGCCCGCCGCGTCGGCTACGACGATCCCGCCTACTTCTCCCGCCTGTTCACCCGCCGCGTCGGCATGCCACCTGTCCGCTTCCGCGCACAGCAGTACCGCGCCGTCCCCGGCGGCTGGAGCAACCGCATCCCCGACCCCGACGACCCACCGATGATCGAACCCTCGCCCGCCACGTAGGCTGGGCGCTCATGACCACCAGCAACACCGGCACCCGCGACGTCGACCCCGCCGTCCGCGAGGAACTCGCCCGGCTGCGCGACAGCATCGACAACATCGACGCAGCCGTCATCCACATGCTCGCCGAACGCTTCAAGGCCACCCAGCAGGTCGGCCACCTCAAAGCCGCGCACAGGCTGCCGCCCGCCGACCCGGCCCGCGAGGCCCGCCAGATCGAGCGCCTGCGCGCCCTCGCCGAAAGCGCCAAACTGGACCCGGCGTTCGCTGAGAAGTTCCTGAATTTCATCATCGCCGAAGTCATCCGCCACCACGAACGCATCGCGGACGATGCCGTGAACGGCTCCGCAAAAACGGCGAATTGACCTCGGTGAATGCCGCAGGGGAGTGACAGGGGGGCCCGCAGAGGGCATGCTGCGCTGTGCACTCCTTGTCAGCTGACGGCCACGGCACGTCAGCACCTCGGACATAAGCTGGTTGTCCACGCGGGAGGGACGACGGGCCATGCCGGAAGCCAAGATCCTCATCGTGGACGACCACGAGGACACCCTGTACGCCCTGGAGAGCGCCCTGGCCCCGCTGGGCTATCAGCTGGGCCGCGCCACCAACGGTGACGAGGCCCTCAAGCAGGTCCTCCGCGGCCAGGTCGGCCTCCTCCTGCTCGACGTCCGCATGCCCGGCGTCAGCGGCCTGGACGTGGTCCGCTACATGCGCCGCGTGGAACAGACCCAGCACATCCCGGTCATCCTGCTCACCGGCTTCGGCCCCGACCAGTTCCTGACCGCCACCGCCTTCGCCCTCGGCGTCGCCGACCTCGTCATGAAACCCATCGACCCCTGGTCACTGCGCACCAAGGTCCGCTACCTCTACGACGCCCACCGCCGCCACCTCGCCCTGGAGCAGGAGGTCCGCGAACTGCGCGCCCTCGTCAAGGACCACACCGGGGCCGACCGACCCGCCCCCCGCCCCGCCGCCCTGCCCCACCCCGACGCCCACCTCCCCGCCCAGCGCCTCAGCCAGGCGCACAACGGGGAGCTCGAAGGCGAACGGACATAGACCGCGTACCGGTCCGCCCCTGTGCCTTGTCAGCGCCATCGGGCAGCATTACCCGCATGTCCGTACTGACGCGCGACGAAGCGCAGACCCGAGCCAGGCTCCTCGACGTCCACCGCTACACGATCGACCTCGATCTGACCACCGGCGACGAGACCTTCGACTCCCGCACCGTCATCCGCTTCACCGCACGCACGGACGCGGACACCTTCATCGAGCTCAAGCCCGCCCAGCTGCGCTCCGCCACCCTCGACGGCCGGCCCCTCGACCCCGAGACCCTCGACGGCAACAGACTCCCCCTGAACAACCTCACCGCCGGCGAGCACGAACTGCACCTCGACGCGAGCATGCGTTACTCCCGCACCGGCGAGGGCATGCACCGCTTCACCGACCCCACCGACGGCGAGACCTACCTCTACACCCAGCTGTTCATGGAGGACGTCCAGCGCGTCTTCGCCGCCTTCGACCAGCCCGACCTCAAGGCCGTCTTCGACCTGACCGTGAAGGCCCCCGAAGGCTGGAGCGTCCTCGCCAACGGCATCACCGAACCCCTCGGCGAAGGCCGCTGGCAGGCCGCCACCACCCCCCTGATCTCCACCTACCTCGTCGCCGTCGCCGCCGGCCCCTGGCACTCCGTGTGCACCGAACACCGCGACCTGCCCTTCGGCCTGCACTGCCGCCGCTCCCTCGCGCCGTATCTGGACGCGGACGCCGAGGAACTCTTCGAGATCACCAAGCAGTGCTACGACCGCTACCACGAGAAGTTCGAAGAGCCCTACCCCTTCGACTCCTACGACCAGGCCTTCGTCCCCGAGTTCAACGCCGGCGCCATGGAGAACCCCGGCCTGGTCACCTTCCGCGACGAGTTCGTCTACCGCTCCGCCGTCACCGACACCGAGCGCCAGACCCGCGCCATGGTCATCGCCCACGAAATGGCACACATGTGGTTCGGCGACCTCGTCACCCTCCGCTGGTGGGACGACATCTGGCTGAACGAGTCCTTCGCCGAGTACATGGGCTACCAGACCCTCACCGAGGCCACCCGCTTCACCGACACCTGGACCGACTTCGGAGTCGCCCGCAAAGCCTGGGGCTACGACGCCGACCAGCGCCCGTCCACCCACCCCGTAGCCCCCGAGAACGTCAACGACACGGCCTCCGCCCTCCTCAACTTCGACGGCATCTCCTACGCCAAGGGCGCCTCCGCACTACGCCAGCTCGTCGCCTGGCTCGGCGAGAAGGACTTCCTCGCCGGCATCAACACCCACTTCGCCCGCCACAAGTTCGCCAACGCCACCCTCGCCGACTTCATCGACTCCCTCGCCTCCGCCACCGAACGCGACGTCCACGCCTGGGCCGACGCCTGGCTGCGCACCACCGGAGTCGACACCCTCACCCCCGTGGTGACCCCCGGCGACGACGGCACCTGCACCCTCACCGTCGAACACAACGGCAGCCGCCCGCACCACATCGCCGTCGGCCTCTACGACCTGGACGTCGCCGACGAGGGCCGCCACCTCGTCCTGCGCGACCGCCTCGCCCTCGACATCCCGCACACCACACCCGAGCCCCTCGGCAAACGCCCCGCCCTGCTCCTCCTCAACGACGGCGACCTCACCTACGCCAAGATCCGCTTCGACACCGAGTCCTTCGAAGCCGTCCGCACCAGCCTCTCCGGCCTGCCAGACCCCCTCACCCGCGCCGTCGTCTGGAACGCCCTGCGCGACGCCGTCCGCGACGGCCAGCTCCCGCCCACCGCGTACCTCGACACCGCCCGCACCCACCTCCCCCACGAAACCGACCTCGCCCTCGCCCAAGGCGTCCTCACCTTCGCCACCACCAAGGTCGCCGACCGACACCTCACCCCGGAGCAGCGCCCGGCAGCCCTCACCACCCTCACCTCCCTCTGCCGCGACCTCATCCGCCGCACCGAGGACGGCGACAACCCCGGCCTGCGGCTGATCGCCGTACGCCACTTCATCGACGTCGCCGCCCACCCCGAGACCATCGCCGCCTGGCTCGCCGACGGCACCGTCCCCGGCGGCCCCGAACTCGACCCCGAGCTGCGCTGGCGCGTCCTCGCCCGCCTCGCCGTCCTCGGCGCCACCGACGAGCAGGCCATCGCCGCCGAACTCGACCGCGACCCCTCCGCCACCGGCCAGGAAGGCGCCGCCCGCTGCCGCGCCGCCCTGCCCGACGCCGAAGCCAAGGCCAGGGCCTGGCAGGCAATGTTCGGCGGCGACGAGCGCACCGACCTGTCGAACTACCTCTTCACCGCCACCGCCCGCGGCTTCTGGCAGCCCGAACAGACCGACCTGGTAAGCGAGTACGTCCCCCGCTACTACCAGGACGCCGTCACCGTCGCCGCCCGCCGCGGCCCCGCCATCGCCACCGCCGTCGGCCGCTGGGCCTTCCCCGCCCACGCCGTCGACACCGAGAACCTGCACCTCGGCGAGCAGTGCCTCAACGACGCCGACCCGATCCCGTCCCTGCGCCGCACCCTGGCCGACGAACTCGACGACCTGGCACGGGTGTTGCGAGTGCGGGAGGCGTAGGCATTCCCAGCCCGTCCGGCGTTCGAGGACGAGGCGCCCCTTCAGGGCCGAAGCGGGGGTCTGAGGCCGGCAGCCCCCAGGCTGCGGCACCGCCGACACCCCACCGAAGCACCCCCGGCCCAAGCCCCGCAGGGACCCGCAGGGCCACCCTTTCGGGTTCTGATCGTTGAACCTCTCGGGCACGCGCAGGAATCCACCTACAAGCTGGAACTCCCTCTGCCCGCGCGCCCGGGAGGAACCCCATGAGCACACCGAGCCTCGCCTCGGGCCCCGAAGGCCCCCGCGCCCTACGGCCGTTGCTCGACACCGTGCTCCAAGCGCTCGACGAGGGCGCACACGCACGCGGCGGACCCCTGCCCACCGGCGGACCGGCCGCCGTCGCCGCCCGCGTACGGGTCGCCGTCGGCGACGTACTGCCGCACAACGGCGACCCCGACGCCCTGCGCACCCTCGTGCACGCCCTCGCCGAAGGCGCCGCCGACCCCGCCGACCCGCTGTGCGCCGCTCACCTGCACTGCCCGCCCCTCGCCGTCGCCACCGCCGCCGACCTCGCCGCAAGCGTCCTCAACCCCTCCCTCGACTCCTGGGACCAGGCCCCGGCGGCATCCGAGCTGGAGACACTCGTGACCCGCGCCCTCGCCGCCGCGGTCTACGCAGGCGACGCCACCCCCGCCGACCCGCACAGCGCCCCGCCCGACGCCCTGATCACCACCGGCGGCACCGAAGCCAACCAACTCGCCCTCCTCCTCGCCCGCGAGACCCACGGCGCCGGCCTCCGCCTCATCCACGGCGCCAACGCCCACCACTCACTGCCCCGCGCCGCGTGGCTCCTCGGCCTGCCCGACCCCGTGACCGTCCCCGCCCCCACCGGCACCCTCGACCCCGCCGCCCTCGACGAGGCCCTCACCACCCTCCCCGGCCCCGTCGTAGTAGCCGCCACCGCAGGCACCACCGACGCCGGACTCATCGACCCCCTCCCCGAGATCGCCGCCCTGTGCACCGCCCACCACGCCCGCCTGCACATCGACGCGGCCTACGGCGGAGGCCTCCACTTCAGCGACCGCCGCCGCGCACAACTCACCGGCCTGGACCACGCCCACACCATCACCCTCGACCTGCACAAACTCGGCTGGCAGCCGGTCCCGGCCGGTCTCCTCGCCGTACGCGACCCCCACGACCTATGCGCCCTGAACCAGCACGCCGACTACCTCAACGCCGACGACGACACCGAAGCCGGCCTGCCCGACCTCCTCGGCCGCTCCCTGCGCACCACCCGCCGCCCCGACATCCTCAAGATCGCCGTCACCCTCAAAACCCTCGGCCGCACCGGCCTCGGCGCACTGGTCGACCAAGTCTGCGACCGGGCACAGGAGTTCGCCGCCCTCGTCCGGGACCATCCGGGATTCGAGCTCCACGACCGCCCCACGATCAGCACGGTCCTGTTCCGGCCCGCACACACCACCGACGACGCCGTCGCCGCCGTACGCCGAAAACTGCTCCACCAGGGTCGCGCAGTGCTCGGCCGCGCCCGCCTCGACGGCCGCCTCTGGCTCAAAGCCACCCTGCTCAACCCCGCCACCCGCCCCGACGACCTCGCCACCCTCCTCGCCCTCGTCGAGAAGGCCGTCGACGAACCCGCCTGAGACGAACCCGCCTGAGACGAACCTGCCTGAGACGAACCTGCCTGAGACGAACCTGCCTGAGACGAAGCGCCTGTGACGAAGCGCCTGTGACGAAGCGCCTGTGACGAAGCGCCTGTGACGAAGCGCCTGTGACGAAGCGCCTGAGACGAAGCGCCTGAGACGAAGCCGCCCGCGTAGTCGACGAACCCGCCGAAGACTCCGCCGAAGACCCGTGGAAGGAACCACCCCGATGAGCACGCCCCCGCACTCACACCCCCCACACCACGAGCCCGACGCGCCCCGCGACCTGGTCGGCATCGGCATCGGCCCCTTCAACCTCTCCCTCGCCGCCCTCGCCCACCCCCTCACCGACCTCGACGCCGTCTTCTACGACCAGAGCCCCGCCTTCGCCTGGCACCCCGGCCTCCTCATCGACGGCGCCCGCATCCAGGTCCCCTTCCTCGCCGACCTGGTCACCCTCGCCGACCCCGCCAGCCCCTGGACCTTCCTCAACCACCTCAAGGCCCACGACCGCCTCTTCCCCTTCTACTTCGCCGAGCGCTTCCACATCCAGCGCACCGAGTACGACACCTACTGCCGCTGGGTCGCAGCCAACCTCCCCGGACTCCAGTTCGGCCACCAGATCGACGCCGTCCGCTGGAACCCCGAACACGACCTCTTCGAAGTCGACTTCACCCAGCTCGGCACCGACGGAGAAGCCCAAGCCCTCGGCCGCACCCACACCCGCAACATCGCCCTCGGCATCGGCACCGAACCCCACGTCCCCGAACCCCTCAAGACCCTCGTCGAAGCCCCCGGCGTACCCGTCGTCCACTCCGCCGACTACCTCGCCCACCGCGACACCATCCTCGCCGCCGACCACGTCACCGTCATCGGATCAGGACAGTCGGGCGCCGAGATCTTCCTCGACCTGCTCCGCGCCCGCCCCACCGGCCGCGAAAAAATCCACTGGCTCGGCCGCACCGAGGCCTTCGCGCCCATGGAGTACTCCAAACTCGGCCTCGAACACTTCACCCCCGACTACACCCGCTACTTCCACGCCCTCCCCGAAGCAGTCCGCGACCGCCTCGTCACCAGCCAGTGGCAGCTCCACAAAGGCATCGACGCCGACACCATCGCCGCCATCCACGACGAGCTCTACGGCCGCACCCTGGGCGGCGGCTGGCCCGACGTCGTCCTCACCCCCGGCGTCCGCGTCCGCACCGCAGGACGCCTCGCCACCACCAAAGTCGAACTCCACCTCGAACACATGCAGCAGGACTCCCGCTCCCGCCTCACCACCGACGCCGTCGTCCTCGCCACCGGCTACCGCGAACGCCCCCTCGACCGCCTCCTCGCCGGCCTAGACCCCTACCTGCGCCGCGACAGCCGCGACCGCCCCCGCATCGACGAACACTTCCGCCTCGTCCTCGACCCCGCCATCAGCGCCTCCGGCTGCCACATCCACGTACAGAACGCCGAACGCCACACCCATGGAGTCGGCACCCCCGACCTCGGCCTCGCCGCCTGGCGCTCCGCCACCATCCTCAACTCCCTCACCGGCAAAGAGACCTACCGCCTCCCCGCCCGCACAGCCTTCACCACCTTCGGACTCGACCAGCAACACCCGCACATCCCACGCGCCCGCCAGGCACAGGTCCTCACCCCCCTCGTCGACGACAGGCGATGAGAACCCGTGCCACCTGCTCACTGTGAGTGATCATTGCTGTTCAGGTGGTGCATCAAGCTCAGTCTCGGCGCTGGTCTCCGCTGTTCCGGCGTAGTTGCTCGGTGCGGCGGGTGAGGCCGTCGACGCTCGCGGCGAGGTCGGGATGGGCGGATGCGAGATACGGGTGCGTGTCCGTCAGGGGGGCGACGAGGGCGGCCGGGTCGTTGTCGGCGAGAGCGGTGCCGAGCTCGGCGAGTGAGGCGTCGGCGGCGGCGGGGAGGTCGGTGAGCGCGGTGATCTGGCCGGCGAGGCGGCGCAGGGCGGCGGCGTTGGCGCGGGCCCACGCGATCACGCTGCGGTCCGCGGCGCGACGGTCGCGGGTCGCTCGTACCCTCTGCTCGCCCGTGGACCCCGGACGGCCGGGGCGCACGCGCAGGTAACGGCGTTCGGCGGCCTGACGACTGGAGACGCCGAGCGGGTGCGCCAGGTCGGCCCAGCTGGCGCCCGCCTCCCGCGCGGCCTCGATCAGACCCGGCTCCCATTCGGCGAGCTGCTCACGTGCTTCGCGCAGCAGCAGCAGCGCGGCGAGTGCCTGCTCGGAGCTGGCCCCGCCGGGCCCGGTGCCCGGGCCCGCCGGGGCCAGGGCGGTGTGCAGGGCCTCGCGGATCGTGTTCAGTGCCGTGGCGGCGGCGAGGAAGGACGTCGGCGTGAGATCGCGGGCCCGGGGGGCGGGCTGATCGTTCCTGGTCATCGGGCCTCCACCAAGGTGTCATCATCTCGATGACTTCAGACTTGTCATCACTTGGATGACATGTTACAACGATGGCAGGTGAACGCATTGGCACAGTGCCTGACCTGACCCCTGGAGGTGTTTGACGATGTTGATGCGCACCGATCCCTTCCGTGAACTGGACCGGCTCACCCAGCAGCTCCTCGGCACGACCGGCACCTGGACACGTCCGTCACCGATGCCGATGGACGCCTACCGCGAGGGCGAGGAATACGTGATCGCCTTCGACCTGCCCGGCGTCGCCACCGACGCGATCGACATCGACGTCGAGCGGAACATGCTGACCGTCAAGGCCGAGCGGCGTCCCGTCACCAAGGCGGACGACGTGCAGATGGAGCTGTCCGAGCGGCCCCTGGGCGTCTTCTCCCGCCAGGTCGTACTGGCCGACACCCTGGACACCGAGCACATCAAGGCGGACTACGACGCGGGTGTACTCACCCTGCGCATCCCGATCGCCGAGCGCGCCAAGCCCCGCAAGATCGCCATCAGCGGCGAATCCGCGCGCAAGGAGATCAGCGGCTGAACCCCCTCCCAGCCGCACCGGAGGACGGGGACGGCCCGCCCCTGCGACCGCCCCCGTCCCCGCCGCCGCACACAGGCATGGGAGCAGCAATGGTGATGCGATGGGAGGCGTTCCTGGACCAGGTCAAGGAACGCGGCAAGTACGAGACCACCAAGGAGGCCGAGCAGGCAGCCCGCACGGTGCTGGCACTGCTGGGCGCGCACCTGGTGGGCGAGGTACGGGCGGAACTGGCCGCCAGGCTGCCGGAGGATCTGGCACTCGTCCTGCTCAATCCCCTCCAGGCCCGCGAGCCACTGACCCCCCAGCGGTTCGTACGGGCCACCGCGGCCTGGATCGAGGGAGCCACCGAACAGACCGCGGCCTGGGACGTCGGCGCCGTGCTCAGCGTGGCCGCGGACGCGGCCGGCGACGAACTCACCGGCCGCATCCTCCTCCAACTCCCGGCCGGTTACGACCTGCTGATCGGCCACCCCCAGCCCGCCTGACCCACATCCGGCCCACAGACAGCCACACCGCTCATTTCCCTGACCCCGCGACACCGGCGGCCGGTGCCAGGCGCCCCGCCACCGGTGTCGTGACAACCCCACACGAGAAAGGCAACCGCGCCAGCGATGATTTCCCAGCAGCAGCCGTGCCGGTCCACCACGGGCATGACATTCGAGCAGATGCTGGAGCACGTGCGCTACGAAGGCGCCTACGCCACCCGCGCACAGGCCGAGCAGGCCGTACAGGCCGTGCTCGCCGCCTTCGGACGCCAACTCACGGGCGATGAACGCGTGGAACTCGCCGCCGCACTCCCGCACGAGGCCGCCCTCACCTTCACCTCACAGATCCCCGCCACCGAACCCGTCACCGGATGGGGCCTCGTCAAGGACCTGGCGAACCGCACCGGCGGCACCCCGGCCACCACCCGCTGGGACACCGGCACCGTCCTGCGCATCGTCGCCCAACTCGCCGGCCAGGACCTCACCACACGCATCCTCGCCCAACTCCCCGCCGGCTACGCCCTGCTGTTCGGCCGCGCCGAACTCACCCAGGCGGCCTGACCGACGGACAGCCGCCGTACGGCCGCCGAACACGCACAGCACACCCCCGCCGATCACAGGAGGAAGAACCCCGGCGGCCGCGGTGTTGGAGCACACCATGACCACGACCTGGATCGCAGCCCACCGCGCCGCCGTCATCAACCCGCACGAGGCATTCCACCTCTTCGAACCCCGCGGCTTCTCCGGCCAGACCATCAGGCAGTCACTCCGCCTCGCCGGAAGCGGCCAAGCGCTACGACTACGGTTCAGCAACCGCTACGGCAAGGAACCCCTCGACATCGGCGGCGCCCACCTCGCCGTACGCACCCAAGGCAGCGGCATCGACCCCACCAGCGACACACCCCTGCGCTTCTCCGGCACCGAGACCACCACCATCCCCGTCGGCGAGGAGATCACCAGCGACCCGGTCGAACTCCCCGTCAGCGCCGGCGAGGAACTCACCGTCAGCCTCTACCTGCCGGGCGACACCGGCCTGAGCACCTACAGCGCAGTGCCCTACGACACCGGACACGCCGTCCCCGGCAACCAACTCTCCGCCGAACTCCTCCACCACGCCGAGGAACTGCCCACCGGCCACTTCCTCACCGGCGTCGACGTCCTCGCCCCCGCCGACACCCGCATCGCCGTCGCCTTCGGCGACTCCTGGATCGAAGGCGCCTTCACCACCCCCGGCACCGACAACAGCTTCCCCGCACAGCTCAACCGCCGACTCACCCGCGGCTGGATCGTCAACCAGGGCATCTCCGGCAACCGCCTCCTCACCGACGAGATCGGCGACCACCTGCTCTCCCGCATCGACCACGACGTCCTCGCCGTCCCCGGCGTCAGCCACGTCCTCATCCACATCGGCCTCAACGACCTCGGACTCCCCGGCCTCATCGCCCACCCCCAGCCCGCCGAAGGCCCCACCGCCGCCCAATTCATCGCAGGCCTGACCACCCTCGCCGACCGACTGCACGCCGCGGGACTCACCGTCATCGGCTCCACCATCGGCCCCTACCGCGGCACCGTCCACGAAGGCTACGACACCGAAACCGGCCAGACCGTACGCCACCAGGTCAACGCCTGGCTGCTCGGCACCGACCACCCCTTCGACGCCGTCATCGACATCGCCGCCGCCGTCGCCGACCCCGCCGAACCGGACCGGATCCGCCCCGACCTCAACGGCGGCGACGGACTCCACGTCAACGACGCCGGCGCAAAAGCCATCGCCGACGCCGTGGACCTGTCACTGCTCAAGCTCTAGACACTCTGGAAAACCGGCACACCACCCCGAGTCAGCCGCCAGTCCACCGACGCGAAGTCCTTCGGATCCAGCACACCCTTCGCCGTCACCCACTCCGCGATCCGCGTGCGGATCTCCGTCGACTCCGACCACACCTCCTGCGCGGACGCCACGTGCGGGAAGGCACCACCGCCATTGGCCCGGTAGTTGTTCACCGCGAAGACGAACTTCTGCCCGTCGTCCAGCGCGGCACCGTTGTAGGTCACGTTCCTGATCCGCGACCCCGCCGCCTGGACGACATCGATCTCGTACGACAGCCCCGACACGTAGTCGTAGTTGTAGTCCGGGCGGTTGTTCGCGTTCGTCAGCCTCTCCACGTCGACCACCGCGTCCGGCGCCGTCTGCACGAAGTACTCCGCCGAATACTCCAGGTACGCCTTGAGCTGGGCACCCGTCAGCACCTTCGCGACCAGCGTGTTGTCGTACACGTACAGGCTCGACAGATCCCGGATCGTCACCTTGCCCGCCGGGATCTCCGACGTACGGGAGAAGGGGGAGGCCTGCGCGATCACCGGCAGCGACGCATACGACGTACCCGCCAGCGCCGCCTTCACCACGTCCTCCTGGACCTTGGTGATCAGATCGATGATCGGCGCGTCCTTGTACCGCGCCTCGACCGTCGTCAGCGTCTCCGTCGCCGTACCCACCACCTGGTTGACATACGCGACGACCTTCGCATGCTCATCCGACAACAACTTGGTGATCTTCGGATCGTCGGCGACGGAATTCGAGTTCAACACCTTCGACGACACGGACTCCACACCCCACCGGCCCCTCTCGAAGACCAGCTCCACATCGAAGAGGGACAGCCGCTCCGCAAACGCCAGCGGCTCCGACAACACCACCGTCCGCCCCGTCTTCGCATTGGTGACCCTCAACTCAGGGATCTCCACATGCGCATGCCCCACCAGAACCGCATCGATGTCCGGCACCTGCTGAGCCACCAACGCCGCCGAATTCTCCACATACGGCAACTGATCACCGTACGACGACGTCCCCGACGACCCCGAGTGCGCGGACACCACCACCACATCCGCACCCATCGACTTCAGCCTCGGCACCCACTTCGCGGCCTGCTCCTCCAGCCCCGGAAACACCAACCTGCCCTGCACATAAGCCCTGTCCCAGATCGCAATACCCGGATTCGTAAGCCCCAGCACCGCCACCTTCACCGACGGCAGCCCCGGCACCCGGAACTTCTTGACGAAGTACGGCGGGAAAGCCGGCTTCTGCGTCCTCGCGTCCAGCGCATTCGCACCCAGCAGCGGGAAACGCAGCTGCTCCTCGAACTTCCGCAGCGTCTCGATCCCGTAATTGAACTCGTGGTTGCCCAGCGCCGCCGCGTCATACCCGATCGCGTTCATCGCCTGCGCCATCGGATGCACCGGACCACCCTGCGCGGTGATCGGGTCCACCTTCGCGTAGTAGTACGTCAGCGGAGTGCCCTGGATCGTGTCGCCCGCGTCCAGCAGCAGCGTGTTGCAACGGCCTTTCTCCGCACGCACCTGGTTCACCAGCGTCGAGACACGGGACAGCCCCTGCGCGTTGCCCGCCTTGTCGGAGTACTCCGCGTCCTTGAAGTAGTCCCAGTTGAAGACATGCCCGTGCAGATCGGTCGTGCCCATCACGGTGAGCGAGTAGCGCCTGGCGGGCCTCTTCGCCGCCGCGCTCTCCGCAGCCTGCGCCGCCGGCGCCGCCACCGCACCAGCGATCGCCACCCCCGCCCCGGCCGCGGCGGACTCCTTCAGAAACTTCCGACGGTTCACACGGTTCTGACGGTTCTGACGGTTCTCACGGTTCAAGGGCATGTCAGGATCTCCTCGGCGAATGGTCAACAACGCGCGTAGATTCTGACCCGGGCATGGCAACCAGCAACAGCCCCCGCACGTCTCGATCCGATGACCCAACCCCCACATCCGAGACCAGCAACCAACCAAGAACTGACACAGTGGGACGTATGACCACCCCACCCGCAGACCCCACCCACCCCGCCCTCCCCTACGGCACCCCCAACGCCCCCCGCATCGCCGTCCGCGGCGAAACCCACCTCGAAGTCGACCCCGAAATCGCCCGCATCGGCATCACCGTCGCCTCCCGCGGCAAAGACCGCCGCGCCGCCCTCGACGACCTCACCCGCCGCAACACCACCGCCCTCGACCTCATCAAGACATACGGCGAGGCAGTGGAACGCCTCGAAACCGGCTCCTTCTCCATCACCCCCGAACTCAAGGAACACGGTCGCGGCGAACGCATCCACGCCTACCACGGACGCGTCCACATCACCGCCGAGCTGACGGACTTCACCGCCCTCGGCGAACTCACCACCCGCCTCGCCGACCTCGAACTCGCACGAGTCGACGGCCCCTGGTGGGCCCTCCGCCCCAACTCACCCGCCCACCGCCAAGCCCGCCAACAAGCCGTCAAAGAAGCAGTCCAACGAGCCAGGGAATACGCCGAAGCACTCGGCACCACACTCGCCGCCCTCGTGGAACTCGCCGACATCGGAGCCGAAGACACCCAGCCCCACCCACCCGCCCCCGGCACCCGCATGCGCTCCATGGCCTACGGCGCAACCACCGAAGACACCGCCGCACCCCTCGACCTCGAACCCCAACGCCAACACATCCACGCCGCCGTCAACGCCCGATTCACCATGGCCCCACCACAGCTCTAGACCCCGGGTCCGGAGCCGTTCGAATGCTCATCGGTGCATGCATCTGCACAATTCAATACTTGTCAACGACCCTTCATCCAAAGGTTGTTGAGTGGTCATGCAGGCCCAATTCTCTACCCACCGGTAAGGCCTAGGCTCAAACCATGCGCCGAGCAAAGATCGTCTGCACTCTGGGGCCCGCCACCGACTCGTACGACCAGATCAAAGCCCTGGTCGAAGCCGGAATGGACGTCGCCCGACTCAACCTCAGCCACGGCACCCACGCCGAACACGAGGAGCGCTACCAGCGCGTGCGAAAGGCCTCCGACGAGACCGGCCGCAGCGTCGGAATCCTCGCCGACCTCCAAGGCCCGAAGATCCGACTCGGCCACTTCACCGAAGGCCCCGTACTCCTTGAACGCGGCGACACCTTCACCATCACCGTGGAGGAGGGCGCCGAAGGCGACGGCCACACCTGCGGCACCACATACTCCGGCCTCGCCACCGACGTCACCCCCGGCGAACGCATCCTCGTCGACGACGGCAAAGTCTGCCTCGAAGTCACCGACATCGACGGCCCCCGCGTCCACACCACCGTCATCGAAGGCGGCATGGTCTCCGACCACAAGGGCCTCAACCTCCCCGGCGTCGCGGTCTCCGTCCCCGCCCTCTCGGACAAGGACGAGGCAGACCTGCGCTGGGCCCTCCGCACGGGCTGCGACATCATCGCACTGTCCTTCGTCCGCAGCGGCCGCGACATCAAGGACGTCCACCGCATCATGGACGAGGAAGACCGCCGCCTCCCGGTGATCGCCAAGGTGGAGAAGCCCCAGGCAGTCGACGCGATCGACGACATCGTCGCCGCCTTCGACGGCATCATGGTCGCGCGGGGGGACCTGGGCGTCGAGATGCCCCTGGAACAAGTCCCCATCGTCCAGAAGCGCGCCATCAAACGGGCCAAACGCAACGCCAAGCCGGTCATCGTGGCCACCCAGATGCTCGACTCCATGATCGACAACTCCCGCCCGACACGCGCGGAGGCCAGCGACGTCGCCAACGCCGTCATCGACGGCACGGACGCGGTCATGCTGTCCGGCGAGACGAGCGTCGGCAAATACCCCATCGAGACGGTCCGCACCATGGCCAAAATCGTCGAGGCGGCGGAGGAGGACATCCTCGCGAAGGGCCTCCCGCCCCTCACGGAACGGAACAAGCCCCGCACCCAGGGCGGCGCGGTCGCCCGCGCGGCAGCGGAAATGGGCGACTTCCTCGGCGCCAAGTTCCTGGTCGCCTTCACCCAGTCCGGCGACACCGCCCGCCGCCTTTCGCGCTACCGCTCCCCGATCCCCCTGCTGGCCTTCACGCCGGAGCCGGCGACACGGTCGCAACTGAGCCTGACGTGGGGTGCGGAGACGTTCCTGGGCCCGCACGTGGACTCGACGGATGCGATGGTCGACCAGGTGGACGAGCTGCTGTTGAAGTACGGCCGCTGCGAGAAGGGGGACGTCGTGGTGATTACGGCGGGGTCGCCTCCGGGGGTTTCGGGGTCGACGAACATGGTGCGGGTGCATCACATCGGGGAGGACGACAGTCCCAAGTAGGGGGCTGGGGTCAGTACTTGGGGCCTACGTGGGTGTCCATGAGGGCTACGGAGGCTTTGCGGGCGGTGGAAATGTTGAACGGGTTTCCATTGCGCTTGCAGTAAGTCCACTCGACGCCCAGCTTGTCGAGCGTGTCGGTATAGAGCCGCCGGATGTCGTCGGACACGTTGGTGAAGAAGTACCGCGGGTATTCGTAGCGCTTGCGCTCTCCGGCGACCACGCGGGTCGTCCAGTTGGTGAGTCGACAGCCGTCGGAGTGGATGAGGCCGCGGATGAATTCCCAAGGGTGCGCGGCGACGATTTCCTGTTGCCAGGGTTCGAGGGTGATGCGGCGTTCGTGCTTCTTGCCGGGGCCGTGCTGCGGGAACATGCAGGTCCAGTGCTTCGTGTACGACTTCACCTCGACGCAGCCCGGCTTAACGCGTTGGCTGACGTGAGGGAGCGGCATCACCTTGCGCATGGCGTTCTCGGCGGCGGCGATTAGGCCTGTCTGCGCCGCGTTGCAGAAGATCGACAGGTGGTGCTGCTTGGGCTTCGAGATGATGTGGCCGTCGCCGAGGTAGAGGCCCAGCAGGTACGAGTAGGCGATCGCGTCAAACTCACGCCCTGTGCATTGGGGGCAGTCTGTCGGCTGCGCATACGCCTCGCCGCGCGCTTTGCGGTCTTCGCTGCGCCACCAGCCGATGGTTCCGCGCGGAATGTTGAGGCGCTCCGCCACGATGCGATTGGGGACGCCATGGCGCATGAGTGCGACAGCTTGCGTGCGAATCGAAGGGCTGTGCTGTTCCATGTGGCCACTGTGCGTTACTGAGCGTGGCCATGCGTAGCAAAAAGCGGATGTTCACGAGAACGTGGACATCCGCTTCCTGATCACAAGTGCCGGGTGCGGGACTCGAACCCGCAAGCCCTCTCGGGCAGATGTGTTTGAGACATCCGTGTATGCCATTCCACCAACCCGGCAAGACTGGCTGATCGGAAGCATACCGGGTCACCGCACGCAGCCGCAGCTAGGTAGGCTCTGGGGGAGCAGCACCTGCCCCGGCCCGTAACAAGGAGCCCCCGTGACCTCCCCCGAGTCGCCCCAGCCCGTAGACGCGCCCGACGACGACAAGTCGCACGTGCCTCCGCTGACGACCCGTGTCGTCATCGCCGAGGACGAGGCCCTGATCCGGCTCGACCTCAAAGAGATGCTGGAGGAGGAGGGCTACAGCGTCGTCGGTGAGGCCGGTGACGGCGAGCAGGCCGTCGAGCTTGCCCGTGAGCACCAGCCGGACCTCGTGATCCTCGACGTGAAGATGCCCAAGCTGGACGGTATCTCGGCGGCCGAGAAGATTGCCGAGGAGGGCATTGCCCCCGTCCTGATGCTCACTGCCTTCTCGCAGCGGGACCTCGTCGAGCGGGCCCGTGACGCGGGTGCGATGGCGTATCTCGTGAAGCCGTTCAGCAAGAGTGATGTCGTGCCGGCCATTGAGATGGCTGTCTCGCGTTTCACGGAGCTGAAGGAGCTGGAGAAGGAGGTCGCCGACCTCACTCTTCGTCTTGAGACCCGCAAGCTCGTCGACCGCGCGAAGTCGGTTCTGCAGACCGAGTACGGGCTGACGGAGCCGGCTGCGTTCCGTTGGATTCAGAAGACGTCGATGGATCGTCGGATGTCGATGCAGCAGGTTGCGGAGGCGGTCATTCAGGACGCGGACGAGAAGAAGGCCGCGAAGGGCTGACTCCCGGCGTCCGTAGACAGAACGAGGCCCGCGCTCCCTGGGGAACCAGGGGGCGCGGGCCTCGTCGTACAGCCGGGAAGGACCGGTCTCAGTCTTCGCCGAGGTAGGCCTTGCGTACGGATTCGTCGTGGAGGAGGTCCTGGCCGGTGCCGGAGAGGACGATGTTGCCGATCTCCATGACGTGGCCCTGGTCGGCGAGTGAGAGTGCTGCCTGGGCGTTCTGTTCGACGAGGAGGATCGTCGTGCCTTGGGCCTTGAGCTCCACGATGGTCGACATGATCTTCTGCATCATGATCGGGGAGAGGCCCATGGAGGGTTCGTCGAGCATGAGGAGCTTGGGTTGGGACATCAGTGCCCGTCCCATCGCGAGCATCTGCTGTTCACCGCCGGACAAGGTACCCGCGGCCTGTTTGCGGCGTTCTCCCAGGATGGGGAAGAGGTCGTAGGCGCGCTGGATGTCCTTTTCGATGCCTTCTTTGTCCTTGCGGAGGAAGGCTCCGAGCTGGAGGTTTTCGGCGATGGTGAGGCGCGGGAAGATGTGTCGGCCTTCGGGGGAGTGGGCGAGGCCGAGGGCGACGATCTTGTGGGCGGGTGTGCCGTTGAGGGGCTGGCCGTCGAACGTGATCTTGCCGGAGCGGGGTTTGAGGAGCCCGGAGAGTGTGCGCAGGGTGGTGGTCTTGCCGGCGCCGTTGGTGCCGATGAGGGTGACGATCTGGCCGGCTTCGACGGTGAAGGAGATGCCCTTGACGGCTTCGATCTTGCCGTAGGCGACCTTGAGGTCTTCGACCTCCAGGAGTGCGGTCACTGGGCGCTTCCTTCCGTGCTGGTGGTGCTCTGCGCTCCGGTGGCCTCGGCTGCTTCGACTTCGGCGATTTCTTCGTCGCCGGGGGCGCCTTCGAAGGGGGTGCCGAGGTAGGCGGCGATGACGCGTTCGTCGCCCTGGACGACTTCGGAGGTGCCTTCGACGAGTTTTTCGCCTTGGACGAGGCAGGCGACGCGGTCGCACAGGTTGAAGATGAAGCGCATGTCGTGCTCGATGACGAGGACGGCGATGCCTTTGTCGCGGATGGCGAAGACGAGTTCTTCGGTGGCGCGGGTTTCTTGTGGGTTCATGCCGGCGGTGGGCTCGTCGAGGAGGAGGAGGCCGGGGTCGCTGGCGAGGGCGCGGGCGATTTCGAGCTTGCGTTGTTCGCCGTAGGGGAGGTTGCGGGCGAGGTGGTCGGCTTTGTGGGCGAGGCCGATGAACTCGAGGAGTTCCATGGCGCGTTCGCGGGAGGCGGCTTCGGCTTTGCGGAAGCCGGGGCCGCGCAGGAGGGCGGACCAGAGGCCTTCTTTGGTGCGGGTGTGGCGGCCGACGAGGACGTTTTCCAGGACGGTCATGTTGGCGAAGAGCCGGATGTTCTGGAAGGTGCGGGCGATGCCGGCGCTGGTGACGAGGTGGGGTTTGGGGGGTAGGACGGTGCCTTTGTAGGCGACTTTGCCTTCGGTGGGGACGTAGAGGCCGGTGAGGCAGTTGAAGAAGGTGGTTTTGCCGGCGCCGTTGGGTCCGATGAGGCCGACGATTTCACCGGAGTTGACGGTGAGGTCGACGTTGCGTACGGCGGTGAGGCCGCCGAAGCGCATGGTGACGCCGGTGGCTTCGAGGACGGGGCTGGTGGCGGTGGTGGTGGTCATGGTGGTTTACGCCCCTGCCTTGGTGACGCCGACGGTGGTGTCGGGAAGGCTCTGTTCGGGGATGTCGGCTTGTTCTGTTTCGTGGAATTCGAGCTGGCGGCGCCGGTTGGCGATGATGCCTTCGGGGCGGAAGCGCATCAGGATGACGAGGGCCAGGCCGAAGGCGAAGAGTTGGTACTCCTTGAGGAAGCTGAGCTTCTCGGGGAGGAGGTAGAGCAGGGTGGCGCCGAGGATGGGGCCGCCTACGGTGCCCATGCCGCCGAGGACGACGGCGGCGAGGAGGAACGCGGAGTTCGGTGGTACGGAGCCGGCGAACTGGTAGGGGGCGGGGTTGACGCTGTAGCCGACGTGGGCGCTGACGGTGCCGGCGAGGCCGGCGAGTGAGGCGCCGAGTGCGAAGGCGATGAGTTTGACGCGGAAGCCGTTGATGCCCATGGCGGTGGCGGCTGTTTCGTCTTCGCGGATGGCGATCCAGGAGCGGCCGATGCGGGAGTCTGCGGCGCGGTTGAAGACGAGGACGACGATGGCGGTGATGATCAGCATCAGCAGCAGGTAGTTGGCGAATCGGCCGATGGTGACGGAGCCGATGGTGTGGCTGCTGCCGAGGTTGAAGCCGAAGATCTCCAGGTCGGGGATCATCGAGATGCCGTTGGGTCCGTTGGTGATGTTGGGTCCGGAGGTGCCGTCGAGGTTGTTGACGGTGATGCGGAAGATCTCTCCGAAGCCGAGGGTGACGATGGCGAGGTAGTCGCCGCGCAGTCGCAGGGTGGGGGCGCCGATGAGGACGCCGAAGATGAGTGAGGCGGCCATGCCGGTGAGCATGGCGGCCCAGAAGGGGAACTGGATGCCGGAGAAGCGGGAGAACTCGGAGCCGGAGACGAGGGCTGCGGCGTAGGCGCCGACGCCGAGGAAGGCGACGTATCCGAGGTCGAGGAGTCCGGTGAGGCCGACGACGATGTTGAGGCCGAGGGCGACGGTGGCGACGACGAGGATGTTCACGCCGAGGTTGGCGTTGTGTTCGTTGTTCTCGACGAAGGGGAAGATCGCGGCGGCGAGGAAGGCCATGGAGGTGGCGAATCCTTTGTGCCGGGCGTTGAGGACGGAGAAGCGTTCGACGAGTCCGGCGGCGAGGAGTGCCCAGGAGCCGAATACGACGAGCAGCAGGAAGCCGATGAAGGTTTCGCTGGCGTCGGGGTCGACGCCGATGCCGTAGGCGAAGGTGATGAGGCCGACGGCGGTGGCGGCGGTGATGACGAGGCGTTCGCCCCAGGCGGGGAGTTTGCCTGCGGGGGGGATGTTGTCGGGTTTGCTGACCCAGGCTTTGGCGGTGTTGCCGGGGCTGGGCAGGGCGAGGGCGCCGAGGATGGCGATCAGGGAGGCGACGGCGGCGAGGTAGGCGCCGGGGTCGAGGTTGACGAGTCCGCCGAGGTCGATGGCGATGGCGAGTGCGCTGAACCAGCTGACGGTGAAGGCGGATGCGGCGGCGAGGAAGACGGGTGCGGTGGCGCCTGCGGGGTTGAGCCAGTTCAGGCCGCGTATGTTCCAGCGGGTGAGGGCGTAGAACAGGGTGAGGACGCCGGCGACGAGGTCGAGGATCTGGAGTCCGGCGGGGGAGCCGTAGTAGGTGAGGTCTCCGGGGAAGTCGGAGGTCCAGGTCCAGGACATGTAGGTGCTGCCGATGGTGCCGATGGCGCCGAGGGCGATGAGGACGCGGGCGGCGGACTGGGGCAGGGGTATGAGGCCGCGCGGGGTGTCCGGTGTGGTGGGGGTGGTCTTCGCGGTGGTTGTCATGGTGGTCACGCCCTGTCCGCTACGCGTTCGCCGACGAGGCCTTGTGGCCTGAACAGCAGGACGAGGATGAGGAGGACGAAGGCCCAGACGGAGGACCAGCCGCCGCCGCCGAGTTGCTGCATGCCGGGGATGTTGTCGATGTAGGAGGTGGCCATGGTTTCGGCGAGGCCGAGGACCAGGCCGCCGATCATGGCGCCGTAGATGTTGCCGATGCCGCCGAGTACGGCTGCGGTGAAGGCTTTGAGGCCCATCTGGAAGCCCATGTCGTACTTGATCTGTCCGTAGCGCAGGCCGTATGCGACGGCGGCGACCGCGGCGAAGAATCCGCCGATGGCGAAGGCGATGACGATGATGCGGTTGGTGTCGATGCCCATCAGCTGTGCGGTGTCCGGGTCCTGCGCGGTGGCCTGCATGGCGCGGCCGGTGCGGGAGAGGCGGACGAAGAAGGCGAGGGCCGCCATGCAGAGGGGGGCGGCGATGATCACGAAGACGGAGCCGCTCTGGATGCTGATGGAGCCGAGGTGCCAGGGGCCGAAGGCGAGCTGGGGGAAGTTGCGGTCGGTCTTGGCGTCCGGGTACCAGTTGAAGACGGCCTGCTGGAGTGCGAGGGAGAGGCCGATGGCGGTGATGAGGGGTGCCAGGCGTGGCGCGCCGCGCAGTGGTCGGTAGGCGAACCGTTCCGCTCCGACGGCGATGAGGACGGAGACGAGTCCGCCTCCGATGAGCATCGCCGGGAGGGCTATCCACATGGATGTGCCGTCGGGCAGGACGTAGAGGTAGACCGTGAGCGCGCCGAAGCCGCCGGTCATGAAGATCTCGCCATGGGCGAAGTTGATGAGCTGGACGATGCCGTACACCATCGTGTAGCCGATGGCGATCAGCCCGTACATCGAGCCGAGGAACAGCCCGTTGGCCAGCTGCTGCGGCAGGGTGTGCACCGCATGGCCTCCATGTGGTGGGGAGTGAGCAGGGGCGTGGAACGGGCCGCGCGGGTGACGTGTGGTCGGCCGCGCGGCCCTGGGGTGGTGCTAGCGGCGGTTCGGGCTGTGGATCAGCCGTTGAAGGTGCCGCTCTTGACGGCCTTCCACTTGCCGTTGGTGACCTGGTAGACGGTCAGCTGCTTGTTGGTGGTGTCGCCGTACTGGTCGAAGGCGACGGGGCCGGCGACGCCGTCGAACTTGGTCTTGCCGACCTGGTCGACGATCTGGGCGCGGGCGTCGGAGGGGATCTTGCCGTCCTTCACGACGTTGCCGATGGCCTTGATGATGGCGGTGGCGGCGTCGTAGGAGTAGCCGCCGTAGGTGCCGTAGTCGCCCTTGAGGCCGGCTGCCTTGTACTTCTTGATGAAGTCCTGGGCGGAGGCGAGGGTGTCGACGGGCTGGCCGACGGAGGTGGCGAGGTCGCCTTCGGCGGTCTTGCCGGCGGTCTGGATGTAGGTGTCGCTGAACATGCCGTCGCCGCCGAAGAGCGGGACCTTGGCGCCGCCGTCCTTGAGCTGCTTGGTGAGCTTCTCGGACTCGTCGTACTGGCCGCCGTAGTAGACCAGGTCGGCCTTGGAGTTCTTGATCTTGGTGACGAGGGCGGAGAAGTCGGTGTCGCCGGTGTTGACGTGGTCGGTGCCGGCGACCTTGCCGCCGGCCTTGGTGAAGCCGGCGGTGAAGAGTTTGGCCAGGCCGGCGCCGTAGGTCTGCTTGTCGTCGACGACGAAGACGTTCTTCTTCTTGAGCGTGTTGTACGCGTAGTCGGCCGCGAAGCCGCCCTGGAGGGCGTCGGTGGTGGCGGTGCGGAAGTAGGTCTTGAAGGGGCGGACCTTCTTCGTCTGCCAGTTCTTGCCCTGGGTGAGCTCGGGGGCGGTGTTGGACGGCGAGATCTCGACCAGGTTGGCGGTGGCGAAGACCTGCTGCATCTGGGTGGCCACGCCGGAGTTCAGCGGGCCGACGACGCCGAGCACCTTGTCGTTGTTGACGAGCTGGGTGGCGTTCTGCTGGCCGCTGGCGGGGATGGCCTTGTCGTCGAGTGCCTGGACCTTGAACGTGACGCCGGGAACGAGGTTGTTCTTGTTGGCGTCGTCGACGGCTACCTGGACGCCACCCTGGATGCCGAGGCCGGTCGCGGAGTTCTGGCCGGTCAGCGGGGCGTCGACGCCGATGATGACCTCGGTCTTGCCGCTGCTGCCCCCACCCTTGTTGTCGTTGCGCGAACCGCACGCGGTCAGCGTGAGGGCGCCCGTCGTGAGCACGGAGGTGAGTATGACCAAAGAACGGTGTCGCACGTTGAATCCTCTCCCTGGCGCCGGCAGTCCTGCTGGGCTGCCGTGTGTCTCGCCGGGCCGTACTGGGGTGGGGCTGGGCCGTGCTGCAGACGCGCCCGGCGGCGCGGTGACTGGGCGTGACTCTAAGCCTGTCTGTCAGCCGGGGGCATCGCTGTGGGCTGGCTTGTGACTTTCTTGTTATGACGTGGTGGAAGGTGAGCTTGGGGGAAGGTCACTCTCGGCCGGTTTGGCGGGAACGCGTCGGGTCCACATCGTGAGAACTCGCACTTCCGGTTGGACGTGGGGCGAGGGGAGGGCCCGGGTGGCGTCGCAGGCCGTGTGGAGGAGCTCGGAGAGGTCGCGCGAGTAGCGGTCGCCGAAGATGAAGCTGTAGTGCTGGATTGCGTGCGTGTTACGCAGCGTTACGTCGAGGAAAGGGAGGTTGACGTTGAGGGGGAGCCCGCTGCAGTGGGTCACGGTGATGCGCACGGTGATGTGGTGTGTGGTTCCTGCGCGCACGGTGAAGGCGGTCGGGGGTGTGGTGGAGGTGTGTACGCCGGCGGGGGCCGCGTTGATGTCCCAGACGGTGACGGGGGGTCCGTCGTGCACCGAGACGTCGAAGCGGAAGTCCCTGGTGGAGGCCGTGGCAGGAGGGTCGGCAACTCCCTTGTAGTGGAAGGCCGTTGTGGTCGAGGGCCACGGTGTGGACGGCTCTTTCGGCGGTGTGGTCGGGGGCGGTGCGGCCAGGAGCCACACGGCCGCGGCCAGGGTGGCCGCGGCCGTCGCGAGCACGGTGGTGCGGGTGCGCGGGGTCAGCGTGTGCCAACGGTCGGTCAGGCGGGGCGAGTCGGTGCCGATGACGTCGGGTTGCGGTGCGTCCGGGCGGGCGTCGGAGTCGTCTTCGGTGTGCGCCTCGACGTGGCCGGCGGGTTCGACGGGGCCGATGCCGCTCATGTCCGGGGCCTCATGGGGAAACGGTAGGCGCGGCTGAGGCGGCCGGACAGTGCCCGGTGGGAGAAAGGTGGCGGTGTGTCAGTCCGCGGCGGGCAGTTGCACTTCCCGCAGCAGGCAGGTCAGGCGGGCGCTGCACACGCGCCGTCCCTCTTCGTCGCTGATCGCGATCTCGTACGTGGCGGTGGAGCGGCCGCGGTGGACGGGGGTGGCCACGCCGGTGACGAGGCCGGAGCGTACGCCGCGGTGGTGGGTGCAGTTGAGGTCGACGCCGACCGCGATCTTGGAGCTGCCGCCGTGGAGCATGGAGCCGACGGAGCCGAGGGTCTCGGCGAGGACGGCGGAGGCGCCGCCGTGCAGGAGGCCGTAGGGCTGGGTGTTGCCCTCGACGGGCATGGTGCCGACGACGCGGTCCGCGGAGGCTTCGAGGATCTCCACGCCCATGCGGGTGCCGAGGTGGCCGGCGGAGAAGAGGGCGGGGAGGTCGACGCCGAGTGCGGCGTACTCGTCGATGACCTCCTGCGGGAACTTCACGTACTGCTGCTCGCCCATGGTCCGGCTCCGTTCGTCCTGATCGCTCGTCCAGCCTGCCTGAGCAAACGCTCAGTCGGCTGTCGATTGTTCCAGACGTACGACGACGGACTTGCTGGCCGGGGTGTTGCTGGTGTCCGCGGTGGAGTCCAGGGGGACCAGGACGTTGGTCTCGGGGTAGTAGGCGGCCGCGCAGCCGCGTGCCGTCGGGTAGTGCACGACGCGGAAGCCGGGCGCCCTGCGTTCGACGCCGTCCTTCCACTCGCCGACCAGGTCGACGTACGACCCGTCGGTGACGCCGAGTGTCCGTGCGTCCTCGGGGTTGACCAGGACGACCCGGCGGCCGTTCTTGATGCCGCGGTAGCGGTCGTCGAGGCCGTAGATGGTGGTGTTGTACTGGTCGTGCGAGCGCAGTGTCTGCAGCAGCAGGCGACCCTCGGGCAGCTCCGGGTACTCGACGGGGGCCGCCGTGAAGTTCGCCTTGCCCGTCGCCGTCGGGAAGCGGCGCTCGTCGCGCGGGGCGTGCGGGAGGGTGAAGCCTCCGGGGTGCGCCACGCGCGCGTTGAAGTCCTCGAAGCCGGGGACCACGCGGGCGATGCGGTCGCGGACGGTGGCGTAGTCCTTCTCGAACTCCTCCCACGGCACCGTGCTCTCCTCGCCGAGCACACGGCGGGCCAGGCGGCAGACGATCGCCGGTTCCGACAGCAGGTGGGTGCTCGCGGGCTCCAGGCGGCCGCGGGAGGCGTGCACCATGCCCATGGAGTCCTCGACGGTCACGAACTGCTCACCGCTGCCCTGCAGGTCACGCTCCGTGCGTCCCAGGGTGGGCAGGATCAGGGCACACGCGCCCGTGACCGCGTGCGAGCGGTTGAGCTTGGTCGACACGTGCACCGTGAGGCGGGCGCGCCGCATGGCCGCCTCGGTGACCTCGGTGTCGGGGGAGGCGGACACGAAGTTGCCGCCCATCGCGAAGAACACCTTCGCCCGGCCGTCCCGGAGGGCGCGGATGGCCTGGACGACGTCGTAGCCGTGCTCGCGCGGCGGGGCGAAGCCGAACTCCTTCTCCAGGGCGTCCAGGAAGGCGGGGGCGGGGCGCTCGAAGATGCCCATCGTCCGGTCGCCCTGCACGTTCGAGTGGCCGCGCACCGGGCACACGCCCGCGCCCGGGCGGCCGATGTTGCCGCGCAGGAGGAGGAAGTTGACCACCTCGCGGATGGTCGGCACGGAGTGCTTGTGCTGGGTCAGGCCCATTGCCCAGCACACGATGGTGCGCTTCGAGGCGAGGACCATCTTCAGGGCGCGGTCGATCTCCGCGCGCGTGAGACCGGTCGCGGTCAGGGTCTCGTCCCAGTCGGCGGCCTTCGCGGCCGTGGCGAACTCCTCGTAGCCGTGGGTGTGTTCGCGTACGAACTCCTCGTCGACCGCGTCCTGCGTCTCCAGGACGAGCTTGTTCAGGAGGCGGAAGAGGGCCTGGTCGCCGCCGATGCGGATCTGCAGGAAGAGGTCGTTGAGGGCGGCGCCCTTGAGCATGCCCTGCGGGGTCTGCGGGTTCTTGAACCGCTCCAGGCCGGCCTCGGGCAGCGGATTGACGCTGATGATCTTGGCGCCGTTGGCCTTGGCCTTCTCCAGGGCGGAGAGCATGCGCGGGTGGTTGGTGCCCGGGTTCTGGCCGGCGACGATGATCAGGTCGGCCTTGTAGAGGTCCTCCAGCAGGACGCTGCCCTTGCCGATGCCGATCGTCTCCGACAGTGCCGAACCGGACGACTCGTGGCACATGTTGGAGCAGTCGGGCAGGTTGTTCGTGCCGAGCTGCCGGGCGAACAACTGGTAGAGGAAGGCCGCTTCGTTGCTGGTGCGGCCCGAGGTGTAGAAGAGCGCCTCGTCGGGGGAGCCGAGGGCGGCGAGCTCCTCGGCGACGATGTCGAAGGCGCGCTCCCAGCTCACCGGCTCGTAGTGGGTGCCCCCTTCGGGCAGGTGCATGGGGTGGGTGAGCCGGCCCTGCTGGCCCAGCCAGTAGCCGCTGCGGGTGGCGAGGTCGGCGACGGGGTGCGCGGCGAAGAACTCCGGGGTGACCCGGCGCAGGGTGGCCTCCTCGGCGACCGCCTTCGCGCCGTTCTCGCAGAACTCCGCCTTGTGCCGGTGGTCCGGCTCCGGCCAGGCGCACCCCGGGCAGTCGAAGCCGTCCTTCTGGTTGACGCGCAGCAGCGTCAGCGCGGTCCGCTTCACGCCCATCTGCTGCTGGGCGATGCGCAGGGTGTGCCCGATGGCCGGCAGCCCCGCCGCCGCGTGCTTGGGCCCGGCGACCTGCGGCGCGTCCTGGACCGGATCACCCTTGGGCGGCTTCGTCGCCATCGCGCACTCTCCTTCACAGACACCTGCGAGCTACCACTTCGATCCTCGCACGGGCTGCTGACAACGAGGGTGCCAGGGCGTGCGGGGAGTGGGCGTCAGGCGTGCGGAGGTCTGAGTGTCAGTGGGGCGTGGCAGGATCGGGGACGTGGCAGAGACAGCATCGAAGAAGACCGAGACGACCTCCGGCGGCAAGCGGCCCCGCCTCATGCTCATGGACGGGCACTCGCTGGCCTACCGCGCGTTCTTCGCGCTGCCCGCGGAGAACTTCACGACCGCGACGGGCCAGCCGACGAACGCGATCTACGGCTTCGCGTCGATGCTCGCCAACACCCTGCGCGACGAGGAGCCCACGCACTTCGCGGTGGCCTTCGACGTCTCCCGCAAGACCTGGCGCTCCGAGGAGTTCACCGAGTACAAGGCGAACCGCTCCAAGACCCCGGACGAGTTCAAGGGTCAGGTCGAGCTGATCGGCGAGCTCCTCGACGCGATGCACGCGTCGCGGTTCGCGGTCGACGGCTTCGAGGCGGACGACATCATCGCCACCCTCGCCACCCAGGCGGAGGCAGCGGGCTTCGAGGTGCTGATCGTCACCGGCGACCGCGACTCCTTCCAGCTGGTCAGCGAGCACACGACGGTGCTGTACCCGACGAAGGGCGTCTCCGAGCTGACCCGGTTCACCCCGGAGAAGGTGTTCGAGAAGTACGGGCTGACGCCCGCGCAGTATCCCGACTTCGCGGCGCTGCGCGGTGACCCGTCCGACAACCTGCCGGGCATCCCCGGGGTCGGCGAGAAGACCGCCGCGAAGTGGATCAACCAGTTCGGTTCGTTCGCGGAGCTCGTCGAGCGCGTCGAGGAGGTCAAGGGCAAGGCCGGGCAGAACCTGCGCGAGCACCTGGAGGCGGTCAAGCTCAACCGCCGCCTGACCGAGATGGTGCGCACGGTCGAGCTGCCCAAGGCGGTCGCCGACCTGGAGCGCGCCCCGTACGACCGCACGGCCGTCGCCATGGTCCTGGACACCCTGGAGATCAGGAATCCCTCGCTGCGCGAGCGGCTGCTCGCCGTGGACCCGGGCGGCGAGGAGGCCGAGGCGACGCCGGTGGCCCCGGGTGTGGAGCTGGACGGGACGGTGCTGGGCACGGGCGAGCTGGCCGGCTGGCTCACCGAGCACGGCACCCGGGTGCTCGGCGTGGCCACGGTCGGCACCTGGGCGCTGGGCACCGGCTCGGTCGCGGAGGTCGCGATCGCCGCCGCCGAGGGGCCGGCCGCCTGGTTCGACCCGTCCCAGCTGGACGAGGCCGACGAGAACGCGTGGACCGCCTGGCTGGCCGCCGAGGACCGCCCCAAGGTCCTGCACAACGCCAAGGGCGCCATGCGGGTCTTCGCCGAGCACGGCTGGTCCGTCGCCGGTGTCTCGATGGACACCGCCCTGGCCGCCTACCTGGTCAAGCCCGGCCGCCGCTCCTTCGACCTGGACGCGCTGTCCCTGGAGTACCTGGGCCGTGAGCTGGCCCCCGCCGCCGCGGCCGACGGCCAGCTCGCCTTCGGCGCCGACGACGGCGCCGAGGCCGAGGCGCTCATGGTGCAGGCCCGCGTGATCCTCGACCTCGGTGAGGCGTTCCGGGGCCGTCTGGAGGAGGTCGGCGCCGCGGATCTGCTGCGCGACATGGAGCTGCCGACCTCGATCCTGCTCGCCCGCATGGAGCGGCACGGCATCGCCGCCGACCGGGCCCATCTGGAGGCCATGGAGCAGATGTTCGCGGGCGCCGTGCAGCAGGCGGTGAAGGAGGCGCACGCGGCGGCGGGCCACGAGTTCAACCTGGGCTCGCCCAAGCAGCTCCAGGAGGTCCTCTTCGGCGAGCTGGGCCTGCCGAGGACGAAGAAGACCAAGACCGGCTACACCACGGACGCCGACGCCCTGGCCTGGCTGGCCACCCAGACGGACAACGAACTGCCGGTCGTCATGCTCCGCCACCGTGAGCAGGCCAAGCTGCGGGTCACCGTCGAGGGCCTGATCAAGACGATCGCCACCGACGGCCGCATCCACACCACCTTCAACCAGACGGTCGCCGCGACCGGCCGCCTCTCCTCCACCGACCCGAACCTGCAGAACATCCCCGTCCGCACCGACGAGGGCCGGGCCATCCGCCGCGGCTTCGTCGTCGGCGAGGGCTTCGAGTCCCTGATGACGGCCGACTACAGCCAGATCGAACTGCGCGTGATGGCGCACCTCTCCGAGGACGAGGGCCTCATCGAGGCGTTCACCTCCGGCGAGGACCTGCACAACACGGTCGCGGCGCAGGTCTTCTCGGTCGACCGGGAGCACGTCGACGCGGAGATGCGCCGCAAGATCAAGGCCATGTCGTACGGCCTGGCGTACGGTCTGTCGGCCTTCGGCCTGTCCCAGCAGCTGAACATCGACGCGGGCGAGGCCCGGGTCCTGATGGACACGTACTTCGAGCGGTTCGGCGGCGTCCGGGACTACCTGCGCCGGGCCGTCGACGAGGCGCGGGCGACGGGCTACACGGCGACCCTCTTCGGCCGCCGCCGCTATCTGCCCGACCTCAACAGCGACAACCGTCAGCGCCGCGAGGCGGCCGAGCGCATGGCCCTGAACGCGCCCATCCAGGGCACCGCCGCGGACATCGTGAAGATCGCCATGCTCAAGGTGGACGACGCGCTGCGGGCGGCGGGCCTGACCTCGCGGATGCTCCTGCAGGTCCACGACGAAGTCGTCCTGGAGATCGCTCCCGGTGAGCGTGGAGCGGCGGAGGAGATCGTCCGCCGTGAAATGGCCGACGCCGTGCGCCTGAGGGTGCCGCTGGGTGTCTCGGTGGGGGTGGGCTCCGACTGGGAGTCGGCGGCGCATTAGCCTCCGGCGGTGGGGCGGGGGTTCGGTGCTGATCGGCCGGGCGGCGAGCCGGCTCTCCGGCCGGGGGTAAGTCCTCCGGGCAGGGAGTTGTCGAGTGTCTGCGGGCGCGTTCTGGCTGGTCGCGCCCACGGGGCGGAGCCGCATACCGACACAGTCCCGCGCCCCTTCAGGGCGCGGCCGAACCCGTCGCGCAGGGGCGAATCCTCTGGGCAAGAGGCCCTGCCGCACCCCTCATGCCCCGCAGGGAACCGTCACTCAGGTGGCCCCCGCGGGAAGGCCGCCACCGCCTTCGCACCGTAAGGATGCGGGCATGGGTATACGCATGCTCAACCGCCGACCGGCGAGAGCGCAGGCGAGTGCCGAGACGGCGCCCGCCGTGCCACCCGCACCGGTGCCGGCCTTCGCCGCTCGTGCAAGCACCGCCCGCATCCCCACCGACCTCGCCGTCGTCCTGCGCCGTACGGCAGCGGACCTCCGGCGTCGGCTGCCCCGGCGCGGTACGGGGCACGCGGAGCCGCCCGTCTGGCGGCTGTGGGCCGGTCTGGGCCGCAGTTACGTCACCGGGCTCCTCGTCCGTGTCCGCCGCAGCCACGCCCGCACCGGCAGGGTGTTCATCGTGACCACGGGCCCCCTCACCGACCGGCCGGACGGCCCTGTTCCACGCTGACCCGCTCTGGCTCCCCGGCAGGTGGCACCGGCCGCCACACCCGCACCCCGACCACGTAGAGCAGCAGCCCGAGCATCAGCCCCGCGCCCGCGCCGAAGCACACGGCCGGAATCAGCTCCCAGGGCTTGGCCGTCGCGCCCCAGAATGCCCACCACCGCACGGCCCGCTCCACGGCCCAGACCCCCGCGCACCCGCAGATCACCACACAGGCCCACCACCGGTCCCGCAGCGACAACACGGGGACCGCACCCGAGACCGTGGGCGCCGACGCCCTCCGCAGCGCCCGCGTCACCCACACCGCGATCACCACCGCGCCCACCACCGAACTCCCGTACTGCAGGTTTGAGTACAGGGGAGACCCCCACAGCTCCCGTCCCAGCACGGGAATCAGCCGCACACCCCACCGGTCGTGATGTGTGAAGGCGTCCCACACCACGTGCGTCAGGGCGCCGAGCGCCGCGGACACGTACCACCACGAGGTCAGGGACGGCCGTATGCGCGCGCGTGGCGCCCCGCATCGCAGCAGGGCGGCCGGCCGTGGCTGCCAGGGCCGGGGCAGCAGTGCCACCAGCGGCTCCCGCACCAGCAGCCACAGCCCGACCAGCGCCCAGGCCACCAGCACGTCCACGGTGAAGACGCCGGGGAACGAGTGCGTGACCTCTCCGAACTCCATCGCACCGGGTACCGCACTTGCCGCGTAATAGGTCATGTCGGGTGCGAAGGAGCCGGCCACGAGGACGGCCGGAACCAGCCGTCCTCGGCCGGCTCCGTCACCGCGGACGGCGGGCAGGACTGCGGCCGCATGGCTCAGGGTGAACGGCAACTGGGCTCCTCGCGCCGGACATTGCCCGAGCGGGCGGCCCGGGTGATCGCTCCGGTCCAGTATGCGTGCCGCGATTCCGCGCCGTTCGCGCATGGCCAACCGGTGAATATCGGGCACGAACGGGTCCCCGTGGAAAGCAAGTTGTCGTAGGGTCGCCTGGGTCACCGTGCTCGGCGGCACGGTCGAACAGATGAACAAGGCAACTCGACAGGGGCTCGACACAGACAAGAGAGCGATCCGAGGGCAACCCGCACGCCGGGTCGATCGTCACAACAGGGCGGGCGCGGTACGCGCCGGGCAGACGAAGACGGACGTTGGTGCGTCCACGGGAGGGGTTCACTCTATGGCGGCGCAATTCGGCATGAGGCTGCGCAAGGGAGCGGCAACCACAGCCGTGGCAGCGGCCGCGGTCGCTGCCCTGTCCGCGTCCCAGGCTCCGGGGGTCACCGTCGACGACCACGGCAGACAGACCGCCTCGGAGGCCAAGCCCGCACCCGACGCGACCGCGGGCGACGGTGCGGCGACCGGCAACTCGCCGTACTACACCGACCTTCCGCCGCTCAACAGCCCGAACCCCGCGCCGACCGCAGGCGCCACCAGCACCCCCGTGGCGCAGGGCGCGGCCGAGGCGGGCATCCCCGCGACCGTCCTCGACGCCTACAAGAAGGCCGAGGCCGAGCTGCGCTCCTCCAAGCCCGGCTGCAACCTGCCCTGGCAGCTGCTCGCCGCGATCGGCAAGGTCGAGTCGGGCCAGGCCCGCGGCGGCCGCGTCAACGCCGACGGCACCACGATCACCCCGATCCTCGGCCCGGAGCTCGACGGCAACGGCTTCGCGCTGATCAAGGACACCGACGGCGGCAAGTACGACGGCAACAGCAGCTACGACCAGGCCGTCGGCCCCATGCAGTTCATCCCCTCCACCTGGGCGTGGGCGGGCCGCGACGGCAACGGCGACGGGGTCAAGGACCCCAACAACGTCTACGACGCCGCCCTGGCCGCCGGCCACTATCTGTGCCGCAACGGCTGGGACCTGTCCGTCCCGGCCGACCTCAACCAGGCGATCCTCAGCTACAACAACTCCCAGGACTACCTGCACACCGTCCTGTCCTGGCTGGAGTACTACCGCAAGGGCACCCACGAGATCCCCAACGGCACCGGCAGCGTCCCCTCGGGCCGCAGCGACGACCACCAGAAGGCCAACCCCGAACCGTCGCCCACGCCGCCCGCCAAGCCGACGCCGCCGAGCACCGGCTCCCCGAGCCCCACTCCACCGCCGTCCGGCACACCAGGCACGCCCGGCACTCCCAGCCCGCCGAGCAGCCCGTCGCCCACCCCCACCGACACTGTGGACCACCTGGCGGACGCGGGCACCGCGAAGCTGACCGCGATGGCCGGCGACGCGTTCACCAAGAAGATCAGCACCAAGGCCGTGACCAAGTCCGGCAAGGCGGTCGGCAAGGTCAGGGTCCGCTTCACCGTCGTCGGCGACACCGACACCACCTTCACCGGGGGCGAGTCCGTCGCCACGGTCGTCACCAACAGCTCCGGCGTGGCCGTCGCCCCCACCCTGCAGGCGGGCGAGAAGACCGGCGACCTCACCGTCCGCGCCACGGTCGTGGGTCGCGTGCTCACCGGTCTCGACTACACCGCCACCGTCACCGAGCGGGTCGCCGACAGCGTCGTGCGCACCAGCGACACCGCGCTGACCTGCACCCCGGGCGGCGAGTTCGCCGACCAGGCCGAGGTGAAGGCCACCTACAAGGGTGCCGTCGCGGACAAGGTCGCGGTCACCGCAACCCTGATCAAGTCGGTGCTCGACCCGACCGAGAACGACAAGGGCCCCTACTTCAAGGACGCCGACGGCAAGACCGTCCGCACCCTGACGGGCCTGACGACGGACGCCAAGGGCCTGCTGACGCTGCCGAAGCTGTATGCCGACGACACCGCCGGCAACTTCATCCTCCGCATCACCACCGCGGGCGGCGCGACCCTGAACATCCAGCTGACGGTCGCGGCGGCCGGCTCCTCGGCGAGCCCCAGCCCGTCACCCAGCCCCTCCACGTAGTTCCCCGCATCCTCCGTACGACGGCGGCGGCGCACCTCACACAGAGGGCGCCGCCGCCGTCGTTGTGTGTGCAACGTGTTCTCATCTCGCCCACCCGTTGCTACCGTGCCGGACCTGACGATGTATCAGTTCCCGTCCGTGTGTCCCTGTCCGTGTGTCCCCGTCCGTGTCCCCGTCCGTGTTCCCGTCTCCCGGGAGGCAGGCATGCGCGCCCTGATCGCCGCCGCGACCGGTCTCGTCCTCGCCCTGGCGCTGGTCCTCACGATCACGGCCATGGGCAGTCCCACGGGCAAGACGTCCCCGAAACCGCTGCTCACGACGGTGCCCGCACACCCGTAACCGCCCGGGAGGGAGGCCGAGATGCGCCGCAAGGCCAGTCTGGTCCTGCTCGCCTTCGCCGTGTTCTTCGCGGCGCTGTCCCCGCTGCTGCGCTGGTACGCCTTCCCGCGCCTGGCCAAGATCCCGGCCAACCAGTACCAGGACATGGTCCTGGAGGCGAAGAACGCGACTCTCCTCGACTACGGCACCATGAAGGCCCGCACCGTCCCCGAGGTCACCATCGTGCAGACCCTCAAGGGCAACGTGGAGGCCGCCAAGGAGATCGAGAAGACGGCAGGCCGGGACGTCGTCGTCTGGGACGGTCTCTCCTACGTCCAGGGACCCGACGGCAAGATGGTCTCCCGGATCCCCGAGCGCTATATCTTCGACGCCCACAGCCAGGCCCCGGTCCACGCCACCGGCGAGATGGTCGACGGCGACCCGGTGAAGCGGACCGGCATCGAGTTCAAGTGGCCCTTCCTGACCCAGAAACGGGACTACGAGTACTTCGACGCCCAGACCCGAACCACCAACCCCATCCACTACAAGGACACCCGGACCTTCCGCGGCCTGAAGGTCTACTACTTCGAGCAGACCATCCCCTGGACCAAGGTCGAGTTCCCCAGGACCATGCCGGTCCAGGGCATCACCCCCGAGTCGGTGGCCAGGACCGGCACCACCCGCTGGTACACCACGGTCCGCAGGTTCTGGGTCGAGCCCGTCACCGGAGCCCCGGTGTACGGCGAGGAGATCCACAAGGAGGAACTGCGCGGCGGCACGCTCCTGGGCGGCAGGGAGAAGGTCACGGCCTTCGCCGGCCACGTCAAGATGCGCGAGGACTACATCAGGCACACCGTCGCCCTGGTCAAGTCCAACCGCACCCTGGTCCTGCTGATGACGTCCTACCTGCCCTGGGGCTTCCTGACCCTCGGCGTCCTGCTGCTCGCCCTGTCCCTGTGGCTGGAGGCCCGCAGCCGCCGCCCCGGCGACCCGGAACCGGCACAGCCCACCACGCCGGAACCGGTCACCGCCTGAGCCGCGCGTTGGTGTGCCGCGTCGGCTCCGCGCCGGCGGGATCCTCGGGCCACGGATGCTTCGGATACCGGCCGCGCAGCTCCGCCCGTACGCTCTTGTAGCCGTCCCTCCAGAAGGAGGCGAGGTCGGCCGTGACGGCGGCCGGGCGGCCGGCGGGGGAGAGCAGATGCACCAGCAGCGGCACCCCCGCGACGGCCGGCGACTCGTGCAGCCCGAACATCTCCTGCAACTTCACGGCGAGCACCGGCTGTTCCGGGTTGCCGTAGTCGATCCGGATCCTGGACCCACTGGGGACGGCGATCCTCTCCGGGGCGAGTTCGTCGAGCCGCCCCGCCTGCCCCGAGGCCCAGGGCAACAGCCGGTCGAGTGCCTGGCCGGCGTCGATCCGCGCGAGGTCGGCCCGCCGCCGGGCCCGGCTCAGCTCGGGCTCCAGCCACTCGTCCACGCGCGCGTGGAGCGCATCGTCGGACACGTCCGGCCACGGCCCCCCGAGGTGCAGACGCAGGAACGCCAGCCGCTGCCGCAGCACCAGCGCGTCGGGCGACCACCGCAACAGCCCGAACCCTTCCTGCCGCAGCCCTTCGAGAAGCGCGGTGCGTACGAGTACGGGGTCGGCGTCCTTCAAGGGCCGCACCGCGAGCTCGATCGCCCCCAGCCGCTCCACCCGCCGTGCCACGACGTCCCCGTCCGCCCAGTGGACTTCCGGCCCCTCGGAGTACAGCGGGGCCGCCGCGGACCGGGCCATGTCCTCGTCGACCGCGGCGGCGAGCTGCACGCGCGCGTGTCCCTTGCCCACGGGTCGGTCCGCAACGGCCACCGCGATCCACGGGGCACCGCGCAGGGGGCTGCCGTCGCGGAGTTCGGCGCGGGTGCCGGAGGCCATGAGGAAGGAGCCGCCGCCGGCCTTGGCGACACGCTCGGGGAAGGCGAGGGCCGCCACCAGACCGACGAGGCGTTCGTCGCCGTCGCCTGCCCGTCCGCCCGCCCTCGGCGGGGCGGCGCGGGCGGCCGAGCCGGGCCCAGGAGGCACGGCGGCCGCGTCGCTGCCCGTGGCCCTGGGCGGGGCGGTGGCGCTTACCGTCCCCGGGACAGGCCCCCTGACCGATGGCTGCGCGAGTTCCTTGGCGGCAGGCCGCCGGCGCTGCGGTTCCTCCGGTCGAGGAGGCACGGCGGCCGCGTCGCTGCCCGCGGACCCGGGCGGGGCGTCGGTGCCTCCGGCCGCCGGAACGGATCCCCCGGGCGTCGGCCGCGTTGACTGCTTGGCGGTGGGCCGCAGGCGCTGCGGTTCCTCCGGTCCAGGAGACACGGCGGCCGCGCCGGGAGAGGCATCGGGGTCTCCCGTCCCCGGCACGGACTCCTTGGCCGATGGCCGCGCGAACTCCTTCGCGACGGCCCGCAGGCGCCGCACCTCCGTCCGCCACCGCGCAGCGTACGCATCACCGCCGCGTCGCGCGGCGCGCAGAGCGGCGGCCAGATCGTCGCCGTACTCACGCGGCGCCTCCTCGGTGAGCAGGGCCACCACCTCGGCAGCCTCGCCGCCCGTGTCCAGCAGCGCCCGCCCCAACCGCGGATGCACCCCGATCCGGGCCAGCGCGGCGCCCCGTTCCACGGCCCGGCCGTCCGAGTCCACCGCCCCGATGGCCGCAAGGACCTCCCGCGCCGCCGCCATCGCCCCGACCGGCGGCGGATCCAGCAGCGCCAGCCCGGACGCCTCCGGATCGCCCCAGCACGCCGTCTGCAGGGCGAACGCCGTCAGGTCGGCCAGCTTGATCTCCGGCGCGGGGAAACGCGGCAGACGGGCGTCCTCGGCCTCCGTCCAGCACCGGTACACCGCCCCCGGCGCCTCACGTCCGGCCCGCCCCGCCCGCTGCCGCCCCGCAGCCTGCGAAGCCCGTACCGTCGTCAGCGCACTCAGTCCGCGCGCATGGTCGACTCGGGGCTCCCGCGCCAGCCCCGAGTCGACGACCACCCGCACCCCCGGAACCGTCAGCGACGACTCGGCCACCGACGTCGCAAGCACGATCCGGCGCCGCCGGCCGGGAAGCAGCACGGCGTCCTGCACGGCGGCGGGTGCCCGCCCGTGCACCTGCAGCACCTCGACGCCGCCCAGGTCCCCCAACTGTCCCGCCACGCGCGCGATCTCGCCCACGCCCGGCAGGAAGCACAGCACGTCCCCGTCCCGCTCGGTCAGCGCCCGCCGCACCACCGACGCCACATGCGTCAGCAGCGCCGGGTCGACCCGCATGCCGTGCGGCGGCCGTACCGGACGGGCCGGCGGAGACCAGACCACCTCCACAGGGTGCGAGACGCCCTCGGCCTCGACCACGGGCGCCCCGCCCAGCAGCCGCGCCCACCCGGCCGCGTCGGTCGTCGCCGACGCGGCCACCAGCCGCAGCTCCGGCCGCAGCGTCTCCCGCACGTCCCACAGGAAGGCCGCCGCGGTGTCCGCGTCCAGGTGCCGCTCGTGGCACTCGTCGAGCACGACCACGTCCACACCGGCCAGCTCCTGGTCGCGCTGCAGCCGCTGCAGCAGCACACCGGTCGTCATGACCTCCACGCGCGTGCGTGGCCCGACGACCCGCTCGCCGCGCACGGTGTACCCGACGCTGTCGCCGGCCCTCTCGCCCAGCAGCCACGCCATCCGCCGGGCGGCGGCGCGGGCGGCGATGCGGCGAGGTTCGGCCACGACGACGCGGCGCGCGGGCCCGTCCCCGAGCAGCCCGGCGAGCGCCAGCGGCACCAGCGTCGTCTTGCCGGTGCCGGGCGGCGCCACCAGAACGGCGGTGCCGTGCCCCTCCAGCGCGTCGCTCAGAGCGGGCAGCGCACCGCGTACGGGCAGCGCGTCCAGGGCGTCGTAACGGATCACGCACTCAGTCTCGTACGCACACGAAGATCGCCGTCCCCGGGATGAGATTCCCGCGCAGCGGCGACCAGCCGCCCCACTCGGAGGTGTTCCAGGCCGGCCACTCCGGCTCGACCAGGTCCACCAGCCGGAAACCCGACGCGACGACGTCCCGGACCCGGTCGCCGAGCGTCCTGTGGTGCTCGACGTAGACCGCGCGGCCCTCCTCGTTCTGCTCGACATAGGGAGTGCGGTCGAAGTAGGAGGCGGAGACGGACAGCCCCTCCGGGCCCGGCTCGTCCGGGAACGCCCAGCGGATCGGGTGGGTCACCGAGAAGACGAAACGCCCGCCCGGGCGCAGCACCCGCCGCACCTCCGTGAGGACCCGCACCGGATCGGCCACGAACGGCAGCGCCCCGTACGCCGAGCACGCCAGGTCGAAGGAACCGTCCGCGAAGGGCAGCGCACCCGCGTCGGCACACACCAGAGGGAACGTTTTGCCGATGCGCAGCGCGTGCTGCAGCTGGCGGTGCGAGATGTCCAGGGCGACCGGGCGGGCACCCTGCGCGGCCAGCCAGCGGGCGCACTGGGCCGCACCGGCGCCGATCTCCAGGACGTCCCTGCCCTTGAGCTCATCCGGCGGGCCGAGCAGCTCCGCCTCCACCTCGTCGAGGCCCTCGGGGCCCCACACGAAACGGTCGTCGCCGAGGAACGTGCCGTGCTCGACCTGGTACTCGTCCGCGTTCCGGTCCCACCAGCCCCGGTTGGCGCGGGCGCTCTCCGTGACGTCGGACGCGCGTCGGGTGGCTTCCGGCTCGAACGCGGAATCGGAAGATACGGGCTCTTGGATGATCGGCTCCCTCGTCGTAGTCTTCCGTCACCCTTATGGCGCAGTCGGCCTCTCGGCGGTGTCGCGGAAGAGGTCTCTCAGGCCTGCGTGGCCTCCAGAGACAGTTCTTGTGCCGGGTATGCGGCGATCCGCCCCGGGTGTGCGCCTTCGCGCATTGACCCTGTCCGGCTGCCCCCGTATGCTACAAGTTGCGCTGCGGGCCTGCGCACCTCAGACGTAGCAGGCTGCGCTCGCATCTGTTGTATGTCCCCTCGGTTGTCGAGGCGCCATCACCAGTATCTGGTTCTCCAGTTATCTGTTGGGGCGCTTCCTTGGCTGTCCGGCTTCTTCAGAGCGATACGGGCTCCCGGCGTAGCAGTACCTACGACTTCAATGTCCGTACCGGAGCCCTTTCCCACATGACGAGCAGCACCGAGACCACCGCCACCACCCCGCAGGTTGCGGTCAACGACATCGGTAACGAGGAAGCCTTCCTCGCCGCGATCGACGAGACGATCAAGTACTTCAACGACGGCGACATCGTCGACGGCGTCATCGTGAAGGTCGACCGGGACGAGGTCCTGCTCGACATCGGTTACAAGACCGAAGGTGTCATCCCGAGCCGCGAGCTCTCGATCAAGCACGACGTCGACCCGAACGAGGTCGTCGCCGTCGGTGACGAGATCGAAGCCCTTGTTCTCCAGAAGGAGGACAAGGAAGGCCGCCTGATCCTCTCGAAGAAGCGCGCCCAGTACGAGCGCGCCTGGGGCACCATCGAGAAGATCAAGGAAGAGGACGGCATCGTCACCGGTACCGTCATCGAGGTCGTCAAGGGTGGTCTCATCCTCGACATCGGCCTCCGTGGCTTCCTGCCGGCCTCCCTCGTCGAGATGCGCCGCGTCCGCGACCTCCAGCCCTACGTGGGCAAGGAGCTCGAGGCGAAGATCATCGAGCTGGACAAGAACCGCAACAACGTGGTCCTGTCCCGCCGTGCCTGGCTGGAGCAGACCCAGTCCGAGGTCCGCCAGACGTTCCTCACGACCCTCCAGAAGGGTCAGGTCCGCTCCGGCGTGGTCTCCTCGATCGTCAACTTCGGTGCCTTCGTGGACCTGGGTGGCGTCGACGGTCTGGTCCACGTCTCCGAGCTGTCCTGGAAGCACATCGACCACCCCTCCGAGGTTGTCGAGGTCGGCCAGGAAGTCACCGTCGAGGTCCTCGACGTCGACATGGACCGCGAGCGTGTCTCCCTGTCGCTGAAGGCGACCCAGGAAGACCCGTGGCAGCAGTTCGCCCGCACGCACCAGATCGGTCAGGTCGTGCCCGGCAAGGTCACGAAGCTGGTTCCGTTCGGTGCGTTCGTCCGCGTGGACGAGGGCATCGAGGGTCTGGTCCACATCTCCGAGCTGGCCGAGCGCCACGTGGAGATCCCGGAGCAGGTCGTCCAGGTCAACGACGAGATCTTCGTCAAGGTCATCGACATCGACCTCGAGCGCCGTCGCATCAGCCTCTCGCTGAAGCAGGCCAACGAGTCCTTCGGTGCCGACCCGGCCTCGGTCGAGTTCGACCCGACCCTGTACGGCATGGCTGCCTCGTACGACGACCAGGGCAACTACATCTACCCCGAGGGCTTCGACCCCGAGACCAACGACTGGCTCGAGGGCTACGAGACCCAGCGCGAGGCGTGGGAGCACCAGTACGCCGAGGCGCAGACCCGCTTCGAGCAGCACCAGCAGCAGGTCATCAAGTCCCGCGAGGCCGACGCCGCTGCTGCGGCCGAGGGCGGCGACGCTGCGGGTGCGGCTCCGGCCGCGAGCGGTGGCGGTTCGTACTCCTCCGAGGGTGCGGACACCTCCGGTGCGCTGGCGTCCGACGAGGCGCTGGCCGCTCTCCGCGAGAAGCTGGCCGGGGGCCAGAGCTGAACTCCCCCAGAGGGCGTGCCCTCAGCTCGCTGAGGCTTAGCCGGTAACTGAAGGGCCGTACCTTTCGAGGTGCGGCCCTTCAGCGTTGCCCGGGCCCGTCGTTCGTCTGCAAGCCGGTGGGAGCTTGTCGTGCCCACGCGGCGGAGCCGCAAATCGATCCAGCCCCGCGCCCCTGAAAAAGCCCCGCAGTCCCCCTCTGCGGGTATCAGTCACCGGCGTCGCCCAATGAAAAGGGCATAAGAGATGGCTGATCAGGCGTACCGGCGGGAATGCCCTTGCTCCAGGGCGCGTTGAGACGTACGAACACGAGGAGGAGCGGTCACTGTGCTTGATCCGCAGGGTTTGTACGCATGGGAGCCGAAGGGGCTGGCTGTCGTCGACATGGCACTTGCCCAGGAGTCGGCCGGTCTTGTCATGCTCTACCACTTCGACGGATACATCGACGCGGGCGAGACCGGCGACCAGATCGTCGACCGGATCCTCGACTCGCAGCCCCACCAGGTCGTCGCCCGCTTCGACCACGACCGGCTCGTGGACTACCGCGCCCGCCGCCCGCTGCTGACCTTCAAGCGTGACCGGTGGACCGAGTACGAGGAGCCCACGCTCGACGTGCGGCTCGTCCAGGACGCCACCGGGGCGCCCTTCCTGCTGCTGTCCGGACCCGAGCCGGACGTGGAGTGGGAGCGCTTCGCCGCGGCCGTCCAGCAGATCGTGGAGCGGCTGGGCGTGCGGCTGTCCGTGAACTTCCACGGCATTCCGATGGGCGTTCCGCACACCCGCCCCGTGGGCCTGACCCCGCACGGCAACCGCACCGACCTCGTCCCGGGCCACCGCAGCCCCTTCGACGAGGCGCAGGTTCCCGGCAGCGCCGAGTCCCTGGTCGAGTACCGCCTCATGGAGGCCGGCTTCGACGTCCTCGGTGTCGCCGCGCACGTGCCGCACTACATCGCCCGGTCCCCGTACCCAGACGCCGCCCTGACCGTCCTGGAGGCCATCACCGCGGCCACCGGCCTGGTGCTCCCGGGCATCGCGCACTCCCTGCGCACGGACGCGCACCGCACCCAGACCGAGATCGACCGGCAGATCCAGGAGGGCGACGAGGAGCTCACCACGCTTGTCTCGGGCCTGGAGAACCAGTACGACGCGGTCGCGGGCGCCGAGAGCCGGGGCAACATGCTCGCCGAGCCCGTCGACATCCCGTCGGCGGACGAGATCGGCCTGGAGTTCGAGCGCTTCCTGGCGGAACGTGAAGGCGACAACTGACCTCCGGCCGTCCCGCTGTCAGTGCCAGGCCCTAAGCTTCCGCTCATGCTGACTGTGGGGCTGACCGGCGGGATCGGTGCCGGCAAGAGCGAGGTGTCGCGGCTGCTCGTCGGGTGCGGTGCCGTGCTGATCGACGCCGACCGGATCGCGCGCGAGGTCGTCGCGCCGGGGACACCCGGGCTGGCGGCGGTCGTCGAGGCCTTCGGCGAGGAAGTGCTCGCCGCCGACGGCAGCCTCGACCGGCCGAAGCTGGGTTCGATCGTCTTCGCCGACCCGTCGAAGCTGGCCGCCCTGAACTCGATCGTGCATCCCCTGGTGGGCGCGCGCTCGCGAGAGCTGGAGGCCGCGGCCGCCGAGGACGCGGTCGTCGTGCACGACGTTCCGCTGCTCGCGGAGAACAGCCTCGCCCCGCTGTACGACGTCGTGATCGTCGTAGACGCGAGCCCCGAGACCCAGCTCGACCGGCTCGTAAGGCTGCGCGGCATGACCGAGGAGGACGCCCGCGCGCGCATGGCCGCCCAGGCCACCCGCGAGAAGCGCCGGGAGATCGCAGACGTCGTGATCGACAACGACGTACCGCTGGCAGAGCTGGAGCACCGTGTGTACGACGTCTGGGCGGACCTCGTACGCAGAGCGCGGACGGCGCCCGAGTCGTCCGGTACGCCTCGATCGCCGCAGGAATAGCGGCCCCTGAGCGGGGCGTTGAACCCTTCGAGTGAGGGAAGGACTGTGCCGTGCCCGAGACCAGCGGTTCGACCGGACGTACTCCGGAGACGCATGTCATCGACTTCCGTGCTGCCGAGCAGCTGCTCAACGCACGGGACCCGCGGGGCGCGGTGAAGCTGCTCGACTCAGTCATCGCCGCCCATCCGGAGAACACCGCCGCGCGGCTGCTGCGCGCGCGTGCCTTCTTCGCCGCCGCGCAACTGCGGCCCGCCGAGCTGGAGTTCACCATCGTCCTGGAGCGCGAACCGGACAACGCGTTCGCGCACTTCGCCCTCGCCAGGACCTATGAGCGCCGCGGGGAGGCCGAGCAGGCCAAGCGCCACTTCAGACTCGCGGCCGCGCTGGACCCCAACCCCGAGTATCTGAAGGCGGCGCGGTTCGACTCGTGAGCGTGGCGCTGCGCTGATAGCGCGGTAATGAACCTGCGGGCCGGTGGGGCTGGTCGCGCAGTTCCCCGCGCCCCTACGCGCGCGGCCCGCTCAGCGCGGCCCGCTCAGCGCGGCCCGCTCAGCGCGGCCCGCTCAGCGCGGCCCGCTCAGCGCGGCCCGCTCAGCGCGGGCCGCTCTCCGGCGGCCGGTACGGGGGTATGTTCCGGCCCGGCTGGTAGTGCGGTCCCTCGCGCATGTGCTTGACGATGACGGTCATGTCGACCGTGACCACCAGCCACAGCACACCGCACGCGGCTGCCCATCCGGGGCGTCCTACCAGGGCGAACGCGGCCGTGCCGAAGATCGCCCAGACCAGCCCCCACACGCTCAGCCAGAACCGCGCGCGCAGTGCACTGCGCGCGGTCGTCGGCTCACTGCCCGTACGCATCGGGATCATTGCTCCTGTTTGCAACGTACTCTTCGGGACGGACGTTCACCAAGGGGAACGGGACTAGGGGGTCGCCGGGTGCTGCCGCATGCCGATGAGCTGGCCGAGGTGCTGCTGGACCTCGCCGTACCGCACGAGGACATCAACCAGCTCGTACGGATGGGCCGACGGGTGACCGACGACCCGGAGCTGCTGCGCGTCCTCGAGGCGTCGGTGGAGGAACTCGTCCGGGGCATGGGGGAGATCGGCACCGCCGTCGACCTGCCCCAGCTCGACTGGGCGTCGGGGCCGCTGCAGCGCTGCTTCCCGGTGTACGTGTTCGTGGCCGCGCTGCCGTACACGCGCGCGTACCACCGTGCGCGGGGCGTCCCGGACGAGATCTCCCGGCGCACCCTCGCCGACCTCGGACGGAACATGGCCGTGCACCGCAGACGGCACCACCGGGCGGGCGTACAGGCGCCGTGGTGGCTGACCCACCACTTCCGGGGCGAGCTGTACCAGCTGGGGCGGCTGCAGTTCGAGCGGGCGCGGCACGGGCAGCGCACGTCGCGGGTGCTCGCGGCGGCCGGCCTGGACGTCGCGCCCGGCACGCCCTGTCTGAACATCCACATCCCCGACTACCTCGGCCCGCTGTCACCTGCGGCCTGCGAGCGCTCGCTGGCCCTGGCGGCGGAGTTCTTCGGGCTGCACCACCCCGAGGAGAAGTACCGGGCGGCGCTGTGCCACTCCTGGCTCCTGGACGCGCAGTTGAAGGAGTATCTGCCGGCGGACTCCAACATCGTGCGGTTCCAGGACCGGTTCCGGGTCGCCCGCGAGGACCGGGAGCCGGCCGACCAGGAACCGGTCCAGTTCGTGTTCGGGGACCCGGAGTTGCCCGTCGAGAGCCTGCCCCGGCGTACGGCGGTGGAGCGGGCGGTCGGCGACCACCTGAGGGCGGGCCGCCACTGGTACATCGGGCACGGATGGTTCCCGTTGTAGGCGACTCCACGAAATTCCGCTCGGCGGCGATGAGTTCCGGGGCGGTGGCCGGTCTGCCCCTGTGACAGCACGACGAACCGCTCACCACAGGAGAACCCCATGTCCGAGACCACCGCCCGCGTCGCTTCCGCCCCCGTCGTCGCCGAGTCCGCGACCGCCCACGGCCGCCGCGCCCGGATCGCCCTGCGCACCCTGCAGGTGCTGCTGGCCCTCTTCTACGGCATCGCGAGCGCCCTGCCCAAACTGATCGGCAACCACTACGCCGCCGACGCCTTCGACAAGATCGGCTGGGGCAGCACGGGCATGTACACCATCGGCGCCCTCGAACTGGCCGGTGCGGTGGCCCTGTTGATCCCGGTGCTGCAGTCGGTCGCGGCGATCGCGCTGAGCGGACTGATGGTGGGCGCGTTCGTCGTCCAGAGCACCGTCTTCGACGGTCAGAACGCGGCGACCCCGCTGATCCTGATCGTGCCGCTGGCCCTCATCGCCTGGGCCCGGCGGGGTTCCACCGGGGACCTGCTGAAGCTGGTACGACGACGGGTGTGAACCCCGACGACGTGGGTGGCGTCCGGTACGAGCCGGACGCCACCTCCGTGTGTCATCGTCCGCTCGGCCTCGGCTTGCCGCCCTCCGTGAGTCCCCGCAGGCGTTCCATGTCCCGGCGGTCCCGCTTGGTCGGGCGGCCGGTGCCGCGGTCGCGGATGCCGGCCGGGGCGGCGAAGGGCCGGCGGGGCGGCGGGGGCGGCGAGTTGTCGACGTAGCACTGGGCGGCCACCGGGGCGCCGACCCGCTTGCGGATCAGCCGCTTGACGATGACGATCCGCTCCCAGCCCTCCTGCCGCACACGCACCTCGTCGCCGATCCGTACGGTGTGCGCGGGCTTCACGCGTACCCCGTTCACCTGCACATGTCCGCCCTTGCAGGCGGCCGCGCCGGACGAGCGGGTCTTGGCCAGACGTACGGCCCAGATCCAGCTGTCGATCCGCACGGTCACGCCGTCCGCGGGGCCTGCGGCCTCCGCGGCGGCGATGGCGGCGACGATCTTGGGGTCGACCACCTCTGGTCCGGCCGCCTCGGATCCGGCAGCCATGGGATCGCCGGCCTCGGTTGCCACCTGCCTGTGCTCGGCGGAACCCGGCCCGCCCTTCTCCTCGTCAGCTTCGGAAGCCATGCCCCCGACCTTAGCTCTCCGAAGCGGGTGGACCGGCAGCCGCGTGTCACCGTCTGCGTTCGACGTACTTCTTGAAGTGCTGGAGATCGGTGCGGACGATCCGCTCGATCGTGCTCGCCTGGGCGAATCCCCTCGGACCGCCGAAGGCCGCCCTGAGCGCGTCGGGGTCGTACTCGAGGCGTGCCTGGACCCGGGTGCGGTGCCGGTCGATCGGCCGCAGGGAGAAGGAACCCGTCAGCTCGGGGGTTCCCATGGTGTGCCACTCCATCACGCGTTCCCCGCGGCGGTCGGAGACCTCGGCCTCGAACTCCCGGCCCCGGCCGCCGGCCTCGACGTCGAGATGCGCCCGCCCTTCCGGCTCCGCATGGGCGTCGCGCACTCCCTCCACGAAGCGTGAGTAGTTCTCCACCCGGTGGAGGCTGTCCCAGGCCTGGTCGATCGGAACTCCGACATCGACGTGTTCTTCGAGGGTGCTCATGGCCCACCTCCAGGTTCGGCTCATGGCGCATGTCCCGCTGCCCCCAGTGTGCGCCCGCCGCCTCCGGCAGGCGCCCCGGGGAGGCGGCCTTCGGGACCGGCCGGCGGCTATGTCGTGCTGCTCCAGACGTACGGCCCGCCGCCACGCCATTCGATCAGCTCGGGGTCGTCGACGGCCCGGTCCTCCTCGGCGGGCAGGCCCGCGCTGTGCAGGAAGTCCAGCACGTCGAAGAGGGTGTAGGCGGTGCCGACGCGCTCGCCGCGGATCGTCACGCGCCGTCCGCCGTCCGCCTCCGGCGCCAGCACGACCACAGGGGGTTGCACGTCCATGACTCCAGCATGGGGTGTGATCGGCAGACCCGCCGCTCGACGCCCGCGCATCCGGTGGTCCTACCGTTGAGGCATGGACAGCCTGGCCGAGCTCGACACCCGTGTGGCCGGATGCGCCGCGTGCCCTCGGCTGGTGGAGTGGCGGGAGGAGGTCGGGCGGACGAAACGCGCGGCCTTCCAGGACTGGACGTACTGGGCCCGCCCGGTGCCCGGCTTCGGCCCCGCGGACGCCTCGCTCCTGATCATCGGCCTCGCGCCCGCCGCCCATGGTGGCAACCGCACCGGCCGCATGTTCACCGGCGACCGCTCCGGGGACGTGCTGTACCGGGCGATGTACGACGTGGGCCTCGCATCGCAGCCCACGTCGGTGACCGCCGACGACGGCCTGGAGCTCCACGGCGTCCGTGTCACCGCGCCCGTGCACTGTGCCCCGCCGGAGAACAAGCCCACGCCGGGGGAGCGGGACACCTGCCGACCCTGGCTGGTCCAGGAGCTCACGCTGCTGCGGCCGACCCTGCGCGCGGTCGTCGTGCTCGGCGCGTTCGGCTGGCAGGCCGCGCTGCCGGCCTTCGCGTCGGCGGGCTGGACGGTGCCCCGGCCACGGCTCGTCTTCGCCCACGGCACGCGCGTGGCGCTCGACGGCCTCGACCTCTTCGGCTGCTTCCACGTCAGTCAGCGCAACACCTTCACCGGCAAGCTCACCCCCGAGATGCTGCGGGACGTGCTGCGTACGGCGGGGGAGGCGGCGGGTCTGCCCGTCCGGACCGCCGGAAAATGAGGCGACGGGGCGGCCGTGGCGAGGTTACGGTGCCCGGATGCCCCTTTACCCGGAGATCGAGCCCTACGACCACGGAATGCTCGACGTCGGCGACGGCAACCGCGTGTACTGGGAGGCCTGCGGAAACCCCCGGGGCAAGCCCGCGGTGGTGCTGCACGGCGGGCCGGGGTCGGGCTGCGTCCCGTTCTTCCGGCGCTACTTCGATCCGGACGCGTACCGGATCGTGCTGCTCGACCAGCGCGGCTGTGGGCGGTCCACGCCGCCTGCGAGCGCGTACGACACCGACATGAGCGTCAACACGACGGCTCATCTCATCGCCGACCTGGAGCTGCTCCGTGCTCACCTGGGGATCGAGCGGTGGCTGGTGTGGGGCGGTTCGTGGGGTTCGGTGCTCGGGCTGCGGTACGCACAGACGCATTCCGCGGTGGTGTCCGAGCTGGTCCTGACCCTCGTCGCCACCGGCGCCGACGCGGAACACGCGCTGCTGACCCGGGGCCTGGGAAGGATCTTCCCGGAAGCGTACGAGCGGTTCCTGGCCGAGCTGCCCGCAGGCGACCGGGACGGCAACCTCGCCGCCGCGTACAACCGTCTCCTCGACTCCCCCGACCTCGCTGTGCGGGAGCGGGCGGCGCGCGCCTGGACCGACTGGGAGACGGCGATCATTCCCGCGCCGCCGCGCTCGGTCCGGCGTTTCGAGGACCCCCAGTTCCGCATGGGCTTCGCCCGCACGGTCACGCACTACTGGGGCAACGACTGCTTCCTGGGCGAGGGCAACGACGAAGGCGTGGTCCTGCGGGACGCGCCTCTGCTCAAGGAGGTTCCCGGCACCCTCGTCCAGGGCAGTCTCGACCTCGGCAACCTCCTCGGCACCGTCTGGCGCCTCCACCACGCCTGGCCCGGCTGCGAGCTGATCGTCGTCGACGAGGTCGGACACGATGCCGGGGCACGGGGAGTCGCGGACGCCCTGGTGGCGGCCACGGACAAGTACGCCCGCCGCTAGGACCTGCACGGCGGATCAGCCCGGCGTCGCCGGGGGCCGGCACACACTTCCCCCACGGCCTCGAAGGCGTGGGGGCCCTCGGCGGCGTTGTCGGCAGCCGCCGACTTTCCGCGTCGCCCGCCGCGGCAGCGGATGATCGACACGGCTCCTCCGCCTTGCAGCCGTACGAACCAGCCCCGGTCGGGACAGCCGGGAAAGCCGTTCCTTACAGCCGACCTGATCCAAACGACAGGCTAGGCGAGTTCGCCCGTGTCCTCGGTGTCCCCGAACAGATGCCGCACCGTCGACCGGTAGTTGGTCCGCACATGGGCGAGGGCGTGCGCGCGGGCGCGGGCCGGGTCGCCGGAGGCGATCGCCTCGTACAACTCGCGGTGTTCCACCAGGAGTTGGGGCCACTCCTCGTTCCGCCGGGTCATCCACCGCAGGCGGCCGGCGACCGGTTCCAGGGCTTCGGTCAGCAGGCTGTTGCCGGCCATGGCCACGATGCGGTCGTGCAGCCGGCTGTTGACGTCCGTGATCACTTCCGCGTCCCCCGCCTCGGTCGCGGTGGCCGCGAGGTCCAGCAGCTCCTGGACCTGGGCCAGGTCCTCCGGTGTCGCGCGTGCCGCGGCGAGCCCGGCGGCGTAGACCTCCAGGGCCTCGCGCAGTTCGAAGAGTTCCTGGACGTCGTGCGGGGCGAGACGGCGTACGACCGTGCGGCGCGGCGTCTCGAAGTGGACGAACCCCTCGGCGACCAGTGCGCGGATCGCCTCGCGGACCGGCACCCGGGAGACCCCGAGGCGATCGGCCAGCTCCCGCTCGACCAGCCGGTCACCGGGGCGCAGACTGCCCGCGATGATCTCCTGCCGCAGGCTTGCCAGGACCCGCTCGCGGACCGCGCCCAGGGGTTCGATCTTCGTCGTCGTGGAGCTCATGGAGCCATCTTCTCCGACACCGGGGGTGTTTTACCGAGCGTTAACAATGACGACATCGGTCGGAATGCTTGACGGCGGGACCATGTCCGCAGTTTGGTATACCAAACGGCTGCCGTCTCCACCCTCCGCCCCCGTCCCCTGGAGGCCCCGTGTCCCTCGCCGACCGCGCCGAAGCCACCGGCGCACCAGCGTTCGTCCCCGATCCCCGGCTCACCAACGAAGACCTCGCGCCCGCCGAGAAGCGCAACTGGAAGGTCTTCGACCTCTTCGCCATGTGGATGTCCGACGTCCACAACCTCGGCAACTACACCTTCGCCGCCGGCCTGCTGGTCCTCGGCATGAACGTGTGGCAGGTCTTCACCTCCCTGCTCGTCGGCTTCGTGCTGATCTACGTCGGCATGAACTGGATGGGCAGGATCGGCCAGCGTCACGGGGTGCCCTTCCCGGTCGTGAGCCGCATCAGCTTCGGTGTCTGGGGCGCCAACATCCCGGCCCTCATCCGGGCCGTGATCGCCATCATGTGGTACGGCATCCAGACCTACCTCGCCTCCGTCGCCGTCAACGTGATGCTGCTGGCCGCCTGGCCCGGCCTGAAGTCCTGGACCGAGCACTCCTTCCTGGGCCTCGACGCGCTCGGTTGGGTGTCGTTCCTGTCGCTCTGGCTGATCCAGGCGCTGATCATCAGCCGGGGCATGGAGTCCGTGCGGAAGTTCCAGGACTTCTGCGGCCCGGCGATCTGGCTGGTGATGATCGCGCTGGCGATCTGGGTCCTGTCGAAGGCCGACTGGAGCATCTCGCTCACCTCCACCCCGCACCCGGTCTCGACCGGCGAGCAGTGGCGGCAGTGGTTCGGCGCGATCGGCCTGATCCTCGCCACCTACGGCACGCTGATGCTCAACTTCTGCGACTTCTCCCGCTTCGCGCCGGACCACCGCACTGTGCGCCGCGGCAACTTCTGGGGCCTGCCCATCAACTCGACGGCCTTCGTGGTCGTGTCGGTGATCGTCACGGCCGGCTCGCTGAAGGTGTTCGGCCACGCGATCACGGACCCCGCGGAGCTGGTGGCGAAGGTCGGCAACACCTGGGTGCTGGTTGTGGCCGCGTTCACCTTTGCCGTCGCCACCATGGGCGTCAACATCGTCGCCAACTTCGTCTCACCGGCGTACGACCTGGCCAACGTCTGGCCGCAGAAGATCACCTTCAGGATCGGCGGCATGATCAGCACGGTGGCGGCCCTGGTCGTGACCCCGTGGAACCTCTTCTCCAACCCCACGGTCGTCAACTACTTCCTCGGTGGCCTCGGCGCCTTCCTCGGCCCGCTGTTCGGTGTGATCATGGTCGACTACTACCTGGTCAAGCGCGGCCGTGTCGACGTGAACGAGCTCTTCGACGCCCGACCCGGCTCCCGCTACTACTACCGCAAGGGCGTCAACCCCAAGGCGCTGGCCGCGTTCCTGCCGTCGGCGGCGGTCGCGGCGGTGCTCGCGCTGGTGAAGACCTTCAGCGATGTGGCCCCGTACTCCTGGTTCATCGGCACCGCGCTGGGAGCCGGCCTGTACCTGGTGATCTGCCGGTCCGAGCGTGCCCCCGTCCCCGAGCCGACTGCCCTGGAGGTCTGACGAGCGTGCGAATCGTCGTCACCAACTGCAACACCACGCAGGAGATGACCGAGGAGATCGTACGAGGAGCCCGGGCCGCCGCAGGCCCGGGCACCACCGTGCTCGGTCTGACCCCCGAGTGGGGACCGGAGTCGGCGGAGGGCTGGCTCGACAGCTATCTGTCGGCCGCGGCCGTCATCGATCTGCTGCGGACATACCAGGGGCCCGCGTACGACGCCGTCGTGATGGCCGGCTTCGGGGAGCACGGGCGGGAAGGCGTACGGGAGTTGGTCGACGTACCGGTCGTCGACATCACGGAGGCCGCGGCCCATCTGGCGTGTCTGCTCGGGCGGCGGTACGGGGTCGTGACGACCCTGGAGCGGTCCTGCGGCCAGATCGAGGACAGCCTTGAACTGGCGGGTGTCGGGCGCAACTGCGCCGCCGTCGTCGGGACGGGACTCGGGGTGCTCGACCTGGGCGACGCCGACCGCACGGAGGCCGCCTTCCTTTCGGCAGCCGAACGGGCGCGGGAGGCCGGAGCCGAGGTCCTGGTGCTCGGGTGCGCCGGGATGACGGGACTGCAGCGGGCCGTGGGGGAGAAGCTCGGGCTGCCCGTGGTCGACGGGGTGGGGGCGGCCGTCAGACTGGCGGAGTCCCTGGTGGCGATGGGGCTGACGACGAGCCGGGCGGGGAGTTATGCGAGCCCGGTACCGAAGAGGAGGCTGTGGGGGTCCACCCGCCCACTCGGCTCCTGATCACCGTCCCCGACAATGAGCGCCATGAACCTCCCTGACCGACTCCCCCCGGTCGCCGACGGACTCCATCTGTGGTCCCCGGGCCACGCGGGCACCTGGGGCTTCGCGAACTGCCTGCTCATCACCTCCGGTGAACAGGCGGCCCTGGTCGACACCCCCTACGACCGGCCGATGACCGAGGCCCTGCTCGCGGCGGCCCGCCCGGTGCTGCCCGCGGGCGCCGCCGCCGTGCGGACCATCGTCAACACCCATGTCAACGGCGACCACACCTTCGGCAACGGCTGCTTCCCCGGCGCCGAGATCATCGCCACGAAGGCCAGCGCCGAGCACCTCTGCCGCGAACCCTCCCCGCAGCAGATGCACTTCCTCACCCACCAGACCCCGGCCGACCAGCCGCTGGGCTGGTACGCGCGCGAACACTTCGGCCGCTACGAGTACGAGGGCGTCGAGTCCGTCCCGCCCACCACCACCTTCTCGGGCCGGTATGCCCTGACGGTCGGGGACATCGAGGCCGAACTGATCGAGGTGGGCCCGGCGCACTCGGCCGGTGACCTCATAGTCCACCTGCCCCGGCAGCGGGTCGTGTGCGCGGGGGACGTCCTGTTCGCCGACGACCACCCCGTCCACTGGGACGGCCCGCTCGCCCGGGTGGCCGGTGCCTGCGAGACGATCCTGGCCCTGGACCCCGAGGTGGTCATTCCCGGACACGGGCCGGTGATGAGCGTCGAGGACGTCCGTGACCACGTGACCTACCTGCGGGAGCTGGAAGCCCTCGTCCACGCCCATCATGCGGCCGGCGTCTCCGTGGCCGAGGCCGCGGCCGACATCCTCGCCTCCGGCTTCCATGACCACCTGGGCCTGCGGGAACGGGTCGTGATCCTCACGGCGGTCGAGTACCGGTACCTCGACGGCGACGCCGGTGAGGTGGACGTCGTCGGGCTCGCCGCCCAGGCTGCCGCCTGGGCGTACCGGGACCACGGGCCCGGGAGGTCCTGAACCGTAGCTGTCGCCTGTGCGGCACGGCAGTTCAGGGGCGCCACACATACTGCACGTCCGGCTCCTGCTCTTCGTTCCCACTGCCGTCCGTGTACTCGAACGCGACGAAGCCGTGCCGCTCGTAGAACCGGTGGGCCGGCTTGTTGACCTGGAAGGTCCACAGGCTGAGCCCGCGGGGGCTGCGCTCCTTGGCGAGTGCGACGAAACGGTCGCCGATGCCGCGCCCGCGCCAGTCGGGGGCGAGATAGAGCTGGGAGAGCTCGTCGTCGTGCAGCACCATCACACCGATGATGCCGTCGTCGGCTCCGGCGTCTGCGACCCAGGTCTCGCGCAGCGGTACGACGACGTCCCGGAAGTAGCCGTGCACCTCGTCGGCGGATCGGGGACTGACGACCGTGGGCAGGGCTGCGGCGAAGGAGGCCAGCCAGACGTCGGCCGCGGCGGCGGCATCGGGGGCCGAGGCGGCTCGACGGAGGGTTATGGCAAGGGGTTCGGAAGGCAAGTGCGGATCCTGTCCGTCGTCGCTTTCGTCTCTGTCGGCTCAGTCGTCGAGGGCGTGGTCGTGCTGATGGGCGCCGTAGTAGTCGACCTGGCGCGCCATGACGTCCCGCATGGAGGTGCCGCGCGGGACGCGGTAGACCGTGCCGGGAAAGTCCAACTCCTGCTGCACGGACCATAGTTCGTCGTGCTCACCGGGCGCGAAGAGCCGAGCCGTGGGCGCCCCGGCCGCGATCCAGCCGATGGGTACCACGGTGCCGGGCGGCAGCACGGAGTTGACGTGCAGCACGCTGTTGATCCGCAACTCGGAGCCGGCGCCCGCGACCGCCCCCGGAAAGACGGCGGCCCCGGTGGCGACGAACACCTCGTCCTCGATGGTCGCGCCGTTGACATGGGCGTGCGGTCCGACGAGCACGGCGTCACCGATGAAGGCGGGGTGCCCGGCCCGCCCACGCACCAGCGCGTTCTCCATGACGACGACGTCGGAGCCGACGCGGACCTCCCCGTCCTCGGCGGTGAGTACGGCACCGTGCAGCACCCGTGCGCGCTCGCCGAGGGTCACGGCACCGCACAGGACGGCAGTCGGAGCGACATACGCGGAGTCCGGGACGACGGGGCGCCGCCCGCGGTGCTCGATCAACATGCGACCCCTTACGAGACTCGGGCTACCTCGGCAACTACAGCGGTGGCTGTAATCTCCACCAGCTGCCCCGAGTACCCCGGACACGCCACGCCGATCAACGTCGATGAGTGCGGCCCGACACCGAGCCCGGACGCCTCGACGACGTCCCAGACGGCGGACAGCACCGCGGTGTCACCGCTGACCACGTACACATCGGTGACGAGGACATGCGCCAAGTCGCTGGGCGGGCAACAGGCAACTCACCGATGGTCCGGCCCGCCCACCCGGCGCGCATCCGATTTTCTCGGGTGGGGGCGCGCCGCCCTGCGATCCGTCTTCGGGCCCCGGCCACGCAAACGCCGTGACCGGGGCCCTGGATCAGCTGCCGACGAGGGTGCCGACCGCCGTCAGTTCCGGTACCGGAACACGATCCGGCCGCGGGTCAGGTCGTACGGTGGGAGTTCGACCAGCACCCGGTCCTCCAGCATGATCTTGATGTAGTTCTTGCGGATCTTCCCGCTGATGTGCGCGAGCACCTGGTGGCCGTTCTCGAGCTGAACGGTGAACATGGCGCTGCGCAGGCACTCGACGACCTTGCCCTCGACTTCGATGACGTTCTTGTTCCTCGTCATCGCACCAGCTCCAGATTGCTGCTCATCGGCCGGGCGCCGATGCCCTCGAACAGCGCCGAGGCAGCCTGGTTGGACTCCTGTACTTCGGTCCAGGCCGCGGTGAACCCGGAGCGGTGCAGTGTCCCCAGGGCGTGGGCGAGCAGCGCCCGTGCGATGCCGCGGCGCTGCTCGCCGGCCCGGACCGCGACCAGACCGATGCGCGGCCGGATCGCCGTCACCACCCGGATCAGACCCAGGTAGCCCTCCGGCGCCGCGGCCACCGCGTACTTCGCCGGGTCGACGATGGTGTCGCCTGCGGCGCGCGGAATCACCTCCGCGGGCATCGACTGCCACCCGACACTCGCCTCGACTTCGTCACGGATCGCGCGGTCCACCGCTCGCAGCAGACCCTCGTCCGCCTGACCGGCGGACACGACCGTGACGCCCGGAGGCGGCAGGACGTCGTCGAGCCCGGTGACCCGGGGGTCGGTCGGCACGGAGTACTCCCACTCGCGGCGCCGAACCGCGAAGCCGGCCCGTCGCCAGCCGGCCGTCAGCTCGGCGTCGGCTTCGTCGACCACCGTGTACAGGGGCGCCGGCAGTTGGGCCAGCATCGCCTCGGCGAGCCGGTCGAAGGTGGCGTCGTGCCAGGCGTCGATGCTGACGAACAGGCGTCCGTCGGGCCGGTGCTGCGCATGACCGCGGCCGACCACCAGGTCGTCATCCAGTGCATGCCATTGCCGGTCCGCGACGCGCGTGATCATCACCGCGTTCTCGCTCGGGCCGGAGGTGAAAGGCTTTGTGTTCATCGGAGTCTCCCTCCAGGAGTGCCTCGATCTCAGGCGCTCCTGGCGACACCGAACGTCAGCCGCCGGACCGTGACGGGTTGAGGGAGCACCCACGGGTAACTGTGTTCACGGGGGCTCACCTCCATACGACGACTTCACGGTCCGACAGGAAAGTAGCAGCGGGGCGACGCCTCGTTCCAATCCTTTTTCCTGAGCTCGTCGCGTGACTCAACCCGCTTCCGTGTCCGGAACGTGCAGCACCGCCGTTCCCTTCCGGTGCGCGAGGCTTTCGAGGGACCAGGTGGGGTACTGCTGGAGCCAGCGGGTGACTATGGCCTGCTCGTCGGCGCGATCGTGGTCGTCCAGGAAGACCACGGCCCCGGGGACGAGGGCGTCGGCGAGGAGGGGGACGGCCGGGTAGCGGGCGAGCGGCGCGGACCATCCGGGTGGGCCGTCCACGAACAGCAGGCCGCAATCCCTCAGGTCGCGCCAGGCCGATGCGGCGTACCAGGGCCAGGTCTCGCCCTGGATGGTGAACTGCTCCAGCGGAGCGAGCCGCACCTCGGCGAAGTCACCGAGCCCCAGCCGGCCGAGCCCCTGCGCGGTCTGTTCGCGATAGCCGGGATCGTGTTCCAGGCTCACCACACGGCCCGGTATGCCGAAGGTGCGCAGAGCCGTCGCAAGCCACAACGTGGAGGTGCCGCTGCCCAGTTCGACGATGAGCGCGGGCCGCCGTGACCGGATCTGCTCCACGAGGTGCAGCAGCAGATCCGGGGCCGCGGCCCAGCTGTCACCCGGCGGGATGGGACCGGAGGGCTGGAGAGCCTGCTCCAACTGTGCCAGTACTCGTCCGTCTTCGGTCTGCACGCTGTTTCCCCTCGACTGGCGGTCGTCGTACTCGCATTGATAATGCATGGCACCGACAGTCTCCTGAGAGGCAGGCTGGCCGGCATGGCTGAGATGACCAGAGACGACCAGGGGTTCCTCGACACCGTCGCCGACCGCCTCGCCACCCTCCCCACCGTCCAGGCCGTCGCCCTCGGCGGTTCCCGCGCGCAGGGCACACACCGGCCGGACAGCGACTGGGACCTGGCCGTCTACTACCGCGGGCTTTTCGACCCCGCCGACCTGCGTGCTCTCGGCTGGGACGGTGAGGTCTCCGAGGTCGGGGGATGGGGCGGTGGCGTCTTCAACGGCGGTGCCTGGCTGACGATCGAGGGGCGGCGCGTCGACGTCCACTACCGCGATCTCGACGTCGTCGAGCACGAGTTGGCCCAGGCGGAGGAGGGGCGGTTCCGGGTGGAGCCGTTGATGTTCCATCTCGCCGGGATCCCGAGCTACCTGGTCGTCGCCGAACTGGCGGTCAACCGGGTCCTTCGGGGGCAGATGCCCCGGCCGGACGTCTACCCGGAGAAGCTGCGTGTCTCCGCCGCCGAGCGCTGGCGGGGCACCGCCCGTTCCACGCTGGCCTATGCGAAGGCCAACCACGTCCCGCACGGCCGCCTTACCGAGGTCGCCGGAACCGTCGCCACGGCCGCCGTGCAGACCGGGCACGCGGTGCTGGCGGCGCGGGGGGAGTGGGTGACGAACGAGAAGAGGCTGTTGGACAGGGCCGGCCTTCGAGAGACCGACGCCATCCTCGGGAGGCTGCGGCCGGATCCCGAGGCCCTGCTCCGGAGCGTCGTCGAGGCGGAGACGCTGTTCGCAGCCGCGGCCGACGCTTCAGGCCCTTCAGCCTCTGAATAATCCTTCGATTCCCCGCAGTTGTCGCTGCTAATGTCCAAGACGTGGCGAAACTCAATCAGATCATCGCAGTGGAGAAGGGCATCAAGTCCAAGGCGCACCAGGACCTGACGGCCGCTCACCACGGGCTGCAGAAGCCCGCTTTGCTGGCCGGTATCTCGCGTACCTATCAGCCGAAGGACGAGGAGGGCGAGCAGTTGCCGCCCGAGTCGACGCGCGTGCAGGTGCAGGCCGAGGACGTGTTGCGGGAAACCGCGACGACCCTGACCCGGCTGTTCGACGTGACCGCCACCAAGGACTGGGCCAACTGCGCCGCCCGTGCCGATGTGAAGGTGGACGGTCGGGTGCTTGTGGCGGACGTTCCCGTCTCCTATCTCCTTTTCCTCGAGAAGCAGCTCGTCGATCTCAACACCTTCGTGCGGAAGCTGCCCGTTCTCGACGCCTCCGAGTCGTGGGTGCAGGACCCTTCCACGGATGCCTGGAAGACGGAGCCGGTGCGGACTCTGCGGACCAAGAAGGTGCCGCGCAACCACGTCAAGGCCGAGGCGACCGAGAAGCATCCCGCTCAGGTCGAGGTCTACTACGAGGACATTCCCGTCGGGTACTGGACCACCGTGAAGTTCTCCGGTGCTCTTCCCGCCCGCCGCGTCAACGAACTCCTCGACCGTGTCGAGAAGTTGCAGCAGGCCGTGAAGTTCGCGCGTGAGGAGGCGAACGGCACGGATGTAGTCGACCAGCGGGTCGGTGACGCCGTGTTCGGCTACGTGTTCGGGTAGCCTTTGAGACTCCCCGGTCCTTTGCGGCCGGGGTGCGCGAAGAGCGCAAGCTGAAGCTGAAGCTTGTCGTGACTGAGCGGTTCCAGTGGAGGTTCGAGTCCTCCCCGCGGCATCAGGAGCAATTCCGGGAATCCCCGTGCCGCGGTAGCCCAATCGGCAGAGGCAGACCGCGATCAAACTCAGACTCTCGCTCCAGACTCAGCATTCGCCGTCGATCGCCGGATCGACCGGGTTCTGGCCTCAGCGCGTCGAAATGCTGGTTCAAGTCCAGTCCGCACAGCTCGATGTGCGGTGGTCCAAAGGCAGGACGCGACGACATAAGACTGACCGGAACCCTCAAGCGTGCCGGCGTGTGAATATGGGCGGCATCACAGGGCCCGGGGGCAGGCTACGCCCCCGGGTCCGCTTACGTTGTCCGGGAATTGCGTTCATAAAGAACACGCCTCCCCGGCCGACCGTCACATCCCGGAAACACAATCGTCGCGTTCGCTCCAACGTCGCGATCTACGGTGGGGACCACACCCCGTGATTCGGCCGCCGTCGCCCGAAGGCCCACCCCCGCCCTCGCCGAGACGACAGGAGCCCAGCCCCGTGTCCCGCCCCACCGCCCGCACCGGTGATCGTCGCCCCCTCACTCTCCCGCCCTGGCTCGCCCACACCCTTCGTGCCCAGCGCGGCCCCATCCCCTGGAGCGCCGTCGTACGGGGCGCCCTCGCCGCCGGGCCCCTCCTCCTCGCCTCCGTCCTCCTCGACCGGACCTCCCTCGGTGTCGTCGCCGCCATCGCCGCCATGCTCGCCGGGATCAACGACCGACCGGGCAGCCGCCGTACGTCCGTCAGGCGGCTCGGGGTGCCCGCGCTCGCCGGGGCAGGGGGGCTGCTCGTCGGGACGTATGCCGGGGCGCATGTCGGAGCGGTCGTGCTCACCCTCCTCCTCACCGGTATCGGCCTGCTGGCCGGAGGCATGAGCGCCGTCGGCCCCGTCGCCTCCGGGGCCGGTACTCAGTTGCTCGTCGCCTCCGCCGTCGGGGCCGGGATGCCCGTCCCGGAGGCGGGATGGCTGCGGGCCCTCGCCTTTCTCGCCGGCGCCGGGTGGCTGCTCGCCCTGCGGCTGCTGCTCCCCACGCCAGGTGCCACCGCCGGTGACTTCCGGTTGGACGGGGAGCGGGACGCCGTGGCCGCGGTGTACGACGCCGTCGCCGAGCTCCTCGATGCCGTCGGGACCGAGCACGCCAATGCCCGGCGCGTGGCGCTCACCGCCGCCCTCGACAACGCGCAGGACGCCCTCGCAGGCCCCCGGCTGCGGCGTTACGCCTCCTCCTCCGCCGAGCGGCGGCTGCACGCGCAGTACGCCGCCGCCCTCCCCCTCGCCGAGGCCGCGACCGCGCTCGCCTGGGCCGGGGACGCCGTGGCCGGGCGGGCATCCGAAGGCCCCCGACGGCTCGCGGCCGCCGTACGGGAGAACACGCACACCGGGCCGCTGCCCGCACCCCACCGTTCTGCGCCCGCCCTGCGCGCCCTCGACGACGCACTGCTGCATGCCGCCGACGCCTTCGACCAGGGGGAAGGGGCCGACCTGCACACCCGCAGGCGCACGGCGATGGCCCTCTTCCGTACGGCCTTCGGGGCCGGCGGGCGGGAGTACGGTCTGCGCGTCGCACTGTGCTTCGGGGCCAGTGCCGCCGTGGCCCAGGCCTTGCACCACACCCGTTGGTACGGGCAGCACGCGCACTGGTACTGGCTGCCGGCCACCGCCGTCTTCCTCGTCAAGCCCGACCTCGGGCCGCTCGCGTCCAGGGTGCTGAACCGTGCGGCGGGCACCGTCCTGGGGGCCGTCGTCTTCGCCGGGTTCGCCGCCCTGTTGCCCCGGCCCGAGGGACTCATCGCACTCGTGGCCGTCAGCGGGGCCCTCATCCCCGTCGCCACCCGGCACTTCGCCGCGCAGACCGCCGTCGTCACCGTGCTCGTGCTCGCCCTGGTGATGGTCGGCGGAGAGCCGCAGGCCTCCGTCAGCCGGATCGGTGAGACCCTGCTGGCCTGCGCGATCGTCCTCCTCGTCGGGCATCTGCCGATGCCTGGGCAGCGGGGCGGGACGGTGCGGGCCCGGCTCGTCGCGGCAGGCGGCGCCGCGCACGCCTACCTCGCCCATGTCCTTGATGAGGCCCGCGACCCGATGGCCGGCCCAGACTCCCGCGCCACCCGCTGGACCCTCCGCCGCGAGGCCTACCGCACGCTCGCCGAAGCCCACACCGCCATCGCCCTCGCCGCCGCCGAACTCCCCGCGCTCGCCCGGCACTCGGAGGGTGCGGACGACGTCGTCGCCATCCTCGAACGGCTCGTCGACACGACCACCGCCTGCGCCGTTCAGCTCGACGACTCGGGACGTCTGTCCGCCCACCAGCGGAGGCAACTGGCCGAGCTGGTCGGGCAGTTCGAGAAGGGACGCGAGCGGACGGGGCTACGGCTGCCCGAGCTGCCCCTCGCCGTCTGACCGCGGGGTGAACTCCCGGGCGACGCAAGGAAATTCGTACGACAGTTCCCGTCCCGCGTCGCACACTGGTGCCTTCGCGCCCCATTCCCAGGAGAGGTTCATGTCCAAGCAGAGGTTCATGCCCAGACTCCCGCACCTGGTCGGTACCACCACGGCCGCCGTCGCGCTGGCGGTGCTCGCGACCGCTCCCGCGTCCGCGGACGAACTGACCGTGTCCCAGCCCCGCGTCGTCGCCCACTTCGACCTCGCCGCGGGGCAGACGCCGGAGAACATCGCCGTCGAGCCCGACGGCTCCGCCGATCTGACCTTCGCCTCCGCCCGGCAGGTCGCCCACGTCACCCGGGACGGGAACGCGTCGATCCGCGCGACCCTGCCCGAGGAGCCGAACCCGAACACCCCCGTACTGAAGGCCGCGACCGTCTTCGGCATCGCCCGCGCCCACGACGGCACGCTCTACGTCGACTACGCCACCGGCACCGACAAGACCGGCATCTGGCGCATCGCCCCCGACGGCAGCGCGCCCCGGCAGATCGCGCAACTGCCGACGACCGCACTGCCCAACGGACTCGCCCTCGACGAGCGCCACGGCGTGCTCTACGCGGCCGACTCGGCGCAGGGCATCGTGTGGCGGGTCCCGCGCGCCGGCGGCACGCCGACCGTGTGGGCCAAGGACACCGCCCTCGACCCGGTCCCGGTCACGGGCGCCGGTTTCGGTGCGAACGGTGTCAAGGTCCACGGCGGAGCCGTATGGGTGTCCAACAGCGACCGGGGCACGCTGCTGCGCATTCCCGTACGGCCGAACGGCTCCGCGGGTGCGGTCGAGACCCGGGCGACCGGGCTCACCAACGTCGACGACTTCACCTTCCCCGGACCGCACGACGACACCGTTCTCGCCGCCCTGATCGGCGTCAGCGAGCTCGTCGAGGTACGCCCGGACGGCACCCACTCCGTCGTCCTCACGCAGGCGGACGGGCTGTCCAACCCGACCTCCGTGGCCGTGCGCGGCTGCACGCTCTACGTCAACAGCGCCGCGTACTTCACCCAGCAGGACCCGAACCTGCTCGTCGCCCATCTGGACCGCTAGCAAGCCCAGTCGCGGGGCGTGCCACTCCGGCCCGCCCCGCCGAGCGGATCACTGCCCGACCCGCACCCACACCGGCGCATGGTCCGACCCCGGCTTCCCCCGCCGGTCCGCCGGATCCGGCCCCACCGACGGCAGCCGCAGCGTCCCGTCACCCGGCAGGCCCGTCCCCGCCGCCGTCACCCGCCGGACCAGGCGGTGGCTGACCAGGATGTGGTCGATCAGCTCGCGGCGCCCGGAGTTGACACGGGAGTAGCGCTGCTCGGCGGGGATCAGCGGGGCCACGTCCCACAGCCGTTCCGCGTCGCCCTGGTCGGGCTGGTCATAGCCAGGTGTGCCGATCTCGGAGCCGGGCGGGCCGAGCAGGACCTGCGTGGTCGCGGCCTGGACCTCGTCGTTCATGTCGCCCAGTACGGCGATGTCCCGTTCGCGTCCGTCTCCGGCCAGCAGGGTGTCGGCCAGCGCGCGCAGGGCCGTCGCCTCGGCGGCCCGCCGGTAGAGGGCGTAGGCGCCGTAGCGGGCCCGTTCGCCCTCGTCATGGGGGAAGAAACGGTTTCCCGGATAGGTCAGCAGCTTCGACTTGAGGTGGGCCACGGCCACCCGCAGCGGGCCGGTGTCCGTCGCGACCTCGACCGCCAGGAAGCCGCGCCCCGCCGCCGACACCTGCGCACCGGAGTCGTCCTCCTGCACGGGCCGCAGCTTCGCCGGGAACGCGTTCGTGTCGGCCACCACCTCCACCTCCGTACGGCTGAGGAAACCGACCCGGATGCCCCGGCCGTCCGGCTGCCCCGACAGCGCGACATGCCAGTCGCCGTCCAGCATGCCGACCAGGTCGTCCAGCGCCTCGGGCTCGCCGACCTCCTGCACGCCGAGCAGTGCCGGGTCGAGCTCCGTGATCACGGCGGCGAGGGAGGCGAGTTTCGTCTCGTAGGCGGCCTTGTCCTTGGGCCCGAAGGGGCTGCCGGGCCGGTACAGGTTCTCCAGGTTCCAGGTGCCGAGGAGCATGCCGGGCCCCTTCCAGAAGCCGTGCGGCGAGCTGTGGTGAGGACAGGGTCCCCGAGACCGGCCGTTTCCGCGACCGGGCGGGACAGCATGCGCGGTTCGGCTCACGCCACCCGACGACCACGCCGTACGTCGGCGGGATGACCGACTCTCCCGCCGACCTCGTCATCACCGGGTGCACCGTCCTCGTACACGACGAGCAGGAAGGGATCGGGTTCGAGGAGGACGCCGCCGTCGTCGTACGGGACGGGGGCGTCGAGTCGGTGACGGCGCCTCCGCGGTACGGCACCTCGCCGCGGCCGAGCGCATCGACGGACGCGGCCAGGTCGCGATGCCCGGCCTGATCAACTGCCACACGCACGCGCCGATGGTCGCGCTGCGCGGCGTCGCCGAGGACCTGCCCATCGAGGAGTGGTTCAACGACGTCGTCTGGCCCGTCGAGTCCAACCTCACCGGAAGAGATGTGGAGTTGGGGGCGCGGCTCGCCTGCGCCGAGATGATCCGCGGCGGCGTCACCTGCTTCGCCGACCACTACTTCGCCATGGACGCGGTCGCCGCCGTGGTCGAGGAGTGCGGGATCCGGGCCCACCTGGGGGAGGCGTACTTCTCCTCCCAGGGACCCCGAGGCCGGGAGAGGTCACTGGAGTTCGCGCTACGGCACCGGGGTGGCGCCGGGGGCCGCATCACCACCGCCCTCGCCCCGCACGCGCCGTACACCGTCGACGACGCCGACCTCACCGCCACCGCCGAACTCGCCCGCACCCACGGCCTGCCCGTCCACCTGCACGCCGCCGAGAACCGCGACCAGACCGACGTCAGCCTCGACCGCCACGGCGTCACCCCGATCGAGGTCCTTCGGCGCACCGGCCTCCTCGACACCGATGTGCTGATCGCCCACGGCACCGGCATCGTCGAGCGCGACCTGGCCGTTCTCGAAGGCGCCACCGGCCGGGTGGCCGTCGCCACCGCGCCCCGCGGCTACCTCAGGTTCGCCTGGCCCACCACCACTCCGATCCGCGCCCTCAACGACATCGGCGTCCCCGTCGGACTCGCCACGGACGGTGCGGCCTCCAACAACTCCCTCGACGTGTGGGAGTCGATGGCGCTCACCGCCCTGATCCAGAAGCAGACCACCGGCGACCCGCGCTGGCTGACGTCCCGTCAAGCCCTGCACCACGCAACCCTCCAGAGCGCCCGGGCCGTCGGCCTCGGCGGCACCCTCGGTGCCCTCGCCCCCGGCCGCCGCGCGGACCTCGTCCTCGTCGACCTCACCGGCCCGCACACCCAGCCCGTCCACGACCTCGCCGCCACCCTCGTGCACAGCGCCCGCTCCTGCGACGTAACGACGACGATCGTCGACGGACGGGTGCTGATGCGGGACCGGGAGCTTCTCACCCTCGATGTCCCGGCGGTGGTACGGGAGTTGGGGGAGCGGATGCCCGCACTGCTCGACCGCGGCCACGGCCGCCGGATCCAGGATTACAAGACCGGGAAACCGGCCTAGGAGAAGCGCTTTGCCGCCAACCGACGGTGACCGTGCGGTCGCGCCAAGTGGTTTCACGCTACACAGGAAGGCCGGAACGTACGGCGGCATTCGTCTGAGGGGAGACCGGCCGGTGGAGCTCACGATCGATGTGGGGGTGCTGCTCGCTGTCGTCATCTTCGTGCGAGCACGGCGCAAGCCTCTGGCCCGCAGCCGTTCCGACGCATGGCTGACCGTCTTTCTCGCCCTCGCCTTCGGCGTGCTGATCGCCCCGACCACCTTCGGCCAGGGCGTCTTCCATGTCGTCGGCCAACTCGCCCAGGGCATAACGCAGAGCACCGGTCGCTGAGCTCCGCCCCCTGCGCCGAACCCCATGGATCCCGCCGGCGGGGTGGGTGTCACCACGAGTACGAGGAATGAAGCAGAAAGTAGTCGATATGTGGCCGGGATCTTCACTAAGTGACCGGATCCTCACGCTCCGCGGTGAACGAGTGTCAACTACGTCTCAGTCCGGCAACTGAGCGAGGCGTTCGGCCCCTGGAAGGCGTTAACTCCTACAAGTACGACGCTTTCTGGAGGTGCAGGATGGTGAACGGGCGAACAGTGCTCGAACGCTTTCCCGCGGGCGGGCCGCGGGGATCGTGGCCGGCCGAGGAGTTCGCGCATGCGCGGCGCCTGGAAGGGCTGGCCGCAGAAGTCGTCATGGACCTTGCGACGGACACGTTTCTCGTGGTCGTGCGCAGCGAGGCGGCCGCAGACGCGGTCGCGTGACCGCTCCGCATCGGCGCCGGCTCAGCCGGCCTTCGGCACCGGCGCCGTGTACTGCTCGGCCTGGAGCGAGTACAGCTCGGCGTAGATACCGCCGCTGGCCAGCAACTCGTCCGGGGTGCCGGACTCCGCGAGGCGGCCCTGGTCGAGGACGTGCACCAGGTCCGCATGGCGCACCGACGCCAGCCGGTGGGTGATCAGGACTACGGTCTGCCCGGCCGAGGCCAGCGCGCGGATCTTCTCGAAGACCTCCAGCTCGGCCCGCGCGTCCAGGGCCGCCGTCGGCTCGTCCACGACCAGGATCCGGCCGCGCCGGTAGGCGGCCCGTGCGACGCCGAGCCGCTGCCACTGGCCGCCGGACAGCTCGTGGCCGCCGTTGAACTGGCGGGCCAGCAGGGTGTCCAGGCCGCGCGGCAGATCGGCCACCACGTCCTCCGCGCCGGCCTCGGCGAGCGACGTGGTCATGCGCTCCTCGGTCAGGGGCGCGGAGGAGCGGCCGATGGCCACGTTGACGCGGGCCGTGAACGGCCAGCGCTTGAAGTCCTGGGCCACCATCGCGACCCGTTCGGCGAGCTGGTGCCGGTCCGCGGTCGCCGTGTCGACGCCGTCCCACAGGATCCGGCCGCCGTCCGGCTTGTACAGGCCCGCGAGCAGCTTGATCAAGGTGGTCTTGCCGGAGCCGTTCTCACCGACCAGCGCCACGATCCGGCCCAGCGGGAGGGTGAGCGTGACGTCGTCGAGGGCGGGGCGGGCGGACTCGCCGGGGTAGCTGAACGTGACGTTCTCGAAGCGGATCTCCCGCGGATCCTCGGGCAGCGGGTCGCCGCCCACCGGGATCGCCCGCTCGGCCGCCTCGACGTACAGCTTCTGCAGATCGCCCACGAACAGGGCGTCCTCATGGAGCGAGTTGACCGCCACGACCAGGTTGTCCAGGCTCGACGAGCCCGTGCGGATCGCGATCACCGCCGTACCGGCCACGGACAAGGCCATCGCCCCGGCGAGCAGCAGTCCGCCGAGCGTCGCATACGTCGCCACGTTCGCCAGGCCCGTCCAGGCCGCGGCGATCAGCCCGGTGCGCGCCGCCAGGCGGGCCAGCCGCGCCTGCTCGGCCTCCGCCGTCTCCGACATGGCGTGATAGTGCCGCAGGAGGAAGGGACCGACCCCGTGCACCCGGATCTCGGGAGCCGCGGCCGGTTCGGTGAGCAGCCCGCTGAGCAGATAGCCGGCCCGGGCATGCTGCACCCAGGTGTGCCAGGACTCGTAGCGCCGGCGGGCGTTCGTCAGCGCGCTCCACGCGGTCGGCAGCGTCATCGTCGCAAGCAGCGGAAGCAGCACGGGGTGCAGCACGGTCAGCACGCCCGCCGCCGCGGTCAACGAGATCAGCGCGCTCACCACACGCGTGGAGTACGAGATCATCCGCCGCGCCGAGCCGGCGCCGTACTGCGCGGTGTCCAGCAGCTTGTGGAAGGCGTGGTCCTCGATCGCCGCCAGCTCCACGGCCGCCGCACGCTCCAGATACAGCTCGGTCGCGACCCGCTCCACCTTGGGTTCCAGGCGCCCGGTCGCATAGGTCGACGCACCCCGCAGCAGCGCTCCGAGCAGGGCCACGGCGGCCATCGCGGCCAGCACCGGCACGGCGTCGCGCAGCCGGTCCCCGATCGCGCCACCGCCGATCAGCCGCCCCAGCACGCTGTTCATGGCGAGCAGGCCCACCGCCTGTGCCGCGCCCCGGCCCGCCTCGGCCGCCAGCACGATCCGTGCCGCCCGCCGGTCGGCCTGCCAGGCGAGCCGGAAACTGGATCCCAGCAGGGCCGGCAGGCGCGTCACCATGGCCCGGAAGTTCAGTTCGAGGAACGCGTCACGGTGCTGGTTCCAGCCCAGGTCGTAGCGCAACGGCCCGCCGAAGAGCAGCTGCTCCGACTCGGAGACCTCGGGCGTGCCCCCGTCACGCCTGTTCTCCCGCCCGCCCGCGCCCCGTGTCTTTCCGCGCCCACCCGAGCCCTGTGATTCCGCCACCGTCGGCCTCCCCCGATCCACGTCGACGAACGGCCACTATCGCGGGACCGGGTCCTTCGGGGGAGAGCGTGTGTCGCAGCGGGACGAGCGCGCGGGCGTACGCCCTGCAAGGAAGCGATGTTTACGCAACCACGAGGGTCATGCGACCGCCGGCCGGGACCACGTCGGCGTCGTCCCCGTCACCCGGCACAGCGCCAGGTACAGCGGGATCGGCGGGGTGTAGGGGAGTGTGCCGCTCGGCCGGTGGATGAGGTCGGGGACCGCCGGGGCGTCCGGAACTAGCGCCCCGGCGGCGTACTGCGCGGGCGTCGGCCACTCCAGGGCGTAGTCGGAGTCGGACGGGACGAGCCACCACCAGTGCGCGGCGTCGGCGTAGACGCACCCCACGCGCGGCAGCCGGGACAGCACCAGCGGGCCGAAGCGGGCGGGCACCTCCACCGCGTCGCAGCCCATCGGGGCCGTCATGCCGTCCGGCACGGGCAGCCGCCGGGGCGTGCTCGGCGTGCGCACTCCGCGCCCGAGGCGGACCAGCGTGTCCAGGCTGAGCACCCGGCCGCCGGAGGCAGCGCTCACCGCCATGCGGCCCCCGTCCCGTGCTGCCCGTGGTGTGCGTCCCCACCGTGGGGTGCGGTCGCCTCGTCCTCGTCGCCCGAACCGCCGGCCGGGCCCGGTTTGGGGCGGGCTCCCCACCCCAGGTCGTTGCAGGGCCCGCAGTCGTGGCGGGGCGTGTCGGCCTTGCGCGGCAGCTCCGCCCAGACCAGCAGCCCCGGACCGTGCTCATGGGCGCCCCATGCGTCGCACAGCGCGTCGATGAGGAGCAGCCCCCTCCCGTGCTCCTCCTCGGGCCGCGCCCGCGACGCACGGGGCGCACCCGGGGAGCAGCCCTCGTCACCCACGGCTATGCGCACCAGCTCGTCGCCGTCGTGCAGCTCGCAGACGATGTGGCTGCTCGCCGTGTGCACCAGCGCGTTGGTGACCAGCTCGGAGATGACCAGAGCCGCGGTGTCGCAGGTGTCCTCGCACACCGACCAGACGTTCAGCCGGGCCCTCGTCAGGCGTCTGGCCTGCGCGGGAGAAGCCGGGTGCGCGGCCAGCTCGAAGCGGAACCGGCGCTCGGCGGCGGCCCCCTCGTGGCGTGCACCGAGGCTGTGGGGGTGGCCTTCGGCGGCGTCTGTTCCTAAGGGCGCGGACGGAATCACGCTTGCCACTATCGCCCCGGCGTGAACACTTGGCAAGTGTCACTCTGAAAATTGCAGAGTGCCTGTGACGGTGTGGAAGGCCGTGGCACACTGCTCGCAACAGCACCTCACGCGGCGCCAGTTGGGATCGACGGAGACCCGTACGAAACCGTACAGATCTTCGAATAGGTCTTCGAATGGCGCCGTATGGCTGTCAGCATGCTTTTTGGACTCTCAGCGGCCACGGGAGGTGGAGGGTGAGCGAACCGCGGTCCGCACCGACGGTCGGTCAAGTCGTCCTCGGTCGCCGTCTGTTGGACCTGCGGGAGCACGCCGGCCTCAAGCGTGAGGAGGCCGCCCGCATCCTCCGTGTCGCCCCCACCACCGTCCGCCGCATGGAGATGGCCGAGGTCGCCCTCAAAATCCCGTACCTCCAGCTGCTCCTGAAGTCCTACGGCGTCTGCGAGGAGGAGGCCGAGGTCTTCGTGCGGCTGGCCGAGGAGGCCAACAGACCCGGCTGGTGGCAGCGGTTCCACGACATCCTGCCCGGCTGGTTCTCCATGTACGTCAGCCTCGAGGGCGCCGCGAGCCTCATCCGCTCATACGACCCCCACTTCGTCCCCGGCCTGTTGCAGACCGAGGAGTACGTGCGCGGCGTCCTGCGGTCGGGCGCGATCGGCCAGACCAGCCCCGAGGACATCGAACGCCATGTCGCCCTGCGCATGAAACGCCAGGAGCTGCTCACCCGTCAGGACGCGCCGCGCTTCTGGGCCGTCATGGACGAGACCGCGCTGCGCCGCCCGGTCGGCGGCCCGGAGGTGATGCGTGCCCAGATCGACCGACTGCTCGAGGCCACGAAGCTGCCCAACGTGACCGTGCAGGTCGCGCCCTTCGCGGGCGGGCCGCACCCCGGTACGTACGGGCCTTTCGTGCTGTTCCGATTTGCCATGTCAGAACTGCCGGACATGGTCTACAGCGAGTACCTGACCGGCGCCGTCTATCTCGACGCGCGTGCCGAGGTGGCGACCCACCTCGAGGTCATGGACCGCATGGCGGCACAGGCCGCTACGGCACATCGCACGAAGGAGATCCTCGAGGATCTCCGCAAGGAGCTGTGAATGGATCGCATCAAGCCGCGCAAACACGTCTACAACGGCATGCCCGCGCGGGAGCTGGGCAGCGAGGGCTGGCTGAAGCCGTGGAGCGGCGGCAACGGCGGCAACTGCCTGGAGGCGATGAAGCTGGCCGACGGCCGGATCGCCGTCCGCCAGTCCACCGACCCGGACGGGCCGGCGCTGATCTACACCACCGACGAGATGACTGCGTTCATCGAGGGAGCCAAGGCGGGGGAGGCGGACTTCCTGCTGTCCTGACGTGATGGTCCGAGGCCTGCTCGGACACTTGCTCAGCCTTCCCTTCTGATCGAGAACTGCTTGACTGTGAACTGATGGATCATCAATTAATGGTGGGACCGACACCGTCGGCAAATGGGGGGTACTGGGTCAGGGGCGCGGCGGCAGCACCGTGCACAGTGCCTCCAACGCCGCCCCGTACGCATGCTCGGAAGGCGTCGCGTAGCCCACGACCAGGCCGTCCTGGGCCGTCATCTCCGTCGCCGGGTGACGGAATTCGGCCAGTCCGTCCAGGGCGACGCCCTGCCACCCGGCAGCCTTGACGGCGGACCGTTCAGTGCCGGGCGGCAGCCGCAGAACCGCGTGGAGGCCCGCCGCGACCCCGGTGACCTCGATGTGCGGTGCATGCTCGGCGAGCGCCGCGACGAGGCGGTCACGGCGGCTCCGGTACCGCTGCCGCATGCGCCGCACATGACGGTCGTACGAGCCGGAGACGATGAAGTCCGCAAGGCTCAGCTGGTCGAGGACGCTCGCCCACGCCTCGCGCTCACCCTTGGCCGCGAGCACACCGTCGACGTACCGGCCGGGCAGCACCATCCAGCCGAGCCGGACGGCCGGGGACAGGCTCTTGCTGACCGAGCCGAGGAGGATCAAGCGCTCGGGGTCGAGTCCCTGGACCGCCCCGACGGGCCTGCGGTCGTAACGGAACTCCCCGTCGTAGTCGTCCTCCAGGACCACCCCTCCACGCGCGCGTGCCCAGTCCACCACCGCGGCCCGACGCTCCGCATGCAGTGGCCCACCGGTCGGGAACTGGTGCGCGGGCGTGAGCAGAACGGCCCGCTCCCGCGTCAACCGGTCGACACGTGCGCCCTGTTCGTCCAAGAGGAGCGGTACGGTCCGCACGCCCACGGCGGCCAGCAGCTCCCGGTGGAACGGCAGCCCGTACGCCTCCACGGCCAGCGGTCCGGCCAGGACCGGGTCCCGGCCGCCGAAGAGCAGCCGCAGGCCGTGCGCGAAACCCGAGCAGATCACGATCCGGTCCGGCTCGGTGCGTACACCACGCGCGCGTGCCAGATACTCCGTGAGCGCCTCCCTGAGCTCGATCCGGCCGGCGGGATCGCCGGGGCCGAACACCTCGTTGGGCGCCTGCTGCAGGGCCCGCCGGTAGGACGCCAGCCAGGCCGCGCGCGGGAACGCGGAGGCGTCCGGGGTGCCCTGGCGCAGATCGTGGCGGGGGCCACGCGCGCGTGGAGACGTTTTTCGGGGCGCCCGCTCGGCATGGTGCAGAGGCTCGGCACGGTCCGCCACCCGGGTGCCCGAGCCCTGCCGGGCGGTCAGCCAGCCCTCCGCGACGAGCTCCGCGTACGCGTCGGCCACCGTGTTGCGGGCGACACCCAGGTCGGCCGCGAGCGAGCGATACGGCGGCAGCCGGGTGCCGGGAGCGAGCCGCCCCGCACGTACGGCCTCGCGCAACGCCCCGATGAGCGCGGCCCGCCGCCCACCCGCTTCGGCCAGCTCCAGATGCAGGTCGGCCCCGATCCGCTCAGCGGAATTGACCCATGCTTTCGCCATGGAAATGCACCATAGCGTGGGTCTTTCTGCCGCATAGGTTGAAGCACATGACGACGAACACGACGACGAACACGACGGGCATCCCGGTGGCGGCAGCGGTGGCCGAAAAGAACCGCCTGGACTTCGCGAAGTCCGCCCCGAAGGTCTTCCGCGCCCTCATCGGCTTCGACGCCGCCGCCCGTGAGGGCCTCGACCCGTCCCTCGTCGAACTGATCCAGATCCGCGCCTCGCACCTCAACCACTGCGCGTACTGCCTGCACATGCACACCAACGACGCCCGCAAGGCCGGCGAGAGCGAGGACCGGCTGCACATGGTGGCCGTCTGGCGCGAGGCCCGCCACTTCTTCACCGAGCGGGAACAGGCCGCTCTCGCCCTCACGGAGGCGGTGACGCTGGTGGCCGACGAGGGAGTCCCGGACGCGGCCTACGCGCAGGCCGAAGCCCAGTTCGACGAGCAGGAACTGGCCCATGTACTCGCCCTGATCCTCACGATCAACACCTGGAACCGGGTGGCGCTCTCGACGGGCAAGGTGGCGGGCACGGACGAGCGGCGCCGTTAGGCGGGCCGCCGGTCTCTACACCGTCATCGGGCGGTCGAACGGCCCGATGGGCGCCGGGAGCTGCGAACTCCCCGTCAGACGACGCTCGACGGCCGCCGCCACCGCCCGCCCCTCCGCGATCGCCCACACGATCAGCGACTGCCCCCGTGCGGCATCCCCGGCCGCGAAGACGCCGGGCACGTTCGTGGCGAACCCGGCGTCCCGGGTGATCGTTCCGCGAGGTTCCATCGCCAGCCCCAGCTGGTCGACGAGCCCGTCCTCCCGGTCGGGGCCCGAGAACCCGAGCGCGAGCAGCACGAGGTCGGCGGGGAGCGTCCGCCCGGTGCCCGGCCGCGGGCGCCGCCCGGCGTCCACCTCGACCAGGTGCAGCGACCGCACATGCCCGCTCTCGTCGCCGGTGAAGCGGAGCGTGGACGCCGCGAACAGCCGCGCGTCGGCGTCCGCCGCCGGCGCCGTCTCCAGATCCCGGGCCTCCTCGTGGGCGGCCGACAGCCGGTAGACCTTCGGGTACGTCGGCCAGGGCTCGGCGTCCTCGTCGCGATCGGCGCCGGGCTGGGCGTAGATGTCCAACTGAGTGACGGACGCTGCCCCTTCACGCACCGCGGTCCCCAGACAGTCCGCCCCAGTGTCTCCGCCGCCGACGATGACGACGTGCTTCCCCGCGGCGGACATGGGGGAGCTTTCCAGGTCCCCTTCCCGTACCCGGTTGGACAGCGGCAGATACTCCATCGCCTGCTGTATCCCGGCCAACTCCCGCCCTGGTACGGACAGTTCACGCCACGCGGTCGCCCCCGTCGCGATCACCACGGCGTCGTACCGCGCCCGCAGCTCCGCCGCCCCGACGTCCCGCCCGACCGCCGTCGACGTACGGAACTTGGTCCCCTCTGCCTGCATCTGCTCCAGCCGCCGGTCCAGATGGTGCTTCTCCATCTTGAACTCGGGGATGCCGTACCGCATCAGCCCGCCGAGCCGGTCGTCCTTCTCGTACACGGCGACCGTGTGCCCGGCCCGCGTCAGCTGCTGGGCCGCGGCCAGTCCTGTCGGCCCCGACCCGATCACCGCGACGGTCCGCCCGGACAACCGGTCCGGCGGCCGCGGTGGCGCGAACCCCAGCTCCCAGGCCCGGTCCGCGATGGCGGCCTCGACGTTCTTGATGGTGACCGCGGGCTGGTTGATGGCGAGCACGCATCCCGCCTCGCACGGCGCGGGGCACAACCGCCCGGTGAACTCGGGGAAGTTGTTCGTGGCGTGCAGCCGGTCGGCCGCCTGCCGCCAGTCGTCCCGGCTGACCAGGTCGTTCCACTCGGGTATCAGATTCCCCAGGGGGCAGGCGTCGTGGCAGAACGGTATGCCGCAGTCCATGCACCGGTCGGCCTGCTTGTTGATGATGGGCAGCAGCGCCCCGGGGACATAGACCTCGTCCCAGTCCTGGACCCGTTCCGCGACCGGGCGGCGGGGCCAGTCCTGGCGAGGCGTGGTCATGAAACCCTTGGGATCGGCCATGGCCGTCTTCCTTGCCTACGGGTACGACGAGCCGTGCGTCATCGGGCGGCACTCTTTCGGCCACGATACGACTCCCGGGCCCTGTGCGCAGAGGGGAGGGACAGCGCTTTCTGCCTCGCGGTTCTCAGGGTTCTGCCAGTGCCCGCCGGGAATCGCTCGGCACCCTCTCAGCCCACTCGGCCCTCTCGGCTCTCCCGGCCCGCTCAGGTAAGCGCGAGCACATACGCCACCGCCGAGCCGGCCGAGGCGACCATCCGCACGTGATTCCAGAACGTCCACTCGCGTATGTACGACGGCCAGTACGCGGCCGCTTCCGGGGTGCCCGGGTCCAGCTTGGCCAGCGCTTCGTTGCGCGGCACGTTCGCGACCATGGTCACCCCGAACGAGCCGAACAGATACAGCGCGCTGCCCAGCAGCATCTCCACCCGCCCGTCGTCCGGCCACAGCACGAACGTCACCACGGCGAGCACCGCGCACAGCACCGCCGAACCCAAGAACACGAGCATGAACGCCGGCATCACCGCGGTCACGTTGATCGCGTTCATCGCGGCCACGCCCTGGGCGGGCGGCAGCGCGGCGAGCCCCCTCATCACGAACGTCGAGAAGCCGCAGAAGACCCCGGCCACCAGACCGGTCCCGAGCACCCCCAACACCGTCAGCCAGAAATACGGTCCATCGATCATGTCGTCAACTCCCGCGTCAGGCCGAGATCTTCCCCGGCACCTCCCGTCACCACAAGTGAATTCCCGTACGAGCACAGTGACCATGGCCGAAGAACGCGGCCACATATGCGAGCGTCCGGCCGTGACCAGGCGACCGCCGGTTGTGAGTGCGGTGCCGACCGGCAGTCTGGCGGGCGATCGCCCCTCGGCAACGGGCCCGGCCCTGTCGCCGGCGGCTGCGTACCTCTCGCTGAGGGGGCCGGGTTCTCCGGCAGAGGGTCCGCGCATCCTGCTGAAGGGGTCGGGTCCTTGGCCGGCGGTTCCGTGCCTCCTGCTGCGGGGCTCGGGTCTTTCACCAGCGGTTCCGCCCCTGTTGCCGAGGAGCCCCAGCCTTTCGTCAATGGGCCGCGGCCCTTCGCCAACCTGTACCGGTCGTTCGCCAACAGACCCCCGCCCTGCGTCAACGGTCCCTGCCCTTCGGCACCTGATCCAGGCCGTTCGCCAACCAATCCCGGCCCTTCCCAACAGGCCCACCTCTGCGCCAACGGTCCCTGCCCTTCGGCACCTGATCCAGGCCACGCGCTGAGCGACCACGGTCTTTCAACGATCTCGTCCTCTCGCCGCCTGGCCCCGGTTTTTCGTCAGCGACCGCTCCATCGACGTGGGCGGCCCGCGCCTCCCGTGGACTGACCCCGTCCTCCGTCAGCGGCCCTCGGCCTTTCGCCGACGATTCCGCCCGCGCCCGCAGTCCCTCGCCCCGGTCATCCGACCCTGGCCTCCTCCGATCGCCATCCCCGCAGCACGGTCTCCACCGCCGGCCCGATACGCCGCCGCGCCTCGTGCCGCGGTACTCCGCTCATCAGCAGCTGGTCGTACGGCGTGTCCGTATGCCGTACGGAGGCCGCGACCGCCGAGACCACCGCCCCCTCGGACAGTGCCCGCCCCGCGGCGCTGCGGCCCACCCGCCCGCTGCCCCGCACCGACGCATGCGCCGCGATCGCCCGGGCCCGCTCCGCCGGACACGCGGGAAACAGGCGTCGTATCTCCGCCGCGAACGCCGCCGTGAACCGCAGATCCTCCGCGATCCGCCGCCGGGCGTCCCGCACCCGGCGCCGCCGTCGTGCCTCCGCGTCCGCCAGGCACCGCTGCTCGGCCCGGGCGAGCCCCGCCTCCTCGACCAGGACGCCCTGCCGCTCGTACCGCGATTTGCGCCGGTTGAAGCGCACCACCACCGCCGACAGCGCACTCTCCTCCCGCGACCGCCGTGTCAGCGCCGCGTCGCCGCGCGGCAGGAACACCAGATGCCCGAGGTCGGCGCAGTCGAGGCATCGCGGCGCCCCTTCCTCAAGCACGAGCAGCGGCAACGGCCCCGCATGGCACTCCCCGCAGTGCCTTCTCTTGAGCGGCTGGAAGACGACAAGCCCGGCGCGGGGCGGAGGAGTTGCAAGACGTGCCATAGGTGATTCCTTCCCCCCGACGACACCCCGGACTACCGTGAAATCCCGCCCACTGCGCCATCGCCCTCGGCCTGTCCTCGGCGCCGCCCTGCTGCCGGTGCGAGGCGCGTCCCGGCCGACGGCTGACGCATCATGGGCCATGTGCGACTCGAAGCGATCACCTGGGACCGGCTCGGCGACCTCCTGGCCGAGCGTCTGCTCGACCTCGAGCCGGCCGACGGCAGCCCCTGGCCCCGCATCGCTATCGACGGAGCCCCGGCGGCCCGCCCGGGGGACCTCGCCGAGCGCGTCGCCGAGTGCCTGCGCGTACGCGGCCGCCCGTCGCTGACCGTCGGCACGGAGGGCTTCCTGCGGCCGGCCTCCGTCCGCCTTGAATACGGCCACCAGGACGTCGACGCCTATTACGACGGCTGGCTGGACACCGGCGCCCTGTGGCGCGAGGTGTTCGGTCCCCTCGAACCCGGCGGCGACGGACGCGTCCTGCCCGACCTGTGGGATCCGGTCGCCGATCGCGCCACCCGCAGTCCCTACGCCCAACTCCCGCCCGGTGGTCTCCTGTTGATGCACGGCCCCTTCCTGATGCGCCACTGGTTCCCCTTCGACCTGACCGTCCACGTCCTCCTCTCGCCCGGCGCCCTCCGTCGCCGTACCCCCGAGGCCGACCACTGGACACTCCCCGCCTTCGAGCGCTACGCGGACGAGACCGACCCGGCGGGCACGGCCGACGTCCTGGTACGGGCCGACGACCCGCGCCATCCGGCATGGACAGGGTGAATCATCGGAGAGTCAGGAAAACGCTTTACATGCACGCGCATGTAGTTACTCTGGTCCCATGACGCCCTCCTCCAGTGATCCCGTCTCGTTCGCCGACTCCGTACGCACCCTCCTCGACGGCAAGAACTTCGCCAGCGTCGCCACCCTCGGTCCCGATGGCGCTCCGCAGAACTCGGTGGTCTGGATCAAGCGCGAGGGCGACACCGTGCTCTTCTCCTCCACCGACGGACGCCAGAAGGTGCGCAACCTCCGCCGTGACCCCCGCATCAGCCTCTCGGTCTTCGACCTCGCCGACCCCTACACCTCGGTCGAGATCCGCGGCACCGCCGAGATCCTCCCCGACGAGCGCAAGCGGCTCCCGTACGAGCTCTCGCACAAATACCTCGGCATCGACCCGCCCGGGGAGAAGGACGACGAGGTTCGCGTGATCATCCGCATCGTCCCTCGGCGGGTCGTGGGTTTCTCGGCCTGAGGCTCGGCAGGTTTCTGAGGTGGCTCTCCCCGGCCGCCCGTTACCGCGGAGTTCAGGGTGCAGGGGCCGGGGCGCGCGGCGACAATATAGGGCGCCGGGACTAGCGGTGCGTCCCCGCGCCGCGCCGGCCGTCCGGCACCGGGAGGTACTCCATGACCACCGCCGGAGACATCATGCACCGTGGCGCCCAGTGGATCCCCGCCCACGAGACACTGGACCGCGCGGCCCAGCTGATGCGCGAACTGAACGTCGGAGCCCTGCCCATCAGTGACGAGAACGAGCGGCTCTGCGGCATCCTCACCGACCGCGACATCGTCATCGGCTGCGTGGCCATGGGCCACGACCCGGCCAGGGTCACCGCCGGCGAGATGGCCCACGGCACCCCGCGCTGGATCGACGCGAACGCCGACGTCGGTGACGTGCTCCGGGAGATGCAGGACCACCAGATCCGCCGCCTCCCCGTCATCGAGAACAAGCGGCTGGTCGGCATGATCAGCGAGGCCGACCTGGCTCAGCACCTGACGGAGGAGCAGATCGCCGACTTCGCCCACAGCGTGTACGCGCGGGGCACGACGCGCTGACCCGTCCGACGGAGCGCCTCACAGCCAGCCGCTGCGCCGGAAACCGCGGTACAGCACCAGGCACGCCGCCGACATCACGCCTATGACCAGGGGGTACCCGAACCTCCAGTGCAGCTCCGGCATGTTGTCGAAGTTCATGCCGTACACACCGCAGACCATCGTCGGTACGGCGATCACCGCGGCCCAGGCCGTGATCTTCCGCATGTCTTCGTTCTGCGCGACCGTGACCTGCGCGAGGTGCGCCTGCAGGATCGAGTTGAGCAGTTCGTCGAAGGAGGCGATCTGCTCTTTCGCCCGCATGAGATGGTCGAGGACGTCCCTGAAGTAGGCCTGTATCTCGGGGTCGACCACCCGGATGGGCCGGGTCGCCAGGTCCTCGACGGGGCGGCCGAGGGGGACCACGGCCCGCTTCAGCTCAAGGAGCTCACGCTTGAGCTGGTAGATCCGGCCGGGGTCGGCCCGCGCGCCGTTCTCCGCGAACACGTCCATCTCCACCTGGTCGATGTCCGCCTGCACCGAGTCGGTGACGAGCAGATAGTCGTCGACCACGTGGTCCGCGATCGCGTGCAGCACCGCGGCCGGCCCCTTCGCGAGCTGCTGCGGGTCGGCCTCCAGCCCCTCGCGCAGGGGACCCAGCGAACCATGCATCCCGTGCCGGACCGTGATCACGAAGTCCTCGCCGACGAACACCATGATCTCGCCCGTGTTCACCACCTCGCTGGTCGCGGTCAGCTCCTCGTGCTCGACGTAGCAGACCGTCTTGAACACCGCGAACAGCGTCTCGCCGTACCGCTCCAGCTTCGGGCGCTGATGGGCCTCGACCGCGTCCTCGACCGCCAGCGGGTGCAGGTCGAAGAGTTCGGCGATGCCCGCGAACTCCTGGTCCGTCGGCTCGTGCAGCCCCAGCCACACAAACCCGTCACCCTTCTTTCGCACCCGCTCCACGGCGTCGACCAGGTCACTGCCTCCCGGCACCCGCACGCCGTCCCGGTACGTCACGCAGTTCACGACCGAGGAGCCCAGCGGGGACCGGGCGGGGTGACTCAGGTCGACGCGTGGCCGCCGCCTGGTCAGCCGTGCCACCCTGCGCAGGCCGCCGACCCTGCTGAGGTGGGTGACCTTCCGCAGATTCCCTGCCATGGACATTCTGGATCTCCTTGCGTGGATCTCCGGGCTCGATGCGCGGTTCGCGGTTCGCCCCCGTGGTGAGCCGCCTGTCTGTGCCTTGGCGCGCCAGTGTGCCAGGTCTGTGTAAGGGGCGGGTGAGCCTGTGGGAGCAGGGCATTCCGTTTGGTTCCCGCCTGTGGACGAACGGGTTGCCCACGGAACGTCTGCCCAGCTCGTCGTAGGTGACTCGTCGAGTGCTTCCGACACGCAGGGCAACTGGGATGATCGCGTCATGAAGCGATCCGACGGCTATCTCCTCGACAACCGGCAGGCCGAGGCGGGAGAGCGCTTCGACGCCTTCGCCACCCTCTTCGACCCCACCACCTTCCGGCACCTCGAAGGGCTCGGCGTCGACTCCGGCTGGCGCTGCTGGGAGGTCGGCGCGGGCGGCACCTCGGTGGTGTCCTGGCTGGCCGACAAGGTCGGCCCGACCGGACAGGTCCTCGCCACCGACATCGACACGTCGCTGCTCGCGTCCGTGGCCCGCCCGCCGGTGGAGGCGCGCATTCATGACGTGGGCGCCGAGGAACCGCCGGGCGAGGGTTTCGACCTGGTGCACGCCAGGCTGGTCCTCGTCCATGTGCCGGACCGCGAACGGGCGTTGCGGTCGATGATCAAGGCCCTCCGCCCCGGCGGGCGGCTCCTGATCGAGGACGCCGACCCCGCCCTGCAGCCTCTGGTCTGCCCCGACGAGCACGGCCCCGAGGAACGACTCGCCAACCGTCTGCGGCACGGCTTCCGCAGGCTGCTCGCCGACCGCGGCGCCGACCTCTCCTACGGCCGTCGCCTGCCACGCCTGCTCCGCGAGGCCGGCCTGCGCAGCGTCGAGGCCGATGCGTACTTCCCCCTCACCTCCCCGGCCTGCGCCGCCCTGGAGTCGGCCACCATCCGCCAGATCCGCGACACCCTCGTCACCGCGAACCTCGCCACCAACGAGGACATCGACCGCCACCTGGCGAACGTCGAGGCCGGCGGGATGGACTTGGCCACGGCCCCGATGATCTCGACGTGGGGGAGCAAGGCGTAGCCCCGCGGGCAGGAGCTTCCGGTCACACCCTTGCGGCCTGGGGAAGGCGGTATCAGCCTGAAGAACATGAAGGACACGACACGTCTCGACCATGTCGTCCTGTGGGTGCACGACCCGATCGCCGCGGCAGACTTCTATGAGAAGGCGGTCGGGCTGCGCCCCCTCAGGATCACCGAGTTCTCCGCGGGGAAGGTGTCGTTCCCCTCGGTACGGCTCAACGACGAGACCATCCTCGACCTCATGCCCCACTCCATGGCGGAGCGGATGAGGATGCTCCCCGGCGCGGCCGACAGTGCGGGCCACCCCGTCAACCACGTCTGCCTGGCCCTGCCCGGCGACGACTTCGACGCTCTGCACAGCCGCCTCGAGGAACGCGCCGTCCCCGTCTCCGAGTTCTCCCACGACTCCTACGGCGCCCGCGGAAAGGCCACGCGCAGCTTCTACTTCCGAGATCCGGACGGAAACGTCTTCGAGGCCCGGCACTACGACTAGCCCCTGATCGCGGTCCCTTCGGCCCCGAGCCTTCGGATGCCAGTGGCTGTGTGCATGGCGGAGTCTGCTACCGCCTCCGCCTCCGCCTCCGCCTCCGCCTCCCGACCACCCTTCGCGCGCGCCCAGAGCCCGTCGCTCAGAGCCCGTTGCTCAGAACAGCGGCTCGGGGAGCACCCCCTCCAGCGCCAGCAGCCTGCGCTTGGTCTCCAGTCCGCCCCCGAACCCGCCGATGCCCCCGTCGCTCTCCACGACCCGGTGACAGGGCACGACGACCGGCAGCGGATTGGACCCCATCGCCACCCCCACCGCCTGGGCCGCGCCCGGCTGCCCCACCCGCCCGGCCAGGTCGCCGTAGCCCACGACCTCGCCGTACGGCACCCCGGAGGCCAGCTCGCGCAGCACCTGCCGGTTGAAGCCCGAGATCAGCGACCAGTCCAGCGGCAGTTCGAAGTCGCGCCGCTCACCCGCGAAGTAGGCCTCGACCTGCCGTATCGCCTCGGCCAGCAGGGGCGAGCCGGGTGCCTCGACAGGCTCGCGGCCCAGCCGTGACGCCAGCCGCTCCAGCGCCTTGTCACGCACCGCGTCCGTGGCGTGGAACACGACGTTGACCAGGCCCTCGCGGGTCGCGGCGAGCAGCAGCGGGCCGATCCCGGTACCGACCACCGCCCACACGACCTGCTGTTCGTACTGCCCATCGCTGTCCATGCGCCCACCGTATGGCCCGCCACTGACAACCCCGGAGGACCGGACTCAGGGTGCCTGCAGCGCGGCCCGGACCACGTCGGGCTCGTTGGTGATGATGCCGTCCACGCCGTACCGGGTGACCTGCCGGGCGGTGTCCGCGTCGTTGACGGTCCATGTGAAGACGTTGAGCGGCTTACCATGCGGGCCGGTGAGGGCGTGTACGGCGGCGACGTAACCCGTCGAGATCGAGCCGAACGAGGGATTGATCCCGTCGGTGAAGCGCGCATAGGCGGGCAGTGCCGAGACGCGCGGCCTACCGAGGAAGCTCGTCCTGACCGCGGGCTTCAGGTCGTGGACGATCCGCAGGCTGTCCGCGCTGAAGCTCTGCACGACCAGCCGGTCGGTGAGGTGCTGCGGGTCGAGCCAGCCGTCGTTGCCGAGCACCTTCAGGGTCTGCTGTTCGATGCCCGGGTACAGCTCGGGATTCTTGATCTCCAGCAGCAGCTTCTGGTGGTTGTGCTCGACACGGCGCATGTACGCATCCAGCGTCGGCACGCGCGCGCCCGCGTACTGGCGGCCGAACCAGCTTCCCGCGTCGAGGCGCGCGATCTCGGCGGCGGTGTAGTCCTTCACCTCCCAGGACGTCCGGCAGGGGAAGACCTCCTCGACGTCGGTCGTGCGCTGCAGGCTGTCGTCGTGGATGACGACGAGTTCGCCGTCCTTGGTGCGCTGCACGTCGTTCTCCACCCAGGGGATGCCCAGGCGGGCCGCCTTGTCGATGGAGGCCAGCGTGTTCTCCGGCGCGTAGGCGGAGGCCCCGCGGTGGCCGATGACCAGGGGCCGTTCGTCGCCGTCGCCGGCCCGCGCGGCGGAGCCGGGCAGCAGGAGGCCGGCGGTCCCCAGGAGCGCGGTGGTGATGGCGGCGACTGCGCGCGCGTGCATGCGTACTCCTCGCGTCGTGTGAACACGGACAGCTCAACTGTGACAGCAGAGAGTCAACGACGGTGGGGTACAGAACGACCACACATTGAATGGAGTCGCCCAAGTCCGCTCACTGGGGCCGCACAACTGAGGCAAGGACGTGTTTCTTTGCCGGAAAATCGTTCGACCATTCTGGTGGGGGTCATACTCTCTGCCTCAACCCTGACCGCTCGGGCGGTCCTGGGAGGGGGCGTATTTCAGGGAATTCCGGGACGCAAGAGGGCGGGAAGGGCAGCCGCGCATGCAAGGCACGGTCGACGGATTCAGCTACGGACTCGTCACACCGCTGGTGGCCTATCTCATGGCCTCCCTCGGTGGCGCCCTGGGGCTGCGCTGCACGACCAGATCCATGCTCGTCGCCCACTCCTGGCGGCCCGGCTGGCTGGCCCTCGGGTCGGCGGCCATCGGCTCCGGCATATGGACCATGCACTTCGTCGCGATGATGGGGTTCACGGTCAGGCAGGCGCCGATCCACTACGACAAGCCGATCACGTTCGCCAGCCTCGGCGTCGCCATCGTCATGGTGGGCATCGGGATCTTCATCGTCGGCTACAAGGGCGCGAAGGGAACGGCCCTGTTCACCGGGGGCACGATCACCGGCCTGGGAATCGCCTCGATGCACTATCTGGGCATGGCCGGAATGCGGCTGAACGGAAAGCTGGAATACAACACACTGACCGTCACCGCCTCCGTCGTCATAGCGATGGGCGCCGCGACCGCCGCCCTGTGGGCGGCCGGACAGGTCAGAGGGTTCCTGTGGAGCGTCGGCGCGAGCCTCGTCATGGGACTCGCCGTCAGCGGCATGCACTACATGGGCATGGCGGCCCTCACCGTCCACCTCCACGGCACGGCGGCCCCGGCCTCGGGAGACTCGCCCGCCGAGCTGCTGTGGCCCATGCTGGTCGGCCCGCTCGCCTTCCTCCTGCTCGCCGCCGTGGTCGTGATGTTCGACCCGCTGATGGTCATGGGCAGGCCCGCCCTGACCCCCTTCGAGAACAAGCCGGGCGTCCCGGCCCACCCGGCCGTCCACCACCCGGCCCACCGCCCCCAGCTCCGCCCGGTCCGGCAGCCGGGCCGAGGCAGTTCCCGCACCCCGCAGAACCGCTGACCGGCCCGCGTTGTCAGTGCCGGGTCGTACGGTGGATTCCATGCGGCCCGTTTCCAACATCGAACGCACGGTGGCGCCCTTCGAGGTCGTCAGCCCCTACCAGCCCAGCGGCGACCAGCCGACGGCCATCGCCGAGCTCGCCCGGCGCGTCGAGGCAGGCGAGAAGGATGTCGTCCTGCTCGGCGCGACCGGCACCGGCAAGTCCGCCACCACCGCGTGGATGATCGAGAAGCTTCAGCGCCCCACCCTCGTGATGGCGCCGAACAAGACCCTGGCCGCCCAGCTGGCGAACGAGTTCCGCGAGCTGCTGCCGAACAACGCCGTCGAGTACTTCGTCTCGTACTACGACTACTACCAGCCCGAGGCGTACGTCCCGCAGTCGGACACCTACATCGAGAAGGACTCCTCGATCAACGAGGAGGTCGAGCGCCTGCGCCACTCCGCGACGAACTCGCTGCTCACCCGCCGTGACGTGATCGTGGTGGCCTCGGTCTCCTGCATCTACGGCCTCGGCACGCCGCAGGAGTACGTGGACCGCATGGTCCCCCTCAGGGTCGGCGACGAGATCGACCGCGACCAGCTGCTGCGCCGTTTCGTCGACATCCAGTACACGCGCAACGACCTGGCCTTCACCCGGGGCACCTTCCGCGTCCGCGGCGACACCATCGAGATCTTCCCGGTCTACGAGGAACTCGCCGTCCGCATCGAGATGTTCGGCGACGAGGTCGAGGCGCTGTCCACGCTGCACCCGCTCACCGGCGAGATCATCAGCGACGACCAGCAGCTGTACATCTTCCCGGCCACCCACTACGTGGCGGGACCGGAGCGCCTGGAGCGGGCCGCCAACGACATCGAGAAGGAGCTCGGCGAGCGCCTGGCCGAGCTGGAGAAACAGGGCAAGCTCCTAGAGGCCCAGCGCCTCAGGATGCGGACGACGTACGACCTCGAAATGCTCCGCCAGATCGGCTCCTGCTCCGGCGTCGAGAACTACTCGATGCATTTCGACGGCCGTTCGCCCGGCTCCCCGCCCAACACCCTGCTCGACTACTTCCCGGACGACTTCCTCCTCGTCATCGACGAGTCCCACGTCACCGTCCCGCAGATCGGCGCGATGTACGAGGGCGACGCCTCCCGCAAGCGCACCCTCGTCGACCACGGCTTCCGTCTGCCCTCCGCCCTCGACAACCGGCCCCTGAAGTGGGAGGAGTTCCAGGAGCGCATCGGGCAGACGGTCTATCTCTCGGCGACCCCGGGCAAGTACGAGCTCTCGCGCGCGGACGGCGCCGTGGAACAGATCATCCGCCCCACCGGACTGATCGACCCGGAGGTCGTGGTCAAGCCCACCGAGAGCCAGATCGACGACCTGGTGCACGAGATCCGCACGCGTACCGAGAAGGACGAGCGCGTCCTGGTCACCACCCTCACCAAGAAGATGGCCGAGGACCTCACGGACTACTTCCTGGAGCTCGGCATCCAGGTCCGCTATCTGCACAGCGATGTCGACACCCTGCGCCGCATCGAGCTGCTGCGTGAACTGCGCTCCGGCGAGTTCGACGTTCTGGTGGGCATCAACCTCCTCCGTGAGGGCCTCGACCTGCCCGAGGTGTCCCTGGTGGCCATCCTGGACGCCGACAAGGAGGGCTTCCTGCGCTCCGGTACCTCGCTGATCCAGACGATCGGCCGCGCCGCGCGCAATGTCTCCGGCCAGGTCCACATGTACGCCGACAAGATCACCCCGGCGATGGAGAAGGCCATCGAGGAGACCAACCGCCGCCGGGAGAAGCAGGTCGCGTACAACACGGCGAACGGCATCGACCCCCAGCCGCTCCGCAAGAAGATCAACGACATCGTCGCGCAGATCGCCCGCGAGGACGTCGACACGGAGCAGCTTCTCGGCTCGGGCTACCGAAAACTGAAGGAGGGCAAGGGCGCCAAGGCACCCGTGCCCGCCCTCGGCTCCAAGGCCGCCGGCGGTGCCAAGTCCGCCAAGGGCAAGGCCAAGGAGACGGTTCCGACCGACCGTCCCGCCGCCGAACTCGCCGACCAGATCGAGGAGATGACGGCGCGTATGCGCGCCGCCGCCGCCGACCTCCAGTTCGAGATCGCGGCCCGGCTGCGCGACGAGGTCTCCGAGATGAAGAAGGAACTGCGCCAGATGAGGGAGGCAGGCCTGGCCTGACCCCCCGCGGCCACCGCCGGACCTCGGCACCTGCGCTCTGTGTTGCAAGACCGACACAAAGTACGGGTCGGGGTGCGGCAGTCTCGGCGGCCCTGCGTAGGGTTTTGTCAACCGCGGACTTTGCGGCAACAGGGGACAGTTCGAGAGGGGATCAGCGCGTGACCGTCAACATGACCAAGGGTCAGGCCATCAGTCTGCAGAAGAACGACGGAGGCAGCCTGACCGCGGTCCGCATGGGTCTCGGCTGGCAGGCGGCTCCCCGGCGCGGCCTGTTCGGCTCGCGCACCCGGGAGATCGACCTGGACGCCTCCGCCGTCCTTTTCGCCGACAAGCAGCCGGTCGACGTCGTCTTCTTCCGTCATCTGGTGAGCGACGACGGCTCCGTGCGCCACACAGGTGACAACCTCGTCGGCGGTGTCGGCCAGGGCGGCGACGACGAGGCGATCCTCGTCGACCTGGCGCGCATCCCGGTCCACATCGACCAGATCGTCTTCACGGTGAACTCCTTCACGGGCCAGACGTTCCAGGAGGTGCAGAACGCGTTCTGCCGCCTGGTCGACGAGACCAACGGCCAGGAGCTCGCCCGCTACACGCTGGCGGGCGGCGGCGCCTACACGGCCCAGATCATGGCGAAGGTGCATCGCTCGGGCCCGGGCTGGACGATGACGGCCCTCGGCACCCCGGCCAACGGCCGCACCTTCCAGGACCTGATGCCGTCGATCCTGCCGCACCTGTAGGGCGACCAGGGCGACCGGGCCGGGGCCCGTCCCGAAGGCGGGCCCCGGCCCACCCGACACGACACGACAGCGACACAGCGACGCAGGGGGACGAGGGCGATGACGGCCGAGCTGGTGCGGGGGCAGAACCATCCGCTCTCCCAGTCCCGTCTCGAGATCCGGGTTGCGTCCGGCACACCGATCGTGGCCTCGGCCACACTGAGCGACGAGAACGGCAGGGCCCGCGGCGTCGAATGGGTGGCCCATCCCGGTGCGCCCACCCTGCCCGGGCTCGAGGTCTCCAAGCAGGCGGCCGCCGACCACCGTCTCGCGGTGGACCTGGACGCCATGCCGGAGGCCGTGCACCGGGTCAGTGTGCTGCTCGCCCTGCCCACGGGTGGCGGGGGAGGCCCCGCCCGCTTCGGCACCGTCGCCGCCCCCTTCGTGGCGGTCACCGGCCTCGACGGCACCGAGGTCGCCAGCTACCGGATCACCGGCCTGGACGCCGAGTGCGCCGTCGTCGCCCTGGAGCTCTACCGCCGGCAGGGCGCCTGGAAGGTGCGTGCCGTCGGCCAGGGGTATGCGGGTGGCCTCGCCGAGCTCTTCGCCGACCAGGGTCTGGCCGAGGCCCACCGCCTCGCGGGCACCATCAACGAGGCGGTGGCCCAGGGCCTGGCCCGCTCGGTGCCGGCGCCCCCGCCCCGCACCGCGGACGGGGACCGCACACGCCAGTCCGCCGCACCGGCGCACGGCCCCGACCAGGGCGGCCCCGCAGCACCCCAGGGCGCCCCCGGCCCCGTACCCCGGCAGCCCACATCGCGGTATGGACCACAGGCCACACAGCCCGGATGCCCCACGGATCCCTCCGCGGTCACGCAGCCGTCCTCGCCCACCGCCGGCGACCCCGTCAACTACAGCCACCCGGGTCGGCAGGCCGCCGCTCCGCCACCACCTCCGCCCACCGTGCCCCCGGCCCCGCCGGGACAGCCCGCGCCGCCGGTGGCCGGCGACGCGACCGGCTGGTCCATGGACGAGCGCTTGTACAACCAGGTCTGGGGCATGTTCGAGGACCTGGCCCGCACCGCGGCCGCGTACCGCAGCGCCGTCGACTTCGCCGACTCGCGCATGGAGAAGGAGATCGACCAGGCTCTGTCCGACCCACGCAGCAGAATCGGCGGACAGGGCGACGCCGCGCGCGAGGCGGCCCGCGCCAAGCACGCGCAGCTCGTCGACCAGGCCAGGGCGGCGCTCGACCGGGACCTCGCCCAGCTCACCGCCGAGTCCGAGGTCGTCGAGCCCGCGCTGCCGCCCGCGTACGCGCGCTGGGACAACCCCGTCTGGCACGGCTACCGGGTGCCGATGGAGATCCCCATGGCCCTGCGCCTGGGTGACCTCTCGCTGCCCGAGAGCGAGCTGCTGCGTATCCCGATGCTGGTCCGCCTGCCGCTCGAACGCGGCCTGTGGATCGACAGCGGACGTCCCGCATCGCTCGACGACTCGGTCGCGGACGCCCTTGAGCTGGGGCGCATCGCGATGGACACCGCGGTGGCGCTCGCGGCACGGCTGCTCGCGGTCTATCCGGCGGGCGACTTCACCGTGCATGTCGTCGACCCGGCCGGCTCCGCGGCGCAGGCGCTCGCACCGCTGGCGGACAGCGGGGTGCTCGCGGCCCCGCCCGCACTGGGCGCGGCGGGCGTGGCGGACGTCCTGACCCGACTCACCCAGCGCGTCGACCTGGTGCAGATGGCAGTGCGCGGCGGTGCGGCCGACTCGCTCCCGCCCGGCCTGGACCCCGGCGAGCAGCTCCTGATCGTCAACGACTTCCCGCACGGCTTCGACGACCGGGCCGTGACCCAGCTGCGCTACCTCGCGGACGAGGGCCCGGCCGTGGGAGTCCACCTGATGATGGTCGCGGACCGCGAGGAGGCCGCCGGCTACGGGCCTTTGCTGGACCCTCTGTGGCGTTCGCTGCTGCGCCTCACCCCGCTTCCCGACGACCACCTCGCCGACCCGTGGGTCGGCCATGCCTGGACCTATGAGCCGGCGCTCGTTCCGGCCGGCAGCCAGGTGCTCCAGCAGGTGCTCACCCAGGTGGCAGCGGCCCGCGCCAAGTACCGGTAAAGCCATCCTGACCAGCCATCTTGACCTTTCTTTTGCTATTTGCTTTACCTTTCCTTGGTGATTGGGTACTGTAGTCCTCACGGAGGGGAGTACTCCCTGTCGACTGCGGCGTACCCGTCAATACGGATCAGGACTGATCCCGGGGCGTCGGCCCACCCTGGGTGGAAGAGACCTCCGGCAGCGCGACGACGCTGGTCATCTGCCGTTACGTATTGCCGGAGGCGCAGTGGATGTTTCCCCGACCCTGTGGGTCCTGACCATCGTGGGCCTTGCCGCCCTGATCGCGGTCGACTTCTTCATCGGCCGCAAGCCGCACGACGTCTCGATCAAGGAAGCCGGGATCTGGACGGTCGTCTGGATCGCCCTCGCCGGGCTCTTCGGCCTCGGCCTGCTCATCTTCGGCGGCGGCCAGGCCGGCGGCGAGTTCTTCGCGGGCTTCATCACCGAGAAGTCCCTGAGTGTCGACAACCTCTTCGTCTTCGTCCTGATCATGGCGAAGTTCGCGGTGCCCTCGCAGTACCAGCAGCGGGTGCTGCTCGTCGGCGTCCTCATAGCCCTGGTCCTGCGGGCGATCTTCATCGCCGCCGGTGCCGCGATCCTCGCCAGCTTCGCCTGGGTCTTCTACCTCTTCGGCGCCTTCCTCATCTGGACCGCCTGGAAGCTCATCCAGGAGGCCCGGGCCGACGAGGAGGACGAGGAGTTCGAGGAGAACAAGCTGCTCAAGGCCGCCGAGCGCCGCTTCGGTGTCGCCGACCGCTACCACGGCACCAAACTGTGGATCGAGCAGAACGGCAAGCGGGTCATGACGCCGATGCTGGTCGTGATGCTCGCGATCGGCACCACCGACGTCCTGTTCGCGCTCGACTCGATCCCCGCGATCTTCGGCCTGACCCAGGACCCGTACATCGTCTTCACCGCCAACGCCTTCGCGCTGATGGGCCTCAGGCAGCTGTACTTCCTGATCGGTGGCCTGCTGAAGAAGCTGGTCCACCTCAGCTACGGCCTGTCGATCATCCTCGGCTTCATCGGCGTCAAGCTGGTGCTGCACGCGCTGCACGAGTCCGGCGTCCACGTCCCGGAGATCTCCATCCCGGTCTCCCTCGGCGTGATCTGCTCGGTCCTGATCGTCACCACCCTCACCAGCCTGAGGGCGACAAAGAAGCAGGCGGCGGCCGAGGCGGCGCAGGCGCAGAGCGAAGGCGCTGCGAAGGACAGCATCCAGGCCTGACTGCGACGGACGTAGAAACAACCACCACCGGGAGCGGCGCGCGGCGAATTGCCGACCACCGCTCCCGGTGCTTGCTTGTTTCCTGAGCGCGTCTCCCGGCCCGGGAGCGCCATGGCCGGGTGGAGGTTCCCGTGAAGTTCGTACAGATCGTCGACTTCCAGACCGAGCGTCTGGAGGAGATGGAGCAACTGGTCCAGGAGGCGAGGCAGCGCACCGCGGACCGGGCGGGCGGTCCAACGCACAGCATGCTCCTGAAGGACCGGGACAATCCCAACCGCTATCTGGCGCTGATCGAATTCGAGTCGTACGAGGACGCGATGCGGAACAGCAACGACCCGGAGACGACCAGGATGGCGGAGCAGATGAGCGCACTGAGCATCGGCGAGCGCACGTTCACCAACTGCGACCTGCTGGAGATGAGCGAGCTCAAATAGACCGCACACCCCCCGAAGGGGCCCCGCACCGCCGCAGTGCGGGGCAGGTATGCCTCTGCAACGATCGCTGCATGATCGCTCGGCTCAGGTCGCTCACAACACAGTGGACGTCCCTCGTGCCGGTGCTGGCGATCGTCCTGCTGGCCTTCACCTGGGGGCGCGATCTGCCCGCCGCGGTCGTCGCTGTGGTCACGCTCGTCCTCGCGGGCGCCGTCCTCGCTGCCGTGCACCACGCCGAGGTGGTCGCCCACCGGGTCGGCGAACCGTTCGGCTCGCTCGTGCTCGCCGTCGCCGTCACGGTCATCGAGGTCGCCCTGATCGTCACCCTGATGGCTGACGGCGGCGGCAAGAGCTCGACCCTGGCCAGGGACACGGTCTTCGCCGCGGTGATGATCACCTGCAACGGCATCGTCGGCGTCTGTCTGCTCGTCGCCTCCATGCGCCACGGCACGGCGGTCTTCAACCCCGAAGGCACCGGCGCCGCGCTCGCCACCGTCGCCACCCTGGCCACGCTCAGCCTGGTGCTGCCGACGTTCACCACCAGCAAGCCCGGCCCGGAGTTCTCGGGCGTACAGCTCACCTTCGCCGCGATCTCCTCGCTGATCCTCTACGGCCTCTTCGTCGCGACCCAGACCGTGCGGCACCGCGACTACTTCCTGCCCATCAGCCGCCAGGGCGGGGTGATCACCGCGGACGACCACGCGGACACCCCGACCGTCCGCACCGCGTGGATCAGCCTGGGCCTGCTCGGTCTCGCGCTGATCGGCGTGGTCGGGCTGGCCAAGGGCGTGTCGCCCACGATCGAGTCCGGAGTGGAGGCCGCCGGACTGCACCACGCAGTCGTCGGCGTGATCATCGCGCTGCTGGTGCTGCTCCCCGAGACCATCGCGGCCCTGCGCTCCGCCCGCCGCGACCGGGTACAGACCAGCCTCAACCTTGCCCTCGGTTCTGCAATGGCCAGCATCGGCCTGACCATCCCCGCGGTCGCCCTGGCATCCGTCTGGCTCTCCGGCCCGCTCGTCCTCGGCCTCGGCTCGACGCACATGGTGCTGCTCGCCCTGACCGTGGTGGTGAGCTCGCTGACGGTGGTGCCGGGCCGGGCCACGCCGCTGCAGGGCGGGGTCCATCTGGTGCTGTTCGCCGCGTACTTGGAACTCGCGATCAATCCATGACCGGTTCCGCAACGACCACCGGCACCGGCCGCGTCTCCGGCAGCAGCGCGAAGCACCCCAGGCTCAGCAACGCGATGCCCGTGAGATACGCGCCCACGCCCCACGGCACCCCGCCCTCGTGCCCGGCCAGCGCGGTCGCCGCGATCGGCGTGAGCGCGCCCCCGAGCACCCCACCGAGGTTGTAACCGACGGCCGCTCCCGTGCAGCGCACCCGCGGCTCGTACAGCTCGGGCAGATAAGCGGCGATCACCCCGAACATCGTGACGAACGCGAGCAGCGCCCCCAGGAAGCCGGCGAACATCAGCAGCGGCTCCCCGGTGGCGAGGAGGCAGACCGTCGGAAACATCCACAGAGCGGCGGCAGCACACCCGGCCAGACACATCGGCCGCCGCCCGTAACGGTCCCCGAGCAGCGCGGCCAGCGGCGTGAGCGCGCCCTTCACCACCACCGCGGCCATGATGCAGGTCAACATGACGGTACGGCTGACTCCGAGCCGTTCCGTCGCATACGCGAGGGACCAGGTCGTCACCGCGTAGAAGATCGCGTAGCCGACGGAGAGCGCCCCGGCCGTCAGCAGGACGAGCCGCCAGTGCTCGCGTACGACCTCCGCGAGCGGCACGCGCGCGTGGTCGTCGATTTCGAGGAAGCTGGGACTCTCGGTGAGCGACGACCGCAGCCACAGACCCGCCGCGGCCAGCACCCCTGCCGCCCAGAACGGCACCCGCCATCCCCACTGGGCGAACTGCGCCTCGGACAGTGTCGCCGACAGCGCCAGCACCACACCATTGGCGAGCAGGAACCCCAGGGCTGGCCCGACCTGCGGGAAGCTCGACCACAGCGCACGCCGTTCGGCGGGCGCGTGCTCGGCGGTGAGCAGCACGGCCCCGCCCCACTCCCCGCCGAGCCCCAGCCCCTGCAGAAAGCGCAGCACCAGGAGCAGCGCGGGGGCGGCCGCACCGATCGACCCGTACGTCGGCACACAGCCGACCGCGACGGTGGATGCGCCGGTCAGCAGGAGCGAACCGACCAGGACCGGCCGGCGTCCGCGCCGGTCCCCGATGTGCCCGAACAGCACCGAGCCCAGCGGCCGCGCCACGAACCCCACGCCGAACGTGACGAAAGCGGCGAGCGTCCCCGCCACCGGTGAGAACGCCGGGAAGAACAGCGGTCCCAGGACCAGCGCCGCGGCGGTCCCGTACACGAAGAAGTCGTAGAACTCGATGGCCGTCCCGGCAAGCGAGGCGGCCGCGAGCCGCAGCATGGAGGGTTTCATTACGGTGCGTACGTCGTGCATGCCGCGTCAACTACCCACGGTGACAGCGGGTTACGGGGGCGCACAGGCGTGACCCGGCCTCACCGGTACGTGACGGCGATGCGCCGGGCGGCCCGTCGGAGAGTGCGGGCCGCCCCGTCGCGCATGCACCGTGATAAACCGGTTCGAACAGCGGTCCTCGACGGATCGCCGCAACCCACCGGACCGGAGGAACCGTGCCCCGCACCCTGGCCAACGCCCCGATCATGATCCTCAACGGGCCCAACCTGAACCTGCTCGGCCAGCGCCAGCCGGAGATCTACGGCAAGGACACCCTCGCCGACGTCGAGGCCCTGTGCGCCAAGGCGGCGGCAGGGCGCGGCGGCACGGTGGACTTCCGGCAGTCCAACCACGAGGGCGAGTTGGTCGACTGGATCCACGAGGCACGGCTGAACCACTGCGGGATCGTCATCAACCCCGGGGCCTACTCCCACACGTCAGTCGCGATTCTGGACGCGCTCAACACCTGCGACGGACTGCCCGTGTTGGAGGTGCACGTCTCCAACATCCACCGGCGCGAGTCGTTCCGGCACCACTCGTACGTCTCCCTCCGCGCCGACGGCGTCATCGCCGGATGCGGAGTACAGGGGTACGTCTTCGGTGTGGAGCGCGTCGCGGCGCTGGTGGGGGCTGCTCAGGCCGACGCGTAAGCCCCGATCACCAGGCGGGGCGGCTCTTACAGCCGCCCCGCCTCCACGATCCGCCGCAGGAACCGTTGTGTGCGCTCCTGCTGCGGGTCGCCGAAGAGCTGTTCGGCGGTTCCGCGCTCCAGGACCACCCCCGAGTCCAGAAAACAAACCTGGTCGGCTACGTCCCGGGCGAAGCCCATCTCGTGCGTGGCCAGCACCATGGTCATGCCGTCGTCCTTCAGGCCCCGCACAACAGCGAGGACCTCGCCGACGAGTTCGGGGTCGAGGGCGGCGGTGATCTCGTCGAACAGCAGCAGCCGCGGCCGTACGGCCAGGGCGCGCACGATCGCCACCCGCTGCTGCTGACCCCCGCTCAGCCGGTCCGGGTACTCGCCCGCCTTGCCGCCGAGTCCGAGCCGCTCCAGCAGCTCCCGGGCACGCTCCTCGGCCTCCGCGCGGGAGGCGCCGTGCACCCGCCGCGGGGCGAGCGTGATGTTGTCCAGGACCGTCATGTGCGGGAACAGGTTGTACGCCTGGAAGACCACGCCGATACGGCGGCGTACCGCGTCCTGATCGGCACGTGGATCGGTGATCTCCTCGCCGTCCAGCCAGATCGCCCCGTCGTCGATCTCCTCCAGGAGGTTCGCGCACCGCAGCAGCGTCGACTTGCCCGAGCCGGAGGCGCCGATCAGCGCCGTCACCGTGTGCGGCGCGACCTCCAGGTCGACATCCCGCAGGACGACCGAGTCGCCGAAGGTCTTGCGCACGGACTCCATGCGCAGCACGGGCGCGTCGCTCATATCGATCCTCCCTGGGCTCGCCGGCGGTCCATCCGTGCCGTCACCCAGTCCGTGAAGCGGGTCATCGGGATGGTCAGCGCCACGAAGACCAGGCCCGCGACGATGTACGGCGTGTAGTTGAGGCTGCGTCCCACGATGATGTCCGCGGCCCGTACGGCGTCGATCGCGCCGCCGATCGACACGAGCCCGGTGTCCTTCTGCAGCGACACCAGGTCGTTCAGCAGGGGCGGCACCTGTCGGCGCACGGCCTGCGGCAGGACGACGTGCCGCAGGGCCTGCCGGTTGGTGAGGCCCAGCGAGCGGGCCGCGGCGCGCTGCGAGGGGTGCACGGACTCGATGCCGGCACGGAACACCTCGGCCACGTACGCCGAATACGTCAGCGTGAGCGCCGTACCGCCGAGGAGCACCGGGTCGACGGTCACGCCCTGCAGCCGCAGCGCGGGAACACCGAGGACCACGATCATCAGGTTGATGATCAGCGGCAGCCCGCGGAAGAAGTCGGTGTACGCGGCCGCCAGCGCCCTCAGCGGGAAGAACACCGGACCGCGCAAAGTGCGCGCGATGGCGATCAGCATGCCGAGGACCAGCACCGCCACGCCGCAGATCAGCAGCAGCCGGACGTTGAGCCAGAGCCCTTCGAGGACCTTGGGGAACGCCTCGCGCGCGTACTGCCCGTTGAAGAACGTCTCCTTGGTGCGCGGCCACCCGGGTGCGTTGACGACGACCAGGTAGAGGACCACGCCCGTGACGAGGGTCGACAGCGCGGCGATCGCCGTCGCGCGGCGGGTACGCGCGCGCTTGAAGGCCTCACGATCGATGCGCCGCTGGGAGGGGACGTATCCATCACCCCCGCCGGACATGTCGCCCTTGTTGTCCGCGTCCTCCCGGCCGGACTCCTCCTTGGCGACGGTCACTTGAGCACCGGGGCGTCGACGGCGTCCGAGAGCCACTGCTTCTCGAGCTTCGCCAGCGTGCCGTCCTTGCGCAGGGCGTCGACGGCGCCGGTCACGCACGAGGTGAGCGCGCTGCCCTTGTCGAGCACGAGCCCGAACTGCTCCGGCGTACCGCCCTGGTTCTCGAACTGCCCGACGATCTTGGCGTCGGTCACCTCGGCCGCGGTGATGTAGAAGGCGGTCGGCAGGTCGGTCACGATGGCGTCGACCTGGCCGTTCTTCAGTGCGGACTTGGCCTGGTCATTCTTGGCGTAGACCGCGGCTTCCTGCTTCGGCTTCACCACGTCGCTGATGTAGTCGAGGCTGGTGGTGCCGACCTGGGCGCCCAGCTTGAGGCCCTTCAGGTCCGCGATGCTCGTCGCCTTCGCGGCCTTCGAGCCCTTCAGCGCGATGACGGCCTGGCGCACGTCGTAGTAGCCGGAGGAGAAGTCCACGGCCTTCTTGCGCTCGTTGCTGATGGACACCTGGTTGATGTCGAAGTCGAAGGTCTTCACACCGGGCGCGAAGGCTTTGTTGAAGGGCACCTGCTGCCAGACGACGGCGCTCTTGTCGTAGCCGAGTTGCTGCGCCACCGCATAGGCGACGGCCGACTCGAAGCCCTTGCCGTTGGCGGGCTTGTCGTCCTTGAACCACGGCTCGTACGCGGGCTCGTCAGTGGCGATCGTCAGCTTGCCCGACGTCCGGGTCGCCAGATTGCCCTTGGCGCAGGTCTTCGAGGCCGAACCGGACGGCGTGGCCGCCGCCTTGTCCTCCGGCTGCGGAGCGCAGCCGACAGCGGTGGCGAGCAGGCCTATGGTTGCCGCGGCGACGGCGCGGCGCAGTGCGCGAGGGGCGAGGTGCATGGCGGGAGAGTGGCAGTCATGCGTCCCGTTTGTCGAGGTCACGACGGGAATTGTCCGCATAGTGGGAACGCGTGTTGCGGCCTTGTGAACACTATCTGAGAGAACGCCGGGGCCGCCGGTCGAGGGCGGGGATCGAAAGACCGGCGGCCCATACCGCGCAGGAGCCGTCATCCTGTGCGGGGCTGCTTCCAGTTGACTGCGCAACCAGGTGCGCGGGGAGCGCGCGCGGGACTTCGGCTCGTGTGAATGGTTCACACGGGGCGCGTGCGTCAAGTCGGCGCGGGCGTAGGGGGAGTTCACGCCGGAGCGAGCGCCGAGGATACGGAGCGCGGCCCTGCGCGCCATATCGTGTGCGCCGCCGGGATGTGACGCATTCGCCGCGCTGCGCGCTGTAGGGCATGACTCCCATGGGTCACGGGCCCGCCCTCTCGAGGCGGCAAGCGGGCCGAGGCGTACAGGGGCGGTCAGGTCGTGGAACCTGACCGCCCCTGTACGCCGTTCGGCCTTCTCACCACCCGCGCGCGTGCCACTCCGCGAGATGCGGCCGCTCCGCGCCCAGGGTGGTGTCGTCGCCGTGGCCCGGGTAGACCCAGGTCTCGTCCGGCAGCGCGTCGAAGATCTTCGTCTCGACGTCGTGGATCAGACTGGCGAACGCCTTCGGGTCCTTACGGGTGTTGCCGACACCCCCCGGGAAGAGGCAGTCCCCCGTGAAGACATGGGGGTGCCCGTGCGGGTCGTCGTAGACGAGGGCGATCGACCCCGGCGTGTGCCCGACCAGATGGCGCGCGGTGAGCTCCACGTGCCCCACCCGGACGGTGTCGCCGTCGTCGACGAGGACATCGGTCGGCACCGGGATGCCGACGGCGTCCTCACGGCCCGCATACGTGCGGGCGCCCGTGGCCGCGACGACCCGGGCGAGCGCCTGCCAGTGGTCGCCGTGCTGGTGTGTGGTGACGACCGAGGCGATGCCGTCGTCACCGATCATGCCGAGCAGTGTGTCCGCGTCGTTGGCCGCGTCGATCAGCAACTGCTCATCGGTGGCCCGGCAGCGCAGCAGATAGGCGTTGTTGTCCATCGGGCCGACCGCGATCTTGGTGATCATCAGGTCCTTCAGCTCGTGCACGTCCGCCGGGCCGCCGACCGTCACCTGTCCGCTGTACGTCATGGCCGTCAGCCTATAGCGGGGGAGCGCAGCCGGGCTCCTGGCCATGGGCCGCGCGGTCACAACGGGGGAAGCGCCGGGAGTGAGCCGCCCCGCACGGTCAGGCCGGAGCCGTCGCGTCGCCCGGAGAGCCAGCCGAGCAGCTCGGGCGCCGGGCCCGAGACGGTGACCTCCGGCTCCGTCGTCTCCTGGCCCGTCCGCCACGCGCGTGTACCCACCGTCAGTCGCGTGGGGGGAACATCGGAGTGCCCGGAGAAGCGCGTGGCGAGGAAGTCGATCTCCCGCTCGGAGAACTCCGTCGGCAGATCCTCCAGCTCGTACCCGATACCGAGGTCCACGTGGTGCAGCTCCACCTCGGCCCAGCGGCGGAACGGCACCCCGGACGCCGAGTCGGTGACCCCGTTGCGCAGCTCCACCGTGCGCGACCAGTCCGCCGGCACCGCTCCCGTCCGCTGGAAGCGGGCCGCGCTGTCGCGCAGGTCGGCGAGCTGGACGTCGAGGGGGCGCGGGGCGTCCCTTTCGATGTCGGCGTCGCGGGCCTCCCCGGACGGATACATGGGACGGCCTTCGAGGACGTTCACGAGGGCGTCCGCGTTGCGGGCGAGGTGGGCGAGGACGTGGCCGCGAGTCCAGCCGGGCAGCCGTGACGGCTCGGCCACCGAAGCGTTGTCCAGTTCGGCGGCTGCGGTGAGCAGCCGGTCCGTCGCGTCACGTACAGACGCCAGGTCATGACCGTGATCAATCATGGTAATGACCCTAGCTGCGCCACACCTTTGGGTGAAGGTGGTGAAGCCGTGCCGTAAATCGAATGCGCGTGCTATATGGTCGGGCGTGGCGTCGGGCATGCTGGAGAGCCGGGGATTGTTATGCAACCCGGGAATCCGACCGGCGTTGTCAGTGGCTCCCCCTAGTCTGAGAAAGCACGGGGGCCCCGCCCCTGTCACTCCTCTCAAGCCAAGAAAGGTGCGGACCGGCGTGGCCGACCGTCTCATCGTCCGTGGCGCGCGCGAGCACAACCTCAAGAATGTCTCGCTCGACCTGCCGCGCGACTCGCTCATCGTCTTCACGGGCCTGTCGGGGTCGGGCAAGTCCTCGCTGGCCTTCGACACCATCTTCGCCGAGGGGCAGCGGCGCTACGTGGAGTCGCTCTCCTCATACGCCCGCCAGTTCCTCGGCCAGATGGACAAGCCGGACGTCGACTTCATCGAGGGGCTGTCCCCGGCCGTCTCCATCGACCAGAAGTCGACCTCGCGCAACCCGCGCTCGACGGTCGGCACCATCACCGAGGTCTACGACTACCTGCGACTGCTCTTCGCGCGCATCGGCAAGCCGCACTGTCCCGAGTGCGGACGCCCGATCTCGCGCCAGTCGCCGCAGGCCATCGTCGACAAGGTCCTGGAGCTGCCGGAGGGGAGCCGCTTCCAGGTGCTGTCGCCGCTGGTGCGCGAGCGCAAGGGCGAGTTCGTCGATCTCTTCGCCGACCTCCAGACCAAGGGCTACTCACGCGCACGGGTGGACGGCGAGACCATCCAGCTCTCCAGCCCGCCCACGCTGAAGAAGCAGGAGAAGCACACCATCGAGGTGGTGGTCGACCGCCTCACGGTGAAGGACTCCGCCAAGCGCCGCCTCACCGACTCCGTCGAGACCGCCCTCGGCCTGTCCGGCGGCATGGTCGTGCTCGACTTCGTCGACCTCCCCGAGGACGACCCCGAGCGCGAGCGCATGTACTCGGAGCACCTGTACTGCGCGTACGACGACCTGTCCTTCGAGGAGCTGGAGCCGCGCTCCTTCTCCTTCAACTCGCCCTTCGGTGCCTGCCCCGACTGCACCGGCATCGGTACGCGCATGGAGGTCGACGCCGAGCTGATCGTCCCGGACGAGGACAAGTCCCTCGACGAGGGCGCCATCCACCCCTGGTCGCACGGCCACACCAAGGACTACTTCGGCCGCCTGATCGGCGCCCTCGCGGACGCGCTGGGATTCCGGACGGACATCCCCTTCGCGGGCCTGCCGCAGCGAGCCAGGAAGGCCCTGCTGTACGGCCACAAGACGCAGATCGAGGTCCGCTACCGCAACCGGTACGGGCGCGAGCGCGTCTACACCACGCCCTTCGAAGGTGCCGTCCCCTTCGTCAAGCGCCGCCACAGCGAGGCCGAGAGCGACGCCAGCCGCGAGCGCTTCGAGGGCTACATGCGCGAGGTGCCCTGCCCCACCTGTGAGGGCACCCGCCTGAAGCCCGTCGTCCTCGCGGTCACGATCATGGGGAAGTCGATCGCCGAGGTCTCCGGCATGTCCATCAGCGACTGCGCCGAATTCCTGGGCGAGCTGAAGCTCAACGCCCGCGACAAGAAGATCGCCGAGCGCGTGCTGAAGGAGGTCAACGAGCGGCTGCGGTTCCTGGTCGACGTCGGCCTGGACTACCTCTCGCTGAACCGAGCGGCCGGCACCCTCTCCGGCGGCGAGGCCCAGCGCATCCGCCTGGCCACCCAGATCGGCTCCGGCCTCGTCGGCGTCCTGTACGTCCTCGACGAGCCGTCCATCGGCCTCCACCAGCGCGACAACCACCGGCTGATCGAGACCCTGGTCAGACTGCGCGACATGGGCAACACGCTCATCGTCGTCGAGCACGACGAGGACACCATCAAGGTGGCCGACTGGGTCGTCGACATCGGCCCCGGCGCGGGCGAGCACGGCGGCAAGGTCGTGCACAGCGGCTCCCTGAAGGAACTGCTCACCAACGCCGAGTCCATGACCGGCCAGTACCTGGCCGGCAAGAAGTCGATCCCGCTGCCCGACATCCGCCGCCCGCAGGACCCGTCCCGCAGGCTCACGGTGCACGGCGCCCGCGAGAACAACCTCCAGGACATCGACGTCTCCTTCCCGCTGGGAGTGTTCACGGCCGTCACGGGCGTGTCCGGCTCCGGCAAGTCGACGCTGGTCAACGACATCCTGTACACGCATCTGGCCCGCGAACTGAACGGCGCGAGGAGCGTTCCCGGGCGGCACACGCGCGTGGACGGCGACGACCTCGTCGACAAGGTCGTGCACGTCGACCAGTCGCCCATCGGCCGCACTCCGCGCTCCAACCCGGCGACGTACACCGGCGTCTTCGACCACATCCGCAGGCTGTTCGCCGAGACCACCGAGGCGAAGGTCCGCGGCTACCAGCCCGGCCGCTTCTCCTTCAACGTCAAGGGCGGCCGCTGTGAGAACTGCGCGGGCGACGGCACGATCAAGATCGAGATGAACTTCCTCCCGGACGTCTACGTTCCGTGCGAGGTCTGCCACGGCGCCCGCTACAACCGGGAGACCCTGGAGGTCCACTACAAGGGCAAGTCCATCGCCGAGGTCCTGAACATGCCCATCGAAGAGGCCATGAACTTCTTCGAGGCGGTCCCGGCGATCAACCGCCACCTCAAGACGCTGAACGACGTCGGTCTCGGCTACGTCCGGCTCGGCCAGTCCGCCACCACCCTGTCAGGTGGCGAGGCGCAGCGCGTGAAGCTCGCCAGCGAGCTGCAGAAGCGCTCCACCGGCCGCACGGTCTACGTCCTGGACGAGCCGACCACCGGTCTGCACTTCGAGGACATCAGCAAGCTGCTGACGGTGCTTGCGGGCCTGGTCGACAAGGGCAACACGGTCATCGTCATCGAGCACAACCTCGACGTGATCAAGACCGCCGACTGGGTCGTCGACATGGGCCCCGAGGGCGGCGCCGGCGGCGGACTCGTCGTCGCCGAGGGCACGCCCGAGGAGGTCGCCGGGATCCCGGCCAGCCACACCGGAAAGTTCCTGCGGGAGATCCTCGGCGCCGACCGGATCAGCGACGCCAGCTCGGTACCGGCCCCGCGCAGGACGGTGGCGAAGAAGACGGTGGCGGCCAAGTCGCCGGCCAAGAAGACGGCGACGGCCAGGACCGCCAACAGCACGGCCACGAAGAAGGCGGCCGGCGCCACCAAGAAGGCGGCACCCGCGAAGAAGACGACGCGGGCGCGGAAGGCCTGATCAGGTCCACGACGGTGTGGCGCCCCGCGGGAGAACTCCCCGCGGGGCGCCGCCCGTTGCAAGCACGGCTGCCGCGCCCGCGCAGGACGGAAACAAGCCCCCTACAGCGCGTCCACTTCGGACGCGTACGGCGGCTCCGCGCCCGCCCGGGAGCAGGTGATCGCGGCTGCCCGCGCCGCGAAGCGCAGCAGCCTGGTCCAGCCGTCGGCGCCCAGGCCCAGGAGTGCCTCGCGGGACAGGGCGTCCTGGGCGGCCAGGCCGTGCAGAAGAGCCGCGTTCACCGTGTCGCCGGCGCCGATGGTGTCGACGACGTCGACCTTCTCGCCCGGCACGGGGTACACGGCCCCGTCCCGGGTGAAGGCGCTGAGCCCGTCGCCGCCGTGGGTGATCACGACAGCGGCGGGTCCGGCGGCCAGCCACTCCCGCGGCGAGCCGCCCAGCCACAGGGCATCCTCCTCGGACAGCTTGAGCAGCGACACCGAGGGCAGCCAGCCCCGGAAACGCGCCCGGTAGGCGTCCGCATCGGGAATCAGGCCCGCCCGGACGTTGGGGTCGAGCGCGGTGAAGACGCCCTGCGCGGCTGCGGTGTGCAGCAGGGTCTCGTAGGCCGTCGCGCCGGGCTCCAGGACGAGCGAGCACGTGCCGAAGGACACGGCGCGTACCTCGGCGGGGAGCACCTCGGGCACGGCGAACAGCCGGTCGGCGGTGCCCTCGACGTAGAAGGAGTAGGCGGCCGAGCCGTTCCCGTCGATCGTGGCGACCGCGAGCGTGGTCGGCTCCGCACCGCGCTGCACGGCCGAGACGTCGACGCCCGCTGCCCGTAGCCCGTCGAGCAACGCCTCTCCGAAGGCGTCGTGCGAGGTGCGGGAGCAGAACGCCGTGGGGGAGCCGAGACGGCCGAGGGCCACGGCCGTGTTGTACGGGCCGCCGCCGAGCGCGGGCTTCAGGCCCGCGAGGGCACCCGTACCCTGCGGTACCAGATCGATCAGAGCCTCACCGGCGACGACGATCACGACAGTGTTCCTTTCTCGGACTTCCCGAACCTCTCGGGCTTGTCATGCTTCTCGAACTTCTCGGGTTGTTCGGACCGCACCGTCTCCTCCGGGCAGCCGCACGAGGTCCGGTGGACGAAGGTGCAAGGGAGCCGCAGGGTGCGGGTGGGGCGGTCCGGGGAGGCGAGGCGTTCCAGGAGCACCCGGACCGCCTGGGTGCCGATCTCCCTGCTGGGCTGGGCGACGGCGGTCAGCCGCGGCGAGAACAGGTCCGCCCAGGCGAAGTCGTCGAAGCAGCACAGGGCCATGTCCTCGGGCACGGACAGGCCGCGGTCGCGCAGGGCGCGCAGAGCACCGATGGTCATCGCGTTGTTGGCCGCGACGAGGGCGGTGGGCGGGGCGGCGAGGGAGACCAGCGCCGTGGTGGCGCGCTCGGCGTCTGCGGACTCGGAGTTGCCGTGCACCAGCAGGCGTTCGTCGTCGGGGAGCCCCGAGACGGCGAGGCCGTGGCGGTATCCGGCGATGCGTTCGCGGGTGGTGCTGAGCCCGGGCCGCCCGGCGACCAGGGCGATCCGGCGGTGGCCGAGCTCGGCGAGGTGGGTGACCAGCCGGGCGGTCGGTTCGGCACTCTCGGCGCATACCTGGTCGTAGGCGGGTGTGCCCTCGGCCGGGGTGTCGAGGAGCCGGTCGAGGAAGACGGCCGGCACGCCGTGGCGGCCGAGGTACGCGACGAGCTCGCGCGGGTTCGCCGAGGGGGCGACGATCAGGCCGTCGACCCGGCGTTCGTGCAGCAGCTGGACGACCTTGCGCTCGTGCTCCGGGTCGTCGTGCGGATCGGCGATGATCAGGCTGTAGCCGTGTTCCAGGGCGCTGGCCTCGACGCCCTGGAGGATCTCCGTGAAGTACGGGTTGCTGATCGCCGACACCGCGAGTCCGATGGACCGGGTGCGCGAGGTCACCAGGGAACGGGCGAGGGTGTTCGGGGTGTAGCCGAGCCTGTCGACGGCGTCCAGGACTGCCTGGCGGGTGTGGGGGAGGACGGGGCGGGTGCCGTTCAGGACGTGCGAGACGGTCGCCACGGAGACTCCGGCGCTTCGAGCGACGTCGGCCATGGTCGCCATCGCGTCCCCCTTCCCGGGCCGGGCCCCTTTCGGCGGCACGGCGTGCCTTCCGGCCGGGACGGTATCCCATCCCGCGCCGGACGTAAACGCTTGCGCAAACGTTTACGTCCAGTGATGCGGGAGGCTGACACCGATCTGGTCGTCTCCGCCGGCGCGGTTCACTCCCAGTCCCAGCCGATGCCCACGATCCCCGTTCGCACCCGGGGCTCGACGAGGTGGACCGAGTGGTGGCGGCCGCTGAGGGGCAGTTCCTGGCGGCCGCTGCGCGGGGCCGCCGGGGAGTGCTGGGCGAAGCGGTGGCAGCGGGACGGCAGTGCCTGCTCGTCGAAGCGCACCTGGAGCGCGTACTGTCCGCCGGCCGGCCCGAAGCCGCGGACGTACTCGCGGGACATGCCGGCGGTGCCGTCCTGGATGCCGTAGCGGAAGAGGAAGGTGTCCCCGGCGCGCAGGCGGGTGTCGAAGAGGAGTTCGGCCACGAGTACGCCGGTGTCGTGGTGCACGCGCACGCGTCCCGTGCGGCAGTTCTCCAGTGCGTGCACCCGCATGCGTTCCGGCGCACATCCCGGGTCGCCGTGGTGGACGGCCACGAAGCGGTCGACGCCGTCCTTGTGCGCGCGCACTATGTGCTGGGATTCGCGCCCCGCCAGTTCGCGGCGCTCGCCGATGCGTACCCGCTCGTGGTGTCCCAGGGTGTGCAGGCCGCCGTCCAGGGGCGAACCCAGCTCGGCCAGCATCCGCTCCAGGACGCCCGACGCCTCCACCAGGGAGCGGTAGGAACGACCCGCGGGCCGTCCCGCGCACGAGGGTTCGTCGGTCTCGGCGAGCAGCCGGATCAGGGACTCCTCCGGCAGCTGGAGGATCTCCTCCAGCGCCCGTACGGCCCGCAGGGACTCGGGGCGCTGCGGACGTCGGGCGCCCTGCTGCCAGTAACTCAGGCTCGTGACGCCGACCTTGACCCCGTAGCGCGACAGATGGTGCTGCACGCGCTGCAGCGGCAGTCCGCGGGCGGCGATCGCGGCGCGCAGTGCGACGTGGAAGGGGCCGCCCCGCAGGGCCGAGTCCAGTTCCGCGGTCGCGACGACGGCAACGTCCGCGTGCTGTGTGGCGTGCGGCATGCAGGGGCCTTTCTGTGAATGCTCGCTACGGCTGGTCGGGCCGGGTTTTCGCGTGTTGTCGGGGCCACCCCGTCGGCGCCGGGGAGTCTTCACATCCGTACGCCGTCGTTCCCGGTCCCGAGTTCCCCCGCATTGAAGCGTGTTGACCTAGTCCCGACAACACCTGCTGCCCAACAGCGGTGTACTCCTGGCCGAGACGCGATCGGTGGCCTCGAGCGGGCACACCCGTCCGGCCGTTGCCGGGCGCCTCCAGGATCGCCCGTGCGGACAGGGCGGACTTGTGCAGGAATCCGTGGCCGGGGGACGGCCTACGAGTTCCGCGATGTCTCTCTCCACGCGTGCGTGCCGTCGCCGTACCTGGCGGACGCGGAGCGGCCGGCCTGCGCGGGCGGGTCGGGCGAGACGTGGTCGGTCAGGCGGGTGACGCCGCAGGACCGCCGGATCGGCTCGCCGCCCGCCGCCCGCCGTCGCGACGACCCGCTGTCCCGCCTCGGCGCCGGCGGCGCGAGGGCGGGGCTCGCCGGCGGAGTGCCGACCGAAGGAGGACGCAGGCCGCGGCCTCGGGGCCGCTGAGGACGCCGTCGAGAAAGCTGAGGACGCCGTCGAGAAAGCTGAGAACGCCGTCGAGAAAGCTGAGAACGCCGTCGGGAGAAACGTCGCCCGGGTAACCCTCCCGGCGGCGTTGTCCACAGGCCCGCCGCACTGTCAGCCCTCGCCAGTAGGGTGTGAGACATGGCCGATCCCTCCAGCTACCGCCCCAAGCCGGGACAGATCCCGGACTCACCAGGGGTGTACAGGTTCCGCGACGAGCACCGCCGGGTGATCTACGTCGGAAAGGCGAAGAGCCTGCGCCAGCGCCTGGCGAACTACTTCCAGGACCTGGCGAGCCTGCACCCCCGCACCCGGACGATGGTCACCACCGCCGCGTCCGTGGAGTGGACCGTGGTGTCCACGGAGGTCGAGGCGCTGCAGCTGGAGTACTCCTGGATCAAGGAGTTCGACCCCCGGTTCAACGTCAAGTACCGCGACGACAAGAGCTACCCGTACCTCGCGGTGACGATGAACGAGGAGTTCCCCCGCGTCCAGGTGATGCGCGGCCACAAGCGTAAGGGCGTGCGCTACTTCGGGCCGTACGGGCACGCGTGGGCGATCCGCGACACCGTGGACCTCCTGCTGCGCGTCTTCCCGGTGCGCACCTGCTCGGCGGGTGTCTTCAAGAACGCCGCCCGCACCGGCCGTCCCTGTCTGCTCGGCTACATCGGCAAGTGCTCCGCTCCCTGCGTCGAGCGTGTCTCCGCCGAGGAACACCGCGAACTGGCCGATGAGTTCTGCGACTTCATGGCCGGCCGTACGGGGACGTACCTCCGCCGCCTGGAGAAGCAGATGACCGAGGCGGCCGAGGAGATGGAGTACGAGCGGGCGGCCCGCCTGCGCGACGACATCGAGGCCCTGAAGAAGGCCATGGAGAAGAACGCGGTCGTGCTCGCCGACGCGACCGACGCCGACCTGATCGCGGTCGCCGAGGACGAGCTGGAGGCAGCCGTCCAGATCTTCCACGTCCGCGGCGGACGGGTGCGCGGCCAGCGCGGCTGGGTCACCGACAAGGTCGAGGAGATCACCACCGGCGCGCTCGTCGAGCACGCCCTGCAACAGCTGTACGGAGAGGAGAAGGGCGACTCCGTCCCCAAGGAGGTCCTCGTCCCCGCGCTGCCCGACCCGGTCGAACCCGTCCAGGAGTGGCTCGCCGAGCGCCGCGGCTCGGCCGTCTCCCTGCGCATCCCGCAGCGTGGTGACAAGAAGGCCCTGATGGAGACGGTGGAGCGCAACGCCCAGCAGGCGCTCGTGCTGCACAAGACCAAGCGCGCCTCCGACCTGACCACGCGCTCGCGTGCCCTGGAGGAGATCGCCGAGGCCCTCGACCTGGACAGTGCCCCCCTCCGCATCGAGTGCTACGACATCTCGCACCTCCAGGGCGACGACGTGGTGGCCTCCATGGTCGTCTTCGAGGACGGCCTGCAGCGCAAGAGCGAGTACCGCCGTTTCCAGATCAAGGGCTTCGAAGGGCAGGACGACGTCCGCTCCATGCACGAGGTGATCAACCGCCGCTTCCGGCGGTACCTCGCGGAGAAGGAGAAGACGGGGGAGTGGGCCGACGGTGAGAACTCGCTCACCGAGGAGGACGGCCGCCCCAAGAAGTTCGCCTACCCGCCCCAGCTCGTCGTCGTCGACGGCGGGCAGCCCCAGGTGGCGGCCGCCAAGAAGGCCCTGGACGAGCTCGGTATCGACGACGTCGCCGTGTGCGGCCTCGCCAAGCGCCTGGAGGAGGTGTGGCTGCCGGACGACGACGACCCGGTGGTCCTGCCCCGCACCAGCGAGGGCCTCTACCTGCTGCAACGCGTCCGTGACGAGGCCCACCGCTTCGCGATCACCTACCAGCGGACCAAACGGTCCAAGCGTTTCCGGTCGAGCCCCCTGGACGACGTGCCGGGACTGGGGGACACACGCAAGCAGGCACTGCTGAAACATTTCGGTTCGTTGAAGAAACTGAGATCCGCCACCATCGACCAGATCTGCGAGGTCCCCGGCATAGGCCGCAAGACGGCCGAGACGATCGCTGTGGCCCTCGCCCAGGCGGCCCCGGCCGCGCCCGCCGTGAACACGGCGACTGGAGAGATCATGGAGGAGGAACCCGGAACAATGGGTTCCAGCGGGCAGCCCGTAACCATGGGGGCCCCGGACGAGCGACGGGGGCAGGAGACATGAATGTGAACGAGCACGACGGACAACAGAACCAGGCCGGAGACGGAGCGCAGGTGAGTACGGGCAGCGACACGCCCGGGGCGGTGCCCGAGGCAGCCATCCCCGAGCTGGTGATCATCTCCGGTATGTCCGGTGCGGGCAGGTCGACGGCCGCCAAGTGTCTGGAGGACCTCGGCTGGTTCGTCGTCGACAACCTGCCACCCGCGCTGATCCCCACCATGGTGGAGCTCGGCGCCCGCTCGCAGGGCAACGTGGCCAGGATCGCGGTCGTCGTCGACGTCCGCGGCCGCCGCTTCTTCGACAACCTCCGCGAGTCCCTCGCCGACCTGGAGGCCAAGCACGTCACCCGGCGGATCGTCTTCCTGGAATCCTCCGACGACGCCCTGGTGCGCCGATTCGAGTCGGTGCGCCGCCCGCACCCCCTGCAGGGCGACGGCCGCATCGTCGACGGCATCGCCGCCGAGCGCGAGCTGCTGCGTGAGCTGCGCGGCGACGCCGACCTGGTGATCGACACCTCCAGCCTGAACGTACACGAGCTGCGCGCCAAGATGGACGCCCAGTTCGCCGGCGAGGAGGAGCCCGAACTGCGGGCCACCGTCATGTCCTTCGGCTTCAAGTACGGCCTCCCGGTCGACGCCGACCTGGTCGCGGACATGCGCTTCCTGCCCAATCCGCACTGGGTCCCGGAGCTGCGCCCCTTCACCGGTCTGAACGAAGAGGTCGCCGCGTACGTCTTCAACCAGCCCGGCGCCAAGGAGTTCCTCGACCGCTACGCCGAGCTGCTCAGGCTCATCGCGGCCGGCTACCGCCGCGAGGGCAAGCGGTACGTGACCATTGCCATCGGCTGCACGGGCGGCAAGCACCGCTCGGTGGCCACGTCGGAGAAGCTCGCCGCGCGCCTCGCGGCCGAGGGCGTGGAGACGGTGGTCGTGCACCGGGACATGGGACGCGAATGACGGAACGTTCTCCGCGGCTGAGCAGGCTGCGCCGGGTCGTGCCCGAGTCCCGCGCGGGCCGGCCCGTCGAGGCCCGCGGCGCCAGGCCGCGCCGCCGGGGCACCCAGCCCAAGGTGGTCGCCCTCGGCGGCGGCATGGGCCTGTCCGCCTCGCTCGCCGCGCTGCGCCGGATCACCGGCGACCTCACCGCCGTCGTCACCGTGGCCGACGACGGTGGCTCCAGCGGTCGCCTGCGCGACGAGCTGGGCGTGCTGCCGCCCGGCGACCTGCGCAAGGCGCTGGCCGCGCTGTGCGGCGACGACGACTGGGGCCAGACCTGGGCCCGCGTCATCCAGCACCGCTTCCAGTCCAAGGGCGACCTGCACGAACACGCGGTCGGCAACCTCCTGATCGTCGCCCTCTGGGAGCAGCTGGGCGACCATGTCCAGGCCCTCGACCTGGTCGGCAGGCTGCTCGGCGCGCACGGGCGCGTGCTGCCCATGTCCGCCGTACCGCTTGAGCTGCAGGCCCTGGTCAAGGGGCACGACCCGGACCGGCCTGAGGACGTCGACACCGTACGGGGACAGGCGACCGTGGCGCTCACGCCGGGCGAGGTGCAGTCCGTGCACGTCGTGCCGCATGACCCGCCCGCCGTCCCCGAGGCCGTCGAGGCGGTCCTGGACGCCGACTGGGTCGTCCTCGGCCCCGGCTCCTGGTTCTCCTCGGTCATCCCGCACCTGCTCGTTCCCGAACTCCTGGACGCGCTCACGGAGACGAAGGCACGCCGGGTGCTCTCGCTGAACCTCGCGCCGCAGCCCGGAGAAACAGATGGCTTCTCCCCGCAACGTCATTTGGAGGTTTTGGGACGACACGCCCCTAAACTCGCCCTGGACGTGGTGCTGGCCGACGAGGCCGCCGTGCCCGACCGCGACGTGCTGACCGAGGCCGCCAAGCGGTTCGGGGCCGCGGTCGAGCTGGCCCCGGTGGCCCGGAGAGACGGAACTCCGCGGCACGACCCGGAGCTGCTGGCCGCCGCGTACGACCGTATTTTTCGGATGCATGGAAGGATCGGCCCATGGCGATGACGGCAGCGGTGAAGGATGAGATCTCCCGGCTCCCCGTCACCCGGACCTGCTGCAGAAAGGCGGAGGTCTCCGCCCTTCTGCGGTTCGCCGGCGGCCTCCACCTGGTCAGCGGGCGCATCGTGATCGAGGCGGAGCTGGACACCGCGATGGCGGCCCGGCGCCTGAAGCGGGACATCCTTGAGATCTTCGGTCACAGTTCCGAACTGATCGTGATGGCGCCGGGCGGGCTGCGCCGTGGTTCGCGCTACGTCGTACGGGTCGTCGCCGGCGGAGACCAGCTGGCCCGGCAGACCGGTCTCGTCGACGGTCGCGGCCGCCCGATCCGCGGTCTGCCCCCGCAGGTGGTCTCGGGGGCCACCTGCGATGCGGAGGCCGCCTGGCGCGGCGCCTTCCTGGCGCACGGCTCGCTGACCGAGCCCGGCCGCTCCTCCTCCCTGGAGGTGACCTGCCCCGGACCGGAGGCGGCGCTCGCGCTGGTCGGCGCCGCCCGCCGGCTGTCGATCGCCGCGAAGGCGCGCGAGGTGCGCGGGGTGGACCGCGTGGTCGTCCGCGACGGCGACGCTATCGGCGCCCTGCTCACCCGACTCGGCGCACACGAGTCGGTGCTGGCCTGGGAGGAGCGCCGGATGCGCCGCGAGGTGCGGGCCACGGCGAACCGTCTCGCCAACTTCGACGACGCCAACCTGCGTCGCTCGGCCCGCGCCGCCGTCGCCGCCGGTGCCCGGGTCCAGCGTGCCCTGGAGATCCTCGCCGACGAGGTGCCCGAGCACCTCGCGGCCGCCGGGCGGCTGCGCATGGAGCACAAGCAGGCCTCGCTGGAGGAACTGGGTGCGCTCGCCGACCCGCCGCTGACCAAGGACGCCGTCGCCGGCCGTATCCGCCGACTCCTTGCGATGGCCGACAAGCGCGCTTCCGACCTGGGCATCCCGGGCACGGAGTCCAGCATCACCGAGGAGATGGCCGACAACCTGGTCGGCTGACCCCCGCAGTCCAACACGCCGGTGCCGACGCCCACTTGGGCCGTCGGCACCGGTTTTTCTGTGTCTTTGAGGCGCCCTTGACTCCGCTGTGAAGTGGCATGAGCCTGGCAACAATTCGTCGCCGTGACGAAGGACTGCTAGGGGGGTTCATGAGACACAGAGCGAGATCGATCCTCGCTGTCGGCGCGCTCCTGCTGGGCGGAGCGAGCCTCGCACCCATCGCCCAGGCGCAGAACGGAAGTTCGCAAGGATCCGACCCGGGCGAGGTCAAGGTCTACCGCGCCGACGTCACCGCCAAGCAGGTACCCCTGCTGCTGGCGGCCGGACAGGACGGCCGCGAACTCGGCGACCAGGTCCCGGAGAAGGGCACCGCCTCGGTCGAGGTCTACCTCACCGGCCAACAGGCCCACAAGCTCGAGAAGCAGGGCGTCGACCTCACCGAGCACACTCTTTCGGCCAAGGCCGTGAAGCGCGTGGACGCCGCCGACCAGGGGGTGTTCCGCCCGTACGGCGGAAGCGGCGGCCTCAAAGAGGAGATCGTCAGAACCGGGCAGGAGAACCCCGGCCTCACCAAGGTCGTCTCCATCGGCAAGACCGTCAACGGACAGGACATCCTCGCCCTCAAACTGACGAAGGACGCGAAGAAGTACAAGGACGGCTCGAAACCCTCCGTCCTCTACATGTCCAACCAGCACGCGCGCGAGTGGATCACGCCGGAGATGACCCGCCGGCTGATGCACTACTACCTGGACCACTACAAGACGGACCGACGCATCAAGAAGATCGTCGACTCCACCGAACTGTGGTTCGTGATCTCGGCCAACCCCGACGGCTACGACTACACCTTCAAGGACTCCAGCACCCGCCTGTGGCGCAAGAACCTGCGGGACGTCAACGGCGACGGTGTCATCTCCACCGGTGACGGCGTCGACCTCAACCGCAACTTCGCCTACAAGTGGGGCTACGACGACGAGGGTTCGTCCCCCAACCCCACCAGCGAGACCTATCGCGGCGCGAGCCCCGGCTCCGAACCCGAGACCAAGGCGCTGGACGCCTTCGAGAAGCGCATCGGCTTCACGTACGGCATCAACTACCACTCCGCCGCTGAACTCCTCCTGTACGGCGTCGGCTGGCAGGTGGCCACCCCGACGCCCGACGACGTGGTCTACAAGGCCCTCGCCGGTTCGCCGGACAACTCCGCGATCCCCGGCTACCGCCCGCAGGTCTCCTCCGAGCTGTACACCACCAACGGCGAGGCGGACGGACACGCGGCGAATGTCAACGGCATGTCGATGTTCACCCCGGAGATGTCGACCTGCCAGACCGCGTCGAACATCGACCCGAACGACCAGTGGAACGCGGCCGACTGCCAGTCCGTCTTCAACTTCCCGGACGACGAGAAGCTGATCCAGCAGGAGTTCGAGAAGAACATCCCGTTCGCGCTGTCGGTCGCCGAGACCGCCCCGCATCCCGACACGCCGTCGTCCTCGCTCGGCCTGACCGCCGCCGACTTCACCCCGGCCAAGTTCGCCACCTCGTACTCGCGCGGCGCCGACCAGGAGGTCTCCGTCGTCATACGCAAGGCCGTGCGCGACAAGGAGCTCAAGTACCGCGTGAACGGCGGCCGTACGGAGGACCTGGCGCTCAAGGCTTGGAAGGGCGGCGAGACCTACGGCGGCGACGACAACCTGCACTTCGACGAGTACCGGGCCAAGGTCAAGGACGGCGACCCGGGCGACAAGGTCGAGGTGTGGTTCACCGGTGCGACGAAGGGCGGCAGGAAGGTCTCCAGCGAGCACTTCACCTACACCGTCGCCCAGCGGCCCAAGGCGGACACACTCGTCGTCGCCGAGGAGGGCGCGGCCGCCACGCAGGCGCAGACCTACGTGGACGCGCTGAAGGCCAACGGCCGCAAGGCGATCGTCTGGGACGTCGCCACCCAGGGCGCGCCCGATGCGCTCGGTGTGCTGAAGCACTTCAGGACGGTCGTTCACTACACCGGCGCGAGTGTCCCCGGCAACGCCACGCAGCTCCAGCTGCGCGCCTACCTCAACGAGGGCGGCAAGCTGATCGAGGCGGGCGAGCAGGCCGGCGGCAACGTCGACCTCGGCGGCGGCACCCTGTCGAACGACTTCAGCCAGTACTACCTGGGCGCCTACTCCCGTACGTCGACCCCCGGCGCCACCGGCTTCACCGGCTCCGGCGAGCTCGACGGCTTCAGCGGGGCCCTCGGTGCCGCCACCGGCAACCCGCTCGACAAGGCGGGCACCTACGGCGTCACCTCGGACACGCTGCCCGCCGACAAGTACCCGCAGTTCGCCAGCGCGGGGGCGGGTCAGTTCGCCGGGACCGTCAACCCGTACGGGCCGTACGCCGGCTCCTACATGGCGGCCGCCGTCCACACCGACGACGCCTACAAGCGCCTCACCCGCACCATCGACCTCACCGGTGTCACCGCGTCCCAGCAGCCCACCTTGCGCAGCCAGTTGCTCTGGGACACCGAGCCCGGCTACGACCACGTGATCGTCGAGGCCCACACCACCGGCGCCGACGACTGGACGACCCTCCCGGAGAAGGGCGGAGCGACCAAACAGACCGTACCGAGCGAGTGCGGGGCGGGCTTCCTGGTGAACGAGCACCCGTGGCTCAAGCACTACCTCACCATCGCCGGCAACGACTGCACCCCGACCGGCACGAGCGGTTCCTGGAACAGCCTCACCGGCGCCTCCAACGGCTGGCAGCAGGTCAACTTCGACCTGAGCGCGTACGCCGGCAAGTCCGTCGAGGTCTCCCTCAGCTACGTCACCGACCCGGGCACCGGCGGCCACGGCGTCCTCGCCGACGACGCCTCGCTCGTCGTGGGCGGGACGCCGACGCAGACCGAGGGCTTCGAGACGTCACTCGGGGCCTGGAGCGTTCCCGGACCGCCCGCGGGCAGCCCGGCCGTCCTCAACGACTGGGCGCGCACCGGAACGCTGTTCAGGACATACGGAGCGATCACCACCGACCGGACCGTGCTGCTGGGCTTCGGCCTGGAGCACGTCACCGCGGCGGCAGACCGCAACGCCCTCGTCAAGAAGGCGCTTGCGGCCCTCGACGGGTGAACACCTCGGTCAATGATGACCAGCTCTCCGTAGTCAAAAGGAGTGAGTAGATCTTTCGACCCGGGCGGTCCGTACCCCTACTGGCGGGTACGGACCGCCTGCCCGTGTATGCGGCATCTCGATGTCACCACGGGGCTCTCAGGGAGGTAGGGTCGGGGTTGGTCGGGGACATCCCAAACAGAGCTCGCCGGCACCGCATGGCCGGCGTACCAACGAGGAGATCGGTTCGTGACGATCCGCGTAGGCATCAACGGCTTCGGTCGTATCGGTCGCAACTACTTCCGCGCACTGCTGGAGCAGGGTGCAGACATCGAGATCGTGGCTGTCAACGACCTGGGTGACACCGCGACCACCGCCCACCTGCTGAAATACGACACCATCCTGGGCCGCCTCAAGGCCGAGGTGTCGCACACCGCCGACACGATCACCGTCGACGGCCACACCATCAAGGTGCTGTCCGAGCGCAACCCCGCCGACATCCCGTGGGGCGAGCTGGGCGTCGACATCGTCGTCGAGTCGACGGGCATCTTCACGAAGAAGGCCGACGCCGAGAAGCACATCGCCGGCGGCGCCAAGAAGGTCCTCATCTCGGCTCCGGCCAAGGACGAGGACATCACCATCGTGATGGGCGTCAACCAGGACAAGTACGACGCGGCCAACCACCACGTCATCTCCAACGCCTCCTGCACCACCAACTGTGTGGCGCCGATGGCGAAGGTTCTCGACGAGAACTTCGGCATCGTCAAGGGCCTGATGACGACGGTCCACGCGTACACCAACGACCAGCGCATCCTGGACTTCCCGCACTCGGACCTGCGCCGCGCCCGCGCCGCCGCCGAGAACATCATCCCGACCACCACCGGTGCCGCGAAGGCCACCGCCCTGGTCCTCCCGCAGCTCAAGGGCAAGCTGGACGGCATCGCCATGCGCGTCCCGGTCCCGACCGGTTCGGCCACCGACCTGGTCGTGACGCTGCAGCGCGAGGTCACCAAGGACGAGGTCAACGCCGCGTTCAAGAAGGCCTCCGAGGACGGCGACCTCAAGGGCTACCTGTCGTACACCGAGGACCCGATCGTCTCCTCGGACATCGTCAGCGACCCGGCCTCCTGCACCTTCGACTCCTCCCTGACCATGGTCCAGGAGGGCAACTCGGTGAAGATCCTCGGCTGGTACGACAACGAGTGGGGCTACTCCAACCGCCTCGTCGACCTCACGGTCTTCGTCGGCAACCAGCTCTGATCTGATCCGCGGAGCCGGCAACTCGATGTGAACAGGGCTCGGGCAGCGCAGGGACGCGCCGCCCGGGCCCTGACTCGCGTACGGATCAGCTCTCGTACGATCAGAGCAGCCCTCACCAGGAGTCCTCACATGAAGACGATCGACGAACTTCTCGCCGACGGCGTGGACGGCAAGCGGGTCTTCGTCCGCGCCGACCTCAACGTGCCGCTCGCCGACGGCCTCATCACCGACGACGGCCGCATCCGCGCCGTCCTGCCCACCGTCAAGGCCCTCGCGGACGCGGGCGCCAAGGTGGTCGTGGCCTCGCACCTCGGCCGCCCCAAGGGCGCGCCGGACCCTGCCTTCTCCCTGCTTCCGGCCGCCGAGCGGCTCGCCGAACTCCTGGGTGCCCCCGTGGCCTTCGCCCAGGACACGGTCGGTCCGGCCGCCCACGCCGCCGTCGACGGCCTGGAGCCCGGCCAGGTCGCGGTCATCGAGAACCTGCGTTTCAACGCCGGCGAGACCTCCAAGGACGACGCCGAGCGCGGCGAGTTCGCGGACCGGCTGGCCGCCCTCGCAGACGTCTACGTCGGCGATGGCTTCGGCGCCGTGCACCGCAAACACGCCTCGGTCTTCGACCTCCCGGCGCGTCTGCCGCACGCCGCCGGCTACCTCATCGCGAACGAGGTCGCCGTCCTCAAGAAGCTGACCGAGGAGGTGCAGCGGCCGTACGTCGTCGCCCTCGGCGGCGCCAAGGTCTCCGACAAGCTCGCCGTCATCGACCAGCTGCTCGGCAAGGCCGACCGTCTGCTCATCGGCGGCGGCATGGCCTATACCTTCCTCAAGGCCAAGGGCCACGAGATCGGCAAGTCGCTCGTCCAGGAGGACCAGATCCCGGCGGTCCTCGAGTACATCGAGCGCGCCGAGAAGACCGGCGTCGAGCTGGTGCTGCTCGTCGACACCGTGGTCGCCCCCGCGTTCCCGGACCTGAAGACCAAGGCCCCGGCCGACGCCACCACCGTCGCCGCGGACGCGATCCCGGCCGACCGGATGGGCCTGGACATCGGTCCTGAGTCCAACAAGCTGTACGCCTCGAAGATCACCGACGCCGCCACCGTCTTCTGGAACGGCCCGATGGGCGTCTTCGAACACCCCGAATTCGCCGAGGGCACCAAAGCGGTCGCCCAGGCTCTCCTCGACTCCTCGGCCTTCACGGTCGTCGGCGGTGGCGACTCCGCCGCGGCCGTACGCCTGCTGGGCTTCGACGAGAACGCATTCGGCCACATCTCGACCGGCGGTGGCGCCTCCCTCGAATACCTCGAGGGCAAGACGCTCCCCGGCCTCGCCGCACTGGAGGACTGACCCTTTATGAGCACCCGCACGCCGATCATGGCGGGCAACTGGAAGATGAACCTCAACCACCTCGAGGCCATCGCACACGTCCAGAAACTCGCCTTCGCCCTCGCGGACAAGGACCACGAGGCCGTCGAGGTCGCCGTCCTGCCGCCCTTCACCGACCTGCGCTCCGTGCAGACCCTGGTCGACGGCGACAAGCTCAAGATCAAGTACGGCGCCCAGGACATCTCGGCGCACGACTCCGGTGCCTACACCGGCGAGATCTCCGGCTCGATGCTGGCCAAGCTGAAGTGCACCTACGTGGCGATCGGCCACTCCGAGCGCCGCCAGTACCACGCCGAGACCGACGAGCTGGTGAACGCCAAGGTCAAGGCCGCCTACAAGCACGGCCTGACCCCGATCCTGTGCGTCGGCGAGGAGCTGGAGGTGCGCGAGGCGGGCAACCACGTCACGCACACGCTCGCCCAGGTCGAGGGCGGTCTCAAGGACCTCCCGGCCGAGCAGGCCGAGACCGTCGTGATCGCCTATGAGCCCGTCTGGGCCATCGGCACCGGCAAGGTCTGCGGCGCCGAGGACGCCCAGGAGGTCTGCGCGGCCATCCGCGGCAAGATCGCCGAGCTGTACACCCAGGAGCTGGCCGACCAGGTCCGTATCCAGTACGGCGGCTCCGTCAAGTCCGGCAACGTCGCCGAGATCATGGCGCAGGCCGACATCGACGGCGCCCTGGTCGGCGGCGCCTCGCTGGACGCGGACGAGTTCGTCAAGATCGTGCGCTTCCGCGACCAGTGACACGAGCTGGGAGTATGCGGTAGCGGCGATACGTCGTACCCTTGCGGGGGCGCAGCTTGGTGGCTGTGCCCCCGTCGTCCATCCGAATCCGAGGAAGTTGGTCCAGCCGTGGTTTTGGGGTTCTCGATCGCCCTGATCGTCTTCAGCCTGCTGCTGATGCTGCTGGTGCTGATGCACAAGGGGAAGGGCGGCGGCCTCTCCGACATGTTCGGTGGCGGCATGCAGTCGTCCGTCGGCGGCTCCTCGGTCGCCGAGCGCAACCTCGACCGGATCACCGTGGTGATCGGTCTGCTCTGGTTCGCGTGCATTGTCGTACTCGGCATCATCACAAAGACGAACAGCTGAGCAGCGACGCACACAGCACGTACATTCCGCACGTAAGGCCCCATGTTCGGTACGCGCAGCTGAGCGCGGCCTATCATGGGGCTTGCGTCTAGGTGTGGGGGGTGTAACTCCAATCACTGGACGCGCGTTGGGCCTTACGTAGACTGAGGCGCTCGCAACGAAGCGAAACGCCGACTCGCTTCGCGGCACCATCACGCAGGGAGTTACGACCGTGGCAAGTGGCAACGCGATCCGAGGAAGCCGGGTCGGGGCGGGGCCGATGGGCGAGGCCGAGCGCGGCGAGTCCGCGCCGCGTCTGCGCATCTCCTTCTGGTGCTCGAACGGGCACGAGACGCAGCCCAGCTTCGCCAGCGACGCGCAGGTTCCCGAGACCTGGGACTGCCCGCGCTGCGGCTTCCCCGCCGGACAGGACCGGGACAACCCGCCGGACCCGCCGCGCACCGAGCCCTACAAGACGCACCTCGCGTACGTACGGGAACGGCGCAGTGACGCGGACGGCGAGGCGATCCTCGCCGAGGCGCTCGCCAAACTGCGGGGCGAGATCTAGGAGTTGAGAGCCGGCCGGGCACCGAGGGGTGTCTGGCCGGAGCTGTTTCGTACCCGGCCTCCGGCCGCCTCCGGGCCGATTGTCAGTGGTGCCCTCTACGGTTTGTGTATCGGCGAATCGTGAGGGGGACTTGTGGCGGCGGTCGAGGGGGTGCGCAGTCCTGCGCCCGCGTGGCGCGGGGGGTTCGGGCGGCTGTGGACGGCCGCGGTGGTGTCCCGGTTCGGAGACGCGCTGCGGGGTGCGGCGCTGCCCCTGCTCGCCGCTTCCCTGACCGACCGCCCCCTGCTCATCGCGTCCGTGACCGCCTGTGGCTATCTGCCCTGGATCGTCTTCGGACTGCTCGGCGGCGCGGTCGCGGACCGGGTGGACCAGCGGCGCGCCATGTGGACGGTGGATGCGGTACGAGGGCTGCTCGTCGCCGCCTTCGCCGTGGTCGTCGCGCTCGGCCACGCCTCGATCGCGCTGCTCATCGCGCTCGCCTTCGTGCTGACCACTCTCCAGACGCTCTTCGACAACGCTTCCACGGCCCTGCTGCCCGCCCTGGTGGACCGTGAGGCCCTCGGCAGTGCCAATGCCCGGCTGATGACGGGACAGCAGATCGCGGGCGGCCTGATAGGGGCACCGGTGGTGCCGCTGCTGCTCGCCGCGGGGGCCGCCGTTCCCTTCACGGCCGACGCCGGGACCTTCCTCGTGGCCGCTGCGCTGGTCGCCTCGCTGCGTACCGTGGCCCCCGAGCGCGGGCCGAAACCGGCGGGCAGCACCCTGCGCCGGGAGATCGCGGAGGGGCTGCGCACCCTGTGGCGCGACCGGGCCCTGCGCGGACTGTGCGCCGCGACCGCCCTGTGCAACATCGGCATGGGTGCTCTCATCGCCACCCTGGTCGTCCTGGTGACCGGCTGGCTGGACGCCGGCACCACCGGATACGCGGCGGCCACCACCGCCTACACCGTCGGCGGCCTGGCCGGGGGAGTCGTGAACCGGCAGGTCACCGCCCGACTCGGGCCCATGCGGGCCGTACTGCTCGCCGGCCTCGTGCAGATAGGCGCCCTCGTCGTCATGGGCGGCGTGCGCAGCCTGACCGCGATGGCGGCAGCACTCGCGGTGTTCGGCTTCATGGGAATGGTGTGGAACGTCAACACGACCACGCTGATGCAGCAGCGCACCCCCGCCGACCTGCTCGGCCGGGTCAGCTCCGCCTTCCGTACCCTGGCCGTCGCCGGGGCTCCGGTGGGCGCGCTGCTCGGCGGCGCGGTCGCCACCGCCTGGGGGCTGAACACGCCGGCCCTGCTCACCGCAGCCTTCTTCGTTCTGTCGGTCCTCGCCCTGATACCTGCTCGCAAGCCGGACGTACCTGTGGTTGCGCCGCACGGCGACACCACGACCGCTCATGTCACGCGCTGATCAACTAGGTTGGGACCGGCAGCGGGGCAAGGCAGGAGAGAAGGCTGAAGTCCGAAATGAACGCAGACGTCCGTAACAGGCTCAACCAGACGCCCGAGTGGACCGCGCTGGCCAAGCACCGTGAGGAGCTCGGCGAAGTGCGGCTGCGGGACCTGTTCGCCGCCGACCCGGGACGCGGCACCGGGTACACGCTGCAGGTCGGTGACCTGTACATCGACTACTCCAAGCACCTCGTCACCGACGAGACCCTGCGGCTGCTGCGCGAGCTGGCCGCCGCCACCGACGTGTTCGGCCTGCGGGACGCCATGTTCCGCGGCGAGAAGATCAACACCACCGAGGACCGTGCCGTACTGCACACGGCGCTGCGCGCCCCGCGGGACGCGGTCGTCGAGGTCGACGGCGAGAACGTGGTGCCCCAGGTCCACGCCGTCCTGGACAAGATGAGCGACTTCGCCGAGCGGGTCCGCTCCGGCGCCTGGACCGGCCACACCGGCAAGCGCATCAAGAACGTCGTCAACATCGGTATCGGCGGCTCCGACCTTGGCCCGGCGATGGCGTACGAGGTGCTGCGCAGCTTCACCGACCGCGACCTCACGGTCCGCTTCGTGTCGAACGTCGACGGCGCCGACCTGCACGAGGCCACCCGCGACCTGGACGCGGCGGAGACCCTGTTCGTCATCGCCTCCAAGACCTTCACCACCATCGAGACGATCACGAACGCGACCTCGGCGCGCGAGTGGCTGCTCGGTGAGCTGAAGGCCGGTCAGGAGGCCGTCGCCCAGCACTTCGTGGCGCTGTCGACGAACGCCGGCAAGGTCTCCGACTTCGGCATCGACACGGCCAACATGTTCGGGTTCTGGGACTGGGTCGGCGGACGGTACTCGTACGACTCGGCGATCGGGCTGGCGCTGATGATCGCCATCGGCCCGGACCGTTTCCGGGAGATGCTCGACGGGTTCCGGCTGGTGGACGAGCACTTCAGGTCGGCGCCCGCCGAGTCCAACGTGCCGTTGCTGCTGGGCCTGCTGGGTGTCTGGTACGGCAACTTCCATGACGCCCAGTCGCATGCGGTGCTGCCGTACAGCCACTACCTCTCCAAGTTCACCGCCTACCTGCAGCAGCTGGACATGGAGTCCAACGGCAAGTCCGTGGGCCGGGACGGACAGGAGGTGGACTGGCAGACCGGGCCCGTGGTGTGGGGCACGCCGGGCACCAACGGCCAGCACGCCTACTACCAGCTCATCCACCAGGGCACGAAGCTGATCCCGGCGGACTTCATCGGGTTCGCCGAGCCGGTGGCCGAGCTGGGCGACGGGCTCAGGGCACAGCACGACCTGCTGATGGCGAACTTCTTCGCGCAGACGCAGGCCCTCGCCTTCGGCAAGACACCGGACGAGGTGCGGGCCGAGGGCGTGCCGGAGGAGCTGGTGGCGCACAAGACGTTCAAGGGCGATCACCCGACGACGACGATCCTCGCGCGCGAGCTGACGCCGTCCGTGCTCGGCCAGTTGGTCGCGCTGTACGAGCACAAGGTGTTCGTGCAGGGCGCGGTGTGGAACATCGACTCCTTCGACCAGTGGGGCGTCGAACTCGGCAAGGTGCTGGCCAAGCGGGTGGAGCCCGCGCTGACCGAGACGTTTACATCAGCCGCTGCCGCGGCGGGGTCGGTGGCGGGTCTGGACGAGTCCAGCAAGGCGCTGGTCGCCAAGTACCGGGAGCTGCGGGGCCGGGTGTAGCACGGCCGCTACGGGTGCGGGAAGTAAGCGGTGCGCGGCCGTCCGCTTCTGTCGCCGTACAACCCGCAGGATCTTCAAGGCAGTTGGCGGGCGGCGCTGCCCCGGTCAGGCCACCGCGCTGAGTGTGTCCGCGAGCCGTCGTCCTGCCGCGCGTGCCGCCGGGAGGGCGGCGAGTGCGGCCGCGCCCAACACCGCTGCGGCGCCGAACAGCACGAGCAGTACCGGCGACGGGCTCTGGGCGATCCCCGCGCCGATGCCGCTCGATCTGCCCTGGGAGTTGATCAGCCAGTGCGCGAGGGGGGTGCCCAGGGCCGTACCGGCGAGGACGGCGGCCAGGGCGGTGCAACCGGTGGCCGTGACGGTGATGGCGGTGATCTGGCGCGGCGACAGACCGATGGCCTTGAGGGCGAGCAGGTCGCGTTCGCCCTCGCGGACGGTGCCGCCGATCGCGGTGAGCAGTTCGACGAGCCCGATGAGGGCCAGGACGGCGATCAGGCCGACGACGACCGAGCGCAGGGGCGAGAGCCCGTCGGCCGGGTTGGCCACGGCGTGCACGTCGAGCCGGCCGTGCCCGGCGGCGGCCAGCCGGCCGGCGACCGCGTGCGGGTCGGCGCCGGGGCGCAGGCGGAGCTGGTAGAGGGTCGGGGTGAGGCGCGGGTCGTTCTCGCGGAGGGTGTCGAGGGAGGTGGAGATGACCCGGCCGGCGTTCTCCGGTTCGATGCTGCGGCCCACGATGTGCAGGATCTGCGGCTGGTCGCCGACGGTCATCCGTACCCAGTCGCCGACGCGGACGTCCAGCAGGTCCAGGAGCCCCTGCCCGGCCACCGCCTCGTCGCTGCCGTGCGCGGGCCGGCCCTCGGCGAGGGTGTACGGGTAGGGGTTCCGGCTGGTGCCGAGCCCGCGCAGGGCGATCGTGGCCGTCTGGCCCGGGACCAGGGCGGCCACCTCGACACCCGGGTAGGCGGCGGCGACCCGCGGATCGCGCCGCAGCAGTGCGCGGGCGTCCCGGTCGCTCAGACCGGCGTCGGCGTGGACGGTGAGCGCGGCCGGGAGCCCGATCTGCTCGGGCCTGCTGTGGAAACGGTCGATGGTGGTCCAGGCACTCATCGCCACGACGATCAGCAGCAGCGGCAGGGCCAGCCGGGCCACGGTGGCCAGGGACCGCAGCCGACGGACGAAGGCCGTGTGCCAGCCCAGTACCAACGCGGGCGGCACACCGAGACCGAGCGCCCGCCGGGCCAGGGCGGAGAGGTGCCCGCCGGAGGGAGCGGTGCGGCGCAGGCTCGTGGTGCGGCGCGTGGGGCCGCCGGGTTGCCGGGCCACCGAAGCCGCGGGCCGAGGGCTCGACGCCCCTCGCGCCGAACCCGCCGAGGGGTGCTCCGCCGCAGCGGTGGGCCGGGGCCCCAGGACCCGCCGGGCCGTCTCCAGCAGCCCCGTGTCTCCAGCAGTCGCAGGCCGGGGGGCCGCCGAGTCCAGGGTTGGGGAAGGGGGAGTCGCATCGGCTGGAGCTTCGGAACGCGGGCCGGGTGATTGTCGCGCTTCCTCGGGCAGGCGGCGGCCGGGCGGTGGGGCTGCGGGTTCCAGTCCCAGCGCTCGCCGGGCCAGACCGAGTCCTCCGCCCCGCGCCCCCGCAGGCCGTGCCAGCGGAACCGGTGGTACGCGGCCCGCTCGCCAGGCTGCGAGGGCCGTTGTGGCGCCGATGAAGAGCACTGCGCCCGCCGGGACGGCGAACAGGGTCGGTGTGTGGCCGGGCAGGCCCTGCCACACACCGAGGGCGTCTCCGAGGCGGCCCGGGAAGTGGCTGCCCAGGGCCTGGGTGAGCGTTGCCGCGGCTGTGGCGCCGAGGACTGCGTAGGCGATGTGCTGGAACAGGAACACACGGACGACCTGGGCCGGGGTGAAACCGATCGCCTTGAGGACCGAGATGTCGCGGAGGTGGCCGCGGATGCGGGTGGCGATCGCGCCGTGGACGGCGAGACCCGCGGCCACCAGTGCGCCCAGGCCGAACAGCCCCAGTACCTGGCCCAGCAGCCGGTTGTCGCCCTGGGCCTCGGCGCGGGCCTGCTGCCAGGTGGAGACCTCACCGATGGCGCCGGCGCCGAGGACGGTGACGGCGCGCTGGACGGCGTAGTCCGTGTCCTCGGGGTCGGTGAGGCGCAGGCCGATGACCTGGCCGGTGGGGTGGGGCACGGCGGAGGGGAGGGCCCAGACCAGGCCCGGCTGTTCGTTCGCGCGGTAGCGGGGCTCCGCGCTGTCGGCCACGCCCAGCACGGTCACCGCCCGTGCCGTGCCCGGCAGTGTGAGTGTGTCGCCCGGTTCGGCGAGCAGGGCGCGGGCGAGGCGGCTCTCCAGGACCACGCCGTCGGGAGTGGCGGGGTCCAGCCAGTGCCCGGTGGTGAGCAGGGGGCGGCCGACGGTCGGCCGCTCGGGCGTCGCGCGCAGTTCGACCGAGGCGCGGGTGCCGCGTGAGGCGAGAGTGGCGATGGCGGTGGGGTAGGGGCCGGCGACGGACTCCACGCCGTCCAGGCCCGCCAGCTTCCCCACCTGGGCGGACCTGTCCGTGTGGATCCAGACGTGGGCGCCGCGCTCCTGGGTGAAGATCCGCTGCCAGGGGTTGGTGGCATACCCGAACAGGGCCGTGGCCAGCAGTAGCGACACGACGATCCCGGCGGTGGCGAGGACGAGGAACAGCGCCTCGCCCCGGTGCGTGCGCAGATCGGAGTGCGCCCAGCGCAGGGTTGCTCGCATACGGCTCAGGCCTTCCGGGGATCGTCGTACACCCGCATGTCAGTCCCTGAGCTCCAGAACCCCGGATATCCCGCCCTTGCGGGACGCCCCGGTGCCGTCCAGCTCCGCGTCGTCGGCGATCCGGCCGTCGAAGAAGCTGATCACACGATCCGCGGCGCTGGCCAGCCGGGCGTCATGGGTGACCAGCACGATGGTCTGGCCGCGCTGGTGGAAGCGGGACAGCAGCCGCATCACCTCACGGGTGCCCTTACTGTCCAGGCTGCCCGCGGGTTCGTCGGCCAGAAGGAGGGGCGGGTGGTTGACCAGGGCCCGGGCCAGTGCGACCCGCTGCTGCTCACCGCCGGACAGCTCGCCCGGCATGCTCCGCTCCTTGCCGCCCAGCCCCAGTTCACCGAGCAGCTGCTCCCGCTCGGTCCGCGCCTGCTTCGGGGTGCACCCCGCGAGGAGCGCCGGCAGCTCCACGTTGTCGGCGACCGACAGATTGGAGACCAGATTGAAGAACTGGAAGACGATCCCGATCCGCTTCCTGCGCTCCACCGCCCAGCGCGCCTCGCTCCACGCGTCGGTGCGCTCACCGTCCAGCCGGATGCTGCCGCCGTCCGGCCGCTGCAGGCCGCCCAGCAGATGCAGCAGCGTCGACTTGCCGGCACCGGACGGACCGGTGACGGCCACGAACTCGCCCTGCCGGACACAGAGATCGACCCCGCGCACGGCATGCGCCGGGGCGCCCTCGCCGTAATGCGTCTTGACCAGGCCTTCCGCGTGCAGCACGGGAGCGGGACTGTCGCTCACTCGAGCTCCTCCAGCTCTTCCTGGCACCGTTCCAGCCAGTCGAGGTCGGCCTGCAGGTGCAGCATCGCGCCCTCGATCAGCAGATGGGCGATGCGGTTGTCGCGGTCTTCGGCGGCGGCCAGCTTCGACAGGTCGCGCATGGTGTTGAGGTACTGGCGCCGCTGCTTGTTGATCAGGGCGATCTGCTCGGCGAGACCGGTCCGCGGAGCGAGCGCCAGCTTCATGAAGAACTCGTCCCGTACTCGCGGCTCGTCCTCGGGCTCCTCGAACCAGGCGCGCAGCGCCTCCCGCCCGGTGTCGGTGAGGTGGTAGACCTTTTTGTTGGGCCGGCTCGACTGCTCGACGTCCTCGCCCTCGATCAGCCCTTGCTTCTCGAGGCGGCCGAGGGTTACGTAGATCTGGCCGACGTTCGGCTGAGGGTACGCGGACCCCAGCAGTTGCTCAAGGTCCTGCTTGAGCTCGTAGCCGTGGGCCGGGCCGCGTGCCAGGAGAGCCAGGAGGGGCAGGCGCACTCGTGCTGTCCTCCTGTCCGGTCAATGTGCTCCGGGCCCTAGTATCGCGCATACCTAACAGGTATACATGGCCTCTGACTCCGGGCGAAGATGCCCGGCGCCGGTGTACAGGGAGGAACCTATGCGGTGGATCCATGCCGCGGGTAGGGGCCTCCTTGTTCTCGTCGTGGTCATGACCGGGTATGTCGCCTCCGGGGCCCACGCCGACGAGGGCGCGGCGGGCGGTCGAGGGCCGCTGACGCTCGCCACCGCCGGAGACCTCACCAACTACCTCGACCCCCTCCTCCAGGGCTGGAACCGTACCCACCCCGGCGAGAAGGTCACCCTCGTCGAACTCCCGGACTCCGCCGACGAGACCCATGCGCAGATGGTCACCGACCTGCGCGGCGGCGACCGCAGTCGCTTCGACGTCCTCAACATCGACGTCAGCTGGACCTCGGAGTTCGCGGCTGCGGGCTGGATCCGGCCGCTGCCCCGCGACCGCTTCCCGATGAAGGGCTTCCTCAAGCCGGTCGTCGACACGGCGACCTACGACGGACACCTGTACGCCGTCCCGTACGTCACCAACGCCGGCCTGCTCCTGTACCGCAAGGACATCCTCGCCAAGGAGGGCGTCCCGCCGCCGCGCACCTGGGCCGAGCTGGAGTACGACGCGAAGACCATCGCGCCGAAGTACGGACTCGACGGCTACGCGGGGCAGTTCCTCCCTTACGAGGGCCTCACCGTCAACGCCGCCGAGGCCGTCTACTCCGCGGGCGGCAGCATCCTCGGCGACGAGGGCGCACGCGTCACCGTGAACTCGGCCGCCGCCCGCGAGGGCATCGGCTTCCTCGCCCGGGGCGTGCGCGAGGGGTGGATCCCGAAGAAGGCGCTGATGTACAAGGAGGAGGAGTCCAAACAGGCCTTCCAGGACGGCCGTCTGCTCTTCCTCCGCAACTGGCCCTACGCCTACGTCGGTGCCTCGGCCAAGGGCTCCCCGGTGGCCGGCAGGATCGGCGCCGTACCGCTGCCCGGCCCGGACGGGCCCGGCAGGAGCGTCCTCGGCGGCTCCAACCTGGCCGTCAACACGCACACACAGCACCCCGACTCCGCCGCGCGCCTGCTCGCCTACCTCACCAGCGAGCCCGTCCAGCGCCAGGTCCTCACACGCGGCGCGCTGCCGCCCGTACGGGCCGCGCTGTACCAGGACCCCCAGCTGATACGGCGGTTCCCGTATCTGCCGACCCTGCGCACGAGCGTCCTGCATGCCGCGCCGCGCCCCAAGAGCCCGCGCTACGACCAGGTCAGCCTGGTGGTGCAGGCGGTCGTGCACGACGCGATGACCGGGCACGAGACGCCCGCTGCGGCGGTGCAGAGGCTGGCGCGGGAGCTGGCGGCCATCTCCAGCCGCTAGTTACTTGTTAAGTAACGCGGAAGTCTCATTTCAACTCAGGATGCCCCTTTAAGTCCATCTTTGCCATGCCAACCCAGCAGTAGCTTCAGTCTCTTTCATTGACACCCTCACGACACGCCTACATAACATGCATGCATGTTGAGTAAGTACCGCTGGTGGCGTGACGCGGTGATCTACCAGGTGTACGTCCGCAGCTTCCTGGACAGCACCGGCGACGGCATCGGCGATCTGGCCGGGGTCCGCGCCGGACTGCCGTACCTGAAGAAGCTGGGCGTCGACGGGATCTGGCTGAGCCCCTTCTATCCGTCCCCGCAGCACGATCACGGCTACGACGTGGCCGACTACTGCGACGTCGACCCGCTCTTCGGCGACCTCGCCGAGTTCGACCTGCTGATGGCGGCCGCCCGGCGGCTCGGCGTCAAGGTGCTGCTGGACGTCGTGCCCAACCACTGCTCCAGCGAGCACCCGTGGTTCCAGGAGGCGCTCGCCTCGGCGCCCGGCAGCGCCGCCCGCGCCCGCTTCCACTTCGCCGACGGCCGCGGCGCCGACGGCTCCGAACCGCCCAACAACTGGCACTCCATGTTCGGCGGCCCGGCCTGGACCCGGGTCACCGAGCCGGACGGCCGCCCCGGCCAGTGGTACCTGCACATGTTCGCGCCCGAGCAGCCCGACTGGAACTGGCGCAACCCCGAGACCGGCGCCGAGTTCGACCGGGTCCTGCGCTTCTGGCTCGACCGGGGCATCGACGGCTTCCGCATCGACGTCGCCGCCGGGCTCTACAAGCACCCCGGACTGCCCGACTCGGACGACCCCGAGGCCGACGCCCGCACCCGCGACTCCGTCAACCCGCTCGCCTGGAACCAGCCCGAGGTGCACGACGTGTGGCGGCACTGGCGTGCGGTGTGCGAGGAGTACACGGCACGCGACGGCCGCGAGCGGCTGCTGGTCGGCGAGGTGTCGGTGCCGACCGCCCGCGAACACGCGCAGTACGTCCGCCCCGACGAACTCCACCAGGCCTTCTTCTTCGACCTGCTCAGCGCCCCCTGGAACGCCGACGCCTTCCGCAAGGTCATCACCGAGGCCATGCAGGACATAGCCGGCACGGGTTCCACGGTCACCTGGGTGCTCAACAACCACGACCAGGTCCGCACCGTCACCCGCTACGGCGAACCCGCGCCGGAGGGCAGCGGCCTGGGTACGGCCCGCGCCCGCGCCGCCGCGCTGCTGATGCTGGCGCTGCCCGGAGCCGCGTACATCTACCAGGGCGAGGAACTGGGTCTGCCCGAGGTCGTCGACCTGCCCGACGACGTGCTCACCGACCCGATCTTCCGCCGCACCGGAAGCCGCGCCCGCATCCGCGACGGCTGCCGGGTGCCGCTGCCGTGGTCCGGACAGGCCTCGCCGTTCGGCTTCACGTCCGGCGCCGAAAGCGCCCGGCCCTGGCTGCCGCAGCCGTCCTACTTCGCCGAGTACGCCACCGACCGCGCACTCGCCGACACCCGCTCCTTCTGGCACCTGTACCGCGACGGCCTCCAACTGCGGTCCGCTCTGCCCCAGTTGGGTGAGGGAACGCTCGACTGGCTGGACACCCCGCCCGGTGTCCTCGCCTTCGTCCGCGGTGACGGCCTCGTCTGCGCCGTCAACTTCGGTACGGCACCCATGCCCGCGCCGGTCTCCGGCACCCCGCTGCTGTCCAGCGGCCCCTGCACGGCCGGGGTGCTGCCCGGTTCGACGGCGGCCTGGTGGATCGGCGACCGCTGATCACCACCGTCCACCCTCCTGATTGTTCGTCAGTTTTCCACCCTTCGAAGGGACATCAACGATGATGCGACGACGTACCACGCTGCTCACCAGCTGCACCGCCCTCGCCCTCGCGCTCGGCGCCACCGCCTGCGGAGGCGGCGGCCCGGTCTCCGCGGGTGGCGGCGACAAGGCGCTGGGCGGCCAGACCGTCACGGTGGCCGGCGTCTGGACCGGCAGCGAGCAGAAGAACTTCCAGAAGGTGCTGGACGCCTTCAGCGCGAAGACCGGCGCCAAGACGCAGTTCATCTCCACCGGGGACAACGTCTCCACCGTCGTCGGCAGCAAGATCGAAGGCGGCAACGCCCCCGACGTGGTGATGGTCCCGCAGGTCGGCGTGTTGCAGCAGTTCGCGAAGAAGGGCTGGCTCAAGCCGCTGTCGTCCACCACCCAGAAGGCCGTGGACGCGGGCTACGCCCCCGTGTGGAAGAAGTACGGCAGCGTCGACGGCACCCTGTACGGCCTCTACTTCAAGGCCGCCCACAAGTCGACGGTCTGGTACAGCCCCAGCGCCCTCACCCAGGCCGGAGTCAAGCCGCCGACCACGTACGACGCGATGCTGAAGGCCGGCCACACGGTCTCCGACTCCGGGCTCGCCGCCTTCTCCGTCGCCGGGGAGGACGGCTGGACCCTCACCGACTGGTTCGAGAACATCTACCTCTCCCAGGCGGGCCCCGAGAAGTACGACGCCCTGGCCACCCACAAGCTGAAGTGGACCGACGCCTCGGTGGTCAAGGCGCTCGGCACCCTCGGCAAGCTGTTCAAGGACAAGCAACTGATCGCGGGCGGCCAGAAGGAGGCCCTCAACACCGACTTCCCGGGCTCGGTGGAGAAGGTGTTCGGGCCCAAGCCCGAGGCCGGCATGGTCTACGAGGGCGACTTCGTCGCCGGAGTCGCGCACGACCAGTTCGGCAGGACCATCGGCACGGACGCGAACTTCTTCCCCTTCCCCGCGGTTGACGGGGGCAAGGCGCCGGTGGTCAGCGGCGGCGACGCGGCCGTAGTCCTCAAGGACGGCAAGAACGCCAAGGCCGGCATGAAGCTCCTGGAGTACCTGGCGACGCCCGAGGCCGCCGCGGTCTGGGCGAAGGCGGGCGGCTTCCTGTCCCCGAACAAGAAGCTGTCGCTCGACTCGTACGGCGACGACGTCACCCGTGCCACCGCCAAGTCCCTTGTGTCCGCGGGGGATTCGGTCCGCTTCGACATGTCCGACCAGGCGCCGGCGGCCTTCGGCGGTACCAAGGGCGCGGGTGAGTGGAAGCTGCTCCAGGACTTCCTGCGCGACCCGTCGGACCCGAAGGGCACCGCGACGCAACTGGAGGCCGCGGCGGCCAAGGCGTACAAGGGCTGACGGACCATGACCGCGACTCTTGTGAAAGAGACAATCCCGCCTGCGCTGGGGGCGGTTGAGCGAGCGCGCCGCTCGCGCCGACGGGCCCGCATCGTCGCCCTGCTCTTCGTCTTCCCGGCGCTGCTCCTGCTGGGCGCGCTCGTCGTGTACCCCGTGCTGTTCTCGGTCGGCCGCAGCTTCTTCGACGCGTCCGGGACACGCTTCGTGGGCGGCGAGAACTACACCGAGATGTTCCGCGATCCGGCGACCCTCAAAGCCGTACGGAACACGGCCATCTGGGTAGTGGTCGCCCCGGCCCTGCTGACCGGGCTCGGCCTGATCCTCGCCGTACTGGTGGAGAAGGTCCGCTGGGCGACGGCCTTCAAACTCCTGCTGTTCATGCCGATGGCGGTGTCCTTCCTGGCGGCGGGCATCATCTTCCGGCTCGCCTACGACGAGGACCCGAACAAGGGCGTGCTGAACGCGGCCGTGGTCTCGGTGCACGACGCCTTCAAGGGCACCTCTCAGTACCCGACCGCGCGGGCGCGCGTCGGTCAGGGCCTGAAGGCGGGGCCGGACGGCTCGTACCGGACGAGCGGGAGCGTGTCGCCGGGGCAGTCGGTGGCGCTCGGGCTGGTGGGCGTGGCGCCGAAGGACCTGCCGGGCGGTGCCCGGCCCGCGTACGGCGCCGCGCACCGCAAGGCGGCGGCGGACGAGCTGGCCGGGGTCGTCTACCTGGACTTCACCCCTGGCGGGGGCGGGAAGCAGGGCGAGGTGGACCGGCGGGAGAGCGGGCTGCCGGAGATGAAGGTCGAGGCGGTGCGGGGCGACGGGACGACGGCCGGGAGTACGACGACCGCGGCTGACGGATCCTTCCACTTCGCGGGGCTGAAGTCCGGCTCGTACACGGTGGAGTTGCCCGCCTCGAACTTCGCGCAGCCGTACCAGGGTGTCTCCTGGCTCGGGCCGATGCTCGTCACGCCGGCGATCATCGGGGCGTATCTGTGGATCTGGACCGGGTTCGCGATGGTGCTGATCGGCGCCGGGCTCGCGACGCTGCCGCGCGATGCGCTGGAGGCGGCGCGGATGGACGGCGCGAACGAGTGGCAGATCTTCCGGCGGATCACGGTGCCGTTGCTGGCGCCGGTGCTGACCGTGGTCTTCGTGACCCTCGTGATCAACGTGATGAAGGTCTTCGACCTCGTCTACATCATCGCGCCCGGCCCGGTGCAGGAGGACGCGACCGTGCTCGCCACGCAGATGTGGCTGGTGTCCTTCGGTGGCGGCAACAATCAGGGGCTCGGAAGTGCGCTGGGCGTGCTGCTCCTGCTGCTCGTGGTCCCCGCCATGGCCTTCAACGTCCGTCGTTTCCGGAGGAGTCAGCGATGAACTCAGCGATGAACGCGGTCAGGCGCGGCCTGGGCAGTGGTCTGGTGCAGGCCTTCCTGGTGGTGATCGGCCTGGTGTGGGTCACTCCGCTGGCGGGGCTGTTCCTGTCGTCGCTGCGGTCCAGTCAGGACTCGGCGAGCAGTGGCTGGTGGAAGGTGTTCACCAGTCCCGGCCAGCTGTCCTTCGACAACTACTCGGCGCTGCTGAAGAACGCCGGGATGACGCAGGCCTTCTGGAACACGGTGCTGATCTCCGTGCCGGCGACCGTGCTGGTCGTGGTGCTGGCGGCGCTGGCCGGATATGCGTTCGCCTGGCTGGACTTCCCCGGGCGGGAGGCCGTCTTCCTGGTCGTGGTGGCCCTGTTGGTGGTGCCGGTGCAGATCGGGTTGCTGCCGGTGGCCAAACTCTTCGGGCAGCTGGGGCTGTTCGGGACGATTCCGGGGGTCGTGCTGTTCCATGTGGCGTACGGGCTGCCGTTCGCGGTGTTCCTGCTGAGGAACTACTTCGCCGAGATGCCGAAGGAGATGCTGGAGGCCGCTCGTATGGACGGCGGCAGCGAGTGGCGGATCTTCACGCGGCTGGTGCTGCCGGTGGGGCGGCCCGCGATCGCCTCGCTGGCCATCTTCCAGTTTCTGTGGGTGTGGAACGACATGCTGGTGGCGCTGTTGTTCGCGGACAGCTCCTCGCAGCCGTTGACGGTGCAACTGCAGTCGCAGATACGGCAGTTCGGGAGCAACATCGATGTGCTGGCGCCGGGGGCGTTTGTGTCGCTGGTGGTGCCGGTGGTGGTGTTCTTCGCCTTCCAGAAGCACTTTGTGCAGGGGGTTATGGCGGGGTCCGTTAAGTGAGCGGGTCGGCGGGATTGTTTCGCCCCCGCCGCCCCTTCCCGTCCCGACCCGGGGGCCGGCCCCCGGACCCCCGCTCCTCGAACGCCGGAGGGGCTGATTTTGATCTTTTCAGTCCGTCCGGCGTTCGGGGACGAGGCCGTTCAGGCCGAAAGCGGGGGTCTGGGGGCGCAGCCCCCAGGGGACGGGAATGGGGAGGGGCGGCGGGGGCGAAAACGCCTCAGGGCGAAGCCGGGGGATAGAGCGAGCGGGGCAGCTGCGAGGCCGCTGCCCCGTCCAGCAGCCACAGCGTGCGGGAGCGTCCGCGGGCCCCCGCCGCAGGAGCCTGCACCTCACCCGCCCCCGACAGGGCGATCGCCGCCGCCTGTGCCTTGTCCTCGCCGGCTGCCAGCAGCCAGACCTCACGCGCCGCCCGGATGGCCGGGAGCGTCAGGGTCACCCGCGTCGGCGGGGGCTTCGGCGCACCGTGGACACCCACCACCGTACGGTCCGTCTCCCGCACCGCGGGAAGCTCCGGGAACAGCGACGCCACATGCGTGTCCGGACCCACGCCCAGCATCAGGACGTCGAACGTGGGCACGGCCCCGTGGTTCTCCGGACCGGCCGCCAGAGCCAGCTCCTGTGCGTAAGCCTCCGCGGCTGCCTCCACGTCGGCACCGTACGGCCCGTCCGACGCCGGCATGGCGTGCACCCGCTTCGGATCCAGCGGGACGGAGTCCAGCAGGGCCTCGCGGGCCTGCGTGACATTGCGGTCCGCGTCGCCCTCGGGCAGGAAGCGCTCGTCTCCCCACCACAGGTCGAGCCGGCCCCAGTCGATCGCGTCCCGGGCCGGTGCGGCGGCCAGCGCGGCCAGCAGGCCGTTGCCGTTGCGGCCGCCCGTCAGGACCACGGACGCGGAGCCCCGGGAGGCCTGCGCGTCCACGATCTTCGTGATGAGACGGGCCGCGGCGGACTGCGCCATCAGTTCCTTGTCGCGGTGCACGACCAGCTGCGGAGTGCTCACTTCGCCGCCGCCTTCTTCGCCGTGTTCTCCGCCGCGTCGTTCACCGGTGCCTCCGCCTGCGCCTCCGGTGCGGAAGCTTCCGCAGCGGCTTCGACGGCGGCCTCTTCTCCTTTGGGAGCCACTTCCGGTTCGGGCACGGGCAGCGAGGGGTTGAGCCGCTCCACCCCGAACCGCAGCGCCGACGCGTAGGTGTCGTCCGGGTCCAGCCGCCGCAGCTCCTCCGCGATCAGCTCGGCCGTCTCACGCCGCTTCAGCGCCACCGCGCGGTCCGGCTGGCCCTGGATGGAGAGAGTCGCCAGGGAGCCGTCCGCACGGTCCAGGACTATCTGGCCGGTGTTCGTGGCCATGCGCACCGCCGTCAGACCCGGTCCGCCCGACAGCGACCGCCTCACCGGCACGTCCAGCCGGTCCGCCAGCCACATCGCCAGCAGCTCGCAGCTCGGGTTGAACTCCTCGCCCTCCACCTCGACGGCCTTCACCTCACAGGTGACCTGGTCGAGCGCGGCGGCCAGCATCGAGCGCCAGGGCGTGATGCGGGTCCAGGACAGGTCGGTGTCGCCGGGGGTGTAGGTGTCGGCGCGCGCCGACAGCTCCCTTACCGGCTGCTCCGCGGCGTACGTGTCCGTCACTCGGCGCTGGGCCAGCGCGCCCAGGGGGTCGTTCGCCGGATCGAGGGGCGCGTTCACCGGCCACCAGACGACCACGGGGGCGTCGGGCAGCAGCAGGGGCAGGACGACGGACTGGGCGTGGTGCACGACCTCGCCGTGGAGACGGAGTACGACCGTCTCACCCGTCCCCGCGTCCGCGCCCACCCGCACCTCGGCGTCCAGGCGGGACTGCGTACGGTCGCGGGGCGAGCGCGAGACGCGCTTGATGACCACGAGGGTGCGCGAGGGGTGCTCGTGCGACGCGTCGTTCGCGGCCTTCAGGGCGTCGTACGCGTTCTCCTCGTCCGTCACGATGACCAGCGTGAGCACCATGCCGACGGCCGGCGTGCCGATGGCGCGGCGGCCCTGCACCAGCGCCTTGTTGATCTTGCTGGCCGTGGTGTCCGTGAGGTCTATCTTCATGGCCGGCGCCAGCTCCGTCCGTCTCGCTCGAGCATTTCGTCCGCCTCGACGGGACCCCAGGTGCCGGACGCGTACTGCGCCGGCCTGCCGTTCTTGTCCCAGTACTGCTCGATCGGGTCGAGGATCTGCCAGGACAGCTCGACCTCCTCGGTGCGCGGGAACAGGTTCGAGTCGCCGAGCAGGACGTCCAGGATGAGACGCTCGTACGCCTCCGGGGAGGACTCGGTGAAGGACTCGCCGTAGGCGAAGTCCATCGACACGTCCCGGATCTCCATCGAGGTGCCCGGCACCTTCGAGCCGAAGCGGACCGTCACGCCCTCGTCCGGCTGGACACGGATGACGATCGCGTTCTTGCCGAGCTCCTCCGTCGCCGTGTGGTCGAAGGGGGAGTGCGGGGCCCGCTGGAAGACGACCGCGATCTCGGTGACACGGCGGCCCAGGCGCTTGCCGGTCCGGAGGTAGAACGGCACGCCCGCCCAACGGCGGTTGTCCACCTCCAGCTTGATCGCCGCGTAGGTGTCCGTCTTGGACTTGGCGTCGATGCCGTCCTCTTCGAGGTAGCCGACCGCCTTCTCGCCGCCCTGCCAGCCCGCCGCGTACTGCCCGCGCACGGTGTCCCGGCCCAGGTCCCTCGGCAGCCGTACGGCCCCGAGCACCTTGGTCTTCTCGGCGGCCAGCGCGTCCGCGTCGAAGGAGGCGGGCTCCTCCATCGCCGTCAGCGCCATGAGCTGGAGGAGGTGGTTCTGGATGACGTCACGGGCGGCGCCGATGCCGTCGTAGTAGCCGGCCCGGCCGCCGATGCCGATGTCCTCCGCCATGGTGATCTGCACGTGGTCCACGAAGGACCGGTTCCAGATGGGCTCGAACATCGTGTTGGCGAAGCGCAGCGCCAGGATGTTCTGGACGGTCTCCTTGCCCAGGTAGTGGTCGATGCGGAAGACCTGGTCCGAGCCGAAGACCTCGTGGACGACCTTGTTGAGCTCCTCGGCCGACTTCAGGTCGTGGCCGAACGGCTTCTCGATGACCGCGCGGCGCCAGGAGCCGCCGGTCTGGTCGGCGAGGCCGTGCTTCTTCAGCTGCTGGATGACCACGGGGAACGAGCGCGGCGGCACCGACAGGTAGAAGGCGAAGTTGCCACCCGTGCCCTGTGCCTTGTCGAGCTCCTCGATGGTGCCGCGCAGCCGCTCGAAGGCGTCGTCGTCGTCGAAGGTGCCCTGCACGAAGCGCATCCCCTGGATGAGCTGCTGCCAGACCTCCTCACGGAACGGCGTACGGGCGTGCTCCTTGACGGCGTCGTGGACCTCGGCCGCGAAGTCCTCGTGCTGCCACTCGCGGCGCGCGAAGCCGACGAGGGAGAAGCCCGGCGGCAGCAGACCCCGGTTGGCGAGGTCGTACACGGCGGGCATGAGCTTCTTCCGTGACAGATCGCCCGTGACGCCGAAGATGACCAGGCCCGACGGCCCCGCGATACGCGGGAGCCGTCGGTCTGCAGGGTCACGCAGCGGGTTGCTGCTCGACAAGGTTTCAGCCCTCCGAGGGGGCGAGGCGCTCCAGCTCCGCCTCGGTCGACTTGAGCAGGTCGTTCCAGGACGCCTCGAACTTCTCGACGCCCTCGTCCTCCAGGACCTGGACCACGTCGTCGTACGAGATCCCGAGCTTCTCGACGGCGTCGAGGTCGGCGCGGGCCTGCTCGTACGTACCGGCGACCGCGTTGCCGGTGATCGAGCCGTGCTCCTCGGTGGCCTGCAGGGTGGCCTCCGGCATGGTGTTCACCGTGTTCGGCGCCACCAGGTCGTCGACGTAGAGGGTCGGCTTGTACGCCGGGTCCTTCACGCCGGTGGAGGCCCACAGCGGACGCTGCTTGCGGGCGCCCGCGTTCTCCAGCTTGCTCCAGCGGTCGGAGGAGAAGACCTCCTCGTACGCCTGGTAGGCGAGGCGCGCGTTGGCGACGGCGGCCTTGCCGCGCAGCGCCTTGGCGTCGTCGGTGCCGAGGGCGTCGAGCCGCTGGTCGATCTCGGTGTCCACGCGGGAGACGAAGAAGGACGCGACGGAGCGGATCAGCGAGAGGTCCAGGCCGCGCTCCTTGGCCTTCTCCAGGCCGGCGAGGTAGGCGTCCATGACCTCGCGGTAGCGCTCCAGCGAGAAGATCAGCGTGACGTTGACGCTGATGCCCAGGCCGATGACCTCGGTGATCGCCGGCAGGCCCGCCCTGGTCGCCGGGATCTTGATGAGCGTGTTGGGGCGGTCGACCAGCCAGGCGAGCTGCTTGGCCTCGGCGACCGTCGCCTTGGTGTTGTGGGCCAGGCGCGGGTCGACCTCGATGGACACACGGCCGTCCTGGCCGTCGGTGGCGTCGAAGACCGGGCGCAGGATGTCGGCGGCGTCGCGGACGTCCGCCGTGGTGATCATGCGGACGGCCTCTTCGACGGTGATCTTGCGGGCGGCGAGGTCGGTGAGCTGCTGCTCGTAACCGTCGCCGGACGAGATGGCCTTCTGGAAGATCGTCGGGTTGGTGGTGACGCCCACGACGTGCTGCTGGTCGATCAGCTCGGCGAGGTTGCCGGACGTGATCCGCTTGCGCGACAGGTCGTCCAGCCAGATCGCGACGCCTTCTTCGGAGAGGCGCTGGAGTGCGTCTGTCATGGAATTACATCTCCTACGTGTCGTATGTGAGCGTCAGCGCTGGGCGGGGGTGATGCCCGTAGTCGAATCGAGCACAGCCCGCGCCTCGGCGGCCACGTTCTCGGCAGTGAAGCCGAACTCGCGGAAGAGGACCTTGCCGTCGGCGGAAGCACCGAAGTGCTCCAGGGAAACGATGCGACCGGCGTCCCCGACGTACTTGTGCCAGGTGAGACCGATACCGGCCTCGACCGCGACCCGCGCCTTCACCTGCGGCGGCAGGACGCTGTCCCGGTACCCCTGGTCCTGCTCCTCGAACCACTCCACGCACGGCATGGACACGACCCGCGTCGGCACCCCGTCGGCCTGCAGCTGCTCGCGCGCCTCGACGGCGACGTGCACCTCGGAACCGGTGGCGATCAGGATGACCTGGGCGTCGCCGCCCTCCGCCTCGAACAGGACGTAACCGCCCTTCGCCGCGTCCTCGTCGGGCTCGTACGTCGGCACGCCCTGACGGGTCAGCGCCAGGCCGTGCGGGGCGCCCTTGCCGAACTCCTTGGTGTACCGCTTGAGGATCTCGCGCCAGGCGATCGCGGTCTCGTTGGCGTCGGCCGGGCGCACGACGTTCAGACCGGGGATGGCGCGCAGCGAGGCCAGGTGCTCGATCGGCTGGTGTGTCGGGCCGTCCTCGCCGAGACCGATGGAGTCGTGGGTCCAGACGTACGTCACCGGCAGGTGCATCAGCGCGGACAGACGCACGGCGTTGCGCATGTAGTCGGAGAACACCAGGAACGTGCCGCCGTAGATACGGGTGTGGCCGTGCAGCGCGATGCCGTTCATCTCCGCGGCCATGGAGTGCTCGCGGATGCCGTAGTGGATCGTGCGGCCGTACGGGTTCGCCTCCGGCAGCGGGTTGTCCGCCGGCAGGAACGAGGAGTTCTTGTCGATGGTGGTGTTGTTCGAGCCGGCCAGGTCGGCGGAGCCGCCCCACAGCTCGGGGATGACCGCGCCCAGCGCCTGCAGCACCTTGCCGGAGGCCGCACGCGTGGCGACGCCCTTGCCGGGCTCGAAGACCGGGACCTTCTCCTCCCAGCCGGCCGGCAGCTCACCCGCGTTGATGCGGTCGAAGTCGGCGGCGCGCTCCGGGTTGTTCTGCCGCCACAGCTGGAAGGACTTCTCCCACTCGGCCTTCGCCTCGCGGCCCCGCTCCAGCGCCTGGCGGGTGTGCTTGATGACGTCGTCCGAGACCTCGAAGGACCGCTCCGGGTCGAAGCCCAGCACGCGCTTGGTGGCCGCTACCTCGTCGTCACCGAGCGCCGAGCCGTGCGCGGCCTCGGTGTTCTGCGCGTTCGGGGCGGGCCAGGCGATGATCGAGCGCATCGCGATGAAGGACGGCTTGTCCGTCACCTGCTTCGCGGCCTCGATCGCGTTGTAGATCGCGTGCGGGTCGATGTCGCCGTCCGGCTTCGGGGCGACGCGCTGCACATGCCAGCCGTAGGCCTCGTAGCGCTTGACGGTGTCCTCGGAGACGGCCGTCTCGGTGTCGCCCTCGATCGAGATGTGGTTGTCGTCCCACAGCAGGATCAGGTTGCCGAGCTTCTGGTGGCCGGCCAGCGAGGACGCCTCGGCGGAGATGCCCTCCTGGAGACAGCCGTCACCGGCGATCGCGAAGATGTAGTGGTCGAAGGGGGACTCGCCCTGCGGAGCCTCGGGGTCGAACAGGCCGCGCTCGTAGCGGGCGGCCATCGCCATGCCCACGGCGTTGGCGACACCCTGGCCCAGCGGGCCGGTAGTCGTCTCGACGCCCTCGGTGTGGCCGTACTCGGGGTGACCCGGGGTCTTCGAACCCCAGGTGCGGAAGGCCTTCAGGTCGTCCAGCTCCAGGCCGAAACCGGCCAGGTAGAGCTGTGTGTAGAGGGTCAGGGACGAGTGACCGGCGGACAGCACGAAGCGGTCGCGGGCAACCCACTCCGGGTCGGCCGGGTCGTGCCGCATCACCTTCTGGAAGAGGGTGTAGGCGGCGGGCGCCAGGCTCATCGCCGTACCCGGATGGCCGTTACCGACCTTCTGTACGGCGTCGGCGGCCAGGACGCGGGCGGTGTCCACGGCCCGCTGGTCCAACTCGGTCCACTCGAGGTCTGTGGTGGTCGGCTTGGTGCTCACCCTGAGTCAGGGCTCCTCTCCACATGTCACGCATGTCGAATGCCGGCGCACTGGACGCCCACCGGCCGCTGTCGAGCCTACCCCCGTGAGAACGCGCATTTTTTCGAGTCATTCCAGACTGCCGGGCCGGACGGGGATCCGCCTCCCGACTGGCCTGTACGGCATTCGGCAACTGAATACGGAGCCGCTCATCTGACTGCTCAATCGAGCTTCCGTACGACCGATGAGCGCCCCCGCGGACCGCTGGTGGGCGCCCCCTCCCAACACGACCCCACCCCCGCGAAGGCCGGGGTATGGGCAACGTCTACAGTGGCGTGGTACGCGCGGGCCTTTACCGGTACTTCACACGGGTGAGGCTTGCTGGGATGTCTCTGTAGGGGTGTGCGTGACGGCCGTCGAATCCCGTCCAGCCGGGGTGCTGGGGGAGAGCAGGAGCTCGTCTCACCGGCCGTTCGGGGCCCGTGTCAAGGCGTTCGTGGCGCTGACGAAGCCGCGGATCATCGAGCTGCTGCTCATCACCACCGTTCCGGTGATGTTCCTCGCCCAGCGGGGCGTGCCGGACCTGACGCTGGTGCTGCTCACCTGCGTCGGCGGCTACCTCTCCGCGGGCGGCGCCAACGCGCTGAACATGTACATCGACCGTGACATCGACGCCCTGATGGACCGCACCTCGCAGCGGCCGCTGGTCACCGGCATGGTCAGCCCGCGCGAGTGCCTGGCTTTCGGCGTCACGCTCGCGGTGGTCTCCACACTCCTCTTCGGCTTCGCCGTCAACTGGCTGAGCGCCTGGCTCTCCCTGGGCGCCCTCCTCTTCTACGTCGTCGTCTACACGATGATCCTCAAGCGCCGTACCTCGCAGAACATCGTGTGGGGCGGCATCGCCGGCTGCCTCCCGGTCCTCATCGGCTGGTCGTCCGTCACCGACTCGATGTCGTGGGCTCCGATCATCCTCTTCCTCGTCATGTTCTTCTGGACGCCGCCGCACTACTGGCCGCTGTCCATGAAGGTCAAGGAGGACTACGCGCGCGTGGGCGTGCCGATGCTGCCCGTCGTCGCCTCCAACAAGGTGGTCGCCAAGCAGATCGTCATCTACAGCTGGGTGATGGTCGCGGTCTCGCTGCTGCTGACCCCGCTCGGCTACACGGGCTGGTTCTACACGCTCGTGGCACTGCTGGCGGGCGGCTTCTGGCTGTGGGAGGCGCACGGCCTGCAGAACCGGGCCAAGGCGGAGGTGACGGGCGTGAAGCTGAAGGAGATGCGCCTGTTCCACTGGTCCATCACCTATGTGTCGATCCTGTTCGTCGCCGTCGCGGTGGACCCCTTCCTGCGTTAGTCGCCGTAGGCGGGCGGGGTGCGTGGTCAAGGCCACGCACCCCGCCCGTCGCCGTTTGACCTACCCGTCGGTAGCATCCTGGCCATGGCAGAGACTCAGCAGGTTGACCCGAAGGCCGAGCGCAAGGTGGCGCGGCTCGCCAAGCAGATCAGCGCCTTCTCCAAGGCGCACGGCGGAGCCGAGGGCCAGGTGGCCTACATCGGCGAGCGCGGTGCGCGCATCGTCCTCGTCGGTGAGGACGGCGGCTGGGGCGACCTGGTGGCGCCCTCGTACGAGCTGGCCGAGAAGGCCGTGGAGAAGGCCGGCATCACCGTCCACGAGGACTTCGACGGCGAGTTCGCGGCCAAGGTCAAGACGGGCCGGTACGAGTGGACCCGCATGGCGGGGATCCAGGTGGGCGGTCCGAGCAACACCTAGTGCCCGGTTCACCCGTTAGGCCCTGCGACAGGAGCAGGGGCCAGCACACGGGGAGTCCGGATGATCGAAACGCCGTCCCTCGTGGACCAGTACTGCCATGGCGTACTGAGGACGGAGCTGGGCCTCGGCACCTTCGAGGCCCAGCTGGCCCGGACCGAGGGTCCGCCCGCCGCCGGCACGACCCTCTTCGACACCCAGACCGGTTTCGCCGTACGACGCTGGTGCCCTCCGCTGCTCGGCCTGGAACCGCACTGTGCGCCCGCCCGTTATCTCGCCCGCCGTCGTGAACTGGGCGTACTGGAAACGGGCCGCAGGCTGCTGCGGGGCAGCGGCATCACGACGTATCTGGTCGACACGGGCCTGCCCGGCGATCTGACCGGCCCCTCCGAGCTGGCCTCCGCCGCAGCCGCCGAGGCCCGCGAGATCGTCCGCCTGGAGTTACTGGCCGAACAGGTCGCCGACACCTCCGGCACGGTGGAGTCCCTGCTCGCCAACCTCGCCGAGTCGGTGCACGGCGCGGCCGCGAACGCCGTGGCGTTCACGTCGGTCGCGGGTGTACGGCACGGTCTGGCGCTCGCGCCCGAGCCGCCGGGGCCGGGAGAGGTGCGGGGCGCCGCCGGCCGGTGGCTGGCCGGTCGCAGGGTCGGCGGCGAGCTGACCGACCCGGTACTCCTGCGGCACCTGCTGTGGATCGCGGTCGCCTCCGGCCTGCCGCTCCAACTCCACGCGGGCCTCGGCGAACCGGGCCAGCGCATCGACCGCACCGACCCGGTGCTGCTCACCGACTTCGTGCGCGCGACGGCAGGCCTGGGGACCGACCTGGTCCTGCTGCACGGCTACCCCTACCACCGCCACGCCGCCCACCTGGCCGGTGTCTTCCCGCACGTCTACGCCGACTCGGGTGCCGCCCTGGTCCGCACCGGCGCCCGCGCCGCGACCGTCCTCGCCGAGATACTGGAACTGGCCCCCTTCGGCAAGATCCTCTTCTCCAGCGGTGCGCACGGCCTGCCCGAACTGCACGTCGTGGGGGCGCGACTGTTCCGGGAGGCCCTGACGCGGGTGCTGGGCGGCTGGGTCACCGAGGGGGCGTGGTCGCTGGCGGACGCGCAACGGGTGGCGGGGATGCTGGCCGCGGGGAATGCGCGCAGGGTGTACGGGCTGGGGTGAGCCGTACCGGATGGCGGCCCTGAGCGGGTCGGGGCGAAGCCCGCTGCGGTTCGGTGGCGCCCTGAAGGGGCGCGGGGCCGTGACGTCGGCGGCTCCGCCGCGGGGCGCGACCGGCCACGACGGTGCCGCAGACAATCCTTGGGCGGCCGCGCGGCGGAGCCGCACATCGGTACGGCCGGCGGAGCCCTACGCGCGGGTGCCCACCGTCACCTCGGCCGAAGGGCCGGGCAGGTCGGCAGTGACCTCGGGCCGCTCCCGGAGCGCCAGCAGCACCCGCAGCACCCAGATCCAGATCAGGCAGGAGCCGAACATGTGCAGCCCGACGAGCGCCTCGGGGAGGTGCGTGAAGTACTGGACGTAGCCGATGACGCCCTGCGCGAGCAGGACCAGGAACAGCTCACGGGTGCGGGCCAGCGGGTCCTTGGGCGCGTCGACCGCCTTCAGGACGAACCACAGGGCGAAGGTCAGCGTCACCACGATCCACGCGAGCACCGCGTGCAGCTTGGCGACCGTCTCCCAGTCGATCGGGATCCGTTCGACCTCCCTGGAGTCACCCGCGTGCGGTCCCGCACCGGTGACCACCGTGCCCACCGCGATCAGCAGCACGGTGGCGAGGACCAGGAACCACACCATCTGCTGCACCGGTTTGCCGACCAGCGGGCGGGGCTCCCCGTCGCCCTCGCGGGTGTGCTGCCACATCACGACGGCGACCGCGATCAGCGCGGTGGCGAGCAGGAAGTGGGCCGCGACCGTGTACGGGTTGAGGCCGACCAGGACCACGACGCCGCCGAGCACCGCGTTGCCCATGACCAGCCAGAACTGCGCCCAGCCCAGTCGGGTCAGGCTGCGCCGGTACGGCTTCTCGGAGCGCGCCGCGACGATCGCCCAGCCGATGGCGGCGCACAGCACGTACGTCAGCATCCGGTTGCCGAACTCGATGGCGCTGTGGAAGTTCATCTCGCCCGTCGGTGCGAGCGAGTTCGCGGTGCACTTGGGCCAGGTCGGGCAGCCGAGCCCGGAGCCGGTCAGCCGCACCGCACCGCCGGTGACCACGATGACCACCGACATGACGAGCGCGGAAAGAGCCGACCGCTGGACCGTCCGGGATTCCGGGGTCCAGCGTCCGGCGACGAAGGAGAGCGGGTTGCGCAGGGCCGCCACGGCGTCGGCGCGGGTCACGTTTGGCACGCGTTCCATCGTAGGGGGCTGCTTGTGCACGCTTTCACGAGGGTCCGTCACGCCGCCGTCTCCCGAACCGCTTGCCGCTACTCCCAGCGGAAGAACCTGCCGGCCACCGCCAGCCCCACGACCGCCCACACACCAAGAATCCCCAGGTCACCCCAGGGCATCCCGGCTCCGTGCTGCAGGACATCCCGCAGGCCGTCCGACAGCGCCGAGATCGGCAGCAGACCCAGGACGTCCTGCGCCGCCTGCGGGAACTTGTCCATCGGCACGATCACGCCGCCGCCCACGAGCAGCAGCAGGAAGACCAGGTTCGCGGCGGCCAGCGTCGCCTCCGCCTTCAGCGTGCCCGCCATGAGGAGCCCGAGGCCGGAGAAGGCCGCCGTACCGAGGGCGAGCAGCAGCAGGACGGCTGCGGGGTTGCCGTGCGGGGACCAGCCGAGCGCGAAGGCGATCACCGTCAGGAGGATCACCTGAAGGATCTCCGTGACCAGCACCGACGCCGTCTTCGCCGTCATCAGGCCCCAGCGGGGGAGCGGCGAGGAGGCCAGGCGCTTCAGGACGCCGTAACGGCGCTCGAAGCCCGTCGCGATCGCCTGGCCCGTGAACGCCGTCGACATCACGGCGAGCGCCAGGATGCCCGGGGTGAGGAAGTCGACGGCCTTGCCGGCGCCCGTGTCGACGATGTCCACCGAGCTGAACAGGACCAGCAGGAGGGTCGGGATCACGACCGTCAGGAGGAGCTGTTCGCCGTTGCGCAGCAGCATCCTCGTCTCGAGGGCGGCCTGGGCCGCGATCATGCGGGGGAGAGGGGCCGCGCCCGGCTTCGGGGTGTAGATGCCGGTGGTCGTCACGAACGCAGCTCCTTGCCGGTGAGCTCCAGGCTGTGTCTTCCCGGGGGATAACCCCCGGACCCCCGGCAGAACCTTGTGCAAGCCCGAGTCATGAGCGCAGCTCCTTGCCGGTGAGCTCGAGAAAGACGTCTTCGAGGGTGTGCCGTTCGACCGAGATCCTGTCCGGCATCACCCCGTGCTGCGCACACCAGGACGCCACCGTCGCCAGCAGTTGCGGGTCCACCTTGCCGACGACCCGGTACGAGCCCGGGGTCAGCTCCGCCGCCGAGCAGTCCGCGGGGAGCGCCTTCAGCAGGGAACCCACGTCCAGGCCGGGGCGGCCGGTGAAGCGCAGCGTGTTCTCGGCGCCGCCGCGGCACAGCTCCTCCGGGGAGCCCTGGGCGATGACCCGGCCGGCGTCGATGATCGCGACGTCGTCGGCGAGCTGCTCGGCCTCGTCCATGTAGTGCGTGGTGAGGATGACCGAGACGCCGTCTGCGCGCAGGTCGCGGACCAGGTCCCAGGTGGCGTGGCGGGCCTGTGGGTCGAGGCCGGCCGTCGGCTCGTCCAGGAACACCAGTTCCGGGCGGCCGACGACGGCCATCGCGAGCGCGAGCCGCTGCTGCTGGCCGCCGGAGAGGCGGCGATAGCTCGTGCGGCCGCAGGAGCCGAGGCCGAGCCGCTCCATCAGCGCGTCCACGTCCAGCGGGTCGGCGTGCAGTTTCGCCACGTGCCGCAGCATCTCGTCCGCCCGCGCGCCGGAGTAGACGCCGCCGGACTGCAGCATCACGCCGATGCGCGGATGCAGTTGGCGGGCCTGCCGCACCGGGTCGAGGCCCAGGACGCGCACGGTGCCCGAGTCCGGTCTGCGGTATCCCTCGCAGGTCTCCACGGTCGTGGTCTTGCCCGCGCCGTTCGGGCCGAGTACGGCGGTCACGCCCGCCTGGGCCACCAGGTCGAGGCCGTCCACGGCGGTCTTGGTGCCGTACCGCTTCACCAGGGCCTGAACCTGGACCACGGGCTCACTTCGCATGGGCCAGAGTCTAGGTACGGCTTCCGCGGCCCGGACCGGCGGGTGCAGGATCTCCACTCCCGGGGGCCGCGGGGATCTCGTCCTCCCGGGAACGGTGCAGTGCCAGCCACCGCTCCGCATACGCCACCGCGTCCCCCACGGGGAACAGCCGGGCGTCTGCGGCACCCACTTTTCCGCGTACGACGGCACGGTCCCGCTCGAAGTCGTGTCCCAGCTCGTCGAACCGCTCGGAGGTGATCGAGACCTCCGCCACCGTCTCCCAGCCGCCCTCGGGCGCGGGACGACCCACCGCGACGAGCGGCGACGGTATCCGGTACTCGGCAAGGTGGAAGCTCGTGCACGAGCCGTACCCGGCGCCGAGCAGCAGCACCCGGGCGCCCAGCGCCTCCAGCCGCGCCAGCGGGCTGCGCTCGCCGAGCCGGCAGTCGGGAGCATGGCCGTCGACGATCTCCGCCGCGCGGGGGCCGATTGCCGCGAAGGACGTCTGCGGATGCGCGCTGCGCCGGGCGCCCGGCCAGGTGCGTACGGTCTCCGGGATCACCCCGACCCCGCGCGAGGGCGTGACCAGTGGGTCGTAGGCGGGCATGGTGGCCCGGATCCGCTCCCACCACTCCTCGGGCACCGGCGGATTCGCCCACAGTGCCGGGTCCGAGAGCTCGCCGGTCTGGGTCGGGACGACCAGTGTGCCCTGCCGGCCGAGCGCGTCGAGCAGTCCTTGGACGACTGCGACGGCGCCTCCGCAGACCCAGCCCAGCGAGCTGAGCGACGAGTGCGCGAGGAGGGTCTCGCCGGGTTCGACGCCCAGTGCGCTCAGCTGTGCGGCGAGTGTGTCGCGGGTGACAAGAGGGCCGGTGGGAGGGGGTGTCGGCATGGTTGGGGAGTGTTCCGGAAGGGGGCGCGGGGCGCCACCGAATTGGCCCGGCTCTGATCGATCAAAGATCGTTTCCGCAGGTCAGGTTAGGTGTGCCTAAGTGACGCAGGGCACCGTCCGGCAGTCGGGACGCGGGTTGCCCGCCCCTGAGGAATTACGCAACAATGGCGTTGTGAAAAACGTCGGCGAGGCTCTGGGGACCCCCACGGGGGCGCACCAGGAAGAGCACGCGACCGGTGAGCGCTCCACGCGCAACCGGGTCGCGCGGTCGATCCTGGACCACGGGCCGTCGACCGTCACCGAGCTGGCCGGACGGCTGGGACTCACCCCCGCGGCCGTACGACGGCATCTGGACGCGCTGGTCGCGGACGACGTCGTCGAGGCACGGGAGCAGCGGGTGTACGGCGCGCGCACGCGCGGCCGTCCCGCCAAGGTGTTCGCGCTGACCGACTGCGGCCGCGACGCCTTCGACCAGTCCTACGACAAGCTCGCCGCGGACGCCCTGCGCTGGATCCAGGAGCGGTTCGGCGGGGACGAGGCGGTGGTGGCCTTCGCGCGCGCGAGGATCGCGGAGCAGGCCGCCGCCTACCGTGCGGCGATCGAGTCCGTCGCCCCCGAGGAGCGCACCGAAGCCCTGGCCAAGGCCCTGAGCGCGGACGGGTACGCTGCTACGGCGCGCAGCGCCCCCCTCCCGCAAAAAGGTGAGCAGCTCTGCCAGCACCACTGCCCGGTGGCCCATGTCGCGGAGAAGTTCCCGCAGCTGTGCGAGGCGGAGACCGAGATCTTCTCCCAGTTGCTCGGCACGCACGTCCAGCGGCTGGCGACCATCGCGCACGGCGACGGCGTCTGCACGACGTTCATCCCCAAGATTTCCAAGACCACTGACAACGCAACCGCAAGCACGGCCGGGAGGAACCCCGCATGACTCTCCCCACGGAGACTGCCCACCCTGAGCTCGAGGGTCTGGGCAAGTACGAATATGGCTGGGCCGACTCCGACACGGCCGGCGCTTCCGCGCGGCGCGGTATCAACGAGGACGTCGTCCGCGACATCTCCGCGAAGAAGAACGAGCCGGAGTGGATGACCAAGCTCCGCCTCAAGGGTCTGCGCCTCTTCGACAAGAAGCCCATGCCCAACTGGGGCTCGGACCTCTCCGGCATCGACTTCGACAACATCAAGTACTTCGTGCGCTCCACGGAGAAGCAGGCGGAGTCCTGGGAGGACCTGCCCGAGGACATCAAGAACACGTACGACAAGCTCGGCATCCCGGAGGCGGAGAAGCAGCGCCTCGTCGCCGGTGTCGCGGCCCAGTACGAGTCCGAGGTCGTCTACCACCAGATCCGCGAGGACCTGGAGGAGCAGGGCGTCATCTTCCTGGACACCGACACCGCGCTGAAGGAGCACCCGGAGCTCTTCAAGGAGTACTTCGGCACGGTCATCCCGGTCGGCGACAACAAGTTCGCGTCGCTGAACACCGCCGTGTGGTCGGGCGGCTCCTTCATCTACGTGCCGAAGGGCGTGCACGTGGAGATCCCGCTCCAGGCCTACTTCCGGATCAACACCGAGAACATGGGCCAGTTCGAGCGGACGCTGATCATCGTCGACGAGGACGCCTACGTCCACTACGTCGAGGGCTGTACGGCGCCGATCTACAAGTCGGACTCCCTGCACTCCGCGGTCGTCGAGATCATCGTGAAGAAGGGCGCCCGCTGCCGCTACACGACCATCCAGAACTGGTCGAACAACGTCTACAACCTGGTCACCAAGCGCGCCGTGGCGTACGAGGGCGCGACCATGGAGTGGATCGACGGCAACATCGGCTCCAAGGTGACGATGAAGTACCCGGCCGTCTACCTGATGGGCGAGCACGCCAAGGGCGAGACCCTGTCCATCGCCTTCGCGGGCGAGGGGCAGCACCAGGACGCCGGCTCCAAGATGGTCCACATGGCGCCGAACACCTCCTCCAACATCGTCTCGAAGTCCGTGGCGCGCGGTGGCGGTCGTACGTCCTACCGCGGTCTCGTCGAGATCGGCGAGGGCGCCCACGGCTCCAAGTCGAACGTGCTGTGCGACGCGCTGCTCGTCGACACCATCTCCCGCTCCGACACGTACCCGTACGTCGACGTCCGCGAGGACGACGTGTCCATGGGCCACGAGGCCACCGTCTCCAAGGTCTCCGAGGACCAGCTCTTCTACCTGATGAGCCGCGGCCTCAGCGAGTTCGAGGCGATGGCGATGATCGTGCGCGGCTTCGTCGAGCCCATCGCGAAGGAGCTGCCCATGGAGTACGCGCTGGAACTCAACCGGCTGATCGAGCTCCAGATGGAAGGTGCGGTCGGCTGAGCGACGGCCGCCTCCATCAAGTCACTTACGTAGGAAGAGAGCAGACCGACAGCCATGGCTGAGGCTCAGAACATCCCGGTGGGGTCCACCACCGCCGGCGCGGTGGCCGTTGCCGCCGAGTCGACCGTCGCCACGCGCATGAGCGCGCCCCCGTCCTTCGACGTCGCGGACTTCCCGGTCCCGCACGGCCGCGAGGAGGAGTGGCGGTTCACCCCGCTGGAGCGCCTGCGCGGGCTGCACGACGGCACCGCCGTCGCGACCGGTGAGGGCGTGAAGGTCGCCGTCGAGGCCCCCGAGGGCGTCACCGTCGAGCTCGTCGACCGTGACGACCCGCGCCTCGGCAGGGCGGGCACCCCCGTGGACCGCATCGCCGCCCAGGCGTACTCGGCGTTCGAGAAGGCCGGCGTGGTCACCGTCCCCAAGGAGACGGTGCTCACCGAGCCGATCCGCATCGCCGTGCACGGCGAGGGCGGGCTCCGCTACGGCCACCAGGTCGTGGAGCTGGGAGCCTTCGCCGAGGCCGTCGTCGTCATCGACCACACCGGTGACGCGGTGCTCGCCGCCAACGTCGACTACATCCTGGGTGACGGCGCCAAGCTGACCGTCGTCTCCGTCCAGGACTGGGACGACAAGGCCGTGCACGTGGCCCAGCACAACGCCCTCATCGGACGCGACGCCAGCTTCAAGTCGGTCGTGGTGACCTTCGGCGGCGACGTCGTACGGCTGCACCCGCGCGTCTCCTACGCCGGCACCGGCGGTGAGGCCGAGCTGTTCGGCCTGTACTTCACGGACGCCGGCCAGCACCAGGAGCACCGCCTCCTGGTCGACCACAACGTCCCGCACTGCAAGTCCAACGTCGTCTACAAGGGCGCGCTGCAGGGCGAGGCCGCCCACGCGGTGTGGATCGGCGACGTCCTCATCGAGGCCCAGGCCGAGGGCACGGACACGTACGAGATGAACCGCAACCTGGTTCTGACCGACGGCGCCCGCGTCGACTCCGTGCCGAACCTCGAGATCGAGACCGGCGAGATCGTCGGCGCCGGCCACGCCAGTGCCACCGGCCGCTTCGACGACGAGCAGCTCTTCTACCTGATGGCGCGCGGCATCCCGGCCGACGAGGCCCGTCGCCTGGTGGTCCGAGGCTTCTTCGCCGAGCTGGTCCAGCAGATCGCCGTCCCGGACATCGAGGAGCGCCTGCTCGCCAGGATCGAGACCGAGCTGGAGGCCACGGTCTGATGGCCTTCGTACGCGCCTGCGGGCTGAGCGAGCTGGAGGAGGGCACCCCGAAGCGGGTGGAACTCGACGGCACGCCCATCTCGGTCGTGCAGACCGAGGGCGAAGTTTTCGCGATCCACGACATCTGCTCGCACGCGAACGTCTCGCTCTCCGAGGGCGAGGTGGAGGACTGCCAGATCGAGTGCTGGCTGCACGGCTCCAGCTTCGACCTGCGCACCGGCAAGCCGTCCGGCCTGCCCGCGACGCGCCCCGTCCCCGTATACCCCGTAAAGATCGAAGGGGACGACGTGCTCGTCTCCCTCAACCAGGAGTCCTGAGGCAATCCATGGCAACGCTTGAAATCCGCGACCTGCACGTCACCGTCGAGGCCGACAACGCCACGAAGGAGATCCTCAAGGGCGTCGACCTGACCGTGAAGCAGGGCGAGACGCACGCCATCATGGGCCCCAACGGCTCCGGCAAGTCGACCCTCGCCTACTCCCTCGCGGGCCACCCGAAGTACACGATCACCGGCGGCACCGTCACCCTCGACGGCGAGGACGTCCTGGAGATGTCCGTCGACGAGCGCGCGCGTGCGGGCCTGTTCCTGGCGATGCAGTACCCGGTCGAGGTTCCCGGCGTCTCCGTGTCGAACTTCCTCCGTACCTCCGCCACCGCCATCCGCGGCGAGGCCCCCAAGCTGCGTCTTTGGGTGAAGGAGGTCAAGGAGACCATGGAGCGCCTCTCCATGGACCCGTCCTTCGCCGAGCGCAACGTCAACGAGGGCTTCTCCGGCGGTGAGAAGAAGCGCCACGAGATCCTCCAGCTCGAACTGCTCAAGCCGAAGATCGCGATCCTCGACGAGACGGACTCCGGCCTCGACGTCGACGCCCTTCGCGTCGTGTCCGAGGGCGTCAACCGCGTCCGTGAGACCGGCGAGGTCGGCACCCTGCTGATCACGCACTACACGCGCATCCTGCGCTACATCAAGCCCGACTACGTCCACGTCTTCTCCGGCGGTCGCATCGTCGAGTCCGGCGGCGCCGAGCTCGCCGACAAGCTGGAGAACGAGGGCTACGAGGCATACACGAAGGGTGGCGCATCCGCGTGACACTGCTGCCGGGCCTCCTCGACACCGAGGCGATCCGCAAGGACTTCCCCATCCTGGACCGCCAGGTCCACGACGGGCAGAAGCTCGTGTACCTGGACAACGCGGCGACCTCGCAGAAGCCGCGCCAGGTGCTGGACGCCCTGAACGAGTACTACGAGCGCTACAACGCCAACGTCCACCGCGGTGTGCATGTGCTCGCCGAGGAGGCCACGGCGCTGTACGAGGGCGCGCGGGACAAGGTCGCGTCGTTCATCAACGCGCCCAGCCGCGACGAGGTGATCTTCACCAAGAACGCCTCCGAGTCGCTCAACCTCGTGGCGAACATGCTGGGCTGGGCCGACGAGCCCTACCGCGTGGACCACGAGACCGAGATCGTCATCACGGAGATGGAGCACCACTCCAACATCGTGCCCTGGCAGCTGCTCTCGCAGCGCACGGGCGCGAAGCTGAAGTGGTTCGGCCTGACGGACGACGGCCGTCTCGACCTCTCCAACATCGACGAGATCATCACCGAGAACACGAAGATCGTCTCCTTCGTGCTGGTGTCGAACATCCTCGGCACGGTCAACCCCGTCGAGGCGATAGTCCGACGCGCCCAGGAGGTCGGTGCGCTGGTCTGCATCGACGCCTCGCAGGCCGCCCCGCACATGCCGCTGGACGTACAGTCGCTGCAGGCCGACTTCGTGGCCTTCACCGGCCACAAGATGTGCGGCCCGACCGGCATCGGCGTCCTCTGGGGCCGCCAGGAACTCCTGGAGGACCTGCCCCCGTTCCTGGGCGGCGGCGAGATGATCGAGACGGTGTCGATGCACTCGTCGACCTACGCTCCCGCCCCGCACAAGTTCGAGGCGGGCACCCCGCCGATCGCGCAGGCGGTCGGGCTGGGCGCGGCGATCGACTACCTCTCCTCGATCGGCATGGACAAGATCCTGGCCCACGAGCACGCGCTGACGGAGTACGCGGTCAAGCGCCTGTCGGACGTCCCGGACCTGCGGATCATCGGCCCCACCACGGCCGAGGACCGCGGCGCGGCGATCTCCTTCACGCTCGGCGACATCCACCCGCACGACGTGGGCCAGGTCCTCGACGAGCAGGGCATCGCGGTCCGGGTCGGCCACCACTGCGCGCGGCCCGTGTGCCTGCGCTACGGAATTCCTGCGACCACGCGAGCGTCGTTCTATCTGTACTCCACGCCGGCCGAGATCGACGCACTGGTCGAGGGGCTGGAGCACGTACGGAACTTCTTCGGCTGAGGGACGTGAGCTGAGACAGTGAAGCTGGACTCGATGTACCAGGAAGTCATCCTGGACCACTACAAGAACCCGCACGGGCGTGGTCTTCGGGATGGCGACGCCGAGGTGCACCACGTGAACCCGACGTGCGGCGACGAGATCACCCTGCGCGTGAAGTACGACGGCACGAAGATCGAGGACGTCAGTTACGAGGGCCAGGGCTGCTCGATCAGCCAGGCCTCGGCCTCCGTCCTGAACGAACTGCTGGTCGGCAAGGACCTGGCGGACGCCCAGAAGATCCAGGAGACCTTCCTGGAGCTGATGCAGTCCAAGGGCCGGATCGAGCCGGACGACGCGATGGAGGAGGTGCTGGAGGACGCGGTCGCGTTCGCCGGTGTCTCCAAGTACCCGGCCCGGGTCAAGTGCGCCCTCCTCAGCTGGATGGCGTGGAAGGACGCGACGGCCCAGGCCCTGGGCGGAGCCGACGCCGAAAGGAAGACGGCATGAGCGAGACCGTTGAGATGAAACCGGCCTCGGAGGAAGAGGTCCGTGAGGCGCTGTACGACGTCGTCGACCCCGAGTTGGGCATCGACGTCGTCAACCTCGGCCTGATCTACGGCATCCACATCGACGACGCGAACATCGCGACCCTCGACATGACCCTGACCTCGGCGGCCTGTCCGCTGACGGACGTCATCGAGGACCAGGCCAAGTCCGCCACGGACGGCCTCGTCAGCGAGCTGCGCATCAACTGGGTCTGGATGCCGCCGTGGGGCCCCGACAAGATCACGGACGACGGGCGGGAGCAGCTGCGGGCGCTCGGGTTCAACGTCTGAGCTCCACCCACCGGTTGAAGACGACGGCGACGCCCTGAGGGCGTCGCCTTTGTCGTGTCCTCAGGCCAGTCCGGCCACGAACCGGAACGCCGAATCCGCCAGATACAGCGAGCTGTTCTGGAACGGATCCAGCTTCAGCTGGAAGTTCTGATGCCGCAGGAAGCGGCCCGGGTAGTTCACCGACTCCAGCATCACCGCACCCGAGTACGCGGACGCCCGCGGGCAGAAGGTCGCGTCCTGTTTGAACAGGGAGGAACCGTCGTTGCGTTCGGAGCGCAGGAGGAAGTTGCGGTGGCGGAGGTAGGTGCCGTCGGACGTGGCGAAGGAGTAGCAGGACGAGTCCGCCAGGCCCTTGACCACCGTGAAGGTGGCGTCCTGCCGTGCAGCGGCCGAGGTGACCGGGTCGAGCTTCACGTAGTCGCCGCTGACGTGCCAGTAGCGGCCGGGGTAGTTCACCGACTGCATGGACACGTAGGTGGCAGACGGTTTCGAGTGGCTCGGCGAACTCGCATGGGACGTGGGCGACTGGGACGGCTCGGTCCCGCCGGCCGCGGAGTCGTGCGGGCCGGGTGCTGGAGAGGCGCTGGTCCGCGCGGACGACAGGCCGCTCTCTCCGGTCTTTCCCGCGGGTGCCGTGACGCCGTTCCGGGACGGGGTGGCAAAGGAGATCAGACCGGGGAAGGTCTCCGCGCCCGAGGGCGAGGGGGCCCCGGAGGCCCGTGAGGGACGGTCAGAGTCCTTGTCCATCACGGCTATCGCCATCGCACAGGCGACGATCGTCGCCAGGGCCAGCGCGCCGGCCAGCCAGAGTCTTCGGGTCCCGGGAGCCCGGGACGTGTCGGGGACCCAGCCGTTCTCCCATGGCTGGTTCCGGGGTGGCTCGGGGGTGGTTTCTGGCATGCGCTGTTCCTCCAGCGGCGCCCGAGGCGGCGGCCGGGGGTGAGGTGAGGGTGGGGTGAGTGAGCGGTGAAACCTTAGTGGAGCGGAGGGATCACGGGGAGTCGTTTCAGTGAGCGATTTCCATGAATGGTGAACCTCCTCATGCGGAATGCCGGACACCGCATCCTTCGGCGTCGGCGTGCCGTTGTGTACAGCCGTACGCATCATTGTGTACGCTCGTACACATGGCATTCCTGATGCTCCTCGCGGCCATCGCCGCAGAGGTGGGCGGTACCACCGCCATGAAGTTCAGCCACGGCTTCAGCCGGCTGTGGCCGTCCGTGCTGACACTCGCCGGATACGGCGTCTCCTTCTGGCTGCTCGCCCAGACCCTGAAGAGCATGTCGGTCGGCACGGCCTACGCGATCTGGGCCGGCCTCGGCACCGCGGCCATCGTGGCGATCGGCATCCTCTACCTCGGTGAGGGGATGACCGTCCCGAAGGCCGTGGGGATCGGGCTGATCATCGTCGGGGTCGTGGTGCTCAACCTGGGAGGCGCGCACTGATGCCCCGGCGCTACGACCCCGACCGGCGGCAGCGGATCATCGACGCGGCGATCCGGGTGGTGGGCGAGAAGGGCCTGACAGGGCTGAGCCACCGCTCGGCCGCCGCCGAGGCCGACGTGCCGCTCGGCTCGACGACGTACCACTTCAAGACCCTCGACGAGCTGATGGTCGCCGCGTTGCGGCAGGCGAGCGAGGGCTTCGCCGAGGTGGTCGCCTCGCGCGGCGGCCTGGAGGACCCGCGGCCCGACCTGGCGGCCGAACTCGCCGGCTGCCTGGGCGATTGGCTCGCGGGCGACCGCACCGGCGTGGAGCTGGAGTACGAGCTCTACCTCGCCGCCCTGCGCCGCCCCGCCCTGCGCCCGGTCGCCGCAGAATGGGCCGAGGGCGTCGCCGAACAGATCGCCCGGCACACCGACCCGGTGACGGCACGGGCTCTGGTCGCGCTGATGGATGGCATCTGCCTGCAGGTGCTGCTGACGGGGGTGCCCTACGACGAGGAGTACGCGCGCGGGGTGCTGGCACGGATGCTTCCCCGACCCGGTTCATGAGCCGGGGCCGACTGGCTTCGCCCACTGCCGTCCAGGTCGCGGACGGAGGGCGACGGAGAGCCGTCGCTCAGTCGCTGGAGGGGCCGGAGCTGTCCGCTCCGCTCCACCGCCGGTGTGCGCCTGGCATCGACCGCTATGCGGCCCGGAGTCCCGGCGGTCGCGGCTGACGGCTGCCCGTGCTCGGGGTGCCGCAGAGCGCCGTCCGGCTTCGTGCGCAGCACTCCTGGCAGTCCCGCACCGGGCCCGATCGGGTCGCCGCGGTTTGGGTCGAGTCCTGTGCCTGGGGCACCGGCAGCGGGATGGTCGCGCGCCCCGTGCTGGGTGCGGTCGGATGGGCCGTGGGCACGCCCGCGGAGGCCGCGAGTCCGCCGCCGCGTCAGCCGCCGACCGCGGCTCGGCTCGACTGGTTCGTCGGGGCGGACGACGCCATTGCCCACTACGGGAACGGTCTCGCTCGCCGCGCCGTCGGTCGGTGGCCGGGACGTCCTGCCGCTGGTGGATGAGGTCGGGGTCGCCTGCCCCACGGGGAGCGCGGGGCGCGGGGTCAGTCCGCCGAGCCGAGACGCCGGACCGTGGCCAAGGCGGCCGCCACGCTTCCGGCGATGTCCGTCACCGGATAGTGCACCTCCCTTACGACCCGCTGCCGGTCGACGACCAGCGTGAGCCGCTTCAGCCGGCTGGCCCCCGCCGCGCGGAACGTCGGCAGCCGCAGTGCGGCGATGAGCGACAGTCCGGCGTCCGACAGCAACGGGAACCGCAGCCCCTCCTTCTCCGCGAACGCCCGCTGCTCGTCCGGGCGTTGGGTGGAGACGCCGTGCACGGCCGCCCCCGCGGCCGTGAACTCGGCCAGCCGGTCGCGGTAGGTGCAGGACTCCAGGGTGCAGCCGGGTGTGCCGGGGATGTCCGTCCAGCCCGGCGGGTAGGCGTCGGCGCGGGCGTAGGCGCCGGGGAAGCAGTACAGGACGGTGTACGGGCTGTCGGCGGCGACCGGGTCCAGCAAGCCGCCCGTGTGGCCCGGGAGCCGGAGCTCCGGGATCCGGTCGCCGACCAGTTCGTGCACGCGCTGGGCCTCCGCGGAGGCCTCCGTCGTCGTGGCCGTCGTGCTCCCGTCGCCCAGGACCCAGGCGTCCCCCCAGTCCTGGAGGGCGATCAGGACGGGGAGCAGGGCCCGGCCGCGCGGGGTGAGGCGGTACTCGTGGCGGACGGGGCGCTCCTGGTACGGCACCCGGGAGAGCACGTCCGCTTCGACGAGAAGGCGCAACCGCTCGGTCAACACCTTTCGGGATACGCCGAGTTCGGCCTGCAGCGCGTCGAAGCGGTGCACCCCGCGGGCCGTGTCGCGGACGATCAGCAGTGTCCACCAGTCGCCGACCACGTCCAGGGCCTGTGCGATGGCGCAGGTGGCGTCCTCCAGGCTCGTCCTGCGGGCCATGGCTTCCCGTCCCTTCGTGCACAGGTCGTCGTTGACCTGAGGCTGTCATGCCCCCATAGTAAGTTCCTAAAGGGAACTCACCTGGGGGGAACGTGCGAGGTCTGCGAGAAGTGCCGCGGACGGTCTGGCTGCTGGCCTGCGGGACCTTCGTGAACATGGTCGTCAGCGTGAGCTTCGCCTACACGTTCCTGTATCTGACCGGGCCGCGGGGGCTCGGCACGGGGCACGCGGGCCTGCTCAGCGGTGTCGCGGGGGCCGGGCTGGTCGCCGGGAACTTCACCGGCGGCTGGTACGGCGACCGTTTCGGGCACCGGCGCGTCCTGCTCGCGGGCGCCGCGGTGTCAGGGCTCGTCCTGGCCGCCGTACCGCTGCTGCCGACCTCGCTGCTGTTCGCCGCGCTGCCGCTGTCCCAGTACGCGGCCGGGGTGCAGCGCGCGGCCAACTCCGCGCTCGTCGCGGTCATCGTGCCCGAGGGGGCGCGGCGGCAGGCGTTCGCCGTGGTCCGGGCCGCGGCGAACGGGGGGTTCACGCTGGGGCCCGTACTCGGAGCGCTGGTCGCCACGCGTTTCTCGTACGACTGGCTGTACGTCGCGGAGGGGCTCGGGAGTCTGGGGCTGGCGGGCTGGACGGCCCGGGTGGTGCCGGCGCGGGGGGCCGCCGGTCGGGGGCGGGCGGGGAGCGCGGGGCACGCGGGCCGGGGCGGGGTCTGGTCGGCACTTCGGGCTCGGCCCGGGGTGCTGGTGCTGCTGCCGGCGATCCTGGTCGTCGATGTCGTCTACCGGCAGCAGTACTCCACGTTCCCCGTCTTTCTCGCCGGCCACGGGATGGATGCGCGGGTGTACGGGGCGCTCCTCGCGATCAACGGGGGTGTGCTGCTGTGCCTGGAACTGCCGGTGGCGGTGGTGCTGCGGCGGCGGTCGCCGTTGCGGATCGTGGGGTGCGGGCTGTTGTTGGTCGGTGGGGGGTACGGGGTGCTGTTGGTCGGTGCCGGGGTCGGGGCCGCGGTGGTGATGATGGGGCTGCTGACCTTGGGGGAGGTGTTGTACAAGACGACCGCTACGGCTTATGTCGCCGATCAGGCGCCGGAGCATGTGCTGGGGCGGTTTCAGTCGTTGTATGCCGGGGTGTCGATCAGCGGGGTGGTGCTGGCCGCGCCGCTGGGTGGGGTGCTGTACGCGGTGGCGCCGGGGGTGCTGTGGCCGGTGTGCGCCTTGTTGGGGGTGGTGGCCGGGGGTGCGGTGCTGGTGGCCGGGGGGCGGGCTGCTGACCGCTTGCCTGCGGCCGCTGCGGGCTCTCGCCCCCGCCGCCCCTACCCGTCCCGTTCCAGGGGCGCTGCCCCTTCGGCCCCGCTGGGGGCTGCGCCCCCAGGCCCCCCATCGGCCTGAACGGCCTCGTCCTCGCACGCCGGACGGGCTGATTCCCGTTGGTTGAGAGGGGTGCCCGCTGGGGCTGCGCCCTCAGACCCCCCTCCGGCCTGAACGGCCTCGTCCTCGCACGCCGGACGGGCTGGGTGGGCTGGTGGGGGGCACCCGCCCGTTACCTGAGACGGGGGGACCATCGGTTGGCCTGGGTGGGGGCTGGGCGGTTAGGTTGCCCTCATGACCGACACGACTGCTCCTCGTACCACCGGCGCCGTGGGCGCCGGGCTCGCCACGATTGCCGCTGATGGCACTGTTCTCGACACCTGGTTCCCCGCGCCCGCGCTGAGCGAGGAGGCCGGGCCGGCCGGGACCGAGCGGCTGTCCGCCGAGAAGGCCGTGGAGCTGCTCGGTGAGGGCGCCGCGAAGGCGATCGGTCCGGACGCCCGGCGGGGCGTCGAGGTCGTCGCGGTGCGCACGGTCATCTCCTCGCTCGACGAGAAGCCGGTCGACACGCACGACGCCTACCTGCGGCTGCACCTGCTCTCGCACCGGCTCGTCCAGCCGCACGGCCAGAGCCTCGACGGCATCTTCGGCCTCCTCCCCAACGTCGCCTGGACCTCGCTCGGCCCGGTCGCCGTCGACCAGATCGAGAAGGTACGGCTCAACGCCCGCGCCGAGGGCCTGCACCTGCAGGTGACCTCCGTCGACAAGTTCCCGCGCATGACGGACTACGTCGCCCCCAAGGGCGTCCGTATCGCCGACGCCGACCGGGTGCGGCTGGGTGCGCACCTCGCCGAGGGCACCACCGTCATGCACGAGGGCTTCGTCAACTTCAACGCCGGCACGCTCGGCACGTCGATGGTCGAGGGCCGTATCTCCGCGGGTGTCGTGATCGGCGACGGCTCCGACATCGGCGGCGGCGCCTCCACCATGGGCACGCTGTCGGGCGGCGGCAACGTGCGCATCACCATCGGCGAGCGCTGCCTGATCGGCGCCGAGGCGGGCGTCGGTATCGCGCTCGGCGACGAGTGCGTCGTCGAGGCCGGTCTGTACGTCACCGCGGGCACCCGGGTGACCATGCCCGACGGGCAGATCGTCAAGGCCCGTGAACTCTCCGGCGCCTCCAACATCCTCTTCCGCCGCAACTCGGTCTCCGGCACGGTCGAGGCCCGCCCGAACAACGCGGTCTGGGGCGGTCTGAACGAGATCCTGCACAGCCACAACTGAGCGGTACGACAGCCCGGGCGCCCTCCTGCCGACAGGCGGGAGGGCGCTTCGTCATCTCCGCGCCTCCGCCGCGAAATCCGCAAGTGCCGCGAAGTCGTCCTCGCGCAGGCCGAGTCGTGGGCTGACCTGGTGCAGGAGCGCGGGGCCCGGGTGGTGGGCGGACACGTACTCCTCGTCCGCCGGGCTCTGTTCGTCGTCCACCCAGGCGAAGGGGCGGCCCTCGGCGTAGGCCACGATCGCCTCCGTCTTCCAGTGCACCCCGTCCGGGCGCAGGGCGAAGAGGCCCGCGCCGAAGTCGACGTACGGCAGCTCGGGCAGGCCGACGACCGGGGCGATCCAGCGGTTGGCGGCGTCCATCCAGGTCGTGGCCCAGCAGAGGTCGTAGTCGAGGGAGAGGAGTGCCGGGCCGTGGGACGGGTTCAGCCAGACCCGCAGGGGCCGGCCCGGGTGCAGGGCCACCCTGATCGTCGTATACCCCTCGGGGCGGCGTTCCGGTTGTGCGGCCCACGGGTTGAGCGGGCCGTCGACGTCGAGGAACAGCAGGGGGCGGCTCACAGGAACAACGTACGGAAAAATTCTTCGTCCGGCAGGCATAGCCGTGCGCGGCCGCACGCGTCACAAGGGGCACAGGGGCGGGCACAGAGGCAGCCGCCGGGGAAGAGAAGGTGACGATGAATGCCGAAGGGCTGGACAGCTTCCGCGAGTTCGTGGACAGCCGGTCGTCCGCTCTGCTGAAGACGGCCGTGCTGCTCTGCGGGGGAGATCAGCACGCCGGCGAGGACCTGCTGCAGAACGCGCTCGTCAAGGCGGCGGGGAAGTGGCAGCGGATCGACGAGCCCGAAGCGTACGTACGCCGGATCCTGTACCGCCAGCAGGTCAGCCGCTGGCGGCTGAAGTGGCGCAGACGGGAGGTCAGCGTCGCCGAACCACCCGAGGGGGGAGGGCGGTTCGCGCACTCCGGTGACACGGCCGCCGCGGCCGAGCTGCGCGTGGTGATGCGCGAGGCGCTCGCCAAGCTGACCGCCCGCCAGCGCAGCGTGCTGGTGCTGCGCTACTTCGAGGACCTGCCGGAGGCCGACGTGGCCCGTCTGCTGGGCTGTTCCGTCGGCACCGTGCGGTCCACCACCCACCGATCCCTGTCCCGTCTGCGCGTCCTGGCACCGGAGCTCGCCGCCCTCGGCCCGGCGGACGCCGAAGAGCAGCCGTCCCGTGACTACTCAACCGTGGAGGTGCGTCCGTGAACGTCGACGAACTCGTCCGCGACGCCCTGCGCGAGCAGGCCGCCGAGCAGCACCCGGCGGCAGCGGGGTTCGCCGACCGTGTCCTGGCCGTCCGCCGGCGCCGCCGTACGCGCAGGCTCGCGGCCGCCGCCCTCACCACTGCGGCCGCGGTCGCCGTCGGGATCGCGGTGCCGCTGCTCGACTCCGGCAAGAAGGACGTACGTCCCTCGGACGTCGTGGACCAGCAGAAGACCAAGACCCACCCCGACCAGTCGCCGCCGCGCGATCTGATCTCCGTCGGGGGAACGACCCTGGCCGCGTACTACAGTTCGCAGACGGTCAAGAAGACCGAGACCACCGCCGTCAGCCAGCGGACCTACTACCTGCTGAACCCGAGGACCGGCAGGTACGAGAGGTCCCCGAAGTGGTCCTGGGTCGCCGTCGCGCCCGGCTCGACGACCGCTGCCGTCCTGGAGCGTGATCTGCCCGCCTCGCGCATCGGCCTGCTCGACCTCGCCTCCGGCGAGGTGAAGCGGTGGGTCCAGGTCGACCACGGGGTCGGCGGACTCGCGTTCTCCCGCGACGGCCGGACTCTCGTCGCGACCACCTACAGCGAGAACCCGGACCTCCAGCCCATCCCGAAGAAGCTGAAGGGGGGCGGCGAAGTGACCGACGGGACGACTTCGCACCGAACCGGCTTCTACGTCGTCGACGTGGCGTCCGGGAAGGCGCGGTGGAGCCAGGTCGACGCGGGCGGCGGTCCCGGTTCCGTCGGCATGATCAACTCCCGCCAGGACTTCGCCCTCACCGACGACGGCGGGCATGTCTGGGCCGGTAACCCCAGCGGCGAGATCGGCAAGGAGTTCTGGGACCTCACGGGCCGGAAGGTCTCCGCGCCGGCGGGCGACAAGTACCTGGAGTGGTTCGTCGACGCCGGGAAGTCGCCGAACGGCAGGCTGGTCGCCGGGGACTTCGCCGGCGAGGGGTGGAAGACCGCCTCCTGGGTCGTCGACGCCTACACCGGCAAGAAGACCAAGGTGCGCGGGCAGCAGCTGCTCGCCTGGGTCGGCGACAACCGGCTCATCGCCTGGGACATCGACAAGGACGTCAAGAACGAGTTCCACAACCGGCTCGTGCTGGTCACCGTCGGCAGCAACAAGGAGGTGCCGCTCAGCGGCTTCCGCAAGGGCAACGACGGGGCCGCCGGGCGCTGGGAGCCGATCTTCGCCCAGCCCTGACGGGTCACCGCTGATCGGTCGGTCCGCCCGGTCAGCCGGCCGTGAGCTCCTCGTAGGCCGCCAGCAGCCCGTCGACCGTCTCTCGGCCGGCGGGCCGCAGCGGGGCGCGGACGGTTCCCGCGGGCAGGCCGAGTTCGTTGAGGAGCGCCTTGGTGGTGACGGTGCCGGGCAGACCGGCCGACATCATCAACTCGATGAGCGGCGTGGCGCGTTGCTGGAGGCGGGCGGACACGGGGGTGTCGCCCGCCTCGAACGCGTCCAGCACCGCACGGAGTTCGGACGGCACGACGTTCGCGACCGTGCTGATGTAGCCCGCGCCGCCCACCGCGTACAGCGCGAGGTTGTGTTCGTCGCAGCCCGCGTAGTACGCCAACTCCGTGCACGAGAGCACCTTTTGGGCGGCGAGTAGGTCGTAGGAGCAGTCCTTGACCGCCACGATCCGGGGGTGCTCGGCGAGCCGGATCATCGTGTCGGACTCGATACGGGTGCCGGTGCGGCCCGGGATGTCGTACAGCGCGACCGGGAGCCCGGAGGCGTCCGCGACCGTCCGGAAGTGCTCCTCCAGGGCGTCCTGCGGGGGCCTGCTGTAGTACGGGCTGACCACCAACACGCCGTCCGCACCCGCCTTTTCGGCCTGCCGGGCGAGCTCCACCGTGTGCCGGGTGTCGGCGGTCCCGACGCCGGTCACGACCGACGCCCGGTCGCCCACCGCCTCCCGCACCGCCTCGACCAGCGCCGCCTTCTCGGCGTCCGTGGTGGTCGGCGACTCGCCCGTCGTACCGGAGAGCACCAGACCGTCGCACCCGTGGGAGACCAGGTGGTCGGCGAGGCGCTGCGCCCCGTCGAGATCGAGCGCACCCTCCTCGGTGAAGGGCGTGATCATCGCGCAGAGGGCACGGCCGAAGGGAGCGGTAGTCGTCATGCTCTCAGTCTCGGCAGACCGACAGTGAAGCTCCACTTAATTCTTCTACGAGATATTGATAAGCATTGCTATGGGACGACTGGCCGGGCCCTATGTCCATTTCGCCCGCCATGGGTCAGCATGGTCGTGACGGTCATCGGCATCGGCCCATGGAGGCGTCATGAAGCTCGGCAAGGCACTGGCCACCGGAGTCGCGGAGGAGCAGCCGCGGATCCATGAGGAAGAGCTCGAACTGCCCGAGGAGCCCCAGGACGTCGAGGCGTCCGTGCGCGAAGAGGTTCCGGGAGAGGTTCCGGCGGTCCGATGAGACTGCGGCTTCCGGAGGAACGCCCTACGGAGCCGCCGACCGGATACAAGATCGCCCACCCGGTGCTGTCCCAGGACGGCACCCGGGCCGGGTTCACCGGCGTGTCGCTGGGCGGCCCGCTGCCGTACGGAGTCCTGGCCGACGCGTCCTGTGTCTACGGGCTGCGCCACAAGGCACCACACCGTCGCTGCGGCTGCGGCTTCCACTGCGTGCACGACCGTGCGGCGGCAGAGGGGCTGCTGTGCACGGCCGAGCACCGGGCGGCCGTCCTGCTGGAGGTCCTGGTCCTCGGCCGCTACATCCGCTTCGAGCGCGGCTTCCGCTACGCCCGCCAGTGGGTACGGACCGTCACGGTCGGCCCCTGTGCGTGCGGCACGGTAGCCGCCGCCCTGGCCGACGCGGGCTGGGGCCGGCCCGGCTGGCGCGCGCTGGCGCCCTCCTGTGCGGGCTGCGTCCGCGGCCGTACGTCCGTCTCGCTCGCCGCGTTCGCGCGGCTGGCCGGGGAGGGGCTGCGGGTGGTGGCGGGCAGCAGCGCGGCGCTGCCGTCGGCGGACCGCGCGGTGCCCGAGGGGCTCGGGGTGCCCGAACTCGTCGCCGAGGCAGCCCTGTTGCAGGCCCGCCTCGACTGGTTCCAGACCCAGCTCGGCCGGCTCGGCGAGCGCGGTCCGGGCGGTGGCCGGCAGGGGTAGCGGGGATCGGCGGGGGTACCCGGAGTGTTCCGAACGAGAGGAAGCCGAGAGGAACGCGTAAGGAGGCGACCCCGTGACCGGGACCATGCACCCCCAGCCGGTGCGCGACGGGCACCGCTCGGTGGGCGAGCTCGTCGGGCAGGCAACCGAACAGCTTTCCCTGCTCGTGCGGCAGGAAGTGGCCCTCGCCAAGGAGGAGCTGTCCGCCAAGGGCCGGCGCGCCGGACGCGGCGGCGGACTTCTCGGCGCGGCGGGCGCGTTCGCCTACGCCGGCCTGCTCGCCCTGGCCGGAACGGCCGTTGCCGCCCTCTCGCTGACGCTGCCGGTCTGGGCCGCGGCGCTCATCGTGACGGCTGTGCTGTTCGTGATCGCGGCCGTGCTGGCTGCGACCGGCCGCGCCCAGCTGCGCCGCGCCGCGCCGCCCACGCCCGAGGAGACCCTGGGCAGCGTCCGGGCCGATGTCGAGGAGATCAGGGAAAGGGCGCACCGATGACCGACAGGGCAGGGCCGACCGGCGCCAAGGGGCCCGATGAGCTGAGGCGGCAGATCGAGCAGACGCGCGGCCAACTCGGCCGAACAGTGGAGGAGTTGGCGGAAAAGATGGATGTGAAGGGACGCGCACGGGCCCGGGCGGCCGACCTCAAGGACAAGGCGGGCGCCATGACCGTGCAACTGCGCAGCACGGCCGCGCACGCCGGCCACGTGGTCCAGGACAGGGCCACGCAGGCAGGTCACCAGGTGCACGACAGGGCCACGGAAACGGGCCACATGGTGCACGACAGGGCCACGGAAACGGGCCACAAGGTGCACGACAGGGCGACGAAGACCGGTCACCAGGTGCACGACCGAGCGCTGACCGCGGGCCACGCCGCCCAGGACAGGGCCACCCGGACGGGACACACGCTGCAGCACAGGGCGGAACACGACGTCCCGTGGCCCGCCGGCCCCGTCGTCAGGGCGGCGGTTCGGCATCCGCGGCCCGCGCTGGCCATCGGAGCGGCGCTGGCCTTCGTCGTGGTGGTGGGCTGGAGGTACCCCAAGCGGTGACGGAATGAGGCTCCTGCTCAGCCTTCACCTCCGGATCGGGCACACCCGCTCCGCCGTCCTGTGCTGACCCTTCCACCGTCCTGCGCTGGCCTTCCCACCGTCCTGCGCTGGCCTTCCCACCGTCCTGCGCTGACCCTCTCACCGAAAACTCAAGTCTTCTGGACAAAAAAAGTTTTCGGTGGGAGGGTGGACGCATGCTGGACGTCACCGTGATCGAGGACCCCGAGGCCGCCGCAGTCTCCCTGGACCCCGTAAGGGCCAGGCTGCTCGCCGAGCTGGCGGCCGGACCCGCGTCGGCGGCGATGCTGGCCGGTCAGGTCGGCCTGCCGCGGCAGAAGGTGAACTACCACCTGAAGGCCCTGGAGCGGCACGGTCTGGTCGAGCTGGCCGGCGAGCGCCGCAAGGGCAATGTCACCGAGCGGTTGATGCGGGCGACCGCGGCGTCGTACGTCATCTCGCCGCTCGCGCTCGCCGCCGTGCAGCCGGACCCGGACCGTTTCCGGGATCAGCTGTCCGCGCGCTGGCTGCTCGCCCTCGGTGCCCGTCTGGTGCGGGACGTCGGCTCGCTGATCACGGGTGCCGCGAAGGCCCGCAAGCGCCTGGCGACGTATGCGCTGGACGGTGAGGTGTGCTTCGCCTCCGCCGCCGAACGGGCCGCGTTCGTCCAGGAGTTGACGGCGGGCGTCACCGCGCTGATCCGCAAGTACGACGCCCCCGACGCCGGGGGCGGGCGCGACCACCGGATCGTCGTGGCCGTCCATCCCACCCTCAAGGCAACCGAGCAGGACTAGTCAGGAGCCCACCATGCCCAAGGAATTCGAGATCGCCAGAGAGTTCGAGGTCGACGCCACTCCGGAGGAGGTGTGGAAGGCGATCACCACCGGGACCGGCGGGTATCTGTGGCCGATGGAGCCGCCGGAGCCCCGGGTCGGCGGCAAGGGGCCCTTCGGGTCCAAGGTCACGGCCTGGGACCCGCCGCACCGCTACACCAACCGCGTCGAGGACGTCGAGGGCATCTCCGTACAGACCCTCAACCAGCTCGACTACACCGTCGAGCCCCGCGACGACGGCCGGCGGGCCTGGGTGCGGTACGTGCACAGCGGCATCTTCGTCGACGACTGGGACAACCAGTACGACGGCGCCGCCAAGCACACCGACTTCTATCTGCACACCCTGCGCGAGTACCTGGTCCACTTCGCGCCGCGGCCGGCCGCCTTCGCCAGCTTCGACGGGCCCGAGGCGTCGAAGGCCACCGACGCCCTCGCCGTCGTGGGGCGGGCGCTCGGTGTCGGCGAGGACGTGGCCGCCGGCACCCGGGTGACGGTCCGGGGGCCCGACGAGTTCGAGGCCGTGGTGGACTTCCGCAACCCGTACTTCATCGGGCTGCGCACGGACCGCGGCCTCACCCGCGTCTTCGGGCGCAACCACTGGGGCCACCCGGTCGGCATCTCCCTGCACGACTTCACCCCGGACGCCGACATCAAGGAGTGCGAAGCCGCCTGGCAGGACTGGCTGAACGGCGTGTTCAGCCAGTCCTGAGCAGGGCCGCCCCGTTACGGGCGGAAGCGCAGCACCTGCGGGTCGTGGTCGCTGATCTGGTCGTTGAACTCCGAGTTGACGTGCACGCTGTCGTACTCGAATTTGCAGGACCGCCGGATCGACGGGCTGATCAGGATCTGGTCCAGAACCTGCTGGTTGCCCTGGTAGTCGTAGGTGTAACGCTCGCTCTTCGGCAGCGACTTGATCGCCGACCAGAGCTCGCCGTGACCCTCCAGGATCTTGGCGGTGTCGGAGAACTCGAAGTCGTTCATGTCGCCGAGCGCGATGACGTCCGCGTTCTTCTGGACGTCCAGGATGCTCTTGACGAACGCGTTGACCAGCGTCGCCTGGGCGTGGCGCTGGGTCTCCGAGCTGCGCACCGGCGGCTGGTACTGCGCGGTCAGCCCCTGGTCGCCGCCCTTGGAGTTCAGGTGGTTGGCGATCACGAAGACCGTGCGGCCGCGGAAGACGAACTCGCCGGCCAGCGGCTTGCGGCTGGACTTCCAGGCGTCGTCCGCCGGGTCGATGCGGCCGGGGGAGGCCGTGAGCTGCGCCTTGCCGTGCACCTTGGTGACGCCCACCGCGGTGGTGGAGTCGCCGCCCGCGCGGTCCACGAAGGACACCCGCTCCGGGTTGAAGAGGAACACCTGGCGGATGTTGCCGCCGGGCTCGCCGCCGTCCTGGTCGTTGACCGGGTTGATCGAGCGCCAGTCGTACTTCGGGCCGCCCGCCGCGACGATCGCGTCGATCAGCTTGTTCACCGTCACGTCGGCGGCGACCGTGCCGTCGTCCGTCGCTCCGTTGTTGTCCTGGATCTCCTCCAGGGACACGATGTCGGGCGACTGCAGGTTGTTCACGATCGCGGCGGCGTGCGCGTCGAAGGTCTTGTCGGACGGGTCGAGGTTCTCGACGTTGTAGGTGGCGACCGCCAGCTCGCCGCGCGACTGCTTCTTCGTCGTCTCGCGCTGCAGACCGCCGCTCTTCAACGTGCCAAGCTGGTTCGCGACCAGGGTGTAGCCGCCGAACTGGTTGAAGTCCAGCGGGCCGGCCGTGGTACCGGTCAGCATGTCGCCGACGTTCGCCTTCGGGAAGTCGGCCGTCGCACCCAGCGACTGGATCTGCAGCCGGCCGGTGTTCTGCGAGTCGTAGGAGCCGTAGAGCGTGCCGCCGCTGGGGGTGCGGTGCTCGTGTGCCTTCACGGTGACCCACAGCTCGGAGTACGGGTCGGTGGCCGTCACCACGCGGGCGTCGGCGACCTGGACGTTCATGCCCTCCAGGGACTCGTAGTAGTCCAGGGCGTACGTCGACGGCTGCAGCGTCAGGCCGTTGATGGAGCCGCTCGCCGCGGTGTCGCCCGCCGGGGCGTAGCGCGCGGGTACCGACTTCGCGTCGATCACCGTCGGGGCCGGTACCGCGTTGCCGGTGGAGACGGTGGTGACCGTCGGCTTGGTGATCTCGGTGACCGACTGGTTGCCGGACGAGGCACCGCCCGGCACGTACTCGGAGACCGTGCCGGTGACCGTCACGGAGTCACCGACGGCGACCTTCGGGGTGGAGCTGGTGAAGACGAATATGCCCTCACTGGTGGCCGGGTTGTCGTCCGGGTTCGGATCCTGGATCCAGAAACCTCTGGAGGAGCCGTAGGTGCGCACGCCGGTGACAATTCCGGCCACGTCCGTGACCTTCTGGCCGGCGTACGAAGAAATGCGCGTACTGCCCTGGATGTCATGGATGCGCACGGAGTCGGCGTGCGCGGGCGAGGTCAGCGCTACGGCGGACGCCGCGGAACAGACGGCGGCGACAGTGAGCGCGGCGAGACGCGCGGAAGACTTGCTGGGCAACGGGATCCCTCCGGGGACGTGCGTGGGCGCCGGGACGAGGGTGGTGCGTGGGACGGTCGGAGGCCGCTACCTGTGGGGCGGTGGCGACGCGCGTAGAAAATACAGTGAACATGTGTCCGCTTCGTTTCTACGCGCGTCAATCTCCTGCGTACTCACGCCAGTTGTCAAGGTTTCGGCCATGTACGGACGGGGGCCGGGAGATGAACCGGGCGGCATGGGTGGAAATCCGTCTAGGCTGAGCGTTTGAGTGGTACGACACGCCCGAGGAGAACCAGCCGATGTCAGACAGCTCCCCCCTGCCGCCGGTGCGGCTGCATCCCGAAGCGGAGCTGGCGCGGGACGCGTTGGCCACGCCGCTGCTCTCCCGGGCCGCGCGGCTCGCCCGCTGGGCCGGGCCGGACACGCGCATCGACGCCGGGGGCGGCCTCGTCGAGGAGCAGCTGCCGGCCGCGGCCGAGCTGCTCGGGCTGAGCGGGGACGACGCCGCGGCCTTCGCGAGCGAGGCCTGGCGGGTCGCCGTGGACACCGGGCTCGTCGAGATCGTCGACTCCGAGGACGAGGACGAGGGCACCGTCGCCGCCGGGCCGGACCTGGCGCTGCTCACCCAGGGCTCTCCGCACGAGGTGCTGGCCGTGTGGCAGGAGGCCCTGGAGACGGTGCTAGCCGACGCGAGCGTCCCCGACCTGGACGACCTCGAAGGCGCCCTCGACGAGACCGGTGAGATCGACTTCTCCCGGCTGGAGTGGGACCCGGAGGCGGAGGCCGACTTCCTCGACGGCGTCCTCGGCAACCTGTACCTGCTCACCGTCAGCGAGGACGGACCCGGCGACGGACCCGTCCCACTTCCCGCCCTCGCCGCGTCGATGATCGTGCCCAGCGACATGGGGGAGCCCACCAACGACGTCCTGGAGCAGGTCTCCGACGCGATGATGCGGCTCGACGACCAGTTCCGGCTGCTGGAGCCGGTGGGGCTCGTCGAGTACCAGCCGGTCGACGAGGCGCTGATGGCGGAGCCCGATGACGCTGTCGCGGAACCCGCCGCACGGGCCGACGACACCGACGTCTCGCGCTACGGCATGGTGCGGCTGACTCCCCTCGGGCTGTACGGGCTGCGGGCACGCCTGCTGGAGGCCGGCCTCACCGCGCCCGCGGTCGGTGACCTCGTGGACAAGGGCGCCGACGTGCTGCTCGACGGGACGGCGACGTTCCCGCCGACCGCGGCCCAGGCCGAGACCGAACAGTGGCTGGCCCGCCGCGAACCCCTTGCCGCCGCACGGGAGTTGCTGGCCGCGGCGCGTGGCGCGGACGCCGGTGCGCCCCTGCGCCGGCTGCGCTGCCAGCAGGCGCTGTCCCTCGTCGGCACCGAGGCCGAACCCGCACTGCGCGAAGTCCTCGACGACCCGGAGCTGGGCGGGCTCGCCCGGGTCTGGCTGAGCGAGCACGGAGCCCCGGACGTGCCCGCCCCCTCCGAGGCGATGATCTTCTGGCTGACCATCGACACGATTGCCGCGCAGCTGGCCGCGGAGGGCAACTCCGAGGAGTTGCGGGCGCTGGTGCAAGGGTTGGCCGCCCAGCACGGCGGCTTCTTCGCGGCGGCCTGGCGGGTGGATCACCCTGCCACGGCGGACGTGCTGGAGGCGATGGGGCGGTTGCATCCGGACAAGCGGATCGCCAAGGAAGCACGGAAGGCGGCCTTCAAGGCGCGGTCCCAGCAAGGTGGTTGAGCGGCCTCGTTGAAGTCCGCTGGGATCTGCGCGATCAGCCGTCGGTCGCCTGCGGCATCGTCGTGGCTGATCGCGCAGTTCCCCGGCGCCCCTTCAGGGCGCGGCCTAGCAGTGATAGACCGTCGTGTGCTTGAACGAAGACGTCGCCCCGTTGAAGCCGTACGTCCCCCGGTACGCCGGCGGGTTCTGGTACTCGCCCACGATGGTCACCGTCGCGGTGCCGTCGTGCCGCTTGGCGTCCAGGCGGAGCGTGTCGCCGATGAAGCCGCCCGTGATGTTCCACGGAGGACCGGCGATGGTGCCCGTGATCTGGCCGCCGAGAACGACGTACGGGTGGGTGTTCGGGTTGTACTGCACCTCCAGCTCCCAGGTCACCGTCGCCCCGTTGTGCAGCTCCAGCTTCGCCGTGGTGGACACCGCCTCCGGCGACACCTCCTGCTGCCCCGCGAACGCCTCGTCGCGTGTCTTGACCTCGGCGCCCTGAGCGTTGTGGAACCGGTGCTCCGCCGACGCCGCGGTCCTCTGCCTGCGTGCCTGTGTGGTCATGGGATTGGCCTCCCCTCGTACGGAAATCGATCGACCGTCAGGCCAGCTGCTCGGCGACCTCGATGCGCAGCAGCGCGCGGACGTTCTCGACGTGGTTGGCGATCGTGACGGTGGACGAACCCGCGAAGAGCAGGCCCAGCGCGACGTTGTCCAGCGAGGTGACCAGGGAGCCCGAGTCGCCGCCCGCCGAGATGTTCGTCGTGAGGATCTGGTCCTTGAAGCGGGCCGTGCCGGCCGTCCCGTAGTTGACGTCGATCGTCGCGTCGACCGCCATGATCCGGCCGAAGCTGATGTTGGTCGTCCGGCCGGTCTTCTTCACCAGGTCGCCGACCGCGACATTGGCCTTCCGCCGCCAGGCGCGCGGGGCCCCGCTGAAGTACTGCTCACGGGTGGCGTCCTGGAACTCCACCGCGCCGAGCGCACAGTCCACCACGTTGTTCTGCCGGTCCAGGGGGATCTGCGGCGCGAACTGGATCGTGATGAAGCGGTCCAGCGTCGCGATCCGGTCCGCCGGGTCCGTACCGCCGTCGAAGACGCCCGGCTGCACGATCGGGCTGCCCAGCTGTGCCCGGTTGGAGTCCGCCAGCACATGGTTGTTGGACAGGACGTAGAACTTCGCGGGCGTGCCGAGGCCGGGCCCCGGCGGGTTGACCGTCGCGCCCGGCAGGAAGTCGTACACCACGCTGCCCAGCGTGCCCGCCGTCACCCGGACGTTGCCCACCGAGAAGCCCGAAGGGCACGGCCGCATACGGCGCTTGAGGATCTGCGGCTCGAACGCGGCCGGAGCACCGCTGAACTCCTCCAGCAACGGCTGGGTCAGCCGCGCCAGTTGCTCCTCCACGCCGCCGTCCGGGCCGTACGCGGCACCGCGCCGCTCGTCACGGCGCGAGCCCGCCTGCCGCTGCTGGCGCTGCGCGGCCACATGGCCGACCGCCACCACGTCCGTGGGCGTCCCGTCGTCCATCCGGTACGGCACCACGTCCCGCTCCGGCAGCATCGACTCCGGAACCTTCTGCGTCACGAACACCAGCACGGCCTCCTGGCCGGTCGGTTCGCCCCCGCTCCACTTCACGCCGTGGCCGAAGCCCACGACGTTCGCCAGCGGCTGCTCGCGGCGCAGGAAGTCCGACAGCGCCTGCTGCCGTGAACTGTCCCTGAGCTGTCCGCCGGTGGGTCCTCGCATCAGTTCGGACTGGCTCGTCACGGCCAGACCACCTACTTCCCCGGTGTCGTCGCGGTTCCGGGGCCCGACAGGGCGGTGCTACTCCTGCGCGGAGACCTCGCCGATCGCGAGCACGCGCACGGGTACGCCCTCGAGTTCCTCCGGAACCACGTCCTCGTCCCTGAGCCGGTCCCGGGGCACCTCGCGGGTCACGAAGACGATGATGACGTCCCGGCCCGTGGCCTCGTCCTTCCCGGTCCCGACCCCCGTCACATTGGGCAGGCGCATCAGCCGGCCCTCATGGAGGCTGCGTGCACGACCTGCGTCCACTTCGGCTCGCCTCCCCCGGGTTCTCCAGGCAACTGGGTGTCTATTGCCGTGGACACCGCCGGTCACGGTGTCCTGCCCTAGATCATGAGATTGGCGAGGATAAGCGTCATTCGACCTTCTTTACGAAGATTCGTCCGACCAATTACCTGGGCGCAAGGGTTTTTTGAGTTCCGTGGTCTTGGGCGTACGGATTCATGGAAGTGTGTCCGTCGGTGTCGCCCGGTGTTCAACTCCCGTTCAGGCGTGGGCGGGACGGTGTCGCCGACCCGAGGTCCGCCACCCTCCACGGCACACCCACCGTCACAGGAGACACCATGTCGCTCACCCGCAGGGACTTCGCCAGAACATCCGCGATCACCGGTGCCGGTGTCGCGCTGGCGGGCAGCGTCGGCGCCCTCGCCACCGCCCCGAACGCCCTTGCGTCCACGGACACCGACGAGGCAGGCGGGGAGTCGGCGGCCGAACACGGCGGCGTCGGCTACGGCCCGCTGCTCCCCGACCCGGACGGCATCCTCGCCCTCCCCGCCGGCTTCAAGTACCGGATCATCACCTACAGCGGCCGGACCAAGCTGGAGTCGGGCGAGTTCACCCCCTCCAACCACGACGGCACCTCCACCTTCGCCGGTCCCCGCGGCGCCACGCTCCTCGTCAACAACCACGAGCTGAAGGGCCCCCGCGCCGACTGGCCGCACCCGGTCCCGCTCACCGAGGGCCTCGTCTACGACCCGGCTGCTTCGGGCGGCTGCACGGTCGTCGAGGTCCGCCGCGACCACGTCGCCGAGTGGGTCGGCATCGCCGGCACCTCCACCAACTGCGCGGGCGGCAACACCCCTTGGGGTACCTGGCTCACCTGCGAGGAGACCGAGGACAAGGCCGGCCAGAACGGCATGACCAAGGACCACGGCTACGTCTTCGAGGTCGACCCGTCCGACCGCCGTGCCAACCGCGATCCCAAGCCCATCAAGGCGCTGGGCCGTTACGCCCACGAGGCGGTCGTGGTCGACCCCAGGCGCGGCCACCTCTACCTGACGGAGGACGCGGCGACCCCCAACGGCCTGCTCTACCGGTGGACCCCGCCGGAGGGCTTCTGCCACGGCCGCGGCAAGCTCCGCACCCTCGCCGACGACGCCGGCGTCCTCCAGGCATTCAAGTGCTTCGACTCCGGCGGCAAGTTCGTCGACGACCTCTCCCGCGCCACGAAGACCGGCACCGTGTACGGCGTCGACTGGGTCGACGTGCCGGACCGCGACGCGCGGACGACCTCCGTCCGCAAGCAGTTCACCACCGGCCAGGTCACCCGCGCCCGCAAGCTCGAAGGCATGTGGTGGGGCGACGGCGGCGCCTACATCGTCTCCTCCTACGCCCGTGACGAGAGCCCCGTCCGGCACGACGGCGCCGTCTGGTTCTACGACCCCAAGCGCCGCACCCTGACCCTGAAGGTCCTGCTCGGCGTCAACCCCGACCCCTCCGCCGAGGGCCACTTCGACGGCCCGGACAACATCACGGTCTCCCCGTACGGCGGCCTCGTCATCGCCGAGGACGGCGAGGGCCTCCAGCACCTGTTCGGCGCGACGGACAGCGGCCGCACGTACCCGATCGCCCGCAACGAACTGAACATCGGCACCGAAGACGAGCCGGAGTACAGCGAGTTCACGGGAGTCACCTTCTCGCCCGACGGAAGCACGCTGTTCGCCAACATCCAGGAGCCGGGGATCATGCTGGCGATCACCGGGCCCTGGAAGCGCCAGAAGCGCGGGTAATCAATTCGGTCGCTCCTCCCGCGGCACGCCTCTCGCATTGACGAACGTCAAGGTGCGAAGGCTGGACCTATTTCCACCTGCCGCTTCGACGATCTCGGGCGGCGTGTGCTCGGCCGCGATGGCGAGCGTCCACTCGGCGACGAGCCGCTCGTACTCAGCTCGATCCTCGCCGTACGGCCGACCGCCTCGCAGACCGCCCGCGCGGGCTGCTCGGACGATTGCCTGGCAGACGATGAGAAGGAAGCGAGCACAGCCTCCCCGCGATTGCGGGGCTGCCGTGCTCGCTGCCGGGGGCGCTCAGAGAGGCCCGTTGCCTGTCAGTTCCAGGGGGAGGCGGTGAGCCAACTGGTGTCCTGGGCCCACGACGACGTGGAGTCCCAGGTGTTGGAGCCGCCGTTGCTGGCGATGTAGGCCGTGAAGTTGTAGTGGCGGATGTACTTCGTCGGGAAGTTGACGGACTGGAAGGAGTGGCCGGTCCCGCTGTTGCCCGTGGTGGGGCAGAAGGTGGCGTCCTGGGCGAAGGAGCTGCCGCCGTTGTCGGTGTTCAGGTAGAGCTCGTAGTTGGAGTGGCGCAGGTACTGGCCGGGGTTGTTGGCGGACTCGAAGGACAGGCAGGAGCTGTTGGCGAGGCCGGCGCGGACGATCCAGGTGGCGTCGGCCTTGGTGGTGGCCGAGCTGGAGGAGGTGATGTTGGAGATGACGACCTTGGTGTCGGCGTCGTCGTGGCGGAGGTAGTCGTTGGTGCAGCAGGGGGCGGTGGTGGCCTGCAGGGAGATCCGGGAGCCGGGGGTCAGCGAGCCGGTGCTGGTCGAGCCGCTGTTGTAGCCGGCGGCGGTGATGTTGGCCTGTACGGCGTTCTCGGTGGCGTCCGAGGGGTAGCCGGAGGTCATGACGCCTTCGTAGAAGGTGCCTTGGGCGCCCTTGCTGTTGTCGCCGCCGATGCCCAGGATGATCGAGCCTTCCTTGTGCATCGGGTTGTAGCCGGAGACGTTGGGGCGCACGCCGTTGTAGAAGGTGGACAGACTGCCCGACTGGGCGTCGCCGCCGCGGATGGCCCACTGGTTCGGGCCGCCCTTGACCATGGCGGTCAGGAACCGGTTGGTGACAGTGGGGTCGCCCGTGTTGAGGTGCTGGTTCACACCGGAGAACAGGCCGTTCTCCAGGTCGGCCATGATCCAGGGGCCGTTGCCGCTGCCGGAGCCCCAGACCTTGTTGTTGCCGAAGTAGATGGCCTCCATGTGGCCGTTGCCGGTGTCGTGGTCGTTGGTCTCGGCGTTGCCGTAGTCGAAGCAGCAGCCGCCGTTGAAGTGGGTGCCGTCGAAGATCGCGTACTCGCCCTCGGGCTGGTCGCCGGTGGCGATGCCGTTGGTGTGGTCGTTGCGGTAGCCGGTGCCGGGGGCGACGTAGAGGCCGTACGCCTCGTGCCCGCCGACGGTGACCGGCGCCTCGAAGGCGTTGGCGAGGTTGTCCGGGCCGCTGGCGGCTCCGCCCGCGGGTGCCTGGGTGAGGTTGTTGCCCTTGCCGGACTGGTCGTAGATGTCGGTGATGACGCAGCTGGTGTTCGCGCAGAAGGAGTCCTGCGCGGCGGCGTTGGCGAAGCCGCCGGCGCTCAGCAGGCCGATGTCCTTCGTCGCGTTGTCGGAGGCACGCTTTACCTGGTACAGCGGGCCGTTGTACGACGCGTACAGGGCGCGGGTGGTGCTGTGTGCGGCGACGCAGGGGGTGCCGCCTGCGGCGTAGATGTCACACGGCTGCTGGGTGGCGGCCTGCGAGGTGGTCGCCGTGGCGGTGAGCAGGCCGGCGGCGAGCGCGGCGGTGGCACCGGCCGCGAGGAGCGCGCGTCTGGCGGTGCGGATCCATGGTGGCTTGATCATGCAGAGAACTCCTTCACAGGGTGGGTGATGTGCGCGTCGACGAACCCCGGTGTCCGGTTGTACGGACGGTGTCCGACTGTGCGAACAGCGGGTTGTGTTGACGCCTGCGGGTCCGGTGCGGATTCGGCTCTCGTCGGCACCGGACCCGGCGCGGGTTGCTCGTCAGCTCCAGGGGGAGGCGGCGAGCCAGCTGGTGTCCTGGGCCCACGAGGACGTGGTGTCCCAGGTGTTGGTACCGCCGTTGCTTGCGATGTAGCCGGTGAAGCTGTAGTGGCGGATGTACTTGGCCGGGTAGTTGAAGGACTGCAGGGAGTAGCCCGTCCCGCTGTTGCCCGGCTTGGGGCAGAAGGTGGCATCGGCGGCGAACTGGCTGGAGCCGTCGTTGGGCTGGAGGTGAAGCTGGAAGGCGTAGTGCCTGAGGTACTTGCCGGGTGTGTTGGCCGACTCGAAGGAGACGCAGTTGCCGTTGGCCAGTCCGGCGCGGACGGTCCAGGTGGCGTCACCCTTGACGGTGGCCGAACTGCCGGAGGTCACCGGCGCGATCACGGCCTTGTCGTCGCCGGCGTCGTGCTGCAGGTAGTCGCCGGTGCAGCAGGAGGTGGTGGCC
>NZ_JAJSBI010000039.1 GCF_021261325.1 Streptomyces guryensis | reverse complement strand
CAGCGCGGCCGGCGGCCTGCCGCCGGAAGAGTTCGAACGGACCGTCACCGCAGCACGCAAGAAGAGCGACCAGAGGTGCCAGGCCGCATAGGAGAGGTCTCTACGAAACCAGGGGATTGACAACACCGTGTCGCCGTCAGTGGGGTTGAACAAGGTGTGCCCGTAGGCAGAACCGCCGAGGGCGGCCCCATCGGCCGAGCTGGAGCGCATCGACGGTGCGTAGTAGCCGATCATCTCCAGGTCCCGGCGTCCGGCCAGATACCAGAGGGATTCGGCGAACTGGAAGACCGGGTTGACCTTTCTGGTCGCGAGGTAGGGAAGCCGCTGGCGGGGGTCCAGCAGCCGGAATCCGACGCCGATCACCTCTCGCGCCTCGTTGCCGCGGGCAGAAATGCGCTGCTCATGGTTGGTAGAGGCCAGTTGCAGCAAGGCCAGGTATGCACCTTCAACGCTGCGATAGGTCGGGGCGCTGAGCATGGACCCTCCAGGTCGGTACACAGCCGCAGGTGCGGCTGATGAACAAGGGCGCTGTGCGGCAGTGCTGAGCAGTAACGCGCGTGGGGAGAGGCCGGTGAGGGGAAGTCCTCTCCCCACGCGGTTCGTCCGGCGCCGAGCCTTGTTCCAGGTCCGGGCGTCGGGTGGTGCACCCGCCTGCTGTCGGGACCGTCACGCACCGACGGCAGGCGGGCAGTTGCGAGGGTCGGCCGCAGGCTCCCTCACGGAGCGCGGCCAGGGCCCGGTCACGGGTTGTTTTCCGGCTTGAAGGCGAGCCCGGCCAGCGCGCCTGCCATGTGTGGAGCAAGCTCGGCGTGCGGGTGACCGGGGTGCCAGCGGTGTGTAGGGACGAGGCCCGGCGGTTCCAGGGGCCAGTCGCCGAACAGCGCCTGGATGGCGGCGGCATCACGCGGCTTGAAGGCGATTCCCGCCTTACGGAATGCCGCGGTGAACCGCATCATTCGATTTTCGCCGAGATCAGCGGCATGGGTGACGGACAAGGCGCTACCCGGTGGCAGCTGCTCCCGGAGCACGGCCAGGGCCGTGGTGACGGTCTTGTCGTTGTCGATCCAGGGCAGGACGTCGTGCAGCAGAACCCCGATGGGACGGCTCCAGTCGAGCAGGTACTGCACTCGGCCTGAGCTGAGGAACTGCTCCATGTAGCGGATGTCGCCCTGCACCCACTCCGGCTCCAAAGGGTGCCCTTCCGCCCAGATGTTGAAGCTTCCAAGGAGCCGTCGGTCGTGGTCGGCGTAGACCACACGGGCGTTGTCCCGGTAACGGGCCACGATGGCGTGCAGGGCTTCAGTCGGCGAGTTCTTGCGTGGCATGCCGTGGGTCGACTGCATGCCACATCCCAGGTCGAGGAACTGGTCGATGCCCTGCGCCGTGAGATGGGCGACCACGCCCGGCAGGTGCATCCGGTTGATCACGGCCGTCAGAGACAGGGCCTGTGCATCGTCGTGCGGAAGACACGCGACGAACTGCCGGTCGGCCTGGTAGCTGTCCTTGCCGCCGCCGATGAGCAGGTCATGGATGCGTGCCACGGTCGGGGAGGCAGGCATCTCGGGCATCGGTGTGACCGGTACCCGAGCGTCCTCCCGGGTCTGCTCGACCACGTACGCCCGTACACCGGCTTCGTGGTAGCCCCACATCTGGGCCCGCTGCGACGGTTCTTCAAGGCGGGTGCCCAGGCCCCAGCGGACGGTGCGGGGCGCATCGATCGGACTGCCCTGAAGCGCGCCGTCCCGAACGTCGGGGAAGCCCGGCCTCCCGTCGAGGGCGAGCAGGACGTGCAGGGCCTGACTCCAGCCCGACACGGTGACTTCGCCCGCCACCCGGTGGCCGCCCAACGGGACGGCCAGGCAGGTGTCGGCTGCCTCGTCCTTGCCCAGCTTGATCTCCACCGCCTGATCGAGCAGCGCCGGATCCGCCAACCGCCCCGCCATCAGGGCTTGTTCACGTACGCAGCGCGACGAGATGCCGCCGTGAGGCTGGGGCTGCGAGCCGTCGATTGTGGTCACTTCCATACTCCGTGACGTGTGTGGGTGATCTGCCGGCACAGCAGCGCGAACCGCTGCTCCTCGTCTGCCACGAGTAGCTGCATGGCGGGCGCAGGTTGCCGCCTGCTCCTCGGTCGGCAAAGAACCTCGACGAGGGCGCAGCCGATGCGGATGAGAGAGGGCCCGGCGCCGAGGCGCCGCCGCTCCCCGAGGGGGATGTAGAGAGCCGAGGGCCCCCGGCGCCGGGCGGTGGGTCGGGCCTGCTGCCGAGGGAAGCCACTTCGCAGGACAGGCCCGACGTGCGGGGAGGGAGCGCGCATCATCCGTCGTCTCCCATCAGGTCGAGGATGTCGACGATGGCGAGGGCGTAGCGACGCAGGTGGGACAGCACCTGGTCGGGGGCTGGCCGTGCGTCGCGCAGGGCGAATAGACGGCACACTTGCTCCGTTGGGTACCACCCGACACGGTGCGGAAGGACCTGCACGAGCTGGGCCGTCGCCCGGTTGAAACGGTCGGTGATCCGCGCAGCCTCGTCCTCGCTGAGCGGCACTGCAGACTTTGGCCGCCGCTGCCGCCTGGGGAGAGGAAGACCGAAGCGGACCAAGAGGCCGTCGAGCTTGCAGCCGTGGTCCCCGGGGCTGGGATCTGGCCGGTCGCGAAAGACGTCTTCCAGGATGTCGATCAGGTCACCGCTAATCCCCTCGGCCGCGAGCGACCGGGACAGGACGTGCACGAGCCTGCGCATCGTCTCGTCCCCGGACGAGACAGGCCGCCCCAGCAGCTCAGCGGCCGTGGCATTGTCTACGGCGACCATCACGCTCCCCCTTCGGGGATCGCGAGGGAGCACCACGTCATCCGGCCGTCGGGGCTGACACCCCACTCCTTCGACACAGCTGAGACGAGTAACAGTCCGCGGCCGTTCTCGTCGGCGACGTCGGCGGAACGCAGCCGAGCAGGGGTCGGGGAGCCGTCGGTCACTTCGATGCGAAGCTCATCTACGGAGCACCGCACCCTGAGCCCGACCGGTCTTCCCTTGCCATGCGTGCAGGCGTTGGTGACCAGTTCAGAGACCGCGAGAGTGGCGTCGTCGGCCAGTGCCGTCAGGTCCCAGTACCGCAGCTGGGCCCTGATGATCCGTCTCATCTGGCAAGGCCGGTGACCAGCCGGGAGGAAGACAACCTCGAATCCACACGGCGCCGCCTGGTCTACCACTGCACTCCGTGCAGCGGGCTCCGATCGTGCCGCGGGGAGCATCTTCATCACCTACTTCTCCCGTAACGTCGTGGGGGCGTACGTGCGAGCTGCGGAGGAGAGTTGGCGGACCAAACGAGCCACACGCAGCGTTGGTCGCGCCCCAGGAGGCCTCCACCTCGCCGGGGTCTGGTCTGTCATGCATCGAGCGTCGTCGCTTGCGGGCAACTCGGGGATGACCGGCGGGGGTTACCGAGGCGGTAATACACTCGTTTCCTGTTCGGTACGGTGCGATGAAGCGCATACGATGACTCCGGAAGTTGACCCCATGGACGCCATCACCCCCGGCCCGCTCGCCCTCGAAGTCCTCGAACGAGACGACTTACGCCGAGCCCTGGCGGAACACGACTTCTCCGCGGCCTTCTCGCTCATCAAGAAGTGGGGCGGCCTATCGCAGAACCGCATCGCAGCGGCCTGCCAGCTCACCCCCGGCAAGGTCTCCACGATCATCAGCGGGCAGCAGCAGGTCACCAGCTTCGACGTGATCTGCCGCATCGCTGACGGGCTGAGGATTCCCGGGCGCATGGTCGGTCTCGCCGACCGGCCATGGGAGGCCACACCGGTCAGCCCACCCGACAACCCACCCGCCCCAGCAGCACGGGCTCACCCTGACGAGGCCACCTGGCAGCCGTCCGCGACCGTGCACCTGGCCGCAGACCTCTCCCGGAGCGACCTCGTGATGGACCGTCGCGCCGCCACGCGCGCACTCGCAGCCGCCACCACCGGCGCCGCCTTCCTCGACAGCCTCGAAGCATGGCTCGCCCCTGCCCCACCCATCGAGCAACGCCGAAGGCACGGGCGCCTCGGCCAGCACGACGTCGAAGAACTGGAGGCGTGCGCTCGCGCCTTCCGCACCTACAAGATGGGTGGTGGCCTGCGCAGCAAGGCCGTGATCGGCCAGCTCAACGAAGTATCCGCCCACCTCGACGAACACCAGGCCACACACATCCAGCAGAGGCTTCTGCGCGTCTTGGCCCAACTGTCCGCCACCGCCGCAAGCATGGCGTGGGAGGCTGGCAGCCAACGCAGAGCCCAGGACTACTACCGGCTCGCACTCCGCGCCGCACACGCAGGAAACGACACCTTGTTCGGCGCAAACGCCCTCGCCGCAATGGCCCGGCAGATGCTCTACCTCGACCGGCCTGGCGACGCTCTCGAACTTGTCCACCTCGCCCAGCACGGCATCCGCCGCCAGGCCACGCCCCGTGTGTGCGCCATGCTCGCTACCCGGGAGGCATGGGCGTACGCCGCGATGGGCCGCACCAGCGCCTTCCGCCGCACCACCGAAGAAGCCGCCGACTACCTTGCCGACGCTGGGCCCGACGAGCCGTACTGGATCAGCTACTTCGGCCAAGCCGAACTGAACGGCGTCACCGGCGGACGCCTCTTGGATCTGGCCCGGCACGAGCCGCGCCACTACGCGAGCCAAGCCGCCGACTCCATCCAACAGGCCCTGGCCGTCCGCGGGCCAGAAGCCGGACGCAGCTACACGCTCGACATGATCGGCCTTGCCGAATGCCACTTCCTCACCGGCGACCTGACCAGCGCCGTCACCCACACCAGGCAGGCCGTCGAGGCCGCAACCACGAGCCGCTCCCGGCGGGTCCGTGAGCAACTCGCCAAGCTGTACCCGCATACCGTCAGCCCCACGGCTAAGCCTGTCGCCGAAGCACGCACAATGATCCGCAACCTGCTATCCGAAGGAGCGCCTTCTTGACCACTCTCGCCGTCACCGGGCACATGAACCTGACCGAAGACAGCGTGCCACTGGTGCGCGACGCGCTGCGTGAGGCTCTCAAGCCGTACGCGGCCGAGGGAGGTCTGGTGGGTGTCTCGTGTATCGCGAAGGGCAGCGACTCCATCTTCGCTGAAGTCGTCCTGGACCTCGGGGGCAGCCTGGTCGCGGTGATCCCCTCGAAGGACTACCGGCAGAACAAGGTCAAGCCCGACCACGCCGCCACCTTCGACCGGCTCATCGACGCCGCAGACAAGGTTCTCGTCCTCGACAACGAGACGGCGAACCGGGCCGCCTACGAGGACGCCAACCGCGCCATGCTGCAGCGCGCCGAGCGTCTGGTTGCCGTGTGGAATGGCGCGCCGCCGTCAGGCAAGGGAGGCACCGCGGACACCGTCCTGGAGGCGCGCGACGCCGGTCTCCCCGTAGATGTGGTGTGGCCGCAGGGCGCTGCACTGACCAACTGACCTGTACGTCTCGTGGCATGCCGAAAGATCCTCTCCGACATCGGCGAACACCTCTCGCTCTGATCGGGCAATAGTTGACCGTGTACAGCGATAGTTGGCCACCAGGCAGCACCTGGACGCCAAAACCTCTTGCCCGGCCGAACACGGAACTGGCACGGATCAGCGGAGCCGCCACGTCATGAGGACACCCCCACCCGCGGCGCCTTCCTGGCCGTACTGCGCACACAGCGCAGCCCCCTCCACCGATACCGTCGGCTGCCGCGGCATCCACGTCCCCGGCTACACCTCATGCCTCGCCCACCTCACCGACGCCGACCGCACTGCCTATCTGACCGGCCTGGCTCCCGGCGCTGACATCGACCACCGCGGCACCCCCTTCACCCAACGTCTGCTGAACGACTTCCTCAATGCCCTTCGCGACTCCGCCACCGGCAAACCCAGCTTCGGCACCGCTTGGTTCGATGAGGCGCAGTTCTCCGGTGATGCTCGGTTCGATGAGGCGCAGTTCTCCGGCGACGCCGGGTTCCTCGGGGCACAGTTCTCCGGCCCCGCCTCGTTCCGCGAGGCTCAGTTTTCCGGCGTCGCCCGGTTCGATGATGCGCAGTTCTCCGGCGAAACCTTGTTCGGCAAGGCGCAGTTCTCCGGACCAGCCCGATTCGGCAGGGCGCAGTTCTCTGACCTCGCCCAGTTCGGCTGGGCGCAGTTCTCCCGCAACGCCTGGTTCAACAACGTCCAGTTCTCGGGGCAAGCCCGGTTCCAGGGCGCTAAATTCTCCGGCGTCGCCTGGTTCAACGAAGTGCGGTTCTCGAACCACGCCTCGTTCCAAAGCGCACAGTTCTCCCGCGGCCAACAGTTCAGTAGTGCGCACTTCTCCGGCCGGGCCCGGTTCGACGGGGCGCAGTTCTCCGGCACCGCCCGGTTTGAGGGGACACAGTTCTCGGGCGACGCCCGGTTCGACGGGGCGCAGTTCTCCGGCACCGCCAGGTTCGACGGGGCACAGTTCTCCCGCACGGCCACCTTCACCGCTGTGCGGTTTGCGGGTGCCCCGGTGTTGGGACCGTTGGCGTGCAAGGAAGGAGTGGATCTATCTGGGGCGCAGTTCGGGCTGCCGGTGACGCTGGAGATAGCGGCGCGGGAGGTGGTGTGTGAACGGATCCGGTGGGAGTCGACTGCGACCATGCGCTTGAGGTACGCGGCCGTGGATCTCAGCCACGCGGTCCTTGCCGCCCCAGTAGCGGTCACCGCTCATGCCACCCCCTTCAGCGACAACCTCGGCGCGGAGGTGAACGAGGACCTGCTGACGGGCCCCGCCAGGGTGAAGGTCAATTCGGTGCAGGGGGTAGACGCTGCGCATCTGGTCCTGACCGACACAGACCTGAACGATTGTCTGTTCTCCGGGGCCTTCCACCTCGACCAAATTCGTCTGGAAGGCCGCACCTTCTTCGCTCCCACGCCTACCGGCTGGCACCGCCGCGGAATACGCCTGACGAGATGGACACGCCGCCGCACCCTGGCCGAGGAACACCACTGGCGCGCCCAGACCGCCGGCCAACCCACACCACCACCAGGTCGCACCCCCTCGCCCCGCCATTGGCGCCCTGGCCCCCACCACCCCAACCCTGGCCCCACCCCCGACCCCGAGGACGTCGCCGCCCTCTACCGCCAGCTCCGTAAAGCCTTCGAAGACGGCAAGAACGAACCCGGCGCCGCCGACTTCTACTACGGCGAGTGCGAGATGCGCCGCCACGACACCACCGGTACCCCGAAGGGCGAACGACGCCTGCTGTGGGCCTACTGGCTGCTGTCCGGCTACGGCCTGCGCGCCTCCCGCTCCTTCAGCTGGCTGCTCGCCGCCATGTCGCTGACCGTGCTCCTCCTCATGAGCGTCGGCCTGCCCACCCACGACCCCGACCCCGCCACCACCGGTACCCTCCACAGGAGCCGGATCAGCCTCCACACCAGCACCCCTGAACCAGCCCTGCGCGGCGGATGGCACCAACGCATGACCTGGGCCCGCACCGAGAAAGCCACCCGCATCGCCATCAACTCGGTCGTCTTCCGCTCCTCCGGACAAAACCTCACCACCGCCGGCACCTACATCGAGATGGCCTCCCGCCTCCTCGAACCGACCCTCCTCGCCCTCGGGGCTCTTGCCGTCCGCGGACGCATCAAACGCTGAGCACCAGCCTCCCCGCGCCGACCAAGCCGGACACCCAACGGCTACCAACCGCGGCGACTCCCCAGAGGCCAACCAACTCTGCACGAAACGGCCAACCATTTTTGAACGCTGTCCTGTCACCAGCGGTGTTGCCCCTGCCTCTGGCCACCTATCACTGAAAGTCACAGCACATCGAGAGAGGTTGTCCTGTACCAGTGGATCTTGAGAGCGTGCCATCGATCTTGAGGGACTGGCCTGGGTTCCTGCGGTGGCACCAGCAAGCCCTTCGTGTTTCCGTCGCCGTATGGATGACGACCGCACTATTCCCCCGAGTCCCAGTCCGGCGGACCAAACGATCTCGGCCCACGACTATGGAAGCGCCGTCGACTCGGCCTCGCTGTCGGCTTTGTTTCCATCGCCGCCACGGCCCTGACAGGAGATGTGGGCAGCGGTGGAGTTGGGCTTCGCGCGGATGGAGCAATGGTGCACTAGTGAAGAGATCAACATCACCGGCTTCTGCCTTGATGTATATGGATTCTTCATCTCTTGCTATCACCTGGGAGAACACATCAGACTCGACCCCCAGGCAGAGGTGTCCAATCGTGCCCTGAATCGGGTAATGGGCACTCAATCTCTGCGTATCGCAGCGGCGATTACGAACACCTTCAAACACCACACGCGGGATGAAGGTCACGAAGCGCGCATCGTCGCGGTCTCAGGTGGTCCACCTGTAACCGTGACGATTGAATGGCGGGATCAGACCCTAGACGGTCTGGTCGTTGCCAAGCAGGCCGCGCAGGACTGGAAGGATTTTTTCGCCGCACAAGGGCTATACCCGTGAGTGCGTGACAGCGTGGGTGAGCTGCTGCGGTAGCAGCGCGTCGATCTGTCCGCGCTGGATCCGGCGCCGGGCAAACCTGCCGACTGCGAGAGCTTTCGCAGCATTCATCGCTGCTGCCGTGTTCGGTGTGCGGCGAGATGGCCGCCAGGGCCCGCACCCAGGGGCGCGTCGTCCTGGTCGACGAGGCCGAGCGCACGACGCTGGTCGATTGGCCCGACCAGACGTAGCCGTCAGCCCTCTGGCACGGCGTGCCGCACCGCCTTCTTCACCGCCTGCTCCAGCTCGTACCGCGACATGCCCGCATCCTCGCGCGCCGCGTACTCCGTCACCGCGGCCTGGAACTTCGCGGCGTCGTCACGCCACGCCTTCCACTGCGCGTCGTACGCCTCACCGTCGAGACCGCCGAGCTTCGTGCGCGCATCTTCAGCGGAACGTTCCAGCTTGATCAATTCGTCGGGGATGTCTGCCACGGAAGCGAATCCTAAGCGCCCCGCAACCCCACCTACGCGCGGCCAACTCGTCCAGGCCCTGGAGCACACGGGCCAGCGCGGAACGCCCGGCGTCCGACCCTGCGCCCTCAAATGGCGGGACTGTCCGGTTCTCTCACCGGGATGGTGTCCAGCGAGGCGGCACTGCCACCAAGAGCCGACTTCCGCCGTGATGGTGCCTGAGATTCGTTTTCGGGATTCTCTTCAGCTTGGACCTGCGCGGGTTGCTGAGCCGTGAGCTTCGTGAATACCTGTTCTGCGCGTGCCAGGCTTAGCCGCATCGTGCCGTACGGTCCTATCGCGTATCCGGTTCGGTGCCCGTGCAGGTGCAGTTCCGCCACCGCTTGAATGCCGGCGTCGATGTCTGGTACGTCGTCCGGCGGGACGAGAGCGTGAAGTTCTTCCTCCCACTCCCAGCCGAGATCGCGTAGGACGGTTCGAGCCTCTTCCTGTTCCCAGCCGCTTCGAGCCAGCAGTCCTCGACGGGGGGCCGTCGAGAAGACCATGTCAGGGTTCGTCATCATCACGCCATCGCCCCGATTCGCTGCGCGGGCTCGGGTTCTTCGCCGTCTCCGGCAACCTGTGCGGGCCAGGCTGCGAGCTGAAAGCGCGCCGGGCGGTCCTCGTGGCGTCCCACCCGGCATTCGTCGCCGGCCTTGCCGAGGGCCTTGTTCATCCGTGTGAGGAACCGGTCGTACTGCTCGTGCCAGATCACGGTGGAGCCCGCGTCCGCGTACGCATCGGGTCGCGCGAAGGCGAGGGCCGCGATCTCGTACCCAAGGCCCTCGTGCTTCGTCCAGCACGGTGGGATGACGTCCTGGGGCTGCCAGGCATACGCCCAGTTGAGCCAGCGGCACACTGAGTCGAGCCACGCGGGCATCGGCGCGATCAACTCAGCTGGCAGAGCCCCCAGGTCCCACGGAGCAGGGCCGTCGACCGCGGACTCCTCCGCACTCCGCTCTGCGATGTACTCCAGGATCAACGCGGGCGGCTCGGGGAAAGGCTCGAATCGGGCAAGGGGATTCGTCATGCGGCAGCCACCCGCTCGCGGCCAGCCCATGCGGCGGCGTGAGCCTTGGCCTGGCTCTTCTTCGCTGTGGCCTGCCGTGCGCGCTCCGCTTCGTTGGCCGCTCGCAGGTCGCGGACGTGACCTTCGATCTCGGTCCAGGACTCCCAGGTCCACATGCCGTCGAGACGGGTGACGACGGGCGGGAGGTTGTCCGCGAGCACCAAGGCGTGGCCTTCCGGCAGGCTCCTGATCTCGTCTCCGCGCAGGACCGGTTCCAGCGCCATGTGCGTGGCGGTCGAGTGGCCGCCGCGGTCTCCCCCGGTCGTGGTCTTCGTTTTGCGCTCCCGTTCGACCTGACCGCACAGGTCGGACATGTCCTTGAGGAAGGCCGGGTCCTTGGCTCCGCCGAAGACCACGACATTGTTGGTGAACGCCGCCAGCTCCTTCGCGGTGTCCTCGCCGAAGCGGGCGTGGGCGGACGCCCAGGCCTGGAGGCCGTAGATGACCGTGATGCCTCGTCCTCGTCCGTCGGCGACTCGTTGGCGGAGGCTTGGAATGGGCGCGATGTTCGGTGCCTCGTCCAGAGCGGCGAGGAGGGTCGGGTCGAGTCGCCCGGCCGGGGACACGACGGCGTGAGCCTCTGCGACGTCCAGCAGGTCTTCTGCTATCGCCGTGGTCAGGGGTGCGACGCTGTTCACCTCCGAGTCCTTGCCGAGCAGGTAGATGGTGCCTCCTGCGTCAAGGAACTCGTGGAAATCCGTAGCGTCCTCTCCGTCTCCTTGGAGAGCGCGGATCACCGACTCGTGCATGAAGGGTTCGAGGGCCGCGTCGAGGGTCGAGGCGGTATTGCCAACGGTGCGGCTGTCCCCCGTGGTGGCAGTGCGGAGCATGTCTGCCCAGCCGGGGCCAGCCCCGGGATGAGCGTTGAGAATGCCCAGGGGCGCGGGGTCCGTGAGTTTGCGGGCCCACTTCAATACCCAGCTGAGGTCGGCGCCGTCGAGAGCGGCGGCGTGGAAGAAGGCAGCGAGGATCTTGGAAGCCTGTCCCTTGTAGAAGGCGCTGCCCTCGCTGGACTGTGCCGCGGAACCGGGAGCCCGTGAACCCGCGACGAACGCCTTGGCACGCATCATCGCGACCTCCGTTTCGGACGCACCGGTGATCGGCGTCCAACGGAACTTCGGGAGGGAGGGCGCGATGTTCTGCGGGTCGAAGCCCAGGACGGGTCGCCCGTCACGCCGCCGTGCGTCGAGGGTCAGTTCGACCAGGTCAGGCTTGGTCGAGGTAGCCAGGACCGGACCGGCCCAGCTGCGAATCAACGGTGCGAAGAAGCGCAGAGTCTTTCCGCTGCCCATGGGACCGACGACCCGGCATGCCTTGTCGGCGCGGGACCACAGCTCTACGCCCTTCGGGCGTTGCGAGGTTCCTAGCGAATAGCCGAAGTCGTGAGGATCAAGGGGGTGGTGCATGACGTGCTCCGGAACGAGGTGGGGCGAGGAGGGGGCTGATTCAACGACCGGCGGAGCGGTCCTTCGCGAGGCTCACCGCTGATGCACGGGCGGGTGGGGCGTCAGCGCGGGCGAGAGAGGGACGGATCTCCGTTGCTCTCAGGACCGCCCTGGCCGACATCTGGCGCTTCAGCTGGCCCTTGCTTGCGAATCCGGCATTGCGGCGGCCCCGGTTCGTCAAGAACCAGAGCGTCAGCAGGGCTGCCGCGCACACGACGGTGAGGGCGTACAGGGCCAGGGAGATCCCGCCGGGCATGATGTCCACTACTCGGCCCTCCGTGCGACGCGGGCCGCGAGGTAGCGCATCCGCCGACCGCAGAGCCGAGAGAGGGACGCGTCGGGCCCGGCACAGCGCGGCGGTGCCGTGTGGAAGGCGCTGTGCAGGTCCTCGGCAGCTCGCCAGATGTGGGCGACGGCCGTCCGGACGCGGCCCCCGGCGGCGGAGTAGTCACCATGGTCCAGCACGCTGGCCAGCGCCTTCGTACGGTCCGCGAGTGCGAGCGCAGCGGCGTGCAGCTGGTCAATGTCCTGCCGCACCGCGTGCTCATCGGCCGGAAGCATGGTCGCGTCGGTGGTGATGGTCATGGAGGGGACGCGCTCCGAATCTGAGTGGAAGAGGTCGGCGGCGAGATGGCGGTACCTGCTCATTCGGTGTCCGGGGAGGCGCTGGTCAGGTCGGTCATCGAGCCGGAGGAGAAGCACAGATGCTGCTCGGCCTCGACCAGGAGGTGTTGGACGCCGGGATAGATGACCTCGCCGACCTTCCACAGAGCGATTCCGCGGCGCAGGCGCATGATGTGTTCCGCCGTCCACGACGGCAGGCCCAGCCGGGACACCGTCGCTTCTGCCTCGGATTTCTTCTGGCTGTAGATCACGATGGTGTCGGCCATCTTCAGTGCCGCTTGGGTCTCCGGGCTGTCATCGATGTCCGACAGGTGATGGACGATGAAGATGCAGCTGAGCCCGTAGCCACGAGCAAATTTGAGGAACTTCTCCAGCAGCGAGGCGAGTTGGGGAGTTCCGAGGATGTGCCACGCCTCCTCGCAGACGAGGATGCGCTTGCGCTGGGTGTAGCGGCGGCAGCCCGATTCCGGGTTCGGCCCCAGTTCCCAGGCTCCGGAGTTCGCGTCGACCACGACACGTTCGTGCTGTCCCGGTTCCGTTCCGCACTCGCACAGCGGGCGCAGCCACACCTCTTCGAGGAAGACGCTGATGACGGCGACGAGGATGGTCATGGCGACGCCGCCGGACGGGACCTTCGTCAGATCGAAGACGATCATGTCGGCGTCGAGGTCCACGCCGAGGCTGGTCGGCCCGTCGAGCATGCCGGTGAGGTCGCCGGTCGCGTCCTGTTCGCTCCCGCAGAGCCGGTCCAGGACGTAGGACGCCTCCAGGCCGTCACCGAGGAGTTCGTCCCGCGTCCGCTGCTTGGCCGTGGCGTCGGACTCGTCCGGCTGCCGGAGGGCTGCGGCGACGTCCGCGAGGACCGGCGTGCGGCCGAGGTCTCCCGCACGCCGGTGGGCCCGGCGGATCGCGATGCGCAGAGCGGAGCCGGCGAACTCGTCCAAGGGCTTGCCGAGGCCGAGTTCGACGATCGTCCGTACCAGCTCGATCTGCCGCTTGCCCGCGATGGCGGGGTCCATCGGGTTGATGCACGAGGCCCCGCGACCGCCACCCGGCGCGAACTTCACCGGGGCCTTGCCGGTCAGCGAGCGGCCGAGAGCGGCCCACTCGCCCTCCTCCCGCTCCTTTTGTTCCTTGGTGTCGAGCACGACCACCCGACGCCCGAGGCGGATCTGTCGCGCGGTGTAGGTCTTGGTGAGGGCCGACTTCCCCCGGCCGGTGTCGCCCATCACGATCATGTTGCCGCCGGGGAGGCCGTCGCCGAAGGCGCTGAAGGGGCAGTAGATGAACGCCTTGCCCGAATACAGCTCCCGGCCGATGATCGCGCCCGCAGTGCCGAGGGTCGGAGGTGCGATGGGCAGGTACAGGGCCTGGCTGGTGGTCGTCTCCGTGTAGAGCGGCCGGCGTACCGTCTCGTACATCGGGGACAACGGAGTGAGATCAAGCAGGTCGGTCACTTGATGCCTCCGGCGAGGGGGAGGGTCGTGGCGAAGGCGCGAGCGTGTTCGAGGTCGAGCCATTCGATCCGGAGGTGAGCGTTGCGGGCACGGGAAGCGGTCGTCCGCTTCGTGCGCTCCAGCTCCTCGGCGCTGCGCGAGGAGATAGTGATGTAGCCGACGACGGCGGAACCGGCCGCGCCCGAAGACGCCAGGGCCATGCCCCGTGATCCGGTGGCGTCCGCCGCGATCAGGTCGCGAGGGTCGATGTTCTTGCCGCGCTTACGGTCGCGGTCCATTTCCGCCTGGTTGTTCGTGTCCTCCGCGAGCATCCGTTCCACGGCCTTGTCGTTCGGCTCAAGCTGCTGCGTGATCGCGATGGTGCGGATCACGTCGGGCATCCCGATCAGCAGGGGCGACAGGAAGTCGGGGCCTACGGGCGTGGTGGGCCACCCGACGACGGCGGCCGTGGCGTGGAACCAACTGTCGGTGGAGCCTGCGGCCCGGGTGGCGACGTGAGCGCCGCTGCGAACGTCGACGTTGCGCGGGAAAGCGTGCGCCTGCGGGAGGGCGGTGTCCCAGATGGCGTGGTCCGGGTCGTAGGAGTTGCGGATGAACGCGGTCATCCGGCCCTCGTCCAGAGGCGCGATCACGGAGAGGTCGGCGTCCTCCGCGCGGGACCACAGTTCTTCCAGGTACGCGGCCATGGCGGCAGCGACCCCTTCGTCACCGGTGCCTCGGGCCGCGCCTTCGGCGGCCAGATCGCGGGTGAACTTCGCGTGGATGGTGATGTAGTAGCGGTGTTCCTCCGCCGAGGTGGACACGGCGTTGGCCAGCACGTCGTATGAGTCCTTCAGCCATTGCGGAGCGTCAGCCGTCGCCGCCGACTCGTCGCGTTGCGCGATGAACCGCTGGTGGGCGTAGGGGTCGGACTTCATCTGCCGGGCGAGGACCTGAACCCGCTTCACCGGGTGCTCCTCGACATTGCCGAAGGCGTCGAGCAGTTCGCCCCACCGCTCCAGGGCGACGACCTGTTCACCGACTTCCTTGCCACCGAGGCCGGGGGAGGCGATTTCCAGGGTGGCAGTCACGCACCCGGCCTCCGGCTGGAGGACTACGACGGCCTTCTGCCCCCGGACTGTGACGGGCACCCACGTCATGCCCGTGATGCCCTCCGGCTCCGCCAGGGCTGCGTCCGGCGGTGTGCCGTCACGGCTCACGCCGGCCTCGAAGGCCGGGGACACCCACACGCCGCCGGTACGGCGGAGCGCCTTGCGGTGGTACCGGTTGATCCGCCACCAGCGATACAACGTGCGCCGCTGGGACGTGCCCTTCGGCCGGTACGGGGCGTACACGATGACCAGGGCGAGCAGGATCGGCAGGACGAGGCATGCCGCGGCGATAGCCGTCACGCCGTTGAAGAGGTAGCCGAACAGGATGCCGGTTACCGCACCGCCACCGAGAACGACCTGTTCGCCGAGGTCGCGACGGCCTACCAGCCCCGTAGGGCGGTGCTTTCCGAACTGATACGTACGAGTCGACATGGGTCACTGATCCTTGCTGGGGTTCGGACGTCCGGGTGCCTGGCCGCCCGACGACCGTGGCGGGGGCGGAGGCGTCACCGAGGGTCCGGAGCCCGAGGTGGTTCCTGATGCAGAGGAGGGGGAGGCGGGTGGCGCCGGAAGGGAGCCCGATGGGCGGGGAGCCGGCGGCGAGGGCGGCTGTGCCGTACTCGGGGCACCGCTGCTTCCTGGTGGGCGGCCGGACGCTGCGTGACTGCCAGCCGAGGACCAGTCGGGAGAAGAGCTGACGACTGGGCCGGAGGTCGCTCCCCCGGGGCGAGCTGCGGCCGGTGCACCGGAGGTACCGACCTGGTTGCTGCCCTGCTGGCCTTCGGACTGTTCGGCGCCGCCACCGTTGGCGGCTTCGGCGCCCTGCATGCCAGGGGAACTCGCGGCCTTTTTCTTCGCCATGTCGACGCCGGCCTTGCCCAGGGTCGCCCCGGCAGCGACCGGCCCGGCCACGGCCGTTCCGCCGCCCATCTTGACGCCTGCCGACTTACTGCCAGCCGTTTTCGCGCTGCCGCCGACCAAGGAGTCCTGCACATGCGAGTTGATCGCACGGTTCGCGTGCTGGCCGGGACCGTCGATCACAGCGGCCGGACCCGACGACTGGGCAGTCTTCCGGTCGTGGTGAAGCTGAGCCATCTCGTCGCCGAAGGCGGGCACCCACTTGTAGAGGGTGGCGCTCGCGAAGACGGCGAGCAGGAGGATCAGCGCACCGACCAGCGTCTTGGAGACCGCGTCGGACATGTTGCCCGTGCTGTCGCTGAGGACCGCCCCGCCCAGGCCGAGCAGAGCGAACAGCACGGGCTTACTCAGGCCGATCGCGAGGATGGCGCCGAACCACTTCTTGCTCTTCTTCCACAAATCGCGGTCGACCAGCCCGGCGTTCACGATGGGCCCGAGCGCGACGGCCACGTAGATTGCCGCGCCCCGGATCAACAGCTCGATCCACATCAGCAGCGCGCCGAACATCATGATGAGGTTCACGGCCATCAGCTGGCCCACACCGTCCTGGTGGTCCGCGGCCATCACTTTGAGGATGTTCTCCAGGAACGGCTTGAAGTTCGCCGTCGCGTAGGGCTCGAAGACGGCTGTGACCTCGTCAATAGCCCTCATCAGCAAGGCAATGGCGCCCGGCGTCAACGCGTTGACCACGAACTGGAGGAGCAGAAAGCCGATCGCCTCGGAGACCGCGGTGGTGATCGCGACCCCGCGGACCGCCCGCTTGGCCACGGCGATCAGCCACAGCGCCACAGTCAGCAGGCTGGAGGCCGCGAAAATGAGGGCGTACTGCTTCAGGAAGCTGGCCGAGGTGAGATCGATCTTCGTCGTGTTCTGGATCAGCTCCAGCATCTTGCGCAGAAACCAGATGTTGGCCTCGGTGAGCTTCTGGAGCAGAAAGCCCAGCGGGTCCTTGACGAAGTCGATCGCCGACTTCACCTCGCACACCATCGGGATGTAGCAGAACGGATTGGCCACCGCAGAGGGCACGAACAGGAATCCGATGATCACATTGACCATGGCCACCGTCTGAAGGCGGCGCCGCCAGCGGCTCGGCGTGCCACGCTCGACGGTCAGCAGGCCGGGGACGTCATCACGCAGTCGCAGGCGCATTGCTGGCACCCCCCACGTCCGCGAAGCTGTCGGCCGGGTCCGCCTCCTGCATGGCCGGCGGCGACGGCACGAGCGCTTCGGAGGGAGTGACAGCTGTCGTCTTCCAGCTGCCGTCCTCCCAGACCAGGTCCACGGTCATCCGAAGGAAGGCGACCTGCGGGCGCTGAGCCTCGTCCTTGCCCGCGACCCCGCCCACCGACGCGGTCCACAGCTCGATGCTCGCGGCCTGGCCTGAGTAGGAGATCGGGCGGGTGGCGAGTGCCGCCGTCCGTGTGATCAGCTCACTCCCGTCGAGGGTCCTGCCGTCGGCGCCGACCCCGCGGTTCTCCATGACCAGGCGGGCCGTCGAGTCCGAGTCCGAGGTGACCGAGTCCACCACGCTCTTCGCTGCGGTGGACGTCAGCATCCGGTGCCGCCAGTCCTCATCGGTGAAGAACCGCGGGTCGCCGTAGAGCATGGTGGCGCTGACAGCGGCGGCGCGGGCGCCGCCCTCGTTGCGTGTGTACGGTGCCGGGAACCCGTCCTGACCAACCGAACCGCTCAGCACAGGGTCTTCTGCAGCAGCCGGTACGTAGTCGGAGAAGTCGCTTGTGACGTTGGATGCCTGGCGCTCGTCGATCGGCGCGACCAGGCCGGTTGTGCTCGAACTGGACTTCAGCTTCCAGTCGTTGGACTCCCAGGTGAGCGTGACCGTCACCGACCGGAAGCCCGTCTTGGGCGTCGCGTGCCCGGTCGCGCTGCCGCGAACCGTTGTCGTCCACAGTCGGACCATCGCGCCGTGAGTGTCGAAGCCCAGGACATGAGCCGAAAGGACACCGGTACGCGCGATGACCTTCCTGTCGGACACCTTGGAGTTGTCGCCCCGCAGTGCGCTGAGTGCTTCACCAGCGGCGTGATCTGCCTCCTTCACCGCTGTTCCGGCGGTGCCCTTGGCCGCCATGACCGATACGGCACGGTGTCGAGCGGCTTTGTCCGTGAGGAAGTCGGAACTGCCGCTCACCGTGGTGTAGTTGGCCGCCGCAGCCTTCGCGCCGGCCTGTGTGTGCGGGTAGCCCACGGGGACGCCATCCAGCTCACGTATGCCCACTCCGCCCTTCTGCGGTGCCGAGTGGGCAGGTGCTGACGCGGTCGGAGCGGAGGCGCGGGGGTTGCCCGTGGCCAGACTGACGATCACTCCGGCCGCAGTGACCATTGCTGCCCCGGCGAGTGCGACGCCCCAGAGCTTGGCCGACGGCTTGCCTGCTCCGGCCGCCTTCCTGGAGGAGTCGTTCCTCCTTCGGGATCGGGAGGTCATGGGTCACACACCCATGCCGTACGTGATGACGAAGATGGTGCCGAAGGAGGCCACGAGGAAGATGCAGGTCAGACCGCCGACCATCATGCCCTTGCCGCGCGAGCTCTCCATGGTGGAGTGGCCTTCACCGAACCACCCCTTGGACTTGCCGATGCCCGCGAGGAACGCGCCAGCGCCGACGACGAGGACGACGGCGGCGATGACGCCGAGGATGACCTTGGCCGTGTTGCCGAGCTTCCCGAAGGGGCCCCAGTCCGGCTTCACGCCGGACACGACGTCGACTCCGGCGGCGAGGGTCGTGTGCAAGGCAGGGTCGGCCGCGGCCGACAGGAAGTTGTGCATGTTCTTTCCTCTATTGCTTTGGATATCGAATGGGAGGGGGTTCCCTGGGCGTGGAAAATTCCGGATCAGTCGAGCTGCATCGGCGTGCAGTCGTAGGCGTATCGCGATGCGACCCAGCCCGTCGTGCCCTTGGCCAGCCCCGAACGCGACCTCTGCCCGAGCCTCAACTTGATCCAGCTCCCCTTCTTTTCCAGCTTTCGTCCCCAGTCGCCCTTGTACAAAAGGCCCAGGGACTTGTAGCCGACACCGGCCCCCGCGCGGAGGTGCACGCCGCTGCCGTGGATTTCGAAATAGGCCCCCGGCTTGCACGGCATCTCGGCAGCACTGGCCGTCGAGATGGCGGACACCGAGACGCTTGCGGTCAGCGACAACGCCAGCACGGCCGAGGCGGCCAGGCGCGAGGTACGGAGATTCATCGGATTCCTTTCGGTGGATGGTTCTTCATGGGACTTGCCCATTCGGGCGATTCACGGAAGGCGTCAGCGGCCTAGGTTCAACCGCAGAGTGGGCTTCAAATGGATCGGGTGGGTGCGGCGCATTTATCGGCTCTGTATGAGGCAGGCCTGATGCGTTGGAATTTCGGCAGATATCAGGGCACTGGCACACCGCTTCTTCGCCCCAAGAGGCAATAAGGCGGTGATCAGCCGACGTGCCGCATCGCGATAATCTGCGCTTTCCAGTAACTGAGCGGTTTGATCCGCACCTGGGCCCCTGTGTGAGGGGCGTCGATGACCTGGTCGTCGCCGATGTACATGCCCACGTGCTCAGGCCCAGCACTGCCGGGGACACTGAACAACAGGTCACCCGGGGTGAGTTGAGCAATGCTCGTGACGGCGGTCCCGGCGTGCACCTGGTCGTACGTGACCCGGGGGAGGTTCACGCCCGCTGAGGACCAGGCCATCTTGGTGAGCGACGAGCAGTCGCAGCCGCCCTCGCCCTTGTACGGCGAGATGCAGCTGCCGCCCCACTGGTACCAGGTGCCCAGGGCCGTCTTCGCGGCGGCGATGGCGCGGGCAGCGCCCTTGCCGGCCGGGGCATTCGGCGGGACTGCGGCGGCCCACTTCGCCGCCAGCTGGCGGATGTTCCGGACGTAGTCGCGCGTCTCGGAGTAAGGCGGGATACCACCGAAATGGATCAGGGCACCGCCGCCCGCGTTGTATGCGGCGAGCATGTTGTCCGTCGAGTCCCCGGGCACCCCCTTGACCTCTTCGGCAAGCGTGCAGTCGTACTTCGCCTGCGCCGCGATAGCGTCGGCGGGGTTGAAGACGTCCTTGACCCCATCTCCGTCGCCGTCAACACCGTGAGCGGCCCAGGTCGCAGGCGTGAACTGCGCGATTCCCAGTGCGATCGGGTTGCCGTTCTTGTCCTTGGACTCCGCGTCCCGGTTGAAGCTCGACTCCTGGAAGAGCTGAGCCGCCAAGAGGGAGGCCGTGACCTGCGGGCACTCGCCTGCATGCTTATTGATGAGTTCACGGACCCAGCCCGGCACCGGGGCGTCCGTCAGGATGTCGCCCCCTGGGCCGGTTTCCTGGGCGGAGGCGCTGTCAGCCCCGCCGAACGTGGTCAGTAGGGCCATAGCCGAAACGATCATTGCTGTGAGGAGCGCCAGGCCGCCTTGTATGGCTTTGTTCACGGCGACCCCGTCACGCCCAGGGCAGGGCGGTGACGCGCCAGCCGTCGGAGGTGTGCTCCATGCGCAGGACGAGTTGTCCGCTGCTGTGACTTGCCTGGCCGGACTTCGGGGTTGTCGTGAGGGTGTAGCCGACTCGTACGAGGGCCGAGGAGCAACTGACGGAGGGTGCGCCGTCGGGGACCACGACTGAGGCGATCTTCACCGTCTGACGCGCCTTCTCGGCGCGAAGGGCTGCCCACGGGGCGTCTTGGCCCGGCCGCTTCTGGCTCAGGATGCCTACCAGCTCACCGGAGGCGAGCTTGGCCGCCCGCGCGCCGGCATCGGCGTACGAGCTGTCCTTGCCGTCGCGTGCGTCGTGCTCGGCGTAGGCTGCGGTGAAGGCCCTTGCCGTGTGCTCAACGTCCTTCGGCAAGACGGAAGTTGGCGGTGGTACAGGGCTTCCCGGGCTCGGCGAGGTCGCGTTGGTGATGCCCGCCGAGACGGAGTGTGGCTGTGTGGTCGTGGTCTTTGATTGGCCGTTGTCCGGACTGGAGCAGCCGGTCGACAGGACAGCCAGAGAACCGACTATCCCCATTGCGGCATATATAGGTATGAAACGGGTGTATCGAGGCATGCGGGAACCACAACCTTGGTGCACGGGATTTCGAGAGATTGGGTGGCGCGGCCCGTGGGGTCGGGGTCCGCGCCACCCCTTCGCGGGAAGAGGGGGGATTCCTCCCGCGGACTTTATCGACGGCTGCCGGAGAATTCGAGGATCAGGCCGGAGCCTTGTGGCCACCGTCCGTCGTGATTCTCGGTTACAGGAGAATTCGATCGCGCTTCGCGTCGGCGCCGAATCCAGCGTTCATGCTCAACCTGCGGCATAGTGCGCAACGGTCGAGCTTCAGTGGCCGTTACTCATATCAAGGCCATCGCCCCCTTGCTTGATTAGCGGGAGACCGGAAAGCGGATCTCCAACGGCCGGGAAATGCCTTGTGGCGTTGGCCGTGCCTGAATCCTTGCAGGGGTTCGCGGACAACTCGAATCACCAAAAAGTCGGAACCTAATTCCTGGAACTAGGTTCCGACTTCTGTGGCAGGCGAGACCATTTCGGGTGGTTTGGTCCCCACCGGGCGCAAACATGACCGCCCGTAGGCGGCTCACAGTGAACAGAGAGCTGGGGATTCTAGGCGTTTCCACGTCAGGCGCCCTGGCGGGACTCGGGGCGCAGCTGGCGCAGGACTTCGAGATCCCCGCGTTCCGGCTGGACGACCCGGACACCACACAGGAGGACGTCCAGCAGGCCCTGAGGAAGGCCGGTGGGCGGCTCGACCTCCCGGCCAACCTCGTCAAGGCCGCGTCCGATTTCATGCGCACCCACACCGGCGAGGACAACAGGCCCACCTTCGCCGGGGGTTACTACTTCGGATCCCAGGACAAGGCCCAGGGGGAGCCCACCGAGGAACAGCGCCGGCTCGGCGTGGTCGACTCCTTCTCCATGTCGATCACTCTCTGCCTGGCGACGCTCGGCTTCCTCAAGGTCTACGAGACCAGGACCAGACGCAGCGACATCCAGGAGACGATCGCCGAGCTGCGTTCGGCCACCAGCAACCGGCTCACCGCCGCCATGGTGAGCCTGCTGCGCTCCTTCACCGTCAACGCCTTCGACGCCGACTCCGCCCAGGGCCGCAACCTGGTCGAACTCCTCGGCCAGGGACGGCTGTCGCAGCGGCAGGTGCTGAGCATGTACCAGAGCCGCTTCCGTGCGCTGCGCGCCGCGATCGTGGAGAGCCTCTCCCTCGGTATCGACGTCCAGGCGGGCCTCAAGGACGAGAACCAGTTCTTCGAGTGCGGCTGGTCGTGGAGCCTGGTGCAGGACGCCCCCGAGGTCGAGACCGACGAACCCATCGGGCCGCAGCCCAAGGGTGCCGCCGACCCGGTGCCGTATCTCTACTTCACCGTGGTCGCCCTCGACGGTATCCAGGACCTGTTCTCCGAGCGCACCCTCACCCTGGGCCTGCTCAACGCCGAACAGCAGAAGCTCGCCGAGGCGCTGCGGCTGCGCTGGGAGCTGACCCAGCAGTACTGGTCGGGCATCGCCCGCTTCGACCCCGACCGCTGGCCCCTGGAGGACATCCCCTGGCGTACGACGGGACAGGAACTGGAGTCCGAGTACTTCTCCCTCTCTGTCGCCGCCATCCTCGTCCACGACCTGATGCGCCACCAGGCCACCAACGACGGCTGCTCGTGCCCCGTCGCCGTCATGGAACGCCTCGTCGAACGCGGCCGTATCACCAGCCGGATGACGCGCGAGGTTGTGCAGGGCAGCGAGCGGCTCGGCCCGCCGCTGACGTGGTCCATGCACGACTTCTCGGCGCAGCTGCTGAAGCGGACCATCCAGCTGCGCGCGCTCTCGCGCAACCTCGCCTCGCACGACCGGCTGCTTACCCTCGCCGAGGACGTCTTCGGCCACATGTGGCGCCGCCGTATCCGGGACGGCGAGGGCACCGGCCTGTCGGCGAGCGCGGAATCGTCGCTGTGGATGTCGAAGCTCTGGCACAGCTCGAAGTAGTGGTACGGCTCCTCGGGGAAGGTCGTGTTTGGCAGGGTTCCGACCACCTTGAGCAGGGCAATCCGGCCGTTCAAGGCCGGATCAGGCCGCGCGAATGCATTCGCCATGGTGCGCCCTCGGTGCGCCCCTTCCCGTTGCAGGGGGCATGACGTAATTCTCGGGACATTGACATCAGGGGGATCCAGAGGGCCAGCGGTGTTGGTACCGTAGGTAAATGACCTTGAGATGGTCGGGGGATGCCCAGGTGAAGAATGCGGATGCGCCCTGGGGCTCATTCGACCCGATCGCCTATGTTGATCACAACTACCGCGACTTACAGACAGAGGGCCCGGAGATCCTGCATGTCAAGAAGTCTCGGTGGTGCAATTCTCGCCCCCCTTAACGCTGTCTGGCGATTAGTGGGGCTTAAATGTGAAGGGAGGTGAAAGGTAAAATGACTGCCGGACAAGAGCCTGATGAGGGATCAAAGCCGGCGGAGAGGCAACATCGACGTCTCTGGGCACGGGTCCGCCGTGCGCTGGGGCCCTTGGTCGTAGTCGCGCAGCTCATCTACTACACGCTTTGCGTGTGGCGGGAGTTGTAGGCGCCTGACCTTGGACGATGAGAGGGGGCCCACCGGCCAGGGCAGGCCCCCTCGATGCACTCCGCCCGGTGGGCTCCGCGCCGACGCTGTCGACCGAAGTGCGGGGCCCACACCTCATGTGCGGACTACTGGCTGCTACGGTAGCACATTTCTAATTGCAATTAGGTGTTTTTCCGGTGCGGCAACCGATGTGCGCAAATACTGCTTTCGTTGAGCTGGAACACGACTGGATGCTGAGGTGTCTATAAGTGGAACCAGATGACCACGCCGAAAAATGTTGTCACCCATTCTCTACGGCCACGGGTGCCAGAGCGCTCCATGTGACGCCCTCCAGTTGCTGTCCACGATCCTTGACGAGCACTCCGCGCCATTCCGGATTGCGGAGTCAACCTGTTGGTCACGCTTCCCTAAGAGCACCTCGGCAAGACTGAGCTATGAGCTTTATGGCCGTACAGTAGGTGCTCGATTGCTACGCCGAGCCACGGTGCAGTTGAGCCGGCGAGGAGCAAGGGCGCGCACACGCTGTATGAGAGCACTACCTCGGGCTGTCCCGCCGTGATTTCGGTGAGGAGGGCGTGGTCGAACGGCAGCCAGGTTGGCGACTTGCGCGGCCTGAGCCGTACGCCGGTTGAGGTGAGGACCACCCGGGCCACGGTGTGATCGCGCCACTGCGGCGCGGCGGCCGCTTCTGCCTCCTGGCGCCGCCGGGCGTCGAGGCGGTTGTTGGGCACCCACCGCCGGCTGAAGGTCGGGTGGTTCTCGAAGAAACCAGCCGACTGCGGGTAGACGACCTCGGTTCCGTAGAAGCGGGCGGCCGAGCAGGTCACATCCGCGAAGGCGACCTCCCCGTCCGCGAGAGGGAGATCGTCCACCTGGACTGGCACAAGTTCGCCACCGCTCTGGAGGTGAAACGCGAGTGCGGACGCTGCTTGCACGGCGTCGGGGTGGACTGCGTCCTCCGCCCGGTCTCGTCGGCGAAGCCACATGGTCATTCCTTCCTGATCAAGCAGGCCTTCCGTGGTCTCTGCGGTGCGAGTCGCAGAGACCACGGGGGGCACTCATGAGATGAGATCACCAGAGGGCGCTGGAGGCAGTGGCGGGTGTCCTCGCCGCCTCTTCCTCCTCATCCTTCAGACGGGCCAGCAGAACGCCCAACCGGTCGTTGCTGATCGGCTGGTGTGCGCGGACGGCCCCTGCCACCGCGTCGCGACTGATCCGTCCGGCCTGCTGGGAAGCGGCCCGTGCGATCGGCAGTAGCTCCGCCAGCCACTCGTCGTCGGCCTCCCGGTCCTGCGTGTACTCCGCGCCGTCCGGGACGGACGGCTTTTCGCCGTCCGCAGGGGTGCGGACCGCCGTCGGGACGGAAGGCTTGTCCGCCGTCGCGGGCGCCGTCGCTGCCCCGTGGTCCGCGAGGCAGACAGTCGGTCCGCCCATGTCGCAGGCGCTCCCGTCCGCGTCGTCCGCACCCGCAGATGCATCTGTACTGGGCTCGTCCGCACGCGACTCGTAGTCTCGGTCCGGCTCATGTTTCCGCAGGTCCACGGGGGCCGCAGCGGAGCTGTCTGCTGCGGACGGACCGGCGACAAGGCTTCGTGACTCGGTTGTTGTCGTTGTCTCCAACGGACGAGGTTCCGGCGGAACCGCGACCCTATTGAGCGACGGAACCTCTTGGCGGACCGGTCCGGGACCGTTGTCCGCGCCGTCCGTGACTGACAATTCGGCGGTCCGCGCCATCAGGATGTAGAGGTGTACGGAGCCCGCCAATGCAAGCGGAGCGAGCGTCGACAGCACCCCGACGACGCTGTCCGTGAGGTGCAGTGCGGACCGTCCGGCCTGCGGACCGTCGTTCAGCGTGATGGCATGAAGGGCGTTCGCGCCGAGACTCGCCCCGGTGGCCGCAAGGAAGAGGAACCAGGCGTAAAGCCGAGCGCCGAAGCGCTGGTGGCGAAGGAGCACGATCGCTCGGACGCCGTACGCAATGAACCCGTCGATGAACACCGGAAACAGGTAGCTCAGGCTTTCCCGTGCGTGGATCGCGATGGCGATCTGCCGCAGTGCGTCGTATGAGAACGCGAAGCCGGCCGCGCCGAGCAGGATGATCGCGGAACGGTCCCAGGCCGTCATACCGCGAAGGGTGTAGCCCCCTTGCGGTTCGGCCGCCGTCGCCTCTATGTGCGCCCGTGACATCAGAGGTTGCCTCCGTCGCGCGGGTCGATGGATCCCCATGCAGGTGTCTGGGAGAGCAACTGTCCGAGCTGTTCCAGGGACGTCACCTCGTGCACATGCTGACTGGGGCAACTCACGCACGACACACGCAGCAGGATGCGTTCCGTGCTTCCTTCGTCGCTGTAGTACAGCTCCAGGTGCTGGCCCCCGACTGTGTCGAGCGAAGCGAAGGCTTGGAGGTGTTCTTCGAAGGAAAGGAGACCCAGAACCTCCCAGTCGAGGGTGACTGCTGTGTCACCCAGGATGCGGCGCGCGTACTTCGAGGCCGCCGTGACGGACCGCGGACCCCAGGTGCGGAACGCGTTCTCCCGCGCGGCTTTGCGCCGCTCCTCGGCGGTCGCGAGGCGCTGGGCCGCGGCGAACATGATCGGGTGACTCATCGAGGGCCTTCCAGGGAGCGGATCGTGTCGCCGTCGCGGGGTTCGTTAGCAATGCAGAGGAGAATGTCTGCGTGGCACGGCACGTCGAGGGGGCAGGTGCACATCAGGTCGAGACCACGCAGGGCACGGGCGAACCGGGCGGCATAGAAGCGGCCTACCGGGCCGCGAAGCGTGGCGGTGAAGAGATCCACGGCCTCTGCCGAGTCCATCGGCGGGCCGAAGGGAGAGGGAGCGGGGTCTCCAGCCCGGAACGGATTCGCGAACCGGCTGCCGGGACCGACGTATCCACAGGCTGTGGACAAGTCTGCGGCGTCTCGGGACGCACCTCGAAGTCGGACGGGCATTAGGCCGCCCTCCCGCCGCGCCGCCGGTCGGCGCCGATCATCGGCACGAGGCTGGTCACCATCTCGGCCAGGCGGCTTGCCACCCGGGCCCCGACGAAGTCGGTCAGGTCCGGCCCGTTGTCGTCACGGGCTGGCAGATTGGACGTGATGATCGTCGGCAAGCAGTGGTTGTACCTGTAGTTGATGAGCCGATACGTCACCTCCTCGGTCCACTCCGAGGTTTTCGCCGTGCCGAGGTCATCAAGCAGCAGGTACTGAACTTCGCTGAGCTTTCGCAGCTCCCGTTCCGCCGCGCCCATCACCTGTGAGGGACGCAGGTTGCCGTACATGTCCGCCGAGTTGACTGCGATCAGTTCGAACCGGTCCGGGCCGCCGGCCGCGATCCTGCGCAGAGCCCCGTACGCCTGGTGCGTCTTCCCTGTACCGGTCAGGCCGGTGAGGAGGAGAGCGCCAGCGGCGGAGTTCTCCGTGAGAGCGCGATCAGCCCACGCGGTGACCTCCGGGATCGTCGCCTCAGCGTTGCTGAACCGGGGAGGGGCCGCGGTCCGCCACCGGTTCAGTGCGTATTCGGCGCGGGCTCGGCGGTGCCATTCGCGGTCCCCCGGGTTTTCTTCCCGTGAGTCGTCGGCGGTGCTGTCGGACACCTGAATTCCTTTCGCGGCGAGTATTCGTTCCATGCGGCGCATTGACCTGGCGCTGCCTACGCGTTCCGGCTCTGCCATGATCAAAATCCGTTCTGGTAAGCACTGGGTTCTGCTGTGTTCTGAAAAGGCGCCCAGCCTCCGGGCGGTCGACGCAGGGGAACGACGTTTTCTTGGGATGCCGCTGCGGGGGCGTGTGACGGGAGGTCCGCCCAGATGCGAAGCAGGTAGCGGGCCGACTGTGGGGGGCGGACTGTATTCCATCGCCGCACGATCATCTCGACCAGCCGTTCATTTCCCCAACGGGCTGCGAGCGCTGTTACCCGATCCCACTCCGATTCGGTCAGCCGCCAGCCGACAAGCATTCCGGCATTGGTTATGGCTGTTACCAGATCCTTGGCGCCCTCAGGAACGCTCACCGACTCCTGGTGGGGCGCTTGCTTCTCACTGCTTGACCGAAGCAAGCTAGCTTGCTTTTGGGTGGTGGTAATACTCCCGTAGGGAGTATTACCACCACGGGCACGCGAGGAAGAAACTTCCCAGTCTCGTGGTAGGGAATTCCCACTTGCGTCCGTCGAGGGGGAGTTCCGGGAAGAAACTTCGTAGAACCTTGTTCTCTCATCTGTTGATTCGGGAGGCGTAGGTGGAAGTTCTGTCTCTGATCCGGCGGGGGCCTCGATGCCCTTGTCGAATAGGAGTATCGAGTAGCTGTTGGGGTTCGAGGCGCCTCCTCCGCGCTCGCGGCTGAGTTCGCCGAGCGTCGTCAATTCCCCGATGCATTTCGTTATCGAGCGCGCAGTCAGCTGGGTGAGGCCGGATATCTCGTCCAGGGTCAGAGTGGCCCGGCCCTTATCGTCTGCCTCACGGGCGAGTGCCAGCATGACAAGACGCGAGCCCCTGCACGACTTCGACTGTGACCAGACCAGTTCGGTCACTACGTGGCTCATCAGTAGCTCCCGTCAGCTATCGCTATGCGACGGGTGAGGGAAAGACCAAAGGAGAGATCGTCCTCCGGTATGTACCCGTTCTGATGCGGCTCGGGAGTGAGGTACAACGCTCCGGTGGGGAGGTAGAAATCATGAGCGTAGCGCCAGTCGGCGGCATTGCCGAAATAGAGCCTGATCATGTGCGCAACTCTTTCTTCGGTTCGCCGGTCGATAAGCATGCGGTAGAAGTCCGATTCGAAGAGATGGGTAACAGACCGGCGCTCCGGATACACGCGGGCAAGAACTGTCATGGGAGCTATTTCCTGGATCGCCAAACCGAGATTTGCGCAGGCCGGAGCGGCGGGGTTGTTCTGAGGCATGGGGAGGGCTCCCGTGAACGCAAGGTTTGCCTTGCGGGAAGAATCGTTCGTCGCGGAGCTTGTCAGGCTGCGTCAGCGCTGACAGCGGGCAAGGGCGCGGCCGGGCTGGATTGGGACTTCTTCCGGTAGCGTCGCGCGAGCTTCAATAGATACTCGTGCGTGACTCCGAGGCCCCGGGCGACAGCGGCAGGGTCCAATGAGGGGTCTGTCGCGAATCGAGCAATCACCGCATCCCGGTCGACCTTGCTCAGCGCCGTGGTACAGCCCTGAAGGGCACTCTCGACGGCGCGTTCGTTCACCCGCTGCTGCCACGCAGCGCGTAGTGCGGAACGCTCCGAAGCCAGAAGGCCAGCCCGGATTCCGAACTCGTCGTCATCCCTAAGGGATTCCACCAGGCATCGGGCAGCCACTGCCAGTGGGCACGATGCACAGAGATTGCGCGGACGGTTCAGGGATGCACCCAAGCTATGTTTCACAGCATCGGGATTTCTGCGGGGTCCGTCTCCAAGAGGCACGAAGATGTCAATGTCCTGATTGGAGCATCTAGCGTCTTCCGCCCAGTGCTTTCCGGGAGCCTTCTTCGCCTCTTCCGTGAGAGGTGACCAATTCCCCTGATGTGCAGCCTCGATGAGGCTGTATATGTCAGTGCTCATTTGCGTCTCGCGATGTTCACGGCGTCGCACGCTGTACGCGCACGAGCGCAAGAGGAGATCAGAAGCGCTTGCGTGAGCGCTTAGAGGGCTGAAGTGACATCAACGCCGACTCCCCGCCCCTTTCGGACACTGCGCCTGGATTTACGAAATGCATGTCGGAAATTGCGCGGAGGTCTTCCTCCGTGAATTGCACGAACTTCCCGAACTTTCGATGGGGCAGCGTTGAGATGCGCTCACGTAGCCACTTCTCCGGAATGTTCAGCCGCTCAGCCGCATCGCTGTATCCGAACTGCATACGCTTATCGCGAGGTTCCGACAGCCGGTTGCTCAGCAGGGCATCGAGGCCGCCGGCCTGAGCCAGCAGGTTCACCACGGCGGCGAGCCCCTGCAACTCGGTGGGCCCGATAAAGGCCGGATCCGCGCTCACCGGTGCCACGGCCGACATCACGCTTCCAGCCGACGCAGCTGAGCCGTCCGCAGGTCGAAGGCGTGGCCGCCCGAGGCTGCCCAACCGGCCTGCGGGAATGAGCGGATGATCCATCGTGCGATGGTGAGCGCCTTCGCACGGGGTACCCGAAGGGCGTGTCCGCGTTCGTTCACGGCGGTTAGTCCCAGGTGGGGCCACAAGGTCCGAGGGCCCTGGAAGCGGACCTGTACGACTGCGGCCTCAGGCAGCATGGACGTCAGCTGTGCAGCCAGCCGTTCAGCGGGACCGGAAGCGATCTCCGGCTTCGGGTTGCAGTCCGCAGTAGGGGACATGCGAGACTCCTCTATGTGGTACGCCGCTCCGTAGTGCCGTGCGAAAGGACGCGGAGCGGCTGTGTGAGTGATCTTGAGCCCCTGTCGGGGGCAGCGGATCACTAGCTGTCTGGCGTCCGAGAGGTGCGAACTCTCGGGCGCCGATGGCGTTTTGAGAGGGGGATCCGTGCGCGGAGTGCGCGTGGCCGTCCCCTCTGTCCAGCAGCTCCCCACGCTGGGGACAACTGGATGAGCGAAAGCCGAGGGGTGCGAAGTCCCTCTTTTTTCGCTAAGCTGAAGCTATCGCGATTCTCCCCAAAAGTCAACGGCTCGATGTTTCTTCGGTTCGCAGGAAAAACGAGGTCTGATGCCTGCTCGACGCTTCGATAGAGGTCGTGTGCGCTCGGTACGGCGAGCCGCCGAGATCTCGCAGGCCGACGTAGCCGCGGGTGTAGGCGTCGGCGATTCGACGGTGGCGGGGTGGGAGCTTGGCTCATCCGAGCCCGACCAGGAGAAACTGTCGGCCCTGGCCCGGGTCCTCAAGCAGGACCTGGACGAGCTGTTCCCACGCGACGGGCTGCCTGATCTCCGGGACTTGCGCTGCGACGCAGGCCTCTACCGGTACGAGATGGCCGAGGTCATCGGGACCAAGAGCGACGGCCCCGTGGCAGGGGCGGAGCAAGGGGTGCGGCGCCTCAAAGAGAGGTACATCCCGGCTCTGGCTCGGGCCTACGGGGTGACCGAGGACGAGCTGAGCCAGGCACAGGAACGGTCCTTCGGGGCGGCTCAGAGTGAAGAAGAGGGTGTGTCCGCCACAGCCCTCGTTGCTGAAGAACCACCCAGCACTCTGGCAGAGAAGATCACCCTGATTCTGGAGCGTTCGTATCCCGACCAGACGGCGCCAGGTGACCAGGACATCGCTGCGTCAGTGAACGCCTACGCGGGGGCGCACGTGATCTCCGCCCAGGAGGTAGAGCGACTTCGGACAGGCTTGGACGAAGAGGCCGCCCCCGTCGTCCGCCAAGGTCTCGCGCACACCTTCGGGGTGTCCCCTCTGTACTTCGAGCCGGACGACGCTGTCGTACGGCAGGTCTACGAGGGACTGCGCCTCATGTCTGCCGCCCAACAGGGGAAGGTACGCCGCGTCCGGGCCCGCGGGATCAAACCCGAAGGCCTGTCGGCCAACGTTCTGTCGATGTTGAACGACCTTGCAGCCGAGCTGGACAAGGAAGACCCCGAGACAAACGAATAGCGCCTGTTCCGAGGGCGTTAACCCCAGGAACAGGCGCTCCAGTCGGCTGACGGCCGCGGGTGTCTATTCGCCAGAGTTCGGCTCGTGCCGACGGCCAGAGGCCCACACGGCCCTGGCCTCCTTCAGGGCTGCGAGATCGGCGAGCGGATCGCCGTCGACCAGGAGCAGGTCAGCGCGGTAGCCGGGAGCGATCTTGCCGGTCGTGGAGCCCAGACCCAAAGCTGCTGCGCCTTCAGACGTCGCCATATCGATGACCTTGGCGTTCGAGATACCCAGGTGCGCGTAGAAACCGAGCGCTCCCGCGAGCGAGCCGTCGAACCCAGTCCGCTGCACTCCGGCGTCAGTCCCGGCGATGAGCCGGACGCCGGCCTCGGCCATCTGACGTACCTGTCCGAACAGAGTGGCCGTCCGTTCCTCACCGAAGACGCGGGCCGCCATCTGCCAGTGCGGACCGACGGCCGGGCATACCGCGATGCCCTGCTCGACGATCTTCTTCAGGACGTCCGGGCGCAGCCCGAAACCCTCCTCGGTCATCCACGTGCAGTGCTCGATGGTGTCCACTCCGGCATCCACGACCGCCGAGATGCCATCCGCGCTGTGTGCGTGCGCGGCCACCGGCACGCCGGCCTGATGCGCCTCGTCCACCAGGGCCCGCAGCTCGGCCGTGGTGAACTGGCTCTGCCAGCTCTTCGGCCCGTCCTTCGTCAGACCTCCGCCGCTCGCCATCACCTTGATCACCCTGGCGCCAGCCGCCAAGTTGCGCTGCACGAGATCACGGACCGCGGCTTCGCCTGAGACCTCGCCGCCGAGGAAGTAGCAGTGGCCTCCGGGCGTGGTCAGCGGCGTGCCCGCAGCCACGATGCAAGGGCCAGGAATGGCGTCCCGGCTGATCTCCTCCCTCAGACGCAGGGCCAGGCCGTTGCGGTCTCCCAGGTCGCGGACGGTGGTTACACCGCTCGACAGGAGCTGCTCCGCGCGTCGGCGCATGTCTTGCAGCAGTTGTTCGTCGCTCGATCCGGAGAAGGCGGCCAGTACTTCGGTGCTGCCGTCGAAAACCACATGAACGTGGGAGTCGATGAGACCGGGCATCAGCGTCGCATCGGGAAACGAGAGGTCGGCCTCCTGCACGCGGGAGTGGTCAGCGACTTGGGCACGCGGCCCGACGGCGGTGATCGAGTCACCTTCGATACAGACGGCCCCGTCCTCGACGTACGTCCCGGAGCCGGTCAGGACCCGGCCGGCGGTGATCAACATGTCGCCTCTCGCCTTCCATGTTCTTCTGCGGTCACGCGGTCAGCCGCAGTGCCTCCGACACCGCGATCAACTGGTCGACATCCGAGTCCCGTTCGTCCCCCTGCGGCACTGCCAGAGGAACTGCCCTTGCAGGTACTGGCGCACCCTTCTGGATCGCCGCGGAGGCACGCCGGAGCCGTCTGGCCAATTGGACCGGCTCCAGGTGCAGCAGGTCGGCTTCATCATCCTTGCCCACAAGGTAGGGACTGATATGGACCAGTCCATCCCGGCATTCCACTATCCGCCGGTGGTAGCGGCGGTGCACGCCACGGGCGCGCCACTGATCCCACGGTGTACGAGACGCGGGCCTCAGCTGGTTCTCCGGGTAGACCTCGATCAGCAGCTGCCACAGCGGAGCCAGTCGACGGTGATCCCGGCGCCGACGCAGCCACAGCCGCGTGGCGGTGATCCTCGCGAGGACGCCCGAATAAGTGATGCCCACCATGAAGAGCAGGCCCGACACCACCAGCAAGAGCGCGGCCAAGGTAGTGAGCTTGTGGGGCACAGATCCCCCGCAGAAGCGGACGGCGACGAAGACCGCCCGGACGGCGCAAGCCACCGCCATCGTGCCGAGGCCGATCGCAGTCATCCACAGCCCGGTGGCGTGAGGGCGAGACGACTTACGGGCATAGCCTGCGGACCACCATCCGGCCACCCCGATCGCGTACGTGATGTACAGGCCGGCGCAGAGGTAGAAGAAGGCGACCTGCGGGATCGTCATGTCAACCGTGCGGAACGGTTTGCTGAGTGCCCCCGGCGACACGGTCACGGCCGCGAGAGTGATCGTCACGGACACCAGGGCCACGACGACGCCTTCCGCCCGGGCGCGACGCCGGGCTGTCGGCCTTTCGGCCGAGTACAGGTAGAAGCACATCAGGAAGTAGCACGCCAGCAGCAGCAAAAGGTTCTGGACCAGCTTCGCGATGTCGTGCCCCGCCACTATGTCGAGGCCGGAGGCGCCCCCGGGCCTGGCGACTGTATTCGACAGGCTCAGGCTCAGCAGGGTGAGCGCCACCGACCGGGTGGGAGCGTCATGAGGAGCGCGTGACCACAGATACAGCCTCCACACGGTGGCAGCGGCGGTGATCAGCAGGAGATAGTTCGCCACGGTCTACAGCCACCCTCGCCGGTCGCCCAGAGCTGCCTGTACCCGACGGACCTCTGGGTCTTCCGACAGAGGTGGGAGCGCGTCGACCACCGAGGACCACTCCAGGATGATCGTCGCAGCCAGTTCCACCCAGCACTCCTCCGGGTCCTCGTACGAGCAACGACGGGCAACCCGCCGGATCAGCGCGGGGTCGAGCACGGGGACCAGGGCGGCCCAGTCCTCGACGGCGGCTTCCGGAGACTCTGGGGCTTCCCCCCACTCGGAGACGAGGATGTGGAGGACTTCGTGGAGGATGATCTGCCGCTGGTGCAGGCAGGTCGTCTCCTCCTGGTAGAGGACCACGTCCCTCACGGTCATATCGACCCACAGGCCTGTCGGTCCAGGCTTCTCCAGGGGAAAAGGCCGGAGGACGATGGGGCGTCCACGCCTCTCGCTAAGAGCCTTGGCCAGCTCTTCTACGTCCAGAGGAGGGGTGACCTTCAGGCTGCGCAGCTCTTCCCGTAGCCGGCGGTGGAGGTTTCGCTCCACCGTCCGATTCCCGGTTGTGCGCCAGCGTCCGAACCTACGACGGCTCGTCTCAGCGGCGCCACGGCTGCCTCTTCCCGACCACATGAAGTAAACCTTTCAACCGGAAATGGCTCCCCCGAGCCGGGCGCGACCGCCCGAGTGATGACGTCCTCTTCACAGCGCAGCGAGCGGCCGCAGCCACCGATGACTGCGCACTCGCCGTGCCCTCTTGCACGGGCCAGGGTGCCTGACCTCCAGCTCGCCTCAGCACGTCAATGTCACTGGAGCAAACGAGAATCTGAGGGCCCATGAGCCGCTCCGATGGAGCCGCCGAGCACCTGTTGGACGTAGACAAGTATTCACACGGGCCGTGTCTTGAAAAGCCTGATCCGCTCGCCCGAATCATGAAATGATCAAGGGCCTCAAGTGTTTCAAATCGACCGAAATCATCTTCGAATGATCCCGCTGAGCTGCGGTTTCAAGCTTTAGTACATAAATTTCATGGTTGATGTTGAACGGGGGACTTGTTATCGATCTGAGACGATTTGACATCGTTGCCTTACGATATAAGTCGATGAATCCGTACTAAATCCCCGGTCGGAAGTGAGTGTGTGGGCGGTCACTTCGGGACAGTTCGGGCAGCGGGCGAGGTTAAGCTTTCGGCCATGTCGAACGCGCTATTGAGTCGGTCCGATGACTACCTGAAGTTCTGGCGTGAGTACCATCTGTGCACTCTGACTACATTGCGCCCCGATGGTCGACCGCACGTGGTGCCTGTTGGAGTGACGATCGATGCCGATGCGGGAATAGCCAGAGTTATCACCCGCAAATTCAGTAGGAAGGTCGCCAACGTCCTTGCGAGCGGCGGCGCGGCCCGTGTGGCGGTGTGCCAGGTCGACGGCGGTCGCTGGGCGACGCTCGAAGGTACGGCTGAGGTCCGTACCGACGCTTCTGCGGTCCAGGAAGCTGTCACCCGATACGGAGAGCGATACGGGCGTACGCCGGCCCCGGACCCGGAACGGGTTGTCATCCAGATCGCGGTAGAACGGGCGATGGGGCAGGCGGCGTTTCCCACACGTCCTCCGGCGTCTTAATGCGCTACGGCTGAGGGGACGCACCCTCTATGCCGGGCACCGACCCCTCGGCGTACGTCCGCAGGCGCGAAGCGAATCCCGCTGGCTCCATAGTGGTCTGTGGCTGCTGCGGTAGACCTCCGCATGTGCGGAGGCCACCCGCCGCACTGGGGCAAGCCCCAACCGGCCGCCGCGTCTGCTCCGCGCCCGCGGAGGTCACCCGGTGTAGACGATGGCGATCACCACCGCGCAGATCAATGGGGAGTTGATGAACCGGTCTGCTCCGCGCAGCGGAGGTCGCCCGGAGAACCGGAGGTCCGGCGAGTACCGCCCAATCGCTCCTCCGCGTCCCGGAGGTCACCCGCTGCTCAGCGTGGAGCCCGGCAACGGCTACGAGCCTGCTCCTCAGCCGAGGTCACTCACGCCGACGGCGTGTCTGATCGGAGAATATGGCGATTGGGTTAGATAACTGCGATGCCTGCGATCTGAGTCCGAGGTGCTGCAGAAGCAAGCGGCACTGAGTGTGTGCCCACCAGTGGGCACATCACGCCGAGGAAGTCAACATTTCGGGTTCGAGTCCCGCTCCGCTTTCTTTGGTTTAATCCAAGGGGATGAGAGAGCGCGATGGACGCATGACGGCAGCGTTCACCGCAATCCCCTCCCTGTGTGGAATGGGGATGGGTGGATCAGGCGACGTCAAGAAACCTCTTTGACTCCACCGGGCGCATTTCATGAGCGCGTTGCGCATGCAAGCGGACGGAGGCATTGCGCTGCTCATCGAGCCAGGCGTACACGTCTCGCATCGGATAGCGGACGGCGCCGCCGTCGAGCTTGATGTAAGCCGGGCCCTTGCTGTCATTCCGCCAGTTGCGCAGCGTCTTCTCCGATACTGCGAGCAGCTCGGCTAGCTGCGGAGGTGCCAGCAATTGCCAAATTGTCGCGTGTTCGATCGCAGGCGTGGATTCGCCCATCCCAAGAGCCTCCAAGGGTGTCCGCATATCCTTTTGAAGGAGATCGTTTGAGTGGCTGCCTTCGAAAACAACATACTGGTTTGTGTCGGTGAACGCGTGGCAGAATCTTCGGGTGCGGAAGCCTGATAACCCCAGGAAGGTAGAGGTGTTGCCGCTTTCCGCCCCTCTCGATCCCGGATACGTCCTGCTGCATCCCTACTTGCCGGTAGTTGATGTGGCTGACGTCACACGAAACTAATGTCGGTGTCTAGTCCTCTAGGGAGTGTCGAGTAAGTGCCAGGACATATAGAAGACCGCTGGATCAGCAAACGAACCAAGGAGAAGACCAAGCTCTACGGCAAGGGGAAGCGTTACAAGGTCGCCGGCATCCCCGGCGTCCGTGCCCGCAGCTTCACCAAGCTCACCGACGCCAAGCAGTGGCTCGCTCATGCTCAAACCGACGTGACGCGGCAGGAGTTCGTCGACCCGCGTGAAGGAACGATCCTGCTGCGCTCGTACGTGGAGGATCGATGGTGGCCGCACCAGCGATACGCCGCAACCACCCGAGATGCGGCGCGTCGACGAATATGGGGACACGTGCTCCCGGCGCTCGGGTCGCTGCCGCTGAACGCCATCACTGCGCCAGCCCTCCGGGAATGGGTTGCCCGGATGGAGGAGACTCTGTCGCCCGGGACGATCCGCACCACCTGGGGGCATCTCTCTACGATCCTCCAGGCCGCCGTCGAGGACGGCAGGCTGGTGAAGCATCCGATGAAGGGGAGCCGCACCGCTCGGCCGCCGGCCAAGCCTGCGCAGAAGGCGCGGGCGTGGTCGCGCGAGCAGGCGATGCGGGTACGCGCTGGGCTCCCGGAGCAATACCGCCTCGCAGTCGACTTGGCGGTGGGGCTCGGCCTGCGCCAGGGCGAGGTATTCGGACTGTCTCCGGAGGACCTTGATGCGGAGAACGGGGTCGTGCATGTCCGGCGTCAGGTCTGCATGATCGACGGCCACCTCTTCTTTGCGCTTCCCAAGGGCGGCAAGACGCGAGTAGTTGATGCGGCACCCGGCGTCCTGGCCAGCATCGAACAGCACGCGAAGCGCTGGCAGCCGGTCACGGTGAAGCTCCCGTGGGAGAGCCCTCACGAACCTCAGAACGAACGGCAGCGCATCGACTGGGCTCCGCGTGCTTACCCGCTGTTCCTGGCTACCCGGCAGCGGCGCGCGTGCAACCGCGATACATGGAACAGGCGTCTCTGGAAGCACGCGCTCGCCTCCGCGGGACTGATCGGCAAAGTGGACTCCGATTCGGGCGGGAGCAAGTGGGAGCCGTCGCGCGAGTTCGGCTTCCATGCCCTGCGCCACACCTATGCCAGTGTCCAGCTCGAAGCAGGCGAGTCGATCGTCTCCCTCGCCCGCTGGCTTGGGCACGCCGACCCTGGCTTTACTCTGCGTACATACACGCACTTCATGCCCGACGCAGGCACGCGAGGTCGAGGCGCCATGGATGCTTGGTTCGGTGGGGAGGCGAACTCCCTGGATACCCCCTGACGGCCATGCGGGGGTATGAGGGGCAGGAAACATGCAGGTCATTGCAGGTATGGGGCGGAGCTCATGCGGTTGACAGTCTTCTGGCAGCGGATGGCGGATCACTTCGGTCCGGGATACGCCGACACCTTCGCGCGCGACCACGTGATGGCGGAACTCGACGGTCGCACTGTGCACGGGGCGCTCGACGCCGGCTGGGATGCCAAGGACGTGTGGCGCGCCGTCTGCACAGTCATGGACGTTCCGCGGGAAAAGCACTGATCGGTCACGAAGATCGCAGGACGGTAGTTGATTGTCAGACCAGTGGGCGAGACTTGATCCGTGGCACCCACTGACGAGCCCGGGCAGACGGCCCAGCACACATCCCCGTTCGGCACGACGCCGCCCGGCCCGCCCCTGGCCGACGCCGCCGGGCCGAGCGTCCGCATGCCGCGCTGGCTGCCGCGCGCCGTGGTGCTCGTCCTTGCCCTCTACGCGGCTCTCCAGCTGGGCACTTGGGCGTTCCACCAGCTCACCGGCCTGCTGATCAACGTCCTCATCGCGTTCTTCCTGGCTCTGGCCATCGAGCCCGCGGTGAGCTGGATGGCCTCGCGCGGCATCCGCAGGGGGCTGGCGACGGGCTTCGTCTTCCTCGCCGTAATGATCATGGCGGCGGGCTTCGTCACCCTGCTCGGCTCCATGCTCGCGGGTCAGATCATCAAGATCGTCGAGGAGTTCCCGAACTACCTCGACTCCGTCATCAACTGGGTCAACACACACTTCCACACCGAACTCAGACGCGTCGACGTCCAGGAGGGACTGCTCCGCTCCAACTGGCTGCGCAACTACGTGCAGAACAGCGCCACCGGTGTGCTGGACGTGTCCGCGCAGGTCATCGGCGGTCTCTTCCAACTGCTGACGATCGTGCTGTTCTCGTTCTACTTCGCCGCGGACGGCCCGCGGCTGCGCCGCGCCATCTGCTCCGTACTGCCGCCCGCGCGGCAGGCCGAGGTGCTGCGTGCCTGGGAGATCGCCGTCGACAAGACCGGCGGTTACATCTACTCGCGCGGCCTGATGGCGCTCATCTCCGGCATAGCGCACTACATCCTGCTGCAGATCCTGGGTGTGCCCTACGCGCCCGTGCTCGGCGTCTGGGTGGGCCTGGTCTCCCAGTTCATCCCGACCATCGGCACCTACCTCGCGGGCGCCCTGCCCATGCTGATCGCCTTCACCGTCGATCCCTGGTACGCGCTGTGGGTGCTGATCTTCGTCGTGGTCTACCAGCAGTTCGAGAACTACATGCTGCAGCCCAAGCTGACCGCGAAGACCGTCGACATCCATCCCGCCGTAGCCTTCGGCTCGGTCATCGCCGGCACCGCGCTCCTCGGCGCCGTCGGCGCGCTGATCGCCATCCCGGCGGTCGCCACGCTGCAGGCGTTCCTGGGGGCGTACGTGAAGCGGTACGCCGTCACGGACGACCCTCGCGTCCACGGCCACCGGAGAGGGGGATCGGGGCCGGGTCTGCTCACACGCGCGGGGCAGCTGTGGACACGGCGGCAGGGGGCGGCACAGGGTGCGGTGGGGGAGTCCGGGGAGGGTTCCTCCTCCTGAGCCACGGCCGGATGCGGGAACAGCCGACTCAGTACGTGAGGACGGCCCACACCCCGGCGCCGATGACGGCAGCCACGTAGCAACAGGTCGCCGCGGCCACGATCCGACGCCGGACCGGCTCGCTCCAGGACGTGGCGGACAGCAGCCGGGCCAGCACCGGCAGGACCAGCACGGCGTGCAGGCTGACTCCGTGGAGCGGCTTGAGCGGGGCCGTCGAGTGATATGCCGCCTCCTGATGCCCGGTACGGGTGAGCACGACACCGCGCGCGATCATCGCGGCGCCCGAACCGAGCCCGACGAGCAGGATCGCGAAGCCGGAGCGCACCGCGAGCGCCATCCCCGCGGGACCTGCGGGCCGATGCCGGAACGACGCGAGGGCGAACATGGTGAGCAGCACGACGAGGACACCACCGCCCACCGCGAGAGTCATGGACACCGCTGTGTCGAACGGTGTCTCCATGTCGAGGTGCGAGGGCACCCGGCGCCAGGCCTGAAGGGTGATACCGCCGACCTCTACGACGCAGTCGGCGGCGAAGACGACGAGCAGCAGGGCGCGCAGCCGCGAACCGATGCGCAGATACGACGTCACCCAGGTGACCGCGATCAGCGTCATCCCGAAGGACAGCCCGAACGTGACGGGCTTGCGCCAGGAGACGGGGCCGTCCCAGGGGCCGCCGTCGACGGCGAACACCACCAGGTGCACGAGTCCGGAGAGGATCAGGAGGAGGCCTACGGTGTGGCAGCGGCGCTCTGACGGGCGGGCCCCCGCCGTGGCTGCGACGACAGGGGGGCGTTTCGCCCTGCCGCCCTCTCGGGCGAGCTTCTCGGTCTCCATGCCCTCAGCCTCGCGAGACCGCCCCCTCCGGTCGTCGTCCGGCCGAAGACACCCGTCGTACGCCGGAAGAAGTAGCCGGGGTGGGTCGCAGACACGAACAGAGGCCGCACGGCTCGGAGTCCGGCCCGCTGTCGGACCGCGGACGTAGTGTCGGAAGCGTCGAGTGGTGCGCTTGACACCAAAATCGAACATCCATTCTTATGGAGGCTCCGGCGAAGCTCTCGACGGGTAATTCGGCATGGTTTTGACGTGGATGTGCCCGAGTTATCCACAGGCCGGACGGGCGTCGGGGCGCATTGTCAGTGGCAGGCGTTAGCGTCTTTGACGTGAAGCGATCGACTCAAGCAAACCGGGTGGAACCCATGGCAGGAACCGACCGCGAGAAGGCGCTCGACGCCGCGCTCGCACAGATTGAACGGCAGTTCGGCAAGGGTGCCGTGATGCGCCTCGGCGAGCGGCCGAACGAGCCCATCGAGGTCATCCCCACCGGGTCGACCGCACTCGACGTCGCCCTCGGCGTCGGCGGCCTGCCGCGTGGCCGTGTGGTGGAGGTGTACGGCCCGGAGTCCTCCGGTAAGACGACCCTGACGCTGCACGCGGTGGCGAACGCGCAGAAGGCCGGCGGCCAGGTCGCCTTCGTGGACGCGGAGCACGCCCTCGACCCCGAGTACGCCAAGAAGCTCGGCGTCGACATCGACAACCTGATCCTCTCCCAGCCCGACAATGGCGAGCAGGCCCTGGAGATCGTGGACATGCTGGTCCGCTCCGGCGCCCTCGACCTCATCGTCATCGACTCCGTCGCCGCGCTCGTCCCGCGCGCGGAGATCGAGGGCGAGATGGGCGACAGCCACGTCGGTCTCCAGGCCCGTCTGATGAGCCAGGCCCTGCGGAAGATCACCAGCGCGCTCAACCAGTCCAAGACCACGGCGATCTTCATCAACCAGCTCCGCGAGAAGATCGGCGTGATGTTCGGCTCCCCGGAGACCACGACCGGTGGCCGGGCGCTGAAGTTCTACGCCTCCGTGCGGCTCGACATCCGTCGCATCGAGACTCTGAAGGACGGCACCGACGCGGTCGGCAACCGCACCCGGGTCAAGGTCGTCAAGAACAAGGTCGCGCCGCCCTTCAAGCAGGCCGAGTTCGACATCCTCTACGGCCAGGGCATCAGCCGTGAGGGCGGCCTGATCGACATGGGCGTGGAGAACGGCTTCGTCCGCAAGGCCGGCGCCTGGTACACGTACGAGGGCGACCAGCTCGGCCAGGGCAAGGAGAACGCGCGCAACTTCCTGAAGGACAACCCCGACCTGGCCAACGAGATCGAGAAGAAGATCAAGGAGAAGCTGGGCGTCGGCGTGCGACCGGAGGAGCCCACCGCTGAGCCGGGCACGGACGCCGCCGTCTCCGCCACCGCGGACGACGCAGCGAAGGCGGTACCCGCTCCTGCGGCCAAGACAGCCAAGGCCAAGGCTCCGGCTGCCAAGAGCTGACGTATGACACGGCGAACCGACTGGGCCGAGTACACCCACCCGGACCCTCCGCGAGGGCGGGGCGGGAGAGGCGACGCGGCTCTTGCCGGGCCGGAAGGCGATGCGTACGGGGCCGATGCGGGGCACGGCGCGCAGGGGGGACACGACCGCGCGAGGTCACGCGGCACGACGGCGTACGGCACCGGGGGGTCGTACGGCGACGAGCCGGGCGGCAGCGAGTGGCCGGACGACGGAGGACCGGACGGTTCCGGTTCGTCCGGTGGTGGTTCGCGCCGTGGCGGCCGGGCCCGTGGGGCGGGCGGCTCCCGCGAGCGTCGGCAGCGACGTCGCGGGGACCCGTCCAGTGAGGGCGGGGGCTCCTCCTCCTCGTCGAGGGCCGAGCAGGAGGAGTCCTCAGGGGACCCGGTGGAGCGGGCACGGGCGATCTGCCTGCGCCTGCTCACCGGGACCCCGCGCACGCGCAAGCAACTCGCCGACGCGTTGCGCAAGCGGGAAATTCCGGACGAGGCCGCCGAGGAGGTGCTGTCGCGGTTCGAGGAAGTCGGGTTGATCAACGACAGCGCGTTCGCGGACGCCTGGGTGGAGTCCCGGCACCACGGCCGGGGGCTCGCCCGGCGGGCACTGGCCCAGGAGCTGCGGACCAAGGGCGTCGACTCCACGCTGATCGACGCGGCCGTCTCCCAGCTGGACTCGGAGCAGGAAGAGGCGACCGCGCGCGAACTCGTCGCCCGCAAGCTGCGTTCCACGCGTGGCCTCGACCGGGACAAGCGGCTGCGCCGCCTTGCGGGGATGCTCGCCCGCAAGGGTTACTCCGAGGGCATGGCGCTGAGGGTGGTGCGGCAGGCGCTGGAGGACGAGGGCGAGGACAAGGAGTTCCTCGGGGACGAAGGGTTCTGACGGGGCAGGAGCCATCGAGGCGTGGCGACCGGGATACGTGCCGCGCTCAGCACGGCCTGACCGTCTAACCCTGCGGCGCGGTCCTCCTTGCCGGTGCGTTGGTTGTCCGCATCGAGAGCATGTCGGACGGCTACGGAGTACCGGCGTCGGCAACGACCGATCGCCGACCCACTACGACGTCACCGGCAGCCCCGCCGCCTTCCACGCCTGGAACCCGCCGACCAGGTCCGTGGCCCGCCCCAGCCCCAAACCGTGCAGGGATGCCGCCGCGAGGCTCGACGCGTAACCCTCGTTGCAGATCACCACGACCCGCACCTCGTGACCCGTGGCCTCGGGCAAGCGGTGGCTGCCTTGCGGGTCGAGGCGCCACTCCAGCTCGTTGCGTTCGACGACCAGTGCGCCCGGAATCAGGCCGTCCCGCTCGCGCAGGGCTGCGTATCGGATATCGACCAGGAGTGCCTCGCCGGCGTGGGCGGCGGCGTGCGCCTCCTTCGGCTCGATCCGCTCATAGCCCTGGCGCACCCGCTCCAGCAACTCGTCGATGCCGATGGGCTGTTCGCTCACGTTCTCCGCTTGCCCGCGGGTCGGACCGCCCCCGCTCACTGCCAGTCCTCCGGGCGCTCGACCTGCTCCAGGCGCAGGACCTGGCCCACGCGGCTGTAGCGGCGGATCTGCGGCAGGGGCGGGTAGTAGGCGTGGACGGAGACCGCGTGCCGGTCGGTGGACTCGTTGAGTACCTCGTGGACATGGTGACGACCGAAGGCACGGCCCTTGCCGGTCGGCAGTTGCCGCTCCCGGTCCACGCCGTCGGTGAGTTCCAGGGTCTTCCAGCCGTCGGCGGGCAGCCGGGCAGCGAGCGAGTTCTCCTTGAGCTCTCCGGCCGCCGTCACGAAGGCGCCGACGGACTCGGCGTGGTCGTGCCAGCCGGTGCCCGTGCCGGGCGGCCAGCCGATCAGCCAGGCCTCGCTGCCGCCAGGCCCCTCGAGGCGCACCCAGGTGCGGCCCTCGGGATCGAGCGGGAGTGAGGCGATCAGCTCGGCGTCCGCGGCCGTACGCCGTACGAAGTCGAGGAGGTCCGCCTGCGTCGGAACCTGGGCGGCTGCGGCGAGGGAGGGAGGGGCGGAAGGAGAGACAGACACGTGGCACCGTCCTGAAGAAGAGTTCGCGGGGGCGCGCGGCAGCACTGGAAGGCGCGCGCGGAAGAGGTGGGATGCGAATTCAGCAGGACGGACGACACACGCAGCCCGCATAGCGGACGAGGTCCATATGGACCCTCCGCCACAGGCGCACAAAGGTGTCGGTCACGATCCGGAGTACACCATTGACGGTGCGGGGCGGTCAACTCACCGTCACCATGTGGACCAGACGGTGACGGTGAGCAAGGTCTCTTCGAGTTACTTTGACGGCGAGCCGGCCGTGGCCTCCGCTTTCACCGGTCCTCCCAGCGTCGCCTCCGCAGCCGAGTAGAGGTCGGCCGGACGCACTCCGCCCAGCGCGGCGACCAGGTGACCGTCCGGCCGTACCAGCAATACGGTGTGGGCCGCGGCGCCGGGGTAACTCTCCGCGACCAGCAGCTCGGCGGGATGCGGCAGTGCGGCCACCGCGGCGGCAAGCCGGGGCATGATCCCGGCGGTCACCCAGTGCTTGCGGTCCCACACCCCCGTGCCCGGCGCGACCAGCACCACCAGCAGGGCTCCGCACCCGAGCCGGTCCCGTAGCTGTACGAAGGTGCCGTCCTCTGCGGTGACCCGCACATCGGTGACCGGCTCGCCGGGTGCCGTGTCCACGGGGACCTCGCCTTCGAGGTGCCGGGGCGCCAGCGGGGAGGCCGCGTACGCCCCGGGCGCACCGAGTGATCCACGCCCCAGGTGACCGTCCGTGAGCAGCGCGTCATGGCCGCGGGCCGAGCCCGGTACGTACGCGCGCAGTCCTCCGCCGCCGCGCAGCAGCGGCAGCGCCTGGTCGGCCGCGCGCAGCCGACCTGCTACGACCCCGCGTCGTTCCGCCTGGTAGCTGTCGAGCAGCGCCTCATGCGGCCCGTGGTGCCAGGCGAGCGCGAGCTTCCAGGCCAGGTTGTCGGCGTCCCTGAGCCCCTCGTCGAGGCCCTGCGCGCCGAGTGCTCCGAGAAGGTGAGCCGCGTCCCCGGCGACGAAGACCCGGCCGACCCGCCAGCGGCGGGCCAGCCGGTGGTGGACCGTGTGGACTCCGGTGTCGAGGAGTTCGTACGCCGGTGTCGGGCCCCCGGTCCAGCCGGCCAGGGTCTCCCGGATACGGGCCAGCAGCAGCTCGGGCGTGACCAGGTCCTTGCCCGGTGGCAGTAGCCAGTCCAGGCGCCAGACGCCGTCCGGGAGGGGGCGGGCGGTCACCTCCGCGGCCGATGGCCCGGACGTCCGCCACGGCGGCATCCGATGGAGCAACGCTTCGTCCGCCCACGGAAGTTCCGTGCGCAGCGCGGCCACGGCGTGTCGTTCCACCGCGGTACGGCCCGGGAAGCGGATGTCCTGCAGTTTGCGCACCGTGGAGCGCGGGCCGTCGCAGCCGACCAGGTAACTTCCGCGCCACCAGGTGCCCTTGGGGCCTCGGGTGTGGGCGGTGACTCCCGAGGGCTCCTGCTCGACGGTGTCGAGGCGGCTGTCCACGGCGACCTCGACGAGGGGCTCGGTGGCCAGGGCGGCGCGCAGCGCGACGGTCAGGACGTGCTGGGCGATGTGCAGGGGGGCGGGTTCGTCGCCGCCGAAGGTGACCTCGCGCATCACCTGCTTGCGCCGCATTGACCGCCATCCGGCCCAGTGGGTCCCGTGCTGCGCGAGCGGCTGGCCGGTCAGCCGCTCCAGCAGGGCGGCGGTGTCCTCACGCAGGACCACGGTCCGCGCGGGGCGCGGTTCGTCCTTGCCGGGGCCCTCGTCCAGCACGACGCAGGGCACTTCCTGACGGGCCAACGCCAGGGCGAGCGTGAGCCCGACGGGCCCTGCTCCGACAATGATCACCGGGTCCACGGCGCGGCGCCCCCTGCTCGTGGCGGCGTCCTGACGGACGTATGTGAACAGGAAGTTGGAGCAGGGTGCACGATCACAGAACGTATGCAACCCATTGGCGGGGTTTGCGTCAAGCGACGGAGGCAGTGGCGATCATGCCACTGCCTCCGTGCCTCCGTGCCTCCCATGCGGGTTGACTGGCCGTCAGAGGTAGGTCCTGCTGCCAGGCATGCCACCGCCCTCGCCGCCGGTCCCGAAGCCACCGCCCACCGCTGCCGGGTTGACCTCGACCGCGTCTTCGCCGAGGACCGCGCCCGTGCTCTTCTTGCTGCGCCTGAGCCTGGCCTCCAGCCAGCCTGCGAAGGTCGTGATCGAGAAGTTCAGCGCAATGAAGATCACAGCGATGACCGTGAAGGTGGCGATGGTGTTGCCGTAGTAGCCGATCATTGTGTTGCCGGACGCGAGCAGTTCCGGGAAGGTGAGGACCGCGCCGCCCAGGGCTGTGTCCTTCACGATCACGACGAGTTGGCTGACGATGGCCGGGAGCATCGCGGTGACCGACTGCGGCAGCAGGATGAGCCGCATCACCTGGCCCTTGCGCATGCCGATCGCCACGGCCGCCTCGGACTGGCCCTTGGGCAGGGCCAGGATGCCGGCCCGGACGATCTCCGCGAGGACCGCGGCGTTGTACAGCACGAGGCCGGTGACGACCGCATACAGTGGGCGGTCGTCCGAACTGACGTTGGTGTAGTTGGCGTACAGGGCCTGCCCGAAGATCATCAGGACCAGCACGGGGATGGCCCGGAAGAACTCCACGACGACCGACGCCGGTACGCGGACCCAGACGTGGTCGGAGAGCCGGGCGATGCCCAGGACGGCACCGAGCGGCAGGGCGATGATCATGGCCAGCGCGGCGGCCTTCAACGTGTTCTGCAGACCCGGCCAGAGGTATGTGGACCAGGCTTCCGTGCCGAAGAATGGCTTCCACAGCACCCACTCGAGCTGGTTCTTGTCGTCGAGGCTGGTGTACACCCACCACACCAATGCCGCGAGGGCGACCACGAAGATGCCGGTGAAGAGGACGTTGCGCCGCTTGGCGCGCGGCCCCTGCGCGTCGTAGAGAACGGAACTCATCGCTTGATCGCCACCTTCTTGCCCACCCAGCCGAGGATCAGACCGGTCGGCAGCGTCAGAATCACGAAGCCCAGCGCGAAGATCGCAGCGATCGGGATGAGTTGGGCTTCCTTCTCGACCATCGTCCTCATCAGGGTCGCCGCCTCGGCGACACCGATCGCGGCGGCCACCGTGGTGTTCTTCGTGAGGGCGATCAGGACGTTCGCCAGCGGGCCCACGGACGAACGGAACGCCTGCGGCAGTACGACCAGCCTGAGCACCTGGGAGAAGCTGAGGCCGATCGCGCGGGCGGCCTCAGCCTGACCGACAGGCACCGTGTTGATGCCGGACCGGATCACCTCGCACACGAACGCCGACGTGTATGCGACCAGACCGAGAACGGCGAGCCGGAAGTTGAGCGTGTCGATGACCCCCTTCGCGCCGAGGGTGACGCCCAGGGTGTTGGCCAGGCCCAGCGACGTGAACAGAATGATCACGGTCAACGGAATGTTCCGCACGGTATTCACATACACGGTGGCGAAACCGCGCATCAGAGGCACCGGGCCGACGCGCATGGCGGCCAGCAGAGTGCCCCAGACCAGGGAGCCGGCGGCGGCGAGCAGCGTCAGCTGCACCGTCGTCCAGAAGGCCCCCAGCACGTCGTAACCTTGAAGAAAGTCGAACACGATCTCCCGCGCTTCCGCGTGTAGGGATGCCCCGGTGCGCCGCCTCGGAGGACGGCGCACCTGTCAGGCGTTGCTTCAGCTCTTGACGACGCCGATCTTCGGCGCGGGCTCGTTCTTGTAGCCCGCCGGGCCGAAGTTCTTCTTCACGGCCGTCTCCCAGGAGCCGTCGGAGACCATGTCCTCGAGGGCCTTGTTGATCTTCGCCTTGAGGGCGCTGCCCTTCTTGACGCCGATGCCGTAGTTTTCGTTGGTCATCTTGAAGCCGCCCAGCTTGAACTTGCCCTTGTACTGGGCCTGGGAGGCGTAGCCGGCGAGGATCGAGTCATCCGTGGTGAGTGCGTCGATCGCACCGCTCTGCAGACCGGTCAGACACGCCGAGTAGGTCGGGTACTTCTGCAGCTGGGCCTTGGGGGCCAGCTTGTCGTGGACGTTCTGCGCCGACGTCGAGCCGGTCACCGAGCACAGGTTCTTCTTGTTGAGGTCGGCCGGCGACTTGATGGAGCTGTCGTTGGCGCGGACCAGGACGTCCTGGTGGGCCAGCAGGTACGGGCCGGCGAAGTCGACCGACTTCTCGCGCTCCGGCGTGATCGAGTACGAGGCAGCGATGAAGTCGACGTCACCGCGCTGCAGCATGGTCTCGCGGTCGGCGCTCTTCGACTCCTTCCACTCGATCTTGTCCGCGCTGTAGCCGAGCTTCTTGGCGACGTACGTGGCGACGTCGACGTCGAAGCCGGCGTAGCCCTGCGGCGTCTTCTGGCCGATGCCCGGCTGGTCGAACTTGATGCCGATGGTGATCTTCTTGCCGCCGCCCGAGGAGGAGCCGCTGCCCTTGTCGTTGTTGCTCGACCCACAAGCCGTGGCAGCCACGGCAAGAGCGAGTACGGCGGCCGAGGCGGCGGTGACCTTGCGGAGCTTCATGGTGAACATCCTTTGGGTGGTGAAGAGAAGAGCGCCGGCGGAGAGACGGGAGCCGGCGGTGGCTGAGCGGGGCGAACCTCAGTGGTGAAGGATCTTCGACAGGAAGTCCTTGGCGCGGTCGCTGCGCGGATTGCTGAAGAACTGGTCGGGCGCAGCCTCCTCGACGATGCGGCCGTCCGCCATGAAGACAACGCGGTTTGCAGCCGATCGTGCGAAGCCCATCTCATGGGTGACGACGATCATGGTCATGCCGTCGCGGGCGAGCTGCTGCATGACCTCGAGGACCTCGTTGATCATCTCCGGGTCGAGGGCCGAGGTCGGCTCGTCGAAGAGCATGACCTTCGGGTCCATGGCCAGCGCCCGCGCGATGGCGACGCGCTGCTGCTGGCCGCCGGAGAGCTGAGCGGGGTACTTGTCCGCCTGGGTGGCCACGCCCACCCGGTCGAGCAGGGCCCGGGCCTTCTCCTCGGCCTTCTTCTTGTCGGCCTTGCGGACCTTGATCTGGCCCAGCATCACGTTCTCGAGCACGGTCTTGTGCGCGAAGAGGTTGAAGGACTGGAAGACCATGCCGACGTCGGCGCGCAGGCGGGCCAGCTCCTTGCCTTCCTGGGGCAGCGCCTCGCCGTCGATCGTGATCGAGCCCGAGTCGGCTGTCTCCAGGCGGTTGATGGTGCGGCACAGGGTGGACTTACCGGACCCGGAGGGCCCGATGACCACGACGACCTCGCCGCGGGCGATCGTCAGGTCGATGTCCTGGAGTACGTGCAACGCGCCGAAGTGCTTGTTGACGCTCTTCAGGACGACCAGTTCGCCGGTCGCGGCCACATCTTCCTTGGCCACCGATACTTCGGTCATCGCTATCGGGCTCCGTCCTCCTCGGTTTCGGAGGACAGTAGTAACCCCGTTCCACCAGCGTCATTACATCTGAGGGGAATCTGAGCATCACGATCCGATAGCAATCGGACACGTGTCGTAGCACTTCACAGCACTCGCGGGCGGGGCCGCGTATCGGCCAGGTAACTAAAGCGGTCCGCAACCGGAACCCACTTGACGCCGTCCTCGTCCATCAGCGTGACTGCCTTGGTGCACGCGCGGGCGTGCCAGGCATTTTGTGCCCATCCTGTTCGTACGGCCGATGAACCGAAGGAGGCCCGGATGAGACTGCTCCTCGTCGAGGACGACAACCATGTCGCCGCCGCTCTTTCTGCGGTTCTGGCACGGCACGGTTTCGACGTCACGCACGCGCGTAGCGGCGAGGAAGCCCTCCAGGCACTGGTGCCCGAGGGCGACGGCTTCGGCGTCGTCCTGCTCGACCTGGGCCTGCCCGACCAGGACGGCTACGAGGTCTGCGGCAAGATCCGCAAGCGCACCGCCACCCCGGTGATCATGGTCACCGCGCGCTCCGACGTCCGCTCCCGCATCCACGGCCTCAACCTCGGCGCCGACGACTACGTGGTGAAGCCGTACGACACCGGGGAACTGCTCGCCCGTATCCACGCCGTCAGCCGGCGCAGCGTCCACGAGGACGCCGGGGCGGGCGGCGACCACGAGCTGCGCCTCGGGTCGATGCTCATCGAGCTGCCCACGCGGCAGGTCAGCGTGGACGGTTCGGTTGTCCAACTGACCCGCAAGGAGTTCGATCTCCTCGCCCTCCTCGCGCAGCGCCCAGGGGTCGTCTTCCGTCGGGAGCAGATCATCAGCGAGGTGTGGCGCACCAGTTGGGAGGGGACCGGACGCACCCTGGAGGTGCATGTCGCGTCCCTGCGCGCCAAGCTGCGCATGCCGGCCCTGATCGAGACCGTACGCGGCGTCGGTTACCGGCTCGTCGCCCCGGCCTCGTAGCGTGCACGGGTGCGTACTCGTCTTCTTCCGCTGCTGATCGTCCTGATGGCAGCCGTGCTGCTCGCCCTCGGCATCCCGCTCGCGGTGAGCGTCGCCTCCGCTCAGCAGCAGAAGGTCGTCGTCGACCGGATCGACGACACGGCGCGCTTCGCGTCCCTCGCCCAGTTCGTCACCGATGCCTGCAGTTCCACGCGCACGTCCACTGACGAGCGCCTCGACACGCTGAGCAGTGAACTCGCCAGCTATTACGGCGTCTACGGCATCCGGGCCGGGGTGTTCTGCCGCACCGACATCCCCATGGCCCAGGCACCGCCGACCTTCTTCCTCCCCGACAAGGGCGAGGTGCGCGAGGCGTTCGCGGAGGCGCTGCTCAGCCGCCGCAGCCACGACCCCAAGCAGGTGTGGCCCTGGCAGCGCCATCGTCTGGTCGTCGCCTCGCCGGTCATCCGCGACGGCGACGTCGTCGCGGTGGTCGTCACCGACTCGCCCACCGGGGCGCTGCGTTCGAGGATCCTGCACGGCTGGCTGGTCATCGGCGTGGGCGAGATCGCCGCGATGCTGCTGGCCGTCGGCGCCGCGCTGAGGCTGACCGGCTGGGTGCTCAGGCCGGTACGGGTGCTGGACGCCACCACGCACGCGATCGCGAGCGGACGCCTGAAGTCCCGGGTGGCGGCTGCCGGTGGCCCTCCGGAACTCCGGCGCCTGGCCCGCTCGTTCAACGAGATGGCGGACAACGTCGAGGACGTCCTGGAGCAGCAGCGCGCCTTCGTCGCCGACGCCTCGCACCAGCTGCGCAACCCTCTTGCGGCGCTGCTGCTGCGCATCGAACTGCTCGCTCTCGAACTGCCGGAGGACAATGAGGAGATCGCATCGGTCCGCACCGAGGGCAAGCGTCTCGCTGAGGTCCTGGACGACCTGCTCGACCTGGCCCTGGCCGAGCACGCCGACGCCGACCTGCGGATCACCGATATCGGCGCGCTGACCGCCGAGCGCGTCGCGGCCTGGACGCCGACCGCCGAGGCCAAGGGCGTCCGGCTGGTGGGCAATTGCCCCCCGACCACCGCCTGGGCGGACCCGGTCACGCTCTCCAGCGCGCTGGACGCGGTGATCGACAACGCGGTCAAGTTCACGCCGAAGGACGAGTGCGTCGAGGTCACGGTCGCGGCCGACGGTGACACCTCGACCGTCGTGGTCACCGACAACGGCCCCGGCCTGACCGACGAGGAACTCGCCCGCGTCGGCGACCGCTTCTGGCGCAGCGGCCGCCACCAGAACATCAAGGGCTCCGGCCTCGGCCTGTCCATCTCGCGCACGCTGCTCGCCGCGGGCGGCGGTTCGATCTCGTACGGCCGTCACGAGCCGCACGGGCTCAGGGTGACGGTGTCCGTGCCGAGGAACAGCCCTCCGGTCTGACCGAGGGGTGGTACCGCTACGGCTTGCCCGACGGAGTGGACCCCTACGGCTTGACCGAGCGGTAGTAGCGCCGGGCGCCCTCGTGCAGGGCCAGTGGGTCGGTGTAGATCGCGGTGCGCAGGTCGACGAGCTGCGCGGAGTGGACCATCGTGCCGATGCCGTCACGGCTCCTGATCACCGTGCGGGTGATCCACTCGGTGAGCCGGGGGTCCATGTCCTTGCGCGTCATCAGCAGATTGGACACGGCCAGCGTCGGCACTGCGACCCCGTTCTGGACGCTGGGGTAGGCCGACTCCGGCATGTTGGTGGCGCGGTAGTAACGGGTGGCGCGGTTGTGGTCGTGCAGATCGGCGACGAGGTCGGGCTTGATCGGTACGAAACGGAAGGTGAAGGTGTGGGCGAGCTTCTGCAGCCCCTCCGTGGGCAGCCCACCGGACCAGAAGAACGCATCGATCTTGCCCTGCTTCAGCCCTTCCGGACCGGTGTCGATGCCGTCGGCGAACGGCGTGATGTCCTTCGTCGCGTCGATGCCGGCGGCCTTGAGCACCCGGTCGGCGATCAGCCGCACACCTGAGCTGGGCGGCCCTATGGCCACCCGTTTGCCCTTGAGGTCCGCGACGGACGAGATGTCCGAGTCGCGCGGCACGATGAGCTGCACATAGTCGTCGTACAGGCGCGCCACGCCACGCAGCTCGTCGGCGCCGGGATTGTGATCGGCGAGCTCGTACGTCTCCACCGCGTCGGCCGCGGCGATGGTGAAGTCGGCCTGGCCGGTCGCCACCCGCCTGACGTTCTCCTGGGAGCCGTCGCTGGTCAGCAGCTTCACCTTCAGGTTCGGCATGTCCTTGCGGAGCGCGGTGCGCAGCAGCTTGCCGTACTGCTGGTACACCCCGGCCTGCGTTCCCGTGCTGAACGTGATCGTTCCGCTCGGAGGGGCCTCGCCCAGGGGCAGCAGCCACCACAGCAGCAGCCCGAAGGCGACGAAACCGGCGGCCGCGCCCTGCAGGGCCCGGCGCCTGCCGATCCGGGGGAACATCTTGGACATGGCAGGGATCCTGCCAGCCGGAACGCGGTGCTGACCAGGGCTGCTGACCGGGGCAGGGGTCACAACGGGATCACGACCGGGCGTTGTCGGTGGCGCTCGATACAGTCGCCGTATGAGCTCATCGCCCGCCGACCTGGTTCGCCAATTCCACCTCGCCGTCGGGCTGGACGCCCGTAGTACGCCCACCGAGGTTCCGCCCCCGCTGGCGGCCCACCGCGGAGAACTCCTCGCGGAGGAGGCCGCGGAGGTCGCCGAGGTCTCGGTCAACGGCCCACTCGACAAGCTCGCCCACGAACTGGCGGACGTCGTGTACGTGGCCTACGGCACCGCCCTGGTCCACGGCATCGACCTCGACGCGGTGATCGCCGAGATCCACCGCTCCAACATGACCAAGCTGGGCCCCGACGGCCTGGTCGCCCGCCGCGCCGACGGCAAGGTCCTCAAGGGCGACCACTACGAGGCCCCGGACGTATCGGCTGTACTGCGCCGACAGGGGTGGGCGCCCGGCGGTCTGTGACGTCTCGGGGCGGGACTGCCCACTGGCTTGCAGTCGTCCAGCGGCTGGTGGGTGGCTCTGGTCGGCGGGGTCGGCCCTTGTGCGGGGCCGGGGGTGCACCGCGGTGGGTGGACGCTGGGGCGTGGCCCCGGCCGGTAGGGGTGGTACCCGTTCGGCGCCCCGTAGGTGGGCCGCGATGGGGTGAGTTCTGCGGCGCAGCCTTCGCCGGAAGTGCCGGCGCTCGTCCACCGGGCGACGGGTGTCCGAGGGTGCGTGCAGCGCGCCTGCCAACGAAGATGTCAGTCGCCCCAGTCCATGGCCGTCCGACGTGCCTGCCCGCTCGCAGCGGCCCGCCGACGGGTCGGTCAGTCGCCCTCCTGCCGATCCGGCGAGGTCGCGTGAGCCCGCAGCGGCCCGTCGACGGGACCGGCAGTCGCCCACCGGCCGATCCCGGGAAAGCGCGTGTGACTTGAGGCGGGGCCTGTGGAAGGACTGTCAATCGCCCACCGGCCGATCCCGCGAAAGCGCGTGTGCCTTGAGGCGGGGCTTGCGGCGGGACTGTCAATCGTCTGCCGGCCGATCGATGTCCGACGGCGCGTTGGCCCTCCGGCGGCGCGAACCTGCGGCAGGACCGTCAATCGCCCACCGACACGCCCGCTCTCGATGTCTGCGAGGAATCCGTACGGGCGTTCCAGCGCTCGCTCAGGCGCCGGGCCAGGGGCTCGGTGTAGCGCGCGGTGAGCGGGCCGAGGACGACCAGGATGAGGACGTACGCCGTGGCCAGCGGGCCAAGGGACGGCTCGATTCCGGCGCTCACCGCCAGCCCTGCGATGACGATCGAGAACTCGCCCCGCGCCACCAGAGCACCGCCCGCGCGCCAGCGGCCCCTGACGGAGATCCCTGCCCGCCGGGCCGCCCAGTACCCGGTGGCGATCTTCGTCGCCGCCGTGACGAGGGCGAGCGCGAGCGCGGGCAGCAGGGCGGGCGGGATGCTGGCCGGGTCGGTGTGCAGCCCGAAGAACACGAAGAACACCGCGGCGAACAGGTCCCGCAACGGGCTCAGCAGCGTGTGGGCGCCTTCAGCGACCTCCCCGGAGAGCGCGATGCCGACCAGGAAGGCACCGACGGCCGCCGACACCTGGAGCTGCTGCGCGACGCCCGCGACCAGGATCGTCAGCCCCAGGACGACGAGCAGCAGCTTCTCCGGGTCGTCACTGGAGACGAACCGCGAGATGACGCGCCCGTAGCGCACGGCCACGAACAGGACCAGCCCCGCGGCCCCCAGCGCGACGGCAAGCGTCACGCTCCCGGCCAGCAGCCCGGCTCCGGCCACCAGCGCGGTCACGATGGGCAGGTACACCGCCATCGCCAGGTCCTCCAGCACGAGGACGCTGAGGATCACCGGGGTCTCCCGGTTACCGACCCGGCCCAGGTCGCCGAGCACCTTCGCGATGACCCCGGACGACGAGATCCAGGTGACACCGGCCAGCACCACGGCGGCCACCGGCCCCCAGCCGAGCAGCAGCGCCGCCGCCGCGCCAGGCACGGCGTTGAGCGCGCAGTCGACCAGGCCCGACGGGTAGTGCGACTTGAGGTTGGTGACCAGGTCGCCGGCCGTGTACTCCAGACCCAGCATCAGCAGCAGCAGGATCACGCCGATCTCGGCGCCGATCGCGACGAACTCCTCGCTCGCCCCCAGCGGCAGCAGTCCGCCCTCGCCGAAGGCCAGGCCGGCCAGGAGGTACAGCGGAATGGGCGAGAGCTGAAAGCGGGCGGCGGCCCGGCCGAGCAGGCCGAGGCCGAGGAGGATGGAACCGAACTCGATCAACAACACCGCGGAGTGCACAGGTTCACTCCCGCCCGAGTATCGCCGCGGCGGCGTCGACGCCCTCGCGAGTGCCGACGACGATCACGATGTCACCGCCCGCCAGCCGGAAGTCGGGCGCCGGCGACGGAATCGCCTCGGCCCGGCGCAGCACCGCCACCACCGACGCGCCCGTCTCGGTCCGCATCCGTGTGTCGCCCAGCACCCGCCCGTTCCAGCGCGAGGGCGCGGCCACCTCGATCCGCTCGGCGACCAGCCCCAGGTCGGAGGCGTAGAGCAGGCTCGCGCTGTGGTGGGACGGCTTCAGCGCGTCGATCAGCGCGCCCGCCTCGGAGCCGGACAGCCGCAGCGACTGGGCACAGGAGTCCGGGTCGTCGGCCCGGTACACGTTCACCGTGCGCGCGCCGTCGCGGTGCGCCACCACGGACAGATGGCGTTGGTCGCGTGTCACCAGGTCGTACTGGACCCCGATGCCCGGCAGCGGCGTCGCCCTCAGACGTGGCGCAGACACGTTTCTCCCCTTGTTCCGGCGGCATGGTCATGGTCTGCCGGTGATCAACCCCGGCCGATTCGCATGCTGCCATCCGCCCGTACGGTGGCGACATGGGTGACGTCACGGATATACGCGGCCGGGGACGGACGGCGAGGCTGGCCGGAGCCACAGCGGGAGCGCCCGCGGAACCGGGGAGGACCGTGTCACTGTTCTGGCGGATCTTCTCCCTCAACGCCACGGGCCTGATCGCGGCCGCCGCCCTGCTGCTCGGCCCGGTCACCGTGTCGACCCCCGTCCTGCCGGCCGAGGCACTGGTCGTCGTCGTGGGTCTGGCCACGCTGCTGGCCGGCAACGCGATCGTGCTGCGTCTCGGGCTTGCTCCGCTGCGGCGGCTCGGCCGGGCCATGGCCACCGCGGACCTGCTGCGCCCCGGCGCCCGCGCGGTCGTCGCCGGCCCGGCGGAGGCCGCCGAGCTGATCACGACGTACAACGCGATGCTCGACCGGCTGGAGAGCGAACGCGCGGCCGGCACGGCCCGTGCCCTGCTCGCGCAGGAGCGCGAGCGGCAGCGCATCGCCCGCGAACTGCACGACGAGGTGGGCCAGACCCTGACCGCCGTCCTCCTCCAGCTCAAGCGCGTCGCCGACCGCGCCCCCGAGGAGCTGCGCGGGGAGGTGGGCCAGGCGCAGGAGGCGACCAGGGCCGGCCTGGACGAGATCCGCCGCATCGCCCGTCGGCTGCGCCCCGGCGTTCTGGAGGAACTCGGCCTGGTCAGCGCCCTGCGCTCACTCGCCGCCGAGTTCACCACACATGGGCTGACGGTGCGCCATCACATCACCGGCGACCTGCCACCGTTGACCGAGCAGTCGGAGCTGGTGGTCTACCGCGTCGCCCAGGAAGGACTCACCAACACGGCCCGGCACGCCGGCGCCGACCGTGCCGAGGTCCGCCTCCGGCCGCTCGCCGACGGCGTCGAACTCCTCGTGCGCGACAACGGCAAAGGCCTCGGTACGGCCCCGGAGGGCGCCGGAATCCGCGGCATGCGCGAACGCGCCCTGCTCATAGCTGCCGACCTCTCGCTCGAAGCCGGCCACCATGACGGCACCGAGGTGCGCCTGCGCGTACCCGTCACCGCCGGAGACCGCTGATGGCATCCCCCGCGCGCGTGCTGCTCGCAGACGACCACGCGCTCGTACGCCAGGGCGTGCGGCTCATCCTGGACGGCGAGCCCGATCTGACCGTGGTCGCCGAGGCCGGGGACGGCGCGGAAGCGGTGGGGCTGGCACGCGCGCGTGACGTCGATCTGGCCGTACTGGACATCGCCATGCCCCGTATGACGGGCCTCCAGGCGGCCCGCGAACTCTCCCGTCGCCTGCCCGACCTGCGCATCCTCGTGCTCACCATGTACGACAACGAGCAGTACTTCTTCGAGGCCCTCAAGGCCGGAGCCAGCGGCTACGTCCTCAAGTCGGCCGCCGACCGCGATCTGGTGGGGGCATGCCGGGCGGCCGTGCGCGACGAGCCGTTCGTGTACCCGGGGGCCGAGCGGGCTCTCGTCCGTTCCTACCTGGACCACCTGCACCGGGGCGTCGACCTGCCCGCGCGGCCGGTCACCGAGCGCGAGGAGGAAATCCTCAAGCTGGTCGCCGAGGGCCACACCTCGAAGGAGATCGGCGAACTGCTCTTCATCAGCGCGAAGACGGTCGAGCGTCACCGCGCGAACCTGCTGCACAAGCTGGGCATGCGCGACCGCCTCGAACTCACCCGCTACGCGATCCGCGCGGGCCTCATCGAGCCGTGAACCCCAGGTTGTCCACAGGGCGACCGGAGACACTTCCGGCACCGCCTACCCTTGTCACATGAGCAGCATCGACCGGAGCCAGGCAGTGGGCGAGAAGACCTACGAAGTGCGCACCTACGGGTGCCAGATGAACGTCCACGATTCCGAGCGACTGTCAGGGCTGCTCGAAGAGGCCGGGTACGTGCGTGCGCCCGAGGGGTCGGACGGGGACGCGGACGTCGTCGTCTTCAACACCTGCGCGGTGCGCGAGAACGCCGACAACCGGCTGTACGGCAACCTCGGCCGCCTCGCCCCGATGAAGACGAAGCGCCCCGGGATGCAGATCGCGGTCGGCGGCTGTCTCGCGCAGAAGGACCAGGACACCATCGTGAAGAAGGCGCCCTGGGTGGACGTCGTCTTCGGCACGCACAACATCGGCAAGCTGCCGGTCCTGTTGGAACGCGCGCGCGTGCAGGAAGAGGCCCAGGTCGAGATCGCCGAGTCCCTGGAGGCGTTCCCCTCCACCCTGCCGACGCGGCGTGAGAGCGCGTACGCGGCGTGGGTGTCGATCTCCGTCGGCTGCAACAACACCTGCACCTTCTGCATCGTCCCGGCCCTGCGCGGCAAGGAGAAGGACCGTCGTACCGGCGACATCCTCGCCGAGATCGAGGCTCTGGTCGCCGAGGGCGTCTCCGAGATCACGCTGCTCGGACAGAACGTCAACGCGTACGGCTCCGACATCGGTGACCGTGAGGCATTCAGCAAGCTGCTGCGCGCCTGCGGAAGGATCGAGGGCCTGGAGCGCGTCCGCTTCACCTCCCCGCACCCGCGCGACTTCACGGACGACGTGATCGCGGCGATGGCGGAGACGCCGAACGTGATGCCCCAGCTGCACATGCCGATGCAGTCCGGCTCGGACACGGTCCTGAAGGCGATGCGCCGCTCGTACCGGCAGGAGCGCTACCTCGGGATCATCGAGAAGGTGCGGGCCGCCATCCCGCACGCCGCGATCACCACCGACATCATCGTGGGCTTCCCGGGTGAGACCGAGGAGGATTTCGAGCAGACCCTGCACGCCGTCCGTGAGGCGCGGTTCGCGCAGGCCTTCACCTTCCAGTACTCCAAGCGCCCCGGCACCCCGGCCGCGACCATGGAGAACCAGATCCCGAAGGAGGTCGTCCAGGCGCGGTACGAGCGTCTCGTCGCCCTCCAGGAGGAGATCTCCTGGGAGGAGAACAAGAAGCAGGTCGGCCGCACCCTGGAGCTGATGGTCGCCGAGGGCGAGGGCCGCAAGGACGGCGCCACCCACCGCCTCTCCGGCCGCGCCCCCGACAACCGCCTGGTCCACTTCACCAAGCCCGGGCAGGAGGTGCGTCCCGGCGACGTGGTCACGGTCGAGATAACGTACGCGGCCCCGCACCACCTCCTCGCCGAGGGCGCCGTCCTCGACGTGCGCCGCACGCGCGCGGGGGACGCCTGGGAGAAGCGCAACGCGGCCGAGGCGGCGAAGCCGTCGGGCGTCCTGCTGGGCCTGCCGAAGATCGGCGTGCCCGAGCCGCTGCCGGTCGCGACGGGAAGCGGCTGCGGCTGCGACTGACCTGTCCACCCGGCGCGGTGTCCGCCGGCAGTCGGCGGGGTTACCCTGCCGATCATGCTTGTCGTCGCCGCCGTATGCCCCTGCCCGCCGCTGCTCGTGCCCGAGGTCGCCGCGGGTGCCGCCGCCGAACTGGACGCCGCGCGTGCCGCCTGCACGGACGCGCTCGGTGTGCTCGCGGCCGCCCGCCCCGACCGGCTCGTCGTGGTCGGACCCGCGGAGCAGAGTGGCCGAGGCGTGTATCCGGAAGGCACGCGGGGCTCCTTCCGTGGTTTCGGCGTCGACATGGACGTACGGCTCGGCCGGGCCGAGGCCGTCGCGCCCGAAGACCGGGCCCCGGCGGCGTCGGAGCGGTCGCTTCCGCCCTCGCTGGCAGTGGCCGCGTGGCTGCTGGAGCGCACTGGTTGGTCCGACGCCCCGATCGAGGGACTCGGCGTGGGGGAACCTCTGGCATCCGAGCGGTGTATTCAAGTCGGAAGGGAAATCGCCGCCGGGGCCGAGCGGGTGGCGCTGCTGGTCATGGGCGACGCCAGTGCCTGCCGCACGCTCAAGGCCCCCGGTTACCTCGACGAGCGCGCGGCACCCTTCGACGCGGAGGTCGCGCGGGCGCTGGGAGCGGCGGACGTGGCGGCCCTCAAGGCTCTGGACACCGAGTTGGCGTCCGAGCTGAAGGCATCGGGCCGAGCACCCTGGCAGGTCCTTGCGGGCGCGGCCGAGGGCATGAGCCTCGCAGGCGCACTGCTGTATGAGGACGCGCCGTACGGCGTGGGGTACATGGTCGCGACCTGGTCGTAGAGGCGCCGGTAAACGGCGGACGGCCGGGAGCCCTCGGGCCCCGCGGCCGTCCGCCGGTGTGCCGTGCCGTTCAGGAAGCAGGCGGCGTGGAACTTGGCGGTGCGGTCGTGCCCCCGGCCGTCCCCGTGCCGTCCTTGTGCGCGAGTCGGTCCATGGCGCCCTTGGCCTTGCCGGTCCCGGTGTGGATCTTGTCGCTGTACTTGCCCTTGGTCTTCTCGTCGACGACCTTCGCGGCCTTGTCGAGACCGTGCGTGATCCTGTCCCCGTGCTGCTGCGCGAGGCCGGAGACCTTGTCCTTGGCCGGGTTGAGCTTGGCTTTCAGGTTGTTCAGGAGACCCATGGTCCACCTTCCGTTGTTCCCGGGGCTCGGCACGCCCCTTCGGCTCACTCGCGCACGCGGCGGCTACGTGCGGGCGTCCTCGCCCGCGTCGCGGTCGGCCGCCTCCTCGGCGGACTGCTGCTTGGGGATCTCGACGCTCTCACCGGAGGCGGCCTCGGCGGCCTCCGTCGCCTCCGGATCGCCCTCGGTGGGCTCCTCGGCCGAGGCCGACCCCTTCGCCTCTGCCGCCCCCTCCGTCGCGGGCTCGGCCGTCGGTGTGTCGGCCTGAGCCTCGGCGGTTGACGCCTCCTCCGTAGCCTTCGACCTCCGCAGAAGTCGTGCGAAAACGCCCATATCCACTCCATACGTTACTTGTGCGGGTGAAATCCCGCGTCGTCCGGTGCGCCCGTTTGCGCCGCCCGGGTCGCCGCCCCCCGAAACCGGCGGCGAGAACCTCGCAACGGGCAACGACCCGGCACCTGTGCCGTCACGTAACTCGTTCGAGGAGTGCCCCCGGGGTTTGCGAGACTGGTGCGGTGAGCACCGCACCCCCCGCCCCCCGAGTCATCGCCGTCGTCGGACCGACCGCAGCCGGAAAGTCTGATCTGGGCGTTTTCCTTGCCCGGCAGCTCGGAGGCGAGGTCGTCAACGCCGACTCCATGCAGCTCTACCGGGGGATGGACATCGGCACCGCCAAACTGACGCCCGAGGAGCGCGGCGGTATCCCGCACCACCTCCTCGACATCTGGGACGTGACGGTCACGGCCTCCGTCGCCGAGTACCAGAAGCTCGCTCGCGCCAAGATCGACGGCCTGCTCGCCGAAGGCCGCTGGCCGATCCTGGTCGGCGGCTCCGGCCTCTACGTCCGCGGCGCGGTCGACAACCTGGAGTTCCCCGGCACCGACCCCGAGGTCAGGGCCCGACTGGAGGAGGAACTCGCGCTGCGCGGCTCCGGCGCGCTGCACGCCAGACTGGCCGCCGCGGACCCCGAGGCGGCGCAGGCGATCCTGCCCAGCAACGGCCGCCGTATCGTCCGGGCCCTCGAAGTGATCGAGATCACCGGTCAGCCCTTCACCGCCAACCTCCCCGGTCATGACTCGGTCTACGACACCGTCCAGATCGGCGTCGACGTGGCCCGCCCCGAACTCGACGAGCGCATCGCCCGCCGGGTCGACCGGATGTGGGACGCCGGGCTCGTGGACGAGGTGCGCGCGCTGGAGGCGCAGGGCCTGCGCGAGGGGCGTACGGCGGCCCGCGCGCTCGGCTACCAGCAGGTGCTCGCGGCGCTGGCCGGTGGGTGCACCGACGCGGAGGCGCGGGCCGAGACCGTGCGCGCCACCAAGCGCTTCGCGCGCCGCCAGGATTCCTGGTTCCGGCGCGACCCGCGGGTGCACTGGCTGAGCGGGGCTGCGGCGGATCTCACAGAACTTCCGCAGCGGGCGCTGGCGTTGGTCGAACGACCGGTCACAGCCTGATCACGTCATGGCATCGGGACGCTCCGGCCGCCGTTCCGGCCTCCGGCGCCGTGCCATCATCGAGCTTCGATCGACCAAGTGGAGTCCTAGTTGGGAGGGCGCGTGGCGATGGAGGCCGGCCCTCGCGACACCGCACAAGGCACCGAGCCCCTCACCGTCGAGAGCGGTGAACCGGAGCAGGACGAGCACCGTCTGAGCCCGGACGGGCCCGATGAGACTCAGGGCGGAGTGACCGACGACGGACCCGAGCCCGACGAGCTGTTCGCCGGTGGCCCGGAGGTCGAGGTCGAGCTGCGCCCGCAGCGCCGTCTGCGCATCTGGCAGCTCGCCCCCATCGTCGCCCTGGCCGCGGTCGGCTCCCTGATGTTCGCCTTTCCGCTCGCCTTCGACTTCGGCGACAGCGGCGCCGTCATCGCCATGCTGGGCCTGCTGATCTGCTCCTGCGCGGCCGGCTGGGGCATGATGGCCGCCCGCCGGGTGGGTTACACGGGCCCTGGCCTGCCGCAGCGCGGCTCCGGCCGCCGACCGGACTGGCGGGTCGTCCTGGCATACGTCGTGGTCGTCGCCGCGGTTGTAGTGCTCGCCGTGTGGCGCGTGGCAAGGCTCCGCTAGAGCGCCCCTGAAAGGGGCGCGGGGCTGTGTCGACATGCGGCGCCGCCGCGTGGGCGCGCCCCACCGGCCCGAGCGGACTCACCACCCCTCCGTCTGTCACTCCCAGCGGGGTGGTCCCTTACGATCGAGGAATGAGCACGCGCACGCGGATCGCCTTCCTCAAGGGTCACGGCACGGAGAACGACTTCGTGATCGTGCCGGACCCCGAGAACTCCATCGACCTGCCCCCGACCGCCGTCGCCGCCCTGTGCGACCGCCGCGCGGGCATCGGCGGTGACGGCCTGCTGCACGTGGTGCGGTCCGCCGCGCACCCCGAGGCGCGGCACATGGCCGCCGAGGCCGAGTGGTTCATGGACTACCGCAACGGCGACGGCTCGATCGCGGAGATGTGCGGCAACGGCGTGCGGGTGTTCGCGCGCTACCTCCAGCGCGCCGGATACGTCGGCGAGGGCGACCTCGCGGTGGCCACGCGCGGGGGCGTGAAGAGCGCGCACATCGCGAAGGACGGTGACATCACCGTCGGCATGGGCCGGGCGCGCCTCCCGGAAGGGGACGTCACGGTGAGCGTCGGCGAGCGCAGCTGGCCCGCGCGGAACGTGAACATGGGCAACCCGCACGCGGTCGCGTTCGTCGACGACCTCGCACACGCCGGCACCCTGTACTCACCACCGCCGTTCAGCCCGGCCTCCGCCTACCCGGACGGCGTGAACGTGGAGTTCGTGGTCGACCGCGGCCCCCGGCACGTCGCCCTGCGTGTGCACGAGCGCGGCGCGGGCGAGACCCGCTCGTGCGGCACGGGCGCGTGCGCCGTCGCCGTGGCCGCCGCCCGCCGGGACGGCGCCGACCCCGCCGTCACCGGGGACCCGGCGACGTACACCGTCGATGTGCCCGGCGGGACCCTGGTCATCACCGAACAGCCCGACGGCGAGATCGAGATGACCGGCCCCGCAGTGATCGTCGCGGAGGGCGAAATCGAACCCGAGTGGCTGGAAACCTTCGTTCGCTGAACGGGGCGGTGGCTTGGGATCCGAGGCCTGTGTGCCGGAGGACGCACAGGAGTATCTCCGGGGCGAGAACCGCGCGTTCGAAATCATGGGCGGCCTCGTGTCGCATGGCGCGAAACCGTAAACCTGCAGACCGTCGCTCGAATGGGTGATCCGTTTCACGCTCGGCGAGAGGCGGTCAGCCGCACGTGATGGGCTCGGTAGCATCAAGCACCGGCCTGGACGGGGGACCGTTGCCATCCCCTGAGCCGTGTCCGCCATGGGGCACCCCGTCCGCCGGTCCACGCAGCCGGAGGTGCCCATGAGTGCGGAGGCCACGAATCCCGCGACCCCAGGTCCGGTAACAGGCCCGGCGGCGCGCTGGCGGGCGCGGATCGACCTGCGCCGCCTCGGCCGTGCCGCCCTGCTCGGCCCCGCCACCCGTGACCGGCTGCCCAGCGCCATCAGCCATGTCGTCGACGCCCACCGGGCCCACTACCCCAGCGCCGACCTCGAACCCCTGCGCCGCGCCTACGTGCTGGCCGAGTCCTCGCACCGCGGCCAGATGCGCAAGAGCGGCGAGCCGTACATCACGCACCCGCTCGCCGTGACGCTGATCCTCGCCGAACTCGGCGCGGAGACCACGACTTTGACGGCCTCTCTGCTCCACGACACCGTCGAGGACACGGATGTGACCCTCGATCAGGTCGGCGAGGAGTTCGGTTCGGAGGTCCGCTATCTCGTCGACGGCGTCACGAAGTTGGAGAAGGTCGACTACGGCGCCGCCGCGGAGCCCGAGACCTTCCGCAAGATGCTCGTCGCCACCGGCAGCGACGTCCGCGTGATGTCGATCAAACTCGCCGACCGGCTGCACAACATGCGCACCCTCGGTGTCATGCGTCCGGAGAAGCAGGCACGCATCGCCAAGGTCACCCGCGACGTCCTCATCCCGCTCGCCGAGCGGCTCGGCGTCCAGGCGCTGAAGACCGAACTGGAGGACCTGGTCTTCGCGATTCTCCACCCCGAAGAGTACGAGCACACGCGGGAGTTGATCGTCGACAACGCCTCCCGCGCCGACGACCCGCTCGCCGAGATCGCCGACGAGGTACGAGGTGTGCTGCGCGACGCCGACATCCCGGCCGAAGTCGTCATCCGGCCGCGGCACTTCGTCTCCGTCCACCGCATCGCCCGCAAGCGCGGCCAGCTGCGCGGTTGCGACTTCGGCCGTCTGCTGGTGCTGGTGAACGAGGACGCGGACTGCTACGGCGTCCTGGGCGAACTGCACACCTGTATGACACCCGTGGTCTCGGAGTTCAAGGACTTCATCGCCGTCCCGAAATTCAACCTGTACCAGTCCCTGCACACCGCGGTCGCCCGCGCGGACGGCCAGGTCGCCGAAGTCCTCATCCGCACCCACCAGATGCACAAGGCCGCCGAGGCGGGCGTCGTCGCGCTCGGCAATCCCTACGCTCCTCCTCCGGAGGAGCACGCTCCGGCCGACGGCGAGCGCGTCGACCCCACCCGGCCCGGCTGGTTGTCCCGCCTCCTCGACTGGCAGGAGGCCGCGCCCGACCCGGACACGTTCTGGTCCACTCTCCGCGAGGACCTCGCCCAGGACCGAGAGATCACCGTCTTCCGTCCCGACGGCGGCACGCTCGGCCTGCCCGAGGGCGCCACCTGCGTCGACGCCGCATACGCCCAGTACGGCGAGGACGCGCACGCGTGCATCGGCGCCCGCGTCAACGGCCGCCTGGCGACGCTGAGTACGGTCCTGAGGGACGGCGACACGGTCCAGCTCCTCATGGGTCAGGACCCGGCCTCCGAGCCCTCCAGGGAGTGGCTGGAGCACGCTCATACGCCTGCTGCCCGTATCGCCATCCAGCGGTGGCTCGCGGCGCACCCGACGCACGAGGAGGTGCAGGAGGAGGAGCGGGAGCGGGTGTACGAGTCCGACGAGGAGCTCTCGGCCGCTCCCCGGCCCGCCGCCGAGGGAGCGACTTCCCGCCCCACCACCGCCGACATCACGGTCGACCAGCCCGGCGCGACCGTACGCCTCGCCGGCTGCTGCACGCCCGTACCGCCCGACGAGGTGACCGGCTTCGCCGTACGGGGCGGTGTGGTCACCGTCCACCGCGTCGAGTGCGCCGCAGTGGAGCGCATGAAGAGCGGGGGGCGCGCGGAAGTCGACGTGCGCTGGGGGGACACCATCGAGTGCCGGGTCACGCTGCTCGCCGAATCGTTCGTCCGCCCCCATCTGCTGGCGGACCTGACGGAAGCGATGGCCCTCGAAGGCGCCGAGATCGTGTCCGCGACCGTCGAACCCCCGACCCAGCAGCGCGTCCGCCACACGTACACACTCCAACTTCCGGACGCGGCCCACCTGCCCGCGCTGATGCGGGCGATGCGGAACGTACCCGGGGTCTACGACGTGAGCCGGGCGCAGACGCCGGGGGTGTGAGCCCTCAGGCGCGCGCCCCCTGGCGCCTGAGACGTACACCCGCACCCCAGACCTACCCATTCGGGTGGGCCGAACGCGAGTCGTCGCCGTCCGGCACGCGCGCGCTGATAGCCGTGATCCATGCTGCTCACCCCGCGCTCCCAGGCCCAACGACCCGACGGCCCGCGTCCCGGCATCGCGGCTCGGTTCCGCCGCCCTCCCCGGACCCCCGGCCGCCTGAAGGCGACCGCGCTGCTCGCCTCCGCCGTCTCCGTCTGCCTCCTGGCCGCGAGCTCGCCCCCGGCACCCCTGGGCATCGGCGACCGCCTCTACCCGGACCTCGGCAACCCCGGATACGACGTGCAGTCGTACAACCTCGCCTTCACCTATCCCGGCACCAACAGCAAGCCGCTCCAGGCGACCACCACGATCTACGCCCGGACGACCACGGACCTGGCCCGGCTCAACCTCGATTTCGCGCACGGCAAGGTCGAGTCGGTCAAGGTCAACGGTGAGCCGGCCACGTTCACCAGCGCGGGTGACGACCTCGTCGTCACGCCCGCCAGGCCGCTGCCCCGGGACACCTGGACGCGGATCACCGTGCGGCACACCAGCGACCCCGTGGCCGCCAAGGACCAGGACGGCGGCTGGGTACGCACCGAGGACGGGCTCGCCATGGCCAACCAGGCCGATGCCGCACACCTGGTGTTCCCGTGCAACGACCACCCCTCCGACAAGGCGCTGTTCACCATCCGGATCACCGCCCCCAACGGCTACACCGCCGTGGCCAACGGCCTGCCGACCGGCGTGGAGCACAGCGGCACGTCCACCACCTGGACGTATCGCACCCGACACCCCATGGCCACCGAGCTCGCCCAGGTGTCCATCGGCCGCTCCACCGTGCTGCACCGCACCGGGCCGCACCACCTGCCCGTACGCGACGTCGTGCCCACCAAGGACGCCAATGAGCTCGGACCGTGGCTCGCCAAGACCCCCGACCAGATCGCCTGGATGGAGAGCAAGGTCGGCCGCTACCCCTTCGAGACGTACGGCCTGCTCATGGCGCAGGCGTCCACCGGCTTCGAACTCGAGACACAGACGCTCTCTCTCTTCGAGAGAGAGCTCTTCACCGGCCACACCTACCCCAAGTGGTACGTCGAGTCGATCATGGTGCACGAGCTGTCCCACCAGTGGTTCGGCGACAGCGTCAGTCCTCAGACCTGGTCCGACCTGTGGCTCAACGAAGGGCACGCCACGTGGTACGAGGCGCTGTACGCGGAGGAGGTGGGCCACAAGCCGATGGAGACGCGCATGAAGGCCGCATACGCCGCCTCCGACGGCTGGCGCGCCGCCGGTGGCCCGCCGGCCGCGCCCAAGGCGCCCGACCCCGGTCAGAAGATCAGCATCTTCCGGCCGAACGTCTACGACGGAGCCGCGCTCGCGCTCTATGCCCTGCGCCAGGAGATCGGCCGCCCCGCCTTCGAGCGCCTGGAACGGTCCTGGGTGAACCTCCACCGCGACGGCACGGCCACCACCGCCGACTATGAACGGCTCGCCTCCCAGATCTCGGGGCGCGACCTGAGCGGCTTCTTCAAGGGCTGGCTGTACGGCGAGAAGACCCCGCCGATGCCCGGTCACCCGGACTGGAAGCCGGCCGCGCCCGGCGCGCAGGCTGGGAAATCCGCGAAATGAAGCGATGAGAATAAGGCGATGCCCGGACGGGCCGTGCCGTGCGACCATCTTCGGGTCGGCGCGGCACGGGTCGCGGGAATCTCCCGGGGTACTCGTACGTTGTGCACAGTGATTGCTGTCGCGACCGCCGCACCGGAATCCCCATCGACGTAAGGATCCAATGACCTCCTCTTCATCCCCTTCCCAGGACACTGAGCGCTTCGCGCACACCTCCCCCGAGCGGCTTCGGGCCGATGCCCTGATGGAAGAGGACGTCGCCTGGAGCCACGAGATCGACGGAGAGCGGGACGGCGACCAGTTCGACCGCTCCGAGCGGGCGGCTCTGCGCCGTGTGGCGGGCCTCTCCACCGAACTTGAGGACGTCACCGAGGTCGAGTACCGCCAGCTCCGCCTGGAGCGCGTCGTGCTCGTCGGCGTCTGGACCACGGGGACCGTGCAGGACTCGGAGAACTCCCTCGCTGAGCTCGCCGCCCTCGCGGAGACCGCGGGCGCGCTGGTGCTCGACGGCGTGATCCAGCGCCGCGACAAGCCCGACGCCGCCACCTACATCGGCTCCGGCAAGGCCTACGAGCTGCGGGACATCGTTCTCGAAACGGGCGCGGACACTGTCATCTGCGACGGTGAACTCAGCCCGGGCCAGCTCATCCACCTCGAAGACGTCGTCAAGGTCAAGGTCATCGACCGTACGGCCCTGATCCTCGACATCTTCGCCCAGCATGCCAAGTCCCGTGAGGGCAAGGCGCAGGTCGCGCTGGCGCAGATGCAGTACATGCTGCCGAGGCTGCGCGGCTGGGGTCAGTCGCTGTCCCGGCAGATGGGCGGCGGCAAGGGCGGCGGCCTCGCCACCCGTGGTCCCGGTGAGACCAAGATCGAGACGGACCGGCGACGGATCCGCGAGAAGATGGCGAAGATGCGCCGGGAGATCGCGGAGATGAAGACCGGCCGCGAGATCAAGCGACAGGAGCGCAAGCGCCACAGGGTGCCGTCCGTCGCCATCGCCGGCTACACCAACGCCGGCAAGTCCTCCCTGCTCAACCGCCTCACAGGCGCGGGCGTCCTGGTCGAGAACGCCCTGTTCGCGACCCTGGACCCGACCGTCCGCCGGGCGGAGACCCCAAGCGGCCGCCTGTACACGCTGGCCGACACCGTCGGATTTGTACGGCACCTGCCGCACCACCTGGTCGAGGCGTTCCGCTCCACCATGGAGGAGGTCGGCGAGTCCGACCTGATCCTGCACGTGGTCGACGGCTCGCACCCGGCGCCGGAGGAGCAGCTGGCCGCAGTACGCGAGGTGATCAGGGACGTCGGCGCCACCGACGTACCCGAGATCGTCGTGATCAACAAGGCGGACGCGGCCGACCCGCTGACCCTCCAGCGGCTCATGCGGATGGAGAAGCGTTCCATCGCCGTCTCGGCCCGCACCGGCAAGGGCATCCAGGAGCTGCTCGCCCTCATCGACAACGAGCTGCCCAGGCCGTCCGTCGAGGTCGAGGCCTTGGTGCCGTACACCCACGGCAAGCTGGTCGCCCGCGCGCACGACGAGGGCGAAGTGATCTCCGAGGAGCACACCCCGGAGGGCACGCTGCTCAAGGCACGGGTGCACGAGGAACTGGCGGCGGACCTCGCGCCGTACGTCCCGGCACAGGCCGTCTGAGCCGCGGGACTGCATTCCCGCGGAATCGAGAATCGCCGAAGGCCCGTCCCCTTGCACCTTCCCTTCTAAGTGGTCGTCGCAACACCCCGGTCCAGGGGATGCGATGGACTTCAAGATCCGGGAGATCCGGACGGTGGCTCAGGGGCGTAAGCGGCTGTTGCGTGAGCGGGAGGCATACTCCCAGCTCATGCAGCAGGGCCTGAGCAACAAAGAGGCGTGCCGGATCGTCGGCATCAACGAGAAGACCGGGGCGCCGGTGGCGCAACGGCCGCAACGCCGACCGTCATCAGAGGGCGGCACGACCGGGCAATGCGGTGGTGCCGCCCTCTGATCCGTCCCGGTACCTGCGCGAGTCCGACCGTTCCACAGAGCCGACCGGCTGAGGGAGAAGGCGACGGTCCGGGCGATCGCCGCCGAGCTGGGCCGCAGCCCGTCCACCAACAGCCGGGAGATCCGCCGCAACCGGCACCCGGCGAACGGCCAGTACCGCCCGCACGCCGCCCGGGCCCGTGCCGATGCCCGCCGACCCCTGCCCCGAGCCGGGGAAGACCGGCCAGAACCCGAACTGCGCGATGTCGTCCAGGACCGCCTGCATCTGCGGTGGAGCCCCGAGCAGATCTGCCAGGCTCTGCGGCCACACGTCCCCGACCGGCCGCAGATGCACGTGGTCCACGAGACCGTCCACCAGGCCCTCCACGTCCAGGGCCGGGGCGAACTGCGCCGCGAACCGGCCCGCACCCTGCGCACCGGCCGCGCCCGGCGCAGGCCACGCCGCCAGGCCCAGCAGCGCCGGCCACGGTTCACCACCCCCATGGTCATGATCAGCGAACGGCCCGCCGAGGCCGAGGACCGGGCCGTGCCCGGACACCGGGAGGGCGACCTCATCATCGGCAAGGACGGGAAGCCGGCCATCGCCACCCTGACCGAACGCGCCACCCGTCACGTCATGCTCCTGCACCTGCCCGGCGACCACGGCGCCGAGAGCGTCCGCGAGGCTCTGCTCACCACGGTCCAGACCCTGCCGTCCCACCTCATGCGGTCCCTGACCTGGAACCAGGGCTCCAAGACGGGCACTCACGGCGCCTTCACCCTCGCCACCGACATCCCGACCAGCTCGACAAACACAGAGTCACCCAAGGGCACCGACCTTGCCGCCCACACCCGCGACCACCTGGACGCCGTCGCCGCCGAACTCAACGGGCGCCCACGCAAAACGCTCGGCTGGGAAACCCCGGCCGAGCGCCTGCACAAACCGCTCGCGGCCTGATCAACACGACCACGTGTTGCGACGGCCCCTGGAAAGCACCCACCGAGGGGCGGGCCTTCAGCACGAGCAGGGGTGCCGGTCGCCCGGCACTTCCTGCTCTCCGTTGCTCTCTACTGACCGGCGAACTTCTTGCTGACCGAGTCGTACACACCCTTGGCCACGGCGCCCAGGCGCGGTCCGGCCAGCCAGCCCGAAGTCACCGGGCCGATCGAGGTGTTGGACACCAGTGCCGGCTTGCCGTCCGAGCCCGTCGTGACCCAGCCGCCGCCGGACGAACCGCCGGTCATGGTGCAGCCGATGCGGTACATCGTCGGGTCGGAGGTCTTCATCGACAGCCGTCCCGGCTTGTCCGTGCACTGGAACATCTTCTGGCCGTCGAACGGCGCGGCGGCCGGGTAACCGGTCGCGGTGATGCTGAGAACCTTCGGCACGGCCGGAGCGTTGAAGTCGACGGGCAGTGCCGAACCGACCGTCTCCTCCAGCGACTTGCCGTTGCCGCCCTTCTCCGGCGTCACATGGATGACGGCGTAGTCGTACGAGGCACCGTCACCGCCGGTCTCGCCGCCCGTCTCGATCCACTGCTGAGAGGTCTGCGCCCAGTCACCCCACCACACGCCGTACGGGGCGGCCTCCTCCTTGGTGGCGTTCTGCAGCTGGGCGGCCGATTTGCCCGCGTTGTTGTACGACGGCACGAACGCGATGTTGCGGTACCAGCCGCCCTTCTTGCCGGCATGCACGCAGTGGCCCGCCGTCCACACGAGGTTCGACTTGCCGGGGTGGGCCGGGTCCTCCACGACCGTCGCCGAGCAGACCATCGTGCCCTCGGGGGAGTCGAAGAACACCTTCCCGGACGCCGCCGCGTTGGCGTGGTACGTAGGCGCCACGGCCTTCGCTTGCACTGCTGCCGGCGTCGGGTCGGTCACCCCCTGGTCGCCGGAGAGGTCGTTGTTGTCGACGCCCTTGTCCGGGTCGTTGGCCTTCCGCATCCGGTCCGGGTTCCACAGGCCCTTGATGATCGGGTTGATGAAGTCGTCGGCCTCGCGCAGCCAGTCGTCCTTGTTCCAGTTCTTCCAGGCCCCGTGCTTCCACTTGTCGATGTCGAACCCGTGCTCTTTGAGCTTGTTCTTGATGTCGTCCGGGATCTTGATCTTGCCGTCGCCGCTGCTGCCGGTGTCAGTCGCCGAGGAAGCGGCGGAGGCCTGGCCGTCCGCCTTGTCGTTGCCCGAGTTGCAGGCGGTGGTGGTGAGCGCCAGCGCCGACGCGAGGGCAACGGCGGCGAGAGCGGGGGAGGTTCTGCGGCGGGCCCCCCTCTCCCGGCGGACGGTGACGAACGGCCTTATGGATCGCATGCTCTTACTCCCCCTGGGGTGAACTGAACGAATCGGGTGCTGCGGCCGTGATGTCACGCTCGACGCAGGTGATCCCACGTGACGTCAGGGCTCCTTGGAACGGCATCACACACTATGCGCTCGCTGTGGGGGACTTCCGATGGAACGGCAACGGTTTCGCTACGACCTGTCTGACCTGGCAATCGTCGAGGCATAGCCCGATTTGACGTCTTGTCTTGTCTGGTCCGATCCTGCGTTGTCGGCCCCCGTTGATGTCAACAACTGGTGTCAGCCACAGCGTTGACATCAGCCCCCGAGCCCTCGGTCTTCCGGGGGGCTCTTGGCATGGGCTGGGACAGATGGAGCTTGGTCACCAGACAGAGCCGATGAGGCTGCCATAGGCCGACCGGTCCGTGGACCGGTCGGAGCACCGGCTGGGCGGCAACGCGAAGGTGTCGGGCCAGAAGCTGCTCGAAGTCCTCGGCTGGATACAGGACACCATCACCGAACCGGTACTGCGACACCTCGGCCACACCACCGCGCCCCCGGCACACCGGCCCTGGCCACGCATGTGGTGGTGCCCCGTCGGTCCGATCGCCCTCCTGCCCCTGCACGCCGCCGGCCATCACACGGCCTCGTCCCGTGCCGACTCGGTCATGGACCGCGATCGTCTGATCGCCGTGGGACTCGACCGGCTCGGTGCCCTGCTGTGGGTGGCGACGCTGTCCGCGTTGCTGCTCGTCGCGGTCCTCCTGTATCGCCGGCGCTCCGCGGCTCCCAGTGGCATCCAGCGTCGTACTCTGCGCAATCTTGCCGTGTGGGCCCCCGCGGCCGTCGTTCTCTTCGTGCTGGCCCATACGGACGACGTGATCCTTCGGTACGAGGAGAGGCACGACCTGGCATGGTCGTGGCCGGATCAGAACATCCTCCTTGGAGACGCCTTCGCCCTCGGGGCCGTCGCCGTGCTGTTCTCCTTCGCCCGACCAGCCTGGCGGTTCTGGGCGGCGGGTGCGCTGCTGGCCGTCCCGCCAGCGGCGACGATGAGCATGCCGCAGTGGTTCGGCCTGCGCCCGTCACGCTGGGCAGACACCTACGAAGCGTCGGGCGGCGCACTCGCCGCTCAGACCACGGCCTCCTGCTGTCTCATGGCGCTCACCCTGCTCGGCTGCGTCGCGGTGGCCTGGCGGCTCGCCGTCGACGGGGGGCTGCTCCCGCAGAGCCGCCGCTTCCCCGGGCGGGACCGGGTTCTGCAACTGCGCCTCGCCGTGCCCGCGGTCCTCGTGTGGACCGTGTTCACGGCTGTCTGCTTCGCGCTCGTGGAGGAGCAGAACTGGCAGCGTGCCACCTGGCTCAGCGACCGCGGAAGCCTCGAGTACGGAACCGACCACCGGCTCAACTTTCTCTGGGAAGCGGTGCACTCCGCCTCCGACGGCCAGGAGTTGATCCTCGATCACGCGTGGATCCTGACCAGCCTCGCCGTGCTCGCCGTGCTCCGTACCTGGCGCGCCACCCCAGCGGCCCCGTCGGTGCCATCTTCGACGTCGCCCCTGGACGACTGGGCGGACCGCCTGCTGTTCCTTGCCTTCTTCCCTCTCGCAGTCGGCCTCGACGACGGCCATTACGTGAACAACGGACTTGTCCAGGTCATCTGGATACCTCTGTACTTGCTGGCCCTGTACGGAGTGGTGGCGATCCCCGCCCGCAGCGCCGTTCTGGCCCAGCCCCTGGAGGCCTCCGGGCGGCCCCTGGCCACAGTCATCGGCCCCAGTGCCCGAGCGACTCTGCTGGAAAAGTCCCGGAACTACAGGGAGACCCACGCAATACTCCGCCGCCTCGACCAAGGGCTCCTGGACGACAGCCGACCCGAACGCAAGAACCTGGAAGCGGAGTTGGACGGGCTGCACGACTGGCCTGTGAGCGGTTCCCCGGCAGGCGAGCGGCTTCCCGCGAAGGTGTCGGTGGTCGATGCGTCCCTGGCACTAGGACCACGGGACGACTGGTGGGCCAACGGCGTCCGCGGCGCCCGCTTCGCCCTGACACCCGGCCTGCCCGTTCCCGGTCGGCCTGGATGGACTGGGCGGCTGGTTCACCCAGGAAGGCTTCGCAAACCATGCCCTCTATACGTCGACGATGCTGGTCGTCCTCACCGTCACCGGAATCGCGCTCGACCTCGACACCTTCTCCGGTGAACGCCGCTACTGGCAGAGTCGTCTGGGTCTCCTCCTGTCCGTCTCCCAGATGCGCTACTACTCCCTGCAGGTCGCCTACCTCATCGCCCAGGTCATTGCCGTGATCTCGATCTGGCAGTTCTTCGCGGAGCCCACCGTGATGCCTGCGGCTGGGGGGAAGTGAGCTTCTTCAGGGTGCCGGACTGGGCTTGCTGCGGGAGGACGCGCCTGGCCGATCCAGCGTCTTGGACATGCCACCGGCCCCCAACGGCGGCTGCTGCCGATCAATGACAGCTTTTACTGACTTCGGCGTTTCGGGGTCCGGATCCGTGTCGGGACCGGTGACGCGATGCGTCCGGGCTGGTACGCGGGAGGTATGCGGTATCCGGACGGGGGCGGGCTGACCGCCGAGCAGCGCAGGCGCCGCGAAGGGGTGCGGATGCGGGCCGTTGACCTCTTCGAGGAGGGCGTGGAAGTCGCGTGCGCTGCCCGGGAGTTACGGGTGAGCGAGAAGTCGGTCTACCAGTGGCGCCGTACCTGGAGGACGGACGGACGCGAGGCGCTGCGTTCCAGAGGTCCCTCCGGCTACGGCTGCCGGCTCGGCCCCCACCTGCAGGCCAAGCTCGCAGCGTGGCTCGACGAGGGGCCGGCCGCGCATGGCTGGGTGGACGACCAGGTGTGGACCGCGGCAAGGGTACGCACGGTGATCGGGCGGAAGTTCCACATCTCCTACAGCGTCTCCGGGGTCACCCGGCTGCTGCACCGGATGGGCTGCAGCGTGCAGATGCCCGCCCGGCCCGACAACGCGACGAGGACGCGATCACCGCTTGGCGGGAGGCGACCTGGCAGGAGGCAAAACCCTCCGGGCGGCGACCGGCGCGTTCGTCTGCTTCGAGGACGAGGCGGGAGTGACCGGCCGTCCGCCCAAGGGCCGCACCTGGGGCCGACGCGGCATCACCCCGAGAGTCAGGGTCTCCGGCCGCGGCCGGGGACGGCTCTCGGTGGCCGGGCTGCTGTGCTTCCGGCCGGGCCTGCCCGCCCGTTTGTGCTACCGGCTGCGTCGGCATACCGGCCGCAAGGGCGAGCGTCGCTCGCTGGGCGAGACGGCCTACATTCGCCTGGTGGACGGCGCTCACCAACTGCTGAAGGCCCCGCTGATCGTGGTGTGGGACCGGTTGAGCACCACATCTCCAAGACGATGCAGGCACTCGTTGCCGAGCGGGTCTGGCTGACTGTGGTGGCGGATCGTCCGGAGCGCCGCCGCGATCCGGGAGTTGTCCAGGCCGACGGCTGACGACGGCAGCGGGAAGGGCCGGCAAGTCGGACTGGCACATTGGGTCGTCGTGACCGATGCCCGGTGCGGTGACCGGGGCCTAGGTTCGGGCTGTCCTCGTCGGTCGCCCGACGGTCACCCAGCGAAGTGAAAGGCGGCCCATGCGTCGGCTCACCTACTACATCGGCTGCAGTCTTGACGGGTTCATCGCCGGACCGGACGGGGAGACCGACTCCTCCGGCTTCGACGGTGACCTGAAGGACGCGATCCTCAGCGAGTACCCCGAGACGATCCCCGCCCACGCCCGCGAGGCACTGGGTCTGGCCGACGTGCCCAACAAGGTCTTCGACACGATCCTGATGGGCCGCGCCACCTACGAGCCCGCCCTGCGGATCGGCGTCACCAGCCCCTATCCACACCTGCGGCAGTACGTCTTCTCCTCCACCCTGCCCCGGACCGACCCCGAGGTGGAGGTGGTGTCGGGGAACCCGGTGGAACTTGTCCGCGGCCTCAAGCGGCAGCCGGGCGCGGGCATCTGGCTGTGTGGCGGGGCGAGCCTGGCCGGGCAGCTGCTGGGCGAGATCGACGAACTTTTGCTGAAGCGCTACCCGGTCGTGTCCGGCAGCGGCATCCCGTTGTTCCGCGCCCCCTTCGCCCCCGCCGACTGGCTGCTCAGCGACACCCGGGTCTTCCTCACCGGCACCACCTTGACCAGCTACGTCCGACACTAGGAGCACTGATGCTGTTTCGACCCACGACCGGGGCCGATCTCGAACGCGTGGCCGCGGTGACGGTCCCCGAACCCGTCGGCTGGATCGACTCCGACCGCTACCGGGATGAGCTCGGGCAGGGGATGTACCGGCCGGAGTGGACCTGGGTCGCCGAGGACGGCGACGGGCGGCTGCTGGCCCGCGCCCTGTGGTGGGGCCGGGCGGACAGCGCCCACCCGGTCGCCCTGGACTGCCTGCACGTCGACCCCGCGGCGGGCGACCGGGCCCGGGTGGCGACCGGGCTGCTCACCGCCGGGCTGCAGGCTTTCGCCGCCGCGGGCGCGCCGAAGCCGCCGCTGTACAACCTGACGCTGCCGGTCGGTTGGCGCGACGATGCGGTGGCGGCGGACGCGGTGGCCTGGCGTCGGTCCGCCGCGCGGGCCGCCGGCCTCAGCCATGAGGTGGAGCGGTTGCGGCTGGAGTGGACCAGCAGCGATGCGCGACCGGGGGGCGACAGCCGGCTCACCTTCGCCCCGGCCTCCGACGAGGAGTTCCTCGGGATGTTCCGGCGGATCGCGGTCGGCAGCCTGGACGACGAGACCCGCCGGAACGTGGCCGCGAAGGGTGTGGAGGCGGCCGCTCGGGAGGAGTTGGAGTTCTACCTCGGCTGCCCGGGCGAGCGGGAGTGGTGGCGGCTGGCGTACGGCCCGGACGGGCGGCTCGCCGGACTGGCGATCCCCTCCGCGACGCCCTACGCCCGGAACGTCGGATTCCTCGGTGTGCTGCCCGAGTTCCGTGGCCGCGGCTATGTGGACGACCTGCTCGCCGAGGTCACCAGGAGCCATGCGGAGGCGGGCGCCGACCTGATCACCGCCACCACCGACACCGGGAACGCCCCGATGGCGGCGGCCTTCGCCCGGGCCGGCTACCGGACCACGCAGATCCGGATGATCTGGTCGGCGCCGGTGGCAGAGCAGGAGCAAGCGCCGTAGGCGCAGCGGTCGCCGTCATCGAGTTCGTCCCCGGTCCGTCCCGCCCGGTCCGCGTACAGTGACGATCAACGAGGCCCGACTGTGGCCGGGTTGGCGGATCCGGGGGGACGGGGACGGATGCAGGGACGCGACGAGGAGCTGCGGCGGATCGAGCTGATGCTCGCCGACGCCCTGCGTGGCGAGAGCGGCGCCCTGCTGCTGCATGGCGAGGCAGGCATCGGCAAGACCGCGCTCCTCGAGCACGCCGCCGCCCACGCCAAGGGCCTGCAGGTGCTGCGTGTGGAGGGCATCGAGTCCGAGATGGAGCTGGGCTTCAGCGGGCTGCACCAGCTCTTCCTGCCGGTCCTTGAGGTGCTCGACCGGCTGCCCGCCCCGCAGGCCCAGGCGCTGCGCTCCGTCTTCGGCCTCGTCGACGCGCCGGTGCAGGACCGGCTGACCGTCGCCCTCGCCGCGCTGTCCGTCCTGGCCGAGGCCGCCGCCGACACGCCCCTGCTGTGTCTCGTCGACGACGTGCAGTGGCTGGACCAGCCGTCCGTGGATGTGCTGGCTTTCGCCGCCCGGAGGCTGCGCGCCGAGGGCGTTGCGATGCTCTTCGCCGCCCGCGGCGACTCGCCCGGCAGCACCGGGCGGGCGCTGCCCAGCCTGCACGTCACCGGCATCGACCGGGCTGCGGCCGCGGCGCTGCTGCCCGGGCTCGCGCCGCACGTCGCCGAGCAGATCATCGACCAGGCGCAAGGCAATCCGCTGGCGCTGCGGGAGCTGTCAGCAGCGCTCACCCCGGCGCAGCGGTCCGGCCAACTGGGGCCGCTGGTTCTGCCAGAGGTGTCGTCGGCGCTGCCGAGCCGGCTGCAGGAGTCGCTCGCCGAGCGGATCCGCCGGCTGCCCGAGGCCACCCGCCGGATCCTCGCGGTGGCCGCCGCGGACGACACCGGGGACTTGGCCGCAGTGCTGGCGGCGGCGGCCCGGTCCGGGGGATCGGTCGACGACCTGGCGCCCGCCGAGCGGGCCGGGCTGCTGGCCGTCTCTGGCACAGGGCTGCGTTTCCGGCATCCGCTGGTTCGGCTCGCCGCCTACCGCAGCGCGCCGCTCGCGGAGCGGATCGCGGCGCACCTGGCGTTGGCGCAGACGCTGGACGGCGTCGGGCACGCGCACCGCCGGGCCTGGCATCTGGCAGCGGCGGCAACCGGGCCGGACGAGCGGGTGGCCGCGGAGCTGGAGCAGGTCGCCGAGTGGGCGGACAGCCGGCAGGCGATGGCGTCGGCCTCCGCTGCCTACGAGCGGGCCGCTCAGCTGACCGCGGACCCGGCGCTGCGGGCGAGGCGTCTGATCGGCGCGGCGCAGCGAGCCAGCGAGGCCGGACAGGACGAGCGCTGCGGCGCCCTCGCCGACCAGGTGCCGCAGCCGCTGCAGGACCCTGGAATGGCGGCGGACTTCGCCCGGGTGCGGGCCGTGGTCGAGCTCGGCTTCGGCAGCCCGGCGAGGGCCGCCCGGCTCCTCGCCGAGGGCGCGGACGCGACCGCCGCGCAGCGCCCCGACAAGCTCCCCGTGCTGCTGACGGACGCGCTGCACGCGGCGTTCGCCACCGGGGACGCGGCGCTGATCACCGGCATCGCGGCCCGCGCACCCGGTCTACCGGTCCTCGCGGTGCCCGCGCACCTCTTCGCCGAAGCGGAGGACACCCGGCACGAGAACGAGGATGCGGCCGCCGCCGACGTCCCCGCTGCCCCCGACGTCCCCGCTGCCCCCGACGTCCGTGGCGCGCGGCGGCCGCTCGCCGAGCTGGTGGCCGCCTGCGACCGCGACGAAGTCAGCCTGATGGACCGGCTGATGACCGGGCACTACTGCCATCTGCTCGCCGACCACGCGACCGCACATCGGGCCGCCTCCGCCGCCGTGGCGCACTGCCGCGACCGCGGCGTCGGCGGCTGGCTGCCCACCACGCTGCACCTGCTCGCCCAGGTGGAGCTCGCGCTAGGTCGGCGCGACGACGCCTGGGCGCACGCCACCGAGGCGCTGCGGCTCGCCGACTACTACGACCTCGACCACCGGGTCGCCCACCTGCGCGCCCTGCTCGCCGTGCTGTCCGCCGCCCGCGGCGAGGAGGACCGCACCCGTGAACTCGCCGACCTGGCCCTGGAGTACACCCGCCCGCGGGGCGTCGGCCGGGGCACCTCCGACGCGCTGTGGGCGCTGGGCCTGCTCGACCTCGGCTCCGGGCAGACCCAGCGGGCGCTGGAGCGGCTGGAGACGGCGCGGGATGAGGCCGGTCACCCGCTGATGGCCCGCCACCTGCTGCCCGACCTGGTCGAGGCAGCCGTGCGGGCCGGCCGCCCGGAGCGGGCGAAGGCGCCCGCGGATGCCTTCGCGGTCTGCGCGGACGCCCTCCGGCAGCCCGCGGTCGGCGCGCTGCTCCTCCGCTGCCGGGCCCTTGCCGGACCGGATTCCCGGGCCGAGGAGCACTACCTTGCCGCCCTCGACCTGCACTCGGCCGACGACAGCTTCGAGCGGGCCCGCACCGAGCTGCTCTTCGGCGAGTGGCTGCGCCGGCAGCGCCGCAAGCTCGACGCGCGCGAGCGGCTGCGCGCCGCGCTGGAGCGCTTCGACCGGGTGGGCGCTCGGCCGTGGGTGCGGCGGGCCCAGACCGAGCTGCGGGCGGCGGGCGGGCACCACGACCCGGCGCTCGCTGCGGACTCGCCGATCGCGCGGCTGAGTCCGCAGGAGCGCGAGGTGGTGCGGCTCGCCGCGACCGGCGCGACCAACAGGGAGATCGCCACCCAGCTGCTACTGAGCCCGCGCACGGTGGGACACCACCTCTACCGGGCGTTTCCCAAGCTCGGCATCAGCTCCCGCACCCAACTCGCCAACGTGCTCAGCGGGTAGCCGGTGCGGGCAGAAGCTGCGCAGCGGAGCGGGTCGAACCGGGCAGGTCGGTGCTGGTCTCATCGCCCGCCATGGCCGCTGTAATGGCTCCTTGATGCGCTCGATGATGGTCTCCGCAGATGCGGACGGAGGTCGGCCCCCTTCGGCGTCCGCCGAGCCGACGATCACGCCATTGCCCCCGTACGGAGCCCCGGTTCACACAGCTCCTTCGTCCGCTTCTCCGCCTGCTCGCGTGCGTCGCCCTCACCTGCCGCGTGTGCCCCGGGCGGCCGGGCATAGACTCGAGCCGATGTGCCCTCGGTCGGGGCCGGAAGCAGGAAGTTGCTGTCCATGGGCGGGAACTCATGAGCGGGGAATGGACGGGGGCGGGGCTGCCCCCGGTGGCAGCCGCACGCATCGCGGAGGTGCGGAGCAGCGGGACGTGGTCCTCGGCGCTGTCCACCGGTGAATTCGCCGCCCTGCGTGCCGTGGGGTTCGAACCGGTGGGCCAGGTCATGGGCTCGGCCGTCTACCACGTGGGCCGCAGCGGCCGGTACTGGGGCTATCACGACTGTCTTTACGCGGGCGCGCGCTACGCCTTCGGCGGTGGCTCCGCGGGTGTCGCCCTCTCCGGACGTGGCGCCCCGTCCGCCGCGCTCGTCGAGGTGCTCGACCAGGCGCGTCGCTCGGCCCTCGACCGGATGAGTGCGGAGTGCTCGGCCCTGGGTGGCGACGGCGTCGTCGCGGCACAGCTGACGGTTGCGCCTTTCGTGGCGCAGCCCAACTGCCTGGAGTTCAAGGTGATCGGGACCGCGGTGCGCGCGGCCGGGACCGTACGGGCGCCGCAGCCGTTCACCTGCCACCTCGACGGCCAGGGGTTCGCCAAGCTGGTGACCGCGGGATGGGTCCCGGTGGAGCTGCTGTACGGGATGTCCATCGGCGTACGCCACGACGACTACGGCACCCGCGCACAGACGCGCTCGTGGAACAACACCGAGGTCAGCGGCTGGAGCGAACTCGTCCAGACAGTGCGCTCCGACGCCCGTGCGCACCTGCGGGCGCAGAGCGGGCGGCGAGGCGGCGACGGCGTGATCCTCTCCGCGGGCGACCTGCGCATCTGGGGCGAGTCCTGCATGCGCAGCGGCAACAACGAGCAGGAGGACCATGTGGCTGAGGCGACGCTGGTGGGCACCACCGTCGCCCGCTTCACGGCACGCAAGGAGCCGCCCCGCACCCTCACCGTGATGCCGCTCGACCCGGAACGACGCCGGCGGACCATGCGCCGCCCCGCCACCGATACGCGATGAGGGGAAACCGTTCATGACCGTCTTCAACCCCGACGATGGCACTCCTGCCGGCGTACCTGCCCAGGGCGTGCCGGCCGACGCGATGCGGCGGCTGGCCGAGCTGCAGCCGGGCAAGCCGGGTTCGATCTTCACCAGCGACCTGTCGGTCAATGAGTTCCTGCTGGTGCGCGAGGTGGGATTCCGGCCCATCGGCCTCGTACTGGGCAGCTCGATCTACCACGTGGGCATCCAGCTGGGCCGCTGGGGCAAGAACCAGGAGCTGACCACGCTCAGCCAGGCGATGTACCACGCGCGTGAGCTGGCGATGACCCGCATGGAGGCGGAGGCGGCTCAGTTGGGCGCGGACGGCATCGTCGGCGTGCGGCTCAGCGTCGAGGCCCGTGAATTCGGCAGCGACATCGCGGAGTTCATCGCCATCGGCACCGCTGTCAAGGCCGAGCACCCGGCGCCGGGTGGCAACGGAGGCAGCTGGCGCAACCTCAAGGGTCAGCCGTTCACCTCGGACCTCAACGGCCAGGACTTCTGGACGCTCATCCGCGCCGGCTACGCCCCGCTGGGCATGGTGATGGGCACCTGCGTTTACCACATCGCGCACCAGCGGATGGGGCAGATGTTCTCCAACATCGGCAAGAACGTGGAGATCGAGCAGTTCACGCAGGCCCTGTACGACGCCCGTGAGCTGGCGATGGCGCGGATGCAGCACGAGGCGGAGGAACTCCAGGCGGAGGGCGTTGTCGGCGTGCAGCTCAATGCGCACAACCACCGCTGGGGTGGTCACACCACCGAGTTCTTCGCGATCGGCACGGCCGTGCGGCCGCTGCGCGAGGACCACGTCATCGAGCGCCCGACGATCGTGCTCAGCCTGGACGGCTGAGCGCCCGGCCCAGCAGACTTGGAGCAACCGCACACCACGAGAGGCCCCGCGATGACCTCGCCACACGACCCCCTCCCGTTCGAGGCCGGCGGGGAAGCAGACTCCGTCGACCTGCTGACGGCCGCGCTGCGCAGGGACGCCGCCGACCTGGAGGTCTACGCCCAGGTGCTCACCGGGACACTCTCGGAGGCGCTGCCGTCGGGCTCCGTCACCGTCGAGCGCAAGCGGGGCATGGCCGATCGGCTCGCCGGGCGCGACGGCCGCGTCGAGCGGGTCGAGATCTTCCTCGGCGAGCGGCGCCTCGTGCTCAACCTGACGGGCGGACATCCTCAAGGCGAGGTGTGCAACGAGGTCCGCGGCGTGGTGCTCTCACGGCGCCCGGTGGCGCTCGACGAGTGGGTGCGGGAGCTCGCGATCGCGATCGCGGCCCGTGCGCAATCCGACGCACGGGCACGGGAGGCGCTGGAGCGCCTGGTGCTCGGGGAATAAGGAGTCCGCCTCCCCGGCCGCCGACCGGCTGCACGCCTGACTTGCTGAGGCCCGTAAGGGGCGTGCGGGTGGCTGCGCAGACTTTGGCGGAACCAGACTGATGTCGTCATTGGATGTCACATGCGCTGGGCCTGCGCATGTGTTGGACCGGCGACGGTTTCGCTACGACCTGTCTGACCTGGCAATCGTCGAGGCATAGCCCGATTTGATGTCTTGTCCTGTCTGGTCCGATCCTGCGTTGTCGGCCGCCGTTGATGTCAACAACTGAGCGACTCTGTCGGGAATCTTGAGGACGGGCGTCACTTCCCTTGGCGCCACCACAGTGGCCGGGGTAAGTCGCGTGCGTCGAGGTACTGCTGGAATGCTGTGGGAGGGCGGGGCCGGTACG
>NZ_JAJSBI010000038.1 GCF_021261325.1 Streptomyces guryensis | reverse complement strand
ACCGGCCCCGCCCTCCCACAGCATTCCAGCAGTACCTCGACGCACGCGACTTACCCCGGCCACTGTGGTGGCGCCAAGGGAAGTGACGCCCGTCCTCAAGATTCCCGACAGAGTCGCTCAATGGCGAGGGCCTGACCACCGAGGAAGGTCTAAGGCTTCCTGATGGACACCGAAAACCCTAGCGCGCCCACGCATGCCCAGTCCCGTATCCCGGGCAAAAACCACCCCCACCGGGACTCTCAACCCAGCGGCGGCCTCACCCACGACAACGCGCGCCACACCACCCGCTTCACGGTGATCGGCAACCACCTCACCCAGCACGCGGAGCTCTCCCTCCTCGCCATCGGCCTGGCCTGCCACATCCAGTCGCTGCCGAAGGGCGCCCGCGTCGACATCAAGACCCTCACCGCCCGCTTCCCCGAAGGCGCGACCCGCATCGCCGCCGCCCTGCGCGAACTCGAAGCCCACGGCTACCTGCGCCGCGAACGCACCCGCGCCCCCAGCGGCCGCATCGTCACCCGCACCGTCTCCTGCAACCAGCCGGGGCATCAGCGCCGGGCCGCCGAGAACCACGGATCCACGGCCCCGAAGAAGCCGAGGCCTCCCCGCAAGGAAGCCCTCCCCGCCGTCCCTCAGCCGGCCTGCCCCGCCCCCGCCCTCCTCCAGCAGGCCACCGACGTCCTCGCCGACCTCCGCCGCCACGACCCCCGCCTGCTGCTCTCCACCTGCGACGCAGCGCACCTCGCCCCCGGCGTCGCCGCCTGGCTGGAACGCGACGTCAGCCCCACAGCCGTACGCCAAGCCCTGACCAGCGACCTCCCGCCCGAACCCCTTCACCGCCCGGCGGCCCTCCTGGCCCACCGCCTCGCAGCCCAACTGCCGCCCCCGCCGCCGTTCCGCGCCCCGGCGCCACCACCGCCCGTCCGCCACCCGCTCCGAAACTGCGACGGCTGCGACCGCGCCTTCCGCGGACCCGAACCCGGCCGCTGCGGCAACTGCCGTACGCCCCGGCACACACACGAAAGGCCCTGAACCACACCATGGTCACCTCGTCCCACGAGGCGATGCACCGCATCTTCCAGGACTACCCGGGCCTCTTCTCCCGGGTCTCCGAGGTGATGGGCATCGACTTCGCCCCGCCCACCTCGGTCACCGTCCTGCCCAACGACCTCACCGAGACCAGTCCCGTCGAACGCCGTCTGGACACGCTCCTGAAGCTGGATACGGAGGGCGAGGAGCCGTTACTCCTCGCGGTCGAGTCCCAGAGCGGGAAGAACCCGGACAAGCCCGCCGCCTGGGCCTACTACACGTCATTCCTGCTCGCGAAGTACGAGATGCAGCCACTGCTACTGGTCGTCTGCCAGGACTACGCCACCGCCAGGTGGGCGGAACAGACGGTCCACTTCGGCCCTCCCCAATGGTCTGTGCTCACCCTGCGACCGCTGGTCGCGGGTCCGCACAACATGCCCGTGATCACCGACCCGGCCGAGGTCCGCAAGGATTTCGCGTTCGCCACGCTGTCCGCGATCACGCACGGCAAGAACCCGGAGATCGGGGCCATACTCAAAGCGATGACGACGGCTCTGCAGGACACACCGGACGACGTCAAGGACCCCATCGTCGAACTCATCTCACGGGGGCTGGGCAAGCTGCCCTCCGTGGCACTTTGGAGGAAACTCGTGGCTGTGGACCTCTCTTTCTACAAGTCGCCCCTCATGCAGGAATTCAAGGCCGAAGCCCGGGCCGAAGTCCGGGCCGAAGCCCGGGCCGAAGCCCGGGCCGAAGCCCGGGCCGAAGTCCGGGCCGAAGTCCGGGCCGAAGTCCGGGCCCAAGGCCTGGCCGAGGACATCCTGACCGTTCTGGATGCGCGTGGCATCGACGCCCCCGAAGCAGTCCGCGAACGCATCACCGGCTGCGACGATCCCGAGGCCCTGCGCCGCTGGCTCCGGCAGGCCGTCACCGCCTCCTCCGCCGAAGAGATCTTCACGGCGGAAGACGCCTGAGACCTGGGCGAAGCCGATTCCCTGCCCCGCACCGAGAACGTCAAGGCGCGGGGCGGGGGAATCAAGCAACGCCCGGTGCTCGGTGCCCGGAAGCCTAGTTGAACGTCCCCTCCAGCTTGTCGAAGTCCGGGTCGCCGTTGACCTTGCCCACGTCGCTGGCCGGCCAGTCGTCGTGGCCGTCGGCGAGGGCCTGGGCCGCGCCTCCCAGCAGGACTGTCCCGGCGAGCGCGAGGGCCGCCAGCAGGGCACGTGCGCGCATCAGCGTCTCCTTCGGTAGGTGTGTGCTTGCCGGAGGTATGCCGCCCAGCCGCCGCGCGGGAAGCGCCACGAGCGCACAAGCACCCGAATGCGGCGCACGTGGCGCCACCCACGCGGGCGTAGGAGAGGACATGGCAAAGCCCCCCACCTGCGGTTTTCCACAGGTGGAGGGCTGCCGCCGTGGCTGTCGACCGATGCCGGCGCTGTCAGGTCGCCGGCAGGTGGTCAGAAGCTGGCGTTCAGGCCGACCTGGTGCGGGAGGGCGCCGAGGGTGCCGCCGAGGCTGCCCAGGGCCGTCGCCTTGAGCGAGTCGAGCTCGGCCAGGGCGTCCGCGCTGCTGAGCGTCGTGGAGCCGGCGGTGAGGGAGATCTGCGGGGCCAGGCCGCCGGAGACGGCGTCGAGGTCGGCGTCGGAGATCTCGGCGGTCTGAACCTGGGGAGCGGAGTTCATGGGGAAACAGCCCTTCGCATGGATGTGCCAGAGGGGGGAGCGGCCCCGCAGGGGACAGAAGGCGGGGCTCGGTGCGCAGGATCAAACCACGGAGTGTGCCCGGCATCCAGTGCGAAGGGGCCGGGAGCCGGGCAGTTGAAACGGTCGGCCACCGAAGCGTGTGGGCACGTACACGAATTGGGGGCAGCTTCTCTACACCGAGCGCCGCACAGCAAGCCGACAGGTGTTGTCCCGGCTGCCGCGAACAGGACAACTCCGTATCAACGGCGCGCACTCGCACCACGGTTGCGCATTGCCTGTGCAGATTCGGTCACGGATGCATCCGCGCCCCTTTCAGCACCTTGCCCACCGCGTTCCTCGGCCCGTGCACCGCCATCCCCACCAGGTCCAGGTCCGCCGTCCCCACGGCCCGTACCGCCGCCCGGTTGTCGCGGTCGTTGCCGGTCGCGAAGAGGTCGCTCGTGAAGATCGCCCGAGGGAGCGCCCGGGACAGCGCGCGTCCGTGGGCGGCCGTCAGCGTCTCCTTCGTGCTCTCGAAGACCAGGACCGGCTGGCGGAACATCGGCAGGTAGCGGACGCCGTCCGCGTCCTCGTACGGCTCGCCGATCACCTCGGGAACCATCGTCCCCAGGCCGCTGACCAGGAACGCGGTCACGTTCAGCCGCTGCCAGGGCTCCAGGTCCTCCCGCAGCAGGACGGCGATCTTGGTGTCGAAGCGCATCGGTTCAGTGCTCATGCACCGAGACTGCCGACCGTCGTACGACCCCGTCTTGTACGTTCTTTGCATGGCCGCTCAGCGCCCCCGGCAGGAGGTCTCCGCCTGGCGCCCCCGCATCCCCGGCGTCGTGGAGGTCTTCCACGCGCACTTCACGGAGTACGCCTACCCGATGCACGTCCACGAGGCGTGGACGCTGCTCATCGTGGACGACGGCGCCGTACGGTACGACCTCGACCGGCACGAGCACGGCACCCCGCACGACACCGTGACCCTCCTCCCGCCGCACGTCCCGCACAACGGCTCCCCCGCCACCCCGCACGGCTTCCGCAAGCGCGTCCTCTATCTCGACGGCACGCACCTGCACGACGGCCTCATCGGGGCCGCGGTCGATCAGCCGGACCTGCGCGATCCCGTACTGCGGCTGCGTGTCGGGCAGTTGCACACCGCCCTCGACCACGCCGGGGACGAGCTGGAGGCCGAGAGCAGGCTGACGTTCATCGGGGAACGGCTGCGGTCACAGCTGCGGCCCCGTCCGGTTGCCGAGCCGCCCCGCCCCGACCCCGCTCTCGCCCGCCGGCTGCGCGAGCTCCTCGACGAGCGGGTCGTCGACGGCCTCACCCTCGACGAGGCCGCCGGACTCGTGCACGCCCATCCCGCGCATCTCGTACGGGCGTTCGGCGCCGCGTACGGCATCGCCCCGCACCAGTACCTGAACTCCCGCCGCGTCGACCGGGCGCGCCGGCTCCTCCTCGACGGCCGGCCGCCGGGGGAGGTCGCATCCGCCACCGGATTCTTCGACCAGTCCCATCTCACCCGGCACTTCCGGAAGTTGGTGGGCGTGACACCGGGGCGTTATGCGAAGAACGTGTGACAAGGACACCCTTGCTCCACCCGCGGCCGTATCGTCCGGCTCATGGACTGGCATGAGTGGCACGACGCGTACGACTCACCCGACTCCTATCTCGGCCGGCGCCTGGCTCTCGTCCAGGAACGCATCCGGCTCGCCCTCGACGAGGCCCCACCCGGCCCTCTCACCGCGGTCAGCCTCTGTGCCGGGCAGGGCCGCGATCTGATCGGTGTGCTCCACGACCACCCCCGGCGGGCCGACGTCCGGGCCCGGCTGGTCGAGCTGGACGAGCGGAACGTCGCGGTGGCGCGGGCCGCGGCGCGGGCCGCGGGGCTGCCGGGCGTCGAAGTCCTCGCCGGGGACGCCTCGTCGACCGACCACTACGCCCCGCTCGTGCCCGCCGACCTCGTCCTCGTCTGCGGGGTGCTCGGCAACATCGTCGACGCGGACGTCGAACGGACGATCGACCACCTCACGCAGCTCTGCCGGCCCGGCGGCACGGTCGTATGGACCCGTACCCGGCACTTCGCACCCGACCTGGTGCCCCAGGTGTGCGCGTGGCTGGAGGAGCGGGGCTTCGAGCGGCTGTGGGTGTCCGACCCCGGCCTCGGCTACGGCGTCGGGGCCCATCGATTCGCCGGTGCGCCCCGCCCGTTGAAGCCCGGGGAGCGCATGTTCGACTTCGTCGGCTACGACACCCTCCGGCAGGCTGACCTGCAGACCGGACTGCCTACGGTCCCGGAACCGGGAAGGGGGCGGGCAGGGGTTATTCGGCAGAGTGCCGGGTCAGATGTGTGAACGCGTCGAGGTTGCGCGTCGACTCCCCCCGCGCCACCCGCCACGCGTACTCCTTGCGGATCGCGGACGCGAAGCCGAGTTCCAGGAGGGTGTTGAAGCTGCCGTCCGCCGCCTCCAGGACCTGGCCGAGGAGGCGGTCGATCTCGTCGGGGGTGACGGCGGAGAGGGGGAGCTTGCCCGCGACGTAGATGTCGCCGAGCTGGTCGACGGCGTAACTCACGCCGTACAGCTTGAGGTTGCGTTCCAGGAGCCAGCGGTGGACGCCCGGCTCGTTCTCGTCGGGGTGGCGGATGACGAAGGCGTTCACGGAGAGGGAGTGGCGGCCGACGAGGAGCGAGACGGTCGTCTTGAGCTTGCGGGTGCCGGGGAGCTGCACGACGTAGGTGCCGGGGGCGGGGCTCTCCCATTCGAGTTCGGCGTCCTTCAGGACTTCCTCGACGACCTGGGCGGCTTTCTCTGCATCAGCCATGGTGGGAGCGTACGTGACGCCGGTAGGACTGCATCGCGGCCGTGTAGACGTCCGCCGTGGTGGCGGCGGCGGTGTCCCAGCCGAAGGACTGCGCGTGCCGGGCGGCGGCGGCGCCCATGCGGGTCGGGAGCGCCGGGTCGTCGGCGAAGTCGGACAGCACGCGCGCGTAGTCGGCGGGATTGTGGCCTCGTACGAGGAAACCGGTCTGCTTGTCGCTCACGGCCACCGGGAGTCCGCCGACGGAGGCAGCGAGCACCGGTGTGCCGGCCGCCTGCGCCTCTATGGCGACCAGGCCGAAGGACTCGCTGTAGGACGGCATGACAAGCACGGACGCGGCCCTGAACCAGTCCGCGAGCTGGTCCTGGTCGACCGGCGGGCGGAAGCGGACCACGTCCGCGATGCCCAGGCGGGACGCCAGTTTCTGCAGGCCCTCGGGCTTGGCGAGACCGCTGCCGCTGGGGCCGCCGACGATCGGGACGACGATGCGGGAGCGGAGCTCGGGGCGCTCGTCCAGGAGGACGGCGATCGCGCGCAGCAGCACGTCCGGCGCCTTGAGGGGCTGGATGCGGCCTGCGAAGAGGGGGATCAGGGCGTCCTGCGGGAGGTCGAGGCGGGCGCGGGCCGCGGCGCGGCCGTCGGCCGGGCGGAAGCGGTCCAGGTTGACGCCCGGGTGGACCACGGCGACCTTGTCGGGCTCGGCGGAGTAGTGCCGTACGAGCTCGTCGGCCTCCTCGGCGGTGTTCGCGATGAGGCGGTCGGCGGCCTCGACGATCTGGGTCTCGCCGATGACGCGGGCGGCGGGCTCGGGGGTGTCGCCGTCGGCCAGGTTGGCGTTCTTGACCTTGGCCATGGTGTGCATGGCGTGGACGAGCGGGGAGCCCCAGCGCTGGGCGGCGAGCCAGCCGACATGGCCGGAGAGCCAGTAGTGGGAGTGGACCAGGTCGTAGTAGCCGGGGCGGTGCCCCGCCCACGCCTGCATCACCCCGTGCGTGAAGGCGCACAGCTGGGCCGGGAGCTCCTCCTTGGCAAGGCCCTCGTACGGGCCCGCGTCGACGTGGCGGACGAGGACGCCCGGGGTCAGCTCGACGGTCGGGGGGAGGGCGGCCGTGGTCGCGCGGGTGAAGATCTCGACCTCGATGTTGATCGCGGCGAGGCGCTGGGCGAGCTCCACGATGTAGACGTTCATGCCACCGGCGTCGCCCGTGCCGGGCTGGTGGAGCGGTGAGGTGTGCACGGAGAGCATGGCGACGCGGCGGGGGCGGCGGTGCAGCCGGAGCCGCGGGGGCGCGGCCTGGGAGCGTCGCCCGAGCCTGCTGACGTACTGGCTCACGTGGCGTTCCTCCTTGTGCGGGCATGCCGGGGGGAGGGTGTGGGGCGCCCTCCAAGGGGAGGAACATCGGGGGGACGCGTTCCCATTCCGGGGGAAGTGGATTTTGCCCAGTCATTACCGTGGGCGCTCAACCGAATTCGGCCCGTCCGGCGTTCGAGGACGAGGCCGTTCAGGCCGAGAGCGGGGGTCTGCGGGCGACAGCCCCCAGGGCGGCCACCCCCGCGCCGGGCAAGCATCGACTCCGGCCGCATACCCTCGTCCCCATGCCGGCCAGCGCAGCGCCCCGTCCCGTGGGAACCGTGACGCGCGGCACCACCAACCCCAACCGCTTGCGCCGCATGGACCGCTGGATCGCCGCCACGCACGGCGCCGAGCTGCGCCGGGCCGCCGACCCCGTCGCCGTCGACCTCGGCTACGGTGCCGCGCCCTGGACCGCCGTCGAGCTCCTCGCGCGGCTCCGCACGGCGGCGCCCCGCACGCGTGTGGTCGGCGTCGAGATCGAACCGGCCCGGGTGACGGCGGCCAAGCCGTACGAGCGGGACGGGCTCGTCTTCCGGCACGGCGGGTTCGAGATCCCGGTCCCCGAGCGGCCGCATCTGATCCGCGCGGCCAACGTCCTGCGGCAGTACGACGAGGCCGAGGTCGCCGCGGTGTGGCAGCGACTGTGCGCACGGCTGGCCCCGGCGAGCGAGCACTCCCGCGGCGGGCTGCTGGTCGAGGGGACCTGTGACGAGATCGGGCGCCGGCACGTGTGGGTCGCGCTCGGTCCGCAGGGACCGCGGACGGTCACCTTCGCGACCCGGCTCGGCTCGCTGGACCGGCCGTCGGACCTCGCCGAGCGTCTCCCCAAGGCGCTCATCCATCGCAACGTCCCCGGCGAACCCGTGCACGCCTTCCTGCGCGACTTCGACCGCGCCTGGTCGGCCGCCGCGCCCTATGCCTCGTACGGCGCCCGCCAGCGCTGGATCCGTGCGGTGCGGGATCTGACCGCCGACTGGCCGGTGACGGACGGGGCCGGGCGGTGGCGGCAGGGCGAAGTGACGGTGACCTGGGAGGCGTTGGCGCCCCGCGGCTGACCGGCCGTCACCCTGCCCCGCGGGGAACGATCTCCGTGAGTCGTTCGTCACAAAGGCGGGGAGATCGCGTACGGCGAAGAAGAGGGGGAAATCCGACGTGTATGCGGCTCTGTCGCTTTGCGCGTCGGCGTGGCACGATCCCCCAGACGTCGTAAGTTACTGACGGTAAATCAGGTTTGGGGGTAGCGGTATGGGTTCGGGCAAGCGCGGCCTGATCGCGGCGGCCGTGGCCGTGGTCTGCGCGGTCACCGTGCTGGCGGCGCCGGGGACGGCGTTCGCGAATGCCGGCCGGACACCCTCCCCCAGCACGTCTCCCTCCCCGGGCTCATCCGCCTCCGCGACTCCCGCGCCGGACAAGGACCTTGAGGCGATCCGCGAGAAGCTCGACCAGCTGTACCACGACGCGGCGGTCGCCACGGACTCGTACAACGCGGCCGAGGAGAAGGCCGGGCAGCAGTCCGCCGCGATCGTCGACCTGGCGCAGAAGATCGTCAAGGGACAGCAGAAGCTGGACGAGTTGAAGAAGCGGGCGGGCGCCGCGGCCGCCGCCCAGTACCGCACCGGCGGACTGCCCGACGAGGCCCAGCTGCTGCTCAGCGACAACCCGCAGCAGTTCCTCGACGGGGCGGGCCGGGTGCTGGAGGGCGAGCGCGCGACCAAGGGCCTGATCACGGAACTGACCCGCACCCAGCAGGACTTGCGGCAGTACGCCGCGGACGCCGCCGACCAGTGGAAGAAGCTGGAGGCCGATCGCAAGGCGAAGGACACCGCCCGAAAGAAGATCAAGGAGCAGATCGCGGCCGCCGAGAAGCTCGAGGGCCGCCTGGAGAAGAAGGAGAAGGCGCGCCTCGCCGAGCTGGAGCAGGAGGCCGCCCTCCAGGCACAGACCGCCTGGCTCGACTCCGGGATCCTGGCTGAAATCAACGGAAAAGCCTCCGAACAGGGCAAGAAGGCCGTCGCGTACGCCACGGCCCAGATCGGAAAGCCGTACGAATGGGGCGCCGAGGGCCCTGAGACGTACGACTGCTCGGGGCTGACCTCACAGGCCTGGGCGGATGCGGGGCACGCCATTCCGCGCACCTCGCAGGAGCAGTGGAAGCAGCTGAAGCACGTCGACATCAAGGACATGCGGCCCGGCGACCTCATCATCTACTTCGACGACGCCAGCCATGTCGGGATGTACATCGGCGACGGCGCGATCGTGCACGCCCCGCGGCCCGGGCGGACGGTGACGATCACGGGGGCCGGGTCGATGCCGATACTCGGGGTCGTGCGGCCCGATGCCTGATCGCTCCGCGGGATCTGCGGCCATGGGTCGTCTTCTGTCCGCCGCCTCGTCGTGGCCTGTCGCGCCCACGCGTGGAGCCGCACGTCGATGCAGTCCCGCGCCCCTCCAGAGGCGGCCGTGAAGCCCGTCACGTGACCCACTGCACGCCGAACACCCGGACAAACCCGCGGCGGACGTGATGTTCGTCATTCCTGGTTCGTGCCCCTCCTGTCCAACTGCGGTAGGGATCACGGCATATGACAGCGGCGCCTGGCCAAGCAGCGTGTCTCACGCCATTCCTTTACGGCGCCGGCACCCGCTATGGTCCCCGTCGGTGGATCGAGATCTCTCGCTCCGCGTGCCCTCGGGGGGAGGGAAGGAACTCAACAAGATGCCCGTACCCATACCGCGGCAGCGAGCGATCCCGGCCGCGGAGAGTGGTCAGGCGCAGGCCGCGCACCAAGGCGGCACCTCCACGGACCAGACCCCGCGCAAGGAAGCCACGGTCGACAAGAACGCCGCCACCACCACAAACCTGACGCTGCTGCTGATCGAGGACGATCCCGGCGGCTCCACCGTCATACCCGAACTGCAGGACTCGGCCGGCCGTCCGATCCGTGTCCGCACCGCCCGCAACCTCACCGAGGCCGCGCGGCTGCTGACCGACGACGTCCACTGCATCCTGCTGGACCTCGCGCTGCCGGCCCCGGGCCACAGCGACGACGAGGACGAGCTCGCCGTACTCAAGCACGTACTGGAGCTCGCACCCCGGCACGCCGTCCTCGCGCTCACCGCCTCCGGCGACGCCGAGCGCGGCGCGGAGGCGGTGCGGGTCGGCGCCCAGGACTACCTCTTCCGGGACGAACTGGACGGCCGGCTGCTGAGCCGGGCGATCCGCTACGCCGTGGAGAGGAAACGTTCCGACGCGGCCGAGCGACGGCTCGCCGAGGGCCGGGTGCGGGCCCAGGAGAACAGGCGCCTGGAGCGCGGACTGCTGCCCACGCCGCTGCTGGAGGGCTCGTCACTGCGGTTCGCCGCACGGTACCGGCCCGGCCGGTCGCGGGCGCTGCTCGGAGGCGACTTCTACGACGTCGTACGGACGCCGGACGGCACCGTGCACGCCATGATCGGCGACGTCTGCGGGCACGGCCCGGACGAGGCGGCGCTCGGTGTGGAGCTGCGGATCGCCTGGCGGGCGCTCACCCTGGCGGGGCTGTGCGGCGACGAGCTGCTCGGGACGCTGCAGGAGGTGCTGGAGCACGAGCGGTCCGACGACGAGATCTTCGCGACGCTCTGCACGGTGGACATCTCACCGGACGGGCGGCGGGCCGGGCTGTGTCTGGCCGGGCATCCGTCGCCGCTGATCGCCCGGCCGGGGCGGACGGCCGACCTGCTGCCGTACGACAACAACGGACCTGCCCTCGGGCTGCTGCCGGGTGCGCGCTGGCCGCGGATGCAGGTGGAGTTGGGGCGGGAGTGGAGTCTGATGCTCTACACCGACGGGCTGATCGAGGGCCGGATCGGGGAGGGGCGCCTTGAGCGGCTGGGGCAGGACGGGATGGTCGAGATGGTCCGGCGGCAGTTGTCCGAGGGGTTGCGGGGGGAGGCGTTGCTTCGGGCAGCGGTGAACGAGGTTCGTGAGCTCAATGGGGGCGAGCTGACGGATGATGTCGCAGTGCTGCTGCTGGATCGCGGGGCCTGAGCGGGGACGCGCCGTTCGGATTCTGTCCGATGCCGGGCGCCGGTCGTATGCCGCTGGTCGCGCCCACGCGGCGGAGCCGCACATCGATACAGCCCCGCGCCCCTGAAGGGGCGCTGCTAGCGGCCGCCGTTGTACGGGCCGTACGGGCCGTCGCTGCTGCTGCCGCCCCTGCGGCGGCCGAAGCCGCCTCCTGAGACCTGCTTGAGGGCGGGGCGGACGTCGACGAAGAAGACGATCGTGGCGACGAGGCCCGCGAGCTGCAGGAAGAGCATCGGCACCAGGAGGTTCACCGCGACCGCGATGCCGAGGATGATCAGCCAGAAGCCCTTGTTGTGCTTGTCGGCCGCCCGGTACGCGTCGTCACGGAACAGCGCGGCCATCACCAGCGCCACCACGGCCAGGACCAGCATGGCGAGGTAAAGCAGCCCCAGGAAACTTGTGAAGCCCTGCATCAGCACAACGTCCACCACCAGTCTCGGCTTGTCCTTACGCCGTCACGGTACCCGTTCTCGAACAACGGCTACCCGCACAACGGGCCGGGCGCTCCAGGAGTGCCCGACCCGTTACCGATCACCCGTCCGTGTCACTTCGCGGGCGGCGTCGTCTTCTTCGCGGTGGTGGGCCTGCGGGCCGGCGCCTTCTTGGCGGCGGGCTTCTTCGCCGCGGCGGGGGTGGCCGTGGCCTCGGCCGGCTTGGCGGCGTCCGTCTTGACCTCGACCGGCTCGGCCTTCGGCTCGACGGCGACGGCCAGCTCCTCGATCTCCTCGGCCGCCTCGCCGCGCCAGGTCTTCACGGCCTGCTCGCCGTGCTCGGCGACCTTCTCGTAGGTCTCACGGGCCTTCACGGCGTACTCGGCCGCGACGCCGACACCGCGCAGCGCGAAGTCCTGGGCGGACTCGCCGAACTTCTTCAGGTCGGCGTCGATCGTGGAGCCGAGCTTCTTGATGTCGCCGTCGAGGGTCGCCAGGAAGTCGGTGACCTTGGCCTGGAGGGACTCCTGGGTCTCCTTGACCTTGGCGGAGGCCTCCTTGGCGCGGGCCTGGGCCTTCTCCTGGACGGCCTTCGGGTCGGTGGTGCGGACGGCCTCGAAACGGGCCGGGGCCTCGGCGCGCAGCTGCTCCACGATGCCGGGCACCTTCTTGGCCTGCTGAAGGGCCAGGTCGGCGGTGCCGGCGGCGAAGTAGAGCGGCGTCGGGTCGCTGAGGGTCTTACGGAGGTCGTCGGTGATGGCCATGGTGATGGTCCTCCCGGGTCGCTTGCAGCTGAGGGTTTTGGATCCCGCGGGCAGCGTGGCCGGTCTGCTCAACCGGTGGGCTGCTGCGGGTCGTGCGGTTCGGCGTCGTTGCCGTCGGACGTGCGGGTGCGGCGCGTGGCGGACCTGCGTCCGCCGGCCGTGCGGGTCTTTCGGGTGCGGCGCTCACCGGTCTGCTCGCCGTCGCCCTCGCGGGTGCGGCGTATCGCGGTGTCGCCTTCCTCGACGTCCTCGGCATCCCGGACGTCCTGGGCCTCGGGCGTACCCGGGCCGGGCTCGGCGGTCAGGACCACCGCGCCGGCCTCCGGGGCCGCCCCGGTCATCTCGTCCGCCGTGCCGGCGATCCCGAACCCGTTCTCCTTGCGGAAGGACTCGTAGATCTGGAGCAGCACCTGCTTCTGCCGCTCGTTCAGCGTGGGATCGGCGAGGATGACGGCGCGCGTCTCCACCTCGTCCCGGTCCCGCTCGGCGTCGAGGATGCCGGCGCGCACGTACAGCGTCTCGGCGGAGATCCGCAGCGCCTTGGCGACCTGCTGCAGCACCTCCGCGCTCGGCTTGCGCAGCCCGCGCTCGATCTGGCTCAGATACGGATTGGACACCCCGGCGGCGTCGGCGAGCTGCCTGAGCGACAGCTGCGCGGTGCGCCGCTGCTCGCGCAGGTACTCGCCGAGATTGCCGACGTTGAGCGATGCCATGCCTCCACCTTGCACCATCCTCGCTAACTATTGCAAGCAGCCGCTTGCAATAGTGCGCCACGCCACTCGGACGGGTGTGGCGGGGCTACCGTGCGAGCTCGGCCGGTGTGTCCAGCCGGGTCAGCTTGCGCGGGTTCCGCACCACGTAGATCCCGGTGACCCGGCCGTGGTCCACCGCGAGGCTCACCGTGGACGGTTCGCCGTCGAAGTCGATACGGCCGGCGGGTGCGCCGTTGAGCCATACGGTCGTCGTCCTGAGTGCCACCACCTTCCGGTGGGCGCCCGCGAGGAGCTTCGCCACCACCTCGGCCCCGTGGATCGGAGCCGGCGCCGCCGCCACGATCCCGCCGCCGTCGGTGATCATGACCACGTCCGGTGCCATGAGCTGCAACAGCTCCTGCAGCTGCCCGGTGCGCAGAGCGGCCAGGAACCGTTCCACCACGGCCCGCTGCTCCGACCGGCTCACCCGGACCCGCGGGCGGCGGGCCGCCACGTGCTCACGGGCCCGCCGGGCGATCTGCCGTACCGCGGCCGCGGACCTGCCCGTCGCCCCGGCGATCTCGCCGTACGGCAGCTCGAAGACCTCGCGCAGCACGAACACCGCCCGCTCCGCAGGCCCGAGCGTCTCGAGGACCGTCAGCACCGCTATCGAGACGCTCTCCGCGAGTTCGACGTCCTCGGCGACGTCCGGGCTGGTCAGCAGCGGCTCGGGAAGCCACTCGCCGACGTACTCCTCGCGGCTGCGCGACAGCGTCCGCAGGCGGTTGAGTGCCTGCCGGGTCACGATCCGGACGAGGTACGCCCGCGGGTCACGCACCTGCGCCTGGTCGACGCCGGCCCAACGCAGCCAGGACTCCTGCAACACGTCCTCCGCGTCGGCCGCCGAGCCCAGCATCTCGTAGGCGACCGTGAACAGCAGGCGGCGGTGGGTGACGAAGGGGTCCTCGGTCATGAACGCGCGGCCAGCGGGACCTCGCATGCGGCGGAGAAGCCCTGCGACTCGATTCCGAGCGCGGTGTTGCTCCTGGTCGCGAGGTTGGCGTACGCGATGCACCCGGTGATCTCGACCAGCGCCGGCGCGCCGAGCGCGGCCAGCAGGCGCGCGGACAACTCGTCGGTGACGGTCGGCGGCGTGTTCGTCATCGCTTCGGCGTACTCCATGACGTCCCGCTCCAGCGGCGTGAACACCTCCGACGCGCGCCAGCGCGGCACCTGGCTCGCCTTGGCCAGGTCCAGGTCGTTGTTCTGCGCCTGGAAGTAGTTGACGTCGAGGCACCAGCCGCAGCCGACCTGTGCGGCGACGGCCATGTGAGCGAACGACTTGAGGCTGTCGTCGGCCGCATCCCAGGCGGCCACCTTGACTCCCATCTCGGAGGACGCCTCGGCGACCGGCGGGTTGTGCCAGGTCGCTTCGAGCGGTTCGGGCACCACACCGAACCGCTCGATCATGCTGTCGGCGACCTCACCGCTGATCTCGGCCTTCGGAACGCGTAGCGCCATGGTGATCTCCCTGTACGTGTCCGTACGTCTGCGTACGGCTGCGTGCGTTGCCTGTTCGGTATGAAGACACCGGCGGCCCCGCGAATGTGACAGCCGCCGGTAGCGCGCACAGTTCGTCAGCCTCCGGCCCGGCTCCCTCTCAACCACTCCTCCAGTACGGCGAGGTCCGCGTCGGTGAGCCCGTGGCGGTGATCGACCCGGTGCAGCAGCGCGGGCGCCGGATGGTGTGCGGCGACCCAGGTGACGTCGGCGGCGGTGATCTCGTCGTCGACCCAGACGAAGGGGCGGCCGTCCGCCCGGGCCACGAGGGGCCGGGTCTTCCAGTGCAGCGGCGTCGGCGGCTCGTCCTCGTCCTCGTCCGGCCAGTCCACCGACGGCAGCGGGGGCAGACCGAGCCAGGGCGCGACGCACACGTTCGCGTCGTCCAGCCAGGTCGTCGCCCACACCAGCTCGCAGCCCAGCGCGACGAGTCGCGTGCCGAGCGCGGGGTTGATGCGGTGCAGCAGCGGCTGACCGGCGGCCGCCGCCTGCGGCAGCGGGAAGCACGGCTCGTACGACGGGTACGGATGCGCCGAGCCGAACGGGATCAGCGTTCCGTCGATGTCGAGGAAGAGCAGCATCAGGGACAGGATCAGCCCTCGAAGCCCCGCTCCGCCAGGATCTTGTCGATGCGTGCCCGGTGCGCGGCCTCCCATGCGTCCAGCGACTCGTCGGCCTCCTTCGCGAGCTTGGCGCGGGCCGCCGTGAGCACCTCGTCGCTGCGGGCGGCGGGGACGGCGACGACGCCCTCCTCGTCGGCCACGACGATGTCGCCGGCCTCGACCCGCACGCCACCGCACGTCACCGGCTCGCCCAGCGGCCGTACGGCCGACTTGGCGCCCGGGATCGGGATCACACCCCGCGCGAACACCGGGAACCGTGCCTCCCGCACCTCGGCGAGATCGCGGATCAGGCCGTCCAGCACGAAGGCCGCGACGCCCCGCCGCTGGGCGACGGCGCAGACGTTGCCGCCCGCGAGCGCCCAGTCCAGGTCGCCGGACTCCGTGACGACGACCGAGCCGGGCTCGGCGCGGTGGATGGCGGCGTGCAGCATCAGGTTGTCGCCGGGCGGGCAGCTGACGGTGAAGGCCGGTCCGGCCACTCGCCCGTGCGGTCCCCACAGGGGGCGGATCCCGATGTCCATGACCTGTCCGCGGCCCAGGAGGTCGGCGAGGGTGGTCGTGGGAATGGTCCGGAACTCGGTGGCATCAGTCATACGTGGGACGTTATCGTCCGACGTATGACTGCCGGGTCGGCCTTGTGCCGTGAGCGAGTTGGGTGCCCGGCCTCTGAGTGAGGTCGCGGCGGGCCAGAGGTCCGCCTCTTTCTCTGCACTGCCTTCGAATCCTTCGGAAGACACCGACTGCAGAGAAAGAAGAGAATGCCCAACGATTTCAATCAACAGGTCATCGACGAGTTCCGCGCCCACCACGGCCGCGTCGGCGGCCCCTTCGAGGGTGGCCGGCTGCTCCTGCTGACCACCACCGGCGCCCGCACCGGCACCCCGCACACCACTGCCGTCGGCTACTTCCCCGACGGCGGCGAACGCGTCCTGGTCATCGCCTCCGCGGGCGGCTCCCCCAAGCACCCGGACTGGTACCACAACCTTCTCGCCAACCCCGAAGTCACCGTGGAGAGCGGTGTGTTCACCTACGGGGCGCATGCCGTCGTACTGGCCGGGGAGGAGCGGGAACAGGCCTGGGCGCGGGCGGTGGAGGTCGACCCCGGCTGGGCGGAGTACCAGGGGAAGACCGAGCGGGTCATCCCGGTGGTCGCCCTGCACGCGATCACGAACGGCGGCCCCGGGAAGATCAACGCCTCCTCCCCGGGCGAGGCGATCAAGGTGGTGCACGACGCCTTCCGCCGTGAACTCGCCCTGATCCGCAAGGAGATGGCGGCAGGCAACGGAACGCTCGGCGCCCAGCTGCGCGTCAACTGCCTGACCTTCTGCCAGGGGCTGCACAACCACCACACCGGCGAGGACACGATGATGTTCCCGTTCCTCGCCGACCGTCACCCCGAGGCGACCCCGGTGCTCAGGCGCCTGGGCGAGGAGCACGAGCAGATCGCCTTCCTCGTGGCGGAGCTGCGCCGCACGCTGGCCGCCGAGGACGTCGCCGCGGCCCGCGCCGAGGTCGAGCGCCTCACCCTCGACCTCGAAGCCCATCTGACGTACGAGGAGGAGGAGCTGATCCCCCTCCTCGACGCCCCGGCCTGACCCGCGGGCGGCCGCTGCCGGCCTCGGCCCTCGGTCTAGAACGGCAGCGGCCGCCCGTGCACCACCTCCAGCCGCGAGACAGCCCGGGTCAGCACGACGTACAACCGGTGCAGCCCGCGCGCCTCCGCCTCCGCGATCGCCGCGGGCTCGACGGCCACGACATGGTCGTACTCGAGTCCCTTGACGAGCGCCGCCGGTACGACGGTCACGCGGGCGCCCAGCTCGTCCGGCCCCGCGGCGCTGATCCCGGCCGCGCCGAGCGCCCGTGTCACCCGGTCCACGTCGGCGTCGGCGGCGACGACCCCGACCGACCCCTCATGCCCGAGCGCGTCGCGTACGGCGTCCACGACCGCACCCGGCAGATCGTCTCCCGCCGCCCGCACCCTCAACTCCCCGTCCCTGCGCAGGGACCGCCCCGCAGGAACGTCGACGTCCAGTCGCTCCAGCAGCCGGTTGGCGAGCGCGACGACGGCCCCGGGCACCCGGAACCCGGTCGTCAGCGGCACCACGGCCGCGCCCGGTTTGCCCAGGTGCCGCAGGACCGTGTCCCAGGACCGCGCCGCCCAGGGCGTGGTCCCCTGCGCCAGGTCGCCGAGGACGGTGAGCGACCCGAAGGGCGCGCGCCGTGCGATGGCCCGGCACTCCATCGGGGAGAGGTCCTGTGCCTCGTCGACGACGACATGGCCGTACCCCTCGGGATGCTCGACGAGCCCGGACACCTCGTCGAGGAGCACCAGGTCGGCGGCCGACCAGCGAGCCGACTTCCACGACCGCGGGGGCCTGGCCCACAGCAGAGCCCGCTGTTCCCCGGCGTCCAGCAGCCCGTCGGCGGCGACGGCCAACGCCCCTTCGTCCGTGAGCAGTCGGGCGACGACCTCCTCGGGCCGCACCCGCGGCCACACCGCGTCGACGTACGCCCCGACCGCCCGCGCCCGCGAGATCCTCTGCACCCAGGCGTTCGACTGCGGCCCGGCCCGCCGCTCGGCCTGCGCCTGAACGCACCGCACGACCCGCATCCGCACCCGCTCGCGCCCGATCCCGTACGGCGGCTCCTCACGCCGTACGTCCTCGACGATCCGCACGAGTTCGCCGGCCCCGACCCGCCACCGGTACGAACCGTCGTCCACGGAAAGGGGGGCGACCCGGTCGCTGGAGACATGGGCGTACAGCGCCCGGCACAGCACCTCGGCCATCCGGGCGTCGTGCTTGACGACGGCGGCCCGCTCGCCGTCGACCCCTCTGACCGGGTGCGCGGCGATCTCCTCCTGGAGGGTCGACTGCCGTACGCCGGTCTCGCCGAGGGCCGGGAGCACCTGGGAGATGTAGGAGAGGAAGGTCCGGTTGGGTCCGAGGATCAGCAGTCCGCCGCGCTTCATGCGCTGCGGGTGGGTGTAGAGGAGGTAGGCGGCCCGGTGCAGTCCGACGGCGGTCTTGCCGGTGCCGGGAGCGCCCTGCACGCACACGGAGACGCCCAGGTCCCCTCGTACGAGATCGTCCTGCTCGGGCTGGATGGTGGCCGCGATGTCCCGCATGGGGCCGACGCGCGGCCGTTCGATCTCCCGGGCGACGATGTCGCTCGCCCGGGACTCGCCCCGGTCGAGGTGCTCGTCCTCCAGACCGGTGAGGTCGGCGGAGTCGCCGCGGCTGCCGGGGGCCCAGCCGAACCGGCGCCGGACCGCGACTCCCTGCGGGTCACCGGCGCTCGCCTGGTAGAAGGCGCGGGAGACGGGCGCCCGCCAGTCGACGACCAGCGGCGGGGTGGCGACGTCCTCGCTGATCCGCAGCCGGCCGATGTGCAGTGACTGCTCGGCGGTGTCCAACCGCCCGAAGAACAACGGCCCTTCGGGCAGCTCGCGCATCTCCTTCGCCCGGCTGCGCAGCCGGTACCCGAGCACTTCGGCGTCGGCACCGGAGGCGGAGACGTCCTCGCCGCTGACGACCTGTTCCTGGGCCCCGTCGACCATGGCGGCGAGGGCGGTACGGCAGCGGTCGTGGTGGGCGCGTTCGCGGTGGAGGGACTCTTTCAGGGCGGGCAGGGCCGGGAGGTCGGGGTCGGCTGACGTCATGGGCACGAGCGTACCCAACAATCGTAACCGAGTTAAATATTTTACCCAGTCTCACCAGTCCGGCTCGTTCACGGGCTCGTCCAGGGGCTCGTCTACGCGAGATGCGGCAACCCGGCCGCCAGCACCTCGAACGCCCGCTCCGCCGCGGCCACGGCATCCGGCCGTACGCCCTCCACCCGCTCCCCCTCGGCGATCCGCCGCCAGTTCTCCATCGCGAGAATCCGCTGCACGGCGATGATCTGCCCGGCGGCGAGCCGCGCCTCCAGCCCACCGCCGAGGGCCTCGGCGAGCGCGGCCTCGGACCGTTCGAGATGGGCGTGCGCACGGGCTACCAGGGCGGGGGTCCCGTAGAGGAGGGTGTGAAAGGCGAGCACCTGCGGATGGTCGTTCAGCCCGGTGACCGGATCACCCCGCTCCAGCCCGTCGAGGAAACACCGCCGCAGCGCGGCAAGCGGCGTGGGCCCCCCGGCGACCACCCGGGCGGCCTCCCCCTCGTGATCCGCGATCCGGTGCAGGACGAGGTCCTCCTTGGCCGGGAAGTAGCGGAAGAGGGTCGGCTTGGAGATCTCGGCGGCGGCGGCGATCTCGGCGACGGAAACCGCGTCGAAGCCCTTTTCGAGGAAGAGCCGGATGGCGATCTCCGACACGGTCTCGTACATCCGCTGCTTCTTGCGCTCGCGCAGGCCGATCTCGCTCATGGCACGAGCGTACGCACCCGGTCCCGCGGCGGCCGGTCAGCCGGTGCGGGTGCTGCGCCGGGGTTCTCCGGCGATGGCGCGGCCGAGATAGGGGTTGGGCAAGGGACGGACGGGCAGGCCCAGGGCCACCTGGGCATCCTTCAGGGTCTCGGCGTAGGCGTCCACCGCCCGGCGGACGTTGGGGGCGTCGAGCCCCACACCGGTGACCTGCCGGTCGAGGTCGATGTACGCGGAGCGCACGATCTCGATGCCGCGGTACACACGCCAGTCCCACCGCCAGTTCCGCGTGCTCGCCGCGGGCAGGTTCTTCTCCCAGCGGTCGAACATGCGCTCCCTGATGGCCTGCTTGGTGGGCGTCAGGTGTATGTGGCGGACCAGCTCGTAGAGCGGATCGCCCACGAGAGCCATCTCCCAGTCGATGATGGTCAGCGCCAGGTGGTCGTTGCGGCGCACCAGGTTCCACGGGTTGAGATCGCCGTGGAGCAGGGCGGCCTCACGGCGGTGCACCTTGTGCCGGGCCAGCAGCTGCCGCAGCCGCCCTGCGTCGGGCAGCCCGATCACGCGGGCCAGGCGCCTCGACTCCGGCGGCAGACCCTGGACCAGGCATACGAGTTCGTCCGTCAGCCACTCGTAGAAGGCGCCCTGGCCGACCCCGGAGTCGATCTCGCGGTATTCCACCTTCGTCAGCTCGCACAGCTGATCCACGAGCGCGTCCGCCTCGTGCGGAAGGAGTCCCTTGACCGGATGGCTGGGCGGTTGATCCGGGTGCAGTCCGACGTAGGTCTGGAGGGCGAAGGGCTCTCCCCGGTAGCTCTTGCCGAGAGCGAGCACCCGCGGCACCGCCACCTGTGTCTTCGACGTGTGGATCGCGCGCAGGACGGCGTGCTCGTCCAGGTGCCGCGCCTCTCTGGGCGAGACGTCGGGGAGTTTGCGCCGCACGACGAGGGGGTGCGGGTAGTCCGGTACCTGAACCACCGTGTTGAGATGCGCGGTCCCCTTGAACACCCGCTCCGCCGCGGCGGCGCCTTCGGCCAGCAGCGCGTTGCGCACGGCGGTCTCCCCGAAGCCACGCGGCAGGGCGACACGTCTGTCCCGCTCCCAGTCGAACGCCTTCGCGATCCAGTCACGGCCGCTCACGTCGCCGTCGTGGCGAGCGGCCAGCCACCGGAACAGCGCCCCCGAGATCTCTTCCTTCCTCGGCACCCGCCTGAGCCGGAGCGGCTTCGCCGCCTCCTTCAGCGCCCGGCACACTTCGTCCGTCGCCTGGTCCAGGCTCTTCTGGGTGAACGACCGCTCCAGTGACTGCGCGGCCCGCATGACGTCCGGGTACACGGACTGCGCACGCTCGAAGTCGAGATAGTGGCACAGGTCGGCCCGGTAGCCGGTGACCGCGGCGGGACGGTGGCCCTGCATGGCCGTCACCCACGCGCCGATCACCTCTTCCCACTGGTGGGGCGGGTAGCGCATGCGCACCAGATGCGTCGCGAGGTCGTGCAGGGGATCCCCGTAGGTCGCCAGTTCCCAGTCGACGCAGACCAGGGGTGCGGCCCCGGGGTCGTACGTCATGATCACGTTGTCGCGGTGCAGGTCCGCGTGGAGCAGGCTGTACGGCCGCCGGGCCATGGCGGGAACCCGGTCGGCAAACCTGAGCAGAGCTATGTCCGGGATGCCGAGCGCCTTGAACAGGCCCCCGTACTCATCCCAGTTGGGCTTGCGGATCTGCTCGTCGGCCTGGAGGGCCAGAGTCCTCAGGAAGGCCTGGCTGTCGGTGTCGTTCGTGGGCCACACGGCAGGCAGCAAGGGCAGCGCGGTCCGCCGTACCCGGGTCAGCTGGGCGAGCAGATCGGCCAGCGCCTTGATGATCAGGGTGTCGACGGGTTTACCGTTTCCGCAGACGGCAGAGAGCGGAACGCCTTCCGCATAGCTGTGGATGGCGAATCCCAGGCCGCTGTGCAGACACTGCGGCACGTGGGGCAGGGAGTCCCGCACGGCGCGGAGCAGGGCCGCCTCGGACTGCCAGGTCCTGATCACCACGGGAAGCACGCCCTGGCGCCTTATCCGGACCATCACCTGTGTGAAGGGGGCCTGGCCGACCAGTCGCGCCACGTTCTCCGGCAGCCGGTGAACGTAGTTCTGGTTGTGATGTCCGTTGGACACCTGTGCCTTCGACTTGGCATCCGCTACGAACGCCAGAAAGGCATCGGTTTGGTCGACCAAGGGTCGCTCCGGGTGACTCACGCTCGGTTGGGGAACACACTGTGGCACCGTGTGATGTGCCGAACGACCGGAATGACGGTGAAGTGAGCACAGGGGGTGGGTTGCCACTCATCCGCATCGGATCGTTCGAAAGCTGGCTTGTCTGCCATCCCATACGCATGGACGGGAGCGGTTGCTCGCACGATTCGCGGCATGCTAGCGCACAGTTCTTGACCTACTCGGCAAGATGCTTCCAGACCGAGTCGAACCATCCCTGCATGCTGTCGACGAAGACGGTCCCCCCGGACTTCGGGTCGTCGGCGTCCTTCGCGTGATGCGTGAGAGTGGCACCGAGGCCCAGTACATCCAGAGCGGCGACCTCTGTGCCGTCCTCGAATCCGATCTGCCGCTCGATCACCTGGTAGGGCGCGTGCAGCGCCTCGACGCCGTTGAGGAGATAGAGCTTGAACGTCGGGGTCAGCGGCACACGCCGGATCTCGAGGGAGACGGACGGTACGAGGCTCTCGGTCTCCAGGTCCCTGAACAGCCTGGTCAGCGCTGCCGTGTGCTCGCGCGTGATGCCGTGCAGACGGCCCCTGAGCCGCGGGTCCTCCCTGTCCGCCATGACCTGCGGATACGGCAGGACAAGGGACTCGGAGGGCAACAGCATGCGCAGGGCAACGCGCTCGGGGGCGATCTCGCCGCCGGCGATCCGCTCCGCCTGGAGCCGCATGTGCGCGCTCAGCGATTCCGACGTCAACGTGTAGACGTCCAGCGTGACTTCGCGCTCCTCGAAGGCCATGCCGAGCCGGGAACCGATCGTCACGACCTCCGGATGCGCACGGGGCGGCCCGGGCTGCGAGGGCTGCGGACCGGTTGCCCGCACCACGCGTGAGCCGCTGCCCTGGCGGGACTCGATCAGTCCTTCGTCCACCAGCTCCCGCAGCACTCGCTGGACGGTGTCCCGGGACACCCCGAACTCATTGGCCAGATCCCGCTGGGACGGCAGGAAGGAGCGAAGCGGATACGTCCTGCCGTCGGCGATCCGCGCGCGCAGTTCTTGGGCGACCCGGTGGAACTCCCTGCCGCCTACGTCACTGCCCTGCCGTTCACTCACACGGCGACCGTACCGCCGACCGGCCACCGACACACCACTTTCAGTCAAGTCGCCTGCCAGTCCTGCCAGTTGATTAGGGATCAATCAGACAGGGCACATCCACATTACGACAACCGGTCCAATTGGACCGCAAAGCGCAAGGCTCACTGACAATGGCAGGAAGGTGGAAGGGCATGCTCCTCTTATCGGCACTCCGGGAAGCCGTCGGCCTCACTGTGGGATCCCTGGTGACGGCGAGGCTCGGCATGCTGGGACTGCTGCTCCTGAGCACCCTCGCCATGGGCATCCGCGCACGTCACCAGGGGGTCGCAGTCGGGGCCGCCGTCATGTTGGTGGTGCTGATGGCTCAGGCCTGAGCCCTGACCGCCCGCAGCACCGGCTCCAACGACCCGACCACCGCGGTGGCGCCCGCCCCCCGCAGCAGCTTCTCCTTGTGGCCGTTGCGCGCGTAGCCGAGGAACGGAACGCCGGCCCGCCGCGCGGCGAGGAAATCGGAAGGTGTGTCACCGATCATCAAGGCGTCGGAGGGGGCCGAACCCATCGCGCGCAGGGCGCGGTTGAGGCAGTGCGGGTCGGGCTTGAGCAGGTGGAGGTCCTCGGTGCGACCGTAGACGTGGGGGGCAAAGCAATCGGTGAGGTTGCGGTCCTTCAGGTACTTGCCCACGACCCGGGGGGAGTTGTTGGTCGTGATGGCCAGCCGGGAGCCCACTGCCGCCCAGGTGCGTATCAGTGGGTCGGCCCAGGCCGTGGGCATCGCGGAGGACGTGGCCTTCAGCTCTTCCTCGGTGAGACGTTCCTCCAGCTCGGCCACCAGATCGCTGCCGGGACGCCGGCGGTCCACGGCGCGCAGCACGATGTGCGGGTCCAGGGACTCCCGCTCGCTCTCCGTCAGCAGACCGTGCAGCCCTCGCCCCTCCAGCCACTCCATCAGCCCGTCGGCCACCTGGTCCGCCGAGTGTCCGGCGAACAACCGGCAGATCGGGCCGTCGAAGTCCCAGAGCACCACCTGCGCGTGAGTGATCAACTCCCGCAGTTCCTCGGGCATTTTCTCGGTGTCGGATGTCACCGGTTCAGTCTGCGTCGTATCAGGAGTCACTAGGAGAGTGTCAGGTCCGTCGTGATGGTTTCCCAGAGGGCGTCGAACCACTTCTGCGACTGCTCGACGAACGCGGCGTCGCGCTGGCCGGTGTTCTTGTCGAAGGAGAAGAGGAGGGAAGCGGAGCCGAGGACGTCGTACATGTCGAGGGTTCCGCTGTCGGAGAGTTCCTCCCGGCGCGTGACCATGTAGTACGCGATGAGCGCCTCCGTGTCATTGAGGAGGTACAGCTTCACCGGTGGGGTGAACGGCAGCGCCCGGAACGTGACGTTGACGTCGATGCCGTGGGAGGAGCGCAGAGCCTGAAGGTTGTGGCGCAGCACGTGGCCCTGGGCGTTGCGCTGGGTCAGCCAGCGCTCGTGGACCGGGTTGCCGTCGTCCGGGCCCTCGACCGGGACGGGGAAGGCGAGCGTGATCTCGCGGGACGGCAGCAGGATGCGGACGTCGATGGACTCGGGGCTGATGGAACCCTCGTGGATGAGACGCAGCGGTTCACCCAAGGCCACCATCAGGGTCTCCGCGGTGAGACAGGCGGCGTCTATCCGGACGCGTGGCGCGGTGAACGCCTCCGTGAGTCGCGGCGCCAGCCCCACCATCGTCGGCTGCGGCTTCCCCCGAGCGGGCGCGGGCGGCTCCGCGATCCGTGGGGGGCTTCCCTTGCTGACATTGCTGAGCAACCCGTCTTGCTGGAGGGCGCGCAGGGCCTGGCGGACGGCGCCGCGTTCCACGCCGAACTCGTCTGCCAGTTCGGCCTGGGTGGGCAGGCGGTCCCCGGCCTTGAGGTCGCCCTTGTTGATCCGTTCCCGCAGGATGTCGGCGATCTCCTGGGGCGTGAGCCTTCTGCTGCCGTTCACTGCCACGTTCTCCTGGGTCACGACCAAACGCTACAACTCGGATCCATCTATGGGGAGTTGCATCTGACTTGTTTATGAGTAGGTACCAAGTGGGGATAACTTAGTTGAAGTTGGTTGCCAACTTGGTCCAGTTGGCGGAAGTTTTGCTTCATCGGATCCGCCTCACCCCCCACGCACCGTCCCGCCCGCGAAGCCTGAAGGGGGAACCACCATGCCCGTCCTCGCCCTCCTCTCCGCCGTCTTCGTCGTCGGCATCGAGCAGACCGTTCAGTGGAAGTACGGCGTCACCGGCATCATCGGCCTGCTGCTGCTCACCATAGGCATCAAGGCGAAGAATCCGGCTGTCAGTTCCATAGGGGCCGTCGTGCTCGCCCTGCTGGTCGCGGGGCCCGCTCTATGAGCGCAGGGCCCCTTGCGGCCCGGTCGGCCGCTGTCCCCATCGCTGTGGGAGACGTCAGCTCGTGAGCACAAGCTCCGAACTGATCGTCTCCCACAGTGCGTTGAACCACAGGTGCGACTGCTCGACGAAGGTGGTGTCGCGCAGGCCCGGACCCTGTTCGAAGGCGAACAGCATGGACTGGGTGCCCTCGACGTCGTACATCTCCAGTTGCTCGTGGTCGATCTCCTGCTCGCGCCGCGTGAGCGTGTAGTACGCGAAGAGCGCCTCCATGCCGTTGAGCAGGTACAGCTTCACGGGCGGGGTGAACGGCAGGGCGCGGAAGGTCACGTTCACGTCGATGCCGTGCGTGGCGCGCAGGGCCAGCAGGTTGTGCTGGAGCACCTGGCCCTGGGCATTGCGGTTGACCAGCCAGCGGCGCTGCAGCCGGCCGTCGGCGGATGCGTCCACGGGCGCCGGGAAGGCCAGGTCGATGTCGCGGCTCGGCAGCAGCACCCGGACGTCCAGCTTGGCCGGTTTCAGTCGCCCCGCGTGGATCTGGCGCAGCGGTTCGCCGATGGCGAGCGTCAGGGAGATGGCCGTCAGGCACAGGGCGTCTATCTCCACGTGGTGGGCGGCGAAAGCGTTCGCTATGCGCGGGGCCAGGGCCACAGTGGTCGGCAGCGGCGGGGCTCCGGGGCCGGTCAGGGCCTTGCCGAGGCCCAGGTCGGGAGCGACGGTCGCGGGAGCACCCTTCGAAACGTTGGTCAGCAGGTGTTCCGACTGCAGGATGCGCAGCGCCTGGCGCACCGCGCCGCGCTCGATGCCGAACTCGTCGGCCAGTTTCGCCTGCGTGGGCATGCGTTGACCCGGTTGGAGCTCGCCCGACCTGATACGGGCGCGCAGCTCGTCCGCCACGTCTCGATGCGACCTCTGTGATCTCTGTGGCGTCTGTGGCCGCTGCGGCCTCTTCCGTCCAGTGACGGAGGCGTGTTTCGGGTCCACGACCAAACACTACAACTTCCCGCCATCTTTGGGCAGTTCCAGGGAAGGTGGTTATAAGCCGCTTCCAAGCGGAGATAAGTAGAGAGAAGTTGGTAGCCAACTTCAACAACATGGTCAAACTTCAGAATGGTTGGCCGGACTCCCTTCCGGAGGGGAGCCGGGAGCTCGGCCAGTCCTCACCAAGCGCACAGCCACAACCGAACACCGACAACTGAACAGTTCCATCGGCACAGTCACAACTGAAGAGCACAGCTACGGATGAGCCGTCAGTCGTCGTCGGAAGGAAGGGGGATCAGAACATGTCCGGGCACCAAGGCCGCCTGGACGTACGCAGCAGGGCGTCGGCCACTCGGGCGGCGCCCGCTCGTTCTTCCCGCACCCGGCCCAGCGCCGCCAGCCGCACGACCGACTCGTCGCCCAGCCACAGCTTCGCCAACTCCGCGATGTCCAGCGCGAGTTCGGCACTCTCGGTGGTCGGCGCGCAGGACACACCCTGCGGCGACGCCTCCAGCCGGTAGCGGCCGCCGGCCAGCCCGGCGCGGTCGGCGACCTCCAGGACCAGGGAACCCGTCCCCTCGTACGTCCGCGACTCCAGCGCCCGTACGACATCCAGGATCCGCACCCACAGCCAGTCCGCGGCGCCGGTGATACGGGCGGCCCTCGGGTCGGGGAGGAGGAGAGGGAGCAGGTCGTCGGGGGCCCTTTGGCCGCTCTTGACCTGGGTGACCCAGTCGATGGAGCACAGGTAGCTCCACAGGGCGCGCTCGGCGGCCGGGGTCGCGGCGATCAGGCTCCGTACGGTCGCCGTGTCCAGTGGCTGCTTGGCGTCGCCCCACTTGTCGTCGACCTCGTAGGCCACCAGGCCCTCGACCTCGCCGTCCGCTGCCCTGTACAGGGCGAAGAACGGCTCGGTCCACTTCGGGTCGACCCGCAGCTCTCCCGTGTGCTGCTGCCACCAGCGGTCGCCGCGGGTGACGGCCCCCGGGGTGGTGCGGCGCACGCGGTCGTGGAGTTCGGGGCCGAGTTTGCGTACGTCCTCGGCGTCCACGATGTCGATACGGCCGCCGTCGGCCGGGCCGGACCAGCGGGGGTCGAGGCCGGCGCGCGGGACGTCCACGGTCCACTCGGCGGCCGTGGTGGCGGGGCCGAAGCCGTAGCGGCCGTAGATCGGGTACTCGGCGGCGATCAGGGTGGCCACGGTGTCGCCGCGCTCCTTCGCGGTCGCGAGGTCCCGGCTCATCATGCGGGTGAGCAGGCCGCGGCGGCGGTGGGTGGCGGTGACGGTGACGGCGGAGATGGCGTCGGCGGCGACGGGCGTGCCGCCCACCGCGGTGACCTCCTGGTCGAAGGAGCGGAAGGTCGCGACGCAGCGGGTTCCGTCGAAGGCGCCGAGGTATCGGTGCGGTTCCCACTGGGGGCGGCGGGCTTCGACTTCGCTCTGCGAGATCACTGGCTGCTGGACGAACCCGACCTTCACGGCTCGGAGCCATTCGGGGAACTCGGGTTCGGTGATCGGGCGGACGTCGATGTCGGAGTGCGCCTGGGTCATGGGATCACGGTAGGCGCAGGGTGGCGAGAGTGTCGCGCGGATTTTCCTCGCCCCCACCGCCCCTACCCATCCCGTCCCCAGGGGCTGCCGCCCCTCACAACCCCACCAGGGGCTGCCGCCCCCGCACCCCGCTTCCGGGGATCCGCCCCAGACCCTGATCGGCCTGGACGGGCCTCGTCCTCAAACGCCGGACGGGCTGGGGATGCCGGACGGGCTGGGGGATGCCGGACGGGCTGAAAGGCCGGTGGTCATGTCAGCAGGTCGTCGACCTGGGCCTCCCCCTCGCGGTAGCGGCGGGCGATTTCGCCGTTGCAGTTGTCCGTCGTTCGTTGGAGGCGCTGGCGCCTGAGGGACACCTGCTGCTCGTAGCGGACGAGTCGGCCCATCGCCGTGTTGAGCTCCAGGTCCGTGCGGGCGGCCAGGTCGGAGAGTTCGACCTCGGCGAGCATCTCCGCGGCCAGTCGGCCGTACTCCTCGTTGTACGGCGTGCCCAGCGTCACGTGGCGGGCGGAGGAGCGGTGGCGGGCCGGGGCGTCCGTGAGGATCTCCGAGAGCCGTTCGACCACGGAGCCCGCACCTGCGGGGGAGCGGCGGGCCAGTTCCGCCCGCAGGATGTCGATACGGCCCTGCAGCAGCCGCCGTACATAGCTGAGGTCGGCCTCCTCGCGCTGGGCGTCCCGGCGCAGGGTGCGCAGTTCGGGCAGGCTCAGCACTGCCAGGTCGTGCTCGGGCGAACCTGCGGGCAGTTGCGGGCCGCCCGGGCCGTCACCGCTGTCCCAGCCGGTCGCGCTGTCCGGGCTGTCCGTCCGCTGGGTGGGCGGACGCATCGGCGTCCGCTCCCCTGTGCGAATCAGCGAAACTGCCCCAGGAGGCTGCCCAGTACTCGGTGTGCTCATGTGCCTCAACCGTCCCCTCGACCGGCGTGTGAAAGTATCGTGCCACCCCAAGTGGCCGCTATGTGACCGAGTGCCCCCGATCAGCCCCAGATGGGGGGTTAAGGATCAAAAGGAAGGGCCCAGCCAGGCACCCTTCAGGGGCATACTTCCGGGGCAATCCTCAGGGGCATCAGGGTCGTCGAGCCCGTTTCCGGGGGCACGGCATGATGGGGGCATGCGCGCAGTGGTACAGAGAGTGGACGGCGCGAGCGTCGTCGTCGACGGTGAGACGGTCGGGGAGATCGTCGGCGAGGGACTGTGCGTCCTCGTCGGCGTGACGCACGAGGACACCAAGGAGAAAGCGGCCCAACTCGCCCGCAAACTCTGGTCCATCCGCATGCTGCAGGACGAGAGGTCCTGCAGTGATGTCGATGCGCCGCTGCTGGTCATCAGTCAGTTCACCCTGTACGGGGATGCGCGCAAGGGGCGCAGGCCCACCTGGAACGCCGCCGCCCCGGGCGACCTCGCCGAACCCCTCGTCGACGAGGTCGTCGCCCAGCTGCGGGCCCTCGGCGCGACGGTGGAGACGGGGCGTTTCGGCGCGCGGATGCGCGTCTCGCTGACGAACGACGGACCGTTCACCGTCCTCGTGGAGATCTAGGGCCCCCACACCGCGCCTACGGTTCCACGACCGTCTCCTGTGCCGCCGCCGTGTCCCCCGCCACCAGCCGCGCGTCCACCGGCACGTTCCGCTTCACCAGGGCCAGTGCGACCGGGCCCAGCTCGTGGTGGCGTACGGAGGTCGTGATGAAGCCGACCTTGCGGCCGTCGGGGTCCTCGTCGGCCAGGCGGATCTCCGTGCCGGGGGTGGGAAGGTGGACCTCGCTGCCGTCCAGGTGCAGGAACACCAGGCGGCGCGGCGGCTTCCCGAGGTTCTGCACCCGCGCCACCGTCTCCTGGCCCCGGTAGCAGCCCTTCTGCAGATGCACCGCCGTACCGATCCAGCCCAGCTCGTGCGGGATGGTGCGGTGGTCGGTCTCGAAGCCGAGGCGCGGACGGTGGTGTTCGACGCGGAGGGCCTCGTAGGCCAGGATTCCGGCCGCCGGGCCGGCCTTCTCCGCGTACGACTCGAGGTCGGTGCGCGGGAGGAACAGGTCGCGGCCGTAGGGCGTCTCGCGTACCGCGGCGCCTTCCGGCACCTCGGCGATCGAACCGGCCGGCAGGTGCACGACCGCGAACTCGGCCGTCCGGTCGGCGACTTCGACCCTGTAGAAGAACTTCATCGACTCCAGGTATGCGAGGAGCGCGTCCTGTGTACCGGGCTCGACGTGCGCCCACACCGTCTCGCCGTCGTCGACCAGGTAGAGCGCGTGCTCGATATGGCCGTGCGCGGAGAGGATCAGCGCCTCGGTGGCCCGGCCGGCCGGGAGGTCGCTGACATGCTGGGTGAGGAGCAGGTGCAGCCAGCTCAGGCGGTCCTCGCCGGTGACGGTGACGACCCCCCGGTGCGAGAGGTCGACGAAGCCGGTGCCGTCGGCGAGGGCGCGCTGCTCACGGAACAGTTCGCCGTAGTGGGCGGCGACGCCTTCGTCCACGCCCTCGGCGGGGACGGCGCCGGGCAGGGACAGGAGGGGGCTCTTCATATGCACAAGCCTACGACTCGGTAGTTGAACTCTTCAGCGAACAGTCCCGGCACCTGCCGAAGATCGCGAAGTGCTTCATGTCCGTCTCGAAGCCGAACTCCCGCCGCAGCTTCGCGGTGAACTCGGCGGCCACCGACACATCGGCCTCGATCACGTTCTGGCAGTCCCGGCAGACCAGGTGGATGTGGTGGTGGCGGTCCGCGAGGTGGTACGTCGGCGCGCCGTGCCCGAGGTGGGCGTGGCTGACCAGTCCCAACTCCTCCAGCAGCTCCAGCGTCCGGTAGACGGTGGAAATGTTGACCCCCGACGCCGTCTTCTTCACTTCAGTGAGGATGTCGTCGGGGGTCGCGTGCTCAAGGGCGTCCACGGCTTCGAGCACGAGTTGCCGCTGCGGCGTCAGCCGGTAGCCGCGCTGCCTGAGGTCGCTCTTCCAGTCGGTGCTCACCACACCGAAGAGTCTAGAACTACTTGTACTTGTCAGAACTACTTGAAAAACGCGATGCCGTCGTCCGGCATGTCGTCCGGCAGGGCCTTGGCCCAGCGCTCGACGTCCTCCGGGGTGACGACCTTCTTCAGGTGCGCCGACATGTAGGGGCGCAGCTCGACCTCGGGGGTCTGCTTCTCGCCGACCCACATGAGGTCGCTCTTGACGTAGCCGTACAGGCGCTTGCCGCCGCCGTAGGGGCCGGAGGCGGCCGTGCGCGCGACGGCGTCCGTGACCAGGTCGATCTGCGGCTTCTTCGCGGCCATCTCGCCGTACCAGATCTCGACGACGCCGTCGTCGCGGACCATCGTCACCTCGACCCTGCGGTCGGCGTCGATGCGCCAGAAGCCGTGTTCGGTCTCCAGCGGGCGGACCTTGTTGCCGTCGTTGTCCAGCACCCAGGTGCGGGACCGGTACTCCAGGAAGTCCCGGCCGTCGTGGCTGAAGGTGACCTCCTGCCCGAAGTTGCACTTCTCGGCACCGGGGAAGTCGTGCACGCCCGCGCCCGCCCAGCTGCCGAGCAGAAAGGCGAGGGGGACGAGGTCCTTGTGGAGGTCGGACGGGATCTCGATCATGGGTCGGCAGTTCCTTGAGGGGACCTTGATGGGGGTCAGCGCTGGCCCTGGTACAGCTTCTTCACGGTCAGCCCGGCGAAGGCGAGGACGCCGACGCAGACCAGGACCAGCAGGGCTTCGAAGAATGCCTCAAGCACGGGGTGCTCCTTGATGAGCTGAGGTGGGCGGTACACGAAAGGCCGGGCCCCAGCTTACGCGGCCGGGGTCCGGCACTCCTTGTGAGGTACGCCCAAGCGGGACTCGGGCACGGCTGGGGCGGGCGTCGGCCGAGCGGCCGGGGAGTTGATTACGATTCGGCCATGGCGAAGAAGCTCGTGATCAAGGTGACGGCGGGGGCCGATGCGCCCGAGCGGTGCTCGCAGGCGTTCACGGTGGCGGCGGTGGCCGTGGCCAGCGGGGTCGACGTCTCGCTGTGGCTGACCGGCGAGTCCGCGTGGTTCGCCCTGCCGGGCCGCGCCGCCGAGTTCGAGCTCCCGCATGCGGCCCCGCTGCCCGAGCTGCTCGACTCGGTCCTCGCGACGGGTCGGGTCACCCTGTGCACCCAGTGCGCGGCCCGCCGGGACATCACGGAGAAGGACGTCATCGAGGGCGTACGGATCGCGGGCGCACAGGTGTTCGTCCAGGAGGCCCTGGGGGACGAGACGCAGGCGCTCGTCTACTGAGACGCTAGGGCCGCGGGCGCTTCTTGCCGTCCAGCTCGTCCCACCACTCGTCGGACTTCGGGTCGCCGGACGGATCGTCCCACCAGCGGTCGTCCGGGCCCCGGCGGTTGGCGACCATCGCGGCGACCGGGGGGATGACCATGGCCACCACGCACATCCCGACCGCGACCGGGACCGACCAGATGCGTACGACTCCCCAGGCCAGGACGAACAGCGTGATGCAGGTGCCCATCATGGCGAAATACACGTGACGGCGGCGTGCCAGCATGCTTCCAGCGTAGGCCCCGGCCCACCGGTTCGGCGCGATCGCCGACGGCTCACACACCCGCCCCCGGCACGGACCCACCGCCGCCACAGGCCGCCGGACACCCGTCGTGGAGCGGTGGATGTCGCGACGGGCGTCCATGCCGAAGGGCCGCGCCCCGAAGGGTGCGGCCCTTGGGCGGGCAGGTTGTCAGACCGCGATCGCGACCTCCGCGAGGCCGCCCTGCTGGGCGACGACCGTGCGGTCCGCGGTGGCGCCGGGGACGAGGGCGCGGACGGTCCAGGTGCCCTCGGCGGCGTAGAAGCGGAACTGTCCGGTGGCGGAGGTGGGGACCTCCGCGGTGAACTCGCCGGTCGAGTCCAGCAGGCGGACGTAGCCGACGACGGGCTCGCCGTCCTTCGTCACCTGGCCCTGGATGGTGGTCTCACCGGGCTTGATCGTCGAGGCGTCCGGGCCGCCGGCCTTCGCTCCACACATGTCTTTCTCCAAGAGGGGTCTGACCGGAGGAAGGCCGGTCGGGATTTGCGGGTCTGCTCGCTTACTGCTGCGCCTGCTACAGCGCTTACCTGCTACAGCTCTTACTTGTTGGCGCCGAGCTCGATCGGGACGCCGACGAGGCTGCCGTACTCGGTCCACGAGCCGTCGTAGTTCTTGACGTTCTCGACACCGAGCAGCTCGTGCAGGACGAACCAGGTCAGGGCCGAACGCTCACCGATGCGGCAGTAGGCGATGGTGTCCTTGGCCAGGTCCACCTGCTCCTCGGCGTAGAGCTCCTTGAGCTCGTCGTCCGACTTGAAGGTGCCGTCGTCGTTGGCGTTCTTCGACCACGGGATGTTGCGCGCGGACGGGACGTGACCCGGACGCTGCGACTGCTCCTGGGGCAGGTGCGCGGGAGCGAGCAGCTTGCCGGAGAACTCGTCGGGCGAACGGACGTCGACCAGGTTCTGCGAGCCGATGGCCGCCACCACGTCGTCACGGAAGGCGCGGATCGCCTTGTTCTGCGGCTTGGCCGTGTAGGTGGTCTCGGTGCGCTCCGGGACCTCCTCGACCAGCTCGCGGGCGTCCAGCTCCCACTTCTTGCGGCCGCCGTCGAGCAGCTTGACGCTCTCGTGGCCGTAGAGCTTGAAGTACCAGTACGCGTACGACGCGAACCAGTTGTTGTTGCCGCCGTAGAGGACCACCAGCGTGTCGTTGGCGATGCCCTTCGCCGACAGGAGCTTCTCGAAGCCCTCCTGGTCGATGAAGTCGCGGCGGACCGGGTCCTGCAGGTCCTTGGTCCAGTCGATGCGGATCGCGTTCTTGATGTGGTTCTTCTCGTAGGCGGACGTGTCCTCGTCCACCTCCACGATCGCGATGTTCGGGTTGTCGAGGTTGGCCTCGACCCAGTCGGCGTCGACCAGGACGTCGCTGCGGCTCATGCTCTTTCTCCTCCGGGGCAGTTGCGGCGGGGCGTGCGAGTGCAAGGGGTGCGGGGTGCCTCCGGCGGTGGGCCGGGGCGCGCACGAGTGCCCTGAGCAGGGCGGGGGATGCGGAGGTCTGCGCCTTCCGCTCAGAAGGGGCGACAGAGCATGGCGGCGACGCGGCACAGGTCGACTGCCCGCCGCTTCGTGAGGTCCGCCTGTCGCTTCATGGGCTCGATCGTAGGGACGTACAGCGGGGCGTGTCACCGCCGTGTCGTATCGTGAGACGCGATCGTCCGGCATATGAGAAATGATCAACACCCGGGGCGTGCCCGCACGACCTCCGGGTGGATGTATCGGTCATCACATCTGCGGTGCGGACGGGCGCGTCTCGCCTTTCGGACACCTCGCGTCCACCGCCCGTCGTACTACCCCGCGAGCCTGACGTTCGAACCCTTCACCGTGATCTCCACACCGTTCTGCCCGGCCTGCACACTGTTCAGCTTCACACCGCCCGGCAGCTGGTGGATGGCCTGCTGGAAGTCGGTGATGGAGCGGATACGGGAGTCCGCGAGATCGACGACCAGTTTGGGCAGGTTGTCCGCGTGTACCTTGACGGTGTCGCCGTCGACCGTCACCGAGCTGAGCACGGGATACGTCTGCGTGGCGCCCGCGGCGGTGACCTTGACGTCCACCTTGATCTTGCCGTTGCCGCCGTCCGAGAGGCCCACGACCTGGGCCTTGATGCCGGGGAAGAGCTGCGTCGGCTCGGACTTGGCCGCCTTGAGGAGCTCGTCGTAGGCGATCGTGGCGGTCCCCGTCGCGGTGGCCGCGGTGGCGGAGCTGTAGTCGCCGGAGAACCTGACGCCCTTCATGTCGGCCTTCAGGTCGTCGATGCGGATCGACTTCGGGCCGCTGGTGCCGCTGGTGCCGGTGCCCGTGCCGGTGTCGGCCTCGTAGTCCTTGATGCCGATCTGGACGTCGTCCAGCTCACCGGAGGCGGCCTGGGTGAGGAAGGGGAAGCCCTTGATGGACACGTCCGGGGTGGTGGCGAGGTTCTCGGTGGTCCTCACCTTGTCCGCCGCCTCGTTCTCGGCGAAGTGGACCGCGACGCGGTCCGCGATCACGAAGAGGCCGCCCAGGACCACGACGACGATCAGAAGTATTCGCAGGGCGCGCATTCGGTGTTTCCCCCACCTGGCCGGACGACGATGACAACGGTCACGACGGCCGGGTGGCCGTCCTGGCGCGAGAGTAACCCTGCGGGAGGCTTCGACCGGGCCATTGTCGATCAGCTGTGACAGGGGTCGCGGGAGTCGGTGCGACCGCGACCTGGGGGCTGCCGCCCCCAGACCTCTGCTTCGGCCCTGAAGGGCCTCGTCCTCAAACGCCGGACGGGCTGGACTTACGCCAGCGCCCGCCCCAGGACGAACACCACCGGTGCCGCGGCCGTCAGCGGCAGGGCGACGCCCGCCGTGAAGTGCACGAACCTCGACGGGTAGTCGTAGCTCGCCACCCGGTGGCCGATCAGGGCGCAGGCTGCCGCGCCCGCGCCGAGCAGTGCGCCCCTCGCGCCGAAACCGGTCATTCCGCCGGCAGCGATGCCCGCGCCCGCCGCGGCGAGCAGGGAGACCACGATCGACGCCGGAGTGGGCAGCGGCAGCGCGCGGGCCAGGACGGCCACCGCCGCGGCGGCCGCGCCGACGGTCACCGCGTCCGGCTCGGCCGCCAGGTATCCGGCCGCGACGATGGACAGCGCCGCCGAGGCGACGGTCGCCATCAGGCCGTACATCCGCTCGTCCGGGTCCGCGTGCGAGCGCAGCTGGAGGACCAGGGTGAGCAGGACCCAGACGCCGAGGGTGCCCAGGATCGCCGCGGGCGCGTTCTCCCGGCCCGCGGCCAGCAGCGCGACGTCCGCGGCCAGCGCGCCCAGGAACGCCAGCGCGATGCCCTGGCGGGCCGGCCACATCCCGTTCAGCCGGAACCAGCCCGCCGCGGTGACCGCCTGCAGGGCGATGAGCGGGACGAGCAGGGCGTACGAGTTGACCGCCGCCGCGCCGGAGACGAGCAGCCCCAGCAGCGCCGTGAGCCCGGCCGGCTGCATGCCCGGCTCGATGATCGGGGACCGGCCCTCCTCGCGGGCGCGCTGGGCGTCCGTGATCCGGGAGTTGCCGACGAGGGTCGCGGGACCGTAGTCGCCCTCATCCGATTCCTCGTCGGCGGCCTCGTCGGGTGCTGACACGGGCGCGGGTGCCTGCGGCTGCGCCGCCTGGTTCCACGCCGGAGCCTGGCCCTGGAACTGGCCCTCCTGCGGCAGCGGCTGCCCCGTCACCCCGTAGGGCTGCTGCGGCTGCGGCTCCCAGGTCTGCCCCTGCCACTGCTGCGCGTACTGCTGGTACTGCTGAGCCTGGGCGGCGTGCGGGTCGTCGTACCCCTGCTGCCCCTGATAGCCCTGCTGCTGATAGCCCTGCTGTGGCTGCTCGCCGGGCCACGCCTGCTGCTGGTACGGGTCGTACGAACCCTCGTACGGCTGGTCGGTCATCGTCACCCTCCTGCGAACGGCGGGAGCACTTCGACCGTCCCGCCGTCGGCCAGCCGTACCGTCTCATGCCCGCGGGTGCCCACGGGGTCACCGTCGATGAGGAACGAGCATCGCCGCAGGACGCGCGTGAGTTCTCCGGGGTGTCGCGCGCGCACGGCGTCGAGCGCCTCGGCGAGGGTGGCCGCGTCGTACGGCTCCTCGGCGACCCCGGCCGCGGCCTTCGCGGCGGCCCAGTAGCGCACCGTGACCTTTGACATCCGGTTCCTCTAGTAGTGGTGGGCAGTGGTCGTAGCGGATCGGCGGTGTACCCGGCCAGGCTAGCCCGCCTGCGCGGCACCCCAGCGCCCGATACGGGCCAGCAGGTCGTCGGTGGCCGCGTGCTCCGCATGGCCCATGCCGGGCTCCAGCCAGAGTTCGCCCCGGTCACCCGCGGCAGCGGCCAGCATGCGCGGGTGGTCGAGCGGGAAGTAGCCGTCCCGGTCGCCGTGCACGATCAGCAACGGCGTGGGGGCGATCCGGGGTACGGCCTCCACCGGGGACAGCGGCACCGGGTCCCACTCCCGATGGTGGATGCGGGTACGGAATCCGTAGCGGCCCACCAGCCGGCCCTCCGGCCGCATTACCAGCCAGTGGAGCTTCCGCATAGGGGCGGTGCCCCGGTAGTACCAGCGGGCGGGGGCACTCACCGAGACCACGGCGTCCGTCGCCGCCTCGGTGCGCCCCTCGCGCCCCTTTCCGTACAGCGCCGCGTGGCGCAGCACCACGGAGCCGCCCATCGAGAAGCCGACGGTCACCACGCGCGCGTGCCCGAACCCCCGGGCCCACTCCACCGCGGCCGCCAGGTCGAGGACCTCCCGGTCGCCGACCGTCGAGCGGCCGCCGGAGGCACCGTGGCCGCGGAAGGAGAACGTGACCACGGCCCCGTACTGCGCGAACGCCTCCGCCACCCGTCGAACATGCGGCCGGTCCACATCGCCCGTGAACCCGTGGGCGACAACGAACACCGGGACAACGGAAGGTGGCGTGGAGGCGTCGTATACGACCGCACCCGGGTCGTATACGGAATCGATCGCAACCCCGTCGTCCGTGCGCAGAAACGTACGGAAAGGCCCCCCTCTGCCCGTCTCAGGATTCGGACGAACGGTGGATCGCGCCACATGACCTGCCGGACCAGTCCTCATGTGGGCTATTCTGCTGGGCAGAGGACTCGGGCAACGTAGCCCCCGGGTCCTTTTGTGCTTTCGGAAGCGTTGTATACGACGCGGGAAACCTCAGGTGACCGCAGGTGTACGGGCCCCGGGATCGCAGAGCAGTCCGCAGTGCCGCACCGCACACGTCCTCGCAGGGACCGAGGAGGAACCAGACGTATGAGTTCTCTGCTGCTCCTGACCAATGCCCTCCAGCCGTCGACGGAGGTGCTCCCCGCCCTCGGCCTGCTCCTGCACAACGTGCGAGTGGCCCCGGCGGAGGGCCCTGCCCTCGTCGACACCCCGGGCGCCGACGTCATCCTCGTCGACGGCCGCCGTGACCTGCCCCAGGTCCGCAGCCTGTGCCAGCTGCTGCGCTCCACGGGCCCCGGCTGTCCACTCGTCCTCGTCGTCACCGAGGGCGGCCTCGCGGCCGTCACCGCCGACTGGGGCATCGACGACGTGCTCCTCGACACCGCCGGCCCGGCGGAGGTCGAGGCGCGGCTGCGGCTGGCCATGGGCCGGCAGCAGATCGTCAACGACGACTCCCCCATGGAGATCCGCAACGGCGACCTGTCGGTCGACGAGGCGACGTACTCCGCGAAGCTCAAGGGGCGGGTCCTCGACCTCACCTTCAAGGAGTTCGAGCTCCTCAAGTACCTCGCACAGCACCCGGGCCGCGTCTTCACGCGCGCGCAGCTGCTCCAGGAGGTCTGGGGCTACGACTACTTCGGCGGCACCCGGACGGTCGACGTCCACGTACGCCGCCTGCGCGCCAAGCTCGGCCCCGAGCACGAGTCGCTGATCGGGACCGTCCGGAACGTCGGTTATCGATTCGTTACTCCCGAGAAGGCCGATCGGGTCTCCGACGAAGCCAAGGCCAAGGCAGACCGGGCAAAGCCGGAGGATGCGGACGAGACCGCCGCTCTGGACGCCGCCGAGGTGGCGGCCGAGGCATAGCGGACCGCGGGAAGGGGCATTGCTTCCGCACAGAAGGTGTCGGGGGAAGCTCCTTCTCGCCCTGCCCAGGGCGGGTATATCCGCGTAGACTCCGCGCGTGGCCAAGGTGACTCGGGATGATGTGGCGCGGCTTGCGGGAACTTCGACCGCCGTCGTCAGTTACGTCATCAACAACGGACCCCGGCCGGTCGCCCCGGCCACGCGCGAGCGTGTCCTCGCCGCCATCAAGGAACTGGGGTACCGGCCGGACCGGGTCGCCCAGGCGATGGCGTCCCGGCGCACCGACCTCATAGGCCTGATCATCCCGGACGCACGCCAACCCTTCTTCGGGGAGATGGCGCACGCGGTCGAACAGGCCGCCTCCGAGCGCGGAAAGATGGTGCTCGTCGGCAACACCGACTACGTCAGCGAGCGCGAGGTCCACTACCTGCGCGCCTTCCTGGGCATGCGGGTCTCGGGGCTGATCCTCGTCTCCCACGCACTCAACGACCAGGCCGCCGCGGAGATCGAGGCCTGGGACGCCCGGGTGGTGCTGCTGCACGAACGGCCCGAGGCCATCGACGACGTCGCCGTCGTCACCGACGACCTGGGCGGCGCCCAGCTCGCCGTACGCCACCTCATCGAGCACGGCTACGACTACGTCGCCTGTATGGGCGGCACCGCCGAGACCCCGGCGGTCGGCGACCCGGTCTCCGACCACGTCGAGGGCTGGCGGCGCGCGATGGACGAGGCCGGGATCTCCACCGAGGGCCGCCTCTTCGAGGCGCCGTACAACCGCTACGACGCGTATCGCGTGGCTCTGGAGATCCTCTCCGGGCCGCGGCGGCCGCCCGCGATCTTCTGCTCCACCGACGACCAGGCGATCGGCGTGCTGCGGGCCGCCCGCGAGCTGCGCATCGAGGTGCCCGGGGAGCTGGCGGTGGCCGGCTTCGACGACATCAAGGAGGCGGCGCTTGCGGATCCTCCGTTGACCACGATCGCGTCGGACCGCCCCGCGATGGCCCGCGCGGCCGTGGACCTCGTGCTCGACGACGGGCTGCGGGTGGCCGGTGCCCGGCGGGAGCGGTTGAAGACGTTTCCTTCGCGCCTGGTGGCGCGGGGGTCTTGCGGCTGCGAGTAGCTCCGCCGGTTCGGCCGTCATTCGTCTGCGGATTGCGTGTGGCGGGTCGCGCCCACGCGGCGGCGCCGCCTGTCGATACAGCCCCGCGCCCCTGACGGGGCGCTTGCGTGAAGCTTGGCTGAGAAGCGCCGCCTGGCTGCGAGAAGCGTCTTTATATCGGGCAAACAAGGTTCTGCCGGGCTTCTCAGCCGACACTCAGGAAGCTCTCATGGTCACGGTTCAAGCTCGTTGTCATGACCGAGAGCTTCCGCCGCAGCGGCGAGTACGAGAGCTATGACAGCTACGGGAACCCGTACCAGGGCGCCCCGCAGCACGCCTCCTCCCCTGTGAACCCCGAGTGGCCGCCCCCGCCGGCACAGCCGCCGGTGCAGCAGGTCACGGTCGAGCCGGCCGCTCCGGCGCCGAAGAAGCGGGCCCGGGGTCCCTTTGCCCTGCTGGCCGCCGTGGCGGTAGTCGCCGCGGCGATCGGCGGCGGCACCGCGTACGCCTTCCAGGAGCTGACCGGCAACGACACCGCAGCCACCAGCAGCACCAGCACCAATGTGGTGCCGTCCAGCAAGAAGGGCGACGTCGCCACCATCGCGGCGGCCGTCAGCCCGAGCGTGGTCGAGGTCAGCGCCACCCTGAGCAACGGCTCGTCGACCGGCTCCGGCGTGATCATCACCAGCGGCGGCGAGATCGTCACCAACAACCACGTCATCTCCGGTGCCTCGTCGATCAAGGTGACGACCAGCAGCGGGAAGTCGTACACCGCGAAGGTCGTCGGCACCGACAGCAAGAAGGACCTGGCCCTGATCAAGATGGAGGGTGCCTCCGGCCTGAGGCCGGCCGCCCTCGGCAACTCCTCCGGTGTGCAGGTCGGCGACACGGTCGTGGCGATCGGCTCCCCCGAGGGCCTGAGCGGCACGGTCACCAGCGGCATCGTCTCGGCCCTGAACCGCGACGTCACCGTCTCGACCGACGAGAGCCAGGGCCAGAGCCAGCAGGGCCAGGGCGGCGGTGACGGCCAGTGGCCGTTCTCCTTCGGCGGCCGGCAGTTCAACGGCGACACGGGTTCGTCGACGACGACGTACAAGGCGATCCAGACCGACGCGTCCCTCAACCCGGGCAACTCCGGCGGCGCGCTGATCGACGCCGGGGGCAACATCATCGGCATCAACTCCGCGATGTACTCGGCCAGTTCGCAGTCGTCCTCGGGTTCGTCGGACGCCGGCAGCGTCGGCCTCGGCTTCGCCATCCCGATCAACACCGTCAAGTCCGACCTGGCCACGCTGCGGGCCGGCGGCAGCTGAACCCACCACCTCACCAGCAGGGAGTACGTCATGATCCAGCAGGTTTCCCACACCGTCGCCGGCACCGACGCGGCCGGCCTCGCCCTGGCCCTCACGGTGGCGTACGAACTGCACGCGCCGACGACGCGGGCGCCGGAGGTGGCCCCGCAGATGATGGGCCTGCACACCTCGGCCGCCCGCCCGCACCGCCGCAAGGTGCCGCTGAACCGGATCGGGGCGATGCGCGGCTGATCCTGCCGCTGCTCCTGCTCTTCACGTGCCCGCAGGGAAACATGCGAGGCTGAAGGCGTTCAGCAGTGCCAGCTCCCTCAGCTCCTGTCGTCCCACCGCACCCGAGGAATCCGAAGCCCATGAGCCCCGCCGATGGCGACCGTGACCCGCAGCGCATCCTGATCGTCGACGACGAGCCGGCCGTACGCGAAGCACTCCAGCGCAGCCTGGCCTTCGAGGGCTACGACACGGAGGTCGCGGTCGACGGCGCCGACGCCCTGGAGAAGGCGACGGCCTACCAGCCCGACCTGGTCGTCCTCGACATCCAGATGCCGCGCATGGACGGCCTGACCGCGGCACGCCGCATGCGGGGTGCGGGCACGACGACGCCGATCCTGATGCTGACGGCGCGCGACACGGTCGGGGACCGGGTTACGGGCCTGGACGCCGGAGCCGACGACTACCTGGTCAAGCCCTTCGAGCTGGACGAGCTGTTCGCCCGCGTGCGGGCTCTGCTGCGGCGCAGCTCGTACGCCGCCGCGGCGGCCGCCGGGGCCCTCCAGGAGGACGAGGCGCTGACCTTCGCCGACCTGCGGATGGATCTGGCGACGCGGGAGGTGACGCGGGGCGGGCGCCCGGTGGAGCTGACCCGCACGGAGTTCACCCTCCTGGAGATGTTCATGGCCCACCCGCGTCAGGTGCTCACACGGGAGCAGATCCTGAAGGCGGTGTGGGGCTTCGACTTCGAGCCGTCGTCGAACTCCCTTGACGTGTACGTCATGTACCTGCGCCGCAAGACGGAGGCGGGCGGCGAGCCGCGCCTCGTGCACACCGTGCGGGGCGTGGGGTACGTGCTGCGGCAGGGCGGCGCGGAGTGAGGAAGGTCCTGCGCCGCTTCCAGACGCTGCCGATTCGCTCGCGGCTGGCGATGCTGGTGGCCGCGGCGGTGGCGTTTGCGGTGGCGGCGGTTTCGGTGACCTGTTGGTTCATCGTGCAGGGGAAGCTGTACGAGCAGGTCAACGCCGACCTCAGGAAGATGTCGCAGCCGCAGCGGTACGGCCAGGTGGCGGACCTCCTCGATGCCTGCCCCCACACTGTCCAACCCGACCAGACCGGCCAAACCGACCAGAACGACAGCAGCGGCCTGCGGACGCAGAACAGCTACATTCAGCTGGTCAAGGCGGACGGGACGCCATGCGTGTCCTCGACCTCGGCCGGCACCGTCAAGGTCACCAGCGCCGACAAGAACGTGATCAAGGAAGTGGGCAGCGACAGGGGGAATCTTCTCGACGGGGTCATCCGCAATGGCTCCGACACCGATGGAAATGCCGTACGCGTGTTCACCACGCCTCTGCTCGTCACCCAGGGCCCCGGCAGCCCGCCTCAGCTGTACCCCGACACCGCACTGCTCATCGCGGTCCCCCTCAAGAACACCGAGAAGACCCTCAACGACCTCGCCCTGATCCTCCTCCTCGTCTCCGGCGTAGGAGTCCTCGGCGCCGGCGCCGCAGGCCTCGCAGTCGCCCGCGCCGGCCTGCGCCCCGTCGACCGACTCACCGAGGCCGTCGAACACGTGGCCCGCACGGAGGACCTGAGCATCCGTATCCCCGTGGAGGACGACAGCGAGGACGAGATCGCCCGACTCTCCCGTTCCTTCAACTCGATGACGTCGTCCCTCGCCAGCTCCCGCGACCTCCAGCAGCAGCTCATCGCCGACGCCGGCCACGAACTCCGCACCCCCCTCACCTCCCTCCGCACCAACATCGAACTCCTCACCCGTAGTGAGGAGACCGGCCGCCCGATCCCCCCGGCCGACCGCAAGGCGCTCCTCGCCTCCGTGAAGGCGCAGATGACCGAACTGGCCGCGCTGATCGGCGACCTCCAGGAGCTGTCGCGGTCCGAGGGGCAGCGGGGCGAGCGCGTCCAGGTGGTCTCGCTGGAGGACATCGTGGAAGCGGCGCTGCGCCGGGCGCGGCTGCGCGGGCCGGAACTGACGATCACGGCGGACCTGCAACCCTGGTATGTACGGGCGGAGCCGTCCGCCCTGGAGCGCGCGGTGGTCAACGTCCTCGACAACGCGGTGAAGTTCAGCCCCGAGGGCGGCACGATCGAGGTGCAGCTCGGCAGCGGCATCCTGACCGTCCGGGACCATGGCCCCGGCATCCCCGCCGAGGAACTCCCCCACGTCTTCGACCGCTTCTGGCGTTCGCCCAGTGCGCGTGCGCTGCCGGGCTCGGGCCTGGGTCTGTCGATAGTCGCTCGGACGGTGGAGCAGGCGGGCGGCGAAGTCACGCTGGCCCGCGCGGAGGGCGGCGGCACGGTGGCGACGGTACGGCTGCCGGGGGCGCCGATGCCTCCGCCGGAGGTGCCGTAGTCTCAGCGTCGGCCGCGCCCGTCCGTGCCGCGGTCGCGGGCGTCCTCGATGGTGGTGCGGCGCAGCTTCATGATGAGGGGCTCGATGTCCTCGACATGGGCACCGCCCTTGAGCTCGTGGTAGATCCTGTCGGCGATCTCCTTCTGTCGCCAGGTCTGGCCCGCCACCAACTCCTCGCCGAGCTGGGCGAGTTGGGCCGCGCGCCGCTGGGCAGCGGGGTCGTCCTGGTCCTGGCGGTCTCCGGGGCCGTAGGCGTTGTAGGTGCCCTGGATATTGCGGGCGTTGTAGGAAGACATGGTCGCTCTCCGGTTCCTTCGGCTCAGTTCTGTCCGGTCTGCCTGCGCTTCTTGGCCCGGCGTGCGTCCCCGAGGCCACTGAACGGGTTGGTGGTCAGGTCGACCGCGGTCATGCGCACATCCGCGGAGTGGTGCCCGTTGAAGTGCAGGACCCAGGCGAGGATCAGCAGCCGGTTCACGCGGGGGTCATGGACCGTGACTTCGTAGGTGGCCCGGATCCCCGCGCGCCGGGCGAAGTCGAAACCCTCGGACTGCGGCCCGGAGAAACGGTGTTGCGCGGACAACAGGGCGTCGACGCTCGGGCGGCTGAGGTACCAGTTGATGACCGGGGCACGGCGCAGTCTGGTGTTCAGGCCTTTCGGCTGCCCGGTCAGTTCCCCGAGGTCATTCTGGACCAGGGTCCACGCGCCGGTATGCCGGTGCCATTCCGGGGAGCGCACCTCGCCGACCTGCCTGCGATCGGCCGAGAACGGCACCCACGGGGTGACGAAGCCCAGGGTCTCGTCCGGGCGCTCCGCGGCGAACACCCGGTATTCGGGCATGGAGTGGTACGGGGAATCCTTGTGCATAAGGATCACGGGCGCATGCTGCCCGGCTTCCCGCACCTCCCAGGTGGTCTGCGACCGGCTGTAGTCGGCGGTGACCGTGAACTCCTGAAGGGACTGGAGCAACTGGTTCATTGAATTCCTTCGTTGGATTCCCCGTCGGATTCCTTCGTTCAGGCCGCGGGGAGCAGCGCGATGCGGGACGCGCCCATGGTCGGGGACCAGCCGCCGCCCTTCTCGAACTCGAAGCCGCGCTGCTCCACGTCGTCGATGAGACTGCCGATGGTCGGGGGCGGCGACTCCAGGGAGTCCAACGCCTTCTGGACGCCCTCTTTGATGGCGTCCACCGCAGCGGAGATCTTCTCGAAGATCGTCTGGATGATGCCGATCACGTTGATGATGAGCCTGACGGTCTTGTACATGTCGTAGATCTTGTCGGCGGTCCAGATGCCCGCCACGACGTCCGCGACCGGGTCCTCGGGCCCGAGGCCGACCACTTCGATGGCGGCGTCGCCGGCCATCATCTCCGCGAACTGCTCGGCGAGTTTCTTGATCCCGTCGTCCATCAGCTTCCCGATCTCGCTGAGCGCCTCCCAGACGAGTCCGACGACGACGTGATAGCCGTCCTTGAAGGCCTTCCCGGCGATCTTGGCGGCGTCACCGACACCGCCGATGCCCATGGTCCAGCGGAACAGGTACGAGTCGAAGTTCGTCGCGGTCTCCCCGGACCACTCACTGCCGAGCCGCCAGGACCCCTTGCGCAGCGTTCCGGCCACCGTGTAAGCCGCATCGCCCAACTCGTCGTAGGCGTCGCCCAGATAACTCAGCCGTCCGTACTCGCCGAAAAGGGGCGTCAGCATCAGCTCGACCAGGCTCTGGCCGGTGCACCACTGGAAGGCGTGCTCCGCGGCTTTGAGATCGGTGCTGTTCCTGGCCAGCAGGAGCGCGGTATGGATGCTCTTCGACGTGGTCCCGTCGGCGTCGTCGAGTTTCTTGAGTTCGACGTCCTCGTCGGTGAAGTTGCCGAGGTGTGAGGCGCCGGGGAGTGTCGAAATGTCCGGGAAGGAGAAGGAGGACTGCGGGTACAGGTTGCGCAGATCCGCCGCGTTGTCCTGGTCGACCTTGGTGTAGGCGGCGCTCGTACGCTGGATCTTGTCGTCGATCACCCCCATGCCCCGCTGGCACTGCGCGAACTTGTCGCTGAAGAAAGTCGAGATGTCAGGGACGAACGCGCGTGCCAGAACGAGCAGTCCGTCGAGGCCGTCGACCTTTGCGCACTCGTTGCTGCTCCACTGCCCGAGCCTGGTCAGATGGTCGCCCTGCTGTTTCGTGAGATTTGCGTAGGCGTGAAAGTCGCCTTGCGCGGGCGTGCGGAAGCCTGCCACGGCCACTCCCCTGTTGACGTCATGTCAGTGTCCGGCGCTGCGGGGGGACACTACATGCGGTAGTGGCGGGTTTGGCGGGCCGTTGGCATGTTCATTAGCAAATATTGGGGATGGTGGGCCAGCGGGGCGGCTACGGCTCCGCCGGAGGTTCCGTAGACGGTTCGACTCCCAGCCAGAAGAACTCCTCCACGGTGATCTGCGGGTCTGCGATGCGAGGTACGAACGTGTACTTGAGCCAGCCGTTCTCATCGTCGAAGAGGAGCAGACGAGCACCCTTCGGATCACTGGAACGGACCGGCATGACCTGCGTTCCATCAGGAAGGCGGCCATCCGTCTCAATACCCCGGAAATAAGGGTCCTTCGCCGTGACCAGTTCGACACGTGCGGCCAGGACGATCTCACGAACGTGGTTGGGCACTGCCTCGAAGGCAGCGCGGGCATCGAGCGTCCAGTCCATGTGCCAGGGCGGCCCCATAAACCCGTCGGTCACTCGCCGGGCTCCAGTTTTTGCACTCGGTGACGAATCTTCGAAGCCTCTTCGAGAAGGGCCCTGGCCTCGGCGCCGTCGGTGGACTCCGAGGCCCGGATTTCGAGATCGTGCACGTGCGCGTCCAGCTTGGGATCGCGGGCAAGAGCGTACTCGCCCCACCAGAGGGCCATGAACGCCGGCACAGGAGGGAGACTGAATGTGTCGGCGCTCCTGGCGATCGCCCTTTTCCAGTGCCTGTCGAAGTCGGGCAGCAGCTCGGGAGCGTGCTCGGCGATGGCCGCTCGCAGCGCCTTCGGCGTCCGCTCGGGCATGGGCGGGATGACCTGGTCGTTTTCCGTGGCGTGAGCAGTCATGACCGATGCCCTCCTTCGACGCTTCGTCTCTACGACCATAGCCGCCTCGCATCTCGTGGATCAGTCGTTCGTGTGGTGGCCACGAGATCCAGCGTGCTGGCGGTTACGCCTCGAACATCAGGGCTTCTGGCATATGTCACCCGAACGTGCGCCCGCCTCCTTCACCCTTGACCCCGTCGACGAACCGGGACCATGACGCGGCCGAGAAGAACAGCAGGCCGGCCGTCGGTGTCTTGCTGTCGCGAACGGGGACGGCACCGAGCAGTCCCGGCCCAACTCCCGGCCACCGGACAACCGTTGACCGCACCCCCGGCCCACCATCCCCTCGACGTATGGCCCTTCGAGCTCGACACCCACCTCGTACGCCCGTACCTCCTCACCCCGCACGAACGCCACGAACGCCACGAACGCGGACTGCCCTGGGGAGACGACTCCAGATCACCCGTTCGAGCGAAGACAGGACGATCCACTCGTACGGCTTTCACATCGACGGCGAGCGAGTTCGCGGCAACCTTTCCGCACGGGGTGACGACCCATCACCGGTCCTGTCCATCCCCCGCACGGAACGGATTCCCCCATGGCTCAGCACCGCCGACGCAGAACCGCTCTCGCCTTCACCGTCCCCCTCGCCCTCACGGCCGCCGGGACCCTGGCCTACGGCTTGTTCCCCGGCGCCCAGCCCAAGGCCTCCGCCGCCACCCTCCCCGCCTGGGCGACCGCCACCGCCGACGGCTTCGCCTCCGTCAACGCCCTTGGGCAGAACGGCACTTATGGGGGCCGTGACGGCAAGACCGTCACCGTGAAGACCCAGGCCGATCTCGAGAAGTACGCCACGGCCTCCGACCCCTACGTCATCGTCGTCGCCGCCGCCATCAACATCGATCCCGTCGGGAAAGAGATCAAGGTCCAGAGCAACAAGACCATCGTCGGGTCGGGAACGGCCGGGCAGATCGTCGGCGGCGGGTTCTTCCTCGGCCAGGGCATCCACAACGTGATCATCCGGAACCTCACCATCCGGGACACGTACCAGGGCACCTGGAACGACAAGGACCACGACTTCGACGGCATCCAGATGGACGGCGCGCACCATGTCTGGATCGATCACAACGACATCAGGCACATGGCCGACGGGCTCATCGACAGCCGTAAGGACACCAGCTACCTGACCGTGTCCTGGAACAAGCTCAGCCAGGACAACAAGGCCTTCGGCATCGGCTGGACCCCCAACGTCACCGCGAACATCACCGTCCACCACAACTGGATCCGCGAGACCGAGCAGCGCAACCCGTCCACCGACAACGTCGCCCACGCGCACCTCTACAACAACTACCTGGAGGACGACGCGGGGACCGACATCAAGTCCTCGTACGGCGACTACTCGCGCGGCGAGACGAACATGCTGCTGGAGAACTCCTACTTCCAGGGCATCAACAACCCGGTGATCAGGGACAGCACCGCCACCCTCGTCCAGCGCGGCAGCGTCTTCTCCGGGACGAGCGGGAGGAACGAGAGCGGCGGGCCGGGCGCCGCCTGGGACCCCAAGGGCTACTACAGCTACACGCTCGACAACGCCGCCGACGTGCCGTCGCTGCTCAAGTCCGGTGCCGGGCCGCGCAGTTCGATCGGTACGACGGCCACGACCACGTCCACGTCCGCCGCTGCCACCACCCTCACCGTCGCCAAGGACGGCAGCGGGCAGTACACGACCGTGCAGGCGGCCGTGAACGCCGTACCCGCGAACAACACCTCCCGGGTCGTGATCGCGGTCAAGCCGGGGACCTACCGCGAGCTGGTCAAGGTCCCGGCCAACAAGCCGCACGTCACCATCCAGGGCACGGGCGCGAGCCGTAAGGACACGGTGATCGTCTACAACAACGCGGCGGGGACGCAGAAGCCCGACGGGTCGGGTACGTACGGGACCGGCGGCAGCGCCACCGTCGCCGTCGACGCCGACGACTTCCAGGCCCGCAACCTGACCATCTCCAACGACTTCGACGAGGCCGCCCACCAGGACATCGCGCAGCAGGCGGTCGCCCTGCGCACCAGCTCCGACAAGGTCTTCCTGGACGGCGTCATCGTCAGCGGCGACCAGGACACGCTGCTGGTGGACACGGCGGCGAAGGAGAAGCTCGGGCGCGTCTACATGAGCAACTCCTACGTCGTCGGCAACGTCGACTTCATCTTCGGGCGGGCCACCGCGGTGATCGACAAGTCCGTCATCACGCTCAAGAAGCGCTACAACGGCACGTCGGCAGGGTTCGTCACCGCGCCCAGCACCGCCGCCAACCGCAAGGGCATCCTGATCGCCAACTCCACGGTGAACGGCGATGTCTCCGACCGGTCCTTCTACCTCGGGCGGCCGTGGCACGCGGGCGGCGACGCGACCCTCGACCCGCAGACCACGGTCCGCAACACCAGCCTGAGCGCCGCGGTCAGGACCACCCCGTGGACCGACATGAGCGGCTTCTCCTGGAAGGACGACCGCTTCGCCGAGTACAAGAACACCGGGGCGGGGTCGGGTGCGGCGAGCAGTGACCGGCCGCAGCTGACCGACGCGCAGGCCGCGGACCAGGAGGTCGCGGACTGGCTGGCCGGCTGGACGCCGACCGCCTCCTGACGCCACAGCTCCCCGCTCTACGATCACCTCGGACACGGATGCCGGGGAGGGCGTATGGGCGGGGACACGGGCGGGATCGAGCGGGTGTACCGAAGACGGCGCTGGCCACCGGGGCCGTACTTCGTCGTGGTGGGGGTGTTGTGCCTGAACGCCCTCATCCAGGTCGAGCACACCTTGGACGATCCGTATCGCACCGGATGGGCGGCATGGGTGTTCCTGGCGCTGATGGCGTTGACCGTCCTGCGGGTCGCCCTGGAGCAGTTCCGGGCGCACACCCGGGTCACGGCCGCAGGTATCACCGCGCAGGGGACCCTGCGGTCGCGTACCTGGGCCTGGCACGAGGTGTACGACATCCGGGTCGAGCACGCTCCGCGCGGCTCGGGCCGGACGCCTCCCCAGTGGCTCACCTACCTCTATGACCTCGAAGGCCGCCGCTTCCTGCTCCGGCACCTCGACGACTGGCAGCTGGCCGACCCCTACGCGGAAGTCTCCGACCTGTGCCTGGCCGCGGCCCCCTATCGCAGCCTCACCTGGGAACGGCGGCCTCAGGTCGAGGAGCGGATCCTGCGGCGGGCGGCTCGGCGCAAGGCGTGGACATGGGCTGCGTACGGCGCTCTCATCATGTTCTTCGCCATGCTCGTGCTGGACATCGGGCTGGTCGCCACCGGGCGTCCGGAGCACGTGTTCCTGCTGTTCGTCTGCGTGCCGCTGGCCTTCTTCGGCGTCCTGGGCGCCGGCCTCCGGTGGTACTGGACCAACCACCCGCCGCGTTCCCTCGCACAGCAGCCGTAGCCCTGCCGGTCCCCCGTTCGCCTTCCGATCGCCCGATCGAGTGATCCCACGACAACGCCCCAGGTCATCCCCATCGCCGTGGCTACGGTGATCGCGTTGCTTGTGCCGCAGGCACACCCAGCCCAGACTTGAGGAGGAGGTGCCGCCTTGACCGCTCTCGCACACGAGAGGCCCGAGACCATGTCCCACGCTCCCGCTGAATCCTTGAACGGACCCGACCTGGACGAGGTCCTATGGCAGGCCTGGAAGGCCATGGAACTCCCCGAGGGCTACCGCGCCGAGATCATCGAGGGAGCCATCGAGGTGTCGCCCACCGGACGTCTGACCCACGCCCAGATCACGAACCGCCTGCGGCGAGCACTGGATAAATTCCTGGACGGCGGCGAGCACGCGTGCCACCAGGACACCAATGTCATCCACAAGCGCAAAGGGTGGATCCCAGACGCATTCGTCGCTCCAGAAGACCTGGAGCCGCATGCCGACGAGGAAGGGTTGGGGGTGGAAGCTTCCGCCGTCCAGCTCGTCGTCGAAGTCGTCTCCCCCGGCAAGCGCAACCAGGACCGCGACCGCATCCGCAAGCGCCGTGAGTACGCACGCGCCGACATCCCCGTGTACGTGATCATCGACGACTACGACGGTGCGGGCGCCGTCACGGTCTTCACGGGTCCGCGCCCTGACAAGGCCGACTGGGAGGACATCCACCGCGTCCCCTACGGCACAGAGCTCACCATCCCCGAAGGCCCCGCCAAGGGCTTCGTGATCGGCGAGGCGATCACCGGCCCCAAGCGGGGGTGAACCGGGCGGCGGCCAGACCGTACGGGGGCTCGGCTGCACCCTCAGAGCCACCGCCTGCGGATCACGGTCGGGCCTACCACCTGAGGATCATCGTCTCGTCGTGCGTCGGCGGTACGTCGGCCACGGCGTCCGGCAGCGGCTCGGCGAGCCGGGCGTAGGCGCCAGAGCGGGCGAGGAGTTCCCGGTGGGTGCCCGCCTCCACCAGGCGGCCCCGGTCGACGACCAGGATCCGGTCCGCGTCCGGCGCGAGGCTCAGATCGTGCGTGATCATGATCGTCGTACGGCCCGCCATCAGCTTGCGCAGCGGTGTCACCACCTGGCGGGCGGCCACCGCGTCGAGGCCTGCGGTCGGTTCGTCGAGGACCAGGACCGGCGCGGCGCGCAGCATCGCGCGGGCAATGGCGACGCGCTGCAGCTGGCCGCCGGAGAGGGCGGCCGTGCCGGGTGCCAGGTGGGTGTCGTACCCCTCGGGCAGGGCGGTGATGAAGTTGTGCGCCGCCGCCTCCCGGGCCGCCTGCTCGATCTCCTCGTCGCTCGCGCCCGGCCGCCCGCAGGCGATGTTCTCGCGGATGGTGCCGCTGAGGACGAGGGTCTCCTGGGGCAGCAGGGCCACGTTCTCGCGCAGGAACTCCAGCGGTACGTCCGTGAGCGGGACGCCGTCCAGGGTGATCGCGCCCTGCGAGGGGTCGTAGAAGCGGGTCAGGAGTTTGGAGAGGGTCGACTTGCCGGCGCCGCTGGAGCCGGTGACGATCACCAGTTCGCCGGGGCCCGCCGTGAAGGTCACGTCGCGCAGGGAGGCGCGGCGGGACTCGGGGTAGCGGAAGGACACGTCGTGGAAGGCGACCCAGCCGCGCACCGGCCATTCGGCGACCGGTTCGGCGGGGTCGTCGACGGCGGGCTTCGCGTCCAGGATCTCGTTCAGGCGCTGGGCGCCCGCGGTCGCCGCGGTGAGGGTGAGGCCGAGCCGGCCGAGGTTGCGGACCGGCGGGTAGAGGTAGCCGATGAAGGCGGCGAAGGCGAGGAGCCGGCCCAGCGTCATGCGGCCGGCGGAGATCTCCCAGACGCCCAGCCCGATGACCGCCAGGACACAGAGGGTCTCCACGACCTCCACGAACTGCTCGTACATCTCGCTGAGGCGGGCCCCGCGGACCGATGCCGTCATCCAGGCGCGGGCCTCGCGGTCGAGGCGCTGCTCCTCGTCCCGGCGGCGGTTGTAGGCCTGGGTGAGGACGATGTTGCCGAGCGACTCCTCCACGACCGAGGTGATCGCGCCGTCGGCGACCCGCTCGTCCTGGGAGGCCGTCCTGATACGGCCGGAGAAGCGGCGGGCGGCGAGGAGGAAGAGGGGAGCGAGGACGAAGGTGGCCAGGGCCAGGTCCCAGCGCAGGTAGAGGGCGGCACAGGAGTAGAAGACCGCCGAGAAGGCGGCCGACACCGTGCCGACGACGCCTGACACCACCATCTGCTCGATGGCCTCGACGTCACCGGTCAGCCGCTCGACCAGGTCGCCCTGGCGGTGCTTCTGGAAGAAGTGCGGTGGCAGGCCCTGGACGTGCCGGAAGACGCCCGCCCGCAGCCGCAGCACGAATCTCTCCGCGGTCCAGGTGGCGAGCGAGTTGCCGAGGTAGCCGACGAGCGCGCCCAGCGCGGCGACGGCCAGCCAGGCGCCGGCCGGACCCCAGAAGGCGGAGAGCGAGCCGGCCTTCAGGGCGTTGTCGGTGAGCTCCGCGAACAGCAGGATCGAGGCGGTCTCGGCGAGCGCGGACACCACCACACAGGCGACGATCGCCGCGAGCCACTTGCGGTCGCCGCGGGTCAGCGGCCAGAAACGGCGGAAGGCCTCACGGACCTCGCTCATGGTCAACTCCCTTCGCGTGCACGGCCCTTGAACGGCTCGCGGCACGTGGACATGGCCGAGGCGGGGCCCCCGGGGCAAGCGAAGTGCTCGCTGACCGGTGACCCCGCCTCGCGGCGTGGCTCAGCCCTGGTGGCCGACGGGGCGGCGCCTCGGGGCCGGGGCGGGCTTCTTCGGCGCCTTCTTCCTGGGGGCCGGGGCGCCCTTCTTGCAGTCGTTCTTCTTCACCGGGGCGATCTTGTGGAAGCTCATGACATTCTGCCTTTCTGGCTGTGAATTGCTGTGACCTGCCGTGAATTTCTTTGAACTTGCTTTGAATCGCTCAGTTTTACCGAGATAAATTCCGCGTCAGCACTTGTGGCCGACAGGGCGCTTCGGCGCGGGCTTCTTGGGGGCCTTCTTCTTGGGGGCCGGGGCGGGCTTGTGAGCCTTCTTGACCGGGACGATCTTGTGGAAGCTCATGATGTTCTCCTTCGATTCACGTCGTTCGCTTTCGACATGGAAAACATTACGGCATTCCCGAAGCAGGAAAAGGCCAATACGCCTTAGAGGTTGCTGAGTGAATCCTGTGGGAGATTCATATGTCATTTGCGGAACCGAATCCGCACTCACACAGCTTTTATCGGGCGCCATCGGTGCCGCGGGCGCTGCCGACCGCAAGCCCCGCCCCCTCGATCCGCACCCTGATCCCGTCCTTCTCCACCCGCACATCACGGAGCCGCAGCTCACCGGGGTGCGGGGTGGGCAGACGAAAGCCCAGGGAGAGGCGGTCGGCCAGGACCGGGCGGGTGAGCCGGGGCAGGGCGTCCAGCAGGGACGGGTCGAAGCCGAGGCGCTTGAGCAGGGCCGGGTGTTCCAGCGCCAGGTCGATCAGGTTGAGGCGCATGGCCCGGTGGATGAACCGCGGTGAGCCCGTCACCCGCGCCAGCTCGGCGTCCGAGCGCAGCGCCGCGCGTACGGCGGAGTCGGGTACGCCGAGCCGCCGTACCACCTCCGGAACCGCGAACAGGGCCTTCACCTTGTTCGTCTCGTGCGCAAGGCGGGCGGCGGACGTGCGGGTCAGATGCAGGCCCTGGGAGGCACGCGTGCCCGGCCGGTAGGTCGCCAGGTCCCCGATGTCCAGCCGCATTCCGCCGATCTGGGTGGCGATGCCGTGCTCGCCGTCCCGGCCGATACGGGCGTCGGCCCGCAGCCGGAGGTCGTGTCCGGCCACCGGGATCGTGCCGCGCGCCAGCACCCGGTCGTGGCCCTGGCCCGTGAACGTCACCTGGGACGCGCCGAGTTCGCGGTTCAGGTCGTCGAAGGAGAGCAGTACGTCGCCGTCGAGCCGGGGAATCCCCGCGCCCCGCACGGAGGTCGGCCCGTCGGGCGCGTTCAGCCGTACGTCGTGTGCGGTCGCCGTCACCCTGGCCAGCGTGACGCGGTCGGCCGCGACGTCCGGCACGGTGACCTTCACCGACTTCAGTCGGCCGTCGGCGAGTTGGGTGAGGAAGGGGAAGCCGTCGATGTCCACTTCGGGCGCCGCGCTCAGGTGCATCCGGTCCTTGAGCTCATCGGCCGCCCGGCGCTCGGCGTACAGCAGCGCCCAGCGGTCGGCGAGGGTGAGGAAGGCGGCGAGGACGACGACGCCCACCACCGCCTTCAGCGCGAGCGGCAGGCCCGCGAAGCGTTTTCGCCTGCGGCGGCTGCCGTTACGGCGGTGGTTGGGCGGCGCCCAGGGTTCGTCTTCCTCTTCCTCGGCCTCGCTCGCGACAAAGGCACTCGCGAAAAAGTCGTTGATGTTTGTACCAGGCTGCGTCGTTATGTGGTGGGGGGAACGCATCGAGCCATCCGACCATGCGCACGCCCCCCACCCGCAACCTCTGCCTCAGGTATGCGATCTAGCTCACGATCGTGATCCGGTCGGCCGCCGGGGGCGAAATCAGGCTGCCCGCCGATGAGTTGGCCGTCAGGTACTTCTCCAGCACCGCCAGATCATCGGTGCCCACCAGGTCACCGGTGCCCTGCCCGAGCGTCGTGAAGCACACGCCGCCGCCCGAGTGCTCTTCATGACCGAGTAGACGCGGTCGAAGCGGCCATGCGGTCTCTTCGCCCCTTCCTCACCCCTCACTTTGCGGCCCCCTCGGCTTACTCTCGTACGCATGACCAGCGACGACACCGTCCGGCCCGGCCGGAACCGCTCCATCGAGACCTACTCCGTGCTCTCCCCGGAGCAGACCGAGGCCGTGCTCTCCCTGCTCGCCGCGGCCGCCCAGGACGACGGCCAGCAGGCGGTGTCCGAACAGGGGCGGCTGCAGCTGCGCGGCGGCGCACGCGAGGGCGTGTCCCATCTGCTGCTCAGCGTCGGCGACGAGCTCGTGGGGTACGCGCAGCTGGAGGACACCGACCCGGTGGAGGCGCCGGCCGCCGAGCTGGTCGTGCACCCCGCGCACCGCGGGCACGGGCACGGGCGGGCGCTCGGCTCGGCGCTCCTCGCGGCCTCGGGCAAGCGGCTGCGGGTGTGGGCGCACGGCGGGCACTCCGCGGCGCGGCATCTCGCGCAGGTGCTGGGGCTCACGCTCTTCCGTGAACTGCGGCAGATGCGGCGGCCGTTGGCGAACCTGAACCTGCCCGAGCCGGTGCTGCCGTCAGGTGTGACCGTCCGTACCTTCGTCCCCGGCCAGGACGACGCCGCCTGGCTCGCGGTGAACGCCGCCGCGTTCGCCCACCACCCCGAGCAGGGCTCCCTCACCCAGCGCGACCTCGACGACCGCGAGGACGAGCCGTGGTTCGACCCCGCGGGCTTCTTCCTCGCCTTCCGCGGCGGCGAACTCGTCGGCTTCCACTGGACGAAGATCCATGCGGCCGACCGGCTGGGTGAGGTGTACGTCCTCGGGGTGCGGCCGGGGGCGCAGGGCGGCGGGCTGGGCAAGGCCCTGACCACGATCGGCCTGCGGCACCTGGAGGCGCAGGGGCTGCCGACCGCCATGCTGTATGTGGACGGTGACAACAAGGCCGCGGTGTCGGTGTACGAGCGGCTGGGGTTCACCACGTACGAGACGGATCTGATGTACCGCACGGAGACGTGACCCCCTGGGGGCGCGCCCCCAGACCCCCCATCGGCCTACGGCCTCGTCCTCGAACGCCGGACGGGCTGAAGGTTCCGCACCGGCTACGGCCGGCAGACCCCCCAGGCCACCAACGCTCGACTTTCGCAGGCCGACAGCCCGCGGGATGGTGGCGAGCTGGAAGGCGCGGGTCCGGAGCCCGCGGGTCGCCTGTGTGCCGCCGCACGGTGTGAGGCATCCGATGCGCGTACGTCCTTCCACGCCGGGATGGACGTACGTATCCTCGGGGCGGCTCCCAGTGGGTTCCCACGTCGGTCCCGCCGACGTGGACGCCCCGGAGCCGCCCCCAGATATCCCGCACGCCATGTCGCCGTAACCAACGGTTCAGACAGGCTTGCGACGCTCGCCCAATGACGCCCTCCGTGCCACAGCCTTCGCCGTCCCCCGAGGGGCCCGCGGGGAACGGGGACGCCCTCCGCTCCGGCCCTGACTCCGTAAAGGCACTCCCGCCCGCGCTTTCCGACGCGCCCGTATCGCTGGGAACGCGGAAGAATGGGTTCATGAGCCAGCCAGACACCGCCCAGGCAAAGGTCCAGCACGCACAGCCCTCCGTGGGCTCCATCGCAGCGCACCGCCCGCACACCGTGTCGGCCGCGGTCTCCGACCTGGAACCCGACATCGATGCCGACCTCGACGCGTACGAGGAGGCACCGTACGACGGGCCCCAGCTGCCGACGGGCCGTTTCCTCGACCGGGAGCGCAGCTGGCTGGCGTTCAACGAGCGGGTCCTCGAACTCGCCGAGGACCCGAACACCCCCCTGCTGGAGCGCGCCAACTTCCTCGCGATCTTCGCCAGCAACCTGGACGAGTTCTTCATGGTCCGGGTGGCCGGTCTCAAGCGCCGTATCGCGACGGGTGTCGCCACCCGCTCCGCCTCCGGCCTCCAGCCCCGCGAGGTCCTGGAGATGATCTGGGCCCGCTCCCGCGAGCTCATGGCCCGGCACGCCGCCTGCTACCACGAGGACGTCGCACCCGCCCTCGCGGAGGAGGGCATCCACCTGGTCCGCTGGAGCGAGCTGACGGAGAAGGAGCAGGCCCGTCTGTTCACCCTCTTCCGCCACCAGATCTTCCCGGTGCTCACCCCCCTCGCGGTCGACCCCGCGCACCCCTTCCCGTACATCTCGGGCCTCTCCCTGAACCTGGCCGTGGTCGTACGCAACCCGGTCACCGCTCACAAGCACTTCGCCCGCGTCAAGGTCCCGCCGCTGCTGTCCCGCTTCCTGGAGAGCTCCCCCGGCCGGTACGTCCCCCTCGAGGACGTCATCGCCGCCCACCTGGAGGAGCTGTTCCCGGGCATGGAGGTGCTGGAGAGCCACGCCTTCCGGCTGACGAGGAACGAGGACCTGGAGGTCGAGGAGGACGACGCCGAGAACCTCCTCCAGGCCCTGGAGAAGGAACTCATGCGGCGCCGCTTCGGGCCGCCGGTGCGCCTGGAGGTCGAGGAGTCCATCGACCGCGAGGTCCTGGACCTGCTGGTCCGCGAGCTGAAGATCAGCGAGGCCGAGGTCTACCCGCTCCCCGGCCCCCTGGACCTCACGGGCCTCTTCCGTGTCGCCGGCCTCGACCGTCCCGAGCTGAAGTACCGGAAGTTCGTCGCCGGCGTGCACCGCGACCTCGCGGAGGTCGAGTCGGCGTCCGCGCCCGACATATTCGCCGCGCTGCGCAGCCGGGACGTGCTGCTGCACCACCCGTACGACTCCTTCTCCACGTCGGTGCAGGCGTTCCTGGAGCAGGCGGCCGAGGACGACGACGTCCTCGCGATCAAGCAGACCCTGTACCGGACCTCCGGCGACTCCCCCATAGTCAACGCGCTCATCGACGCCGCCGAGGCCGGCAAGCAGGTCCTCGTCCTGGTCGAGATCAAGGCCCGCTTCGACGAGCACGCCAACATCAAGTGGGCCCGCAAACTGGAAGAGGCCGGCTGCCACGTCGTCTACGGCCTGGTCGGCCTGAAGACCCACTGCAAGCTGTCCCTGGTGGTCCGTCAGGAAGGCGACACGCTACGGCGCTACAGCCACGTCGGCACGGGCAACTACCACCCCAAGACGGCCCGCCTCTACGAGGACCTCGGCCTGCTGACGGCGGACCCCCAGGTCGGCGCCGACCTCTCCGACCTCTTCAACCGGCTGTCCGGCTACTCACGCCGCGAGACCTACCGCCGGCTCCTCGTCGCCCCCAAGTCCCTGCGCGACGGCCTGATCGCGCGGATCAGCAAGGAGGCCCAGCACCACCGTGCGGGCCGTCCGGCCTTCATCCGCATCAAGGTCAACTCCATGGTCGACGAGGCCCTCATCGACGCGCTCTACCGAGCGTCCCAGGCCGGCGTGCCGGTCGACGTGTGGGTCCGCGGCATCTGCGCGATCCGCCCCGGCGTCACGGGCCTTTCGGAGAACATCCGGGTCCGCTCGATCCTCGGCCGCTTCCTCGAACACTCCCGGGTCTTCGCCTTCGGCAACGGCGGCGAACCGGAGGTGTGGATCGGCAGCGCCGACATGATGCACCGCAACCTCGACCGCCGTATCGAGGCCCTGGTCAGGGTTACCGACCCGGCCCACCGCGCAGCCCTGAACCGGCTGTTGGAGACCGGCATGTCCGACACCACCGCGTCCTGGCACCTCGGCCCGGACGGCGAATGGATTCGGCACGCCACCGACGCGGACGGCCAACCCCTGCGAAACGTCCAGGAGATGCTCATAGACGCCCGGAGGCGCCGGCGTGGCACAGCAACACCTTGACCCGACGGACCCCACGGCCGGGCCCTCCCCCACAGGCGAAGCCCTCGCGGCCTACCTGAGGGCCCAGGCCACGGAGTTCCTGCGCGCCCTGCGGCTGCACCGGGAAACCGGCGGTGCGAGCGCCAACGGCACGGAGGATCCCGTCGACGCGGCCCGTGCCCTGCGCCGCTCGGTCCGCCGCATCAGCGGCAGCCTGCACACGTTCCGCCCCCTTCTGGAAACGGAGTGGTCGGAGGTCCTGAAGCCCGAACTGGCCTGGCTGTCCGGCACGTTGTCCCTGGAACACGCCTACGCGGCAAGGCAGGAACGCCTGCTGCTGGCACTGCATCGGCTGTCCGGGGCGGCGGCTTTCCCGGCCCAGTCTGCAACGGCGGCCACATCTTCAGCCATCGGCGCCGTTGTGGGCACTCGTTCCGCCGGGGCGGAACGGGTGAGCGCAACGGCACAAGCCACCGCCGGTCCTCCACCGCCCACAACAGACCGCGGAAACCTCACAGTCGGCGCAGCCAAAGCAGGCGCCCTGCTGGAGCGCCAGCTCACCCTCGCCCGCACCCGAGCCCACAGCACCGCCCTCCAGGCACTGGGCTCCTCCCGCTTCCACGCCGTCGCAGACAAAATCGCCGTACTCGCCAGCGAGGTCCCCCTCACCCCCACCGCCGCCACCACCGACCTCCACCCCCTCGCCACCGCCGCCGAGGAGCGTCTGACCGACGCCATCACCGCGCTCCCCCTCGTCACCGCGGGCAGCCCCTACAACGCGGAGGCCCTGATCCACGGCCTCTCCCCGGACCCGTCCCCGCACCCCCAGGACGCCCCCTGGCACCAGGTCCGCCTGCTGCTGCGCCTGCACCGCTACGCCCGCGAGGCCCTGTACGGCACCGGCGGCCCCGTCGACCTCCGCCTGCTGGCCGCGGGCCAGGCCCTCGACCGGCACCGCGACGCCTCGGAGGCGGCGGCGGCCGCGGCCTCGGCGGCCCGCACCCCCCGGATCGCCCCAGCGACGGCGTACGCGCTCGGGGTACTGCACGCGGACCAGCGGCACGAGGTGGAGGCGGCCCGTTTCGCCTTCCAGCGGTCCTGGCAGAAGCAGGCGGTGAGCACGCCCTGAGCCAGTGACCCTAGCGCCCCGAACCCTGTCGAAGGAGGCGGTGACCGACCCGTGAACCACACCAACGACACCAACGACACCATCGTCCAGGCATCCGGCTGCGTCCTGTGGCGACGCTCACCGGTCGACGGCGAGCTGGAGATCTGCCTCGTCCACAGGCCGAAGTACGACGACTGGTCCCATCCCAAGGGCAAGCTGAAGCGGGGCGAGGACCACCTGACGGGCGCCCTGCGCGAGGTCGCCGAGGAGTCGGGCTACACGGCGGACCCGGGCGCCGAGCTGTCCACGCTGCGCTATTTCGCCAACGGCCGTCCCAAACAGGTCCGTTACTGGGCGGCCGAGGCGGTCTCGGGCACCTTCACCCCCACCACCGAGGTGGACCGCATCCTGTGGCTCTCCCCCGCCGCGGCCCGCAGCCGACTGACCCAGTACCGGGACCGCACCCTGGTCGACGAACTGCTAACGACGCTGCGTCACGCCTGAAGCAGCACATGCCCCTCGGCGTCCGACCGGGCCTGGCTGCGCGCCCTGCGGGCCGGCCCGCGCCAGCCGCAACTGCACCGGGCCACACAGAACCGGCCCTGTTCGACCGTCGTCGTGCGATGTTCCTCCTGCGCCACGCTGACAACGTTACCCACCCCACGTAAAGCCCTGGTATGCGCGTGACGGCCCCCCTGTACCCGTCGTTATCCGGAGCGACAGGGGGCCCGTGACGGACGTACCGGCTGGGGGTAGGCAGGCGATGGCGGAGCGGCAGCACAGGGGGACGGTCGTCACGGCAGGGCTCATGGTCTGTCTCTGCATGGGGGCGGGCGGGTGCTCCGGCACCGGGTCCGCCGCCGAGGACCCGCGCGCCTCGGATCCCGTCGAGACCCTGCACCGCGCCGCCGAAACCCTGGTGGAAGCGGGCAGTTCACGGGCGACCACGTCGATGGAGATGGCCATCGGCGGCACCCGGGTCACCATCCGCGGCGAGGGCGACTACAACTACCGCCGGCAGCTCGGCCGGCTGAAGGTGCAGCTCCCGCAGAACCCCTCCGGCACCGCCGACCACCGCCCGATCACCGAACTCCTCGCGCCCGGCGCCCTGTTCATGAAGAACCGGGGCGCGGGGGTGCCGGCCGACAAGTGGGTACGGGTCGACACGGCCACCCTCTCCGACGGCAACCTGGTGACCGGCGGCGCCACCGACCCGTATGCCGCGGCCGAGTTGCTGCTCGGGACGCGCACGGCGACGTATGCCGGCCGGACCGAGTTCGCCGGGGTCGAGGTGCGGCACTACCGCGGCACCGCCGACCTCACCCTGGCCTCGCGGCACGCCTCGAAAGGTGTCCGGGAGGCCCTCGCCGCGGCGGCGAAAGGGTTCGCCACGGCCGAGGTCCCGTTCGACGTCTACCTCGACGACCAGGGCCGCATCCGTAAGATCCGGCACCGGTTCAGCTTCGTCAACGGCCTCCAGAAGGGCACCGTCGCGGTCGCCTCGACGACGCTGCTGTACGACTTCGGGGCCCCCGTCGACGTAAGCCTGCCGGCCTCGAAGGACATCTACGCGGGCAAGATCGCCGAGTAGCGCGCCCTGCCCGAGGATGATTGACAGGCGTCAAGAACTAGCCCGTCCGTGCCATGCGCGGTGTGTAGGCCGCTCCCTACTCTAGGAAGTCGGTAACGGCAGAGATGAGGTGATGCACGTGGCTCCGGTCGGCGGTACGGCAGTTCAGGACCACGTCGCCCTCGCCGAGATCGAGCTGTGCGGAGAGCTGATCATCGCGGCCTCGGCCGCGGAGGACCGGCTCAGCCTGGAGAGCATCGACGAGGTGCTGAAAGTGGCCGAGGAGCGCAACGCCTCCGGCGACTAGCCGGAGGCACCGCACCGGCGGGTTCAGGTACGCAGCAGCCGGGCGATCGCCTTCGTCGCCTCGTCCACCTTGGCGTCGATCTCGTCACCGCCCCTCACGGCCGCATCCGCGACGCAGTGCCGCAGGTGTTCCTCCAGCAGCTGCAGCGCGAAGGACTGCAGGGCCTTGGTGGAGGCGGACACCTGGGTGAGTATGTCGATGCAGTAGACGTCCTCGTCGACCATCCGCTGCAGGCCGCGGATCTGACCCTCGATCCGGCGCAGGCGCTTGAGGTGCTCGTCCTTCTGCTTGTGGTAGCCGTGCGTCGCGTGCGTCACGTTCTGCGTGCTGTCGTCGGAGGGCGCCGTCGCGCCGGCCTCGGTGGTCGTCATCGCGTCCTCCCGTAAGACATGCGGACATATACCCCTGGTGGGTATATGGTATCGAACTTTGCTGGGTATACGGCTCTTGGCCGCTGCCTGGACCGGGCCTTCGGACCGCCCCCGTGCCGACCACTGTGCCCGATGGGCGACACTGGGGGACGGCCCATTAGCCGTGGCCGGATGATGCACCTAGCATCAGCCTGACCGAAACCGAAGCACCCCGAGGACCCCACGTGCGCTTTCGTCTGACCCCCAGGGAGACGAGCTTCTACGACATGTTCGCCGCATCCGCGGACAACATCGTCACGGGCTCGAAGCTCCTGATGGAACTGCTCGGGGCGGACGCACCTGCCCGGGCCGAGATCGCAGAGCGTATGCGGGCCGCGGAACACGCCGGTGACGACGCCACGCATGCGATCTTCCACCAGCTGAACTCCTCGTTCATCACGCCCTTCGACCGCGAGGACATCTACTCCCTCGCCTCGTGCCTCGACGACATCATGGACTTCATGGAGGAGGCCGTCGACCTGGTCGTCCTCTACAACGTCGAGGAACTCCCCAAGGGCGTCGAGCAGCAGATCGAGGTCCTTGCGCGAGCTGCCGAGCTGACCGCGGAGGCCATGCCGAACCTCCGCACACTGGACAACCTGACCGAGTACTGGATCGAGGTCAACCGCCTGGAGAACCAGGCCGACCAGATCCACCGCAAGCTGCTCGCGCACCTCTTCAACGGCAAGTACGACGCGATCGAGGTGCTGAAGCTCAAGCAGATCGTGGACGTACTGGAGGAAGCGGCGGACGCGTTCGAGCACGTGGCGAACACGGTGGAGACCATCGCCGTCAAGGAGTCCTGACCCCTCCATGGACACCTTGGCTCTGGTCGTGACCATCGCGGTCGCGCTCTTCTTCACGTACACCAACGGCTTCCACGACTCGGCGAACGCGATCGCGACGTCGGTGTCGACCCGGGCACTGACCCCGCGGGCGGCGCTGGCGATGGCCGCGGTGATGAACCTGGCGGGTGCGTTCCTGGGCAACGCCGTGGCCAAGACGGTCAGTGAGGGACTGATCGAGACACCGCAGGGCTCGCAGGGGATGGCCATCCTCTTCTCGGCCCTCGTCGGCGCGATCGTCTGGAACCTGACCACCTGGTACTTCGGCCTGCCCTCCTCGTCGTCCCACGCGCTGTTCGGCGGCCTCGTCGGCGCGGCGCTGGCGGGCGGCAGCGAGGTGCTCTGGAACGGCGTGCTCGACAAGGTCGTCATCCCGATGTTCGTGTCGCCCATCGTCGGCCTGATCGTCGGCTACCTGGTGATGACGGCCATCATGTGGCTCTTCAGGCGGTCGAATCCGCACAAGACCAAGCGCGGCTTCCGTATCGCGCAGACGGTGTCCGCGGCCGGCATGGCGCTCGGTCACGGTCTCCAGGACGCCCAGAAGACCATGGGCATCGTGGTGATGGCACTGGTGATTTCCGGCCACCAGACCTACGCCGACCCGATCCCGGTCTGGGTGAAGATCGTCTGCGCGCTGATGCTGTCCCTCGGGACCTACGCGGGCGGCTGGCGCATCATGCGCACGCTGGGCCGGAAGATCATCGAGCTGGACCCGCCGCAGGGGTTCGCCGCCGAGACGACCGGTGCGTCGATCATGTTCACCACCGCGTACCTGTTCAAGGCGCCCATCTCGACGACGCACGTCATCACCTCGGCCATCATGGGCGTCGGGGCGACGAAGCGGGTGAAGGCGGTGCGCTGGGGGGTCGCCAAGAACATCGTCATGGGCTGGTTCATCACGATGCCGGCGGCCGCCCTGGTGGCGGCGGGCGCGTTCGGGCTCGTGAACCTGGCGTTCCTGTAGGCACTTCCTCGCCCCCGCCGCCCTACCCGTCCCATCCCCGGGGGCGCTGCCCCCTCGCCCCCGCCGGGGCTCCGCCCCGGACCCCGATCGGCCTGAACGGCCTCGTCCTCAAACGCCGGAGGGGCTGGTTTGCGCGGGGCGGTCTGATTTCCGCCGGGCCAGCCGGCTTTCGCCGGGCGGGGTTTGGTGTTCCAGCCCGTCCGGCGTTTGAGGACGAGGCCCCTTCACGGCCGAAGCGGGGGTCCGGGGGCGGCAGCCCCAGGGGCGCGGCCCCCACAGCACGACGACGGGCCCGCCCCCGGGAGCCGGGGGCGGGCCCTTCATCGTCCCCGCGGTGGCACCGCCATGCAGCACCGCGAGGGGTCTCGGAGGATCAGCCGAAGCGACCGGAGATGTAGTCCTCCGTCGCCTGCACCGACGGGTTGGAGAAGATCCGCTCCGTGTCGTCGATCTCGATCAGCTTGCCGGGCTGCCCGACCGCCGCCAGGTTGAAGAAGGCCGTACGGTCCGAGACACGCGCAGCCTGCTGCATGTTGTGCGTCACGATGACGATCGTGAACCGTTCCTTCAGCTCACCGATCAGGTCCTCGATCGCGAGCGTGGAGATCGGGTCCAGGGCGGAGCAGGGCTCGTCCATGAGCAGGACCTTCGGCTCCACCGCGATCGCGCGCGCGATGCACAGACGCTGCTGCTGACCACCGGACAGACCCGAACCGGGCTTGTTCAGCCGGTCCTTGACCTCGTTCCAGAGGTTCGCGCCCTTGAGCGACTTCTCGACGATGTCCGCGAGCTCGGACTTCTTGTACGAGCCGTTCAGCTTCAGCCCCGCCGCCACGTTCTCGAACACCGACATCGTGGGGAACGGGTTGGGACGCTGGAAGACCATGCCGACCTCACGCCGCACGGCCACCGGGTCGACCCCGGGCCCGTACAGGTTCTCGTCGTCGAGCATGACCTTGCCCTCGACCCGACCGCCCGACGTGACCTCGTGCATCCGGTTCAGGGTGCGCAGGAACGTCGACTTGCCGCAGCCGGAGGGGCCGATGAAGGCCGTGACGGTACGGGGCTCGACGGTCATCGAGATGTCCTCGATGGCCCGGAAGGAGCCGTAATAGGCGCTGAGGCCGCTGACGTCAATTCGCTTGGCCATGGAAATCACTGCTTCTTTCGAGGGGGAACTGGTCGCTGTATGGCCGCGTCAGCGACCGGTCTTCGGGGCCTTCCAGCGCGCGATCGCGCGGGCCGCCAGGTTCAGGATCATCACGAAAGCGATCAGCGTGAGTGACGCCGCCCAGGCTCGGTCGTACGCCGCGTTCGCGCCTGCGCTGTTCGCGTACTGCTGATAGATGTACAGCGGCAGCGACTGCTGTGCACCCTCGAAGGGGTTGTTGTTGATGAACCGGTTGCCGAACACCAGCAGCAGCACCGGAGCGGTCTCACCGGCGATACGGGCGATCGCCAGCATGACGCCGGTCACGATGCCGCCGATCGAGGTCGGCAGGACCACCTTCAGGATGGTGCGCCACTTCGGGACGCCGAGCGCCAGGGACGCCTCGCGCAGTTCGTTCGGGACGAGCTTGAGCATCTCCTCCGTGGAGCGCACGACCACCGGCATCATCAGGATGGCCAGGGCCAGCGAGCCGGCGAAGCCGAAGGGCTCCATGTTGAAGATCAGCATGAGGCTGAGGATGAACAGGCCCGCGACGATCGAGGGCACACCGGTCATCACGTCGACGAAGAAGGTGATGGCACGGGACAGACCACCGCGGCCGTACTCCACGAGGTAGACCGCGGTGAGAATGCCGACCGGCGCGGCGATGATCGTGGCGAGGCCGACCTGCTCGAGGCTGCCGATGATGGCGTGGTAGATACCACCGCCCGGCTGGGAGTCGGCGACGATGCCCATCGAGTGGGTCAGGAAGTAGATGTCGAGGACCTTCACACCGCGCGAGACGGTCACCCACACCAGGGAGACCAGCGGGACGACGGCGACCAAAAAGGCGACCCAGACCAGAGCGGTCGCGATGCGGTCCTTGGCCTGACGGCGGCCCTCGACGCCCGCGGCGATGCCGTACGTGGCGACGAGGAAGATCAGTCCGGCGATCAGGCCCCACTGGACCTTGCTGTCGAGGCCGGCGGCGAGGCCGATGCCGACGGACACGGCCACGGAACCGGCGGCGATCGCCCACGGCGACCACTTCGGCAGGCTGGCGCCGCGCAGGGTGCTGGGGCGCTGGTCGGTGACGGCTGCTGCGTGGCTCATGCGTTGGCCCCCGAGTACTCTGCGCGACGGGCGATGATCATGCGGGCCGCACCGTTGACCAGCAGGGTGATGACGAACAGGACCAGACCGGAGGCGATCAGCGCGTCACGGCCGAACTCGTCCGCCTCGCCGAACTTGCTGGCGATGTTCTGGGCGAAGGTGCCGCCGCCCGGGTTGAGCAGGCTGCCGTGGATGAGGAAGTCCGGGGAGAGCACGGTGGCGACTGCCATCGTCTCGCCGAGCGCACGGCCGAGGCCGAGCATCGAGGCGGAGATCACGCCGGAGCGGCCGAAGGGGATCACCGCCATGCGGATGACCTCCCAGCGCGTGGCACCGAGGGCGAGAGCCGCCTCCTCGTGCATCTGCGGGACCTGGCGGAAGACTTCGCGGCTCACGTTGGTGATGATCGGCAGGATCATGATCGCGAGCAGGATGCCGACGGTGAGCATCGAGCGCGGGGCGCCCTGGTCCCAGGAGAAGAGACCGGTCCAGCCGAGGTAGTCGTTCAGCCAGCCGAAGAGGCCGTTCATGTGCGGTACGAGGATCAGCGCGCCCCACAGGCCGTACACGATGGACGGCACGGCGGCGAGCAGGTCGATCACGTAGGCGATGGGACCGCGCAGCCTGCGCGGGGCGTAGTGCGTGAGGAACAGCGCGATGGCCACCGCGACCGGGACCGCGAGGACCATGGCGATGATCGAGGAGATCACCGTGCCGTAGGCCAGGACCGCGATGCCGAAGCTCGGCGGCTGGATGCTGGTGTTCCAGTCGAAGGTGGTGAGGAAGTTGCCGTGGTCCTTGCTGATCGCGAGGGAGGCACGGTAGGTGAGGAAGACCGCGATCGCGGCCATGATCACCAACAGGAAGATGCCCGACCCACGGGAGAGACCGAGGAAGATCCGGTCACCGGGTCGGGTGGCGCCGCGCGCCGCGCGCTTCTGCTCGACGGAGGGCTGCGGGGCGGGGGGTGGCGTGTCGGTTATCTCTGTAGATGTGTCCATCGGGTTTCTCCGGTCTGCGGAACCGCACGCGGGGTGCGGCTCTGCGAAGCCGTATCGGTCCATACGGCTCGTGGCGGCGGTGCACCGGACGATGCGGTCCGGTCCCGGGTTCGAGGCCCGGGACCGGACCGCACTCAGATCAGCTCAGGCCCTCGATGGTGGTGCGGACCTTGGCGATGATGTCGGCGGGGATGGGGGCGTACTTCAGGTTGGGGAGCAGGCCCTGGCCGTCCTCGGAGGCGATGTAGCGCAGGAACGCCTTCGTGGCGGTGAGGGTGTCCGCCTTGTTGCCCTTGTCACAGGCGATCTCGTACGTGACCAGGGTGATCGGGTAGGCGCCGTCGGCCTTGGTCGCGTAGTTCAGCTTGAGCGACAGGTCCTTGCCCGTGCCGACGACCTTGGCGTCGGCGATGGCCTTGGTGGCACTGTCGCTGCTGGGCGCGACCGGGGCGCTGGCACCGGTGTTGATGCTGACGGCCTTCACACCGTCGGCGACGTAGGACAGCTCGAAGTAACCGATGGCGCCGTTGGTCTGCTTGACCTGGGCGGCCACACCGGAGGACTGCGCGGCGGACTGGCCGCCCTTGGCCTGCCAGGCCTTGCCGCCGGAGTACGTCCAGTTGGACGGCGTCGCGGCCTTGAGGTACTTGGTGAAGTTGTCCGTGGTGCCGGACTCGTCCGAGCGGTGGAACGCCTGGATCTTGAGGTCGGGCAGCTTGACGCCCTTGTTCAGCGCGGCGATCGCCGGGTCGTTCCACTTGGTGATCTTGCTGTCGAAGATCTTCGCAAGGGTCGGGGCGTCCAGGACCAGGTTGTCCACGCCGGACAGGTTGTAGCCGACCGCGATCGGGCCGCCGACCATCGGGAGGTCGATGCCCTGGCCGCCGGAGCAGACCTTCTTGGAGGCGGTGACCTCTTCGGGCTTCAGCGCCGAGTCGGAACCGGCGAAGGCCAGCTGACCCTGCGTGAACGAGGTGACGCCCGCGCCGGAACCGCCGGCCTTGTAGTTGATCTGCACGCCACAGGCCTGGGAGAACTGCGCCACCCACGCGTCGATCGCGTTCTTCTGCGCGGACGAGCCGTCGGACAGCAGCTGACCCTTGGCGCTGTCGCACTTGATCTTGCTGGCACCGGTCGTGGCGGACGCACTGCTGCCACCACTGCTGCCGCTGCCGGTGTTGTCCGAGCCGCACGCCGTGAGGACCAGGGCGCTCGACGCGGCGAGAGCACCGAGGGCGACGGCCCGCCGATTCATGCGCTGAAGCTTCACTTGAAAGAGTTCCTTCCAGGAGCCGCCGTCCTGAAAATCGGCGGCGTGCGGGGTTGAAGTCCTGGCGACGGAGGACGCACCTTCCCCGAGGGGCAGCCCACATCGCGTAAGGCTGAAATTAGGCAGATCAGGTGAAGGCGCCGATGGCCGCAAATGAACGCAAGGTGAACCCCTGCAGACGTTGTGGTTAGGTCACGGAATGCTCACGGGGAGAGCACACGCAGGTTCCGGCCGCGCTGTGTCTCCAGTTCCACGGTGACACAGCAGTGACACTTCCGCCGGAACCCGTGTGGACGGCGAGCCGTCTCGTACCCCGAGAGCAATCGGGAGGCGGAACATGGAACGTCGTACGTTCATCGGGGGCGGCGCGGCCGCGATAGCGACGGTCGCCACGGCGGCATGCAGGGGCGGGTCCGCCGACGCGGACACCACCACCTCATCGTCCTCCTCTTCCTCCGGTACGGCGATCGGGGCGAAGTCCGCCGCAGCCGCCCCCGCGAACTGGACCGCGCTCTCCCGTGACCTCGACGGCGCCCTGATACGCCCGGGCGAGGCGACCTGGACCACGGCCCACCAGCTCTACAACACCCGCTTCGACGGCCTGAAGCCGGCGGCCGTGGCCTATGTCGCGCACGCCGACGACATACGGACGACGCTTGCCTACGCCCGCGCCCACAACATCCGGGTCGCGATCCGCAACGGTGGTCACTCCTACGCGGGTTGGTCCTCCGGCAACGGCAAGCTGATCGTCGACGTCTCGAAGCTGAAGCAGATCCGGGTGAGCGGCGGCCAGGCCGTCGTGGGCGCCGGCTCCAAGCTGATCGACGTCTACCGGGCCCTGACCGCGAAGGGCGTGACGATACCCGCGGGCTCCTGCCCCTCGGTCGGTGTCTCGGGCCTGGTTCTGGGCGGCGGCCACGGCGTGGTCTCCCGGGCGTACGGCCTGACCTGCGACAGCCTCACACAGGCCACCCTGATCACGGCGGACGGCAAGCAGCTGACCGCCAACGCGAGCGAGAACAAGGACCTGTTCTGGGCCCTGCGGGGCGCGGGCAACGGCAACTTCGGCGTCGTGACGGAGCTGCACTTCAGGACCCACCCGGCACCGCAGGCCGTCTCGGCCTACCTGACCTGGCCCTGGTCGAAGGCCGCCGCCGTGCTGAAGGCCTGGCAGGAGTGGGGCCCCGACCAGCCCGACGAGATCTGGTCCTCCTGCCATCTGGAGAACGGCGGCTCGCCCACCGTCTCGGTCGCCGCGTTCTCGATCGGCACCTACGGGGAACTGCAGAACGCCCTCGACCGCCTGGTCTCCGCGGTCGGCTCACCGGCCCGCAGCGAAACGCTCAAGCGGCACACCTACGAGGGGGCGATGGAGGCGTACGCGGGCTGCTCGTCCTTCCGCACCGAGGCCCAGTGCCACCTCCCCGGCTCCACCCCGAACCGCAACCCGGAGGGCAGCCTGGGCCGGGAGACCTACACGGCCCGCTCGGACTTCTTCGACCGCTCGATCTCTTCGGCGGGCATCCAGACCCTGCTGAGGAGCATCAGCTCGGTCCCGGGCGGCGCGGGCAGCATCGCGCTCACGGCCCTGGGCGGCGCGGTCAACCGCGTCTCCCCCACGGCCACGGCCTTCGTCCACCGCCGCTCCCGGATGCTGGCCCAGTACCTGGCATCGTGGCGCGCCGGCACCACGGGCTCAGCAGCCCAGACCTGGCTCACCAACGCCCACGACGCAATGCGCCCGTACGCCTCCGGCGCGGCCTACCAGAACTACACGGACCCGACACTGACGGACTGGCGCAAGGCGTACTACGGCGACGCGGCAACCCGCCTGACGGCAGTGAAGAAGCAGTACGACCCGAACCGCTTCTTCACCTACCCCCAGTCGCTGTAACCGCCCTCGTAGCCGGGGCAGTCGTGCCTCTGGGGCGGCTCCCGGCCCAGAGGCACGACTGTCCCTGGGGCGGCTCCCGGCCCAGGGCGAGCGGCACCGCGCAGGCGCGGGCAAGCGAAACCCGTACGCCGGCCCTACTCCCGGGACCTATGCCGCAAGGTCCCGCTCCTCCGCCGCCTCATTCCTGGCCCCCGGGATCAGCGCATCCCGCCCCAGGGCCGCCCGCCCAGGGCTTCGCACGAGCCAGCCACCCCAAGCCGACCCCTCAACAGCCTTCACCACAGGCGTCAGCAACAACATGGCGACCGGCGAAAGCAGCAACGCCACAGCCGTCCCGAGCGCGAACCCCCCGACCACATCAGTCGGATAGTGCACACCCATATAGACCCGGCAAAACCCTTCGAGCAGCGCCAGTCCGATCCCGACCACCCCGAACTTCCGACTGGCGACAAACACCCCCACCGCGATGGCCATGGTGATCGTCGCGTGGTCGCTCACAAACGAGTAGTCGGTCTTCCCTGACACCAGGACATCGAGCCCGTCGTGCGTACGGAAGGGGCGAGGCCGCTCGACGAACCCCCGTATCGGCACGTTCACCAGCACCGCCAGCGCGGCAGCGACCGGCGCCCACACCAACGCGGCCACGGACGAGGCGGCGTCCTCGTCCCCCCGCCGCCGCACGGACCACCAGCACCACACCACGAGCAGCACCATGGCCAGCAGCAGCCCGTACTCCCCGACGAAGGAGACGGCCCGGTCGAACCAGTGCGGCGCGTCCTTGGCCAGGCCATTGATGTCGTAGAGCAGGTCGACGTCGGGGTCCGACCCGGATTCGGCGAGTCCAGCCATGGTGCTGCGGCCCCTTCGTCGTCTGCTGCCGGGCGCACTCGCGCACGCCCGCTTACCCACCCCCGTGGTTGTAGATCACGTCGCGGACAGCCACCGGGATGACTGTCGGATGACTACGAGAACAGGAACGCACGGTCCCAGTTATTACGTTCCACACTCCACCGAATGATCACGCAGACGTTATCGAAGAGAGACTCATCTCCGCAGCTCAGGGGGTGGGTTCACGCTCGGTTCACACCTGGGTGGGCAGCGCTTTCGCGCCATCTTCGGTGACTCGCGTGGCCCCGAAGTACTCGGAGGTGTCGATGGGATCGAACCGGATCACCGCACCCGTCCTCGGCGCGTCGATCATGTACCCGCCACCCACATAGATCCCCACATGGTGGATGGCCCGGGAGTCGGTGGGGTCCGTGGAGAAGAACACGAGATCGCCGGGCAGCAGCTCGTCCCGCTTCGGATGCGGCCCTGCGTTGTACTGGTCGTTTGCGACCCGCGGCAACGTGATCCCGACACTCTCGTACGCGGCCTTGGTCAGCCCCGAGCAGTCAAAACGCCCGTTGTCGGCGGCGGTCCCGTCGCCGCCCCACAGATAGGGCGTCCCGAGCTTCTTCTGCGCGTAGTAGATGGCTCCCGCGGCCTGCTTGCTGGGATCCACCCGGGTGACGGGCGCGGCGAAGCTCTGCTCCAGCGTCGTGATCGTCTTGACGTAGTTCTGGGTCTCCTTGTACGGCGGCACGCCCCCGTACTTGATCACCGCGTATGACCCGGCGTTGTACGAGGCGAGCATGTTTTCGGTCAGATTCCCGGGTACGTCCTTCACGTACGAGGCGAGCTGGCAGTCGTACGAGGCGGCGGAGGGAATGGCATCCGCCGGGTCCCAGACGTTCTTGACCCCGTCCCCATTGCCGTCGACCCCGTGCGTGGCCCAGGTCCCCGGAATGAACTGCGCTATCCCCTCGGCAGCCGCGGGGCTCTTCGCATTCGGATTGAACCCGCTCTCCTGGTAGAGCTGGGCGGCGAGCAGCGCGGGGTTGAGGGCGGGGCAGAGGTTGCCCCACTTCTGCACGATGGCCGAGTACGCGGCGGGCACGGCCCCCTTGGCGAGCGCCTTGGTCCCCTCGCCCACTCCGTTGATGAGGTTCCCGGCGACGACGAACACCCCGACGACGAGCAGCATCACGAAGGCCAGGGCCGAGCCGATGACGGCGGTCGCCACGATCCATGCCTTACGCACCGTCAACCGCCCCTCACCCACCGGGAGTCCGATAGCCCACGTCAGTCTAGGCGCGCGTCCTGAGTTCCGGGTGATCACACAGAAGGAGAAACCGCACGCGGCGAGGCCATACCCACCTCCGGGCAACAGGTATGCCCAGCAAGGGGGTTACACGCCAGATGGCGCCCGATATCCGCCTTGCCCCTCGGGTGTCAGCCGGTCGCATCCCGATACAACTCGGCCGCTTCCGCGCCGAACACCACGCTGTACGAGATGTCGTCCGTGCTCCCGCCCTTCTCGTGCCCGCCCAGGATCCCGACGACCGCCTTGTCCCCGTTGACCCAAGGACTGCCGCTGGTCCCTCCGGAAAGTCCGGGGCAGTCGATCCGCTGCTGGGTACGGCTGTGCGAGGTCGGCCTGTTGGTGCAGCTGACGGGCACTTCACGGGTGCTGGGATACCCGGTGATGGTGACGGCCGTGGCCCCGGTCCCCATCCCTGCCACGAAGGGGTTCCCGCCGACGGCGTCCTCGACGTCCTTGCCGCCCTTGTTCTCGACGACGGCGAAGGCGACGTCGCTGTCCTCGTGCTGGCCCTTGGCCCACCCGTCGGGAAGGAACACCTTCCGCACCGTCCACGTCCCGTACGGCGCCCGGCCGCCCCGGTACCCGGGCACGAAGATGAGGTCCCCGTCCCTGCTGCCGTTGAGGCAGTGCGCCGCGGTGACGATGAGATTGCGGTGCGGGCTGTACACGACGGAGGCGGTGCAGAAGTGCCCGCCGGCGAGCGAGGATCTTCGGTCGGCGTCGAAGAGGGCCCCGACCTTCCTGGACTGCGCGGTGTCCGCCGCGACGACGGTCACCCCGAGGGGCCCCGGCCCGTCGTCCGCGTTGGCGAGGGAAGCGGAGGTGAGCGCCGGCACAAGGAGCACGACGGCCGCGCACAGGGGACTGGTGACACGCCTGCTGATGCGTGGGATGCGCTTCATCGGCAGCCACTGTGGCCCACGAAGGTGAGAAAAAGGTCTGCCGTTCACTTGGATCTCTCCGTGAACGGTCCTCCCTGCGGCTGCGGTACCCGCGGAGAAACGCCACACACGACGCCCACATGCTTCCCGCGTCGCACCGGCGACACCACGACCTGCGCCCGGCCACTCGAACCGCCCTCGATCACCTCGGCGATCTCGCGCAGATTCCCGGGCCGGGGTCGCAGACGGGGCAGGGCGCCCGGCGACACGGACATGGCTCGCTGCCTCCGTCTCTCCACCGCTTCGGCATCGCTTCCACCGTACGGTGCGGCCGCCGACCCCGCCTCCGCGTCACGCTCCGCACATGCCGACGCCACTCGCCTGTGCGGCGACTCCGCCTTCGTCACAACACCCTCCCGTCACTCTCCGGACCCATATCATCACGTTAGGCCACCGGACTGACATTCGGCCGCCAACAGCTTCCCGCCGCGAGTTGGACAAGGCCGTGTGCGACAAGGAGTGTGCGGCGGGTCGCCCCGGCACATGAAAAGTCGACGACCCCGACGTGGCCCGCGAGCAGCCGCAACACCTTCGGGACGCGGCCGGCCAGCTGCCCGCTCCAGGCCCGCAAGGCCGCGGCCTGCTGAGGTGTGAGCGAGTCAAGGAAGTAGCGGCGGATGTTTCCGGCATGGACAAGGACGGCGCCCTGCACGACACCGCGGCCCTTGCCGGTCAGCCCGATCCCGGCACGGCGGCCACCGGCCCCGCACTCGGTCCGCTCCACGAAGCCTCGGTTCTCCATGCGCGTCAGCTGGTGCGAGACACGGCTCTTCTCCCAGTCGGGCGACTCGGCGAGCTCGCCGCCGCGCAGCTCGCGACCGGGGGCCTGCCACAGCGTCACCAACACGCTGAACTCGGCCTTCGAGATGCCGCAGTCCCGCTGCAGACCACGGTCGAGCTCCCGGGTGAGCAGGCACTCCGCATCGGCATCATCCTCGGCAGCACGCGCCCCGGACGCCGGGGCGAGCCGATCGCCTCCTGGGTGCTCGACACCGCGCGCGCCCACGGCGGCGCCGACTATGAGCTGATCGACCTCGCCCAGCACGGCCTCGGCACCCTGGACGAGGGCGGAAATCCGACACACCAGCAGTACGGGCACCCGCACACCCGCGACTGGTCCGCACTGATCGACGACTTCGACGGCTTCCTGTTCCTCGTCCCGGAGTACAACCACTCCTTCCCCGGCGCGCTCAAGAACGCGCTGGACCACATCTATCGGGAGTGGAACGACAAGGCCGCCGGCATCATCAGCTACGGCGGATGGGCGGCGGGCGTACGAGCCGCCGAGGCGCTGCGGCTCGTGCTCGCCGAGCTCCAGGTGGCCACGGTCCGCGCGCAGCCCGCCGTCGCCCTGATACCTGCCTTCGCGACCGGCGCCTTCATCCCGGCGGAAGGCCTCGCGTCGCGGTCTGCGACATGCTCGACCAGGTCATCGCCTGGTCCGGCGTGCTACGCGGCGTACGCGAGGCCGAGGCGGAGGCGCCCGCAGGGGTCCGGCCTGCCGCAGCGAAATGATGCTCAGCCGGTCACATCGGACTTCCCCCCGCCCGGAGCGACCGCATACCACCGCCCGTCCTTCCCCTGCCCGTTCACCTGCCCCGCCCCGGTATCGCCCACATACCGATACAACGGCCAGCCCCCAAGGGTGAGTTGCTTCCTGCCGTCGCGGTGGACCGTCCCGAGAAGGCTCTTCTCGACGCCCACTGTCCGCACGGAGTCCGGCACGATGACAGGGATCCACGTCTTCACGCACTCACCCGCACACGTCCACCGGGACGGATTCGGCCGGTCCTTGTCGTAGCGGTAGAGGGTCGCCCCCGCCCCGTCGGTGACCACGCTGCCTCCGCCCTTCACGGCCTCGGCCCTCACCTCCGTGGTCGTGGCCGAGGCCGTCTGCCCGCCGGCGGGGCCGCCGTCGCCGGTCGCCGAGGTCGCCGGAGCCGACGCGGTCGACGCGACGCCGGCAGCGCTCGTACCGGAGGCGCCGCCGTTCGAGGATTCGCACGCCGCCAGCATGAACGCGCAGGCGAGACCTGCGGCCGAAGCGAGGACGATGCGGTGCTGGATCACTGAGGTGCCCTTCTTCGAGGTCGCCGTCCACATGCCAGGTACATACGTCGGACAACGCCCGCCCTCTCAGACGCCGATGCCACATGACGCAGACTTGACCGCCACCCCACTCGGACAGGGCCGACCACGGCCGGACGTGACGCGCGTAAACCTGTCTCCGACCTGTCCGAACGCTGTGGGCGAAGTCAAGCCACCCCCATCCCCCCTCCATCGCCGCGCCATTGAGCAGCAATCCCCCAACCCCCTTCAGTAATGCGGAAGTCAGAATTCCGAAACTGCCTTGTTTGTCGCGTACTCAACAAGCGATGGTCTACGCGGGTCGCCGCCCCTGCCGTAAACCCCCGGCAGTCCCCCCACCGCAGGCCTCTGCCCACCACTTCCAGGAGGCTGTACGTTGCGTACGACAACCCCCAACTCCCCCCACATATCCGGTAGATGGCGCCGCATCGGCTCGGCCGCCGCGGCCACCGCAGCACTGGTCCTCGCCGGATTCGGCAGCGCCGTCCAGGCCAACGCCGCCACCACGGCCACGACTGCCGCCCACAAGGTGAGCACCAAGGCGATCGCCGCGCAGGTCGCCAAAGCGCACGTTCAGTACACGAAGGCCTGCGGCGCGACCCCGAAGAAGGGTTACGCCGCGTGCAACGCCCTGCGCGTCACCGGCGGCACCACCGCCTTCATGGAGAAGCAGGCCGCTCTCAAGGGCGTCGCCCCCAAGACCATCAAGCCGAACGCGGCCACCGACGACCCGACCGGTTACGGCCCGTCCGACATCCAGTCCGCCTACGGCCTCACCGACGCCGCCTCCTCGAACGGCTCCGGCGAGACCGTCGCCATCGTCGACGCCTACGACGACCCGAACGCCGAGGCGGACCTGGCCACCTACCGCGACTACTACGGCCTGAGCTCCTGCACCACGGACAACGGCTGCTTCTCCAAGGTCAGCCAGACCGGCTCCACGACCTCCCTCCCCACCGCCGACAGCGGCTGGGCCGGCGAGATCTCCCTCGATCTCGACATGGTCAGCGCGGCCTGCCCGAACTGCAACATCCTCCTCGTCGAGGCCAAGTCCGCGTCCGACGCCAACCTGGGCACCGCGGTGAACGAGGCCGTCAAGCTCGGCGCCAAGTTCGTCTCCAACAGCTACGGCGGCTCCGAGTCCTCCTCGGACACGACGTACGACTCCTCGTACTACAACCACCCGGGCGTCGCCATCACCGCGAGCGCCGGTGACAGCGGCTACGGCGCCGAGTACCCGGCCGCGTCGAAGTACGTGACGGCAGTCGGCGGCACCAAGCTCTCCACGTCCTCCAACAGCCGCGGCTGGACCGAGAGCGTCTGGAACACCAGCAGCACCGAGGGCACCGGCTCCGGCTGCTCCTCGTACGACGCGAAGCCCTCCTGGCAGACCGACACCGGCTGCACCAAGCGCATGATCGGTGACGTCTCCGCCGTCGCCGACCCCGCCACCGGCGTCTCCGTCTACGACACCTACGGCTCCGACGGCACCGGCTGGAACACCTACGGCGGCACCAGCGCCTCGTCCCCGCTCATCGCGTCGGTCTACGCCCTCGCCGGCACCCCCGGCAGCAGCGACTACCCGGCCCAGTACCCGTACAACGCGGCCGGCACCTCCGCCCTCAACGACGTGACCAGCGGCAGCAACGGCTCCTGCTCCACCAGCTACTTCTGCACCGCGAAGTCGGGCTACGACGGCCCGACCGGCTGGGGCACCCCCGAGGGCCTCGCCGCCTTCACGGCGAGCTGACAGCAGTACACGGCAGGACCACCCCGTCGGGTCACGGGGAGCCGCCTGAGTGAGGAGAACGTGGGGTCTCCTCGGCGGCACGGAAAGGGAAACGGGTCACGGCAGCCGGCCGTGGCCCGTTTTCCCGTACGGCCCCGCTGTTCGGACATGACAGTGCATCGGGCACCATCTTCCGGAGCACGTCGCCGTCCGCTCCACGACGCCCGGGGGAAACCGCATGAAGCGCACGCTCGCAGTCCTGCTCACCGTCGCCGCACTCACCGCGCCGCTGGCCGGCTGCAGCAGCAAGTCGAAGAACGTCACCGGCACCGTCGTCAGCAAGAACACGGACCACGAGTGCAAGACGAAGAAGAAGGGCACGAAGAGGACCCGCAGCTGCCACACCGAGTACGAGCTGATGGTCCGCCCGAAGGGCGGCGACGAGCAGGAGGTCGACGTCAGCTACAGCGCCTACGACAACTGCGTCGAGGGTTCGACCTACCCCAAGTGCACCACGCGCTAGCGGAACAGAAACAGGCCACCGGCTCCGGCTGCTCCTCCGACGACACCAAGCCGACCCGGCAGACCGACACCGGCTGCACCAACGCACCATCGCGGACGTCTCGGCCGTCGCCGACCCCGCCGCCGGCGTCCGGGTCCACGACTCCTACGTCAGCTGCGCCACGACCTGCATGACGACTGACCCTCCGTCACCGAGCGGGCCGCGGCCCGTTCCCCGTACCGGATACTCTTCTATCCGTTCGTCCGTCACCCGGAGAACATCGGCTCGACCCCTCACCCGACCCACCGTCAGGAACGATTCAGGTCGTAAGAGGGGTCAACGACGGAACCCCACCACAGGTTCCGCTCAGGCCTCATTGCCCGGCGTGACCTGCCGTGATACACAGAGTGACCTAACAGCTATTCGTACGAAACCCGCCACGCAATGACGCCAAGTCGACATCCGAAGGCAGCATTGTCGGCGAGAATGAGCCTGACCTCTGCATCCCCGCAGGGGACTGCGGAACTACCCACCAGGGGCGGTGACTTACATGCTCTTTGCGGCCGACAAGGGAGACATCAACACCATCATCGGCGGGATCGCTCCGGACTGGGGCCCCTTCGGCAGCCTGGGCAACGAGGCGAAGGTCATGATCGAGGTGGTGATGGCGGTCGCCATTCTCCTCTGCCTCGGCATCGCCGTATGGGGCGCCGCCAAGCAGCGCATCGGCGCGACCGCGCTCCGCGACACCTTCAGCGCGGAACAAGGCAAAGGGCTCATCATCGCCGGTCTCACCGGGGTATTCATCATCGGTTCGCTGGGCACGCTCTTCACCATCGTGTACGGCATGGCCGTCTAGCAGGCCTTTTACGGCAGGCGCCCGCCAGTCCCCTCCGGGCACGCCCGGTCCCCTCCACCCCCACCCGCCCGTCGTGCCCACCGGCTGAGGTTGCGTTTCCCTGATGTCGAGTCACCACACCGCGCCCGCGCGGGAACCAGCACGGCTACCGTCGTATGTCTACGAGCTGGAGAGGGCGTACACGGCATGAGTCTCGGAGACGAGCACGAGGCCTCCGGCGGTTACGGCGGCACGGGCCAGACCCGGACCCGGCTGCCCGACAGCGGCGGCGATGTGTACGGCGGCGCACGGCGCGGCGGCAGATCGTCGTCCCGGAGCCTGATCACGGTGGTCGGCGTGGTGGTCCTGCTCATCGCCGCGATCGCCTTCGCGAACCGTGGAGGGGGCGATTCCTCTTCGGCCGGCGGGTCGGGCAACAAGCCGGACGCCGCGTCCACGGCTGCGAGCGGGACGAAGGCGGTGCGCACGACGACAGGCGGGATTCCCACCGGCTACGCGCACGACCAGCAGGGGGCGCAGAGCGCTGCGGCGAACTACGCGGTGGCGCTCGGCTCGGCCGACATGTTCAACAAGACCAGGCGGGACGCCATCCTGCAGGCCGTCATCACACCTTCCCGACTCGCGAACTTCCAGTCGGCCCTGGACAAGGCCTACACGCCGGAACTCGACAAGTCCGTCGGCCTGAACGAGGACGGCTCAGCCCCCTCGGGCTCCACGTTCGTATCGCGAACGAGCCCGATCGGCACCACCGTCACCGAGTCCACTGACAGCCACGCGACCGTAGCGGTCTGGTGCAGCGGCCTCCTCGGACTCGCCGGGGAAAGCTCGACCAACCCCGTGACGAACAGCTGGTTCACCACCACGATGCGCCTCGAGTGGACAAACGGTGACTGGAAGATCGTGAGCCAGTCCCAGAAGGACGGCCCTGCGCCCGTTCCCGGCGACGACAAGGCCTCCAGCGCTGACGCAATGGCAAAGGCCGTCGAGGAGTACGGAGGCTTCACTTATGCCCGGTAGCCAGCGCCTCACACTCAAGGTCACCGCCGCAGTCACCGCCGTGCAGACCGCCGCCGTACTGCTGGCCACCCACGCCGCAGCGGCACCTTCGCCCACCCCGAGCCCCACCAAGTCCACCGGCAACTGCGACCTCCTGACAGGCCAGGCCAGGCAGATCTGCGAAGGTGACTCCGGAGGCGGATCCTCCGGTGGATCCCCGTCCCTCATCGACCCCACGTCCACCCTCGACCCCCTCTCCTCCCTCGCCAAGGGCTGCGCCAAGGCCGCCTCCTGGACCATCGACAAGCTCAGCGAGGCCGTCAAAGAAACCGCGAACGTCGACTTCACCAACCAGAAGTTCCTTCAGCAGTACGCAGTCGTCTTCGCGGCCTCCACGATCCTCACCCTCCTGCTCTGGCTGCTGGCCGTGGCCAAGCGAGCCGTCCGAGGTGTCCCCCTCACGACGGCGATCTCGGAGGCGATCGGTTTCCTCTGGCTGACGGTGCTCGCCTCCGCCTTCACACCCCTGATCCTCTACACCGTCGTATCGGCCACCGACGGCGTCACCGACGTCCTCGCCAAGACCACCGGCAACCAGACGGACACCTTCTTCGGCACGTTCTCCGGCGCCCTCAACAAGGGCGAGCACATCGGCGGCGGCCCCATCATGCTGATCGTGGTGTCCCTGGTCAGCATCCTCGCCGCGGGAGTGCTCTGGCTGGAGCTCGTCATCCGCGCCGCCCTGCTCTACGTCGGCGCCCTGCTCGGCACCGTCGTCTACGCCGGCCTCGTCGACAAGAACCTGTGGGGCCACGTCCGCCGCTGGGCGGGCATCATGATCGCGGTGATCCTCGTCAAGCCGATCATCGTGATCGTGCTGGGCCTGGCCGGCGCCCTGTCCTCCGCGAACGGCCCGGACTCGTTCTCAGCGGTCGTCTCCGGCCTCGCGATCATCCTGCTCGCCATCTTCGCCAGCGCGATGATCTACAGGTTCGTCCCGGGCTTCGGCGACGAGATCGCCAGCGGCCGCAACAACCGCATGATGCAGGGCGCCGAGGGCAAGGCCGCCGCGGTCATCAGCTCCCCGGCGACCATGGTCGCGCAGGGCATCAAGACACACAGCGCCCGCGCCAACGACAACGGAGGCGGCGGCCAGTCGTCCTCGGGCGGCGGCCCCCGCCCTGCCAACCCGGCCTCGGGCGGAGTCGCCGCCCACAGCACGCGCCCCTCGAACGGTGGCGGCGGATCCGTCCCCTCCGCCGCACCCGCACCCCGTTCGTCGAACCCGGTGAACACCCCGCACGCCAGCAACACCCGCAACAGCAGTACCAACCGCACGGGAGGTGAAGGGCGTTGACGACCGAGTCCCACCTGTCCCATCCGATCACGCCCCGCCGTACGTATCTCATCGGCCGCGCCCGGCCGAACGCGATCGTCGGCCGGAACCGCGAGTCCGGCGAGATCGCGCTGATCATCGCGGGCGCGTTCCTCGGCATGATGTGCGGGCTCCTGGTCCCCGTCCTCTCCCTGCGCATCGTGCTGCTGATGGGTTTCCCGCTGATCGCCTTGATGGTGGTCTACGTGCCGTACAAGCACCGCACGTTCTACAAGTGGTTCGAGATCAACCGCAGTTACAAGCGCACCCTCAAGCAGGGCACCCTCTACCGCAGCGGCGTCGTCGAGGCCGGCACCCGGCTCGACGGACGCGAGGTCGAGATCGGCCCCCCTCCGGGGATCGGCCGCATCACCTGGCTGGCCGCCCCCTTCGGCCCGGACGAGATCGCCGTACTGCTCCACGCGGACCGCCGCACAGTGACGGCGGCCATCGAGATCGAAGGCCCCGGCGTCGGCCTGCGCGACTCGGAGGACCAGGAAGCCCTGGTCGACCGCTTCGGCACGCTCCTCAAGCACGTCGCCAACGGCGACGGCTTCGTCACCCGCCTCCAGATGCTCGCCCGCACCCTCCCCGCCGACCCCGACGCCCACGCCAAGGACGTCGCCATCCGCGGGGACGAGAAGTCCCTGGGCTGGCTGCAGCAGTCGTACGACCAACTGCAGTCGATGGTGTCGACGAGCAGTGAGCAGCACCGCGCCTACCTCGTCGCCTGTATGCACTTCACCCGCGACCTCGCGGCCGAGGCACAGGCGATGGCACGGGCGGCCCGCCCCCAGAACGGCCGCAAGGTGGACCGCGACGCGGGTCTCGCGGTCGTCATGGCCCGCGAGCTCACGGACATCTGCTCGCGCCTCCAGGAAGCCGACATCCGCGTACGCCAGCCGCTCGGGCAGGGCCGTCTCGCCTCACTCATCCACTCCATGTACGACCCCGACCACCCGATCGACCACATCCAGGCGATGACCAAACGCAACGCCTGGCCGGCCGAACTCGACGCCATGGAGCCGACGTTCCTCCAGGCCAAGACCCGGGAGTCGTCCACCCGCGCGCCCTGGTGCCATGCCACGGCCTGGGTGAAGGAGTGGCCGATGACCCCCGTCGGCGTCAACTTCCTGGCCCCGCTCCTCGTCCACACCCCGGACGTCATCCGCACGGTCGCCGTCACGATGGATCTCGAACCCACCGAGGTGGCCATCGAACGCATGCTGACGGAGAAGACCAACGACGAGGCCGAGGCCTCCCGGGCCGCCAAGATGAACCGCACGGTCGACCCCCGTGACGTCGCCGCCCACAACCGCCTGGACCAGCGCGGCGAGGACCTGGCGAGCGGCGCGGCCGGCGTGAACCTGGTCGGCTACATCACCGTCTCCTCCCGCTCCCCCGAGGCCCTCGCCCGCGACAAGCGGACCATCCGCGCCTCGGCCGGAAAGTCGTACCTGAAGCTGGAGTGGTGCGACCGGGAACACCATCGCGCCTTCGTGAACACGCTCCCGTTCGCCACCGGCATCCGAAGGTAGGGGCTGAGCTCTGATGCGGGATCCGCTGTCCGTCCTGACCGACGCCTTCACGGCCTTCCTCTTCGGGAAGGTCGAGACGACCCGCCTGCCGGTGCGCACCTCGACAGGCCAGGCCCAGGCGGTCTACCTCCCGACCGCAGCCCCCGGCCTCGGCGACTCGGGCGTGATCATCGGCCGCGAGGTCTACTCCGGCAAGGGCTACATCTACGACCCCTTCCAGCTGTACGGCCAGCAGCTCCCGGCCCCGCACTGGCTGGTCCTCGGCGAGTCCGGCAACGGCAAGTCGGCCCTGGAGAAGACCTACGTCCTACGGCAGCTGCGCTTCCGCGACCGCCAGGTCGTCGTCCTGGACGCCCAGGGCGAGGACGGCGTCGGCGAATGGAACCTGATCGCGGAGCAGCTGGGGATAACCCCCATCCGGCTCGACCCGACGGCCGCCCTGGACATGGGCATCCGCCTCAACCCCCTGGACCCGGCGATCACGACCACCGGTCAGCTGGCCCTGCTCCGGACCATCATCGAGGTCGCGATGGGCCACGGCCTGGACGAGCGCTCCGGCTTCGCCCTCAAGGTCGCGCACGCCTACGTCAACGAGACGATCGTCGAACGCCAGCCGGTCCTCACCGACATCGTCGAGCAGCTACGGCACCCCGAACCGGAGTCGGCCGAGGCGATGAACGTCGCCATAGAGGACGTACGGGCCTGGGGCCTGGACGTGGCGCTGGTCCTGGACCGCCTGGTCGACGGTGACCTCCGCGGCATGTTCGACGGTCCCACCACGGTCGGCATCGACCTCGACGCACCCCTCATCGTGTTCGATCTGTCCCACATCGACCGCAACTCCATCGCCATGCCGATCCTGATGGCGATCGTCGGCGTATGGCTGGAACACACCTGGATCCGCCCCGACCGGAAGAAGCGCATCTTCCTGGTCGAGGAGGCCTGGCACATCATCAACAGCCCGTTCGTGGCCCAGCTGTTCCAGCGGCTGCTGAAGTTCGGCCGACGGCTCGGCCTGTCCTTCGTGGCGGTCGTCCACCACCTGTCGGACGTCGTCGACGGCGCGGCGGCGAAGGAAGCCGCGGCCATCCTGAAGATGGCCTCCACGAGGACCATCTACGCCCAGAAAGCCGACGAAGCGCGGGCCACGGGCCGCGTCCTGGGGCTGCCCCGCTGGGCGGTGGAGATCATCCCCACCCTCACCCCCGGCATCGCCGTCTGGGACGTCAACGGCAACGTCCAGGTCGTCAAACACCTGATCACCGAGACGGAACGCCCGCTGGTCTTCACCGACCGCGCCATGACGGAGTCGTCCGCCGAGCGCGACCTGAGAGACGACGCCCTGCGCGCCGCCGAGCTGGAGGCGGAGGAACGCGCGGCAGCCTTCGTGGAACAGCACCTGAGCGACTTCGAGGGGCCGTCCGAGTCGACGGTGGCGTAGCAGCAGGGGAGGCAGGACGTGGTGAGACCGGACGACCGGCGAAGAGAACCCCGGGACGGGCAGGGCGGCATCCCGGACGGGCTCCTGCTCGGCATACTCGCCTTCCTCCTCGGCATGACCCTGCTGGTGTGGTCGGCCACAGGCCTCGCCGGCCTGTTCGCCAAGGGCAGCTGGCCGGCCGGCGTCACCTTCACCCGCACCCCCATGGCCATGCGCCACCTCATCGGCCGACCGCATGACATCCCGGGCGCCTGGCCCGAGACACCGGACACACAGCTTTCCGGCTACGGGCTGTTCTGGGGGCTGTTCATCGGCCAGTTGATGGTGCTGTTCGTACTGACCGTGTTCGCGATGGGCACGTTCGCGCGCTGGCGCACAGGCCGCCTGAAGCAACGCACACCACTTGAGGGACCCACGCCCGAGCCGGCACCGACGCACTACGAGGTCCCGACACCGAGAACAGCACCCCCCGAACCGCAGCCGACGGAACTCCTCCCGGAAGCGGCACCTGCGCCCGACCCCTTCCCCTCACCGTTCACCGACGACCGGACGACCGTGAGTGGCGTGGCCGGAGTAGCCGGAGTGGGCGGAGTGGGCGGCGGTCGGGAAACACTCGTCGTAGCCCCGAGGGAAAGCCGCCAGACCACCGCGACCCAGGCCGTACGCGACGCGGAAGGCCCCGCCCTCGTCATCACCTCGAACCCCGCGGTCTGGTCGGACACCAAGGACGCCAGGGCCAAACTGGGCCCCGTCCTCCTCTACGACCCCGCCCACCTCTGCGACACCCCGGCCCGCCTCCACTGGTCCCCCACCACGGGCTGCGAGGACAAGCAGACGGCCGCGGCCAGAGCCGCCGCCCTCCTCGCCCCGATCCGCCCAACGGCCAAGCTGGACCAGGCCCTGTCGGCAACAGCCGAAACGCTCCTGCGCAGTTACGTGCACGCCGCCGCCGTCGACGGCCGCACCATCCGCCACGTCCACCGCTGGTCCCAGGGCACCCAGGTCCAGGACGCGGTCCGCATCCTCCGTACGCACCCCAAGGCCGCCCCAGGCTCCGCGGGCGAACTGGAGGCCGCCCTCACCGCACACCCCGAACGCCGCGACATGGCGCAGGAGTTGACCAGCCGAGCCCTCTCCGCCCTCTTCACTGTCAACATCCGCGAGGCCTGCACTCCAAACCGAACAGATGCCCTCACCTTGGATTCCTTCGTCCATGAAGGGGGCACGCTTTATGCGGTGGGGGAATCCATCGAGGACCCCAGGACCAACCCGGGCGCGATGCCCCTTCTGACGGCCCTCGTCTCAAGCGTGGTCGAGCGTGGCCGGCGCATGGCCGAACGGTCATCCTCCGGTCGCCTCGACCCACCACTCACGCTCGTCCTGGACGACGTCGCAGCGGTGGCTCCGCTTCCCCAGCTCCCGGAGCTACTGGCCACAGGAGCGGACCGGGGCCTGCCGACGCTGGCCCTGCTCCGCTCCCGAGAACAGGGCCGCACCCGCTGGCCGCACGACGAACTGCCGGTGTGACCCTCTGACAGCCCTCTACAGCTGCTCGCGCCCGACAGCCATTTCCAGCTCGCGCTCGTCGGTGTCCTCGCCCAGCGGCACGACGAGCCCGGTGGGCAGGAATCCGGCCTTGCCGTAGAAGCGCCGGGCCCGGTCGTTGTCCTCGTGGACGATGAGCCGCACCCGCTCCACTTCGCGTTCCCAGGCCCACTGCAGACCTGCGTCGAAGAGCACTTCGGTCAGCCCGATGCCCCGGTATTCGGGCCGTACGAACACCCCGACGATGTGCCCCTGCCTCCGCTCGACCGTGAGGCCGGTCCAGTCCCGAGTGCCGGCCTCCTCGATGAGCACGGTCAGAGTTCCGACCCATTCACCGTCCGGCCCCTCGGCGATGATCTGCTGCGCCCCGGTCGCACCTTCAGCGCCCCCGACGGCCCGCTCCTGCCAGAAGGAGTCCGGCAGGGCAGCGGCCTGATCGTAGGTCTCGAGGAACGCCAGATGCGCAACGGGATCCCGCAACGCATCGAGCCGCAGCTCCTTGACGTCGGCCCACTCGTCGGCACGTATGGAACGGATCTTGTACGTCATGCTGGCCACGGTACCGGAAACGCAGAAAACCCCCGTACCGATAACGGTACGGGGGTTTTCTCAATTTTTGTTCGGCGGCGTCCTACTCTCCCACAGGGTCCCCCCTGCAGTACCATCGGCGCTGTAAGGCTTAGCTTCCGGGTT
>NZ_JAJSBI010000037.1 GCF_021261325.1 Streptomyces guryensis | reverse complement strand
GCTGGTGTCGTAACCGCGTCACTACCAAGGGGCCCGTTCTCTCATGCCCGCGACCACACCCGAACCTTCGTCCAGATGATCACCGCTACCACTCGAACAAGATCCGGTTTGCCACAACGCACTTAGTCTCGGAGGAATGAGTCTGCGTCTGAGCACTGTGATCCTCCCGTACCGCCGCTGGCACGAAGGGGGCCGTTCGGCATGGCAGCGCGCGGAGCAGCTCGGCTTCCACACCGCGTACACCTACGACCACCTGTCCTGGCGCAGTTTCCGGGACGGCCCGTGGTTCGGTGCCGTACCGACCCTGACCGCGGCGGCGGCCGTCACCGAGCGGATGCGGCTGGGCACGCTGGTGACCTCAGTCAAGGCGTTTTCGCCCATCACATCGTGACCTGCGAAAACGCGGCCGAAAATTGAGGGGCGGCCTCTCCAAGCCCGGAGGCAGGATCCCTCTCGGCCCCAACGGGCAACACTCAGCGGAGCTGTGCCAACGCTTCCATCGCGATCTGCTCGAAGACCTTCTCGTCAGCCGCGAAGTCCGAGCCGGAGATCGGCCAGTGGACCACGATCTCGGTGAAACCCAGCTCCCGATGCCGTCCCGCGAAGTCCACGAAAGCATCGAGGGACCCCAGCGGACGGCCGCGGTCCGGAGTGAACCCCGTGAGAAGGATCTTGTCGAGCTCGGCCACGTCCCGTCCGATCTCGGCGCAGGCATCGGCCAGCTTCTCGGCCTGGCCGCGAATGGCCTGAACCGACTGTTCAGGAGTGCCGTTCTCGTTGACCTTCGGGTCGCCCGTGGTCACCCACGCCTGCCCGTACCGTGCAGCCAGCCGCAGACCGCGCGGGCCTGTCGCCGCCACCGCGAAAGGCAGCCGGGGACGCTGCACACAGCCCGGTAGGTTGCGCGCCTCGTGCGCCGAGTAGAAGTCGCCCTCATACGACACCGAGTCCTCGGTCAGCAGCTGGTCCAGGAGCTGGACGAACTCGCCGAACCGGTCGGCACGCTCACGCGGGGTCCACAGCTCATGGCCGAGCGCGGTAGCGTCGAACCCTGAGCCGCCGGCGCCCACACCCAGAGTGAAACGGCCACCGGAGACGTCGTCGAGCGAGATCAGCTCCTTCGCATACGGCACCGGATGGCGGAAATTAGGCGATGTGACCAGGGTTCCCAAACGCATGTGCCGGGTAATGCCCGCGGCTGCGGTCAGCGTCGGTACGGCACCGAACCAGGGTCCCTCGCGGAAGCTCCGCCAGGAGAGGTGGTCGTAGGTGTATGCGGTGTGGAAGCCGAGTTCCTCTGCGCGCTGCCAGGCCGCACGACCCCCCTCGTTCCAACGACGGTACGGAAGGATCAGGGTGCTCAGGCGCAGTTTCATGCCCCAGAGCCTACGGCGAGACGCGGTGAGCCCGAGACGCACAGCACTCGGCGACCATACCTGTTCTTTACGAGGGCGCCTGCATGATCGTGACGGATGGTGCTCGGTGATCACGTTCGCCCCTGTTCTCGCTGTTCAGGGACTTGTGGACCCCCGTGCATGACGTCACATCCAATGGGTATTTCCCCGTCCGCTCACGCAACCCGGCTGTTCTCAGCTTCAGGACCCGGCTTCTGCATCTCGGCGATACGGCGACGCGTCGCCAGCCTTGCGCTCTTCGCGCCGGAGCTTCTCCTGAGCGGCTGCCGCTCTCCAGCCAGTCGTTCTTGATCCGCTGCCGCGCGATCAGACTGGGTGGCCTCGTCGGTGCAGGCCGGTCACGGACGCTCTGCACAACGCCGCGGCGTTCACCACACTCGGGGCAGTCGAAGACGCGAGCGAGGACGTAACTGTTGCTGCGGTGCTGCGTGTGCTTGGCAACGTGGTCACATGTGAGTGTCAGGTCCCAGGTGTCGAGATCCTGATCGTCCCAGGGGGCGACACCACTACGGGCGGCCGGACGACGACTAACGGATTAAAAGTCCTGGCCAAAGCTTGCTGGAGGGTTCCGGACGCTGGTTCGGTGTCCGGAACCACCTGGTCAGAGCATGTGCGCCGTGCGTGCCGATCCGGCGCGCGGCGAGTTGTGCCGCACCGTCCGCTCACGCATCGCTCACGCAGAAGATGCCGCGGACCAGAGCATTTACTTCTGCTGCCTCCAAGGTTCGCCTACATCCGCCGCTCCCTTCGGGTGGCCCTCTTCACCGGACGCTGGGTGTATCGACGGCAGGATTCGAACCCTGCGACACCCGCTCCAGGAGTGGGATTGGATCCCTGCTGGGGGGTGCTCGACGCTGCCTCGTGGTGCCGTTTCACCTGGTCAGCACCACGAGGCTTCTTGCTCGATCCTGCTCATGACGCCTCGTGTTGGGCGCTCCGCGCACGTATCGCTCACGCGGGCGAGGGAGATCCGCACGCCGGAAGCCGCTTGATGACGTCAGGCCCGGGGACGTGAGGGTTGGTCACGGCCAGATGGACTTCAGCCGCCACGCCTGCATGTGGTCGATGGTGGCGGTGCCGCCTTCGGCGAAGGCGGCACCGCCACCCGTGCTGGACGGGTCCGGGAAGATCTGGTCGGTGAGGGTGACCTGTTCGCCACGGCTGTTCTGGGCGTAGACCTCGACGGAGGAGTCGTCGACAAGGACGCGCAGGCTCAGCCGGCCGCCGTGGAGATCGAGCGGAGCTCGCTGGACGTCGGTGAAGGTCGGGTCGAAGTCGGTGTCGCCGGATGCGGAGCGGTCGATGTAGACCTCGCCGGTGGCGGTGTCGTAGCCGATGCGGGTGCGCTGCCCGGCGCCGGTGCGGACGTCCAGGCCGGAGCGGTCGGCGGTGCCCGGGGTGAGGTCTGCCTGAAGGTCCAGGGTGCTGCCGTGCACCGAGAGCGGGGTGGTGGTGTTCGTGACGCGGGTGCTGGGCACCTTGGTGCCGGCGCCGCGCAGCGTGGTCAGTTCACCGACCGGCTGCTGGTTCAGCTGGACCTTGCCGTTCACGGTCTTCAGGGACAGCTGGCGGGGGAACGTGTCGGCGCTGCGCCACGGGGTGGTGGGGATGGCCTGGCCGTAGTTCCAGTTGTTCAGCCAGGCGATCATGACGCGGCGGCCGCCGGGTGCGTCGGTCCACGTGTTGGCGGCGTAGAAGTCGGCGCCGTAGTCGAGCCAGTGGGCGCGCTGGGTGGCGTTCAGGGCGGGCTTGTCGGCGGCGGTGAACTGGTCGGCGAGGACGTGTCCCCAGCCGCCGGGGTTGGCGTCCACGATCTGGATCTGGACCTTCTTGCCCTTGTAGGCGGTGGTGTTGAAGTAGGCCCAGTCGAGGTTCTCGGAGTCGGCGCCGGTGGCACTCTGGACGACCTTGCCGTCGACCAGCAGGTTCACGCCGGTCTCGATGGAGGGGCGCTTCGCCTGGGTGTCGGAGAGAACGACCTGGTCGAGGTTGAGGTGGCCCCAGCCGCCCGCGTTGTCGTCCACGACCTTGATCTGGGCCTGCTTGCCCTGCAGGTCGGACAGGTCCCACGACGTCCAGTTCAGGGCTTCGCCGTTGGATCCGGTGGCGGAGCGCACCACCTTGCCGTCCACGACGAGCTCCACTGCGGTGGGGGCGTCAGAGTCGGCCGGGTGGTAGCCGCCACCGATGAGGAAGTCCAGGTACTTCTTGTCGATGGTGAAGGCCGGCGAGGTGAGGGTGCCGGTGGAGGCGTCGCCGCCGTGGAAGCTGTTGACCAGGCCGTTGCCGAGGTAGCCGGATACCTGCTGCTGGTCTCCGATGGCGCCCTGGGCCGGTCCGGTGCCGAAGGCGTCGCCGGTGGCGGTCCAGTCGCCGATGGGGCTGGTGTAGGTGCTGGCCTCGAAGTCGGCGAGGGTTTCACCGGTGGGTGCCGGCTCGTCGCCCAGGACGGCGTCGGGGTCGTACGGGTGGTTGCCGCCGCCGACCTTGAAGTTGATGTAGTCGCTGGTCGCTGTGAACTCGGGCGAGGTGAGGGTGCCGGTGGAGGCGTCGCCGCCGTGGAAGCTGTTGGCGAAAGCCTTGCCCTCGATGCCGGTGACCTGTGACTGCCAGTCCACCGCCCCGGTCGCCGGCGCGCTGCCGAACGCGCTTCCGGTGGCCGTCCAGTCGCCGAACGAGCCGGACTCGAAGTCCTGCATGACGGTGCCGCTCGGCGGGGTGTACGTCGTGCCGGTGTCGTCGGCGGTGAATTTCTTGCCGTTGAAGTCGCCGACGAAGTACTGGGCGCCGGAGCCGCCCGCGATGCCACCGGGGTTGAGGTTGACCGCCAGCACCCACTTCGTCTTCTTCGGGTCGCCGTCGACCGGGAGCGGGAACAGGTCCGGGCACTCCCACACCCCGCCGGTGGCGCCGGCCGGGCCGAAGTCGCTCTGGTGGGTCCAGTGCTTGAGGTCGGCCGAGCTGTAGAAGGAGATCTTGTGCTGGTCGGCGAGGGAGACTGCCATCAGCCAGCGCTGCGTGGGGGCGTACCAGAAGACTTTCGGGTCGCGGAAGTTGTTCGAGCCGATGTCGAGCACGGGGTTGTCGTCGTACTTGGTCCAGGTGGTGCCGCCGTCGGTGCTGTAGGCGAGGGCCTGCTGCTGCTTGCCGGAGGACTTCTGCGCGCTGGTGTAGATGGCGACGAGCGGAGGGTTCTTCTTGGTCCCGAAGCCGGTGGTGTTGTTCCTGTCCAGCACCACGCTGCCGGAGAAGACCATCTCCTGGTCGTCCTGGGGGATGGCCACCGGGAGCTGCTTCCAGTGCACCAGGTCGGTGCTGACCGCATGGCCCCAGGACATGTTGCCCCAGGTGTTGCCGTCCGGGTTGTACTGGAAGAACAGGTGGTACCGGCCCTTGTAATAGATGAGGCCGTTGGGGTCGTTCATCCAGTTCTGGGCCGGGGTGAAGTGGAACTGGGGGCGGTACTTCTCGTGGTAGAGCGTGTCGGCCGTGGCGGGAGAGGCGGCTACCAGGCCGAGCCCTGACAGGACGGCCAGTGCGGCCAGGAGTCTGCGGCGCGGACGAGTGGTTCTGGACATGTGGCGCTCCTTGCGGGCGTGCGGGCTTCGGCTCAGCCGTAGGGGACTGACGCGCGGCGAGTGACGCTTGACGCGCGTCGGGTGCGGGCGGCGGCTGCGCCGTGGCCTCGTCCAAGGTCACGGGCGAGCCCGGCTGCGGGGGCAGCACGGCACCGGCAGCTCCAGCAGGGCTGGAAACGTTTCGCCGAACGTAAGGGCACCCTGCCGCCGAAGTCCAGACCCTGTGCAGGAAAACTCCTGAATGCGAGGATCGAGACGGCTGCACGGTGTCATTGATCCCCGGGAGAAAACGTTGTCCAGCGAGCACAACGACAATGGTCGGCGATCAACCATGCGCGACGTCGCGACCATGGCCGGGGTGGGGATCGCCACCGTCTCGCGGGTCGTCAACGGCAAGCCCGTCACCCCTGACCTGGCGGAACGGGTGAAGCGGGCCGCCGAGCTGCTCGGCTACCGCCAGGATCTGACGGCCAGCAGCCTGCGCCGGGCCGACCGCCGCACCCACACCCTCGGCCTGGTCCTGGAAGACGCGGCCAATCCCTTCTCCGCAGCGCTGCACCGCGCAGTGGAGGACGCCGCCGCCGAGCACGGCATGCTGCTCCTGGCCGGGTCGACCGACGAGGACCCGGTCCGGGAACGCGGCTTGCTGAAGACCTTCGCCGCCCGCCGGGTCGACGGCCTCATCGTGGTGCCCACCGGACAGAACGACACCGACCTCGACGCGGCCCGCCGCGCCGGCACACCCGTCGTCTGCATGGACCGCCGCACCACAGCGCCGCAGGTGGACGCCGTGACGGTGGACAACCGCGCGGGCGTGCAGGCGGCGGTGAAAAGGCTGCACGCGGCAGGTCACCGGCGCATCGCCTTCCTCGGAGACCTCCGCACCATCTGGACGGCCGAGGAGCGTTACGCCGGGTTCGTGAAGGGACTGGCGGAAGCGGGATGCGTTCTGCACCGCTCGCTCGTGAGGCGCGACCTGCACGGCGTGGAGGCCGCCCAGGAAGCGACCCGAGAACTCCTGGCCCTCGCTCATGCGCCCACCGCGTTCATCTCCGGCCAGAATCTCCTGACCGTCGGGGCCCGCATGGCCCTGCAGGAGCTCCGCCTGCAGCACCGGGTGGCGCTGATCGGCTTCGACGACCTGCCTCTGGCCGGTCTCCTCGAACCCGGCATCTCGGTGATCGCCCAGGATCACGCCGCGATCGGCCGGGAAGCCGCCGGCCTGCTGTTCGACCGTCTCGACGGTGAGCGCGGCCCCGCTCGGCACCGCGTGCTGCCCACCCGCTACCTCGCCCGCGGCTCCGGCGAAATCCCCGCCGCAGAGGACCGCTGACGACCGTCTCCGGCACGGCGTCCCGGTACCGGCGGGGTGTCCGAGGCTTGGAAATTCTCTGTAAACGAGTTGATTCCGATGTGTTGACGGGCTGAGTCGCTCGGTGCTTCACTGCCGGAACCGGTACCGAAACCGGTTCCGGAACCGCTCCCGGTATCGGTTCCGCGAGTCTCTGTACGATCGGCCCTTTGGTGCGGGAGGACATTCCCGCCGCTGCGTGGAGGAGAGGAGGTGGCATGGGAGTCACCATCGCCGACGTGGCCGCCCGGGCCGGCGTCAGCAAGACGACGGTCTCACGCGTGCTGAACAGCAAGGGCGAGATCAACGAGAACACCGTCCTGAAGGTCCGCAAGGCGATATCGGAGCTCGGCTATGTGCCGAGCGCCGGTGCGGTCGGCCTCGCCCGCGGCACGACACAGATGATCGGCATGCTGGTCCCTGACCTGGCCTGGGCCTGGTCAGGCATCGTGCAGGCGGTCATTGAGACGCTGGAGACCGAGGGCTTCGGACTGCGCATGCTGACCTGGAACCACGGTGAGGAGTCACTGCGCCGCCTGGGTCTGCAGGTCGCTGCCAAGTCGTTCGACGGTCTGCTGGTGATAGAGCCCGAGGGCGCCATGGGCTACATCACGGAACTGCACGAAGCAGGGCTGCCGGTCGTGCTGATAGACGACCGCTTCCAGCGGCCGGGGTTCCCCTACGTGGCCACCACCAACCGGGAGGGGGGTGCGCAGGCGGCGCGGCACCTCCTGGAAATCGGGCGCCGTCGTCCTCTGGTCGTGACCGGCCCCGACGCGTTCGGCTGTACCCGGGAACGGCTGGGCGGCTTCGTCGATGTCTATGCGGAAGCCGGGATCGAGATCGACCAACGCAGCATCATCTGCGGCGACTTCCAGTTCGAACGCTGCCGGAGCGCGATCGCAGCCGCTCTCGCGGACGGTCTGGAGTTCGACTCGGTCTTCGCACACAACGACCCCTCGGCGGCCGGCGTGCTCACCGCCCTGCACGAGGCCGGGCTCTGGGTTCCGCAGGATGTCGCCGTAGTGGGCTTCGACGACGTCGAGATGGCCTCGTACACCTATCCGGCACTGACCACCATCCGCCAGCCCATGCGGGAGATGGGCGCGGCGGCGGCGCGTCTGCTGCTGGACCATGTGCGCGGAGTGCCGAAGGCGGCCCCGTCGTGCGTCATTCCCACCAGTCTCGTGGTCCGCGGCTCGACGTTACGGCCGAGCCCGAACTGACGCCATGTCGTCGCGATGCGTACGGCGTCGGCGTCCCATCGAACCGTCCGTCTCCGCCGCACCTCCCCAGCCCCGCAGGCGGAGACGGACCCCATCCCGACATGGAACTGACCCCACCGGACCTCGCGCAGGCCGGTAGGTCGTCCAGCTCAACCTGAAGCCGGTGCACCTACCGGCACGACCGGCCCGTTCGCCTTCCGGCCGGCATCACCACCCCGCACGCGCAACCAGCGTCACCGCCGAGGTGCCCGTTCCGTCTGCACCTCCCCGACCCGGCACACCGAGCGGCACGCCTGGCCCACCCCCGCCGGCCGCCACCGCTCCGGGACGAACGCTCCAGCCGCGACCTGCGACTGACCGTCGATGCCATGCCACCGCGGACGGTTCCCACTTCACGAGCCGGCCCATCCGGACACCCGCCCGCCGTCACTTTCCTCTTCGCCCCCCCGCGCCTGTTTCGCTCAATGGCAAGGAGCCGCACTATGCGTACCTCTACTCGTCACACCGTCAGAACAATCCAGGTCCTGTGCGTCACCGTCACGGCAGCCCTGGTGGCGACCGGCTGCGGCCGCAGCGCCGACTCCGGGCCCGGCACGGACGCCCCCGCGAAGCTGGGCAGCGGCAAGGCCACCGGCAAGGTCGTCATGTGGTCCATGGGTGATCCTGACAAGTCCCTTCAGAGCCTGGCCAAGAAGTTCGAGGAGCAGAACCCCGGCGCGAAGGTCCAGATCACCCCGGTGCCCTGGGCCTCCGCCCACGACAAGCTGACCACCGCCATCGCCGGCGGCAACACACCCGACATGTCTGTGATCGGCACCACCTGGATGGCCGAGATGGCCGGCATGAACGGCTTCCAGGCCACCCCGACGTCGATCAAGTCGTCAGACTTCTACCCGGGTCAGTGGGACACCACGAAGTACAAGGACACCTCCTACGGCGTCCCGTTCATCGCCGACACCCAGGCGGTCTACTACCGCAGCGACCTCACAGCGAAGGCGGGTATCAAGGGCGCCCCGGCAAGTGACTGGGCCGGTTACCTGAAGGATCTGAAGGCCATCCAGGCCACCGCGGGCAAGCAGAACCCGAAGCTGCGCTACGCCAGCGGGCTGTCGATCGGCTTCAACTCCTGGATCTTCCTGCTGCCGCTGGTCTGGCAGCAGGGCGGCGACATCTACGACCCGAGCACCAAGAAGTTCACCTTCGACTCGCCGGCGGTCGCCGAGGCGCTGGAGTACTACGCGAGCGTCCCGACGGAGGGCTTGGCGCCCACGGACAAGACGGACAGCCTGCAGGCTTTCCAGGACGGACAGATCGCCGTTTACAAGGACGGCGCGTGGGTCAGCGGCAGCCTCCGCAAAGACGCCCCGAAGCTGGACGGCAAGTGGAAGACCATGCCGCTGCCGAAGGGCAAGCAGGCGGCCGGGTTCGCCGGCGGCAGCGACCTGGCGGTCTTCAAGGACGCCAAGAACTCCGACGCGGCCTGGAAGTTCGCCGAGTTCCTCACCGAACCCGCCAACCTCGCCGCCTACGCGAAGGCAACGGGTTCCCTTCCCGCCACGCCGGGGGCGTGGGACGAGGCCAAGCTGAGCGACGACGAGGCGATGCAGGCGTTCGCCGAGCAGCTGAAGGTAAGCAAGGCACCGCCCGCCATCACCACCTGGCAGCAGGTCGCTGACGCCATTGACTCCGAACTGGAGAGGCTGAGCCTGGGCAAGGCCACCGTGGCCCAGGCTCAGCAGGACCTGCAGTCCAAGGCCACCAGCATCGGCACGGGCCGCTGACGGTCGCCACGTGAGCACCCCTCGTAGGGACGGATGACATCCATGTCCACGAAAACGCTCCCCGGGCGGGGCGACACCCACGAACCGAGCACCGCACGGCCCGACAGGCATGCAGGCCGCCGGCGACTCGCCCTCCGCAGCACTGCGCGCGGCAGGCAGACGCGGGCCGCGTGGATCCTCGCGGGCCCGTTCCTCGCCCTGTTCCTGGTGTTCATGCTGTTGCCGGTCGTCTGGTCGCTGCTGATGAGCCTGACCGACACACAGAGCGCCGATCTGCGGACCCCGTTGAACGTGTCGTTCACCGGCTTCGACACCTATGTACGGCTGTTTGAGGACGAGCAGTTCGTTCATGCCCTGCGCAACACGGCCGTGTTCGTCCTGGTGGGGCTGCCGCTGACACTGGCCACCGGGCTGGCCGCGGCGGTCGCCCTCAACAGCGGCATCGGCCGCTTCCGGGCCGTCTTCCGAGTCGGCTTCTACCTCCCGGTGATCACCAGCGTCGTGGCCATCGCCGTGGTGTGGAAGACGCTGCTGGAGCCGCGGGCGGGACTGGTGAACACCGTTCTGGGCTGGTTCGGGATCGACGGCCCGGCATGGCTGGCGGACACCCGGTTCGCTCTCCCCGTCATGATCGTGATGGCGGTGTGGCGCAACCTCGGCACCGTGATGATCATCATGCTGGCGGGTCTGCAGTCCGTGCCCCAGTCCCTGATGGAGGCGGCCGAGCTCGACGGGGCCGGGGCCTGGCAGCGGTTCTGGCGGGTCACCTTCCCGCTCCTGCGTCCGGCCCTGCTGCTGACCGCGGTCACGACCGGCATCGGCTATCTGCAGTTCTTCGACGAGCCGTTCGTCATGACCGACGGCGGACCGCTGGACTCCACCCTGTCCGCCACGATGTACGCCTACAACCAGTTCGGCAACGGCAACTACGACGTTGCGTCGGCCGCCGGTTACGTCGTCTTCGTCCTCATCATCGCGCTGACCGTGCTGCAGTTCCGCGTGCTGCGAGACAAGGACTGATGCCCCATGAGCACTCTCTCCGCCCTTCGGCCGGCCGGGCCGGGCACGGACCGGACTCTGCGGCGGCGTCGCATCCGGCAGAAATGGGGCCATCCCTGGCTGTATCTGCCGCTGTTCGGCTGCCTGCTGTTGATGGTCGCGCCGTTTCTGTGGATGCTCTCCGGCTCCTTCAAGCCCGAGGCGGACATCCGCAAGGTGCCGCCGGTCCTGGTCCCCACCGCGCCCACGCTGGCCAGCTACCGGCAGCTGTTCAGCAGCCTGGACTTCACGACCATGTTCGCCAACTCGGTGATCGTGGCCCTGGCCGTGACCGCGGGCAACCTGCTGTTCTGCTCGATGCTCGGCTACGCCCTGGCCAAGCTGGACTTCCCCGGCCGACGTGCTGTGTTCACCCTGGTCCTCGGCACCCTGATGGTGCCGGGCCTGGTCACCTTCGTACCCCTGTACGTCCTGGTGGCCAACATGAAGCTGACCGGCTCGCTGCTCGGACTGATCCTGCCGTTCCTGGCGGGCCCGTTCGGGGTGTTCCTGATGCGGCAGTTCATCTCCACGTTGCCCGACGAACTGATCGACGCCGCCCGCGTCGACGGCTGCCGCGAACTGGCCATCTTCTGGAAGATCATCCTGCCGCTGACCAGACCGGCTCTCGCCACCCTCGGGATCATCACCTTCCTCGGCTCCTGGAACAACTTCCTGTGGCCCCTAGTCGTGGCCCAGAACGCGGACCAGTACACCCTCCCCGTCGGCCTCGCCCTGGCCAGCAGCGGACAGGACTTCACCCGCTTCGGCGTCCTCCTCGCCGGCGCCGTCATCGTCCTGCTCCCCGTGATGGTCGTCTTCCTGCTCTTCCAGCGCCACTTCGTCGCCGGCATCGCCACCACCGGCCTGAAGTGACCTCCCCCACCTACCCCCGTCACGTCTTTGACCTGTGACGACTCATCACTTGGAGAACCTAGTGGGACACCCGGTCCGCCCTGCCGTGTACTTGGATCCGGACGCGTCCGTGGAAACGAGAACCGAGGATCTGCTGTCCCTGATGACCTTGGAGGAGAAGGTCGGGCAGTTGCTGATGCTCGACGCCCAGCACGGGGACCTCGAGGACATCGTGTCGGCCAAGCTGGCCGGGTCGGTCCTGCATGTGACTCCCGAGCGGATGCTGGAAGCCATGGAGCGGGCCCGGCGGACACGGCTCGGCATTCCGTTGCTGACCGCCGACGACTGCATCCATGGCCACTCCTTCTGGCCGGGTGCGACCATCTTCCCCACCCAGCTCGGCATGGCCTGCACCTGGGATCCCGCTCTGATCCACCGGGTCGCCCGGGCGTCCGCGACCGAGATCTCGACGACCGGGATCCACGGGACGTTCTCCCCGGTGCTCTGCATCACTCGCGACCTGCGCTGGGGCCGGATCAACGAGACGTTTGGCGAGGACCCGTACCTGATAGGCGAGTTGGGGGCCGCGATGGTGCGCGGCTACCAGGGTGAGGGCCTCGGCGACCCGACCGCCGTGCTGGCGTACGCCAAGCACTTCGCGGGCTACTCCGAGACCCTGGGCGGGCGCGACGCCAGCGAGGCGGATCTCAGTCCGCGCAAGCTGCGCTCGTGGTTCCTGCCCCCGTTCGAGCGGGCGGCCCGGGCCGGCTGCCGCGGCTTCATGCTGGGCTACCAGTCGATCGACGGTGTGCCCATCACCGCGAACGAGTGGCTGATCAACGACGTGCTCAAGGGCGAGTGGGGCTTCACCGGCACGCTGGTGACCGACTGGGACAACGTCGGCCGGATGGTCTACGACCAGCGGACCTGCGCCGACTACGCCGAGGCGGCGGCGGTCGCCGTCAACTCCGGAAACGATCTGATCATGGCCACGCCGGCGTTCTTCGAGGGCGCCCAGGAGGCGGTCGCCCGCGGCCTGGTCGAGGAGAAGCAGATCGACGATGCGGTACGGCGGGTGCTGCGGCTGAAGTTCGAACTCGGGCTCTTCGAGGACCCCCGCGCTCCCGACCCCGAGCGGCAGGCGCAGGTGATCGGGTGCCGCGAGCACGCCGACCTCAACCTCGAGACCGCCCGACGTTCCCTCGTACTGCTGCGCAACGAGGGGATCCTGCCCCTCGAAGGCGGGCTGACCGCGGACGGCACCGGCCGCGCCACAGGCCAGGGCACGCCACGCACGATCGCGGTCCTCGGTCCCAACGCCGACAGCCCGGAGGCCATGCTCGGCGACTGGGCGGGTGCCACCGGCCAGGTGCCGTGGATGCCCGAAGGACATCCACGCGAGCTGGTGGAGACGGTGCTGGACGGCCTGCGCGCCGTGATCCCCGCCGACTGGACCGTCACACACGCCCGCGGAGCCGACATCGAAAGCCCCGCCTTCGACCCCGACCAGTGGGTCGCCGGGCCCGACGGCCAGCCGCAGCCGCCCGCCTTCATCCCCGCCCCGGTCGACGAGGCACAGCTTCGGGAGGCCACCGCCGCCGCAGAAGCCGCCGACTACGCCGTCGTGGTCGTCGGGGACACCATCGCCCTCACGGGCGAGGTGCGCTCCACGGCCACCCTCGACCTCCAGGGAGGCCAGATCGCGCTGCTGGACGCGGTCGCCGCCACCGGCACGCCCATGATCGTCGTACTCGCCCAGTCCAAGCCGAGTACTCTCCCCGACTCGGCACTGAACGCGGCAGCGCTCATCGAGGCGTTCAACCCGGGCATGCGCGGCGGCCGTGCCGTCGCCGAACTCCTCCTCGGCCTCACCGAACCCAGCGGCCGGCTCCCGGTCTCCTTCGCCCGCCACGTCGGGCAGCAGCCGGTCTACTACAACCAGGTGCGGGGCCAGCACGGTGACCGCTACGCGGATCTCACCCAGGACCCCCTGTTCGCGTTCGGTGAGGGCTTGAGCTACACCACCGTCACCTACTCCGACCTCACCGTGCACGAGGACGAGGTCTCCGCCGACGGCACCGTCCGCGCCACGGTGTGGCTCACCAACAGCGGAAGCCGTCCGGCCCTGGAGACGGTCCAGGCGTACGTCAGTGACCTGACCACCAGCGTCACTTGGGCCGAGCAGGAGCTGAAGGCGTTCACCCAGGCCGAAGTCCCGCCCGGTGAAACCCTCGCCGTCGCCATCAGCGTCCCTGCCGCCCACTGCTCGCTCGTCACCGCCGACAACCGTCGCGTGGTCGAGCCAGGCGAGTTCATGCTCCGCGTCGGCCCCAGCTCACGACGGGAGCACCAGCTCAGCGCGGGATTCCGCATCCGGGCCTGAGGGCCGTTCGCGGGACGTGCGAGCGCTGCTCGAAGCCCCCGCCCAGCCGATCCCTGACCCGGCTGGGCGGGCTCCTCTGAACCACCGAAAGGCACGCGTGTGTCCACCACACCCCGCGATGTGCACTTCCCCGTCGCGCATCTGCGCCCGCCCCGCAACTGGATCAACGACCCCAACGGGCTGGTCTTCCACGACGGCCACTACCACGTCTCCTACCAGTACAACCCGTACGGGGCGACCCACGCGAACATGCACTGGGGCCACTTCCGCAGTCCCGACCTGCTGACCTGGGAGCCGCTGCCGACCGCGCTGTCCCCGACGCCCGGTGGCGTGGACTCCGACGGCTGCTTCTCCGGCAACGCCGTCTCCGACGGCGACCGCATCGTCGCCTTCTACTCCGCGCACCGCGAGGACCGCTCGTTCCAGCACCAGCCCGTCACCTGTGCCGTCTCCCACGACGGCGGCCAGACCTTCAGCCCGCGTGGAGAAACGGTTATCCCCGCCTGGCCCGAGGACTGCACCATGTACCGCGACCCGTATGTCTGGCGGGACGGTGACGGCTGGCGGATGCTGGTCGGCGCCGCTCTCGCCGACGGCCGCGCCGCCACCCTCCTGTACGACTCACCCGACCTGGAGAACTGGACCTACCGACGGCCCTTCGCCGCCCGCCCTGCAGAGCCCATCGGCGGCACCGAGGAGCTCACCGGCGATGGCTGGGAATGCCCCCAGTACCTCCCGGCAGCCGGCGGACAGGCCGCCCTCATCTTCAGTACCTGGACCGAACCCACTGGCCCGATGCGCGTCGCGGCCCTGATCGGCGAAGAGCACGACGGCCACTTCAAGGCAGGCGCACCGGTGTGGGCGGACCACGGCCCGGACTGCTACGCACCTGCCCTGCTGCGTGCACCTGGCGGCAGATGGCTGCTGTGGGGCTGGTCTTGGGAAGCCCGCGACCAAGCCTGGGCCGTCGCCGGCGGATGGGCCGGCGTCCTCACTCTGCCCCGCGAGATCCACGTCGGCGGCGACGGCACGCTGCGTCAGCGGCCCGCCACCGAGCTGCTCGCGCTGCGTGGTGAGCGCACCGTGCAGGCCGAGGGTACGACCCATGGCCCGGAGCCGGTGGAACTGGGCAGCGTTGGACGGGCCTTCGACCTGACGGCCCGTCTGGAGCCGACCGGGACCGCCGGCCTGCGGCTGCTCACCACCCCGGACGGATCCGAGTACCTCGACATCCGCCTCGATCCGGACGCGGGCGAACTGGTCGTCGACCGCGACCACGCCTCCCTGGACACCCGGGCCCACGGCGGCACCTACCGGATGCCCTGCCCCACCGGGCAGCCGGTCGACCTCCGCGTGGTCGTCGACCACTCCATCGCCGAGGTCTTCCTGACCTCTACCGGCCAGGTCCTCACGCTGCGGTTCTACCCGACAGGGCAGGGCGCGTGGCGACTTCAGGCCCACACCGCACCGGGCACGCGCCTTCGCTACGCGGTCGACGCGTGGGAGTTGCACCCGCTTGTGATCAAGACGGCGACCGCCGGCGCCGCAGAGCAGTACTGAAGAACAGGTCTGAAGGAGGATCCTCAATGAGCTCGTACAGTCTTGGACGACGTCAGTTCCTCACCACCGCCATCGGCGTCGCCGCCGCCTGGACCCAGGTTTCCGGCAACGCTGCCGCCGCCACCTCGTCGCGTAATTCTTCCGTGCAGGTCTGGCTGACCGACATATCGGCCAAGAAGTGGGTCGTCGGCCAGAGCGATGTGCTGTTCCGGACGAAGAGCACGGGCAACCCGCTCACGATCAAGGTCGACGACAGCGTCAAGTACCAGAGGATCCAGGGCTTCGGGGCGGCCATGACCGACTCTTCCGCCTGGCTCATCAACAAGCTGTCCACCGCTGACCGAGCGAAGCTGATGCAGAAGCTGTACGCCCCCTCCAAGGGCATCGGCCTCAGCCTGATCCGTACGCCGATGGGCGCCACGGACTTCAACGCGTCCGGCAACTACTCCTACGACGACATGCCGGCCGGGCAGACGGACCCGACGCTGTCCGACTTCTCGGTCCAGCACGACGAGAAGTACATCATTCCGGTCTTGCGGCAGGCTCTCGCACAGAACCCGTCCGCCAAGATCCTGGCCACCCCATGGAGCCCGCCAGGCTGGATGAAGACCTCGGACTCCATGACCGGCGGCACCCTCAAGAGCGACTACGCTTCCACGCTGGCCGACTACTTCGTGAAGTTCATCAAGGCTTACGACAAGGCCGGTGTGCCCATCTCCTACATCACGCCGCAGAACGAGCCCATGGGCACGCCCAGTTGGCCCGGCATGTTCCTGTCCGCCTACCAGGAATCCGCGTTGATCCAGGAGATCGGCCAGGCGTTCGCGGCCAACCGCATCTCCACGAAGATCCTGGCCTGGGACCACAACTGGGATGTGCCCTCGTATCCCGAGACGATCTTCAGCGACCCCGCCGCCTCCCAGTACACGGCCGGCGCCGGATGGCACATCTACAGTGGCAACCCGATGTACCAGACTGTGGTCCACAACGACTTTCCGGGCAAGGAAACCTACATCACGGAGGCCACCGGAGGCATCTGGCAGGGTGACGACGAGACGGCGTTCCATGACGCACTCGGCACGTGGATCATCAAGGGCATGCGCAACTGGGCGAACGGTGTGATGCTCTGGAACACCGCGCTCGACCCCAAGTTGGGGCCGCTCAACAGCGACACCAACGGCATCCCCATGTGCCGGGGACTGGTCACGGTCGATCCGGACAGCGAGCAGGTGTCCTACAACGTGGACTACTACGCACTCGCTCACGCCAGCCGGTTCGTGAAGCCCGGAGCGCATCGCATCTACTCGAACACCTTCGGGGAAGGAAGCATCGAGAGCGTCGCGTTCCTGAACCCGGACGGCTCGAAGGTCGTGATCGCGTACAACTCGGGTAGTGCCGCGAAGAACTTCAGCGTGGCGGACGGGTCGCAGTCCTTCGACTACAACCTGAACGCCGGCGACGCTGTCACGTTCACCTACACGGGCGGGCGCAGCGGCGGGACCCCCGCGGCGACCAATGTCTTCGACCCGTCCCATGACTTCACGTTCAAGTCGTCGTTGGGGCCGATGACGGTCACGTACGACCCAGCACTCCTGCAGTACCAGAACGCCGTCCGCACCGGAAGCGAGCTGCTCACGTACTCCCTGCCGATCGGAGCGTCCATCAAGACGCCCGGAACGTCACTGAGCCGTGGCAAGTGGACCGCCACGGCCTCGTCGAGCCCGGACTGGGGTGCGGCCTCGAACGCGATCGACGGCGACATCAACAGCCGGTGGAATCTGGGCCAGGGGACGACCAGTGGCGCCTGGTTCCAGATCGATCTGGGGAGCCCGACGAGCTTCAACAAGATCGTCTTCGCCACCGGAGAAAGCAGCTCCTTCGACTACGTCACCAAGTACCAGATATACGTCTCGGACGACGGGGCCGACTGGGGCAGCGCGGTCGCGAACGGCAGCGGGAACATAGGGAAGATAGCCGTCACGTTGCCGGCCCGGACGGCACGGTACATTCGCGTCGTCTGTGCCGCGGCATCCGGTTTCTGGTGGAGCATCGCCGAAATCAACGTATACGGATCCTCGAGCGGCACCGGTTCGATCGCAGCCCCGACAGCGGTGCCCAAGGGCCTCCAGCTGAAGACCTGGACCAGTCCGGAAGGGGAGCAGGTCACCGCGGTGTTCAACGGCACCGCCGGCAGCCGGAGCTTCCCGGTGTCCGCCGACGGCTCGTACACCTACACCCTGCCGAGCGGAACGTCGGCGATGTTCACCACGCAGAAGCTGTCCGGCTTCCCCGCACCGGTCTTCGGAAGCCTGAAGCCGAAGCAAGGCATACCGCGCGCCAAGTTCACGATCAGCGGTTCTCACTTCGGTGACGCGCAGGGGCTGGGTACGGTGCGTTTCGGGAAGCTCTTCGCCGAAATCGACAGCTGGTCGGACACGAGCATCAGCGCGTACGTGCCGAGCGGTCTTGCGGTGGGCACGTACAAGGTCTCCGTGAACAGCGCCGGCGGAGCGGACGCGGGTTCAGCATCGTTCGACGTCATAGACCTGGGCCCCGCGCTGTCGCGCACGGGCTGGACCGCCACGACCTCCGACACGAGCTCGTCCAACGACGGTCCCGCGAACATGCTGGACGGCGATTCCGGCACCCGGTACAGCTCCGGAACAGGCCAGTACGACGGCCTGTGGATCCAGGTCGACATGGGGCAGACCCAGACGTTCGACAAGATCCTGCTCGATTCCGGCAGCAACATCGGCGACTATGCGCGAAGTGCGGACGTGTACGTATCGGCGAACGGAACCGACTGGACCAAGGTCTCTTCCATAGAGGACGGCCAGCGAGTCGAGTTGATTTCCTTCCCGACCCAGACGGCTCGCTACATCAAGGTCGTCAACACCGGCAACGTCGCGAGCAACTGGTGGTCAATCGCAGAATTGACCGTCTACAGCTGACCTCGGGATTTCAGGTGGGGTGATTATCGCCTTGCCCCCGAGGTCGAGAAAGTGCCTCCGACCGGCGGAACGGGGACCCCTGACCTCCTTGTTCCTGCAATGTTCGGAGGCACTTTCAGAAAGAGCACACCCACCCTCAGGTGGATGCTTTCCCGCCGTTGTGTCAGTCGACGTTGAGCCCGACGCGAAAGGGTGGACGCCGGTCAGGTACTGGCGCGGACCATCACCCTTCTTCAGCCTGGCGCAGCGGCGGGGGAAGAGGTCATCGAACCGGGCCGCGCAGTCCTCCAACGGCCCCGGCGCGGGCGGACACGGACGGCGAGCGGTCATCTGCAGCCTCCAGAAAGGCAGTTGACACCTACCACCGACCTACGACCAACCCGAACTGCCGTCAACCCGCACCCCCGCCGGATTTAACGAACTACCGGTACCGGCTACAACGCCACCCGGAACCGGCTCCTGACGCGAGGCCAGAAGCTGTCCAACACGGCTCTGGCGGCCGTCCGGGCACCCGTCGAGCACGGCTTCGCCCAACTCAAGAACTGGCGCGTCCTCGGCAAGGTACGCACCGACCTCGCCTGGGCGACCGCTCTGGTCCGGGCCTTGCTGGACCTCACGAACCGCGAAGTCACCCGATAACCGATGATCTTCACCAAAGTCACCTGCCAGCGACCGGCATGAGCATCCCGATGCCCACCCACACCAGCCCCGTGAGCAGCAACCTCAGCTTTCACACCTCTCGTTGTGCGTCACGCCGTCGTAGTGGCGGTGGGTGGCCCCGCAGCACGGGGAGCCGTTGATTGCCGCTCGGCATGAGGCCGTAGAGCTGGGGGCTGCCACTCGTGATGAGCATGACGGACTGCTCGTGGGCGGGGGGTTGATCTTCAGGGTTCCAGGCGGCGAGGTGACCATGTCCGGCCTGCTCGTGGTCTTCAGCCCGTTTCCTTGTGCGGTGTGGCCGCGCATGATGCCCTGCCGGGGCTCGTTCGTGCGTGTGGCTGTGTCTCGTCGTCTTGCTTGACCCGGGCCATCCGTAAGTCGTAACTTACGTAAGTGGTGACTTACGAGGATGCCTTGTCCGCGCTGGCCGACCCGACCCGGCGGGCCATCTTCGAGCGTCTCGTCGACGGTCCCAAGGCAGTGGGGCAGCTGGCTGAGGGCCTGCCCGTGAGCCGTCCCGCGGTCTCCCAGCACTTGAAGGTGCTCAGGGAGGCCGGGCTGGTCGTGGACCGAGCGGTCGGTACGCGACGCGTGTACCAGCTCAACCCGGCCGGGCTGGGTGCTCTGCGCGCCTGGCTCGACCGGTTCTGGGATCAGGCACTGGCCGCTTTCACCGCGGCCGCCGAGAGCGAAGGAAAGCACGAACATGACTGATGGCCCCGTCCGCAAGAGCGTGACCGTCCAGGCACCGATCGAGAAGGCGTTCACCGTCTTCACGCAGCGCATGGACAGCTGGTGGCCGCGCAGCCACAAGACCGGTGAGGGGGAGCTGAAGCAGGCGGTCCTCGAAGGCAGGGAAGGCGGCCGCTGGTACGAGATCGACACCGACGGCAGCGAGTGCGAGTGGGGCCGGGTGCTGACGTGGAAGCCGCCCACCCTCCTGGTGCTGGCCTGGCAGATCGACGCCGCCTGGCGCTTCGACCCGCAGTTGAGCACCGAGGTGGAGATCCGCTTCTTCTCCGAAGGACCGGATCGCACCCGCGTGGAGCTCGAACACCGTGACCTGGACCGCTTCGGCGAAGCCCAGGACCAGGCCCGTGCCGCGTTCGAATCGCCGGGCGGCTGGCCGCGTCTCCTCGACGCGTTCGCCCAGGAAGCAGCCGCGTAGCCGCCAAGGCGGCATGCCCCCGCGGTGCGGTGCCGGACAAGGGCGTGGAATCTGTGGTGCACAGGCCCTCCCGTCTCGATTGACAGCGAGGTCGGGAGGGCCGCTCCGATGCGCTCGGAGGCGCTCTTGGCCACCGTGAAGGCGGATGCCGCGGCTGTCGAACGGCGCCTTGCAGCAGGCGAGTCGACCTGCCGAAGTGCAGCGCAGTCCTGCGCGAGTGGTGCTGGGGGCGGTGCCGCCGGCTGCGCGGGCCGGCCGGGTCGGTGGGGGTAGCAACCGTCCGTGGGCGGGGCGTCGTAGAACTCCAGGACCCGCTGCATCTTGGCCAGGCAGTCCGGGCTCGGTGGAGCCTTCCACGTCGTGGCCATCTGACAGGGCACTTTTGAGCTCGAGAAGGATGCGGCGCAGAGTCTCCCGGCTGCTGTGCTGCGACTGCCCTCCGGGCGACAAGGTGCTCGGCGAGCTTGGCCGGGCTCCGGGTCGGGAACGCGGCGATGCCGCCAGCCGGCGGAGGGCGTCCGGTAACCCCGGGTTGCGCTGCGTGATCATCCGCAGATCAGACGAGGCGGGTCGTACTCGGGCCGACGGAGGGCGACGGGGGTGTTCAACGCCTCGGCCTCTGCCCTGTTTCGGTCGCGCCCGGTCAACTGGATTGCTTGCCCACTGGTTCGTCTCCCTCCGGCGCCATGGCGCGCAGCCAGGCGCCGGAGATCTCCTCGATCACCTCTTCCGGCGACATGCTGAAGCCGGCCTGCATGGCCAGCGGCCGTGTCAGGAGATGAACGAGGACGGGCCCGGCCAGAAGCTGGAAGGCCAGGATCGGCTCAATCCGTCGCAGCCGTCCGGCCTGCATTTGGCTGTTCAGGTACCGGGCAAGGTCGGGAAAACCCCGAGCCATCCCATGCCGCACGCCCTCACCGACATCCGGGCCCTGCTTGACCAACTCGAACACGATCTGCAGCAGCAGGCCGACGCGTCCTTCCATGGCGTGTGCCATGGCGTGGACCACTGCGGGGATCACATCGCCGGAGTCCGCCTCGGGCATCGCGTCGATGACGTCCGACACGACCGCCCACGGCGAGTAAGCCTTGATCAACTCGTCGAACAGTGCCGCCTTCCCCGGGAACAACCGGTAAACCGTGGCCCGGGAGACCCCGGCGGCGGTGGCCAGATCGTCCATCGACCTGGCGGCGGTTACGTCGGTGGCGTCCTCAACCCGGACCGCGCAGAACCGATGTCCAGGCGTGCGGGCGCTCTCCAGGAAGGCGAGGAAGGAACGGCCGGCCGGAGGTAACTGTCTGCGCTGTGGGCACGTCCGTGGCTTTCCCTCGCCGCCCCGTCACCTCACCAGATCAGTGAAAGGAGACGGTGCGCATGCCGCCGCCTGACATGCCATCGGGTGCCCAGGGTCCCGGCTGCGCTTGCCCGAGCATGACCCTGGCCAGCCACCCGGGCGCCCTGTGCGAGATCCCCGCTCGAGTCCCAGGTGCTGCTCTTCGATTGGTACGGCACCCTCGCGGGCAGCACCGGGCGAACTTCGGAGCATTCAGACACGCGTTGCGCGCACAGGGCAGTGATTTGTCGCGGGAGTGGTTTCTGGCGCGGACCGGGATGTCGGCAGTGGAGATGGTGGCGCACGTGGCTGAGGAGACCCGTCGGCTCATCGATGTGATGGCCGTGGTCAGCGAACGGGATGCGTACCACCTGACGCATGTCGCCCGGGTCCGCCCGGTGCCCGACGTTCTCGCTCTGGCGAGGGCCCAGCAGGGGGTCAGGCGCCTGGCCCTGGTCACCGGAGGAGGGCGGGCCACCGTGCTGCCCACAATCGGGCACCTCGGCATGCAAGAGCTCTTCACCACCCTTGTCACCCGCGAGGACGCCCCCGGGGCAAGCCCTTCCCCGATCTCTACGGCGTCGCGCTCCAGCGCCTGGGCGTTCCGGCAAGGACCCTATGGCCGACTTCGACAGCCCGGTGCGCTCGGCCATCGAAGTCCGCGACCAGTGCGTGTCCTTGCCCGGCGTGGATTCCAGCGTCGCCGTGAGCACGTCCTCGACCTGGTCGAGCAGGATGGACGGCGGCCGCCCCGGCCGGGGCTCGTCGACCAGCCCGTCCAGACGCCCCTTGACGAACCGGGCCCGCCAGCGGTTCACCGACTACTCACGCACCCCGAGTTCGGCCGCCACCTGCTTGTTCGTCCCGCCCTCCGCGCACCGCAGCACGATCTTCGCCCGCAGGACCAGGAACTGGGCGGTCTTCGCCCGACGCGCCCAACGCATCAACTGATGCCGCTCGTCTTCGCTGAGCACCAGTTCCGCCTTGCGCCGGCCTGGCCGCGGCATGTCCGTCAGCCCCTCGAGCCGATGGTCGGCAAACCGCGACCGCCATTTCCTGACCGTGTCCGCGTTCACCTTGAGATCCGCCGCCACACGCGTATTCGGCGCCCCGGCCGCACACGCCAGAACGATGCGGGCCCGCTCGGCAAGACGGGGTTCTACCGCCCCGTCCGCCCAGTGCGACAACTCGGCGAACTCCGCATCGGACAGCCTGACTTCAACAGCACGAGGACCCCGAGACGCCATAAAAAACAGGCTACAGACTTAAGCACACGATTTCTGGCGCATCACACTAGTGTCACCCTTGGTTTTCTTGCCGCGACACTATCGAGAAGAAACCGCAGCATATATGATCCGTATTTTTACACAAGCACAAACGGGTCTCGATAGATTATCGATTTTGGGCTAGACGTAACGCGATTCACGTGTCCCGGGTTTCTCACTGCCCATTTGCATCGGAACGCCTCGACTCCCGACTTCCCGGTTTCGCCTCACCGCCCCGACATCCACCAAACGCGCAACGGTTGGGCGGAGCCCTTGCGTTGCACGTCCCCCAGGTGCCTGAGCTGGCCGGATTTGGCGTGCAACATTGACAGACCGGCGCTGCCGCCGTCTTGTGCCTACGTGTCACGTGCTTGTAGCTGCGCGCCTCGACGCGGCAGGGAACAGGAGTCACGGACCACCGTCGTCGAGATGAGACGCTCATTGGGCACCATTGAAGGCCATCGGGAACCGAGCCGTCCTTCAGCAAGCCGACCGACCCTCATCAAGATCGAGACCCAAAGACGCTCACGCCGCAATCAACCCTTGCCGCGGAACGAGCCTCGGAATACCCTTTCCCTCTGATAGCAGCGCTGGAGCCGGGATATTGGCGACTGCGCTCGCCGACGACTCATACCGCTTGCTACACTCAAACCGCAGAAGAGGTCAAGATCAATGGTAAGGAATGACAACGACCAAACTACAGGAAGCGGCGTATAACGCACAGTTGGCGGCGGGCTTGCCAATCAGCGAGCTAGCCCGTGCGGTACTCATAGAAGATGGCGGAAGAATACATTATCGGCATTGTGCAACCTACATCCATAATATCCAGGAGATGGAGTGGTTCAAGGCTGCGTTCGCGGCACACGTCGACCCGGTAACTGTTGTAGGCGGCACGGGAGGCAGTCACGCCGACGCTGCCCAGCGGCGGGTGAAGATCGGCACGAACGATCGATTAAGCGTCAGTAAATGCGAGCACGCGTGTCTTCATGAGGTGGCGCATATCGTAACCTCTGATTATGAGCCTGGAGGGGAACGGCGGGAGCCTGTTCACGGCAGAGCGAGCAGTAGAGGCCACCACCATGCTTGGCGAGCCAACTTCATCCTCATTGTAAGAATGACGCTGGGGAAGCAGGCCGCACTACGATTGAGACTTGAATTCAATGAATGGGGGCTGTCAACGCACAAGTAACCTTCGCAGTCACGTAGCCAGCGCCGACGTCCGGCGATCAGGTATTAGCCTTTTGAGCCACACCCGGACCTCTGGCCTCCTGATCCTACGAATGACCGGGACCGATCACCGCCACCAAGGTAGGGAGCCTTTCCCAGCAACGGTCATCGCTAACTTTGATCGCGACGCTGGTGCTCATGAGCCCCGCCGGCCCCCGGTGCACTTCTCCGTTGGCACTCGCGCTTCGCAGGGGCTTCGGGAGCGGAGGTGCCGTAACGCCTGTCAAAAGTTCTGACAGCTACACCGGTACCCTGTTCCGTTCCTCCGCGACCGGGTGGGTCGAGCAGCCGACCGATGTGGTCAGCGCCGGCACCGCTGACGGGGAACGAGGTGCTCGCGGCGCTGAACCGCGTGCCGTCGGGCCGGTCGACGAACACGGTGACAGTGTCGTCGCTGCTTCCAGTGCCCTGGTGTAGGTGTGTGTGGCCCGGCCATTGGTCGACGTGGCGGTGCTGCCGTAGCCGAAGTCGAAGTCGTACGTAATGTCCAGGGGGGTATGCCCCGGGGTTGTCCACCTGGGTGGTGAAGGTGACCGGCACGCTCGCGCAGACGTGGCCGGGTGCGGCGGTCACTGCGGTCACCGCGAGCGGGTCCTGGAACTCCACCGCACCGCGTAGGAACTCGTCGCGCCCGTACCGGAGGTGGTGACCAGTGGGTCGTGGACCCAGGGCTGCTCTCCTCGAAGTACACGATCGTCGTCGACGTCCCCGGCCGAGCACTGGCGTTGATGTTGAACTGCTGGGAGCGGGCGCCCGGTTGGACGGACGCCCACTGCCCTCGGCTGAACTGCAAATCCGCCGCGGAGCCCTACGTGGCTGATCCCGAGGTGTGCCTACTCATTCGCTGGGCAACCGGAACTCCCGCAGGAGAACGTGTAACTGTTGGTCGGTATGCCCCAGAAGGAGACGTCTTCCTGCCAGACCATGTCGTCGTCGCCATGACCCCCGAGCCACGTGAAGCGGTGAACATAGGTGCCGTCGTTGACGGTGAAGCTGGTGGTGCCAAACAGCCGGGCGTCGCATATCCCGTCCGGCGAACAGGGCCTCACGCTCGATGCGGTCAGCGCCGTGGCCGGCGCGCTGCCGGCGGCCACAGAGGTGAGCGCGATAAGGCAGAGCGCACCCGCGGCCATAGTCCGTCTGATGAATGTCATGTTCTCGAGTTCCTTTCGATCAAGGGTGTACCGAGAGTTGCCGAGGACGGCGCCAGCGTGCTACAAGTCGGACACCACTGCGCACAGCGCCGCACACCTTCGGCACGCCGGACAACGTCGACGCAGGTCAGGCGAGTGCAGGTCGAACGTTCCGCGAACACCGAGGCAATGTCCGCACGGATTCGGCCGTGGGGGACGCTTGCTTCAGCCTCCGGAGTGAACCTGTGATCCGGCCGGTGCGTAAAACATCAGGAGGCAGGCCGAGATGGTGGCGCCCGTTATACGGCACCATCCGCTCCTGGCGGGTCTTGGTGGTCTCCACCCGAACCCGCAGCGTACGGTGAGCCGGATCGATATCGTCCGCACGCACCGGCACCAGCCGTTGTTCAGCGTGGCATTGGCCAGGCCGGCCCCCGAGTCCATAGCCAGCGCCTTCGCCCCGCCGCGACTCGGCCGGGTCCTCAACTCCCGTACGACGGGGGCGACATGGCTGCGGTTCGCGGTCTCCGGATCGATCCCGTCCCGCTCACACGCCAACAGGAACTCTCCGAGCCCGCGGGCGTGCGCATCGATCGTTCGGGGCGCCCGGCCCAGATCCGAGCGGATCTGCAGCCACTCGGCCGACTGCGCATGCCGATCCAGGACCGGCCACTTCTCCGGCAACACCGTCACGAACACACTCAACGGGACACCGGGGCCCGGTACCGCCCCCACCGACAGGTCCATCCATGAGCGTGCCCACGTAACTTATGTATTCCCCCCAGGCCGTCCAGGTGTGATTCTCAGGTCCCCGGCCTCTACTTGGCAGTGATGCACTCGGCGGTCACGCTCGCCGCGGCCATGGGCCGCCTGGTCGCACGGGAGTTGGTCGACGGAACCCTTGAGTCGGCTCTGTCAGGTTGCCGCCCGGATCGCTTCTAACGATCCCGATGTGGCGGGCGGTCCCTGCCTCAATCGCCGCGAGCAGTCGCTGTTCTGGCCTGACAGCCATCACCGCGAGGCCGCACACGGCTTGCACCCAAGCGGGGCCAATCGACTCGTTCGCAACCGGCCTCAGAGATCGCCACCCGGGGCCAAAGGACTCGTTCCCCCGGGGCCAGAAGACTCATTCGGAGCCACTCGCAAGACGGCAGCGGGCCTTCCCCTACCGGGGGCACAGTCTGACAGGCAATGAAGTCGTCACAAAGCGCGGTGAGAGACGCCGACCCTGATCGGAGGCTCCTGAGGGGCAGGCACGGCCGTGGACGATTTTATTGATCGTCTGTCACGTCACCGGCGACATGCCCGCTGTTGCCGCTGCTCAACAGCCTTTTCTTCCTCCGGCAACACGGGAGCTCACGGAGACGACGTCGCCGCCCCGGTCAGGCAAGGGGTGCTCGCCGTGGCGGGAGTTGCCAGCGAGTGTGCCGTCACGGTGACCGATACCGCGACGCACCCAGTGGAGGTAAGCAGCATGTTCCCCCACATGAAGGTGTTGACGTAGGCGGCGTCGAAACGAAGGTGGCGCCCGTCGGCAGGCCGGGTCGCACTCAGTGTGATGTGAGCCTGCTTGCCGACCTGGTTGAGGGCCGGAGTCGGGTCGAAGCGCGCCCACACCGCTCGACACGCAGGCGAGTAGCGGGCTACGGCTTGCCCGACGACGAGGTGATAGGGGCGGTTGGGAACATCGACGTCGATGGCGCTGAGGGTGACGGCGTCGGCGTCGCATCCGCTGTCCCGCGGGTCCCGGTCGTCTTCGGGCACGGCATGCGCCGGTGTGCTGGACGGCCTTGCCCTCAAGGATGCGGCGCCATGCAGGGGACTGCCGCGGTGGAGCAGCGGGGAGAGTTCTTGGGCAGCCAGTGCAAGCGCCGCCCCGGCGGCTGCGGCGATCAGGGTGTGCGTCCACCAGGCCCGTCGGCGTCGTGAGGCGAAGACCGGGGGTGGACCGGACGCGGGGATGCCGACGGCGTCCGGCGATGGCTGCCCGGGCCGGGACGTGTCATCGGCCGCCGGTGCGCTGTCTACAGATGAAGGTTCGTCGTCCGCAGCCACGGTTGCGGACGGCGCCACTCTGTGGCGCATCTGTATCAGCTCCCCGGCAGGAACTCCCAGGATTCTTTCGCAGGCAGTGAGCACATTCACCGGAGGCAGCCGCCGACCCCGTTCGTAGTCCGACAAGGTGCTTGCTCCGAGGTGGAGTTCCTGGGCCAGGCGCCGCAGCGACATCCCGCACGCCAGCCGGTGGGCGCGCAGATCCGTCCCCACCCGCACCGAATGCGCGGCAGCTTCGTGGTCGGTCACGCAGTTCTCCTCGGTTGGTGTTACCGCAATCAACCGGTAATACGCGCTGAAGCCGGTCCGCGTTGCCTCGGCATGGCTGCCGTGCGCCCGCGGCAGGGTGCGAGCGGGCAGACGGCTTCCCGCCACCGGTGTGCGGAAAGAGGCCCGAGCGTCCCGAGGAACATTCGCGGACACGCGTCCGACCTGCGCGGACAGTGTTCCATGTGCCGACGGTGTGCCGCGTTGTTCGAAGCACTGTGCGGTCTGTGGCGCCTTGACGTCCTCGTCGGCGAATCTTCCTCAGGCACCGGCCCCTCCGCCCCAGGGCGAAGGGGCCGACCCCGTGTCGACCGCTCTTCGCAGGTCGCCACCCACTCGGCATCCCGCTGGGAACCACTACAAGCACAGGGAGATTCACATGCGTGCGACAAGAATGAACAACGTTCGATGGCTGGCAGCCGCTGCTGCCGCGGCGCTGCTGACCGTCGCGGTCGCTCAGACCGCCTCGGCCTCCGACTGGAACGCTCAGGATCGCCACCCGTCGCTTCCCGGCGCCAGCGACTGGTACCTGGCAGCCTTCAACAGCACCTTCTCGCAACCCAACCTTCACACTGCCCAGTGGAACGACATCAGCAGCTGGGCCATGGCCGGCCCCAACCTGGGTACGGGCACCGTGCCGCGGTCCATCAGCCTCACGGATGTCTTCGAGGTCGACGGTGTGGGCGCCAACTGCGGCGGCGGATACCCCATCGGTTTCACCTGCAGTGCCAGTTTTGCGAGCGCGACGGCTCAGAAGACCACCACCACCTCTGGCGGCTGGTCGAACGACCATGGCTACGGCCAGGTCAACCTGAGCGCCGGCGGGCTCCTCACGTATGCCGGGGAGTGGGCCAAGGGCACGTTCACCGTCGGCTCCGGCTCCTACGAGGCCGACGCGGTCTACAGCGAAGGACTGTGACCAGCCAACTGGCGGCGCGAGGGCGCCGAGCAGCCACCCTGCTCGGCGCCCTGAGCGTCCTCCTCACCGTACTGAGCGGGTGCAGCACATCGTCGCCCGTGCCCCAGGAGCCCGAACTGTCCACTGCGGCTGAGCGCGCCGTGGACGCCGCGTGGGTCCAGACAGGCCCACAGTCCGGCGGATACGGCCGCGGTCCGGTTTCTTCTGCGCCCGCCTCGCTCTACGCCACTGCCTGGACGCTCAGGCTCGCCCTGGACAACGGCGAACTTCCACGAGGACTCGACCGCAAGCGCTGCGTGGGGTGGCTCACACAGATCGCCACGTCCCCAGGGACAGGCGACCCAGCCCTGACTCAACTCGACAACCTCGCCCTCGCCGTCCAGGGGCTGCGCAGTCTCGGAGCGACTGTCCCCACCAGCCGCATCGCAGCGAACACGGAGAAACTGCGCAGTGGGTCGCTCTACCGGGGGTCCCCGACGACGACGCCCAACTGGTCCGACACCTACACCGCAGTCCACATAATTTCCCAGATTTCCGCGAGAATTCCCGACGAGGTGCGCGACGGCATATCCAATCGCTATGCTCGTTCCACTGACAACGGGTGGAACGAGGACATCAACTCATCCATCCCTGTATGGCAGTCCGCCACGCTGATCCTGCCACGAGCGGATCGACAAAAGCACGCCAAAGCGCTTCATGATCTCGTCGATGCCGTATGGAAACACGGTACGTCAGGCCCGGCGGACGGATTCAAGATCGGAACGCTCGCGGATGTCCGCAGCCTTGCACTGCAAAACGGGACGACCGTCCCGAATATTCCGGCGAGCTGGTTCTCCTCTCTGCAGGACTCAACGGGAATGCTGGCACTGAGAGCCCGGTACGGTCCCGATCCTCACACCACCGCGAAAGCCATGGAACTGGGATACCGGGCGGCATCATCCTTGCAACGCTTCATCACCGCATACGTGCTCCCCACCGGATGGCCCAGCGTTCCACGTCCCATGCCTGACCCGCAGGACTCCTACTACGGCCTCGCTCTGACCAGAAGCTGGGGAGACAGTGCGAGAGAAGCGGCGCTTGCGGCGCTTACGCAGCAATGGGTGACCCACCTCAAGGGCACCGCATCCGCGACGCTGGTGAAGAACTCTTCAAACGCCTTTTACGTTGCAGCACTGGCCCGACTCCTGGGAGTGCCTTTCCCGAAGTCTCTCGCCTACCGCATACACGCCGCCTTGGAAGAGCAAGCTCTTAAAGCCACCCCAACGAATCCCCTTCCCATTTACTGGGCCGCCCGATTCGCCCTACTCAATCAACACCCCCTCAAGCGGGCACTGAGATCGAGGATCGCACAGCTTGCACCCCGGGCTCCCGTTGATGTCGCCTCCGTGATGGCCTTCTCAGAAGTGGCGAAGGCCGACAGCGACCCGGCCATGGGACACACCGCCGAGACCCTCGCAGGCCAGTTGAAGCTAGGGGCGGCGTACCGCTCCCAAAAATCGGTGAACCAAACCGATCTCCTCAGCACGGCAATCGGCCTTGCAGCCGCACACGCCACGTCCACGGAGCGCCTGAAGTCGATTCAGTCCTTCGTCTCCGGAGACAGGGCTTGCATCCTTCCCCTCACAACGCCACGCAACAGTTGCGACCTCAACACCAGATACCTGTCTCTGGCAGCCGAACGCGACATCGACTATCCGATCAATCCTCACGACTGAGAAGGAGGAACATTCAGAGGTTCTCGCGGTTGCGGGCCTTCACTCGTTGCCGTCGGCGGGCGGGCAGGAGGTCGCCCAGGGTGGCGTGGCCGATCGTGCCGACCAGGTCGATGAGGGTGCTGGGGAGGATTCCGTGGCCGACGGTGACGGTGTCGGTTGCGGCGGCCAGTAGGACGGTGAAACTGATCCGTTCCATGGGTACTTCCGGCCGTCCGGTCAGGGCGTCGTCGCCGGCGCGGATCAGAGCCTGGTAGGCGGTGAGCAGGGCGTAGACCTCCTGGTCGAGGCCATCCGACGGCTACCAGTACTACTCATACAGCCGGCACACCATCGCCACCGCCGGGCTGTCGTTCATCCACTTCCGCTGATCCACCCGCCTGCGGCGTCCTTCTGGTATGCCGCAGGCACCGGCCGCATCGACGGCAACGCGACACGACGCGCTGCCCGACCACCGCCTCACGTGGCCGCTTACCCGCCTGGCTGCTCTGTCCGCGATCACGCTGTAGCGGTGGTAACGCTGCCTACCCTTCGCCGCGGGACGTCGCGGGCTCGCCGCCTTGGTGCCCTCCCGCAGAAGGAACGTTCTGCCTGTCGGCCCTGCCGTTCGAAGACTCTCGTCGAACTCGATCGGGGGTGTCAGGCTCTCGCCTTCTGGCGCGTCGGCCCACGCTCCCAGCACCTGACCCATGCATGGCGGTCCGGGTCATGCAACCTCCCGGAAGCGAACGGAGTATTCCAAGGCGGAGAGGCGCCACTCCCTCATCTACCCGTCTGCAGAAGGAGAACTGTGTCCGTGACAAGGGTCAAGAAGCTCGCGACCGCGGTCGCTGCGGGTGTCGCGGCGGTAGGCATCACCGCTGCCGCTGCAGCCGCCTCCGACACCTCTCATCGCTCCAGCACCCCCGCTGTCAGCCACCGCGCCGCCTCGGCTGCGCGGCAGTCCGTTGGCCACCCCACACCGCCTGGAGCTCCAGCGCTGCCGAGTGTTGTGGTGGGGCGGGGTGTGCTGGGAGGCAAGCCGTGGTCGGTGACGCTGACGTACTACGCCACGTTCCCCAAGGGCTTCACCCCGCCCTCTCCGCCCGGCTTGCTGCACAGCCCGGCACTCAAGGGGCACAGCCTGCTGTGCACGAACGTCGTCATCGACGGCGCGCCGGAGGGACATACAACCGACCCCTGGGCAGGCTGCACCATGGTCGACGGCGCCCGCGACACCGACCACCCCACCGGCGCCTCACTGGAGGGCAACACCGACAAGGGCACCACCGGCAGTCGGCTGTTCCTGGTCCATCCCGACGCCGCCGTCGCCCATGCCACGATGACCTTCCGCGACGGCCGGCACGCGACCGCGAAGGTGACCGCCGTCCCCGGCACCGCCTACCGTGCCTACGCAATCCCCATCGCCTCCGGACAGACCATCGCCGCGGTGGATGAATACGACGCCCACAACCGCCTCCTGAACCACAACACCCAGTGGCGCTGACCCCGTGTCCGGTCGGGGGCCGGGGCCGACCACCGGCCCCCGACCACGGGATGCAGGACATTTCGACGATCTCAGACGGCAGGGACAGGCACTTCGTGTACCTCGGCAGGAACGGCGACGACGACACCGAATTCGTCCAGTTCGCCACCACGCGCTGGTCGCAACTGGTGCGCACCGCCTACATGCTCACCGGCGACTTCCACGAAGCCGAGGACCTTGTGCAGACGACGCTGATCAAGGTGTATACGCAGTGGCGGCGGCTGCGCAGGGACGAGACGGACGCGTACGTGCGACGCGCCCTGATCAACAACAATCGCAGCCGCCATCGCAAGCACCGCGTCGTGCACCTGCTGATGCCCTTCCTGCCGGACGCCACGGAACCCGATGAGGCCTCGGGCAGCGAAAAGCGGGATGTGCTGCTCAGGGCTCTGGCCGAGTTGCCCCCGCGGCAGCGCACCGTCGTCGTACTGCGCTACTGGGAAGATCTGAGCATCGAAGAAGTCGCTTATGCACTGGGCTGCTCCGAGGGGACGGTCAAGAGTCAGGCCTCGCGTGCGCTGGCCAAGCTCAGAACCCACCCAGCACTGGCCATCCAGTCCCTCACCAGCCTCGGAGATGCCCCGTGACCCGGCCGTCCCCCGCAGCAGACAGCGACAGCACCCCCCAGCATGAGCAGGCCCTGCGCCGCGCTCTGACACGCATGGCCTACCATCGGCAGCCGTCCGCCGTCCCCGTGCAGCAGATCCTCAAGGCCGGCCGGTCTCGCCGCGCCCGCCGCCGCGCCGCCGTGGCGTCCGCAGGTGCAGTCCTCGCCGTCTGCCTGACCGTGACTCTTTTCCTACGCGGCACTGAGGCGGAGAGTATTCGCCCGCAGCAGCAGACAACCACCGCTTCCTCCCCCCGGCCCTCTCCATCGACGGTGCCGCGGAGTGTTGTGGTGGGGCGGGGTGTGCTGGGAGGCAAGCCGTGGTCGGTGACGCTGACGTACTACGCCACGTTCCCCAAGGGCTTCACCCCGCCCTCTCCGCCCGGCTTGCTGCACAGCCCGGCACTCAAGGGGCACAGCCTGCTGTGCACGAACGTCGTCATCGACGGCGCGCCGGAGGGACATACAACCGACCCCTGGGCAGGCTGCACCATGGTCGACGGCGCCCGCGACACCGACCACCCCACCGGCGCCTCACTGGAGGGCAACACCGACAAGGGCACCACCGGCAGTCGGCTGTTCCTGGTCCATCCCGACGCCGCCGTCGCCCATGCCACGATGACCTTCCGCGACGGCCGGCACGCGACCGCGAAGGTGACCGCCGTCCCCGGCACCGCCTACCGTGCCTACGCAATCCCCATCGCCTCCGGACAGACCATCGCCGCGGTGGATGAATACGACGCCCACAACCGCCTCCTGAACCACAACACCCAGTGGGACTGAACTCCTTGTTCCCACTCTCCTCGGAGGCATTTTCAGCCAGCGTGCGGGACGACGGCCGGGGGTCTGCCCGCCCGCCCCGTATATCCATACCCGCTGCCCCACGCGGCGGGCGTCGACTCCGCTTCCGACAGCGTCGACCACGCCGGCGGCGTCACTGTGCGGAATGACGTGACGCGAGGGTAGGGGCATCGATGAGCCGAGCCAGCCACGCCGTTTCTTGGTGTCGCCGCGGTTGACACCGGAGACGGTCACGCGGAAGCGGACCTCACCCGTCGCCGGGCTGGGGGTCGGGCAACTCGCCGACGTTCAGGACGCTGGTGGGGGTGTACTTCGTCCTCGCTCTCGCGCTGTTCGAACACCGCTCGTACCGCACGGTGTAGTCCAAGCTGACCGCCGCCCTGACCCCGCTGGCCCTGGTGCGTCCTGCGGTCTCTTCGGTGACGCGGCTATGCGCAGGGTGGGGGCTGCACCTCTGCGGCGTCCGTTCGAGGCGCTTGCCGGGCCCGTCGCCCGCCCCGGGCAGGCCGGGGTACTGCTGTCGGTGCGCGTGATCGAGGCGACCCTCACCGCCACCTCGGCCGATGGCACCGTCCGCACCGAGCAGTGGCGGCTGATCACAAACCTGCTGGACCCCGTCCGCTTTCCGGCCGCCGAGCTCGTTGATCTCTATCACCGCAGGTGGCAGGCGGAAACTACCCATTTTTCGATCAAGGCCACGAATCGATGCTGCGGGAGCGCAGGACGCGGCCGTCGAGCATAGCTGTCGGCGTAGTTGTAGTCCTCTACGTCGACCGTGCCGTTGCCCACGCCCAGCACGAAGCCAACATGGCCCATGGAGCCTGCACCATCGACTCCCGTCGGCAGGACGGCGACGCTGTTCACCGCGGGCGTGCTGTTGACGACCAGGCCGAGGTTGCGCGCGTTTGCCACCCAGGTTCCGGCGTGGCCGAACCAGCCGCCGCGCCAGCCATTGCTGAAGTCTGCGATCTTGAGGTTGTGGCGTATCCGCCAGGCGACGAACGAAGTGCACTCTCTGGTCAGGAAGCCCGCTCCGTCGCTGACATCGATGCTGCTGTTGGCGTACGGGTAGTCGTTGCTGCCGCCGACAACGATGTTGGTGCCCGCGGCCCACAAGGGTTTGTTGGTGTTGCTGTAGACGACGGTGTTCCCGTCACTCTGAAGGGTCAGATAAGCGCCGGCGTGAGCGTTGGTGTTTGACGCCCAGAGGGCTTTATTGGCGCTGCTGTAGACCACCAGATTCCCGTCGCCCTGCATGGCCCCTCCCCCAACGCCCCCGCAAGCCAGGCCCGCCAGGACGGTCGCATCCTCGACGCCACCCCCGAGGGCCCCTTGGACCGCAACGCGTCCACCCCGCCCTCCCGCCAGCTGGCGCGCCAAGCATAGGCCGACTTCCGCGACACCCGTAACGCCCTCGCGACCTACGGCGGCTTGAGCCCCGCCGCGAACATCTCGGCGGCCTGGAACCGCACGCGCTCCCACTGGGCCCGCCGCACCCGGTCAGGCCGCCCCCATCGAGATACCGCATGAGACCGGCATACACCACCCACGACGACCACGTCACCCCGAAACGAAAACCTCGGAAGCCGTCCGCTGCCTGCCCCTACCCCTCCGCGATCATTCCCCGCACACGAAGAAGCCCCTGCTCATCGAACAGGGGCTCCCTTTGTCACAACGCACTCACTCAGCAGATGTAGGACCGCACTTTTACGCCGATGGTTCCGATGCTTGGGCCATCGACGGCGAACCTCAAGTCACTGTAAGTTACTGGTTCTTGTCCAAACAGTGTGGCTGTAAACGTAGTTGACTCGTTGATTCCCAACACACCGTTGTAAAGGTTGGTTCCGACTTCACCAGAAACCTGCTGCGCGGAGATGTTCACCGGCGCCAAGCTGGAGTTGATGACGTCGATCCAAATCTTCTGGCCGCCCCTCGAGGTAAAATTCCACACGCCACGACCGGTGATCTTGAAAAAGCCGCACGTCTTGTTGGGGGGCGGTGTCTTCGGTTGGACACTGTTCGCCATCGTACTGACTGTGTTGATTTCGCCCGGGCCTTTCACCTTGGCGGCTGCAACCGAATTCCCCGTCGCGGTTGAATGCTCCGCCGCTGAAGCGACCCCCGTAGTCGACAGTAGCGCCGCCGTTCCCAGTGCGGTCAGCCAAACGTTCCATGAGCGCATTTCGTTCTCCTGTCAGTAGGGGATGGTGCGAGGCGTGGCGCCTGACACTCTCCGCATACACGTCTAACCCGGTGGCCAGCCGATTCCAACCGTAATGTGGTGGTGGGTTAATCTCTTGTACGTCAGTGCCAAGTGCTTGAAGGTGCGCGACGTGACTGAGCCCGGATTCACCGGCTTGCCGCCTGTGGATACTTCTCCGGGAAACGAGGAAGTGCCTTGTGACCTGCGATGATGGGAGTTCTCTAGGCTTCCAGCACGCACGATCAGGACTTTGTTGGCGGATCCGGTTGCTCAGGCGATCAGTTCGAGGCCGAGGTGGGCGAATCGGCTGATGTGGGTGGTGCGGATGGGGGTGCCGGTCCACCAGGCGTCGAGGCGGTAGAGGTTGAGTCCGGCGGCGATCAGGGCGTGACCGAGGTGGGTCTTGCGCAGCCCGCGGTAGGGGGTGGTGCGTGTCCGTGTCACCCGGACGGCCTGGGAGATGGTGCCCTCGACTCCGGCGCGGGTGCCGTAGGCGGCCTGCCACTCGTCGGTCTTCTGCTCGCGTCTGCGTTGGTCGAGAGCTTGCTGCTGGGGCTGGGTGAGCAAGGGCAGGCTGCGGCCCCACTTGCTCTTGGCACTGGTGCACGCCGCGCGCACCGGGCAGGCGTCGCAGTCGGTCTTGGCGAAGTGGACCCGGATGATCTCGGTGCCGGTGGGCTTGCGCTGAGCGGACCAGCTGATACTGCGCTGCCCGCGGGGACAGGTGGCGGTGAGGGCCGGCCAGTCGACGGTGCAGGCGTCCTGCCCCAGGCCGCCCCCGGCCCGGCCCTGGGCCGCGGTATCGCCGCGGACCGGCCCCATCAGCTCGATGTTCTGCCCGGCGGCGGCCACCAGCAGCGCGGCGGAGGTATAGCCGGAGTCGACCAGATGTACAGCGGGCAGCAGGCGGCGTGCGGCCAGCGCGTCGTGGACGGGCGCCGTGATCTCCACGTCGGGAACGGTGGCGTCGGTGGTGACCACGTTCGTGATCAGATGCAGGGCGTTTGGCTCGCACGTCTCGGTGAAGTGAACCTTGTAGCCGTCCCAGCCCGCGCCGCGCTTGACGCTGTAGCGGGTATCGATGTCGTAGGGGCTGGACAGCCTCAGCCTGCCCGGCGGGAGGTCCTTGCCTCCCGCCAGCGCACCCCCCTTCTCGTCGCGGTGGTACTGCTGCACCCACGCGGTCCGCAGGACCTGCACCTCCTCGACGTGACACAGCCAGGCTGGTGTGTCAGGCGCGTAGAGGGCCTGAAGCAGCGTAAATCCGTCCCGTCCCACGGTCAGTGCCCACCGCTGGCGGGCGTCGGCTCCCTTGGGGAAGCGGAAGGAGTGAAGATTCCCCGTGATCTTGGACACTCGTTGGTTATCCCGCGAGGGCGTGTTGATGCCGCTGCCTGGTCTCGGCCGGGGTGAGGTAGCCGAAGGTCTTGTGCTTGCGCAGGCGGCGGCGGTTGCAGAAGGTCTCGATGAAGGTGAAGACCTCGGCGCGGGCTCTGGCCCGGTCGGGTCAGATGCGGTTGCCGATCTCTTCCTTGAGCAGGGCCCAGAAACTCTCCGCGGCGGCGTTGTCGAAGCAGGATCCGGTGCGTCCGCAGCTGCTCCGCAGTCCCAACTGCCTTATTCGGTCGCGGAATTGGGTCGAAGTGTATTCGCTGCCGCGGTCACTGTGGATCACACAGCCGGGCTCCAGGTTCCCTCGGCCGTCGGCCATGTCGAGGGCGTCCACGACCAGTTCGGCGCGGTGATGATCGGCCATGGCATAACCGACGACCTCGCGGGTGGCCAGGTCCAGCCAGCAGGCGAGGTAGAGCCAGCCCTCGGCGGTGGGCAGGCAGGTGATGTCGCCGACCAGCTTGATCCCGGGCCGCTCGGCGTGGAAGTCGCGGCCGATCAGATCAGGAGCCGGCTTCGCCTTCTTGTCGGGCCGGGTCAACGAGTGGCGCTTGCGCCGGGTGACGCCTCGGATGTCGCGCTCGCGCATCACTCGGGCGATGCGCTTGCGGTTCACCCGCCGCCCCAGACGCCGCAGTTCGGCGTGGATGCGCGGGACACCGTAGGTGCGGAAGATGGTCGAGGCGGCGGATCAGGTGGTCGCGCTCGACGGGGGATTTCCGTCAGCATCAGGAGCTCGGCGAGTACAGAGAGCATCCCGAACATCGCCGTCCCCTCCATGGTGGACGTGTCGATGCCCTGCTCGATGACGTGCAGTCCGATCCCGCGCTCGCGCAGGTCCGCGCCCAGGGTCAACGGGTGCAGCACGGAGCGCGAAGAAGCGACGGCGGGGAGGTCGGGCGTCCGGTGCCCCAGCCCGATGCTCGACGGAACGTCTGTCGCTGTGCCTGTTCGTCTCTTTGGGAGCGCTCTCAGCAATAATGAGGTGACGCCTCCACCGAAGAGATCGGGGTGACTGAGGCGGCGTCCGTGGATCGCCGCTGCTTCTCCCGGTTTCCTCTTGTGGATGCGACTACCTGAAGTGCCGTGAGCCCGTGACGCTGTCAACGGTGCGGCGAAGGCCACGGTGTTCGCCCGGCGTTGTCTCTCCAGGAGTACTGCACGTGTTGCTGACCACCGAGCATCTTCCGCCCGAGGAACGTTTCGCCTACTTTCAGGAGGCCACCCGTCACGTGCCCGAGCCCATCGACGTGCGCAGCGACATCGCCGACTTCGCCGCGAGAGTGCGGATGACCTCCTTCGGCGCCATCGCCGTCACGGATTTCACCGCTCTGGGCCCGATCTCCATGGAGGTGCGACGAGGTCCCCGTCTGATTCGGCAGTCCGATCCGGAGGGCTATCGTCTGCTCCTCGGCCTGCGCGGACACACCGGAGTGTGCCAGGGCGGACGCGAAGCCACCCTGGGTTCTGGGGACATGGCCTTGTATGACACCTCTCGGCCGCTGGGAGGCTGGCGCGGCGTCGAGGCCGGTCCCGCTCGGTTGCTGATGGTGGACTTGCCGCGAAGCCTCGTTCCCGTCCCACCGGACAGGGCCGCACGTGTGACCGCGGTACGGATCTCCGGAGAAGTCGGCATCCCCTCGCTGCTCAGGGCGACGGTCACCCGGATGGCAGATGACACGGAGCACTATTCCCCTGCGGAGGCGGTACAACTGTCCGGGGTCCTCACGGACCTGGTCGGTCTGCTCGTGGCCCACGTCTCGGACGCTCCGGGGGAGCCGACCCGCGACGCCGAGCGGCGCCTGCTGATGGTCCGGATCCAGTCATTCGTCGACCAGCGGCTCGGCGATGCCGACCTGTCCCCGGCCACGATCGCCGCCGCCCACCACATCGGTGCCCGGACCCTGCACCGGCTGTTCGAGCAGCACGGGCTCACCGTGGCGGGCTGGATGCGGCAACGCCGCCTGGAGCGCTGCCGCCGCGATCTGACCACGCCCAGCCTGGCCGGTCAGCCCATCGGCGCGATCGCCCGACGGTGGTGCTTCGCCGATGGCGCCCACCTGTCCAGGGCGTTCAAGGCGGCTTACGGCATCACACCTGGTGCCTGGCGTGCACTGCACCACGTCGCCGGCCAGCCCGATGGTGTCAACCCGGCCTGGGGAGGGGCGGCTGCCGGCCACACCTGCCAGTGCGCCGACCACGCGTGATCACCGCATCTTGAGCGGCCAGGCGCACACGTTCAAACATCTGTCAGTAAGCGACAAAGGCAGCCGATCCCTGCCGTGACAGAGTCGGAGCGGTGTCAGCGAGAGTCGCTGCACCGTTCGTCGGCCTCCGCCCTGCCGACCCTGGTGGGGATCGATTGAGCACGCTGAAAACCGAATCTCCTAAGAGTCAGCCGGCCACTGGGACGAGCCCGGATTGCTCCCTCGTCAGGGGAAGCCCGGCAGCCGCTCCGTGGGCCCTGCTCCAGGCGGACGCGGACGGAGCCCGGCCTGACTGAGGCCGCCGAACACTGGGGCCGGTTCGTCAGCTCTTCGGACATTCTCGGGCTTCCGCGGGAGGACCGCTTGGACATCACACTCGTCATTGAGCCGGATCCGCGGCGTACGCTGCGGATCTCGCGCTACCTGGTGCGGCCCTTGTTCTTGAAACTCACCTGTGTGTCGGTTGTCGGAGACGTGCTCATCGTCTCCGTGACGGGTGGGCTGCACGGCGTCGTCTCGATCGCCTTGATGATCTCGACACCCGTGATCCTCGGGCTGACTCTCGAATGGAGAGCAAGGCTGGGAGTGCGGTACATCCGGCGAAGCCGCATGACCGCCGAACTGACGGAGGACAGCCTCCGGTTGTCACTTCCCGACCGGAGCAGCAACTGGCGGTGGGCAGCTGTCCAACGTGTTGTCGACCATCGCGACGCCTGGTTGCTGAAGCTGTCCACACATCAGGCCCTCATCCTGCCCAAGGAGGCGTTCACCGATCAGCAGAGGGCTGAGTTCCTGGCGTTCGCCGAGAGGAAGGGATTTCTGGTGGCGGCCGTCGCATCGACTCGCTCACGCCTGTAAGGATCCGCCCCTCGCCGACATAGAGAGGGTGTGGGGGCCCAGGGAAGGAGAGCTTGTGGCTACACCGGATCCGGATCAGTTCCGGGTGATGTATGCCGAGCATTATGACCGGGTGCTGCGCTACGCCTGGCGGCGAACAGGCGCCGACGCGGCAGCCGATGTCACGGCCGAGGTGTTCATGGTGGCCTGGCGGCGGATGGGAGAGGTGCCGGCGCAGCAGCCGCTTCCGTGGCTGTACGGGGTGGCCCGGAAGGTCGTGGCGAACCATCTGCGCGAGCAGAACAGGAGCGAGGAGCTGCCCGGCCCAATGGCGGATGCGGTTCTTGTGTCCCGGGATGTCGCCGAGCAGGTGACTGCCCGTCACCGGGTGCACCGGGCCTGGCAGGGACTGAGCGAGGCGGACCGGGAACTTCTCGCGTTGATCGGATGGGAGGGGCTGTCCGTGCGCGACGCCGCGAAGGTGCTCGGCTGTACGGCCGCGGCGTGCGCGGTGCGTTTGCACCGCGCACGCAGGCGACTTCACCAGGCCCTGTCTCAGCAGGACGCGGAACACACGTCTGATCTGGCCAACGCCGTAGTGAAGGGAGATGCCCGATGCGCATGACTGAGCAGGTGCGGACCCTGATGCAGGACGCCGACCCCGCCCGCAGCGTCATTTCCGATGCGGGAAGGAAGCAAACCGGCCTGGAGCACATCCTCGACAGTGCCCAGCACGCGCTCGACCGGCCGGGGGGCAAACGCAGGCGGCCGACCTGGCGGGTCGCCATCCTGGCCTCGACTCTCGCAGTCGTCGGCGGCACGGCCGCGCTTGCCGTCGTCGCCCGTAAACCCGCTCCCCCCGCGCCGGTCACCTCGATCCTGTGCGCCACCGACTTCTCGTTCTTCCATTCACCCGGGTTCGTCACCGACCTCGGCGACGCGGCCACGCCGGAAGAAGCCTGCCGTGCCCAATGGCCCAAGTCCGTCGGGCAGCAATCCACGGGCGGCATGTCGCCCCGGAGCGCCCCTGCGCATCTGGTGGCCTGCGTCGCAGAGGCCAGCAGCGGCTTGATCACCGTCTACCCGCGCCCCGCCGACCTGACCGACGCACAGGCCTGCGGGGTCCTGGGCCTGGTACGACCTCCGGACGGCCCGATCTACGCGGGGGCAACCCTCCTCCAGGTCAGCCAGTTGCAGCACCGAATCGACGCCCGCCTAGGCGCGGCGTCCCGCGGCAAACCGTATGCCCCCTGCGCGTCCTACGCCTCCGTGCACGCCGCGGCGCAGAGCAGCCTGCGGGAGACCGGCCTGGACCGCTGGCGAGTCGACGATCAGCGCAGCAGCCGCAGCGACACCGGCGTCTGGTACTACCTCGATGCCCGGGCCGGCACTGTGGTGCTGTTCAACCCCGGTTACTGTTCCATCCACACTTCTTACCGGTAGTTCGTTACATCTGGCAGTGGTGTGGGTTGACGGCAGGTTGGGTTGGTCGTGGGCCGGTGGCAGGAGTCAATTGCCCTGCTGGGGGCTGGAGATGACTGCTCGCCGTCCGTATCCGCCCGCGCCGGGGCTGTTGGAGGAGTACGCGGCCCGGTTCGACGACCTGTCCTTCAGCCTGGCACAGCGACGTGAGTATCTGACCTGCCGGCGCCGCGGGAGCGGAACGAGACGATCATCTGCCCGGCCGGGCGCAGCCGGTGACCGGCGCGGGATGCCAGGAGTGCAGCGGCTGCAGTTCTTCCTGTCCGAGCGGTGCCCGACGTTCGTTTTGACGATGACGGCGACACTGCCGATGCGGCTGGGCACCAACTTGCGGGCCCCACTGGACCTTGTCCAGTGGGGCCTGGTGTGCATGGTGTCGCGAGGATGGGCACTCTGTCGTGACTACGGTGACCGCCGCGCTGGCTGGGGTTTCGTCCACATGGCCTTGTCGTCGACGAATGCGGCGAGCAGGTCGTGGGCGGCGAGGTTGCTGACCGCGCAGGGCAGGCCGCGGCTGCTGATCGGTGGCGACGCCGGTTGCGTGGATGACGTCGTCGCGGTCGCCGAAGGAGCGACCGGCCAGGGCGGTGCGGAAGATGCGCCACCAGCCTTCTTGGAGGTTGAGCCAGCAGGCGCCGACCGGGATGAAGACGTGCTTGATGCTTGGGTGGTCCTCGAGCCAGGTGCGCGTGGACAGGCTGTTGTGCGAGGACAGGTTGTCCATGACCACGTAGATGTCCCCGGCGGTTGGCTTCCACGACCAATTGGAGGAACTGCCGGTAGAAGGCGCTGTTGCGGGAGGTGGCGGTCATCGTGACCGCTTGACCGTCGCGGACGCGTAAGGCGCCGTAGCCCCACGTCTTCTCCGGGGTGGATGGCGTCCCGCGTGGTGCATTCGACAGGACGCCATCACCCACCGACAGGCGAACAAACCCAGTTTGTGATTTTTAGACTGCGAGCGTCAACATCGACATCAACTGGTTGCGGTCCCGCGTTGGTTGTGACATGAAAACGCAACGTGGACCTTCCAATTCGGCGCATTCCACCTACGCCGAACGTGGTCTCCTTGTCTACCTTCCCGCACACTGCACCAAATTCGGAACCCCCGGTCCCTTTTTGTGCGGCTGCATGCGCTTGGGCCTCGATGGTCAAATAGGTTCTCATCAGGTCCACCGTTGAAACTGATGGGTTCGCTGATGTAAGGAGATGCGGCAGTTTCGAGTAATAAAACTGTAGTCGCGCGCGAGCTGCTTGTGCTGTACGCACATCGGCTGAAGTGGGAGGTTGTGTGTCTCGCGATTGAGGTGCAAGCGGCCTGCCGAGGACCAAAGTCGCCGATACTGCGACAATCGCTGTCGTAGTTACTAGAACCGCCCTCCGCCTGCGTCGTCGTACAGCCTGCTGCCGCACCTCATGTCCAAGCATGCTTGGAGTTACTCGAACTTCGGCGAGTTGATCCGCCTGCTCATTGATCCAATTGCTGATGCCTTCCTCGCTAGACACGATCATCCTCCTTCCCCGGAAGGGTCGATAGACACTTGGCGAGCGAATTGCGTCCGCGGACCAGCCAAGCTCTGATGCTACCGGCAGGCCAACCGGTTTCAGCGCTTATCTGGTCAACACTGAGGTCGCACAGGTGGTGAAGAACAACCACTCTACGGTGCTTGGCGGGGAGGGTTCTGAGTGCTTCGACAAGTAGAATATGATCAGGTGAAGGTCCCTCCTGGTTTCGCAACTCGCTGCTACGCTGCGCCAAATATAGTCCGCGACGTATACGACGAAAGCGTGAAACCGCTAGGCGCCAAGCCGTTGTACGGATCCACGCTTCCAAACATGAATCGAGCGGCAATATTTCGCGCCGACTCCAGGCCCTGATAAATGCTTCCTGGACGACGTCCTGCGCCTCCGGTAAATCGCCAGTCATCGCGTATACCTGTCGAACGATCCGCGGGAAAGCTGCGATATAGAACGCATCGAACTCCTTTTCTTTGCCGTCCAAGATTGCTCCTTTGCTATTTGCTGACACCTATGCAGCAAGTCGCGACCTCCGTGAGGAGACGTATGGCGGGGCTGCCAGGGGCACAGCCGACAGGTGTGATCCATGTCACCGTAGTCAGGTGTCGCGGAAGACCGCCCGGGGCGCGTCTATCGGCTGTTCATGCTCGACCGACACAGTATGAGGAGTTCTCCATGCGTCACGCAGCGCGTCGTAAGCCCAGCAAGGCAGAGAAAATCGTGAGGAACTTTACCGTCGGCACTCTCGCTACAGGCGGCCTGCTGTTTGTGGCTCAGTCTCAGTCGCAAGCGGCGACGCCTTCATCGCATTCCGTGGGTCAGACAGAGCAGCAGCAGCGAGAGGCACAGGCGGCGGCCGCAGCCGCAGCCTCCCGGGACCAGCACACGCACGGCGCTTCGGATCACCGGCAGAAGCAGCGGGAAGCACAGGCGGCGGCCGCAGCCGCAGCCTCCCGGGACCAGCACTCCTGATCAATAGGTACCGTCAGATCAGTGAAGCGTTGGTCACGTCCACGGACGTGGTGTACGGCTGAGCATGTGAGGGCCGCCGGAGGCGATCCCTCGCATGGCTCAGTGGCCGACGGCGGTGGGCTGTTCCCCGGCTCGGCTGACTTGCTGGAGAGGCACTCGGCGAGGATGCCGGGGCCGATGTAGCGCCTTGATGTGACGTTTCCGTAGGTCGGCGCGGTCACCACGGGACGAGTGGGCTTGTCCCCGGCGACCGCGTCGGGCCGGGTGCGGGGCAGCACGACGTCGAAGGCCGACGGGAACGCGCACTCGCACCTTCTTCAGGACGGGGATGACCTGCGGACTGTCCGCCGCCTGTCCCGCAGTCAGCAGCAACGCCAGCGGACGGGACTTCCGGTCGGCGGCGAGGTGGACCTTGCTGGTCTGTCCGCCCCTCGACCGGCTGAGCAGGGCAGCCTTCAGCCGGACCTTGCACCGGCGCCGGACACCGTCAGACTGAACCGACGAGACAGGCACCGAAGTGGCTCCACTCAGACGACAAGATCCGCTCAGTCGCCTTCGACTTCCAGTGTCGGACCTGCCTGTTTCACGCCAGGCCGGGAGCTGGCCAGGTACGGACCCCGGCATGGCGCAGACATCGAGGTCGGCGCCTCAAGGCCGGCCCACCACGAACCGTCGTAAAGCGCAGCTCGACTGGTCAGGGGGTCCCGGCAGCCTCTCGGGGGTTGGCTGGATCCAATCCGTTACCAATTCAACCCTTGACGCAGGCGGGACCTCTGCGGCAACGTCCTGGACAGCTTGAGAGCGCTCTCAATGGTTGCGCTCGCACCACATGTCTCTCATCCCGTCCCGAAGCCATGGGAGGCTTCCATGCCCATCTCCCGAGCCGCCAGACGCGCCACCCTCAGACTCGGGGCGGTCGCACTTGCCGGTGCCCTGCTCGCTGCCTGCGGATCCGGGTCGTCCGGATCGTCCGCGGACAACAACGGCAAGGTCACGCTCACCATCGACCTGTTCGGCACCTTCGGCTTCAAGGAAGCCGGCCTGTACCAGGAGTACAAGAAGCTCCACCCGAATGTCACGATCAAGGAGACCAGCACCGAGCAGGAGAACGACTACTGGAAGGCCCTGAACACCCACCTCGCCGGCGGCGGCGGTCTCGCCGACATTCAGGGCATCGAGGTGGGCCGCACCGCCTCGGTCACCCAGCAGATGTCCGACAAGTTCGTGGACCTGAACACGCTGGGCGCCAAGGACCTCCAGGGTGACTACTCCAAGGCCAAGTGGGCGGCCGCCACCACGGCCGGCGGCCAGACGCTGGGCCTGGGCACCGATGTCGGGCCGGAGGCGATCTGCTACCGCAGCGACCTGTTCAAGAAGGCCGGGCTGCCCACCAACCGGACCGAGCTGGCCAAGAAGTGGGCCACCTGGGACGGCTACCTGAAGCTGGGCGAGCAGTACAAGGCCAAGGCCGGTGCCAAGAGCCACTGGATGGACAGCATCAGCAGCCTGTACACGCTGATGATCGGCCAGCAGAAGGAGCGCTACTACGACGCCTCCGGCAAGCTCGTCTACGACAAGAACGCGGCCGTGAAGAGCGCCTGGGACACCTCGGTCAAGGCCGCCAAGGACGGGCTGAGCGCCAAGCTCACCCAGTGGTCCCCCTCCTGGAACCAGGCCTTCAGCAGCGGTTCCTTCGCCACCATCGGCTGCCCCGCCTGGATGCTGGGCTACATCAAGGGCCAGGCCGGCACCGCCGGCAAGGGCACGTGGGACGTCGCCCCGCTGCCGGGCGGAGTCTCCGGCAACTGGGGCGGCTCCTACCTGTCCATCCCCAAGACCTCGCCGCACGCGAAGCAGGCGTACGCCTTCATCAAGTGGCTGACGGCGGCACCGCAGCAGGAGAAGCTCTTCAAGAAGCAGGGCAGCTTCCCCTCGAACCTGGGAGCCATCGCCGGAGTCCAGGGCGTCAAGGACCCCTACTTCAGCAACGCGCCGATCGGTGAGCTGTTCGGCACGGCGGCGCAGACCTCTCCCGTGCAGGTGCTCGGCGTGCACGACAGGGACGTGGACCAGCAGATCACCAATGCCCTCGGTGAGGTCGAGCAGAAGGGCACCAGTTCCGCCACCGCCTGGAGCCACGCGCAGAAGGGCATCGACAACGCGGTCGGCTGACGCCTCCTCGGGTGTGCAGGGCACGCCCCCGACCCGCCGCCCTGCGCGCCCGGTCAGCCGGCTGTCTCCCGGGCGCGAAGGACCGCCCCCAAGCGGTCCTTCGCGCCCCACATCCGACGTGCGTGCCCCGACCCCACGATCTGCCCCCGACCGAAGGTCTGACCCATGACCCTGACCGCCGCCGCCCCGCCGCGGACCGCGCGGCCGCCGGCCCTCCTGAGGCGGCGCCTGGCCAAGCTGTCGCCGTACACCTACATCGCCCCGTTCTTCGCGCTGTTCGCCGCCTTCGGGCTGTTCCCGCTGCTCTACACCGCGTACGTCTCGCTCTACCGGGTCGAGCTGCAGACCCCGGGGCAGATGCAGTGGCGGGGTCTGGGCAACTACAGCGCGCTGTTCGGCGACGACTACTTCTGGACCGCGCTGCGCAACACCTTCACCATCGGTGTCCTGTCCACCGTTCCGCAGCTGATGATGGCGCTGGGACTTGCCCACCTGCTCAACTACAAGCTGCGCGGCCGCACCGTCTTCCGCGTCACCATGCTTCTGCCGTACGCCACGTCGGTGGCCGCCGCGACCCTGGTCTTCGCGCAGCTCTTCGGCCGCGACTTCGGCCTCATCAACTATCTGCTCGGCCTGGTCGGCGTCCAGCCGGTGGACTGGCAATCGGGCACGCTGGCCTCGCAGATCGCCGTCTCCACGATCGTCGTCTGGCGCTGGACCGGCTACAACGCGCTGATCTACCTGGCCGGCATGCAGTCCATCCCCGCCGAGCTGTACGAGGCCGCCGAGCTGGACGGCGCCTCCCGCTGGCGGCAGTTCCTGCACGTCACCCTGCCCGGGCTACGGCCCACCATCCTGTTCACCGTCGTGGTGTCCACGATCGGAGCCACCCAGCTGTTCGGTGAGCCGCTGCTGTTCGAGGGCAGTATCTCCGGCGGCATCTCGCACCAGTACCAGACCCTCGGCCTGTACATGTACGAGCAGGGCTGGGGCTTCTTCCACCTCGGCCGCGCCGCCGCGACCGCCTGGGTGATGTTCGTCCTCATCGTGCTGCTGGTGCTGGTCAACACCGCCCTCGCCCGCCGCCGCACCCGCAAGGAGACCGCGCGATGACCACACTCGCCGCGCCGCAGCGCACCGAAGAGGCCGCCGGTCCCTCCCATCGTGCCTCCCGCCCGCGCGGGGGGCGGGCGGGAGGCCACCAGCACGGGGGCCGTCTCGCCTACGCGATCCTCATCGTCGCCGCGCTCGTCTCCGCGTTCCCCTTCTACTGGACGATTGTGGCGGCCACGCGCTCCAACGCGGAGCTGGCCAAGACCCCGCCGACGCTGCTGCCCGGCGGCAACCTGATGCACAACTTCCAGCAGGTGCTTGAGCAGGCCGACATCGGCAAGGCGCTGCTCAACTCCCTGATCGTCTCGGGGGCGGTGACGGTCGGGACCGTGCTGTTCTCCACGCTCGCCGGCTTCGCCTTCGCCAAGCTGCAGTTCAAGGGCCGTAACGCGCTGCTGGCGCTCACCATCGGCACGATGATGATCCCGCCGCAGCTCGGTGTGATCCCGCTGTTCATGGTCGTCGCCAAGCTGCACTGGGTGAACCAGCTGCAGGCGGTCATCCTGCCCGGACTCGTGTCGGCCTTCGGCGTGTTCTTCATGCGGCAGTACCTCGTGCAGACGCTGCCCGACGAGCTGATCGAGGCCGGCCGGGTCGACGGCGCCTCCACGCGGCGCATCTTCTGGAGCATCGTCGTACCGATCGCGCGGCCCGGCATGGCCGTACTCGGCATGCTCACCTTCATGGCCTCGTGGAACGACTTCTTCTGGCCCATCATCGCCCTGTCCTCGCAAGAGCCGACCGTGCAGGTCGCCCTGCGACAGCTCGGCGGGGGATACGTCCACGACCAGTCCGTCATCATGGCCGGCACCCTGCTCGGAACGCTGCCCGTGCTGCTCGTCTTCGGCTTGCTCGGCCGGCACATCGTGGGCGGCATCATGCACGGCGCCGTGAAGGGATAGCCGACTCCCACACCCCCCACTGCACTGACATCCCCCGGGCGCACAGCGCTCCCTCAAGCCGGCCCCCGCTCTTCGAGCCCTCTGCCCGACGCGCGCCATCACGCCCCGCCCCCGGCGCTCGGGCCGAACAGCCGTAGGGCGGGGGCCGATCAACCTGCCTCGATGACGGGGCGCAGAACCACAACGGAAACGCACTCCCCGCACGGTGCACAACCGGGGGCGAGCCCTGGCCGGCCGATGCCCGGTTCGTCTCCCTGAGAGCTACAAGGCCATGCAGCGCCAATCCACGCCCCCGACGACCCCCACGGAGCCCTGATGACCACGACTGCCCCTCACCTGGCTACCGCCTCCCCGTTGACGTTCCCCCCGACGTTCCGCTGGGGTGCCGCCACCGCCGCCTACCAGATCGAAGGGGCCGCGAACGAGGGCGGCCGGACGGCGTCGATCTGGGACACCTTCAGCAGAACACCGGGGAAGGTCCGCAACGGCGACACCGGAGACATCGCAGCCGACCACTACCACCGCATGCGTGAAGACGTCGCGCTCATGGCCGAGCTGGGCCTGACCGACTACCGCTTCTCCGTGTCCTGGCCCCGCATCCAGCCGACGGGCCGCGGCCCCGCCAACCAGAAGGGCCTGGACTTCTACCGCGCCCTGGTCGACGAGCTCCACGCCCACCACATCCGCCCCGTACTGACCCTCTACCACTGGGACCTCCCGCAGGAACTCGAGGACGCCGGCGGCTGGCCCGAGCGCGACACGGCCCAGCGGTTCGCGGACTACACCGCGCTCGTCGCCGAGGCACTCGGCGACCGCGTACGGACCTGGACGACGCTCAACGAACCATGGTGCGCGGCGTTCCTCGGCTACGCCGAAGGCGTCCACGCACCCGGCCGGACCGAGCCGGAAGCCGCACTGCGGGCCGCGCACCACCTGAATCTCGCCCACGGCCTGGCCGTCGGCGTACTGCGCGACCTGGTGCACCCGTCGTCCGAGGTGTCGCTGACCCTGAACCTCGCCGCGGTGCGCCCGCTGACCGACGGCCCCGCCGACCGGGACGCGGCCCGCCGGATCGACGCGCTGGCCAACCGGATCTTCCTGGACCCTGTGTTCCGCGGGCACTACGCGCAGGATCTGCGGGCCGACACTGGGCTACTCACCGACTGGTCCTTCGTCCGGGACGGCGATCTGGAGATCACCTCCCGGCCCATCGACGCCCTCGGCATCAACTACTACACGCCCACGGTGGTCGCCGCCGGCTCCCATCCCGTGCCCTCGCCCTGGCCCGCCGCACCGGCACACGCACGCTTCCTGCAGGCACCGGGTCCGCGCACCGCCATGGACTGGCCGGTGGACGCCGGCGGCCTGTACGAACTGCTGACCCGCCTGCGCGACGAGCTGCCGGACACGCCGCTGATCGTCACGGAGAACGGCGCCGCCTACGACGACTACACCGACCCGGAGGGCGAGGTCCACGACCCGGAACGGATCGCGTACCTGCGCTCGCACCTCAAGGCGGTGCACCGGGCGATGGCCGAAGGCGCGGACGTCCGCGGCTACTTCTTGTGGTCCCTGCTGGACAACTTCGAGTGGGCGTACGGCTACAGCAAGCGCTTCGGCATGGTCCACGTCGACTTCGCCAGCCAGCGCCGCACACCCAAAAACAGCGCCCGCTGGTACGCGGACGTCGCGGCACACGGCCGGCTGCCCGGCGTGAACTGCGATCAACCAGGGCTGGCGTAACGGGAGGGATCAGAGGCGCATTGCGTGCATTGCTGGCCTGCTGCAGCGGCTTCCGGCGATAGGGGTTTGTCTCCGTAAGGTGCTAGCGGGTGAGAGCGCTCTTACCGAGTGTGCCCCGCCCGCTGACCGGCAGCTACAGTGGTGCCGTCCCGATAGGAGCCTTCCTTGCATCAGACCTCCGCATCCCGCCCCACTCTGGAGGCGGTCGCCGAACGGGCCGGCGTCTCCCGAGCCACTGTCTCCCGGGTCGTCAACGGGGGCAGCGGGGTGCGCGAGGCCCTGGTCGAGAAGGTCCGCCGCGCCGTCGAGGAGCTGGGGTACGTACCGAACCAGGCGGCCCGTACGCTGGTCACCCGGCGTACGGGAGCAGTCGCCGTCATCGTCGCCGAGCCGGAGACCAAGGTCTTCACCAATCCCTTCTTCGCCGAGCAGCTGCTCGGCATCAGCCGCGAGCTGACCGGTCAGGACCTGCAGCTGGTGCTGCTGCTGGTGGAGGGCAACGCGGACTACGACCGCGTGGGCCGTTACCTGGCCGGCGGCCACGTGGACGGCGCCTTGCTGTTTTCGCTGCACGCCGAGGACCCGCTCCCCGACATCACCCTCCGCATCGGGATTCCCACCGTCTTCGGTGGTAGACCCGGGTGGCCGGGGGCGGAGGGAGACCGCAGCCTCCTTTACGTCGACTCCGACAACCGCGGCGGAGCTCGCGAGGCGGTCCGTCATCTGCTTTCACTGAAGCGCCAACACATAGCGACGATCACCGGACCGATGGACCAGACGGCCTCCGTGGACCGGCTCGACGGCTATCACGACATGCTCTTGGACGCCGACCCGAAGCTCATCGTCGAAGGCGACTTCACCGACACAGGTGGCGCGCGGGCGATGGCGGAGTTGTTGGAGAGAGCACCGGACCTGGATGCCGTCTTTGTCGCCTCCGACCTCATGGCCTCGGGCGCGCTGCGCGTGTTGCGGGAGCGCGGACTCCGGGTGCCGGAGGATGTCGCGGTCGTCGGCTTCGACGACATGGCCTCGGTGGCCGAGCTGACCGACCCGCCGTTGACCACGGTCCGTCAGGAGATCGAGGAAATGGGCCGTCTGATGGTCCGGCTGCTGCTGCGCGACCTGGAGCGGCGGGCGAAGGGGGAGAGCGCAGGCCGGCCGTTGTCCTCCGTGATCACCCCGACCCGGCTGATCCGGCGGGCCACCGCCTGAGCAGGCCTCTGCGATCATGCCCCGGGCACCGGTCTCGTTCGCATCTGCCCCCGAGCGGACGGGGCTGCTGGTGAATTCGAGCCTGCCGTAGGCCGCCTGAGGGTGTGTAGACGAAAGGGTACTGACGGATCAGCTGCTACCGAGGGGCGACGCCATGGTGCTCTCCCCGGCTCACCAGGAGTTCGGGGCAGTCGGCGAGCGATGGCAGGCCGCCCAGGGGTGTGCCGGATCCGCCCGCGGCGGAGTGATCTGCTGGACGGTCTCCTGTGTCGGCCGCGAGCATGACTGTTGCGGTGATGCGTTTGCCCACCGGCTCCCGGCGCACCTCGAAGGTCTGGCAGACCGCGACAACGATCTCCAGACCGTGCTGTCCAGCCCTGTGCGGATCGGTGGCCATGGCCACAGGCAGCACTGGGTCGCTGTCCCAGACTGACATCTCGACGCGGTCTCCGGTCAGCTCAAGGCGGAGCAGGCATGGCCCCGATGCGTACTTGCATGCGTTCGTCACCAGCTCGCTGACCACGAGTTGCACCGTGTCCAAGGTGTGATCGGGCATCACCAGCCTGTGAACCGACTGCAACCGTGTGAGGAAGGCGCCGGCCGTCCTGCGAGCGCGGGCAGGGTCACGAGGGCTGCCCTCATAAGCCTCCGACATCGCTTCCAGCGGTTGATCCTTCAGCTGATCGTTGTCTTGGACGGTGTCCATCCGATCCGCCTTCTTTCTCAGTCTTCTCCGCAACGCATGTCCTACCCCCGGGAACAGCGTGCGGTCGAACTCCCGTCCACCGGTGAGCGGATGACGGGAGCGAGGGTGTCGGCACTCGCGAGCCGACACCAGGTGCCGCCGCGGGTTCAGAGCCCGCGGAGCGGATTGGCGCGAGCCGCGGCGAGCAGGTACCAGGCCGTGGCGCCGAGGTGCCGGTACGGGTAGTAGCCGAAGCCGAAACCGGTGTCCAGGGGGCTGCTGGCCGACACCACGCCCGACCGTGCGGGAAGCGCTGTGCCGCCGACGGTCTGTCCCTGACCGAGGTTGTCCTGGGCGCGCTCGATGGACGCGATGAGGCGCTCGGCCCGCTGTGCGTCGCCGGGCGTGTGGCGCTCTCGCAGGGCCAGCGCGAGGTGGGCGGTGCCCTCGAACCACACCCCGTTGCGGTCGGGCCTGGGCTGGAACTGCGCGATGGGAACGTCCTCGTTCGCGACGAGGGACGCAGAACTGAACGTGACGCCCTCGTACGCCTGCCCCGAGGGCACCGTACTGTTGGGCCGGCTGGCATCGTCCAGCACCTTCAGGTTGGCCGCGGCCCAGTCCAGGGACCTGGCACGGCGGCGGTCGTGGAGGGCCAGGTAGCTCCATGTCTGGGTGTCCTCCGGGATCGGAGAGGTGTTGATGGTGACGCCGTCGTTGGTGCCGGTGTAGAAGAACCCGCCCGAGCTTTCCCACATCCTGCTGACGAACGCCGCGGCGCGTCTCCGCCGGTTCAGCCAGACACCGTTGCCGGTCAGCCGGGCGAGCCGTCCGAAGAGGCAGGTCAGATCGATGTTGTGCTCGGTGCCGCTGTAGGGCAGCTTGTTGCCCGCGCCGTCCACGCCGAACGTGTAGCCGCCGAGGGGCTGATCGGTGCGGGCGTTGTTCTCGACCCATGTGCCGATGCGCACGGCACCTGCCAGGAAGCGGCGGGCGCCCGTGCGTTCGGCCAGGGCGGCCAGGGCGATGCCCGCCCACGCCATGTCTCCGACGGCCGTGCCGGTGAAGCCGAACTGAGTGCCCACATTGACGGTGCCATCCGCATGCACGAAGCCGTCCGGCTGCGAGGAGCCGTCGTAGAAGACGTACGGGCCCACGTTGTAGGCCTGACGCAGCCTGCCGTCGTCGAACTGAGGGTCGTGGGCCTGCGCGTACAGCAGCGCATCACCGAGCGTCATGGCTCTGGCCCGTGAGGCGGGGCCGGGGTGAGCCAGGTAGCCGAGGACCGCGAGGGCGTTGTCGTAGGTGAAAGCGGTGCTGAACAGGCCTGCCTGGTCGGTGTAGCTCTGGGCCAGGCGGGTGGTGCCCTGACCTGGGTAGCTGTCCATGGCCGCGTCGAGGAAGGCGTATCCGCGTGCGCAGGCGCCTGCACGTGCGGTGGCTCTTGGAGCAGCGATGGTCGCACGTGCCACCCCGGTGCCCAGGACAGACAGTGCTGCGACGGCGGTGCCGGTCCCGATGAGTGTCCGACGGGTGATCCTCGGATTGCGGCGGTCCGCAGACATGCGGTCCTCGTCGTGACGTCGAACGTCAGTCATGCGGGGGCTCCTCGCCTTGTATGCGATTCAACTTGAGAACGCTCTCAAGAATGGCCCACATTGTGCTGCTCCACGCCGGGTGGGTCAAGGTTCGCCTCGATCTCTGTTCCATCGGCCAGTCGACGTTCCCAATGCTCCGGCCTCTGCATTCAAGATCGCCCCTAACATCAGCCTGCGGTCGGGCAAATGGTGAGAGTTGCTCAACTTATCTTCACGAATTGAACATTCTGTGTTTCCGGGAGCGCTCTCAGGCGTAACTATTGACGCCTTCAACCAAGAGGGGTCACAGTTGCCCACCACAGCGACGCGAGCACTCTTCTCGTTGGGAGCCGTTGCCTCCTGGTCCCGGAGCCGCACCTCCCGTTCCCCTCTCGTGGAGGTCATCTCTTGATGTACCGAAAGCGCTTCACCGGGCGTCGACACGCCCGCCGCTCCCTTCAGCCACTCAGGGCCGCGCTCGGGGCACTGAGCGGTCTGGTCCTGCTCGGCGGCGGCCTGTACGGCTTTGCCAGCGCCGACGAGCCCTCAGCACCCGATGGCTGGCACCTCGTCTGGAGCGACGGTTTCTCCGGTGCGGCCGGCACCTCGCCGTCGAGCGACAACTGGATCATCGACACGGGCACCAGCTACCCGGGCGGTGCGGCTCACTGGGGCACCGGCGAGGTCGAGACGTACACGTCGAACACGGCGAACCTTCAGCAGGACGGCAACGGAAACCTCGAGATCACCCCGATCGAGGACGCGGAGGGAAACTGGACCTCCGGCCGGATCGAGACCAAGCGCAGCGACTTCGAACCGCCTGCCGGGGGCAAGCTGCGCGTCGAAAGCCGGATCCAGATTCCAGCCGTCACGGGCGATGCAGCGGACGGGTACTGGCCGGCGTTCTGGACTCTGGGTGGCGCGTTCCGCGGGAACTTCGCCAACTGGCCCGGCATCGGGGAGTTCGACATCATGGAGAACGCCAATGGAGCCGACAAGGTGTCCGGCACCCTGCATTGCGGCACGGACCCCGGCGGCCCCTGCAACGAGACGACTGGCCTGGGCGAAAGCCACTCCTGCCCTGACTCCGCCTGCGCGGGCAACTTCCACACCTATGCCTTCGAGTGGGACCGCAGCGTCTCCCCGCAGGAACTGCGCTGGTACGTCGACGGGGTGCAATATCACTCCGTGAACGAATCGCAGGTCGATGAGGCGACCTGGGCCGCAGCAACCGCCCATGGCCACTACCTGCTGCTGAACCTGGCCATGGGCGGCGCCTTCCCCGACCCCGTGGCCGGACACGCCACCCCCAGCTCGGCCACCAAGTCGGGCGTGCCCATGCTCGTGGACTACGTGTCCGTCTCCAGCTCGGACGGCGGCACTACCAGCACCACGTCCAGCAGCAGCCCGGCGGGCTGAGCACGCGGCGCGAACCGCAGCCCGGCCAGGCCTGGTTACGTTCCTGGCCGGGCTGAGAACGCCCCGGACGGGGGCTTCGCGCAAGGCCCTGGGGCAGCGGGAACGGAAGGACTACCGCCGGGCCGCCGCACATGACACCAACGTGAAAGGAACACGCGGTGTGGGATGCGCCGAAAAGAAACACCCCCCGATTCCTCCATCGCATCGACCACTCGGACGAGTTCCTGTCGGGTCAGTTGAGAAATGGCCTGGGAAAGAAGCCGGCCCGGTGGTCCTACGAGGAACTGCCGGCCCGTGCCAAGGGGCCGCGGTGTTCGAGTACGCGCCGAGCAGTTCGATCACCCCGGGGACCGCCTTGGTGTACTGATCGCCGAGGCGGTTCTCACTTGGGGTGCCCGGGTCATATCTCGCGTGGCGTCCCGCCCGCCGAATGACCGAAGTTGTCCGGCACCCCGCACTGCGGTATCGACCCCGGCGGACTCATGCAAAGAGACGAGCGGCCTCTGCGCGCGGGCCATGCCTGCCTGAACACGGCCTGCGCCGGCAACTTCCACATCTACAGCTTCGAGTGGGAGCACACCAGGCAGCCCCCAGCAGCGGCGCTGGTACGTCGACGGTGTGCTCTACCAGTCCGTGACCTCCGACCAGATGGATGCCGCCACCTGGAACCCGGCGGCCAACCACGGCGACTTCATCCTGCTGAACCCCGCTATGGGCGGCAGCTTCCCCGACCAGCTTTCCAGCGGCGCGGCCACCCCCACCTCCGGCACCGTCTCAGGCACCCCCATGAAGGTGGAGTACGTGCCTGTCTCGAGCGCCACCGGCTGACACCGGCCGCGTCACCTCGCCGGCAGCCGCGGGGCCAGGGCCACCGGCCCGTAGCCGTTCAGGGATGCTCCCTTCCGACGGCGTCCCTCAACCCGTACGAGCGTCATCCCCGTAACGCGTGGGGAGATTCGGAATGAGTACTTTCATGGCCGACCATTCGTCGCCTCCGGCGCCGCCGCAGATGTCCGCACCCGAGGACGGGTTGGAAGGAGCATGCCTGGAGGGTTACCGGGAAGCGGTCCTGTGCTACGCCCGCTTGTGCACGGCGGGTCTCGCGGAGGCCGAGCAACTGGCGGACGAGGCGTTCTCGCTGGCTGTCGAATGGCGGCGTCAGGGCGAGCACCTGCCGTGGTTGCCCCTGCTGCTCATGGCGGTGCTCGAGACGGCGGACGGGTGGCTGACGCAGGGGCAGGGCGCGTGGCTCAGCACGGAGCTGAGCGGCTGGCTGTGCGAGCGGTCGGCGCAGCAGTCCCGCGCCCCGGAACAGCAACCGCTGGCACTGCAGGCGTTGCAGCGGATGGCGCCGGCGGACGCGGAGCTGCTCTGGGCCGCGCTGGTCGAGGGCCTGAATATCCGCGGTGACGCCGGAGCCAGCACGTGGGCGCCGAACAGGGAGCGGGAGGTTGCCCGGGTCAAAGCCGCATTCCGTCAGCGCTGCCTGTGGGCGCGCGCGGTCGAAGTGGTGGAATCGGACGGCCGGTGCCGTGGCTACGTGGGCCTGCTGGAGGCGGTGACGCGGTCGCCGCACGAGCGGTCCCCGGACGACCTGCAGCAGCATCTGGCAGGGTGCGCGCGGTGCGCCGAGACCGCTGTGTGCCTGAGGGTGTCCGACGACCTGCCCGGCGTGCTGGTCACTGCCGTCCTGGGCTGGGGCGGGGAAGCGTACCTGGAACGACGCAAGATCGCGGCGAGGCGGCACCAAGGCGGGCCGGCGTCCATGGAGCGGCGGCACAGGGCGACGGGGTGGCAGGTCTCCCTGCGGGGACGGCCGGTCTGGGCGAGCGCCGCAGTCCTGCTGGCCACGATCGGGATGGTCAGCGTCCTCAGCAGCATGCCGTGGGAATCGACGCCCGGGTCGGACCAGGGGGCGACAGGGGAAGCCGTCAGCGCCGTCGCGCCGCAGACACCCCCGATCAGACGCGCGACCGCGTCGGCGACACACGCCGCTCCCATGCCCGTCACGAGCGGCGTGTCGCCGTCGCTTTCGGCCGGCTCGACGGAGGAACCGGGCGCCTACTGCACGGCGATTTACACGTTGGTGAAACAGTGGCCCGGAGGCTTCCAGGCCGAAGTCCGGATCACGCCGCGGTCAACGATGACCGACTGGACGGTCCGGTGGACGTATACGGACGGTCAGCGCGTGACACAGATGTGGAACGGAGAATTCGCGCAGGACGGCGATACGGTCCTGATCACCCCCGCCGACTACGACGGCACCGTCGCAGCCGGCGACACCCTCTCGCTGGGCTACCTAGGCACCTCGAGCACCTACAACTCGGCGCCCGAGTACATCACCGTCGACGGCCACCCCTGTCAGAGCTGATCGGCGATGACGGTGTGACGGCACCGAGCGCGGCCCAACCCGGCCGCCGCCGGGCGGCGAGGCCGGCGCGATCAAGATGGGTGTCCGTACTGAGTCGTTCCCCCAGGGCCGGCGCGAGGTGGGAGCTGCCCTCGAACCAGTCATAGGTGAACGCGGTGCTGAACAAGCTGCCTGGTCGGTGTAGCTCTGCGCCGGCCGGGTCGTGCCGTGGCCGGGGCAGCCGGCCACGGCCGCGTCGAGGACGGCGTATCCGCAGTGCGGGCGTCTCCCGGCGCAGTTGCTCCCACGGCGCTGGTGGCCGCACGTGCCACGCCGGTGTCGAACACCGACAGCGCCGCGGCGGCGGTGCCGGTCCCGAGGGGTGCCCGGCGGGTGATCTTCGGAACTCGCCGCCGTCGGCGACGGCGATCACCACGACGGCTTCGAGCGACTCGTCGAACGAGCGGAACACACCATCCGCCGCTTGGGTTCACGAGGGGTGCGGTGCCCCTGTCCTCCTTCGAGTGCTGGGGGAGGCCGGTATCCGCCTATGAGGTCTGCCAGCAGACCGGCGAAGCCGATGCTGAGGCGGTCGTCCCCGGGCCGGGCGAGGACCTGAAGGCCCACGGGCAGCCCTTCCGGGGACGTGCCTGCAGGGAAGACTGTGGCCGGCAGGCCGGGCAGCGCAGCCAGGGATGCCGGGAAGAACAGGTCGTTGTAGCGGCCGGTCCGTCCGCCGAGGTCCAGGGTGGAGAACCAGTCGGCTGCCTTGCCGGGGTCGTGCCGGAACGCCACGACCGATGTGACCGGTGCAATCAGCAGGTCCCAGGTGTCGAAGAAGTCGTCCCAGGCGAGCCGCAACTGGTGGCGGTGCCTCGCCCAGCATGCCCGGGTGCCGGAGGTGGGGAACAGGCCAGATGCCCAGGCGTCGTCGCGGGGATCGCCGCTGGAGCTCAACGCCGCCGCGAACGCCTCCCGCTCCTCCTGGGGGGTCAGACGGGCGCCCTGCGCGGCGAGCACAGCCAGGAAGGTGTCGTGCTGGGCGGTCAGGCCGCCTGGCAGGTCGGGTGTGCACCAGGTCAGCGCGCGGACGTGCGATGCGAGGACGTCGGCGAGCCTGTGGTAGGCGCTCTCGACATCGGGGTGCATGTCGAACCAGCGCGGCGGGCTCAGCAGCGCCACGCGCAAACCGCGCAGGTTGCTCGCCTCGCGGTGCGTGCCGGGGACCGCCGGGGCGAGTACGTCCAGCACCATGCGTAGATCGTCGGCGCTGCGAGCGATCGGGCCGACCTCCGTCATACGCGGCAGCGGGAGGGGACGTGCCGGTGCCGGTCTCAGTCCGGCCACGCTGCCCTCCGTCGGCCGGTGGGCGTAGACGCCGCAGAAGGCCGCGGGCAGGCGTAGCGATCCGGCTGTGTCCGTACCCAGATCGATGGGCACGATGCCGGCTGCCACTGCGGCGGCCCCGCCTCCGCTGCTGCCGCCCGGCGTCCGGGTGAGGTCCCACGGGTTGTTCGTGATCCCGTAGACCGCGTTGTAGGTCTGCCAGTCCCTGCCATGTGCCGACTGGTTGGTCTTTCCGACGACGACAGCGCCGGCCTCTCGTAGCCGAGACACGCACGGTGCGTCCGGGGGGCGCAGGTCGGCCCGTCCCGGGTCGCCGGAGGTCGCCGGCAGCCCGGTCACCGCGATGTGTTCCTTGACGGTGACCGGGACACCGAGCAGCGGCCTGCGCACCCCGCGGCGGCGTTCCTCGTCGGCACGGTGAGCGCTCCCCGTTGCGCCCGGCCGGTCGGTCAGAACGACGGTGTTGAGCGCGGGATCGACAACGTCCAGATGCTGCAGGTGCCGGGCCAGGATGCCGACCGCGGTGGTGTCGTCCTGCTTGAGGTCTGCGAGGAGGGTTGTCGCGGTGCGGAAGACGGGAGCGGGGATGTCCTGCGTCGCGGAGGTGCTCACCGCGTCACCGAGGCGTTCGAGTACCCGCCCATGAAGTACCGGAGGGTTGGCTTCTCGCTGCAGACCATTGGCACCTTCGCGCGATCCAGCAGCACGCACCACGCGTAGTCCTCTGTCCATTCGAGTTTCCTCCACCATCGCGAGTACGTGGTCGGGAAGGGGAATCTCTCGTGCATTTCGCGGCTTACAAGGAGCTCGCTGGTGTCCACGCCGTTGAATTCCTCGCCGCCTGCGCGCAGGGCGTCGCGTACCACCGAGGAGCCCGGCCGGAAGACCCCAAGCTCGACCAAGCGCGCGTACGAGGAAGCCCGCAGCTCCGGATCGGGATGCCACGGGTTCTCTCCGGCGACCTCGTAGGGAGAGCCGTCCGGCGAGAAGAGCCGGCGCCAACTGTGCGCAATCTCGACGCCCGGGCTGGCGGCCAGGCATTCCAGCAGTGAGCTCAGATGATCAGGTTCAAACTCATTGTCGTCGTCGAGCTGGGCGATCCAGTCGCCGTTCGCAGCGGCTATGCCCGTGTTGCGCAGGGCAGCGAGCCGCGCCGGCAGGTAGTCGCGTGGCAGGCCGGCGTGCTCGGCGCCGGTGACGTTTTTGATGACGGCGTAGGGAAACCGCTCTGAGAGGTCTCGGACGATCGACGGATCTGCCAGCGCCGGGCAATCGTCGCCGATCACCAGGTGCTCGACGCGTATGCCGCGCTGGCCCGCGACGGAGGCCATCGCCCGGGCAAGCTCGGCGGGGCGGTTCCTGGTCGGGGTCACCACAGTGACGAGGGGAAGGCCGGGGAAGAGGGACATACGGGTTCCTCGGGTTTCGAGTCTCAGGTTTGGCACGGCTGGCCCGCGGCAACGGCCCATGGGCAGCCGGTGCTTGGTGATGGCTAGGGTTGGGTGAGGACCATGGCGGCGGTGTTGCCGCCGAATCCGAAGCTGTTCACAAGCACGTTGCTGACCGCCGCGAGCTGTTCGGAGGCGGTCAGTACCGTTAGGGCACCGCGCTGCACCGGGTGCCGCAGCCCGGCGGTTCCCGGAACGGTGCCGGTCTCCAGGGTCCGGACTGCAGCCGCGGTCGCCGGGAAGCCGGAGCAGTGCATCAGGTGGCCGACGGCTCCCTTGTGGCTGCTCACCGTTGTGCCGGGCCACGCGCCGTCGCGGGCGAGTTGGTCCATCGCGGAAAGTTCGGCGTCGTCGCCTTGAAATGTTCCGGCGGCGTGGGCGTGGATGTGGTCCGCACGCGGTGATCCGGCCAGGTGCAGCGCCTCGCTCATCACGGCGGTCGCCGACCCGGCGTCGGAGGCCGCGGCCTCGCTGCCGGCGATCCGGCAGGCCAGGCCGCCGACCGCGGCCCGCGGTACGGCACCGCGCCGGCGAGCGTCCGCCGCCCGTTCGAGCAGGATCGCCCCGCTGCCCTCGCCGAGCGTGGTGCCGCGGCGATCCCGGTCGAACGGCCGGGCCACGTCGGGGCTGAGCGCCTTCACCACCTCCATCGAAGCGACGCTGTACTCCCCGGCGGTCCAGCCGCCCAGCACGATCGCGGTGTCGGCCAAGCCGGCCCGCAGCCACCTGCCACCGAGGGCGATCCCGAACAGCACCGACGCGCAGGCATGCGACACGAAGATCGGCTCCGCGGCATCGCGCACCGCCGAGGCGAGCGGATCGGCACCCAGGAAAGACAGCCGGCGCGGCGTCACCTGGTCCAACGCCGGGGTCTGCCCGACCAGGACGACGACCGCCCTGGGCGGCATGGCGGTGTGACCGGCGTCAGCGAGCGCTTCCGCCAGGGCGCGACGTACCAGCCACGGCTGCCGTTCGGGATCGTCCGGCTGAGCGCTCGGGCCGGGCGCAGCGGCGATGAGCGGGCCCACGGCCGGTGTCGCTTCCTCGAGTGCCGAAGCACCGCTCACGAGTTCTGCCCAGTAGCGTTCCACGCCGCAGCCGAATGCAGTGACCAGGCCCATCCCCGTTACGACGAGCCCGGTCTCGCCAAGGTACTCAGGCATGGCGGGCCGATGTTTCCCGAGTTACCCACCGGCGCAGCGCCGTACGGTCGACCTTCCCGGTGCCGGTCCGGGGCAGCGGAACGTCGACATGGATGTCGCGCGGCCGCAGCCGCGGTGGGAGATCCCGACGGCAGAGAGTACGCAGGTCGGTCACGGAGACCGGATCGGCCAGCTCGACGAACGCCACAATGCGATCGCCCCGGCCCGAGGCGTCGTCCGCGGAGCGAACACCGAGGACGCAGGCCTCGGCCACACCGGGCAACGCGCGGAAGACGTCCTCTATCAGAGTGGGCGCATGTGTCTCGCCGTCTACGATGAGCACCTCCTTCAGGCGTCCCAGCACCCGCACGTGACCGTCGGGCTCGACCTCGCCCACGTCCCCGGAGCGCAGCCAGCCGTCGGCGGTCAACGCCGCCGCCGTGGCGTCCGGCTCACCGAGATAGCCCAGCATGAGGCTCGGTGTACGGATCAGCAGTTCCCCGGTTGCCGCGTCGCGGCGTACCTCGGTCCCAGACAGAGGCGTGCCGACGGTCCCGGGGCGCATGGCGCCGGGTGCGCTGATCGCAACGTTCGGCCCGGCCTCAGTCAGCCCGTAACCGTCGTGCAGGTCGGCGCCGAGCGCGGAGAAGCGTGCGGCCATGGCAGGATGCAGCACATCGCCACCGATCCCGCGGATGCGCAACCGTCGCAGTCGTGCCGCGACCTCAGGCTCGCGGGTGGCGGTCTTGAGCAGAATGGAGTACATGGACGGGACGCCGTCCAGCGTCGTGACGTCGCGGCTCAGCAGCCGGCCGGTGACGTCGGCCGCCGAGAACGACGTCTCCAGCAGGAGCCTGCCGCCTCTCTCCAGCCACATCATGACGATGCCCATGCCGTACGCGTGGGCCAGCGGAAGCGGCACGAGCAAGGAGTCCGCCTCGCTCAGGCCCAGTCGGGACGCTGTCTCACCTGACTGGTACGCCAGGCCGGCGTGCGACAGCACCACGAGGCGAGGCCGTCCCGTGCTTCCCGACGTCGGGAACACCGCGGCGGCTCCGGGTGGCAGGACGGCTTCTCCGGCGCGGGCTCGGGGCAGCACCTCCAGTGTGCCGCCGCGCTCGACGACCTGGGCGGCGCTGACCTCCTCCAGCCGAGCTGTCAGGCCGCGGTCCGCGGCGGGCGGTGCAAAGGCGACGGCCGCCCCAAGGCGGCGCGCGGCCACAACAGTCGCCAGGACCCCGAGTCCCGTGCGGCAGGCCGTCACGACCGCGTGACCGGGACCGGCACCGAGATTCGCACAGCACCGCTCGACGTCGTCGAAAGTACGCCGCAGGGACGCCGCATCGACGGGTATGCCGTCGATGTCGAGCGATCCGGTCAGCATGATTCCGCTCCCTCCATACCGAAGATCCGGCGGATGCCCACCGGAACGTCGTCGTCGTCCACCGGCACGACCACGAGCGCCGGTCGCCCGGCGTCAACCGCGGTGCGGGCACGCTCCATGACCGAGCGCAGGGATTCCTCGTCGGTGACGGTCGCAGTGATCCCGCCGATGGCCTCCACCAGGGCAGCCATGGGCAGACAAGTACGGAAGTCGACCTGGGCGGAGGGATGTCCGTCCTGCCGCCGCAGGAATCGTGGCCAGCCGAATCCGTTGTTGTCGAAGACCACCATCACCAGCGGGCACCCGAGTTCGGCGGCGGTCGGCAGCGTATTCGCGCTCATGGCGAACGCGCCGTCACCGCAGACGAGCACGACCGGGCGGCCCGGCCGCGTGGCGGCCACACCGACGGCTGCCGGGAGGCCGAAACCCATCATGGTCTGCTCGCCCGGGCCGACGATGGGAAAGTCGGCGGGCAGGGTCAGAGCCGAGATGTGGTAGCCCCAGATGTCGTGCAGCCCGTTCTCCTGCACCAGCACGGCGTCGGGGAACAGGTCCGGAAGGACACGCAGGACGGCCCGGGTAGGTGACTCAGCGAACGTCACCGCCTTTGCGTCGGCATCCAGCGCTCGCCGCGCAGCGGCCACCGTCCTCCGCCACCCGGTACGACCGTCCTGCCCCGCGATGTCGTCGCCCTGCCTGGCCCACGCCGCCCGCAGAGCCTCGGTGGTGAGCCTGGCGTCGCCCAGCAGCGTGATCTCGGCGGGTACGGCCCGGTGGAACGTCGATGCGTCGACGTCGGCGTGGATGAGCCGGACGCGATCGAGGTCCCATCCCATGCGGACGGTCTCCTCCAGCGCCGTGCCGATGGCCAGCACGACGTCGACGTCGGCGAGCGCGGTGGTCAGCGGCGGAGTGGCGTACAGGCCGACGAGGCCGAAGCAGTGCGGATCCAGTTCGTCGAAGGTGCCGCGCCCGGAGGCCGTCGTGGCGGTGGCCGCGCCCCACTCCGTCGCCAGCATGCGCAGCGATGCCGCTGCGTCCGCCGCGCGGACACCTCCGCCGGCGAGTACCAGAGGCCGGCGTGCCTGCGCCATCACGGCCAGCGCTTCGGCGACATCGGCGGGATCGGGGTGGGACCGCAACGCCCTCACCGGGGCGGCGTACGGCGCGCAAGCGACAGCGTCGGTCGACGTTGCGGTCTCGGCACTGATCTCGACCAGCACCGGTCCCGGCTTGCCGTTCACAGCGAGGTGGGCCGCTCGGCGGAGCGCCCACTGCAGGGTGTCTCCGGTGGCGACGACGAGATGGTCCTTGACCACCGACTGGGCCAGCGAGCGGTGATCGGTCTCCTGGAACCCTCCCCTGCCGATCTCATTCGCGGCGATACGAACAGTCACAACGATGACCGGCGCCCCCAGCGACATGCCCTCGAGCAGGCCCGTGAGAGCGTTGGTGAAAGCCGGTCCGGTGGTGAGCGCGAGAACGACCGGACGGCGGGTCAGCATCGCGGCCGCCACGGCGGCGCAGGCGCCGACCCGCTGATCGCGCACCGGGACCGCGGTGAGGCCGTCGGTTGAAGCTGCCGCGTCGAGCAGACCCGGCTCGTCCGCGGGCAGTCCGATCACGACCTCGCAGCCGGCGTCCCGCAGCGTCCGGGCCGCTACCGGCCAGCAGGTCGCCGTCGCGGCCTCGGGGCTCGCAGTACCGGGGTTGGTGACCGATCCCAGGGTGCTGATGGCACTGCCTTCCTTCATCAGAGGTCCCGTTCCGGGAATGATTGAGTCCTTGTCCGTCGAGGACTGTCATGAGACCGGGTCCCGGGCGGAGGTTGAAGGCCCGACGCCCACAGGGGGGTCTCAAGCGGGTGTTTCGGCGGCCGTGGTCTGATGTGCCGCCGCGGCCGGTGGCCACAGCGCAAGGTCGCCCGTCGCGGCGCCAGCCGTTGCGCGCACCAGCAGCATCGCGGCAGCGGACAGGGCGGCCGGCTTGCGGTCCGGATCCCAGGGGGGAGTAACCGTGATGTCGCAGACCAGCGCTGCCTGGGCTCCGACGGCGAGCGCGGCTTCGGCCCCCTGGACCGACTGCCGCACGTCCAACTCTGGGGTGCAGAGGATGAAGAGGTCACCCGCCCAGCGGTTCGCCTGGTCGAGATCGTCGTCCAGGCCCTGGACAAGGCGCGAGCACTCCATCTGGATCGAATGCGACGGGCGTAGGCGTCGGGCCGGATCCTCGTGACGCTCGGCGAAATACGTCGCCGTGTACGTGACGTACGGCGCTGCGGCGACGAAGGCGGGCACCCGGCGCCGGTCCGGGCCGACGATGTGGTCGAGGGCCTCCCTCATCACCTGCCGGACGACCTGCCGCGCCGGCACCGGGGTGAGGGCGCGCATCGGGATGTCGGGGTGGAGAGCGGCGAGACGCGGCGATGCCGATCCCGCGGAGCGCGCGGCCAGCACGGCCGTGCAGCGCGTTCCGATCATGCCGATTCCCTCGCCGCGGTCGTCCCCGCCGTGGCGAGGGCCCGCCCTGGACGACCGGTGCCGAACTCCGCCGAGACCAGCAGCGGGCGGGCGGCCAGCCGTCCGTGTTCGTGCACGCTGCTGGCGTGGGCGCCATAGCCGCCGAACGGCCGGTTGCCGTCCTCGATGTCGAACGTGGTGCAGTCCCGGCACACGATGCTGGTGCCGATCACGGGGGACTGGAGTTCCGGCTCGCCATACACGGACATGTACATGCCGCGGGCCAGCTCCTCCGGGGCGGTGGCCCACTGAGTGATCTGTGCGGCGTCGTCGTAGGCGCACACCAGGAACACCGGCGAGAAGAACTCCGGCGGTCGCAGACCCGGGTGCAAGTCGGCGACCACGATCGAGGGTGCGACCGTTCGGGCCGCCACGTCGACCGTCCCGCCGAACCGGACCAGGTCGCGGTGCCGGTCGAGGAACGCCGCGGCGCCCTGGACGGCGTCGTCGTAGACGAGCGGCGTCACCCGTGCCTCTGGATCGCGCCGGTCGGCGATGGGTATCTCCGCCAGGCGCTCGCCCAGATGCGTCACCACCTCGCTGAGCCGGTCCCGGTGCACGAACATCGCGTCGGGACACAGGCAGTCCTGACCGGAGTTGTAGAGCCGGCTGCGCAGGAGGTCGTGGACGGCTGCGTCGGCGCTCGCCTCGGGGCCCACGACGAAGGGGTTGGGGCCCGATCCGAACAGCAGCAGCCTGGTCCGGCTGGACACCCGGGACGCGATCTCGAGACCGTTCTCGTACCGGCCGGTGAAGATGACGCCGTCGGCCTCGCCGCACGACCGCACGAAGTCGCGCTGGGATGCGCGCGTGAGCGCCAACTGGCCTCTCCCACGCTCCCGGACAACCGGTGCGAGGATCTCGTGCACGGTCTCGATGACGCCCTTCACGCGGCTGGACGGCCGGATCTCGATGCGCCGGCAGTACAGGGCCGGGATGAGGCACATGAGCGTGTACGAGTACAGGATGTTGTTCGACGGCAAGAACACCCCGAGCAGGTCAAGCGTTTCCGGCCGGTTCCGCGCCAGTTCCCAGCGGGCCCCGGCGAGGGCCTGGATCGAGCGGTGCAATTCGTCGGAGGCGCTGTCGTGGGTGGCGATGTCGGTCAGTGCGCCGATGAGCTCGTCCTGCCGCCGTAGCATCGTGTCGATGAGGTCTTGGCAGTATTTGGCTGCATTACGATCGTCGCCGGCGTCGCGGTGAGTGAACAGGAGGAAGTTGGACGCACGGGTATGGCGGGAGTTCATTGTGATTCCCCGTAGTTCTGACGGTGAGGACAGAAGAGACCGGTGAAGCTGGCATGTATCCGAAAGGTCGCCGGAAGATTGGTCATTCGCTTCTCCGGAGGCAGAGCAAATGCCATCCGTAACAGGGCCGAGCGCATGGTAGTTGATCAACGCGCCGTCCTCCACGGCATCCCGTGAACGCTCCATCAGGGAGTGGCTGTGGGACGTCCGGCCAAGGAAGTACGCCGTCGACACCCTCGAAAGCAATGAACGTGTGGAGACTTCAAATCCCCGGCAATAAAATCCGGCTGGGGACTCGTGTGGGAGGACCCTGCACCGCTGACTCGGGACAGCCTGTTGACCCCGACGCAGAAAACCAAGACGTCGATCATCCCCTGTCGGCGGCACTGAAACTCGCCAGTTTTTGAAAAGTGCTGCGTAGTTCGCCGGACACACGTCAGGTCTCGCGCTGGGACCGCTTCCGGGCGGTCGCGCCTTGGCTGGGAACAGTTGTACGCAGCACTGTGGGTTCACGTCAAGGCTCCGCCTGAGAGCGCTCTCGGATCTTGACGAGAGGCGTCTCGGCCCAGTAGAGATACAGGCCGTGCCTGCAAGCACCTCTCGATGTTCCGGCCTGTGAGCGTCCGCAGCGTGCGAACCAGGGGCCTAGATACGCGGCGTCTCAAGGCCGCTCGAGAAGGTGCCGCGCCACGAATGCGGCGCCGAGCGCTGAGGTGTGGCGGACAGTGGCGGTTCGGCTGCCGTCAGTGCAGGATCATCGCTCCTGCGCCTGATCGCTTCAACGGTGGAAAGGACTTCACATGCTCATCCGGCCCGTAATGAGAGCGCTCTCACCGCCTCTGGCTGCGGAGTTGTCCGCATGAGCGCTGAGTCAGCGAGCCGTGCGAAGTCGCCCCTCTGGCGCGAGCCCGGCCTCTCCCGCTTGGTCGTCAGCATCGCGATCAGTCAGCTCGGCACCGCAATAACCGGCGTCGCCCTGCCCATCTTCCTGCTGGACCGGTTCGGCCTGGGACTCGACTTCGGGCTCACGCTCGGGATCCGGCTCATCCCGAACATCGTGCTCGGCACGGTCGTGTCCGAAGTGGTCCGGCGTCGGGACCCCCGCGCCGTGTCCGTCCTGGCCTCGGTCGTGAGTGCCCTCATCGCCATCGCGATCCCGTTCACCGGCGCGCTGTGGCAGATCCAGGTCCTGTCGTTCCTGATCGGCCTCACCACGATGTTTCTGGCGCCGGCCCGGCTGGCGCTGCGAACTCGGGTGACCCCGGACGGCCGCGAACTCGCATCGAACGGGTTGATCGTCACGGCCCAGCGGGCAGCCTCCCTGTTGGGCCCGGTGGTGGTCGGCCCGACCCTCGCCTTCGGGACCATTTCCATGTTGTTCTTCGCCGAGGCGGCCACGGCGCTCATCGCGTCTGGACTACTGGTGGGGCCGTTTCCCGGTCCCAAGGACAAGCCCACTTCGGTGGCCGGCGCGGCGGCGCCCAGAATGCCAAAGTCTCCCCTGGGGATCCTGCGCCGATTGTTTCTGGACAATCCTCGGGACCTTCTCGCCATCATCCGTGGCGATGGGATGGTCTTCGGCCTCACGCTCACGGCATTCACCTATGTCTTCGTCGTCGGCATGAATTCCGTCTTCGTTCCCGCTTTCGCCCGCATCCGGTTCCCGCAGATCGACGGAATGCTGGGATATCTGATCGCCGCGATGGGTCTTGGTGGTGCGGTCGGAGGTATTCTGGCCGGGCGGCTCACGCGGTTCAGTCCGGGCCTGATGTACATTCTCGGCAACGTGCTCGAAGCGGTGTGCTGGTTGCTTCTGCTTCTTGCCCACGCGCCGGCGCTCGCCATAGGTCTGCTGGTGGCCGGAGGCATTCTGGAATCCGTGGCGACGGCGGTCTACATGGCCGAGGTCCAGGCACGATTTACCGAGCGCGAACTGACGCATTACTACTCGATGCTGCTGCCGACCAACGACGTTTTCGTCCTGCTCGGAGCCACCGTGGCCGGGTTGCTGGTCGCACCGGGTCGGCTGGGTGTCTCGGTCGCGGTCATCGCTGGCGTGATGGCGTTGCCGATCCTGCTGCTGACCCGCAGCTTCTTCACCCCGCGGCCGGAACGCACCACGGCCGCCCGTCCGCAAGGAGCGGTGCCGGCCGCCGACGCCGCAGGTTGAATCCGTTCCGGCTGATCGGGACACAAACCCGACCGGTGTGTGCCGGGGGCCCGGCGTACCGCCCCGGCCAGGGTCGGCGCCCGGCGCTTGTTCCTCTCCTCCCTCGCCATGGCAGGAGGTCGGGCTCGACTACGCGGCCGCCAGAGGAGGGTTGATCGGTCTATGCCCGTTCGCTCACCAGGGAGTCGGCACCAGACGGCATCACCGCCCACGTGGTGGCGCCGGGACACAAACCGACATGACCGCCGCCAGCGACCAGCGCCGCCCATGCGGTGTGAGACGCATCCGACCGCGAGAAGGACAGAGGACCATGACCGATGACCGCGCGAGACACAGCCTGATCGAAGCCGGTCCGGCGCCGTCACGGGCCCGCGTAGTGATCGTCGGTGCCGGTTTCGCCGGACTTGAGACGGCCCGCCACCTCGCCGGGCACGGCGTGGACGATATCCTCGTGATCGAGGGCGGACCCGCCGGTGATCTACGGCATACCAACATCGTCCACGACCCGGACACCGCCGTCGACCTGTGGCTCAATCCCGGGCGGGATCGATATCACCAGCGCCCCTGGGAGTCCGGCAGTCACCGGCACTTCTCCGGAAACGCCGGCATCCGCGCGCGGGTCGGCGGCCGGTCCCTCTACTGGTACGGCGTAACCCTGCCTCTCGAGTCCTGGGCGCTGGACCTCGAGCACTGGCCGGCGGCGGTCGTCGAGGACCTCTGCTCCTCATGGCATGGCGGCCCGTCGCTCTACGAACGAGTGACCACAGAGCTCGGGCTCACCTGGTCGGACGGGACGGTTGCGTCTCCCGGCCCGGTCCGGCACCTGGGCGGATACACGTTGCGAGCAACACCCCGCGCCTCCCGTACGCACCCGGAGGTGCCGGGTCGCTGGTCGGCGTACTCACCGCTCGATCACTGGCGCGACCCGGTTACCGGCGTCGTTGGTGAGATACCCGGGTCCGTGCGCTTCCTGGTCGACAGCCAGGTGCGGAACGTGTCTTTCCGCGGCGGCCGGGCAGCTGGCGCGGTGGTGGCCGACGCGCACACCGGGCAGCCGACGGAAGTGGCTGCCGAGGCGGTCGTCCTGTGTGCCGGCACGGTGGAGAACAGCCGGCTCGCGATCCAGGCTCTGAGCACGCAGACAGGTGCCGAGCCGCGGTTGGGTGGCCTCGCCGACCATCTTGCCCAGGGCTTTTTCGTGCGCATAGACGCCGGCGCAGTGCCGCGGCCCCTGCCACTCCGGCCCGGCTCCTACTACGTGCCGGTTCCTGAGGCGCGCTGCAATCTCTTCGTGTCGCTGTGGCGGGTGTCGCGGGAGGAGCTCGTGCTGGATGTGAAGATCAACGGCGAGTTGTCTCCCGACCCGGACAGCTACGTCGCATGCCTGCCGTCGGACGGCTTTCCGTGGCCCACTCGGGTCCACGCGAGCGTATCGGCGGACGGCCGGGCGGTCGTCGCCGCGCAACGGGAGGTACTCACCGGAGTATGGTCGGCCATCGCCACAGCCTTCGGCCTCAACGGTGACCTGTCGTTCGGCGAGTACGACGACCCGCTCGCCACCAACGTCGCCGTGCTGCCACGCAACCGCGAGAAGTACCCGGTCGGCCGACCCCAGACCTGGTCCAGTGCTCTGGGCGCCGAAGACCACGACGGTGGGACGCTGCCCCTGGGCGGCGTGCTGACCGAGAACCATGAATTCGCCCGAATCCCCGGCCTGTACGCGGGTGGTCCGGCGACGTTCCCTCGCATCGGCGCGGCGAATCCCTCGCTGACCACCATGGCGCTGTCCCGCCGCCTGGCCGCAGTCCTGGCGGACCGGCTGGGTGCCGCGGTGCCGACGGGCGGGCGGCACGCATGAGCACACCCGACGTCGTGGTTGTCACCCCGACCCGCAACCGCCCGGAACTGTTGTGGCGCGCCGTGGCATCGGCCGCCGCGCAGCGCGACGTCACGATCCAGCACATCATCGTCGGCGACAACTGCCCCGTGCTGGCGGATGACGGTTTCGCCGCGCGGCTCACCCAAGCGTTCCCGCACGTCACGGTCATCAACGCCACCCCCCGGTCGCATCCGCGGGTGCAGCACGACTACCAATGGGCGCGGGTCGCGCGGCTCCGTAACCTCGGTGCGGCCGCCACGGACATTGACCTGATCGCCCACCTGGACGACGACAACACCTGGGACACCGGCCACCTCAGCTCTCTGGTGGCAGCACTGGAGGCGGTCCCGACCGCCGAAATGGCGCACGGGTGGCGGCGTTTGCTCAACGACGACGGGTCACCGTTCTACATACCCGAGGGTGTCGATCCCTGGAACGACGACGAGAAGGTCGGCGCCAAGTCGTATGCACTGCTCGTCGACGCCGGCGTCGTCGTGCCCGGATCCAACGTGCTGCGGGACCGCGTCCACTTCAACGGCGTGTTGCTGGGACGCGTCGACACGAACGAGCTCATGGTGCGCCGCCGACTGTTCGAACGCATTCCGTTCCCGGAGGAGTTCTCCCGGTGGAAGCAGAAGATCGGCCTCGGCGATGACGCTCTGCTCAACTATCTGCTGCTCAAGAACAACGTCGAGGTGGTGTGCACCGAGCAGGTCACGGTGAATTACTTCATGGGCGGCAAGTCCAACCAGGAAACGTACGCGCCGCTGGCCCCGGTGGTGCGATGAGCGGCTTCCTCACCGCGCGCGGGCTGTCCGTGACCTTCGGCCTGGTGCCGGTTCTGGACGGTATCGACCTGGCCGTCGGGCCGGGCGATCGGATGCTGATCGTCGGGCCGAATGGTGTCGGCAAGTCCACCCTGCTCAAGGCTCTGGCCGGCGAGATCGAGCCCGACGCGGGTGAGGTGACCCGACCGTCGGTCGGTTACGTGCCCCAGGAGACCGAGGTCATGGCCGGTGAGACCCTCGCCGGGTACCTGGCCCGGCGCACCGGCGTCGCGGGCGCCGCCGCGGCGATGGAGGCGGCGGCCGAGGCCCTCGCCGCCGGTGAGCAGGGAGCGGGCGACGCGTACGCCCGGACGCTCGACGCTTGGCTGGCCGCCGGTGGCGCCGACTTCGAGGAGCGGTGCGAGAAGGTCTGCGCGCGGCTCGGCCTCCCGGACATGGTCCTCTCCCGGGGCGGCGACGCCCTGTCCGGCGGCCAGCAGGCACGTCTGCGTCTCGCGGTGGTGCTGTTGATGCGCGTCGACCTGCTGCTGCTCGACGAGACCACCAACGATCTGGACGCACCGGGACTCGCGGCGATGGAGCACTACGTCGCCGGCTTTCGCGGCGGGATCATCGCGGTGTCGCACGACCGGGCGTTCGCGGAACGGATTGCCACCCGCGTCTTCGAGATCGACGAGTTCACCCGCACCGGGCGGCTGTACACGGGCGGCTGGGCGGCGTACCTCGCCGAACGTGCCAACGACCGCCACCGTGCCGAGCATGACTACGCCAAGTACGCCACTCGCCGACAGGCGATGCAGGAGCGGGTCCGGCGGATGCGCGAGTGGGCGGAGGCAGGCCAGCGGCGGAGCGCGGGCGGCGGGGGCGAGCGGGACAAGTTCATCCGGCACATGAACAGGACCTCGGCGCAAGGTGTCGACGCCAAGGCCGGTGCCACCAAGGAGGCAGCTGAGCGAATGGAGGTGGTCGAGGAGCCTCGCGAGCCGTGGGAGCTGCGGCTGTCCATCGCCGCCGCGGAACTGGGCTCGCGCATCGTCTTCTCGCTGCGCGATGCCGTGATCGCCCGCGGCGACGTGCGGCTGGGACCCTTCGGCCTCACGATCGCGGCCGGTGACCGCATCCGGATCAACGGACCGAACGGATCCGGCAAGTCCACCCTGATCCAGGCGCTGCTGGGCCGGTTGCCGCTCGTGGAGGGTAGCCGCTATGTCGGCCCCGGAGTGATCGTCGGCGAGCTGGAACAGACGAGGGCCGCGTTGCGCGGTTCCGAGCCGCTGCTCGACGTCTTCCGCCGGCGGAGCGGGCAGTCGGCGGAGGAGGCGCGCACCCTGCTGGCCAAATTCCGCGTCGGCGCCGACGTGGTCCTGCGCCCGGCCGACTCGCTGAGCCCGGGCGAACGGACCCGGACAGGACTGGCTCTGTTCCAGGCCCGGCAGTCCAACTGCCTGATCCTCGACGAGCCCACCAACCATCTCGACATCGAGGCGATCGAGCAGTTGGAGCAGGCGCTGGCGACCTATCCGGGCACCGTCCTGCTGGTCACCCACGACCGCAGACTCGCCGAGGCGGTGACCTTCACGGATGAGATCGACGTGACCGCGCTGTAGCCGGAGGGAACGAAACCTTTCGACGATCACCGGCGCGAACGCCGGGCGATGAAGGAGTGATTATGGGGGACGTACCGCTTCGGCTGGGCGACGGTGTCCGGCTGATCCAGGTATTCGATCACCACGTGCTCATCGACGTGGTGCAGTTGCAGCGCATCACCATCGCTGCCGAGTGGGTGGGCCTGTGCAAACGGGCCGCTACCGGTCGGCACGCCCGGCAGGACCTCACCGACGCGGTGGACCCGGCGCACCGCGACGCGGCCCCCACGTTCATCGCCTTCCTGCTCCAGCGTGGCTTCCTCACCGATCGCGACGGGCCGGCCGATCCGGTGGCCGGCCTGCCGGATGTCATCGCGGACGGCGAGCTCGCCTCCTACTGGCGGCCGACTGCGATCACGGCCGCCGACCTGACGCCGGGCGAGCAGCGGCTGCGGCCGGTCCGGGCGATGCTCATCGGTGGGTGTGTCGCGCAGTTCGCAGTGGACGCGCTGGTACGTGCAGGCCTGCGGCGCGGGCTGGCGATCACGCCGACCCACGAATGGCCGTCCGTCCGGGGACGGTTGCGGGAGCTCGTCGCACGGCACGAGCCTGATCTCGCCGTGCTCCAGCCAACGGTGCAGCCGTTCCTCACGGGCCTGTGGGACGACGGTGTCTTCGTCACAGCGGCCGAGCGACGGCGCCGGCTGGCTGTGACCAAGCGGGCACTCACCTCGGCGATCGCCGAGTTCGCGGAGTCGCTCGGCACGCGATTCGGCATGGTGCACAACGTGGCACCGCTAGCCGTGTCACCGTTCGGACGCTACGACTTCCGCCAGGAGATGAGCCACCGCGAGATCGTGGCCGAGCTCAACCGGCACGTGGACGAGCAGGTGCGCCGGTATCCGTCGCTGTTCGTGTTGGACGAGGAACGGATCACCGCGCGGCATGGCGCCGCGCACCTCTTCGACGACTTGATGTTCCCCTTCGGTCATCACGGCGGTCGCCCCGATCCGGCGGTGGAGGAACCCAACCAGCTCGCGGCCCTCGGCGACGCCTTGGCCGACGAGTACGTCGCGGGCTATCTGGCCCATCATGGCCTGAACCGGATCAAGTGCGTGGTCGTGGACCTCGACCACACCCTGTGGCCGGGCATCGCAGCCGACGACGGGTTTTCCTGGGTGCAGAGCGATGTCACCAGCCGCTGGATCCATCTCGGATTGCACCAGGCGCTGCGGGTCCTGCGCCGCCGCGGGGTCCTGCTGGCCACGTGCAGCAAGGGCACTGAGGCGGCGACCTTGCAGGCATGGGCGTCGGCGCCGTCGGGTCAGGTGCTCACACCCGACGACTTCGTGATCCACCGGATCAACTGGGCGGCGAAGTCGGCCAACATCGCCGACATCTGTACGCGGCTGGGCGTGGCGCCATCCGCCACGCTCTTCCTGGACGACAACCCGGTGGAGCGGGCGGAGGTTCGGCGGCATCTGCCGGGCGTGCGGGTTCCGGAGCTGGCAGTGTCTCAGTTCCGTGAGTTCCTGCTGACCGAGCCCGGCCTCGAAACGGCTGCTGCCACGCACGAGGCGGAGCAACGCACCCGGACGACGCGGGCCATGTTGCGCCGGGCCGAGCTGATCGAAGAGAGCGGCAACGACTTCCTCCGCGAACTCGACATCGCCGTCACGGTCTGGCTCGCCGTCGCTGACGACTTGCCACGCGCCGTCGAACTGCTCAATCGAACCAACCAGTTCAACACCACGGCGTGGCGTACCACCGAGGCGGAGCTTGCCAAGATGATCGGCGACGGCGCCGAGTTGTACCTCATGGCGGTGACCGACTGCTTCGCTGAGTACGGGACGGTCGGCGCCTGCCTGGTCGCCGACGCGACGGTCGTGGCGCTGGCGGTCAGCTGCCGCGTCATCGGCCTCGACGTCGGGCCGGGATTCCTGGCCACCTGCGTGAACCGGCGCACCGCCGGAACGACCGTGACCGGAAGCGTCGCGCGTACCGATCGCAACCATGCCGCCCAGGACGTCTTCGTGCGGGCCGGCTTCGTTCCTGCTGCCGACGGCGAGTTTCTCCTCGCCCCCAACGCTGACCTTGTCAACACCGCCGAGCTGCCGCAGCAGTTCACTGTACGGGAGGAAATCGCCCGATGAGCAGCCGATGGAGCACGCTTCTCATGGACTCGGCCGACCTGACCCGCCTGCCAGAGGTGCCGCTCGGTGAGGTCGCCAACCACGCCGAGTCGATCTTCGATCAGCGGCTTGGGCCCATGGCACTGTACCGCCGCTGGGAGACCCAGCAGTGGGAGGCCGAGTCCGTTCCGTTGGCGGCCGACCGAGAGGAGTTCGAGGCGCTGCCGCCGATGATCCGCGACAAGATCCGGGAACTCGTCAACACGTTCGTGGTGGGTGAGTACACCGGCCTGGACCTGCTCGGGCCCATCCTGGGCGGCTGTCCCGACGAACAGAATCTGATCTACCTGGGCACCCAGGTCGCCGACGAGTCCCGGCACACCGTCCTGCTCGCCAAGATCGCCGTCGACCTGCTGGGCATGGAGCCCGATCTGCGCTCCATGCTGCCGCTCATCTGGGCCGAAATGACGGCGGCCCACCGTGAGCTCAGCGTCGTGGAGGCGGATCTCATCCGGGAGCTGGCCGACAAACCGTCCGACTACAGCCGCTGGGTGCGGGCGGTGACCCATTTCCACCTGATCACCGAGGGCGTGCTCGCGCTCAACGCGCAACGCAACCTGATCAAAGGGCTGCGGCACCGGCAGGTCCTGCCAGGCCTGCAGGCCGGGTTCATCGCCATGGCGCGCGATGAGTCCCGGCATGTCAGCTACGGCATGCACGCACTTCGCCAGGGTCTGCGCGAGGGATGCCACGACGAGGTGATGGACGTCCTGGAGCACTGTGCGCCGCTTGCTGTCCACATCGAACAGCGGGGAACCAGGGAGACGCCACACGCCCGCCGGACCGCGCGGGAGCTCACCAGAGAACTTGAGCGCCGGCTCGTACAGCTGGACCTGCCGCGCACGTCGATCGACCACGTTCTGACCGTGGCCGCGCGTCCGTTCACGCCGCCCAGCGCCGAGCCCGCCGATGGCTGACGGGGGGCTGCTGGCCGGAAAGCAGCTGCTGATCACGGGGGTCATCACGCTCCGGTCGATCGCGTACGCCGTCGCACGGGAGGCACAACTACAGGGGGCCCGTATCGTGCTCACCGCGTATGGTCGGCCGACGCTGGTGCGCCGGCTCAGTGCGCGGCTGCCCGAGCCCGCACCCGTGGTGGACCTCGACGTGACCGACGAGTCCGACCTGAGGTCGCTGGCCGGGCGGGTGAGCGAGCACCTCGACCGCGTCGACGGGCTCGTGCATGCGATCGCCTTCGCGCCGGCGAGCTGCCTAGGTGCGGGTTTCCTCGCCGCACCATGGTCCGACGTGGCCACGACCCTGCGGGTGTCCGCGTACTCCCTGGCAGCGCTCACCGAGGCGGTGCGTCCGCTGATGCCGGCGGGAGCCTCGGTCGTGGGCCTGGACTTCGACGCCGCCCGGGTGTCACCGGGGTACGGGTGGATGGGCGTGGCGAAGGCCGGGCTCGGAGCGACGGCTCGCGCCCTCGCGGCCGAGTACGGGCCCCGCGGAATCCGGATCAACCTGGTGTCAGCCGGCCCGCTGCGGACGGCGGCCGGATCAGCTGTCCCGGGCGAACAGGCGGCGGAGGCTGCCTGGCAGCAGCGCGCCCCGCTGGGATGGGATCCCACCGACCCCCGCCCGGTCGCCACGGCGTGCGTGGCGTTGCTGTCGTCGCAGTTCTGCGCCACTACCGGCAGCGTCATTCACGTCGACGGCGGCTACCACGCCATGGCGTGACAGCCCCGCCGCCTCCCGGAGAGCCCGATGAAGATCAGCATCGTCATTCCTGCCTACAACTCGCGGCAAGCACTTGAGCTCTGCCTGCTCACCCTCGCGCACATGCAGCTTGCACCCCCGCACTCCTACGAGGTCGTCATCGTGGACGACGGCTCCGACGACGGCACGGCCCAGATGCTCGCGTCGTTCCCGGCGCGGTTCGACATGCGCTGGATCGCTCTTCCACGCACGGCGGCGTCGAGCCGGAGCGCGGCCCGCAACGCCGGCGTCGAGCAGGCGACCGGGGACGTCATCCTGATGATCGACGCCGACCAGCTCATCACGCCCGGTCTGGTGGCCGAGCACGTCCGCTATCACGAACTCAGCCCTGATCTTGTGGTCGTCGGCCGACGCGACGAACTGACCGCGGGCCCGCTCGACCGGGATCTGCTCGCCCGCCGCTTCACCATGCAGGCGCTGCCGCCGGTCGTCGCGGAGGACAGCCGCGAGGCGGTGTACGCCCACTTCTCGGCCAACCTGAACAACCTGGCGACATGCTGGCACCACCTCTACAGCTGCAACGCCTCGGTCCGTCGTGAACACCTCCTGGCCGTCGGCGGATTCGACGAGTCCTTCCGCGGTTGGGGGCTTGAGGACACCGAACTCGGCTACCGCCTGCGCCGACGGGGCCTGGCATTCGCCTACAACCCTGCCGCCGTCGTCTACCACCAGCGTGCGCAAACGGTGACCACCCGGATGTTCGCCGAGTGGCGCCGCAACCTGCGGCGCTTCTCGGACAAGCACGCCAACGCTCCAGAGATCGTGATCCAGTCCGTCCTCGGGCGCCCGGAACTGGCTTGGGAGCACTGCATGCAACGCTTCGAGTACGCCGCCAGGGCACTGGTGGGGCGGCTGCCGCGGCCCATCACGTACCACCTGCTCGAAGCGGATGACGCGAATGCCACCACCATGCTGGACCGCCTGCCATCAATGGCCGCCACCACAGATCTTCTGGTGATCGACGCCAGCACGCACGCCGAGCTGTCCGGTGCGGTGCAGTGCATCGACGCAGCCCATGAGCTCTTGTACTTCCGGCAGCCCACCGCGGGGGAACGCGCCCGGATCCTCGCCCGGCATCAGCTCACTCGGCAACCCGGCACTGTGCTGGTTGCCGAGTGAGGAACAGGACGCCTCGGCCGCCGGATCTAGGCAGCGCTGAACAGGTGTCCCGACATGCGCCGAGTGGCGTGTTGCGAAAGAGGCGTCGACCGAAGGGCGGCCGCGCGGCGCCCGGTTCGTGCTTTTGAAGGTCGGCTGCTCGAAGAGATCGGGAGAGCGTGCCGGGGCGTCGCACGGCAGGCGTCGCTTTCGCAACAGGCCCCAGTACAAGGCTTGTTTCATCCATTCATGGCTTCATTCCTGGGAGAGGAGTTGGTGCGCGTCATGCGCGCTGTTATCACCGGTGGTGCGGGTTTCGTCGGATCGCATTTGGTGGACGCGGCTCTCGGTCGCGGTTGGTCGGTCGTGGTCGTGGACGACCTGTCCTCCGGGTTCATGGACAACATCACGCGGCTGCAGGACGAGCCTCGCTTCGAGTTCATCGAGGCCGACATATGCGGTAAATGGACCGTCAACGGCCAGGTCGACTTGGTGCTGAACTTCGCGAGCCCTGCGTCGCCGCAGAAGTTCCTTGAGCGCCCACTGGAGACCCTCGAGGTCGGCGCGACAGGCATGCGTAATGTCGCCGAGATGGCCATCGCAAAGGGCGCACGTCTGATCCAGGCCTCGACCAGCGAGGTCTACGGCGAGCCGCTGGTGCATCCTCAGCATGAGGAGTACTGGGGCAACGTCAACCCGATCGGCCCGCGCAGCGTGTACGACGAGTCGAAGCGCTACGCGGAGGCGTTGCTCGGCGCATACCACCGACTCGGCCTGCTCGATGTCGGCGTCGTGCGTATCTTCAACACCTACGGCCCGCGCCAGCACGCGACCGACGGCCGCGTGGTGCCGAACTTCGTGCACCAGGCGTTGAGCGGCACCCCGCTGACCTTGTACGGCACCGGGGCGCAGACCCGCAGCTTCTGCTACGTCGGCGACTTGGTCCGTGGCATTCTGGCGCTGGCCGATCTCAGAGGGGAGTTCGGCCCGGTGAACCTTGGCAGCCAGGAGGAGATCACCGTCCTGGAACTGGCGCGCATCGTCGGCGACCTGACCGGCACCCAGGTGCATCTCGCGTACTCGGAACTGCCGGCTGACGACCCGACTCAGCGCAAGCCGGACATCTCCCGCGCCCAGGCGATCCTGGACTGGAAGCCTGAGGTCAACCTACGCGAGGGCCTGCTGAAGACGATCGAGTGGTGCTCGGCGAACGCTCTACCGACCCGCGCTGTGTGACGTGAGAAGCCGCTGCTGAACCGGCCGGAATGGTGTTCTGGGTGCGTCGGCGACGTTCAAATCCGGACCGGAGGCATGAGCATGAGAACACCGCGCGGCAGTGGCGCGCACCCCGCCATGGCCGAGTAGCCGTGCCTCGGCGCCACCGCCAGAACGCCGCTGCCCGCTCGTTCAGTTGGGGCGGCAAGACGGCGAACCTACCGCGAGTCGGAACAGTATCTCCTCCGTGATCGGGGCGCCTCCGCCGACGGGCCCTCTGCCCTGGCCCATAAAGAGCCATGGTCATGTAATCTGTGAGAGCGCTCTCAGGATCCGGCGCGGCCACGTTGTGCACGCAGGAGACGAGCGGGCCAACGCAACAGTGGGGCTTACAGAAGTCTGGGGCGTCCGCCGGGAGTTATGAAGGAACCGGTGATCAGTGGCGCATCCGCGCGGTAGCCAAGGCTCGCACCAAGCGTCCGGGGAACCGCGTGGACTGTGGGCGCATTTCGATCAACGCCATCGCCTTATTGCCCTGAGGGGGAACAGTTGAGCCAGCGAAACATGCTTTCAGTCGGAACCGCAGCGGCTGCGGCCGTGCTCGTCGGTTCGCTGGCGGGCTGCACCGCCGGGAACCAGCGCAACGCGGCCGCAGCGCCCCGCATGACTCACAACATCACCGTGGTCTCGAAAGGCGCGGCCGGCGCCGCCTCAAGGTCCAGTGGGGCTACGGTCCGAGGCTCGGCGCCCGGTGCGAGCTCCTGCCCAGGACGACCCCGTACGAGCCGTTACGTCTCCCTCAGCGGGCATGACACCCACCAGGACGCCGTCGAGCTGATCGTCAGGCCCGGGCAGTACGTCTGCGCCGACAAGAGCAACCTGGACGCCGCCCGTTTCACCACCACCGGACCGGAACAGACCGTCGTCATTTGGGAGGACGCACAGATCAGTGCCACCACCCCGGTCGTGAGCGGGAACACCGGGCAACCCATCTCGCTCCAGCGGCTGCTCACCTGGCTCGACGGGCACCAGGGTACCCTTGCCGTCTTCACTTACCAGACCGACGAAAAGGGCCGGATCAGTCGCCTCGACGAGGTCTACAACGGTTGACCAACTCCCGGGAGATGGTGCCCGCACGAACCGCGCGGCACCCCCGGGGGAAGATCCGCCCGTCGGCACCCGCGGTAGTGGGATGGGCCAAGCAACCTGTGCTGCGGCGCGGTGCCTGTCCGGTCGGCTGCTGCCGGGCACTGGCACGAAGGTCGTCGGTCAGGACGGCAGAGTTCGTCGGGTTCCCCTGACGATGCCGATCAGGGGAACACCGATTCAGCGGCGCCCCCGTCGAACCAGCCGGACCGCCGATGCCGCTGAGCGCCCGGGGGCGTCGGCCCGAGGAGCCGTAGACGCCGTAAGAAACCGCCGTAGCCGCCCGTGGCATGGTGTTCAGGTGGCGTCCGGCGGGCGGGACGCCAGGCGAGATAGGGCCGAGCGCCCCAGATGAGGACCGCCTCCGCGATGAGCAGCCCGAGGTGGTCCCCGGCGTGATCGAGCTGTTCGGCGGCGTACCGGCAGTGCGTGCAGCTCGCGATGTGATGCTGGAGATCGGGCACCAGGTGGGTGCCTCCGCGCTGGACTGAGACCTCCAATAGCCGGCTGAACCGCAGACACGTCTCGTCCGGAGCGAGGTCACGGTGCGCCGCGACGCACGCCTGCCGGAAGAGGGCACGGGAGGACTCCAGCCTGATGGCAGCCGTCTCCGGGGCGAGTCCGAGGAGGGCGGTCGGCACCTCCACTCCCTCCGCATCGACCTCGACATGCCACAGCAGGCACCGAGCCGCCAACGTCCTGGCCCTGGGCAAGGACGCCGTCTGGGCGGTCGACGTCGCGGACGGCATGGCCGCCCTGTGGATCAACATCCTGCCCAACCACGGCCGGCAGCTCGTCTGCATACCCGGCCTCGCGGTCAGCCGGGCCTCCGCCGGCTATCGCGGCACCGGCAAGACCGACGCCACAGATGCCACCGTCATCGTCGACCAGGCCCGGACGCGCCGCGACCTGACCGTGCTGCGGACAGAGGACGAACAGGTCGTCGAACTACGGATCCTGACCAGCCGACGGGCCGACCTCGTCGGCGAACGCACCCGGAAGATCAACTGTCTGCGCGGCCAACTTGCCAGCATCTTCCCCGCCGTGGAACGGGCGCTGGAGCTGGGCAATCTCGGCCCGCCGATCCTGTTGAGCGGCTACCAGAACCCGGCCGCCCTGCGCCAAATCGGCCGCAAGCGTGGAAACCTCGCTGCGCAACCGTAAGGTCCGCGGCGCCGAAGCCCTGGCCGCGGCTGCGCTGGACGCCGCCGAACGCCAGCACACCGCCCTCCCCGGTGAGAAGATCACAGCCCAGGTGATCCACGCCCTGGCGAAGGAAGTCCTGGACCTGAGCGAGGAGATCGCCGAGACCGACAAGCTCATCGAGGCCCGATTCCGCGCTCACGACCTTGCCGAGGTGATCGGCAGCATGCCCGGCATCGGACCGCCGCTGGGCGCCGAGTTCCTGGCCGCCACCGCCGGCGACCTCAGCCGCTTCGGCACGCCGGACCGGCTGGCCAGCCTCGCCGGGATCGTCCCCATCTCCACGACGGTCCCGACGTCACCGTTCCCCTGGCCTATAACGTGACGTTCACGGTGGGGAATTGGCGGCTGACCGTCGACAGAAGGCAAGCGGCACACCCTGGCCGTCCTCGCCCTGGCTCGCCGACGCGTCAACGTGCTGTGGGCCGTGATCCGTGACGGACGACGCTACGACCCTGCAGTCCCCGCTACAGCTGCGGCTTGACAACCTCATTGGGAGGTCAGGTCAGGAGCATTTTCCGCGTTCTTGATCAGCCCTCGGACAGCCACATTGCGAAACCGCTGGGCCAGATATCGCCCCGAGGGCGCCCTCGCGGCGCACGGACCGCTCACGAGTGTCTTGCTGGTGTGTCTCGTCGCCAGAGAGCCGGTGGTTTGCCGTAGCGGTGCTTGAACGCGCGGCTGAATGCAGCCTCCGACGTGTATCCGACGTTCTCCCCGATGAACCCGGCTGGAAGGGAGGTGTCGCGCAGCAGGTCGGCGGCGGCGTCGAGGCGTACATGCGCGAGGTAGGTGGCTGGCGGCTTTCCCACCCGAGCGACGAACCGGGCAGCGAACGCTGACCGGGAAAGGCAACACGCTCGGGCCAGCTCCTCGACTGTCCAGCGGTGGCCGGGGTCGCGATGGATAGCGCTCAAGGCCGGACCGATCTCGGGGTCGAGGGCGCCGGCGAGCCAGTTCGGTTCGGCGCCCGTGCCAGCAGCCCAGGCGCGCAGAATCTGAATGAAGAGCAGATCGAGAATGCGAGCCACCATCACCGCCGATCCCTGAGAGGGCGATTGCATCTCGAGGAGGAGCATCCTGCGCGCCACTTCGAGTCCTTCGAGCGCTGGGCCGCGGGCGCCGCGCAGAATGATCACGGCCGGGAGGCTCGCAAGCAGGTGGCTCGCCTGCGGGTCGCCGATCGTGAAGGTTCCACAGAGCCAGCGCGCTGGCTGGGGAAGGGGTGCGTCGTGCCCGGATGCGCCGACGCTCGCATGTGCGCGCTCGCCTGCATCGCTGATGCGGTGTGGATCGCCGCGCGGGAGCAGGATGACATCGCCGTGACTCGCGCGCTCGACATGCGGAGCGCCGTCGATCCGAAGCAGGACCTCGCCCTCGTCAACGATGTGCAGGGTGCCGGTACCGGAGAAGCCGACCGAGAACGTGCGCAGCGGACCGTAGGCAGCGATCCGTTCTCCGCTCAGACGGACGGTCCGCAGCAGCTCCGAGAGCAAGTCGTACGGCTGACCATTCACGTCAAGACCGAGCGCCGCGTCCTCAAGCCCAGGAGGATCGGCAACCCCGTGCTGCGGCCGGAGTAAATCGACCTGCGACGCTGGACGATCGGCAAAATCTACCGGCGGAACGATCATGGCCGCCTCCCGTTCCGCTGCCTAGGCTCGACAAACAGCGAGTGAGTCGTATGGGCCCGGGCCCACGCTGGGGCGCTGTCCACCACGTCCGTTGGTGAGGCAGCCGCGCCACCGGACGTTCGGCCCACACCATCGACCGGATCGGGTCCGCTCATTTGCATCAACGAAGAATGACAACCGGGAGGCCATCCGTGACTGAGCAGGGCAAGCCGACCAAGATCAGCTTCATCTATTCCAACCCCACCGACCCGGACGCGTTCGAGACGGCTTACCCCGAGCAACTCGCGCTGGCGCGGAAACTCCCCGGTCTGACTCGGCTGCAGACGTCGAAGGTCTGGCCGAAGGAAGACGGCAGCCCGACACCGGCGTACCGGCTGCTGGACCTGTACTTTGCCGACTACGCGGCGGCCAGCGCCGCCGCCGCAGAGGCGGGTTCCCTTGTCGCCGCTACACGCGAGCACGCCACCGGGGGCGTAGTGATCGCATTCGCGGAGGTCCTCGAAGACGCCTAACCCGCGATCTTGCTCAACGGTCCGCCGACTGAGTCGGCGGACCGTTGCGTTTTCTATGGATGGTGGAGGGTGAGCCAAGGGCCCGAGTTTCGCCTCGGGTGGGAGCCGGGTGGTCGTGTCAGCCAATGTGGTGTTGGCCGCCTTGACCTGCGCCTGCACGTCCGGTGTGGAGTTCTGGGAGTTGTAGGCGTAGATCTTGATCTGCTGGGCGATGTTGGCCTCGTCCCTGCCGTGGGTCGGAGCCCTCGAGGACAGCCCTTCATGCGCCTGCGGCACCCTGACCAACCGTCCGCCCACCAGCTGACCGTTGTTCTGGACAGCACTGCCCATCCGATCCGTCCTCTTCATGCGTCTGGAACACAACGCCTGGCGCTCGGCCCCACCGCCGAGAAACAACAGACATCAACCCATCTGACGGTCGGCTGCTGGCCGCACGACCACGCATCAGAGCCTGTCGTCCCATCGCGTTCAACGTGAAAACGCTCTCAAGAGGAGCCATATTCTGTCGTTGCCTGACTGGACAGGTCAAGGTTTCGTCCCGAATCGATGGTCGATGGATCCCGCCTGCATCCGTGGGTTCCTGTCCTGTTCGACCAGTTCAGAAGCGCTTCACCGCGACAGACTGTCAATTCATGAGGCTTGGTCAACTCACCTTCACGAGATGAACATGTTGTGTATTTGTGAGCGCTCTCAGCCATAACTGTTGACGCGTTCCGCGAAAACGAGCCACAGTGACGCACCACAGCGACGCAAGCACTCTTCCGTGGGAGCCGTTGTCTCCTGGTCCCGGAGCCGCTACCTCCCGTTCCCTCTCGTGGAGGCCATCTCTTGATACACCGCAAGCGCTTCACCAACCGTCAGCACGCCCGCCGTCCCTCCAGGCCGCTCAAGGCCGCGCTCGGGGCACTGAGCGGTCTCGCCCTGCTCGGCGCCGGCCTGTACGGCATTGCCAGTGCCGACGAGCCGTCAACCCCCCACAGATGGCACCGCGTCTGGAGCGACGGCTTCTCCGGTGCGGCCGGCACCCTGCCCTCCAGCGCAAACTGGAACATCGACACGGGGACCAGCTACCCCGGCGGCGCCGCTCACTGGGGCACCAACGAGGTCGAGACGTATACCTCACACACCGCCAACCTGCAGCAGGACGGCAAGGGGCATCTCAAGATCACGCCGGTTGAGGACGCCAACGGCAACTGGACCTCCGGCAGGATCGAGACCAAGCGCAGCGACTTCGAACCACCGGCCGGAGGCAAGCTGCGCATTGAGGGCCGTATCCAGGTACCCCGCGTCAACGGTGCTGCAGCCGAAGGGTACTGGCCGGCCTTCTGGACTCTGGGGGCACCCTTCCGGGGGAACTTCACCAACTGGCCGGGCATCGGGGAGTTCGACGTCATGGAGAACGCAGGCGGAGTCAACAAGGTGTCCGGAACCCTCCACTGCGGCACCGACCCCGGCGGCGCCTGCAACGAGACCACCGGCCTCGGCGCCAGTCGTTCCTGCCCCGGCACGTCCTGCGCGGGCAACTTCCACACCTACGCCTTCGAGTGGGACCGCAGCACCTCCCCGCAGGAACTGCGCTGGTACGTCGACGGGGTGCAGTACCACTCCGTGAAGGAATCGCAGATGGACGCGGCCACCTGGAATGCGGCGACCGGTCACGGCCACTACCTGCTCCTCAATTTGGCCATGGGCGGCGCCTTCCCCGACCCCGTTGCCGGTCACGCAACCCCGAATTCGGCCACCAAGTCCGGCGTGCCCATGCTCGTGGACTACGTGTCCGTCTACAGCTCGGAAGGCACTACCGGGAGTACCGCGTCCGGTAGCGGCGCGACGGGCTGAGCACGTCGTCGAGTGAACGCGCCGCCGTCGGCGACGGCGAGGGCGCGATGGCACCGGGCATGGGCGGGGATTGGCCCTGTGGCAGCCGGAACGGAGGAATCTCGCGTGGCCGCCGCGCGTGACCCTGAGCGTGAAAGGAACACCCGGTGACGGACGTGCCGAATCTGAACACGCCCCAATCCATCCATCGTGTCGACCACTCGGACGAGGACCTGTCGCGTCAGTTGAGAGGTGCCGCGGGAAGGAAGCAGGCGCCCTGGCCCTACGAGGAACTGCTGGTCCGCCACTGGCGGCCGGTGTTCGAGTACGCCGAGTTGTGCACAGTGCCGGGTGCCGCCGCGGGCGTCCTCGCAGCGGCGGCGTTCACCCGAGTTTTCGTCGACACCCTTCGACTGGCCGGGCCCACGGCCGCCTGGCGGCCCGAACTGCTGGCCACCGTCCACCGCGTGGCCGCGGACTGGGCGCAAGACCCAAGGCGCGGCGCATGTCTCCACCCGGATCTCCGCTCCCGTTACGGGCATGCGGGTGCCCGTCCGTCCATCCCGGAAAACCGCCGACTGGCCTACCAGGCCTTCCAGCGGCTGGTGGAGCCCGCTCGGTGCCTGCTGTGGCATGTCGAGGTCGATGCGGAGGGAGTGGAGGTGCCGACCGCCCTCCTCGGACTCGCCCCGGAGACGGCTGCCATCAGGCTGGAGTCCTCCCGTGCCCTTTTCCGGCAGGCGTGCGTCGCGGCGCACCGTGACCTCGCTCCGGACGAGACGTGTCTGCGGTTCAGCCGGCTATTGGAGGTCTCAGTCCAGCGCGGAGGCACCCACCTGGTGCCCGATCTCCAGCATCACATCGCGAGCTGCACGCACTGCCGGTACGCCGCCGAACAGCTCGATCACGCCGGGGACCACCTCGGGCTGCTCATCGCGGAGGCGGTCCTCATCTGGGGCGCTCGGCCCTATCTCGCCTGGCGTCCCGCCCGCCGGACGCCACCTGAACACCATGCCACGGGCGGCTACGGCCAGCGGCTCGGCACCCATCGTGGACCGCCATCCGGTCGGTTCAACGCAGGCGCCCCCGATTCTGCACCCCCCTTATCGGCGTGAGGGGGCCTGACGGATTCGTCCTTGATCGAAAGGAATTCGAGAACATGACATTCATCAGACGGACTATGGCCGCGGGTGCGCTCTGCCTTATCGCGCTCACCTCCGTGGCCGCCGGCAGCGCGCCGGCCGCGGCGCTGACCGCATCGAGCGTGAGGCCCTGTTCGCCGGACGGGATATGCGACGCCCGGCTGTTTGGCACCACCAGCTTCACCGTCAACGACGGGACCTATGTTCACCGCTTCACGTGGCTCGGGGGTCATGGCGACGACGACATGGTCTGGCAGGAAGACGTCTCCTTCTGGGGCATACCGACCAACAGCTACACGTTTTCCTGCGGGAGTTCCGGTTGCCCAGCGAATGAGTAGGAAGACCTCGGCGTCAGCCGCGTAGGGCGGGGACTGGCGCGACGGCTGGTGTTGCAGGCCATGGCCGAGGTCTCCGGCGAGCAGCAGAGTGTAGCGGACCGCCTTGGGGCTCTTGAGGTGTAGCAGTTCCATCGCGGCGCCAGCCAGGGCCACCAGCAGCGCGAGGCGGGGAGCGAGACGGGCGGCCAGCGCGGCGCACGTACGGATGATCAATGCGGGCCGGCAGGCGGTGATCAGGAGGCGGGCCCGGGCGGGGCCGCTGCGGCCTCCTTGCGGATCGACTGCTCGGCAATCCGCCCGGCCTCCGCCTGGTCATACGCCACCGACTCGCTCTCGGACCAGGCCCCGGTGATGCCTGGCCGTACGCTCCGCCCGGTACACCGGCAGCGTGCCCTCCGGCAGCTCCACCTGCCGCCGGACGAACTCCACATCGTTGAGTATCGCCATGCTCAGCAGAGTACGAGGAGGGGAAGCGGCTGCCAGCCGGAGTCGGGATCCGTGTGGCGCCGCCCTGTCCGCCAGCCTCGACCGCGTGGACGCCGAGCCCGACGAGAACGGGATCTTCCACGTGGGAATGGAACGCTCGCCGGTGACCGGCCCCGGTGTGGCGCTGCTCGCAGCGGTCACAGTGCAGCGGTTGGGCCGGCGCCCCGAGGACTGCGCCTTCCCACTCCTCACCCCTCCTGCTCAGGCAGAGGCGGCGCCACCTCTGGCCGCGTGACAACGAAGCAGCCGGAATCACTCACCTGAATCCAGGCAGCCATCCCTCCCGCCACACAGCAACGCCCCCTGACCGGGTGTCATCACCAGGTCAAGGGGCGTTTCCCGTAGGCCGCGTGGGACTCGAACCCACAACCAACAGATTAAAAGTCCTGGCGGGATCTTGTTGGGTGGTTCCGGACGCTGTGTCGGTGTCCGGAACCACTGGTCAGGGCAGGTGCTGCCCCGTGCTTCGTCCACACCGAGATGGTCTCTGCCGGATCATCCGCTCACGCATCGCTCACGCATCCCGACTCGCGCAATGAGAGGGGCCTGCGCACCGGACGCCGCGTGGAGGCCCCTTTCACACGGGCTCAGAAGCTCGTCAGCGTCCCCGGCAGATCGAACGTCCGGGACGTCCCCTTGTTCAGGTCCACCACGGCTGCAGTGTTGTCCGAGACCATCACCCAGCCATCCCGCGTGTGCCGCAGCAGGGACGAGCTGTCCATGCCTTTGACCGTCACGCGCCGCAGTTCACGCCCGCTTCTCCGGTCCAGCTCGATGAGATCGCTGTCCTCCCCGAAGTTCACCGCGATCACGACTGTGTTCTTCGACGCCTGCAAGGCATCGACCCGTCCGCCGACTGCGCTGACCACCGTTGCCTCGTCTGCGTTCTTTAGGGTCACTTTCACCGTGGTTTCCTGGCTGTTCCGGGTGGGGGTACCGGCCAGGACTGGGGTGCCGGCTGGACATGCAAGTTGCTGCACCTGCACGCCGCCGGTCTCCCTGTCAATCCCCTGGTTTCGTAGAGACCTCTCCTATGCGGCCTGGCACCTCTGGTCGCTCTTCTTGCGTGCTGCGGTGACGGTCCGTTCGAACTCTTCCGGCGGCAGGCCGCCGGCCGCGCT
>NZ_JAJSBI010000036.1 GCF_021261325.1 Streptomyces guryensis | reverse complement strand
CATCGCACCCTCCTTGATCCACAACAAGCCGTCCCCTGCCTGCCCCTACACCGTCGCGGTCATGCCCCACACACGAAGAAGCCCCTGCTCATCGAACAGGGGCTTCCTTTGCCACAACGCACTAAGCCGCCCCACTGGCAACGGAAGAAACAGTCACCATGCGCGGTCGCACGGCCACGCAGCGAGGCCGTCCTGGTGTCAGAGCGGCTGACGTCAGTGCGCGTGGCGTCAGTGCGGCTGAGGGAAGCGCAGGTACTGGGGCGGCACGGCCTCGGTGAGCCACACCCCGTTCTCGCTGACGTGGAAGACGTGCCCGTCGCGGTGCATGGCGGCCGTGTCCACGGAGAGCACGACGGGCCGCCCGCGGCGGGCGCCGACACGGGTCGCGGTCTCGCGGTCCGGCGAGAGGTGCACGTCGTGCCGGTTCATGGGCCGCAGCCCCTCGGCGCGGATCCCGTCCAGGTTGCGGGCCACCGTCCCGTGGTAGAGGTACGCCGGCGGGACCGCCGGGGCGAGTCCGAGGTCGATCTCGATGCTGTGGCCCTGGCTGGCGCGGATTCGAGTGCCCTCGACGGCGAAGCGCTGCTTGTCGTTGGCGGCGACGACATGGTCCAGCTCTTCACGGGTGAACCGGAAGCCGTGCGCAGCGGCCGCGGCGATCAGTACGTCGATCTCGACCCAGCCGGCCTCGTCGAGTGCGAGCCCGATCCGCTCGGGCTGGTGGCGCAGGTGTTTCGAGAGGTACTTCGACACCTTTACGGTGCGTCTTTCATCCATGCGTCTTTCGTCCATCCGTTCAGCATGACGGGAGAGACGGGGATCACGCAGATTATTTTTGGGGGCAGGTTTGATCCACAACCAACTATAGTTATCCACAGGCTACTTGGCGGTTCTGTGGACAACTACGCTTACATGTCAGTGGTGTTCGTCAAGATCAGCTGGGGGCGCCTCGCTTGACGTGAGCGCGTCCAACGCCCTTGCTCTCACCTCCCGTTCGGCTGCCAGACGGACGAACTCCGCTGCCCGTTCCGGACCAACCAGCCCCTCAACCGCCCGCATTGTCTCCTCGGGCAACGACACGGAGCGTGACGTAGGGCGGTCCGGCGCGGGTTCGCCGGCGCCGAGCTGCTGCCGCAGCTGCCGTACCGCCAACAACCGCATCGCCCGGGCGAGTTCCGCGTCCACCGTCTGCTGCGCGAGCGGCCGCAGCCGCCGTACGAGCGAGGCGGCTTCTGTCGCGTCCGCGTCGGTCGGGCGGTGCGGTCCGCCGAGGTATCGGGCGAAGACGTGCTCGGTGGTGAACTCCAGGAAACGGGCGGCGATGTGCTCGACCTGTCCTCTCAACTCCCGGAGATGGCCTGAGATCGCGGCCAGCGGGACACCGGCCGCGTGCAACTCGACGGCCACGGCGAGCTCTTGGGGGCTCGGTACGAGGAAGGAGTCCTCGTCGCCGGCAACGGGCTCCAGCACGCCCAGCTCCACGGCGTCCGCGACCGCCGCGTCGTCGGGGTCGCCGCCGAAGCGCTCGTCCAGTTCGGCGCGCGAGATCCGTACCGCCTCCTCGTCGGTCCACGGGCCGTCGACCTCGGCGACCAGCCCGAGCACCCCGCCCAGGCCGCGGCCCGCGTCCCATGCCTCCAGCAGCTCCTTGATGGAGGCCAGGGTGTAGCCGCGGTCCAGGAGATCGGCGATCTGGCGCAGGCGGGCGAGATGCGCGTCCGAGTAGAGGTTGGCACGGCCACGGCGCTCGGGACGGGGGAGGAGGCCGCGGTCCTGGTAGGCGCGGATGGTGCGGACGGTGGCGCCGCTGCGGTGGGCCAGATCCTCTATGCGGTACGGCGTCTGCATGCTGAGTGCCTCCGTCCGCCGGCGCTTCTGGGTGACTGCCCACTCACAACGGTGGCTCCATGCGTGCGATCGCCCGCAATGCGCGCGGGGTGAACCGGGACATGAGGTGGGCGCCCCTGGCCTCCGGTGTGACCGGCACGACCGCCTCATTGCGTACGACCGCCCGCAGGATCGCGTCGGCGACCTTCTCCGGCGGGTAGTTGCGCAGGCCGTACAGCCGTGCCGACTTCTTCTGGCGCCGCTTCTCCTCCTCGGCGTCCACACCCGCGAAGCGTGCGGTCGAGGTGATGTTGGTGTTGACGAAGCCGGGGCAGATCGCGCTGACGCCGATCCCCTGGCCCGCCAACTCGGCGCGCAGGCACTCACTGAGCATCAGTACGGCCGCCTTGGAGGTGCTGTAGGCGGGCAGTGCCTTGGAGGGCTGGTACGCGGCCGCCGACGCGGTGTTGACGATGTGGCCGCCCTGTCCGCGCTCCGCCATCTGCTTGCCGAAGAGCCGGCAGCCGTGGATCACGCCCCACAGGTTGACGTCGAGGACCTTCTTCCAGTCCTCCGGGCTGGTGTCGAAGAAGGAGCCGGACAGGCCGATCCCGGCGTTGTTCACCAGGACGTCCACCACGCCGTACTCGGCGACGACCTTCTCCGCGAGCTTCTCCATGGCCTGTTCGTCGGCGACGTCCGCCGTCTCCGCCCAGGCCTCGGGGGCGCCGATCAGACGGGAGAGCTCGGCGGTGCGGGCGGCGGCCTCGGCGTCCCGGTCGACGGCGACCACGCGTGCGCCGGCTTCCGCGAAGGCGAACGCGGTAGCCCGTCCGATGCCGCTGCCCGCCCCGGTGACGAGGACGAGTTGCCCGCCGAAGCGCTCGGCGTACCTGCCGGATGCCTGCACCCTGGTCTTTCCTCCCTCCGTGGCCGTCACGAACTCGGTGATCCAGGCGGCCAGTTGGTCGGGGCGGGTCCGTGGTATCCAGTGCTTGGCCGGGAGTGTGCGACGGGTCAACTGCGGGACCCACAGCTCCAGTTCGTCGTAGAGCCTCTCCGACAGGAACGCGTCCCCCAGGGGCGTGATGAGCTGCACGGGTGCGTGCGCGTAGGCGTCCGGGCGGGGCCTACGCAGCCTGGCCCGGACGTTGTCCCGGTACAGCCAGGCGCCGTGCGCCGCGTCCGTGGGGAGTGAGGACGTCGGGTAGTCGCCGCCGGGTACCTTCTCGAAGCGCTCCAGGATGCGCGGCCAGCGCTTGCCTAGGGGGCTTCGCCACGCGAGTTCGGGCAGTACGGGCGTGTGCAGCAGGTACACGTACCAGGACTTGGCGCCCTGGCCGAGGAGCTGGCCGACACGGCGCGGGGTGGGCCGCTTGACGCGCTTGTTGATCCAGTGCCCGAAGTGGTCGAGGGACGGGCCGGACATCGAGGTGAAGGAGGCGATGCGTCCCTCGGTGCGCTTGACGGTGACGAACTCCCAGGACTGCACCGAGCCCCAGTCGTGCCCCACGACGTGCACCGGACGGCCCGGGCTGACGGCGTCGATCACTGCCAGGAAGTCGTCTGTGAGCTTCTCCAGGGTGAAGCCTCCGCGCAGCGGCTGCGGTGCGGTCGACCGGCCGTGTCCCCGGACGTCGTACAGGACGACGTGGAAGCGCTCGGCGAGCCGCGAGGCGACCTCGGACCACACCTCCTTGCTGTCGGGATACCCGTGCACGAGGACCACCGTCGGCTGCCCGGAATCCCCCAGCTCGGCCACGCACAGTTCGACGCCGCCGGTCCGCACACGGCGCTCCCGCGCGCCCTTCGGCATCGCTTGGGTGAAGCGCGTCACTTGTCCTCCGCCCAGCGCCGCACGTGCGGCAGATCGTCGTCCAGCCAGAAGGCGCTCTCCTCGGGGTCCCCGGAGTCTGTGACGACCAGGATCTCCTCGAACTTCGCGCCCGTACCCCTGAAGCCGAGATGGGGTTCGACCGCCCACAGGCCCGGCTGCGGAGGGTGGTCGGAGAAGCGGTACGGCGACCACAGCGGGGACCAGCCGTCGCGGTGGCCGTGCAGCGCGTCGGAGGCGAGCCCCTTCAGGGACTGGGTGCCGAACCCGAACAGATGCGGTGACCAGCGGCGCTGCTTCACCCGGTCGACCTTGTGCGCGATCACGCCGAAGGGATACGCGCGGTGCCGGTTGGCATAGCCCTGGCGGACCATGAGGCGGTCCACGTCCTCGTAGATCGCGCGCAGTGGGCGCCGCTCGCGCACCTCGCGCAGGATCAGTTCGCGGTGCGCCTCCAGGTCGGCCATGAGCCTGTCCTGTACGGGGTTGATCCCGAGGGAGCCCGAGTAGCCGATGTCGGCCGTGAAGCCGTCGTACACGGGAGCCATGTCCAGGATGAACGGCATCCCGGGCTCGAGCCGCCGGTCCGTCGGAAAGAACTGGAGCGGGATGCGGAAGTTCACGAACGCCGTGCGGTCCCCGAACCAGGCGAAGGGCAGGTGGAACCAGTCGCGCACCCCTCGCTCGCGCAGCCAGACACGCTGCATACGGGCCGCCTCGCGCTCGGTCACCCCTGGCTGGAGCTGCGCGGCGACCGCCTCCGCGCACTCGTAGGCGAGGCGTTGCACCTGCCTGAACCCCCGCAGCCGCGCGGAGAGTTCACCTGTCACTGCTGTCGTCATGCCACCGCCCACCCTCGTCCACGCCGACTGCGGTACGTGCCCGTAACTTGACACTGGTGAATGTGACAGTTGTTAGAGGCTGCGTCAATAGGAGGGGTCCGGGCTGTGGATAACTCTGCGTAGCTCTCAGGTAGGGGAATCCCCTACGGACCCGTACGCCTGGAGTCTGATGCCAGGACAGCTCTGCGGTCTGACGACCGGCGTGGTCCGCGTCACTATCGTCGAGGGCGTGACTGTGATCGCGACCGAAAGCCTGAGCAAGCGGTTCCCCCGGGTGACCGCGCTTGACCGGCTCTCCGTCGACGTCGGGCCCGGTGTGACCGGACTCGTCGGAGCGAACGGAGCCGGCAAGTCAACACTGATCAAGATCCTTCTGGGTCTGTCCCCCGCCTCCGAGGGCCGCGCCGAAGTGCTCGGGCTCGACGTCGCGACCAAGGGCGCCGACATCCGTGAGCGGGTCGGCTACATGCCGGAGCACGACTGTCTGCCGCCCGACGTCTCGGCCACCGAGTTCGTCGTCCACATGGCGCGCATGTCGGGCCTGCCGCCCACGGCCGCGCGTGAGCGCACCGCGGACACGCTGCGCCATGTCGGCCTGTACGAGGAGCGCTACCGCCCCATCGGCGGCTACTCGACCGGTATGAAGCAGCGCGTCAAGCTCGCGCAGGCGCTGGTCCACGACCCGCAGCTGGTCTTCCTGGACGAGCCGACCAACGGCCTCGACCCGGTCGGCCGCGACGAGATGCTCGGCCTGATCCGCCGCATCCATACCGATTTCGGCATCTCGGTCCTGGTCACCTCGCACCTCCTGGGCGAACTGGAGCGCACCTGTGACCACGTCGTCGTCATCGACGGCGGCAAGCTCCTGCGCTCCAGCTCCACCACGGACTTCACCCAGACCACGACCACCCTGGCGATCGAGGTCACCGACAGCGACGAGCACCCGGACGGCACGCGCGCGGTGCGCGAGACGCTGCACGCGCGCGGGGTGGAAGTCGCGGACGGCAGTGACGGCCTGCCGGGTGCCGGGCACATCCTGCTGCTCACGGCGCAGGGCGAGGAGACGTACGACCTCGTCCGCGACGTCGTCGCGGATCTCGGCCTCGGCCTGGTGCGCATGGAGCAGCGCAGGCACCACATCTCGGAGGTCTTCAAGAACGAGGAAGAGCAGCGGAAGGAGGCGGTCGGCCATGGCAGTTGAGCACCCCCCGGCGGCTGCGCCGGGTGACCAGACCCGCATCCACAACATCGGCTACCGCAGCTACGACGGCCCCCGTCTCGGCCGCTCCTACGCGACCCGCTCCCTCTACTCGCAGTCCCTGCGCGGCGCCTACGGCCTCGGACGTTCGATCAAGTCCAAGGTGCTGCCGATGCTGCTGTTCGCGGTGATGTGCGTGCCGGCGGCCATCATGGTGGCCGTGGCCGTCGCCACCAAGGCGCACGCACTGCCGGTCGCGTACACCCGCTACGCGATCATCATGCAGTCCGTCATCTGCCTGTACGTGGCCTCGCAGGCACCCCAGTCCGTCTCGCGCGACCTGCGCTTCAAGACCGTGCCGCTGTACTTCTCGCGGCCGATCGAGACCGCCGACTACGTGCGCGCGAAGTACGCGGCGCTGGCCTCGGCGATGTTCATCCTGACCGCGGCCCCGCTGGTCGTGCTCTATGTGGGCGCGCTGCTGGCCAAGCTCGACTTCGCCGACCAGACCAAGGGGTTCGCCGAGGGACTCGTATCCGTGGCACTGCTCTCGCTGCTGTTCGCCGGCATCGGCCTGGTCATCGCGTCGGTCACCCCGCGCCGCGGCTTCGGCATCGCGGCCGTGATCGCCGTCCTGATCGTCTCCTACGGCGCCGTCTCGACGCTCCAGGCGATCGCCTACAACCAGGGCAGCACGAGCGCCATCCCCTGGATCGGTCTCTTCTCGCCGGTCACGCTCATCGACGGCGTGCAGTCCGCCTTCCTCGGCGCGACCCCGGCCCTCCCGGGCGGCCACGGCCCCTCGACCGGTCAGGGCGTGGTGTACGTCCTGCTCACCCTGGGTCTGATCGCCGCCGCCTACGGCCTCCTGCTGCGCCGCTACAAGAAGGTGGGACTGTGACCACGCTCCAGATCGACCACGTCTCCCGCTGGTTCGGCAACGTGGTCGCCGTCAACGACATCACCATGACGATCGGCCCCGGCGTCACCGGCCTGCTCGGCCCGAACGGCGCCGGAAAGTCCACCCTCATCAACATGATGGCCGGCTTCCTGGCCCCCTCCACCGGCACCGTCACCCTCGACGGGCAGCAGGTCTGGCGCAACGAGGCGATCTACAAGCACATCGGCATCGTCCCCGAACGCGAGGCGATGTACGACTTCCTCACCGGCCGCGAGTTCGTCGTCGCCAACGCCGAGTTGCACGGCCTGGGCGACAAGGCCGCCCAGAGGGCGCTGGCCACGGTCGAGATGGAGTACGCGCAGGACCGGAAGATCTCCACGTACTCCAAGGGCATGCGCCAGCGCGTGAAGATGGCGAGCGCCCTGGTCCACGATCCTTCGCTCCTCCTTCTGGACGAGCCCTTCAACGGCATGGACCCGCGCCAGCGCATGCAGCTCATGGACCTGCTGCGACGCATGGGCAACGAGGGCCGCACCGTCTTGTTCTCGTCCCACATCCTCGAAGAGGTCGAGCAACTCGCCTGGCACATCGAGGTCGTCGTCGCCGGGCGGCACGCGGCCAGCGGCGACTTCCGCAAGATCCGCCGCCTGATGACCGACCGCCCGCACCGCTACCTGGTGCGTTCCAGTGACGACCGCGCGCTGGCGGCCGCGCTGATCGCCGATCCGTCGACGTCCGGCATCGAGGTCGACCTGGCGGAGGGCGCGTTGCGCATCCAGGCCGTCGACTTCGGCCGCTTCACGGCGCTGCTGCCCAGGGTCGCCCGCGACCACGGCATCCGGCTGCTGACGGTCTCGCCGTCCGACGAGTCCCTCGAGTCCGTCTTCTCGTATCTGGTCGCGGCGTAGGAGGCCGAAAGATGTACGACCCCACAGTCGCCCGGCTCACCTACCGGGCCCTGCTCGGCCGTCGCCGGGCACTCATCCTGGGCGCACTGCCCCTGTTGCTGATCGCGATCTCCGTCGTCGTACGCGCCCTCGCCGGCGCCGACGACCAGACGGCCTCCGACCTGCTGGGCAAGCTGGCGCTTGCCACGATGGTGCCGCTCATCGGCGTCATCGCCGGCACGGGCGCGATCGGACCGGAAATCGACGACGGCTCGGTGGTGTATCTGCTCTCCAAGCCGCTGAAGCGGCCGACGATCATCTTCACCAAGCTGATCGTGGCGGTCGCGGTGACGATGGTGTTCTCCGCGCTGCCCACCCTCATCGCCGGCTTCATCCTCAACGGCAACGGGCAGCAGATCGCGGTCGCCTACACGGTCGCCGCGCTGGTCTCCTCCATCGCCTACGCGGCGTTGTTCCTGCTGCTGGGCACGGTGTCCCGGCACGCGGTGGTGTTCGGGCTCGTGTACGCGCTGGTGTGGGAGGCGCTGTTCGGCTCCCTGGTACCGGGTGCGCGGACGCTCAGCGTCCAGCAGTGGTCCCTCGCAGTGGCACACAAGGTCGCCGGCGGCGACCTGGTCACCTCCGACGTAGGCCTGACGACGGCCACGGTGTTCCTGGTCGCGGTGACCGTCCTGGCCACCTGGTACGCCGGACAGAAGCTGCGCACACTGACGCTCGCCGGTGAGGAGTGACAAGCCCTGACCTTGACGGGGACTTCACCTCTGTCCGGGCAGACTGGGCAAATGGGGATGTACGGCTGACGCACCTGGGGATGTACGGCTGAGAGGAACGGGAATGGCAGACGACTGGGACGAACTGGTCCTGGACGAGGATTTCATACGGGACGCCGAGACCTCCGAGCCGTCTGCCCGTGCCCGCATGCTCGCCGCACGCTGGCGCAACGAGGGGCCCGAGCCGCAGCCGTGGCGCTCCGACGAGCCGCCTGCGGGGTGGTTCTTCAGCAAGGCCCGCCGACGCAAGTGGCGGCGGCGCTGATCCCCGTACGCCCCTTGTGGACAGTGGTTTTATTCAGTGGCGTCCAACTCGTCCGACAGGCACAGTGGTTGTGTCCACACCGCCGGACGCCCGCACCTTTGGATGCTGCGCCGGCGCCACGTTCAGGGAGAGGAGCCGGGCGATGTCCATGCACGACAGTACGTCCAGCTCCCGACAGGGCAGCCCGCGGCGGGTTCCGGTGTAGTTACCCCACCGTCGAACCCGCTCCGCACGGGGAGCTGCCCGGGGCGGCCGCTTCGAGCACGCGATGTCGCTCTCGCGTGGGCCGCCTTCCCACGTCGCCCCCGCTGCAAGGGGGGGCCCTCCGCTGGGGTGGCCCGGTCGGCCCCACAACTCGGCGCTCCGAGGCGCCGCTCTGTGGGGCGGGGCCGCCCCAGCGGCACGACTGCCCGCAGCTACGGACGTCAGACGTCGCTGCTACGGCAGCAACTGCTCCAGCACCACCGCGATCCCGTCCTCCTCGTTGGAGGACGTCACCTCGTCCGCCATCGCCTTCAGCTCCTCATGGGCGTTGGCCATCGCCACGCCCCGCGCCGACCAGGCGAACATCGGGATGTCGTTGGGCATGTCGCCGAAGGCGATCGTCTCCGCCGCCTTGATGCCCAGGCGGCGGGCCGCCAATGACAGCCCCGTCGCCTTCGACAGGCCCAGGGGCAGCAGTTCCACGATGCCCTCGCCCGCCATCGCGACGGTGACGAAGCCGCCCGCGGCCGCGCGCGCAGCCTCGGCGAGCTCGTCGTCCGACAGCACCGGGTGCTGTATGTAGATCTTGTTCAGCGGAGCCGTCCAGAGGTCGGACGCGTCCGTGAACGGCGTCACGGGAAGCTCGCCGGTGAGCGCGTACCCCGGCCCCACCAGCACGTCGCCGTCCAGACCGTCACGGCTGGCCGCCAGGTGCAGCGGGCCGACCTCCGCCTCGATCTTGGCCAGGGCCACGCCCGCCAGCTGCCGGTCCAGGGTCACCGACGTCAGCAGACGGTGCGTTCCGGCGTCGTACACCTGCGCGCCCTGGCCGCAGACCGCGAGGCCCTCGTAGCCGAGGTCGTCGAGGATGTGCCGGGTCCAGGGGACCGCGCGGCCGGTGACGACGATGTGTGCGGCGCCCGCCTCGGTGGCCGAGGCGAGCGCGCCCCGGGTGCGCCGCGAGACCGACTCGTCGGAGCGCAGGAGCGTTCCGTCGAGATCGGTCGCGATGAGTCTGTACGGGAAACCCGCGGCCGTGGACGTGTCGCTCACTTGGAGACCGGCTCCAGGACCTCTCGGCCGCCCAGGAACGGGCGCAGCACCGGCGGCACGTAGACGGAGCCGTCGGCCTGCTGGTGGTTCTCCAGGATCGCCACGATCGTGCGCGGCACGGCGCACAGCGTGCCGTTGAGCGTCGCGAGCGGCTTGACCTGCTTGCCGTCACGGACGCGGATCGACAGGCGGCGCGACTGGAACTCGGTGCAGTCCGAGGTCGAGGTCAGCTCGCGGTACTTGCCCTGCGTCGGGATCCAGGCCTCGCAGTCGAACTTGCGGGCGGCCGAGGAGCCCAGGTCGGCCGAGGCGACGTCGATGACGCGGAACGGCAGCTCCAGCGAGGTCAGCCACTGCTTCTCCCACTGCAGCAGACGCTGGTGCTCGGCCTCCGAGTCCTCCGGGGTGACGTACGAGAACATCTCGACCTTGTCGAACTGGTGGACGCGGAAGATGCCCCGGGTGTCCTTGCCGTGCGAGCCGGCCTCACGGCGGAAGCAGGGCGAGAAGCCCGCGTAGCGAAGGGGGAGACGGTCGGCGTCGAGGATCTCGTCCATGTGGTACGCGGCGAGGGGGACCTCGGAGGTGCCGACCAGGTAGAGGTCGTCCTTGTCGAGGTGGTAGACGTCCTGGGCCGCCTGGCCGAGGAAGCCTGTGCCCGCCATCGACTGGGGGCGCACCAGGGCGGGCGTCAGCATCGGCGTGAAGCCGGCCGCGGTGGCCTGGGCGATCGCCGCGTTGACGAGCGCGAGTTCGAGCAGGGCGCCGACACCGGTCAGGAAGTAGAAGCGCGAGCCGGAGACCTTCGCGCCGCGCTCCACGTCGATCGCGCCGAGGAGGGTGCCGAGCTCCAGGTGGTCCTTGGGCTCGAAGCCCTCGGCGCCGAAGTCGCGGATCGTGCCGTGCGTCTCGAGGGTGACGAAGTCCTCCTCGCCGCCGACGGGCACGTCGGGGTGGACGAGGTTGCCGAGCTGGAGGAGCAGCTCCTGCGTCTCGGTGTCGGCGGCGTCGCGCTCGGCGTCGGCGGCCTTGACGTCGGCGGCGAGCTGGCTCGCCTTCTTCAGCAGCTCCGCCTTCTCGTCCGCGGAGGCCTTGGGGATGAGCTTGCCGAGCTGCTTCTGCTCGGCACGCAGCTCGTCGAAGCGGACGCCGGACGACCTGCGCCGCTCGTCGGCAGACAGGAGAGCGTCGACGAGCGCGACGTCCTCTCCACGGGCGCGCTGGGACGCGCGCACACGGTCGGGGTCCTCACGGAGCAGGCGAAGGTCAATCACGCGGCCAAGGCTACCGGTGCGGGGATACGGCCCACGACTCACCATTCCCAACAGTTGTCTATTGCGGCTTACGTTCAGTTATGGGCGAAATGCGCACAGTGTCAACAAAAGGCGTCTCACTCCCTGGTACGGGGCAGACGGCTGGTGCCCGGTTGACTCGATTCCCTTGTGGGGACCGGGACTTGGGGATTGGTTGTCCACAGCGATCCACACCCCTCGAAGAGTTATCCACAGGCTGTGCAGTGGGTCTGTGGATTTCGGAATTGATCACTCCGAAACCGGTGGGTAGCGCCGAGGAATCCTGCCTCAGACCCTGATTTACCACCACTTTCGAGTGGAAAGTGGTCGCCTCAAAGGATTGCCTAAAGGAAACAGGTGGACGAACGGTGACGTGCGAGCTGATGGACGCGAGACAGGCTCGCAGGCTGATTTGTCGACAGAGTCATGGTTCCGTGTCGACTTGTCCCCAGGTCGAGAACCTTGCCTGTGGATAACTTCTGTGGACAACGAAAATCTGCAGGTAGGACCGGCCGGCCCCACTGACTAGAAGCGGCCGTCCTGGCAGCGCGCGACCCAGTGCGACGCCGCGACGAACTCCTCGTCCGACGTCCCCTGCCGCGGTGAGCGCACGTCCTGAACGCCGATGTCCGCACGCGGGTACGAGCCGAGGAAACGCACTTCCAGGCAGATCCGCTTGAGCCCCATCAGGGTCTCCGCCACCCGGCGGTCGGAGATGTGGCCCTCGGCGTCGATGCAGAAGCAGTAGTTGCCGATGCCGGCACCCGTGGGCCGGGACTGCAGCAGCATCAGGTTGACGCCGCGGGTGGCGAACTCGCCCAGCAGATCGCGCAGGCCGCCGGGGTGGTCGTCGCGCTGCCACAGCACGACGGACGTCTTGTCCGCGCCGGTGGGTGCGGCGGGCCGGGCAGGCCGGCCGACCAGCACGAACCGGGTCTGCGCGTTCTCGGCGTCGTGGATCCCGGTCTCCAGGGCCTGAAGGCCGTACCGGGCGGCCGCGAACTCGCCCGCGAAGGCGGCGTCGTACTGGCCCTCCTGGACCAGGCGGGCGGCGTCCGCGTTCGAGGCCGCGGACTCCCAGTGGGCGTCCGGGAGGTTGTTCTTCAGCCAGTTGCGCACCTGCGGCTGGGCAGCCGGGTGGGCGGAGACCGTCTTGATGTCGGAGAGCCTCGTACCCGGCCTGACCAGCAGCGCGAACGTGATCGACAGCAGCACCTCGCGGTAGATCATCAGCGGGGCGCCCGCGACCAGCTCGTCGAGGGTGGTGGTGATGCCGCCCTCGACGGAGTTCTCGATCGGCACGAAGGCGGCCTCGGCCTCGCCTGCGCGGACCGCGTCGAGCGCGGACTGGACGGACACGTACGGGATCAGTTCGCGGGTGGCCGCCTCGGGAAGGGTGCGCAGGGCGACTTCGGTGAAGGTGCCCTCGGGGCCGAGATACGCGTAGCTCGCTGGCATGACCTCACCCTAATGGGCCTTACGCAAACGCGGCTCACGTGTCTCACAGGAGCCCACGAGAGTCGCGCTCCCGCGTGACCGCTCACCCCTCCAGCAGCCGCTGCCCCACGTACTCGCCCTGCGCCGCCCCGCCCGGTACCGCGAACAGGCCGCTCGCCTCGTGGCGGATGTACCTCGACAGGGCGTCACCGCGGTCGAGCTTGCGCTGGATGGTGACAAAGCCGAGCAGCGGGTCGGCCTGCCAGCAGACGAAGAGGAGACCGGCGTCGGGGACGCCGCCCGAGTCGAACCCGTCATGGTACGAGAACGGGCGGCGCAGGATGGCCGCACCGCCGTTCTGGTCGGGGCGGGAGATGCGGGCGTGGGCGTTGCCGGGGATCACGTAGTTGCCCTTCGCGTCCGTCTTCTCAAGGTCCATCGCGGTTGTCTCGGTGCCCCCGGACAGCGGGGCTCCGTCGGACTTGCGGCGCCCGATGACGTTCTCCTGGGCCTTGAGAGAGAGCTTCTCCCAGTCGTCGAGGAGCATGCGGATGCGGCGTACGACGGCGTAGGAGCCGTTCGCCATCCAGGCGGGGTCGTGGGAGCCCGAGGACGGGACGAAGATCCGCTTGTCGTAGTCGGGCTCGGCCGGCTTGGGATTGCGGGTGCCGTCCAGCTGCCCCATGAGATTGCGGGCCGTCATGGGGTGGGCGGTGGCGCCAGGAGTGCGGTTGAAGCCGTTCATCTGCCAGCGGATACGGGCCGCGCTGCCCGCGTCCTTCTGGATCGCGCGCAGGGCGTGGAAGGCCACCAGGGCGTCGTCGGCGCCGATCTGCACCCACAGGTCGCCGTCGCTGCGGGACTTGTCGAGGTGGTCGGAGGAGAAGTCGGGCAGCGGGTCGAGGGAGACGGGGCGCTGCTTCTCCAGGCCGGTGCGGGAGAAGAAGCTGTGGCCGAAGCCGAAGGTGAGGGTGAGCGAGGAAGGTCCGGCGTCCCGGGCCACGTCCGTGTCGTCGTGTGCCGGCGCCTCGCCCGCCATCAGCCGCTCGGCCGTCGCCGACCAGCGGCGCAGCAGTGCGGCAGCCTCCTTGCGGCCCGTGCCCGCCGTCAGGTCGAAGGCGACGAGGTGGCCGCGGGCCTGGAGGCCCTCGGTGATGCCGGGCTGGTGTTTCACGTGAAACATCACCCGATTGGAGCCGAGTGAACTGAGCGGGGTGGCCTCGGAGGGTGCGGCGGCGTATCCCACGGCTCCGCCGGCCGCGCCGAGCACGAGTCCGGTGGCGCCGGCGGTGCCGAGCAGCTTCCGTCGCGAAATGCCGTCTCTGGAGAGCGCTTTTTCGGCAACGCCCTCTTCTGGAGCTGCGCTGCGAACTGTGTCGGGAGTGCGGGCCTCCCGGATGGACTTGTCAGCCATGGTGCGATTCAGCCGATCTGCGCGTTCTTGGAGACGGTCACCTGGTCGATGTCGGAGGTGCGCACGGTCACGGCGACCTTCCAGTCGCCGGCCATGGGGATCTGCACCCCGTTCGTCGCCCAGTGTCCGGTGGTGATGTGGTCGGGGCTGACGGGCAGCGGCCCGATCTTCTTGGCTTCCAGGGTGAAGGCGACCTTCACCTCGGGGATGTCGAAGGCGCGCCCGTTGGGCCGCTGTACGTAGACGTGCATGTCGTTGCCGCCCACGCGGGCGGGGTCGAGGTCGACGGACACGACGCCCTTGCCGTCCGTGCCGCCCGTGTCGAACGGCATGGTCAGGGTCACCGCTCCGGACGACGAGTCCGCCGAGGAAGAAGAGGAGGACGACGAGGACGACGAGGTGGCCGCCTTGGCCTCCTGTTCCGTGCGTCCGGGCTCGGTCTGCGTCAGCACGGTGGTGACGGCGAGCAGGACGACCGCGACGCCCGCCTCGGCGAGTACGGAGCGTCGCAGGCCGAACCGGTCGGGGTCGGCGTCGCGCTGCCGCTTCTGCCGTGCAGTGGCCATGGCGGCCTTCTGGCGGGCGAGTTGGGCGGCGCGCTCGGAGCCGGCGGGCGCTTCGGAGGCACCGGAGGCCCGGGTCTCGCCGACGGCCCCGGACGCGTCGGGCTCCTCGGGCTCCTCGGAGTCGGAGTCGGCGGCGGAGGCGAAGCCGCCGTCGGCCGTGGAGCCGCGAGCGGCCCTCGGTCCTGCGGCAGCCGCGGAGCCGGGGGACGCCGTCCCCGACTGGGCCGAGCCGGTCCCCGCGCGGGCGGCCGCCGGCTCCCTCGTGTCCAGGTCGTCGCTCTCCGACCTGTCCTGCTTCACCGCTTCTTCGCGCGGCTTCACGACGGCGGTGTCGGCGAGTCGTGCCGTCCACCGCCGGGAGATCCCCGCGATGCCGACGAGCAGCGCCACGAGCCCGATCTTGACGAGCAGCAACTGTCCGTATGCGGTGTCGGTGAACGCGGACCAGGATCCGAGCTGGCGCCAGGACTGGTAGATGCCAGTCGCGACGAGCGCGAGGACGCTGCTGAAGGCGACACGGGAGAAGCGGCGCACTGCCGCGGCCTCGATCGGGGTGTCCGAGTGGTACAGCGCCACGAGGAGTGCGCACAGGCCGCCGAGCCAGCCGGCCACGGCCAGCAGATGGACGACGTCGACGGGCATCGCGATGCCCGGCTGGAGCCCGGTGGAGGCGTGCTCGGCCATGGCCCAGCTCGCCGCGAGCCCGGCGGCCACCACGAAGCCGCCGATCGCCAGCCCGAACGTCAGGTCGCGCTTCTCCTCGTCCTCTCGCTTGTCATAGGCGCCGAAGAGCACCGCGATGAACAGGGCCGCCGCGGCGAGCAGCAGCAGCCGGGAGACCAGTGCCGCGCCCGACTTGGTCTGCAGCACCTGGCCGAGCAGGCTCAGGTCGAAGATGTCGCCGACCTTGCCGGAGCTGGTGTACGAGCCACGCAGGAGAAGCAGCAGGAGGGTGGCCGAGGTGAGCGCGAGCCACCCGGAGACCACGAGCCGCTGCAACGGCCGTACGCCGGATCCGCGCCGCCAGCAGGCGAGGACGAAGGCGGCGCCGCCGACCATGATGATGAAGCCGGCGTACGACATATACCGCCCGAAGCCGTACAGCCAGCCGACGATCCCGCCGCCCACCGTCTGGTCGGAGACCGAGACGCTGGTGCTGGACGGGGCGCCGATGGAGAAGGTGAAGGCGCCGGCGACCGGGTGGCTGTCCGCGGAGACGACCTGCCAGGACACGGTGTACGTGCCGTCGGCCAGGCCGCTGTGCAGCTGCACGGCGTACGACGTGCCGCTCACGTTGGTCGGTTTGGCCGTGTCGACGCGCTTGCCCTTGGGGTCGAGGACGCGCAGTGAGTCGTCGGACGTGGCGACCTTCTCGGAGAAGGTGAGCGTGACCTGGCTGGGCGCCTTGTCGACCACCACCCCCTGCGAGGGGTCGCTGCCGGTCAGCGCGGCGTGCGCGGAGGCCGGCCCGGCGCCGGCGAGGAGCACGCCGAGGACGGCCAGGAGCAGCAGCGCCAGGGTCCGCACACGGCGGGGGGTGATGGTCTGGGTCACGGTGGTCCCTCCCTCAGTGGCCGGTCGCGGGGTTGTACGTGGCCGACTTGACCGGCATCTCAACCTTGATCGGGCCGGACTTGGCGAAGTGCAGTTCGAGGGTCACTTTCTCGCCCTGCTTCGGCTTCCGCTTCAGGTTCTCGAACATCAGGTGGTTGCCGCCGCTCTTGAACACGAGTTGACCATGTGCGGGGACGTCCAGGGACTTGACCTCCTCCATGGACTGCCCGACGGTCTCGTGGACGGTGACGCTGCCCGCGGCGCTGCTGGTGACGGAGGTCAGTTCATCCTTGGTACCGCCCTTGTTGGCGATGGTCAGGAAGCCCGCGGCCATGTCGGAGACGGGCTGGGGCATGTAGGGGGAGTTGACGGACAGTTCGGCCTTCGCGTCGTCGGAGCTGCCGCAGCCCGCCAGAGCCAGCGATCCCGCCAGTACCGCGGCGGGCACGACGAGGTGCCTCACGGGTTCTCTCCCTTGATGATCTTGGGGAGGTCCCTGGTGTAGTCGCCGACCTGGGCGTCCTCGCCGTAGAGGACGTAGCCGCCGTCGGTCTTCGGCGAGAACGCGATGACCTGGGTGCCGTGCACCGAGACGGTCTTACCGGTCTTCTTGTCCTTGTGGGTCGGCTCGATGGAGATGCCGAGGGTGCGGGCACCGGCCTGGATGGTGGCGAAGTCGCCGGTCAGACCCACGAACTGGGGGTCGATGCCCTTGAGCCACTTGCCGAGCTCGGAAGGGGTGTCGCGCTGGGGGTCGGTGGTGACGAACACCACCCGCAGCTTGTCCTGCTCGGCCTTGGGCAGTTGCTTCTTGGCGACGGCGATGTTGCTCATCGTCAGCGGGCAGATGTCGGGGCAGTGGGTGTAGCCGAAGTAGATCAGCGTCGGCCGGCCCGCGGTCTCCTTGCGGAAGTCGTACTTCTTGCCCTTGGTGTCGGTGAGGACGAGGTCCGGCTTCTCGAAGGGCGTGTCGAGTACGGTCGCGGCCTTCTGCGAGGTGTCCTCGGAGACCACGGCGACGGGCGAGTTGCTGTCGTCACCGCTGCCGCAGGCGGAGAGGGTCAGGGTGGCGGCGGCGAGCAGCGCGGCCGCGGCATACGTCTTCTTGCGCATAGAAAAATGTCCCAGATGTGAGAGCTTCGGTGTGCACCGGGGGTCGTATGACCCCCGGTGCACCACACGGAGGAACGGGCCTCAGGCGTCGCTGCGACGACGTCCGGCGAGCACGCCGTACGCCACGCCCAGCGCGCCGACGACGATGCCCACGACGGCCAGCACGCGCGCGGTGGTGTCGCTGCTGCCGGGCGTGGCGGAGGTGTCGGCGGCGGTGTTCTCGGCGGTCTTGGACTTGTCGGAGGCGTCCTCGGCGGTCGAGCCGTGCGCGTGGCCGTCCTCGGAGGCGGCGGACAGGGTGAGCACGGGGGCCGGGTTCTCGGGCTCCTCGGCGCCGTCCTTCTGCACCTCGATCCAGCGCACGACCTCGTTGTCGGAGTACGTCTGGAGGGCCTTGAAGGTCAGTTCGTCGGCGTCTTCGGGCAGCGCGCCGACGGAGACCGGGAACTTCTCGAAGTAGCCGGGCTCGACGCCCTTGCCGTCGGCGGTCCAGGTGATCTTGGAGACGGCCTCGCTGATCTTCTTGCCGTGCACCTCGATGGGCTTGGCGAGCTTGGACTTGGTGACCTTGATGTTCCAGCCGTCCATCGGCTCCGGCATGGCGGAGGCCAGCGGGTGGTCGGTCGGGAAGGTCACCTCGAGCTTGGTGGTCGAGGCGTCGTCGCGCTCGTTGGGGACCTTGAAGTCGACGACCGCGTAACCGCCCTTGGCGGCCGTGCCCTCGGGCTGCACGCTGACGTGCGCGAACGCGGGTGCGGACAGGACGACTACGGCAGAGGCGGCGAGGGCGCCGGTGGCGGCGAGACGGGAAGCCTTCATGAGCGGATGCACTCCACTTCGGGTTTCGAGTGAGTTCCGGTGGTCGGTGGAAGGCGTGCGCACGCATGTCGGCCATGCGGGCACGCGCGTGTGCCGCACGACGGCGGCCCCGACCCACGGCTGTGGAGTAGTGGCGGTCGCGTCGCGTCAGACGGCGAGGACGAGTGCCGCGGCCGGCGGGCCGCGCCTGATCACCGTGTGCTGGAGTGCGGTGGTACGGGGCTTCGGCGGCGCGAGCAGCGCGGTGCGCGGCGGTCGCGGGCCCGCCTCGGGCACGGCCGGGAGCCCGGCGCGCAGGGCACGCACCAGCGCGAGCGCCGCGCGCAGGGACCGTACGAATGTGCCGTCTGCCATGGAGTGGGCCGAGAGTTCCATGAGCCGCAGCAGGGCCAGGTCACCGCGGCGCAGCAGCCAGCCGGCGGCGATCGCCGCGAGGACATGGCCGAGCAGCATGGGCAGGGACGGCAGCAGCGAAGCCGAGGAACCGGCGGTGGACAGGGCGTCCGCCGGATGGTGCATGGAGCTCATGTCCATGCGCGTGGCCGTGTCCGGGGAGAGCCGGGCGTCGGCGAGGATCCGGCGGGCCTGGGCCGGGCTGATCGCCGCGGCCGTCGTCCCGCACACGAGCCGCGCCGCCCGCTCCACCAGCGAGGCGCCGGACGTCGACGCCATGGAGGACATCGACATCGCGCCCGAGGAGGCCGTCTGCTGCCCCAGCCCGAACAGCGTGTGCAGCACGGTCTGTCCGGCCGCGAGCAGTGCCGCGATCCCGGTCAGTGAGCGCACGCGGCCGGCGAGCGGTGCCGCGACCAGGACGGCCCCCAGGAATCCCGCGCCCAGCGTCCACAGTGGAACCGTGGCGCAGGAGGCGAGGGTGTGACCGCCCGCGGCCAGCACGACGCAGACCGCGGCGAACACCGCGGCCCGCAGTATCCGGAGATCGTTTCCGGAGCGCGCCGTGCGCTGGTGGGGGGCAGTCATGGCGGGCTCATCATCGCACTGGCCCGGCGGGTGCCATACGGCAGGTCCGCAAGGTTCCGTAGCGACCGGAAGATCACTTTCTGGTACGACTGGGCATCACATACACCGATTCTGTTTGGGACGCATCGCCCATATGGGCGGCATCACGTCAACTCCGTGCTTACGCAGGGGTGCGCGCGGCAATAAGAAACGGTATGTCGAGCCGCGGCCTGGAGGCTGGAGCATGAGCATCTGGTGGTCACTCCACTTGCGGCGTGAAGCTGCGAGCGTTCCGCTCGCCCGACGGCTGCTGCTCGGCACGATGGAGACGGCGGGCGTCGACCCCGACGTCTCGTACGACCTCTCCGTCGCCCTCACCGAGGCCTGTGCGAACGCCGTCGAGCACGGCGGGGACATGGCGCACGGCACCTCCTCGGAGGCGTACCGGGTCACCGCCTACCTCGACGGCGAGAAGTGCCGTATCGAAGTCACCGACTCCGGCCCGGGGTTCGCCTTCCCCTCGACGCCCCGCCCAGCCCGCCCCGACGCCGAGCACGGCCGGGGCCTGGGGCTGATCCGGGAGCTCGCCGACCACGTCCACATCGGCAACAAGCCGGGGCGGGCGGGCACGGTGGTGAGCTTCGACAAGATCCTCAAGTGGCGGGACGACTCACCGCTGATGGCGGTGTGAGGGGGCCTTGAGCTTCCTCGGCGTTCACAGCCGGTTCTCATCGACGCCCAACGTCCCTGAGGGGCGCCGTCCCTACGTTCGCCGCCATGACGGGAAACCACAGAGCGCTGGTCCGTAGGGACATCACCGAGGGCAAGGCGCGCGTCCCGCTGACCCTGCGCCTGACCGTCGTCGACGCCACCGACGGCGGCACCCCGGTCTCCGGGGCGGCCGTGAAGATCCGGCACTGCGACGCCTGGGGTTACTGCTCCGGCTACACCACCGCCGACCCCGGCGGCTCGGCCCCCGCGGAGAGCGAGGACTGTTCCTGGACTCCCTACGGCTCGGCAGCACACGGCCCGCGTGACCGGGATCCTTCCGGCCCTCTCCGGCACCTGCGGGTACGCCCGTTCTGTGTGTGGAGCCCGCCTGGGGTGCGGGTCTCGTGGCGCGCGCTGTTCCGGGACCTGCTGCCTGCCGGCACCCGTGTACGGCCTGTACGACGGGGTTCTTCAGGCCCTCCCTGGCACCGCGCGTGTAGCCCGCCGGGAGTGCGGGTCGCGGGGCGGGCGCGCTGTTCCTGGACTCCCCGCCGCTCGGCACTCGCCCACAGCCCCGTGACCGGGGACCCTCAGGCCCTCTCCAGCACCTTCCCCAGGACCTCCAACGCCTCCGGATACGCCCGCTCCCGAGGCGTTCCGTAGCCGACGACGAGCCCCTGGGGCCGCCCCTCGCCGGGTGTGTGCCAGTGGTCTCCCAGGCGGCCGACGGCGAGCCCCTCCGCCTCGGCCCGCTTCAGCGCCGCCTCCTCGTCGGCGACCTCCACGAGCGCGTGCAGCCCGGCGGCGATGCCGCGCACGTCGAGCCGGCCGCCGAGCCGGTCCAGCAGCTGGTCCCTGCGTCTGCGGTATCTGAGCCGGCACGCGCGCACGTGCCGGTCGTAGGCATGGCTGTCGATGAGCTCGGCGAGCGCCAACTGGCCGATGGACTCGGTGTGGTGGTCGCTGTGCAGTTTGGCGTCGGCGACCGCGTCCACCAGGTGCGGCGGCAGCACCATCCAGCCGAGCCGCAGCGCGGGCCCCAGCGTCTTCGAGGCGGTGCCCAGGTACACGACCCGTCCCGGTGCCATCCCCTGGAGCGCGCCGACGGGCTGCCGGTCGTAGCGGAACTCCCCGTCGTAGTCGTCCTCGACGATCAGCCCGCCACGCGCGCGTGCCCAGTCCGTGAGCGCTCGCCGCCGCGCGGGGTGCAGCGTCACACCGGTCGGGTACTGATGGGCCGGCGTGACGACAACCGCCCTGAGGTCCCCCAACTCCTGTGCGCACACGCCTCGTTCGTCGACCCGTACCGGCACCACGGTTCCGCCGTTGTGCCGGACCACCTCCCGGTGGAACGGCAGCCCAGGGTCCTCCATGGCGATCTCGGCACCGTCCAGCACGCGCGTGAGCAGCGCCAGCCCCTGCACATACCCGGAGGTGATCACGATCCGCTCGGGCGGCGCGATGACCCCTCGCGCCCGTCCCAGATAGCCCGACAGCGCGGTCCGCAGCTCGATACGACCGCGTGGATCCCCGTAGTCGTACGCCAGCAGTGGCGCCGTGGCGATGGCCCGTCGCAGCGCCCGCAGCCATGCCGCCGCAGGAAACGCCCCGACGTCCGGGCTGCCGGGCCGCAGATCAAAACGCGGCGTACGCGCGCGTGCGGCCGCCTCCGGCGCGTCGGCGTCCAGGGAGGGCAGCGAGGCGACCTGGGTGCCCGACCCCTGGCGGGCCGTCAGATACCCCTCGGCGACCAACTGGTCGTAGGCGGCCTTGGCGGTCCCCCGCGAGACCCCGAGTTCGGTGGCGAGCCGCCGGGTGGCCGGCAGCCGCGTGCCGGGCGCCAGCCGCCCGTCCCGCACGGCGTCCCTGAGCGCCCGCTCGAGCCCGACCCGCCGACCGTCACCGGAATCGGGCTCAAGATGCAGGTCGACTCCGACGCCGGACCAGAAGTCGTCCACGACGACGCTCCCCCTAGGTTGGTGAATCCACGCACGGCAATGGCCGGGCACCCCACCGGTACCCGGCCATCCGTCTCGTATCAGCCCTTGAGCGAGGCCATCCAGGCCTCGACCTCGTCGGACCGGCGCGGCAGCCCGTCCGACAGATTCCGGTTGCCGTCCGCCGTCACCAGGATGTCGTCCTCGATCCGGACCCCGATCCCCCGGTACTCCTCCGGCACCGTCAGGTCATCGGCCTGGAAGTACAGCCCCGGCTCGACCGTGAGGCACATCCCGGGCTCGAGCGTTCCGTCGACGTAGGACTCCACGCGCGCGGCAGCGCAGTCGTGCACGTCCATGCCGAGCATGTGCCCGGTCCCGTGCAGGGTCCACCGCCGCTGCAGCCCGAGCTCCAGCACCCGCTCCACGGGCCCCTCGACCAGGTCCCACTCGACGAGCCGCTCGGCGAGCACACGCTGCGCGGCGTCATGGAAGTCCCGGTACTTGCCGCCCGGCTTCACCGCCGCGATACCGGCCTCCTGGGCGTCGTACACGGCGTCGTAGATCTTCTTCTGGATCTCGGAGAAACGCCCGTTGACCGGGAGGGTGCGCGTCACGTCGGCCGTGTAGTACGTGTGCGTCTCGACGCCCGCGTCCAGCAGCAGCAGGTCACCCGAGCGCACCGGCCCGTCGTTGCGCACCCAGTGCAGCGTGCAGGCGTGCGGCCCGGCGGCGGCGATGGTGCCGTAGCCGACGTCGTTGCCCTCCACGCGCGCGCGGAGGAAGAACGTGCCCTCGATGTAGCGCTCGGAGGTCGCCTCGGCCTTGTCCAGCACGCGTACGACGTCCTCGAAGCCGCGCACCGTCGAGTCGACGGCCTTCTGCAGCTCGCCGACCTCGAACTCGTCCTTGACCAGCCGTGCCTCGGAGAGGAAGACCCGCAGTTCCGCGTCGCGCTCGGCGGTGACCTTGTCGGTCAGCGCGGCCTCGATCGCGGCGTCGTACCCGCGCAGGACCCGCACCGGACCGGTGGCCTCGCGCAGCGCGCCCGCCAGTTCACGCACGTCGGAGGCGGGGATGCCGTAAAGCTTCGCCGCCTCGGTCAGCGAGTGACGGCGGCCGACCCACAGCTCGCCCTGGCCGGAGAGCCAGAACTCGCCGTTCTCGCGGTCGGAGCGCGGGAGGAGGTAGATCGTCCCCTTGTGGCCGTCCGCGGTCGGCTCCAGGACCAGGACGCCGTCCTCGGTCTGGTTGCCGGTGAGGTACGCGTACTCCACGGACGCGCGGAAGGCGTACTCCGTGTCGTTCGAGCGGGTCTTCAGGTTGCCCGCCGGGATCACCAGACGCTCACCCGGGAAACGCGCCGACAGCGCGGAGCGCCGCGCCGCGGTCTCGGCGGCCTGGGCGATCGGCTCCAGGTCACGCAGCTCCGTGTCGGCCCAGCCGGACTTCATGTTCTCGGCCAGCTCGTCGGACACGCCCGGGTACAGGCCGTTCTTGCGCTGCTTGATCGGCTCTTCGCTCTCTTCCGGGCCCGCTGCGGTGGCAGCAATGGGCTCGGCCGGGGTGAGCTCGTCGGCCACGGTCATCCTCCTCGATACGGCACTGGACCCCCTCCATCGTACGGTCGTACGGAAGGGGGCCCAGGCGCGGAAGACCCTTACCGACTCCTACTCGAAGCGAGCCGCCAGCAGCACCACGTCCTCTTCGCTGTCCGCGGCGTCCCGCCCGTTGGGAAGGACCGTCCGCAGCACGTGGTCGGCGATCGCGTCCGGGTCGTGGCGCAGGGCCCTGGGCACAGCGGCCGCCGCCGCGTGCAGCCGGGCGAAGGCGCGGTCCGTGGGGTCTCCGGTGCGGTGCAGCAGACCGTCGGTGTAGAGCAGCACCGTTTCGCCGCGCTCCGCCTGGAACTCCATGCTCGGCGCCTCCCAGCAGGCGAGCATGCCGAGCGGCGCGGACACGGATGTCTCCACGAACTCCGTACGCCGCTCGCCGACCAGCAGCGGCGGGCAGTGCCCCGCACCGGCCAGCGTGATCTTGCACAGGGAGGGTTCGCAGTAGGCGAACAGGGCGGTGGCGGAGCGGGCGGGCTCGGTGAGGCGGAGCAGCAGCTCCAGGTCGGACAGGACCGCCACCGGGTCCTCGCCCTCCATCACCGCGTACGCCCGCAAGGAGGCCCGCAGCCGACCCATCGCGGCGACCGCGCTCGGCCCGGAACCGGTCACCGAGCCCACCGCCAGACCCAGCGCGGCGTCGGGCAGCGGCAGCGCGTCGAACCAGTCGCCGCCGCCGCGCGGGCCGGTGCGGTGACGGGCGGCGAGCTGGACGCCGGGCACCCGGGGGAGCCGGGACGGCAGCAGCTCCTCGGCCATCGTCGTCATGCACGCACGCGTGCGTTCCAGCTCCACCAGCCGGGCCAGGTGCTCGCCGGCGTAACGGGCGTAGAGACCGACGAGATGGCGCTGCCGCTCGACAGGTTCGGCGGGCTCGTCGTAGAGCCAGACCGCGGCGCCGAGCCGCCCCGCCCGCTCGCCGGCCAGGGGAAGGGCGTAGCAGGCGGCGTAGCCGAGACGGGCGGCCACCTGGCGGTGCCGGGGGTCGAGCCCGTCCTCGGCGAAGAGGTCCGGCTCGGCGATCTCGCCGTCCCCGCCCGGCAGTCCGTCGAGGATGCGGCCGTACGACATGGCACTGCGGGGCACGGTCTCGATGTGCCCGAGGTCGGCGCGGGCGAGGCCGAGGCCGATCGTCGTCTCCGGTCCGAGTCCGTCGCCCGGTTCCAGGACGACGAGACCGCGCTGGGCGCCCACGAGGGCGGCTCCGGCGCGCAGCAGTTCCGTCAGGGCGTCCGTGAGGGAGTCCGTGCGGTTCAGACGTTCCGTGAGTTCATGGAGTGTCGTGAGGTCGGAGACCCAGCCGGCCAGCCGGTCGGTGAGCAGCGCCCCGGGCGGGTTCGGCGGAGGGACCGGTGGGGTACCCGGGGTTGCGGGCGCGGGCGCGACAGTGTGTGCGGGCGAAGGAACCGTTGAATCGATTCCGGCCACTTTCGAAGGGTGAGGGGCGTTCATGGCGTCCGGCTTCCCGACCGGTGCGTATTGCTCAAAAGCATCGCAAACCCCCATGTCATTCTGCGCCGCTAGCGGTGTCTCCACATGTACACGCACTCGTAAGGGGATGTCCAGCATTGTCCTGCTGGGATTCCTGGTGTCCATGGGCAGCCAGTGATCCCCTTGCCTAAAAGCAAATTTGGCTTAAAACTGACTCGGGTAACGGGGTATTGCGGTCGACTGGGCTTGCTCGACGGAGCGTCACAGCGGTCGTGATGGGTACGTACTCGGAGAAGGCCAGGGGTGGTCGAGCGCCACCCGGAACCTGGTGACCGACTCCGGGCGTCTTAGCCACCGACGACCGAGCCCCATCCTCCCGTGGCGGAGGCGAAGAGAAATACGCGGGACAGCAAAACGCCAGACTTCGCCACCCCCCACGCCACGCCCATGCTTTTGATGGATGCAGCATGGACGAGGCTGCCGCGGATGCAGTCAACGTTCGGCCCATAGGGGTTCCCCTTGCCCAGAGCAGGGGTGTGATGCGCCAACAGGTACGCACAGTGAAGTGATCGACACATGGTGTGATGTGGCCCCCACGGTGTTGCCAGCGGTGCAACGGAAAGGAACGAGCGCTCATGCGCGAGATCCTCGGAAAGCGACGCAGGCTCCTGTCCAAGCGCAGCGACGGAAGGCCTGAGTTGATCAGCGCAGCCCTGACCTTCGCGACGGAATGGCAGTGGCCCGTACTCCCGGGTGTGGCGGCGGACCCGCAGGGGCGTTCCCGCTGCGGCTGCCCGGACGCGGAGTGCACGGTGCCGGGTGCGCATCCCTTCGACCCCGGCCTCCTCGCGGCCACCACCGACGCCCGCATGGTGCGCTGGTGGTGGAGCAACCGGCCGGCCGCACCCGTCATCCTGGCCACCGGCGGCACGGCTCCCTGCGCGGTGAGCATGCCGGCCCTCGCCGCCTCGCACGCCCTCACCGCACTCGACCGCATGGGCATGCGCCTCGGCCCGGTCGTCGCCTCGCCCAGCCGCTGGGCGGTCCTCGTGAAGCCCTACACCTTGGAGCAGTTGGGCGAGCTGCTCTACGCCAAGGACTTCGTCCCCGGCTCCCTCCGCTTCCACGGCGAGGGCGGCTACGTGGCCCTGCCCCCGTCCGAGACCGGCGAGGGCGAGATCCGCTGGGAGCGCGCACCCCTGCCCGGTTCCGCCTCCCCCTGGGTCCCCGACGTCGAGGCCGTGGTGGACGCCGCGGTCGAGGCCCTCACTCGTACGGGTGTGAGCGCGCCCGAGTTGTAGGGGTGTCCGGCGCGCGCGGGACGGCACGCACGCGCGTGCTCGTTATCTTCCGCACATGCTGCATGATCCCGGGGGCCACCCCCCAGACCCCCGATTCCGTCTGATCGCCATGGCGGGTGTGGTGGCGTGCGCGGTCGCGCTGCCACTGGCCGTGGCGTCCGCGGGACCGGCGGGCGACGAGGGGCACACCGTCGTGCGTGCCCCGGCGCGCGAATCCGTACGTGCCTCCCCGCGTCACCAGGATGCCAAGGCGCCCTCCGTCGCTCCCGCCCTCCCCCACGCTCGAACAGCCTCGCGCGGGGGCACCACCACCCCCCTGCTCCTCGATCTCGGCCTGGACACAGCCGTCCGCTGCGGCCCCGAACTCACCTCTCCCGAAGGCGTCGAGGCACAGACCTGTGTGCTCACGCAGGGCGAGGACACCTGGGGGCGCACCTACTACCGCAATGTGACCGGCAAGGCCCTGGACTCCGCACTGAGTCTCATGGGGCCCGGTGGCCGCACCGTGCAGCTGAGCTGCGCCGTGGGCGCCGAGGACGAGCCGGGGATGTGCGAGACACCGCGGCAGCGCACCCGCGGCGCGCTGGACGGCTACACGGCGGTCGCGGAGTTCGCGGGACAGGCCGGGCGCGGTCCGTTGCTGCTGCGCTCCGGAAGCAACTCCGGGAGAGCCACCGGCAGTTGACGGACAGTTGACGGGCGACCGTATCCCGTGAAGAAATCGCGGGCGTGAAAAGACCCGGTTGCTGGCGACGGGGGATGCACCAGCAACCGGGCTACTGGAACGGTAACAAGAGATCCCCGGTTCGCAAATTCGATCCGGGCTTTCCAGTCACGTATTTGCTTGTTCCCAGCGGGACTTGTGAGCGGAGGCACCGATTCCGAAAGATGGGGTCCGGCTGACCGGTCGGTCAGCCGGACCCCATCTCGTCACTCTTCGTCAACTGAGCGTGACCTGCCGGTTGGTGAGACCGCCGCGTGCGCGGCGCTCGTCGGGGGTCAGCGGTGCGTCCGAGGCGAGGGCGGCCGCGAGGCGCTCGGCGAACTCGGCCGCCGGCTTCTCGATGTCGTCCGCACCGACCCCGCTCGGCAGGTCCCAGACCGGGACGGTGAGCCCGTGAGCGCGGAAGGAACCCACGAGGCGGGTGCCTTCACCGAGGTTCGACCGGCCCGCCGCGTGCAGCCGCGCAAGGGCGTCCAGAAGCGCCTCCTCCGGGTGGGGCATGACCCAGCGCAGGTGGTTCTTGTCCGGCGTCTCGCACCAGTAGGCGGCGTCCACGCCGGTGAGCTTCGCGGTCGGGATGGCCGCCGCGTTGGCCCGCTCCAGGGAGGCGGCCACCTCCGGCGTGGCGTTCTCGGAGTCAGGGACCCAGAACTCGAAGCCGCTGTGCACAACTGGCTCGAACGCGCCTTCGGAATCAAGCAGATCCTGCAGCCGAGGACCGTCGGCCGGAGCGCGCCGGCCCTCGACCGGCGTGCCGGGCTCGGCGGTCAGCGCGCGCTGGAGGGTGTCTGCGAGGTCGCGGCTGATGTCGCCGGACGCCGTGTCGTTCTGCAGACCCAGCAGCACCGAGCCGTCGTCGCGGCGCAGGGCCGGCCAGGCCATCGGCAGCACCGTCGCCAGCGTGAGGGACGGGACGCCCTCGGGCAGGCCGCCCTTCAGGGGCAGTTCGACCGTGGCCACGGGCACCAGCTCACGCAGCGCCACCCAGTCGCACTCGCCCGGAAGTCCCTCGAAGGGACGGTGCACCAGCTCGGTCACGGCGTGCGCGGCGGCCCGTCCGTGACAGGCCTTGTAGCGGCGGCCACTGCCACAGGGGCAGGGCTCGCGCGCGCCGACGACCGGAACGTCCCCGTTAGCGCCTCCGGCGCGGGCTCCGTCCGTGATCTGCGGGCGCTTGGCCTTCGTCTGGGGTCGCTTCTTGGCCATCGTGGGTGTCTCCCGGTTACGGCTCGTCTGGTACGGCGGGAGCCTAGCCGTTCACGCCGTGAGCCACGGGGACCTGTGGACAGCCAGGTGTTCAGTCCAGGTCGTCGAACGCGTCCGCGAAGTCCAGGCCCGGCATCGCAGGGATCCTCGACACCGTCGGGGCGGTGACGCGCGTAGCGAAGTCGTCGCGACGCAGCCCGGCGTCCGGGTCGTGGACGTCCTCGTGCACGACGACCCATACCGTGACCTCGCCGCGGGCGTCGTCCCGTACACCCCAGTCGTCGGCCAGCGCGGTGATGATGTTCAGCCCGCGGCCGCCGTGCGCGGTGACCGAGGGCGTGGCCGGAGCCGGGCGGGTGGGTCCGCCGCCGTCCGTCACCTCCACGGTGAGCCGGCCGCCCAGGTCCACGCGCCATGCGGCCCGGACGTCGCCGTCCCCGGCCAGGGCGTCGCCCAGCGGCCGGCCGTGCTTGCACGCGTTGCTCAAGAGTTCGGACAGAATGAGTACGGCATCGTCGATGACCGCGTCCGACACACCGCCCGAGCGCAAGTGATCGCGCATACGGTGCCTCGCCTCCCCCACGCCCGCAGGGCCATGGGGTACGGCCATGCTCGACGACGTGGGCACCTCCTGTGCCACCACCAACGCCACCCCCGAGACCTCCTTTGCCCCACGCCACGGTGTGGATGCCCCATTGGCCTGTACCGGAAACCGGCCAATCCACGTTCAGCGACGCATTCGCAACGATCAAATACGGAGCGAATGCGCCGGGGCACTCCCTGTAGCCGTGTGGCTGGATTTCGACTGTGGCCGAGTCTGGAGGATGGTGCCCGAGTGGCGGGTGGGTCAAGGGTTCTTCACAGGTCTTTACCGGTGGCACAACAGTGACGAACCGGGGTGACGAACGGTGAGCGACGTCGCCCGGTGGCCGCGCCGACGCAGATCAGCGACCGAGCTGACGCAGCACCGCGCGCGGGCGGTTGGTGATGATGGCGTCGATGCCCAGGTCGACGCAGAGATCCACGTCCTCGGGCTCGTTCACCGTCCACACGTGCACCTGGTGGCCGGCCTGCTTCAGGCGCTCGATGTATGCGGGATGGTTGCGCACGATGCGGATCGAGGGGCCCGCGATCCGGACACCCGCCGGAAGCCGTCCGTCGCGCAGCCTGGGCGAGACGAACTGCAGAAGATAGACCGTCGGCAGGGTCGGCGAGGCGGCACGCACGCGGTGCAGCGACCGGGCCGAGAAGCTCATCACGCGGACCGGGGACTCTGCGGCGGAGGCCGGGGCGTCCAGTCCGAACCGTTTCAGCAGTACCAGCAGCCGCTCCTCCACCTGCCCCGCCCACCGCGTCGGGTGCTTGGTCTCGATCGCCAGCTCCACCCGCCGCCCCGCGTCCGCGACCAGCTCCAGCAGCCGCTCCAGGGTGAGTACGGAGGTGTCCTCCCGGTCCTCGGGCCGGAACTCCCAGTCGGGCTCCTCGTCGCGCGTGCGCCACAGCTCCCGTGTTTTGCGCGAACCGAAGTCCAGGGCGGCCAGGTCGGCGAGCTCCAGCGCCGAGACCGCTCCCCGCCCGTTCGACGTACGGTTGACGCGACGATCGTGGACGCAGACGAGATGGCCGTCCGCGGTCAGGCGTACATCGCACTCGAGGGCGTCCGCACCGTCCTCGATCGCCTTCTTGTACGCGGCCAGGGTGTGCTCGGGGGCCTCTTCCGAGGCTCCGCGGTGGGCTACGACTTGAATCCGGTGCCGGCGTGCGTGGGTCACCGCGTCATGGTGCCACCGCAGGCGGGTAGTCGTGCGATCGGAGGAGCATAGATTGCGCCCCTTTTGCCTGTCATGGCCTATATAAAGAATGGCCCCGGACCCACAGGCACCGCTTATGGTGCCCTGACGGCTCATGGGAAAAGCTGACGGCATACAAAAGAACATGCACAGCTGCATCGCGCCGGACCGTCGAGAAACGTGAACGAGCGTGACCGAGTGCGACCGAGAACAACAGCCGTGGACCGAGGAGAGAAGCTGTGAGCACCGAGAACGAGGGCACCGCGGTACCCCCGGCCCCGTCCGCACCCCCCGTGCCGGTGGACGCTCCCCATCCCTCGGCACCCGCCGCTCCCGAGGGGAGCGACCCGACGGCCCCGCTTCCGCCCGTACCTCCGAGCGCCCCCGGCGCGCAGGAGCACACGCAGGAGCAGCAGCCGGCGCACGCGGGCTCGGCTCCGGACGCGTCCTGGCCGCCTCCGGCCATGCCCTCGTACGCCGACGGCGGCGCGGGCGGCGCGGGCTCGGGCTGGGGCTCCTCGTACCAGCAGCAGCCGGCGCCGAAGTCCGGCCGCGGCGGTCTCGTGGCCGCGATCCTGGTGGCCGCGCTGGTCGCCGGTGGTCTGGGCGGCGGCCTCGGCTACACGCTGGCCAAGAACAACGACGACAACACCGGCTCCACGACGGTCTCCGCCTCCACCAGCGGCGGTGACGTCAAGCGCGACGCGGGCACGGTCGCGGGCGTGGCCGCCAGGGCGCTGCCCAGCACGGTCACCATCGAGGCGGAGTCCACCAGCGGCGAGGGCGGCACCGGCACCGGTTTCGTCTTCGACACCCAGGGCCACATCGTCACCAACAACCACGTCGTCGCGGACGCGGTCGACGGCGGCAAGCTCACGGCGACCTTCCCGAACGGCAAGAAGTACGACGCCGAGGTCGTCGGCCACGCGCAGGGCTACGACGTGGCGGTCATCAAGCTCAAGAACGCCCCGTCGGACCTCAAGCCCCTGACCCTGGGCGACTCCGACAAGGTGGCCGTGGGCGACTCGACGATCGCCATCGGCGCCCCCTTCGGCCTGTCCAACACGGTCACGACGGGCATCATCAGCGCCAAGGACCGCCCGGTGGCCTCCAGCGACGGCTCCGGCAGCAGCAGTGCGTCGTACATGAGCGCCCTGCAGACGGACGCCTCGATAAACCCGGGCAACTCCGGCGGCCCGCTGCTCGATGCGTCGGGCAACGTCATAGGCATCAACTCCGCGATCCAGTCCACCGGCAGCGGCGGCCTCGGCGGCACCAGCCAGTCCGGCTCGATCGGCCTGGGCTTCGCCATCCCGATCAACCAGGCCAAGTACGTCGCCCAGCAGCTGATCAAGACCGGCAAGCCGGTCTACGCGAAGATCGGCGCCTCCGTCTCCCTGGAGGACTCCTCGAGCGGCGCGAAGATCACCGAACAGGGCGCCAGCGGCTCCGCGGCGGTCGAGTCCGGCGGCCCCGCCGACAAGGCAGGCCTCAAGCCCGGTGACGTGATCACCAAGCTCGACGACCACGTCATCGACTCCGGCCCCACCCTGATCGGCGAGATCTGGACGCACAAGCCCGGCGACCAGGTCACGATCACCTACGAACGCGACGGCAAGTCCCACACGGTCCAGCTCACCCTGGGCTCGCGACAGGGCGACAGCTGACACCACGGCCCACATCCGACGCCCGCGCCCGGTACGCTGTACCCGCTCCGCCCCTGGTGGGCGGCAGCGGGGTGGGTTGCCCGAGCGGCCTAAGGGAACGGTCTTGAAAACCGTCGTGGCGCGAGTCACCGTGGGTTCAAATCCCACACCCACCGCAGGTGGTCGAGCCTTGGTGCCGGAATGATTCCGGCACCAAGGCTCTCTTGCTCTGTGTGGCAACAACACGCTTCCCCATCCGTGGTCTGTGCCCGCGCCGGCACCGATGCCACTGAGTTCGCACCGGCGCCGCAGGGATGATCGCCTGGCCGATCGAACGGGTGCGAGGCCGGTCCCGGTCGGCTAAAGCTCGCAGTCCCGCGCCAATCCCTCCCAGTCCACTTCTCGCAAGGCCCCCTCCGCATCGCACTCGCTCGGTACCCAGGCGCTCTGCTGGAACCAGATGACGGTCAGGGCCGAGCGGTACAGGATCGGGTCGTGGGACGGGTCCAGTGCCGTTGAGCGGAAAGAGCCCACGCAGGCGACGGACGGCAGGACCTCGACGGGGCCGAAGGCGCCCGCGTACTGGTCCGGGTATTCGCGTGGGGGCGGAACGAGGTGGACCGGGGTGGCAAAGGACGTGCGTTCGGCGGTGCTGAGCAGGCCCTTGATCACCATTTCGTTGACCGGCCTGCAGGGGTAGCCGGGGTGGCCCTCCGTCATTCCTCGGTACGTCGACGACAGCCGCAGTTCGGCGAGGTCGACGGAGCGGCCGGAGCAGAGGACCACGCGGGCCAGCGACATGGTCCGCGCTCTGGGGCGGTCGTGCATGGACGTCCTCTGCTCAAGTACTCAATTGCTCAGGTGCTCAATGTCTCGTCCGGCCTCACGGCCGGTGCCCCGTCATCCGCGCCGCCGACGCGATCGTGGCCCGCGCCTCGCGTTCGGACAGGCCGGTGTTGAGGGCCGCGTCCAGTAAGGGCGCGACCAGGGCCGGCCCGATGCCGTTCTCGTATGCGCGGCAGGCGGCCCAGAACAGTCGGGTGTTGCGCTGCCCCTCGTGCGCGGCGAAGACGAACTGGACCAGGCCCTGGCCGTGGTCGCCGGCCGACGGGTGGGTCGAGGGGTGGGCGGGGCGCGGCGGCGGGAGCAGGAGACGCAGGAGGGCAGGAGGGCAGGCGGCGGGCGCGAGATGGGCGGTGCCGGGGGCCGCCGCATAGACGCCGTGGTCGGTGCGGGAGCCGGGGCCAACGAGGTAGCCGCCGGCGCCGCGGATGTCGATGCCGGGGGCGAGGCGGCCGGCGGAGTTGGGGACGGCGGCGTCGGGTGGGCCGCTCAGCCAGAGGTGCCGGCCGCCGCTGGGGGTGAGGACGACGACCGTCTCGGGGATCGTGAAGAGGTGGCGCAGGGCCAGTTCGCGCAGGGCTGCCGAGGAGTCCGTACCGGACTTCGTGTCGAGGTCGACGCCGATCAGGTGGTGGGGCGGAAGCCCGCAGGCGATGCCGTAGCCGGTCGCCCAGGGGGCCGCGGCGAACAGTTCGCGGATGCGTGCCGGGTCGGTCGAGGCGTCGTACACCCCGTGTCCGAGGCGGCCGCACTCGCCGTGGCAGGTCTGGGGTGCGGGGTCGTCGTGGTGAGGGGAGCGCAGGGCCGGGAGTTTCGTCCGGGACAGGGGGATGACGGCCAGTCCGCGCTCGGCGACTGACAGGGCGTGTGCGAGGGCCAGCGTCGTGGCCTGCCGGTCGGTGGTGGCCATACCTCTATGCTCGTACGTACGTTCGAAAAAGGGAAGAGGGGGCGGTGGCGACGCGCCGGGATGTGGAGGTTGGCCGGAAAAGTGCCGACCGCTGCACCCCTTGCGGCGCTTGGGGTTTAGACGTCCGTACTGTCCCTAAAGGGGCCTTGAAAGTGGCGATAGGGGTTTATCGACTTGTCGTAGCACTTGAGGAGGAATCGTGCGTTCCGGTGTGGTTCGCCGGGGGGTGGTGGGCAACTCTGATCTTGCGACGTCGTGCACACCGCCGGGGTGGTCGGCCAACCGCCTTGGTATCAGCCGTACTTCACGTTGGTGTTCTGGAGGAACAACATGGCAAGCATCCGTACCGCCCGCGTCATCGCCGCCGTCTCCGCCCTTCCGCTGGCAGCCGCACTCTTCACCGGCGTCGCGGCGGCGGGCAACGGTGCCATCGCGGACAACGGATCGAACGCGGGTGTCGCAAGCGTCGTCGGCGGCGGTGTCGGACACAACAACACCGGCAACTCCTCGACCACGCAGCAGAACGCGGTCGGCTCCGGCGCCTCGAACCAGAGCAACACCGCCCAGGTCAAGGGCTCCGCGTTCACGGCCGTCAACCAGGGGAACAAGAACGTGGCCATCAACTTCACCGAGCTCTGGTGAGCCGAGTGCCCTGACTCAAGCGGGTCGGGGTGTGCTGCATGGGGTGCAAGGGCGTCTGCGCGGCGGTACTTCGGTGCCGCCGCGCAGGCGTTTTCGCTTGCGGACCGCCGACCTTGACAGCCCACTTTATCTGACGGACAGTCAGAAACTCTGACGGGGGACGAGGGAACCCGCTCGGCTGCCGCGGTGTACCAGAAGTGTCAGTGCGATGTGCGATGTGCGATGGGCGATGTGCGACGAGCGACGGGTGATGAGCGATGCAGGAGACGGCAAGGGGGCGACGTTGAGCGAGGACGAGCTGGGGGCACGGCTGAAGGCCTACGAGGGGCGGCGCGCCACCGTTTCCGGCAGAGGCAGGGACCCCGTCAACACGCCCATGATCCGGCACTGGTGCGAGGCGATGGGAGACACCAATCCCGCCTATGCGGGCCCCGACGCCATCGCCCCTCCCACCATGCTCCAGGCATGGACCATGGGCGGCCTCTCCGGCCACGAGGGACGCACGGGGGACTACGACGAACTGCTCACCCTGCTCGACGAGGCGGGCTGCACCTCGGTCGTCGCCACCGACTGCGAGCAGGAGTACGTGCGACCACTGCGCCCCGGGGACGAGATCACCTTCGACACGGTGATCGAGTCGGTGTCCGAGCGGAAGACGACGAAGCTGGGCACGGGGTACTTCGTCACGACACGGACGGACGTCCGGGCTGGCCGGGCCCTCGTGGGCACACACCGCTTCCGCATCCTCAAGTACGCCCCTGTGCGCCGGAGGAAGCCGGAGCAGGCCGCCAGGCGCCCGCGCCCCGTCGTCAACCGTGACAACGCCGGCTTCTGGGAAGGTGTCGAGCGCCACCGACTGCTCATCCAGCGCTGCACCGACTGCGCGACCCTCCGCTTCCCCTGGCTGCCGGGCTGCAACAAGTGCGGTAGCCCGGACTGGGACACGGTCGAGGCGAGCGGCGAGGGGACGGTGTACTCGTACGTCGTCATGCACCACCCGCCCTTCCCGGCCTTCTCCCCTCCCTACGCGGTCGCCCTCATAGAACTCGCCGAAGGCGTGCGGATGATCAGCGATGTGGTCGGAGTGCCGTGCGACAAGGTGCGGATCGGGATGCCCGTTCGGCTCGAATTCCAGGTGTACGACGATGAGTTGGTGCTTCCGGTGTTCCGCGCCCGGGAGGAGGAGACCGTATGAGGGCCGGTGAGAAGCTACCGCCGCTGGAGATCCCGATCACCCGCACCCTGATCGTGGCCGGCGCCATCGCCTCCCGCGACTACCAGGACGTGCACCACGACGCCGAGCTGGCCCGGCAGAAGGGCTCCCCGGACATCTTCATGAACATCCTGACGACGAACGGCCTGGTCGGCCGCTACATCACCGACCACTTCGGCCCGACCGCAGAACTGCGCAAAGTCGCCATACGGCTGGGCGCGCCCAACTATCCGGGGGACACAATGGTGCTGACGGGCACGGTGGAGAAGGTCGTCGAGCAGGCCGACGGCGATACGGCGACGGTCCGGGTCGTGGGCGCGAACGCCATCGGCAGCCATGTCACGGGTACGGTGACGGTCACCGTCCCCGCGGAAGGCCCCGGGGGTGCCGGATGAGCGTCCGCACCCGGGACGGACTCGGCGGGCGGGCCGCGGTCGCCGGCATCGGGGCCACCGAGTTCTCCAAGGATTCCGGGCGCAGCGAGCTGCGGCTGGCCGTGGAAGCGGTACGGGCCGCGCTGGACGACGCCGGTCTGACACCGGGGGACGTGGACGGGCTGGTCACGTTCACGATGGACACCAGCCCGGAGATCACCGTGGCCCAGGCCTGCGGGATCGGTGAACTGTCCTTCTTCTCCCGCATCCACTACGGCGGCGGCGCGGCCTGCGCGACGGTCCAGCAGGCGGCGCTCGCGGTGGCGACGGGGATCGCGGAGGTCGTGGTCTGCTACCGGGCGTTCAACGAGAGGTCGGGCCGCCGCTTCGGCACCGGGGTGCAGCACCGGGAGCCGTCGGCGGAGGGCGCGGCACTCGGCTGGTCGCTGCCGTTCGGGCTGCTGACCCCGGCGTCCTGGGTGGCGATGGCCGCGCAGCGGTATCTGCACACATACGGCCTGACCCCGGAGGCGTTCGGGCATGTGGCGGTGGTCGACCGGAAGTACGCGGCGACGAACCCTGCGGCGTACTTCCACGGCCGCCCGATCACCCTCGCCGATCACGCCGCCTCGCGCTGGATAGTCGAGCCGCTGAGACTCCTGGACTGCTGCCAGGAGACGGACGGCGGCCAGGCGATCGTCGTCACCTCGGTGGAGCGGGCCCGCGATCTGCCCCACCCGCCCGCCGTCATAGCGGCGGCGGCACAGGGCGCGGGCCGGGCGCAGGAACAGATGACGAGCTTCTACCGCGACGACCTGACAGGACTGCCGGAGATGTCGGTGGTCGCCCGCCAGCTGTGGCGCACCTCCGGGCTGACGCCGGCCGACATGGACGTGGCGATCCTGTACGACCACTTCACTCCGTTTGTGCTGATGCAGCTGGAGGAGTTCGGTTTCTGCGGGAAAGGGGAGGCGGCGGACTTCGTGGCAGGGGAGTCGTTGCCGATCAATACGCACGGAGGGCAGCTCGGGGAGGCATACCTCCATGGGATGAACGGGATTGCGGAGGGGGCACGGCAGCTGCGCGGGACGGCCGTGAACCGAATACCGGGGGCCGCACGGGTTCTGGTCACCGCAGGAACCGGCGTGCCCACATCCGGCCTGGTCCTGACCGCGGACGGCTGAGCGGCTGGGCCCGGGAGCCCTGGTGGCAGGGCGGCCCCCAGGGGTCATCCCGCAGTACCCCGGGGCCGCTCGTCCACCTACAGGAGGTGCAGCTACCTCCACCCCTACAACCTGAGGGGGACTCGGCTTCGGGACCTGCGGCCGATGAGCGGGAGGTGCCCCCGCTCATAGCGTGGAGCCATGACCACACCCGTCTGCACCAGCGCGTCGACCGCTGCAGAGCCAGCGGCGCTGACCCTCCCGTATCCGTCGTTCGCGTCGTACGTGAGGGCCCGGCAGCCGGTGCTGCTGCGTACCGCCCGGTCGCTGACCGCGAACCCGAGCGACGCGGAGGACCTGCTGCAGACCGCGCTCACCAAGACGTATGTCGCCTGGGAGCGGATCGAGGACCACCGTGCGCTCGACGGCTATGTGCGCCGTGCGCTGCTGAACACGCGTACCTCGCAGTGGCGCAAGCGCAGGGTCGACGAGTTCGTGTGCGAGGAGCTGCCCGAGCCGGAGCCCGTGCGGGGCGGGAACGACCCGGCCGAGCACCAGGCGCTGCACGACGCGATGTGGCGGGCGATCATGAAGCTGCCGGCCCGGCAGCGGGCGATGGTCGTCCTCAGGTACTACGAGGACCTCAGCGAGGTCCAGACGGCCGAGGTGCTCGGTGTGTCGGTGGGTACGGTGAAGTCGGCGGTGTCGCGTGCGCTGGGCAAGCTGCGCGAGGATCCTGAGCTGGGACTTGTGCGGTAATGCGGCTACCTGGTGCCCGTCGAGGGCCGACCTGGTGGCTATTGGGGGCCGACGTGATGCGATCGATCATCGGCACCTAGTGACATACCAAGCGGTATGTGCGCAGAATCAGCGCAACCCTTGCCGCCGCGTAGGCAATGTCGCCCCGGGAGGACACCGTGCTGAGCACGATGCAGGACGTACCGCTGCTGATCTCGAGGATCCTGACCCACGGGTCGACGGTCCACGGGACATCGCAGGTGACCACCTGGACCGGTGAGGGCGAGCCGCACCGCCGCTCCTTCGCCGAGATCGGAGCCCGCGCGGCCCAGCTCGCGCACGCGCTGCGCGAGGAACTCGGCGTCGCGGACGCCGACCGCGTGGCGACCCTCGCCTGGAACAACGCCGAGCATGTCGAGGCGTACTTCGCGATCCCCTCCATGGGCGCGGTGCTGCACACCCTCAACCTCCGTCTGCCGGCCGAGCAGTTGGTCTGGATCGTCAACCACGCGGACGACAAGGTCGTCATCGTCAACGGCTCGCTGCTCCCGCTGCTCGCCCCGCTGCTGCCGAAGCTGCCCGCGATCGAGCACATCGTCGTCACCGGCCCAGGCGACCGTTCCCTCCTCGACGGTGCCCGCCCCCGGGTGCACGAGTACGAGGAGCTGATCGCGGACAGGCCGACCGCCTACGACTGGCCGGAGCTGGACGAACGCCAGGCCGCCGCCATGTGCTACACCTCCGGCACCACGGGCGACCCCAAGGGCGTGGTGTACAGCCACCGTTCGATCTATCTGCACTCCATGCAGGTCAACATGACCCAGTCGATGGGCCTGACCGACCAGGACACCTCGCTCGTCGTGGTCCCCCAGTTCCACGTCAACGCCTGGGGCCTGCCGCATGCCACCTTCATGACCGGCGTCAACCTGCTGATGCCGGACCGCTTCCTGCAGCCGGCGCCGCTCGCCGAGATGATCGAGTCCGAGCGCCCGACCCATGCGGCGGCCGTCCCCACCATCTGGCAGGGCCTGCTCGCCGAGCTGACCGCCAAGCCGCGGGACGTCTCCTCCCTCACCCAGGTCACCATCGGCGGCTCGGCCTGTCCGCCCTCCCTCATGGAGGCCTTCGACAAGCTGGGCATGCGGGTCTGTCACGCCTGGGGCATGACGGAGACCTCCCCGCTCGGCACGGTGGCCCGCCCGCCGGCCCACGCGGTCGGCACCGAGGAGGAGTTCGCGTATCGCCTGACCCAGGGCCGTTTCCCGGCCGGCGTCGAGGCCCGCCTCAGCGGCCCCGGCGGCGAGCGCCTCCCCTGGGACGGCGAGTCCGCCGGTGAGCTGGAGGTCCGCGGCAACTGGATCGCGGGCGCCTACTACAACGGCCCCGGCGCCGAACCCCTGCGCCCGGCCGACAAGTTCAGCGAGGACGGCTGGCTCAAGACGGGGGACGTCGGGACGATCTCCCCCGAGGGCTTCCTCACCCTCACCGACCGCGCCAAGGACGTGATCAAGTCCGGCGGCGAGTGGATCTCCTCCGTCGATCTCGAGAACGCCCTGATGTCCCACCCGGATGTCGCCGAGGCCGCCGTGGTCGCCGTCCCCGACGAGAAGTGGGGCGAGCGCCCGCTGGCCACGGTCGTGTTGAAGGAGGGCTCCACCGCCGACTTCGAGACCCTGCGCGCCTTCCTTGCCGACGAGGGCCACATCGCCAGATGGCAGCTCCCGGAGCGCTGGACGATCATCGAGTCGGTGCCGAAGACGAGCGTGGGCAAGTTCGACAAGAAGGTCCTGCGCAAGAAGTACGCGGAGGGGGAGCTGGACGTAACCAAGCTCTGAGAGACGGCCCCGGCACCCCTTGCCAGGGGCCGGGGCCACTGTCCCTTGGGCCGTCACCGTCGTACGGCGGCGGTCATCGCCGTGCGTCAGCGGTCACAGTCGTACAGCAGCAGCAGCAGCCGTCACCGCCGTGCGTCAGCGGTCACCGTCGTACAGCAGCAGCCGTCACCGTCGTGCGTCAGCGGTCACCGTCGTACAGCAGCAGCCGTCACCACCGTGCGTCAGCGGTCACCGTCGTACGACAGTGGTCACCGCCGTACGGCGGCAGCAGCCGTCACCGCCGAGCTCAGCCGCGCCGCCGTACGGCGGTGGTCCCCCACCCCAGCACCAGCCACAGCCCCGCCACCGCGCACACTCCGCCCCAGCCCCAGTGGCCGAAGGCGAGGCCGGCCAGGGCCGAGGCGCTGGCGCCGCCTGCGAAACCCGCGACGACGTAGGCGCTGTTGGCGGTGGCCGGGGTCGAGGTCGTGGTGAGGGCGAGGGTCTGGTTGGCGACGTGCGAGGCGACGAGGGCCGCGTGGACCGCGATCGCGGCGGCGAACAGGGCGGCGATCATGTGCCCGCCCAGCCAGAAGAGCGGCACGGACACGGCGGCGAGCAGATACGCGGACCGTACGACCTTGGCGGCGCCGAAGCGGTCGACCAGTTGGCCGGCCAGCGGCGCCACCGCGCTCGCCGTGAGTCCGAAGAGGCCGAACAGACCGGCGGTCGCGGTGGACAGGCCGTAGGACTCGCCGGTCAGCAGCAGGGCGAGCGAGGTCCACAGGGCGCTCCAGGCGCCGTACATCCCCGCCTGGCGTACGCACGCGCGCCACAGGTCGGGCGAGTGGCGCACGACGGACGGCATGGCGGCGAGGCCCGAGAAGAGCGAGCCCTGGCGACGGGGCGTCTCCGCGGGGAGGACGAGCGCCGTCGCGAGCCCCAGTACGGCGGTCAGCGCCGCCGCGCCCACGAAGGCCGTACGCCAGCCGAAGGCCTGGCCGACCAGGCCGCCGAGCACCCGAGCGGCCACGATGCCGGTGAACAGGCCGGAGATGACGGCGGCGACATGGCGGGCGCGGCGGTCGGCGGGGGCGCGGGCGGCGACCAGCGGGACGAGGAGCTGGGGGACCACCGTGGCCGCGGAGGCGACCAGCACGGCGGCCGCGAGCGCGATGGTCCCGGCGGCCGTGGCACCGACGGCCAGGGCCGCCGCGGTGACCAGGGACAGGACGGCGACCAGGCGGCGCCGGTTCACACTGTCGCCGAGCGGGGCGAAGAAGAGCAGCCCGGCGGCGTAGCCGAACTGCGCGACCGAGGCGATCCAGGCGACCGCCGAGGGAGTCGAGCCGAAGTCGTGGGCGATGAGGGGGAGCAGCGGCGCCGCGAGATAGATGTTGGCTGCCGTGACGGCGGTGCACAGGGCGATGAGGGGCAGGAGCAGGCGGGACGCGACTGGCGGCTCCGGGGTGGCGGTCCGGACCGGTTGCGCTGCGGTTGTGGACGGCATGAGCGGACGGACTCCTTCGAATTCCTTCGGGTTCCTTCGAGCCAGCTCTAACAACTAACTGGTTGGTTGGAAGGAGAACACCGTGCATCACCCGCCGATTCCCTGTCAACCAAATAGTTGGTTACCTGACCCGGAGCGGTACCCTGCCCCCATGGCAGTCAGAGACCCCGAGGCCACCAGGGCCCGGATCTTCGAGGCGGCGGTCGCCGAGTTCGCCGCCCACGGCATCGCGGGCGCCCGCATCGACCGCATCGCCGCCGCGGCCAGGGCCAACAAGCAGCTGATCTACGCCTACTTCGGCAACAAGGCGGACCTGTTCACCAAGGTCCTGGGGAAGGTCATGCTCGACCTGGCCGCGGCCGTCCCCGTAGACCCGGACGACATCGAGGGCTGGATCGACCGCCTGATGGACTACCACGAGGCCCACCCGGAGGTGCTGCGCCTGCTCTTCTGGGAGGGCCTGGAGTACGGCACCACCGACCTGCCGGACGAGGCCGAGCGCCAGGAGCACTACCGCCGCAAGGTGGCGACTCTGCAGGACGGCCAGGCCCGCGGTGTCATCTCCGACGCCATCCCGCCCCGCGACCTGCTCCTTCTGCTGACCGCGCTGGCCAACTGGGCCGTCGTCGTCCCGCAGATGCGCCGCATCCTCGCGGGCACCGACGACACCGACCGCGACCGACTGCGCACCTCGATCAAGGAGGCGGCACGCAGACTCGTCGCGAAATAGCCCTCACCGACGGCTAGTTGGTCCCGATCCGCGACAGCAGGTCCACGATCCGGCTCTGCACCTCGTCGTTCGTGGAGCGCTCCGCGAGGAACAGGACGGTCTCGCCGGAGGCCAGCCGCGGCAGGTCGGCCTGGTCGACGGCGGCGGTGTAGACGACGAGCGGGGTGCGGTTGAGCTGCCCGTTCGCCCGCAGCCAGTCGATGATCCCGGCCTGGCGCCGGTGTACCTGCATCAGGTCCATCACCACCAGGTTGGGCCTGAGCTGCCCCGCCAGCGTCACCGCGTCCGCGTCACTCGCGGCCCGCGCCACCTGCATCCCGCGCCGCTCCAGCGTCGCGGTCAGCGCCAGCGCGATCTCCGCGTGCTCCTCGATCAAGAGCACCCGCGGCGGATGCTGCTCGCTGTCCCGCGGCGCGAGCGCCTTCAGGAGTACGGCAGGGTCGGCGCCGTACGCAGCCTCGCGCGTCGCCTGCCCGAGCCCCGCGGTCACCATGATCGGCACCTCGGACGCCACCGCCGCCTGCCGCAGCGACTGCAGCGCAGTCCGCGTGATCGGTCCGGTCAGCGGGTCCACGAACAACGCGGCGGGGAAAGCCGCGATCTGCGCGTCGACCTCCTCGCGCGACTGAACGATCACGGGCCGGTAGCCACGATCGCTCAGCGCCTGCTGGGTCGTCACGTCCGGCGCGGGCCACACCAGCAGCCGCCGCGGGTTGTCGAGCGGCTCCGGCGGCAGCTCGTCGTCCATCGGCTGCGGCCGGGGGGTGTCCGCGATCTCCACGGCCCCACCGGGACCGTCCAGCGGCTCCGGCCCCTCGGCGGCGTTCTCGTCGGGCGCCCCTATGGCGTACGACCGCCCGGAGCCCTCGGTCACCTGCGCCAGCCGCGACTGCCCGGCCATGGACGGTTGCGGCTGCGCCGGTACGGAGGCCTGGTCGGCCGCCGGGTGCGGACGGGCCGCCTGCTCCAGGGCCGGGACGGCGGCGTCGGTCCGCGTACCCAGCTTGCGACGCCGGCCGGAACCGTTCGGGTTGTTCGGCGCGGGCGTGGCCGAAGGCTGCTGCACCTGCGCGGCCTGCCGCGTGAACGGCACTCCCTGCCCCAGGGTCCGCACGCTGATCGCCTGGCTCTGCGTGGAGTTCGGGTCGACGAGGTCGGCCGGAGCGGCGGCTGCTTCCGCGGGCAGAGGCTGGGCGGGACGTGCCGGGGTCTGACCCTGTGCCGCGGAGGCCTCCGGAGGGCGCGGGGTGCCGGGGGCCGGGGTGGACTGACCGGCGCCCGCCTCCACCGGAGCCACGGGAAGCGCCTGAGCGGCGGCGGCCGGTGCGACCTGGCCGGCCCCGTTCTGCGCGGGAGCCGGCTGTGCGGGAGCCGCCTGTGCGGGAACGGGCGCGGGCTGCTGCACCGGCACCCCCTGCCCGGCGGTCTGAACGCCGGCCTCCTGCACACCCGGATGCGCCACGGCACGGCGACGACGGCCCGTGGGCGCGCTCGTGGGGTGCGGCTGCGGCGGAGTGTGATCGCCGGACTGGTCGTGCGGAACGGCGTCATGCCGACCGTCGTCGATCAGGGCGTCCCCGGAAGCATCCTGGCCACCCTGCCCGGGAACCTGCGCCTGTCCGGGAACCTGCGGCTGCCCGGCAAGCTGCGGCTGACCAGGAACCTGGGGCTGGCCGGGAACGTGCGGCTGCGCGGCAACCTGGGGCTGGCCGGGAACCTGCGGCTGCCCAGTAACCTGCGGCTGCCCGGCAACCGGAACCGGGGACTGCCCCTGCGCCGGTACGGGCGCTTGCCCAGGCACCGGTGCTTGCCCAGGCACCGGTGCTTGCCCAGGCACCGGCGTCTGCCCCTGCATACCCGCGGCGGGGGCCCGGTCCGCCTCCGCCGGAGGCAGGGCGAACACGGAACGGGGAGCCGCCTCCTGCGCGGCGGCACGGTCGTTCGCGGCGGCCAGGGCACGGCGACGGCGCCCGGTCGGCTCGGCGTTCTCGGCGTTCTGCGGGTGCGCGGCCCCGTCGGCCGGGACCGGCTCTTCGGCCGACACGGGGCCCGCGGGAAGCGCCGCAGGCAGGGCCCGCTGCTCACCGCCGTCACGTCGCGCGCGCCGCCCGCCGGGCGCGGGCACGCCCTGCGGAGGAACGGTCCCGCCCAGCCCCGTACCGACGGCCGCGGTCCCGGCGCCATGCTCACCGGCCATGACGACGGCACCCTCGGAGACACCGTCACCGGCGCCCTCGGCCGCCCGCCCGCGCCGCCGCCCGGTACCGCCGGAAAGCTCCAGGGCACCCGCGGCCGAGGCCGCGGCGGCCGCCGACTCCTCGACCGCCCGCCTGCGACGCCGCCCGGTGGGCACGCCGCCCTCCGCGTCACCGGCCTCCGCCGGGTCACCGGACTCGCCCGGCACCTCGCTGTCCAGGAACGCGTCGACGGAGGACCGCCGTCCATGCCGCCGTCCGCCACCGGAGGTCTGATCGGAGCCGGCACCCTCGTGGGGCTCGGCACCCGGGATCTCGATCGGGACGTCGGCCGCGACGGCTCCGGCCCCGCCCCCGATGGGCACCTCCAGCACATACGAGCTGCCGCTCATCCCGGGCACTTCGTGCGTCTGCAGCACCCCGCCATGTGCCCGCACGATCCCGCGCACGATCGGCTCGTGCACCGGGTCTCCCCCGGCATACGGCCCGCGCACCTCGATCCGTACGACCTCACCGCGCTGGGCGGCGGCCACGACGACCGTGTTGTCCATGTAACCGCCCGTCGACACGGGCGCGTTGCCGGTCGCGTCGACACCGGCGACGTCCGCGACCAGGTGGGCGAGCGCGCTCGCCAGGCGCTGGGGGTCGACCTCGGCCTCGATGGGCGGCGCGTGCACGGCGAACTGCACCCGGCCTGGCCCGATCAGCTCGACGGCCCCGTCGACACCGGCGGCGACGACGGCGTCGAGCATGACCTTCGTACGAGTGATCTGCTCGCTCCCGGCGTCGATCAGCTGATAGCCGAGGACGTTGTCGATGAGGGTGGTGATCCGTGAGTAGCCCGCCGACAGGTGGTGCAGCACCTGATTGGCCTCGGGCCACAGCTGCCCGGCGTCGTCGGCGGCGAGGGCGGCCAGCTCGCGCCGCAGCTCGTCCAGGGGTCCGCGGAGCGACCGCCCCAGCAGCGTCAGCAGCTGATCGTGCCGCGCGGCAAGCGCCTCGTACCGGTCCTTCTCCCGCTCACCGAGCGCGGCATACCGGTCCTCGCCCGCCGCGAGCTCCTCGTCGTGCTGCTCCCGCAGCTCCTCGACCTCGGTGACGTGCTTCTGGCGCAGAGCGGTGAGCTCGGAGGCATGCTCCTCCTCGATCCGCTCCAATTCCTCCGCCTGCCGCTTCTCGACCGCGGCCTTCTCCTCGGCGAGCGAGTCGTACGGCCGCCGGTCGGCGAAGGTCATCACGGCGCCGACGAGCTGGTCCCCGTCGCGCACCGGCGCGGTGGTCAGATCGACGGAGACCTTGTCCCCGCCCTTGGAGAACAGCACCTGCCCGCGCACCCGGTGCTTGCGCCCGGAGCGCAGGGTGTCGGCGAGCGGCGACTCCTCGTACGGGAACGGGGAACCGTCGGCACGCGAATGCAGCACGAGCCCGTGCAGCTCCTTGCCACCCAGATCACTGGCCCGATAACCCAGTATCTGAGCGGCGGCCGGATTGACGAGCACGATCCGCCCGTCCGTGTCCGTCCCCACCACACCCTCGGACGCGGCCCGAAGGATCATCTCGGTCTGCCGCTGCGAACGCGCCAGCTCGGCCTCGGTGTCCACCGTCCCGGTCAGGTCGCGTACGACGAGCATCAGCAGCTCGTCGCCGCTGTAGCCGTAACCGTCGTAGGCCTGCTGCCCGTTCTCGAGGTTGGCGCTGGTGACCTCGACGGGGAACTCGACCCCGTCGGTCCGCCGCGCGATCATCCGGGTGGGTTTGGTCCGCCCTGCGGGGTCCATGTGATCGGGCCGCCGCATGGACCCCGGGATCAGCTTGGAGTCGAACTGCGGCAGCAGATCGAGGAGCCCCCGACCCACCAGCGCGGTCCCGGGCGCTTCAAAGGCCTCGAGCGCGATCGTGTTCGCGTTGACGACGGTCCCATTGGCGTTGACCAGCACCAACGCATCGGGAAGCGCGTCGAGTATGGCTGCGAGGCGAGCAGCGCCTCGGGATGGCCTGCTGCTCACGAGACGCTTCCTCCCTGTTACCGCACCTTGCCGACCGCTCGGGCCATCTTGCCAACCGGCCCGCGACGTGTCACGCGAGGGAGTCTACGGGCAGTGGTTGCGCTCGCGACGCCGGATGAGAGGGAGGTCGCACGACGAGTTGAAGTAGAACGTGTGCCCGCATCCTCTGGCCTGCGCAGGGCTTCGCGAGACCTTCGCCGGACCCTTACGGAGTTCTGGGTTTCCCCGGGAGAAACCCTGTGCGAGTCCCTACGTCCCTACGGCTGCCCCTGGGGCCGCAGATCGGGCAGCAACGGCACAAGCCGGTCCCACCGGCCGATCTGACACCCGTCACTGCGGTCGTACGACGCGTCGACGGGTCGCCCGGCCCACCTCCCGGTGACATGCGCGGTGGCGGGCCCGCCGTACTGCATGGTGCAGACGCTGCCCTCGGGGACGGGGGCGAAGGTGTCCCTGCCCCACCGGGCGACACGATCGAGCGTCTCGCACGCACCGCTGACATCGGGATGGTCGCCGCCTCCGGGATGGCATTGGAGCTCGAACGTCCCGTCCGTACCGTCGCCCGCGTGCCGGACGGTGACGGTGAGGTGGTCGCCGGCCCGGTCCTCGTCCTGTACGGGCGGCGGGGCAGGGGCGGGGCGGCCGACATCGGCGTGGGCGGCGGCGGGCGCGACGGAGGCGACGGCGGTGGTGGCGACCACGAGAATCCGAGCGAACATGCCCTGTCTAACGCCCCACCCTCCGGCTCGGCACGGACGGGTCGGCACGGACCGAAAGGACTTTGCTCTGCGGCCCGCCTGCCTAGTACCGTGGGAGTCGATTGGTGACACCACGCTCGACTGTGTCATCATCTGCACGCACCACTCGCGCTCGCGCGGGCGGCTGTGCTGGAGGCGTCGCCTAGTCCGGTCTATGGCGCCGCACTGCTAATGCGGTTTGGGACTTCAATCCCATCGAGGGTTCAAATCCCTCCGCCTCCGCTTTCCACTCAGGGAGTCCATGCCGATCGGCATGGACTCCCTGAGTCGTTTTCACGGTGTTACCGGATCTGTGTGTGGCTCGTGGTGAAAACGGGGAAACCGGTTGTCATACAAGGTGATTGATGCAGTCTGGGGCATCACACAGATATGTGACGGATGCGCATGCCGGGGGGAGTGTGCCATGCCGGAGTGGCCCGGGCGGTCCGCCCGAGACCAGGCGATACGCCGCTACGTCGACGAGCAGGTGGACTGGGAACCGGGGCCGCGCCTGGCCACCCCGCCCGCTCTGCTGCTGCTCGGTCCGCACGGCAGCGGGAAGAGCTCCCTGCTGCGCCATCTCGAACACTGGGGACAGCGGCTCCCTCTGGCTTCGGCCGACCTGGCCGCCGCCACGCCCGAGGGCCAGAGCAAGTCCTTCTTCGACGCCCTGACCGAGCTGGTCTTCAAGCTCCAGGAGGTCAAGGACGACTATCCCCCGCTGGTGTTCCCCTCCTTCAGCGTGCTGCTCATGGCCGTCGTCACCGGCGTCAGTACGCAGTCCCGGGAGCGGGCCGTGCAGGAGATGCGCGCGGCCTTCGAGCCCAACGGGCAGCAGGAGTACGCGTACGAGAAACTCCAGCCGCTGATCCAGGGGGTCGCCACGGCGATCGGCGGGGTGCCGGCCTGGGTCACCCAGGTCATCCCGGTCATCCGCGGCGGCCAGCGCATCCGCGCGGCGGTCGAGATCCGCCGCAGGGTCTCCCACGCCGCCCGCGAAGCGGGTCACAACCACGCGGCCATGGACTTCCTGGTGCGGGTCAACCGGCTTTTCAACGGCCCGTCCGTGCAGCGGGACGAGGCGGAGGCGCTGCTGATGCGAGCCTTCCTGGCCGATCTGCGCGCGGCGTACACAGACAGACGTGGCCGAAGACGCCGTACCGCGCACTGCCTGCTGCTGCTCGACAACGTCGATCACGAGGCGGGCAACCGGCTGCTGAGGCTGCTGCTCGAGTCCCGTGCCGCCCGGGAGCACACCGATCCGCTGCTCGTCGTGGCCGGCGCCCGCACCCGGCCGGAGACACTGGCCCGACGGGAGGAGGGGACACAGTCCGCGGTGCTGGACTACCGCACCGGGAGCTGGCCGGATGAAACGGTTTTCCAGCCGGTCCGGGTACGGGGCCTGCACGTCGGCTGGTTGCGGGACCTGAACCGCGACGAGGTGCTGCACCACGCGGGCGCGGTGCTCAAGGCGCTGCCCGAGAGGGCGCGGCAGCCCGAGACACCCGACCAGGCGGAGTGGCTGGGGTGGGTGGTCCACGGGGCCACCCGCGGCCAGCCCGCGGCCACCGGCGTGGTGCTGGAGGCGCTGGGCCGCTTCCCCGCCGACACGGACTGGGAGACCAGGGTCCGGCAGTGCCTGGCCCTGCCGGGGACGGTGCCCGGCCTCGACCTCGCGCTGACCGCCGCGGACCAGGTCCTCGACCGGCTGCTGCCCCACCTCGAGACCGCGCTGTGGCGGGCCCTGCCGAGCACCGCCGCCGCCCTGACACCCGACCAGGCGGAGGCCGCGCCGGGACTGCTGCCGAGCCTCGCGGCGCGCAACTGGTACGAGGCGGTCGCCACGGACGTGGCCCAGCCGGTCGTGCGCTTTCTGCTGCTGCGTCTGCTCGACGCGGCGCCCGGGGACCCCGGGGCGGGGCCGTGGGAGAACGCGTGCCACACCCTCCGGGCCGCGGCCCGCGACGAGCGTACGCGGGCCTATTACGACCTGGCGTGCGAGGACGTCGCCGGCGCGGTCGACTACCTGCGGCGGCGGTTCGGCACCGTACCGGCCGACGAGTGGTGCGCGGACCTGTCCTGGCTGCAGCGCGCGCCCGCGCGCTGGCGGGGCGGCCTGCCCGAGCCGGCCCGGGCGAGATACGAGCGGCTGGTGGGCGGGGCGGTGGGCGACGAGGCCCGCCAGGTGATCACCAGGCTGCTGGTGGCCGGCTGGATCACCACGCATCCGCGCACCGATCCGTGCGTCGAGCTGTACGAGGACCCGTTCGGCGACCCCTACGCCGAGTTGTACGGCGACATCGCCGAGGACTTCAGAGCGCTGCGGAGGCTGGCCCGGGACGCGAACGACCTGTTCGTCTTCCGTGAGCGGGCCAAACAGTACGAGAGGAAACCCTGGTGAGCGGCAGCAACCCGGACGACATCCGCCGGCCGACCCGGCCGCCACGCCGCAAGTGGCCCTGGGGGGCCGGCCTACTGGTGCTCGTCGTGATCGGCGTCTTCGTGTTCCAGAAGGTCACCCACGAGATGGACGAGTGCGGACCGGGAGTGAAAAAAACCGGTCCCCGCGACGAGTGCATCGGGGTGAGCGACGGGTCGTACGCCTTCCGCGACTCGCTGAAGCCCGTCATGGACAAGATCAGGGACGAGAACCGGCGAGTCGCGAAGTCCGGCCGCAAGTGGGTCAGCGTCGCCTACGTCGAACCGCTCTCCTCCGACCCGAGCGACGAGTCGGCCAAGTACCAGGTCCTCGAGGAGCTGAAGGGGGCCTACCTGGCCCAGCGGCAGCTGAACGACAACCAGCTCGGCGGAGTCGGCGACCTCCCCCAGATCCGGCTGCTCGTGGCCAACATCGGGGAGCGCTCGGAGCAGTGGAAGCCGCTGACCGACCAGCTGATCGCCATGGCCCACGGGGGCAAGGACCATCTCGTGGCGGTCGCGGGCTTCGGCACGAGCCGGGGCGGGACGCTGAAGGCGGTGGACGCGCTGCGCCTGGCGAACGTCCCGATGATGGGCGCGACGGTGACGGCGGACGGCCTGAGCTCGTCGAGCAAGGTGGGCTTCTTCCGTGTCTCCGCGCCCAACAGCGACCAGGCGAGCGGGGCGGCGGCCTATCTGGCCGGCCGGCAGAAGGCGAAGCACGGCTACAAGGTGCTGGTCATACGGGACCGCAACGAGGACGACATCTACAACACCTCCCTCTACAAGGACTTCATGACGGCGGCCCGGACGAAAGGGCTCGCTCTCATGGACAGCGAGGTGCAGTACGCCTCCGGGATCGACGGCATCAGCAACGCCTTCTCGGCGGTCGCCCAGCAGGTCTGCTACCAGAAGCCCGACGCGATCTTCTTCGCGGGGCGAGGGGCCAACCTCCGCGGCTTCATCATCGCCATGTCGGCGGCCGGCCGCCGCTGCCCCGTGACGGTCCTGACCGGCGACGACGCGGTGGGCGTGTACTACGGCGCCGAAACCGGCGACGCGACGGTCAAGCAGTTCCAGCGGGACTGGGCGGTGAGCCGGGTGACGGCGTTCTACACGGCTCTCGGACATCCCGAACTGGCCGACAAGCTGTACCGCAAGGCCGACAATCCCTACCCCGGCTTCCTCGACCTCTACCGCCGGACCTTCGGCGGCACCGGCGAGGACGAGCTCCAGGACGGCCAGGCGACCCTCGGCCACGACGCCGTCTGGACCCTCGGCGTCGCCATCCACCAGGCGGCCGGCGACGACGGCTCCGCCACGGTGAACGCCGAGAGCGCCCTGAGCCAGCTGGTCACCGGAGTGACGGCATCCGGAGTCACCGGCCCGATCCAGCTCGATTCCGACGGCAACCCGCACAACAAGCCGATGGCACTCGTCCGACTGCAGCCGGAGGGCCGCTATGACTTCGAGCAGGTGATCAAGCCCTAGCCCTGAAACGTCGTTTCCGCAGGTCACAAGGGGTAGACCAAACGGATTTCACATGGCGGCGGCAGTCATGTAATGTTCTTCCTGTCGCCGCGAGCGGGCCGAAAGGACCAGGACCGGCAGAAAAACAAAACAAGCACTCGTAGCTTAACGGATAGAGCATCTGACTACGGATCAGAAGGTTGCAGGTTCGAATCCTGCCGAGTGCACAGCAGGCCGGAGGCCCCGTCGAGAGATCGACGGGGCCTCTGGTTTTTGGGCTGACGGCAATGTCTGACGGCAACCGCTGCTGGCTTGCGGCGGCCACTCCGGCTGAACCGTCATCGTCGTCACGTTCGTTGCCGTCATTGCCTGCCGAGGCGTCGCCGACCCGATCTAAGGCGGCGCGCTGTGTGCCCAGGCGGACGAACGTGTGGGCCCCACCCGGACCTGGACGCCGGGCGTCTGCTCCATGTCGGCATAGCCCCGCGGTACATGGCGAACCGGACCAGCACTCACAACCTGCGCAAGCGGGTGCGTTACCACTACAGGGGCAACGCGCCCGACTCGACCTCTCGCTGAACCTCGGCCAAAACCCGCCGCAACGCGTTCCACGACAGCCTGAAGGAGCTGCGGGCCCAAGTACGTAGACGAAGCACGTGAGTTGCCCGGCAGCCCCTCGAAAGTCGACGGGCCAGTGGCTGGGGCGTCTCACGAGGGGCTGCCGGGGCGGACGGTGAGATAGGTCCACTGGCTCCATACGCTGCCGGTCTGTGCGCCCTCGGCCGGCGGTGTGCTGTGGCCGCGGATGCGGTAGTGGCCGTTGTCCGCGAAGAGCTTCAGAGCCCGGCTGTAGCCGTACCAGCCGTCGGAGTACAAGGGCACGCAGCTCTGCGAGGTGACGTGGTGCCAGGTTCCGGAGTAGTAGTGCTCGACGTACACCGACATACAGTCGCCGGACTGACGGGGAGTGACCTGCAGGTTGAAGCCCATGTTGACTTCGGACTTGTAGAAGACCTGGTAGGTGGTGGATCCGATGCGGGTGGTCGAGAGCGGCCACTGCACCTGCGTCCGGACCGTCGGCGTGAGTGTCGCACGGGTGGTCACCGTGCGCGGCGCGTAGCGGTAGTCCCCCGCGAAGGCCGCGCTGAGAACGGTGTTGCGGGTGATCTTGTAGTACGCGACGAGGTTCCCGTGCGCGTCGACCGTGCCGCTCTTGAGCGGCGTCCGCGACTTGCCCGCGGGCTGGTCGTACAGCGTCACGGAGCGGGAGTTGTACGTGGTCCCCAGATGTGCCGTGACCTTGACGGTCGCGCCGGAGTGATACGACTTCGCGTCGGTCGCCACACTCAGGGTCGGAGTCGCCCGGGACACCTGCGCCTTCGCCGACGCCGTGACCGGGAGGTAGGAGGTGCCACCGTCGTACGTGAAGGCGTACGTGTTCGCGCCGCCGGCCTGCGGGGTGTCGTGGAAGGCGAAGCTGCCGTCGGCGGCGACGGGCACGGTGCCCACCGAGTAGCCGGAGGGGTGCGCCAGGTCGGTCTTGACGACGTGGACCGCGCCGGTTGTCACATGCGCGTGCGGCCAGGTGAGGTGACCGGTGACGGTCAGCGGTGCGGCACGCTCGGCGGAGGAGGGGGCGGCCAGCGCCACGGTGGGCGCGTACTTGGCCACCGGAATGTCGAAGGTGCGGCCGGCCGGTCCGTAGTGGCCACTTCCGGAGTAGTCGACGCGGAAGCTTAGTTGACCGGTGAGGGGAGCCGTGCCGTCGACGCGGTAGGAGCCGAAGAAGCTGACCGGGATCCTTGCCGGGCTGACTGTCGGGTCCGGGACGAGCACGCCGTCCGGATCGGCGTCGTCGTAGCGCGTGATGTGCACGGTGCCGGGAAGCAGGGATTCTCCGGCGCCGAGGCTGAGGGTCGAATCGGGCGACACCACGAACGAGTAGGCCTCGCCGGGGGCAAGCGGAATGGTCCAGCTTTCGTAGAGCGTGACCGGCGCGATTTCCGGGTTACGAGAGATGTGGAGCGTCGGTGATCCCCCGGAGGCGTCTACGGCCACGCCGTAGACCCGGCTCTCGTCCGGTGCCCAGGCGAGGTCGTGTGCGGCGGAGTTCAGCTCCCGGGCGTAGGAGTACTCGGTGTAGTAGCCCTCCCCCGTTTCTGGAAACGTCACGAATCCGCGGTCGCCACTGGCCATGGTCCCGTCCGGGGCCACGGCGACAGCCTTGCCGTACACCCCCATGGCGAACTGCCCGTCAACCGCCAGATCCGAAGTGCGGTACCGATTGGCGGTCGCGCCCTGAAATGACGGGACCGCCAGATGCAGCCCGTCCGCCGTGACCGCGAAGTCGCTCAGGTCGGGGACGGGCAGCGCCTTCGCGGCCTGCCGGGTCAGCGCACCGCCCTCGGCCCGGTACGTGACGAAGGCGGAGGTGTCGCCCGTCTGCACGGCGGCCGCGAGTACGCCGGAGGGCGTCGGGGTCGTCGCCAGCATGGGCGCTGCCGCCCAACTTCCGGAATCCTGACGCAAAGTGACCGTACCGGCTCCGTCGACGGATCCGATGCCGCCGGCGTCTGCTGTGCCGTAGCCGAACCAGAGGGTGCCCCCGGCGACGGCCAGTGAGTCCGGATGGGTGCCCGCGCCCGTGCCGTAACGGGCCGACTCGGTCAGCTTCTCCGTGTTGATCGCCGCGATCGCGTCCTGGTCCGGGAGGGCCGCGTACAGCGCGGAGCCGTCGTCGGAGAGGGCGAGACCGGTGGCACCCGGCTCACCACTGATCACCGTCGGGTTCCCGCCGTCGAGGTCGGTGACGAGAATGCCGTCCGTGCCGGCGCCGCCGCTGATGAACAGGTGTCCGTGCGGCTCGTCCACGACCATGTGCGCGAAGTGCGCGATCGGCAGCGGTATGTCCGACGCTGCCGCGTACGAGCCGACCGCGCCGGGGCCGATGACAGTCGTCAGTCCCCCGAGCAGCGCTGCAACGATCGGCGGCGAGAATCGCGCCAGCTTCATGAAAGGCCCCCCACACAACCTTCACGATCAAGGGGCGCAACGTAGCACGGGCAAGGCAGGGGCATGACAGCGGGCGGGCCGGATGAACGGCGTCGACACCGACGTCCGGCTGTGGATCCGGAACGCAACAAGGTGTCTTTCCGTCTTGGAGTCAGCCGAACGGTGAGTGATGCCGAGCATGGTGCGTGATGCCGGGCCTCGTTCGACCGTACGCAAGTTCGACAATCAAGGCGGCCGGCATGCTGACCCCGCGGTGCTGTCCGGCACAACGTCAAAAGACAGGACAGGCAGCGGTGATGGACAGATTCCGTACCGCCGCGTGGGCGGCGCTCCCGCTTCTGCTGCCCCTTCTGGCGGCCGGACCGGCTGCGGCCTCGGGCTCAGCCTCGGTCTCGCTCTCGGGCTCAGCCTCGGTCTCGCTCTCGGTCTCAGCCTCGGTCTCGCAGCCCACGGCATCGCTCAGGTACGGAAGCGTCAGGTCGGTGCGGCCCGGGGATTCGCTGTCCGTCGATGCCGAGCGGGGCGAGGCGCAGTACGGCGACACCATGCGCTCGTCCGTGTTCCTCGCGACAGGCAAGTTGCGCATGATGGATCCGCTGCTGACCACCACCGTCACCATCGCCTGCGAGGCCAGGCCCGGCACCTATCCGGTCCTGCGGCGCGGCGCCGGAGACGTGGGCCCGGACGAGCATCCGTTCCGCTGGGCGCGGGTGCGCGTCGAGCCGGCCGACGAGGCCGCCCGCCGGGCCTGCCACGACAAGGTGAAGAAGCTGCCCCGGCCCGGCCTTGAGGAGCGCTGGGCCCCGGACGCCACCTGGCCCCAGTCGGAGTGGGACGTGCGGACCTTCCTGGCCGGCAAGCGCATCACGATCACCGACAACGACGACGAGGGGGCGGACGGGGACATCGGCCTCAGCTCCCGCGCCTTCACCGACCGCCCCGTCCTGCGCGGCGCCAAGGCCGTCCTGACCGCCACCACGACCCTCAGGTGCGACGCCGCGCCCGGCCTCTACGTCGTCTACCGGCACGACGTCGGCCAGAGCGGCCACGACAAGCCATGGGCCCGGCTGCGCATCGCCGGCGCAGCCCGGGGAAAGGCATGCTCCACGGAGCAGGCCTTTCCCTTCGGGTCGTCGCGCCTCAGCGTGGCGGCCTGGACCGTGGGCGGCACGCTCCTCGCCGCGGCGGCGGGGGCGCTGTTCCTGCGGGCCAGGTCCCGCCGGGGGAACTCGGCTTGAAACGACGCCGACGGCGGCAAGGCCGTGCGCCCCGCCCTCGCGGTGCCCTCCGCCGAGGTCATCGGCGCCGCACCCGAGGTCGGCATCCCCGGCGCCGTCGCCGTCGAACGCCGCGCGGTATCTGGAACCGACTGCTGGTCTGCGGTCTGCTGGTCTGCGGTCTTCTGCGCACGGTCTTCTGCGCACGGTCTTCTGCGCACGGTCTTCTGCGCACGGCCTTCTGCGCAAGGCCTTCTGCCCAAGGTCGGTACGGGACTTGAGCCCGCCGGGACCAGGGGCATCTGTTTGACGACAGTCCCGGCGGCGACGACGGCACAAAGGCAAGAGGCCCCGGATCTTTCCGGGGCCTCTTGCGTTTCAGGGGGGCGGTGACCCGTGGGCGGAGAAAGCGCTCGGCGCCCGGAGCTGTGCTCCGGGCGCCGAGACCCAAGTCGGTCAGCTACGTGACGCGATCGGTGGCCACCTATTCGCAGGTACTGGAGCCGACGTGGTTGTTCTGGCCGCCCGCGTTGCCCTCGCCATTGAGCGCATTGCCCAGCAGGCCGTTGAGCAGCCCGACCTGGCCAAGGATGTCGACGTTCAGGTCGTGGGACCTGCATCCGCCGCCTTCATGCATGAGGATCGCGGGCTGGGCGGTGGCGGTGCCGGTGGCTATGAAGGTGAAGCTACCGAGGATGGCGGCCGCGACAGCGGCCTTGTGAAGCTTGCGCATGACTCCTCCTTGGGTGAATGGAGCGCACATCAAAGATCCACTGGGCGCTCATTTGGGAGGCTAATCCGATATGTGCCGCCGCGCTCTTCGGAGCTGGCATACGGGGGCAATGACGCTCAACCGGGGGAACCGGGCATCGTTGCTCCGGCCCGTAGCAGGCCCGAATCCTGTTGATTTCACACGCATTTGAGGCCCCGAAGGATTCCTCCGGGGCCTCGTGCTTTTCGGGATCTGACACCGACACAGATGGCGGACACAGCTGGACGAGTTCAAGCGGCGGCCGCCGGGCAGTGGAACCCCTGGGTGGTGCGGGGGTGGGCGATCTCGTCCAGCAGATGCCGCCACTCGGGGTCGGCGAGGGCCGGGTGTGCAGCAGGGTCTGCCAGGTCCCAGGCGGCGAGCAGCGGGGCGAGGTCGTTCGTCCATGGTGGTGCTCCTCGGCGAGGTTGTTCGTCCGTGGTGGTGCTCGGCTGGGAGGGCAGGAGCGGCTTCATGGCGGTTTCCTTGAGTGTGTCCAGGCGGGCGTAGTACGGCTCGTAGACCTCGTAGACCTCGTAGACCTCGTAGGCGCGGACCTCCGCGTCTGACAGGGCGGTCACGCGGACCCGGCGTCGGTCCGCCGGGTCGGGACGGCGGGTGACGTGGCCGGCGCGTTCCAGGCGGTTGAGGATTCCGGTGACCGCGCCTGTGGTGACGTGGGCGGTATCCCCTTCCCGCCGCGCCAGGCCGTTGTCAGTGCCCCCGCTTACGCTCGTGAGCGATGGCACAGTCATGGAAATGCACGGGACTGCGGTGGTCGGGGGACGGCCCCGTGCTGGTGTGGGACGGCGGGCGGGTGAGCTCGCTGCCGTGGGGGAAACGGGTGGCCTTCGGGGTCGCGGACGGGGGTGTGCGGACGTGTGTGGGAGCGCGGGGACATGCGTGTCCGGTGCGGGCGGTCGTGCCGGGGCGGAGTACGGGGGCGCGGTGCGAGGAGTGTGCGCGGCTGGACCGGGCGCACTCGGTGGCCGCCGACACGATCGCGGACGACCCGCGGCCGTACCACGTGTATCTGGCGTGGTTCGGACCCGGCATGGTCAAGGTCGGGATCACCGCCGAAGAGCGGGGCTCCGCCCGGCTGCTTGAGCAGGGTGCGGTGTGCTTCAGCTGGCTGGGGGTGGGGCCGCTGATGGCGGCGCGGCGCACCGAGGAGTTGCTGCGGGCCGCGCTCCGGGTGCCCGACCGGATTCCGTACGCCGAGAAGCGGGCGGTGCGGTCCGGGTTGCCGGGGGCCGCTGCGGAGCGGGCGGCTGAGGTCGAGGAGTTGCACGGGCGGGCGCTCGCACTGGACGGCTGGCCGGAGTCACTCGCCCGTGAGCCCTGCCAACCGGTCGATCACGCGGGTGTTTTCGGGCTCACGAATGTCCCGGTCGCCGTGGGGGAGGTGACCGAGCTTGTCGCAGGTGGGACGGTGAGCGGGCGGTTGGTTGCGGCGGCCGGGCCGGATCTGCATCTGGTGGCCGGGCGTGGGGTCGTTGTGCTGGATACGCGATTGATGCGGGGGTGGGAGCTGCTTCCTGTCGAGGGACCTGCAGGAGAGGGCGAACTCACCCTTCCGATAAAGGAGTTCAAGCGTGGACCCAGCGCGCAGGACGGCTTGTTCTGAGTTGTCGGTCGAATCTCGACGGGCCGGCGCGCGGCGCCTCGGCCATGGGGTTCAGGTTGGGAGCCGGTCAGTAAGGCGGAGGAAGGCTGTCCAGACCCCGGCTGCGGCGGCACCGTCGGCGCCACCCCCCTGGCGCGACCTGGAGTATTGGCCCGTCCGCGTCCTTCGGGTCTCGGACGGCGACGGTGCCGGGGGTGTTGCGGGCGACCCCGCTGACGCGGCGATCGGCGCCCCCAAACGGGCTCTGCTGGAGATGGCCCGCAAGCAGGGCCGGATCGTGCACCTGGTGCAGCCGGCCCACACCACCATGGACTGCGCGCTCCCCACTGCTCTTAAGGGCGCGGGGGGACCCCCAGCGGAGCGAGAGCGAGAGCCAAGCACGCCCTGCCGCTGTCCGAACGAACGTATACCTGCACCGCCTGCGGAACGGCGTCCCCCCGGGACAAGAACTCCGCCCGCGTGATGCTCGTCCGGGCTGGTCTCAGCCGGCCGGTGCCGACAGCGTAAGGCCCCCGGGAGCGCCGCTCCCGGAGGCTGTCTGAGCCAGGTATCCCCCTCGTTTGCGAGGGGGAGGAGTCAAGATGCACGCTGCCCAGTGCTACGACGTGCGATCGCCGGGCGTGCCGCCGCGGTCGCCCTGTCTGGTTGGCCACTGGGAAACAGCGCCCGACCCCAACGGGGCCGCTAGGGCCATGGTGAGGGCTCGGCCCGCGCGTTGGTGCTCGGCTCGGTCATCCATGTCCCGCCAAGCCGGGCCGGCCGCGGGGTCGTTGAATCAGGCAACTTCGAAGGACGCTGGCCATGAGCGGCGACCAAACGTTTCAATAACCAAGATGTGCAGTGAATTGGCAAACCGACTGACCTCTGGGCTGCTCCGGCTGTAGCAGGCCGGCTCCTGGATCCGGGGCTATGGCGAGGCCGACACCGACCACGGCATATTCGTAGAGTGTGAGTGTCGCGCGTTAGGGAGGCAGAGGAGGAAATGACAGGCATAAAGCCCTCCTCCTCTGCCTGCCCCTATCTCACGCGGGGATAGGTGTCATGCGCACTGGTTGCCGACGCCGTCGCAGTCGCCATCATCATCGTGGTGATAGGCGAGCGGGCTGGACTGGACCGTTGTGGCCTTTGTGGCGGTGTGAAGGGCTGACGGCGCGGCCATCGCGGATCCGGCCGTGGCAGACGCGGTTGCGAGAGCGATGCCAAGGACGGCGCCGATCGCGAGTATTCGTGACATGGATATCTCCAGGCGTGTTGGTTGTGTTGCCCCCGTGTCCATCACTCTGCCTACTCCTGCGGCAGGCTTCATCTCGGGCGCGGCCAATCGTGTGACCTCGCGGAATCGTCCCGCCATGTCTCTGGCGAGCGGGAATACCTGCGTTTCTGCTCCCGATATCCCCGATAGTCGCTTTCTGGCAGGGCGCGATGCAGTAGAGATGTGCGGCGAACCCAAATCCGCCGGGACACGGATTCGGCTCGTCAGTTCGCCCCAGGCGAGCGGTGATCCGCTCCAGGTGCCCGACCGGATTCCGTACGCCGAGAAGCGTGCGGTGCGGTCAGCATTGCCCGGAGGTGGCCGCGGCGCGGGCGGCCGGGGTCGAGGCGCTGCACGGGCGGGCTGTGGGGTTGGCCGACTGGCCCGAGTCATTGGTGAGGGAGCCCTGCCAAGTCGTCGATCACGTGGAGGTGTTCGGGCTCGCCGGGTTGCTGTCAGCGGTCGGTGAGGTGCGCGAGCTGGTCGCCGGCGGATCAGTCGGCGGCGAACTGGGGGCGGCCGCCGGTCCGGACCTGCATCTCGCGACCGGACGCGGGGTCGTGGTGCTCGACACCCGGCTGATGACCGGGTGGGAGGTCGTGCCGGTTGCAGGTGAGAGTGGATTCACGGTTCCTGTACGGGAGTTCAAGGAGGCTGCGGGAGTGCGGGGCGGGTTGTTCTGACGGCATGACGAGAACGTGGGGCGGTGCGGCGCGGAAGGCGCGGTGTGGAACGGTCAAGAGCCGGATCCCTTGTGGATCCCTTTCGGCAAGGAGGGTGGACGGGGGGCGGGCCGGGGGCGATCGTGAAGGACATGATCGATCAACGCGTTGTCCCTGTCCCCGCCCATGAGCCGCCCTATTACGCCGTTGTCTTCACCTCCGTGCACGTCGAGGAGGACGGCGGGTACGGCGAGACCGCCGAGCGCCTGAGCGAGCTGGTGAAGGAGATTCCGGGGTTCCTCGGTGAGGATTACGCCGGCACGCCCGGCGGGCTCTCCGTCACCGTCGCCTACTTCCGGGATCTGGCCGGGATCGAGGCATGGCGCAACCACACCGAGCACCGGGTCGCCAAGGCATACGGGCGGGAGCACTGGTACGAGCGTTACTCCCTGCACATCGCCAAGGTCGAGCACAGCCACGGGTTCGAGCGGACCGGCGCATGACCGAGGGAAGCGAGGCGGACGAGGTCCGGCGGTTCTGGAAGCGGCTCGGGCTGCCCGGGCTGGTCGACGTGCACACCCACTTCATGCCCGAGCGGGTGCTGCACAAGGTGTGGAGCTACTTCGACTCGCTGGGGCCGCTGACCGGCGGCGTCGAATGGCCGATCACCTACCGGAAGGAGGAAGCGGAACGGGTCGCGCTGATAAGGGAGTTGGGCGTGCGCCGCTTCACCGCCATGCTCTACCCGCACAAGCCCGGCATGGCGCAGTGGCTCAACAGCTGGGCTGTGGACTTCGCCGCCCGCACCCCCGACTGTCTGCACACCTCAACCCTCTTTCCGGAGGCCGGCGTCGAGGCCTACGTCCAGGAAGCCCTCGACGCGGGGGCGCGGGTCTTCAAGGCGCACGTTCAGGTGGGGGCGTACGACCCGGCGAGTGAACTCCTGGACCCTGCCTGGGGGTTGCTGGCCGAGGCGGGAGTTCCGGTGGTGATGCACTGCGGTTCGGGTCCCGCGCCCGGCAAGCACACCGGGCCCGAGCCGGTCGGGCGGGTGCTCGCCCGGCATCCCGGGCTGCGGCTGGTCGTCGCGCACATGGGGATGCCGGAGTACGAGGACTTCCTCGACCTTGCCGAGCGGTACCGGGAGGTGCGGCTGGACACGACGATGGCGTTCACGGACTTCGGCGAGCGGTTCGCGCCGTTCCCGCGGCGGGCGCTGCCACGGCTCGCCGGCCTCGGCGACCGGATCCTGCTGGGCAGCGACTTTCCCAACCTCCCGTATCCGTACGTCCATCAGCTGCACGCGCTGGAGCGGCTGGGCATGGGGGAGGAGTGGCTGCGGGCCGTGTGCCATGACAACGGGGCACGGCTGTTCGGGCTGTGAGAGTCCACAGGCAGGCTTTACGCCCTGATCAACACCGTCCCACCGTTGATGGAGCCCGGGCCACGCGCAGCGCCGCAGGTCAGGGGCTTCCCAGGAGTTGCCTGAGAGGCGCCTGTGCGTTTCTCAGGGAAATCACAGGTTGCCGAAAGGGTGCTCTCAGAGGATCCAGACAGTGTGTCCACCATGACCACGACCTCGCCCCAGGGGCGCACCGAACTGCTGAGGCCGGACGGGAGCCCCGTCCGAGTGCTTGTGGTGGACGACGAGCTGTCGATCACCGAGCTGCTGTCCATGGCCCTTCGCTATGAGGGATGGCAGATCCGGAGTGCGGGGGATGGCACGGGTGCCCTCCAGACCGCGCGGGAGTTCCGGCCCGACGCCGTCGTCCTCGACATGATGCTGCCGGACATGGACGGGCTGACCGTCCTGGGGCGTCTGCGCCGTGAACTGCCGGACGTTCCCGTCCTCTTCCTCACCGCAAAGGACGCGGTGGAGGACCGGATCGCGGGTCTCACCGCCGGTGGCGACGACTACGTCACCAAGCCGTTCAGCCTGGAAGAGGTCGTTGCTCGGCTGCGGGGGCTGATCCGGCGCTCCGGTGCGGCAGACCGGCGCTCGGACTCCGTGCTCGTCGTGGGTGACCTGACGCTGGACGAGGACAGTCACGAGGTCAGCCGGGCGGGCGAGGGCATACACCTCACCGCCACCGAGTTCGAGCTGCTGCGCTTCCTGATGCGCAACCCGCGGCGCGTACTCAGCAAGGCGCAGATACTCGACCGGGTGTGGTCGTACGACTTCGGCGGGCAGGCCAATGTGGTCGAGCTCTACATCTCCTATCTGCGGCGCAAGATCGACGCCGGTCGTGAGCCGATGATCCACACCCGGCGTGGGGCCGGTTATCTGATCAAGCCTGCCGTGTCATGAGCGGACGACGACGACCGCCTACGCAGAAGCGACGAGCGGGACAGCCGCGCACCCTGCGGGCGCGGCTCGTCGTCGCGTCGGTGGTGCTGATCGCCGTTGTGTGTGCGGTGATCGGGACGGTAACGACCCTTGCTCTCAGATCCCACCTGTACCAGCAGCTCGACCTTAAGGTGAAGGATGTCGCCATGCGCGCGGTCGGCGGCCGCATGGACGGCAAGCAGCCGCCCGTCGGCCGGGGCGAGAACCCGAACGGCCCTGCCAACTCGGACGACAAGGCGCCCTGGAATGACAACACGCCGGCGAGCGCCAAGGCCGCGAAATTCGTCAAGCTTCCCCCGACGCAGCCCAAGACCATCGCCGCGTACCTCCAGAATGGCAAGATCGCGAGTGCCGCCATCGCCGAGCAGACGAAGGACAGCAACGGTGCGTTCAAGGACATGAGCGCGGGCGGCCTCGATTCGGCGCAGAAGGCGGCCATCTCCTCCGTCGCGAAGGACTACAAGGCGCACTCCGTGAACGTTCCGGGGCTTGGGGAATACCGCGTCCAGTACGTCACGAGCGAGGACGGCAGCGACTCGTACTACGTCGCCCTCCCCACCGCCGAGGACGACGGCACCATCAACACCCTCATCCTCGTCGAGGTATGCGTCACCGCCGCCGGTCTCGGTGCCGCCGTAATCGCCGGCTACGTCCTCGTAGGCGTAGCCACCCGCCCTCTGCGCCGCGTCGCCGCCACCGCCACCCGGGTCTCCGAACTCCCCCTCCACACCGGCGAGGTGAACCTCAGCGAGCGTGTCGCCGAGTCCGAGACCGATCCGCGCACCGAGGTGGGGCAGGTCGGGGCCGCGCTCAACCGGATGCTGGACCACGTTCACGGTGCGCTGCACTCGCGGCAGCAGAGTGAGATGCGGGTGCGGCAGTTCGTCGCCGACGCCAGCCACGAACTGCGTACTCCCCTCGCCTCCATCCGCGGCTACGCCGAGCTGACCAGACGCGGCAGAGAGCAGGTCGGCCCCGACACCCGGCACGCCCTCGGCCGTATCGAGTCCGAGGCGGGCCGGATGACACTGCTCGTGGAAGACCTCCTCCTCCTGGCCCGACTCGACGCCGGACGGCCGCTGCAGTTCGAGCAGACCGACCTGATCCCGCTGGTCGTCGACACGGTCAGCGACTCCCGCGCGGCGGGCATGGACCACAACTGGCGGCTCGACCTGCCGGACGAGCCCGCCCTGGTGTCCGCGGACGCCGCCAGGATCCAGCAGGTGCTCGTCAACCTCCTCGGCAACGCCCGCAAGCACACCCCGCCCGGTACGACGGTCACCGCACGCGTGCAACGCCGCGGCCCGTGGATGTGCGTGGACGTCGAGGACAACGGGCAGGGGATTCCGGCGGAGTTGCTGCCGCACGTCTTCGAGCGGTTCGCGCGCGGTGATTCGTCGCGCTCCCGCGCCTCCGGGTCGACCGGCCTCGGTCTGGCGATCGTGCAGGCCGTGGCGACCGCGCACGGCGGTGCCGTGACCGTGGACAGCGTTCCGGGGCGCACGGTGTTCACCGTGCATCTGCCGGCCCTTGCCCCGGTGCTGCCCCGACCGGCCCCCGAAACGAACTGGCAATCGCACTCACAGGCAGACCACAGTGCCACCACATGGGTGCAACAGGGCACTTGACCAGAGTCGTTCCCATGCGAACCGACTCTTCTCCCGGCACTCTGCCGGCGCGGGAGCACCTCCCGGCCGGCGACGCCGGTACGCCTGTCCTGGACGTAGTGATCCCCGTCTACAACGAGGAGAAGGACCTCCAGCCGTGTGTGCAGAGACTGCACGACCACCTCAAGCGCACGTTCCCGTACGCGTTCCGCATCACGATCGCGGACAACGCGTCCACGGACACCACCCCGCTGGTGGCGGCGCGGCTGGAGGCGGAGATCGCCGAGGTCTCCAACTTCCGACTGGAGCAGAAGGGCCGGGGTCGCGCCCTGCGGACGGTGTGGTCCGCTTCCGAGGCGCCGATCCTCGCCTACATGGACGTGGACCTCTCCACCGACCTCAACGCCCTGCTGCCGCTGGTGGCGCCGCTGATCTCCGGTCACTCGGACCTGGCGATCGGCTCCCGGCTGGCCCGCTCCTCCCGCGTGGTGCGCGGTCCCAAGCGGGAGTTCATCAGCCGGGCGTACAACCTGATCCTGCGTGGCTCGCTGCAGGCCCGCTTCTCCGACGCGCAGTGCGGCTTCAAGGCGATCCGGCGTGACGTCGCGCAGGTGCTGCTGCCGATGGTCGAGGACACCGGCTGGTTCTTCGACACGGAGATGCTGGTGCTCGCCGAACGCGCCGGCCTGCGGATCCACGAAGTTCCCGTCGACTGGGTCGACGACCCGGACTCGACCGTCCACATCGTGAAGACGGCGACCGAGGACCTCAAGGGGGTGTGGCGCGTGGGCAAGGCCCTGGCCACCGGGTCGCTGCCGCTGGACCGGATCACCCGGCCCTTCGGCGACGACCCGCGCGACCGCGACATCCAGGACGTACCGAAGGGGCTGGCCCGCCAGCTCGTCGGGTTCTGTGTCGTCGGCGGACTGTCGACCCTGTTCTATCTCGTCCTCTACAGCCTCTTCCGCCAGTTCGGCGGCTCGCAGGTCGCCAACGCGCTGGCTCTGCTGGTCTCCGCGGTCGCCAACACGGCGGCCAACCGGCGCCTCACCTTCGGAGTGCGCGGCAGCGGCGGCGCCGTCCGTCACCAGGCGCAGGGCCTGGTCGTCTTCGGCATCGGCCTCGCCCTGACCAGCGGTTCGCTCGCCGCCCTGAACGCGGCGACGTCCGAACCCGGGCACTCCACCGAGCTGGCGGTGCTGGTCGCCGCCAACCTCGCGGCGACCGTGCTGCGCTTCCTGCTCTTCCGCGCGTGGGTCTTCCCCGACAAGGGCGACAGCGGGCACTCCACGGTGGTGGCCTCGCACACCCCGTCCTCGCCGACCGATGCGACGGCCCCGCACCCGCAGCAGTACCAGCAGCAGGCGTACCAGCCGCTGCCCCCGCTGCCGCAGCGCCCGGGTCCGCACCCGGGCGTGCCGTCCCCGAACGTGCCGTCCCCGAACGTGCCGTCCCAGAACGTGCGCAACCAGAACGTGCGCAACCAGAACCATCACACGACCCAGTTCCGCGCCGGTGAAGTCGCGGACCAGCGCTGGGAGGACGCCACCATGCATCTGCAGCCGGTGCGTCCGACCGACACCGATCGTAGGGACTGACGACGATGACCACCCACTACGACCAGACGACCCAGCCGGGTCCCTCCGCGTGGGGGCCGCCGCAGACGGCGACGACGGACCTGCCGGAGCCCGTTGCTCCGCCGGCCGCCCCGGCTCCGGAATCCGGTGAACCCCAGCAGCCCTTCGTCCGCAGACTCTGGCGCGGCCGGCCGGAGGATCCCCGCTGGGTACGCCCGGCCTTCCTCGGCCTGCTGCTCGCCACCGGCCTGCTCTACCTCTACAACCTGAGCGCCTCCGGCTACGCCAACTCGTTCTACTCGGCGGCCGCCCAGGCCGGCAGCAAGAGCTGGAAGGCGTTCTTCTTCGGCTCGCTGGACGCGGGCAACGCCATCACCGTCGACAAGCCCCCCGCCTCCCTGTGGCCGATGGAGCTGGCGGTCCGGATCTTCGGCCTCAACTCGTGGGCGATCCTCGTCCCCGAGGTCCTGATGGGCCTCGCGACGGTCGCCGTCGTCTACGCGTCCGTGCGCCGCCGGTTCAGCCCCGCGGCCGGACTGATCGCGGGCGCGGTGCTCGCGCTCACTCCCGTCGCGGCGCTGATGTTCCGGTTCAACAACCCGGACGCCATGCTGGCGCTGCTGATGTCGGCCGCCTGCTACTTCGTGGTCCGCGCCCTGGAGGACGGCCGTACGAAGTGGCTGGTGTGGGCCGGTGTCGCGATCGGTTTCGCGTTCCTCGGCAAGACGCTGCAGGCCTTCCTGATCCTGCCGGCGCTCGCGATCGTCTACGCGGTCTGCGCGCCCGTGTCGCTGAAGAAGCGCTTCGGGCAGCTGGCCGCGGCGACGGGCGCGCTGGTGGTGGCCGGCGGCTGGTGGGTCGCGATCGTCGAGCTGTGGCCCGCCTCCTCCCGCCCGTACATCGGCGGTTCGCAGGACAACAGCTTCCTTTCGCTGACCTTCGGCTACAACGGCTTCGGCCGTCTCAGCGGCAACGAGACCGGCAGCGTCGGCGGCGGTGGCGGAGGCGGCGGCACCGGCATGTGGGGGGCGACCGGCTGGAACCGGATGTTCAACTCCGAGGTCGGCAGCCAGATCTCCTGGCTGCTGCCGGCCGCGCTGATCCTGTTCGTCGCGGGCCTGGTGGCCACGCGCAAGTACCGGCGGACGTCCGTGACCCGCGGTTCGTTCCTGGTCTGGGGCGGCTCGCTGCTCCTGACCATGGTCGTCTTCAGCTACATGGCGGGCATCTTCCACCAGTACTACACGGTGGCCCTCGCCCCCTACCTCGCCGCCGTGGTCGGCATGGGTTCCGCGCTCCTGTGGGAGAAGCGGCGCGAGACCTGGGCCTCTCTCACCCTCGCGGCCGCGGTGGTGGCGAGCGCCGCCTGGGGCTACGTACTCCTCAACCGCACCTCGGACTATCTGCCCTGGCTGAAGTACCTGGTCCTGGTCGGCGGACTGGTCGCCGCCCTCGGCCTGATCTTCGCGGGCCGGATCAACCGGCAGCTCGCCCTCGGGGCGGCGGCCGTGGGCATCGTCGCCTCGCTGGCCGGGCCGACCGCGTACACCCTGTCCACCGTGAACAGCGCGCACACCGGCTCCATCGTCACGGCCGGTCCGGCCGGCGCGAGCATGATGGGCGGCGGCCGGGGCGGTCCCGGCGGCGGCATGCGGGGCGGCTTCGGCGGCGGTGGCATGCCGGGCCAGCAGAACGGGAACGGGAACACGCAGAACGGGAACGGGAACACGCAGAACGGGAACGGGAACACGCAGAACGGGAACGGGAACACGCAGAACGGGAACGGGAACACGCAGAACGGCAACGGCTTCCCGGGTGGCGGCATGCCAGGTCAGCAGAACGGCAACGGCACCACCCGGAACCAGCAGGGCGGTATGCCCGGCGGCCGGACGGGCGGCGGCATGGGCGGCGGCGGTGGCGTCGGCGGCCTGCTGAACGGCGCGTCCGTCAGCTCCGAGGCCAAGAAGCTGCTGGAGACCGACTCCTCCCAGTACACCTGGGTCGCGGCGGCCATCGGCGCCCAGAACGCGGCGAGCTACCAGCTCTCCACCGGCGACCCGGTGATGGCGATCGGCGGCTTCAACGGCACCGACCCGTCCCCGACCCTCGCACAGTTCAAGAAGTACGTGGCGGACGGCAGGGTCCACTACTTCATCTCGTCCGGCACCGGCGGCGGCATGATGCGCGGCAGCAGCAGCGGCACGTCCTCGCAGATCACGTCATGGGTCGAGAAGAACTTCAAGAAGGTGACGGTCGGTTCGTCGACCTTCTACGACCTGACCCAGAAGGCGAGCAGCTGACCCACAAGGCGAGCAGCTGACGCCGAAGGCAAGTACCTGACGGAAAACTCGTTATACACCGTATAGCAGCTAGCTATACGGTGTATGGCATGTCTACGTCCCCTCAGAGCCGGCCTCAGGGCCACCCCCGGCGCTGGCCGATCCTCGGTGTCATCTGTCTCGCCCAGCTCACCGTGCTGCTCGACAACACCGTCCTGAACGTGGCGATCCCCTCCCTCACCAGGGAGTTGGGCGCGGCCACCTCCGACATCCAGTGGATGATCAACGCGTACTCGCTCGTCCAGTCCGGGCTGCTGCTCACGGCGGGCAGCGCGGCCGACCGCTACGGCCGCAAGAAGATGCTGATCGCGGGCCTGGCTCTGTTCGGCGTCGGTTCGCTGACGGCCGGGCTGGCGGGCAGCACAGGTCAGTTGATCGCGGCGCGGGCCGGTATGGGCGTGGGCGGCGCACTGCTGCTGACCACCACCCTCGCGGTGGCGATGCAGATCTTCACGCCCGAGGAGCAGCCGAAGGCCATCGGCGTCTGGGCGGCGGTCAACGCGCTGGGTTTCGCGGCAGGTCCGCTGCTCGGCGGGTTCATGCTGAACCACTTCTGGTGGGGAGCGATCTTCCTGGTCAACCTGCCGGTGGTGGCGCTGGGGCTGGTGGCCGTCGCGGCCCTGGTCCCGGAGTCGAAAAACCCGCGCGGTGACCGCCCCGACCTCTTCGGCGCACTGCTCTCCACGATCGGCATGGCCTCGCTGGTGTTCGCGATCATCTCCGGGCCGGAGCACGGGTGGACGTCGGGGCGGGTGCTCGGGACGGCGGCGGTCGCCGTACTGGTCCTGGGCGCTTTCGCGTACTGGGAGACCCGGATCCCGTACCCCATGCTCGACCTGCACTTCTTCAGGGACCGCCGGTTCACCGGGGCGGTTGCCGGTGCGGTGCTGATCACCTTCGGCATGGGCGGGGCGCTGTTCCTGCTCACCCAGCATCTGCAACTCGTGCTCCGTTACGGCCCCTTGGAGGCCGGTCTGAGGACGGCGCCGCTCGCGTTGACGGTCGTCGTGCTGAACTTCTCGGGGCTGTCGGCGAAGTGGGCGGCCAGGCTCGGTACGCCGGTGTCCATCGCGCTCGGGATGGTGCTGATGTCGGGCGGGCTGGTGTCCATAGCGCTGCTGGACGCCGGGGGTTATGCCGGGACGCTGGTCGGGCTGTTGCTGATCGGCGGGGGGTGTGCGATCGCCAACCCGGCGATGGCGCACGCCATCATGAGCGCGATTCCCCCGGAGAAGGCCGGGGTCGGCGCAGGGATCAACGGGACGCTCGCGGAGTTCGGGAACGGGTTGGGGGTCGCCGTACTGGGAGCGGTACTCAGCTCTCGGGTGCCGTCGGCCGGATTGGCCGCGGGGTTGGAGACGGGGCAGTTGGTGGGGGCGGTGGCCGTACTGCTCGGTGGGTTCGTGGCCGCGGCGTTGCTGCGGAGGGCTGAGCGGGCAGACTCGGGGGTGGTGGTCGCCTAGGAGCTCGGGTGGCCCGGTTGTCGGGCGGCTGCGGATTGTCTGTGGTTGTTCGCGCAGTTCCCCGCGCTCCTTCAGGGCGCTGCCGTCTGGCATCGTGATCAGTGAAACGTGGGTCGAGGAAGGTGCGCCAATGGTGAGGGCAGCCGAGCGGGCGGCGCGGACCAGTGTGTGGCTGGGCGGCAAGCCACGGCGGGGCGGGCGCGGCGGCGGACAGCCGTCCGGCCTGGACCGTGACCGGATCACCGAGGTGACCGTCCGCCTCCTGGACGCGGAGGGGCTGGCCAAGTTCTCCATGCGCCGGCTGGCCGCCGAGCTGAACGTCACCGCGATGTCCGTCTACTGGTACGTCGACACCAAGGACGACCTCCTCGAACTGGCCCTGGACGCGGCCTTCGGCGAGATCGGCCTGCCGGACCCGGACGCCGACGAGGACTGGCGCGACCAACTGCGCGCGCTGGCCAGGGAGTACCGCTCCCTGCTGGTCCGCCATCCCTGGCTCTCCCCGCTGGGCGGCACCTTCCTCAACATCGGTCCGAACAACCTGGCCTTCGCCCGCGTCGTGCAACGGGTCATCCGCCGTACCGGCCTGCCGACGCACGGCCTGTCGGCCGCCATCTCCTCGGTCTTCCAGTTCGTGTACGGCTTCGGCACGATCGAGGGCCACTTCAACGCCCGCAGCGCCGACTTCGGCATGACCGCGGACGAGTACTTCGAGCACGCCATGACCGCGGTGACGCAGGACCCGCAGGCCGCCGAGGTCGTCAGGGAGTCCGAGGACATCATGGCGGCCCGTGGCGGCGACACCGTGCACGAGATGTGGGAGCGGGACTTCGACTTCGCCCTGGACCTGCTGGTGGCGGGCATCGAGACGATGGTGGCCCGGGGCTGAGACGGGGCCTGCCCCTGCACTCCGGAGAGCCGGCCGCCTACTCCCCGGGGGCCAGCCGTGCGGGGAAGCCGCCGGTGGCCACCGGTCCCCACTTCTCCGGCGTCACCCGGATGATCGACTTGCCCTGCTTCACCATCGCCGCCCTGGCCCCTTCCTTTTGCGCCCCTCGCGCTGCTTCGCAGGCTTCGGAGCGCTGTGCCGGACTCCGTCCGGCGGGTGGTGCTGGGTTGGCGGTGCCTACTCCCCGGGGGCCAGCCGTGCGGGGAAGCCGCCGGTGGCCACCGGTCCCCACTTCTCCGGCGTCACCCGGATGATCGACTTGCCCTGCTTCACCATCGCCGCCCTGTACTCGTCCCAGTCCGGGTGCTCGCCCGCGATGTTCCGGTAGTACTCCACGAGCGGTTCCACGGACTCCGGGGAGTCGATGACCTCCGCCGTGCCGTCCACCTGCACCCACGGCCCGTTCCAGTCGTCGCTCAGGACGACGAGGCTGACGTGCTCGTCCCGCTTGGCGTTGCGGGTCTTGGCGCGGTCGGGGTAGGTGGAGACGACGATCCGCCCGGAGTCGTCGACCCCGCAGGTCAGCGGCGAGGCCTGCGGGCCGCCGTCGGCACGGCGCGTGAGCAGGATGGCGCGATGACGAGGTCGTACGAAGTCCAGCAGTTCGTCGAGGGAGACGCGGGTGTTGGTCGCGATGTTCGGTGCCATGGCGCCAGCCTAGGCGCTGGGGCGCTGCTCGGCCCGTCCCTGCTGGGCCTGTGCCCGGCCCGGCGGTACGGCTTCTAGCAGTACGCCCCGCAGGCCCCGCGGTCGTAGATGTGCGTCATGCTGCCCAAGCCGTTGTGGCTGCTCTTGTAGCCCGGCGGTATGGAGGCGTCGTACTCCAGGTCGTGGTTCCACGTGATCTCTATGACGTGGGTGGTCTTGCAGGTGTTGTGGAAGTACACCGTCGTACTGTCCCACCCGTCCGCCCATGACCAGTTGAAGCAGCCTGCCGTGCCGGTGTGCTTGCTCATGGGCTGCATCTCCGCCGCGGACGCCGGACCCGCGGTCGCGCTGACTGCGAGCAGTGCGGCAGCGCTTGCCAGCGCAGCACGGAACTTCCTGTTCATGAACATCAACCCCCTGGCAGGGCGGAGCCATGTGATGACCAGGCTCCGCGTCGGCTTCTGAGAAGCGGGGAAGAGGCGGATCGAGCCGAGAGGCGGATCGAGCCGTCCACCAACCCGGCGGGCCCGAGTCCCGTTCCCCCGCTGGTCACCGTTCTCGAACCTGTCGGCAGGGGGGTCAGCCCGGCACGATCAGCGGCACTGTCCGATGACCGCCTGTACTATCCCGACGAAATCGCGCCCCTGTCAACGACTTGATCAAGGTTTGACCTGGGAGTTCGTTCATTTCCCGGCGTCTTTACGCCTGAGGCAGCGCCTCTCCCTGCACCGCCTGGATGTCCAGCTCCACCTTCAGCGTCGTACCGATCGCGGCGATACCCGCCTGGAGCACCTGGTTGTAGTTCATGGCGAAGTCCTCGCGGCGGAGTTCGGTCGTCGCGCGGAAGGCGGCGCGTGTGCCGCCCCACGGGTCGGCGCCCGTCCCGAGGTACGCGAGGTCCAGGTCCACCTGCCGTACGACGCCGTGCAGTGTCAGCTCGCCGTGCACCGTCCAGCGGTCCGCCCCGGCCGCCGTGAGACCGGTGGACCGGTACGTGATCTCCGGGTACTTCTCGGCGTCCAGGAAGTCGGGCGAACGCAGATGGTCGTCGCGCATGCCGTTGCCCGTGTCGATGGACGCGGCCCGGATCACCGCGTCCACCCGCGACTTCTCGACCTCGTCCGGTGCGATCTCGACGCGTCCGGCGAACTCCGTGAACCGCCCGTGCACGCTGGAGATCCCCAGGTGCTGGGCGACCGCGCCCACGGAGGAGTGCGCGGGGTCGATGGTCCACGGCCCGGGCGGCGGCAGCTCGGTGCCGCCCTGCCGGGCCAGCGTCACCGCGCCCAGCTCGGCCCGTCCGCTCGCCGTGACGAGCGCGCTCGAGGCCACGGGCGCGTACCCGACGGCCGTGACGATGACGGTGTACGGCCCCGGGGCGAGCTCGGTGGTGTCCCGTACGGCCCCCTCGGCGTCCGCCTCCGCGCGCAGCACCTGAGTGCCGGCCATGTCGGTCACCGTGACGACCGCGTGCGACACGGCCCATCCGTCCCGCGTACGGATCTTCGCGGTCAGTCCCATCCCGTTTCTCCCTGCAGTGAAACCGGTCGTAAAGCTGGTCGTGGTAGGTGGTCGTAAAGCTGGTCGTAGTAGCTGGTCGTAAGTGGTCGTAAAGCTGGTCGTAAAGAGACCGGCCCGTGGCACCGGGCGTGCGCCTCCGCTCAGAGCGCGCGCGCCGTCCGCCACGGGCCGGAGTATCGGACTACTCGCCCGGATGGGCCAGTTCGATGTCGTGGCCGTCGACTCCGCGGCCGTTCACCGTGAGGGCGGTCGCCACCGGCGGGTAGCCCGTCGCGATGACCGTGTAGTCGCCGCCGTTCAGGTCGGTGAAGGCGTACGCCCCGTCCGCGCCGGTGGTGGCCGTCCCGACCACGTTGCCCGCCGCGTCGACCAGGGTGACCCGTGCGTCGGCCAGCGGACCGTGCGGGGCGCGTATGACGCCCTGCAGCTCGGCGCCCGAGTCGAGGTCGATCTCGATACGGGTGAGTCCGGCGCCGCCCACCTCGACGGGCAGGGCACGCGGCCGGTACCCGGCGGCGTTCACCGCGACGGTCACGGCACCCGGCACCAGCTCCGCGAAGGAGAACTCGCCCTGCTCACCGGTGGCGGCGGTGGCCAGCAGCTCCCCGCGCACATCGGTCACGATGACCATGGCGTCCTTGACGGGCAGCGTGGTCTCGGCGGCCCGCACCACACCGCTCAGGCCGCTGGTGCCGCTGAGGAGGATGTCGTACGAGACAGGCTCACCGTTCACCACGACGGTGGACGCCTGCGGCTGGAACCCGTCGGCGGCGGCGATCAGGACGTAGGAGCCCACGCTCGGCGCCTCGACGCCGTACGAGCCGTCGGCCTGCGCGACTGACCGGCCCAGCTGCCGTCCCGCCAGCGAGATCAGCGTGACGGCGGCCTGCGGCACGGGCGCGCCCTCGTTGCCGCGGACGAAGCCGCGCACCGGGATCCCGCCGGAACCGGCCGACTCCTCGGGCCGGGCGAGGGTCGCCACGGCGGCGAGCCGCTGCGTGCCGTCGACGGCGGTCTCCGTGTCCGAGACGGCCCAGCTCGGGACGTTCTCGGCGATCGGAGCCGAGGTCGGGACCGTGGCCTCGACGGTGGCCGGAGCGGCTTCCGACCCGGCCGGGGGCTCCTCCGCGGCAGCGGCCTGTGCCAGCGCGCCCTTGGTCTTCAGCGGGACCTCCTTGATGAACAGGGTGATCAGGAACGCGAGGGCCGCGAGGGCGCCGGCGATCAGGAAGACATCGGCGATGCCGTGGCCGTAGGCGCTCTCCATGAGGGTGCGCAGCGGCGCCGGGAGCTTGCTCAGGTCCGGGATGCTGTCGGTGGAGGAGCTGGAACCGGCCAGCGCCGCCCGGTACTGCGGGTCGAGGGCGGCGATGCCGTCCTTGACGTAGTGCGTGATCCGGTGGGCCATGACCGCGCCGAGCGCGGAGACGCCGACCGCACCACCGAGGGACCGGAAGAAGGTGACCGTGGAGCTGGCGGAGCCGAGGTCGCTCGGGTCGACCTGGTTCTGCGTGCACAGCACGAGGTTCTGCATCATCATGCCGATGCCGAGACCCAGCAGCGCCATGAAGATCGACATCTTCCAGTACGCCGTGTCGTAGCGGATGGTGCCGAGCAGGCCGAGGCCCGCCGTCACCAGCACGCCACCGCTGACCAGCCAGGCCTTCCAGCGGCCGGTGCGGGTGATGAACTGCCCGGAGACGGTGGAGGAGATGAAGAGCCCGCCGATCATCGGGATCGTCATCACACCGGACATCGTGGGGGACTTGTCGCGGGCCAGCTGGAAGTACTGGCTGAAGAAGACCGTGCCGGTGAACATCGCGACACCGACGAACAGCGAGGCCAGCGACGCGAGCGTGATGGTGCGGTTGCGGAACAGCCGCAGCGGGATGATCGGCTCGCGCACCTTGGACTCGACCAGCACGAAGATCAGACCGAGCACGATCGAACCGCCGACCATGCTGTACGTCTGCCAGGACAGCCAGTCGTACTTGTCACCGGCGAAGGTGACCCAGACCAGCAGCAGCGAGACGGCGGCGGCGATGAAGAACGCACCGCCCCAGTCGACCTTCACGTCCCGCTTCACGGTGGGCAGGTGCAGGGTCTTCTGCAGCACGATCAGTGCGATGACGGCGAAGGGGACACCGACATAGAAGCACCAGCGCCAGCCGAGCCACGACGTGTCGGTGATGACACCGCCGAGCAGCGGGCCGCCGACGGTGGCGACGGCGAAGGTCGCGCCGAGGTAGCCGGAGTAACGGCCGCGCTCGCGCGGCGAGATCATCGCGGCCATGACGATCTGGGCGAGGGCGGACAGACCGCCGACGCCGATGCCCTGGACGACACGGCAGGCGATCAGCATGCCGGCGTTCTGCGAGAGACCCGCGGCCGCGGACCCCAGGACGTAGATGACCAGGGCTATCTGGACGAGCGCCTTCTTGCTGTACAGGTCGGCGAGCTTGCCCCACAGGGGGGTGGCCGCGGTCATCGACAGCAGGGCGGCGGTGACGACCCAGGTGTAGGCGGACTGGCCGCCGCCGAGGTCGCTGATGATGTGCGGCAGGGCGTTGGTGACGATCGTGGAGGACAGGATCGCCACGAACATGCCGAGCAGCAGACCGGAGATCGCCTCCATGATCTGCCGGTGCGTCATCGGGGCGTACTCGGAGGAGCCTCCCCCGTGCTTGGCATGAGCCCGCACACCGGCTGGTGTGGTCGTTGCCATGGGCTTCCTTCTCTTAAGTGCTTGCGGGTGTACGGGTGGTCGGTTCGAGTTCGAATGCGGGGGGCGGGAGCCGGGGCGGCAGGGCGCGGCAGTCGTCGAAGCTGGCCCGCAGGCGTTCCATGAGCCGGCTGAGCTGGGCGACCTCCTCGTCGCTCCAGTCGGCGAGCCGCTCGGCCAGCAGCTGGGTGGTCCGCTCGGACAGCGCCTCCAGCTGGGCCAGGCCCGTGGGTGTGAGGTGGAGGATCCGCGACCGTTTGTCCGCCGGGTCGGGGGACCGGTCGATCCAGCCGCGCTCGGCGAGGTGCGTGACATGGCGGCTGGTGACCGACATGTCCACGGCGAGCAGCTCCGCGAGCCTGCTCATGCGCATGTCGCCGTAGCGTCCGAGAAGGATCAGCACCGCGGCGCTGCCGCTCGTGCAGTCGGACGGCATGATCCGTCCGAGCTCCCGCTTCACGGCGCCGAAGGCGCTGAACTGCCGGAGCAGCTCCTCGTACTGTGCCCGCTCGGCCATCACACACCTCCCACATTCGTTGCTTGGGGCAACCATAGAAGTCATTGGTTGCTACAGGCAAACAAAATGACCCGGATGCGGGACAAAAACTTGGCAAAGGCAAGTATTGCGAGAGTAAACATGCAGGTGAGGTGGGTTGCGGCTGCGAACCGCCCCCCACTTGGGCCACAACCACTGATTCGCTAGGGTCTCGGGCTATGGCTAACCCCCAGGGCCCCCAGGGCAACCACGACCCCGCAGGCAACACCCAGATGTTCCGCGCTTTCGTCGACGAGGGCCCGCAGGGCCGCCGTCAGCAGCAGGCGCCCGCGTCGGCCGGTCCGCGCGTCGGCCTGATCGTCGGCATCGTCGTGGCCGTGGCGGTCGTGGCGGCCGTCGCCTGGCTGGCACTCAAGTAGGGCGTACCGCTACTTCCACTGGACGGTGACGTCCCGCGTCTCGATGTGCATGCCCAGCGGCACCCGCCACGCGTCGACGCACACCGTCCAGGTCTTCTCCTTCCGCGCTCCGGCACCGATCGGCGCCGGAAGGCCGACGGTCGACACGACCGTCCCCCAGTCGATGCCGAGCGCCCCGATGATGTGCGTCCCGAAGGTCACACTGCCGGAACGCACCGCGGTGCCCCCGGAGTTGCTGAAGCCGAGGCCCACGTCCTCGCACCAGCGCTTGTCCGTGGCCTTGCGGACCGGGTCGCCCCAGGTCAGGGCGGCGGGGCCGGTGGGCGCCGTACGACTGGGAGTTGACGTCGGGAGCGGTGAATCTGGTGCCGTACGACCGGACTTGGTTCCGCCGACGGACGGCACCGCGTCGGGCGGTGTCGGTACGGCCGTCTCCGGTACGCCGTCCGAACTGCCGCCCGGTGCAGGGGAGCCGCCCTTCGCCGGGCTGCCGTCCAGCGGTACGAGCGTCACGCCGCCCGTCGGAGCCGCCGCCGTACCGGAGGCCTGAGGTGCGCCGCCGATCACCCCGGTCGCCACATACCCCTCGCCCCGGCCACCGCCCCCGCACGCGGCCAGTGCGGCGCCCAGGCAGACGACGGCCGCCGACGCGCCGATCACGGCGCCTCGACGGCCATGTGTCCATGTCGTCCGGGGAATCCCACGCAGCATCGCGCCATGGTGGCTGACGCTCCGTCAAATAGGAACCCTCAGGATGCTCTGAGGAGGATCAGTCGGAGATGAGCCCCTCCCGCAGCTGCGCCAGCGTCCGGGTCAGCAGCCGGGAGACGTGCATCTGGGAGATGCCGACCTCCTCGCCGATCTGCGACTGGGTCATGTTGGCGAAGAAGCGGAGCATGATGATCTGCCGCTCGCGGGGCGGGAGTTTGGCCAGCAGGGGCTTGAGGGACTCGCGGTACTCGACGCCCTCCAGCGCGGTGTCCTCGTAGCCGAGGCGGTCCGCGAGGGAGCCCTCGCCGCCGTCGTCCTCGGGCGCCGGGGAGTCGAGCGAGGAGGCCGTGTACGCGTTGCCGACCGCGAGGCCGTCGACCACGTCCTCCTCGGAGACGCCGAGCACGGCGGCGAGCTCGGGGACGGTCGGGGAGCGGTCCAGCTTCTGGGAGAGCTCGTCGCTGGCCTTGGTGAGGGCCAGGCGCAGCTCCTGCAGCCGGCGCGGGACCCGTACCGACCACGAGGTGTCGCGGAAGAACCGCTTGATCTCGCCGACGACGGTCGGCATCGCGAAGGTCGGGAACTCCACGCCCCGTTCGCAGTCGAAGCGGTCGATCGCCTTGATCAGGCCGATGGTGCCGACCTGGACGATGTCCTCCATCGGCTCGTTGCGCGAGCGGAAGCGGGCCGCCGCGTACCGCACCAGCGGGAGGTTGAGTTCGATGAGGGTGTCCCGGACGTACGCACGCTCGGGGCTGTTCTCGTCGAGTGCGGCGAGCCGCAGGAAAAGGGAGCGGGACAGGGTGCGTGTGTCGATGGCATCCGAGGCCGGCGGGGCCGGGATGTCAGCGGCTGTAAGGGCCGGGGCCGGTGCGGTGTCGACGGCCGCCATCTCGTCGATGGAGCCGAGCACGGCGTCGGCGGGCGCGGACTCGCTCTTCGTGAGCGTGAGCACCTTCGAGCTGCCCTGGTCTGCGGACATGCCACCCCCTCTGGGTCGCGGGACGGTCGTGGCCGGAGCTCCCCTGGCGAGGAGTTCAGCCTTCACCTGAATACCGGAGCCGAAGCCACGGCAAACGCGCTTGGGGAAGAATGTCACATGTCGGCAACACGCTGTAGTGACATGTCGACATGCGAGACACGAATAGGCCCTGGAAAAAGGGGGTCTGAGGCTTTTTCAGCGCAGAACTGTCGGGAACGGCCCTGGTGAGCGATTCGCTCGTGCCGGTTACGTCTCGATCCTGCTTGCGGTTATGCCTCGATCCGATTCGCGGACCGCAGCCGCTGGAAGCTACGCGCGAGTAGCCGTGAGACATGCATCTGGGAGACGCCGAGTTCCGCACTGATCTGCGACTGGGTGAGGTTGCTGTAGTAGCGCAGGAGAAGGATTCTCTGTTCCCGCTCCGGAAGTTGTACGAGGAGATGGCGGACGAGGTCGCGGTGCTCGACGCCGTCCAGGGCCGGGTCCTCGTAGCCGAGCCGGTCGAGGAGCCCCGGCAGTCCGTCGCCCTCCTGGGCGGCCTCCAGGGAGGTCGCGTGGTACGACCGGCCGGCCTCGATGCAGGAGAGCACCTCCTCCTCGGTGATGCGCAGCCGTTCGGCGATCTCGGTGGTCGTGGGGGTGCGCCCGAAGGCGGTCGTCAGGTCCTCGGTCGCGCTGTTGACCTGCACCCACAGCTCGTGCAGGCGGCGCGGGACATGGACCGTGCGGACGTTGTCCCGGAAGTAGCGCTTGATCTCGCCGACGACGGTCGGCATCGCGAAGGTCGGGAACTGCACGCCCCGGTCCGGGTCGAAGCGGTCGATCGCGTTGATCAGCCCGATGGTGCCGACCTGGATCACGTCCTCCATCGGCTCGTTGCGGGAGCGGAACCGGGCGGCCGCGTAGCGCACGAGCGGGAGGTTGGCCTCGATGAGCGCCCCGCGCACCCGGTCGTGCTCCGGCGTGCCCGGCCCGAGCCCCTTGAGTTCGCCGAAGAGCACCTGGGTGAGGGCCCGGGTGTCGGCGCCGCGGCTGCGCGGCGGTGCGGGCTCGGTCGGGGCCTCGGGGGCCTCCAGGGGCGGTGCTTGAGGCGCAGTACTGGCCGGCACGGTCAACTCCACCTCGCAATCGATCAACGTATTCGGCAAAAGCGGTCATAGCATCACAAGAGATGTGCACTGTGTGCAAGCACCGCATAACTCCGTGTTGAGGGCAAGTTGGGATCAAATGGGTCTCAATACGCATAAAGGCCCTGCGCCTTTCCGGCGCAGGGCCCAGCTGGGTCCGGCTCAGTACTCGTAGTCGGCGATCACCCAGGTGGAGAACTCCTTCCACAGCGTCACTCCCGCCTGGTGCTCCGGGTGCTCCAGATAGCGGCGCAGCGCGTCCGCGTCGTCGAAGCCGGAGTTGATGGCGAAGTCGTACGCGATGGGGCGGTCGCTGAAGTTCCAGCCCAGCTCCCAGAAGCGGATCTCGGGGATCTTCCCGTCCAGCGACCGGAAGGCGTCCACACCCTCCAGGACACGCGGGTCGTCGCGCTCGACGCCCTCGCCGAGCTTGAAGAGGACGAGATGGCGGATCATGTGCGCTCCTAGCTGCGGGCCTAGTGGGCGCCGTTGGCGAGCCAGGTGAAGAAGTCGCCTATGGCCTTGGCGGCGTCCGATATGCCCTCGAACCCTATCTGGACGTAGTCGGCCGCCTTGGCCGGGTCCGTGATGATGACGTACAGCGCGAAGACCACGAGCACATAGACGGCGATCTTCTTGGCATTCACCGCCATTGCGGCCTCCCCAGTCACTGTTGCCCCACGACCGCACATGATCGCACGAAGGGCCCCGTCTCTCGACGGGGCCCTTCCCAAAGCGGTAGCGGAGGGATTTGAACCCTCGGTGACTTGCGCCACACTCGCTTTCGAGGCGAGCTCCTTCGGCCGCTCGGACACGCTACCGAGGGAGACCTTACAGCACGCCGGGCAGTGCTCAGAAATCGGTATTCGGGGACGGTGTTCAGGGGGCGGGGGGCTTCAGCGGGAGCGGAAGAATTCGGTGAGGATTCGTGCGCAGTCGTCGGCGAGCACGCCCTCGATCACCTCGGGGCGGTGGTTGAGCCGTCGGTCGCGTACGACGTCCCACAGGGAGCCGGCCGCGCCGGCCTTCTCGTCGCGGGCGCCGTAGACGACACGGTCCACGCGGGACTGCACGAGCGCCCCCGCGCACATCGTGCAGGGCTCCAGCGTCACGACGAGCGTGCAGCCGGACAGCCGCCACTCCCCGAGGTCGGCCGCGGCCCGGCGGATCGCGAGGACCTCGGCGTGCGCCGTCGGATCACCGGTCGCCTCGCGCTCGTTGTGTCCGGCCCCGAGCACGGTCGTACCGTCCGAGGCGAGGACGACTGCGCCCACGGGCACATCGGCGCCGGCCCGCCCGGCCTCGTCCAGGGCGAGCCGCATCGCGGCCCGCCAGCGGTCGCGTACCGGGTCGGGGGTGCCTTCAGCGGTCAGCGGACGGTCTCCAGGACCTCCGAGGCGCCCAGGGCCTCGGCGATCGTGTTCAGGGCGTCCTCGTCCAGGGTGCGCAGCTCCTTGGCGCTGACACCGAGGTCGTCGAGGATCTCGGCGTCGCCGACGGGGCTGTGCGGCACGGACTCGGCGGACGGCGGCGCTTCCTCGTCGCCGTCGTCCTCGTCCTCACCGTCCTCGGTGCCGTCGAGGTCGAGGGAGTCCAGGTCGGCGTCGTCGTCGCCGGGCTCCCTTCCGAGCAGTTCGTCGGTGAGCAGGATCTCGCCGTAGCTGCTGCGGGCAGCGGCGGCGGCGTCCGAGACGTAGATACGCGGGTCGTCCTCGCCGTCGATACGGACGACGCCGAACCACGTTTCTTCCTGCTCGATCAGGATGAGCACCGTGTCGTCCTCGGTCGAGGCTTCCCGGGCGAGGTCGGCCAGATCCGACAGGGTCTCCACATCGTCGAGCTCTGTGTCGCTCGCTTCCCACCCGTCTTCGGTGCGCGCGAGCAGTGCGGCGAAGTACACCGTGACTCTCCCACTGGTCTTAGGCGTGCCGGTTGGAGGTCCCCCCGGCGGGGCTCAGGGCGGGGAGAGCTGTGCTCCGAGCCCCACCCACTCGGAATCGTGGCAGAAACAAGGCGTTCAGGGGACGTCTTCGGCCCCCTGTGTCCGCCGACTTTGATCGACCACGAGCGGGATCGTACGCGGCGATCGGCGTGTGCACGCAACGGGTTGCTCCCAGGCGCGTCCCGAGTCGGACCGGACCTACCAGCGGAAGGTGCGCATGCGCATGGCGTGGCGCAGGCGTGCGGTCTTGGCGCGCCTGGGCTGGACACGGTCACGCAGCTCACGGGCTTCGGCGAGGTCACGCAGGAACTGGGCCCTGCGGCGCCGGCGCTCGGCGTCGGTCTCGACCGACGGCGAGTCCTTTCGGGCTTCACGCTCAGGCAGGTCAGGCATGGGCACACCACCCCCCGGTCCGTCCCTCCCACTTTCCCTCTGATGGGCGGTTTGATGCCAGCGCAAGGGCTGCGGGGGCGCGGTTACTGTTAGGTCATGCGTCTCCACGTCGTCGACCACCCCTTGGTCGCCCACAAGCTCACCACGCTGCGCGACCAGCGCACCGACTCCGCGACCTTCCGCCGTCTCGCCGACGAGCTGGTCACCCTGCTCGCCTACGAGGCCACGCGCGACGTGCGCACCGAGCAGGTCGACATCACGACGCCGGTCTCCTCGACCACCGGCGTCAAGCTCGCCCGCCCGCGCCCCCTGGTCGTCCCGATCCTGCGGGCCGGCCTCGGCATGCTGGACGGCATGGTGCGGCTGCTGCCGACCGCCGAGGTGGGTTTCCTCGGCATGATCCGCGACGAGGAGACGCTCCAGGCGTCCACGTACGCCTCCCGCATGCCCGAGGACCTCTCCGGCCGCCAGGTGTACGTCCTGGACCCGATGCTGGCCACCGGCGGCACGCTGGTCGCGGCGATCCAGGAGCTGATCAAGCGCGGTGCGGACGATGTGACCGCGGTGGTGCTTCTTGCGGCCCCCGAGGGGGTCGAGCTCATGGAGCGGGAGCTGGCGGGTACGCCGGTGACCGTGGTGACGGCGGCCGTCGACGAGCGGCTCAACGAGCACGGGTACATCGTGCCGGGGCTTGGGGACGCGGGGGATCGCCTCTACGGGGCGGCTGAGTAGGGCTTCGCCTCTTCGCCGCAGGGGTGCGGGTGTTCGGCGGCCGCGGGTTGTCTGTGGCCGGTCGCGCAGTTCCCCGCGCCCCTGTCGGGGCGCTTCTCAGCAGCCCTTCGTGGAAGACGCGGGCGTCGGCTGCGGGTTCGCCAGCGCCGCCAGGGCCTTGTCCGCGGCCGCCTTCTGCGTGAGGTCCTTGTAGCCCGTGCCGATGATCAGGTCGACGTCCGTGCCCTTGCGGGTGTCGGCGCGCTTCTCGGCGCCGCCGAGCTGCGTGGCGAGGACGGGCAGCGAGCTGTTCAGGGCGGACGGGGCGCCGAGCAGTATGGCGGTGCCCTTGACCTTCTTGTCGAACTCCTTCGACGCGTTGCCCACATCGCCGATCTTGAAGCCGCGCCTCTTCAGCTCGTCCGCGGTGGTCTTGGCCAGACCACTGCGGGGCGTGGCGTTGTAGACGTTGACGGTGATCGCGCCGGGCTTGGGCAGGGCGGCCTTCCTGGTGCCGGCCGACGGGCTCGCCTTGGTCCTGCAGTCCGCCTTGGGGCCGGCCGCGGAGGCCTTGTCGCCGCCGCCGGTGAAGAGGTCGATGAGCTGCAGCGTGCCCCAGCCGACCAGGCCGAGTGCGGCGACGGAGGCCACCAGGGCGACTCCGAGCCTGCCGCGCCGGCGCCTGCGCATCCGTGGGTATTTGTCCCCCGTGATCCGGTACTTGCCGCCCATGCCCGGGGGGGTCAGCATGCTCATGAGCGCAGCGTAGTGCGCCCGGACGGCGATGCCTACTAGATGATCATTCGAGGCCGCACAGGTGAACCCGAAAGGGCCAAGCCTTTACCGGCAGGCCCCCGGGAGTGTGCGTCAGTCGAGTTCGAGCACGCGTGCGTGCAGCACCTGGCGCTGCTGCAGCGCGGCCCGCACCGCGCGGTGGAGGCCGTCCTCGAGATACAGGTCGCCCTGCCACTTGACGACGTGTGCGAACAGGTCGCCGTAGAAGGTCGAGTCCTCGGCCAGGAGGGTCTCCAGGTCGAGCTGTCCCTTGGTGGTGACGAGCTGATCGAGGCGGACCGGGCGCGGCGCGACGTCCGCCCACTGCCGGGTGCTTTCCCGGCCGTGGTCGGGGTACGGCCGGCCGTTTCCGATGCGCTTGAAGATCACACGGAAAGCCTACCGGTCAAGACCTTCCGGGCGCAGCCATGGCGACGCAGTGCGGCGCCGGAAAAGAAGTTTCAAATCGGGGCAAAGGTGAGCAGTGGCCCGATATGCCCTCGCCGCTGTCCGGGCGTTGCGCACAGGCTGTGGACAGAGAGTCGGCGGGGGCGGCGGTCCAGGGGGAACGCCGCCCCCGCCGGCGCAATCAGCGGTCCCGTTCCTTCGCGGGCTGCTTCGGTTCCTGCTTCTTCAGGTTCTTCGGCGCGTTGCGTGCCGCTTCCGCGCGCAGCAGGGCGCGCAGGACCGCGTACGGGTCGGTGGGCATGGCTGTGTTCCTTGGGTCCTCGCGGGGTGAATGACTGACTTTTCCGGGGAGCCGGGTCTGTCAGCAGCGCAGGACCACGGAGCGCAGCGCGTGCAGGGCGTGCGGCGGCCGGGGCGGGGCGGGCAGGGGGCGGTCCGCCGGGTTGCCGGGTGCCGGGGCCGCCAGAGGGGAGGGGCGCAGGGCCACGACGGTTCGGTGCAGGGCGTCGGCCGGTGGCCGCACGGCCGCGTCCACGGCGTCGTACTCGACGATCTCCGTGGCCGCGGACGGTGGTGCCTGCACCTCAGCGTGGGCGCCCGGTACCAGCAGGGCGAGCAGCAGGACGAGCGTCCGCAGGCAGGCGTGGCCGCGTGGGAGGCTTCGTACGGTGCTCACGGGAGGCCATCTGCCCATGAGGCCGACGGCGCTCAGCATGTCGGGCGCGAGAACCGCCCGTTCGGGGGAACCGGTGCGGCTCAAAGGGTGCGTGGCAGTTGCCGGGCCCTGCCCCGGATGCGGATCGCGGTGACGATCTCGACCGCGCCGACCGCGACCAGCCAGATGCCACCGACCAGGGTGAGCACGGCGACCGACGCGAACGGCGAGTCGATCAGCACGATTCCGCCGATGAGGGTGACGATCCCGAGGAAGATCTGCCAGCCGCGGGCCGGCATGGTGCTGTCGGAGGCGGCGGCCAGGGTCTGGGTGATGCCCCGGATGAGCCGGCCGATGCCGATCCACAGGGCCAGCAGCAGGATCGACCGCATCGGGCCGCGCGGACAGAACAGGCCCAGCAGGATCGACAGGGACCCGCTGATGAAGGCCAGGACGCGCAGGGCCGTGGTCTTGTGCGTGCCGAACGCGGCGACCAGCTGGAAGACGCCGCTGATCAGGAGGTGGACGCCGAACAGGACACCGGCCGCGAGCAGGGAGGCTGGGAGCCGGTCGGCTGACGGCTGTTTCCCGGCCGCCCTCCGCTGTTTCCCGGCGCCCTCCGCTATTTCCCGGTGGCCTTCGCGGCCTTGGCGGCCGCCTTCATCTCCTGCTTGTGAGCCCGGACCTTGGCCAGTGACTCGGGTCCCTCGATGTCGGCGACGGAGCGGTGGCAGTGCGCCTCGCCGTAGCCGCCCGCGGCCTCCCGCCAGCCCTCGGGCCGTACGCCGAGCTGCTTGCCCAGCAGGGCGAGGAAGATCCGCGCCTTCTGCTTGCCGAAGCCGGGCAGCTCCTGCAGCCGCTTCAGCAGCTCACGCCCGTCGGTCACGTCCTTCCAGACGAGCTCGGCGTCGCCGTCGTGGTGCTCGACCAGGTACTGGCACAGCTGCTGCACGCGCTTGGCCATGGACCCCGGGTAGCGGTGCACGGCCGGCTTCTCGGACAGGAGCGCGGCGAAGGCGTCCGGATCCATGACGGCGATCTCGTGCGCGTCCAGGTCGTCGGCGCCGAGCCGGTCCGCGATCGTGCGGGGGCCCTTGAACGCCCACTCCATGGGGACCTGCTGGTCCAGCAGCATCCCGACGAGCGCGGCGAGCGGGGAGCGTCCGAGGAGCTCGTCGGCCTTGGGGTCCTGGGCGAGGTGCAGGGTGACGTCCATGTCCCCGATCATCCCTCTTCCACGGCTCGCGTACGATTCCGGCCCGAGTCACTGAGGCGAGGCTGCCTTGTCTCGCCGGGTCTGTCCGGCGACCGCGACCGCGTGCGGTGGGTCGTCCCGTTCGGCGCGGCCGGGGTCCCGGACCCGCCCCACCACGACGACCAACTCCCCTTGTGGCTCAGAGGGCGCACTGCTCCATACGTACGAGCCGGACGCAGACCGCGTCAGTGAGTGCTGCCCGCTGCGGGGCGGCGACATGGGTATCCACGTCCTGCTCGCGCCCGCCGGCCGGAACGAGAAGGCGACCGTCCGTTTCCCGCGGCAGGGCTTCGAGGCCGGTCCGATGGTGGTGCTGCCCGAGACCGACCTCCCGGACGTGTATCGCCCGAGACCGACCTCCCGGACGTGTATTAGCCCGAGAAGAAGGCCCAACTGGCCTTTCTGCGGTGGGAGGTAGCCTTCCCGAATGAGCCCTGAGGACCTCATCGCCCACTACGGACTGGAACCCATCCCGCGCGAGGGCGGCCTGTTCCGCCAGACCTGGGCGGGCCCCGAGCGCGCCGACGGACGGCCGGAGGGCACCGCGATCGTCGCCCTGCTGACGGCGGACGACTACTCGGCCCTGCACCGCCTGCCCACCGACGAGATCTGGCACTTCTACCTGGGCGACCCGCTGGAGCTGCTGCTCCTCGCCCCGGACGGGACGTCCAGGACGGTGGTGCTCGGGCCGGACGTACCGAGCGGCCAGCAGCCCCAGACGACCGTGCCGGCCGGCACCTGGATGGGCGGGCGGGTCGTCGCGGGCGGGGCATGGACGTTCTTCGGCTGCACGATGGCCCCCGGGTTCACCTTCGAGGGCTACGAGCACGGGGACCCGGCCGAGCTGACGGCGCGGTACCCGGCAGAGTCCGACCGGATCGCCGGACTCTGCCGTCCCTGAGGCTGCCGGAGGGACAGACCGCCGCCGGCCTCGCGGTCGCCGTCCTGGTGGCCGGGTGAGTGCTTGGCGGCTTGTGTGCGTACCCCTGGTCGGAAGGCGGCGAGGTCCGGGACGGAGTGTGGCGTGGAGCGTGCGGGTGAGGGCAGGGGACGGCAGCGCTGTCGCGGGCGCCGGGGGGTTCGGGGGCCGGTGCTGCTGGGCGCCCTGCTGGTCCTGCTCGTCCTCGGCGGTGCGGGGCCGGCGTCGGCCCACGCGGCCCTCAAGTCCACCGATCCCGAGGACGGAACCGTCCTCAAGTCGGCCCCCCGCTCCATCACGCTGACGTTCACCGAGTCCGTCGGTCTGCTCGACGACTCCTTCCGCGTCCTGGATCCCGACAACCGGCGTGTGGACATCGGCGAGGCCCAGCACGCGAAGGGCCGCTCCGACACGGCGAGCGTGACCCTGCCGAAGAAGCTCGCGAAGGGCACGTACGTCGTGGCCTGGCGGGTCGTCTCGGCGGACAGTCACCCGGTGGGCGGCGCGTTCACCTTCTCCGTCGGCAAAGCCTCCGCGACGGTCGCCACGGTGGGCACCGAACCGGTCGAGAATCCGGCGACCGCCAGTCTGTACAACATCGCCCGCTACCTCGCGTACCTGGCGGCGGCGCTGCTGATCGGCACGGCCGCCTTCGTGGCCCTGTGCCGCCCGGCGGACCGCGGACCGCTACGGAAACCTCTGGTCACGGGCTGGTGGGCGCTGCTGGGGGCCACCCTGGCGCTGCTGACGCTGCGCGCCCCGTACGAGACCGGCACCAGCCCCGCGACCGCCTTCGACGCCTCCGCCTTCACCCGCGCCCTGACGGGCCGCCCGGGGCTGGCGCTGCTGGCCCGGCTCTCCCTGCTGCTGATCGCCGCCGTGTTCGCCGTACGACTCCGCAAACGTGTCGCACGGCCGCGTCCGCTGCTCGCCGCCGGCACCGCACTCGCGGTGGCCCTCGCGCTCACCTGGGCCGCCTCGGACCACGCCTCGGCGGGCATCCAGGTGCCCCTGGCGATGGCGTCCTCCGTGCTGCACCTGCTGGCCATGGCGGTCTGGCTGGGGGGCCTCACGGCGCTGCTGATCCTGCTCCACCGCACCGAACTCGCCCCGGCCGTCGTGGCCCGCTTCTCCCGGATCGCCTTCGCCTCCGTGACCGTCCTGGTCGTCACCGGCGTCTACCAGTCCTGGCGCGGCCTGGGCTCCTGGAGCGCGCTCACGGGGACGACGTACGGGCGCCTGCTGCTCGTCAAGCTGGCCGCGGTGGTGCTGCTGCTGACGGCGGCCGGGCTCTCGCGGCACTGGACCGCGCGGCTGGTGACGGCGGACGCGGAGACGGCCGTACGGGAACGGGTCCCGGAGCCCGTGGGCGGGCCGCCCGTGACCGCGGCGGAGGAACCGGTCGCCCCGGCCGCCGGGGACACGAGCCGCCGCAGTCTGCGCCGCAGTGTGCTCGCCGAGGTCGCCGTCGGTGTCGTGGTGCTGGTGCTCACGACCGTGCTCAGCAGCACGCTGCCGGGTCGCGCGGCCGCCGAGGCGGCCCAGGCGCCCGCGACGGCCGGCGGGCCGGCAGCCGCGTCGGTCACGACGATCCCGTTCGAGGTCGGCCGCGCGCGCGGCAAGGTGCAGATCACCCTCGACCCGGGCCGGGTCGGCGACAACACCGTGCAGGCGGTCGTCTTCGGGCCCGACGGCGGCATCGTCACCGTCCCCGAGCTGCGGCTCTCCCTCAGCCTCCCCGCGCAGCAGATCGGCCCGCTGGACGCCAGGGTCACCGACCAGGGCGGCTACTGGGGGACGAACTCGGTCACCGTGCCCATCGCCGGAACCTGGACCATGAAGGTCACGGTCCGGACGTCCGAGATCGACCAGGTCAGTGTGACGAAGTCGGTCCGGATCGACTCCTAGCAGGCCCTGGTCTCGACGCGAATCCGGCATTTACTCTCATCTTCGGGCGGGGCCGTTCGATCACTCGGACGGAAACGATCACGAACATGTCGGTCACATTTCCACAAAGGTCCCTGTCGGCTCTTGACGCATGACCGGACATAGGGCTGATATAAGCGCCACGATGTTCGGTCGAGTTGATTTATGGTCGGTTTCGACTTTTTTTCGACGTGGCGTAGTTGTGGCCGAACCCCTGCCTCCAGGAGCCGTACATGGACCTCTCCCCCTCGGGTCTCTCTCTGCCCTCTCCCAGCCGTCGTGGTCTGCTGCGTGGTGTGGGGGGTGCTGCCCTGCTTGCGGGTGCGGGCATACCCCTGCTGTCCGCGTGTGGCGGCAGTGGTTCGTCGTCGGACCCGAAGACCGTCAGTCTGGGTTCCAACTCCTCGGATGCGGTGCCGAAAAAGGCGTTCGCGGAGATCTACGCGGCGTTCACGAAGCAGTCCGGCGTCAAGGTCGCGGTGAACACGAAGGACCACAACACCTTCCAGGAGCAGATCAACTCCTACCTGCAGGCCACGCCGGACGATGTGTTCACGTGGTTCGCGGGGTACCGGATGCAGTTCTTCGCGGCGAAGAAGCTGGCGACGCCGGTCGACGACGTGTGGGCGAAGATCGGGGGGAACTTCCCCGACGCGATGAAGCAGCTGTCCAAGGGTGAGGACGGCAAGTACTACTTCGTGCCGCTGTACACGTATCCGTGGGCGCTGTTCTACCGCAAGAGTGTCTTCAAGCAGCACGGCTACCAGGTGCCCACGACGTGGGACCAGCTGGTGGCGCTGTGCAAGCAGATGAAGAAGGACGGTCTGGTGCCGATCGCGTTCGGTGACAAGGACGCGTGGCCGGCGATGGGTACCTTCGACCAGATCAACTTCCGGCTCAACGGCTATGACTTCCACAAGTCGCTGATGGCGGGCAAGGAGGCGTGGACGGATCCGAAGGTCAAGGCGGTCTTCGATCACTGGTCGGAGCTTTTGCCGTATCACCAGGACGGTTTCATGGGCCGTACCTGGCAGGACGCGGCGCAGAGCCTGGTGTCGAAGAAGGCGGGCATGTACGTGCTGGGTTCGTTCGTGGCGCAGCAGTTCACGAACAAGGCCGACCTGGACGACCTGGACTTCTTCGCCTTCCCGGAGATCAACTCGCAGTTCGGGCAGGACACGGTGGAGGCGCCCACGGATGGTTTCATGGTGTCCAAGGCGCCCAAGAACCACGACGGTGTGGTGAAGCTGATGGAGTATCTGGGCACTCCGGAGGCCGAGCAGATCTACCTCAAGGCGGACTCCAGTGTGGTGGCCGCCTCCAGCAAGGCCGACACGTCGTCGTACACGCCGCTGCAGAAGAAGGCGTACGACATGATCTCCAATGCCAAGAGCCTGACGCAGTTCATGGACCGTGACTCGCGGCCGGACTTCACCTCGACGGTGATGCAGCCGGGTCTGCAGAAGTTCCTGCAGAACCCCAAGGGCGTCGACGGTCTGCTGTCGTCGATCGAGCGCCAGAAGAAGACGATCTTCGCGTCCTCATGAGCTCCGAGACCTCCACGAAGACCCCGGAGGCGGCCGCCGTGCCGCCTCCGGGGCCCGCGCCTGTCCGCACGCGGGTCGCGCAGGGCCACAAGCGCCTGCTGACCCGCCGTGACCGCATCACGCTCGGCTTCATGGCCGGCGTGCCCACTGTCCTGCACGTGGCCCTGGTGTGGGTGACCGCGCTGGCCTCGATCGCGCTGGCCTTCACCACCTGGGACGGCATCGGCTTCGATTCGATCAAGTGGGTCGGGCTGGACAACTTCAAGCAGTTGTTCACCGACAACCCGCAGTTCTGGCCGGCCGTCGAGCACAACATCATCTGGTTCGTGGTGCTCATCGCCGTCCCGACCCCGCTGGGGCTGTTCCTGGCGGTGCAGCTGGACAAGAAGATCCGTTTCTCCCGGGTGTACCAGACCGCGTTCTTCCTGCCGGTCGTGGTCTCGCTGGCGGTGACCGGTTTCGTGTGGCAGCTCATCTACAACCCCGACACCGGGCTGATCAACAGTCTGATCGGGGCGAACAAGCCGGGCCACTACATCGACTGGATCGGCGACCCGCACCTGAACCTGTGGGCGGTGCTGATCGCCGCGTCGTGGCGGCACACCGGCTACATGATGATCCTGTACCTGGCGGGCCTCAAGGGCGTCGACCCCTCCCTGCGGGAGGCGTCCTCGCTGGACGGCGCGAACGAGTGGCAGACGTTCAAGAACGTCATCTTCCCCACCCTGCGCCCCACCAACACCGTCGTCCTGGTCGTCACGATCATCGAGGCGCTGCGCGCGTTCGACCTGGTGTTCGTCTTCAACAAGGGCGCCCAGGGCACCGAACTGCTGTCGATCCTGATCACCAACAACATCATCGGCGAGTCCAGCCGGATCGGCTACGGCTCCGCGATCGCGGTGGTGCTGCTGGTCATCTCCCTCGCGGTCATCATCCCCTACCTGATCGCGACCTTCCGGAAGGAGCGGCAAGCGTGAGCACGGCTGTCATCACCAAGCAGCGCACTCCCGTCCGGCCCGCCCGGATCCTGCTGCACACGTTCCTCACCGTGACCGCGCTGGCCTGGCTGGCCCCGCTGCTGTGGGCCGTCTTCGCGGCCCTGCGCCCCTACAGCGAGACCAGCAACCGGGGTTATGTGTCCTGGCCGCACAAGCTGAGCCTGGACAACTTCACCAACGCCTTCCAGCAGTCGGACATGCTCCACTACTTCGGCAACACGCTGATCATCGCCGTGCCCGCGGTGCTGATCACGCTGCTGCTGTCGTCGATGGTCGCGTTCTACGTCTCCCGTTTCGACTTCCGCCTCAACGTCTTCCTGCTGCTGGTGTTCAC
>NZ_JAJSBI010000035.1 GCF_021261325.1 Streptomyces guryensis | reverse complement strand
CGTACCGGCCCCGCCCTCCCACAGCATTCCAGCAGTACCTCGACGCACGCGACTTACCCCGGCCACTGTGGTGGCGCCAAGGGAAGTGACGCCCGTCCTCAAGATTCCCGACAGAGTCGCTCATTGGGCGAGCCGGGCGAGCAGCGCGGCGAGGCGGGCGGGGCTGTGGGCCTCGTCCACGCCGTCGACGAGCAGGGTGAAGCCGGGCTCGGCGGCGCACGGGGAGTCACCGGCCGGGCGGGCGCCATCGCTGTCGAGCAGCCACTGCCGGCTGGCGGGGTAGTCGCCGGGCTCGAAGGTGAGAGCTCCGCCCAGCAGCTCGTCGACCAGGTGGCGCCGGGTGGCGCCGGGTGACGCCGGCCGGTGCACGCTGTCGGCGAGGTGCTCGAAGTGGCGCAGAGTCCGCTCCCGCCCGCCCCCGCGCTCGACCACGCTGACCTTGACCGGGGTGTCGGACGGGTCGGCCAGCCAGCGCCGCGCCCGCTCGTCGAAGTCCCGGTCCCATGCGGCGGGATGCGCCAACTCACCCACCTCGGGTGAGAGTTGAGCCAGGCGTGCGACGGGGATCAGATAGGAGTACGCCAGCACGTTGTCCTGCGGCAGCGGCTGGTCCAGGTCACCCCGCCAGCTGACCACGATCCCCACCACGACCGGGTTCCCTCCGTCCAGGGGTACGGCCCACACCCCGGCCCCGCTGAACCCCCCGCGCACCACTTCCCTGCGGTGCCGCGCATCGAACTGCACCCGGTGCCCACTCAGGCCGCGCACGGTCCCGGTGAGTGTCATGCCGTCGTCGAAGCGTTTCGCGTACCCGGTGGCGGTGACCTCGAGACCGGCGGTGAGCTCGGTCGACAGGAGGGCTGGGCGGGCCTGCGGGCGCGGGCTGTCCAGTCGCAGCACTGCGACGTCCTCACCACGCCCGTCCGGCAGGTCCGGCAGCCAGCCGCCTTCGGCGACGCGCGCGGCGACCGGCTCGACGCGCGTGTTCTCCACGAACTCGACCCACATCACCGCGTTCGGGTCCACCACCGAAGCCGGGTTCTTGACCACATGTGCGCAGGTGAGCACGGTCCGCGCGTCGATAAGGACACCGGCGCCCCGTATCGCGCCCGCCGCGTCCCCCGACCGCAGGCGTACCCGCCAGTCCGCAGCCAACTCCGCCATCTTTGTCAGGCTACGCACCAAGGTGCGCCGGGACTAGACTCGTGCTCTCGTCCGCGTGAGACAAGTGCCGTACGGGGGAGCAGACTTGATGAGTAATCAGCCAGAACCGATCGGTCTCGCACAGGCCATTGACTCGATCCGCACGGAACTGGCACAAGCGGAGCGGGACGGCGCGGGCAGCGACTGGCGGTTCACCGTCGAGCAGGTGAGCGTGGAGTTCTCGGTGCAGTTCCACCGGGCCGCGGACGGCGGTGCAGGGTTGCGCCTGGGCGTCGTGGAGGCGCGCGTCGGCGGCGCGGTGAGCCATGACTCGGTGCACCGAGTACAGGTGGACCTCAAGCCGGCGCCGACGCAGGGCGGCCTCGACCATATGGTGGGCCGGTAGCCCCGGCCCACCACACGCTCGCCCCGGTCGGCAGCGGTACGACCTGAACGGCTTCACTCCGTGACCATCAGTGGCCGAACAGCGCTGTTGCCCGGATGCCCAGGTCGGCGTTTCTGATCGGCCTGGATTTCCTGGGTGATCCTGGGTGATCCCGGGTGGTCGGGAGTGTTCAGGGGGTGGGTGACTCGTTCCGGCCCGCTGCCGGGCGAGGGTGGTGTGGGCGTGGCGGTGGAAGCCTGCCCGTGTCTGGTCGGCGGGCCAGGTCGTCAGGAGCGCGGCGGTGATCTCGGCGGGTCACCAGGCCGAGCGCTCCACCCGCACGGCCCGTTCCTGTGCGATCCGCATCACCCGGTGCGGGACGTACACCCCCTCTGGCGCCTGGGCTGCCCAGCCCAGGCGCCGCTGCGCCATCCACCCCTGCGACGGAAACCGGGTTCCCGACCGATCGACGTCGGGGGCGAGTTGGGCCGGATCGGCGGCATTACCGGCGCCCACGCGGTGGAGCCGCAAGTCGATACAGCCCCGGGCCCCTTCAGGACGCTGCCGAACCGTAGTGCCGATGGTCCCCGACCGTGACGGTGCCGCCGACCCGCGCACCGTCCAAGTCGTCGTACACGACGTCGCCCGTGGACTTCTTCCAGATCCTGATGCGGTACGTGTCCGGACCGTCGGTGGCGGTGATGCGGAATCCGTAGCCGGCCTTGCCGTTGACTGTGCCGGAGCCCTGGTAGACGGCCCGGGAGCCGGTGATCACGAGCCAGTCGGAGCCGGTGGAGCGGAAGGTGAACCGGGCGGCGCCGAAGGCGAGCGTGGCCTGTCCGGTGGGGGTGGTGGCCCCCTTCCGGTACCGGGCGCCGAAGGTGAACGCCGCCTTGCCTGTCAGTCCCGGCCGGGCCGGGTAGGCGCCGGGCGGTGACGTGATCGTGCCGGCGCCGAGCGCGGGACCGGCGGCACGGTCGTAGACGATCACCTCGGGGAGCGTCGTGCTGTCCGTGCCCCCGTCGTCGTCGGAGACGGTGATCACCGGGCGGTGGATGCCCGCCGCGGTGTAGACGTGCTCGGCGCGGCAGCCGTCGTCGGAGTCGGTGAGCCTGCCCTTCGTCGGGTCGCTACCGTCCTTCCAGTCGACTGTGCAGGTGTGGCTGTCGGACGTGCCCGCGTCGGTGAAGGCGGCGGTGACAACCACCGCTCTGCCAACGGGAGCCGGGGTGGCCGGGCCTCTTGCGGAGGTGATCGACGGGGCGGCGTTGGAGACCGTGACCGTGGTGGTGTCGGTGCTGCGGCCGCCGGTCAGGGTGAGTTTGAAGGTGCCGTTGTCCGTGCAAGTGACCGTGGTGACGGCCGAGTTGGGATTCGCGACCGTGCAGGGTGCGCCGTTCTCGACCGTCCACTGGGGAGTACCCGCACCGGAGACGGTGCCGGCGAGCGGGATGGCGTCGCCCTCGGTCCCGGTGGCGTCCGGGCCCGCGTGGACGATGGTCACGGGGTCGATGCTCGTGAGCGTCGGGACGACCTTCTTGATGAGTCCGTCGGAGTCGAACTCCATCTTGTCGATGGTGGTTTCACGATGGGTGCCGTCTCCGCCGGGGATGGCGAAGCGGTGGTAGGCGATGTACCAGTCGTCGGTGTTCGGGACGTGTACGACGCTGTGGTGGCCGGTGCCCTTGATGCCCTGGGAGAGGTCCTTGGACAGGATCACGCCCTGCTTGGTCCAGGGGCCGGTGGGGGAGGACCCGGTGGCGTAGGCGACGCGGTAGTTCTCGTCCCGGGTGTCGTTCTCCGACCACATGAGGTAGTAGGTGCCCTTGCGCTTGATGACGAAGGAGCCCTCGTTGTAGCCGCTCGGGGTGATGTCCTTGACCTTCGAGGTGTCGATGGAGGTCATGTCCGCGCCCAGCGGCACGACATACGCGTGGCCGTTGCCGAAGTACAGATACGACTGGCCGTCGTCATCGGTGAAGACCGCGGGGTCGATCATCTGGCCGGCGAAGTCCCCCGCCTTCAGCAGCGGCTTGCCCAGCGCGTCCTTGAACGGGCCGGTCGGTGAGTCGGAGACCGCGACGCCGATGTTCGCGTCGGCGCAGAAGTAGAAGTAGTACTTCCCGTCCTTCTCGGCGATGGTCGGCGCCCAGGCCCTGCTGTCCGCCCAGGAGACGTCGGGACCCAGGTCGAGGATGACGCCGTGGTCCTTCCAGTGGACCAGGTCGGTCGAGGAGTACGCCTTGAACTGCGTACCGCTCCAGCCGTCGAAGCCGTCGGACGTCGGGTAGATGTAGAAGGTGTCGCCGAAGCGCACGATGTTCGGATCGGCGTTGAGGCCAGGCAGCACCGGGCTCCTCATGACGAGCGCCGTCACGGTCCAGGTGCGCTTCTTGCCGTCGGAGCCCGTCACCTCGTACGTCACCGGCTTGCTGAAGTCCTGGAGGCTGCCGGAGGCGGGGCTGATCGCCGCGCCGTGGGCCAGGGTGAACTCCGGTGCCAGTGAGGTGAGATCGGTGCCTTCCTTCATCGGCAGCGTGATCTTGCTGTCGGCGTTGTCGATGATCGCGTCGACCTTCAGATCCGGGTGCGTCGCCTTCGCGATGCCCGCCGTGTTGCCGCTGAGCTCCATGACCTCCGCGGCCGACAGGGCCCGGTCGTAGATCCGGAAGTCATCGACCTCGCCGCCGAAGTACGGGTCGGCCGAGTACAGGGAGCGGCCGATGTAGCCGCTGTAGTCCTTGTTCGCGTCGTACAGCTCGGACGGCTTGATGGTGGTGGTCGTGCGGGCGGCCTCGATGCCGTCGACGTAGAGGACCATCGTGCCGGTCGAGCCGTCGAGGGTGACGGTGACGTGCCGCCACTCACCGGGCGTGAGCTGCGAGCCGGCCGTCAGCTTCGACTCCGCCGACCAACTCGCCTTGGTGATCGCCGAGTAGAGGCTGGAGCCGCCGTTGGAGGGGGTGGCGAAGAGGTACTTGTTGCTGTCGGGGCCGAGCCCGAACAGCCACTGGAAGCTGCTGCCGCCCTTCCACTTGGCGTACGTCGACACGGTCACGCTGTCGGCGTTCTTCAGCACCCCGTTCGGGATCTTCACATACGGCGAACTCGACGCGTCCCCCGACATCTTGAACGAACCGCCCTTCACACCCGTGCCGAACTCGGGCGTGTGGACGTAGGTGCCGTGGTAGCCGTGGCCGCTGGAGTCGCGGGCGATGTTGCCGCCCGTCTCATCGAAGTCGTAGTGCAGGAGCAGGTCGGCCGGGACGTCGGCGCCCTCCTCCGACACCGTGACCTCGGCCTGGACGGGGAGGGCGGCGCCGTCCGGCAGACTGCCGGTCACGGTGAAGGTTCCGGGCTGCGCGTAGGCCGAGGCCGGGACGTCGTCCCAGGTGACGGCGACAGGGCGGTCGACGCCGTCGGCGTACTTCGCGATCACGGTGGCCGGCAGGACCGGTGCCTGACCGGTCTTCGTCTTCACCTTCACGCCCTCGACGCTCTCCACCAGCTGGTCGGGCTGGTAGGCGCGCAGCAGCCGGTCGTACTCGGCCTGGGTGACGGGCAGGACGGTGCCGTGGCGCGGCTTGGCCGGCAGGTCGTAGCCGGTGGACGGGGTCCAGTTGCCGGAGGCCAGGTCCGTCGTCTCGAACGGGATGTAGCCGCGGCCGCCGAACTCGTCGAGGAAGGCGTACCACTTGTCCTCGGTGTTGGACTTGAACACGAGGGGCCCCTCGGCCGCGCTCATCGCGCCCTTGCCGATGCCCTCGGCGACCGGGTCCCAGGAGCCCAGGATCGAATCGCTCTTCTCCTCGAAGATGAACTTGCTGTTGGGGGTCGAGGAGGTGTTGTTCCGCTCGTCCTTGGACAGGCGGTAGTACGTCCCGTCGTGCTGGATCATCGTGGAGTCGATGACCGAGTAGCCGCGGTCGATCCACACCTTGGGCTCGCTGAAGGTGTAGAAGTCGCGGGTGGTGGCGTACATCATGCGGTTGTACGTGTCGCCGCTGTGGTCGGCGTTGTCGTACAGCTTCGACGCCCAGAAGACCACGTACTCGCCGCGCTTCGCGTCGTAGAACGCCTCCGGCGCCCAGGTGTTGCCCGCGCTGTCGGGGGAGATCTTCACCAGCCGCTGGTTCGTCCAGTGCACCAGGTCGGTGGACTCCCAGATCATGATCGACTTGCTGCCGGTGCGCTGAGCGGCGTCCCAGTCGCCGTTGCCGTAGATCCTGAGGTCGGTGGCGATCTGGTAGAACTTGTCGCCCTCGGGGGAGCGGATGATGAACGGGTCGCGCAGGCCCTTCTCGCCGAGCGTGGAGGTGAGGACCGGCTTGCCGTCGTTCAACTCCCGCCAGTGCAGCGGGTCGTTGCCCTTGCTGAGGGCGTTGTAGATCTGTTCGCCGTCCGCCGTGCCCTCGCCGGTGAAGTAGCTGAACATGTAGCCCTTGAGGGCCGCCTCGGCGGGCAGTTCGGGCACCTGCGCGGTGAAGGTGCGGGTGGCGGTCGCCCCGCCCTTGGTGACGGTGGCGGTCAGGTCGACGGTGGTGGCGCCGTCGCCGTGCGCGGGCCGGTGGACCACGCCGTCGGCGGAGACGACGTCCGGCTTCGCGGAGGACCAGGCGACCCTCGTGTCGTACGAACCGCTCGTCGGGAGGGTGAGGTTGCCGCGTGCGTCGTCGAGGTTGTGGACGCTCAGCGCGTCGGCGGCCTGCCGGGCGGCGGTGGCGTCGTCGAAGGCGGGCAGGACCGTGACCTGGAAGGTCCGGGTGTCGGTGACCGTGCCCTTCTTGAGCGTTGCCGTGAGGGTGGCGCGGCCGTCGGGCGAACCTGCGGCCGGGCGGGTCACCTTGCCCAAGGCCGAGACGACCGCGGTGTTGTCGCTCGCCCAGCTGATCGTGGAGCCGCCCGCCGTGCCGGTCTTCGGCAGGTCCAGGTCGGCGGTGACGGCGCTGGTGTCACCGAGGCTCAGGGCCGCCTTGTCGTCGGCGACGCCCTGTGTGTCGACGGGGAGGGCGAGTTGCTCGACCTCGGAGCCGGCCAGGGCGCGGTCGTAGATGCGGAAATCGCGGATCCGGCCCTTGAAGAGCTTGTCGCCGGAGTACACGGACCTGCCTATGTAGTTGGCGGTGGTGGTGCCGGAGCCGATCGCGCCGGGGGTGATGGTCACCGCCGTGTTGCGGCCCACCTCGACGCCGTCCTCGTAGAGCACGCCCGTGGTGCCGGTCTGGGTGTAGGCGAGGTGCTTCCAGACGGCGCGGGTGAGGTTGTGGGAGTCGTTCGGCTTCGTGGTCTGCTCCGTCGACCAGTTGCCGCTCGCCACCGAGGTGCGCAGGGAGTTTCCGGTCGTGAACAGGTAGCCGTTGCCGTTGCCGCCGCTGGAGTTGCCGAAGCCGTAGAGGAAGTACGGCGTGCTCTGCGCGGAGTCGAGGAGCACGTCCAGGGAGACGGTGATCGAGTCCATGCCCTTCATGACGTCGTCCGGCACCTTGACGTAGGTGTCGGATCCGTTGAAGGCGAGCCCCTGACCGGACGCCGACCAGTCGGCGGTGCCGCCCACCGTGCCGTCGCGGCCGTTGCCGGAGGAGTCGCTCACGGTGGTCCCGGAGCCGTCGTCGAGTTTGTACCTCAGGGCCAGACCGTCGGTGAGGTCTGAGGCCTCGGCCGTCTGTGCCGCCTGGGCGGGGAAGGCGGGACCGGCAAGGGTCAGGAGCATCGCGGCGGCGGTCAGCCCGGCGAGATGGCCCGCCAGTCGTCTCGCGCGGCCGTGAAGTCGTGCGCTGTGCGTCATGTCGGAATTCCCTGCTGAGACATGGCTGATGACGGTGAGAAAGGCGGGTTGCGGGCAAGCGGGCGCGGGCCGACAGCGCGTTCGCTGCGGACCTGGTGTTACGTGGAGGTGACGTCGTGTTGCGAGAGTGTCAATCGGCTTCCTGTGGGGCGTCAAGAGGTTTCGAACGATGTGCGACAGGCCGAACGAAAGGGGTCGGGATGAGTACGGCGACCGTCGTCGGTGCCGGCCCCAACGGTCTGGCCGCCGCCGTCGCCCTGGCCAGGGCCGGCCTTCGGGTCACGGTGCTGGAGGCAGCCGACACGATCGGCGGCGGCACCCGCTCCGGCGAGGCGATCGTGCCGGGACTGCTGCACGACCTCTGCTCGGCCATCCACCCCATGGCCGTCGGCTCGTCGTTCTACGACGAGCTCGGCCTCGAACGGTACGGGCTGCGGTGGGCGTGGCCGGAAATCGACTGCGTGCATCCGCTCGACGGCGGCACGGCCGGGGTCCTGCACCGCTCGGTGACCGCGACCGCCGCCGGTCTCGGTGCCGACGGCCGGACCTGGCGGGCGCTGTTCGAGGGTCCTTCGGCGGCGTACGCCACCTTCGGCGACGACATCATGGGCCCGCTCCTGCGCCTGCCCCGCCACCCGATCCGCCTCGCCCGCTTCGGCGTTCCCGCGCTCGCCCCCGCCTCCCTGCTGGCGAAGGCGTTCAGGACCGAGGAGGCCAGGGGCCTGTGGGGCGGGGTCGCCGCACACGCCTTCCACCCGCTGGAAAGGCCGCTGACCGCGAGCATCGGGCTGGGCGTCGTCACCGCGGGCCACTGCTACGGCTGGGCCGTGGCCGAGGGCGGCTCACGCCGCATCACCGACGCCATGGCGGCGTTGCTGCGCGAACTCGGGGGGACGACCGAGACGGGGGAACGGGTGCGCTCGCCTGCCCAACTCCCGCACGCGGACGTGACCTTGTGGGATGTGGCACCCACCGCCCTGGCCGACATCCTCGGGGATCTGCTGCCGCCCCGGACCGCCCGCGCCTACCGGCGCTACCGCTATGGGCCGGGCGCGTTCAAGGTCGACTTCGCGGTCGAGGGCGGAGTCCCCTGGCGGGCCGAGGCGGCACGGCGGTCCGGCATGGTGCACGTCGGCGGCACCTATGCCGAGATCGCGGCCGCGGAGCGGGACATCCATGCCGGGCGGATGCCGCGGCGGCCGTTCGTCCTGGTCGGGCAGCAGTACCTGGCCGACCCGTCACGCTCGGCCGGCGACGTCCACCCCGTCTGGTCCTACGCCCACGTCCCGAACGGCTATACGGGCGACGCCGCCGCGGCGATCGCCGCCCAGATCGAGCGGTTCGCGCCCGGCTTCCGGGACCGGGTCATCGGTACCGCGGTGCGCACCACACCCGGGTTCGCCGAGTACGACCCCAACTACGTCGGCGGCAACATCATGACCGGCGCCACGGACATCCCCCAGCTCCTCCTCGGCACACACCTCACCCTGCAGCCCTACGACACCGGAGTGCCCGGCCACTATCTGTGCTCCGCGGCCACGCCGCCCGGCGCCGGCGCCCACGGAATGTGCGGAGCCCATGCCGCCGCACGAGCCCTGCGGCGGCTGCGCGCGTGACGCCTGGTAGACGTTGTGCGCCTCGGTCGGACCGGAGCGCAGCGCGAACGCCTGCCGCAGGGCGTCCCGGCAGCCCAGGACGGCGGGGTGCTCGCTCTTCGGCAGCTCCCCGTTCCACACGAGGCCGGGCAGGGGCGCCGGAGCGAGTCTCCGCTCGACGAGGCGGACATGGTGCAGGAGGCCGGTTGTCTCGAACCGCACGTCGGGTTCGAAGCCGGCGTCGCGGCGCAGTGTCATGGCCCAGTGCCGGGCGGCGGTGCCTTCGGGGGCCCGTCACCCAGCGGTGGTCGGCGAGTGAGTGCAGCAGGCGCAGCCGGTGCATGTCGAACATGGCCGGCCCACCCCCGCGCCGTCACGGAGGGACCGACCCCTTCATCAGTCGGCTCCAGGGATGAATGCGGGTCGGAAACCGCTGCTGGGCCGATCGTTGGGGGCGTGTTCGGCCCCGACCCGGCGGGGTCACCCGCCGCGACCTCGTCGCCGGGCCCTCCCGCCGGCCGGTCCGATCTGACTTGTCCGATTCCTGCGCGGCGCGCACGCTGGGTCTGTGAGGACCCTCACCGCGCGAATAGAGCGAGAATGGCCACTTACGATCAAGGAGACGGTCACCGCAGGTGGTCAGCCGAGGTCGCGACGGTCACCGTCGGGCTGGACGGCATCGTCACGGGATGGAGCGAGGGCGCTCGGCGGCTGCTCGGCCACCGCGCCCCGGATGTCGTAGGACGTGCCGCGGCGGATCTGCTCCTCGGCCGGGAGGTGCCCCAGGCGGCGGGGCTCGCCCTCACCGGCTCCCAGGAATGGAGCGGCACGGCGGCACTGCGGCACCGGGACGGCCACCGTGTCGAAGTCACCCTGCACGCCCATCCGTCGCTGGGCGGTGACGGCACACCCCAGGCGTTCGTCGTCGCCGTCACCACTCCCATCTCCGGTTCCCGGCACGACCGGACGATGGTGGAGTGGGCGTTCGCCCAGGCCTCGATCGCGCTCTCCGCCCACTCCACCGCCTCCCGCTCATGGCACCTCAACGCGGCGGCCGAGCGCGGCGAGCAGGTCTTCGGGGCGGGCGGGGAGCAGCCCGGGGCGGCCCCCGCGGACGAAGACTTCCTCCGCTGCGTCCGCCGGGTCGCAGAGGAGGCCATACCGATGCGGTATGAACGCGCCGCCCCGGAGCCGTCCTCCGCCCCCGCGCCCGCTCGTCGCCAGGCCTGGATCATCGAGCTCTGGCCGGTCCGGGATCCCGCCACCGGAGAGGTCGTCGGCGTGGGCACCGCCGCGTTCGACAGCAGCGACCAGCACTCGGCGCGGCAGCGGCTGGCCCTGTTGCAAGAGGCCGGCACCAGCATCGGCACCACCCTGAACGTGACCCGCACCGCCAAGGAACTCGCCGTTCTCGCCGTCCCGCGGCTCGCCGACTTCGCCAGTGTGGACCTGCTCGACTCCGTGCTGCGCGGGGAGGAACCGGTAGCCGGCCCGGTCGAGGCGAACGTGGTGCTGCGCAGGGTCGCCCACCGGTCCGCCACCAGGGGCGACGTGGTGCCCGACGCCGCCGTCGACCTCGGCGGGATCGACGACTACCCCCCGTTCTCGCCCCCCGCCCGCTGCCTGACCGGCGGGCGCCCGGTGCTCAGCGGTGCCGACGACCCCGACTTCGCCCGCTGGATCGCCGGGCGCGTGTCGCGCACCACGGCGGTCGAGACGTACGGAATCCACTCCGTCATCGCGACCCCGCTGCGCGCCCGCGGCATCACCCTGGGCGTCGCCGTCTTCGTCCGGACCGAAGGCTCTCCGCCCTTCGAGCAGGACGACCTGATCCTCGCCGAGGAACTCGCCGGACGGGCGGCCGTCGGCGTGGACAACGCGCGCCGCTACACCCGGGAGCGCACCAACGCCCTCACCCTCCAGCGCAGTCTGCTCCCCCGTGACCTGCCCAAACAGGCGGCCGTCGAGGTGGCGTACCGCTATCTGCCGGCCGGCCGGGGCGCGGGAGTGGGCGGTGACTGGTTCGACGTCGTACCCCTCTCCGGCACCCGTGTGGCGCTCGTCGTCGGCGATGTGGTCGGGCACGGCATCCACGCCTCCGCCACCATGGGACGGCTGCGCACCGCGGTGCGCACCCTCGCCGACGTGGACCTCCCCCCGGACGAACTCCTCACCCACCTCGACGACCTGGTCATCCACCTCACCTCGGACGACGACACAGTCGACGGCCGCATCCGGGAGGACTCCGGTGAGATAGGCGCGACCTGCCTCTACGCCGTCTACGACCCCGTCTCCCGCGTCTGCACCGTCGCCAGCGCCGGCCATGTGCCGCCCGCCGTGCTGCTCCCCGACGGCACGGTCAGTGTGGTCCGCCTCACCCCGGGACCGCTGCTCGGCGTCGGGGGGCTGCCCTTCGAGTCCACCGAGCTGGAGCTGCCCGAAGGCAGCCTGCTCGCCTTCTTCACCGACGGCCTGATCGAGGCGCGCGACCGCGACGTCGGCCTCGGGCTGGAACGGCTCTGCGAGGCCCTGGCCGCCCCCGTCCCCTCACTCGACGTCACCTGCGACACCATCCTCAAGGCCCTGCTGCCCGAATCCCCGGCCGACGACGTGGCCCTGCTCCTCGCCCGCACCCGCGCGCTGCACGCCGACCAGGTCGCCGCCTGGTCCCTGCCGTCCGACCCCGCGATCGTGGCCGACGCCCGGGCCCAGGCGTCCCGCCAGCTCACCGCCTGGGGGTTGGAGGACGCCGCGTTCGTCACCGAGCTGGTGGTCAGCGAACTGGTCACCAACGCCATCCGCTACGGGGCCGTACCCATCGGCCTCCGGCTGATCCGGGACCGGACCCTGATCTGCGAGGTGTCCGACGCCAGCAACACCGCCCCGCACCTGCGCCGGGCCCGCACCTACGACGAGGGCGGACGGGGACTGCACATGGTCGCCCAGCTCACCCAGGGCTGGGGCACCCGGCAGACCCCCGTGGGCAAGACCATCTGGGCCGAGCAGACCCTCCCGGCCGGCTGACCATGGCCGCGCGCATCGCAGACGAGGGTTCCGGCGGCGGCACCCACACGCTCGGACTGCTGTACCCGCCGGCCGGGCGCAACCGCGACTACACCACCATGCAGCTGGCCTTCGTCGGAGGGGTCGCCGAGGCCGCCGCCGCGCACGGCTACGACCTGCTGCTCTCGCCCGGCGACCGGCGCGACGACCCCTCGTTCCTGCGGATGATCAGGGACCGGCGGGTCGACGGCGTGATCGTCATGGAGATCCGCCGGGAGGACGACCGCGTCGAGCGGCTTGCCGCGGAGGGCTTCCCCTTCGTGGCCATCGGCCGTAACCACCACACCGGCTCTTCCGGATGGGTCGACCTGGACTTCGCCGGCCTGGCCGGCGCCTGCGTCCAGCACCTCGCCGACCTGGGACACACCAGGATCGCCTTCGTCAACCGCTCCGAGCAGCTGTTCCACAGCGGGTACGGGTTCGCGCGGCTCGGCGACGAGGGCTACACCGAAGGGATGAAGAAGCTCCTGCTCACGCCCCGCGCATACCTCTGCGGCGACGACCTCGCCTCGGGAGAGCAGGTCGTCGAACGAATCCTGCTGGACGACCCGATGACCAGCTCCCTGGTCACCCTGAACGAGGCGGCCCTGGAGGGCGTCTACCGTGGCCTCACCCGGCACGGCCGCAGCGTGCCGCGCGACTTCTCCGTCGTCGGCGTGGCCGCCAGCCCCTGGGCCGAGCAGGTGACCCCGGCGCTCACCGCCGCGGAGATCCCCGCCAAGGAGATGACCCGGGTCGCCGTGGACCTGATGCTGCGGCGGCTGCGCTCACCCGACTCGCCTCCCCGGCACGTCCTGCTGAAACCCCTGATCACCCTGCGCGCCAGCACAGGCCGCTGCCGTCCGGCGCCGGGTTCGGAACCCGAGACAGATTTCCCTGATTTCCCCGATTTCGGCATGAATGTCTGATACGTCGGTTTCAGGCACCTCGGCGTGCCCCCGAACTCCGACCCTCCCCGGGAGCAGTCCATGTCGTACCACCTCGACCGCCGCGGCTGTCTGCGCACCTCGACCGCCGCGGCGACAGCGGCTGCCCTCGGCCTCGGCGGCGCCCTGACCTCCTGCAGCCCGGCCAAGTCGGCCCCGGTCACCCTCACCTGGTGGGACTACTTCACCCTGGACAACTTCCAGCCCGGAATGAGGCGCCTGATCAAGGACATCGAGGCCGGCGTCCCGGACGTGAGGATCGAGCGACGGACCTTCCCGTTCGCGGAGCTCGACCGGCAGATCACCCTGGCGGCGATCTCCGGTGATCTGCCGGACATCGCGATCGTCGACAACGTCGCCATGAACACCCTGGGAGGCAGCCGTCTGCTCGCCGACCTCACCAGCAGGGTCGAGAAGTGGGGCCAGGCCGACCAGTACTACAAAGGCCCCTGGTCCGGCTGCCAGGTCGGCGGCAAAACCCTCGGCATCCCCAACAACAGCAACTGCCTCGCCCTGTACTACAACACCGCGATGCTCAGGTCCGCCGGCGTGAAACCCCCGACCACCTGGGACGAACTGGCCTCCGCCGCCCACCGGCTGACCAGCGGCGACCGCTTCGGCCTGGCACTGAGCGCGATCAGGACGGAGGAGGGCGTCTTCCAGTTCCTGCCGTTCCTTTGGCAGGCGGGCGGCGACCTGGACACCTTCACCACGTACGGCGCCACCGCGCTCTCCTTCCTCCACGACCTGGTCGCCAAGGGCTCCCTGTCCGAACAGTGCGTGGGCTGGACACAGCAGGACGCGAACACACGCTTCCTCAACCAGCGCGCCGCCCTGCAGATCAACGGCCCCTGGCAGATCCCCACCCTGAAGAAGGCCCCCTTCGACTGGAACGTGGTGGCCCTGCCCCGCGACAAGGCGGCCGCCACCTGCCTGGGCGGGGAGAACTGGGTCGTGATGGCGAGCAGCAAGCACGTGGACAAGGCGTGGGAGGTCCTGGAGTACACACAGCGCCCCTCCGTGCTGGTGCCGTACCTGGTGTCGTTCGGCGAACTCCCCGCCCGCAAGGACCTTGCCGACCAGGGCACCTGGGCTTCCGACCCGGCCCTGCGGCTCTTCCTCAGCCAGCTGCCGCTGGCCCGCCCACGCCAGTACGGCGCGCACTACGCCGAGGCCTCGCAGGCGGTCGCGGAGGCGGAACAGGCCGTCCTCGCGGGGTCCGCGTCCCCCTCCGCGGCGGCGAGGACCGCGGCCGCCAAGATCGACAAAGCGCTGGGCAACCGGTGAGCCGATCCCTGTCCCCGTCCGCACGCCGCCGACGCGAGGGCTATCTGTTCTGCCTCCCGGGAATGGCCTTCCTCGCCCTCTTCCTGGCCTACCCGCTCCTCTACAACGTGTGGACGTCCGTCCACGACGTCGACCTGGGCCAACTGCTGGGCGGGACCGAGCGGTTCAACGGCCTCGACAACTACCGGACCGTGATCGGCGACCCGGCCTTCTGGCACTCCGTACGCCTCTCGCTGATCTTCACCGGGGGCTCGCTGCTGTTCCAGTTCACCATCGGCTTCGCCCTGGCCCTGCTGTTCGCCCGCCCCTTCCCGCTGGGCGGCCTGCTGCGGTCGCTCCTGCTGGTGGCCTGGCTGCTCCCGCCCGTGGTCAGCGGCACCCTCTTCCGCTGGCTGCTGGACGCGGAGTCCGGCGCCTACAACGCCCTGCTCGAAGGGGTCGGCCTGGGCGCCCTGTCCCATGACTGGCTCACCGACCCGGCCACCTCACTGGCGGGCGTCGTCCTCGCCAACATCTGGATCGGCGTGCCCTTCAACATGCTGCTGCTCCTGGTGGGACTGCACACCATCGACCCCGAACTCCACGACGCCGCCGCCCTCGACGGCGCGGGCGCCCGGCAGCGCCTGCGCCACATCACGCTTCCGCTGATGCGGCCGGTCTCGGTGACCGTCCTGCTCCTCGGCCTCGTCTACACCTTCAAGGTCTTCGACATCGTCTTCGTGATGACGGGCGGCGGCCCCGTCGACGCCACCCGCGTGCTCTCCCTCTACGTCTACGAGGTCTTCTTCACGTTCTTCCGGTTCGGCCAGGGCGCCGCCGCCGGCCTGCTGCTGCTCGTCGTACCACTGCTCGCGGGCCTGCTCTACGTACGACGGCTGCGGCACGAGGACGCGGCGCCGACGGGCGGTGCCGTATGAACGCGGCGGGAGGCGGCGTATGAAACCACCACGCCACCCCTGGCTGTTCACCGCGATCGCCACGCTGGTCGCGGCGGCCTTCCTGCTGCCCGTGTACTGGATGGCGAAGACCAGCCTCACCCGGCCGGACCGCATCGAGGCCCCGGCCCCGCAGTGGGTGCCCGCTCCCGTCACCGGCGAGAACTACTCGACGGCACTGGGCTATTCGGGGCTGACCAGGGCCCTGCTCAACAGCCTGGTGATCTCCTGCGGGGTGGTGGCGCTGACCCTGCTCCTGGGCGTTCCCCTCGCCTACGCGCTCGCCCGGATCCGGATGCGCGGTTCGGGAGCGATGGTGCTCGCGCTGCTGGTCGCCCAACTCCCGCCCGCCATCGTGCTGGCGGCGCCGCTGTTCATCCTGGAACGCCGGGCCGGTCTCGCCGACACCTACCTGGGCCTGATCCTCGCCGACACGACGCTCACGCTCCCCTTCACGGTGATCGTGCTGCGTCCCGTGATGCGCAGCGTGCCGCCCCAGCTGGAGGAGGCCGCCCGGATCGACGGCTGCGGACTGCCGGGTGTGCTGCTGCGCGTCGTCCTTCCGCTCATGGTGCCCGGCGTGGTCGCGGCGGCCGGACTGTCCTTCCTGATCGCCTGGGGCGAGTTCCTGTTCGGCCTCACGCTGACCCAGGGACCCGACGTCCAGCCCGTCACCGTCCTGCTCAACTCCTTCGTCGGACAGCACGGAACCTCATGGGGTGCCCTGATGGCCACGGCCACGCTCATCAGCATCCCGGTGGTCTGCGTCTTCGCCGTCTTCCAGCGCTTCATCGTCGGTGGCCTGACGGCCGGCAGCGTACGGGGCTGACGTCAGCGCCCGGCCGCTCGCACCAGGGCGTCGAAGAGGCCCTGCTGCGCGGCGTCCTCGTGGGCGGTGTCCTCCGGGTGCCACTGAACGGCCGTGAACCACCCCCGGGCGCCAGGGAGTTCGAGCCCCTCCACGGTTCCGTCCGCGGCGCGCGCGGTGACCGCGAGCCCCCTGCCGGGGCGGTCCACCCGCTGGTGGTGGTAGCAGGACGCCTCCACCTTCTGCGCGTCGGCGGCCTGTTCGAGCAGGGTGCCGGGCTGGACCGCCACCGGGTGCACGACGTGCCGGTGTTCGTGTTCCGGGCCGCCCATGTCCTGGTGCAGGGTGCCGCCGAGGGCGACGTTGACGACCTGGAGGCCGCGGCAGATCGCCAGCAGGGGCATGCCCAGCTCCAGGGCCGTACGGGCGAGTTCGAGGTCGAAGGCGTCCTGGAGGTCGTCGACGTCGTACACGGTGTCGTGGGTGTCGCCGGCGCCGTAGCGGTGGGGGGCCAGGTCGCCGCCGCCGGGCAGCAGGACGCCGTCGAAGCGGGCGAGGCGGGCGGCGACCTCAAAGTCCGCGGGGTGGATGCTCACCGGTTCGCCGCCCGCGCGCCAAAGGGCCTCGATCAGGGCGCGGGCGTTGACCTCGGCGGCGTACCGGAGGGCGGAGGTGGTGGCGCAGAAGCGCGCGGGAATCGCTATCAAGGGGCGCGTCACAGCTGGATCCAGACCGTCTTGAGCTCGGTGTACTTCTCGATGGCGTGTACGGACTTGTCGCGCCCGTTGCCCGACTGCTTCATGCCGCCGAAGGGCACGGTCAGGTCGCCCTCCTCGTAGCAGTTGACCCAGACCGTGCCGGCCTTCAGGGCGCGGGAGACCCTGTGGGCGGTGGACAGGTCGGAGGTCCACAGGCCGGCTGCGAGGCCGTACTCGGTGGCGTTGGCGAGTCGTACCGCCTCGTCCAGGTCGTCGAAGGTGAGGACGGACAGGACCGGGCCGAAGATCTCCTCGCGGGCCAGTCGCATACCGGGGGTCACCTGGTCGAAGACGGTCGGCTGCAGGAAGCAGCCGCCGGTGTCGGTGAGGGTGCGCGTGCCTCCCGTGAGCAGTCGCGCGCCCTCTTCGCGGCCGGTGGCGACGTGGCCGAGGACACGGTCCAGATGGCCTTGGCCGACCAGGGCGCCCATCTCGGTCGCCGGGTCCAGCGGATCACCGACCCGTAGTGCGCGGGCCCGCGCCACGATGGCCTCGGTGACGCGTTCGGCGACGGAGGAGTGCACCAGCAGCCGGGAGGGTGCGGTGCACATCTCGCCCTGGTTGAAGAAGATGCCCCAGGCGGCGGTGGCGGCGGCCTTCTCCAGGTCGGGGGCGTCGGGGAGGATGATGTTCGGTGACTTGCCGCCGAGTTCGAGCCAGACGCGCTTGAGGTTGGAGTCGGCCGCGTAGCGCAGGAAGTGGCGGCCCACCGCCGTGGATCCGGTGAACGCCAGGACGTCCACATCGGGGTGCAGGCCGAGCGCCCGCCCGGCCACCGGCCCGTCGCCGGTCACGACGTTGAGCACACCCGGCGGCAGCCCGGCCTCGGTGGCGAGCCGCCCCAGCAGCAGGGCGGACAGGGGTGAGTTCTCGGACGGCTTCAGGACGACCGTGCAGCCCGCGGCCAGAGCCGGGGCGATCTTCCAACTCGCCAGCGTCAGGGGGAAGTTCCACGGTACGACAGCGCCCACGACACCCGCCGGCTCCCGGGTGATCAGGGCGAGGGTGTCCGGGGCGGTGTGCGGGGACTCGTCGGTGAGCTTGTCCGCCAGCTGCCCGTACCAGCGGAAGGTGTTGATGGCGGCACGCAGTTCGATGTCGTGCGCGTCGGTGATCGGCTTGCCCATCTCCAGGCTGATGGTCAGCGCGAGCGTCTTCCGCTGCTCTTCGAGCAGTTCGGCGATGCGCAGCAGGATCCGGCCGCGGTCGACGGGTGCGAGGCGTGGCCAGGGGCCGGAGTCGAAGGCCCGGCGCGCGGCGGCCACGGCCAGGTCGACCTCGGCGGGCCGGGCGTCGGCGATCTCGGCGAGGACCTGTCCGTCGCGCGGCGAGACGACCGCGAACGCGGGGCCGGCGCCCGGTTCGTCCGCCCCGTCGATGTGGTGCCGGGTGGGCAGGTCCAGATCCTTCGCGCGACGCAGCAGGTCGTCGTGGGCGAGGTGCGCCATCAGCTTTGCGCTCCCTGGTGGTGGGGGTTTCCGGACGGTTCGGGTCGCCGGCCGTGCCCGGTCAGCCGCGCCGCGACCAGTCCCAGGACCAGCACCGCCGGGACGGTGAGCTGGAGCCAGACGGCGGTGGCCTGGTCGCCGCCGATCAGCGTGGTGAAGTTCTCGATGATCAACCAGATCCCGCCGGCGATGCCGAGGGCGCCCAGAACCGGCGCGAGCAGGGTGTTCCAGGTCCGGGTGTCCGCCCGGGAGCGGCGGAAGAAGACGACCACGGAGACGGAGGTCAGGAAGTACAGGAGCATGATCCCCAGGACGGCGACGCCGCTGAACCAGGAGAAGAGCGTCAGTACCGGGTCCTTGCCCAGCAGCGCGAACGGCATGACCAGGGCCACCGCGATCACCGTCTGGACGATTCCCGCCGCCCAGGGGGAGTGGCGCCGGTTCAGGGCGGTCAGTCGGTGCGGAAGCAGCCCTTCGCGGCCCAGCGAGAACAGATAGCGGTTGGCGGAGTTGTGGAACGCCAGGATGCCGGCGAACAGCGAGGTGGCCAGCAGGACGGGCAGCGCATCGCCGGCCCCCGCGCCGAACTGCGCCGAGATGGGTGCGAAGACGAAGGACGTCGCGTCGCCCGACGCCAGCGCCTTTCCGGCCTCCGCGGTCGCCCTGGACGCGCCGTGCGCGGAGATCAGCATCCACGAGGTGAAGGCGAAGAAGCAGGTGATCACCGCGACGGCCAGGTAGGTGGCGCGCGGGACCGTCTTGCGGGGCTCCCGGGCCTCCTCGCCGTAGATGGCGGTGGCCTCGAAGCCGATCATCGACGCCACGGCGAACATCAGCGCCACGCCGGGGGCGCCCTGGAGCGCGGCGCGGGGGGAGAAGCTGTCGCCGAAGCCCAGCCCCTCGGGGCCGCCGCCCTTGAAGAAGGTCACCAGCGCGAAGACGGTCAGGATGCTGAACTCCGCCAGGACGAACACGGCCAGGACCTTGGCACCCATCTCGATGCCGGCGGCGCCGAGAACCTGGACGACCGCCATGGTGACCAGCGTGCACACCCACCAGGCGACGTGTACGTCCGCGTAGTGCTGGATGAGTCCGCTCACCGTCGCGCCGTAGAGCCCGTACATGGCCGCCTGGACGGCGCAGTAGGCGAGGAGGGCGACCCCGGCGCTGCCGGAACCGGTCGAGCGGCCCAGGCCCTTGCCGATGTACATGTAGAAGGCGCCGGCGTCCACGACGTGGCGGCCCATGGCGACGAAGCCGATGGAGAACAGCAGGACCACGAGCCCGGCCGCGAGATACGCGGCGGGGGTGCCGGCGCCGTTGCCGATGGCGACGGCGATGGGGACGGCTCCGGCGATGCCGGTCAGCGGTGCCTGGGCGGAAAGGACGAAGAAGAGAATGCCCAGGACACCGAGGGAATCGGGCTTGAGCCTGCCGGTCACGGATGAATCCTGCGTGCTGTGCGGGGAGAGGGCCGTCTGACTGTCCACTCGGATCACCTGTCGGGGACGGGGAGGGATGGTGGTTCGTTTAGGGTCAAACGAGTTGCTTCATGGTGGGCTTGAACTATCCGTTTGACAAGGGGGTCGGCGGAGTTTTCTGCCACGGCAAAAGGCCCCGGAAAACCCCCCGGGGCCTTGAAGAACCGCAGCTCAGGCGTCGGCGTCGAGGAGCCTCAGCAGGGCGCGCAGCTGCTCCAGGGCGGAGTCGGTGACCTCTGGTTCGCCGAAGACGAGCTGATGCAGCACCAGACCGTCGAGCGCGGCGAAGACCAGTCGGGTCATCGCCTGGTCCGCGCCGGCCGGCAGCATACGGTTCAGCTCGCGCCGGGTGGCCTCGAAGTACTCGTCGTACAGCGCGCGCAGCTGCGGCAGCAGCTCCGGCCTGCGGCGCGCCTCGAGGAGCAGCTCGTACTGGAACGCCTGGGTGCCCGGGTCCGCCGTGACCATGTCGGAGAGGCCGGTCGAGAAGTCCGCGACCTTGCCGGTGCCCGGTTCGAGGGCGCTGGTGCTCAGCGAGGTGCGGATCGTGTGGGCGAGGGCCTCCTCGATCAGCGCGTCGCGCGAGCCGAAGTGGTGCACGACGAGCCCGTGGGTGACCCCGGCCTCCTCCGCGACGGCCCGGTAGGTGAGCTTGCGCAGTCCGCCCCGCGCCACCACGCGTACGGCCGCGTTCAGAAGGGCCTCGCGTCCCTCGCCGTACTGCAGGCGCCTGCGTGGCTGTCGGCCCTTCGGGGCGTCTGCGGACTCGGTCATGCCGGTGACACTACCGGTATCGCTGAGCAGCCCTTTCGGCATCAGCGCCGGGGTGGGCGGATGCCGCGGAACTCCCAGTCGCCGCCGAGCGCGGTGGACAGCACCTCCTCGGACTCCGTGGGCTGGGCGCCGACGTCGGAGCGGATCGGGGTCGGTCCGGTGACGATGTGGTTGGTGAGGCGGCCCAGGCCTTCCACCTCGACCTCGACGATGTCGCCAGGTTGTACGGGCCGGGAGTTGGCCGGGGTGCCGGACAGCAGGACGTCGCCCGGGTACAGGGTGATGGTGCGGGCGATGTCCGCGACGAGGTAGTGCATGTCCCACTTCATCTCGTCGGTCGAACCGTCCTGTACGACCTGGCCGTTGACGTACGTGCGCAGGCTCTTGCCGCGGAAGTCCCAGCCGGTGACCAGTCCGGGGCCGAGCGGGCACAGCGTGTCGGAGCCCTTGACGCGGAGCATGGAACCGGCGTCGGTGTCGCGGAAGTCGTGCAGGCCGTAGTCGTTGGCGATGGTGTAGCCGGCGATGTGGTCGCCCGCCTCGGCCGGGGAGATGTTCCGTGCGGTCTTCCCGATGACGATGGCGACCTCGCCCTCGTAGTTGAGCCACTTGCAGCCCTCGGGGCGGACGATCGCGCCGTGGTGGGAGTTGAGCGCGGAGGTCGGCTTGTGGAAGTAGGTGGGGGTGTCGGGCAGGTCGATCCGGAACTCGTCGACGCGGCTGCGGTGGTTGAGATGGACGGCGATCACCTTCGACGGCACGACCGGCGGCAGGTGCTGCGCCTCCTCGGCCTTGACGCGGCGGCCGTCCCCGGCGACGAGTTCGTCCCCGTCGACGGTGACCTGGACGGCGGCGCCGTCGAGGAGGATGCGGCGGTACTCGGGCATGGCGGCCTCCTAGGGGCGACGGTGCGGGTGGTGGGGCGCGGCGGTCACGGGGGCTCCCGTGCCGGTCCAGCCGTCGGCCGGGCGGTCGAACCACAGGTGGACCTGCCCGGTGCCGACGGCGTTCTCGTACTCGCCGTACTGACGGGCCCTGGCGGTGCAGGCCCGCTCGCCGAGGGCGCCCGCCATCATCAGGTAGTGGAAGAACTTCGCCTCCGGCTTGAACTTCCAGAACTCGTCCATGGTGTCGAGGACCTTGTCGTGGCGGCCCTCCTTGAACCAGGCGATGCGTTCGTAGTCGGCTTCACGGGCCTCGGGCGTGAAGATGTGCACCGGGTCGCTGGCCTCGTGGTCGCGGATCTCGCGCAGCGGCCAGAAGGTGTGCGACAGCGCGCCGGAGGCGATCAGCAGGACGCGACGGCCGGGGGTGGCGGCGATGCCGTCCGCGAGGGCGCGCCCGAGCCGAAGGTGGTCCTCCATGTCGCCGGTCTGGCACACCCCGATGGTCACCCACCGCTTGTCCGGCAGCCCTTCGCCGAGGAACTTCCAGAGGTTGATGGTGGCGTAGTAGATCGGCAGGTGGTCGTCCTCGATCGCGGTGATCCAGGTGCCGTGCCTGTCGGCGAACTTCTCGATGCTGCGGGCGAGTTCGGGGTCGCCGGGAAAGTCGTACGGCATGCGGCACATACCGCGCGGCAGCTCCTCGGAGGTGAAGAGCCCCGCTCGGCGGTTCTGTGCGGTGACGACGAACTCGACCGTGGTCGCCCAGTGCGAGTCGAGGACGACGACGGTGTCGTAGTCGTCGGCGGCACCGCGCTCGAAGACGTTCTCGCGCAGCTGCCGCAGGCCGGTGACGAGGGTGATCTCCCTGCCCTCGTTGAGCTCCAGCCGGTCGGCCTCCGGGAGCACGATGGTGGGGACGTGGGCGAGCAGCCCGGCCCCGACGATCTCACCCATGGTTGTGCTCCCATCCCTTCGGGGCGCTCACGGTGTTCTTCAGGTCGCAGTAGAAGTCGAAGCTCCAGGTGCCGCCCTCGCGGCCGACGCCGGAGAGGCGGGAGCCGCCGAACGGGGCCTGGAGGTCGCGTACGAAGAAGCAGTTGACCCAGACCGTGCCCGCGACGAGCCGGGGGGTGACGCGGTCGGCGCGTTCGCGTGAACCGGTGGCCACGGTGGCGGCCAGCCCGAAGCGGGTGTCGTTCGCCAGCCGGATCGCCTCGTCCTCGTCGGCGAAGGTCTGCAGCGTCAGGACCGGACCGAAGACCTCCTCCTGGACGATCTCGCTGTCCTGCCGGACGTCGGTGAGGAGGGTCGGCGCGTAGTACTGGCCGTCCCCCCGGTGACCGCCGATGACCGCGCGGGCCCCGGACGCGAGCGCCCGCTGCACGAAGCCGTCGATCTTCTCCAGCTGGCGGGGGTGGATGTTGGGCCCGATGTCGGTGGTCTCGTCGCGCGGGTCGCCCTGCCGCAGCGCGGTCGCCTTGTCCACGAAACGGCGGGTGAACTCCTCGGCCGCCGACTCCTCGACCAGGAACCGGGTGGCCGCAAGGCACACCTGCCCGGCGTTGTCGTACTGCTCCACCGCGAGGTCGACGGCAAGGTCCAGGTCGGCGTCGGCGAACACCAACAGCGGTGATTTGCCGCCCAGTTCGAGGCTGAGGGGCGTGAGGTTGAGGGCCGCCGACTCCGCGATCCGCCGGGCGGTCGGCACGGAACCGGTGAAGCTGATGCGGCGCACGTCCGGGTTCGACGTGAGGGCCTCGCCGATCTCCGCGCCATAGCCCTGCACCACGTTGAGGACACCCGCGGGCAGCCCCGCCTCAGCCGCGATGTCGGCCAGCAGCGAGGCGGTCAGCGGGGACCACTCGGCGGGCTTCAGGACGACGCTGTTGCCCGCGGCCAACGCGGGCGCCACCTTCCAGGTCGCCAGCATCAGTGGCGCGTTCCACGGGGTGATCAGGACGCACGGACCCGCCGGGTCCCAGCTCACACGGTTCGTGTGGCCGCGTGTCTCGAAGTCCTCGTGGTCCAGCGTCAGCAGCCAGTCGGCGAAGAAGCGGAAGTTGTGCGCCACGCGGGGCATCACGCCCCGGCGGTGCGAGCGCAGCAGGGCGCCGTTGTCGGTGGTCTCGACGATGGCGAGTTCTTCGATCCGCTTCTCCACGCCGTCGGCGACGGCGTGGAGAATGCGGGCGCGTTCGGCGCGCGGCGTGGCGGCCCAGGCGGGGAAGGCGGCCTTGGCGGCGGCGACCGCGGCGGCGGCCTCGGCGGGCCCGCCGCGCGCGATCTCACCGAGTGCACGGCCGTCGATCGGCGAGACGTCGGTAAAGCTGTCGGCAGAGGCGATGCGCTCCCCGCCGATCCAGTGCCGGGTGTCGACGGCGACCCCGGCGACAGTGATGCGGTGCTCGGTCATGTCCGGTCTCCAAGTCCCTTGATGCGTACGGTGGTCACTCGGCTCCGGACGTACCGGACTCCAGCAGTCGCCCTCCGTCCCAGACGACGCCGACCTGGCGGTGGTAGGCGGCGATCGGCTCGCGGATCTCCAGGCGGGCCAGCTCCTCGGTGGGTGCCTCGAACAGCTCCAGTTCGGCGTCCCCGACCCACGGCTGCCCGGCCTCGAAGGACGCGGCCCCCGTCTCGACCAGTTCGTCCAGCGCCAGGCCCTTGCCCTTCTCGATGGACGGCAGCCACCGGTGGTGGACCATGGGGTGGCCGTTGACGAACCCGTTCGTCTCGGACGGCTCCCGCAGCGTCACCACCGCCTGGGCCAGCCTCCGGTCGGCCGCGGCAAGGGTCGCGCCGAACCGTGCCCCCGCCTCGATCCGCGGTGCGGGACCGTACGGATGGGGGCGCGTCTGGTGGATCGAGCCGAGCTTCTTCGGGTAGCCCTGGTGCAGGCCGCGGGCGATCGCGAAGTCCTTGTCGACCCAGATGTACACGCAGCGCGAGTACGTCTGGCCGCGGTACTTGCAGCGAACGACCGCGAAGGCCTCCTTGTACTGGGACAGCACCGGGTCGAGCAGCTCCGCGCCCGATGCCGAGCAGGACTGCCAGTCGGCCCAGATCAAGGCGACAGCACCCGGGTCCTCGTCGGCCGGCTCCAGCGGCTCGGGCAGCAGTTCACGGACGCGTGCGGGATCGGTGCGGTACTCGACGGTGAGCAGGTCACCGGAGTAGCGCCAGGGCGGGGAGGGGATCAGCGACGAGGTGCCCGTCGCCGTCTTGGGGTGGAGGTATCCACGGACGGTGGTCATGGTCAGGCGCTTCCTTGGGCGGTGAGGGCGGGCTGCTTGAGCAGTTCGGCGCGGTGGCGGGCGGCGGCGGCCCCGGCGGCGGGGCCGCCGAGCGCCACGACACCGACCAGCCGGCCGTCGTGGTGGTAGCCGACCAGGACGTCCCCGGCCGGGTCGCCGTCGAGGACCCGCACGTCGTCGGCTCCGAGGGCGGGCGCGCCGAAGGACTGCAGCCGGAAGTCGTGCTGGTCGCTCCAGAACGTGGGCAGCGGAGCGAAGGGTTCCCACTCGGCTTCGACGCCGTTGAGATGGGCCACCAGCACCTTCGCCGCGTGCTTGGCCGTGTCGGTCGGGATGGACCAGTGCTCGACCCGGCGGGCTACGCCGTCGTAGCGGGCGTTGGGGAAACGCGCCACGTCGCCCACCGCGACCACGTCCGGCCGGCCACCCACCCGCAGGTGCTCGTCGGTGCGCACCCCGTCGGCGAGGTCGAGGCCGTTGCCGTCCAGCCACTCGGTGTTGGCGAGCGAACCGACCGACTCCACCACCACATCGGCGGGCAGCACGGTTCCGTCGCCGAGCACCACGCCCGTGACCCGGTCCTCGCCCTTGAAACCGGCGACCCCCGTGCCGAGCGAGAAGCGCACCCCCCGCTCCTCGTGCCGCTTCAGCAGGGCGCGTCCGAGCAGTTCGCCCAGCGGTCCGACCATGGGCAGCGGCAGCGGATCGACGACCCTCACCTCCCGGACACCCAGTCCTACGGCGGTGGCGGCCACCTCGCAGCCGATGAACCCGGCGCCGACCACGACCAACCGGGCGCCGGGACGGGTCAGTTCGTCCCGCAGGCCACGGGCGTCGGCCAGAGTGCGGACCGTGTGGCGGCCGGCGAGCGGGCCGGGACAGCGAATCCGACGGGGCCGCATGCCGGTGGCGACGACCAGTCCGTCGTACGAGAGCGCCGAAGCGTCGTCGAGCTCGACGATCCGTTCGCAGAGCCGGGAGGCGACGACCTTCGTGCCGAGGCGCCACTCCACGTCGGCCACGCTTGTGCGGGGGCGGAAGGCCAGCGAGGTGAAGGGTGCCCTACCGGCCAGCACCTCCTTCGAGAGCGGGGGCCGGTTGTAGGGCATGTGCGGTTCGTCGCCGACGAGCGTGATCGTCCCGGTCCAGCCGGCGGCGCGCAGCTGTTCCGCGGCGCGCAGACCGGCCATCGACGCGCCGGCCACCACGATGCGTGGGCTCATGCTCAGTCCTCGATCCGGATGGCCTGCAGCGGGCAGACGTCGGCGGCTTCCTCGACCTCGTCGCGCAGCGCGTCGTCGGGGTCGCCGACGTAGCCGAGCCGCCCGTTCTCGTCGAGCCGGAAGACGTCGGGGGCCGCGAAAACGCACTGGCCGTGGTCCTGGCACTTGTTCATGTCGACGACGACCTTCATGGCCGGTCCTCCCGGGTAAGCTCGTTTGACTTCAAACAACATAGGAAGCCGTTCACCCCTGGTCAATACCTGTCCAGGTGGATAATTTTTTGATGCGACCCCCTTGCGGGTGGCTGGAGCCGTTCTTATCGTTTGGCATCAAACAACATGCCGGCCGCCGAGGAGACAACGGTGAGCGCATCAGAAACACCGGACGTCCGTCAGTACCAGGAGCGGCTCGCCGCCGAGGGCATCGACGTGGTCCGGGTGACCTATCCCGACCTCATCGGCACCGACCGGGCCCGCGACGTCCTGCTCGACCAACTGCCGACCGCGTGCGAGCACGGGCTCGCCTTCTGCCGGGCCGTCTACCACACCTCGCCCCAGGGGGACGTGGTCCCCGTGAGCGGCGGCCTGGACGCCGGCCTGCCCGACATCACCGTGCGCCCGGACCTCGGTACCCTGGTCGCGCTGCCCTGGGAGCCCGGGGTCGCCGTCTGCCTGGGGGACGTCATCGACCCGGCGACCGGGGCACCCGCCCCGGAATCCCCCCGTGACCTGCTGCGCTCGGTCCTCGCGCGATGCGCCGAGCACGGTCTGCGCCCCGTGGCCGGACCCGAACTCGAGTACTTCCTGTGCGACGAGGACCCGGGGTCCCCGAGCGGGTGGAGGCGGTACTCAGCAGCCACGGGAGCCGTCTACACGGCCGGCCTGCGCTCCGACCCCGACAACCATCTGCTGCGCACCCTGCGCCTGCTGCGCGACCTCCGCATCGGCGTCACCAACGGCAACCACGAATTCGACGGCGGGCAGTTCGAGATCAACCTCACCCACTCCGAGGCCCTGTCGGCCGCCGACCGCGCCTTCCGCTTCAAGGCCGCAGTCAAGGAACTCGCACGCCAGGAGGGCCGGCTCGCCACGTTCATGGCCAAGCCCTTCAACGACGCGGGCGGCTCCGGCTTCCACCTCCACCTGTCCTGTGACGACGACCGTGGACGCAACGCCTTCGACGACCCGGCCGGCGCGTACGGCCTCTCGGCCACCGCCCGCCATGCCCTGGCCGGCGTCCTCGCCCACGCCCCGGCCCTCGCCGCGCTGGCCAACCCGACGGTCAACTCGTACAAACGTTTCGGCCCGGACACCCTCGCGCCCTGGCTGATCGACTGGGGGCTGGACAACCGCAGCGCCATGGTCCGCATCCCGCCCGAGCGCGGCTCCGGCGCCCGTCTGGAGCTGCGGCTCGGCGACGCCGGCGCCAACCCGTACCTGCTGCTCGCCGGGACGATCGCCGCCGCACTGCTCGGCGTCCGGGCGGGGGAGGAGCCGCCCGCCCCACTGGAGGGCTACGGCTACGACACCGCGCGCGCCGCCCTGCTGCCGACGAGCCTGCCCGCCGCGCTCGACGCGCTGGAGGCGGACACCGCCCTGGCCGAGCTGCTCGGCAAGGACTTCACCACCTCATACCTCAGCTACAAGCGCAACGAGGTCGAACGCTTCGGACGGCACGTCACCGACTGGGAGTTCACCGAGTACGCCCACCACCTGTGACGACCGAGGAGCCACCCATGACCGAGATCCTGACGTCCGCCGCCGTCGAACCGCTTCCCCTGGAGGACGTCGACCTCGCCGACCTCGACAACTTCACCGACGGCGTCACCCCGTGGCGGATGTTCCACACCCTGCGCCACCAGGACCCGGTGCACTGGCAGCCGGAGGAGACGCCCAACTCCGGCTTCTGGGCGGTGACCCGGCACGCGGACATCGCCCGCGTCGACCGCGACGCGGAGACCTTCACCTCGACCAGGTTCGTCAACCTGGAGGAGGTCGACGACGACCAGATCAAGAAGCGGGCCTCCATCCTGGAGATGGACGGTGTCCGCCACCGTGCCCTGCGCAGCGTGATCCAGCGGCAGTTCGGTGCGAGTGTGATCAACGGCTACACGGACTTCCTGCGCGGCCTGACCGCCACCACGCTGGACGCGGCGCTGGCGAAGGGCAGCTTCGACTTCGTCTCCGACGTCTCCGCCGACTTCCCCATCAACGTCCTCGCCCGGCTGCTGGACGTGCCGCCGGAGGACAACCAGAAGCTCATCGACTGGGGCAACCGGATCATCGGCAACACCGACCCCGACTACGCGGACGTGCTGCTGCACAGCGCGGAGAGCGAGCAGTTCCGCGACCTGCCCTTCCGCTCACCCGCCTCGCTCGAAGTCTTCGACTACGGCCGCGAGCTGGCCCGGCAGCGGCGTGGCGGCGACGGCACCGACCTGGTCTCGCGGCTCGTCAACACCACACCGCGCGACGGTGTCCCGCTCTCCGGGCAGGACTTCGACAACTACTTCCTGCTGCTGGTGGTGGCCGGCAACGAGACCACCCGGCACACCATCACCCACTCGATGCTGGCCCTGCTGCAGCACCCCGAGCAGCTCGCCCGCCTTCAGCAGGACCCGTCCCTGATCCCGCTCGCCGTCGAGGAGTTCCTGCGCTGGGCGTCCCCCGTCTACCACTTCCGCCGCACCGCGACCAGGGACGTGGAACTGGGCGGCAAGCAGGTCAGGGAGGGTGACAAGGTCGTCATGTGGTTCGCCTCCGGCAACCGTGACGAGGAGGTCTTCGGCAACGCGTACGACTTCGACGTCACCCGGCAGCACAACGACCACGTCACCTTCGGCAAGGGCAGCCCCCACCTGTGCCTGGGCAACCTGCTCGCCCGCACCGAGATCCGCATCATGTTCGAGGAGCTGATCCCCCGGCTGGCGGACGTCCGTCTGGCCGGCGACGTCCCGCGGGTACGGTCCAACTTCGTCAACGGCATCAAGAAGCTGCCCGTCGAGGTGACCCTGGCCTGAGAGGTCAGGGCGCCATCGAGTAACGGAGGACACCGCCCGAGGTCAGGACGCCCTCAGGCAGGAAGGGCCCACTGACGGGGTGTCCGTCCAGACTCAGGGACCGTACGTGGGCGTTCGTGGCCGATGAGTCCGGAGCGAGGAGGGTGAGATCGACCCCGTTGCCGCGGTGCACGGTGGCGGCCGGGAACAGCGGGCTGGCCAGGGCGAGTTGGGGGCTGCCCGGGACCTGGGGGTACATGCCCAGGCTGGCCCAGACCGCCCAGGACGACATCTCCCCCAGGTCGTCGTTGCCGACGAGACCGTCGGGCCGGTCGGTGAAGAGGGTGGTCAGGGCCCGCCGCACGATGTCCTGGGTGCGGTCGGGGCGGCCCGCGTAGTCGTACGCCCAGGGGATGTTGAAGGACGGTTCGTTGCCGAGATAGGCGTACGGCTTGTCGGCGCCCGCGTTGAGCTGGGTGAAGAAGGTGTCGAGACGGGAGGTGACCGCGGCGTCGCCGCCCATGGCGGTGAACAGGCCGGGCAGGTCGTGCGGGACCAGCCAGGTGTACTGGGCCGCGTTGCCCTCGACGTACTCCCCGTGCTGGGTGGGGGAGAAGGGCGGCCAGCTTCCGTCGGCGTTGCGGGGCTGGATGTAGCCGCTCACCGGGTTGAACAGATTGCGCCAGTTGCCGGAGGCGCGGGTGAGGGCGGCCTGGGTCTCCGTGTCGCCGAGGCGTCCGGCCAGATGGGCCAGCGCGGCATCGGTGACGGCGTACTCCAGCGTCGTGGCCGCGCTGCCCCAGACACCCTTGGTGCCGGCCGGGACGTAGCCCAGGGTGTCGTACTTCTGGTGCCCCGGCCGCTGCCGGTCGTCCTGCCGGCCCGCGACGGCGGCGCGCAGCAGCGCCCGCGCGTCGAAGTCGGTGCCGCCGAAGGCGTGGATCGAGGCGGCCATGGCCGGCAGCGGGTCGCCGACCATGACGCGGGTGCCGCCGTTGGCCACCGTCCAGCGGTCGAAATACCCTGCCTGGCGGCCCTGTTCGAGGATCGACTGGGCGATGTCGGACGCCTCGTGCGGCGCGATCAGAGCGAGCAGCTGGCCCTGGGAACGGTAGACGTCCCAGCCGGAGAAGTCCGCGTACTGCACATGCCCGGGCCGGGTGCGGTGGACCCGGCCGTCCATCCCCCGGTAGCGGCCGTCGGTGTCGCTGAAGGCACTGGGGTGCAGCAGGGCGTGGTACAGCGCGGTGTAGAAGACCCGCCGCTGGGTCTTGGTGCCTCCGTGGACGGCGATCCTGCCCAGCCATTGGTTCCAGCGGGCGCGGGCGGCGCTGCGGAGCATGGTGTAGGAGCGGCCGCGCTGTTCCACGGTGGCGTTGCGGCGGGCGGCGGCGACGTCGACGAAGGACACACCGACCCGCGCGGTCACCGTACGGATTCCGGGGGCGAAGGAGACGTACGCCCCGGAGGTCCTGCCGTCCAGTGGCTCGGTGTGCGCGAAGGGGCGGTCGAACTCGACGTGGAAATAGAGCCGGTATCGGTTCGAGGAGTGGCAGAAGCCACCGCTGTCGGTGTAGCCGGACAGGGTGCTCGACCCGATGCTGATCTTGCCGGTCGCCTTGTTGAAGGCCCGTCCCGCGTCCACCGTCAGCCCGGCGGGCCGCGTGTCGTGTGCCGGGTAGGTGAACCGGGCGATGCCGGAGCGCTGGGTGACGGAGATCTGCGTACGGATGCCGTTGTCGAAGCGGACGCCGTAACTGCCCGGCGAAGCCTGCTCGTTGGTGTGGGAGAAGATGGCGTGGCGTGCGGCCGGGTCTGCGTCCGGGCGGCCGGTCAGCGGCATGAACGGCACGTTGCCGTAGTCGCTGCAGCCCGCGCCGGAGATGTGGGTGAGGCTGAACCCCCGGATCCGGTTGTCCTTGTACGCGTACCCGCCGTGCTGACGGGTGACCGTGTCGGGGCTCCACTGGATCCCGCCCAACGCCGCCGTGGCACCGGGGAAGGTGTTCCCGGCGCCTCCGCCGTGGCCGAAGTCGGTGCCGCCCGGAGCGGTGCCGACGAACGGATTGACGTAGCCGGCGGGATCGTCCGTGGCGCGCGCGGGCTCGGCCGTGCCCGGAGTGGCGGACGCCGCCGGGAGCGGCGAGGCCAGCAGCACGGCCGAGGTCAGGGCAGCCGCGACAGGGTGCAGGCGCAAGAAGCTCTCCTCGAGACGGTGGGACGTCGCGGTGGCGAACGACGACGGACTGCCCACCTTCCCGGCCTAACGGCGTGGTTGCGCGACGCCTTGCCGTGGGACGCGCGCGGATCAGGCTCACGGCGCAATGCACCGGAGTGAAGAAGGGCGCGCGGGAGGAGAGCTCACACCTCCCGGTGGTCGATGCCCAGCAGGCTCGCCGCGGCCCGGAAATCGGCGCCGTGGCTGCCGACCGCGAGGGACCAGTGGTGGCCGACGCCCGTCGCGCTCCACGCGTCGACCCACTCGCCGGGGTCACGGCCGAAGTCGACACGGCTGGTGGTGTTGCCGATCTCCAGCAGGGGACCGGGCACGACGGTGCCCTCGGAGGTGATGAACGACAGGCCGCCGTCGGCGTCCTGGCCGAGGCCCAGGAGGGTGACCGGGCCGTGCCGGACGTCGAACTCCACGCTGACGCCCCAGCCGCGCTTCCCGTGGTAGACACCCAGCCCGCGCAGCAATGGGTCACGGGCGCTGACGGCGAGGTGGGCGGGCCCGTCGTGGCCCATCTCCACCACGCCGTCCTCGAAGTCGAGTGCCTGGATCTCGGTGAAGGACCCGCCGGCGCCGACGCTCTGCGAGACCAACTGGGCGACGCTGGTGCGCAGTTCGTACTCGCCCGCCGCGGGCACGCCCCGGGCGGTGAGCAGGGAGGCGCCCAGGATCATGCCCGCGCCGAGCCGCTCGTGCAGCTCGCCGTCGAGGCCGCGGTGGTAGTAGGCGAGCGTGTCGAGGCCGAAGTCCTCGACCAGCCGGTCCAGCCCGACGGACACCTTCGCGCCCCACGCGAAGTCCTCGTCCGCCACGCTGTCGTCGAGGGTGAAGACCTGGCGGGCCAGCGCCATACGGTCGCGGGTCTCCGCCTCGGTCACCTGCTCCACCCGGTGCCGCAGGTCGTCGAACTCCAGTACCTCGACGTGCGAGCCGAAGGTCGTGGGCAGCAGGGTCAGATCGGTCGACACGTCCAGCATGCCGGGATACAGATGCCCCATCAGGCCGTGCCGGGCGTGCCGCAGCGCCGCGCGGACGTGGGCCGCACGGATCCACTGCTCGATGCGCCGCCAGGCGGACTCCTGGCGCAGCCAGCCCGACACCGACCGGAAGGGGATGCCGCCGCGCCGGAAGACGTTGCCGACCTCGGGCACCGAGCACTGCGCGCAGTACGCCAGCCAGGCGCCCGTGTCGAAGGTGGCGTGGTCCATCCGCTCGGACGGCTGGAGGTCGACGACCAGCACGGGGGTGTGCGAGCGCCGGGCGATCGGCAGCACCATCGACGAGGTCAGATACGTCGTCAGGAACAGTACGATCAGGTCGCAGTCGGCCCGGCGCAGCTCCTCGGCGGCGACCGCGCCCTCCTCCGCGTCGGAGATGAAACCGACGTCCGTGACGTCCGCGCCGAGCTGCCCGAGCCGCTCGGCGACATACGCGGCCGACTCCTTCAGCTGCGGCAGCAGACCGGGGAACTGGGGCCAGTAGGTGCCGAGTCCGCCCGAGACCAGGCCGATACGGGTACGGCGGCGGTGCACCGGAGGCAGCAACTCCTGCAGGGACAGGGAGTGTTCGGCGGTTGCCATGGCTCGGGGTAGCTCCTTCGGAGGTCCGCAGTCGGATTCAGGGGGGCGTCCGGCCGCTCCCTACGCCCGGGCCACTCCCAGATCCGCCGGAGCGGCAGCGGCCCCGGGGGAGCGCTGGATGAGGACCCGGACGACGTACACGCCCGCGACCGCCGAGGCCGCCATGCAGGCGGTGATCGACCAGAGCAGGACGGACGCGCTGTACTCCATCAGGGCGGGCGTGACGAACGCGACGCCCGCGAAGACCCCGCGCGACACGGCGTAGGTGAGGCCCTGGGTGGTGCCGCGGGTGTCCGGCGGCAGCGTGAGCTGTGACCACACCTTGTAACTGGCCTCGCCCGCGAAGGGGTTGGAGATCTGGTACAGCACGAAGAAGACGAGCATGCCGACCAGGGCGCCGGCCGTGACGGAGGCGATACAGAAGGCGACGATCTGCACGACCGTGAACACGTAGAACAGCCGGTCCCGCCAGGGCGTGTCGGCGATCCGGACGAAGACGACGGTCAGCACCAGCGCGATCGGGAGGAAGGCCAGGTTGATCCCGGTGGCCAGGCTCTGTGAGGCGCCGCTGACGGTGACCAGCAGATAGGTGCCGAACTGGCCGAAGGTGTTGGCTCCGATGCCCCAGGTGACGTAGTAGGCGAAGGTCGCGGCCATCGGCAGCAGCGCGGCGCGGTTCCACACGTTCTTCAGTTCGATGCCGCGTGGCGCGTCCAGCGCGGCCGCCTCCTGGGCCACCTCCGTGTCCGACGGCCCGTCGGCCAGGTCGAGCCGGGAGCGCAACTGCCAGGTGACCAGCGCGGCGACGGCCAGATGACCGGTGATGATCCGGGCCCCCGTCATGCCCGTGTCCGACAGGAGGTAGCCGAGGAAGATGACGACGACGATGCCCGCCACCCACATGACCTGCGTGAAGGACACAAGACGCGCCCGGCCGTCCGCGGGTGCGGCGTCCGAGACCACGGCCAGGGAGGTCGGCAGGTCGGCACCGGCGGCGAGCCCCGCCACGAGCACGCCGGCGAAGAGCACGATGTCGTTCGGCGCGAGCGTGATGACGACCGCGCCCAGCGCGAAGCAGAAGATGTCCCAGTTGTAGACACGGCGGCGCCCGAACATGTCGGCCAGCCGTCCGCCGACCAGGGAGCCGACCGCGATGCAGCCGGTGACGATCGCGCTGATCGCGCCCGCCATCCATACGCCCATGTCGTAACTGTCACGGTAGATGGCCAGGTTGACGGCGATGCTGACGATGAGAGCGGCGTCGAGGTAGGAGGCCATGCCCGACAGGGCCGCCACCTTCCACAACCGCCAGGGGATGGGCTGCTCCGAGCGTTCGGGAGCGGTCGGGGTTCGGACCATGATGCGACTCCGTCGTCTGGGGATGGGCCGAGCGGAGGGGGATGTCGCGGCACTGAGGCCGAGTGCAGTGAATATAGGGTGGGAAAAACGTTCCAACAACCCCTCATGCGTCCATTTGCAGGAAGACGCGACGGCGTCCTTCCCGTTGTTCGGATCCGGTGCCAACATTCCAGGTTGTCGACGACCCGGCTCACGTAAAACGTTTTTGATCCGCGAGGGTGCCCCGGCCGAACCCGGAAGGACCGTATTCGTGATCTCCTCCGCGCTGCAGCAGCTGTTCGACGACCCGCCCCGGGACTTCGGCCCCACTCCGCTGTGGTGGTGGTCGGGCGCGAAAGTCACCCGCGAGCGCCTCGCCTGGCAGATGCGCAGGTTCGCCGAGGGCGGCGTCCACAACCTGGTGGTCATCAATCTCGCGCCGGCCGGCCCGAGTTTCGGCGCCCGCGCCGACGAACCCCCCTGGTTCGGCGAGCAGTGGTGGGCACGCTTCACCGACGCCTGCGAGATCGCCCGGGACCTGGGCATGCGCCTGTGGTTCTACGACCAGATCGGGTTCTCCGGCGCCAACGTCCAGGGTTCGGTGACCCGCCTGCATCCCGAGGCGGCCGGCCTCGCCCTGCGCAGCCGCACGGCGCACGTCTCCAACGGCGTCGTGCCCCTGGGGAGTTCGGAGACCCTGGTGGGCGCGTACTCGGAGCAGGGCCGGCCCTTGCCCGTCACCGGCACCGCACGGATCGCGGTCGCCGACGGCAGCGAGGTGCGGGTCGTCACCGCCGTCCCCACGGCCTTCGACTACCTGGACCCGGACGCCGTCCGTCTGCTCCTGGAGGCCGTGCACCACGAGTTCGACCGCCGCGTCCCGGAGTACCTGGGCAACGTCGTCGCCGGAAGCTTCCAGGACGAACTGCCCGGCACCAACGCCTGGAGCCGCCGCTTCCCCGAGGAGTTCCTCGCCCGCCGCGGCTACGACCTGCTCGCCCACCTCCCGGCCCTCTTCCACGGCACTTCCGACGTCCCTGACGCGGCGAAGATCCGTGCCGACTACTACGCGGTCCGCGCCGAACTCGCCGAAGAGGCCCTGTTCAAACCTCTTGCCGCCTGGCACGACGCACGCGGCATGCTGCTGGGCTGCGACCAGAGCCACCCCGCCCGCTCCGGCTTCCCGGCGCAGTCCACGCAGATCTACACGGACTACTTCCGCACCCACCGCTGGTACGGCGGCGCGGGCAGCGACCACCACGGGGACTCCAAGGTCCACTCCTCCATGGCCCACCTCTACGGCCACGAGCGGGTCTGGATCGAGGCGTTCCACTCCTCCGGCTGGGGCGGCACCCTGGAGGACACCTACGACTGGCTCCTGCCGTTCCTGCGCAGCGGCGCCAACCTGTACAACCCGCACGCCAGCTACTTCGGCACCGCGGGAGGCTGGTTCGAGTGGGCGCCGCCGTCCACGGACTGGCGCCAGCCCTACTGGCCGCAGTACCCCGCCTTCTCCCGGGCCGTCGCCCGCATCTGCTCGATCCTGTCCTGGGGCACCTACAGCGCCGACGTCGCGGTCCTGCACCCCACCGCCACCATGCAGTCCCTCATCCCGCTGGACGCCCCCGTCCAGCACTTCGGCGACGGCCGCCTGGGCGACAGCCACGCCGACGTCGACGAGACCCAGCGGCACTACCTGGACCTGTGCGGCACCAACAACTGGCTGCGGCCCCACGTCGGCACCCTGGACCGGCACGGCGTCTCCTACGACGTCATCGACGACGCCTCGGTGCAGAGGGCCACGCCCGCCGACGGCGCCCTGCGGGTCGGGGACCTCGCGTACACCGCGGTGCTGCTGCCCTCGGCGAGCGTCCTGGAGCAGGGCACGGCACGACGGCTGAGGGAACTGCTGGACGCCGGAGGACGGGTGGTGGCCGTGGGCCGTCCGCCGGCGGCTGCGGCCGGACTGGCCGGTGACGACGCCGTCGTGGCGGCGCTGTGCGCTCATCGGAAGCTGGAGCGGGCGAGCGACGCCGAGGCGGGCGCGTTGGCCGTGGCGGACAGTGCCGGGTACGCGAGGTGTGACGTGCCGCTGCTCGTGCGGCGGAAGGGCGGGCAAGCGGTCGCCCTGGTGACGGGGGCCTTCCCCGACGCCCGTGCGCATCCGTCCGGCGGCAACCACGACGTCGACCCCGCCCGCTACGCTCCCACCAGGTCCCTCACCGTGCGCGCCCCGGTCGCCGAGGCAGAGGTCTGGAACCCGGCGACCGGCGCCCGACACCCCGCCCACGTCACCGTCACCGACGGCGTCTCGACCATCGAGGTGCCGCTGGAAGGCGCCCCCGCCGTCCTCGTCGTATGGCGCGAAGGCCCCCCGGCGGCTTCCTCGCCCGCACCACCTCCCGCGTCGGCCCGGACCATCGACGTGTCGGGCGGCTGGGAGGGCCGACTGGTGCCCACCATGGACAACACCTGGGGCGACCTTGCCCTGCCCGCCGGGTCGTCCGTCGACGAGCCGCAGATCTGGACCATGCGGTGGACCGAGAGCGACGCCCCCGACGCCCGCTGGGAGCAGACCCGGGCGACGTACGGCAACCGGGCGCGCGTGCTGCCCCCGGTGCCGGCCGCGAAGGCCCCCGACCCGCTCGACCCGGCGTCCGTCGCCCGGGTCCTGGCCGGAGAGCTGCCCCTGGTGCCGTGGGGCGAGAGCTGGCCCGTGGCGGTGTTCTCGTCGAGCCGCGGGATCCCGGATCCGGACGGGCTGCTGGGCAACAAGGGGCTGGTGAACGAGGAGTTCGTACGCGTCCCGGTGCCGGGCCGCGGAACCGTCGCCCGGGTCCGGTCGATCGTCGAGACCGACCACCTCGGGCCCGCCGATCTGCACGTCGGCGCGGCAGCGGCCAAGCGGGTGTGGTGGAACGGCGAGAGGCTGCCCACGTGCGGCGGATATCTGGCGTCCGCCCGGGTGGAGGTGGACCGGCCCCGCAACGTCCTGGAGTACGAACTCTCCGACGCCGAGGACCGCCCGTCGATGATCTCGGCCGAGGAGCATGCCCCGCTGGGCAGTTACTTCTGTCTGTCTCCTCCGGACGGTTTCGTGCCGCGCCCGCAGTTCATGTGTCTGCCGGACGGTGTACGGCCGGACGGCGGCGTCACCTACCGGGGCCGTCTGCGCCTGTCCGACGGCGGCGCGCGGGCCGTACTCGTGGTGGGTGCCGCGGCGGGAGTCACCGTGCTGCTCGACGGCGCGGTCGCGGCGCGGCAGGAGAAGGTCGAGTACTACGAGTCCGACTGGGGCGCGGTGCCGATGTTCTTCCGCCACGAACTGACCCTGTCGGCGGGCGACCACGTGCTGGACGTCGTCGCCGACAGCGTCCGCGCCCGGGATGCCGTGTTCGTCGACCTCGTCGCGGGAACAGGCGTGACCGCGCTGGTCAGCGGAGCCGGCTGGGAGGCGGAGACGGGGAAGTGGCGCGGGCGTACCGTCGAACATGAGGGCAGGTGGGGGGAGTTGCAGCACTGCCACGCCGCCGTACGACCGCATCCCCTGCCCGGCACCGCGTGGCTGACCGGCGAACCGGTGCTCGGCACCGCCGTACTGCCGCTGCGGTCCACCGACGAAGTCCGCGTGTACGCACAGCGGTTCCGCTTCATCGCGCCGCCGGGCACGGTGTCGCTCGACCTGCCCCTGGCACTCGCCGGGCGAGTCAGGACCGGCGACGGCGCGGAACTTCCCTTGGACGGAAGAGTGCTGACGCTGCCTCAACCGCTCCTCGAACCCACGGAGTTCGAGGTCGTCACCGAGCCGACAGCCGTGCTGCGGGGCGGTTCCGCCTGGTTCGGGCCGGTGCGTGTCCGTTCCGTGGCGGCCCCGCTGCCCCTCGGGGACTGGCAGTCGCTGGGGCTGGGGGGTTGGAGCGGCGGTGTGACGTACTCGCGTGATGTCGAGGTGCCTGCCGGGCGGGACCCGGTGCTCGACCTGGGGCGGGTGCGGGGGAGCGTCGCCGTCCTTCTCGACGGGGAGCCGGCCGGAGAGGCGTTCTGCGCGCCGTACCGCTTCGAACTCAGCGGTGCCGCCGGGCGCACCGTACGGATCGACGTGACCCTCCACAACACCCTGGCCCCGTATCTCGCCGAAGCCACCCCGACCGCCTGGGCGTTCCCCTCCCAGCTGACGTCCGGGCTGCTGGGACCGGTGACGCTACGGGTCGGGGAGTCAGCCGGCGGCGAGTGACAGGGTGGAGTCCCGCAGGACGAGCCCGGGCGCGAACACCCTTGCCTCGTGGGCGTGTTCGGCGCGGGCCTCCACCTCGTCGAGCAGCATCTCCACGGCGGCCCGGCCGAGATCCTCGACGGGCTGCCGGACCGTCGTCAGGGTCGTCCCCACGAAGCTGGCGATGTCGAGGTCCCCGTAACCCACCACCTGCACGTCCTCGGGCACCTTCACACCCCGCTCGGCAAGGCCCCGGCACAGCCCCGCGGCAAGGAAGTCGTTCGTGCAGAAGACACCGTCGGGCAGGTCGTCCAGTCCACGGGCGATCTCCATGCCGTACGCCACCGTCATCTCCTCGGCGACCACCTGGCCCAGCCGCGCCTCGCGCCGGGTGCGGACGGCCTGCCGGGCGCCCTGGTAGCGGTCGGTGCACTGCCGTATCGACCGTTCGCCGTTCACCACGACGATGTCGCGGGCCCCGCAGCCCAGGAGGTGCTGCACGGCGATACGGCCGCCCGCGATGTCGTCGACGGAGACGGAGCAGCCGTCCTGGGCGGGCATGGCGCGGTCCGCCAGCACCAGGGGAATGCCGCGCTCGCGCAGCCGGGTGAGCCGGGTGGGGTCGGCGCTGAGCGGGACGACCACGGCGCCGACGGCCCGCTGTTCGACGAGCATGGTGAAGTAGCCCTGCTCGCGCTCCGGGGCGTCCCCGCTGTGGCAGAGGACGAGGGCATAGCCGTGGTCGTACGCGGCGTCGGCGGCGCCCCGTGCGATGCGCGCGTAGAAGGAGTTGGTCACGTCGGGCAGGACCAGGCCGATCGAGGACGTGTGACCCGTGCGCAGTCCCGCGGCGCCCGGATGGGGCACGTAGTCGAGCGCCGCGACCGCGTCGCGGACCCGCTCGGCGGTGCGCGCGTTGACGCGCTCCGGGCGGTTCAGCACGTTGGACACCGTCGACACCGAGACTCCGGCGGCGGCTGCGACGTCCTGGATCCGGGCGGGGCGAACCGGAATGGCGTCCACCCCCCTCGCTGTGACAGCCGTGCGACCAGGCACGACGTGGTCCTTATGGGCGACGCAAGTCTACCCCGGCGGTGACTAAAACGTTTTTTGCCGGTGGACCGGCGTCTCGCCGGCCTCAGGCAGGCCCTCGTCTGACGAGCATCAGCACGCCCTCCGCGCTCGTCCACGGCCCGTGCTGCGTTCCGGGGTGCCGGTACGCGTACATCCCCGCGGTGAAGGTCTCGCCGAGGCTCAGGTCGGTCAGGGAGCCGTCGACGATGTACACCTCCTCGAAGTAGTCGTGCCGGACGCTGCCCTGCGCGCTGGTGTCCGTCCCCGGCTCGTACCGCTGCAGCACGGTGGCGTCCCCGGTTTCCCGATCCTCGGCCAGGACCTGCTCCCACACGCCGTCGGACGCCCCGGGCGGCCGCCGCCAGGGCGCCTCGGGCCGGTGGAACTCGGACTGCGGTCTGCTCATGGGCCATGCCTCCTCGCGGTGTCCACCGAGTTCAGCACAGCCACCGAGCCATTCACCCTCTGTCGTACCCCCGAGCACCTCCTGTCATCGGCGCATCGCCGACTGTGCCGGACCCGGTCGAGGTGGGACGCTGGGACGAGAGGTATCCGCCGAGGGGACTCGGGAGGGCCCGATGGGACGTGACGTACCCGCCCTGGTGTTCACGCGGGAGGACCGCCGTCGCTACCGGGACAAGATGCACACCTGTCTCGACGTGCTGGCGCAGATGCTGCGAGAGTCGGGCTTCGAGAGCGAGCGCCCCCAGGTCGGTCTGGAGATCGAGCTCAACCTGGTGGACGGCGACGGACGGCCCGCCATGCGGAACACCGAGGTCCTCCAGGCCATCGCCGACCCCGCCTGGTCGAGCGAGCTCGGCCGCTTCAACCTGGAGATCAACATCCCGCCCCGGCGGCTGACCGCCGGCGGCCCCGGTGCCTGGGAGCAGGAGATCCGCGACGCCCTCAACCACGCCGAGGAACGCGCCTCGGCGCTGGGCGCACACATGATCATGATCGGCATTCTGCCGACGCTGGGTGAGTCGGACGTGGGTGAGTCCGCCCTGTCCGGCGACCCGCGGTACAAGCTCCTCAACGAGCAGATCTTCGCGGCACGCGGCGAGGACCTGCGGATCCGGGTGGACGGCGTGGAGCGCCTGTCCATGTACGCCGACGCCATCACCCCCGAGGCCGCCTGCACCAGCACCCAGTTCCATCTGCAGGTCGCCCCGAAGGAGTTCGCGCCCTACTGGAACGCTGCCCAGGCCATCGCCGGCGTACAGATCGCCCTGGCCGCGAACTCCCCCTTCCTCTTCGGTCGGGAGCTGTGGCGCGAGACCCGCATTCCCCTGTTCGAGCAGGCCACCGACACCCGCCCGCAGGAGATCAAGGCCCAGGGCGTACGGCCGCGGGTGTGGTTCGGAGAGCGGTGGATCACCAGCGTCTTCGACCTCTTCGAGGAGAACGTGCGCTACTTCCCGGCCCTGCTGCCGCTGTGCGACGACGAGGACCCGCAGGCGACGCTCGACAGCGGCGGCGTCCCCCAACTGGGCGAACTGACCCTGCACAACGGCACGATCTACCGCTGGAACCGCCCCGTGTACGCCGTCACCGAGAGCGGACCGCATCTGCGCATCGAGAACCGCGTCCTGCCCGCGGGCCCCACCGTGGCCGACATCATCGCCAACGGCGCGCTCTACTACGGTCTGACCCGCGCCCTGGTCGACGAGGACCGGCCGGTGTGGACGCGGATGTCCTTCGCGGTCGCCGAGGAGAACCTGCACGCCGCCGCCCGCGACGGCATCGACGCCCGCCTGTACTGGCCCGGCGTTGGCGAAGTACCGGTCACGGAACTGGTGTTGCGGCGCCTGCTGCCGCTGGCCCATCGCGGCCTCGAACTGGCCGGCATGGACGCGACCTGGCGCGAACCCCTGCTCGGCATCATCGAGCAGCGCTGCGTCACGGCCCGCAACGGCGCCCCGTGGCAGGCGGAGACGGTGCACCACCTGGAGAAGACCGGCGTCCTGGACCGTCAGGAGGCGCTGCGCCGGATGACCACCACGTACATGGACTATATGCACCTGAACGCGCCCGCGCACACGTGGCCCGTGGACTGACGCGGTGGACGTTCGTCGTGCTGTCAGGGCTGCTCGTCGAGCAGGTCGACCCCCCACGCGGTCGCCACGGGCATGAACCTGTGCTCGGCCGCGTGCGCCGCCATGCGGGCGTTGCGCGCCTCGGTCTCGGGCCCGTCCGGCAGGTGGAACTCCTCGCCCGCCACCGCGGAACGGCCCTGCATGCTCGTGGCGGCCGCCAGGCGCCGGCGCACATACCGGTCGAGGGCGTCGGGTACGTCGGCGGGCCCCGCCTTGGTGAGACAGTCGCCGAGCACGGCCGCGTCCAGGATCGCCTGCGCCGCGCCCTGGGCCTGGAAGGGCACCATCGCATGGGCACCGTCGCCCAGCAGCGTCACCCGGCCGATGTGCCACCGCGTGAGCGGGGTGCGCGTGTAGATGCTCCAGCGGAAGACCTGCCCCGCGCGTTCCAGGACGCTGCGCACCCGGGAGTCCCAGCCTTCGAACGCGCGCAACTGCTCTCCCGGCTCGGCCTGCGCGGTCCACGACTCCTGGGCGGCGACCTCCGTGCCGAACACGGCGACCACGTTGAGGAGTTCGCCCCGGCGCACCCAGTAGTGGACGAAGTGCCGCCCCGGCCCCAGCCACACCCCGGTGTCCGGCAGGCCGAGATCGGCCACCTCCTCGACCGGGAGCAGCGCCCGATAGGCGGCAGTCTTCGAGAAGACGGCCTGGTCCGCGCCGAAGAGCCACTGGCGGGCCGCGGACCGGATGCCGTCCGCGGCCACGACCAGGTCCGCACCCAGGCGTTCGCCGTTCGCGGTCGTCACATACGCGCTCCTGTCGTCCTGGTCGGTTCCCACGACCAGGCTGTTCAGCCGCACCGACCCGTCCGGCACGGCGGCGGCCAGGGCATCGCGCAGATCGGTCCGGTGGACCTGCAGATACGGCGCCCCGAACGCGTCCTCGACCTCGTGGCCCAGCGCGTAGCTGCAGATCTCGGCCCCGTCGGACCAGGTGCGGAAACTGGCGGCGGCAGGGCGGGCGGACCGTGCGGCGACCGCGTCGAGCAGATCCAGCCGGCGCAGTTCGCGGGTGGCGTTGGGGGCGAGCTGGATCCCGGCGCCGGCCTCGGTGAACTGCGGTGACTGTTCGAGGAGCGTGACCTCGTGCCCGGCGCGGCGCAGACTCAGTGTCGCGGCGAGTCCCCCGATACCCGCTCCCACGACGATCGCTCTCACGGCACGACCTCACTTCGACGGACTCGCGGGCCCCGCATGGTGGCAACAGGCTATCGAGCAGAACTCCGCCGTTGTACAAGGCCTTTCCGGCCAGACAGGGGTCGGCCGCCGATGCCGAGGTCAGTCTCGGTAACCCCGCAGCTTCCGGTACAGCGTGGCGCGGGCGATGCCCAGGGCCGCCGCTGCCCGGGCCTTGTTGCCGCCGTGCAGGCGCAGGGCCTCCAGGATGGCGGCGCGCTCGGCGTGCTCCATCGGGCTCAGCTGCCGTTTGGCGGGGCCCTCGCGCACGGGGTCCGGCAGCTCGCTGCGCCGGACCGGGCCGGCCGCACGCCGCTGCTCGGCCAACGCCCGTACCAGATGGGCGAGTTCGGTGACATTGCCGGGCCACGGATGCTGTTCCAGAGCACGCAACGCGTCCAGCGTCCAGGTGAGCGGGGGCCGCCCCGGCGCCGGGCGGGGAGCCAGGGCGGTGAGCAGCTCTCTGATGTCGTCGGGCCGTTCCCGTAGCGCGGGCAGGGTGACCGAGCGTGCGGCCAGGGCGTCCAGGAGCCGTTGGAGACACGGCCCCGGCGGCACTCCGGGCGTGTAGGTGACCAGCAGACGCGCGCCCGGGTGCGATTCGAGCAGCGAGTTGAGGATCGCCGTGCCGGGCTGCGTGAGACGCTCGACATGCCGGACGAGCAGAGGGCGGCCGCCCGCCAACTCGTCGCCCTGAAGGGTAAGTTCACCCTCGGCCGCGTCCATGGTCACCAGATGTTGCTGTGCGAGGTGCCGTGCGAGCGAGGTCTTCCCCGTGCCGCGCTCGCCGACGAGTAGCAGCGGCTCGGGGGTTGCGGCCAGCTCGACCGCGCGGCCGACCGCATGCCGCCACGGCGCCGAACGGCCGGCCAGACCCACCGCGGGTCGCGCGGTGGGGGCCGCCCCCGTGTTCCCCACCGGCTCAAGCACGGCAACCGCCCCGACGACCGAGCCCTCGTGTGGCACAGGGATGAGCATCGCCGTACACCCCGTCCCGACCGGAAGCCGGAGGCGGTACGAGACCGAAGACGCCGGAGCTGTCGACGCCTCGGATCCGCCGACGGCACCGGAGGCCGAGTCGGGCTCCTCCTGCGCGCCACGGCGACGGCCCCCCTCCCGCAGCAGGGCCACCACCTCCCGCTCCAGCACCTCCAGCGCCTCCGGCGACAGCAGCTGTCCGGCCGCCTCACTGACGAGCCGGTTACGACCGTCGAGGGCGACCACGGCGCGCCCCAGCTCGCCCGCGGCTTTCAAGTACGCGTCCAGCAGCACCCGTTCGGCCGCCCGCGACCGGGACAGGAGTTCCGCCTCGACGGCGACCGCCGTGGCCTCGGCCAGCGGGGCGCCCGGATGCGGCCCGCACTCGGCGCACAGTCCGCAGGAGACGGTCACCGTGCCCAGCACCCGTCCCGTCTCCGTCTCCCGCACCGGCACACTGACCGCGGAGACGTCCTGCCACAGGTCGAGGAAGTGCTCGGGGCCGTGCACCTCGGCACGGCGCCGGGTGTGCAGCGCGAGGACCGCGCTGTTGTGGCCGACGACCTGTTCGGAGAGGTCGTGGCAGGGGTCGCCGGGCGCGAGCCCGGCTGCCCACAGCACCCGCAGCCGCTCGTCCGTCAGCACCAACGAGGTCTGCCCGGTGCCGAGCGCGGGGGCGATCCGTTCGAGCACGGGCCGCGCCGCGGTGAGCAGAGGAGGCTCCGGCGCCCGTACGGACGGGCGGGGCACCTCCGGCCCCGGGGGCTTCGTGTCGTGCCGCACGCCGAGGAAACGGGCTCGCTTCCAGGCGGCGACGACGTCCTCCGGCACCCCGTCCGGCAGCTGCCGCCCCAGCAGGAACAGCTCGCGGGCCCTGCGCAGCGAGGCGAGAGCAGGGTGGACGGCGGGGCGTTCTGCGGTGGTCACGGCACGGCTCACCCTATCGGGGACGGTTGAACGCGCAACGACCCGTGGTGCCGGCCCAGGAACTGTCTCGTATTGAGACACCCGGCTTCGCGCGTCTCCCCACATGATCATGAGCAGTCGGCGCCTGTCCTCATTCCGGAATTCCTGGAGCGTTTCCCCGTGCACACCGTCGAGCCCGATGTCGTGACCGACGTACTGATCGTCGGCAGTGGCCCAGCGGGCGCGTCGGCCGCGCTCGCCCTGAGCACCTACGGCGTACCGAACATCGTCGTCACCCGCTACGCGAGCCTCGCCGACACGCCCCGGGCGCACATCACCAACCAGCGCACCATGGAGGTGCTGCGCGACCTCGGCGTGGAACAGGAGGTCGTCGCCAAAGCCACCCCGCAGCACCTCATGGGCAACACGACCTTCTGCACCAGCCTCGCCGGCGAGGAACTCGGCCGGGTCCGCTCCTGGGGCAACGACCCCCTCGTACAGGCCGCGCACGAACTCGCCAGCCCCACCCGCATGTGCGACATGCCGCAGCACCTCATGGAGCCCGTGCTCATCGACGCAGCCGTCGCCCGCGGCACGCAGTTGCGCTTCAGCACCGTCTACAAGTCCTTCGTCCAGGACGCCTTCGGCGTGACGGTCACCGTCGAGGACCGGCTGCGCGGCGACGAGTACACCATCCGCGCCAAGTACCTGATCGGCGCCGACGGCGGCCGCAGCCAGGTGGCCGAGGACGCCGGGCTGCCGATGGGCGGCCAGATGGGGGTCGCCGGAAGCATCAACATCGTCTTCGACGCGGATCTGAGCAAGTACACCGCGTACCGCCCCTCCACCCTCTACTGGGTGCTGGCGCCCGGCGCCACCGTCGGCGGCATCGGCGCGGGCCTGGTGCGCTGCGTCCGGCCCTGGAACGAGTGGCTGATCGTCTGGGGCTACGACGTCACCGCCGGCGCCCCCGACCTGACCACCGAGTACGCCGAGTCCGTCGTACGCCGGCTGATCGGCGACGACGACATCCCGGTGACCATCAAGTCGTCCTCGGCCTGGACCGTCAACGAGATGTACGCGGAGACCTACTCCGACGGCCGCGTGTTCTGCGCCGGCGACGCCACGCACCGCCACCCGCCGTCCAACGGTCTCGGCTCCAACACCTCCATCCAGGACTCGTACAACCTGGCCTGGAAGCTCAAGCTCGTCCTCGACGGCACCGCGTCGCCCAGGCTCCTGGAGACCTACACCGCGGAACGCGCCCCGATCGGCCGGCAGATCGTCACGCGGGCCAACAAGTCCATCGGTGAGACGGCCCCCGTCTTCGAGGCGCTCGACGGACTGTCCCCGCGGACCCCCGAGCAGCTGTGGGCGAACATCGCCGCCCGCAAGGACGACACCGAGGCCGCGCAGAAGCAGCGCGCGAAGCTCCGCGAGGCGATCGCCTTCAAGGTGTACGAGTTCAACGCACACGGCGTCGACCTCAACCAGCGCTACACCTCCGCGGCCATCGTCCCCGACGGCACCCCCGACCCCGGCTTCGACCGCGACCCCGAGCTGTACCACCAGCCCACCTCCCGCCCCGGCGCCAAGCTCCCGCACGCCTGGATCCCCTCGGGCAGCCGCACCCTGTCCACCCTCGACACCGTCGGACAGGGCCGGTTCACCCTGATCACCGGTATCGGCGGCGCGGACTGGGTACGGGCAGCCGAGGCCCAGGACCTGGAGATCGCCGCCGTCGTCATCGGCCCCGGCCAGGAGTACGAGGACCCGTACGGCGACTGGGCCCGTCTGAGCGAAGTGGCCGACGGGGGAGCCCTCCTGGTACGGCCGGACGGTTACGTGGCTTTCCGGCACCCGACGGCGGCTGCCTCCGGCGAGGACGCCGAGGGGCTGCTGAACGGGGCGGTGCGGCGGATCCTCGGGCATGCCTGAGCGGAGGGCGCAGGACATGACCACCGAATCCACCTCCACCACCCGCCTCACCGAGGCCGTCGTCGACAGCATCGAGGGCACCAGCGACCCCCGGCTGCGCGAGCTCCTCGCCGCCCTCACCCGCCACCTGCATGCCTTTGCGCGCGAGACGCGGCTGACTCAGGAGGAGTGGGAGCAGGCGATCGGCTTCCTGACGGCGACCGGTCAGACGTGTACGGACACCCGGCAGGAGTTCGTCCTCCTGTCGGACGTGCTCGGCGTCTCGATGCTCGTGGAGACGATCAACAGCGACGGCTGCGGCACGGCGACCGAGTCGACGGTGCTCGGCCCCTTCCACATGACCGAGTCCCCGATCCGTGAACTCGGCGCGGACATCGATCTGGCGGGCGGCGGAGAGCCGTGCGTGGTCAGCGGCCGGGTACTGTCCCGGGACGGCACCCCGCTGCCGGGCGCGGTCCTCGACGTGTGGCAGGCGAACGCCGAGGGCTACTACGACGTCCAGCAGCCCGAGGTCCAGCCGGCCGGCAACGGGCGCGGGCTGTTCACCACGGACGCTGAGGGCCGCTTCTGGTTCCGCACCTGTGTGCCGAGCCCCTATCCGATCCCCACGGACGGCCCGGTCGGCGACCTTCTGCGGGCGACCGGCCGGCACCCCTACCGCCCGGCCCACATCCACTTCATCGCCTCCGCCGTGGGGTATACGCCGGTCACCACGCACATTTTCGTGGCGGGCAGCGACCACCTCGGCTCGGACGCCGTGTTCGCGGTCAGGGCAAGCCTCGTGCAGGACTTCACCGAGACCGACGACCCGCCCCTGGCGCGGGAGTTCGGCATCCGGAACCCGTTCCGGCACGCGCGCTTCGACCTCGTACTGAACCCGGCCCGAACCGGCCCGAAAGACTGAAAGGTGAAATCCATGCCCCTCGGACTGCTCCGGCGGCGATTCAGGAATGCCCCCGGAAGCGCCGCGGGCCTCACGCTTCCCGTCCCGTCCGGCGCGGGCGTCGTCGTCCGCGAGGTGCTGGATCCGGTGAACCAGCCCCTGGGCGCCGCCGATGTGACGGTGACGGAGCTTCGCAGTCACCAGGTCGCGGCGCGCGGCACCACCGATCCGTACGGACTGTTCATGGCCGTCCTGCCGCCGGGCAGCTACAGCCTGATGGCCATGGCCGAGGGGCTGGAACCCCACCGGGAGACGGTCGAGGTCGTCGCCGACGCCGGCGTCGAGTCCCAGCGGGTGTGGCTCCAGCCGGCCCGGCAGGCCGAACTCCCGGTTCCCGGCACCTGGCTCTTCGACCCGCCGCACACCGCGATCCGGTTCATCGCCAAACACGTCGGCATGGCCCATGTGCACGGCCGTTTCGAGCGCTTCGAGGGCGGCATCCAGGTCACGCAGGAGGTGGCCGACTCCCGCGTCCACGTGCGCATCGACGCGTCGAGCATCACCACGGGCAACAACACCCGGGACACCCACCTGCGTTCCGCCGACTTCCTGGACGTCGACCGTTTTCCGTACATCGACTTCACGAGTACCCGCTTCGCCTATCGGGGCGGCAGCAAGTGGTCGCTGCTGGGCACCCTCACCATGCACGGAGTGAGCCGGTCGGTGTCGCTGGACACGACGTACCTGGGCATGGTCAACGGCGGCTACGGCGAGGAACTGCGCTGCGCGGCCCTCGCCAAGGCGGAACTGCACCGTGAGGACTACACCCTCAACTGGCGGACCATGCTGGCCCGCGGCATCGCGGTGGTCGGCCCCACCGTCCAACTGGAACTGGACGTCCAGGCGATGTACCGCACCCACGACACACCTACGCCGCCGGAGTAGCGGCGGGCCGCGCGCCCGAGCGTCAACAACTCCGACCGTCGTCCACATCGGCCTGCGTCGCATCGCCACGGAGGGCGTCGAGGTCGGCGGGGTCACCATCCGGGCCGGCGAGGGCGTGGTGGTCGCATACCACCGCCTCGGCCGGTCGCCGGCCCGGACCGAACGCCGGTGGCCTGGTGAGCTCAACCACCTGCGACACAGCGCCAGTTCGACCGTGACTCCGACCCCATCCATAGGGTAATCTAAAGGCAAAGAAACGTCCGCGGTACGGCAAAGGAGGCAGCGGTGTTCGATCTTCGGACAGAGGCAGAGATGAGGCTGCACTCGGAAAAGACGGCAAGGGAACTCGCCCTGAAGAAGCAGGGTGAGGAGATGGCGACGGCTCCTGGCGCCGGCGAGGAGGATGCGACTGCTGGAACGCAGCCGCCGCCGACGTAGCGCGCCGGTCGCTCTCCTGGTTCGGCGGGTGGCTGACCTGCGACTTGTGTACGGGGTGGCGTGATGGAACGCTTCCTGTCCACGGCGGCAGGGGAGCGTACGGATGGACCTGGAGCTTCGGCATCTGCGTGTCCTGTGTGCGATCGCGGATGCCGGGAGCGTGGGCCGCGCCGCCTCGGACCTCGGGTACTCGCAACCCGCCATGAGCACCCAACTCCGGCGGATCGAGCGCTACTTCGGCCAGTCCTTGTTCGAGCGCGGGGCGACGGGAGTCAGGCCCACGCGGTTCGGCGTCGAGGTCGTCGCCCAGGCCCGCGACGTCCTGGCCCGCGCCGCAGCGATCGGGCGCCGTCCGGCCCCCGGCGCGGCGAGTGCCCGTAGGACCCTGCGCGTCGCCGCGACCAACTCGCCGGTGCTGTCCGGCATGGTCTCGCGGGTCCGGGCCCGGCTGCCGGACGTCGCGCTCGCCGTCAGCAGCGTGTACGCCTCCTCGCGGATCGTCGAACTCCTGGAGGAGGGCGAGGTGGACGCGGCCGTCGCCGCGGACTACCCCGGGATGGAACTGAAACATGCGGACACGGTGACCCACCGGGGGATCGTCACCGAGCCCACGTTCGTGGCGCTGCCCACCCGCCATCGCCTCGGACGCCGCGCTCAGGTCTCGCTCGCCGACCTGGCCGAGGACGCGTGGTTTTTGACACCGGACGACGGAGCGGGCTGGCCGGGGGTCTTCTACACGGCCTGTGCGGCGGCCGGTTTCTCGCCGGTCGCCGTACATGAATTCCTGGGTGACCAGTCGCAGTTGCAGAGCATGATCGCCGACGGCCTCGGAGTGTCCGTCGTACAGGCGACGCTGCGGCCGATCCCCGACGTGGCGATCAGACCCCTGATCGGTACGCCGCTGTGGTGCCGTTATGTGCTGGCCTGGCGGCGGGACGCGGTGGCCGAGGAGGTGGTGGAGGAACTGTTTCACTCCGCCGCTTCCGCATATCGCGAACTCGCCGGGCGGTCACCGCACTTGAGGGCGTGGGCCGCGCGCACTTGGCGGGGGAGCGGGGCGTAGCCGGAGCGGGGTGTTATGGCTCGCTGCCGCAGAGTGCTATGTCACATTCCATTGTTGGGCGCAGTCCGGCGTTGAGATGGTGCCTCACGCGCCTCAACACCCGTACCGAGGCGCATCCCTCCGCAGAGGAGTCCAGAGATGCGCTACCTCTTCGCGCTGCCCAGACGTGCCGCCGTCACCCTCGCCGCCTGCATCACCCTCGCGGGCCTGCTGTCGGTGCCGGCGCTCGCGGCACCTCCCGCCCGGCACGTCTCCACCCCCGTTACCGTGGCCCGGAAGACGACGCCACCCCCGCCGCCCACCGGCTCGACCGCCACCGCCGCCGACCAGCCGGCCGTACAGGCCCGACCGCTCACCACCGCCCAACTGCCCCCGCTGCAACCGACCCCGACCCGGACCCGGCCCACCACGCAGACCCGACCGAAATCCAAACCGAAGCCGGTCTCGTGCACCCCGGCCGACTTCGCCCGCAGGACCGGCCCCGCGCTCGTCACCTTCGTCGAAGCCTCGACCACGGGCTGCGTCAACACCCTGTTCGCCGTGACCGGCACCAACGCCCGCGACATCTTCCGCCAGTCCCAGATGGTCACCGTGGCGAAGGCCTTCACCCGAGAGGCGCAACGCTATCGGGGCGACAACTCCTCCGGAGCGTGGCAGCTCGTCCTGTTCCTGCGGGCCGGCTACTACGTCCAGTTCAACAACCCGTCCGACGTCGGCCCCTACGGCGCACCCCTGGCCCGGGCCACCACCCGCGGCCTGGACGCCTTCTTCGCCAACCGGCACTCCCATGACGTCACCGCGGCGAACGGAGACGTGCTGGGCGAGACGGTCGTTCTCACCGACAGCGCCGACCTGCAAGCCCGATACCTGACGGCCTATCAGCGCCTGCTCAGCGCCTACGACAGCTCCTACGACGCGATCCCCAGCATGCTCACCGCCGTCAACGACGTCTACACCCCGCTCTGGCGCGGCAACTGGAACCCGGACTACGTCAACGCGGTGACCGCCGACCCGGGCATCATCCGGACCCTGCACGGGTTCGCGCTCAAACACGTGGACCTGCTCGGCACCGAACGCGCCTACCTGGACTCCAACGCCGGGATGAACGTTGCCCGTTACGTCGAACACACCGCGCTGCGCGCCACGGTCCAGCCGCTGGCCAAGGACCTGCTGAACGCCTCGAAGATCACCGGTCCCACGGCCGCACTGTGGGTCGCCGTGGCGACGCAGGCCGACTACTACGACCGCCCCGACTGCTCGTACTACGACATCTGCGACCTGTCCGCCCGGCTGACCGACGCAGCCCTGCCCCTCACCCACACCTGCGACGCGACCCACACCGTCCGGGCCCAGGCGCTCACCGTCGCCGACCTCGACGCCGTATGCGCCGACCTCCGCGCCCAGGACCCGTACTTCGACGACCTCGTCGAGGACGACGGCCCCATACCGGGCCAGCACCTGTCGACGGCGCAGTTCGTCGTCTTCGCCACCCGCGCGGACTACCAGACCTACGCCGGGGCGATCTACGGCGTCAGTACGGACAACGGCGGCATCACGCTGACCGGGGACCCGGCCGACCCGGCAAACCAGCCGCTCTCGATCATGTACCAGAAGGGCTCCGACGACGGCTTCACGGCCCGCATCTGGAACCTCAACCACGAGTACACGCACATCCTCGACGCCCGCTACGACATGAAGGGCGACTTCACCCAGCAGACGTCGGTGCCGGACGTGTGGTGGATCGAGGGCCTGGCCGAGTACGTCTCCTACGGCTACCGGGGAATCACCGACGAGCAGGCGGTCGGAGAGGCGGGCAAGCACACCTACCGGCTGAGCACCCTGTTCCAGAGCACCTACGCCAACAGCGACGTGATCCGCACCTATCCGTGGGGCTATCTCGCGGTCCGCTACATGTTCGAGAACCACCCGGGGGACATCCAGCGCATGCTCGCCCGCTTCCGAGCCGGCGACTACGCGGGCGGATATGCCGTCTACAACTCCGGCGTCGGTATCCGTTACGACGCCGACTTCGACCAGTGGCTCACGGCGTGCGCCGGTGGCGCCTGCTCCGACACGCCCGCCCTCGGAAGGCGTAGCGCATCGGCGTGGTAGGCCGGACGGGGCTGAGGCCTGTGCTGGGGCGCGAGTTGCCATGCCGGACGCGGAACGCAGGTCGTGGCGTCGGCCTCCTGCGGATGCGCTGCGGGCCGAAATGGAGTATAGACGCGGCCAAGATCCCAAATTACTACTTAGTGCATGTATATGCTCACATTAAGTAGTCAATCCAGGGCTTCGCGCCCGGGTGAGAAAGGGTCAACCATGCGCAAGTTTCAGCGCGCTGCGGTCGTAGCCGCAGCGGTCGCGGGGCTGTCCATCGCCGGCGTCGGTGTCGGTTTCGCCGACGACGCCGACGGGCCGCGCGGGGGCACCGAGGTGGTTTCCCCGCAGTGGCACTTCGCACCGGACAGTTCAAAGAAGGCGACGCCGGAGCAGACGCCCAGATACACCGTGCCGCAGTTGGATCTCAACCGGTTCATCGATGCGTTCGTCGCCCCGGTCTCCAAGGATTCGAGCGAGAAGTAGCCAGGCGCCAAGGGGGCGAGCGGCTCCGTAGTCCGCACCTTGGCAGGCACACATCCGTCAGAGCAGCAAAGGCAGCCCGGACGCGCAGAGACCCACCAGGGTGCGCGCCTGGGCTGCAGCCGTTTCCGCTTTCTCCAAGGCCCGGGTGCACGCCGTACGACGGCGCCGACACCCGGGCCTCGATTGTGCGCGGGAGCAAGCACACGCCCTGTCAGTCGGAGATCCGTGAGGGAAAGGCCTCCGTCGAGGGAAATCAGTAATCTGTATCCAAGAATGCCGGGCCGGCCCGGCCGGGTTCCCGCTCCGCCATTTCGGCTTTCTGTGGTCTCGGCAGTCGACCGGGTTTTCCGGGCAGGCGAAAAACCCGGTGCCCCGGCTTGCGGCCGGGGCACCGGGGTGAGCTTTTTTCCTACTTACCGCCGACGCTGTTGTTGCAGCCCATGGACGAGCCCAGCGAGGTCGACTGTGCGCCCTCGTTGCCCTCGCCGTTCAGCGCGCCGCCCAGCAGGCCGTTGAGCAGTCCGACCTGGCCGAGGACGTCCAGGTTCAGGTCGTGTGACCTGCAGGTGGTGCTCTGCAGGACGGTGTTGCCGCCGCCCTTGTCGCCGCCGTCGTGGGCCTGAGCGGTGCCGGCACCCAGGAGGCCGACGCTGACGGCGGCGACCAGGACGGCAGCCTTGCGAAGCTGGTGCATGTCATCTCCGGTGGAGTGAAGTGGATGCGACCTGCGATAGATCGACTTCGTGTAGTTGTGGAGGTTAATAAGAAATATCCCCGGAACATCCGGCGGCGCGCCGAATTCGGGCAATCACTCACTAACCTGGTCGATGGCGGGAAATACGCCTTGTGAGTGAATCGCAAGGCAAGCAGATATTGAGGCCCTGCCAACTTGGGCGAGCATTCGGCGAGTTGTTGCGCGCGCTGTGCCCCTGACGCACGCTGGTCACATGGGTGAGCGCGACGGGCCCACGCTGATCACTTCTGTCCAGCGTGCCTTCCGGCTGCTGGAGGCGGCGAGCGCGCACGAGAACGGCGCGCCGGCGAAACAGCTGGCACGTGAGACGGGGCTGCCCCTGGCCACCGCCTATCACCTGCTGCGGACGCTGGTCCACGACGGATACCTGCGCAAGCTCGGCGACGGCGCGTTCGTGCTCGGCGACAGGCTGCAGACGCTGCACACCACGGGCCGTGGACAGGCACTGCTCAGCCGGGTCCGCCCCACGCTCGCCGCGCTGCGCGACGAGTTCGCGACCGCCGCCTACCTCACCTTCTACGAGGACGGCGAGATCCGCGTCGCCGAGATCGTCGACAGCGCCCGGGCCCCCCGAGTCGACCTGTGGGTGGGGTTCGAGGACGCGGGCCACGCCACCGCGCTCGGCAAGTCCGTGCTGCGCGAACTGGACGACGAGGCCCGCAAGGACTACCTCTCCCGGCACCACCTGGCCGACCTCACCCCGCGGACGATCACCAGCCGGCCCGAGCTCCTCCGGCGACTGGACACCTCGCCCGTGGCTCCGGCCGTCACGGACCTGGAGGAGTACAGCCTGGGCACGGTCTGCGTCGCCGTCCCCGTCCACAGCGGCGACACCCTCGGCTCGCTCGGTGTCTCGATGCCCGCGGACCGGCTCTCCCGGCTGCCGGAGATCCTGGCACGGCTGCTCCCGACCGCGGACCGCGTGACCAGGGGCCTGTCGCTCACTATCTGAAAACCCTCCGCTTGTGACCGCCCGGACCGACCGCGTTTCCTGGATGAAACAGACATTTCAGCGGTGAGCCCCCGGACCGACGTGCCCTACACAGGTGAGGACTGCAGACAGAACATGAGTCAGGACCGAGACCATGGCGGCGGCCACTGGCCGATTCGGTCGCTCAGGCGCGCCGTCGCGCAGCTGGCCGCCGGAGCATGCGTTCTGCCCGTACTGATCGTCTCCGTGATCGTGCTGGCCGACCTGGCCGGCGGAGCGGGGATCACCTGGCTGCCGATGCTCGCGGCCGGGCCCGCCCTGGCCGCCACCACCAACGGCCCGCGCGGAGTCCTCTGCGTCGGCCTCCTCGCCGCGGCGCTGGGCGCCACGCTCGGCACCCGCAACGACGTACCGGGCAGCGAGCTGGTGGCCGTACTGTCCGCTCTGGCCGCCGTCACCCTCGCCAGCAGCCTGGCCAGCGCTCTGCGGGGACGCCGCGAACGGGTGCTCGCCGCCGTCCGCTCCGTCGCGGAGACCGCGCAGCACGCGCTGCTCACGCCCGTCCCGGCGACCGTCGGCCCGTTCCAGGTGGCCGTCCGCTACAGCGCCGCGGCGGCCGAGGCCCGTATCGGCGGCGATCTCTATGCGCTGATTCCCACCCCGTACGGGGTACGGCTGATCGTCGGCGATGTGCGCGGCAAGGGGCTGCCGGCCGTGGGAACCGCGGCGCTGGTGCTCGGAATCTTCCGCGAGGCCGCCTACGACGAGCCCGATCTCCTCGCCGTCGTCGACCGGATCGAGCGCAGCCTCGCGCGCAATCTCGGCAGCGACGACTTCGTCACCGCCGTGGTCGCCGGATACCCGAGGGCCGGTCAGCTGGAGGTGGTGAACTGCGGACACGCGCCACCGCTGCTGGTGCGCGGGGACGGCAGCGTCACGGCGGTGGAGTCCACGCATCCGGCCCCGCCCCTCGGGCTGCGCGCGCTGACCGATCACACCCCCGGCCTCCAGGTGCTGCCCTTCGCCGACAGCGACCAGCTGCTGCTCTACACCGACGGCGTCACCGAGGCCCGCGACCGCGGCCGCGCCTTCTATCCGCTCGACGAGGGCCTGGCACGCCATGTGTCTGACGACCCGGCCCGCACCCTCGGCGCGCTCCATGACGAACTGCTGGCACATGTCGGCGGCCGTCTCCACGACGACGCGGCGCTGCTCCTGATCCGTAAACCGGCCCTCAGCGAGCCCGCCGTCGAGGCCGAACCGGGCGGCAGGGACCTCGCTTCCGAAGCTGCGTGACGAGTGTGTGGCCCGCTGCCGGTTTCACCGTGCGGCGGTTCGACCGGCGGCCGGTGCTCTCCACGCCTCGACGGCAGTGAGCGGAACCAGGTCCGGTGGCACTGCCGAGGTCGTCAGCTCGATGCGGCGTCCCTCTGCCGACGAGCGGAGGAGCGCGGTCATCGTCTCCAGCACGTGCAGGGCGAGCTCGCCGCTCGCGCGGGGCGCCCGGCGCCCGTCGGCGGTGATGAAGTCGAGCAGACCGAGGCCGCGGGCGCCGTCGACGTAACCCGCCGACGGCGGGAGCGTGCGCCACTGGGTGCCGCCGAGTTCGAAGAGCCGCACCTCGCCGTCGAAGTGGTTCGGATCCGGCACCGTGAGCGTGCCGCTCTCGCCGTGGACCTCGATGGGGGCGGCCGTGGTGGCCACACCGTCGAAGCTCGTGGTGACCGTGGTCAGAGCGCCGTCCACGTGCTCGAGCACACCGGAGACATGACTGTCCACCTCGACCGGAATCCGCTCGCCCGCGCGCGGGCCGGAACCGATCACGCGCTCGCTGCGCAGCCGGCCGGCCGCCCCGGTCACGGCACGCACCGGACCCAGCAGATGAACCAGGGACGCGAGATAGTACGGCCCCATGTCGAGCAGCGGGCCGCCCCCGGCGGTGTAGTAGAAGTCGGGGTGGGGATGCCAGCGCTCGTGCCCCGGCGTGACCATGACGGCCGAGGCGAACTGGGGGCGTCCGATACTCCCCGCCTCCACGGCCGCCCGTGCCGTCTGGACTCCGGTGCCCAGGACGGTGTCCGGCGCGCATCCCACGCCGACGCCCGCCTTCCCGGCGGCGTCCATGACAGCCTGGGCGTCGACGAGGGTGGCGGCCAGGGGTTTCTCCCCGTAGACGTTCTTCCCGTGGCCGATGGCGCCCAGGGCGATCTCGGCGTGCGCGGCGGGAACGGTCAGGTTCAGCACCGTGTCCACGTCCGGGCTGCTCAGCAACTCCTCGACGGTCAGCGCCCGCGTGCCGGGCAGCTCGGCGGCGACCGCGGCAGACCGCGTGGCGTCGAGGTCGGCGACCGCGGTGACGCGTACGGCGGGATGGCCGAGGAGCGTGTCCAGATACGCGCGGGAGATGACGCCGAGACCTACGACGCCGATGCGGTGCGCGTCGCCCACAGCATGCCCCTCTCGATGACCGTGCGGACGTTCGGGTTCTCCAGCACGTCCAGGCTGTGCCCCGGTGTCGTCACCACGATCCGCCCGGCGCCCCACCGCCGGGTCCAGATCGCCGGTGAGGTGACGGGCCGCTGCCAGGGCTGCCAGGCGCGGGCGGGGTGCGTGGTGGTGGCCAGGACGTCGATCAGGTCGTCGTGGAGCACCCAGTACTGCTCGGTGCACAGCTCGAAGTCGTCGAGCCCCTCGGTGACGGGGTGCTTGCGGCCGAGCTCGGTGATGTCGATGGTGTGCGGCAGGAAGTTGTCCTCCGCCTCGCCCCGGCGCTCGCACGGCTCCTTGCCCGGGTGGCAGGCGAACTGGCCTCCCACCAGCTGGAGATAGTCGGAGGAGGCACGGAACGAGTCGGCGATACCGCCGTGCCAGCCGGTGAACCCGGTGCCGGCCGCGACCGCCGCGCTCAGTCCCGCCACCTGCTCGGCGCTGATCTCCGACATCGAGACGCACTGCACCACCAGGTCGGTGCGCGCCAGCTCGGCAGCATCGGCGTAGAGCTCGGTCGACTCCTCGACCCGGACCGTGAAACCGCTGCTTTCGAGGAAGGGCAGGAACAACTCCGTGGCCTGGACCGGCCGGTGCCCCTCCCATCCGCCTCGGACCACCAGGGCTTTCTTCGGCTGCATCGCGTTCCTTCACCCGTACGGAGCCCTCACTATGCGCCAGTCACCCGCGCCCGGCAACGGGCTGCCGGATGCGCGAAAGTTTCGCGGCCGTCCCCTGCCCGCCGACTACAACTTCCTCCCGGGTTCAGCCGGCGGCCGAGACGGCCGGCGCGTGGGCGTCGACCAGCCAGCAGGCGGCGGTGAAGCGGACCTCCGTACCCTGCACAAAGGGATCGAACGCGGCGCGGACCGTGTCGATGACACGTGCGCGGGTCTGCTCGTCGACCCCGCCGAGGGCCAGACCGACCGGACCCAGCCGGGTGAGGTAGTGGACCAACTCGCTCTCGGGCAGGGCACAGGCCACGTCGAGCGGCCGGATGTCGATCCCGGCCCAGCCGCTCTCCGCCAGGACGCGGTGGATCCGGTCCGGGTCCGCGAAGGCGAACTGCCCGGGCTCGTCCGGGCGGCGGACGGGCAGGCCGGGCAGCAGCGGTGCCGCGGCGCGTTCGGCCGTCGTCATGAACGGGTTCTCCGCAGGGCCGCGCCAGGCGACGAATCGCAGCAGGGCCTCGTCCCTCGCGGCACGCCGGAGGTTCGCGAACGCCCGCACGGAGTCGCTGAAGAACATGACCCCGAAGCGCGAGATGACGGCGTCGAAGGCGGCGTGCTCGAACGCGTGGTCCTGTGCGTCGCCGAGGACGAAGGACGCCGGTGTGCCGTCCCGTTCGGCGCGCGACCGGGCGGCGGCGATCACCGGTTCGGAGATGTCGACGCCGACACAGCGGCCCGCCGGACCGAGCCGCCGCGCGACGGCCAGCGTGACGCCGCCGGTGCCGCAGCCGACATCGAGCACACGGCCCGCGTCTGCGCCGGTCACGGCATCGACGAGCAGTTCTTCCAAGGGCTTGAACATCTCGTCCATCACCGTCTGCAACTCGACCCAGGCGTTGCCGCCGGGCCCCTTCCAACGGGCCGCCTGATCGTCATCGCTTCCCCGCGCGACGTCCATGATCGCCTCCTGCGCTTGCGCTCGTCCGGTTCGAGATGACACCGTGCCACTTCAAGTCGACTTGAGGTAAAGAGGATGACAGACCTGGACATCGCCGAGGTGGTGCAGCGCGCCGGGGTACCCGCCTCGACCCTGCGGTTCTACGAGGAAAAGGGTCTGATCGCCGCGAGCGGCCGGCGGGGGCTGCGCCGTCAGTACGACCCCGCCGTACTGGAGCGTCTCGCGCTGATCGCGATGGGGCGCACCGCCGGGTTCTCGCTCGACGAGATCGCGCGCATGTTCGCGCCGGACGGGCAGCCGCGTATCGACCGGCAGGTGCTCGCGGGCAGGGCGGAGGAGCTGGACCGCACGATCCGCGAACTCGGCGTGCTGCGCGACTCCCTGCGACACGCCGCCGCCTGCCCGGCGCCGAGTCACATGGAATGCCCCACGTTCCGCCGCCTCCTCAGGTCCGCCGCCTCCGGCGCTGTCGCCGTACCGGGCAAGCGGGCTCCGCGCTCATCGCGAGAGCGCTGACGGAAGCTGGGGACGCCTGCGTCCTCAGGCCGAATCGGCGTCGTACTCGTGCCGGGACCGCTCGACCTTTTCGAGGTTGCCGGCGGACCACTCGGCGAGATGCGCGAAGAGCGGGGCCAGGCTGCGGCCGAGTTCACTGATCTCGTACTCGACCCGGGGCGGGACCTCCGCGTGATACGTGCGCACGACGAGGCCGTCGCGTTCCAACTGCCTCAGTCGCTGGGTCAGCACCTTCGGCGTGATCCTCGCGATGCGCCGCTCCAGCTCGACGAAGCGCTGCCGGCCGTGCGCGTGCAGGCTCCACAGGATCGGCGTGGTCCACCGGCTGAACACGATGTCCACCACCGGTCCGATCGGGCAGGCAACTTCCGGATCGGTCCCGGCAGTTGCCGCCCGCATGTCCTTGACCGCCATGCGCATCCCTCCGGGATAGCCACTTTCCCCTAGGTACCTACTATACCGGCGGTGTTAGCGTCCCGTAGGCGCCCGGAAAGCGGTACTCCGCGGCACTCTCGCCCGCTCGGGCATCGACAACACACGCAACACACAAGGGAGTTCATGGTGATCGTAGTGACGGGGGCGACGGGCAACGTCGGCCGATCGCTCGTGCAGAGCCTCGCAGCCACCGGTGCGCAGGTGACCGCGACATCCCGGGCCGTCTCGGCCGCGGACCTGCCTCAAGGGGTGCGGCACCGGCAGGCGGACCTGACCGATCCGGAGAGCCTGCGGCCCGTGTTCGACGGTGCCGAGGCGCTGTTCCTGCAGAACGGCGGCCCCAGCGCGCACCTGCTCAGCCCGCAGGACATCCTCGACGTCGCCAAGGCCGGCGGCATCGGACGTGTGGTGCTGCTGTCCTCCCAAGGGGTCACCACCCGGCCGGAGTCGGCCTCGCACGGGGGTGTCGCACGCGCCATCGAGGACGCCGTCCGGCAGTCGGGTCTTGACTGGACGATCCTGCGGCCCGGCGGCTTCAACTCCAACACCTACGCCTGGGCGGAGTCCGTGCGCGCCCGACGGGCGATCGCCGCGCCGTTCGCCGGCATCGGCCTGCCCACCGTCGACCCGGACGACATCGCCCAAGTCGCCGCCGCGGCCCTGCGCGAGGACGGCCACGCCGGACGGACCTACGAGCTGACCGGGCCCGCCCTCACCACGCCCCGTCAGCAGGCCGAGGCGATCGGCGATGCGCTCGGCGAACCGGTCCGCTTCATCGAGCAGACCCGTGACGAGGCCCGCGCACAGATGCTGCAGTTCCTGCCCGAGCCCGTGGTCGACACGACACTCGACATCCTCGGCGAGCCCACACCTGCCGAGCAGCGCATCAGCCCCGACGTCGAGCAGGTCCTCGGCCGCGCGCCCCGCACGTTCGCTGATTGGGCGCAGAGCCATATCGCTGCGTTCCGATAGACCCTCGCCCTTGTCCAAGGGTGCCTGGGCGGGCTCCGTCGGCTGGTTCCCGGCGAAGCCCGTTCGGCCACGGCGGCGCGGGCTCAGGCCGTCTGCAGCGTCAGCCCGTACCGGTTGAGGATCTCGTTGACGGGCTGGTACCAGGTCTCGCCGCCGGAGCTGCAGTTGCCCCAGCCGCCGGAGGTGACGCCCTGCGCCTGGTCACCGCTGATGAACGAGCCACCGGAGTCACCGGGCTCGGCGCAGACGCTCGTCTTCGTCAGCTCGTGGACGGCACCCTGGCTGTAGTTGACCGTCTCGCTCTTGGCCAGGACGGTGCCGCAGTGCCAGTGCGAGGTGGAGCCGGAGCGGCAGATGGACGCGCCGACGGGGGCTTCGGCGGAGCCGCGGACGAGCTGGTCGGAGACGGTGCCCCAGCCGAGCACCACCGGCACGGTCCACCAGCCGCTGCCGACGCTCACCCAGGCGTAGTCGTTGTCCGGGAACGACGAGCCCTGGAAGTCGCCGACGTAGGAGCCGTCCCAGCCGTACACCGCGCCTGTGTGCTGATCGCAGTGCCCGGCGGTGACGAAGCCGCCGTACACCGAGAAACCTATGGAGCAGCGGACGTTGCCGGTGTAGTACGGGTCGCCGCCCACGGTGCCGGCGGCGAAGGTCCGCGGCGCGTCGGCGGTTTCCCGCACCGTGACCGGGCCGGCTTGGCGGGCTCGTGCCAGGAAGGTTTGGACATCGTTGTCACGACGGTGCGCGGCAACGACGTTCACGACGACCTGGTCGGTCTTGACGTCGACGTACCAACCGCCGATCCCGGCGGGTGCGGAGAGCGCGTCGATGCGTGCCTTCGTCGCGTCCAGTTGCCGCGCGCTGTGCCGCACGAGACGAACGGTCGCGCCCGTCGCGCGCAAGGCCTCGGTGTTCGCGCCACGGGTGACCGCGACGGTCAGCCTGCCGCTCGTGGCGTCGAACCAGGAGCCGCCGTACGACGACCCGGCGGCACGCTTCGCCTTCCGTTCCACGGCTGTCGCCGTCTTCTCGGCGGCCAGGCGCGCTTCGGCCTGGCTCTTCGTCAGTCCCAGGTCGTGCCGCATGGCGGACAGGAGCGGGGCGGAGGCCGGGGGTTCGGTGGGGCGCGAGGGGGAGTCGGCGGCGGAGGCCGGCACGGCACTCGCGGTGGCCCAGCTGCCGAGCAGGAGGAGTGCGGACAGTCCGGTGCGCATGGCTGTTGTGCGTCTCAAGGGAGTGGCCCCTTCGTTGTTCCAGCAGGGTGGGGGTGGAACAGCAGAACGGTGAGAGCGCTCTCGCTTCATGCGCCGCAGAGCCTAGCCGGGGCAGCGGGGGAAGGTCCATACCAATTCCCGCATCAATGCACGGGGGTTGTCCTGACATTCCCCCGCCCCTAAGGTCATCTTCGGGCGCAAGCGCTTTCTGCAACCAGGCCATGCACGGCGACCACCCCCCCCCACACCGGCCCCCGAGGAGCGCGCATGAGTATCCGAGTCAGCCACGCGTACGGCGAGCACATCGCGGTCGCGGCGGCGGACGGCACCGAGATCCTCCGCTACGTCTACCGACCCGACCCCGATGCCTTCGAGGCGCGCAAGCCCTACGCGCACCCGGTGCGCACCCTCGCCGGACACGCCGTGACCGGCTACCGCCCCAGCGACCACCGCTGGCACAAGGGCCTGCAGATGACGGCCAGTCATCTGTCCGGGCAGAACTTCTGGGGCGGCAACTGCTATGTCCACGGCCGGGGTTATCTGCCGCTGCCCGACCGCATCGGCTCGATGCGGCACGACGGCTTCCCCGAGTTCACGGTCGAGGACGACCGGCTCGCCCTGACCGAGGCACTGACGTGGGTGGAGAACGGCGGCAGGGAATGGGCACGTGAGGAGCGCGGCCTCACCGTCCACTCGGTCGACGAGGAGGCCGGCGCCTGGGCACTGGACTGGTCGATCCACCTCACCAACCTCCGCGACGAGCCCCTGGCCTTCGGCTCGCCCACCACCGAGGGTCGCGAGCTGGCCGGCTACACCGGACTGCAGTGGCGCGGCCCCCGCGACTTCACCGGCGGCACCGCCTTCGGCCCCGGCATCGACGGCGGAGCGGGCACGGACGCCGGAAAACTGATGGGCACCCAGGGCCCCTGGCTGGCCTTCACCACCGAGCACGACGACATCGACGCGCACTCCACGCTCGTCTTCGCCCACGCACCCGAGAACCTCGACGAGCAGTCCGCGATCCACGCCTCGCACTGGTTCGTGCGCTCGGAACCGATCCCCACGGTCGCGTTCTCCTGGGCTTTCTTCGAGGAGTTCGAGCTGCCGCCCGGCGAGTCCTTCGCCTACCGCTATCGGCTTGTCGTCGCCGACGGTGCGTGGGACCGCGACCGTGTCGCCGGCCATCTGGAGGGTCTGGCGTGGTGACCGACCGGCCCTGAGAGCAAGCAGTTGTGAGGAAAGAGGTGACCTCGGCATGCCCGGACACAGGACAAAGGGGTTCTGCGCGGCGGCCGCCGCACTCGTGCTCAGTGCGGTGCTGGCCGGCTGCGGGGGATCCGGGGAGTCGGCCGGCGGCGGCAAGGTCGTGCTGCGCTACACGTGGTGGGGCAACCCCGACCGCGCGGCACGCACGGAGCAGGCCGTCGCCCTGTTCGAGAAACAGCATCCGAACGTGCGGGTGCAGACGTCGTTCTCGGGTTACGACGCCTACAAACAGAAGCTCGCCATCCAGGCCACGGGCGGCGACGCACCCGATGTGATGCAGCTCGACTACCGCCAGATCGACCAGTACGCCTCCGGACACGTCCTGCTCGACCTGGGCAAGGTCAAGGGCGACCTGCGCACCGCCGAGATCGACCCGGGCCTGCTGGCCACCGGCCGGGTGGACGGCACCCAGTACGCCGTCCCGCAGGGCCGGGGCACCGAGACCGTCGTCTACGACGTCAAGGCATGGAAGGCGTCCGGAGTGGTCCTCCCGCGCAAGGGCTGGACCTGGAGCCAATGGGCGGACGCCGTACGGGCGTTGGTCAAGAAGACCGGCAGGCCCGGTGCCACCGATCCCGGCCAGAGCGAGGACGCCTTCGAGGTGTGGCTGCGCGGCCAGGGCAAGGCCCTCTACACCAACTCCGGCGGCCTCGGTTTCACCGCCGACGACCTCGCCCGCTGGTGGACCTTCACCGACCGGCTCCGCCGGGAGGGCGCCGTCTCCCCGGCCGAACAGACCACCCAGCTCGACGGCTCCGTCGAGAACACCCCGCTCGGCCGCGGCAAGGCCACCGCCGACTTCAACTGGGACGCCCCGTCCAGCGGTTACCTCGCGCTCGTCAAGGGCGGCGTCGCGCTCGCGCCGATGCCGTCGGGCGAGGACGGCACGCCCGGCCAGTACTTCAAGCCGTCCATGTTCCTCGGCATAGGAGCCCACACCGGCCACCGCAAGGAGGCCGCCGCACTCATCGACTTCCTCCTCAACGACCGGCAGGCGGCGAAGATCCTCGGCGCGACCCGCGGCATCCCCGTCAACGAGACCATCCGCGAGCAGACCGCCTCACAGCTCAAGGACTTCGACAAGACGGTCGCCGACTTCCAGTCCTCGCTCGAAGGCTCCCTCAAGGACCCGCCGCAGGCTCCGCCGTCCGGCGACAACGCCCTGCAGACCACCTTCCAGCGCGACTACGACCAGGTGTCGTACGAGCGCATGTCGCCGCGCCGGGCGGCCGAGAACTATGTCACCGAGGCGAAGGCGGAGCTGAGGTCATGACCACCACCGACGTCCCCGCACCCACCGCTCGCCCGCCCCGCCCCGCGCCCGCCGCCAAGCGCCGCCCCAAACGCGAACGCGAGGGCGCCGCCTGGGTGTTCCTGTCCCCGTGGGTGCTCGGCGCGATCGTCCTGACGCTGCTGCCGATGGCCGTGTCGCTGTATCTCTCCTTCACCGACTACGACCTGTTCAACCCGCCGCACTGGGTGGGCCTGCGCAACTACATACAGATGTTCACACAGGACCCGCGGTACTGGCGGTCGGTCGTGACGACCCTGACGTACGTCGTCATCGCGGTGCCCCTGCAACTGGCGCTCGCCCTCGTCGTCGCGCTCGCCCTCAAGACCATGCGACGCGGCAAGGGCTTCTACCGCTCCGCGTTCTACGCCCCTTCGCTGCTCGGCGCGTCCATGTCCGTCGCCCTCGTCTGGCGCGCCGTCTTCAACGACGGCGGCACGGTGGACAACCTCCTCGGCACCGGCGGCTGGGTCAACAAACCCGGCTGGGCCCTGGTCGCCGTGGCGCTGCTGACGGTGTGGCAGTTCGGCGCGCCGATGGTCATCTTTCTGGCCGGGCTGCAGCAGATACCGGCCGAACTGTACGAGGCGGCGGCCGTGGACGGGGCGGGCAGATGGCGGCAGTTCCTGTCCATCACGGTGCCGATGCTGTCCCCGGTGCTGTTCTTCAACCTGGTCCTGCAGACCATCCAGGCCTTCCAGGCGTTCACGCCCGCCTTCGCGGTCAGCGGCGGCAAGGGCGGCCCCGCCGACTCCACCCTCTTCTACACCCTCTACCTCTACGACCGCGGCTTCGTCGCCTCCCACATGGGCTACGCCTCCGCCATGGCCTGGGTGCTGCTGCTCGTCATCGGCGCCGTCACCGCGGTGCTGTTCCGCACCTCTCGCTCCTGGGTCTTCTACGCCTCCGAGGGGGACCGATGACCACGACCGCCACACCCGCCGACGCCCCAACCACCGTTGCTCGCAAGCCCGTTCGCTGGGGCCGCGTCGCCGTGCACCTCGGCTGCCTGGCCGCACTGCTCGTGATGCTCTATCCGCTGGCCTGGCTGCTCGCCACCTCCCTCAAGCCGGCCGACGAGGTGATCGCGAGCCTCAACCTGCTGCCCAGCCATCTGGAATGGTCGAACTACAAGACCGCCCTGGACGGCGTGAACGGCGTGTCCGTCTGGCGGCTGCTCGGCAACTCGCTGCTGATCGCGGGCGGTGCGGTCGTCGGCAACGTGATCAGCTGCTCGCTCGCGGCCTACGCCTTCGCCCGGCTGCGCTTCCGCTTCCGCGGCCCGATGTTCGCCTTCATGATCGCGACGATCATGCTGCCGCACCACGCGGTGCTGATCCCGCAGTACATCATCTTCAACAAGCTCGGCATGGTGAACACCTACTGGCCGCTGATCCTGCCGAAGTTCCTCGCCACCGAGGCGTTCTTCGTCTTCCTGATGGTGCAGTTCATGCGCGGTCTGCCGAGGGAACTGGAGGAGGCGGCGCGCATCGACGGCTGCGGCCCGTTCCGCAGCTTCTTCCAGGTGATCCTGCCGCTCACCCGTCCCGCGCTGATCACCACGGCGATCTTCACGTTCATCTGGACCTGGAACGACTTCTTCACCCAGCTGATCTACCTCTTCGACCCGGACAAGTTCACCCTCACGCTCGCGCTGCGGTCCTTCGTGGACGCCTCCAGCCAGTCGGCGTTCGGTCCGATGTTCGCGATGTCGGTGATCGCGCTGCTGCCCATCGTGCTGTTCTTCCTCGCCTTCCAGCGGTTCCTGGTCGAGGGCATGGCCAGCTCCGGGCTGAAGGGGTGAGCGGGATGAGCGACACGCGTACGCGTGAGCCGGGCGAGGTCTTCGGGCCGCGGCTGACCCTGTTCGCCGACATGCTGAGCGTCGGGCTCGCCACGGCCGCGGCCTGTCTGCCGCTGCTGACCGCTCCGGCCGCACTGTCGACGGCCTGCGCGGTGCTGCGGGGCGCGCGGGAGGACCGGCCCGCCACCGCGGGCCGCTACTTCGCCCTGCTGCGGCGGCGCCTGCGGGCGGGTGACCTGGTCGCGGGCACCGCCGCCCTGGCGGGGGCGCTGCTGCTCGCCGCGGACCTGGCGCTGGCGGGGGCGGGACTGCCGGGAGCACCGCTGTTCGCGGTGACGGCCGCCGCGATCGGAACCTACGCCACCGTGGTCGCCCTCAGGGCCTGCGCCCGCCCAGAGTCCCTCGACGACTGGCCGACCGCCCTGCGCGCGGCCGCCCGGGACGCGGTGCGGGACGTGGGCGGCAGCGGCCTGGTGCTCCTCGCGGTGGCGACGTCCGCCGTGTGTGCGTGGGTGCTGGTTCCGCTGGCGTTTCTGGCGCCGGGGCCGCTGGCGCTGGCGGTCACTGCTGTTGATGTGCGGTGGGCCGCCGCCCGTGGGTGAAGGCCGGCGCTCGCGTGACCGCCCGCGCCGGCGGTCACAGCTCCGGACGTAGGGCGTGCGCCTGGGGCCTGCGCTGGGCGGGGATCGCCGGCGCCGGGCGGGTGATGCCGGACAGGTCGCGGGCGCTCATGCTGTTGCGGTCGGTGACCGAGCGGCCGAGGGCGTGGTGCGGCCACAGCCCTGCGGCCACCCGGCGGCTGCGCTCGGTCCATTCGCGGGCCGGGGCACTGCTCGCCTTGTAGTGGTTCACGGCGTACCCGCCCGAGTGGATCCGCAGCAGACAGAAGCCGCCGGGATAGTCCTTGACCGCGCTGACCTCCTGCATCGTGACGTGCGGGGCCTGCGGCAGCACCGTGCGCTTGTTGCGGTGGGTGTGGCCCGCGTGATGGAGGAACACACCGGGTGCGCTCGCGTAGGCGTCGAGGATGGCACGGGCCTGACGACGGCCGAGGCGCTGTCCGCCGGTCACCGGGAAGACGGAGTCCCGCACGGCCAGCGGATGGTGCCCGAACACCACGGTGGGCTGGTCCCTGTTCTCCCTCAACCGGGCCCGGAACCACGCCAGTTGCTCGGCACCGAGACCGCCCGCGTCGGCTCCGTTGCCGTCCTTCTCATAGGTGTCGAGTCCGACGATCCGCAGCCCTGCGAGATCGCGCGCGAAGTACGCGGGCCCGTCGCCGCCGAGGAACCCGTCCCGGAAGGAGTCCCCGCAACCGCCGTCACAGGACCGGCAGTTGCCGTGCCCGGGCCGGTCGTGGTTTCCGCGTACGACGAAGTAGTCCTGACCGTGGGCGCCGAAACCGTCCAGGATCTGCTTCGCCTCGGCCAGGTCCCGCGCCGCGCCGCCGGCCGAGATGTCCCCGGCGGCCAGCAGCACGTCCGCCCCGCGCCGACGGGCCTCCTCGACCACCGCCCGGCTCATGATCTCGGGATACGGCGCACGGCCGTGTTCCTGGGTGATCCCGCGCATCAGCGGGATGCCGGTCACCAGACCGGCGGTGGTCTCGCCCAGGTGCAGGTCGTTGCAGAGCGCGATCGACAGCAGGTGCCGCCCCGGCGGCGGCTGCGGCGTGGTGAAGGAGTACGGGCCTCCGGCCGAACCGAGCCCGTGGCGATTGGTGCCCACGGCGTTGCCGCGGACGAGGTGCAGCGGTGTGGGCGTCGCGGCCACGCCCCGCGAACGGGCCTGGTAGTAGTACGTCTGCCCGGGCTCCAGGTCGGTGAGCTCCACGTAGTGGTGCGCCACCGGCCCGTCCTCCGCCGCGACGCGGGTGAGGCGGCCGGGATGGGTGCCGTAGACGACCTCGCCCTCCGTGATCGCGGGGAGCATGTGGCCGAAGCCGTCGTCGGTGCCGGGCACGCCGGTGTACCAGGTGATGACGGCGCGGTCCTCGGCCAGGGTGACCAGTTCCAGGTGGACGGCGGCCAGGCCGTCGCGGTGGCTGTGCCTGCTTCTGCCCGCCGGGCCGCGCAGGGCATCGGCGGCGGTGCGCAGCAGGGCGGGGGTGAGGAGGGCGCCGGAACGCAGGACCTGACAGGGGTCGGGCAGGGCCGAGAGAGCGGCGAGGGGAGCGGACAGGCAGCAGCGCATGCCCCAGTGTGCCCGTGCGCAGTGAACGACGGCAGTGATGTGGACGGCGCTTTGGCGTAGGGCGGGCGACAATTCCCAGGTCGGCCCGGCTGCGACCGGTCCGGGTGATAATGCTCACCTCGTGATGATCAGCGTGGTTCGCCCCGATATGTACCGAAGTACCAGCGGTTTCCTTCGGGGTCGCGGGCGGCGAAGTCGCGCGAGCCGTAGTCCGTGACGTGCAGATCCGCGGTGATCTCCGCGCCGGCAGCTTTGGCGCGGGCGTGGACGGCGTCCGGGTCGGCGGTGACGACGTAGGCGCTGAAGGCACCGGGCGGTGTCGGGCCGGTGCCGGGCTCCTGCTCCTCGCGTACGGAGCCCAGCATGATGCCGCCGCCCTCGGGCCAGCTCAGCTGGGCGTGCTCGACCAGGTCGCCGTCTCCGTACACCACGGTCTCCTCGAAACCGAAGGCGTCGACGAGGAAGCGGATCAGTGCGCAGGCGTCATGGGCACGCAGGGTGGGCCAGACCTGCGGGGCGGGCGGCTGCTCGGCGGTGTCGGGCGTACTGGTCGTCATGGTGATGCGCCTCCGTTTCGCGGAAGTCGGGAGCCTGCCGGGTCGTCCGGCCGGCCTCACCAGGGTCACGCGGGCGGATGGTGCCCGGATTGGATGTTTCGGAACTCCTGCATCAGCCAGGCGCTGGGCGTGCAGGAGGCCAGGGCGGCGAACTCGCGGTCGAGGTGGGACTGGTCCGCGTAGCCGCAGTCGGCGGCCAGGCCCGCGAGGCCCGGCAGGCCAGGTCCGGCCGCCAGGCGGCGCCGTACCAGGTCGAAGCGTATGACCCGGGCGGCCGCCTTGGGGGTGAGGCCGATCTCCGCGCGGAAGCGGTTGCGCAGATGCCGCTCGCTGAAACCGGTGTCGGCGGCCAGCTTGTCGACGCGCAGGCGACCACCGGCGGACAGCAGCCGCTGCCAGGCGCCGGCCACCGGGGTGATCGTTTCCGCGCCGTCGTTTCGCGACATGCGGTGCAGCAGCCAGTCGTCGACGACCGCGAACCGGGCGGCCCAGTCGGGTGCCTCGCGCACCTTGTCGTGGACCTCGCGTATGCCCGCGCCCAGCACGTCGTCGGCGTGCACGTCGGTCCCGGCCAGCTCTCCCGCGGGCAGCCCCAGCAGGACGCGCGCGCCGAGCGGGCTGACCGCCACCTGGATGCCGGACTGCCGCCCGGGGACGTCGATCAGCGCGGGCGTCAGGTGCAGGCCGCCCAGCAGGGTGGGATAGTCGCCGGGGGCGGCACCCGGATCGGGGTGGGCGGCCATGCTGAACGGCTCGTCCAGGGGTGATGATCAGGGTCAGCCACGGCGACGGCAGCCCCCGGTGCCGGGTGTGCGGGATGCCGCGCTGGCGGTAGCCGGAGTACCAGCCGACCAGCCCGCGCAGCGGCGGCGCAGGCACCGCCCGCACCGCCTCGTCCACCGGCTCACCGCCCATGCGGTCATTGTCCTGCGCCGGACACGGAGGGCGCTACGGCAGCGCCGGCGCCTCCCCGGGCCCGCTCGCGCCCACGTGAGCGAGCCCGGGACCGGGCCCCCGACACCGCAGATGTCGATCCGATGCACGGGAGTCATCCGGCAGGTTCTGCGATGCCGATGAACTGCCCGGCCACCGTCCGGATGCGCACCGACCACCCCAGCGCGGTGAGGTCGCTCGTGAGCGCCCGCGCCTCGTGGAAGACCTTCACGATGCGGTACTTGCTGCCGTCGTCGAGCCGCCGCACCGCCGCCGGGACGGCAGGATCCGCGAGGACATCCTCCGCCCCGGCCCCGGCAGGCCCGTCGTCGATGAAGATCGCTTTGCCACCCGGGGCGAGCGCGTCGGCGACCGTGTCCCAGAAGCCGGGCAGCCGGGCGGGCGGGACATGCGAGAGCCAGAAGGCGAAGAACACGGTGTCGTAGCGCCGCGGCGGCCGCCACGCGAACAGGTCGGCCTCGACGAACTCGACCGTGGGGGAGGCAGTACGCGCACGAGCGAGGGCCAGCATCTCGGGTGCCGCGTCGACGGCCGTCACCGCGCGCGCCCGCGCGGCGAGCAGCCGGGTCCACTGGCCCGTTCCACAGGCCAGTTCCAGTACATCCCCGGCAATCGGGAGACCGTCGACGCAGCGCGGCAGTTCCTGTAGGTCTGCGTGCTCGGCATAGGGCCGGTCGTACTCGGCCGCCCCTGCCCGGTAGTAGGCCAGCTGTTCGGCCAGGAGTGCGTTTTCATCCATACCGCCACGGTCGGCCCTGCCCCTTGGGCGGAGTCAAGGCCGACCAGGACGCCGTCGCCGCCCCGTCAGGCGCCGACGTACTCCGCGAGATGCTCTCCGGTGAGGGTGGAACGGGTGGCGACCAGGTCGGCCGGTGTGCCCTCGAAGACGATGCGGCCGCCGTCGTGGCCGGCACCGGGGCCGAGGTCGATGATCCAGTCGGCGTGCGCCATGACCGCCTGGTGGTGTTCGATGACGATCACGGACTTGCCGGAGTCGACCAACCGGTCCAGCAGACCGAGGAGTTGTTCGACATCGGCGAGGTGGAGCCCGGTGGTCGGTTCGTCGAGGACGTAGACGCCGCCCTTGTCGCCCATGTGCGTGGCGAGCTTCAGGCGCTGGCGCTCACCGCCGGAGAGCGTGGTGAGCGGCTGGCCGAGGGTGAGATAGCCGAGCCCGACGTCCGCGAGACGTTCCAGGATCTTGTGCGCGGCCGGGGTGCGGGCCTCACCCTCGGCGAGGAACTCCAGGGCCTGAGACACCGGCATCGCGAGCACCTCGGAGATGTCCCGGCCGCCGAGCCGGTACTCCAGGACCGAGGCGTCGAACCGCTTGCCCTCACAGTCCTCGCAGGTGCTGGCGACCCCGGCCATCATCGCCAGGTCGGTGTAGACGACGCCCGCCCCGTTGCACGTCGGGCAGGCACCCTCGGAGTTGGCGCTGAACAGGGCGGGCTTGACGCCGTTGGCCTTGGCGAACGCCTTGCGGATCGGTTCGAGAAGACCGGTGTACGTCGCCGGGTTGCTGCGCCGCGACCCCCGGATCGGGCTCTGGTCGACCGAGACGACCCCGAGCTCCTCGGGGATCGACCCGTGCACGAGCGAGCTCTTGCCGGACCCCGCGACGCCGGTGATCACGGCCAGCACACCGAGCGGGATGTCCACGTCGACGTCCCGCAGGTTGTTCGCCGTGGCGCCGCGGATCTCCAGGGTGCCGGTGGCCTCGCGCACCCCCTCCTTGAGCTTCGATCGGTCGCCGAGGTGGCGTCCGGTGACGGTGTCGCTGCCGCGCAGCCCGTCGAGCGTGCCCTCGTAGCAGACGGTGCCGCCCGCCGTGCCTGCGCCGGGGCCGAGGTCGACCACGTGGTCCGCGATCGCGATGACCTCCGGCTTGTGCTCGACGACGAGGACCGTGTTGCCCTTGTCCCGCAGCCGCAGCAGCAGACCGTTCATCCGCTGGATGTCGTGCGGGTGCAGGCCCGCGGTCGGCTCGTCGAAGACGTAGGTGACGTCGGTGAGCGAGGAGCCGAGGTGGCGGATCATCTTGACGCGCTGCGCCTCACCACCGGAGAGCGTGCCGGCGGGCCGGTTCAGCGAGAGGTAGCCGAGACCGATCTCGACGAACGAGTCGAGCGTCTGCTGCAGCGCGGTCAGCAGCGGCGCCACCGACGGCTCCGCGAGTTCCCGTACCCAGCCGGCCAGGTCCCTGATCTCCATCGCGCAGGCGTCCGCGATCGAGATCTTCTCGATCTTCGAGGAGCGGGCGTGCTCGGCGAGCCGGGTGCCCTCGCACTCGGGACAGACGGTGAAGGTGACCGCACGCTCCACGAAGGCCCGGATGTGCGGCTGCATCGCCTCCTTGTCCTTGGACAGCATCGACTTCTGGAGGCGCGGGATCAGACCCTCGTAGGTCATGTTGATGCCCGCGATCTTCATCCGGACCGGCTCGCGGTGCAGGAGGTCGTGCAGCTCCTTCTTCGTGAAGGTGCGGATCGGTTTGTCCGCGTCGAAGAAGCCGGACTCCGCGTACAGCCGGGAGTTCCAGCCGCCGCCGGTGTAGCCGGGGATGGTGAACGCGCCCTCGTTGATCGACTTGCTGTCGTCGTACAGCTGGGTCAGGTCCAGGTCGGAGACCGAGCCGCGGCCCTCGCAGCGCGGGCACATGCCGCCCACCTTGTTGAACGTGACCTTCTGCTTGGTGCCGCCGCCCACCGAGATCGCACCGGCCGCCGACACCGACGGCACGTTGAACGCGAACGCTCCGGGCGGTCCGACGTACGGCTTGCCGAGCCGGCTGAACAGGATCCGCAGCATCGCGTTGGCGTCGGTGGCGGTGCCGACCGTGGAGCGCGGGTCGGCGCCCATCCGCTGCTGGTCGACGCTGATCGCGGTGGTCAGACCGTCCAGGACGTCGACCTCGGGCCGCGACAGGCTGGGCATGAAGCCCTGCACGAAGGCGCTGTAGGTCTCGTTGATCAGACGCTGCGACTCCGCGGCGATCGTGTCGAAGACCAGCGAGCTCTTGCCCGAGCCGGAGACACCGGTGAACACCGTCAGCCGGCGCTTCGGGATCTCGATGCTGACGTCCTTGAGGTTGTTCTCGCGCGCGCCGTGCACGCGGATCATGTCGTGGCTGTCTGCGGCGTGCAGCGCGGGCACCTGCGCGTTCGTCCTCTTCGCCGTGGTCATCGTCTCTCCATGGGTCGGGCCGGGCGGGCGCGGGAGTCGTCGTTCTGCGGTCACGTTAGCCGCGGCTCACGAGAGCGCGCTTCTCGATTCCTGATCGGTTGCCACGCCGGGCCAGCAGCAGGATGCACGCGAGCGCGCCGAGCGCCACTGTGGCGAGCCCCGAGCCGCCGAGCGCCGCGCGCGGGCCCAGCGCCGCGGTGAGCGGTCCGCCGAGCGCCGTGCCCAGCGGCGACGCGGTGAGCAGCACCGCGCTGCGGGCCGCCAGCATCGCGGCCAGGTGCCGCGGAGGCGACTTCGCCTGCATCAGCGTCACCGAGAGCGCCACGAACGGGCCGTAGACCGCGCCGCCGAGGGCGAAGCACGCGACGGTGACGGCCGTCGGCGCCCCGGCCCCGAACGGCACCAGTGCGAGCCCCCAGGCCGTCACGATGCCGACCGTCACGGGCCACAGCGGCAGCCGCCGCAGCGCGCCGACCGCCAGCGAGCCGAGCACCGCGCCGCAGCCGAACAGCATCCAGTACAGGCCCAGCAGTGTGCCCGGCGCGTGCAGGTCGTCGGTCACATGCAGCGGCAGGGCGACCTCGACCGGGCCGTACAGGAAGTTGAAGAACCAGGTGAGCGCCAGCAGCCCGAGCAGCTCGGGACGGGACCGCAGCAGCGCGAGTCCGCCGCGGGCGGCCGCTCCGGCGACGGGGGAGACAGGTCCCGACTCCGGCAGCCGGGTGCGCACGACGAGCACGGCGAGGAACACGTACGTGAGCGCGTCCAGACCGAGTACGAGCGCGGGACTCACGTACGTCACCAGCACACCGGCGAGGGCGGGCCCGGCGATCGTGGCGGCGAAGTCCAGCGAGCCGACCAGGGTGTTCGCGGCGAGTCGCTGCTCGTCCGGCAGCAGTTCGGCGAGCAGGGTGTACTTGCCCGCGCCGCCCCACGCGTGCAGCAGTGACGACGACGCGAGCAGCACGACGTACAGCGACGGCGAAAGCAGCCCGGCGAACCAGGCGAGTGGCACGGCGCCCAGGAACACACCGCGCACCATGCTGTCGGCGACCAGCAGCCGCCTGGCCGGCACCCTGCGCAGCCGGCGGCCGAGCACCAGCGCCCCGACCACACCCGGCAGGGTGTACGCGGCGACCGCGCCGCCGACCCACAGTCCGGCACCGGCCTGCGGCGCGAGCTCGATGGCGAGCCACGCCACCGCGACGAAGCTCATGCCGTCACCGAGGCAGGACACCGCGAAGCCGAGGATCAGCCGCCGGAACAGCCGGTGGGCGAGCACCGGCCGGTACGGGGAGGGAACGAGGCGTGGGATCACCCCGGTCACCGTAGGTGTGGCTGAGCGGGCGGCGCTTCTCGATTCCTGATCGTTCTGGATACGGCGGCCGGTGAACAGCCGCCGGTGTCCACGCGTACCCCTGTGGTACGCCCGTCCGCCCTGGGCGGGCGCAACCGCGCCGAGATGGAGACGCACGTGTGGCCGCACCCCCCACGAGGACGCACCGTACGCATCCCGCCCACCGCCCGGCTGGTGCGCGGCGCGACACTGGCCGGCAGTCTGGCCCTCCTTCCCCTGGCCGCGGCCTGCAGCGGGGGAGAGGACGACGCCTCTGAACGGTCCAAGGCGACCAGGACGGCGGTGACCGCCGCCCCGGAGGCGGGAGTTGTGGCCCCGGCGAAGGTCGAGGTCATCGCCGCACTGACCGGCTGCAAGGCCAGGATCCGGGTGGAGGCGGAGGAACTGCGCCAGGGCGTCTGCCACACGAAGAACGCCGACTACCTCATCACCACCTTCCCCCGGGACGAGTTCCAGCAGGTCTGGCTCGACAGCGCGGCCATGTACGGGGGCAGGTACCTCGTGGGCTCCCGCTGGGTGGTCAGCGCGCAGCCGAAGATGCTGGAGGGCTTCCGGCCCAGGCTCGGCGGGACCATCAGGCAACTGGGGGTGGCGGGGCCGACACCGCAGCCGAGTGCGTCGTGACGCCGTTTCCCGGGGCCCCTATCCGCTGAGGGACGGCCTCAGGGCGGACGCTGTCCCGAACCGGACCGAGACGCCCGGCGAGTAGAGCACGCTGGCCGGCGCGTCCGTCATGCGTGGCAGACCGGCCGCCGTGATCAACTCGTCGTCCAGGTCGAGCAGTTCGGCCCGGTGCAGCGGCCACGGCGCGTGCTCGTTCGGCAGGTGGACGGTGCGGCCGTGCCACGGCACGTGCATGCCCCAGCGGGCGGTGAGGAACAGCTCCAGCGGTGTGGGCCGCGCTATGGGCGCGCCGGGTCGGACCACGACCCGGCTGCTGGGGCCACGGCCCGCGGGTCGTCCGCGGCGGCAGGTGTAGGTGAGTCTGTCGTTCTCGCGGTGCAGTCGCATCGCCGACCACACATAGGGCAGCCGTACGCCCAGCCGCCCCGCCAGCACGGGCAGCAGCCGGGTCGCGTCCAGGGAGCGGAACACGACACCGCGGCGGCCCTGCCCGTCCACCGAGTACAGCCGTACGTTCGTCTCGCAGAACGTGCCGAGATACGGTAGCCCGGGCCCCGGGCCGAGGCCCACGCCACGCATCAGGAACGGCACCAGGCCGACGTAGGTGACCCCGTCGAGCGTGTCCGGCCGGGTCCCGGCGGGCAGCAGAGCGGCCACCCGCTCGGGGTCCACCGGCCAGTGCAGGAAGGTCAGTTCGTGCCAGCCCTGCACCAGCATCGGCCTGCGCACGGGCCGCGGCGTGGACGGGGTGACCGGTTCGGTCTCCATGCCCGGACTTGTGGCAGCCGAGTGCCGGCCCGGCTGCTCGAACGGGCTCGGGTCTGCCGGCGTCTGGGGCGAGAGCACAGTCATCGATGCCGGTCCGGCGGTGCCGCGGTGCTGTGCCTGACCACCAGGCTGGTCGGGACGAGATCGGTGCCGGGCTGTGAGCCGCCGTGGGTGCGGATCTGGTGCAGGGCGTCCTGGACGCAGCGGCGGCCGACCTCCGCGAAGTCCTGGTGGACGGTGGTCAGCGGCGGGACGAAGAAGGCGGCGTCGGGGATGTCGTCGAAGCCGACGACGCTGATGTCCGCGGGCACCCTCAAACCGCGCTCGTGGAAGGCGCGCAGCAGCCCCAGCGCCATCTGGTCGTTGGACGCGAACACGGCGGTGCAGTCGGGCTGTGCGGCGAGCGCGAGACCGGCCGCGTAGCCGGACTCGGCCGACCAGTCGCCGTGCAGGGGCGGCGGAACTGGGCGTCCGGCCTCCTCAAGGACCCTGCGCCAGGCCTGAGTTCGGCGCTGCCCGGCGAAGGACGTCTCCGGGCCGGTGACATGCCATACGGTGCGGTGGCCCAGGTCCAGCAGGTGGCTCACGGCCTTGCGGGCCCCGTCGGCCTGGTCGGTGTCGACCACGCTGTAGCGGTCGCCGGCGTCGGAGTCCACGACGACGACGTGCACGCCGGGCGGCAGCTGCACCGTGCCGGTGTCCAGCAGATGGATCTCCATGATGACGATCACGGCGTCGACGGCCAGCTCGCCCATCCGCGTAAAGGCCCCCAGTACGTTGTCCTGGGTCGGGACGTCGATGGGGATCAGGGTGATCGCGTACCCCTCTGCCGCGGCACGGGTGGCGATCGCCTCCACGGTGCGGCTGTTGCCCGTCGAGGACAGGCTGAAGAGGATCACACCGATGGTGTTGAACTGCCCGTAGCGCAGGGCGCGCGCCGCGCTGTTGGGCCGATAGCCGAGATCCCGCATCGCCGTGAGCACCTGCTCCCGGGTCGCGCCGATCACCCCGGGGTAGCCGTTGGAGACCCGCGAGACCGTCTGGGAGGAGACGCCGGCCAGCTTGGCGACATCGGCCATGGAGACCCGCTGCTTGCGGCGTCCGCCCGGAACGCCGGTGCTGCCCCGTTCCACCACTGGTGCCTCCCTCGGGTCCCCGACCTGTTGCGCGACGCACCGGATGTTACGCGTGAGGAGCCTTGACGGCCGCTGAGGCGGATGCCACGATTCCGGCGCCGCCGAGTTTACGTAAACATCCGTTGCGACGACAGCACATGTTTACGTAAACATGCGGGGCGCCGAGCCGCCACCTCCTGAAAGGCCACGTCGATGCGCAAGACCCCCACCAACCGCCTCGCTCCCCGGCTGCGCGCCGCCTGCGCGGCGGTCGCGATCGCCGCGGTCAGCGGCGCGACCCTCGCCGGCAGCCCCGCCTCCGCCGCACCGAAAACGGACACCACCCAGTTCAAGGGCGTCAACTGGGCCGACCCCCGCGACAACTACGCCAACGACCCCGTCGTCCTGTCCGGCCTGTCGCTCTCCGACAGCTACGCCCAGACGTACACCAAGGCGAGCCGGGTCATCTCGGCGTTCCGCGCCAACCTCGGTGCCAACACCGTCCGCCTGCCGATCAACCCGTACACCGTCAACGGCTCCTACTGGAAGTCGTACCGCGGAGTGATCGACGCGGCCACGGACAAGGGCTTCAAGGTGATCCTTTCCTACTGGGAGGGCACGGGCGCCCAGAAGGACGGCTTCATCGACGACGAGGCCACCTACTGGCCGATGTGGAACACCGTCGTCAAGGCCTACAAGGGCAACTCGAAGGTCTACTTCGAGCCGATGAACGAGCCGCACGGCTACACCGACACCCAGTGGGCCGACATCGCCGCCAAGTGGCTGTCGACGTACGGGTCCGTCCCGCGGGGCCGCGTCTTCGTCAGTGGCGCCGGCTACAACGACCACGTCACCTCGGTCTGCGCCGACCCGCGGCTGAAGGGCACCTACCTGTCGCTGCACCACTACGGCTTCTGGAAGTCGTACGCCACCTACGACCAGTGGACCGCCGACCTCAAGGAGCGCATCGGCGACTGCGCGAGCCGTACGGTCATCGACGAGTTCGGCGCCCCGATGACCACCGGCCTGAACTACGACAAGCCGGCGCCCGACGACAACTACGTCAACTTCATCCAGGCCGAGACGGACACCGCCCGCGAGCTGAAGATGGGCTCGGTGTACTGGCCGGGCCTGCGCACCGACGACATCTACTCGATGCAGAAGCTCGTCGGCAACCCCTCCCGCCCGTGGCTCGCCACCACCAACCAGTCCGGCGCCGACCGTCTCGCCTGGGCCTGGGGACGCGGCCGGCCCGTCCAGCCCTGACCGGCCTCTCGCCGAAACTGCCGGACGGCCCCGGACCCGCTCGGGTCCGGGGCCGTCCGCCCCCCTGCACCTCGCGGCTACGGCTTGATGCCCACCCCGGTCCAGAGGCTGACCTCGGCGTCCGTGGCGTCGCAGTCGCCGTCCGGGCGCCAGCGGTGGCCGACGGCGATTCCGGGGGCGAGCAGGTCGAGCCCGCTGAAGAACCGGGCGACCTCGTCCTTCGAGCGGAACTGCACCGGCGTGCCCGCATTGGTGTAGATGTCGGTGACCTTCTGCCAGGTGGCCGGGTCGAAGTCGGGCGTGCAGTGGCTCAGGGCCAGCGCGCTGCCCGAGGGGAGGACGGCCAACAGACGGTCCACGATGCCGTACGGGTCCTGCGCGTCCGTCACGAAGTGCATCAGGGCGTTGAGGGACAGGGCCACGGGCTGGTCCAGGTTCAGGACCTCGGCCAGGGCGGTGGAGTTCAGCAGCGCGGCCGGGTCGTTGACATCCGCCTCGATGTACGTGGTGCGGCCCTGGGCCGTGCTGCGCATCAGACGCTCGGCGTACTTGAGGACGAGCGGGTCGTTGTCCGCGTAGACCACCCTGGCCTCGGGGACCACGGACTGGGCCACCTGGTGCAGGTTCGGCTCGGTGGGGATACCGGTGCCGATGTCCAGCCACTGGCGGATGCCGTGCTCCTGGGCGAGCACCCGGGTGGCGCGATGCATGAACGCCCGGTTCTCACGGGCGCACACGAAGATGGCCGGGTAGACCGAAGCGACGGTCTCCGCGGCCAGCTTGTCGACCTCGAAGTGGTCCTTGCCGCCGAGGTAGTAGTCGTACATCCGGGCGGAGTGGGGCCGACTGGTGTCGATGTCCCGCGCGGGCGAGTTGGTCATGCTGTCCCTTTCGGTGGTGTGCGTGGGGGGTACAGCGCCGTCAGGTGATCGGCGAGACCTCGTTTGACCCCCGCGACGAACGCGGTGATCTCCTCCGGGGTGTAGATCAGCGCGGGGCCGGCCGGATCGGTCGACTGCCGCAGGGCCACACGGCCGTCGGCGAGCTGTTTCGTCTGCACGCACTGGCCCCCGTTGGGACCGCTCCACGGAGACTCCCAGCCCTGTTCACCGAGGTCCGACGCCGGCATGCCGTTGTAGACGCCGCGGACACTGCTGTCGACGCTGGTCATGAGTACTCCTTTCGCATGCGGTACAGGAGTGCCCTGCTGTCCGTGTCCGAGGTCAGCAGGGACATGCGGTTGTGCGCCTCGAGATGGGCCGCGACGTCCGAGCGCTGGTCCAGGTACATGGCGCCGGAGAGGATCTCGCTGTAGACGATGTCGGGCAGCTCCGGCTCCTTGAACCGGAAGTATGTGAAGGGGGCGCAGGCGCCGACGTGGGCTCCCGCGGTGAACGGCACCACGTCGACGCTGACGTGCTCCAGCTCCGAGACCTCCAGGAGCCGGTCGATCTGCTCCCGCATCACCTCGGAGCCGCCCACCACCCGGTGCAGCACCGCCTCCTCCAGCACCACCCACAGCGTCGGGGCGTCGGATCTCTCCAGCAGGCCCTGGCGGCGCAGCCGCAGGTCCACCCGCCGTTCGAGATCCTCCGCGCTGCCGCCCGGGAAGCCGCCGCGCAGGACCTCGCGCGCGTAGTCGTGGGTCTGCAGCAGTCCCGTCACATAGTGCGGCTCGTAGGTGCGCAGCGTCGTGGCCCCGGTCTCCAGGCTCACGTATCCGCTGAACCAGCTGGGCAGCACATCGCGGTACACATGCCACCAGCCGGGCTCGTTGGCCCGCTCGGCCAGGTCGACGAACTCGTCGATCTCCTGCCGTTCGGCCCCGTACGTCTCCAGCAGCTTGTCCACGTAGAGGGGCTTGAGGCCGACCTCCGCCTTCTCCAGGCGGCGGATGGTCAGGGACGTCACCCGCAGGGCCCTGGCCGCCTCGTCCAGCGACAGACCCGCGTCCTGGCGCCGCTCCTGCAGCCGCCGGCCGAGGATCATGCGGAGAACGGTGGGAGCACTGGGGCTGTTGCCCGCGCCCGACCGACCTTCGTTCACCACGCCCTACCTCCTGAGTGGACGTCACCGTCCAGCCGACCAAAGCGACTTGTCGACGCTGCCGGACAGATACCGGCTCCATGAAATTATCAGGCAGCTGGTTGCAGCTTGAACTGCCCTGTGAGCATAGTTACTTGTGTGAATCGTTTCGACGGTCACTGCGCGCCCCGCTCCCCACGGAAGGCAACTGCGTGTCCCCCCACACGACTTCCTCCCCGCAGCTGTTAGACGCCCCGAACCCGGAGCGCACGCACTGGCTCGAACTGCCGCCGCACCGCTCCAGCATCAGGGTCGCCCGCCGCTCCATCGGCGCGCGGCTGAGCGCCTGGCGCCTGCCGGGCGACCTGTGCGCGGACGCCGTCCTGCTCGTGTCCGAACTGGCCACCAACGCCGTACGTCACACACTCAGCGCCAAGATCCTGTGCGGCATCGGGCTCATCAGCGACACGTGCCTGCGTCTCGAGGTCCACGACCACGACCGCACGGACCGCGGCCTGCCCCGGTGCGAGCCGTGCCCGGACGACGAGAGCGGTCGCGGCCTGCTCATCGTGGAGGAGATCGCGGACAGCTGGGGCGTCGACCGGTCGAGGCTCACCGGCGGCAACGCCGTGTGGGCGCACCTGACGGCCTGAGAGCCTGCCGGGAAAGGGCGTTCAGCCCTTCAGAGGCGTCAGCTCGGCGAGCAGCAGGGTGCGGTCGTCGGCGGCGGCCGAGGCCGAAGGGGTGCCGAGCAGCCGCCGGCACAGGGACTGCAGCGGGTCCTGCTCGCCGGCGGCCGTGGGCTCGACGGCCGCCGTGTCCAGGGCGCGGGCGAGGCGGACGATCTCCTGGTCGATGTCGGCGTCCCGGGACTCGACCAGGCCGTCGCTGTAGAGCCCGAGCAGGGCGGGTTCGTCCACGGTCAGCACGGTCGCCTCGTAACTGCCCGTACCCAGCCCCAGAGGCAGGCCCGGGCTGGCGAGGACGACCGGCGCGGTCCGGCCGTCGGGGCCGCGCAGCAGCGGCGGCGGGTGGCCGGCCCCCACCAGGGTGCAGATGCGCTGCCGGGCGTCCCACTCGGCGTAGATACAGGTCGCGAACGATGCTCCGGGGGTGTCGCAGGCGAGCGCGTCGAGACGTCGTATGAGATCGGCCGGCGGGATGTCGAGGGTGGCCAGGGTGCGTACGGCGGTGCGCAGCTGGATCATCGCGACGGCTGACTCCGGGCCGTGTCCCATGGCGTCCCCGACGACGAGACTGACCCGGTCACCCGGCCGTTTCAGCACGTCGAACCAGTCACCGCCGATGATGTTGCCCTGCCCGGCGGGCAGGTACCCGTGGGCGATGCGGCACCCCTCGACCTCCCGGGTCGTGCCGGGCAGCAGGCTGTTCCGGATGGCCAGGGCGGTGCGGCGCTCGCGCTCGTAGCGTCGTGCGTTGTCCAGGGCGGTGGCGGCTCGAGCGGCCAGCGCCTCCGCGGCCAGTACGTCAGCCGGCCGGAAGGGGGCCCGGTCCGGGCCGCGCGAGCAGGCGACGAAGCCGACCGCGGTGCCCCGCAGCTGAAGCGGGACGACGACGAAGGACGACACGTGCAGCAGATCATCGATCCGCGCGTCGCCGCCCCCGGAGGCCACCAGCCGCTGGGAGGTGTGCGGGTCGATCGCGTCGAGCAACTGCGCGTGCCCGGCGGCGAGAGCGCGGGCGTACGGCGTCTCACGCGGGAAGACGATCACCTCGCCGACCGGCAGCACGCCCTCCCAGTCCTCGACCGCGTCCGTGCCGATGCGCAGCGCCAGACGGCGCGCCTCTATCTGGGGCGGGTCCGCGACGGCGTACGCGTTCTCGTCGCGCAGCCAGCGCTCCAGCAGGTAGATCGATGCCGCATCGCAGAAGCCGGGGGTCAGCGCGTGCACGACATGGGTGGCGGTCAGCCCCAGGTCGAGTTCCGAGCCGATGGCGTCGGCGGCGGGGGAGAAGGCCGACCGGCGGGGCGAGGGCAGTGCGGCGGGGGGTGCGTCGATGCGGCTGCGCGGTTCGTTCCGCAGGGGTCGTGCCTTTCCGGGTGTGGGGCTCCGGGCGCACGGCGATGAGGGTGGCTCGCCGTGCGTCGTCGGCAACTATATGATGTCGCGTCAAGGCCCCTGGCCGGAAAGGGAGTTGTAGTGCTCGACAACGAACGGATTCCGCCGGGGACCGATCCCGACAAGGCGAGTGTGGCCCGCATGTACGACGCCATGCTGGGCGGGCAGCACAATTTCGCCATAGACCGTGAGGCGGTGGCGGCCGTCACCGGCATCGATCCCCAGGTGCGCACGCTGGCCCGGGCCAACCGCGCCTTCCTCGGACGAGCCGTGCGCCACCTGGTCGACACCGGGGTGCGGCAGTTCATCGACCTCGGCTCGGGCATCCCCACCCAGGGCAACGTGCACGAGGTGGCCCAGGCGGCAAGCCCCGGGGCCCGGGTGGTCTACGTGGACAAGGACCCCGTGGCCGTGGCCCACAGCACCTCCCTGCTCGCGGACAACCCGGACGCGGGCATCGTCGACGCCGACATCCGCCGGCCCGACGACGTCCTGTCCTCCTCGAAGCTGCGCGAACTGATCGACTTCGAACAGCCCGTCGCCGTGCTGATGGTCGCGATCCTGCACTTCGTCACGCCCGAGGAGAACCCGGCCGGCATCGTCGCCGCCTTCCGGGACGCCCTGCCCGACGGCAGCTGGCTGGCACTGACCCATGCCACGAACGAGGACCGCCCGGACACGGCCGCCGCCGTGAGCAAGCTGTACAGCGCCAGGGCCACCTCCCCGGTCACCGCCCGCTCCCACGACGAGATCCACGACCTGTTCACCGGCTTCGACCTCGTGCAGCCGGGCCTGGTCCACGTGCCGCTGTGGCGCCCGGACCCCGGCGACCCGATCCCGGACAAGCCGTCGGAGTACTGGGTGTACGCGGGAGTCGGCCGAAAGTCCGCCTAGCGGGGCGGCACGGCTGGGCTCAGCACTGCGGGATCCGGGACTTCCAGGTGTTGGGGCCTCCGGTGTCCAGGTACCAGTCGTTGACGAAGCCGTTGACACTGCCGGTGGAGACCTGCATCCAGTAGCGGTAGCCGTGGCCGTCCGCGTCCGGGTCGCCGGTGGTCCAGCAGATCAGGCCGAGTTCGTCCCCGTTGTGGTGGTGGCCGAAGACCGGCGACTCCGACGCGCCGTATCTGGGGGCGGTGCGCACGGCCAGGTAGGAGCCGGCGTCGATGCCGGTGACATTGGCGCACAGGGCCGGATCACCTGAGATGCTGCACGAGTGGATCGCGGCGCCGGCCGGCCCCGCACCGGCGAGGACGGCCGAGGCCGTGGCGGTCAGGGCGATGCCCACCGCGGTGAGAGCACGCAGACGAGTCATGAGGGTTGCCTCCGTCGGTTCGGCTGGTTCGACTGGATCGCTTCGCTTGGCCCGGATCGAGGAGGGATCAGGCGCACCGCGGGATCTGGGCCTTCCACACGCCCGGGCCGCCGCTGTCGAGGTACCAGTCGTTGACGAAGCCGTTGACACTGCCGGTGGAGACCTGCATCCAGTAGCGGTAGCCGTGGCCGTCCGCGTCCGCGTCCGGGTCGCCGGTGGTCCAGCAGTCGAGCTCCAGCCACTGCCCGTTGCCGAACCGGGCCACCGGCGCGGCGCCGTAGCGCGGTGCTGTGCGCATCACCAGGGACGAGCCCGCATCGATGCCGATCACTTGGGCGCAGCGTGCCGGGTCGCCCGGGCCGGCGCCGGGGCACGGCCGAGGATCGGCCTGGGCGGGCGCGGCCGTGAGCAGTCCGGCCCCGGCGAGCAGGACGGCGGCGGCCCCCGCGGCGATCGCCGAACCCAGCCGGGAGTCGGTCGGTCGTGACGTCAGCATCGGTTCCTCCGTTCGGTTGCCGATGGCCAACGACCATGGCATCGAAGGAGGAAGGAGACATCCTGTGATGTCACAGGGTTGCCGTGTGCTGTCGATTCGGCGGGGGGTTGTTCGTGTAGAAGGTGAGAGGCCGGCACCGCGCCGCTCCGAGCGAAGGGCTGTGAGGACGATGACCCAGGTATCCACGCTGCTCACCGGCCGAGGCCTGGTCGAGTCACCCCGCTGGCACGGCGAGAGGCTGTACTTCTCCGACTGGACCGCCGGCGAGGTCGTCGCCGTCGACCGGGCCGGCCGCAGCGAGGTCGTCGCCCGGGTGCCGTCGCTGCCCCTGTGCACCGCCTGGCTTCCCGACGACCGGCTGCTGATCGTCTCGTCCGCGGAAGGGCGGCTGCTGCGCCGTCAGCCCGACGGCAGCCTGGTCGAGTACGTGGATCTCGGCATCCCGGGCTGGAACGACATCATCGCGGACGGCCGCGGCAACACCTACGTCAACCGAGCCGACTTCGACCCGATGGCGGGAGAGGACGTCAAACCCGGCTCCGTCCACCTGGCCGCCCCCGACGGCTCGGTGCGCGAGGTGGCCGACGACATCGCCTTTCCCAACGGCATGGCGGTGACCGCCGACGACGCCACCCTGATCGTCGCCGACTCCTACCGCCACCAGCTGCTCGCCTTCGACATCGACGCCGACGGCACCCTGTTGCGGCGACGCGTCTGGGCCGATCTGGGCGAGGGCGTCCCGGACGGCATCTGCATCGACGCGGAGAACGCCGTCTGGTACGCGGACGTGCCCAACCGGCGGTGCGTGCGCGTCGCGGAAGGCGGCACCGTCCTGCGGACCGTACCCGTGGACCGCGGAGCCTTCGCGTGCGTGCTCGGCGGCCCCGACCGCAGCACGCTGTTCGTCACCGCGGCGCGATGGCAGGGCATGACCGAGACCGAGATGGTCGCACCCGGAACAGGGCAGGTGCTCGCCGTTCCGGTCGAGGTGCCGGGTGCGGGACGGCCGTAGGACTGTGACGACCGCGCCTCACAGGAACGGCGTGCCCGCATCGAGCCCCGCCAGGAACCGGCCGTGGATCTCCCCGGCGGAGGCCCTCCACCACCTCGCCGTACAACGTGCGCGCGGCGCATCTCGGCGGGCGAGGGCGTGGTCGACCCCGGAAGCATTCGCCCTCGGGCTCGGCCGGCCCCTGGCCGCAGCAGGGGTGAAGTCCACGAGAATGCGGAGGCGGTGGGGTTCAGGACCGGCGCGGGTCAAGAAACGTTCGGCGTCACCCTGGGGCCGGTCACAGGGCGCCGACTCACCGAGTACGTCCGCACCGGGCGGCGCCCCGAAGTCCTGGAACCGTTCCGCTTCGACCGGCTGCGCCACTCATGACGGCGTGATTCAGTGGGCCGGGCAGCGGTATCGCCGCAGGATCCGGGAGGAGCCGTATGACACCGGCCGAAGAGCGCTTCGACGACCTGGTGACCGAGCTGCTGGGCCTGCCCGGGGTCACTCCTCCCGGCGGCTCCGGCTTCGGTCGGAGCGCGCTGCGGGTGCACAACAAAATATTCGCGATGCTGGTCCGCGGGCAGTTGGTGGTGAAACTGCCCGGAGAGCGAGTGGACGGGCTGGTGGACGGTGGAGAGGGGGGCAACTTCGACGCCAACAAGGGCACGCCCATGAAGGAGTGGTTCGCTCTCTCCCCGGACTCCACCCTGGACTGGTCACCCCTTGCGCGGGAAGCCCTGGCGTTCGTCGGCGGCCGGCACAAGGGTCCCGCCGGGGACTGAGGACGGTCCTCAGCGGCCGGACACCTGCCCGGGGCGGCTCAGCGTCCGCGCAGCGGATTGGCGCGGGCCGCCGCCAGCAGATACCAGGCCGTCGCGCCGACGTGCCGGTACGGGTGGTAGCCGAAGCCGAAGCCGAAACCGGTGTACAGAGGACTGGCGCCGAGCGGTTCGTCGGTCAGGCCGTGCGCCTCCACCCACTCGCCGATCAGAACGGCACCTGCCAGAAACCGCCAAGCCCGCGTGCGGTGGGCCGGCGCAGACAGCGCGATGCTCGCCCAGGCCATGTACCCGACAGCCGTACCCGTGAAGCCGAACTGCGTGCCGACATTTACGCTGCCGTCCGTGCGCACAAAGCCGTCCGGCTGTGGTGAACCGTCGTAGAAGACGTACGGCCCCACGTTGTACGCCTGCCGGGGCCTGCCGTCCGCGTGCTGCGGGTCGTGAGCCTGTGCGTAGAGCAGAGCGTCCCCGACAGACACGGCCCTGGCGCGCGACCCGGTGCTCGAGTGGGCGAGGTGGGCCAGGATCGCGAGGGCGTTGTCGTAGGTGAAGGCCGTGCTGAAGAGCCCGGCCTGATCGGTGTAGCTCTGGGCCAGGCGGATGCTGCCGTGACCCGGTAGCCGTCCACGGCCGCGCCGAGGAAAGCACGGCCGCGCATCCGGGCGTCTTCCGTCCCGGCGGCGGGAGCTGACCCGGTGGCAGCGCGAGCCGTGCCACTGCCGGCCACGGCCAGGGCGGCGGCCGCGCTCCCCCGCCCCGATGATCGTCCGACGGGCGATCTCGGCCATGGTTGCTCTCCTCGGGGTCGGTGACGCTGCTCGGTCTGAGAGCACGATGGCTTTGAGAGCGCTCTCAGGCGGGCCATACTCTGCTGGCCGGAACGGAAGTGGTCAAGGCGATGTGCGGGGGTGAAGGTGCGGGAGTGTCGGGTATGGCGGAGGGGTGGGCCGGCACTCCAACTCTCCACACCCGGACGGGTCTTCACCGTTCGGCCACATAGGTGTAGGTGAGAGCGCTCTCAGGTGTAACCATTGACGGCCTTCACGGTGCGCACCACAGTGGCGGACGCGGTTTCTGTTGAAGCTGTTACCTCCTGCTCCCCCACCTCGTGGAGGTCATCTCGTGTTGCGCAGCAAGCATTCAAGGAAGACACGTCGGCCGCTGAGGGCGGCGACGGGAGTGCTGGGCGGGCTCGCCCTGCTCGGCGGCGGACTGTACGGCTTCGCCAGTGCCGATGGTCCGCCGACTCCCAGCGGCTGGAACCTGGTCTGGAGCGACGACTTCGCCGGGGCCGCGGGCAGTCCGCCCTCCGGTGACAACTGGATCGTCGACACCGGGACCAGTTACCCGGGCGGCGCCCCGCACTGGGGCACGGGGGAGGTGCAGACCTACGCCTCGGACCCCGCCAACCTCCAGCAGGACGGCGCCGGGAATCTGAAGATCACCCCGATCAGGGACGCGGCCGGCAACTGGACCTCCGCCCGGATCGAGACCAAGCGCAGCGACTTCGAGCCGCCCGCCGGAGGCAAGTTGCGTATCGAGAGCCGGATCCAGGTCCCCGACGTCACGGGCGACGCGGCCGACGGCTACTGGCCCGCCTTCTGGGCCCTCGGGGCGCCCTTCCGAGGGAACTACCAGAACTGGCCAGGCATCGGGGAGTTCGACGTCATGGAGAACGCCAACGGCGACAACAAGGTCTTCGGCACCCTCCACTGCGGCACCGACCCCGGCGGCCCCTGCAACGAGACCAGCGGCATCGGCGCCAACCGTCCGTGCCCCGACACCGCCTGCGCAGGCAACTTCCACACCTACGCCTTCGAATGGGACCGCAGTGTGTCCCCGCAGGAACTGCGCTGGTACGTCGACGGGGTCCAGTACCACTCCGTCAACGCCTCTCGGATGGACGCGGCCACCTGGAACGCGGCAACCGGGCACGGCCACTTCATCCTGCTGAACCTGGCCATGGGCGGCGCGCTCCCCGACCCGCTCGCCGCACACGCCACACCCGGCTCGTCCACCCGGTCCGGCGTGCCCATGCTCGTCGACTACGTGTCGGTCTACAGCTCGGGCCACCGGTTGAGGCTCAGGCCTTCGGGCGCCGCCCGCTCCGGCGCCGGGCGGGCTCGGCGCCGCCCAGCAGGGTCTGGCGGCGCTCCTCGCCATTCTCCTCCACCTGGATCACCACGCGCCGCAGGCCCTCCGCCAGGGCCCGGCACTCCTCGTCCGTCAACTGACCGGTGACGAAGGCCTCTTCCTCGTTGAACGCGGGGAACAGCCGCTGCATCAGTTGCTCGCCCTCGTCGGTGAGGCTGAGCAGCACCAGACGGCCGTCCGTCGGGTGGCCGGCCCGCCTGACGAGTCCGCGGGACTCCAGGGTGCGCGACACCCCGGTCAGCGTCCCCTTGGAGATCCCCGCCTCCTCGGCCACGTGCCGGGTCTCCGACTCGCCCCACACCCACACGACCCACAGCACGACGAACGCCGTCCAGGTCAGGTCCGAGTCGCGCAGTACCGAGTTCTCGACGTGCTGGCGTACGGCGGAGGCGGCCCGGTAGATGTTGGCCACGGCGGCCATCTGGTCCCGTCGTATCGGGATGCCGCCGAGTTTCGCCGCGGCGAGCTTCTCGGCTTCGGTGATGGATCGCTGGCCGGGCACGGGTGCTCCCTCGCTCTTCATTGACCGTTCGGACTCAAATTGTACGAAGGGAATGCCGAAGCGAGTCACGTGGTGAACCACGACGAAAGCCACGTTGAGAACCCCATGAGAACCACGATGAGATCACGAAGAGAATCACGAAGGACGTCAGCGTTCGTGGACGACGCGACCGTCGAACACCGTCAGGTCCACCTCCGCGTCCGTGATCGCGTGCGGATCCAGGTCCAGCAGCGGGCGGTCCAGGACGCACAGGTCCGCGACCTTGCCGACCTCGACCGTCCCCTTCCACTCCTCGGCGAAATCCTGCCGGGCCGCGTTGACCGTGTACGCCCGCAGGGCCTCGGCGAGGCCCACGCACTGCTCGGGGCCGCTGCGCCGGCCGCTGGCCTTCGACTCCCGCAGCATCATCGCGGACACCCCCTGCCGCCAGTCGGGCTCGGTGATCGGCGCGTCCGAACTGGCGCAGACCGCCACGCCGGCCTCGACGGCGGAGCGGACGGGCCACTGGCAGGCGGACCGCTCGGGTCCGACGACCTCGTCCATCAGGTCGGAGATGGTCCACTTGATGGCCGGGTTCATGTTGATTCCGTAGCCGTGCGCGGCGAGCTTGGCGAGGCTGCCGGCGCCGATGAAGTCGCCGTGGATGACGTAGTGCCGGGCGTCGGGCCGGGGCGTGGCCTCGTTCGCGGCGACGAAGGCGTCCACGACGGTGTCGATGGCGCGGTCACCGGTGACGTGGACGCCCAGTTGGAAGCCCGCCTCATGGGCGGTGCGGATCATCTCGCGCAGTTCGTCGACCTGGAGCGCGGGGGTGGCACCGTGCACGCACAGGGCGCCGTGGCCACCATCGGAGTACGGCTCGTTCATCCAGGCCGTACGGTTCGGGGGCACCCCGTCGGCGAAGACCTTGACGCCGATGGCGCGCAGCAGGCGCGGGTCGGCCGACTCCGGGCGCCGCAGCTCGGCCAGGCCCTTGCGTACGTCGTCGGCGGAGCCGCCCATCGGCGCGGGCAGCAGCAGGACGCTGACCCGGGCCTGCAGTTCGCCGGTGGCCGCGAGGTCGGCGTAGGCGGTCCAGTTGTCCGTGCTCAGCCCGCCGAAGAGGGTGGTGGCGCCGCCGGGGCCGAGGCCGGGCTCGGTGTAACTCGTGATGCCGCGGGAGTGGAGTTCGGCGATCACGTTCTGGATGGCATGGCGGCGCCGGTCGACGGTGGGGGAGGGGAGGGCGGTCTGGACGAGCCCCTGGGCCGCCTCGCGCAGGATGCCGGTGGGCTCGCCGTCCGGGCCGAGGTCGATGACACCGCCTCCCGGCGGCACGCTCGACGCGCCGATGCCGCACTGGCGCAGCGCCGCGCTGTTGACCCACAGCATGTGAGAGGAGAAGTCGGTCAGGCAGACCGGGTTGTCGGGCGCGACCGCGTCGAGGTCCCGGCGGTGCGGGAAGCGGCGCGGGTCGGCGAGGCACTCCCTGAGATAGCCGGGATCCCAGCCGAGGCCGATGATCCACTCGCCGGGCCGGGCGGTCCGCACCGCCCGGCCCACGGCGTCCGCGATGTCGGCGATCGAGCCCACCGCAGGGTGGCCGACGGCGATGGCGAACGGCGGCTTCGTCATGCCGTACGCCGCTCCGTGCAGATGGGAGTCGTTGATGCCGGGCAGGACGGCACGCCCGCCCAGTTCCACGACGCGCGTGCCGGGCCCGGCCAGGGCACGCATCTCGGCGTCGCTGCCCACGGCGACGATGGCCCGGCCGCGCACGGCCACGCCTTCGGCCACCGTGAAGCCGTCGTCGACGGTCAGTACCTGGCCGCCGGTCAGGACGAGGGTGGGGGTGCTGTCGCTCACGCGCTGCCTCTCAGCGATATGTACGAGGGTATGGGGGGTGCCTCTATGTCTTTCGTCAAGCGAGGCGTGGGGTTCTGGGTTCGTAGAAGGTGCCGTCGCGGAGCATGGCGAACAGCACGTTGATCCGTTGTCGGGCCAGGCGGAGAAGTGCTTGG
>NZ_JAJSBI010000034.1 GCF_021261325.1 Streptomyces guryensis | reverse complement strand
CATCGAGATGCACGACGAATGGATCGCTTTCCCCCGCCGCTACCTCCCCGAAGGCAGCATGGACAAGATCTACCCACCTGAAGATCCACCCGACACGGCTACACCACTACAGGGGACATGACCGTCGGCGGACATCCTGCCGCGGTTCGAGAAGGCCGCCATCGCGGCGGCACAGCGCGATGTCGGTGACGAGGACGCCGAGCTGCCGCTGCGAGCCGAGGAGACCACGTCGTGAGTCTGCTTTCTGTCTCCGCTGAGCCTGCGGTCCCGTCGGTGTTCGCCGGCGCCGACATCGCCGCCACCGCCCGTCTGAACTGGCTGGGCGGCTGCCCGCGGCCGCGCTTTGAGGACGACGTGTGGTCGTTCGTCGGCTGGGCCGATGCACCGGTGCAGATGAAGGTGACGGAGAAGCGCGTGCTGTTCGACCGGATCACCCACCGGCCCTGGCGTGTGGTCGCCAAGGAACTCGCCCTGGCCTGGATCGCTACCCAGGACGAGCGCGTCCTCGCCTTGCCGAGGGCCCGCCGGCTCCCGCGCCACCCCCGCACCATCTATGCCCGCGTCTACCACCTCACGTTCTGGCTGAACTGGCTGCACGAGCGCCGGATCACCACGCTCGCCGCGGTCACCCAGGACCACTGCGAGGCGTTCCTGCGCGAGTACGGCGTCGTCCGGGACAAGGAGACCGGCGCTGTCCTGCGGAACAAGGCCGGCGGTTCGCTGCGGACGGTGGTCTCGGCCATGCAGGACATCACCGACTACGGCGAGCTGCTGTCGGCCGACCGGCACCGGCCGGGTTTCCGGCCCTGGGGCGCACGATCGCCCCGCGTCGTGACCGGGGCACCGTCCCGGCCCCAGGTGGTGATCAAGACCGAGCCCTTGGGCGACGAGGTCCTGCGGCCGCTGCTGACGGCGTGCTTGCACCTGATCGACGTACTCGGCCCGCATATCGTGGACTTGCGGACCGAGCTGCGGGCCGAGCGCGAGTCCTGGCGCAACGTCGAGTGGTCGAGGCACCTGCGGGACGGCAACCGGCTTGCCGAGCTGGTCGAGGAATATGTGCGGACGGGGCAGCCGCTGCCTCGGATTGAGGACTTCCAGGTGACCAAGCGCCTCCGCCTGGGGTGGGATCCGAAGGATCCGTTGCTGACTGCCAACTTCCAGCATCTGTTGCGGCCGACGGGACACCGCGACATTCACAAGGCTCTCTTCGCGCAGGCGCGGCCGCTGCTGGAGGAGGCGGTCGCCGCGGTCGGCACCGAGTACCTGTGGTGTCGCGTTCCTGCAGACGCCCCTCGCGCGGACACTGGCGAGTTGATCCCGTGGTCGTTGCCTCTGTCGAACAGATCCTCTGATGCCTTGATCCGGGTCGCCGGTCACGCCTGCACGGTCGCCACCTCCGCGTTAACGGGAATGCGGTCCAGCGAACTGATGGAGCTGACGGTCGGCTGCCGCCGCACGGACGACGCCGACGGCACCGGCCTGGCCCGGCACCGCCTGGTCAGCAAGGTCGTCAAAGGGCGTCTATGGGGCGGTGAGGTCGACGAGTGGGTCGTCATCGAGGAAGTCGTCCGTGTCATCGCTCTGGCCGAGCGGCTCACGGACTCTGAGCCTGGACAGCCGTTGTTCGGCGCGTTCAACGGCTTCGAGTCCAACGGGGCCATGACCTGGCTGCGGCAGTGGGTCGCCTCGCCCGCCGGGCGCCGCATGGGCCTGGAGCCGATCCCCGACGAGCCGGTGCACCCCCGCCGCCTGCGGCGGACGCTATCTGTGGAGATGGCCGCCCGCCCGGGGGGACTGCTGGCCACCAAGGTCCACTTCAAGCACTTGCAGGTGGCCACCAGCGAGGGATACGCCGACCGACCGGGCGGCGCCCAGGCCGTCTTCCACCACGAGTGGAAGAAGGAGGAGGCCAAGGAGAAGCTCAAGCGGACCGTCGAGGCATACCGGCAGTTCGAACAGGGCCAGATGCCCGCCGGGCCGGGAGCCGACGCACTGCTGGCTTCCTTCCGCGCCGTCGAGAAGGAACTGGCCGACCACAAGCCGGGCCCGGCGAAGGTGGTCACCGACCGGCAGATCGAGCTGCTGCTGAAGAAGAAGGCGTCGGTCTTGCACCTCTCCGCGGCGAACTACTGCTGGTTCGAGGACCCGGCGAAGGCGCTGTGTCTCAAGCTCGCCGGCACCAGGTCGGCCGCAGCTCCGCTGACCGGGCTGTGTGACAGCTCCCGCTGCCCGCAGGCCACTCACCACATCATTCACCGTTCCGTCTGGCAGACCACGGCCGACAACGGCGTCGTCTTGCTGGCCAGCCCTCGGATCCCGCCCGCGGAGAAGGCCCGGCTACGGGCCGAGCACGAGCGGTCCATGCGGGTTCTCGAAGAGATCGACACGGCAGCCGGAAAGGCCAGATGACATGGCACTGAGCCACCAGCAGCGCGACCAGATCGAGCGGCGCATCCGCGCGGCCATCGACCGGCTGCTGGCCGGGCAGATCCCGCCTGGCGGCGCCTGCGACGTCAAGACGCTCGCCCGCGAGGCGGGCATCTCCCGCGCGTCTCTCTATCGGACCTGGGGCCATCTCAAGGACGAGTTCGAGAGGCGGCGGTCAGCCGCCTGGGCGGCCGGTCAGCAACCCGACCCGCGTGAGGCCCGCATCACCCGGTTGCGCGACCTCAACCATCGGCTCACCGGGAAACTCGCCCGCACCCACACCGAGTTCAATCAGCTCAAGGAGCGTCACCGTGATCTCCTCTCCGTCTTGGCCGCCAAGGATGACGAGCTCCAGCGGCTCCGCCGCGAGCTGAGCACGTTCAGCAACACCCTGGCGTTCGTCCCGGAACTGCAGCAGGGGGATAACGCCGCTGGCGTCGTCCCCCTACCCCGCCGCTGATGTCACACCAAGGTGGTCAGCAGGGCAGAGCCCCACGGACAGAAGGCGTGATGGGCCTGGCCGACGGAGTATCGGCGCTGCGGGGTCTCGCCAACGGTCGTCAGGCTCCCGACTGCAATGCCTCACGCAGGGCGGCAGCGCGCGCAAGCCGCACGTCCCATGGTGCTTCGCAGAGTTCCGGGTCAGGCATACGGAACCCGTCGTCCTCGAACCGGGGGACGACATGGACATGCACGTGGTGAAGCACTTGCCCCGGGATGTGGTTGTTCTGCGTGACTGTGCTGCCCACAGCCCCATAGGCATCCTTCACCGCAGAGGTCACTCTCGCTGTGACCTCGAAGATCTGATGCAGGAGATCAGTTGGTACGTCATGCAGGCCGGTCAAGTGCGACACCGGCAGGACAAGGGCGTGACCGGGGTTGTTCTGCCGCTGCTTGAGCGCTGGGACGACGAAGACATTTTCCGAGCGGTAGGCGACCAAGTCCTCATCGATCTCGCCTCGCCCGATCCTGCAGAAGACGCAGTCACTCACCGTGGAGACCTCCGAAGTTCACCTCACGCTGGCCTCATCCAGCTAGAACGACGAGTCTGGCAGGCCATCACCCAGGGGGATATCTCGATATCCCAGAGTTCGGGCAGCGCGACCGCCACTCCCAGGGATGCACTCTGGGGCGACGCATTGACGTTCGACAATCGAGACACCACCGAACGACGACCAACATGGTTCAGCAGATGGGACCAGCCCTGACCGAGACACGAAGGAAGGTGGACACGGCCTACGCCGCGTGAACCCAGTGATCTACCAGCGGGTGAACCGCTCGAAGGCATGGCTGAAGTACCAGGTGTCCTGGGCGATCCCGGAGCAGGAGTTGGAGCCGGCGGTGCCCACGCAGCCGCCGTTGTCGCGCTGCAGCGCCCAGAAGGAAAGGGTGTTGATCCCCTTGGCCTCGGCCCACCGCTCGACCTTCACCGCGTCCTGGGTGGTGAAGGTCTCCTGGGGCCCGAAGTCGTCGATGCCGGGCATCTCGGTGACACCGACCATGTGCCACAGCTTCGCCGGGCTCTTCTTCGGGTAGAGCGCGGCGAGTTGGCCGACGAGGCCGGCGGCGGCCGTCTCCGTGTCGGCGGCCATGTCATGGGTGGCGCCGTCCCAGTAGTCGAACGTCATGATGTTGACGACGTCCACGCGCGCGTGGTTGTCGACGGCGTTCTTGAGCAGGGCCACGCCGTTCGGCGCGAGACCGGTGGTCGTCGTGGGCAGGGTGTACGAGAACTGCACGCGCCGCCCGGTGTGTTCGGCCCACCGCTGCACCTCGGCGATGGCCTTGTTGCGGCGGTCGATCCCGGCGGTGTTGTTGATGGAGTCGGCCTCGACGTCCAGGTCGATCCGCGAGATCCCGTACGTCGTCACCAGGCTCTCGTAGACCTTGGCGATGGCGTCGACGCTGGTGCAGCTGTCGGCGAGTTCGGTGCCGGTGGTGTCGGCGCCGTAGCCGCCGAAGGACGGGATGGCGTTGCCGCCGCGAGACTGGATGGCCGCGATGTCGGCGCCGAAGGTCCCCTTCGAGACGGGCTGGGTGGTGTCGCCGTTCCAGTACGCGGTGCACGAACCGGCGGCGTCCGTCTGCAGGAAGGCCATGGTCAGGTACTTGTTGCCGGAGGCGGCGGCGAGTCGGGCCGGGCTCTCCCCGGTCCACGCCTCGAAGTACGGCGCGGCGACATGGGCGGGCATGGGCGCGGCGGGCCGCGAGGGCACGGCATCCGCTCCGAACGCCCCACCTCCCCCGAGCGCGACGAGACCGGCCGACAGGCCGGTCACGGTGATGCAGGACAGCAACGCACGAAGAGCAGGACGCGGTCGTCTCATTGACGCTCCCATGGGGATGGCGGAGAGGAAGAGGGGAGGGGGGCGGGGCGAACAGCGACCATAGTTGGACTAGACCAATTACTTGTCAAGGTTCTTTACAGTTGCATGACGCTGACGGTTGGGTGCGGATGGTGTGGCTGCCGCCGCCCGTACGCCCGACCGCCGGGAGCGTCTGCGGATTGGTGTTCGTAGGGTGCGTGCATGGCGGATGAGAATGAACGGGCGGTCCAAGCGGCCATCAGTGGAGAGTTGCGGCTTCTCGATCCCGAGGTGCGCGCTTCTCCGGCTCGCGTCTCGGAGCTTCTGGATCCGGAGTTCACAGAGATCGGAGCCTCTGGTCGCTGGTGGGACGCGGAGTCGATCCTCGCGGTGACAAGTGCGGGAACGGTGCCTCCGGATGCGCCGGTCAAGGTGAGCAAGATGTCAGGGACTGTCCTGGCTCCGGGGGTCGTGCACCTGACGTACTTTGCCGACAACCAGGGCCGCCGGGCGTGGCGTAGCTCCCTGTGGCGCCTGACGGAGACGGGCTGGCGCATGTACTTCCACCAAGGCACTTTGGCCGGCTGAAGGAGCCTCCGCGAGACGTCCTCGTCATACGAGGGGGCAGGGCAGCGCGGGCGTCGAATGGTTGGGGGAACAGGTCACCACGGCCAAGCGCAGGTATGAGGGGCGTTCGAGGCAGAGGCCGTATGACACGTCTCTGCCGGACGCCAGTAGTGATCTCCCGATCACCCTGCACCGCCTTGGAGAGGGCCTTGGAGTCGAACACGAAGGCGCGCCGTCGTGGCCGGTGCAGCTTCGTTCGGGCCGCCGCTTGACGGGCGAGGCGCCAAAGAGTGGGCGCAGGGCGAGATACACGCGTCGGATGCGGAGATTCCGTATGAAGTTGAAGGGATGACAACTGGATGTCTTGACGTGGTCTCCACGGGCCCGTTGGCTTCTGCTTCACCCGGTGGTCCGCTCCTCCACTGCCCGGAAGGCACCTGCAACTGATGCTTCACACCCCCCGCAGAACCGGCGTGCGTCGTTTCGCCGTCGTCCCCGTTCTCGCCTCCGCCTCGGCACTTCTCCTCTCCTCGTGCGGTGTCATCGACAGCGTCAGTGGGAGCAGCAGTTCCGCGAGTCCGAAGAAGGGCGACGACATCACGGTGGGGCTGATGCTGCCCGACAAGGACACGGCGCGGTTCGAGAAGTTCGACTACCCGCTCTTCAAGGCACGGGTGGCCTCCCTCACGCATGGCAAGGGCAAGGTCCGTTACGCCAACGCCGAGGCGAGCGTGGCCAAGCAGAGCTCGCAGTTCGGGGACATGATCGACGCCAAGGTGGACGTCATCATGGTGGACGCGGTGGATGCCAAGGCCATCGCGCCGGATGTGCAGAAGGCGAAGGACGCCGGGATTCCGGTCATCGCGTACGACCGGCTCGCCCAGGGGCCCATCGACGCGTATGTCTCCCACGACAACGAGCTCGTCGGCGAGGTGCAGGGGCGCGCCATCGCCGACGCGCTCGGGGAGAAGGCCGCCACCAGCAAGGTCGTCATGATGAACGGCGACCCCGGCGACCCGAACACCGCACTCGTCAAGGAGGGCGCACTCAGCGAGCTGAAGGGCCGCGTCGACATCGTCAAGTCGTACGACACCGACAAGTGGCTGCCGTCGGTCGCGAAGGCGAACACGACGAAGGCCATCCAGTCCGTGGGGCTGAGCAACATAGCCGCCGTCTACTCGGCAAGCGACGGCTTGGCGGGCGGCGTCATCGACGCGCTGAAGTCGGCGGGCGCCACCAAGATGCCGCTGGTGACCGGGCAGGACGCCAACCTGGACGCGGTGCAGCGGATCGTCGCGGGCGAGCAGACGATGACCGTGTACAAGTCGTTCCTGCTGGAGGCGACCAACGCCGCGGACATGGCGGTGGACAAGGTGCAGGGCAAGAACCTCGAGTTCGACGCGCTGACCCAGGACTCGGTCGACAGTCCCACCCAGAAGGCGATCCCGGCGATGCTGGTCCCCGTGGTCGCCCTCACGAAGAACAACATCAAGTCGACGGTGATCAAGGACGGCGTCTACACCGTCAAGGACATCTGCACCGCGAAGTACGCGGCGGACTGTGCGGCCATCGGGCTGAAGTAGTCCAGAAGCAGCGCCATGTCGCCCGGGACGCGGGAGCGTCCCGGGCGCCGGTCTCAGCGGCCGTTCCCCTTGGCGCCCCTGGACGGGTTGGCACCCTTGGACGGGGCGCGGCGGCGGCCCTGCTGGGCGGGGCGGCCGCGCCGTGCCCGCGGGGCGGAACCCGTACGGGACGGGCGGCCCTCGGCTGCCGGACGTGCCTCCGCGGCCGGCGGAGCGAGAACGACGGGCACGCCCGACGGGGCCTGGGCGCCGGTGATACGGGTCAGTTCGGCCTCGCCCGAGCGGACCCGGGTGGTCCGCGGGGTGATGCCGGCGTCGGCCATCAGGCGCGACACCTCGCGGCGCTGGTGGGGCAGGACCAGCGTGACGACCGTGCCGGACTCGCCGGCGCGTGCCGTACGGCCGCCCCGGTGCAGATAGTCCTTGTGGTCGCCGGGCGGGTCGACGTTGACGACGAGGTCGAGGTTGTCGACGTGGATGCCGCGGGCCGCCACGTTCGTGGCCACCAGCACGCTGACATGGCCGTCCTTGAACTGGGCCAGGGTCCGGGTGCGCTGGTTCTGCGACTTGCCGCCGTGCAGCGCCGCCGCGCGCACCCCGACGGCCAGCAGCTTCTTGGCCAGCCGGTCCGCCGCGTGCTTGGTGTCCAGGAACATGATCACCCGCCCGTCACGGGCGGCGATCTCGGTCGTGGTCGCGTGCTTGTCCTCGTCCTCCACGTGCAGCACGTGATGGTCCATCGTGGTGACGGCGCCCGCGGACGGGTCCACGGAGTGCACGACGGGGTCGTGCAGGTAGTTACGGACGAGCCGGTCCACGTTGCGGTCCAGCGTCGCCGAGAACAGCAGCCGCTGTCCGCCGGGGCGCACCTGGTCGAGCAGTGCCGTCACCTGCGGCATGAAGCCCATGTCGGCCATCTGGTCGGCCTCGTCCAGGACCGTGATCGCGACCCGGTCCAGGCGGCAGTCCCCCCGGTCTATGAGGTCCTTGAGCCGGCCGGGTGTCGCCACGACGACCTCGGCCCCGCCACGCAGCGCGCTCGCCTGGCGGCCGATCGACAGCCCGCCGACCACGGTGGCGAGCCGCAGCCGCAGCGCGCGGGCGTACGGGGTGAGCGCGTCGGTGACCTGCTGGGCCAGTTCCCGGGTGGGTACGAGGACGAGGGCCAGCGGCTGCCGGGGCTCGGCCCGCTGCCCTGCGGTCCGGGCCAGCAGGGCGAGGCCGAAGGCGAGCGTCTTGCCTGAGCCCGTGCGACCGCGGCCCAGGACGTCCCGGCCTGCGAGGGAGTTCGGCAGCGTCGCGGCCTGGATCGGGAACGGGGCGGTCACGCCCTCGGTGCCGAGCGTGGCCAACAGGCGCTCGGGCATGTCGAGTTCGGCGAAGTCCTCGACGGGCGGCAGCGCCGGGGTGACGGTGACCGGCAGTGCGAACTCGCCGCCGGACGCGGCGGGGCGACCCCGGCCCGGACGGGAACGGGGGGCTCTCTTGTTCGTATTCGTACGAGCTGTGCGGTTCATGCGGAAGCCTCCTCGATGCGGCACGTATCGAGGAATGCCTCCCGACGGACGGACCGTATGAGGATTCGCAAGAAGGAGCCGAAGAAACCGAAGGAACGGATGAAGAATTCGAAGTGAAGGATGCGGCGCAGGATGGGGCGCGGCACGGGGAAACGCAACGAGCCGGGGCCCGCACCCAAAGAGTGCGGGCCCCAGCCACGTAGTGCGTACGCGTCAGCGTCAGGCGGGAACGATGTTCTCGGCCTGCGGGCCCTTCTGGCCCTGCGTCACGTCGAAGGTCACCTTCTGGCCCTCCTGAAGCTCGCGGAAGCCCGAGGTGGCGATGTTCGAGTAGTGCGCGAACACGTCGGCGCCGCCACCGTCCTGCTCGATGAAGCCGAAGCCCTTTTCCGCGTTGAACCACTTCACGGTGCCAGATGCCATATTGAATCTCCCTTGAGGGCATTGACCGGGTCCGCACCTTGCGGAACCGGCGTCGCAGCAACGATTGACCTGACGTGAACAAAAAAGAGTGCTCGTCGACGGAAGGTCGAAGAGCACTCAAAAGTCTCTGGTAACCAAAACTGCCACTTTTATCACGGTAGCACAGGTCGCGGCTCGGCGCTGGGGTATAACCGGCGCATGATCTATCACGTCGTGTCGAGCGCCGAGTGGAACGCCAGTCCCGACCGGCCCTACGCCCCTTCCTCCCTGGTCGGAGACGGTTTCGTGCACTGCTCCCCGGACGAGGCGACCACGCTCAAGGTCGTGAACGCGTTCTACCGCAGCGCTCCCCGGCCGCTGCTCGCGCTGCTGCTCGACGAGGCACGGCTGACCGCGGAGTGCGTGTGGGAGGCGGCGGATCCCGCGCCGCCGCCGGGAGTCGCCGAGAGCACTCTGTTCCCGCATGTGTTCGGGCCTCTCGACCGCGAGGCCGTGGAGCGCGTCCTGGTGGTCCGCTGGGACGAGGAGGGCCGGGCGACGGGACTGGAGGACCTGCCGGACGCGCCGGACGCCGTCTGATGGCGGCTGGCGCCGACTGACGGACCGCCCCACCGTCCCACTACCACCCCCCGTGCGGCTCCGACCAGGACGTCTGCCCTCACGTTCAGGTTGCGTTCAGGGTCGGACATGCCTCGGGCAACTCGTGCACTACAAGCGCCAAAAGTCTGGCAAAGGGGCCTGTGGTGACGGCTGTTCGCCATGTCATCGTGCCTGCCATGACGACAGATCACCTCACCTCCGACCGGTCCGCGCAGCACGCGGGCCGCATACGGCACTCGGCGAGCAAGGTGCCGGAGGTGACCGTCTACTTCTGGATCATCAAGGTGCTGACCACGGGCATGGGCGAGACGGCCTCCGACTGGCTGGCCCATGTGCTCGGCCCGATCCCCGCGGTGGGCATCGGCGGCATCGGGTTCGTGGCCGCCCTGGCGGTGCAGTTCGCCGTCCGCCGGTACGTCGCCTGGATCTACTGGACCGCGATCGTAGTGGTCAGCGTGTTCGGCACGATGGCCGCCGATGTGCTGCACGTCGGCCTCGGGGTGCCGTACCTGGTCTCGACGCCGTTCTTCATGGTCGCGCTGGCGGCCGTCTTCGTGCTCTGGTACCGCAGCGAGGGCACCCTCTCCATCCACAGCATCCACACCCGGCGCCGCGAGGCCTTCTACTGGGCGGCCGTCCTCGCCACCTTCGCCCTCGGCACCGCCGCGGGCGACCTCACCGCCACGATCGGCCTCGGCTACCTCGGCTCGGCCGTCGTGTACGCCGCCGCCATCGCCGTCCCGGCCGTCGCCCACCGCTGGGGTGGCCTGAACGCGGTGACCGCCTTCTGGTCGGCGTACGTCATCACCCGTCCGCTCGGGGCCTCCGTCGCCGACTGGATGGCCATGAGCCACCAGCGGGGCGGACTCGACCTCGGGCTGGGCCCGGTCACCCTGTCGTGGACGGTCGCCATCCTCGGCTTCGTCGGCTATCTGGCGGTCTCGCGCGCCGACGTCCGCGGCGACGCCGTGGCCTGACTCCGTCAGCGCGTCCGTACGCCCGTCCGCCGGACCGGTCAGGCGGTGCGGCGGGCGAGCCCCCGCACCGCCAGCGCCGCGCACAACGCCGCCAGCGGCAGCTCCGCGCCGAACGCCATCGCGAGCGCGGAGAGCTGGTCCCCGCCCGGGGCGGCCGTCATGGTGTCGAACCAGGCGTCGGCCACCAGCAGGGTCGCGGTCGCGCAGCCCGTGAGCGCGTGCAGAGGGTGGCCGCGGGCGGCCAGCAGCCCCGTGGCGATCAGGCCCGTCGCCTCCAGGGCGTCCAGGCCCACCCATGCGGTGTTCCAGTGCGTGGCGACGGCGGTGCCGGGCAGGCCGTTCGCCAGCACGAGCAGCCAGGGCAGCAGGGCCAGCCCGCAGCCGACGAGGACATGTTCCGTGCGCCAGCGGTGGTACCAGCGGCGGACGCCGGGTACGGCCACGCGGCGGGTGACCCTGTGCTCCTGACGGGTCATCAGCATGCTCATCGGTTCGGTCTCCTCGCGTTTCCGGCTCTCCTCCACGACCTCCAGCCTTCGCCACACGGCGGCCACAGTCAGTAACGCAGCGGTCCGTTCCGGGGGTGGCACCAGTTGCACCCCGAGCCGGGCACTCGCACCATGGACCGGCTCTGACCTGGGCCCGTAGCGTTTCCCCAATGCGCACCGTCACCCGTCTGCAGGGGCTGCTCCTGCGGCCGTTCAGAGGGACCCAACGCCAGGTCGCCTTCCTCGCCACGGGTCTGCTGATCCAGTTCGGCGTTCTGGTCGTCATGGCTCTGCCGTTGATCGTCTTCAATGCGATGTCGACGGGGGCGGTCCTGCTCGCGTTGGTCGCGGGGCTCGCCGTCGCCGTGCTGATGGAGCCGCTGCTGACCCGGGCGCAGCACGCCCGCTTCCGCACCCGGCTCGGCGTGGACATCCCTTCGCCCCATGGCGGACGGCGGCCCCGGCTGTCCGAGTGGCTACGGTCCCCGGTGGGGCGGCGGCAGCTCTTGTACCACTGGCTGTACGGGCCGTTGCTGTCCCTCGGGGCGCTCCTCGTGCTGCTGACCTGGGCCGTCGCGATCGCCGCCGCCTTCACCTACGTGTGGATCTGGGCCGTACCACCGGAGTGGCGCCTCCAGCACCTCGGGTCTTCGACCTGGGCGGCCTACCTCACGGTTGCCGGAATCGCCGTCCTCGACCTGGCGGCCTGGCTGTCCGGCGCCCTCACCCGGCTGGACACCCGCGTGGCGACCGTCCTGCTCGGCCCCAGCCGGGCCGAGCAACTGGCGCGCCGGGTCGAGGTCCTGACCGAGAGCCGGGCCGGACTCGTGGACGTCGTGGACGCCGAACGCCGCCGCATCGAACGGGACCTGCACGACGGCGCCCAGCAGCGGCTGGTCTCGCTGGCGGTCAACCTCGGGATCGCCAAGGCCACCCTCGGTGACCTGCCCGAGGACGCCCGCCGAGTGATCGACGAGGCGCACCGGGAGGCGAAGGAGGCGATCGAGGAACTGAGCAGTCTGGTACGAGGGTTGCATCCGGCCGTCCTGGAGGACCGCGGCCTCGACGCCGCGCTCTCCGGCCTCGCCGCCCGGGTGCCGGTCCCGGTCCGGGTGACGGTGGACCTGACGGCGCGGCTGTCACCGACGATCGAGTCCGTCGCCTACTTCGTCGTCTCCGAAGCGCTCACCAACGTGGTGAAGCATGCGGAGGCGTCCGAGGGCGAGGTCACGGTGGAGCGTGCCGGGACGAGCCTGCTCGTCGTCATCCGGGACGACGGCGTGGGCGGCGCCGAACCCGGCCGCGGAACCGGCCTTTCGGGGCTGGCCAAGCGAGTCGCGTCGGTCGATGGCACGCTGGCGGTCGACAGCCCCGCCGGGGGGCCGACCGTCATCACCGTGGAGCTGCCGTGCGTGCCGTGATCGCCGAGGATTCCGTACTGCTCCGGATCGGCGTGGTCAGGGTCCTGGAGATGGCCGGATTCGAGGTGGTCGCAGAAGTGGGCGACGCGGAGGCGCTGTTGGCGGCGGTGGAGGAGCACCGGCCGGACATCGCGGTGGTGGACGTCCGCATGCCCCCCGGCTTCACGGACGAGGGCGTACGGGCCGCGCTGGTCGTCAAGCGCCGGTGGCCGCGGACCGCCGTACTGCTCCTGTCCCAGTACGTCGAGGAGCGCTACGCCACCGATCTGCTGTCGGCCAACACCTCCGGCATCGGCTATCTGCTCAAGCAACGGGTCGCGGACGTCGAGGAGTTCGCGGCCACCGTGCGCCGGGTGGCCGAGGGCGGCACCGCCCTCGACCCACAGGTGGTCTCCCAGCTGCTGGTGCGCCGGCACAGCGGCCCGCTGGACCGCCTCACCCCCCGGGAACGCGAGGTCCTGGAACTGATGGCAGGCGGCCGGTCCAACGCGGGTATCGCCGAACAACTCGTGGTCAGCGAGAGCGCGGTGGCGAAACACATCAACAGCATCTTCGCCAAGCTGGACCTGCCGAAGGCGGACGCGGACCACCGGCGGGTGCTGGCGGTGCTGCATTTTCTCGGGGTGGCGTGAGTTCTTGGCGGGGTGCGTGCGGCGCCCGCGGGACGGGGCAGCAAGCCGCCTCCCCCGACGCCCGCCCCGGGACGGGTTGCGCCCCGGGGCGGGCTGAGGTGCCCGGGATCAGCCGTGGCTCCGGTCCCCGCTCTCGTAGGGGGAGCCGTTGTTGTCGCCCGTGTGGTAGTTGTGGGTCGCGGTCCCCGCGTAGGTCCACGCGTCAGCGGGGCTGGTGCTCCACGTGGTGTGGATGGTGACTCCCGCGGTCCAACGGCCGGCACCGTTGTAGTAGATGCCGTTGCCACCGTTGACGGCGACTTCTGCCGGCCCGGTGGAACCCGAGACCGCGCTGTCGTACTCCTGCTCCGCGAAGCCGTGGAAGATGGCGACCTTCACCCAGGCCCCGGTGGTGTGGTAGTGGGCGTGGGTGCGGTAGTACGAGTCCCAGACCCAGTGGGCCCGCACGTGGTAGCAGCCGTCGTACTCCTGGTACAGATAACCCACCTTCTCACCGTTCATGGTGATGTTGACGTTGTTGGCGCCGACCTGGCGCCATGCGCAGTCGAGCGCGGTGGCGCCGGCACTGCCGGCGGTGCCTATGGTGGCGCCCCCGAGGGCGGCGAGGGTGGCGGCCGTCATGGCGACGGCACGTCGGGCGTTCCGGAGCTTGCGCATGTGTGGCGGTCTCCTTACGGCGGACGTCCGCTCAACGCACGGACATCGGCTCGGAGAGGGGGTGGCTTGCCGAGTGTGCGTTGCAGAACGTACGTGGCGGGCAGACAGCACGAAGGACCTCGATGCGCTGTGAATCGGTCGTTCCGGTGCAGACCCGCACAGTGGGGGTGTTGTGCACCCGTCAATGCTGGATAATCTCCTGGGCGGACGGACTCCGGCTGTCTGTCGGATTCCGGGTGTCTGTCGGGGGGAAGAGACGTGCACCGTGGGGATGCGCATACGGACACGGCGGCGGCCGTCCGGATGCGACGGGCCGAGGACGTGCTGAACATGCAGCGCGTGGCCCGCAAGGGCGGAACCTCGCTGCTGCTTCGCTGGCTGGGTACCCGCGCCGGAGCCGAAGTCCTTCTCGTCGACTCCTCGGGTGCCGTGGCCTCCCCGCCGCGAACGCCCCTCGGCGATGCCGAAGGGGATCTGGTTCGGCGCGCGGTGCGAGAGCTCACCGTCCGAGGGCTGAGGTCCATGGCCGTCGACCAGGACGGGACCACCTGCATCATCCTTCCCCTCGACGGCCCGCGGGGCGTCTGCATGCCGCTTCTCGCCGCCGTGTTCCCCAAGCCGGCGGCACTCGACGTGCGGCTCCTGCTCGCGGATGCCACCTCCGCCCTGAGTCTGGGCTGGATGACGGAACACACCTGGCAGCGGCAGCGCCGGGTGCAGAGGGCCGACGCCCGACTGCGGGAAGCAGTGCTGCGCCTTCTGATGAACGGTCAGGTCACTGTCGCGCGCCAGATCGCGGGGGCACTCCGACCCGAGCTGCCCGGGACGGTCCGGGTGTACGTCATCGAAGGGCCGCCCGGCATACGGAACCAGGTGGCGGACGAGCTGGCCGAGACGGCCGAGCACGCATGGATCGTTCCCTGCCCCGTCTACGGCGACCACATGTTCGTCCTCGTGCCCGCGGGCCCCGACGCACCCCCCGACCCTTCGCCGCACTGGACCAGGTCCCCGTCGCTGACAGCCAGGTGCTGGATCGGCGTGAGCGACGAGCTGCCGCTGCGGGACACCGCCACCGGCTACGCCCAGGCCTTCCACGCCCTCGCCGCCGCACGCCACCGCGCGGAACGGCAGTCCTCGTTCGCCGGCAACCCCGACCTGGCACTCACCATCGGGCCGGACGCGGTCACCTGGGCCGAGGGCTTCCTCGCCCCGGTCCACGCCCACCGTGCCAGACGGCATCACGACCCCGACAGCAAGGAGTTGCTGGCCACGGCCGCGTCGTGGCTCAACTTCTCCTCTCGCGCGACCGCCCACCTGAAGATCCACCGCAACACACTGTCCGCACGCCTCACCTGCATCCAGCGGCTTCTGGACCTGGACCTGGACCGACTCGCCGACCAGGCCGCCCTGGCCCTCGCCCTCCGCGCGCTCGCCCCCGGAAGGCCCGCCCGTCCACAACACGATGCCGCAGACGTTCCCTCCTCCCTGGACGAACTGCTCCGGCTGCCGCAGGTCGCGGGGTGGGCGGAACACCAGTTCCGGCCCCTGCGCGTGCCCGGAATCCCGGCCTCCGTCCCCGACACACTCACCACCTGGCTGCGTCTCGACGCACGCATCGCCCCGACCGCGGCGGCACTGTCCCTCTCGGCATCCGCCGTCCGCAAACGCCTGACACGCAGCGAAGCACTGCTCCAACGTTCTCTGCTGCGGCCCCCGAGTGCCGTCCACGACCTGTGGTTCGCGCGACGGGCCCTCGACCTCATGGCGCGGGAACCGGCGCCGGCGGGCTGATGTGCGGGCGCTCGGCGAGGCGCTCGGCCGTTCTTCGCGGACCGAGGTCATCCGACGCGGACGGCCCGGGTGCGGGACCCGGGCCGTCCGTGTGGTGCATCAGTGTGGTGCGGGAGTGTCAGCCCCGGTGGCTCGCCTTCGCGAGGGCCGGGACGAACTTGAGGGCGTCCACGGTGCCCACGCCGGTGGCGAGGTCGTAGCCGTTGACCGCCTTGTAGCCGGTCACACCCTGGTAGGAGTTGTTCGTGCCGTCGTTGACGTCGACGATGCCGTTGGCCTTGGCGTGGTGGGCGTAGAGGTCGTACAGCGCCTTCTGGATGTTGCCCACCCGGTGGCCGGCCGCCTGGTCGGCGAGGGCGACGATGCCCGAGAAGAGCGGGGTGGCCTCGCTGGTGCCGCCGCTGACGTCCCAGCCGACAGCGGTCGGGTCGTAGCTGGAGTAGATCCAGGCGCCGCCGTTGACCGCCGCGGTCATGGAGATGTCCGGGGTGCCACGACGGGTGCCGACCGTGCTCTTCACGCCGTCCTGGAAGGACGGGCGGGTGAAGACGTGCGACTGGCCGCCGCCGCCGGAGCCGTAGTCGTTGTAGACGCTGTCCGGCTTGACGCGGTCGCCCGCGTCGTTCAGGTGCAGCTGGGTGCCACCGATCGAGGTGACCAGCGGGTCCGAGGAGGGCCAGGAGTTGACGCGCTTCTTGTAGTACGTCTTGCCGTCCGACTTGAGGTCGGTCGCGCCGCCGTCACCGGAGGCGGCCAGCACGGTCACGTGCTTCTTGTCGGCGTCCTTGAAGGCGTACCGCAGCTTCTTGATGCTGGAGAAGTCACCCCTGTCGAAACCGGGGAAGGTGTTCTCCGTGGCGCCGAAGCTCTGGCTGATGACGTCGCCGACGTTGTGGTCGATCAGGTGCTTCTCGGCGTCCATCATCTCCGGCAGACCGGTGGTGCCCTCGGTCTCGGAGACCGCGGTCTCGACGACGACGATCTTGGCGCCGGGCGCCACCGCGTGCGCCATCTCGACGTCCAGCGTGGTCTCGCCGGCCCAGCCCGTCATGTCCGTGTTCTTGGGGTCGAAGGCGGGGACGTGCCCCCACTTGACCACCTTCACCTTGGTGCTGGGCAGACCGAACTGCCTGCTGTAGACGTCCAGGTCGTGCTGGACGGTCGGGGAACCGTAAGAGTCGACGATGACGATCGTGCGGCCCTTGCCCGTGACGCCCTTGCGGTAGAGGGCGTTCAGGTCGTACGCCTTGCGGTACTGGAGCGGGGTATAGCAGTTGATGTGCCACTTGGTCTGGCACTGCTCACTGGTCAGCGGGCTGCTCACACCGTGGACCAGGGTGTGCCCGGCGACGGCCGGTACCGCCAGGGTGTGCGGTACGGCGGCGGGCGCGGCGGTCGCCAGTGCGGTGACCGCGAGTGCGGCGACGGACGTGGCAGCCGCGACGCCCAGCCCGATGCGGGCTATGTGCATGAATCCCCCAGGGTTCGGAGTGGTCTCCGCGCATCCCATCGAATGAGTCATGCACAGTTCAAGACCGTTGAATCGACGATGCCGAACCCTTTACCTCCCGATTGACCGTCAACTTTCCCGGTTGCCGGTCAGCTTTCCCGTTTGATCCACTCGCTGCCGCCCAGGGGGTAGTCGTAGCCCGGGCGGTTCACGTCGGCGCTGGTGCGGAACGCGGTGCCGGAGTTGTCGATGTGGACGGTGCCGCTGCGGCTGCCGCTGGACCAGTCCAGGGTGAGGTCCCAGCGGACGTCGTGGGCCTTGGTGTGGGCGACGACGTAGAAGACCTCCGGGTCGGACTCGCTGACCTTGTACGGGAAGTCGCGCTGGCCGCCCTTGACGGTGACCGTGGGACTGCCGTCGTCGAGGTCGACGTCGAAGGACTTGGTCTCCACACCGCCGCCGCAGCCGACACCCATCGAGTAGTCGTTCCAGGAGAGCGGCGCGCCCTTGGTGAGGACGCGTACGTGCAGTGCCTCCAGTACGACGGTCTCCGCGCCGGTGCCCTGCACGGTGAGGGCGACCTCCTGCGAGCCCGAGGACACCGCCCCGTACGCGGCGGCCCAGCGCGGGGCGTCCGGCTCGCTCGCCGGCGGCCCGACCTGCGCGGGCTCGCTGTCGACGAGGAAGTGCTGGCTGCACGGGCTGTCGTAGACGTAGGGGCGGGTGCCGACGGTGAGGGGGACGGCGCCGGTGGGCGGTGCCGGGCTCTGCGCCCCGCGGCCCCCCGACGCGCCGGACCCGGTTGTCCCGGTGGGGGAGGCGGTGCTCGACGCGGACGGTTTCTGTCCGCCCTTGCTCGAAGTCGTGGACGGGGCGGGGGAGGGCTGCCCGGCGGCGCCGGCGTCCCGGGTGCCGGTGGAGATCGGCACCTTGGTGTCCCCGGCGGGGGCGGTCGTCGGTTGCAGGGCGTACGTGACGGCTCCCAGCGCGGCGACCATCGCGACGGATGCGATCAGCGCGGTACGACGGCGGAGCCGCCGGGGACGACGCGACGGTGCCGGCTCGCCGGGCACATCGACGACGACCGGTTCATCGTCCTCACCCCCGGTCTCGGGCGCCACGGCCTCCGGCACATCAGCCGGACCGACCCGATCGACCCGATCGACCGGACCGTCCGGATCATCCGGAGCGAGCGGACCGTCTGAACCGGCTTTCTGGGCCGGCCCCGTCCGCGTGGCCTCACCCTCGGCCTCAACCGTGGCCTGTTCGGCCTTCCGACCGCGCACCGCGTCCGCCAGGATCCAGCGCCGGTGCAGCTCCACCAGTTCCTGCGGCGTCGCCCGGCAGACCCGGGCGAGGCGCTCCACCGGTGCGTACTCGATCGGCACCGCGGCGCCGCTGCAGTAGCGGTGCAGCGTCGACGTGCTCATGTGCAGCCGCTTGGCCAGCGCCCCGTAGCTCAGTCCCGAGCGGTCCTTTAGTTCGCGCAGCTGCCGCGCGAACGCCTCGGTCTCCGCGGCCCCGCTCGCCTCCGACACCCGTTCCCCCACCCCTCCGTATTCCCCCGCGTTCCATTCGCGCGTTCCAGGCGCACTGTGTTCGCCCTGGGCAGAGCGCGTTTCGGCGTTCCAGTGTCCCCAACTGCCCGCCATGCGTGGCGGTTGGAACGGATCACCTCACAAGCTTCGGTCATCCAATCACCACCCCACCCGAACACCGAAGGGGCACAGTCACATGTTCAACTTCAGGGCCTCCCGCACCCGTTTCGTCGGCGCCACCGCGACCGTGGTTCTCGCCGCGCTCTCCCTGACCGCGTGCAACGACGGAACGGGTGCCCGCGCCGAAGGCGCCTCGACGACCGCCGGCAAGACCGCGACCGCTTCCGCCGGCACTTCTTCGTCCGCCACACCTTCGCCCGGCTCCAACTCCTCCTCGGGCTCTTCCTCTTCCTCTTCCTCCGCGGGTTCGTCCTCGGGCTACTCGGGGGCCAAGCCCGCCACCGTCACCACCCCGAGGTCCGGCACGCGTACGTCCTCGTCGAAGGCGCCCGGCTCCTCCGGAGGGCCGGTCACCTGCGAGGGGTCCAACACCAAGACGATCGCGGCTCCGCTGAACCGCCCCGTGAACCACATGCTGCTCACGGTGACCAACACGGGCAGCAGGACCTGCTACCTCTACGGCCACCCGGCCGCCCGCTTCGGCGAGGAGGCCCAGTCCGTGCCCCCCGTCATCGAGGACTCGAAGCCGCAGGCAGTCGTCACGCTCCAGCCGGGCGAGTCCGGCTACGCCTCCGTGAACCTGTCCGCCACCGACGGCAGTGGCTCGAACGGCTACACCGCGAAGTCCCTGTGGGTCTACTTCCAGGGCCGCTCCATGAGCGGGAGCGTCGGCGCGAGTGCCCACCCGTCGCTGCCTGCGAAGGGCGTCTACGTCGACGACTCGCTCAAGGTCACGTACTGGCAGCAGTCGATGGACGACGCCGTCAACTGGTGAGGTCTGAGGGCGCGTTCGAAGAACGAGGAGTCCGCTGCGGCATTGGGGGGTTTTCCCCATCGTGGGCGGGGCGGTGGCTGAGTACAGTCGCGGTGACTGATCACCGATCCGATTCGCTTCACACGGGGGAACTACATGCGAGGCATGCAGACGCGCGTTCTTGCGGCAGTGGCTCTGGCCGCTCTCACCGCCGGCGGGCTCTCCGCGTGCTCGGCTGTCGACCAGAAGACCTTCGAGGACGACGCCAAGGTGTCCCAGAAGATCACCTCGATCCGTGTCGACAGCAGGGACGGCTCAGTGGTGGTCGACGCCTCGGCGGACGTCTCGACGACCTCCGTGCACCGCAAGGTCGACTACCGCGGTGACAAGCCGAGCGGCACCTCCTTCAGCGTCGAGAACGGCGTCCTGACACTCTCCGGCTGCGGTGCTCACTGCGGTGTCGACTACGTCGTCAAGGTGCCCGCCGGTCTCCCGGTGACGGGAGGCACGTCCAACGGCAGCCTCACACTGACCGCTGTCGGCAGGGTCGACGTGCACACGAGCAACGGCGAGATCGCGGTGAACAGCGCGACGGGCCCGGTGAAACTGCGCACGTCCAACGGCGACGTCAACGTCAAGGACGCCAAGGGCGGCGACGTCGACACACAGACGTCCAACGGCGAGGTGACGATCCAGACGGCCACCCCGCAGAACATCAGGGCCCGCACGACCAGCGGCAACCTGACGGTCACGGCCCCGCACGCCAAGTACCGGATCTCGGCGGACGACTCCCACGGCGACAAGAAGGTGGCGTTCGAGAACGACCCGTCGGGCAAGTACCGCTTGGACCTCTCGACGACGAACGGTGACCTGACCGTGGAGGCGGCCGGCCGGTGACTCCTTCCGCCTGATGAGCCAGGGCCGGAAAGGCCCTGGCCTCACAGGGCAGTACACCTGGGGCGCGAGTCGGGCCGCCACCTCGAAGGCGGTGTGGCGCAGGACGGCACGTGCGTGCTCTGCGAGGAGACGGTCGCAGTGATGCAGCAGCGGGTGGTCGACTCCCCCGCCAAGTGGACCGTCAGCGCGGACGGCTGGGGCCTCGGCTGGACCCTGTACGACTGGAACGGCATCCAGGGTGTTCGCGGGCACCGGGGTGGGCGCGGCGTTCAGCGAGGACCACATGCCCGTGGTGTTCTCCACACTGGAGGACGGCACGGCCTGCGTCCACATCGGCATGCGCTGCGGCCCCAAGGTCGCGTAGCACGGCCACCGGGCAGCCCGCGGCACTTCGCCCCGCCGGATCACCGGCGGGGCGAAGCAGTGTCTGTGCTGTGCTGTTCGGTCTGCTCGGTGAAGCTGCTTCGCGAACTACTTGGTGAAGGCCGCGACACCGTTCGGGGTACCGAGGCCCGTCGGGCCGTCGTAACCCTTGCCCGCCTTGCACAGGTAGTCGCTGCAGGAGCCGTTTGCGCCATCGGTGACGTCGTTCAGCTTGTCCGGGTGGGCGTAGGGGTACGCGGCCGGAACGTCGTTTCCGGGAGTGCCCGCGAGGGCGTACACACCGGCGATGAACGGCGAGGAGGCGCTGGTGCCGCCGTACACGTTCCAGCCGCTGGCCTGGTAGGTGTCGTAGACGGCGAGCCCGGTGGCCGGGTCGGCGACGGCCGCGACGTCGGTGACGGCGCGCTTGGCGCAGCCGCTGTCCTTCTGCCAGGACGGCTTGGCGTCGAACTGCGAGCAGCCCGAGCCCGCTCCGTCGCCGCCGGCGGACTTGCCCCAGACGGACTCGGACCAGCCGCGGGTGCTGCTGTCCTTCTTGAGCGAGGTGCCGCCGACGGCGGTGACGTACTGCGAGGCGGCCGGGTACTCGACGCCGTAGCCGCTGTCACCGGAGCTCACGGTGATGGCGACGCCGGGGTGCTTGAAGTACTGGTCGTCCGAGGTCGTGTCGGCGGCTTCCTCGCTGCCGCCGTAGCTGTTGGAGACGTACTTGGCGCCCTGCTTGACGGCCTGGTTCACGGCCGCGCCGAGGTCGTCCATGTTGGCGGACTTGGCCTCGACGAGCAGGATGTGGCACTGCGGGCAGGCCGCGCTGACCATGTCGACGTCGAGGGAGATCTCGCCAGCCCAACCGGCGTCCGGCGCCGGGTAGTTGGTGCCGCCGTCCTGGTCGGTCTTCTTGAAGCAGCCGTTGGCGGTGCTGCACTCCGGCAGGCCGTACTGGGTGCGGTAGGCCGCCAGGTCCTTCTCGGCGTTCGGGTCGTCGTTCGCGTCGACGATCGCGACCGTGGCGCCCTTGCCGCCGTCCTTGGGCAGGTTGTACGCGGCCTGGAGGTCGGCCGGTCCGAAGCCCTTGGGGGTGTCGTTGCGGCCGAGGGACTTCTGCGACCTGAGGTCGGTGCGGACCTCCGCCTGGCACGCCATGTAGCCGGGCTTGCTCGGCTGCGAACACAGCCGGTGCGTCTGCACCGTGGTGGCAGCGGGCGCCGCGCTGTCCGTCGTGGCGAAGGCCGAGGACTGCGAGGCGACGGCCAGGCCGCCGGTGATCAGAGCCGCTGCCGACAGCAGTGCGGGCGCGCCGCGGCGTATGAGGTTCCTTCTGCGATGAGAACGCAATGAACTGCCCTCCGTGGGGGGATGGGGGGCTCCGCACCGGCGGCCGGAAACGCTGACGCCCTGCTCGATGTCACGTGCATGACAAGCGGTTTCCGTTGGGGGTGGCCGGTTGGAGCCGTGTTTCGGGCATTCTGTTGATGTGCCACCCCGGTCAGTGGTGGCTGCTGACGAGGTTATTGACAGTTTGCCGAAGAGAACAGCGCGGGTTGGTAAAACCTTGGCCCCCAACTCCGCTGCGCCGACAGGTACCTTGTGCAGCCATGGAGCGTGAAGACGGAACCGTCGACGACCTGATGTCCCTGGGCCTGGCCCGCTACGAGGCACGGGTCTACCTGGCACTCGTCAGGCGTGGTTCCTACACGGCCGCCGAGGCCGCCCGGGAGGCCGACGTACCGCGCCAACGCGTCTACGACGTGCTGGACGCCCTGGTACGACGGCAGTTGGCCACCTCACACCCCGGCCGCGTGGCCACGTACTCCGCCGTCACGCCCGAGTTGGCCCTCGCCCGGCTGATGGCGCTGCAACGCGAGTCCGTCGACCGTCTGGAGCGGGTCTCGCAGGCGCTGGCCGGTGTCCTGCAACCGCTCTGGTCCCTGGGGCGGGAGCACACCGATCCGCTGGACTACATCGAGATCCTGCGCGACCCCAAGGCGATCGCCGAGCGCTTCGCCGACATCCAGCGGCAGGCGCAGCACGAACTTCTCACCTTCTGCAAACCCCCGTTCGTCGCCCCCGCGGACAACAACGAGGGCATCGCGGTGGTCCGCCGGCTCCACAGCTCCGGCGGCACCGTCCGGGCGATCTACCTCGACGACGCCCTGGACGACCCCGAGACGGTGGAGCACGTCCGGCGCTTCGCCGCGGCGGGGGAGGAGGCCCGCTTCGCCCCCGAACTGCCGCTGAAACTCGTCATAGCCGACGCCTCCCTCGTCCTGTGCGACATGCCCGACCCGGTGGCCGGCGCCGGTTCCACCACCACCCTCTTCATCGAGCACCCGGCCCTCGCGGCCTGTCTGCGGCTCGCCTTCCACACGGTGTGGAAAGACGCGGCGCCCGGGCCGTGATCACGTGAGCGCGTTACGGATCTCGAGGGCGAGGTCCCGTACGGCCCGATGCTCGTCGGTGTCGGCGGACGGGGCGTCGACGACGGTGTCGACCAGGCGGAGGGCCCGCTGGACGGCCGTGCCCCGGTGGGCGTAGGCGTCGACGAGCGCGTCGAGGTTCGGCTGGACGGCGGTGGCGAGTTGCTCGCGCAGCAGGTCGCGTTCGGCATACAGGGCGTCGAGGGCGTCGCTGGTGATCGTGTTGACGCTGTGGCGCTCGGTCGGGTCGTGCGGGACCCGGTCGCGTTCCGGGATCCGGAGGTCGAGATCCGCGACGAGCTCGTCGAAGCGGCCGCGTTCCGCGGCGAGAAACGCGGCCTCGTCCTGAGCACGGGTGCCGGCCACGGTGGCGTGGTCGGGAGGGCTCATGCTGTAGACGATGGAGTACCCGGACAGGCACAGCACGCTGACGATGAGCAGGATCGGGATCATGGCCTTGCTCCGGTGACGTTCGCGGGGGAGGGGACGGGGGCGGGCGTGCGGGGCGGTGTCGCCTGCGCTGCGCAGGAGGCGACACCGCCGTCAGCCCGTGGCTGCCTTGCAGGGGTGGGCGCGCATGCTGCCGTCGCGCTTCGGCTGGAAGCTCCGTCCGCAGTCCGGGCAGGGGAGCGGTTCGCCACCGGGTTCGATCAGGGCCGCGATACCGGTGTCGAGGCCGAGCCAGACCAGGAGGGTGACGAGCGCGTCGGCCTCCAGTGAACGGCCGCTGATGATCCGGCTGAACGTGGCCGGAGCGAGTCGTGTCTGTTGTGCGACACCGCGCCAGGTCAGGCCGAGTTCCCGGCGTCGGGTGTCGAGACGGTGGTGGAGTTGGGGGACATCCAGGCGGTGGGTGCTCACGAGGTGCACCCCCCTGCCGGGACGGCCGCGCGTCCGGCGGTGCCGGCTCTGGGTGTGGCGTGCATGGACGTGTGCCTCCTGCGGGTTCGGGCCCGGTCGGGGTTTCGTCCATGGAGAGTCCGGTGGGCGGCGGCGATTACGGGAAACCGGAGAGATTTTTTTCCGGGGCCGGCCCGTTCTCCGCCGGCCCGCTCTGCGCCGGTCCACTCTCCGCCGGTCAGTTCGTCGGCGCACCCGCCAGGTCGTCCAGCCCGCCGTGGCGATCCGTTCCCAAACGCGTCGCTCGATCTCCGTACGCACCTGGGCGCGGCAGCGCTCGCGCGGGCTTCGCTTGCCCGCCCTTGCGGGAGGCAGGCTGCGCCCACCCGGGCCGCCCCAGCGGCACGAGCGCCCGCAGAGGGGAGCCTGGGCAGGTCGAGCCCGAACACCGCGCTCGCCGTCACCTGCGGGGCTGCGCATCGTCGAGGGTGTCCACCTGTGGGCCTTCGAGAAGGTCGAGCCCACCACGACCGCGGGTCTCGAAGCGTGGTTGCACGGCCTGAGGACCACCGCCGAAGGCGAAGCGGCCCGGGGTGTTATTGAATGAGGGGTGCGGTCAGGAACCTCGGGACCCTGTCGCCCGGGTTCTGGTACGGCCCCGGCGCTGTGCCGGGGTCGGTGAGCGAGCTGAGAGAGTCGCATGGACTCCACCCCCTCCCCTTCTTCCGCGTCGCCGTTCGACATGGTCAGCGGCGCTTTGGGGCAGTACATGCCAGGGGGCGCAGCGGCCGCCGGTTCCGCCGACCCGCAGGACGACAGCACCGCCCGCCGGCCCGTACCGGCCGGTCCGGACCCCGGCCGGCAGGAGCAGATCCTCGGTGCGGTCAGTCTGGACCGGGAGCTGAGAATCACCCGCTGCAATCTGGACGCCCCCGTCTTCACGGGCGTGGAGGCCGTGACCGGGGCCCCTTTCGTCGATCTTCTGCCTCCCTGGGACGTACCGACGGTCACCCGGCGGTTGCGGCAGGTCCTCGAGACCGGTGAGCCGCACGTGGCCCGGGTCCAGCGCCTGCGCCGCGCGGACGGGTCGGAGCTGGTGGTCTCCATGAGCATCCTGGCCGCGGCGGCGCCTCAGGAGGGCCTGACCGTCTCCGTGATCGCCATGGCCAGGAGGCTGCACCTGTACGCCGCCGAGACCGCGATCGGCACCTCGTTGGACATCGGCGAGACCGCGCAGTCGCTGGCGGAGTCCCTGCTGGCCTGGGGGGACGTGACCGCCATCGACCTCGACTTCGCCGTGTGGACGGGCGAGGTGGTCACCGAGCAGCCGCAGGGGCGCATCCGGCTGCGGCGGGCGGCCCTGGTGCCGGACCGGGCGTGGCCCGACGGCTATGTGACCCCGGGTCGTGATCTTCCCGGCGACGCGAGTCGTCTGCTGTCGCAGGCGATACGGCGTGACGACGCCGCGCAGGCCATCGTCATACCCGACCGGGAGGCGATCGAGCGGGTCCTCGGCAGTACGCGGCTGGTGCGTGCCCTGGTGCCCGGCGACCAGGCGGCGGCCGTGGCGTGCGTTCCGCTGGTCCTGGACGGCACGCCGCCCGTCGTCCTGGGCGTGGCGGAGGTCTGGCGGCGCGCGGACCGCCCCTTCGAGGACGGCGAGCTGTTCGACCTGCAGGAGCTGGTGGCCAGGACCTCCCACCACGTCGACCTGGCCCGTCAGCACCATCGCGAGCACACCCAGGTGCTGGCGTTGCAGCGCCGGCTGCTGCCCCGGTCCGCCGGCGACACCATCGAGACCGCCAGCGTCTACCAGCCCGCCACCCCCGACAGCGCGGGCGTCGGCGGTGACTGGGTGAACAGCTTTCCGCTGCCGGACGGCCGGACCGCGCTGGTGGTCGGTGACGTCGTCGGACACGGCCTGGGGGCCGCGGCGACCATGGGACAGCTCAGCATGGAGGCCCGCGCGCTGCTGTCCGCGGGGCTGGCACCCGACGAGGTGCTGGAGCACCTGGACGAGACCGTGTCACTGCTGGACGACGCGGAGTCCGGGCTGGCGGCCGGGTACAGCGCCCTCGGGTCGACCTGCTGCATCGCCGTGTACGACCCGGTCAGCCACCGTGTGGCGCTGTCCAGCGCCGGCCACCTCCCCCCGGTCCTGGTGCCCCCGGACGGGCCCGCCGGCCCGGTCGGGATCAGCCCCCACCCCGGGCTGGGCGCCGAGTTCGCGCTGCGGGAGCCCTTCGAGGTGCACGCGTTCGCCGCGCCCCCGGGCTCGCTGCTCGCCCTCTACACCGACGGCCTGGTGGAGGATCCCGCCCTGTCCATCGACGAGGGCATCGGCAGGCTGGCGGAGGCCGTGTCCACGGTGCACCCCTGGGACGCCCTGCCGCAGGCCGCGCGGCGCGTGGTCTCCGCGCTGGCGCCCGTGCGCCGGCGCGACGACGTGACCCTGCTGCTCGCGCGCATGATCGGCTACCGCAAGGGGGACACCGCCACCTGGCGGCTGCCCGCCCGCGGCGACGCGGCGGCCCGGGCCCGCGCGCTGGTCTCCGGGCTGCTGGGGCAGTGGGGCACCAGGGACGACACGCGGGACAGCGTGCTGCTGGTGGTCGACGAGCTGGTCGCCAACGCGGTCCGCTTCGCCGGCGGACCCCTCACGGTGCGCCTGATCAGGACCGGTCACGGGCTGCTGTGCGAGGTGGGCGACACCGGGAACGGCAGGCCGCGGCTCGGCCGGGGCGGGCTCTTGGACGACGGGGGCCGTGGCCTGCACGTCGTGCATGGCCTCACCACCCGGTGGGGGGTGCGGTGGACGGACGCCGGCAAGGTGGTCTGGGCGTCGGTCGAGAGGTGACGCGGCCGCGCGCGAGCCAGGCGGCGGGTTACAGCCACTCCCCTTCCAGGGCGGTGGCGGTCAGGCCCGGCGCCGCCGCGTACAGCACGGCACGACTGCCCCGCTTCTGCCCGGCGTCGTACGCCCTGCGCATGATGTCGAACACGGCGGCGCCGCCCCGGTTGCCGCTGGTGTAGCTCTCCCGGCTGTAGTCCAGCAGCCCCGACGGCCATCCGTCGGGCATCGTCTGCTCCATGTACTCCAGCACACGCGTCCCGCCGGGGTGCGCGAGCAGGACGTCGGGGTGCCAGGAGCCGGGGTCGTCCTGGTAGCGGACGCGCAGCCACTCCCACATCGCGGTGACCGTCTCCTGCACGGCGCGCGGCCCGCGCCGGTCCATCACGAAGTGGGTGCCGTCGTCCCGTGTCTCCAGACGGTGCAGGTCCTGGGTGCCGGGCAGGGTGTGGTTCCAGGCGGCGTCCAGCCGCAGCGCCGACTCGGGCCTGGGGCGGCCCGTGACCACCGCGGCGACCGCGGTGTCCGCGAACAGCAAGCGGACGATCAGGGACTCCAGCGTGTCGTCCGCGGGCTGGTACGTCGTGCTCAGTGCCTCCGCTATCACGACCAGGACCACCCGGTCGGGATCCGCGGCCACGAGATCCGCCGCCAGCGCCAGGGAACGGGTCCCGGCGATGCAGGCCCACTGCGTGGCCGGCAGCAGCATCGCGTCGCCCCGGAGCGGGAGCCTGTTGGCCAGGGAGACGTCCAGCCCCGGCAGCGCCGGGGTGGTGGAGTGACTGGTGATCAGACAGTCGACGTCGGAGGCGTCCAGCCCGGCGATCTGCAGGGCGCCCCGCGCCGCACGCTCCCCGCAGGACTGCACGGCCGCCCAGGCCGGCGCGGTGCGCTCCTGCACGGTCTGCGGCGCGGGTATCGCCTCAAGGGCGGCGATCACGCGGTCCACGTCCTGTTCGGTGAAGCCGTCCCCGGCCAGCGCCTCCCGGGCCGCCCCGGCACCGGCGGCGGGGAGGCCGCTCCCGTCGCCGGGCGCGACGGCGGTCTCCAGCGGCACCATCCACCCGCGGGTTTCGATGCCCGTACTGGCCGCGATCCCGTCGATCCGCGGCGCCCACGCCGCGTCCGGGTGGCGACCGCGCACCTCGGCGACGATCTCGCTGGTCTGCACGACGTGCTCGCCGTGTATCACGGCAGGCGGGCACAGGTAAGCGGCCATGATGTGGCACCTTTCTGCGGGGAGATGAGGCAGAACGTCATGAACGCCGTGTCATGCGCCACTTCGGGCCAGTGCAACCAAATCCATGGCGTTGCGCTCTACTTCGGGCTTCGGTATCCGTTCCGAGCATGGACGCCAAATGGGCATTTGCGCTGTGACCTGGACAACTCGGATGGTTCTTGGCGCACGTGACACCGAGCACACCGAACCGGTCCGGCGCGGCCCGTGCCGGGTCGGACGCACCGGCGGGCAGGCCGCGGCCGGGCGGGGTTCGAACTCCCGGGTCCCTACGGGGACATGTCCCGCGTCAGCAGCTCACCCTGTCCCCGGCCAGCTGCTCCTCGATCAGATCCGCGGCCCGCCGGGTGCCGCCCTCGGCGCGTACCTCGGACCACAGCCACGCCGAACGCGCGGCGACCTGTGGATCTCCGATGAGTTCCATCAGGGCGGTACGCAGCGCCGCCGCCGTGACCTCCGCGCTGTCGATGCGGCGGGCGACGCCCAGTTCGACGAGCCGGTCGGCGTGGAGGCACTGGGCGGGGCCGTTCGGTACCGCGATCATCGGCACGCCGGTGTACAGGCCCTGGCTGCTGCTGTCCGTCCCGGCGTGCGTCACCCATACGTCCGCCTGCTCGAGAATGGTCAACGGCGGCTCCCACGGCCGGACTTCGAAGTTGCGGGGGACGCGCTCGGCCAGATCGCTGCCGCCGGCGGTCTGCAGCACCACATGCCAGCCCGGGAGATCCGTGAACGCGGCCGCGCACTGGTGGTGGATCTCCTGCGGTGCGAGGTGCGCCGCGTCGGTCAGCGACACCAGCAGCACCTTCTTCGCACCGGCCGGCCGGGTCCAGCGGTCCTGCTCCCGGCCGACGCCGAAGCACGGGCCGACGAACGACACCGCCTCGGCGTCGACACGTTCCGCATGCGGCTGCAGGGCGCGCGGGATCATGGCCAGCACGCGCTTCGGGTGGCCGGTGAACTCCTCCACGTTCGTGGTCACCGCACCGCACCGGCTCAGCCAGGCGGCGAACCGCGCCCGGTACTCGGAACCTCCGGGCAGCCGGGCGAAGGCCGCGCCGACCTCCTCCTGGGCGCCCTCCCAGGCCACGTGCGCCGCGGCGAGCTGGACGTGGCCGCGGCCCTGCGCCTCGGCCAGCGCGCGGCCCGCGTACGCGCCGACGTCGTAGAGGTAGAGGTCGGCGGGATCGTCGTCGTACACGGCATGCAGCTGGGGCAGTACGGCCATCGCCTCGTCGAGGAAGCGGGAGGCGGACGCGATGGGAGTGCGCGGCCAGTCGTGGTCGGCGACCGGAAGAGTGGAGGTGATGCCGACCGGTTCGGCGCCGGTGAGGGCGACCAGCTCGGCGAGGGGGCCGGCGTTGGCGTACGTCACGCGATGGCCGCGGGCCACGAGTTCACGGATGATCTCCAGGCCGGGCAGCACATGGCCGACCAGAGGCGTGCCGACCATGGCGATATGAGCAGAACGAGACATAATCGGATTTCCTTGGATATGGGCGAGGTCTACGACAGAGCAACGCCGAGGAGCCCGCCCGGGCAACGCGGTCCCGGGACTTTCCGGATCGGCCACACCCGTCGCGGTGGGGCGGTCCCGTGGTCGACCATGAGGTCGTGCGATTCGATTCCGTTCCCATGCCGGCGAGCGTCGAGGCCAGACCTCGTGACAGCCGCGGCTATCCGGTACCCGCCATCACTCCTTGGGAGGGCGACGAGCCCCAGTTCGCGCTCACCGACTACGGCCGCAGCGCCGAGTGCGCGCGACGGCGGCTGTGTTCCGTGTGCAACACCCTGATGCCCAAGGGGCCGGTGTGGCGGGTGGTGGGCGCCGCGGAGAGTTCGGCGATCCGCGAGGCGCTCGCCGCCGGGCGGCCGTACCGCAACATGGCGGCGACGCTGGAGGGCCCGGGGCACCGCGCGTGCATGCTCTACGCCTCGATGGTCTGCCCGTATCTGGCGCGCCCCAACGCGCGGCGGGGGCTGACAGCGGAAAACCCGGACGACATGACCGCGCATGTCGTCCGGGGTGCCGTTCGTGGTGAGCTGGGTGCCGTGGTGGGGTTCGGCGACTACGAGTTCGCCGTCACCCCGGCCCAGGTCCTGTTCCGTTTTCTCGATGTGGTCGAGTACCTGCCGCACGACACGGCCGACCAGCACCTGGAGGAGCTACGGGCCGAACTCGCCCGCTCCGGCGGCCGGTTGGGCGGCCGTCAGCCGCGGTAGGCGGGCAGACCGGTGTGCTTGGTGACCTTGACGGGCTTTCCGAAGCCGTGGGCGGTCTTGGTGACGGTGTACGTGCCGTCGGGAGCGCGGAAGGCGATGGTCCTGCCGTTGGGTGACCAGGTGGGCTCGGTGTAGTCCGTGGTGGCGTGCGGGGTGATGTCCTTGACGGCGTTGGTGCCGGCGCTCAGGTCGTCGACGAAGAGGTGGTCGTGCCCGCCGACGGAGCGCACGAAGACGACCTCCTCCACGTCGGGGGCGAGCGCGGGCTCGGAGCCCCTGGCCAGCGCACCGCCCTGCTGACGCAGGTAGTCGTCCCGGATGTAGACCTCGCCGGTGTGGGTGTTCTCGTAGACCGAAGTGCCGTACGACCCGCCGACGTTCGGCCAGGTGTTGTTCGTCTGCGGGACGCCGCCGTCGCCCGGTTCGCCGTACAGGCTGATCTTCGCCGGCGTGCCGTGGTTGCTGGTGGCCTTGACGCGCTCCAGGACGGTGCTGCCGTGGACCTTGGCGGAGAAGATGATGTTGTTCTTCGCGGGGATGCCGTTCGCCCTGTCGGCCGCCGTGACCTGCCAGGTCGGGTGGGACCAGGTCTGGTTGCCCGGGTTGGCGGCGACGGTCACCCGGTGGCCGCCGTCGGGGTCGGAGACCTCCAGGTTGCCGTGGCCGTCGATGAAGGCGGCCTTGGTGCCGCTGGGGTTCCAGGCCAGGTCACGGACGACGGTGCCGAAGTCGATCGACTTGCCGTCGACCCAGACGCGGCGGGTGCCGTCGCTGATGGTGAGGCCCCTGGGCACGGTGAGCGTGTGGGCGGACGCGGACGCGGCGACCATCGCGGCGCCGGCCTTTGCGTCGCGGCCGGAGGACGGAGCGGCCGTCGCGGTGGCGGCAGCGCCACTGAGGGCGAGCAGTGCGGCGACACCTGCCGTGATGACGGCTGCGGTGCTCCGGCGGTTACGAGCGGACATCGAGGTTCCCCCAGGAATGTGAATGACGCTGCGACGAGAGTCTCGCGGGAACCGCCCGCCGTCCCCGGGACCCGAACCGGTCCACTCGGCTTGCCGCCCTTCGCGATGAGAGGAGTCTTCCCCCGGGGGGTGACGGAGCTGTGCGCCTGGCGTCACAGCTGTGCAATAGCGGGTCGGACGAGAAACAGCCCGATGCCCGCGCGCCGGGGTTCCCGTAGTCCCCGCATCCCATTCGCCCGTTCCAGGCCGACTGTGTTCTCCCTGGTCAGAGTGGGTTTCAGCGTTCCAGTGTCCCTAACACCCCGCTGGGCGTGGCGGTTGGGACGGATCACCTCACAAGCTTCGGTCATCCGCTCACCACCCCACCCGAACACCGAAGGGGCACAGCAACATGTCCGGTCTCCGTACCTCCCGCACCCGTCTCGCGGCCGCCGCCGCGACCGCCGTTCTCGCCGCGCTCTCCCTGACCGCGTGCAACGACGGAACGGGCGCCCACGACGAGGGCGCGGCGGCGACCACCTCCACGAGCTCTTCCTCCGCCGCGGCCTCGTCGGGTGCTGCCTCCGGTTCAACGGGTTCGACCGGTTCAACGGGTTCGACGGGCTCCTCCGGCGGCAGGTCAACCGGCGGGTCCACCACCGGTTCGAAGCCCGCCGCCGACGGCTCCGCCTCGAAGGCGTCCGGCGCGTCGGGCAAGCCGGTCACTTGCGAGGGGTCCGACACCAGGACGGTCGCGGCGCCGCTGAACCGTCCGGTGAACCACATGCTGCTGACGGTGACCAACACCGGCAGCAGGACCTGTTTCCTCTACGGCTATCCGGCCGTGCGTTTCGGTGAGGCGCAGTCGGTGCCTCCGGTCATCGAGGACTCGCAGCCGCAGGCGGTTGTCACGTTGGAGCCGGGTCAGTCCGGCTATGCGTCCGTGAGCTTGTCCGCCACGGACGGCAGTGGCTCGAACGGCCACACCGCGAAGTCGCTGGCGGTCTACTTCCAGGGCCGTTCCATGAGCGGGAGCGTGGGCGCGGGTGCCCACCCGTCGCTGCCGGCGAAGGGTGTGTACGTCGACGACTCGCTGAAGGTCACGTACTGGCAGCAGTCGATGAATGACGCCACCAACTGGTGACACCTGAAAGCCCGTTGGACGCACAGCACCTCACGGACCCGGAAGGCAGGCAACCCGTCATGCGCAGCAGCACCCGTAGGATCTCCCGCTTCGTAGGCGCCTACTTCGGCGCGGCCTTCCAGGTCATCGTCATGGGCAGCATGGGCAACACGCAACGCCTGGCGGAGGAGGCGGGGGTCCTCCGCCGCGGTCACGCGGTCTGAACGCACCGGAGCGGACCACACGCCGCGGACCTCTCCAGTCGGCAGCCGAAGGCCCGACCAGCCCTGACCGCAGGCTCGGTCAGCACGAAGCCCGCGGGCGGGGGCCACGGCGGCCACGGCGGCCGGTCTCGACCCTGCCCCGGTCTTTCGAGACGGAGACCGGGCGGCCGGCATCGCGAGGCCCTGGCGACGCGTGAGCTCGGCAGGGAGGCTGCCCTCGGCGCGGTCGACGACCTGCGGCGCTGGATGAGCCGGGGGCGTGTCGTCCTGCCGGAGATCACGGAGGACCGCTTTGGGCGCCGCCCGGTCCGTCCGTGTCCGCCACCGCGCCCTCGACCTCGCCGACGCGGTGAACGTCGCCGCGACACGGAAGCGGACAAGAAGGCGATCTTCATGGAGACGCCCTCGTGGCGGCCGCCGAGGTGCGCGGTGACGAGTGCGTGCTTGCGGCCATGGGGCTTTCCCCGACGGCCGGGCGGTGACGGAGTGCTCCGGAAGGGCGACGGATCAGCGCACGCCTGCCGCGTCGAGCAGGGTGGTCACGGTCGGCGCGACGAGCCCGGTCAGGTCGTCGGCCTGGATTCCCGCGCGGGCGCTGGCGCCGTCGAAGACCAGGCTGAGCTGCCGGGCCAGCAGATCCGGATCGCCCGCACCGCCCTGCTCGGCCTCGGCGCGGAAGAAGGCCGTCAGATTCGCCTTGATCTGACGGGCGACCCGGCTCGCGGGGTGGCTCTGGTCCTTGAGTTCGATCTGCACGGCCAGATACCGGCAGCCTCGGAACTCGGGCGCCCCGGCCTGCGATTCCACCTGCTCGAAAACGTGCAGGATCCGATCGCGGGGTGATGTGCCGTCGTCCGCCGCGGGCAGGAGGGTTGCCACGTAGGCGGAGGCGCGCTCCTTCAGGCTCGCGGCGAGGAGTTCGTCCTTGCTCTCGAACAGCTGGTACATGGAGCGCTTCGACACCCCTGCCGCCCTGCACAGCGCCTCGACGCCGATGCTGACGCCGTCGCGGTAGGTGAGCGTGGCCGCCGCCTCCAGAAGTCGTTCCCTGGGGCTCGGTTTCACTGCGGTGGTCATACCGCGAGGTTAACCCGAAGCGGACGGAATTGAAAACCGATCGGTTTCCCGGGGTTGTCGGAGATGCCCGGGAGGAGGCTCGGCGACGGTCCGGGGGAAGACCGTCGCCGAGCCGTGATGGTGTGTACGCGCCCGTCGTCCCCGGCCGCGCGCCACACACCGGGCCACTCCGAGTAATGGCCCGTCCTGGGTGACCCGCCGCTACGCCGGGACCGCGGTCTTCCCGGGCTTCGTCTCCGCCGGGACGCGGTGCAGTCCCCTGCGGTCGTACCACCCCAGTACGCCGAAGCCGAAGAGCCCGGCCGCCACGAGACCGGCGGCCATCATGATCCAGCCCCGCGTCAGACCCGCGTCGCCCTGGGCGCCGTAGTAGAGGATCGAGCGGATGCCGCCGGTGATCTGCCGCAGCGGCTCGAACTCCGCGAGGAAGCGGTAGAAGCCGGGCAGCGCCTGGATGGGGGTGGTGGCGCCGGCCGTCGGTACCGCCATCGCGATGAAGAACAGGGTGACCAGCAGCATGCCGGGTGTGCCGAAGACCGCGAGGAGGGTGAGCGCGCTGATCCCGGAGACCGCGATGGCGCACACCGAGTACAGCCACAGCAGGGGCAGATGGGAGGCGTCCATGCCCATGATGCCGACCGCGCCGGCCATGATCAGGGTGCCCATCAGCAGGGACAGTCCGGCCATGAGGGTGCTGCCGATGGCGAGGGTCTGTACCCGGGTCGCCCGGATCAGCGGGCGGTGCAGCCGCAGCGGGCCCATGTCGTTGTGGGTGTAGCCGAGGGCGTGGTCGACCTGGCCGCTGATCACGTTGGCGGAGAGCATCCCGCAGACGACCAGGACGAGCGCGTAGTAGAACGCCGTCAGGCCCAGCCCGCTGTGTGAGCCGAGGGGATGGCCGTCCTCGACCGTGACGGCGGCCGGGTCGGCGAGCAGGAGGCGGGCCGCGGCGGGCAGCTTCGCCCGCGCGGTCCCGATCCGCGCGGTCAGCTCCTTGCCCACCTGGAGGGAGGCGTCTTCGGCCGCCAGGGTCGTCGCCGTACGGGCCAGGCCGGAGCCGAGGCTGCCGGCGGACTGGTTGGTGAGCACCGTCAGCGTGGGGCGGGCCGGGGTTCCGGTGGCCGCGGGGCCGGTCAGCGCGGTGACGGAGGAGGTGAAGTCGGCGGGGACGACGAGCGCGCCGAACAGCTTGCCCTTGCCGAGCTCCTCCTTCATCTCCCTCTCGTCCAGCACCTTCCAGTCGATCTTGTCGCCGGCCGCAGCCGACCTCTGGATGGACCCGGTGATCCGCGCCCCGAGGTCGACCCGCTGGCCGCCGACCGCGACTCCCTTGTCGGCGTTGACCAGACCGACGGGCAGGTGCTTCATGTGACCGGCCGGATCGATGTTCGCGCCGACGTAGAACACGGTGAACAGCAGCGCGAGTACGCCGGTGATGACGCCGTTCGTGATCCACAGGGGCTTGGCGCGCAGGACGCGGAAGGGGTGACTGCCGCTCATGACGTACGTGTCTCCCGGTCGGTGGACGTGGAACGCCTCGCCGGGGGCTGCCACCCGCCGGTGACCTCCTTGACGGGCTTGTGGGGGAAGCGGCGCCGGGCGTACTCCTGTGCGTGGGAGCCCGGCAGGACGTAGAGGGTCTCCTTCTTGTCCTGGAGCGGGCGCAGCACGGTGTCCATGAAGCTCTTGCGGTCGTCCAGGTAGGGGCCGAGGACGTCCTCGCCTGCGGGGCAGACGGCGAGGCAGTAGCCGGACTTGTAGCCGGGCGGTGAGGACAGGCTCTGCCACATGGAGGCGCTCTCGGAATCACTGACCCGGGAGCGGTAGTCGGCGGCGTCCTCGCTGTCGGCCACGGTCTGCGCCCAGTCGGTGAACCCGCTCATGAACTCGCGGTAGTTGTGCGTGGTGCAGGCCAGTGCGTCGAAGGCGCCGTCCTTGGCGATGGCGCCGACCGGGCAGGCGGCGACGCACAACTTGCAGTCGATGCAGGGGTTGTAATCCAGAGCCTGCCCGTACTCGCTCACCTCGGCGTCCACCAGGACGGTGACGAGCAGGACGAAGCTGCCGAACTTCGGGTGGATGACGTTGCGGTGCAGGCCCATCACGCCGAGTCCGGCGGCCACGGCGACCGTCTTGTGTGCCACCACCCAGATCCGCTCGCGGGGGAAGCGGTCCATCTCCTGGGGGAAGCCGACGGAGGGATTGAGCGCACGGTATCCGGCGTCCTGGAGTGCCCGGGTGACGCTGCGGGCGGCGTGGTTGGCCTGCTCGTCGGCCTGGTGGAACTCCTGGTTGGCCACGCTGCGGGCGGGGGAGCGGCAGTTGTCGCGGTTCATCCGGACCGCCATCGCGATCAGGGTGCGGGTGCCGGGCAGCGCGGACTGTGCGGGCTCGCGCTCGCCGGTCAGGTCGGGGTGGTCCAGGCTGACCGCGGCGGCGTCGTCCGCCCCGGCCGCGAGGCACAGCTCGCGCAGCCAGGCCGCGTCGATCACCGGCGGCGGGCCGTCCGCTTCTCCGGCCTCCGCCCGCCGGGCGAGTACGGCCTGTACCGACGGGTGGGCCGCCAGCCTCGCCGGAAGCGGGGGACGAGTGGGTTGCCCCTCGGCGCGTGCGGCTGTCATCCGTGCTCCTGGGGATGCGGGTACGAGGCTCGCCACCACGGGCGAGAAACCGATCAGTTTCGCCACCGTAAACCGATCGGTTTCAGTATGCAAGCCCGAGGGGAGGGGTTCGAGTGGGGGCGAGTTGACCGCACTCGCCGTGGACGAACTCGGGCCGGCCCTGGTCCCGGCGGACCGGGCAGGGCCACGCGCCGTCCGCGACAGCATGCCGGAGCGCTCGGTCGCCCTCGGGGGCACGCCCGCGCAGGCGGACGTCGTCGAGACGAACCGCGCCGCACGCCGCTGACGCCTGGCTGCCCGTGCGGTCGGCACGCTTCTGGGGCGCGGACCCGCAGCACGGTACGTACGCCGTCCGCGGTGGCGCGGTGGGCTCGGCACCACGGGCGCGCTTCCACCTCCGGTCGGCGCCGACGAGACCGACCTGCCGACGAGACCGACCTGCCGACGAGACCGACCTGTCGACGGCCGACGCCGCGGGCTGAACCGCTGTGAGCGAGATGCCGGTGACCCGGCGGCCTGCCGGAGGGCCGTGTCGCCGGCTGCTCCGGTGGCTTGCCGCGCGGGCAATTCCGGGGGTTTGTGCGGCAGGCCGCCCAGGGGCTTACGTGGCAGGCGTCCGTGGGTCCGCAGCGGCCCGGGGAGGTGGCGGCACTCCGCCGTGGCGGCACTCCGCCTGCGCTCCAGGGACCTACTCTCCCGTCCCCTCGCCCCGCCCGCACGCGTTCCGGTCATGGCGGCGATGGTTCGCGTCCTCCTGGGCCAGGCGTCGCAGCAGCCTGACGACCGGCTCGAACAGCACGCTGAGCACCACCGCCCGCTCGGCGAGGGCGATGTGGTCCTCGATCCCTTCGAGCTGCGCGAAGTCCAGGTCCGCGGTGGAGGTGGCGAGCCGCGCGTAGGGGATGAGGTCGTCCGTCGTGTAGTCGGTGCCGAGGCGGCTCAGCACCGCGAGGCTCTCGGCGAGTGCCGGGCGGTGCGGTGACGCGTCGGAGATCCGCCAGCCCATGTTCTCGATGAGAGCCTCGACCCTCGCGCCGGCTCCGGCGGATGCGGCCTCGCCCGCGGCACCCCCGGGTTCTTCCTCGTCCCGGCGGGCGCCGTCCTTCCCGTCCTTCCCGCTCGTCTCCGCGGCGGGTACGGGCAGGGCGTGGTGGACGACGGCCAGCGTCTCGAACGCGTCCAGGGGCTGCTCGACGGCTTCGAGTACTTCGCGGGCGCGGGCGACGGGCAGCCCGCCGAGCTGGATGAGGGAACGGATCAGGCGCAGCCGCTGGACGTGCTCCTCGTCGTACTCGACCGTGGTCGGGTTCAGCGCGCGGCCCCCGGGGAGCAGCCCCTCCCGTCGGTAGTACTTGATGGTCGCCACCGGCACCCCGGACCGTCGGCTGAGCTCTGAAATCCTCATGCGCTCCCTCACGCTCAACTGTCCCTCCAGTATCGCGTTACCGGGGGTTGCCCCACCGAGCTCGATAGTGCCACTATCGGGCACTCGGTAGCGGAGCTATCGAGTAATCCCGCCTCGACAACGGAGGGCTACCCATGTCCCAGCGAATCGGCAGAACCCACTGGAAGCGCTTCGCCATCGGCGCGGTGCCGACGGTGGCCGCCACGGCGGCTGTCGCCATCTCCATGGCCCAGGGGGCGCTGGCCGCTTCGTTCAGCATCTCCGGTTCCGACTTCAAGGTCTCGGCCGGTTCGCTGAGCGGCTCCGGATTCGCCAACTACGCGACGGTGGACGTCGCCAAGAACGGCAAGCACATACCCGTCTCCGTCTCGGCCCTCAGGAACGCGAAGATCACCGACATGTGCCAGTCGGTGCCGGTGGACATCCCCGTGCTCGGGACCTACACGATGACGCTCAAGGCCGGTGGCGAGGGCACCGCCGTCAAGGCGAAGAACCTGTACATCGACATGACCGACCTCCAGGCGAAGAGCGGCACCTTCCACAACGTCGACATCGGCGTCGCCACCGGCTCCATCACGAAGGGCCAGGTCAACCCCAAGGACCACGTCGATCCCGACGGCTACGCCCAGCAGGCGGACTCGATCGAGATCATCGACGCCCACCAGAAGGTCTGGGCGACCTCTGCCGGGACGTTCGAACTCGCGGGCCTGCACATGGGCATCGCGGCCGGCCGCCACGACTGCTTCTGACCACGCCCCGCCCCCCTCACAACGCTGACGAGTTGGGACCCTCCCCATGACGAGTGCCGGCGCTCCCGCGCGCCCCCACAGTGACAGCGGCCTCGTTCGCGCGCGCCGGGACTTCCGGGCCTGGCGGCGCACCCGCCCCTTCTGGGCGGGCCTGCTGGTCCTCCTGGCCGCCGCGCCGATCATCTACTTCCCCTACTTCAACCTCTCCCTGGGCGCCCTGTCCGTGGCGATGTCCACCACCGCCGGGGCGGGGTCCCTGGCCATCGGTCTGACGCTGGTCGTCCTCGGCGGGCTCCTCTGGTTCCAGCCGGTCATCAGGTTCTTCGCCGGATGCGTCGCCGTCTTCCTCGGCGTGCTGGCGCTGCCCATCTCCAACTTCGGCGGATTCGTCTTCGGCACGCTGTTCGCGGCCACGGGCGGGCTCCTGGCTCTGGCGTGGGGCCCGGTGGACCCGTCCGACGACACCGAGGAGCCCTCGGGGAGGGCCGGGGAATGACCGACCAGTCGCCCGACCTCGGCGGCGAGGCCGTGGAGCCCCACCGTGCCCGGCCGACGCGGGGCCGCCACGCCGTTCCCCGTCCGTCCGCGCTGACCCGTCTGCGCCTCCCGATCGGGAAGGCTCTGGCACTGACCGCGCTGCCGACCGTCCTCGTCCTGGCGGGTCAGCGTCCACCCGCGGTCGACGCCGGTGCCACCGCGGCTCATTCGGCTCCCGAAGAGACGCCCGGCGGCGCCGACTGCGCCCGCCCCGACCACCCGTCCACCTCCGCTGTCCCCGGCACACCCGGTACCACTGCGTCCTCTACGTCCGCTGCCCCCACCGCGCCCAGTGCCCGCTCGGCCGACAAGTCGGCCGAGCCGTCGGACCACGCGGCTGACGGAGGAACAGCGCCGGTCCCCAGTCCCACGCCCCCTCCCACCGCCACGCCGAGCTCGCGCGCCGCCTCCACCGGCCTCGAAGGCATCCTCGGTTCTCTCTTCAGCGGCGGCACCGCGCGACAAGGCCCGACGCCCGGCGCGAGCCCCTCACCGGCCTCGGCTGCTCCGACGCCGCCCGCCACGCAATCGCCGGCCTCGTCGTCGGGCACAGAACCGTCAGACCCGTCCTCGGCCACGCCACCGACCGGCCCACCGCCGACCACGCCCCCTGCCCTCTCCACCTCCGGCCGCCGGACCACCGAGCCGTCGGCCCGGCCGGAGCCCACGGACGCAGCCGCCCGCACCTGCGACATCAGGGGCCTCGCAGCCCCCGAGGACGCGGGTGCCGGTCGATTCGCCGCCGAGTCCTGGAACCTGAAGGGCAGTCACCTCGACCTGCGCGACCTCGTCTTCGGTGGCGTGGTGACCGTGGACACGGCCGCCGGGCCCAAGCGGGTGCTCAAGTTCTCCGCGGCGGCCGTCACGATCCGCGACCTGCGGATGGCCGTACCCGACGGCCCGCAGATCCAGCACATCGACGGAGCCCCCGGCTCGACGTCCACGCTGCGAGGCGGCCGCATCACCATGTACGTCGAGAGCCTGACGGGCACCCTCTCCGGCGTCGAAGGCATCCCCCTGCCCCCGGCCCTCCGCCTCCACCTCACACCCGACACGGTCCCGGAGTGGCTCTACGACACGGTCGGGAAGCTCGGCCTCAAGCTCCGACTCGGCCTGGCCGACGCCGACATCGACCAGGCCGGACAGACAGGTGGAGCGCTCATCGTCCCCGGGATCCACGGGTACGGAACGCCCCGGTGAAGCCGGGCGACTCCGGCCGGGCCCGCGATGTCGTCGACGATCGGCTTGTCACCCTCACATGGCCACCGCCGAGAGGGAGTCTCCTGGTCACCCACCGCGTGGCTCACGGCGAGGAAACCGCGGCATTCCTGCCGAGCGCCCCCGAATCGGCCCTGACAAACGATGAAACCCCAGGTCACCGGCCTGGGGTTTCGGCGGGCCGCCGCGTCCCACAGCTGCACGGCCGCCGGGGTTCACGGCCGGCGACCCCGTCTGCAGGATGGTGGGTTCCAGCCGGTCGGCGGTGCGGATCCCGCCGACCGGCGGAGTGACCTTCAGTGAACGGTGCGCTGGGATGAGAGGCCCCTGTCTGTGGTGGGGCAGGCTCCGCCGGCGGGGCGGCCGCCGGCCTGTTCCCAGTTCTGAAGCGGATTCAAATGATCTCTGTCCTGATTGTGATCACCACGGTGGTGGCCGGTTGGTCGCTGGTCGCCGGGCGGCTGGAGCAACGGCATGTGCGGGCTCCTCTGGTGCTGGTGCTCGCGGGCGTGGTCACGGGGGTGTTCACCCACAGCCATATCGCTGTCACCCTGAACTCCGAGGTCGCTCAGCATGTGGCCGAGGTCATCCTGGCCGTCCTGCTGTTCGTCGACGCCACCGAGCTGCCGGGCGGGCGGCTGTTCGGCAACGACCCCGGCTCCGCCGCGCGGGCGCTGCTGGTGGCCCTGCCGCTGAGCCTGATCACCATGGTGCTGCTGGGAACGCTGCTGCTGCCCGGGCTGCCGGTGGCGCTGCTGCTGCTCATCGCGTGCATCGTCGTCCCGACCGACTTCGCCCCGGCCGAGACGCTGGTCCGCGACCGGCGTATCCCGGCGAGGGTGCGCAGCGTGCTCAACGTGGAGAGCGGCTACAACGACGGCATCGTGTCGCCCCTCTTCCTGTTCGCACTGATCCTCGTCGGCACCGACTCCGTCACCCGCACGCCCGTGCAAGCCCTCGGCACGGCCGTGCCGTTCGCGCTGAAGGCCCTCGTGGCCGGCTTCGTGGTGGGGGCGCTGGTGGCGTGGCTGATCAACCTGGCCGACCGCGCGGAGTGGATGACGGAGCAGTCCCGGCGGATCGTCGTGCTGGTCACACCGCTGCTCGCCTACACCGTGACCACCGCGATGGACGGCAACGGCTTCGTGGCCTCGTTCGTGTGCGGGATCGCCTTCCGTTACGTCAGACAGGCGCCGGTCCGCCGACGGGGCGCTTCGGCTCCCCACGCCTCGGACTTCCAGCTCATCGAGGACACCAACTCGATGATGACGATGTGCATGTGGTTCTTCTTCGGCAACGCCGTGGTGCTCGCCGTGGGCGACGGCGTCCAGTGGCCCACCGTCGTGCTCTGCGTCGCCGCGCTCACCGTCGTGCGCATCCTTCCGATCATGCTCGCCTTCCTCGGCTCGACGTTCACCTGGCGAGAGAGGCTCATGGTCGGCGCGCTCGGACCACGCGGCACCACCTCCATCGTGTTCGGCCTGCTCGCCTTCAACGCTCTGCCGGACGGGCCGTACGCCGACACCGCCCTGTACGCCATGACCCTGACGGTGCTCGGCAGCGTTCTGCTCCACGGCGCCGGCTCGACGGCCATCGCCCGGTCCCTGACCGGCCCGCATCGTGACCCCGACGGCTCCTACTCCAGGCCGGTCCTCTCCAGCCACTCGGCGGGGGCGGACCCGACAGTCGCCGGATGTGCGGAAAGCGGTCGCGCTTCCAGGCTGGAGGCATGACACAGCATGTTCGCAACAAGGAGCCCGAGACCGGCCTCAGGACATCGGCCGACACCGGCCCGGCGGGCCGTGACGTCACACCCCGCAAAGGCGGGCTGCGGGAACTTCTCGGCCTGACGCTGGCGGCGGGCGCCGCTGTCCTGTTCGTCGTCCGTCCCGAGTTGTACGAGGCAGGGGTGCACATCGTCGCCACGCGGGCGGCCTCACTGGTCCACTGAACCGGCGATCGGAGATCTCCTTCGGTGTGGGGTCTCCGCCGGCCCGGCCCCGGCCCCGCCGCCTCCTTCGCCGGCTTTGGTCGCCCCGGTTTCCCTGTGTGCAGGCGACTCCTGGCCGTCGTACGCCCTGAACTCCGCGATGACATCGTGCGCGCACACGCCACGAGGGCCCCTCGAACCGGCCCGTTGAGCCCACGCCCCCAAGGCCCCCGTGCGGGCCGGTGCCCGCAGCCGCTGACGCGGTGCGCGGCCGACCACGTAGGAAAGGAATCCTTTGAATCCTCCCCTCCCTTGAACGACTCCGTTGGGGATCTCTCATTTCGGGTGGTGTGGTCCGAGGAGTCGGGTGAGGTGGGTGGAGCGCGTGGGTTCGGGGAGGGCGCCGTGTTCCCTCCACGCCGCCCTGCTGCGCACGCGGACGAGTTGGCCGGGCATCAGCGACAAGGCGCGAGCCGAGCGACGAACGCGGCGTCGTGATCAACCTGACAGCGCGTGCAGCAGTTCCTGGACCAGGAGCAGCTGTGGGAGGTTCCTCCCCTTGCGGGCCGGGCAGACCGTTCCGGCCGGGATGGGGCAGGGAGCCGAGCCACCCCGGCCGGACCTCACCGCACGTACTTGGCGGGCCTGGTCGCGGTGTTGAGCAGATGCTCCAGGGGCCCGCGGCGGAAGAAGCGGGACCAGATCGTGGCGAACACGGTCGCCCCGAGGACGTACATGAGCAGTGGCACCCATGACTGCTGGGTGCCGGTCCCGGCGGGGGTCGACAGCACGGACTGTGCGACGAAGTGGCCGACGTAGGCCGTCAGGGACATGGTGCCCACGGCGATGACCGGTTTCGCCAGGCGGCGCAGTCGCGGCAGGCGGTCCATCAGCACCGTCGCGCCCACGATCACGAGGATCGCGACGCCCACGCTGCCGATGATGTCGAACGTGGTGCCGCTGTGCGGCCCGGCGGACAACAGATCCGAGAACGACAGCCGGTGTTCCATGGACCCGCTGCCCATGGACGCCGTCCCGGAGCCACCGGACGACGGCATGTCCTCCGCCGTGCTCCTCAACGCGTTCTTGCCCGCCAGCAGCAGGGACAAGCCGTAAGCCCCCACGACGAGGCCGGCGCCCAGCGCGGCCAGGCGCCGCTGGACGGCAGCCGCCGACAGGTCCAGGCGAGCCAGCGTCATGCCGGCGATCACGAACGGCATCCACGTGATCGTCGGATAGAAGCCCGTGAGCAGCAGATCGAGCACCCCCACCTCGCTGAGCCGGTGGAGCGGGTCGTAGGCGTTGACGCTCTGCTGGACGGAGTCGCTCAGCCGCGCCGTCAGGACGAACGCCAGCTGTGGCGTCACGAGCGCGAGCCCCGCCGCGATCGTCGCGAGGGCCCCCGCGCTCAGCCGCACCAGGGGCAGGGCGAGGAGGAAGTAGACGCCGTAGAAGCCCAGGATGATCACGCCGCCGTATTCCATCGCCATGGCGGTGCCCAGCGCCAGCAGGATCACGGCGCGGATCGCGATCCGGGCTTTCGCCTGCCGGCCGGCCAGTCCGGTCCTCGGCTCGAAGCGGCCTGCGATCAGCATCAGCGAGAACCCGGCGAGGGTGGCGAACAGGACCGAAGAGTGGCCGTCGGCCAGGTAGCGGACCCAGCCGGCGACGCCGTGTGTGGCCGACAGCGGTGGGCCGATGTGCACGACGTACATGCCGAACACCGCCAGCGCTCGTGCCAGGTCCACTCCGACCAGGCGTCCCATCGAGGGACCGCCGGGGCGCTGCCCGGCGGACTCGGGCGAGGTTCGGGGCCGTGAAGGCGAGTTCTGCTGCGGATCAGGTGTCTCCTGCGGCGGCTGTGTCCGTGTCATACACGGAATCCTTCGGCGCCGTCGGAAGACGGCCCATCCGGCAGGCTTCGGCAACACCCCCGCCGACCGGCCGGGACCGCCCCGCCGACCAGCGGGCCCGGCCGGCCGACTGCCTTGTGAGATGACGGCGTTGGCCACCACGACCGCGGAGAGGATGACGCGGGTACCGGCGGGCATGACTGACCCGCCGACGAGCCGGAGCGCTCCCCCCGAGCGGCTGGAACCGGCCTGCCGGGTGGCGGGTGTCCACGGCGGCGGCACCGTCGCGCGCCGTGCCGGACGTACTGTCGACGGCAGGCGATCACCGTAGGAGAACGTGGACGCCCCCATGCGGGGTGTACGGGCCGCCGAGAAGCTGGACAGAGCAGACGAGTGTGAGGCGGAACGCCGGTGATCCGGGTAGTGGTGGTGGACGACGAGGCGCTGGTGCGGTCCGGGTTCGAGCTGATCCTGAACGCCTCCGACGGCATCCAGGTCGTGGCGACCGCGGAAGGAGCGCAGGCCGTCGACGTGATCCGGCGCGAGCACCCGGACGTCGTGCTCCTCGACATCCGCATGCCGGACGTGGACGGCCTGACCGTCCTGAGGGAGATCCAGACGCTGCCCGAGCCGCCGACGGTGGCCATGCTGACCACCTTCGACACCGACGAGTACATCCTGACCGCGCTGCGCTCCGGAGCCGCGGGCTTCCTGCTCAAGGACACCGAGCCCGAACAACTCGCCCACCTCGTACGCACTCTGGCCGCGGGCGGCGTGGTGCTGTCCCCGAAAGCCTCGCGGGCTCTGCTGCGCGGCCATCCAGGGGCGGGCACGCCCCAGGACGCGGACGTGGCGCGCGTGAATCTGCTCAGCGACCGCGAACGTGACGTCCTCGTCCTGATCGCGGAAGGACTGTCCAACGCCGACATCGGCACCCGCATCCATCTGAGCGCGGGCACCGTCAAGGACCACGTCAGCTCGATCCTGACCAAGCTCCGGGTCTCCAGCCGTGTCCAGGCGGCGCTCCTCGCGGAGCGCGCCGGACTGCTCAGCGACGACGGCGCCGACACGGCACGGAACAACGGGCGATGAGCACGGGGCAGGCACTGTGGCGGCGGATGCCGCCCTGGGCCGTCGACGCGGGCCTCGTGGTGCTCGCCGCGCTCGACGCCTGGATCAACCTCTACGACGAGGCGACACCGTTCATGTGGGCCTGCGCCGCCCTCGGGTGCGCCGGACTGTTCCTGCGCAGGCGCTTTCCCCTGGCCGCCTTCCTGCTGACACTGCCCATGACCCTGTTCATGGACGTGGCGGTCGCGCCGATCGCCACCCTGTACACACTGGCCGCGTGCTCCCGTAACCGCCCGCTGCTGGCCGGCTGCGCCCTGCTGAACGCGGCGGCCAGCACCCTCGTCTGGCCCCTGTCCGACTCGTTCTCCGGCGACCGGACCTGGACGCTCGTCCAGTTCGTCTACACGCTGGCCACGGCCTTCGCCCCGATCCTGTTCGGCCAGCTCGTGCAGGCCAGACACGACGTGGCCCGTCAGCTCGTCGAGGTCGAAGTGGCCCGCGAACACGAAAGCGCCCTGTACGCCCAGGCCGTCCTCGCCCGCGAACGCGCCCAACTGGCCCGCGAGATGCACGACGTCGTCTCCCACCAGGTCAGCCTCATCGCCGTACAGGCCGGAGCCCTGCAGGTCGCCGCCAAGGACCCCGACGCCCGCGACGCCGCCCGCACCATCCGCACCCTGAGCGTGAACACCCTCGACGAACTCCGCCACATGGTCACCCTGCTGCGCGCCTCCGGCGGCAAGGAAACCGAACTCACCCCCCAGCCCACCCTCGCCGGCCTCCAGCAGCTGATCGCCAACAGCGGCATCGAGACCACCCTGACCGGCGGGCTCCCGCCCGGCATCAGCACAACCGCCCAGCGCACCGTCTACCGCACGGTCCAGGAAGCCCTCACGAACGTACGCAAGCACGCTCCCGGCGCCCGCGCCGAGGTACGCCTGTGGCACGAAGCGCAGCACTTCGGCGTCACCGTCACCAACACCGCCCCCACCCGCCCCTCCGTCGCCCTGCCCAGCGCCCGGCACGGCCTGATCGGCCTGAAAGAACGCGCCGAACTGCTCAACGGCACCCTCACCGCCGAACCCACCCCCCAGGGCGGATACAAGATCGCACTACGGGCCCCCACCCGGCCCGCCTGAGCAAAGCTTCGCGGAGGACTGCGACCTCACGACCGTAAGAGGTGACGAGCAGCCCTGCCGGACCGGCGTCGAGGCGGGGCACGACGCCCTCTTCCGCGGGCCGTACGCCGGAACCGCCCGCGCCGCCCGGTCGGCGCCCGCCGACCCCTCGTCTCCGCCCCGACCCGGCCATGGTCGAGGCGGAGCCGACGATCACCACAGTGGACGGCGAGCCGCCGGCCGCCACGCCCGCGTCGGCCGTCGTGGAACGGACAGCGGAGGGCCACTGGAGGTTGACTCGGAACACGGCTCCGGCGGCCCGCGACCACAGCACCCGCCCGAACAGCTCCCGGAACCGACCGGGACCGGATCAGTCGGCCAGCCGGTTGACGGCAGCGGCGGCGATGCCTTCCATGTAGCCGGGGTCGTCGCTGGGCTGACCGGTGAGTTCGACGATGCCGAACCTGTGGCCGCTGCGGATCACCGCGACGCCGCCGGCGACCTTGCCGTCGCCGTTGAAGGCCGGGTACCAACTGCCCCCGCCGGCCTTGACGGTGATCGCGTGCCCCTTGCCGTAGTACCAGTGACCACGAGGCTCGTCCTGGCAGCCGCGCACCAGCTTGTCGAGCTGCTTCTCGTACGACGCCGCCGATGTGTCGGTGGAGCCGTCCGCGGCGGATTCGGTCAGCAAGGTGCCCTTGGTGTCGAAGGTCCAGGTCACGTCGGCGTAGGCGGCGGCCTTGCCCTTGGTCAGCTCTCGCATCGTCTCCTCGCCGGAGCACGCCGAGAGAGCCTGCTTCCCGGTCAGGTCCACCGTCGCGCGGACCGGGGCCAGGCCCTGCTGGAAGAAGTCGTCACTCTGCATCAGGCCGGCGGAGCCGAGGCCGGGTGCGGCAGGAGCGGCGGCAGACGCGGTCGCCGACCGGCTCGCGGAAGTCGTGTCCGCGCCGGCGGCGGGAAACGCGCCGATGCCGATCGCTATCAGTGCGGCACCGAGGGAGGCGGCTGCTCCTGCGGTGCGACCGCGAGGCGCGAACTTCCTGTGGGCTGCCTGGTTGTCGAACATCTCATCTCCTGTCTGGTCGCGACGCGGTTGGCGTCGTCATACGTCTGGGAGATGCCGGAGGTACGGGAGATGTTGGATGGCGATCTGCCGCGGTCGATGTGATCCACGTCACGTCTGCCGGTGGGCCTGGGGTGGTCTCAGAGCCGTGTCACGGCCGCACGGACGATCCGCGTCATCGCAGCCGAGCCCAGGCAGGCATCGACCTCCAGGATCCCGTAGTGAGAGCCGTTGCGGAGTACGGCGACGCCTCCGCACGGCTCCTTGCCCCGTGGAGCGGTCCCTGTGGTGTTCAGATCGCCGCTGTAGACACCCATCCAACTCGCGGTGATGTCCCCAGCGACGTCGATCGTGTGCGTCGGCCCGTAGACCCAGTGCGTGGCCGGTTCGCTCTGGCACGGCACCTCCTCCAACAGCAGGCGCTCGGCGTAGTTCTGAGCCAGTGCCCGGCTTCCGGCGTCGCCGGCGACTTCGCGTGCGACCTGATCGCCGATGTTCGCCGCCTCGGTGGAGTCGCCGCTGCCCCTGTCCTTGGTCGTCACCAGGCCGCGGAAGTGTGCGTCGTACGCTCCCAGGGTCTCGCCGAGGGTCTTCTCGCCGGTGCAGGTCGCGTTGGCGTAGTTGCCGTCTCCGACGCGGTCCCGCACGTATATGCGCTTGGAGAGACCGACCTTCGTGAACTCGGCCGCTGTCAGCAGGTGCCGGTTCGTCATGGGTCCGCTCGCGGGCCTCGGAGCCGGAGAGCCGCTGCCCGGCGGGGACGCCGCAGCGCCCGGCGTCACCGTCGGGGTGGCCCGAGCAGCGGGAGCGGGCAGCACGAACCGGCCGGTCAACAGGCCGAGTCCGACGGCTACCGCCAGGATGACGACGATCGTCCGAGGCCGCACGGCAGCACCTCCCGGCCCGCGATCGAGCTGAGAGCGAAGGGGGAGCGGGAAGCCGGGGCGTCTCAGAAGGCACCGCCGAGGCGGTCCCGCATGAAGCGACGAGCCTGATGGATGCGGTCCTTGACCGTGCCCAGAGGAGCGTCGGTGATCTCGGCCACCTGAAGATAGGTCAGGTCGCCGAGATCGCGGAGCACAAAGGACTCCACCAGGGCCGGGTGCCGCTCCTCCAGTGCCGCCAGCGACTCCATCAGGTCCAGGCGGGTCCCCGCGATGACGCTCGTCGTCCGGGGGTCGACACCGTCGGGAACGACCGCATGACTGTCCTCCGCACGGCGGCGCATCGAGCGATACGTGGCCCTGGCGGCGTTCGACGCGATCACTGTCACCCAACCGAGGAACGAGCCCCGCCCGCTGTACTCGTGCAGATGCGTGCTGATGGACAACAGAGCGTCCTGCGCGGCCTCTTCGGCGTCGGCGTGGTGCGGAAGAAACCGGGAGCAGCGGCGCATGACGGTGGGCCGGAGCCTGGTGAGGAGGCGGTCCAAGGACGCCCGGTCACCTGCCTGGGCAGACGCCACCAGGTGCGTCAGCTCATCCTCCTCGAGCACGCTGCTGTCCCCCCGCTATCGTCAGATCCGGACCCCACTGGGTCGCACGGAGGTTCCCGACCACAGCCGACCACGGTCAGCCGCTTCCGCCTCCGCCCCATCGCCCCGAGAAAAATGTTGCCACATGCAGAAGCTAGGTCGTTATCTCCTCGAGGACAGGCTGGGAGCCGGTTCGTTCGCCACCGTCTGGAAGGCATACGACCCCGAACTCGACACCGATGTCGCGGTCAAGGTGCTGGCCGACAACTGGGCGTCGAACGCCGATGTACGGCAGCGCTTCCTGGCGGAGGCGAGGCTGCTCCGCAGGATCTCCAGCCCCCGTGTCGTGCGCGTTCACGACGTGGGCGTCCAGGACGACCGGCCGTACTTCGTCATGGACTACGTCCGAGGCGGCACGCTGGCCGAGCAGACCGGGCACTGCCGGCCCGCGGAGGCGCTCCGGCTCGCGGCCGAGGCCGGGTACGCGGTTCAGGTGCTCCATGACGCGGGCGTCATCCACCGCGACATCAAGCCGTCGAACCTCCTGCTCGACGCCGGCCGCACGCCCGCCGCCGTACTTGTCGCGGACCTCGGCAGCGCGAAGCAACTGGCCGATGCGTCGGGGCTGACCGTGACCACCGGCACTCCCGCGTACATGGCGCCCGAACAGGCCTTCCAGACCGGCGGGTTCGACGGTCGAGCCGATGTGTACGCCCTCGGTGTCGTCGCCTTCGAGTTGCTGACCGGGCGCAAGCCGTTCGGGTCGGGAGGTCGCACCGTCCCTGTGGCGCGGCAGGCGTCGACGTCGTCGTCGCCGGCCCTTCCCAGGGAGCTGGGGGTTCCGGACGGCATCGAAACACTGCTTCGTGCGGCGCTGTCCGTGGAACCTGACGAACGACCGCAGACCGCCCGGGCGTTCGCGGATGCGCTGCTGTCGCGGGAGGAAGAGGAGTGGGCGTCGGTCAGGTCCTCGGGGCCGACGCGTCTGGCGGTCTGGCTTGCGGCGGTCGTCGTGTTCCTGGTGACAGCGGTACTGACCTGGTTGTTCCGCTGAACCTGCGGTGTCCTGGTTCGGTCGGACCCGTCACATGGAACCGCGAAGGTGCCGGGCACACTCTGCGTGTTGTAGTCCATTCGACACGAGGATGTGCCACACATGATCACGCTTACCAAAGAAGACGGCCCGGCGGACCTGGACGGAGTGACCCACCTGTCCATCGGCGTTTCCTGGGATCCCACCGCCGGTAGCAGCGGCGGGGTCCTGGGCAAGCTGCGCCGCAAGACCGGCACCGACCTCGACCTGATCGCCGTCGCGCTCCAGGGCGGAGACCCGGTGCGCCTTGCCGGTCTCGACTCGCTCGACCCGATGGGCAACGGCTCGTTGGTGCACAGCGGTGACAACCAGACCGGCCACGGGGACGGCGACGACGAGACGGTGACCGTCGAGTTCGCCCGGATACCACCCAACATCACGTCGATCGTGTTCGTAGCCGCCGCGTACAAGAAGGGCAGTTCGTTCCAGAAGGCGCGCAACATCAGCTTCAAGGTCTACGACGCGACCGGGGGCAGCTCGCAGCAGGTTGCGGACATCTGGCCGAGCATGCTCACCCAGGACAACGGCTGTGCCGTGGCCAAGGCGGTGCGGGTCGGCGGCAGTTGGAAGCTGGAGGTGATCAACACGACGGGCAGGATCAAGCAGGGCGACGAGCATGCCTTGATGCGTTTTGCTGTCAGCAAGTAGGACGTCGCTGAGGTCCGGAGCGTCTGAGGCTGCCGAGGGGGCGGCAGGGCGTGGGCGCCTGCGCACCGGGGGGATGTGGCAGGCAGCCGAGTTCGCTCGCACGCCCGGGGGGTTGGCGGTTCGGCGGTGCGGGTCAGGCCCACGCCGGAGTGGTGCCGTTGTGGATCGCACAGCGCTTCGCGTCCCCCGGTCGGCACCCAGCCCGCGGTCTGCGACGCCCAGGCCTCCACCGACGACCAGGCTCCCGAGAGCTCCCCGCCCCATGACACTTGCGCTTGCGTTGGAAAACCGATCGGTTTACCCTTCTGGAAACCGATCGGTTTTTCGTTCTCAGGGGAGAGTCATGACTGTTTTGAAGGGCGCGAACGTCTTCGTCACCGGAGGCAGCCGCGGCATCGGCAAGGCCCTGGTGGAAGAGCTGTACGCGCGCGGTGCCGGCAAGGTCTACGCCACGGCCCGCGACCCGCGCGGCGTGACGCACCCGGACGCGGTCCCGGTGGCGCTGGAGGTCACCGACCCGGCCTCCGTGGCGGCCGCCGCCGCACAGGCGCAGGACGTCACCGTGCTGGTCAACAACGCCGGGGCATCGGTCGGCGCGTCCTTCCTCGACTCCCCGATCGACGACGTACGCCGGGAGTTCGAGACCAACTTCTACGGCCCGCTCCTCGTGGCCCGCGCCTTCGTGCCGGTGATCGAGCGCAACGGCGGCGGCCACCTCCTCAACGTGCACTCCGTGCTGTCCTGGATCGCACTCGGCGGCTCCTACAGCGCCTCCAAGGCCGCCCTGTGGTCGCAGACCAACTCCCTGCGCCTCGAACTCCAGCCGCGTGGCATCGGGGTGACCGGGCTGCATGTCGGCTACGTCGACACGGACCTCGCGGCCGGCGTCGACGCACCCAAGTCCGACCCGCGCGACGTCGCCGCACTCGCCCTCGACGGCGTCGAGACCGGTGCGTACGAGGTGCTCGCCGACGACATCTCCCGGCAGGTCAAGGCGGGCCTGGCCGGCGAACTGGCAGGGCTGTACCCCCAGCTCGCCAAGTAGACCTGCGCGGGCCCCGGAGCAACGAACACCAGTTTCCTGAGACCGGAAAGGGTATTGGCAATGAGCGCGAATTCGCAGGTGAGGAAGAAGTTTTACGCCCTGAACATGTTTGACGTGGTCGATCTGGAAAAATACCTTGCGTATTTCAGTCGCTTGCCCGAAGCGGCTCCGCAGTATGGTGGTCGAATGGTGGCGTTTGGTCGCTTCCGGGACAACGTGGCCGGTGATCTCGCGCCACGGCAGGTTCTGTTCCTCGTGGAATGGGAGTCCGAGGAGGCCTTCAACAAATTCCGGGACGATCCGGAATTGGCCGACCTGCATCCGCTGCGGGAGAGCGGGACGGCGTCCTACATCTGGCAGACGTTCGATGGCTCCGATATGAGTGACCCCGCCGACGTCTCGCTCGACGACGTACTGGCGGTGCTCAAGCCTTAGCGCTCCAACGCGAATGGTGAAGTCCCACTGGAATATTGGTGGATGTCGGGATCTTGAGACCACGAGCAGCCCATGGCAGGCTCATGCCGCATGATCGATGATTTCGCGAAAGCCAACCTGCACGGGAGACTGCGGCGGGACCGCGAGGCGCTGCTCTGGAAACTCGACGGCTTGTCCGAATACGACGCCCGCCGACCTTTGACCGCAACCGGGACCAACCTCCTCGGCCTGGTCAAACACGTGGCCACCGTCGAGGCCAGGTACTTCGGCGAAGTCTTCGACCGGCCTTCCCCGGAACCGCTGCCCCGGTGGCAGGACTCCGACGGCAGCGATCTGTGGGCGGCCGAGGACGAGACCCGCGATCAGATCGTCGGGTTCTACCGGCGCACGTGGGAACACTCGGACGCGACGATCACCGCGCTTCCCCTCGACGCCCCCGGCCACGTGCCGTGGTGGCCGGAGCCTTATCTCAACACGAACCTGTTCGCCATCATCGTCCATGTCCTCGGCGAGTCCATCCGGCATGCCGGGCACGCCGACATCCTGCGCGAGGGCCTCGACGGCCGGACCGGGGTGCGCGCCGAACACGAGACGCAGATCGACGAGGAAGCCCGTGCAGCCCACTGCGCGAAGATCGAGCAGGCCGCCAGGGCGGCCGCACCGGTCAGGGCTTGGTGAGCGTTTGACTCTCGGTCGCCGGTTTCATCTGGCTCAGCCGCCACGCCAGTTGGGGGTGGCTTCGTGGGTGCGGCCCCGGGCAGCGCCTGCGGGTCAGGCGGCCAGCTGGTTCATCTTGCGGATCTGCTTGTCGAAGACCGCGGCGCGGGAGCGAGGCGGCGCAGGACGCGTGCGCGTCCGGCCACAGGGCCGGCTGTGTGGCGCGGCCTCGGCTTCGGGCCGGTCGCGGCCGCCACGATCGCCTTGGCGACGACAGCGGGGGCGTCGCCGCCCCTGACCGCCTCCGCCATCACCCGGCCGACGGTCTGCCGCGCGCGTACACGTGCAGGGAGGTGCCGGGTTTCGCGCTGTTGGCCTCGAACCCGGTCCTGGTGTAAGCGGGTTCGACGATGAGCGCCCGGATACCGTGGTCACGGACCTCGTGGTCCAGGGACTCGGTGTAACCCTCGATCGCGTGAGCGTCACACCCCCGAGCGGGGTGAGGTGTGAAATGTCGCGGCCTGTTGCGGCCACTTGGAAACCCGCTGCGACGAGGGCGAGCGCGGTTTCCCTCCCGATGGCGGAGGACGCACCCGTCACGAGTGCCACCGGCCGATCCGTCGTCATCCTGGACTCCCACTCCGATTCGAAACCGATCGGTTTCCGTTACAGTAAACCGATCGGTTTACCGGTGCAGGTTCAAGCAGGGGATGCGGCCATGGGCGGAGTCAGTGCGCAGGAGCGGCGAGAGAGCGTCATTCGCGCGGCGATCGCCGAGTTCGCGATCGCCGGCTACCGCGGCACCACCACCGCGGCGATCGCCGACCGGGTCGGCGTCAAGCAGCCGTATCTCTTCCGGCTCTTCCCGGACAAGAAGGCGATCTTTCTCGCCGCCCTGACGCGGAGCGCGGAAGACACTCGCCTGGCTTTCGAGAGGGCGGCCGACGGGGTGGGGGGAGGCGAGCGCGCCGGGCAGGTGATGGCGGACGCCTATGCGCAGCTGATCTCGACGTGCCCCGAAACGCTCCTGATGCAGATGCAGGGATACGTCACCGTGGCGGCCGCCGAGGCGCAGGGGGACGACGTGATCGGTGAGGTCGTCCGGGCCGGCTGGATGAGTATCTGGGAAACCGTGCACCTGTCGCTGGGCGCTGATGCCGAGCGGACCGCAGGCTTCTTCGCCTGTGGCATGCTCGGCAACATGCTCACGGCCATCGGGCTTCCCGTGAACGCCGGGAGGTGAGGGGGCGTTGCGGACCGGGGTGCGTCAGCGCATGTCCGCCGCGTCGAGCATGGCGGCCACCGTGGGGGCGACGAGTCCGCCCTGCGTGTCGGCTTTGATCCCCGCACGGGCGCTGGCGCCGTCGAAGACCAGGATCAGCTGCCGGGCCAGCAGGTCCGGGTCGCTCGCCCCGCCCTGTTCCGCCTCGGCGCGGAAGTAGGCCGTCAGGTTCTCCTTGACCCGGCGGGCCACCCGGCTCGCGGAGTGGCTCGGATCCTTGAGCTCGATCTGTACGACGAGGTACCGGCAGCCCTGGAAGTCGGGCGCACCCGCCTGCGCCTCCGCCTGTTCGAAGACGTGCAGGATCCGCTCACGGGGCGGACGGTTGTCGTCCGCCGCGGGCAGGAGTGCCGTCACGTAGGCGGAGGCGCGTTCCTCCAGGCTCGCCGCCAGCAGTTCGCCTTTGCTCTCGAACAGCTTGTACATGGAGCGCTTGGACACCCCCGCCGCCTTGCACAGCGTGTCGACGCCGATGTTGACGCCGTCTCGGTAGGTGAGCGTGGCCGCTGCCTCCAGCAGTCGCTCTCGGGAGCTTGCCATTGCTTCGGTGGTCATATGGCGAGGTTAACTCGATTCCGACCGATTGGAAACCGATCGGTTTACGATGCGCGCTGCGAGGAAGCGGTGCGCTCTTCGTCCTTGCCGCGCTCGGTGCCGCCCGGCATTTCTCGCCACGGCGGATTCAGGCTCAGTGGGCGATCACAGGCTCGCCCTCCGAGGGCGCCAGAGCTGAATTCGGCATCAGGAACGCCGTGAGCGCCGCACCGACCACGAAGATCCCGGCGCCCCACGCCAGGGTGGCCGTGTAGCTCTCGACCCCGGCCTGGGCCATGGTCAGTGCGCCCGGCTTGTGCGAGGACAGGTAGTCGGTCGCGGCCGATGAGGCAACGGTGGTCAGCAGTGCCGTACTGATCGAGCCGCCCACCTGCTGGCTGGTGTTGATCAGCGCCGAGGCGACGCCCGCGTCCTCGTGGTGCACGCCTGCGGTGGCCCCCTGGAACGCGGTGGTCATCACCGCACCGATGCCGAGGCCCAGCAGGATCATGCCCGGCATGATGTCGGCGACGTAGCCGCTGTCCAGGGTGAGCCGGGTCAGCAGGGCCATACCGGACGCGGAGACCAGGAAGCCGGCGCTGACCACGACCTTCGGGCCGACCCTGGGCAGCAGCAGTGAAGGCACCGTGGTCGACGAGGCGACGATGCCCCCGACCATCGGCAGGAACGACAGACCGGCCTCGATCGGCGAGTAACCGATGCTGGCCTCCAGGTAGTAGGTCAGGAAGCGTGGTGGTCAGCGGTGTTCTCGCGCCCGGAGTGGGCCCGGTGATCGCCGGGGTGGAGCCCAAGCCGGCCCTCCGTACGATCCTTCAGGGGGGCCTCGGCGACAAGAGCGCGCTGCGCGAGGACTACCTGGACGAACTCCTCCAGGTGGGCAGCCGCCCCGGCTACCCGACCGTCGCGCGGGCCGTGTACCAGGCCCTGCCCAGCCTCATCGCAGCCCGCCCGCGCTACCCCGAGATCAAGGCGCCCGTCCACCTCGTCTACGGCGAAAAGGACTGGTCCCGCCCCTCGGACCGGGAAGCCAACAGGCAGCTGCTTCCGGCCGCCGACTTCACACTGGTCCCCGGGGCAGGCCACTTCATCGCCCTTGAGCGCCCCGATGTGCCGGCCGACCTGCTGAACGCGGTGGCCTGACACGCGGCCGTGGCCGACGCTGCCGAGCCCGCTGCCGTACGGCAGGCCGACGCCCATGATGACCGTCATGCTCGATCCGCAGACGGCTGCCCGGCCGCGGCACCACTCGGTGAGAGCGGCGTGCCGGGCCGCACCGCCGGTGGCGTGGCGCGGGCAGCCGCTCTGAGTTTCGCAGTCGGCCGGAGATCGCTACGTCCGGGGAGCCCCTCCGGACTCAGGGAGCGCCGGCCCGCAGGGCGACCGAGTGGCGCCGTCGCGACCGCGCATATCGAGGTCGGGCCGGACCGCCGGTTGGCGGGCGTACCTGATCGAGTGCATGGGCCCCGGCGCGGCGGAGTTGTCGACTGGCGATGGTCTCGGAACCCCGCTCGTGATGCGCCGCGGACTTCGGTCCGACGCGCGTGCGGGTGGACGCCGTATCGCCGGGCGTGATCCCGCCCCGGCTCCGGGCGGCACCGAGTCCCACCCGGGCGAGATCATGGTGAGGGGCAGACCGCGCAGGCGCCGCCGCCCGCAGCCGGGAGGCTGACCGGGGGGACACGGTCTGCTGCCCCAGGCGGGCGCTCACGGCCGGCCGGGCGTCGCGCATGTGCGAGCCGACCGGGCCACGCCCGCGTGATCAGCCGGAAGCGGGAAGGGGAGCGTCGGGCGCTTCTTGCTCGGCACGCCGGCGGTACTCGGCGTTGATGCGCTGAGCTTCCTCGAGCTGGTCCTCGAGGATGACGATGCGGCACGCGGCCTCGATCGGGGTGCCCTTGTCCACGAGCTCGCGGGCGCGCGCAGCGATCCGCAGCTGGTAGCGGGAGTACCGGCGGTGTCCGCCCTCCGAGCGGAGCGGAGTGATCAGACGAGCCTCACCGAGGGCTCGGAGGAAAGCCGGGGTGGCGCCGAGCATCTCGGCGGCCCGACCCATGGTGTATGCGGGGTAGTCATCGTCGTCCAGACGATCACTGAGGGGGTTGTCTGCTGTCATGTCACCTCGTTGTGCAACGCGTCGAGGGGCCCTGGTGCCGTACGGCACCAGGGCCCCGAAGGAAATTCAACACCATCCGTCGGCCCTAATGCTCTGCCGACCTTCTGTTTTCCGCTACCAGCCCTGCAGAAGGGGGGTGCGGGGATCGCGGCTGCGTGACCGGGGACCACCTTCCAATCCGGGGTCTTGCGGTACCCGGCCGAGTGCGTCTCGGGCCGGGCGATCCGATGGCGTCTGCGTCCTCCGTCCTTGCTTTGAACCAGAACTGCACTGCTTTGCGAACTTCATGTACTGCAACCCGCCAGTTCGTGTCTGCCGGGTCTCGCTTGACCTGTGTCGACGAGGAAAAGGCTAACTGGGTCAGAGCCCAATGTCTACTCTGACAAGAGTAGATTTCACCTGCCTGAGGGAACAGATAGCCTGTGACCTGCAACGACGGGTGACGCAGTCGTCGTGGGCGGCGGTATCGCGGCTAGGCCTCCCGGGCAAGGCCGTCAGGTGGCGCGGGCCTCAGTGGCCCGGTCCGTTCGCGGGCAGCGGCAGCGGCAGCGGCAGCGGGTCGCGGGCGGCGGGACGGCGATGAGGGCCCTGCCGACGTGTGTCGGCAGGGCCCTCATCGGAATCCGAATGGCGGTTTTGCCGCCCGTCCTCATCCGTCCAGGCAGGCGGCGCCGAGCAGCGCCGACGAGGTCTGGAGCGGAGCGGAGACCCGCACGGGCGCGGCGTCGGGGCGGGCATGGCAGGTGAAGCCGAGGCGGGTCATGGCCCGGATGACTTCGCTGCCGGTGAAGTCGCGGCGGTCCTGTCGGGTGACGACCTCGCCCACCTGCTTGACGGGGTAGCGGCGGCGGCCGATCGTCACGGACTCACCCGTCACGATCTCGGGCGCGAGGCCCTTCATCGAGGCCAGCACTCCGCTCTTGCTCAGGTCGAACGGGTACCGGGCGATGACACAGCGCATGATGCCCTCACAGGGAGAAGGAGAACGGGCTGGGCGGGGTGAGCCGGATCAGTGGGAGAGGGCGAGGACGCCCGCGGCCCGGCCGTGTGCCCGGCCGCGTGCCCCGCCGGTGACGGGCCGAAGGACGGGCGAGGCGGACGGCTCGTCGAGGACGTCCCGTAGACGCAGCCGGTCCGTGTAGACGGAACTGCTGCGGTGAACGGCGAGTTCGGCCCGGGTGACCGCGCCCGTGCACTGATCGTCCCCGTCGCACAGGAGCAGGAACTCGACACGGGCACCGGCCATGAGGGACAGGGCGACCTCGACGGTCATGTCGTCCCGGACCCGGGGTCCGGCCGCTTCCTTGTCGTCGACTGCGCTCATGGTGAAGCGAACCGCCGGTTGCCGCTGCATCTGAACCGGTGTCAAAGCTGCCTCCATGGAGGGGGGTGAGGGATGGGTGCCTTCTGGCGATGCCTCTACGTGGATGGGGCGAAGCGATGCCTCTACGCAGCCGAGTCGAAGGCGGGCCGCTGCGCCCTGTTCCGCCCGGCTCGTCCGGTGGCGCGCCCCTGGGCAGGGCGATCACGGCGGCCCCGGGAGGAGGAAGCCGCGGAGCGGCGGGGGCGTTCCGCGACGGGCGCGGTGATGACCACGGGGACACCGGAAGGGGCCTGGGCCCCGGTGATGCGGCTCAGTTCCGCCTCACCCGAACGCACCGGGGTGATCCGGGGGGCGATGCCGGCCGCGGTCATCAGCCGGGTCATGTCGCGGCGCTGGCCGGGAGTCACCAGGGTGACGACACTGCCGGACTCTCCGGCGCGGGCGGTACGGCCGCCGCGGTGCAGGTAGTCCTTGTGGTCGGTGGGCGGATCGACGTTGACGACCAGGTCGAGGTTGTCGACGTGGATCCCGCGCGCCGCGACGTTGGTCGCCACCAGTACCGTCACATGTCCGGTCCTGAACTGGGCGAGGGTCCGCGTGCGCTGCGGCTGGGACTTGCCGCCGTGCAGGGACGCCGCGCGGACGCCGCTGTTCAGCAGGTGCTCGGTGAGCCGGTCGACGGCGTGCTTGGTGTCCAGGAACATGATCACCCGGCCGTCTCGTGCCGCGATCTCGGTGGTCGTCCGGTGCTTGTCCGCCTCGTGCACGTGGAACACGTGGTGTTCCATCGTGGTGACCGCTCCCGCGGAGGGGTCGACGGAGTGCACCACCGGGTCGGTCAGGTAGCGGCGGACGAGCAGGTCGACGTTGCGGTCCAGGGTGGCGGAGAAGAGCATCCGCTGCCCTTCGGGGCGCACCTGGTCGAGCAGGGCGGTGACCTGCGGCATGAAGCCCATGTCGGCCATCTGGTCGGCCTCGTCGAGGACGGTGATGGCGACGTCGTCCAGCCGGCAGTCGCCGCGGCCGATGAGGTCCTTGAGCCGCCCCGGCGTCGCGACGACGACCTCCGCGCCGGCCCGCAGCGCGCCGGCCTGCCTGCCGATGGACATCCCGCCGACCACGGTCGCCAGCCGCAGCCTCACGGAACGGGCGTACGGGGTGAGCGCGTCGGTCACCTGCTGGGCGAGTTCGCGGGTGGGGACCAGGACCAGGGCGAGCGGCTGCCGTGGCTCTGCGCGCCGACCCGCCGTACGGGCCAGCACCGCGAGGCCGAAGGCCAGGGTCTTGCCCGACCCGGTACGGCCGCGGCCGAGCACGTCACGTCCGGCGAGGGAGTTCGGCAGCGTCGCCCCCTGGATGGGGAACGGCACGCTCACGCCCTCGTGGCCGAGCGTGGCCAGCAACGGTGCCGGCAGGGCAAGGTCGGCGAACGACTCGACGGCGGACAGCGCCGGCGTGAGCGTCACCGGCAGCGCGAACTCGCCCTGGGGTGTGGCCGGGCGCCGTCCGTGGGCATTGCCGCGCCGCGGAGCCCTCGAGCGCTCGGCGGCGGAACCTCGGGAGCGGTCGTAGGTACGGGTCGTGCGTGCGGTGCGTGCGCGGTTCAAGCGGAACCTTCCTCGATGTGAGCACGTAGGCACGTAGCAAGGAATTTCCGCAGCAAAATGAAAGGCGCAGAGAATCGCGAGAACGAGCCGGAGGCGATGGGCGTCGAGTCGATCGACGGGGAATCGTCCCCGGTCGGTGACGTGGCGGAGCCTTCCCGTCATGCGCCCTGAAATGCACTGAGCTGGGGCCCGCACCCCAAGGTGCGGGCCCCAGCTACGAAGTATGCGTTGTTGCCGGTGTCAGGCGGGAACGATGTTCTCGGCCGTGGGGCCCTTCTGGCCCTGCGCGATGTCGAACGACACCTTCTGGCCTTCCTGCAGCTCACGGAAGCCCTGGGCGGCGATGTTCGAGTAGTGGGCGAAGACGTCGGGGCCGCCGCCGTCCTGCTCGATGAAGCCGAAGCCCTTTTCTGCGTTGAACCACTTCACGGTGCCAGTAGTCATGTCATTTCTCCTTCGGAGACGATGTCGGAATCCGCCCTGTGCGGATTCTGCGTCGCCGTGCTGATTGGACCGTCGGGAAATGAACCTTCTGGCAACCACACCTGCAACTGAGAACGACGTTAGCACGGTGCGAGCGACCCTGTTCGGTCAGTAATTCTGCTCGGGTCGGCGATCGAGGAATACTCGCCGTGTACCGTGCCTATTTCTGGCTTCGCGGATGCAGATATTGATCCGCGCGGATGAAGCGTTCCCGTCGAACGCTTCCGGCCACAGGGCCCCCACCTCCGTCGATGCGTCATGTGCCGCCGCCGTCGTCGTTGACGGGCGGGGAAGCGGCCACCCTGCCGAGACCCCCCTTCCGCGAGGAAGGTCACATCGGCCCGGAAGGGGCACGACGCCGACGGCCGCAGCCACGGCGGCTCGTGTGGGCATCCCCATGTCGTCCACCGGGCGGGTGGCCGGTTCGCCGGTCGGATACTTTTCGCCGGGCTGCCGGCCGCCGCTCCGCCCGGACGGCCACCCCATCGAACAGTGCCGCGCCTGCCGCCACGAGAATCCCCGTGTCCCGCCCGGCTTCACCTCGGTGATCACCGACGGCGCACGCCGCACAAGCGTTGCCCCCGAGGGGCGGTGTGCAACCGCTCCTAGCCGGCGCGTTCGGCGGTCCAGGTGATGTGAGGGGGCTCGACGCGCGCGCACAGGGGCCCGCCCTGCGCGTCGGTCAGGCCGAGGCGTCCGACCAGCAGCCCGCCGCGTGCGGCTGCGGCGAGTACGTCGGCGGGGATGACGTCGAGCATGAGCTTGGCGCGGCGGAACATCGTGAAGGTGCCCGACTCGTCGACCGTGCCCCACGACAGATAGATGAACCGTCGGCCCAGACGGTCCTGCACGTAGGGGCCTTTGACCTCGGTGCCGGTCGGCGAGGCGCTCGCGGTGCACTCCAGGGTCCACGTCGCGGACGGTCCGTCGCCGGGCTGTGGCTCAAGGACTTCGTCCGGACGGTCGCGGCGTTGCACAGCGACGTGGAGGTTGCCGTGGGCGGGGACTTCGCCGTCGACAAGGGCGGGGCGGCTGGGACCGGGCAGGTCGACGGCGTCGATGCGTATGCGCATAGCGGCCATCATCCCGCCAGAGTCCGCGCCGAGGTCGGCCGACCTCGAACCGGGGTGGGCGCTGACAGCGGTGAACCGTCACTCAGTGCCCGGCCCTTCTACGGTGCCTTCTCACCACCTCTGCCCCCACAGCGTCCAAGACCGAGGCCGGTGACGCGGCCACCGACGCTGTTCGGCGTGAGACCGGCTCGGGTTCCGGATCCGCCGCGTGATCATTGCCGTCGCCGGTACGTCCGGCCTTCCGGCAGCCCTGGACTCGCCTCCGGCTCATCCATGTGAAAGGGCAGGTCAGCGTCACGTTGCGATGTGATGGGTTACCCGGGACGAGCTGCTGCTGGCGGGCACGGCCGGGTTGCGGTGCCCCTTGTCGGCCCCAAGCATGGGTTCAGAGGAGCAGCCACAGGCACATCCGAGGGCACCGTCCGGGAGGACATGAGAGCCATGCCGTTTGCCGCGTCCCGGCCCGCCGGGCGTCGCCGGACAAGGCGCCGTCGACACGCAGGGTTGCGATCGGAATGACCGACGACGGCCGGCCGCTGCGCTGTCTGGTCACCGGCGCCACCGGTTACCTGGGCGGCAGGCTGGTGCCGGAGCTGCTGGCCGCCGGGCATTCCGTGCGCTGCCTGGCCCGCACGCCCGGCAAGCTGCGGGACCATCCGTGGGCCGGGCGGGCGGAGGTCCTGCGCGGGGACGTGACGGACGAGGGGGCCGTACGTGCGGCCATGGAGGGCACGGACGTCGCGTACTACCTGGTGCACGCGCTGGGCACCGGTCGGGGCTTCGAGGAGACCGACCGGCGCGCCGCCCGGATCTTCGGTGAGCAGGCGCGGGCCGCCGGAATCCGCCGGATCGTCTACCTCGGCGGTCTGAGCCCTTCCGGAGTACCCGAGCGCGCACTGTCACCCCATCTGCGGTCCCGCACCGAAGTGGGCCGCATCCTCCTGGCCTCGGGCGTGCCGACCGCCGTACTGCGGGCAGCCGTGATCATCGGGTCGGGTTCGGCCTCGTTCGAGATGCTGCGGTATCTGACCGAGCGGCTTCCCGTGATGGTGACCCCGAGCTGGGTACGCACCCGCATCCAGCCCATCGCCGTCCGCGACGTGCTGCGCTTCCTCGTGGGATGCGCGAGGCTGCCGTACGACGTGAACCGCGCCTTCGACATCGGCGGACCGGACATCGTCACGTACGAGGAGATGATGCGGCGGTACGCCGTCGTCGCCGGGCTGCCGAGACGCGTCATCGTTCCCGTTCCGCTGCTCACCCCCCGACTGTCCAGTCTCTGGGTCGGCCTGGTCACCCCGGTGCCGGGCGCCCTCGCGCGCCCGCTGGTCGAGTCGCTGAAGCACGAGGTCGTCTGCGCCGAGCGGGACATCGTCCGTTACGTGCCTGACCCTCCGGAGGGACCGGTCACCCTCGACCGGGCGATCCGGCTGGCTCTGCGGCGCGTGCAGGAGGCGGACGTCGCCACCAGATGGTCGTCGGCCTCGGCTCCCCGGGCCCCGAGCGACCCGCTGCCCACCGACCCCCACTGGGCGGGCGGGAGCCTCTACACGGATCACCGCGAGCGCACGGTCGCGGCGTCGCCACAGGCCCTGTGGCGGGTGGTGGAGGCGATCGGCGGCGAGAACGGCTGGTACTCCTCGCAGCTCGCCTGGTCCCTGCGGGGCCGGCTGGACACCCTGGTGGGCGGTGTCGGTCTGCGCCGGGGCCGCCGGGACGCGACCCGGCTGCGGGTCGGCGACAGCCTGGACTTCTGGCGGGTGGAGGAGATCGAGCCGGGCCGGCTGCTCCGGTTGCGCGCGGAGATGCGTCTGCCGGGCCTGGCCTGGCTGGAGCTGGCCGTCGACCAGGATCCACAGGGACGCACGGTGTACCGGCAGCGGGCCCTGTTCCATCCGCACGGCCTGGCCGGGCACGCCTACTGGTGGGGTGTGGCGCCGTTCCACGCCGCGGTTTTCGGCGGCATGGCCCGCAACATCGCCGCCGCGGCCGAATCGGCCACCCCGGAACCGGCCCACATCCGCTGAGGGGGCTCAAGGAACCGTGCGCGTCTCGCTCGCCCTGTTCACCGCCGACCTGCGGGTGCACGACAACCCGGTCCTCCAGGCCGCCCTGAAGGACGCGGAACGGGTGGTCCCGCTCTTCGTCGCCGACAGCGGCATCCGCCGCACCGGCTTCGCCGGACCCAACCGCGCGGCGTTCCTCGCCGAGAGCCTGGCCGACCTCGACGCGGCCCTGCGGGCTCGGGGTGGCCGGCTGGTGGTGCGCGTCGGCGACGTGGTCGAGGAGACCTGCCGGGTGGCGGCGGAGACCGGGGCGACCGAGGTGCACATCGCGGGCGGGGTGAGCCGCTACGCGGCACGGCGCGAGGACCGGCTGCGCGCGGAGCTGGCCGGCGACCGACGCGAACTACGGGTCCACGACGCCTCGTTGACGGTCGTCCCGCCGGGGGCACTGACACCGGCGGGCAAGGACCACTTCGCCGTCTTCACCCCGTACTTCCGCCGCTGGGAGAGCTTCTCCGTGCGCGGCGTCGTGCCGGCACCGGACGCCGTACGGCTACCGGACGTGGGCTCGGCCGGCCTTCCTCGCGCACGGTCCCTCGCGTCGGGCTCCGCGTCGCCGGGCCGGCCCGCCGGCGGGGAATCCGAGGCCCGCCGCAGGCTGCGGTCATGGCTGGCGGGCCCGCTGTCCGCATACGACGACCGGCACGACGACCTGGCCGCCGACGCGACCTCCCGGCTCTCCCCCTACCTGCACTTCGGCTGCCTCTCACCCACCGAACTGCTGCACCGGGCCCGCGCTCAGGACGATCCCGGTGCGCGGGCCTTCGTCCGCCAACTCGCCTGGCGGGACTTCCACCACCAGGTCCTGGCGGGCCGCCCCGACGCGGCCGGCCACGACTACCGGCCCCGGCACGACCGCTGGCGCCACGCCACGAAGGAGTTCGAAGCCTGGCAGGACGGCCGCACGGGCTACCCCGTCGTCGACGCCGCCCTGCGACAGCTTCGCCACGAGGGCTGGATGCCGGGCCGTGCCCGCCTGCTCGCGGCAAGCTTTCTCACCAAGACGCTGTACGTGGACTGGCGGGCGGGAGCCCGCCACTTCCTGGACCTCCTCGTCGACGGCGATGTGGCGAACAACCAGCTCAACTGGCAATGGGTCGCCGGGACGGGCACGGACACCCGCCCGAACCGGCTCCTCAACCCACTCGTCCAGGCACGCCGGCACGACCCACGCGGGGAGTACGTACGCCGCTGGCTCCCCGAGCTCCGCCACCTCGACGCCACCTCGGTCCACCGCGTCCCCCACCTCGACGCAGCCGCCCGTGCGGGCCTGGACTACCCCGCCCCCCTCGTGGATCTCGCCGAGGCCGCCGCCCGTTTCAGGGAGCGGCGGAGAGCCGACTGACGGGACAAGAAACTGACCCCGGGCCGCTGACCTGGGGCTTCAAGAAGAGCGGATGTGCGCATGCGCGACGCCGCGCGCCGTATGGCTCGACTGATGGTGGCCCCCGTGCCCAAAGCGTGCCCACAAGAACGGCCAACCACGGTCGACAGCGGTGCGGACAGGCCGGCGCAGCGGTGCCGCGACACGACGAATCCGCGCAGGTCAGCAGCCATTCGCCCACCCAGGCGCCGTCGCATCCCAAGCTGAGAGCCCGAGTTCGATTCTCGTCTACGGAGTGGCTGCCGTCGAGGGCCGGGCGGAGTGACCGGTGAGGGTCTCGGGCCGCAGGAGCATGTCCAGTTGGCCGGCGCTGAGCAGGCCGGCCTCGGCGGTGAGATCCCTGACGGTGCGGCCGGTGGCCAGGGCCTGGCGGGCGAGGGCGGTGCTTGCGGTGTAACCGATGTGCGGGGCGAGCGCGGTGACCAGCCCGATGGAGCGGTGGACGCTGTCGTGGAGGTGTTGGCGGTTGGCAGTGATGCCAAGGACGCAGCGGGTGGCAAGGGTGTCGCAGGCGGCGCGCAGATGGGCCAGGGAGCGCAGCAGGCTGTAGGCGATGACGGGTTCGAAGGCGTTGAGCTGGAGCTGTCCGGCTTCGGCGGCCATGGTGACGGTCAGGTCGTTGCCGATGACCTCGAAGGCGACCTGGTTGACGACTTCGGGGATCACCGGGTTGACCTTGCCGGGCATGATCGACGAACCGGCCTGCACCGGCGGCAGGTTGATCTCGCCGAGTCCGGTGGTGGGGCCGGAGGAGGTCAGGCGCAGGTCGTTGCAGGTCTTGGAGAGTTTCACGGCGACGCGCTTGAGGACGCCGGACAGCTGGACGAAGGCACCGCAGTCCTGGGTGGCCTCGATGAAGTCGCCCGCGGGCCGGACGGGTTCGCCGCTCAACTCGGCGAGATACGCGCAGGCGAGTTCGGCGTAGCCGGGGTGGCCGTTGATGCCGGTGCCGATGGCGGTACCGCCGAGGTTGCACTCCAGCAGCAGGGCGGCGGCCTCGGTGAGGCGCTGGCGGTCCTCCTCGATCATGACGGCGTAGGTGGTGAACTCCTGGCCCAGCGTCATGGGTACGGCGTCCTGGAGCTGGGTGCGGCCCATTTTCAGTACGTCGCCGAACTCCGTCGCCTTCTCGGCGAACGCCGTGGCCAGCGCCCCCAGCGAGTCTCCGAGCCGGCGCACTGACGTGACCAGGGCCAGGCGTACGGCGGTGGGGTAGACGTCGTTGGTGCTCTGGCCGAGGTTGACGTGGTCGATCGGGTGGATCACGTCGTAGCGGCCGCGGGGGTGGCCGAGGACCTCCAGGGCCCGGTTGGCGATGACCTCGTTGGCGTTCATGTTCGTGGAGGTGCCGGCCCCGCCCTGGACGGGGTCGACGACGAACTGTTCGGTGAACCGTCCGGCGCGGATCTCCTCGCATGCGCCGATGATCGCTCCGGCGATGTCCGGGGGCAGCAGGCCGAGGTCGCGGTTGGCCTGGGCGGCAGCCTGCTTGACCGCGGCCAGTGCGGCGATCAGGTCGGGGAACCGGGCGATGGTCGACCCGGTGATCGCGAAGTTCTCCACCCCTCGCACGGTGTGCACGCCGTAGTAGGCGTCGGCGGGCACCTCCTTGTCTCCGACCAGGTCGTGTTCGATGCGGGTCGCCTGGACCATCTGCCGCTCCTCGTCACTGCCACCCGACGGAAGCCGGGATACCGGCGCGCGACCCCTTGACAGGCCACCGCGTCCGCCCTCAGTCTTACCGACCAACACGCAGAACGCAATATATTGCATATGGCAGGAGTTCTGATGGACACCGCTCACCCCCTCCCCACCAGCACTGACACCCCACCGCCACGCCCCTCGCGGTGGTGGCGGCGCTGTCTTCGTATGCCGATCGGCGTCCAGTCGGTCATCGCCGTCGGCCTCGGCGCCCTCATCGGATCTCTCGCTCCGTCCGCGGGCGAGCAGATGAAGATCCTCGGAGACGTGTTCCTGAACCTGGTGCAGGTCGTCGTCCTGCCCCTGGTCTTCCCGCTCATCGTGCTGGGCATCGCCCGGATGGAGTCGGTCAGGAAGGTCGGCCGGATCGCGGGCAAGGCGATCCTCTACTTCGAGATCGTCACCACCGTCGTCCTGCTGATCGCGGTGGGGCTGGCCAAGCTCACCGGCATCGGCAAGGGCGCCCCCGTCCACGGGGCCGACGCCAAGGACCTGAACGGCCTGAGCCAGGGCATCGACTTCCACGCACTGCTCCTGAACGCCGTACCGAAGAACATCTTCGCCGCGTTCGGCGAGGGCAACCTGCTCGGCGCGATCGTCTTCGCGCTGCTGGTGGGCGTCGCGATGGCGGCCATCGGGGAGAAGTCGGCGCCCTTCGCCTCCGTGCTCGAGTCGGTCGCCGCGGTGATGTTCAAGGTCGTCGGATACGTCATCCGGGTCGCACCGCTGGGCGTGCTCGGCTTCATCTCGTACGACGTCGCCCACTACGGCTTCGGCAACCTGCGCAGCCTGCTGGGCTTCATCGCCGTGGTCTACGCGGGCCTGGCCATCGTGATCGGCGTGCTGTTCCCGCTCATCGCCGCGATCTACCGCATCCGCTACGTCGAGTTGCTGAAGTCCATCGGAGAACTGGCCGGGATCGCCTTCGTCACCCGCAGCTCCGAATCAGTCCTGGCCCCTCTGATGGGCAAGCTCGAAGCATTCGGCCTCAGCCGCTCCACGACCTCCTTCGTCGTCCCACTCGGCTACTCCTTCAACACCGACGGCTCCGTCCTCTACCAGGCGGCCGCGCTGGTCTTCCTCGCCAACGCCTACGGCGCGGACACCTCCCTGCCCGCCCTGCTGCTCATGGTCGGCGTGCTGGTGATCCTCTCCAAGGGCATGGCCGGCGTCGCCTCCTCCTCGATCGTCGTCCTCATCGCCGCAGGCAACTCCCTCGGCCTGCCCGCCGAAGGCATCGCCCTGCTCCTCGGCGTCGACTTCATCGTCGACATGGCCCGCACCGGCGTGAACGTCATCGGCAACTCCCTCGCAGCCGCCGTCATCGACAGCTCCGAGAACCGCCGCGAAGCCAGACGCGGCAGCCGCGAAACCCCCCACAACCCGGCCGAGCACGAGGCCACGGTCCTCCAGAAGGAACCCGCACAGTGACCAGCCCTGCTCGCACCGCTGAGATCATCGGCATCCTCGGCGGCATGGGGCCGGCAGCCACGGCCGACTTCTACGCCAAGCTCGTCTCGACGACCCCCGGCTCCAGCGACCAGGACCACCTTCGGACGGTCATCTGGTCCGACCCGACCATCCCCGACCGCACCGAGGCCCTGCTGGGCGACGGCCCCGACCCCACCCCGTGGCTCCTCGACGGAAGCCGCGTCCTGCGCGAAGCCGGTGCCACCGTCATAGCCATCCCGTGCAACACGGCCCACGCCTTCGTCCCGCGCATCGCCGACCACGTCGGCCTGCCCATCGTCCACATGATCGGCGAGGTCGCCCGGTATCTCACCACGCTCAGCCCCCGCATCCGCACCGCCGGCCTGCTCGCCACGACCGGCACCGTCCGGGCCGGCCTGTACCAGGAGTGGCTGGACCGCTTCGGCATCCGCCTCGTACTCCCCGACGCGACCAGTCAGGACCACGAGGTCATGACCGCCATCCGCATGGTGAAGGCGGGCACTCACGGCGATACGACGACCGCGCTCCTGTCCCGCGCCGCACAACGCCTGACCGAACACGGCGCGCAGGCGGTCATCGCCGGCTGCACCGAGATCCCGCTCGGCCTGCCCGCCGACGCCGTGGACGTCCCTCTCATCGACCCGGCCCTCGTCCTGGCTCAGGCCCTTGTCCGCCGGGCCACAAGCGAGAGCACAGCCCGACAGGACGGGAACGGACAGGACGAGAACGGACAGGACGAGAACGGATAGGACGAGAACGGATAGGACGAAAACAGCGATGTACTGTACGCAATATGTCACTCGACCGCCCCGTCTCCCGCCGCCTCCTCAGTGACGAGGTCTTCGACCGTCTGCGCGACTCCATCGTGCGTGGGGAACTCGTCCCCGGTGAGAAGGTCAGGGACGGTGAGCTCGCCGAGCGCCTCGGACTCAGCAGAACCCCGGTGCGCGAGGCGCTCGCCCGGCTCGCCGACATCGGCCTGGTCGAAGCGAAGCCGGGCGTCTACACCCGCATCACCACCCTCAACCGCCGCGACGTCGAAAAGACCCTCGCCGTCCTGCGCTCCCTCGACCAACTCGCCGTGGAGACAGCAGTTCCGGTCATGACCGAGCGGGACCGGCAGCGCATGCGCGAGGCCAACCGCGACTTCGAACGGGCCGTCGCCGCCAACGACACCACCGCCGCACTCGCCGCGGACGACCGCTTCCACGCCGTCCCCATCACCGCCGCGGACAACCCCGTGCTCAGCCGGATCGTCGAGCAGCTCCACCCGCAGATCCACCGCATCCTCTACCGCAAGTTCTCCACCCTGCTCGGCGGCCGCAACACCATCGAACACCACGACCAACTCGTCGCCGTCTGCGCCGACGGCGACGGCCGCGCCGCCGCCGAGCTCTCCGGACGCCACTGGTCCGAACTCGGCGGACACATCAACGAGCTGTTCGACACCAACCAGTTCGCCGAACCAGCGACCCGCTGAAATGCCAACGCCGGCGTGAGGTGGCCGCCAGAATCGAATTCGTGGAAGCGGGCCACAGGCTGCGCGGGCATGTCCGGCTGGGGCACCGTCAGCGTTGACGTCGCCGGTCGTCGTTCGAGTCGGTGTGGGGCCGTGAGCGGAAAGTGCGGCGGTAGGTGTCGGGAGGCACACCGACCGTGCGGTTGAAGTGTCGACGCAGCGTCGTGGCCGTGCCCATGCCGGTGGCTGCCGCGACGGCGTCGACGACGTCGTCGGTGGTCTCCAGCAACTCCTGGGCGCGGCGGATGCGTTGTGTCAGCAGCCATTGCAGCGGGGTGGTGCCGGTCACCGCCCTGAAGTGGCGGCCCAGATTGCGCGAGCTCATCCGTGCCTGGCGTGCCAGGTCCTCCACGGTGAGTGGGTGGTCGAGGTGTTCGATCGCCCAGGGGAGCAGCGTGGCGAGCGGGTGGTCGTCCCGGACGGGCACGGGGGCGGCGACGAACTGTGCCTGGCCGCCGGCTCGGTGCGGAGGCACGACCAGGCGGCGGGCGACGGCGTTGGCGACGGACGAGCCGTGGTCGAGACGGACGAGGTGCAGGCACAGGTCCAGTGCGGCGGCCTTGCCGGCGGAGGTGAGCACGCTGCCGTTGTCCACGTAGAGCACGTCCGGATCGACCTCCACCCGCGGGTAGCGGGCGGCCAGGGCCCCCGTGTGCGCCCAGTGCGTGGTCGCGCGCTTGCCGTCGAGAAGGCCGGCGGCGGCCAGCACGAACGCGCCCGTGCACAGGGAGGCCACGCGCGCACCCGCCTCGTGTGCCGCACGCACCGCGCCGATGAGATCGGCGGGCGGATCCTCGTCGGTGTCCGCCCAGCCGGGGACGATCAGGGTGTCGGCATGCCGGAGCCGGTCGAGCCCATGGTCGGGCTCCAGCCGGAACCGGCCGAGCCGCACGGCGTCCGACCCGCAGACTTCGACGTCGTACCAGGGGACGGTGACACCTGCCGGAGCGGCGCCGAACACCTCGTACGCCATGGACAGTTCGAAGTGCAGCATGCCCTCGGTGACGGCCAGCGCGACAGTACCCATGTCTGAAACTGTATGGGGCGCGTCGTTCCGGACACTCACGGTGGGGCGCCCGCCCCGCCAGGATGTTCGCAGCGGATCAAACGGATCATTCGAGCACGGGGGAGTACCCATGGGACGGGGACGGACGGTGACGGTGTTCGGCGCGTACGGACACACCGGACGCTTTGTGGTGGCACAGCTGCGGGAGCGCGGGTTCGTCCCGGTACTCTCCGGCCGTGACGCCGGCAAGCTGCGGGCGCTGGCGGCACCCGACCCAGGACTCGAGGTCCGGCCGGCGTCGGTCGACGACGCTGCCTCGCTCGACCGTGCCCTGGACGGTGCCGACGCTGTGATCAACTGCGCCGGGCCCTTCGCGGTGACTGCCGCTCCTGTGATCGAGGCGGCACTGCGCACCGGGATCCCGTACGTCGATGTGGCGGCCGAGATCGAGGCCAACCTCGACACGTTCACGCACTTCGCGGACCGCGCCCGCGCGGCAGGAGTGGTGATCGTCCCCGCGATGGCCTTCTACGGCGGCCTCGGCGACCTGCTGGCGACCGCCGCGATGGGGGACTGGACGGCGGCCGATGAAGCGAACATCGCATACGGACTGAGCAGTTGGCACCCCACCCCCGGGACGCGCACCGCGGGTGCGGTCTCCGGCGAGCGTCGAGGCGGCCGACGTGTCCGCTACACGGACGGGCGGCTGGAGTACCACGAGGATCAGCCGACGCTCCTGAAGTGGCCCTTCCCCGAGCCGATGGGCACCAGGGAGGTCATCGGGGAGTTCACGATGGCCGACGTGGTCACCATCCCCAGCCACCTCTCCATCCCCGAGGTACGCACCCACATGACGACCGAAGCGGCCAGAGACCTCTCAGCCCCGGACACGCCGGCGCCGACCGCGGCTGACGAGAACGGGCGGTCCGACCAGACCTTCCTCGTCGACGCCGTCGTACGCTCCGGCGGCACCGAACGGCGCGCTGTGGCAAGTGGCCGGGACATCTATGCCGTCAGCGCACCGCTCGCGGTGGAGGCGGTCCACCGCATCCTCACCGGCCAGACCCGCACGGTCGGAGTCGCCTCCGCCGGCGAAGTCTTCGACGCGCCCGGCTTCCTCCGCGCGCTGTCCCCGCACATCTCCTTCGAACTGCGTCAGCAGCAGACCGGGTCCTGACCATCGGAGTGGGTGCTGCGGCCAACGCCCACGGAGGACGCACCGTCACCTACGTTCGTGCTACATCGTGCTGGGCGCCGCCCAGTCGGTCCATGTCAGTCACCAGGCGCTGGATCCCGACCTCGCGGACGCCGTGAGCGTCGCTTTCCGGCTACCTCCGGGGCGCACGCAAATCCGACAACAGCGCCCGGCTCTTCCGGTCGCGGTGAGCCTCCTGGCGGCATCCCGGCGACCAGGTCGACGACCGCAGTCGTTCGTGCACGGCCGAACCGACCCCCGCCAATCGGAGGGGGTCGGTTCGGCCGACCGGCGGGACGCCTCCCGAAGCCCGGCGGATGGTCGACGGCCCCCGGCCTCGGCAAGGCTGTCCCGGTGACCGAGACCGCTGGAGTACCTGCTCAACGGCGCCACCGGACTGGCGAGTTCCGTCCGCTGAGCCTCGGGCTGGCACCCCGGGCGGCAGCGTGAGTCGGCCTCCGGCATGCGGGCGCCGGAAGCCGTAGCCCCCCACGAGGCGCCTCGCAGGTCCCCCGGTGCGGCGTACTGCCGGACGGTGCCCGCGGCTCCCGCGCAGCCTTCCGCCTCTCACCTGACGATCCGACCTGACACCGACCAAGGACGTTCGCCATGGCCGCCATCCCTACCGCGCGGAGCACCGGCTCCCATGGCCCGAGACGGGAATCGCACCGCCGAACCGACCGGCCGGAAGCTCCGGCACGCTGGGAACCCCCGGCGCTGGCCGCGGTGTTGGGCGTCGCCACCCTGCTGTATGCCTGGGACTTGGGGCACGCCGCTATCCACCCCTACTACGGCGCGGCGATACGGTCGATGGCCACCAGTTGGCGGGCCTTCTTCTTCGGCGGTCTCGACACCAGCGGTTCGATCACCCTCGACAAGCTGCCCGGCGCCTTCTGGCCCGATGCCGTCTCCGTATGGCTCTTCGGGCCGCACACGTGGGCGGCCGCGCTGCCCCATGTGATCGAGGGCGTGCTCACCGTATGGCTGCTGCACCGGATCGTACGGGCCTGGGCCGGGCCGTTCGCCGCACTGATCGCCGCGCTGACACTCACCTTCACTCCGGTCACCGTGGCACTGAACAGGGCCACCATCCCGGACACCGCCCTCACCCTGCTGCTGGTGGCAGCCGCCGGAGCCCTGCAGAAGGCGGCACGAACCGGGCGGCTGCTCCCGCTGATCATGTGTGGCGTCTGGGTCGGGCTCGCTTTCCAGACGAAGATGCTGCAGGCCTGGCTCGTACTGCCGGTCTTCGCCGTGGTCTACCAACTCACCGCGGGCAACTCGCCGTTGCGGACGGCTCGGCGCCTCCTGCTGAGCGGTGCGGTCACGCTGGCCGTCTCCTGCTCGTGGGCGCTGATCGCATGGGTGACTCCCGCAGACAACCGCCCGTACGTCGACGGTACGTCGAACAACAACCCCTTCAGCCTGGTCTTCGGCTACAACGGCATCAGTCGCTTCAGCGACGACGGCACCGCGTTCGGCGCCGTCTCGGGCACCGCCGCCAGCCGTACCTCCGGAAACACCGGCTGGGGGATGCTCGTCAACCACACCGTCGGTCCACAGATCGCCTGGTTCCTGCCGCTCGCCGTGCTCGCCGCCGTAACGGCCCTCATCTGGCGTGCCGGCGAGCCGCGGTCCGACCCGCTGCGTGCGGGTTTCCTCCTCTGGGGCGGTTGGCTCGCCATCCATGCCGCGGTGTTCAGCGTCTCCAACGGCAATCACGTCTACTACACGGCCGTGCTCGCACCGGCGATCGCCGCGCTGGCCGGAGGCGGGCTCGCGCTCTTCCGGTCCGCGTACGAGTCCGGCGGCCGGCGACGGCTGTGGCTGCCGTCGGCGATCGTGCTGACGGTGGCCTGGGCGCTCGTACTCGACGGGCCGACCTGGTTCGTCTCCCGGCTGCTGGCGTTCGCCGTGATCTTCGCGGTGTGCGGGGCGTTCGGCCTGTGGCACGGCGGGTCACGCGCCTCCCCGAGGCTGGTCCGAGGTTCGCTGGCCGCCGGAATCGCGGCCACTCTGCTCGTACCCGCCGGCTGGGCAGTCTCGTCCCTCGACCCGCGCTACGCGGGCGCCTCCACGTCGCCGACGGCGGGTCCGGTCGGCGAGGTCCACCACAGGGCCCTCCACCACCCGTCCGCTCCCCGCCGGGCCGAGCTCGACCGGCCCAGCACCCGCGACACCGCCCTGCTGGACTACCTCATCGCGCACCGCAGGGGCGAGAAGTACCTGCTCGCGACCCAGGCCGCCTACCCCGCGGAACGTCTGCTGCGCGCTCAGGCCCAACCCATGCTCGTCATGGGCGGATTCACCGGGAAGACCCCCTTCCCCAGCGCCCCGCAGCTCGGCAACCTGATCGCCACTCACCGACTCCGCTACGTGCTGCTCACTCACCTGCGACCCACCACCCCCGCCACGACTTGGGTGAAGTCCCACTGCGAGCGCGTCCGCTCCGGGGCCTACGGCTGGCGCACCAGGGGCAATTTCGGCCTTTACGACTGCCGCGCGCAGGGCTGAGCGGAACGCACCCCCCGATCGGCGGGGGTGGAGCAGCCGACTGAGGGATGGGCAAGGCAGAGAAAATTCAAAACAATCCTTGCGGGCAATTATCGCCTCGCCGGCAGGCGGCCCATCGCAATTCGTTCACATTTGGTTAAGCCCATATACATCATTCTTGCAGGTTTTTTGAAGCGAGCGTTTCGGCCATTGAGTCCACGTCCAGAAGTCCATGAATCGGCAGGTCGGGGCGGTGGAATGGCTGTTTTTGTGCTGCGTGAAACGGCGCTTTATCGCCAATGGGTGAGCGTCGTCACACCTTGCCGGTAAACCGGCGGAGCATTCCCGTCATCAGTTGGTTCGAGAACTTCTTTTTTGTTGCTTCACGCGACATCGGTAGAACCTGGAAAGGATTCTTCTTGACCACCACTCGACCTCCGATATCCACGCAGAGCCCGGCTCGGCGTCGGGCGGACATGGCTGTGTTGGGAGGTGTGCGGCCGCCCCTTGCGGCCCTGCTGGTTCTGTTGGCACTCGTCGCGGGCCTGACGGTGTTCGCCGTCGGGAGCGACGCCGAACGGGGCGTTCCCGAGGCCGTCCTCAGCTCCCAGCAGCACATCGCCGAGGACGGGGCGGTCGCGCTGCAGGGCTCCGTCGACCAGAGCGTCACCGATCTGCGGGCGGCGGCCGCGGACTTCGGTGGCTCCAGGTCCGTACCGGCGGACGCAATGCTGACCCGCCTCGACCGGACCTACCGCAAGTGGCGCGGTACCGCCGTCGTCGACCTGTCCACCGGTCGGCTGCTCGCCTCGCAGGGCGAGGCCGTACCGCTCGGGAAGGTGAACCTTCGTGGACTGCCGGCGAACCCGCCTCCGAGACTGGTGCGGGACGACTCGGGCGTCACCCGGCTGCTGGCCTTTGCGACGCTGTCGCAAGGCGGCAGGCAGGAGTTGCTCGTCGCCTCACAGAGCCTGAAGCTGCCGGGCATCTCCGTCGGCAGGAATCACACGCTCAACGTCGTGGACCGCGACGGGGCCACTCTCGCCGCGGCCGGGCCGGGATCCGGCACCGACCGGGCCAAGGCCCTGGCCGGCACCGCCGCCCGCGAGGCGCAGAGCAAGGGACCGTCGGACACGGCCGCTGCCGGCGGCTTCGACGGTCCGAGCGGCAGTCTCGTCCGGGCGGCGGACGGCGACACCCGGAACGCCGTCGGGTACGCCTCAGTGGCCCGGGGGCCCGCCTCGAAGGAGAGTCCGAGCAGCGCGCTCGGGCTGACGGTCGTCACGACGGTGCGAACCGAGCCTCATGGGGCCGGGACCGGTGACCTTCGTCTCGCCCTCCTCGTCGCGGCCGTGCTCCTGGCCCTCGCGGCCGGGGTCACCGCCGTCCTCCACCTGGTGGTGCAGCGGCCTTTGCTGCGGTTGCGCCGCGAAGCGCAGAGGATCGGCTCGGGTGACCTCACGGTTCCGGTCCGCGTGCCCCGCTTCGGGGAACCTGCCCGGGCCGGCGCCGCGCTGGAGGCACTGCGCCGTCAACTCCGCGGCAGGAGCGGGCCGTCGTGGGAGACGGTCGCGCAGCCGCCGGCGAAGAGGCGTGTTCCGCTCGGGACCGGCAAGGGCCGGCGTCGGCTCGGACTGCGCACCGTCCTTGTGGTGTGCGCGTTCGCCCTGCTGGCCTGGCCCACGTCGATGCTGCTGACGCTCGGCAGCACCTTTCCGCACCCGGCTGCGATCGTCCCGCGGCTGATCTCCGACGACCAGCGGCAACGCACGGAGACGACGGCGGATCGCGTGCGCAGGGGTATCAACGACGGATACGCCGATCTCGCCCATCTCGCCACCGTGATCGACGCTCCCCGGTCTCAGGAGGCGCGCAAGGTCCTCGACAGATCCCTGGAGCAGCACGGCCGATATCGGTCCTTGTACGTCGTCGACGGCGCCGGCGAGATCCTCGTCCGCGCCGGCGACGAACCCCGTACCCCGAAGAAGGTCCGCATCAGGCCCGGGGTCATGCAGACGAACACCTCCGGCACGGAACCGGTGCTCGCCGCCGTGGCCGCTCAGCAGGTCAAGGGTGCGCCGGCGAGGACCGGACGCCGCTATGTCGTGGGCGAGTTCAAGGTCCAGTACCTGGCCGGCATCCTCAACCGACCCGGTCTCGGCTCCGTGTGGCTGGTGGACTCCGCACATCGGGTCATCGCGTCCAACAAGGGGTTCGTGGCCTTCGGGCGGGTCTCCGACGGCCGGCTGCGGGCCCGGCTGGCGGCCGTCCGCACGACCGAGGGCTCCGCCGAGCTGCTGCTCGGCTGGAGGGATCCGGCGGTCGCCGCGGTCGCGCCGTTCAACGGCAAGCTGGGCGTCGCGAGCGCACTCGGCTGGAAGGTCGCCTCGATCAGGCCGGTGTTCTGGATCGGCCTGCCCGAGTACGAGGCACAGCGGCGGATCATGCTCGTCGGTCTGCTGGGGGTGACCACGGGCGCCCTCTGCCTCGGCTGGCTGTACCTCGTCGTCGTCCGTCCGCTGCGTGACATCACCCAGGGTGCCGAGGCGCTGGCGGCCGGGGACCGCAGAACGGTGCTCTACCCGCGCTACCACGACGAGGTGGGATCCCTCGCCCGCAGCCTCGAACTGATCAGACAGCGACTCCCACGCACCGACGCACCGCCCGCGCCCGCTTCCCAGGACGGGTCGCCCACCGCTTCCACTTCCCTGTCCGGCCCCGGTCCCAGGAGCTGACCCGCCGTGCTCTTCCTGTACTGCGTCCTTGCGGTGTGCTGCGCCGGCCTGCTCGTCGCAGGCGTCGTCGAGCAGCGCCGCCATGACGCGAAACTCGCCGCCATACCCACCCGGGTGCTCGTCAACGGCATTCGCGGCAAGTCCTCCATCACCCGGCTGTGCGCGGGCGCGCTGCGCGGCAGCGGCCTGGTGACCGTCGCCAAGACCACGGGCACCGCGGCCCGGTTCATCCACCCCGACGCCACCGAGGAGCCCGTCTACCGCAAGTTCGGCATCGCCAACGTCGTCGAGCAGATCGGCATCGTCCGGCGGGCCGCCGGCTACCGGCCCGATGTCCTTGTCATGGAGTGCATGGCCGTCATGCCCGCACTCCAGGAGATCAACCAGACCAAGCTGATCCGCTCCACCATCGGCGTGCTCTGCAACGTCCGCGAGGACCATCTCGCCGAGATGGGACCGACGTTGGACGATGTGGCCCGCTCCCTGTGCCGGTCCCTGCCGGAAGGCGGCGTCTGCGTGACAGCGGAGAAGGAGCGCTTCCACCTACTCCAGGAAGAGGCCGACGCCCGGAACTGCGAGCTGGTCTACGCCGACCCGGAGACCGTCACCGACGAGGAACTGCGCGGCTTCAGCTGGTTCACCTTCAAGGAGAACGTCGCCATCGCGCTCGCGGTCGCCGAACTGGCAGGCGTCGACCGCGCGACCGCGCTGAAGGGAATGTACGAGGCGCCACCGGACCCGGGTGTGCTGTCCGTCGAGCGGTACCGCACCCCCGACGGAAAGCGGCTGCGCTTCGCGAACGTCTTCGCCGCCAACGACCCCGAGTCGACGCTGATGAACATCACGCAGCTGCTCGAACTGGGCGCGATCCACCGTCCGTTGCACGTCGTCATCAACTGCCGTCCCGACCGTGTGGAGCGCAACGGGCAGATGGGCGCACTCATTCCCCAACTCGACCCGGAGACGCTGTTCCTCATCGGCCACCCCACCAAGTCGGCCGCCGACGCCGTACCCGCCCACTGGACCGGGAACGTCGTCGATCTCGGCGGGGACCGCCGCGACCCCGACCGGCTCACCACGGACCTGCTGGCTCACCTGGGGCCGGACTCCTCGCTCGTCGCCATCGGCAACATCCATGGCCAGGGCGAACTCTTCCTGGAGCGGCTCGCGGCACTGGAGCCCGAACACCCTGACGCCGACCCTGCCGACCCGGCCGACCCGCGCGACGCCCCCACATCGCCCGGCGCCCACCACAACTCCTCCCATGGAGAATCCCGTTGATCCCCGCAGTAGTCACCCCGCAGATCGCCGCCATCGGCATCGCACTCGGTCTGGTGTTCTCCCTCCTGTGCTACCTGACCACGAACCTCTCACCGGGCGGCATGATCACCCCCGGCTGGCTCGCCCTCACCCTCGTCGGTGATCTGCGGCGCGCCGCCATGGTCGCGGGGGTGGCAGCCCTGACCTACCTGCTGACCAAGTTGCTGCAGCGCTTCGTCATCCTCTACGGCAAGCGGCTGTTCGCCGCCGTCGTGCTCACCGGGGTCCTGCTCCAGGCCGGGCTCTCCCTGTTGCTCCAGCAGCAGTTCCCCCTGCTGTTCGCCCATCAGGCCCTCGGGTTCATCGTCCCCGGTCTCATCGCCTACCAGCTGGAGAGGCAGCCCAAGACAGCGACGGTCCTGTCCACCGGCGCGGTCACTTTCGCCACCTACGTGATTCTGGTGTCCGGGCTGCTGCTGGGCGCCCTGCCCACAACATGAGCCGCCCCCTCCCCGGCCTGCGGCGCCATCCCTCCTTCCCGCCCATCGGAGTTGCCCAGTGAAACGCCCCCTGCCCAGAATCCGGAAGCTCTCCCTGACCAGGAACGCGGCCCTGTTCCTGGTGACAGCCGTCCTGCTCGCGGCGAGCTGCGTCCTGACCCTGCAGCTCAGGCACCGCACCGACCGGCCGACGGCGACACCGGCAGTACCGGCATCACAGGCATCACCGGATGCCGGAATCCGGGTCAGGAGCGGCCCACTGCACTTCGAGCGGATCGGCAACCCCGCCCGCACGGTCGCCCGCGACCGGCACGGCACCGTCGTCGCCACGTTCACCGACGGCGCCCGTACGGCCGTACTGACAGGGCCCGGCAGGACGTTCGCGGAGCCGCGTACGACGGATGCCAAGGTCGTCACCAAGAGCTGGGTGCGGCTGCTGCCCAAGGCATGGGCCCGTGGCGTGGAGCGGAGCGACTGGTTCAGGACCTGGCTCAGGTCCCGGCTCGGCAGCCGCGATCCCGACATCCTCGCCACGGCCTTCGACTACATCGCAGGTGCCCCGGCCCGGAAGACGGCGGCGGGAGTCACATACAGCGGTGCCGCCCGCTACACACCCGGCACCACCAGCGGCTCCGGGCGTACTCGGCAAGGGAAGCCGCGCATGGGTTCGGACTTCTACGACTACCTGGGTATCCCCTGGACCTTCCCGGACGCGGTCACCCGCCGCCCCGAGGAGGACCGCTCGCGCTCCGTCGACAGCTCCGGCTATGTCCGGCTGGTGTACGGATACCGCTCGGGGTTCCCGCTGAACAGCAGGGACAGCCCGGCGGGCGGCGCACTGCAGCGGACCGCCGACGCGATCGCCCGCGCGCGGCTCGGCGTACCCGTGATCCCCCTCACCGACCGCCGCCCCGCTGTCGTCCAGCAACTCCAGCCCGGCGACCTGGTCTTCTTCAGAACACGCGAGCTGCCCGGCGGACGGATCGGCCACATGGGTATCTACCTCGGTCTGGACACCGCCGACCACCCGCGCTTCATCTCCAGCCGGAAGAGCGCGGGCGGCCCCACCATGGGTGACAAGGGCGGCACCTCACGGCTCGACGGTGACGGCTACTACGCCCAAGGGCTGCGCGCGGCCCGCCGCCTCTGACCACGCTCCGCCCGGGTCGACGCCCTGGCACCCGCAGATCGCTGATTCGGCACATACGCCCGCCACTGTTCCCGCGTCAGATCGGTGCCTGCGCGGGCGCAGACCCGCTCGAAGGCCAGGGACCGGATGCCGTCGGCGGGGTGCGAGAGGCCGGCGACGGCGGTGACGCCCGCGGCGCCCGCCGTTCGACCGGCGGAGGCGGATCCGACTCCTTTGTTGCGCGGCGTTCACCGGCGGTGTTTCCCCTGGTCCGCGAGAGGTCGAGGTCGAAGGCGCCCTTCTCTGCCGACGCCCGCCGACGCCCGCCGACGTGCGGTCGGCCGGTGCTCGGCCGACCGCACGTCGGGGATCCGCAGCCGTCAGGATGCGGGTGATGGCTGGGAACTGATCACGCCGGTACGAGCTGCCATTGCTGGTTGATGCCGCCGCCGGCGGTGTACTGCACGACCTTGGCGCCGTCGCCGGTGTCCCAGCCGTAGTCGTCCGCCACCAGCCCGCTGTCGTGGCTGACGATCGTGAAGTACCCGTCGCCGGTGGGTCGCAGGTACCACTGCTGGTTGGTGCCACCGGTGGGCGTCCACTGCTGAAGCTGGAGCCCGACGGTCGATGAGAAGCCGTTGACATCCAGCGCCTTGCCGCTGGGGACGTAGTTCAGCGTGTACGCGCCTCCCGAGGCGGCGTCGATGGTCCAGGCGCCGCCGCCCGTCGTCTGGACGGCGGGCGCGCCGTCCGCGGTCGAGTTGCCGGCGATGGCGAGCGGCTTGCCGCTGTTGCGGTTGACGATGCGGTAGTTCGTGCCGGCCGCCGGCTGGCCGGCGATCTCGAAGCGGTCGACGACGCCGTAGTGGTCCGTGGCGGCGGACCGCTGGTCGCCGGTGACGCGCACCCGGATGGTGTGCGTGCCGGAGGCGAGCCGGGGGCTGGTCCAGATCGAGACGTCGCCGGTGCGCGCCGCCGAGTACTCGTCGACCAGCGACTCGGCCCCGCCGTCGACGGAGACGCCCACGATCCCGTGGTTGGGCCCGGTCACGGCGTGCAGGGTGATGCCGGTGCCGACGAAGCTCAGCGTCGCCGTGTCGCCCGCGGCCTTGCTGTAGGAGTTCGTGCCGGCGTACGGGCCGGTCTCGCCGCTCGTGTGACCCCAACTGCCCGTGTAGGCCACCGAAGTGTCGGCGTCGTCCACGTTGTTCGGCGTGTTGCCCAGGTTGAGGTACTCCACGCTGTCGGTGAACATGGTGTTTCCCGACTTCGTGGTCGACAGCACCAGGTACACCCGGCTGCCGCCGGACGGCGCGGTGAACGAGATCGGCTTGGTGACCCGGGATCCGAGGGGGATGGTGAGGGGTTCGCTTCCGGACGCGATGACCGTGCCGTCGGGCTTGTCGAGTCGCGCCGTCCAGTTCAAACCGACGGAGGTTCCGCTGAAGTCGTCGTTGAAGACGGTGATGTTCCGGGTGACGGTGCTGTTGTGGTCGTAGGTGTCCACGTTCTGCGGGAGCGGGAAGGTGCCGTCCTTGTCCGACTGGCCGGACGCCGACCAGTAGGGCAGGTCGATCGCGGCCACCGGATTGAACGCGGCCTGGATCCGCTGGATCTGCGGGTTGCTCCACGGGTCGGACAGGTTGTCCGCGCCGTAGACGGGGTGGCCGCCCTCTTCGGGGACGAAGTCGGTGGTCCGCACGCCGGGCACGAAGCCCGCCCAGCCGGACAGCAGGGTGTAGGGGCGCAGGTCGCTGGCGTCCTTGGCGCGCTTGGCCGCTGTCGCGGTGGCGAACCACTCGAAGCCCTGCTTGGTGTTGGACGCGTTCCAGACGTACTCGCCCTCACCGTCGGGGCGGCCGGCCAGGGAGGCGCGCGCCTCGCCGTACTTGCCGATGCCGTCGATGTAGTGCGAGTAGACGGCGAAGTTGCCGTTCAGCAGGTTGGGGTAGGGGTTGGTGTTCCAGGCGGTGTCGACGCTGACCGGCCGGGTGCCGTCGTTGCCGTTCATCGCCGCGTACAGGTCGCTTTCGAACGACTCGGAGTCGAAGCTGCTGATGTCGGCCTCGTTGCTCTGGCTCCAGCGGATGATCGCGGGATGGTTGCGGTCACGCAGGGTCAGTGCCTTGGCGTGGTCGACCATGTAGTCGTGCCCGGCGACGAAGTCCTGGCAGCTGCAGGTGCCGCGGATCCCGGTCTCGTCGATGACCATCAGGCCCATCTCGTCGGCCACGTCGAGCATGTACGGGCTGGCCGGCTCCTGGTGGATGCGGACCACGTTGTAGTTGAGCCGCTGGTAGTTGTCGACCGCCTGCGGCCAGCCGCCGTTGCCCGTGGACGGCGGGAGGAAGCCGGGCAGCGTGTCATAGGCGTCGCCCTTGCCGCCGTTGTCGATCCGGTCGTAGTCCGCGCCCTGCAGGCTGTCACCGCGGTAGTTCACCCGCACGCCGTTGAGGTAGTAGTACTCGCCGTTCTGGACGGTCTCCCGGAACCCGAACCGGTAGGTGGCGTCGCTGGTGTGGCCGTCGTCCGTGGACGCGTGCACGGACAGCACGTGCAGTTGGGCCCGGTATCCGGAACGGTAGGGCGCGTTCGGCCACCAGTAGGAGGAGGAGCCGAGGTTCCACGCCACCGGGCCGACGGTCACCTTGGCGGTCGAGTGGGCGGCCACGGTGACCGTCTTGCCGGGCAGCGTCGGATAGTTGAACGAGGTGCTGTTGTCCGAGGCGAGCGACCCGGTCAGCGTCACCGACCGCGAGCTGCCGGAGGTGTTCGTCACGGACACGTCGTAGGTGAGGGTCTGGTTGGCCACGGAGGTGCGGACGAAGGTGTCGCTGACGTACACCGCCGGATACACGCGCAGGAACGCCGAGCGGTAGATGCCCTGGGGGATCGCCTCGGACCAGTTGGCGGCGTCGGGAACCAGGGTCTTGCCCGCCGACGACACCATGGCGCCGCGGCCCTTCACGTCCACGCTGATCGTGTGGGTGGTGCCTGGGGCGGCGTAGGGGCTGATGTCGAAGTTCGACGGCGTGAAGGAGGTGGTCTTGGTGGCGACCACCTGCCCGTCGACCGAAAGCGTCGCCTGATGGTTCACGGCGCCGAACTCGATCCACGCCGACTGCGGCTGCCCGGTGTCAGGAACCGTCACGGTGCGCGAGTACACCGCCTCGTTGACGTCGGTGAAGCCCTGCTTGTACCAGCCGCCGCCGGGCACGGTGATCGACGTCGCCGCGCGGCCCTTCGGCGTGAAGCTCCACGTTCCGGCCAGGTCGACCGACCTGAGCGCGGCGTTGCCCGCGGTGAACCCGTTGGTGTCCGGCACCGTCGTGGCGGACGCCGATTGGGGTACCACCAGGGCCGCCGCGAGCAGCGCGGCGGTGGTCACGAAGAATTGCACAAGCCGTGCGGAACGTCTCCGGTGTGGCGGCGGACTGTGCTGGTCCATGAAGATCCCTCGGTGTGAATCGGATGATGTGAGCGCCGACATCTGCACGGTGAACGGGCGAGAGCCCTCGACTCACCCCGCCCTGTTCGGGTAACTGCCGTCTGTTTCCACGGCGACGGAGGCGCCCGGTCGGCCGGGTGCTCGGCCGACCGCAGGTCGGGGATCCGCAGCCGTCAGGATGCGGGTGGTGGCAGGGAGATCACGCCGGTACGAGCTGCCATTGCTGGTTGGCGCCGCCGGAGGCGTTCCACTGCACGACCTTGGCGCCGTCGCTGGTGTCCCAGCCGTAGTCGTCCGCCACCAGCCCGCTGTCGTGGCTGACGATCGTGAAGTACCCGTCGCCGGTGGTTTGCAGGTACCACTGCTGGTTGGTGCCACCGTTGGATGTCCACTGCTGAAGCTGGAGCCCGGCGGTCGACGAGTAGCCGTTGACGTCGAGCACCTTGCCGCTGCTGACGCAGGTCAGTTTGTACGTGCCTGAGGGGGCGGCGTCGATGGTCCAGGCGCCGCCACCCGTCGTCTGGACGGCCACCGCGCCGTCCGCGGTCGAGTTGCCGGCGATGGCGAGCGACTTGCCGCTGTTGCGGTTGACGATGCGGTAGTTCGCGCCCGCCACAGGCGCCGGCACTCCGGTGACCTCGACGACCACGACCGAGTCGTTGGCGTTGGGGGCGGTCGTCGGTATGGAGACGTTGATGTTGCCGCCGCTGACCGTGTAGGAGAGCGAGGCCGTCGGGTTGTTCATCAGGTAGACGCGGTTGACGGTGTTGTGGATCAGCGGAATCTGCAACGTTCCGCTGGTCGGCCAGGTGAACACGTGGGCGAAGAGTCTGCCGTCCTTCTTGGTGAACTTGCCCCAGGACGGCTCGGCGGTGAAGGGGCTGGCCGTGGTTCCGTGGACGCTGTCGCTGTAGGTGGTCATCCAGCTCGCCAGGCCCTGCAGGATGGCGACGGACCCGGGCGTGGGGGTGCCGTCGCCCTTGGGGCCGATGTTGAGCAGGTAGTTGCCGTCCCGGGAGACCACCGTGACGAACTCCTGGACGATGGCCTTCACGGATCGGTAGGAGTTCTCGGCCCCTGCGTTGTAGCCCCACGCGCCGTTCATCGTGGCGCAGGTCTCCCAGGGCCGGCTCAGCGGCGCGGCCGGTACGGTCTGCTCCGGGCAGGCGAAGTCACCCAGCCCCACGTCACGCTTGACCCGCTCGTTGACGACGAGGCTCGGCTTGCGGCTGATCAGCCAGTTGTAGAGGTCGGCGCCGTCGGACTGGGTCCACCAGTCGGTGAGGGTCGGGGTGGAGGGGTTGCCGCACCAGTCGCCGTCGAACCACAGGATGGCGGGGTCGTACTTGGTGAGCAGCTCCTGCAGCTGCGCCTTCATGTCCGTGATGTAGGCGGAGCGGGCGCTCATCGACGCCATGTCGCTGTAGTTGGTGTTGCGGTTGATGGTCTGCGACGAGTGGTTCCAGTCCATGATCGAGTAGTAGAGACCGAACTTGATGCCGCGGGCCTCGCACGCGCTCTTCAGCGCGGCCAGCAGGTCGCTCTGGTAAGCGGTGTAGTCGTGCAGGTTGTACTGCTTGGTGCCGGTGGTGTCGGTGAAGCTCGCCACGTCGGAGTCGTACATGGCGAAGCCCTCGTGGTGCTTCGCGGTGATCACGAGGTACTTCATGCCGGCCTTCAGGGCCAGGTCGGCGATGGTGTCGGCGTTGAAGCCGGCCGGGTTGAAGTGCGGCGACACCTGGGTCTGCCAGCCGGACTTGGTGTAGTTCTCGGTGGAGAACGCCCACTCGCCGTGGCCCAGATAGCTGTAGGACCCGAAGTGGATGAACATGCCGAACCGGGCCTGGTACCACCAGGCCATCTTGGAGGGCACGCTGTACGCCTCCGCAGCGCTGGGCCACAGGGCCTGCGGCAGCCCGAAGGCCACGGCACCTCCGGCGAGCGCGGCCGCCTTGATGAGTGAGCGTCTGCTGAGAGAGAAGGAGGACATGGGGGGCTCTCTTGACGGTCGAAGGGCGCCGGGGAGACGCCGGGGAGGTGGTGAGGGCTGAACAGTTCGAACAGACTCGGCGGGACCAGGGCACGAGACGCGCCTCAGAGTTGTCATGCCTCCGAAAACGCCTCGCGACATCGGATGTATTAAGGGGTAAGAAGCTGCTGCGTGTCCAGGGTGATGACTGAACTACCAGGTGGTAACAGTCTGTTGTGTGATCCGAGCTGGCCCAAAACCCAGTAGACATCCCATGTGCGCTGCGGAGTGTAAGTGCCTTGGGCGGGCCCGTGGACGACTCGGGGATCCTCTGCCGCGCCTTGCGGTTCAGGCCCGGCCGGGCGAAGTTCAGCCCCTGTGCGGAGTGACCGGCAGAAGACAGCAAGGCAGGTCGCGCGGCAGCGCGGGCACAGGCGCAGGCGCAGGCTCATGCTCATGCCGGGCGCCCCTCACTGGCCGCCGCGGGCGTTCTCGCCATCTTGGTCATGGCGTTGCCCACCACTCTGGTCATGGCGTCGCTGCCCGACCGTGAAGCCGACGCAGGACCTGCGGCGCCTGGACAACGTCACCTTCCTCGACCGCACTCACGTCGCCTTCGTCGAGGACGCCGGCGACACCGTGCACACCCAGCGCGGCGCCGGCCTCCGGGTTCGTCTTCGCCATGACCACCGACTACTCGCGCGGCGCACAGCCGGTGCGCTTCCTGGGCGAGGGCCGACCCTCGCCCGCCTGGCCATCCGCGTCCACCGCCGCCGCACGCAGACAGGCCGGCGTGAGACCCGTGAGAGTGTCTACGCCGCCACCAGCCTCGACAAAAGGTCTGGATAACAAGTAAGCCCAGGTCACTGACCCGGGGCTTCCATCTGGAGCGGGTGACGAGAACCGAACTCGCGCTCTCAGCTTGGGAAGCGACGGCGCTTTCGAAATCGGAGCGCCTCTGACCTGGCCGTATGTACTCTGGCGTAGCGGTCGGGAGGGCGGGCTCGCACCGCTGTCGACCGTGGTTGACCGCTCTTAAGGGCACGCTATGGGCACAGGACTGAGGAACGACGGTCGGAGTGCCGCCTCGACGGGCTCTCGGCCCGGCTCGGCTCGGCTCGATCACTCGGCCGACCCGGGGGCGCTTCGCCCGTGCACACTCCTCCGCCGAGGCCGCTCCCTCGCCGGCCTTCGGGTCCTGCCAGGTGGATGTGCACTCTCGTCGGCCACGTCGGCCACGTCGGCGGGCGTAGGCTCGAAGGCACCGAGGGCGCCTCGTGTGCCGGCTCACGCGCCGGTGCCGTTCTCGGCGGACGACGACGCCGGGCCGGACCCGTCCGGACCCGGAGCAGGGTTCGCCCATGACCGTGAACACGCCGGACCGCCCTCAGACCGCCCACCCAGGGACAGCGGGCCGGCAACCAGCACCTCCCGAGGCGCCGTCGCAGCGGCGCCGGCAGGGGCCCTCACCCGAGAAGGGCGAGTTGGTCCGTCCGCTGACCCGGCGCCAGATCGACGACCGCATGCGAGAGCTCGGCGAGCTGTACACGAACACCTCTTCCCACCAGGTGCGGGCCTCGGACGCGTCGGGCCAGGTCCGGTCCGCTGCATTCCGGCGACGGCTCGCGGGCCACATGCGGCGACCGGGGTTCGAACTGCTCGTGGCGGAGACCGCCGGCCCCTCGGGCGCCATCGGCCTCACGGCATGCGCCTACGGTTTCCCCGTGCGTGGCGACGGGCCCTGGTGGGACGGCCTCGACGGGTACCTCCCGGAGAGCCTGCTCCGCGTCGCCGCCTTCGGCAGGCTCTTCGCGATCGCCGACATTCTTGTGGAGCGACGGGTACGCACCCAGGACCAGAGCCGCGAGTGGAACCTCGCTCGGCGCCTGCAGAAGCGGCTGCTGCGCGATCACGCAGCCGCGCTCGGTGTCACGCTGATCGACCGGGACAACGCGGACACGCTCGAAGCACTGCTGTCCTGGGGCTGGCGCCGCCTGTCGGCCGACGCCCGCGAGGCGTCGCATCTCGCTCCCAGCCGACTTCTGGTGCTCCGCTGACCGTCGGGTGGCGACCGGCGGGCGTGGGCCCCTGCCCGTTCTCGTTCGGCCGGCACCCGCGTCGACAGCGCTGCCATGCCCGCGTTCCACCTGTCCCGGATCCGTGCCGACGCTGGTGAGGCACCATGCGCTGGCTGGCCGGCACCGCGATGCTCACCACGGCCAAAGTCCTGGAGAACATGGAGCTGGGCCACAACATCTGCACGGCCAGTGGGACTGGATGGGCGACCCGGCGATCCACTCGACCACCTGGGAGTGGGACTTCGCGACGCCCGCCGACGCCTGGAAGCGCACCCACAACCACCTGCTCCCCACGTACACCAACGTTGTCGGCCGCGACCGCGACCTCGGCCACACCATCCTGCGGATGAGTCCCGGCCGGCCCTGGCACCCCGTGTACCTGCTCCAGCCCGTCTACGCCGCCCTGCTCGCGCCGGTCTTCGGGTGGGACATCGCTCTGTACGACCTCGAAGCGGAAGCCGTGCCGGCCGGCCGCAAGAGCGCGCGGGCCTTCCTCGGCGACCTCACCGGCCTGGCGCGCAAGGCGGACACGTCCTCACCGGCAACCTCAGCCACCAGATCGAGCACCAAGTCTTCCCCGACCTGCCCAGCAACCGCTAGGCCGAGGTAGCGCCCCGGGTACGCGGGATCTGCGCCCGGTACGGGCTGCCGTACGTCACCGCCGTACGGCATTACGCGTCCTGGAGGCCGGGGCTCCCGAGCGCTTCCGAGGCGGCCTGGAGGGGGCTGCGGGCACCCGCATCCGGGATCGGTGCGGCCTCGGGACGGGCGTGGCAGGTGAAACCGAGGCGGGCCATGGCCCGGGTGACCTCGCCGCCGCTGCAGTCGCGGCGGTCCTGCCCAGTGATGACCTCACCGACCTGCATCACGGGACAGCGGCGGCGGCCGATGGTCACGCAATCACCGGTGACGATCTCGGGCCTGACGCCCGCCATCGAGTCCAGCACGCCGTGTGTCAGGAGCGCGCTCGCGCCGAGGTGGAGCGCGGGGCCGGCCGCGGCGGTCATCAGCCGAGAGGCTTCGTCGGCAGGCTCCTGGGGCGGGACGACGAGGAGCACCCAGCGTCCGACGGTGTCGCAGTCCAGGTGATGAGATGCTCCTCGCCCGCGGATCGAGTCGGTTCCACGGTGATCACTCTGCCGGGTGACATCACCGTGTGCGGTGCGTCGGGCCATTGAGCGGCGTCCACGGTGACGCCCACCGTGGTGAACCGGTCCGGCTCCAACGCGGCGACGAGCGAGGGCAGTTCCAGATCAAGCGCGTCGCATCGCGGCCACCAGGCTCCGTCCAGCGGGCCGTGGCTGACTCCCGGAGTGAGGGCCGGACGGGGCAGGGGCATGCGGTAGGTGTGCCCGCCGTCCGCGGGTGGGCCTTCGGCAGGCGTTCTGCTGGGTTCCATCGTGCGGTCCCGTCCCGGGAACCGAGGGCGGCTGCCCGTTTCGTCACTCGCCGGAAACGGCACCGTCGGTCGCGCTGCGCGAAAAGCCCTCGATACGTTCAGGGCACGCCCGGACGGGGAGGAGCGGTTCGAGGAGCGACGCCCGGGCCGGTCAGGCCCGGTCACAGGGCCAACACCGCGCGCACTCTGTTGCCGCCCCCGTCGACCGGATCGATGTCGAAGCGCTGTGCCAGGCACCGCACCATGGCGAGGCCGCGCCCGCTCTCACCCCACGTCGTCAGCGGCCGAACGCGGGGCCGGCCGGGGCTGCCGTCGTAGACCTCGACGGTCACCTGGGTGTCGGACACGTGCAGGCGCAGGCGGCAGCTGCCGCCGTGCCGCGTGGCGTTGGTGACCAGCTCGGAGACGATGAGGGTCGCGTCGCCGATGTGCTCGGCGTCGAGCCCCGCCGTCCGGCGGTCGGGCCGGGCGAGGAACTGCGAGGCCAACTTGCGCGCCCTGCCCGCCGATTCGGCATCGTCGGGCAGCACGTACTCGACTCGTGCGGAACGCCGATGACTACGCCGATGCGTGCGCATGGCGGATCACTTCCCCTCCTGGGCCACCCGACCACCACCGCCGTGGCCGCTCGCCTGGCAGCGGCATGTCCTGCCCGGTGCCGATGCCCGGTGCAGGTGATCGCCAACCGGAAACGGGTGAGCCGGGCATCGCCGACGGCGCACGGTGCTGCGCGGTGGAGGTCACGTGTCCCCTGCCGGACGGCGGCCTCCTCCCCCGTCCCGAAGGAGCGCGCTCGCGGTGAGGCGGAGCGCGGGATCGGCCGCGGCCGTCATCAGCCGCTCGGCCGTGGCCGTCTCGGTCTCGGGCGGGACGACCAGCAGGTCCCGGCGTCCGACGCCATAGGCGAAGAGCCGGATGGCGTGCGGGTCGAACCCGGACGTGAACCACGCTGCGCGCACCGTGTGCCCGGCGACGGGCAGGTCGCCGGGTGCCTGGGGCCAGGCGCTGCGGTGTGCGGCCATACGGGTCACACGCCCCCATGACCTCTCGAACGCCTCGATGAGAGCGGGCTGTTCGGTCGGCAGGTCCTCGGAACGGGGCCACCAGGCGCCGCTCACGGGGCCTGCGGAAAGGTCGGCGGACGCAGGGTGAGACGGGCGGGCCGAAGTGAAGAAGGGCGTATCCGCTCGGGCGAGGCGCGAGGCGCGAGGCGCGAGGCGCGAGGCGCGAGGCGCGAGGCGCGAGGCGCGTTGACCGGTGGGCGCGTTCATGTCGCGGTCCCTGTCCCCGGGCCGCCGTGCGACGGACCGGTGTCGTGGTGCGACGAGAACGACGCCGACGGAGCGTCGGCATACGGGCAACTCCCGGTTCGTTCCACGCTACTGAGCCCCGGCGCGTGGACGGGCGAGACCGTCCGAAGATTCTCCGTGGCCCTCAAGGGTTCTCACCCGGGGCGAGTCCACCTAGGGTTTGCGGTATTCCGCCGTGCACAGGCTTCCGGCGGAACGTACGCCGTTCGGCAGCCCGTGGGCTGCCCGTGCCCCGAGCCGCCGGGCAAGGATCGATCCTCACCCTCTGCAGAGCAGTCGGCTTTCGATGCCCGTTGTTGTCGGCTCCTGTGCTCGCCCCGTCCAGCTTCCCCTCGTCGCGAGACCGGCGCGGTGCCTCCCGCATGCCGTCGCGCGGTCCGATGCGGGGCACACGGCTCCCGATCGCGCGTCCGTGAAGGGGGATTCGGCCGCGGGGGAGTCCCGGACGGCCGCCGCCAAGGATCGGGCGATCTGGCGGCGGCCGTCGGAAGGCGCTTGCGCCGGCGGACCTGTGGCCGTTTGCGCGCGCAGCAGCCGCCCGGATCACGCGCGCAGCAGTCGCCCGGTGATCTCCCGGTACTCCCGCAGTGCGAGCCGGAGTTCGGCGGACTGCGTCACGGGATCATGGTCCTGCCAGCCCGCGCGCAGGACGCGCCGACGTTCCATGAGGGCGTTCACCAGCGCCTCGGTGGCTTCGTCGAAGGCGCTCTCGGCCTCCTCCAGGGCCTCGCCCGGAGCGTCCGCGAAGGTGTTCACGGCGTGTCCGAGGCGCCGGACGATCCTGTCCCGTTCGCCGGACGGGAGCAGCGGTTCCGGGCCCGGGGCGCGGCGCCCGGCGTGGCCCGGGGGCCGGTCGTCGGGTTGCTGGGCGCGTGTCTGGTCGTACATCGTCGTATGCACCGTTCCCGTTGTGATGGGGGCGCCGCCCGAAGACGCCCTTGGCCTTCTCGGCGGCCTGCTTCAGGCTGCCGGAAACCCGGTCGGCCCTGCCCTTCACGGCCCTGCGCCGTTCCGTCAGTGAACTTTCGGCGACGATCCGTGTCAACGCGGCACCGGCCCGAGCGCACCCCGCCCGGGGGTCTGACCGGCGGTCTCCGAGCGTTTCCCGCCACAGGGAGTACGGTGGAGAGAACGAGGGTGCGTTGTGCCTGCCCGACAGGTCGTCTCCAGTACACCACCCATCCGGTCACGGGCAGCCCGTGACCCCGGCCGCACCTCTGTCCCAGCGGCCTCCGCCGAGGTCAAGGAGCCCCTCCATGGCACCCGGCCCACCACACCCACCGCGCCGACCCCACCAGCGCCCGGCACGGCGTCGACCGCGGTCGGCTCGCCCCGTCGGCCGCCGTCATCCGCCTCCTCGAAAAGCTTCGGCCGGGTACACGACGTGCGCCGGCCGGCGCCGGACCGGGTCGCGGCCTGTCGTGCCGGACGTCAACCATCCCATCATGCAAGGCAGTTGGCAGGAGCCGTCATGACCACCGCACTGCAACCCCCGCTTCCCTCGCAGCCCGTCCTGCGCCTGCGTCTGGCCCCCCACAGGGACCTGCCCCGGGCCATCGACGGCGCGTGGTGGCCTCGTTCGTACGACCTCCTCGCCGAACTTCCGCAACTGCTCGCCGGGTTGCCGCGCGCGTGGGGCCACATCACCAGCGTCACGGTCAGCGGGGCGACATGGTCCGCGGTGCCCGGCCGGATGCTCGTCTCCAACCAGGTCGTACGGCTGCGCAGGACACCGGGGGCATCGGCCCCGCGCACCGTCGTCCTGCTCGCCCCCGGCCGCGGGCGCTGGGACCTGCTGGTCGTGCCGCCGGGCACGACCGACGAGGCCGCGGAACCGCTCATGTCAGCCGCCGCGGGCGGTCGGGCCTGACCTGGCCGTGACCGGCTGCCGGGCGGCTCACCAGGTCACCGGGGCGCTGCAGGCCGGGGCGGTGAGCCGGCCGTCACATGCCCGCCGCCGGCCGGTCCGCCGGGCCGGCCCCGGTGTCGTACGACGAGGCTGTGCCGTCGGGCCGTTCCGCCGTCATGAGGGCGGACGCGGTCCAACGCGGGCCCGTGTCGGCGCTCGCGGCGGCCATCAGCCGGGCGGCAGCCGGGTCGTCGGTCTCCGGGGGAACCACCAGGAGGTTCCAGCGGCCCGACGCGCCGGACAGCAGCAGGATCTTGTGCGGATCCAGCTCCGAGGTGAACCAACCAACCTTCACCACATGGCCGTTGACGAAGACTTTGCGCGGAATGATCGGCCAGTAGCGGGGATTGACGGCGATCCGGGTGATCCGGCCCCACAGCGGGTCCAGTACGTCGGCCAGCGCGGTGAGTTCCTGTGTCAGGTCACGTGAGCGGGGCCACCAGGCGCCGTCCAGCTCAACGTGTCCCGTGGAAGGGCGCACGGGTTTGAGGGCGAGGCGTGCGGTCGGAGCCCTGAAGGGCATGGCGCTCAGTGGAGGACGGCCGGTGGTCGCGGACATTGTGCGGACCCGTCTCCGGACTCCCTGCGCGCGGGCAGTTGTCCGGCGTCGTTGCTCACCAGGAACGACACCGGCGCCGGGGCCGGTGCGCGAAATGCTCCCGATGGCCTCACGGTACTCCTCGAACAGGCCGAACCGACCGCCCCTGCCCGTCTCCTCACTCGCGCCCGCTGTCCGCTCCCGGGGTGCGGCTGGTCTCCAGCCAGGACCGCGCCGGTTCCGCCGCCCGCGTCGTGTCCACGACGAGCTCGAGGCGCGTTCCTCCCGCGGCGCCCGCGGGATAGCTGCGCTGCTCGGTCGCCGCGAAGCAACGGCGGAGCACCTCCGCGACACGGCGGGCGACCTCGGGGGAGGCCGCGATGATGCGTACGTCGGCGTGCCCTCCCGAGGGGGTTTGCTTGGGCTGCTGCATGGCGACCTCGGGTCATCTGGGCACGGATGCGCGGACCGGATCTTCGACTCTACTCCGGCGCGTCTCGCGGCTCACGCCCGTGACCAGCGGCCTTCGCGGCCGCAGTGAGCCGCGCAGTACCGTGAAACGAGAAATCCACTCCGCGTTTCCGCCGGCGGACAGACAGGTGAGTGTGATGCCCGACTCCGACTCCCCGCGTGTGACCAGGCTCCTGCCGGACACGCTCCACCAGGTGGCGAAGCCCGGGACGGCCGTCGTACGGCTGGAGACGACGCATGAACGGCAGGGTGTTCTGGACGGGGCATGGTGGCCGCGGTCCCGTGACATAGCAGCCGAGCTGCCCGCCCTGATCGCCGCACTGACCGAGTATCTCGGGCCGGTCACCCGCATCGGCCTGGACGCCACCGCCTGGGAGCAACTGCCGACGCGGCTGATCGTCGACGACCGCGTCGTCCACATCGACTCCTTCCCGGTCGGCGACGACACCGTCCTGGTCACCAGGGGCGACCAGGACCACTTCTCTCTCCTCGTTGTCCCGCCGCACGCGACGCCCGAGGCGGCACGCGCCGCGATGGCCGAAGCGGTACGCACCGACAACATCACCGAGGCCGCACAGATCCTCATCGACACCGGCACCGGCCGGGTGGCGCCGGAGATGTGACGACGGCCGGTCCGGTGCCGGGACGGCCGATCCGGTGGCGAAGTCCGACAGGCGCAGACGACACGTGCGGGCGTACGACCTCCCGCTCTGACGCACGACAACCGGCGGTCAAGTGCCCGCTCCCACGCGGGACTTGTGTGCCGTCCACGACGCAGCACGGGCAGGACGGATGTCGCCCTTGCCCGAGAACAGCGGGCTGAGGGCTCGCCTCCGGCTCATCTACGCGAAAGTGCAGGTCAGCGCCATGCTGCGACGTGATCGGGGCGCCCTCCCAAGCGGCGCGTGCCCTCTGCGTGCCCAGTCCGGGGGTGCAGGAGCACTCGTAAAACGCGGCAGCGGCTCCCTAATGAAACAGCGTCCACGCAGGACCGCCGGGCCGCCGTCGAGGCGATGTTCGACATCCTCACCCACGGCTGGGAACCGCCGAGCAAGCCGCACGCGCCGTAGCGCCCGGGCAGTTTCCTGAGTCCGCCCTCGACCAGCCTCGGCTTGCCCCACCCCGCGTTTCTGCCGCATCCGCCCTGCCCCGCAACGAGAACTGACATCCCGTCATTGCGAGCGGCGAGCACCTCATTCTGATCCCAGTCCTAAGGGCATGCAGGAGAACAACATGTGGGCGTGCGTCGCGCTGACCTGGGACGTCAAGTACCAGAAGCAGCAAGTTAATTCTCTGCATGCCCTAAGTCGTCAGTGCGATCCGCAGTGACCTATGACGCCGTGTACCGAGACCATCAGGCCGAGATGACCAGGCTCGCGCGTCGACTGCTGGTTGAGGAAGGAGTGCCTGAGCCCGTCCTCGGCGCCGAGGATGTTGTGCAGTCGGCGTTCGCCAAGGCGCTTCGCGTCCCTCACCGAACAAACCCCGGGCCACTGACCTGGGGTTTCATCATGGAGCGGGTGACGAGAATCGAACTCGCGCTCCCAGCTTGGGAAGCGACGGCGCTTGGGGAGCCCTATGCGCTCTGACCTGCACTGATCCGCTGAGTCGCTGCTGGTGTGGGGGCTTGACGGCACCGTGGTTGTCCGCTCTTGTGGGCGCGCTATGGGCACAACGCTCGACGACGGGCGGGTGTCGCGCTGACGTGGCCCACTTTCTGCGTGGGGTTTGTCGGTGCTCAGGTCGACTTTGGGAAGCCGTTGCGAGAGCGTATGGCTGGTTGCCTGTGCCCGGCTATGAAGATCACAGAAAGCCTCAGGGGTGATGCTGACTTTGATCTCTGCCGGGGGCAGGCTGGTGCGGCCTCTGAATCCGAGGAATCACTCATCTCTAGGATTCGGCTGATTGGGCGTCAGGGAGGCGAGAACACGGCAGGCGCCCGGCTCACGATTACCGAGACCGGCTTCGCGTGCCTCGGACTGCCAGTCGACGAGCCGGCCGACTGCCATCGCGCGAACAGCCTGAACTGGCCCGGTAAGCTCGACCTGCTGCGCGCAGAGTGTGAGCACACCGAGGCATGACCGGCACGCACGACGGCGAACAGGCCCCCGAGGGCGTCCTGCTGGCGCTGGCCGACCCGATCCGCCGGCAGATCCTCAGCACCCTCGTCGGTGAAGGCGGCGCGACATCCACCTCGCTCGCCGCGGCTCTCCCCGTCACCACCTGAAGCCCCTGGAGCGCACGACCCGCTGACTGGTTGCCCTCGCCGCCCAGTGGGACCGCCGCCTCGACGCGATCAAGGTCCTCGCGGAGCAGGAAGAGCCGTCTTGAGCGGCCGTACGCCAACGTCGGGCCCCGGCCGGGTGATTTCGGCCGGGGCTCAGGCGTCAGGTGCGGCTACCGGCGGGCGGCGCGGGCTCGGGCCAGGCCGAGGCCGCCCGTGATCAGGCTCAGTACGCCGACGGCGAGGCCGGCGATGCCGAGCGTGCGAGCGGTGGAGTCGCTGGCCTTCGCCGTCGTGGTCGAGGCGCCGTCCGATACTCCAGAGGCGGCAGCGGGCGTGAGTTTCAGTGTCGGGGCGGGGTTGTCCGGTTCCGGCTGGCCGGACTGTTGCTGCTCGATCCAGCGGACGATTTTGCCGTCGGAGTAGGTCTGGAGGGCCTTGAAGGCCAACTGGTCGGTGCCGCTGGGCAGTTGGCCGAAGGCGACGGTGAAGTCCTGGTAGTTGCCGGGGGCGATCCCGCCGCCGGTCCAGACGATCTCGGAGACGGCGCTGGTGATGTCGCCGTCGTCGGTCTTGATCGGCGTCTTGAGGTGGGTGTTCTTCACCTGGGCCGTCCAGCCCGCGACCGGGCTGACCAGGACAGAGGGGATCGGGTGGTCGGCGGGGAAGACGATGTCGACCTTGGTGGTGCGGGCGTTGTCCTCCTCATTGGGCACCCGGAAGGTCAGCGTGCCGTCGGAGGCACCCTGCGGGTAGCTGTCGGGGTGGACGGTGACGTGCGCGAACGCCGCACCGGCGCCGGCCAGCACACCGGCGGTGGCCAGGGCGCCGACCACGGCCAGGCGCCGCAACCCGCGCAGGGGAGTGGAAGCGAGAGGGGTCGCAGACATGCGAAGACTCCGTAAGGGTCTGTAGGGGAGCGTCCGGCGGGCAGCGAAGTGCGCCGGTGGAGCGGTCGAAGAGGGACCGCTGTTCGTGCCGGGGGCTGTGTGGGGATCCGTACGAGGACGGCTCACCGGGGCGGGGCCGTGACCGGCCCCCTCGCCGGAGGTCCCCTGCGTGTCACGGCGTGCCGCAGCAGGAGCTGCCGCATGCACCGCTGTCGCGCGTCACGCCGCCGGACGACCGCGTCGGGCGGCGGCTCGGCGAGGGTGACGGTCACCGGCCACTGGAGCCCGGAACCGCGGGCCAGTGTGGCAACTTGTCGCAGAAGCGACCACACGGCCGCCTCACCGCGCCGCAACCACCAGGCGGCCACCAGTGCCGCCGCGGCGTGCGCCGTCATCGCCCGTCCGTCGGCTCCGTGGTACGTCATCACGGATGCCGTCACGGATGCCGTCACGGAGCCGGGAACACCGGGCGTGGTCGGCATGCCGGGCCCGGTGTGAAGGGACGTGGCGTCGAAGAACATGTGCAGGCCGGCCTGGACCACGGCCATGGCGGCGCAGATCCCGGTCAGCGACCGCTCGCGGCCCGCGAGCGGGCAGCCCAGGGCGAAGACCGTGGCGAAGCCGACGCCGTCGGCCCACAAGGCAGGGGTCGGATGTCCCGCGAGGCTGTGTCCGGCCGCCGCGAGAGTCACACACACCGCGGCGAACACGGCGGCCCGCAGGCTCCGCAGTGCAGTCGACGCGGGATGGTGAACTGCCACAGGAAATAGGCGAGTTGTGGGTCTGTGTCGGCCGGAATGCTCCGTGAGCGGGACGACGTGGGCCACGGCTTACCGTCCCTCTCCGGGGATCCGAACCGTCCTGGTCTGGGTGACCTCGTCGATGGCGGTGGTCCGTACGGTGACGGAGAGCTGCCACGTTCCCGGGGCGAGCAGCTGGAGCCCCTGTGCCACCCAGGCGTTCCCGGATTCCTTGAGGACGGTCTTGAGTTGGCCGATGCCGCGTGCCGGGAGCGCGAAGGCGATGTCCAGTTCCGGGACGTGCGCGGCGGTGTGGTGCGGGCCCAGAACGACGGCCTTGAGGGCGTTCGTTCCCGGACGGCCCGGGGTCAGCGTGATCTCGACCGTGCCTCGGCCTGTGCCGTCGGCCTGACCGGTGTCGAAGGGGACGGCGACGTGCACCGGCCCCGCCTGCGAGGCGGCGGCGCCAGGTGTCTCCGTTCGCGCAGGCTGGGTGTTGGTGAGCACGGTGGTCACGGCGAGCACGAGGATGCCGACGACCGCCTCCATGCCCGCCGTCCGGCGAAGGGCCCGCCGGTAGGAGCCGACCGTGTCCGAGGCCACGGAGACCGATGCCGTCGAGGACGGGGCGTCACCGATGCGCTCGGGCCGGGTGCCGTCGGAGTGACCGGCCATGACCAGCACGGGCTCGCTCTCCCGGACGCGGGCCGTCGCACGCAGTCCCGCCGTCCAGCGCCGGGAGTAGAAGGCGGCCGTCACCATCATCAGCACGCCGTAGACCTTGAGCAGCAGCCACCGCCCGTAGGCGGTCGCGACGAGCGCGTCCCAGGAACCCACCTGGCGCCACGACTGGTAGAGGCCGGTGGCGACGAGCGCGACGACGGCGACGAGCGCGACGACGGAGAAGCGCCGCGCCGTCTCGGCATCGGCGGGTTGATCGGCGGGGACGCGGTACAGGACGGTCAGCAGGGCCAGGAGGCCGCCCAGCCACGCCGCCATCGCCACGAGGTGCAGTACGTCGAGGGAGATCGCCAGCGGCACCTGAAGGCCGACCGAGGCGTGCTCGGCCAGGGACCAGGTGACCGCCAGGCCGACGGCCGTCACCACGACGGCGACGGACAGGCCGAGCCGACGTGCCCGTCCCTTCCTCGCGTCCTCCTCGCCGACGGCGGACGGGAAGCCGAAGCGCCCGGCCAGGAGGAGCAGGAACGGACCCGTCGCCAGCAGGAGCAGCAGCCGTATGAGGACGAAGGTGCCGGCCCTGCTGTCCAGGGTGTTCCGGAGCAGCGTGATGTCCAGCGCCCGGCCAAGCCCCTGCTCCTCGGTGTACGGGCCGCGCAACACCAGAAGGGCGAGCGTTGAGAGCGCCATCGCCGCCCAGCCGGTGAGCAGCAGCCGCCGCAGTGGCCGTATCGCCTGCCGGGTCGGCCGGCACAGCAGGACGAAGGCGCTCGTTCCGACAAGCACCGTGTAGCCGGTGTAGTCCGCGTACCGGCCCAGGCCGTACAGGACACCGGCCGCGCTCGCGTTCGGCGACCTGGTCTGCGGGGCCGTGACATGCCCGGACGGAGCGCCGACGGAGAAGACGAACGCGCCGGCCACCGGGTGGGTGTCGGCGGACACGACGTGCCACGCCACCGTGTACGTCCCGTGCGGCAGACCGCCTCGCAGCGCCACGCGCACCGTCGCGTCGCCGCCTTCGGCGTGCCCTGGGTGGCCGTCGTCCACACGGCTGCCGCTCGGGCCGAAGACCCGGATCGAGTCGTCGGCGATCCCCACTCCCTCGCCGAAGGTCAGCGTGATGTGCCGGGGCGCAGTGGCCAGGATCGCGTTCGCGGCGGGGTCCGTCGACAGCAGGGCGGCGTGGGCCGAGGCGTTTGCGGCAGCGGCGAGCGAAACCGCGAACACCGCGGCGCACAGCACCAGGGACCAGACCAGCCACCGGACCCGAGTCCTGATCGCCGGCCGTGCGGACCTGAGCCAACCCGTCGTCATGCACAGGTAAGTTGGGCCCCGCCGTTTGCCGCGGCATCGCTACGCCGTTCGGCCACCGTAAAGTCGCGCTCCGCCGGGGACGTGTGGCGCGGTGAGCTGTGCGTGGGACCTGTGCGTTCTTCGTGATGGTTGTCGCCGGCGATCACCGGGACCGCCGACGACCGGATTCGCGGTAGCCGGGGATCAGGGCACGGCGATGCCGTCGAGCTTGCCGGCCTTGGCGTCCGAGACCAGATTGGAGAAATGGCCGGCTTGACGCCACGCAGGCTGTCCGACTTCGAGAGTGGACGGGCCACTCCCAGCCCTCCGTCGATGGAGGCGCTTGCGACAGCACTGGAATTCCCGCCTTCCTTCTTCAGCGCCGAGGAAGTGGCCGAGCTGACGGCCGACTCGGTCAGCTTCCGTGCCCTGAGCAAGATGACCGCCTCTCAGCGGGACATCGCCCTCAGCGCCGGGCGGCTGGCCCACACGCTGCAGGACTGGATCGGGGCGCACTTCCGCCTGCCCGTCCCCGAAATCCCGTCGCTGACTTCATTCAGCCGCCTGGGTTCGGACGAGGATCGGATTCCCCACCCAGGGGAGGCAGCTGGCACGGACGTCCCGGCGGAGGAAGCCGAATCCCTGGTGCGTGCGCACTGGGGACTCGGAAACGCACCGATTTCGAACGTGGTCCACCTGTTGGAGGCGCATGGTGTGCGCGTCTTCTCCCTCTCCCGGGACCGCCCTGAGGTCGATGCCTCCTCCTTCTGGGACCGGGGGATCCCGTTCATCCTGTTGAGCACCGAGAAGACCGCGGAACGCGGGCGCTTCGACCCCGCCCACGAAATCGGCCACCTCGTCCTGCACGGAGAGGAACAGATGCCGCACGGCCCGCAGGCCAGCCTTGGCAGCAGCCGCAGGACGGTGACGCTTCACCCCTCTTCCAGATCGAGGGCTGATTCCTCGACTGCGAGGTACCTGTCTGTGGTTGCGGCCTCCAGGTATCCGTCCCGGGCGGGGATCGCGGGCTCAGGGCTGAGGTCGATCAGCTGCTCCCACGTCCGCTCGTCCCCTTCTGTAAAGCCTTGCCGAACAGCTGTCAGGTAGCCGCTCCTCCGCTCAGTCCTGAGGTGCTGCACCAGGCTTCGAGCCTCGGCCACTTGCTGTGCGTATCGGGTGTCACTCACTTGTCGATCTGCATCGTCGGCGATCCGGGGAAGTGGAGACTCTAGTGAACGGACATCAAGTGGTTGTGGCAATCCGCTTATGTAGGGCGTGTATTCGGGGCGCATCCGGCGAGCTTCTTCCGCGATGCGGCGTGCCAGTCCGGCGAGTTCGCGGCACGCGCTGTACAGCCGACGAGACATCCCGAGGACGAGGTCCGTTCCTGGGATTCTGCTGGTCAGCATGTCCAGGCCGTTCTGGTCACGGATTGTTCCCTCACCGGCGGATCCACCGACGCGGCGGCGCAGATCATCCGTGGCAGAGTCGCGCTCCAATAGGCGCAGGGGGTCCGAGCGCTGTAGCGCCCGTCCGGCTTCAGGTTTCCCGACGGGGGTGACTCGCAGCAGAGCCGGCGGCAGCGATGCCAAGGTGAAGTACGTCATCATGCGGGCACGCGCGAGCTCCAGCAGAACATCGCCGCTGTCCTGAGCCTGATCGTCAGTACCGGCTCCGCCGTTGTCGCCGCCATGGTTCACGCTCTCCACGTCGATCACCATGAAGAGGCGTTTTTCGAGGCTCGTGCCACACAGAACCTTGTGGTGTGGCACGGGGAGCAGGGCGCCTACATCCAACTGCTTGGCGCCTTTCCGGCGGGAGGGCATTCGTAGCCAGCGGCCTCCCTTCGCCTCGACCAACCAGACTTCGGAATCTGCCGGATGCGTCCCGAACAGATCGGGCAGGCTGCTGGTCTTCTCCCAATCCGGAGCGGCTCCGGGCGGTGCTGCGCTTTCCGCATGCGTCGTCGGGCCGAGCCCCATGAGTGTGCTGCAGGCCCACTCGGCCATTGTCATGCCGATGGGATAGCCGAACGCCGTACGGGTCGAGCTTTCTGTCCCGTGGGAGTAGACAGCACTCGGAATGACCTTCCACCTCGGTTCTGCCTTTTGGTCCGTCTGCACGCTGTCGCGAACCAGGTAGGCCGACAGCGGATAGCGCCGCGCCATGATCTCGCGGCGGGCCAGTCGGGGTACGGAAGCCAGCCACGGGGTGATGTCGCGGCCGACTGTGGTGGTGGCGTCGAGCAGAGCACGCCATGTTGTGGTGACGAGGTAGTCCCCGTCTGGGGGGATGCTGGTCGATGTCGGCCAGGACTGCTGGGCCTTCTCCACCTCTGTGCGGGACGGCCCTTTCGCAGGGGGCAAGGGGAGGGCACGCCACCCTCGAATTGGACTGGACAACAAACAAACCCCAGGCCGCTGACCTGGGGTTTCATCATAGAGCGGGTGACGAGAATCGAACTCGCGCTCTCAGCTTGGGAAGCTTGGGTTCCCTGGGCGTAGTTACTCAGGTTGAACTCGTAGAGCCTGCGGGGTCGTGACGGTTCGTGATCCCTGCGGTACGACGGGATCGTGAGGTACGCGCAGCGGGGCGGGTATACGCCCGTCGAGCAGGAGAAGCGGGAAC
>NZ_JAJSBI010000033.1 GCF_021261325.1 Streptomyces guryensis | reverse complement strand
TCTCAAGCGCCACCGGGCCGTCGCCACTCGTTACGACAAACTCGCCGTCCGCTTCGAAGCGACCGTGCTGGTCGCAGCCATTAACGAGTGGCTGTGACCAGCACTTTCGCAACAGGCCCTAGACCGCCCCACGCAGGTCGTTCATCATGCGCTGACCGACGGTCAGCGTCAGATAGGACTGGACGACGCCCGCCGCGGAACCGAGGGCGGCGAGGACGAGCATCCCGCCCGCCAGTGCCGTCAGCAGCCCCGTCCGCCCCCGCGGCAGGGCCACGTCCAGCAACTCGCGGAGCATCAGCGGTGGTGCCAGCGCCAGCACCGAAGACCCGGTGACGATCAGCAGGACCACGGTGAGCCGCCCGGCGTACGGGCGGAAGAGTCCGGCGACCCGGCGCGCCGAGACGCGCGGCGGTGGCTCTCCCAGCGGTGTCCGAGCCTGCATGGTCCCCCCTCCTGTCTGCAGTGTGGCCGGGCCGGGGCCGCGCGCGTCGCGCGGCCCCGGCCCTCACCCGTACGGCCAGGTCACTTCTTGCCGTCCCACGGGTCCCAGTCGTCGTCGTCCCCTATGTCCCCGTCGAAGTTCCCGTCGGGGTGGTCGCTGTTGTTGGGGCTCCCTCCCCCTCCGTCGTTGAACGGCCGGACGACCGTGCCCGCGTGCAGCACCCGGATGTCTTCGGGATTGAGCGATGTCGCCATGATTTTCACCTCCTCTCACAAGGCCATGACAGTGCGTCACTGTCTTAGGCGAGGGTGAGGAATCCCTCGCGAACCAGGGTCCGCACCAGCAGGAGGCGCCCCGGCCCGTCCAACTCACCGCGGATGCCGGCCGCGGTGAACCCCGCTCCGCCGCTCTGCGCCACGTAGCGCACTTCGGGCTCCACGTGCGCGGGCAGCTGCACGGTCTTGCCGTGGAAGTCCAGGTTGACCAGTCGGCCGTCGACGCCCAGCCGGAACGGCAGGCCGGTCCGCCGACGCACCTTGGTGTCGGCCTCCACCTCGGCCTGGTGCTCCAGGTCGGCCAGATGACCGAGCAGGTCCGGCGGGCTCAACGCCAGCGAACGCGCCAGAGACGCCTCGACCAGCTCCGGAGGCCGCAGCCGCTCGGCCAGCGCCGCAACCAGTTGGGCCGCGGTCTCCTGCGCCGTGCGCTGTGCCGCCTCGTCCCAGCCGAAGCCGAGCGGCAGCCCGTGGCGGAAGCGGACATCGGCGTGGGCCGCGCCCCGCACCGCCTCCTCAAACACGTCGTGCCACAGGACCGGGTGCACACCCAGCGTCATGTGGACCGAAGTCCGGTCGTTCGAGGTGCCCGCGTGCACGGTGCCCCGCGGCAGGTAGAGCACGTCGCCGTCGCACAGGTCGAACTCCTGGAGCGGCTCCGTCGGTTCGGGTAGGGACTTGTTGTGCGGCTGACTGGCCAGCGGCAGGTCGAGCGGGGCCCCGAAGAGCTGCCACCGTTTGCTGCCGTGCACCTGGCAGATGAAGACGTCGTGCGTGTCGTAGTGCGGTTTGAAGCCGCGGTTCCCGGCGGGCGTCACATAGATGTTGGCCTGGATGCGCGCGGTGATCTCGGTGCCCAGTGCGTAGGCCAGCCGCCGCAGCGGCGCGAAGCGCCGCTCGAGCGCGTTGACGACCACGGTGGAGCCGTCCCGGTAATGCTGGTAGAGGACCTCCAGGCCGTGCGCGCCGCCCTCTCCCCGGCGGGAGTTGAGCTGATTGACGGGGGTTTCCTTGCCGTCCCGCACGACGCGAAGGTCGCCGTCGCGGACATTGGAGAGCGAGAGGACCCGGTCCACGTCGGCCAGAGTCAGCAGTTCCGCGAAGTAACCCGGCGCACCCCGGCCGACGAGGAGCGGCTGCCGGGCCCAGTACTCCTGCCGGAAGGTCTCCTCATCCACCGGATCGATCAGTCGGGCGAGCGTGAACCCGTCCGGTCCGGCGGAAGTCCTGTCCACACCGTCAGAGTGCAGTGCCATCAGCCCATCCCCCTCACTCCTTGGCAGTACCAGGACCGTAGGTGCGGCGTCCGCCGCGCAGTACCTGAGAGTTCTCAGGGTCCGTGCACTGCGGTATGCCGCTGCTGTGCGGTATGCGGAGGGAGGGGCCCGACTGCTGAGCGGCGGGCTGTGCGTGGGGAACTCACACCATGGCGGAGTGGGTTGACCACTGGTTGCGACGGGCTCCCCTCCTTCTCGGTGACCGGCTGCGAGCGTTGCTGGACCGGCCCGATGACCTTGGCGAGGAGGCGAGCAGCGCCGCGTGCGGCGTCTGTGCGCGGAGGGGCTTCTGTTTGTGCGAGGTCCCGGCGGCCGGACGTAGCTTCCGTCCGGGGCGAATGCCTTGACGCCGTGGACGCAGCAGGGGGTGCTGCCGCTGAACAGGGCGCTCGCGAGGGCGCCGCGCAGTCCGGGCGCGCATCGTGGCAAGGGGTGGGAGGAGGTCACCGAGCGGGCGATCCGGGCGCCGGCGGCACGGGGCAAGCCGCCGATGTCGATCCTCTGGGGGCGCGACGCCCCGTGCGCGAGTCTGCCCCGCCGCGCCGGCGCGACGAGATGCTCGACCTGCTCGCCGCGAGGGCCCCGCGCCCTGCACAGACAACACCACCCCCACGGACGTGACCTTGTCGGCCTCCACCCGCGGCACGGGCTGCTGCGCCGCCCGGCGCCACGTGGGGCACCGCCGCAGGAGTGGCCGTGGCCGTGTGCCCCGCTGCGGAGGTGCAGGCGTCGGCGCGCCGGATCGCTGCGCGGTACGCGAAACGGATCGAAGCGCTCACTGACCCGTAGCCGCACGGCCCTGTCCAGTGCCACACGAAAACACCGCCGAGCAGCGGCCGCTGCCGACTCCGGCCCTAGGCAGGTCACCATTCAGCCCACAAGTCGGCCAACTTCATGACCTAATATCCGAATCGACGACAACGGTCGTGATCGCTCGCGTGTACATCCAGGGAAGGGAAGAGGAGTACTTGGCCCCCAAGGATCCGACCCATGACAACGGCGCCGTTCTCGACGGCAGACACACGCAGGTCGAGGGTCTTTCCGTGGTCGTGCAGGATCTGACCGACGGCCGGGGAGCGATCCTGGAGGTCACCGGTGAGCCGGGGATCGGCAAGACCACCCTGCTCGGGCTGCTCGCCGAGCGGGCGGCTGAGGCGGGGGCACTGGTGGCGCGAGTTCATGCCGCGCGGGGTACGCCGCAGCCCGGTCAGGTCATCACAGAGGTGCTGGATGCCCTGGAGATACGGGATTGCCCCATCCCGCGGGAGCTCGGCGCCGGGGCGGGCGACGATCTGCGGAGCGTGCTGAGCCGCTGGGCGGCGCGGCGCGGCGGCGTACTTGTTCTCGACAACGTGCATCTGTGCGACGAGCATTCCGCGAGACTGATCGCGCAGCTCGTCCGGACACCCCCGCCCGGCCCGTTCGTCCTGGCGCTGGCGCACCGCCCGCGGCAGTCCAGCCCGGTACTGAGGGAAGCGCTCCAACACGGAGTCGAGACCGGCTCGGTCACTCGCCTGGCCCCGTCCTCCCTGGATCTCCGGGCGATATCCACCTTCCTCGGCCACGGGGGGTCTCACGCCGACACCACGTCCCGTCACGCCTTCCCCGACCCGGCGCGTGACCACGCGTACACCGAGTGGCGCGCCTCCCCGGCACCCGTGATCGACGGCGCATACGCCGAGCAGTTGCAGGCCGCTTCCGGCGGCAACCCGCGGATGCTGCGGATCCTGGTCGCTGCGCGGTGGGACCCGGACGAATGGCCGCTGAGTGCCGGTCCGGACCGGGACGGCATGCTCCGGGAAGCCGTCCCCGTCGTCACCGAGCTGGATTCCATCACCGCTGACGCCGCGCTCTCGGTCCAGGTCGCCGCCGTTCTCGGCGATCCCTTCCTGCCGGACGACGTCGCTGCGGTCTCCGACCTCGGCCTGCAACGGACCCTCGGAGCCTTCACCGAACTCGTCGCAGTGGACCTGATACGGCCGCTGCCCTGGGGCGGCGGCTACGTCTTCCGGCACCCGGTGCTCGGCCACGTCGCCCTGGAACACGCCTCGCCGTCGCTGCGCGTCAACGCCCATAGACGGGCCCTGGATCTGCTCACCACGCGAGGCGCGTCGGCGCTCCGACGCGCCCGGCAGGCCGAGCACCTGGTGGGCGCGGGCAGCGCGGAGGCCCGGCAGATTCTGGTCGAGGGCGCAGCGGAGGCGATGGCCAAGTCCCCGGCCGTGGCCGCCCGCTGGCTGCGCCTGGCGCTGGACCACCTGCCCGCCGGGGACGGGATCAGCGCCCTCAGGGTCGTTCTGGTGCTCGACTGCTGCCGGGCTCTCAGCGCCGTGGGCCGCCTGCGGGAAGCCCGTTCCCTGGTGCACGATCTGCTCCGTCATCAGTCGGATCTCTCCGAGGACCTGAGGCTGAGCGCCTACGCCGTCTGCGGAGAGCTGGAGCGGTTGCTGGGCCGCCACCAGGAGGCCGAAGCAGTCGTCCGGACGGCACTCGACCTCATACCCCGCCCCCTGCCGGTTCCGCTGCCGGCGCCGGCAGCGGAACTGATCACCGCATACGGACGGGTGGAGTTGTTCCGGGGTGCCTACGGCGAGGCACGTGACGTCGTCCGCGAGGCGATTGAGGCCGCCGGAGCGGTCGGCCCGGCGGTGCCCTACCTACGGGCCCTGGGCGCCCTCGGCGATACCCAGCTCGGGCTGCTGCCCGAGGCTGTCGCCGAGGTCACCGAGTGTGCCCGCATCGTGGACGCCCTGCCGGACGCCGCTGCCGTCACCATGCCCGACGTCCTGGCGATGCTCGGCTGCGCGGAGCTGTTCCAGGAGCGGTTCCACGACGCCTACCGGCATCTGGAACGAGGATTGCAGGCGACCACGGGTGCCACCCGGAGGTTCATCCGGATGAACCAACTGGTGGCCCTGTGCCATCTGGACCAGACGACGGGGCGTCTGGAGTCCCTCTGTCGCCGTGCCGGCGAGGCCGAACTGCTCGCCCGGATGACGGGGGCCGACGAAGCCGCCGGGCTCGCCATGATCCTGCGGGCGACGGGGCTGCTGTGGACACGGCCACGGCGGGACACCGACAGGCTGCTCGAACTCGCCGGGGAAGGACTTTCCCTGGCCCTGCGCAAGCGGGGCTGGCGGGCAGCCGTAGCGGTGGGCCTGCGCGCCCACGCCCAGTTCCTCGGCGGGGACCCGGCAGGCTGTCTGCGCACCCTCGTCGAGGAGGGCGGCCCGCGGCTGCAGCGGCTGCAGCGGGCCTGGCAGCCCTCTCTTCTGGCCCTCGCCTCCGTCGCGGCACTGCGTTGCGGTGACTTCGACGCCGCACGCGACTGGGCCAGGGCGGGGGAGGGCGCGGCCGAGCAGCTGGGGCTGCCGCTGCAACAGCAACACGTGCGCAGAGCCCGGGCGGCGCTCCACGCCGCCGAGGGAGAACACCGGATGGCGGCAGGGCTGTTCCACGAGGCCGCGGAGTCGTTCCGCCGCGCGGGCCTGCCGGTGGAACACGCCTGGACCCTGGTGACCGGGGCGCCTTCGGTGCACGCGGCCCATGGGCCCCAGCAGGCGCTGGAGTGGCTCGACACGGCAGGAAAGGCCGCTCGGGCCTGTGGCGCACAGCGGATCCGTGAGGAGGCGGCAAGGGCCAGGGTCCTGCTGGCGGCGTCCCGCGCCGCCATCGGTACGACGGTCGTGACGGCGCAGGACGCCGAGGCCCCTGCGCCAATGGCCCTTCTCACCGAGCGAGAGCGGGAGATCGCGGAACTGGCGGCAGGGGGCAAACGCACCAGGGAGATCGCGGAGCAGCTCTTCGTCAGCACCAGGACGGTCGAAACCCACCTCGGGCGTATCTACCGCAAGCTTGACATCCCCTCCCGGGCGGCACTGCCGCGCGCACTCGGCCGCGTGGTTCACCGGCCCACCATTTGACCAGTCGCTCCGGTCCTTCGTCGGCGGTCGCGCCACGGCCCCGTGGCGCGGGTGATGACCATGACCGTGCCGACGAGGCTCCTCGTTCCCGGTCCGGCCCATGGCCCGCTCGCCGCCTGGTCCGACGGCCGGCCGTCCGCTTTGCCGCCGGTCAGGAACGGAGTTCGGGCAGCAGTGCCCGGACGGTCTTGGTCATAGCCGGCCAGGCCGCCGTGACCTGTTGAGCCGTCAGGGGTTTCAGGCTCTGGACCTGGACCTCGCATTCCAGGTTGCTGTCCCGGACCAGGAGCCGGAGGTCGTCACTGAACGGTGCGGCCTCCTTGACGTTCTCGTAGCGGAAAGCCCCCCGGCCGAGCCCCGGCTCCCGCACCACCGGGCCTCGGGCCTCCTGCGCTGCCGAGGACAGCCGGTACTTGTACTGCTTGATCGCGGTGGCGACGTCCTTCCACGCGGTGCAGTAGATGGTCGAGCGGCCGTCCACCTTCGTGCCGGCCGTTCTGAAGCCCTGCAGGCAGGCGGCGCCGCTGGCCATCGCCGGATCGGATCCGGTCCGCTCCCCTTTCGTCGGGCCGGCTGTCGGCGCGACGGCGGCAGTCAGGGGGCCGAAGTCGACCTTCGGGCAGAGGTCCGTCGGCGGACGGTAGTCGCCCGGCCCGTTCGTCGGCCCGGCAGACGCCGTCGGCGTTGCTCCGGCATGAGCCGGTGCCTTCCCGTCCCCGCTGCCGCATCCGACCAGTGAGCCAAGGACGAGCAACGCGCCGGTACCCCATCTCGCTGCACGCATGCCTTTGCCCGTAAGACTCACGCTGTGCTGGGCGGCTCGCTGCCTTTGGGACAAGCCCATCTTCTCTCCCCTCAGGGTCGGCGCGCCTGCGGCCGACGGGTCGTCACCCTCGCAGAGCGCAGTCCAGGATCCATCGGGGGAAACACGGAACGCTCTACGTAGACAACGGGACGAGTCAGGCCGTTCACGGCGGGAGCGTCAGGCGGCGGACTGCTCGTGCAGGCCGTGGGCGAACGCCAGGAACAGATGCAGGTTCGTGATGTCCTTGGCATGGTGGTTGGACCAGCGGACGGGGGCGCCCGCTGCGCCCGCACCACCGCGTCCTGCATCCGGGGACCCCAGACGCCGGGATCCTCGTAGAACTCCGTGATCCGCACCGACCCCTGGCCGGGGGTGCTTGCCGAGTAGGTGTATCTGGTCGGCGCGGGGCGGCAGTTGATGATCAGCTGGGTGATCTCCTGCTGGACACGCAGGGCGTCCCAGCGCAGGGCGACCGGCTCGCCGCCGGACAGAGGGTGCACGACAAGCCCCTCTTCGAACAGGCGCAGCCGCTGGGCGACCCGCTTCCGGCTGAAGTCGGGGAAGCGGCGCATGCAGAACCAGTGGTACAGCAGCCCGGGGACCAGGAAGAACAGCATGAGCATGAGGCAGTTGAAGACATGCGCGGCGAACACCGCCCGCCCGAGGCGCTTCGGCGCGAACACGCGTTGGAGCGCCCCCAGCCGATGGCGGGCGGCCAGGTCGGTGACCTCGGGCGACGCGGGGGTGAGTGGAGTCATGGGGACGAACCTCCGAGCCGCGTCCACACGTGACAACCGTGGGTCTACGTACATCAGTTACGTATCTTCCGCACCGGTCGCCGGCGTGCATCCCGGACGGTACGTGGAGCCGGGCCGGTGTCGGTGGAGCCGGTTACCGTACCGGTCATGTCTGGTGCTCTTCAGGATCACGGCCCACGAGAACTCACCCTGGTGTGGGAAAGGCCCGCGGGCAGGGTGCGGCCCTCGGTGACGTTGCGTGCGTTCAAGGACGGTCTGGGTGTGGCGGTCGTCGTGCCCGTGGGGGACGACCGCGTCCTGCTGGCCGCGTCAGGCGATCACGAAGAAGACGACGTGGTGCGGTTGTGGGACCCGGTGACCGGCGAGCAGGTGGGCGGCCCCCTGCGGGAGAACTCGAAACAGGGTGGGCTCGTCATCGCGATGGTGGCCCTGCCGTTCGCCGGCGGACACACCCGGCTCGCCACGGCGCACTACGACGAGGACGACGATGGGCATGTGGTCTACCTGTGGGACACGGTCACCGGCGAGCAGGTCGGTGGGCCGCTGCCCGGCCCGGGACGCGCAGCGGAGCTGGTCGCCGTACCGACGCCGGACGGGCGGAGCCTGTTGGCAGTCACCCCCTACGATGAGGAAGAGGTGTGGCTGTGGGACGCGGCCACAGCCGAGCGGACCGTCGGTCCGCTGAGTGCCCCCGCGGGTGTGGACGGCCCGAGCGCGATGGCGGCGGTAACGCTCGCCGACGGCCGCACGCTGCTGGCCACCGCCCATGGCCACGCGGAAGGCGCCCTGCTGGGGCTGTGGGACCCGGTGACGGGGGAGTTGGCTCAGACACTGCTGTGCCCGCACGAGGACGAGGGCTGGCCGAGCGGACTGGCAGCGGTGCGGCTGCCCGACGGAGGCAGCCTGCTGGCCTTGTCCGTCAATGACGACGACCACGAGACGGTGCGGCTGTGGGACGTCGCTACCGGTGCTCCGGCGGGCGGGCCGTTCACCGGCCGCGGACTGCGTCCCGTCCCCATGGCCGACGGGACGACCCTGCTGTCGATCGGGTCGGGACTGTGGGATCCGGCATCCGGGCGCCGCATCGGTGACCTGGGGACGAACGGTGTACCCGCCGCAGTCGCAGCGGTTCCGTTGCCGGGTGGCCCGACATTGCTCGCAGGAGAAGTGCCCGGTGGTGCGGGCTGGTTGTGGGATCCCACCGCCGTGGAGCCACCGAATGAGCCGGCGGAAGTCGGCTGGGACGGCCTGGTGGCACCGGTGACGGTCCCCGACGGGCGAACGCTGCTCGCCACCCGCAACGACACGACTGTCTGGCTGTGGGACCTGCGCACCGGTGAATCCGCCGGACGGCTTCACACCGGCGATACGGACGTCCTCACGGCGATGGCGGCGGCGCCCCTGCCGGACGGGCGCACCGTTCTCGTCACCGGCCACAGGAGCGGCGCCCTGCGGTCGTGGGATGTGGCGACGGGCGGGCCGGTCGGTTCACTGCTGCCCGGTCGCACCAGCGCGATCCGCACCATGGTGCCGATCGCGTCGCCCGACGGGCGGATACTCATGGCCACCGGTAGTCACTCGGGCATCATCCGTCTCCGCGACCCCGAGACCTGCGAAACCGCGAGTGATGTTTTCAACCGGCCCGACCGACCACCGCTGGCACTGGCCCGCGTTCAGATGCTGGACGGACGCACTCTCCTGGCAAGCAGCGAAGCCACCCCCGCCCGGGGCGGCAGCAGGGCGGTCCGGCTGTGGGACCCGGCCACGGGGCTACCGGTCGGCGCCCCCTTCGAACACCACCGGTACGTGACGCACCTCGCGGCGATGACCTTGGCGGACGAACGGACTCTCCTGGCAGTTCGGGACTTCGATGACTCGATCCGCGTCTGGGACGCCGACAGCCGCCGGCTCGTGGGCGAACTCACGGGCGGGCCGATGGCCGCGATCGCCCCGTCCGGCGGGCACCCCCTATTGGCCGTCGCCAGGCGGGGCGCTGTCGAGTTGTGGGATCCCCTGACCTGCCGATGGGTGGGTTCCCGTGTGGTGGAGCGACCGGTCACGGTCCTGGCCGGTGTCGGGTCGAACCTGATCATCGGATGCACCGACGGCCTTGTCGTCCTCGCCCTCGACGGCTGAGACCTGCGAAGCCGCGCTGGTGCCCTGTTCGCGGCCGCCCGGGCCCCCGTCGAGCTGGTGCGGGCGTCCGTGGAAGTACGTATGTTGCTAACGGAGTTCGCTCGGGTGCGCACAGCGAGACGGTCGGGGAGATGACGGTGCCGGTCATGTCTGGCGATCTCCGAAGCGATGGTCCGGCCCGTGAGGTTGCGGGGGCGGCCGGTTGTGGTCGGCGGCAGCTCCGACGGCGTGGTGCGGGTGCGGGATCTTGCCGCCCTCACCCGGCGCGGTGAGCTTTTGACGATTCACACCGGCGGCGTGAGCTCTCTGGCGACCGCGGTGCTGGACGGCCGCCCCGTCGCTGTCACCGGCCGTTCCCACGGAACCGTCCGTGTGCGGGACCTGATCACGGGACAGGAGTTCGGCGCCCGGAGTGGCCGCGCCGAGCAGCCCGGCATGGTCACGGACCCGGCCTCGGACCGCCCGACGGCCGCCGGCAGTGACGGGGAGGGACGCGTCTGCGTCACCGTGGAGCTCAACGCCATTCCGGCCGGAGGTCAGGTGCGCCCCGCGGTGATCTCCGCGCGCAGGAAGTCCCCCATCTCGGCGATCCGCCCGGCCACGGGTTCCAGAGCCTTCGCCCAGCCCGCTTCGACGATTTCATGCACCGGTCGTGGTGCCACGGGCGTCACCCTACTGCCGTACGGGCAGCGGAGATCAACCGGTGGCCAAGGCCGTGCGATCCCCCGCAGAGCTCATCCGATCACCGCGGCCCGCACACACAGGACGTCCGGCAGATGCGAGGCCAACTGCCGCCAGCTGTCGCCGTCGTCGGCCGATGCGAACACCTCGCCGTTGCGGTTGCCGAAGTACACACCCGCGGGGTCCGCGTCGTCGGTGCACAGCGCGTCCCGCAGCACCGTGCCGTAGTGGTCCTCCTGCGGCAGGCCCACCGACAGCGGCTCCCAGCTCTTGCCCGCGTCGGCCGTGCGGAAGACCCGGCAGCGGTGGCCGGCGGGCACCCGGTCCGCGTCCGCGTTGATCGGGAACACGTACGCCGTGTCGCCGCGGCGCGGGTGGGCGGCCGCGGCGAAGCCGAAGGTGGACGGCAGGCCCTCTCCGATGTCGGTCCAGTGCCCTCCCGCGTCGTCACTGCGGTACACGCCCCAGTGGTTCTGCAGATACAGCCGGTCCGGGTTGGCCGCGTCCCGTGCGACCTTGTGCACGCACTGCCCGAACTCCGGGTTCGGATCGGGCAGGAACACCGCGGAGACACCCGAGTTGGACGGCGTCCAACTCGCCCCGCCGTCAGTGGTCCTGAACACCCCGGCCGTGGAGACGGCGACCGTCACGGCCTGCGGGTCGCGCTGGTCTGTGAGCACGGTGTGCAGGCCCTCACCGCCGCCGCCCGGCACCCACTTCGAGCGGGTGGGATGCTCCCACAGCGGGCGGACCAGCTCGAAGGTCTCCCCGCGGTCCTCGGAGCGGTACAGCGCGGCCGGCTCCGTGCCCGCGTACACCACGTCCTGTTCCGCCGCCGCCGGGTGCAGCTGCCACACCCGCTCCAGCGACGCCCCCGTGTCCTTCGGGAACTTGACGGCAGGCCGGGCCGGTTCCGTCCAGGTGCGGCCCAGGTCGTCGGAGTGGAACACGGACGGGCCCCAGTGGGCGCTGTCGCCGCCGGCCAGCAGGCGCGGACGGTCGCCGCGGGTGTCGACCGCGATCGAGTACACGGCCTGTGCGTTGAAGTAAGGAGTCTCGTCGAACTCCCATGCGCCACCGCGCCGGCGCCCGATGAACAGGCCTTTGCGCGTGCCCACGGCGAGCAGTACCTCGGTCATGCCGAATCACCTCCGCTGGTGCCTGTGACAACTCTGTCCCAGACACCGGCCAGTCTGCACCCCGCCACTGACATTGATACTCGTAAGCGGGTTCCGGTGGTCGTGGCTCTGCCACTGACTGACACCCTGCTGGGTTGTCCTCCGGCTGTACCGTCCGGCTGCCGGGGCCCGTTCTTCATGGCTCCGGCCAGGTGGAACATGACCTGATAGCGCCTCTGTGTGTCAAGCGGCTTGAGCGAGGTGGTTCTGTTGGTCTCGTTTCATGATCCGGTAGACCACGTTGGACAGGCGTCGCTTGAGAGCCCTGCGGGCCTCCGAAGGCGTCTTCCCCTCAGCGATCTTGCGGAAGTAGTAATCCTGCCCGCGCCCGCCGTCGCGGATCTGGCAGACCGCGATCGTGTGCAGCACCGAGTTCAGCGCGCGGTTGCCGCCGGTGTTGAGCCGATGGCGGACGTTATTGCCGCTGGAGGCATCCAGGGGTGCGCTGCCGGTGTAGCTGGCGAACTGGTGCTCCGTCGGGAAGCGGCTGATGTCCCCGATGTGGCCGATGACCTTCGCGGCCAGCACGGTGCCCAGGCCCGGCAGGGTGGTCAGCGTGGTGCGGGTCGCGGCGAGGGTCTCGCGCATTTCGGCTTCGTTGTCCTTGACCTGCCGGTCCAGTCGGCGCAGGTCGGCCAGCAGGTCACGGGCTATGTCCCGGCGGCAGTTGTCGGTGGCCGTGACCGGCCGGATCCCCTTCATTAGGACGGCGGCCTTGTCTGCCGACAGCCCGGTGGGGGCACCGCCGGGCACCAGATCGCGAAGGACGGCGTGGAGCCGGTTCAGGACGCGGGTGCGTTCGTGGACCAGGTCGTCTCGCCGCTCGGTCAGCAACCGCAGGATCGTGGTCTGGTCTTCCTGGACCACGGGGCGCAGGTCATGGCGGAAGAGAGCGACCTGAGCGATGTGGAGGGCGTCCTTCGCGTCGGTTTTGCGGTCGCCGCCCGTGGCCAGCAGCCGGGCTCGCGCCGAGAGGGTGGAGGGCACATCGACGACGATCTCGCCCGCGGCGGCCAGCTGCTGGGCGAGCGTACGGCCCAGGCCGCCGGCTCCCTCAACCGCGAAACGACGGTCGGGCCACTGCTCGCACCAGCGCATCAACTGGCCGAAGGTCCCGGCGTTGACGACAAACCGGCGCTGGGCCACCGGGTGGCCGGCGGCGTCGACGGCGACGGCGGTGTGGGACGACTTGTGGGGATCAATGCCGATCAGGATCACAGGCTGCTGCCCTCGCACTCGATGAGACAGGAAGGGGAGTGCGGCGGGCACCCTGACTTGAAGTCACCGTGTCACCTTCATGCCTCTGTCGAGCCACACCGCGCGGGTGTCGGCCGGCGACGGCACGCTATCAGTGAGCCAGCCCGAAGGCGGCAAGAAGCACTGCGAGCCCGTGCCGACCGACACCCTGGACGCTACGGCTGCAGACCGAGCATCTGGGGTCGATTCAACAAGTCAGGAGCTTGGTCAGAAGCCCCCTCAATGTCCTGTCTGCCCCACCCGGCCGGTGCCGCCTCCGGCTAGGAAGGCATCTCCAGCATGACATCAGCGGGCACAGCGGACATGGTCGGCCAGTGGGTGTTCGGCGGTGTGGACTCCCATGCCGACACCATTCATGTCGCGGTCGTCACCGGCAACGGCGGCCATCTCGCCGACGCCGAGTTCCCCACCACCTCTGCCGGATATGCGGCAGCCCTCGCGTTCCTGTCCGCACACGGAGACGTGGCCGCGATCGGCGTCGAAGGCACCGCGTCCTACGGAACGGGCTTCACCCACGCGGCTCGCGCCGACGGTCTGACCGTGGTCGAGGTCAACCGCCCCGACCGGGCCGAACGCCGCCGCAGCGGCAAGTCCGACCCCATCGACGCCTATGCCGCCGCCCGCGCCGCGCTCTCCGGACGCGCATCGAGCACGCCCAAGGACGAGACCGTCACCGGTATACGGGCCCTTCACAACGCCGCCCGGTCCACGGTCAAAGCCCGGACCGCCGCCATGAACCAGATCGGGCACATCCTCATCGGCGCCCCCGACACCATCCGCGCGCACTACCGGGCCCTTGACGGCAAACCGCTGATCGACGCCCTGGCACGCCTGCGTCCCACGGGAGACGCCGTCCACACCGCCGTCCTGACCGCCCTGAAGAGCCTCGCCCGACGCGTGAAAGCCCTGGCCGCCGAGCACGACGAGCTCACCGCCGTACTCGACGCCGTCGTCACCGGACACAATCCGGGCCTGCGGGCGGCCTACGGCGTCGGTCCCGACACCGCGGCCCAGCTGCTGATCACCGCCGGCGGCAACCGGGACCGCCTGCGCACCGAGGCGTCCTTCGCAGCCCTGTGCGGCGTCGCACCGGTCCCGGCCTCCAGCGGCAAGACCAACCGCCACCGCCTCTCACGAGGCGGAGACCGGGCCGCGAACGCGGCCCTCTACCGGATAGCCCTCGTCCGCATGTCCAGCGACCGCCGCACCCGTGACTACGTGACCCGGCAGAGCACAGCAGGCCGCACCAAGAAGGAGATCATCCGGCTCCTCAAACGAGCCATCGCCCGGGAAGTGTTCCGCTACCTGACCACCACGGTCACCGTGCCCGACATCGCGGACCTGCGGCCCGCACGCCAGGCCAAGAACATCACACTCACCGCCGTCGCCCACCACTTCGGTGTCCGGCCCGCCGTCATCTCCTGCATCGAACGCGGCACACGCCGCGACGACGACCTCGCCAACGCCTACCGCAACTGGCTCCAAGCCGCTTGACAGCCAATAGGAGCTTCAGTCTCCTCTGGAACTGCCATCAGTGCAGGTCAGATCGGTGTTGTCGGCTTGAGCGGCGATAACCGGCCCCGCTTGCGCAGACGCCGGCGCGAGCGAGGTGACGCGTGCCACCGTCGAGTCGGTGGAGTCGACCTGAGCATCCGGCGGCCTCCGCCCGTATGGGAGGGAGGTTCCGGATGATCGTGCGCTCATGAGGAGGATGCCTTCGATGGCGTTCCGTGGTCCGAAGGTGTGGCTGTGGCGCTGGCGGCGCAACCCGCTCAAGCGTCGCGCCGACGCGGTGGAGGCGTGGGTCGTGCTCGGTGCCTGGCTGGTCACCGTCCTGGCCGGCGTGCTCGCGGGTCTGACGGCCACCAGATCCGTCGAGGACGGTCTGGCCCGCGAGCGCGTCGAGTGGCGGCAGGTCGCGGCGCGGCTGACGCAGAAGGCGCCCGGTTCGGCCTCCGACCACCCCGCCACGTTCAGCGGCGACCGGGTGTGGGGAAACGTGCGCTGGACCGCCCCGGACGGCACCGCACACACCGGGCAGGTCCGGGTCGGCCCCGGCAGCAGTGCCGGCTCGGCGGTCACCATCTGGACCGACCCGCAGGGCCATCTGGTCACCCGGCCCGCCACCGCCGCCCAGGCCCAGCTGCGCTCCTCGCTGATCGGCGCCCTCGTGGGCATGAGCGCAGCGGCCGTGCCCTTCATCGGGGGCCGTGTCCTGTGCGGCCGTCTGGAACGCCGCCGGATGTCCCGGTGGGACACGGAATGGGCCCGCTTCGGGCCCCTGTGGGGGCGCAAGACGAGCTGACGAGGAACGGCCGCCGCCAGGACCGCGGCAGGGCGTCGCGCTGCGGGCTCGTGATCCCTGTGCCATCGTCGTAGGTGACGCCCCGAGGCGGCGCACACCGGGGCCGGCTCAGGGCGGAAGTGGTGGCGGTTACTCCAGTTGATGCTGGGCCCCTGGACGCCTCGCGCCGGACAACTACCCTCGCGGACACAACCATTTCTGGCGGAAGGCGGTGCCTCATGGCGGAGCAGACTTCCAGAAGGGAACTGGTCGGCGAACTGTCGGCCGAGTTCCTGGGCACCATGGTCCTGATCCTCTTCGGCTGCGGTGTGGTCGCCCAGGTGGTGGCCGGCGGTCTCGGCGACCACGACAGCATCGCCTGGGCCTGGGGTTTCGGCGTCACGTTCGGCGTCTACATCGCGGCCCGGCTCAGCGGCGCCCATCTCAACCCCGCTGTCACCCTGGCCCTGGCCTGCTTCAAGGGCTTCGCATGGAAAAAGGTCGGGCCGTACGTGGTGGCGCAGACCGTGGGCGCCTTCGTCGCCGCGCTGCTGGTGCGCTGGAACTACACGGAGGTCCTGGCGAAGGTCGACCCCGGCCACACCATCAAGACCCAGTTCGTCTTCTCCACCCTCCCGGGAAACGGCGCCCTGCCGGTGAGCGAGCTCGGCGCCCTGCGTGACCAGGTGATCGGCACCGCCATCCTGGTCCTGCTCATCTTCGCCGTCACCGACCTGCTCAACACCCCGCCCGGCGCCAACCTGGCGCCGCTCATCATCGGTTTCCTGGTCGTGGCGATCGGCATGGCCTGGGGCACCGACGCCGGCTACGCCATCAACCCGGCCCGTGACTTCGGGCCGCGGCTCGCCAGTTACCTCACCGGGTACGGGACCGCCTGGCGGGACCAGTACGGCAACTTCTACTTCTGGGTGCCGATCGTCGGGCCCCTGGTCGGCGGCGTGGTCGGTGCCGCCATCTACAAGCTGTTCATCTCGCCGTATCTGACCGGCGAGGAGGTGCAGGAGCCGGGCCGGGTCCCGACACCGGACGGCGAACACACGGCCTAGCAGGAACGGTCCCACCGAGCCGGGCGGGCGTCGGCGCTCAGCAGTTGCGCCCTTCGCCCGTCCGGCTGCTCTCGGCCCGACGGGTGCGGTTACCGTCGTACGCAGCGGTGTGCGCCCGTTCGCGCAGGGCGACGAAGTGCCGCACGCCGGGCGAGGAGCGCCACAGCCATGCGCGGGACCGGCGACAGAACCACGCCTCAGGCCGCGGAGGCCGGGCCCGGGATGCGGCCGTGGCGGTTCGTCGTCGCCTTCGGCACGGTCAGCCTGCTGGCCGACTTCGTCTACGAGGGCGCCCGCTCCGTCACCGGCCCCCTGCTCGCCTCGCTGGGCGCGTCCGCCCTGGTCGTCGGCGTGGTCACCGGCGTGGGCGAGGCCGCCGCGCTGGTGCTGCGGCTGGCCTCCGGGCCGCTGACCGACCGCACCCGCCGCTTCTGGGCGTGGACGATCGCCGGATACACGCTGACGGTGGTCTCCGTGCCGGTGCTCGGTCTGGCCGGGGTCCTGTGGGTGGCGAGCGCGCTGGTGATCGCCGAACGCGTGGGCAAGGCGGTGCGCTCACCGGCCAAGGACACCCTCCTCTCGCATGCCACAGCCGCCACCGGGCGCGGCCGAGGCTTCGCCGTCCACGAGGCGATGGACCAGGTCGGAGCACTGATCGGCCCCCTGGTCGTGGCCGGGATGCTGGCCGCGACCGGCGACGACTACGGGCCCGCGCTGGGTGTCCTGGCCGCGCCCGGGGTCGCCGTACTGGCCCTGCTGGTGTGGCTGCGCCACCGGGTGCCGGATCCGGCCGCCTACGAGCCCGAACCGGAACCCACGGTCGCCGTGGGGCACGTCGGACGGGCGAGGCTGCCGCGCGCCTTCTGGGTGTACGCCGCCTTCACCGGCGCGACGCTGGCCGGGTTCGCGACCTTCGGTGTGCTCTCCTACCACCTGGTCGAGCGGCATCTGCTGCCCACCGCGGCGGTGCCGGTGCTGTACGCCGCCGCCATGGGCGTCGACGCACTCGCCGCACTGGCCACCGGCTGGGCCTACGACCGGTTCGGCACCCGCACCTTGGCCGTCCTGCCCGTCCTGGCGGCCGGAGTGCCGCTGCTCGCCTTCACCGACACCGTGGCCCTGGTCGTGGCGGGCGCGCTGCTGTGGGGCGCCGTGATGGGCGTACAGGAGTCGACGCTGCGGGCCACCGTCGCCGACCTCGTGCCGCCCGGGCGCCGCGCCACCGCCTACGGTCTGTTCGCCGCCGTGGTCGGCGCGGCCACGCTGGTCGGCGGCATCCTCGCCGGCGCCCTGTACGCCCGCTCGATTCCGGCGCTGATCGTCGTCACCCTGGCGGTCCAGGCCCTGGCGCTCGTCCTGCTCGCCGTCACCCGGCCGGGGCGTCCGTCCTGAAAAGCGCGGACGGTCCGCGGGCAGGTGCCCAGCGGACCGTCCGGTGCAGACCCTCCTAGTGGGCGGCGTGCCCGATGCGCCGCCTGCGGCGGTGCAGGGCGAACGCGGTGCCGGTGGCGCCCGCGGTGAGCAGACCCGCGGCGACGGCTATCGGCAGCGCCGGGGAGGCCGAGCCGGTGTCGGCGACGTTCTGCGCCTTGAGGTCCTGGACGTAGGGCGGGTAGGCACCCTGGGCGGAGGCGTCGGTGACTGTCCCGCTGTGGTGCGGGATGCCCTTCACGGACTTGACCGAGCCGTCCGTGTTCAGCAGCACCTGCTTGTTGTTGGGGTGCTTGAAGTCGAACAGGCCGCTCAGGGTTCCGGAGCGCCGGTCGAAGGAGGCGTCACCGATGCGGCCGGTGTGCCAGTTGTTCTCGATGAACCGGGTGATCGACGCCTGCTCGGTGGCGGTGTGGTCGATCGAATTGACCCTGCTGTAGGGGGAGATGACCAGCAGCGGCTGCCGGGTGCCGGGGCCGCAGCGGTCCGCGTAGCCGCCGGCCGCGGCCGGACCGGACTGGCAGGCGGGGCTGTCCAGGGCCTTGCCGTTGGAGCCGGCGGTGGCGTCCTTGGAGCCGTTGAGCACCTTGTCGGCCACGTGGTCGTACCAGCCGTCGGAGTCGTCGTAGGCGACGACGACCGCGGTGGACTTCCACTGCGGCGACTGCTGCAGCGCGTTGATCTCCTTGACCAGGAAGTGCTGTTCGTCCGTCGGGTCCGAGTAGCCGGCGTGACCGTCCTGGTACTCGGCCGCCTTCAGGAAGCTCACCGCGGGCAGGCGGCCGGCCTCGAGGGCCGCGTCGAAGTCCGTCAGGTCGTAGTTGTGGTTGGCCCGGCCGGCGTGTCCGATCTCGGCGACGCTCTTGGGGGCCAGGTGGTGCGGGTTGGACGTCGACTTGTAGTACTCGAACGGCGAGTGGTGCGGGCTGTAGTCCTCCGACGCCGCGCCGCCGACGTTGGCGTGGGTGGCGCCGCCGCACTTGGCGTAGTCGCCCTGCTTGCCGTCCCAGGCGGTGCTGGGCCGGAAGCCGCCCTGGAACCAACCCCAGCTCACGCCCCTGGAGTTGAGCAGGTCACCGATGTTCTTGCCCTGCATGACCGCCAGCGCGTTGGTCGACGTGTGGTCCTTGTCCGAGCAGTCGTCGAAAGCGGGGTCCGGGTCGTTGACCAGCGTGCCGACGCCCTTGGCGTTCGGGGAGAGGACGGTGTACGGGTCCGGGGCCGACGTCTGCTTCGGGTTCTCCGTGCCCGAGGCCGGGTCGACGGAGATCACGCCGTGGGTCTGGCCGGAGATCAGGTTGAGCGCGCCGGGTGTGGAGGGCCCGTAGACCGAGCTGAACGACTTGTCGTTGAGCGCGTAGTGCTGGGCGTAGTTCCACAGCGCCGTGACGGTGTTGCCGTCGTAGTAGTCCATCACCAGGCCGGGCTCGCCGAAGAGCCCGCTGCACTTGTTGACCTCGGTGTTCTCGACGTACTTGTCGGCCTTGCCGCCGTCGGCCGCGTACTGCTCGGGGCCGTAGGAGTGGTTCTGGTCGCAGGTCATGGCCTGCGAACTGGCCAGCCGCTTGGGCTTGTAGAGGTTCGGGTTGTTCTTGAGGAGCCCGGCGTTGAGGAGGTTGTCGGCCTTCGGGGTGTGCGCCGCCGCCTTGAACTTGGTGCCGTCGGTGTTGGCGGCCTTCGGATAGGTGGCGAAGTAGTGGTCGAACGAGTTGTTCTCGTCGTAGATCACCACCACGTGCTTGATCGGTGTCGCGGTGTGCGCGCCGGAGTGGCCGCCCTGGCCGCCGGCGGCCGCCGAGGCGGTGACGGCACCGCCCGCGCTCGCCAGGGCCGCCGCACCGAGCAGGGCGCCTACGCGCGTCAACCGCCGCCGCGACCTTGGGGTACTACCTGTGCCGATCATGCTGTCTCGCCTTCCGAGAGCACGGAATTCCACTGCATTCCACCGAATCCACCGCCACGGAATCCGTGGCCAGGACATCTACGGCTGGATCCTGGGCAATGGTGGCGGCGGGGCGGGGGAGTGGCAATGACGCGTCAGCGAATCTTCGGTCAGGAAATCCTCATCATCTCTTGGCATGCTCTTGACCGAAATCGGCAGGGCGGGATCAGGCCAGTAGCGCGCGCCCCAGCCAGTCGGAGCCGTCCCGCACACCGGGCAGGGCGAAGAAGTAGCCGCCGCCGAACGGGGTGACGTAGTCGACGAGCGGCTCGCCGGCCAGCCGCTTCTGCACCGTCTCGAACTGGCGGGCCAGATCCTGTTGGTAGCAGCAGAACAGCAGGCCCATGTCGAGGTTGCCGTTGCTGTCCGTGCCGCGGTCGTAGTTGTAGCCGCGGCGCAGGATGCGCTGGTCTTCGGTGGCGCCGGTGCGCGGATTGGCTCGCCGGATGTGGCTGTCCAGGGGGATCACATCGCCCTGCGGGTCCTGCGGGTAGTTGGGGGTGTCCGTCTCGTGGTGCCCGTCCAGGGGTGCGCCGGTGTCCCGGGCGCGGCCGAACATCCGCTCCTGCTCGGTGATCGAGACCCGGTCCCAGAACTCCACCAGCATGCGGATCAGCCGTACGACCTGATAGCTCCCGCCCACGGCCCAGTCGGGCTCGCCCGCGCCACTGCCCACCCACACCAGGCGGTCCATCGCCCGGGCGTCGCGTCGGTCGGGGTTGGCGATCCCGTCCTTGAACCCCAGGTGGTTGCGGGGAGCGCCCGAGGGGCGGGGCGGGCTGACGAAGCCGTCCATGCGCCAGCGCACCTGCATGCCGCCGCGGGTGTGCCGGGTGAGATCGCGCAGGGCGTGCAGCACCGTGTCCTGGTTGGCCGCGCACAACTGCACGCTCAGATCGCCGTGGCACCAGGCGGCATCCAGGTCGTCGTCGGGGAACGACGGCATCGTGGTGAGCCGGTGGGGCGCGCGGGAGCCCAGGCCGTACCGTTCGTCGAAGAGCGAGGCGCCGACGCCCACGGTGACCGTCAGGGCGTCTGCGGGGACGTCCGGGCCGAGGGTGCCCGAATCGGCGGGCGGCGCGGTGATGCCCAGCTCCTGCGGACTGCCACCGGACGTCAGGAACCGGGCCCGGTCCGTCAACGTGCGCAACAGGTCGGCCAGTTCGCCCCGGTTCTCCGCGGTGGCGTCGAAGGCGACGAACGCCGTGGCGCGCTGCGCCGGAGTGACGATCCCCGCCTGGTGCCGCCCGTGAAAGACCACCCGCCCACTCTCGCGGGGCTGCGCGGCGGCGGAGGCGGCCTGCCGGTCGGCGGCCACGAGCCCGGCTCCGGCCACAGCGGCAGCGCCGGCCAGAAGACCGCGGCGTGCGATGTTGTGCGCCGGGTTCACGCGGTCCTCCGTATCTCGGTGGGGGTGGCCGTGGCGGAGGGCTTTTCGATCGGCTCGCATGGGCCGGCGTCGATGGTCTCGGGCTTGGCGCGGAGCGTCTCGGCGGCGGAGGCGGCCTGGTGGTCGAGGGCCACGTGCCCGGCGCCGGCTTCGGCGAACGCGCCGGCGAGGAGGCCATGGCGGGCGGTGTCGGGCGGCGGTGTCACGCGGTTCTCCGTACGTCGGTGAGGGCGGCCACGTCGGCGAGTCGCTCAACCAGCTCGCCCAGGTCCGCGTCGATCTTCTCCCGTTGGGCACGGGGGAGTGCGTCCAGCGCTGTCCAGTGGCCGTCGTGCTCGCCGCCGTCGAGCGTGCGCCGGGCACGGGTCATCCAGGAGTCCAGGCCGGACAGGTCCTTGTCGCGGGTCTTCAGCAGCGGTCGCAGACAACCGAGCAGCACGCGGGTGCCGTCGAGGTTGGCGCGGGCGGTGGCCAGGTTTGTGCCGCTGCCGTAGTCGGTACGGCCCGTCAGCTCCAGCTGCACGGTGTTCTCCAGGATCTCGTGCGCGCGCAGACCGACGTCGGCCGGATCCATCCGCTGGTCGGGCCAGCTGTCACGCAAGGCGTGCACGGCCTGGTCGAGCCGGCCCGCCGGCCCGCGCAGGCTGCCCGCCGACTCGCCGTGCCACAGGCCGTACTCGACCCGGTGGAACCCCGTGAAGCCCGCGTCGCGCACCCCGCCGGACAGTCCCGCCGTGGTTCTGTTGATCGCCGAGTCCGCGTCACCGAAAGTGCCGTAGGCGGCGCCCATCCGCTCGTACACGAGGTGCGCGGGAAGCCAGGCGGCGCGGGCGGCCGGGAGGTCCCCGCGGTCGATCGCGGCGCGCAGTACATCGGTCTTGTTCGCCAGCTCGACCGTGCGGGCCCCGATCCACTTCTGGTAGGCGAGCGTGGGCGGTATGAGCTGCTGCTGGGTCACCGGGACGGCGGCCGGGCCGCTCCGCACGTTCCCGCCGGTTATCTGCACGGTGGGGCCGGTGACGGCGTCGGCGTCGTCGGGCAGGCACTTGAAGGCGTACGCGCCCTTGCCGAGCGTCACCCGTATCGGGCGCTCGGTACCCGGGGCCAGCCCCTCGACCTCGCCGTAGACCGCGCCCGTCTTCGCGTCGGTCAGATAGACCTCGGCCGCGGCGCCGGAGGTGTTGCGCAGCTCGAAGACCTGACGGCCGGGTTCGGGGTGGGTCCAGCCGCGGCCGCAGTGGGCGGAGGTGACCTCGACGGTCGTGTGCCGCAGCCCGTCGGCCGTCCTCGCCTGCTGCCGGCCCCCGCCGGAACCAGCGGCAGCCAGCACCCCGGCCGTCACCGCGGCCACGGCCGTCAGGACACCGCCCGCGAGCAGCGCGGTGCGCCGCCGGGACCGGGCAGCGGGTGGACCGGATGCGGTTTCGGGCATGCCGGCCCTCCTGGAAGTCGTACGAACGAGTCGGCGCCGAATGATCCTAAGCAGGTCCGAGGACCGCGACAGCCTTCCTGACCGGTTCCTCACCGGAGGAGGAGCCAGAATTCGGCCACGGTTCACCCGCTCGTTCCGCAGGGCGGCGGCGTCTCACGTGCGGTGATGCCGGTGCGGTCTGTGCGTGGCGGCCGACTGGTCCCGTGGTCAGGAGGTATCGGGCCCGCCGGGAAACGAAGCAGCGCAGCGCCGAGCATGCCGACATGGCGCGGTCCGAGACGGCTGCCCGCCTGGACGACGTGGCCGCACCATGACGTCGTCAGCCGGCCCCGCCCGGCAGCGCCCGCTCCAGCACCCCGTCCACATCGGCGGCGTCCGGCAGTGTGCCGAAGGCGTGACCCCAGTCGCCGCCCAGCCGGGTCGCGCAGAAGGCGTCCGCGACGGCGGGCGGGGCGTGCCGGACCAGGAGGGAGGCCTGCAGGGTCAGGGCCATCAGCTCCACCAGGCGCCGGGCTCCGGCCTCGGAGCCGGTGGTGAGCAGTCCCTCGAGCCGGGTCACGGCGGCGTCCAGGCGGGCGTCCGCCCCCTGTGCCAGGGCGAGTTCGTCGAAGAGAGCCTGAGCGGTGCCCGGCTCCCGCCTCAACGCCCGTAGTACATCAAGGGCGTTGACGTTCCCGGAGCCCTCCCAGATCGACAGCAGCGGAGCCTCGCGGTAGTGGCGGGGCATGCCCGACTCCTCCACGTAGCCGTTGCCGCCGAGGCACTCCAGGGCCTCCGCGGTGAAGGCCGGGCCCCGCTTGGTGACCCAGTACTTGCCGACGGCGGTCGCGATCCGCCGGAACGCCGCCTCACCCGCGTCCCCGCGCACCGCCCGGTCCGCGGCGCCCGCCAGCCGCAGGGTGAGCGTCGTGGCCGCCTCCGACTCCAGCGCGAGGTCCGCCAGCACGTTGCGCATCAGCGGCTGGTCGACCAGCCGCGCCCCGAACGCGCTGCGGTGGCGCACGTGGTGTCCCGCCTCGACGAGCGTCTTGCGCATCAGCGTGGCCGACATCATCACGCAGTCGAGCCGGGTGCAGTTGACCATCTCGATGATCGTCTTGACGCCACGGCCCTCCGGCCCGACCAGCCAGGCCACCGTCCCGTCGAACTCCGGTTCCGAGGAGGCGTTGGACCGGTTGCCCAGCTTGTCCTTGAGCCGCTGGATGCGGAATGCGTTGCGGCTCCCGTCCGGCAGGACGCGCGGCACCAGGAAGCACGACAGCCCCTCCGGGGCCTGCGCCAGCACCAGGAACACATCGCACATCGGCGCCGACGTGAACCACTTGTGCCCGCGCAGCTGGTACACGCCCGGCTCGGCGGTCGGCCACGCCGTGGTGGTGTTGGTACGGACGTCGGAGCCGCCCTGCTTCTCGGTCATCCCCATGCCGGCGAGCAGCCCGCGCTTCTCGGTCGGAACCCTCAGGCCCGGCTCGTACTCCCGGCTGGTCAGCAGGGGTTCGTAGATCTTCGCGAGCTCGGGCTGGGTGCGCAGGGCGGGTACGGCCGCGTACGTCATCGAGGTGGGACAGCCGTGCCCGGCGTCGGTGTGCCCCCACACCAACCCGCCCGCGGTACGGGCGACATGGGCCCCGGGCCGGTCCTCCGCCCACGGCGTGGCGGCCAGCCCCTCGGCCACCGCGGCCCGCATCAGATGGTGCCAGCTCGGATGGAAGTCGACCTCGTCGACGCGGTTGCCGTATCGGTCGTGCGTGCGCAGCACCGGCTCGTGGACGTTGGCCTGCTCGGCCCACTCCTGTGCCTCGGCGCTGCCGGCCCGCAGCCCGAGCCGCCGGACGCCCTGCTCGGCCCATCCGGCGCCCTCCCGGCGCAGCCCCTCCAGCAGGGCCGTGTCCTCCGAGGCGTCGTACGGCGTCAGGGCGGGAGGCTGGTTGGTGACGTCGTGCGTGGCGTACTGCCGGCGGGGCTGCGCGGGCGCGGGTGTCGGGACCATGCGACCATGTTGCATCTTTTCTGCGACCGTAGCAATGGTGCAACAAGATGCGTGCACGTAAAGTACCTGCTCATGCGGATGAACATGCCGTCGCAGCCCGGCGAGGTCGACCTGCCGCCGCTGTCCGCGCGGTCGGTCGTGCTGAGCCTGCTGCTGGGCACGCATCCGCCGGAGCTTCCGGTGAAGGAGCTCGTGCGCGCGGTGGAGCCCTTCGGTGTCGGCGGCTCCACGCTGCGCGCCGTGCTCAGCCGGATGGTGGCCGCCGGTGACCTGCGGCGTGCCGACGCCGTCTACCGGCTCAGCGACCGTCTGCTGGTTCGCCAGCGCCGCCAGGACGAGGCGGTGGAGGCCCGCACGCGCGCGTGGCACGGCGACTGGGAGATGGTGGTGATCACGGCGACGGGCCGCGGCCCCGCCGAACGCGCCGACCTGCGCACCCGGTTGACCACCCTGCGCCTGGCCGAACTGCGCGAGGGTGTCTGGCTGCGCCCCGCCAACCTCAGCCGCCCCCTGCCGGTCGACCTGGAGCAGGTGGCCCAGTCCTACACCGCCCGCCCCGGTCGGCCTGCGCGTGAACTGGCCGCGCAGTTGTGGCCGTTGGATGCCTGGGCGGAAACCGCCCGGTCCCTGCTCGCCCACGTCGTCGAGGCACACCGCCCGGCGGACCGCTTCACCGCCTTCGCCGCGGTCGTCCGCCACCTGCTCGCCGACCCCGTGCTGCCGACCGAGCTCCTTCCCGGGGACTGGCCCGGCGCGACGCTGCGGGCCGCCTATGCGGCCTATCAGGGGGAGATCACCCGGTCGATCGGGCACTGAATCGAGCGGCGCCGACACGGTGCCGGCACGGCGGCGGCCGTACGAAGCGCCGTGCGGGTGCGCTTCGTACGGCCCGTTTCACCGTGGGGGGCCTACTTGTAGGTGATGTCGGACGACGCGTACTTGCAGTACGTGCCATCCGGGCCCGAGCCGTTCTTGGGCGGCTCGGCGCCGGTGTTGTTCCCGATGTACTTCTGGCAGGGCACGATCTTCTTGCTGCTGTCCCCGACGATGGTGATCTTCTTCAGGGTCGCGCTGTCGCCGTAGTTGGTGTTGATGCCGACGAGGGCAAGACCCTTGTAGGTCGCCTCGATATTGCTGAGGTTGATGGTCCGCTTGTACTGCGTCTTGCAGTTGCCGCAGGAGCGCACCAGCTTGCCGAAGTTCTGCACCGCGAAGTTGGAGACGTTCAGCGTGCCGGCGCCGTTGAACTGGAACACCTTGTCGCTGGCTTCCTTCGCGCCGCCGCCGGAGACGGTGTAGACGTTGGACGACGAGGAGCCCCGGAAGGTCGCCGCGTCCTCGCCGACGTCCTCCCACCACACGTTCTGCAGGGTGCAGCTGCCCTCGCAGTGGATGCCGTCCGCGGCGGGGGCGCCGATGATGACGTTCTTGAGGACGGTCCCGGCCGCCAGGTCCAGGATCGGGTCCTGGTTCTCGCTCTGTCCTCCGGTGCCCAGGTCTCCGCTGCCGTAGAGGCGCTTCATCCCGTAGTCCTTGGTGCCGGAGAGCTTGATGGTGGCGGTGACGGGCTGGCTGCCGTTCGCGGTGGGCCAGGTGGCGGCGCCGGCGGGCGAAGCGCTTTCTGTCATGATCATGCCAAGCGAGAGGCCGAGTGCGGCCAGGCCTCCGGCGACTGCGCGCCGGCGGGTGCGCGGAAGTGCTGGTGAAGTCATGTCCCGATGCCTTCCTCCGGGTGGGGTGGTCAGAGCTTTCCGGCGCCCGCGCCGCCGGTCACCGAGGCGACCACGGACGAGGCCGGTTCGGCGGTGTAGCTGTAGGGCGGGCTGGTGAAGGTGCCGACCTGGGAGATCTCGGTCGCGGCTCCACCGAGATCGTTTCCGCTCAGGTTGGCGTAGCCGTCCTTGTCGCTGTCGCGGCTGGTGGTGACGGCGACCTGGGTGTCGCGGAACACGTTGTTCTGCACGAACATCTGGGCGCCCATGCGGGAGTGCACGGCGGTCTCGGCGCCGACGACGTAGTTGTCGTAGAAGTGGCCGGTCCCGAACCGCAGGCTGGGGATGCGGGAGTTGACGTTGTTGAACCAGTTGTGGTGGTACGTCACCCGCAGATGCCCGGTGTCCTCGCTCGCGTTGTTGTCGCTGTGCCCGACGAGCGAGCCCTTGTAGTGGTCCTTGAAGGTGTTCCAGGAGACGGTGACGTAGTCCGAGGCGTGGGTGATGTCGACCAGGCCGTCGTAGTAGTCCTTGCCGTGGTCGCGGTCCGACGACAGCGAGTTGTGGTCGATCCACACCTTTGTCGAGGTCTGGACCGTGATCGCGTCCGTCTTGACCGCCTTGCTGAGGTTCAGGTTGCGGATGACGACATTGGACACCTTCTTCAGGCGCAGCCCGCCGCCGGTGAACCCGGAGGACGAACCGACGCCCAGCACCGTGGTGTTGGAGCCGACGTCGACCTGACCGCTCAGTGAGATCAGGCCATTGACCTTGACGACCTTCGCGGTGCTGCCGGAGACCGCCGACTTGAAGGCGTCAAGCGTCGAGACCGTCACCGCCGCGGCGCTGCCGCCGCCGGTCGTCCCGGCGCCGAACCCGACCGGCGAGGACTCGGCAGCCCCGGCCGACTGGGGGAGTGTCAGGACGGACACCGTCGCGAGGGCGGCCGCCGCGGCCACCAGGGCGGACCTTTGCGCGTGTGTACGTGGGGGGAGAGTGCGCATGCGGGTGCGTCCCTTCAGGAGGACTTGCTCGATCGTATACGTGAACGATGTACAGCATGCTGAACCCTGAGTGCGAGCAGCGTGGCCATGCAGGCCTACAGGGGGTGCCCGCTGGTCACACTGCTGAACGGAACGTAGAGGGCAAGCGCTTTCTAGTCAACGCTTTGCGCAGAAGGCGTCAGGGAAGGCCTGGTGAGCGGCAAGGGCTGTCCGGAACTGCTCGGGCAAGAGACGCCAAGTCCCGTGGGAGCGCTTCCATGATGGTTGTGTCCATGCCACCATGCGGGCGATGCCGCCTGAGAACGGCCCCCTGCCCACCCCTCCCGCAGAGAAAGGGGCAAAGACGTGCCCACCCCCACCCCCACCTCCACCGGGAGAGTCCTGCGGACGGCGCTCCTGACGCTGGTCGCCGCGCTGGTGCCGTTACTCGCCGCGGTGACCCTCACCGCACCCCCGGCCGCCGCACGCACCGCCGTCCCCACCGCGACCCTCACCGAGGTCACCGGCTTCGGCACCAACCCCAGCAACCTGCAGATGTACCTGTACGTGCCGGACAGCGTCACCGCGCACCCCGCGGTCGTGGTCGCCGTGCACTACTGCACCGGCTCCGGACCGGCCATGTACAACGGCACCGAATGGGCCCAACTGGCCGACACCTACGGCTTCGTGGTGATCTACCCGTCGGTCACCCGTGCCAGCAAGTGCTTTGACGTCTCCTCGCCCCAGGCCCTCAGACGGGACGGCGGCAGCGACCCCGTCGGCATCAAGTCGATGATCGACTGGGTCACCCGCACCTACTCCGCGGACACCAGCAGGATCTACGCCACCGGCATCTCCTCCGGCGCGATGATGACGAACGTCCTGCTGGGCGACTACCCCGACGTGTTCGCGGCCGGCGCCGCGTTCTCCGGCGTCCCCTTCGGCTGCTTCGCCACCACCGACGGCTCCGAGTGGAACAGCGCCTGCGCGAACGGCACCGTCACCCACACCCCGCAGGAATGGGGCGACCTGGCCCGCGCCGCCTACCCCGGCTACACCGGCCACCGCCCCCGCATGCAGCTGTGGCACGGCACCGAGGACGCGACGCTGCGCTATCCCGACTTCGGGGAGGAGATCAAGCAGTGGACCGACGTCCTGGGCGTCGGCCGGACCCCGGCCGCCACGGACTCGCCCGCCTCCGGCTGGACCCGCACCCGCTACGGCTCCACCGGTGACCAGGCTCCCGTCGAGGCCATCAGCCTCCAGGGCGTCGGCCACAACCTCTACAGCCACGGTATGGCGTTCCGCGCGCTGACCTTCTTCGGCCTCGACAGCTCCGGCCCCGCGCCCCAACCCCGGCCCGGCGCCTGCAGGGTGACCGCCACCACCGACGCCTGGAACACGGGCATGACCGCCTCCGTGACGATCACCAACACCGGCACGACGACGATCAACGGCTGGCAGCTCGCCTTCACCCTGCCCGCCGGCCAGGCCGTCACCAACGGCTGGGGCGCCACCTACACACCGGCGACCGGCGCCGTGACGGCCACGAACGCCTCGTACGACGCCACCCTCGCCCCGAACGCGAGCGTCACCATCGGCTACCAGGCGAGCCATACGGGAAACAGTGCGGCGCCGGGCGCCTACACGCTCAACGGAACGTCCTGCACGGGCAGTTGACACCCCCAAATCCACGGTGGCAGGGACGCCCGGCTCCGGCCGCCGTGATCTTCGGGTCCGAAGGGGATCCGAAGTGATCAGGCTCCTGTCGGGCGCGGCACCCCTGTCCACCCGTCAGATGCTGCTGGTGAACCTGCTCACGGACCTGTTCCCGGCGATGGCGGTGTCGGTGACGCCGGCGGGGGCGGGGGCGGGAGAGCAGGACACCAAGTCGCCGGAAGGCGCGAACGGCGGCGAGGGGACCGAGCCGCTGGGCACCTCACTTCTCGGCGCCCCCCTGATGCGCAAGATCCGCCATCGCGCCCTCACCACCACCTGGGCGCGACCACGGCCTGGCTGTTCGGCCGCTTCACACCGGGCACGGCCCGCCGCTCCGCCACGATGGCGCTGTGCGGCCTCGTCGGCACCCAGCTCGCCCAGACACTCGCCGACCGCCGCAGCAGCCCGCTGGTGGCCGCCACCGCTCTCGGCTCGGCCGCCGCCCTGTTCCTCGTGGTGCAGAAGCCGGGCCTCAGCCGGCTCTTCGGCTGCACCCCACTCGGTCCGCTCGCCTGGACCGGCGTCGCCGCGGCGATCGCGGTCGCGGTGGCCTGCCAACGGGCGGTGCCGTACGTGGAACGGGCGGTCCTGAGAGTTCTACCGAGCGGATGATCTCGGCCGAGGGGGCGTGCCGCCCCTGAAGGGGCGCGGGGAGCGGCGAGACCGGCCACAACCAACCCGTAGTCGCAGGACGAGACTAGTCACCCCCCGAGCAGGCGATCAAACAGACCGGTGGTACTGATCAGGCACGCGCACATCCCCGCCCAGCTCCCGCGCAGCGCGTCGTGCCCACGACGGATCGCGCAGCAGTTCCCGCCCGAGCAGCACCGCGTCCGCCTCCCCGTTGGCGACGATCTTCTCGGCCTGCTCGGCATCGGTGATGAGCCCGACCGCGGCGACCGGCATCGTCGTCCCGGCCTTCACCCGGGCGGCGAAGGGGACCTGGTAGCCGGGGCCGACGGGAATGCGGACGCCCGACGCGTTGCCGCCGGTGGAGACGTCGAGCAGGTCGATGCCGTGGGCGTGGAGGTCGGCGGCGAAGCGGACGGTGTCGTCGGCCGTCCAGCCCCCGTCCTCCAGCCACTCGGTGGCCGAGATACGGAAGAACAGCGGCTTGTCGTCCGGCCACACCTCCCGTACGGCGTCCACGACTTCGAGGGCGAAGCGGGTGCGGTTCTCGTACGAGCCGCCGTAGGCGTCGGTGCGGTGGTTGGAGTGCGGTGAGAGGAACTGGTTGATCAGGTAGCCGTGGGCGCCGTGGACCTCGGCGACCTCGAAACCGGCGGCCAGGGCCCGGCGGGCGGCGGCCGCGAACTGGCCCACGATCTCCCCGATCTGATCGGTCGTCAGCTCGGTCGGCACCGGGTGCCGGTCGTCGAACGCGACCGCGCTCGGCGCGAGCGCCTGCCACCCGTGAGCGTCCGGACCGACCGGCGCGCCGCCCTTCCAGGGCCGGTCGGTCGAGGCCTTGCGGCCGGCGTGGGCGAGCTGGATTCCTGGCACCGTGCCCTGCGAGACGAGGAAGCGCGTGATACGTCGGAAGGCCTCGGCCTGGGTGTCGTTCCAGATACCGAGGTCGTACGGCGAGATGCGGCCCTCGGGTGAGACGCCGGTGGCCTCGACGATGATCAGCCCGGTGCCGCCGGCCGCGCGCGCCGCGTAGTGCGCGAAGTGCCAGTCGTTCGGCGCGCCGGTCTCCGGGCCCTCCGGCGCGGCCGAGTACTGGCACATCGGGGGCATCCAGACCCGGTTCGGGATGGTCACATCACGCAGGGTGAAGGGCTGGAAGAGGGCGCTCATGGGGAGCTGCTCCGTTCTCGCGGGACCGAAGGACGGTTCGTACGATAGGCGTCGTAGTACGGGGGATGTCAAACTACGATGTCTCTCGTACAATGGGTGGCGTGAGTACCACCGCCCCTGCCGCCGGCAGCCGTGATCTGCCGCACCCCGCGTGTGACGAGATCCGGCTGGAGACCGTGCTGCACGCGCTCTCCGACCCGATGCGGCTGCAGATCGTGCGAGAGCTCGCCGCCGACGGCGGCGAGCTCTCGTGTTCGCAGTTCGAGCTGCCGGTCACCAAGTCCACGTCCACCCACCACTTCCGGGTGCTGCGCGAAGCGGGGGTGGTGCGGCAGATCTACCGGGGCACGGCGAAGATGAACGGCCTGCGCCGGGAGGACCTAGACGATCTCTTCCCGGGGCTGCTCGACAGCCTGCTCGCCGCCGCCACTCGGCAGGCCGTCCGCCTCGGCGGCTGAAGCCGCCGCTGAAGTCGCCTTCGAGGGAAGGTGGTTGAAGAGCAGGTTCAGCACGATCGCCGTCAGACAGCCCGCGCTGATGCCGCTGTTCATCACCGTCTGGAACCAGTCAGGGAACTTCGCGTAGACCGTCGGCACGCCGACCGGCAGCATGCCCACGGCCACCGACACCGCCACGACCGTGAGGTTGTGGTTGTCCTTGAAGTCCACCTGGGCGAGGGTCCTCAGGCCGCTCGCGGCCACCGTCCCGAACATCACCAGCCCCGCACCGCCCAGCACCGGCGCGGGTATCGCCGCGACCACCGCGCCCAGCTTGGGCAGCAGGCCGAGCACCACGAGAATGCCGCCCGCGGCGGCCACCACCCAGCGGCTGCGCACCCGGGTCATGCCCACGAGGCCCACGTTCTGCGCGTACGCCGTGTACGGGAAGGTGTTGAACACGCCGCCGAGGACGGTCGACAGGCCGTCGGCGCGCAGGCCGTCCGCCAGCGAGCGTGCCGCCACCTTGCGCCCGGTCATCTCGCCCACCGCGATCAGGTCGCCGGTCGTCTCGGTCATCGTCACCAGCGCCACGACCAGCATGGAGATGATCGCCGAGGCATGGAAGCTGGGCGCCCCGAAATGGAACGGCGTGCTGATGCCCAGCCAGTGGGCGTCGCCGACCCCGCTGAAGTCCGTGAACCCGAAGGGGACCGCCGCCGCCAGCCCGACCGCGATGCCGATCAGCACCGCGATCCGGCTCAGGAACGCCGGCGCGAACCGCTGCACACCCAGCACCACCGCCAGCACGAACCCGGCCAGCGCCAGGTTCTCCGGCTCCCCGAAGTCCTTCGCACCGACCCCGCCCGCGGCCCAGTTGCCCGCGACCGGCAGCAGCGACACCCCGATGATCAGAATGACGGTGCCCGTGACCAGCGGCGGGAAGAACCGCAGCAGCCTGCCGAAGACCGGAGCGAGCAGCGCGATCGCGAGCCCCGCGACGATCACCGACCCGTAGATCGCGGGCAGCCCGCCGCCCGTCGTCCCGATCAGCACCATCGGCGACACCGCCGCGAACGTACAGCCCTGCATGATCGGCAGCCGCACCCCGAACCGCCAGAAACCCACGCACTGGATGAGCGTCGCGACACCGCACACCAGCAGATCGGCGGTGATCAGATAGGCCAGGTCCGCGGGCGACAGCTTCATCGCACCGCCCACGATCAGCGGCACCGCCACCGCGCCCGCGTACATCGCGAGCACGTGCTGCAGACCGAAGGCGGCCAACTGCCGTACGGGTGGGACCTCGTCGACGGGATGGACGGGGGCGGTCGTGGCCATGGGCGCTCCAGAGCGGCGGCGGGGAGGGGACATCCGAACAGCACGAGACCGTAAGGGGCTTGAACAGTTTGTTGATTGCCGGGTTGTTGCCGATGTGTGTCCTGCCCACTCGGCGCCGTCCGACTCTGCTACGACGCCTGCCGCGACCCCGCCGCCGCCAGCAGCGACTCCCAGTCCGCCAGCTTGACGACTCCGCGCCCGAGCGAGGCCCCGAGGCTCGCCTCGGCCCGCTCGATGGCCAGCCATCCCGCCCACGGGACCGGTTCGATCCCCTCCGCGCACAGCATCGCGACCGGATCCTCCGGAAGCTCCCTGCGCACGAGCACGGGGGCGTCCTCGAGCAGCGACAGCACCGTCTCCCTGGCGCACGGACGGTTGGTGCCGATGACGCCCGTCGGGCCGCGCTTGATCCAGCCGGCCGCGTACTCGCCCGGCGCGACCACGCCCGCGCGCAGGACGCGTCCCGCCAGATGGGGCACGGTGCCGTTCGCCGTGTCGAAGGGCAGCCCCTCCAGTGGCATCCCGCGATAGCCCACCGAACGCAGCACCAACTGCGCCTCGACGTCCTCGTACCGTCCCGTGCCCGCCACACCGCCCTGCCCGTCGGGCTCCGTCCGCTCGAAGCGCACCGCCCCCACGCGCCCGCCGTCGGCGAGCAGTTCGACGGGGCGCAGGAAGAAGCGCAGCCGGATGCGGCGCGGGGTGTCCCCGGGCGGCGTCTGCGCCCAGCCGCGCAGAACGTCCACGTTGCGACGCTGGACCGCCGGCAGTGCGGCTGGATCCAGGTAACCCGGATCCAGCGCCAACTCGCCCGGATCCGCGAAGAGTTCGGTCTCCGGCAGGCCGCCCAGCTCGCGCAGTTCCTTCGTCGTGAAGCGGGCCTGGGACGGGCCGCGGCGGCCCACCATGTGGATGTCCCTCACCCGGCTCGCGGCCAGCGAGCCGAGCGCCGCCTGCGGCATGTCGGTCGGGCTCAGCTCCGCCGGGCCACGGGCCAGCATCCGGGCGACGTCCACCGCGACGTTCCCCACGCCGATGACCACGGCCGAGCGGGCGTCGCGTACGAAACCGTCGTCGGCGGCGTCCGGATGGGCGCTGTACCAGGACACGAACTGCGTCGCCGACCAGCTGCCCGGAAGGTCCTCGCCCGGGATCCCCAGATGGCGGTCGGTGGCGGCCCCCACGCAGTACACGACCGCGTGGTACAGCTCGCGCAGCCGGGCGGCCGGCAGCCCGCCGGGACCGATCCGGACGCCGCCGAGGAACCGCACCCGCTCGTGCTCCAGCACCGTGCGCAGGTTGTTCTGCAGGGACTTGATCTTCTCGTGGTCCGGTGCCACGCCGTAGCGCACCAGGCCGTAGGGGCACGGCAGCCGGTCCAGGACGTCGACGAGTACCCCTGAGTCCAGCTGGACGAGGTTCTGGGCGGTGTAGACCCCGCTCGGCCCGGAACCGACGACGGCGACACGCAACACGGCGGAACTCCCTACGAGAGGAGATCGCTGACGGCTCCAGGATCGCACCGCTGCTGCTCCGCTGACAGGGTGCAGGCGCGGTACGGACGTGCGTGTCCCCCCTTGCTGAATGTGATCAAGTGGTTACGTTCCGCGTGTGCTAGACGCATCCTTTCTTAATCTTTCTGATCGTTGTCCGACGGACGGCACGGTGTCCGTATGGCCCGCGTGGGAAGTGCGGGAGGACGAGCGTGCCACCTCCTGGTTCACCGTGCGGCTTGCGTTCACCGACGGTGCCCGGATCGACGCGCTCGCCGTGGTCTGTGAGGGCTGTGCCTCGCTGGAGGAGGTCCGCTCCCAGCCGGCCCTGTCCCTGCACGACCTCGCGGAACTCGCCGAGTGGATCGAGGAGCCGCTCTTCGAGGCGTGCGGCCCCGGGGCGGCTCCGGCCGCCGGGGGCGACGCATCCGTGGCCCCCCGTCGGGCCCGCCCCGCGTGGCCCCCGGGTGTCGAGGGCCGCTGGCTCGTCGCCCAGGAGTACCGCGCGGCGCAGGAAGGGGGCTTCGATCCGGTCCTCGCGGTGATGTGCGCGACCGGCCACAGCCGCCGCAAGTCGCTCAGACTGATCTCGCAGGCGCGCGACTCGGGGTTTCTGGCGCCGCGTCACGCACGGCGCTGAGACGGGGCCCCTGGCCCTTCGCCGGTCTCGAAATACCGTGACAGGTCCGTCTCGCACGTCTCGCCGGCGTCCGCTGCGGTGTCCGGCGGCACGCCCATCTCCCAGCCGAGCCGGTAGCGTTCGAACAACTCGGCGCGCAGGGTCGTGATCGGCATCGGCACGTTCGGCAGCACCATGGCGTAGACGGCTCCCATCAGCAGGGAGCGCAGCATCGGGTAGTCCGCGTCGACGTCCTGCGCCCCGTTCCGGACGACGACGTCCCGCAGTACTTCGGCGAGGCGCTGCTGCTCCGGGCACTGCACGAAGCCCTCCGCCTGCAGCAGCCCGGCCATGTGCTGGCGCATCAGCACGGGCCGGTCCCGGGCCAGCCGCAGAATCGCGTCGATGGCCCGCGCCATCCGCTCCCGGCCGTCCTCGGTCCGCGGCTCCCGCTCCACCGCCTCCTCCAGCGTGCGATGCATCAGCCGGTGTACCGCGGACTGCACGAGCTGGCGTTTTCCCGGGAAGTAGTACGACACGAGGCCACGCGCCGAACCGGCTCTGTCGGCGATGTCGCCGAGCGTGGTCGCCTCGTACCCGCGCTCGCCGACGAGCTCGACGGCCGCCTGCAGGAGCCGCTCCCGGGAACGTCTCCGCAACTCTTCATTGACCGAGGCGCTGCGCGGGGACATGCTGTAACTCCTGCGTTGACTGGCTATCAGCCAACTATACTCAGAACGTCCTGATCGGAGCTCCATAGGGGCTGGTCAGGGCTGCCGTCTGCTTCGGGCGACGCGGGGGATCGTCCGAGGCGGGCGGCTTCCTCGCCCTGAAGGTGTCCTCAGGCTACTTTCCGGGTCGACGTCTGTCCGAAGGCCCGGGACATGGAACAGGACCAGCGGGTCCTCCCCAGGATCACGGAGATGGTCGAGGGCGAGCGCAGGCTCCGCGAGTCCCTCGCCTCCGGCGAGATCGACAGCGTGACGGAACACCTGGGGGTACCCCCTCTGGGGGAGGCTCGGCGTGCTGGAACGCGAACTCGACCAGTGCTGGGGCCGGTTGCGGCAGCGGTGCCCGAAGACAGAGTTCGGGCGGAACCCGGACGACGTTCAGACGCGGCCGTCGCCGCGGGTGGAGGGGTATCAGGGCTGACCGGGCGGACGGGGTCAGCCCGCCAGGTCCAGCACCGGGCGCAGCCCGTCCGGCCGCTCGGCCGTCGGAAGTGGGTCCACCAGGTGCACCCGGCACCCCAGGGCCGCCGCGCCGCCGTCCGCCCGCCGGTCGTCGCCGACCATCAGCGTCTCCCGCGGATCGACTTCCAGCGCCTCGCAGGCCGTCGCGAACAGCCGCGGGTCGGGCTTCTGGATGCCGTGCTCGTACGACAGGACGTACGCGTCCACGAAACGGTCGAGCCCGTGCTCACGGAAGACCGGGCGCAGATCCCAGCCGATGTTGCTGACCACACCGATGCCGATCCCGCGCTCGCACAGCCCGTACAGGACCTCGGCGGCGTCGGGGTAAGGGGTCCACGCGGCCGGCGTCCTGTGCCGGTCGTACAGCGCGTCGTGCAGTCCCGGGTCGGGGAGCGGCACTCGGCGGGAGAGCCCGGTGTAGGCGGCCCGGTGCAGTTCGGCGCTCTGGTCCCGGATCCGCCACACCTCGGCGAGCTCCTCGGGCAGTTGCGCCGGATTGGCCCCGCCGGGCAGGGCTCCCGCGACGTGAAGGGCTTTCGCCGCCTGGGCCAACTCCGGTTCCGGGAGCGCGATGTCGGCCTCGTCCAGCACGGCACGCAGCCAGGACGCGGTGGACTCGATACGGAAGAGGGTGCCGGAGAAGTCGAACAGGACAGCCGTCATGACTGGATCCTACGTCGGTGGACCACCACGGCCAGCGCCACCAGCATCGCCCCCAGGAGCCAGCCGCCCACCACGTCGGAGGGCCAGTGCACACCCAGCCACACGCGCGTGAGGCCCACCCCGAGCACGGAGACCGCCGCCACGGCCACCGCCGTACGCCACAGGGCGCGGCCGGGGCGGTGGCGGTGCAGGAGCCACAGCAGAAGGCCGCAGACGACCGTCGCGGTCATCGCGTGCCCCGAGGGGAAGGCCGCGTAACGCGCCGAGTCGACGGGGCCGGACCAGACGGGGCGGGGGCGGTCGACCGCCGCCTTGAGGGCCTGTTGCAGCAGGCTGCCCAGTGCGCAGGTGCCCGCGAGCCACAGTGCCGTCCACCACGCCGAGCGCCACCACGCCAGCCACACCACGGCGATCGCGCACACCAGACGCATCGTCCAGGGGTCCCAGACCCAGTCCGTCAGGATGCGGAAGACGTGGGTGAGGCCGGATTCGTCCACGGCCCGGCGATGCGTGGTGCGGGCGATCTCGTCGTCGGCGCTGATCAGCGGGTGCCACTCGACGGCAACCAGCGTGAGCAGCAGTGCGGAGCACAGGGTGAGGACGGCCGCGGCACGGGCGGCGGTGCGGTGGTCCGGCGGGCGGGGCGGGGAGTCGACGGGCGGGGAGTGCATGCGGTGATCCTCGCCGACCGGCGGGGCGCGAAACCAATGCCCGGATTCCCGCGGCCCCGCCTCACAGCGTGATCAGCATCGCCACCATCGCGATCCCCATCGACAGCCGGCACGCCCGCGCCAGCTCCGGCCGGTCGCTCCAGCCCACCGCTCCGCCGGCCGTCGCCACGACGGGCATCAGCCGGGCACCGGACAGCAGCACGTACCCCGTGAAGTAGAGCAGCAGCACCCCCGTCACCAGCGGGACTCCGCCCGAACTCCCGTGCTCGGCATGGTGTTCCGGGGCGGCGGCCATCACGACCGCCATGTAGACCATGGCCGAGGCGCCCACCAGGTGGTGCAGATGGTGCGCGTTCGTCCGCGCCGCCCACAGGGCGCGCAGCGCGGCCGTTCCGAAGACGGCCGCGTAGCCGGGCCAGGCCCAGGCCGGCGGGCTGAAAGCCACCGCCGGGACGGCCATGGCGGCCATGCCGAAGCCCATCAGCGCCTCGCCGCCCGCGGCCCGGCGCTGCTCCTCGACCGCGCTGCGCATCCGCAGCAGGCAGTAGGCCCCGGTCGCCGCACACAGCGCGACCAGCAGCCAGCCGGGCGAAGCCGGTCCGTGCACGCGCACCTCCCCGCTCGACGGTGTCGACAGTCGGTGGTTGCCCGCAGCACGCGGCGCGCACGCAAGCGCAAGGATGTACACGGGGAGCATTCGCCGGAGCACAGCAGGTGAGCACCGGCTTCCCGGGGTAATCCTTTACGAGTAAAACACCTGCTAAACTCATGCACCATGCACCGTGCGACCCCCACTCCCGCCACCCCACACGTCCGCCGCCTCCCACTGGCGGGCGTGCTGCGGGTGGGCCGCCCCGCGGACATCTGGTTCAAGCCCGCCCTGAGTGTGGTCGCCTCGGTCGCCCCGCCGAATCTGACGCTGCTGGCCCTCGGCCGGCTCGACCTGGCGATGTACACGATGGCGGGGTCGCTGTGCGCGCTGTACGCCCACAACCGCCCCTACGCCGCCCGGGCCCGCGCCCTGGCCTGGGTGGTCCTCGGCATGGTCGGCGGCCTCGCAGTCTCCCTGGTCGCCGCCTCGCTCACCGGCAGCGCCGTCGTGCTGGTCACGATCGGCGCACTGCTGGCCGCCCTGCAGAAGGTGCTGTGCGACGCGACCCGCATCGGCCCGCCGGGCAACGTCGTCCTGACCTTCATCACCTCCGCGTCCCTCTTCGTTCCGCAGACCCTCGGCCAGGTCCCCGCCCACCTCGCGCAGGCGCTCGCGGCGGGCGGCTGGGCCTGGACGGTGGGCATGGCCCCCGGGCTGCTGCGCCCGCACGGCCCGGAGCGCCGGGCCACCGCGGGCGCCCTGAAGGCCGTGGCCGCCTACGCCGCCGCCCAGGGCACCGGCGACGGCCACGCCCGATCCCGTGCCGCGGCGGCCACCGCCGTCCAGGCCGCCTGGCAGCCGCTCCTTTGCACCAAGGACACCCGCACCCGGCGCGCCCTCGAACGCCTCGTCGTCCGCGCCGAGGTCGCCCTCGCCGCCCCCGCCGACTCCGACCCCGGACAACTGCGCACCTGGGCGCGCGAGCTGACCGGCAACGGTCCGGTCCCTGAGGTCCACGCCCCGGCAGCCGCCGCCGAACTCCCCGGTGTGGACACCGAACTCGCCGCCCCGACCCGCCCGTTGCGGCAACGGCTCGGCCCGCTCACCCCGATCGCCGTCCGCACCGCCCTGGGCTGCGCCCTCGCCGGCTACGCCGCCCTCGCCCTCGGTGTCGGCCGTCCCTACTGGGCCCTGGTCACCGCCGCCTCCCTCTACCAGGCCAACCTCGCCCTCACCTGGAGCCGGGGTCTGCAGCGCGTCGTCGGCAACATCGCCGGCGTGCTCCTCTTCGCCGCCGTCGTCCCGCTCGCCCACCTCGGGCCCGCGGCCCTCGTGCTGTGCTGCCTCGGCCTCAACTTCGGCGCCGAGGCACTGATGGGTCGCAACTACTGGCTCGGCAGCGTCTGCGTGACCCCGATGGCCCTCCTCGTCACCGAGTTCACCCGGTTCCAGGAGCCCGGGCAGCTGATCACCGAGAGGGTCGTGGACACCGTCGTCGGCGCCCTGGCCGGCTTCCTCGCCGCGGTCGCCGTCACCAACCGGCGGGCCGGGGACCGCGTCGAGGAGGCGCTGGCCACGGCCGAGCGCTCCCGCGAGCACGCCGCCCGCCTCCTGGCCGAGCCTGCCCCCGCACCCGCCGCCCTGGAGGCCGCCCGCCGTTCCCTCGCCGCATCCCTGGCGGATCTGCGCGCCACCGTCGACGCCGCGTCCGGCGAGTGGTGGCCGCGCGCCCTGCCCCAGGAGCGGGTCGTGCGCGCCGAGCAGGCCGGACACCGTACGCTCGCGGCGATGGTAGGAGCTCGTATCGGAAGCCCGGCCGCCGGGCCGGCGGTCCGGCACAGGCTCTGAGGCACCAGGGACCGCACCGGAGCGCGAGAGCGGAGGGCGTACGGCCATGACGGCAGCGAACGGACGGCACGCGGGGGCGACCAGGGGCGAGGACACCGTCTCCGGGGTCGTCCGGCAGTGGCAGGCCGTCCACCCCGATCTCGACACCGGCCCCATGGAGGTCATCGGCCGCATCAACCGCTGCGCAGCCCTCCTCCAGCAGGCCGAGGACGCCCCGCTGCGCCGGGCCGGACTCAGCCGCCCCGAGTTCGACCTACTGGGCGCGCTGCGCCGCACCGGCCACGAACTGACCCCCGGCGAACTCGCCCGCGAGACCTTCTCCTCGGGCGCCGCCGTCACCAAGCGCCTCAAGCAGCTCACCGAGCGAGGTCTGGTCGAGCGCCGCGGCGACACCCGCGACCGCCGCGTCGCCCACCTCCGCCTCACGGAGGCCGGCCGCGACCTCGTCGACGGCATCCTCCCCGAGCAGCTGGCCTACGAGACCTCCGTACTGGCCGTCCTGGATCCGCCGGGACAGGGCGAACTGGCCGGGCTGCTCGGTGAGTTGCTCGGTCGGCTGGAGGGCCGTCTCGGCGCTCTCCGCACCTGAGCGACCGCTGAGCGGAGCCTCCGGAACTTTCGGAGGCCCTGCGCCCGTTGACGTGATCGACATCGACTCCTTACGTTCGACCAGGCCGGTTCGGATCACTGACTGGCGTACGACATGCCGAACGAGAGGGCGATGACGTGACAGCCGAAACGCTCACTGTCGACCTGGCCACGGAGACCGGCCCCTTCCACGGCGGCGCCAGCGGCACGCTCTACGGACTGTACGGCGACGGCGTGCCCAGCCGCGCCGTCGTCGAGGGCATGTACGTCCGCACGGTCACCACCAAGGCCCAGGACGGCATCCAGCACCCCGGCGCCGACGCCCTGGAGATCCTGCCGTCCTTCGTCGCGGCGGGCGGCAAGGACGTCTACGTCTACCTGACCGACATCCACCGCGGCTTCCCCTACGAGTGGCCGGGCGCCACCGGCGAGGAACGGCTCGCGACCTATCTGCGCAGCGTGCGCCGCCAGGTCGAGCAGGCGCAGACGCTGGGCGCGCTCACGTCCCGACTCGTGTGGGTGCCGTTCAACGAGCCCGAGGGCAACATGTTCGGCACGGGGGAGTGGAGCTACGACCAGGTCTCCTGGCACACCGAGCCGGGTCCCTACTTCGCGGCCTGGCAGCAGACGTACCGTCTGATCAGGGAGATCGACCCCGAGGCGCGCATCGCCGGACCCAACACCTGCATCCTGTACCCGGAGGTGCGCGGCTTCCTGGAGTTCGCGCGGGATCATGACCTCCTGCCCGACGTGATCACCTGGCACGAGCTGTCCTCGCCGGACGAGGTGCGCAGGAACGTCGCCAAGTACCGGGAGATGGAGCGGGAGTTGGGCATCGGTCCGCTGCCCGTCAACCTCAACGAGTACGCGCACAACTACCACCTGTCGGTCCCCGGTCAGATGATCCAGTGGATCGCCGCGATCGAGGAGGCCAAGGTCGACGCCGACATGGCGTACTGGAACATCGCCGGCAACCTCAACGACTCGGCGGTCGAGGCCAACAGGGGCAACGGCCAGTGGTGGCTTTTCAACGCCTACGGGCAGCTCTCCGGGAACACCGTCCAGGTCACCGCGCCGCACCCCGACGTCCAGTACACGCTGCAGGGCGTCGCCACCCTGGACCGGCTCAAGCGGCAGGCCCGCGTGCTGTTCGGCGGCGCGAGCGGCTCCGTGTACCTCGTCCTGGAGGGCGTCGACGCCGACGTGTTCGGTACGACCGCCCATGTACGCCTCCAGGAGATTCCCTGGACCGGCCAGGTCGGGGCGAGCGCCCAGCCGTCGCGGCTGCTCGACGCCGAACTGCCCGTCACTGACGGCCGCGTGACACTGCCGCTGACCGGCCTCGACGAGATGTCCGCCTACCAGCTGGTCCTGGCTCCCGGCGGCCATGGCGCCGCGTTGCTGCCGCCCGCGGTGGGCCGTCGGCTGACCTACGAGGCCGAGGACGCCACGTACACGGGTGGCGGTCACGTGAAGCACGGCCCCGAGGGATCCCCCTCCCACGTCGACAAGTTCGCGACCTCCGGCGGTTACCACGTCGGCGGCCTGCGCACCGGCTCCGACGGTGTGCTCGCCTTCGACGTCGAGGCCCCGCAGGACGGGACCTACGAGCTCCGGGTCTTCGCCAACTCCCACAACCTGGCCGACCTGGTGCGCGAGAACGGCCCCACCAACGTCTTCCTGCGCATCGACGGTGAGGACGCCCGCCAACTGCTGCTGCCGCTCGGCTACAAGTGGGCCGTGTGGGGCCACACCGACACCGAGGTCGAGCTGACCGCCGGCCCGCACCGCATCACCCTCGCCGCACACGACCCCGACCTGGGCACCACCAAGGGGGACGCGGTCGTCGACAAGCTGGACCTCGTCCTGCGCGACGACCAGGAGGCCCTGTACGACGCCGAGTTCGCCGCCCTGGACGCGGGCGCACGGGTCAGCTATGCCGACCTCGGCGCCTCCGGCCCCGGTGCTGCCGTCCTTCCCCGAGGCGGCACCGTCACCTTCTGGGTGCACGCCGCCGACGACGGCGAGGCGACGGTCACCGTCGACCTGCTCGGGCCGGGCGAGGGCCTGCTCACGGTCAACGGGGAGGAACTCGGACGCGTGCAGCGAGGCGCCGTCCCGCTCTTCCTGGCCGGCGGCATCAACAAGGTCACGGTCACCGGAACCTCGGAACGCCTGGTGGTGGACCGCCTGCGCGTCGCCCCCTCCCGCGGACTGCTGCCCGCCGGCGTGTCCGCCGCCGAGGAAGGCACCCTGACCGGCACCGCAAGGGTGACGGGACACTCCTACGCCACCGGCGGCAAGGCGGTCGAGGGCATCGGCGCCGGCCCCGGGAACACCCTCACCCTGACGGTGACGGCCGAGCACGCCGGACGCCATGCGCTCACCATCCGCTACTCCAACGGCGAGCAGGCGCCCGCCACCCACTACAACCCCGACCCGGTCTGCCGCCACGCGGACATCTCCGTCAACGGCGCCGCCCCGCACCGCGTCCTGTTCCCCACCACCTTCCACTTCAACAACTTCTGGAACCTCTCCGTCCCCGTCACCCTCGACGAGGGCATCAACACGCTCACCTTCACCGCCGACGAACTTCCGGACTTCGAAGGCCGCACCAAGAACGCACACGGCCAGCGCTCCCCGTACGCCCCCGTCATCGACCAGGTCACGGCGACACCGCTGGTCCAAGAGCCACTGTCGTGACGGGCAGGCGCGAGGAGAGGCCCTGATGGTGGAGTTCACGTTCTCCGGCCGGGTGATCGAGTGGCGCGGCCCTGCGCCCTACTACTACCTGCCCGTGCCCGCCGAGGAGGCCGCGGACATCAGTGAGGTCGCGGCGATGGCCAGCTACGGCTGGGGCGTGGTCCCCGTGGCCGCGCGGATCGGCGACATCGACTTCGAGACCTCGCTGTTCCCCAAGGACGGCGGCTATCTGCTGCCGCTGAAGGCCGCCGTCCGGGGGCCGTGTCGGATCACCGCCGGCGACGAGATCAGTGTCGAGATGACCGTCCGGTTCCCTCACTGATCAGTGCTCGTCGCCCGCCCGGTACACGCCGAACACCGCTCCCGGCGGATCCCGCAGCACCGCGATCCGCGGCCCGTCCGGCACCGAGGTGGGCTCCATGAGGACGGTGCCTCCCGCCTCCGTCGCCGTGGCCGCGGAGGCGTCCACATCGGCCACCGCGAAGTACGGCAGCCAGTGCGGCGGCACCTCGGGCGGGAACTTGTCGTCCATCGGCATCATGCCGCCGAACTCCGCGCCGTCGATGCCCCACTGCGTGTAGTGCGCCGAAGCGCTGACGCTCCAGCCGAACACCGTCGTGTAGAAGCTCTCGGCCCGCTCGGGCGCGCGGGTCAGCAGCTCCACCCACCCCAGCGAGCCGGGCGCGTTGAACAGCCCGGCACCCGGAAAGGCCCGCGCCTGCCACAACTGGAAGGCGGCACCCGCCGGATCGAGCGCCACCGCGAAACGGCCCATGTCGAACACGTCCATCGGCCCGAGCAGAACCGTCCCGCCGGCCGCCGTCACCAGCGCGGCGGTGGCATCCGCGTTCGCCACCGCGAACGACACGTTCCATGCGACGGGCTGGGACTCCTGGTACAGCGGGGTCAGCGCGGCGACCGCGGCGTCCCCCAGGTGCGCGACCGTGTAGCCGCCCGCCTCCTGACGCGGATCCGTCTCGCTGCGCCAGCCGAACAGCGCCGCGTAGAACCGCTCGGCCGCCGCCAGGTCGCTGGTCCCCAGCTCGGTCCAGCAGGGCCCGCCGGTCACTGGCCTGTCGAGCTTCATGGTGTCCTTCCGAAGCCTTGGGCGAACAATGGCCCCTCCAGCACGCTAAGCCCGGGCCCGCCCTCCGGCCATCCGGGCCCCAAACCCCTCGCGCACGGCGCCGCCCACGACGTACGCTCACACCCGTACCGCACCGTATGGCGGCCTCCAGCCCACGTCCTTGCCCCGGAGGTTCCCCATGCCCGCGCCCACGGTGCGCCCCTACCGCCGCGACGACCGCGACCAGCTCACCGACCTGATCAACGCGCATGTCGCCGCCGTCGTCCCCGGTGTCTCCGTCTCGGTGAACACCGTCCTCAGCGATCTGGAGCGACAGCCCCGCGAGTTCATCACCGACCCCTGGGTCGCCGAGCGCGCCACCCTCGTCGCCGAGCAGCGCCGATACGTCGTGGCCGCCGCCCATCTGCTGCGCTACCGCTCCGGCGACGAGGTCGCCGAGAACTACCGCGACGCCGGCGAGATCGACTGGTTCGTCTGCCGACCGCCGGCCTCCTTCCGGCCCGACTCCGAGGAAGCCGCGGACCAGCTGATGGCCGCATGCCTGGCCCAGCTCGCCCGCTGGAACGTACGCGTCCGCTACGCCGACGGCGCCGTCCCGGCGCCTGTCGTCCACGGCCTGCCCCGCAACTGGCCGCACATCCGCGTCGTCTACGAACGCGCGGGCTTCCGGCACGTCGGCGACACGGAGGTCATCCTGCTCGCCCAGGTGGCCGCCCTTCCGGCGCCCGCCCCCCGGCCGGGCACGACGATCGAGCGCACGCTGGGGGAGTGCGGCACCCGCTTCACGGCCCACGCCGGCACACGCGCCCTCGGCTTCATCGAAGTCGACACCCACCTGGCCCGCCCCGAGCGCCACACCCGTGCGGGCGGCCTCGCCGACATCGGCAATCTGCACATCGACCCGAGCTCCCACGGCGAGGGCCTGGAGCACCGGCTCCTGGCCGAGGCCGCAGCGTGGCTGCGCCTGTGCGGGGCGGACCGCCTCCTCGCCTACGAGCAGGCCGACGACGCGGCGGCGATCGACCTGCTGCTCGGCGCCGGCTTCCGGGAACTGACCCGCACCGACCGCCGCTGGGAACACCGCCCCCGCTGACCTCAGATCCCCGGCCGGTACCGGATCGGATGGTCCGCCGGCACCTCCACCAGCACGATCCGCGTACCGTCCGGATCCACGATCCACATCTCGACCAGCCCCCACGGCTCCTTCACCGGCGGCCTCACGATCTCGACGCCCTTGGCCCGCAGCTCCTCGTGCGCCGCGGCCACGTCCTCGACCTGCAGCCACAGCTGCACGGCGGGGGAGGGCGGGGTCTCGGAACGGCCCGAGACCTCCAGGAAGCCACCCCCGAGGAAGTAGACGATGCCGCGCTGCGGCCCCGTGCCGAACTCGCGGTGGACGGCGAGGCCCAACTGCTCGCCGTAGAAGGTCCGGGAGCGCTCGGGATCGCTCGGGTGGAGAAGGGTCCGGCTGCTGATTACGTGCACCATGCATACGGAGCCTAGTGGCAGGGCTACCCTCGTCCCTGCCCGTGCCGAGCACAGAGACCGGAGTGACGCCCATGGAGACCACCGCCGCCGGACTGACCTTCCGCGACGCCACCGACGCCGACGCCGACGTGCTGGTCGCCCTGATCGAGTCGGCGTACCGCGGGGACTCCAGCCGGGCCGGGTGGACCACAGAGGCGGACATCCTCCAAGGGCAGCGCACCGATCCGGAGGGCGTCCTCGCCGTCATCAAGTCGCCCGACAGCCGCCTGCTGACGGTCGAGCGGGACGGCGCCGTCGTCGCCTGCTGCCAGCTCGAACACCGCGGTGAACACGCCTACTTCGGGATGTTCGCCGTCAGCCCACAGCTGCAGGGCGCGGGCCTCGGCAAGGTGATCATCGCGGAGGCGGAGCGCACGGTCCGCGAGATCTGGGGCGCGCGGGAGATGCACATGACCGTGATCTCCGTACGTGACGACCTCATCGCCTGGTACGAGCGCCGCGGCTACCGCCGTACGGGCCGGATGACCCCGTTCCCGTACGGCGACGAGCGTTTCGGCATTCCGCAGCGCGCAGACCTGCAGTTCGAGCTCCTGGTCAAGGAGCTGCTCTGATCGCGGAGCCGGTCTGAGACTCAGGCCGTGAAGCGGCCGGTGCGTTTGATCTCCGGGTAGTCGGTGGTCGCGCCGTCCAGCTGCAGCGCCCGCACGAGGCGCAGATGGTCCTGCGTGTTCACCACCCAGCCGATGATCCTCAGGCCCGCCTTGCGGGCCTGCTCCACGACCTCCAGGGTGAGGCGGCGGATGTTGAGGCAGACGGTCGCGGCGCCGGCCTCCACGGCGCGGTCCACGATGTCGGTGCCGTAGCGGCTGCCGATCAGCGCGGTCCGTACGCCGGGCACCAGGCGGGTGATCTCGGCGACGGCCTCGTCGTGGAACGAGGACACCTCGACCCGGGCGACCAGGTCCCGTTTGAGCATGACCTCGGCCAGCGCCCGGGCTGCCGCGACGTCCTTGATCTCGGCCTGCAGCGGTGCCCGCACGGCTTCGAGGACCTCCTCGAAGACCGGGACGCGCTCCCCGCGGCCCGCGTCCAGGGCGCGCAGCTCGGCGAGGGTCTTCTCGGCGATCGCGCCGGTGCCGTCGGTCGTGCGGTCCACGTCGGCGTCATGCATGACGACGAGGGCGCCGTCCTTGCTCAGATGCAGATCGAGTTCGATCACGTCGAGCCCGGCGTGCTGGGCGGCGACGAAGGAACGGAGGGTGTTCTCGGGCTCGGTACCCATGACTCCGCGATGACCGATGGTAAGGAAGTTCAAGGTTCAACTCGCTTCCGTCGACGGCGGCTCGGCTCCGCGCGCGGACCGGAGCGGACGGCCGCGCGGGCAGAGCCGCAGCCTAACGGCCCGACACGGCGATGAACCCGCGCGTACGCGGGGGATTGGCGTGCAGCCAAGGGCAGGCATGGCCTGTGTCCGTCCGGCGATCACCCTGGCGTGGGCGAGTCCTTTCGGCATTGACCGGTGGCCGGTTTCGGCGGTCCGGCCCCGGGGTAGCCGCGCGATACCCAAATGTCTGCCGGATCGGTTTCCGGCAGGAAAAAGTTCGGTGACCATGGAGTGGTGCAGAATAATCTCCCGAGACTTCTCTTGCTGAGAGGAAGTCCGTACGTATACGGTCTCCATACGCGAGCTTCTCCCGTGGAGGATGGGACATGACGGAAATTCTTGTGCAGGCGGCTTCGGAGGACCGGGTTCCTCCGGTGACCAGGGTGGTCGAGCACCCGGCATGGGCCGTGCTCAAGAATGCCGTGGAGCAGATTCGGCCATGGCAGTCCAAGGACGGATCGATCGACCCCGATGCCGAGAGCGCGCCCGCCCGCGCCGACGCCGAGGCGGCCGTACGGCGTGTCGCGGAGGCCGTCGAGGAGCTCTCCCCGCTGCTCCCGCACGACGCCGACTACCACGAGGCGCTGGCCAAGGACCTGATCCGGTGGGCCGAGGGCGGCTTCGACGTGCCCGACTTCCTCGACTCCCTGCTGGCCTTCCAGCCCGCCGCGAACCGTACGGACGGCCTGCAGCACCTGGTCGTCTTCCCCATGTACACGCAGAACGGCAACCCGGACCGCAACCTCGAGGCGGTCGTGCTGCGCATGGTCTGGCCCGACTGGCTGGCCGAGCTGGAGCGCACCCGCTACGACAACGCCCTGTTCTGCGGCATCAAGTTCGAGGACTTCACGGCCGGCTACGACACCAACTCCGCCGTCCTCTTCCCGGAGACCATAGCCGTGCGCGAGGCGCCGGAACGTTTCTCCTGGGGTGGCATCTTCTGTGACCGCGAGGCCGCCCGCTTCCGCCGGGTGACCGACGCCGCCGTCGACATCCTGGGCCTGGAGCTGCCCGAGGACATCGCCGCGATGGTCCACGACCAGAAGCGCTGCGAGGAGGCCTTCGTCCTGTGGGACATGGTCCACGACCGCACCCACAGCCACGGCGACCTGCCCTTCGACCCGTTCATGATCAAGCAGCGGCAGCCGTTCTGGATGTACGGCCTCGAAGAGCTGCGCTGCGACCTCACCGCCTTCAAGGAGGCCGTGAAGCTGCAGGAGGACGGCGTTCCGCAGGCCCGTGACGTCCAGTACGCGGTGCTCTTCGACCGCATGTTCCGCTTCCCGGTCACCGGCGAGCGAGCGCGCAACTACGACGGCCTCGGCGGCCAGCTGCTCTTCGCCTATCTGCACAAGCACGACGTCGTCCGCTGGACCGACAACAAACTGCACATCGACTGGCAGCGCGCCCCGCACGTCACCAACCAGCTGTGCGCCGAGATCGAGGACCTCTACCGGGCCGGCATCGACCGCCCGAAGCTGGTCCACTGGTTCGCCGCGTACGACCTGGTGTCGCAGTACCTCGCCCCGCACCCCGGTTCCCGCTGGGCCAAGGGCCCCGACGCCCTCGACCTGAGCCGGCCGCCGCGAAAGCTCGTCGATGACGTGCTTCCGGACGAGTTTCCCCTGAGCATGTTCTATGAGGCCCTTTCCAAGAAGCTGAAGAACGTGATCGCCTCCACCAGGGGCATCACGGCGGAGAGCGCCGAGCGAGTCGCCGCGTGAGCGACCGCAACACCAGAACCACTGCTCAGGAGGCGAAGACCATGGCGGGGAACGGAGCTCTCAGCGGTGCGGTGATCGCGGTGGCCGGCGCGGGCGGACCCGCGGGGCGCGCGGCACTGGTCCGGCTCGCGGAGGCGGGTGCGACCGTCGTCGCCGCGGACAACGATCCCGAGCGGCTCGCGGAGGCCGTGGACGCGGCCCGGTACGCGTCCGGCGGTGCCACCGTCACCGGCGAGCCCGTCGACCTGCTGGACCTGGAGTCCACCCGGGAGTGGGCCACGCACATCGAGAAGGAGTTCGGCCGCGTCGACGGCGTGGTCCACCTCGTCGGCGGCTGGCGCGGCAGCGAGACCTTCATCAAGACCAGCCTCGACGACTGGGACTTCCTGGAGCTGCTGCTCATCCGCACCGTGCAGCACACCTCCCTCGCCTTCTCCGAGGCGCTGCAGCGCAGCGATCGCGGCCGCTACGTCCTGATCAGCGCGGCCGGCGCGACCAGCCCCACCGCGGGAAACGCCGCGTACGCCGCCGCCAAGGCCGCAGCCGAGGCGTGGACCCTGGCCATGGCCGACTTCTTCCGCAAGGCGGGAGGCGCCGAAGGCCCCACGTCGGCGGCTGCGATCCTGGTGGTGAAGGCGTTGGTGCACGAGGCGATGCGCGCCGAGCGACCCAATGCGAAGTTCGCGGGCTTCACGGACGTGAAGGACCTGGCCGAGGCCATCACCGACGTCTGGAGCAAGCCCGCCGCCGAAGTGAACGGAAAGCGTCTGTGGCTGACCGAGAAGCCGTGAACCCCCCGCGGACCGACGCGCGTCGCCATCACGACCCGGAGGTCCGCGGCTTCGCCAGCGACAACTACGCCGGGGCCCACCCGGAGGTGCTCGCCGCCCTGGCCCTGGCCAACGGCGGGCACCAGGTCGCGTACGGCGAGGACGACTACACCGAGAACCTCCAGCAGATCATCCGCAGCCACTTCGGGGCCACGGCGGAGGCCTTCCCGGTCTTCAACGGCACCGGCGCGAACGTCGTCGCGCTCCAGGCGGTCACCGACCGCTGGGGCGCGGTGATCTGCGCCGAGAGCGCGCACATCAACGTCGACGAGGGCGGCGCACCGGAGCGCATGGGCGGCCTGAAGCTGCTGACGGTCCCGACTCCGGACGGCAAGCTCACCCCCGGCTTGATCGACAAGCAGGCGTACGGCTGGGACGACGAGCACCGCGCGATGCCGCAGGTCGTCTCGATCACCCAGAGCACGGAGCTCGGCACGCTCTACACGCCGGACGAGATCCGCGCGATCTGCGGGCACGCCCACGCGCACGGCATGAAGGTGCACCTGGACGGCTCCCGGATAGCCAACGCGGCCGCGTCGCTCGACGTCCCGATGCGGACGTTCACCAACGCGGTCGGCGTCGACATCCTCTCCCTGGGCGGGACGAAGAACGGCGCGCTGTTCGGCGAGGCGGTCGTCGTCATCAACCAGGACGCCGTCAGCCATATGAAGCACCTGCGCAAGCTGTCCATGCAGCTCGCCTCCAAGATGCGCTTCGTGTCGGTGCAGTTGGAGGCCCTGCTGGCCAAGGACCTGTGGCTGCGCAACGCCCGCCACGCCAACGAGATGGCCCAGCGCCTGGCCGAGGGCGTGCGCGCCGTGCACGGTGTCGAGATCCTCCACCCGGTGCAGGCCAACGGGGTGTTCGCCAGGCTTCCGCACGACGTGAGCGAGCGGCTGCAGAAGCGGTTCCGGTTCTACTTCTGGGACGAGGCCGCGGGCGTGGTGCGCTGGATGTGCGCCTTCGACACGACCGAGGAGGACGTGGACGCCTTCCTGGCGGCGCTCAAGGAGGAGATGGCGCGCTGACCCAACCCTCATTGTGCATAGGTATGCGGTCATTCGAAAAGTCATTGACTCTTGGGTGATCGCATTCCTATGCTCTGCGGGCATGGAGCTGATCCAGAACACCCCTGACCTGTCCGCATACTTGGCTGCTGACGAGGTCATCGACCATGATCATCGAGTGGTGCGGGAGGTGGCCGCCCGCCTCGCTCGGGACGTGTCGGACTCGTATGCCTATGCGCGGGCCGCCTTCGAATTCGTGCGCGACACCATTCCGCACTCCCGGGACTCAGGTGACCCGCGCGTCACCTGGCGCGCCTCCGACGTGCTGGGGCAGGGCACTGGCATCTGCTACGCCAAGGCCCACGCCCTCGCCGCCCTGCTGCGGGCCGAGGACATCCCCACCGCGCTCTGCTACCAGAGGCTGGCGCACGACGACGGCGACGGGCATGCCGTGCACGGGCTGATCGCCGTCCGCTTCAACGGCGCCTGGCATCGCCAGGATCCCCGCGGCAACAAAGAGGGCGTCGACGCCCAGTTCTCCCTCGATGGTGAGCGACTGGCCTGGATCCCCGATCCGGAGTCCAATGAGGTGGACTATCCAGTCCTGTACGCTGAACCGCACCCGGCGGTGCTCACGGCCCTCAGGGCCGCGCCCGACCGGTCGTATCTCTGGAAGACGCTCCCCACCGCACTCCGAGGCAGGCCATGACGTTCTCCCTGACCGTGTCCGACGAGGTGCGCGCTCTCGCCCCCGGTTTCACCCATGTCGCCATCGAGGCGCACGGCCTGGTCAACGGGCCCAGCACCACGGAGAGTTCGGCGCTCCTGGACGAGGCGGCAGCCCGCCTCGCCGCCCGCCTGGACGGGCGCGCCCCGCACGAGGACCCGCACATGGCCGCCTGGCGTGAGATCTACACGGCGTTCGGCTCCAAGCCCTCGCGCACCCGCAACTCGGCCGAGGCGCTGGCGAAGAGGGCCCTGTCGGACGCCGGACTGCCCCGCATCAATTTGCTCGTCGACCTGTACAACGCCATCAGTGTCGCCCACCTGATCCCGGTCGGAGGCGAGGACCTCGATCACATCCAGGGCTGCATGCGGCTCGTACGGGCCGTCGGCGACGAGGACTTCGTGACCGTGGCCGGCGGCGAGGAGGCCGTCGAACACCCGGACGCCGGCGAGGTGGTGTGGCGCGACGAGACGGGTGTGACGTGCCGCCGTTGGAACTGGCGCCAGGGCCCGCGCACCCGCCTCACCGAGGACACCGTCGCGGGCATCTTCCTGCTGGAGAGCCTGGCACCGATGCCGGTCGCCGAGGTCGAGAAGGCAGGAGCGGAACTCGTCGACCTGCTGGAGAAGTTCAGCCCCGGGGCACGGATCACCGTCCACGCCCCGGAGTGACGATTCAGCGGGCCTCGGCCGCCTTCACCTCTTCGGGGGTCGGCGCCGTGCCACCGAGATGGGCGGGCATCCACCAGGTGTCGTCCGGGCCCTTGGGCCGTACGGGATAGGCGCGCTGCGCCGCCTCCAGGAGCTCCTGTACGCGCTCGCGCAGCCGCCGGGTGATGGCGCCCGCGTACTGGTCCTGCGGGGCCTCCACCGGCTCGCCCACCCGGATGGTGATCGGCGTGTGGCTGCGCTTGAAGTTGCGCGGGTGGCCCTTGGTCCACAGCCGCTGGGTGCCCCACAGCGCCATCGGGATGAGCGGCACGCCGGCTTCCTGGGCCATGCGAGCGGCACCCGACTTGAAGCTCTTCAGGGTGAAGGACTGCGAGATGGTCGCCTCGGGGAAGACGCCCACGATCTCGCCGGAGCGCAGAGACTGCAGCGCGTGCTGGTAGGCCGTCTCGCCGTTCTTGCGGTCCACCGGGATGTGCTTCATGCCGCGCATCAGCGGACCGGAGATCCTGTGCCGGAACACCGACTCCTTCGCCATGAAGCGCACCAGTCGCTTCTGCGGCAGAGCGGCCAGACCGTCGAAGATGAAGTCCAGATAGCTGATGTGATTGCTCACCAGCACGGCGCCGCCCGAGCGCGGAATGTTCTCCGATCCCTTGAGGTCGATCTTGAGGTCCCAGGCCCTGAACAACGTTTGGGCGAGACCGACGACGGGACGGTAGACAAGCTCAGCCATGGACGGGGTGGACCCTTCTCTCTGCCTGGATGGGTTCTCCCGGCGGGAAGTTACGCAGCCGTAGGTTTACGGCATTGCGCAGATCGTGCCCCAAGAACGAACGGGTGGCCAGTCCTGACGCCGCAGAACGGCGAGATCCTCGTCACGTCCGACCATTGATCCACCTCGGACTTTTAAGCAGCCTTTACTCCGCACGGACCGTCACCCGCCGTGCGAGCAGGTACATCTCGCACCCCAGGCAGTACCCGAACGCGGCATTGAGGAACGCCGCGGCGAGCGCGGCGGCGGTCGCCGCGAGCCCCAGCCAGCTCGGGCCCAGCGCGAAACCGATCAGCCCCACCCCGGCGAAGACCAGCCCCACCGCCTGAGCGAACCGCGGCGGCTCCGGCGACTCGAACTCGGTCGGCGGCCCGAGCCTGGGGCGTACGGCCCTGCGGAACAGCCAGCCGTACGGCGAACGGCCCACCCCGCCCGCCGCGCCCAGCGCGAACGCCAGCGTCTGCCAGGCCAGCAGCCAGGCGCTCCCGGTGATCAGCACGACCGCCAGGACGACGGTCGTCACGGCAGCCCCGAAGCGGGGCCCCCTCACATCGATGTCCATGAAGCAAGCATTCCGCATGGAAGAAGATCCGGGGAGTCGGGAATCTTTGCAGTCTCGTGAATGCTTGTGCAGGTGATGACCGGACTTGTGGTGTGCGCGGTGGTGCTCGTGGCGGCGAGCGCCTACGGAGTGATTCATCGGCAGCGGAACGGGAGGGTGCGCGTGCGTGGGCGCGACGGCGGGAAGCGGCTCGGGGCGGCCGAGTTGGGCGAGGAACTCGGTGAGCGTGCCACCCTCGTGCAGTTCTCCAGTGCCTTCTGCGCGCCCTGCCGGGCCACCCGGCGCCTGCTGGGCGAGGTGGCCGGCATGGTCCCCGGTGTGACCCATGTCGAGATCGACGCCGAGGACCATCTGGACCTCGTACGAGCACTCGACATCCTCAAGACTCCGACCGTGCTGGTCCTTGACGCCGACGGCAGGGTCGTGCGACGCGCCACCGGCCAGCCGCGCAAGGCCGACGTCATCGCCGCACTGGGGGAGGCGGTTTGAGGGCTGTGACGCGGACGGTGAGGCATCTCCCAGATGCCGGAACGTACTTGACTGTGCGCACCACCTATCGTCAGCCTGACCGTATGCCTACGGAACTCCTTCTCCACGGGCGGGTGCACGTCGACCTCGCCCGCACTGCGAGCGCGTGCTGTCCGAGCTGTTGAGCAGCCACGACACCGCCCGCCCCTCCTCGTAGAAGGACAACTCCATGACGGCCACGCCCGACCTCGGCACCCGTACTCCCCAGCTTGCCTCTCCCGACCTGCTGCGTTCCGTCTTCCGGCGGCACGCGGCGGGAGTCGCCGTGATCACCGCGCGAGGCGACGCCGGCCCGGTCGGTTTCACCGCCACCTCCCTCACCTCCGTCTCCGCCGAACCGCCGCTGCTGTCCTTCGGCATCGGCACCGGAGCCTCCAGTTGGCCGGCGATATCGTCGACCGAGCACGTCGGCGTCCACATACTCGGCGAGCATCAGCAGGAGCTGGCGGCCACCTTCGCCAGGAGCGGCGCCGACCGCTTCGGCGCGCCCACCGCCTGGCGTACGGGCCCCGAAGGAGTCCCCGTCCTCGACGACGTCCCCGCCTGGATGGTGTGCCGGATCGTGGGCCGCGTCCCCGCCGGGGACCATCGCATCGTGCTGGCCGAGGTGGTGCTGGGCGACCCCACGGGCCCAGGCCGGCCGCTCGTCTACCACCAGGGGCGATTCAACGGCCTGCGTGACTGACCTCCGGCCGGCTCCGCCTGCGAAGCGGTCGAGTTCCGATTACGCTGCGTTGCAAAGGTCACAGTTCAAAGCGCTTGCTTAGCGGGAATGAACTGGGTGTACTGGCGAGTAATATTTCGCTCGGAGCGCGGGTCGCCCCGATCGGGATCGGCCGCTTGAGACGCCTATGCTGCCTGAGAGTAGGCAGCACCGAAATGACGATTGCAGTAGGAGAGCCGGCGTGAGCTTGAGGATCGTTGTCACTGTGAAGTACGTGCCCGACGCCACTGGCGACCGGCACTTCGCCGATGACCTGACCGTCGACCGGGACGACGTGGACGGTCTGCTCTCCGAGCTCGACGAGTACGCGGTCGAGCAGGCGCTGCAGATCTCCGAGAACTCCGACGACGACGTGGAGATCACCGTCCTGACCGTGGGCCCGGAGGACGCCAAGGACGCGCTGCGCAAGGCGCTGTCCATGGGCGCCGACAAGGCCATCCACGTCGAGGACGACGACCTGCACGGCACGGACGCGATCGGCACCTCGCTGGTGCTGGCCAAGGCCATCGAGAAGGCCGGCTACGACCTCGTGGTCTCCGGTATGGCCTCCACCGACGGCACCGCCGGCGTCGTGCCCGCGCTGCTCGCCGGGCGACTGGGTGTGCCGCAGGTGACCCTGCTGTCCGAGGTGAGCGTCGAGGACGGCACGGTCAAGGGCCGCCGTGACGGCGACGCCGCGTCCGAGCAGCTGGAGGCGTCCCTGCCGGCCGTCGTGTCGGTCACCGACCAGTCGGGCGAGGCGCGTTACCCGTCCTTCAAGGGCATCATGGCGGCCAAGAAGAAGCCGGTCGAGTCGTGGGACCTGTCCGACCTGGAGATCGACGCCGAAGAGGTCGGTCTCGAGGGTGCGTGGACGAAGGTCGAGTCCGCGGCCGAGCGTCCGGCCCGTACCGCGGGCACGATCGTCAAGGACGAGGGCGAGGGCGGCAAGCAGCTCGCCGAGTTCCTCGCGAGCCAGAAGTTCATCTAAGGGCCCGTAGCCCCTTCGAGGCTCAACTCCCTTATCGCCCCTCAGACTTCGTATCCCGCAGGAGAGCAATCCCATGGCTGAAGTTCTCGTCTACGTCGACCACGTGGACGGTGCCGTCCGCAAGCCCACCCTGGAGCTGCTGACGCTGGCCCGCCGCATCGGCGAGCCGGTCGCCGTCGCGCTGGGAAACGGCGCCGGTGACACCGCCGCCGCGCTGGCCGAGCACGGCGCCGTCAAGGTGTTGACCCACGAGGCGTCCGAGTACGCCGACTACCTGGTCGTACCGAAGGTCGACGCGCTTCAGGCCGCCGTCGCCGCCGTCTCCCCGGCCGCCGTGCTGGTCCCGTCCTCCGCGGAGGGCAAGGAGATCGCCGCGCGTCTGGCGCTGCGCATCGGCTCCGGCATCATCACCGACGCCGTCGACCTGGAGGCCGACGACGAGGGTCCGGTGGCCACCCAGTCGGTGTTCGCCGCTTCGTTCACCACCAAGTCCCGTATCAGCAAGGGCACCCCGGTCATCACCGTCAAGCCCAACTCCGCCGCGGTGGAGGCCGCTCCGGCCGCCGGTGCGGTCGAGGCCCTCGCCGTGTCGTTCTCGGAGCAGGCGACCGGTACGAAGGTCACCGGCCGTACCCCGCGCGAGTCCACCGGCCGTCCGGAGCTGACCGAAGCCGCGATCGTGGTCTCCGGCGGCCGCGGTGTCAACGGCGCCGAGAACTTCCCGATCATCGAGGCGCTGGCCGACTCCCTGGGTGCGGCCGTCGGCGCCTCGCGCGCCGCGGTGGACGCGGGCTGGTACCCGCACACCAACCAGGTCGGCCAGACCGGCAAGTCCGTCTCGCCGCAGCTCTACATCGCCAACGGCATCTCCGGCGCCATCCAGCACCGGGCCGGCATGCAGACCTCGAAGACGATCGTGGCGGTCAACAAGGACGCCGAGGCCCCGATCTTCGACCTGGTCGACTACGGCGTTGTCGGCGACCTCTTCGACGTCGTCCCGCAGCTCACCGAGGAGATCAACGCCCGCAAGGGCTGATCACCCGAAAGGCCGGTCGAGGCCCCCGCGACTGCACGAACAGTCGCGGGGGCCTCGGCTCATTCCAGACTGAGCGAGGCCCGCACGGGCAGATGGTCGCTCGGGAACCGGCCGCCGGCGCAGAAGGTGTCGACCGATGCCCGGTGCGTCGTCACCCGCGGCGTGGTGAGGATCCAGTCGATGCGGTCGCCGTTCGGCCTGAGCCCCTTGTAGCCGTGGAAGGTCCCGTACGGGGCACTGCGGTGCGCCGCCGCGTCCCAGGCGTCGACGAGCCCTGAACCCACCAGCGTGTCGTAGACCGGGTTCCAGTGCGCGGCGGCGTTGAAGTCGCCGGTCACCACGACCGGGAGCGAGCGGTCGAGCTGCCCGATCCGCTGGACCAACAGCGTGGCGCTGCGCTCGCGCGCGTACTGGCTCGCATGGTCGAAATGGGTGTTGAGGACGTAGAACTCCCGTCCGTCGTCAGCGAGATCGCGGAAGCGGACCCAGGTGACGATGCGGGGGAAGGCGGCGCCCCAGGTGTTCGAGCGGATGACTTCCGGGGTGTCGGAGAGCCAGAAGGTGTAGTGCTCCACGGGGGCCAGGCGCCGGGTGTCGTAGAAGACCGCCGTGGACTCGTCGCGGCTGCCGCCCTCGCGGCCGGTGCCGATCCAGTCGTAGGACGGCCCGAGATCGGAGTCGATGTCGCGGAGCTGCTGGTAGAGGCCCTCCTGCGTGCCGATGATGTGGGGGTGCGCACGATGCAGCAGTTCGCGCATCACCGGTCTGCGGTCGCTCCAGCTGTTGGGCTCCTTCGTGCTCGCGAAACGCAGGTTGAAGGTCATGACCTCCAGACGGGGCGCCCGGCGCGCACGCGTCGGACCCGACGGTGCGGGCGGGACGGACGCCGACGAGGCGGAGATCGCTGCGCTGGAGAGCGGCACGGTGACCGCCGCGGCCAGGGTCGCTTTGAGGCCCAGACGGCGGGTGACTCGGCGCTGGTTCGGCACGGAGGCTCCTTCGGTGGCGACAGCCGGACGAGTCGTGCGTGGGGCGAGTCGTGGATAGGGAAGTGTCATACCCGGGTGTGAGACGAGCGTGAACATGCCGAGATCACGGCGTTGCTCTCCGTGGACATGGTGTTGACCGGTGGAAGGCGCCCAGATAACTTCATTCTACGGATTGTTGATTCCGCACAGTGGAAAACAGGAGGGTATGGGATGGGTCAGGGCCAGCAGGAGAAGGTGGCGACGAGCCTCGCAGGCGCGATCAGCGAGGAGATCAGCGCCTCCCTCGCCCCGGTCGACGCCGAACTGGAGCGCCGCTACCCGGGGGACCCCGGCACCCGTCAGCCCGTGCACACCGTCTACGTCCCCGGTGACGTCTTCGCCGCCGACACCATCCGCTCCTGGGGCGACCGGGCCCTCGCGGCCCTCGACGAACACGCCCCGGACGCCGCTTCCTTCGCCGCCGTCCTCGGTCTGTCCGACGAACTCGCCGGGCCCGTCCACGCGCGCGTGCGCGCCAAGCTGGAGCGCGAGCCCATCGAGGACCTGCGCGTCGACTTCGAGGACGGCTACGGCCCCCGCCCGGACGCCGAGGAGGACGAGGCGGCGGCCCGCGCGGCCCGGCTGATCGCGGAGGCGTACGAGAAGGGGACGGCGGCCCCGTACATGGGCATCCGGATGAAATGCATGGAGGCACCGGTACGCGACCGGGGAATCCGCACCCTCGACATCTTCCTCAGCGGCCTGATGGAGGCCGGCGGGCTGCCCGACGGACTGGTGCTGACGCTGCCCAAGGTGACGTACGCCGAGCAGGTCACCGCCATGGTGCGGCTGCTGGAGGCCTTCGAGAAGGCGCGCGGGCTCGAGCCCGGCCGGATCGGCTTCGAGATCCAGATCGAGACCAGCCAGTCCATCCTCGCCACCGACGGCACTGCCACCGTCGCCCGCATGATCCAGGCCGCCGAGGGCCGCGCCACCGGCCTGCATTACGGCACCTTCGACTACAGCGCCTGCCTCGGCGTCTCCGCCGCCCACCAGGCCAGCGACCACCCGGCCGCCGACCACGCCAAGGCGATCATGCAGGTCGCGGCAGCCGGGACGGGCGTACGGGTGTCGGACGGCTCGACCAACGTGCTGCCCGTGGGACCGACGGCCAAGGTCCACGACGCCTGGCGCCTGCACTACGGCCTCACCCGCCGCGCCCTCGCCCGCGCCTACTACCAGGGCTGGGACATGCACCCGGGCCACATCCCCACCCGGTACGCGGCCGTCTTCGCCTTCTACCGTGAAGGTTTCGAGCAGGCCGCCGCCCGGCTCGCCCGGTACGCCAACCGGGCCGGCGGCGACGTCATGGACGAGCCCGCCACCGCCAAGGCCCTCAGCGGCTATCTGCTGCGCGGCCTGGACTGCGGCGCGCTGGACATCGCCGAGGTCGCCCGGGTGACCGGTCTGACCCGGGCCGATCTGGAGGGCTTCGCGGCGCCCCGGCGCGGCGACCTGACCGCGTCCGCCAAATAGCGGCCCCGTCACGGCAGTCACCACCGGCTGGCGTTGTCACCCCCGCCCCGTAGTCTGTACCGCACGCATTGATGTGTCACAGGAACGGGGCGGGCCGTGTCTTCGGGGGAGACCTCAGGCGAGAACAACCAGGGCGACGGGACCGGCCGGGTGCTGGCGGGGCGCTACCGCGTCGTGGCCCAACTCGGGCGCGGCGGCATGGGTGTCGTCTGGAGAGCCGTCGACGAGGTGCTGGGCCGTGAGGTCGCCGTCAAGGAACTGCGCACCTACAGCGACGCCGACGGGCCCGAACTCGCCGACCTGCGGCTGCGGATGCAGCGCGAGGCCCGCGCTGCGGCCCGGGTGCGTCACCCCGGAGTCGTCGCCGTCCACGACGTGACCGAGGTCGACGGCCGTCCGCTGATCGTCATGGAGCTGGTCGACGGGCCGTCTCTGGAGCAGGTGTTGCGCGAGCGCGGCTCCCTCGACCCGGTCGAGGCCGCCGGCATCGGCGCCAAGGTGATGGACGCCCTGGCGGCCGCGCACCGGGCCGGCGTCCTGCACCGTGACGTGAAGCCGGGCAACATCCTGCTCGAGGGGTCCGGCCGCGTCGTCCTGACCGATTTCGGCATCGCGGCCATGGAGGACCCGGGCGACGGCGCTGCCACCCATCTGACCCGCAGCGGTGCGCTCGTCGGCTCCCTGGACTACCTGGCGCCCGAGCGGGCCCAGGGCGCCGACGCGAGCCCGGCCTCCGACGTCTGGGCCCTGGGAGCCACGCTGTACGCGGCCGTCGAGGGCTCCTCACCCTTCCGCCGCACATCGACGTACTCCACGCTCACCGCGATCGTCACCGAACCGCTCCCGGAGCCGGAGCGAGCGGGCCCGCTGACGCCCGTACTCCAGCAGCTGCTGGACAAGCGGCCCGAGACCCGCCCCGAGGCCGGGCAGGGGCGCGCTCTGCTGCAGGCGGTGGCGGACTCGGGCGGCACGGACACGCCGACGACGACCCTGCGCGGTGACACGGCGCCGAGGGCGGAGACGGAGCCCGGCGTTCCAGCACTGCCTCCGGGGTTCCTCATGCCGGGGGCAGTGCAGGGGACGGCGCCGTCGGCACAGGAGTCCGCTCCCACCGAGCAGCGCGGGCCGGGCTTCGGCCCTGCGCCATACTCCGCACACGGCACGCCGGACTTCCGCCCGCCCGCGCCGCAAGACCCGGCACCCAACTTCGTGACGGCCCCCACCGGGCCCATGTCTCCCTCGGCCTCCCCGCGCCACAAGGGGCGCGCCCTGCTCGCCGCCGTGGCCGTCACCGTCGTCCTGGCGGCGGCTGGGGGCACCGTCGCCCTGCTGAACGCGTGGAACACGGAAGCGAACACGCGTCCCTCCTCGTCCCAGACGGACGTCCAGGCGTCCGCGTCCGTCTCCGACCGCACCGACTCCGGTCACTCGGACGGCCCCAAGCCGACGGAGCAGGGCGACAAGAAGACCCCGACGCCGACGGAGGCCGCCGGCCGGAAGGGCGGAGCCACGCCCACGAGCCGGGCCTCGTCCTCGTCCACGGCGAAGCCTCCGGGCGGCGGCACCACCGGGGGCGGTACCACGGGCGGCACTTCCTCGGGCGGTACCACCGGGGGTGGCGGCGGTACGACGGGCGGAGGGGGAGGGGCCACCGCGGCACCGGCCTGCACCTCCACAGGCGGCGGCAAGTACAACTGCACGGTCTGGCGCAGCGCCAAGTCCTACACCGCCTCCGGCACCGAGGTCGGCGTGCTCGGCGCGGGCACCAACTACTTCTACTGCCAGCAGAACCTGGGCCGCCGCGAGACGGACGGCCAGTGGACCAACGTCTGGTGGGCGAAGACGGACGACGACAGCGGCAACACGGGCGTCTACATCAGCGACGTCTACATCAAGGGCGGCGCCAACGACCAGCCGATCCCCGGACTCCCGGTCTGCTGACGTCGGCCATGCTCGTCGCGGCCTCGCGGCCTCGCGGCCACCACGCTCACCCGTCCGCCACGAACCGTTCCAGCCCCGACACCGTCACGAGCTTCTCCTCGGCGAACACCCGGGTACCTTGCTCGCACAGCCCCGCGTCGGCACGCGCCCGCGCGCAGAACTCCTCGGGTGTGGCACCGAACAGCTCCCTCAACCGGGCAGATCCGACTAGGAGCTCGGTGAGCACCGCCCGCTGACCGACCTGCCCGCGTGGCGCACCCGAACCGTTGCGCAGGACCCCGCGGCGATTGACGTAGGTGTACGCACCGGGCAGCCGGGTACCGTCCCCCAACTCGATCCGCACCTGCGGCACTTGCAGCCAGGCGCGCCGGAAGTTGCCGTACCGCAGCGGGACGCCCTCGCTCGTGTCGATCACCGCGAGCTGGGCGGCGTCCAGCCAGGTCACGAACAACTCCCGTACGGTGCCGGGCGCGTCGACCGGTGACGCCGACACATAGCCCAGGCGGCTGACGTGCGCGGACACACCCACGCCGATCCCCGTGACCCGGGCGCGCACCATCGGGATGGGCGAGGTGATCCCGGACTCGACCATCTTGTGGCGCAGTTGGCCCGGGCAGGCGTTGGAGCCGACCGCAAGGACGGGGACGCGGTCCTCGTGGACCAGGCGGTCGAGGGGCAGGAACCGGTCGCCGTCCAGGAGTCCGGACCGGGCGGGCCGGGCTCCCGGGTAGAGCAGCGGGTGGTCACGCGGGGCCAGGTCGAGGCCGAGCGCTTCGAGGCTGTGGTCCGCTTGGCCGTCCACGGGCGACTCAGTCCGTCGGCGGCAGCTCGCCCGAGCCACGGGTGATCAGCCGGGTCGGCAGCTCGATGCGCTCCGGGGTGAGGAGGGTGCCGTCCAACTGGCGGAAGAGGCGGTCGGCGGCGGTGCGGCCGAGGGCCGCCGCGTCCTGGGCGACGACGGTGACGCCCGGCTGCAGCAGGTCGGCGAGTTCGAAGTCGTCGAAGCCGACCAGTGCGACCCGGCGGGCCTGCTCGGCGAGGACACGGACCACGGTGACCGTCACGCGGTTGTTGCCCGCGAAGACCGCGGTGACCGGGGCGGGTCCGGAGAGCATCTCCTCGGCGGCCCGCCGCACCCGGTGCGGGTCCGTGACGCCCAGGGACATCCAGGAGTCCTCCACCGGGATGCCCGCGTCCTCCATGGCGGTCCGGTAGCCGCGCAGCCGCTCGGCGGCCGTGTGGATGCGGGGCATGTCGCCGATGAAGCCGATCCGGCGGTGACCGTGGGCGATGAGGTGGGCGACGCCGTCGCGAGCGCCGCCGTAGCTGTCGGACAGGACGACATCGGCGTCGATCTTCCCGGCGGGCCGGTCGACGAACACCGTGGCGACGCCCGCCCTGATCTCGGGCTCCAGATAGCGGTGGTCGTCACCGGCCGGAATGATCAGCAGTCCGTCCACCCGCCGCGCGCACAGGGCCAGCGCCAGCTCCTGCTCGCGGTCCGGGTCCTCCGCGCTGGAGCCGTTGATCAGCAGGGCGCCGTGTGCCCGGGCCACCTCCTCGACCGCGCGGCTGAGAGGGCCGTAGAACGGGTCGGCGAGGTCCTCCAGGACCAGGCCGATGCTGGCGGTGCGGCCCTTGCGCAGCACACGGGCGCTGTCGTTGCGGCGGAAGCCGAGCGCGTCGATGGCCTCCTGGACGCGGCGCTCGGTCTCCGGGGTGACGCCGGGCTCGCCGTTGACCACGCGCGAGACGGTCTTCAGGCCGACTCCGGCGCGCGCCGCCACGTCCTTCATGGTGGGACGGTTGCCGTAACGCGTTCCGGAGAGGGGGGCTGTTCGGCGAGCGGTCTCGGGCACGATGCGCTGTCCTGTCCTGTCTCGTCCACGGGTCTCGTCCACGGGGATGCGTCAGACCATGAGTTTGTATGAGGATGTGGCGTCGAGCATAGAGCCTGGACAACGTTGTCATATGCACGAGAGACTGTCCACCGCAATCTCCGGCCTGCGCCCCCACCGTCAGACCGGCCCGCTCATCTCCGTGGTTCAAGGGGGAAATTCCCCTGGCCGACGGGGATCCGATGGTTTTCGGGAGATCCGACACTGATGCACACCGACCTCGTGGCAGCGCTCGACATCGGCGGCACCAAGATCGCCGGGGCGCTGGTGGACGGCCACGGCCAGATCGTGGTGCGCGCTCAGCGTGCGACGCCCGCGCAGCAGGACGGCGAGACCGTGATGGGCGCCGTGCGCGAGGTCCTCGGCGAGCTGACCGCCGCACCCTTGTGGGACCGCGCCACGGCCCTCGGTATCGGCAGCGCCGGCCCGGTGGACGCCTCCGCGGGCACGGTGAGCCCGGTGAACGTGCCGGGCTGGCGCGACTACCCCCTCGTGCGGCGGGTCCAGGACGCGGTCGGCGGCCTGCCGGTCGAGCTGATCGGCGACGGCGTGGCGATCACCGCGGCCGAGCACTGGCAGGGCGCCGCCCGCGGCCATGACAACGCGCTGTGCATGGTGGTCTCCACGGGTGTCGGCGGCGGCCTGGTCCTCAACGGGCAGCTGCACCCCGGCCCCACCGGCAACGCGGGCCACATCGGCCACATCAGCGTCGACCTCGACGGCGACCCCTGTCCGTGCGGCTCGCGCGGCTGTGTGGAGCGCATCGCGAGCGGCCCCAACATCGCCCGCCGGGCGATCGAGAACGGCTGGCGGCCCGACCCCGACGGTGACACCTCCGCGGCCGCGGTGGCCGCCGCCGCCCGCGCCGGAGATCCGGTGGCCCTCGCTTCCTTCGAGAGGGCCGCCCAGGCGCTGGCCGCCGGCATCGCGGCCACCGCCACACTCGTCGAGATCGACATCGCGGTGATCGGCGGGGGCGTGGGGAAGGCGGGCGACGTGCTGTTCACGCCCCTGCGCAAGGCCCTCAGTGACTACGCGACCCTGTCCTTCGTGCAGCGCCTGGAGATCACGCCGGCCCAGATGGGCACGGACGCCGGTCTGGTCGGGGCGGCCGCGGCCGCGCTCGCCAAGCGGGCGGACGCGGCCGCGGTCTGAGGGGCGTCCGCAGCAGGAACGTTCACGCGTGCTGCTGGGCCCACCGCATCGGGCTCAGCGGGTCGACTGTGCGTACGCCCAGTCAGCGTGGTCCGAGTCGAGGGGGTCGCCGCCGTCGGTGACGATCAGGTGGACCACCTGGGGCCGGTCGCATCAGCGGTGAGCGGCTGGGCGGGCATCGCGCCGGTCAGGACCCCGGTCGAGGTGACCTTGGGGTCGTCGGTCCAGACCTCGAGGGCGACGGTGCAGAGGGCGCCCTTCTCGTCGTTTTCGGCAAGTGGTGTCGGATTCGCTCGGCTCATCACTTCCGCAACATGCCGGCAGTAGATTTTGAACGTGTTCAAGTTCCTGGGTTAGGCTTCCGCCCATACACAAGGGGGAGCCTGATGAAGATCGTCATTCCTGGCGGGACGGGGCAGGTCGGCGCGATCCTGCGGCGCGCGCTGGCTGCCGCCGGCCACGACGTCGTGATCCTCACCCGGCGGCCGGTGCGTGAGGGTGAGGTCCGCTGGGACGGCGAGCACCTGGGCCCCTGGGGCCAGGAGATCGACGGCAGCGACGTCGTGATCAACCTGGCGGGGCGCAGTGTCAGCTGCCGGTACACCCCGGCCAACCTGCGAGCCATGATGGACTCCCGGGTGAATTCCGCCCGGATCGTCGGAGAGGCGATCGCGGCCGCCGCGCGGCCTCCCCGCGTATGGCTCCAGATGAGTACGGCCACCGTGTACGCCCACCGCTTCGACGCGCCCAACGACGAGGCGACCGGTGTGATCGGCGGCGGCGAGCCCGGGGTCCCGGGCTACTGGGCCTACAGCGTGGAGATCGCCAGGAACTGGGAACGGGCACAGGAAGATGCCGACACGCCGGGCACCCGCAAGGTCGCCCTGCGCTCCGCCATGGTGATGAGCCCCGATCGCGGCGGAGTCCTCGACGTTCTGCTGCGACTGGCCCGGCTCGGCCTCGGCGGTCCGGTCGCGGGCGGTGCGCAGTACGTGTCCTGGATCCATGAGCGCGACTTCGTCCGCGCGGTGGAGTTCCTCTTCGACCGGGAAGACCTCGCCGGGCCGGTGAATCTCGCTGCTCCCGGGCCGCTCCCGCACCGCGCGTTCATGAGGGCCCTGCGCGCCGCATGCGGCATGCCGGTCGGGCTGCCCGCCACGCGCTGGATGGCCGAACTCGGCGCCTTCGCCCTGCGCTCGGACACCGAGCTCCTGCTCAAGAGCCGCCGGGTCGTCCCCGGCCGCCTGCTTGAAGCGGGGTTCGCATTCGAGCACGCCCAGTGGCCGCAGGCGGCCGCCGACCTGGTGCGCCAGGTGCGCGACGGACGAAGGCGTGACCCACGCGCGGTTTCACAGTTGAACCGGGCATGAAGAAGCGCAGCATGCTCGCCATCGCCTCCCTCGCCACCGGGTTCGTCGTCGCGGCCATCACCCCCTCGCAACACGCCGACCACCAGGTGGTCGGTGATCACCAGTCGCTCGGCGACCTGGGCGTCGAGGACACCGTCGGCACGGTCACCCACACGACGGGCGACGAGGGCCTCGCCGGTCCAGGAAAGGCCCTCGGTCAGTAAGGCCGACCCGGTCGAGACCCGATCGCGGCGCCGGTGCCCCCGCAGCAGGGGTACCGGCGCCCCCTTTTGTGCGCCCTCAACTGGAGCTGGTTTCCGTGGCAGGGTGAAGCGGGCAAGCCACAGGGGGCCAACAGAAGAAGGGGGACCTGTGACCGTCGTCTGGATCAACGGCGCGTTCGGTGCGGGGAAGACCACCACCGCACGGGAGCTGATCGAGCTGATCCCGAACAGTACGCTCTTCGACCCGGAGGTGATCGGCGCGGCTCTCACGCACCTGCTGCCGCCCAAGCACCTCGCCGAGGTCGGCGACTACCAGGACATGCCGATCTGGCGACGTCTCGTGATCGACACGGCGGCCGCGATGCTCGCCGAACTGGGCGGAACCCTGGTGGTTCCGATGACCCTGCTGCGCCAGGAGTACCGAGACGAGATCTTCGGCGGCCTCGCAGCACGCCGGGTCTCTGTCCGGCATGTCCTCCTGGCTCCGGCGGAAACGATCCTGCGGGAGCGAATAGCCGGCCGGGATGTGCCGCCCGACCTGCCGGACGGCGAGACACGGGTACGGCAGTGGTCGTACGACCACATCGAGCCGTACCGTGCCGCCCTCGCGTCCTGGCTCACCGCCGATGCTTATCCCGTCGACACGGGGGCCCTCACACCGTATGAGAGCGCGCTCCGCATCGCTGAGGCCGTCAGCACCGGTGAGGTAGTGGTATGTGACATAGTACAGACCCCCGAACCCACCGCCGAGACGCTGGCCGCAGGCGTCCTCCTCTTCGACGAGCAGGACCGCGTCCTCCTCGTGGACCCCACCTACAAGGCCGGCTGGGAGTTCCCCGGCGGTGTCGTCGAACCCGGTGAAGCCCCCGCCCGCGCCGGCATGCGCGAGGTCGTCGAGGAGACCGGCATCCACCTCGACGAGGTCCCCCGCCTTCTGGTCGTCGACTGGGAGGCGCCCGCACCTCCTGGCTACGGCGGGCTGCGCCTCCTCTTCGACGGCGGCCGCCTCGACTCCACGGAGACAGCGCGGCTCCTGCTGCCCGGGCCCGAGCTGCGCGACTGGCGGTTCGCCACCGAGGAGGAGGCCGCGGACCTGCTTCCGCCGGTGCGCTACGAGCGGTTGCGCTGGGCCCTGCGGGCGCGCGAGCGCGGCGCGGCGCTGTATCTGGAGGCGGGCGTCCCGGTCGGCTGATCTCTGTCGAACACCCCTGCTGACGACGTGACCTCTGTGGTTCCTGAGTGGTTGTCGGGCGACACTGCCCGGCGGAGGGGGTTCCAGGGGCAAAGCTCGGGTGAATTGTCGCCGTCCCGGTATGAACAGGAACCTGCACCAGGTGCACGCGAGTTCTACCGTCGGTGCGCAACTCAGCTCTCGCGCGGCCGCTCGGCCGCTTCGACAAGGCCGCGGAACCTCCGTCGGCCGGAGGAGGGACATGCGCGCGCACTCATCGGCCCTCACGAGGGGACTCGCCCTTGCCGCCGGGCTCGTGCCGGCCCTGGCCGCCTGCAGCAGCGGGCGGCGGGGGCGGCAGCTCCGACAAGGGCAGCTCGGCCGGCTGTCGAACGTCGCCGAACCCCTGCGCATCCACGGCCGCTACGACGCCGGCGGCTGGGACGAGGTGCGCGAACTGCTGCGCCTGGTCGGACTGAACTCCGAGCACGGCAACCGCTACGCCCACGAGTGCTCCGGCGGCCGGCGCCAACGCATCGGCATCGCACGGGCGTTGGCCCTGCGCCCCAAGGTGATCGTGCTGGACGAGCCGGTGCCGGCGGTCGACGTATCGATCCGGGCCGGCGTACTCAACCTGCTGATGGACCCGCAGAACGAACTCGGCCTGTCCTTCCTCTTCGTCGCCCACGACCTGTCGGTGATGTGCCACGTGGCCGGCCGGGTAGCGGTCATGTACCTGGGCCGCCTGGTCGAGATCGCCCCCGCCCACCACCTGTTCACCGCCCCCGCCCGCCTCTACACCCAGGCCCTCGTCTCCGCCATCCCGCTCCCCGACCCGCGCAAGGAGCGCGCCCGCGCCTGCACCCGCGTCCTCGTCCAGGGCGACGTCCCCAGCCCGGTCCGCCCGCCCAGCGGCCGCCGCTTCCGCACCCGAGGTCCCAAGTTCGCCGGCCGGCTGACGGAGAGTGAACGGGAGGCCCGTGTCGGGGAGGTGCCCGCGCTGATCGACCGGGGCGGCGGGAACCCGGTCGCCTGCCCCTACGCGGAGAGCGTGGAGCTGTTGTAAGCGAGGCGCAGGTCCTCCACCGGGTAGGGGGTCAGCCTGCTCTCGTGCCGCAGGCGGCCGAGGAAGCCGTTGAGGACGGCCGTGAGCGCTGCGTCCCGGGAGATGATCGCGGCAGCGGCTTTCGGTACGCCGTCGGGACGCGCCCCGACGGCGCAGCCGCGGACGAAAGCCTCCCGCTCCTGTCTGTCGTACCCGTACAAGGCGGTGACGAGCCAGTTCACCAGATGGGCGCGGCTGTAGACGAGGTCGTAGTCGCGATGCCGGTCGAAGAAGGCGCGCTCCGGCCGGGAGAGCCGGAACCGGGAACTGAACGCGAGCCCGTAGTCGGCCAGGAAGAACTGCTCGCCGTCGGTGAGGACGTTCTGGAAGTGCGCGTCGAAGTGCAGGAGCCGGCGTTCGCGGAGGAACCCGGTCAGCGCGCCCAGCCACTCGTCCACCCGCGTGCAGATCCGGTCCGAGTCGGCGGTGCGCACCTGCGTGTCGAGCCAGTCGTGGAGGGTGTACGGGAAGTACTCCAGGAACAGGACCAGGCTCGTGGACGAGGTCCGCAGGGCGTCGAGGCGCTCGCGGACCTGTGCCGAGCCGCCGCAGTAGGCCACCGTCCCCGCCACGTCCGCCAGTTCATCGGGAAGGGGCTGGACGGCATCCGGCAGCACCCGCCAGTGGTGCATCAGAGGGAAGCCGGTGAAGCGGTCGGCGAGCACCCAGTTCGTCGTCATCGTGTGCACGGCCAGTTCGCGCCAGGCACCGAAGCCGGGGCTGCGACCGGTGCCGTAGTGGCAGAAGGCCGGCAGCTCGAAGAGGTTCGCCGTGGACCGGGCGTTCTCGGGCAGCAACTCGACGTCCGTGAGCGGCATCCGCTTCACGAAGACCCGCCTGCCGTCCACCTCGACCAGCAGGTAGCGCCCGCCGATGCCGACGCCCACGGGCGTTCCCGAGGCCAGCAGGTCCGCCAGCTCGCGGTCACTGAGGAGGGACAGGGAGGTCGCGAGGTCGCTGTGGGCGGTGCGGCGCGTGGCGGAGGACATGACCTCATGGTCAGGGTGACACCGGGTACGTGTCTGCTGATCGGCGAAGTGTCGTGCCCGCGTGCCCGATCACCGGAGTGCCGTGCCCGAAGCACGCCACGTCGGAGCGGAGCGCCGCGAGCCGGCCAAATGAGCCGAGCAGCTGGGACCGGTCGAGATTGAAGACGCCCGGCATCACGCTGCCGTCGACCGGGGAGGCCGCCACGGTGTCGCCCGTGAACAGGACGCCGTGCTGCGCGAGATGGAGGGCGATGCTGCCGTGCGTGTGGCCGGGGGTGTGGATCACGTGCGCTCCGTCACCGAAGCCCAGGACATCACCGTCGGAGAGGCCGGTGACCATCCGAGGCCGTACGAACTCGCCTTCCGGGAGGTGCCGGGCGACCTCCGTGTGGAGGGGGCGCTCCCAGTCCTCGAACACCGGGGGTGGGCCGGGGACGGCACCGCGGATCGCGGCTGCGTCCAGATGGTGGGCCAGCACCTCGGCACCGGTCAGCGCGGCAAGCTCGCCCGCGCCGCCTGCGTGATCCTCGTGGAAGTGCGTGAGCACGATGCGGCGGATGTCCCCGAGCGGCTCCACAAGTGCGGCGATGGCGGCACCCGAGCCCCCCGGGCCCGCGTCGATCAGTGTGAGCTCGTCGCCGTCGCGCCAGAGATAGCCCTGGCCGACCGGGAAGCGAAGAAGGTGAAGGCGTGGGAGGAGTTCGACGACGTCCATGAAGGCGACCGTAGAAGGGCCCCCGTCCGAAGACGAGGGCCCTCTGCTGACGGCAGAGCGGGCGGGGCGTGGCTCGGCTCGCCCTGCAGTGGCCCCGCCCGAGGGCGGGCCACTGGGCGTCGGTGGAGGAGGGTTCAGCTTGCCGCGTAGTTCCGCAGGAACAGGGCCTCCGCCACCGACAGACGCTCCAGTTCCTCGGGCGAGACGCTCTCGTTCACCGCGTGGATCCGGGCCTCCGGCTCGCTCAGACCGATCAGAAGGATCTCCGCCTGCGGATAGAGCTCGGCGAGGGTGTTGCAGAGGGGGATCGAACCGCCCTGGCCGGCGTACTGCATCTCCTGGCCGGGGTAGGCGACCGCCATCGCCTCCGCCATCGCCGCGTACGCCGGGCTGGTGGTGTCCGCGCTGAACGCCTTGCCCTGGCCGACCTGTTCGGTGCGCACCCGGGCGCCCCACGGGGTGTGCGCCTCCAGATGGGCCTGCAGCAGCTTGGTGGCCTCGGCCGCGTCCACGCCCGGCGGCACCCGCAGGCTGACCAGGGCGCGGGCGCCCGCCTGCACCGACGGCGTGGCGCCGACCACCGGCGGGCAGTCGATGCCGAGGACCGTGACGGCCGGGCGCGCCCAGATACGGTCGGCGACCGAGCCGGAGCCGATCAGCTGCACCCCGTCCAGCACCTTGGCGTCCTGGCGGAACTGCTCCTCGTCGTACTGCAGGCCCTCCCAACGGGTCGTGGGAGTGAGCCCGTCGACGGTGGTCGAACCGTCCTCCGCGCGCAGCGAGTCCAGCACGCGGATCAGCGCGCCCAGCGCATCGGGGGCCGCGCCGCCGAACTGGCCCGAGTGCAGGTTGCCTTCGAGCGTGTCTATCTGCACGCGCACGAGGGTCATGCCCCGCAGGGTCGAGGTGACCGTCGGCAGACCGACGCGGAAGTTGCCCGAGTCGCCGATGACGATCGTGTCGGCGGTCAGCAGGTCGGGGTGGGCCTCGGCGTAACGCTCCAGGCCACCCGTGCCCATTTCCTCCGAGCCCTCGGCGATGACCTTGATGTGCACGGGCACGCCGCCGTTCGCCTTCAGGGCACGCAGCGCGAGCAGGTGCATGATCACGCCGCCCTTGCAGTCGGCGGCGCCTCGCCCGTACCAGCGGCCGTCGCGCTCGGTCAGCTCGAAGGGCGGGGTGGTCCAGCCGGCCTCGTCCAGGGGCGGCTGGACGTCGTAGTGGGCGTAGAGCAGGACGGTCCTGGCGCCCTCGGGGCCGGGCAGGTAGCCGTACACCGACTGCGTGCCGTCGGGGGTGTCGAGGAGGGCGACGTCCTGGAACCCCTCGGCGGTGAGGGCGTCGGCGACCCAGTTCGCAGCGCCCTCGCTCTCGCTCCTGGGGAACTGCTCGAAGTCCGCCACCGACTTGAACGCCACCAGTTCGGCGAGCTCCGCCTGCGCCCTCGGCATCAGCGAGGCGACGGTCTCGGCGACCGGATTCGACGACATGGGCACGCTCCTTGTGGGTGCGACGTTGTACGTGTGGGTATCGGGATCCTCCCACAGCGGCCTGCGGAGATGTCCGCCGTAGGATGCGGGGGGACAGGTGCGGCAGCAGCTTGATCGGGAGCAGTAGACCATCGTGAGCAGCGAGAACTCTTCGGCGGACGACGTGCAGCGGGTGTGGGACGTCGTCGTGGTGGGCGCGGGACCCGCGGGGGCCTCGGCCGCCTACGCGGCGGCGGTCGCGGGACGCAGCGTCCTGCTGCTGGAGAAGGCGGAGCTGCCGCGCTACAAGACGTGCGGCGGCGGGATCATCGGCCCGTCCCGCGATTCCCTGCCGCCCGGCTTCGAGCTGCCGCTGCGGGACCGGGTGCACGCGGTGACGTTCTCCAACAACGGGCGCTTCACCCGCACCCGGCGCTCCAAGCAGATGCTGTTCGGGCTGATCAACCGGCCCGAGTTCGACCAGCAGCTCGTCGAGCACGCGCAGAAGGCGGGCGCCGAGCTGCGGACCGGCGTCACCGTGCAGCGAGTGGAGCAGCACGGCTCGGCGGTGCCGGACCGGCGTACGGTCGCCGTGTTCCTGCAGGGCGGCGAGACGCTGCTCGCGCGGGCCGTGGTGGGCGCGGACGGCAGCGCCAGCCGGATAGGGGCGCACGTCGGGGTGAAGCTCGACCAGGTAGATCTCGGTCTGGAGGCGGAGATCCCGGTGCCGGAGACCGTCGCGGAGGACTGGAAGGAACGGGTGCTCATCGACTGGGGCCCGATCCCCGGCAGTTACGGCTGGGTGTTCCCCAAGGGGGACACACTCACGGTCGGGGTGATCTCGGCGCGCGGTGAAGGGGCGGCCACCAAGCGGTACTTGGAGGAGTTCGTCGGGCGGCTCGGACTCGCCGGGTTCGAACCGAGCGTCTCCTCCGGCCACCTGACCCGCTGCCGGGCCGACGACTCGCCGCTGTCCCGCGGGCGGGTGCTGGTGTGCGGGGACGCGGCGGGGCTGCTGGAGCCGTGGACCCGCGAGGGCATCTCCTTCGCGCTGCGCTCGGGGCGGCTGGCGGGGGAGTGGGCGGTGCGGATCGCCGAGGCGCACGACGCGGTGGACGCCCGGCGCCAGGCCCTGAACTACGCGTTCGCGATCAAGGCGGGGCTCGGCGTCGAGATGAGCGTCGGCAGGGCTCTGCTGACCGTCTTCGAGCGCCGGCCCGGCCTGTTCCACGCGGCACTGACCGGGTTCCGGCCCGCGTGGAACGCGTTCAGGGACATCACGCGCGGCTCGACCTCCCTCGCCGAGATCGTGCGCGTCCATCCGATGGCACAGCGCGCCCTCACCGCGTTCGACCGGCGTCCGGTGGATCCGGTGGGCGGCGGCGAGGCCACCGAGGTCAGCTCCTGACCGTGATCAGGAAGACCGGGTGGTCGGGGGCGATACGGCGCAGGTCGGCATCGGGGGAGTCGGGGCCGACCCCGTTGAAGAAGACCCCGACCTCGGCCTTCCAGCGCTTGAGGTAGGCGCGCAGCAGCGGCACCTTGTCGTCGTCGGCGACCTCGGTCGCGGTGAACACGTCCACGTTCTTGCCGAGGCGCAGCTCGCCGCTGCCCGCGGCCCGCATGTTGTGCGTCCACTGGACGTGCCCGCGCGGGGCCAGCAGATACTGCTGCCCCTCCACCGTCAGCAGGTTCACGGGGGTGGTCCGCCACTCGCCGCTCTTGCGTCCACGGACCGCAAGAACCCGCGATCCCCAGACGCTGATGCCGCGGCGGGTCATCCACGCCACGGCGCGGTTGAAGACGTTGACAGTGAACCAGCCGGGCTTCTGGACGTGTGTGGACATGAGGACCCCCATCGGTCAGTGGAAGAGCGCCGTTCGCTTTTGTGAGCACCGCTCTCGCTTGATGTGATGAGTCTGCACCGGATCGGTGATCCAAAGCAAGAGCGGTGCTCTCTTTTTTGTTCGCCGATCTCTGTTGTGTGCACTGCTCTCCTTTCATGGGAGACTGCTCCCCATGAGCACCGCACACAGCGCCCGTGCCCGAGCCAGGATCGAGGTCACCGCGGCCATCAAGGAAGAGGCGCGCAGACAACTCGCGGCCGAGGGCGCCGCCAAGCTCTCGCTGCGCGCCGTGGCCCGCGAGCTCGGCATGGCCTCCTCCGCGCTCTACCGCTACTTCCCGAGCCGCGACGACCTGCTGACCGCGCTCATCATCGACGCGTACGACTCCGTGGGCGAGGCGGCCGAGGCGGCGCACACCGCCGCGGCCGACGACGGACCCGTGCAGCGCTGGACCACCGTGTGCGAGGCCGTACGCGAATGGGCCCTTGCGCACCCCCACGAGTACGCGCTGATCTACGGCTCGCCGGTCCCCGGCTACACGGCCCCCGAGACCACCGTCCCGGCCGCCGCCCGCGTCGGCCTCGTCCTGATCGGCATCGTGCGCGACGCCAGGCTGGGCCCCGGCGTGGCCCTGCCCGCTCTCCCCGCCGAACTGCTGCCCGAGGCCGAGCGCATGGCGGCCGACTTCGCCTCCGACCTGCCGCCCGCCGTCGCCCCGGCCCTCGTCGCGGCCTGGGCCCAGCTGTTCGGACTGATCGGGTTCGAGCTGTTCGGCCAGTTCCACCGTGTCGTGGAGGACCGGGCGGCGTTCTTCCGGCATGCGGCGGGGCAGCTCGCCCTCGGAGTCGGGCTGACGTGAGCCGAGGCGGGGCGTCGTACTTCCCGGGGAGTACCGCTGATCACCACGCCCGGTGGACGCCCCGCGCTCCCGGTCGCGTCTAGCGTGGCCGTCATGGACGAGCAGCGTGGGCACGCGGGCGGACCGCCCCAGTGGTGGCGGCACGGCCCGCCGTGGATGAACCGCTGGGGCGACGAGCACCGGCAGGCCCGTTGGCCGTGGCGCTCCACCCTGCTGCTCACCGTCTTCGTGCTCGTCGGCTCCCACTACGCGGCGCACCAGCAGGAGGGCAAGCGCGCCGCCCTCGACATCTTCGCGCGCGTGCTGCTGCTGGTGGGCTCCGGACTGCTGCTGTGGCGGCGGCGCCATCCGGTGCTCGTCGTGTACGGCACCGCGGCCGCCGCGATGGTCTACCTGGGGGCCGGGTACGCGTACGGTCCGGTCTTCTTCACCGTGGTGGTGGCCTGCTTCAGCGCGATCGTCTCGGGGCATCGGCGGGCCGCCTGGGGTGCGGTGGCGATGCTGTGGGCCGGGCACATGCTGATGGCCCACTGGCTGTACCGCTGGCTGCCGCCGTCGCGGGACCCGGCGGCCCCCTGGGCGCAGGAAGCCGTGATCGCCGCATGGGTGGCGGCGATCGTGGCGCTGGCGGAGCTGGCCCGGATCCGGCGCGAGCAGTGGGCCGGAGAGCGGGCCGAGCGGGCGCAGGCGGCGCGGCGGCGGGCCGACGAGGAGCGGTTGCGGATCGCCCAGGAGCTGCACGACGTCCTCGCCCACAGCATCTCGGTGATCAACGTGCAGGCGGGCGTCGGGCTCGCCCTCCTCGACACCGACCCCGAACAGGCGCGCACCGCGCTCACCACCATCAAGGCCGCCAGCAAGGAGGCGCTCGGCGAGGTCCGCCAGGTCCTCGCCACGCTCCGCACACCGGGAGACGCACCGCGCGCTCCGGCGCCCGGCCTCGACCGGCTGCCCGAGCTGGTGGAGCAGGCGGCGAGCGCGGGCCTCACGGTGGACGTCGAAGGGGAGCCGCCACGCCTCGCGCCCGGCACCGACCTCGCCGCCTTCCGTATCGTCCAGGAGGCCCTCACCAACGTCGTACGGCACTCGGGCTCGCGTCACGCGCGCGTGCACGTCGGCCACGACGATCAGACGCTACGGCTGCGCATCGACGACGACGGACCCGCGACCGGCGCCGACGCGGGCGGTAGCGGCAACGGTCTGGCCGGAATGCGGGAGCGTGCCGCGGCGCTGGGTGGCACGATCGAGGCGGGTCCGCGCACGGACGGCGGCTTCCGGGTGCTCGCCGTACTGCCGCTCAAGGTCAAGGCCAAGGAGGACGACCGGTGATCCGCGTACTGCTCGCCGACGACCAGGCACTGGTGCGGGCCGGCTTCAAGGCGCTCCTCGACGCGCAGCCGGACATCGAGGTGGCCGGAGAGGCCGCCGACGGCGAGGAGGCGCTGCGCAAGGTGCGCGAACTGCGCCCGGACGTCGTCCTGATGGACATCCGCATGCCCGTGCTGGACGGCCTGGCGGCGACCCGCCGGATCACCGACGACGACGCCCTGCAGGGTGTCAAGGCGGTCATGCTCACCACCTTCGAGCTCGACGAGTACGTCTTCGAGGCGATCCGCTCCGGCGCCTCCGGCTTCCTGGTCAAGGACACCGAACCGGATGAACTCCTGCGCGCCGTCAGGGCGGTGGTCGAGGGCGACGCACTGCTCTCCCCCGGCGTGACCCGTCGTCTGATCGCCGAGTTCGCGGCCCGCTCCAAGGAACCCGCGGCCGCCGACACCCTCGCCGGACTCACCGAGCGGGAACGCGAGGTGATGGCCCTGGTCGGCATCGGCCTGTCCAACGAGGAGATCGCCCGCCGTCTGGTCGTCAGCCCCCTCACCGCGAAGACCCATGTCAGCCGGACCATGGTCAAACTGGGGGCCCGGGACCGGGCCCAACTGGTCGTCCTGGCCTACGAGTCGGGGCTGGTGCGACCGGGCTGGCTGGGCTGAGCGCCCCGCCTGAAGCGCACCACGACGCTCACGGCCCGGACGACGAACACGATGGGCGCGAGCGCCAGTCCCACCCGCAGCAGCAGCCTGGACAGCAGGTCCGGCAGGTCGAAGAGCAACGCCGGTCCGGCGACGGCCCCGAAGACCACCGCTGCCGCGAACACCGCACTGACCAGCGCGTAACCGATCTCGACGGTCATCGCGTCCTGCTCGGCCTTGTGACGCCGTCCCCCGTATCCATCCACACACCCAGTCTCACGGCAGTGCGCCCGGCGGGGCAAGCAGGCCCCGCCGGGCGCACAGGGGAGGCGCCCCCTAGTCGCGTACGGGTACGCGCTCCGCCTCCGGTGAAGGGGACCTGGCGACCACCACGGACTGCTGGGGCCGGCGCGTCCGCAGGCCCGTGAGCGTGATCAGCAGCCCGGCGAGGGCGATGCCCGTCACCACCACCAGCCCGGGCCGGTAGCTGTCCAGCACGGCCTGCGGGGTGGCGTGCGCGGGGGCTCCGGCGGTCACCACCGCGGTCACCACGGCCAGGAAGATCGCCCCGCCCACCTGCACCGAGGTGTTGAGCAGCCCGGAGACCATGCCCTGCTCGTGGTCCTCGACGCCGTTGGTGGCCTGGATGTTGAGCGAGGGGAAGACCAGCGCGCAGGCCGCGCCGATCAGCAGCATCGACGGCAGGATGACGGCGGCGTACACGGGGTCGAGGCTCACGCGCAGGAACAGCGCGTATCCGACGACCATCAGCGCGAAGCCCGCCGCGATCAGCCGCTGGGTGCCGAACCGGTCGACGATCGAGCCGACCTTCGTCGAGGACACCGCCACCAGTGCGCCGGCCGGCAGGAAGGCGAGCGCCGTGTGCAGCGCCGACCAGCCGAGCAGCGACTGCATGTACAGCGTGACCAGGAACTGGAAGCCGACGTAGGACCCGAAGAAGGCCATCGCGCCGAGTTGGGCGCGGATCTGGCTGCCGGACCGCAGCACACCGAGCCGGATCAGCGGACCCGCCGAACGCCGCTCGACGAGCACGAACACGGTCAGCAGCACGGCGACGGCCAGGAAGGACAGCAGCGTGCGGGCCGACGCCCAGCCGACCTGCGGAGCCTGTACGACGGTGAAGACGAGCAGCAGCATCGACGCGGTGCCGATGACGGCGCCGGGGATGTCGTAGCCGTTGTGGTCCTTCTCGCGTTCGCTGCGCGGCAACAGCTTCAGGCCCGCCACCAGGGCGATCAGGGCGATAGGCGCGGGCAGCAGCATGGTCAGGCGCCAGCTGGCCTCGGTGAGCAGGCCGGAGAGGACCAGGCCCATCGAGAAGCCGGTGGCCGCGCAGGTGGTGTAGATGGACAGGGCCCGGTTGCGCAGCGGGCCCTCGGCGAAGGTCGTGGTGATGATGGACAGGCCGGCGGGCGCGGTGAAGGCCGCGCTCAGGCCCTTGATGAAACGGCTGGCGATCAGCAGCGGACCCGAGTCGACGAGCCCGCCGAGCAGTGAGGCGAGTGCGAACACGCCCAGGGCGATCAGGAAGACCTGGCGCCTGCCGAGCAGGTCGGCGGTGCGTCCGCCGAGCAGCAGCAGGCCGCCGTAGCCCAGGATGTAGCCGCTGACGATCCATTGCAGCGCCGAGGTGGACAGCTCGAGGTCGGAGCCGATGGACGGCAGTGCGACGCCGACCATCGACACGTCGAGCGCGTCCAGGAACATCGCGGCGCAGAGCACCAGCAGGGTGCCCCACAGCCGGGGAGTCCAGCGGGCCGCCGGGGACGGGGCCGCAGGGGTGGTGAGCGGAGAGGTCATGGACACACACATTACATGCGCATGCATCGAATGCAAGTGCATTTAATTCCGGTGCAATAATTCTGCTTCTCTGCTACGGTGCGCGGATGGCGGCGAAGAAGGCCGAACAGGCGCTCGTGGACCAGTGGCGGGACATCCTCGCGCTGCATGCCCGCACCCAGTGCGAACTCGATCGCGCACTGCATCAACACGGCCTGTGCGCCAGCGACTTCGAGGTGCTGGACGTGCTGTCCGGCGACTCCTGCACCTATCGCGTGCAGGAGATCTCCGAGCGGGTCCACCTCAGCCAGAGCGCGCTGTCACGGCTGATCGCCCGGCTGGAGAAGGACGGCCTGGTCGAGCGCGCCATGTGCACGGAGGACCGGCGGGGCGTCCGTGTGGTCCTCACGGCGAAGGGGCGCACCCTGCACGGCGAGGTGCTGCCGGTACAGCGTGCGGTGCTGACACGGATGCTGTCGGGCGACCTCAGCTCCAGGTGACGGCCGACCTCTCGCGCCACAGTGCGGCGACGGCGGCGTCCCCGATCACGTCCGGGAACGGCAGCCGGTTCCACAGCGCCAGGTACAACTGCGCGGCGGGCCCTGCCACTTCGCAGTCGGCGTCCCCTGCCGCATCCCGCGCGGCTACCGGCGGCTCCTGGGACAGCCGTACGGTCCACACCGCGCCGTCGGTGTCCGTGGCCCGCACCCGCAGCACCCGGGGCTCGTCGCTGCGGACCTTGCTCCTGGAGCGGGCGTGGAAACCGCGCAGCAGCTCGTCGATGCCGTCGGTCGCGAAGCCGGGGGCGATCCCGCTCGGCGCTCCGCCCCTCGCCGACTCCGCGTCGATCCGGTGCACCGTGGTCTCGTGCGCCTGCCGCCGGGCCCAGAAGGCGAGGGGTGACGGCGCGGGCAGGAAGTGCCAGCACCGCACGTCGGGCGGAGCGGAGGCGAGGGTGTCGACGAGATACCGGTGCCCCGCGCGGAACCACGCCAGCAGTGCGTCGCCGTCGAGGTCGGGCAGCCCGCCGTCCGGGTGGTAGGACGTGTGCCCCTCGGAGACGAAGGCGGCCGCCCACCGGTGCACCATCCCGGTGTGCCGCAGCAGATCCTTCACCTGCCAGTCCGGGCAGGTCGGCACCTTGGCATCGGTTCCGGCCTCCTCGGCGGCCGCCGCCAGCAACCGCCCCTCGCGGTTCAGGATCTCCACGAACTGTGCTGTCTCCATGGGGTGAGTGTGCCGGATGGAGTGCGGTCGAAGGGAAGAGCGCGGGGTTACGACCGCCGGCCGCAGCGGCGCTCCGGGCAAGCCGGCAGTGCCGTGGCGCAGGCTGACGCCGGCGTCGCCCGTGGTGTGGAAGTGCTTCAGGTGGCGTCGGGCGCCGACGTGGGAGATGCCGGTGGCGCCGGCGCACTCGGCCGCGGACAGGGTGCCTTCGGTAGCGCGCGGCGCGCGCTCGATCAGCTGGGCGGTCTCCACGCTCAGGCCCTTGGACAGCACGCCGGCAGGGGCAGGGGCAGGGGCAGGGGCAGGGGCAGGGGCGGGGGCGGGGGCGAACGCCATGGCCGGCACCCGGTCGACGCCGGCCTGGCCGCGGACGACCGTGTTGAGCAGCCGCCCGCGCTGGGCGGCCTACCGCTTCAGACGGGGCTTGAGGTCCTGGTGGCCGATGGGCTTGAGCGAGTAGTCGGCCTCGCCCTGATGCGTTCGGCCACCGTGGGCATCGTCTCCGCCGCCGGGATCGTCGCCCCGCGGATCGTCGACGGCGGAGGCCTCGCTGCTGCTGATTGCCGTCGGTGCCGGATCCTTGGGCTTCAACTACGACGGCCACGCCGGGTTCTGGCCCGCGGAGGAGCCGTTCGGAATGGACCTCGCCCAGGGCTCAGGGCGGGGGGCCTTCCGGCTGTCTCGCCCCGAGGACGGCGGCGTCGAATCCTCGACCGGGGCGTCAAGGACGGCCCGAGCCCCTGCACGTCCGCACGTGGGCGTGTGGGACCTGCGGGACCGTCCATGACCGCGGCCACGACGTCGCGGGCGACGTCCCGTTCGATCCCCGCCCTTCGAGGCGGGGAGCACGTCAGCGCTGGGTGTAGACGAAGCCGACCTTGTCGACCTCGTCGCCCGCGCGTCCGTGGAAGCCGGCGATCTGCCAGCCGGAGGGGGCGGTGCGGGTCACGCAGTCCGATGTCGTGGTGCCGCCGGCCAGGGTGCGGCCCAGGCTGGTGGTGAACTTGGCGTAGAAGATCCGTGTGTGGTCGTCCTTCACGCCCTGGCAGAGGTAGGCGGTGGTGACGTACTCGCCGCTGCCGAGGGTGAGGGACGACGCGGTGCCGCCCGTCCCGCCGTGCGTGAGCGTGGTGCCGTTCGCCAGCGTGAGGCTCATCTGGTCGACGCGTGCGCCGCTGTTCAGGGCGATGGTGGTGGCGCGGGCCCCGGCGGGCACGCTGTTGATGTCGTTGTAGTAGTCGCCGTGCGGGCCGCCGAACTGGTCGCTGAGCTGGTAGGCGGCGTTGCGGGACCAGTTGAAGCCGACCGTGATCGGGTCGTGGTCGGAGAGCATCTTCCCGTCGTCGGTGAGGAACTTGGCGTGCTCGTTGTTGTAGGACGTCGCGTTGAGCGAGACGAGCTTGCTGCTGCGGTAGAGGACCTTGTCGACGACCTCGCAGGTGTTGGGCACGGTCGCCCCGGACTGGTCGCAGACCAGGGCGTCACTGCCCTTGGCCGGCGGGGTGCCGCCCCGGATCAGCTGCACCCAGGCGTCGGTGAGTCCGTTGGCCGCCGCGAACTCGGCGATGGTGTCGGCGGTGCGGGTGTAGCGGGTGTTGGTGTCGCCCATGACCACGACGGCGTTTCCGGCCGAGTGGGTGTTGATGAAGGCGGTGAGCTGGTTGAGGTTGTCGGCGCGGGAGGCTTCGTCGCCGTCGTTGGTGCCGGCGTTGGTGTGCAGGTTGTAGAAGTCGACGTAGACGCCCTCGGCGAGGCGCTCGCGCATGAAGGTGAACCCCTTGGGGGTCAGGCAGTCGCCCGAATCTGTCTGGCAGGAGTTCCAGTGGACGCGCTCGAAGTCGTCCGTGTCGTAGGGGATTTTCGACAGCGTGTTGAGGCCGCTGCCGATGCCCGCGCCGCCGCTGGTGGGGGTGCGGTAGGCGTGCGCGGTGTCGGCGGCGTAGAGGTAGGAGTGGTAGTTGAAGTCCTCCTCGACGTGGACGATGTCGTACGGCGCGATGCGCTGGCCGATCGCGGTGGTGCTCGACTCGCGGGGCGTCGGCGCGCTGTTGACGGCCGCGGGCAGGCCGGCCACGTTGTAGCTGAGGACGTTGAACGAGCCCGAGTCGGCCGCCGCCGCGGCGGGTGCGGTCGCGGTGAGCCCGCCGAGTACGGCTGTGGCCGCCGCCAGGCAGGCGAGAAGTCTGCGCATGGGGTGTGTCTCCTGTGGAGGGAAAGCGGTTTCGATGGGGAGCGTGACAGAAGTTACCGCCGGTTACCACAGGTCTGTCGAGTGTTTGGACGCTCTTTCACAGGAGTTGTCGGCTGTACATGGATGGTTTGGGCAGTCGTCGCGGACAGGGGCAGAGGGCGCCGCCAGGGCCCTGCTTCCGGAGTCACCCCTGCGTCGCGTACGGCATCACACTCACGTGAAGCGTGAACGCGGTGCGTGCCGCGCCCGCCACGTCCGGGGCCTTCGCCAGAGCGGTGACCTCGGCCTCACCGCCGCGGGTGCCGGCGCACCGCAGTGAGGCGTGGGCCGTTCCGTCGGCGTCCAGTCGCCATCCGGAGGCCAGTACGAACACCGGCGCGGAAGTGTTCACGCCCTGCCACCGCTTGTCGTCCGTCCGGGGCCGCAGGACGAGGGAGACCACGGTCCCCGGCCGCACGCACAGCCGCCGCTCGACCGCGTCACCAGGGGCGACGCTGATCTGCGCGTGCCCGGCCGCGCAGTGGCGGGCCGGGGGCGAGGGCGCCGTGGCCGACGCACTGGGGCTTTCGCCGGACGGGTTCGCGGACGGGCCCGTCGGTGCCGGGGAGGACGGCCCCGCCGAGCTGCTCCCCGGCGTCGACGCCGCTCCTGTCGCTCCCGTGGATCCGCCGCCCGCCGACGTACCGCACGCCGCCAGGACGACCGTCCCGGCGATCATCCATGCCCCGGACCACCACCGCATCCCAGCACCTCCCGGCCCGCTCGTACCGAAACCAGCATCCCGCGGAACGCGGCCGGCAGCGGCGGGCCGCCGCCGTTTTTTCCAGTGCCGCATCAGAGAACCTTTGCCACCGCTGATGCGACGCGCCGTTCGGGTGCCGCGATCTGCTGCGCGCTAATCTGAGGCCATAGCAGAGCACGGAGTGACCTGCGGGCCGGCTTCAGGCAACGGCGCTGTGTTGAGGGAGCGAGATGCAGGCACTGACGCTTGGCCCAACGAACCGTGAGCGTGTCGTGCTCTTCGCTGCTGGAGCAGGCGGCGACCCGGAGCGGTACCGGCCTCTCCTGGAGTACCTGGCAGCCCATGACTGCCAGGTCATCGCGCCTTACTTCGAGCGTTTTGTCGCTCGGGAGGCGACCACGGCTGAGCTGCTCGCCCGCCCGTTCGGGCTGGTCGAGGCGCTCCGCCGCTGGGCGTCTGAGGACGCGTCTGTTGTGGTGGTCGGCCACTCGATCGGTGGTTGGGCCGGCCTCTGTCTCGCCGGCGCGACGCCCTGGGGGCGGGACGGCAGGCCGCTGGATGTCCCACGAGAGCCACGTGTTGGCCGTCTCGTCTTGTACGCGCCCGCGGCCGGCTGGTTCGCCGCTCCGGGTGCCCTGGGCGCGGTGACAGCGCCGATGCTCGTCTATGCGGGAGAGATGGACACCGTCACGCCCGTCGAGCAGGCCGTCCGCTTGAAGAGCGCGTCAGCCCAGGTCGACCTTCGTGTCGTGCCGGGGGCCGGTCACTTCAGCTTCATGAACACGCCTCCGCCGGGCATGGTCGAAAGCGAGGGCTTCGACCGTGCTCAGTTCCTCACCGACCTCGCGCCAGCGACCCTGGAGTTTGCCATCGCGACCTGAGGGGACGTGACGCGCCGTTCGGATGCTGGTTCGGACGGCGCGTCACGTCACTACGGGGCAAAGGTTGTCTGATGCGGCACTAGTTGAGGGCACTGCCCCTCTTCCAGGTGGCCCAGGGGATGTTCCAGTCGCCGTAGCCGTTGTTGGCCGCCACGGTGTCGACGGAGTGGACGACCGTGACCGGGTCGCCCAGGTCGACCCGGCCGTAGAACCACTGGGCGTCCTCGGTGCTCATGCCGATGCAGCCGTGGCTGCCGTTGACCACGCCGAACTTGCCCTTGTTCCAGGGCGCCGCGTGCACGTAGGTGCCGGACTGGGTGAGCTGGACGTCCCATTTGACCGCGCCCAGGTCGTACGCCTCGGGGCCGAAGATCCGCACGGTCGAGGAGTTCATGCGGATGGTCGGCACCTTGCCCAGGACGACCATGGTGCCGTTCCACGTCTCGTAGCCCTTCTTTCCACTGGAGACCTTCAGGGTGCGCAGCGTCCGCCCGTTCCTCGTCACCGTCATCGTTTTCGTCGTGACGTTCACGGTGCTGGTCACGGCGTCCCCGATGCGGAAGTCCACGACGCGGTCCTGGGTGCCGTAGAGCCCGTTGCCCGCGTTCACGCCTGCCAGGTCCATGCGCAGCGTGACACGCGTGCCCGGCGGCCAGTAGTTCACCGGGCGGTAGTCGATACGGTCGTTGCCGTTGCGGTCCTTCATCCAGCTCCAGGCACCCTGGACCGTGGGGGAGGCGGTGACATGGAGCTTGCGCTCGACCGCCGCCTTGTCGCGGATCGGCTTGTTGAAGGTGATCGAGACCGGCATGGCGATGCCGACCGTCGTGCCCTTGTCGGGGTGGTACTCGCCGACGAAGGCGTTCTTCGGCGCCTCGGTGGTGAAGGAAGCGGTCTTGTCGAGGGCTGATCCGCCATCCGTCTTTCCGTGCGCCTTCACCGTGTAGGTGGCGCCCGGGGCGAGCGGCGTGGTCGAGGTCCACACGGACCTGTCCTCGGACCAGGTGCCCAAGATCCGGCCCGGGCCGGGGGAGCCGACCTCGACGGAGATCAGGGATCCGCCCCGTGCGTGCACCGTCACCTTCCGCCCGAGCGGCACCTTCGCGCTGCCCGCGTCGGGCTGCACGACTATCGCGGGAGGTCCCCCCTTGTCCCCGCCGTCCGCCCCGCCGCCGGAGCTGCACGCGGCGAGTAGGACGGCGGCGGCCGACGCGAAGGCGATCGGAGGTGCGCTCCGGCGGCCCCACTGTGCCGGCGGGTGCTGTCGCATGGGACTCTCCCCTTCCCCAAGGGCTGGACTTGCGTTGCTTGCTTCGGCTGGTTTCGTTGACTTGTCGCTTTCCTGGTACCCCGGGAAGGCATCCGGCCGACCGGCCCATCGGGGTGACTGCTCAGGGTGGGGGCTACCTGCGCCCTCCGCGGGGGTGCGATTCGACCGGGGCCGGTTGTGACGGAGATCGGCCGCCGGACGGACGGCCCGGAGGCGCAGGCCGCCCGCGCTCTGCCGCCCGAGATCTACGGCTGCTTCCGCGGAGGAGCCGGTCAGGGCCTCAGCACGGCCGAGGCGGCCACCGGTTGGGACTCGCGCGCGGTGCCCGCGCGGTGTTCGTCGGACGGCCGGTGCTGTGGGCGCTGACGGTCGCCGGGGAGGCCGGAGTCGCCCGCTGCTCGACGAACTCACCGGCGAACTCGCCGAGGCGATGCGCCTGACCGGGACGTCCTCCCCGGACCAGGCGGAACGCGATCTGCTCCGGACGGCGCCTCCTCACGTGAGCCGAGGGTGCGGCGAGCGCCGAGACCTTCCGGCGGCCGCACGGCGTGTTACTGGGGTCGCCGCGCGATGTCCGCGCCGGTCACACCGGCCGGCCTGCTTTTCTGCCGGGGGCCCGGGGGGTGCCCCCCGGGAAATGCAGTACCAGCCCGATGAGCGCGGCGACCGCTGCCAGTACCGCGACGCTGGTGAGGGCCGCGGGCAGGGAGAACCAGTCGGCCATGAAACCGATCGCGGGCGGTCCGAGGAGCATGCCGCCGTAGCCGAGGGTGGAGGCGATCGCGACACCGCTCGGGCCGGCGAGCATCCCGGCGCGTTCGACGGCGACCGGGAAGAGGTTGGCGAGACCGAGGCCCGTGACGGCGAAGCCGATCAGAGCCGCCAACAGCGAGGGCGCCAGGGAGCCGGCCAGCATGCCGAGCGCGGCGGTGGTGCCGCCCGCGATCACGGTGCGGGTGGGGCCGAGACGTTCGAGCAGGGTCGTTCCCGTCAGCCGCCCGACGGTCATGGCGAGCGCGAAACAGGAGTACCCCAGTGCCGCCGCCCCCGCTGAGGCGCCCAGGTCCTGTTCGAGGTGCAGTGCGCCCCAGTCGGCCATGGCCCCCTCGCCGTACGCCGTGCACAGGGCGATGAGCCCGAAGACGGCGACCAGCCCGCGGCGACGCCCGTCGAGCCGGCTCGGACCGTCCTGCCCGGCGCCGCCCGCCGACTCGGGCGGCCGCGGTGGCTGCCGCGGTGGCTGCTCACGCAGCAACGAACGTCCCGCTACGGCGGTCACGGCAAGCCCGATGAAGGTCAGCCCGAGGAGATGCCGCGTGGGGGACAGATGCCCGGCGACCAGCCCCCCCAGCCCGGCGCCGAGCATGCCGCCCAGGCTGAAAGCGGCGTGGAAGCTCGGCATGACCGGCCGTCGCAGGGCGGTGACGAGGTCGACGGCCGCGCTGTTGAAGGCGACGTTGATCCCGCCGTAGGCCGCGCCGAAGAGCAGGAGAACGGCGCCGAGTGCGACGGCCGAGTGGGTCAGCGGCGGCAGGGCGACGCTCAGCGACAGCAGGATGCCGCAGACCACGGTGACGGCGTGGCTGCCGTAGCGGCGGCACAGGCGTCCGGTGAGCATCATCGTGATCACGGCGCCGGCGGAGACGCCGAGCAGGGCGAGCCCGAGGGCGCTGGCCGAGGCGCCGGTCTGTTCCTTGATCGCGGGGATACGGACGACCCAGCCGGCGAAGATGAAGCCGTCGAGGGCGAAGAAGACGGTGAGCGTGATGCGGAGCCGGGTGAGGTCGCTGCTGTTGTTGCCCGGCACGACGTTGCGCGTTCGGGATTTGTTTATCTGCGGCACAAAACAACGCTAGGGGGATGCAGCGAGCAGGGCAAGGGATGTGCTCCGCCCGGTGGCCCGGTGGCCCGGTGGCCCGGTGGCCCGGTGGCCCGGTGGCCCGGTGGCGAGGGTCTGTTTGGGGCCTCACGCGTGTTTGAGCTGCGCTGAGGCGTGTACGCGAACGGTATGACCCAGTCGAAGCGTGAGACAGAGCGAAAGTACGATGCTCCGTCGGCCGATGACACCTCGTGGCTCCCCGAGCTCACCGGCGTGGACGGCATCGTGTCGGTCGTGGAACAGGGCACCGACGAGCTGGATGCCGTGTACCACGACACCGGGGACCTGCGGCTGGCCGGCGCGTCGGCAACGCTACGGCGAAGGACCGGCGGACCCGACCCCGGCTGGCACCTGAAGCTGCCCCTGTCGCAGGACAGTCGGGAGGAGGTGCGGTCCCCGCTGTCCGAGACCATTCCGGACACCCTGCGTGACCTGGCCCTTTCCCGTACCCGCGGGGCAGAGCTGACCCCGGTCGTCCGCATCAGGTCCACCCGCGCCACGCGGAACCTCGTCGATTCCGAAGGCGCGGTCCTCGCCTCCCTGACCGTCGACAAGGTCCGCGCCGAACCCCTGCGCGGCACGACCACCCTGGCCGCCTGGACCGAGATGGAGGTCGAACTCGCCGACGGCGCCGATCCGGCACTGCTGGACGCCGTGGACAAGACCCTGCGCAAGAACGGCATCGACCGCGCGTCCGATCCGTCCAAGCTGGCCCGGGCCCTTGAGCAGACAGGAGTGGGCGGGCCGCGTCTGCCGGACCCCCGTGCCGAGGCCGTCGTACCCGGCTGGGCCGGCGACGACGTCCTCAGGTACGTGGACGAACAGGTGCACGCCCTGGTGCGTCTCGATCCGGCGGTGCGCCGTGACGTGCCCGACTCGGTGCACAGGATGCGTGTCGCCTGCCGCCGGCTGCGCAGCATCCTGCGTTCCTACCGGTCGGTGCTGGATCGTCAGGTCACCGATCCGATCCGCGACGACCTCAAGTGGCTGGGTGGCGAGCTGGGCGCGGAGCGCGACCAGGAGGTCCTCATGGAACGGCTCGGCTCGCGTATCGAGGCCCTGCCCGGGGAACTCGTCCTCGGGCCTGTCGAGGCCCGGCTGAAGGCGTGGAACGTTGCCCGCACCGACGAGGCGCGCCGGCGCACCCTGGACGCGCTGCGCACACCTCGGTACCTGGCCCTGCTGGATTCCCTGGCCGCGCTCACCGAAGCGCCGCCGCTGCGTGGCAAGGCAGGCCGCAAACCGGAGAAGGTGATGGCCAAGGGCGTCTTCAAGGAGTACGACCGGTTGGCCGGTCGGGCGGCGCACGCGCTGGAGCTCGCGCCCGGAACGGAACGCGACACGGCGCTCCACGAGGCCCGCAAGTCGGCCAAGAAGACGCGCTACGCCACCGAACCGGCGCGTGCCTCGCTCGGCAAGCCCGCGAAACGGCTCGGCAAGCGCGTGAAGGCCGTGCAGAAGGTGCTCGGGGACCATCAGGACAGCGTCGTGGCCCGGGACGCCCTGCGGAAGCTGGCCCTGGCGGCGCACGCCGCGGGGGAGCCTGGTTTCACCTGGGGCCTGCTCTACGGCCAGGAACAGGGCGTGGCCAGGGAGCGCGAACGGGAACTGCCGACCGCATGGGCCGATGCGTCGAAGCCCGGCCTGCGCAAGGCGCTCGACCCCTGACATCCGCCCGGCGCAGGGGTCGGGCCGGATGCGGGACGCCCGCCCGGGTGAAACCCCCTGGGTCCGCGGGCCGGTGAACGGGGCACCGTCCACGGGGGCGGCATGGTGACGGAGTCTCCACACCGACCTCGTAGGAGGAAACGCATGCTCGGCACCGACTTCCGCACCGGATCACCCGACTGGATCGACCTCGGCAGCCACGACACGGACGCGGCCGCCGCCTTCTACGGCGCCGTCTTCGGGTGGCAGTTCGTGTCCGCCGGGCCCGACGCCGGCGGGTACGGGTTCTTCCAGAAGGACGGGAAGACCGTCGGCGCCCTCGGGCCACTGAGCGAGGAGGGCGCCGCGTCGGCCTGGACGACGTACTTCCAGAGCGACGACGTCCAGGCCACCGCTCGCGACGTGGCTGCCGGCGGGGGCGCTGTGCGGGCCGAACCCATGGACGTCATGGGTGAGGGCTGGATGGGCCAGTTCACCGATCCCCAGGGTGCGCAGTTCGCCGTATGGCAGCCGGCGAAGACGAAGGGGCTGGAGAAGGCGTCAGAGGACAACACGCTGGTGTGGGTGGAGCTGCACGTCGCCGACCCGGAGGCGGCGATCCGCTTCTACCAGGGGCTGTTCGGCTGGCGTTTCCAGGAGATGCAGGCACCCGGGATGACGTACCGGGTGCTCAGCATCAAGGACGGCGACCAGCAGGAGGGCAGCTTCGGCGGTGTCGCCCCGCTCCGTGGCGAAGGGGAGGAGCCGCGCTGGGTGCCGTACTTCGCCGTGGCCGACGCCGATGTCATCGCGACGAAGGTGCAGGAGAACGGCGGGTCGGTGCTCATGCCCGCCTCGGATGTGCCGGACGTCGGGCGGATCGCCTGGCTGGCAGACCCGGGCCAGGCGGTGTTCGCCGTGCTGAAGCCGAACCCGCGGCAGGAATGACAGCTCCTCAGCCGCAGCGCGGAGGCGATGCTCCGGGCCACCTCCGCGGCCACGAAGTGCAGGGCGTCGTGTGCGGTGTGCGGCTCCGTGTCGGTCGGTTGCACACTCATCACCGGGTGCCCTTCGCCGCGAACTCGGCGACGGCGTCGACGTTGTCCTTGGTGATGAAGGCGGGGCCGGTGAGGACGGGGACGGTGCTGCCGCCGCTGAAGTTGCCGTTGGTCTTGTACAGCCACAGGGAGTCGACGGCGAGGTAGCCCTGGAGGTAGGGCTGCTGGCCGACGGCGAATTCGATGGTGCCCTTCTGGACGGCGGCGACCAGGTCCTTGTTGAGGTCGAAGGTGGCGACCTCGGCCTTGCTGCCGGCGTCGGCGAGGGACTGGACGGCGGTGAGGGCGATGGGGGCGCCGAGGGTGACGACCTGGTCGATGGAGGAGTCCTGCTTGAGCTTGGCGGTGATCGTCGACTTCACCGACGGGATGTCGGTGCCGTTGACGTAGAGGATGTCGGTCCTGCCGGTGAAGCCCTTCTTCAGGCCGGCGCAGCGGGCTTCGAGGGCGACCTGGCCCTGTTCCTGGATGACGCACAGGGCGTGTTTGGCGCCGAGCTGGTTGAGGCGTCGGCCGAAGGCCTGGCCGGCGATGTTCTCGTCCTGGCCGAGGTATTCGAGCATGCCGAGTTCCTGCCAGTCCCCGACACCGGAGTTGAACCCGACGACGGGGATGCCCGCGGCCTTGGCCTTGCTGATGACGTCCTTCATGGCGGTGGGCTTGGCGGCGGTCAGGGCGATGCCGTCGACTTTTTGGGCGATGGCGTTCTGGACGAGGTTGGCCTGGTTGCCGGCGTTGGGGTCGGAGGAGTAGACGAGCTTGATGTTGTCCTTGGCGGCGGCCTGGGCGCTCTTGCGGATGAGGTCCCAGAAGGTGTCGCCGGGGGAGGCGTGGGTGACCATGGCCACCGTCATGCGGGGTGTGGTGGCCTTGCCTGCGGAGGCCGCCGCGCCGCCTTGCTCGGACTTCTTGCCCCCGGAGCTGCTGGAACAACCGGTGGCGAACAGGGCGCCGACGAGAACCGCGGCGGTCAGAGTGGCGGCTCGGTGGTGTCTGTCAGGCCCGCCCGTGTGCCTCCTGCGAGCGCCGCGAGAGTGCGTCGATGACCACCGCGGCGAAGAGCACTCCGCCGGTGATGACGAACTGGATGGCCGTGGGGGTGTCCGTGATCGCCATGCCGGAGGCGATCGACTGGATGACCAGCATGCCGAGTACCGCGGACCAGGTCGTACCGCGTCCTCCGAACAGGCTGGTGCCGCCGATGACGGCTGCCGCGATGGCGTTGAGCAGCAGGACACCCGATCCCGAGCTCTGGCTGACCGAGGTGATGCGTGAGGCGAGGAACAGGCCGCCGATCGCGGCCATCGTCCCGGAGACCGCGAGCACCGCGGTCTGGATGCCCGTCACGTTGAGGCTGGCGCGACGGGCCGCCTCGACGCCGCCCCCGAGTGCGTAGACCCGTCGGCCGTAGTGCGTGTGGCGCAAAACGATGTCGAGGCCGGCCACCACCACGAGGAAGATGAGAAGGGCGAGCGGCAGCCCCTGGAACCGGTTGAGCAGATAGGCCGTGGTGAACGCGACCACGGCGAGTCCCCCCGTGCGCACCCCGATCTCCCGCAGCGAGCGGTGCGGCATGCCGGCGGCCACGCGGCGGCGCCGGTCCAGGTACGACATCAGGAAGACGATGCCCGCGCAGAGCGCCGCCAGGGCGTAGGCGACGGCGTCGTTGGTGAAGTAGTAGCTGGTCAGGTCGGCGACCAGCCCGTTCTCGTCGAGGTTGACCGTGCCGCTGGTGCCGAGGACGTAGAGCATGAGGCCGTTCCAGGTGAGCAGCCCCGCGAGCGTGACGACGAAGGCCGGGACCCGGGTCTTGGCGCAGGAGAAGCCCTGGACGGCTCCCGCCGCGGTGCCCGCGAGGACCGCGAGGATGAGCGCGATCCATTCGGGCACGCCGTTGTTCACGTTCAGCACGGCGAAGATGGCCGCGGCGAAGCCGCTGATCGAGCCGACGGACAGGTCGAGTTCACCGAGCAGCAGCACGAAGACGATGCCGACCGCGATCAGGCCGGTGCCCACGATGTCCACGCTGAGATTGGACAGGTTCCGGGGTGAGAGGAAGTTGTTGTTGAGGGACTGGAAGATGATCCAGACCGTGGCGAGGACCAGGACCACGGGCAGCGAGCCCAGTTCACCGGCGCGGAACCTGCGCCGGAGGGCGGCGGCCGCGTCCTTCAGGGCTAGCGCGACGGCCTTTCGGCGGTGCGGCCCGCGGGCCTCGGCGGCGGCTGCGGCACCGTCGGCCTGCGTGTTGTCCGTCATGCGGCGCATCGCTTTCACCACCCCGCCTCATGGGTGGCCGGCCGGCGGGGCACGTTCTCCGTGGCGCCGGTGATGGAGGAGATGATCTGTTCCTGGGACGCGGTGTTCACGTTGAAGAACCCGTTGTTGCTGCCGAGCCGCAGCACGGCGGCCCGGTCCGCGAGCGCTTTGACGTCCCCCATGTTGTGGCTGATGAGCAGCACCCCCAGACCGCGGTCGCGCAGCGCGTCGACGAGGTCCAGGACCTCGGTGGTCTGCTCGAAGCCCAGCGCCGCGGTCGGTTCGTCCAGGAGGAGGACCCGGGGCCCGCCGAGGAGCGAACGTGCGATGGCGACCGTCTGGCGCTGGCCGCTGGACAGGGAGACCACCGGGGCACGCAGATCGGGGATGGTCCTGGTGAGGCGTTTGAGCAGTTCGATGGTGCGGCTTTCCATCTCCATCTCGTCGAGGAACCCGAACCTGCGGATCTCCCGGCCGAGGAACAGATTGCCGACGACATCGAGGTTCCCGCACAGCGAGAGGTCCTGGTACACGGTGGCGATGCCGAGGTCCCGGGCGTCGTGCGGGCGCCTGATGTGCACCGTGCGGCCCTCCCACTCGATGACGCCCTTGTCCGCCGGGGCGACGCCCGAGATCACTTTGACGAGGGTGGACTTGCCGGCTCCGTTGTCGCCGAGCAGGGCGACGACCTGGCCGGCGTGGATCTCCAGCTCGACGTCTTTGAGGACCTCGACGGCACCGAAGCGTTTGCACACGCCGTGCAGCGCCAGCAAGGGGGAATCGGGCACGGAGACCATCTCCTTCCCGGGGCTCGGACTCGGTCGGAGCCGGTTCGTCAGGTCAGTCCGGACCTGCTGCAGTCGGCCTGGAGCCGGGGGACGCAGATCTGCCGGACGGTGTAGAAGCCGTCCTTCACCAAGGTGTCCTTGATGTTGGCGGCGGTCACGGACACGGGGGTGAGCAGGACGGCCGGAACGGTCTTCCCGTCACTGGTCCTGACCTTGTCCTTGGCGACCTGCCCGAGAGCGGTCCGGCGCGCCGCGGCCACGGCCATGGTGGCGCCGGCGGAAGCCTCGGGGCCGAACGGCTTGTAGACGGTCATGTACTGATCGCCGGCGACGATGCGCTGCACGGCACCGAGTTCGGCGTCCTGCCCGGTGACCGGAGGCAGCGGGGTGACCTTGTTCGCCTTGAGGGCGGCGATGCTGCCCGCGGCGAGGCCGTCGTTGGCGGAGTAGACCCCTTGGATATTCGCCACTCCCAGGGCGGCGATGGCGCCGGCCATGTTCGTGTTCGCGATCTCCGGCCGCCACTGCAGCGTGTCGTACGCCTTGCCGATCCGCACTCTCCCCTTGAGCACGGACAGTGCGCCCTTCTTGAACGACACCGCGTTGGGGTCGCTGGGATCTCCGTTCATCATGACGATCTGGGGGGTGTGGCCGGGGTTGCCCATGGCCTTCAGCAGTGCCCTGCCCTGGAGCCTGCCGACCTCCTCGCCGTCGAAGGAGACGTAGCCCGAGATCGGGCCCTGGGCGAGACGGTCGTAGGCGATCACCGGGATGCCCGCCTGAGCTGCCTTCCTGACCGAGGCACCGAGAGATCTGGCGTCCACCGCCACGAGCACGATCGCATCGACGCCCTTGGTGATCATCGAGTCCATCTGTTCCTGCTGGAACGCCACATCGCCCTTGGCGTTGGCGTACTCGATCGTGCAGCGTCGGCACAGCTCCATGATCTTCTTCTCGAGCAAGGGCCTGTCGCGTGTCTCCCAGCGGGCCGTGGTGGCATCCGGCAGCAGCAGGGCGATCTTCGGTGTGTTCCCCCCGGCGGAGTCGCTTGGGGTACCGGACCCGCAGGCCGACAGTGCAACGGCCGTCCAGACCGCGGTCATGACCATGGCCGCTCCCCGTATGCAGGCCTTCATGTGCGAGACCTCCCTCCGAGCGCGGGTCGGGTGGTCACGCCGGCATGGAGATCCAGAAGGGCACTGGTCGCTGCCCGCACGCGGCGACACCTGGCCCTCTCACGTGAGCGGCGAGACGACCATGCCGTCAGTTTGGCACCGGCTACGGCGATCTGCGAATGCAGTGGCGGTTTGCTCCGATATGCGATTCTGTTGTGGTGACGCCCGATCTCAGCCGCATCCGCGGCACGGACGGGAGGTAGGTTGCGGACATGCCCCAAGACGGCGGTGCCCGGGCCGCAGTCTCTCAGCTGCGGGCATCCGGAGCCGAAGCCGCGGACGCGCGCGGACTGTCCGCGGTGCCGGAGGCGGTGGGCGAGCGCGCTCTCACCTTCGCCGGAGCGGCCATGGCGGCCGTCTATGTGCCCGCGGGCGACAAGGACGAGCTCCGGCTGGCGGAGACGGCGCGCTGGGCCGTCTCCGACACCCGGCTGCCCGAGCGGCTGCCCCTGTCCGGAGGCTCACCCGCGGTACACGCCTTCCGTACCGACCGGCCGCTGTGGCTCAGCCCCGCCGACCTGGCCGCCCACCCCGAAGGCGCGCCCACGCCGCCGCACCCGGAGGCCCCGCTCGGTGCCCTGCCGCTCCAGGCGGATGGCAGCCGGCTCGGCTGCCTCGTCGTCGTGGGGACATCCGGGGACGGCTTCGAGGACGAGCAGCGCCGCTTCCTGGAGCGGTACGCCGACGCCGTCGCGGGTCTGCTGCTTGCCGCGGCCGGCCGGTCCCCGCCGGCGCCGCTGCTGGGTCCTGCCCTGCGGAGCCTGCGCGTCGGCTCGTTCGTGCTGGTGCCCGACACCGGCCTGATCGAGGCGGACGACACCCTGCTCGAACTCCTCGGCATCACGCCGGCCGACTTCGACGGCAAGGCGGACACGCTGCTCGCGCACGCCCTGCCCGAGGACATGCACGCCCTGGTGTCGGTCCTGGAGCCGACCCCCCAGGCGTTCGGCCGGCGGGAGCTGGAGTTCCGGGTCCGCGGCCCGACGGGGGAGATGCGCTGGCTGAGCCTGAGCTGCCGGGTCGTGGCGGGCAGCGACGACCGTGCGGAGCAGGTCCTGGGCGTGGTCACGGCGACCTCCGTGCTGCGCCGCAGCCCCGACGACGTCTCCAGGATCCAGTGGCTGACCGCCGCACTCGACGACGCCACCACGGTCCGTGACGTCGGCCGCGTCGTGGTCACCGCGCTGCGGGAGCCGCTGGGCGCCGACCGGGTGGCCCTTGCGGAGCTGCAGGGCGACCGGCTCATGGTGACCGTGCTCGATCCGCCGCAGCCCGCCGCCTGGCCGGAGGCCTGGCGTGCCGAGTGGCGTACGGAGTGGCCCGACGCGCCGGTCAGCGCCCTGCCCACCCTCCAACTGGCCATGCGGGACGGGCGGTTGGACCTGTGGCCCGCCGGCACGGCCTTCGAACCGAACCTCGCGGGCATCGGCGACGGAGGCCTGGCCGTCCTGCCGCTGCCCGCGAGGGGCCGGGTCGCCGGCCTCTGCATGGTCGGCTGGGACCAGCCGCACGAGTTCGCCCCCGACGAGCGGTCCCTGCTGACCGCCACCGCGGCGCTGGTCGGGCAGGCCCTCAAACGGGCGCACGAACACGACGCCGAGCAGGAACTCGCCACCATGCTGCAGCGCAGCCTGCTGCCCCGGCGTCTCCCGAACCTGCCCGGCGGCACGGCCGTGGCCCGGTATCTGCCCGCCCGGCGGGGCCTGCAGGTGGGCGGCGACTGGTACGACGTCATCGCCCTGTCCGAGGACCGGGTGGCGCTCGTCATCGGCGACGTGCAGGGGCACAGCGCGGGAGCCGCGACCATCATGGGCCAGATGCGTACGGCCGTCAGGGCCTACGCGGTGGAGGGCCACCCGCCCGACGTGGTCGTCTCCCACGCCAACCGCCTGCTCGTGGGCATGGAGACCGACCTCTTCGCCACCTGCTGCTACGCCGAACTCGACCTCGAACAGGGCAACACCCTCTTCGTCCGGGCCGGGCACCTCGCCCCACTGGTGCGCCATCCCGACGGCACCACCGAGGAGATCGAGGTCGAGGGCGGACTCCCGCTGGGCATCCTCGAGGAGGCGGAATTCCCCATGACCGCCGTCGAGTTGGCCCCCGGCACGGTCCTCGCCCTGGTCACCGACGGCCTGGTCGAGGCAGCCGGCCTGCCCCTCGACGAGGGCATGCGCCAGACGCGCACGGCGCTCGCCGCGGCCGATCCGGCGGATCTGGGACGCATGGCGGACCAGTTGCTCGGCGACGTCGGCCGCCGCGAGGACGACGTCGCCATACTGCTGCTGCGCTACGACGGCATGGGGACCCGGCCGATCAGGGCCGGCTGGGTGGTGTGGCGGCTGCCCGACGCCGTCATGCACGCCCGCCGCTTCACCGCCCGCACCCTGCGCAAATGGCAGGCCGAGGACGTGGCCGACGCGGTACTGCTGGTCGTGTCCGAACTGGTCACCAACGCCCTGGTGCACACGCAGGGCCCGGTCCGCCTCGACCTGATGCTCCGCGGTGACCGGGTACGGGTCTGTGTGGGCGACTCCTCTCCCCGCGCCCCCGCCAAGCCGGTGATCGTGGACTGGGAGTCGACCGGCGGCCGTGGCCTGCTCCTGGTCGAGGCGATGTCGGAGTCGTTCGGCTCGATGCCGGTGGCCGGCGGCAAACAGGTGTGGAGCGAGATCGTCCTGCCGGGTCGAGCACCGACGCCCACTGCCCCGGGCCCGGGAACGGAACTAGGAGGCCGGCGGTGAGAACCCGCCTGTGGCATGTCGTCGCCGCCCTCGTCGCGGGACTCATGACGATGCCCCAGACCGCCTGCGGAGGCGACAGCCAGTCGCGGTCCGACAGCTTCACCGTCGGCCTGCTGCTGCCGAGCCGGTCCGTCCCCCGCTGGGAGCACTCCGACAAGCCGCTGATCGAGAAGCGGCTGAAGGAACTGTGTCCGCGCTGCACCGTGGAGTACGCCAACGCCGAGAACGACGCGGACAGACAGCGGCAACAGCTGACCTCCATGATCACCAAAGGGGTCAAGGTCCTGATCCTCGACGCCGCGGACGCCAGGGCGCTTCGTTCCTCGATCGTCGACGCCCACCGCGCGGACGTACCGGTCGTCGCCTACGACCGGCTCGCGGAAGGCCCGGTCTCGGGCTACGTCAGCTTCGACGGAGGACAGGTCGGCAGGCTCCAGGGCGAGGCCCTCCTGAAGGCCATGGGCGCGCAGACGAAGAGCAGTCAGGTCGTCATGCTGAACGGCGATCCGACCAGCCCCAACGCGGCCTGGTTCAGAAAGGGCGCCCTGTCCGTCTTGGCGGGCAAGGTCAGGATCGGCAGGTCGTACGACATCCAGGGCTGGAGCACGGACGACGCCAACGCCCAGATGTCCGCCGCCGTCGCGGCCCTGGGCCCCGACCGGATCGGCGGGATCCTGGCGGCCAACGACGCGATAGCCGCGGGTGCCATCTCCGCTCTCAAGCGCGCCGGTGTCAGGCCGCTTCCCCCGGTCACCGGTCAGGACGCCGACCTCGACGCCGTACGGCGCATCCTCCAGGGCGAGCAGTACATGACGGTGTACAAACCGTTCCGGGCGGAGGCGGATGCGGCCGCCGCCATGGCCGTGGCGCTGGGCCGTGGCGACGATCCCCGAAGCGTCACCACGACGACCACCGACAGCCCCACCACCAGCCGTATCCCGTCCGTGCTGCTCACCCCGAAGGCCGTGACGGCCGGCACCGTCGAGCAGACGCTCGTCAAGGACGGGGTGTACTCCATCGACCAGATCTGCACCCGCGCGATCCGGCCCGCCTGCGAGAAGGCCGGACTCACGCGGTAGTCACCGTCGAGCGGCAGCCGCCGTCACGGAGTCCACTTGATGTTCGGGTTCACCTGGCCGGTCCAGTTGAAGGTGGCCATGTTGTCCCAGCCGTCCCCGCTGTTGTCGATGTCGGCGGGATCCCATCCGTTGCCCGGGACCGCGTACCAGGTCGGCTCCCAGTAGAAGACACCGATCGCGCCCGCGCTGCGGGCCGTGTTCTGCACGGCGGTGAAGTTGGCGGCCTGCCCCTGCCAGGTGAGGGGGTAGCCCGAGCAGCCGGAGGTGACCGAGTTGGCCGTACCGTCCGCGTTCCCCGAGGTGAACGGGTAGGCCGTCTCGGCGATGATCACGTCCTTGCCGTACCGGGACTTCATGTCGGACACGACGCTGCCCATGTTGGACAGCGTGCCGTGCCACATGCAGTAGTAGGACAGCCCGGTGATGTCCCAGTTGACGCCCTTGGCCTTGATGCCGTCGTAGAACCATCGGGCGTGCGCGTCGCTGTCCGCGTCCGCGGTGTGAATGACGACCTTGGTGCCGCTGTTGCACGCCTTGGTCGCGTTGTAGCCGGACTTGAGGAGCAGACCGAGGTTGGTGAAGTCGTTGTCGACCACCTTGCCGTCGTCCCACAGCATACCGACATTGATCTCGTTGCCGATCTGCACGCTGTCCGGGGTCGTGCCCTGGGCCTTGAGACTGTTGCAGACGTCGTACGTGTAGTTGTAGACGTCCGTCTGCAACCGGCTGATGCCGTGGCCGGACCAGGCCGCGGGTTTGTACTGCTTGCCCGGATCCGCCCAGGTGTCCGAGTAGTGGAAGTCCACCAGCAGTTTGAGGCCCTTCGCCTTGACCGTCTTCGCGTACGCCAGCACCTTGGCCTTGTTGTTGTAGCCGCTCGCCGGGTCGTTCCAGATCCGCAGCCTGACGTAGTTCACGCCGACGCCCTTGAGGATGTCGAGGGGATCCTTGGCGTTGCCGTTGGCGTCGTAGTACTTGGCGCCCAGGTCGAGTGCCCGCCGCGCCGTCGAGACGTCGGCGCCGAGCATGCTGAGCGAGCCCGCGGCGGCGGCGCTCGTCGGCGAGGTGAGCAGGGCCGCCGGCAGCGCGGCGGCCACCGCGAGCAGGGCGCCGACCTTCATGGTGCGCCTGGAGCCGTGCACGGACATCCCGATCTCCTTTGACCCGGCGTCTGGTTGACGAGACGCGTGTGCTGAGAACGTGCACAGTAGGGGACACCATTGTCATGAGCAATACAAAGCACGGTCGGATGGAAAGGATCTCGGAAATGTGGGAGCGTGCACAGCTTGCACCGCTCACCACTGATGGTGTGCCCGGATGTGGAAGGCGTCGTCGTCGCCGGAGTCGCCGGATCTACGCCCCTGCCTCACTGCATACCTGAAGGCCTGCGGTCCCCGCGCCCTGGCCTGTCACCTCCTGGAGGTCCTGGACGTTCTGGACGTTCTGGACGCCCGACAGGATGCCGTCGAGGCCGGCGTCGGACAGGCGGTGCCCGGCCACGGCGGCGACGGTCCTCAGCACCGCCTCGTAGAACACATCCCGTACGGCGGGGCGCATGACGTCGGAGGCGTCGAGGCAGCGCGGCACCGCGGGCTGCTGGAACCTTCCGTAGATCGCGCGTGCGGTGGCATCCACGTCGCCGTCGTCGGCGACCTCCGCCATGACAGGGGTCATCGCCGAGTACATGGCGCCCTTGTCCGCCCACCGCTGCTGCCCGGACTGGGAGAAGAGGGCACGCAGCGCCTTGCGGGCCGGCTCCCTGTCGTTGAAGAGGGCGGCGAAATCGCCGGACACCTCGTAGGCCCGTGTCCGGTAGGGGCCGCCCGGCAGCAGTGGTGCCGAGTCGGTGAGGAAGGCGCCGTCGTCCCCCTGCGCGAAGGAGCCCTGGTGTTCGAAAGCGCACCGGGTGGCTTCGCGGAACGCGGTGTGGTTGCCCGGTTTCAGTGCTTCGGGGCCGTGCCAGTCCGCGGTCAGTGCCCGCTTCGCCTGTTCTCTGTCCGTGGCGAGGAAGTCGGCCCACCGCCGCCATGCCTCCCGGACCGGCCCCTTCGTCCACGCCGTCCGGGCGTGCTTGCCGGTGCCTCGGGCCCAGTCCGCGTACACGTCCGGTCCCGCCTGCTGCAGCACGATGTCCTCGATCCAGTCGGTGCCCGGCCAGCCGGCGGCGCCGTCCTCGCCCATCCCGAGGCACCAGGAGGACGCGGTGGCGGGCTGCCCGACCACATGGCGGGACTTCCACACAATGCTCTTGAGATTGGCGTTGACCGGCCACCAGTAGGTGGAGCCCTTGCCGTCCGGGCGCCAGGGGCCCGCGTACCGCAGGCCCCTGACCAGGTCGTCGAGCGGCTTCAGATGGTCTTCGGCGCGGTACTCGGCCAGTTCTCCGATGCCCGGCATGATCGCGATGTCGGGCGGGTCGCCGGCCTGCACACGGGAGAGCAGTACCTCGCGCTGGGCGGGGGTGCCCTGGTAGCGGACACGGATGCCCTCGGCGTCCATGAGGCCGAGGAAGCGCTGTTCCTCCTTGCCCGTCCACGGGCCGAGGACGGTGACGACGGGATCGCGCCTCAGGACCTGGGGGGTGACGATCGCCGCCACGACAGCCAACGCGACCGCTGCCGCGCCGATGCGGCGACGCCGCCTGGTACGGGTCATGCGGTTCCACAGGCGGCGCGCCCACGACCAGTCGACCGGGCGCTCCGGGTAGTCGGTGGTGAGCCGGACGACGAGGCCGGCGACGGCGGCGCAGGTCACGGCCACCCCCACGACGACGTAGACGACGTTGAGCCAGCCGAACGCGGACAGGTCCGGCAGGCCGATGGCGGCGACGTGCTGCTGCGCAGCGGTGAGGTCCTGGGCACCCGTACGCGGCGAGTTCTCGAGGGAGGTGTCCAGGATGTCCGTGAGGTGGGCGCGGGCTACGTCCAGGCTCTCCGCGGTACGCCACGCCATGAAGGCCGGGAGGGCGGCCAGGGCCATGGAGCCGATGACGCCGACCAGGATCCAGGGGGCGAGCAGCCGACCGCAGCGCCTGCTGACGGCCCGGCATGCGAGGCCCGCCACGACGGCTGCGGCTGCCAGCGCGGCCGCCGCCGCCACCCAGGACACCGTCAACAGGACGCCCAGGTCGGACAGTTCACCCGCCCGGCCCTCCTCGGCGGCGGCGACCGTGTCGAGGCGGGCGAGCAGACCGGTCTTCGGGCGTTCCAGGAGGGCACGGGCCTCGGCGAGTTTCTCGGCCCGCATCTCGTCGTCCGCCTGGTACTTGACCGTGGCGGATGTGATGACGCTGTTGTAGGCGGCGAGCAGGCCGTTGACCGCGGAGATGTCCTGGTCCCTGCCGCTGCCGACGTGGTCCGCGAGCTGGGTGAGACTCTGGTCCGCGGCGGCGAGCTGGCTCTCGGCCGTCTCGCCGGCGCCGACCGTACCGGCGACCCCCTTGACGATCGAGGCCCGGGCTGATTCGTCGGCACGCAGCACGGCGAGCCTGACGGCCGCCGTGCCCCGCACGGACGGCGCGACCTCCTCACGTAACTCCCCGGTCCGTGCGTCGAGTTGGGGTACGGCCACGCCGGTGAGCAGTGCGACGCCGACGGCGGCGCAGCCGAGGAACCCCCACAGGTGACGCAGCAGCAGCCGATGCGTGCTCAGGACACGCCGGGCCTCGCCGGGCCGCTCGCGCCCCCGCCTCATGACAGCTCCTCTCCGCAGCGCACGCAGTGAAGGGCTCCGGGAACGGCCGGTTCCGCGCAGGCCGGGCAGGGACCGGCGGGACGTTGCCGGCCTGCCGTACGGCTCGTGCCCCGGGAGGCCGACCGGGCGCCGAGCCGCAGCAGGGCGACACTGACCCGGTGGGCGTCGGCGGGCAGGCGTACGCTGACGGATCCGGCGGCGGCGTCATGGATGTCGCCCCAGCCCCCGATCTCGTTGAGCATCCAGCCCTCGGCGAGTTGGTGCGCCCCTGCGGCGGCCTGTCCCAAGTGGCTTTCCGCAGCGGCCCGTTGACCGCCCCTGAGGGCTTCGAGCCCCCTCCTGAAATGCATGATCATCCGGTGCCTCGAGTCGAGGAGGCGGCTGCTTTCGCCGGTCGTCTCGTCGTTGGTGCGCGAGGCGGTCGGTGCGGGTGGGAGGCGGGGGTCACGCCAGCGGGCGGTGACGGCTTCGTGCAGGGACCCCAGCGACACCATGGCGAACTGGAGCTCCTCGCCGAGCCGGTCGCCGGCACCATCGGCGCGCAGGGCGAGCAGGAACTCGCTGGTGACGCCCGCCGGATCCCAGGGCAGGGTGGGGAACACGTGACGGTACGGTCCGGACGGCGGGTCGGCGGCGAGTTCCAGGTGCTCGGGCGTGAACTGGACGAAGGACTCGATGCGCACGCCGGGGCGCACGGTGACCTCCAGCGGCAGCGCGGGCACGGCCCTGCGGCAGGCACGGCGGACCGCCGCGGCGAGCGCGGCGGCGAAGTCGGGGCCCGCGGCGTCGGCCGTCCCCCGCAGACGGCCGGCGATCCGTTCCAGCGGCTGGTAGTCCCAGTCATTGCCGACGGCGATCACCTCGCAGCTGAACTCGGCTCCGCACGCTGCCAGTTGGGCGGTGAGCGACGCGTCCTCGTATCCGGTGCTCCCGTCGGTGACCAGCAGCAGCCGGCACAGCGTCCGGTCGCACCCCGCGAACAGCCGCCGTGCCTCGGCAAGCCATCCGTCGTAGCCGAAGGATCGCGGTACGCCGTCGGCGGCCAGCGGCGCCGCGCCCATCGCGAAGGCCGCGCTGATCCGGTGCTGCCGGTCGGCCGGCGCCCACGAGCCGGGCCCGGCCGGGTAGTAGCGCACCGGCCCCCCGCCGCGCTCGGCGCCCGCCGTGACCACGGCGAACGACGCACCCGAGGGCATTGCAGTGAGCGCGTCGCGCACCGCGGCCACCATGCGCTCCCTGCGGTGATCGGCGACGTCGAGCGCGATGATCAGGGCGAGTTGACCCGGGTCGGCGTGCTCGCCCCGCGCCTGGTCGAAGACGGCCACCTTCAGCTGCGCGAGCAGTTTGACCGACGCGCCCGGCACGCGTTTGTCCGGCACGAGATCGGGCTCGTCGACATGGACGAAGAGCGTGGTGTCATACGGCACCGCGGTTCCACCACCGCCTGAGGACGGTGTCGTCGGAACCTGCTCGGCCGGACATCTCATCAGGGCCTCCTGGTAGGTGCTCTGGTAGGTGCTGCGGCACGGACACCGCGCCGCCTCACGTCCACGTCGTCGGGCGGACGGCATGGGCGCGCTCCACCAGGGCCTCGCTGAGATCGGTGTCGGTGGCGGCGAGTTCCAGGTAGTCGCGCTCCAGCTGGACGCGGACTTCCTCCGCCCGGCTTTCGGCGGGGGTCGGTTCGTGCGCGGGCCGCCACCGGCGGCGCAGGTGGCGCCAGAACGTGGCTTCGCCCGCGCCGGTGACGCCGTGGGTCAGATGCAGCGCGGCGAGCTGCCACTCGTTGACCTCGATGCGCAGCCGTAGTTCGTCGAGCGGTGCGAGGACCAGCTCCCGTTCCTGTGAGGAGCGGATCCGGTCGGCGGCGTGCGCGGCGAGCACGGACTCGGCGGCGTCCGGCGGGGGCAGGTCGCCGGGGTCGGAGCCCAGGCACGCGGCCCGGATCCGGGTGGCGGCCCGCTGGGCGAGGGTACGGCCGCGGGTGCCGCGCGGCACCCGTTCGAGGACGGCGAGTGCCTGGACGCGGTCGTGCTCGTCGAGGGCGAGGCGGGCCAGGCCCAGGGCGGCGCCGCAGTGCGCCGGGTTGCGCAGATGCACGGCGTGGAACAGATCGCGGGCCAGGGCGCGTGCCGCGGCGGCGCCCGGCGCCTGCGGCTCGGCGTGTGCGGTGCACTCGTGGACGTAGGCGAGGGCGAGCTTCGGCGCATACTCCCCCGGCAGGTCGGCGCTGACCCGCTCGAAGCTCGCACACGCCTCGGCCAGGTCCTCCGCCCGGCCCGCGGGCCGCCGCGCAGCGCTCGCACCGAACCGGGCCAGCGCGATCATCCCGCGGTGCCACTCCAGGCGCCAGCGCCGCACTTCCTCGGGCCCCGGGATGGCCTCGGCCAGGGCCAGCTCCGCCTCCGCGGCAGCGACGTCGGGCGGTGCGGGAGCGGTGGCGAGGGCGACGCGGATGTTGTGCAGGCAGATTTCGGCGGAGGGCTCGTCGCCGGGGTTCTGCTGGAGCCGCACCGTGCCGGCGTACCCGCCGCTGACGCCGAACTCCGGGGTCCTCGGGTCGTCGGAGAACGGCTTGGGCACCGGGAGCCGCCGTGCGATCTCGACCGGCGTGGGCCGCCCGGGGTCGAGAATCCGCAGGACGGGCGGGGTGCCGCGGCGCGGGCGGTCCTCGTCGCGGCGCGCGAGAGCGGACGTCGTGGGTACGTCGCCGAGCCGCTCGCCCAGCCAGTCAGGTGACGGGTCGAAGTAGCCGGACGGTTCGGGTGAGCCACCCTTGCCGCGCAGCGCCCTGATCTCCCGCAGGGCGCCCCGGAGCTGGTCGGCCATCTCCTCCGCGTCCTTGAACCGCGGCCCTTGGCCCACCGTGCGCGTGGCACGGGCGATGACGGCGTCGAGCGACGACGTGCCGAGGCCGGGCACGTCGTCGCGGACGGCGGGGGCGGCGAGGCAGCGCAGCGTCACGCCGACGGTGTGCAGGTCGTTCGCGAGAGTGAGCTTCCCGGCCAGCTCCGGCGCGTGGAAGCCGGGCGTCACATGGGGCGGCGGCTCGGTCTGGCCGACCTTGCGCACACTGCCCATGTCGATGACCTTGACGTGGTCGTCGAAGTGGACGACGTTCGACGGCTTCATGTCGCCGTACAGGAGCTCCTGCCGGTGCAGGTGGGAGAGCGCCGTCAGGATCTGGATGCCGTACGTGGCGACGTGCTCGATGTCGAGTGTCTCGCGTCCGCAGCGGACCTCGTCGATGACGGACTGAAGGGTGTGGTCACCGACGTCCTCCATGACGATGTGGCCGCCCCTGACCTCGATCTCGGCGTGCGTGGCGCCGTCCTCACCCGGTTCGGGGGCCTCGTACGGCAGGAAGTCGCGGATCCGCACGATGTACGGATGCCGGCTGGCGACGAGGGTGCGCCGCTCCAGGTCGGCGAGGGCCGCGCCGTCCGCGCCGTAGCGGTCGCGCAGGGTCTTGACGGCGACCAGGTCGCCGAGGTGGGTGTCCTCGGCGAGATAGACCCAGCCCTGACCGCCACGGGCGACAGGGCCCTTGATGTGGTACTGGTTGCTGAGCGTGGCACCCTGCACGAAGTCGGGCCGCATGGCATGCGGGTTGCCGCAGCGCGGGCAGTGCTGCCGGTCGGGGCTGTCGGCGAGGACCGGGATCGTGGCACCGCAGTCCGGTGTGCGGCAGCGTTGCGCCTGGTCCGCGATGTGGGCGCCGCCGGCGAGCCGCTCCTCGGACGAGCGCGGCGTCCGGGGCGGCAGTTTCAGCAGCTCCCGGGGGCCTTGTGGCCCGTCACCCAGCTCCGGCAGCGGCCGCGCGTTCTGCCGCCGGCCGCAGCGACCGCAGTACCCGGTCGGCAGGATCGTCCCGCCGCAGGGCCCTCCACTGAGCTGTCGCTGACGGCACGGCTCCGCACTCACGCGCACTCCTCTTCCCCGTTTCCCCCGACGGCCTTCGGCGCGGCGATGCCCCGACGGCGGGCCGTGCCGCTCACCCGCGGCCCCCGTCTCCGGGATACGCCGCCCGCAACTCGTCCGCCAACTCCCGTAAGGCGCCCAGCCGCTGGGCCGGATCGGGCAGCTTCACGATCGCGGCCCGGCGCGCCGTCAGGTCCGCGGTCACGGCGGCCGCGTGGCGCAGGGACTCCGCATCGACCATCCCGGCCTCGCGCGCCCGGCGGGCCTCCACCTCCTTCGCACGGGCGAGCAGGCCGTCGACATAGGTCCAGAAGGCGGGCTCAACCACCGTGGCGCCCACTTCCCGCCATCCCGGGCCGCCGCTCTCGCGGAAGACCAGCAGCAGTCGCACGCCGCATTGAGCGACTCTGTCGGGAATCTTGAGGACGGCAGTTAACGATCGTGATGTTGCGTCAGGCTCGTTGGAACGTCCCGCCCTCGTTCCCCAGGAGCCCGATGTGTCCCTCCAACCTCACTCCGGA
>NZ_JAJSBI010000032.1 GCF_021261325.1 Streptomyces guryensis | reverse complement strand
GGCCCGCTCGACTCGCTCCCGTGCGGCATCCACCTCCGCCTGAGCCTGCTCCAGGACCTCCGTCCAGGACTCCAGATCCTGCCTCGCCCGCGCCTCACGCTGTTCCATCAACCCCAGCACCGACGGCATCGCACCCTCCTTGATCCACAACAAGCCGTCCCCTGCCTGCCCCTACACCGTCGCGGTCATGCCCCACACACGAAGAAGCCCCTGCTCATCGAACAGGGGCTTCCTTTGCCACAACGCACTGAGCAGGGTCTCGTCGATCAGCAGCGTGAACGGATCCAGCTTCGACGGCCGCGCCGAAGCGGTTGTCGTGCGTGGCTGCGGCCAAGCCGAGGTCAGGGCCTTGTTGACCGCGCTCCAGGTGACGCCGTACTTGCACTGCAACGCCCGGTTCGACATGCCATCGCGGGAGTCGCGCCACAGCGGCGGCGTACAACTCGACCTTCGACTGGCCAGGCGGCATCGGGGGTGCTCCTTTACTCAGCACATCCAGCTTGACACCGCAACCCCGATGGTGACGTCAGTACTACCGACAGAACCACAGGTGGGGATCCGCGCTCCGCGCCCGGCTCGTCGGCCACGCGTGCCGGCCTGCACCGCCACAAGCCCGGCGATCGAACAGCCCACCAGCCATCTGCGACGCCTCGCGGCCTTGGCGCCGGAAGCGTGTACGAAGGCGTTCACGGGCAGTCAGGATGGCTGGACTTGGTCGAAGACGGCGAGGGCTTCCGCGGGGTCCGCGCTCACGAGGCGTTCCAGACCGGCCGTAGTGATCTTCGCCCACTTGCCGGCCCGTGCCCACATCCGTTCCTCGAAGGCGCGGACGGCCACGTCGAGATCTCCGGCGCCGGTGGCGATGGACTCGGCGAGTTCGGCGCCTTCCAGCATCGCGAGGTTCGCGCCCGCCCCCAAGGGGGGCATCAGATGGGCGGCGTCGCCCAGGAGCGTCACCCCGGGGACGTGGGTCCAGGTGTGGGACACGGGCAGGACGTAGAGCGGGCGGTGGACGAAAGCGGTGCCGTGACGGAGGAGGTCGAGGACGGGAGCGGCCCAGCCGTCGAACAGAGTGAGCAGGCTCGATCGCACGGCCTCGGCATCGGCCAGGTCCAGGTTCGAGTGCCAGTCCAGCGGTGCGCGGAACTGGGCGTACACCTTGACGTGGCCGCCGCTGTTGCGTTGGGCGACGAGTTTTCGGTTCACGCCGTACACAGCCATGGAACCGTCGCCGACGAGCCGGGCGAGGTCGGGGTGGCGGGTGTCGACGTCGTCCAGAGAGGTCTCGACCGTGGTGATGCCGGTGTAGTGCGGCGTCACCGGCGAGACTGCCGGGCGGGTCCGGGACCAGGCGCCGTCCGCGCCGACCACGAGGTCGAACGTCTCTCGCCGCCCGTCTGCGAAATGGACCAGTACGCCACCCCGGGGCCCCGGCACCACCTGCGTCACGCCCCGACCCCACTGGACGTCGAGAGGGCCTAGCAGCAGGTCACGGAGTTGCCCGCGGTCGATCTCCGGATTGGCCCGGTCATCCGGACGGGGTCGCCAGTCACGCAGGACGGTCCCGGCCGTGTCCAGGATGCGCATGGCCTGCCCCTCGGGGCGAGAGACCGCCTGGAACTCCGCCAGCAGCCCCGCCTTGTCCAGCGCGAGCTGGCCGAGCCCTTCGTGCAGGTCCAGCATGCCGCCCGGGGGGCGGGCGTCGGAGGCGGGGTCACGTTCGAGGATGGTGACGGGGTACTCGTGGCGGTGCAGGACGCGCGCGAAAGTGAGGCCGCCGGGACCGCTCCCGACCACTGCGATGCGATGTCTCATGTCGATACACTGTATTGGCCAAGTACGATGTATCGCAACATACGATGTGGCCATGACTGTGTGGGACCGGCCGGAGCCGCCGACTCGCCCCGTGCCGCTCGACCGGGAGCGGATCGTCGCCGCCGCCATCGCGCTGGCCGACGAGGGTGGGCTGGAGTCGGTGTCGGTGCGCAAGGTTGCGGCCCGGCTGAACGCCGGCCCGATGCGCCTGTACGGATACATCTCCACCAAGGAGGAGCTGTTCGACCTCATGGTGGACGAGGTCCAGGCCGAGATTCTCCCCGATGGGCACCCCGGTGACTGGCGGGAGGCGCTGGGCATGCTCGCCCACCGCACCAGGCAGGCCGCTCTGCGTCACGAATGGCTGGCCGACCTGCTCGGCGGCCGCCCGACCCTGGGCCCGAACGGCTTCGCCGTGACCGAGGCCACGCTGGCCGCCCTCGACGGCCTGGCGGACATCGACACCGTCATGCGCGCTGTGGAGACTGTCAGTGCCTATTTCACCGGAGCTATCAGGCGCGAGATCGCGAACCTGCGGGCCGAGCGCGCCACGGGCCTGTCCAAGCGCGACTGGCAGCGCGCCTCCGGCCCGCATGTGACCAGACTGTTGGCCACGGGCCGCTTCCCGGCACTGGCCAAGGCCGTGTACGACGGCACGGACGTGGACGCCGAGACATCCTTCGCGACCGGCCTGGACTGGGTCCTCGACGCAGTGGCCGCCAAACTCGCCCGGCCGTCGGCGTGACGCTCAGCGCCCGCCGAATGTGAGCGAGTTCGGGGTTGATGTCCACGGGCGGTGCCGACTTGCGCCGCCACCAATACCGTTCGGGGTGTCCTGAAAAGGCCGCCGACGCCGCCGAGTCGGCGCGAGTGCGGCTCGGCGGCCCAGGAGTCGATGTACTCGTAGGCGATCGACGAGACGCGGGTGCACAGGTCGCCGGTGGCGGGAACCCGTCGGCGCGAATCTTCTTGATCGCGGCGTCCGAGTAGACGGGCCTCCCACAACGCCATGCCCTCAGGGTGTGAGGGCGAGCAATCCGCGTTCGGTATCCACACGGCACCACCGACGGTGGGCTCTGTTCCGCTGAACGGCACGGCGCGTGACGCTCCGCCCCATGGCGGCACAGCATCCATGCAGAAGGTCGTCGGCCCTTTCCCCACTCACTTCACTCAACGGCCCTGTTCTCAGGGGCCTGGACAAAGGAAGCCCATGCGAGGAAAAAGACTGGGACGCACTGCAGCCGCAGTCCTGGCGAGCATCGCCCTACTGTTGGGCGGGGCGGGTATGGCCGGTGCCGCCCCCCGTCATGAAGCCGCGCCGTCGAGCAGCTTCGGCCCGGCGGACGTCGGTGCGACCCTCACCACTGCCAAGATCACGTTCTTGACCTCGGGCGAGGACAAGGACAACAACACCACGCTCAGCATCAAGGTGGTGACCGCTGCCGGCAAGACCGCAGCGTCCGCGTTCGACACCTTCGGCAAGTTCGGCGACGGTTCCGTCGTACCCGTCAGTCTGCTCGTCCGCAGGAACATCACCTGGGACGCACTGCAGGGCGGAAATCTGCGACTTCACATCGAGCCGAACGGCGATGACACCTGGAAGTTCGGCTACAGGCTCGATCTGACTTTCGACGACGGGGACGTGTCCCAGACGATCGTGAACCGTATCTCGATGAGCGAGGACAACAAGGACCATACGCACGCGATCGAGTTCTGACGTGGCGTCGTGAGGTCGGCATAACCACATCGACACCCAGTGGCCGGTCCCAGGGCACCACACTCCTGGGCCGGCCACACCCGCATGACCGGGGCGACGGGACTGTCAGGGCGTGTCGCCGGAGTAGTGGAAGCGGCAGACCACACCCGGGCCGGATGCGAGGAATTCGCCGGGGTGTCGGTCGTACAGGGCGCGGCCCCCGGGCCACCGCGACAACTCGGTGGGCAGGGCGGCACCCTCATCGACCTCCTGGGGCCGTCGGCCCGTGATGTCCAGCAGCAATCCGTCCAGCGGGCCGCCTACGAGCGCCGCGTACGTCCGCCCGGGGAGCGGCCCGGGGTCGGGGTCCTCGTGGTCGTGGCCGTAGACCCGGCCGCGCAGCACCTGCTCATCTCCGTTCATGCCTCCAGCCTTGCAGCCGCCACCGACAACGCGGGGCCGGGAGGCGGGTCCGGCCGGGAGCTGTGCTGGTCACGAGAGGTGCCACCCGCTCCCAGACGTGCACCCGTCTCGCCGTGCCCGTCGCCCACGGCCGCGTCGGGGGTGGGTCACACGGGCGAAGGGCCGCGCGCTCACCGGTCGGCGACGGCGCGCGGACCGCCACAGGTTCGGCCAGCCTCCGGCGGACCGCGTCTCTGAACTGCTTCAGTCGCTCCGGCGGGACCGGCAGGATCGGATCAACCATGCCGGGCCTCCCAGTTCGATGGGTACCGACGCCGGCCGGCATCACGGATTGCCTCACGTGGCGTTGCGGCGCGCCAGAGGCCGCGGAGTCCGTGACCGCGAAGCCGCTACACGGGTGTCGATGGCGCAGTGGGGGCGTAGGCGTGTGTCAGTCCACGGTCGTGAGGAGTTGGCCGGTGGGGCGGGTGCCGTCGTAGGCGTAGATGTGCACCTTGGCAGGAGTTCTGGGCTGCGCCGGGACGAGAGAGAGGGCGACGACGTGGCCGTCGCTGTCCTTCGCCACCTTGCGGACGCGCACGGAGGAAGCCGGGGAGACGACGACCGTACGGCCGCGGGAGCAGTCGGAGGAGACGGAGACGACGCGGGGCGGCGGACCGCCTGCGTCCCGGTCCGTCGTGGCGGGGAGCCGGTCGCCGGCCGGAGTGGACGGCATCCCTCGGGTGGAGGTGCTCAGCGGGGTCGTGCCGATGCCCTCGGCGCCGGTCCAGAAGGTGACCCCGCAGAGCTTCAACGGGGGCGCGCCGCTGCGGACGTCGGACTTCGAGCAGCCGGTGACTCCCACGACCAGAAGGGCCAGGAGGGCCAAAATGATCGCGAGCGATGCGCCGTCGGCCCGGGGCGGGCGGGGGCGGTGCGGAGGTCGGGACAACGGAGTCACCTGCCAGTGCAGTTGGCGGTTTCTTCCGGACCGTGGTTCTGAGAGGTGCCGGTGAAGTTGCCGCTGGAATCGATGGTGCCCGGTGGGCAAAGTACTGATTCTGCGCGCAAGTCGGTCAATATCTGCGGGTGTCGAACGGGCCGGTGCAGAAGCCGGAGGTGAAATCGGAATTGCTCTGCGTGCCACTCGTTCCTGAGACGGCGGAGGCGCCGAAGTCGTTCAGCGCTGTGCAGTCGCTGCTGAAGGTATGGCGCTCTGCGATCGACTCGGCGGTGGCACCGGAAGTGCCGGTGGCGTCGACGGTCTGGGTGCCGCGGGCTCGGTGTCCGAGATGGCCCAGGGGCACGAAGGGGGTGCGGGCGGGCGAATCCCTCTGGGAAAACAAGCGAATCCCTCTGGGAAACAAGGGGCAGAGTCCCGCTGGTATGGTGCGCCGATGTCAGCGATCAAGAAGTTCCAAGTCACCTTCGACTGCGCGGAACCTGAGCGCCTCGCTCGCTTCTGGTGCGAGGTGTTGGGGTACGTCGTACCTCCGCCACCGGAGGGGTTTGCCAGTTGGGACGACTTCAAGCGTTCACAGCCGCCTGAGCAGCGGGATGCGTGGTTCGCCTGTACAGATCCCTCAGGTGTTGGTCCGCGGCTGTACTTCCAGCGTGTCCCCGAAGGGAAGGCAGCCAAGAACCGGGTGCATCTTGATGTGCGGGTCGGCACCGGACTCGTGGGTGAAGAGCGCCTCGCCGCCCTCGAAGCCGAATGTGCGCGGCTGATCCCTCTCGGCGCGGTACACGTGCAGACGCTGTATGACGGCAATGATGCGTGCATCCCGATGCTCGACATCGAGGGCAACGAGTTCTGTATCGACTGAGCATTCCCCGCCCGGCACCGTCTGTCGTCCACCAGGTCCGTTCCCGGGCCGGTGAATTGCAGTTGGGCGGCCGATCACAGTCTTGGCGGCGGGTAGGCCGGATGTGAGCAGTCAGTGTCAAGTCGAGCTTGCCGAGCGGGCGTTGAAGCTCGATGATCTTGGGGAACGGTTACGGAGACCGGTCTACGAGCCGGCAGCCCATGCCACGATGAGCCCATGAGTGATGAGCGCCGGAGCCTGCTTGCCGAGAAGACGCCCTTCCCCGACGACCTCGATGATCGACTGCATGCCCAACTCACCTTTCTCATCGAGGTCGACCAGCTCAAAACCATTCTCCGTCAGTCGCCCCTCGCTGCGGTGGACCGCCGTGAGAACGACGCGGAGCACTCCTGGCACCTGGCCATGATGGTGGTGATCCTCGCAGAGCACTCCGACCAACCCATCGACGTGGGCCACACCATTCAGCTTGTCCTCCTGCACGATGTGGTGGAGATCTATGCCGGGGACACACCCTTGCACGACAGTGTCGCGGGTAGCGATCAGCATGAACGGGAAGTTGCCGCTGCCGACGAGCTCTTCAGCCTGCTACCGGCGGACCAGGGTCAGCGCCTGCGGCTTCTGTGGGACGAATTCGAGGAACGTCGTACTCCCGAAGCCAGATTCGCCAAGGCGATGGACCGGCTGCAGCCACTCCTTCTCAACTGGATGGCACGCGGCGGTACGTGGCGTACCCCGGGCGTCACCGCGGACGATGTCCGAGCCCGCAAGGCAGTGATCGGAGAGGCATCTGCCTCGCTGTGGCGGGCCGGGCGACGCCTTATCGACGAGGGCGAGACGCGCGGCTGGTCGAGACGCGCGACGCCTTGACGGTCATGGCTGCCACGTCGGCTGCCCTGCCGTGACCGATGCCGGTCGCATCGCCGGTGACCGGAATGCTGATGCCCGTCCCTGTGCGGGGCGGTGATGGAGCGGCCCGGGGCCGGGCCGCTCCTTCTCAGGCGCCGGCGCCGCCGTCGACCGGGACGATCGCGCCGGTCACGTACGAGGCGCGGTCACTGAGCAGCCATGCGGCCGCTTCGGCGATCTCCCGGGGCTCGCCCATCCGCCCGAGCGGGATCCTTGCGCTCATCCCCTCGATGACGCCGGGGGTCGCCGCTTCCCATTCGTCGATCATTTCGGTGGCGGTGCCGCCGGGGGTGATGCCGTTCACCCGGATGTTGGCGGGAGCCAGGTCGACCGCGGCGGTCTCGGTGAGGCTGTTGAGCGCGCGCTTCATGGCCCCGTAGGCGGGCAGTGCGGGATTGGCGCGGCGGCTGCCGATGCTGGAGGTGTTGACGATGGCCCCGCCGCCGCCCTGCCGCATGAGGGCTACCTCGGCGTTCATGGCAGTCCAGTGCGAGCGGAAGTTCACGGTGAACTGCTCGTCGATGTCCTCATCGGTGGTGGCGTCGACCGGGCCGGGCTGCTGGATCACCGCGCCGTTGTTGAAGGCGCCGTCGAGGCGTCCGTACAGTTCCCCGACGCGGTCGACGGCGGCGCGGATGCTCGCACGGTCGGCCAGGTCCATGGTGACGGCGTCGGCGACGCCGCCGTCGGCGCGGATCTCCTTCACGATGCGGTCGAGGGCGTCGGTGCTGCGGGCGGCGAGCACGACGGCAGCGCCCTCAGAGGCGAAGAGCCGGGCCGCGGCCGCCCCGATGCCGCGGCTGGCCCCGGTGATGAAGACGACCTTGCCGGTGAGCAGGCCGACGGGTGCGCCGGCGGAAGAGTTCGTGTTGTTCGTCATGGCGACAGCGTCCGGCGGGCTGCCGGCCGGATACAGGCACAGGCTGTACCAGGATCCGCGGCCGCTGGCGCCCGCACACTGAGCGTATGGACAAGCAGGAGCTCGGGGCATTCCTCCGCAGCCGCCGCGAGCGGCTCCGCCCGCAGGACGTCGGCCTTCCCTCCGGCCCGCGCCGGCGCACACCAGGTCTCCGCCGCGAGGAAGTGGCGGTCCTCGCCCACATCTCCACCGAGTACTACGTCCGCCTCGAGCAGGGCAGGGCGCCACGCCCCTCGGGCGACGTCCTGGCCGCGATCGCCGGCGCACTGCGGCTCACCGACGCCGAGTCCGACCACCTCCATGTCCTCGCGGGCACCGCGCCGAACCGGACGGGACTGCACCGGCGCGACGTCCGCCCCAGCGTGCTCGCGCTCCTTCAACGGCTGCCGCAGACAGCCGGGTTCGTATTGTCCGCCGCGTGCGAGGTCCTCGCCTGGAACGACCTGGCGGCCGCGCTCATGGAGGACTTCGCCCCGCTCACCCCCGAGGACCGCAACCTCGCCCGCCGGGCCTTCCCCGGGCCGGAGCGCGCCGATGCGGCGCTCTACGGGATCTCCGACGCCGCCGACTTCCGGCTGAGCGTCGTGATGCAGCTGCACACCACCTTTGCCCGATACCCCGCGGACCCCGCGGTGACCGGTCTCGTCCGCGAGCTCCGCGGCACCAGCCCCGACTTCGCCCGACTCTGGGAACGACACGATGTACAGGCCGCACCGATGCTCACCAAGACCTTCCGCCACCCGACGGTCGGCGACGTCACCGTCGACTGCGACACGCTCACCCTCACCGACCGCGACCAGTACCTCGTGCTCTTCACCGCGCCGCCGGGGTCCCCCGGCGGCGCGGCCCTCGCCCTGCTGAACGTCCTGGGAGCACAGGCCAGTCGCTGCCTGCCGTAGCACCACAGCCGGCCTCCTTGCCGGTGCTGCAGGTGGACCGGACATCAGGGGATATCAGGGACACGATCAGGGGTACCCCTCAGGTGGAGGTCCATGATGTTCGAGGCAGGCGACATTCGTGAATGGCGTGGTCACGGCGTGGTCGACCCTGGCGGTCACAAGATCGGGGTCCTTGAGGCCGTCTACGTCGACACCGCCACCGACCAGCCCTTCTTCGCGACGGTGACCGTGGGTCTTCCCACCCGTCGGCGCCTGGTTTTCGTGCCGCTGTCCGGTGCGACCGTGGGGCCGGGCTATCTCAAGATCGCTCACCCCAAGGACGTGGTGAGGAAGGCTCCCGCGATCGACACCGACGGCGAGCTGCCTGCCACGGAAGAGCCGGGGATCTTCGCGCACTACGAACTCGAATACACGCCGGGAGCCGGCGGTGAACGCCGTCTCGCCCGTCGCTGAGCCGCGGCGCCGCTGAGAAGGCGCTGGAGCCCACTGGGAGCGCCGATGAGTCTGTTTCTGTTCCTCGTCCTCGTGGCCCTCGTTCTGGGCATCATCGGATTCGCCGCGCACGGCCTGTTCTATCTGCTGATCATCGGCGCCGTGCTGCTGCTCGCCGACCTCGCGTACGCCGCCATGCGCTTCCGCCGGGGCGGCAGAAAGCACCGCCTGGCGCGCTGACGGCGACACCCCGGGCGACGGCCGACGTCCTCTCGCTCTCGTGGCCGGAGTCCCGCCTGGTCAGATGTCGTCCAGACGGCGGATGTCCTCCTCGTCCCAGGTGCGGGTGGAGCGGGGCCGGGTGTAGGGCTCGGCCTCGGGCGGGTGGCCACCGGCGATGGCCCGCTGCCGCACGCTCTCGGCATCGAACTCCAGGCCCAGGAGGATCGCGAGGTTGCTGATCCACAACCAGACGAGGAAGACGATGACGCCGGCCATGGTGCCGTACGTCTTGTTGTACGAGGCGAAGTTCGCGACGTAGAACGCGAACCCGGCGGAGGCCGCGAGCCAGATCGCCAAGGCCAGCAGGCTGCCCGGGGTGATCCACCTGAACCCCTTGACCTTGGCGTTCGGGGTGGCCCAGTACAGGATCGCGATCATGACGGTGACCAGCAACACCAGAACGGGCCACTTGGCGATCGACCACACCGTCAGCGCGGTGTCCCCGATCCCGAGCGCCTGTCCGGTCTGGCGGGCCAGCGCACCGGTGAAGACCACGATCAGCGCGCTCATCACCGCCAGCACCAGGAGCACCGCGGTCACACCGATCCGCACCGGCAGGACCTTCCACACCGGTCGGCCCTCCGGCATGTCGTAGACGGCGTTCGCGGCACGGATGAAGGCGGCCACGTACCCGGACGCCGACCACACCGCCAGCACGATGCCCACCAGGGCCATCACCGAGCCGGTCCCGGAATTGTTCTGGAGCTGTTCGACGGCCCGCGTGATGATGTCGCGTGCCGAGCCGGGGGCCAGCTGCCTGAGATTGTGCAGCACCTTGTCGGTGGTCGACCTGCCGGTGATCCCCAGAAGGGAGACCAGTACCAGCAGCGCCGGGAACAGGGACAGCACGCCGTAGTAGGTCAGCGCCGCGGCCCGGTCCGTCAGCTCGTCGTCCTTGAACTCCTTCAAGCTGCCCTTGAGTACGGCGGACCAGGCGCCCTTCGGCAGCTTCGCGGGCGTGTCCGGAGCGGCCCGTTCGACCTCCGGGTCCGGCCCGGCCTCCTCCGGCGACGGCACCCGGGAAGCCGGGGCTTCGTCGGGGCCCTTGTGAGTTTTCCGGTGTGGGAGATGCAGCTTGGTCATACCCGCCGGGTATCCCCGCCGCGCGCGCTCAAGCGGACGCCCACCGGCTGGGCCGGCCTCGGTCTCGTCCGGTGCGGCGTCGCTCCTCGCGAGCGCCGCCCTGACCAGCGTGGACGTGCTTGGACGGCAGCGGGGACGTGCACCTGTCGGGACCAGGGACGTGCGGGACCGCATCCGCCGTGACCGGTCGACCGGCCAGGCTTTCCCTTCTCGGCTCGGGGCCGGGGTCTGTCGGGGCCGTATCGGCTCGGGGCCGGGGTCTGTCGGGCGGATCAGGACGGGGCACCGAAGACACCGAAGACGGGCCGCTACCCCCGCTCCCCCCGCTCCCCAGGCGTTACGGACGGTCCGGCTGCCGTGGCGTGTCCCGCTTCCGTCGAGGTTTCCGGGGCGGACGAAGTGATCACCTCGGAGCGTCGGCCGCCCCGGTCCATGAGGCCACCTGTGAAGGCGAGGCCGAGGCCGGCCACTGCGAGGGCCGCGCCGACGAGGCTGGGAGACGCCCAGCCCCAGCCCGCGGAGATGGCCAGTCCGCCGAGCCAGGCGCCGCCCGCGTTGGCCAGGTTGAAGGCGGAGTGGTTGGAGGCCGCGGCCATCGTCGGGGCGTTCTTCGCCTTGGCCATGAGAAGCATCTGGACGGGCGTGGTGACGAAGGCGCCCATGGCACCGAGGAAGGTGATCGTCAGCAGGGCCGAAACGGTGCTGTGCACAGTGAAGTAGAAGGTCACCAGGGCTGCGGCGAGCAGAGCGAGCCCCGCGTAAAGGGTCGGGCGCAGGGCGCGGTCCGTGAGCGGGCCCGCAATCAGCGTGCCGAGCGTCATGCCGACGCCGTACAGCGCGAGGACCAGGGTGGTCGAGGAGTCGGAGATGCCCGTCAGGTGTGTCAGCATCGGCACCAGGTAGCTGTAGACGGCGAAGAATCCGCCGAAGCCCACCACCGCCGTGGCCAGGCCGATCGCGACCTGCCTGTTGCCCATGGCCCGCAGCTCGTGCCGGATGCCGGACTGGCCGCCGCGTGGCTGGTCAGGGACGAAGAGCGCCAGCGCGGCGAGGGCGACGAGGCCGATGACGGCTACGGCGCCGTATGCGGACCGCCAGCCCAGCTGCTGGCCGAGTGCGGTGCCGGCCGGCACTCCGACGATGTTCGCGACGGTCAGTCCGAGGAACATCCTGGAGACCGCGCGCGCAGCTCGCTCAGGGGCGACCAGCCGGGAGGCGACGACCGCCCCGACGCCGAACAGTGCGCCGTGCGGCAGCCCCGCCAGAAAACGCGCGGCGAACAGCAGACCGAAATCAGGTGCGAGCGCGGACGCGATGTTGCCGACCACGAACAGTCCCGACAGGAGCAGCAGGAGCCGTTTGTGCGGTATGCGTGCCCCGATGCCGGTCAGTACGGGTGCGCCGACGACGACACCGAGTGCGTACGCCGACACGAGGTTGCCGGCGTGCGGCACCGACACACCGACACCATCGGCGATCTGGGGCAGCAGCCCCATCGTGGCGAACTCGGTTGTGCCGATGCCGAAGGCGACGACAGCCAGGGCCAGCAGAGCCAGAGGCATGGTGCGGGAGAACCTTTCAACGCAAGCAGTCCAGGGACCAGGGAGCGGAGAACCGCCGAGGTCGTAGAGATCCCACGGCCGGCCGCGTCGAGCACCATCGCCCTGCGCACCCCCAAACAGGGCAAGCCCATGAACTGTGCAGCAGCGGCAGGAGACCGCGCATTCCAAGATCGAGCCGCACTCTGGCGTGATCTGTGTCATGACGGTTCCGGCCGGTCGGACAGCGGCGTGGCGCGTCCGACCGGCCGGAACCGTCGTACTGGTCGAGCCGCTCGCGCGCGCTCAGGTCAGTACGTGGACATGGCTTCAGCCGGTGTAGGCGGCGAAGATCTTCGCGAACTCGTAGGGAGACTGCGGAATGTTGGTGCACTGGTAGAGGGCGCCCGTGCAGGCGTTGCGGTCCCGGGTGGCCTCCCAGAAGGCGAGCTCCCCCAGGTGCTTGCCCTGGGCGAACGAAACCAGCCGGCGGGCGTCGGCCTGGTCGTAGAGGTGGCCGTCGTCGTTCTGCCCGAGCATCGGGGTCACTCCGACCATCGCCCAGAGCTGGGCGTCGGTCTTGCTGGGATAGAGCGACTTCAGCTGGGCGAAGGTGCTCTGTGCGGCTTGGACGGCGGCGTCGCCGTAGTCGACGCTGCGGTAGTAGTCCATCGCCATCACATTCACCACGTCCAGGTCGACTCCTGCGTCGCGCGCCGACTGCACCACGTTCAGTCCGTCGGAGGTCAGGCCCTCCGGGAGGACGGGCAGCGTCAGCGAGATCCGCAGCCCCGGGTGTGCCTGCTGGAGGCGTGCCAGGGCCTGGGAGCGGCGGGCGACGGAGGTCGGGTCCGCGGAGGCCGCGCCCTCGATGTCGAAGTCGACGTACTTCAGGCTGTAAGCGGTCACCACCGCGCTGTACTCGGCGTACAGCGCGTCCACCGAGGTGCAGGCCTGGGCCAGTTCGATGCCGTTGGCGCCCCCGAAGGAGACCTTGACGTCTCCCCCGGCGGCCCGGATGGCGTCGATCTGGTCCTTGGCCCAGCCGTCGCGCGGGTCGTAGGCGTTGAACCACATCGCCTTGCAGCCGGAGGCAGTGATGAAGGCCATCGTGTAGTTGCTCAGGCCGCTCGCCGAGGCCATCTCGGGCATGCTCGGTGTCGGCCACGCCCCCATGTCGATGTACGGCGCGGTGAACAGACCACCGCTCGGCTGCAGCCCGCCGGCAGAGGTCGTGCCGCTGACCGCCGCAGAGTAGGCGGACACGTTGCCCGCGGCGTCTCGGGCGCGCACGCGGAAGGAGTAACTCGTGGCCGCCTGCAGGCCGGTGGCCGTGTACGAGGTGCCCGTCACGGTGGTGGGAGTGCCGCCGTCGCGCGAGACCTCGTACCCGGCGATGGATCCTGAGTCGTCGGTCGCGGCGCTCCACCGCACGGTCAGGGCGGAGGCGGTCGCAGAGCCGACGTTCACTCCGGCCGGCACACCGGGCGGCGTGGTGTCGGTGCTCGAACCACCCGTGCAGGAGGCGCCGTTGAGCTTGCAGGCGGTAGGGGCGCCGGTGCCGTTGGACACCCATCCGAAGGAGGTGGACGCACCCGGCGCCAGTGTGCCGTTGTAGTCACGGTTCTTGAAGGTGTAGTGGTTGCCGCTCTGCGTGAGCAACGCGTCCCAGTACGACCCGACGGTGGTGCCGGAGGGCAGGTCGAACTCGACGCTCCAGCCCGTCAGGGTGGTGCTCCCTGCGTTCGTGATGGTGTACGCGCCCTGGTAACCGCCCTCCCACGTCGACGTCTTGGAGAAGGCGGCGGTCGGTGTGCCGGCGGCGGAAGCGGGTGGGGCCAGGACCAGTAGGAGCAGTCCGGTGAACAGGGTGAGAAGGGCCGACGGTCTTCGCATGTGCTGCCTCCACTGGGGGGTGGGCGCCGGGTCGGCGCGTGAAGCCGCAGAGTTGGTCCATACCAATACTCTGGCATGTACATACCGAGCCACAGGCCGGCCGTCAAGCCTCACGCCCGACGCCCGCAGGAACACGGCGCACAGGCACGCCGGGCCGTTGCGGTGCTGCCGCCGGGCCCCGCCAAGTGGTGCCATCGCCCGCACAGCGCCCTCCGCCCGGTATCCCGCAGAGGCGTTCAGCGAGCTGGTGGAGCGGTGTCAAGGCGCTGTCCCCCTCGTCGAAGTGCTGCAACTGCCCCAGGTCGCCGGGATCTGTGCGCGGTATGCGGTCGAGTGCGCTGCCGACCCTCTCAAAAGGCCTCGGGCTGCGGCCACGAGATACGACCGACCCGCGGGCCGCTACGGAGCGGCCTCCTTGTCGCGGCCTTCGACGAGTGGCTGTGCCGCTCACACGGCGCGCTCCATACACACCAGTTGATCCCGCCCGTCCCACGACTCGGTGACAGTGAAGCCGAGTCGCTCATACAGCGCGATGGCGCCTGCCCGCCACTGCCACACCGACAGCCGTACGGTGCTGACACCGCTGTCCGCGGCATGCGCAAGCGCGGCGCCGACCAGGCTGGACGCGACGCCCTGGCCCCGGAATGCCGGAGCCGTCCAGAGCCTCTTGACCTCGCACCGCCCGCCGACCGGAGCGGTCACCACCACAGAGCCGACGACGGTGTTCCCGCTCAACGCCACCAGTACGACGTCGTCAGCGAACGCGGCCCGCGGGTCCAGGACCTCTGCCCGGTACCGGTCCGGCAACCCGTCCGCATCCGCGACGGCCTCGCCCTTCTCCGCCTGCGTCTGCAGATGGTAGGCCGCCAGCAACGCGGCCAGTCCGCCCGGATCGGAATTGACCTGACCTGGCCAGCGGGCGACGACAACCTCACGTTGATCATTCATTGCGCCAGCATCACCCATGGCGTGCCGCAAGGGTGAGCCTGCCGCAGAAGTGGTGGGCGCTCGTCGGCGGCCGACGGCCTGAAAACGTCCGGCGGCACGGCCAACGCCGTGTACCGGCTGGGCGAGGACATGGCCGCACGGCCGTACGGCCTTCGCTGGTGGCGGGCGGGGCCAACGACGTCTCGCTGCAACGAACGTGGCCGCCTCGCCTTGCCCCCTGCCGGCCCACAACCATCCCCGCGGTCCTCGGAGCCGGGCAGCCGGCCGGGGGCCCATGGCCGTGGCCGGTGTACCAGTGCCATCTCGCGGGAGAAGGCCCCAAGGAGGGGGCGCTGAGCGAACCCGGTCCTACTGGCCGTGGATCGGGCCGAATTCGTGGCCGCGACGCGGAGCGTCGCGGCGCTCGATGCGGAGACCCGGGCAGCGGTCGAGCAACTGCGCGGGATCCCGCAGGAGGCCGTCGACCGGGATGCCGCCACCGCGGTGCGGGAGGAGGCGCTGCGGACCCCGGGTTCCGTCATGACCCGCGTCGGCGACAGCCACCACCAGCTGGGCGAATACGACAAGGCGTACGACGGCTACCTGGAGGCGATCGCCCTCGCCGAGAAGACGGGCAGCTCCAGACCGCACGGCAGGACCCTGCTCCGACTCGGGAGCCTCCAACTCGACCTCGGCCGCCAGCGCCACCGTCATGGCGGCGGTGTCGATGACCCGTGCCGTCCTGCTGAAGTTCCTGAAGTTCGACATCGCCTGATCTCCGGCGGTGTCGTGGGCATGCCCAGTGGTGGACGCTTCAGACGCCGGGAACGGGCGATCACATCGTGCTGACACATCGATGGCTGCGCCGAAGGCAGGGCTGTCGCTCTCCACGGCATGAGCGCGCCCTGGCGCGGCCGGTTTCGGCCCGTCTCCAGCCCCTCGCCGCCATCACCCCTCCCCCACCGGCACCGAAGGTCACCGCCGTGGGGCATTAACCTGGTAGTACTGCTGGATCACCGCCGGACGCCTGCACAGCAGCCCCGACCGGTGCCACCCGGGGACAGGGGAGAACGGAGCGGGCGACGTGAGCGACATACAGGCCCCGAACCGCACAGGGGACACGGCACCGACTCCGGACCGCGACCTGCTCGAGCGTGTACGTCGGCACCGACGGCACACCCTGGAGCTGCTGACCGTCTGCGCCGTCGTTCTCGTCCCCTGGACCGCCCTGCTGGCGGCGACGCTGCCGTCCGGGTACCAGGTCCATCACTGGCGCGCGACATGGGTGGGGTTCGACGTCCTGCTCGTGGTCGCGATGGCGTCCACCGCGATCTGCGGCTGGTTGCGGCACCGCGCCGTCATCGTGGCGGCTCTCGCCACGGCAGTGCTGTTGATCTGCGACGCATGGTTCGACGTGTCTCTCGCCTTCGGCACCTCGGAGATCTGGCTGTCGGCGGCGCTCGCCGTGTTCGCCGAACTGCCTCTGGCCTTCTATCTCATCCACCGGGTGACGGGGATGATCTCGTTCGCGCAGTGGCCCTCCGCCAAGACCGTGCCCGACAGCGACGGGCAGCCCCTGGATCTGGACGCCTGAAGGATCTTCGTACGGCGGCCTTCTGCTCCGCCGGGGTCAGCTCGTGGGCTGATCGGCCGGGGGCTTCGTCGGCTCCGCGTGCGGGTACGACGGCGCCACGCGCAGCGGGCGGGCCGCCCAGCCGGGCAGGTGCCAGTTCCACGGACCGAACAGCGAGACGAGGGACGGAACCAGGAGCATCCGCACGATGGTCGCGTCCAGAAGGATGCCGATGCCCAGACCCGTCGCCAGAGTCTTCAGGTCGGTCCCGGGGCCGGAGGCGAGCGCGGCGAACGCGAGGAAGAGGATCAGCGCGGCGCTGGTGACCAGCCGGCCGGTGCGGCCGATGCCCTCGATCACGGCGGCATCGGTGGAGTGACCGGTGTCGTACTCCTCCCGGATGCGGGAGAGGATGAACACCTCGTAGTCCATGGACAGGCCGTACAGGAACGCGAAGACCATCAGCGGGATCCAGAACGTGATCGCCCCGGTGGCCGCGATGCCGAAGACCGCGTCGGAGCCGTGACCGTCCTGCCAGAAGATCACCATCAGGCCGAGGGTCGCCGCGAGCGAGATCAGGTTCAGCAGCACCGCCTTGAGCGGCAGCAGCAGGGAGCGGAAGGCGCGCACCAGCAGGACGTAGGTCAGCAGCGCGATGATCGTGAGCATCAGCGGGAAGTTGCCGTACACGGCGTGCATGAAGTCGATCTGCGCCGCGCCGATACCGGCGACGCCGAGGACGCCCGGCAGGCCGTCCGCGGCGCTCTTGACCCGTTTGACGACACCCACGCTCTTCGAGTTCACGGTCTCGCGGTCGGGGATGACCACGACGATGCTCTGCCCGCCGCGGTTGCCGGCCGGCCCGGAGGGCACGAGCACGCTGCTCACACCGTCGATCCCGGTCAGCCGGGCGGCGGCCGTGCGGGCCTGGCCGGTGCGGACCAGGACCTCCATGGGGGTCAGCGCGCCGGTCGGCACACCACCGCGCTCCAGGGTCCGCAGGCTCTCGTACGCCGGGCCGCTCTTGGCCAGCGACTCGGAGGAGGCCAGGCCGATCTTGATGCCGAGGAAGACTCCGGTCAGAGCGAACAGTGCGGCCAGCGCGGTGGCGGCCGCGATCCAGCGGCGTCGTACGACGGCGGCGGTCCACCGGGTCCAGAAACGGCTCGCCCGGTTCTCGTGCCGGATCTTCGGCCAGTCGGCCCTCGGTCCGATGCCGCCCAGGATCGCCGGGGTGAGTGTGAGCGTCGTCAGCACGCTCGCCAGGGGGATGAGCGCTCCGCCGTAGCCCATGCTCCGCATGAACGGGACCGGCAGGACCACCAGCGCCAGCAGGCCGATGGCCACCGTCACGCCGCTGAACAGCACCGCGTGCCCGGCGCGCTCCATCGCGACGACGACCGCGTCGTGATTGTCCCGGCCGCGGTCGCGCTCCTCGCGCCAGCGGGTGACGAACAGCAGTGAGTAGTCGATCGCCACGCCCAGGCCGATGAGGGCGACCAGGAACTGCACGATGAACGACACATCCGTGGCATAGGTGAGCGGCAGCAGCATCACGAAGGTCGCGAGGATCGACACCGCGGCCACCACCAGCGGCAGCAGGGCCAGGAAGGAGGCGAACACGAAGGCGAGTACGGCCAGAGCGCCGACGGCGCCGAGGAGCGTCTCCCCGAGGACACCCGGTCCGCCGCCGTTGTTGCCCCCGGAGGCCAGAACGTCCTCACCCGTCACACCGACCGCCGCGCCGGCCGGCACGGCCTTCTGCGCCGCCGAGCGGATCGGATCGGTCAGCAGCTTCTGGCTCGGTGAGGGGTTGAACCGGTAGAACACCAGGGCGTAGGCCGTGCGGTCGTCCTTCGTCCGGAACGCCTTGTCACCGGTGTTCGCCTCGTCGATCACCCGCAGGCCCGGGACCGCTGTGCCGACTGCCGTGAAGACCCGCCCGACATCCGTCTCGTGACCGGTGACGGTCTGCCCCGCCGGGAGTGTGACGGAGACCAGATAGGGATTGGTGTCGCCGCCGCTGCCGAAGGTGCGCTCGATGCGGTGAGCCGTCACCGTGCCGGGCTGGCCCGGCAGGGAGAAGTCGATCGTCAGCCGGTCCGTCGTCCGGCCCGCCAGCAGGATGCCGGCGACGAGCACCAGGCCCCAGAACCCCACAACCGCCTTGCGATGCCGCAGAACGAACTCGGCCCACCGTCGCATGCCCGGGCCCTCCCCACGTTGTAGGTTGCGGGAGTTTAGCGCTATGCACCCTTCCTTCACTATCGGGTAGATCGATGACTTTTGTTGTGATCCGGTGTCCGTGTCGGCCCGAGTAGTCGAAAGAGTGTGCGGCGCGCCTTGCCCTCAGCCCCGACCGGGCGGCGCCCCTCCCAGGGCACCCGGGCTGCCCACGCCGGAGAAGATCACGCCGGGGTGGGTGGGTGTCTGGTTGAGGACCCACAGGCCGATCAGGGTGGCGAGGGTGAAGACCACCGCGATGAGGGCGGCCAGCACGAGTCGGCGGCGGCGCTCTCGGCGCAGCCAGTCACCCCGGGCCGTGCGGTAGGCGTCGGGTGCGGCCCGCACACCGCCGGCCAGTGCCGCCAGGGCCTCGCGCAACTCCTGTTCGGTGCCGTCGTGTTCCGTTCGGGGCCGTCCCGTCGGTTCCTGTTCGGTGCGGTCCGGTGAGGTGTCGTTCATCGCCGGGCCTCCAGCACCTGGCTCAGCGCGGCGATGCCGCGCGCGGTGTGCGTCTTGACCGAACCGCAGGAGATGCCCATCGCGGCGGCTATCTCGCTCTCCTTCAGTCCGAGCCAGTGGCGCAGTACGAGTGCCTCGCGCTGCCGTGCGGGCAGTTGCTGCAGTGCACCGATCAGGGCGCGCTGGTCGTCGTGGAGCAGGGCGGTGCTCTCGGCGGATGCGACCAGTTCGCTCGGCGGCCCTTCGAGGTGCTTGCGGGCGACCTGGAGGTGACGTATCCGCATCCGGGTCAGATTGCACACCGTGGAGCGCAGATAGGCCTCCGCCGCCCCGGGTTCCCGCAGCCGGCGCCACTTGCGGTAGATCTGGTAGTAGGCCTCGGCGACCACGTTCTCCGGGTCGTCGGCGCCGAGGAGCACGGCGAGGCGCAGCATCGAGGCGTAGTGCAGTTCGAAGAGCCGGGCGAGGGCGGCCTCGCGCTCCAGGTCGGCCGGGTCGCGCAGGGCGGGCGTGAGCGCCTCGACGGCGTCGGGTGGTGCGGCCGTGGGTTGCGGAACGCGTGGTTCGGTGACCGCGGCCGCCATGGCCTGGGGCACCGTCACGCGGGGCTGGTGTCTGCGTCTCACGGGTTGTTCGCTCCCGTCTCGGGGCGCCGCCTGACGGTCAGGCGGGACGGCAGGTGGGTGGCGTCGGCGCCGCGCGGGACGCCGAGGCGTTCGAGGGCTGCCGTGCCGGTCACGGCGACGACCAGGTTGACCAGCAGCGCCGCGAGGCCTGCGTAGACCTGAAGGGGCCGGTCGCCGAAGCCGAACGGCACGACGGACGAGAACCCCTCCCGCACCACCAGGAAGGTGCCGGCCGCCATGCCCACGGCCCAGCCGGCCAGCAGAGCGCGCGGATGGAGGCGGCCGGTGAACAGGCCGACGGCCACCGCGGGGAAGATCTGCAGGATCCAGACCCCGCCGAGCAGTTGGAGATTGATCGCGTCCTGGTCGCGCAGCCCGAACACGAAGGCGACCGCGCCGACCTTCGCGGTGAGCGACACCATCCTGGCGATACGTACCTGCCGCTTGGGGGTGGCCGTCGGGTTGACGTACTCGACGTACACATTGCGTACGAAGCTGGTCGCGGCGGCGATCGACATCACGGCGGCCGGTACCAGGGCGCCCACGGTGATCGCGGCGAACACGAGCCCGGCCAGCGGCGCCGGCATCAACCGGTCCACGAGCATCGGTACGGCGGCCTCGGCGCCGCCCTTCGGCGCCCGCACCCCCGCCGCCAGGGCGGCGATGCCGAGGAAGCCGAAGAGAGCGAGCAGCCCGGTCCAGGCGGGCAGTGCCACGGAGACCTTGCGCAGGGTGCGCGGGCCGTCGGCGGCGAAACCGGCGGTCAGGACGTGCGGATACATCAGCAGGGCCAGTGCGGAGCCCAGGGCGAGGGTGGCGTAGGCGGGCTGTTGCTGGGGCGCCAGCAGGAGGGCGGAGTGGGCTGCGTCCGCGCCACCGAGGCGTCGCGCGGACCGAGGCCGCGTCCACCACGGCCTCCACCGGAAGTCGCCGCAGCGCCTCGCGAACGGTCGCGACGGCGGCGCCGCTGGGCACGGTCACGATCGCCGATCCCCCCAGGGCCACCACGCCGACCCAGCCCGCCGGGCAGATCCCGGATTCCCGGGAGACAGCCACGTTGACACCGCCCCGCCGCGGAAACGGGAGCGGCACCCCGGCCAGGTCCTCCCACACTCGGCGGGCTCTTGCCGGCAGCGGATCGATCGACATGGTCTCGATCCTGCCAGGTGGAAGGGGTCACCGGATCATGCCCTTTTGCTCCGGCTCAGAAGTGGGTGGCGATGCCGAAGACGCGGCGGAGTTGAGCCATGTCGTGCCGATCACGATCGGACGGCTCGTACCCCTGATGGAAGAAGACCTGCTGTGCGGCAGACAGACACGGGACTGTCGTTCCTGCAATGGTGCCCGAAACGAAGCACGAGGTGGGGTAGATGAACGGATGCCCCGCTACGGGTGATGCCTGCTCTGCGGATCCGTCCTCGTTGAAGACCAGCGGATGGAGGTCGATGTCCCGCCCCGCCGCGTCCGTGACGACGAACCGGACGGGTCGCCGGTCGAGACTCTCGGCGAAACCCTCCTCGGAGAGGAGCGCCATGACGGCCGCTTCCTGATCCTGGCTGTGCATCAGGTCCAGGTCACGGTGGTCTCGGGTCTGCTCTCCGATCAGAGCGTCGATCCCCCAGCCTCCGCCGATCCAGATGTCGGCCTCGGCCCGTCGCAGCAGGGCCAGGACCGACAACACGTCTTCAGCTGTCATCACTTGTCGCAGACTAGAAGCGATCCCGTGGTGCGGCGAGCGAATTCCTCCGGCACTGCGGTCGGCAGCGAGTCCGGGTGAAACCAAGATGCCCGGGCGGGTCCCGGCCGGGTAGCGTGCGGGCCATGTCGAGCCCTGAGGCAGCCAAGGTGGGGGCTTTCGGTCACGCCGTCAGCTCCCTGAACCACTGAGTTCCCGGTCCTGCCGTCGCGCCGCGTTCCGCGGCCGGACGAGCGCGCCCTTGGGCGCTGACCGCGGTGACGAGACGTCTCCTTCTCGTTCTTCTCCTCACCTCGGAGCCACTCGATGCCTCTCCCCCTGTACATGCTTGCCGTGGCGGTCTTCACCATGGGCACCTCCGAATTTCTTCGGCTTCGTTGTCGTGTTCCTCGCCGCCCACACAGTGGGGGCTGCCACCACGAGTTTCGCGGTCCTGTTCGTGACCCGGGTGGTTGCCGCGCTCGCGAACGCCGGGTTCCTCGCGGTGGCACTGACCACTGCCGCCTCGCTGGTCGCTCCCCGGCAGAAGGGGCGGGCGCCGGCCGTTCTGCTGTCGGGCACCACGGTGGCCACGGTTGCCGGGGTGCCGGCGGGATCAGTACTCGGCACGGTGCTCGGCTGGCGGGCCGCTTTCTGAGACGGAAGCGGCCGGTGCCTACGCGACCGCGGCACTCAATCTCGGCGCCGCCGTCGGACCTCTCATCGCCGCGGCCACGCTCGGCACCGCGGCCGGGGACCTCGGGCCCACTGTGGGCGAGTGGACTGCTCGTCCTGGCCGCCCTGCTGGTCGCACTCCCCCTTCGCGATGTGATCGTGGCCGACCGGGACAACAACGACATGCTCCGATGAGGTCGGTCTGGAAGATCCTCCCGGCAGCGTGGCCGGACTCGCACCATGATTGGCTGACCCCGGTCAGTGCAACAACCACACCAAAGGACACCGCAGCCATGAGCAACGGCTACACCTACGAGTACAAGGTCGTCACCTTCAGGGAATCGCTGATCGGTGACGCGCTCGACAGCGACAAGCTGGAGAAGGTCCTCAACAAGCATGCCGAGGACGGCTGGGGCCTCAAGGCGATCACCTCCGCCGACGTCAAGGGGCGCATCGGACCCGGTTCGGTCGAGGGCCTGCTCCTCACCTTCGAACGGCCCCGCGCATAGCGCCGACTGCACCACTGCTGCCGACATCGGGTCCGCGCATGGTGCGGGCCCGATGCCGTGTCAGTTGCGCACATCGAGCGCCCGTCGCGGCGCCTGCGTCAGGGGCGTCCAGAGCTGCGGCGCGCAGGGCGGGCCGCCACGCGTGCGACCGGCTCGTTCGGTGGCTGCGGCAGGCGGGCCTGGAGCAGGCGCGGCCTTGCGGGAAGACGCATGGGGAACGAGCACGGCGTCATGGCAGACGGGCGTCATCACCGGGCCGCGACCGCGGCTCTGCTCCCGTGCTCGCGCCACGCCTGCTCGCGCAGTTCTGCCGACAGCAGCAGTTCCACGGCCGTGCAGGCCAGCGCCTCGGTCGCCGCGAGCATCGCGCGACGGGCGCGGTCGGAAGCTGCCGCGGTGGCGAACTCGGGGGTGTGGTCGGAGCCGTCCGGCTCCGTGATCGCGACGAACGGGTGGATGGCGGGCACGCGTCCGCTGACGTTGCCGATGTCCGACGAGCCCAGGTACACGCCGGGCGCCCGCGGCGTGATGCCGATGCCCGTGCGGGCCAGATGATGGGCGAACCGTGCTGACAAGGCACCGCTGTCGCGGAAGTGCTCGTAGCGTGGTGTGGCCCGCCCGAAGGTGACTGTCGTGCCCATGGCGCGGGCCACGCCCTGTGCGCAGGTCAGCACCTCCCCCGCCAGGTCCTCCAGAGCGGTGGTCGTGGCGGCACGCAGGCCGAAGAGGCCTTCCGCGTACTCGGGGACGATGTTCGTCGCCAGGCCGCCGTCGGTGACGATTCCCTGGACATGCGACCCCTCCGGGAGGCGCCGCCCGATGGCGGCGAGGGAGTTGAACAGCTGGATGAGGGCCGCGAGGGCGTCGATGCCCTCGGTGGGGTTGCCGGTGGGGTGCGCCGCGCGGCCGTGGAAGCCGATGCGGTACTGCGTCTGAGCGGTCAGGGGCGCCCACTGCCAGCTGTGGACCCCGGGGTGGAACATCAGCGCGGCGTCGACGTCGTCGAAGACACCCGCCTCGGTCTCGGCGACCTTGCCGCCGCCGCCCTCCTCCGCGGGCGTGCCCACGGCCCATACGGCCCCTGCGCCGTCCCCCAGGACGGCCCGTGCCGCGAGGGCGGCGCCCAGGCCGGCCGCGGCGATCAGGTTGTGGCCGCAGGCGTGCCCCAGCCCGGGCAGGGCGTCGTACTCCAGGAGGAAGGCCACCGCCGGCCGACGGACGGTTCCCGCTCGCGCGGCGAAGGCGGTGGGCAGTCCGGCGAGGTCTCGCTCCAGGGTGAACCCCTCGCGTTCGAGCTCACCGCTCAACAGCCTCGCCGCCCGGTGTTCCTCGAAGGCGTACTCGGGGTCGGCGTGCAGGGCCAGGGCGATCTCCCACAGCCGCTCCGCACGGAGGGCCACCTCCCCGGCCACCCGTCCGAGCGCCTCGTCCACCGCGTCTGCCACTCCGGCCTCCCGAGGTCTGCCAGGTACGTCTGTGTTTCCTGTGCGAGTTCCAACAAGACGGCCTCCCACACCGTTAACCCGCCGGGCGCCGGGGAACTCGGGATCCCCGGCGGATCCGGACGGGGAGCCGCCGCTTCTTGGCTGGAGGCGAACAGGCATGGGACACGGTGGAAACGTCATCGACGAGCTGATGACCGATCACCGGGAGGTCGAGGAGCTCTTCGGCCGGATCGAGGCACTGCCGTCCGGTGACAAGGTGCGCAAGGTGTACGCCGACCAGGCCACGATGGAGCTCGTCCGGCACTCGGTGGCCGAGGAGGAGTACCTCTATCCGGCGGTGCGGGAGCACCTGGTCAACGGGAATACCATGGCGGACAGGGAGATCGAGGACCACGCCGGGGCCGAGCAGATCATGAAGGACCTGGAGAGCTGCGAGGCGGGCGACGCCGAGTTCGACCGTCTCGTCGGGAGGCTGATGAGCGAGGTCCGCGCGCACATCGCCGACGAGGAGGAGAACCTCTTCCCCCAGCTGCGCACGGCATGCACGGCGGAGACACTCGACAAGCTGGGGGACAAGGTCCGCCAGGCGAAGAAACTGGCGCCGACCCGGCCGCACCCCTCAGCACCGGACACCCCTCCGGCCAACAAGCTGCTGGCGCCGGGGGCCGGACTGGTCGACCGGGTGCGGGACGTGCTGAGCGGGCGGGGCAAGCACGCCTGACGGGGTCGCCCGGCACCCCCAGGGGGGTGGCTCTCACACCGGCTGTGCAGGCTGGAGCAGGTTCATCAGCTGGTCCTGGTGGAGCGCGGTCACCGGGGCGAGCAGGTCGGGGTGGCGCAGCAGGGCCGCCGCGCGCCGGTCGTTCTCGTCGGGCGCGACCAGGCGCCGGAACGTGACGGGCGTTGCTGCGCCGTGGCTGCCCTCGGCGACGGCGGCCACCGCGCGGCCGGCCAGTTCCGGGTCGCTCAGCAGACAGGCCGCCCAGCTGGCCACCACCTCGTCGACCCAGGTGCGCCAGGCATGGGCGTCCGTGTCGTGGTCGGTGGCGTCGTCCGCGCCGGCGATCCAGTCGAGCCGGGCGGATCCTCCGGGGCCCGCCATGCCGACCAAGGCGGCGTCCACCGGGGTGGGGTAGCGCAGCCATGCCGCGACCGTCACCGCCTGGCGGGCCTGCACCTCGCACAGGGCCGAGGCCAGTGCACCGCCGCCGGAGGGGTAGGCGCAGGTCAGCCACTGGGAGGTCGCCGCGATGAGCGGGGAGAGGTCTGCGAGCACTGCGGGGCCGTCCGTACTGCGTGGGAGAGATCTGGGGCTTGTGAAAGACGGTAGCCCGCGGGGCGGCGGAAGGGACATGCCCGCATCCGGTCCGGTGACGTGGCATCGACCACAGCGGCGCGGGAACCCGGGGGGTCTCTGCACGCACCCACCCCTGGGAGAGGGTCATGAGTCTTCTGCGTCTGGTCGGCCGCCCCATGCTCGCCTCCATGTTCGTGTCCGGTGGTCTGAACACACTGCGCGCTCCCGAGGAGGTGGCGCCGGTGGCCGAGCCCGTCGTCCAGCCGGTCACCGAGCGGGTCGACGCCCTGCCGGACCGCACCGAGCACGTCGTACGGATCAACGGGGCCGTGCAGGTGGTGGCGGGTCTGCTGCTGGGCAGCGGCCGTCTTCCCCGGCCCGCCGCGCTGGCCATCTCGGCCACGCTGGTGCCGACGACGCTCGCGGGTCATCGTTTCTGGGAGGCGGAGGACCCCGAGGAGCGCGCCCAGCAGCGCATCCACTTCCTGAAGAACCTGTCGATGCTCGGCGGTCTGCTGATCGCCGCCGACGACACCGCGGGCGCCCCCTCGCTGGCGTGGCGTGGCCGTCACGCCGCCCATGACCTGCGGCGCGAGGCCCATCTGGTACGGCGGTCCGTGCGGGCCACGGCGCGGCCCGCAGCGGCGGTCGGCTCTGCCAGGGCCAGGCTGGCCCGCTGATCACCTCACCCGCGGGCGGGGATCAGGAACCGGTCGAGGGCCGCGGTCAGTTCGGCCGGCTTCTCCACCGGCAGTTCGTGGCCGGCGTCGATGATGCGGACCTCGGCGTCCGGACAGGCCTTGGCCATGCGCAGCATCTGCCGCAGCGGCAGCTGGATGTCGTGGTAGCCGTGGATCAGGAGGGTGGGTATGCGGATCTCGCCGACGCGGTCCAGGACGTCGAAGGCGCGCATGGCGCCGTAGAGCGTCATGACGACCTCGCGCGGGGTGGCGGCGGAGGCCTTGATGCAGGCGCGGACCTCGTCGCGGGGGTGGCCGGGGGCGAAGGCGCGCTGGATGTTGGTGGCGACGAACAGCTTGTAGGGGACGAGTGTCGAGGCTGCCATGAGCAGGCCCCGGCCGCGGCTGTAGGTCATGCGGGCGATGGAGTCGACCAGCACCAGACGCTCGACGCGCTCGGGGTGGTCGAGGGTGATGGTCTGCGCGATCATGCCGCCCATCGAGTGGCCCACGAGGACTGCCCTTTCGACCTCCAGGTGGTCGAGGAGGGCGAGCACGTCGGTGGCCAGTTCCGCGACGGTGCGCACCCCCGCGCCGCTGCTCTCGCCGTGGCCGCGCAGATCGAGGCGGATCACCCGGCGCTGCTGGGCGAAGTGCGTCATCTGGTGGTCCCAGCGGTGGCGGTTGGCCGTCCAGCCGTGGATGAACACCAGGGGCACGCCGTCGCCGTCGCGGGGGCCCTCGTCGTCGTAGGTCAGGGCTGCGCCGGCGACTTCGAGCTGCGGCATGGTGCCTCCTGGATACGGTCCGGTTACTGGCGAGTACGCTAGCGGTCGTCGGGGCCCTCGTCACCGCCGTCGGGCGAGGAAGTCGAGGATGTGCCCGAAGACGTCGAGGGCGGCGCCCCGGCCGAGGAAGGTGTCCAGGTGGCCGTAGCCGGGGATCTCGGTGCAGGTCACGTCCAGGTGCGGGTGGCGGCGGGCGAGGACGTCGGCGCAGAGCTGCTGGGAGTCCAGCCAGAGGCCGTTGTCGCTGCCTGCCAGGAGCAGGAGCGGGGCGTCGATGCTGCCGGCCGCGTCCAGGGCGTTGGGGGGCAGGGCCGCGTAGCGGTGGTCGGTGTCGTGCCAGCGGACCACGGTGCGGGCCAGTTCGATGCGGCGCAGGTGGGGCAGGATCCACAGGGGGGCGGGGCCGAGGAGTTCGGCCAGCCGGTTGTGGGTGGTCTCGGTCAGGTGCTCGTGGACGAAGAGCGAGGCGCCGGTGCCCCACGCCGAGTGGTGCAGGATCTGGCAGGTGGGGTCCGGGCAGCTCGCCCTGCGGGAGGCCAGTGCGAACAGGGGCGTGTACTTGGACCGCAGGCCCACGGTGCGGAAATCGACGGGGATGTGGTCGAGGCGGGACTTCAGCAGTTCTCCGGCCAGGGACATCCGCAGCGAGGTGCGGCCGCCGAGTTTCGGCGTCAGGAACACGCCCTGCGCGACCACGCCCGCCAGGCCCGGGACCAGGCCGGCCGTCATGCTCAGCGACAGGGTGAGGGCGCCGATGCAGTGGGCCACGGCGAACAGCGGGCGGTCCTCGCCGATGCGGGCCCGGATGTGGGAGACGGCTGCGGGGATGTCGTACAGGGCGACGTCGTCGTAGGTGTATTTCTGGCCGGTGGCGTTGTACGGGAGTCGGCAGCTGCCGCGCCAGTCCAGCAGCCACGGCTCGTAGCCGTCGTCGAGCAGGACGTCGACGAGGTTGCGGATCTCGGGCAGCAGGAACATGTCGGCGGAGGCCGTGTGTCCGTGCAGCAGAAGCACGGCGGGGCGGTCGGGCTCGCCGGTGTCGATGCGGGTCAGACCGAGGCGGACGCCGTCCGGCGCCTGGAAGGGGATCTCCTCGACGGTATGCGGGTCGAGGCGGTGGTGGAGGGGGCGCAGGGTCGTGGTGGTTCTGACCTTGCGGAGGGCCGGCCGGGGGGCGGGTTTCGTCGCCTTGAAGATCATCGGCTGTGCTCCGTGGGGTTCTGGGTGCGGCGCAGGTCGAGGAGGTCCGCGGCGGCCCGGGTGAAGGGGCCGAGCAGGCCGCGGCCCATCTGGAGGCCGAACCAGGCGAGCCAGGTCAGCTTGGCGGCGCGCTGCTCCCGGCCGGTGAGACGGGGGTCGACTTTGATGCCGTCGATCTGGTCGCGTACGTAACTGTCCGCGGGAACGACCAACTCGCCGGTCAGGGAGGCGGGTTCGCCCTCACGTCCGATCTCGACGCTCAGGGCGCGGGTCTGGCGCCAGACGTCGCGTCGGGCGCGCGCGTGCTTGCGGCCCTCCAGCCACCAGGTCCCGCCGTCCGTGTCGCGCAACAGCAGCCGGTAGCGCAGCAGTTGGTGGGTCAGTCCGTGGCGTTCGGGGATGCCCTCCTCGGGGCGGATCCACACGTCGCCGCGCTCCACGGTGAGGGGGCCGGGGTGTGCGGCAGGGCAGGCGAGTTGCCCGCGTACGTCGATGCGGCGTTCGGTGACCAGCTGGTGCATGCTCGCGATGGAGAGGGTGAGGGTCGTCGAGCAGGGCGTGTCGGCGGTGCCTTTGACGGGGCCCACGTGGCCCTCGGTGGTCTCGGTGAACCAAAGGTAGGGCTGGTCGTCCTTGTGCGGCAGCCGCGCCAGGCCGTCGCCCGCCAGCCGCTCGAACGTCTTGAGCTGTGCGCGGGCGTCGTAGCGGGTGGCCGGCGGCAGGCCGAGGGCCTCGACGAGGTGGGCGGTGCGTTCACCGGTGGCCGCCGGTCCCTTGAGTGTCGCCTCGCACAGCTTCAGCGCTGTGGGGCTCTGCAACACCCGGGACAGGAAGGCCAGTTCGGGTATCGGTTCGGCCTGCAGGCAGGCCAGCGTGTCGGTGCGCCAGTCGTCCCAGTCCTTGACGCACACGTGCATGCCGCCCAGGGCCATGTCCTGTACGACGTCGTCGAGCGTGTTGGGTACGCCGGTGAGGTTGTAGTCGTAACCCCAGGCGTCGGGTTCGCAGACGATGCCGACCGCGACCCGGCTGACCCAGTCCACCGGGGCGACGTTGAGGTGGCGGAAGGCGGGAACGGTGCGGAAGCGGCCGAAGGCCGAGACCAGCCCGCTGGAGAGGTCCTGGGGGTTGTAGGCGCCGGTTCTGGTGTGGCCGCCGATGCCACCCGGGCGCAGGGCGGTGACGATCAGGCCGTGGTCGCGGGCGCGGCGCAGGGCGACCTCCGCGGCCCACTTGGTCTGGTCGTAGCCCGCGATGAGGCGGTCGGCGTGGGCCAAGGGGTCGTCCTCGCCCATGGAGGTGATGCCGACCTCGTTGAAGACGGCGATGGAGGAGATGTGGTGCAGGGGTTTGGGCCGGCCGGCCGCCGCCAGTTCGGCCAGGGCGAGGGTGCCCAGGACGTTGCTCGCGCGCAGTGACTGGTAGCCGCGCAGGAAGTCCACGGCCGCGGCCACACCGACGATGCCGTCCAGTTCGTGGGCGAGCCGGTTCCACAGTTCCTCACTGAGGCCCAGTCGGGGGCTGCGGATGTCGCCCGGCAGCACGGTGATGCGGCGGCGGACCTCCGACGACCAGGGCAGCCGGTAGCCGCGCAGGGCCTCCCCGAGCCGGATCTCGGCCGCTTCCTCGTCGGCGGCGCGGACCAGGCAGTACACCTGGGCGTCGCTGTGGCGCAACAGGTCCAGGAGCATATGGCTGCCCAGGAAGCCGGTCGCGCCGGTGAGGAGGATCCGGCGGGGCGGCAGGGCCTCGGGAGCGGCGACGAAGGGGAGGTGGTCGGCCAGGGCGAGGTCGGCCAGGATCTGGTCGAGGTCTTCGCGGCGGGCGGTGGTGTGCGGCGCGTGCGCGCGCTCGGGGAACCGTGCGGCGGGGCGCGGTGGCGTGCCAGGGGATGGGACGGGCAGCGCGGTGGGCGTCCGGGCCGCCGGTCGTCCGACTGCGGTCGCCGTCGTCGTTACGGCCCTGATTCCGGGGATACGTGCCCACCTGCGGGCGAGGCTGCTCGGGCGGGCGTCGGCGAACACCTCGTCCAGATCGACCTCGATGCCCAGTTCCTCCTCCAGCTCCGCCACGAGTTCCACCGCGTTCACGGAACTGCCGCCCGCGTCGAAGAAGTCGGTGTCCGGCGACAGGTGTCCCTCGGGCAGATGGCGGCCGGCCGCCGCGGCGATGACGGCGGCCAGCGCGTCGATGTCCGGGGACGGGGGCGCCGGCGCGGGCAGGTCCGTGTCGGGCGGCCCGTCCGCGGCTGCGGCGGAGGGCGCAGGCACGGAAGCCGGCATGACCTTCGCCAGCAGGTCGCTGACGCTGAGTCCGCCTCCGCCGCACTCTATCGACTCCGCCGTCGCCCGCCGGCCGGCGTCCACCGAGGTGTCCTCGTTCATCTCACGCATGAGTGCCCTTCAGCATGTCCGCAGCCATCTCCGCGGTCCCGTTCCTCTTGCTCACTGCTTCGCCCCTGGTCACTGCTGCCAGGAGCGGAACGCCCGCAGGTGTTCGGGCGTGACCACGCACTCCAGCCGCTCGTCGTCCTGCTCTCCCCCGCCCAGGGCAGCCAGCAGCCGACGGGCCGGTACGTTGCGGTCGGTGCGTCGCGCGGTCAGCCGGACCTTGGTGCAGCCCAGCTCCTCCGCACGGTCGGCGAGCCACCCCAACAGGCGTTCCTCGACGCCCCGGCCGAGTGCGCGGCAGCTCATCAGCCAGGCGGGTACGTCCAGTCGGTCGCCGTCCGCGCGCAGGGCAAGGAGGGCGATCTGGCCGTAGTCGCCGAAGCGGTCCCGGGCCGCGGCCCTCCACACTTCGCCGTGCGCGCGCCAGCGGGCGACGTCGAGACCGTCGTCGGAGCGCGGGTGGAGGGTGAACTGGTTGGTGCGGCGCACCAGTTGCTCCGCCCGGGGGACGTCCGCGGGGGTCAGAGGCTTGATGTCGACCTCCAGTCGCAGCCCGGCCAGGAACTCCTCGAAGCCCGCCCGTTCGCGGGCGGTGTCGCGCTCCCGTTCCTGTGCGTAGAAGTGGGCGCGCAGCGCGTCCTCGGATGTGGCGGCGGGAGGCACCAGCGGCCACAACCGCCCGAGGAAAGCCTCGAGTCCGGGTGTCGGCGGGCAGGTGACCGAGAGCACCTGCGGCAGTGCCAAGCGGACCTTGGCTGTCTCGGCGGGGTTGTCGTCGAGGAACAGGAAGGTGTCGAGGCCGAGGTTGAGCGTGCGCGCCGCTTCGGCGAGGCGGTCCGGCTTGGGGCCCCAGCCCGCGGAGAGCACGCTGAAGTGTTCCGGCTTCAGTCGGCTGTCCGGACGGTCCAGGACCGCTCGCACCGTGTCCTCGTCGTTGTTGCTGACCAGCACCAGCAGCGCGCCGGCCGCACGCCATTCGAGCAGCCTGCGTGCCAGCAGAGCCCGGGGGCCGGTCAGGTCCACCGCGTCAGGGCCGGTCTCCCCGGCCACCCCGCCCCACAGCGTCTCGTCGCCGTCGACCGCGATCACCTTCGGCGCGGGACGGCGCACGGCCCGCACGACTTCCGCGAGGCGCAGGGCGACGGCCGCCTGGAAATGAGGGGTGAAGGGGAGATGGGCCAGGCGCTCGGTGCGCTCGTCGAAGCGTTCCTCGACGGGGTGCCGACCGGTCCAGTCGTCGGGGCCCAGCACCGCGGTGGCGGGCAACTCGGCGAGCTCCGCGGCGAGTTCGTGCTCCCAGCGGCGCAGACGGTCCGGGGTGCGTGCTGCGGGCAGGAAGCCGACGACCAGCGGCCGGCGGGTGCGCTCGGCCAGGGCGCGCAGGGTCGCAGGGTAAGCGGTGCGCAGCTCGGCGAGCAGCGTGTCGTCCACCGGTCCGAACCGCTCCAGGTCTGCCGCCCGCAGCAGCACCACGCCCACTGCCGTGGCCGGGTCGGCGAACACGCCGGAAGGATCCCGCAGGCCGGCCAGCACATGGTGGTACGGGGCTTCCGCGATGGTCGTCGCGGAGCCGTCCGGCATCCCGTCGTCGAGGGCTGCCTCGCACATCGCGGGCAGGTGGCCGAGGGCGAAGGTGGCGGCGAGGGCGAGCGCGGGGCGCGGGTCGGCTGCCGCAGTGGCCTCCGCGCCGGGCACCGGCCGTTCGACGGCAGCCGTCGCGGCTACCGCTACCGTTCGCGTGGCGTCCTCCGCCGTCTGCGCGAGCAGCCGCACCAACTCCTCCCCCAGCCCGGTGGCCGCGGCCGTGTCGATGATGTCGAGGTTGTGGTCGAGCCGGATGCGGCCCGCCTCCGGCGTCACGGTGATCATGAGGTCGAGGTCGGAGTAGCCCGTCCCCGCCGGCAGCACGTCGAGTCCGGTGAGGCTGCCCGCGGCACGGACGTAGTTGAAGTACACCTCCACCAGCGGCGCGTCGGACCGGTACAGACTCTGCCTGGCCAGCACCGGCAGGACGTCCGAGAACATCGCACCCTTCGTGAGGACCTTCTCCAGCCGGCTGTCGGTGCGGCGCAGCACGTCCTCGATCCGCTCCTGCGCCCTCGCCTCGGCCGGGAAGGGCACCGGTACGCCGAAGAAGCCCACCGCCTCGTACGCGTCGGCGTGGATACGGGTGTCGACCGGTACGGCGAGGACGAAGCGATCCCGCTCTCGCAGCCTGGCCAGCAGTACCGTCAGGGTGCCCAGGCAGAACGCGGCGGGTGTGACGGCGAGGCCGCTCGCGGCCGCCGACACCCGTTCCATGAGGCCGTCGGGGATCGCCACGCTCACGCTGCCGGCACGGTACGAGCGTGCGGCCGGACGGGGATGAGTGAGCGTCAGGTCCAGGCGCTCACTGCCCTGGAATGCCTCGCGCCACCCGTCCGCACCGCTTCCGGGGCCGTCCGCCGGCTGCTGGGCCTCGATCAGGAGGCCCACGTCACGGTTGGTGACGGTGCCCGGGAGGGTGGTGCCGGACAGTTCCGTGTCGAGCTCGGCGGCGACCAGCAGCAGGGACTGGAGGTCGCTCACCGCGTGGTGGGCGCCGTACAGCAGGATCTGGCCGCGTTCGCCGCCGTCGAGGAGCTCGAACCGCCACAGCGGGGGCTGCGTGAGATCGAACGGCGGTTCGAGCAGGCGGCGCAGGCGGTCGGCGGCGTCGGATTCGTCGGCTGCGGGGGCGGCCGTCCAGCGCAGCAGCGACTGTGCGGGCTCCCGCTCCACACGCAGTTGCCTGCCCGTTTCGTCGCCTGTGACGATCGCGGTGCGCAGCGCCGCGTGCCGGGCGGCCAGGCGGGTGACGACGGCGGTGAGCGTCTCGCGGGTGGTCGGCGTGGTGAGCCGTACGGCGAGGCCGATGGCATGGGCCGCGGCCGGCATGTCGGGCCGGGCGCTGCGCAGCAGGCGGACGACGTCGCGGGTTGCCGGGAACTGTGCGCTCTCCGGCACCTCCGTGGGCGTTTCGGTCTGTCGCGCGACGGTGCTGCGTTCGGGCAGGGCCGTGGCCAGGGCTTGGGCGAGACCTCGGATGTCGGTCGCCGAGAAGACCGCGGCGGACGGGAGTTCGGCGCCCAGCTCGCGGGCGAAGGCGTTGCGCAGCCGCACCAGCATGAGGGAGTCCAGGCCCAGTTCCTTCAGGGCCGTGGTGGCGGAGGCGTCGACGGTGCCGCCGGAGACCTGGCCGACCCTGGCGCGTACGTATGCCTCGAGCCGTTTCGTCCGCTGTTCGTCCGTCGTCGCCGTGAACACCTGCTTGACCAGGTCGTCGGAGTCTCCCGTGTCTGCCGGGACGGTGGCCAGGCCGGCCAGGAGGGGGCGCGTGCGTGCGGCGTCCGGGTCGAGGGCCAGCAGCTCCCAGTCGAGGGCGAGGGGGGCGAGTTGGCGGCGTTCGGTGGCGAGGACACGGTCGAACAGTTCGCCGCCCTCGGCGGGGGTGAAGGCGACGAGGCCGGACCGGCTGGTTTCGGCGGCTCGGGTGGCGGAGCCGGCGACCATGCCGACGCCCGTCCACGCGCCCCAGTCCAGGCTCAGGGCCCTCCTCCCGGCAAGGGACAGGTGGTGGGCCCAGGCGTCGAGGAAGGCGTTCGCCGCCGAGTAGGGGCTCTGGCCGGCCGAGCCGAGCAGGCCGGCCGCCGAGGCGAACAGGATGAGGTTCCGGGCCTCGGGGACGAGTTCGGTGAGCAGGGTGGTGCCCAGCACCTTGGGGGCCAGGACGTTCAGGACGCGTTCGTCGGTCAGTGTGACGACCGTGGCGTCGTCCAGGACGCCGGCGGTGTGGACGACCGTGGTGATCGGTCCGGCTTCCCGTCGTACGGTGTCCAGGGCGGCCGTCAGGCTTTCGCGGTCGGCCACATCGGCGCGGGCGAGGTGCACGGTGACCCCGCGCTCTTCCATGCCCTTGATCCAGGCCGCGGCTTGCGGGCTCGGCGCGCTGCGGCCCAGCAGGGCGAGCCGGCGGGTGCCGCGCCGTGCCAGCCGCTCGGCGACGACGCGGCCGAGGCCGCCGAGACCGCCGGTGATCAGGGGGACGCCGCCCGGGGTGGCGCCTTCGACGCCGGCGTCCGGGCGGGTGCGGGCCAGGCGCGGCACCATGCGGCCCGTGCCGCGCAGCGCGACGAGGCGTTCGTCGTCGGCGTGCCGCAGTTGCTTCCACAGCGCGTCGACGCCGTCCGTGGGCGGCAGGTCGATCAGGGTGGTCTTCAGTTCCGGGTGCTCCTGGGCGACCGCGAGGCCGAAACCCCAGGCCAGGGCTTGTGCGGGGCGGGTCACGTGCGTGCTGTCTCCGGCGGCCTGGCTGCCCCGGACGACCGTGAACAGGCGGGGGGCCTCACCCTGCACCCGGTCGGCGAGCGTTCGTACCAGATGCAGGGTGCTCAGACAGCACAGCCGCGCCGCTTCCCGGGCGGTGCGCGCATCGCCGATCGCCGGGGCGTCGAGCGCGGACAGCTGCACGATGCGCTCCGGCCCCGCGTCCGTAAAGGCGTCGTCGAAGAGGCGGTTCAGGTGCTGCGGATCGGCCGGGTCCAGCACGTACCGGCCGGGGCCCTGGACGTCGTATGCCTCGGCCCTGCGGCCGATCACATGGGGTACCGAAGCGGCGGCGAGGCGGTCGGCGAGTTCGGCGGCGACGCCCGTCTCGTCGGCAAGGATCAGCCAGCTGCCATGAGCTGGGACCTGTTTGGCGGGCGGGCGCGGCTGCCAGCGGGTTTCGAACAGCGCGCCGTCCAGTGGGGAGAGCGCGGCGAGCTCGAACTCCTCGACGGCGAGGAGGAGTTGCTCGCCGTCGTCGTACAGTCGCAGGTCCAGGGTCACCCGGTCGCCGTCCACGGAGCGCAGACGGCACGTCGCCCATGCGGGAGTGGTGCCGCGTCCGGTGAAGTGCAGCCGTGCGGCTGCGGCGGGCACGAAGGCGCGGCCCTCGGGCGCGTCGTGAGGCAGGGCGGCCGTGTGGAACGCGGCGTCGAGGACCGCCGGATGCAGCAGGTGGCCGGCGGCCGGCCGCGGGGCAAGCCTTCCCCACGCGGCCGTGCCGCCGCAACGGCCCTGCTCCAGGCCGCGGAAGGCGGGGCCGTACTCGATGCCGAGGGCGGCGAGTCGGGTGTAGACGGCGGACAGATCGGCTTCCTGGCCGCACTGTTCGCGCAGGGCAGTCGGCGATTCACGCTCGTCCGACGCTCGGTCGCCGGTGACGGGGGTGACGCGGCCGGTGACATGCCGCTCCCAGCGCGCGGAGGTCGCGGCCGAGGCGATGGTGAAGTGACGGGAGCCGTCCTCGGCGGGCCGCAGGACCAGTTGCAGCCGTACCGGCCGCCGCGGGTCGAGTCGCAGCGGCTGGTCGAAACTGACGTCTCCCAGTGTCAGTGCACCGCCGCCCGCCACGGCGGATGCGGCCTCGAGCGCCATGTCCAGGAAGGCCGCGGCGGGCAGCCAGACCTCGCCGGTGACGCGGTGGTCGGCGAGATAGGCGAAGCGGCCGTCGCGCAGGTCGATCTCGGTCTGGAAGATGTGGCGGTCCGCCTCGTCGCTCGCCTCGATGTGGGTGCCCAGCAGCGGAGAGACGCCGCCGCCCGTCGGGGATGCCGGTGTGCGCCAGTGGCGTTCGCGGGCGAAGGCGTAGGTGGGCAGGTCGACGCGGCGGCCGGCCGGGAAGAGTGCCTGCCAGTCGGGGGTGTGCCCGGCCGTGTACAACTCCCCCACCCTGCACAGCAGGTCGTCGAGACCGCCTTCTTCGCGGCGGAGCGAGGCGATGCTCACGGCGTCGATTCCGGCTTCGGCGGCGACCGCCTCGATGGAGGAGCCGAGCGAGGGATGCGGGCTGAGCTCCACGAAGTACCGGTATCCGTCGTCCAGCATGTGCCGGATCGTGTCGCCGAAGCGGACCGGCTCACTGAGGTTGCGGTACCAGTACCGGGCGTCCAGCCGTTCTCCCGGCACGGGCTCTGCCGACACGGTCGAGTACAGCGGCGTCGCGGTCGCTGTGCCCCGGACGGTGCCGATGCGGCCGAGCAGGTCGTCGCGCAGCGCTGCCATCAGGGGGGTGTGCGAGGCGAACGGAGTGGACAGCCGTCGGGCGGAGATCTGCTGCTCCTGGCATTGACCGAGCAGGTCGCCCAGCGCGTCAGCGGCGCCGGAAACGGCCGTGGACCGGCCGCTGTTGAGCGCCGCGACGAACAGCCGCCCCGCATACGGCTTCAGCAGTTCCTCCACTTGCGTGCGCGGGAGCTCCAGGGCGAGCATGCCGCCCTTGCCGACCAGCGGTGCGGCCGCCTGCGCGCGGCCGCACACCACTGCCACGGCGTCCTCCAGCGTCAGGGCGCCCGCGCTGTATGCGGCGGCGATCTCGCCCAGGCTGTGTCCCACCACGGCGTCCGGTGCGACGCCGAGTCCGCGCCAGGCTGCGGCCAGGGCCGCGTTGACGGCGAACAGCGTCGGCTGCAGGTACTCGGTCCGGCCGAGCGGGGCGATCTCCTCCGGCGCGTGCAAAACGTCGAGGACGGACCAGCCCGTGTGCCGTTGGACCGCCTCGTCCACACGGATCAGCTCCTGACGGAAGGCGTCCGAGTCTGCCGTCAACTGCACGCCCATGCCGGGCCATTGGCCGCCGTGCCCGGCGAACACGAAGGCCACCTTGCCCGATGGCTCCTCCCGGGGCGGCGCCAGTGGCTTTCGTCCACGGGTCAACCCGGTCAGTTCCACGAGCAGTTCGTCCCGGTCGCCCGCGACCATCGCCGTTCGCCGCTCGAAGTGGCTGCGGTGGAGCGCCAGGGTGTGGGCCACGTCAGGCAGGGCCACGTCGCCGGTCACGTGCTCGGCGAGCCGTGCGGCCTGTCCGCGTACCGCGTCCTCGGTGCGTGCGGACAGCACGAACAGCCGCTTGACCGGCGCGGATTCGTCCTTCGCGAGGGGAGTGTCGACCGGCGGAGCCTCCTCCACGATCACGTGTGCGTTGGTTCCGCTGATGCCGAAGGCGCTCACTCCGGCCCGCCGAAGCCGCTCGCCCGCCGGCCAGGCCACCGGCTCCCTGAGCACGTGCAGCCCACTGTCGGCCCAGTCCACATGTCGGCTGGGGGTCTCGGCATGCAGGGTGCGCGGAAGCATCCCGTACCGCAGCGACTGGATCACCTTGATCATCCCAGCGACGCCCGAAGCCGCCTGCGCGTGGCCGATGTTGGACTTGAGGGAGCCCAGGAACAGGGGACGGCCGGCGGGGCGCGAGGCGCCGAAGACCTCTGCGAGGGCGTTCGCCTCGATCGGGTCACCGAGTGTCGTGCCGGTACCGTGCGCCTCGACGTAGTCGATGTCGGCCGGTCCGAGCCCGGACAGCTCCAAGGCCCGCCGGATCACCTGTTCCTGCGCCGGGCCGTTCGGCGCGGACAGTCCCTGGCTGCGGCCGTCCTGGTTCACCGCGGTGCCGCGCAGCACGGCCAGTACCTCGTCTCCGTCGCGGCGGGCGTCGCTCAGCCGCTTCAGTACGACCATGCCGGCGCCCTCGGCCCAGACCGCGCCGTCGGCGGCATCCGAGAAGGAGCGGCACCGGCCGGTCGGGGACAGGCCGCGCAGACGGCTGAACTCCACGAAGGTCTGCGGAGTGACCATGAGCGTCACCCCGCCCGCCAGGGCCAGGTCGCACTCGCCGGCGCGCAGCGCTTGCGCCGCCAGGTGCACCGCCACCAGGGAGGACGAGCAGGCCGTGTCCACCGTCAGGGCCGGGCCGTTCAGCCCCAGGGTGTAGGCGAGCCGGCCGGAGGCCACGCTCAGGGCCGAGCCGGTGCCGACGTAGCCGTCCAGCTGGTCCAGGCTCGATCCGGCGAGGTAGTCGCCGGCGAACATGCCGACGTACACGCCGGTGGTGCTGCCCGCCAGTGCGGCGGGCACGATCCCGGCGCGTTCCACGGACTCCCAGGCCGTCTCCAGGAGCAGCCGCTGCTGCGGGTCCATGGCCGCGGCCTCCTTCGGTGTGATGCCGAAGAACGCCGCGTCGAAGGAGTCGATGTCGTCGAGGAAGCCGCCTTCGCGGGCGTACGACTTGCCCGGCGCCTCCGGGTCCGGGTCGTACAGCGACTCCACGTCCCAGCGCCCGGCCGGGAACGGGCCCACCGCGTCGCGGCCCTCCGCGACCAGCCGCCACAGCTCCTGCGGGGAGTCGACCGCGCCGGGCAGGCGGCAGGCCGTGGAGATGACGGCCACGGGCTCGTCGGACGCCGATGCCGTCGTGCGGGGCTGCTGCGCGTGCGGCGCGGTCCGGCGGAGCTTGCCGCCATCCGGTGCGAGCGCGGTGGCGAGCAGGTGATCGGCGAGGCGGGCGGGCGTGGGGTGGTCGAAGAGCAGGGTGGCGGGCAGTCGGGCGCCGAGGCGGGTGCCGAGTCGGTTGCGCAGGTCGACGGCCGTCACCGAGTCCATGCCCAGGTCGCGCAGCGGCTGGTCGGGGCGGACGGACCGGGCCGAGGGCAGGCCCAGGGCGCGGGACGCTTCTTCGCACACCAACTCCAGGAGCCGGTCGGCGCGTTCGCTCTCCGGCAACCGGGCCAGCCGGTCCGCGAGTCCGCGGCCGGCGTGCCGGTCGGGGCGGGGCCGGGACAGCAGGGAGGTCCACAGTGCCCCGGTGGCCGCCGCGTTGTCGCGCAGACGGGGCAGGTCCAGGTGCGAGGCGAGCAGGTGCGGTGTGCCGCGGCGCAGGGAGAGTTCCACCAGTGCGCGGCCCTGCTCGGGGGTGAGAGGGCGGTGGCCCAGGCGGGCCATCCGTTCCAGGTCGGCGTGTTCGGCGGCCAGGCCCTCGCCGGCCCAGGCGCCGAAGGAGATCGAGACGGCGGGCAGGCCCAGCGCCCTGCGGTGGTGGGCCAGTTGGTCGAGGTAGACGTTGGCGGCCGCGTAGTTGGCCTGGCCGGCGTTGCCGACGACGCCGGCGGCCGACGAGATCAGCAGGAACAGCTCCAGCGGCAGCTCGGCGGTCAGCCGGTGCAGATGGGCGGCGCCGTCGAGCTTGGGGCGCAGCACCTGCGCGAGTCGTTCGGGGGTCAGCTCGGCGACCACGCCGTCGGCCAGGACTCCGGCGCAGTGCACCACACCGCGGAGCGGCAAGGCGTCCTCGACGCCGTCGAGGACGCCGGCCAGGGCGGTCGGGTCCGAGACGTCGCAGGCGGCCACCTCCGCGTCGGCACCGAGCGCGGCCAGCTCCGCGATGACCTCGGCGGCCCGCGGGTCGGCCGCTCCTTTCCGGGAGGTCAGCAGCAGCCGGGGGACACCCTGTTCGGCCAGCAGGCGGGCGATCTGCCGGCCCACCGCGCCCAGGCCGCCGGTGATCAGCACCGTTCCGTCGCTGGGCACGGGGGCGGGGCGGCCGACGAGGTCGAGGACGACGGGGCGGCCGGACGCCTTCCGGCGGCGTATCGCCTCGCGTGCGGCGGTGACCGGGAAGACCAGCGGGCGAATCGGTGCGTGGACGGTGGCGCGCAGGGCCTCGGCCAGCCGCTCGCCCTCGGCCGCCTGCGCGAGGGACACGGCGGCCGCGGTCGTGAACGGCAGGTTCTCCGGAACCACGGCGACCAGCCGCGCGTCCGCGACCAGTTCGGAACCGGGCGTGGCGTCGGTGAGGACGGCGACCCGCATGCCGCGCGCCAGGCCCTCCGCCTCCGGGCCGACCTCGGTGAGCACACCGGCGCAGGGGGTGAGCTGGGCATGCAGGCCGACGGCGTGGAGCTCGATCCGCACCTGGGCCGGCCCGAGCGCCGGGCGCGCCGCCGCGCGCAGGGCGACGCCGGCCGGGAGGCCGGTCAGTTCGTAGCAGTCCCCGGTGGGGATCCGCAGCGCGTCAGCCGAGCGGGCGCGCACCAGTCGCGGAGCCAGCAACTCGCCTTCCCTCAGGGCGAGTTCGGGTTCATCGGCGTGCGCGACAGCGGCCGCAATCGCGGTCGCGGTCGCGGTCGCGACATCATCCCCGTCGATGCCGTCGTCGAGGTCGAGCAGGGTCAGTCCGAGGTCCGGGTGCTCGCTGCGGGTGCTGCGGGCCAGGCCCCACAGGACCGACTGGGCCAGGCCCGGCACCGTGTCGGACTCACCGGCCGCGACCGCCCCACGGGTCACCCAGAGGGTCCGCGCGGGCACCTCGTGGGGCGCGAGCGCGATGAGCTCCTGCGCCTCCTTCAGCGCCCTGGCAGCCAACTCGCCTGCCGCAGCGGCCGGTTCGGTGTTCGCCGCCGGACGCGGCCAGAGCCGTACGACGACGCCGGCGCCCGACTCGCGCAGCTCGGCTCCCGCCGCCGTGAGGCCGCGTACGACCGCCGCGACCTCCGGGTCCGAACGGTCGCCGATCACCGTCCAGGCCGCCTGCCCGTCTGCAACCGGCGCCTCGGGCGGCGCCGTCCACGCCACTTCGTACAGGTGCCGGGCGTGCTCCGAGCCCGCGCGCAGGTCTGCCGGGTCGACGGCCCGCAGCCGTACGTCTTGCAGGCGGCCCGCCGGGATGCCGTCCGCGTCCCACAGCGTCACGTCCAGGACGGAGTCCGTTCCGGAGCCGCGGGTGCGCCGTACCACCGCGGTCAGCTCGCCCGAACCGCCCGGCGGCAGGACGCAGCGGCCCACGGCCACCGGCAGCAGCGCCCGCCCGGCGGACGTGTCGAACGCGGCGGCCACCTGCAACGCCGCGTCCAGCAGGGCCGGATGAACCGGATACGCATCGGCCGCGTCCCCGGTCACGGGTGGCAGCGCGAGCCTCGCCAGCAGTTCGTCGTCGCCGGTCACGGCGACCGACCGCACGCCGCGGAAGGCAGGGCCGTAGGAAAGCCCGATCGCTGCGAGCCGGTCGTACGTCTCCTCGCCCCAGGCATCCTCAGCCGCGGTCGGCCACGCCGGTGGGGTCTCACTCGCTTCGGGGCCCGGTTCGGCTGCCGACGCGGTGGCGTGCAGGGTCCAGCCCGCCGTCTCCCGGCCGCGCGGACGGCTGTGCACGGTGATCTCCGGTACGGGGGCCGAGGTGTCCACCTCGACGGACACCTCGACCGTGCCGGTGGCGGGCAGGATCACGGGCGCGAGCAGCAGCAGGTCGGCCAGGTCGCCCGGAGCATCCGGGCGGGCGACAGCGAGCGCGGCGCGGCACAGCTCCATCAAGGTGGTGCCCGACACCACCGTCTGTCCGAACACGGTGTGGTCCGGCAGCCAGGGGGCGGTGGCCGGGGACCACTCGTTGCGGAAGGTCCAGCGGGATGCGTCGGCCGACTGCAGTTGGATGCCGAGTACAGGATGGTCGGCGCGGTCGAAGAGGGCGGGTCCGGCTGGGGCGGTGTCGGGTTCGGTCCAGTGTCGCTGGGCGTCCCAGGCGTAGGTCGGAAGATCGGCGGCCGTTGTAGCGGGAACGAGGCGTCGCCAGTCGACGGGGCGGCCCCGGACGTGGAGCTCGGCGGCCGCCCGGTCCAGGCAGGCGGGTCCTGGTTCGTCGCGGCGCAGCGATCCGACGGCGACGAGGTCGTGGCCGTACTCCTCGCCGACGGTGGTGAGGGCGGTGAGCAGGGAGGGGTGGGGGCTCAGTTCGACGAAGCAGCGGTAGCCGTCGGCCGCCATCCGCTGCACGGTCGGCCCGAAGCGGACCGGTTCGCGCAGGTTGGCGTACCAGTACCCGGCGTCCAGCTCTTCCGTGACCGGTTCGCCGGTGACCGTCGAGTACCACGCGACGGACGTCGGAGACGTGGTGACGCCGTCGAGTTCGTCGAGGATCGTCGCGCGGACCGGGTCCACGTGGGTGCTGTGGGATGCGTAGTCGACGTCGAGGCGGCGGGCGAACACCTGTCTCCGATCGAGGTCGGCCAGGAGTGCTTCGAGTGGTTCGACGTCGCCGGCGATCACCGTGGAGCGGCCGCTGTTCACGGCGGCGACCGAGATCCGGCCGTCCAGTTCGCCGAGAAGGGGCCCGACGTCGGTGTGCGGGAGGGCGACGACCGCCATGGTGCCGGTGCCGGACAGCTCGGTGAGGGCCTGGCTGCGCAGGGCGACCACGGCGGCGGCGTCGTTGAGGCTGAGCGCCCCGGCGACGCAGGCCGCGGCGACCTCGCCCTGGCTGTGCCCGACCACCGCGTCCGGCCGTATGCCGCGCACCCGCCACACGGCGGCCAGGGACACCATCACGGCGAACAGGACCGGCTGGACGACATCCACGCGCTCCAGCGCGGGGGCGGCGGCATCGCCCCGCAGAACCGCCGCGACCGACCAGGTGGTGAACGGGCGCAGGGCCGCGTCGCAGCGGTCGAGTTCGTCGGCGAACACCGGGTCGCTGTCGAGCAGATCACGCGCCATGCCGGTCCACTGGGCACCTTGGCCGGGGAAGACGAAGGCCAACTTCCCGTCCGGGAGCGCCTGTTGGGGGCCGATCGTCAGCTCTGGATCCGGCTCTGCCGCCGCAAGACCGCGCAGGGCGTCGAGCAGTCCGTCGCGGCCGTCCGCCTGGACGACGGCCCGGTGCTCGAAGTGCGTGCGGTGGTGGGTGAGTGTCGACGCCACGGCGGACAGCGGCAGCCGCGGTTGCCGGGTCAGCGCATGCCGGAGACGTTCCGCCTGTCCGCGAAGGGCCTCGGGGCTGCGGGCGGAGAGCGGGAATCGGGTCTGCCCCGTCGGCTCGTCGGCGATGGGCTGTCCCGGGTCCTGCGGCCCCTCCTCCAGGACCACGTGCGCGTTCGTCCCGCTGATGCCGAACGCGCTCACGCCGGCCCGCCGCACCCGCTCCGCGTCCCGGGGCCACGCCCGGGGGCTGGTGACCAGACGCAGGCCGCTCTCCGCCCAGTCGACGTGCCCGGTCGGGGCGGAGGCGTGCAGCGATGCGGGAAGCACGCCGTGCCGCAGGGCCAGCACGGTCTTGATGACGCCGCCGATGCCCGCTGCGGCCTGTGCGTGACCGATGTTGGATTTGAGCGACCCGATGGCGAGGGGGCGGTCCGCGGGGCGGCCCGGTCCGAACACGGCGGCCAGCGCGCGGACTTCGATGGGGTCACCGAGGGGGGTGCCGGTGCCGTGGGTCTCGACGTGGTCCAGGTCGCCGGGTCGCAGCCCGGCCGCGTCCAGGGCCGCACGCAGCACCCGCTCCTGCGCCGGGCCGTTCGGCGCGCTCAGCCCCTGGCTGCGCCCGTCCTGGTTGATCGCTGAACCCTTGATCACGGCAAGGACGCGATCGCCGTCCCGGCGCGCGTCGGCGAGCCGCTTGAGCAGCACCAGGCCGCAGCCCTCGGCCCACACCACGCCGTCCGCCTCGGCGGAGAACGGACTGCACCGCCCGGATGGCGACAGCCCGCGCAGCCTGCTGAACTCGACATGCGCGCGGGGCGTCACCAGCAGCGACGCGCCACCCGCCAGCGCGAGGTCGCACTCGCCGGCCGCCAGCGCCCGCGCCGCCAGGTGCAGGGCGACGAGCGAGGACGAGCAGGCCGTGTCGACGGTGACCGCCGGCCCCTGCAGCCCGAGGGAGTAGGCGATGCGCCCGGAGGCCACACTGGAAGCCGAACCCGTGCCGACATGGCCGTCGAGCTGCCCCAGCGAGGCGGAGGCGAGGTAGCCGCTGTCGTACAGGCCGACGTAGACGCCGGTCGAGCTGCCGTTCAGCGTCCCCGGCAGGATCCCGGCGCGCTCGACGGTCTCCCAGGCGGTCTGCAGCAGCAGCCGCTGCTGCGGGTCCATGGCCGCTGCCTCGCGCGGGGAGATCCCGAAGAAGGCCGCGTCGAAACGGTCGATGCCGGTGAGGTAGCCGCCACGCAGCGAGTACGCCGTGCCGGTGGCTTCCGGGTCCGGGTCGTGCAGTCCCTGGGTGTTCCAACGGCCGGGCGGCACTTCGGTGATGACGTCCTCGCCCGAGGCCAGCAGCCGCCACAGCGCCTCGGGGTCGTCGGCGCCGCCCGGGAAGCGGCAGGCCATGGAGATGATCGCGATGTCGTCGTCGGCCCGCGCGCACGTGTCGGACCGCGCCGGGCCGGCCGTCCCTGTCGCGATCGCGGCGGGCGGGTCACCGGACACCGCCTCGGCCAGCGCCGCGACGGTCGGGTGGTCGAAGACCAGCGAAGGGCTCAGCGACCGGCCGGTCCGATCGGACAACTGCGCTGCCAGCGTCACCAACTGGCGTGATCCCAGGCCGAATTCCGCGATCGGCCGGTGCGGGTCGACGGTCAGCGGGTCGAGCCCGGCCGCCTCCGCGACCGAGGAGATCAGCCAGGCTCGCACGCTCTGCGGTGTGGTGAGGGACGGCTCGGTGGACTGCTTCACGGACTCGTTCGCAGGCATCTGGGCAGGTGTCCTCGTGAACTCGGGCTCGGTGTGTTTTTCCGTACGGGCGATTCGGCCGGTGTGGAGACGTGACAGCGCCCTGATCGGCCGAACGGACAGGCGATGTACGGGGGTTGGGCCGCACGGCGGCGCGGGGAGACGGGCGGTGTCAGCGCGCGGCGGGTGCGGTGACCGAGGAGAGGGCGCCGGCCAGGTGGGCGGCCCGGGTCGCGTGGCGCTGGATCTTCCCGCTGGACGTCTTGGGGATCGTGCCGGGGTGCACCAGGACGACGTCGCGTACGGAGACTCCGTGGGCCTCGCCGAGCGCACAGCGGATCAGATCGGTGATCTTCTCCGAGTCGCCCGCGGCGTCCGGCGCCACCTCGGCGACGAGGACGACCTGCTCGCCTTCGACTCCTTCGGCGACGGGGACGGAGAAGGCGGCGGTGCAGCCGGGACGCAGGGCCGGGTGGCACATCTCGGCGGAGAGTTCCAGGTCCTGCGGGTAGTGGTTGCGTCCGTCGATGACGATCAGGTCCTTCCTGCGGCCGGTGACGAAGAGCTCGCCGTCGCGCAGGAATCCGAGGTCGCCAGTGCGCAGGAAGCGGCCTTCCCGGCCGGTCAGGGTGGCGCGGAAGGTTTCGCGGGTGGCCAGGGTGTTGCGCCAGTAGCCCTTCGCGACGCTCGCACCGCTCACCCAGATCTCGCCGACCTGGCCCTCGGGGAGTTCCGTGGCCTGTTCGGGGTCCGCGATCGTCACCGTGAGGCCGGGGCCGGGGCGCCCGCAGCCGACCGCGGCGGCGTCCGCCCCGTCCCCGTACGGGCCGAGGTTCTCGGCGGTGAGGAGAGTCGGCGGGGCGTCCACGGAGGCGCCGGTGACCATCACGGTCGCCTCGGCGAGGCCGTAGCAGGGGTAGAAGGCCTCGCGGCGGAAGCCTGCGGGGGCGAAGGTCTCGGTGAAGCGGCGCAGGGTGGCGGCGCGTATCGGTTCGGCGCCGTTGAAGGCGACCTTCCACGCACTCAGGTCGAGGCTGTCGAGGAGTTCGTCGGTGGCGTGCTTCAGGCCCAGTTCGTAGGCGAAGTTGGGGCCGCCGCTGGTGTGGGGGCGGTAGTGACTGATGGCCTTCAGCCAGCGGTCGGGCCGCTGCAGGAAGTGCAGCGGGGAGAAGAGGGTGGTGGTGAGGCCGAGGTAGACGGTGTTCAGGACCGGCCCGATGAGGCCCATGTCGTGGTACACGGGCAGCCAGCTGACGATCAGTTCCCGGCCGTACTCCTCGATGACCTCGGGGGTGTGGCCCATCCGTTCGGTGATGATCCGCTCGTTGTCGAGCAGGTTGCCGTGGGTGACGGCCACGCCCTTGGGGGCGGAGGTGGAGCCGGAGGTGTACTGGAGGAAGGCGACCGAGTCGGGGGTGAGGCCGGGGGCGCGCCAGGCGTCGGCGGCCTCGTCGGGGATGTCCTCGGTAGCGACGCAGGCGATGCCGGCCAGTTCGGGCAGGTGCTCCGCCAGGCCGGCCAGGGCGGTGATCACTTCGCGGCCGCCGAGGATCACCTTGGCGTCCGCGTCGGCCAGCAGGCGCCTCGTACGGGTCAGGGCGCGGTGGTTGTGTGCCCGGCCCTGCGGGGGCACGCCGGGTACGGCGACGACACCGGCCGAGAGGCAGCCCAGGTAGCCGCTGATGAACTCCAGGCCGGGCGGGTGCAGCAGCATGGCGCGGGAACCGGTCAGCCCACGGTCCTGCAGCCAGGCGGCGACGGCGCGGGAACGGCGGGCGAGCCACGCGTAGGTGATCTCCTGGATCTCTCCGTCGCAGTCGCCGGTGACGAGGTAGCGGTATGCGGTCCGGTCGGGCTGGTGGGTGGCGTGCTCGGTCAGTAAGTCGACCAGGGAACGGGCCATGGAAGAGTCTCACCTGTCTGAATAGGTGGGCAGGGAACTGGAGTTCGAGCGCCGCGCGATCTGTGTGCGCGGCAGCCGCGACCGGCCCGGCCCCCTTGCCGGACTGTGCGACTCGACCAGTTGTCCGGGGAGTGGTGGCGGTACGCCGGCCCCCCGCGCCCCGTGCAGCTTGCTACCGGCGAGTAGCACTCTAGCAACTCCATTCGGCCCGTCGAACCGAACCATGTAAACGCTGGGTGTCCAACGGGAGTTGGGGCATGCGGAAGACCCGGCCGCCCGTGACATCACGGAGGCCGGGCCTGAGGTCGGGAAGCCGGTGTCAGCCGCCGTTCAGGCGTCCGCGCAGCAGTCCCTTGCCGATTTCCGCGCCCTTGCGGCTGTCCGCCTGGGCCTTGCGGAACAGGTCGGCCACCTCGGTGTCCTTCTCGCGTTCCGCGTCCTGGATGTAGCTCTCCAGGCGCAGGGCGTTGCTCAGGCACGCCTCGACGTACCAGATGAGGTTGTAGTCCCTGTCCGGCGTACCGGTCACGCCGCCGGTCTCCGTGCTGCTGGTCATACGGGCCTCCTCCACCTGTAGTCCTTCCCGGGCTGACCGAGTACCCGTCCCACACCGGGCAATCAGCCGACGTCCCAGAGGAAACGGTGGGTGTGGATGCCGAAATACGGAAACGACTGGATCTGCCGGACCCCTTCGACGGGGCGTACGACGTCGTTGACGAAGTCCAGCAGTTCGCGCGGGCCCGGCGCGACGACCTCGGCGAACAGGTCGAAGCCGCCGGAGGTCAGCACGGCGTAGACGACCTCGGAGCGCGCGGCCAGCTCGTCGGCGACCGCACGCGGGTCACCGTCCACGCCGATGCCGAGCAGGGCCATGGCCTGGCCGCCCATGGACATCGGGTCGGTGACGCCGACGACCTGGACGGCCTTGGAGTCCAGCAGCCGCTGCAGGCGCTGGCGGGCCGCCGACGCCGAGAGGCCGACCTTGGGGCCGAGGTCGGCGTAGGCGATGCGCCCGTCGGTCTGCAGTTCTCGCAGGATGGCCCGGTCGATGTCGTCCACGTGCGTCCTTCTCCTTTTCCGGCCGGCTCGCCCGGTCCTCTCGGTTCCGCTCAGCCGGTCAGGGCGGCGAGGGCGGCGGCGAAGACCTCGGTGTGGGTGTCGACGTCCTGGTCGGTGGTGTCCGGGCACATGAGTGCCATGTTGTGGAACGGGGTCAGCAGGATGCCCCGGTTGGCCAGGTAGAGGTGGAGGAAGTCCTCCAGTTCGGGGTCGACGGCTGCTGCGGACTCGGTGCCGGTGCAGGGCGTCGGGGAGGCGAAGCGGTACTCGGTGCGGGCGCCGAGCCTGCTGACCGACCAGGGCAGGGCGTGCGCGTCGATGCCCGCGCGTACGCCCGCTTCGAAGCGTTCGGACAGCTTGGTCATGCGGGCGAACGCGTCCTCGGTCAGGACGTGTTCCAGCGTGGCGCGCATGGCGGCGACCGAGAGGGCGTTGCCGGCCAGGGTGCCGCCTACGCCGCCCATGTCGACCAGGTCGAGGTCGGCGCGGCCGAGGAGACGGTCCGCGAGCTCGGCGGACAGACCGTACGCACCGGCCGGGATGCCGCCGCCGATCGCCTTGCCGATGGTGAGCAGGTCGGGCTCCAGGTCCCAGGCGGCGGTGCAGCCGCCCGGGCCGGCGGAGAAGGTGTGGGTCTCGTCGTTGATGAGCAGGGTGCCGTGTCGGCGGGTCAGCGCCCGGACGCCCGCCAGGTAGCCGGGCTCGGGCAGCACGATGCCGATGTTGGTGAGGGCGGGTTCCATCAGGACGGCGGCCACGTCGCCGTGGGCGAGTTCGCGCTGCAGTTGTTCCAGGTCGTTGAATTCCGCGACACGGCTGGTCAGTGTGACGTCACAGGGGGCGCCCACGTTTCCGGGGCGGGTCGCTCCCCTGCCGTCGGGTCCGACGACGATGAGGGACTCGTCGACGCTGCCGTGGTAGCTGTAACTGTTCACAAGGATCTTGGGGCGGCCGGTGACGGCGCGGGCGAGCCGGATCGCCCACCGGTTGGCGTCGGTCGCCGTCAGCGAAAAGCTCCAGCGGGCGAGGCCGAAGCGGCGGGTCAGCTCGGCGCCGACCCATTCGGCGTCCTCGGTGGGCAGCATCGCGGTGGCACCGCCCAGGTCGGCGAACCGGCGCCGGACCGCATCGGCCACCGCCGCCGGGGAGTGACCGGCCATCGCTCCCGTGTCCCCGAGGCAGAAGTCGACGTACTCGTGCCCGTCGATGTCCGTGACACGGGCGCCGCGGGCGGTCGCCAGGTAGCGGGGGAAGGCACCGGCCGTCTTGTTCATCCACGTCATCGGCACGCGTCCGAAGAGATGGTCGGCCCGCGCGTAGGCATCCCTCGAACGCGGGCAGCGATGCGCGGCCTGCTCCTTCTCGCGGGCGAGCAGGCGCTGCAAACGGGCACGGTCCATGGAATCCCCGAACTGTAGGAACGGCGGAACCCTCGGAGCATAGAACGGAAAACATTGACGCATCAAGCAGCCACCGCGGAATCGCCTGTCATAGCAATCGAATCACGCGTCTCCGCCGTCCGAGAGGTCGGCGAAGGAGGCCCACTGGACATCCGGGCGGTCCGGCACCGCACGGCCCCTGGCCCGCCACTCGGCGGCGAGCTGGGCGTAGATCGGCGGGAAGGCACCGGAACCGGGCCCATGGGTCGGCGCGGGCGAAGGATCACGAGCAGGTCGGCCTGCGAGCGGGCGGCACGGCTCCAGTGCGGTTCGGTTCATGCCGGGGCAACGTGGAGGCGGCGGCCGTGACACGCGCGGCGGCCGACGCTCACCGGGTCGGGTGAGTACACCCCCCGAATGGGCCAATCGATGATCCGACAACCATGCCGAGTGGTCGGCATCACCGGAGGGCGCCACAGCGAGGCCGCGCATCAACTCACGCCCCACGTACGGAAATTCAGACACTTGAGACAGAAGGAGTAAAAGGTCGGTGATTCGGTGGCGGATAATCGCTCAACCGTACGAGAGTCATCGGTGACGATGTGTACCGTGCTGCGCGTGACCGTCACCGACCGCATCGACCGCTTTGCCATCGACCCGTTCGGCGCCGACATCCCCGGTGAGAGTGCCCGGCTGCGGGCCTTCGGCCCGGTCGTGCCCGTCGAGCTGCCGGGCGGCATCCCCGCCTGGGCGCCCACCGGATACCACACGCTCAGGGACCTGATCCTCGACCCACAGGTCAGCAGGGACCCCCGGCTGCACTGGAAGCTGTGGCCCGAGATCGGTGAACACCCGTCCTGGGGCTGGATATTGGGCTGGGTGGGCGTGGTCAACATGCTGTCCACGTACGGCGGGGACCACGCGCGACTGCGGAAGCTGGTGGCGCCGAGCTTCACGCACCGGCGCACCGAGACGATGCGGGCGCGGGTGGAGGCGATCGCCGAGGAACTGCTCGACGCGCTGGACGCAGCCGGCGCCGACGGCGGGGTGGTCGACGTCAAGGCGGCTCTCGCGCAGCCCCTGCCCATGCGGATCATCTGCGAACTGTTCGGCGTACCGGACGAGTTGGTGGAGGACACGCGTCGGCTGATCGCGGCCATCATGGACACCTCCGACCCGAGCCCGGAGCACGCCACGTTCGTGCAGCAGCAGATCGGGACGGTACTGCCGGCCCTGATCGCCCATCGCAGCGAGCACCCCGGGGACGATCTGACCACCGAGCTGATCCGGGTGCGGGACGAGGACGGCGACCGGCTCAGCGACGAGGAGCTGCTGTACACGCTGCTGCTGGTGATCGGCGCCGGGTTCGAGACGACCGTCAACCTCATCGGCAACGCGATCGTCGCCCTGCTCCGGCACCCCGAGCAGCTGGCCGCCGTACACACGGGGAAGATCGGCTGGGAGGCGGTGGTCGACGAGACGCTGCGGGTGCACCCGTCGATCGCCTCGCTGCCGCTGCGGTTCGCCGTCCGCGACATCGTGGTCGGTGACGTCACGATCCCGGCGGGCGACGCCATCATCACGACGTATGCCGCCGCGGGGCTGGATCCCGCGCACTACGGGGCGGACGCGGGCACCTTCGACGCGGCACGCGGGGCCGAGGACCATCTGTCGTTCGGGATCGGTGTGCACCGGTGCATCGGTGCTCCGCTCGCCCGGGTGGAGGCGCTCACCGCGCTGCCGGCTCTGTTCGAGCGCTTCCCCGGGATACGACTGGCCGTCGGCGAGGACGAGTTGCGGCAGGTGCCGTCGTTCATCGCGTTCGGCTGGCAGGAGGTGCCGGTGCGGCTGCGCGCGTAGAACGCGAGGGGGCCCGACCGGTCCCCCGTTCCGGTCGTGCCCCCGCGGTTCGTCGAACTTACGTGCCGGGTCGAGCCGTTGTGAACCGTGTCAGTGCCCGCTGCGGTGTCCGCACGGCTCACCTGTGCACAGGTGAGTCCGGATGGTCCCGGTTCGCCCGGCGGAGTTCGGGCTGTTCGAGGTCGCCGAGGGCCAGGTGGGCGAGGACGACCTCGTACAGGTCGCTGCCGGCGGCGAGCAGTTGGCGTTCGAGGACGGGTTCCGCGCTGCGCACGTGCTCCCGCACCGTCTGCGCGTGCACGCCCAGGATCTGTGCGGCGCGTTCGGCGTTGCCTCCGGCGGCGATCCAGGTACGCAGGGTGCGGCGCAGATCGCGGGCGTCGGCGTCGAGGCGGTCGAGCAGGTCGGCAGCCCAGGTGCGCAGGGCGGGCCCGGCGAGCAGTTCGCCGAGCCGGGGGTGGCCCGGCGCGGCGGGGCCGGTCTCGTGCGCTTCCGTCGACAGGCCGATCCAGGTGTTGAGGGCGAGGTGGACGACGGCACGGGCAGCGAGATCGGAGAAGTCCGCATGCAGCAGGGCCTCCACGCGCTCCATGCGGGCGCGGACGGTGTTGCGGCTGACGCCGAGCACCTTGGCGGCGTTGACGGCGGTGAACTCCAGGCCCAGCCGGGTGGTGGCGAGGAGTTCGGCGCGGGTGTGGTGCGCCAAGGTGTCGAGCGGGCGCAGTACGTGGTTCGTCCAGCCGTGCAGCCCGGCGGGGTCCATGAGGCGTTCGGGGTGGGTGCGTTCGGCGTACACGGCCTGCTTGTCGGGCCGGAAGCGGGCGACGGCGAGGGCGCTCACGGCCTGTCCGTAGGCGGTGCCGGTGCGGGCGAGGCTCTGCGGGGCGCTGCCGCCGAGGAAGGTGCCCGGCCGCCGGCCGATCAGGGAGCGCAGTTCCCCGGCGCCCGCGTCGTCGGGAGCGACGACGATGACGTGCGCGTCGACGGCGGGACAGCGCACGACCAGCACCTGCTCCTCCGTCACGCTCAGGCACTCCTGGGCCAGCTCGTCGCGGTCCTCGGCGCAGCCCTCGAGGACGTATACGCAGGCGGTGTCGGTGTCGAGCAGGCCGGGCCACAGACCCGCGGCGACGCGGCGGGCGGAGACGGTGTCCTCGACCATCAGGAGTTGCAGGATCGCCAGCCGCAGATCGGAGGTGGCGCGTTGGAGCCGGCGTCCGGCGCTGGTCGACTCGCGTGCCCTGAGCAGGAGTTCGACCACCTGGGCGGTGTGGGTCACGATCTCGGAGGTCCGGCGGTCGAACGGGGCCGGCCGGGACACCGCCAGTACGCCGACCGAGGCGGGCTGCGGCTGCTCCACCCGGACGAGCCGCAGATGGCGTCCGGTGTCGTCCCAGGCCGCGGAGGCGATCCGGCCGGAGACGATGTCCGCGACAAGGTTCTCCTCCAGCGGTGTCGGCGTTCCGGCGAGAAGCCGCCCGGTGCCGTCCTGGAGGCAGGCCGTCCCCTGCGCGGCGTCCGCGAGCCAGGCGACGACCCGGCGGATGTCCCGCGCCGTGGGCCGCAGGTGATCGAGCAGTTCCTGCGCCCACGTCGGATCGCCGTCGGCGCCCGTCACCTTCGCAGGGCGGGCCTCGTCCTTTCGGCCAGCCATGTCGGCCTTCTCCTCTTCCATCGCATCGACCTCGGCTTTTCGGTCGGGGACGTTACCTCACGTGTGCCCGGTGGTTGCCTACCCACGGGTGCGTGCGACGGAAAGCGGGCCTTTCAAGCGGTGCGGTCGGCGAAGGCGCCGCCCGCGAAGGCCAGTGAGGCGAAGCGTTCGCCGATGCGGAGGTGGGTGTCGGCGTCCGGGTGGAGCTGGTCGGGCAGGGGCAGTTCGGCGTGGTCGGACTCGCCGTAGAGCTCGCGGCCGTCGAGGTAGTTCAGGTTCGGGTCCTCGGCCGCCCGCTGGGCCACGATGCGGGCAAGCTCGTCCCGGATGACGCCGAGGGCCAGTTTCCCGTTCGCACGTTCCGCGGGATCGCCCATGGCGTGGAACTGCAGTTGACCGTCGCTCAGGGAGGTGAAGTCCAGGACGCTGGGGCCGGGCGTGTCCTCGTGCATCGGGCACAGGATGGGCGAGACGACCAGCAGAGGTGTCGTGGGGTGTCCTTCGCGCACGGTGTCGAGGAAGCCGTGGACGGCGGGGGTGAAGGCGCGCAGGCGCATCAGGTCGGTGTTGACCAGATTGATGCCGATCTTGAGGCTGATCACGTCGGCGGGGGTGTCGCGCAGGGCGCGTGCGGTGAACGGGTCGAGCAGGGCGCTGCCGCCCAGGCCCAGGTTGATCAGGTCGACGCCGCCCAGGGAGGCGGCGAATGCGGGCCAGGTCGTGGTGGGGCTCGCCGCGTCGGAGCCGTGGCTGATCGAACTCCCGTGGTGCAGCCAGACCCTGCGGCCGCTGGGCGGGGTGGGCTCCACGGGGGCGTCGGTGCGCAGGGTCCCCAGTTCGGTGGTCTCGTTGTGCGGGAGCCAGATCTCGACGTCCTTGACCCCGTCGGGCAGCTCGGTGAAGCGGAGCGTGCCCATGGTGCCGGTCCGGAGTTCGGCCGTGCCGGCGACCATGTCGATGGTCACGGTGTTGCCGCCCGTGACACTCCCCCGGCCGGCCGGGCGGCCGTCGACGAGGAGGTCGTACACACCGTCGGGACGGGGCGGGGCGCCGACGTAGCCGCGTTTGGTGGGCAGGGCGTCGAGTTCGAGGGCCGTCGCGCGCGTGCGGAAGGCCAGTCGTACGCCCGACGGCTGGGACTCGGCGCTGGCCAGCTGCGGATCGGTGCACTGGGCGCGGGCCCGGGCGGGCAGCCGGTGCGGCAGTACGCCGTGCTCGGTGCGCTCCACGTCGAGGGCGCCGCGCAGCAGTTCGGCGGTGACGGGTGTGGTGATCCAGTCGTGCTCGGTGGGCATGTCCTCAGCCTGTCGGTCAGGGGGCGGGTGTGGTGGGCCAGGTGCGCAGCAGGGCGTCGAGGGCGTCCAGGATCCGCATCCAGCTCTCCTGCGAGTCGGGGGCGCTGTGACTGAAGCCGCCCGCCGTCTCCAGACTCGAGTAGCCGTGGAAGACGCTGCCAAGCAGCCGTACGGCGTGCGTCTGGTCCGGTTCGGTCAGGTCGTAGCCGCGCAGGATCGCGCGCGTCATCCGGGCGTGCCGCACGCCCGCGCTGGCGGCCGCGGTCTCGGGGTCCAGCCGCAGCCGGGCCGCGGCCGAGCGGCCGGGGTGCTCCCTGCCGTAGTCGCGGTAGGCGTCGGCGAAGGCGATCAGGGCGTCCTTGCCGGCCCGGCCCGCGATCGCGTCGGCGGCCCGGTCGGCGAGCTCCTCCAGGGCGAACAGGGCGATCCGTGTCCTGAGGTCCTGGGAGCCCTTCACATGCGAGTACAGGCTCGCGACCTTGACGTCGAACCGGCGGGCCAGCTCGGAGACGGTCACCTGGTCGAAGCCGACCTCGTCCGCCAGTTCCGCACCTGCCCGGACCACCCGTTCCGTGGTCAGCCCCACACGCACCATGGCCGCCCTCCTCTCGCCGTAATCGATTATGCATTTGCCTAAAGCATTTAGGCAACTTAGCGTGGAGTCATGGAACCGCTGACCGAGCAAGAGATCCGCGCCGCCTTCGTGAACTGCACCAAGGGCGAGGCCAGGCGCCTGTCCGTCCCGCGTGACCTGGCCGACCGGCCCTGGGGCGACCTGGACTACCTCGGCTGGCGCGACCCCCAGGCCCCCGACCGCGGGTACCTGGTCACCGAGTGGACCGATGGCCGGCCGAGAGCCGTCGCGCTGCGCAGCTCCGCCCCCGCCGTGGGGCAGGCACGGCGCAGCATGTGCTCCATGTGCCTGACCACCCACTCCGGCGGCGTCCTGCTGATGGTCGCGCCGAAGGCGGGCAGGGCCGGTCAGCAGGGCAACTCGGTGGGCGCCTACATCTGCAGCGACCTGGCCTGCTCGCTGTACGTACGGGGCAAGCGGGACGCAGGCATCGGGGCTCGGCTGCAGGAGACGATCACGCTGGAGGAGAAGATCCGGCGCACCGTCAGGAACGTCGCCGCGTTCGTCGCCAAGGTCGGCACGGCATAAGCTCGGCGGATGGCGAAGTACTTCGACGTGCACCCCGACAACCCCCAGCCGCGCACCATCGCCCAGGTCGCCGAGAGCATCCGGTCGGACGCGCTCATCGCGTATCCCACGGACTCCTGCTACGCGCTGGGCTGCCGGCTCGGCAGCCGTGACGGCATCGACCGGATCCGGACCATCCGCCGCCTGGACGACCGGCACCACTTCACCCTCGTGTGCCAGGACTTCTCGCAGCTCGGCCAGTTCGTACGGGTCGACAACGACGTCTTCCGCGCCATCAAGGCGTCGACGCCCGGCAGTTACACCTTCATCCTGCCGGCGACGAAGGAGGTGCCCAGGATGCTGCAGCACCCGAAGAAGAAGACGGTCGGTGTGCGCATCCCCGACCACCTTGTGACCCAGGCACTGCTCACCGAGCTCGGCGAGCCGCTGCTGTCCAGCACGCTGCTGCTGCCCGACGAGGACGAGCCGATGACGCAGGGCTGGGAGATCAAGGACCGCCTCGACCATGTGCTGGACGCGGTGGTCGACTCCGGGGACTGCGGCACCGAACCGACGACGGTCATCGACTTCTCCGGCGGCGAGGCGGAGATCGTGCGGCGGGGGGCCGGGGACACTTCGCGGTTCGAGTGAGCTCCAGCGTCCGCCGAGGCCGGGGGCCCTTTCACGGGGTTGAGTGACACGTGCAACGATGACCGCGACCGGCCCGTCGGGCCCAGAGTTGGTCGGCGCCGAGCGCGCAGAGAGGCAGTCCCCCCATGACCTCCGTACAGGGAACAACCGTGGACATCCCCACCGAGGACGGCGTCGCAGACGCCTATGTGGCGCACGCCGCGGACGGCAGTGCCCGGCCCGGCGTCCTGCTCTACATGGACGCCTTCGGGATCCGCCCCCATCTGAAGTCGATGGCCGACCGGATCGCCGAGGCCGGTCACACGGTGCTGGTGCCCAACGTGTTCTACCGTCACGGGCGGACGCCGGTCGTCGAGTTGCCGGAGTTCATCGACCCGGCGGAGCGTCCGGAGATCTGGGGCAAGGTCGGTCCGCTGGTCCAGTCCGTCACGCCCGGCCCGGCCATGCGGGACGCGGCAGCGTATCTGCAGTGGCTGGCCGACTCCCCCCTGGTCATGGACGGCCCGGTCGCGCTGACCGGCTACTGCATGGGCGCACGGCTGTCCCTGCTCACCGCCGGCACCTACCCGGAGCGGGTCGCCGCCGCTGCCGGGTTCCACGGCGGCCAGCTGGCGACGGAGGGGCCGGACAGCCCGCACGCGGTGGTCGAACACATCACCGCCGAGGTGTACTTCGGCCACGCCGACAACGATCCGTCGCTGCCCCCGGAGCAGATCCAGCGCCTGGAGGACGCGCTCACCGCGGCAGGGGTGCGGCACCGCTGCGAGGTCTACCCGGGGGCGCACCACGGGTACACGCAGGCGGACACCGCCTCCTACGGCAAGGAGGCCGACGAGCGGCACTGGGACGCGCTCCTCGACCTTCTTCAGCGGACCTTCTGAGAGGTCGCCGCAGGCGCCCGCGGGTTCGTCCCGGGGGCGCCCTTCCTTTTGCCCACGTCTCACTTGTTGACATGCACGCAACCTAGTGCCAGTTTGAGAGCGCTCTCAAGAACAGGTACGGACCAACCCCTCGAGTGACCCCACACACGGAGGTGGAGCGTGCACCACAAGCTCACACGCCGGCTGACGGCCCCCACAGCCGCAGCGGCACTGATCGCCGCGGTGATCGCGATCCAGGCGCCGTCGTCCGCCAAGGCGGCGGTACCCGACACGATCCCCCTGCAGGTGACCAACAACTCCGGCCGCGGCGACGCGGTCTACGTCTACACGATCGGCACCCTGCTCTCGACGGGACAGCAGGGGTGGGCGGACGCGAACGGCACGTTCCACGCGTGGCCGGCCGGCGGCAACCCGCCGACACCCGCGCCGGACGCGTCGATCGCGGGACCCGCCGCGGGCCGGTCGAAGACGATCCGGATCCCCAAGTTCTCCGGGCGGATCTACTTCTCCTACGGGCAGAAGCTCGTGTTCAAGCTGACCACCGGCGGTCTCGTGCAGCCCGCCGTGCAGAACCCGAGCGACCCGAACCACGACATCCTGTTCAACTGGTCCGAGTACACGCTCAACGACTCCGGCCTGTGGCTCAACAGCACACAGGTGGACATGTTCTCCGCGCCCTACGCGGTGGGCGTGAAGGGGGCCGACGGGAACACTGCCACCACCGGGCACCTCAAGTCGGGCGGCTACAACGGCGTCCTGAACGATCTGCGCGGGAAGCCCGGCGGCTGGGCCGGACTGATCCAGACCCGCTCCGACGGGACGGTGCTGCGGGCGCTGGCACCGGGCCACGGACTGGAGTCCGGCGCGCTGCCGGCATCCGTGATGGACGACTACGTCAACCGCGTCTGGCAGAAGTACGCATCGTCGACACTCACCGTGACACCGTTCGGCGACCACCCGGACACCAAGTACTACGGCAAGGTCGCCGGGGGTGTCATGAACTTCACCGACGGCTCCGGCAACGTGGTGACGACCTTCCAGAAACCGGACGCGGACAGCGTCTTCGGCTGCCACAAACTGCTCGATGCGCCCAACGACCGGGTGCGCGGCCCCATTTCGCGCACCCTGTGCGCAGGTTTCAACCGCTCCACGCTGCTCGTCGACCCCAACCAGCCGGACACGTCCTCGGCCAACTTCTACCAGGACACCGTGACCAACCAGTACGCCCGCGCGATCCATGCGCAGATGGCCGACGGCAAGGCCTACGCGTTCGCCTTCGACGACGTCGGCAACCACGAGTCGCTCGTCCATGACGGCAGCCCGCAGCAGGCGGACCTGACCCTCGACCCGTCCAACTGACGACGAAGGGCCTCACCCCGCGACGGACGGGATGAGGCCCGGATTCGTGCGGGCGGGGTCAGCCGGTCGTCAGCGAGGTGTCGTCGACGACGAAGCTGGTCTGGAGCGAGGAGTCCTCGACACCGCTGAACTTGAGGGTGACGGTCGAGCCTGCCAGCGACGACAGGTCGAAGGACTTCTGTGTGTATCCGGAGGCGGCGTTGAGGTTCGAGTACGTCGCCAGGGTCGTCGAACCGGCGGTGACCGTCAGCTTGTCGTAGGCGACGCTGCTGGTGGTCTCCGACGTGTCGATGTGCAGGGAGTAGGTGAGCGTCGCCTTGCAGCCGCTCGGGATGGTCACCGACTGGGACAGCGTGTCGGTGTGGGTGGATCCGTATCCGTCCAGCCAGGCGTAGTAGGAACCGCCGTGGGCCGGTTCACCGCTGTCGTTGGTGATGACGCCGCTGGTCGCGGTCCAGGTGGTGTTGCCCGACTCGAAGCCCGGGTTGCCGAGGAGCTGGGCGGAGGTGCAGGTGCCGCCTCCGCCGGCGCTCACCGTCCAGGTGAAGGAGGCGGTGCCGGTGGCGCCCGTCGAGTCGGTCACCGTGACGGTGGTGCTGTAGGTGCCGGGCGTCGTCGGCGTTCCGGAGATCACGCCGGTGGAGCTGTCGATCGACAGGCCGGTGGGCAGTCCGGTCGCGGCGTACGCCAGCGAGCCGCTGTTGGTGCTGCTCGCCGAGACCTGCAGGCTCACCGCGGTGCCGACGGTCGCGGACTGGCTGCCCGGGTTGGTGACCGAGACGCCTGACGAGGGCGGGGTGATGTGGCTGCCCACGTTGATGCCCGCGAAGGCGTTGCCGACGCCGGCGTACTGGGTGGAGCCGGTGCCGTACAGCGCGGCGGCGGCGTTGAGGGCTGCGGTGCGGGCTCCGGCGTAGTCGGTGCTGGACGTCATGTACGTCGTCAGCGCCTTGTACCAGATCTGCAGGGCCGCGGCCCGCCCGATGCCGGCGACGGCGACGCCGTCGGAGGTCGGGCTGTCGTAGGTGACACCGTTGATGGTCTTGGTGCCGCTGCCCTCGGACAGCAGGTAGAACATGTGGTTCGCCGGGCCCGAGGAGTAGTGCACGTCGAGGTTGCCGACGCCGGAGTACCAACTGTCCGCGGAACCGCCGTCCTTGCTCGGCTTGTCCATGTACCGCAGCGGCGTGCCGTCGCCGTTGATGTCGATCTTCTCGCCGATGAGGTAGTCGCCCGGGTCGGACGCGTTGTTGGCGTAGAACTCCACACCGGTGCCGAAGATGTCGGAGGTCGCCTCGTTGAGGCCGCCGGACTCACCGGTGTAGTCGAGCCCTGCCGTGTTGGAGGTGACGCCGTGGCTCATCTCATGGCCGGCCACGTCCAGCGAGGTCAGCGCGTGGGTGCCGCCGGAGCCGTCGCCGTAGGTCATGCAGAAGCAGCTGTCGTCCCAGAAGGCGTTGACGTACGCCGTGCTGTAGTGGACGCGGGAGTACGCGGCGACGCCGTCGTTCTTGATGCCACTGCGGCCGAAGGTGTTCTTGTAGAAGTCCCAGGTCTCCTGCGCACCGTAGGCCGCGTCCGCGCCCGCGGTCTGCGTGTTGGACCCCGACCCGGTCCCCCAGACGTCGTCGGAGTCCGTCATCAGGGTGCCGGTGCCCGAGGTGCCGTTGTTGAGGCTGTACGTCTTGTGGCCGCCGCGCGTGGTGTCGTACAGCTGGTACGTCGAACCGGACAGCGTGGTGTTCAGCGTGACCGTGCCGCTGTACTGGGTGTTGCCGGTGCCCGTCCTGATGCCCTGGTAGCGGTAGAGCTCCTTGCCGGTGGTGGCGTCGGTGATGACGTGCAGCCGGCTCGGCGTGCCGTCGTCCTGCAGGCCGCCGACCACCGTCTCCCAGGCGAGCTTCGGGGTCCCGGTGCCGGCCCAGATGACCTTGCGGGCGCTGTCGGTGGTGGGCCGCCGGGCGTCGAGGGACCTGGCGGCCTTGAGTGCCTTGGTCTGCGCGGCCGCCTCGGTGAAGGCGGGGGTGGTGGAGGCGACCTTGATGGTGTGCTTGTTGTTGAAGGTCGTGCTCACCGTGCCGGTGGCCAGGGAGGCGGGCGGGGTGTGCACGACGAGGTCGCCGCCGAGGACGGGGAGACCCGCGTAGGTACGCTCATAGCGGGTGTGAAGGGTGCCGTCCTTGTCCTTGACGACATCCCTGACGACCAGTTTCTCCTTGCCGCCGAGCCCGATCGTGCGGGCGGTCGCGGTCGTCCGCTGCTTCGCGCTCTTGATGAGCGCGCCGTGCTGCGCCGGGGTCAGTTCTGCCTCCAGTCCCCCGGCGCGGAGGGGGCTGGGATGGGGGGTGGCGGCCTTCGCGTCCGCCGGGACCGACTGGATGCCGACGGCGAGGAAGGCCGCGGTGGAGACCAGGGCTCCGACCGCTGTCCGCTTGCGGGGGATGCGTCTCACTCGTTCTCCTACTGCTGCGGCCGCGTGGGGCGGCCGGTGACAGACCGGGCAGACGGGTGTGCTGACCGGGACGAGCCGAGCTGTGCGGAACCGTCACTGCGTGATGAGAACGTGGGGGGTGCGCGGCAGTTGGGGAGGAGGATGACAGGATTGACCGGGTCATGCCAAGACGAGGGCGGCCATTCGAGGGTTATCCCTCTGTACGACGGGGCGGCCTGCCCGCTGGGGATACGGGCAGACCGCCGGGTGGTGTCGCCGAAGGGTCAGCTGAGGCCGACGGAGGACAGGGCGGTGGTCCAGTCACTGGCGATGGCGCTGCGGGCGTCGTCGAGGCTGACGGTGCCGGCACAGACGGCCTTCTTGAGCTTGTTCTCCACCGAGTCCTTGCTGGCGGCGGTCTCGTCGCCGTACCGCGGCTCGGGCCACAGGTTCTCCGCGTCCTTGGGGGCTCCGCCGAGTTCGAGCGGAACGAGGTGATCCTCCTCGTAGTCCGAGGTGCTGGTGTCCGAGTAGCCGTACTCCGCTATCTGCTTGACCTTGAGGGCGTTGGTGTACGAGGTGGAGGGGCGCACGGTGGCGGTCCAGCCGGACACGCAGATGGTCGTGTCGATCGTGGACTGGGTGACGTCGGGGTTGTAGGCGCCGGGCTGGCAGGTCGGGTCCGGCAGCGGCAGGTAGGACTGCGAGCAACTGGCCGCGTGCGCGACCGAGCCGGTGCCGATGATGAGGCCGGCGACGGAGAGGGTGAGGGATGCCGTGGTGGCGGTGAGGCGGCGCATGGCGCGCATGGGGGTTCTCCCGCGATGGGCCCGGGGTTCCGGGCGGGTGTGTGCATGACAGCACCACCGGGTCTATGCGGGTAGAAATACGAAGTGAAGAATCAGTGACCTCACTGATTCCTTGCCACCTCTTGACTTTCGGCTGCCCAACGCCTGGCATGCGCTTGGGTGTTCGATAACACGGCGGAAACTCGCGCCTCGACCCTTGGTCGATCACGCTGCCCCTCGGCGGGGCAGCCCGCCCCCGGAACCACTGTCGACGAAGGGATCACCGAATGGCCGGAACTCGCCCCTGTGTGACTGAAGTTGACCGCTGAGAGTTGAGAGTTATTCAGTTACCAAAGGTAAGCCCTTGCGTTTACGCGACTCTTACCCGTAGACCTTGGCTCCACAAATCGCCTTGGCTCTGGGGGGAGTTGGCACATGCAAGGCACGATTGACGGGTTCCGCTATGGCGCGGTGACCCCGGTGGCGGCCTATTTGATGGCCTGTCTGGGAGGGGCGCTGGGACTGCGCTGCATCGTCCGGTCCCTGCTCAACGAGGCGTCCTGGAAGCCCGGCTGGCTGGCGCTCGGCGCCGCCTCGATCGGCTGCGGGATCTGGACGATGCACTTCATCGCCATGCTCGGGTTCCAGGTCGAGGAGACCGGGATCCGCTACGACACCGGGCTCACTCTGCTGAGCCTTGCCGTGTCGATCGTGGTGGTCGGCATCGGCGTGTTCATCGTCGGCTATCTGGGCGCCGGCAAGGCCGCGCTGGGCGTCGCGGGCGTGGTCACCGGTCTCGGCGTCGCCGCGATGCACTACCTGGGCATGGCTGCGGTGCAGGTCAACGGGGACTTCCAGTACGCCCCCCTCGCCGTCGCCCTGTCGGTCGCCATCGCGATCGTCGCGGCGACCACCGCCCTGTGGGCTGCCGTCACCGTCCGGGGCTTCATGACGAGTCTCGGGGCCAGTCTGGTCATGGGCGTGGCGGTCTCCGGCATGCACTACACGGCCATGGCCGCCGTCAGCGTGCATGTGCACGGCAACAACAGTGGGGCCTGGGCGGGGGATTCGCCCAGCTCCCTGCTGCTGCCCATGCTCCTGGGACCGACCGTCTTCCTGCTGCTGGCCGGTGTGGTGGTCATGTTCGACCCGCTTCTGGTGCTGGGCGACGGCGAGTGGAACAAGTCGGCGCCCTCGCGGCGGGCATCCGACACCGACCAGGCGGCAGAACCCGCTCCGCAGCACAGCATCGCCCAGTTCGGCGGCCGCAGCTCTCCTGCCCGACCCCGGCAGGACCAGTACGGGACCGCAGCGCCGCCCGCGCCGCAGTGGGCCCCGCCGCCCAGCCGCGAGTGGTGACCCGGCGCCCGGAGCCGCCGGTGGCTTCACCGCGCCGGGCGGCACCCGCGGCGGCGGTTCCAGGCGCACCGAGCCGGGGTCGGCCGGAGCGCCGCTGATCAGGCGACCGTTTCGCACGGCGTGTCCTCGGCGCCCGACTGCTGCGGCCCCGCGGCGAGTTACGGCGGGGCACCGTGCACCTCCTTGTACAACCCTGAGGTGCGCGGGCACGGACGATCCGCCGCACCGGACGCCCGCACCCACTTCCCGTCCGCCAATTGATCGTTGTTACGGTTCACCGGTGTCTGACTCTTCACGCGATACCGCCCAGGGCGCCGGCTGGGGAACCGCTGAACGCGGCGACTACAAGCAGCTGATGCCACAGCACGTCGAGAAGCTCTCCTGGCTCAATCCCAGGACGCTGTGGGCCGCCCGCAACGGCGTACTGGCCTCCTGGTTCGGCGATCCCACGGGCCGTACCCGCAGCAGGTGGGTGGCACAGCGCGAGGCGGTCGGCGCGCCCGCAGACAAGGTGATCCGGCGCGCGGAGACGGACCGGTTCTCCTTCATGGTCATCGGTGACACCGGCGAGGGCGACGATCCCCAGTACGCCGTCGTACCGGGCTTCCTGAAGATCAGTCAGGGCACGGACTTCGCCGTCGTCGCCAGTGACGTGATCTACCCGGTGGGCAGCGCGGACGACTACGCCACGAAGTTCTTCCGCCCCTACCAGGACTACCGGGCACCGATCTACGCGATACCCGGCAACCACGACTGGTACGAGGACCTCGGCGCCTTCATGCGCGTCTTCTGCGCGGACGCCCCGCCCCTCGCCCCCGAGCCGGCACCACGCCCCCTGAGCCGGGCCTGGATGCGCTCACTCCTGTGGCACCGGCCGCGCGCCGCCGACGGTCAACGCCTGGACGAAGCAAGGAAGTTGAGGTCCGGCCAGGCCCAACAGGCGGTCCAGCCGGGTCCGTACTGGGCCATCGACGCCGGACCGTTGCGGATCATCGGCATCGACACGGGCCTGCTCGGCACGATCGACGCCGAACAGGGCGCCTGGCTGCGCGAGGTGTCCAAGGGCGACCGCCCCAAGATCCTCATCACCGGATCACCCCTGTACGTCGACGGTGAGCACCACCCCTGCACCATCGAGGGCGGCAACGGCACCGTGGACGACATCGTCCGCGACCCCGAGCACCACTACGTGGCGTCGATCGGTGGCGACATCCACAACTACCAGCGCTATCCGGTCCAGGTGGACGGCCGCACCATCCAGTACGTCGTCTCGGGCGGCGGCGGGGCGTTCATGCACGCCACGCACACCATCCCCCGCGTCGACATCGCCGATGTGACCGAGAAGGACTTCCGCTGCTATCCGCTGCGCGGCGACTCCCTGGCCTTCTACAGCAGGCTCTACGGGCGGCGACTGCGGCTGGGCCGCTTCTTCACCCTCACCGAGGACGAGGCGATGGCCGTGATCGCCGAGCGGCTCGGCATCCCGCCGACCCGCACCCCGGGCGGAGCGGTGCGCGTCACCCGCCGTATCCGCATCGTGGCCGGTCTGCTGGGCGCCGGGGGCCGCCCCGACCGCACGTCACGCCTCCGCCTCCCGGTACGCAAGATCTACACGCAGTTGTTCTCGCCGAGTTCGGCGACGTACAGCCCTCCGTTCTTCAAGCAGTTCCTGCGGCTGGACGTCACCCCGGAGGCGATCCGTCTGCGCTGTTACGCGGCCACCGGCAGCCGGGCGCAGGAGATCGAACCGCCCGTCGAGGACGAGGTCACCATTCCTCTGATCTGAGATGACCCGATCTTGACCCGCGCAGGGGGAACAGTTCCCGCGACCGCCTGGTTGGCACCGCCGTAATACTTGATACATCAAACAACCATGGAGGAGTCCGTGCCGCCGACCTCACGCCCCCTGCGCAAGCTCGGTTTCCTGACCATCGGCCTGTTCGACGAGGCGGATCCGCGGCGGGGCCACGAGTCCACGCTGGAGATCATCGAGCTGGGTGAGCAGCTCGGCTTCGACAGCGCGTGGCTGCGCCACCGCCATCTCCAGTACGGCATCTCGTCCCCCGTCGCCGTCATGGCGGCGGCCTCGCAGCGCACCAGCCGTATCGAGCTCGGCACCGCGGTCATCCCGCTCGGCTGGGAGAACCCGTTGCGGCTGGCCGAGGACCTGGCGACGGTCGACATCCTGTCCGGGGGCCGCATCAACCCGGGCGTCAGCGTCGGCCCGCCGATGCACTACGACCAGGTGAAGGAGGCACTGTACCCCGACACGGCGGACACCGAGGACTTCTCCTACGAGCGGGTGCGGCGGCTGCTGGACTTCGTGCGCGGCAGGAGCGCCACGGACTTCAGCGGGGTCGAGGGATTCGAGGTGTTCTCGGACCGAGTGCAGCCGCATTCCCCCGGGCTGGGCAGTCGCCTCTGGTACGGCGGCGGGAGCCTGAGTTCGGCACGCTGGGCCGGCGAGCACGGCATGAACTTCCTCACCAGCAGTGTCGTCAAGGCGGAGAGCCGGGAGGCGGCGGACGGGGAGGCGGCCGTCGACTTCGCGGAGATCCAGCTGTCCCACATCCGCGCCTTCCGCGCCCATCACCCCGACGGCGACAGAGCCCGCGTCTCACAGGGTCTGGTCGTCATCCCCACCGACTCCGCCTCGCCCGAACAGCGCGCGAAATACGAGGAGTTCGCCGCCAAGCGCACCCCTCGCACGGCTTCGCCGCAGGGCCCGGCCCGACTGATGTTCGCGCCGGACATCGTCGGCAGCTCAGAAGACATCGCCGAACGCCTCCACGCCCATGCCGCGTTCCGCGAGGTGGACGAGGTGGCGTTCGCGCTGCCTTTCACCTTCGAGCACGAGGACTACGTACAGATCCTCACCGACATGGCCACGAAGCTCGGCCCGGCGCTCGGCTGGCGGCCCGCCGGCTGAGGGCCGGCGTCACCAGCGGCCCGGTTCGGTCCCGACAACCGGCTCCGACGGCCTGCCGTCCACGCCGACGGGCACGACTCCCGTGAGCATCACCCGGTGCATGATCCGCGGGAGAACGAGGTTCGCGTTGTCGCTGGGAGCGAGGTGGATGGTGGCCCGGTTGTCCCAGAAGGCCACGCTGCCCGGCTCCCAGCGGAACCGCACCGTGTACTCGGGCCTGGACCGCCTGCTCCAGCAGCATGTCCAGCAGCGCCCGGCTCTCCGGGCGGGAGACGTCGGTGAGGTGCTCGAGGTAGTAGCCGTTGACGAACAGCACCCGCTCCCCCGTCTCCGGGCGCCCGACACCCCGCTCCTCCAACCCTTTTCGGTGAGGAGAGGCTCGGTCTCACACCGTGAACTCGCGTATCACGGTGTTCCGGAACACCGCCGGGCCGTCGATCGTGAACAGGGCGAGGCCGGTGTCGGCCGGGTCCGGGAAGGCCTCGCTGGAGTGGACGTACCGGCCGTCGTCGACGTACATCTCCACCGACGTACGGTCGACGAGGATCCGCAGCTTCACCGTGCCCGCCGCCGCGTCGAACGGGGTGTGGCTCTCCTGCCAGTTGCCGGAGGTGTCGGGGCTGACGGTGTAGCGGCGGTTGAGGAAGGCGTAGTCGCCGTAGATGCCCGCGTCGATGTGGCGGCCGCCGTCGGCGGAGCGCCGCAACTGCAGCCCGGCGCCGGTGAGTTGGTCCCAGGTGATCTCGGTGGTCAGTTCGTAGGCGACGCCCGTGTAGTCGAGCGTTCTGCTGCCCTCGACGGTCACGTCGCCGAGGTTCACCGTGCGGGAGACGTACGCGTCCAGCCCGGAAACGGGTTGGGAGGCTAGGTAGTGGGTGCCGGAGGTGTCGGTCTTCAGCGTGATCTCGCGGACGATCGAGTCGGTGCCGTTGAAGCCGTCGCAGGCCATGGTGGGCGTGGTGCTCGCGTAGTCCCAGTTGTTCAGCCAGCCGATCGCGTACCGCGCCGCCGGGTCGAGCGTGCCGTTCGGGTCCCGCTTGTCGAAGGTGACGGCCGCGTACCAGTCCCAGCCGTGGTCGAGCCACTGCGGGTCGGCGGCGTCGGGGGTGAAGGTGGTGCCGTCGAAGGAGCCGGTCCAGTACGCGTAGGTGTTGGGCAGCCCCGAGCTCTTGCCGTTGGCGCTGGCGCCCAGCACCCATTTCCAGGTGCCGTCCTCGGCCTGGATGCGGAAGAGGTCCGGGCACTCCAGGACGCCGATGCCGCCCTTGATGAAGCCTCCGACGTACGTCCAGGACTTGAGGTCGTCCGAGTGGTAGAGCCCGACCTTGTCGTTCTCGGCGAGAGCCATCACCCACCGTCCGCGCTCCTCGTCGCGGATGACCTTGGGGTCGCGGAAGTCCCGTACACCGGGGTTGGGGAGCACGGGGGCGGTGCCGTGATTCGTGAACGTACGACCGCTGTCGGTCGAGTAGTACAGGTACTGCGCCTGGGTGTCGGCGTTGTCGTCGGGCGACATGGTGACGATGACGATCACGGCGCCCGCCCCGAAGCCCGCCGTGTTGCCGGTGTCGATCACCGCCGAGCCGGACCAGACGTCGCCGTTGGGGGTGGTGTCCTTCGGCACGGCGATCCCGCGGTCGGTGAAGGACACCAGGTCCGTGCTGGTGGCCAGGCGCCAGGCGGTGCCGGCCGTCGTACCGCCGGTCGAGTAGTCCCGGTTGTACAGGTAGTAGTAGTGGTACTCGCCGTCGATCCACACCGGCCGCTGCGGGTCGTTCATCCACTGGTCGGGGACGGTGAAGTGGTACTCGGCACGGTAACTGCCCGTGCACGCGGCGGCCGCCTCCGCCGCCTGTGCCGTCGGCCTCGAACCGGGCGGCAGCAATGCACCGGCCGCACCCGCGACCGAGGCGACGAACAATGACCTTCTCGACATTCCGAGCATGCCGGTGGTACCGGATGTGTCACGCATGGTGCGGCTCCCTCCCTGACGTCGTCGTCAGGACTGCGGCTCGTATGGCTCATAACCGGCCCGCCCAGAACCGGAGTTGTTCATTCCCGGACCGTCGGTATGGTTCGGAACTGTGGCGCCTAACTCGTTAAAGGTCAAGGCATTCAGAGGTCTTGACAGGCCCGTGACCGGCTTCACATCATCTGAGCATCAGTTTTTGCTAACACGAGTTAGGCCCACCTGTATGACCGACTCGCATCTCGCCCGCCGCACCCTGCTGCGGTACGGCGCCTACGGCGCGGGGGCCGCCGCCCTGGCCGGCACCGCCGCCAGTTGGGACCGGCTCACCGGAGCCGACATCCCCGGCCGCGACGACGGCTCCCTCGTCGTCGCCACCCTCGGCCCCGCCTACGGCCCGGAGGCCATCCGCACCCTCACCGAGGGCTTCCGCAAAGTCCACCCCGGCATCAAGCTCCGCATCAACGCGGTGCAGGCCGTCGACTGGTCGGACTTCTTCGCGAAGATCCTCACCCAGATCGCGGCGGGCACCGCGCCCGACCTCGTCTACGTGGCCACGGAGGGCGTGCAGCTGTTCGCACAGCGCCTCGGGGTCCCGCTGGACCGCTGGGTGAAGCGGGACTCGGCCGAGCTCAAGGAGTACTTCGCCGACGTCCACCCCTCGCTGGTGGAGTCGATGATGTACGAGGGGCACCTCTACCAGCTGCCCGTCGAGTTCAACGCGGCCGACATGTACCTGAACCGGCAGGTGCTGCGGCGGGCGGGCGCCGACTTCCCCGCGCCGGACTGGAATCGGGACGACTTCACCGCGTTGCTGCGGGCCATGAAGAAGTCCAGCGGCTCGCAGTTCACGCCGTACTTCTGGACCAACCGGTTGTGGGGCGGTGTGGTGCCCTGGCTGTTCGCGGGCGGCACCAATCTGCTCAGCGAGTCCAAGGCACCCGGCGGCAGCTGGCTGTGGGACTCCTTCTACCCGGCTGCGGAGCGCGAGGGCCGCGGCGGCGGCTTCCGCTGGACGACCCCGCAGGCCACCGACGGGCGCGTGGAGGAGACGTACGACTATCTCGCCTCCCTGATCCAGGAGGGCCTGTGCACCCGCCCCGAGGGCGGCAACGGACAGAACCTCGTCGGCGTGTTCTCCACCGGACGGGTCGGCGTCACACCGGCGGGCGGTTTCTGGGCGGGCGGCCTGCATCTGGCAGGTATGCAGGCGAGCGGCTTCGACGTGCAGTACTTCCCGCGCTGGCGCACCCAGCGCCACCAGTTCGGCGCGGCGGGCTACGCGCTGCTGCGCACCTCCAAGAAGCAGGACGAGGCCTGGGAGTTCATCAAGTACGCCGCCCGGCGGGACACCCTGATGCGGCTGTTCGACACCAACCAGACCACCCCGGCGCGCCGCTCGATGCTGACCGCCGCCCGGTACGCCGAGAGCGGCCCGAAGCACTGGCCGGTCTTCTACGACACCCTCGACAAGTTCCCCGACACCGGACCGATCCCCGCCCCGCCGCAGGTCGCGGAGGTGACCGAGGTGCTCCTGAAGTACACCGGCACCGCTCTTGCCTCCCCGCGTTCGGTGCGCCCCGCACTGCGCCGGATGCAGGGCGACCTGGAGAAGGCCATGGAGCGTGACGTATGACGAACACCCAGGTCCCCGCCGTACGGCCGCGGGCCGCCACGCCGGCCGCCGACGTGTCGCGGCCCTCGCCTCTGCGGACCCGCGGCACCCGGCTGCTCGCCGCCCTCTTCCTGGCGCCCACGGTCGTCGGCATCGTCGTGTTCACGGTCGTGCCGATCGTCGGCTCGGTGGTGCTGAGCCTGTTCCACTGGAACGTGATCGACTCGCCGAGCTTCGCGGGGATGGCCAACTACCGTGAGGTCTTCACCGATGCGACCGTGCGGGTCTCCTTCCTCAACACGCTCGTGTTCATGGTGTTCGCGGTCGCCGCGCAGCTGCTGATCGCCCTCGCGCTGGCCCTGACCCTGAACGGGCGGATGCCGGGGTGGCTGCGCTCGGTGTTCCGCTCGGCGTTCTTCTTCCCGCTGGTGCTGTCCGCCGCGTCGATCTCCGTGGTGATGAAGTACCTGTTCAACCAGGACTTCGGGGTGGTGAACTGGCTGATCGGGCTGGTCGGGATCTCGCCGGTGCCCTGGCTGACCTCGGAGCATGCGGCGCTCGCGACCGTGATCATCGTCTATGTGTGGCAGCAGTTCGGTTTCTCGTTCCTGCTGTTCATCGGCGGTCTGAACAACATCCCCAAGGAGGTCCACGAGGCTGCCTCCCTCGACGGTGCGACCGGCCTGCGCAAGCACCTGCATGTGACGCTGCCGTTGCTGTCGCCGACGCTGCTGGTGGCGACCGTGGTCGGTGTGATCAACGCCCTGCAGGTCTTCGAGCAGCCGTATGTGCTGACCAACGGCGGGCCCGGTGACTCCACCCGCACCGTCGTGATGGTCATCTACGAGACCGCGTTCGAGCAGCTGCGCTTCGGTGAGGCGTCCGCGGTGGGCGTGCTGCTGTTCGTGCTGATCATGGCGGTCACCGCTCTCCAGTTCCGGCTCAGCCGGCGTTTCGTCCACTACCAGTGAGCCGGGTGACCTCCATGAGCCAAGCAACCCTGTCCCTGAGCCGCGCCCGTTACTCCCTCGGGCCGTGGGCGCGGATCACCGCCCTGGCCGTGTGCGCGCTGCTGACCCTCGGTCCGGTCATCTGGACCGTGTCGACCTCGCTGCGCACCCCGGCCCAGTCCTTCGACCTGCCCCCGAAGATCATCCCGACGCATCCGACGGCCGAGGCCTACCGCGGTGTGTTCAGCCAGATCGACGTGTGGCTGCTCGCCCTGAACTCGACGCTGGTGACCGCGCTGATCGCGGTCGGCCAGATGATCACGGCGGGTCTTGCCGGGTACGCGTTCGCGCGCCTCGAGTTCCGTTTCAAGAAGCCGCTGTTCGGGCTGGTGCTGGCGACGATGATGGTGCCGCTTCAGGTGACCATCGTGCCGGTGTTCCTGGTACTGAAGTCGATGGGCCTGACCGACACGCTGCTCGGCCTGATCATTCCGGCCTTCCCGACCGCGTTCGGCACCTTCCTGATGCGCCAGTACTTCCTGGGCATGCCCAGGGATCTGGGGGAGGCGGCGATGCTGGACGGGGCCGGGCCCTGGCGGATCTTCCGGTCGGTGTACGCGCCGCTGGCCACGCCCGGCCTCGCCATCGTCGGCGTCCTGGCCTTCAACTACCACTGGAACGAGTTCTTCCGGCCGCTCATCCTGGAGACCTCCGGGCAGAACTACACGCTGCCCCTGGGCCTGGTCTCCCTCCAGGGCAACCTGGGCACCGGCTCCATCTCGGTGGTCCTCGCCGGAGTCGTCCTCTCCATGATCCCCGCCGTCGCCGTGTTCGCCGTCGGCCAGCGCCCTCTGCGCGAGGGCATCACGTCCGCAGGAGTCAACCGTTGAACCACGACCCCAACGCGCCGCGCTTCAGGGTCCGTCCGGCCACCGGCTGGATCAACGACCCGAACGGGCCCTTCCGTTGGCGGGACCGCTATCACCTCTTCTACCAGCACAACCCGGACGCCCCGGTGCACACGAACGTCCACTGGGGTCACGCCTCCAGCGCCGACCTCGCCTCCTGGGAGCACCACCCGATCGCGCTCACCCCGACACCCGGCGGCCCCGACGAGGCGGGCTGCTGGTCCGGTTGCGTCGTCGACGACGACGGGGTGCCGACCGCCGTGTACACCGGCGTCGACCGGCACCACACCGGCCTGGGCACCATCTGTCTGGCCCGGGCGGTGGTGCCGGACGACGAGACCCTGACCGACTGGAAGCCGCTGCCGACACCTGTGGTGACCGGCCCGCCCGCCGATCTGGACGCGGTGATGTTCCGCGACCCTTTCGTGTTCACGAGAGGCGGGCGGCGGTGGGCGCTGGTCGGTGCGGGTCACGCGGACGGAACCCCCTCGGTCCTGCTGTACGACTGCGACGACCTGCTCGACTGGCGCTTCGCCGCGGTGCTCCTCGACGGCAACGACCCTGTGGCGTCGGAGGTGTTCGGTGACGAGGCGGTCGGCTGGGAGTGCCCGCAGATGTTCGCGACGGCGGGCGGGGAGTGGGTGCTCGTGCTGTCGCTGTGGGACGGAGATCCCTGCGCCGCCGGGTACCTGACGGGCCGTCTCCAACCACATGGCGAAGATGGGTTGCGCTTCGTCGCGCGTACCGGCGGACGGCTGGACCACGGGCGGGACCTCTACGCGCCCGCCGTGCTCCAGGAGCCGGATCGGACCCTGATGTGGGGCTGGTCCTGGGAGTCCCGCGGGCAGAGCGAGGTGGACCGCGCCGGCTGGGCGGGAATCCTCACCGCGCCGAGGGTCGTGGACACGCATCCGGACGGCACGCTGCGGGTCGTCCCGGCCCCGGAGCTCCAACTCCTGCGCGCGGCCGAGCCGTTCGTCACGGCACCCGCGCGGGTTCCGCTCCCGGCATCGTACGACCTGACCGTCACCGCACACGGCTTCACCACCGTGCGCCTGCTGCGGTCCGCCTCCGGTGCGGAGCTGACGGTCCGGCTGGATCCGGACGAGGGCACCGTGACCCTGGATCGCGGCGGCTGGCCCCGCACGCGGCCCGACGGGGCGGCGCCGATCGTGGTGCGGGCGCCGGGCGGGCAGGTGCGGATCCTCGTCGACGGTTCACTGTTGGAGCTGTTCGTCGACGACCGCGCCACGCTCACCGAGCGGGTCTACCGGCGCCCGGACGACGTGTCCGAGCTCGTCGTCACGGGACCGGGCGAGGTCACCGGCTGGGAACTGGCCCCGCCGACGCTCGACTGATCACCCTTCCCAGCCCTCGACCACGCTCGCACCACGACAGCGACCGCAACCACCGACGCCCGCACAACCTTGCCCGGTCCGCTCGTCACGGGACCGGGCGAGGTCACCGGCCGGGAACTGGCCCCGCCGACGCTCGACTGATCTGATCACCGTTCGCCGCGCGAGGTCACCGGCTGGGAGCCGGCCCCAGCGACGCGCGGGTGATCACCGGGCAGGCCAGGCGCCGTACCGTGGCGGCCGGAGTGCGGCCGGAGTCGATGGTGTCGAGGAGCAGGCGGGCGGCGGCCTCGCCCATGGCCCGGTGCGGGAGTGCGACCGTGGTCAGGGGCGGGGTCAGGAACGCGGCCATGTGCTCCTGGTCGTCGTAGCCCACGACCGACAGATCGTCCGGGACGGCGATGGCGAGGCGGGTCGCGGCATGCAGGATGCCCGCCGCGACCCGGTCGTTGTAGGCGAAGATCCCGGTGGGTCGGCGGTCGGCGGGCACCTCGGCGAGCAGACGCGTCGCGCCCTGGTAGCCGGCGGAGATCTCCCCGCCGGTCCGTACCACCCACTCCTTGGGCACGGTGATCCCCCCGGCCCGCAGGGCATCCCGGAATCCGCGCAGCCGCTCCACCGAGGCGATGTCGTCGAGACCGCCGACCACGGCGATGCGTCGGTGTCCCTGGTCGAGGAGGAGCCGGGCCGCCGTGCGGCCCCCGGCGCGTTCGGCGGGGACGACGGCGGGCAGGGAGTCGTCCTCGGGCAGGCAGTTGGCGAGGACGGAGTGGGTGCGGTGCAGGCCTTCGGGGACGCGGACCCGGCGCAACGACATGGCGGCGTAGATGATGCCGTCGACGCGACGGTCGAGGAGTTCGGCCACGGCCGCGTCCTCCTTGGCCCGGTCGCCACCGGAGTCGACGGTCAGGACGAGGTGCTCGCTGTCCCAGGCCGTCTCCATGGCACCGCGCAGCAGCCGGCCCGCGAAGGGCGAGGAGGCGATCTCATCGGTGACCAGTCCGATCACGGCGGTACGACGGCGGCGCAGGCCGCGGGCGACGGGGTCGGGGCGGTAGCCGAGCTGGGCGGCGGCCTGGCGGATGCGCTCCTGCGTGGCGGGCGAGAGGTTGCCTTCGGCGCGGCCGTTGAACACGAAGGAGACCGCGGTGTGTGACACGCCGGCGAGCCGGGCGACGTCGCGTGACGTGGGGCGTCCGGATCCCTGCGGCCCCTTGCCGCCGGTGCTGCCCGTCCCGTGCGCTGCTTTCATCCCCCACCCGTCCGGTTGATCACAGCTCACCCTATCCGTGACGCTGGAGGTACGGCACAGTCGAGGAAAGGTCCCACCGTGGTCAGCATCCCCACGCACGCGCTCAACGACGGTCCGACTCTCCCCGCGCTCGGCCTGGGCACCTGGCCGATGAGCGACGCGGAGGCGGAACGGGCCGTGTCCGAGGCCCTGGGCATGGGCTACCGCCTGGTCGACACGGCAGCCAACTACCGCAACGAGCACGGAGTCGGCCGCGGTGCCGCCCGCAGCGGCGTCCCGCGGGAGGAGGTCGTGGTGACGACGAAGCTCCCGGGCCGGCACCACGGCTACGAGGAGACCCTGGCGTCCTTCCAGGAGTCCCGCAGCAGGCTGGGCCTGGAGTACGTCGACCTGTATCTGATCCACTGGCCGCTCCCCCGGGTCGGGAAGTACGTCGACTCGTGGCGGGCCATGATCAAGCTGCGTGAGGACGGCCTGGTCCGCTCCATCGGCGTCTCCAACTTCACCGTCGAGCACCTGGAGCGGCTGGAGAAGGAGACCGGAGTTCCTCCGTCCGTCAACCAGATCGAACTCCATCCGTTCTTCCCGCAGGACGAGCTGCGTGCCTTCCACACCGCCAAGGGCATCCTCACCGAGAGCTGGAGCCCCCTCGGCCGTGGTACGAGCCTGCTCGACGACCCCGCGGTCCTGGGCGTCGCCGAGGCCCTGGGAGTGACGCCCGGCCAGGTCGTCCTGCGCTGGCACACCCAACTGGGCGCGGGTGCCCATCCCCAAGTCGTCGAACCCCGAGCGGCAGCGGGCGAACCTCGACGTCTTCGGCTTCGAACTGGACCCCTCCCAGCTCGGCGCGATCGCCGACCGGGCCCACCGGCGCCTCGGCGGGGACCCCGAGGCGCACGAGGAGTTCTGAGCCGCCCGCGGGGTACTCGGGGGCCCTGACAGGCGGGACGCAGGGAAGGAGCCGAGGTGGGTGAGAGGGACCGGCTGCGGGACTATCGCGGCAAGCGGGACTTCCGGCGGACCAAGGAGCCGCAGGGGCGGTCGGACTCCTCGGGTGCGGAGCCCCGGTTCGTCGTCCAGATCCATGACGCCAGCACCATGCACTTCGACTTCCGGCTGCAGGTCGGCGACGTACTGAAGTCGTGGTCGATCCCCAAGGGGCCCTCGGACGATCCGCAGGACAAGCGGCTCGCCGTGCCCACGGAGGACCATCCGCTGGAGTACGAGGAGTTCGAGGGCGTGATCCCGGCGGGCGAGTACGGCGGCGGCACGGTGATCGTGTGGGACCACGGCAGCTACGAGCCCCTCAGCCACGACCGCAAAGGGCGCTCCGTCGACTTCGGGGAGTCGCTCGAGCGCGGGCATGCGCGCTTCCGCCTCAAGGGGTCGAAACTGCGTGGCGAGTACGCCCTCACCCGGTTCCGCGGCGGGAACGACGGGGACACCGAGGAGGCCTGGCTGCTGGTGAAGGCCGGTGGAGGGGCCCACGGACACGGGACGCCTGATCCGCGCCGGGCCCGCTCGGTCAGCAGTGGCCGTACGCTCGCCCAGGTCGCGGCGGCCGCCGGGGAGCGGTGAGCAGCTGGGTCCGGCCTGCTGGACTCGCTGCCCGAAAAGCAGCATGGGCTGCTTCACACGACACGGCCGGGACCGCAGCGCGCCGACCTGCCGCGGTCGGGGTGATGGCCGGCGGCGTCCAGGCCGTGGTCGGGGTGATCCCAGCGCGTTGTGCGTGCAGGGGTGTCAGCGTGGTCGGCAGGAGCTGCAGGTTCTCGCCTCGCGTTCGACGGCATGAGGGAGATCGTCGACCTGGCGCTGTGCTGTCCGTCCCGCCATGCTGCCCAGTACGTGCGTCTCACCGGGTTGTCCATTTCCCCATTGCAGACGGCAAACGGCAGACGGCAGACGGCGGCTCTGGCCCATGTGACAGCCGGGGGCAGCCGACTTCGTGCCAGCCGGTAACGCGTGTGCCGCCGAAGCCGCGGGACCGGCCGGTCGCTCGGTGCTGTTTGCCCGTCGCCGGGGAGTTCATGTCGTGGCTGGCGCGGCGCATGGCCTCGTGCAGAGCGGTGTCCTCCGGCGGGTCGGGGAGCGGTCCGCGGGCTGGGGCCTGGAAGGACTGGATCAGCCACGCCACGAGGCGGCGCCAGGCGTCCGGCGCGGCGCCGCTGGTGGCGCTGGGCACGCCGGCGTTGGCCATCAGGGGCAGGACGAGATCACGGACCGGGCCCAACTCGCGTCATCCCGAGACGGATTGACTCGTTCCGGCCCCAACGGGCCGCCCGGACCTCTATGTTCACGGCGGTACTCGATCTTCGTCCCTCGTCTCGTCCCTCGTCCCTCGTCCCGGGAGGCCTTTCCGCATGCGCAACGCGCTCCGTACCGCAGTCGTCGGCACAGTCGTCGCCGGCACCGTCCTGACCTGCGGCACCGCAGGTGCCACTCCTCCCGGGCCGGGGGTGACCGCCAAGCTGATCAGCACCACCACCGTCGGGAACACCGACTACGTCCTCCGGGAGATCACCGTCCCGCCAGGGCAGGCCACCGGCTGGCACTACCACGACGGCCCGGTCTACGGCTTCGTCCAGCAGGGCACGCTCAGCCACTACCACGCGGACTGCGCCGAGGACGGCGTGTACCCGCAGGGGACCACGGTGCGCGAGCCGGGTGGGCCTGGCGACGTCCACCTCGGGCGCAACGAGGGCGACACCCCGCTGGTCCTTGACGTGCTGTACATCCTTCCGCACGGCTCGCCGTACTCGGAGGACGTGCCCAACCCGGGCTGCTCCTTCCAGTGATCACACCGGGGGCAGCGTCTGTTCGGCCCAGATGGTCTTGCCCCGGCCCGTCTGGCGGCTGCCCCAGCGCTGGGTGAGCTGGGCGACCAGCAGCAGTCCGCGGCCGCCCTCGTCGAAGGCGTGGGCCCGGCGCAGATGCGGTGAGGTGGAGCTGCCGTCGGAGACCTCGCAGATCAGGCTCCGGTCGCGGATCAGCCGCAGTTGCACGGGGGGTGCGCCGTACCGGATCGCGTTGGTGACCAGCTCGCTGACGACGAGTTCGGTGACGAAGGCGGCCTCGTCCAGGCCCCAGGCGGTCAACTGCTCGGTGGCCGCCTGCCGGGCCGCGGCCACCCGCTCCGGATCGGGAGTGATGTCCCAGGTGGCGATACGGTCCGCGCCCAGTGCCCGGGTGCGGGCCAGCAGCAGGGCCACGTCGTCGCTGGGCTCCTCCGGCAGTACGGCCTTGAGGACCGTGTCGCACAGGGTGTCGAGGGTGTCGGCGCGTGCGGTCAGTGCGCGGCACAGTTCGGCCTGGGCGTGGTCGACGTCGCGGTCGCGGGCCTCGATCAGGCCGTCCGTGTACAGGGCCACGACGGAGCCCTCGGGCAGTTCCAGCTCGGTTGCCTCGAAGGGCAGGCCGCCGACGCCGAGCGGCGGTCCGGCCGTCATGGGGACGAGGCTCGCGCTGCCGTCGGGCAGCAGCAGGGCGGGCGGCGGATGGCCGGCCGCGGCGAGGCCCAGGCGGCGCGACACGGGGTCGTAGACGGCGTAAAGGCAGGTGGCGCCGAGCTCCGCGACCTCGTCGCCGGTGTCGTCCGACGCCAGATGGGTGACCAGGTCGTCGAGGTGGGTGAGGAGTTCGTCGGGCGGCAGGTCCACGTCGGCGAGGGTGCGTACGGCGGTGCAGAGGCGTCCCATGGTCGCCGAGGAGGCGATGCCATGTCCTACGACGTCACCGACGACCAGGGCGACGCGGCTGCCGGACAGCGGGATCACGTCGAACCAGTCGCCGCCGATGCCGACCAGCGAATCGGAGGGCAGATAGCGGTGGGCGACCTCGACCGCCGCCTGTCCGGGCAGCCCTCTCGGCAGCAGGCTGCTCTGGAGCGCGAGCGCCGTGGTCCGTTCGCGGCAGAAGCGGCGGGCGTTGTCGATGCAGACGGCGGCGCGGCTGGCGAGTTCCTCGGCGAGGACGGCGTCGTCGTCGCCGTAGTCGTCCGGATTCGCGATGCGGACGGCGACCGCGACGCCCAGCGTGGTGCCGCGGGCCCGCAGCGGCACCGCGAGCATCGAGTGCACACCCCTGCGGTGGGGGCGGCCCACGGGGGCCCGCGCGTTGCGCTCGGCGACCCAGCGCACGAAATCCGGCTCGCCCGCGTGGCTGAGGACGGCCCGCCCGGTTCTCAGTGCCTTCGCGGGCGGCGAGAACGACGGGTAGAAGTCGGTGTCGCCCACATGCACGGCGGCTTCGGGCGTGCCCCCGGTGACCGAGCCGTGGGCGACGCGGCGCAGCACGATGTCTCTCTCCGGCAACGCGGGATGCTCATCGGCGCCGAGGACCCAGTCGAGCAGGTCGACGCTGGCGAAGTCGGCGTAGCGGGGCACGAGCAGTTCGATGAGCTCCTCTGCGGTGCGGACCACGTCCAGTGTCGTGCCGATGGAGGCCGCCGCCTCGTTCAGCAGCGCCAGACGCTCCCGGGCCCAGTACTGCTCGCTGCTGTCGAACGCGGCCAGGGCGACCGCGCTCACCTCGCCGGAGGCGTCGCGCACCGGCCACATCTCGGTGGTCCAGGCATGATCCCGGTTCAGGGCCGGGGCGCCCGTGTAGCTCTCGTACCGGGCCGGCCGGCCCGTCTCGGCCACCTGGCGCAGATGGGCCAGGAAGCCGCGGCTGTGTACTGCGTCCTCGACGGTGTCCGAGAAGAAACGCCCCAGGAGGGCGTCCTCCCCCACGCCCATGACCCGGCAGGCCACACCGTTGAGGCGCACATAGCGCTGGCGGGTGTCGAAGACGGACATCGACATGGACGCCTGTTGGAAGGCGTGGCCGGCCAGGGTCGACTCGCCGGGGGGTTCGGCTGTGATCATGTAACCGTCGGGTTCGCCGTCCTCGCCGAGTACTGCGGTCGCCGTGAGCGCGAGTTCGACGGGCGAACCGTCATGGTGTCGCAGTACGACCGTGCCGGTCAGCGCCGCCACGACTGCGGCCGGCGGCTCCTCGGCGAGCAGGTCCCGCACCGCACGGCCCACGGCCTGCTCGGCCGCGTATCCCGTCAGTCGGCGGGCACCTTCGCTCCACCCGGTCACGATGCCCCGGGCATCGACGATCGCCGCAGCGGGGGCGTGCTCCATATAGTTCAGGATGGTTCTTTTGTCGCACCGCTTCAACCGAAACGGAGGGCCGGCTTGGCCCTCCGTTTCGGTTGAATGTCACTTCCGCCGGTCGCGCAGGGCGGCGAGGGCCCGGTCGGCGTGGGTGTTCATCCGCAGCTCGCTGCGGACGATCTCCAGGACGGTGCGGTCCTCCGCTATGACGAAGGTGACCCGTTTGGTGGGGGCCAGGGTGAAGCCGCGCTTCACGCCGAAGCGCTCGCGGATCGTGCCGTCGGTGTCGGACAGGAGCGGCATGCCGAGGCTGTGGCGACCGGTGAACTCCTGCTGCTTCTCGACGGAGTCCCCGCTGATCCCCACGGGCCGGGCACCGGCGGCGGCGAACTCGGCGGCCAGGTCACGGAAGTGGCAGGCCTCCGCGGTGCAGCCCGCGGTGAGGGCGGCGGGGTAGAAGAAGAGCACGACCGGTCCGTCGGCGAGCAGCTCGGACAGGGTGCGGGTGGTGCCGGTCTCGTCCGGCAGCTCGAAGTCGTCGATCTTGTCGCCGACGTTCACACGCTCGGTCACTTACCGGCCCTCCCCGTTCCTCGCGACGCTGCGGGCCCACAGCACGAGCGGCAGCTGCAGCGGCAGCCGTCCGATGGCCGCGGCCTTCTGCGGGGTGGGGCGGTGCCGCCAGTCGACGGCCATCTTCACGTTGGCGGGGAACACGCCGACGAAGAACGCGGCGGCGGCGAGGGCCGCGGGCTTGCGGGTGCGGGGCAGTGCGATGCCCGCCGCAAGGGCCAGTTCGGCGGCGCCGCTGGCGTACGTCCAGGTCCGGGGCTTGCCCGGCAGGGCCTCCGGGATGGTCTCGTCGAACTTGCGCGGCGAGGCGAAATGAGCGACACCCGCGGCGGCCAGTAGGCCGGCGAGCAGCAGGGGCGAGCGTTCGGACCGTGGCACGGTTCCTCCTCTGATGACCTGCTGTCGGATGTTACCCGAGGGTAGAGGGGGTGGTTCGGGCGGCGGGGTCCCGTCCGGAAGTGGGGCCCTGCGTGCGGCGGTGGTGGGTTCCCGGTGTGCGGCCGAAGGAGCGGCGGAAGACGTCGATGAAGGCGCCGGTGGAGGACCACCGCAACGGTGGGCGACGGTCGTGACGGGTGTGCCGTCGGCCAGCATGCGCAGGGTCGCCACCGGTGGTCTGGGCGCCTCTCCCCTGCTGGTGATTCCGGCGGTGATCGGCGCGGCGTTGTGCGCGGCCGCGGTGCGTTCATCACGCAGCCGCGGCGCGGCCGTCCGTGCGACCGCGGCCATCGGTGGGGACGACTGGGCCTCGTTCCTGCGGCTGTCCGGTGCGATCGTGTGCCGCTCGGTCGTCTTCGTCGGACTGAGCGCCGTCGTGTCGCTCCACGTCCGCGAGCGGGTCGGCGGCGGGGAGGCGGCCGGAACGGCAGCGCTGTTCGTGCTGTACGGGGGCGGTGCGCTGGGCACGGTGGCCGGGGGCCGGCTCGCCGACCGGTTCGGGCGGGTCGCGGTGGTGCGGCGGCCGTACGCGCTGACCGTCCTGGCCGTCGCGGGCCTGATCCTGATAGCCGGTCCGGCGGTCTACCTGTTCGTGGCGCTCACCTCGGCCGGCCTGCAAGTCCCCTTCGCATTGCACATCACGCTCGGCCAGGACTTCCCGCCCCGGCGGCCCGGCACGGCGAGCGGGGTCACCCTGGGGCTGACGGTGAGCGTCGGCGGGCTCGTGGCCCCGGCCCTGGGGGCGTTGGCCGACGCCACCTCCCTGCGGGCCGCCCGGTTCCGCTGATGGTGCTGCCCGCCCTGGGTCGGATTCTGCTGTGCGGTCTGCGGGAGCCCGCCGTCGCGGTGGAGTCGGCGGCCGTGCGGCGGCCACCCGGCCGGCGCCCCCGCGCGACGCCGGCATGAACCCGGCGTGGGGTCAGGCGGTGCCCGCCTGGGCGACCGTCTGCTCCTGTGCGTCCACCTCGACGGCGGCGGCGAGGAAGTCGTCCACCATGCGGTGGAAGAGGGTGGCCAGCTGCCGCAGCTCCTCCGGCTCCCAGTGGGACAGGGCCACCTGCATGCCGCGCGAACCGGCGTCACGGATGCGGTCTATGGCCTGCCGCCCGGCCTCGGTCAGCTCGATGCGCTGGGCGCGACGGTCGTCGGGGTCCGGGACGCGGGTGACGTAGCCGGACTTCTGCAGCTGCTGCACGGTGCGGGTGACGTGGGACGCCTCCACTCCCAGCCGGGCGGCCAGCTCGCCCGGCCGCAGCGGCTCCGAATCGGCGACCTGCCGCAGCAGCGCCACCGCCGCGCGGTCCAGCGGCACACCGGCCAGGGCCATCAGCCGGTCGTGCTGCCGGGCGCGCGTGCTCAGGTAGGTGATGCGGGTGAGCGCACGCTCGATCTCGATCACTTCGTCCGAGGCAGGGGTGTCGGGGATTTCGGGGAGCGGTGGAGTGGGCATGCGATCCACTTTACCATATCGTTGCGTAACTCAAGTAATTTACCGCGGGCACTGCGTTCCGGTGCCCCGCAGGGAGAGCCCCGGGCCGGTGACAGTCACCGGCAGCGGGTCGGCCCTCGGGGCGATGACGCGCTGTGCCGCGACGCTCGTGCAGATGAGCTGCGCCGCGGCGAGGTCGCCCGAGTCACCCGGCACGGCGGAGAGCCGGATGGTCACGCGGCCGTCGCGGGACGCCACCTTCACCTGGGACATCAGGGACGGCACCGGCGGCAGCAGCGTGTACAGGCCCTCGGCCTGTTCCGCCCGGGTCGGTCCCCTCAACAGCACCTGTACGGCCGACTCGGGATCGACCGGCCCTGCAACCCTGCGGTCCACGCCCCGCAGGGCACCGCCGTCCGCGAAGTAGACCCGCAGCGTCGGCACGGCCCCGCTCGCGGGCCCGCCTGCCTCCACCACGCCGGTGGTGGGAATGCCGCAGGAGGCGAGCGCCCCCAGCACCGGAAGCCACATCAGCAAGGCGGCACGGCGCCCGGCCCTCATCGCCCGCCCCCTCGTGCCGATGCGTCGGCCTGAGCACGCGACAACTGCTCGTTGCGCAGCGGGAGTTCGACGGTGAAGACAGCGCCGCCACCCGCCCGGTTCGCGGCGCGCACGGTGCCGCCGTGCACACGGACGTTCTCGGCGGTGATCGCCAGGCCCAGGCCGCTGCCCTCGGTGCGGGTGCGGGCGGCGTCCGACTTGTAGAAGCGCTCGAAGACATGGGGCAGCACGGTGTCGGGGATGCCCGGCCCGCTGTCCCGGACCTCGATGACCGCCAGGCGCTCCGCCGTGGGCCGTCCCGCCTCGGTCAGGCGCAGCACGACGGGGCGGGCGCCGTGCCGCAGGGCATTGCCGACCAGGTTCGCCACCACCACGTCGAGGCGGCGGGGGTCGACGCGCCCGCGCAGGGCGTCGGGCGGCGGCAGTTCGGCGTCCACGAGGTCGGTCCAGCCGCGGGCGGCGAGGGTGCGCCGCAGCGACTCGGCGAGGTCGATCTCGTCCAGGTGCAGCGCCGCCGCGCCCGCGTCGAAGCGGGAGATCTCCATCAGATCGTCCACCAGACGGGCCAACTTCACGGTCTCCTCACTGATCAGCCGCACAGCGGTGGCGGTGTCCGGGTCGAGTCGGGCGGCGTCCTCGTCGAGGACGTCGGTGACCGCCGACATGGCGGCCAGCGGGGTGCGCAGTTCGTGCGAGACGTCCGCGGCGAACCGGCGGGCCCGGGCCTCCATCCCGCGCAGTTCGGCCACCGACTCCTCCAGGGCTGCGGCGGCCTCGTTGAACGTGTGCGACAGATCGGCGAGTTCGTCGGAGCCGTCGACGGCAAGGCGGGTGTCCAGCCGCCCCTCGGCGATGCTGCGGGTGGCGGTACGCAGCGCCCGCACCGGCCTGAGCACCCCCCGCGCGGCGAGCAGGGCCAGTAGCACCGCCAGCACCAGGGCGGGCACGGTGGCCCGTTCCGTGGCGGTGACCAGGGCGTCCACGTAGGCCTGTTCCGTTGTCTGCGGCACCGTCAGGAAGACGTGCAGGCCCGAGTCGGTCGCACCGTCGGCGAAGGTGACCGACATACCGACGACGAGCGAGGTGTGGCCCCGGGTGCGCACCCGCTGGAAGACGGTGGCCCGGCTGGAATCCACGGCCGCGCGCAGAGCCGGCGTGAGTTCCGCGAACCGGTCGCCCGCCTCGGAGGTCACGATCAGGTCGCCGTAGGTGACCATCACCCGCCAGTTCCCGGCGGGCTGGGTCGCCGCCAGACCGAGGGCGAACTGCCGCAGTTCGGCCGGCCTCGGCGGCACGACGAGGCCGGGGGCCAGCCGGTCGGCCTGGGTGCGCAGCTGCGTGATCACCGCGTCCTGGCTCTGCTGGAGCACACCCGTGCGCGCCTCACGGAAGGTCAGCGCGCCGGTGACCGCGGCCGTGAGCCCGGCGACGAGTGCGAACGCCACGACCAACCGGATGCGCAGACCCCGCAGTTGGGGCACCCTGAAGCGGTCCGCGAACAGACGCCGGGCCTTCGGTGCACGCCTCACAGGGAGGCGAACCGGTAGCCGAAGCCGCGCACCGTCTCGATGTAGCGCGGTTCGCCCATCTTGGCGCGCAGCCGTTTGACGCAGGCGTCCACAAGCCGCGCGTCCGCGTGGTAGCTGTGCTCCCAGACCGCCTCCAGGAGTTGCTGCCGGCTGAACACCTGGCCGGGCGAGGCGGACAGGGTCAGCAGGAGCCGCAGTTCGGAGGCGGCGAGCGCCACCGGTGCGCCCTTCAGCGTGGCCACTGGACCGGGCACGTACACCGTCGCGCCCGGCGGCAGCGCCAAGGTCGGCACCGGCAGGGCACTGCGGTACCGGGTCGAGGTCGAGGACGGCGCCGACCTGTCGGCCGTCTCCGTCGCCAAGGAGGTGGAGCGCATAATCGCCGACCCGCGGGGCTGGACGGCCGACGGCCGCTCGGCGTTCCAGCGGGTCTCCAGCGGTACCACCGACTTCGTCGTACGGGTCGCGACTCCGGGGACCGTCGACAAGACATGCGCGGAGGGCGGTCTGGACACCGAGGGCAGGTACAACTGCAGCGTCGGTCACCGGGTGATGGCCAACCTCGAACGCTGGCTGCTCGCCACCCCCGTCTACGCCAAGGACGTCACCGCCTACCACGCACTGATCATCAACCACGAGGTCGGCCACTTCCTCGGGCACGGCCACGTCACCTGCCCCGGCCCGGGACAGCCGGCCCCGGCGATGATGCAGCAGATCAAGGGCATGCACGGCTGCGTGCCCAACGTCTGGCCGTACGACGAGCGGGGACGGTACCTCACCGGCCCCGCCGCCCCTTGAGCTTCACGCCCCTGCCACGGTCGCGTCGGTGCGCACGGCCTCGCCCCAGGCGGCCCCGGCCGCGATCGCCTGCCGCCACACCCGGAGGACCCTGGGCGGCATGCCCACCGCAAGCGCACCGCTCAGTCCGCCTCCGGTGCGGTACGCGGCCACGAACCTGCCCTCGGCCAAGTCCCCGTCCACGACGGCGACTTCGTCGTGCCCGCGCAGATAGCCGTAGGCCTGGATCTTCATGTCGTACTGGTCGGACCAGAAGTACGGCACCGGGGCGAACGGCTTGCGGGTGTCGGGGCGGAGCAGGTTGCGGGCAGCGGCCATGCCCTGTTCGGCGGCGTTGGTGCGATGCTCGATCCGCATCGACGTGCCGAACAGCGGGTTGTGCCAGCGGGCGACGTCCCCGGCCGCGTACACGTTCCGGGCGGCCTCGCAGTACTCGTCGCAGACCACGCCGTCGCCGACGGCCAGCCCGCTGCCCTCCAGCCACTCGGTGTTGGGCTGTGAGCCGACTGCAACCAACACCTCGTCGCTCTCGACGAGTTCGCCGTCCGCGAGCCGTACCCCGTCCTCCGTCACCTCGCTCGCGGTGACCCCGCAGCGCAGGTCCACGCCCCGCTCGACATGGGCGCGGGCGAGCAGCGCGCCGACCTCGGCACCGACGGCGTGGGCCAGCGGCACGGCCGCCGGTTCCAGGAGCGTGACCTTGGCGCCGAGCCTCCAGGCCACGGCGGCGGCCTCGGCCCCGAGGAACCCGGCGCCCACCACGACCAGGCGCACTCCCGGCCCGAGCCGGTCCCGCAGTACGAGTGCGTCGTCGAGGGTGCGCAGTACGTGCGCGCCCGCACCGGGCAGCCGCCGCGGACGCACACCGGTGGCCACGATCAGCCCGTCGTAGGGCACCTCGGTGCCATCGGCCAGCCGCACCGTGCGCTCGGTGAGTTCGAGACCGGTGGCGGCCACACCGAGGCGCAGGTCGAGGTCGAGTGCGGCCAGGTCGGCGGGCGGGCGCAGGGCCAGCCGGGCGGGCTGCCACTGCGCGGCCAGTACCTGCTTGGACAGCGGCGGGCGGTCGTACGGGGCCTGCGGCTCGTCGCCCACGAGGGTGAGGGTGCCGTCGTAGCCCTCGCGGCGGAGCGTCTCGGCCGCCGCCAGTCCGGCAGCCGAGGCACCCACCACTGCGATCCGCCTCACTGCTCGACCAGACGGATCGCCGCGGCCGGGCAGACCGCGATGGCTTCCTTGACGTCGTCGAGGAGCTCGGGCGCGGGCTCGTCCTCCAGCAGGATCGCGATGCCGTCGTCGTCCTGGTCGAAGACGTCCATCGCGGCGAGCACGCACTGCCCCGAGGCGACGCACTTGTCGGCTTCCAGTTCCACCTTCATGTCGATCCCCTTCATCACATGCGGTTCTTGTTCGTCCGCGTGTCTGCCGCGGTTTGTGGATCCGGAACGGTCACCAGGCGACGGGCAGTCGGTGCACGCCGTAGATGAACGCGTCGTTCTTGAAGTTGACTTCCTCCAGGGCGCAGGCGAGCTTCAGCGTCGGGATGCGCTTGTAGAGGGTGCCGTAGACGACCTGGAGTTCCATCCGGGCCAGCGGTTGGCCCAGGCACTGGTGGATTCCGAAGCCGAAGGCGACGTGCCGGCGGGCGTCGCGGGTGATGTCGAGCCGGTCGGGGTCGGGGAAGACCTCGGGGTCGCGGTTGGCGATCTCGTTGACCATGATGACGCCCTCCCCGGCCTTGATGATCTGGCCGGCGATCTCGATGTCCTCGGTGACCGCGCGGCGTCGTCCCAGGTGGGTGATGTGCAGATAGCGCAGCAGTTCCTCGACCGCGGAGGCGACGAGTTCGGGGGCGTCGGTCTCGCGCAGCAGGGCGAGCTGGCCGGGGTGCTCCAGGAGGGCGAGGGTGCCCAGCGCGATCATGTTGGCGGTGGTCTCGTGACCGGCGATCAGCAGCAGGAGCGCCATTTCCGTCGCCTGCTGGTGGTCGATCTCACCGGCCGTGATGCGTCTGGCGATGCTCGACAGCAGGTCGTCCTCAGGCTCGGCGAGCCGCCGGCCGATGAGGGCGGCCAGATATGCGGCCACCTCCCGGCTCGCCTGCCCGCGCTGCTCGGGGGTGGCGTCCCGGTGGACCATGGTCTTGGTGTTGTCCTGGAAGAAGGCGTGGTCGTCGTAGGGCACGCCGAGCAGTTCGCAGATGACCAGCGAGGGGATCGGGAGGGCGAACGACTCGACGAGGTCCACCGGTCGGGGGCCGGCCAGCATGTCGTCGATCAGCCCGTCCACGATCCGCTGTACGGCGGGCCGCAGGGCCTCGACCTTCTTGATGGCGAACGGCGCCGTCACCATCCGGCGCAGCCGGGCGTGTTCGGGGTCGTCCATCATGATGAAGCTGAGCTTGCCCTCCCCGGCGTCGGGCGAGGCCTTGGTCGGGTAGCCCGGCCGGTCGGTGTCGGCGCTGACCCGGGAGTCGCCGAGAAGGGCCCGCTGTTCGGCGTAACGAGTCACGAGCCAGGGCTCACTGCCGTCCCACAGCCGTACCTTCGTGAGCGGCGCCTGTTCCTGCAGATCCTTGAGGGCGGGCGGCGGGTCGAAGGGGCAGCGGCCCGCCCGGGGCATCGGGAACTCCGGGGCGGCGTCCGGCGCTTCGGGCGCGGGTCCGGCCAGTGTGTCGGCCATGGTTCTCCTCGGTGGTGGGGGGGCTCCGATCTGGGCGGAGCGCCGGGGCGAAGGGGTCGAGGCCTCGATGAGCACATGCAAACAGAGGGGGCTGACGCCTTACGGTCAGTTCCCTGACAGAAAGCTGACGTGGCCCGGATCACATCGCGGGTTGACGGGTCGGTGGCGGTGTCGTGACGCGAGCGGGGGATGCCAACCTCCTTGCATTGAGGTGTAGTTGACTGGTCCGACGACAAAGGGGGGGAACAGTCGCGGGTCTCCTGTGAGGGCAGTGGTATGTCACATACCACTGCCCTCACAGGAGGCCGAGCAGGCACCACCGGCCCTTTGCCCCCGCCCCCGACCGGACCGCCCCGTCAGGCCTCCCCGTCCGCCGACCCCAGCCAATAGCCGAAGCCCCTGCGCGTGTGAATCAGCGCTGGAGTCTCCCGGTCCACCTTGCGGCGCAGACGGGACACGAGCTGCTCGATGGCGTTGCCGCCGCGGAAGTCGCCCCAGACGTAGCGGCCGATCTGCTCCTTGGACAGCACCCCGTGCGCGTTGACGAGGAGGTGGCGCAGCAGCCGGTACTCGGCGGGGGTGAGGTCGAGCGCCCGCGTCCCGCGCCGCGCCTGACATCGGGCGTCGTCCAGGACGAGGTCGCGGTACGCCAGCGCACCGTCCCGGCGCGGGCCGCGATACCTGCCACGGAGCAGTACCTGCATCCGGGTCAGGACCTCGGCCACCCGGAAGGGTTTGGTGACGTAGTCCTTCTCCCCCAGGCCCAGTTCGGGCACAAGCCGATCCAGGGAGTCGTACGCGGTCAGGAACAGGACCGGGGGGCGGTGCGCGGCCGGGGGGCGGCGCTCCCGGCCGAGGCCCGCCAGGTCCGGCAGCGTGGCGTCGAGGACCACGAGGTCGAAGCGGTTCTCCATGGCCCGCGCCAGGGCCTCGGCACCGGTGTCGGCCAGGCTGATGCGGTAGCCCGCCAACTCCAGGGTGGTCGTCAGCAGTTCGGCGAGCTCCGGTTCACCCGCGACGACCAGGACATGCTGCCCGGCCCCGCGAGCGAGCGCCGGCCTCTCACCGATGGTGCCGTCGGGGGACGAGGGAGGCATGTCACTCACCCTACCGTTCTGCTTGCCTAACTCAAGTAAATCTCTTCTATTGCTTGACTCAAGTAATCTATCTATGCTTGCCTGACGCAAGCAACCCGATCACCGACCAGGCCTAAGGCTCCAGCGCACTCCCGCCACGACGGGACGAGCGCTCACCCACAAGGGCCTGCGCGATCCGCCCGCGGCCGAGCCGGTCGGGCGGGAGTCCGCCTGCGTCTGACCTCGTCCCCTTCCTCCGAGAGGGCGGTTCGTGTCGCAGGACACGGCCGGCCCTCACCCGTCGTTCCCGGCGGGCATCGCCCACCATGGCTTCCAGGACCCGACCGGAGAGACGCGATGAGCATCCCTTGGCAGCGACACGCGGACGAACACGCGCGCACCGTCGACACCATGACGGTCGCGTTCCTCTTCGCCGCCTTCCCGCTCGGCAGCGAGATCCGCGTGCCCGGCCCGCATCGGCCGGACGCCGTGGGCCCGGCCATCGTCCCGGCCGCGCCCTCCTGCCGGGCCCTGTGCCGGCAGCGCACCCACCCCCGCACCGTGGTGACGGGGGCCGCGCTCACGGCGGCCGACGCCGGGCGCGCTGGGTCATCTGCTCACGCCACTGCTGTCGGCGCCGGTCATGATCACGCCGTTGCGGCCTGCCGTCACCACCGGCCGCGGGACCATCCGGTGGTTCTTCTTCGCCACGCTCGGGCTGGGGGTGACGACGGCTGTCCGCGTCGGTCCCCACGTCTGTCCCCGGCCGCTCAAGACGCTGGACCCCGGCGCCTGACTGCTGCCGCCGGTGGCCACCGGCAACGCCGTCCCGATGCGGGGGGCCTGCCTGAAAGCCGTCCAGGCCCACGCCGAGTACGCCGAGCGCAGCCGGGAGGACAAGGCACGGCACCGGGTCACGGAGGAGGGCATACGTATCGCACACGAGTCGCGCGACGTGGCCCCGACCACGCCCAAGTCGGCACGCGCCCGGGGTGGACGTCCACTACGGCCACGAGCAACTGTCCCTCGCCGTCACGGACGACGGCACCGCCACCGCCGCCGCGACTCACATCCCACACCGCTCCCTGACGCCAAGAACCCGTGACGCATGGAACGGGAACCATGAGACGACAAGAACGGACACCATGACCATCCGCGTGCTGCTCGCCGACGACCAGGCCCTCCTGCGGGCCACGTTCCGGATCCTGATCGACTCCTGCGACGACATGGAAGTGGTCGCCGAGGCCACTGACGGCGCCGAGGCCGTCGCCCTCGCGCGCGTGCACCGCCCCGACCTCGTCCTGATGGACATCCGCATGCCCGGCACCGACGGCCTGGCCGCCACGTCGGCGATCTGCGCCGATCCCGAACTGTCGGGCACGCGCGTGCTGATCCTCACCACGTTCGAGATCGACGAGTACGTCGCCCAGGCGCTGCGGGCCGGTGCGAGCGGCTTCCTCGGCAAGGACGTGACCGCGGACGCGCTGCTCGACGGCATCCGGACCGTGGCGGTGGGCGAGTCGCTGCTCTCCCCGCTCGCCACACGCGTGCTGATCGCGCGCTTCCTGTCCGGCCCCGCGCAGGGGGCGCGGCCGGCGGCGTCCGAGGGCCTCGGGGCGCTCACCGTACGCGAGCGGGAGGTGATGGCCTGGGTGGCGGAGGGCCACTCCAACGAGGAGATCGGCGAGAAGCTCTTCGTCAGCCCGCTGACCGTACGCACCCATGTGCACCGCGCGATGACGAAGCTGGGTGCGCGCGACCGCGCCCAACTCGTCGTCATCGCCTACCAGTCGGGGCTCGTACAGGCGTCGCCGGCCGCGGAGCGCTGAGGGGCAGCGGGGAGCGGGGAGCAGGCAGCAGGCAGCAGGCAGCAGGCAGCAGGCAGCAGGCAGCAGGCTCAACGTGCGGAGAGCTTGTCCAGCCACTGTTCGAGCAGAGCCGACTCCGCCGGCGTGAACACCGGGGACTGTTCGGCCCGCAGCCGGGCTGCGAGCGTCGCGGCGGCGACCGGGACCGCGCTGTCCGGCCCTCCCGGCTCACCCGTGTCGCCCGGGCGGGTCAGCGAATCGAGCACGCTGTCGCGCAACCGGTCGGAGAGCCCGCGTCCTCGACGAACAGGTGCGCCTCGACGTTCTGATCCACAACGCCGGGCACATGGTGCTGGGCCCGTCCGAGGCCTTCACCCCCGACCAGCCGGCCGACGCGATCATCGTCCCGGGTGCCTTCACCTCGGGCACCAAGCACTTCGCGCATGCCGGCTCACCGGCCGACGCCGACCGGGCCTCCGCCTACGACGACCGCCACAAGGCGCTGATGGACGACGTGAATGCGCGGCTGGCCGGGCTGATACCGCCGGACGCCGACGTGGCCGATGTGGCGGAGGCCGTCGTCCGGACCGTCGAACTGCCGCCCGGCAGGCGGCCGTTCCGGGTCCATGTGGATCCGAGCCGCGACGGCAGCGATGTCGTCTCGGCAGTGGCCGACCGCATCCGCGCCGAGTTCTTCCGCCGAGTGGGCCTCGACGATCTGCTGACAGCGGCGAGCAGTCTGCAGTCAGCGCCGTCAGTGCCCGGGCCGTGGGCAGCGCCGTTCAGGGGAACCCGGCCGCCGGGGCGAATGACGGCAGGCCGCGCCGTCGACAACTCACCCCGTGACGCTCCCCCTGATCTCACCCATGCTCGCCACGCCCGGTTCCCTTCCGCCCGCAGCGCAGGACGCCCGCTGGGCCTACGAGACCAAGCAGGACGGCCAGCGCGTGGTCGCCTACCTCGAAGGGGACGGCAGCGTCCTGCTGCGCGCGCGGTCCGGGGAGGACATCACCCGTGCCTATCCCGAGCTGCGTCCACTGGCCGAGGCGCTCGGTGCTACGCCCGCCGTACTCGACGGGGAGGTGCTGGCGCTGGACGAACAGGGCCGCGCCGACTTCCAGTTGCTACAGCCCCGCATGGGGCTGGCGCACGCGCCCGGCAGGGCGGCACGGCAGGCGGCGAAGGCGCCCGTGCACCTCGTCCTGTTCGACGTGATGCACCTGGGAGGCCAGGACCTCACCGCGCTCCCCTATGCCCGGCGGCGCGGGCACTTGGTGCGGCTCGGGCTCAACGGCCCGTTCTGGTCCACCCCGGCCGCGCTGGTCGGCCACGGTGAACAGGCTCTGCGGGCCACCCGGGAGCACGGTCTGGAGGGCCTGGTCTGCAAACGGCTGGACTCGGCGTACGAGCCCGGCGTACGCTCCCGCGCCTGGATCAAGATCCGCAACATGCACAGCGAGGACGTCGTCGTGGGGGGCTGGCTGCCCGGCAAGGGGCGGCTGTCGGGGCTGCCCGGCGCCGTCCTGGTGGGGCAGCGGGCCGCGGGACGCCTGCGGTACGTCGGAAATGTGGGCACCGGCTGGAGCGAGGCCGAGCGGTCGCAGCTCGCCGCGCTGCTGCGGACCGCCGCGACCGACGTGTGCCCCTTCGATCCGGTGCCGCCGGTCGCGGGAGCCCACTGGGTCGTACCGCGGCTGATCGGAGAAGTCCGCTACAGCACCCGCACCCGGGCAGGCCTGCTGCGCCAGCCGTCCTGGCTGCGACTGAGACCCGACCTGGCGCCTGAGGACGCCTCGGCCGACCTCCCGGACGACGCTGTCTGACCCCCTCCCCCTCCGCCTCCGCCTCTGCCTCCGCCTGGCAGGCCGTCACGACCGGCCACTGGCGGTGCTGCCCGGCTTGGACAGCCGGCTGAGAACGCAGACGACCGCCTACGCCTGGCCGGTGTGCCGTTGTCGGGGCCCCTCGGTTGACGGTGGATGCGTCGTCACGCGGGGTGGCCGGGGCTGATGTCCTTGGCGTCGTCGAGCCGGAGAAGAGGTCCGTCCGCGCGGCTGCCCCAATCCTCGGGCGTCAGGACGAATCCGACGTGGTCGCCGCCGTCGACGCGCTGTTCGACACTGCCGACGAACCATGCGGCTGCTTCGTCCAGGATGACCGAGCCACCCCGTCCACGCGTCCACGGCACGTGCGCGAGCTTGTCGGTCCGGTCGCCCGTCTGCCCGCCGAACAGCGCTGCCAGCGCATACTGTTCACGGGTGAGCAGATGGACAGCCAGGCAGTCCGCGGCACGGGCCACCGCGTAGGTGTGGTTGGCCTTGGAGATCCACACCACGAACCGCACCGGCCGGATGGAGCACTGGGAGGAGAAGCCGACCAGACAGCCCGACCGCTCTCCGCCCGCCACGGCCGTGACGACGCACATGTCGGGACTCAACCGGCTCATGAACGCATCGACGTCCGTCATGTCCCTCGCTCCTCACCGTCGTCAACGAGCCGGAGAGCCATGGCGGAGCCACGGCACGCCGGACGTCAGAGAGGTGTGCCGGGGTTCTCGGGCCGGATGCGGCCACGCCAGCCGCCGGTGGCGCCGCCCTCACGCTCCACGTAGTCCTTGAAGCGGTGCAGGTTCCCCTTCACCCGCCGGTCGATCAGACCCAGCGCGTCCGCGCTCTGCTCCACCACCCCGCTGGCTTCGACCTCCATCACGAGTTCCACCCGGGTGTGCGTGTCGTCGAGTCGCTCGAAGCGGACCGACCCCCTCTGCTGTGTGTCGCCGCCGACCGACCGCCAGGTGATCCGGTCGTCCGGGAGCTGGTCGACGATCTCCGTGTCGAACTCGCGCCGCACCCCGCCGATGCTGGTGGTCCAGTGGTTGTGCCGGTCGTCGAGCTGCCTGACCTCGTCGACGCCCTCCATGAAGTTCGGGAACTCCTCGAACTGAGTCCACTGGTCGTACGCCATGCGCAGCGGAACCTCCACGTCCACTGCCTTCCTGACCGCGCCCATCGATGCCTCCCTGCTCGCTCCCTGCCAGGAGTCCGGTCGCACCGGGCGGCCGGCCTCCTGCGCGTGTGCGTGGCACCGGGTACCCCGGAAAGGCGTCGGGCAGCCCGTGCGGGGGACCCGGTGGGTCATGGCTGAGTACCGAGACCCCATGACGTCGTGCTGTCATCGCACGAACGTCTTGCCCTGCGGAACATCGAAACGGAACTGAGCTGCGACCGTCGCCTGGTCCGGAGCATGCGCCGCCACCCGGGCTCCCGGCTCCGGCTTCCGCTCTCGGTGGCGCTGCTGGCGTGCGGCTCGCTGTTCCTCGCCGTCATGGGGATCCGCACCGCGGACCCGGTCGTCATCTGGTGCTTCGCCGGCCTGTGGCCCTTCACGCTGCTGCAGGCCTTCCGGCTGCTGCGCCGTGCGACCGGAGGCGGAGGGCGCACCACGTCGTGAGCACGTCGGTCGTGCCGCTCGCCCGGCGGGATGTGCGGACCTGCGTGTCCGAAGCACCGTGCGGGAACTCGGTGGCCATGACCGCTGAGACGGGACTCCGCGGATCGTACTGGCTCGAGACGGCGCCGCCGGGCGAGCCCGCTCCACCCCGCCGTCCGGTGATGTCACCGTCGACGTCGCGGTGGTCGGCGGCGGCATCGCGGGCCTGAGTACGGCATGGGAACTGGTCCAGCGGGGACGCGAGGTGGCCGTACTGGAAGCGGACCGTCTCGCCGCGGGGGCCACCGGCCACACCACCGCCAAGCTGACCGCTCTGCACACGCTGGCCTACGACCACCTGCGCCGCACCCGCGGCCCCGCAGGGGCCCGCCTGTACGCGGACTCACAGAATGCTGCGATCCGGCATGCCGCCGAGATCGTCGAGGAACTCGGCGTCGACAGCGGCTGGGAAGAGGCTGCGGCATACACCTACGCCGAGCACCCCCGGCTCGTGGGAGAGCTGCAGGCGGAGGCGGAAGCTGCGCGGGAGGCGGGCCTGGCAGTGGCGAGCCCTGCGTCCTTGCGACGGACGCGGGTGTGTCGGTGCGCGCCGCCGAGGTCGTGATCGCCACCCGCTATCCGGTCTTCGACCGTGCCCTGCTCTTCACCCGGCTCTCCCCGCCCCGCGAGCTGGTCGTGGCCGGCACCATCGACCAGGACCGGGCGCCGCGACGCATGTACATCACTCCGGAGCAGAACACGCGGTCCGTGCGCAGCGCGCCGTACCGCGACGGAAAGCGCCTGCTGATCGTCACTGGCGAGCACTTCTCTCCCGGCACCCCCGATGTCGAGGAGCTATTCGCGCGGCTCTCCGCGTGGGCCGACGGCCACTTCCCGGAGGTCCGAGGCCAGCCACCGCCGGGCCACGCAGGACAACGACGACACCGACTCCGTGCCGCTCGTCGGGCCGTTCCGGCCGGGCAGCCGCCACGCCTACGTGGCGACCGGCTTCGGCGGCTGGGGGCTGAGCGGCGGCATCATGGCGAGCCGTCTGCTCAGCGACCTCATCGACGGTCGCGAGGTTCCGTGGGCCGGCCTCTACGATCCGCGCCGCCTGATCTCCGTGGTCCGCGAGGGACCGTCGTTCCTGAAGCATCAGGCGCATGTGGCCCGGCATTTCGTCGGCGACCGGCTGCCCAGGATCTCGGGGCCTGCGGCGGCGGACATTCCGCGGGGCGGCGGGGCCGTGGTGCGGGTGGGCGCGCGGCAGCTCGCCGTCCACCGAGACGAGAGCGGTCAGCTGCAGGCGGTCTCGGCCCGCTGCACCCACCTCGGCTGCCTGGTGGCCTTCAACGGCGCGGAACAGGCTTGGGAATGCCCCTGCCACGGCTCCCGCTTCGCCCCGGACGGGCGGCTCCTGCAGGGCCCGGCCGTACGTCCGTTGGAGCAGCGCGACATCTGAGACCGCGTGAGGCGCACAGCCGGTCAGAGGCGCTCCGCTTCCCGGTACGTTTCACGCGCCGGGAGGTTGTAGACGTGAAACGCCCGCCGGATGACGGGCTGTGCCACATTGCGCACCTGCACTCCGCCGCTGGTCATCCCGTGCTCGGTGCCGGAATGGGCGTGTCCGTGGACGGCGAGTTCGGCGCCCTCGGCGTCTATCGCCTCGGCCAGCAGATAGCTTCCGAGGAACGGATAGATCTCCAGAGGCTCTCCCGCCAGCGTGTCCGGTACGGGCGAGAAATGGGTCAGCGCGATCCGCACGTCGCACTCCGCCGCGGCCAGTTCCCGCAGTCCGGCCCGCAGGCCGTCCGCGCACCGGCGTGAGTATCGGACGAACTCCTTCATGACGGGCTCGCCGAACTCTCCCGCGCACCTGCCCGCGAATCCGCCCCCGAACCCTTTGGTCCCCGCGATCCCGACCCGGGTGCCGCCGCTGGTGACCACGGTGGAGCGCCCTTCCAGGACCCGCACGCCGTAGTCCTCGAGGACGGCTGTCACCTCGTCCGGGCATCCGCCGTGATGGTCGTGGTTGCCGAGGACCGCGACGACCGGGACCGCCAGTTCCTTGAGCTCCTGGGCCACGACCAGCGCCTCTTCCGGTGTGCCGTGGCGGGTGAGATCGCCGGCCAGCAGCAGGACATCGGCGCAGCCGGGCAGCGTCTCGAACGCGGGGCGGAGCACACCGTGGCTCTCCGGCCCCAGGTGAATGTCCCCGACGGCTGCCACGCGGGTCATTCGAGGTCCTCCGCGTCGTCGGGCGGGGCGGTTCGCGCGGTGACGATGTCGCAGTGCAGCGGCACGTCCGGGAAGGCCTCACGGGCGATGCGCATGATGTCCTCACGGCACCGGGCCGAGGGGACCGTGCCGGTGAGCAGGACGGCCTCGCCGCGCAGTTCGGCTCGTACACCGAGTTCGCCGGGGAGGCCGGCCGCGAAACATTCGGTCAGGTGGGCGACGCGGTAGTCGAGGCCCACGGTCGGCGCGCCGGATCGGGACCGGACCGTGTGCTCGTTCATGGCTGTACCTTCGAGGATCCGGGTCGATGCTCCGGCTCGGGATCGATGACGCTCAGGCGGTCCAGGAGGAACAGGAAGGCCGCGGGCATGGGCTGGTCCCCGCAGCTTCGCCGTACCTCCTTCCAGTCGGCCTTCTCCCGCAGCGAGCGGGCGACGGGGAGTACGGCCCCGAAGTCGCAGTGGTGTTCCGAGAAGGCGTTGAGCAGGCTCACCAGCACGTCTGTCGGCGAGAGCACCGGCATGTGCACCGAGTCGACGGGCAGTTCCCGGGCGCGTGAGAGCAGTTCCGGGGTGACGGGCCGGTGGGACAGTTCGAAGATGATGTCGACGCTCTGGCCGAGGCAGCCGGCCTTCAGCAGCCAGTCCTCCGGAGCCGCGCGAACGGTGAGACCGCCCTCGCGCAGCGTGGCCGCCACGGCGTCGGCGTCGTCGGGAAGGACGCAGAAGTCGACGTCGTGCTGCAGCCTTCCGCTGCTGCCGTGGGCGTAGGCCGCCACGCTCCCGGCCAGCGCGAATCCGTGGTCCTTCCGCTTGAGGAGAGCGGCGACCTGTTTGGCCGCTTCCAGGATCGCCTGGGTGCGGTCAGGGGGCAGGTCATTCTCGGTCGGCGGGGCAGGCGGCGGCTTTCCCGGGGCGAGCCGCACGTCGGAAGGGCCCGAGTCGTCGGTGCGGGCCGTGTCGTGCGCGTTGTGCACCATGGGCGCTCCCTTCGCACTTCCCGGCGTCGGGCAGGGCACGAGCAGAATTCTCTGCCCCTGCTCGCGTGTACGCCCGGGTACCCCCGGGCCACGGCGCGACACGGTCCGGATCCCGGTCGGCGGACGGTGTCAGTCGGCCCCGGCCTGGTCAGGCGGGGGCCCGTTGAGGTGGACGATGAGCAGGGCGAGGTCGTCGGCTGGATCGGAGGCGTGCCGGATGAGTGCGTCGGCCAGGGCGTCGGGATCTCGGGGATCGGTGCGTGCGACGAGCTCCGCGAGTGCGCTGATGGCGTCGTCCAGGTCGACGCCCGGCCGTTCGATGAGCCCGTCCGTGTACAGGACGAGGTCGCAGCCGGGGTGCAGGGGGAATTCGGCGGCCAGGTAGTCGGCCTGGTGGTCGATGCCGAGGAGCAGTCCGGGAGGGGGGCTCAGTACGTCGGTGTGGCCGTCCGGGTGCCGCAGTACGGCGGGCGGGTGGCCTGCGCTGGCCAGGCAGAGGCCGTGGCGGCCGAGATCCAGGTGGGCGTAGAGGCAACTGGCGAACCGACCTGGGTCCAGCCCGACGAGCAGCCGGTTGGTCCGGCCGAGCACGTCTCCCGGGGAGGCACCGGCCGCCGCCTGGCTGTGCACTGCGGTGCGGACCTGTCCCATCAGGGCCGCCGCGTCGATGTCGTGCCCTTGGACATCACCGATCGCGGCGGCGACGGTGGTGTCGCTGAGGCGGATGAGGTCGTAGAAGTCACCGCCGACCTCCACACCATGACCGGCCGGACGGTAGCGGGCGGTGACTCGCAGCCCGGGCAGGGAGGGCAGGTGACGGGGCAGCAGTGCGGCCTGGAGCTGATGGGCCACGGCGAACTGGGTGTCGTAGAGACGACCCCGTTCGAGGGCCTGGCCGACGAGGCCGGCCAGCGCGGTGATCACCGCGCGCTCGGTCGCCGGGAACTGCCGGGGGCGGTCGTAGGCGAGGACGAGCGAACCGACGGCCCGGCCCGAGGCGATGAGTGGGAGAAACGCCCAGGACGCCTTGTCGTCGAATTGGACGGCTGCGGGATACGACCGCCGGAGTGCGGAAAAGCTTCTGAAGAAATGCGGGCTGCCGGTCTCCATCACGCGTACGGCGGGCGTGTCGGCGTTCAGGGGCAAGTTGTCGAAGCGTTCCATGAGCTCGGCGTCGTAGCCGCGGTGGCCGAGGATCCTCAGCCTGCCGCCGCGTGGCGCCATCACAGCCATGGCCGTGGCGCCGAGGGCGGGCATGAGCTGGTCGGCCGCCTGGTCCACCACGTCCTGCACGCCGAGAGCCTCGGTGAGTGTGGCGGCCATGTGCATCAGGTGGTAGAGGGAGCCGGCCCGGCTGGGTCCACCCGCGGTCGGCTCTGTCGTCCTGGCGGGGGGACTCTGGGAACCCCCCGCGGTCGGCGACAGTTCGTCGCGCAGGTCGCTGCGGGTGATCCGCACACTGATGCCGGACGGGTCCGGGTACAGCGCGAAGGTCAGGCGGGTGTCCGGTGGGCGCACCGCGCTGAAGGTGGTGGGCCGTTCGCTCACCAGCGTCGCCCGGTAGTGGTCCTCGATCTCGGGGACGTCCATCCAAGGCAGCGCTTCCCATGGCAGGGCGCCCAGCAGGGTGTCGGCGTCGGCACCGAGGAGGAGCGACGCCTCGGGCGTCACGAAGGTGAACCGGCCGGTGTCGTCCAACGCGCACGCACCGCCCGGCAACCGGGCGATGAACGCCGCCTGCTCGCTCCCCTCGACCCGCAGGGCACGGGCCCGCGAAGGGTGCGGCAGGATCCGCGGTTCACCCCGCGGACGCAGCCCGTCGCGGTCGGCCGCGCGGTGCAGCAGGGGCCCCAGTCGCCGGCAACCGGCATCGATGGCCGCGCGCTCCGCACCGCTGAGCCGCGCCGGATGAGCGGCCGGCCACAGCAGCACCAGCCCGCCCACGACCGAGCCCCGTGCGGCGAGAGGGGCGGCCGCCAGGGCGAAGGCGTACGGCAGCACGAGTGAGGTGCGCGGGTAGCGGCGGGCCATGTCCTCCATGTCGCCGATCCACACGAGGCGGCCGGCCCGCACGGCGTCCGCCACCGGAATCGTGTCCGCCAGGCCCACCCGGGTCCACGGAACGGCCATTTCGCGGGGCGTCCCCGTCAGCGCCACCAGCCACAGGGCGTCACCGTTCCTCGGCAGGACGTAGAGCAGGCCCCTGGACGCACCGCACTCCCGGACCACGTCCAGCAGCACCGTGTCGACCGGCTCGGATGCGGTATCCGTCGTGGCGTCGCTCTGGCTCACCGCGCCCTCCTGTCGAACATCCGGTGCCCGAGGTGCCCGTCGGGTCGGTCTGCGACCCGTGCCGGGTCGGCGTTTCTTGCGTTCGACGAGTTCCCAGGTGGAGCCACACAAAAGCAGGGTGCCGACGGGCGCCGCTCGCGGCTGATCGATCCGCCCGTGTCCTGCCTTCTGTGGCGATCAGACACAGGACGTGTGCTGCCGCCGTCATCTTTCGTCTTGTGTGAGAACCGTTCCTCGGTGCTGGTGGAGGTATTCGAGTGCGTCCAGCACCACGGCCCGTCGGTACCAGGAGCGCCAGGCCGCCACCTCCGCCGCCAGGGTGCCGAGGGCCCGCTCCTGCTCACCCGTCAGCCAGGCGCCCGTCGGGTCCCGGTGCAGGGTCAGCGTGCCGGTGCAGCGTCCGTCGGCGGTGGTCAGCGGCCTGCTGTGGACGGCGTGGCTGCCGGCCTCGAGGAGCGCGCGGCCTGCCGGGTGGGCCGAGAGGTCGGGGCTTTCGGCAACGTCGACGACGGTGACGGCCTCGCCCCGCCGTTGTGCCTGGGCGCACACGGGCGGCGGCTCGGTGACGAGGGAGACCTGGTCCCAGTAGGGGGCGTCGAGCCCCTGATGCTCCTCGAGGACGAGCGCGTCGTCCTGGGCCAGGTCGGTCAGATGCAGTTCGCCCGCGTCCGCGTCGGACAGAGCCACCGCCTCGTCGAGAGCGGAGGTGAGAACCCGCCGCCGGTCGGAGGCATCGACGCCGTAGGTGTGCAGCAACGCGGCGGCGGGGGGCGCGGCGTGGGTGGTGCGTCCGGTGAACCACTTTCGGGTCGTCTGGGGCGGCGGGGCCGTGATCACGGCGGATGCGAGCACGCGCAGGGGCACGTTGAGGTTCTGGGATGCCTCCCGCAGCAGGGCGAACGCGGCAGGCGGGTCCGGCAGGTCATAGCGTTCGATCAGGATGCCCTGGGCGATACCGATGAGGCCGCTGGAGCGGGCCTTGGCGCGCAGTCCGAACACCTCTCGTGGCAGATTCCCGGCTTCCGCGGGCGTCCTGCCGGTCCCGCTCGCCGTCGGCTCGTTGCGGGTGGGGGACGGCCGCGGCGGGGAGGCCAGCGCGTCGGCGAGAGTGTCGTACAGGCGGATGCCGGCGAGGTTCGACTGCTCCAGCACACCGCGGATCGAGGGCGTCGCGGCGACCACGGCCAGCGGCTCGTGGGCCAGATGGTCGGTGGCGATCCGGAGGGTTCGGCGGGCGGCGGCGCTCACCAACTGGACGTCGGTCAAGTCGAGAACGAGTCGCTGCCGCTGCCGCGCGGCGCGGGCGAAACCGCTGACCACGTCCGGCCAGACGAACACGCTGGGCATGAGCAGGATGCCCCGCCCGTCGGGGAGTTGTGCGTCCGCGTGGTCGCGGTACATGCTGAGGGTGAGCCGGTGGCCGGCCCAGCCGATGCCGGGGTGCAGGCCGGCGAGCAGCGCGTCGAGGCCGCCGTCGGCCGCCTCCCGTGAGCGATGGGCGATGTCGGCCGCGAGGACGGCACGGTGGCGGGGCCAGTCCGGGGCGATCAGGGCGTGCCAGGCGAGTTCGGTGAGGTCGGCCAGGCGGCGCACGGCCTGGGCGGGGTCGTCGAGTGCGGCGCGGCCCTGCGGTGACTCGGCGAGGCCCGGCGTGCCGGCGAGCGAGCGGACCATCTCCACGCGGGCCAGAGCCGGGTCGGTGGCGCGCATCCGGGCCAGTTCGTCTTCGATGGAGGGGTACGGCTCGTCGGGAGGCGCGCCCAGGAAGTCCGGGGTGTAGCCGCCGACCCGTGAGACGAACAGCCACAGGGGCGACAGGTCGAGCCCGGCGAGCGTACGGCGCAGACGGCGCAGCCAGGCGTGGTGGTAGCCGTGCCGGGCGGGTCGGCGCAGCATGCGCAGGGCCTCGTGGGTCTGGCACAGCGGCGAGATCGCGAACCGGCAGCGTGTCAGGTCGACGGCGCCCAGGTGCAGGATCAGCGGCAAGACGGCCTCCGTGAGCGGTTCCCGGCGGATCCGATTCGGTCCGGATCGAAACAGTAGAAGCGCTCGCCCGGCCCCGGCACGCTTGCCCGGCTGTTTCCCGACACCCCGGAGGGCACCTGGATGGGCAGCGTAGGTCTCACAGCTCGGCGCAGGGCCGCCGTCGTCGCGGCGCTGATGCTGGCGGCGTTCACCTTCAACACCGCGGAGAACCTCCCGGTGGGCCTGCTCCCGTTCATGGCGGCCGATCTGCGGGTCTCGCTCGGCGCGGTGGGCGCGCTGGTCACCGGCTACGGCCTGACCGTGGCCGTGGTGTCGCTGCCGGCCGCCCGCATCACTCGCTCGGTGCCGCGCCGGTATCTGCTCACCGGACTCCTGGGGCTGCTTGCCGCGGCCAGCTGGGTGTCGGCGCTGGGGAGCGTCTCGTACGGGCTGCTGATGGCCGCGCGGATGGTCACCGCGGTGGCGCAGGCGTCGTTCTGGGTGCTGGTGGGACCGGTCGCGGTCGGTCTGTTCCCGCCCGAACGGCGCGGCCGCGTCATGGGGTTGTTGTCGGTCGGTGGTTCGCTGGCCACGGTACTCGGCGTGCCGGCCGGGACGTGGCTGGGCGGACACGGCGGCTGGCGGGCGCCGTTCGCGGTGCTCGGGGCGCTCGCGCTCGTCTCACTCGTCGTCATCGCCGCCCTGTTGCCGGCCTCCCGTCCCCAGGAGAGTCACGCGGCGTACGGTGCCGGTCCGGACCGGCACCGGTTTCTCGTCGTCGTCGCGACCACCGCGCTGTCGGTGACCGGGGTGTTCGCCGGGTTCACGTATGTCGGCGCCTTCCTCGACGACGTCAGCGGGTTCGGCGAGGACGCGGTGAGCGCCGTGCTGTTCGCGTTCGGGGTGGCCGCTCTGGCCGGTGTCGCGCTCACCGGGCCGCTCCTCGAGCGTCTCCCGCGCGCCACGCTCGCCGTGCCGGTGGCCGCGCAGGCGGCGGCGCTGCTCGGCCTGTACGCGGCCGGGAGCAGCCGGGGGGCGACGGTCGCCCTGTTCATGCTGCTGGGCGCCTCGGTGGCGCCCGTCTTCATGGCGACGCAGAGCCAGGTGCTGCGGGTGGCGCCGGGCCGTACCGAGTCGGCGCTGGCGGCCAACTCGGCAGCGTTCAATGTGGGCGTGGCCGCCGGGTCCCTGCTGGGCGGCGTTCTCCTGCCCCTCGTCGGAGTGCGCGGCGCCTTTCTGGCCGGCGGGCTGCTCACGGCGGGGGCCCTGGCGCTGCTGACCTGGCCGGAGTCCGCGGGGTCGTCGGGTGTCGTGGAGCCGGGGTGATCGAGGGGATCGGTGATTCGGGCCTCCAATGGGGCAGTAGCGGTCGGGCACCCCCTGGCGACGGTCTATCGTGTCGGCATGTCCGTCCCCGAACTGATCCGTATCGTCTCCCGCGACTCCCCCATGGCGCTGGCCCAAGTGGAGCGTGTGCGCGCCGAGTTGGCCGTCCTGCATCCCGGTGTGCGCACCGAGGTCGTGCCGGTGAAGACAACCGGTGACAAGTGGATGGGTGTGCTGTCCCAGGTGGAGGGCAAGGGGGCGTTCACCAAGGAGGTGGACGCCGCGCTGCTCGCGGGCGAGGCCGATCTCGCCGTGCACTGCCTCAAGGACGTGCCCGCCGACCGACCGCTTCCGGCCGGCACGACGTTCGCCGCGTTCCTGAAGCGGGACGACGTGCGTGACGCCTTGGTGCACCCGGACGGCCTCACGCTGGGCAGGCTTCCGGAGGGCACCAGGATCGGCACCTCCGCGGTGCGTCGCGTCGCCCAGCTCGCGGCGACCCACCCGCACCTGGAGTGCGTGCCGTTCCGCGGCAACGCCAACCGGCGGCTCGCGAAGCTGGCGGCCGGTGAGGCGGACGCGCTGCTGCTCGCGGCGGCGGGGCTGGAGCGCATCGGGCGCGGGGACGTGATCAGCGAGGTGCTGTCACCGGAGGCGATGATGCCGTCGATCGGCGCCGGCATCCTGGCCCTGCAGTGCCGGGAGGGCGACACCGACCTGATCGACGCGGTCAGCGGGCTCGGCGACCCGGACACCCACCGGGAGGCCACCGCGGAGCGGATGTTCCTGCATGTCCTGCAGGGGCACTGCAACAGCCCGATCGCCGGGTACGCGCGCGTGGAGGCCAATGGCGAACTGTCCCTGCGGGCCTGTGTGTTCACCCCGGACGGTAAGATCCGCCTGAACGCCCACGAGTGGGCCGGCCGGCTCGATCCGGCGACCCTGGGCACGTCGGTGGCCGTGGCGCTGCTGCGCCAGGGTGCCCGCGAGATCATCGACGGCATCCCGCACTGAGGCCGCCACAGCTCAGGCCGTGCCCTCCTCCGCCTGGTCTCGCAGGAAGTTGCTCACCTGGTGGGCCAGGACGTCCCGGGTCGAGGGCGGGTGGGTGCCGACGGGCTCCTCGTGCAGCCCGATGCCGCCCGCCCACAGCCGGCGGTCGGCCCACTCGTCGTCGACCCGCAACTGGATCTGGATGTCGACCTGGCTGAGGGATGCCTCGGGGGCGGCCGCGAACAGTACGGCTGTGGCGCGGCGCAGCGGGTAGACGTCGTAGCCCTCGATGAACTGCGAGTTGCGCCAGTCGATGAACGCGGCCTCGCCTTCGGGGCCGATCCGCACGTCGATCTGGCCGTCGTCGAGGTGGATGGTGGAGTGGCCGCTGCCGCGGTTCTCGACGGTGACCCGGAGGCTGAAGTACGTCAGCCCGTCCGCCGCGTCGTCCCGTCCGCGCGGGGGCTCGGCGGCTTCCAGACGGTGGACGCGGACACGCAGACCGGCATGCTCGTCGTACTCCTGCCAGTCCCCGACCACGTTCGGCTCGTACACAGTCCACCTCATCGACTTCAGAGAGCAGCTTCCTATCTGTGGGCTCAGTGCACTGTCAAATGAGCAGAATGCGCTGTGGCCAGCGCATTCACCCCCTTTGATCACTGATCAAGCCGTGCGCAGGAACAACGGTGGGAACGGGCCCCACATACGCGCACGCGTGCGTGGGGCACATCACGTTCCGAGGGCCGTGCTCAGCGGGCCAGCCGGCCGAGGAGCGAGGAGGCCGCGGTGATGCCGAGCGCGGCGGCCACGAGCAGCACCGCGAAGTCAAGGCCCACATGCGCGTGGGTGCCGAGGAGGAGGCCGCGCAGGGCGTCGACCTGGTAGCTCAGCGGGTTGACCTTGCTGACGGCCTGGAGCCAGCCGGGCATGACGGACACGGGGTACAGGGCGTTGGAGCCGAAGAACAGCGGCATCGTGATGGCCTGCCCGAAGCCCATGAGGCGGTCGCGGTTGAGGACGATTCCGGCGATGCTCATCGACAGGCAGGAGAAGAAGGCAGACCCGAGGACCACGATCGCGGCGACGCCCAGCAGCTTGAGCGGGTTCCAGGTCAGCACCACGCCGAGCAGTGCGGCGATGAGGATGACGACGACGGCCTGGATCAGCGACTTCACTCCGGCCGCGAACGCCTTGCCGGTGATCAGGGCCGAGCGCGGGGTAGGCGTGACCAGGAGCTTGTTGAGGATGCCGGCGTCGCGCTCCCAGATGATCTGGATGCCGTAGAAGATGGCGATGAACATCGCGGACTGGGCGATGATGCCGGGTGCCAGGTAGTCGACGTAGGGGATGCCGCCGGTGGGGATCGCCTTGATCCGGGTGAAGGTCTGACCGAAGATCAGAAGCCACAGGGCGGGCTGCACGGCGCGGGTGTACAGCTCGGTGCGGTCGTGGCGCAGCTTCTGCAGTTCGACGGCGCACATCGCGATCACGCGGGCGGGCAGCAGCCGCCAGCCCGCACGGGGCCGCGGCGGCCGCAGCAGCAGGTCGATGCCGGGTGCGGGGTGGGGGTCAGCCGACGCGGTGCGCGGTGCGGCGGGTGCTTCGGACATCGCGGAAACCTCCTGCCTGGTCGTCGAGTCCGCTGCCCGCGACGTCACGGAAGACGTCCTCCAGCGTGGGCAGCGGGTCGGTGGCCGCCGCGCCCTCGGCGCGCCGGCGCTCGCCGAGCCCCTCCCTGAGCTCGTCCGGGGTGCCGAGGGCCCGGATGCGGCCGCGGTGCATCAGGGCGACCCGGTCGCAGTACTGGTCGGCCTCGTCCATGTAGTGGGTGGTCACCAGCACGGTCATACCGGTGGCGGCGCGCACGGCGTTGATGTGGTCCCACACTCCGGTGCGGGCTATCGGGTCGAGGCCGATGGTCGGCTCGTCGAGGATCAGCAGCCGGGGCGCGCTGACCAGTGCCTGCGCGAGTTCGAGGCGGCGGACCATGCCGCCGGAGTAGGTGCCGGTCAGCCGGTCGGCGGCGTCGGTGAGGCCGACGGCCGCCAGGGCCTGGCCGACGCGCTCGGCGCGTTCGCCGCGGGGCACGTCGAAGACGCGGGCGAACAGGGCGACGTTCTCGCGACCGGTCAGTCCGGCGTCGGCGGACAGCTGCTGCGGCACGTAGCCCAGCAGGCGCCGTACGGCCATCCGGTCCTTGGCGGCGTCATGGCCGAACACCTGGACCATCCCGGCGGGGACGGGCAGCAGGGTGGTGATGCAGCGGATCGCTGTCGTCTTTCCGGCGCCGTTGGGTCCGAGCAGGCCGAAGACCTCGCCCTCTGCCACAGAGAGTTCCAGTCCGTCGACCGCGTTCGTCTCACCGAAGGCGTAGGCGAGTCCGGTGCAGGTGACGGCCCCGGCCTGCCCGGTGTCGGCGTTCCGCGTCATGTCTGTTCGGCCTCCTCGTGCAGGGTGTCGGCCAGCCTGCGCAGGGCGGGGATCGCCGTGTGCAGTGCGTCCCGGTCCGTGTCGTCGAGACGGGACAGCCCGCCGCGTACGAGTTCGGCGCGCCGTTTGCGCCACTCGGCGAGCCGGGCCTCGGCCGCGGGGGTCGGCATCAGCCGGGCGGCACGCCGGTCGGCGGGGTCGGTCTCCCGGACCAGATAGCCCTGCCGGGACAACTGGTTGACCAGCGTCGAGACCGAATTGCCCGCCAGATACAGCTCCTTGGCGGCGTCGGATATGCCGATGCCGGGCCGGGTGACGACCAGGCGCAGCAGCTCGACCTCGGCGCCGCGCAGCTGTGGGGCGATCTGCGGGCGCAGGCGGCGGCGGACGAGCCGCTGGACTCCGACGAGGGCGTCGATCAGCTCGTCCGGGAAGGTGTCCGTTTCCACATCGGCAGATTAACTCTTTAGCAGAGGTAATGAACCCAAGGAACGGTCAAGCGCACAGGATTTCCGTAATGCCCCCTTTGTTTGTGATGTGCATATTCCGGGCACCAATAGGAAGTGCTTCGGACAGGAGGCACGTCCGTGGGAGCCGGTCGGCCCCGGATGTCTTCACAGGTCCGAGTCCGCATCTCCCATGGCGCCCGTCCCCCCCATGCACCGCCTCAGGGAGGTGCGCACCATGCGTGTCGCCACCGCCAGCACGAAACCCCACCCGCACGACGACGCCCCCGACACCGCCGAAGACTTCGCCCGGCTCGCGCGGCTGTCCGAAGGGCCGCAACGCAGGCAGCTGCGGGACCACCTGGTCCAGGCCTGGCTGCCGATGGCGGAGCGGATCGCCGTCCGGTTCAAGGGGCGCGGAGAGTCCCTGGAGGACCTGTACCAGGTCGCGGCCCTCGGACTGGTCAAGGCCGTCGACCACTACGACCCGGGCCGCGGCCATGCCTTCGAGGCGTACGCGGTGCCGACCATCACCGGCGAGATCAAACGGCACTTCCGCGACCACATGTGGACGCTGCATGTGCCGCGCCGGGTCCAGGACCTGCGCAACAGGGTGCGGCAGGCCGCCAAGGAGCTGTCCCAGACGACCCCGGGACGCCGACCGACCGTCGCCGAGATCGCCCGGCACGCGCATCTGAGCGAGGGCGAGGTGCGTACGGGGATGGAAGCCCTGGAGTGCTTCACCGCGCTCTCGCTCGACGCCGAGATGCCCGGCACCGACGGGTACGCCCTGACGGACGCCATCGGCGGCCCCGATCCGGCCTACGACGTCGTCGTCGACCGGGTGGCGGTCCGGCCCTGCCTCCAGGCGCTCCCGGAGCGCGAGCGCACCATCCTGTACCTCCGCTTCTTCGGGGGCATGACGCAAAGCCGCATCGCCCAGCAGCTCGGCATCTCGCAGATGCATGTCTCAAGGCTGCTCAGCGGCTGTTTCGACCAGCTCAGGGACGAACTCCTCGCGGAGACCGGCTGACCGTTGCGCCGTTCGGCCGCACCCCGGCGGCTCACCGTTCCGGTGGTGCCTCGGGGATCTGCGTGGGGCCGTAGCGGTCGAGGGCGTCTTCGAGTCCGGCCTTGATCTCGGGGGGCAGGTCTCCGTTGCGTCCCCAGATGAGGATGAGTTCGGCGACGTTGCGCAGTTTGATGTTCGTGTGCTGGGAGACGTCCTTCAGCACGGCCCACCCCTGGTCCGGCGTCACCCGGCCCAGCGCGACCATCATCCCGATCGCCTGGTCCACGACGGCGTGCGAGACGACGGCCTCCTTCAGCTGATCGACTTCTTCCTGCAGCGCGAAGATGCGATCGGTCTCGTCGGCAGGGTCATGCGGTACCTGTGCCACTCATCCATAGTGGCACCGACTGTGCCCGCTGCCACCGGCGGCAGACGGCCACGCCACCCGTTTCGGCCCCACTCACGGGGTACTCGGCAGGCGCATCGTGCGGTTCCGGTTGGACACTGGAACCAGACCGGTGGCTGCCGGTCGACGAGACCAGGACGCAACTGCCATGAACCACGACACCTCACGCCCTCGCGGCGCGACGCGCATCGTCAGCTCGGCCTCCGTGTCCGGGGCGCCGTGCTGGGTGAGCCTCACCAGCCGCGACGTCGACGCCACCGAGGACTTCTACCGCGCCGTACTGGGCTGGGAGTGGCGCTCCGCCAAGCTCGGTGACCGCTTCCGGATGGCACTGGTGGACGGAACACCGGTGGCCGGGATCGCCGCCGTCGCCGACATGTGGCAGATGGCGGTGGCCTGGACGCCGTACTTCGCCGTGGCCAGCGCGGACGAGGCCGTGGCGCGGGCCCAGGAGCGGGGCGGTACGGCCGCGGTCGGGCCGCTCTCCTTCCCGCCGGGCCGGGCGGCGCTGCTGGCCGACCGGGACGGAGCGACGTTCGGGATCTGGGAGGGTGCGCTGGTCGCCGACTGGGAGAAGTGGCGGCACGCGGCCCCGACCTTCATCAGGCTGCACACCCGCGACGCCTTCGACGCCGCGATCTTCTACGGTGAGGTGCTGGACTGGGCCACCGAGCGGTCCGGCTGCTGCGAGGTCCAGTACGAGGGCGGCGAGGTGGTGCTGCGCAGCCAGGGCGACATCGTGGCGCGCATCGAGTCCGGGGCCCTGGGAGCGGCGCCCGATCCCACCATCCGGCCCCATTGGCAGATCCACTTCGCGGTAGAGGACGTGGCGGCCTGTGTACGGGCCGCCGAAGTGCATGGCGGCAGCGTCCTGTCGAAGGGCAGCGACGAGGCCGTGCTGCGCGATGCCGACGGCGCTCAGTTCACGGTGACCTCGTACCCCGAACGCTGAGCGCCGCCGGCGGCCGCCCGGGGTTCAGCGGGCCGTGCGGGAGGGACGGGTGAGCAGGACCAGGCTCCGTGCCTCGACGGACATGCGGGAGCCGGCCTTGTGCTCGGTCTCGTCGGGTCCGCCCTGCGGGACGGCGGTGTCGATCACGGTCGTCCAGCGTTCGCCGTACGTGACGTCCGGCAGCCGGAACTCCACCGGCTCCCAGTAGCTGTTCAGCAGGAGCAGGAACGAGTCGTCCACGACGGGGCGGCCGCAGGGGTCGGGTTCGGCGATGGCGTCGCCGTTGAGGAACACGCCGACGGAGTGCGCGTCGGAGCGCTGCCAGTCCTCCTCGGTCATCTCCTGTGCGTCCGGCGCCAGCCACACCAGGTCGGGCAGCGGCTGGCGCGGGTGGGTCGCGGTCTCGCCGCGGAAGAACCGGCGGCGGCGCAGCACCGGGTGGGCGGCGCGCAGTGCGACGACATGGCGGGTGAACCCGGCGAGGTCCCGCTGCTCCTCGGTCAGCTCCCAGTCGATCCAGGAGACCTCGTTGTCCTGGCAGTAGGCGTTGTTGTTGCCGTGCTGGGTGCGGCCGAGTTCGTCGCCGTGGCTCAGCATCGGGATGCCCTGCGAGAGCAGCAGGGTGGCCAGGAAGTTGCGCTGCTGCCGGGCGCGCAGCTCCAGCACGCCCGGGTCGTCGGTGTCGCCCTCGGCGCCGCAGTTCCAGGACCGGTTGACGTTCTCGCCGTCCCGGTTGCCCTCGCCGTTGGCCTCGTTGTGCTTGTCGTTGTACGAGACCAGGTCGCGCAGGGTGAATCCGTCGTGCGCGGTGACGAAGTTGACGCTGGCCCGGGGGCGGCGCCGGCTGTGCGCGTAGAGGTCCGCGGAGCCGGTCAGCCGGGAGGCGAACTCGCCGAGCGTGTGCTCGCCGCCGCGCCAGAAGTCCCGTACGGCGTCGCGGTACTTGCCGTTCCACTCGGACCACAACGGCGGGAAGTTGCCCACCTGGTAGCCGCCCTCCCCCACGTCCCACGGCTCCGCGATCAGCTTGACCCTGCTGATCACCGGGTCCTGCTGGATCAGGTCGAAGAACGCCGACAGCCGGTCCACCTCGTGGAACTGGCGGGCCAGCGTGGCCGCGAGGTCGAAGCGGAAGCCGTCGACGTGCATGTCGGTGACCCAGTACCGCAGCGAGTCCATGATCAGCTGCAGTACGTAGGGGTGCCGCATCAGCAGGCTGTTGCCGGTGCCGGTGGTGTCGTAGTAGTGGCCCCAGTCGCCGTCCACCAGACGGTAGTACGAGGCATTGTCGATGCCGCGGAAGGAGAGCGTGGGGCCCTTCTCGTTGCCCTCGGCGGTGTGGTTGTAGACGACATCGAGGATCACTTCGAGGCCGGCCGCGTGCAGCGCCTTCACCATCGACTTGAACTCGGTGACCTGCCGACCGCGGGTGCCGTGGGCGGCGTAGGCGTTGTGCGGGGCGAAGAAGCCGATCGTGTTGTAGCCCCAGTAGTTGGACAGGCCCCGGCCTTGGAGCACCCCGTCCTGGACGTACTGGTGCACCGGCATCAGCTCCACCGCGGTCACGCCCAGTCCCGTCAGGTGGTCGAGGATCGCGGGGTGCGCGAGGCCGGCGTAGGTACCGCGGAGTTCGGGCGGGACGTCGGGGTGGGTGCGGGTCAGGCCCCGTACGTGGGCCTCGTAGATGACACTGTCGGCGTACGGCTGCCGCGGCGGCCGGTCGTCGCCCCAGTCGAAGGCCGGGTCGGTGACCACGCCGAGCATGGTGTGTCCGGCGCTGTCCGGCCGGGAGCGGCCGTGCGGTGCGCGCTCGAAGAGGGAGGCGTGGTTGTCCACCTGCCCGTCCACCGCCCTGGTGTACGGGTCGAGGAGCAGCTTCGCCGGGTTGCAGCGGTGGCCCAGCTGCGGGTGCCAGGGGCCGTGCACCCGGTAGCCGTAGCGCTGTCCCGGTCCGATGTCCGGCAGGTAGCAGTGCCAGACGAAGCCGTCGACCTCGGTCACCGGGACGCGGCGCTCGCCCGTGTCGTCGACGAGGACGAGTTCGACGCGTTGGGCCACCTCGCTGAAGAGCGCGAAGTTGGTGCCCTTCCCGTCGTAGGAGGCACCCAATGGGTAGGGGTGCCCGCTCCAGACGGGCACCCCTGGCTTGCGGCGGCGCTTCGCCGTCACCGGGCATCCTCAAGGATGCCGTCCGGCTCGCGCACCTGCCCGGCGAGAGCCACGGCCGGCATCTCGCGGGGTACCTGGAGCACCTCGCGCAGGCTCGGCGCGGGGGCCACGGGCACCAGGGGCATCCGTTCGCCGGCCCTGGCGCGCTGCGAGAACCAGATGACCTTGCTGCCGGTGTCGGTGGCGCAGCAGCCCCAGCCGTCGCTCATCGCGGCGATCCGCTGGAGACAGGCCCTCAGGTCCTGGTCGGGGCGCAGGTCGCAGTCGTTCTCTCCCACGGCGGTGATCAGATGCTGTCCGTTCCACCACATCTCGATCGATGTGTTCTTGTCCGTCGCGTGCTCGTCGATGGCCTTCAGCAGCAGTTCGGCGCCACTGGTGACGGGCTCGACCAGGGTCTCGAGGTCCCAGAGGCGGAGATGCGCGGCCAGGATGCGCCGTACCTGTCCGACCCGTTCGGGGCTGACTTCCACGTCGAGGTGGTAGTAGCAGGGCACTGCGGTCTTCATCTTCGTTGGCTCCTCACCCGCGAAGCTCCCGCTCCTTCTCGCCCCTGTGGGACGAGCCCCGAACGCGAAGCGTGAGCGTTGATCGCTTCTGAGTCACCTCAAGAGTGGGCGAACTAGACCATTCGTGCAACACGAGCGCACACCCGGGGTGACGAAGGCCCGCCCGACATGGTTGAAGATCCAACAAGACGCTGAGTCGCCGCCCGTGCACCATGTGTGAAGAACTCGATAGCCGTAACGGATCCGTGCGTGCCCACGCACGGCTACCGCCCGACGGTCGGGAGACGTGCGATCGAGCCCCGGAGAAAGTGAAGAGCGTCATGCTGCTACCGGCCAAAGCCGAAGTGGCCCGGCAACTGCGGCGGTACCGGGCCTGGGAACGCGTCATGCTCGCGTCTCCCGCCGACCGCGCGGTGCGCGCCACCTTCGAGGACTCGGGCTACACCTTGTGCGTGCTGATGGGCAAGCGTTGCGCCCGCGAGGCCGCGGACGCCGCCGAGCGCTATCTGGGGTCCACCCTGGGCGCCTATCTCCGGGAGCAGAACGAGCGGCCCCGTACGGGTGCGGCCGACCGGCGCGGGCCCCCCAAGGCACAACAGCATCTCGCCGCAGGGAGGTAGACCCCCTGCGGCTCAGCGCGTATCGCGCAGCTTGTATCCCTCGACCGGGCCCCGGGCCCGGTCTCCAGCACGGCGGAGGTGAGACCCATGAGTGCGATTCCGGCCATCGGCCGCATCCCGGTGCGGGACGTCCACCCGGCGGTGGAGTGCGGAAGGCGCCCGGCCAAGGCGGTCGCGGGAGAGGCGTTCGAGGTCACCGCGACCGTGTTCCGCGAAGGCCATGACGCGGTCGCCGCCAACGTCGTCCTGACCGATCCGGAGGGCCAGCACGGCCCGTGGACGCCGATGCGGGAGGTGGCCCCCGGTTCCGACCGCTGGGCCGCCGAGGTCATGCCGACCTCCGTGGGCCACTGGACGTACCGGGTGGAGGCCTGGAGCGACCCGGTGGCCACGTGGCGCCGCACCGCCCGCATCAAGATCCCGGCCGGCATCGACACCGGACTGGTGCTGGAGGAAGGGGGCGACCTGCACGAGAAGCTGGCCGCCGGGGTGCCCGAGGGACCGGGGCGCGCCGCGGTGCTGGCTGCGGCGGAGACGCTGCGCGACGACTCGCTGCCGGTGGCCACCCGTCTGGCGGCGGCGTTGACGCCGGAGGTGGACGAGGTGCTGGCCCGGCATCCGCTGCGGGAGTTCGTCACCGCCTCACAGACCCTGCCCCTGCTGGTGGAACGCGAACGCGCCCTGTACGGCGCC
>NZ_JAJSBI010000031.1 GCF_021261325.1 Streptomyces guryensis | reverse complement strand
CTACCTCCCCGAAGGCAGCATGGGCGAGATCTACCGCGAACTCCCCGAAAGCACCCCCGCACTACCCAACACCCCGAACACGCCCTCCAGTTGATCCCCAACACCACGACGAGGGACACGACCCCCATCTCGGTCTGAGTAGACGACGATTCATCGACCCCGACGGCCACACCACGCGGAAACCACGCACCATCACCGCTCGCCGGCCGGGACACATGGTGCACATCGACGTGAAGAAGGCCGGACGGATACCTGACGGCGGCGGATGGCAAGCCCACGGCTGAGACAGCGACCACTCCCGGGCAGCCAGCCGGAACAAGAAGAAGACCGGCCGCGGAGGGTACGTGTACCTACACTCCGCCATCGACGGGCACACCCGCCTCGCCTACACCGAACCCTTGCCGGATGAGAAAGCCTCGACGGCGATCGCGTTCCTGCACCGAGCCAGGGCGTGGTTTGCCGCACACGGCATCACCCGCATCGAACTGCTCGTCACCGACAATGGTGCCTGCTACCGGGCCGACGCGTTCACCCGCGCCCTACTCGGCTCACGGCACCAACGGATCCGACCGTACACACCCCGGCGCAACGGGAAAGTGGAACGGTACAGCCGGATCCTGGCAGAAGAGTTCCTGTACGCGCGCACCTAGACCTCCGAAACACAGCGAGCCCAGGCGCTGGCGGTGTGGAACATCCACTACAACTACCACCGACTCCACACCGCCCTCGACGGACTACCACCCGCAGCAACACTCGGGCAGACCGTCACCAACGTCCTGGCCTCATACACCTAGCGGATCGCGCCCGTAAGATGGCTCCGTCGGGAGGGCCGGTGCTCATGGCGACCTGAGCCCTGGCCCCCCTTTGCGGCAAGCGTCAGCACTTCCAGGTGGCCCAGAACCATTCACCCTTGATCTGGCCCCTCAGGGCGCCGTCCTTCCACAGGACGGGGGTGTCGATGTGCACGTGGCCGGTGTCCTTGCCGTTGTAGTACCAGATCCAGTGGCCATGCTGCTTCTTGTGGTAGTGGACCTCGATCCAGCCCTGGGAGTGCCGGACGTACGGCTGGAACCAGTAGGCGCCCTTCATGCCGGCCGGGATGGTGGCGGTGAAGGTCTGGGTGATGGTGTTGGTGCTGTTGACACCCCACGTCTCGGTGGACGAGTTGCTGGCGGTGATGCCGGACGAGATGCCGTTCGAGGCGAACCCGGCGCTGATCTCGAGCGACCGCGACTGCTCGTACGAGTACGAGGTGCCGGTGGTGTAGCTGGCGGTGAGCGTGTCGGTGAGGTCCCTGGTGCTCGCGCAGTTCGACACGACATTGGTGGCTTGGTGCCGCTTGCCCCTCGCGGTCCACGCGTTCACCTGGTGGTACTGGCACAGGTCTGGCTTGCCGGCGTTGCAGTCAGCGATGACGTCCGGCTTGTCGTCGCCCCAGCCGGGGCTGGTGTTCGCGCTGGCCGTCCCCGCTGAGAAGGGGATCAGGAGCAGGGCGAGCGCGGGGATCAGGACGGCCGGCCTTCCGCGGCCGGGCTTCTTGAGACGCATGGGTCGTTCTCCCATCGGTTCAGTGCAGCGATGGGAGAGATCGTGGAGGGCACCGGGTTGATCGACTACGCCTGCCACCAGGGCAATCAATCCGGCTCCTTCAGTCTCCGCACACCTTCCGGTACGACACCCCGGGCACGTACGTCCGCCACTGCGCCCGCGTCAGGCCGGCGTTGCCCGTCCTCGCGCACACCGACTTGGCAGCTCGGGTCGGATCGATCGAGTACCGCTGCAGTGGCACGTGTGCGCTCCCCGCGTACACCGTGTCGCTGTCGGCGCTGAACGCCAGGGTGTCGATCGCCTCGCCGGGCGTCGTCACGGGTGCACCCAGGGGCTGCTGCGTGGCGATGTCCCACAGTTGCAGGGATCCCGCCTCGCCGCCCACCGCCAGCGTGCGCCCGTCAGGGCTGACCGCGAGGGCGCTGATGGCCTCCGAGGAGTCGCCGAAGCGCGCGTCGGACGTGCCGTCCGCGAGCTCGGGGAAGACGTTCCGCAGCACCCCTGCCTGTGCTCGCAGCTTCCCGTCCCACAGTGCCACCCGGCCCGTCCGGTCCCCTGCCACCAGTCGCGAGCCGTCGGCGGCGAAGGCAAGGGCTCCGATCTCGTCGCCCTGGACGAGATGGCGGCCGGTGACCTGGCCACCGGGCAGGGCCGCCGTGCGATTGTCCCCGACCAGGAGCCGGCCGTCGGGACGGACGGCCAGATGGCTGCTGGTCAGGGCCGTCAGGGCCGCCGTCCGCCGGTGGTGGGCGGTGTCCCAGGTCTCATTGCTCAGCTTGCCGTCGGCCAGTGTGCGGGTGGCGTAGAGCGTACGGGCGTCCGGGCCCAGTGCGATCGTGGTGACCGCCCCGGCCGGCGTCTTTGTCACCAGGTCCAGCGTCGTGCGGGCCCGGCCCCGGGCGACGTCCCAGAGCGTGACACGTTGCGCGGACGCGTCGTTGCCGGGCGCCGATATGCCGTACGCGAGCGTCTTGCCGTCGGGGCCGAACGTCAGCAGCACAGAGCAGTTCTCCGGGAGTACGGGTGCGAAGCGGTCGCGGGCGACAGGGAGCGGCGGGGGAGGCAGAGCCCTCAGCAGCCGCCCGATGGGAGTGCCCCCGCTTGAGCGAGGCCGAGAGTGGGGCAGGATCTCACGCAATTCGACGCGGTAGCCATCGCCGACGCGCCGGGCGGTGGCGAGGGTACGGCCGTCCGGGCTGAGCAGCACCTTGTCCAGCGGCTGGTCCTGCCAAGCAGACGTCACGGCCGTCACGACGTCCAGCGAGTGCACGGTGCCGCCCTCCAGATATCGCAGCACCGGCCGCTCGGAGTCCCAGACCGGGCCGCCGTGCAGCTGCTGACCGTTGAGGGGGTGCCGGAACACGGGGGCGTCGACGCCCAGCCGCCAGATTCTGACCTCCTTCCCGTCGGCGGTCGCCAGGAAGTCTCCGTCCTTGCTGAAGGTTGCGTACTGCGCGCCCGCATCCGCGAGGTCTGCCAGCTGCTCCCCCGACCCGACGTCGAAGACGCTCACGCCGCTCCCGGTCACCGCCGCGAGCCGCTCCCCACCGCCGAGCGTCAGGCGCGACCGTTCCTCACCGCAGACACCGGGTGCCCGTTCCCAGGCCCCGTGCACCGTGCGTCCGCTATTCGTGTCCCGCACCTGCAGCCCGCCGTCGAGAGGGCAGAAGGCGACCAGCCGGCCGTCCGCGCTCGGCGCCACCACCGCCCCGCTCTCCGCCTCCGTCCTGAGGAGCAGCCGTCCGTCCGCGGCCGAACGCGCCTGCACCTGGAGACTGTCCCCGTCACCCACGACGTAACTGTGCCCGGTGAACCCCACGAGGGACGAGGCCGGCAACCGCTGCCCGCTCCACCGCCGTGCGGCGGTGTCCCACAGCCGTACTGCGTCGTTCCCGTGGACTGCCAACAGCCGGCCGTCCGGACTGGCCCCCACTACCTTTCCGTCCTCGGGCAGCCGTCCCGAGCCGGTCCGCCGGTGCCCGGCCACGTCCCAGGTCCGCCAGGTGCGCCCCTCGGCGCTGAGCAGCGTACGGCCCGAGTCGGTCAGGAAGCGCGAAAGCCCCTCTCCAGGAGCCGGATCGCTGAAGGTGTCGAGTTCCGGCTGGCCGAGCGAGCCCAGCAGCGCCCGGCGGGACTCCGGCAGTTGGGCCACGCGCCAGGCCGCGACGCCCAGCAGCTGCGCGGTGCGCGGGTCGGTCGTACGCAGTGCGTCCGCGACGGAGGCGATGCGGCGGGCCGCGTCCTCGGTGCTCCGGCGCTCGTTGTTCCGGCTCTGCGTCCAGGCGGACAGACCGGCGACCAGCGCCACCACGACCACGGCCGCCAGCACGCCGATCCCGGTCCGGGCCCGGCGCGTGGAGCGGGCGGCCGCCCGTCGTTCGGCCTCGCGGGCGTCGACCGCCGCGGTGAGGAACTCCCGTTCCGCCGTGGTCAGGGCGGGGCCCCGCTCGTGTTCCGGGAAGAACTCCTCCGCGCGGGCCAGCCGGGTGCCCCGGTACAGGGTGCCGGAGTCGCGGTCGTGCTCCAGCCAGGTGCGGGCGGCCTCGCTCAGGGCCCGGTGGTGGCGCAGTCGTTCGCGGTCCTGGTCGACCCAGTCGTGCAGCCGGGGCCAGCAAGTGATCAGCGCCTCGTGGGCGAGGTGGACGCCGTTCCCGTCGACGGTTAGCAGGCGGGCGCGGGCCAGGCGTTCCACCACCACCGGGACGTCGGGGCCGGTGCAGCCGTCCAGCTCGGCCCTGGTGAGTGGGCGCGCGGTGTCGGAGGTGCCCCGGCCCGGCTCGATCATCCGCAGCAGCAGGTGCCGTGCAGCACACCGCTGGGCCGCGGTCAGCTGCCCGTACGCCTCCTCGGCGCTGGCCGCGATCGCACCGCGCACCCCGCCCGCCGCTTCGTACATGGCCGGCGTGAGCGTGCGGCCCCTGCGCCGTCGCCAGGTCTCCAGCAGGGCATGCGAGAGCATCGGCAGCCCGCCTGCCTGGTCGAGGACCTCCTCCACGATTCGCGCGGTCAGCTCCCTCTCCACCTGGAGCCCGACCGCTTGTGCCGGTTTGATCACCGCCTCCCGCAGCTCGTCCGCGGTCATCGGGCCGACCAGCAGCCCGGCGCCGCGCAGGGCGTCCGCGAGGCCGCGGTGTTCGGCACAGCGGGCGTAGAAGTCGGCGCGTACGGCGATCAGCACGCGCAGTCGGCTGTCCGCGTCCCGGGCCGTCAGCAGCAGGTCGATGAACCGAGCCCGCTCGGCCCGGTCCCGGCACAGAGTGAAGACCTCCTCGAACTGATCCACCACCACCCAGCTCTCCGGCTCGTCCGCCGCCGGGGCGAGCAGGCGCCCGTGGGTGGTCGCGGGGTGGTCGCCGGGCGTCAGCACCCGCAGTACCGCCGACCGCCCTCGGGCCGCGATCTCGTGCTGGAGACGGGGAATCAGCCCGGCCCGCAGCAGCGAGGATTTGCCGCTGCCGGAGGCACCGAACACCGCGGCGAACCGGTGCTCGCACACAAGCTCCTGCAGGTCCTCCACCAGCCGGTCCCGGCCGAAGAACAGATCCCGGTCGTCCGGCTCGAAGCGGGTCAGCCCCCGGTACGGCGGCGACGCGTCCCCATCCTCCTCACGCGCCGTTCCCGCGGCCTGCGCCTCCGCCGCCTTCCACCGCGGCTCCCACTCGCCCGGGTCGCCGCCGCAGGCCCGCACGTACCCCTGGACAACGGCGAGCGCCGGCAGCCGCTCGCCAGCAGCCGCCGTCGACAGCGTTGTCGCGGAGAACCCGGCCGCCTTGGCCATCGTCCGGTAGGAGGGATTGCCTGCGGAACGGCGCAACTCCCTCAGCTCATGAGCGAGGCACTGGATGGGACCGGCCTCCGGGTCCACGGGTCTCTCGGGACGGCCCATGGCGCGTACCTCCGTACACCTGACGAAAGGGACATCGGGAGCGACGACCATACGAGTCACACCGCGACGGATACATGAACCACAGGTGAACAGGAGGTGACACAGGACAATCAGCCGCTACTCGACTCCCTTAATTGTCCTGACAAAGGAGACGGCCCCGTCACCCCTCCGGTTGCAAAACGCCGGCGCCGACAAGGCCGGTTTGAGCACATCGAGCAGGGCCCGCCGCGCTCGGGAAGGCCGGGTACGACACCCTCGCCTGTGACTTCCGCTCGTCACCGCAGCCGGGCGCTGAGCCATCGGCTCGTCGGTGCGTCCCTCGTCGGCCGACGCTGTTCCCTCCGCCTGAGCGAACGGCGCCGAGGCCGAGGCCGCGCCTTGGGCGGCCCGGCGCGACAGGTCGCCGAAGGCCCGGTCAGTGCGGGCAAGGAGCCCGGCTGACCGGGAGGCCCCGACTGTGCCCGCCGCGCCCGACGTCAGAACGGCGGTTCCCGGCATCCGTATGAAACGGTGCCGGGAACCGCCGCGGCCATCGCGTGAGGGGTCAGGGCTCGTTCTTCGGGTTTCGGGTTCTCGCCGGTGTTCAGGACGATTTCTTGGTGAGGTCCATGGCGATCTGGAGCAACTTGATCACCGCGTCGAGAGCGGCGATGTGGCCGTGCCCCGGGATGTCGATGCTTGCCCTCGTGGAGGTGCCGGGTTCATCGCCCTCGTAGTGGTGGTACACGCTGCTCAGCCCCTGCCAGTTGCGGATCAGGGCCACGTCGCTGTTGGTGATCTTGTGGCCGCCGTGGTCGAAGGCGAGACCCACGCTCGTACCCAGGGGGCGGAACCGGGCGGCCTCCGACACGGCCATGATCATGCGGAGCAGACCGCGCATCCACTGCTGCTGGTTCCTCCGGTGCGGATTCTGCATGTCGCGGACGGCCTGTATTAGGGACGCGTGCCCGACAGTGGTGTCGGTCAGCCGGGTTTGCCCCAGACGCGTGATGTCGTTGTAGTTCTCGTTGCCCTGCCAGTCCACCAGGTTCGTGTACGACCCGTTGGGGTTGCCGGTCACCAGGGCGTTGTTCAGCTCCGGAGAGTCGTGTGCGATGGGGACGTACACGTACTGGAAGCCGTGGTAGTCGCTCGGATTGTCGACCCTGGTGTGGAACCCCATGACGTAGAGATCACTGAGTCTGACCACCAGGTGGATGCTGCGGCCGGCGGTCTGCACCTCGATATCCGTGAAGCGATTGGACGCCCGGTTGTTGAGGGTGTCGATGGCAAGCTGCTTGTTCCTGCCCACGGGGTGCTCCCGACGGTGACCCGAAGCCGCCAGGATGACCTGCGCGCGGAGCTGCTTGATGAAGGTCACGTACCCCGCCTGGCCCCGGTCCAGGTCCCAGACCACGTCGTAGAAAATGGGCTTCGAATTGGAGCTGGAGGCGGCGAGCTCCACGTCCTGCGCGCCGGTGCCGTTGATCGCGACCGTGCGGGCCGAGTGCGTGGGCCCCGCGAGGTGGTCCGCGGGGGCGGCGGCGCCCACGAACAGGGCGCCCGCCAGCGCGGCGGCGGCGGTGATCTGCAATTTTCTGGTGGACATGATGCGATACGTCATGGTGTTCGATCTTTCGTGCTGTCGGCTGCCGGTCAGTCGGCGTCGGCATCCGAGGACGGGGTTCAGCGCTTACTGTGGTCGACGCTGGCAGCCGGAAAGTTGGTCGGCACCCCCCTTCCACCAGCGCAATCAATCCTTCGAGCACCCCGCGGATTGATCGGGGACCTGGTTTGGACGATTGAGCAGCCCACGGCGTGGACCACGGGTCTCAAGGGGGATGCGGCTCCGATGTCACCGGCCGCGCGGGTCTCCGAGCGGGGCGGAATGGAAGATCGCCCGGCGGCAGAGCATCCACCAGAAGCTGGATCCGAAGACCTGCGCCCGCTGATCCCGCTGACCGGCCATGTGTCCGGCCCCCCGGCCCTCCCCGTCGTTCGTCCAGCGAGGCGTCGCGGGCATGCGTATCACCCGGTCGGCAACCGCAGTTCCGTCTCCGCGCCCCCGCCCGGACGGTTTCGGAAGGTCAGGCGGGCGCCGAGCAGGCGGGCCTGGCCGGTCGCGATGGTCAAGCCCAGGCCGGTGCCGCCGGTCCGGGAGCCCGTGCGGAACCGCTGGGGACCGGAGGTGTGCAGTACCGCGAGCAGATCGGGCGGGAAACCGGGGCCGTGGTCGCAGACCCGGACGACGGGGCCGTCGACCTCCATTACCACGGGTGGGGCGCCGTGCCGCAGGGCGTTGGCGGCCAGATTGGCCAAGATGCGTTCGACGCGGCGGGGGTCGGTGTCCACGACCGCGTCCGCCGTGACCCGTATATCCACGCCGTCGAGTCCGGCGACCGCACGCCGGGCCATCGCGCTCACCTCGCGCCGCTCGATGTCCTCCGCCGTCGCCTCAGAGTCCAGCCGGGCCACCTCCAGCACGTCCTCCACCAAGCCGCGCAACTTCTGTACACCACCCGCCACCAGCTCCGATGCCCGGCCGGGCGGCAGCACACTGACCGCTGTCGACAAGCCCGCGACCGGAGTGCGCAGTTCGTGCGCGATGTCGGCGGTCACCCGGCGCTCCGCTTCCAGGCGGGCACCGAGCGCGTCCGCCATGGCGTTGACGGAGGCGGCGAGCCGGGCGATCTCGTCATGGCCGTGGGGCCGGACACGGGCGTCCAGGTCGCCGTCGGCGATGCGTTCCGCGGTACGCGCTGCGGCCGTGGCCCGGCGGCCTATCCGCACCCCCAGCACCAGTCCCACCAGCGACACCAGCACACCGGCGGTCGCGCCCGTGGCCAGCAGCGCCCGGTCGAGCGATGCGAGGGACCGTTCCTCGGGGGCGTACGAACGGGAGAGCGCGAGCATCTTGCGGCCCGAGACCGGAGTCACCGCCCACAGCACCCGACGCTGACCGGTATCCTGCAGATAGGTCACGCGGACTCCTGTGTGTACCGCCCGCGTGACCGGGCCGGGCAGATCGGGCGGGTCGATCCGGGCAGGCGACTCGCGTCCGGCGGCGTGGTCCTGGGCCGCGCTCACCAGTTCCAGGTCCAGGCCCGCGCGGGCGGCGGCCAGCTGGTCGGCGGCGGTGATCCGGTGCACCAGCACCCCGATCGCACCCGCCACGCACACGGCCGCGACAGCGACGGCCAGGGCGACCTTCGTGCCCACATTCAGGGCGGGCGGTCTCACGGGCGCAGCTTGTAGCCGAAGCCGCGGACTGTCTCGATCCGCACTCGGCCGATCTTGGCGCGCAGTCGCTGCACATGGACGTCCACCACCCGGGTGTCACCGGACCAGGCGTAGTCCCAGACCCGCTCCAGGAGCAGATCCCGGGAGAGCACGGTCCCCGGCGCGGCGGCGAACTCGCTCAGCAGTTTCAGCTCGGTCGCCGTCAGTGTGAGCGGCTTTCCGTCCCGCTCCACGGCCAGGGAATCCGGGCAGAAGACCAGGTCCCCGAAGCGCAGGCGCGGGCCCTGAGTCGGCTGCTCGGCGGGGGTCACGCGACGCAGCAGGGAGCGGATGCGGGCCACGAGGACGGGGCCGTCGAAGGGCTTGGTGACGTAGTCGTCGGCACCGGCCTCCAGGCCCATCACCACGTCCACCGGGTCGTTGCGGGCCGAGATCAGCAGCACCGGCACACGCGACTCCTCGCGGATACGGCCGGCCAGGCTCACCCCGTTCAGGCCGGGCAGCATGATGTCGAGCACGGCCACGTCCGGATGGCGTTCCCGGAACAGCGCGAGCCCGGTCAGCCCGTCGGCCGCGGTCCGCACCCGGTAGCCGCGCTGCTCCAGGATGAGCTGCGTGGTCTCCCGGATCAGCTCGTCGTCCTCGACCAGCAGAACGTCGTGCATGGCGCTCCCTCTCCCACGGTCTTCTGCTCTGCCGTTCTCAGGCATCCGGTACCTCCAGGTCCGCACTGTCCTGGCCATACGCCCAGAACGGCGCGGGGGGATGCAGGGGGATGAGCCGCACGTGACTGTAGTACGCGACGTCCCCGCGCTTGACCAGCCCGCTCAGGACGACCTTGACCCGGTAGCTCGGGGGATCTCCGTTGGGGCAGCCGGACAGACAGGTCGTGTCCGATGCGACGCCGGTGGCCCGCGGCCGGGCCGAGCCCCAGTCACGCCACGTCAGCCGGTCAAGGTAAATGCGCCCGGTCGGGGCGACTTCCTTGGGGTGCAGCCAGGACCGCCCGAACCAGTCCGTCATATACACCGGCCCCGACCAGGGTTTTGGTGTCACCGGCGGGCCCTCGACCTGGACGCCGCCGTCCACCGCGCCGCACCCGGCCAGGCAGGCGACCAGCGCGACGCATGGCAGCAGATGTCGACGAAGCCGCATCCTTTGCTCCTTCCGCCGACGTCCGACTGTCGAACGGGGAGTGTAAACAGCGTGTTCCGCGTGGGCCGACAGTGGCATCGAGGATGACCTGCGCTTGTAACAGCCGCCCATCGATCCTTCATCGACATCGATACGTCGTCGCCGCACAACCGACGAACTGTTGTGCATCCGCGTTCCTACCGTCACTGCGGACACTGCGCCGCCGAGCGGCGACACCCGACGGAACAGCACAGGGGAACCCTTGCGCAGAAAACTGAAAACAGCATCTGCGGCCGCGGCCGCGACGACGGCGATAACAGCCCTCGCCGCAGGACTGACCAGCACAGCAGAGGCGACGCCCGCCCCGACCACCGTGCCGACTGCCGTCAGGAGCGCGGAAGCCTTCGGCGGACATCGCGTCACCCTCATCACCGGCGACCGGGTCGTCGTCGGCGCCAAGGGACAGGTCGTCGGGATGGAGCGGGCCAAGGGGCGCGAGCGGGTCCCCGTGCAGATGCGCCGGGTCGACGGCCACACCCTGGTCATACCGACGGACGCGGCCCAGATGATCGCGAGCGGCAGGCTCGACCAGCGGCTGTTCGACATCACCGAGCTCAACAAGGCTGCCATCCGCAGGAACCAGGGCGACGGTCTGAAGGTCATCGTCGGCTACAACGGCACAGTCGGCATGGTGAAGGCGGCCCGGGCCGACGTCCGGGACACGAGCGTGCTGCGCCGGACCTTCCGGAACCTGAACATGGATTCCGTCCGGACGCCGAGCGCGGACGTGCCCCGGCTGTGGGACGCCGTCACCCACGGGGACGGCATGGCCTCGGGCGTCTCCCACGTCTGGCTCGACGGCATCCGCAAGGCCAGCCTCGACAAGTCCGTGCCGCAGATCGGCGCGCCCGCAGCCTGGGCGAAGGGCTACGACGGCAAGGGCGTCAAGGTCGCCGTCCTGGACACGGGTGTGGACGCGAACCACCCGGATCTCAAGGGCCAGGTGATCGCCGCCAAGAACTTCACGTCGTCGCCCGACACCGACGACCACTTCGGCCACGGCACGCACGTCGCCTCCATCGTGGCGGGCACCGGCGCGAAGTCCGGCGGCAAGTACAGGGGCGTGGCGCCCGGCGCGAGGATCCTCAACGGCAAGGTCCTGAACGACAAGGGCGACGGCGACGACTCCGCCATCATCGCGGGCATCGACTGGGCAGCCGAGCAGGGCGCCGACATCGTCAACCTCAGCCTCGGCATCGCCGACACCCCGGGCGTCGACCCGATGGAGGCCGAGGTCAACAGGCTGTCGGAGGAGAAGGGCATCCTCTTCGCCATCGCCGCCGGCAACGAGGGCGAGGCCGGCCCCTACTCCGTCGACTCCCCGGGCAGCGCGGCCGACGCGCTCACCGTCGGAGCCGTGAACGGCAAGGACGAGGTGGCGGAGTTCTCCAGCCTCGGCCCGACCGCCGACAGCGCCCTCAAGCCGGACGTGACCGCACCCGGCGTCGACATCACCGCGGCCCTGGCACCGGGCAGCGTCGTGTCCCGGGAGTACCAGGAGAAGCCGCCCGGGTACGTGACGCTGTCCGGTACGTCGATGGCGACCCCGCATGTCGCAGGCGCCGCCGCCCTCCTGAAGCAGCAGCACCCGCACTGGACGTTCCGTGAGCTGAAGGGAGCCCTGGTGGCCTCGGCCAAGGGCGGCGCCTATCAGGGGATCGCGGAGGGCTCGGGCCGTATCCGGGTCGACAAGGCGCTCCCCCAGTCGGTGGTCGCCGATCCGTCCTCGGTGAGCTTCCCCCTCCAGCGGTATCCGCACAACGACGACACCCCCGCCACCAAGAAGCTGACGTACCGCAACCTCGGGAAGAAGGCCATCACGCTGGCCCTGTCGGCCAAGGCCCTCGGTCCCAACGGCAAGGCGGCCCCGACGGGCTTCTTCGCTCTCGGCGCTGACAAGGTCACCGTCCCGGCCGGCGGCACGGCGTCCGTCGACGTCACCGTGAACACCAGGCCGGGCGGCAAGCTGGACGGCGCCTACTCGGCGGCGGTGACCGCCACGGGCGGCGGCCAGACCGTCCGCAGCATGGTGGGTGTCGAACGGGAGACGGAGGCGTACGACGTCACCGTGAAGTTCGTCAACCGCCCAGGACGGACCCCGGTCCACTTCACCACCCTCACCCCGGCCCTCCGCGGTGCCGGGGGCTACACGAACGTCTCCGGCGACAACGCGGTCACCTTCCGCGTCCCCAAGGGCAGTTACATGCTCGACTCGTTCAGCCAGAAGGCCGTCGACTCGGCCGAGGGCGGCGCCGACTGGCTGGCCCAGCCCGTGCTGAAGGTCGACAAGGACACGATGGTCACGTTCGACCTGAACAAGACCCGGGCGGCCGACATCACGGTGCCGGACGCCGGCGCCAAGCCGCTGCAGGCCCTGGTGTCGTACGAGTACCAGCCCGCGGACATCTGGAACTCCCTGACACTTCCATCCTTCTCCGACATCCGTATCGCGCACGTCGGCCCGGCGCAGCCCTCCGGTCTCGTCCAGACCTGGTCGGGGCAGTGGACCAAGGGCAACGGCACCGAGTACGACATCGTCGGCGGAGGCGAGGTCAAGAAGGTCGTCGGCGACCGCGTCCACCACTACAAGGCCAGTGAGCTCGCCACAGTGAAGGCCGGCCTGGGCGCCTCGTCGCCCGGAAAAACCGGCGCGATCGCGCTGACCGCCGCCATACCCTCCGGCTACGGCCTCCACACCCCGGTCGAGCAGAAGCTGCCCGCCACCCGCACGCTGCACCTCTCGACCGGGGAAGGGGCCGAGTGGTACTTCGACTTCCGGCAGTACTCGGGGAAGAAGGACGAGGACGACCCGATCTCCGACGCCTCCGCCAACACCGGCTCCTACGAGGAACTCAAGGGCGGCAGGACCTACCGGAAGACGTTCAACACGGCGGTGTTCGCGCCCCGCGTGATCCCCGGGGAGTACGGCGTCTTCCACAGCACCGACGGGATCTCCGGCAATATCCCGCTCTTCGCCGACAGTGCCGGCCACGAGACGTACACGGACATCATTTCGGCGCGCACGACGCTGTACCGGAACGGCAGGAAGGTCGGCTCGAACGCCGACCCGCTCACCGGGAACGAGGTGTTCAAAGTCCCGGCCGGTGACGCCGAGTACACGCTCACCACCACGGTCAAGCGGAGCGCCAAAGTTCAGGCCGCCACCACGCGGATCGACGCGAGCTGGACGTTCCACTCCAAGAGGCCGTCCTCCGGCCTGCCGACCGAACTGCCGGTCTCTACAGTCCGCTTCGAAGCGAAGACGGGTCTCGACAGCATGGTCGAGGCCGGACGGACGGTCACCTTCCCGGTCACCGTCGAAGGCGCGGCCAAGGGCCTGGGCCTCAAGTCGCTGTCGGTGTACGTGTCGTACGACGACGGCAGGACCTGGAAGAAGGCCGACGTCAGGAACGGAAAGGTCACCATCAAGAACCCGGCGAAGGAGAAGAGCATCTCCCTCCACGCCAAGATCACCGACAAGAAGGGCAATACGTCGGTGATCACGATCCACAACGCGTACTACGGCAAGTGAGGCCGGGGTTCGCCCAATTGGAACGCTGAGCGGCTCGGTCTGCCGGAAGCGCGGCCTCCGGCAGACCGCATGCCGCCCCCCGACCAACGATTCACGGAACCGTACCTGTCAGTTCCGTTGACGGACTCTCCGCGCTTACTTATCTTCTGGCCGACACTACGAACCTCGTTCGAAATGTCGCACCAGTGACAGTTACCCATGCCCCGCCCAGCCCTCGGCGTAGGCAAACCCGCACACCTTCCAGGAGGAATCATGACGTTGCCGGGCCCCAGTCGAAGAAGCGCCGTGAGAGCGCTCCTTGCCCTCGGCGCGACCCCCGCGGTTCTGGCCTCTCCCCTGCTCAGCGGTGCGGCATACGCCGCGGCCCCGCCCGCCGGCCGGACGTCGCGGTACACGATGACCGCATTCACGTACTCCAGTGAGCGCAACATGTACGTGTACGACTCCGCGGACGCCACAGGCTTCAACCTGGTGAAGGGACCGGCCTACACACCACCCTCCGGGCTGGTACGCGACCCCAGCGTCTTCCGGCACACAGACGGCCTGTACTACGTCACCTACACCAGCGGTTGGACGGGCAACACCATCGGCTTCGCCCGCAGTTCGGACCGGCAGAGCTGGACCTTCCTCGGCAACATCACCCTCGCCCTCCCCGGCGTCGGGAACGCCTGGGCCCCGGAGTGGTTCATCGACCCGGGCAACGGCAGCGTCAACATCATCGTTTCCCTGCACCTGAACGGCGAGGCGACGGGCGCCTTCAACCCCTACGTCGTCACCGCGACCAACAGCACACTGACGGCCTGGAGCACCCCGACTCCCCTGACGGGGGCCGTCCACGGACCGGGCTACATCGACACCACCGTTGTGAAGATCGGCTCGACCTACCACGCGTTCCTCAAGAGCACCTCGACCAAGTCCATCGACTTCGCCACCGCTGGCACCCTGACCGGCCCCTGGACGATCACCAAGACCGGGAACTGGGTCGATCTCGACGGTGAAGGCCCCGTCCTGGTGGAGCTGGACAACGGCGGATGGCGCATCTTCTTCGAGGACTACAACCGGCGCAGGTTCTACTACGCAGACAGCTACGACACCTTCAAGACCTGGACCACACCCGCCGAACTGCCCGGCCTGTCGGGGACCGTCAAGCACCTCACCGTGGTCAAGGAGACCGTCACCGGAGGCGTGACGCTCCCGCTCAACACCACCCGGTCCTTCCAGTCGGTGAACTACCCCGACCGGTACATGCGCCATCGCGACTTCCTCGGCTACACCGACCCCGTGACCGCCGACAGCACGGCGCTGACGAAGCAGGACGCCACCTTCACCGTCGTCCCGGGCCTCGCCGACCCCAACTGCTACTCCCTGCGCACGGCGAGCGGCCTCTACGCGCGGCACTCCTCGTTCCGGATCCGGGTCGACGGCAACGACGGCACGGCGGCCTTCGCCAAAGACGCGACGTTCAACGCCCACCCCGGCACCGCCGCCGGTTCGGTCGCCCTGGAGTCGTACAACTTCCCCGGCTACTACATCCGCCACCGCAACGGCGAGCTCTGGGTCGACCGATACGCAGCCACCGACCTCTTCCGCGCGGACCGCAGCTTCCAACCCGTCACACCCTGGGCCTGACCGCACGGCAGGCTGAGAGGAGGTACGCCGGGGCAGCTGCATCCGGCGTGCCTCCGGGCCGCCCTGCTCTGCGGGTGGCCGCTCAGCCGTTGATGGCGTTGATCTCCTGGGTGAGCTGGGGGACGACGTCGAAGAGGTCGCCGACCACGCCGTAGTCGACCAGGTCGAAGATCGGGGCCTCGGCGTCCTTGTTGACCGCCACGATGGTCTTCGAGGTCTGCATGCCGGCCCGGTGCTGGATGGCGCCGGAGATGCCGTTGGCGATGTACAGCTGCGGCGACACGGACTTGCCGGTCTGGCCGACCTGGTTGGTGTGCGGGTACCAGCCGGCGTCCACGGCGGCGCGGGAGGCGCCGACGGCCGCGCCGAGGGAGTCGGCGAGGGCCTCGATGATGGCGAAGTTCTCGGCGCCGTTGACGCCGCGGCCGCCGGAGACCACGATCGCGGCCTCGGTCAGCTCCGGACGCCCGGTCGACTCGCGGGGGGTGCGACCGGTGACCTTGGTGCCGGTCGCCGCCTCGGAGAAGGTGACGGCGAGGTCCTCGACGCTGCCTGCGGCCGGGGCGGCCTCCACCGCGGCGGAGTTGGGCTTGACGGTGATGACCGGGGTGCCCCTGCTGATACGGGACTTGGTGGTGAAGGAGGCGGCGAACACCGACTGGGTGGCCACCGGGCCCTCGTCGCCGGCCTCCAGGTCGACGGCGTCGGTGATGATGCCGGAGCCGATGCGCAGCGCCAGACGGGCGGCGATCTCCTTGCCCTCGGCGGAGGAGGGGACCAGCACCGCGGCCGGGGAGACGGCGGCGACGGCGGCCTGCAGGGCGTCGACCTTGGGGACGACCAGGTAGTCGGCGTACTCGGACGCCTCGTGCGTCAGCACCTTGACGGCGCCGTGCTCGGCCAGCGCGGCGGCGGTGTCGGCCGCACCGTTGCCCAGCGCGACGGCGACCGGCTCGCCGATGCGGCGGGCCAGGGTCAGCAGCTCCAGGGTGGGCTTGCGGACGGCACCGTCCACGTGGTCGACGTAGACGAGAACTTCAGCCATGGGATTGCTCTCCTGCGGATTGCGAAGTCTGAGGGGCGGTAAGGGAGTTGAGCCTCGAAGGGACTACGGGCCCTCGATGGGGCCACGGGCCCCTTAGATGAACTTCTGGCTCGCGAGGAAGGCGGCGAGCTGCTTGCCGCCCTCGCCCTCGTCCTTGACGATCGTGCCCGCGGTGCGGGCCGGACGCTCGGCCGCCGACTCGACCTTCGTCCACGCACCCGCCAGACCGACCTCTTCGGCGTCGATCTCCAGGTCGGACAGGTCCCACGACTCGACCGGCTTCTTCTTCGCCGCCATGATGCCCTTGAAGGACGGGTAACGCGCCTCGCCCGACTGGTCGGTGACCGACACGACCGCGGGCAGGGACGCCTGAAGCTGCTCGGACGCGGCGTCGCCGTCACGGCGGCCCTTGACGGTGCCGTCCTCGACGCTCACCTCGGACAGCAGGGTCACCTGCGGGACGCCCAGCCGCTCGGCGACCAGGGCCGGGACGATGCCGGCGGTGCCGTCGGTGGACGCCATGCCGGAGACCACCAGGTCGAAGCCGGCCTTCTCGATCGCCTTCGCCAGCACCAGCGAGGTACCGATCGCATCCGTGCCGTGCAGGTCGTCGTCCTCCACGTGGATGGCCTTGTCCGCGCCCATGGACAGCGCCTTGCGCAGCGCGTCCTTGGCGTCCTCCGGACCCACCGTCAGGACGGTGATCTCCACGTCGTCGTCGGAGTTCTCGGAGATCTGCAGCGCCTGCTCGACCGCGTACTCGTCCAGCTCGCAGAGCAGACCGTCCACGTCGTCCCGGTCGACGGTCAGGTCATCGGCGAAGTGCCGGTCGCCAGTGGCGTCGGGCACATACTTCACAATGACGACGATCCTCATACGTCCAGCCTTCCGCGCTTGACGAGCTGGCTCGCGATGACGTTGCGCTGGATCTCGTTGGTGCCTTCGCCCACGATCATCAGCGGAGCGTCGCGGAAGTAGCGTTCGACGTCGAACTCGGTGGAGTAGCCGTAACCGCCGTGGATGCGGAGGGCGTTGAGGGCGATCTGCATGGCGGTCTCGGAGGCGAACAGCTTCGCCATGCCGGCCTCCATGTCCACGCGGCGGCCCGCGTCGGCCTCCCGGGCGGCGTAGAGGGTGAGCTGCCGGGCCGCGGTGAGCGAAGTCGCCATGTCTGCCAAGTAGTTGCCGATCGACTGGTGCTTCCAGATCGGCTTGCCGAAGGACTCGCGTTCCTGGGCGTAGGCGAGGGCGTCCTCCAGGGCCGCCCGGCCCACCCCGAGGGCGCGGGCGGCGACCTGGAGGCGTCCGGTCTCCAGGCCCTTCATCATCTGGGCGAAGCCCTTGCCCTCCACTCCGCCGAGGAGGGCGTCGGCCGGGGCTCGGTAGTCCTCGAAGGACAGCTCGCAGCTCTCCACGCCCTTGTAGCCGAGCTTGGGCAGGTCGCGGGAGACGGTCAGCCCGGGGCCGTGCTCCGCGAGCAGGATCGAGATGCCCTGGTGGGCGGGGGCGGCATCCGGGTCGGTCTTGCACAGCAGCGCGATCAGGCCGGAGCGGCGGGAGTTGGTGATCCAGGTCTTCGTGCCGTTCACCACGTATCCGCCGGCGCCGTCCTTGCGGGCGACGGTGCGCATGGCCTGCAGGTCCGAGCCGCCACCCGGTTCGGTCAGGGCCATGGTCGCGCGGATCTCACCGGTGGCCATCTTCGGCAGGTACCGGCGCTTCTGCTCCTCCGTGCCGAAGTGCAGCAGCAGCTTGGCGACCACGGTGTGGCCGCCCATCGCCCCGGCCAGGCTCATCCAACCGCGGGCCAGCTCCTCGGTGATCAGCACATAGCAGGGGGTCGAGACCGGGGTACCGCCGTACTCCTCGGGGACAGCGAGGCCGAAGATGCCGAGCTGCTTCATCTGCTCGATCAGGGCCTCGGGGTAGGTGCCCGCGTGCTCCAACTCCTGGACGACGGGCTTCACTTCCTTGTCGACGAAGTCGTGCACGGTCCGGACGATGAACTGCTCGTCCTCGGACAGGACGTCGAGGGTGCCCATGCGGTAAAGCTCCTTGCTGAAGTGAGAAGTAAGGGGTGGCGAGCGGCGGTTCAGACGACGCGCCGCGCCTTCAGCCCGTCGATGTCGGCCGGGCCGTATCCCAGGTCGGCCAGGATGGTGGCGGTGTGTTCCCCCGCGGCGGGGACGGCGTCCATGCGCGGGGCCGTGCCGGCCAGATCCACCGGCGGCAGCAGCGCGGACACCGCGGCTCCGCCGGGGATCCGTACGTCCCGCCAGCGGTCTCGGCCGCTGAGCACGGGGTGGGCCAGGAACTCGTTCATGTCGTTCACGCCGGCGTTGGCGATGCCCGCCGCGTCCAGCAGCTTCGTCACCTCATGGCTGTCCAGCTCACCGATGCGTTCGGCCACGATCGCGTTGAGCTCTGAGCGGTGGGCCACTCGGGCCGAGCCGGTGGCGAAGCGCGGATCCGTGACGAGCCCGGGTCGGCCCAGGAACTGCTCGCACAGGGCCGCCCATTCGCGCTCGTTCTGGATGGAGAACAGGACGTCCTTGCCGTCGGCCGCGGTGTAGGCGCCATACGGGGCGATGGTGGCGTGCTGCGTGCCCAGCCGTGGGGGCTGGGTGCCGCCGTAGCGGGTGTAGTAGGCGGGTTGGCTCACCCACTCGGCCAGCGCCTCGAACAGCGAGACCTCCACGGCACGGGCGACGCCGGTGGTGGCCCGGGTGAACAGGGCGGTGAGGATGCCCGAGTAGGCGTACATGCCGGCCGCGATGTCGGCGATCGACACCCCGACCCGGGCCCCGCCGTGCTCGTCGCCGGTGAGCGAGACCAGGCCGGTCTGGCACTGCACCAGCAGGTCGTACGCCTTGCGGTCGGCCCACGGTCCGGTGGAGCCGTAGCCGGAGATCGAGCACGGGACGAGGGAGGGGAAGCGCTCGGCAAGGGCCTCGGCGCCCAGGCCCATCCTGGCGGCCGCGCCCGGGGCGAGGTTCTGCACGAACACATCGGCATCGGCCAGCAGTTGCTCCAGGATCGCGCGACCGGCGTCCGCCTTCAGGTCCAGCGTCACCGATTCCTTGGAGCGGTTGAGCCACACGAAGTAGCTGGACTCGCCGTGCACCGTGGTGTCGTACCGCCGGGCGAAGTCGCCCCCACCGGGCCGCTCCACCTTGATCACCCGCGCGCCGAGGTCGGCAAGCTGACGGGTGGCGAAAGGAGCGGCCACGGCCTGCTCGATGCTGACGACGGTGACACCGGAGAGCGGTGGCGCTGCGGGGAGCTCGGTCATGGGGTGATCTCCAGGAGGGTGCGGGTCCCGTGCAGGAGTACCATCATGAGCAGTCATGACGAACTAAGGAAAATAGCAATACGTAATACCCCCATGCGTGCTGGGGATGGCACGGGAAGGAGGGCGCGCCTTGGACATCAAGCAGCTCAAGGCGATCGTCACGGTCGCCGAGGTGGGCAGCGTCACGCGCGCCGCAGAGCTGCTGCACCTGGTGCAGCCCGCGGTCACCCGGCAGATCCGCACCCTGGAACAGGAGCTCGGCGTCGACCTCTTCGAGCGCACCGGGCAGGGCATGCGGCCCACGGAGGCCGGAGCGATCATGGTCGACCGGGCGCGGCGCGCCCTGAACGAGCTGGAGCGGGCCCGCGCCGAGGTGCAGCCCGCCCCCGGCGAGGTGACCGGCATCGTCACCGTCGGACTACTGGAGAGCACCAGCGACCTGCTGGCCGAGCCACTGGTGACGACCCTCGCCCACGACCATCCCGGCGTCGAACTTCGCCTCATGACCGCCTACTCGGGCCATCTGCAGCAGTGGCTCGACGACGGCGACCTGGACCTGACGCTCCTGTACAACCTGGACAGCACGCCCTCGCTCAACGCCCACCCGCTGGTGCGGGAGCGACTGTGGGCGGTCGCTCCGCCGTCGGCCGGCCTCCACGCCGACCGTCCCGTTCCCTTCACGGAGGCCGCCGCGCACCCACTGGTCATGCCTGCCTCCGGCCATGCTCTGCGCAGGCTGATCGACGCGGCGGCAGGGCGGTCCGGGGCCGCCATGGACGTCGTCGTGCAGACCAACTCAATGCGGGTGCAGAAGCAGCTCGTCCAGGCGGGGCACGGCTGGACCGTCCTGCCGGGCGTGGGCATCGCCGACGACGTGGCGCGCGGCGCCCTGAGCGCCGCGCCGCTGTGCGAACCCGACGTGTGGCGCTCGATCGTCCTCGGTACACCCCGGTCCGGGCGCACACCGCCCGCCGTGGAGGTCGTGGCACGCGAACTGGTCCGCCAGATCAACTCCATGGTGGCGCAGGGCAGATGGCCCTCCGCACGGATCCAGGGAGACGGCAGCCCCGCCGAGGACGAATGACCCGCACCCCGCAAACGACCGAGACCACCGACCCGGAAGCCTGCAGGAAACACCATGACTGACACCAGTCACCGACTCGACGCCGTCGTCCGCGCCCAGGACGGCACGGCACTGGCCTGCCAGCAGCGGGGAGACGGCCATCCGCTAGTCCTCCTCGCCGGACAGGCGAACAACCACCACTGGTGGGACGGCGTACGCGAGGACTTCCACGCCACGCACAGCACAATCACCATGGACATGCGCGGCACCGGCACCAGCGACAAACCCCAAGGGCCTTATTCGACATGGCAGTTCGCGGACGACGTGATGGCCGTCCTCGACGGCCTCGGCATCCAGCGGGCCGACGTCTACGGGACCTCCATGGGCGGGCGGGTCGCCCAGTGGGTCGCCGCCCGCCACCCGCAGCGGGTGCAGCACCTCATCCTGGGCTGCACCTCCCCCGGCGGCCCGCACGCCGTCGAACGCGACACCTCGGTACGGCGCGCGCTGGCTCAGGCCGACCCGGAGGCCGCCCGCGACGCCCTGACCGACCTGATGTACAGCCCCGCGTGGCGCGCGGCCCACCCCGGCCCCTACACCACCCTCGGCGACCCCGACATGCCCCCGCACGCCCGCCGCGGTCACCTGCTCGCCAGCAACGGTCACGACGCCTGGGACGCCCTGCCCCTGATCACCGCCCCTACCCTGATCCTGCACGGCAACCAGGACCGGCTCACCCCGCCCGACAACCTCCCGCTGCTCGCCGCCCGCATCCCCGACGCCCGGACACACGTGTTCCCGGGTGCCCGGCACGCGTACTTCGAGGAATGCCGCGCCGAGGCCGGAGCTCTCGTCACGGCCTTCCTCAACGAGGGCTCCTGACCGGCCCCAGGTCACAGGACTGCGGCCGCCCGGCATGCGCGCATCGCATATAGGCATCACTGTTTTCTATTGTCCAAACTCATCCATCAGCATTCATGATGCTCCGTACCTTGAGTCGACCGATTACGGAGTCGCTACGGATGAGTCAGACACATGCCCCGGCCCCTTCCTGGCAGGAGGACGTGTTCGCCGCGTTGAAGAAACGCGGCGTCCAGCAGATCGCCTACGTCCCGGACTCCGGTCACTCCCACACCATCCGCGAGGCACAGCGCGACCCCGCCATCCACGACGTGGTGCTCACCACCGAGGAGGAAGGCGTCGCCGTGGTCAGCGGGGCCTGGCTGGGCGGTCAGAAGGCCGTGCTGCTGATGCAGAGCAGTGGCGTCGGCAACTGCGTCAACATGTTCTCCCTGCTGCAGATGGGCCAGTTCCCCTTCCTCACGCTGGTGACCATGCGGGGCGAGTACGCCGAGTTCAATCCCTGGCAGAGCCCCATGGGCCGCACCACCCAGCAGGCCCTGGAACTCATGGGCATCACCGTCCTGCGCGCCGACCGCCCCGAGGACGTCGAGGAGACCGTCGAGGCGGCCCTGGACTCCGTGTTCGAAGCCGGCGAGCGCGTCGCGGTGCTGCTCGGACAGAAACTGATCGGCCGCAAGAAGTGGGAGCGCGACTGATGACCGCCACCGACACCCTGCCCCGTCTCGACCGCCGCCGCTTCGTCGCCGACCTGGTCTCCCGGCTTCCCGAGGACACCCTGCTGGTGACCGGCCTCGGCTCGCCCAGCTACGACGTGTTCGCCGCCGGTGACCGCCCCGGCACCTTCTACCTGTGGGGCGCGATGGGTGCCGCCGCCCCGCTCGCCCTCGGCCTCGCCCTCGCCCAGCCGGACCGCCCGGTCGTCGCCGTCACCGGAGACGGTGAACACCTCATGGGCATCGGCACACTGGCCACCATCGGCGCCCAACTCCCGCCCAATCTCACCCTGGTCGTCCTGGACAACGCCCACTTCGGCGAAACCGGCATGCAGCCCAGCCACACCCAGCTCGGCACCGACCTGGTCGCCGTCGCGCAGGGCTTCGGCATCCAGAACACGGTGCGCGTCACGGACCTCGCCCAGACCGAGGGCCTTGCCGCCCGTATCCGTGCGCGCTCGGCGACGACGTACGCCCATGTCCTGATCGACACCACCGAGCCACCGCGGGCCCTGCCGCCCCGCGACGGCGTGGCCAACAAGAACTCCCTCCGCGCCGCACTCGGCCTGGCCACCTTCTAGCCGACGGGATCGCCTTCCATGCAGCGCTACGAGTTGTTCGTCGACGGGGAGAGCCGCAAGGCCGCCGGCGGTGAATGGTTCCCCACCGACAACCCCTACCTGGGCACCCCATGGGCCGAGATCGCCAAGGGCACACCCCAGGACGTCGACAACGCGGTCCGCGCCGCGCACCGCGCCCTGCACACCGGGCCCTGGGCCGAGCTGACCGCCAGCGCACGCGGAGCCCTGCTGCGGCGGCTCGGCGACACGATCGCCGCGAACGCCCGCCGGCTCGCCGAGACCGAAGTCCGCGACAACGGCAAGCTGTTCACGGAGATGCACGGCCAGGTCGCCTACGTCCCCCAGTGGTTCCACTACTACGGCGGCCTCGCCGACAAGATCGAGGGCACCGTCCCGCCACTGGACAAGAAGGGCTACTTCGCCTACACGAGGAAGGAGCCCGTCGGGGTGGTCGCGGTCATCACACCGTGGAACTCCCCGTTGCTGTTGCTGGCCTGGAAGATCGCTCCGGCCCTGGCCGCGGGCTGCACGGTGGTGGTGAAGCCGTCGGAGTTCACCTCCGCCTCCACCCTGGAACTGGCCCGGCTCTTCCACGAGGCGGGGCTGCCGCCCGGCGTGTTCAACGTCGTCACCGGGTTCGGCCAGGACGTCGGCGCCGCACTCGTCGAACACCCGCTGGTCCGCAAGGTCAGCTTCACCGGCTCGGACGCCACGGGCCGCCGTATCAACGAGGCCGCCGCCCGCGACTTCAAGCACGTCAGCCTCGAACTCGGTGGCAAGTCACCCAACATCGTCCTCGCCGACGCCGATCTGGAGGCAGCCGTCAACGGCGCCGTCTCCGGCATCTTCGCCGCCACCGGGCAGACCTGCATCGCCGGCTCCCGGCTGCTGGTGCAACAGGACGTGCACGACGAGGTCGTGGACCGCCTGGTGGATCTCGCCCGCACGGCCCGCATGGGCGACCCGATGGACGAGAGCACCCAGGTAGGGCCGATCACCACACCCGCCCAGTACGCCAAGGTCCTCGACTACATCGGCATCGCCCGGCAGGAGGGCGCCCGGCTCGTCCTCGGCGGCAAGCCAGCCGACCGCGGCGGCTGGTTCGTCGAACCGACCGTCTTCACCGGCGTACGCAACAGCATGCGCATCGCCCAGGAGGAGGTCTTCGGCCCCGTCCTGTCCGTCATCCCCTTCACGGACGAGGACGAGGCCGTCGAGATCGCCAACGACAGCCGCTACGGCCTCGGCGCCGGCGTGTGGACCGGCGACATCGGCCGGGCCTTCCGCATGGCCGACCGCATCCGCTCCGGCACCGTCTGGGTCAACACCTACCGCGCGGTCAGCTATCTGGCGCCCTTCGGCGGCTTCAAGGACTCCGGCCTCGGCCGCGAGAACGGCATCGCCGCCCTCACCTCCTATCTGGAGGACAAGACGGTCTGGATCAACACCGGCGCCCCCACCGGCAATCCCTTCGTCCTGCGCTGAGAGAACCCGCACGAGCCGTCCCCGCCGCGACAAGAGCAACGGAGCTTCCCATGTCGCAGAGCCGCACCACCACCCCCGCACGCCCCGGAGTCACCGCCAACGTCATACGCGGCTGCCTGGGCAACCTCATCGAGTGGTACGACTGGTTCGCCTACGCCACCTTCAGCATCTACTTCGCCGCCGCGTTCTTCCCCGAGGGCAATGCCACGGCCCAACTCCTGTCCACCTCGGTCGTGTTCGCCGTCGGCTTCCTCATGCGCCCCCTCGGCGGCTGGCTGCTGGGGGCCTACGCCGACCGTTACGGCCGCCGCCGCGCCCTGACCCTGTCGGTCACGCTGATGAGCGCCGGATCGCTCACCATCGCCCTCGCCCCCGGCCACGACGTCATCGGGCTGTGGGCCCCCGTCCTGCTGGTCCTGGCCCGCCTGCTCCAAGGGCTCTCCGTGGGCGGCGAGTTCGGCTCCAGCGCCTCCTACCTCGCCGAGGTCGCCCCGCCGGGCCGGCGCGGCTTCTACTCCAGCTTCCAGTACGTCTCCATCGTGCTCGGCCAGCTCGCCGCCCTGGTGGTGGCCATCGTCCTGCAGAACACGCTCAGCGAGGGCCAGTTGCAGAGCTGGGGCTGGCGCGTCCCCTTCGTGATCGGCGCGGCGGCCGGTCTGGTCGTGATGTACCTGCGCCGCACCATGGAGGAGTCGCTCCACTTCCAGCAGGAGAAAGCGAAAGCAGCCGCAGCGCACGAACGCACGGGCCTCTGTTCCCTGTTCACCGAGTATCCGCGCCAGGTCCTCGCGGTCTTCGGGCTGGCCATCGGCGGCACCGTCGCCTTCTACACGTACACCACGTACCTGCAGAAATACCTGGTGAACACCGCCGGCATCCCGAAGTCGACGGTCTCCGTCATCGGCTTCGCCGCCCTGTTCGTCTACATGCTGCTGCAGCCCGTCGCGGGCGCCCTGTCGGACCGGTTCGGCCGCCGCCCCGTGATGTTCGTCTTCTCCGTCAGCGGCATGCTCCTGACCGTCCCGATCATGACCGTCCTCGGCCGCACGAGCAGTCCGTGGGTCGCGTTCCTCCTGATGACCGTCGCGCTGGCCTTCCTCAGCGGGTACTCGGCGCTGGCCGCGATCATCAAGGCGGAGATGTTCCCCACCAAGGTCCGGGCGCTCGGCGTGGGCCTGCCGCACGCCCTGGTCACCGCCACCTTCGGCGGCCTGACCGAACCCGTCGCGCTGGCCCTGAAGAAGGGCAGTCACGAGGTGGTCTTCTTCTGGTACGTCACCGCGTGCATCGCCCTGACCTTCCTGGCGACCCTCCTCGTACGCGAACCGTCCCGGACCTCCCTACTGGAGACCGACGAGGCCCCGGGCACCCCGGCCCCGACGAAGGCGGCACCGCTCACCTGACCCCAGGCCGGCCCCGTATACAAGGACACACAAGGACAGCCGAATGACGCAGCCAGTCCCGCCCCCGCTCAACTCCTACGTGGAGTCCTGGACTCCCGGGCCGGTCACCGACGAAGACCCCCTGCCCACCGGGCCGGTGGCCGCCCTGTCGGCCGTCCTGAACCTGCCCGACCCGGTCGCGAAGGCCGGGGATCTCCTGCCCCCGCTGTGGCACTGGCTGTACTTCCTCAGCTGGCCCGCCGGGCAGGATCTCGGCGCCGACGGACACCCCCGCGACGGCCACTTCCTGCCGCCCGTCCCGCAGCGGCAGCGCATGTGGGCGGGCGGCCGCTGCGAGATCACCCGGCCACTGCGCCTGGGCGAACCGGCCGAGCGCATCAGCAGCCTCGCCGCCGTGACTGCCAAGCAGGGCCGCACCGGAGAGATGCTGTTCGTCACCGAACGCCGTGAGTTCCGCCAGCACGGCCACCTCTGCCTGGTGGAGGAACAGGACATCGTCTACCGGTCCGGGCGCACGGCGGGACAGCACCCGGCCGCCCTCGACGAGTCCGCGTTCCCCCACCCCGACAGCCCGTGGCAGCTTCCCCTGCGCCCGGATCCCGCCCTGCTGTTCCGGTTCAGCGCCCTGACCGCGAACGCCCACCGCATCCACTACGACGCCCCGTACTGCCGCGACGAGGAGGGCTACCCCCAAGTCGTCGTCCACGGCCCCCTGCTCGCCCTGCTCATGCTCGAACTGCCACGGCGCCACGCCCCCGACCGGCCCGTGCGCTCCCTGTCCTACCGGCTGCGGCGGCCGGTGTTCGCCGGCGAACACCTCGTCGCCTGCGGCAGCCCCGCGGACGACTGCGCCGAACTGCACATCGCCACCCACCGGGAAGACCGGCACGCCACCGCCGAGGTGAGCTTCGCATGACCGCACCCCACGACCGGATCGCGGCCGCGACCAGCCTGCTGTTCGTCCCAGGGCACCGGCCCGATCGCTTCGACAAGGCGGCCTCCTCCGGTGCCGATCTGGTCATCATCGACCTGGAGGACGCCGTCGCCCCCGAGGACAAGGACCGCGCCCGGGACAACGCCGCCGCCTGGCTCGCCCTCGGCAACCAGGCGGTCGTACGGATCAACGCACCCGGCACCCCCTGGTCCGAACGCGACCTCGCCATGGCCGCCGACCACGGCTGCCCGGTCATGGTGCCCAAGGCCGAGGATCCGGCGGTACTGGCGGAACTCGCCGCCCGTACGGCCGGACGGTGCACCCTCGTCCCACTCATCGAGACGGCCCTCGGCGTCGAACAGGCCCGCGAGGTGTGCGCCACACCCGGTGTCGTCCGGGCGGCCTTCGGCAACGTCGACCTCGCCACCCAGCTCGGCGTCGCCCACGACGACCACACGGCACTGGCCCACGCCCGCTCCAGGCTGGTCCTCGCCTCGGCCGCCGCCGGCATCAGCCCGCCGATCGACGGCGTCACCACCGCCGTACGGGACACCGACGCGCTCACCGCCGACATCGCCCACGCCCGACGCCTGGGCTTCACCGGCAAGCTGTGCGTCCACCCGTACCAACTCTCGTACGTGGCAGACGGGTTCGCCCCCACCGCGGACGAACTGCACTGGGCCTGTACCGTGCTCCAGGCCGGTGACTCCGTCACCACCGTCGGCGGCCGGATGGTCGACAGACCGGTCCTGGAACGCGCACGACGCCTCCTGGCCCTCGCCCGCGAACCGCACACCGCGCCCTGACACGGCCCAGCCGGAGGCAGCCGGCGATTGAGGGCGCCTCCTGCCTCCGGCTGTGTGCCGACAAAGGCAATACGACATCATGTCAGCGGTCCTCGCCGTCGCCCCGCCCCGCGCCATGCCGCCCGGATGCCCCCTGTCCACCGCGTCGAGGTCTGGCGCGAAGGACCGCCGGACGGAGCCACCCCCTCCGGGGCCGTTCTCACGGCCGACGCGTACGGCTGCACCATCCCCTTGGCCAGGCCGCCGCGGCGCTCCGAGTGCGCCCTGAGCGCCCCGGGCGCGCGGCACGGCTATGTGACCGCCGCCTTCCCAGCAGGGAGGATCGTTCTCGCTCAGAGCTGCGCGGCGGCGGGCGTTTTCCTCGATCCACCGGCCTGCGGCGAGAGCACACCATCCCTCAGGAGGCCCCGAGCGGCTGTGCCTCCCACGTCTCGCGGATGTCGTCCCCGACCTCTTTCAGCAAACCGACCAGGACGTCGGCCAGCGGGAACAACGTGGTGTCTGCCGGTGTGACGGCGTAGATCTGCCGTTCCAGGCGTGGCTCGACCATGTGCCTGTGGACCGCGCCCTGGGTGGGCGCGACCGTGAGTCGCGAGAGCATCGCCACGCCGATGCCGGTGCCCACCAGGGACTGGGCCACGTGGTAGTTCTCCGTCTCGAAGACGACTCGCGGCGCGAAGCCGGCTCCCTCCGACGCCTCGTCGAACTGGCGTCTGGCCGCCAGCCCCGTGGTGATGACGATCCAGGACTGGTCGCCGAGTTGCTTCAGGCGCAGACCGCCGGGCTCGGCCGAGCCGCGTGTCACAGGGTGGTCGTCCGGGAGGCACAGGACCATCGGGTCGGCCAGCAGCCAGTGCGACCGCAGGGCGGGAGGCAGGGCGAGTTCGGGCTGGTAACAGGCGACGATCGCCACATCGAGTTCTCCCGAGGCGACGAGTTCGGGTCCCTGCGGAGAGGTGATCTCGGAGATGTTCAGGTCCGCGTCGGTCTGCTGATGGCGCAGCGCGGTCAGCGCGGGGGGAAGCAGGTGCTGGGCCGCGGCCTGGAAGGCTCCGACGCGCAACCGGCGCGCCAGTACGCCAAGAAGCGAGAAGACGCTGTCCGCGGCACGTGCGCACTGTTCGCCGATGGCGTCCCCCGCGTCGGCCAGTGCCTCGGCCGGCGGGGTCAGCCGGGCGCCGCGTGGCCCGCGCACCACCAGCGCCACCTTCCAGTCGCGCTCCGCTCGGGCCACCTGACCGGTCACCGCAGCCGGGGTGAGCCCCAGCTCGCGTGCCGCCCCCGCCAGGGAGCCGTGCCGCCGGATCAGAGCGAGCATCACCAGCTGCGTCGGGTCCACCTGCATTCAAAAATCTTAACGTAGGCCGTCGGATCATTGACTTCTCCAGCTGGCTCCCGGCCCTCACCCTGTTCGGCATCGCATCGCAGCGAACCCCAGGAAGCCGAGCACTTCCTGCAGGTCACCCAGGAGATCACGCGACTGTCACCGTCGCGGTGGCCGAACCGGCGCTCCCGCGCCGCCGGCCCCGCTCGGTTCAGACGCGCCGTTGCCCGAGCGAAACAGCCCCGGCCGCCCCACCCCCTGGGCGGTCGGGGCGACATCCTGATCACGGTTCGTCACATCAGCCCTCGGCACCGGCTCGCTCCTGCCCTGCAAGTGGGCCTGCGCCGCGCGCGGCTCGCCGTACACGACGGTCAGCAGCCGGCCTCGGCCCGTGCGACGAGGCCGGCGATGCGGGCCCACATCTGCGGCGGGTTGGAGTACATGGGGAAGTGGGCGCAGTGGCTGATCTCGGCGAGCTCCACACCACCTTCGGCCAGCTTCGCCAGGTACGACAGCGAGTCGTTCTGCTCTCCGTACATGAACATCCTCGGCATGGGGAGTCCGAGAAACCGGTCGAGCAGTTTGCCGTGGTCGGAGAGGTCGACCATGGACTCGAAGATCGCTCGGACCGCTCCGGCCCGGACCTTGTACGGAAGGCTCGCGGCGTACAGGCGGCCGGCGTGGAAGCGTGACCCGGCGACGCGCTCGGCGAACCGGGTCAGGAACGTGTCGGGGTCGTCGTCGGCGTGGGTGACGATCTGCCGGCTGAGGAAGCAGTCCTCGGGTGCGACGTTGCCCTCGATGCTGACGAAGCTCGCGACCCTGCCGGGGTCGCTGTCCGCGAGCAGGAGTGCGGTCAGGCCGCCCATCGAGTGTCCGACGAGATGGAACCGGTCGATCTGCCGGGCTCGCAGGACCTGCTCGGCGACCGAGACCAGGAATGGGACAGACACGGCGTCGAGGTCCGAGCAGGTGGTGCGGCCGCAGCCGGGGGCGTCGTAGGCGAGGACCGGGCGGTCGGCGAGTTGTTCCTGCTGGATGACGTCCGCGTAGTCCTCCTTGGTCGAGCCGAAGCCGTGGAGGAACACCAGGGGCGTGCCGACGCCGTCGCGGCGCAGGCCGGCCACTTCGAGGCGGGTCCCGTCGACGGTGAGGGGGAGCGTGAAGGGTTCGAGCTTGGTGACGGGGCTCAACGGGCCTCCTCCAGTTGCCGGGTGTCGGCCTCGGGCACGGGTCCCAGCGCGGCTTTCAGGCGGTCGATCGCGGTGATCAGGGTCTCGTCGTCAATGGCGAAGCACACGCGGATCCGGCCGGGTGCGTTGAACGCCTCGCCGGGTACGACCGCGACGTGGGCGGTGTCGAGGAGCCACGCGGCGAGGTCGGCGCTGCTGCTCCAGCCCCGGTCGTGGAGGAGCCCGCTGACGTCGGGGAAGGCGAACATGCCGCCGTCGGGCAGCGGGCAGTCGATGCCGTCGATCTGGTTGAGCGCCTCGACCAGCATCGTGCGCCGGCGCGCGTAGTCGCGGGCGGCCCTGGCTGGGGTGTCGTGGTCGTCCAGTGCGGCGAGTGCGGCCCTCTGGTTGACGGTCGGGACGTGGGTGATGGTGCGGGAGACATGGAGGCGCGCGGAGGCGATGATCTCCCGGGGTGCCGCGAGCCAGCCGACGCGCCAGCCCGTCATGGCGTGTTCCTTGGACACGCCGCCGACGACGACGCTACGGCAGCGCAGTTGCGGAGCCACGCGCAGGATCGACTGATACGTCCCGGTGTAGTCGAACGCCCGGTAGATGTCGTCGCTGATGACCCACATGCCGTGGCGCTGAGCCCAGTCCGCGATGTCCCGCAGCCGGGACTCGGGGTGAACGGCGCCGGTGGGGTTGCCCGGGCTGGAGAGAATGAGTGCTCGGGTGCGGGAAGTGCGGCAGCGGTCGAGTGCGTCGACCGAGACGCGGAACTCCTTGTCGGCGGTGACCGGCACGGCGACGCCACCGGCCGCGGCGACGACCTCCGCGTGCCCGGGCCAGCCGGGCCCCGCGACCAGGACCTCGTCGCCGGCGCCGACGAGAGCCTGGAGGGCTAGGAAGAGGGCGTGCTTCGCGCCGAGGGCGATCTGGACGTCGTCCGCGGTCCAGGCCGGTCCGGTGTCACGGGTGACATTCGCGGCGACGAGCTCGCGAAGGTCGGGATCTCCCTGCGCGGGTCCGTAATGGTGGGCGACGGGGTCGCGGACCGCGGCCACGGCGGCCTCCACGACCACGGCACTGGTGGCCGCCTGGGGCTCCCCGGCGGCGAGCGTGATGACATCCGCGCCTCGGGCCCGCAGGGTTTCGGCCCTCGCGGCCACGGCGAAGATCGGGTTGTCCGTCATCCGCGTCACCGTCCGCCGGCTTCGAAGTCGTACAGTTCGAGCGTGCTGCGGCCTTCCCGCAGCCGCGCCATCAGCTCCGTTTCGTGCGCCACCCGGGCGTCGGCGGCGTCGAGGATTCTCTCGGCCCCGCCCGAGGGAAGGGCGACGACGCCGTCGGCATCGCCGACGACGAGGTCGCCGGTGTCGACCGTGATGCCGCCGACCGTGACGGGGTGCCCGAACACTCCCCGGAAGTCCTTGCGGGTGCCGAGAATGGCGTTGTTGCGCGAGAACACCGGGAAGCCGAGCGCCTCGATCTCCGCCGCGTCCCGGACGCCGCCGTCGATGAGCAGACCGGCGATCCCCCGGTGCAGGGCGGCCACCGTGAGGACCTCGCCCCAATGGCCGAAGCGGGCGCCACCGAGGTCGGCCACCAGTACGGATCGGGGCGGGGCCTGGAGGACGGCGTGGTGCAGGGCGAGGTTGTCGCCTCCCGCTCCCTGGACGGTGAACGCCGGGCCGCACAGCCGGGCGCCGGCCCACAGCGGCCGCAGATCCGGGGTGAGCGCGATGCCGAGTCGGGACGCCTCCAGCAGCGTCGCGCTTGAGTGCCCGCGGGCGGGGTCGTCCGTAACTCTGTCGTTCATGACGGGTCCTTCCGGGTCTGCAGGGAGTGGTAGCCGTGCCGGGCGCGCGCCTCGGCGAGCGTCGCACCGCCGCGAACGGCCTCGACGACGGCCTCCTCGACCCGGTCGATGAGCCGTGCGAGCTCGGCGACCTCGTCCCAGCGGGCGGCCGGGACGACCACGGCGCCGTCGTCGTCGGCGACGAGGATGTCGCCGGGGTGGATGAGGACCTGGTCGATGGTCACAGCCGTCTGGACCGCGGCCACCCGGACCCGGTCCTTGCCGGTCCGCATGAACCGGGAGACCGACCAGATCGGGTAACCGACGCCGGTCGCCACAGCGACATCGCGGCAGGTGCCGTTGATGACCGTGCCCGCGATGCCCCGCTCGTGGGCGGTCTCGCTCATGATGCCGCCCCATACCGTGCAGTCCGTGCGGCCCGCGTTGTCGATCAGGATCACGGAGCCGGATGGGACGTCGTCGAGGAAGTCACCGACGGTGCCGCCGGTCTCATCGACCGGTTCGTAGGTCACGGTGAAGACCGGCCCCACGATGCGCTGGCCCTGGCGCAGGGCGCCGATGCCATGGAGAGAGCCGGGCAGCCCGAGCGAGTCGAGGGCGTCGGAGACGGACGCGGTGGACAGATGGGTGGCCAGGAGCGCGGGGGAGGAAGGGATGGTCATCGGGCGGTCTCCTGCTCTCCGGCGAGGCGGTCGTCGTGCATGGCGTGGGACAGGCGGGCCCCCGCGCGGACCTCGTCCGCGATCGCGCGCTCCCTCGCCACGATCGCGGTGGCGATCTCGGCCACCTCCTCGGCCCGCTCCCGAGGGACGACGGCGAGGCCGGTCTCGTCGGCGACCACGACATCGCCCTGCTCGACCCTGAGCCCGGCGATCTCGACCGGCTCGCCGGTGGCACGCTGCCGCAGCCTGCCCCGCGCCGTCGCGGGGATCGCACCGCGTGAGAACACCGGGAAGCCCAGCTCGCGGGCCTCCGCCACATCGCGGCAGACACCGTCCGCGACGACACCACGCACCCCGCGCCGGGCCGCGCCCAGGCTCAGGATGCCTCCCCAGCAGGACACGTCGGTGCGGCCCTGGTTGTCGACGACGATCACGCTCTGCTCGCCCGCGGTCTCAATGGCTGTCGTGGCGATGTGGGCTCCGGCCGGACGGTCGGAACGCGGCTCCAGGCCGACGGTGACGGCGAACCCGACGACGGCCGAGGGGCCCCACACCGGACGGATGCCGCCGACGCCGGCGGGCAGTCCCAGCTGGTCGAGCGCATCGCTGACCGCGGCGGAGTCGAGCGCCGCGTAGCGATCGAGGAGGGATGAGTTACTCATGCCTCCACTTCAACAGCGTCCGGATATATTCGGAAGGTCTGATTCCCTATCTCAGTAAGAGGATCTGCGAATCGTGGTCGAGATCCGCCAAGCCCGCTACTTCGTCGCCGTGGCCGAGGAACTCCACTTCGGCCGGGCGGCGGAGCGGCTCCAGATGTCCCAGCCGCCACTGTCCCAGGCGATCAAGCAGCTCGAACGACAGCTGGGTTTCGAGCTGTTGCACCGCACCCAGCGATCGGTCGCCCTCAGCGAGGCCGGGGCCGTGTTCCTGGAGCACTGCCGAGCGCTGATCCGCCAGGCCGAGGACGCCGAGATCGCCGCCCGGCACGCGGCCACCGGACGTGGCGGGCGGCTGAGCCTGGGCGCGGTCGCCTCGGCCTTCTCCTGGCCGCTGCCGCTGGTGCTCGAGCAATTCCACGAGGATGCACCGGACATCGAGATCCGCACCCAGGAGATCGACACGCACGAAGCCGCGGCAGGACTCCTCGACCGCACACTCGACTGGGCCATCGTGCGCCAGACCGCCCCGGTACGCGGCACCACGGCAACCTCACTCTTCGTCGACCGCTTCGTCGCAGCCCTCCCCGTCGGCCATCCCGGTGCCGCCGACGACGGCCCACTGGACCTGGCGGACCTCGCGGCCGACACCTGGGTGTGGCTGAACCGCCACATCTCACCCGACTACCACGACGCCATGGCCGCCATGTGCCGCACGGCCGGATTCAGCCCCGTCCCCACGCACTGGGCGAGGTCGGTGACCTCGCAGATCGCCATGGTCGAGTGCGGTCTCGGCGTCACCGTCGTCCCCGCCGCGGCGTCCGCGGCGCGCCCAACCGTCAGGTTCAGACCGCTACGTCACGGAGCGGCGACCATCGAGCTCACCGCCATGACGAGATCAGCACCAGGGGCACTGACCGAGCGCCTCACGGAGCTCGCGACACGGCTGACCGCCGCACAAGGACCGATGTGGCCGGGATCGGCGTCGACAGCGACGTGATGCCGCGGCTCGCACCTCCGCCCCAGGAAGAGACGTCGGTGCCGCCGTCATTGGCGACGACGATGACGTCCCGGGGGACCGGCCGCTCGGCGCTCTCGGCGATCCGCTCCACCTCAGCGGCGGACAGGGCGACGGCCCAGCCGCGCACGGGTCCCCGGCTTCCGAGCTGTCATGTCGACGACCCCGTTTCCGACAGCGGTCGTGCGTCAGGCGAATGCCGTGAAGTTTTTACGCGTAGCAGCCGTTGACGGTCGCGGCGAGGTCGTCCATGGCGTCCTTGATGGCGTTCGGGTCGACGGTGGAGCCGTTCTCGACGAAGGAGAACACCTTCCACCTGCCGTCCTTGCCCTGCGTCAGACCACTGAGCGCGACCGCGCCGGTGAGAGTGCCGGTCTTGGCATGCACCTTACCGACGGCGCACTTGGAGTTCGCGTCGTCGAAGCGGCCGTACTCCGGCCCGAGGGTGCTGCCAGCCTCGCCGGCCACGGGAAGCCCGTCGAGGATGGAGCCCAGCGTGTGGGCATAGCGGTGCTGGGTCAGCAGTTCGAGGATCTGGGCGAGGGTGGCGGCCGGGATGCGGTCGGCGCGGGACAGGCCGCTACCGTCGTAGAGCTCGAAGTTGTCGAGCGACACGCCGTACACCCGGGTCAGCACCTGGCGTACGACCTCGGTGCCGCCCTCGAAGGTGGCCGGGCGGCCCGCGGCCAGGGCGGTCATCCGCAGCAGGGTCTCGGCGATGTTGTTGTCGCTGTGCTTGAGCATCGTGTGGACGATCTCCTTCAGCGGCGCCGAACGGTGGCGTGCGACCGGTACGTCGCCCGGGCCCACAGTGGCCCGGGTCACGTCACCGTCGACGGTGACGCCCTCCGCAGCGAGCTGCTTGGCGAAGACCTGCCCGGCGTCGATGGACGTGTCCTGTACGCCGTGCCCGTCGACGACAAGGGCGCGGACCGGGGCGACGGTGTCGGGGTAGTAGCCGTCGTTCCAGCCGGCTGCCAGGGTCGGCTCGGGGAAGAGGCTGTCGTCGACTGCGACCTTCACGCTGGTCAGCCCCGCGGCCTTGAGTCCGGCGACCGCCGTCTTCGCCAGCTCGGCGAGATCGGCGGTGGTGAGGGTGCGGTCGCCGCCACCGACGAGTGTCAGGGCGCCGTGGCCGTAGACGACCTTCGTGGTGAACCGGTGGTGCGGGCCGAGCACGGTCAGGGCGGCCGTCGAGGTGGCGAGCTTGGCGTTGGACGCCGGCATGAGCGCCGTGGACGCGTTGTGGCCCCAGACAGTGGTGTCCGAGTCCGCGTCGACGACCACACCGCTCACGTTCAAGCCCAGCCGTTGGTCGAGCACGCGCGTTTCGAGGTTGGAGGCCATCCGCTGGTCAGTGGCGTCCAGGTCGTCGGTCTTGGCCGCCGCGCCGACGGTCTTGTCCGCAGCGAAGGCGGACGGCGCGGCCAGCGCGGTGGAAGCCACCGGCACAGCCATGGCGAGAACAAGAGCCCGGCGCAGACCATTGCCCGTGCCGTTCTGTCTGGGCTTGCGATGTCGGCGCCGGCCCCCCGGAAGGAAGGTATTCACGGGCGCTTCGGTAGTCATGTTGCTCATGGCGGGATTCGGCTTTCAGGCGGCAGGGACTGAGACAAGAAATGACGAAAATGTGGCATCGGAATGCAGAGCACCGCGGCCTTCCCCCGGGCAGACGGGTGGCCGGACAAGTCCCGGAGCCGCTGCGGGGCGCGCCGGTCCGTGAAGACCGGACGCCCCTCGTCGCACGGGCCCTGGCTGGTCCGGGGAGAGCGGCCGCAGCGCGCATACCGCCGTGCTGGGTTGGACGGGTTTACAGTTCGCTCTTCGGAACCTTGCTGAGCCCCTTGGCGCCCAGGGCGGTCATCAGAAGGACCGCCGCGCTCGCCGCGGTGTTGACCGCACGGCCGTAGAGGCTGATGCTGGCGCCCCCGTTGTTGCGGTAGATCTGGCTCGCCCTGGACCAGTTGTGCATCGCCTGGACGTCCGTCTGCCCCAGGACGTAGGAGTCGAACTTCTTCATCCTCGCAGCGATGCCGGTGGCGATCGGTCGGAAACGCGCGGCTTCAGCGATGCCGACGATGAAGGTCTGTATGGCCCTCGCAATGGCTTGATGGTTGCTGTTGGTGCCGGCCAGTACGGTGACCGCGTTGTGGAATTCCTGGTGACCGAGACGCAGGCCGACAAGGGGCCTGTTCGCGTTGGACCTGTTGGACAGCTCGTCGTACTGCTCGGGAAATGAACGGTCGTCCTCGCTGAGCGTGGGCACGCCCGAGCCCAGGGTGTATCCAGACGTCCCCCCTACGGGGTTGACGGTGAAGAACTGGACGACGTAGAAGTCGTTGAGCCTGACCCTGATGTGCACCGTGGCGCTGTTGTGGGACGTCGACGCCGGCAGCGTGGCGATGATGTCGGCGAACCGGTCACTCTGGGACGAGTCGGTGGTGTCGACCTGCCGCGTCACGCCGTCGGCGTCGACGATCGACCGCCGTGACGCGCCCGCGATGGCGCTGGCGGCCGTCCGCAGCTCATTGATCATGTTCGCGAAGTTCTTCGCGCCATCGGGTCCGTCCTCAACGTTCCAGTGGATCTGCCGCTCCGCGAAACTGACGGTCTCCAGGTCCTGGGAGTTGAGCCGCACGTTCGACGTCGATGCGGAGGAGTGGAGGGCGTCGGGAGTCAGGTGTACGCCGTTCAGCGCGACCGCGCCGGCCAGTGCGGCGGATATGACCACCGAAACGCCCAGGCGGCGGAAGGCACGGGTGGAGACGGCGGCTCCGTCTGTTGGTGAGGTGTCAGCGAGGGCTCGCTTGGTCTTGAAGGGCATGGGTGTGCTCCTCTGTGCGGTGTGTGACGGACAGGCCGCGTCAGCGGTGTCAGGCGGTCCTGGACTCGCGTTGGTACTGACGCCGCGGGTGTGGCCCCACGTGGCGGGCCCACGACGCTTCCGCGCCGGGCTCCGTCCCGCCGGGACACGGCGTGACACAAGGTTCGGCCGGGGGCCAGGCGTCGGGCTTGGGTAGTTCTACGGGGTAGGTACCTGATTCGCGGCCCGCCGGGCGCCGGTCCGGGCACGTGAGGAGAGGCCGAGCCTGGTCAGGATGCGGTCGACGACCGTCAAACGATGCGCGGCGACGGCACGAGGTCGGCGGAGATCCACCGGTTCGCCTGCCCGCCGGCGATCAGTGCGGCGATCTGCCATTCCGGACAGGGCAACGGGCACGCAGCCGCCGGCGGAGCGGCCGGTTCGGTGCCGGTACGGGTGTCCAGTGCGTAGGCGATGGCCTGAGCGGGGCCGGAGGCCGCGGCGCCCGGCCGCCGATCCCCTCGCGAAGCGGGCTTCGTGCGGTGAGGGCGAGGCCGAGCGGGAAGATGTTCGCCAGGCCCGCCTACCGGAACAACCAGTCGACCACGGCGGATGGGGGGATGTTCACTTCTGGGCCTGTGCCATCCGCAGTCCGGCGGCCCCGGGCGCTGCGGGGATGTGGGCGATGGCGCCGGACCGTTCGACTGGCCACGCCCACGCCGCAGTCCACGGTCCGCCATGGATGTCGTATACGGGCGTGGGCACGTCGCTGAGCTGCTCGATCAGCACGAGGGCCCGGCCAGGAGCACGCTTTTGTGTACCTGCCGGTAACTCCGAGACTTGTCTTATGGCGGGACAGTGGTCGGACCTGGGCGGGTCCGGCGTGCCTTCCTCGCTGAGCGTCGGCGACCCGAGTGGGGTGAAATGTGACGAGGGCAACGGGAATGACGAGTGGCCTGCCGACTCCGTTCACCAGCTTCGTGGGGCGGCGAACGGAGATGGCCGAGCTGCGCCGTCTGGTCGGTGCGGCGCGGCTGGTGACGCTGAGCGGCGCGGGCGGGGTGGGCAAGACGCGGCTGGCGCTTGAGGCGGCCGCCGCGTCGGTCAAGGAGTTCCCGGGTGGGGTGTGGCTGGTGGACCTGGCCCCGGTACAGGACCCGGTGGCGGTGCCGGGTGCGGTCGCGGCCGCGCTGGGCATGCCGGACCAAGGCCCCCGGCCGGTTCTGGAGCAGCTCGTCGTGTACCTGTCCTCGCGTCGGGTCCTGCTGGTGCTGGACAACTGCGAGCACCTGGTGGATGCCTGCGCACAGTTGGCACAGCGTTTGCTTTCGTCCGCGGCCGAGCTGCGGATCCTGGCCACCAGCCGGGAGCCGCTGGGGCTGACGGGTGAGCACGTCTTCCCCGTTCCGCCCCTGGATCAGGCGGACGCGGCGGAGCTGCTGCGGGACCGGACCGCTGGGGTGCGGCCCGGCTTTGAGGTCAACGATGCGAACCGGGCGGCCGTACGCCGGTTGTGCGAGGGGCTGGACGGGCTGCCACTGGCGATCGAACTGGCCGCCTCCCGGCTGCGTACTTTTTCGGTGGAGCAGGTTGCGGAGCGGCTGGAGGACCGGTTCACGCTCCTGACGGCCGGCAGCCGGACGGCACGGCCGCATCAACGCACACTGCGTGCGGCGATCGACTGGAGCTGGGAGCTGTGCAGTCCGGCGGAGCGGCTGCTGTGGGGCCGACTGTCGGTGTTCGCCGGAACTTTCACCCTGGATGCGGTGGAGGACGTGTGCGCGGGCGACGGGATCGTGGCGGGCGAGGTGATGGACCTGCTGGACCGGCTGGTCGCACAGTCCCTGGTGGAGCATGCCGACGCCGGGGACGTGCCCCGCTTCCGGCTGCTGGAGAGCATTCGGCACTACGGGCGGGAGCGGCTGGTCGACTCCGGCGAGGACGAGCGGCTGCTGCGAGGGCACCGCGACTTCTTCCTCGCTCTGGCCGGGAGCCTCCATCAAGACTGGTTCGGTCCGCGTCAGGCCGAGATCCTGGCCCGGTTCCGGGCCGAGCACGGCAACCTGCTGGCAGCCCTGGAGTACCGGAGCGGGACCCGGGCGCCGGTCTCGGCCCCCCGCACGGCGGCGGGCCCAGGACCTCAACCCGGGACAACGGAGCGCAGCGGTTCCAGGCCCGGTGACCCGCAGGCCGCGCTCGCGCTGGCCGCTGCACTGATGTACCACTGGGTCGCGGGCGGATTCCTCGGCGAGGGGCGGCGGCAGCTGGAACGGGCGCTCGCGGCGGCCCCCGAACCCACCCTGGTCCGGGCACGTGCCCTGGCGACCGCTGCCTACGTGGCCCAGCTGCAGTACGACCTGGCGGTGGCGGACCGGTGGCTGGAGGAGGCCCAGGAACTCACTGAGCGGCTGGGCGACCGCGTGGCGAGCGCGCACGTGCGGGGTCACTGCGGTGTGTCGGCGCTGTACCGGGGGCAGCGCGAAGAAGCCTTCCTCCACCTTGAGCAGGCAGTGGCCACCCACACCGCACTCGGTGACCAGCTCGGAGTGGTCAGCTGGCGGGGAGCGCTGGCCATCGCCCAGACCCTCTTCGGGGACCCACGCGCGCCGGAGACCAGCAGGCAGGCACTGGCGGACCAGGAGGCCCACGGAGAGCGCTACGCCCGCGCCCACCTGCTCATGGTGCTGGGCCGCCACGCCTGGGCACTCGGCCGGCACACGGAAGCCAAGGATCTGACCCTGTCCGCGCTCAGCATGCTACGGGGCTTCAGCGACCCCATCGGCGTCGCCAAGATGGTCGAGCAGCTCGCCTGGATCACCGCCTCCGAGGGCGACCACCGACGGGCAGGACGCCTGCTGGGCGCAGCCGGGTCGCTGCTGCACGACGCAGGCACCACCATCGCCGCGGGCGACCCGCAGATCGAGGAGTACCACGCCCGCTGCGAGGCCGAGATCCTCCAGTCGCTCGGCTCCGCCGGCTACGAACAGGCACTGGCGGACGGCGCCGCAGTATCCGGCCCCGCCCAGGCCATCGCATACGCCCTGGACACCGAGACCGATGCCGACACACGCACCGGCACCGAGCCGGCTGCTCCACCGCCGGTTGCTAGCCCGCTGACTCGCCGGGAGCAGCAGGTCGCCGCGCTGGTCGCCCGCGGCATGACCAACCGACGCATCGCCGCCGAACTCGTGCTGTCGCCGCGCACCGTCGACGGCCATGTGGACCACATCCTGACCAAGCTCGACTTCTCCTGCCGTGCCCAGATCGCCGCCTGGTGGGCCGCAAACCAGGTACCCACCCCATAGACCTACCCGAGACATGGGGCGGCCCCGTTCGATCCCCATGTCACTGCCCGGCCCCTTGATTCGCAACGGTCTGCGCCTGGCAGCGGCACACGCCGCTCACACGTCTGCGCAGGTCGTTCGCTGGATGAACGACCTCGGCGGCCGATACGCGATCTACCACCACGTGTCGCCGCGGCGTCGATTGTGTGATGCGACTACCATCACCGCCCGCATCCAGGCAAAGCCGGCCGTGTGCGAGACGACCCGCCGTGTCCTGCTCGGCGCCCCTAAGGACACGGAGTGTTCCGGAGGGCAGCCAGCGGGAATGGAAGGAACCCCGCCGAGCCCGCGTACGCACCGAGCACACGCGTGGATGTGCGGAGGCGGTGTCCCGCACGGCGGCATCGCGCTCCCCGAGAGCCGGCGCCTTCTCAGCCCACTCACTGGGAGGCGGTGAACACCGGTGTGCGTGAGGTGCCTACGAACCGACGGCGCGCTCTGGCGCTTCACACCCAGCTCGGGGCGGCGGGGGTGAGGGTTGGACCGCACGCAAGGCATCGGCTGTGCACCGGCGAAGCGCGCCCCGACGCCACGCCGGAGCAAATACGTCGGTGCACGGCCGCCGTCCCCCGGTGAATGGCGGTCGCGCCGCCGGATGATGTCCCGTCGAGTGCGACCGAGTGCTGTGGAACTCCTCGAGGAACGAGTACCGCTCCCGCTACCGGGCGGTCACCGAGGTGTTGCGCGCCCACTTCAACGCCAGCCCCTACTTGGAGTTCTACGTCCCCGAGGCGCTGTACCTCATGAGGGCGCCCACCGTCGCCGAGGAGCGAATCCGCAACCGCTTTGCCGCGCAGGTTGCCGATCCCGCCTGCTACACGCTGTGGGAGGTGTGGACCAAGTCCGCCGGCACCGACAGCCATGCATGGAACGGTGGCCCGCTGTACGCCCTGTCCGCCTACGCGGGCAGCATCCATCCGGCCGACCAAGCCCGGCTGGGAGACGTACGAGGTCATCCCGCAGACCGGCACCCTCACGAAGATCGACACCGTCACGCCCATGGTCAAAGGCGACATCCGCTTCGGTATCACCCGCGACGGAACCAAGGTGACGCTGACGCTCACTTCGCAGGGCGGGACGGCGGCCCGCGTCGGCGTGCCCACCTACGGCGGCTTCCAGCCGGTCATCACGGCAAACGGTACGACCGTCTACTCGAACGGCTCATCCACCGGCAGCGTCACCGGGCTGGCGTACAGCGGCAAGGACTCCTGCTACGTCTACTTCACCGTGCAGCCGGGCAGTTGGACGTTCACGGCCACCGGCACGGGCCGTCTCGACAACCTCGCCCTCGGCCGACCGGTCACCAGCAACAACAGCCTGGAGAACGGCGACTGGGCAGGAACCGGCTGACCGACGGCAGGCTCACCAGTGTGACCGGCGCCAAGGGTTACACCAGCACCGACTTCTCCTCCGCCGATGTCAGCACCAACCCGATGTGGGTGGAGATCGACCTGGGCGCTGACACCGACCTCGACGCCGCACACCTCTTTCCTCGCACCGACACCCCAGCCGAAGGCGGTGGCACGGCGGGCTTCCCGGTCGACTTCACCCTCCAGACCCGTACCGACGGCGGGACCACCTACACCACCGCCCGCACCGTCACCGGTGAGCCCAACCCCAACGGAGCCGCCCAGACCTACACCCTCACCTCCGCCAACGTCCACTACCTGCGCCTGACAGCCACCAAGCTCGGTAAGTCCGCCGCCGACGAAGCCACCCGCTACCGTCTGCAACTCGCCGAAATCCGCGTCGTATGGCAACGGCCCCGGGCCGAGCCCCGCACGGCGTGAAGCCGGGCGCCGGCGGTGGCCCTTTCTGTGCCTGCTGAGGAGGTCGTCGTCACCGTCGGCCGGAGGCGCCTTCGCGCACGGTTTCGTGCTCGGGTCCGCCTCGACTGGTGTAGCGGGCTACACCTCCGATTCGGGACTGTGCTCCCTCGTGATGTCACGCCGTCGGCGGAATCGTGGAGGTCGACGGAAGGGCCCCTCCCAGCTCCAGTCGAACTGGACGTGCATCCCCCACAGAGGCGGTTCTCCGACCTTTCGCCGTTCCTCAACCGCTGATGTGGAGGCTGCCTCGCCATGGCAACTGTCCTTTATCACTTGGGCCGTGTGGCCTTCCGGTGGCGCTGGTTCGTCACCTTGTTGTGGGTGGCGGTGCTCGGCGCCGCCGGTTTCGCCGCTTCAAAGGCCCCCGCCACCGCCGACGAGGGCTTCACCATGCCCGGCATTGAGTCGCAGAAGGCGTTCGACCTGCTGGAGCATCGCTTCCCCGGCTCGGCGGCCGACGGGGCCAGCGCCCGGATCGTGTTCGTCGCGCCCAGCGGTGAGAAGGTCACCGCCGCCGAGAACAAGAAGGCCATCGAGCATCTCGTCGACGAGGCCGCCGACGGCAACCAGGTCGCCAGTGCCGTCGACCCCTTCCAGGCGAAGGCGGTGAGCAGGGACGGTACGACGGCGTACGCCACCGTCATCTTCAAGGCCAAGGCCGACGACCTCACCGACACCAGCAAGCAGCACCTGACCCACGCCATCGACGGCGCCCGGGACGCGGGCCTGACCGTCGAGGTCGGCGGCGACGCCCTGGCCTCACCGCCCTCCGCAGGCGGCGCGGCCGAGGTGGTCGGCATCGCGGTGGCTGCCATGGTCCTGCTGATCACCTTCGGATCGCTGGCCGCCGCCGGGCTGCCGCTGCTGACCGCGATCCTCGGTGTCGGCGTCAGCATGGCTGGGATCATGGCCCTGTCCGAGGCGTTCAACCTGTCCGAGAGCACCGGCACCCTGGCCACGATGCTGGGCCTGGCCTGTGGCATCGACTACGCCCTGTTCGTCGTCTCCCGGTACCGGGAGGAGCGGGGCAAGGGACATGCGCCTGCGCAGGCGGCCGGTCTAGCCGCCGGTACGGCCGGTTCGGCGGTCGTCTTCGCCGGCCTGACCGTCGTCATCGCGCTCGCCGGACTGTCCGTCGTAGGCATTCCGATGCTCACCAAGATGGGGCTGGCAGCAGCTGCAGCGGTCCTGGTCTCGGTGCTGGTGTGCCTGACGCTGGTCCCGGCCGTCCTCGGCTTCTGGCCGAACGCTGTCCTCTCGCGCGGCGCCCGCCGCAACTCCCGGCGCTACCGCAGGAAGCAGCGCAAGGACGACAACGGTGGCTCCCGCTGGGCTCGCATCGTCGTACGCCGCCCGCTGCCGGTCCTGTTGCTCGGCGTCGTGGGGCTGGGTGCAGTCGCCATGCCCGTCATGGACCTCCAGCTCGGCATGCCCGGCGATGAGGCCAAGCCCACGTCCACCACTGAGCGCCGTGCCTACGACGCGCTCGCCAAGGGCTTCGGTCCCGGCTTCAACGGCCCCTTGACGGTCGTCGTGGACGGCAAGGGTTCTGCGGCCCCGAAGGCTGCCGTGGCGACGGTCGCGAAGGACATCAAGGCCACGGACGGGGTGGTGTCCGTCTCGCCGGCCCGCTTCAACTCCGCCGGTGACACCGCGGTGTTCTCCGTCACCCCGTCCACCGCACCGACGGACGAGAAGACCAAGGATCTCGTCACCGCCATCCGCGGCGAACGTCCGGGCATCGAGTCGAAGGCCGGCGCCTCCTTCGAGGTCACCGGCAAGACCGCGCTGGACATCGACGTCGCCGAGAAGGTGCAGGCCGCTCTGGTGCCGTATCTGGCGGTCGTGGTCGGACTCGCCATCGTGCTCCTTCTGCTGGTGTTCCGCTCCCTGCTGGTGCCGGTCAAGGCCGCGTTCGGGTTCCTGCTGTCCGTGCTGGCTGCGCTGGGGTCGGTGGTGCTGGTCTTCCAGCAGGGGCACGGCGCCGACCTGCTGGGCGTGGAGTCCACCGGCCCGATCATGAGCATGATGCCGATCTTCCTGGTGGGCATCGTCTTCGGTCTCGCCATGGACTACGAGGTGTTCCTGGTCTCCCGGGTGCGCGAGTCGTACGTCCACGGTGACGCGGCCAAGCAGGCGGTGGTGTCCGGTTTCCGGCACAGCGCTCGGGTGGTCGTAGCCGCCGCACTGATCATGATGGCCGTCTTCTCCGGCTTCATCGGGGCCAGCGAGTCGTTGATCAAGATGATCGGGTTCGGGCTGGCCATAGCGGTCCTGTTCGACGCCTTCGTCGTCCGTATGGCGATCGTTCCCGCGGTCCTGTCCCTCCTCGGTGACAAGGCCTGGTACCTCCCCCGCTGGCTCAACCGGCTGCTGCCCGACATCGACGTCGAGGGCGAGAAGCTGAGCCGCAAGATTCCCGCACCGACGGGTCCGGACCCGGACCCGGACGACCGGCCGCTCGCAGAGCCCGTCCCCATCCGCTCCTAGCGATGACGACGCGGCCGCCTACCTTGGGGCGGCCGCCTCCCGACCGGGGCCGCCGAAGCGGCGACGGCCCCGACGCGCCGCCCCTGTGGGGACGGGGGCGGCGCGGTCCCGGGCCCGGTGGCAGGAGCCTTCCCCCAGGCTCCGCCGCCGGGCCCGTGGCCTTGGCCGAGGCCCGGGGTGTAGCCCGCTACACCCCCACATCGGGAGGGTGCTCCCTCGTTCCGGCCGACGGTCCACGGAATTGTGGACAGCACAGCGGGACCCCTCTCAAACCCCGCTGAGCAGGCCGGACTTCACCGGCCTCAACGTCCTTCGACTGGAGCCCCGCGATGAACATCACGGTCGCCGTGGTACTGGCGCTCGTCTCCATCGCGGCCTACGCCGTGGCGGCGGCAACGCAGCACCGCGTCGCTTCCGCCAACGGGCTTGGGCTGCGACGCCTGTTGACCAACTCTGCCTGGTGGGCGTCGAACGCAGCCAATGCCACGGGCGCCGCGCTGCACGTCGCCGCCCTCAAGTACGGCCCGCTCACCCTGGTCCAGTGCCTCGGCGCGCTGACCGTCGTGGCCGCCGTCCCGCTCGCCGCCCGCGGCGCCGGACGCCGGGTCGGCCGCGGCGAATGGCACGGCATCGCCCTCACCCTCGCCGGTTTCGCGGCCCTGCTCCCGCTCACCACGAGCGGCGACGATTCCAGCGGCGTCCTCACAACCCCGGCCGCCCTGGCCGTCGCGGTCACCGCCTCCCTCGTCGTCCCGCTCGCCCTGTCGATCCGCACGAGTACCGGGCACACCCTGGCCCTGGCGGCGGCCTCCGGGGTCGTCTCCGGCACCGGCTCCGCCCTCACCCAGACGGTCCTTCACGCCGACAGCCTGCTGACCTGGCAGACCGCGCTGGTGGCGGCCCCGGCCGTCGCCCTGGCCGTGATCGGACTGCTGCTGTCCCAGACCGCCTACACCGGAGGCCTCGGCGCCCCCCTTGCCACCCTCACGATCGCCAACCCTCTGGCAGCATCGGCCATCGGGCTTACCCTCCTCGGCGAGCGCATCCACGGCGGCCTCCCCGGCACTGCCCTGGCCCTCACCGGCACAGCGCTAGCGGCCCGCGGGATCCTCCTCCTCGCCCGCCCCAGCACCAGCTTCCCCGCCACGGACAACGCCGATACCCCTGCGGCTCATGGCCTCGTCTGCACTGCGCCGACCCCGCGCCCCACAGCAGCGTTCCATCGACACCCGCACCTCTCGGGAGTGACCGAACTGGAAGGTAGGGCCCTTTGATGACGAAATCGCCCACGACCTCCGGACCGTGCTCGTTGGCGTCTTCGTCGCCCATGACACCCCGGCTGCCGTGGTCGGCGTTCCCCGGAGCCAGCACGACCAGGCCCAGGCCGCCATGGTGTGAAAGCTTCGTACGCCGCCTCGGTCACTCCTGCACTGTCAGACCGAAGATCCCATCACCGGACAGACCGGCACCCCGGTCGGCTGCGACGGCTCAGACCACAGTTACTCCGTCGCTGGTCGCCTCTGGCTCGGCGGTGAAGGACGCCGGCTTGCGCAATCTCAGACGAAGCGGCATCACCAGACCCCACGCCTCTGGCTTCCGGAGCAGCATGCGTCTACACGTACGGGCCACCGGAGAGAGACGACGCCTACTCAGGCGTGGCCGCCCGGTGGATCGCAGCCCCTGTCCCCAGGGCACGCCGCGGCCGTCCACCCCAACGCGCATGGTGAATCGGGGGGCGGACGGCACGCCGGATCCCCTCCGGCGATCAGTCAACAGCCAGCCGTCCAAGGGTGGTTGAGGTACGCCAGCACGGCGAGAACCCTACGGTGCCCGCTGTCACTCGGTGGCAGCCGCAGCTTCACGAAGACGTTGCCGATGTGCTTGCTGACCGACCGCTCAGTGATGACGAGCGTCTTGCCGATGGTGGCGTTGTCATGCCCCTCTGCCATCATTTTCAGCACCTCGCGCTCGCGCGGAGTGAGGGAGTCAAGTGGTGAGTCCCGGCGGCGCGTGAGCAGCTCGGTCACGACCTCGGGATCCAGCGCGGTACCGCCGGAGGCGACCCGCTCCAGCGCGTCCAGGAACTCGTCGACCCGGCCCACCCGGTCCTTGAGCAGGTAGCCGACGCCGCTGGCCCCGCCGACCAGCAGCTCGGCGGCGTACGACTGCTCGACGTACTGGGACAGCACCAGGACCGGCAGCCCGGGGATCTCCTTGCGGGCCTCCAGGGCGGCCCGCAAGCCCTCGTCGCGGAAGGCCGGCGGCATCCGAACATCCAGCACGGCCACGTCCGGACGGTGCCGGAGCAGCGTGGGCAGGACCTCCGGGCCGCTGCCGGCCACTGCCACTACCTCGTGCCCGGACGAGGTCAGCAGCAGTACGATCCCTTCCCTGAGCAGGGCGTTGTCCTCAGCGATCACCACACGCACGGCAGCTCCACAGCAATCGTCGTCGGTCCCCCCATGGGACTGGTCATGGTCACCTCACCGTCCAGCGCGGCGACGCGTCGCCGGATACCGAGCAGCCCGGAGCCGCCCGTCTCGTCGGCGCCGCCCAGACCCTCGTCGCGGACGACAGCCCGCAGCCCTCTGGGGAGGCGCTCCAGTTGCACGGTCGCACGCTTCGAACCGCTGTGCTTGGCGGCGTTGGTGAGCGCTTCAGCAACGGTGAAGTACGCCGCCGCTTCCACCGCGGCCGGAGCCCGCACCCCGTCGTCCTCCAGACCATCCACCCCCACGGTCACCTCCAGGCCGCTGCCTGACGCCAGCGCCCGTACGGCGCCGACAAGCCCTCGATCGGTCAGGATCGGCGGATGGATGCCGCGCACGACCTGCCGCAGCTCGGTCAGCGCCTCCTGGGCCTGATCCTGGGCGTCGGCCAGCAGCTTGCGCGCGGCATCAGGGTCACGGTCGTACGCCCGTTGCGCCAGCCCGATCCGCATGGACAGCGCCACCAGCCGTGCCTGTGCGCCGTCGTGCAGGTCCCGTTCGATGCGGCGCAGTTCGGCGCCGTGCGCGGCGATCGCGTCGGCCCGGGTGGCGGCCAGCGCCTCGACGCGGGCGGCCAGCAGCGCCTGCGGCGAGGGCTTGAGCAGAGCCTCCGACCAGCGGGCCTCCAAGTCAGCGATGCGCACGATGAGCGGTAGGACGACCGGATCGCGGCGCAGCAGCCCGCACCACACACCGTCGACGACCAGGCCCGGCGGCCAAAGCAACAGCGCCGGAAACAGCAATGCGCCGTAGAGGTAGGAGGCTGCCATCCAGCGCACGTCGATGAGGGTGCCCGGGTCACGGACGGAGATACGCAGCCGCTCGCGCAGGGTACCGGTGATCGGCTGGTAGGCCTCAGGGATCTGCCGTCCGGTCCAGGCTGCCGTTTGACCGCGTTTGGCTCCTGCTGTCCGGCGGAGCAACAGCACCGTCTCAGGCAGCTGCCACGCACCCACCACCACGATCGTGAGGACAGCCGTGATCAGCAGCACCGTGATGAACAGATACAGGCCGAAGGCCATAGCCGCGGCGATGACCAGATGGAGGGTGGCCCGGGCTGCCTGCCGGATCGTTCTGCCCATGGCGGCAAGACTACGGGCTGGGGGAAGAGACATGATCGTGCGGGGGATGGCTGAATGCCTACGTGCCGGTTTCATGGCGGCGTGAACTCCTTCAACAACGGCTCGCGCGTACCAGTGAGCCTCGAGCCGCAGAGGGGTGGCCGTACGGGCCCGTTGGGGGGACGGCTGCGCTGGACGAGGGGACAGGTGCGAGGCGGGGCAACAGACGCGAGGGCGGCACGTGATGTGAACTGTTTCGCTACGGCGTGCAAATGTTCTTCAGTGCGTCGGCCGCGGCATCGATCTGGCCGGAGTCAGGATTGGTGTCACCGTTCAGGACGGCCTTGTTGTAGTCCGCGATCGCATCCTTGAGGTCGCCGACCGCCTTGTCGATCTTGACGTCGTCCGTTCCGTCGTTGAGCTTGTCGATCTTGTCGAGATTCCTCTTGATGGTGTCGATGGACTCCTCGGTCCGTGCGGGATTCTTCGCCGCTCCCAAGCCGGCCTCATGGATATCCCTGAGGCTGTCGGTGATCGTGTCGGTGTTCTGGAGGCAGTCCAGCGAACTGTCTGCTTTCGAGCCGTCCACTCCGTCGCAGCCGGTGGCGAGTCCTGCGGTGAGTATGCATGCGGCTACGGCCGTGGCGACGGCGGTGGTACGACGCACGAATCGGTTGACGGTCATGGAAGGGCCCTGCCTTTCAGGTGCGGGCTCATAACTGGGTCCCGGCGTGATGCTGGAGGGAGAGACGGGACGATACGGACGGGAGAGCAAGTCATCGACCTGTGGTCACATCTCGTGTCGGGCCGCGGCGCCGGCCCGCTTCCGGCGGTTGGCAACGAGGCCGCCCGCCGCGCCCAGTGAGACCAAGCTAATCCCGGCGACGGCCATGATCCGGTTCGCTCCGTCCAGCGTGAAGTAGCACACCGCGGCCACACCACCGTTGAACAGGAACAGGAACCACAGCACCGGTGGCGTGGACAAGAACGCCTTGATCTTCGGCTTCTTCGCGATGCGCGAGCCCGCCACGAGCGATACGGCGATACCGGCGTAGGTGGCCACGTTCTTCGCTGTGCCGTCGAGCACGACACCGGACGCGGAACTCGCGGCTATGCCGACAACGAAGAACGACCAGAGCAGCAGGTTGGCGACGATCGATCGGACGGCGGCAAGCGGCGACTTCACGGGAATGCCCTTCGGGAGAAGGAGACGGAGGGTGCACTGAGAGGTGCGGGTCTGTTGCGATCTCTGGGGACCACGATTCCGTCGCCCGCTCGTCGCCGCGAGGGACCGGCCTCCCGAACCGATGGTGTAGTCCGCTACACCCTGGGACCGCGTACTGCTGCATCACCACATGGACGAATCCGACTAAACCACCCGAACCGCGCTACCCAAAGGCCGGTTGCGAGATCAGACATGCCCCCATCGACGACCCGACGGTCGCGAATCGCGTGACCGAGGAGTACGAGAGCCCCTCGTAAGTCACGCGGGGCGGTGGCGGACAGGAGGTCTACTGGGAGGAAGTGCTGCGCCACGACCGGAATTGCACCACGCATCGACGATGCCGCGCAGTGTCAGGTGCAGCGGCGTCTCGACACTGCGGAGGAACGCCCGCCCCCGCACTGTGCCGCCTCGGCCCTGATCCGGCCGAAAGGGTCGTCGAAGACGTCGGGCTTGTCCCGGGCCCCGCCACGCGAGAGACCCGCAGCTCTCCGATGTTCATGCCGACGACTGTGTCCGGGATCACCTCGGCGAAACGTTCCTGGTCGTCGAGCGAGGAGCACGCGCAATGAGCCCTCTCTGTAACACCGCGGCCTGGCCGTGGTGTTCCCCATCGCGACGGCGGTGGCGTGCGATCGGCCCTCATGCGGAGATGCGGCTGTTCCGGACCCGACCGCCAGGGCGCTCCTTTGCGGGGAGGAAGTTCCCAAGGTCGGACTCCGTGGTTGAAGTTCCGGCCACCGGCGCTCTGTGGCTCAGTGGTGCCGCAACACCCGTTGGCATCAATGGTGTAGCTGGCTACACCACTGACTGGGGAGCGCTCTCCCTCGCGGCAGAGATCGCCGCACGGAATCGTGAAGTTCACCGAAGGGACGCTCCTCGCCGGCCATCCGAGATGGAGGGACAGGCGCGTGAGCTCCTCCTTCGGCCCACCCAGCGCTCCGCCCCCCACTAACCAAGGAGAACCATGGCCGCCCCCCTGATCAGTCCCGCACACGACGGCGCCGACGCTGCTCCAGAGTTCCCCATGTCTCGTGACTCCCGATGCCCCTTCGACCCTCCGCCCGGCCTCAAAGAGCTTCAGGAACAGGGGCCGCTGAAGAAGGTGCGTCTGTGGGACGGCAGTGAGCCGTGGCTCGTGACCCGCTACGCCGAACAGCGGGCGGTCCTGGGCGATCACCGGGTCAGCGCCGACACCGACCAGCCCGGCTATCCCACCAAAGCCACCGCTGAAGCAGGTGAGGGCAAGCTCAGCTTCATCATGATGGACGACCCCGAACACGCCCGGCTGCGCCGGATGGTGACGGCGCCCTTCGCCATCAAGAAGGTGGAGGCCCTCAGGCCCGCCGTGCAGCGGATCGTGGACGGTCTGATCGACGACATGCTGGCCGGCCCCCAGCCGGTCGACCTCGTGGAGGCGTTCGCCCTGCCGATCCCGTCGCTGGTCATCTGCGAGCTGCTCGGCGTCCCCTACGACGACCACGCGATGTTCCAGGAGAACACCAAGACGATGGTCCGCACGACCGCGACCCCCGAGGAGCGGGGTGCGGCGACCCGGGAGATCGCGGGGTACCTGGCCGCCCAGATCGCCAAGCGGCTCGCCGAGCCGCAGGACGACCTGCTCTCCAGCATCGCCGGACGGGTCACCGAGGGAGAGCTGACGGATGCGCAGGCCACGGAGATGGCCCTGCTCCTGCTGATCGCGGGCCACGAGACCACCGCGAACATGATCGCGCTCGGCACTCTCGCCCTGCTCCAGCACCCCGACCAGCTCAAGCTGCTGCGGGAGACGGACGACCCGAAACTCGTCGCCTCCGCGGTCGAGGAACTCCTGCGCTACCTGCACATCACCCACCTCGGCCGGCGCCGCGCAGTCACCGAGGACATCGAGATCGCCGGGCAGGTCATCAAAGCCGGCGAGGGCGTCATCATGGTCAACGAGATCGGCAACCGCGACCCCGAGGTCTTCGAGGACCCCGACCGCCTCGACATCACCCGCGACGCCCGCCGGCACGTCGCCTTCGGCTTCGGCGTCCACCAGTGCCTCGGCCAGCCGCTGGCCCGCATGGAGCTCCAGGTCGTCTACAGCACCCTCTACAAGCGCATCCCAACGCTGAAGCTCGCCTGCGCGCTGAACGACGTGAAGTTCAAGCACGACGCGTTCATTTACGGCGTCCACGAGCTGCCCGTCTCCTGGTGACGGGTCTTCCGTCCCGCAATCGACCAAGAACCACGTGTGAAGTAAAGGGGAATCCCATGAAGGTGGAGCTGGAAGCCGACAAGTGCGTCGCCTCGGGGCAGTGCGTGCTCGCCGCGATGGAGGTCTTCGACCAGGACGACGACGGCATCGCGATCCTCCTGGAGGAGCAGGTCGGCGACGACCAACTCGACAACGTCAAGGAAGCCATCGCGGTCTGCCCGGCCGCCGCCATCCGGCTGGTCGAGCAGTGAGGCGCATCGTCGTTGTCGGAGCCTCGGCCGCCGGACTCGCGGCGGCCGAGACCCTCCGCCGGGAGGGCTACGACGGCACCCTCACTCTCGTCGGCGACGAACCGCTGGCGCCGTACGATCGCCCGCCGCTGTCCAAGCAGGTCCTGGCCGGGGAGTGGGAGTCCGAGCGACTCGCCCTGCGCAATGCCGAAGACCTGGCCGGGCTCGACCTCGACCTGCGTCTCGGCGTGGCCGCCACCGGCCTCGAACTCACCGACCGCACCGTCAAGTTGGCCGACGGGACCGCTCTGCCCTACGACGGGCTGATCGTGGCCACCGGGGTCCGGCCGCGCCGGCTGCCGGGCAAGAGCGCGCACGTCCTGCGCACCCTCGGCGACGTCCTGATGCTGCGGGAGCGGCTCACGCCGGGGCGGCGCCTGGTCGTGGTGGGAGCCGGTTTCCTCGGCGCGGAGGCCGCCGCCGTGGCCTGGCAGCTCGGAGTCCACGTCACCCTGCTCGAACCCGCCCCCGTACCGCTGGCCCACGCTGTCGGCACGGAGGTCGGCCAGATGCTGACGCGGGCCCACCTCGAACGGGGCGTGGAACTGCGGTGCGGTGTGAGCGTGGCCGAGGTGACCGAGAACGGCGTCCGCCTCGCCGACGGCGAACTGGTCGAGGCAGACGAGGTGCTGGTCGCCGTCGGCTCGCTGCCCAACACCGAGTGGCTCGACGGCAGCGGCCTCACCGTCGGCGACGGTGTGGTCTGCGACGAGTACTGCCAGGCCGCGCCGAACGTGTACGCCGCCGGTGACGTCGCCCGTTGGTACAACCCGCTCTTCGGCACCTCGATGCGAATCGAGCACCGCACCAACGCCGCCGAACAGGGCATGGCGGCCGCTCGCAACCTGCTCCATCCCGAGGCGGGCAAGCCGTTCGCGCCGGTGCCGTACTTCTGGTCCGACCAGTACGACATGAAGATCCAGGCGTACGGCTACCTGCGCGGCCACGACGAAGTCGCCGTCGTGGACGGCGATATGGCCGAGCGTCGGTTCGTCGTCGCGTACCGCACCGGTGACCGGGTCGGCGGCGCTCTCGCGGTCGGTATGCCTCCCAAGGCGATTCGGCAGTGGCGGCAGGCGATCGCGACGGGCGCTCGGTGGGACGAGACCGTGCGTACCACCGCCCCCGCAGTGGAGTCCTGACCTCCAGCCGTACGAACACCGCTGCCGCGGGACGCTCTGTGGCTGACCGGAGCACATACGCCGGGCTCGACGTCGGCGCCTTGCCCATGCACTTCTCCAAGGCGTCCGGCCTCCCAAGCCGCCCCGTGGCGCACCTTAGCGATTTCATCCCCCCACCCGCAGAGGAGACAGACGATGTCCACCACTCCATCAGGTCCGCCGTCGGCCGCATTCCGGCCCGAGGAGCGCCTCCTGATCGACGGAAAGCTCCGCCACGCCGCGGACGGCGGAACGTTCGAGGTGGTCAACCCGGCGGACGGCACCGTTCTGGGCAAGGTTGCCGACGCAGGCCGGGCGGACATGCTCGACGCGATCGCCGCGGCCCGGCGTGCTTTCGAGGAGACGGACTGGGCGGTCGACCACCAGTTCCGCAAGCGTGCCATGACCCAGCTCCTCGACGCCCTGGTCGAGGAGAAGGACGAGCTGCGCGAGGAACTCATCGCGGAGGTCGGTGCCCCGCGCATGCTCACCCATGGTCCTCAGCTGGAGGATCCCCTGAAGAAGTTCCAATGGCACATCGACCACATCGACCGGTTCGAGTGGGTGCGCCGACTCGACGACGCCGTCAACCGAGCCACCAACGAGCCCACCGAGCGGTGGGTGGTCAAGGAACCCATCGGCGTCGTCGGCGCCATCACCCCCTGGAACTTCCCCTTCGGGTTGATGCTCGTCAAGCTCGCCGGCGCACTCGCCACCGGCAACACCGTCGTCGCGAAGCCGGCGCCCGAGACACCGTGGAACGCCACCCGCATCGGTCGGCTCATCGCAGAGCGCACCGACATCCCGGCCGGCGTGGTCAACATGGTGACGACCAGTGGCCGTGACGTGGCCGAACTCCTTGTGACCGACCCCCGCGTCGACATGGTGTCGTTCACGGGCTCCACGGTCACGGGGCAGCGCATCCTCGAGTGCGCCGCGCCGACCTTCAAGCGCACCATGCTGGAGCTCGGTGGCAAGAGCGCGTCGATCATCCTCGACGACGCGGACCTCACGCAGGCCATCCCGCAGGCGCTCGGCGCGCTCGCCCACTCGGGCCAGGGCTGTGCGCTGCCGACCCGGCTGCTCGTGCACCGCAAGGTCTACGACCAGGTCGTCGCCGGTCTTACGCAGGCGTTCAAGCAGGTGCCCTGGGGAGACCCGCAGGAGCAGGGCATGCTGGCCGGCCCGCTCATCTCGGCCCGGCAGCGTGACCGCGTCGCCGAGTACATCCGCACCGGTCAGGAAGAGGGCGCGAGGCTCGCCGTCGGCGGCGGCGTCCCCGACCGCCCGGGCTTCTGGGTGGAGCCGACACTCTTCGTCGACGTCGACAACGACTCCACCATCGCGCAGGAGGAGATCTTCGGGCCGGTGCTCACCGTGACACCGTTCGACACCGACGAAGAGGCGATTCAGCTGGCCAATGCCAGCCGGTATGGACTCGCCGGATATGTCGCGTCGGGCTCGACGGAGCGCGCTCTGCGCATCGCGCGCGCCATCCGAGCCGGCAGCCTCATGGTCAACGGTGGCTCGTACTCCGGCGGGGACGCCCCGTTCGGCGGATACAAGGCCAGCGGCATGGGCCGCGAGGGCGGCCGCGAAGGCTTCGAGATCTTCACCGAGACCAAGACCATCGGGTCCGCGCTCTCGCTCCCGCTCTCCTGACGCAATCCCCCCCACACACAGCACTGCGCCCGGCACCGGCGCGGATGAGAGGAACTGGGCACATGAACGACTACCTGCAGTACACGGGCAAGACCGCGGTCGTGACCGGCGCCGCCTCTGGTATTGGCAGGGCAACGGCACAGCGGCTCGTCGAGTTGGGCGCGGAGGTCCACGTCATCGACTACGCGCCGACCGAGCTGTCGGGTCTCGCCTCCGCGATCCAGGCGAATCTGGGAGTGCGGGAGGACATCGACCGGGCTTTCGCGTCGCTCCCCGAGCACATCGACGCGTTCTTCGGGGTGGCCGGGGTCTCTGGTATGCAGCACGACTACAACACGACCGTGCTCATCAACTACGGCTCCTACAAGTACATCTCGAAGACGTACCTGGAGGCCCGGATGGGTGACGGCGGCGCCATCGCCTATGTGTCCTCCCTGGGCGGTATCAACTGGGAGCGCTACCAGGAGGAACTCGAAGGGCTGATCCAGGCCGACGGGTGGGACGCCATCGTCGCGACGATCGAAGGACTCGGTCTCCAGGACCAGCCCGGCCCGGCCGCCTACGCACTCTCGAAGCGGGTGCTCAACCTGTTCACGGCGCACAGCGCCACCGAACTCGCCAGCCGTGGCATCCGGGTGAACGCCCTGCTCCCCACGAACACCGAGACCGGTCTGACGTCGGACTTCGCCGTGATGCGCGGCGGACGCGACCAGCTTGAGGCGAACGCCGGCCTGCACAAGGGCCTGGCCACACCGGAGGAGATGGCGGACCCCCTCGTGTTCCTCAACTCGCATGCGGCGCGGTACATCTCCGGGCAGCCGCTCCTGGTCGACTTCGGGGCCCGCAACCTGCAACTCCTCGGCCGCAAGGCGGACATGCTGGACCGCCCGCTGATCGGGAACGCACAGTCCGCACGCTGATGGCCCCCGGCTGCTGACGCAGGGGTGCGCGAAGACCAGAGTCCATCCTGACTTTTGCGCACCCCTCTCGCCGCACCGAGCCCGCCGTCATCCCGCAGAGCTGCGCACGCCTCCGGTGTCACCCGGCTTCAGGTGAACCGTCGTCCTGCAACGCGGGTGCGAGGAGATGACAGAGGGTATCGGCCAGCAGGTGCAGGGGGTCGGTGGTCTCCAGCGGCCAACCGGCGGCAATCCAGATGGAGAAGAACGACTCGGTCTGGAGCACCGCCATCAGCGCCCGCTGACGGGCCTCCGCAGGGTCGGTACCCCGCCAGCGCTCGGAATGCCCGACCAGGAGGCCGACGTAGTACTCATGCGCCTTGAGGTACTGCTCGCGGCCCTCGCTGAGGCTTCGGAAGGCCCCCGGGGCTGCCGCATTGGTGACGCGGCGGATGGGTGCCATCTCACGCCAGCGAACTTCGGCGCCGTCGAGCCAGGTCCGGATGCTGACGCGGGTCCACCGCGGAAGTGCGGCAAGGTCGGCATACGCCTCTCCCATCAGGCCATACACCCGGTCCACGAGCGCGTCCACAATCTCGGCCTTGCCAGGGAAGTGGGCGTAGACCGTGGCCCGTGTCACCCCCGCGGCCTGGGCGATGTCCTCCATACGCGCGTCGAGAAAGGACTTCTCGGCGAACACCGTGACGGCCGCGTCGAGCAGTCGGCGATGCGTGAGGACCTTCTGCTCTTCGCGCAGGTTCCTGCGGGGTGTCGGCTCCATCCGCCCAGTCTCTTCTACTGAGCGCTGCATGACTTCACTATACGCCGTGTATGGTGAAATGATCTCGCTATACATCACGTATAGCGAACCCGTGACCTGAAACCCGTCGAGGAGCACAGTGAACGAGTCGACCCTCATAGAGACGCCCCCCACCTCCCGTCGGCAGCTACTGAAGCCGCTCAGCGGCCTGCTCCTTGCCCTCTTCGTCTCGACCCTCAGCAGCACGGTGGTCTCCAGCGGGCTGCCGAAGATCATCGGAGCCGTCAACGGGACGCAGACCCAGTACACCTGGGTCGTCACCGCGACCCTCCTCACCACGACGGCGACAACCCCGCTCTGGGGCAAGCTCGCCGACCTCTTCAGCAAGAAGGCACTTCTCCAGGCCTCCCTCGCCATCTTCGTGCTCGGAGCCCTGGCTTCCGGGATCAGCCAGACGGGCGGGCAGCTGATCGCCGCGCGGGCCCTGCAGGGCGTCGGCGTGGGAGGTGCACAGGCGCTCGTCCAGATCGCCATCGCGGCGATGATCCCGCCTCGGGAGCGTGGCCGTTACAGCGGTTACGTCAGCGGCGTCACGTCAACCTCGACCATCGGCGGGCCACTCCTCGGCGGCATCATCGTCGACACCTCGTGGCTGGGCTGGCGGTGGTGCTTCTTCATAGCCGTCCCGCTCGCCGCAGTCGCGTTTCTCCTGCTCCAGCGAACGCTGAACCTTCCGGTCATCAGCCGCGAGAACGTGAAGATCGACTATCTGGGGGCCACCCTGATCGCCTCCGGGGTCAGTGTTCTGCTCATCTGGGTGTCGTTCGTCGACAACTCCTTCGCCTGGGTCTCCTGGCAGACCGCCGCCATGGTGTCCGGCGCGCTGGCCCTGCTCGCCGCGGCCCTGTGGGTGGAGAAGCGCGCCGCCGAGCCCGTGGTCCCACTCGGCATCGTGAAGCAGCGCACCACAGCTCTGGCGATTCTCGGCAGCCTGGCCGTCGGTACGGCCATGTTCGGCACCGCGGTGTTCCTGAGCCAGTACTTCCAGCTGAGCCGCGGCAACACCCCCACCGAAGCGGGGCTGCTGACCATTCCGATGATGGCCGGCACCCTGATCGCCTCCATCGTCGCCGGCCGACTGATCAGCCGAAGCGGAAAGATCAAGCCGTACGTCATCACCGGCGCCGTGCTCCTCACCGCCGGGTCCGCGGGCCTCGGCGCCATTAACCACAAGACGCCCATGCTCTTCCTGGGCGCGGCGATGCTGTGCGTGGGCATGGGCGTCGGCCTGACGTTGCAGAACTTCGTGCTCGTCGTCCAGAACACCGTGCCGCTGAAGGATGTCGGAGCGGCGAGCTCCACGGTGTCCTTCTTCCGCTCCCTCGGCGGCACTATCGGCGTCTCCGTCCTCGGCGCCGTGCTGGCCCGCCAAGTCCATGACGGGATCGCGAACGGTATGGCCTCAGCCGGGATGTCCGGCGCGGGCCTGCCCTCGGAGGCCGCCGCACAGTCCCCCGCAACGCGGGAGATCATCCGCATCGCGTACGGTGACGCGACCGCGCAGATCTTCCTCCTCTCGGCCGCTGCGGCCGTCCTCGCTATCGTCGCCGCCCTCCTCCTCAAGCCGGTCAACCTGCGCAGCAGCCTCGACCTCCCCGAGAAGACCGGTGAATCGCCGGCCTCGGCACCCGACCCCGACCCGGGCACGCGTTCGAGCGTGTGAGTGTCGGTAATCCCGGCTATCAGAAAGCTGGGGGAACGGGTGGCTGCGCCGTATCCCCCTGATGAGAGCGTGACGTCTGACGGGTCCGGTCCGGACGGTGGTCACGCTGAACATCAACAACGGCTATATCACGCCGGGTTCACACTGAGGTCTCCACCAGCATGTTGGCGCCACGCGCCCCCGTGCGGCGATGTCCCGGGATGGGGCCCTGGCGCCCTCATCATGCCGCTAGGGCGCGACGGACCGGGCCAGCTCAACACACGGGAGCCGGATCGGCTCGGTACTGCCATACGTTGCTGACAGGCGTGCGGAGTCCTAGCTATAGAAGACGATGTATTGGAGGTGCGCTCCGCCGGTGGCCGTGCACTGGTGAGGGTAGAAGTCGCGGGTCCCGCCGGCGACGTCCTGGACATAGCCGCGGTTCGCCCCCGAGCAGACCTGCTTGGTGTTCGGGAGGTCCATCCAGCCGATTTGGTTGTTGCCGCCCCTCGTGCCGTCCCAGGTGTAGCAGTAGCTCGGGGCGTTGTAGCTGTCGATTTCGACTCCGCCGGTCGGGCAGTTGTTGTTGTAGACAGTCGCACTGGCGGGTGTGGCGGCGACGAGGCCGGCGGTGGCCAGCCCTGCGGCGATGACTCCAGTTGCCAGTTTCCGTGCGAGGTTCATGTGGTCCCCCTGGTGTTTGTGGGTTAACAGACTGTGCTGCGCCAATCCTGTCGGTGAACGGGCATGCCGGAGAGTGACGTTGACCTGACGTTAGTTAGACGCTTCGGACTGCTGCGTGGGCATCCAGCGGTGACGGGGGGCTTTAAGGTTCGCCTGCTGGACGCCCCAGAACGTTACGGCGGGTTGCGGGCGGGGCGAAGGATCTGTTTGCACTGTGAAGCGGGCCTACCGGTGTCGGTCTGCACAGTGTGGCCGTACGCCTCCGGCTGCCCGCCCCGGCCGCGCAGCCAGGCCGGCACCAGCAGCAGCCGCCGGACCTGGGCCCACTCCGCGTCCGTCATGTCCGACTGATGAGACTCTTTGGAATTCAAAGAGCGTCATCACGACGGATACTGCCGAACACGTTCCTGGCGATCGGCCGCATTCCCGAACCGGTGAGCGACACAATCACGTCGGTGCAACCGAGTTGAACTCCACCGGAGCGAGCACGTACAACTGCGGCAACCGGGTCTCCTGGATCTCGGTTGGCTTCGCAACCCCGAACTACCAAGAGGCCCGTCATGCCCGCGGCCAGCAGCGATCACCCGATCGAGACTCCCGTTCGAGGGGCGGGTCGGCCCTCAAGATCGGAACGACAACAGCCACTTACTCCACAGCTATGGGACCTGCTTGTCGACTACGGCTTCCGCTTGGAAGCAATCGATCTGCTCCAGGCTCCGGAGGCCGGCAACCCCTTTGTCGTGCAGCTCATCCGCGCCCGCCGACCCTCCCGTACGTAGGGAACTTGCGGCCGTGGCCGTCGGAAGACATTCCAGCCCCAACCCCGCTCGAATGGAGACCACTTCTACAACATTGGCGTGTCGGGGGCAGCTTCCGGAGACTGATCAGGGTGCGAGAACTCCGCCGTCGTGCGGTTGGCGTACGGAGATTCCGGTTTCGCGGCGTACTGCGTCGGAGGCTCTCCAGCATCCCCCCACAGATGATCATCCCGAGTCCGCTGCGTTTCTTCCTCTTGAAGACCGGACACTCGGTGTTCTGCACCGCGAGCGGTGTTTCGCACCGTGCCTGCCTCCGCTCGGAGGCGCTTGGCGCTTTGGGCGTCACTCTCCTGGGCTCGTCGCCGGAGCGCGATCTTGTCTGGCTCGGACATGTGAGCCTCGATGAGCACGGCGTCGAACTCATCGGCGGGACCTGCGGATTTGTATGCCTCGCGGAGCCGCATGTTCAACTGCTCCAGCTCACGCGTGGCCTCTTCGTACCTGTGAAGGAGTTCGCCACGGTCGGCTTCGGCTGTGCTCCGGGCATCCCCGCGCAACACTGGTCGCCCGAATCGACCGGTGGTATTCAGCTGCTGTTGGAGCCTTTCAAGACGTTCCTCGACGCCGAATAGATCAGCGGTCCGTTCGGTGACAGCCCCCCTCAGCGCCTGAACTTCACCGATCGCGGCAGCGCGGTGGGCGATGTCCTGTTGGCGACGGTCGAGCGCGAGCATGCTCGGGCCGGTTCCAGCGGCGGCTTGTTGTTCGGCGCGGTCGGCTGCCGCCTCTGCCTTCTCGGCTGCCGTCCTGGTGGCTCGGGCGGCCGTGGCAGCTTTGCGCGCAGCGTCGCGCAAAGACGCTTTGCTGAGGTGTGCGTACGGACGGTCGGCCGTCGGCGCAGGCTCCGGTGCTGAGGCCGGCGCCGTGGGCCGCTCCGTGATACGAGGGGTATGCGTTTCTTCGGGCTCCGGCGCGTCCTCGGGGCCGTCCGTCTCGTGCGGGTTACCGGCTCCGGGAGCGCGCGGGGTCGGCAGATCGGCTACGGCCTGCCGTACGTGGGCGGGGACTGCGGCCTTCGGGAGTTCGGTGAGGATCATGCGTTCCTCGGTGCCGCTCTCGATCTCACGGATGAGGCCCGCGACAGCGCGGTCAAGCTGTTCCTGTTCGGTGAGCGCGTCGCCTTGGCGGGCACGGTCGGCGTCGGTTTCGTAGACGGACAGCGGCAGGAAGAGGTGGGACTCCTGCTTGTCGCGGCTCATCATCGTGTAGAGCGCATTCGCCTGTGCCCCGGGCCCATAGACCAGGGCCTCTTGGACGCTCAGCCCCTGGGACTTGTGGCCGGTGATCGCGTATCCAAGGCTGAGTCCTCCTTGCGCGATGTAGTCGGCGTCGACCCATTCGGCTACGTCTCGTTGGCCGTCGGGGGTCTTCTCGCGCCACTCGACCAGGACGCGGCGCTCCTCATCGACGGCGCGCACGATTCCGCGGTACCCGTTCAGTACGTCCTCGTGCTCACCACGGCTTCGCTTGCCCCGGTAGTCGTTGGTCCGAAGGAGGACCTGGTCCCCGACGGACAGCGTCAATTCGCCACCGCCAGGGAGGGCATAGACGTGTTCCTGCCCGGTGAGGTCGCCGTTCGCCTTCCGCAGGGCGCGGGCCCCGAGATTCAGTTCCTCCACGATCTCGTTGGTGGCGGCCATCATGAGGAGCTGCTGCACGGCGGTGTGGTCGTCGGTATGCACGGCCCGCTTGTCGGCCCAGATGGTGAGCATCGCGGCGAGGGTGGCGTCCTTGTCCGCGAGGGCGTGCACGCGGCCGGTACCGACGAAGGCACGGAGCGCTTCCACTCGGTTGTCGTCGCGCCACAGCTCCAGAGCCCGGCGCTCGATCGCGTTTTTCTGCCGGAAGTTCTGGTTGAGGGTGAGCCCGCCAACAAGGTGCTGCACGGCGGCGAAGCTGCCGCCGATGCCGGGCGAGTGCAGCTGCTTCGGGTCTCCGATGCCGACGACCTTCGTCCCGGTCTTCGCCGCGTGGGCGAGGAGTTCAGCGATGTCACGGTCGTCGCACATCGCCGCCTCGTCCACGACCAGCACGTCAACGCCGTTGAGGCCGGCGCCGCCGGTATGGATGCCGGTGAGCCAGGACGCGAGGGTGCGTGAGGTGATCCCCGCTTCGGCTTTGAGGTTCGCGGCGGCGACGGCAGCCGTGCTGGCTCCGGCGATGACGAGTCCGTGAGCCTCCCACGCCTGCCGGGCGGTGTCCATGATGGTGGTCTTGCCCGATCCGGCAATGCCCACCACAGCGTCGATCCCGTGTCCGACGGTCAGCAGCCGTTCGAGGACCGCACGCTGTTCGTCGGAGAACTTGAAGGTACCGCCGTGCTGGGCTTCGACGGTGGACAGGGTCATGTCGACCGTGTCACGGCTGACGACGGCGCTCTGTGTGTCGAGACGGCTAGTTGCCTCGGAGACGATGAGCGTTTCCGCAGCGACGACGTCCGCCGTGGTGTAGCGGTCGGCGTGCGTGAAGTGCTGGGCGCCCTTCGGGTTCAGCTTGACCGCGTACCCCGCGTGCCGGAGGACTGAGTTGGTGAGGTGTTCGGCTTCCTCGACGTCTGCGACGCCGTACGGGAGGGCGTCCAGGACGGCGGAGATGGCGGCGGCGTGGGTGAAGTCCTTGGAGTGGCTGGTCAGGCCGGTTTTCGGGTCGAAGATCGTGGCACACAGCTCGTCCAGGCCCGGGTTCTGCTTCGGGCTGTCCTGCCCCATGGCGCTGGCCACGATGGCATCGGGGTTGTCACCGGCGGCGCGGCCTTCGGCCTGCCAGTAGTCGCGCAGGACATCGTCCGCGACTCCCGCGGCCTCTCCATTCTTCGCGGCCTTGGATGCGGTGGACGCGGCAGCGCGCTCGCGGGTCGTAGCGCTGTCGTAGCCGATGCCCAGCTTCGTCAGCAGGTCCCGGACCTGACTGTCGCGCTTGCTGAACAGGCGAATCGTGGCCTCGGGAATCGCCGCGATCTCCCACGCGCCGGTCCGCTCCTCGCGGCGAAAGCTGATGCCGAACTCATTGGTCAACTCCCTGCGGATGCGAGCGTTCATGAGGGACTGGGTCGCGCGAATGTGCCGGTGGAGGTCGCGGCCCCCGCTGGCCATGGTGGACCACTTGCCGTCGGTGCCCTTGACCATGTTGGCCAGGGTGAAGTGCAGGTGGAAGTGAGGGTCGCCGTATGGGGCGCCGTCCACGGGCCGGGCGGCCCGGTGCACCATCATCCAGCCGGAGAAGCCGCTCGTCTGCACGGTCTCCGCTTCGTCACCGTCACCGTGGTGACCACGCATGGCGTACGCAGTCCAGCGCTCCAGGGCACTGATGGACTCGCGGCCGGCGGAGGTGTAGATGCCCTCCACCTTGGGGGCGATCTCCTCGGGCGCGTAGGCGAGGAACGCGGACTTCGACTTCGCGAGGTCCAAGGTGGCGTCGGCACCGAAGTTGCCGACCTGCACGCGTCCTTCGAGCAGAGCCGCCTTGATCTCCTCGGCGTCCCACACGTCCTCGGGCGCAAGCCCTGCTGCCTTGGCCATGGCCACGGCTTCGCGTACGTCCATCGGCAAGTCCCGAAGGCGGCGTTCGCCCTCGCGCGCGGTCTGGGCGTACCGGCGCTTCATGGACGCGGTGGTGAACAGGTCGGCGGGCTGCTGCCCGGTCTCGGCGGCGCGGGCCTCTACGGCACGCAGGAGTTCGCGGGCGTCCAGGTGGCCGCCCGCCTCGGCGGCCACGACCTTCTCCAACGCGTCTTCGCCGTACAAGTCGACGGCGTCGATGCCGACGGCGTCGGCGAGCTTGAGCAGGATGGAGGCCGGGACGCGGTGCGATTCACCGAACCGCTTGAGCTGGCTCTCCATCCTGCGGAAGGCATCCTGCTTCCGCTTGGAGTCCAACAACCTCACAGGGTTCACACTGCGTTCGGCGGCGGCACGCCGGATGGCACGGGCCAGTGGGGCGGCGGGAAGCTTCGCGGCCGGCGCGATGGCGAGTTTGGGCTCCACGAGGGTCTGCCCGGTCCGGGGGTCCTCACCGTGCATGAGGCGGCGGGCGGCCTGGAAGTGCTCGGGGGCGAGCACGCTGCCAGGGGTGATGTCGAACTCGGTGAGCCCGCCACCGATCCACACGAGCGGGCGCTCACTGGCGTCCAGGTGGTAGTCCACCTGTCCGTCGGAGGCCGGGCGAGGAAGGGCCTGTTCGCCGTAGAGGTCGCGGGCGTCGAGACCGGCGGCGGCTGCGATTTCGACGGCGTCGAACCCGGTGAACCGCGCGGTGCCCTTGCTGCGGATGAGTCCGCGGGCGCGGAAGAAGGCGCGCTTGGCCTCGCGGGAGCTGAGCAGAGAGGCGACGGGGGCACCTGCCGCTTCGGCCTTGGCCTCAACGGCGGCGACGAGGGGGGCCGCGTCGACCGTGACGGACTTCCCGCAGCCGTGACCGCCGGTAAGGCGGTACTCAACCTGCTCGTCGGACGGGCCGATCATCGTCACCCAACCCACCGGCCCGCCCACCCCCTTCAGTCAGACTCAGCCGGAACCTGTCATTTCAGGTCTCGTATCGTCACGAAGTGACGATACCTTGGTCCTCTAATTTCAGACTGGCGCGCTGAGTAGAGGGATTTCTGCGTGGGACGCGCTACGAAGCTGTGGGCTCTCGCGGCTGAAGACAGCGACTGCTCGGAGGCTGTTACCTCGGCTTCGCGAGAAAGAGCGCCTCGTTGATCAGGTGTGTTGTAGCCTGCGGCCATGGATATGTGGGACACCAGGACCCGGGGGCAACACCCCCTGGTGGATCACGTGTTCGCCGTCGCGGGAGCCGCAGATTCACTGAAGCTGAGCTTCTTCGCCGATGAGGTCGAGGGACGCGCCGTCTCCGTCGTCGCCCGCAGCCGATGGGACGGGCTGTCCCAGCTAGCCGGGATCGATGGGCAGTCCCGAGCACTTTCGACTCTCCTAGCGACCGATCGTCGCCTCGCTGACCTCCGGGCACTGACCAAAGAGATCACTGAAGACGCGGTTCAGAGTCGGCGTCTTCGAACTCGCTTGCTTGCCACCGCCGAGCAGGACACGGGGCTCCCGAGCATTGTCTTCGCCCCGGAGGACCGGCCGTGTTCCTCAACTCGGCCGGGGTGGGCCTGGGCCCGACACGCGTCAGACGTCCTGGAGTACGTCGCTGAGGACGGCGCTGCCCACTGTGCCCTTCGCTTCAGTCACGAACGCCCCTGGATTGAAGAAGACCCGCGCTGGCTTGCCGAAGCAGCACTTGCGGAAGTCACGAAGCAATTTCTGGCCATCAGAGACATTGCTCTGGCGGCTCTTGGGCTGCTGATCGGCCCGACATACAGCTTCGCCGGGAACATCCCACCAAACGAGACGTCGCCGTGCGGTGTTCTCCGGCTGGCCGCACCGATCGTTCCCGGTGCGCCGAGCCTCCGGTCATGGCCTCACGAAATGACCATGACCCTAGCTGCTTAGCCCTCATCGGGGCGGCAGCCCTGTAGAGGACGGTTTCATGCGCTGGGACTTTCGCACGAGGGTGCTACTCGTGGTGGTCGCGGTTCTTCTCTCGCTCACCGCGTCGCTGTCTGCGGCGCTCCTCGCCTACGCCACAGGCGGAGGCGGGCACCAGGCCGCGGGCTGGGGCGCTGGCACCTTCGCGGGATCGATGACGATCACCCTGGGCGTGCTGGCCATCCTGCTGTCATGAGGCAGCAGGTCTCCCGCCCAAGCAATTAGTGAATAGCCGGGTCGGCCCCAACTCTGGAGGCCGGCCCGGCAGCAGATCAGCGGCAATCTGCTATCGGCCGAGGGGCCACTCGCCGAGGGGGACCGGGGCCCGGCCCGCCGCCTCCCTGACGGCCTCGTCCCTTCCGCACTCAGGGCAGATCCGAACTTCACGTTCGATCGTCAGCCGGGTACGTGCGGGCCGTTCGCCGAGGGGGCTGCCGCAGCGCGGACAGGTGAGTTCGTACGCTGCTGGCTCCGATACCGAACGATTCTCAGGGGGACAGCATGACGAGCATTGGGCACCCACGGCTGGGCTCACGCCTTGCCGTCATCAAGGCCCGGCTCCAGAGTTGGGTGCGAGGCCACTCCGAGACGTGGCAATTCGCCGTTGGACACGCGCTGGCCTTCCCCTTTGTGAGCCTTCAGTTGGTCATGGTGATGATTGGCTCCGGGGTGGGCGCCGTGATCTGCCTGGTGCTGTCCAGCGTCGCCTGCGTCGCAGCTGGCTGGCTGATGCGTCCTTGGTTCGAGGGGCTACCGCGCAAGGAACAACGACGGATCACGACGGTTCCGCTCTTCGGGTACCTGGGCATGGTCACCTTGTTCGTCTTCTGCTGCCTGTGGCTGGCACCCCAAGAGCGCGGTGTGGCCTCAATGCTCCTGTTCCTCGTCTGGACCTACCACTCCTTGTACGGGTCAGCTTTCGAACCGTCGGGATTCGCGTATGAACGCCTCCGCGGGAGGCTGCGTCGAGCTGCTCCAGTACGGGTCGCGGTCATCTGGTGCGGAATGGCGGGGTTGTTCTTCCTGCTCCAGGGGTTGAGGGAGCGAAGCGAGTACAAGACCGTGGTCTTCGGAACCATGGTCACGTTGAGCCTGGCGGGCATCGCCGCGTCGCTGAAGGTGTTCACCCGGGTCCGGCGGCTCTCCACGAGCCTCGATCTGCACACGGACAAGTTGGTCATCGAACTGGAGAAGCTGCGCACTCTCCCCCAGGAGAAGCGTGCCGAGCAGCAGATCGCTGTCGAGAGCGCCTGGAGAGACCTTCGCCGGGTCCTGGTGAACAAGATCGACACCGGGTTCAGTATCTCTGGAGTGTTCGTCCTTCCGCAGGCTGCGCTCCGAGAGCTGCGTGACGATGTACACCGTGCTCAGCGGGCTGCGGGTTCCGACTTCGCGGCACACCGGTCCGTGATCGCAAAGCTGCGCATGATCCGGATCGCATGTGCTGGCGGGACCGACACGCTGGCCTAGCGGATCGCATAGGAATACACGTGGTCCCCACATTCAAGGAGTGGGGTGGGGACCAGAACTGCTACGACGCGATTGGCCATTCACCGAAAGGAACGGGCGCCTGGCCGGTTGCCTCACGTACGGCTTCCTCCGTACCGCACAGGGTGCAGATGAAGACCTCGCGATCAAGGGTCAGCCGGGAACGCGCGGGCCGTTCACCAAGTGGGCCGCCGCAGCGCGAACAGCGCGTGTCGGGCACGGATTACTCCTCGGGGTGTTCGCGGGCTGACTTCAGGATCAGATTCCAGACCGTACGGGAGTACGTCTTCTCCGTCTGCCCCTGAAGGTCGGCGATGAGGTCGGCGTTCTTGGCCCCCGGGTTGGCGGCGAGTGCTTGCCGCGCGAGCGTGAGCCGTTGGTCTCCCTGGTAGGGGTAGGCCAGTCCGCGGCGGCCCTTGGGCCGTCCGCCGGCGTGCCCGCGGCCCTTCCGCTCCGCGACGTACTGCCACAGCCGCCAGCGCTTCCACTTCGGGCGTCGCCGGGTCGGGAGCTCGTCCCAGCCGTCGGGGTCGGGCCACCCTTCCGGCGGGTTCTTGACGTAGTGGGAGACGGTGGTGGAATCGGCGAACCCGCAGACCTTCGCGGCTTCGGCGGGGCCGACCATCTCTTCGGGGTCGCCGTCGAGCTTCGGCGGGTTGGTGGTGCTGGCTGCGGCGCGCTGCCGCTGAAGCTCGTGGTGCCACGTCACCCATACGTCGCCGTCCCAGTGCATGACGCCGTCGATGGTGTCCGCGACGGGCGGGTGCCCGTTGTTCTCCCGGTCGGTCCAGAGGTTCTGAAGCGTCGGCTCGCTGATGCCGTGGACCTTCCGCAGGTCCGCGCGTGAGTAGAGCGTGCGGCCGGTCTTGCGGGACACGGTCGCCTCCTGTTCTTGGTCGGGGTCGTGACCGCTCGGCACGGTCACTGGATGTCGTCCGGGTCCGGGGCCGGCGCCCACGTACGGCTGCCCGCCGGTTCGAGCCGGGTGAGGGTGGCTATGTCGGCCAGGGGGACGGCGGCGGCCCAGTCGGCACGGCCGGGGTGGTCGACGGGCAGGTTGAGCACGAGGTGCCGGCCGGTAGGCGGGAAGTCCTCGACGATGACGAAGCTGTCGGTGGGATCAGCGCCGATGCTGTTACCCCTCGTGAGCTGGGCGATGTCGCCGGGCTGGGGACAGTCGGGGTGTCGGTCGCATAGCATGGTGGGGTTCTTTCTGGTGAGAGAACATCGACGGCCAGCGCCTTGTTGCCCTTGTGCGCTGGCCGTCATCTGTTGTCTGGGGTGCGTGGCGCCCGTGGGACGCACGGCCGGTCGGAGGTTGCCCGCTCCGCTGACGGCGGAGTAATTAAACCACCTTTGGGTTGAGCGGGGCGGGGCCCTGATCCGGAGGACGGCGGTCATCAGAAGAGAGCCCCTTGATCTGTAGGGCGTCGGCCCCGGTCGATGGGTGGCCGGGTGACGCGGAGTTCGTAGCGGGGGCGTCCCGTGTACGGCGGGGCGTGAGCTTCGCAGCGGTAGCGGCGCCACGCCACGACGGGGGCACCCTGGTCGATCCAGCCCGCCGGGTATCGGGCGATGAGTTGAGCCCAGCGGCTCCGGCTCCGCGGGACGGCCCACCGGTCCTCGACCGTGGTGATCGGCGGCAGCGCCCGCCAGCCGGGGAAACAGTGGTCGTGCGCGTCCTCCACCGCCTCGTTGTCACCGTCCCCGAACCCGTTGCCGGAGTGCACGGGGCCTTCCCACTCGCACGCCAGGCACCCGCCCCGGAACTCCTGCTCGTCCCCCCGGCAGCCGGTCGGCCGGCTGCGAGAGAGCAGGGTCGGGGCGTGGTGTTCGGGCGGGTCCAGCTCATGGCCGAGGTCGCAGTACGCGCCGCCGGGGTGTCCGGGCTGAATGTGCCACGCCTGCCCGGCGCTCCCTGGTGACTGGCGCGTCCGCGCGTTGCGCACCCGCCAGTAGTACGTCTGCCGTGCCCGTGCTCCGGTCGGCTCGGCGACGGTCGCGGTCATGATGGCCCACCCCCGGCGGCGGCGAGCACTTCGCGCAGAGGATCAGCGAGTACGGCCTGTTCGTCCGGGGCGTCGAGGAACCGGGACCCGTACGCGCGGCGCACGGCCCGGCGGGCGTCCTGGTGACGGTCAAGCTCCGGGTAGTACGGCGATCGGTCGAGCACGTCATAGCCGTGCTGGGTGAGCACGTCGGCGATGAGCGACCGGACCCGTACCGGGTCGAGGGCGGTGAGGTCGGTTTCCCCCGGGGCCGCGAGGAGTACGCGGATCAGCTCGGCCGCGGTGAGCCGGGGTTGAAGGGGGACGCCGACTCGGTGGACGCCGTCCCGGCTGGGGGTGGCGGCTCCTCGGCGGCTCGGCGTCCTGGTGGTGCTGCGGGCTTCGGTCGTCTCGTCCATCGTGCTGGCCTTCGATGACTCGGGATGCTGGCGGGCGTCGGGTGTCAGAACAGGGCGTGTTCGGCGCGCACGGCGGCGGTGCGGAACGCGTGGGCGGCGTCGGCGGCGGTGCGGCCGGGCTCGGCGCTCCACCGGTCGATGGCCTCGCGGTGCAGGGCTTTGGCGGCGGCGGGGTCGTCGGCGTCGACGGGGTGACCGGTGAGGGTTTCCGCGAGGATGCCGAACGCCTGGTCGCGGGCGCGGTCGATGCGGTCCCAGTCGTACGTCCGGCCGGCGGCTCCCCGCCCGTGGCCGGCTGCGACTTCGAGGGCGCCGCGCGGCCAGCACGGCAACGTGGCCGTACGGCCGGGACCGGCGAACAGACGGGGGCCCTGGTGGATGCCGACGTGTTCGATGTGAAGCGCGGCCCATCGCAGGATCGCGGCGGGGGTGTCCGCGATGACGATGCTTTCGGGGGTGTGGCGGGTCGGCACGGTGATGTCCTTCGGGGAAGCGGGGGGCGGCGGCGCGCTGCCGCCGCCCCCGGTGGGACTGCTAGTGGTAGGCGGTGATCAACCGGCGGACCTTGTCCTCTCCGATGCACCCGCCCTTGTGACGGCGCGCGCTCGGCGGCTCTCCGTTGCGACCGCGCAGGTGGCTCCAGAACTTCGGGCCTTCCCACGGGCACAATTCACAGCTGAGGAACCAGTGGTTATCGCTGCCGGGAAACCCGGTGAGGACTGCCCGCCAGTGGTGGGCCCGGAGTCCCGCAAACGCGATCTGCGCGCCCTCGATGTTGCGATCGTTGACCGGCATCCGCGGGTGCAGGAGAGGCACCGGCCCGCACAACGGCGTGGGGGCCTCGGCGAGCACCTGGTCCAGGGGGACGGCGCCGATCCGACCAGCGGCGTACTGCTGCGCGAGATGGGCGGCGGCCATGTCGGTGCCGGGTGTCCCCTTCGGCGGGCGACGGAGGTTGTGTTCGCCCGCGGTGGTGAGGACGAACCAGTCCCGGTGCCACCTGTAGGCGCGGCCGATGACCTGGTCTTCGCCAACGATCACGGGGTATCGGCACTGGATGTCGGGGGCGCCGACGCGGTACGTCGGGACGGTCGTGCTGCCCTCGGTCGCGGGGACGATGAGCCTGCCCGCTTCGGTGTCGGGGACGGTGACGGTCGCGGGTCGTTCGAGGAGTTGCGTGGTCATGGTGGTGCCCTGTTCTGGTGAGAGAGGGGCCCGCCCCGGCGCGCTCGGCCGCCGGGGCGGGCGGGGGCCTGATTACGCGGCCTCGGCGGGGGCCTGAGGGGCGGCGCTCCATTCACGGCGCGGGGTGATGCCCAGGTCCGAAAGGACCGGGTCGAGACTCCCGTTGTCGGGCACCCATTCCCAGTCGGCACCTTCGACGCCGGGCCGGTCGGTCCAGGTGAGCATGTAGGAGCGACCGGAGGTGCGGGGGTCACCGCACACGGCCTGTGCCTCGCGACGGGTCATCGCCCACAAGGCGCGCTTGCGGGAGCGGCGGGAGTTCTTCGAGGCGATGAGCGCGATGAGCACCAGCGCCATGTCCTCCTGCCTGTTCTCCACCGCGGCGGGGGCCGAGCGGGGGTCGGCTTCCCTTCGGGAGCGTGGTGGCAGTGAGCGCACCGGCGTACTTCCGCGTGCCACTGGCTGGAGTGGCACATGGGGCACGTCTCGGCCACCGGTGCCAGCTCCTCGACCGGCGGGGCCTGCTCGGCCTGCTCCTGGTGTTCGGCGGCCTCCGGGGCGGGTGCGGGCCCGGCCTCAAAGTTCTGCGGCTTGGCGTACCCGCACACGGTGCACATGCCGCGCGCCGTGCTGAACCGCTTCTCGCCCTTCGCCACGCGCTTGCAGTGCGGGCACACGGTCCGCTCTGCCTCGGGCTCGGGCTCCGTCGCTTCAAGGCGCGCGATGTCGGCGCCGCTGGCCCATCCGCGCACCACGTCATACGGAAGGGTCTGGGTGTCGCAGGTGCACCGCTTCCCGCCCTTACACGGCGACGGGTGCCCGTAGTACACCGTTCCGGCCGTGCACTCGCGGTCTCTGGACCGCATCACCGCCATACCGGTACGGGTCACCAGGTGTGGCACGGTCACGCTCTTCTTGTTCACCCGCAGCACCTCGCGCCAGGTGCCGCCCGCGTTCACGAAATCGCCCTTCGTGAAGTCGTCGGGCCCCCACACCTTGAAGCCCCGGGCCTCAGCCCCAGCGATCACCGCTTCCTCAAACGCGATCTTCTCCAGGACCACGTCCCGCTCAGTGGCCAGCGTTGCCAGACCCTCCGGCGTGGTCGAGCGGGGGAAGCCGCACGCGGACTCTCCGCGCTGCCACTTCTCGATGTCGCGCAGCTCCTTACGCAGCTTCTCCAGGCGCCGCAAAGTCCGGTTGGGGTCCCGGCGGAACGCCTCGAAGTGCTCGGCTGCCGCCGCACGGTCAGCCCAGTAGGAAGCCTTCCGGCTCTCCTCGATACCGCGCCGCATGTGGTTGTCCATGCGCTCGATGTCGCGGCGGTGCCTGCGCTCCGAGTGGTGACCGACCTTGATCGGCTCGCCGGTCATGTGTTCCGAGATGGCGTCAGCGGACCGGTGCGCGGCCTCGGCCCGGGAGGCGGCGTTCCCGGCGTAGCCGTCGTAGCGCTCGGCGCGGGCCCCGGCGCGCTCGATCCGCTCGGCCTCCGCTTCGGCGTAGCTGCGCCGCTTGTGGTCGTCGATGCTGACGACGACTGTGTACCCGGCCTTTTCGAGGTAGCCGCGCACCTTGTTGACCGTCCACCGGTCGGCCGCGTGATCCCGGGAGTGGCGCAGGTACCAGCACTGAAGGTCATACCCCCAGCGGAAGGCCAGGCCGCCTCGGCGCCCGTACTCCTTGCGCATGAGGATCTTCCCGGCCTCGTCGCCCTTCTCGGTCCCCTCGACCAGGGTTCCTTCTCGGCGGGTGTGGGTGATCTTGATAGTCACTGAACTTTTCTTTTCTGGTGAGAGTTTGTGGTCCGGCCTCAGGGCGGACCTTGCGTTGAAAGCGGTCCGCACCACGGGCGCGGGCCGTGAGGGACGATCGGCTCGCGGGCCGTCGCGCCCTGCGCGATGGCAGGGGCTGCCGCGCCCCCGCGGGGCGCGTCCGCTGCGGTCCGGTGCCCGTCGTCGGTCGGCGGAGCCGCCGGCGGCGGAGTCGGCCGGCGGCGGAGTCGGCCGGCGGCGGTGAACGCACCGGACCTGTCCTGCCGCCCCAAAGGGGTGTCCGCTGGGGTGCTGGGGGCCTGCCGGTCCGGAGGTGTTGCCCTCCCCCGGACCAGCGGGGCCGTGGTCAGCTGCGGTGGAGCGTGTGGCGGGCGGCCGGGTCGGCGTCGGCCAGTCCGGCCCGTTCGCGCCATGCCTGGCGTACGGCGGCGCGGAGCGCGTCCCCGTCGTCGTAGGCGAACCGGCCCCGGCGCAGGCTGCGGACGATGTCGCGGAACGTGTCCTGGTTCATCGTGGTCAGCGTGGCGTCCACAGGCGTCAGCTCGTGCGGGAACATCGCCTGGACGCTGTCGCCGGGCTGCGGGGCACCAAGGGTGAAGAACCAGACCACGGACATGGTGGCGTCCGTGAACTCCGGTCCGCCAAATGGGCCGACGACGATGGCGGGGCGGGTGTCGAGCTGGTGGCCCCGGAACCAGGGTCCGCCGATCACGAGCGTTGCGGTGGGGAAGTCCTGGACGGTGGGCTTCTGGTCGGTTGTGAGCATGTCGTGTCCTGTCTGGTGAGAGGTTCCGCCGGGGCCGGTTGGCCCCGGCGGGGGTGTCGGTCGGGGGGTTGCCCTCCCCCTTCCGATACCATTAATTAAACCATGTTCTTGAGTCTGGGTCAACCAGCCACGGCAAGTTCGCGGCGGTGCTCGGCGGCCATCGTGACGGCGCGGGCGATGGCGCGGCCGGTCCCGATGGCCCGGACGGCGGACTCGTGAATCGGGGGCTTCTTGTCCTGGGTGATGATGCCCGCGAGCGGCGGCATGACGGCGAGGCCGGGAGTAATGTTCAGGATGAGCGCGGCGACGTGGGCGGCTGAGGCGACTTCGGCGGCGTGCTGGCCGGGAAGGGGGGCGTCCGCCTCGGTGATGCGTCGCCACGCGTGGCCGTACAGCAGGATGCGGACGGCGTTGTCGGGGGCTTCCTGGGTGAAGTCGAACCCTCCGGCCTGCTCGGGGTCCTCCTGGTACTGGTCGCGGTACTGGTTCACCAGGACATCGCGGATGACCTCGGCGGCGAGCGGGGCGGCGGCGGGCGGCTCGTAGGCGTCGCCGTCGGTCTGGCTGATGTCGAAAACCGGCCCGGCCTTGAAGCCGGACACCTTGCGCGTCTCACCCCCGGCGGTCTCGCCGGTGGCCTCGCGCTGCCCGCCGTCGGCGGCTGCGGCCGTGGCCTCCTGGCCCTCCTCGGGCCGCCGCTTGATCGGCGTCCAGATGCGGAGGGATGTGGAGCCCTTGACCGGGAAGCGTCCGGTCTTTCGCCAGTCTCCGGAGCTGAGTACGTGGGTGGCGTTGGGGTGTTGGGCGGCGATGGCGATGCAGTTGGTGGGGCTGCGGTCGTCGCGGTCCGGGTGGGTCAGGTTCGCGGCCGTGCGCATGACGGTGGCCCAGAAGTCTTCACTGGCGACCATCGCGCCGTACGCGCGATCCATGACGGCTTCGAGTTCACCGCGCATCTTGGCGGAGTAGGCCCGGCGCCCTTCGTCGGTCATCTTCGGCTTACGGGGCATGTCGCGGTCCTCCTGGTGAGAGATCGTCCGGGGCCGGCTGGCCCCACGGTGTCGATTGGGGGGTCGCCCTCCCCCTTCCGGCACCATTAATTAAACCATGTTCTAGGGTGATCGGCAACCCTTAAATCCAGTACAACCCTGCTTCGTTGCTCACGGCCCGGTATGCGGCTATGACCTCATCCTCTATCTGCGTCCAGGGTTCGAGGATATCGGGGGCGGTCTTGTTGTCGCTGGCCGCGCGCTTGGCCCTGCGCCACTCAATGGCGATTTTGAGTGTGCGGAGTTGGGAACGGGTCAGTTCCCATCGGCCGGAGTCCGGGAGTTGATCGCCGTAGGCCATCGCCACGGCGTTGTTGATGTGCTCGGTACCGGACCACACATTCTGTGTGGCCTGGAGCGCGAGAGCGCGTTTGAGGGTGCACCGGAGGTGCGGGGCCTGCACGATCCATTGCGGCTCGATCGTGAATACATCGGCGCTCATCCTGGGGCCTTTCTAGGGGGGGGCGGCGCGCTGGGGTAGCGCGCCGCCGTGACGCGTGGGAATTAGAGGGCGTATCCGTCGACGTATTCGCCGCGCTCTCCCTCGGGGGTCTGAACATGGGGAAGGAATCGGCTCACCGCGAATACGACGGCGTCAGCGATGATCCGGGGTACGTCGTTGAGTACAAGACTCACCGTGTCGCCGTCGAGTCCGATACGGACTTCGCCCGGTTCAAGATCCATGTAGACAAAGGCGGTTGTGCCGTCGATTCGGGTTCGCGCTCCGGGAAGTCGGGCGGAGAGATCGCGTGCGGCTTCATCAACACCCCGGCGCATTGCGGCCTGTGCGCGGTTGTGCTCCTTCACCCGCTCGTGAACCTCGCGGTGCACGGGGATGAGATCGGCGGCGATCCGGGCCGCAATGTCCGCCGGGTCCTCGCTCATGGCAACTCGGACCGTGTCACGCTCGCCCCTGCGGAACGGATAGTCGGTAGTGGGGAACGCGCCCCGGATGTGCAGATGTCCGGGGTCATCGAACCGCTCGGAGAGGTGGAGCTGTCGGCCGTCCAGGTGGGTGAACGTGGCGGCGTGGTCCAGCTCCTGGACGCCGTGGCGCGCGGGCTGCGGTCGCCAGTTTCCGCCGAGTTCGAGGGCGATCGGGTGGGACAGTTCCGCGACGGTGAGAGGCGTGTTCATCGTCCATCTCCTAGTGAGAGAGGTTGTCGGAGGCCGGTCGGCCTACCGGGTGCCGGTCGGGGGTTGCCCTCCCCTTCCGACATCACTAATTAAACCATGTTCTCAGGGTTGGGTCAACCCGGATACACGCTCTGACCTGCTCTTTTCCCGCCGCATCGACCCGCACCCGCCCGGCCGGGCCCGGCCACAACGGGCCTGGGCGGGGTTCCCTCCTCGGTCGGACAGCTCCGCCGTATCAGGGTTCCGGGCGCGGTGTCCTGGCTCGCGCAGCGACCGCGTAGCGGCTTGGCCTGGACGCCGTGTCCGGGTTCCTGATACGCCCCCGGGTGTCCGGCCGAGGAGGGAACCCCGCCTTCACCACCCGCACCACGACGGCGCGGCACCCGACCGACCATCCCCCTCCCCCTCCGAGGAGGACCCGCCGGAGGCTGCCTTTCGCTCTGGCCGGCACCCAACGATTCTGTTCGCCGGAGTCGCTGTTGGTCGGACGCGGCGCCTGTGCGGCAGGGGTCCGCGGGTGGTGCGGAGGGCTCCTCGGATGCATCACCGTCACCACAAGGCGGGTTGCACGGCGGTGTGCCGGTGCAGGGGCAGGATGATCCGGACGGGCGGGTTCGCGGGGGCGCCTGCTGCGGGGCACGGTGTGTCCGCGCCGGGGCAGTAGCCGCCCTCGTCCTCCCACCGGTCGACGGCGTCGCGCTCGGCGCGGGCCTGCTGCTCGGTGAGGGTGACCGGCCGGTACAACTTCCGCGCGCTGGAATCGAGCGGCGGGAGCACGCGGGCGGCGGCCTTCTGGTCGTCGCGGCGCTTGTGGCGTCGCCGGACCCGGGCGAACCGTGCCTCGTAGGCGGCCTTGTCGCTGCCGTGGAGCCCGGCGGGATGGAGCCGGGCTAGTTCAAGGGCGACTTGGCCGATCGGGCTGGGCGTCAGTAGGCGGGTGCCGTCGTCCTGACGGACGGCGACGAGGAACCGCGCGGCGAACAGTGCCTGGGTTCGCTCGCGACTGATCCGCCGGCCACCGTTCCACACGCCTTGCCGCGCTGCCTGCCGGGCCCGCCCGTCTCGCCAGTACAGGCGCCCGGACGCGGCGGCCTCCAGCACACGGACGTGTCCTACCGTCCAACCGAGTTCGGCAACGTGCCCTTCGGCGAGATAGCGGTTCCTCGCCGCCCGGTCCCGGTTGTCCGCGTCCATGCCGGTGACCGCGCGCTCCTCGGCCTCCTGCTCGGCTTCTTCCCGGCGGCGTTCGGGCTCCCGCTCGGCGTACTCGGCCGCCGTCAACTTCCGCTCCAGCTCGGCCCGCAGGTCGGCGGCCGTCGTCTCGACTCCGGCGGCCGACTGCGCCCGAACAGCGTGGTCGACGGCCGCACGGGCGCAGTACAAGGGGGCACTGCTCGGCACGGTGGGGTCGTCGGCGTATTGCTCGGCGCGGTCGGCGTGACCCTCGGCTTCGACGGCTTCCTTGTGGGCCGCGTGCATGGCCGCCTCCAGGCGGGCGGTGGCGCCGGATCGGCTGCGGCAGACGGCAGTCATGGCGTCGTCGGCTGCGGTGACGGCGAGGATCGCGGCCTGCCTGGCGACCTGGAGACAGATCTGCGGAGACGGGTCTCCCGCGGGGGCAACCTGATGTTGGACGGCAGACGCGTTCTTGGGCATGGGGGTGTTCCTCAGGATCTCGGCGGTGCGGTCGGCGGCGTGCCGTTCCGACGTCGGCGAGGTGCCGCTCGTGGTCGCGCGGAGCGCGATGGACAGGGCCGTTGTGCCCGCAGGGCGCGCCCGTCAGCCCGGCGTCCGGACGGGGCGGGAGGGCCGCCTGCAGTCCGGACGTTCCGGCCGGCTGCGAGCCGGGCCAGGCTGAGCCGTCCCGGAGGGACGCCCTTCGTACGGGGGCCGGCGAGCGGGGCCAGCCGCCGACATGGGCGGCGCGGTCGGCGGGTGGGCGAAGCGTGGTGTGGGCGGCTCGATGCCGCCCACACCACGGCCGCCCGGCCGGGACCGGCTACGCGGCGACCGGTTCGCGTGCGGCGACGCGGCACCGGGTGAGCACGGTCTGCGCGGTCTCGCCGTAGATGCTGTGGTCCTTGACCGTGCCGGTCAGCTCGACCTCGTCGCCCTGGTCGGGGACATCGGCGGCGGAGCTGAACCAGACGAACACGTTGCCGCTCAGGTCCTGGAACTTCACCAGTCGGCGTCGCTGGGTGTGGTAGCCGTACGTCCGGCCTTCGAGCTCGATCACGGTGGTGACGGTGGCGTTGGTGGTGATGCGCTCGCCCAGGGTGCCCTGCGGCTTGCTGTTCTGGGCGGCGCGCTCGGTGGCTTCCTTCTCCTGGACGCGGTACCAACCCGCGATGGCGGACACCAGCGTCGGCAGGTGACGGGGGTCGACGGTCTCGCCCTTCGCCAGCTGGCCGACCTTGTGGTGGTAGTCGGAGAGGCTGCCGTATCCCTGCACGGCCCATGCCCTGACGGCGGCGGCGGTGGTCGGCGCGTCGGGGTCGGCGTCGATGGCGGCCCGCCACTCCATCGGGGCCTTGCGGTCGAAGAAGTACGCTTCGACGCCGTCGGCGGTCGGCATTTTGTTCTTCCACTGCTCGGACCGGCTGTAGAAGCGGCCCTCCGTCTTGACGATGGCGGCGGTCACCCGCAGGACCTCGATCACCGGGACGCGGAGATCGGCCGGGATGCCGCCCTCTTCGCCGTCCCAATCGGAGTCCTTCAGCGTGCCGAACCGCCACAGGGCCTCAAGCCCCTTGATCGGCAGACCGGTGTACGGCTCCACGCACGTGGTGCCCAACTGCCGCATCTCGCCGTTCTCGTGGCGGGCAAGGTAGGTGGCAGTGCGGTGGCGGGCGACGGCGCACCCGTGGCAGAAGTTCTCGATGGCGCGGTACTGGCGGGCTGCCTCGGCGTCCTGCTCGGGCAGACCGGGGAACAGGCTGGTGATCGTCTCGCCCTCCTCGTCGTGGTCCAGGCGGGCGATAACGGTCCAGCCATGGTGACGGGGGATGTCACCGGAGATCGTCACGGTGACGGTGGGGCGCTGGCCGATCAGGCGGCCGTCGATGTCGTGATAGTCGGCAAGGAACGGCTTGGAGATGTCGAGCGCGTACGCGGTGAGCTGGTGGACGGCGGCGCGGGCGTTGGTGGCCTCGACAAGCTGACGGACGCGGGACTGGGCCGTGGCGGGGATGGAAAACCGCATGGCTGCGCTGGTCATCGTGGGTGCTCCTGCTGGTGAGAGAGGAATCGAGGGCCCGGCCGGGCGGGTTGCCCTCCGCGTGCGGCCGGGGTCGGGGCCGACTTGCGGCCCGTGGTGTCGGAGGAGGGTTGCCCTCCCCCTCCGATACCATTAATTAAACCATGTTTTGCGGTGCGGGGCAAGCATCCCATCCGGGGATGTCGAGTGCGGCGCGGTCGCGCAGGAACGCGGCGAACAGGGCGGCGGTGTAGCTATCGGCGGTGCCGTACGTTCGGCGGCAGTCCAGCGCGCCTATGCGCTCGCCCCTGTGGCGGACGGGGAACGGCTGGCCAGGGGCCGGGATGGCGAGCGCGTACAGTCCGCGCGAGGTGTCCACGCGCAGGACTACGGCGGCGGCCTGGTGGTCGTAGGCGGCAGACCAGCGGCGGGGCCCGATGCCGAACTCCGCGAGTCCGCCCGCGATGGCGCGAGCCTGCATGATGTCGGCGGTGGTGCCGGGGTCGGGCTCGGCGGGTGCGGGAACGCATCCGCAACCGTGGTCGTCGGCGTGGGTCTCGAACAGAGCTGTACGGGTCACTGCGGGGCTCCTGGGGCGGCCGGGGGGCGGGAGGGTTCCCGCCCCCCGGCGTCGGACGGCTGAGGCGGTTAGGCGGCGGCTTCGTCGTCGCTGGCCGGGTCGTCGGTCTCCTCGGCCTCCGGCTCGCCCGTCTCCTCGTCGGTGCCGGGCTCCTGCTCGGTCTCCGGTTCGCTGCCGGACGTGATCGCGCGGGGCTTCCTCTTCGACGGGTCGTACGGCTCGTCGTCCACGACCGACTGCTCAATGGGCGTGAGCGGGTACCCGAGGGACGCGAGCACCTGGAACCACCGGCCGGTGGGCGTCCGCGTCCACGGGGCGCGCTGACTGTCCGTCCTCCACGCTGACCGGTTCGCGCACTTCTCCCGGACGGCGGCGATGGCGGCGAACTGGAGCTGCGGGGCCCTGCGGGGGTCCTTGGCGACGTGTCCGGCGAAGCTGCCCCGGTCCTTGGCCTGTTCGGTGTTCAGGCCCAGGAAGGCGGCCAGGATCTCGGTCGTCGGCTCCTTGTTCAGATCGTCACAGATTCCCCAACTGCCGTTCAGCAGAGCGTTGTTCACGTGACCGATCAGGGTGTTGGTCGTGGTCTTCGGGAGGTTGCGCCGCTTGATCAGGTCGGTGATCCACTTCCGGCGCAGGGCCTCGGCCGCGTCCCAGTCGATGTTCCCCTTCTTGACGGCCGCGCGGGCGGCGCGCTCGGCCTCCACCTGGGCGGCGGACTTCGTGCCGCCGGTGCCGCCGCTGCCCTCGGGCACCGTGTGCCCATACAGGCCGGGGGCGGAGCAGTAGGGCTCGTACCGGTCTGCCCGCCGCTCGTCGAACACCCACACCAGACCCTTGCACTCGGCGTGCTCCTCGGTGCTGATGCCGCGCAGTCGCCACACGGGCATGGCTCGCTCGGACAGCTCCTCAGCGTCCCGGATCTTCTGCCCGGCCGTCTCCAGCTCGGCGCGGTGAGCCTCGGCCTTGGTCCGCTTGTCACGCTTGGTCCGCTCGATCGCGATGGCCCAGTCCACGTCTCCGGCGTCGGCGGCGTCCTCGGCGGCGGCCTCGCTGATCGCGGCGAGCGCTTCGGGGTCGTCCGCGAACTCCGAGAGCGCGGCCAGGTGCTCAAAGGTCCACTCGTAGCTGCTCGCACCGCTGACGGCGGCCGACAGCTTCTCGTCGGACCGGACCTTGACCAGGGTCCTGACATCCTTCTGCCGCACGCCTGCGGCCTTGGCGATGCGGCCGACCTGCGCGCCCGCCTCGGCGGCGCTGAACATGGCCTGATTCATCTCGGACGCCGTGAGGCTCTTGCGGTGCTGGGCGGTCGTGATCATGTCCAGGAACTGGCCCGCCGCGTCGCGGTCGTCGTCCTCCCACTCGTACGGCAGGTGGGTAAGACCCGCGTCCTTCGCTGCGTGGTAGCGACGGTTCCCGTCGTTGACCTGAAGTACTCCGCCGTCGAGCCGCTGGATCTTGACGGGGATGCGGCACCCCTCGGCGCGGAGCGATTCCACGAACGGCGCGCCGAGGTCAAGGTCTTCACGGGCGTTCTTCGGGTGCGGGGTGAGCGCGTCAATCCGGATCACGGGGCGGGGCGTGACCGGAACGGTCTCCAGCCCTGCGGCGACGGCGGCGGCCAGCCGCTGGAACCCGTCAATGACCTGCGGCACGTCGCCGTGGGTCCGCACGACGTACAGCGGCTCCACGACGCCGTTGTCCTTCACGTCGGCCAGCAGATCGGCAGGGGCCTCGATCTCGCGGACGTTGCCGGGGTGCGCGGCGAGTTCGGCGACCGTGAGGGTCGGCCACGGGGCAGGGACGGTCTGGACGCCGGCCTGGGTCTTGGTGTTCGTCATCGGTCTTTCTCTTCCTGGTGAGAGTTCGTCGGGCCGTTCGGCCCGGTGACGGTGTCGGTCGGGGGGTTGCCCTCCCCCTTCCGATACCATTAATTAAACCATGTTCTTGAGGGTGTGGCAACCAGGGATGCTGTGATCGCCGTCACTCGGGTGCAGGGCTGCGGCGGCGCGGATCATCGCAACGGCCTCGGCGGTGGTCCGCTCGGGCTCGTCCCCCCAGCACCACAGGAGGGTGCGCCGGTAGGCGTCCTCCGTGAGCTTCAGCTTGCGCCACCGGACGCCGGACACTGGACGGGCGTTGATGTGGTTGCTGAGCACCACAAGGGAGTCGAATAGGGCGCGCTGGAAGATGTCCCACGGTTCACCACGTACGGACCAACGGGGCCGGACAGAGCGCACGCCGCGCTCCCACGCGTGCAGCACGGTGCACGGGGCGGTGTCGCCCATCCGGCCGGGCTGCCAGAGGTGGTCACCCTGGTAGAGCCCGACTCGTTCGATGTGGTCGGCGGCGGCCGTGAGGATGCGGGCGGGGGTGGCGTGCGGCTTCCGGGACGGCATCGTTTCCTCCTGGCGGTGGTTGGTGACGGTCAAGCGCTGCTGCGCTGGGCGGACTCAGCCGTGATGGTGCACTCGACGCAGTGACACGGCGTCCGCCACTGCCACCCGGACCCGCAGATGATCGAGTAAGCAAGGGCGGCAGCTTCGCTGATCCGGCCGGTGCCAGGCTCCTTCGGGGTCGCGGCGGCCCACTCCTGGGGGAAGCTGTAGACCTGGAAGTAGTGGCGGCCGTTCTCGTCAGCTTTGTGGAATCGGGCCCATTCCATGTACATGCGGGGCTCCTCGGTGGGTGAGACGGTGGCCGGGGGCGACAGACAGCCGCCCCCGGCCCTGACGGGGCTACGCGGCTATGGACCCGGCCGTGGTGCGGCCGATCCGCTTACCGCCGATGTCGGCGCGGCTTCCCGCCCTCCATCCGGCCCCGTACCCGTTGCCGGTCACGGTCGTGGTGCCGCCCTTCCGCGAACGCGGGTACGCCTGCTTGTAGTTGCGCGAGACGACGGCCTTGCGATCCGCGAGCACGAGGGCCGCGCTGCGGCCGGTCGCGCTGGTCTCCTCCCTGGCCTCCTCGCGTGCGCCGCGCTCGGCCTCCTCGATGCGGTCGCCCACCCGGTGGATGAAACCGAGGAGCCACGACCGCCGCCAGGCACGCGCACCCTGGCCCGGCGGGACCGACTGAGCGGCAAGTCCGCTGTTCATCTGGAGCAGAAGAGAGGTGTAGAGGAGTTCAACGCGCTGAAGGTCGCTCGCGTACCCGAAGATGTGCACCTGGCGGGCGGGGCCGCTGCCATCCCGGCCAAGGTGGATCAGCTCACAGCCCAGCGCGACCGCGATGCGGTGGATGAGGCGGACCCGCTCCATCGCCCACGGGTTGTCCAGAACGATCTTGCGGTCCGTCGGGGCGTCGCTGGCCGGGTTGGCGTCGTTGAGCATCGCCTGTTCGACGCCATACTTCGCCATCATCTCGAACGCCCGCTTCCGGGCAAGCTCCGCCTCGGACTCCGGCGTACGGGGGTCCTCCGCCTTAGCGAGCAGAGCGCGGATGGTTTCGAGCTTCGCGGGGGCCTTCATGGTGCTCACGTTCATTCTCCTGGTGAGAGAGGTTGTCGGCGGCCGGTCGGCCTACCGGGTGCCGGTCGGGGGTTACCCTCCCCTTCCGACACCACTAATTAAACCACATTATTCGGATTGAGGCAACCCGGATACGTCCTCTGGCCTGCGGTTTTCCCGCGCCACCTGCCCGCACGGCTCGGCCACAACGGGCCTGGGGCGGCGTTCCCTCCTCGGTCGGACGGCACTGCCCGGCGTGCCGTGGTGCAGGGGTGCGGAGTGGAGCGCCCGGAAGCCGGGACTTTCTGAGGCACGAGGAAAGTCCCGGACCCGGACGAACGACTTCGCACCCCTGCGGCGCGGTGCGCGAAGCTGGGGCGGCCGATCGAGGAGGGAACCCCGCCCTCTCTCCGCAACCACGACGGCGCGGCAGCCGAACGACCAGCCCCCTCCCCCTCCGAGTAGGACCCGCCGGAGGCATGCCTTTTCTACAGCCGGCACCTCCGGCTGGACGCGCGCTGCCGCGTCAACTTCACCTGTTGCGCCGACCTTCGAGTTCAACCTCTCGTTCCGTGCAGACCGTGCTTCGTGACGGGCCAACGGACGTCGACGGCCTGTCCAAGCTGACTTGGGAGCGGATTCGTGAGTTCGAGGCGTGCGCCCGCGCTGCTCTGGATTCTCCGGTGTAGCCGAGTGACAGGAAAAATCGAACAAATGGTTGAATTGAAGCATGCGACAGATTCCCAATGACCTGGCCCAGGCGCAGGCGGAGTGGCACGCCACATACCACCTGCTCGCTGTATGCCCGCGCACTGCGGTCCGGCGGCGCCTGATCCACCTGTCCTCGGTAGTGCTGTTTCACCCCCACTGGCAGGGGCAGCGGTCGGCCGGCTGGGCAGCGCTGCACGGTGTACGCCATGTCCGAGCTGCCGCCTGATCTCCGCCGGCTCCGGGCAATCCTCGCGCCCCTCGACAGGCAGCTTGCCGCCAATGCCGCCGCCGCCGCGCACCTGGACGAGGAGCTCGCCGACAACAAGACCGTCGGCACCTATCTGCTGCTCCAGCGGAACGAGGTGCAGGCTGCGCTGGCCCAAGCTGAGACCCTGGCCCCACGGCGTCCTAGTCGGCCGGTCAAGGGAGCCAAGGGACTCCCGGCCCTGGCCCAGGCGCAACCCCAAGTCGGGTTCGTCGTCCAGCAGAAGCGCACACCCACAGGACCTGAGCCAGCAGTAATCCACACCAACGACTGCACGATGATCTCGGGCACTCCGCACCGGATCAGGGCCGACGAGGCGCGAGCCGCGCTCACTGGCCCGAACATCGAACCCTGCAATTTCTGCCGGCCGGACACCGAGCTGGGGCTTGACGTGGCCTAGTCTCTTGTTGGAAATGTCCGCCGTGGGTGCTGGTTGGGGTCAGCCTCGAAGTTGATCCTCGACGGCCTGCTTGAGGGACCGGTTGTGCACAGCACCCGCCCACGATGTGAACGTGAAGTTCTTGCCAGCCTGGACAGCACGTTCGCGCGCCTCACCGAGGAGGTATAGGCCGGCCTCGCTAGCGCTGACGATGACGATGGCGTGCACGTCATCATCGTTGAGGTAGTCCGGGCGTACAAGCCGGCGCAGTACGTCGGGCGGCATGGCCTTTGAGGGGTTGCCGAGCCGGGTTTCGACCACTGCCCGCTTGCCGTCGAGGGTCACGACGATGTCGGCGCGGGTGGATCCGATCAGAACGTCGCGCTGGACTGCGTCGCCGAAGTACTCAGTCAGTACGCTCGCAACCGATTTCTCGTAGGCGGCTTCGCTCATCGTGGTGATGTCTTGGTCGCGTTGAAGCTGACTCTGCACGGGGGCCGGGGCGTTGACGATGGCGTCTACGACCTGTTCAGGACTTTCGGCCTGGTTCATCTCATCTTTAACCTCCTGCATGGTCATGCTGCCGTCCTTGAGGTTCATGGAGGCGATCTGTCGTCCCATCGCACCCAGAACCACGAGGAGGGCGCCAATGGTGATGAGAGCAGTTGGGCCAGCCTCGACTTTTGTCTTGAAGACGGCCCAGCCACCGGCAGCGACCATGGCGGTGCCAAGAGTCATAAGCGCTGCGCGGGTTCGCGTGGTGAGCCTGCCCATCCTTCGTAGACGCTCAGCACGTTGGACACGCACGGTGCGCCATCGGGCTATGCGGCTGGACCGTGCGGGTGCGGTGGTGGTCATGGCGCGCAGCTTAGGGCTCACGAACACTGCACGCTGCCGATATGGAGAGGCGCCTGTGGTTCGAGATGTCCGCGGACCTGTGCCTACGGTGCGCGCGATGAGCAGCAATTTCGAACAAGACTGGGGGCTCGGGTGAGCACGACTCCGGCTGCATCACTGAGCGCGGCAGAGCTACGGCGGCGGGTTCGCGCTGTCGAAGCACTCCAAGCGAAGACGAGGGAGATGGCCGCGGCGAACGTGCTGACGACGCGCGAGGCCGCGGTGAAGGCGGCGCGAGCGAAGGACGAGGCCGACGTTGCGGCACGGGAGGCCGCCGCGGTCGTCCTGCGGCTGTTCGACAACGACGCGGATCTGGTCGCAGATCTGTTGGGTGTGCCGGCAGAGGAACTGGAACGTGAAGCGAAGCCTGTTACCGCCGCTCGTGCCAAGGAGGTAATCGAGGCCCTGCGCGCCCGCGCGGAACGTCCGCCGCGCTCCCGCCGAGCCCCTAAGTCTCGGGCAGAGGCATCGCCTCAGCCCCCTCCGGCCTTCGACGCTCCGGCCCCGGTCTCGGCGCCGGACGACGGCCGGGCTGATGCCGCCTGAGAACGACTTCGGGCCCGGACTCTTCCCGCTCGCAGCGGTAAACGGGTCCGGGCCCGATCCCGTTGACGAACAGCTTGCCCTCATCGGTGAACCAACGCCCGTACGCATACCGGCCGTTGAGTGGGCCAGCTGGCTGGCCAACGAGTCCGTTCGAGCACGCTACTGGGCCAAGGTCTACCGCACCGGCTCCACTGAGGACTGCTGGTTCTTCCTCGGCGGGATCTCCAGCACCGGCCATGCCAGCTTCAGGGCGGCCTCCCGACCGGGCAGGACTCGGCGTGGCACAGTACCGGGCCACCTGTACGGGTATCAGCTCGCGCACGGCGCCATCCCTCGCCTCGGGTGGGGGACCGACAGTCCGACCGTCTGTCACACCTGCGACAACTGCCAGCAGCCCACGCACCTCCGACTGGGCACAGCGGCGGAGAACCGGGCCGAATGGCTGGCCCGCCGCAGAGACCCGGGCAGCCCCCTTGCCGACCTCCGCGGCCCCGCCGGACGCTCCCGCGCGATCGGCGCCGCCATCCGGGCCGGCCAGGAACGCGGGGAGTCCGAAGCCGAGATCACAGCACGGATTCGAGTGGCGATCGCAGCAGGCCGCCCCCTCAGTCTCTGGTGACAACCAACCCCCTGGGAAGAACATGACTGTCTTCGACAGGGTGAACGGGAGCCACTTGGGCAACGGGAACGAGAGCCACGTTGCGCCATCCGTGAAGTGGACGGTCGCGACGCAGGTCCATGATCGGCAACGAGATTGGGGGACACTCCGCCGCCAAGGCGGCACTGGCGAATGGTGTCGAAAAGGTCGGCTGGCCGCCCAGGTCCCCCGTTAACGACGCTGCTGGGAGTCCCGCATCGACACCGTCCCTGACGACGGCGACACGACCACGGTCACGGCCGCTGTCCGTGACTACGTCGGCGCACCACCCGAGAGCGACACCGGCGCGCCCGTGACGTGCTGTCCAAGTGCGCTTTACGCCTCGCTGGGGCCTGAACCCGGTCCTGGTCTGGAGTCTTGGCGTCATAGTTGGTGAGCTGAGAGCGCCCTTGGACGTCCTCGCTGAGTCGAGCAGCCCGTCTCCTACCAGCGTCTGGACGAACTCAAGGAGAAGCGCGCCCTCCGCCGTGTTGGCATGCTGCTGGACGCGTTCCAGAACTGATCAGTCAGTGCCGTCATCGTCCAGTGAGATGCGGGCCTTTTCGATGAACTCGTCTATCGCGTGGTCCAACTTGATCCAGTGTTCGCGGCCCTGCTCGAACCTCACCGAGATGGGCTCGCCGCCAATAAGTCCGTGATCGACGGTCATGGTTGATTCCATGACGTCGTGAGAGCAATCGCACACAGCGCTTGCCGCTTCGCTCATCATTCGAGGCCCAGCCAGCTTTACCCGTGTTGAGAGCTTCAGTAGCTCTGTCCATCGCCGGTGGCATTCGTTCCATAGAGCTTCAGCATCGGCGTTTCCAGATCCCCGAAGGGCGAGATCGAAGGTCTCTTGATCTGTCGGGACCGGGGCGAGGAAGAAACGGGCAGCGTGCGCCTCCTGCGTCGTTGCCGTGGCTATGAACTCCTCGTAGACCACCTGTCGTGAGTCACGGCGCTGTCGCCGGTGCTCACCCCGCGCCGCAATCTTCGCTTGTTCCCGTGCGGACCATCCCGTAGCGAATGCCGCCCCCGTCGTGGCTACCGCCCCCGCCAACGCACCCAACACTGCTGCCACCCCTGCATCCATGCGGCAGAGTCTGGCAGCCGCTGGCCCGGAGGGGATTGCGGACAGTTGTGCAAGTTCACGCAAGTTCCTGACCCCCGCCCGTCGTGGAGCGCCATGGCTTTGTGCATGTTCCGGTCCACGCAGCCGCCACTGACTTCGGGCCCACGACCCCGTCTGCCCCGAGAAGCTCGTCGGGTCGTCGCCTCACCACGTCATCCAGGTTCCTGGCGGTGGGCCAGCGCCAGAAGGACAAACGCATAGACAGTCACGGAGAGTGGTCACCATCAGGCCAGGGCGGCAGCACAAAACTCCCCGGTCGCACCCTCACCCCAGGGGGTTTCCAGGGAGTTCGAGTACGAATCCAGGGAGTTTTCAGGGAGTTTCAGCGCGGGACGGGCCGGGACGTGGAGGGCTTTCGATTCCGCACAACAGTGCAGGTCATCGCACTAACTCGCGAAGATCTCCGCAGGTCGGCGGCCCTTCCACTGCCAGAAGACCGTCAACCGCATGACTCCAGTATCCCGCCCCTGAGGGTGGGCCTGAGCCGGGACCCCTTGCCGAGACCGCTTTCCGCCCTACGGTCTGACGCATGTCCGAAACAGGAGCTTCCCCACTCCCCGCCACACCCCCGGCACGCTCACCGCTCTTCCGCGCCGAGCACTTCGTCTGGCTCACCGCGCGCGTGCTGGAACAGCGCCTCTTCGCCCACCATTTCCTGAACGGGGGCGCCGACCAGGTGGAGATCGCGCTGGACGCGTACCGCAACGAGGACGGCGGGTACGGCCACGCGCTGGAGCCCGATCTGCGCGGCCCGGTCAGCCAGCCGCTGCACACAGGGCACGCACTGCGTGTCCTGGACGCCATCGGGCGCTGTGGCGGACAGCGGGTGGAACGCGTGTGCCGCTATCTGACCGCCGTGTCCACGACGGACGGCGCCCTGCCGGCCATCCATCCCAGCCAGCGCGGCTATCCGGTGGCCCCTTTCATGCCGATCATGGACGACCCGCCCAGCGAACTCCTCGCCACGGGACCGGTGGTGGGTCTGCTGCACCGCAACGAGGTGTGGCACGCCTGGCTGTTCAGGGCCACGGACTTCTGCTGGCATGCGGTCGAGTCGCTGGAGAAGTCCCACCCCTACGAGATCGAGGCCGCCGTGGCCTTCCTGGACTCCGCTCCCGACCGCCCGCGCGCGGAGGCCGCCGCCGCCCGCCTCGGTCGCCTGGTGCGGGAGTACCGGCTCGCGGTGCTGGAACCCGAACGCCTCGACGCGTATCCGGTCGCCCCGGGCTACGCGCCCGGCGAGCACCACTTCCCGCACGACTACGCGAAGACGCCGAGCTCTCTGGCGCGCGCGTGGTTCACAGACGCCGAGATGACGCGCTCCCTCGACTTCCTCGCGGACGCGCAGCACGAGGACGGCGGCTGGCCTGTCCGCTGGCGCCAGTGGGCACCTGGCACCGCCCTGGAAGCACGCCCCGTAGTGACCATCGAGGCGCTGCGCACCCTCAGGGCACACGGGCGCCCCATCGGCTGAGCCCGGGCGTCGTCACCCGCCCATGGCGCGTACCCCGGCGGCCACCACGACGGGCACCGCCACCACGAGCAGGAACGGGGCGCGCAGGGCCAGCGCCACGGCGGCTGCGGCGAGCCCTGCAACGCGCGCGTCGAGGACCAGGGGTGTCCGTCGGCGAAGGTCTGCTGGGCTGTCAGGGCGGCGAGCAGGGCGCCCGTACGCGCCCGGCGGCACGCCGACGATCCGGGTGAAGTGCCGGTTGAGGTGCGGCTGATTGGTGAACCCGACGGCGACGGCAGCCTCTGCGGGCGTCGTTCCGACGTCCAGCAGCCGCCGCGCCTGCCGCACCGGGCCGTCCGTGGGCCAGGCGCGCGGCGGCATCCCGTAGGCGTCCCGGAACGCCCGCAGCAAGGCGAACGGACTGGTGCCGAGATCGGCCGCAAGCCTCTCCAGGGTCGGAGGCTCGGCGAGCCGCTCCTCCAGCACCGCACGCGCGCGTGCGGCGATCCCGACGCCCGCCGTCCGCACCTCCCGCTGCGGCAACGACCCCCCGTTGAGCCGCAGCAGCCTCGTCACAGCGACCCGCAGCAGCGTGTCCGGGCCGGCGCGTTGCCGTCCTCCGCGGCCCGCAGCACCTAATGTACGAGCCCCACGGCGTACGGATCGTCGAGCACCGGACTGACGAACCCGGCCGTCCCCCGAATGAAGGTGGTCTCGGCCGCGATCTCGGCCACCACCTCCGGCGACGGATACACGGCCCCGTACCGCCACCCCTCGGGTACACCGGCCCGCCCGGTGTGCGGGGTGTCCGGATTGACCAGCGCGAGCGCCCCCGCCCCCGCGTACTGATCGACCCCACGATGGTGAAAGACCTCGACCCCGTCGGCGATGGCGGCGATGGCGGCGATGGCGGCGATGGCGGCGATGGCGAAGTTCTCGTGCGTATGCCGCACAAACTCCTTGCGCACATACCGGGCACGCAGCAGATCAACCCCGGGCAACTCGGCGTACTGCCAGTGCCGAGCCAATTCCTTCCGAACCCGCCATACCCCCATTCCCCACCGACCCACGCCCCTCCCACCCCCTATCCACCCGCAGCCGCCGACGGACAGGAGCGGGGCGCGGCGGTGCGGCGCAGCCCGCCGCGTACCTGGCACCACCACAGCCCCCCTTCGGCAGCGGGCGGCTCCCCGCGCGGCGGCGGGCTCGCCGCGCCGCCGCGCCCCGACCCACGACGAACCACATCGCGGCCGCCCAAGCCCAGCGCCGCGAACCCGCAGGCCAGAGCCATTGTCAGTGGCCGGGTGCAGGATGGACGCATGGTCAGCTCCACACACCGAGCCCTCGACGGCTTCTCCCCCGCGACCCGCGGCTGGTTCACGGGGGCCTTCTCCGCGCCCACCGCGGCCCAGGCTGGCGCGTGGCAGGCCATCGGTGCGGGCTCGGACGTGCTGGTGGTCGCCCCCACCGGTTCCGGGAAGACGCTGGCCGCGTTCCTCGCCGCCCTGGACCAGCTGGCCTCCACACCACCGCCCGCCGACCCCAGGAAGCGCTGCCGCGTCCTGTACGTGTCGCCACTCAAAGCCCTCGCCGTCGACGTGGAGCGCAACCTGCGCAGCCCCTTGACGGGTATCCGCCAGGAATCCGTACGCCTGGGCCTGCCCGAGCCCGAGGTGAAGGTGGGCATCCGCTCCGGCGACACACCCGCCGCCGAGCGCCGCGCCCTGTCCACCCGGCCCCCGGACATCCTGATCACCACCCCTGAGTCGCTTTTCCTGATGCTGACCTCGGCCACGCGCGACGCGCTGACCGGCATCGAGACGGTGATCCTCGACGAGGTGCACGCGGTGGCGGGCACCAAGCGAGGTGCGCATCTCGCGCTCTCCCTGGAGCGGCTGGACGAGATCCTGCCGAAGCCGGCCCGCCGCATCGGCCTCTCGGCGACGGTCCGCCCGGTCGACGAGGTGGCGCGGTACCTCTCACCGCGCCGCAAGGTGGAGATCGTCCAGCCGAAGTCGGGCAAGGAGTTCGACCTCTCGGTCGTCGTCCCGGTCGAGGACCTGGGCGAGCTGGGCGGTTCCCCGGTCGCCGACGGATCGGAGGGCACAGAGCGCCCGTCGATCTGGCCGCACGTCGAGGAGCGGATCACCGACCTCGTCCAGGCCCACCGCTCCACCATCGTGTTCGCCAACTCCCGTCGCCTCGCCGAGCGCCTGTGCAACAGGCTCAACGAGATCGCGTACGAGCGGGCAACCGGCGAAACCCTGGACGAGCACCACGGCCCGGCCGAGCTCATGGGCGGATCCGGAGCGGCTCAGGGCGCACCACCCGTCATCGCCCGTGCCCACCACGGCTCGGTCTCCAAGGAGCAGCGCGCCCTCGTCGAGGAGGACCTGAAGGCGGGCCGCCTCCCCGCCGTGGTCGCGACATCGAGCCTCGAACTCGGCATCGACATGGGCGCGGTCGACCTCGTCGTCCAGGTCGAGTCCCCGCCCTCCGTCGCCTCCGGCCTGCAGCGCGTGGGCCGCGCGGGACACCAGGTGGGTGCGGTCTCCACAGGCGTGGTCTTCCCCAAGTACCGCGGCGACCTCGTCCAGGCGGCGGTGGTCACCGAGCGCATGCGCACCGGCTCCATCGAATCCCTGAAGGTGCCCGCCAATCCCCTGGACGTGCTGGCACAGCAGCTGGTGGCGATGACGGCCCTGGACACCTGGCAGGTCGACGACCTGCTCGCCACGGTCCGCCGTGCCGCCCCCTTCGCCTCGCTCCCGGAGTCGGCTTTCACGGCGGTCCTCGACATGCTCGCGGGGCGCTATCCGTCCGACGCGTTCGCCGAGCTGCGCCCGCGCGTGGTGTGGGACCGCGTGACCGGCACGGTCACCGGCCGCCCAGGCGCGCAGCGCCTCGCCGTCACCTCGGGTGGCACCATCCCCGACCGCGGGCTCTTCGGAGTCTTCCTCGCCGGATCCGACCCCAAGAAGGGCGGCGGCCGGGTCGGCGAGCTCGACGAGGAGATGGTCTACGAATCACGCGTGGGCGATGTCTTCACACTCGGCACCAGCTCCTGGCGCATCGAGGACATCACGCGCGACCGCGTCCTGGTCTCCCCCGCGCCGGGCGTACCGGGCCGGCTCCCCTTCTGGAAGGGCGACCAGCTGGGCCGCCCGCTCGAACTGGGCCGCGCGGTGGGCCAGTTCCTCCGCGAGGTCGGCTCGCTGCCCAAGGAGGACGCCCGCCTGCGCCTCCTTGCGGCCGGCCTGGACGCCTGGGCCGCGGACAACGTTCTGTCCTACCTGGACGAGCAGCGCGAGGCATGCGGCCACGTCCCCGACGACCGCACCATCGTCGTGGAGCGCTTCCGCGACGAGCTCGGCGACTGGCGGGTCGTCGTCCACTCTCCCTTCGGCGCCCAGGTACACGCCCCCTGGGCACTGGCCCTCGGCGCCAAGCTCTCGGAGCGGTACGGCATGGACGCCCAGGTCATGCACGCCGACGACGGCGTCGTGCTGCGCCTCCCGGACGCCGACCTCATGGGCCTGGACCTGCTCGACCAGGAACCGACCAAGGCGGGCACGGAGTACGACGCCGACCAGGCACCCGTCGGCGCTGCGGACGTCGTCTTCGACAAGGGCGAGGTCGCGCAGGTCGTCACCGACCAGGTGGGCAGCTCCGCCCTGTTCGCCTCCCGCTTCCGCGAGTGCGCGGCCCGCGCGCTGCTGCTGCCGCGTCGCAACCCGGGCAAGCGCACCCCGTTGTGGCAACAGCGCCAGCGCGCCTCCCAACTGCTCCAGGTGGCCAGCGAGTTCGGCTCGTTCCCGATCGTCCTGGAAGCGGTCCGCGAGTGCCTCCAGGACGTGTTCGACGTCCCCGGCCTGGTCGAGCTGATGGGCGACCTGGAGTCCCGGAAGGTGCGCCTGGTCGAGGTCACCACCCCCGAGCCCTCCCCCTTCGCCCGCTCTCTCCTCTTCGGGTACGTCGCCCAGTTCCTCTACGAGGGAGACTCACCCCTCGCCGAGCGCCGCGCCGCCGCGCTCTCCCTTGACTCGCGGCTGCTGGCAGAGCTGCTGGGCCAGGCGGAGCTGCGCGAACTGCTCGACGCCGAGGTGCTGACCGAGCTGGAGCGGGAACTCCAGTGGCTCACCGAGGACCGGCGCGTCAAGGACGCCGAGGGTGTCGCCGACCTCCTGCGTCTGCTCGGCCCGCTGACCGACGCCGAGCTGGCCGAGCGGTGCGCCGGGCCGCAGTGGGCCCAGGAGCTGGCCGGTGCCCGCCGCGCGATCAAGGTCCGCATCGCCGGCGCGGACCACTGGGCGGCGATCGAGGACGCGGGCCGCCTGCGCGACGCCCTCGGCACCGCCCTGCCGGTCGGCGTCCCGGAGGCTTTCACAGAGCCGGTGAAGGACCCCCTCGGCGACCTCCTCGCCCGTTACGCCCGTACTCACGGCCCCTTCACCTCGGCCTCGGCTGCGGCCCGCTTCGGCCTGGGCGTGGCCGTCACCGAAGGCGCACTGCAACGCCTCGCTGCGAACGGTCGTGTCGTACAGGGTGAGTTCCATCCGGCGGGCATCGGCCAGGAGTGGTGCGACGCGGCAGTGCTGCGCCGGCTGCGCCGTCGTTCCCTGGCCGCGCTGCGGCACGAACTGGAGCCGGTGGCACCGGCCGCGCTCGCCCAGTTCCTGCCGCAGTGGCAGCACATCGGCAAGGGGCACGCGCTGCGCGGTAGCGACGGACTGGTGCGTGCCGTCGAGCAGTTGCAGGGCGCGTCCGTGCCCGCGTCGGCCCTGGAGAAGCTGGTGCTGCCGTCCCGCGTCGTCAACTACACGCCTGCGATGCTGGACGAGCTCACCGCCGCCGGAGAGGTCGTCTGGGCCGGCGCGGGAGCCCTCCCCGGCAAGGACGGCTGGGTCTCCCTCTACCTGGCGGACGCTGCTCCCCTGCTCCTGCCCCCGCCGCACCCCCTGGAACTGACCGCGCTCCACCAGTCCGTGCTGGACGCCCTCTCCGGGGGCTACGGCCTGTTCTTCCGCCAGATCGCCGACCAGGTCCGCGCTACCACCCATCCCGAGGTCACCGATCCCCAACTGGCCGACGTTGTCTGGGACCTGGCCTGGTCCGGCCACCTCACGAACGACACGCTGACCCCCATGCGCTCCCTGCTGGGCTCGGGCCGCACCGCCGGCTCGACAGCCCACCGCGCCAAGCGCAGCGTCCCTCGCGGGCGCTACGGCTCCCTGACCGCCGCAGCCCGGCCCGCCTCCCGCAGCGGTCCGCCCACCGTCGCCGGCCGCTGGTCCGTGCTCCCGGCACGCGAGGCCGACCCGACAGTGCGCGCACACGCCGTCGCCCGCACGCTCCTCGACCGGCACGGCGTGGTCACCCGGGGCGCCGTCTCCGCGGAGGGCATCGAGGGCGGCTTCTCAGCGACGTACCGCATCCTGTCCGCCTTCGAGGAGAGCGGCCAGGCACGGCGCGGCTATGTGGTGGAGGGGCTCGGCGCGGCACAGTTCGCGATGGACGGCGCGGTGGACCGCCTGCGCGCGGTGTCCAACGCCCGAGACCGCGGCGAAACCCTGCCGCAGCCGACCGCCGATGGCACGCCGAGCGGCTTCCCGTCCGGCTCCTTCGGCTCGTCCCACGCCTTCACCGCGCCTGGCGACCACAACGCCGGAACGCCCCACGGCCACACGCCCCCGGGCGCCGACGATCCCGACACCTTCGACTGGACGGACGGCTTCGAGTCGGGGAGCGGCACCGCCCGCAGCGGGGACCGCTCCCGCCGAGACCGGCCCGAGTTCGACATCACCGGCTTCGAGGACGACTTCGGCCTCCCGCCCACTCGCGCCTCGCGCGACGAATACATCTCACCCCGCGACCTCGCGTCCCCCGGCTCAGGCGGCCCCCGAAGCGGCCCCGGCTCTACACCCGGCTCGTACGGCTCCGTCTTCCCGGATCGCCGGGCCCGTCCCACTCCCGACTCCCGGGCCGTCGTCCTCGCCGCCGCCGATCCGGCGAACGCGTACGGCGCGGCGCTTCCCTGGCCGGATCCCCCGACCGGAGCGGGGCACAAGGCGGGCCGAAAGGCGGGGTCCCTGGTGGTTCTCGTAGACGGTGAGCTGACGCTCTACATGGAACGCGGCGGCAAGACTGTGCTGGCCTGGCCCGCCGAACCGGAAGGCACACCCACCGGCGACCCACGCCTGCAGGCAGCCGCCCAGGCCCTGGCCGCGGCCGCCCGAGCGGGCTCCCTCGGCACCGTCACGGTGGAGCGGGTCAACGGCGCCTCGGCCCTGACGTCCCCCATCGGCACCCTTCTGGAAGGAGCAGGCTTCATCGCAACCCCGCGGGGGCTGCGGCTGCGGGCCTGAACCGCAAGTGCCCCCGCTCTCCGCGCCCGCGAGCGCCCGTCCGTGCCACCCTTGACCCATGCCCGAAGGAGACACGGTCTGGCAGACCGCGAAGCGCCTGCACACCGCGCTCGCCGGGAAGGTGCTGACCCGTAGCGACTTCCGGGTGCCCAAGTACGCCACGACCGACCTCACGGGCCGTACCATCCTGGACGTCACCCCGCGCGGCAAACACCTGCTGACCCGTATCGAGGGGGGCCTGACGCTCCACTCCCACCTGAGGATGGACGGCTCCTGGAAGGTGTACGCGAGCGGCCAACGCTGGAGCGGCGGCCCCGCCCACCAGATCCGCGTGGTCCTGGGCACCGCGGACCGCACAGCGGTCGGCTACCGCCTGCCCGTTCTCGACCTCCTCCGCACCACCGACGAACAGCGCACCGTCGGCCACCTCGGCCCCGACCTCCTCGGCCCGGACTGGAACCCCGAGCAGGCGCTCGCCCACCTCCTCGCCGACCCCTCCCGCCCCCTCGGCGAGGCCCTCCTGGACCAGCGCAACCTCGCCGGCATCGGCAATGTCTACAAGAGCGAGCTCTGCTTCCTGCTCGGCGCCACCCCCTGGCTCCCCATCGGCGCACTGCCCGCCGACCGCGCGGCGAAGCTGCCCGCGCTCGCCAAGAAGCTCCTGGAGGCGAACCGCGACCGCCCGGTCCGCACCACGACGGGCCGTCGCGGACAGGACCTGTTCGTGTACGGCCGCGCGCCCCGCCCGTGCCTGCGCTGCCACACCTCCGTGCGCGTGGCCGACCAGGGCGACGGCTCCCGCGAACGCCCCACGTACTGGTGCCCGAACTGCCAGATGGGACCGGCGCCGAGTGCCGCCCCACCCCGTACAACTCCACGCCGTACGACTAATTGACGACCCGTCAGAAACCCTCGTACCGTCCCTTCATGCCCGTCAAGGCGTACGAACTCACCGGACGTACCGCATTCGTCACCGGAGCGGCCGGCGGCATCGGCCGCGCCTCGGCCGTGCTGCTCGCCGAAGCCGGCGCCACGGTCCACTGCGCCGACCGCGACGCACTGGGCCTGCACGAGACGGCGACCCTGATCAAGGACGGCGGCGGCACCGCCCGTGTCCACCACCTGGACGTCACCGACCGGGGGCAGCTCAGACAGGCCGTCGAGTCCTGTGACCGCCTGGACGTGATGGCCGCGGTCGCCGGGATCATGCACAGCAGCCCGGTCCTGGAGACCCGGGACGAGGACCTCGACCGGGTCCTGAGCGTGAACTTCAAGGGGGTGCTGTACGCCTGCCAGGAGGCCGCCCGCCTGATGCTGGACCGGAAGAGTGGCGGCAGCATCATCACCATGGCCTCGGGCGCCGTCGACACCGGCCGTCCCGGCCTGCTCTGCTACGGCGCGGCCAAGGCGGCCGTGGTCCAGCTGACGAAGACCCTGGCGAACGAGGTCGGCCGGCACGGGATCCGGGTCAACGCGGTGGCACCGGGCTGGATCCGCACCCCCATGACCGACCGCCATGAAGCCGAGGCGCAGGCGCAGACCGAGACAGTGATGGCCCGGATGTCACCGCTGGGCCGGGTCGGCGAACCGGAGGACGTCGCTCACACCGTGCTGTATCTGGCCTGCGACGCCTCGTCGTTCACGACGGGCCAGATCCTGCGTCCGAACGGCGGGGTGGCGATGCCGTGGTGACACGGGCCGTCCGCCAGGCCCCCCGCCAGCGCCCTGCCCCCACGGCACCCGACGCCCGCGTCTTGGGCACACAGTGCACCGGCAGCAGACCCAGCCCCCATCCCCCGGCCGCGACCGCCCCCTCCAGCACCCCGGCACCGGGCGCGAGCGCAAGCCGCAGTACGGCCCACCACCACAGCGCCCCGAGCCCGAGAACCGCCCCCCGGCGCACTATCGGCCGTGCCATGGACGCCACCTCCGGCCCCGAAGCTAGACCGCCGCCTTCACCCCCAGGGAGGGCGCACCGACGGCACATGGGCGCAACGCATCGCAGGCATCCACCATGACCGCCCCGAGCCGCACCGGCAAACGGACCCGCACAGGCGTACAAAGCGGCCCGACAACACGAAAACCCCGACCGCACCTCCCCAGTTCTCCCTGGAGAAGCCCCGGCCGGGGCCTTGCACGTGCACGTCGGCTCACGAAGCCACGCGCGTGAAAGTCACGCGGCGACCACGTCCACCGCCTCGGCGGGCGCCTTGATGGTCACCCGTTCCGGTGGCACACCGGTCACCGACACGGAACCCAGCATCGGACGAACCGGCGCGGGCACAGGCTCGGTGGCCGCAGCAGACCGGGCCAGCTCGGCGAGGGCGAGCTCGTCGCTCACTTCTCGCATGAGCTCGGACATCCGTACGTCCAGCGCGTCGCAGATGGCGGAGAGCAGCTCGGAGGAAGCCTCCTTCTGCCCCCGCTCCACCTCGGAGAGATAGCCGAGTGAGACTCGGGCGGACGAGGAGACTTCGCGCAGAGTACGGCCCTGGCGCTGGCGCTGCCGACGCAGCACGTCACCCAGCAGGCGACGGAGCAGAATCATCGGTGGCTCCCTCCTCGGACCGCGTAGCCGCATCCTTCACGCCCCACCGTACCGCCTTGCGCTGCGGCCGTGCGGGGAGCGATGTCGTGTTCACTCAGGGCTGCAAACATCAAAACCCCCCGTTCTGTTCCGTATCCTGTGCCAGCTCATTCCCGGACTGTTCGCTCGCAAGCTCCTTCAGGAGCAGTGCGAGTACGCTCCGTACACTCTCCATACGAATTTCCGCGCGGTCGCCGTTCAACCGCAGCGCCTCGACTTTTCCGCCACCGGCGGAACCGGAATCCGCCGCGAAGGGGCCTGCCACGGCCACGAAAACCGTCCCGACGGGCTTCCCGTCCTGCGGTTCCGGGCCCGCGACACCGGTCGTCGCAAGGCCCCAGTCGGCGCCCAGCGCCTTGCGCACGCCGACCGCCATCTGGGCCGCGACCTGCGGATCCACCGCTCCGCGCTGTGCCAGCAGGGTGGCGTCGACATCCAGCAGCTCGTGCTTCAGCTCGGTGGCGTAGGCGGTCACCGAGCCACGGAACGCCTTGGACGCACCTGGGGCGGCTGTGACTTCCGCCGCTACCAGCCCGCCGGTGAGGGACTCGGCGACTGCGAGGGTCTCGCCCCTCACCGTCAGTAGTCGCACGACGTCGGCGGCCCGTGAATTCACGCTTCCGTCTCCTCCAACGCGGCCTTGCGCTCGGCGATTCCCTGCCTGCGCAGCACAATGGCCTGTCTTACATAGTCGAGTCCGGTCGCCACGGTCAGGACGACCGCCGCCGCCATCACCCAGAACCTCAGGGTGGCCAGCCAGCCGGTCAGTGCCAGGACGTACATCCCCACCGCCACGCCCTGCGTGAGCGTTTTCAGCTTGCCGCCGCGGCTCGCCGGGATGACGCCGTACCGGATGACAAGAAAACGCAGCAGCGTGATCCCCAGTTCCCGGCCCAGGATGACGATGGTCACCCACCACGGCAGGTCGCCCAGCGAGGAGAGACAGATCAGCGCCGCCCCCATGATCGCCTTGTCGGCGATGGGGTCGGCGATCTTGCCGAAGTCGGTGACGAGGTCGTAGGTGCGCGCCAGATGACCGTCGAAGAGGTCGGTGATCATGGCGATGGCGAAGGCAGCCCAGGCGAAAGAGCGCCATGCCGGGTCGTACCCGCCGTCGGCCAGCATCAGCGCGACGAAACCGGGCACGAGGAGCAGCCGGAGCATGGTGAGCAGGTTGGCGACGTTCCAGACGCTGGCCTGGTTGACGGCCACGGCGGCCAGCTTCCCGCCCCTCGGGGACTTCGCCCCTGTCTGCCGGTCGGAAGCGGGGGGGCCAGCCGGCGAGGAATCCGCCTGGGAGGAGCCGTTCGCCGCCGATGCCGGTACTCCGGTCATCTGCCCGCCTCCTCACTACACCCGAGCGAGCCCGTCAGCGGCTCGGCCACCAGGTCGACACCTTCGGTACCGACCACCTTCGCCTCGACCATACGGCCGACGCTCAGACCTTCGCCGCTCGTGAGCAGCACCTGGCCGTCCGTCTCCGGCGCCTGGTGCGCCCCACGGCCGTACACGCCGTCCTCGTCCACGGACTCCACGAGCACGTGGACGGTCTCGCCCAGGCGCTCCTCGGCACGCTGGGAGACGAGTTCCTCGGCCAGCCGGGAGACACGTGCCAGCCGCTCCGCGACGACGTCCTCGGCCAGCTTGTTCTCGTACGTCGCCGCCTCGGTGCCCTCCTCGTCGGAGTAGCCGAAGACGCCGATGGCATCCAGCCGTGCACCGTCCAGGAACCGCTCCAGCTCCGCCAGGTCGTCCGCGCTCTCGCCCGGGAAGCCCACGATGAAGTTCGAGCGCACGCCCGCCTGGGGTGCCTTGCTCCGGATGGTGTCGAGCAGCTCCAGGAAGCGGTCCGTGTCGCCGAAGCGGCGCATCGCGCGCAGCACGCCGGGGGCGGAGTGCTGGAAGGACAGGTCGAAGTACGGGGCGATCTTCGGCGTCGAGGTCAGGACGTCGATCAGCCCGGGGCGCATCTCGGCCGGCTGGAGGTAGCTCACGCGCACGCGTTCCAGGCCGTCGACCTCGGCAAGCTCCGGCAGGAGCGACTCCAGCAGGCGGATGTCGCCGAGGTCCTTGCCGTACGAGGTGTTGTTCTCGGAGACCAGCATGATCTCCTTCACGCCCTGCTCGGCCAGCCACCGGGTCTCGTTCAGCACGTCGCTCGGGCGGCGGGAGATGAACGAGCCTCGGAAGGACGGGATGGCGCAGAAGGAGCAGCGCCGGTCACAGCCGGAGGCGAGCTTCACCGAGGCGACCGGGGCACCGTCCAGCCGGCGGCGCAGGGGCGCACGGGGGCCGGAAGCGGGCGCCAGCCCGTCCGGCAGATCCACCGGAGCGTGGCCGGGCAGTGCGACCTCGGTCGCGGACTCCTGGCGCTCCGCGGGGCTGATCGGCAGCAGCTTGCGCCGGTCGCGCGGGGTGTGGGAGGCGTGGATGCCGCCGTTCAGGATGGTCTGCAGACGGTCGGAGATGTCCGCGTAGTCGTCGAAGCCGAGTACGCCGTCGGCCTCGGGGAGGGCTTCGGCGAGCTCCTTGCCGTACCGCTCGGCCATGCAGCCCACCGCCACGACGGCCTGGGTTCTGCTGTGGCCCTTGAGGTCGTTGGCCTCCAGGAGGGCGTCGACGGAGTCCTTCTTGGCGGCCTCGACGAAGCCACAGGTGTTGACGACGGCGACGTCCGCTTCCGCGGCATCCTCCACGAGGTCCCAGCCGTCCGCCTCCAAGCGGCCTGCGAGCTCCTCCGAGTCCACCTCGTTACGGGCGCAACCAAGGGTGACGAGTGCGACGGTACGGCGTTCAGGCATGCGCTCAAGACTACTTTGTCTCACTGACAGCCCACGTCGACGGGGTTGGCCGATCTTGGCCAACCCCGTATGGACCTGCGTACCTGCCGGTCGGCGTCACCCGGCCTGGGGGTCGCCCTTCGTGTATGTCAGGCGCTCAACCGCGCCGGGCTGGAAGTTGCCGTCGATCTTCTTTCCGTTGACGTAGAGCTGGATCGCGCCCGCGTCGCCGAGGACGAGGTTGATCTTCTCGCTGTCCTGGAAGGTCTTGGAGTCACCCTGCTTGAGGAGTCCGTCGAAGAGGAGCCGGCCGTTGTGGTCCTTGGCCGAGATCCAGCTGCGCCCGTCGGCAGCGCTGACCTGGACGGTCACCTTGTCCTGGGGCGCGGCCGCGATGGCGCTGTCCGAGGGGTTGGACTTCGGGTTGTCGGACTTGCTGCTCTTGGGCGCGGGCGAGGCAGACTTGCTGGTCGAGGGCGTGGATCCCTCGGCGACCTGCGTCTTCGTGCCGCCGTCGTCGCTCCCCTTGAAGGCGGTGAAGCCGACGAAGCCGACCACGGCGACGATCGCGGCGACCATGGCCGCGGTCCAGTTGGGCCCGCGCCGCTCGGGTCGGATGCGTTCCGCCTCGAAGAGGGGGGCTGCCGGGGTCGGGGCCGGGCGGCCGCCGTGCTCGGCGTCGTACCGCGCGAGCAGCGGGGCCGGATCGAGGTGGACAGCCTTGGCCAGGGTCCGGATGTGGCCTCGGGCGTAGACGTCGCCGCCGCAGGGGGCGAAGTCGTCCGCCTCGATGGCGTGCACGATGGCGATGCGGACCCGGGTGGCATTGGTGACGTCGTCGACGGTCAACCCGGCCGCGATGCGTGCCTGCCGGAGGGCATGGCCGACGGAGAAGCGGGCTGCCTCGCGATCGTCTTCGAACGGACGCTCGTCTTCAGGGGAGTTGCCGATGGACACGGGGGCGCCTTTCGAGCGTTTAAGCCACCTGTGCTGGAGGTTCAGTCTATGGGGGGTGCGAAAGGGTGGGGCAACCGGGCGGTCGGACTTTGTAGCCCATCGGAATGGCCGGACACGCCGATGGCGGGGTGCGCGATTGTCGCTTCCCTCAACTTGACGTACGGGGAAGGGAAACGGTTGCTCAATGATCCCTTACGGGTGAGTCACGATCGGACATCGGTGGCCCACCTGCGCGAGCCTCTTTCTCAAGCCTCCCCGCGGATCACCGCGAGCACTCCGTCCAGCTCGTCAGCCTTCACAAGAACGTCACGAGCTTTCGACCCTTCACTCGGTCCGACGATGCCCCTGGACTCCATGAGGTCCATGAGCCGCCCGGCCTTGGCGAAACCGACGCGCAGCTTGCGCTGGAGCATGGATGTCGACCCGAACTGTGTGGACACCACCAGCTCGGCCGCCTGGCACAGCAGGTCGAGGTCGTCGCCGATCTCCTCGTCGATCTCCTTCTTCTGCTTGGTGCCCACGGTGACGTCGTCCCGGAAGACGGGCGCCATCTGGTCCTTGCAGTGCTGGACGATGGCCGCGACCTCGTCCTCGGTCACGAAGGCGCCCTGCATACGGGTCGGCTTGTTGGCCCCCATCGGCAGGAACAGCCCGTCGCCCTTGCCGATCAGCTTCTCGGCACCCGGCTGGTCGAGGATGACGCGGCTGTCGGCGAGCGAGGAGGTGGCGAAGGCGAGCCGCGAGGGCACGTTCGCCTTGATCAGACCGGTGACGACGTCGACCGAGGGCCGCTGCGTGGCAAGCACCAGGTGAATGCCGGCCGCGCGCGCGAGCTGAGTGATGCGCACGATCGCGTCCTCGACGTCCCGCGGCGCGACCATCATCAGGTCGGCGAGCTCGTCGACGATCACCAGCAGATACGGGTACGGCTGCAGCTCCCGCTCGCTGCCTTCGGGCAGCTTCACCTTGCCGTTGCGGATGGCCTCGTTGAAGTCGTCGATGTGCCGGAATCCGAACGCGGCCAGGTCGTCGTACCTGAGGTCCATCTCCCGTACGACCCACTGGAGCGCCTCGGCGGCCCGCTTCGGGTTGGTGATGATCGGTGTGATCAGGTGCGGGATGCCCTCGTAGGCGGTCAGCTCGACCCGCTTGGGGTCGACGAGGACCATACGGACGTCCTCGGGTGTCGCGCGGACCATGATCGACGTGATCAGGCAGTTGATGCACGACGATTTACCGGAACCGGTGGCCCCGGCCACGAGGACGTGCGGCATCTTCGCGAGGTTGGCCATCACATAGCCGCCCTCGACGTCCTTGCCGAGCGCGACCAGCATCGGATGGTCGTCCTCGGCGGCTGCCGCCAGGCGCAGCACGTCACCCAGGTTGACCATCTCGCGGTCGGTGTTCGGGATTTCGATGCCGACCGCGGACTTGCCGGGGATCGGGCTGATGATCCGCACGTCCGGGCTGGCGACGGCGTACGCGATGTTCTTGGTCAGCGCGGTGATCCGCTCGACCTTGACGGCGGGGCCGAGCTCCACCTCGTACCGCGTGACCGTCGGTCCGCGGGTGAAGCCGGTGACGGCAGCGTCCACCTTGAACTCGGTGAAGACGTTGGTGAGTGACGCGACCACCGCGTCGTTGGCCGCGCTGCGTGCCTTGCCGGGACCGCCACGCGTGAGGAGGTCGAGCGACGGCAGGGAGTAGGTGATGTCGCCGGCGAGCTGAAGCTGCTCGGCGCGGGCGGGCAGGTCGCCCGGCGCCTCGGGCGCGGGCTTGGTGAGATCCGCGACCTCGACCTTCAGCTTCTCCTGCTTCGGGCGGGCGGCCGGCACGGCCTTCGGCGCCGGCGTGGGTGTCGGTGTGCTCTCCTCGCGGTCCCCGACGCTCACCCCCTGGGTGAGGTCCGCGACGATCGGGGAAGGCGGCATGCCGTGCATGACGGCGCCGTCGAGCGCGGCGGCAGCTGCCGCTGCGACGTCCACGGCGTCCATGGGGCGCTGCATGTCGGGCTGTGGGACGGCGGACCTCCGCGGGCGGCCACGACGCCGCGAGAGGGCCTCCTGCTCCGCGCTGTCGGGGTTGTAGGCCTCCGGGGCCGGACCGCGCCTGCGCGTGCGCGCCGGCAGCGCCTCGCGCCACTGCTCGTCGTAACGCTGCTCGTCCTCGGTGAACTCGTCCTCCTCCGGATCGTGAAGGACGCCGAGCTTCACACCGAGCAGCCGCAGCCGCTGCGGGATCGCGTTGACCGGGGTGGCCGTGACGACGAGCAGCCCGAAGATCGTCAGCAGCACGAGCAGAGGTACGGCCAGGACGTCGCCCATCGCATATCTCAGCGGGGTCGCCGCCGCCCAGCCGATGAGGCCGCCGGCGTCCCTTATCGCCTGCATGCCGTCGCTGCGGGCGGGCGCCCCGCAGGCGATGTGGACCTGGCCGAGCACACCGATGACGAGCGCGGACAGCCCGATCACGATGCGGCCGTTGGCCTCGGGCTGCTCGGGGTGCCGGATGAAGCGCACGGCGATCACCGCGAGCAGTATCGGCACGAGCAGGTCGAGGCGGCCGAAGGAGCCGGTCACCAGGATCTCGACGAGGTCACCTACGGGCCCGCGCAGATCGGCCCAGGTGCCTGCGGCCACGATCAGCGCGATGGCGAGCAGCAGCAGGGCGATACCGTCCTTGCGGTGTGCCGGGTCGAGGTTCTTGGCGCCGTTCCCTATGCCGCGGAAGACGGCGCCGACAGTGTGCGCGACACCCAGCCACAGGGCGCGGACAAGCTTGTAGATACCACCTGTCGGGTTCGGCGCAGGCTTCGGCGGGGGCGCCGACTTCTTCGCCGCGGCTTTCTTGGCCGGCGCCTTCTTCGCCGGAGCCTTTTTCGCAGCGGCCTTCTTCGCCGGAGCCGCCGCCTTCTTCGCGGGCTGCTTCTTGGCAGCGGAGGGACGTGAGGCCATAGGTGTGAGGTTACCGGTGGAGGCGACAGCGGACACGTGTGCCTACTGCTTCACCCGTTCGTGTCGCCCCGTAGCGGGCGCGGAACTGACGCGTCCTCATGGGTAACTGGTCCGCGCCCGGAGGTCAGTTCTGCGAGGACACGGAGGACGCGCTGCCGGCGCCCGGCTCCAGGGCGTCCAGTGCCCGCCGCAAGCCCGTGAGTTTGCGTTCGAGATGGGCCGCGGTCGCCACCGCCGCCGCGTCCGCCGACTCGTCGTCGAGCTGTTTCGACAGGGCCTCGGCCTGCTCCTCGACCGCCGCGAGCCGCGCCGACAGCTCGGCGAGCAGGCTGGCGGGCTCCTTGGTCTCGCCGACCGCGGTCTTGCCGCCGCCCTCCAACTGGAGCCGCAGCAGCGCCGCCTGCTCCCGCAGCTGGCAGTTCTTCATGTACAGCTCGACGAACACCGAGACCTTGGCGCGCAGCACCCACGGGTCGAACGGCTTGGAGATGTAGTCCACCGCACCCGCCGCGTACCCACGGAAGGTGTGATGCGGGCCGTGGTTGATCGCGGTGAGGAAGATGATCGGGATGTCCCGGGTCCGTTCTCGCCGCTTGATGTGTGCGGCTGTCTCGAAACCGTCCATGCCTGGCATCTGGACGTCCAGCAGAATGACCGCGAAGTCGTCCGTGAGCAGTGCTTTGAGCGCTTCCTCCCCGGACGATGCCCGCACCAGCGTCTGATCGAGCGCAGAGAGGATGGCCTCCAGCGCAAGCAGATTCTCCGGCCGGTCATCGACCAGGAGGATCTTGGCCTTCTGCACCATGGCCCGCCCTCCTCGCCCCGGATGTGCACCGGGCGCCGCCCCTGGGGACGACTCCCTTTCGCCGCCCGTCCTTGTGCCGGTCATCGTAGCCGTACCCCGCCCGTCGCCACACCCTGTCACCGTGATGTCACTGTGCACGTAGCAGAAACGTAGCGGGAGACCAGAAGGTTCCCCGAATCCCGTACTTCTACACGGCTTCGGGCACACTGAGTCAGCAACTCCGTGTGAACATCGATGGTTCTTGTCACTCCCCCCGCATCCACTGCTCCATCACCGACAGCAGGTGATCGGGATCGACCGGCTTGGTCACGTAGTCGGAGGCGCCCGACTCGATCGCCTTCTCCCGGTCGCCCTTCATCGCCTTCGCGGTCAGCGCGATGATCGGCAGGCCCGCGAACTGCGGCATCCGGCGGATCGCCGTGGTGGTCGCGTAGCCGTCCATCTCGGGCATCATGATGTCCATCAGGACGACCGCCACGTCGTCGTGCTGTTCCAGGACCTCGATGCCCTCGCGGCCGTTCTCGGCGTACAGCACGGACAGCCCGTGCTGCTCGAGCACACTGGTCAACGCGAAGACGTTACGGATGTCGTCATCGACGATCAGCACCTTCTGGCCGCCGAACCGGATGCCGCGGTGCACCTGCGGCGCCGCGTCCTGCTCCGGGGCCGACCACTGCTCCTGAGCCGCCAGGCGCTGATCGGCGTCGAGACCGTGCCGGCGGCGGCGCCTGAAGAGCGCGGCGGCGCCGTTCTGCGTCTCCCGGTACGACTTCACCTCCGCCGGCGTCTCGATCTCCACCTCGGAGAGATGGGCCAGGTCCGCGGCGGCCACCAGATCGCCGGCGTTCAGGGCGGGCAGGGCCTGCTGGTACCCCTGCGGCGGCAGTTCGCTGGGATGCAGCGGCAAATACAGCGTGAACGTCGAACCGCGTCCCGGCTCGCTCTGCGCGTGGATCTCACCGCCGAGCAGCTGCGCGATCTCCCGCGAGATCGACAGCCCGAGGCCCGTACCGCCGTACTTGCGGCTCGTCGTGCCGTCAGCCTGCTTGAACGCCTCGAAGATGACGCGCATCTTGCTGGCGGCGATACCGATGCCGGTGTCGGTCACCGAGAACGCGATCAGGTCCGCGTCCGGGTTGCTCATCGACCCGGCCTCGAGCAGCTGCTCCCGGATCGCCACCGGCACCTCCCGGCCGGCCGGCCGGATGACCAGCTCGACGGCCCCGGAGTCGGTGAACTTCACCGCGTTGGACAGCAGGTTCCGCAGCACCTGAAGCAGCCGTTGCTCGTCGGTGTGCAGCGTGGCGGGCAGCTCCGGAGAGACCCGTACGGACAGGTCGAGGCCCTTCTCCGCGGTCAGCGGCCGGAAGGTGGCCTCCACGTAGTCGACGAGCTGGACGAGCGCGATACGCGTCGGGGAGACGTCCATCTTGCCCGCCTCGACCTTCGACAGGTCGAGGATGTCGTTGATCAGCTGAAGCAGGTCGGAGCCCGCGCCGTGGATGGTCTCGGCGAACTCGACCTGCTTCGGGGTGAGGTTGGAGTCCGCGTTGTCGGCGAGCAACTTGGCCAGGATCAGCAGTGAGTTGAGCGGAGTGCGCAGCTCGTGCGACATGTTGGCGAGGAACTCGCTCTTGTAGCGCATCGACACGGCGAGCTGCTCGGCACGCTCCTCCAGGACCTGCCGGGCCTCCTCGATCTCGGTGTTCTTGACCTCGATGTCGCGGTTCTGCTGGGCCAGCAGCTCGGCCTTCTCCTCCAGTTCGGCGTTGGACGCCTGGAGGGCCTTCTGCCGGTTCTCCAACTCGGCCGACCGTTCCCGGAGTTGCTCGGTCAGCTCCTGCGACTGCTTCAGCAGCTGCTCCGTCTTGGTGTTGACGGAGATCGTGTTGACGCTGGTCGCGATCATTTCGGCGATCTGGTTGAGGAAGTCCTTCTGGATCTGCGTAAAGGGGTTGAAGGAGGCCAACTCGATGACGCCGAGCACCTTGCCCTCGAACAGCACCGGAAGGACGATCACCTGTGCGGGCGGCGCCTCGCCGAGGCCGGAGGAGATCTTCAGATAGCCGCTGGGCGCGTTCTCCACCAGGATCGTGCGCTTCTCCTCGGCGGCCGTCCCGATCAGCGCCTCGCCCGGCCGGAACGACGTCGGCATGGAGCCCATCGAGTAGCCGTACGACCCCAGCATGCGCAGCTCGTACGCGTCCTCGCTGTCGGCGCTCAGGTCCTTGCCGTCCACGGGCGTCATCGCCACGAAGAACGCGCCGTGCTGTGCGGAGACCACCGGTGTCAGCTCGCTCATGATGAGCGAGGCCACGTCCTGCAGATCGCGGCGGCCCTGCATCAGAGCGGAGATACGGGCCAGGTTGCCCTTCAGCCAGTCCTGCTCCTTGTTGGCGATCGTGGTGTCGCGCAGGTTGGCGATCATCTTGTTGATGTAGTCCTGGAGCTCCTGGATCTCGCCGGACGCATCGACGTCGATCTTCAGGTTCAGGTCACCGCGGGTCACCGCGGTCGCCACGCGCGCGATGGCGCGCACCTGCCGAGTAAGGTTTCCTGCCATTTCGTTCACGGACTCGGTGAGGTCGCGCCAGGTGCCGTCGACGTCACGCACGCGTGCCTGACCGCCGAGCTGTCCTTCCGTGCCCACCTCGCGGGCCACTCGGGTGACCTCCTCGGCGAAGCTGGACAGCTGGTCGACCATCGTGTTGATCGTCGTCTTGAGTTCGAGGATCTCGCCGCGGGCGTCGATGTCGATCTTCTTGGTCAGGTCACCCTTGGCAATGGCCGTGGTGACCATGGCGATGTTGCGCACCTGACCGGTCAGGTTGGACGCCATCTGGTTCACGGACTCGGTGAGGTCCTTCCACGTACCGGCCACACCGGGTACGTGCGCCTGGCCGCCCAGGATGCCGTCCGTGCCCACCTCGCGGGCCACCTTGGTGACCTGGTCGGCGAACGAACTCAGCGTCTTCACCATGGTGTTGAAGGTGTCGGCGAGCTGCGCGACCTCGCCGCGCGCCTCGATCGTCACCGTCCGCGTCAGATCGCCGTTGGCCACCGCGTTCGCGACCTGGGAGATGTTCCGCACCTGCATGGTCAGGTTCTTGGCCATGAGGTTCACGTTGCCGCTGAGGTCCTTCCAGATGCCCGTGACACCCGGAACGTGCGCCTGGCCGCCCAGGATGCCCTCGGTGCCCACCTCGCGGGCCACCCGGGTCACCTGCTCGGCGAAGCTCGACAGCTGGTCGACCATGGTGTTGACCGTCGTGACGAGCTCAAGAATCTCGCCCTTCGCGTCAACAGTGATCTTCTTGGACAGGTCACCCTTGGCGACGGCGGTCGTGACCTCGGCGATGTTGCGCACCTGGATGGTCAGGTTGTTCGCCATGAAGTTCACGGACTGCGTGAGGTCCTTCCAGGTGCCGGAGACACCCTGGACCTCGGCCTGCCCGCCGAGCTGCCCCTCCGTGCCCACCTCACGGGCGACCCTGGTGACCTCCTCCGCGAACGACGACAGCTGGTCCACCATCGTGTTCAGCGTGTTCTTCAGCTCCAGAATCTCACCGCGCGCGTCCACGGTGATCTTCTGCGAGAGGTCACCGCGGGCGACCGCGGTGGCGACCTGGGCGATGTTGCGCACCTGGGCCGTAAGGTTTCCTGCCATACCGTTCACGGAGTCGGTCAGGTCGCGCCACACGCCTGCCACACCGGGCACCTGCGCCTGACCGCCGAGGCGGCCCTCCGTGCCCACCTCACGGGCCACCCGGGTCACCTGGTCGGCGAACCCGGAGAGCTGGTCGACCATCGTGTTGATGGTGTTCTTCAGCTCCAGGATCTCGCCGCGCGCGTCGACGTCGATCTTCTGCGAGAGGTCACCCCGGGCGACCGCCGTGGTCACCTGGGCGATGTTGCGCACCTGAGCGGTCAGGTTGCCGGCCATCCCGTTGACGGAGTCGGTGAGTTCCTTCCAGGTACCGGCCACACCCGGTACGACAGCCTGGCCGCCCAGCCGGCCCTCCGTACCCACGTCCCGGGCCATCCGCGTCACCTGATCGGCGAAGGACGACAGCTGGTCCACCATCGTGTTCACGGTGTTCTTCAGCTGGAGCATCTCGCCGGAGACGTCCACGGTGACCTTCTGCGACAGATCGCCGTTGGCCACCGCCGTCGTCACCTGGGCGATGTTGCGCACCTGTCCGGTGAGGTTGCGGAATGCGGTGTTGACCGAGTCGGTCAGGTCCTTCCAGGTACCGGCCGCGCCCGGCACCTGCGCCTGACCGCCCAGCTCACCCTCGACACCGACCTCGCGCGCCACTCGCGTGACCTCGGAACCGAAGGACGACAGCTGATCCACCATGCCGTTGACGGTGTTCTTCAGCTCGAGCATCTCGCCGGCCACGTCCACGGTGACCTTCTGGGAGAGGTCACCGTTGGCCACCGCCGTGGTGACGGCAGCGATGTCCCTCACCTGAATGGTCAGATTCCGGAACACCGTGTTGACGGAGTCCGTCAGGTCCTTCCACGTACCAGCCGCGCCCGGCACGTTCGCCTGACCGCCCAGCTGGCCCGCGGCGCCGACCTCGTTGGCGACGCGCGTGACCTCGTCCGCGAAGATCCGCAGCGTCTCCGTCATCTGATTGATCGTGTCCGCGAGCTGAGCGACCTCGCCCCGCGCGGAGACGGTGACCTTCTGCGACAGGTCGCCGTTGGCGACCGCGGTGGTGACCTGGGCGATCCCGCGTACCTGGGCCGTCAGGTTGCCGGCCATGAGGTTCACCGAATCGGTGAGGTCCTTCCACACGCCGGCCACACCCGGCACCTGGGCCTGGCCGCCGAGCTCGCCCTCCGTGCCCACCTCGCGGGCGACTCGCGTCACCTCGGAGGAGAAGGACGACAGCTGGTCCACCATCGTGTTGACGGTGTTCTTGAGCTCCAGCATCTCGCCTGCGACGTGAACCGTGACCTTCCGCGACAGATCACCCTTGGCCACCGCGGTCGTCACCAGCGCGATGTCCCGCACCTGGGCGGTCAGCCGGTACGCCATCGTGTTGACGGAGTCCGTGAGGTCCTTCCACGAACCCGACATGCCACGCACGCGTGCCTGCCCGCCCAGCTTGCCCTCGGTGCCCACCTCGCTGGCCACGCGCGTGACCTCGTCGGTGAAGGTCGACAGCTGGTCGACAAGGTTGTTTACAGTCCGTCCGACCTTGAGGAACTCCCCGCGCAGCGGATGCCCGGTCCCGTCCGGCGCCTGCGTCCGCAGCTCCATACGCGGCGAGAGATCGCCCTCCGCGACCGCCGACAGCACCCGGCCGACCTCGGAGACGGGCCGTACGAGGTCGTCCACGAGCGCGTTGGACGCCTCGATGGCGGCCACCCAGGAGCCCTCATAAGCACCCGTCTCCAGCCGTTCGGTGAGCTTGCCCTCGCGGCCCACCATGCGCCGCACCCGCGACAGCTCGCCCGTCAAATGCAGATTGCGGTCGGCCACCTCATTGAAAACCGCCGCGATCTCCGACATCACGCCGTCTCCGGACACCGTGAGCCGCTTCCGGAAGTTCCCGTCGCGCATCGCCACGAGAGCCGCCAGCAGTCGGTTCAAAGACGCCGTGTCCACCGCGGTGGTCCCGCCACGCGGTTTGCGCTGGTTGTTCAGGGACTGTCCGCCTTTCGCGCGCGTCTTAGTGCCCCGCGTCGCTGCGCCAGACTCCACTGTGTCCCTCCCGCAGGGGTCGACCGTTACTGCTGTGCTCCGGTACTACCGCTGGACGTACCAGTTACTGCTGCTTGCCTCTGCCCGATGTACCAGGCCGCACCACGGGCTGCTGCCCACTGCACGCGGAAGCCACTCGGCCTGTCCGGACCTTCACAAGAAGCTTGCCCAGTGTTTCACCCTGCCTGAACCCGGCCATAACAGTTCGGCAGCTTCGCACATCGTCCGCACACCCTCTGGGCGGAAACACTGCAGACCGGCATCCGCATGGCCGTCGAAGGTAAGTAACCTTGCATGCGGCTGTCCAGCCACGCCGGTCCGTCCGGCCTGGGCGGTGGCACGAGAACGAGCGGGCATCGGAGGGGCGGCCGCACACATGACCACCGGACTGATCCCGGGGGAACAGCCCCCGGACCCCCGGCCGACGGGCGGTCTGCCGCATCAGCGGCACGAGCCGGTCGGCCAGGCAGCCCTGCCCGTCGACAACCGGACGAGGAGTTCTGTGATCACCGCGCGCGCGGCCGCCAGCTTCGAGCCTGTCGGACGATCGGTAGCGACCGCCCGCTCCTTCGTCCGCGACACCCTCCAGGGCTGGGGCTTCGCCGACATCGTCGACGACGCCGTGGTCCTCACCAGTGAGCTGGTCACCAACGCCGTGGTGCACGCGGGCACCTCCGCGGACGTCCTGTGCCTGCGCAGCGACGAAGGCGTACGGATCGAGGTGGCCGACCGGTATCCCGAGCGGGAGATCCCCCTCCAGGGGCACCCCGTCAACATGGGCAGCCCCGACCGGGAGGGCGGCCGGGGACTCCAGCTGTGCGCCGCCCTCGCAAGCCGCTGGGGCGTCGAGTACACACCCACCCACAAGCAGGTCTGGTTCCAGCTCGACCTCCCCGAGCGCGCGGTGGGCACCCGCGCCGCCGGCCCGTCCCTGCCCGCCGACCTCCTCCCCCTCGCCGACGGCCGGGTCCGTGTCGCGGTGGTCCAGATCGACCGCGGCGGCTCCATCACCTCGTGGAACGAGGACGCGGAGGAACTCTTCGGCTACCCCGCCGAACAGGTGATCGGAAAGCCTCTTACCGATCTCGCCGCCTGGCCGCACACCCCGGGCACCAGCACCGGCATCGCTGAGGCACTCCAGCTCTCCCGCTGGGAGGGCAGTTACGGCATAAGGGGCGCCAACGGGCGCGTCACCCCCGTGTACGCCTCCCACCTCCGCGTCCGTGACACGGGCGGCGAGCCGTCCACCGTCTGCCTCCTCGTCCGGGACCATGAGCGGGCCGTGCTGCAGACCCCCATGCGCATCCCGGCTTCCGACGCCTCACCCACCGCCGACGGCCAGAGCACCGACCCCTTCGAGGTGTTCATCGGCTCTCCGGCCCCGGACGACCTCGACGGCCTCCTGCAGCGCACGGTGGAACGCGCCCGCGACATGCTCGACGCCGACTCCGCCTTCCTGCTCCTCGCGACCGACGACGAAACGGAGCTGGAGGTCCGTGCCTCCACGGGCCTGCCCTCCGCCCGCCAGCGCTTCGCGCGCGTGCCCGTCGAGGCGGGCCCCGGCCGCTACGGCTCGGCCCGCATGCCGGCCGTCCACGACGACCTCACGGCCGTACCCGGCGCCGTTCCGCTCCTCAGGGGCACGGGCATGCGCTCGGTCGTCACGGTCCCCCTGAAGGTCGAGGGCCGCCTCACCGGCTCCCTCGGCGTGGCGGCCGAGAGCCCCGGCAGATACTCGAACGAAGAGGCCCTGCGCCTCCAATTCGCGGCCGACCGGATCGCGTTGGCCGTCGAGTCGGCCCGCCTCGGCGAACTGGAACGCCTGCGCCGAGGCTCGCTGAGCTTCCTCGTCGAGGCCTCCGACCTCCTGGCCGGCACCCTGGACCGCGACCAGACCCTGGCCCTGATGGCCCAGATGACGGTCCCCACCCTCGCCACCTGGTGCGCCGTCTACACGATCGCCGACCAGGCCTCCGAGCCGTACCTGTCGTACGTCCTGCACGAGGACGAGGAACTCATCGACGGCATCAAGTCGCTGCTCTCGAAGGTCCCGCCGCCCGACCCGGTACCGACCCCCGGCGCCCGCGTCTGGTCGGCCCCCGGCGAGGTCGCGCACCAGGCGGCCCTACGCAGCTCCATGCGCAGCCTCGGCCTGAGCGGCGGCCCGACCCGTCAGATCGCCTCGGGCATCGGCCCCACGCTCGCCACCGCCTCCGCGGTCGGTGGCGAGACGGTCGTGCTGCCCCTGGTGGCGCGTAACCGAGTCATCGGCATGCTGACCCTCGGCAAGCCCACCGACGAACACTTCCGCCAGGAAATCCTGGAACTGGCCGAGGACTTGAGCCGCCGGGCCGCCCTGGCCCTCGACAACGCCCGCCTGTACTCGGAGCGCACGGCCATCAGCCAGGCCCTCCAGCGCAGCCTCCTGCCCCCGGAACTCCCGGAGATCGGTGGCGTGGAGGTCGAGGTCATCTACCGCGCGGCCGGCGAGGGCAACGAGGTCGGCGGCGACTTCTACGACCTCTTCCCGATCAGCGACGGCGCCTACGGCTTCGCCATCGGCGACGTCTGCGGTACGGGCCCCAACGCGGCGGCCGTCACGGGCCTCGCCCGGCACGCACTCCGCCTCCTGGCCCGCGAGGGCCTCAGCGGCCCCGCGGTCCTGGAGCGACTGAACTCGGCCATTCTCGACGAGGGCGCCCGCAGCCGTTTCCTGACGCTCCTCTACGGCGAGCTACGGCCGCAGGAGGACGGCAGCGCGGAACTGAAGGTGGTCTGCGCCGGACACCCCCTCCCGCTCCGTCTGCGCCAGGACGGCACGGTCGAACCGGCAGCCGAGCCCCAGCCGCTCCTCGGCGTCATGGACGACCTGGAGCTCTACGAGCAGACAGTCACCCTCGACCCGGGCGACGTCCTCCTGTGCGTCACAGACGGTGTCACGGAGCGCCGTGAGGGCACCCGCATGCTCGGCGACGACGGCCTCACCGACGTCCTCACCACCTGTACGGGCCTGACCGCCGGCGCGGTGGCCGCCCGCATCATGCGCGCGGTGGAACGCTTCGCGTCCGACGCCCCGTCCGATGACATGGCCATTCTGGCGATGCGGGTCCCGGGCCTCCACAAGGACTGAGGAACCCACGAATACGAAAAAGGCCCCGCCCAATTGGGCGGGGCCTTTCGAGTGGAGCCCCCAAACGGAATCGAACCGTTGACCTTCTCCTTACCATGGAGACGCTCTACCGACTGAGCTATAGGGGCCTGTCACCTTGGAGGTTTTCCCTCTCGGCAACGGAATAGATCATACCCCGAACAGACACGTGCTCCCAACCGCGTCGCCCAGTGCCTACCGCCTGATCAGAAGGCAGGCTGAAGCAGCCCGCCCAGCGCATTGCACGCGCCCACGATCCGCTGCATGTCCCGCTTCGTCAACGCGGCGTCCACGGGCAACGCGAGGGTCTCGTCGGCGGCCCGCTCGGTCTCCGGCAACGACACGCACCGGCGGAATTCCGGCAGCCGGTGCACAGGCGTCTTCACCGGCACCCGGCAGTCAACTCCCCTGGCCCGCACGGCCCGAGCGAAGGCATCCCGATCCGGCCGCCCGTTACCCGGCACCCGCACGACGTACTGCTGATAGGTGTGCCCGTCACCGCCGTCGGGCGTCCACACACCCCTCAACTTGGCGTCGAGATAGGCGGCCCGCTCCCTCCGCTGAGCGATCTCGTCGTACGGCGCCTCGGACTCCCCCTGCTCCAGCACCAGAAGCCCGTGCCGCTGCCCCACACCGTGCAGCCGCGCGATGTCGGCGGGCCGACCGAAGCGGTGTACGACAACGACCGCCGCAGTCCGCGGAGTTACGGCTGCCTCGACAGCGGCCGGGTCGAGGCAGTACGTCAGCGGATCTATGTCGGCGAACACCGGCTGTGCGCCGGCGAGGGCGACGGCCCCGGCGACCTCGGAGTTCCCGAAGCCCGGCACGACAACCTCGTCACCGACTCCGACGCCGGCGGCCCTGAGCATTGCAGCAGTACCCATGCTTCGGATGGTGGTTGCGCAACGTGAACTTCAAGTGACGGAGAACAAAAAAGGGTTGGACCCCGAACCGAAGTTCGGGGTCCAACCCATTGAATGATTGTTCGGCGGCGTCCTACTCTCCCACAGGGTCCCCCCTGCAGTACCATCGGCGCTGTAAGGCTTAGCTTCCGGGTTCGGAATGTAACCGGGCGTTTCCCTCACGCTATAACCACCGAAACAC
>NZ_JAJSBI010000030.1 GCF_021261325.1 Streptomyces guryensis | reverse complement strand
TCCGGAGTGAGGTTGGAGGGACACATCGGGCTCCTGGGGAACGAGGGCGGGACGTTCCAACGAGCCTGACGCAACATCACGATCGTTAACTGCCGTCCTCAAGATTCCCGACAGAGTCGCTCATTGGGCGGGCTCGTTGCTGCTGCCTGCGGGCAAACGGCCACACGCCTGGGCCGTCTATGCGTTGGGCCGGTGGGCCGATCAGCTGTTGGACAGCGGCGACCCTCAGGAACGCGCCGGCAGGTATGAGGTGTGGCGTCAGCGGACTCTCACAGATCTACGCCGCGGCCAGTGCACCGATCCGCTGGGGCAGGCGTTCGCCCACACCGCGCAGGTGTACCGGTTCGATCTCGATGATGTCGAGACGATGCTGGCCGGGTGGCTCGCAGATCTGGAGGTGAACGAGTACGCGACCTGGCACGAGCTTCGCGGTTACATCGAAATGATCGATGGGCCGGTCGGGCGCATGGTTCTGCGGCTGGTGGAGCCGATCCGTGCTCGAGCCGACGACGCGATGGCCGAGCTTGTTGTGGCCTTGCAGCTGACCAACTTCGTACGGGACATCGCGGAGGACATCCGCATGGGCCGGGTCTACCTGCCGACCGAGGACTTGCAGCGCTACAACGTAACCCTTGATGAGCTGCGCTCGACTCGACCCACGCCCCAACTGCGCCGCCTGGTCCGCTTCGAGGTGCAGCGTGCCCGTGAGTTGTTTGCCCGCGGGGTCGAGGTGACCGAGCTGATCCATCCTCGTTGCAGGCCTTTCCTATGGGCGGTCATCGAGAACCACCGAGTCCTGCTGGCCGAGGTCGAACGGCGTGGTTATGACGTCTTCACCCGCCCGGTGACCTTGGGGGCGCGAGGGCTGACCGCGCTCGCTTGCCAGGTGGGGGCCCGATCATGGTCGAGGACCGTGCGAGTGCCGGCCGTGCAGCAGTGAACACACCCTCGCGCGGGGTCGCTGTCCCGAACGCCGAATCCGGCGCTGTCATTGTCCGTAGCGGCGACAGCAGGACGCGAAGTGATCGAGTGCCTGCTCGAAGTGGCGCTCGTCGAATCCGGGCCAGGCTGTGTCGCAGAAATACAGTTCGCTGTAGGTGGACTGCCAGGTCATGAAGTCGGACAGGCGTTGTTCGCCAGAGGTGCGGATGATGAGGTCCGGGTCGGGAAGTCCGCCTGTGTAGAGATGACGGGCGAGCAGGTCCTGAGTAAGCCCGGCCTGTGCCTGGGCGATGCCCCCCGGAGTGGAGAGCAGCTGTTGCAGGGCCTGGAGGATCTCTTCTCGTCCGCTGTAAGCGAGTGCGATGTTCACCGTCGGCCCACTCGCAGCTCCGGCGAGGTCCACCGCGGCCCGCAGCTGCCGCACGATCTGAGCGTCGAGCAGATCGATTCTGCCGATCAGCCGGATGCGCCAGCGGGCTTCCCGGGCGAGCTGCCGCAGCGTCTCGGTCACCGCCCGCAGACTGGCGGCGACGGAGTCGTCTCTGCGCCGCAGGTTGTCCAGGGACACCGCGTACAGCGTCACGACTCCGACTCCTGCAGCGTCACACCAGCTGAGGAACTGCAGGGCCCTGTCGCCTCCCTGCATGTACCCCCAGGCCGAGTCGCGGGTAGCTGCTTTGGCCCAGCGGCGGTTCCCGTCCAGGATGACAGCGATGTGCCCAGGCAACGGGCCGCGGCGGCCGACGGGCCGGGCAGTGCTCCGGCGGCTGGAACAAGTACCCACAATCGCCCGCCCTCTCAGACGGCAGATCACCACGGCACCGCCATCGTAGGAGCGGTGATCACGCACATGATGGTCAGCCGAGACGCGCATGGCGCGCGCCAGGGGCGCGTGGAAGCGTGAGGAGCGCCTCCAGCGGCCCCGCGCCACGAGCCTGACACCGGCCACTGCCTCGCCGGCCACCGACAACCGTCGCGGCATGTTCCGCGGCGATGGCAGGCTGGCCACCGACATCCATGAGGAAGGCCGGCCCGAACGAAGATGAACAGCAGTGTCCTCACCGCCTTGGAGCGTGCCGTCGGTCACCAGCGGCGCTTCGATGTGTCCTTCGAGAAGTACTTCGCCGAGCTCGCCGGTGACGTGGGCGGCTCACGGCTCGGCCACTTCACGCCCCGGTGTCTGCAATTGCTGGCGGAATTGTCGCTGCGCGGCGGGAAGCGGATCCGGATCGCCTTGCTCTACGAGGCGGCACGCCTCGTCACGGAGGAGGAGGTGCCAGGACTGCTGGAGGCCGCGCTGAGTCTTGAGCTGCTCCACAGCCACGCGCTCGTCCTTGACGACATCATCGACGACTCACCCTTGCGCCGCGGTGGCCTCTCCACGTACTACGCGTGCCGCGAAGACCTCCCGGAGAACCCGCAGGCCGCGCTGGGACTGGCCATGATGATCGGTGATCTCGCCGGTTTCCTGGCCCTGCGCGTGCTGGTCCAGGCAGACCTCCCCGCCGATCGCAAGCAGGCCATGCTCGACGTCCAACTCGGCGTGACGACGGATACCGTCATCGGCCAGATCCTTGACCTCGAACGCGACGTCACCTCCTCGGCTGATGAGGGGCTGCTGGAGACCGTGTGCGAGTACAAGACCGCCCGCTACTCCATCCTCGCCCCCCTGCGCCTGGGCCTCCTGGCCGCGGGCGAGGACCTGGCCGAGCATGAGGAGAGCCTGCGCCGCTACGCCGCGCTGGCCGGCATCAGCGGTCAGATGCGGGACGACTACCTCGACCTCTTCGGCGACCCGGATGTCACCGGCAAGCCCATCGGCGCCGACCTGCGGGCCGGCCGCCGCACCTACCTGGTCCGTGACCTTCTCGCCGCCACCGACGCGGACGAGCACGACACCGTCAAGGCCGCTCTCGGGAGTCCCGACTGCACACCGCAGACCATTGACCGTATCCGCGATATCGCCTATCGCCGCGGAGTGCACCACCACCTGCAATCGGCCATCGACCGGCACGCCGAAGCCGCCTCCGCGGAAGCCGCGTCCTGGCGCCGGCACTGGCACGAGGAAGCCGTCGCCGTCTTCGAGCAACTGCCCTCGTGGAACACGCGGAGGACTCGGTAGTCCCATGGGTCCCCTGCTCGATCGAATGGCACGACGAAGCAGACGTTGACGCCTCGTATCCGCTCTTGTCCGTCGGCCGTTGAAGACGTGCCGGATCGAAGGGGGAACGAAGGGGGACAGGAAATGGAAGTACGGGGCCTGCGACACGCCTACGGCCGACGTGACGTCCTGCGCGGCGTCGACCTGGACCTGCAGCCGGGCAGGCTGTCCGGGATCGTGGGCGAGAACGGTGCCGGCAAGTCGACGCTGCTGAAAATCCTGGCCGGTGAGCTGCGGGCGCAGCGCGGAACCGTCCGGCACCCGGGCCGCTTCGGCTACTGCCCGCAGGAAGTGGTCCTCAACGACGCCCTCACCGTCCGCCAGCACCTGCTGTACTTCAAGGCGGCCTTCCAACTGCCCGACCTGGAGCATGCGGAAGAGATCATGGATGTCCTGCGCTTCTCCGGTTACGCCGACGACCGTGCCGGAGTGCTCAGCGGCGGCACCCGGCAGAAGCTGAACCTGACCCTGGCCCTCATGCACGATCCGCAAGTCCTGCTGCTCGACGAGCCGTACCAGGGTTTCGACTGGGACACCTACCGGCGCTTCTGGGACCTGGCCGCTCGCCTTCGTGATGCCGGCCGCTCCGTCCTGGTCGTCTCCCACCTGGCCTATGACATCGAACGCCTCGACGAGCTCTGGCGCCTGGACTGCGGTGTCCTCCAACCGTACGAAACGGCGGGGGCATGAGACGACACCTGGCCCTGTATGCGACCGCCGCCCGGTACGACCTGGTCGAGCACAGCCGCAACCGTTTCGCCATGCTGCTGATCGTTCTCTACATCCCCCTCTGGATCTCGCTCGCATACGCGGCCATCCCTGAGCGGGCCGCACCTCTCCACCTGCGCTCCACCGGACAACACCTGGCACCGGCCGGCAACGAACTCACCCAAATCACCGGCGCCATCAACGCGGTCACCCTGATCACGGGCTTCATGATGTTCGCCGCCACCTTCACCGGCCACCGCTTCGACCGTCGCCTGGCCATGGCCGGATACCCCCGCCTCCACCTCATCGCCGCCAAAGCGACCTGCCTCACCCTCACTTCCGCTTTCATCGCCGTCTACGCCGCCGCCGTCACCTGCCTCTCCTGGACACCCAAACAGCCCCTCCAGCTCGCCGCCGCCCTCTTCTGCGCCGCCATGACCTACGGCGCAATCGGCGTCGTCCTCGGATCTGTCCTGCGCCGGGAAGTCGAAGGCATGTTCGCCTTGATCATGATCAGCGTCATCGACGTCCTCCTGCCCAACCCCATGTGGAGCTCTGGGGCCGACAGCTCCCTCATTCGTTTCCTGCCGTCCTACGGCGCCTCCCAGGCCGCCACGGCCGCGGGCTTCTCCACCACCCCGACCCCCACCCACCTCGCCATCGAGCTCCTGTGGTTCACCGGCGCGGCGCTCCTGGCACTTCTCACCTTCCACCGCCGCACCCGCAACACCCATCACAAGGCACAGCGGTCCGGGGCCGTCGCAGTGGCACCGCCACCCGGGGACACCGACTCCGCGTACAGCCTCGATGCCTGAGGCGGCACGGGACGGGCGAAGCCGGCCAAGCGGCCAAGCGGCCAAGCGGCCAAGCGGCCAAGCGGCCAAGCGGCCGTTCGCGCCGCGTGGACGACGGCAGAGAGGTGCTCGGGGCGCAAGAGCGGCCCCGGCCCGACCAGCAGGTCGCTGGAGAACGACCCCACGAATACCGGGCCCGAGCGCCACTGCAGCCATGGCCAGCAGCTCGCACGTCTGCGGCACCGCGACCACGAACGCCATCGTCAGATCCCGCTTGCCCGGCTGCTCGTGCGGTCCGTGCCAGAGGATCGGCATCGTGTTCGTCCGAGCGTCCCGACCCGAAGGAAACGGATTCAAATCCTGTCGTCCCGACGGTGCGAAGGGTCCTCGCAGGCAGATGCCTGTGAGGACCCTTCTTGTGTGTGGCGTCCGGGCTGGTCAGTACGCGTGGTGGGTCTGCCAGAAGCTCCAGGCCTGGCAGGGGCTGCCGTACGTGCTGTTCATGTAGTTCAGGCCCCACTTGATCTGGGTGGCGGGGTTGGTGTGCCAGTCCGAGCCGGCGGCCGCGTACTTGTATCCGGGCAGCGCCTGCATGAGGCCGTAGGCGCCGGAGGAGGCGTTGAGGGCTTGCATGTTCCAGCCGGACTCGCGGTCCACGATGTTGCTGAAGCACTGGAACTGGCCACTGGGCACGATCTGCCGGGCTATGGCCTGGATCTCGGCGACGGTGTACGAGCTCTTGGCCGGGACGACGGCGCTGCTGTGGGCGGGGGCCGTCTTGGCTTCGGTCCGCTCCTTGGCGGCCTTCTCCGCGGCTTCCTTCTTCGCGACCGCGGTCTCGGCGGCAGCCCTGCGGGCCGCCTCCTCGGCGCCCTTCCTGGCGCTCGCGTCCGCCTGGACGGCCTGGGCGTCGGCCTGCTGCGTCAGGGACGCGGTCTGCACCTGGGCCTGCTGCCCTGCGGGCAGGTCCGCGAGCAGCGTCGAGCCGGCTGCCGTCGCTTCGGCGTCGTTCGTCTGCGTGGTGCCGGGGGAGGCGGCGCCGACGACGCTTCCGACAGCGGTGACCGCGGAGGCCGAGGCCACTGCCAGTCCCCGGACCGAAATCGGGCTCACACGTCTTCCTTCCGCCTCGTCCGTGACGCCGTGCCGTGACGTGTACAAGCAACTCGCTTGCCGCGTCCAACAGTTCGAACACTCTGCCGTGCGGAGGCGGGTGGCGCAATGGTGAAGGAGGTGTGGATGCTCACACCTGATGTCAGTGAACCTCCTGCCGGATGAGGGCAGTTGACGCGCCGGGGCTCCCCACCGCAGCGGCGGGGAGCCCCGAAGAAGGTGCGGCGGTTCGCCGCGGCTACCGGGACGCGAGTGCGTCCTGGGTGGCGTTCCGGCGGATGCGTTCGCGAACCAGGGAGATCGCGACCACCAGAGCGGCCACGAGCACCGAGAGCAGTACCTGGACGCGTCCGCCGCCCTTGCTGTCGTCGGTGAGCATGTAGAGCAGGACGAAGGAGATCATCCCGATGGTGGCCCAGGTCAGATAGGGGAAGAGCCACATGCGGACGACGAGCTTCTCCGGGTTCTCGCGCAGGATGATCCCCCGCATCCGCAGCTGCGAGAAGCAGATGACCAGCCAGACGAAGAGCGCGACCGCGCCGGAGGAGTTCAGCAGGAACTGGAAGACCGTGTCCGGCCACAGGTAGTTGAAGCCGACCGCGATGAAACCGAAGGCCACCGAGGCCAGGATCGCGGGCTGGGGGACACCGCGGGAGTTCGTCCGCACCAAGGAGCGCGGGGCGTCGCCACGCTGCCCGAGGGAGAACGCCATCCGGGAGGCGGTGTAGAGGCCGGAGTTGAGACAGGACAGCACGGCGGTCAGCACGATGAAGTTCATGATCTGGCCGGCGTGCGGGATACCGATCGAGTCGAGGGCCGCCACGTACGAGCCCTTCTTCGCGATCGAGGGGTCGTTCCACGGCAACAGCGAGACCACGACGAGGATCGAGCCGACGTAGAAGACGCCGACCCGCCAGATCACGCTCCGGGTGGCCTTGGCGACCGCCTGCCGTGCGTTGGGGGACTCGCCGGCGGCGAGGGTGACGATCTCGCTGCCCATGAAGGAGAAGACGACCAGCAGGATGCCGGTGAGGATCGCACCGGGGCCGTTCGGCAGGAAGCCGCCGTGCGAGGTGAGGTTGTCGAAGCCTGTGGCGGCATGGTCGGAGCCGGGCAGCACACCGAAGATCGCCAGGCCGCCGAGGACGATGAAGCCGGTGATGGCGACGACCTTGATGCCGGCGAACCAGAACTCGAACTCGCCGAAGGAACCGACCGAGGCCAGGTTCGTGATGGTGAGGACGAGCATCACGATCAGAGCCCATCCCCACTGCGGTACGGCGGGAATCCACCCTTCGAGGATCTTGGCGCCCGCGGTCGCCTCCACGGCGAGCACGACGACCCAGAAGAACCAGTACAGCCAGCCGATCGAGAACCCGGCCCACCGGCCGAGCGCCCGGTCCGCGTAGGCGGAGAAGGAGCCGGAGCTCGGGTTCGCCGCGGCCATCTCGCCGAGCATCCGCATCACGAACACGACCAGGGCGCCGACCAGCGCGTACGAGAGCAGGATGCCGGGCCCGGCGGCGGCGATGCCGGAGGCGGAGCCGACGAAGAGACCGGCGCCGATCACCCCGCCGATGGCGATCATCGACAGATGGCGGTTCTTGAGACCAGGCCGCAGGGCTGCCTGCTCGGGAGTCTGACCACTGGTGGGAGGAGCTGTGGCAGGAGCCGCAGCACCAGGGGGACGTGTAGTCATGTCGACATCCATTGAGTGGTGGGGAGGGCCGCGGGGGCGGGGTCCGCGCCGCGTTCCGTTCCCTTGCGGGAAGTGATCCGTTTCACTTGCGGAAATGGATTTGCGCAAGCGTATGGGCGGCTGTGGGCGGAGGTGTTTGTTCCCGGGGACGAAGTCGTCCCCGATGGCTGTACGGCCGGACAATGCGAAGCCGGGCTCAGACGCCGGGCGGCAGCCGCAGCTGGAGCATGGCCAGCAGCCGCTGGTCGGGGCGGCTCAGATCGAGACCGGTCAGCTCCTCGGCCCGGCGGATGCGGTAGCGCAGCGTGTTGCGGTGCACATGCAGCTGGGTGGCGGCCGCCCGGACGTCACCGAAGCAGTTGAGGTAGGACAGCAGGGACTCGGCGAGTCGGCCCTGGTGCCGGCTGTCGTGGGCGACCAGTGCGGTCAGCCGTGGGTCCCGTATCTCGGGGTGGGCGGAGAGCAGCGTCAGCATTTCGCTGATCAGTACCTCCGCCTGGATGTCCGGCAGAGCGGCGACCGCGGCGGCGACGCCGGCGCCCGGCATCGCGTCGAGAATGCGGTCGGCCTCGCGGCGCGAGTCGGGGGCCCGGCCGAGCCCGGACACCAGGCAGCCGATCGAGCCGCGCAGCGGCAGGCCCAGGTGGCGGTGGGCGGCGTCGGTGATCTCCTGCGCCCAGCTGCGCAGGGTGTCCGTGTCGATGCTGCGGGGAAGCTGGGGCAGCAGCACGTAGATACGCGGGTCGACCTGGGTGACCAGGGCGCTGCGGTGCCGGGCTGCGATCTGCACCGAGATCAGGTTGGTGACCTCGGTGTGGGTCAGCTCGGGGGCGGTGACCGCCTCGGCGGTCCCGTACGAGAAGCCCAGGACGGCGGCCGGGCGGCTGGCGTCGAGGCCGAGATGGGTGGCTAGCGGCTGGGGTCCGGTGCTTCCCTCCAGGAGTCCGGCCAGCAGGGTACGGGTGAGGGTCAGGTCGTCGGAGAGTTCCCGGCGGCGGCGCACCAGGTGGTGCGCGGCGACCCGGGCGGCGCCCAGCAGCGCCCGGTCCGAGTGCTCGGACAGCGGCGTCGAGCCCTCCTGCACCCAGATGGTGCCCAGCTGCCGCTCGCCGGAGCGGATGGCCACCGCCAGCCGGCGCCGGATGCCCAGCTCCGGATGGCTGTCGATACCGATGACCTTGTCGCTGGAGTGCAGATGCTGGAAGACGCCCCACTCGCGCAGCTTCGCCAGATACGCCTCAGGGCCCTGCCAGCCGAGGATGGAGCGCCGTCGCAGGTCGTCGATCTCGTCGGAGTCGGTTGAGCGGGAGTAGGCCAGCACGCGGTTGGCGGCGTCCTCGATGCTGACGATGCCGCCGGTCAGCACCGCGGTCGTCTGGGCGAGCGAGAACAGGTCGCCCTCCTCGGCCGCTGCCTCGTACGCGCCCGGCGGTGCTTCGTCGAGGGCGGCGCGGGCCAGTGCGCTCACCTGCTCCCAGCGTGCCTCGCCGCGCAGCGAGAGCAGTGCGACCCCGGCCTCGGCGGCGGTCTCGCTGAGGGCGGCGGCCTGCCCGGCACCGCCCAGTTTGACCACCACGGCGGCGGCCCCGTCGCGTCCGGCGGCCCGCAGCGCGGGAAAGGCGGCCCGGCCGCGTGCACCGATGACCAGGACCAGCTCGCCCGGCTGCGCCGTCGGCGGGTCCTCGGGATCGAGCAGCGCCACGCTCTGGATCCCGACGTCCAGTCCGGCGGGAGCGGCCTGCACCTCCACCAGTGAGTCGCCCAGGGTCATCAGCAACTGGCGCAGGCTGACGCCCGCAGGGGGCGGGGAGACCGCGGCCGGATCCATGTTCTGTCGCCTCTGCTGGGAGCCACGCCGGAGCTCTGATGCTAACCGGCACGGGCAGGAGGGCCGAACCGGGCAAGGTGGTGCTCACAGGCGCGGGGAGCGGCGGACGGTCAGGACGGCGATGTCGTCGTGCCGGCGGTCGGCGTCGGTGAACGCGAGGGCGTCCTCGTGCAGCGCCCGGGGCAGTTCGGTGGGGGAGAGGCCGAGGTGCTTCGCCAGTCGCTCGTCGAGCGGGTAGAACGTTCCGTCGTCGGCGCGGGTCTCGGTGAGGCCGTCGGTGGTCAGCAGCAGCGTCGAACCGGCCGGGAAGTCGAACCAGTCCACGGTCGTGGGTTCGGCTGCCAGTTCGGCGAGACCGAGCGGGACGCCGGAGTCCAGCGGCGGTGTGGTGACGAGGCCCTCGTGCATCAACCGGGGAGGAATGTGGCCGCAGTTGACCACCTGCACCTCGTCGCCCGCGTCGACGCCGATGATCAGCGCGGTGACGAACCGCTCGTCGTCGCCGGTCTGTTCGGCGTAGGAGTTGTGCCGTACGACCGCGGCGTCCAGGGCGTCGACGAGCGCGGTGAGCGTGGGCTCCCGGTGGGCCGCCTCACGGAACGCGCCGATGACGGCGAACGCGGCGCCCACGGCGGCCAGCCCCTTGCCCTGTACGTCGCCGATCAGCACCCGGGTGCCGAAGGGCGAGTCGACGACGTCGTAGATGTCGCCGCCGACGAGCCGGTCCTCCTGCACGGGCTCATAGACGCCGTTGACCAGGACATCGTCGGTGACCAGGGGCAGCGGATGCAGGATGTGCCGCTGCATGGCCGCGGCGGTGGAGCGCAGCCGCAGCATCTCGTGCTCGCGCCTGATGCGCCTCTGACAGGCGTAGACGGAGGCCACCGCCAGCGCGAGGGTGAACAGCACCAGCAGCAGCCGGTCGAGCCAGTGCCCGCCGACCGGGGCCCGCACCACTGCGGTGGTGGTGACGACGAGCGATGTCCAGGCGGCGACGAACCCGGTCTGCCGGACGGTGCACAGCGCCGACGCCGTCCCCGGCAGGAAGACCAGCAGCCCGAGCAGCCACACGTCGGACCCGGACAGCACCCCCAGGGCCTCGACCAGCATCGTCACCGACACCACGCCGACGACCAGTTCGACGTCGCGCGGGGGCTCGATGGCGTCGGAGACTTCGGCGGGTCTCTTCCGGCGGCTACCGGTCATGGGGGGGGCTCCCGGTCAGATGGTGATCACCCTCTACGTTATGGCAGGCCGGGCCGCGTACGAAGTCGCTGCGGTTCCCCGCGCTCCAAAGGGCGCGGGGAACCGCAGCGACCAGCCACGATGGCGCCGCGGACGAGAGACGGCCCATCGCGGCACCACCCGCGGAGCGGCTAGTCGACGTCCACCGGCCCGTCGCCCGACTTCCTGTCCTTGCCCGAGCGCAGCTGGAGCAGGCCGCTGCCGGGGTTCTCCTCGGTGCGGCGGCCGTCGGTGGCGTCCTGGCCGTTCAGGTTCTGCCGGACCGAGTCGAGGATGGTCAGACCCTGGGAGACCAGGCCGGCGGCGATCTCGCCCAGGCCGTCCGCGCCGTTCAGGACGTTGACGTTGGCACCGGCCAGGCCGCCCGCCGCCTCCTTCACGATCTGCGGGAGCTGGTCGATCAGCATCCGGTCGAGCGCGACGCGGTCGTACGACGCGGCCGCCTCGGCCTGGATCTTCATGCGCTGCGCGTCGGCGGCGGCGAGCACCCTGATCCGCTCGGCCTCGGCCTCGGCGGGCTTCACGATCTCGGCCACCAGCTGCTGCTGACGCAGCTTGGCCTGGCGCTGGGCCAGCTCGGTCTGCGCGGCGAGCACCTCCTGCTGGGCGTGCGCCTGGGCCAGCGGCCCGGCCTGGGCGGCCTGCGCCTGCGCCCGGTCCACCTCGGCCGAGTACTCCGCCTTCACGACGGCGGTCTGCCGGGCGTACTCGGCCTGGTTGCGCGCCGCCACCTGCTCCGCCTCGACCGAGGCCTGGGTGGCCTGCGCCTGGGCGATCTGGGCCTGCCGCTGGATGGCCGCCTTGTGCGGGGCGGACATGGCGTCGATGTAGCCGACGTCGCCGTCGTCGATCGACTGGATCTGCAGCGAGTCCACGATCAGACCGATCTTCGCCATCTCGGTCTTCGAGGTGTCCAGGACCTCCGCGGCGAGCTTCTGCCGCTCGGTGACGATCTCCTCGACCGTCATCGAGCCGATGATCGCCCGCAGGTGACCGGCGAAGATCCGGCCGGTCAGGACCGACATCTGGTCCTGGTCGGAGAGGAAGCGCTGGCCCGCGTTGATGATGCTCTCGTGGTCGTTGCCGACCTTGAAGGCGATGACCGCGCGGACGTGCAGGGCGATGCCCTGCTTGGTCACACAGGTCTCCGTGACCTCGGCCTCACACATCGACAGGGTCAGGAAGCGGGTCTTGCGGAAGATCGGGAGCACGAACTTGCCGTGCCCCGTCACCACTCGGAACGGCGCGCCCCCCAGTCCCCGCCTGCCTCCCGAGATCAACATCGCCTCGTCGGGAGCGGGAACGCGGTATCCGAACATGTTTCTTTCTACTCCTCAGTCAGCGTCGACGGCGTCGCCGCCCAGCGCGTCCAATGGATCCACCCACTCGATGACGCCGACTTCCCGGCATCCACGCGACTCGATCACGAGCACCGTCGCCCCCGTGGGCAGGGGATCTTCGGACCAGGCGAGGAAGGTCTCGGAACCGCCTCTGACCCGCACCAGGATTTCGCCGGGCCCCGCGGATCCGCGGGTTCCGACGAGCACCTTCCCCGTGCAGCCGATCACGGCTTCGTCCTGCGGCATCACGGCCGCTCTCCTATGTTCTGGCCCACGATTCAGACGATAGACCTACCTGGGTCAGGGACCCAACGGGCTTGTCGATTCGGCGTGCGTGGCGGGGAGGCCGTCGCCCGCGGCCGGCGGGGAGGCGGGCCCCCGGAACCGACGGATTCTCTTTGCCGGAAGGCCAGTTGCCTGCTTCCTGCCTCTGGCCCCCGACACATACCGGGCGGTATACAGGCTGCGTCGTGTGTGATGCCCGCGCCTCGGTGCCGGCTCCGCGCGACGTCCGGGTCTCAGGGGGAGGAATCGCATGGCGGACGACACGCGTTCGGGCTCAGCGGCGAGACGTCGGCGGCGGGGGATCGCGGTGGGGGCGGCGCTCGGGGGCTGTGCCCTCGTCGCGGCGTCCACGACGCCTGCCGCGGCGTACGGCGGAGGACACGGCCGGGACACACGCTATGTGTCTCTCGGGGACTCCTATACGGCGGGCCCCCTCATCCCGACGCAGGTGGACGCCAACTGCGCCCGCTCCGACCACAATTACCCCTCGATCGTGGCGGCGGAGCGAAAGCTGACCGCGTTCAAGGACGTGAGCTGCAGCGGAGCCACGACCGACAACATGTGGAAGGCGCAGGGCACCAACGAGCCCCAGCTGAACGCGCTGAACCGCGCCACCGACCTGGTGACGGTCCAGATCGGCGGCAACGACGTCGGTTTCAGCTCCATCATCGGCACCTGCGCCCGCCTCAGCTCCCAGGATCCGACGGGAGACCCGTGCCGGCGCTACTACGCCTCGTCCGGGATCGACCAGCTGGCGGTCGACATCGCGCGCACCGCGCCCAAGATCGACGCGGTGCTGCGCGCCGTGCGCGCCAGGGCGCCGCACGCCCGCGTGCTCGTCGTCGGCTACCCCGACCTGCTGCCCGACGACGGCAGCGGGTGCTACCCCTCGGTGCCGTTCGCGGCCAAGGACTTCGCCTATCTTCGGGACACCGGCAAGCGGCTGAACCTGATGCTGCGCCTGGTGGCCGAGTGGGACCGCGCGGAGTACGTCGACACCTACGGGCCCACGGTGGGGCACGACATGTGCAAGGCGCCCGACGTCCGCTGGATCGAACCGCTCCAGCCGTCCTCGCCCGCCGCCCCCGCGCACCCCAACGCCAAGGGTGAGGAAGCGATGGCCCGTGCCGTTCTCGAACGTCTGGCCAAGGGGCACGGCCGCGACTGAGCGCCAGGGCGCCGAGGTTCGGCCCCATTGGTGTGACGTCGGGTACGGGAATGAATGAAAGGTGCTGAACGGGCAACGTTCCCCTCCATGCCCCGCTTCATGCACAGCACGAAAAGTCCCCAGCAGGTGATTCGATGACGATGGCGACCAGGGCGCCCCGGACGCCATCCACCACCGCGACCACGACCACCACGAGGAGTTCCCCGCCCGCTCCGGCGCTCTCACTGCCGTCCCTCACCGGCCTGCGGTGGATGGCCGCACTGCTGGTCTTCGGGCTGCACGTCCACAACTTCCACTACTTCGACGGCACCGCCGGCTCCCTTGTCACCTGGGCGTTCGGAGCCGGCGCGACGGGGGTGTCGTTCTTCTTCGTGCTGTCCGGGTTCGTCCTGACCTGGTCGGCCCGGCCCGGCGACCGCGCGCCCGCCTTCTGGTGGCGGCGCATCGCCCGCATTCTGCCGGTGCACCTGGTCACCGCCGCGATCGCGCTGCTCATGGCGTACACGCTGGCCCATCAGTCCAGGCCGACCCTGAGCCAGGGGCTGGCCAACGTCCTGCTGGTCCATTCCTGGTGGCGCCCCTGGTGGCAGACGCTGGACCCGGTCAGCTGGTCACTGGCCTGCGAGGCCTTCTTCTATGCCGTCTTCCCCCTGCTGGCGCTGCTCCTGCGCCGTCTCGGTGCCCGCGGGTCGGCGGCGCTGGCTGGAGCATCGGTGCTGGCGGTGCTGGGGCTGGCGTGGGTGGACGCGCACCACTGGCTGGGCCAGCAGATCTATTCCTTCCCCGCCGCGCGGCTGCCCGAGTTCGTCCTCGGTGTCGCCGTCGCCAGGCTGGTGCTGCTCGACCGGTGGCGCGGACCCGGCCTGGAGGCCTCCCTCGCCGTCGCGATCATCGGCTACTTCTTCGTCCCGCACCTCCCGCGGGTCACCGACGGCTACCCGGCCACCGTCTGCACCGTCATCGGCTTCGCCCTGCTCATCCCGGCGGCGGCCGTCGCGGACCTGCACGGTCTGCCCTCGATGTGGCGCCACCGGCGGCTGGTACGGCTGGGGGAGCTCTCCTTCGCCTTCTACATGGTCCACCTGCTCGTGCTGCGGGCCGGAACCAACCTGCTCGGCACGAAACCCCTCTTCGGCCCGACTGCGGGGCTGGCCGTCACGGCCACCGCGTTCGCCGTGTCCCTCGGCCTGTCCTGGGTCCTGTACGAGGCGGTCGAGCGCCCGGCGAGACGCCTGCTGCTGCGCCGCCGCGGCGCCGCCGAGCCACGGCCGGTCGTCCGGCAGCCGGACGGCCAGGAAGCCTAGGACGTACTGTCGCGCAGGCCCAGCCGCAGATGTTCCACGTGGTAAAGGGCCTGCTCGAGGAGTTCGGCGACGTGGTTGTCGTAGAGCGCGTAGATGACCGAGCGGCCGCGGCGCTCGCCGGTGACCAGGCCGAGGTTGCGCAGCAGGCGCAGCTGGTGGGAGCAGGCGGACTGTTCCATGCCCACGGCGTCGGCGAGTTCGGTCGCCGCGCACGGGCCCTCCTGCAGGTGGGCCAGGATGCGCAGCCGGGACGGGGTCGCCAGGGCCTGGAGGGTGGCTGCCACGTCGGCCGCGCCCACTGCCTCCAGGCGCTCGCGTGCCGTGGCGGCGGTGGTGGTGGTGTCAGCTCCGTGGCCCATGCCGCTCATCCTACGGAGGGTGAGCGGCCCTGACCCCATACGCATGTAGCCATGTGCCCATGCACTCATGCACTCATGAAGAAATGAATGGGTCTTCATGTGTTCCTGTATGGTCGAGTCATGACCTCCACGCTCACTCCGCCCCAGGCCGGCCAGGTCACGTCCGCGCCGGTGCCCCGGCGGCGCCCTCGGATGCTCGCGCTGCCCGAGGTGCGCTGGGCCGTCGCCGCCACCGTCTGCTTCCTGCTCGCGCTGCCGCTGCAGCTGACCGGCACGCCGGCCTGGATCTGGGGGCCGCTGTACGCGGCGGCGTACGTCACCGGCGGGTGGGAGCCGGGCTGGGAAGGGCTCAAGGCGCTCCGCGAGAAGACCCTCGACGTCGATCTGCTGATGGTCGTGGCCGCACTGGGCGCGGCCGCGATCGGGCAGGTCATGGACGGTGCCCTGCTGATCGTGATCTTCGCGACCTCGGGCGCCCTGGAGGCACTGGCCACGGCCCGGACCGCCGACTCGGTGCGCGGACTGCTGGCCCTGGCGCCGGCCACGGCGACCCGGATCACTTCGAACGGCTCCGAACAGGCCGTATCCGTCGTCGAGTTGGCGATCGGGGACACGATTCTCGTACGGCCGGGTGAGCGCGTCGGCGCCGACGGCCGCGTACTGGACGGGGCGAGCGAGGTCGATCAGGCGACCATCACAGGAGAACCGCTCCCCGTCCTCAAGGAGCCCGGTGACGAGGTGTTCGCCGGGACCGTCAATGGCACGGGTGCGCTGCGCGTCCGCGTCGAACGCGACGCCACCGACTCGGTGTTGGCGCGGATCGTCCGCATGGTCGAGGAGGCGTCCGGCACCAAGGCGCCCACTCAGCTGTTCATCGAGAAGGTCGAACAGCGCTACTCGCTCGGCATGGTGGCGGCGACCCTCGCCGTCTTCCTCGTGCCGCTCGCCTTCGGCGCCGAGCCGACCGGGGCGCTGCTGCGGGCCATGACCTTCATGATCGTGGCCTCGCCCTGCGCGGTCGTCCTGGCCACCATGCCGCCCCTGCTGTCCGCCATCGCCAACGCCGGACGGCACGGCGTGCTGGTCAAGTCGGCGGTGGTCATGGAACGGCTCGGACAGGTCGACGCGGTCGCCCTGGACAAGACCGGCACCCTGACCGAGGGCGTGCCACGGGTGACGGACGTACGCCCGCTGCCCGGAGCCGGGCTGGGGGAGCGGGAGTTGCTGGCGCTCTCGGCCGCCGCCGAGCACCCCAGCGAGCATCCGCTGGCGCGGGCCGTCGTGGACGCGGCGCGCGAGTGGGAGCTGCCACTGCCGTCCGCGCGGGACTTCGACTCGACGCCCGGCGTGGGCGTGACGGCGACGGTCGAGGGGCGGCGGGTGACGGTCGGCGCACCTGCCCGGCTTCTCAGCGGCGCGGCCGACTCGGTGGCGGCGCACGCGGCGGTTCATGCGGCCGGCTTGGAGGAGTCCGGCCGTACCGCCGTGCTCGTCATGGCCGACGGCGTCCCCGTCGGACTCCTGGGCCTCGCCGACCGGCTGCGCCCGGACGCCGCCGCCACGGTTGCCTCCCTCGCGCAACTCACCGGGACCGCCCCGACACTGCTGACCGGCGACAACCCTCGCGCGGCCGCACAGCTGGCCGCCGAGGTCGGCATCGCCGACGTCCGGGCGGGACTGCTGCCGCAGGACAAGGTGAGCGCGGTGACGGAAGTGAAGCGCGCGGGACGCACGGTGCTGGTCGTCGGGGACGGCGTCAACGACGCACCGGCCCTGGCAGCCGCCCACACCGGAGTCGCCATGGGCCGGGCCGGCTCCGACCTGGCGCTGGAGACCGCGGACGCGGTGATCGTGCGCGACGAACTCGCCACAGTGCCCACCGTGATCGCCCTCTCCCGCCGGGCCCGGCGCCTGGTGGTAGAGAACCTGGTGATCGCCGGCATCTTCATCGCGGGCCTCGTTGTCTGGGACCTCGCGGGCACGCTGCCGCTGCCGCTCGGGGTGGCCGGCCACGAGGGCTCCACCGTCCTCGTCGGCCTCAACGGGCTGCGGTTGTTGGGGGAAAGGGCCTGGCGGCGGGCGGTCGCCGAGGCCGGGTGACGGCAGGCAGACCCCGGCAGGCGAGATGACCCGCTGCGAGGAGCCCGAAAACCAGTGGATCAGCGCCGCTGCGCTGCCCTACCGTGCTGCCGAACCAAGCCGCCCAGGCAAGGACGTGCCGTTGTACACCGTGTGAGACCTCCCGAGCGCTGATCTGTCGCGCGTCGCGCATCCGCGACGCGCTGCTTCCTGCTGCGGACTTCTCACTGAAACCGGTGTACTGCTGTGCTCAACACCTGGGTGGTCATGCCCACCTGCCTGCCGACCGTCCTGCGCCGCTGCCACGTCTGTGCGTCCGAGTGCTTCCGGGCGAACGGCAAGTTCCGCGTCAACGCCCACCACAAGCTCCTCGACGCCTGGCTCCTCGTGCTCTGCACCGCCTGCGGGGACACGGCAAAGCTCACGGTCCTGGAGCGGGCGAGCGTGCGCTCCGTACGACCTGAGCTGCTGGACCGGATGCACGACAACGACCGCGGTCTGGCAGCTGAGTTGCTCCAGGATCCGGTGGTACGGCGCCGCAATCGCGTCGCCCTCGACTGGGACGACGCCTGGCATCTCGACACGGGCGGTTCGGATCACCTGAACCGCGAGGCGATCGACGTCTCGGTCCGCTTCGCGGCGCGGATCCCGGTCCGGCCGGTGCGACTGATCGCTCACGGTTGCGGTCTTTCGCGGGCCGAGGGCGAGCGACCGCTCACCGAGGGGAAGCTCGTGTCGGCAGTCCGGCTGAGCGGCAAGCTCTCAGGCGACTTCACCTTCACGCTCAAGCGCTGAGCCTCCTGGGGACAGCGGCGTGTCCGGCCTGATCCGCCGGACAGGCCTCAGGACCGCGGGCGCGCCGCGGGTCCCGGCAACGCCGTGACGTCCCTCGGGGAGAGCGAGGTGTGATCGTCGGGGCACTCGACGACGACGCGCACCGGGGCGCCGCAGTCGCGGTGCCGGATCTCCAGGACCGGGCCCTCGGGATCGCCGACGTAAGTCTCGCCCCACTGCCGCAAGGCCACGATGACCGGCCACAGATCGCGGCCCTTGGGCGTGAGGCGGTACTCGTAGCGGGTCCGGCTGCCGTGCTCCTGATAGGGGACCGTCCGCAGGATCCCGGCCGCGACCAGCTTCCGCAGCCGGTCGGCGAGGACAGCCTCCGACAGCCCCACATGGCGGCGGAAGTCGTCGAAGCGACGCACCCCGTTGAAGGCGTCGCGCAGGAGCAGCAGCGTCCACTTCTCGCCGACCAGGTCGAGGGTGCGCTGGACCGTGCAGTTCTCGGTGCTCATCTCGAGCCACTTCATGCCACCATCGTAGGACACCTGACTTCGACATTGACAGTCAGCGGAGCGCAGAGCTAGCTTCGAGAAACAAAGTCAGTTGGCAGGGAGGAAGCGCAGGCGCATGGAACGCTCTCGTACGTACGAGTGGGACGACCCCGCGATCTCCGCGGCCGCCGTCGGGCAGGGCTCCGGCCTGCACTTCCTCCGCGAGATCCTCGCCGGCCGCCTGCCCGCGCCGCCGATCGCCGCCACGCTGGGCATGTCGCTCGAAGAGGTCGACCACGGGCACGCGGTGTTCTCCCTGGAGCCCGGCGAGGAGCACTACAACCCCATCGGCAGCGTCCACGGCGGCATCTACGCCACGATGCTCGACTCGGCGGCCGGCTGCGCGGTGCAGTCCACCCTGCCGCCGGGCATGGGCTACACCTCGCTCGATCTGACCGTCAAGTTCCTGCGCCCGGTCACGGCCGACACGGGCAAGGTCCGCGCCGTCGGCAGCGTCCTCAGCGGCGGCCGGCGCACCGCACTCGCCGAGGCACAACTCTTCGACTCGGCGGACCGCCTGCTCGCACACGCCACCAGCAGCTGCATGCTGTTCCCGGTGCCGGCCGTCTGAGGCCCAACTCCCGTACTGCTCAGCCCTGTTGCTGCCGTTTGTCCATGCCGGACAGCAGGGCCTGGTGGCTGCGGCGGACGTGCTCGCGCGTCACGCGCTCCGCGCCGTCGCCGTCCTTGGCGAGGATCATGTAGAGGACGCGGTGGTGCTCGTGGTCGGACTCGCTGAACCGGCCCGGCTGGGGGAGCGAACCATCTCCGGGTGGTGACTATGGAGACCCGGACCCGGACCCGGACCCGCGCCCGCACCTGCGGCAACGCCCACCTCCTGCATCTCGATCGAGCCCGAGGACCTGGTTGCGCTTACCATCGAATCCGCCGCCATGGCCCGCGTCCCGCTCGTGGGCACGGACCGGATCCCCGGGGGAGGGCCTGTGATCGCCGTCGTAGGTGCCGGACTGATGGGCGCGGCCACCGCCTGGCAACTGGCCCGGCGCGGCCACGAGGTCACGCTCATCGAGGCATACGACATCGGCCACCAGCACGGCAGCTCGCACGGCAGCTCACGGATCATCCGGCGGGCGTACGCCGACCCCTTCTACGTACGGCTGACCGGGCAGGCGTACGAGCAGTGGCGGGCACTGGAGGCGGACAGCTCAACTCCCCTGCTGCGAACGACCGGTGGTCTCGACATGGGGGAGGACCGGGACCTGGAGACGATCGCCGATCTCCTCACCGCGGCCGGTGTGCCCCATGAACTCCTCGGCGCGGAGGAGGCCTCCGAGCGCTGGCCGTACATCCGCATCACGGGCCCGGTGCTCCACCACCCGGACGCGGGCGTCGTCGACGCCGACCAGACCGTGGCGGCCTGCGTCCGGCAGGCGATCGCCCACGGCGCGGAAGTGATCATCGGTGCCCGCGTCACGGGCATCGACGTCCAGGGCGGCGAGCGGGTGCTCCTGCGCACCGAGGACGGCCGCGAGGTCGTCGCGGACACCGTGGTGATCGCCGCCGGGGCCTGGCTGCCCGAGCTCGAACTGCCCGTCCCGCTGCCGCCGTTGGAGGTGACCCAGCAGCAGGTCTTCCACTTCCCGCAACGGGATCCATCCGTGCAGTGGCCGACCCTGATCTGGGACGGGGCGCTGCACCTCTACGGCCTGCCGTCGGGAAGCGACGGCGGCCCGCTCCCCACGGTCAAGATCGCCGAACACGACCGCGGAACCCTGACCACCGCCAACACCCGCAGCGGGGTCGTCGACCCGTCGTCGCGGACGCGCGTCAGCGGCTTCGTCCGCGACCGGCTCCCGGGCCTCGACCCCGCCCCGGTCGCCGAGGCCACCTGCCTCTACACCACCACCCCCGACGAGGACTTCGTCCTCGACCGTCACGGCCCCTTCGTCATCGTCTCCCCGTGCTCCGGACACGGTGCGAAGTTCACCCCGCTCATCGGCGCGATGGCCGCCGACCTCGCGACCGGCCGGGCCGAGCCCCACCCCCGCTTCCGGCTGGGGCGCACGGCATAGGACGCGCGTCTCGACGTCCCGGTCACCGCCATGTTCCGTGGCATGGACGACTGGGGCAGTGAGCGTGGACTCCACGTCCTGCCGGAGTCAGCAGCATGCGGCGGGAGCGCGCAGGAGACCTCCGCGGGCGCCGGGAAAGAAGCACGCTGCAAGATCCACCTGGCCGGTGAAGGCGGGCGCCGCCAGATCAAGCACACCGTTCCCGAGCCCCGAGACCAGCGGGCCCATCGCAAAGGACGCGCCCGCAGGGGCGGACGGTCCGCCGGCTTCGACAAAGGGACCCGCAAACGCAGGGACGAAGTGGAGCGGACGATCAACGCGTTGAATAACGTCCGGGCCGTGGCCACACGCTTCGACAAACGCTCCTACGTCTACCACGGGACCGTCACCCTCGCCTCGATCCGGCTCTGGCTCCGCCCATGATCAGCGTCTCGGCGCGGCGGAACTCACGGCTTGTGGGTTACCCAGAGCAGTTCCGCCGGCCAGCGGTGTGCCCAGTCGGGTGGGTCGGTTTCGTTGTAGCCGTTGGGTGTTCCGAGTTCGGGCCGCGGTTCGATGAGGTCGTCGATGATGAGACCCGCGCCGCGCAGGACCCTGACCCAGTCGCCGTAGGTGAGCTGATAGCTGGTCGCGCCGTCGTCTTCGGCGATGGTGTTCAGCCCGAAGTAGTCCTGCTGCAGCGTCGTGGTCACGCGGCCGGCGGCTTCGTCGTAGCAAGCTTCGAACCATGGGCTGGCGACGTTGAACACCAGGCGCCCGCCTCGGCCCAGGACGCGTGCAGCCTGCGGGACGGCCAGGTGCGGGGGCGCCCAGCTGAGCCCACCGAAGTCGCAGAACACCAGGTCGAAGCTGTCGGCGGCGAAGGGGAGTTGTTCGGCGGCGCCTTGCACCAGCGGGTAGCGGGCCGCTCCCATCGCGCGGTGCGCTGCTGCGAGTTGGGCTTCGGACAGGTCGAGCCCGACCACGGTGGCGCCCTCGGCGGCGAGCGCCCGGGACCACTGGCCGGCGCCGCAGCCGAGTTCGAGGACGCGCTTGCCGGTGACGTCGCCCAGGGCGTGCAGATGCGCGTCGGAGATGGAGTACATGCCCCACAGCCGGGGTGTGGCGCCGATGTGCGGGTCGTGCTCGTGCTGGTAGGCGCTGCTGATCCGGTTCCAGAGCCGCCGGTTGGCGGGGATGCTGTCCACGTGCCGACTCCAGCACTGCCTGCCGGGGGCGGTCAACACGATTAGGGCACTGGCCGGGCCCTCGCCTCGGTCCGGCCCTGGCCCCGCCCATGATCCGCCGGACGAGCCCTGACGCGAGGCGGTCCTCGTCCCCGACGGCGCCCGCATCGTCCGGCGGGGCACCAAGGCCGGCCACGAGTAACGCCCAGGTCGGTTCCCCCGGGGCGCCCACGAGCGGATGGACGCCCTGCTGGTCACCGTCGCCGGCCGGCCTGAGTCCACCGAGTGCGGAGGAGCCGTGCAGGTCGGTGCCGATGACGTCGCGGCCCAGCACACCACCGGCCGGCCCCGCGGTTTCCTGAACCTGATTCACTCCACCACCCTCTCCCCCATCCGGCCGAGTGCGCAGCATTGTCCGGCCGGGTTGAGCCGACGTCCCGTGCCCGCCGCAGCCGTCACCGCCGTACAGGGAAGTCCCCCCTCCGCCGCCCACCCATTGCGGACCCCTCCGGGACGCCCGAGTCTGGGAACAATGCCGGGCTGGGCGGAGGAGGCGGCGATGGCGGAGGACGGCGGCGCGGTGGGCGCCGAGCGGCAGCGGCTCCAGGAGGCCGACGCGTCCCGGGCGCCCTGGCGCCGCTGGGGCCCCTACCTCAGCGAGCGCCAGTGGGGCACCGTCCGCGAGGACTACAGCCCCGACGGCGAGGCCTGGTCGTACTTCACCCACGACCAGGCACGCTCCCGCGCCTACCGGTGGGGCGAGGACGGAATCGCCGGCATCAGCGACGACAAACAGCGGCTGTGCTTCGCGCCGGCCCTGTGGAACGGCCGCGACCCGATCCTGAAGGAACGGATGTTCGGCCTGACCAACGCCGAGGGCAACCACGGCGAGGACGTCAAGGAGTACTACTTCCACCTCGACAGCACGCCCACCCACTCGTACATGAAGTACCTCTACAAGTACCCGCAGGGCGAGTTCCCCTACGCCGACCTCGTCGACACCAACAAGGCCCGCGGCCGCCGCGACTTCGAGTACGAGCTGCTCGACACCGGCATCTTCGACGAGGACCGCTACTTCGACGTCTTCGTCGAGTACGCCAAAGCCGGCCCCGAGGACCTGCTGATCGAGATCACCGCCCACAACCGCGGCCCCGACGAGGCCTCCCTCCACCTCCTGCCGACCCTGTGGTTCCGGCACACCTGGTCCTGGGCCGGCGGCACCGCCGTCCCGAGCCTGCACCGGTCCCAGAACGCCATCCGCGCCGACCACGACGAACTCGGCCCGCGATGGCTGTACTGCGACACCGAAGCCCCCGCCCTGTTCACCGAGAACGAGACCGACAACCAGCGCATCTTCGGCAGCCCGAACAGCACGCCCTACGTCAAGGACGGCATCGACCGCTACGTCGTCCACGGCGACACCACGGCCGTCAACCCCGCACAGACCGGCACCAAGGCCTCCCTCCACCACGCCCTGACCGTCCCCGCCGGTGACTGCGCCACCCTCCGGCTTCGTCTGTCCGACACCGAACTCGCCGATCCCTGGGCAGATTTCGCGTCGACCATGGACATCCGCCGGACGGAGGCCGACGCCTTCTACGAGGACGTCGTCCCCGACGGCATGGGTGAGGACGAGCGCCGGCTGGTGCGCCAAGCCCTTGCAGGGATGCTGTGGAGCAAGCAGTACTACTACCTCGACGTCGAGCGCTGGCTGGCCGAGCACGGCGTCGACCCGCTCGCCGCCGACCCCGCCATCCGCAACAGCGCCTGGTACCACATGGTCAACGACGAGGTCATGTCAATGCCCGACACCTGGGAGTACCCCTGGTTCGCGGCCTGGGACCTCGCCTTCCACACCCTCGCCCTGTCCATGGTCGACATCGGCTTCGCCAAGGGCCAGCTGGAACTGCTCCTGCGCCGCCTCTACCTCCACCCCAACGGTCAGATCCCCGCCTACGAATGGAACTTCGGCGACGTCAACCCGCCCGTCCACGCCTGGGCGGTCCTCTTCGTCTACGAACTCGAGAAGCACCGCACCGGACACGCCGACCGGGCCTTCCTCGAGAACGCCTTCCAGAAGCTGACGAAGAACTTCACCTGGTGGCTCAACCGCAAGGACGTCGACGGCAACAACGTCTTCCAGGGCGGCTTCCTCGGCCTCGACAACATCGGAGTCTTCGACCGCAGCGCCCCGCTGCCCACCGGCGGCCACATCGACCAGGCCGACGGCACCGCCTGGATGGCGCTGTACTGCCAGAACCTCCTCGACATCGCGATCGAACTCGCCGTGGACAACCCCGTCTACGTCGAGCAGGCGCAGATGCTGTTCGAGCACTTCGCGTGGATCGCGGTCGCCATGAACCGCATCGGCAAGGACAACGCCAGCCTCTGGGACGACGAGGACGGCTTCTTCTACGACGTGCTGCGCCTGCCCGACGGCAGCGCCACCCGGTTGAAGGTGCGGTCCCTGGTCGGCTTGATACCGCTGGCGGCGACCAGCGTGATCGGCGGCCGGGCCGACCGTACCTTCCCCGAACTGGTCGAAGGAGCAAGGGAGTTCATCAGGCGACACCCGGCCGTCGAAGCCGTCGTCCAACAGCACGACCTGGGAACGGCCGACGAGAACGGCCGCTACCTCTTCGCCCTCTTCGGCGAGGACCGGCTGCGCCGTATCCTCGCCCGCATGCTCGACGAGGACGAGTTCCTCGGCCCGCACGGCATCCGGTCCCTCTCCCGCTACCACGCCGAGCACCCGTACCACTTCGACGTCAACGGGCAGACGTACGGCGTCGGCTATCTGCCCGCCGAGTCCGACTCCGCCATGTTCGGCGGCAACTCCAACTGGCGCGGCCCGGTCTGGTTCCCGATGAACCTCCTCCTGATCCGCGCCCTGCTCAACCTGCACGGATACCACGGCCCCGGCTTCACCGTGGAGTGCCCGACCGGCTCCGGACGGCAGCTGAACCTCTACGAGGTCGCCCGCGAGATCTCGAACCGTCTCACCGCCACCTTCCTGACCGGCGAGGACGGCCACCGCCCGGTCCACGGCGCACAGCCCAAGTTCGCCAAGGACCCCCACTGGAAGGACCTCATCCTCTTCTACGAGTACTTCCACGGCGACAACGGCGCCGGCCTCGGCGCCTCCCACCAGACCGGCTGGACCGGCCTGGTGGCCGCCACGGCGACCCTGTTCCACGCCATCAGCGCCGACGACTGGCACCGTGGCGGCCGGGAGTCGCTGCGCTCCGTGCACGACCGCGACGAAGAGGACGAACGGTTCATGGGCTCGGGAGACGAGGAGCCACTCTCATGACCGTCATCTACGAGATCAACACCCTTGTCTGGCTTGGCGAGTTGAGCCGCCGCCACGACCGCCCCGTCACTCTTGGCGACGTACCCGCCGAGGTCTGGGACGAGGTCGCGCGCCCCGGCATCGACACCGTCTGGCTGATGGGTGTCTGGGAGCGCAGCCCGGCCGGCCTCGCGATCGCTCTGCGCGACGACTCCCTGCTCGCGTCGTTCCGCCAGGCGCTGCCCGACCTTACCGAGGCGGACATCGCCGGATCCGCGTACTGCGTACGGAACTACGTGGTCGACGCCTCCCTCGGCGGCCCGGACGGCCTGGCCGAGGCGCGAGCCCAACTGGCCGCCAGGGGCCTGCGGTTGATCCTCGACTACGTGCCCAACCACGTGGCACCCGACCACCCCTGGCTCACCGAACACCCCGAACGTCTGATCCAGGGCACCCGCGAAGACCTGGCCCGGTCACCCGAGGCCTTCCTCGACGTCGGCGGACACATCTACGCCAACGGCCGCGACCCGTACTTCGCCCCCTGGCCGGACGTGGTCCAGCTCGACGCGTTCAGTGACGGCCTTCGTACGGCGGCCGTCGACACCCTCGTCTCCATCGGCGACCAGGCGGACGGCGTCCGCTGCGACATGGCGATGCTGCTGATGAACGACGTCTTCGCCAAGACCTGGGGAGACCGCGCGGGCCCGGCTCCCGCGGACGACTTCTGGCCGTACGTCGTCCCCCGGGTCCGGGCGCACCACCCCGACCTCCTCTTCGTCGCCGAGGCGTACTGGGACCTCGAACGGTCCCTGCAGCAACAGGGCTTCGACCACTGCTACGACAAGCGGCTCTACGACCGCCTCCTCCACGAGGACGCCGAGTCGACCCGCACCCATCTCCAGGCCGGCCTCACCTACCAGCGTGGCCTGGTCCGCTTCCTGGAGAACCACGACGAGCCGCGGGCCGCCGCCACCGTTCCGGGCGCGCGGGAGCTCGCCGCAGCCGTCACCGTCGCCACCCTGCCCGGCGCGACGCTCTGGCACGAGGGCCAGTTCGAGGGCCGCAAGGTCCGCCCACCCGTCTTCCTCTCCCGCCGCCCACAGGAGCCGGTCGACGATCAACTCCACACCTTCTACGACCAGTTGCTCCCCGCTGCGGCCGCCGTACGCCAAGGCGACTGGCGTCTGCTCACCACCACCGGCTGGCCGGACAACGACACCGCACGCAACCTGCTCGCCTGGAGCTGGACCGGCCCCGACAGCCGCCACCTCGTGATCGTCAACTACTCCGACACCCCGTCCCAGGGACAAGTACCGCTGCCCTGGCACGACCTGGCCGGCCGCCCCTGCCGACTGACCGACCCGCTCACGAACCAGACGTACGACCGCGACGGCGACCGACTTCTCACCTCCGGCCTCTTCGTCGACCTGCCCGCCTGGCACTCCCACGTCCTGCGCCTGACCTGACCGGTGGCCGTGGTAGACAGCGACCATGACCAACGCACGCACGGCCGGCGGTCCCCGATGACCGCCGGCATCGACACCCCGGACGGCCGCGGCCGCACCGGCCTGGACCGCACCGGCCTGGACCTGACCGGCAACCCCCGCGTGAAGGTGCGGGAGGTGAAACTGCTCTCCAGCCACTGGTACGTCGAGCGCGCCACCACCTTCGACTTCCGGCACGGTGACGGCACCTGGTCCACCCAGCAGCGCGAGACACACGACCGCGGCAACGGCGCCACCATGCTGCTGTACGACGTCGAACGCGAAACCGTCCTGCTCACGCGGCAGTTCCGCTTCCCCGTGTACGTCAACGGACACCCCGACGGCATGCTCGTCGAGACGCCCGGCGGACTCCTCGACGACGATGACGAGCACCCGGAACTCGCCGTGCGGCGCGAGGTGGTGGAGGAGACCGGGCACACCATCGGCGAGGTCCAGCACGTCTTCGACGTGTACATGAGCCCCGGCTCGGTCACCGAACGCGTCAGCTTCTACGCCGCCGCCTACGGACCCTCGACCCGTACCCATGAGGGCGGCGGCCTCCACGAGGAGGGCGAGGACATCGAGATCGTCGAACTGCCCTTCCGCCGGGCCCTGGAGATGATCCGCACCGGCGAGATCGCCGACGCCAAGACGATCATGCTGTTGCAGTGGGCGGCGCTGGAGGGCCCGTTCAGCAAGTAGTGCGCGCGGAGCCCCTTGACTTCGTGTGCGCTTCAAGCTGAAGACTCCCGTTCGTACCCGAAACCGCGGGCGCGAACGGGAGGACCCGACATGAAGTACCGCACCATCGGAACAGACCCGCACAACCGTCGCGAGGTGAGCGTGCTCGCGCTCGGCGCGATGCTGTTCGGCTCGCGGACGGACGAGGAGACGTCCTTCGCCCTGCTCGACCGGTACGTCGAGGCCGGCGGCAACTTCATCGACACCTCCGACAACTACGCCTTCTGGGTCGACGGCGGCCAGGGCGGCCAGAGCGAGGAACTGCTCGGGCGGTGGCGGCGCAGCCGTGGCATCGGCGGCGAGATCTTCATCGCCACCAAGCTCGGTGCCCGCCCGCTGGCGCCCGGCACCAGCTACATCGACAACCCGGAGGGCCTGTCGGCGAAGGTGATCCGCGAGTCCGCCGAACGCAGCCGCGAACGCCTCGGCGTCGACAAGCTGGACCTGCTCTACGCCCACATCGACGACCCCACGGTGCCGCAGCGCGAGACGGTCGAGGGCTTCGCTGAACTGGTCGCCGAGGGCACGGTGGGACTGCTCGGCGTGAGCAACCAGGCAGCCTGGCGGGTGGAGCGGGCCCGTGCGATCGCCGCCGCGGCCGGGCTGCCGGGGTACGAGGTCCTGCAGTACGCGCACAGCTACCTGCGCCCGCGTTCCGACGTACCCGACGACCTGTTCCCGGACGGCAGCCTCGGCCATGCGGGACCTGATCTGCTGACGTACCTGCGGGCCGAGCCCGCCCTGACCCTGGTCGCGTACTCACCGCTCCTGAAGGGCAGCTACACCCACCCCGACCGGCTGCCCGCGGACTACGACCACCCCGGCACCCCGGCCCGCCTCACCGTCCTGCACGAGATCGCCCGCGAGACCGGCGCCACCTCCAACCAGGTCGTCCTGGCCTGGCAGCTGGGCGGAGACCTCCCGATCATTCCGCTGGCAGGGGCCTCGACACTCGCCCAGCTGGAGGAGAACCTGGCCGCGGTCGACCTGGAACTGACGGCGGAGCAGCGGGCCCGGCTGGACGCCGCACACTGAGACCGCTCCCCTTCACTTGGGCGGCAGGCCCGCGGCGAAGCCGTACCCCTCGTCGATCCACTCGCCGAGCGTCGCGTCCTCGGCGAGGGCGGAGGAGTCCACGACGACCCAGCCGCGCATCGGGCGGCCCGTCATGTCGAACAGACGGGCACCCGGCCGGGCCAGTGCGGCGTCCGTCGCGTCGGGGCCGACGCGGACCATCAGGTCGTCGCCGGTCACACCGACGGCCATGTTGCCGTGCAGCAGGAAGGCGATTCCGCCGAACATGCGCTTCTCGGCGACGTCGGGATCGCCGCCCAGGTGCTGCCGGATCCTTTCGGCGAGTCCTTCGTCGTACGCCATGAGGGCCTCAATCCGTGCGGTGCGTGAGTCTGCGTTCGAGGTCGCGGAGGTCCTTGCGCAGGGACGAGCGGACCTGGCGGGCGAGGAGCGGTGCCGCCAGCCGGTAGAAGCCTCCGGAGCCGCCCTGGACCCGGATGCGGGCCAGGGTGCCTGCCGGGTCCGGCTCGAAGGTGTAGGTGACGTGCATGGGCATCGGGCCCGCCACCGACACCATGTCGAGCAGCCGCGGGAAGTCGTGCGCGGCCACGCGCAGCACGTAGTCGATGCGCCGGCCGAGGAAGAACGCCGTCCGGGTGACCTGGGCACCGACACCGAAGCCGCCCCCGTCCGCCGCCCGGGTCAGCTCGGCCGTACGAATGCCCTGGGTCCTCCCCCATAGCCCTGAACGGGCATGGGAGGTGCCCCCATGCGTCATGGCGCCAGTCCATGGCGTACTCCGCCACCCGCTCGGGTGACAGGGGGATCACGCGCGTCACGGACACGTCGATCGTCACCTTCCCAGGATCCCCGTGCCGGGCTGCGGGCGCGCGGCGTACGTCGTCCCGATATGACGGGTGTCTTACGCCGGTGCGCCAGAGCAGGACAAAACGCCGCCCGGGCGAGACGCTGCTGCTGAGCCGCGGCTCGGACCGGCCCCGGCATCCGCCCCGGCGGTCCCGTGCGAAGGAGTGCGTCCATGACCGCATCGCCCCAGACCGACGACGCGTACCGCTTCGACGACCTGAGCGCCCTGTTCATCAACTGCACCCTCAAGCCCTCGCCCCAGCAGAGCCACACCCAGGGACTGATCGACAAGAGCGCGGAGATCATGATGTCGCGCGGGGTCACCACGTCCGAGGTCCGCGCCGTCGACCACGATCTCGCCCCTGGCGTCTACCCGGACATGACCGAGCACGGCTTCGCGACGGACGAGTGGCCCGCGCTGTACCAGCGGGTGATGGCCGCGGACATCCTGGTCATCGCCGGGCCGATCTGGCTCGGAGACAACAGCTCGGTGACGAAGAAGGTGATCGAGCGGCTCTACAGCTGTTCGTCGCTGCTCAACCCCGAAGGGCAGTACGCCTATTACGGCCGGGTCGGTGGCTGTCTGATCACAGGCAACGAGGACGGCGTGAAGCACTGCGCGATGAACGTCCTCTACAGCCTCCAGCACCTGGGCTACACGATCCCGCCGCAGGCCGACGCCGGCTGGATCGGAGCGGCGGGGCCCGGACCCTCGTATCTGGACCCCGGCTCGGGTGGCCCGGAGAACGACTTCACCAACCGCAACACCACGTTCATGACCTGGAACCTGATGCATCTGGCCGCCATGCTGAAGCGCGCCAAGGGCATCCCCGCCCACGGCAACCAGCGCTCCGCGTGGGACGCCGGCTGCCGCTTCGACGCCGAGAACCCCGAACACCGCTGAATCCATATCATCGACTCCAGCCACCCCACGCGAACCCGGGAGTCCGCCAGTGCCCCGTTCAGAAGCCCGCGTCACCACCGACCGCCCGCACCGCTACGCCAAGCAGCTCGCCTCCCACCTCGGCCGCCGCAGCCAGACCAGTTGGGACGAGGAGAGCGGGCAGGGCAGCCTCGTCTTCCAGAACGGGACGGGCTCCCTCACCGCGACCGAGGGAGCCCTCCTGCTCTCGGTGGAGACCGACGCCGAGCACCTCGACCTGCTTGAGGACGTCGTCGGCCGCCACCTGGTCCGGTTCGGGACCAAGGACGAACTGGTCGTCGAATGGCACCGCGACACCGGCGCCCCCGGCACCACCCAGCGCAAGGCGGAGGACCCGGCCTGACCCCCATGACCGGGGACGGCGTCAGGCCTCACCCACGGTGAACACCATGCCGCGCACCGGCGCGAACTCCTGCAGGCGCTCCGCGTCCTCGGCGCAGGCGCGGCCCTGCGGGGAGGCGAACGCGGCGCGCAGCTCCTCCATCGTGTCCCACTCCAGCTCGGCGACCAGGTGGCACGGTTCGCCCCCGCGCACGGCGGTGACCTCGCCCCCGATGGTGTACCGCCGCAGCCCCGGCAGCTTGCGGGCGAGCGGGAGGTGGACCTCGCGGTAGTGCCGGTCGAACGCCGCCGGGTCGGGCGGGGTCTCGTAGAGGACCAGGAAGCGTGCTGTCATCGCCCGCTCCTCCGGTAGCGGGTGAGGACGGCAGGCCCCGTCTGCTGCGACGACTCGCACTCGAGGTGGATGGGTGGCGTGTCCGTGGGGAAGAGCCGGTCGCCCGTGCCGAGAACCGTGGGGAGGGTGACCAGGCGGTATTCGTCGATCAGGTCCTCGGCCATCAGCGCGTGGACGACGCTGAGGCTGCCGGTGACGACCACGTCGCGGTTCTCCTGCTTGACGGCGTCCACCAGTTCGCCCGTGAGGATCTGCGAGTTCGCCCAGGCGGAGACGTCGGTGAGGGTGCGGGTCGCGACGAGTTTCCGGGCGGCGTTCATGCGCGCCGAGAACGGGTCGTCGCGGTGCGGCCACAGCTGGGAGAACAGCTCCCAGGTGGTGCGGCCCAGCAGCATGACCCCCTCGTCCAGGGTGGCCCCGAGGCGGAACTTGTCCCCGGCCACCGCCTCGGGGCCGTGCCGGAACATCCAGCCGCCGCCGGGTGTGCCGCCGCGGCCGTCCGGGTCGGAGACGATGCCGTCCAAAGTGGTGAAGGCGATGACGATGACGCTCATGGCGTTGTCCTCTCGGATGTCTCGATCGGTGGTCACCGGTATGTACCGGCGCCACCGCCCGGACTCATCGCCCGCGGCCGAACTCGTCCTGGGAAATCTCTCCGGGCAGGTCGAACGCCTCGAAGACGCGCGGGTCCGTGAACACCACGTTCCGCGCGACCCGCCGTCCGGTCACCGTGAAGACCTGGAGCGTGTGCAGCCGGTGCCCACCGTCCGCGGCGGGCGCGTACGCCGCGAGCGCGGGCTGTCCGCCCGCGGTGAGCTGCCGCGTGGCCCACCCGGTCCCGCGCATCTCGAAGACCCGCTCCATGAACAGGCCGTAGTCGCGCCGGCCCCGGTACCACAGCGGCACCGGCGGCATCTCCAGGACGGCGGCGTCGGTCAGCAGCCGCACCAGTGCGGGGACGTCGGCCGCCTCGAAGGCGCGCGCGTACCGCTGGACGACCTCCCGCGCCTCGGCGTCGTCCGGTTCGGGCACCTCGCCGGGGTCGCCCACGTCGGCGATCGCGGCCCGGGCCCGCTGCAGTGAGCTGTTGACGGCGGCGACCGTCGTCCCGAGCTGCTCCGCCACCTCGGCGGCACTGAACTCCAGCACCTCCCGCAGCACCAGCACCGCCCGCTGCCGGGCCGGCAGCAACTGCATCGCCGCCACCAGCGCCAGCCGCAGATCGGCCCGCCTCTCGACGTCGTACCGGGCGTCGGGGAACGGCTGCAGCCACGGGATGTCGAGAGCAGGGGTGAGCGGCGCCCCCGGGTCGTCGCTCGGTGCACCGAGCCCGGACGGCAACGGCCGACGCGCCCGCCCCTCCAACGCGGTCAGGCAGACGTTGGTCGCGATCCGGTACAGCCACGTCCGCACCGCCGCACGCGAGGCGTCGTACCGCTCCCGGGCCTTCCAGGCGCGCAGCATGGTGTCCTGCACCAGATCCTCGGCCTCGTGGAACGAGCCCACCATCCGATAGCAGTACGCCACCAACTCGCCCCGGTACGGCTCAAAGTCCATGGGGCTCATCATGGAGCAAGGAAAGGAGAGCTTCATGAGTGCACTCCCCACCGAACGATCCCTCCGCACCACCCCCGAAGGCCTCCTGTGGGAGCCCAGCGAACGCTGGGTGCGCGGGCGCAAGGGCGAGGTCACCGTCGTCGACAGCCGGCAGCCCGTCCTCGTCTGGGAGCCCTCGCTGCCGGTACCGCAGTACGCCTTCCCGCGTGCGGACGTGCGTGAGGACCTCCTGCGCCCCGCGAAGAACCCGCGGACGGGCGCCCACACCGGATCAAGGATCTTCTACGACCTCGAAGTCGACGGTGAGCTGCTGGAGAACGCCGCCTGGACGTTTCCGGCCGCCGACCTGGCCGGACACATCGCCTTCGAGTGGTTCCGGCGCAGCGGGAGGGGCCTCGACCACTGGTACGAGGAGGAGGAAGAGATCTTCATCCACCCCCGTGACCCGCACAAGCGGGTGGACGCCATCCCGAGCAGCCGGCATGTCCAGGTCTCGGTCGACGGCAGGCTCGTCGCCGACACCCGCCGGCCCGTGCTGCTGTTCGAGACCGGTCTGCCGACCCGCTACTACATTCCGCGCGAGGACGTCCGCCTGGACCTCCTCGAACCCACCGGGCACCACACCGGCTGCCCGTACAAGGGCACGGCACAGTACTGGTCGTTGCGCGGCGAGGACGACGTGCCGCCGGACATCGTCTGGAGCTATCCGGACCCGCTGCCCGCCGTGGGCACGGTCAAGGGGCTGCTCGCGTTCTACAACGAGGTGGTCGACATCACCGTGGACGGGGAGCGCGTGGAGCGCCCCGTCACACCCTTCAGCGCCATGCTCAAACCGAGCAGCCGACATGGGCGAGGGCCTGCCTGAGCAGCACCCCGTGCCCGCCCGGCATCTCGCTCTGGACCGCTTCCGAGACGGCCTCCTGCGGGCTGAACCACACCAGGTCCAGGGCGTCCTGCCGGGGCCGGCAGTCGCCGGTGACCGGGACGACGTAGGCCAGGGACACCGCGTGCTGGCGCGGGTCGTGGTACGGCGTGACGCCCAGCGTCGGGAAGTACTCCGCGACCGTGAAGGGCTGCAGCGAGGCCGGGATCCGGGGGAGCGCCACCGGGCCGAGGTCCTTCTCCAGGTGGCGCAGCAGGGCGTCACGGACCCGCTCGTGGTGCAGGACGCGACCGGAGACCAGGGTCCGGCTGACCGTCCCGTCCGGGCCGATGCGCAGCAGCAGGCCGACGCTGGTCACCTCGCCGCTGTCGTCGACGCGCACGGGCACGGCCTCGACGTACAGGATCGGCATACGGGCGCGTGCCAGCTCGAGGTCGTCGGAGCTGAGCCAGCCCGGCGTGGTTTCGGTCATGTCAGACATTGCTTGATCATACTTTCAGGAGGGGCCGGAAAGGCCGTAGACCCGGCTGGCATTGTGTGCTCCCGCCCACTCGGCGAACCGCAGCGCGTCGGGCAGACCCAGCTCGTCCGCGTCCACCCGGTCCTGCAACAGACCGGCCAGCCCGCGGCGGAAGGCGAGCGCGCCCAGACAGTAGAACTCGGCCACACCGTACGCGTCGGAGCTGTACAGCAGCTTGCGGAACGGGGTGATCTCCATGGCCTCCTCCAGGACCGCCCGGGCGCGCGCCGGGCCGACGTGGTGGAGCGTGAGGCCCACGTCCAGGTAGACGTGCTCGAACACCGCCGCCAGATAGGCGGCCTGGCGCTGGTAGGGCCAGCAGTGCAGGAGCAGCACCGGGATGGTGCCGGTGGTCAGGTGCAGCCAGTCGGTGAGACGGGCGGGGTCGACCCGGTGCAGGCGGATGTCGTTGTCGCCGAAGCCCGTGTGGAGCTGGAGGGGGAGGCCGAGGTCGACCGCGGTCCACAGCAGGTGTCGTACGAGAACCGGATCGTCCAGCCGGCCGCCGCGCGCCGACCAGTGCCGGGCCGCCTCGGTGACCTCCGCGACGGATGGGCGGGCCGGGTCGAGGTCGAAGCCGGTGCGGTAGGCGGCCACGGACTTCACCGCCACCACGCCCGGCCGCTGCACGGCGTCCAGCGCGGCCGCCTGAAAGGCGTCGCCGTAGTCGTCGGGCTCGACGCCCTTCGCCGCCACCGCCTCGGCGACGCCCTCCAGCCGTACCACCTCGTACGCCGTCCCGCCCGCGGTCCCGGCCAGTTCCGCGGGCGTGGTGAGGCGCTCCGGGGCGTACCCGGTGTCCACGCAGAACGTGCTCGTCCGTGCGGCGGTGAGGAAGCGGCGGTGCACCTCGCGCGGGCCCAACTCGGCCCGCCGGGACAGGTATTCATCGGGCGGGGCGTGGCGCGGCAGGTCCAGGAGGGGAGCGCAGTGGCGGCGGATCGCCACGCCGACGGGGGAGTCGAAGGGCGAGATCCCGGGCCAGGCCGCGCCCTCGGTGATCAGGTTTTCGAAGCCCTCCCGGGTCAGATCGGCGGTGACGACGCCGTGGCAGTGGTGATCCACCAGCTCCAGTGCCTCCAGCGCCTCCTGGACCGGGCCGCCCATGGTCAGTACTTCCAGCGGTACGCCGCCGCCAGCCGCTCGTCGTCCAGCCCGTGCGCCGCCGCGATCTCCCCTTGTCGTACGGCGATCACGGCATCCGCGAGGACCGGGCCGAGCGCGGCCCGCAGCCGTTCGTCCTTGCGGAACTCCTCCACGGATTCGGCGAGCGAGGTCGGCAGGCGGCGGATGCCCCGGGCCGCCGCGTCCGCGGGGTCCAGGCGGGCCGGATCGCCGGTGATCTCCTCGGGCAGGGGTGCGGACGAGGTCAGGCCGTCCAGTCCGGCTGCGATCAGGCAGGTGAGGGCGAGATAGGGGTTGGCGGCCAGGTCGACTGGCTTGACCTCCAGGTTCGCGGCCTGGTCGCGCAGGCCCGCCGTGCCGGTGACGACCCGCACCGCGGCCTCGCGGGTCTCACGGCCCCACGCGGTGAACACCCCTGCCCACTGGGAGGGTTTGAGCCGCAGACAGCTCGCCGGGCTGGGCGCGGTCACCGCCGTGAGGGCCGGGAGACGGGCGAGTACTCCGGCCGCGAACGACTCCGCGTCGGCGGTCATGCCGTACCGGCCCTCGCCGCCGGAGTGCAGGTTGACTCCGTCGCGCCAGGCGGAGAGGTGGACGTGGCCGCCGTTGCCGACGCCCTGCGCGAAGACGGCCGGTGCGAACGACACCACCAGCCCGTGGCGCCCGGCCACCGCCCGGATCGTCTGCCGTACCAGCACGCTCCGGTCGGCCGCCGCGACCGGATCGAGGGCGCCCACCGAGATCTCGAACTGGCCGGGCGCGTACTCGGGATGGATCTGCTCGACGTCCACGCCCTGCGCGGCGAACGCGGCGAGCAGGTCGGCCGTGTAGTCGCTGAGTTCGACCTGGCGGGTGGCGCTGTAGGCGGGACCCGAGGTCGCGGGCACGAAGTCGCCGCCCTCCGCCGGGCCCTGGCCGACGGCCCACTCGATCTCGATGCCGGCCTTGAAGGTGAGGCCGTGCCGTTCGGCGGCCGCGGAGACGATACGGCGCAGGACCGTGCGGCTGCAGCCGGGATGCGGCTCGCCCTCCTGTGTGATCCGGTCGACCGGCGCCCACGCCCAGCCGGGCTGCCCGGCCAGGACGACGAGTCGGCCGAGGTCGGGGTAGAGGCGCAGGTCGCCGTCCGGGGAACCCAGGACGTCGGTGGAGACGATGGAGTCGTTTGCCAGGAACGTGTCGAACACCGGCGACATGCCGACGCCCCAGGCCGCCGCCGAAGCGAGCCTGGCCGTGGGCACGGTCTTCACCCGGCCGACGCCCGCGGTGTCGACGTAGGCCAGGACGATGCCGTGCACGCCCCGCTCGGACAGCTCTTCGCTGAGCGCCTTCGCCCGCTCGACGTCACCTGGGCGCCCGCCGGGGACGGGGTCGGCAAGAGTGGTCATACGTCCTCCGCGGTCGGCACGTCCGTCAGGGCTGCTCCGTCAGGGTTTCACGGCCACGGCGCCGAACTGCGGTACCACGGCGGGCGATCCGGGCTCGGCACGCCACTGCGAGCACGACACCAGGCCCGGCTCCAGGAGGTCCAGCCCGTCGAAGAACGCGGCGATGTCCTCGCCGCTGCGGGCGGTGATCGGCGGGGTGGCGTTCTCGTTCCAGAACTTCATGGCCGGGATCTGGCCCGCGCCGCCCAGTTCGTCGTCGAAGGTGGGGTGGGTGAGGACCAGGAAGCTGCCGGACGGCACCGCGGCCACGACCTTCCGTACGATCTCCCGTGCCTTCTCCGCGTCCAGCACGAAGTTGAGGATGCCCAGCATCATCACCGCGACCGGCTGGGTCAGGTCGAGGGTCCCGGAAGCACGTTCGAGGATGGCGTCGGGGTCGTGGACGTCGGCGTCGATGTAGTCGGTGACGCCCTGGTGCGTGCCCGTCAGCAGGGTGCGGGCGTGGGCGAGCACGATCGGGTCGTTGTCGACGTAGACGATCCGGGCGTCGGGTGCGATCCGCTGGGCGATCTGGTGGGTGTTGTCCGCGGTCGGCAGCCCGGTGCCGATGTCCAGGAACTGCCGCACCCCGCGCTCCTCGGCCAGGAACCGCACCGCACGGCCCAGGAACCAGCGGTCCGCCCGGGCGATCTCCCGGATGATCGGGAACATCCCGGCGACGTGCTCGCCGACCTGCTGGTCGACCTCGTAGTTGTCCTTGCCGCCGATCCAGTAGTTCCACACGCGCGCGTTGTGCGCCACACCGGTGTTCAGCCTCGCCGACCCGCCCGGGGTGTGGCTCTCACTCACAACTCTGCTCCTTCTCAACACCTTTGGCTGTCGCCGCCATTGTGCCGCCCGGTGATCACGCTGTCCCGGGAATCGGCCGATCAGGTGTGCGGAACGGGCCGGTTGCCGCCCGTCAAGGGGTCCGGCCGGGGCCGGGGGCGGGTGTCTTGCCGGCCTGGATGTCCTTGAGTCGCTGGGCGCCCTTGCGCACCGCCAGCTCCAGCGAGGGGCGCGCGCCTCCGGCCAGGCCGCCGGCGGTGACGGTGATCGCGTCGCTGCCCACGCGCACCGCGGCCACGTCCAGGGTGAGCGTGGCCGGTTCGCCGTTCGCGTTGCCCTGCACCGTCACGTGCAGGCCCTGCCGGGCGTCGCCCTGCTTCGGTACCGAGGCGGACGTCACCTGGACCGTCCGCTTGCCGCCTTGGCGTCGGTCGCGGTGAACTGGTCGCATCTGACCGGCAGGGTCTTCAGCCAGGCCAGCGCGGCGCTCAGCCGGACGGGGTGGTAGGCGGCGACCTGGTAGAGGAGACGGGAGTCGCCCTGCTCGAAGCCCGTCAGCGCGGACGCGCCGGTCGGCTTGCCCAGCAGGTCGTCGTCGTAGAGCGCGTCCAGGAGCCGCTGGCAGTCGGCGGCGTTCGCCTTCGCGGTCAGGAACTGGGCGACGTCGACCTTGCCGATGAGCAGGGTGTCACCCCAGGCGGCGGCGCCCTTGACCTGGTTCCAGTTCCCCTCCAGGTCGTTCTCGGTGATGAGCGCGGCCTGTGCTCCGGCCTGGGTGAGACGGGGCGGGGCCGACGTACGGGTCGGGACCGGGGCCGACGTACGGGCCCCGAGGGGTGTGGCGGCGGCGTCGGAGGCCCGGGAACCTTCGCCGTCGCCCGAGCAGGACGCGGTGGCCGGCAGCGCACTCACGGCCACGGCCGAGGCGAACACATGGACGAGAGGGGACTGGCGACGGCTCATTGCGGATGCCTCCGGAGCAGCTGGCGGACCTCCCCTCAGCGCACCACCGGCCCTACCGCCCCACCAGGCACAACGGCCCGTTCGGGTGAGCGGGCGGTCAAGGCGTCCCCCGCTCCGCGTGCACGCGCACCCTGCGCCCGCCGCACTCCGGGCAGACCGCGTCCGCGAGCGGCGACCGCACGGCCCGGCCCGCCTCGTCGACGTACTCCTGGGTGGTCAGTGCCCAGGGGTCCATCGGGTCGGTGAAGAACATCAGCTGGAAGACGGCCCTCCAGGCGTGACCGCAGTCCGTGCAGTCGAATCCGTAGGTCTCCGGCACGGAGGGGGGATCCGGCGTCATGACCCCGGTCCTTCGCCCGGTGACGAGAAGCGCATGCCCTCCAGCGCACAACACCCCACCTCCTACGGCAACTCGAACGCCCCGCCCGGCATGCCCGCCCCCGGCGACGCTGACCCCATGCCGACGCGTCCCGGGGAGTGACCATGCTGCCCGGATTCCTCGCCAGGGCGGTCGAGTTGCTGCTCGGCCGCCAGGGCCGCTCGCTGCACCTGAAGGCTGCGGGAGGGGCGACGGCCGTCCCGGCGGTGGTGATGCCGATCGGCTCGTGGGCCGTCGTCGCCGCCGAACACGACGCGGCGCGCGCCGATCTGCGGACGTACCCGCAGGCGCTGTGGTGGGCGATCGAGACCGCGACCACCGTCGGCCACCGCAACTTCCACCCCGTGACCCTCGGCGGCCGTGTCATCGGCGCCGTCGTGATGGTCGTCGGCATCACCACGTAGGGCATGGTCACCGCGGCCCTGACGACCTGGTTCGCCGGACGGGAGCAGAAGCGCCGCCACCATCTCGCCCTGCACGCCCACGAGTTGGGCGAGGAGACCGTGCACGCCCTGCACGATCGCCTCGACCGGCTGGAGCGGACGGCCGCCGGGAGCAGCGAGCGCGAATGAGGGCGGGCGGGCCGCTTGCTACCGGTCAGTACCCCGCCGTGTGACCTGAGTGACGCCTGAGGTACGGTCCCTGCGGGTCCGCCCAGCAGGTCGGGAGAGGTCCGCGCCGGTGCGGCAGCGCCCCCGAAGGGGTGCGTGGCCGTATCGACACGCGGCTCCGCCGCGTGGGCGCGACCAGCCACGACGGCGCGCAGGTGATCAACGGCGCATCCCGCGGAGCGCTCGGCCGCGGGCGGATACAGGCGGTGTCGAAGGGGGCGACGGAAGCATGGAGATCCACTTGGTCGACGAAGGCAGCGCGGAGCGGAGCCGCACGCGGCTGGAGGCCCTGGCTCCGGAACCCCTGCTTACCCGGGACTACGAGACCCGTCCCGCGCTCGTCTACGAGCGGCTGCGGGAGCGCCACGGCCCGGTCGCGCCGGTCGACCTGCTGGGCGTGCCCGCGTGGCTCGTGCTCGGCTACCGTGAGTCGCTCCAGGTGCTCCAGGACGACGCCGGCTGGCCCAAGGGCCTGGAGAACTGGCGGGCCCGCTCGGAGGGCCGCGTGCCGGCCGACTGGCCGCTCGGCCCCTCGCTGGAGGTCAACCACGTACTGATCCAGGGCGGCCCCGGCCACCGCACGCTGCGCGGCGCCTGGGACACGGCCCTGCGCCCCTTCCAGGACCCGCGCAACCCGCAGGCCAAGCGGCTCAGGGCGGCCGTCACCGGCTACGCCGACGAACTGATCTCCCTGCTCGCACGGGGCGGCGGCACAGGCGTGGCCGACCTCTCGGCGCAGTTCTCCCGCCCGCTCCCGCTGATGGCGGCGAGCCATCTGCTCGGCTTCCCCGGCTCGCAGGGCGACGACGCCCTGATGGACATGTGGCGGGTGCTGGACGCGGGCCCGGACGCCGAACCCGCCCTGGCCCGCCTGCTGGTCACACTCTCCGAACTCGCCGCCGCCAAGATCGAGAAGCCGGGCGACGACTTCCCCTCCCACCTGCTCGCCGCCCACCCGGACCTCTCCGTCGACGCACTGGCCCGGGAGCTGTTCATGCTGCTCGGGATGACCTCCGACCACGTCGGCATCCTCATCTCCAACACGGTCGTCGAGGTGATCGCGGGCGAGAGCGAGGGCGGGGTCCGTACCACCCTGTCCGCGGGGATGGTGCGCGAGACCATGAACCGCGTGGTCATGCGCAAGCCGCCGCTGGTCAACTTCGTGCCGAGGTTCGCGGCCGCGGACACTTCACTCGGCAACTACACCATTCACGCCGGCGACCCCGTGTGGGTCTCCGCCGCCGCGGCACACGCCGACCCCCTGTTCGCCGGCCGGCTGGAACCGGGCTCGAGCATCAGCAGCCGAGCCCACCTGTCGTGGGGCGCGGGGCCCCGCCAGTGCCCGGCCCGCGAGCTGGCGTCGACGATCGCGGCAGCAGGAGTGAGCCGTGTCTTCGAACGGTTCGGGCACCTGGAGCTCGCCCTCCCCGTCGACCAACTGCCCTGGCGTTCCTCGCCGTTCATGCGGGGGCTGCGCTCGCTGCCGGTGCGCTACGAACTCTCCGGGCCGCCGCTGCCGGTCGCGCCGGCGCCCATGGCGGACACAGGACGGGGATCGGATGCGGCCGTCGTGCCGGACCAGGGCGCCAAGCGGCGCTCGTCGCTGTGGCGCTATCTGACGGGCCTGATCCGGTCCGGAAGCTGATCGTCTGCGCAGCTCGCGTAGGGTGACGGGACCGCCGTAAGCCGCCCGGCGCCCCGTCGCGCCCCACCGGAAGCAGGTCATGTCCTCCGCCGCCTCGCCCCTGCGCACCGCCTCCGGCCTGCCCGTCGGCTCCGCCGACATTCGCCTCGTCGTCACCGACATGGACGGCACACTGCTGGACGACGCCAAGCGGATCCCGCCCGGCCTGTGGGAGACGCTGGCCGAGCTGCGCCGGCGCGGCGTGCTGTTCAGCCCGGCGAGCGGGCGCCAGTACGCCACGCTGGCACGGGAGTTCGCCGAGGTCGCCGAGGGCATGGTGTTCATCGCGGAGAACGGCACGTATGTGGTGCGCGACGGTGTGGAGCTGAGCTCGGACCCGCTGGAGCCCGAGGTCGTGGCCTGTGTCGTGCAGGCCGTACGGCGGCTGGTGGCCGACGGCGTGGACGTGGGCGCCGTCGTCTGCGGCAAGCGGTCCGCGTACGTCGAGCGCAGCGATGAGGCGTTCCTGGCCGAGGCGTGCAGGTACTACGTCGAGAACCGCGTCGTCGAGGACGCCGCCGCGGTCGACGACGACATCCTCAAGGTGGCCCTCTTCGACTTCGGCTCGGCCGCGCGCACCACCGCGCCCGCGCTGGAGGCCGTCACCGCCACCCTCCCCCACTCTCGACTTCGCTCGAGCGGGGGGACCCCCAGGGTCGTCGTCTCCGGCGAGCACTGGGTCGACGTCATGAACCGCACCGCCAACAAGGGCGCGGCCCTGCGCCGCCTCCAGCGCGAACTGGGCATCACGCCCGCCCAGACCATGGTCTTCGGCGACTACCTCAACGACCTGGAGATGCTCGACGCCGCCGACTGGTCCTTCGCCATGGCCAACGCCCACCCGGACGTCATCGCACGGGCCCGCCACCTGGCCCCGTCCAACAACGACAACGGAGTGCTGCGCACCGTGGCCCGCGTGCTGAACCTCTAGGCGGTCGGCTGCGCATACCCGTTCTGCCACGCCCAGGCCGCGATCTCGACCCGGTTCCGGGCGTCCAGTTTGAGCTGGACGCTGGAGAGGTGGGTCTTGACCGTGGAGAGGGAGACGTACAGCTCGGCGGCGATCTCGGCGTTGGTGCGGCCGAGGGCGACCAGGCGGACCACGTCCAGCTCACGGTCGGTGAGGGACTCGGTCGGCGGTGCGGTCCGCACGGGGGCGCCGGTCCCAGGGGCGGCGGTGACGTGCTTGAGCAGGCGGACCGTGACCGAGGGGGAGACCAGCGAGTCACCGGCCGCTGCGGCGCGCACCGCCTCCGCGAGGAGCGTCGGCCCGGAGTCCTTCAGCAGGAACCCGCAGGCGCCGCCGCGCAGCGCCCCGTACACGTACTCGTCCAGGTCGAAGGTCGTCACCACGACCACCCGCATCGGGTCGGAGACGTCCGGCCCCGCCAGCATCCGGGTGGCCTCCAGGCCGTCCAGCTTCGGCATCCGGATGTCCAGCAGGCACACGTCCGGCCGCACCCGCCGGGCCAGCGCGACGGCCTCCTCGCCGTCGGCCGCCTCCGCGACCACGGTGATGTCCGGCTGGGCGTCCAGGAAGAACCGGAAGCCGGTGCGGACCATGTCCTGGTCGTCGGCGATCAGGACACGGATGGGCGCACCGGACGGGGTGGCGGGGGCGGGGCTCGTCATGGCTCGATCATGCCTCAGTGGAGTAGTGGCCGAGCGGCCACCGGTCGGTGGCCGCTCCGGCGTCCGTGTCAGTCCGCGGTCGGGGCGGGATCGGCCGTCACCCGGCGCAGCAGCGGTCTGCTGCAGCCGATCGCCGCGAACATGGCCAGCGCGCCCAGGGCCGTGCAGGCGGCCAGTTGCAGGGCGCCGGTGAGGTCGAGGGAGGCGCCGAACACCTTGTTCAGCCGATAGGAGGCGCAGACACCGATGGCGGTGGTGCCGCCGGCCAGCACGACCAGCGGGAGGACCGTCTCGCGCACCCGGGCCCGGTCCAGCACCTTCAGCGGGGTGCCGGCCAGCCGCAGCAGACCGTACACGCGGCGCCGGTCCAGGACGCCCGCGGCGGCGGTCAGCCCCGCGGAGGCGGTGGCCACCAGGAAGCTCAGGGCCAGGGTGGCGGTACTGACCTCGGCGAAGCGGTCGACGGCAGAGCGGTCGCCCGCGGTGGCATAGTCCTGGGTGTACGGCATCCGGGAGGTGCCGAGGGGAGCGAGGGCGGTGACGGCGGCGTCGATGCGCTCGGAGCCGCCGAGGACGCGGGCCACCAGGCCCGGTGAGCCGCCGGTCAGGCTGTCGTAGTCGTCCTCCTTCATGGTGGTGACGGTCGCAGTGACACCCGCCTCCCGCAGCAGCGTCCGCGCCTCGGCGGTGGCGTGCCGGGCCTCGGCGGCGTTCGACGTGACCACCGCGACCTGGTCCCGGAAGTGGGAGCCGTCGGTGCCGACCATGCTGACGGCGAAGAACCCGGCCGCGAAGCCGGCCAGCACCAGCCCGCTGACGGTGCGCCAGGCGCCGCGCGGGTCGTCGCTGAGCCGGCGCGCGGCCAGCAGGGTGGCCGGGCGGCGGGCGAAGCGGCCCGCGATCCGGCCCAGCCGGTCCACGACCCACGGGCCGAACAGCCAGAACGCGCCGTAGAACAGCAGCAGGAGCCCCACCACCTGCCGGGTGCTCAGGCCGCCGCCCTGGGACTGGGAGAAGACGTACAGCGCGACCGCCACGAACACCACGAGCCGGATGACACGGGTGCGCCGCGGGTCGGCCTGCTGGGCGACGCCCAGCGGGGAGGTCGCCACCTGGCGGAGCATCGACACCGCGCTGACGGTGATGAGTGCCGTGACCGCCAGGACGACCGCGGCGAACCAGGGCAGGCCCACCCACAGCTGTCCCGTGTACCAGCTGCCGACGCCATACGGGATCTCGGCGAGGGCGGGCAGCAGCGCCGCGTACAGCGCGGCACCCGCCAGCGCTCCGGCCGCGCCGACGGCCGCGGCCTCGGCGGCGGTCATGCCGATGATCTGCCGCGGGGTCGCGCCCGCCAGCCGCAGTGCGGCGAGCCGCGCCTCGCGCCGGGCCGCGCCCAGCCGTCCCGCGGCGGCGGCCAGCACGGCCACCGGCATCACCAGCAGCGCCACGCCCAGCAGCGCCGTCGACTGGTCGGTGTACGTGAACAGGCTCTGCTTGCTGCCCTGGAAGCCGCTGACCTCGGCGCGCGCGGCCTGGTACATGTCGTACATCCCGCTGTCACCAGCAGCCCTGGAGACCGCCGGATCGCCGGGCGACCGCCCCACGACGGCGACCAGCTCGTCCGGAGAGGCGAGACCGGCGGCGCCGATGGTGCCGTACGTCGTCACCTTCGGGAAGCGGTCGGCGAGTTGGCCCGCCGGCAGCTTGTGCAGCAGCTCGGCCAGGGCGGGGGAGACGTACACCTCGCCCTGCTTCGGGAAGGCGCTCAGGCCGGGCGGCGGTGGGGTGGCCCTGCGGTCGGGCAGCCGGGCCAGGTTCACGACGGTGACGGGCTCGTGGCGGACGTAGGTCGTGGCGAGCGCCTGGACGGCGGTGGCGTGCCGGGCGGGCTCGGGGGTGCGCCAGGCCGTTCGGTCGGCGCGGGCGCCGGAGCCGAGGCCGGCGGCGAGCATCACCAGCAGGACGAACGCGCCGGCGGCGGCGGCCCCCGCCGCCAGCAACTGGCTCTGCAGGCCTCGGCGGCCGGAGGACCGGGCCAGATGCCAGGTCAGGGACAGGACGGGGGAGCGCATATCGGTTCTCCGGTCTTGGGTGCGCGGCCGGCTCAGGCGACCGTGTACTGGCTGTGGTGGCTGATCCGGCCGTCGCGGACCTGGAGGATCCGGTCGCAGTGGGCGGCGACGTCCGCGTCGTGCGTGACCATGACCAGGGCGGCGCCCTGCTCGCGGGCGACGGAGGTGAGCAGGCGTACGACCTCGGTGCTGGTGGCCTGGTCGAGGGCGCCGGTCGGCTCGTCGGCGAAGACCACGTCGGGTTCGACTACCAGGGCGCGGGCGATGGCGACGCGCTGGGCCTGACCCCCGGAGAGCTGACCGGGCCGGCGGTGCTCCAGACCGTCGAGGCCGAGCGGCGCGAACCAGCGGCGGGCCTGCCGGACCGCCTGCCTGCGGGGCATGCCCTCCAGCATCAGCGGCAGCGCGACGTTCTCCTCGGCCGGCAGCTCCGGCAGCAGCTGGCCGAACTGGAAGACGAAGCCGAAGCGCTTGCGGCGCAGAGTACTGAGCCTGTTCTCGCTCAGACCGTCGATGGCCTGCCCGCGCAGCAGCACGGTTCCGCCGTCGGGGCGGATGATCCCGGCGAGGGTGTGCAGCAGGGTCGACTTGCCGGAGCCGGAGGGGCCCATGACGGCCAGCGAGTCCCGCTCGCGGACCTCCACGTCGACGCCGTCCAGGGCGGTGGTCGAGCCGTACTTCTTGGTCAGGCCGCGTCCGGCCAGAACGGTGTTCACGATGGTTTCCCCAGTTCGCCAGTTCTTGTCAGCGCTCGAACTTCCAGGTCAGGGACGTGCTCGTGGCCTTGACCACGGAGACCCGGATGCCGACGCTCTTGCCGCCGCCGGTCTTGCCGGTGCAAGTGATGGAGGCACCCGCGACGGCCTTGAGACCGGTCGGGCAGGTGACGCCGGAGACGTCCTTGCCGACCCAGGGCAGCGGGTGGTACTTGCTCTGGGTGCGGCCCGCGACGATGTTGGCGGACAGTGCCCTGTGCCCGTCGACCTGCGCGGTGGTGTAGTCGTCCAGGTGGGTCGTCGACTCGGTCCCGGACAGCAGATAGGTGCCGAGACCGCCGAGAGCGACCAGTGCGGTCGCCCCGCCGACGGCGCCGACGAGGAACTTGCCGAGCTGCATCACGCACTCCTGATGTTGGGGGAGGAAGCCTTCGTCGAGACGGTGCTCCGACGTGGTGGCCCTCCGACGAGGTGGCTTCACCCTCGCCCGTGGACACGTGCGCGCGCCTCGGTCATACGGCCATCGTCGGCGGTGTGGTGCCTCGACCATTCGGCCGATCCGGGCGCCGCCGGGCCCCGCCTACGGTGAGCCGCATGACCCCCATCTCCGGCCGGGGCTGTGCCCAGGGATTCGGCGTCGGCTTCCTGATCGCGGCGTCGCTCGCCGACCTCGCGAACGCGGGCGCCGTCGGCCAGAGCCTGTGGCCGACGGCCGTGCTGCTCCTGGTCGGACTGACCGCCGTCCTGTGGCCGCCCCGGCTCCGCCCCACCTGGTTCACCCCGCAACTGCGCACCGCCGTGCCCGCGCTGCTGTCCGCGCTCTACACCGTGGGCGCCCTGGTGTCCGGCCGGGCGGACCTGTTCGGCCCGGGCGAGACGGCGATCCTGCTGTGCCTGCTGTTCATCGCCGCACGGGACTGCCCACCGCGCTCGGCCGTGGCGTGCGGCCTGCTCGACCTGGTCGCCCTGCTGGCCACTCCGGTCCGCCACTCCCACTCCCTGGGCGGTGCGGACGGCGGCGAAACGCTCGCCTTCATGGTGGTGGGCCTGGCCCTCGCCGGTCTGGTCGCGGGGCTCGCCGCCTACCTTCGCTCCCTCGACTACCGCCGTACCGTCGCCGTCGCCGACACGCGCCGCGAAGAGCGCGTGGCGATCGCCGCCGACCTGCACGACTTCGTCGCCCACCACGTCACCGGCATCCTGGTGCAGACCCAGGTGGCCCGCATGATGGCGACCAGCCGGCCCGATGACCTCGACCCCGTCCTCGAAGGCATCGAACGCGCCGCGACCGAGGCGCTCGCCTCCATGCGCCGCACGGTCGGTGTGCTGCGCGACACCGGCGAGGAGGCCGACCGCCGTCCGGTGGGCGACCTGGCGGGCATCGCCGGCCTGACGGAGGGCTTCGCGAGCCCCGTCCAGAAGGCCACCCTGCACCACGACCCCGCCGTCCCCTACGACCTCCCGCACGAGGTGCAGGCGGCGGCCTTCCGGGTCGTCCAGGAAGCACTGACCAACGTGCGGCGCCACGCGGCCGACGCCGACGAGATCACCGTCCAGGTGCGCTACGACGCAGGCCACCTCCGCGTCTCGGTGACGGACGACGGCCACGGCGGCACCCAGCTCCCCGCCGCGGCCCACGGCGGCGGCTTCGGCCTGATCGGTCTGAAGGAGCGGGTGACCGCACTCGGCGGCGACCTGCACGCGGGCCCGCGCGCCGGAGCCGGGTGGGAGGTACGGGCGGTCTTCCCGCCGGGCGTGCGCTGACGTACCTGGGCAGCCCTCGTCCGAGGCGCTGGCGTCGCGGCCGACCCCAGCTGTTCAATGGTGCTGAACATGTCCGCCCGAGAGGGGAGCCGCCGTGTCTTCTGCCGCCGTGCCTGCCGTCGGCGCACGCATCCGGCGGGCACGCCTCGCCAAAGGCGTGAGCCTGCGCGCCCTCGCCCGCGAGATCGGCGTCTCCGCGAGCCTGGTCTCCCAGATCGAGACCGGCAAGAGCCAGCCCTCGGTGAGCACGCTGTACGCCATCACCACCGCACTGTCGATCTCCGTGGAGTCGCTCTTCGACGCCTACGAGGAGGAGGCCGCCGCATCGCCGGTCGTGGCCGCGACCGCCGCCCCCGCCACGGTGCTGCACGCCCTCGCCGCCTTCGCCGCCGATCCCGGCCGACGCATCGGACCGCTGGTCACACCGGGTGAGCGGGAGCTGCTGGAGCTGGACTCGGGGGTCGTGTGGGAGCGGCTCGGGCGTGTGCCGGGCACGCCCGTCGACTTCCTGCTGGTGACCTACCGGCCCGGCGGCTCCTCCTCCAGCTCCGGCGGCCTGATGCGGCACACGGGCACCGAGTACGGCTGTCTGACCTCCGGCGAGCTCGTCCTCACCCTCGGCTTCGACGAGCACACCCTCCGCCCCGGCGACGCCGTCTGCTTCGAGTCGACGACCCCGCACCGCTACCGGAATGATGGAACTGAGCCGGCCGTCGGGGTCTGGTTCGTGTTCAGCCAGAGTGTTCAGTAGGACTTGACACCTGCCCGGCACGGTCGTTCACTCCGGAGTGGGGGTGGTCGCCATGGCGATCCGCACATATGGACCCAACGCCGTCGACTGGGAAGAGCGCGTCGACCTGGACCGGCTGCGCAGACAGCGCCTGGCCCGGCTCAACGAGACCTTGGACCGCTCCTCGCTGGGCGCGGTGCTCAGCTTCGACTTCGCCAACATCCGCTACATGACCGCCACACACATCGGCACCTGGGCGATGGACAAGCTGATCCGCTTCGCCCTGCTGGTGCGCGGCGGCGAACCGGTCGTCTGGGACTTCGGCTCCGCGGCCCGCCACCACCAGCTCCACAACCCGTGGCTGGACTACAGCGACGGCAAGGGCGGCCCGCCCACCGGCGCCCGCGCCGGCATCTCCACCCTGCGCGGCGCCTTCCACCCGCAGGCGGGCATCGCCGAGGACGTCGCCCGCAAGATAGCCGGCGAGCTGCGCGAACACGGCCTCGCGGGCGAACCCCTCGGCATCGACGTCGCCGAGATGCCCGTCCTCGCCGCCCTGCGCGCCGAGGGCATCGACGTCGTCGACGGCCAGCAGGTCTTCCTGGAGGCCCGCCGCACCAAGACCCGCGACGAGATCTCCCTGCTCGCCCAGGCCTGCGCGATGGTCGACGCGGCCTACGAGGAGCTCTACGGCTACCTGCGCCCGGGTGTCCGCGAGAACGAGTGCGTGGGCCTGGTCAGCAAGGTCCTCTACGACCTCGGCAGCGAGTACGTCGAAGGCGTCAACGCCATCTCCGGCGAACGCTGTTCACCCCACCCGCACGTCTACAGCGACCGCCTGATCCGCCCCGGCGACCCCGCCTTCTTCGACATCCTGCACAGCCACCTCGGCTACCGCACCTGCTACTACCGCACCTTCGCCGTCGGCAGCGCCTCCGGGGCCCAGCGCGACGCCTACGTCCGCTGCCGCGAGTACATGGACGAGGCCATCGCCCTCGTCCGGCCCGGCGCCACCACCGCCGACATCGTCCAAGTGTGGCCACGCGCCGAGGAGTTCGGCTTCGCCGACGAGACCGCCGCCTTCGCCCTCCAGTACGGCCACGGGGTCGGCCTGTCCATCTGGGAGAAGCCCATCTTCAGCCGCCTGGTCTCCCTCGCCCACCCCGAAGTCCTCGAAGAGGGCATGGTGTTCGCCCTGGAGACCTACTGGCCGGCCGCCGACGGCTGGTCCGCGGCCCGGATCGAGGAGGAGCTGGTCGTCACCGCCGACGGCTGCGAGGTCATCACCAAGTTCCCCGCCGAGGAGCTACTGGTCGCGGGCCGCAAGTACTGGACGGTCGGCGGCGAGCTCAACACCCGCCGCGAGGCCCAGTCCCACCTCAACACCCCTGCCAACGGGGGAACTTGATGGAAGACCGCGACGAACTCCTCGCCCTGTACGAGCAGATGGCCGTCATCCGCCGTACGGAGAAGGCCGCCCACGACCTGTTCCTGTCCGGCCTGGTCAAAGGCACCACCCACCTCGCCGCCGGGCACGAGGCGATCGCCGTCGGGGCGAGCGCCGCCCTGCGCCCCGACGACTACGTCTTCGCCACCTACCGCGGCCACCATCATGCGATGGCCCGCGGCGCCACCCCCGAGGAGTGCCTCGCCGAACTCATGCAGAGGGCCACGGGGTTGTGCGGGGGCAAGGGCGGCTCCATGCACCTCACCAAGGCGGACGCGTTCATGCTCGGCTCGTACGCCATCGTCGGCGCCCACCTGCCGATGGCGGTCGGCGCGGCCTGGTCGGCCCGGCTGCGCGGGACGCAACGGCTGGCCGTCGCCTTCTTCGGCGACGGCGCCACCAACATCGGCGCCTTCCACGAGGCGCTCAACCTGGCCGCCGTATGGAAGCTGCCGGTGCTGTTCGTCTGCGAGAACAACCTGTACATGGAGTACACGCCGATCGCCGACGTCACGGCAGTCGCCCGCCCGGCGGCCGACCGGGCGCCCGCGTACGGCATCCCCGGCGAGGTCGTCGACGGCAACGACGTCGTCGCCGTGAAGGAGGCGGTGTCCCGCCTCGCGCGGCGGGCCCGGGCAGGAGACGGGCCCGCCCTGCTGGAGGCCGAGACCTACCGCCACTTCGGGCACAGCCGCGCCGATCCGGCCACCTACCGCCCGGCCGAGGAGGTCGAACGCTGGCTCAAGCACGACCCCTTGGACCTCGCCCGCGGACGCCTGGTCGAGCTGGGGGTGGACGAGGCGACGGTCACCGCGGCCGACGAGCGCGCCCGTGACCTCGTACAGCAGGCGGTCGAGGCGGCCAAGAACGCGCCGCCGCCCGATCCGGGCGACGCCCTGACCGACGTATGGGCGGACGGAGGTGCGGCATGGCGGACGTGAGCACGGACCGTGACGTCATCACCTACCGCGAGGCGGTCGCCGAGGGCATCGCGCGGGAGATGCGCCGCGACCCGGCCGTCGTCTGCCTCGGTGAGGACATCGGCGAGGCCGGCGGGGTGTTCAAGACGACCGTCGGGCTGCTCAAGGAGTTCGGCCCCCAGCGGGTGTGGGACACGCCGATCTCCGAACAGGCCATCGTGGGCGCCGCGATGGGCGCCGCCATGACCGGCATGCGGCCGGTCGCCGAGATCATGTTCTCCGACTTTCTGGCCTGCTGCTGGGACTACCTTGCCAACGAGATACCGAAGGTGCGGTACATGACGGGCGGTCAGGTCACCGTGCCGCTCGTGGTGCGCACCGCCAACGGCGGCGGCCTGGGCTTCGGCGCCCAGCACTCACAGGCCACCGAGAACTGGGCACTGACGGTCCCAGGGCTGAAGATCGCGGTCCCCGCCACACCTGCCGACGTCATCGGCATGATGGCGGCGGCGATCCGCAGCGACGACCCGGTGGTCTTCTTCGAGCACAAGGGGCTGCTGGCGAGCAAGGGCGCCCCCGCGCCGCCGGGTCACGTGGTCGAGCTGGGCCGCGCCGCGGTCGTGCGTGAGGGTGTCGACGTGACGCTGGTCGGGCTCGCCTCCATGGTCCCGGTGGCGCTGCGGGCCGCCTCGCAACTGTCGGAAGAGGGCATCGACGTGGAGGTCGTCGACCTGCGCTGCCTCGTCCCGCTCGACGTCGCCACCGTCCTCGCCTCCCTCGCGAGGACCTCGCGGCTGGTGACCGTCGAGGAGAACCCCTACCAGGGCGGCTGGGGCGCCACCCTCGTCTCGGTCGTCGCCGACGAGGGCTTCGGGCTGCTGGACGCGCCGGTGCGCAGGGTGGCGGGGGAGTGCGTGCCGCTGCCGTTCGCCGACGCGCTGGAGGAGCAAGTCATTCCCACCGTGGACAAGGTCGTGGCGGCCGTGCGGAGTCTCGCCGCGTACTGAACACCCCTGAGGAGGAAGCGCGATGACCGATCGGATACTGCTTCGCGCGGGGCATGTGCTCTCGATGGACCCTGCCGTCGGGGATCTGCCGAAGGGTGACGTCCTCATCGAGGACGGCAGGATCGCGGCGGTACAGCCGGAGATCAGCGCCGACGCCGAGGTCCTCGACATGAGCGGCCGCATCGTGATCCCGGGCTTCGTCGACACCCACCGCCACACCTGGGAGGCCTCGATCCGCGGAGTCGCCCCCGACGCCACCCTCGACGACTACTTCGTCGACATCCTCGACACCTTCGCCCCGCTGTACACCCCCGAGGACGTGTACGCGGCCAACCTCGCAGGCGCCCTGGAGTGCCTCAACGCCGGCATCACCACCCTCGTCGACTGGTCCCACATCAACAACACGCCCGAGCACCCGGACGCCGCGATCCAGGCGCTCGCGGAGACCGGCATCCGCGCCCAGTACGCGTACGGCAGCGCCAACACCTCCCTCGCCGACTACTGGTTCGAGAGCAAGATCGCGATTCCGGGCGACGACGTACGCCGTATCCGCGCCAAGTACTTCTCCTCCGACGACGGCCTGCTGACCATGGCGCTCGCCACCCGGGGCCCCGGCTTCTGCGTCAGCGACGTCGTCACCTCCGAATGGGCCCTCGCCCGGGAACTGGACATCCCGATCACCGTGCACGTGGCGATGGGCCGGCTCGCCGGCCGCTTCGGCATGGTCAAGCAGCTCAACGACCTCGGCCTCCTCGGTCCGGACACCACCTACATCCACTGCTGCTATCTGCACGAGGACGAGTGGCAGATGGTCGCCGACAGCGGCGGTACGGTCTCGGTCGCACCCCAGGTGGAGACCCAGATGGGGCACGGCTGGCCGCCCGTGATGGCGGCGATCGAGCACGGCCTGAGGCCGTCCCTGAGCATCGACGTCGTCACCACCGTGCCCGGCGACATGTTCACCCAGATCCGCGCGGCCTTCGGCGCCGAGCGCGGCCGGCTCAACGCGGACTGCTGGCAGGCCAACATGCCTGTTCCGCGGACCATGTTGACGGCACGTCAGATGCTGGAGATCGCGACGAGCAACGGCGCGCATGTCGCGGGACTGGAGCACCGCACGGGTTCCCTGACCCCCGGCAAGCGTGCCGACGTGGTCGCCCTCGACGCCACCGCCCTGAACATCGCGCCGGTACACGACGCGGCCTCCGCGGTCACGCTGTGCGCGGACGTCTCCAACGTCGAGACGGTCCTCGTCGACGGAGTGATCCGCAAGCGCGACGGCAGGCTGACGGCCGATGTCGCACGGGCCCGGCAACTCGTCGAGGAGTCCCGCGACCGGCTCCTCGCGGCCAAGGAAGCGAAGGCGCGGGAAGCCAAGGTCAAGGAGGTGAAGCCGACCGCATGACCCGGCATCTGGTGCGGCGGGCCGCCGACACGGCCGAGCCGCCGTACGACGCACACGGCCACCGGCGCCGCACGCTGGTCGGCGAGGACGACGGCAGCGTGCACACCGGCTTCGGCCTCTGCGAACTGCGGCCGGGCGGCGGCGTGTCGGCGCATGTGCACTCCTACGAGGAGAGCTTCCACATCCTCGACGGGGCCGTGATCCTTGACGTGCCCGACGGCTCGTACCTCCTGGAGGAGGGCGACTACGGCATCCTTCCGACCGGCGTCCCACACGCCTGGCGCGGCACCGGGGACACCCCCGCACGCTGGGCGGACATGCTGGCGCCGGTGCCCCGGGCGCGATACGGACACGACACCCAGGCCGTGCGCGACCTGCCCGAGCACAACCCCGCCCGCATCGACGTCCGCGACCCGCGCACCCGCTGCTTCGGCCACTTCGAGCCCGCCCAGATGGACCCCGGCAAGCAGTCCCAGGAGCTCCTCGCCGTCTCGGCGAGCATGCGCACCGCGCTGCTCGTCTACAGCGGCATCACGGTCAAGATGATGGTCGACAGCGACCTCGGCGCGGTCGCCTCGACGATGTTCATGGTCCAGTACGCGCCGGACGGCGTCGCCGGCACGCACGACCACCCCTTCGAGGAGACGTACTACTTCCTCGAAGGCGAGGCGGACGCGACGTTCGACGGCGAGCGGTACCGGCTCGGACCCGGCGACTGCGCCTGGGCGGGCGCCGGTTGCGTGCACGGCTTCGCCAACGCCGGTACGGGGCCGCTGCGTTGGCTGGAGACCCAGGCACCGCAGCCGCCGCCGCGCCACTCGTACCGGTTCACGCGGGACTGGGAGTACCTGAGGGAGGCCCTGGAGTCATGAGCAGCGTGGTTGTCGTCGGTGGGACGTCGGGCACCGGCCGCGAGTTCGCCCGGGTCCGGGCCGAGCGCGGCGACGAGGTCGTCCTCACCGGCCGGGACCCGGACCGCGCCGACACCGTCGCCAAGGAGGTCGGCGCCCGCGGACTCGCCCTCGACCTGTCCCGGCCGCGCGAGATCGCAGCCGCGCTGGCGGACGTCGGCCGCGTCGACCACCTGGTCCTCGCGGGCGTCTCCCGCGACGAGAACCGGGTGACCGACTACGACATCGCCGCCGCCCTGCGCCTGGTGACGCTCAAGCTGGTCGGCTACACCGAGGTCGTGCACGTGCTGCGGCCGCGCATGACCGACGACAGCGCGATCGTCGTCTTCGGCGGCCAGGCCAAGGAGCGCCCCTACCCCGGCGCGACCACGGTGGCCACGGTGAACGCGGGCGTACGGGGCCTGGTCAACACCCTCGCGGTCGAACTCGCGCCGGTCCGCGTCAACGCCGTCCACCCCGGAGTCGTGGGCGACAGCCCCTACTGGCGGTCCAAACCGGAGGAGGTGCTGGCCGCCCTGATCGCCAGAACCCCGACCGGACGCCTCGCCACCACGACGGACGTCGTGGACGCCGTGGACTTCCTGCTGCGCAACAGGTCCGTCAACGCGATGGAGCTGAACGTGGACGGCGGATGGCTGCTGGGATGAGCCACACCGGGACGAGCGACGGGCGACTGCGCGTCGCGGTGATCGGCACCGGCCGGATGGGCGCGGCCATGGCGGTACGGCTGCGCGAGGCCGGCTTCGCGGTGACGGCGTACAACCGCACCCGAGCCAAGGCCGAGGCGACCGGGGCCGCCGTCGCCGCCACGCCCCGCGAGGCAGCCGCGGCGGCGGACGTCGTCCTCGTCTCCCTCGCCGACGACAAGGCCGCCCGGCAGGCGTACGGCGGGGAGGACGGCGTCGCCGCCGGTCTGCGGGCCGGCGCGGTGGTCGTGGAGACCAGCACCATCGCCCCCGAGACGGTGACCGCCCTGGCGCCCCGGGTCGAGAAGGCGGGCGCGGCACTGCTGGACGCCCCGGTCTCCGGCAGCGTCGTCTTCGTCGAGCAGGGCAGGCTCACCGTGATGGCGGGAGGGGAGGCATCGGCCCTGGAACGGGCTCGCCCCGTGCTGGACGTCCTGGCCGCCCATGTCGTCCATGTCGGCTCCGCCGGCACCGGCGCGGCGATGAAGCTGGCCGTCAACTCCTTGCTCCTCGGCCTCAACCAGGCCCTCTCCGAGGCCCTCGTCCTCGCCGAACGCGCCGGGGTGTCCCGGGAGTCGGCGTACGAGGTGTTCGCGGCCGGTGCCGCGGGGGCGCCGTTCGTGCAGTACAAGAAGGAGGCGTATCTGCACCCGGAGAGCGCCACGGTCGCCTTCACTCTCGAACTCGTCGCCAAGGACCTCGACCTGGCCCTCGCTCTCGCCGAGCGGGTGGGGGCACCCATGCAACAGGCGGCCGCCAACAGACGGTTGGTGGGCGAAGCCGTGGAACAGGGACTGGGGCAGCGGGACCTGAGCGCGCTGGCGGACTTCCTCCGCGGTGACCGACGGCCCTGAGTCAGCCCTTGGCGCCGACACCCCCGTACAGCGAGACGGGTCCCTCACCGTCCGGTGTCTCGTCCACACCCAGCTCGGGATGCCAGTCCACCACGGACACGATCCCCGGCTCGATCAGGTCGAGTCCCTTGAAGAAGCCGCCCATCTCGGACTTTGTGCGAGCCACCAGGGTCACTCCGCCCGCCGCGTAGGCCTCGATGCCCCGCCGTACGTTCTCCGGCTCGAAGTCGGCCGTCATCGCCGACAGGACCAGACAACTGCCGGGTGCGAGGGCGTCCACGAGGGTGCCCACCAGGTCGTAGGCGCCGTCCTCGTCCGCGATGAAGTGCAGCAGGGCGATCAGGGACAGGGCGATCGGGCGGTCGAAGTCGAGGATGCGGCCCGCCTGTTCGAGGATCGCGGCCGGGTCCCGGGCGTCGGCCTGCAGATACTCGGTGACGCCCGCCGGGGTGCCGCGCAGCAGGGCGCCCGCGTGGGCGAGGACGATCGGGTCGTTGTCGACGTAGACGACGCGCGCGTCCGGTGCGACGCGCTGGGCGATCTGGTGCAGGTTGGGCTCCGTGGGGATGCCCGTGCCGATGTCGAGGAACTGGCGGATTCCCGACTGCTCGACGAGCCTGCGCGTGGCGCGTTGCATGAAGCGGCGGTTGGCGCGGGCGGCCCGCGGCGCATCCCCCTGCATCGACGCGATCTGCCGGCCCAGCTGCTCGTCGACGGGGTAGTTGTCCTTGCCGCCGAGATACCAGTCGTAGACGCGGGCCGGGTGCGGCCTGGTCGTGTCGATCCGCTGTGCGGCCGGCTCGGTCCCCGTCACGTGACGCTCCTCTGCTCGACGGGCCCGGAAGGGCCTGCGTGCGAGCAGTCTTACACGATCATGCAGCACGGCGGAGACTGTCTTCGGCCACCTCCTTGGCGAGCGCTGCCCGCACCAACGCCGCGGCGAGCAGGGCTGGTTCGGTGTTCCCGGCGAGCTTCACCAGCTGGTCCGGGTCCTTCGGCAGGCCCAGCCGCTCCGCTCCGTCGAGCGCCTTGCGGTCCACATAGGGTGCCGCTTCCGGCCAGACCCGCTGGGCCTCGCGCAGGAAGATGTCGGCGCCGGCCGGACCCAGCCCCGGGACCTCCTGGAGCAGACGGCGCAGTTCGCCGACATCGCCGTCCGCCTCCTTCCGCAGCCGACGCAGATCCCCGCCCCACCGCTCGATCAACAGCTGGGCTCCGTCACCGAGTTGAGTGGCGGTGCGCTCGTCGTAGCGCCGGTAGCCGCCGCGGCCCAGCGCGTCCACCCGCCGCTGCCGGCCGGCCTCGGCCGTCCGGCGCGGGTCGCGCAGCCCCGCCCGGTACAGTTCGCGGGCGGTGTCGATGGCGATCGATCCGCGGATTCTGGCGCTGAGCAGCAGCGCGAGCACCAGCAGCCGGTACAGCGGCTGCGGGGTGTCCTTGAGAGTGATGCCCGCCTCCTCGGCGAACGTCTGCCCATGTGCCCGCACGAGTTCGCGCACGACGTCCTTCTGGCCGCTCATGGCTTCAGCGGGTCATGGCCGATCGTCATCAGCCGGTGCCGGCGGTCGGTCTCCTCGGCCTCGGGCTCGCTCTCCAGGTCCGCCTGCTCCGAGACCGTGTCCACGACCTCGTACATCACACGGATGTCGTCGTCGGTGAGGTCCGTGCGCCGCTTCTGCAGGATGGCGAGGACGTGCTGCCCGGTGAGCGGGCCCGCCTGATCCGGCAGGGGCTCCGTCTCCTCCTCGGCGTCACTCACCCGCAGCCACGCGGCCAGCTCCTGGGAGGTCATGTTCACCACGCGGTGGAAGTCCTCCCACAGCGCGTCGAGTTCGAGGGCGTCGGCCATCGAGTGCCCCTTCCCTACCTGTTCTTCCGTACGTGCATGGTCCGGCCGTCGGCGCGTCAGTCGTTGCGGGGCCAGTTCTCCGCGTCGAACATCCACCGCTGCTTCTCGAGCTCGGCGGTGAGGGAGATCAGCAGGTCCTGGGTGACGGGATCCGGCTCCGCGGTCGCGGCGATACGCTCGCGCAGCCGTCCGATCGCAGCCTCCAGCACGTCGACGATCAGCTGGACGACGTCCGTGTCCCGCACCCAGCCGTCCTTCGGGCCCGGCAGCGTGCAGGCCGCGGCGATCGTCTCGGGCCGGCCGTCGGGCGGCAGGCCGAGCGCGGAGGAGCGCTCCGCCACCGTGTCGGCGTACGTACGGGCCGTGGCCACCACCTCGTCGAGCTGGAGGTGGATCGAGCGGAACCGCGGGCCCACGATGTTCCAGTGCATCTGCTTCGCGATCAGTGAGAGCCCGAGAAGATCCACGAGGGTGCTCTGCAGCGCGTCACCGGCGACCTTGCGGGCCGGTTCCGGAAGCGTGCTCTTCACCGCAGTCATGGGGCGCGTCTCCTTCCAACGGTTTGCGATCACTCCACGCGGGCCCGGGTGCCCAGGGCCAAGTGGTGCAAACGCGGCACGAGGGCCCCCGGCCGGCCGCTCAGCCCGTGAGCACGCCGTCCAGGAAGCGGATCAGATCCGCGAAGACCTCGGCGCTGTTCGTCTCGTTGAACACCTCGTGCCGGGCGCCGGGATAGATCCGCTCGGTGAGGTTGCCTCCGCTGAGCTGTTCGACGCCGACGCGGCTCCCGGCGAGCGGGACCAGCCGGTCGTCGTCGCCGTGCAGCCACAGCAGCGGGAGCCGGCCGACGTCACCGCCCTTGGCGACCGTCTCCAGCGTCCGGGCGAACGCCTCCACGGTCGGCCGCTTCATCGGGCCGTGCCAGACCAGCGGATCAGCCATGTACGCCGCCCCGACCGCCGGGTCCCGGGAGAGCGCGGCCGGGCTGATGGGCGTGTCGGGGATCTCGTCGAGCGAGAGCAGCATCCCCGGCAGCTCCCATGCGCCGATCACGGGCCCCGACAGCACGAGCGCGGCGAGTTCGTCGCCGTACCGCTGGGCGTAGCGGGCCGAGATCAGCCCGCCCATGGAGTGCCCGATCAGCGCGACCGGCACGCCCGGGTGGACGGACCGTGCCAGCTCCGCCACGAGATGGACGTCACCGACCACCTCCTCGAAGTCCTCGACCAGCACCCGCTCTCCCGCCGACCTGCCGTGCCCCATGTGATCCGGCGCGAAGACCGCCGCCCCGTGCTCGACCAGCACCCCGGCCGGTTCCTCGTACCGCCCGGCGTGCTCCCCGTAGCCGTGCACGACCAGCGCCAGATACCGGGGCCGCTCCCGAGGCCGCTCGCGTACGGTGATCGGGCCGTGGCTCCCGGTGAGGACGTGCTCGCGGGTGTCGCCCATGTCTCCTCCAACTGCATCGGTGAAGGTGCTGCCTTTGGGGGATCTTCCCAGTGGGTGCGGCAGCGGTCTACACTCCAAAACTAGCAGCGCTAATTAAGTGTTCCGTCGGTCAGGAGTCCTGTCGTGCGTCCCGTCCACTTCGCGGCCGCCCGCCGCACCCCCATCGGAAAGCTGCGCGGGGCCCTGTCCTCCGTGCGCCCCGACGACCTCGCGGCACACGTGATCCGCTCCCTCGTCGCGGACGTCCCCGCCCTCGACCCGGCGCGCATCGACGACGTCTACTGGGGCGCCGCCAACCAGGCGGGCGAGGACAACCGCAACATCGCCCGCATGGCCGCCCTGCTCGCCGGCCTCCCGGAATCCGTCCCCGGCGCCACGGTCAACCGTCTGTGCGCCTCCGGCCTGGAGGCGGTGACGACGGCCGCCCGCACCATCGCCGCCGGAGAGGCCGACATCATGCTCGCGGGCGGCTCCGAGTCGATGAGCCGCGCTCCCTTCGTCCTGCCCCGCCCCGACCAGGCCCTCCCGCACCGCATCGAGACCGTCGACACCCGCCTCGGCTGGCGCCTGGTCAACCCGGCGATGAAGGACCTCCACGGCCTCCTCTCCATGGGCGAGACCGCGGAGGAGGTCGCCGACCGCTACGGCATCACCCGCGAACGCCAGGACGAGTTCGCCCTGCGCAGCCACCAACGGGCCGCGGACGCCCGCAAGAACGGACACTTCGACGACGAACTCCTGCCGGTGGAACGCCCCGACGGCGTGCTCGTCGACGCCGACGAATGCATCCGCCAGGACACGTCCTACGAGAAACTCTCCCGCCTCAAGCCGGTCTTCCGCGCCGGAGGCACGGTCACCGCGGGCAACGCCTCCCCGATGAACGACGGCGCCTCCGGCCTCCTCCTGGTCAGCGAGGAAGCCCTCAACGACCTGGGCCTGGAATCCCTGGGCCGCTACGTCGCCGGCGCCTCGGCGGGCGTCCACCCCGACGTGATGGGCATCGGCCCGGTCCCCGCCACCCGCAAGGCCCTCACCCGCGCCGACTGGACGATCGCCGACATCCAGGAGGCCGAGTTCAACGAGGCTTTCGCGGCCCAGGCCCTCGCCTGCGTCGACCAACTCGGCATCGACCCCGACCTGGTCAACCCGAGCGGCGGCGCGATCGCCCTGGGGCATCCGCTGGGGTGCTCGGGAGCCCGGATCCTCACGACGCTGCTGCATCGGATGCGGCGGACGGGGGCGGAGCGAGGGCTGGCGACGATGTGCGTGGGGGTGGGACAGGGGAGTGCGGTGCTGGTGGAACGGCATTGAGCCGCCTGCCATATGTGCTGACTTTTGTCTGCGGCATCGTTGTGGCTGGTCGCGCCCCGCGGCGGAGCCGCTGATGTCACAGCCCCGCGCCCCTGAAGGGACCTGGCGGAACCGCAGGGGATTTCGCGAGGCCCGCTGGGCGGCACCTCCGGACGCCGGCCCGTGCACTTCAGCCCGTCCGGCGTTCGAGGACGAGGCCCCTTGAGGGCCGAAGCGGGGGTCTGGGGGCGGCAGCCCCCCAGCGGCGGCCGCACCAACCCCGGGGCCAACCAGCGAGACGGTACTTACACGCCCCGTTGGCTGCACATAGCATCGGTTCCCGCATGAACACGATGACGCTCTGGCACATAACCGGCTGGGAGTTCGCCGCCCTCGCCTTCGCCGCCCTCCTCGTCGGCTTCTCCAAGACCGCCGTGAGCGGGGCCAACACGGTGAGCCTCGCCATCTTCGCGGCGGTACTGCCCGCCCGCGCCTCCACCGGCGTACTCCTGCCCATCCTGATCGTGGGCGACGTCCTCGCCGTCCTCACGTACCGGCGGCACGCCCACTGGCCCACGCTGTGGCGGCTGTTCCCCGCGGTCGCGGCAGGAGTGGTCGTCGGGACCGTGTTCCTGATGTGGGCCGACGACGGGATCGTACGGACGTCGATCGGCGCGATCCTGCTGCTGATGGCGGCCGTGGCGGTGTGGCGGCGGCGCACGGCGGAGGCCGACGAGGAACCGGACTCGGTGGCCACGAGGTCCGGCAGGGCCAAGGCGCGCTCGTACGGCGTGCTCGGTGGTTTCACCACGATGGTCGCCAACGCGGGCGGCCCGGTGATGTCGATGTACCTGCTGTCGGCGGGTTTCCGGAAGCTCGGCTTCCTGGGCACCTCGGCGTTCTTCTTCCTGATCGTGAACGTGTCGAAGGTGCCCTTCAGCGCCGGCCTCGGCCTGATCGACGGCCGCTCGCTGTTCCTTGACGCCGCACTCGCGGCGTTCGTCGTGCCCGGTGCGTTGTTCGGCAAATGGGCTGTGAACCGAATCAACCAGCGCCTCTTCGAACAACTCGTGATCGCCGCGACGATCGTGGGCGGCTTGCAGCTGCTGTTGCGCTAGCCGATCACTGCTCCGCAGAGCCCCGCAGCAGCCCCGGCAGATCCGCGAACGACTCGATGACGTGATCAGGCGCATGGCTCGCCTCCCGATGAGTCTCGGGCAGATACTTCCCGGTCTTCACCAGCACTCCGGTGATCCCGGCGCGCTGTGCCGCCAGCACATCGGACTCGATGTCGTCCCCGACCATCAGCGCCTCACCCGCCGCGACCCCGAGCCGGGCCAGCGCCGCCTCGAAGAACGCCGCCGACGGCTTTCCGGTCACCTCGGCCTCCGTCCGGGCCGCCAGCTCCAGCCCGACGAGAAACGCCCCGGAGTCGAGCTGCAGCCCGGCGTCGGTACGCCAGTACAGATTCCGGTGTACGGCGATCAGCCGGGCCCCGCGCTGCAGATACCCGAAGGCCCCGTTGAGCGCCGCGTAGTCGAACTCGGGCCCCGCGCCCCCGACGATCACGACATCCGGCACGCTCTCCGCATCATCGGGGTCGAGCAGCGCGACCCCGTCGAGGTCCTCCCGGATGTCCCCGCTGTTCAGCAGCACACACCGTGCCCCCGGACAGTGTTCGGCGAGATACGCGGCGGTGGCGACGGGCGCGGTGAGGATGTCCTCCGCGTCGACCGCGAACCCCGCCTCCCGCAGGGTCCCGGCGATCGACGCCCGGGTCCGCGACGTCGTGTTGGTGACCAGCGCGACCCCGAACCCCGCCTCCCGGATCTCCCGCAACGCCTCCACCGCCCCCGGCAACGGCTTCCACGACACGGTGAGCACCCCGTCGATGTCGATCAGGACAGCACGCACGGACTCATGCACGGACTCAGGTACTGACGCCATGCCTGGACGATAACCGCGCACGCGACGCCATCCCATGGTGCGCCATCCCGTGATGCGCCACCCGGGAATGCGACGGCCGAAGGCGTTGTTTGACGAGCTGTGATTGACATGCTCGGATCAAGGATCCGTGGCGTGGGCGAAGGGAGAACCTCATGGCACGCAGCACCGCGCGCCCCGTCGTCAAACTGACGTCGACGGCCGGAACCGGCGTCACCTACGTGACCCGCAAGAACCGCCTCAACGACCCCGACCGACTCGTCCTGCGCAAGTACGACCCGGTGGCCGGCGCGCACGTCGAGTTCCGCGAGGAGCGCTGAAGCAGCACGCGACGACCAGGCCGAGGCCCCGAGGAACCAACCTCCGGGCCGCGGCCCCGGAAAGGAAACCCCATGAAGCCCCGCATTCATCCCGACTCCCGGTTCGTGGTCTTCCGCGACCGCACCGCGGACGTCACGTTCCTGACCCGCTCCACCGCCGACTCGTCGAAGACGGTCGAGTGGGAGGACGGCAACACCTACCCCGTGATCGATGTCGAGATCTCCTCGGCGTCCCACCCCTTCTACACGGGCAGGTCGCGGGTCCTGGACACGGCAGGCCGGGTGGAGCGCTTCGAGCGCCGCTACGGCCGCTCCACGGCGACCCGTCACTGACGCGGTCCCGCGCCCTGCCCGAGGAGAGCAGAACCATGAAGGTACGCAAGTCCCTGCGCTCACTGAAGTCCAAGCCCGGCGCCCAGGTGGTCCGCCGACGGGGCGTGGTGTACGTGATCAACAAGAAAGCCCCCCGCTTCAAGGCCCGCCAGGGCTGACGACGGCACGTACACAGGACGGCCGCCCGGTGCCGGCGCCGGGCGGCCGTCCCGCATCCCCCAAACTCACGTCCGTCGACGACCTCGTACGCTCGCACCCATGTCCCCCCACGTCCTGATCCTCGGCGGCACCACCGAGGGCCGCGAACTGGCCGCCGCGCTCGCGGCGCTCCCCGGCGTACGCGTCACGACCTCGCTCGCGGGGCGGGTGACACGGCCGGGCGCGCTGTCGGGCGACGTACGCGTCGGAGGCTTCGGCGGCGCGGCAGGGCTGGCCGCATGGCTGCGCGAGCAGCGCGTGGACGCCCTCGTCGACGCGACTCACCCCTTCGCCGAGGCGATCACGGCGAACGCGGCGCAGGCCGCGTCGGCGACCGGCGTCCCGGCGGTCGTCATGCGCCGGCCCGGCTGGCAGCCCGGCCCCGAGGACCGTTGGCACCTGGTCCCGTCCCTCGCCGCGGCGGCGGACCTGCTGCCGCGCTTCGGCCCCCGTGTCTTCCTGACCACGGGACGCATTGGCCTGGCCGCCTTCGCCCACCTGACGGACCGCCACTTCGTCGTACGGTCCGTGGAACCTCCCGAACCACCGATGCCGGCGCACACCGAAGTGCTGCTGGCGCGCGGGCCGTTCACGGTGGACGACGAGACGGCGCTGCTGCGCGAGTACCTGGTCGACGTGCTGGTGACGAAGGACAGCGGGGGAGCGGCGACAGCCGCCAAGCTCACGGCCGCCCGAGGGCTCCGGCTGCCGGTCGTGGTCGTACGAAGGCCATCGTTGCCGGAGGGCGTGACCGCCGTCCCCGACGTGCCGCAGGCCCTCGCCCGGCTGGGGTTCGGCCCGTCGTGACCGACGCTCGCAGCCGGTCGATCGCGCGCGGTACCTCGCCGCGGTTCTCGGCGCTCTCGATCCAGGCGGGCAGCCTCGCGACGAGCGTCATCCTCTGCCCGATGTCGTACCAGGGCGCCCGCTCCCGCAGCTCGGTGGCGACGAACCGCCTGATCAGGTCGAGGTGTTCGAGGTTGTACGCCCACAGCTCACCGTGCCTGGTCTCCACCCGCAGCCACAGGGCCGTGGTCGGCCGGCAGCATCTCTGGCCGGACCGCCGCATCGCGCGGGCCGATGCCGATGCGGCCGCAGGAGCGGCAGACCAGACGCCGTTCCGGGTAGGTCCGGCCCCGGGCGCCCGCCGTCCGGGCCGGGCGCTGCTCTGAGTGGCTACCGCCGCATGTGGCACCGGTCCGGCCCGGTGGCGCAGTTGCCACGGCTCCCGCCGGTCACTCCCCGGGGTTGCGGCGCAGCAGGTACGTATCCATGATCCACCCCTTGCGCTCCCGGGCCTCGGCCCGCAGCCGCTCGATCCGCGGCGCGGCCTCACCGATCGGCCCGGAGGCGAGGATCTCGTCCGGGGTACCGATGTACGCGCCCCAGTAGATGTCGATGTCCTCGTCGGCGTATTGGCGGAAGGTCTGGTGGGCGTCCAGCATCACGACCACGTCGTCCACGCCCTCCGGGAAGCCCTCGGCGAGCCGCCGCCCGGTGGTGATCTGGACCGGCCGGGCCACCCGGTTCAGCCCCGTACGATGCCGGGCGACGAGCGCGGAGACACTGCTGATGCCGGGCACCACGTCGTACTCGAACTCGACGGCACCCCGATCCCGCACCTCCTCCAGAATCCCGATCGTGCTGTCGTACAACGCCGGGTCTCCCCACACCAGGAACGCGCCGCTCTCGTCCTCGCCCAGTTCCTCGGCGATCAGCCGCTCGTAGATGTCGGCGCGGGCCGTGCGCCAGTCACCGACGGCGGGGGAGTAGGCCGCACCACCCGCCTTACGGTCCCGCTCCGGGTCCCGCGCCTCGACCACCCGGTACGACGCCCCGGCCGGTATGTGTGCGTCGAGCATGTCCCGGCGCAGGCGGGTGAGGTCGTCCTTCACCTCGCCCTTCTCGAGAATGAAGAACACGTCCGTACTCCGCAGCGCCCTGACCGCCTGCAGGGTGAGCTGGTCGGGGTCGCCCGCGCCGATACCGATGACATGAATCTTTCGCACACCCCGAGTCTGCCGCACACCACTGACAGTCCGTACACCGCGTCCCTACCGAGCGGGTACGGGCGGCCGCATGCCCGACGGCGGCCCGCCCGTGCAACACCAGGTCTACGGCGTCCGCCCGCGCAGCCGCGGCGCCCGGGCCCCGGCATCGACGGCCCCGCCCCCGCCCTCCACGTCGTCCGCCAGCTCACGCCCCCAGCCGATCAAGCCCACCAGATCCATCCCGTACGGCCGCTGCCGCCCCGATTCCGTCGCCCACTGCTCCATGGCCCCGGCGCCCCGCCGCAGCAGCCGGGCGCCGCCGGTGACGTTCCCCCGGGCGGCATGGGTGAGCCCCACGGCGACCTGGGCCAGACCCCGCCACAGCTCCCGCTCCTCCTCCGGCCCCGACTTCCACGCATCCTCGAACACCTCATGCGCATGGAAGGGCTTACCGGCGTCCAGCAGCTCCTGCGCCTCGGCGACACTCTGCTCCGGGGCACGCACCACGCCCTCGGGCTGCCGGGCCACCCCGTCCGCGTCGTACGGCAGCGGCCGTCCGAGCCCGTCCCGCGGCCGCGCGTTGCGTGCCCGACCTTCACCGTCCCGGTCCCGCGCCCCGGCCACCTGGCCCGACGACGCGCTGCCCCTGCGTTCCGTACTGCCCATACGCCCGATTGTCGCGCGCCCCCGCCCGCTTCGGTGCCACCCCGCACGTGGGGTAAAGTGCTGTCCGCGCGATCACGCGGTTCACCGCGGGAAGCGCACCGGGACGTGGCGCAGCTTGGTAGCGCACTTGACTGGGGGTCAAGGGGTCGCAGGTTCAAATCCTGTCGTCCCGACTGGAGACGGTCGCGGGTCAGGGCCGGTTTCGGAGCATCCGAAACCGGCCCTTGATCATTCTTGGGGACCAGTTGGGGACCGGCGTCCTTGACCCAGGTCAGCGGGTCACGGCGATCGGGCTCGGCAGTGAGCGAGGTGCGCGCAGCACGCTGAGGTGTGCGGAGAGCGCCGCCCCGGCGGTCGTGATCTTGCCTACGTCGGGGTGCAGGTTAGCGCTGTGGTGGTGGTCAGGGAGCCGTGGTCGGCGATCCTGCGCAGGACGTGTACCTGCACGCCCGTGTCGGCGGACCACGTCAGTCCGGTGTGCCGGAGGTCGTGGCGGCGCGGGTGCCCGTAGCCGAGCTTGGTGACCACGTCGTCCCAGTGTGCGGCATCGCGCAGGACGGCGGTTGAGATGCGTCCGCCGCCGACTGCCGTACTGCGCTACCAGTACTTCACGTCAGCGCGTCCGGATGCCCACGCTGGCTCAGTTGCGCAAGGCTGGGGTGACGGCGACCGACGGTCGGATCGCGCTCAAGAGCTTCAGCGAGACATGGGATCTGGTCGGCGGGGCGCAGGAGTACCGGGTCGCGGTACGCCGGTACACCGGTACGCGTTCACCTTCCTTGTGCCCTTCGAAGGCGGGGACATCACGGTGAGTCAGGAGGTACGGGCCGACAACCGTGGTGCGTTCGGCGGGAACGTGACCTTGCCGTCCGGTGTGGAGTGACCTGGGATGGGCCACGGGCGCCTCGCCTGTCTCTCAGGACTCGTAGGATCGTTCGACGGCTGTTGTCAGTTTTCGGAAAGGACCGTGCGTTCATGGGCCTGACTCGTCGGCTTCTCACGCTGCTCTTCGCACCCCTGCTCGCCCTGATGGCGGCGCCCGCGCTGGGGGCCGGTTCGGCGTTTGCCGTGCCGCAGACGAAGACGGTCTCGATCGCCCAGGCCCGCAGCCTGCCGGTGGGGACCGTGGTCACCGTGAAGGGCGCGGTGACGACTCCCTCCGGAGCCTTCGAATCCAGCTTCGGCGACAAGGGGTTCGGCCTCCAGGACAAGAGCGCCGGCATCTACGTCAGCCTGCAGAGCGACGTGCATGCGTACCCGTGTCAGCGCGCACGCATCACCGGCACGCTCCGGGACAGTTCCGGACTGCTGACCCTGGTGCCGGCCGATCCTTCCGACGTCGAACTCCGGCCCGGGGGCCGGGCGGTGAAACCGGAGCGGGTCGGCACCGCCGCGGTCGCAGAGGCCACCGAGGGGCGGCTCGTCAAGGTCGTCGGCAGGATCACCCAAGGGCCGACGAGCGACCTGCCCTACGGGTACAAGCTGTCTGTCGACGACGGTTCGGGCCCCGTGCTGGTCTTCGTCAACGTGCAAACGGGCATCGACGTCTCCGGCCTGAAGCCGGGGCAGACCGTGCGGGTGGTCGGGTTCAGCAGCCAGTTCGGCACCCACTACGAAATCGATCCGCGGTCGCCGCACGACATCGCGGTCGTCGGGGCCGAGTAGCTGGGCGATCGGCGGGGTGTCGGTGCGTGAACTCTGGGTCCAGGTCTGGCTGGTGCCGCCATCACCGAAGTACGAAAGCCGAAAAGGTCATACGGCTGCCACCAGGTGCAGCGGGGCGTCGCTCACGCGGCCTTCCCGAAGTCGGACTGCGTCGGTGCGTGCTTCGCGACGGCTCGGGCGGTGATCGCCTGCGACGCGCGGGTGGACGCCGCGGACACTTCCTCGGCTCCTGTCGCATGCTGACCGAGGTCGACTTCCCGGACTCCGAGTGCGAGGTGGACGTGGTCTCCACGTCGTGGTCGCCGATCAAGCGGCTGAGCTTGTCCGCGAAGTCGGGGTCGTCGATGCCGGAGCCGATGACCTTGACGGTCGAGGCGGACCACATGGCGTCCATGCCCGCGTCTCCCCAGACCTTCTGGCCCTGGCGGTAGGACCGCAGGATGGTGATCGGGATGATCCCGCGGCTGCCGAGGTGGGAGTACAGATCCGGGAGGTCCGAAATTTGGCACACGTTGGCTGCCTCGTCGAGGATCGCGAGCATGGGCGGGTCGAGGCGTCCGCCTGCGCGTTCGGCCTGCGCGGTCGCTGCCCGCATCACGGAGTCCGCGCACGCGGCGATCAGGGCCGAGGCTCCGCCTCCGCCGTCCTTGATGGGCAGGAACAGCGTGTCGGTGGAGGTGACGAACTGCTCCGGCCGGAATTCCGGGACGTCTTTCTGCGGGGTCACCCACGCGGCGATTTCCGCATTGAGGAGCGCGGAGGCGTACTGCTGGGCGGTCTCGTAGATGCCGTCTCGGGTCTCGGGCGGCCCTTCGACGGTGCCCTTGAGCTGAGCGGCGACGGCGGCAAAGCCATGGTCGCGCAGGATGTCCAGCGGGGTGCGGTCGGCGGGGAAGGCGAGCCACTGCATGATGTCGGTGATGGGGCGCTTGTCGAGGGCTGCGGCCAGGAGCACGGCTCGGGGAACATCGGTACAGCGGTTATCGGTGAGAACGATCTTGGTCAGGGCATGAGGGCGCTGACGCGGTTCTCGTACTCGCCGCGGGCCTTGCGCTGGGCCGGGACTGCGGGGACGCCCTGGCCGCCGTCGAGCGGCTGGCAGCGGGCGAGGAGCTGGCGGTGTACGGCGGGGACGGCGCTGACGCGCAGGGTGTAGCCCTGGCCGCGCCGTACGGTTGCCCCTGGTCGAGCACGGACGCTCGGCGGGCTCCAGCTCGATGGTGCGGAGGTAGTCGGCGATCTTGCCGGGCATGTCGAGGGTGACCGGCAACTCCGGGGCGGGTGCTGCCTCCTCGGCGGCGGAGTGGTCGGGTAGGAGGTCGGCGACGGCCGTACGGATGGCGCCGCGGCTGACCCGGTGGTCGCGGGCGAGGGCGGCGATCGAGCGGCCTTCCAGGTACGCCGTGCGCACGTCATCGGCCTTCGCGGCCGCCACGGCGGGGCGGCGCCCGCCCTTGCTGCCCTTGGCCTCGGCCGTGCGCAGCCCGTCGTACGTCAGCTCGAGCTGGAGGTCGCGCTGGAGTTCGCCGGCGGCGGCGAGGGTCTGCATCATGAACTTCACCGTGAACAGCAGCTCGCCGGTACGCGGGTGGCGGGCGGTCAGGTCCATCGCGGAGAACGCGCCGTCGTGGATGCGCGGGGCGAGGCGGTCGCGGTGCAGGACGTCGAGCACGTCGAGGATGTGCTGGTTGCCGCGCACGAGGCGGAACATCTCGGAGATGTGCACGGTGTCGCCCGGCCGCGCGTAGGTGAGCAGTTCGCGGAACCTCGGGCGCTGGAGCGGGTGGAGGCGGCTGGAGGTGCCCGGGTCCTCCTCGAAGACGACCGGGTCCTCGATCCCGGCTTCGTCCAGGACGAGGTCCTGCCGGGCTGTGGACTGCTGGTCGGTCGAGACCCGCTCATAGACCAGGTTCGCCACCGAGGGGCCCCTTCCGTACGGAGGATCGGACCCTACCTGTCGTCAAACCCTGTCAGCGATCACCATCGGATCTGATTGGATTCGGGCCGCCTCGAACCCCCGGATTGCGCGGGGTCATCGGACACCCCGTCTGCCTGTCGTCAAACGATCGTTTGACGACAGGCGGCCCTCGGGATGGACCCACCTCAGTCATGTCGGGCCGAGCCGGCAAATCTCTAGTGCCAAGGGCGGGGGCAGTGGCGTCCTGATTTTTATAAGGCAGGTTGATAAGGTAAGTTGATTGTATGAGTGAGGAGCTGGATGCCCGTGAGATCGCCACCGCTCTGCTGGCCGGCGTCGGCGCACTGCTGAGGCGTGTGCGGCAGGTGCGTGTCGAGGGCGAGCTCGCGATGCCCGAGCGTGTCGCCTTGTCCCATCTGGACCGTATCGGCCCGACAACGTCCGCGGAGCTGGCCCGGCAGGAGCAGATCACCGCGCAGGCGATGGGGGCCACGCTCGGCGGTCTCCGAGCGCGCGGACTGGTCGAGCGCGGCGCCGATCCGCGGGACGGCAGGCGCGTACTGCTAGCGCTGACCGACGCAGGTCGACAGGCGCTGGCGGACAAGCGCAGTTCCCGCACCGAGCAGGTCGCGCAGGCCCTTGCGGACGGCTTCACGCCGCGGGAGCTGGAACAGCTCGCGGTGGCCGCGCCACTGCTCGATCGGCTGGCACAAAGGATCTGATCCCCGACCGAATGGGAAGCGGGGCGGTCGCCGCGCTCTTCCAGGACTGGCATCCAGTCCCAGCGCGAGAAGGAGAGGCAGGGGCCGCCGTGACCAAGGCAACCGCAGGGGATCGCATCGATCCGAAAGTCATGAAAGTCGCCGTCGCGCTCATTGTGGGCTCGTTGGCCGTGGTGTTCGACACCACGATCGTCAGCGTCGCGCTGCAGACCCTCTCGCAGGAGCTGCACGTGCCGATCTCCACGATCCAGTGGGTGAGCACCGGCTACCTACTGGCGCTCGGCGTGTCCATCCCGCTGGCGGGCTGGGCACAGTCCCGCTTCGGCGGTAGGCGGGTGTGGATGTTCGCGCTGGCCGTGTTCCTGGTCGGCTCGGTCCTGTGCAGTCTGGCCTGGAACGCCGGGAGCCTCATCGTCTTCCGGATCGTCGAGGGGCTCGGCGGGGGACTCATGCTCCCTCTGTTCTCAACACTGATCATGCAGGCGGCGGCGGGTAAGGCGCTGGGGCGCACGATGTCGATCGTCACCCTGCCGTTCGTGGTAGGGCCGATCGCGGGCCCGGTGATCGGCGGCGTCCTGTTGAACTGGCTCGACTGGCGGTGGCTGTTCTGGGTGAACGTCCCCTTCTGTGCAGTCGGATTCGTCCTCGCCTGGCGGATGCTGGACCCGGACACCACCGACGCGCGGCCGCGCTTCGACACCCTCGGCTGGCTGCTGCTCTCACCCAGCCTGGTCGCGTTCCTGTTCGGAATGGCCAACTCCGCGAGGGGCGGCGGCTTCGGCCGAACGGACTCGTTCGCCCCGCTGCTGGCCGGCGCCCTCCTGCTGCTGCTCTTCGCCCTGTATTCGATCCGTCGTTCCGGCGACGCCCTGGTCGACGTCCGGCTGCTTGCGCACCGCCCGCTCGCCCCAGCGTCCGCGTCGATGTTCCTGTCGGGGGCCGCGCTCTACGGCAGCATGGCGCTGCTGCCGCTGTACTGGCAGCAGGTGCGCGGAGCCGACGCGCTCCAAGCAGGCCTGCTGGTCGCACCACTGGGCCTCGGCGCGCTCCTGAGCCGCCCGCTGGCCGGCGGACTCAGCGACAAGTTCGGGGCCAGGTGGGTCGCCTGCGCCGGATTCGCCATCGTGGGACTGTCCACCGTGCCCTTGGCCCTGGCCACGACCACGACGAACAGGTGGCTCCTGATGGCGGTGCTGGTGGTCCGCGGCTTCGGCCTCGCCGCCGTATCCATCCCCCTGCAAGCCGCCGCGTTCGTCGGCCTGCGGCGCGAGCAGATACCGCACGCCGGCATCATCACCCGCATCACCCAGCAGATCGGCGGGTCCTTCGGTGTCGCCGTGCTCGCCGTCATCCTGGACATCGCCCTGCGCCACCACACGGGGTCGGCGGCCCAGGCAGCCCACGCCTTCGACCAGGCGTTCTGGTGGGCAGCCGGCTTCACAGCTCTCTCACTCGTCCTGAGCCTGCTGCTGCCAGGCCGCACCCCGACGGAAGCGCCCAGGAAGCCAGAAACCACCAAACTACCTCAGACCGTCTGACGTGCCAGTGAGGGACAGGCGACGTGTGTGGCGTCCGCACCCACGCCACACACGTCGACCCCACCAGCACCGGCACGGACACCGAGACACGCCACCACACCGAACCGCGTCTTCCTCAACGCGGCGAAACCGCAACCCACGATGAGACCCCCGACATGCTGGGAGCACCACCATGCCCATCCTCGGCCGACTTCTGAAGAACCGCAGGTCAGGCGATGCCCACGCCGCGTGGAATCGCCCGAACCTCCACGGGCCCGAACTACTGGACCTCAGCAGCCGCAGCTTCGACCACCTCGGCACGATGCCGCCGGAGCACCACGCCAAGAACGCAGGCGGCCGGAACATCTCCCCCCACCTCGCCTGGAATCCACCGCCGACCGGCACCGCTCAGTTCCTGCTGGTCGTCGAGGACACCGACGTCCCCACCCCCAAGCCCGCGGTCCACTGCGTCGTCCTGATCGACCCCGACGTACGCTCCCTCGCCCCCGGTGCCCTCGCCGCGAAAGAGCCAGCCCCCGGCGTCACGATACTGCGCTCCGTCATCGGACGCGGATACCAAGGACCCGCACCCATCAAGGGCCACGGCCCCCACCACTACACCTTCCAACTCTTCGCCCTTGCCACCCCACTGGGCGCGACCGCGGGCAAGACCGCACTGGACAGCGCAAGGCCCAGCGTCCTTCTGCCCTCCATCACTGCGCCTGTCCTCGCCCGCGGCCGGCTCGTCGGCACCGTGGAACGCTGACCCCTCCTTTACGACGGCCTGCGGCACGGCGCCCCGCAGCCCCGCTGAGTTCTGGGGCCGCGCGCCGTGCGCCGCCGGTCAGACACGGCAAAGTCCTCGTCGCACCACAGCCCGTCCAGCCGGTCACGCACCCATATCGCCGCCGTACCACCCGGGTTGCTCGCCCGCGCAACCTGCGCAGTCAACGGCGGGACTTGCTCACCGGAACGGGGGCGCAGGGACAACGGGCACCTCAACAGCTGCATCGGTCGGCGGAACCACCCGAGCATGCCCGTTGATCATGCTGCCGCACCGGGAAAATCCAAGATCCCCGACAGAGTCAAGCCAGGCCCTCCCCTACGCGTCACCCCGATCGGGGGTGACCACGGCGGTCTCGGGACGCTCACGCCGCCGCGTTCAGCACGTCGGCCAGGACGTCGGGCCGTTCCAGGGCGGTGAAGTGGCCGGCCTTCGGCAACTGCGTGAAGTCGGCGGCCGGCAAGAGCTGCTTGTTGGCCTCCCGGTCCGAGGTGCGGGACAAGTCCTTCTCCCCGTAGACGAAGTGCACGGGGCCTTGACCTCGGGATACCGCGAGCGGGCCGTGATGAGGCTGGGCAGGGCCTGGTACACGGCTCGCGCCACGGTCGGGTAGCCGGGGCGGGTGCCGACCTGGAGGAGTTCGTCCAGGTAGTCGTCCCGCAGGGCGCTCTTGTCGCCGAGGCCGCCCTGGAGGATCGTGCGGAGGGCGGGCTTGGGCTCCGCCCCTGCGATGACCGGGCCCACTCCGGGGGTGAGGACACCGCTGACCACCACGCGGGCCAGGAGGCTGGAGCGGGCGATCCCGCCGCGGAAGTCGTAGGTGTTGACCGCCACGACGCGACGGACCCGCTCCGGCAGATCGGTTGTCGGGCTTCGCTGCCATGTCCGTCCGGCACCAGGCAATAGCTTTCCGCAATCCGGATCGGGCCGATCGACTCCAGTCGTTGGCGCCGTTCCAGCCTTCGACGACGTTCAGGCGCTTTGGGCCGTCAACGCCCTGACGGACCCGACGGCCCTCGAGCCGGTGATCGCCGGTGTGGCCGCGGGCTCAAGGGGCGGGCACAGTGTCGCCGGTCGGGCGCCTGTCCATGTGTGGGTGGGACTGCCGCATGGACAGGCGCGACCGTGGGCCTCAAGCCGTTTCGAGGAAGGGGTAGTCGGTGTAGCCTTCGGCGCCCGGCCCGTAGAACAGTTCCGGCCGCGGCTCGTTCTCCGGGTGGCCGCCCTGCCAGCGTGCGACCAGGTCGGGGTTGGCGATGAGGGCCCGGCCCACGACCACGGCGTCGGCGTGGGCGGCCTCGATCTGCTGGAGCGCCTGCTCGCGGGTGGTCTGGCTCTCGAAGCTGTTGTTGACGATCAGCTTGCCGTCGAAGCGCCGTCGCAGCTCCCGTACGAGGTTGCCGCCCGGTTCGGCGTGCAGTACGGAGAGGTAGGCCAGGCCCAGCGGGCGCAGTTGGTCGAGCAGGATGCCGTAGGTGGCCAGGACGTCGTCCCGGTCGGTCTCGAACACATCCCCGAGGTCGACCTCCGGCGAGATCCGCAGCCCGACCCGCTCGGCACCGACGGCCTGGGCTACCGCCGTGACGACCTCGACGGCGAAGCGGGCGCGGTTCTGCGGCGAGCCGCCGTATTCGTCGGTGCGCTGGTTGGCCGCCGGGGAGAGGAACTGCTGGAGCAGGTAGCCGTTGGCGCCGTGGAGTTCCACGCCGTCCGCTCCCGCCTCGATGGCCCGGCGGGCTGCGGCGGCGAAGTCCTCCAGGGCTGCCCGGATCTCTGCGGTGGTCATCGCTTCCGGTACGGGGTAGGGCTGCTCGCCCTTCTCGGTGAACGTCTTGTTGTCGATGGCGATCGCGCTGGGGGCGAGGATGCGGCGGCCGCCGTTGATGTCGGGGTGGGTGCCGCGGCCGGCGTGCATGATCTGCAGGACGATGCGGCCGCCCTCGGCGTGTACCGCCTTGAACACCCGCTGCCAGCCGGCTGCCTGCTCGTCGGTGGCGATGCCCGGCTCACCGACATACCCCTGCGACGCGTGGTCGGGGTAGGTGCCCTCGGTGATGATCATTCCGACGCTCGCCCGCTGCCGGTAGTACTCGACCATGAGGTCCCCGGGGATGCCGGAGGAACCGGCCCGGACCCGGGTCATCGGTGCCATGACGATGCGGTTGGCGAGCTCGATCTTCCCGAGGGAGAAGGGGGAGAAAAGCGATGGAACGGGCGAAACGTCTGAAATGTTGGCAGTCATGTGTTTCTTTCTTTCTGCAATACGGGGAAAACGGGATGAAGGTCTGTGACGCAGGAGGTCCGCGCTGTTCCGGCGGAGGCGCGGATGCGGTCCTCCGGGCAGGCGCGGGCCCGCTGACGGTGATGCGGTTCCAGGACCGCGATCGGGGTGTGGGTGGTGTTGGCGACGAACGCGGTGAGAGCCGCGTGCCGTCGGCGTCGACGGCGTTCAAGTGCAACTGCCCGCCGGAGTACGGGCGTTCGCTCCTTGCGCACGATCAGAGGTCAGCCAGGTGACGAAGTCATGGGTGCCGCCGCCGGAGTCGGTACGGATCGGTGTCTGTGGGCCGCGCCGCGACCGGCTCCCTCGTCGCGCCCCGCGAGGAGGACCGATACACGGCTTCACCTGGAACGCGCTCGCGGCGGTGGCGGGAACAGCGATCTCTGCGCTCCTCGTTCTCACCGGCTTGAGGCCCTTCCATCGGCCGATCGCCCCTCGGACGGGCTGCTTCGCGAAGGCGCGGGCCTAGCTGAGCGGCACGTCCGCGACGGCCTTGAGGTGGCTGAACGTCTCGAGGGAGTAGCGGCCGTGGTAGCGGCCCATGCCGCTCTCTCCGACGCCGCCGAAGGGCAGGCCGGGCATGAGCAGTTGCGTCACCGGCTGGCCCCAGGCGACGCCGCCGGAGGACGTCTCGTTCACCAGGCGCGACTTGGTGGCCTCGGAGGTGGTGAAGGCGTAGAGGGCGAGGGGCTTGTCACGTTCGTTGATGAAGGCGATGGCGGCGTCGAGGTCGGCGACTTCGACGACGGCGAGGATGGGACCGAAGATCTCCTCCTGCATGACCGGTGAGGCGGGGTCGATATCGGTGAGCACGGTGGGTGCGATGAACAGGTCGTCGCGGTCGTGCTGGCCTCCCACCGCCGCCCGGCCGGAATCGAGCAGACGGGTGAGCCGGTCGAAGTGCCGCTCGTTGATGATCCGGCCGAAGTCGGCTGCGCTCTGTGGGGTGGTGCCGAACCGGGCTTCGACCGCCGCGCGGAGGGCGGGAACCAGTGCGGCGGCGGTGGCAGGATCGGCCAGAACGTAGTCGGGGGCGATGCACTGCTGTCCGGCGTTGCCGAACTTGGCGCCGACCAGCCGCTTCGCGGTCTCGTCCACGTCGGCGTCGGGTGCGACGAAGACGGGTGACTTGCCCCCGAGTTCGAGGGTGACGGGGGTGAGGTTCTTGGCTGCTGCGGCCATGACGATCCGGCCGACGGTGCCGTTGCCGGTGTAGAAGATGTGGTCGAAGCGCTGTGCCAGCAGGGCCGTGGTCTCCTCGGCGCCCCCCTCGACGACGGTGAGCACGTCGGCGTCGAAGTAATCTCGCAGGAGGCGTGAAGCGACCGCCGAGGTGTGCACCGAGATCTCACTGGGCTTGGCCACCACGGTGTTGCCGGCGGCCAGGGCGCCGATGATGGGGTCGATGAGAAGGTGCAGCGGGAAGTTCCACGGAGCGATCACCAGGACGACCCCGAGCGGGTCGTACGTGGTGTAGGCCGTTGTCGTGGGACCGAAGTGGGCGGGAACCTCCACCGGGCGGGGCTGAAGCCAGTTCTCGAGATTCGCCAGTGCCTCATCGATGTCGGCGACGGTGAAGTCGATCTCCTGCATCTTCGCCTCGGCGGCGTTCTTCCTCAGGTCCGCCCAGAGCGCTTCGATCAGTTCCTGCTCGTTTTCCACCAGCAGGGCCCGCAGCCGCTGCAGCTGGTTGATGCGCCAGTCCAGTGGGCGGGTGACGCCGGTGTTGAACGTCGCCCGTAGACGGCCGACCACCTCCGCCGCCGTTTCCGTCCGGTGCGGCCTCGACTCGATCCCCTGTGTTGCGGTCATGGGATTTACTCCGTTCTTGATGCACGCCACGCTCCGGCTGCCTTCCAGCCGGGCACGGTCTCCAGCGTGCTGGGTGATCCGGTATTCACCCAGGTCACGGCTTTGCGTACGTGCGCGGTGCCTACCACTGGTTGGGTCAGGCTGGTGTGCGTCCGACCGTGGATACTCGAAGACATGGACGAACACCCCGAGCCGGTGCACGAGGCTGCCGCCGGCGCTCTGGACCCGCGTGCCGAGCTGAGTGAGTTCCTGCGCACCCGGCGGGCCCGGCTGAAGCCGGAGGACGTGGGGCTGCGGGACTTCGGACGGTTCCGGAGGGTGCCGGGGCTGCGCCGCGAGGAGCTGGCCCAGCTGGCGGACGTCTCGGTGGCGTACTACACGCGCCTGGAGCAGGGCAACGGGCAGAGCGTGTCGGCGGAGGTCCTCGACGCCATCGCCCGCGCGCTCAGGCTGAGCGACGCCGAGCACGCCCACCTCACGCACCTGGCGAAGCCGAAGCAGCAGAAGAAGAAGCCGGCCGGCCGCGCCCAGCAGGTGCGGGGCCACCTGCTTACGCTGCTGGACACCATGGACGGTGTTCCGGCGATCCTCGTGGGGCGGCGCTCGGACATCCTCGCCTGGAACCGGATGGCCGCGGCGGTCTTCGGCGAATGGGCCGAGTTGCCCACGCGGGAGCAGAACTGGGCGCGGCTGGTCTTCCTGCGGCCCGATTACCGCGACCTGTTTGTGGACTGGGAGCACAAAGCCAGCGACGTCGTCGCTCAGCTGCGCATGGACGCCGGCTCCCATCCGAACGACGCCCGGCTTTCCGCGCTGGTGGGCGAACTCTCGGTGAAGAGCGAAGAGTTCAGGAGCCTGTGGGCCACCCACGACGTCAAGGACAGGTGTCACGGCATCCAGCGCCTGCACCACCCGCTCGTCGGTGAACTCGACCTCCGCCTTGAGTCGTTCCACGTGGCCAACGACCACGAACAGATGCTGGCGACGTACCACGCCGAACCGGGCTCCCCGTCCGCGGAGGCACTGCGACTGCTGGCCAGCTGGGGCACCGACGCGACGAGGGCGGGAGCCGGGATGCCGCCGACACGCACGGCTTGATGAACTTCCCTTGATCATCGGTAGTGGGCTGCGCGCCACGCCCAGCGTCCTTCATCACGCCAGACTCCTCTGGGGGCAGTGCCGGATTCAGGACGGCGCGCGTGGCGCGGGCGTGCTGCGGTTGGGCACGGGAAGAACGGTGCCGCCGCTGCGCAGGGCGTCGTTTTCGAGGGCCAGCTGACGGATGGCCTCCTCGTACAGGGTGCGCACATCGGAGCGACTCTCCAGGTCGGCGTTGTCCTTGCCACCGCCGTCGAGGGTGAGCAGCGGCCCACCAAGGGCCGGCGTGGGGCGTGCCGGGTCGTAGACGTACGTGGACGGAGCCCCGTCGCTCGGTTCGTGGGCCGTGAGCGTGCCGGAGGATGGCGTGCAGACCGGCGTTTTCCGCGCGCTCAACGGCCACTTCGCCGCCCACGTCGTGGCAGTCACCATCGACGCGGTCCAGTCGGGGGTCCTCCTGGAGAGGACCGGCCTGACCGCCGGTGACGCCTTCTCCGAGCTCGGGGACCTCCTGCTGGACGGGCTCAGCTCGGGACAGGGCGCTTTCGCGCCTCCTTCTGCAGCTGGGCGCTCGCGCAGGGGCCAGATCTCGACGTCCAGGTAAAGCGCGGGTCAAAGGGGTGCACTTCGCGGATCGTCTCTGACCGAGAGCACGACAGGTGGGACGTCTGCGCCCCTCTGGATACATGCGTCGGCCGTCGTCTGACTTCGAGAGGACGACGAGTGCCCCACGCGAATGCGCCCCTGAGCGTCGAGGGCCGTTGGCGGCTCGTGAAGCGGTGCCAGACACGTCCCATCGCCCCGATCGGTCTGCTCATCCTGATCGAGGGCGGGGCCTTCGGGCTGTAGGCGGGCCCGTTCCCTCCGGCGTGTGGTTCAGCGCGCGGGTCAGTTCACGGTTGGCGGCACGTGTCGCGTCCAGTTCCTCGGTTCGTTCGTCCAACTGTCCTTGGGGGCAGTTGCCGCCGTGCTGTCGCGAGCATCGGCTGGATCGGAGGAATCAGAGCAGCACGGTCACATCTACGTGGCACGAGAGACAGCCGGTCCCCGGACACTCCGTGCGGTGCACTGGACCAGTCCAACAGCGCATGAATCAAGATGGACGGCCACCGCACGTTGCAGGTCAGCACGGAACGGACGACTGGCTCCGTGTCAGTTGGCAGGTCGAACGGCGGCTGCAGGAGACCGTGCGTAGGGAGATTGTCCGCCGGGCCGCGGCGCGGTCGCCGCGGTCGGCAGTTGACGGCAATGGCAGCGACCTCAAGAACCTGGTGGCGCGGCTGGGCTTGTGCGAGCGGGCCGGAGGGCTGGAGCAGCGGGCATCACCAGCAAGCCAGTCCGCCTCAACCAGGCGCCGGTTGCTCGTCTCAAAGGTGGCCCGTGTGCAGCCCAGCTCCTCGGCCAGCTGCCGCATGTCCTCTTCGAGCCACGTCGTGCGTCTGTTTCACCGTTTCAGGCGGTTTGGAGTCAAGGCTGTGGGTCTGGCCGTGTTCCGTGCCATCTAATTTCCGGATGACATGGTGACAGTACTTTCTGGATGGGCTGGGGGGCGGTGCGGTGGAGGTATGCGGGGTGCATCACGCCTACCATCGGCGGGTGGTCCTGCGGGGTATCGACTTGGACCTCGGGCCCGGCGTGCTGGCAGGGATCGTCGGCGAGAACGGCGCCGGCAAGACAACCCTGTTGAAGATCCTCGCAGGTGAACTGCGAGCGGATCGTGGCGCTGTCCTTCACCGGGGGCGTTTCGGCTACTGCCCGCAGGATGTGGTCCTCAACGACGCCCTGACCGTCCGGCAGCACCTGGAGTTCTTCAAGACGGCCTTCGCTCTTGCCGACCTGCGTCATGCCGAGAAAGTCATGGAGACTCTGCAGTTCTCCCAGTACGCCGATGTGCGCGCCGGGGCGCTCAGCGGCGGGACCCGGCAGAAGCTGAACCTCACGCTCGCGCTCATGCACGACCCGCAGGTGCTGCTGCTCGACGAGCCGTACCAGGGTTTCGACTGGGACACCTATCAGCGATTCTGGGAACTGGCCGTCCAGCTGCGCGACGCCGGCCGCTCCGTCCTGGTCGTCTCTCATCTGGCCTACGACACCGAACGCCTCGATGAGTTGTGGCGCCTGGAGGCGGGGGCGCTGCGTCTGGAGACGGCGGCGCCAGCATGAGGACACACCTGAACCTGTTCACCACAGCCACCCGGTACGACCTCGTCGAACACGCCCGCAACCGGTTCGCCATGCTGTTGGTCGTCTTCTTCCTTCCCACCTGGGTCGGCCTGGTCTACCTCACCATTCCCGACAGAGTGGCTCCCTTCCAACTGGCCTCCACCGGAGAGAGGCTGGCGCCTGCCGGCAATGAGCTGACTCAGATCACCGGCGCCCTCAACGCCGTCACCCTGGTCACCGGCTTCATGATGTTCGCCGCCACCTTCACCGGCGGGCGCTTCGACCGGCGCCTGGCCATGGCCGGCTACCCCCGCACCCATCTCGTGATGGCCAAAGCCGCCTCCTTGGTCCTGGCTTCCGCCCTCCTCGCCGCCTATGCCACCGCGACCATGCGCATCGCCTGGACACCAAAACAGCCCTACCTGCTGGCCGCCGCGCTGTTCTGCGCCGCGCTGACGTACGGGGCCATGGGCGTGGTCTTCGGATCCCTGCTGCGCCGCGAGGTCGAGGGCATGTTCGCCTTGGTGATGACCAGCGTCATCGACGTCGCCCTGCAGAACCCCATGGTCAGCTCCGGCGCCGACAGCCCGCTGACACGCTTGCTGCCCACCTACGGCTCCGTGCAAGCCGCCACTGCGGCCGGGTTCTCCGCCACCTCCGTACCCGCATACCTCGCTCTGCAGCTGCTGTGGTTCGCCGCCGCCGCACTCCTGGGTCTCCTGGCCTTCCACCACCGCACCCGCAACGCCCTGCCCCAAGCTGGCACTCTGGTCGTCGGAGTGGAAAACGATGTCGCCTCCTACCAAAAGGAAAAGGCAGAAGGCCAGACTTCCCCGAATTTCGTGGGCGTCCTGCAAGCGGCTCGTGGGCTCTCCTTCGACCAAGCCGTCGCCGCGGCGATCGAGACGCGCGACCGCCTGATGCTCCTCTTCCTCCGCCTGCGCGAGCGCCTGATGCCCTCGGCCAAGACGCCCCTGCGGTACCTCATCGAGCGACTCGGTCAGTTCATCGTCGCCAACACCGAAGCCTCCCTGTGCGCGCCGCGCTACAACCCGTCAGCCGCACATCGCATCGTCCTGGAGGACGTCGCCAAGACACCCGCCTACTGGGCACCGTCGCTGTCGACCACCGACACCAGCCCCCTGCCCTACCCGAGCATCTCCTGGTGGTGGGACCACTGCTGATGGCCCTCGGAACGCTGTTGGCCATGACGTTGGTAGGGTCCCGCGCTCGGCTTCATGCGGCAGCGCTGTGGCCTGCGGCTTTTCGCGCTGTCTCACGCCGTGTCATCCGTCGGCTGTCTCGGATTCCGCGTCATTTCCTCGGCCTGCGTGTTCGATGTAAGCCACTGACCTGTGACACGGCGTGGGCGTGATACTGGCCGGAGGAAATGACACGGCACTTGAGATCCCACAGGATGTGTAGGGTCTCGCCGTCCGTGACATAGGCCAACTTCCTGGCCATCTACTTTCAAGCGGTCTCACGTCGGTGGCACTTGGCTCAGTCTCACGAGACGCGGCACATCCCCGGCACGGTTATACGGACGGTCGGACTACGACCACCTCAACGTCCTCGGCCGCGACTCCTGCACCCGGCCTCCGGCGCCGGACCTGCGGCAGCGGCGTGCCCCGACCGCACGGTCGTGTGATCCGGCGCGTCAGGGGATCTGTGCCTCGATGTGGGCGAGTTGGGCGGCGAGCATCTCTTCGAATGCGGCGCGGCGGTCTGCTCCGAGGGGGCGGACGTCGCGGGCGAAGCGGGCCAGGGCGGGGAAGCGTTCAGGGTCGGCGCCGAGCACCGCGACGCGGAACTGCTCCATGCCCTGTTCGTACTCCTTGGGGGCGATGGTGCTGATACCTGCTTCGGCGGCGATCAGCGCGGCGAGGAGGAGCACGATGCGGTGGTACCGCACCGGGATCTCCTCGTCGGGCAGACCGGACGCGCTGAGGGCCTGAAGCAGCTCCTCCATGACCATGCGGGATCCGGTGCCGCCGGACCCGTAGCGTCCCCACGCCGCGGCGAGTTGGGGTTGCTCGCCGAATGCCTCGCGCAGATGCAGGGCCAGGGCGGTGACGCGCTGCCTCCAGTCGCCCACGGGGCGATAACCGTCCATGGCGACCAGCAGAATCCGATCGGCAACGGCGCGCAGCAGTTCAGTTTTGTTGCGAAAGTGGCGGTAGAGGCTGGATGAGTCGGTCCCGAGCGATGCGGCGAGTTTGCGCACGCTGAACGACTCGGCGTCGCCCGTGCGCAGCAGTTCCGCCGCCGCGTCCAGGATCTCCTCGGTCGACCATCGCCGTCGGCCCGTCATCCCGCTCCTCTCGTCAGGGCTCAGCCTAACCCATGCACTCATGCTTGCGCTTGCCTGTGCACGCACTGCGTGCATAATCGAGTGCACTACATGGTCCGGTCACGGCGTACCCAGGGTCCGGCCGGGAGGGGAGAGGGGCACATGAGCGAGACCACTACCGAGACACGGCCGCAGGAGCCGGACTTCTCGGTGATCACGGCCGAGGAACTGCTCGTCTACCGCGATGCGGAGAACCGGTTCCGAGCCTCCAGCGCGGCGCGGGCGATCCTCGGAGACCCGGATCCCGGCGCCGCGATCGACTGGCGGGAGATCGCGCTGCCTGGCCGCGCCCTCCCGGTCCGGGTCTACCGGCCGGCCCCGGCAGGAGACGACGAAACATCTGCCCGAACCGACCTGCCACTCGTGGTCCACGTCCACGGAGGCAGCTTCGTGGGCACCGCGGTGCAGTGCGACTGGACCAATAGCCACCTCGCCGCGCGGCTGCCCGCCCTCGTCGTCTCGGTCGAGCACCGCCTCCTCGCCCCCGGCAGCCCGCTGGCGAACGCCGCCGACGACGGCTGGGACGTGCTCCAGCACGTGGTGCGGCACGCAGCGCAGTGGGGCGTCGACCCGGCGCGCGTCGCCGTCTTCGGTGAGAGCTGCGGCGCGCTGATCAGCGCGCTGACGGCTCTCCGGGCCAGAGAGGCCGGCCTGGAACTCACGGCGCAGGTGCTGGTCAACCCCGCAGTTGACGTGACCGAGACGATGTTCGACTACCCCTCGATGGCTGAGTACGCCTACAGCCCGACCCGGGCCCTGCCGCAACTGCGGCTGTTTCAGCAACTCGCCGTTCCACTCGGAGCCGACGCCCGCGCACTCTCGCCCCTGCACGCAGACGACCTGAGCGACCTCGCCCCAGCGCTCGTGGTGGTACCCACCCAGGACGCGGTCGCCGACCACGGCCGCCGCTATGTCCAGCGGCTGAGCCAGGCAGGTACCTCTGTGCGACTCTCCGAATATCCGGGAGCAAAGCATGCGTTCCTCACCCTGCCCGGCCTGGAACCACAGGCCGAGGCCGCCCAGGCAGAGATCCTCGCGTTCCTCCACGCAGCCCTGGCGAAGTGAGGGAGGAACGATGCATCCCCACCTCCCTTGGAGCCGACGGCCTGGCGGTCTCCCGACTCGGCCTCGGCTGCATGAGCATGACCGGCGCCTACGGCCCCGCTGACCCGGGCGAGGCCACAGCCACTGTGCTGGAGGCCCTCGATTCGGGCGTCACCATGTTCGACACCGGCGACTTCTACGGCGACGGAGCCAACGAGGAACTCCTTGGCCGGACCCTCGCACCGCACCGCGACCGCACCGCACCGCACCGCGACCGCGCCGCACCGCGACCGCGCCGCACCGCGACCGCGCCGCGCCGGCCACCAAGAAAAAAGGCGACTCGACCGGTGCACCGGAATTCCCGGCACCGAGACCTCCACGGTGATCGCTCGCCTGGACGAACTGGCGGCCTGGCAGCCGGATGATGAAGCAGAGTGGTGCGGCAGTGATTCCTGGCAATGGCAGGACACCATCCGCGAGCTCAGGCGGCGAGTCGCGAGATCTCACGCCGTGACCGGACCTGGCTAACCCGCCTCCTGACCATGCGGCGGTCCTCGGCCGTGCGTCGCTGATGCCCCGTCGGCGATGACACAAGCGTCTCCTCCAACTGGGCCGAAAACTCAGCGAGGTTGACTTGGGGACCAGTTCTGGGGACCAGTGGTCGGTGCACGGATCTGCATCGCAGTATCGACCGTGGTGAAGATCCGGGAAGAGGGCGGACACGCCCAGCAAGTCGCCCGCCTGATCGACGGAAGCCCTCGGGCCTCACTGTCAGGCGCCGTGACAGAGCTTGATCCGGGATCTTGGACTCGGGCCACGCGGCGGGGGCCGGAGTTGGTTGACGTCGCCGGAGATGGCGTTCCTGCTCGTGTTCGCGAACTTGGAGAGAGAGCAGGGGCCGGCGCCGGTTCGGCTAGGGCGTGTATCGAAAGTGCCCGGTGAGGATGGTGGAGAACCCGTTGGTGCTCCAGAATCATTGGATGATCACGCTTGAGACTCCCCGTTTGATCCTGCGTCGCTGGCGCGAGGAAGACGTTGCGCCCATGGCTGCCATCAATGCCGACCCCGAGGTCATGCGATGGATCAGTGACGGCAGCGTCCGTGACGAACAGCAGACTCGCGGCGGGATCCAGGCATGGGAGAGCGAGTGGGAGTCACAGGGCTTCGGCCTGTTCGCCGTGGAGATCCGGTCCACTGGCGAGCTGGCCGGGTTCACCGGCCATTCGGTGCCCCACTTCTTGCCGGAGGTACTGCCAGCGGTTGAGGTCGGCTGGCGGCTGGGGCGTTCCCACTGGGGGCAGGGCTTGGCCACCGAGGCTGCTGCGGCCGCTGTACGGTTCGGGTTCGAAGAGCGAGGGCTGGAGCGGATGGTCAGCATCGCTCAAGTGGGCAACGACGCCTCCGAACGGATCATGACCAAACTGGGGATGCATCCGGTCCGTGAGACCGTCAATCCCACCTGCGGTCGGCGAGTGCGGGTGTTCGAGTTGTCGTCGGATCAGTACGTCACAACCACTCGTTGATGGCTGCGACCAGCACGGTGGCCTCGTAGCGGACCGCGAGTTTGTCGTACCTGGTGGCCACGGCTCGATGCCTCTTGAGGCGATTGATGCCGCACTCGACCGCGTGTCGGGCCTTGTAGTCCTCTGGTTCGAACGTCGGTGGCCGGCCGCCACGGGAACCGTGCTTCCTGCGGTTGCGCGCCTGGTCGGCTTTGTCTGGGATGGGGATGGTGCAGCGGAATCCCCGTCGGCGCAGGTAGGCGCGATTCCTCCGGGAGGCGTACGCCTGATACGCATGTGTGGGTTGGCCGGTTGGGCCGGTCGGCAGGGGCCAGATCGCCGGCCGCCCCACCTTCATCCTCTTCGGCAACAATGGCTCCAGCACCGCCCACTGCCTATCCGTGAGATCTCCCCGCCCCATGAACCGCAGCTCCCGACGGACAAAATCATTCCGAAGACCTTCGTGTCGTGGTACAGGCTTCGACATGGACCAGGGAATAGCGGATCGTGCCGGCCCGCCACGGTCAGGCGGAACTGCCACAGGCACCGCGGAGCATCACCCGCCGCAGGCAGAGCGGATCTTGTAGAACGTGCTCAGGTACTTTGAGTGATAGGAGGCGCTGACGATCCGTACGATTGCCTCGTCGGCCGAGCGCAGCGAGGACCCTGCCAGATTGGCACTGCCCGTGTAGACGCGCGGTGTGATGTCGCCGTTGTAGTCACCGTCGATCAAGATCTCTTTGTTGTGCGGGCGAACATCGATTCCGGGACCGTTGGGGATGCGGCACCTACGGTGCTGGATGCCGGCGGCGGTGAGCTTGCCGGTGATCTTGGAGTCGCTCTCGGCGTAGATGATGTCGATCCAGCAGCCCCTGCCGCGCAGTTGGGCCAGCTTGTCGGCGACCTGGACGCGCGAGCCGTAGAAGGCGTGCATCACGATGCGGATGTCGGTCTGGTGCCGTTTCCCGTCCGTGCCGGTGTAGGCGCAGCTGACCTCGTTGAGGGCGTTGACGATGGTGTCGGTGGCCGGGTTGTTGTACGAGGAGTCACCGCGCGGGAAGAAGAAGGCCCGATAGGTCGAGCCGGTCGGGGTGGAGAAGTACGCGTGGTTGTTGCCGCCCTTGAGGTAACGCGCGGAGCGCTGCTTCTCGTGGTACGACGCGTAGCCGTCGTACACGGTGGCGTTCGTGAAGGTCACGGCATCGTTGAAGGACTCGACCTTGTACCAGTCGGAGAGGTTCGAGGAGGTCTGGAAGACGACCTTGGAATAGCTGGTGCCGTCATCGAAGGGCCCGACCCTCGAAAAGATGAAGTACTTGTTGTGGTTGTAGGCCGGTGCCGGCGGGGCGACGCTCAGGCAACCGCGTACGACGTCGTCCACTCCGTCGGGGTCCTCGAACTTGTCGTCGCAGACGACGATCCAGGAGCGGGCGGCATCATTGGTTCCGAGCCCGGATCTGAGTGACCGGTAGGCAGGATTGTTGTACTCGACGCCCGCCTGGCCGACGTAGGTCGACTCATCGACGATGATCTTGACGTTGACGCCGCGTCGGTCGGCGGCGAGCAGTGCGTCGGCGACCTCCTGGTCCTGGAACTCGTACATCGAGCCGCGGATGGTCGCCCCGCCAGGCGTCGCGTCGATCAGCCGGACGAGCTGGGTGAAAATGGCCTTCTGCTGTGCCGGGGCACCCAGGGGATCGTTGAACACCGGCCCGTTGATGACGGGCTTGGTCAGGGCCGCGGCGGGTGTCGCAGTACCGACGAGGAGAACGGCCACCAGATACAGGACGACGGCAACGGCCGTCGGCATACGAAGGTGCCGAACAACCTGGAGAGAAGGCAGAAAGGTCACAGAACAGAGCCTTCCTTGTCGTACTCAGGGCGTCTCTGACCGAGTGTCAAGTTCATTCCGGTAGCGGACAGTTCCCATACCAACCGACAGTCATCAATGGTGACAAGGCATCAGAAAGGTGCATCGCCGCGTCACGCGCGATGGAGTACCGCACGACCTCGGCAGGTGCCGTAATCAGCTCGATGTTGAGCAGGTTGTCATCGTCGTCGAAGTCCAGCAGGGCAACGATGCGTGAGTCGAAGATCCCAAAGTCCTTCGCAGGCAGGTCGGCCTGATCGGCCCCGCACGCCAGAGACATCGGATGTCCCCGACGGACGCGTTGTGCCTGGTGTGGTCGAGTAAGAACAGCTGCTCCGTGGTCGGCGGCTTGTCGGCGATGCATCTATCACAGGCCATCTCACAGCAGCCGACGTCTCAGGCTACTGACCTGGACGTTTGCCGGACTCCCCGGACTGCATGGACCCTCTGACCTTGGCCTCGGCTTCTGGGGGTCAGGGGCTCGCAGGTTCAAATCCTGTCGTCCCGACGGTTTGATGAGACTGTCATCGCAGGTCAGGGCCTCGTATCACTGGGGTGATAGGAGGCCCTCGATCATTTCCGGGACTTCCTGATCACCTCGCCTGCACCCGGCGTCCGGCTCGGCGCATCCGGTGAGCCCGAATGCCGGATCACACGTAGATTGGAAGTGTCGGCCGTCGCGCTCGCGGGCCACAGGAAGCGCCTGATGGTAGCGGAGATCGATTTCACGGCTTTCTTCGAAGCCACACCGAGCCCGTACCTGGTACTGGACACGGACCTGGTGATCCGTTACGTCAACCCGGCCTGTCTGCACACCACCGGACGGACCAGGGACGAACTGGTCGACAGGTACTTCTTCGACGCCCTGCCGGAAAACCCCGGTGCGCCCGAGAACGCGCAGCGGAACCTCAAGGCGTCACTGCGCCGGGTGCTGAACACCGGAGAACCGGACACCTTGGTGCTGCAGCGGTACGACATCCCCGCTCCCGAGCGGCCGGGCGGGTTCGAGGAGCGGTGGTGGTCGGAGATCCACACTCCGATCCCCGGGGCCGACGGCAGGGTGCGGTGGATCGTTCAGCGGGCCGAGGACGTGACCGCCTTCGTCCACTCCCGCCGGGCCCGCGAGCTGACCGCGGAGTTCGCGGAGCGGGAAAGGGGCATGGCCGCCGAGTTGTACGCGCGGGCCCGTGAGCTGCACCGGCTGAACCAGGAGCTGCGCCAGGCCCACGCCCGCGAACGGCAGGTCGCCGTCACCCTGCAAGAAGCCATGCTCTCCGCCCCCGACCTGGACCGGCACACCGACAGCATCGCCGTGCGCTACCTGCCGGCGACCAGGTCGCTGAACGTGTGCGGTGACTGGTACGACGTCGTCGACCTGCCGCCCGACCGTTACGCCGCGGCGGTCGGAGACGTCGTCGGCCACGGACTGCACGCCGCAGCCGTCATGGGCATGCTCCGCAGCGCCCTGAGCGCGGCCATCCGCGCCATACCCAGCCCGGCCCAGGCCCTGGAGGTCCTCGGCTTGTACGCCCGCTCGCTGGACGGTGCCACGGCCGCGACCGCGGTCAAGGTACTCGTCGACCCGCGCAGCAGACTGATCATCTACAGCAGTGCCGGGCATCCGCCGCCGGTCCTCGTGCACGCGGACGGGATCTGCGAGCTGCTGGACCAGGCCACCGATCCGCCACTGGGCGCGCGACCGCACCACGTCCCCCGCCCCCAGGCCGGCCTCACCTACACCCCGGGGGACACCCTGGTGCTGTACACCGACGGCCTCATCGAGCGTCGCGGCGAGGACATCTACGCCAGCCTGGAACGCCTGACCACGGCCCTTGCCCAGGACAGCACCCTCGCCCCCGACAAGTTGGCCGACACACTGCTGGGCCAACTCGACGTCACCGGCGGCGCAGCGGACGACATCGCCCTCATCGTCATCCGCCTGTAGCCGGTGAAGACGGTCGGCCCGGTGCGGTGGAACTCGGACTGCAGGGTGCCCCGCGTGGTCCCGTCCGTGGCGGCCCGCAGCTGGAGTGCCTGGTCCCCGCCGCCCTTCTCCCCGGTGGGGAAACTGACGCCGTCCTTCGACCAGGAGTCCTTGTCGCTTCCGGATGAGTCCCGTTCCGGGGCCGTCGCCTCACCGCTGAGGTTTGCAGTCGTACAGGACGAAGCTGCCGTCGGTGCGGCGGCCGTAGGCGGTGGGCTTGATGCGGGTGCAGTGGGACTTCACCCAGGTGGTGGCGGGAGTGGTGGTGCGCTGGCTGGTGAGCAGCGCATAGCGCAGCTGGTCGGTGGCGACGAGGCTGCCGAGCTGCTGGGCGGTGGGGAAGGGCGTGCTGCCCGTGAAGCCGCCCATGACGAGGATGGGCTCGGACTTCGCGCGCAGCAGGGGCTCGGCGGTGTAGGCGGCCTGGGTGGCGAGCAGGTACTTCTCACCGTGGCGGTGCGTGGTGAGGTAGTCGAGCAGGGCGGTGACGCGGGCGTTGGGCCGGCCGAGCCCCGGCCTCCGCGGAGCGTGACGGGGATGCTCGTAGTACGACTTGCCGACCGGACCGGCCATCGGCGAGGTGGTGGCGCCCGCGTAGATCGGGTTGAGGCCGGAGACGGCCCAGCCGGCCGGTACGACCAGGGTGGCCGCGATCCCCGCGGCGAGGGCGGCGTGGATCATCCGCGGCGAGGTGCGCGGCCCGCGGCTCCACAGGCCCACCACACCGCAGAGCGCGAGCATCACGGCGACCGGCAACAGCCAGGAGGCGAAGCGGGTCGGCCAGTCGAGCACCAGCGCCCACCCCGCCGTCAGCGCGATCGCCGCCGGCAGCGCCAGGTGCCGTCGGCCGCCCGCCTCGTGCTCGGCCTCCCTCGCCGATTCGTAGCTTGACTCCAGCGTCGGTTCGTACCTCGCCTCAAGCGTCGGTTCCCACTGCACCACCGGCTTCGGCTCGTGCTGCGCCTCCGGCTTCGGCTCGTACTGGGCCTCCGGCTTCGGCTCGTACGTCGCCTCGTACTCCGAGCGGAAGAGCGCGAGGCCGCCGCCGGCCAGCGCGGCGAGCGCCGGGGCGATGACGGCCGTGTAGTAGGCGTGGTTGCCGTTGGAGGCGCTGAACACCAGGGTGTGCATGGCGAGCCAGCCGCCCCACATCACAAATCCCGTGCGCAGCGGGTCGGTTCGCGGTTGCCCGGCGCGCCAGACGATGCCCAGGACCGTGGCTAGCACGGCGAGCGGCAGGAACCAGGCGATCTGCGGGCCGACCGTGTCGTTGATCAGCATGTCCCAGCCGGTGTTGCCGGTGGTGCGGCTGGCGGCGGTGCCCGCGACGGCGCCGAACGCGGTGGAATCGCTGCTGAAGCGGCTCAGGCCGTTGTAGCCGAAGACCAGGGTGAACGGATCGTTGTTGGACGTGCCGTCGAGGTACGGGCGGCTCGCGGCCGGCGTCACCCAGGCGATCAGCACCCAGGAGCAGGAGACCGCCAAGGCGACCGCGCCGGCCAGCAGGACACGCAGGGCCCGGTTCAAGCGGGCTCCGGGCGCGGCGAGTTGGTAGACGGCCGCGAAGACCGGCAGCACCAGCCACGCCTGCAGCATCTTCGCCTGGAAGGCGAGCCCGACCCAGATCCCACAGGTGATCAGCGGCAGCAGCCGCTCGGTGCGCACCGCCTTCTGCAGCGCTCCGGCGGCCGCCACCAGCAGCAGGGTGAGTGCGGTGTCCGGGATGGTGGCCCGGTTGAGGGCCACCGTGACCGGGGTGAGGGTGAGCGCCAGCGCGGCGATCAGCGCGGCGAACGGACCGGCCCAGGCCCGTACGATCCGGTGCAACAGCCACACGGTGAGCACGCCCTCGACGACCTGCGGAAGCGCGGCCGCCCAGGTGTGCGGGCCGAAGAGCCAGACGGAGACGGCGTCGGGCCAGAAGGCGCCCGGCAGCTTGTCGATGGTGATCGAACCGCTCGCGTCGAGCCCGCCGAAGAAGAAGGCCCGCCAGCTCTCGGACATCGACCGTATCGCCGCGCCGTAGAAGGGGTGCAGCGCGGCGTTCCCGATGCCCCAGGAGTACAGCACCGCGGCGACGACCAGCACCGCGGCGAGCGCCGGGCGCTCCCAGCGCGGGGCGTCCTCCGACGGGCCGGAACGGCGGGTCGCCGCCCGGCGGCCTCGGTGCGCGCCGGTGGGCTGGACGGCGGGGATGGCGGTCATGGCAGTGGTCCTCGGATCAGCAGGTCAGGTGAGGCGGCGGTGCACGTGCGGTGGGGTCACAGGCGGCGCGCCGCGCGGAAGCCGCGGGCGTAGAAGTCGGTGCCGTCCAGCAGCGCGTGACCCGACATGTCGCCCATGGTCGGGCCGTTGGCGGCGGAGCGGCTGGAATAGAAGCGGTGCCGGCCCTGGTCGTCGAGGCCCATGTACATACCGCAGTGGTCGATGAAGTCGGGCCGGTCCTTGATGATGGCGAAGAAGACCAGATCGCCGGGTTGCAGGACGCTCAGGTCGGTGGCCTGCTGCTTGCCGGTGTGGGGGATCACCACACGGCCGGGACCGTCGGCTGCGATGGCGTACGCGCGGCGCGGCAGGCCGGCACCCTTGCCGTTGGTGTTGTGCAGGGGAATGCCCATCCGGTAGCCCCACACCAGCCGTTGGAAGCCGGAGCAGTCGGCGTCGCCGTAGCGGGCCTGCTCCGGCTGCACACGCGTGCCGTCCGGGAAGGTCCAGGGCAGGCCCAGATAGTCGTAGAAGTCGGACTGTTCGTCGTGGAAGGCGAAGTCCAGCGGGTTGTTGACCGCGGCATTGCGCGGGCCGAAGTGCGCGGTGCCCGCGTAACGCACGCCGGCGGCGTTGTGCTTGTCGGGCGCCCCGGCGCTGCTGTACTGGAACGCCACCGCGAAGACGTCCGGACTGGTGTCTCCGAGCGCCTTGCGGAACCAGCTCTTGAACGAGGCGGACTTCTCCATGCCCTGCTGCCACTCGTGCGGCAGCACCCGTACCCAGGCGTCGGTGGTCACCTTGGCCTCGGTGGTCCGCGGCTCGCTGAAGCTGCGGGTGGGGCCGGTGAGGACGGCCGTGCGGGCTCCGTCGGTGAAAGTGGCGAGCGTGCCGCCGTCGGCGGCGCGGACCACGGTGCGGGCGGGGGCGGACAACCGCTCGAAGGTATGGGCCCCGGTGGCCCGGGCGCTCGGGCCGGCCCCCGTTCCGTCGGCGACCGCACCCCCGCCGTCGTCGCTGCCGTGCCGGTGGTGGTCCCAGGCGTACCCGCCCGCCACCCCGGCGGCCGCGACGCCCGCGATCGTTCCGAGCACGGCGCGGCGAGTCGGGCCGCCGCGTCTGCCGACGGGGTTGGAGTGCATGGCCGATCCTCCTGGAAGCGTGAGGTGAGAGGGGTTGGGGCGGGTCAGCCGGTGGGCAGGGCGCCCAGCAACAGACCGGAGACCAGCACCACGTAGGTGGCCAGCGTCACCGCCGTGGTCGAGATGACCGTGGCCGCCACCGGCTGCCGGACCATCTGGTAGGAGACCAGGCCGGGGACGATGAAGCCAAGGGTCTGTGATGTGTACAGCAGCGGAAACTCATGGCTGAGGGCGAGCATCACGGTGGTCTGCATCAGCACCGCGCACAGCACCACGGCGGCGAACAGCCGCTTGCCGTAGAGAATCACCGTGCGCTGCAGCAGCTTGGTCATGAAGTACGTGAGCGCCGCCACGCCGACCATCAGCGCGGCCATCCGCACGTCGGTGACGAGCGTGAGGGCGATCCAGCCCGGGGTGATCATCCCTCCGGGGGAGAGGTTGGTGGTCAGATAGCAGACGAGCGAGAAGACCAGCCCGAGGGCGATCCCGAGTGCGGCGGTCTGTGCGGTGAGGTTGGCGGGGATCACTGGTTCCTCGTGGACTGGGGCGAATCGTACGAGTGGTGCCGGTCGTGGGAGTGGTGCGGGTCGTCCGCGGTGCTCTGGTCGTCGGACCGGCCGTGGCGGGCGGCGAACCGGCGGGCCAGGTCGCGCTGTTCCGGGACGCGGAAGGCGTACGTCGGTGTCTCCAGCGGTGCCACCCAGCTGTACGGCTCCGGCTCGGGCGGCCGGGCCACCGAGACCCGCGGCCGGGGTATGGCGATCTGCATGGTCTCCTGGTCCAGGCCGTCGCCGTCGAGAACGGCGTCGAACAGGTCCTCGGACTCGTCCAGCGGCAGCTCGGCCAGGCATTCCAGGAACAGCTCGCCCTGACCGTGGATGTTGCCGATCGCCACCAGTGAGGAGACCGGGCCGAGTTCCGCGAGCATCGCCGCGGTCAGCTCCTCGGGGTCCCGGCGGTCGCCGCCGAGATCCACCACCCGCCCGGTGAAGCCCGCCGGAATCGCGTCGCGGGCGCTCCTGGTCGGATGGCCGATCAGGAACACCGTCTCGGCGGCGAGGTCGGGGACGATGGCGCCCATCTGGCCGTTGCGCTCCACCCGGTCCGGGCGGCAGTTGATGACCACGTTGATCGGCCGTCTGATCGCGCCCAGATCCTCCAGCTGCTTCACGTTCATCAGCGTCGACTCGGGATCGTTGGCCGCGAAGACGTTGGCGAAACGCAGCCGTCCGCCGTCGGGGGTGATGTACCGCTCCACGGAGAGCACGCCCGGGTCGGGCGGCGCGTCCCACATGCCCTGCATCGCGGTCTGCCGTTCCACGCCGAGCAGCTCGGCGACGGCGAGGGCGATCGCCACGTTCTCCTTGAAGGTGAACCAGCTGAAGCCGCGCAGTTCGGCGTCGGTGACCGACTCCGGATCGACCGCGATCAGCCGGCAGTTCCGCTTGTCGGCCTCCTCCTGGAGGATGTGCAGCCGGTCCTTCTCGGCCGTCACGCACACCCCGCCCACCGGCATCGAGCGGGAGAGCGAGCGGGCTACGTCGTCCAGCGTCGGACCCATCTCCTCCAGATGGTCCTCGCGGACGTTGCACAGCACGCCGATCGTGGAGCGGATCAGCTTCTCCTGATTGGTCTCCTGCAGCGCGGGCATCACCGCCATGCACTCGATGACCAGCGCGTCCGGCCGGTAGGTCGCCGCCCGCCGTACGATGCCGATCTGCTCGACGATGTTGGAGATGCCGAACTTCCGGTACACCGGTTCCTCGGTGGCGTCCGGGTGGATGAACCGGGCCGCGGTGCCGGTCGTCTTGGCCACCGTGACCAGGCCCCCGCCGCGCAGCGCGCCCGCGCACAGCCGGGTGATCGAACTCTTGCCGCGGATGCCGTTGACCAGCACCCGCGTAGGTATCTGCTCCAGCGAGGCGAAGTGCCGCCGCTGCTCCAGGATCCCAGCGATCCACAGCCCGGCGCAGCAGAGCAGGACGATGACATAGAGGAAGAGCACGCCGATTCCGTCCTTCTACCGCTGGAGGGTGTTCTCACGCAGGGCCCGGGAGGGCCTGGCGGCCTGGCCGGATCTGGCCGCCCGGTCGCGTTCCGCCAGGGCCTGGCGGATCAGCTCCAGGCTGCGGGTGACCGAGCCGATCTCGTCGTGGTTGACGGGATGCAGCACGGTACGGCGGTCTCCGCCGGCGAGCCGCTCGACGAGTACGGCGACCGCGCGCAGCGGCCGGATCACCACGACATGCAGCCAGCCCAGGCAGGCCGCACCGACGGCGAGGCCCAGGATGCCGGCGAGCATGGTGCGCTGCTCGGCCTGCACCGCGGGGATCTGGAGCGCCGCCGCGGGCTCCGCGGTCACCACGTGCCAGCCGAGGCGGGCCGTCGGACCGCTCTGGGCCAGCGGCGCGGCGGCGTCGACCGACGGGCCGGAGGAGGTGAGGTGCACCGCCGAGGCCGGGGTGCCCGCCGTCCCGGGGGCGCTCTGGGTGGAGCGGGCGAGACGGGTCAGCCCGGAGTCGGGCAGCGACTGGAAGGCGCGGTAGCCGACGCTGGCCGCCAGCACCTTCTCGTTGCCGTCCGTCACCCAGACGCTGCCCAGCTTCGGCCTGGGCAGGATGGAGTTGAGCGCCTTCACGTCGATCTCGCCGAACAGGACCACCCCGGCCGCCTTGGCCTTGCCCTTGACGGCCCGAACCTGGGCGTAGCCGGCGATCGCCGGGATCCGGCCCGAGGTGTTGACGGTGGTGATCCCGCCGCCCTCGGGCACGTGGACGCGGGTGCGCAGCGGTGTGCCGCCCACCCTCAGCGTGATGCCGCCCGAGCGGTCCAGGAGATACAGCGAGCGGTACTGCCTGTGGTCGGCGAGGGTCCGCCGCAGCACCTCGGTCTGGGCGGCCCGGCTCCTGCCCGGCAGGCTGGCGGCCGCGGTGCTCAGGTCGGTGTACGACTGGTCGAGGGACTGCCGGATCCGGCCCGTCGCGATCTCGGTGCGCGCCTGCTGGTCGGCGAGGACGGCAGCCGGAACCGCGGACACGTCGTCCGCCCGGTTCAGCAGGAAGACCATCGGCACCGCCCAGCAGCCCACCACCACCACGCCGAGCACGGCCAGCGCCCGGTAGCCCGGTCCGCGACGGGCCGGGAAGTCCTGCGGGCCGCTCTCGCCGAGCAGTTGCCGGCGCAGCGAGTCCAGTGCCCGCCCGATCCGGGCCAGCTCCCCGAAGCCGTGCACCGGCACCGGCCGGGACAGCTCCGCCGACGCGGTCGGCCGGTCCTGGGTCGCGCCCCGGGCCAGCCGGCCGGCGGACAGATACAGCCGCAGCAGCGGCCGTTGCACGGAGAAGTACAGCGCCAGCGCGAGCAGCAGCGCGACCCCGGCCAGGGCCCCGGCGGCCGCGAGCGCGAAGCGCGAGTAGTCGGCGGCGGTGGTCGTGGCGGGCACCGCGTGGGAGGTGAGCACCACCAGACCGAGGTCGTCGGTGTCGCCCGGACCGGTCGCCGAGGCGACCTGGGCCCAGCCGGCCACGGTGTGCCGACTGCCGGTGGTGGCGCCCAGCAGGCTCCCGGAGGCGTCGGTGTCACTCCCGGATCCGTGCGCCGCGCGGGTCGCCGACGCGGACAGACCGCTGTCGGCGGCGGCCGGCGACGCCTTGCCGTGGACCGCGGTGGCGAGCGCCGTGCCGCCGGCGTCCAGTACGTCGGCGGTGCGTCCGTCGCCGTACGCCGTGACGGAGGGGAGCGCCTCGGAGACCACCAGCAGCCACTGCCGCTCGGGCTGGTTCGGGGCCTGGTACTGGTCCTGGTCGGGGTCCTGCTGCGCGGGCAGTGTGACCCTGGCGAAGTACAGCAGTTGGGGCGTGCCGCCCGACGTCACCAGCCGGGGCGGGACCGCTCGGGACGCCGTCCTGGCTGCGTCCACCCCGGCCAGCGGCACTGTCTTGCCGCCGGCCGCCAGCAGTTTGCCGGTGTGCCGGTCGAGCAGCGCACTGCCGAGGATCGCCTTCCTGGCAGAGGTCAGCGCCTTGAGGGTGGTCGCGGGGGTCGCTGTGCTCGTCGCCGAGTACGCGCCCGCCGTACGGCGTACCGTGCCCGCCTCGGCGTCGATCGCGGTGCGCATCGACTGCGCGGTGTCCGAGGCGATCTGCTGCTCCCCGTTCAACACGGCCTGCGGGATGGGCGCGGCGCGGACACCGTCGAGGCCGATCACGGTCAGTGCGGCGACCACCAGCAGAAGTATGACAAGTGAGGCTATAGGCGGGCGCACCCCGCCAAGCATCGGCATATCGGCGCGGCGGCGGATGCGGTGTCGGCGCGGCGCCCGGGGTGCGGAGGGCAGGGGAACGGATCCTTCCTCAACTGGCGCCGAGCGCCCGAATGTTCGATGGAACGAACATCCTAACCCCCGACTGTCACATAACCATCACATGTTCGCCGCATGTGTCGTACGAGTTAACAGGACCCCCGGACGGAGGCGGCGCACGCGGGCCCGGCCCCCCTCGACACGCCGAAGGGCGGGCCCGGGAACAGGCCCGGCCCTTCGGCTGTCCGGTCAGCTGTCCGGTCGGTCTGCCCGGTCAGCTTGCCCGGTCAACGGACGAAAGAGATCTCCGGGTACTTGTCCGCGGGCCCGTCGAGCAGGGTGCTGTGCTTGTGACGCAGCGTCTGGTCGAAGAAGGCGGCGAGGTAGACGCGCTGCACCTGGACCGCCCGGTCCGGGTCGATCGTGCCGTACTGCTGCTCGATCTGATCCTGGGAGAGGCCGAGCAGACCGGCCTCCTGCGGCACCATCCACTCCTGGTCGCAGAACGACAGGTGCGCCGCGCCCTTGAGCTTGATGTCGACCTTGTACCCCTTCAGGTGCGACCACAGCGTGCGCCACGAGCTGTCGTTGTTGCGGTTGTGGGTGCCGGAGCTGAAGAGCATGAAGGGGCGGTCCAGGTCCTTGCTCGGCGCCGTACCGAAGAACTGGCCGTCCAGGTCGGCACCGGCGGCGATGCGCTTGTCGAGCTGCATGGCGGTGTCGACCGCCCCACCGCCCAGCGACCAGCCGAACATCCCGATGCGGGACATGTCCACGGCGCCCGACAGCCCGGCGGGGAGCGTGGCGTGGCCCGCGTCCGGGTTGCCGCCGCTGCTGATCGTGCCGAGCTTGTTGATGACGAACTTGATGTCGGCCGCGCGCACCTTGAGCGTGTCCGAGGAGTGGGTGCCCGCCGGCATCGCGTTGAGCTCGAGCCGGTTGCCGGGGAACTGCACCTCGTTGGCGTCGTGGGTGTGGTCGACGGTGACGACGAGGTAGCCGCGGCTGGCGAGATCCTGGGCGAGCGCGGTGCCCTGCGCGCGGTCCGAGTGCAGTCCGGTCGAGTACAGCAGGACGGGCAGCTTGCCGAGCGAGGTCTTCACCGGGGCGAGGACATGGCCCGCGGTCGTCGCCAGGGTCACCTGCTGCGGCGACATCCCGTGCGTGTTGAGGTAGTGGGCCCCGGAGATCGACGGCATCCACGGCGCCTGATAGTGCCCGGACGTGGCAGTGGCCGGGTACCAGAGCGACACCATCAGCTCGCGCTTGCCGCCCACATACGGATCCGTACGGGACGAGTCGACGAGGTGCAGGCCGACCATGCCCACGCTGTTCGGCCCGGTCGGCGCGGGCATCTTGAGCTGCAGAGCGGACGCGGCCGTGCGGCTCGACGAGAACGCCTCCGGGTGCACCGACTTCTGGGCCAGCGGCCCCTCGTCGTTCTCGGGCGCCCAGTCCGTTTTCGGCTCGGGCTCGTCGGGCGAGAACCCGGTGGCCGTGGTCGTGTCGGACGTCTTCCCGGCGGCCATCGCCGGCGTCATCCCCACACCCAGTGCGACGGCCAGCGCACCCGCGGAACCGACCGCTCTGGCGATCGCTCTATTACTCTGGCGCGGGCGGCGGTGCTTCATGAAACCCCCTGATCGGTCAGCGACCGCGGAACAGGCGATCGACTGCCGCACACCGTACCGCTGCCGCAGCCGACCTCGGGATGCGGCCTCGGCGCCTTCACATACGGGGGACCGAGCGCTGTCGCGGCCCGCCGACGTACGCAGCGATCAGTTGCCTCCGAAGGGCCATGCACAGCTGACTCCCGTAGCCGTCGCAGTTGCACATCGGGGCCGAACGGTCCGGGCAACTTCAGGAAGCGGCCGCCGCAGCGGGGATTCCCAGGTTGCCCTCCACGTACTGGCGTGCCCGAAGCCGAAGGACCAGGCGGACGGGGTGTTCTCGACGTACCGGATGAAGACGTCCTGCCCGGCCACCCCCACCCTGGACAGGGAGTCGGCGATGGCGGCGCAGAGCTGCTGCTTGATCGCGGTGGAGCGGCCGGCCTGCGTGAAGATCTGAACGACCACGGTGTTGTCGCTCCGCTCGAAGCCCAGGCCGGCGTCGAGCGCGATGATGCGGCTTGGAGGAGTCGTTCACCAGGGCCGCGGCCCGCTGCCATGTCGCCCGGTCCGCCATCAGTCGGCAGAGCCCTTCTCTGGAGCGGGAACTGGGCGAGGCACTGTTCGAGTGGGACTCCAGTCGCATGCGGCTGACCGCTGCGGGCGAGGCGCTGGTGCCGCATGCCCGGGCGGTGGCGGGAGTCGTTGCCGCCGCAAAGCCCGAGTGCGCCGCGCGCTCCGGCCTGCTCACCGGGACCCTTTCGCTCGGAGTGGCCGACGGGGTGGAGAGCAGCAGCCCCTCACCCGCGCCGGTGTCGCCGTCCCGGTCGAGGTGTCCGTGGCCGGCCACGACGACGATGCCCTCTCCCGGCTGAGTTGCTTCAACCTGACCACGGTCAGCCGGAACGCCGAGGAGCAGGCCCCGGCACGCGGTGACCGCCGCCGTCGAACGCCTCGACGAGGGCCGCACCGAACCCCGGGAGCTGGTGCTCGCCCCGCGCCTCGTCGTGCGCGGCACCACGGCTCGCACCTGCCTGAGGCGTGCGGTCGGATGTGCCGCACCGAGGGGGGCCGGTCTTCACCACCGACGGGTCGGCTGCCGGCCCATGCGGGGGACGGCGGGCAGCAGGCTGCGTGTGCAGGGGTGTTCCGGTGCGGTGAGTACTTGGTCGGTGGTGCCTGTTCGAGAACTTCGGCCGCGGCGGGGCGCGACGCGGAGAACCGGCGGGCTTCCGACGCGGCTTGCCGCTTCGGCGCGTGGTCACCTCCTGATGTGCGGGTTGTTCGACGCGTATCGTCCAGAGATGGACTCCAGTGCTTCGCCCCGCGTGCTCGTCATCGGGCTCGATCCGTACAGGGTGCCCGGTCCGTGGGATCCCGAGCCGCTGGCCAGGGCGATCGAGGCGGGGCTGACCAAGTTCGCCGAACACGGCGTGGGCGTGGAGACCTGTTTGATCGGCCTCGATGGAAGCGACGACGTGGAAGCGGTCGTCGGCAGTGCGCTGCGCGCCCGTCCGTGGGAGTGCGTCACCGTCGGCGGTGGCCTGCGGCACTCGGACGATCAGGTCGAACTCCTCGAGCAGGTGATCAATCTGGTGCGGCGGCACGCACCCGATGCGGCCATCGCATTCAACAGCACCCCGGCCAACACCTATGAGGCTGCTGCCCGTTGGCTCGGGTGACACGCTTGGGTCAGTGCTTTTTCGGCTGGACCGACTCCCGGATCACCAGCTGGGTGCTCAGGACCACATGGTCGTCGCCCTTCATGCTCTCCTCGCGGTCGAGCGCCAGGCGTACGGCGGTCTGTCCCAGTTCCTCGTACGGGACCCGGACCGTGGTGAGGGAGGGAGTCAGATCCGCGGCGTAGGGGACGTCGTCGAAACCGATGAGCGAAACGTCGCGGGGGACCCGCAGGCCCGCCTCGCGCAGGGCGGCCAGCGCACCGAGGGCGAGCGCGTCGGTGCAGGCGAAGATGGCGGTGAAGTCCAGCCCGGCCTGCAGCGCGTCGCGCACCCGGCGGTATCCCGAGGCCCGGGAGTAGGACCCGGGCACGTCCAGTTCCGCCTCGTGGGGGACGGAGTGGGCGCGCAGCGCGGTCAGATGACCGTCATGGCGCTGTTCCGCGCTGCTCAACCCGGCCTCGCCGCCGAGGAAGAGGATGCGCCGGTGCCCGGCGGCAAGGAGGTGCGAGGAAGCCTGGAAGGCGCCGCCGCGGTTGTCGTAGTCGACCACGGTCGCCGGGATTCCGGCGGGCAGTCCCGGGCGCCCCACCAGGACCAGCCGGGACCCGGCGGCGTCGAGGGCCTTGGCGTACTCGGACATACGGCGGTGGTAGGCGTCGTCCGGAACCACACCGCCGACGAGGACGACCGCGGCGGCGTGCTGCTCTCGCATGAGCTTGATCAGGTCGTCCTCGCGAGCGGGGTCACCATGTGTGGAGCAGACCAGGCTCAGCCTGTTCCTGCTGGTGGCCTCCTGTTCGACGCCGGCCGCGACATGGGCCAGCGAGGGCCCGGTGATGTCCTGGATGACCAGGGCGACGGGGCCTGCGACGGCACCGGAGAGCGCCTTCGCGTGGACGTTCACCACGTAGTGGAGCGATTGCACGGCGGCCATGACGCGAGCTCTGGTTTCTGCCGAGACCGGGTAGTTGCCCGCGAGGGTCCGGGAAACGGTTGCTACCGAGACACCCGCCTGTGCCGCCACGTCGCGGATGGTGCTCGGCCTGTCCGACCGGGTGTCCCTCCGCTTGCCCCTGTTTGTTCGCGGGCTGCTGCGGGCGCCCTTTGCGCTGTCGGTCACAGAGGGAGGCTACTGCATGGCCCGACGCTTGCGGCTGGACCGGAACGGAGACCGCCGAGGCGCAGCAGTAAACGATTTCCATTCATGATTCGGAAATCGCCGCCATGCCCGTCGCCCATGATGGCCTGTCACTACGTGCCGGGTTCAGGCGCCGTTGACCAGGTCGGCGTGGTGCACGGCGTGCGCGAGGGGGCCTCCGCGCCGAGCGGTGCCGGCTCGTCCACGACGGCCCGCTTGTGCGCATCGGTTCGTCGAGCGGCAGGAGTACGGCACCCAGCGCGGCGGCCCCCGGCGGCGTCGACGTAGGGGTCGTACAGCGTCACGGTGAAGTCGAACGGCCGCAGCAGTTCGAGCAGCCGGCGCCCGACGCGGGAGCCTCCGACGACTCCGAGCCGTCTGTGCCGCCCGGCGATCGCAGGTCGGCGGTGAGGAGGCAGGGGAGGGAACAGGAGAGTAAACGTATTCCGTTGCGGCAGTCGGTGGAGTGTGTAGTCCGATGCCGCAGGCGCGAGTGACGCAGTGGGGTGTGACGCTGTGCCGGAATCGACGGTCACGCCGAACTCCCAGGCCACGAGGCCCTTTTGGGTAACTGGTCGGGTAACTCGCCCGCAAGATCGGCGAAACATTTGGGCCCGTCCCTCTTGTGGCGGTGCCATTGAAGGTTCTACCGTCCACGGGAAACGGTTACTGAAACAAGTAGACCTCCCCCTCTCATCTGCCTTCAGACGCCCGCGCCCTCCCCCTGCCGCAGGCGCTGTCCGCCATCTTCCGGAGGACCGATGAGCACCACCCGTACGAGAGCCGTCGCCGGCGCGGCCGCCGCCCTCTCCCTGTCCCTCGTCCTGAGCGCCTGTGGCGTCGGTGGCGACACCGGCTCGGCGGCCGGGACCACCAAGGGCAAGGTGCAACTGGAGTTCTGGAGCTGGACCGAGGGCATCCAGCAGCAGGTCGCGGTGTGGAACAAGGAACACCCCGAGACCCAGGTCAAGTACGTCAACGCGGCCGGCGACACCGTCTACCAGAAGCTGCGCGCCGCGGTGACCTCCGGCAACGCGCCCTGTCTGTCGAAGATGGACGGGATGAACCTGGCGAACTTCGCCGCCGACGGTCTGCTCACCGACATCACCAAGGTCGCCGCCCCGTACAAGTCCCGCTACACGACCCCCGCGTGGAACGCGGTCAGCCCCGGTGGTGCCACGTACGGCATCCCCACCGGGTCCTCCCCGCTGTTCACCGCCTACCGTGCCGACCTGTTCCAGAAGTACGGCGTCAAGGCGCCGACCACCTGGGACGACGTGATCGCCGCGGGCAGGGCGGTGCAGAAGAAGGACAAGAACGTCAAGATCTTCAACATGGCGGGCGAGGACCCGAGCACGCTGGTCGACCTGTCCTGGCAGGCGGGTGCGCAGTGGTACAAGGTCGCCGGCGACCACTGGGAGATCGGTTTCACCTCGCCCGACGCGCTCAGGGCCGCCGACATCGTGCAGCAGCTGGTCGACGACAACCTGGCCTCCAACGCCTCTTACGCCGACCCGGGCGTCTTCAGGACCTGGGACCTCGGCAAGACCATCCTGATGACCACCTCCACCTGGCAACTGCCCATCTACGACACGAACTTCCCCAAGTCCAAGGGCAGGTGGCAACTCGCCGACGCACCGCTCTTCGACCCCGCCAAGCCGCAGACCTCCAGCAACTTCGACGTCGCCGCCGTACTCAAGGGCTGCAAGTACCCCGACCGGGCAGTCGCGTTCGCGTCCTGGCTGTCCAGCAGCAAGGAGTCCCTGACCGCGCTGACCGACCCGAAGTCCAAGTCGGGTCTCTTCCCGGCGGTCAAGGACGTCACCCCCTACGTCGACAAGATCATCCCGACGGAGATGTTCAACGGGAAGTCGGACAGCGCGAAGATCATCACCACCGCCGCCTCCCGGGTCGGCGAGCAGTGGCAGTACGGGCCCGACTACGCCTCCATGTACTCCGAGATGCAGAAGCAGTGGGGCAAGGTCATGAAGAGGCAGCTCACCGTCAAGGACATGCTGACGCACCTTCAGCAATGGGTGCTCGCCGACCTGAAGAACAAGGGCGTCAAGGCCGTCGCCGCGAGCTGACGCCGACTCCGGCGCACCACTTTGAACCGGGAGAGATCCTTGTCCACCCTCACGCGGCCGGCCGGCGCCGCCACCGACGCCCCGGTCAGGCGGACCTTCCCCCGCCGGACCGGGAGACGGGGAGCCTACAAGGGCCTGCTGTTCCTGCTGCCCTTCCTGATCGGCTTCCTCCTCACCTACGTCGTACCGATCGGCTACGCCTTCAGTCAGAGCCTTCACGAGAAGAAGAGCAGCGGGATCGGCTTCGGCCCGACGAAGACCGTCTATGCCGGTCTCGCCAACTTCTCGGCGATCCTGTCCGACTCCACCTTCTGGACCGGCGTGCTGCGCACCCTGCTCTTCGGGGCCGCGCAGATCACCGTGATGCTGGGCATCTCGCTGCTGCTGGCCCTGCTGCTCGACGGCGTGGCCGCGCGCGCGGTCCGCTTCTTCCGGGCCGGACTGCTCATCCCGTACGTCATCCCGGGTGTCGTCTCGACCCTGATCTGGCTGTTCCTCTACAGCCCGACGGCCAGCCCGATCGTCGACCTCGCGGACAGAGCCGGTACGAGCGTCACCTTCTTCGGCGGCCTCAACACCTATCTCTCGCTGGGCAATCTGCTCACCTGGCAGGGCATCGGCTTCAACATGATCCTGATCTCCGCCTCGCTGCAGGCGCTGCCCCGCGAGCTGTACGAGGCGGCCCGCCTCGACGGGGCGAAGGAGTGGCGCATCGCCTGGTCGATCAAGGTGCCGAACATCACCGGGATCCTCGTGCTGACCGGCATGTTCTCGCTGATCGGCCGGCTCCAGCTGTTCACCGAGCCGCTGTTCCTCAGGTATGTGGCACCCGAGTCCATCAGCACCGACTTCACTCCGATGCTGGAGATCTTCGACCGGGCGTTCAAGACCGGCGACTACCAGTACGCCGCCGCCGAGTCGCTCGTCCTCGCCGTCGTCACCGGCATCCTCGCCTTCGTCTTCTACCGCGTCACGAACAGGAAGATGTCATGAGCGCCGTCAGCTCCGGGGGCGGTGTGCGCCCCACCCGTCGTGCGGTGGCCCTCACCACCGGCCTCCTGATCGTCTTCCTGCTCTACTCCCTGGCCCCCACCTGGTTCCTGCTCGTGGCGTCGACGAAGAACCAGACGGACCTGTACTCCACGTTCGGCCTCTGGTTCTCCGCCGACCATCTCGCCGACAACTTCCGCGCCATCTGGGACTACCACGACGGCGTCTTCGGCCGCTGGATCCTCAACTCGGTCCTGTACTCCACCATCGGCGCCGCGGGCTCGACCCTGATCTCGCTCGCCGCCGGCTACGGCCTGGCGAAGTACGACTTCCGGGGCCGGGGCGCCCTGTTCGGTGTCATCGTCGGTGCCTCACTGCTGCCGAGCACGCTGCTGGCCTTCCCGCTGTACCTGGTCTTCGCGGACATCCACCTCACCAACACCGTGTGGGCGGTGCTGATCCCGTACTTCATCAACCCCTTCGGGGTCTACCTCGGCAAGGTCTACGCCGACAGCTCGGTGCCGGCCGAGCTCATGGAAGCGGCCCGTATCGACGGTGCGAGCGAGACGCGGATCTTCCTCTCCGTCGCGCTGCGGCTGATGCGCACCGGCGGCATCACCATCTTCATGCTCGACTTCGTCAACATCTGGAACAACTTCTTCCTCCCCCTGTTCATGCTCAACGGCGAGCGCTCCTTCCCCGTCACCCTGGGTCTCTTCTCCTGGGTCCAACAGGCCCAGACATCCCGCGACATGAACACCCTCGTCCTCACCGGGTCCCTGCTGTCGATCATTCCGCTGGCGGTCTTCATGTTCGCCCTCCAGAAGTACTGGCGCAGCGGAATCCTCATGGGCAGCCTCAAGTAAAGGATCAACCGTGCCCGACGCACCCAGAAGACGTGACGTGCTCAAGTACGCCGCCGCGACCGGCGTCGCCGCGGCCGCCCTCGGCCTGACGACCGCCGCGCCGGCCACCGCGGCCGAACCGGACACCACCCGCACGCCCGGCCCCGCCCCGCTCGACGTCCTCGTCCTCGGCGACGCGGACTCCGAGACCGCGCACCAGCTCCACGCCACCCTCTCCGACACCGTCACCGGCGGCCTCGGCCAGAGCGCCCGAATCCTCAACCCCACCAGCCCCGCCTCCTATTGGGGCGGCACGCTGAAGTTCGACGTCGCCGTGTGCCCGACCGGCACGACCTATGTCACGGTCCGGCTGTGGGGCGACGACTACGACGCCACCTCCGACGAGGCAGCCTCCGGTACCAACATGTGGCGCCTCCAGCTCTTCTGCGAGGGCAGGCAGGTCGGCTACGAGGACCAGGGCGCCGTCGACAGTCTCGACATCCTCGACACCGCGCCGCGCACCCCGGGCCGCTTCTTCTTCCACACGCTGCCACTGCCGGAGAAGATGACCGCCGGAAAGGACAAGGTGACCCTGGAGATCCGCGCGATGGGCCGCATCTGGTCCTACGGACAGGACGCCGCGCAGCTCTACCGCACCATGACCACACCCTCGCGGGGCATCTACCGCGTCTACACCCACACCGACCCCTACTTCGCGCCGCCCAAGGGCGAGGTCCAGGGCACCGCGCCCGAACCGGGGACCCGCACCGGCGGCGAAGAGGTCCTGGACGCCATCAAGGCAAGGGTGCAGAAGGACCAGAGGGATCTCCTCACCACCGCCAACCCGGGCACTCTGGACGGCTGGGCGATGCAGTCGCTGGCCGAGGGCTATCTGTGGTCCGGGAGTCCCGCCCACCAGAACCCGGCAGCCCTGGACCGGGTCCTCCAGGCGATCGACGGCCGCTACCTGGCCTGGAAGTCCGACGCCACCGTCATGACCGGCTCCGACCAGCAGTGGCAGGGCTTCGGCCGGGTCGGCCTGGTGCTGGCCCTGCTGTGGGAGCACCTCGGGGACCGGCTGGAGACCCAGGTCACCGGATCGCCGTACACGATCACCAACCCCGGCTTCGAGGACGGCGCCGACACCCCGACCGCCTGGCAGATGCCCGGCTGGGCCGCCGGCGGTGGCGGCACCTGGACCCGCGACACCACCGTCGCCCACTCCGGCTCGGCGTCGCTCAGACTCCAGGTCGGGACCGCGAACGGCTTCAGCTACGTCAACTCGACCGCCAGGGTGAAGATCGGCTCCGGCACCCACACCTACGGCGCCTGGATCCGGACCGACGGCGTCACCGGCCTCGGCGCCCACATCGACCCGCTGTTCTACGACGCGAACGGCAAGCTGGTCGGCAGCGACCACAAGGTGTACGCGAGCAAGGGCACCCACGACTGGGAATACGTCAGGTTCGTCTTCGACACCCCTGCCGGTGCGACCCAGATGGAGATGCACCTGCGCCTGTCCGGCCCCGGCACCGCGTGGTTCGACGACGTCACCCTCGTCGCCCCCGCCGACACGACCACACCCGTGCCGCCGGTCCGCAAGGACGCCTACGTCGACATGCTCAGGTCCAGCCGGGACTACTGGCGTCGGCACTTCCCGCACTACAGCAACCAGGCCCAGATCTGCGCGATCGGCCTCTACCAGACCAACCGCGCCCTGGAGCTCCTCGCCCCGGACCAGGCCCTGCCCGAGGCCAGGGCCCGCGACTACCTGTACCAGTCGATCGGCATGGTTCCCTACCTCGGCCCCGAGGACGCCGACGGCAACCCGACCAAGCCGCTCGGCGACGGCTACCGCCAGGTGACCCGGGCCGGCCTGACCCGCGAACTCGGCTACGTCGGCAGCTACGGCGAGGTCATCGACTGGCTCGTGATGATGTACGAGTCGGTCACCCGTGGCTTCCAGGGCCAGGACGCGCCCGAACTGCTCGCCCAGATGGTCAGGATGACGAAGGCGCGGGGCAGGTTCCGTGTCGTCGACGTCGACAGGGACCACTGCCGGATCTCCCGGATCGAGACCGTCATCGGCTGGCGCAACGAGGTCTACCCCGGCGAGACCGCGTACGCCTCCCGCACCGCCTGGGACTCCAACCCCGTGATGTCGGCTGCCGTGTTCAAGGACCCCGACATCGTCGGCTGGACGCAGGAGATGGTCGCCGACGGCCAGCTCCACCCGCAGCTCCATCTCCAGGCCACCCACTCCTGGACCCGGGTCGGCCTGAACGCCCTGCGGTTCCTCTCCCGCGACTATCCCGAGTTCCAGTCGCTGCCCGCCCGCCCCGGCCGTATCCCCACCGACTGGGACCGGGCCGACTTCGTCCTCACCGACGAGGAGAACGGCTGCATCGCGGTCAAGAACGGCAGGGAACTCCTCTTCGCCTCCCTCTACTTCCGCTCCCGCCAGGGCGTGAACAACTACGCCCGTATCCACCACCTCACCCCCGTCGACCAGCGCTCGGCGACCATACGGGAACGCTCCGCGGGCAACACCGACCAGACCTTCACCGCCCGCGACTGGGTCCTGTGGGACTACGCCATCAACGACCCCGGCGCCTCCCACATCCCGCCCGGCGGCTTCCCACCCCCCGGCGACACCCTCCACCAGGCCCTCGAAGGCGACGTCTACCACCTCGCCCCGGTCCCCGCCGACGTCCCCGACCCCACCCTCGGCGTGCACTTCGACGGCGTCGAGACCATGCTCGTCGGCCGCGCGCCCTTCTATCTGTGCGAGTACGGCGACTACCTGATCGCCATGAACACCAGCACCGACAAGACGGTCACCCTCCCCGCCCGCCAGAGCTTCGGCGCGGCCCGCGACCTCGCCACCGGGAAGAACATCGGCGCAGGTCACCGCCCGAAGCTGGGACCGCTCAGCACCCTCGTGCTGTACCGGGGCTGACCCACGACCGGGCCGGTGCGGCGGGAACCCGGGGGACCGCACCGGCCCGCACCCTCCGCGAAGGACTCCTCCACGCCCGACGACGAGTGACAAGGACGCCCCATGAACGAGCCGCACTCGCGTCGCGGCTTCCTCCGGATCACCACCGTGGGCGCCGGCCTGACCGGAGCCGGAGCCGGTTCGGTCCGCCGCCGTCACCTCGGGCCTGACCGCCCTGACCCACCCCGGCGCCCTGCACAGCCGGGCCGACCGTACTTCGCGTACTCCGCCTACCGGGAAGGCCGGGCATGATCGACCTCGGACGCATCCGCCTGTTCTGCACCAGCCTGGGATCCACTACGGCCCCAGCCCTGCTCCTGGTGCACGGCTGGGGTGGCGACGGCCGGCAATGGTCGGCGCACGCCGAGGCCCTGACCGACCGGTTCCGGGTGGTCGTGCCCGACCTGCGCGGTCACGGACGGTCCGAGGTGCCGGGGACGGGCAACACGCCGCTGGAGATGGCGGACGATCTGGCGGCGCTGGTCGAGGTGCTGGGCTGCCGTCCGGTGGTGGCGGTCGGTCACTCCATGGGCGGGCAGGTGGTCAACCTGCTCGCGGTCCGGCACCCGGCGCTCGTCCGGTCGGTCGTCGCACTCGACCCGGCCCACGGTGCCCACGGTGCCGAAGTGGACGGGATTCCGGGGCGCATGGCCGAGTACCTGGAGCACGGGGCCCGCGCGGCGGCGGAGTTCGTCGCCGGAGCCTTCTCCGACCGGGCACCCGCCGGGCTGCGCACCGCCCACGTCCGCACCCTGCTCGGCACCCCGGACCATGTCATCGCCCAGGCGTACGCGGGCATGTACACCGCTCCGGACGCGGTCGGCGTCCGCCCGTCCAGCGAGGCGTACCTGCGGCAGCGCACCCAGCCGGCCCTGACCGTATGGACGTCGGCCGAGGCCGCGCACTGGGAACGGACGACCCTCCACGTGCCCGGCTCGCGCGTGGACCACTGGCCGGGCGTCGGGCACTACCTCCACGAGGAGCACCCCGAACACACCGAGCAGCTCATCCGGGAGTGGGCGCAGCCCGAGTGACGCCGGCACCAGGTGCCGGCGCTGCCGGGAGACGCATGCTGCTCCATGCCTCGCCGTAGTGCTCGGCATGGGAAGGTTCGCCGGGTTGGCTGTTGTGGCGGCTGGACGAGCGGTGACGTCCGTCCGACGGTTGGGGGTGTGGGGGCCGAGCCTGTCCGCGTGCGCACCCGGCGGAAACCGTGTCCCGGTAACTCAAGCCACCTGAGCCGTCCCGCGCAGACCCAAGCCCTGCACCGCTACCTGCGCCGGCGCGACGCCAACGCCGTCACTCCGACGTGCTCGCCGCCCGGCGCAGGGAACGCGCCCGCATTCGCAGCGAGAAGCGCGCATCCGCCTGGGCGGACGGCCCATCGACTACGCTGTCCCATTGCTCAATTCGCCGACGCTGACGAACCATGCGTCGGCTGCGATTGCAGCAGCGGGACTCGCCTCGTGAGCGCGGCAGCCGGAAGAAGGTTGTCCGGTTCGATGCCAGGGTCCGCCGTGACAACGACGCCGGCCGTTCGAGCGTCGAAGCCGGTCGGCCAGATCGTGAGGTCGCTCGTCAGCGCGCCCTCCAGCCTCGCCTCTCGCAGGTCGGTGTCGGTGAGGTCGCAACCCCGAAGGTCGGCCAACCGCAGGTCCGCGCCGACGAACACGGCAGCCTGGGCACGGACTTTGCGCAGGTTCGCCTCCCGCAGGTCCGCACCGGAGAAGTCCGCCGACCTCAAGTCGGCTTTGACCAGGCGCGCGCCGCGCAGATCGGCTCGCAGACAGCGCGCCCGGCGGAGAACGGAAGTGCCGAGTTCGGCATGCCGCAGGTTGGCGGCGATCAGTGACGCCTCGCTCAGATTGACCTGATAGACGCTCGCCGCTTCCAGGCATGCGCCGTCGAAGTTGACCCCGCGCAGCCACAATCCGTCACAGTCGGCTCGGCGCAGGTCGGTCAGACTGACGTTGAGCCACTCCGGACGGCGTTCCTGGTACAGGACCCCGAGGCAGGTCAGCGCCGTCTGGGCGTCCGCGGCGCGGGTCTCAAGCGGGGGCACCGAGTTGACGGACACGTCCGCCGCCGGAACTGCGGATTCCTGCGGCGGCCAGGGAAGGTGTGTCCGCAGATACGCCGCCATGATGGAGACGACCGCCTCGCGGTCGCGGTCGGAATGATCCGCGATCCGCCACAGTGCGTAGACGCCTCCGATCCGCACGTCCAGCTTGTCACTGCCGAGCTGGTCCACGGCGCGGCTGAAGCGATCGGTGATGTTCCCCTCTCGGGTTGCGTTCAGCCCGTCCTGGCTGACGCGCAGTTGCCGCCATGTGGCATAGGCACCGAAGAGGACGACCGCACCGCCGACCGTCTGCAGAAGCGTGGCACGCACGTTGTTCACCGCGTTCAACCGGTCCGCTGCAGCAAGACGGCCACCTGCCAGGTCGTGGTCGACCATCAGCCCCGGAAGAACCAGGAGCACGACGCCCAGTAACACGATCACGGCCAGTGCGGCCAGCACCACAGCGACGGCACGAGCCAGGCGCCACCGGTCACGAAAAGATCCCCCCATAGCCAGAGGATCCCAGAACAGGGCGGAATCCGGCGAACCTTCTATACGTGAGGGAGCCGATCCTGCGGCAGGTGACTGCAAGCGCTCTCTGGCCATGGTGAACAGGCACGTACATTGTCCGAGCCGGGCGGAGTGCCGATGCCCGGCAGCAGCCGCCCCACTCGCTCGGAGAAGCATTCTCATGGACCAGGCCGTGCGTCGGCGCCGTCAGGCGCTGTTCCTGCTCTTCCTGCTGGCCGGGATCGCGATGTCGTCGTGGGTGACACGCACGCCCGCCATCCGCGACCGGCTGGAACTGTCCACCACGCAGATGGGACTGGTGCTGTTCGGGCTGTCACTCGGCTCGATGGCAGGGATCTCCTGTTCGGGACGGCTGGTGTCCAGGTTCGGGACGCGGCCCGTCATCGTCTGGGGGACGTGGCTGCTCATTGCGGGGATGGCTGTGATCAGCGTCGGCGCGCTCGCTGCATCGGCACCGGTGGTGGCCGCGGGCCTGTGCGCTTTCGGCGCCGGTCTCGGGGTCGGTGATGTGGCGGTGAACGTCGACGGCACGGACGTGGAGCGGCTCAGCGGACGAACCACCCTGCCCAGCCTGCACGGCTGCTTCAGCCTGGGGACGGTACTGGGAGCCGGCGTGGGCATGGCGGCGACGGCGGCCCGGATACCGGTCCACTGGCATCTCCCGGCGGTCGCCTTGTCGGCCACCGGGATCCTGCTCTACGCGGCCCGTTCCATCCCGGAGGGCACCGGCCGGATCGCCACCGAGGAATCGCGGGCGGCCGACGGCGGCCGGCGGCACCCTGCGGTCTGGAAGGACCGGCGGCTCCTCCTCATCGGCGCGATCGTGCTGGCCATGGCGTTGGCCGAGGGCTCGGCCAACGACTGGCTGCCGCTGCTCATGGTCGACGGGCACGGCATGGACGCCACAGCGGGCTCCCTCGTCTACGCCGGATTCGCCGCCGCGATGACGCTGGGCCGCTTCGCCGGCACGTACTTTCTGGACCGCTTCGGCCGCACCATCGTCGTACGCGCCAGCGCCCTGTCCGGGGCACTCGGCCTGCTCCTCGTGATCGTCTCTGACAGCGCAGCCCTGGCCGGTGCCGCCGTGCTGCTGTGGGGACTGGGCGCCTCCCTCGGCTTCCCCCTCGCGCTCTCGGCCGCCGGGGAGTCCGGCCCGGACCAGACAGCCCGGGTAGGTCTGGTCGCCGTCATCGGCTACGTAGCCTTCCTCGTCGGACCGCCCGGCCTCGGATTCCTCGGCGGCCATATCGGCCTGCGCCCCGCCATGGCCGTCGTCCTCGCCTGCGTCGCCTGTGCCGCCTTCCTGGCCCCGGCGGTGGAGAGCCGATCCCGCACCGGAGGCCCCGGCGCAGCGCGTGGCACCGATGCCGACCTCCCCGCCACCGCCGACGACGCGGGTTCGGCGTAAGCGGCCTGTCCGCCGGTTCCCAGCGCTGTCCCTGCTCGGCTCGGGTGGCGAACTGGCCGGGCAGGTGGGATGCACCTTCACCCGGGCCGTGACCCCCGGCCCCTGACCAGTCGGCGGAGTGGGCCGGGCCGGCGGGTCGCGGTGATCGGTCAGCGCGGTGCCGGGTCTTTGCGGGGGATCAGCTCCGGTCGACCTGCAGCTCCGCCCACCGGCTGGTCCCGCCCGGCTGCACCAGGACGCCGCAGCGGGTCGCCAGGGCGGTGACGATGGCGAGGCCCCGGCCGTGCTCGTCCGGATCCAGGGCGGAGGCCGACAGCCCCGCCGGCGCCACCGGACCCCTGTCGGTCACCTCGACGCGGACGGCACCGCACCTGTCCACCTCGCTTCGCGAGAGGCTCAGCGTCGCCGGGGGCAGGGCGTGGACGATGGCGTTGGTGAGCAGTTCCGAGGCCACCAGCAGTACGTCCTCAGTGATGTCCGCGGCCAGGTTCCAGTCGGTGAGGATCGTGCGGATGTGTCGGCGTACGGCCGAGACGGCCCCCGGGGCGTGCGGCAGTGGGAAGACGTGTTCGGCTTCCCCGCGAGGCGCGGCGTCGAGCTGCGCTGCTGTCATGTGTCCTCCTCGGGGAAATGCTGGGGGCCGCAGGCCGGGCGTGCTGGTGATGGCACGCTAAGGAGGGAAATAGGGGCTGGTCAATGAACATCGGTCGGCATTACCGAACGACAGCCCCAAATCGGGAAAACTCGGACTACCATCGCTTCATGGCCGGCCCAGTCCAGTCCATAGAACGGGCGGCGGCGATCCTGCGTCTGCTCGCCGGCGGACCCCGTCGAATGGGGCTGGGCGAGGTGGCGTCCTCGCTGGGGCTGGCCAAGGGCACCGCCCACGGAATCCTGCGGACCCTGCAACATGTGGACTTCGTGGAGCAGGACCCGGCGACCGGAAAGTACCAGCTCGGGGCGGCTCTGCTGCACCTCGGCACCAGTTATCTCGACGTCAACGAACTGCGGTCGCGCTCCATCAACTGGGCCGACGCGCTGGCCGCCCGCAGCGGCGAGGCCGTACGCCTGGGCACGCCCCTGGAGGGCCGGGTGCTCGTCATCCACCATGTCTTCCGGCCGGACGACACCCTCCAGACCCTGGACGTCGGCGCACTGCTGCCCTTGCACGCCTCCTCACTGGGCAAGGTCCTGCTGGCCTTCGGGGCCACGCCTCTCGACGCGATGCTGGAGGCCGCACCGGACTCGTACACCCGGCACACTCTGGTCCACCCGGAGGAGCTCAACCGGGCACTGGCCGAGATACGGGAACTCGGCTGGGGCGCCGAGGTGCAGGAGATGAGCATGGGCGAAGCCGGCGTCGCCGCGCCGATCCGAGGACAGGGCGGTCTCGTGGTGGGCGCGATCGGCGTGTCCGGCGCCGTCGAGCGGATCTGCGACGCCAAAGGCCGGCCTCAACCGGCCCTGATCACCGTGCTCCGGGAGGCAGCACGCGCGATCTCCAGAGACCTGGGCGCGGCCCGCTGGTAGGCCCCCAGCACCTCCGCGACACATCGGAAGGCAGGGCCGATCATGGTTGAGCGGTATGTGATGTCCATCGACCAGGGCACCACCTCCACGCGATGCATCCTGTTCGACCACAGCGGACGGCTGGTGTCGGTCGCCCAGCGGGAGCACCAGCAGTACTTCCCGCGGCCGGGCTGGGTCGAGCACGACGCCGTCGAGATCTGGCGCAATCTCCAGCGCGTCGTCCCCGAGGCGCTGTCGAACGCCGGCGTGGACTCGGGGCAGATCTCGGCCATGGGGATCGCCAACCAGCGCGAGACCACTGTGCTCTGGGACCCGCGGACCGGGGCCCCGCTGGGCAGGGCCATCGTCTGGCAGGACACCCGCACCGCCCCGCTCGTCGAGGAGCTGAGAGAGCAGCCCGGCGACGAGTTCTTCCTCGAACACTGCTGCCTGCCCCCGTCGACGTACTTCTCCGCGCCCCGCATCCGCTGGCTGTTCGACCACGTCGACGGGCTGGAGCAGCGCGCCCGGGAGGGAGAGGTGCTGTTCGGCACGGTGGAGAGCTGGCTGATCTGGAATCTCACCGGCGGCACGGACGGCGGCCTGCACATCACCGACGCCACCAACGCCAGTCGCACCATGCTCATGGACATCCGCACGCTGACCTGGGACGAAGCGCTCATGGACTTCTTCGGCGTGCCGCGCTCGATGCTGCCGGAGATCCGCTCCTCGGCGGAACGCTACGGCGAGGCCCGCGCCCTTCTCCCGGGCGTGCCCATCACGGCCGCCCTGGGTGACCAGCAGGCGGCTCTGTTCGGACAGACCTGCTTCTCGCCCGGCGAGGCGAAGTGCACCTACGGGACCGGCAGCTTCCTCGTGATGAACACCGGCACAGACCTCGTGCGCTCCCAGCACGGGCTGCTCACCACCGTCGCGTACAAGATCGCGGACCAGCCCACGGTCTACGCCCTCGAAGGCCCGATGGCCGTCACGGGTTCGCTCGTCCAGTGGTTCCGCGACCGGCTGGGCCTGATCCACAGCGCACCCGAGATCGAGACCCTGGCGCGCACCGTCGAGGACAACGGCGGCTGCTACATCGTCCCCGCGTTCTCCGGTCTGTTCGCACCCCACTGGCGCAGCGACGCCCGCGGCGTCATCGTCGGCCTCACCTCGTACATCACCAAGGGGCACCTGGCCCGAGCCGTCCTGGAGGCCACCGGCTGGCAGACCCGCGAGGTCGTCGATGCGATGAACGCCGACTCCACGCTCGCCCTGAAACAGCTCAAGGTCGACGGCGGGATGACCTCCGACCACCTGCTCATGCAGATCCTGGCCGACGTGCTCGACGTTCCCGTCGTACGGCCGCTCGTCCACGAGACCGTGTCGCTGGGCGCCGCCTACGCGGCGGGGCTCGCCGTCGGCTACTGGCCGGACCTGCAGGTCCTGCGCCGCAACTGGCACATGGCCGCCCAGTGGCTGCCGGACATGGACACCGAACGGCGGGAGTGGGAGTACGCCAGCTGGAAGCGGGCCGTCGAGCGGTCCCTGGGGTGGATCCAGCCGCCGAAGCGACCGTGACCCGGCGGTGTCAGGAGGGCGGGGGACTGGTGCTGGTCCCGCTCGGTGCCGGGGTGGACGGCGGGTCCGTGGGTGTGGGCGGTTCGGTCCCGCTCGGCGTGGGCGTCGGGGGAGTCGTGGTCGCAGGGGGTGTGCTCGGCGGCGGCGTGGGCGTAGTCGTCGTAGGGGCGGGCGTCGTCGGTTTGTGAATGGGGGTCGTGGTGTGGCTCGGCGGGTTCGCGGGGTGCGGCCTGGCCTCTGTTTGCGGGCTGTGGGTCTGCGCGGGCAACTGGAGACGGAAGTCCTCCACCGGTCGGCCGTTCAGCGCGGCGGTCATGTACGCGGTCCAGATCCGGGTCGGATAGGAGCCGCCGTTGACCCGGTTGATACCGGCGGCCTCGCCGAGCGAGATGCGGGTGTGGTCCGTGGGCCTCTCGGCGAACATGGCGACCGATGTGGTCAGTTCGGGCGTGTAGCCGACGAACCACGCGGAGAGGTTGTCGTCCGTCGTGCCGGTCTTGCCGGCGGCCGGCCGGCCCAGGGCGGCGGCCAGATAGCCGGTGCCCTCGGGGCTGACCACGCTCTTCAGTGCCGAGGTGACCTGGTCGGCGGTGGTGCGGGAGAACGCCCGGGTGGCGTCGTGACGGGGCAGGTCGTACGCCTTGTTGTCACGGGTGAGCCGCTGCACCGCCCACGGGGCGACGCGCCGACCGTGGCCGTCGAAGGTCGCGTACGCCCCGGCCATGTCGAGCGGGCTGGGCGTGGCCACGCCGAGGGTCAGGGCGGGTGTGGCGCCCATGTCGGGCGTGTCGGCGGGGAGTCCGGCCGCGACGGCGGCCCTGCGGACACGGGCCAGACCGGCGTCGGCGCCCTCCTGCGCGTACACGGCGTTGACGGACTTCATCATCGCCGTACGCAGGCTGATCCGGCCGTAGTCGCGGTCGTCCTCGTTGGGCGGGCAGTAGTGCAGACCGGGGGGCAGGCCCTGCACGCAGCGGCGGCTGGTGCCGTCGTAGCGGGTCCGGGGGGTGATGGCACGGCCGTCCTGCGTGGAGGAGTGGTTCTGCAACGCGGCCGCCAGGTCGAACGGCTTGAAGGTGGAACCGACCTGGAGGTCGTGCCGGACGGCGTCGTTGTAGGGCCGGACCGTGTAGTCGGGGCCGCCGTAGGCGGCGACGATCCGTCCCGTCGAGGGATCCACGGATGCCGCGCCGACCCGGATGTACCTGGCCCTACGGGTGTCCGGCAGCTTCCGCAGGCCCTTCTTCACCGCCGCGACCAGTGCCTGCTGGTCCTTCTTCACGAAGGTGGTGGTGATCTGCCAGCCGCCCGAGCCGAGCGTGGCCTCGTCGACGATGTCGTTGTCGACCAGGTACCGGCGGGCGATGTCGATGAGGTATCCGGCCTGGCCGCCGACCCCGGGGGTGGGCCGGGGCGCCACGGGCGCCGGGAAGGCCATTCCGGCGCGCCGGTCCCTGTCCAGGTAGCCCAGGTGGACCATGCCGTCCAGGACGTAGTTCCAGCGGGCGACGGCCGCGGTCCTGAGGGCCGGGGTCGCCGTGGAGACGTCGTAACTGCTGGGTGCCTTGAGCAGCGTGGCGAGATAGGCGCTCTGAGGGACGTTCAGCTTCGAGGCGCGGATGCCGTAGTACGCCTGTGCGGCGGCGCGGATGCCGTAGGCGTTGCGGCCGAAGTAGCTGGTGTTCAGGTACCCGGCCATGACGGAGTCCTTGCTCTGCGTCTCCTTGACCTTGATCGCGATGATGGCCTCCCTGACCTTGCGGTCGAGGGTCTGCTGGCGGGTGAGGTAGTAGTTCCGCACGTACTGCTGGGTGATGGTGGAACCGCCCTGCAGCCCGTTGCCGCTGAGGGTGCTCCAGGCCGCACGCAGGATGCCGCGGACGTCCACGCCCTGGTTGGAGTAGAACGTACGGTCCTCCGCGGCGACCACGGCGTGCTGCATGGCGACGGAGATCTCCGAGAGCGGCAGCGATTCGCGGTTGACCGTGCCCGTGCGGCCGATCTCGGTGCCGTCGGCGTAGTAGTAGACGTTGCTCTGGCTCGTTGCCGCGGCGTTGGGATCGGGGACCTGGACGGTCACGTACAGGGCGAAGAAGGCCGTGACGGCGAGCAGGACCATGGTGAGCAGGCTGCTGAGCACCATGCGCCAGGTGGGGATCATCCTGCGCCACCAGGGCATCGCCGCGCGTGCCGCCTTGCGCAGCCGCCGGGCCCGCCGACGGGTCTGCCGCGCACCGCGCAGTTGCCTGCGCCATACGGGAACCGCTCTCCCGGTCGACTCGCTGTCCCCCTTGTTCATACCTGCGCCGTTCTTCAGGCCGGCAGGGTCGGGGGGTGCGCCTCGGGGCGCGTACCGGACGCGGCGCGCCGCTCCGAAGTGCCGTGAATACCACTAATGGAATAGCATTTTCCCCTTTGTGGCGGAACCATGCCCGGTGAGACGAACAGGACCATCGTCTTGGGGAGTTGGCGATCGCCGATGGGCAGGCCCGCCGGCAGAGCGCGTCGGCCGGGCCCGGACATGCTCACGCATCACGCGCTCGGCGCTGTCGCCGTCCTTGGCCCGGATCAGCTCCAGGACGTGGTGGTGCTCGCGGTCGCACTGGGTGGCGTGGCCCTGCCGGCTCAGCGAGGTGTTCACCAGCCGGGAGTACGCGAGCTGATTCATCAGGATCCGGTAGTGGGCCGCAGTTTGCTGTTGTCGGAGCCGACCATGAGCAGGTCGTGAAACTCCTGCACCAGCTCCGCGTACCGCTCACGGTCGTCCCGTTCCACCGCTGCGTCGGCCTCGCGCAGGTTCCGTTCGAGCGAGTCGGTCTCCGGGACCCGGCCGCGCGTGCCCCTCCAACCGACCGGGCCGCCGGGCGCGGGGAGCGGGAATGCCGTGCGGACCGAGGCCACGGTGCCGGACCTCGTCCGTACGCTCGCGGCCCCGAGACTGGGCGGCCCTTCCGCCCTGCCCGCCATGTCCTCCCGGCTGACCATGGCCCGGGCCCCCATGGACCGGCACCTGTCGGACCCCGGGCTGAGCACGGAACGCGTCGCGGAGGCGCTCGGCGTCTCCCCCCGGCGCCTCATCCGCATCTTCCGGCCCAGCGGTGTCGCCCCCGCACGCCATGCCCGCGACCAGCTCCCGGCGCAAGCGCGCGAGCAGCTCGCCGACCCGGCCTTCCGCCCCCTCACGGTCGCCGAAGTCGCCCCCCACCGGGGCTTCGCCGGCCAGGCGCGCTTCACCCGGGTCTTCCACAGACCGTACGCCGGGGGAGGTCCGACCCCGCGCGGAGGACCGGCCGACGGGGCGGCGGCCCGCCTGAATGGCCTTGGCGCCACGGGGCTCGCTCGTCAGCGAGTCCGCGCACCCCATGCGGCTGTTGCCGCGCGGATCGCGGGAAAATCCGTGCATGACCGATGAGATCGGCTCCGCGGTCCGGTCGTACCGAATGACGACCCCGGCGTGAAGGAAACCGCGACCATGAAACTGACAACCGTCACGAACGTCTCCGTCGACGGAGTGACGCAGGGACATCGACGGATCGATGCCGGGCCCCGGCACGAGACCGACGCTCCGGACGAGGACGGCAGCGGGACCTTCGAGCGCTTCGGCTGGGCCCCGCCGCTGCTCGACGACGCGGCCTCGACGTTCATCAGCCAGACCTTCCAGCGCGCCGACGCGTTCCTGTTCGGCCGGCGGACCTACGAGATCTTCGCGGGCTCCTGGGGAGCGGGCATGGATCCGGGAAACCCGGTCGGAGAGGCCTTGAACACGCGGCCCAAGTACGTCGCCTCGACCACGCTGACCGACCCGCGATGGGCGGACACGACCGTCCTGTCCGGTGACGTCGCGGGCGCCATCGGCGAGCTGCGGGCCAAGCCGGGCGGAGAGCTGCAGGTGTGGGGCAGTGGCACCCTGATCCGCTGGTTGCTCGACCGTCGGCTGGTCGACGAGATCGTACTGCTGACCTATCCGGTGGTCGTCGGCCAGGGCACGCGCCTCTTCCCCGCCACCGGACCGGACTTGGGACTCGACCTGGTCGACCTGCTGTCCACCCCGAAGGGACTGACGATCCAGACCTACCGCACCACCGGCCGCCCGCAGTACGAGGCGGCCACGGCCTGAACCACGGCCGCGGCCGCCTCGGGCTGCTTCAGGGGGTCATGGCCTCGTGCACGAGCGCGGTGTCCACGAACTGCTCGAAGCGGACGATCAGGCCGCCGCGTACGACGAAGTGGTGCGCCACGCGGACGTCGATCGGCTTGCTCGTCGCCTTGTTGACGGCGGTGTAGCGGGCGAGGACGACGACGTTCTCGCCGTCCACGACGTAGTTGTCGTCGTGGGCGGTCCAGCCGTCCCAGTCCCGGCCCAGCTTCTCCATCACGTTCGAGGTGACGCCGTCGGGGGTGCGGTAGGTGCCGGCCAGCGGGAAGCCGGCCATCTCCGTCCACTCCACGTCGGGGGCGAGGGTGGCGCGCAGGGCCTCCAGGTCACCGGCCGCGGAGGCCAGGTACTGGCGGCGTACGACATCGGCCGGGGCGGTCGATACGGCGAACTCGGTCATCGTCAGCCCCACTTCATCTCGCCCTTGGCTACCTTCGCACCGATCTGTGCGGCGATCTGCATGCCGTTGCCCGGATAGCGGGCGACGAGCGCCTCGGTCAGCGCGGCGCCGTCGGCCGCCTTGCCCAGCTCCTCCTCGAACGCGAGCAGGTACTCGCGGGTGGCCGCGATGGCGGAGGCGTCGGCGGGCGCTTCCGGCAGGCGGTGGCCGGGGACGACCAACTCCGGGTCGAGGGCGGCCATTTCGTCCAGCAGATCGATCCAGGCGGCGCGGTCGCCGGGGGTGGGGGTGTCGGCGACCCAGACGTGCTCCTGCTGGAAGAGCAGGACACCGCCGAGGAGGGCGCGGTGCTCGGCCTGCCACAGGTAGTGGCGGTCGGGCAGTCCGGCCGGGCCGCCCTTGAGCTCGAAGCGGTGGCCCTCCAGGGCGAGGTCACCGGTCAGCGGCTCGATGTCGACGAGACGGGTGGGCAGGTTCGGGCCGAGCGCGGCCCAGGCCTTGAGCTTGCCCTCGTAGGAGTGCCGGATGTGCTCGATGACGATCGGGGTGGCGACGAACCTCGCCTCGGGGAAGGCGTCGGCCACGGCCTCGGCGCCGAAGTAGAAGTCGGGGTCGGCGTGGCTGATGAACACGGTGGTGAGGGTCTTGCCGGCGTCGAGGATCTCGGCGGCCAGCCGGTGGCCGTCGGCCCGGGTGAAGCCGGCGTCCACCAGCAGTGCCTCGTTCTCGCCGGTGACGAGGGTGGCGGTCTTGTTCCTGCTGCCGGCCGGGAAGTCCAGGTCGAGGACCTTGAAGGACAGGGTGCTCATGGATAGCTCCTTGGGGAGTGGCTGGGTGGGGACGGGGGCGGCGCTTCAGAGGGTGTTCAGCGCGGCGAGCCGGCGGTCGACCTCGTCGACGTCGGCGCGGCCGTAGGCCAGGGGGGTGACGTGGTCGCCGTCGACGCAGAGGAGGGTGGGGAAACCCGTGACGCCGAGCTCGGCGGCCCGACGGAAGTCGGCCTCGGCAGCCTTCTGCGCCTCGGCGCCCTCGAAGGCGGCCACGACGGCGTCGGCGTCCAGCCCGGCCTTCGACGCGAGCTTCCGGTAGGTGGCCGGGTCGGAGAGGCTGAGGCCGTCGACGTAGAAGGCATCCTGCAGGGCGGCGGCCAGTTCCGCCGCACGGGCCGGAGCCGCCTGGCGCAGGGCGGCGACCCCACGTGCGGCGGCCTCCGAGTCCATCACGAACGAACCGTCGGCGATCAGCCGCTCGTATCCCGCACCGAACTCGGCGCCGGTCACCTCGGCGATCTTGGCGTTCGCGCCCTGGACGTAGCCGAACTCCCGGATCGGCACCCGGCGCGCCCCGGTGAACAGGCCACCGGAGACCACCTCGACCGGGAGGTCGGGGTGACGGGAGACGACCTCGCGCAGCGTTCCGGAGAATCCGTGCGACCAACCGCAATAGGCGTCGAAGACGTAGACCAGCTTCATCGAAGACCTCGGCAAGGTGAGGGTGCGCCCGCCGAATGCGAGCGACTCGCCTGAGAAAACAGTAACTGACTCGTCAGATATTTCCCTACGCGTGTGACGCCGGTCATAGTCGCACTTGGCAGGTTCAGGCGCCCTTCAGGGGAGACGTGGCAGGACGTCCCGGGCCGAGTGGCTGAGGATGCGCAGGTCCTCGGCGAACCGTTCGCGGTCCTCCGGCGGCAGGGGGGCGAGGAAGTAGCGGCGGATGTTCTCCACGTGCAGCCGGGAGGCGCGGACCGCGGTCTGCTCGCCCAGTCCGGTGAGGCGCACCAGCCGGCCGCGCCGGTCGCCGGGATCCTCGGCGCGCTCGACCAGCCCGGCCGCCTCCATCCGGTCCACCAGACGGGTGGCGCCGCCCGTGGTCAGCACCTGCTCCTGGGCGATGGCCCGCATCGACAGGCCCGGCTCGTCCGCCCGCCCCAGGATCAGCAGCACCTCGAACATCAGGTGGCTGATCCCGCACTCCTCCTCCAGGGCCCGCCCCAGGATGTACTCGAGCCGGTTCGCCGCCCCCTGCAGCCTTCCGAACGCCAGCACCAGCGGGTCGTTCGCAGCCTCTTTCGCCGACGAGATGTCCGCCTGCTCACCCACGCTGCCACCGCCTGTCGGGTCTTCCACGGCTTCCATCCATTGATCATGCCGTGTCGGCGCCCCGGATGTGGGGGCAGGGTGACGGTCGTCGCGGTGTCGGCGGTCGGCGAACGCTGCTCCCTGGGGTCGGCGCTTCCGTGAACAGGGTTGCCTCGTACGCCCGTTGGTGATCCACGAGCTGCTCGACATCGAGACCGCCGGGGCCACCGCCGACGACCTCGCCGCTGGGACGGGAATCTCCGGGCCCGCCGCCCGGCGAGCAATCAGCGCCGCCGCCCGAGCCCCGGTGGCCGGGGCCGTCCGCACCCACCGCCAGGCTCGGGTCATCCTCGGCAACCCGGCCCTGACCGTCTACGACAACCCGCGAGCGTTCCTGATGCGCGTCTACAACCGCGACCGAGCGCTCTGCCACCGGCTGGACGTCTCCGACACCCCGCGGCCGGACCGATGCCGGCCGTCGTGCGCAAACGTCGCGCGCACCGACCACCACGCTGACCAACTCCTGCAGCAGGCGATGAGCTGAGAGAAACGGGAGATCTCGCTGACGAGGGTCCGGAGGTGGAGCTGCTCGCCGGCCTGTGCGTGATGGGCGCCTCAGTTGGCGGTGCCTACCTGGCCGTCGTGCCGGCCGCGCGTCTTCGAGGTGCTCCGCGGGATGCGTAGGGCGATCCACGGTGCCTGCGGAGCTGTCAGCCTGCCAGCCGAGCTTTCCAGATCTCCTCGCTGGGCCATTGCCGGGCCCAGTCGGCGGAAACCTCAAGGTAGTCCCGCGCGGACCGGGGAGCCTGAATCTCTATCAGATCCTCGACGACGAAGTCGCAGGCCCGCAGCAGACGGAGCATCTCACCGTGCGGCAGGACGAATTCCACGCGGTTCCCCCAGTCCAACCGTGTCAGGCCGAATTGGCCGCGGGACAGAGTGGTGGCTGCCGGTCCGTCGGGCGGTACACACAGTGCGAACAGCGGTGAGTAGCGCGAGAACACCAGCCGGCCTCCTGGAACGAGCAGCCGGGCGGCCTCCGGGATCCACTGGTAGGGGTCGCACCACAGTGAGGCACCGTACTCGCTGATCGCCAGGCCGAATGTGTTGTCCTCGTAGGGCACCCTCTCGGCATTGCCCAGGACAAGGGGGAAGTCGATGCCGAACTCGGTCTGCATCGCGCGAGCAGTGGCGAGCTGCTTCTCGGAGAGGTCGATCCCGACCGGGTGGGCTCCTGCTCTGGCCAGCCAAGCGGAAACGTAGGCAGTACCGCAGCCCAACTCAATGGCGCGCATCCCGTCGATGCCGTCGGGAAGCAAGGAAACCTGCGACTCAGGGGTGGACCACAATCCCCAGGACGGTTCCACCTGCGCCCAGTGGTCACGGGCGAGCGGCCCGTGCCACGCAGCCGCCTCGTCATCCCAAAAGCGTCGGTTCTGCTCCACATGGTCCGCCGGGGCGTCATGAGTCATGGTGACATTTGATCGACGATGCTGCTGTTCCGGCAACGGATTTTCCCACGGCGCCAGACCCCTGCGCCTCCCACCGCAAGTCCTCAGGTGTTGCCAAAACTCACAGGAGCCGGGGTGCTCGCGGCGCCGGGAGCCATCCCATACGCGCGAACACCTCGGATTCTGCTTCTGAGCTAGAAGGCCGCTGTCCGGTCTTCGCTGCGAGGGTCGCTCACCTGGTGCTCGGTGTAGAGGCCCGAGCGCGACTCACGACGCCAGGGACGCGCGTAGGTCAGTGCCGATGTGGCGGCCTCGGAGCTGTCGTCGAGGTTCACGACGGCTACCGATGGCGAACCGTCCTCGGGGCACCGCGCAAGCCAGTCGCCATTGGGAGCGACGATTCCGGTCGGTGCGGTGACGCTGTCCTGCGCCGGCCCCGACAGGCTGACCCAGAAGCTGTTGAACGCGGCGTGGCCTTGGACTTGGGCTTGGGCGGTGGTGTTTCCCGGCGTGCCGCTGGTGGAGAGCAGCACGCAGTCGACATCCAGCTTCTCGTACTCCGCGAACAACTCCGGATAGTGGATCTCCATGCCGAGCAGGCAGCCGAAGCGCACACCGTCGACCTCGAAGGTCACCGGTGAGACGCCCGGGGAGTACATGTACGAGATCTTCGTCTTCGACAGCAGGCGCTCGTCATAACGCGTGACGACCTCGCCGCGATCGGAGATGACGTACTGGGTGGGCTGCGCGGCGAGGTCCCGAGGTTCCGGATCTTTTCCGCGCAGCCTCCCGCCGAACCCAGCGGGCATCTTTCGATGCACTGGGCTCTCCAGTGACTACGCCGCGTTCGGTTT
>NZ_JAJSBI010000003.1 GCF_021261325.1 Streptomyces guryensis | reverse complement strand
GACGCCTCCAGGATGAGCCACCCGCGCTCCGCCAGACGCCGGGCCTTCGAACGCACCCCCTCGACCTTCGCCGACGTTGTCTCCAAGCCCAGCCGAGCCGTGATCTCCCTGGCCTTCAGCGGCTCTTGGCCCGCAGGCTGCCGTTCGTCGAGCACTCCCAGAATCCGCTGGTAGTCCGGCGCCAGCACCGTCACCGGCAGTCCTTCGCGCCACGGCGGCACGATCGAGCCCGGCACCGGCGCGGGCGACGACACGGTTTCCGCCTCCGCCCCGGTCACGGCGGTGGTCTTGGCAGCCGAGGCCGCCAGGGCCTCGACCAGTTCCTCCCGTGCGATCACCCGCCGGTCCAGCTCGATCTCCGCGGCCTCCAACGCCCCAGCCAGCCGCGCGACTTCCTCCCGCAGTCCTTCCACCCGCACCCGGGCCGCTGTCTCCCGCTCCTCCAGCATTCCCAGCACCGACGCCATCGCGCACCCCTCGATCACGGAGCCGAAACAAGACGCCGCATGCCTCCCTCACTCCGAGCCAGACCATGCCTGACCAGCGGAAATCAAGCGATCACGTTCGGTTGAGATACGGCTTCTCAGCCAGGTGCTCGGCCAACAACCCGATGTGGGGATCAGGCTGGACCAAGAAAGTCGCCATGCCCCGCGCCGTGCGCTCTGCTGCCCAGGCATGGTCGAGGGCGGTGAAGTCATCGTCGACCCAAGCAACAGGCTTATCGCCCAGCCAGGCATCGACATGGTCTCGTTTCCAGAGGTAGCCGTTGGGGTGGCTGGTGGTGATCTGCGGACGCGGGAGGTCGACGTATGGCAGGGACGGGAGGCCGAGGAGCGGCCCGATCAGTGTGGTGGCGTCCTGGCGCCAGCTGGTGCACCAGACCGGGGTGACCAGGCCGGTCCGTATCACGTCCATGAGCAAGGGGCCATGGCTCGGGCTGAGCCAGACGGTGACCGGATCGTCGGCGCTAAGGCCGGTGGGAACGACGTCGTGGCGGTCGTGGGTGGCCGGACTGGTCCCATCGGCGTCCGGGAAGGGTATGAGGACGCCGTCGACGTCGAGGAGCAGATAAGGCGGGCGCATCGGTTTCTCCCAAGAGGCGGCGGAGTGGGGGTCAGAGCTTGCGCGCGGTGATCAGCAACGTGGTGGGCCAGAGGCCGCGGCGGGCGTCGTGGAACTCCTGGGCCGAGGTGAGCCAGAGGCCGGCGCGGTCGAGGTGTTTCTCCCAGCGGTCGGCATCGAAGTCCCAGCGGGCGATGGGTAGGCGGGTGCGGTCGGGGAGAGTGACGTAGTCCCGGCGGGGTCGGTCGTCGGCGGTGGGTCGCAAGCCACCGCGCTTGGGGTGGGGGACGGAGAAGGCGAGGGTGCGCCCGGGTTTGAGGTGCTGGGCGATGGCCGGGAGCAGAAGCTCGGGGGCTACCAAGCCGATGGCCCCGAAGACGGAGTAGATGGCGTCGAACTGCTCGTCGGAGGCTTGCAGGTAGTGCAGGGCATGGCCGGCGACGAAGGTCAGATTGTTCAGCCGCCCGTAGTGCGACCGGGCCCGGCGAACCTGCAGGCCGACCAGATCGACACCGGTGACCTGGGCGCCGTAGCGGGTGGCAAGGTGGGCGGCATTGTGGCCGGGGCCGCAGCCGAGTTCCAGCAGCCGCTTGCAGCGCAGGTCGGGTCCGAGAATCTCGGCTCCGGGCCCGCTGCCCGGCCGCGTCGTCCATTCCATCCGTGCAGGTACCGACAGCGGCTCGGCGGGGCCGGCCGTGCTGCGCTGGAGGGCGTGGACGTACCAGGGGGATGCCTGGGCGAGCACGTCAGACCTCCAGGAGGTGGAGGACGTCGGTGAGGTGGCGGCGTACCGCCTTGATGTAGCCGGGGTCGGTGGCCGGGTCGTTGATCCAGCGGATGGACTGTTCCATGAACCACTCGACGGCCCACATGCGGTGCCAGCCCAGCGCCCAGTTCTCGGCGGTGAGTCCGCCGCGCCGAGTGAGGGCGTCCGGGGTGCCGCCGGCGGTGACGTACTGCTCCAGGAAGACCCGCAGACGTACGGGATCGGGAGTGTCCAGGGTGCCGTGCCAGCTGGCCAGGTCGAGCAGGCCGGGGCCGGTGAAGGCGCGGGCGAAGTCCAGCAGCCGCCAGCTTTGTTGGCCAATGTGGAGGCTGGTGGGGTGGAACTCGGAGTGCACCCAGCCGAACGGCGCCACAGTCGTACCGGCCGACCGGGCCTTGGCTGCCTGAGCAATCTGGTCGAGCGCGTCCTCGATGTCGTCCGTGTCTTGCCAGCGCTCGGCCTTGCGGAGCTGGGCGAGGTGTTCCAGGGCCCGGTTCGGCAGTGAGCGAAGGCGGACCTGGTCGAGGACGGGAAGGCCAGCAGCCGTACGGGTGCTGTGCAGGACCACAGCCGCGGCGGTGCCGTCGAGGTCGTCGGCGTCGCGGACGGCGGGGCCGAGGTCCTCCATGAGCATGCCGAGCCAACCGTCCAGGACGGCGGAGGCGTGGACCTGCGGGACGGGGACGCCGAGCGTGTGCGCCAGGCGAAGGGCCTGGTCCTCGCTGTCGAAGGGCCGCTTCGCGTACTTGAAGATCGCGGTGCTGGCATCGGGGAAGGTCAGGCGCTCGACACCGGACATGGACCACACGCGCACCTCCTCGCGCAGGGCGGTGGTCCGTCCGGCCAGGGTGAGCAGGTTGTCGAGGAGTTCGGCGCTGGGGTTCGCGGTCACGTGGGGGCTCCAGGGAGGTTGGGGGCATCCGGGGCGGGCGAGAGATGCCGGCCCGCCCCGGAGCCTGGTGTGCGGTGTGGTGCTATGCGGCAGGGCTCACGCGATGGGCGTAGACCTGCTCGATCCAGCCGGCCTTGAAGGCCGCGAGGTCGTCGCGGAAGGCGGTCATCGACGCACCGTAGGGCGCGACGACTCCGCCGGACTGGTCCGGCACGGACTGGCAGCCGTGCACGAGCCGGCCGCCGAGAGCGGCGTGGGCCTTGATGGACTCGATACGGCGGTGCTCGTTGAACCAGCCGCCGTGGTAGACCTCGTCGAGCGTCCCGCCCATCTCGTCGTCCAGGTCGAAGACGACGGAGGTGGCGGCGGGGAAGAACCAGCACGGGCCGACGTTGGAGATGTGCCCGTCCAGCTCGACCTTGTTCAGTGCCATCAGCGTGGCCGCCTCGCGCAGCATCCGCAGGTGCTCGGCGGTGATCTGCGGCAGGCCGAGGTTGGCGAGGTGCTCGTCGCGGAACAGGTAGGCGTACACCTCGTACGCGGTGGACAGGACTCGGGCGGCGTCCGAGGTTGAGGCGGCGTGGGCCTTGATGAAGTCCAACGCGAGCTGCTCGACCGCACTCTCGGTCGTCTCCTGCGCCTCCAAGAGCTGGGACTTGACCAGCTCCCAGTCCGCGACGAGCCAGGTGTTGGACTCGAAGCGGAAGAAGTACTCGGCCGGGTCGATGGTGATGCGCTGGCCGTCGACCTGGATGCCGGGCAACCGGCTCCAACGCTCGTCGAACGCCTCAGGCAGTACGACCGTGATGGCGGCCTTGGTGTCGATGATGGTCACCGTGTCTCCGTCTCTGATCGGCCGAGTTCGGGCACAGGAATGCCCGAACCCGGTGTAGGCGTACGGAACTTCGGGGACCGCCCGGCCGGAAGGGGGAGCCTGGTCACGGTGTCGGACCGGGGCCGGGCGGCTGATGATTAGTGAACCCTCCGTCACGCACGGTGGGTACGGTGAGAGGCAGTTGAAGCGGTATACGCGGTTTACAGCTCCGGAGCGGAGGCGATCGTGGCAGCGCCGAGAGGGCCCAACTCCCGCCTGCGTGATGTCATCGAGGCAATCGGCTGCACGTACGAGACTCTGGCGAAGGACATCCGGCGTATCGCGGCCGAGAACGGAGAAATCCTCCAGACCAACAAGTCGGCCGTCTCCCACTGGGTGAACGGCACACGCCAGCCGACCGGACGGACCGGCCAGTACCTCGCTGAGGCGCTGTCCCGCCGGGCAGGCCGCCCCATCACTCTGGTGGAGATTGGCCTTCGGGCACCCGAAACTACGGTGGCGCAGGAGCCCGATCCTGTTCTGGCCGCCACCGATCTGGGCCGTGCCGACGTCGAACGCCGCCGCTTCCTTGCCGTGGCTGCCTTCACCACGGCCGGCGTGGCCATGCCCCTCTTCTACGACCACGAGGCCACCGCCCGGATGTTGCGGGCCCGCACCGGCATCTCACTGGTCGGGATGGAGGACGTGGACGTCGTACGCCAAATCACAGCTGCCTTCAGCGCGGCCGACGAACGCCTCGGCGGCGGCCATGGCCTGACCACGGTCACGGCCTACCTCGCCGACACGGCGGCTCCCATGCTCCGCGGCCGATTCCCGAATGAAGCGCTACGGCAAGCCGCCTTCGGTGCCGTTGCCGAGCTCGCGTACCTCGCCGGGTGGAAGCACCACGACCTCGGCCAGGAAGGCGCCGCTCAGCGCTACTACCAGGTCGGCTACCAGCTCGCCTGCGAAGCCGACCCACGCGGCCACGCCGCCTGGATGATGCGCGCCCTCGCCCATCAGGCACTGAGCCTCAAGCAGCCCCACCACTGCGTCGACCTCGTCGAAGGCGCCCTCACTCGCGGCCTGGGCCACGTCGACGGCCAGACCGAGGCGCTACTGCACATCACCCACGCCCGCGCTTACGCCGCGGTCGGCGCGAAGCCAGCAGCAGCCCGCGCCCTGCTCGCCGCCGAAGACGCCCTCCTGCGCGACGACGGTCCCCAGCCCAGCTACTCCCGCGTCAGCGGCCCGGCCGCTGGCACCGTCGCCAGCCACACCGCCCGTACCCTGACCGACCTCGCCGACCACGTCGGCACCGAGCAACAACACCGCGACGCCCTGGTGCGCTGGGACCCCGAGAAGTACAAGCGCGTCCACGCCCTCACGCACGCCGACCTCGGCGACAGCCTCGCCGCCCAGGCCCGAGCCGACGAAGCCGTCGCCGCCTGGTCACAGGCCCTGACCCTGATGGAGGGAATGACGTCCGACCGCACCCGCAAAGCGATCACCTCGCTCCGCTCCACCCTCTCCATCTACCAGCGCCGCAAAGTGCCCGGAGCCGCCGAACTCGCCCGCCGCGCACGCGAAGCACTGGCCTAAGCTGCCACCATCCGGCCGATGAAGGGACACAAGCCGTGGCTCAGCGGACAACCGACGACCAGCCCAAAGCCTTGCCGCCCGCCCTCGAATCCATGACCCTGCTGGTCGCCGCCGTCATCGTCCACGACAAGGCCACCAACCGCGTCGTCCTCCTCCAGCGCAGCCAGAACGCCAAGTTCGCCCAGGGCATGTGGGACCTGCCCGTCGGCAAGAGCGAACCCGGCGAACCCATCACCGAAACCGCCGTGCGCGAGCTGTACGAGGAGACTGGCCTGACGGTGAAGCCAGAGTCCCTGAAGGTCGCCCACATCATCCATGGCGCCTGGGGCGTGGAGGCACCCAACGGCTTCCTCACCGTCGTCTTCGCTGCCCACGAATGGACCGGCGAACCCGAAAACCGCGAGCCACGCAAGCACGCCCAGGTCCGGTGGGTCGACGCCGGCTCAGTCCCGGAGAACTTCGTGGACACCACCTCAAGCGCCCTCCACCGGTACCTTTCGGCAGGCCCGGAGGTCTCCCTCGACGGCTGGCAATAGAGGCGCCAATTGCAGAGTTGTTGTAGGAACACACTCCGGCGGACGTAGACAGGGAACACTCCTCGTTTCGGCGGTCACACGCCTTTACCGTCAAAACGGTGCATCGCCTCACGATACCGTGCGTCTCCGACGCTTTGACGGGAAACCTTCTGCACCATCCGGAATCGACCGCACTCAGGACACTTCTGATAGCGCTTCCGTCCAAGCCTTACAGCTTTGAACGAGACAAAACTGACCCACTCAGTCGAGAACAAGTGACCCACCGCGCACTGCACCACTACTCGCGCCATTAGCCCCATCCTTCCTTGTTGCACCTTTTCGCACCATACGGCGGAAGTCGAGATTTACGTTCGGATCCTGCAGCGCCAGGACCAGCGCACCGAACATGATGACCGCGAAACTGAAGAGCCCCATGAAGATCGCTATGCCAGCATGAAGCATGATGCCCAGCCAGAACACACGTCTCCGCGTCGCGAGCTTCCAGAACAACGCAAATGATAAAGTGAGCTCGACGATAATGGTACCCCAAGTGAAAGCGGAGACTGTGTATCTGTTTTCCAGGATGGGCTGCGCAACCGGCTTCCAGAACCCAAGAAGCCCGAAGGTCGGATCATTCAGCCAGTAATAGAGGGCCGTACCGTTGGCCCACTCTTTCACGCCAAATTTTGCCACGGCCGACTGAAAATAGATTCCCGCTACTTGAATGCGTATCACCCAATGGGTGACATAGCAGAACGCGGCTGCCGAGTTCGCCAAGGGTTTCGTCGTGTCTTTAACAGTCCAATGCCATACTCGATCGTCCGCCAGCCCGAAGGGGATCATGGCCAGAGTCAGAATAAGAGCAACGTTGTCGCCGCCGTCCGGCAGGCTGAGCGAGTTGGCGATACTGAACGCAACCCACCACTGCGGAATGACAAAGATCCTAGGCCGCCAGCCGATGATGGACGGCACCAAGAGCAGGGCCAGAAGGTATCTGCGCACGTCGGGACTTAATCCGTGCCCACCGACGCAGAACCCTGAAACGGCCGACACCCCGTCGCAGTACGGCGCTCTGCCCATGCCGATAACCGGGTGAAAGAGAGCCCCAGCCGGCGTGAACACGAGGGTGGCGAACATACCAATCGCCAACAACGTGCGCGCGAGGCCGTAGACATTGGTACGAGGGTCGAATCGTTGTGCATCGGCGGGTGGCTGCCATCTAGTCAGTTTCAGCACTGGACGTTCACCGCCGCCGCCTTCGTGATCCGGTACTGATGCTTTGCGATGCTGCGCCACGCCCAGGGGACGGGCTCCTCTGAAGTCAGGATGATCTGTCCGCACAGCGTCGGAATCGGAGACCCATTCGCCACCTGGGGAGCAGCCTTAAATTCGCTAACCCGGCAGTCGGCAACGACGTACGCGCCGCATTCTTTCCACGCGCTTTCTGGTATCGAGTGGAGCAGGCTGGCTATCTCGGGCCCTTGAGCCCTTGCTCTCCTGCTGGCTCCAAAAAGATTCGACGGAGTGGCGTTGGGGCCGATGAGAGCATTCTTCGGCATTCCATCTCCGGCAATCTTGTAGGCCACATTAGCCGGTGTCCTGGGACTCTTGGTGAAGAACCCCCACCCCTGCGGCCAAACCCTACTGATCGTCTGACGCGACGTTGCCATTCCGGGTGGAGATGCCGCAGCATCAGGAAGTGCCGCCATAACAGAGATTACGCCGAGCACGCCCCAAAGGGCGGCGCCGCCAAAGAAGCCTATGCGAGACATTATTTTCCATACTCCCCGTAGGCGTCCGCTTCAGGCGGAGCCGCCCCCTTCAAACAATGGTCAGCCAGCCAACCCCGTCGACAGCGCCGCTACGGCCTTGTCGGTGGTCAGGTTCTGATGCTCCGGCGAGACGGTCAGCACGACGACCACGACACCTACGGCTTCAGCTGCGACGGCACCGGTAGTCGCGAAGCTCCAGTGCTGCACAGCCACCGCGTCGACCGCGACCGTGTCATTGGTGAAGAACCAACCAGCGGAGGACGCCGGGTTCACCGAGGTGCGCTTCTCGGCCACATCCCTGGCAACGTCCCGGGACATGCTCTCCAGTCGCTTGAGCCCGTTCTGGACCTGATAGGGATCGCCCGACGTCACTTCGCTGCGGAACTTCTCCGCGAACCCCGAGTCCTTTGCTGCCGCCAGCTGCAGGAAAGCGGCCACAGATTTGCTGTCGGCACCCTTGGCCTGACCGGCCGGCACGAGGGCGACTTCCGGGTGGTCGTGGGCGACAGGTCCCTTACCCATAACCCCCAGAATGATCTCCGCCGTCGAGTACTCCGCCTTCTCTTTTCCGGTCGATGAGGAGGCCCATGAAACACCAGCCGATGCTCCTAGGGTGACCACGGCGGCGAGAGCGCCTGCCGCCACCCCTCTACCTAATGATCTCCGCTTTTTCATTTCCCCTCGTTTCAGGTCGTCGTGCAGATACGTGCGATATCGAACACTAGTCACAGCGGAGAATTACCGCCTCGCGCGTTTCAGCCGTCCAGTATCGGCCTGCATCAGACCCGGCCGAAGTGGAATATTCCGCTCAACAGAAAGCCATGATCAGGTATTTTTGGACTCCCTTTACTATCGACCGGCGGAAAATTACGTCCGACGTGGACAAACACCGGTCGCCACAAACGGGACACGTCGTGATCAGCTGCCGATTCGACCTGGCTGGATTGAAACGTTGCAGTCTCTGCGATCTGCGACTCCACGGCCCCTCAGAAGGGGCCAGCCGCTCCTGTGCCCGTGCTTCAGTTACGGCCGGGCAAGCGATCACAACCTGACAGCTCAGGACCGCGACAGCCTTCGCGCCGTGCCATCCCCTCGCACACGTGGACCAGCAGTCCGCATACAGTCCGCAGGACACCCGCTCAAGACCGTCGCCCCCCATCGCCACCAATCGCCAAAAGACCAGGTCAGCGCCCCACAGGAAACATCCCCGCAGGTCACCGACCCGGCCCATTACTAGGAGACCAAGAAGGCCTGACGAACGCCCCGTTCGCGTTGACCCGCGATCGGTGCACCATCGCAGGTCCACGGGCGTCTGAAGGGGTCCGGCCGGGAGACGGCCGGGCCCCTTCGGCTTTCCGACGAGGCGGTCCCACCGGCACGAGACGGTCCCACCGACGGCAGAGCACGGTGCCGCCCCTGCAGTTGATCTCCAACGCCCCCTCCCGGGCGATGTCGTCAGTGAGGAGGGCGCGAGGACGGTCGACGTCCGATCGTGTCCACGGGAGTCGTGTCCACGGGAGGCCGGACGCTGAGGGAGATGCGGGGCGGGCCACGGCCGGTGCCGAGGACCTCGCCGGCGAACCGCTGCCACAGGTCGTCGAGTTCGGGTTTGTCGCGAGTGCTGTTGGTGGAGACGGCCAGCAGCCCGTCACGGGCCACGACCCGGGAGAGTTCCCCGACCACTCGGGCGATGTCAGGGACGTGGTGGAGCATGTGCATGGCCAGGGGTCGCGCTCATGCTCGCCGTCACCGGCGGGAGGGCGGGCGACGTCCGCCACGGCGACCGCGCCAGGCACCCCGGTGAGGATGCCGGGAGCGACGTCGAAGCCCAGCACCTCCAGGTCGGGCCTGGCACGGCGCAGTCGTCGGACGTACCGGCCTTGCCGCAGCCGACATCGACCCCCCGTCCGCGCACCTCGCTCAGCTACTCGGCGACGGTGCCCGGCAGGTCGTAACAGGGCGTATTCCACTCGTAGAGCGCCCGGCGTGCGGCGAGGTCACGGTCGCTGGTGTAGGCGCGCCGGCGAGGCGGGCCCGGTCGGTGACAGCGGCAGCGTGTGCCGCGGACGGTTCGGTCCTGTCGGGATCGGTGACATGCCTACTGACCGCCGGCCAGCCCCCCGTGATCGTCCTCCCCCGCCTCCAGCAGCCCCGCCGCCGCGCCCACGATCCGCGGATCGGGACTGCCGACGACCTCTTCGTCCTTGTCGGTGTAGTCGAAGCGGGCGAGGACGCTGCGCATGGCCTCGACGCGGGCCCGTTTCTTGTCGTTGCTCTTGACCACCGTCCAGGGCGAGTGCTCCGTGTCCGTCTCGCGGAACATGGCGACCTTCGCGGCGGTGTAGTCGTCCCAGCGGTCCAGTGAGGCCAGGTCCATGGGGCTGAGCTTCCACTGCCGTACGGGGTCGACCTGGCGGATGGTGAAGCGGGTGCGCTGTTCGCCCTGGGAGACCGAGAACCAGAACTTGATCAGGTCGACGCCGTCGTCCACGAGCATCCGCTCGAACGCGGGCGTCTGGCGCATGAAGCGCCGGTACTCGTCGTCCGAGCAGAAGCCCATGACCCGCTCCACGCCCGCCCGGTTGTACCAGGAGCGGTCGAACAGAACTATCTCGCCCGCGGTCGGCAGGTGTTCGACGTAGCGCTGGAAGTACCACTGCCCGCGCTCGCGCTCGGTCGGCTTCTCCAGCGCCACCACCCGGGCGCCGCGCGGGTTGAGGTGCTCGGTGAAGCGTTTGATGGTGCCGCCCTTGCCGGCCGCGTCCCGTCCCTCGAAGACGATGACGAGCCGGCGCCCGGTCTCCTTGATCCAGCTCTGCAGCTTCAGCAGTTCGATCTGCTGGAGCCGCTTGTGCCAGTCGTACTCCTTGCGCTCCATGCGCTGCCCGTACGGGTAGTTCTCCCGCCAGGTGTCGATCGTGCTGCCGTCCGGGCGGATGAGCACCGGGTCGTCGGGGTCGGTGTAGTCGACCTTCAGGTCGGCCAGCAGGGGTGGCGTCGTCATCCCGATTTCCTTCCGAGTCCTTCCGATGTCCTTCTGATGCGCTTCCGGCTCATCAGTGGAACTGCGGCACGATCAGATAGATCCCGTACGCCACCACGGCCGCGCAGGCGAGGAAGCACAGGCCGGCCTGGGCGAGGCCGAGGGACGAGGTCCCGCCGCCATCCTCGCGCGCCCCTTCGAAGCGGGCGAGGCCGAGTACGCCGAGGGCGAAGACGACGACCACGGCGACGGTGACGCCGATGCTCACCGCGGTGACCTGGCCGAGTGCACTCCAGTCGAGTGTCATGCTGCGAACTCCCCGTGTTTCAGGCGGCCGCGCCGACGTGGGCCGGCGGCTCGGTGCGGATGGTGACGTCGTGGCCGTCGTTGACGTTGTCGGCGTGCACCGGGTTGCGGCGCGAGACGACGACGATGCCGGCGGCCACAGCGGCGCCGACCAGCGCGACGACGACCGTGCCGAAGTTGCCGCCGTGCTTGACCGCGGCCGCGGAGATGCCGCCGACCAGCGCGGCCGAGGGCAGCGTGATCAGCCAGGCGGCGACCATGCGGCCCGCGACGCCCCAGCGGACCTCCGCCAGGCGCCGGCCCAGGCCCGCACCGAGGATGGAGCCCGAGGCGACCTGCGTGGTGGACAGGGCGAAACCGAGGTGGGCGGAGGTGAGGATCACGGCCGTGGAGGCCGTCTCGGCGGCGAAGCCCTGCGGGGACTGGATCTCCGTCAGGCCCTTGCCCATGGTGCGGATGATCCGCCAGCCGCCCAGGTAGGTGCCGAGGCCGATGGCGAGACCGGCGGAGGCGATCACCCAGACCGGCGGTCCTGCGTCGTGGCCGAGGGCGCCCGCCGAGATCAGGGTCAGCGTGATGATGCCCATGGTCTTCTGCGCGTCGTTGGTGCCGTGGGCGAGCGAGACCAGCGAGGCCGAGGCGATCTGGCCGAGCCGGAAGCCCTTGGTGACGGAGTCCTTGCGGCCGCGGGCGGTGAGCTTGTAGGCGAGGTAGGTGGCGATCAGGGCCGCGACTCCGGCCACGACCGGTGAGGCCACCGCCGGGATCAGCACCTTCTCGAGCACCTTGTCGAAGTGCACACCGTGGGATCCCGCGCCGACCCAGACGGCGCCGATCAGCCCCCCGAACAGGGCGTGCGAGGAACTGGACGGCAGCCCGACCAGCCAGGTCAGCAGATTCCACAGGATTGCCCCGATCAGCCCCGCGAAGATCATTCCCGGGCTGACGAGGGTGTCGTCGACGATTCCCCCGGAGATCGTCTTGGCGACCTCCGTCGACAGGAAGGCTCCGACGATGTTGAGGACTCCGCTCACGAGCACCGCTGTTCTCGGCTTGAGGGCGCCGGTGGCGATGGAGGTGGCCATCGCATTGGCGGTGTCGTGGAATCCGTTGGTGAAGTCGAACGCCAGGGCCGTGACGATGACAACCGCCACGAGGAACGTGATGTGGTCCATTCCCTTAGGGGAACAAGCGCTTTCATACGGCAGGCGAACTCAAGGCAAAGCGCACGCCAGGACCCGGCACCCGGCCGGTGAGGGTCGTGCGATGCTGACGTGGTGAACCGTGAGGATCTGGTACGACTGCGCAAGGCACGCGACCGCATGGACCGCGAGTACGCCGAGCCCCTCGACGTGGCCGCCCTCGCGAGCACCGCCCTGATGTCAACGGGCCACTTCCAGCGCAGCTTCCGCGAGGCGTACGGCGAGACCCCGTACGGCTACCTCATGACGCGCCGCGTCGAACGCGCCAAGACGCTGCTGCGCCGGGGCGACCTCACCGTGACCGAGGTCTGCATGGCGGTGGGCTGCACCTCCCTGGGCTCCTTCAGCGCCCGTTTCACCGAGCTGGTGGGCGAGACGCCGAGCTCGTACCGGGCCCGCTCGCACGAGGAGAGCGCGGAGATCCCGCCGTGCGTGGTGCGCGCGTACACGCGTCCCAGACGGACGTGACACGTCATCGACCTTAGGTTGGACCCATGGACCTGAAACTGCACAACTGTTTCATCGCCGTCGACGACCACGACAAGGCGATCGCCTTCTACTGCGACGTCCTGGGCCTGGAGATCCGCAACGACGTCAAGTACGAGGGGATGCGGTGGACGACCGTCGGGTCGCCGCTGCAGCCGGACGTGTCGATCGTCCTGGAGCCGCCCGCGGCCAACCCCGACCTCTCCCCCGCCGACCGCGACGCGATGGAGCAGCTGCTGGCCAAGGGCATGCTGCGCGGGGTCAACTTCACCACCGAGGACTGCGACGCCCTCTTCGCCCGCGTCCAGGAGTCCGGCGCCGAGGTGCTCCAGGAACCGACGGACATGCCGTACGGGGTGCGGGACTGCGCGTTCCGGGATCCGGCGGGGAACATGCTGCGGTTCATGGAGCGGAAGGGATGAGCCGACAGGTCCGGTGGACCTACGCCTTCATGGACCGGCCGGCCGAACTCTTCGGCGTCGCCTGCGACTTCTGGACGGCCGTCACGGACACGCGCCCGTCCGAACCGCGCGGCGAGAACGAGGAGTTCACGACCCTCCTGCACGACGGGGCCGACGCCTGCGTCAAGGTGCAGGGGGTCGCCTCGGGTCCGGGGGGTGCGCATCTGGACTTCCCGGTGGCCGACGTACGGGAGTTCACGCGGTCGGCGGTGGCTCTCGGGGCCGAGGTCGTCGCCGATCACGGGACGTGGGCCGTGCTGCGGTCGCCCGCCGGACAGCAGCTGTGCACCATGCCGTGGCGCGCGGAGGCGACGCGCCCGCCCGTCGTGCGGGGCAGCCGTCTCGACCAGGTCTGCGTCGACGTCGGACCTTCCGCGTACGACGCCGAAGTCGCTTTCTGGAGCGCCCTGTTGCCGGAGTGGCAGTCACGACCGGGCTCGCTCCCCGAGTTCCATGTGCTCAGGCCGCCGACGGGTCTCCCGGTCCGCATCCTCCTCCAGCGCCTCGGCGCGGAACGCCCGGCCTCCGCCCATCTGGACCTGGCCTGCACGGACATCGACGCGACCCGCGCCGCCCACGAACGCCTCGGCGCGCAGCCGGTCGCCCGCGGCACGCACTGGACGGTGATGCGGGACCCGGCGGGCGGCACGTACTGCCTTACGGGGCGGGATCCGGAGACGGGCGGGCTGCCCGCGCGGGAGGCTGAGGCCTCCTAGGTGTATTGACCCGCAGGGTTGTTCACACGGCTGATGGGTGGCTGGCCGCCGAGTGCGGTGTGGCAGCGGTGGTGGTTGTAGGTGTGCAGGAAGTCTGCCAGGGCTGCGGTGCGTTCGGTGTTGCTGGTGTAGGGCCGCAGGTAGGCCCATTCGTCGAGCAGGGTGCGGTTGAAGCGTTCGACCTTGCCGTTGGTCTGGGGCCGGTAGGCGCGGGTGAGTTTGCCGGCCGCGCCGAGGTCGGCCAGGGCGTGGCGCCAGGCGAAGCTCTTGCGGTAGGGCCAGGCGTTGTCGGTCAGGACCCGTTCGATGCGGTCGATGCCCGATGCGGCGAAGAACGCTGCGGCCCGGCGCAGGAAGGCGGCGCAGGTGTCAGCCTTCTCGTCGCCGTGGACTTCGCTGTAGGCGAGGCGACTGTGGTCGTCGACGGCGGAGTGGACGTAGTCGAAGCCCATGTTGCTGCGGGTGGCCCGGCCGGCCTGGCGGCCCAGGACTTTGTGGCCGCCGCCGTCGGGGATCCGGCCGAGTTTCTTGACGTCGACGTGGACCAGGTCGCCGGGCCGGTCGCGTTCGTAGCGGCGGATGACCTGCCCGGTGGGCCGGTCCAGGTGGGCCAGCCGGTTCAGGCCGTGCCGGACCAGGATGCGGTGCACGGTGGAGGCGGGCAGGCCCAGGATCGGTCCGATACGTGCAGGGCCCAGCTTGCGGTCCTGCCGCAGCCGGCAGACATGCGCCTCGGTGGCGGCCGCGGTCCGGTGCGGTGTCCTGCGTGGACGGCTGGAACGGTCGATGAGTCCGCTCTCGCCCTCGGACCGCCAGCGCCGGATCCATTTATGGGCTGTGGGACGGGAGATGCCCATCTCGGCGGCGACATGGGCGACGGGACGACCGGAGCGGACACGTTCGACGAGCAGTCGCCGGCCGTGAACGGTCAGCCGGGCATTACGGTGGGACACGAAGGCCTCCGTGCGGTGAAGATTCGACACCTCCACCACACACGGGGGCCTTCGCCACGATCAAGTCCGACCCGCGTTAACAACGTTCGTGATCAATACACCTAGGGCCAGGCATGGACGCACGCAACGGCCGTGGCCCCGTCGTCGTGCGGGCACTCGGTGGCCTTCAGCATCGGGGCGGCCGTCTCCTCGGAGGGGTTCGCGTTTTCCCAGCCGGCCGGCGGCGGCGGTTCCGCGGAGTGCTGCAGCCACAGGGTGAGCCCTCCTCCGACGGCCACCGCGACCGCCCACACCACCACGGCCCACCGCCATGCACGGCTGCGCGATTCCCCCGACTCGCTTGTCATGAGGCCACGTTACGGCCCCAGCCGTGCCGCCCGCTCCTGCAGATAGCGCTGTTCGGGCAGGCTCAGGGTCCCCGCGGCGGCCGACTCGTAGGCGCGACGGGCCGCCTCGTACGCCCCCGCCCGCTCCAGGAGGTGGCCGCGGACCGCGTCGAGGCGGTGGCCCAACCCGGGTTCCAGCAGGTCGAGTTCGGCGAGCCCGGCCTCCGGGCCGTTCACCATGGCGACGGCGACGGCGCGGTTGAGGCGTTCGACGGGGCCCGGGACCAGGCGGACCAGCACCTCGTACAGACCGAGGATCTCCTGCCAGTCGGTCGCCTGGGCGGACGGCGCCTCGTCGTGTACGGCGGCGATGGCCGCACGCACCTGGTAGGGGCCCGCGCGGCCCCTCGACAGCGCCCGGGTCACCAGTGCGACGCCCTCCTCGATCGCGGCCTTGTCCCAGCGGGCGCGGTCCTGTTCGTCGAGGGAGACCAGCTCGCCGTGCGGGCCGGTCCGGGCGTCGCGGCGGGCGTCGGTGAGCAGCATCAGGGCCAGCAGACCGGCCACCTCACCGTCGTCGGGCAGCAGGCGGTGGACGGTACGGGTCAGCCGGATCGCCTCTCCGGCCAGTTCACGTCGCTGCAGGACCGCTCCGGACGTCGCCGTATAGCCCTCGTTGAAGATCAGGTAGAGCGTGTGCAGGACGGCGGGCAGACGCTCCTCCCAGCGATCCGGCCGCCCGAAGCGCACGCCCCGCACCTTCTGCTTGGCCCGGCTGATGCGCTGCGCCATCGTCGCCTCGGGCACCAGGTACGCACGGGCGATCTCCGCCGTCGTCAGCCCGCCGACCGCGCGCAGGGTGAGCGCGATCTGGGCGGGCGGGGTGAGGTCCGGGTGGCAGCACAGGAAGAGCAGCGTGAGGGTGTCGTCCTCTCGCGGCGCCCGGTCCGGCCCGGTCGCGAGACGCGAGGCCAGCGCCGCCGCTTTCTCCTCCCGCGCCCGCCGCGCCTCCTCCGATCGCAGCGTATCCGTCAGCCGCCGCGCGGCCACCTTGATCAGCCAGCCGCGGGGGTTGTCCGGCACACCCGCCGAGGGCCACTGCCCGGTCGCCGCGAGCAGCGCCTCCTGTACGGCGTCCTCGGCGGCGTCGAAGTGTCCGTACCGCCTGACCAGCGCGCCGAGGACCTGCGGCGCGTGCAGGCGCAGCAGGTCCTCGACCTCGGTGGTCGTGCCCATGGGTGCTCAGACGTCCGCGGAGCCGCTGTCGATGGGCCGGATGACCACGGGGTAGTTGGTGGCCCCGGCGGGCAGGGGGCACCGGGCGACTCGCTCGGCGATCTCCGTGACGCGCTCCAGGCTCGCGCAGTCCAGGACCCAGTAGCCGGCCAGCAGCTCCTTGGTCTCGCTGTAGGGGCCGTCGGTGATCACGCTTTTACCGTCGTCGCCGAGACCCACCAGCCGGGTGCGCGCCGGCTCGACCAGGCCCTGTGCGTCGACCAGTTCGCCGGTCTCGGCGAGGTCGTCGTTGACGGCGCCCATGAAGGCGTACATGGCCTGGATCTCCTCCTGGCTCCAGGCCGGGGAGACCTCGTTGGCCTTGCCGCGCATGCCCTCGTAGTCCGCCTGCGTGCACTGCACCATGACCAGGTACTTCATGACTCTGCTCCTTCGGCTCGCACCGCCCGTGGTGGGCGGCTCTCACGGGGGACGTCGGAGCCGGGCCGGGATTCTCGACAGGGGGCTCAGGAATTTTTCGCGGCGGGTTTTCCGGGTTCATGGTCAGGTACGGCGCCTGCGGCGACGTAGGCCTCGCACTCGGGGTTGCGGCAGGGGCCCGGCAGCCAGACCGGGACCCACGCGCCCAGTGTCTTGTGGCGCTTGACGACCGTTTCCACAGGCTGTCCGCAGACCGGACAGACGCGTTCTGAGCTGTCCATGTCCTCAGCGTAGGCGGGTCAGCGCCCGCGCGCGCAGGTACGGACGAGGACGCCGTTGCCGAAGGTGCGTACCGGCTCCGGCGTGAAGTCGGTGCGGTCGCCCCGGAGAGGCAGGTCAGCCCTGGGGCTCCCGCCACATGGGCCACATCTGCGGGCCGTCCGGGAGGTCGAGGGGGCGGCCGGTGAGCTCGAAGCCGAGCCGCTCGTACAGCGCGCGGCTGCGGGCGCTGCTCGCCTCCAGACAGGCGGGCAGCCCCTCGCGGTCGCAGCGGTCGAGGGCGTGCTGGACGAGCGCGCTGCCGATGCCCTCGCCCTGGTGCTCCGGTGTCACGCCGATCATCCACAGGTACTCGTGGGCGCGTCCGGCGGGGTGGATCTCCGCGGTCAGGCGGCCGATCAGCTCGATGCGCTCGTTCCCGGGGTCGACGGCGGCGCGGAGCTGAGCGGGCCCGTCGTCGGCCGTGTCCTCTTCGGCGCCGTGCTCTGCGCCGGGCACGGACAGCCACAACGCGCACGCGCTGCCGTCCTCCGTGACGTCGATCCGGCCCTCGGCGAGCACGATCCCGGTGAAGGCGGCCATCAGCCTGTGGTGGGTCCTACGGCGGTATTCATCGCCGGGAAAGACCCAGCTGCTGACCGGATCGTCCTGGAATGCCTCGTCCAGGAGCCGCACGACCAATTCCCGGTCACCCTCGTCCGCCGTCCGGATCGCCACGCCCATGGGCCGCCCTTTCACCTCAACCACCACTGGTCACAAGGCTGTTGAGCCTATACGCGACCGTCCGGCGAGTGAGCCGAAGGGGCGCGCGAACCGACCCCGGAGGAACAGGAGCAGGCCCCGCACACCGTGGGGATGTGCGGGACCCGCCGGGCCGGAGCCTCGGCGACCGTGCGGGGTCAGGAGCCGCGCGGCCGCCCCGGTGGGCTCCGGGGTCTGTGGGGGCCGAGGTCAGCTGGTGCGCCGCGTCACGAACTCCGCCAGCGCGAGCAGACCGCCCGCCGCCTCCGGGTCGGGGACCGCACGGGCCAGCTTCTGCATCGCGCGGGCCATCCGGTCGGCGGCCTGGACCTGAGCCCAGTCACGCCCACCGGCCCGCTCGACGGCGAGAGCGGTACGCACGAGTTGCTCCTCGTCCCCCTTCCCGTACGGCACTTCGTACAGCTCGGCCAGTTCCGCGGCCGCCGGGGTGCCCGAGGTCAGCGCGGCGACCACCGGCAGTGACTTCTTGCGGGCCACCAGGTCCGCACCGACCGGCTTTCCGGTGCGGCTCGGGTCGCCCCATATCCCGATGACGTCGTCGATGAGCTGGAAGGCGAGCCCGGCCTCGCGGCCGAACGCGTCCAGCGCCTCGACGTCCTCGTCGGACGCCCCCGCGTACAGCGCGCCCAGCGCGCAGGCGCAGCCGAGCAGCGCGCCCGTCTTGGCCTCGGCCATCGTCAGCGCCTCGTCGAGGGTGATCTCGCCGGGGCCGCGCCGCTCCATCTCCGTGTCCGCGTGCTGGCCGGCGCACAGCTCGACGACACAGGCCGCGAGGCGAGCCGCGGCCGGCCCGGACGCCGGGTGCAGGTCCTCGGCGAGCAGCCCGAGGGCCAGTGCCTGCAGGGCGTCCCCGGCGAGGATCGCGTCGGCGTCGCCGAACACGGTCCAGGCGGTGGGCCGGTGCCGGCGGGTGGTGTCCCGGTCCATCACGTCGTCGTGCAGCAGTGTGAAGTTGTGCACCAGCTCCACCGCCGCGGCCGCCCGTCCGGCCGCCTCGCGCGCGCCCGGGCCGCCGAGCGCGGCGGCCGCGGTGAGGACGAGCGCCGGGCGGATCGCCTTGCCCGCGTTGCCCGCCGCCGGGGTGCCGTCCGCGTGCTCCCAGCCGAAGTGGTAGAGCGCTATCCGGCGCATGGAGCCGGGCAACGAGTCGATGGCGGCGCGCAGTTCGGGATCGACCGATGCCCGGGCACGCTCCAGGATCACGGCCGCCTCGTGCCCGTCGAGCGGCTGCGCCCCGGGGGTGCGCTGCTTCTCCTCCGTCATGAACTCGGCCATGGGATCTCCCTCGGTCAGTCCGCGGACGGTGGCGCTTCCGCTGCGGCTGGGCGCATACGACCGGGGTGTACCCGCCCCGGAGGGCGGGGACACGGCTCCCAGGTGCAGAAACGTCACCTCCACCGGCCGATCTCGACGTTCTCCAGGACGCCGAGCGCGTCCGGCACCAGGACCGCGGCCGAGTAGTACGCCGTCACCAGGTACTTGATGATCGCCTGTTCGTTGATGCCCATGAAGCGCACGGACAGGCTCGGCTCGATCTCGTCCGGGATGCCGGCCTGCTGCAGCCCGATGACGCCCTGCTCGGCCTCGCCGGTACGCATGGCGATGATCGAGGTCGTCCGGGCCTCGGAGACCGGGATCTTGTTGCACGGGTAGATCGGCACACCACGCCAGGTCGGGATGCGGTTGCCGCCCACCTCGATGGTCTCGGGGACGAGGCCGCGCTTGTTGAGTTCGCGGCCGATCGCGGAGATCGCGCGCGGGTGGGCGAGCAGCAGCTTGGTGCCGCGCCGCCGGCTGAGCAGCTCGTCCAGGTCGTCGGGGCTGGGCACGCCGTCGTGGGGCTGAAGCCGCTGCTCGTACTCGCAGTTGCTGAGCAGCCCGAACTCGCGGTTGTTGACGAGCTCGTGCTCCTGGCGCTCCTTCAACGCCTCGACCGTGAGCCTGAGTTGCTGCTCGGTCTGGTTCATCGGCTGGTTGTAGAGGTCGGCCACGCGCGAGTGGATGCGCAGCACGGTCTGGGCGATGCTCAGTTCGTACTCGCGGGGCCTGGCCTCGTAGTCCACGAAGGTGTGCGGGATGTCCGGCTCGCCGCTGTGGCCGGCGGCGAGGTCGACGGCCTTCTCGCCGTACTTGTTGGTGCGCTGCTCCGGAATCGCACGCAGCTGCTGGAGGTGCTCACGCAGGGAGTCGGCGCGCTCCGCGACCAGTTCGACGTCCTGGCGGGACAGGATCAGCACCGTGCACGCGGTGTCCGCACGGGCCGTGTACTCCCACATGGCGTCCGGGTCCAGAAGGGCCGCGTCGCCGAAGTAGGCGCCGTCGGCGAGCACCCCGAGGACCGCGTCGTCGCCGTAGGGGCCCGTGCCGATCTTCTCGACCCTGCCGTGCGCCAGCAGATAGACCTCGTCGGTCTGGCTGCCGAACGAGGCGATCACACTGCCGGGCGCGAACTCCTGCTGCCGGCAGCGTTGGGCGAGCTCCGCGAGCACCTCCTCGTCCTCGTACGCTCGCAACGCGGGAAGTTCGCCCAGCTCCGCGGGGATGACCTCGACGCGGTCGCCGGTCTTCACGAACGTGACACGGCCGTCCCCCACGGCGTAGGTCAGTCGCCGGTTGACCCGGTACGTACCGCCCTGCACGTTCACCCACGGCAGGGTGCGGAGCAGCCAGCGTGAGCTGATCTCCTGCATCTGGGGTGCCGACTTGGTCGTCGTGGCCAGGTTCCGCGCGGCGGCCGTGCCGAGGCTCTGCTGCGGCTTGCCCTGCTCCGAACGGACCTCTTCGCCTACCGACATATGAGAATTGCCCTCCCGCTCATACAGACGACGCCGATCTGCGCCGCTGCGTCGATCTCCGCGGCCAAGCCTTCCATCACGGAACGTGCCTGTGCTATTACCCGAAAGAGCGGGAATGGATCACCGCCCGGCTGGGCACAAATGGGGATTCCGTCCAACGGCCGATGCGTGCGGAATGGCCGGATCCATCCCCTCGCCATGACCACGATGTGTAATCGCCCCATCACTTTCGGTAGACCCCCTTCACGGGCGGCCGCACCGGGCGGCCGTCGGCACGGTACGAAGGAGGCGGTCATGGCCTCACCCATGTCCGCGGGCAGTTTCCTCGACGGTCTCAGGGCGGAGGGCCTCACCGTCGTCGAGGTGGGCGACTGGGAGCGTCACAACCGCAACCACAAGGGGCCGTGGGGTCCTGTGTACGGCGTGATGATCCACCACACGGTGACGAGCGGCAGTGCACACACCGTCGAGCTCTGCCGGGACGGCTACGCCGGCCTGCCCGGCCCCCTCTGCCACGGCGTGATCACCAAGGACGGCACGGTCCACCTGGTCGGCTACGGCCGCGCCAACCACGCGGGCCTCGGCGACGACGACGTGCTGCGTGCGGTGATCGCCGAGAAGGCGCTCCCGCCGGACAACGAGGCGAACACGGACGGCAACCGTCACTTCTACGGCTTCGAGTGCGAGAACCTCGGCGACGGCGAGGACCCCTGGCCCGAGGCCCAGTTGGAGGCCATCGAGAAGGCCGCAGCAGCGGTCTGCCGGCACCACGGGTGGACGGAACGGTCCGTGATCGGTCACTTGGAGTGGCAGCCGGGGAAGGTGGATCCGCGGGGGTTCACGATGGCCTGGCTGAGGGGACGCATCCACGAACGGCTGAAGTGACGGCACCCGGCACTGGTGCGGACCGCTGAGGGCTGCCCCCGCGGACCGCCGCTTTCGGCCTGAACGGCCTCGTCCTCGAACGCCGGACGGGCTGAGATCACCGACCGGCGTGACAATGATGCCGTGAGCAGCCCCGACGACCTCGACCTCGCAGCACTGCACCCCCGGTTGCCCTCACCCCTGCAGGAGATCGAGGACGACCGTTTCGCTAGGCGCGGCCTGCGCCTCCTGCTCAAGCGCGACGACCTCATCCACCCGGAGCTCATCGGCAACAAGTGGCGCAAACTGGCGCCCAATCTCGCCGTCGCGGCCGGTCGTACCGTCGTCACCTTCGGGGGCGCGTACTCCAACCATCTGCGCGCGACGGCCGCCGCGGGCCGGCTCCTCGGGCTGCCGACCGTCGGCGTGGTCCGCGGCCAGGAGCTGGCCGACCGCCCCCTCAATCCCTCCCTGGCCCGGTGCTCGGCCGACGGCATGCGGCTGCACTTCGTCGACAGGTCGACGTACCGTCGCAAGGCCGACCCGGACGTCCTCGCGCGCGTGCTGCGCACGGCCGGCGCCGAGGACGCCCATGTCGTCCCGGAGGGCGGCAGCAACGCCGAAGCCGTGCGCGGCTGCCGGGCCCTGGGCGAGGAGCTGCGCGGGCGGGCAGATGTCGTCGGCCTCGCCTGCGGCACGGGCGGAACGCTGGCCGGGCTGGCCGCAGGGCTGGCCCCCGGTCAGCGCGCGCTCGGCGTCCCCGTCCTCAGGGGCGGCTTCCTCTCCGCCGACATAGAGGGTCTCCAGGAGCGGGCTTTCGGCGGCCGGCGCGGCTCATGGGCCCTCGACGACCGCTTCCACTTCGGCGGCTACGCGCGCGTGCCCGGCGAACTCGACGCCTTCGCCGAGGACTTCGAGGAGCGCCACGGGGTGCCGGTCGAGCGTGTCTATGTCGCCAAGTTGCTGTATGGACTTGTCACCCTGGCCGGGGAGGGAGCGTTCGGGCGCGGGACGACCGTCGCGGCAGTCGTCACCGGGCGGCCCTTCCCTCAGGCGCCTTCCACCGTCTCGCGGTAGGCCGCCGCCTCCTCCAGGTCCAGCCTGCGCAGCAGCGTGCGCAGCATCTCGTCGTCGATGTGGCGGCCGTCCCGCAGCCTCACGAACATCGCGCGCTCGGCGCCGATCATCTCCCGGGACAGCCGGCGGTACGTGTCGTCGACGGACTCACCGGTGACCGGGTTGGTCTGGCCGAGGCGCTCCCAGACGGCGTTGCGGCGGCGCTCCAGGACCTGGCGGAGACGGTCTGCGAGGGGTGGCGGGAGGGCGTTGCGCTCGTCGGTGAGGAGTTCGTCCAGCCGCTGCTCGGCGACCCGGGAGGCCTGCGCCTGGGCGTTGGCCTCGGCCAGGGTCTCGGCCTGTGCGTCCCGGCCGGGGAACTTCAGCAGGCGGATCACGGGTGCCAGGGTGAGACCCTGCACCACCAGGGTCCCGATGACCGTCGTGAAGGTCAGGAAGAGGATGAGGTTGCGCTGCGGGAAGGGACCGCCGCCGTGCACGGTGAGCGGGATCGAGAAGGCGATGGCGAGGGAGACCACGCCGCGCATCGCGGCCCAGGAGGTGACGATCGGCCCTCTCCACGTGGGGTTGACCTCGCGTTCCCTGATCCGCGCGGACAGCATGCGGGGCACGAACGTTCCCGGATACACCCATACGAACCGGGTCACGACGACCACCAGGAACACGGCGACCGCGTACCAGGCGGCGTCCACGCCCTCGTACTCGCCGAGGCCCTTGAGGACCACCGGCAGTTGCAGGCCGATGAGGGCGAACACCGCCGACTCCAGGACGAACGCGACGACCTTCCAGACCGCCTCCTCCTGGAGGCGGGTGGCGAAGTCGACCTCCCACGCGCGGTGTCCGAGGTGGAGGGCGACGACCACGACGGCGAGGACACCTGAGGCGTGCACCTGCTCGGCGACGGCGTAGGCGACGAACGGGATCAGCAGGGACATGGTGTTCTGCAGCAGGGCCTCCTTCACGTGCGTGCGCAGCCAGTGGATCGGCAGCATCAGCACCAGCCCGACCACCACACCGCCGACCGCCGCCAGCAGGAACTCGCCGATCCCGCCGATCCAGGAGGCACCCTCGCCGACGGCGGCCGCGACGGCCACCCGGTACGCGGTGATCGCGGTCGCGTCGTTGAGCAGGGACTCTCCCTGGAGGATCGTGGTGATCCGGGAGGGCAGCCCCACCCGGCGGGCGACCGCCGCCGCGGCGACCGCGTCGGTCGGCGCCACCACCGCGCCCAGCACCAGCGCCGCGGGCAGGGGCAGCCCGGGCACGACGAGATACGCGACCCAACCGACCACGAAGGTCGCGAACAGCACATAGCCCACCGACAGCAGCGCCACCGGCCGCATCGTGGCCCGCAGATCGAGGTACGAGCTCTCGACGGCCTCCTTGTGCAGCAGCGGGGGCAGCACCAGCGGCAGGACGATCTCCGGGTCGAGGGTGTAGTCCGGCACGCCGGGGACGTACGAGACGGCGAGCCCCACCGCGACGAGCAGCAGCGGGGCCGGCACCGGGGTGCGCCGGGCCACCGCGGCGATCGCGGCGCTCCCCGCCACCAGCAACAGCAGTGGCATCACGTCCATCGTCCTCGCCCGCCCTCGTTTTTCCGCGCGGCCATCCGCACACCCGTCGTAATCTGGCAATCATGAAACAGTGCACGCACGCCGACGCGCTGCCCGATCCGGAACCCGGTCCACGGACCGAGACGTGTCCGGAGTGCCTGACAGCGGGTACGCACCCGGTACAACTGCGGCTGTGCCTCACCTGCGGCCACGTCGGCTGCTGCGACTCCTCGCCCGGCCGGCACGCGACGGAGCACCACAAGGACTCCGGCCACCCGGTCATGCGCACGTTCGAGCCCGGTGAGAACTGGCGTTGGTGCTTCGTCGACCACGTTCTCGTGTGACCCTTGACAGCCGGGGGACGACCCGCGATCCGGACGGTTCGACCGTCTGACGTCTGGGTACGTCAACCCGGCGCGCGTTCTTCCCAATTGGAGCCGCAGACCTCTAGACACGGAGCGTGTCCACAGTTTTACTGTGAGTAACGGCAAGGGGTTGGGGTCCCGGGGACGGGAAACTTGAGAGCGCGATAGCGTCACCGCTGAACCACACATCGCGTTACCCCGGGGGGCGACCCTCGGCCCCGAGAAGCTCGTACCACCTTGGAGGTGAGGGTGTCCCAGATCGCAGGCGAGCCCGCGACCCAGGACTTCGTGGAAGTCCGGCTGCCGGCTGCGGGTGCCTACCTGTCGGTGCTGCGTACGGCGACTGCCGGTCTCGCGGCCCGTTTGGACTTCACTCTCGACGAGATCGAGGACCTTCGCATCGCGGTGGACGAGGCCTGCGCGATCCTGCTCCAGCAGGCCGTGCCCGGCTCGGTGCTCAGTTGCGTCTTCCGGCTCGTCGACGACTCGCTCGAGGTCACCGTCTCGGCCCCGACCACGGACGGCCACGCCCCCTCGCGGGACACCTTCGCCTGGACCGTCCTGTCCGCACTCGCGGGCAAGGTCTCCTCCGCCGTGGACGAGGACAAAACCGTTTCGATCAGCCTCTACAAACAGCGCGGCGCGGGACCCGGGCCGGCGTGAGGACAGGGGACGGGCCGGTGCGTGACGAAGAGCGCGGCACACGAGAGCTGCCGGCCGAGGGCGCGGACGGGTCCCGACGCATCGGGGACTCCGTCAACGGCACCGTCGGCGCCGACGGCATCGACGGCATTCCCGAGCAGGCCCGGCCGCATCCGGAGGACGACGCCGACAGCGACACGGCGGCCGGCTTCCCGGAGGACGGGCAGCGGGATCGGGAAGGTGCCGTGCAGAGCACGCCTCCGGACGGACGGAACGGGGTCACCCCGGTCCGAGCAGAGGCGAAGGCTCGGAGAAGGGCGACGGGCGAAACGATGAGCGAGCACGAGCGAAACGCCGAGGGCGACGGGCAGGACGCGCGGCGCGTGCCGCAGGCCACGCATCATGACGCGCAGGACCGCAGCGGGGCACGCGCGATGTTCATCGAACTGCGCGGCCTGAAGGACGGCAGCCCGGAGTACGCGGAGCTGCGCAACAAGCTGGTCCGTATGCACCTGCCGCTCGTCGAGCATCTCGCGCGCCGCTTCCGCAACCGCGGCGAGCCGCTGGACGACCTCACACAGGTCGCCACCATCGGCCTGATCAAGTCGGTCGACCGCTTCGACCCGGAGCGCGGCGTCGAGTTCTCGACGTACGCGACCCCGACGGTCGTCGGCGAGATCAAGCGGCACTTCCGCGACAAGGGCTGGGCTGTCCGCGTGCCGCGGCGTCTGCAGGAGCTGCGCCTGGCGCTCACGACGGCGACCGCGGAGCTCTCGCAGCAGCACGGCCGCTCCCCCACGGTCCACGAGCTCGCCGAGAAGCTGGCCATCTCGGAGGAGGAGGTCCTGGAGGGCCTGGAGTCCGCCAACGCGTACTCCACCCTGTCCCTGGACGTCCCAGACACCGACGATGAGTCCCCGGCCGTGGCCGACACGCTGGGCGCCGAGGACGAGGCCCTGGAGGGCGTCGAGTACCGCGAGTCGCTCAAGCCGCTCCTGGAGGACCTCCCGCCGCGGGAGAAGCGGATCCTGCTGCTGCGGTTCTTCGGCAACATGACCCAGTCGCAGATCGCGCAGGAGGTCGGCATCTCACAGATGCACGTGTCCCGCCTGCTGGCGCGCACACTGGCCCAGCTGCGGGAGAAACTGCTGGTCGAGGAGTAGGACTCAGCTTCACGGCCCTGCGGCTCCACGACAGCTGCGGGGCCGTACGTCTACTGCTTGCCGTTCTGCGCGCGGCCCGGGCCCCGGATTCCGAGGGCCTGGGTCGTGGCCGGATTGACCAGCAGGACCAGTGCGACGACGGCCACGGCGGCGATGGCGATGCCCGCCGGGATCGCCACACTGTCGGCCTGCAGCAGGTTGTACGCCACCGGCAGCGCCATGATCTGCGTGATCACGGCCGGGCCCCGGCTCCAGCTCTTCTGCTTGAGCAGCCCGCGTGCGGCCAGCAGCGGCAGCAGGGCGAGGACGACCAGCGTGATACCGCCGGTGACGGCGGACCGGCGGTCGTCCGGGGCGCCCGTGAGACCCTCGACGAGCATCCAGACGCCCCCGACGGCCAGCGCAAGCCCCTCCAGCGCGGCGAGCGCCGCGGCGTAGGTCAGGCGGCGCGGGCGGGGGCCGGTGTTTTCCTCGGTGGCGGGGGTCTGCTCACTGGTCACCCCTGAAGAGTAGCCCTGGGGGCGTGCGCCTCCGTGGCGAGCCCGGGGGACGCAGGCGGCCATACCGGGGTTGAGCCGGAGCCCCGTGTCGAGCCTCACGTCGGCACCTCTTACCTGATCCCTACCTCGACCTGTGCCCGGTACTTCCCAGTAGGTACGCTGCAACTCATGCGTGCACTTCTCGTGGCCAATCCGGCAGCAACCACCACAAGCGCACGTACGCGCGATGTCCTGACCCATGCGCTGGCCAGCGAGATGAAGCTCGAGGCGGTCACCACCGAGTACCGCGGGCACGCCCGCGACCTGGGCCGGCAGGCGGCGGAGAGCGACGACATCGACCTGGTCGTGGCCCTCGGCGGCGACGGCACGGTCAACGAGGTGGTGAACGGTCTGCTGCACGCGGGACCCGATCCTGAGGGCCTCCCCCGGCTCGCCGTGGTCCCCGGCGGCTCCACGAATGTCTTCGCCCGCGCCCTGGGCCTGCCCAACGACGCCGTCGAGGCGACGGGCGCACTGCTGGACGCCCTGCGCGAGGGCAGTGAACGTACGGTCGGCATGGGCCTCGCCGAGGGCACGCCGGGAACCGAGGACGAGGCGGTGCCCTCCCGCTGGTTCACCTTCTGCGCGGGGCTCGGCTTCGACGCGGGCGTGGTGGGGCGGGTCGAGCAGCAGCGCGAGCAGGGCCGGAGATCCACCCACTCCCTGTATCTGCGCCAGGTCGCACGCCAGTTCCTCCACGAGCCCAATCGGCGGCACGGGTCGATCACCCTGGAGCGGCCCGGCGAGGACCCGGTGAACAATCTTGTGCTGTCCATAATCTGCAACACGTCCCCCTGGACGTATCTGGGCAATCGCCCGGTGTACGCAATGCCTAAGGCCTCGTTCGATACCGGGCTCGACCTGTTGGGTGTCAGCCGTATGTCCGCGGTCTCGGGTGCCCGGTATGCCACCCAGTTGCTCACTTCGTCCCCCGAGCGCGGACCCCATGGCAAGCACGTCGTGTCCCTGCACGACCTGGACCGGTTCACCTTGCATTCGAAGGTGCCTCTACCCCTCCAGATGGACGGCGACCACCTGGGGCTGCGTACGAGCGTGACGTTCACAGGCGTACGCCGTGCACTGCGTGTGATTGTGTGAGCAGAAAGGGCTGAAGTCCTTTCACTCGAACGTTTAGGCCAGGATCCACCCCATGGAAGTACGGCTGTGACCTAGTCGACACCGAGGAATCAAAAAAAACTTTCCGGAAGGGGTTGTATCCGCCGCTGAGGTTTGCGAGTCTCTACGTGGCGATCGGGACGGCCCGCAACACCGGCCTCAACAGATCACCGGAACCCCTCTTCACATCACAGGACCTCGCCAGGGAACCTGGCGCTCGGCCCTTCACTTGTTGAGGGATTCGTGAAAGCGTTCACATTCACAAGCAACTTGCACGTAATACCAAGGAGAGGTAGCAGCCATGGACTGGCGTCACAACGCCGTTTGCCGCGAGGAAGACCCCGAGCTCTTCTTCCCCATCGGCAACACCGGTCCTGCGCTGCTGCAGATCGAGGAAGCCAAGGCCGTCTGCCGCCGCTGCCCCGTCATGGAGCAGTGCCTGCAGTGGGCGCTCGAGTCCGGCCAGGACTCCGGCGTCTGGGGTGGTCTCAGCGAGGACGAGCGTCGCGCCATGAAGCGCCGTGCCGCCCGCAACCGGGCCCGTCAGGCCTCCGCCTGACAACCCGCCCCGCAACAGCCTGAGCTTGGCGGCGCGTACAGCGAGTACGCATCTCCCGCCCCCGAGCCGCAGCGCGCAGTACCCCCGATGCGCAGCACAAGCTGGCAACGAGCATTTCAGCCCCGGACCTGGAACGGTCCGGGGCTTCTTGCTGTGCACTGCCCAGTCGTACGGCGTCTCTTGTGTACGGCGTGTGTACGGCGCCACCTGAGTGCGGCGCTACTTGTGCGCCCGCACCGGAACGTCCAGGATCACCCGCGTCCCCCGCTCCGGCGCCGGGACCATGTCGAACGTGCCGCCCAACTCCCCTTCCACCAGGGTCCGTACGATCTGCAGACCCAGGTTGCCTGAGGTGTGCGGGTCGAACCCCTCGGGCAGGCCGACGCCGTCGTCCTGGACGGTGACGAGGAGACGGGCCTCCTTGGCCGTGCCGCCGCGGACCGCGGAGACCTCCACCGTGCCGGTGTCGCCCTCGCGGAAGCCGTGTTCGAGGGCGTTCTGCAGGATTTCCGTAAGGACCATGGACAGCGGGGTGGCCACCTCGGCGTCCAGGATGCCGAAACGGCCGCTGCGCCGGCCGGTGACCTTGCCCGGCGAGATCTCCGCGACCATGGCCAGCACCCGGTCGGCGATCTCGTCGAACTCGACGCGCTCGTCCAGGTTCTGGGAGAGTGTCTCGTGCACGATCGCAATCGATCCGACGCGGCGGACGGCCTCTTCGAGGGCCTCCCGGCCGCGGTCGGACTCGATGCGCCGGGCCTGTAGCCGCAGCAGCGCGGCGACCGTCTGGAGGTTGTTCTTCACCCGGTGGTGGATCTCCCGGATGGTCGCGTCCTTGGTGATCAACTCCCGCTCGCGGCGGCGCAGTTCAGTGACGTCCCGGAGCAGGACCAGTGAACCGATGCGGGTGCCCTTGGGCTTGAGGGGGATCGCGCGGAACTGGATGACCCCGTCCCTGGCCTCGATCTCGAACTCGCGGGGCGCCCAGCCGCTGGCCACCTTGGACAGCGCCTCGTCCACCGGGCCGCGGGTCGGGGCGAGTTCGGCGGTGGTCCTGCCGAGGTGCTGGCCGACGAGGTCGGAGGCGAGACCCATGCGGTGGTACGCCGACAGCGCGTTCGGGGAGGCGTACTGGACGATGCCGTCCGCGTCGAGGCGGATCAGGCCGTCGCCGACGCGTGGTGCGGCGTCCATGTCCATCTGCTGGTTCGCGAACGGGAAGGAGCCGGCCGCGATCATCTGGGCGAGGTCCGAGGCGCTCTGCAGATAGGTCAGTTCGAGACGGCTCGGGGTGCGCACGGTCAGCAGGTTGGTGTTGCGCGCGATGACCCCGAGGACGCGCCCGTCCCGCCGTACGGGGATCGACTCGACCCGGACGGGTACCTCCTCGCGCCACTCGGGGTCGCCCTCGCGCACGATCCGGCCCTCGTCGAGCGCCGCGTCCAGCATGGGCCGGCGGCCGCGTGGGACGAGGTGGCCGACCATGTCGTCCTGGTAGGAGGTGGGGCCGGTGTTGGGGCGCATCTGGGCGACGGAGACGTAGCGGGTGCCGTCGCGGGTGGGGACCCACAGGACGAGGTCGGCGAAGGAGAGGTCGGACAGCAACTGCCACTCCGAGACCAGCAGATGGAGCCACTCGAGGTCGGAGTCGTCGAGGGCGGTGTGCTGGCGGACCAGTTCGTTCATGGAGGGCACGTGTGTGAGCGTACCTGGGGGTATGTGCTGGTCCTAAATACGACCGGAGGTCCGTACAGGCCTTGGAAACACCCGCGGGCCGCGGCGCCTGGGAGGGACCCTCAACCCTCCCGGCACCGCAGCCCGGAGCAATATCGGCCGCGGGGTGTGCGGTCCCGGATGGCCGAAGGATGAGGAGCCGGGGCAGTCAGGGCAGAGAGCTCCGGATCCTCCGTCCGTCTTCCTGTGCGGGGAAGACGGAAGCTCGTGCGTACACGCTCTTTACGCATTGTGGACTAGACCACTAGCTGTGTCCATGCGTTGGAGCCTGTTTGTTGTTGTCAGTTCTGCGGCTTGCCACGACTGGTCGGACGCCCTGGTATCCACCACGCAGCCTAACCCGTGTGGGTTCATGTGCGGGGCCAGATGGACAGGGCAATTTCCGCGAGCGCCTCCAGTTCCTCGCGGCTCGCGCCGTCGCGCGCCTGCTGGGACATGCCCTGGATGATCGCCCCCGTGTGCCGGGCGAGCGCGGCGGCATCGGTGCCGGCCGGCAGCTCCCCCGATGCGATGTCGGCTCTCATACGACTCTCGAAGGCGGCGATGTTGGCGTTGCGCCGCTCGCGCAGGGAGGCCTCGACCTCGGGGCTCGTGCAGTTCGTGGCCGCGTGGATGACGAGACAGCCGTGCGGCCGGCCGGGGGCCGTGTACTGGGCGGCAGCCTCCCGCAGCATTCGCCGAACGGCGGCCCGGGCGGTCGGCTCCTCGGCGAGGGCCCGGTCGGCGAAGGAGCCGTAGCGGACCCCGTAGACGGTCACGACCTCGTCGAACAGCGCGCGCTTGTCACCGAAGGCCGCGTACAGGCTCGGCGCGCCGATGCCCATGACGCGGGTCAGGTCGGAGACGGAGGTCGCCTCGTACCCGTGCTCCCAGAAGGCCAGCACCGCCTTCTCCAGCGCGGTCTCGCGGTCGAAGGAACGAGGTCTGCCGCGGGGCTTGGGCGTGGCTTGGGTCTTCGTCTTCGTGTCCTCGCTGCCCACCATGGAGTGAATTATATAGGGGGCGCTAGAGAAATGTCGGCGAGCAGCTGTACGGTCTTTCTGTATCGACCGATAGAAAATGCAGGGAGGGTGCCGACATGGGCGGGCTTGCAGGCAGGACCGCACTCGTCACGGGGGCGAGCAGGGGGATCGGGCGAGGGATCGCCGAGCGGCTCGGGCACGAGGGGGCGCGGGTCGCGGTGCACTACGGAAGGAACGGGGCGGCGGCGAAGGAGACGGTGGCCGCGATCGAGGCGGCGGGCGGCTCGGCGTTCGCCATCGGGGTGGAGCTGGGGCGGCCGGGAGACGTGGACGCGCTCTGGGAGGAGTTCGACCGGCATGCGGACGGGCTGGACATCCTGGTGAACAACGCCGGGATCGGGAAGTCGCGGACGATGGAGGAGATAGACGAGGAGGAGTACGACAAGCTCTTCGCGGTGAACGTGAAGGCGCCGTTCTTCATCGTCAAGCAGGGCGCGGCGCGCCTGCGGGACGGCGGCCGGGTCGTCAACATCTCGTCGGGTCTGGCCAGGAGCGCCACGATGCCGCACCACATGGCGTACACGATGACCAAGGGCGCACTGGACGTTCTCTCCCGCGACCTGTCCAAGGTGCTGGGTCCCCGGGGCATCACCGTGAACTCGGTGGCGCCGGGGCTCATCGACACGGACAACACGTACGAGGTCCTGCACGGCAGCCCGGGCGCGTGGGAGTGGGGCGCGGGGCTCTCGGCGCTGGGCCGGGTGGGCGAGACGGCCGACGTCGCCGATGTGGTGGCGTTCCTGGCGTCGGACGCCGGCCGGTGGGTGACGGGGAGCTGGGTGGATGCGACGGGGGGTTCGCTGACGTAGCAGCGTGGGGGTTCCTGCGAGGACGGAGGACGGGTGGCGGTCGCCCGCGCGGCGGCTCAGTGGGTCTCGGTCACCTTGGCCAGCGCGCGGGGTGCGTCCGGGTCCTGGCCGCGGGCGATGGTGATCTCGTGTGCCAGGAGCTGCAGCGGGATGATCTCCAGGACCGGCTGGACCTCCTCGGCCACGCCCTCGGTGGGCAGGACGAAGCCGGCGGATGCCTGCTCGACCTGGCTCCTGGGCCCGATGACGAAGAGGTCGGCGCCGCGGCCGCGCAGCCGGTCGAGGACGGGCTGGAGGGCTTCGCCGCCCCTGCCGTCGGTGACGACCGCGATGACCGGTGAGACGTTGTCGACCATGGCGAGGGGGCCGTGCAGGAGGTCTGCGCCGGAGTAGGAGAGGGCGGGGATGTAGCTGGTCTCCATGAGCTTGAGGGCGGCCTCCTTGGCCGTGGGGTAGCCGTAGCCGCGGGAGGTGATGACCATGCGTTCGGCGAAGCGGTAGCGGGCTGCGAGGGCGCGGAGCTCGTCCTGCCGGGCGAGCAGCTGCTCGGCGAGGTCGGGCAGCACCTTCGCGGGGGCGCCGTCGCCACCGCGCAGGCCTTCGACGAAGAGGTAGAGAGCGCGGAGGGAGGCCGTGTAGGTCTTGGTCGCGGGCAGGGCCTTCTCCGGTCCGGCCATGATGTCGACGTGGTACTCGGAGACGCCTGCCAGCGGTGAGCCGGGGTTGTTGGTCACGGCGAGGGTGATCGCGCCGGCCTCGCGGGCGGCGCGGGTCGAGGCCACCAGGTCCGGGGAGCCGCCGGACTGGCTGACCGTGACGACGAGGACGTCGGTGAGGTCCGGGCGGGCGCCGTACGCGGTGGTGGTGGACATCGAGGTGAGGCCGCAGGGCAGGCCGAGGCGGATCTCCAGGAGGTACTTGGCGTAGAGGGCGGCGTTGTCGGAGGTGCCGCGGGCGGTCAGCAGGACGAAGCGGGGTTTGCGGGCGGCGATGTCCTGGGCCACCCGCCGGATGCCGGGGGCACCCTCCTCGAGGATGCGGCGCAGCACGGCGGGCTGCTCTGCCATCTCACTGGCCATGATCCGGCCCGGCACCTCGGTCCGGGGGTCCGGTGTCGCGGCGCTCATGTCGGGGTCCTTCCGGGGGTCGGCTGTGGAGTGCTGCGCAGGGCGGCACCGCACCCATTCCACTGCTCCAGGGCGAATGGCGGCCGTCCTCCGCATGGAAAGACGATGACCCCACTCCACCTGGGCCACAAGGGGCGATTCTGTTAGATTGGTCTAAACCACCTGCCCCTCCAGGTACTGGTTGAGTCCCCTTCTTTCAGATCGGCAGGCCCAGCGTGGAAGTTGTCATCGTTCCGGACGCCAAGTCGGGCGGCGAGCTCATAGCCGAGGCCATGGCCCAGCTCCTGAGGCGCAGGCCCGCGGCGCTGCTCGGCGTGGCCACCGGCTCGACCCCGCTGCCCGTCTACGAGGCGCTCGCGGCCAAGGTGCGCTCCGGTGCCGTGGACGCCTCGCGGGCGCGGATCGCGCAGCTCGACGAGTATGTGGGGCTGCCTGCCGAGCATCCGGAGTCGTACCGTTCGGTACTCGGGCGCGAGGTGCTGGAGCCGCTCGGGATCGGGATGGACGCGTTCATGGGTCCTGACGGGACGGCCGAGGACGTGCAGTTGGCGTGCGCCGCGTACGACACGGCGTTGGCCGAGGCCGGCGGGGTGGATCTGCAGTTGCTCGGGATCGGGACCGACGGGCACATCGGGTTCAACGAGCCGTGCTCGTCGTTGGCCTCGCGGACTCGGATCAAGACCCTGACCGAGCAGACTCGGGTCGACAACGCGCGGTTCTTCGACGGGGACATCGAGCAGGTGCCGCATCACGTGATCACTCAGGGGATCGGAACGATTCTCGAGGCGCGGCATCTGGTGCTGCTGGCGACCGGGGAGGGGAAGGCCGACGCGGTCGCCGCCACGGTTGAGGGGCCGGTCGCCGCGGTCTGTCCTGCCTCAGCATTGCAGTTGCATGCGCATGCGACGGTTGTTGTCGATGAGGGGGCGGCTTCCAAGCTGAAGTTTGCGGACTACTTCCGGCACACGTTTGCCAACAAGCCCGATTGGCAGGGCATTTAGGCCGTCTCGTGCGCCGGGTTCGGTTGTCCGCGGACTGCCGGCTGTGGTGGGTTGCTCGCGCCCACGCGGCGGAGCCGCACATCGAAACAGCGCCGCGCCCCTGACAACGTTGCAGGCGCCGGTTCCCCTACAAGGGGACCGGCGCCTGTTGTGCCGTGGGGACTACACCCCCGCGATGACCTCCGCCGCCGCTCGCCCGCACACCCGGGCCGCGCCATGAGTGGCGATGTGGAGTGCGCCACGAGGGGTGGCCTGGGGTAGGCCCATCTCGACCACGATCGTGTCGGGGCGGGCCGACAGCAGGGTGTCCAGGGCGGCTGGCATCCAGGGGTGGCGGTGTTCGTCGCGGACGACGGCCACGATGCGGCGGGGGCCGGCGGCGGCCAGAGCGGTGCGGCCCGCGTTCTCGCCGGCGAAGCTGCCCGTCTCCGTGCCGGGGAGGAGGCGGAAGAGTTCCGCCGCGAGGCCCCAGGGGGTCTCGTCGCCGACCGCGATGTTGGCGACGGGGGTGAGCGCGGCGACGTAGGGCGGTTCCGTGAGCGGGGTGAAGGGCTCGGCGGCGGTCGTCCTCAGGGCGCGGCGGGCGGCACGGAGGCCCACCTCGGTGTCGGGGGAGCGTTCCGTCGCCGCTGCGGCCGCTGCGGCGGTCCAGCGGGCCAGCGCCCGGACCCGTTCCGCCGCCTCCGCCAGGCGTTCCTCGGGAAGTTCGCCGGTGCGGACGGCCGAGACGAGGGCGTCACGCAGGCGTCGTACCGTCTCGTCGTCGGCGAGTCCGCCCCCCACGCAGATCGCGTCGGCACCTGCGGCCACGGCGAGGACGCTGCCGCGCTCGATGCCGTAGGTGCCGGCGATGGCCTGCATCTCCATGCCGTCGGTGACGATGAGGCCGTCGTAGCCGAGTTCGCTGCGGAGCAGCTCCGTGAGCACGCGCGGCGAGAGGGTGGCCGGCCGGTCCCGGTCCAGGGCGGGGATCAGGATGTGCGCGCTCATCACCGCGCGGGTGCCGGCCGCGATCGCCGCGCGGAACGGGGCCAGTTCGCGGGACTGGAGCACCGACGTGTCCACGTCGATGCGCGGGAGCGCGTGGTGGGAGTCGACGGCCGTGTCGCCGTGGCCCGGGAAGTGCTTGGTGCAGGCCGCCACTCCGGCCGACTGGAGGCCCTGTACATAGGCGGCCGTGTGCCGGGCGACCAGGTCGGTGTCGGCGCCGAAGGAGCGTACGCCGATGACGGGGTTGGACGGGTTGGAGTTCACGTCGGCCGACGGGGCCCAGTTGAGGTTGACCCCGCAGGAGCCGAGACGGCGGCCGAGTTCGGCGGCCACGTCCCGGGTCAGCTCGACGTCGTCGACGGCTCCCAGCGCGTTGTTGCCGGGGAAGGAGGAGCCGGTGCGCACCTCCAGGCGGGTGACGTCGCCGCCCTCCTCGTCGATGGCGACGAGGACGTCGTCGCGTTCGGCGCGCAACTGGGCGGTCAGGGCCGACAGTTGTTCGGGGGTGGCGATGTTGCGGCCGAAGAGGCCCACGGAGGCGAGGCCCTCACCGAGGCGGCGCAGCAGCCAGTCCGGTGCGGTCGTACCGGTGAAGCCCGGCTGAAGGACCGTCAGGGCGTCGCGCGTCAGAGTGTCGGTGCCGCTGGCGAATGTCGTCATCGGGTGGCGTTATCCCTTCACAGCGCCGGCGGTCAGGCCCGCGGCCATCTTGCGCTGGACGAGGAGGAACAGGGCGACGATCGGCACGGCCATCATCGTGGCGCCGGCCATCATCGGGGCGTATTCGGTGCCGTGCTTGGTGGTGAAGTTGCCGAGCCAGACGGTCGCGGTCTGGTTCTTCTGGCTGAGCAGCATCAGGGCGTAGAGGTATTCGTTCCAGGCCTGGATGAAGCCGTAGACCGAGGTCGCCACCATGCCGGGGGCCAGGAGCGGGAAGACGACCCGGATGAAGGCGCCGGTGCGGCTGCAGCCGTCGACCATCGCCGCCTCTTCCAGTTCCTTCGGGATGTTGACGATGAAGCCGCGCAGCGTCCACACCGTGAAGGGGAGGATGAAGGTCAGGTAGGTGATGATCAGGCCCGAGAGCTTGTCGTACTGCTCCAGGTCGTTGAGGAGCAGGAAGATCGGGATGATCATGGCGACCAGCGGGACCATCTGGACCGCGAGGATGCCGACGATCACGATCTTGCGGCCGCGGAAGGCGAACCGGGAGATGGCGAGCGCCGCCAGCATGCCGACGACGATGCCGATCGCCACGACCGAGACGGAGACGATCAGGCTGCGGCCGACCGGGCCCCAGAAGTCCGCGATGGCCAGCGCCCGGCGGAAGTTGTCGAGCGTGAAGCCGGTCGGGAACAGGCTCGGGTCGGGGTCGATGGTGTCCTTGGCCGGCTTGATGGCCGTGTTGAGCATCCAGTAGACGGGGAAGCCGGCGGTGAGGAAGACCAGCAGGCCGAGAAGGTTCCAGCCGGCCTTCGTCTTCCGGGGCCCCCCGGCGGTGGTCGCGGGTCCCCCGGTGGTGATCGCGCTCATTCGACCTCTCCGATCTTCAGCATCTGGCGCATGTACACGGCGACCACGCCGAGCAGCAGCACAACGGTGATCAGGGCGATCGCGGAGCCCTGCGCATAGTCGTTGACGACGAAGGCACGGTCGTAGGAGTAGGTGGTGAGCAGCTGGAACTCCGCCTCCGGGTGGCCGTTGCGCATCACGAAGACCTGCGGGAAGACACCCATGTCCCAGATGACCGACAGGGTCGTCAGCATCACGATGATGGGCTTGAGGATGGGCAGGGTGACGTAACGGAAGACGCCCCAGGAGCCCGCGCCGTCCAGCCGGGCCGCCTCCTCCAGCTCCGCCGGGACCTGGGTGAGGCCGGCGCTGAGCGTGATGACGACGAAGGGGACGGCTCCCCAGACCACCAGCAGCATGATCACGGCCAGGCCCTGCGGGCCGCTGGCGAACCAGTTGTGGCCGATCAACTCGACGCCGGGCAGCTTGCTGAGCAGCGCGTTGAGGATGCCGTAGTCCGCGTCGAACAGCCACTTGAAGACCGTGGTGGCGACGATGATCGGCATGCCCCAGCTGGCCACCAGCACGATGTTGACCAGCGTCTTCATCCAGCCCGAGACCCGCTGCAGGAGCAGCGCGATCAGCATGCCCAGCACCATCGTGAAGATGACCGAGCCGGCCGCGAAGACGATGGTGCGGACCACCACCTGCCAGAACTCGCCGTCGCCCAGCACCCCGGTGAAGTTGTCGAACCCGACCCACTGGGCCGGCAGGAAGCCCCACAGCTGGGACTGCCCGAACTTCTGGAAGGAGAGGGTGACCAGGCGGACCAGCGGATAGCCGAGGACCAGCGCCAGGATCAGCAGACAGGGAGCGAGCAGCAGCCACGGGGTGGCCGCACCGCCCGAAGTCCTGGCTCTGCGTGGGTTCCCCGCGACCGGCGGCGGTGGCGCCTGCCGCGGCGGCGGCACCTTGGCAGGGGTGGTCGTGTCTGCGGCACTCATCGCGCGCTCCTCAGCGGTCCCTCAGGTCGTACGGAGAGCGGGGTTCCGTCCGGACGGAACCCCGCTTGCAGGTCACTTGGTGTTGATGACCTTGTCGATCGCGGTGTCCGCGTCCTTCGCGGCGGCCTCGACCGACTTCTTGCCGGTGCCGATGTCCTGGAGCATGGTCTGCAGGACCTGGGCCTTCTCGACCTGGCCCCAGCCGGGTGCCATCGGGACGAACCAGTTGGACTCGGCCGCGGTGGCCGGGACCGCCGTGGCGGGGTCGTTCTTCAGCGTCGCGAGGTCGGTCTTGTTGTTGGGCAGGTTGCCCTTGGCCATCAGGCCCTTCTGTCCGGAGGGGCCGGTGAACGCGTTGATCCACTCGGCGGCGACGGCCTGCGCCTTGGACTTGACCGGGACGGCGAGGTCCGAACCGCCCAGGAAGACGGGCAGGTTCTTGCCGGACGGACCCGGCATCACGAAGTTCTCGAGGTTGTTCTTGAGCTTGCCGGTCTTGTCGTTCTTCGGGTCGGCGGAGGTCGCACCCTCCCAGGCGGCACCGAAGATCATGCCGGACTTGCCCTGGCCGTAGACGATGTAACGGTCGGACTCGTCCTTGGTCTTGTCGCCGTGCATGTACTTGTCGACGACGTTCTTGAACTCGGTGAGGCCCTTGACGGACTCCGGCGAGGAGAGGTTGGCCTTCCACTGGCCGCCCTCCTCCTTGGCGATGGAGCCGCCGGCGTCGTAGACGAAGGACATGGCCGCGTACCAGTCACGGGTGGGCTGGTACCAGGCGGAGAACTTGTCCCCCTCCTTCTTCTGCACCTTGTCGAGGTCGGCGGTGAGCTCGGCGTACGTCTTCGGCGTGGACTTGATCCCCGCCGCGGCGAAGACGTCCTTGCGCCAGTTGGCGACCCGGCCGCCCGCGTAGTACGGCACGCCGTAGGTCTTGCCGCCGTACGTCACCGAGGCCTTGAGGCCGTCCAGCCAGGCGGCGGAGTTGGTGAAGTTCGCCGGGTCCACGGGGGCGAAGGCGCCCTTGACCATGTAGCCGAGCATCTCGGTGTTGCCCATCTCGACCACGTCGGGGACCTTGTCGGTGGCGAGAACCGCGTCGAGCTTGGTGTTCTTGTCCGGCCAGCCGTAGTACTCGTGGTTGATCTTGATGCCGGGGTGCTTCTTCTGAACGGCAGCGTCGGCTGCCTTCACCAGGCCCGGCCAGTTGTTCTGGGCGTCGACGGTGAGCCAGACGGTCAGCTCCTTGGCGTCCGCGCCGCTGTTGGAAGAACCCTTGCCGTCGCTGCTGCCACACGCCGCGATGGAGACCATCATGCCCGCGATACCGATCGCGGCTATCAGCTTGCGCTTCACGCCACCCTCCTCAGGGAAGCCCACACCCCCCGCCCATGGAGCTGGGACCTGGACCAATGGTGTAGACCAGTACCGGGAGCTTGAACCAGACCAGGAAGCCTGTCAAGAGTCCTCGAAACAGCCTTGACCAGCCGTTATGCGAGCTACATATGCAGGAACCTTTAAGTAAGAAGGCAGCGAAAACAGCGACGCCGGAGTACTCTCGTCCGCTAGACCACTTGGGTCTCCGTGGACTAGACCAAAAGAGCTGGCGACGGTATACAGAAGGGATCACGAAGTGACCCGCATCCGGAGCCGGGAAGGCAGAGCATGAGCAGCGACGTCAGCAGTGCGGAGACCGAGGGCGGGGCAGGTGTCCGTACCGCACGCGTGCCCAAGTACTACCGCCTGAAGAAGCACCTGCTCGACATGACGGAGACGCAGTCGCCCGGCACTCCCGTACCGCCCGAGCGCACCCTCGCCGCCGAGTTCGACACCTCGCGCACGACGGTGCGGCAGGCGCTGCAGGAGCTGGTGGTCGAGGGCCGGCTGGAGCGGATCCAGGGCAAGGGCACGTTCGTCGCGAAGCCGAAGGTCTCGCAGGCGCTCCAACTGACCTCGTACACCGAGGACATGCGCGCCCAGGGCCTGGAACCCACCTCGCAACTGCTGGACATCGGCTACATCACGGCCGACGACCGCCTCGCCGGGCTCCTGGACATCACGGCCGGCGGCCGGGTGCTCCGCATCGAACGCCTCCGCATGGCCAACGCCGAGCCGATGGCCATCGAGACGACCCACCTCTCCGCCAAGCGCTTCCCGGCCCTGCGCCGCTCCCTGGTGAAGTACACGTCCCTCTACACCGCCCTCGCCGAGGTCTACGACGTCCATCTCGCCGAGGCCGAGGAGACCATAGAGACCTCACTGGCCACCCCGCGCGAGGCGGGCCTGCTCGGCACGGACGTGGGCCTGCCGATGCTGATGCTCTCCCGCCACTCGTACGACAAGACGGGCGAGCCGGTGGAGTGGGTGCGGTCGGTGTACCGGGGGGACCGGTACAAGTTCGTGGCGCGGCTGAAGAGGCCCGCCGACTGAGCGGGCAGTAGGGCAGCACCGGAGGGGGCGCGGGGCTGTGTCCGATATGCGGATCCGCCGCTGACGCGCGGGTGCCGTCCCGGCGGGAGTTCGAGCGAATGCGGACGGACCGTCAGGAGCCGGATCCGCAGCAGGGATTCCGCTGCTGCTGACAGCGATGTCGGGCCGGCGCCCCACCGATGTCGCCCTGATGCCGCCTCGATGCAGCCCCGATGCCGGGCTTTCACGGAATCGACATACCGATATGCGGACGAGGTCTTCCGCTCTCGCAACACCGTGACCTAGATTGCCTGCGCATTACACAGGTGATCACAGATGATCAGTACAGGTGATCGGTGAGGGGACGGAACCGGTATGTCAGATGTGTCCGAAGCGAGACCACCAGTGGTGACACCGGTCCGCGTGGTCATCGCCCTCTGTCTCGTGGCGCCCTTCGTGGCGATGCTCTGGGTCGGCTCCTACGCGAAGACGGACCCGGCGTTCGGCGGCATCCCGTTCTTCTACTGGTACCAGATGCTGTGGGTGCTGATCTCGACGGCGCTGACGATGACGGCGTACAAGCTGTGGCAGCGTGACCAGCGCGCCCGTGCCTCGCAGAAGGGCGGTGCGTCGGAATGAAGCACGGCGTGAACGGCGTCGCACTAGGCGTCTTCATCTTCTTCTTCCTGGCCGTCACGGTCATGGGCTTCCTGGCCGCTCGCTGGCGCAAGGCCGAGAACGACCAGAGCCTCGACGAATGGGGCCTGGGCGGCAGGTCGTTCGGCACCTGGGTCACCTGGTTCCTGCTCGGCGGCGACCTGTACACGGCGTACACCTTCGTCGCCGTACCCGCGGCGATCTACGCGGCGGGCGCGGCGGGCTTCTTCGCGGTGCCCTACACGATCCTGGTGTATCCACTGATCTTCATGTTCCTGCCCCGCCTGTGGTCGGTCTCCCACAAGCACGGGTATGTCACGACCTCGGACTTCGTGCGCGGCCGCTTCGGCTCGAAGGGGCTGTCGCTGGCGGTGGCCGTGACCGGCATCCTGGCGACGATGCCGTACATCGCGCTGCAGCTGGTGGGCATCCAGGCCGTTCTCGACGTCATGGGCGTCGGCGGCAGCGCGAACTCCAACTGGTTCGTGAAGGACCTGCCGTTGCTGATCGCCTTCGGCGTGCTGGCGGCGTACACGTACTCGTCGGGCCTGCGCGCCCCCGCGCTGATCGCGTTCGTCAAGGACGCGCTGATCTACATCGTCATCGCCGTCGCCATCATCTACATCCCGATCAAGCTCGGCGGGTTCGACCACATCTTCGCCAAGGCGGGCGAGGCCTACAGCGCGACCAACCCGGCGACCGGGAAGCCGCGCGGGGCGCTGATTCCGGCCGACGCGAACCAGTGGACGTACGCCACGCTGGCGTTGGGCTCCGCGCTCGCGCTGTTCATGTACCCGCACTCCATCACGGCGACCCTCTCCTCCAAGAGCCGGAACGTGATCCGCCGCAACACCACGATCCTGCCGCTGTACTCGCTGATGCTGGGTCTGCTGGCCCTGCTGGGCTTCATGGCGATCGCGGCGGGTGTGAAGGTCACCAACGGTCAGCTGGCGATCCCGCAGCTGTTCGAGGACATGTTCCCGAGCTGGTTCGCGGGCGTGGCCTTCGCGGCGATCGGCATCGGCGCGCTCGTCCCCGCGGCCATCATGTCCATCGCGGCCGCGAACCTCTTCACCCGCAACATCTACAAGGACTTCATCAAGCCGGACGCGACCGCGGAACAGGAGACCAAGGTCTCCAAGCTGGTCTCGCTGCTGGTGAAGGTGGGCGCGCTGGTCTTCGTCCTGACCATGGACAAGACGGTCGCGATCAACTTCCAGCTGCTGGGCGGCATCTGGATCCTGCAGACCTTCCCGTCCCTGGTCGGCGGCCTGTTCACCCGCTGGTTCCACCGCTGGGCGCTGCTCGCCGGCTGGGCGGTCGGCATGGTCTACGGCACCCTCGCCGCCTACGGTGTCGCCTCGCCCACGCAGAAGCACTTCGGCGGCTCCAACGCGGCGATCCCCGGCATCGGCCAGATCGGCTACATCGGCCTCACGTCGTTCGTCCTGAACGTGGCCGTGGCCGTGGTGCTCACCTTCGTGCTGAAGGCGCTGAAGGCCCCCGAGGGCGTCGACGAGACGAAGCCGCAGGACTACACGGCGGACGCGGGCGACCCGGGCGTACAGGTGGAACTGCCGCCGGCGACCGCGGGGGCGTCCCACTAGCGGTTACGGCGATCAGCGGGCCGCCGGGGGAAATCCGGCGGCCCGCCGGCGTATCCGTCCGGCAGACTCAGGCCCATGGACATCGTGATCAGGCAGGCAGAACCCGGCGAGTACGAGGTCCTCGGCGAGATCACCGCCCAGGCCTATCTGCAGGACGGCCTGCTCACCTTCGGCGAAAGCGACTGGTATCTCGCCGAGTTGAGGGACGTCGCCAAGCGGGCGGCCGCCGCCGAGGTGCTGGTGGCCGACATGGGCGGCCGACCGATCGGCGGCGTCACCTACGTCCCCTCCGGCGGCCCCATGGCAGATCTGGCCGGCCCGGGAGAGGCGGAGATACGCATGCTGGCCGTCGACCGGGCAGCCCGCGGCCGAGGCGCCGGGGAAGCCCTCGTACGCGCCTGTGTCGACCTGGCAAGAGCCGCGGAGTGCACCGGCATCGTCCTGTGCACCCAGCCGGTCATGCACGCCGCCCACCGCATCTACGAACGCGCCGGCTTCGTCCGCGCCCCGGAGCGCGACTGGAAGCCGATCTCGGGCGACGAGTTCACGCTCATCGCCTATGAGTTGACGCTGTCAACGCCCCGGGGCCGGTCGACTGCACCCGCGTCGCCCCGACTCCCATGCTCTGGCACGGGTGTCGCGGGACGACCGGACACAGCACCGGCTCCGCCGGACACCTCCCAGCCGTGAGCGCGGGGGTTTCTCGCAAGGATCTGCTGAAGTCACCAGCGACACAACATATGGGGGTGCCGTCTCCACCGGGCACAAGATGTATGCTCATGCTCGCTGTCGCCGCAGGGGAATCCGGTGCGAATCCGGAACTGTCCCGCAACGGTGTACCCATGCGTGTTCGCACACATATGGGCGTCAGTCCGAGGACCTGCCGACAGCGCGCCCGGCCATCCGGCCCGGGTGCTCAGACGTCCGGGCCTCGTGGAGTGGGCCGGTGGACGCGACGCCGTGCGCGCTCGTGACTGCCCCCTGCCCTCCGCAAGGCCCCCGTGCCGAGCGAGGGAGAGCCTCACGTGACCATCGCGCCAGCAGACCCGGTTTCAGCGAACGCCGCCGTGGCCGACGACGGCCTGGGAGCCGCGCTGCTGCGGACCCTGACCAAGCTGACCGCCGACCTCCCCGACGCCGACCCCGGCCGGGTCGCCGCCGCCGCGCTGCGCGGCCGGTCCGCCCGCGCGGACGAGACGGAGCTGCGCGAACTTGCCACCGAGGCGGCCGCCGGCCTCATCTCGGAGGACCCCGCGTACAGCAGGCTGGCCGCCAGACTGCTCACGATCGGCATCGCCGCGGAGGCCGCCTCGCAGGGCGTCACGTCGTTCACCGAGTCGGTCGCCGTCGGCCACCGCGAGGGTCTGATCGCCGACCGAACCGCCGAGTTCGTGCGCGTCCACGCGGCCCGGCTCAACGCGTTGACCGACGCCCGAGGAGACGACCGCTTCGGCTACTTCGGCCTGCGCACGCTCCACAGCCGCTACCTCCTGCGGCACCCGATCACCCGCAAGGTCATCGAGACGCCCCAGCACTTCATGCTGCGGGTGGCGAGCGGACTGGCCGAGGACGCCACTTCCCGCTCGGTGGACGAGGTAGCCGCGCTCTACCGCCTGATGAGCCGCCTCGACTACCTCCCCTCCTCCCCCACCCTCTTCAACTCCGGCACCCGGCACCCCCAGATGTCGTCCTGCTACCTCCTCGACTCGCCGCTGGACGAGCTGGACTCCATCTACGACCGCTACCACCAGGTGGCCCGCCTCTCGAAGCACGCCGGCGGCATCGGGCTGTCGTACAGCCGGATCCGCGCCCGCGGCTCCCTCATCCGCGGCACCAACGGCCACTCCAACGGCATCGTCCCGTTCCTGAAGACCCTCGACGCCTCGGTCGCCGCCGTGAACCAGGGCGGCCGGCGCAAGGGTGCGGCCGCGGTGTACCTGGAGACCTGGCACTCCGACATCGAGGAGTTCCTGGAGCTGCGCGACAACACGGGTGAGGACGCCCGCCGTACGCACAACCTGAACCTCGCGCACTGGGTCCCGGACGAGTTCATGCGCCGTGTGGACGCCGACGAGCAGTGGAGCCTCTTCTCCCCCGCCGACGTACCGGAGTTGGTGGACATGTGGGGCGAGGAGTTCGAGACGGCCTACCGGAAAGCCGAGGCGGAGGGGCTGGCGCGCAGGACGATCCCCGCCCGCGACCTCTACGGCCGCATGATGCGCACCCTCGCCCAGACCGGCAACGGCTGGATGACCTTCAAGGACGCCGCCAACCGCACCGCCAACCAGACGGCCGAGCCGGGCCACGTCGTCCACTCCTCCAACCTCTGCACGGAGATCCTGGAGGTCACGGACGACGGCGAGACGGCTGTCTGCAACCTGGGGTCGGTCAACCTCGGCGCGTTCGTGGCCGGTCGGGACATCGACTGGGAACGGCTGGACGAGACGGTCCGCACGGCCGTGACCTTCCTGGACCGCGTGGTCGACATCAACTTCTACCCCACCGAGCAGGCAGGCCGGTCCAACGCCCGCTGGCGCCCCGTCGGCCTCGGCGCGATGGGTCTCCAGGACGTCTTCTTCAAGCTCCGCCTGCCGTTCGACTCACCGGAGGCCAAGGCCCTCTCCACCCGGATCGCCGAGCGCATCATGCTCGCCGCGTACGAGGCCTCCGCCGACCTGGCCGAGCGCAACGGTCCGCTGCCGGCCTGGGAGAAGACCCGGACGGCCCGCGGCATCCTGCATCCCGACCACTACGCGACCGAACTGACCTGGCCAAAGCGCTGGGCAGCCCTCCGGGAGCGCGTCGCCGCCGTCGGCATGCGCAACTCCCTCCTCCTCGCGATCGCCCCGACCGCCACCATCGCGTCGATCGCCGGCGTGTACGAGTGCATCGAGCCGCAGGTCTCCAACCTCTTCAAGCGCGAGACCCTCTCCGGCGAGTTCCTCCAGGTCAACTCGTACCTGGTGAAGGACCTCAAGGCGCTCGGCGTCTGGGACGCCCGCACCCGCGAGGCCCTGCGGGAGGCGAACGGCTCGGTGCAGGACTTCGCCTGGATCCCGGCCGACGTACGCGCCCTGTACCGCACGGCGTGGGAGATCCCGCAGCGCGGCCTGATCGACATGGCGGCGGCCCGCACGCCGTTCCTTGACCAGTCCCAGTCCCTGAACCTGTTCCTGGAGACGCCGACCATCGGCAAGCTCTCCTCCATGTACGCGTACGCCTGGAAACAGGGCCTGAAGACGACGTACTACCTGCGCTCCCGCCCGGCGACCCGCATCGCCCGCGCGGCCCGGGCGACGGCCACCGTCCCCGTCCAGCAGTCCGCCGACCCCGAGGCCGTCGCCTGCTCCCTGGAAAACCCCGAGTCCTGCGAGGCCTGCCAGTGATGACCAGCACCACCCGTTCCCAGAACCTTCTCGACCCGGGCTTCGAGCTGACCCTGCGCCCCATGCGCTACCCGGACTTCTACGAGCGCTACCGGGACGCCATCAAGAACACCTGGACCGTGGAGGAGGTCGACCTCCACTCGGACGTCGCCGACCTCGCCAAGCTGACGCCCGCCGAGCAGCACCTGATCGGCCGCCTGGTCGCCTTCTTCGCGACGGGCGACTCGATCGTGGCGAACAACCTGGTCCTGACCCTGTACAAGCACATCAACTCCCCCGAGGCACGGCTCTACCTGAGCCGCCAGCTGTTCGAGGAGGCGGTGCACGTCCAGTTCTATCTGACCCTTCTGGACACCTACCTCCCCGACCCGAAGGACCGCGCCGCCGCCTTCGCGGCCGTCGAGAACATCCCGTCCATCCGCGAGAAGGCCCAGTTCTGCTTCAAGTGGATGGACTCGGTCGACAAGCTCGACCGCCTGGAGTCGAAGGCCGACCGCCGTCGCTTCCTGCTCAACCTGATCTGCTTCGCGGCCTGCATCGAGGGCCTGTTCTTCTACGGGGCTTTCGCGTACGTGTACTGGTTCCGCAGCCGGGGCCTGCTGCACGGCCTGGCGACGGGCACCAACTGGGTGTTCCGGGACGAGACCATGCACATGTCCTTCGCGTTCGACGTGGTCGACACCGTCCGCAAGGAGGAGCCGGAGCTCTTCGACGACCAGCTCAAGCAGCAGGTGACGGACATGCTGAGGGAAGCCGTCGAGGCCGAGCTGCAGTTCGGGCGCGACCTGTGCGGTGACGGTCTGCCCGGTATGAACACCGAGTCGATGCGCCAGTACCTGGAGTGCGTCGCCGACCAGCGCCTCACCCGCCTCGGCTTCGCCCCGGTGTACGGCTCCGAGAACCCGTTCTCCTTCATGGAGTTGCAGGGCGTCCAGGAACTGACCAACTTCTTCGAACGCCGGCCTTCGGCGTACCAGGTCGCCGTGGAGGGCACGGTCGACCTCGACGAGGACTTCTAGCGCAAGGCCCTGGGACGGCCCATGGAGCTTCCATGGGCCGTCCATGGACTTGTTATGGAGCGGCAAAGTTCTTCCGGCCCATCTGTTCGGGGCTCCTCGCCTACCGCTACTTTCTGGCCGTCCTGCCATGTACACACAACACCGGCACAGGATGTTCGAAGTGTCATGCCCATGACGGCATCGCGCACCGCCGCCGCTACGCGCGTCACAGGCCTGCCACCCGCGTCGAGAACCCCACTCCAACGACGGAGGCAGTACCCCATGCGTGAGAAGTCCGGACGGAGTCTGCGAAGACTCCTGACCACCGTCATACCCGCCCTCGCCCTCGGCCTCGCCGGGCTGGTCGCGGCCCCGGCGCACGCGGCACCCGCGGTGTCCGCGTCCACCCACACCACCCGCACCGCCCAGAACGCCAAGGCCCTCACCTCCCCCGACCGGCAGACGTTCCACTCCACCGGCAAGGCCGGCCAGAAGGTGCCCACCCAGCACCTGTGCGCCACCGCCGTCCCCGGCCAGGCGGCCTGCTTCGCCCAGCGCCGTACCGACATCAAGCAGCGGCTGGCCTCCGCGGTCGCCGCCGCCGCGCCCTCCGGACTCAGCCCGGCCAACCTGCACAGCGCCTACAACCTGCCCTCGACGGGCGGATCCGGCCTGACGGTTGCTGTGGTCGACGCGTACAACGACCCCAACGCGGCCTCCGACCTGGCCACTTACCGCTCGACCTACGGCCTGTCGGCGTGCACGGTCGCCAGCGGCTGCTTCAAGCAGGTCAGTCAGACCGGTTCCACCACCTCGCTGCCCACCAACGACACCGGCTGGGCCGGCGAAGAGGCGCTGGACATCGACATGGTCAGCGCGGTCTGCCCGAACTGCAACATCATCCTCGTCGAGGCCAACTCGGCGACGGACGCCGACCTCGGCGCCGCCGAGAACGAGGCCGTGGCGCTCGGCGCCAAGTTCGTCTCCAACAGCTGGGGCGGCAGCGAGTCCTCGTCCCAGACCGGCGAGGACACCTCGTACTTCAAGCACCCGGGTGTCGCGATCACCGTCTCCGCCGGTGACTCCGCCTACGGCTCCGAGTACCCGGCGACCTCCCAGTACGTGACGGCAGTGGGCGGTACCGCCCTGTCCACGTCCTCCAACTCCCGCGGCTGGACCGAGTCCGTGTGGAAGACCAGCTCCACCGAGGGCACCGGCTCCGGCTGCTCCGCGTACGACCCGAAGCCGAGCTGGCAGACCGACAGCGGCTGCAGCAAGCGCATGGAGGCCGACGTCTCCGCCGTCGCCGACCCGGCCACCGGCGTGGCGGTGTACGACACCTACGGCGGCTCCGGCTGGGCCGTCTACGGCGGCACCAGCGCCTCGTCGCCGATCATCGCGGGCGTGTACGCGCTGGCCGGCACCCCCGGTTCCGGCGACTATCCGGCGAAGTACCCCTACAGCCACACGAGCAACCTGTACGACGTCACCAGCGGCAACAACGGCTCCTGCTCCACGGCGTACTTCTGCACCGCCGAGACCGGCTACGACGGCCCGACCGGCTGGGGCACCCCCAACGGCACCACCGCCTTCACGTCGGGCAGCACCTCCGGCAACACGGTGAGCGTCACCAACCCGGGCAGCCAGTCGACGACGACCGGCGGCTCGGTCAGCCTGCAGATCAGCGCGAGCGACAGCGCGGGCGCGACCCTGACCTACAGCGCGAGCGGCCTGCCGACCGGGCTGTCGATCAGCAGTTCCACCGGCCTGATCTCCGGTACGGCGTCCACCGCGGGCACCTACCAGGTCACCGTCACCGCCAAGGACTCGACCGGCGCCTCCGGCTCGACCTCCTTCAGCTGGACGGTCGGCTCCGGCGGCGGCACCTGCACCTCCTCGCAGCTCCTCGGCAACCCCGGCTTCGAGTCGGGCAACACCACCTGGACCGCGTCCAGCGGTGTCATCACCAACTCCAGCAGTGAGTCGGCGCACGCCGGTTCGTACTACGCCTGGCTGGACGGGTACGGCTCCTCGCACACCGACACGCTGTCCCAGTCGGTGACCGTGCCGAGCGGCTGCAAGGCCACCTTCACCTTCTACCTGCACATCGACACCGCGGAGACCGGCAGCACCGCGTACGACAAACTGACGGTCAGCGCCGGTTCGACCACCCTGGCGACGTACTCGAACCTCAACGCCGCCTCCGGCTACGCCCAGAAGTCCTTCGACCTGAGCTCGTACGCGGGCTCGACCGTCACCCTGAAGTTCAGCGGTGTCGAGGACTCCTCGCTCCAGACCAGCTTCGTCCTCGACGACACCGCCGTCACGACCAGCTGATCCCGATCGATCCTTTTTGACCCCGGGCCCCGGTCGCCGCCTTCGCGGCCGGGGCCCGGGTATGCGTCAGGAGTGGATCCGGATGCGCGCGTGACACGTCACACCGGAGAGGAGGCCCCCCATGCGCCGAACGATCCACCACACGACCCTCGCCCTCGCGGCACTCACCCTCGCCCTGGCCGGCTGCGGCAGCCAGACCGACAGCGGCAAGGGCGGAAACGGCAACGCCGTGTCGCCCTCCCCCACCCCCAAGAAGAGCCCCCCGGCCAGCCCGACACCCGGTCCCACGGGCGGCTGTACAACGGCATCGACGCTCGGCGCCGCCGACAGCGGCCGTACGGTCTGTCTGGCGGTGGGCGACACCGTCCGGATCAGCCTGGACGGAACCGCGAAGCGGCCCTGGAAGCCGGTCACCGCGAACGGCTCCGTCCTGAAGGCCGCCAACAGCGGCTTCGTCCTGCAGCCCGGCGATGCGAGCGCCGCCTTCAAGGCCGTGGCGGACGGGAAGACCCGGCTGCAGTCCACGCGGCCACTGTGCGCCAAACAGCCCGGCCAGGTCTCGTGCCTGGGGATTCAGGAGTGGTGGGTCACCGTGGTGGTGAAGTAGCGCTGCCGGCGGGCGGGACGCCCGGTGGGGCCGAGGTCCTCGGCCTCCCGGCGGGCCTGCTCGGCCTCGCGGATCTGCCGGGCGATGCGACGGTCGCGCGCGATACCGAGCACGGACGGGAGGACCAGGAGAACGAGGATGGCGAGAACGGTCAGCATTCCGATCAGTCCTTCGAGGTGTGCCGTATCCATGGACACCACTGTCGCGCCGATAGCTCCTGACAGACAGTGGCAGGACTGCCGTAGACCCTCGAAATGCTGCCAATGACGAGGCACACTGGACGGCATGCTGCAGAACGTCGCCGCCGTCGTCCTGGACGGCGTGAATCCCTTCGAACTGGCCGTCGTCTGCGAGGTGTTCGGCACCGACCGCAGCGACGACGGGCTGCCCGTCTACGACTTCGCGGTCGCCTCGGCCGAGGGGCCGGTGCTGAACACGCGCGCGGGCTTCTCCATGAACGTGGAGCACGGTCCGGAGCGGCTGGAGGAGGCCGACCTCATCGCGGTACCGGCCGGCGCCGGCTTCGCGACCCGGGAGTTCCCGCCCGAGCTGCTTGACTCGCTGCGGCGCGCGGCCGACCGGGGCGCCCGGATCCTCAGTGTCTGCTCCGGCGTCTTCGTGGTCGCCGCGGCCGGGCTGCTCGACGGCCGGCGCTGCGCCGTGCACTGGCACCACGCGGAGGAGCTGGCGCGGGCGTACCCGCGGCTGACGGTCGAGCCCGACGTCCTGTACGTCGACGAGGACCCGGTGATCACCTCCGCGGGCACCGCCGCCGGCATCGACGCCTGTCTGCACCTCGTGCGCAAGGAGCAGGGCCCGGAGGTCGCCAACAAGATCGCCCGGCGGATGGTGGTGCCGCCGCACCGGGACGGCGGGCAGGCCCAGTACATCGAGCGCCCGCTGCCCCGTTCGCACGGCGACACGGTCGCCGAGGTGCTGGTGTGGATGGAGCGGCACCTCGACGAGGACGTCACGGTCGAGCAGCTCGCCGACCGCGCCCACATGTCGCCGCGCACCTTCGCCCGCCGCTTCCAGCAGGAGACGGGGACGACTCCCTACCGCTGGATCCTGCGGCAACGCGTGCTGCTGGCCCAGCGGTTGCTGGAGGGGACGGACGAGACGGTGGACGCGATCGCGGGCCGGGCGGGCTTCGGCAACGCGGCCGCGCTGCGCCACCAGTTCGTCCAGGCGATCGGCACGACTCCGAACGCCTACCGCCGCACCTTCAGAGGACCCGAGGCGGCCGCCTGAGCGGCGCCGGGGTTTCTCAGTCGTTCGCGACGACGGGGTAGCGGGGCTCGTTCTCGGCCATCTGCCGCAGCGCGTCCTTGCGCTCGCGCTTGGACAGGCGGTCGATGTAGAGGTAGCCGTACAGGTGGTCCGTCTCGTGCTGCAGGCACCGGGCGAAGTAGCCGGTGCCGCGGACCTTGATCGGGTTGCCCTGCTCGTCCTGGCCGGTCACCTCGGCGTAGTCGGGGCGGGCGAGCGGCGCGTACGCGGTGGGCACGGACAGGCAGCCCTCGTTGCTGTCGTCCAGGCGACGCCGGTCGGCGGGCAGGTCGACCAGCTTGGGGTTGCAGACGACACCGACGTGCCGCCGGCCCTCGTCGTCGCCGCAGTCGTAGACGAAGACCTTCAGGTCGACGCCGATCTGGTTGGCGGCCAGGCCCACACCCTCGGCGGTGCGCTGCGAGGCGAACATGTCCGCGACCAGCTGCTGCAGCTCCTCGCCGAACTCGGTGACGTCCTTGCACTCCTTGTGCAGCACCGGGTTCCCGACGACGGTGATCGGCCGCGAGGTGCCCCGCTCACGCCAGGCGTTCTCGCGCTCCTCGGTCTCCTCGGTGTCGTTGACGAAGCCCTCGTCGTCCACGGGGAGCACGCCCACGTGCTGCTGATCGGTGTCCTGCTGCGCCATGCCGACGTATGCCTTCCTCAAAAACCGGGGGTTGCTGCGGATACAGGGTACGGGGAAGCGCCCCCATCAGGGGGGCGGGTCCGTGTCGATATGCGGCTCCGCCACGTGGGCGCGACCAGCCGCGACGAACCCGCATCCGGCCGCGATCCTCAGCACACCTCTTCGAGATCCCGCCAGTCACGAGAATCCGGGCTATCGGCGACCCACCCGTCCAGCAGCCCCCTCACCAGGGAAGCCGGAGCAGCCACCCCGCATTCCCGCTCGGGCACCCACAACTGCCCATCCGTCCGATGCCCCAACGGCCCCGGATGCCCGGGCTCGCTGTGATCATGGGGATCAAGATGCTCCCCATCACCCTCATCGGACGGCATCCGCGACTCGGAGCACATCCGACACAGCAGTCGCACGGACGACGACCAGTCCTCCGCCGCGAACCCCGCGTCCGCGGCCAGCTGCTCCAAGGCATCCCTGTCCGCCTCCGTGGCGGCCTCCAACAGCACCACCCACGTCGGCACCGGCGACGGCGCCCACAGCTCGATCTCGTCGAACACGGGGTAGGCGTGCCCGGCGGCGGTCGTCCGCTCCCCGTGGGGCACCCCGTCGTGCAGCACGACCTCACCCCACCGGCGCCCGGAGGACGGCAGCGGAATGGACAGGACCTCCATCCGCGCGGGGTCCAGCCGCCGCCCCCACACCACCTCGGCCTCCCCCTCCGGGGAGAGCCGCACGGCAGCGCTGCCCAGCTCCATCCCGACGGGCTCACCGTTCGCCGCGGCGGCCCCCGGCACCCGCAGCCCGTACGCCTGCCAGGACCGCCGGGCCAGCGGCCAGTCCTGCAGGGCGGTGGCCGCGATGCCGACGTTCCACCAGTCGGGGGCGCCGGTCTCCCGGTCCAGCAGCGCGACGGCCCGCAGTCCCGCGGCGCGGGCCTGCTCCCAGTCGTGCCGGAACTTGTGCAGCAGGGCGAGGTTGAACCAGGACTCGGACAGCCAGGGCTCCAGGTCGGCGGCACGTGTCAGCAGCGCGCCCGCGTCCTCGTACCGGCCGTCCCCGATGAGCGTGAAGGCCCGATCGGTGGCCTGCCGCCAGGAGGCGGAGGGCCGGTGCCGTCCCTTGCCGAAGATCCTCACGATTCCCTGCCAGTTCCGTGGAGTGGGCTGGCTAGTGCTGCCCCCGGACACACCCTCTCATTCGCATCCAACCACGTACGGCTGGAAGGGCGCTCATTACCCATGGGTTACCCAGCCGCGGGCAGGGTCAGACAGTCCCGTGCGAGGACCCGGGCCAGCGATTCCACCACTTCGGGCGCATAGTCCCCGGCGGTGGCGAGCCGCAGCTCCTCCAGCGCCGTCAGGGGCCCGCCCGGCCCCGCGTCGCGTGCTTTCTCCTCGTACGCGTTGACGGCTCGCACGATCCGGGCGGCGAGGGGCTGCTCCCGGTAGGGGTCGGCCTGCCGCTCGACGACCACGGCGACCGCCGGGTCCACCCCGGTCTGGCGTACGACGGCCCCGCCGAGCAGGGCGATGCGGCGCTGCTCGGCCGTGGGCAGTACGGCAGTGGCGCCGGCCGGTACCGGGTCGACCAGGCTCAGCTGGCCGATGTCGTGCATGAGGGCGGCGTACTCCAGCACGGTCAGTTCGGGCCGGGTGAGTCCCAGGTCGCGCCCGACGGCGCGGCTGAGGGCGGCCACGCGGCGAGCGTGCCCGGCGGGGGTGTACCCGGCGATCTCGGTGGCGCGGGCCAGGGAGGTGATGGTCTGCCGGTAGGTGGTCCGCACGGCGGCGTACCGGCGGAAGGACAACTGGGTGAGCAGCAGCGGCAGCGAGAACACCGGCAGCGCCCACAGCCCGACGACGGCGACCGCGAGCGCCATCACCGCGCCCGTGGCGCACACGGCCGAGCCGATGCCGAGGAGGGCGTGCAGTTCGTCCCGGAGCAGCGGGCCGAAGGGCCACCGGGTACGGGAGTGTGCGAGCGCGGCGGCGAGCACGGCGTCGCACAGCGCGGTGAGCGCGAGCAGGGCCAGGAGCAGCAGGGCGTAGCCGGGGCCGCGCCATGCGCCGAACGCGCCCCGGTTGTACAGGGGTTGGAAGCAGACGGCGGCGAATCCGACGGTGAGCACGCGCCGCGCGAGGTGGTCGAGCACGGGCCCGCGTCCGCAGGCGATGTGCGGCACGCTGCCGATGAGGGAGGCGGCGAGGACGACGGCGACGACCTGGGTGACACCGTGGTGGGTGGGCTGCCCGGCATCCTCCCCGAGCAGTGCGTACGCCATCGCGCCGGCGGCTCCGAGCGGTGCGGCCTCCCGCACCCGGGCACCGGTCCAGCGGGTGAGCTCGCCGACGGTGACGAGCAGGCCGAAGGCGAGCGCGGTGGGGCGCTCCTCCAGGCCGGCCCGGTGGGTGACGGCGAGGGACACGGCGGCGACCAGGGCGGCACAGGAGTGGATGAGGAGCGTCAGCGGCGGCCGGGCGCTCATCCGAGGGCCCCCGGCCCACTGGAGACGGCCGCGGCAGGCGCGTGAAGGCGTGGTTGCTCCCCCGCCACGACCACCGGCCACTCCCCCAAGGGCCCCCGGCCCGCTGGAAACAACCGCGGCGGGTACGGGAAGGCAGAGTTGCTCCCCCGCCGCGACCACCGGGCGCTCATCCGCGAGCCCCCGGCCCGCTGGAAACGACGGCAGCAGGCGCGAGCAGCCAGACTTGCCCCTCCGCCACGACCACCCGGCACTCCCCCAAGGGCCCCCCGCCCGCTGGAAACAACCGCGGCGCGTACGGGAAGGCAGAGTTGCTCCCCCGCCGCGACCACCGGGCGCTCATCCGCGAGCCCCCGGCCCGCTGGAAACGACGGCAGCAGGCGCGAGCAGCCAGACTTGCCCCTCCGCCACGACCACCCGGCACTCCCCCAAGGGCCCCCCGCCCGCTGGAAACAACCGCGGCGGGTACGGGAAGGCAGAGTTGCTCCCCCGCCGCGACCACCGGGCGCTCATCCGCGGGCTCCGGGCCGGCTGGAGACGGCCGCGGTCGGAGCGGGAAGGCGCGGTTGCTCCTCCGCGGTGACGGCCGGATGCCAGCCGCACCGGCCGAGCGCCTGCACCAGTGCCGCGACCATGCGGGGGTCGAACTGCGCCCCCGCACACCGCTCCAGCTCCTCCAGGGCGACCGGGACGGGCCGGGCGCGCCGGTAGCACCGCGTGGACGTCATCGCGTCGAAGGCGTCCGCGACGGCCACCACCCGTGCCGACTCGGGGATCTGGGTTCCGCGCAGCCCGTACGGGTATCCGCTGCCGTCCAGCCGTTCGTGGTGGTGGAGTACGGCGGCCCGGGCCTCGCCCAGAAAACCGATTCCGCGCACCATTTCGTGGCCGTACTCGGGATGCAGTTCGATCACCCGGCGTTCCTCGGGGGTGAGCGGCCCGTCCTTCCTCAACAGCCGTGTGGGGACGCCGAGTTTGCCCACGTCGTGCAGGATTCCGGCGAACCTGAGGACCTCGACGCGCTCGTCGTCCATGCCGAGTTCCCGGGCGATCATCATGGAGGCCTGGCCGACCCGCTCGCTGTGACCGCGGGTGTACTCGTCCTTGATGTCGACGGCCTGCACCAGCGCCCGGATCGTCGCCTGGTGGGCGGCGCGCTCCCGGTGGTACTGCGTGAACACCCACCAGGACACGCACATCGGCAGCAGCACGAGCAGCGCGGCGACGGGCCCGTACGGGCTGCGCCACAGGACGGCCATCATCAGCCCGGCGAGGCCGTGCACGACCACGGGCGCGAGGGACCGTACGAACAGCCCGCGCCAGGCCCGCCGGACCGGTACCCGCTCGGCCAGCGCGCGGATCCCCCCGTCGAGGGCGGTCAGCACCAGGCAGAAGGCCAGTACCGCGGCGCCCGCGGGCACGAGCGCGTACGGGAAGTGGGAGCCGACGACGGCGTCCCGCCCGCCCAGCGACCAGTGCACGCGGCCCGCGGCCCACACGCCGAGGACCAGCTGGGCGGCGCGCCAGCTCCGCCGCAGCCGGCGCGGCCGCTGGTCGACCCGGGAGAGCAGCGCCCCCGGCAGCGCGACCAGGGCGGCGGCAGGGGGCGGCAGCAGGAAGGCAGCGGCGAGCAGCACCGGGTAGAACGTTCCGGCAAAGCGCCATCGGGCGGCGGCCTGCTCGCAGCCCGCGTACAGCAGGGCGAGCAGGGCGACGGCCCGCCAGGAGGTGTGGACGGCGAGCAGCGGACGCAGGCAGAACAGCGCGCCGAGGACCGTACAGGCGACGTACGCGCGTGCCCGTGCCGGAACCGCCTCCATCACGCCCCTCCCGGCCGAACCTGCTCCGGGTGAGGAGACTAGGGCGAGCCGGGGGGAGTCCGCGGGCTTATGAACCGCGGATTAGCACGTTCGAGTGACGACAGCCCGTTCCAGCCGTTCCGGACGAAGGTCCGGGGGAGTTCAGGACTCCTGCGGGGTCGCGGTGACGTCGTGCTCGGGGACGGCCTGTCCGGAGCGGATCAGGTCGAGCCGCCCGAGGACCTTGGCGCGCAGGTCGGTCGGTACGTCGTCATGGCCGCAGCACCGCTTGACCAGTTTCTTCACGGCCTGCTCCAGGCCGTACTTCTCGAGGCACGGCGAGCACTCCGTGAAGTGCTGCTTGAACTTGTCGCGATCGACGTCCGGCATCTCACTGTCGAGGAACTCGTAGAGATGGTCGAGGACCTCACTGCAGTCCGTCTCGTGCGGCTCTCCGCAGCTCATGAGCCCGAGCCTTTCGCTTCGTCCGACTCTCCGGCGCCGGCCGGGACCAGCCCGCGCTCGCGCGCGTAGTCCTCGAGCATGCCGCGCAGTTGACGGCGGCCCCGGTGCAGCCGGGACATCACCGTACCGATGGGTGTCCCCATGATGTCCGCGATCTCCTTGTACGCAAAGCCCTCGACGTCCGCGAGATACACGGCGATGCGGAACTCCTCGGGGATCGCCTGGAGCGCTTCCTTCACGTCCGAGTCGGGCAGGTGGTCGAGCGCCTGCGACTCCGCGGAGCGCAGACCGGTCGACATGTGCGACTCGGCGCGGGCGAGCTGCCAGTCCTCGATCTCCTCGGCCGCCGAGCGCTGGGGTTCACGCTGCTTCTTGCGGTACGAGTTGATGAAGGTGTTGGTGAGGATCCGGTACAGCCACGCCTTGAGATTGGTGCCTTCGCGGAACTGGTGGAAGGACGCGTACGCCTTGGCGTACATCTCCTGCACCAGGTCCTCGGCGTCGGCCGGGTTGCGCGTCATGCGCAGGGCGGCCGAGTACATCTGGTCGAGGAATTCGAGCGCGTCCCGCTCGAAGCGCGCGCTGCGCTCCGCCGTCGACTCCGCGCTGATGCCCTGGCCCTCGGGCAGCTCCGCCTGGCCGTTGTCGGTCCCTGCGTCGATCCCAGTGACCGGACCCACCTCCTCAAGATTGCGGGCAGCACCGAAACCGGTGTCGCCAGAATCGGAGGATAGACGACGACCCGTCCCCGCCGCCCCCCGAATAGGGGTGGTCTTGGCCGCAGTCAGCACCGTCCAGTCCAGGTCAGTGCGGCTGCTGCGGCTCGGGCATACGGTCGAACCCATGCGGCGGACTCCCTCTCCCACGACGATCGGTGCTGGTCTCCAGCACTTCTGTCCGCCTCAACAGTGACCGCCCGCGCAGCATTCCCAGCCCTCACCCGAGTGACGCGGTCCACTGGGTGACACCGTCCGTGACGATCTCCAGCGCCTGCTCCTGCGAGATCTCCGCCCGCTTCGGCACGGCGAACCCGTGGTCGCCGTGCGGAACCTCGACCAGCTCGTACGCCCCCTCCGGGAACTCCCCGGGCTTTCCGAAGGGGTCGTTGCCGCCCTGTACGACGAGGGTGGGCACCCCGGACCCGAGCAGTTCCTCGGCACGGGACTTCTCGGGCCTGCCCGGCGGGTGCAGTGGAAAGCTGAGGGCGAGGACGGCGTGCGCGCCGAGCTCGGTGGCGGTGCGGCAGGCGACCCGGGCGCCCGCGCTGCGACCACCCGAGATCACCGGCAGTCCGGGCTCGGCGAGCGCGGGCCAGATCCCCCGCCACCCGAGGTCGAGCGTCTTCGGAGCGGGCGCCAGCTTCTTGCCGGCCACCCGCCAGGGTTGCTCGACGAGGGCGACGGTCACTCCGTGTCCCGGCAGGACCCGGGCGAGGGCCTGCAGGTCCCGTGCCCCGATGCCGCCGCCGGCGCCGTGACTGACGGCCAGGACGAGCCGCGGCTGCCCGGCGTGGCGCCAGGTGACGCGCGCCGGGCCGGCATCGGTCTCGACGTCCTGTGTCACTTCTGTCAGATCTGTCACATCAGAAGAGTGTGCCCTCTTCTGGGCCCTCGAGTTCCTTCAGCAGCTCCGGTCCGTTGTTGCGGACGTTGCTGACGGAGATGGACACGGGATAGGCGCGCATCAGCCCGGCGGGCGGCGGCTCCAGCAGCGACCGCAGGCCGTCGGGGTCGGTGCGTGCCGGGTCGAGCCAGGCGTCCCAGCGGTCCGGGGTGAGCATCAGCGGCATCCGGGGGTGGATGTCGGCGAGCGCGTGCGGGCCTTCGGCCGGGGCTACGGCGAGCGGTGTCGTCTCCGCCTCGGTCGTGATCACGGAGCAGGTGACCCACCATGCCTGCGGGTGGTCGTCCGGCAGGGTCTTGTCCCGCCAGAACTCGTACAGCCCGGCCATCGCGAAGACCGACCCGTCGGCGGGCAGCACGAAGTACGGCTGCTTACGAGGCCGCTTCTTCTTCCCCTCGACCTCCAGGTCCCGCTCCTCTTTGGCGGTGACCCACTCGTAGTAGCCGTCGGCGGGGATGATGCAGCGGCGGGAGGTGAAGGCCCGCTTGTACGACGGCTTCTCGTGGACGGTCTCCGCACGCGCGTTGATCATCCGCGCCCCGCCCTCCGGGGTCTTCGACCAGGACGGCACCAGGCCCCACTTCAACTTGCGCAGCTGCCGAACCGGCCGCCGGTCGTCGACGTCCTTGAGAGGGCGGTCCAGGACGGCGTAGACCTCCTTGGTGGGGGCGACGTTGTAGTCGGGCTCCAGGGTCTCCTCGGGTTCCCACTTCTCGACCTCAAAGATTCCTGCGAGATCCTCGGGCCTACGACTCGCTGCATACCGTCCGCACATACGTGCCACACTGCCAGATTCGACACGACTCCAGGGAGCCACAGCCGAACATGCCCACCATCGCATCCGACTCGCTGGCCTCCCTCTGGGACCAGGTCTCCGGCAGCCAGCCGGACCCCGACCTCTGGGTGGTGATCGCGACTCTGGTCGCCGCCCTGGCCGTGGTCGTCCCGCACAACTTCTGGCGCCTCTCGCGCAACGCCATCACCATCGCCCACGAGGGCGGCCACGGCCTGATCGCCCTGCTCACCGGCCGCCAGCTCACGGGCATACGGCTGCACTCCGACACCAGCGGCCTCACCGTCAGCCGCGGCAAGCCGCACGGCCTCGGCATGATCCTCACCGCGGCCGCCGGCTACACCGCTCCCCCACTCCTCGGCCTGGGCGGCGCGGCCCTGCTCGCCGCGGGCCACATCACCCTGCTGCTGTGGCTGGCGACGGCCCTGCTCGTCGCCATGCTGGTGATGATCCGCAACGCGTACGGCGCGCTGACGGTGGTCCTGACCGGCGGCACGTTCCTCCTGGTGTCATGGCTGGCGGGTCCTCAGGTCCAGGCGGCGTTCGCGTACGCGGTGGTGTGGTTCCTGCTGGTCGGCGGAGTACGCCCGGCGTTCGAGCTGCAGGCGAAACGGAGCCGCGGGGGCGCGGGCGACTCGGACGCGGACCAACTGTCACGGCTGACGCATGTACCGGCGGGACTGTGGCTGTTCCTCTTCCACGCGGTGAGCCTGTGCTCGCTGATAGGCGGCGGGCGCTGGCTGCTGGAGGTGTGATCAGCCACCCCAGGGGCGCGGGGAACTGCACGACCAGCCACGATGGCGCGGCAGATGCAGGGCGGCCCGCACAACCCCCTGCTTATAAAGTGGCCCCATGGCGACAACCCCCGCACACACCGCCCTCTGGCCCGCCCCCCTCGCGAGCGGAGCCGTCGACGCGACGGTCCACGTACCGGGGTCCAAATCCGTCACCAACCGCGCCCTCGTCCTGGCGGCGCTGGCGAGCGAACCGGGCTGGCTGCGCCGCCCCCTCCGCTCCCGCGACACCCTGCTGATGGCCGAGGCCCTGCGGGCGATGGGCGTCGACATCGAGGAGGGCGTCGGCCCCGACGGCACCGGCGAGACCTGGCGGGTGCTCCCGACCGGCCTGCACGGCCCGGCCACGGTCGACGTCGGCAACGCAGGCACGGTGATGCGCTTCCTGCCCCCGGTGGCCGCGCTCGCCGACGGCCCCATCCGCTTCGACGGCGACCCGCGGTCGTACGAGCGCCCCCTGAACGGCGTGATCGACGCCCTGCGCGTGCTCGGCGCCCGGATCGACGACGACGGCCGCGGCGCGCTGCCGCTGACGGTGCACGGCGGGGGCGCCCTGGACGGCGGCCCGGTGGAGATCGACGCGTCGTCGTCCTCCCAGTTCGTGAGCGCCCTGCTGCTCTCCGGCCCGCGCTTCAACCAGGGCGTCGAGGTCCGTCACATCGGCGGCTCCCTGCCCTCCCTCCCGCACATCCGCATGACCGTCGACATGCTGCGCGCGGTCGGCGCCCAGGTGGACACTCCGGAGTCGGGCGGCGAGCCCAATGTGTGGCGGGTGACGCCGGGCGCGCTGCTCGGCCGGGACCTGACCATCGAGCCGGACCTGTCCAACGCGCAGCCGTTCCTGGCGGCGGCCCTGGTGACCGGCGGCAAGGTCGTGATCCCCGACTGGCCGTCCCGCACCACGCAGCCCGGCGACAGGCTGCGGGAGATCTTCACCGAGATGGGCGGTACCTGCGAACTGACCGAGTACGGGCTGGAGTTCACCGGTTCGGGCGCGGTCCACGGTATCGACGTGGACCTCAGCGAGGTCGGCGAGCTGACCCCGGGCATCGCCGCGGTCGCGGCCCTCGCGGACTCCCCCTCCACCCTCCGGGGCGTGGCCCATCTGCGGCTGCACGAGACGGACCGGCTGGCCGCGCTCACCAAGGAGATCAACGAGCTCGGCGGTGACGTCACCGAGACCGCCGACGGCCTGCACATCCGCCCGCGCAAGCTGCACGGCGGGATCTTCCACACGTACGAGGACCACCGCATGGCGACGGCCGGCGCGATCATCGGCCTCGCGGTCGGGGGCGTGCAGATCGAGAACGTGGCGACGACGGCCAAGACCCTGCCGGACTTCCCCGACATGTGGGCCGGGATGCTCGAGGCGTAGAGGACGGCAAGGACCAGTCATGCGCCGTTACGGCAAGCACACCGACGAGGACGACATCCGCAGCCGCCCGAACCGCAAGGGCACCCGGCCCCGTACACACATCCGCCCCGCCCACGAGGACGCGGCCGAGGGCATGGTCCTCACCGTCGACCGGGGCCGGCTGACCTGCCTGGTCGACGACCGGATCGTGCTGGCGATGAAGGCCCGCGAACTGGGCCGCAAGGCGGCGATCGTCGGCGACCGTGTGGCCCTCGTCGGCGACCTGTCCGGCAAGAAGGACACCCTCGCGCGCATCGTCCGCATCGGGGAGCGCACCTCGGTCCTGCGCCGCACCGCCGATGACGACGACCCGTACGAGCGCGTGGTCGTCGCCAACGCCGACCAGCTCGCCATCGTCACCGCCCTGGCCGACCCGGAACCCCGCCCGCGCCTCATCGACCGCTGCCTGGTCGCGGCGTTCGACGGCGGACTGACCCCGCTGCTGGTGCTGACGAAGTCGGACCTCGCCCCGCCCGACAAGCTCCTCGAGCTGTACGGCGCCCTCGACATCCCGTACGTCGTGACCAGCCGCGAGGAACTGGAGAACGGCAGCGCGGTGGCCCGCGTGCGCGAGCAACTCGACGGCAGGATCACGGCGTTCGTCGGTCACTCGGGCGTCGGCAAGACGACCCTGGTCAACGCACTGGTCCCGCAGGAACAGCGGCGTTCGACCGGACATGTGAACGCGGTGACGGGCCGAGGCCGCCACACCACCACCTCGGCGCTCGCCCTGCCGCTCGCGGACAGCGACGACGGCTGGGTCATCGACACCCCGGGCGTACGGTCCTTCGGCCTGCACCACATCGACCCGTCCCGCGTCATCCACGCCTTCCCCGACCTGGAACCGGGCACGGAGGGCTGTCCGCGCGCGTGCAGTCACGACGAGCAGGACTGCGCTCTGGACGCGTGGGTCGCCGAGGGCCACGCGGACCCGGCCCGCCTCTATTCACTGCGCCGCCTGCTGTCCACACGGGAGCGCACGGAGGGCGACTGACCTCCACGTTGTTTGTGAGGCCGCCGGCCCGGTAAGTGCATAATCGCACCGAGCCGGACATACGGGAGGACAGCACATGGCGTGGCTGCTGGTAGTGGTGGCCGGGGTGCTCGAAACGGGTTTCGCCGTGTGCCTCAAGCTCTCCCACGGTTTCACCCGCCTGTGGCCGACGATCGCGTTCTGCGTCTTCGCCCTGGGCAGCTTCGGCCTGCTCACCCTGTCCCTGAGGAAGCTGGACGTCGGCCCCGCCTACGCCGTGTGGACCGGCATCGGCGCGGCGGGCACCGCGATCTACGGCATGATCTTCCTCGGCGACCTGGTGTCGACACTGAAGCTCGTCTCGATCAGCCTGGTGATCGTGGGCGTGATCGGCCTCCAGCTCTCGGGTTCCGCGCACTAGACGACTTCGGAGAACCTCGGAACCGTCTGCTGACCCGCGTCAACTCCCGTTCTCCCGGCGCCTACCAGGTCCTGCCCGCACCGCGGCCGAAGCGACCCCTCACACCGTCTGCCGCGGCAGTGCCGAGCGGACCAGGTCCGCCACCCCGCCCTGTCCCGGCGGCGCCGCCACGCAGGACAGGGCAAGCCGTACGACCAGTTCGCAGGAGCGTGCCAGATCCGCCGTGTCCGACTTGACCGCCCCCGGCTTCGACAGCACCGCCACGGCCCGGTCCCGGACGATCGCCACGAAGTCACCGGGGGCCGGCAGCGGACCGTCCGCCCGCCGCTGCGCCGGCACCGCGGAGGAGGACGGCACCGCGGACAGCGTCGGCGAGGGCAGCCGTTCACTCCAACAGCCGGTCAGCATGGCCCGTACGAGTGCGTTCTCGCGCGCCGTGGACGTGGTCCATTCGGCGGTCGCGGTCAGCCGGTCGCGGGCGTCGCTGTGCGTGGCGAGCGCACGCTCGACCCCGGCGAGATAGCCGTCGGCCTCCCTTCTCACGAGCGCCCTGGCGAGCCCCTCCTTGCTGCCGAACTCGTTGTAGAGGGTCTGCCGGGATACTCCGGCCGCCGAGGCGACGTCCACCATCCGTACGGCGGACCATGGTCGGCGCGCCAGCGCCGTGTACGCGGCGTCCAGTAGGGATTCCCGCGCTGCAGGCATCATCGCCTCCCTGGGGCGAGCGGCTCTGCGCCCAGATTTGACGCGCACAAGGGCGCTGTCAAGGGTTCGCGAGCGCACGCGGGGGCGCCCCTCGACCGGCGTGTGCCGGCCCGGAGGCGAACAATGTGCCGCCAAACCGTGAGCATGGCCTGGTGGCCCCAGCGCGACCTCGCCGGATAGCGTTCGTTCCATGCCGGACTACCTCGACGATCTCCGTTTCGCCCACGTCCTCGCGGACGCCGCCGACGCGGCAACGATGTCCCGCTTCAAGGCGCTCGACCTCAAGGTCGAGACGAAACCGGACATGACCCCGGTGAGTGAAGCGGACAAGGCGGCGGAGGAGCTCATCCGCGGCCAGCTCCAGCGCGCCCGCCCCCGCGACGCGGTCCTCGGCGAGGAGTACGGCCTGGACGGCAGCGGCCCCCGCCGATGGGTGATCGACCCGATCGACGGCACCAAGAACTACGTGCGCGGTGTCCCGGTGTGGGCGACCCTGATCTCCCTGATGGAGGCCGGTGAGACCGGCTTCCAGCCCGTCGTCGGCGTCGTCTCCGCCCCCGCTCTGGGCCGCCGCTGGTGGGCCGCGAAGGGCCACGGCGCCTTCACCGGCCGCAGCCTCTCCTCCGCCTCCCGTCTGCAGGTCTCCCGCGTCGCGAAGCTGTCGGACGCCTCGTTCGCCTACTCCTCCCTGACCGGCTGGGAGGACCAGGGCCGGCTGGGCGGCTTCCTGGACCTGACCCGCGAGGTGTGGCGCACGCGCGCGTACGGCGACTTCTGGCCGTACATGCTGGTCGCCGAGGGCGCGGTCGACATCTGCGCCGAGCCGGAGCTCTCCCTCTGGGACATGGCCGCCAACACGATCATCGTCACCGAGGCCGGCGGCGCCTTCACCGGCCTCGACGGCCGCCCGGGCCCGCACAGCGGCAACGCGGCCGCGTCGAACGGCCTGCTGCACGACGAGTTGCTGGGCTATCTCAATGAGCGCTACTGAGGCGCACGCGCAAAAGCACAGATGAGCGCGTGCGCCCTCAATTGGCCGCACGCGCCCTCTTGTTGACCCCCGCTTTACCTGCGACTCTGAGAGTCCCCCCACTTGTGAACTTGTGAATCCTGGAACCAAGTGGATTCCTTTGGAGGTGGCTCCGTCCATGCTCGTCCGCGACGCCATGAGCACGGTGGTTCTGACCATCGGGCCCGCCCACACCCTCCGCCAGGCCGCAGCCCTGATGTCCGCCCGCCGTGTCGGCGCGGCCCTGGTCCTCGACCCGGACGCCGGCGGTATCGGCATCCTCACCGAACGCGACATCCTCAACTCCGTCGGCCTGGGCCAGAGCCCCGACACCGAGCGAGCCCACGACCACACCACCAACGACGTCGTCTTCGCCGCCCCGTCCTGGACGCTGGAGGAGGCGGCCCGCGCCATGGCCCACGGCGGTTTCCGCCATCTCATCGTCCTCGACCGGGGCGAGCCGGCCGGCATCGTCTCGGTCCGCGACATCATCCGCTGCTGGGCACCGGCCCGCCAGCACGTGCCCGCCTGACCGCGCGGGGGGACCGGAAGCCCGCATTGGACTCAGTCCAAGTCGAGCAGCGATCCAAACTCACACCTGTTCGGAAAGTGGTCCCCCTGCTGTTAGGCTGGATTTCATGAGTGACCTTCTGGAACGGCTGCGCGGACGCGGATGGCGGATGACCGCGCAGCGGCGCGTCGTGGCCGAGGTTCTCGGCGGCGAGCACGTGCATCTCACCGCCGACGAGGTCCACTCCCGGGCCGTCGCCAAGCTGCCCGAGATCTCCCGCGCGACCGTCTACAACACGCTGGGCGAGCTGGTCTCCCTCGGCGAGGTGCTCGAGGTCTCCACCGACAAGCGCGCCAAGCGGTACGACCCGAACGCGCACCGTCCGCACCACCACCTGGTCTGCGCCCAGTGCGGCGCGATCCGCGACGTCCACCCGAGCGGCAACCCGCTCGCCGACCTCCCCGACACGGAGCGCTTCGGTTTCACCGTCTCGGACGTCGAGGTCACGTACCGCGGCATCTGCCCGAACTGCGCGGCGGCGTAACCGCCCCGCGGACAGAGGACCCCCGCACACCGGAAACCCCGGACGGGAAACACCGAGGGCCGGAATCCATCTCTGGATTCCGGCCCTCGGCCTTCAGTAGCGGGGACAGGATTTGAACCTGCGACCTCTGGGTTATGAGCCCAGCGAGCTACCGAGCTGCTCCACCCCGCGTCGGTGAACCCAACATTACGTGAAGGGCGCGGCCAGAGGCAAATCGGTTGTCCACCCCACCTGGCCTGCGGGCAGTGCCGCTGGGGCGGCACCCGTCCCACGGCACCTCGCCGGCGCGGGCAAGCAAACCGCTGTGCCGCCGCGCCCTACGCCGACAGCTCCTCCCGCAACGCATCCCGCAGCCGGGCCGCCCGCTCGGACACCTCCGGCGGCCCCAGGGACACCGCCCGGTCCGCCCACCGCTGCCCCTCCGCCAGCTCACCCCGACGCGCGTAGACCAGGGCCAGCCGCAGCGCCGCCCGGCCGTGCCCCGCGTCGGCGGCCCGCGTCCACCACACGGCTGCCTCCGGCTCGCTCCCCTCGCGGGCCAGCAGCAGCCCGAGGTTGAAGGCGCCGTTGCGGGACCCCGCCTCGGCGGCCGCCCGGTACCAGCGCGCCGCCTCCACCACGTCACCCCGGGCCGCGGCCATCATCCCGACCCGCACCTGCGCCCGCCGGTGCCCCTGGGACGCCGCACGCTCGTACCACTCCTCGCACTCGGTCTTCTCGTGCACGGACTCCCCGAGCTCATGCGGGGGCGCAGGCGGTCGCCGGGCGTCCAGTACGGTCGCCAGCCGGTACGCGGCCTCCGCGCTGCCGCCTCCGGCCGCGCAGCGCAGGTGCCGCTCCGCCGCCCGCTCGTCCCCGTCCCGCAGCCGCGCCATGCCGACCTGCAGTGCCGCCTCGGTGTGCCCGGCGGCAGCGGCCCGCTCGTACCAGCGCAGCGCCACCTCGTCCTCGGCCCGCCCGGCGTGCAGGATCCCCAGGTTGAACGCGGCGTCCACGCTCCCGGCCTCGGCGGCCTTGGAGAACCACGGCTCGGCGCCGGTGGTGTCCCCGCCCTGCAGCAGCAGGATCGCCAGCGCGTTCGCCGCCTCCCGGTGCCCGGCGTACGCGGCCCGGCGGTACCACTGCTCGGCCTGTGCGGTCCGCCCCTGCTCGGCGCAGAGCAGCCCGAGGTTGTAGGCGCCGTTGTCGTCCCCGGCGTCCATCGCCGCCCGGTACCAGCGCTCGGCGGTCTGCGTCTCCCCGCGCTCGGCGTGCAGGGCCCCGAGCGCGTTGGCCGCGTTGCCGTCGCCGTCCTGCGCGCCCCGGAGCCACCACACGGCGGCGCTCTCGGTGTCGCCGGCGTCCCGCAGCAGGAAGCCCAGCGCGCAGGCGGCCCGCGCCTCCCCGTCCTTCGCGGACGTCAGATACCAGCGCCCGGCCTCCTTGAGCTCTCCGCGCTTCTCCAGGATCGCCCCGAGGTGCAGCGCGGCCCGCCGGTGGCCGCGCGCGGCGGCCTGCCTGTAGAACTGCTCGGCCTGCGCGAGCAGTTCGACACCGTTGTCGGCCCCGTCCTCTCCCTGGCCGGCCGCCTTGCGGTCGAGCGCTCGCGCCAGGCGGTACGCCGCCTCCCGGTGCCCTCGCTCCGCCGCGGACCGCATCCAGGCCTCGGCGCCGGTGTCCCCGCGGTGCTCCAGCAGATCGGCGAGCGCGTAGGCGCCCAGGGCGTGCCCCTGCTCGGCGGACTGCCGCAGCCAGTACTCGGCGGCGGGCTCGTCCCCGCGCTCGCGGTGATGGCGCCCCAGCGCGTGCGCGGCCGCCGCGGACCCGGCCACGGCGGCGATCCGCCACCATCCGGCGGCGTCGTCGGCGTACCCGCGCTGATGGAGAAGGACCCCCAGGTTGTTGGCGGCGGCGCGGTCCCCCGCGGCGGTGGCGGCACGCAGATGGGGCTCGGCTCCGTCGAGATCACCGCGGCGCAGCAGCATGGCCCCGAGGACACTCATCGCCTCGACGTCGCCGGCATCGGCGGCGAGCCGCTGACGAACTTCCTCGACGGCCTCCTCAGCCGCCTCCCCGGCTTCGCCCGGTTCGGAAGGCTGCACAAATCGCCCTGTCTCGAACAGAGTTGCCTTGTCCCCCATAACGTCCATCGTCGCACCACCTGCAACCTGGGTACACCTGGTATACCGCAGCCAGTGAGGTCACTTCAGCGTTTTGTCGACATGCCCACAGAGAGACAAGTCAAACACAGTTCTCCCAACTCCCCGAGGCGGCATGACGATCCCCCTGACCGGCACATGCGTTCGCACATCACGAAGGCCCGGATCCTTGAGGATCCGGGCCTTCGACTGCAGTAGCGGGGACAGGATTTGAACCTGCGACCTCTGGGTTATGAGCCCAGCGAGCTACCGAGCTGCTCCACCCCGCGTCGTTGTGTGCCAACCGTACCACGACGCGGGGCGGGCATGATCAGCCGCTGCCGGAGCTGCCGCTGGGGCTCGGACTGGGGCTGCTGCTGCTCTTGCTGCCGCCACTCGTCCTGTCGGCCTTGGACTGCGCGTCCTCGGCCCGCTTGAGGGCGTCCGCCAGGTCCTTCTGCGCCTGGCCGTACGCCGTCCAGTCGTTCTTCTTCAGAGCTTCCTGACCGGCGTCGAAGGCCTTCTGGGCGTCGTTCAGCGCCTGTTGGACCGTGGGATTGCCGGACGTCGGCGGCTTGGTCGTCCCCGTGTCCGGCGGCGGGGTGGGCGTACTCTCCGCTCCGAAGACCTTGTTGAGGGCCTCGTCGAGGGTGTTCTCGAAGGCGGTCTGGTCGCCGTAGCTGACCAACACCTTCCGCAGCAGGGGGTACTTGAGTCCACCACCGCGTACGTAGACCGGCTCCACGTACAGCAGTCCTCCGTCGAGCGGGACGGTCAGCAGGTTGCCGTACTCGATGTCGGAGTCGCCGCCCTTCAGCAGCTTGATCGACTCGGCGATGTCCTGTTCGGAGTTGAACTGGCTCTGGACCTGTTTGGGTCCGTCGACCGTGGTGCTCGTCGGCAGTTTCAGGACTCTGATCTTGCCGTAGTCGGGGGTGCCCGCCTCGGCGTCGACCGTCATGAACGCACTCAGGTTGTCCCGGCCGTTGGGTGTGAACGTCGTCGTCAGCGAGAACGCCTGCGAGGACTGGTCGGGCATCTTCATGCTCAGGTAGTACGGCGGCACCGCGTTGCCCGACTTGTTGGTCGGGTCGTCCGGGACCTGCCACACCTCGCTGCCGCTGAGGAAGGTCGTCGGGTTGGTGACGTGGTAGCGGGTCAGCAGCTCGCGCTGGACCTTGAACAGGTCCTGCGGGTAACGCAGATGGTCCATCAGCGACTGCGAGATGGCGGTCCTGGGCTCGACCGTGCCCGGGAAGGCCTTCATCCAGGTCTTCAGGACCGGGTCCTTGGTGTCCCACTGGTAGAGCTTGACCTCGCCGGTGTACGCGTCGACGGTCGCCTTCACCGAGTTGCGGATGTAGTTGACCTGGTTCTGCTGGGCCACCACAGCGCGCGAGTTGTTGTTCGCGGTCAGCGAGTCGGCCGTGGTGTCACCGAGAGTCGTACGGGAGGCGTACGGGTATCCGTTGGTCGTCGTGTACGCGTCGACGATCCACTGGATCTTGTGGTCCACGACAGCCGGATAGGCGTCTCCGTCGATGGTCAGCCACGGTGCGACGGCCTCGACGCGCTCCTTCGGGGTGCGGTTGTAAAGGATCCGCGAACCCTCCCCGATGGCGCCGGAGTAGAGGATCTGCGGCTCGTTGAACGCCACCGCGTACGCGGCCCGGTTGATCGGGTTGTCGAGGTTGACACCGCTCTTGCCCTTGTAGCTGGTGGTCTTCTCACCGCTGTCGTCGGAGTAGTCGATCTCCTTCTGGGGACCGCCGACGATCGAGTACGTGGTGGTCTTCTCGCCGTAGTAGACCTGCTGTTCGTACGTCCCGAGGTCACCGGTGGACGGCAGGTCCGACTCGGTGAAGACGGGCTGGCCGTTGGCGTCGGCGGCCGTGCCCTTGGCGGCGACCACGCCGTAGCCGTGGGTGTAGCGGAAGTGGTCGTTGATCCAGTTGTTCTTCGGGATGCCGTCGAGGTTCAGCTCGCGCAGACCGATGACCGTGTCCTGGTCCTTACCGTCCTTGCCGTACCGGTCGACGTCCAGGTTGGTCGGGAACGCGTAGTAGTTCCTGATCTGCTGGAGCTGCTGGAACGTGGGCGAGACGATGTTCGGGTCCAGGATGCGGATGCTCGCCGTGGAGTCGACGTCGTCGCGCAGCGTGGACTTGTCCTTGGTCTTGCTTGTTCCCGAGTAGTCGGAGACCTTGGCGCCGTCGATGCCGTAGGCCTCACGTGTGGCCTTGAGGTTCTTCTGGACGTACGGCGCTTCCTTGGCCTGCTCGTTGGGCTGGACCTGGAACTTCTGGACGATCGCCGGGTACAGACCGCCGATGAGGATCGCCGAGAGCACCATCAGGCCGAAGCCGATCACGGGCAGCTGCCAGGTGCGCCGCCACAGGGTGGCGAAGAACAGCAGCGCGCAGATGACGGCGATGCAGAACAGGATCGTCTTCGCCGGCAGATAGGCGTTCGCGTCCACATACCGCAGGCCGGTCCAGTTGCCCGTCGCCTTGAAGTCGCTGGACTTGACCGCGAGTCCGTACCGGTCGAGCCAGTACGCGACGGCCTTGAGCGCGACGAAGATGCCCAGCAGTACCGAGAGGTGGCCCGTCGCGGCGGCGGTGGCGCGCGCGCCCGGGGAGGTGATCCTGAGACCGCCGTACAGGTAGTGCGTGAGCGCGGCGGCGATCAGGGAGAGGATCGCGGCGGCGAAGCCGAAGCCGAGCAGGAAGCGGTACCAGGGCAGGTCGAAGGCGTAGAAGGAGACGTCGAGGTGGAACTGCGGGTCCTTCTGGTGGAAGGGCACGCCGTTGACCCACATCAGCCAGGTGCGCCACTGGCTGGACGCCGAGGCGCCGGCGATCAGACCGACCAGGGCGGTGATCCCGAGCAACAGCCAGGTCTTGTACGGGGCGATGCCCATCCGGTAGCGGTCGAGGCTCTGCTGCTCCATCGACATGGCGCTCAGCGGCGGTCGCAGCCGGTGCGCCAGCCAGACGTTGAAGCCGACCGCGAGGGCCATCAGCAGACCGAAGACGAAGAACAGTCCGATCTTGGTCCACAGGGTGGTGGTGAAGACGGACGAGTACTTCACGGAGCGGTACCAGAGCCAGTCCGTCCAGAAGCCCGCGAACATGGTGAACGCCATGCCGAGTACGGCAAGGACGCCCATGGTCATGAGCAGGGTCCGGACTCGCCGGGACGGGCGGCCCACTCTGATCCGTGGCCCCGTCGGGCCTCCGCCGCGGTCCGGCATCTGGAAAGCCAAGGTGCGCACCTCGAAGTCGCTGTCGGTTCGTCAGGCCCCCGCGTGTTCGTGAGCCCCTCCGTGGCCCCCCGTGATCGCGGGCCCACACCTATGCAACTTACTCACCGTTTACTCGGTTCCCGATTCCGGCCATGAACGAGGCAGGATTGTGACCATGTCCAACACTCCCATGGCAGCGAGCCCGCTCACCCGGGCCGTACTCGAGATCGACGAGTACGCCTCCGGCCTCGGCTGGGACCAGCCCGCCCGCCTCTTCGCCCTCGTAGACACCGCTCGGCTGCGGTCCCAGGAACCCGCGCTCGCGGCCCAGCTCGGTCTTGCGGACGAGCCCGACAGCACCGGTCTCACCCCGGTGGAGCAGGACGAGATCCCGGCCGGCAGGCCGCTGGACGAGTTCCTCGCGACGATCGCCTGGCCCGACGCGGTGGCCGGCTGTGCGCTCACGGTGGAGCGGCTGATGCTGCCGCCGTCCGCCGAGGCCCAGGTCCCCCAGGGGCTGGACGAGGCGGGGCTGGCGAAGTGGGTGGCGGGGCACCCGGACCGTCAGGAGGTCCGCATGACGGTGGCGGTGCTGCGCGACGGTGCCCGCGACTCGGCGCTGCGGCTGCGCGAGAAGGACGCGCCGACGGATGTCCTCACGGGCTCCGATCTGGTGCCGGGCCTGGCTCAGGCCCTGGCGGCCACGTTCGAGGAGTAGGCCTCCTCATTCCCGCGGGCCGGTCCTTCGGAATTCCCGCGGGCCGGCCCTTCGGACTACTTGGCCGTGCACTTCGGCAGGTCGGACGTCTTGCCGGTGCGGATGTCCTTCAGCGCGCCGAGGGCGTCGTCGATGGTGTTCACCTTGACCAGGGTGAGCCCACCGGGGGTGTCCTTGGCGGCGGCCGCGCAGTTCTCGGCGGGCGTGAGGAAGTACTGGGCGCCCTTGTCGCGGGCGCCGACCGTCTTCATCTCGATGCCGCCGATCGGGCCGACCTTGCCGCTGTCGTCGATCGTCCCGGTGCCGGCCACGAACTTGCCGCCGGTCAGGTCGCCCGGGGTGAGCTTGTCGTAGATACCGAGGGCGAACATCAGGCCGGCGCTCGGCCCGCCGACGTCGGCGAGCTTGATGTCGATGGTGAACGGGAAGGTGTGATCGGTCCCGGCGGAGATACCGACGATGGCGCGCTTCTTGCCGCTGTCGTCGGAGGTGGTGGTCGTGATCGTGATGTCCCGGGTCCCGGTCGCCGTCGTGTTCTTCTTCACGGCGGCGGCCTGGTCCTTGGCGGGCACGATCGTGAAGGCGACCTTCTGACCGGGCTGGTGCCTGGTCACGAGCTTGGCGACGTCGGCGGGCTGCTTCACGGCCGTCCCGTCGACGGCCTTGATCACGTCTCCGGCGTGCAGTTGGCCCTGCGCCGGGGAGCCCTTGACCACCGTCGAGACGATCACCCAGCTCCTGACCGGGATGCCGAGTTCCTTGAGGGCGGCGACCTTGGCGCTCTCCTGTGACTGGCTGAACTCCTCGGCGTTCTCCTGGGTCGACTGCTCCTCGGTCTTGCCGTCCGGATAGAGCGTGTCGTGCGGCACGACCTTGCTGTCGTGGGCGAGCCACCCGTAGACGGCCTCGACGAGGTTCATCCGGTAGTCGGCGCTGGTGACCCGCACGGTGGTCATGTTCAGGTTGCCGTCGGCGGCATAGGTCCTGCGTCCGGAGATCTGCAGCACCGGCTCGCCGTCGTGGTCCCCGAGCGTGTTGACCGTGGGTCCCGGGGACATCTCCGAGTACGGCACGGGGATGAAGACTCCCGCGCACAGGAGCGCGATCAGCATCAGGGTGGAGGCGAGCATCGTCGCGGTGCGGCGTGGCATGCCAAGACAGTACGGGAAGGTCCTGTCAGCGCACCGTCAGCCCCGCCTCTGTCATGTCACGTACCGGAGTGGGGCTTCTCCATGGCCTCACGGAAGCGGGCGTACCCGTCGAGCTCGGGTCCGTCGCCGCGTGCTTTGCGGGTCCGGTTGGCCCAACTTCCCCACAGACCGGCGCCGACCGCTGCCATGAACGGAATCAACAACCAGAGGAGCGCCCCCATGCCGACCTCCCGACCCCTGTGAGCGACCGCGACAACTGACTGATCAGCAGATTAACCAGTCACACTGAGAACGCTGACGCCAGGGGTGCGGTTACGCAACCCGGGTGTGGCGGAGGGAGCTCAGCAGGCCCCCACCCATTCCTCCTTACCGTCGGAGAAGGTCTGGTGCTTCCAGATGGGCACCTCGTGCTTGAGATCGTCGATCAGCTTCCGGCAGGCCTCGAAGGCCTCGCCCCGGTGCGGACACGAAACAGCGACGACCACGGCGAGATCCCCGACGGCCAGGTCACCGATCCGGTGAACGGCGGCCAGGGCCCGCACCGGGTATGCGGCTACGACCTTCTCGGCGATCCGCCGCATCTCGGCCTCGGCACTGGGGTGACACGAATAGCCGAGCCGGTCGACGTCGGCTCCCCCGTCGTGGTTCCGCACGGTCCCCACGAACAGCGCGGTGCCGCCGGCGGCGTCGTCCCCGACGGCCTTGAAGACCTCGTCCAGGGAGAGCGCGGTCTCACGGACGGCGATCAGCTTGACGGGGTCCTGCGCGGCCTGCTCGCCGGGATGGTCGTTGGTGGATGCCATGCCTCCATCGTGCCGCACGCCTCTGACAACGTGGAACAGACGTTTCACCCGGCACGCACGTGTACGGGCTTGGAGTCTCCTACAAGGCCGGATCTCAGATCCGGCGCCGGGCCTTGCGGGCCCTGCGGACCACGGCCGCCGCGCCGAGCAGCGCCACCGTGGCACCTGCGGCGCCGGCCGCCGTCGCGTCCTTGCGGCCCAGCCGCCGGCCGGCGACCGTGTGCCTGCCGGAGACCTCCTCCAGGAGTTCCGCGAGCACTTCCTCGTTGGTCCACCGGGGCCGCCAGCCCGCGTCGTGCAGCCGGCTGCCGCTGACCACCCAGGGGTACATCGTGTACGCCAGGTCCCCGGCCGGGGACGGTGTCAGACCGATCCGGTGCAGCCGGGCCGCCGCACCCAGCGCGACAGCCGACGGCAGCTCCATCCGCCGGATCCCGCTGAGCTCCTCGACCTCCTCCTGTTCCAGCCACCCCTCGCACCCCACCGTGAGTTCCCCGTCGACCTTCTCCAGGACGGCGTACTCCAGGGCACTGCACAGGTCCTCGACGTGGCAGAACTGCCAGGCGGGCCGCGACCCGGCGACGACGAGCAGCCTTGGGGACTCGAAGTACCTGGTCAGCGCGGTGTCGGTGCCTCCTACGAGCACCGCGGGGCGGACGACGGTGACATTGAGTCCCGGGTGGGCGCGCGGCGCACGCCGGGCGAGCCGCTCGATCTCCAGGAGGTCGCCGACGCCGGTGGCCTCGGCCGTGGCCCGCAGCTCCGCGTCCTCGGACAGCGGCAGCTCGTTGTCCGGCAGCGCCCCGTACACCATCGCGGACGTGCACAGCACGACCCGGTGGACACCGGCCGCGGCGGCAGCGGTCAGAACGGTCTGCGTCCCCCGGACGTTGTAGGCCGAACGGGCGGCGGGATCCGTCTCCAGATCCAGATCGAGCGCCAGGTGCACCACCACGTCAGCGCCCCGCAGCTTGTCCGCGATGGCCGGATCCCGTACGTCCAGGATGTGCCACTGCGCGCCCGCGCACTCGCCGCGCCGCTCGTCGATGGCGATGACCTGCTTGATCTCGTCCGAGGCGACGAGCCGCTCGGTGAGCAGCGCGCCGATGCCGGACGCGGCGCCGGTGACCGCGACGACGGGTCCGCGCGTGGCGGAACTGGTTGACTCGTTTCGCGCTGCGCGAACCTGCGGATCTGGGGAACTCACCGGGCGTCTCCAGCGGTTGTCTTCAGTACGAACGCGAGTGACGCGTCCGTACCAGGTGGCATCCATCCTGCCGCAGGCCAAGAGTCGGCGAAGCACCGAGGCCCGAACCGCCCATGGTGTCTACGCTGGGTGGTGTTATCGGGCAGTCGTGCCGTCGGGGCAACCGGCGGCCTTACCAGCCGAGGAATCCCGTGAGTGACACCCCATTCGGATTCGGCCTTCCGCCGGAGGAGCCGGAAGACGGCGACGAGGGCAAGAAGAAGGACCAGGAGAGCGGTGGTGGTCAGGGACCGGCCAACCCGTTCGGTTTCGGCGGGCTGCCGGGGGCCGGAGGCTTCGGCGGCCCCGGTGCGGACAATCCGCTCGCTGCCATGTTCGGTTCGCTGAACCCCACCGACCTGGGCGCCGCCTTCCAGCAGCTGGGCCAGATGCTCTCCTACGAGGGCGGCCCGGTGAACTGGGAGATGGCCAAGCAGATCGCCCGCCAGACGGTCTCCCAGGGCACCCCTGACGGCACCAAGGACGCGAGTGTCGGCGCCGCCGAGCGGACCGCGGTCGAGGAAGCGGTCCGCCTGGCCGACCTGTGGCTGGACGACGCGACGTCGCTGCCGTCGGGTGCCGGCTCCGCGGTGGCGTGGTCCCGCGCGGAGTGGGTCGAGGCGACCCTGCCCGCGTGGCAGGAACTCGTCGACCCGGTCGCCGAGCGCGTCGGCGCGGCGATGGGTGACGTCCTGCCGGAGGAGATGCAGGCCATGGCGGGCCCGCTGATCGGCATGATGCGCTCCATGGGCGGCGCGATGTTCGGCACCCAGATCGGGCAGGCCGTCGGTGTGCTCGCGGGCGAGGTCGTCGGCTCCACCGACATCGGCCTCCCACTGAGCCCGGCCGGAAAGGCCGCGCTGCTGCCGGTGAACATCGAGGCGTTCGGCAAGGACCTGGGCGTACCGAAGGAGGAGGTGCGGCTGTATCTCGCCCTGCGCGAGGCCGCCCACCAGCGCCTGTTCGCGCATGTGCCGTGGCTGCGCTCGCACCTGTTCGGCGCGGTCGACGGGTACGCGCGCGGGATCAAGGTCGACACGGCCAAGCTGGAGGACGTGGTCGGCCAGTTCGACCCGCAGAACCCGGAGCAGCTGCAGGACGCCCTCCAGCAGGGCATGTTCCAGCCGGAGGACACCCCTGAGCAGAAGGCGGCCCTCGCCCGGCTGGAGACGGCTCTGGCGCTCGTCGAGGGCTGGGTGGACGCGGTGGTGCACGCGGCGGCCAAGCCGCGCCTGTCGTCCGCGGACGCGCTGCGCGAGACCCTGCGCCGGCGCCGTGCCACGGGCGGGCCCGCGGAGCAGACGTTCGCCACGCTGATCGGGCTGGAGCTGCGCCCGCGCCGCCTGCGCGACGCCTCCCGCCTGTGGGCGTCCCTCACGGACGCGCGCGGGGTGGACGGCCGGGACGCCCTGTGGTCCCACCCGGACATGCTCCCGACGGCCTCCGACCTGGACGACCCGGACGGCTTCGTGCACCGCGAGCAGCTGGACTTCTCCGAGCTCGACAAGATGCTCGGCGAGGCGGCGGGCGGTACCGGCGAGAAGCCGAACCTGAAGAAGGACGACGCTTCCGAGGGCGACGGCAAGGGCGACGACACCGAGTGAGCCTGTACGACGACGCGGTCCTCGTCCTGAAGGGGTACGAGGACCAAGAAGAGCTGCGCCAGGCCTACCTGGACCACTTGGCGGCCCATCCGGACGGCATGTGGAAGGCCTGCCACGCGGGCCACGTCACTGCGAGCGCCCTGGTGATCGACCCGTCCTGTGGGCGCGTGCTGTTGACCCTGCACAAGAAGCTGCGGATGTGGCTGCAGATGGGCGGTCACTGCGAGCCGGAGGACACCTCCGTGGAGGCGGCGGCGCTGCGCGAGGCCGCCGAGGAGTCGGGCATCACCGGGTTGGCGCTGCTGCCGGGCGGCCCGGTCCGCCTCGACCGGCATCCCATCCCGGCCCCCTGCCACTGGCACTTCGACGTCCAGTACGCGGTGCTGGCCCCGCAGGGCGCGGTCCAGGAGATCAGCGACGAGTCCCTCGACCTGCGCTGGTTCGCGTACGACGAGGTGGCGTCCGTGGCGGACGACTCCGTCGTACGGCTACTGGAAGCGACCCGCGCCAGGCTGTGAGCTTCAGCGACATGTAAGGGGCGCCCGCAGTTGCGGGCGCCCCTTACGTTCGTTCAGCGGACGATCAGCTCCAGACGTTCCCCTGGTTCTGCGCCCGCGCCCCGTGCTGGCCCATCCCGAACTGCGCGGCGAGGCCCTGGCCGATCTGGGCGTTCTGCGGAGGCAGCAGCTCGCTCGGCTGGACGAGCGCGTAACCGCTGCCCATGAAGCTGAGTTCCCAGCCCTCCCCGGTGTTGCCGCGGCGCCGCCACACGCCGGAGGAGTGCGTCTGGGCCTGCATCTGGACGCGCAGCCCGGTCGACCAGGCGACGATCGCGTCGGCGTCGCAGTTGACGTACTTGTCGGGCGTCACCTGCATCATCAGCGGCGCACCCGAGGTCATCAGGGCGACCTTGCCGCGGCCGGTGATGTTGAGCTGGTACTTCCCCGAGCCGGAGATGCCGTAGAGGCTGTCGACGGCGATGACCTCGTGGTGCAGCGAGGAGTCCATCGCGAGCACATAGCTGCTGTCGACGGTCAGGCCGTCCTGCTCCACGTCCACCACATGGATGTGCTGGGCGAGGTTGGCGAAGTAGACCGTCCCCTGCCCGTGGCAGCGCATCAGGCTGAGGCCCTCGCCGGTGTGCGCACGCGCGCGTGCCTGGTTGTTGCTCTGGTACTCGGCGTCGAACTCGACGAGCCCCTGGTAGGCGACCATGGTGCCCTTGCGGGCCAGGATGTCGTCGTGGCCCTCCAGGGTGACGCGCAGCATCTGCTTGTTCTGCAGGCTGTAGCGCTCCTGGGACTGCGAGTCGTTGAAGGCGAAAAGCGGACTCTGCATGGTGTCTCTGGCTCCCCCTCAGCCCCGGACCCGGAGGCGGTCGGTGCTGTCCTCGCTGGGCTGGACGACGACGATGCCCTGACCGGAGAAGGCCATCTGGTAGGCCTCGCCGCTGCCGCGGCCGATCAGCGACTGCGCCTTGAAGCTGCGCTTGCCCTTCACCCTGAGGTTCGGGGACCAGGCGACGAGTGCGTCCGGGTCGACATACGTCTCGTCCTCGCCGCCGCCGCAGTCGACGACGATCGGCTTGCCCCGGGAGGTCAGCGCGACCCAGCCCTGCCCGGAGATCCTGGTGTTCCACAGGCCCTGTCCGGCGAACTTCGCCAGCCCCTTGACCCGCTCGACACCCCAGGTGAGGTGGGCGTCGAAGGCGAGCAGGTTGGTGGCGTTGACGGAGATCCCGTCGCCGTTCAGGTTGATGACGACGACGTTCGCGCCGTAGTCGGCGAGGTAGAGCAGTCCGTCGCCGGAGCACTTCATCAGGGGCGCGCCCTCGCCTGTGATCCAGTCACGGGCGATCTGGCGCACGGCCGGCGGGTTGGGCTCGTACTGGATGAAGCCCTCGTACGCGATCATCGATCCCACGCGCGCGAGGATGTCGTTCCCGGTCTGCATGGCGACCTTCAGCATGTGGTCGCCGTGGGTCTCCATGCGGGCGGTGACGGGTGCGGGGGCGTAGCCCGCGAGTGGCTGGTTCATTACGGGCTCCCTCAGACCTCGTACGGCTGGACGACGATGAAGTTGCCGGGCGCGCCCCGGAACTGCAGGTTGACGCTCTCACCGGTGTCGCCCGGGTAGGCGTTGCGGCGCATGCGGACCTGGCTGGAGACGATCACCTGGGAGGCGGCCGACCAGGCGACCACCGCGTTGGCGTCGGCGAACGTCGTCGGCGTGACCGGCAGCACCACGGGCGTGCCGTGCGTCTTGACGACGATCGTGCCGGTGCCCTGGAACTGCATCGTGAACAGCGCGCCCCCGGGGATGCCATGCCCCTCGATGCGTCGGACCTCGTACTGGAGGCTCTCGTCGAAGGCGAGGACGCTCTCGGCGGAGACGCAGATCGCGTCACCCTGGAGCTCGACGGGATGCAGATGCGTGGCGTTCTCGGCGAGGAAAACCTGGCCCTGGCCGGTGCAGCGCATCAGCTGCATCTCCTGACCGGTCGCGTTGCCCACGATCCGGCCCGCGAAGCCCGCGCCCTTGTAGCCGAAGTCGACTTTGCCCTGGTAGAGCACCATGCTGCCCTGGCGGGCGAGCACGGGCTGGCCGCCCATGCCGAGGTCGACGCGGACGAGCTTGCTGTTCTGCAGGGTCCAGCGCTGCCCGGTGGGTGTCTCCTTGAACATCTGGAGCGCGGCGCTCACTCCGGCGCCCGTCCGGGGTACGCCCTGCGGTGCGCCGTAGGGCGCCTGCTGCCCCGGGACCTGACCGAACGCGGGCTGCTGTCCGTAGCCGGGCGGCGGGCCCGGGGCGTGCGGGGCCTGCGGGGCCGGGGGCTGGCCGTAGCCGGGCGGCGGCGGTGGGCTCTGGCCGTACGGCTGCTGCTGGGGCGGCTGGCCGTAGGGCGCGGGCGCCGGGGCCGGCGGGTGCACCTGGCCGCCGCCGGGCGGGGACATGGGCGCGATGATGGTGGGCGCGGCGTGCACATTCGGCGCGGCCGCGGGCGGCGGGGGCGGAGTCGCTGCCGGGGGTGGCGCGAAGCCCTGCGGAGCCGGGGCGGGGGCGGCCGGGGCGCCGAACGCGGGCGGGGCGAAAACGGGAGCGGCCCCGGTCGAGGGCTGCTGCGGAGCAGGCGCCGCGGGCGCCTCCTCCTCCATGACCTCGCCGCCGAAGTTCTTCAGCAGCGCCTCGAGGCCGCCGTCGAAGCCCTGTCCGACGGCCGCGAACCGCCACACGTCCTTGAGGTAGAAGTCGCCCAGCATGACGGCCCGCTCGGTGGAGAACTCCGAGCCGTTGAAGGCGTACCGGGCCACCTCCTCGCCGCCCGCGACGATACGGATGTACCCGGGGGCGATCTGCGACATCTGCCCGGCACCGTCGAGCGTCGCCGTGAACGACAGCTTCTGGATCTGCGCCGGGACCCGGTCGAGCGTGACCCGGAAGGCCTCCGTGTCGCCCGCCTGGCCGCCCAGGAGCTGGATGGACTCCTCAGGAGACTTCGGCTGGTTGAAGAAGACGAAGTAGCGGTCGTCCGAGAGCCGTTCGTCGGCGTCAAGGCCGAAGCAGCTGATGTCGAAGGTCAGTCCGGGGCCGCTGATCTGCACGCCTACGTACAGATCGGTACCCGCGGTGAGGTCACTGATCCTGGCCTTGTGGCCGCGTTGGAATTCCCTGGCCATGCGTAACGACCGTCCCCCATCCCGAATGCGAGTGCGTCGCGCCAGGTTAACGGCTAACTCGGACACCGGCTGAAGTCGGTACACACCCGGTACACAACCACCGCCCCGGGGAGGGGCGTCACTCCCCGCGAGCCTCCGGCAGGTGCGGCAACCGTTCGGCGGCGACCACTCCTTCGAGGTAACCCCGGGCCCGCTCCGTGCGCGGATACGCCTCCAGGAGCCGCCAGAAGCGGGGCCCGTGCCCCGGCACCAGCAGATGCGCCAGCTCGTGGACGAGGACGTAGTCGACGACGTACTCGGGCATGCCCTGCAGCCGGTGCGACAGACGGATACTGCCCTCTGCCGGGGTGCACGAGCCCCAGCGGGTGTTCTGGTTGGTCACCCAACGCACCGAGGTGGGCCGGGCCCGGCCGTCGAAGTACTGCTCCGACAGCCGTGCGGCCCGCTCCGCCAGTTCGTCGTCACCGAGAACCCGTTTGCTCTCCTGCGCGGCCAGCTTGTCGAGCATCACGGTCACCCAGCGCTGCTCCTCCGCCTCGGACATCCGGGCAGGGATGAGCACGACGGTGCGATCGCCCTCGCGGTACGCGGAGACCGTCCTGCGCCGACGGGAGCTCCTGCGGACCTCGATCGCGCTCGCCCCCGAGCCGCTCGGCGGCTGGCTCGTCGTGCTGCGCTGTGGCATTCCGGCGCGGTGCAGTGGGTCGGCGGGCACGCCCCGACGTTACCCGCTGCACACGGGGGAAGTCCCGACTCCCGGACGGTTCCGTCTCGATCCGCCACCAAGCGCTTGATTTGTACGACAAATATCCACCGCCTGTGGACAACTTTCGGCACCTGTCCGCCCCGCCGGGCATGCTGGTTCTCGCCGGGACAGCCACGACGGACAGTCGACCGACCATCGACCGCTCGCCGACCGCGCTCCTCCGGCGGACGGGAATGTTCTACGAGGGCTACGGGGGCCTGTCATGAATACGATGATTCCGCTCACGCCGGCGGTGAAGCCGGCGCTCAGGCGCGGCTGGCGCGATCTCAACACGGTGCAGTTCGGCATGACACCGGCGCACGCACTGACGCTGGGTCCGGTGGACACGGCAACGGGCAGCTTTCTCGACCTGCTCAACGGCACCCGCGGACTGCCTCTCCTGCGCGAGGAGGGGCGCCGCATGGACCTGCCCGACGGTCATGTCGACAGACTCGTGGAGCGGCTGGCGCGGGCCGGCCTCCTGGACGACGCGAAGGGCGGCGGGCCGGCCGCCGACACACTGCGCGGCAACAAGGACGTCCTCGCCCGGCTGCGCCCGGACCTCGCCTCACTCTCCCTGATCACCACCGACCCGGGCGACGCGATCAGTCGCCTGGCCGCACGCCGCTCACTCCGTGTGCAGGTGCGGGGCGCGGGCCGGGTGGGATCGGTGCTGGCCTCGCTGCTGGCGGGCGCAGGCATCGGAGAGGTCGACGTCCGGGACGTCGGCCGGGTCGAGCCGGGCGACGTGGCACCGGGCGGGCTGCCCGCCGAGTCCATCGGCGACCGCAGGAACGAGGCCGCCCGGCAGGCCGTACGCCGGTCCGCCCCCGACCGCCCACCACGCCGCAGCAACGCGGCTCCCCCGCCGGACGGCGAGCCCGGCTTCTCCCTGGTGGTCCTCGCCCCACGCGACGACGTCGCCGTCCATGCCCCCGCGCCGTCCACCGCCGAACCCCTCATCGCCTCCGGCACACCGCATCTGTACGCCGGCGTAGTCGAGGCGACCGGCGTCGTCGGCCCCCTCGTCCTGCCCGGTGAGACGGCCTGCGCGGGCTGTCTGCACGAGGGCCGCACCGACCGGGATCCGGCCTGGCCCCGGCTGGTCGCGCAGTGGCGCTCCGGCGCGCCGCGACAGGCGCGGCCCTGCGACCTGACGCTGGCCACTACGGTGGCCGGGCTGGCGGCGGCACACGCGCTCGCGTTCCTGGACGGCCGGGTTCCCACGAGTTCCGGAGCACGCTGGGAGGTCTCCCTGCCCGCTCTGACCTGGCACGCACGGCCGGTCTGGGCGCATCCGGCATGCGCCTGCGGGGCCGCGGAGAAAGGTAAGGGAGAACACACCTCTGAGGACGAGGAGTCACACGAGACAATGACGGGGCAACGGTCGCCGAAGGAGCTGTGCCGTACGGCACAAGCGGCGCGGCCGGCAGGGACTTGGAGGGCGCATGTCTGATCTTCCCCGCAAGGCGGTCACCCGGACCGCCAAGCTCGCCGCGCTCCCGCTCGGCTTCGCCGGGCGGGCGACCTGGGGACTGGGCAAGCGGATCGTCGGGGAGTCCGCGGAGATCGTCGGCCGCGAGCTGCAACAGCGCACGGCGGACCAGCTGTTCAAGGTGCTCGGCGAGCTCAAGGGCGGGGCGATGAAGTTCGGCCAGGCCCTGTCCGTCTTCGAGTCGGCGCTGCCCGAGGAGGTCGCCGGCCCCTACCGTGCGGCGCTGACGAAGCTGCAGGAGGCGGCGCCGCCGATGCCGACCAGCACCGTGCACCGTGTGCTCGGCGAGCGGCTCGGCGAGGACTGGCCCGACCTGTTCCTCGAGTTCGAGGACAAGCCCGCCGCCGCGGCCTCGATCGGACAGGTCCACCGCGGCGTGTGGCACGACGGCCGCGAGGTGGCGGTCAAGGTGCAGTACCCGGGAGCCGGCGAGGCCCTCCTGTCCGACCTGAATCAGTTGAGCCGGTTCGCCCGCCTGCTGGGTCCGCTCATCCCCGGCATGGACATCAAGCCCCTGATCGCGGAACTCAAGGACCGGGTCTCGGAGGAGCTGGACTACGGCCTGGAGTCCCAGGCCCAGCAGGCGCACGCCGAGGAGTTCACGGACGATCCGGACGTGGTCGTTCCGGGCGTGGTCCACCAGTGCGACCAGATCCTCATCACCGAGTGGATCGACGGAATCCCTCTCTCGGAGATCATCTCCGACGGCACCAGGGAACAGCGCGACCGGGCCGGTCAGCTTCTGGCCCGCTTCCTCTTCTCCGGCCCGGCCCGCACCGGCCTGCTGCATGCCGACCCGCACCCGGGCAACTTCCGGCTGCTGCCCGGTGGCCCGGCCGGCGAGGACGACTGGCGCCTGGGCGTCCTGGATTTCGGCACGGTCGACCGCCTCCCGGGCGGCCTGCCCGCCCCCATCGGCGACTCCCTGCGCATGACCCTCGACGGCGAGGCGGAGGCCGTCTACGAACTCCTCTGCGTCGAGGGCTTCGTCAAGGACTCCATAGAGCTGGACCCGAGCGCCGTCCTCGACTACCTCCTGCCGATCATCGAACCCGCCCGGGCCGACGAGTTCACCTTCACCCGAGGCTGGATGCGCAGCCAGGCGGCCCGCATCGCCGACCCCCGCTCCCCCGCCTACCAGCTGGGCAAGCAGCTGAACCTGCCACCGGCGTACCTCCTGATACACCGGGTGACGTTGAGCACAATCGGCGTGCTGTGCCAGCTGGGGGCGACGGTGCGACTGCGCGAGGAGTTGGAGGAGTGGCTTCCGGGGTTCGCGACGGAGGAAGCCACTGAGGAGGAGCCGGCCGCGGAGGCTTGATCGAGGCTGCGGGCTGCGGGCTGCGGGCTGCGGGCTGCGGGCTGCGGGCTGCGGGCTGCGTGATCGTGGGGCCGTGCTGCGGGGCTTCGAGCTGCCGTGATGTGTGTCCGAGGGGGCGGGGGGTGGGGGCGGGGGGAGGAGGCCCCAGAGGAGCGGTCTCACCACCAGGCGGAGTCCAGCCGCCCCTCAATCGCCCTGAGGTTCTCCCGTGAGCAGGTGTCGCAGAAATACTGGCGGGCCCCGTTTTCCACCGAGCAGACCCAGGTGGGCTGCGGGCCCTTCGCCCCGGCGCCGCAGCGGGCGCACACCAGGGGCTGGGGCTCCGCGGGGGAGCCTGAGTCGTCACTGCCTCCGGGAAGACTCGTCACCCGCTGACGATAACGCCGCGCTGCGTTGATCGCGGGCACAACGCACCGCGGGGGCCGGTCCGTTAACGGACCGGCCCCCGCGGGGAGCTATTGCCTCCCGGAGTCGGGAGGCCACCGCTTCAGGTGTGATCGGTTACTGCATGACCGCCATGGCGAGCGCGCGGCGGGCGCGCCGCGAGGCGCGCTCGGCCCGGCGCTGCATCCGGTGGGCGGCCGCCAGGCGCACGGCCTGGCGTTCCCGCTCGGCCTCATGCAGTCGGTCGTGCATATGCGCACGAGCCAGGGCTTCTTGGAGGAGTTGCATCTCTCGGGTCCTGTTCTGACGCGAGTCCGTCGCGCCTGTGGTGGTGAAATCTTCGATCGCGGAGCTGGTGGGCTCGTTGGTGGACGGCTTCATCGGGGCCTGCTTCTTGGGGTCGTTCGTGAGGGGGCGGTCGATGGTTCCGGGGATGTTCATGCCGTGACCGGGTTCTTGCGCGGACGGCCACGCGGCCGCTTCCGGGCTACCACGACACCCTGGACGAACAGCTCGCCACCCCAGACGCCCCAGGGCTCACGCCGCTCCTTGGCACCGGCGAGGCAGGCCTCGATCAGCGGGCAGGTGCGGCAGAGGGACTTGGCGTACTCGACGTCGGCCGGCGACTCGGCGAAGAAGACCTCCGGGTCGTAGGAGCGGCAGGGGACGGGTACGCCGAGGTTCTCGATGGCGTCGTCGAGCGCGGTGAGCGCAGTGAGCGGGATCAAGGTGGGGTCCTCCGTGAGGCCGGGCGGGGGGATCGTTTCGGAAGGCGGTACGGACGGGGCGTGCGCTTCGAGTTGCACGGTTGGTCTTCCTCGTCTGGTCGTTCCGGCCCTGTTGGACCGGGTGGCGGCTGGTACCGGGTTCAGCTCTTTTCCCGAGGCCCCTTCGCTCCGTCGTCCCCGTTCGGGGAAAACAGAAGGGCCGCGGATCCCGGATGGGGTTCCGCGGCCCTGAAGGCGCCGGCCTGATCGGCGATCAGGCTGGATCACTCCAGGGTTCTGGCCCACGGAAGGCCCACATCAGGTGGTGCTGCGTCGTCTGCTTCCGATTTCCGGCGCCGGCCGCCGTAAAGGCATAGGCCTGCGCCTGTGCCATTACTGCTTCCAGTGCCTTGGTCGGTCGCTCATTGCGCTCACGGATGGGAAGACCCGCGAGAGAGACGGGGGCGGACGCCGGACGACCAGCAGTGATGCCGGACAGACCGGTGGCCTGGTTCGAGGCGCCGAGCATGCACGTGGAGACGACCGAGCGATCGGTCAGTTTGGCGGTGCTGATGGAGCTGGTGCTGATGCTGATCACTTCAATCGCCTCCTCTCGGCGTCTCGGGGGACTGGGGTGAGCCAGTCCGACGGATATGCAAGTAGAACACGGAATCGGGGCCTCCGAGAAGGCCTCCGTCCCCGTGGCTAAGAACCTATGGGGATTGCTGGGGCATGCGCAAACTATTTTTTCGACGAGTTTGAATCAGTCCCCTTCGTCCTGTTCCCCGGGTTCGCGACCTGCGCAGAGGGCCAGGACGTCGGCCCCGTAGCGGTTGAGTTTGCGTACGCCGACCCCGGGGATCCGCGCCAGTTCGCCTTCCTCGTCGGGGGCGGCCTCGGCGATGGCCATCAGTGTCTTGTCGGTGAAGACGCAGAAGGCGGGCTGTCCGCTGCGCTGCGCCTGGTCCGCGCGCCATTCGCGCAGTCGCTCGTAGAGTCCCTCGTCCATGTCGGAGGGGCAGTCCTCGCAGCGCATCAGTTTCATCTCGCCGGCGGCGAGCGTGCGCCCGCACACCCGGCAGCGGGCGGGGGTGCGCTGTGTGCGCCGGGGTACGGCGTCCGGTCTGCTCGTGAAGCCGCGTTCGACTCCCCCTGTGCCACTTGCCGCTGCGCGGCCGGCGGTTGCGGTGGAGCCGGGGCGCAGCCCGGCCAGGAAGCGGCTGGGGCGGCGATTCGGGCGGCCGCCGGGTGAGCGGGACAGTGACCAGGAGACGTGGAGGTGCTCCCGGGCCCGGGTGACGCCGACGTAGAGGAGGCGGCGTTCCTCCTCGATCTGCTCGTCGGTCTTCGCGTAGGTGATCGGCATCATTCCCTCGGCGACTCCGACCAGGAAGACGACGTCCCACTCAAGGCCCTTGGCGGAGTGCAGGGAGGCCAGGGTGACGCCCTGGACGGTCGGGGCGTGCTGGGCGTTGGCGCGCTCGTCGAGTTCGGCGACGAGGTCGCCGAGGGTGGCGCCGGGTTTGGCGGCGGCGAAGTCGTGCGCGAGGTTCACCAGGGCGGCGAGGGAATCCCAGCGTTCTCGGACCGCGCCGGATCCGGCCGGGGGCTGAGGGGTCCAGCCTTCGCCGGACAGCACGGCACGGACCTGGGAGGGCAGGTCCACGGCGTCGTCGAGGAGGGAGTCGTTGCCGCCGAAGCGGGCGGCGCCGCGCAGGGCGACACCGGCCTTGCGGACCTCGGGGCGGTCGAAGAACCGTTCGGCGCCGCGGAGCTGGTAGGGGACTCCGGCGTCGGCGAGGGCCTGCTCGTAGGTCTCGGACTGGGAGTTCGTCCGGAACAGGATGGCGATCTCGCCGGCCGGGACGCCGGTGTCCATGAGTTCGCGGATGCGGCGGGCGGCGCCCTCGGCTTCGGCGGGTTCGTCGGTGTATTCGGTGTAGCCGGGCTCGGGGCCGGGCTCGCGTTGCGAGATCAGTTCCAGGCGGTGGTCGGCGGCGCGGCCGCGGGCCTGGGCGAGGAGGCCGTTGGCGAGGTGGACGACCTGGGGGGTGGAGCGGTAGTCGCGGACGAGTTTGACGACGGTGGCTCCGGGGTGGCGGATGCGGAAGTCGAGGAGGTGGTCGGGGGTTGCTCCGGTGAAGGAGTAGATCGTCTGGCTGGCGTCGCCCACGACGCACAGGTTGTCGCGCTCGCCGAGCCACAGTTCGAGAAGGCGCTGCTGGAGGGGGCTGACATCCTGGTATTCGTCGACGACGAAGTGCTGGTACTGGGAGCGGACCTGGTCGGCGATGTCGTGCCGGTCTTGGAGGATGGCGACGGTGAGCAGCAGGACGTCCTCGAAGTCGATGACGGAGCGGTCCCGTTTGAGGTCTTCGTAGACGGAGTAGAGCTGGGCGATCTCGGCCGGGTCGCGGGGGGTGTCTCGGCCGGCCTTGGCGGCGGCGGGTGCGTAGTCGGCGGGGACGGTCTGGGTGACCTTGGACCATTCGATTTCGGCGGTGACGTCGCGCAGTTCGCCGCGGTCGAGGCGGATGCGGCAGGCGGCGGCCGCGTCGGCGACGAGCTGGATCTTGCGGTCGATGAGCCGGGGCATGGAGCCACCGACTGCTTTCGGCCAGAAGTACTGGAGCTGGCGCAGGGCGGCCGAGTGGAAGGTGCGGGCCTGGACTCCGGCGGTGCCGAGCTGGCGCAGTCGGCCGCGCATTTCGCCGGCGGCGCGGTTGGTGAACGTGACAGCCAGCACGGTGGAGGGCTGGAGGATTCCGGCGCGTACTCCGTAGGCGATGCGGTGGGTGATCGCTCGGGTCTTGCCGGTGCCGGCGCCTGCCAGCACGCACACCGGGCCGCGCAGGGTGGTGGCCACCTCGCGCTGTTCGGGGTCGAGCCCTTCGAGCACGGCATCGGGCCCACTCGGCGGAGCCGAATATTGGGAGCTGCCGGTGCCGCGCGGGAAGAGCGTGGAGTGCGTTGCTGCTGTCACATGGCCATGCTGCCAGGTCGCCGGAGACGGGTGCGGCGGTTGTCCACAGGCAGGTACCTGCAGTCGTACTAATGCGGCAGGCGTCACGTCGGGCGTGGTACCGCGTGTGGGGAATGGTGGCTCTTTCAAGTACGTTCCATCACTGCGACCAAGCATCCCCGAGCAGCTGAGGAGCGCGAGAGACATGCCGGGCACTGTGACGATGTACAGCACCACGTGGTGTGGCTACTGCCGTCGGCTGAAGAGCCAGATGGACCGTGAGGGCATCACGTACAACGAGATCAACATCGAGCAGGACCCGGATTCCGCGGCGTTCGTGGAGAAGGCGAATGGCGGAAACCAGACGGTGCCGACGGTCCAGGTACTTCCCGCCAACGGTGGCAAGGAAGTGATCATGACGAACCCCAGCCTTGCGCAGGTCAAGCAGGCTCTCAGGGCCTGAGACATGACGAGACCCCCGGTCACGGGACCGGGGGTCAGTCAGGGCGACTGCTGTACCGCTTGCCGTTCAGTCGCCCCTACCGGCACTCAGCGTGCCGGAGTCTTGTTGCGGGGGTCGTTCGGGTGGCCGTAGACCATGTGCGCGTGCATGCCAGACAAGACGGCACGAGCCGCCTTTGCGCTGCCCGTTCTCACTACCTCAGCTAGGTCTGATCGCAGCGAGAAGCACACAGGGCACGCCTCAGGGTCGACCCTTCCGGGTCGAGGGGTGCGGAGATCAAGAAACAGCATGGTCACCCCCGCACAGCGAGCACGGGAACGGGCATGAGGGCAGCGACCGCGGCGGGAACGCGATCACACCAGAACGGGCGTCCAGCGCTCCGCCGTACTCAGTCCACCAACCATCCGGAGAGTCGGGACTGCTGCATGATCGGGTGACAGCGGGGTTTATGCAGCCAGAGCTGCGGGTGGGGTCATGATGGTCTCGTACTCGACGGGGGTCAATCGACCCAGGCGTCGTTGTCGCCGACGCCGGTGGTAGGTCCGCTCGATCCAGGTGACGATCGCGATCCGCAACTCCTGCCGGGCAGTCCAGGTGCGGCGGTCGAGAACGTTCTTCTGCAGCAGTGCGAAGAAGCTCTCCATCGCCGCGTTGTCGCCGGCGGCCCCGACCCGGCCCATCGAGCCGAGCAGGCCGTGCCGGGTGAGTACGGCGGCGACCTTCCGTGACCGGAATTGCGAGCCACGGTCCGAATGCACAATGCACCCGGCCACCTGGCCACGGCGGGCGACGGCGGACTCCAGCGCGGCCACCGCGAGGCGGGACTTCATCCGGGCGTCGATGGAATAGCCCACGATGCGGCCGGAGTACACGTCCTTGACCGCGCACAGATACAGCTTGCCCTCGCCGGTCGCGTGCTCGGTGATGTCGGTGAGCCACAGCCGGTTCGGGGCGGCGGCGGCGAAGTTGCGGCGCACCCGGTCGTCATGGACCGGCGGTCCGGCCTTGGCGTTCTTGCCGCGGCCCCTGCGCTTGCCGAAGACACTCCACCAGCCGTTGTCCCGGCAGATCCGCCAGGCGGTCCGCTCAGCCATCGCCTCACCGGCCGCACGGGCCTCATCGAGGAGGAAGCGGTGACCGAACTCGGGATCATCGCGGTGCGCGTCGAACAGCGCGTTGGCCCGGTATGCCTCGGCGAGTTCGGCGTCGGTGACCGGAGAGGCCAGCCACCGGTAGTAGGGCTGACGGGCCAGCCCGAGCACCCGACACGTCACCGCCACCGGCACCCTGTGAGGGGCGTCGGCGGCGGCCAGCTCGCGGACGAGCGGGTACATCATTTTGTCGGCAGGTTCGCCTGCGACAGATACGCCGCAGCCCTCCGCAGCACCTCGTTCTCCTGCTCCAGCAACCGGATCCGCTTGCGGGCCTCGCGCAGCTCGGCCGACTCACCCGACGCCGTTGCAGGCCCGGCACCGCCCTCGTCGGTGTCGGCGCGGCGCAGCCACTTCGACAACGTGATCGGGTGAACGCCGAAGTCGGCGGCAATCTGTTCCAGCGTGACGCCGGGCTCGCGATTACGCGCGACCCGCACGACGTCCTCGCGGAACTCCTTCGGATACGGCTTGGGCACTGCAACATCCTTCCAGGCCGCTTCTCAGCAAGCCAGGTCAGGTGTCACCCAACCCTGCAGCAGTCCCATATCACTCACTATCACCATCGTTCGGTACGTCCAGAAACGCCATGATGAGAAGAGGGCCGATACGTTGCGCCTCAAGGCGCATCCCGCGGACTGCATCGGCAATCTCCTTATCCGATGCGCCCTCAAACTGAATCATGATGAACTTGGTAGGGTCATCGTCCTCCATTCGGTGGACGTCAACGCCAGTAAGCATGCTTTCTCCCTTCTGTTGGTAGGGCATAACAAAGGCGCCCCAATGCCTTAACATTGGGGCGCCCTCAAGGGCTCTATTCGATTGTGAGCGCCTTTCAGCGCCTTATCTACCCACCATCGCCATAAGACGGGGTCCACCCGGAATATTGGACCCCGTTCAACTCATTGCTCGATCACGAGCCCAGCAACGGCCTGACCATCTCGGACTAGAAGCGTCAGCGGTCGAGGAACATCCTCTTCAACCAGGGAGCCCGAAGGGATCTGCCTACACTGCCCCTCATCTGGGTAGCCCCAGGCCCACTGTGGATCGTCCGAGCGCACTCGAATGTTGCCGTTCGCATCAAGCACGACGTCCCCAGGTTGCCAGGTCTCGCCAATGCTCGTGATCTTGTGTACCTGTCCCATGTCAGCCATCATGCCCCTCCCCACTGACAACGCTCATGGGAGGCTCGTATAGCCCCTCAACCTCTGTCAGAGGTCTTCCAAGCCAGTAGTACCGGAACGCCACACCATCGATCATGCGCCGTTCAATGCTGACAGCGTCAGCCGGAAGGATATCTATCTCTCCGTCCGCCAAATCGGCGGACAGAAAGACGATCCATCCAACGGAAGTGCCGTAGTCCACTTCGAGGACTTGCATGTCGTCTTCGTCTTCGATGACCCTTGTCGGGTTGTCCGCCTCTGCGGATTCTTCATACCGCGGTGCGGCCTGACAGGGCTTGTCCGCCTGTCGCTGCCATGAGGCGTAGCCGCAGTTCTCGCAGTATCGGTGTTCGCTGCCGTCGATGGCAGGCAACCACTCGTGCCCTGAGGGCACGCTAAAGTGGGACACAGCCGTTCTCCTTCTAGCCCAAGGATGATCGGTCAGGCCCCGTTTCGGTGTTGGTAGCACCGAGCGGGGCCGTTCCGCTGAGGTTGACCCTGCTGTCACCCCCTGTCAAGAGGTGTGACGCATGTCATGTATTGCGCAGGAAGACGTAGTTGGTCGGGGCGAGCCGGGGGTCTGTCGGCTCCTCCAGCTCCTTGAAGTACGTCTCAGGGCTCACGCCTAGAGCGTCGATGACGTGTGGGAGCAGCCTACGGGGCGCCTCAGGGGGCGTGAGCCCCTGCGCCTTGAGGTTGTCCATAAGGTCTCCCAGGTGGACCAGGAAGAGCCTCTGAGGCTCCCTCAGGAACATGATGCGCACTCCGTGCCGTTGCAGGAACTCCCGCCTGTCGTCAGGCTCGGAAGCCTTCCACCACTCCGCGTAGGTCTGCCCTGTGGATGTCCAGATGGTCTCAGGCTTGGGCCCATCGGACTCCGCGATGCGCTCCCGCTCCTTGGCGGCCTCCGCCATCAGGGAGCCATAGGCAATGGCGTTCAGCTTCCCTGCTTGAAGCTCTTTGGTGTACTGAGCCATCTGGCCATCGATGACAGCCAATTGAGCTTCCCTGCGGTCATCGAAGCGAGTAACCGACTCCATCACGTCCAGATGACCAATGGTCTCCGTGATGAAGGTAGTCAGTATCTCATGCATCTCTTCGGCCGGCGTAGCCTGTCGCGCGCATGCCTTAATGCCCTTGCTTTTGTTTCCCTGGCACCGATAGCGCGACTCCCGCGAACGGGTAGGGGTGTCCTTAACGTAGTACAAAGGCTGTTGGCACTTGGCGCAGAACGCCACTCCCACGAGTGGCGAAGTTGACCCCTTCTGCCTTTGGTGCTTGACCGACTGCACCTTGTGCTGAAGTCGCTCAAACTCCTCTGCTGTCAGGACAGGCACGGAACGCATGACAGGCGTTCCGTCTTCGTTACGGACAATACTTTCGTCCGCACGCTGATACTCCCCAAGAAGGGAGCGTGAGACCAGGATTGCTTGAACGGCCGTAGGAGTCCACTTGCTTCCGCGTGGCGCCTTCTTTTCGTCGGACAGCCGTGTCGTGCTCTCTCCTGCTGCCGCACGCATACGCGCAATGTCTTGCGTCGTGGGCACGCCTTCTTCGTTGAGCCAATCAGCGATAGTCGAGAATGAAGGCTTCTCAGCCGCCGTAAAGCGCCGAATCATCTCAACCAGATAGGGGCCAAACTCCGGGTCAAGCTCTAGGCCATAGCCACTATCGCCCTTGACTGCCTTGCGCCCGAATGGCACAAGGCCACCCGCCCAACGACCGCTCTTACGCATTGTCTCTCGCGATGCGCGGATACGCTCTTGGATGGTCTTCAGTTCTGCCTCAGCCAGAACTGAAAGGATTTTCGCGATGACCACACCCCATGGTTTCGACAGGTCGAAACCCTCTTCACATGAGATGAAGCCCTTGCCATGCTTCTCGCACCAGTCAATGAGATCAGACAAGTCACGGCTTGACCGTGCGATACGGTCAATCTTGAAGACGTAGAGAACGTCGAATTCGTGCGCTCGGTTGTTGATCCAGTCCCCCAATTGCGGGCGCATCCATGGCGAGATGGATGCGGATACGTCAACGTCCTCAGCGAATCCGACTAGTTCAGCTTCGTCAGCGTCAACGCGCTTCGTGATGCGCGTCTTCTGCGTCTCTGGTCCCGTCTGATGCTCATTGCCTACCGAGATGCGGACGACGCCAAGCGCTCGCAGCTTCCCCATGACTGCCCCTCCCCTGTGACCGTGCCTGGTGAGAGGGTAGCGGCGATGGTGGGAAGTCTCAACACGGTGCCGACGGTGCTGTTCCCGGATGCTCGACGCTGACCAACCCGTCGTTGGCGCAGGTGAAGCAGAAGATCGGCGCGTAGGCGCGGCGCGGTTTTGTTCGGAGGGCGGTTCCTGGGTCGGTTCAGGGGCCGCCTTCTTGTGGTTTGTCCCACACTGCGGTGTAGCGCCACAGCAGTCGGCGGCGGAAGCGGCAGCCGGGCAGGAGCTGGTGTGCCGCTTTGCGGGCTTCGCCCCAGTGCATGGCCGAGTCCTTGACGGGCATGCCGGCCGGGCCGCGTTTGCCGCCGCGCAGCCGTGCGTTGATCAGGCTGGCGGGCAGGCCGCAGCCGCTGATCACCCAGTCCAGGGCGGTGTGGTTGTACGCCATTCCGACGATCATCAGTCGGCCGCCGGGAGCGAGTAGTCGTACCAGGCCGTTCACCGCGTCCTCGAACGGTGTGTGGTGGACCACGGCGACGGCGCTGACAAAGTCGTACTTACCCTCGGGGAGGGTCTTGTCGTCGAGGTAGTCGCCCTCCTCGAACGTGACGTTCTGCGGTGTCTGCTCGCGGGCGAGCCGGATCATTTCCGGCGAGCGGTCCACGCCTGTCACCGATTCGGCTTTCTGGGCCAGTTTGCGTGCGAGCAGCCCGTCGCCGCATCCGACGTCCAGGGCCGCCCGGCAGCCGTCGGGCACGGCGTCGAGGACGACGGGGTGGTAGTGGACGTTGTGGTTCCAGTACGGGTCTGTCATCGCGGCGTCCGGCTCAGATGAAGCTCCTGGTCGGCAGGGGCTTGCCGTACCACATCTCGATCAGGCGGGCCGCGATGGAGATGCCGTAGGGGGGCAGTACCTCGCCGGCTTCGAAGGCGGCGCCGAGTTCGTCCCGGGAGAACCAGCGGGCTTCGTGGATCTCGTCGCCGTCGACGTTGATGTCGGTCGAGGTGGCGCGGGCCATGAAGCCGAGCATGAGGCTGGAGGGGAAGGGCCAGGGCTGGCTGGCGACGTACTCGACGCCGCCGACGAGGATGCCCGCCTCCTCGAAGACCTCGCGGCGTACCGACTGTTCGATGGACTCGCCCGGTTCGACGAAGCCGGCGAGCGTGGAGAAGCGGCCCTCGGGCCAGTGCACCTGGCGACCGAGCAGGATGCGGTCCTCCTCGTCGGTGACGGCCATGATCACGGCGGGGTCGGTGCGCGGGTAGTGCTCGGCGCCGCAGGCGGAGCAGCGGCGGATGTGGCCGGCGGCGGCGATGACCGTGCGCTCGCCGCAGCGGGAGCAGAAGCGGTGGGTGCGCTGCCAGTTCTCCAGGCCGACGGCGTGCACCATCAGGCCCACGTCGCGGGGTGAGAGCAGGAGGCCTGCCTCGCGCAGGCCCGCGGGGCGCGCGGACTGGTCGATACGGCCGGGCAGCGCGTCCTTCTGGAGCGCGAAGTAGCTGACGCCGTCCTCGTCGGTGCCCAGGAAGTAGCGGTGTGCCTCGGTCAGGGGAGCTTCGAAGGAGGGGGTCATGACGAGTTCGGTGCGGCCGTCGGCCGTCTCGTCGATGAGGACCTGGCCGCCGGAGACCACGAAGCAGCGGGTCGTGGGGTGGCTCCATGCCGCGGCGAGCCAGGCCTCGTCGAGGCGGTGGTGGGCGGCGCGGTCGATGCCGCTGGGGGCGGTGAGGGAGATGGGGCGGTCGGCGGTTTGGTCGGTCCAGGTGGTCACGGGTGATTCCAACTCCCCCAGTGGAACGGATTGTTTCGGCGGGTGGTTCGGTGGGACGTGGTGCGGGAGGCGAACGGATCCGGTGGGGCTGGGCCATGCGGGGCGGCCTCTTCAGTCTGCCCCGCGCGCGGTGCCGCTACGGACGGCGCGGGGGGCTCAGGGTGCATGGCGCCAGGTCTCGGCGAGGTCGCCCCACAGGTATGCGCTGGTTTCGACGCCTTTGAGGAGCAGGTCGAGTTCGATCTTCTCGTTCGGTGCGTGCCAGCCGTCGGAGGGGACGGAGATACCCAGGAAGAGGACGGGTGCCGCGAGGACTTCCTGGAGGTCGGCGGCGGGTCCGGAGCCGCCTTCGCGGGTGAAGCGCACGGGCTTGTCGAAGGCGCGGCCCATGGCGCGGGCGACGGACTGCAGGGCGGGGTGGTCCAGCGGTGTCAGGCACGGGCGCGTGGCCGCGGCGAACGTGATCTCGTGCCGGATCCCTGCGGGTACCTGTTCGGCGGTCCAGGTGCGGACGGCCTTCTCGATGTGGTCGGGGTCCTGGCCGGCGACCAGGCGGAAGGAGAGCTTCACCATGGCCGAGGACGGGATGATCGTCTTGCTGCCGGGGCCCTGGTAGCCGCCGCCGATGCCGTTGACCTCGGCGGTGGGGCGGGCCCAGATGCGCTCCAGGGTGGTGTGTCCGGCCTCGCCGTGGGCGGCGTACGACTTGGCGGTGCGCAGCCACTGCTGCTCGTCGAAGGGCAGTTCGGCGAAGAGTTCGCGCTCGCGGTCGGTGAGTTCGACGATGCCGTCGTAGAAGCCGGGGACCGCCACGTGCGCGTGCTCGTCGTGCAGGGCGGCGACGAGGCGGGCGGCGGCGGTGGCCGGGTTGGGGACGGCGCCGCCGAAGGAGCCGGAGTGGATGTCCTGGTCGGGGCCGAAGAAGTGGATCTCGCATTCGGCGAGGCCGCGCATGCCGGTGCACACAGTGGGGGTGTCCTCGGACCACATGCCGGTGTCGGAGACGATCACGGCGTCGGCGGCGAGCTGGTCCGTGTGCTGCTCGACGAGGGTGCGGAAGTGCGGGGAGCCGGACTCCTCCTCGCCCTCGATCAGCAGCTTCAGGTGGACGGCGGGGGCGGTGCGGCCGGTGGCGGCGAGGTGGGCGCGAACGCCGAGTGTGTGGAAGAACACCTGGCCCTTGTCGTCGGCCGCCCCGCGCGCGTGGAGACGGTTCTCGCGGATGACCGGCTCGAAGGGCTCGCTGTCCCAGCCGTCCTCGCGGGCGGCGGGCTGCACGTCGTGATGGCCGTAGACGAGGACGATGGGTGCCGCGGGGTCGTCGGCGGGCCACTCTGCGAAGACGGCGGGGGCGCCTGGCGTCTCCCAGACCTCTGTGGTCGTGAAGCCGGTCTCCTCGAGTTTGGCGGCGAGCCAGTCGGCGCTGCGACGCACATCGTGTGCGTGGTCGGGCTGGGCCGACACGGACGGGATGCGCAGCCACTCCGCGAGGTCGTCGAGGAAGGCGGCGCGGTGCTGCTCGATGTACGTACGGACGGCGCTGACGGCACTGTCAACGGGCTGGCTCATGGTCACGAGCCTATCGGCCCGCACCGACATCATCGTTGGGCGGTTGCTCACAGTTTGCTTCCGCGGCCGGCTCGTCGAGCAGCAGCCGCTCCAGTGCGGACCGGTCGGGCAGGCCGTCCGGTCGTACAACCTCACCAGTGCGTACGTACAGAAACGCGGCGTTGACGGACTCCAGGGGGACACCTTGCTGCTCGGCCCAGGCGAGACGGTACAGGGCGAGCTGGAGCGGGTCCGCGGTGCGCGAGCGGCTGGTCTTCCAGTCGACGATCTCGTACGTCGTCCGGTCGCCGTCGTGCTCCTTGTAGACAGCGTCGATGCGGCCCCGGACCACGCGGCCGGCGATGGCGAGCTGGAAGGGCGCTTCGACGCGGTGGGGCGTGCGGTGGGCGTACTCGGTGCGTTCGAAGGCGTCCTTGAGCGCTTCCAGGTCGCGTTCGTCGGCGACCTCGGTCTCACTGCCGGGCAGCTCCTCCGGTTCGAGCATCGGGAGGGCGAGTTCTTCGAAGCGGGCCTCGACCCAGGCGTGGAAGCGGGTGCCCCGGCGTGCGGCGGGTTGCGGAGGGCGCGGCATGGGGCGTGCGAGTTCCTGCGCGAAACCGTCCGGGTCGGCGGCCAGGCGCAGTACCTGCGAAGTGGTGAGGGACGCCGGGAGGGGGACGTCGGTGACGGCTTCCCGCGCGCGCAGGAGTTCGCCGGTGAGGGCGTCGAGGTCGCGGTCCCAGGAGGCGAGGGTGCGGGTCTCCTCCGGGGTGAGGCGGGTGTGGGCGGCGGCGCGGGGGCGCGCAGGGGCGGTGTGGGCGTGCTCGGCAGCGGATTCGGGCGGGCCGGGGTGCGCGCGTGCGTCCTGGTTCGCGTTTCCCTCCGGGGCCGCTGCCTGGTGCGGGATGGCCGGGCGGTCCGTGGACCAGGCGTCCCACTCGGCCGGGTCCTCCCCCGCGAACGGGTCCTCCTCTTCGTACGGCAGGTCTTCGTCTTCCGGCGGCGGGGGCCACTCCGGGTCGTCGTGGCTGTCCGGGTCGTGTGTGGCCGCGGGGTGGCCGTCCTCGTGGGAGGCGAGGTCCTCCAGGTGGGCGAGGACCGTTTCGGCGGCCGTCCGGCGTCGGGCCAGGGATGCCTCGTCCAGGGGCAGCGGCCAGACCTGGTCGGCTGTCGCCGTGTCCAGGGCCGGGTTCTCCTCGTCCTCGGCCGGTGCGTCCGCCCACACCTCGATCTCGCCGTATCCGGCGGCGCAGTGGTCGTGGAGGGCTTGCAGGAAGTCGGAGGGGCCGCGGGGCTTCTTCTGGGTGGGGCCCCACCAGTGCCCGGAGCCGAGGAGGAGGGAGCGGGGGCGGGTGAAGGTGACGTAGCCGAGGCGGAGTTCCTCGGTGTGCTGGTGTTCCTTCATGGCCTCCTGGAAGGCTTTGAGGCCCCGGGAGTCCCATGCTGCGACGTCGGGCAGGGTGTCGGCGTCGCCGCGCAGTTCGTGTGGCAGGACCTTGCCCTGGGCGGTCCACTTCTCGCGGCCCTGGGTGCTGGGGAAGGTGCCGGTGACCAGGCCGGGGACGGCGACGACGTCCCACTCCAGGCCTTTGGACTTGTGGGCGGTGAGGACCTTCACGGTGTTCTCGCCGCCCGGGAGGGCGTTGTCGAGGCCTTTCTCGTACTGGGCGGCGGTGCGCAGGAAGCCCAGGAAGGCGAGCAGGGTGGCCTCGCGGTCGCCGGCGGCGAAGGAGGCGGCGATGTCCAGGAAGTTGGAGAGGGTCTCGCGGCGGCGGGCGGCCAGGGCGTGCGGGGACGCGGACAGCTCGACCTCCAGGCCGGTCACGGCGAGGACGCGGTGCAGGACGTCCATGAGCGGGTCGGCCAGCGAGCGGCGCAGGTCGCGCAGTTCGGCGGCCAGGCGCGCGAACCGCACGCGTGCGTCCGGTGAGAAGGGCAGCCCGTCGTCCTCGTGTTCGGCGTCGAGCGGCAGCTCCAGGAAGGTGTCGAGGGCGTCGGCGAGCGAGGTCACCTCGGAGGGGTCGACGCCCTCGACGGCTTCGGCGAGCCGGCGGTCGCGGTCCTCGTCGTCGCCCACGCGCGCGTGGGCGACGAGGAACCGGGCGCGACGTCCCAGGAGGGCCAGGTCGCGGGGGCCGATGCGCCAGCGCGGGCCGGTCAGCAGGCGGACCAGGCAGGCGTTGGCGCCGGGGTCCTGGAGGACCTCGCAGACGGCGACCAGGTCGGCGATCTCGGGCAGGTGCAGCAGCCCGGACAGGCCGACCACCTCGACGGGGACGTCGCGGGTGACGAGTGCGCCCTGGATCTCGGCGAAGTCGGTTGCCGTACGGCACAGGACGGCGATCTCGCCGGGCGGCTTGCCGGTGTTCACCAGGTGGGCGATGGAGTCGGCGATCCAGTCGATCTCCTCGGCGTGGTTGGGCAGCAGCGCGCAGCGCACGATGCCGTCACGTTCGGCGCCGGGGGCCGGGCGGAGGGCCTCCACGCCCGCGTGCATGGCGCGCAGGGGCTCGGCGAGGCCGTTGGCGAGGTCGAGGAGGCGGCCGCCGCTGCGGCGGTTCTCACTGAGCGCCTGGCGGCCGGCGGGGCGGCCGTCGGGGTGCGCGAAGTGGGCCGGGAAGTCGTCCAGGTTGGCGACGGAGGCTCCGCGCCAGCCGTAGATCGCCTGGCAGGGGTCGCCGACGGCGGTCACCGGATGGCCGGTGCCGTCGCCGAACAGGCCTGCCAGGAGGATGCGCTGGGCGACCGAGGTGTCCTGGTACTCGTCGAGGAGGACCACACGGAACTCGTCGCGCAGGATGCGGCCCGCCTCGGGGATGCGGGCGAGCTGGGCGGACAGGGCGATCTGGTCGCCGAAGTCGAGCAGGTCGCGTTCGCGTTTGGCGGTGCGGTAGCGGGCCACCAGGTCGGCGAGTTCGCGGCGGGCGGCGGCGGCTTCGGGAACCTTGCGCAGGTCGGCGTTGGTGAGCTTGGCGCCCTCCAGGGTGCGCAGCAGCCCGGCATCGTACGTGCGCACGTCCTCGGGCCGTACGAGGTGCTCGGCGAGTTCGGCGTCGAGGGCGAGGAGGTCGCTGACGAGGTCCGCGAAGGAGCGGGTGAGCGCCGGGTAGGGGCCCGGTGCCTCGCGCAGCACGCGCGCGGCGAGCTGGTAGCGGGTGGCGTCGGCGAGTAGACGGGCGGTCGGTTCGAGGCCGATGCGCAGGCCGTGGTCGGTCAGGAGGCGGCCCGCGAAGGCGTGGTACGTCGAGATCACGGGCTCGCCCGGCGGGTTGTCCGGGTCGATGGCGTCAGGGTCGGTGACGCCTGCCTTGACGAGCGCCTTGCGGACGCGCTCGGCGAGTTCACCGGCCGCCTTGTTGGTGAAGGTGAGGCCGAGGACCTGCTCGGGTGCGACCTGCCCGGTGCCGACCAGCCACACCACGCGTGCCGCCATCACCGTCGTCTTGCCCGAGCCTGCTCCGGCCACGATCACCTGCGGGGCGGGCGGCGCGACGATGCAGGCCGTCTGCTCCGGGGTGAACGGAATCCCGAGGAGCTCCTTGAGCTGGTCGGGATCGGTGATACGGGGCGGCACGTCACAGAGGCTAGCGGCGGCCACTGACAGTGAAGGCCCAATCGGCCTCGGGGCGGGGAGAAGCGCAGGTCAGCACGTGTGGTGCGGTCGATCACATCGGGCCCGGAAGATCACCCCCGTCACTCGACCACATGTCGTCCTTCGGGCCGCGCGCTGCAGGACGCCCTGAAGGCGCAGTGGGTGCAGTGCTGGCCGGCGCTCGGGGTGAACCGTTCGTCGAGGACCTTTCCGGCGGCGTTGGCGAGCAGTTCGCCGGCCCACTCCCCCTCCAGCGGTTCCTGGGCCTGCACTTTGGGCAGGGTCTCGCCGCCGTCGCGCCGGGCGGCGCCCTGGCGCAGCTGGACCAGCTCGGCGCCGCCGGGCTCGGGACGTATGCCGTCGAAGGCCTCGTCGACGGCGCCTTCACGGACGGCGAGCTGGTAGACCGCGAGCTGCGGGTGGCGTTCCACTTCGCGCGCGGTCGGCGCCTGTTTGCCGGTCTTGAAGTCGACGACGTAGGCGCGGCCCTCGCCGTCGGCCTCGACGCGGTCCATGGAGCCGCGGATGCGGACCTCGTAGTCGCCTGCTTCGAGGGTGACGTCGAAGCCGTGCTCGCTGGCCACCGGGGTGCGGCCGGTGCGGGCGCCACTGGTGTCGACATGCCACTTCAGGAAGCGTTCGAGCGCCACGCGCGCGTTGTCCTTCTCCTGCGCCGACTTCCAGGGCGCGTCGAAGGCGAGCGCGTTCCACACGGAGTCGAGGCGCTCCATGAGGACTGCGAGGTCGGCTGGGGTGTGTCCGGAGGCGACCTCGTCCGCGAGGACGTGCACGACGTTGCCGAAGCCCTGGGCGGCCGTCGCGGGGGCGTCGGCCTTCACCTCGCGGCCCAGGAACCACTGCAGGGCGCAGGTGTTGGCGAGTTGGTCGAGGGCGCTGCCGGAGAGCACGACGGGCTGGTCGCGGTTGCGCAGCGGCACCTTGCTCTCGGTCGGCTCGTACATGCCCCACCAGCGGTAGGGATGGGCGGACGGGACGAGCGGGCGGCCGTCGTCGTCGGCTAGCGCGGCGAGCCGGGCCAGGCGGTGGGCGGCGGCCTCCCTGAGGGTGTCCGAGACGCGCGGGTCGACGGTGGTGGCGCGCAGTTCGGCGACGAGCGCGGCGACGGACAGCGGGCGGCGCGGGCGGCCCGTGACGTCCCTGGGTTCGACGCCGAGTTCGGTGAGGAAGCGGGAGGGCTGGTCACCGTCGTCCGCGGGGGCCTTCACGGCGGTGACGACGAGGCGTTCACGCGCGCGCGTGGCGGCCACGTAGAACAGGCGGCGCTCCTCCGCGAGCAGCGCGCCCGGGGTGAGCGGTTCGGCGAGTCCGTCGCGGCCGATGCGGTCGGCCTCCAGGAGGGAGCCGCGGCGGCGCAGGTCCGGCCACAGTCCCTCCTGCACGCCCGCGACGACGACCAGGTTCCACTCCAGGCCCTTGGAGCGGTGCGCGGTCATCAGGCGTACGGCGTCGGGGCGCACGGCACGCCGCGTGAGGGTGTCGGCGGCGATGTCCTCGGCGTCGATCTCCTCGAGGAAGTTGAGGGCGCCCCGGCCGCCGGTGCGCTCCTCCGCGCGCGCGGCGGTCGCGAACAGCGCGCACACGGCGTCCAGGTCGCGGTCGGCGTTGCGCCCGGCAGCGCCGCCGCGTCGCGCGGAGCGCTCCAGCCGGGCCGGCCACGGTGTGCCGTCCCACAGGTCCCACAGCGCTTCCTCGGCCGTGCCGCCGCTCGCGAGGCGTTCACGGGCCCTGCGCAGCAGTGCGCCGAGGCGCTGGGCGCCACGCGCGTACGTGGGGTCGTGCGCGACCAGGCGTTCGGGTTGGGCCAGCGCCAGCGCGAGCAGCCGGTCCGAGGGCGGTGGCAGGGGGTTGCCCGCGGCCCGTTCCTCGTCGCGCAGGGCGCGCCCGAGACGGCGCAGGTCGGCGGCGTCCATGCCGGCGAGGGGGGAGGTCAGCAGGGTCAGGGCGGTTTCGGTGTCGAGCCAGGACGCGGCGGTCTCTGGCTCTTCGGAGACGAGTCCTTGCGAAGGGGTCTCTTCGGAACCGCCCTCTTTGTGCACGGCGGCTTCGGCGGGGGGCTCGGCGCCTGGCTCGTCCGGCACGTCGGTCCGCGCCGCCTCCGCCTCGGCCACCGCCCGCAGTGCCGTCAGCAGCGGCGCCACGGCTGGTTCGTGGCGCAGCGGCAGGTCGTCACCGTCGATGTCCAGGGGCACGCCCGCCGCGGTGAGGGCTCGGCGGACCGTCGGAATCGTGCGGGATCCGGCGCGCACCAGGACGGCCATCTCACGCCAGGGGACGCCGTCCTCCAGGTGTGCCCGGCGCAGGATGTCGGCGATGTTGTCCAGTTCCGTACCGGGTGTCGGGTACGTGTACGCCTCGACGCGGCCGCCGTCCCGCACCGGGGCGAGTTCGCGGTGCGCGCGTACCTGCTGGGCCGGAAGCCGGGTGAGCGGCATGCGCTGGGTGAGCAGCCGGGTCGCGCCGAGCAGGGCGGCACCGGAGCGGCGGGACGTGCGCAGGACCTCGACGGGTGCCGGGCGGCCGTCCGCGCGCGGGAAGGCGCCCGGGAACTCGAGGATGCCGCCCACGTCCGCGCCGCGGAACGCGTAGATCGACTGGTCGGGGTCGCCGAAGGCGACGAGGGTGCGGCCACTGCCTGCGAGGGTGTGCAGCAGCCGTACCTGGGCGGCGTCCGTGTCCTGGTACTCGTCCACGAAGACGGCGTCGTAGCGCGCGGCGAGCCGCTCGGCTGCCTCGGGGCGGCGGGCGAGGAGGACCGCGCGGTGGACCAGTTCCGCGTAGTCGACGACGCCCTGCAGGTCGAGCACGTCGAGGTACTCGGCGAGGAAGGTGGCCGCGGCACGCCAGTCGGGGCGGCCGATGCGGCGGGCGAAGGCGCCCAGGGCGCCGGGCCCCAGGCCCAGTTCGCGGCTGCGGGCGAGGACCGCGCGGACCTCGTCGGCGAAGCCCCGGGTGGTCAGGCAGGCCCGCAGTTCGTCGGGCCAGCGCACGTGCGCCAGGCCGAGCCGCTCCAGGTCGACCTGGCCCGCGAGCAGTTCACGGACGGTCACGTCCTGTTCGGGGCCGGACAGCAGGCGCAGCGGCTCCACGAACAGGTCGTTGTCCTGGTGGGCGCGGACCAGGGCGTAGCAGAACGAGTGGAAGGTGGTCGCCTGGGGCGCGCGTGCCGCTCCTATGCGCAGGGCCATGCGGTCGCGCAGTTCGGCGGCCGCCCTGCGGCTGAACGTCAGCACCAGGATGCGCTCGGGGTCCCCACCACGGGCGATCCGCGCCGCCACGGACTCGACCAGCGTGGTGGTCTTGCCGGTGCCCGGACCTGCGAGGACGAGCAACGGGCCGCCCTGGTGGTCAACCACGGCGCGCTGTGGCGCGTCCAGACGAGGGGGACCCTGTCGGGTCGGCGGGGTACGCACCAGTCGGTAGGCGCCACGGCCCCCCTGCCGCACCTGGGGGTGCGGCAGGCGCCTGGTGGAGGAAGAGGAGCTCACGTGGTTCGCCGGTCCTGGTGGTTGTGCTGGTCGTCGGACCACCGCGCGTGCCGGGCGGTGATCGGGGGGTGAGGGGGACGTGTGCAGCCGACGCTACGCCGACGCAGCTTGCGGAAGCAGGGCTTCCGCTTCTTCCCTCGCGGCACTCGCACCCCGCGGGCCCCTCGCCCCACGAACGTACGCCATGCCACAAACGTGCCCCGGGTCCCCCGTACGGATCACGGGTCACACACAGGCCCGTCCGATGGCGGAAGCTTTCAGGTGTGACCCTCCGCGCGTTCGCCGCCGTCCCATCGCGCCCGCCTCATGTCGAGGCGCGGCAGGTGGCCCTCGGCGGCCCTGCTCGCCTCCTTCAGGGGGGTGCCCTCGGCGCGGTAGTGATCGAGAGCACGCAGTTCGTGCCCCGGGAGCAGGACACCGTCCGCGCGTACGACACGCCACCACGCAACGGCTCCCCCGTAGAGGGCCATCACCCGGCCGACCTGGCGAGGCCCGCCCTCCTCCAGCCACTCGGCGACGTCCCCGTATGTCATGACACGCCCGGGCGGGATCAGTTCGGCGACCTCGAGGACGCGCTCGGCGTACTCCGGCAGCGCGTCCGCGTGCTCCGGGCCGGCGTCCCGCGGAAGGCTCTCCTCGCTCATCCGGCCCATCCTGCCGCACGCCACCGACAGCGTGACGCGCTCGGGACCGTGCGTATCCCTCGCCCCCGGGCGGCGCTTCCGGCAGACTGTGCGCCCCCGCTCTTGCACCCTGATGCCCCTGTGCGTCGGTGGAGCATGCCACCATCATGCGGGCGGTGACTGGTGATACGAGATCAAGAAGAGACGATGAAGCAGCAGGGTGCGCACCCAGAGGACGCGGAGAGCACTTCTGACGCCTCGTCGCGCGCGGGCACCGGCTCCGACTCCCGCACCGGCTCCGACGGCAAGGACACCGCTTCGAAGGACGCCGGCAAGGGCGGGGACGACTTCCTGGACGAGGCGCACATCGACGAGGTCGAGGGCGACGAACCGCTGCTCCCCGCGCGCGTGCACCGTCCTTCGGATCTGATGCGCCTCCTGGTGGGCGTGCTGGGGATCATCCTGCTGCTGGCGATCGCCGCGTTCGCCCACGGCACCACCTCGGGGCTCGAACAGGACATCAACAAAGGCACCGGGCAGGCGCCCGATCTGCTCATCAAGATCGCCGGCCTGGCCTCCAGCATCGCGATCCTGCTGGTGCCGGTCGCCTTCGCGATCGAGCGGCTGATCAAGCGCGACGGGCTGCGCATCGCCGACGGTGTGCTCGCGGCCGTCCTCGCGCACGGAGTGACTCTCGCCACAGACCTGTGGGTCGCCAAGGCCGCCCCCGGCTCCATCCAGGAGGCGCTCACCCAGCCCTCCCCCGGCGACATCCACGCCCTGACCGACCCGGTGCACGGCTATCTCGCGCCGGTCATCGCGTACATGACGGCCGTCGGCATGTCGCGGCGCCCGCGCTGGCGTGCGGTGCTGTGGATCGTGCTGCTCCTCGACGCGTTCTCGATGCTGGTCACCGGCTACACGACACCGTTCTCGATCATCCTGACGGTGCTGATGGGCTGGACCGTGGCCTACGGGACGCTGTACGCGGTCGGCTCGCCCAATGTCCGCCCCACGGGACGGACCCTGATGGCGGGCCTGCGGCACGTCGGCTTCCGCCCGGTGACCGCGTCACGCGAGGAAGTGCAGGAGACCCCCGAGACCGGTGACCGCGGACGGCGCTACTTCGTCACACTCGAGGACGGCCCGCCCCTGGACGTGACGGTGGTCGACCGGGAGCAGCAGGCGCAGGGCTTCTTCTACCGCGTGTGGCGCAACCTGACGCTGCGCGGCTTCGCCACCCGCAGCAGCCTCCAGTCGCTGCGCCAGGCGCTGGAACAGGAGGCCCTGCTCGCATACGCTGCGATCGCGGCCGGCGCCAACGCTCCCAGGCTGATCGCGACCTCCGAACTCGGCCCCGACGCCGTGATGCTCGTCTACGAGCACACCGGCGGGCGCACCCTCGACACCCTCGCGGACGACGAGATCACCGACGCGCTGCTGCACGACACCTGGCACCAGGTACGCGCGCTGCAGTCCCGGCGCATCGCGCACCGCAGGCTGGTGGGCGACGCGATTCTGGTGGATCGTTCCGGCACGGTCATCCTCACCGACCTGCGCGTCGGCGAGATCGCGGCCGGCGATCTGCTGCTGCGCATGGACATCTCGCAGCTCCTGGTGACGCTCGGGCTGCGGGTGGGCGCCGAGCGCGCGGTCGCGTCGGCGGTGGGTGTGCTCGGCCCCGACGCCGTGGCCGACTGTCTGCCGATGCTGCAGCCCATCGCGCTCAGCCGCACCTCCCGCGCGACCCTGCGCAAGCTGGCCCGGGAACGGGCCCAGCGTGAGCGCGAGGCGGTCCTGGAGGCATCCCGGCAGGCCAAGCAGGCCCACCTGGAGGAAGCGCCGGACCAGCCCGGCCCCGTACTCGAAAAGCCCGACAAGAAGGCCGTACGCGCCGAGCAGCGGGCCGAGAAGAGGGCCATCGACGAGGCCATCGACGAAGCGCGCGAGGAGGATCTGCTCACCCAGATCCGGCACCAGGTGCTGCTGATCAGGCCGCAGGCTCCGGTCGAGCCGGCCCGGCTGGAGCGGGTGCGGCCGCGGACGCTGATCAGTCTGATCGCCGGTGCCATCGGCGCGTACTTCCTGCTGACGCAGCTCACCCACATCGAGTTCGGCCCTCTGGTCGCCAACGCGCAGTGGGGCTGGGTCGTCGCGGCCGTGCTGTTCTCGGCGCTGAGCTACGTCGCGGCGGCCATGGCCCTCCTGGGGTTCGTGCCGGAGCGGGTGCCGTTCCCTCGGGCCGTGGGGGCGCAGGTCGCCGGGTCGTTCGTCAAGATCGTCGCGCCGGCCGCGGTGGGCGGTGTCGCCCTCAACACGCGCTTCCTGCAGCGCGCGGGGGTGCGTCCGGGGCTCGCGGTGGCGAGCGTCGGCGCCTCGCAGCTGTTCGGGCTCGGCTGCCACATCCTGATGCTGCTGTCGTTCGGTTATCTGACCGGCACCGAGAAGACGCCGTCCCTGTCGCCGTCCCGGACCGTCATCGCGGGTCTGCTGACGGTGGCCGTGCTCGTCCTCGTCGCCACCTCGGTGCCGTTCCTGCGGAAATTCGTCGCCACGCGCGTGCGGTCGCTTTTCGCCGGTGTCGTGCCGCGCATGCTGGACGTGCTGCAGCGGCCGCAGAAGCTCGTCACCGGCATCGGCGGCATGCTGCTGCTGACCGCCTGCTTCGTGATGTGCCTGGACGCCTCGATCCGCGCCTTCGGCCAGCAAGGGACCTCGCTCAGCATCGCCAGCGTCGCCGTCGTCTTCCTCGCCGGCAACGCGCTCGGCTCCGCGGCCCCGACCCCGGGCGGCGTGGGCGCCGTGGAGGCGACCCTGACGGTCGGCCTGATCGCCGTGGGCCTCCCCAAGGAGGTTGCGGCCCCCGCCGTGCTGCTGTTCCGGCTGCTGACGCTGTGGCTGCCGGTGCTGCCGGGCTGGCTGGCCTTCAACCAGCTGTCGCGCAAGGGTGCGCTGTAGTACGAAGACCGTAGATGGCGTACCTCTTACGGCCTGTGTTCCGAGCGTCCACGCGCGCGTGCCCGCAGGATGGGAGCATGCCGAACCCTTCCCGCCCGCGCGCGGCCGCCCTGACCGCCACCATCGTGCTGCTGTCCTCCGTGCTGGGAGGCTGCAGCGGCAGCTCCAAGGCCGCCACGGGCGAGGATCTGTCGGCCCAGAAGCTGGACTGGAAGGACTGCCCGGCCCCGTCCGCCGCGGAAGGCGGCGGCGACGCCCCGTCGCCTCTGCCGAACGGCGGCCAGTGGCAGTGCGCCACCATGAAGGCGCCCCTCGACTGGGCGAAACCCAAGGGCGACACGATCGGCATCGCGCTGATCCGGGCGAAGGCGAGCGGCGACAGCAGCAAACGCATCGGCTCGCTCGTCTTCAACTTCGGCGGGCCCGGCGGCTCGGGCGTCACCACACTGCCCGCCTTCGGCCAGGACTACGCGAAGCTGCGCACCCGCTACGACCTGGTCAGCTTCGACCCGCGCGGCGTCGGCAGCAGCGCCCCCGTGAAATGCGAGAGCGACCAGCAACTCGACGCGTACTTCCAGCAGGACGCGACCCCCGACGACGCCACCGAGCGCACCGCGTACGTGGACAACACCAAGAAGTTCAACGCGGCCTGCGAGAAGAACTCCAAGCAGGTGCTGCCACATGTGCGCACCACCGACGCGGCCCGTGACATGGACCTCATGCGGCAGGTCCTCGGCGACGACAAGCTGTACTACTTCGGCATCTCGTACGGCACCGAACTCGGCGGCGTCTACGCTCACCTGTTCCCGAAGAAGGTGGGCCGCGCCGTCCTCGACGCGGTCGTGGACCCGACGCAGAACGCGGAACAGAGCTCGCTCGGACAGGCCAAGGGCTTCCAGCTCGCCCTCGACAACTTCGCCGCGGACTGCACGTCGAAGGCCACGGCGTGCCCGATCGGCGACACCGCGCAGGACGTGAAGGACCGTATCGCCAAACTGCTGAAGGACCTCGACGCACAGCCGATCTCCGGCATCATTCCCCGTCGGCTGACCCAGACCGCCGCGACCAACGGCATCGCGCAGGCCCTGTACTCCAAGGACTACTGGCAGTACCTCACCGAGGGCCTGCAGCAGGCGTACCGCGGCGACGGCAAGGTCCTCATGGCACTGTCCGACTCGCTGAACGGGCGCAGCGAGAACGGCGAGTACAGCAACATCACCGCCGCCAACATCGCCATCAACTGCGCCGACGAGAAGTCCCGTTACAGCCCCGACTACGTGCAGCGGAAACTGCCCGAGTTCCGGTCCGCCTCGCCCACGTTCGGCGACTTCCTGGCCTGGAGCATGGTCAGTTGCACCGACTGGCCCGTGGCAGGTGCCGCCGACCATCCGGACGTGAGCGCGCCGGGGGCCGCGCCGATCCTCGTCGTGGGCAACACCGGCGACCCGGCCACCCCGTACGAGGGTGCGAGGAAGATGGTGGACGCGCTGGGCAAGGGTGTCGGCGTGGAGCTGACGTACAAGGGGCAGGGGCACGGCTCCTACGACAGCAAGAACAAGTGCGTGCAGGCCGCGGTGAACGGCTATCTGCTGGACGGGAAGGTACCGGCGGCCGGAACCGTCTGCTCCTGAGTACCGCCGCAAATTCGGGGAAAAGCGGCAGGTCAGAAGGTTATCCACAGGCTCCGGCAGGTCTGGCTCGATCCGCCTACGATGGCCTGACAGCCGTCCGCTGCTCGATGCGGACGGCCCGCGAGGGGGGACGCACATGGCGCGATTCGTACGGTGGACGGCTCTGGCGGCCGCCGCAGCGCTTCTGGTGGGCGGCTGCAGCAGTGGTTCGTCGTCCGACGACGGCAGAGGTGGTGGAGGGACGAGCACGGCCGCCTCTCCGTCGTCCGGCTCTTCCGGAACGACGGCCGCGCTGCCCTCGTCGCTGACCGCGCAGAAGTTGGCCTGGGGCCGCTGCAAGGCCACCGACGACTCCCCCGCACCCGGCAACGACTGGCAGTGCGCGAGGCTCAAGGTGCCGCTGGACTGGTCGAAGCCGCAGGGCGAGACGATGGGCCTCGGGCTGATCCGCGCCGAGGCCCGCGGGGGCAGGCGCATCGGCTCGCTGCTGTTCAACTTCGGTGGCCCCGGCGCCCCGGGGGTCTCCTACCTGCCGTCCTTCGGCCCCACCTTCGCCAAGCTCCGTGAACAGTACGACCTGGTGAGCTGGGACCCGCGCGGCGTCGGATCGAGCGGGGGAATCCGCTGCCGCAGCGACAAGGAGATCCAGGCCGCGGAGTCGGTGGACACCACACCGGACACCCCGGCCGAGGAGAAGGCGTACCTCCAGGACGCCGTCGACTTCGGCAAGGGCTGCGAGAAGGCCGCCGGAAAGCTGATGGCGCACGCGTCGACGACCGACACCGCCCGCGACATGGACCTGATGCGCCAGGTGCTGGGCGACCCGGAAATGCACTACTTCGGCATCTCGTACGGCACCGAACTCGGCGGCGTCTACGCCCACTTGTTCCCGAAGAAGGTGGCGCGGCTGGTCCTGGACGCCGTGGTCGACCCGAGCGCCGACATGGTGGGCCACGCCGAGAACCAGGCGAGGGGCTTCCAGCGGGCTCTGGACGACTACCTGAAGTCGACAGGACAGGACCCGGCACAGGGATCCCGGACGATCTCAGCCCTGCTGAAGCGGATCGACACCCGTCCGCTGCCGACCTCGGGCAGCCGCAGGCTTACCCAGACACTCGCGCTGACCGGACTGACCTACCCCCTCTACTCCAAGCAGAGCTGGCCCAGTCTCACCAGCGCGCTGAACACCGCCGAGAACGGAGACGGTTCGGAACTGCTGTCGCTGGCCGACGAGTACAACGGCCGCGACGCTTCGGGGCACTACGAGACGACGACCCACTCGCAACGGGTCATATCGTGCTTGGACAGCAGGCTGCGGCCGACGCCCGCCGAAACGAGGAGGCGGCTGGCGCGGTTCGAGAAGATCTCGCCCGTCTTCGGCGACTTCATGGGCTGGGACACGGCCGGCTGGTGCCACGACTGGCCGGTGGCGGGCCAGTGGAACACCCCGCCGGCCAGTGCGCCCGGCGCGCCCCCGATCCTCGTGGTCGGCAACACCGGCGACCCGGCGACGCCCTACGAGGGCGCCCGGAAGATGGCCGACGAACTGGGCAAGGGTGTCGGAGTGGAGCTCACCTGGAAGGGCGAGGGGCATGTGGCGTACGGGAAGGGGAGCGACTGTGTCGACTCGACCGTGAACGCGTATCTGCTGAACGGCACGGTGCCGAAGGACGGAAAGGTCTGCGCCTCGTAGCCCTGGCAGCGGGTCTCTCCTCCCGGGCAGCGGAAAGGGGCCCGGCACCCGTGGTGCCGAACCCCTTCCGGGAAGGCGTGCGCCTAGTAGACCGGCAAGTGAGGCCACATAGGGGCTGACCTGCGGTCCAGCTCCCTTCTCACCCCTCCTGGGCCGTCGTGGGGCCGTCATCGGTGCTGGGGCCGTCGACGAAGGCCCGGTTCACTGCCTCGCGCGTGCGCTTCTCCCTGCCCGGCATGAGGTGGGTGTACATGCGGAGGGTGAAGCCGGGATCGTGGTGCCCCAGGTACTCGGGCACCGCCTCCCGTTCTCCCGACCGCGCGGGACTCCCGCCGAGTCGAGGGCCGGACGCCACGCCGCACGGTTGAAGTCGTTGCGGATCACCTCGCACCCCTTGTCGCTGGTGAAGAACAGGGACGCCGTGACCGGCGAGCCGTCGACCGTCCGCCAGGGCAGGGTCACGGCCCCAGGGGGATGCCGGGTGATGTGCTCCTCAAGCGAGCGAGCGACGCTCTCAGGCAGTGGGACCGCGCGCGTCCTGCCTCCCTTGGGCGGGGCGAACACGGGGCGGTGGTGGATGAGCTCGACCTGGCGGACCACATGCACCAGACCCTTGATGAAGTCCACATCTTCGACGGCCAGGCCGAACAGCTCACCCTGACGTAGGCCACACCCACCGGCCACGTCGACCATGGGCCGGTACTGCTCCGGCAGGGCCGAGCGCGCGGCGAGGACGCGCTCACGGGACGATCCGGCGCGGGTCAACCTCGGGCGCCCGTACCGACGACGAACGGCAGGGGCTGTGCGGGATGAGGCGGTCGTCCACGGCAGCCGTCGGCATGGTGCCGAGGTTCGCGAAGATGACTCGCTGGCAGGCGGGCGCCACTCCCCCGTCCTCCAGGCCGGCTCGCTGCGCTCGCTCGACCGGCGGCCGCAGGCGCTTGCCGACTTCAGGCCGCCGGCTCCGCCCAAACGTGGGGAGCTTCCATCCCGTCCGCCATCGGCCGAGGCAGAGAACCGAGCAGCCGCGGCCCATGGCGTCCAGGCCGTCCGTACAGTGGCGCGCTCCACCTGGAGGCCATGAACCACGCCCGCTCCGCGGTGTGCGGGTCGACGGCGGACGGGATGGAAGTTGGGGAGAGTGGTGGGTTGAGGGGAGCGTTCGACCTAGATCGTCGGGTAATCGAGCACGTCGCCGTTCGGGCAGTTGTTGGAGTGGACGGGAACGAAGTCAGTCAGAATCGGCAGCGCCGACACCTCTGCCCCTTCCAGCCCGCAGACGGATCCCGGCGCGAAGGTCCAGTGGGGGGTCGACTTGTCGTCGGCATGAGCAGGAACTGCCATGGCGACAGCAGCAAGGGCCAGCGTGGCGGTCATGATGATCTTTCGCATGCTCGCTCCAACGACCATGACAATCACCAGACACGGCTCACCATTGGAGTGTCCCCCACGTGCCCGAACCAACGAGCACCAACGGGGAACAGCGGGGACTTGCAGACCAAATTTCACATAGTCCCAGACCGCTCACTGTCCAGCCCAGCCCAGCCCAGCGATCATCGGTGTACCCGATTTTCCACACTGGTGCAGCGCCAATCAGGAGTAGAAGCCCCGGCCGTACTCCTCGGGCCCCACGGCGAAATCGTCCGGACGATCGCGGCGCAGCTCCTCATAGCGGACCGCGAACACATCGATGGCTTCATGAATCGTGCAGCCCAACGTGTCGCGGATCGTCTTGATCGCGAAAACGATCCGATGATCGATGATGTCGCGGTCTACGCTCGCCGGCAGCGCGGCCATGGGTCCTCCGGAGTCGCCGTACGGCAACGGAGTACAGCATCAGGGCAGACCGCAGTCAACCGAGTAAGACCCCTTCCACCCTTGCTGAACAGCGAATCGGCCTTCAGCCACCGCCGCGCCCGTAGTTCGCATCGAGGGGCTGCCGGCACTCTGCACGGGGAGCCGTTCCCAACCGATGGACGCTCCCCGCCAGCCTGACAGGAACGCCCGCGGGCGGGCGATGGCAGAGCTTTCAATGCATGCGGGAACGCTGGCTGAGCGATTCAAAGAGAAGGGCATCAAGCACTACCGATATCCGGCTTTCACTCTTGGGCATCGATTGCAACCGGTCCAACTTGAAGCCATCTCGGCGCGGATGCTTGTGATGTGGCACAAGAGGAACGCAAAAGAGAACCTGGACCGCCTGTACGGCAGCACCGAAAGCCTCGGCATCAAGGAGCGTCTTTGAAAAGGTATCGGAGGAAGATTCGCGTAGGAGCTGATGGGGATAATCTGTTCCGCCAGAACGCGGAGGGATCACCTACCAGCGAGGAATATCGGTGGTGGCTTCCGTGGACGAGCGACCTTCCGAGCTGTCCCGCGGCCGAGAAAGAGCGCTCATTGGTGGCCGGCCCTGACAACTGACTGCAGCTGCGCAGCAGTTCAGAGCGATGATCGAGTGGATGACCGCAAGTCACGGCCATCGATGATCAGGTGTGGCCGTACGCATCACGGTGCGCGATGTTCGGGCCGTCCCTGGGCCGTCGGAGGTCACCCGACGCCGACCGACAACGACAGAAGCCCACGGCATCTGAACTGGTCAGAGCCGTGGGCTTCCTCAGTCTCGCTGGTCAGCGAGACCGGTGATCAGTAGACCGGCTTGTGCGGCTCGATCTGGTTGACCCAGCCGATCACGCCGCCGCCGACGTGCACGGCGTCGGCGAAGCCCGCGGACTTCAGGACCGCGAGGACTTCCGCACTGCGGACACCCGTCTTGCAGTGCAGGACGATCTTCTTGTCCTGCGGAAGTGTCTCCAGGGCGGTGCCCATGAGGAACTCGTTCTTCGGGATCAGCTTGGCGCCGGGGATCGAGACGATCTCGTACTCGTTGATCTCGCGGACGTCGATGATCTCGATGTTCTCGCCGTCGTCGAGCCACTCCTTGAGCTGCTTCGGAGTGATCGTCGAGCCGGCGGCCGCCTCCTGTGCCTCCTCGGAGACGACGCCGCAGAAGGCCTCGTAGTCGATGAGCTCGGTGACGGTCGGGTTCTCACCGCAGACCGCGCAGTTCGGGTCCTTGCGGACCTTGACCTGGCGGTACTGCATCTCCAGGGCGTCGTAGATCATCAGGCGGCCGACCAGCGGCTCACCGATGCCCGCGAGGAGCTTGATGGCCTCGTTGACCTGGATGGAGCCGATGGACGCGCACAGCACGCCCAGCACGCCGCCCTCGGCGCAGGAGGGGACCATGCCCGGCGGCGGGGGCTCCGGGTAGAGGCAGCGGTAGCAGGGGCCGTGCTCGGACCAGAACACGGAGGCCTGGCCGTCGAAGCGGTAGATCGAACCCCACACGTACGGCTTGTTGAGCAGCACGCAGGCGTCGTTCACCAGGTAACGGGTCGCGAAGTTGTCCGTGCCGTCGACGATCAGGTCGTACTGGCTGAAGATGTCCATCACGTTGTCGGCCTCGAGCCGCTCCTCGTGAAGGATCACGTTCACATACGGGTTGATGCCGAGGACGGAGTCACGGGCGGACTCGGCCTTGGAGCGGCCGATGTCGGCCTGGCTGTGGATGATCTGGCGCTGCAGGTTCGACTCGTCGACCTCGTCGAACTCCACGATGCCGAGCGTGCCGACGCCCGCCGCGGCCAGGTACATCAGCGCCGGCGAGCCCAGGCCGCCGGCGCCCACACAGAGCACCTTGGCGTTCTTCAGCCGCTTCTGCCCGTCCATCCCCACGTCGGGGATGATCAGGTGGCGGGAGTACCTGCGGACCTCGTCTACGGTGAGCTCAGAGGCTGGCTCGACCAGGGGTGGCAGCGACACGGGGACTCCGTTGGTCGGTCAATCACTACAGTTGTTCTCCCCGTAACACTGCCACGGCCTTCTTCATTCCGAGACACCCGTTCCGATCCGCGAGACGATTTCGTCCCAGTAGCCGGGCATGGTCTCCCAGGGATCGGCACGGCCGCCGCGGTCGGTGTGATCGGTGAAGTAGATGGTCGAGGCACCCTGCCAGCGGGCGATGCGCAGAGCTTCCTCCAGGTGGGGGCGGGGCACCCCGTGGACGAAGTGGCAGAAGCGCTCGGGCGGATGGTCGGCGGTCCACTCGGCCACCTGCGACCAGCGGTAGTCGCTCCAAGGGCCGGAGAAGGTGACCAGCTGGTCGGCGCTCTCGGCGTAGCCGGGGTGCGGGTGGGTGCCGTGGCCGAGGACGATGTGGGCATCGTCACGGATCGCTCGGAGCGTGGCGGCCGTGCGGCGGACCTCGGGGAGCGAGACGCGATCGGCCGGGCAGCGGTCCAGCAGGAAGCCGTCGACCTGGTACCAGTCGAGGTAGCGGTGCGCGTCGGAGACCATCTCGCCGAAGGTGCGGACCCCGTAGGCGGCGTCGAGGTGGCCGAGGACCCGCACGCCCGCGTTGCGCAGGCGGCCGGCCGCCTCCAGGCAGTGCGGGTCGGGGCGGGCGCCGGGGCCGTCGGCCACGTTGAGGACGACCCAGTGCAAGGGGGTTCCGGGGCGGGTGAGTTCGCCCCACTCGGTGGGTGCGACGAGGGGGTGTGCGTAGCCGGGGATGCCGAAGCCGGTACGGACGTCGGTGCTCGTGGTGCCCGCTTTGGTGCTGGTCAGATACGGCACGCCGCCTCCATCCAGATGTCGGCGAGGGACTCTTCGAGATTGATGCGGGGCCGCCAGCCGAGCCGGTCGCGTGCGGTGCGCACGTCGGCCTGCTGCCAGCTGCCGCAGCCGTCGGGGTACGGGTATGCGACCGGGGCCATGTGATCGGATTCACTGCGGGGATGGCCGATGGTGGCCCGCAGCGGGCCGGGCGGGCCGTCGAGTTCGTGGAGGGCGCCGCCGTATCCGGCCACGCGGGCGAGCATGGCGGCGGCGTCGCGCAGCCGGACGGCGCGGCCCGAGCCGATGTTGATGACGCCCTGCGCGGCGGAGAGCGAGGCGGCGTGCACGGCACGCGCCACGTCACGTACGTCGATGAAGTCGCGCTGGACGCCGAGGCCGCCGAGCTTGAGCTCGCCGTCGCCGGACTGCATGGCGCGGCGCATGGCCTCGGCGAGCCGCCCGAGGGGGGAGCCGGCGGGTGTGCCCGGTCCGGCCGGTGAGAAGACCCGGAGGACGACGGCGTCCAGGCCCGAGCCCAGGACCAGTTCGGTGGCGGCGAGCTTGCTCACGCCGTACGGGCCGCCCGGGCGCGGGACGGCGTCCTCCGCCGTCGACGAACCCGGCTGGCTCGGACCGTACTCGGCGCCGCAGCCGAGCTGTACCAGGCGGGCGCCGCAGCCGCTGCGGCGCAGGGCCTCGCAGACGGTGGCGACGGCGACGGTGTTGTGGCGCGCGAGGTCGCGGGCGCCACCGCGGGTGGCGCCGGCACAGTTCACGACCACACCGGGGTGAACCGCGTCGAGGAAGCGGGTGAGGGCTCCGGGGCTGCCGGACGCGAGGTCGAAGCGGACGTCGGCGTCGTCGCCGCGACCGAGCGCGGTGAGCTGGACGGCCGGGTCGGCGAGCAGGCGGTCGGCGACGAAGCGGCCGAGGTAGCCGTTGGCTCCGATCAGCAGGACTCTCATCGGGCGGCTCCCGGGGCCGAGGCGTCGGGTCGGGAGGTGATCATCTGGGGTTCTCCTTCGGAGGGGGTGGTGCGCTTGCCTCGGGCGGCGGGGCCGGGCGCCTGCGGCAGGGGGTGGGCCGACGTGCGTCGGCGTGCATGCGACTCGCGGAGGTGCGCCGGGGACTGCTGCCGCATCAGCACGGCCGGTCCTCGGGCGCGTGGGCCGAGGCCCGGGTGAGGGTGCGGGTCGCGTGGATCAGCAGGGCCAACGCGGCTGCCCCGCAGGCGAGGGCCGGGACGCTGCCCGGGCCCCAGTGGTCGACGAGGGTCTCCACGGGAGTGGCGAGGAAGCCGCACCCGGGGAGGCGGCCCGCGAAGACCGTGGCCGTGGCGGTGGCCTCGGTCATGACCGTGGCGGTGAGGACGAGCGCGGGGGCGTGGGTGAAGCCGTGCGTGGTGAGGAGGCGGGCGAGGAGCAGCAGGGCGCCCAGGGTGACGGTCTGGGCGTAGTCCGCGGGCTCACCCAGCGCCGCACCGCACACGGCGAGCAGGGCGGTCAGCGCGCACAGGAACAGGGCGAACATGCCGATGAGCAGCGGTCGTACGGAGGCGGAGTACTCCTCCAGGGCGCGGCTGGCGGTCAGTCTGCGGCGGGCGCGTACGGCGAAGAGGTGGGCGCTCCAGGCCGCGGGGGCGCAGGCCAGCGTGAGGGCCAGGACGGGTGCGGTGGCGAGGGGCCAGGGGCCGTCGGCGGTGCCGGTGGGCGGGCCGTCGGGGCCTCCGGCGAGGGCCGCGTCCAGGAGGCCGTCGCCGAGGAGGGCGTAGGCGAGGAGCCAGTACGTGCACGCGCGGCTGCCGGGCGCGTGCGCGAGGGACCCCGGGGGCCTGCGGTCCGCCGCGGCGAGCGGGCCGCGGGTGAGCGCCGCGCGCAGGGCGAGCGCGACGGCGAGCACGCCGACGGCGGCCGCGAGCGCGCGGGCCTGTCCGTGGGTGAGATGCAGGGCGGCGACGGTCGCGGCGCACAGGGCTCCGGGGAGGAGGGTGAGCAGGGCCCAGTCGGCGCGTGCCCTGGCCACGTCGAGGGCTGCCGGGCGGGCGGGGGCGCCGGTGTCGCGGGGTACGCGCGCGTACATCTCCTCCGCCAGGGAGAAGACGTCCCGGTGGCGGAAACGTGCGGCGGTCCGGTCGGTGACGCCGTGGGCCTCCAGGCCCGCAGCGATCTCCAGAGGGTCCACCGCCCGCTCGCACAGCTCACGGTGACGGTGCATCAGCGCCTTCACGGGGTCTGCGGCGGCGCGACGGGGAGCAGCGGGTTGGCGGCGGGCGGCCGGGAGGTCGGTGTCGGCACGCGTGTGTGCCGGGGTTTCGGCGTCCGCACGCGCGCGTGTCAGCGATTTGGCATCTGCACCCACGGGCGCCAGGGGTTCAGCATCTGCACGTTCGCGTTGCGGAGCTTCGGCGACTGCACGCGTGTGTGCCGGGGTTTCGGCGTGTGCATACGTGTGTGCCGGGGCGTCGTCGCCGCCGCGCGTGCCGGGTGCCGTCTCGCCTCCCGCGGTGTGCGAGCCGGAGGTCTCCCCCGCGAGCCATCCCTGTGACCGTTCGTCCCAGGACCCGGGGCTGTCCGGGGTACCGGGGCGGTCCAGTGCTCCCAAGTCGCTCATCGCGCCCCCTCGGTGGCCGGCATCGGGGGCGTGGTCCGCGGCGGCGTCGCGCGGACCGGTGCGCCCTTCGCCCAGCCGGGTCCGCCGCGGGCCACCACACGTGCGGCCGGGTGGGTCCAGCGGCCGGGGACGTGGGCCTCGGCTGGGACGGCGAACGGCAGGGGTTCTCCCGCGTCGTCGAGGACGACGCGGGACACCGGGGTGTGCGAGACGATCTCAAGGTAAATGCCGTGAAATGCCGTGGTGTTCTGCTCGACGGTGAACAGTTCGAGCGCACGCGCGCGGGCGGCGGCGCCCAGGCGCTCCCGGCGCGCGGGGTCGCGCAGCAGCGCGAGGCACGCCTCGGCGAGCGCCCGCGGATTGCGCGGCGGTACGACGAGTCCCGTGCCCCCGATGACCTCGACGACCGCGCCGACGTCCGTGGAGACGGTCGCGCGGCCGCAGAACATGGCCTCGACCAGGCTGATCGGGAAGCCCTCGACGACGCTGGCGAGCACGGTCACCGCTCCGGCCGCGTACGCGTCGGCGAGGCTCGGAAGCTCCGGTCCGCCGATCTCCTCGAAGGAGACGGGGTTGTCACCGACGGCATGCAGCCCCTCCGCCTCGTCGGGGAAGAGCTGCGCTGCCAGCGCCCGGCAGTGGCCGAGGTAGGCCTCGCCGTCGGGGCCGTCCGGGGCACCGACGATCCGCAGGAGCGTCTTCGGCGCCTCCTTGCGGATCTCCGCGAAGGCGTGCAGCAGCGACACCAGGTCCTTGGCGGGTTCGACACGGCCGACCCAGACGAGTGTGTCCGGGTCCGCGGACTGCGGGGATTCACCGACTTCGGCGAACCGGGAGGCGTCCATGCCCGGGTAGACCGTGCGGAGCTTCGCGCGGTCGGCGCCGCACCGTTCCTGCCAGCGGCGGGCGTGCGCATTGCCGGGGGTGACGATCGCGGCCCGGTCGTAGCTCTCGGCAGCGAGCCTGCCGTGGAAGGCGGCGAGCAGGGAGCGTACGGCGGGCGAGGCGTCCGTGCCGGCCAGGTAGTGCGTGCGCAGCCGCACGCCGTACTCGGTCAGCAGCAGGGGTACGCCGTGGAAGTGGTGGGCGAGCAGGCCGGGCAGGGCCGCGGAGCCGCCGGTCGTCGCGTGGCACAGGTCGACCGAGCCGAGTCCGTCGTCCTCGTACCAGTCGAGCGAGAGGGGGCGCAGGGCGCGTTCCAGATGCGCGGCGACAGCGAGCAGATCCGGTACGCGCGCCTCACGCGCCGCACCGAGGGCGCCCGGCGCACGACAGGCGCGCTCCAGGGCCCGTACGGCGGCTTCGGAGCGGAGCGCTCCCACCAGCCCGCGCTCGTCCCGGGCGAGTTCGGCGAGGCCGTACAGCGCGCTGCCGAAACGGTCCGCCTCGGCGGCCGGGGACTCCCCGGAAGCGCCAGAAGGATCCCCGGCGTTCCCGGCACACAGCGCGGCGGCCAACTCCCCATAGCACTCGGCGAACCGTCGGCGCGCCCGGCGCCCGTAGATCGTCCCGTCGTCCTCGGCCGTCCACAGCGGCGCCGTCCACACCCGGCCGACCTGCGGCGGGAGCGCGATCCAGCCCTCGTTCTCCTGGCGCTCGCTGCGGCTGAGGGCGTAGACGTCGAACTCGTGCTGCCCCAGCCCGCGTACGAGCCGGTCGCACCAGAGCCTGGCGTCACCGCTCACATACGGATAGCCACCCTCCGTAAGCAGTCCGATGCGCACGAGCGCACCCCCGATCTCCCGTATGGGGAGCCGCCGTTGACCCGGCGGCTCGCAGCGGAGAAGAACGTATGCGGACAAGGCGGTGGCGCGATGGACGGTTGTCCATCGCACCACCAAAAGGGGTGAACGGTCGTAACTTTCCCGTGCGGATCGCGTTCGATCGCGCTAAGAGATCAAGCAGTTACGTTACGTCAGGCAGCGGCGAGCTCCCGCCGTGCAGCCCTGCGCCGGGCCGCGACCTGGGGATCGAGTGCCGGCACGGCGGCGAGCAGTTGCTTGGTGTACGGGTCCTGGGGGGTGCCGTACACCTCGTCGGCGGGGCCGGACTCGACGATCCGGCCGCGGCGCATCACCGCGACCCGGTCGCTGACCTGCCGTACGACGGCGAGGTCGTGGGCGACGAAGACGAGCGCGAGCCCGAGTTCGCGCTGCAGCTCGCCGAGCAGGGCCACCACCTGCGCCTGGGTGGTCACGTCCAGTGCGGAGACGGGCTCGTCGCAGACGATGACGCGCGGGTCGGCCGCGAGCGCCCGCGCGATGCCGACGCGCTGTCGCTGGCCGCCGCTGAACTCGTGCGGGTAGCGGTCGTAGTGCGCCCCTTCGAGCCCCACACGCTCCAGCAGCTCCGTCACGCGCCTCCGGATGCCCCTCTCGTCCCGCTCGCCACGCGCGCGGAGCGGATCGGCGATCGATTCGCCCACGCTGCGGCGGGGGTTGAGGGAGGAGACGGGGTCCTGGAAGACCATCTGGACGGCCGGATTCACGCCCACGCGCGCGTGCCCCTCGTAACGGACCTCTCCGGTCGTCGGTTGCAGCAGGCCGACCAGCATCCGCCCGAGCGTCGTCTTGCCGCTGCCGCTCTCGCCGACGATGCCGAGGGTCTCGCCTCGGCGGAGGGTCAGCGACACGTCGTCCACCGCGGCGAACGCCCGCTTGCCGCGCCCGAATTCGCGCCGCAGCCCGCTCGCCTCCAGGACGACGTCGCCGGAGGCACCGGCGGACACGCCCCGGGCGTTCTCCGCCCCGGTGGCCGGGGAGTCAGCCTCGGGTCCCTCCGCCGGACCGCCCGGCACATCAGCCCGGGCGGCCCGCGCCGATGCGCCGGAAGAGACCACGCCGCCGTCCCCGGACGCGCGCCCCGGGGACACGGCAGATCCCTCCCCGGACGGGACATCCCTGGCGCCTTGCACCGAAGAACCCGACGAGAGCACCCCACCGTCCCCGGACACACCCTCCGGGGAGACAGCCGCACCGGCCCCGGCCGGGACAGCCCGGGCGCCCGGCGCCAGATCGCCGGAAAAGGCCACCCCGCCGTGCCCGGAGGCGCCCTCCGGGGGCACAGCTGCACCGGCCCCCGGCGAGAGCGCCTTCCGTCCCTCGGCCGAAGCGTCCGGCAGGAGCGACCCGCTGCCGCCCGTCACGGATTCCGAGAGGGCGCCGGGTGGCGTGCGGCGCACGTCCACCCGTGGGACCGCCGCCAGCAGGGTCCGTGTGTATGCCTCCGTCGGTGCCTCCAGCACGTCCGCGACCGGTGCGTGTTCGACCACGCGCCCGTGCCGCATGACGAGGACCTCGTCGACGCTCTCGGCGGCGACGCCCACGTCGTGGGTGACGAGCAGCAGGCCCATGCCCGTCTCCTCGCGCAGCGCGTGCAGCAGGTCGAGGATCTGCGCCTGGACGGTCACGTCGAGCGCCGTCGTCGGCTCGTCGGCGATCAGCAGCGCGGGCTCGCAGGCCAGCGCCATGGCGATGAGCGCCCGCTGGCGCATGCCGCCGCTGAACTCGTGCGGACGGGACCGGGACCGGCGTGGAGCGTCCGGAATTCCCACCCGGTCGAGCACCTCCACCGCACGCGCGCGTGCCGCCCGTCGAGACACGCGCGTGTGTACGCGGTACACCTCGGCGATCTGGTCGCCGATCGCGTAGTACGGGTCGAGGGACGACAGTGGGTCCTGGAAGACCATCGCGGCCTTTGCCCCGCGCAGCCGCCGCAGTTCGTCGTCGGACGCCTGCTGTACGTCGGTGCCGGCGACCTCGATCGAGCCGCCGACCCGCGCGCCGGTACCGCGGTGCAGACCCAGCAGGGCCGAGGCGACGGTGGACTTGCCGGACCCGGACTCGCCGACCAGGGCCAGGGCGGCGCCCTGCTCCAGGCGGAAGGAGAGGCCGTCGACGGCCCGCAGGTCGCCGAACTCGACGAAGAGATCCGTGACTTGGACGAGACTCACGTCAGTACCACCCGTCGGTCGGCCACCGCGTACAGCACGTCCGCGACGGCGTTGGCCAGGACCACGAAGAAGCCGATCACCAGGACCATCCCGACGACGACCGGGAGGTCGACCACATTGACGGCGTGGACGAGTTCCTGGCCGATGCCGGGGAGGCCGAAGAGCGACTCGATGAGGACGGCACCGCCCACCGCGCTGCCGAAGTCGTTGGCGTTCAGGGCGATGATGGGCGCCAGTGCGCCCCGCAGCGCATGCCGGCCCACGAGCGACCGCTCGCCGACGCCGTAGGCCCGGAAGGTCCGGATGTGGTCCTCGGCCAGCGTCTCCAGCATCGATGCCCGGGTCAGCCGGGCGAAGTAGGCCGCCTCGCTGAGGGCGAGGGTGAACCATGGCAGCAGGAGGCCCCAGGCCCACTGCTCCGGGTCGTCGGTCAAGGAGACGTACTCCGGGAAGGGCAGCAGCTCCAGCTGCCCGCAGATCACGATCATCAGCAGCAGGCCGATGACGAAGACCGGCGTGGAGATGCCCGCGAGGGTGAGGCCGGTCAGCGCGCGTTCGCTGATCCGGCCGCGCCGCCATGCGGAGAGCACCCCGGTGCCGACGCCCATCAGGAGCCAGAGCACCATCGCGCCGACCACCAGGGACAGACTGACCGGCAGCTTGGTCAGGATGATCTGGGTGACCTGCTGGTCGCTCTGGTACGACTGCCCGAGGCAGGGCGCCGAGCAGTGCTCGACGGACGTGCCCGTCGAGTAGTCCTGGCCGACGACGATGCCCTCCAGGAAGTGCCAGTAACGCAGGTACAGCGGGTCGTCGAGCTTGAGCTGCTGGGCGACCTGGTGCACCTGTTCCGGCGAGCAGCGGGGGCCGCAGGTGATCTGGGCGACGTTGCCGGGAGTGGCGTAGAAGACGACGTAGATGATCACCGAGATGGCCAGCAGGGTGATCACGGCGCCCATGGCGCGGCGCAGCGCGAAACCGGCGAAGCCGCTCATGACTGCACTTCCTTCGACTGCACTTCCTTCGACTGCACGACCTTCGACGGCACGACCTTCGACTGCACGACCTTTGACTGCACGTCTGACTGCACGTCCTTCTCGGCCGCTGCTTTCGCCTCCCGTTTACTGCCCGTTCCGACGCGCAGGCGGGAGGCCGCGCGCGGGTCGAGGGCGGTGCGTACGCCGTCGCCGAGGACGGTGAGCGCGAGGACGGTCACGAACAGGGCGCCCGCGGGCAGCAGCAGGTACTGCGGCGCCGCCTGGTACCAGACGTTGGCCGAGGTGAGCATCTGCCCCCAGGACGGGGTGGGAGGCTTCACGCCGACGCCGAGGAAGGACAGGGCGGCCTCGATGGCGATGTTGGCCGGAACCATGAGCGCGGCGTACGTGATGACGGGCGCGGCCAGGCCGGGCAGCAGCTCCCGGCGGGCGATCCGCCAGGTGCTCCAGCCGCTGAGCCGCGCTGCGGCGACGTAGTCGAGTTCCTTGAGGGTGAGCGTCTGGGCACGGACGATCTTGGCGATGGTGCCCCAGGCGACGAAACCGATGATGAGCGCGACCAGCACCGGCCTCGGGAAGCTGCTGGGCACGATGGCCAGCAGCGCCAACGCCATGATCATCAGCGGCATGGCGACGATGATGTCGGCGGCCCTGCTCAACAGTTGATCAACCCATCGGTTGCCGAGGGCGGCCGCGACGCCCACGACGACACCGAGAAGGACCTGCACCGTGGTCGCCGCGAGTGCGACCGCCAGCGAGACCCGCGCCCCGTAGGCGAGCCGGGCGAACAGATCCCGCCCGGTCTGCGGCTCGACCCCGAGCCAGTGGTCCCCGCTGATGCCTCCGAAGGAGCCGATCGGCACGCCTCCGCGCGCGGAGTCGACGAGTGAGGGGTGGTACGTGGTGGGGTCCTGGCCCTCCAGGGCGGTGAGGAGGGGTGCGGCGAGCGCGACCAGGACCAGCAGCGCGACGACGGCCGCCGCGACGAGGGCGGCGCGCTGCGTGCGCAGCCGCCGCCAGAACTGACGAGCCCCCGAGGCTCCGGGGACGGGCTCCACGCCCGCCCCGGCGGCCTCGGCGGCGACAAGTGCCTCGCTCACGGCGCTACTTCACCGCGACCTGCGAGATGTCCAGCACACCGGTCCAGTCACTGATCACGACGTTCCTGATGTCCTTGCCGACCAGGCGCTTGTAGACCGGGTGGAACAGCGGCACGGTCAGGGCCTGCTCGCCGATCTTCTTGTCCAGTGCACCCCACCTCTTGGCGGCAGCGTCAAGATCGGTCAACTTGTTGATCGCGTCAATCTCGGCATTGACCGACTTGTCATTGAGCAGGCCCGTGTTGAAGTTGGCGCCGTCCTTGACGATCTGCCGGCCGTCGAAGATCGGGGCGAGGAAGGGACCGCCGGAGGGCCAGTCGGCACCCCAGTGGGTGAGGAAGAACCCGGGCTCGGTCTTCACGTTGTGGATCTTGTCGGAGTAGTCGTTGTCCTCCAGCCCCTGCAGCCTGACCGTGATCCCGGCCTGCTTGAGCGCGTCCTGGACGGCGGTCGCGATCTCCGGGCTGGTCTCGAAGTTCTTGGCGTTGGAGTGCGTCAGCGTCACGGTGAGTCCCTTCGGGTAACCGGCCTCCTTCAGCAGCTCCTTGGCCTTCGCCGCGTTGCCCGTCCTGCCCGCCGGGAAGAGGTCGTACGGCGTGTAGCCGAAGGACTTCTGGTTGGGCAGGTAGGTGGTGGCGGCCTCGGCGAGCGCGGAACCGCCGGCCGCGTTGATCACGGAGGACCGGTCGACGGCGTACGAGATCGCCTGCCGCACCTTGACGTTGTCGAACGGCTTGACCGTCGGGTTGAACGCGATGTAGTCCGTCTGACCGAAGTGACCGGTACCGACCCGCGACGAGAGTTCCTTGTCGCCCGTCACCTTGGCGAGTTCGGCCGGACCGAGGTTGGTGTCCACCGTGACGGCGGCTGCGTCCGCACCCTGGGACGCCGACAGTCGCTGGTTGATCACGGACGAGTCAAGACCCGACTTCACGTCGACCTTGTCCGGGTAGGCCTTCCGCTCCGCGTCCGTCGCGGTCGACCAGTACTTGTTGCGCTCCAGGACGATGTGCTCACCGTTGTTCTCGTTCGTGACGACCCGGTACGGGCCGGACGAGACCGGGTGCTCGGCGTACTTGGTGCCGGTGTCCTTGGCCTTCGGGACGGGCGTGAACTGCGTCTGCGTGGCCAGGTACGGGAACTCGCCCTCGGGCTTGTCCAGATGGAAGACGACGGTCCGGGCATCCGGCGTCTCGATCGCCGACAGGCCCTTCTTGTCCTTGTACGGCCCCTGGTAGTCGGCCGCGCCGACCAGCCAGTCCCGCAAGTAAGGGGCGCCGCCGGACAGTTCGGGCGCGAAGGAGCGCTCGATGCCGTACTTGATGTCGGCGGACGTGATCGCCGTGCCGTCCTCGTACTTGAGGCCCTTCTTCAGGGTGTACGTCCACACGGTCGCGTCCTTGTTGGGGCGCCCGGTGTCGGTGGCGAGGTCCGGGACGACCTTGGCACCGGCCGCGCCGTTCTCCCGGTTGCGGGTGGTGAGCGTACGGAAGACCAGGGACGGGACGTTGCCGCCGCCGGAGGTGTACAGGCGGGCGGGGTCGAAGTTCTCCGTCGGGTCGGCGTTCAGCACGGTCAGGGTGCCGCCCTTGTGCGGCGTGGAGTCGCCACCGGAGCCCTTGGCATCGTTGTCCTTGGGCCCGCAGGCGGCGGCGCCCGCCGCCAGAACGAGGCCTGCGGATGCAGCGGCCACGCGGCGCGCTCTGACGGACGGTTGACGCATCGGAATGACGACCTCTCGGAGTGGTTCGGGCCCCGGTGAACCGGAATGTGCCCGAATGGTGAGACAGGTGGACGAGGAGTGAGACGAAAGTGAACAGACCTCGGCCCGGGCGTCAGGTCGTCGAAAACCGTGACCGAGTCACGGAAGAGGAAGGAAAATCGCGACGCGAACGCCTGAGGGCGAGCGTCAGCGACAGTGGATGTCGGCCACGCAGAGCGGGGTCACGCCGATGAGCGCCAGCTCGATGGCTGCGCGTGCGGTGGCGTGGGGGGTCGACATGCCCAGAAATATGTATGAACTTTCTGGGCATGTCAACGTGACACATGAGGCGTCTGTCAACTCCCGGGATACGGCCAGGGGTTGGGCAGACAGTGGATCCCATCGTGGTCGAGGAACTTGGTCTGCTGCTGCATGACCGGCGCGAGCTGGCCGCTCTTGCTGCAGGTGACATGGCTGTAGCCGAGCCGGTGACCGACCTCGTGGTTGATCAGCATCTGCCGGTAGGCGTGAATTTGATCACCGTATGTCTTCGATCCCTGCGCCCATCTGTACGCGTTGATCATCACGCGCTCGGTGGCGGCCGAGTCGCACGAGACGTTGTCCTCGGTGGTGTCGAGTCCGGACTTCGCGCACCATTTCGCCGTCGTCCCGGGGCTGGCGAGCGTGATCACGAAGTCGGGTTTACCGGTGTAGATGCGCTCGAAGGTGCGGGCACCGTTGTGGGCCCAGCTCCGGTTGTCGTTGAGCGTCTTCTGCACGGCCTGGGCGAAGAGTTCGCCGTCGAGCCCGAGCCCCTGCTCCACGTCCACGCGGTAGGTGTACTTCTGGCCCGTCCCCGGCGCCTTGTCGACCCCGGGGACCGCGTCGAACTTCCCCGACGCCTTGAGCGTGGCGCTGAGCGGGTACTTCTCCGCCATCGCCTGCGCATACGTGAGCGTCGCCACGCCCGGCGACCCGGACGGCGACGACTGCGTACCCGAGTCCCGGGCGTCCCGCGCCTGGTCGGTGGCCGACTGCGTCCCGATGCCGGCGCCTTCGCGCCCGTGCGTGACCTGACCGGCGACGACGACGGCCAGCACGGTGGTGACAGCGGCGGCCGCGATACCGGTGAACGTCCGCCCCTTGCCTCCCTTCGCCTGCGCGGGCACGCCGGTCGGGGGCGCGTCGTCGTCCGTCTCGGAGGGGACGCCGACCCCCGTGTCGGGGTCCCAGTCGGTGACGGGGGCATACGGGTCCGAGGCGTGCGCCGAGACACCGCTACGGGGCGCGAAGACGTCGTCGTCCTCGTCCTCGCCGAAGGCTTCGAGGTAGTCCTGCCGCGGCCCACCGGGCGGCGCCTGCCGCTGCCGCGGTATCGGGGCACCGGGCCCCGCACCGGCCGGCCCCCTCAACTCACCCCATCCACCACCGGCTTCACGCTGCTCGGGATGACCACTGCGGACTTGGGGGGTGCCGCGGACGGGGGTGCCATCGGGGAGGCGGGGGACGCCGCGCCCGGGCGTGCCCTCGGCAACCCGCGGCACCCCACGGGCAGGCGTGCCGTCAGCGAGACGCGGGACACCGTGCACCGGCGTTCCATCGGGCAGACGAGGCACTCCCCGCGCGGGGGTACCGTCCGCAGACCGCGGCACCCCATGCGCGGGAGTGCCGTCCGGCAGACGCGGCACTCCACGCCCGGGCGCACCCTCGGCAACCCGCGGCACCCCACGGGCAGGCGTGCCGTCAGGGAATCGCGGCACCCCACGGGCAGGCGTGCCGTCAGGGAATCGCGGCACCCCGCGCGCGGGCGTGCCGTCCGGCGTCCTCGGCGTCCCGGACATCGGGGCCCGCTGCTGCCCGCCCGACGGTCCGGGCACCCGGCGGCCCACCGCACCGCCTTGCTGCGCCCCCGGAACGGATCCTGTACCGGCGGCCGGCCTGCCGCCCTGCCCCGCACCTATGTCACCGGCGTCGCCCTTCGCGGCGGCAGCGCCCCCGCGGCGGCTGTGGCGTCCCACGTCGGCCCTCAGCTCCCCGCGCTCTCGGCGGCGGTCTCGCCGTCGTCGACGACCGGACCGCCTCCGTCGGGGGAAGCCGCGGCTGCGAGGGAAGCCGGCTCGCCGGACGGGAAGCCGCCGGTCGGCTCTCCTCTCTCACCGAGGAGTTCGCAGAAGGCGCGGGCCACCGTCTCGGGGTACTCCATCATCGCGACATGCCCCGCGTCCGGCAGGGTGAGCAGACGGGACCCACGGAAAGCGCGGGCCGCCCGCTGGGCCATGCGGAAGCCGACGAGCTGGTCCCGGCCGCCGTAGACGAGCAGGGTCGGGGCGAGGACGCGCTCGGCCTGGCGCCACAGGCCGTGCTGGCCGCTCAGCGTGTAGGCATTCACCACTCCGCGCGCGGAGCGCGTCAACGCGTCCCAGAAGTACGGCAGTTGAAGGCGCCGCTCCATCTCCTCGACCGCGTTGCGGAAACCTTCCGGTGTCACCCGACCGGGGTCGCCGTAACAGAGCGCCGTGACCCCGCGGACCCGCTCCTCCGCGGACCACTCCTTGGTGAACCGGGTGAAGAGCGCGGTGACACCGGGCAGCGCCAGCAGCGCCGTGGGGACCGCGGTCCGCTGGACGCGGATCTCCGGCAGCGCAGGCGACACCAGCGTGAGCGTCCGGACCAGGTCGGGCCGCAGCGCCGCGACACGGGTGGCGACGGCGCCGCCGAGCGAGTTGCCGAAGAGGTGCACGGGCCCACGGCCGGCCGCGTCGAGAAAACGGATGACCGCGCGCGCGTGGCCGGTCACCGAGTAGTCGCCGTCGTCCGGCGGCGGCGAGTCACCGAAGCCCGGCAGGTCGACCGCCTCGCCGTCGACGACCCCCTCCAGCTGCTGCATCAGCGCCGACCAGTTCTGCGAGGAACCGCCCAGCCCGTGGACGTACAGCGCGGGCGGCAGTCCCTCACGGGCCGGTGGTCTCGACCGTACCGACAGCGTGATCCCCGGCAGCCCCACCGACCTGAGCCGCTCACCCTCCGCGACCCTGACGGGCGCCACCTTCGGTAGCGCAGTGGTCGCCGGCACGGAGGGCAGCTCGGTCGAAGACATGCGGCAATGTTACGAGACGATCACGCAGTGGCTCATGTGTTCGCGGTCACAGATCGCGGGGCACACCGCATAGCGTCCGGATCGGGTGTCTCCTAGGCTCGTAAAGAGGGCACCCGCAGTGGCCCCTGCTCCGTCGCAGGGACATTCGTAGGAAGGGAGCCCAACCATGGCCGTAGACCCCACCGATCCCGAGACGTTCGTGGACGAGGACACACAGGAAGCCCACGAGATCGACCTCGAGGCCCCCGAGAACGACGCCGCGGACCAGTACGCACACCCCGCACCGGACCGCGACGACCCTCTTGAGGACGTGGACCCGGCCCGCGCGAACGAGGCCGACCTCGTCGAGCAGCGCCGCGTCGTCTCCACCGACGAGGACGACTACCGCTGACAAGCGGTTGCGGGGCGACGGAGTGTGCCGCTGAGCTGGAACGAGGTGACATGCTGCCCGCTTCGATCCGTTTTGAAACCCTCTGTACGGCTTTCGCCACCGTCCGGTCCGTGAAATTCTGCGCTCGCACCGCGCACGACAGGGTTACCGAAAAGTACGATGGCCGCGCGGCGCACACCGCATGTGGACGATTTTGGGAGGCGGCGTGACAGCCATCGAGCAGACAGAGGCAGCACGCCCGCGGGGCACGCGCCTGCCGCGCCGTGCCCGACGGAACCAGTTGCTGGGCGCCGCACAGGAAGTCTTTGTGGCGCAGGGGTACCACGCGGCCGCGATGGACGACATCGCCGAGCGCGCCGGCGTCAGCAAGCCGGTGCTCTACCAGCACTTCCCGGGCAAGCTCGACCTCTACCTCGCCCTGCTGGACCAGCACTGCGAGTCGCTGATCGGCGCGGTACGCGGAGCACTCGCGTCGACGACCGACAACAAGCAGCGTGTACGGGCGACGATGGACGCCTACTTCGCGTACGTCGAGGACGACGGCGGCGCCTTCCGCCTGGTCTTCGAGTCCGACCTGACGAACGAGCCCGCGGTGCGCGAGCGCGTCGACAAGGTCACGACCGAGTGCGCGGAGGCGATCTGCGAGGTCATCGCCGAGGACACCGGCCTCTCGCGCGCGGAGTCGATGCTGCTGGCCTCCGGCCTCGGCGGCCTCGCCCAGGTGGTGGCCCGGTCCTGGCTGCACAGCGACCGCAGCGTGCCGCGCGACCAGGCGGTGCAGCTGCTGACCTCGCTGGCCTGGCGCGGTATCGCGGGCTTCCCGCTGCACGGCATCGACCAGCCCCACTGACTCGCACGCGCGCGTACCGGCCGTTTGTTCCCGTCGGCTGTTCGCTCCTGGCGTGCAGGCGCGGAGGGTGCAGGTCCCCTCACCGGGCTAATGTGTGCTGGGTACGGCGCGTAAAGGTCGCGCACTTCACTGACCGTCGGAGGGACATAGCCGTGGAGGTCAAGATCGGCGTGCAGCACGCGCCCCGCGAGATCGTTCTGGAGAGCGGTCAGAGTGCCGAGGAGGTCGAGCGGGTCGTGGCCGAGGCACTGGCCGGCAAGTCACAGCTGCTGACCCTCGTGGACGAGCACGGCCGCAAGGTCCTCGTCCCGGCCGAGCGCCTCGCCTACGTCGAGCTCGGCGAGCCGGCCCCGCGCAAGGTGGGTTTCGGAGCGCTGTAGGCGCACAACAGCACATCACCGAAGGGGCCCGGCGGCCGATGGTCGCCGGGCCCCTTCGGCTTCGCCCCGAGATTTTTTTCTCCACATCTGGAGCACAAGTCACGCACAGGGGAGGATTGCATTCCGCAGGTCACGGGTATGACGGGCTACGACCGTGATGGGCAGTGTGGCCGTGTGGGAGGGACTCCATGTTGTTGTTCGAAGCGCTCGGTTCCGTACTTCTCGGTCTTGTGCTGGCGGGGGCGGCGATCCACCGCCTGTCCGACCGGCTGCCCACCCGTTCCCTGGTGCTCGCGACCGGGATCGCCGGAGCCCTCTTCGGCGCCTTCGTCACGCACAGCGCGCTGGACCCCGGCAACTTCCTGCTGATCCTGCTCGGCGCTGCGATCGTCTCCGCGGCCTCGCTGTCGCTGCTGGTGCGCCCGGCCGGGAGGCTGCGCCGACGATCAGCGCCGGCGTAGGAACAACGCCCCCGTAGGGGCGCGGGGCCTTGTCTATGTGCGGCTCCGCCACGTGGGCGCGACCAGCCCCCGCGACCCGCAGCCGCGAGACAGCCGAAGCCGCCTCGCAGAGCGCTACGCCGCCAGGCCCAGCGCAGCCATCCGCTTCGTGTGGGCCTCGGTGATCCGCGAGAACATCCGGCCGACCTCGGCCAGGTCGAAGCCGTCCGCGACGCCGCCGACGAGCATCGTCGACAGCGCGTCGCGGTCCGCGACCACCCGCTGGGACTGCGACAGGGCCTCGCCCATGAGACGCCGGGCCCACAACGCGAGACGGCCGCCCACGCGCGGGTCGGCGTCGATCGCGGCGCGCACCTTCTCCACGGCGAAACCGGCGTGCCCGGTGTCGTCCAGCACGGCCAGCACCAGCTCACGCGAGTCCGCGTCGAGCCGCGCGGCGACCTCGCGGTAGAAGTCGCTGGCGATCGAGTCGCCGACGTAGGCCTTGACGAGCCCTTCCAGCCAGTCCGAGGGCGCGGTCTGCTTGTGGAAGCCGTCCAGGGCGGCGACGAACGGCTCCATCGCGCGCGTGGGCTCCTCGCCGATCTCCGTGAGCCGGTCGCGCAGCCGCTCGAAGTGGTGGAACTCCGCCGACGCCATCTTGGCCAGTGCCGCCTTGTCCGCCAGCGTCGGCGCCAGCTTGGCGTCCTCCGCGAGCCGCTCGAACGCTGCGAGTTCGCCGTACGCGAGGGCACCGAGGAGATCGACGACCGCGGCCCGGTACTGGGGGTCCGCGGAGGCCCGGCCCCAGTCCTGGGCGGCCACTCCGGTCTGCTCGGCGGGTGCGTCAGAGGTGTTGTCAGGCGTCGTCATGAAGCGCACAATAGTCCGCTTGCCGAGCCCTGGAAGTCCCTGGTCAATCAGTGTGATGACGGCTACGTGACCAAATCGGCCATCGCGTGTGCGTGATTCCGGGGTATGGTGGTAATGCGCCTGCCGACTACTCGACGGGCCGCACGTATGAGGATGCCCGGTCGGTGGCCCGATCGGCTCCGACCCGACAGCCCTCCTTATCCGTACGGCACATTGCGTACGGAATCCGGAGGGAGACCCCTCAGCGGTACGAGCGCTAGAGCGTCGGCAGTGGTCCCGTGCCCTACGGCAAGCCCGTAAGGCAGCCGACGTCCCCGGCACGGTCCGTCAAAGACCCCCGCGCTCGCCTCGCACCGCGCACACAGAAGAGGCAGCACCCTGACTACCACGTTCAGAGATCTCGGCATCCTTCCCGAGACCGCCGAGGCCCTCGAGGCCGTCGGTATCATCACCCCCTTCCCCATCCAGGAGATGACCCTCCCCGTCGCCCTCACGGGCACGGACGTCATCGGCCAGGCCAAGACCGGCACCGGCAAGACGCTGGGCTTCGGCCTCCCGCTCCTCGAGCGCGTCACCGTCCCCGCGGACGTGGAGGCGGGCCGCGCGAAGCCCGAGGACCTCACCGACACCCCGCAGGCGCTCGTCGTCGTCCCCACGCGCGAGCTGTGCACGCAGGTCACCAACGACCTGCTGACCGCGGGCAAGGTGCGCAACGTACGCGTTCTCGCCATCTACGGCGGCCGGGCCTACGAGCCGCAGGTCGAGGCCCTCAAGCAGGGCGTCGACGTGGTCGTCGGCACGCCTGGCCGGCTGCTGGACCTCGCGGGCCAGAAGAAGCTCAACCTCAAGCACGTCAAGGCCCTTGTCCTCGACGAGGCCGACGAGATGCTCGACCTGGGCTTCCTGCCTGACGTCGAGAAGATCATCAACCTGCTGCCGGCCCGTCGGCAGACCATGCTGTTCTCGGCGACCATGCCGGGCGCGGTCATCGGTCTCGCGCGCCGCTACATGTCGCAGCCCACGCACATCCGCGCCACCGCGCCGGACGACGAGGGCAAGACGGTCGCGAACACCCAGCAGCACGTGTACCGCGCGCACAACATGGACAAGCCCGAACTGGTCGCGCGCATACTGCAGGCCGACGGCCGGGGACTGGTCATGGTCTTCTGCCGTACGAAGCGCACCGCGGCCGACCTCGCCGACCAGCTCAAGCAGCGCGGTTTCGCGGCCGGCGCGGTCCACGGCGACCTCGGCCAGGGCGCCCGCGAGCAGGCGCTGCGCGCCTTCCGCAACGGCAAGGTGGACGTCCTCGTCTGCACCGACGTCGCCGCCCGCGGCATCGACGTCGAAGGCGTGACCCACGTCATCAACTACCAGTCTCCCGAAGAGGAGAAGACGTACCTGCACCGCATCGGCCGTACCGGTCGTGCGGGCGCCAAGGGCATCGCGATCACGCTCGTCGACTGGGACGACATCCCGCGCTGGCAGCTGATCAACAAGGCGCTGGAGCTGAACTTCAACGACCCGCCGGAGACGTACTCCACGTCCCCGCACCTCTTCGAGGAACTGAGCATCCCCGCGGGCACCAAGGGTGTTCTGCCGCGCGCCGAGCGCACGCGTGCCGGGCTGGACGCGGAGGTGCTCGAGGACCTGGGCGAGACCGGCGGCCGCGGTGCACGCGGTCGCGGTGGCCGCCCCGAGCGGGGTGGCCGGGGCGAGTCCGGGTCCACCGAGCGCGAGCGCACGGAGCGCACGCCGCGTCGCCGCCGCCGTACCCGCGGCGGTTCGCACTTGGACGCGACGGCCACTCCGGACGCCTCGACGGCGGTCTCGTCGCCGGAGGAGGCCGCCGGTCCCCGCACTCCACGTCGCCGTCGCCGCACCCGCAGCGGTTCGGCGGCGGAGCCGGTGACGGCCGCGGCCACGGCACCCGAGGCCGCTGAAGCCGCCGTCACGACGGCGGAGGGCCCGGCCCTGGACACCCCCGAGGCCTCGTCGAAGCCGCGCCGCCGCCGCACCCGCAGGTCCGCGGAGAGCACGGCCGCCGCGGAGTCGCTCACCGCCGAGGCCCCGGCGATAGAGGAAGCCCCGCCGGCCGCGGAGCCCGAGGCTCCCGCCACGCCGCGTCGCCGTACGCGCAAGGCGACGGCAGCCGCTGCGGAGACGGCGGTCGACACCGCCGAGGTCACCGAGGCCAAGCCCCGCACCCGGACCCGCAAGGTGGCTACCGCCGCGGAGACCGCGGTCGACACGGCCGAGGGCACCACCGAGTCGGCGTCGGAACCGACACAGACCGCACCGCGCCGCCGCACCCGCAAGGCGACGGCAGCCGCCGAGCCCACGGCCGAGGCCACCGAGGCCAAGCCCCGCACCCTCAAGACGGCCGCCACCGCGGAGGCCACCGCCGAAGCGACCGAGGCCAAGCCCCGGCGTACACGCAAGGCGACCACCGCCGCTGAAACCGCGGTCGACACGGCCGAGGGCACCACCGAGTCGGCGTCGGAACCGACACAGACCGCACCGCGCCGCCGCACCCGCAAGGCGACGGCAGCCGCCGAGCCCACGGCCGAGGCCACCGAGGCCAAGCCCCGCACCCGCAAGACGGCCGCCACCGCGGAGGCCACCGCCGAAGCGACCGAGGCCAAGCCCCGGCGTACACGCAAGGCGACCACCGCCGCGGAGACCGCGGTCGACACCGCCGAGGCCGCGGAGGCCAAGCCGCGGCGCACCCGCAAGACGGCCACCGCCGCGGAGACCACCGCCGATGCGGTCGAGGCCAAGCCTCGCCGTACCCGCAAGGCCGTTGCCGTCGCCGCCCCGGCGCCGGAGGTGGCGAACCCACGGCGTACCCGCAAGGCGGCGGCAGCCGTCGAGGCCTCGGTCGACACCGCCGAGGGCACGGAGGCCAAGCCGCGCCGCACCCGCAAGACGGCCACCGCCGCGGAGACCACCGCAGAGGCGAAGCCCCGCACGCGGAAGGCGGCGACCGCCGCGGTCGACACGGCCGAGGCCAAGCCGCGCCGCACCCGCAAGGCCACCGCCGTCGCGGAGATCCCGGCGCAGGCCGCCGAGGAGCCCGAGGCCAAGCCCCGGACCCGCGCCCGGAAGGCCGCGGCACCCGCCGTGGCCGCCGCCGACACGGCGGAGGCGAAGCCCAGGGCGCGTCGTACGCGGAAGGCCACGGCCGCCGCGGAGCCTGCGGAGAGCTGATTCGCTCACTCACCGACGGCCCGGCCCCACCTCACAGGAGGGGGCCGGGCCGTCGGCGTTCCGGCGCCGGTCCCCCTCCCCGACACCCGAGCAGGGCCGGCACCAGGCCCAGCGAGGCGGCGAGGATCGCCCTCAGGGCCCGCGGGAGCCCGCTGCGGCGGTGGGCAGGTGGGGCATGACGGCGGGCCGAAGCCGTCGGCCCCGGCACCCGGTCCGGATGGAGGAGGTACTGGCGCCGTTGCCACCCCGGCCGGATAACCTCACCTCATGAGCAGGCCCCCGACCTTCACCCCGCCCCCCGGCGCCCGCGCGTACGCGCTGCGCACCGCGCGCGGAGAGTTCGCCGTCGTCGACGCGCCCGTGGCGGACGGCGTCGCCCCCAAGGGAACCGCGCTGCTGCTGCCCGGGTTCACCGGCAGCAAGGAGGACTACAACCCGCTGCACCGGCCGCTCGCGGCACGCGGTTACCGGACCGTCGCGGTGGACGGACGGGGGCAGTACGAGTCCGACGGCCCCGAGACCGACGAATCGGCCTACGCCCAGGCCGAGTTGGCGCGGGACGTGCTCGCCCAGGCGGCCGCGCTCGACACCCCCGTGCACCTCGTCGGCCACTCCCTCGGCGGGCAGATCGCACGAGCCGCGGTCCTCCTGGACCACGCCCCCTTCCTCTCCCTCACCCTCATGGCCTCCGGCCCCGCCCAGATCTCCGGCTCCCAGCAGCAGCGCGTCAAGCTGCTCCGCGACGCGCTCGCCGTAATGAGCATGGCCGAGGTGTGGGAGGCGATCCAGGCCATGGAGCCGCCGGAGGAGACCGAGACCGGCGAGTCCGGGGAACTGGACGGCGGCCTCGACGACCGGGACGACCTGCGCCGCCGCTGGCTGGGCAACAAACCGGCCCAACTCCTCGTGACCGGCCGTCAGTTGTGCGTCGAACCTGACCGGGTGGCCGAGCTGGCCGCCGTACCGCTGCCGTTCCACGTGCTGTCGGGTTCCCAGGACGACACCTGGCCGGTGCCCCTGCTCGACGACATGGCACTGCGTCTGCACGCGCACCGCACTGTCGTGCAGGGCGCCGAACACTCCCCCAACACCGACAATCCCCTCGACACGGCCCGCGCCTTCGCCGACTTCTGGGACAGCGCACAGGACCGCCGGTAAGCGCCGCTGCTAGTACTGCGACTGCAGGTGCTCCCAGAACCCGTCCCGCAGCGCGCGCCGCAGGTCGGCCTGGCCGCGCAGGGAGTACTGGAGCAGTCCCTCCGCCTCCACCAGCAGGTCCTGGTCCACCGAGCCCGGCAGATAGGGGTGGCCGGGCAGCAGTTCCGCCAGGGAGTCGCGGCCCCGCGCGGCCAGCCACTTCGCGGCGATCTGCGCCCCGACGAAGCGGACGTCGTCACGGCCGGGCCGGGCGGCGGTGGCCTCGTAGGCGGCCGCGGTGCGCCGGAAGACGTACGGCTTGAAGAAGTCGAGGTCGAGGGTGCGCTGGCTGTCGACCTCCCAGAGCAGGGGCTCCGCCTGGTTGCGCCCCTCGGGAGCCTCGATGCCCCACAGGTGGACGCGCGCCCCGTAGCCCTGCGCCGCCTCGACCGCCGACACCAGGTCCTCGTCGCCGCCGAGCAGTGCCGCGTCGCTGATCGCCCGGTGTCTGGCCAGTGACTCCAGGTCCGATCTGATCAGCGAATCGACGCCTTTCTGCTGGTTGTTGGCGTTCAGGTTGCCCAGCCGGACCTTCACGTCCGGGAGTTCGGCGATCGACTGCTGCTCGGCGGTGTGGATGCGGCGTCGCGCGCCGTCGTACCAGTAGACGCGGAGCAGTCGGCTGTCCGCGAAGATCGTGCGGGCCCGGTCGATGAGCGCCTCGATCAGGCCTTCCGCGTCCAGATCGAAGGCGCGTCGGTCCTCCGTCCCCGCGACCAGCCGGCCCGCGGCCGCGTACAGGTACCCCGCGTCGACGAAGATCGCATGGGTCGAGGGTGTCTTCGCCACCTCGGCGAGCATCCGCTGCAGCAGCTCGTTCGTGCGGTCGATGCGGGCGCTGAGGGCCGCGAGGTCGTCATTCATCGCCTCCATTGTCCCGGCGGTCACGCTGCGGACACAACCGCTCCCGGTCGGTCTCCTCGGCGGTGCCTTACCCGCTAGTAGTTAGACGTTCGAAAAATTTCTTTAGCGTAGGGAATGTTTGTAACACGCAAGCCGTTGACTAGGACGTACACAGCGAGACGAAGGGAGAGGCCATGCGCTTCGAAATCATGCGACTCGACGAGGTCGACGGCACGACCGTGGACAGCACTGTCGTGGACGCCGCCTCCGTCAACCGGATCGTCCAGCATGCCGCCGCCATCGGACAGCGGCTCTGGATCCGGCCGGCCGAGAGTTCGGCCGCGTAACACGACGCAAACGCAACAGACGCGGATCACCGCTGAAGCTTCAGAGCCCCCGTACGGCATCGACGCCGTACGGGGGCTCTGCGCATACGTACCTCTCAGGCGCCCATACGCACCTCTCAGGCGCCCTTGATCACCTGCGTGATGCCGTTGATGATCTGCTGCACGGCGATCGCGGAGAGCATCATGCCCGCGAGCCGCGTCACCAGGACCACGCCCCCGTCCTTGATGACCCGGATGATCAGCAGCGAGTAGCGCATCACGAACCACAGCACGACATGGATGGCGAGGATCGCGCACCACACCGACACCTGTGTGGCCACGCTGTCGGCCTTCTGCACGGCGAGGATGACGGACACGATGGCACCGGGGCCGGCCAGCAGCGGCATGCCCAGCGGTACGAGCGCCACATTGACGTCCTTGGTCTGCTTCGGCTCGTCGGTCTTGCCGGTCAGCAGGTCGAGGGCGATGAGCAGGAGCAGCAGCCCGCCCGCGATCATCAGCGCGGGCACGGAGACGTGCAGGTAGTTGAGGATCTGGTGCCCCAGCAGCCCGAAGACGGTGATCACGCCGCCCGCCACGCACACGGCCTGGAAGGCCATCCGCTTCTGCACCTTGCCGGGGCGCCCGGCGGTCAGGGCGAGGAAGATCGGGGTGATCCCAGGGGGATCCATGATGACAAAAAGGGTCAGGAACAGGGAGCCGAAGACGGCGACGTCGAACATGGGTGAGCTACACGCCTTGCAGGAAATGGTGATGGACGGGAACGGCAGGTGCGGAGGGGGCCCTCAGGCTCCGCCGGTCCCCGGCACCGGGAACGCCCCGGTGGCCCGCCGCGTGATCTCCCCGTACACCTCGGGATCCGTGACGTACTCGCCGAGCACGCACGTCTTACGGCTGCCGTGGTAGTCGCTGGACCCGGTGGTCAGCAGCCCCAGTTCCCCGGCCAGTCCGCGCAGCCGCGCCCTGGTCTCCTCGTCATGGTCCATGTGCTCGACCTCGATGCCGTCGAGCCCGGCGGCGGCCATCTCGGCGATCGCGGCCTCCGGCACAGTGCGGCCGCGCTTGCTGGCGCCCGGGTGCGCGAAGACGGTGACCCCGCCCGCGGCCTTGACCAGCCGGATCGCCTCGAAGGGATCCGTCTCGTGCTTCTCGACGAAGGCCCGCCCGCCGTCGGCCAGCCACTCCTCGGTGAACGCGTCGCTCACGGTCGGTACGACGCCGAGCTCGACGAGCGCGGTCGCGACATGCGGCCGGCCGACGGAACCGCCCCCGGCGATCCGCTCGACCTGCTCCCAGGTGACCGGCACGCCCAGCCCGTTCAGCTTGGCGACCATGCCCTGGGCCCGCGGCACCCGGTCGTCGCGCACCAGCTCGCGCTCGGCGAGCAGCGTCGGCTCCTCGGGATCGAAGAGGTAGGCGAGCATGTGCATGGAGACACCGTCGACACGACAGGACAGCTCGGCGCCGGTGACGAGCGTGAGCCCCTCCGGCACCGCGGCCATCGCCTCGGCATACCCACGAGTGGTGTCGTGATCGGTCAGCGCAACAACGTCCAGCCCGGCCGCGGCAGCATTCCGCACCAGCTCAGCCGGGGTGTCCGTACCGTCGGAAGCAGTGGAGTGGGCGTGCAGGTCGATACGCACTACGCAGACTCCAAGCGGTGACGGAACAGAAGCGGACGCTCAAGGATAACCGGATTTTCACGGCCCCCTGTCACACCCGCACATACAGAGCGCCCCCTACAGCAACCGCCGTTCGGGGGCGCGAGGAACTGCGCGACCAGCGACATCGGACCCGCAGACGCCGGACGCGCGCCCCAGCTCCCCACCCCGTGGGCGCTACGGCTCGAGCAAGCGCGGCGAGAGCGCCCCGCACGGCACCAGTTCGACCTCCGCCCCCGCATCCCGCAAATCCGTCAGCACCAACTCGTCGTACATCAACAACCCCGACTGCTCGGGCCACACCACCGCCCACAGCCACAGCCCACGCGCCTCGCCCGCGAACACCGCCCGGTCGTCGGGGCTGCCGGCCACATGCCACAGCGGCGTGGGGCGCCCACCCGCCAGCACCTTGGCCTGGGACGGCTTCTCGACGTTCATGTACGGACCCGGATCCGGACCGTCGATCCCCGCGTACCGCGCGCCGAGCCCGACGCCGAGTTCCTCTGCGACCAGGATCAGCTCCCCTATTCCACCGAGCGGCCCCGGCCCCGAGCAGGCCACGGCGGTGGCGCGGCCGCCATGGCGGTCGTCACCCGCGCAGGCCACACCTGTGAACAGCCAGCCGATCGGCAGCGGCCACGGCATCCACACCGGCACCTGGGTGCGATGCACCACGACACTGAGGGCCTCGACGCTGGGCGGGATCACGGGCTGCAGCGGATGCACGGTGCCGTGCACATCGCACTGCCAGGTGTCGGAGAAGAGTCCGGGAGCCCTGACCCGGCCACCACACTTCGGGCAACTGGGTTCGCCCCTCATAGGGCCCCACGGTGCTACCCCCGCTCCGCCACGTCAAGGACGATCACCCGTCCGGACGGAACCCTTCACCGGAACCCTCACCGCCGGAACGGGACGCACGGTGTCAGGGTCTTGACCAACTGCCCGGTTCCGGCGGCGCGTTGGTGAGCTTGCTCACTTGGCGGTCGGCCCAGCGGGACGGACCGGTCAGTCCAGCGGGACGGACCTGCGGGACGGATCCCGCAGGTCCGTCCCGTTCGTCAGCCAGCGCTCCTGGAGGGCCTGGGCGCCGTGCACGCGCTTCCAGGCGGCCTCGTTCGGCGTCATGGGGAGCAGGGGCAGGAAGCGGACCGGATCGAGGGGCTCGTCGAGATCGAGGTCCTCGATCAGACCGCCCGGCTCGGCCACCAGGACGGAGCTGAACGGAGCCCCGGGCCACAGGGGCTCACCGACGTCGAGCGAGGCACCGGGCGCCACGATCACGCCCTCGACCTGCGGGGACGCGGCGAGTACGGCGAGCGGGCGCAGCGCCTTGTCGGTGTCGGCGAGGCCGCCGCGCACCGAGAGGACCAGCTCCGCGCGCGGGCCCTTGACGGGGTCGGCGAGCACCGCGGTGGGGTCGCTCATCGGCTGCGCGGACATGCCGAGCGTGGCGTAGCGGACGATGTCCCCTCCCCTGGAGTCGTCCCGGAAACGCAACACCTCGATGCGGTCCGTGCCCAGGAAGGTGACCGCCGCGCGCGCGTCCGGTTCGCCCAGCGAGCTGCGCAACCGGGCCTCGACCAGAGGGAGAACATCAACCATGCGGTGAGCATAGAACTCGTCAGCACCGGGCAAAGCTGCACCTTGACAGTTTGGGCGGCTGATACTCTGGCCCGGTCGTTCGGGCAGCACGCAGGAGCGTCGCGATCGAGTCCCGACGCCGATTGAGACTCCCTTACGAGGGACCGGCCGGAGGAGGTGGGGCTGTCATGGATCGAAGTCACCCGTGCAGTACCACTCGCTCTTCCCGCCGCTGATACAGCTGATCCGGCTCTGGCTGACCGCCGCCTTTCACGCTCACGTCTTCTCGCGGAAGAGCACTTCGTTTCGTTGTGCCTGATCTGTCTGATCTGAATCAGTAGCGAAGCTCACCACCGCGACGGTGCGGTGCTCCCCGCTTTGCGGACGTGCCAAACACCCGCAGTCAGGACGTCCCCATTCCGGGCAGTTCCATCCGTCGTCGGCGCCCTTTCGCTGCCTGTCACGAAGGAGCCAGCCATGTCGATGATCCGTGACCTCCGCGCCGCGGTCCGGCCGTCCCGCATCTCCCTGCGCAAGGACACCGGTGTGTACGACACGACTCGCGACCCGTCGACGCCGACCGCGGTCGTCGACTGCGCCGTCTACCGCGACGGGGCCCGCGTCGACACGGGCAAGCCGATGACCCCGCACGAGGCGATGCGCCTGGTGCGCCGCGACGGGGGCTTCGTGTGGATCGGGATGCACGAGCCGACCGAGGCCGAATTCGCCGGTATCGCCCGCGAGTTCGGGCTGCACCCGCTGGCCGTCGAGGACGCCGTCCAGGCCCACCAGCGACCCAAGCTGGAGCGGTACGACGACTCCCTGTTCACCGTCTTCAAGACGATCCACTACGTCGAGCACGACCAGCTCACCGCCAACAGCGAGGTCGTGGAGACCGGCGAGGTCATGTGCTTCACCGGACGGGACTTCTTCATCACCGTCCGGCACGGCGGGCAGGGCTCGCTGCGCGCGTTGCGGCACCGGCTGCAGGACGACCCCGAGTTGCTCGCCAAGGGGCCCTCGGCGGTGCTGCACGCGATCGCCGACCACGTCGTCGACGGCTATGTCGCGGTCGCCGACGCCGTCCAGGACGACATCGACGAGGTGGAGACCGAGGTGTTCTCGCCGGGGCGCCGGGGCGGTGTCTCGCGCGGTGTGGACTCGGCGCGGATCTACCAGCTCAAGCGCGAGGTGCTGGAGTTCAAGCGGGCCGTGTCGCCGCTGCTGCGGCCCATGCAGCTGCTGAGCGAGCGGCCGATGCGGCTGATCGACCCCGACATCCAGAAGTACTTCCGGGACGTCGCCGACCACCTCGCCCGCGTCCAGGAGCAGGTCATCGGCTTCGACGAACTGCTGAACTCGATCCTGCAGGCCAACCTCGCGCAGGCGTCCGTCGCGCAGAACGAGGACATGCGGAAGATCACCGCCTGGGCCGCGATCATCGCCGTACCGACGATGGTGTGCGGGGTGTACGGCATGAACTTCAAGTACATGCCGGAGCTGCACTGGAAGTACGGCTACCCGGTGATCATGATGCTGACCGGGGTCATCTGCCTGGGCATCCACCGCACGCTGAAGCGGAACGGCTGGCTGTGAGGCGCCTGGATAGGCTGGGCTCATGACAAGCGAGCTGCTCGACCAGGCCCTCGTCGAGGAGGCCACCAAGAAGTCCGGCCTCATCTGGGTCAGGGGCCCGGGTTCCGCGGCCCGTGCGCTGTGGCATGTGTGGCACGAGGGTGCCGCGTGCGTCGTCGGCGACGGGCCGGGCGAGCAGCCGCTGCCGGGGCTGGCCGACGGGGCCGGCGCCGAGGTGACGGTCCGCAGCAGGGACAAGGGCGGGCGGCTGGTGTCCTGGCCGGCGAAGGTCGTGGAGCTGACGCCGGGTTCCGAGCCGTGGGAGGCGGCGGTCGCCGAGCTCAAGGGCAAGCGGCTGAACGCTCCCGACGGTGAGGCGATGACGGGCCGGTGGGCCCGCGAGTGCCGGGTGCTCCGCTTGGAGCCGGCGGGAGTCTCGGGCCCGCTGCCCGACGGCAGCCTGGCGGAGGCGCCGCTGCCGTCGCCGGCGACGACTCGTCAGCCGATCCCTGCGGGGTTGCCGCGGCTGCTCTTCCGGAAGCGGCGGAGCCGCTAGCGCTCCGCGGGATGGGCCGTCTTTCGTCTGCGGGACCGTTGTGGCTGGTCGCGCCCACGCGGCGGAGCCGCATGTCGATACGGCCCCCCGCCCCTTGAGGGGCGCTGTCACTTACGTCGGCAGCTTCTTGCCGTAGTCGACCGTGTCGCTCTTCTTCGGCTCGGTGAGGGTGAAGTCCTTGCCCCAGGAGGAGAAGGTGAGGGTGCCTGCGCCGCCTGCGCGTTCCAGGCGGAGGGGGTACGGGGTGCCCTCCAGGGAGACGTCCAGCTTGCCGCCGGAGCCCTCGTCGCCGGTGATGCGGATGGTTCGGGTACCCGCCTGCTCGTGGTGGCCGTCCGTCGCGAGCGCGCCGTGCAGGGTCAGCAGACCGTCGAGGAGGACGTCCTTGTCCGTGAACCCACTGAACTTCTTGTACGAGGGGTCGCCCTGCGGCACCTTCACGTACTTGCCGTCGAGCGTGCCCCCGGCCGAGGCGTCCTTGTTGCCGTCCACGTGGTTCCAGAACTCCGCGCCGGCCTTGAGATACAGCTGCTCACCGATCCGCAGCAGCCCGAAGGCCACCCCCTTGGAGGTGACCGAGCCGCTGCCGCCGCCGGACTTCAGGCTCATGTCGAGTGTGTACGTCCGCCCGTTGGTCACCACGGTTCCGGAGAGCCGCACCGCCTCGGCGGATTCGGCGGCCGCCCTGGTCCTCGACTGGATCTTGTCCGCCGACAGCTTGCCGACCCCGTTCGTACCCGCGTCGGGGTCCTCGCTGCACCCCGCGAGCAACCCCGTCCCCGTCACCACCAGCGCGCACACCGCGCTCACCAGGGAGGTCCGACGCGTTCGGCCCAGGGCAATCGCAGTCACAGGTGGGGCTGCCTTTCGGTCGAGGGACGTGGGGCAGGGCCCCAGCAGCGTACGGCAGAGTAACGGGTGCGGTCGGGCCGGGCGGAGCCAGTGCGTCCGGAGCTCCCACCAGGGCGGATCCGATCGGTACGGGCTAGCCTGAAGCCCATCCCAGCGGGCAATTCGGAAATGACGCACAGCAGCTACACGCAGCACTCGACACCCATACGAAAAGGAGGCGCAGCCATGGCAGCGGGCGCGCCCCGGATCTTCGTCTCGCATCTCGCCGGCGTCGCCGCCTTCGACCCGAGCGGCGACCAGGTGGGGCGCGTACGCGATCTGGTCGTCATGCTGCGCGTCGGGCGTCGGCCCCCGCGCGTGCTCGGGCTGGTCGTCGAACTGCCCAGCCGGCGCCGTATCTTCCTGCCCATGACCCGGGTGACCAGCATCGAGTCCGGCCAGGTCATCACCACCGGCGTGCTCAACGTCCGCCGCTTCGAGCAACGCCCCACCGAGCGCCTCGTGTTCGGCGAGCTCCTCGACCGGCGCGTCACACTCGCCGAGACCGGTGAACAGGTCACCGTCCTCGACGTGTCGGTGCAGCAGCTCCCGGCCCGCCGGGACTGGGAGATCGGCCGCGTCTTCGTGCGCAAGGGGAAGAAGGGCGGCGCCTTCCGGCGGGCCAAGGGCGAGACGCTGACCGTGGAGTGGTCGGCCGTCACCGGCTTCTCCCTGGAGGAGCACGGGCAGGGCGCCGAGAGCCTGCTCGCCACCTTCGAGCAGCTGCGCCCCGCCGACCTGGCGAACGTCCTGCACCATCTCTCCGCCAAGCGCCGCGCAGAGGTCGCCGCCGCCCTCGACGACGACCGGCTGGCCGACGTACTCGAAGAGCTCCCCGAGGACGACCAGATCGAGATCCTCGGCAAGCTGAAGGAGGAGCGCGCCGCCGACGTCCTGGAGGCCATGGACCCGGACGACGCGGCCGACCTGCTCTCCGAGCTGCCGGAGGAGGACAAGGAACGGCTGCTGAGCCTGATGGAGCCGGGCGACGCGGCCGACATGCGCCGGCTCATGGCGTACGAGGAGAAGACGGCGGGCGGACTCATGACGACCGAGCCGATCGTCCTGCGCCCTGACGCCACCGTCGCCGACGCCCTGGCGCGCGTACGCAACCGCGACCTCTCCCCCGCCCTCGCCGCGCAGGTCTACGTCTGCCGCCCGCCCGACGAGACGCCGACCGGCAAGTACCTCGGCACGGTCCACTTCCAGCGGCTGCTGCGCGACCCGCCGTACACGCTGGTCAGCTCGATCATCGACGACGACCTTCAGCCCCTCGACCCCGAGGCAGCACTGCCCATCGTCGCCGGGTTCTTCGCGGCGTACGACATGGTCGCGGCGCCGGTCGTCGACGAGGCCGGGTCGCTGCTCGGCGCGGTGACGGTGGACGACGTACTGGACCACATGCTGCCCGAGGACTGGCGGGAGACCGAGTTCCACCTCGACGAGGACGACGAGGGGGCGGCCCCCCATGCCTCCTGAGCGCGAGACCGGCCGCGAGCGCACCCCGGCGGGTGCGACGGCGACCACGCGCACGCGTCCCCGCCTCGACCAGCCGCGGCCGCCGCGCCGCCGGATCCTGCCCGAGTGGGACCCGGAGGCCTTCGGACGGCTCTCCGAGCGCATCGCGCGCTTCCTGGGCACCGGGCGGTTCATCGTCTGGATGACGGTCGTCATCATCGCGTGGGTGCTGTGGAACGTCTTCGCGCCGCACGGTCTGCGCTTCGACAACTACCCGTTCATCTTCCTGACCCTGATGCTGTCGCTCCAGGCCTCCTACGCGGCCCCGCTGATCCTGCTCGCGCAGAACCGGCAGGACGACCGGGACCGGGTCAACCTCGAACAGGACCGCAAGCAGAACGAGCGCTCGATCGCCGACACCGAGTATCTGACCCGTGAGATCGCCTCCCTGCGCATCGGCCTCGGCGAGGTGGCGACCCGCGACTGGATCCGCTCCGAGCTGCAGGACCTGGTCAAGGAGCTGGACGGACGGCAGGACGGCCACCACGAACATGCCGTATTCCCGGCAGAACGGTCGCACGGACGTGACGTAGAAGACCGCTGACGGGCTTACCCGGGCCCTGCTACCGAGCCGTACCATCGTTCCTATGGCTAGCGAAGACGCGGTGCGCGAGGCACTGGCGACGGTGAACGACCCCGAGATCAACCGGCCCATCACCGAGCTCGGGATGGTGAAGTCGGTGGAGATCGGCGCGGACGGAGCGGTCGCGGTCACCGTGTACCTGACGGTCTCCGGCTGCCCGATGCGCGAGACGATCACGCAGCGCGTGACCGAGGCGGTCTCCAGGGTCGACGGCGTCACCCGCGTCGACGTGACGCTCGACGTCATGAGTGACGAGCAGCGCAAGGAGCTGGCGGCCGCTCTGCGCGGCGGCACGGCCGAGCGCGAGGTCCCCTTCGCCAAGCCGGGCTCCCTCACCCGCGTGTACGCGGTCGCGTCCGGCAAGGGCGGCGTCGGCAAGTCCTCGGTGACGGTGAACCTGGCGGCGGCGATGGCCGCCGACGGCCTCAAGGTGGGCGTCGTCGACGCCGACATCTACGGCCACTCGGTGCCGCGCATGCTGGGCGTGGACGGCCGTCCGACCCAGGTCGAGAACATGATCATGCCGCCTTCGGCCAACGGCGTGAAGGTCATCTCCATCGGCATGTTCACGCCGGGCAACGCGCCGGTGGTCTGGCGCGGCCCGATGCTCCACCGCGCGCTGCAGCAGTTCCTGGCGGACGTGTACTGGGGCGACCTGGACGTCCTGCTTCTCGACCTCCCGCCGGGCACGGGCGACATCGCCATCTCGGTCGCCCAGCTCGTCCCGAACGCCGAGATCCTGGTCGTGACGACCCCGCAGCAGGCGGCCGCCGAGGTCGCCGAGCGGGCCGGCTCCATCGCCGTCCAGACCCACCAGAAGATCGTCGGCGTGGTCGAGAACATGTCCGGCCTGCCCTGCCCGCACTGCGGCGAGATGGTCGACGTCTTCGGCACCGGCGGCGGCCAGACGGTCGCGGACGGCCTGACCCGTACGACCGGCGCGACGGTCCCCGTCCTCGGTGCCATCCCGATCGACGTCCGCCTCCGCGAGGGCGGCGACGAGGGCAAGCCGGTGGTCCTGACCGACCCCGACTCCCCGGCGGGCGCGGCCCTGCGCGGCATCGCGGGCAAGCTGGGCGGCCGCCGGCGCGGCCTGTCGGGGCTGTCGCTGGGGATCACGCCGAAGAACAAGTTCTAGGGCTTCTACGGCAGAGGGGGCGCTGTCCATCAGGACAGCGCCCCCTCTGCCGTACCCCTGACTAGGCGTAGGCGCCGATGTCCTTGATCATGGCGAAGGCCAGGCCGTAGGCGCTCATGCCTCTCCCGTATGCCCCCACGTGCACCCCCTGCTGCGTGGAGCCCGCGAGGACCCAGCCGAACTCGGACTCGCGATAGTGGAACGGGGTCGGGACGCCGTCCACCGGCAGGGACAGCGTCGACCAGTCCGGACCGTCCAGATCGTCCGCGAGGGCCCAGGCCGTCTCGGTCTGCTGCTCCAGCCAGTCGTCACGCAGGGAGTGGTCCATCTGCCCCGGCCAGGTGAAGGACAGCAGCCCCACACCCGCGAGCCAGGCCGCCGAGGACACCGAGGTGGCCTCCAGGAGCCCCGTGCCGTCCGCGCTGCGCCGCACGGGGTTGGCCGCGACCGTGACCACGACCGCGAACTTCTCCTTGGGCTCGCCGGCCGTGCCGACCGCGTACTCGTTCTTCACGGAGGGCTCGTCGCCGTGCCCGATCGAACCGTGTTCGACAGCTTCGTCGGCCGCCGTCCCGACCTGCATCAGCCAGCGCGGGCCCGTGAAGGCCTCGTCGAGGCCGTACCACGGGAAGGGCGCCTGCAGGTAGCCGTCGACCGTGCGCCGGCCGGAGGGGAGCTGTTCTGCGCCCTCCTCGGCCGGCGCACGGTCGACGGCTACCGCCTGACTCGTCGTCTCCATGTGCCCGGACGCCTCCTCGCTCTCGTCGGACCGGAGCGGCCCGCCCCCCTTCGGGCGGCGTTACTCCTCGAAGTACGGTCCGCACAACAACTCGGCAGCATAGCCACCCCACTCAGGACAGCACGGAAACCGCCCGGCGCGTGGGTCGCGCCGAGGGCGGGTTTCAGGCCGTGCGGGGGCGCCGTGGAGTATGAAACGCGTCACGTACGGCGCAGAGGATCGTCCGGGGCGTACGGCTCAGAGCCTGTGTCGACAGGCTCTCAGGTGGCGTCCGCGTCGAAGGGCGGGCGGTCGTCTTCCTCGGGCTTCTTCGTCATGTCGACCCGGCCGCCGGTGGAACCGGACGACGGGGAGGCGGAGGGGGACGAGGGCGTCGACGAGGACGACGGCGAGTCGGTGCCGTGGACCGCGTCCGTGACCTCGGCCATCTCCTTCTTCAGGTCGAAGCCGTTGCGGATCTCCTTGAGCCCCAGTTCGTCGTTGTTCAGGTGCTTGCGGACGAACGTCTTGGGGTTGAGGTCCTCGAACTCGAAGTCCTTGAACTCCGGGCCGAGTTCCGACCGGATGTCGTCCTTGGCGCTCTCCGAGAACTCACGGATCTTGCGGATCGTCCGTGTGACGTCCTGGATGAACTTCGGGAGCTTGTCCGGACCGAAGACGAGCACGGCAAGGACAACGAGCGTCACCAGCTCGAGCGGTCCTACGTCATTGAACACCTGAAGCTCCTTGCGATGTCCTCGGTCCTCGGCCCTCGGTGGTCTGCGGGGTCTTCCGTGGTCCGGGCCGGATCCACGGTACCCGGCCATCCCATACGACCGGTACTGTCCCGGGGTTACCGAGTGCGTCTTCCTGCGCGGTTTTGGGGGTTGTTTGCCTTGTGGGGCGACCGTTGGGGGTCATACCTGTGAGGTTTGTGTCAATCAGTCGCCGTCGGCGGAACCGAGCACCAGCGAGATCTTCTTCTCCCTGCCGTCGCGCCACACGGTCAGCCGCAGGCGGTCGCCGGGGCGGTGGGCGCGGGTCTTGACGATCAGCTCCTCGCCGGAGTGCACACGCTGGCCGTCCACGTCGGTGATGACGTCGCCCGCCTTGAGGCCGGCCTTCTCTCCCGGGCCATGCGCGCTGACGGCGGGGCCGCCGCCGGACGCCTTGGTGCCGACGCGGGCGCCGTCGCCGGTGTAGTCCATGTCGAGGGTGACGCCGATGACCGGGTGGGTCGCCCTGCCGGTGTTGATGAGCTCCTCGGCGACCCGCTTGGCCTGGTTGACGGGGATGGCGAAGCCGAGCCCGATGGAACCGGCCTGTCCGCTGTCGTCGGAGGTGCTGTCCGCGGACCGGATGGCGGAGTTGATGCCGATGACGCGGGCCCTGGAGTCGAGCAGCGGACCGCCGGAGTTGCCGGGGTTGATCGGCGCATCGGTCTGCAGCGCGTCGACGTACGACACATCGCTGCCGTCGGAGCTGTCGCCGCCGGCGGTGATGGGCCGTTCCTTGGCGCTGATGATGCCGGAGGTGACGGTGCCCGCCAGATCGAAGGGCGCGCCGATGGCGACGACGGGGTCGCCGACCTGGACATTGTCGGAATTGCCCAGGGCCATGGGCTTCAGCCCGCGCACATCGCTGACCTTGACGACGGCGAGGTCGTAGCCGCTGTCCCTCCCCACGACGCTGGCCTTCGCCGTGTCCCCGCTGTTGAAGGTCACCGATATCCCGCCTTTCGACCCGGCGGCCGGTTCGACGACGTGGTTGTTGGTGAGGATGTGCCCCTGGTCGTCGAGCACGACCCCGGTCCCGGTGCCGGAATCGTCTGAGCCGGTGACATGCAGGGTCACCACGCTGGGCAGGGCCCGGGCGGCAATCGCGGCCACACTGCCCGGAGCCCGCCCCGCAGGCTCCTTCCCGGCCTGGGGCAGCTCCACGGCCCCCACGTTGCGCTCCACATACGCCCCGACGACCCCACCGACACCACCGGCCGCAAGCGCAAGTGCCACTGCACCCCCCACGAGCCCCCTCTTCACCCGCCGCTGCTTGTCCTTCCCCTCGACGACAGCCCCGGTCTGCTGGAGGGGGGCGGGAGCCCAGGGGTCGTAGTTCTGCCAGGGGGTGGAGACGGGGGCGCCGGGAGCCGACGGTATGCCGCCGGGGGGCTGTGTGGAGGCGGGTGCGGTCTGGGCCTCGGGAGCTGCCAGGGGGACGGCAGCAGCAGCGGACGGCAGGTGGGCCGATGTGCCGGGAGGCTGCGTCGAGGCGGCAGGTCCGTGCAGTTCGGGGGCTGCCAGGGGGGCAGGTGCTCCCGAGCCGGGCGTGCCGGGGGGCGACGGCGGCTCCGGGGGCGGTGCGGCGTGGGGCGGGGCGGCCATAGGGGCGGGCACACCGGCCACAGGCGCGGAGACAACCGGCGCACCGGCAGCCGACGAAGGCACCGGGGTCGGCGCGGCATGGGACGGGGCGGCCATAGGGGCGGGCACACCGCCCACGGGTGCCGAGACGACCGGCGCACCGGCAGCCGACGAAGGCACCGGAGGCGGCGCGGGGTGGGACGGGGCGGCCATAGGGGCGGGCACACCGCCCACGGGTGCCGAGACGACCGGCGCACCGGCAGCCGACGAAGGCACCGGAGGCGGCGCGGGGTGGGGCGGTGTCGGCCTCGGTATCGCCGTGCCCTGCGGGGAGGTGGCCGCCGGGTGCTGTACCGGCGGGGCGGGGGCCCAGGGGCCGGGCTCTCCGTACGGCGGGGTGCTGTAGGGATCAGGGTCGTGCAGCGGCTTGGGACGCTCGGCGGCAGGCGGCGCCGGGGCGGGAACCGTAGCCGTGTCCGTGGCGGTTTCCGCGAAGGAAGCCGCCTCGACGGGCCGGCCCGGCTCGAAGTCACCCCCGGTGTGCGGCCCGTCGGAGCCCGCTGCCTCGGGGGCGTCCTGCGAGCCCACGGCCGGGCTGCCGTCGGTCGCCGCCCCGGCTATGTCCCCCGGAGCCCTCAGCTCGAAGTCACCCTCGGGGAGACCACGTCCGCCGCTGCCGCCCACAGCGGGGCGCCCCGGCCCGACCTCGCCTTCCGTAGAAACCGCGCTCTTGCTCCCGGTACCTTCCGGCCGCTCCGACTCGAAGTCTTCGTCGGCGACAGCCGCGCGCTCACCGGAAAACCGTTCCGGCCGGCCAAGCTCGAAGTCGTCACCGGAACCAGCGGCACCACCGCTGCCAACACCCTCCGGCCGACCCGGCTCAACGCCGGCCTCGGAGGCCGCCATCCCACTGCCGACCCCGGTCGGCGGGCCCAACTCGTAGTCACCGCCGTCGGCAGCGTCATGCGACAGGGCCGCCCCGCCGTCCACCGGCGCGGCCCCGGCCACGGGTCGCGGCGCCGCATCCACCGCCCCGGTCGCACCAGCCGCGGTATCGGCGACCGCCGACGACCCCGGAGCCGTACCCCCGGACATCGGCGAACCCGCGGCATCCGTCCGCCCCGGCGTCGCGTCCACCGGACCCACCGCCGCATCCGCAACCGCCGCCGAGCCCGGTGCCGCCTTCGCAGGCCCCTGCGAACCCACCGCCTCAGCAGTCATCGGCGCGGGGGCAGCACCCGTCGGGTCCCCCGCAAGGCTCTGCGGGCGTGGTCGGTTCCACCACTTCGGCTTCGTGGGCTTCCCCTCGCTCATGATCTCCCCACAGCTGGCCACGCCGCGGCACGGCTCCTCGGCGGTGGCCGCAGTTGTCGACTCCGCGCGCGGCTGTCTGCCTGGGCGCGGTCCACCCTGGATTCAACCAGGTTCGCGGGCCGTCGCGCAGGGGCCGGTCAGCGGGAGGTGTGAGGGGAGGAGGGAGCGGAGGCCGAGTCGGGCGCGGGGGCGGCCAGCAGGCCGGGGGACGAGACCTCGGGGGCCGTGGACCACGAGGTCAGGGTGAGCGGCGGGGTCGAGGTGAGCGGACGTATCAGCGGGGACATCACCGCGGCACCCGCCACCACTGGGGTGGTCAGCGCATGCATGGCCTGCGCCGCGGTGGCAGGGCTCGGTACACCCGGCAGCAGTGGTGCGGACACCGCGGTGGGGGCCACCGGGGCGTCACCGAGCGACTGCCGGCCCTGCGCGAGCAGCGGGCCTGTGCCACGGCGCCGCTGGGCCTCGGGGGCCGTCGCGGCGCCCGCCCCCTGCGTACGCATCGGGGTCACATTGCTGCCCGCCCCTGTGCCGCCGCGCGCGTCCGTGGTGTCGGCCGTGGTGCCCGTCGTGACACCGCCCAGCGCGACCGCGGCGAGCGACACGGCACCGGCGGCGACGAACGCGAACCGCATCCCGCGCGATGCCGACCGCTCGGCCTCGTGCCGGCTGACGTCGTGTATACGGAAGCCGCGGTCCGCGGACGGCGGAGGCAGGGGGGCATGCGGGGAAGAAGAGGGGACGTAGCCGAACTCGAAGCGCTCGCCACGCCTCAGGCCGAAGACTCCGGTGACGCCCGGTCTTCCGGAGGTTCCGCCGAGGAGTCCTCCCCCGCCGAACGGCGAGCCATCGCCGTCTGGATCATCTCCCCCCGGAAGTCCTTGCAGACGGGCCAGGAAGCTCTCGGAGGGCGGCGGCGGGGCCGCTTCCGCGAACACGTTCTTCAACTGTCGCTGCGCATCGGCCTCCGCCTTGCACTTGGCGCAGGTGGCCAGGTGGGCGAGGACACGCTCACGCGACTCATGACCGAGCTCTCCGTCCACCAGGGCGGAGAGTCGGTCTCCCAGGTGCTGCTCGGCCAGACGCCTCTCGGCGGGGCTGGGTCGTGTTCCACTCACGCGGTCGCGCCCCCTCCCCCCAGTGCGGCTACACGAGGCACGAACGAGCGGCGCTCGGAGGCGCGGGCCTCCGGCGAGCGGTGCGCGAGAGCCTTGCGCAGCTGTGAGCGGCCGCGGTGGATCCGGGAGCGGACCGTACCAAGCTTGACGCCGAGGGTCGCGGCGATCTCCTCGTACGACAGGCCCTCGATGTCGCACAGGACGACCGCGGCACGGAACTCGGGCGCGAGGGTGTCGAGGGCCTGCTGGACGTCCGCGTCGAAGTGGGCGTCGTTGAAGACCTGCTGGGGCGACGGCTCACGGCTCGGCAGCCGCTCGGCCGCGTCGTCGCCCAGGGCGTCGAAGCGGATGCGCTGCTTGCGGCGGACCATGTCCAGGAAGAGGTTGGTGGTGATCCTGTGCAGCCAGCCCTCGAAGGTGCCCGGCGTGTAGGTCGACAGGGATCGGAAGACGCGGACGAAGACCTCCTGGGTGAGGTCCTCGGCGTCGTGCTGGTTGCCCGTCAGACGGTAGGCGAGCCGGTAGACGCGGCCGCTGTGGGTGCTGACGATCTCCTCCCAGGTGGGCGGAGTCCACGCCTGCCCGTCCGCGTCGGTGGAGAAAGTCGCGGTCTGGGCCTGGTCGGCGGCGCGGTCGTGGTCAGCAACGGTGTCGTTCACGGATTTCGGCCTGCCTGCCGATCCGAGAAAGCGCCGCAGCACTCCTCCCCGATCCACAGGTGCAGCCGCACCTCCCCTGTCGGCTCTGGTGGTGTCCAGTGGAGCCCCTACCATAGCCACCTCGCCCGTTAGCTCCGGATAAGCGGTTTTACGAGAATTTGATCTGGGCTGATACCGCTCGGACCCCTGCTTCCGCAGTTGCTCGGGCCGCCGCCCCTCATCGTGATCCAACCGTGTCCCCCCGTGCCGTCTCCTACCCCTCTAAACGCCCGGTCCCATCTGCGGGTTCCCGGCGCCAACGGATACAGTCACGCCCAGGCAACCACGGGGACAGGAGAGGGTCATTACCGGCAACCGGCAGACGAGCTGGGCGTTCGCCGACGCCTACGTCGCCGAGGACGAAGTGCTGCGCTGGGCCCGTGACCGGGCCCGTGAGGCGGGCCTGCGCTCGGTGTCTCCCGGCACGGGCTCCGCGCTGCGGTTGCTGGCGGCGTCGGTGGACGCGAAGGCGGTGGCGGAGATCGGCACCGGCACCGGCGTCTCCGGCATCCATCTGCTGCACGGCATGCGCCCGGACGGGGTGCTGACCACGGTGGACCCCGAGCCGGAGCACCAGCAGTTCGCCCGCCAGGCCTTCCGTGCCTCCGGTTTCGCCAGCAACCGCGCCCGGTTCATCCCGGGCCGCGCCCTGGACGTCCTGCCCCGCCTCGCGGACGCCGGCTACGACCTCGTGTTCTGTGACGGCGACCGCCTGGAATTCCTCGACTACCTCGCTGAATCGTTGCGTCTGCTGCGCCCCGGCGGCCTCGTCGTCTTCGAGGGCGTCTTCGCCAACGGCCGCACGGTGGACTCGGGCCCGCAGCCCACGGAGGTACTGCGGCTGCGGGAGCTGCTGCGCGCGGTGCGCGAGAGCCAGGAGCTGGTGCCGTCGCTGCTGCCGGTGGGCGACGGCCTGCTCTGTGCCGTCAAGCGGTGACGAGGTCCACAGACAGCAACCCCGGCATCGCTTGGATGCCGGGGTTGTCGAAAGGGTATGGTCGCTTCCGCGTCAGCCGACGACCTTCTTGAGGGCGTCGCCGAGCGCGTCGGCCTCGTCAGGGGTCAGCTCGACGACGAGCCGACCGCCGCCTTCGAGCGGAACGCGCATGACGATGCCCCGCCCCTCCTTGGTCACCTCGAGCGGGCCATCGCCCGTCCGCGGCTTCATGGCCGCCATGCTCGTTCCCCTTCCTGAAACCAGCTCATCGTCAAAGCCGACGGCCCTGGCAGGGCACGCGCGCAGCGTGAGACACGCGACACCGGCATCGAACACATTGCTTCCAAGCCATTATCCCGCATCTCAGGACCCGATGACCAACATCAGTCGGCATCGCTTGGGCAACGCGCGCGAGCAAAACCACCCAATTCGGCGATGTGACTGCGATACTGCGCGGCCGCACGCAGTTCCGCCGACCGGAAACCGTCCCGAATTCTTTGACGCAGGTCACACGTCCACTCCGGTACCCCGGCGGTGATCTCCGCCATGCTGTCCTACGGACAGGGGCGTACCGGCCGGTACGCCTGAACCGCGACAGCCGAGGGGACACACCATGGCCGACACCGTGCTCTACGAGGTGAGCGACGGACTCGCGACGATCACGCTGAACCGCCCGGAGGCGATGAACGCGCTGAACATCGCGACGAAGGTCGCCCTGCGGGAGGCGGTCGGCTCCGCGGCCGAGGACGACGCCGTGCGGGCGGTGCTGCTGACCGCCGCCGGGGAGCGGGCGTTCTGTGTGGGGCAGGACCTCAAGGAGCACATCGGGCTGCTGGCGCAGGACCGGGAGACGGGGTCCGGGCAGACCATGAGCACGGTGAAGGAGCACTACAACCCGGTGGTGCGGGCGATCGCCGGGATGCCGAAGCCGGTGGTGGCCGGGGTGAACGGGGTTGCCGCCGGGGCGGGCTTCGGGCTCGCCCTCGCCGCGGACTACCGCATCGTCGCGGACACCGCTGCCTTCAACACGTCCTTCGCGGGGGTCGCGCTGACCGCCGACTCCGGCATGTCCTGGACCCTGCCACGGGTCGTGGGGCCCGGGCGCGCCGCGGACCTGCTGCTCTTCCCGCGGAGCATCAAGGCCCAGGAGGCGTACGAGCTGGGGATCGCGGGCCGGCTGGTGCCGGTCGGCGAGCTGCATGCCGAGGCGGAGAAGGTGGCTCGAGCGCTGGCCGAGGGGCCGACGGTGGCGTATGCGGCGATCAAGGAAGCGGTGGCTTACGGGTTCTCGCACACCTTGTCCGAGACGCTGGACAAGGAGGACGAGCTGCAGACCCGGGCGGGGTCCTCGGAAGACCATGTGATCGCCGTGCAGGCCTTCGTCAACAAGGAGAAGCCGAAGTACTTGGGCCGGTGAGCCCGGGTGCTTGAGCGCCGTCGGGGACTGCGGGTTCGTCGTGGTTGATCGCCCCACGCGGCGGAGCCGCATATCGATACGGCCCCGCGCCCCTCACGGGGCGCTTCTGGCAACGCATGCTGCCAGGTGATCGTCGACCAGCCCGCACGCCTGCATCAGGGCGTACGCCGTCGTGGGGCCGACAAAACGCAGGCCCCGCTTCTTCAAAGCCTTGGACAGGGCCGTCGACTCAGGTGTGACGGCGGGGACATCGCCCAGAGTCTTCGGGGCCGGCCCCGCGGCCGGCGCGTACGACCAGATGAAAGTGTCCAGCTCACCCGGCGCCCACTCCGCCAGCACACGCGCGTTGGCCAGTGTCGCGTCGATCTTGGCTCTGTTTCGGATGATGCCCGCGTCGGTGAGGAGGCGGGCGCGGTCCGTTTCCGTGAAGGCGGCGACCTTGGCGATCCCGAAGTCGGCGAAGGCCGCGCGGAAGCCGGGGCGGCGGCGCAGGATCGTGATCCAGGACAGGCCGGACTGGAAGGCCTCCAGGCTGAGGCGCTCGAAGAGGGCGTCGTCGCCGTGCACCGGGCGGCCCCACTCCTCGTCGTGGTACGCCACGTAGTCCTCGGTGGACAGGGCCCAGGGGCAGCGCAGGGCGCCGTCCGGGCCGGCGATGGCGGTGCCGTCGCTCACTGCTGCTCCTCCTGGCCGTGCGCCTGGCCGTGCATCGGCTTGTCCATGGAGACGTGGTGCGCGGCGGCCTGGGCGCCCGCCAGAGCGGACTCCAGGTCGGCGATACGGGCGTCGCGCTCGGCGAGTTCCGCGCCGAGGCGGCCCAGGGCGTCGTCGACGTCCGACATGCGGTAGCCGCGGGCGGCGAGCGGGAAGCGGAGGCTGTCCACGTCGGCGCGGCCCACCGGCCGGTCCAGCGGCAGCGGGTCGTGCAGCCGCTCGGGGGCGACCTCGGGCAACGGCCCCTCGCCCTCTCCGCCGCCCACCACGGCCAGGGTCACGGCGGCGACCACGACGGCGAGAGCGACGACCAGGAACAAGAACATAACCATCGCTGTGGTCCCCACGCTCGAGGTTCGGAAGCTTGATGAAACTGAGGATGAAGCTGAATGTGTCAGGGTCCGATCGTGCCATGCGAGTCTGACAGTTAGGGTCGCAGGCGGCCGAGGAACCGGTCTCACCCAGGTCGTACTACGAGAGGTCACAGGGGATGCTCAGGCTGGGCAGGCGCACGTTCGAGGCGCACGAGCCGGTGGTCATGGCGATCGTGAACCGGACCCCGGACTCCTTCTACGACCAGGGAGCGACGTTCCGCGACGAGCCCGCTCTCGCGCGCGTGGAGCAGGCGGTGTCGGAGGGGGCTGCCATCATCGACATCGGCGGGGTGAAGGCGGGGCCGGGCGAGGAGGTGTCGGCCGAGGAGGAGGCTCGGCGGACGGTGGGGTTCGTCGCGGAGGTCCGGCGGCGCTTCCCGGACGTGGTCATCAGTGTGGACACCTGGCGGGCCGAGGTCGGCGAGGCCGTGTGCGAGGCCGGCGCGGATCTGCTGAACGACGCGTGGGGCGGCGTCGACCCCGGGCTGGCCGAGGTCGCGGCGCGGTACGGGGTCGGGCTGGTGTGCACGCACGCGGGCGGCGCCGAGCCGCGTACGCGTCCGCATCGGGTGACGTACGACGATGTCGTGGCCGACATTCTGCGGGTGACGCTGGGTCTTGCCGAGCGCGCGGTGGCGCTGGGGGTGCCCCGGGAGTCCGTGCTGATCGATCCCGGGCACGACTTCGGGAAGAACACCCGGCACAGCCTGGAGGCGACACGGCGGCTCGGGGAGATGGTCGAGACGGGGTGGCCCGTCCTGGTCTCCCTGTCCAACAAGGACTTCGTGGGCGAGACGCTGGACAAGCCGCTGAAGGAGCGGGTGGTGGGGACGCTCGCCACCACGGCCGTGTCGGCGTGGCTGGGGGCGCAGGTCTACCGGGTGCACGAGGTCGCCGAGACCCGTCAGGTGCTGGACATGGTGGCGTCCATCGCCGGGCATCGGCCTCCGGCGGTGGCGCGGCGGGGGCTGGCGTAGGGCCCGCGGCGGAGCCGCTGATGGATGCATCCTCGCCCCCGCCGCCCCTACCCGTCCCGACCCCGGGGGCTCCGCCCCCGGCCCCCCGCTCCTCAGACGCCGGAGGGGCTGGATCTCCCCCTAGCGGGCCGCCTCCTTCGACACCAACGCCACCGCCTCGTCCACGTCGTCCGTGACGTGGAACAGCAGCAGGTCCTTCTCCGACGCCTTGCCCTGGGCGATCAGCGTGTTCTTGAGCCAGTCGACCAGGCCGCCCCAGTACTCGCTCCCGAAGAGCACGATCGGGAAGCGGGTCACCTTCTGGGTCTGGACCAGGGTGAGCGCCTCGAAGAGCTCGTCCAGGGTGCCCAGACCGCCGGGCAGGACCACGAAGCCCTGCGCGTACTTCACGAACATCATCTTGCGGACGAAGAAGTAGCGGAAGTTCAGGCCGATGTCGACGTAGGGGTTGAGCCCCTGCTCGAAGGGCAGCTCGATGCCGAGGCCGACCGAGATGCCCTTCGCCTCGCAGGCGCCCTTGTTGGCCGCCTCCATGGCGCCGGGTCCGCCGCCGGTGATCACCGCCCAGCCCGCCTCCACCAGACCGCGGCCGAGCCGGACGCCCGCCTCGTACTCCGGGGAGTCGACGGGCGTGCGCGCCGAGCCGAACACGCTGATCGCGGGCGGGAGTTCGGCGAGCGTGCCGAATCCCTCGATGAACTCGGACTGGATGCGCAGCACCCGCCAGGGGTCCGTGTGGACCCAGTCCGTGGGAGCACGCTCGTCCAGCAGCCGCTGGTCGGTCGTGCTCTCGGTCACCTGGCCGCGCCTTCGGAGGACCGGTCCGAGACGCTGCTCATCCGGTGGCACCTTCTTGCCCTCGGGGTTCCCGGTAGCCATGTGCGCTCCCTCCGCTTGCAGGTGTTTCCACCTCAGAGTAGATCTACGCGGGTTACGGACGGGGGACCTGAGCATGTCCGCCGTGAAGCGGTGTACGGGCCTATGCCGTCAGCCACGCCCGCAGGCGCTGCTCACCCGCCAGGATCTTCCCGGTTTCGACCCGTTCGTCCCGCTTGTGCGCCAAGTGCGGGTTGCCGGGGCCGTAGTTGACCGCGGGGATGCCGAGGGAGGAGAAGCGCGAGACGTCCGTCCAGCCGTACTTCGGCTGCGGGGTCCCGCCGACCGCCTCGATGAAGGCCGCGGCGGCCGGGTGCGAGAGGCCGGGCAGCGCCGCACCGCTGTGGTCGTCCACGACGAACTCCGTCACCCCGCAGTCCGCGAAGACCTCCCTGACGTGGGCGATCGCCTCCTGCTCCGTGCGGTCGGGGGCATAGCGGAAGTTGACGGAGACGACGCATTCGTCGGGGATGACATTGCCCGCCACGCCGCCCGAGATGCCCACCGCGTTCAGGCCCTCCCGGTACTCCAGGCCGTCGATCACCGGGTAGCGGGGCTCGTACGACGCCAGGCGGGCCAGGATCGGCGCGGCCGCGTGGATGGCGTTGGAGCCCATCCAGCTGCGCGCCGAGTGCGCCCGCTCGCCCGTCGTCTTCAGCAGGACCCTGAGGGTGCCCTGGCAGCCGCCCTCGACCTCGCCGTCGGACGGCTCAAGGAGCACCGCGAAGTCGCCCTCCAGCCACTCGGGGTGCGCCTCGGCGACGTGCCTGAGTCCGTTGAGGTCCGCCGCCACCTCTTCGTTGTCGTAGAAGACGAAGGTCAGGTCGCGGTTGGGGGCCGGGACCGTGGCCGCGATCCGCAGCTGCACCGCCACGCCCGACTTCATGTCGCAGGTGCCGCAGCCCCACAGGACGCCGTCCGCGTCCAGCCGGGACGGGACGTTCCCGGCGATCGGCACGGTGTCGATGTGACCGGCCAGGATCACCCGCTCCGGCCGCCCCAGGTTCGTGCGCGCGACGACGTTGTTGCCGTACCGCTCGACCGTCAGGTGCGGCAGGGCGCGCAGGGCGGTCTCGATCGCGTCGGCGAGGGGCTTCTCGGTGCCGCTCTCGGACGGGAAGTCGACGAGCCGCGCGGTGAGCTCGGCGGCGTCCAGGGTGAGGTCAAGTGGGGTGTCGGCCATGCCGTCGACCCTAACCCCCCACCGCTTCGGCCCACTGCCCACATCCGGCACGTGGGTCACAGAGCCCTCCGCTACCTTGTACGACGTGCCAGAGCCGTCACCCACCCTCAAACGCCGTGGCCGCCTCTTCCGCATCGGGGCGGCTTTCGTGATCCTGTTCGCCGTCGCGGGCTATCTCGCGGTGCAGTACGTCACCGGGGGCAGAGGCGGTTCCGGATGCAAGGTGGTCTCGGGGGAGGCCGGCGGGGCGTCGTACGAGTTCACGCCGGAGCAGGCGGTGAACGCGGCGACGATCGCAGCGGTGGGCACCGGGCGCGGCATGCCCGAGCGGGCGGTGACCATCGCGATCGCGACCTCGCTTCAGGAGTCGGGGCTGCACAACATCGAGCACGGCGACCGGGATTCGCTCGGCCTGTTCCAGCAGCGGCCCTCGCAGGGCTGGGGCACGAAGAAGCAGATCCTGGACCCGACGTACGCGGCCGGCGTGTTCTACCAGCACCTGGCCAAGGTGCACGACTACGCGAAGCTGCCCCTCACGGTCGCCGCGCAGCGTGTGCAGCGCAGCGGATATCCCGAGGCGTACGCCAAGCGCGAGCCGGACGCCACTCTGCTCTCCGCCGCCCTCACCGGGAACTCGCCGGCCACGCTGACCTGCGCCGGCCTCCCGGCCGCCACGCGGGCGGCGGGTCCGGACGCCGTCCGGGCCGCTCTCGTACGGGACTTCGGGCGCGACGCACTGCAGCCGGCCGCCGCCGAGGTGAGCGCCGCGTCGACCCCGGCACCCTCCCCCGCGGGGAGCACGACCGAGAGCACGACGGAGACCGCCCGCACCGTCACGCTCCCCGTCGCAGACAAGAGCCCCGCCAAGGGCCGCAGCGTGCGGCAGCGCGGCTGGCAACTCGCCCACTGGGCCGTGGCCAACTCCTCCGCCCTGCACATCGAGCGTGTCTCCTACGGCGGACGGGAGTGGACCGCCGGAAGCGCCGACACCCCGTGGCACACGGCCGCCGCGGAAGGCGCGGGCGTCGTGGGAAAGGCCACCGGCGCGGTCCGGATCGTCACTGCGCAGTAGTACGGTCCTTCACTCGCACGGGTTATGCCCGGCATGCCCGGTCCACGGTGTGGGCAGGTTTTCGCACCGTCACCCCTGCATCGGTCAAAGCCCTTGTCGGCAAAGGGATGTAAGGATTCGGCGGGCTTGCCGGCCGGGCACTTTTTGCCCGTTTTTATCCGCAGCCGATAATGCGACGCATTGCCAACTCTTTACGTTGGGACGCCGCAACCTTCGGGGCCTTCGAGCGGTAGTCACATCGTCCGAGCCCGGACGATCAACATCCATCGAAGGAGCATCATGTCCCTCCCCCTGACCCGTCGGATCGCCCGTGCCGCGCTGCTCGTCGCAGCGGGAGCGGCTGCCGGGGTCGGTGCGGCCGGCTCCGCGAGCGCGGCGGCCCCCGAACTGCCGGCCACCCCGAACCTCGGTGGCGTGACCGCCCTGGACGGGGCGAACGTCGGCAACACCGTCGACGGTGCGGCGCAGAACGTGACCGGGCTCGCGGGCGACGCCGGCAGCAACGCGGTCAAGAAGGCGGTGCCGAACGCCGGCAAGACCGGCGGCAGCGTGGCGAAGAAGGCGGCCCCGGCGGCGCAGCGTGCCGCGGGTGCCGCGGCCGGTTCCGTCGGGGAGATCGTCGGCGTCACCACCCAGACGGCCACCAAGGGCGGCGGCAACCTGCCGACCGACGGGCTGACCAAGGGCGGCCTGCCCTCGACCGGCAACCTGCCGGTGAAGGGCCTCCCCATCGGCGGCTGAGCAACTTGCACGACGATGGGGCCCGGGACGATGTCCCGGGCCCCATCGTCGTGTCCGGGGTGGTTACAGCCGCTCCACGGCCGCGCGCACCCGCTCGTCCGTCGCCGTCAGCGCCACGCGTACGAACTTCTCGCCCGCCGTGCCGTAGAAGTCGCCCGGTGCAACCAGGATGCCGAGCCCGGCCAGGTGGGCCACCGTGTCCCAGCAGGACTCGTCCCGCGTCGCCCACAGGTAGAGGCTGGCCTCGCTGTGCTCGATGCGGAAGCCGTGGCCGAGGAGCGCCGCGCGCAGGGCCGTGCGCCGGGCCGCGTACCGCTCCCGCTGCTCACGGACGTGGGCGTCGTCACCCAGGGCCGCCACCACGGCCGCCTGCGTGGGCTTCGGCGTCATCATGCCGCCGTGCTTGCGGATCTCCAGCAGGGGGCCGAGCACGGCCGGGTCGCCGGCCAGGAAGGCCGCGCGGTAGCCCGCCAGGTTGGAGCGCTTGGAGAGGGAGTGGACGGACACGATGCCCTCGTACGAGCCGCCGTTCACGTCGGGGTGCAGGACCGAGACCGGGTCCGCCTCCCAGCCCAGCTCCAGGTAGCACTCGTCGGAGAAGAGCAGGATCCCGTGCTCGCGCGCCCACGCGACGATCCGGGTCAGCTGCTCCTTGCCCAGCACCTTTCCCGTCGGGTTGGAAGGCGAGTTGAGCCAGAGGAGCTTCAGGTTCGTCGGGTCGAGGTCGGTCCCCGCGGCGGTGGCCGCAAATGTCTCGGCGTCGTAGACCTCGTAGTCCGCGCCGGCCAGACGGGCGCCCACCTCGTACGTCGGGTAGGCCAGGCGCGGGTACGCGACCCTGTCGCCGGGGCCCAGGCCCAGCTGGGTGGGGAGCCAGGCGACGAGTTCCTTGGAGCCGACGATCGGCAGCACGTGCTTGTGGGTGACCCCGCGGGCGCCGAGCCGGCGCTCGACCCAGGCGGTGATCGCGTCGCGCAGGGCCGGGGTGCCCCAGACCGTCGGATAGCCCGGGGAGTCCGCAGCGTCGATGAGGGCCTTCTGGATCAGCTCGGGGACCGGGTCGACCGGGGTGCCGACGGAGAGGTCGACGATGCCGTCCGGGTGCGAGGCGGCCGTTTTCTTGTACGGCTCCAGCTTGTCCCAGGGGAAGGTGGGCAGGCGGTCGGAGACTGCGGACACGGGATCTGGCTCACTTTCTGGTACGGCACAAGGCCCTCGGGCCCTGATTCGGCAAACGCCTCGGCCCCGTACGGCGATCATGGCGATCCGGCCGTACGGGACCGAGGCGGCGCGGAGTGCGGGCCGCTCGGTGGTTACTCGGCCTGCGGCGGCAGCGCGGCGATGAAGGGGTGGTCCCGCTCGATCAGGCCCAGCTTGCTGGCGCCGCCGGGGGAGCCGAGCTCGTCGAAGAACTCGACGTTCGCCTTGTAGTAGTCCTTCCACTCCTCCGGAGTGTCGTCCTCGTAGAAGATCGCCTCGACCGGGCAGACCGGCTCACAGGCACCACAGTCGACGCATTCGTCCGGGTGGATGTACAAGGACCGCTGGCCCTCGTAGATGCAGTCGACCGGGCACTCCTCGATGCACGCCTTGTCCTTGACGTCGACACAAGGCTGCGCGATGACGTAGGTCACGCTGTCGTTCCTCCTCGATAGGGCGCTGGCGGGCCTCCGTAGGCTCCGCCGCCTGGCGCGCGGGAGCGCGGCGTCGTCGATGCCCGCCCCTAGTATCTCCGTTATTGGGCATGATCCGAACAGGAGGGGTGAACTGACCTGTGGAAATCTCGGCCGGCGGACTTCTGGAGGTTCGTATCACCGCTGCTGACGTGGGGAAACGAGTCTCGGTACGACGCTTGATCGAAGCTGGAGTCGCGGAGGAGAAGTTCACCGACACGGTGGGTGTTCTCACATCATGGGACGACGGTGTGCTGCTGATCACACGCAAGAGCGGTGAGAGCGTCCGGATTCCGGAATCCGCGCTGGTCGCGGGGAAGGTCGTGCCCGCCGCACCGGCCCGTCGGCGGGGTCCTGCCGTCTCCTACGAGGAGCTCGCGCACGTCGCCTCGCGCGCGTGGCGGCCGGTGGAGAGCGAGCGGCTCGGCGACTGGGAGCTGCGGGCCGCGGCAGGGTTCACCCGGCGCGCCAATTCCGTGCTGCCGCTCGGCGACCCGGGCGTGCCGCTCGACGAGGCACTCGATGTCGTACGACGGTGGTACGGCGACCGTGGGCTGCCCGCGTACATCCAGACCGCGACCGGCGCCGAGGGCACTCAGGAGCTGCTGTGCGCGGAGCTGGAGCGGCGCGGATGGGTGCGTGAGGTGACCGCCGGGCTGTGGGTCGGGGCGCTGGCGCCGGTCGCCGACCGGGCCGAGGGGGCCGGTGTCGTGCTGTCCCGGGAGGCGGACGAGGCGTGGCTCGCCCGGTACCAGCGCAAGGGGGTGAGCGAGGTGGCTCTGAAGGTGCTGGGGAGCGGGCCCTCCGTGTGGTTCGCGACGGTTCCCGGCTTGTCCGAAGGTACGGCGCCCCAGGCGATCGGGCGGTGTGTCGTGGACGGGCGGTGGGCGTCCTTCGCGGCCGTCGAGGTGGATCCGGCGCTGCGGCGGCGCGGGCTGGCGACCACCGTCATGGCCGCGCTGGCCCGGCGGGCGCTCGACGAGGGCGCCTCGGCCGCCTGGCTGCAGGTCGAGGAGGACAACGCGGGCGCGCGGGCCCTGTACGCCGGGATGGGCTTCGCCGCGCACCACGCCTACCACCACTACCGGGAACCGGCGGCTCCCGGCGGCGGCCGGTAGTACCGATCGCCGGGAGAGGGCACGAGCCTGCCATGCGTCCCCCATACCCACCACCGCCTGAGCGGTCCGCCGAACTGCGGCGGCGGTTCGCCGAGGAGGCGCGGTCCGAGCGGCCCGATCTGTCCACGCTGTGCCTGCTGGTGGGCGCGGCGGCGGACGGGGAGCTGGACGAGGCGGGACTGGACGCCGCCCAGATGGAGCTGGACCGGCTGGCGGGGCGGATGCCCTTCCGGCCGGGCGGCCCGATGGCCTGGGCGACCGCACTGCACCACCTCCTCGGGGCGCAGGACGGCTTCCGCGGCTCCCCCGCCGACTATCAGCGCCTGGAGTCCTCGCTGCTGCACGAGGTGCTGCGGCGGCGGCGCGGGCTGCCGATCCTGCTCTCGGTGGTGTGGATGGAGGTCGCGCGGCGGGCTGGGGCGCCGGTGTACGGGGTCGCTCTGCCAGGGCACTTCGTGGTCGGGTTCGGGCCTGAGGAGGCACAGGTGCTGGTGGATCCGTTCGACGGGGGGCGGCTGCTGGGGGCCGGCGACGCGGAGCTGTTGGTGGCCGGTGCCACGGGGGCTGCGCTGGATCCGTCGATGTTGACACCGGCGGATCCTCTGGACGTCGTTCTGCGGATCCTCAACAACATCCGGGCGTGGGCCGCGGCTCGGCCCGAGCGGTCGGATGTTTCGTTGTGGGCGGTCGATCTGTCGCTGCTGTTGCCCTCGCATCCGGCGCGGTTGCGGTATGAGCGGGGGCAGGTGCTGGTGCAGCGGGGGGACTTCGTCGAGGGGGCGGTGGAGCTCGAGGCTTACGCCGATGCGGTGGCGGCGGTGGATGAGTCGGCCGCGGAGCGGGTGCGGGGGCAGGCCCGAGCAGCTCGGGCGCTGCTCAACTGAGTTCGCCTGATCACCCCAGGGGCTTGTGAATGGTGCGTGTGCGAGTTCGTCGTGGCTTGTCGCGCCCACGCGGCGGAGCCGCAAATCGATACAGCCCCGCCCGCGCCCCTCAGGGCGCTACAGCCAGCCTTTTTCTCTAGCGATCCGTACCGCTTCGGCCCTGTTTCGTACTGCCAGTTTCTGGATCGCCGTGGAGAGATAGTTCCGGACCGTCCCCTGGGACAAGTGCAGGGCCGCTGCCAGCTCCGCGTTCGTCGAGCCGTCGGCCGCCGCGCGGAGGACCTCGCGTTCGCGGTCCGTCAGAGGGTTGGCGCCTTCCGCGAGGGCCGCTGCGGCCAGGGTGGGGTCGATGACCCGTTCTCCCGACAGGACCTTGCGTACCGCGTCTGCCAGTTGGGCTGCGGGGGCGTCCTTGACCAGGAAGGCGTCGGCGCCCGCCTCCATGGCGCTGCGGAGGTAGCCGGGGCGGCCGAAGGTGGTGAGGACGACGAGTTTCACGCCGGGCAGGGCCTTGTGGACCTGGGCCGCCGCCTCGATGCCGGTGCAGCCCGGCATCTCGATGTCGAGGAGGGCCACGTCCACGGCGTGCTCGCGGGCGGCCGCCAACACCTCGTCGCCGCGCGCCACTTGGGCCACGACCTCGATGTCGTCCTCGAGTCCGAGGAGGGCGGCCAGCGCCTCGCGGACCATCGACTGGTCCTCGGCGAGCAGCACCTTGATCGTAGAGCTCATGCCCCGGATCCTACGGCCGGCGAGGTGGTGACGGGGACGCGGGCGACCAGCCGGAAGCCGTGCTTGACGCGGCCTGCCTCCAGGGTCCCGCCGGCCTTCTCCAGGCGTTCCGTCAGGCCCGTCAGACCGTTGCCGGGGCCCTTGCCGGAGCCGCCCGAGCCGTTGTCCTCGACGGTGAGTTCGAGGACCGGGCCGTCCAGGGTCTGGCGGTGCAGCACCTCCACCGTGCAGCGGGTGGCGCCGCTGTGCCGTACGACGTTGGTGACCGCCTCGCGCAGCGCCCAGGCGAGGGCGGACTCGCTCTCCTCGGGGACGCCGGTGAGGTCCGCGTCGTCGGGCATGTCGGCCGTGACGGCCGCCGCCGTCAAGGCGACCTGTGTGCCCGCGAGTTCTTCGGACAGGCGCGGACGGCGGTAGCCGGTGACCGCCTCGCGGACGTCCACCAGGGCCTGGCGGCTGACCTGTTCGATGTCGGAAACCTGCTGGGCGGCCTTGTCGGGGTGGTCGGGGAGCATGCGGCCCGCCAGCTCGCTCTTGAGGGTGATGAGCGAGAGCGAGTGGCCCAGGAGGTCGTGCAGGTCGCGGGCCAGACGCAACCGCTCCTCGTTGGCGGCCAGTTGGGCGACGGTGGCACGGGCCTTGCGCAACTCGACGGTCGTGCGCACCAGTTGCTTCACCCCCATCATCGCGAAGCCCAGCAGCAGCACCACCAGGACCAGGCTCCAGTCGTCCGCGCCGAAGTGCAGGACGACCAGGAGCATCGTGAGGGTGTTCAGCCCGATCGCCCAGTAGGCGATGCGCTGTGGCAGCGTGGCACCGCAGGTGACGGAGACGTACACGAAGAGGCCGATCCACGCGCTGCCGAGGGTGAGGCACAGGACCAGGGCGAGCGTGCCGAGCAGTGCGACGAAAGCGCCGACGGCCCGTCCGGAGAACGGCCGGCCCATGTTCCGGAAGACCAGCGACAGATAGACGCCGGTGAAGGAGGCCAGGGCCACCCAGCCCGCCACGGTCGCGGCGGGCGTGTGGTGGCCGGAGGTCAGGTCCTGCACCGGCGATCCGAGAAAGATCAGCCAGGGCAGGATCCAGACCAGTTTGCGCATGGCATCGGCCCGGTTGCGGGGCGGCTGGCCGACCCGGATCGCGTTCTCGGCCCGGAGTTCCTCGGGCAGTCCGTCGTCCGTCATCGTGCTCACGCCTTCAGCGTGTCCTTCCGGTACAGCCACGCCGCGCCGCCCGCGAACAGGGCGAAGTAGACGACGAGGAGGGCGAGGTCCTTGGTCTCGGGGGACTGGCTCTGCTCGATGGCCCGCCCCAGGGCAGCGTACGCGTGGGTGGGCAGCCACTTGGCGATGTCCTGCAGCCACTGCGGGAAGGTCGAGGACGGCATCCACAGGCCGCCGAGGATCGACAGACCGAAGTACGTGATCATCGTGATGGGACGGACCGCGTCCCCGGAGGCCAGGTAGCCGATGGCGACGCCGAGCGCGGCGAAGACCAGGCTGCCGGCCCAGATCGCCCCGGTGAGCGCGAACCACTGCCAGGCGTCCAGCCGCACACCCCGTACGGCCGCGGCGACCAGGAAGACGACCACGATGGACGGCAGGCTGACTACGGCGGCACTGGCGGTCTTGGCGAGGACATAGCCGCGCCCGGGCAGCGTGGTCAGCCGCAGCTGCCGTACCCAGCCGCTCTCCCGCTCCTTGGCGATGCGCTCGCTGTTGCCCATGAGGACCGCGGTCAGGGCGCCGAAGGAGGCCATGGAGACCATGACGTACGACGAGACGCTCAGGCCCGTGCCGTCGACCTTGCCCGTCTGGTTGGAGACGAGCAGGAAGATGACCGACGGGTAGATCACCGAGAAGAACAGGAACTTGCGGTTGCGCAGGGCGCGGGTGAGCTCCAGCTTGATCAGGCTGTTCACGACTGCTTCGCCTCCTCGGCGGCGGTGATGGCGACGAAGGCCTGCTCCAGGCCGAGTCCGGCGACTTCGAGGTTGCGGGGGTAGACACCGAGGCCGTACAGGGCGTGCACGGTCGCGTCGGCGTCGGAGGACTGGATGCGGACGGTCTGGCCGGAAATATCCACCGACGTCAGGAACGGCAGGGCGCGCAGTGGGGCCTCGTCGATGGCGCCTTCGAGGTCGAACGACACCCTCCGCGCCCCGGCCTTCGCCTTGATCTCGGCCGCCGTGCCGTCCGCGAGGAGCCGTCCGCGGTGCAGGACGAGCACCCGGTCGGCGATGGCGTCCGCCTCCTCCAGGTAGTGCGTGGCGAACAGGACCGTGCGGCCCTGGTCGGCCTGCTCGCGCATGGTGGCCCAGAAGGCCTGGCGGGCGGAGACGTCCATGCCGGTGGTCGGCTCGTCGAGGACGATCAGGTCGCTGTCGCCGGCCGTGGCGAGGGCGAAGCGGACGCGCTGGGCCTGGCCGCCGGAGAGCTTGTTGACCTTGCGGTCGGCGATCTGGGAGATGCCGGCGCGGGCGAGCACGTCCTTCGCCTTGTACGGCTTGGGGTGCAGATCGCAGGCGAGCTTCACCAGCTCGGCGACGGTGACCTCGTCCATCAGCCCGCCGCTCTGCAGCATGGCGCCCACGCGCCCGGCGACGATGGCCTCGCGCGGGCCGGTGCCGAAGACGCGGACCGTGCCGCTGTCGGCGTGCTTGAGACCCAGCAGCAGGTCGAGGGTGGTCGACTTGCCGGCCCCGTTGGGCCCGAGCAGGGCCACGGTCTCCCCCGGGTGCAGGGCGAGCGTCAGCCCGTCGACGGCCCGTACGGTCCCGTAGGTCTTGCTCACCTGGTCGAAGCCGACCACCGGGGCGGTGGTCGCTGTCGCTGTCGTCGTCATGGGATCCATGGTGGCCGCACAGGCCCGGGTCCCGGCAGTGTCGGCGGTCCTGACTGCCGGATGACAGATGTCATGCGGCGGACGGTGACATACGGCGAAGGGGGCATCCGGCGGGTGCCGGGTGCCCCCTTTCCGGGCCTGGGCTCAGCTCTTCGTCTGGATGATCCCCACCCGGTTGGTCTTGCTCAGCAGGGCCTGGCGCAGGGCGACGTAGACGTCCTGCGGGGTGACGGCGGTCTTCTTGCCGGTGCCCCGGGTGATCAGGACGTGGTCGAACTGGCCGCCGTAGAGCTGCTTGAGCGCGGCGAGGTCCGGCTTGTCGACGAGCTTGCCGCCCACGGCCGAGACCCTGAGGAACTTCCACAGGGAGTTCTGCGGGCTGAGCGGCAGCGAGACGCCCGTGTCCGTCTTGACCGTGACGAGCCCCGACATCGCGGGCTCGGCGAACGCCTTCATCTCCCGGTCGACCTCGGCGTTCGTGATCGTCGGCTGCCGGGTCGTGGTCACGACCGCGACCGGGTCGGTGGCGTTGGTCTCCACTTGGCTGCGGTATGCCTCCTCGACCGCCTGGGCCGACCTGGCGGCGTCGATGCCCTTGCCCGCCTTGCCGTAGACGGCGACGGCCTTGCCGGACTTGAACTCGATCGTGCCCTCGGTCATCGAACCGGAGCCGCCCGCCGTGGTCGTCAGGGCGGCCGTCAGCTTCTCCTCGTCGACGGGCATGACGGGGTCGACGACCCGGTGGTTGCCGAAGAGGGAGCCGATGACGGAGATCGGGTTGTAGTCGGCCTGTGCGGCCGCCGCGACCGTGGCCTGCTCGTCGAACTGGAGGCCCGCCTGGTCCGGCTTGAGCTCGACCGTCTTCCCGCCGACGGACAGCTTCAGCGGCTTGTTCACGCGGGCGCCGAAGGCCGCGTCGAGCTTCTTGACGGCCTCGTCGCGGGTGCCGCCGCCGATGTCGACGCCGAGCACGGTGGTGCCCTTGGGCACGTCGGAGTGGTTCATCAGCAGCCCGGCGCCGTATGCGAGACCGCCGACGATGACCACGCCGGTGCCGAGCAGCACCAGCTTGTTGCGCCCCTTCTTCTTTTTCTTGGGCGCCGAAGCGGCCGGGGTGTTCTGGCCGGCCGGCTCGGGCAGCTTCGGGGGCGTGTGCGGCAGCGGGCCGTCGGTGTGGGAACCGGGGCCGAACGGCGAGCTCGCGCCGGGCGCCCCGACCGGGACGCCGCTGGTGACGGTGTGTCCGGAGATGTTGTCGGGTGCCGGGAAGCCCTGCTGGCCCGGCTCGGGGGCCGGCTTCTGCGGGGTGAGGATCGCGGTGTCGTCGCTCAGGCCGCCACCGGGGCCGAGGCCCGCGCCGTGCGGGGCGCCGATGCCACCGGGACCGCCGAGGCCCGCGGGACCGCCGAGGCCGGCGGGTCCGCCGATGCCCGCAGGACCGCCGAGGCCGACAGGTCCGCCCGGGCCGCCGGGCCCCTTGGGCCCGGCAGGTCCGGTGGGTCCGCTGCCGAAGGGCGAGGTCACGGGGCCGTCACCGGTGACCGGGCCGACGGTCGGGCCCGCGGGGCCCTGGGCGCCGCCCTGGCCGCCGCGGCCGTTCGGCCCGTTGAAGCCGCTCGCGCCGCCGTAACCGCCCTGGCCGTTCTGCCCGTTCTGGGGGCTGGGCTCGCCGTCCGAGAAGTACGGGAGCTCGTCACGGCGCGCCTCGCCGCCGCCGGGGCGCGCCCCGTTGCCCAGCGGTCCCCCGGCCAGCGCCTCGGTGACGTCGAAGGAGCCGGTGCCGCCGCCGTGCCCGGGGGCCACGGGCCCGCCGGTCGCGCCGGGGAGCCCGGCGCCGTTCGTCCCGCCCGGGCGGGGGGCGCCGCCGGGTCGTGAGCCGCCCGGCACGCTCATGGAGCCGACCACGCCGCCGGGACGGCCGGTGCCCGGACGTGCGCCGCCCGCAGGGGCGCCCGTGCCGAAGGGCCCGGCACCCGGGGCGGCCGGCGCGCCCGCGCCCGAACCGCCCGGCAGACCGGCCCCGTTGGTGGAGCCGCCGCCCTGACCGCCCTTGGCGGGCCCCGACTTGCGGGGCGCGAACCACCCGCCAGCCTTGTCCCCGGCGGGCTGGGCGGGGTCGGCCGGAGGCTCGACCGTGCTCATGGCCTGGGTGGCACCCGGCACCGGAGCCTCGGTCTCCCCGGTGCCGTCGGAGCTCTCGGCGTCCGCGACGGGCGTACGTACGACGACCGGCGGAATGGGCCGCGACCCGGGGATGTTGATCCGGATCCGGGTCGTCAGTGTGGTCTCGGTCTTGCGGTCCTCCGGCTGCGCGGCCGAACGGCCCGCATCGGTACCGGCGTCGGAAGCCGTGGGGGTCCCGTACGGCGGCGTGCCCGACGGGTATGCGGCTCCGCCGCGCCCGTTGGGCCCGGAGGACGGAGTGTCAGTTTCACGACTCAAGGCAGGTTCTCCCGGTTGGCTCCGCCGCCCGACACAACCTCACGGGCGGCTCGGCGGCGCGCACCACCATACTGGCCACTTCTGGCGCGTATCCCATGACCGCCGGGGAAACCCACACGGGACTCCCACTAGTGGTTAATGGCGAAGTGGTACGTCACTTGCCAAGTCGGACGTCACGGCCACCTGGTTGCCGCCCCTGTCCAAGGGTGGCGCAGATCACAGCTACGGCCATGCCTCCGAGGAGGAAGAGATAGGAGCCGCCTCCCGCGCCGAAGAGGAAGTCCCCTTCGGGTCTGCTGGCGGTGAGCAGAATGACGGAGATCATCCATCCGGCGGCAGGTGCGATCGCCCCGCCGCGGCCGCCGGTGGCCCGTCCGCCGCCGAGGCAGAGCCCGGCCTCGCCGGCGAGCGCGAGCAGCAGCCCGCCGGGGAACCAGGCGGCCTGCACCAGCGCCCCGGCCGCGCCGACGACCGTGCCGAGCACGAAGAGGCCCGCGTACAGGAGCATCCGTCCGGCGGAGGGCCGCTGGAGCGGCTGGGCGAGCAGGGAACCGCGCTCGGTCATGACGCCTCCTCGACACCGGCGAACTCGATCCCGGCGAAGAGATCGGTCTCTCTCGGCTCTCCGGCCGCCCCGCGCACCAATTGGTAGTACTCGGTGGCGAAGAGGGGCTGCGCCTGTTCATTGGAGAGCGCGAAGTACGGTTCCGCGACCTCGATCTGCGTGCCGTGTGCCCGCATCGCGGCGGCCTTGGCGGCGGCGTGCGCGGTGCCGTCGATCGCGGCGGTGATCTGTTCGTCGGACACGACACCCGGTACGTCGTCGATGACGGCGGCCTTGGAGTAGGGCAGGTCGGGCAGATCGTCCGCAAGGCGGGCGAAGGCGGCCTCGGCGACGGACCGCGGCACGCGGTTCCAGTAGATCTTGGGGATCTCCCAGCCCGCCTCGGCGGCCAGTTCGGCGGCGCGCATGGCCACTCGGTGGGCCTGGATGTGGTCGGGGTGGCCGTATCCGCCGTGGTCGTCATAGGTGATGAGGACCTGGGGGCGTACCTCCAGGATCACCTCTACGAGGTGCGCGGCCGCCTCGTCGACGTCCGCCTGCCAGAAGCAGGCCGGGTCGTCGTTGTCGGCCAGGCCCATCATCCCGGAGTCCCGGTAGCGGCCCGGCCCGCCGAGCTGACGGAAGTCCGCGACGCCGAGCTCGCGCATGGCGGCCGTGAGCTCCCGCAGCCGGTACTCGCCCAGGGCGGTGCCGGTGAGGTGCCGGAGCTCCGGCGGAATGACCTCGCCGAGTTCACCGAGGGTGCAGGTGACCAGGGTCACGCGGGCACCCCCGGCCGCGTACGCGGCCATCGTCGCGCCGTTGTTGATCGACTCGTCGTCCGGGTGCGCGTGCACCAGCAGCAGACGCCGGGAAGGCTGTTCCGTCATGGAGCCACCCTACGAGGCGGCTCCGACAGCGCGACGCAGCCCGGGGTCAGAACTTGATGCTGCCGATCATCCCCGCGATGTTCGTCGTCAGCTCGTGGATGGTGGGAGCGACGGTCGAGGAGGCCAGATAGAACCCGAGCAGCATGCAGACGATCGCATGGCCCGCCTTCAGTCCTGACTTCTTGATCAGAAGGAAGACGATGATCGCCAGCAGCACCACCGCCGAAATCGAGAGTGCCACGGCGGCTCACCTCCAAAGGTCCCAAGAGCGCGGGGGTCGGACTTAGGGGCCAGACAAATCCACACAGCAACCAGCAGGTTCATACCCACCATGCGCTAGTGATCATAACTATCCGACCGCGCGCATCGATCGGCGCACGGCCGCACAAGGGGGCGCATGGCCAATATGGTCAGGGCATGACGACGATGTCCGACTCCTTCCCCCGCAGGCACGCCCGTACCCAGCGGTTCACCCTGGGCGCGCCGCGCGCTTTCACCGTGGCGCCCGACGGCACCCGTGTGGTGTTCCTGCGCTCCACCTCCGGTACGGACAGGGCGAGTTCCCTGTGGGTTCTCGACGTACGGGACGGCCAGGAGCGCGTGGCGGCCGACCCACGCGCCCTGCTGGGCGGCGCCTCGGAGGAGCTCCCGCCCGAGGAACGGGCGCGCCGCGAACGCAGCCGCGAGGGCGGCGCCGGCATCGTCGGCTACGCCACCGATGCGGCGGTGGAGTTGGCGTCTTTCGCGTTGTCAGGGCGGCTTTTCACGGCTGAGCTGCGGGCCGGTACGGCACGTGAACTCCCGGCCACCGGACCGGTGATCGACCCGCGCCCCGCCCCCGACGGCCGGCACGTCGCGTACGTCGCGCAGGGTGCGCTGCGGGTCGTGGACGCCGAGGGCAAGGACGAACGGGCCCTTGCGGAGCCGGAGTCGGCCAACGTCACCTACGGGCTGGCCGAGTTCATCGCGGCCGAGGAGATGGGCCGCGCGCGTGGCTTCTGGTGGTCGCCGGACTCGGCCCGGCTGCTGGTCGCGCGCGTGGACGACGCGCCGGTACGGCGCTGGTGGATCTCCGACCCGGCCCAGCCGGAACGTGACCCACAGCACGTCGCCTACCCGGCGGCCGGCACCGACAACGCGGACGTACGGCTGTTCGTGATCGGTCTGGACGGGGTGCGCACGGAGGTCGTCTGGGACCGGGCGCGCTACCCCTACCTGGCGCATGTGCACTGGTCAGAAGCGGGCGCACCCCTGTTGCTCGTACAAGCGCGCGACCAGCGCAGTCAGTTGTTCCTGGCCGTGACCCCTCAGACGGGCGCGACCCGGCTGGTGCACGCGGACGAAGATCAGGTTTGGCTTGATCTTTTCCCCGGGGTGCCCTGCTGGAGCCCGTCCGGGCAGCTCGTGCGGATCGTCGACGAGGGCGGGGCGCGGGTCCTGGCGGTGGGCGAACGCCCGTTGACGGGGCCGCAGTTGCACGTCCGTGCGGTGCTGGACGTCTCGGACGACAACGTGCTGCTCGCCGCCTCGGACGGCGAGGAGGCCGAGGCCGCCGAGACCGGCGAGGTGCACGTCTACCGCGTCAACGAACTCGGCCTGGAGCGCGTCTCGCAGGAACCCGGCGTGCACTCGGCGGTGCGCGCCGGGGGCGTGACCGTGCTGGTGTCCGCCGCACTGGACCGGCCGGGCGCCCGCGTGCAGGTACTTCGCGACGGCAAGCATGCCGCGACCATCGCCTCGTACGCCGAAGATCCCGGTATGACCCCGCGCGTGACCCTCACCGAGGGGGGCGCACGGCGCATCCCGTGCGCCGTGCTGCTCCCCCGCGATCACGACGGCGAGACTCCGCTCCCGGTACTCATGGATCCCTACGGCGGTCCGCACGGCCAGCGGGTGGTGGCCGCGCACAATCCGCATCTGACCTCGCAGTGGTTCGCCGACCAGGGCTTCGCGGTCGTGGTCGCGGACGGCCGGGGCACCCCGGGCCGCTCCCCGGCCTGGGAGAAGGCGGTCCGCGACGAGCTCGCGGCGGTCACCGTCGAGGACCAGGTGGACGCGCTGCAGGGCCTCGCCGACCGATTCCCGCTGGACCTGAGCCGGGTCGGCATCCGCGGCTGGTCCTTCGGCGGCTATCTGGCGGCGCTCGCGGTGCTGCGCCGCCCGGACGTCTTCCACGCGGCCGTGGTGGGCGCCCCGGTCACCGATCTGCGCCTGTACGACACCCACTACCAGGAGCGCTACCTCGGCCACCCCGACCAGCAGCCGGAGGTCTACCGGCGCAACTCGCTCATCGACGACGCGGGTCTGGTCGACGCGGCCGAGCCGCAACGTCCGATGATGATCATCCATGGTTTCGCCGACGACAATGTGGTGGTCGCCCACTCCCTGCGGCTGTCCTCGGCCCTGCTGGCCGCCGGCCGCCCGCACGAGGTGCTGCCGCTGTCCGGCGTCACGCACATGACCCCGCAGGAGTCGGTCGCCGAGAACCTGCTGCGGCTCCAGCTGGACTTCCTGAAGCGTTCGCTCGTATAACAACGCAAACCCGCCCGAACCGCGTTAACACGCAGGCAACTTCGAGGTAGCCGTACCGATATACGGACGCGCGAGGCTGAACAGCGTACGGCCGTGCGGGTGCCGTAAACGGACCGGGGTGCGCATGTCACCCCGGTCCGTTGCCGTTCCCCACCACTGCCTTCTCCTCCGCGAAGTGGCAGGCCGAGTCATGCGCTGCCGGACCTCCCACGTACCGGAACCCGGCCGGCACCGCCAGCAGCGGAACCTCCAGCGCGCACCGCTCCTGCGCCTTCCAGCACCGCGTCCGGAAGCGGCAGCCGGAGGGGATGTTCGTCGGTGACGGCACATCGCCCGCCAGGATGATCCGCTCCCGGTGCTCCCGCGCCACCGGGTCGGGCACGGGGACGGCGGACAGCAGCGCCTGTGTGTAGGGATGTGTCGGATGGTCGTAGATCTCGGCGTCCTTGCCGGTCTCCACGATCCGCCCGAGGTACATCACCCCGACCCGGTCCGAGATGTGCCGGACGATCGACAGGTCGTGCGCGATGAAGACGTAGGACAGCTCGAACTCGCTCTGCAGCCGGTCCATCAGGTTGATGACCTGGGCCTGCACGGACACGTCCAGGGCGGAGACCGGTTCGTCGGCGACGATGATCTCGGGGCGCAGCGCCAACCCCCGTGCGATGCCGATGCGTTGGCGCTGGCCGCCGGAGAACTGGTGCGGATAGCGGTTGATGTACTCGGGGTTGAGCCCCACGACGTCCAGCAGCTCCTGGACCTTCGTGCGCCGGTCGCCCTTGGGCGCCACCTCGGGGTGGATCTCGTACGGCTCCCCGATGATGTCGCCCACGGTCATACGGGGGTTGAGGGAGGTGTACGGGTCCTGGAAGACCATCTGGATGTTGCGCCGCACGGATCGCAGGGCCTTGCCGGACAGCTTGGCGATGTCCTCGCCCCTGTAGCGGATCTCCCCCTCGGTCGGCTTCTCCAGGTTGACCAGCATCTTGGCGACGGTCGACTTGCCGCAGCCGGACTCGCCGACGATGCCGAGGGTTTCGCCGCGGGCGAGTTCGAAGTCCACGCCGTCGACGGCCTTCACCGCGCCGACCTGCTTCTTGAAGAGAATCCCCTGGGTGAGCGGGTAGTGCTTGACGAGCCCGCTGACCTGCAGAATCGACTCAGCCATTCATGCACTCCCTCCAGAAGTGGCAGGCACTGCGCCGGGCCGGCTCCTCACCGTTCACCTCGTAGAGCGGCGGCTCGTCGGTCCGGCACACGTCCTGGGCCATCGGGCAGCGGGGGTGGAAGGCGCAGCCCGGCGGGATGTGCATGAGGTTGGGCGGCAGGCCCTTGATGGCGTAGAGCTCCTCGCCCTTCTGGTCGAGCCGCGGGATCGACTCCAGCAGGCCCTTGGTGTACGGGTGCGCGGGCACTTTGTAGATGTCGTGCACCGGGGCCGACTCGACGATCCGGCCCGCGTACATCACGGCGATCCTGTCGGCGACGTCGGCGACCACGCCGAGGTCGTGGGTGATCAGGATGAGCCCCATGTTGTACTCGCGCTGCAACTCGGCGAGCAGGTCCATGACCTGGGCCTGGACGGTGACGTCCAGCGCCGTCGTCGGTTCGTCGGCGATGATCAGGGCGGGCTCCAGTGCCAGCGCCATCGCGATCATGATGCGCTGGCGCATACCGCCGGAGAACTGGTGCGGGTAGTCCTTGACCCGCTCCTTGGCGGCCGGGATCCGCACCCGCTCCATCAGCTCGACGGCCTTCGCACGCGCGTCCTTGCGCGACATCCCCCGGTGCACGACGAACATCTCGCCGAGCTGGTCGCCCACGGGGAGCACCGGGTTGAGGGAGGACAGCGCGTCCTGGAAGATCATGGCCATCTCGGCGCCGCGGACCTTCCTGCGCTCCTCCTCCTTCAGCTTCAGCAGGTCCCTGCCCTGGAAGAGGACCTCGCCGCCCGTGATCCTCCCGGGCGGAATGTCGAGGATGCCCATGATCGCCTGCGCGGTGACGGACTTCCCCGACCCGGACTCACCGAGCACCGCGAGGGTCTCCCCGGCGTCCACGCCGTAGTCGACCCCGTTGACGGCCTTGGCGACCCCGTCCCGGGTCCGGAACTCCACGTGCAGGTCCCGCACTTCGAGCAGCATGACGGCGGCTCACCTCAGCTTCGGATCGAGGGCGTCGCGGACCGCGTCGCCGAGCATGATGAACGCCAGCACGGTGACCGCGAGCGCGCCGGCCGGCCACAGGAGCATGTGGGGGGCGTTGCGGATGTACGGGGAGGCCGCCGAGATGTCGATGCCCCAGCTGACGGTAGGCGGCTTCAGGCCGACACCGAGGTACGACAGGGTCGCCTCCAGCGCGATGTACGTGCCGAGCGCGATGGTCGACACGACGATCACCGGGGCTACGGCGTTCGGTGTGATGTGCCGCAGCAGGATGCGGGAGTCGGAGGCGCCGAGTGCGCGGGCGGCGTGCACGTAGTCGTTCTGCTTGGCGGTGATGACCGAGCCGCGGGCGATGCGGTAGACCTGCGTCCAGCCGAGCAGCACGATGAACCCGATGACGGGCCAGATCGTGTTGCTGGTCACCACGGAGAGCAGGACGAGGCCGCCGAGCACGACCGGGATCGCGAAGAAGATGTCGGTGATCCGGGACATCAGCGAGTCCCAGCCCCCGCCGAAGTATCCGGCGAGCCCGCCCAGGGCCGAGCCGAGGAGCGCGACGCCGAGCGTGGCCAGGACGCCGACACTGATGGAGATGCGGGTCCCGTACACCGTGCGCGTGTAGACGTCGCAGCCCTGGCCGTCGTAGCCGAAGGGGTGGCCGGGCTGGGAACCCTCCTGGGCCTTGGCGAGGTCGCACTTGAGGGGGTTGCCGGAGGCGATCAGGGACGGCCAGAGGGAGATCACGACCAGGAAAAGGATCACCAGCGCCGAGACGATGAAGACCGGGTTGCGGCGCAGGTCGCGCCAGGCGTCGGACCAGAGGCTTCGCGGTTTCCCGGCCGGGCCGGTGCCTTCCGGTCCCCCGGGTGTCCGCTCCAGGGTCTGCGCCTCCGTCACGGCCAGGTCCATCGCGCCGCCCATGCCCGCGGAGGAGACGGCGCCCTCGGAGTCGTACTGCTCAGGCATAGCGGATCCTCGGGTCGAGTACGGCGTACAGGAGGTCGACCAGCAGGTTGGCCACCAGGAAGACGAGGACGAGTACGGTCACGAAGCCGACGACGGTCTGGGTGTTCTGGCGCAGGATGCCCTGGTAGAGCTGGTAGCCGACGCCGTGGATGTTGAAGATCCGCTCGGTGACGATCGCGCCGCCCATCAGCGCGCCGATGTCCGTGCCGATGAAGGTGACCACGGAGATGAGCGAGTTGCGCAGCAGGTGGCGGACGATGACCCGCTGCCGGGGCAGGCCCTTGGCGATGGCCGTGCGGACGTAGTCGGAGCGCCGGTTCTCCGCGATGGAGGTACGGGTCAGCCGGGTGACGTAGGCCAGGGAGACGGAGGCGAGGACCAGGCCCGGCACGATCAGCTCGCCGAAGGTGGCGTCGGTGGAGACCGACGGTTTGATCCAGCCCCACTCGACGCCGAGGAGGAGCTGGAGCAGCAGGCCGGTCACGAAGGTGGGGACGGAGATGACGACCAGGGTGAAGAGCAGGACCGACGTGTCGACGGGGCGTCCGCGCCGCAGCCCGGTGACGACCCCCAGCGTGATGCCGATGACGATCTCGAAGAGGATCGCGACGATGGTGAGCCGGATGGTGACCGGGAACGCCGTCGACATCAGCTCGGTGACCTTCTGGCCGTTGAAGGCGGTGCCGAAGTCGCCGGTGAAGACGTTCCCCATGTAGGTCAGGTATTGCTGCCACACCGGCTTGTCGAGGCCGAACTCCTTCTTCAGCTGGGCGGCCGTGGCCGGGTCGCACTGCCGCTCGCCGCACAGGCCCGCGATGGGGTCGCCCATCACGTTGACCATCAGGAAGATCAGCAGCGTGGCCCCGATGAACACCGGGATCATCTGGAGCAGACGCCGGACCACGTACCGTCCCATGGGCGGTCAGCCGACCTTGATCTCGTTGTAGACCGGGACGCTGAACGGGTTGAGCGCCACGTTCGAGAGGCGGTCGGACCAGCCTGCGCTGCCGTTCTGGTACCAGAGCGGGATGGCCGCCATATTGTCGCGGACGACCTTCTCGGCGCTCTGGAAGAGCGAGATCGCCTTGGCGGTGTCGGTCTCGGCGTTGGCCTGGTCGACGAACTTGTCGAAGTCCTTGTCGGACCAGTGGCCGTCGTTGGAGGAGGCGTTGGTGTAGTAGAGCGGCTGGAGGAAGTTCTGGATGAGCGGGTAGTCCATCTGCCAGCCGGCCCGGAACGGCCCTGACATCTTCTTCTGCGTGATCTGGCTGCGGAAGTCGGCGAAGGTGCCGACCGGGTTGCCCACGCAGGCCTTGTCGTTGCCGAGCGCGTTGTTGATGGAGTTGCAGACGGCGTCCACCCACTCCTTGTGGGAGCCCGTGTCCGCGTTGTACGAGATCTTGACCTGGCCGCCGGGCAACCCGCCGCCCTCCTGGACCAGCTTCTTGGCCTCGCTGGGGTTGTACTCGCAGCTGCTCCCGCACAGCCCGTCCTGGAAGCCGCCCTTCGTGCCGAGGACCGGGGAGGTCCAGTCGGTGGCCGGGGTGCGGGTCTTCTGGAAGATCGTGTCGGTGATCTGCTTGCGGTTGATCGCCATGGACAGGCCCTTGCGGACCTTCTCCGAGCCGCTCTTGTTCCAGGCCGGGTCGTAGAACGGGAAGGCGAGCGTCTGGATGATGCCGGCGGGGGTGTTGAGGTACCGGTCGCCGAGGTCGTTCTTGACGTTCTTGAGCTGGGCGGCCGGGACGTCGTCGACCAGGTCGAGGTTGCCGGCCATCAGGTCGGTGTAGGCGGTGTTGTTGTCGGTGTAGACCTTGAGGTCCACGCCGCCGTTCTGCGCCTTGTCCGTGCCGGGGTACCCGTCCCACTTCCTCAGGGACATCTTCGAGCCCTTGGTGTACGACTGCACCGTGTACGGCCCGTTGCCGACCGGCTTCTTGATCCATGCGGCGTGGTCGGAGAAGAAGGCCGCCGGCAGCGGGTCGAAGGCCGCGTAGCCGAGGGTGTCCGGGAAGGTCGAGAACTTCTGGGTGAGCTTGACGGTGAAGGTCTGGCCTCCGGTGACCTTCAGCCCGGAGAGCGTGTCGGCCGTCTGTTTGCCGGTCTCGGGGTGGACCTTGTCGTAGCCCTCGATGTACCCGAAGAAGTACGCGTTCTTCTGGTTGTTCTTGAGGCTGGCGCCGTAGTTCCAGGCGTCCACGAAGGACTTGGCGGTGACGGCCTCGCCGTTGCTGAACTTCCAGCCGCTCTTGACGGTGACGGTGAAGTTCTGCGAGTCCGTGGTGTCGATCTTCTCGGCGAGCATGTCCTTGGCGGCGCCGGTCTTCGGGTCGTACCGCTTCAGCCCCCGGAAGATCATGTCGAGGACCTTGCCGCCCTGCACCTCGTTGGTGTTGGCGGGCTCCAGCGGGTTCTGCGGGTCTCCCCAGGAGGAGCTGAGCACCGCGCTGCTGTCACCACCGCCGCTGCCGCTGCTGCCGCCCCCGCAGGCCGTCACGGCGAGTGCGACCGCCGCGGCGCCTGCGGCCCATTTGGCGTGCGTGGCTCCACGCATGGAGTGCCTCCTCGGGAATGCCGACCGTTACCGGTCAATATCCGAGCAAATGACACTCAGTGCACATTCGGCGCACCCATCTGCGGGACGGATCGCCCGAAGGAGGGTGGTGCCATCCGGGCGAGAACCGCTCCCGACACGCACAGAACGCGGCGCGAACGCAGAGAGCCAAAGACACCGGAACGCGCGTGCGGGGTTCCGCGCTTGAGGGGAATTTGAGAATTCCCGCAGCATGTGATCCACATCACATTACGTGATTCAAATATCGCATTCAATCCACCCAGAACATGATGAACAACCGCCCCGTTTTCCCCTTTGTGACCGCTTTGCCGTCAGGGTGTCCGAACGTGAATTCAAGGAAGATCACCTTGCGGCACTGAATAACGGTTGCCATCTCGACGGAAGACGGCCAATCTTCAGTCGCTGCGCCTTGGTCGACTGCTCGATGGCCGTCGACAGAAGGCCAGTTGACCAGCAGAACGGGGGTTCTGATGAATGCTGCTTTCCATCACGGTCGCGAATGCCGCCATACATTGGCGCGCCTTGGCGCGAATACCTCCACGAACCAGAACCGATTCATCCGTCGGGAATTTCCCGACCGAAGGGAATTCACTTCCGTGAGGAAAATCGTTAGCTCTGTCATGGCGTCCGCCGTCGTCGCCGGCGGCATGGTGGCGATCGCCGCCGCACCTGCGTCCGCCGCGTGCGCCCCGAGCCCGGGGACCGGCTACGAGATCTACGACAAGCACACGGTGTACCCGGGGACCAACCTCGCCAGCACGTGGGTCTTCGACAACACCGACCCCACCGTCAGCTACAACCAGAGCAAGACGGGAACCTGGACTGCCAGCGGCACCGCGGGCGTCGAGGCCGAGGCCGGGGTGATCTTCGCCAAGGCCAGCACGTCGTTCAGCGTGACCGTGGGCAAGAGCTGGTCGCACTCCGACAGCTGGAACTACTCGCTGCACGCCAAGGACAAGGCGGGCAAGACCCAGGTCCGCATGCGGCTGTTCCACGAGGCCAAGAAGTTCAAGGTCCGCAAGTACTCGTACTACTACGACGGCCACTGCAAGTTCCACAGCACGACCAAGTGGCGCAAGCAGTTCACGGCGCCGGTGAAGCGGAACAACAACGTCTGGGGACTCGAGTACAAGTAGGCCCCCGCACACAAAGAGGTCTCGCACAACGGCCCGCCGGCTCTCCGGCGGGCCCTTGTGCTGTCGGCCCACCTCACAGCGGCACTCGCCCCATGGCCTGTCATCTGCGCGGGACGGTGCTCCCCGACGGCTCGGCCCGGGACCTGTGGACGCTCGGGGACCGCATCACCTTCGAGCGGCCCACGCTGCCGGCCGACACCCTCGCCGACGGAGGGTTTCCGCTGCCCGGCCGACGTGCACACCCGTCCGGGCGGGGTGCGGTCAACGCCGCCCGTGCGGGGGTCGACTCGCCGAGCACCTGATCGCGGCAGGCCTGCCCGCCGAGGCCGCCGTCGGCGCCGCGAGCTGGACGGCCCGCGCGTTCCTGGGCCTGCCCGGCCTCCACCGAGGGCGCTCCGGACGACATCACCGTCCACGACGCATACCCGCGCCGTGAACCCACCGTGCTGCGGCATCCCCGCCGTATCGTGCTGCGCGGACCGGTGGTCCGCTGACGGGTCGTCCGTTCGCAGGAGTCACGACATCATCACTGTGACCGACTCCCAGTCGACGGCGTCAGCGCTCTACCAGGCCCCCTTCACAGGTCTTGACCAATAGCGGCCCGGGCGAACATCAACTCGCCGTTTTCGCAGGCCACCATTGGTTTCACGGGCCGTTGACGGGCGCAGACTGCCGCTGGTAGACACACTCTTCACCCAGCTGGCCCGTCACCAGGCAGAACCCGCTCCTGAAGTCCGAACAAGCCGTCCCTGTGCGAGCGATGACGCGAGGTCACGATTCATGAGCCCACAAGACCAGTACGGCACAAGGCGTTCACATCCGAGAAGGCCGCGAGCGCGCTCGGCCCGGCTCGTGGCGGCCGCCGGAGCGGCCGCTCTGACGTTCTCGGCGGGCCTCGCGACTCCGCTCAACCCGGCGCCCCAGCGCGCGGAGGCCGCCCAGGGGAAGAAGACGCTCACCGTCGCGGTGGCGCAGAGCGTCGACTCGCTGAGCCCCTTCCTCGCGGTACGTCTGGTCAGCACGAGCATTCTGCGGCTGACGTACGAGTACCTGACCGACTACGACCCCGGGGACGCGCACCCGGTCCCGGGCCTCGCCACCAGCTGGCAGCCGTCCGCCGACAAGCTCACCTGGACGTACACGATCCGCTCCGACGCGAAATGGTCCGACGGACAGAAGGTGACCGCCGAGGACGCCGCCTGGACGTTCAACAAGATGATGACCGACCAGGCGGCCGCCACCGCGAACGGCAGCTTCGTCACCAACTTCCGCAAGGTGACGGCGCCCAGCCCCACCAAGCTGGTCGTCGAACTGAAGAAGCCCCAGGCCACCATGACCGCGCTCGATGTGCCGATCGTGCCCGAGCACATCTGGAAGGACGTCAAGGACTTCTCGAAGTTCAACAACGACAAGTCGTTCCCCGCCGTCGGTGACGGGCCGTTCGTCCTCAGCGACTACAAGGCGGACAGCTACGTCCGGCTCAAGGCCAACAAGAGCTTCTGGCGCGGGGCGCCCGGGTTCGACGAACTGGTCTTCAAGTACTACAAGGACCAGGACGCGGCCGTGGCCGCCCTGCGCAAGGGCGAGGTCTCCTTCGTCGCGGGCGCGCCCGCCCTGACACCGGCTCAGGCGGCCTCCCTCAAGGGCCAGAAGAACATCCGCGTCAACGACGCCCCCGGCCGGCGCTTCTACGCCCTCGCCACCAACCCGGGCGCGCAGGCCAAGAACGGCAAGAAGTTCGGCGACGGCGACCCGTCACTGCTCGACCAGCGGGTGCGCAACGCGCTGTTCCTGGCCGTCGACCGCAAAACCATCATCGACAAGGTGTTCCAGGGGCACGCGGTCGAGGGCCAGGGCTACCTCCCGCCGCGCTTCTCGACGTACTTCTGGAAACCGTCGGCGAGCCAGGAACTCTCCTACGACCCCGCCAAGGCCGCCCAGCTCCTCGACCAGGCCGGCTACAAGAAGAACGCCGACGGCAAACGGGTCGGCAAGGACGGCAGACCGCTCAACTACCGCGTCCTGTGCCACGCCACCGACCCCAACGACAAGGCGGTGGGCCAGTACCTCAAGGAGTGGTGGGCGAAGCTCGGCGTCGGCATGACGCTCGACTGCCTCGACAACGTCACCGACCCCTGGCTCGCGGGCAAGTACGACCTCGCCTTCGACGGCTGGTCCGTCAACCCCGACCCGGACTACGTGCTGTCCATCCACACCTGCGCCGCTCGGCCCGCGACCCCGAAGGACACCGGCGCGACCGACAACTTCATCTGCGACAAGACGTACGACGAGCTGTACGCCAGGCAGCTCGCCGAGTACGACTCCGCCAAACGGGCCGACATCGTCAAGCAGATGGAGTCGCGGCTGTACGACCTGGGGTACATGAACGTCATGGCGTATCCGAACGCCGTCGAGGCCTACCGCACCGACCAGATCAAGTCGATCGAGACGATGCCGAAGGCCGCCGGCAACATCTACGGCCAGGACGGCTACTGGAGCTGGTGGTCGGCGGTCCCGGCCGACTCGGGCAGCTCCTCCGGGAGCAGCTCGACCGGCGTCGTCGTGGGGGTCGCCGCGGGGGTCGTGGTCCTCGCCGGTGCCGGACTGCTCTTCGCGCGGCGCCGCCGCGCCACCGCGGACGACCGCGAGTAGCCCATGCAGCCAACGGCCCCTGACGCGGCGTCCGCCGCGGTCGACAAGGCCGCCGTACCGGCACCCGCCGGTACGGCGGACCGCGGACCACGGGCCCGCTCCACCACCGCGTATCTGCGGTACGGGGCGGGCAAGGCGGGCGGTGCCGCCGTCTCGCTGCTCGCCGTGCTGGTCACCGGGTTCTTCCTGTTCCGGCTGATCCCCGGTGACCCGGTCAAGACGATGACCGGCGGCCGCCCCATCTCGGCGGAGCAACTGGCCGCCTACCGCCGGGAGTTCGGCCTCGACCTGCCCGTGTGGCGCCAGTTCACGGACTACTGCGGCAAGGCGCTCACCGGTGACCTGGGCACCTCGTACCAGTTCCGCACCCCGGTCATCGACAAGATCGGCGAGGCGCTGCCGAACACGCTGCTGCTGACCGGCACGGCCTTCGTGCTCTACACCGCGCTCGGCATGTTCCTCGGCACCCGGGCCGCCTGGCGGCACGGCAAGCTCGGCGACCGGCTCAACACCGGTCTGGCGCTGACCCTTTACTCCGTACCGTCCTTCTGGCTCGGCCTGCTGGTCATCATCGTGTTCGGCGTGGGCCTCGGCCCCGTCCCCGGACTGTTCCCGACCGGCGGCATGGAGTCGGGCGGCAAGGAGGGCTTCGCGTACGTCCTCGACGTCGCCCATCACCTCGTCCTGCCGGTGCTCACCCTGGTCGCCGTCGAGTACGGCCAGACGCTGCTGGTCACCCGCTCGGCGCTGCTCGACGAGATGGGCAGCGACTATCTGACGACCGCCCGCGCCAAGGGCCTGAGGGACGACCTCGTGCGGCGCCGGCACGCCGTGCCGAACGCGCTGCTGCCCACCGTCACCCTGGTCTTCGTCAACCTCGGCCGGACGGTCGCGGGCGTCATCCTGGTCGAGACGGTCTTCTCCTGGCCGGGCCTGGGCGGGCTGTTCTACCAGGCCCTGAGCGTGCCCGACCTGCCCCTGGTGCAGGGGTTGTTCCTCTTCTTCGCCTCGGCGGTGATCGTGATGAACACTCTGGCCGACCTGATTTATCCCCTGCTCGACCCGCGGGTGGGCCGATGACGGCCGACCTGGTGCAGGAGACGCCTCGCCGGCTGGCCTGGCAGCGCCGCCGCCGTTCCGCCGTGCGGTTCTGGCAGCAGTACCGCACGCACCGGGCGGGCCTGGTCGGTCTGGCGGCGCTCGCCCTGTTCGCGCTGGCCGCACTGACGGCGCCGCTGACGGTCGGCTCGGACGTGGCGGGGGTGACCGACGCGCCGGGCAGTCCGCTCCAGCCGCCGAGCGGTGAGTTCCCACTGGGCACCGACCGGTTCGGGCGCGATCTGCTGGGCCTGGTGGTGTGGGGCTCCCGGGTCTCGCTGCTGGTCGGGCTGCTCGCGGCCGTGCTGTCGGTGGTGATCGGCACGGTCGTCGGGATCACCGCCGGGCACTTCCGGGGGCCGTACGCGACGGTGCTGATGCGCATCACCGACTGGTTCCTCGTGATGCCGGCGCTGGTGCTCGCCATCGCGCTGGCCACCGTGATGACCCGCTCCCTGGGCACGGTGATCCTCGCGATCGGCGTCACCTCCTGGCCGACCACGGCCCGCCTGGTGCGCGCCCAGACGCTGGCGGTGGAGTCCCGGCCGTACATCGAACGGGCCAGAGCCCTCGGCGGCGGCCACTGGCACGTGATGACCCGGCACGTCCTGCCCAACGTGATGCCGCTGGTCCTCGCCCAGACGACCCTGATGATCTCCTCCTCCGTCCTCGCCGAGGCGACGCTGGCCTTCCTCGGCCTCGGCGATCCCACGGTCATCTCGTGGGGCGGGCTGCTCCAGGACGCGCGCGAGGCCGGTGCCGTCAGCTCCGGCGACTGGTGGTACCTGGTCCCGCCGGGCATCGCGATCGCGGTGGTCGCGCTGACCTTCACACTGTGCGGGCGCGCGGTGGAGTCCGTCCTCAACCCCAGGCTGGGGGTGGCCCGTTGACACTGCTGGAGGTCCGGGACCTGGAGGTGACCTACGCAGGCGGCGCGGCCGCGGTGCGGGGCGTGGACCTGTCGCTGGCAGCGGGGCAGAAGCTCGGCGTCGCGGGCGAGTCGGGGTGTGGCAAGTCCACGCTGGCGCTCGCGCTGCTCAGGCTGCTGCCGGCCGGGGCCCGGGTGTCCGGCCGGATCCTGCTGAACGGCGAGGACGTCCTGACCATGCGCTGGGGGCAGGTGCGGGCCGTGCGCTGGGCGGGCGCCTCGATCGTCTTCCAGGGGGCGATGCACTCGCTCAACCCGGTGCACCGCGTCGGCGACCAGATCGCCGAGCCGATCCTGCTGCACCGCGGGGCGACGGCGGCCGCGGCCCGGAAGCGGACCGGCGAACTGCTGGAGCAGGTGGGCCTGCCCGCGGCACGTGCGTCGGCGTACCCGCACGAGCTGTCCGGCGGCCAGCGGCAGCGGGTCATGATCGCCATGGCGCTGGCCTGCGACCCGCGGCTGGTCATCGCCGACGAGCCGACCACGGCCCTGGACGTGATGATCCAGGCGCAGATCCTGCGGCTGATCGAACAGCTCGTCGCCGAGCAGGACGTCGGCCTGATCATGATCAGCCACGACCTCGCGGTCCTCGCCGACACCTGCGACCGGCTCGCGGTGATGTACGCGGGCCGGGTCGTCGAGGAGGGCCCCGCCCGGCAGGTCTACGAGGACGCCCGGCACCCGTACGCCAAGGCCCTGTCGGCGGCCTTCCCGCGTATCGGCGACCGGGCCTCCCGGTTCGCCCCGAGCGGCCTGGCCGGAGACCCGCCCGATCCGTCCGCGCTGCCCTCCGGATGCACCTTCCACCCGCGCTGCCCGGTCGCCCTGGACGAGTGCACCGTCGAGGACCAGCCGCTGCGGGACGCGGGGCAGGGGCGGTGGGCGGCCTGTGTGCACGCGGGGGCCGCGGTGCCGCCACCGGCCGGCCCGACGGAGGATGCGAGGAGCAGCACATGACGACGACCGCACCACCACCGCCCCTGCTCAGCGCCCAGGGCCTGCACGTGACCTTTCCCGGGCGGCACGGTGCGCCCGCGGCGCGGGCCGTGGACGGCGTCGAACTCGACATCCGGGCCGGAGAGATCGTGGCGCTGGTCGGCGAGTCGGGCTGCGGCAAGACGACGCTGGCGCGTTCGCTGCTCGGCCTGGTGACGCCGGCCGCGGGCCGGATCACGTTCGCCGGGAAGCCCCTGGAGTACTCGTCCCGGGCGCTGAAGGCGTACCGCAGGCGCGTCCAGCTCGTCCTCCAGGACCCGACCGGCTCACTCAACCCCCGGCACACGGTGTACGACGCCGTGGCCGAGGGCCTGCGCATCCACGGCCGTACGGGGAACGAGCGGGCGGCCGTCGCCGAGGCCCTCGCCCACGCGGGCCTGCGCCCACCGGAGCGCTTCTTCCTGCGCTACCCGCACGAGCTGTCCGGCGGCCAGCGCCAGCGCGTCGTCATCGCGGGCGCGCTGGTCCTCGAACCCGAACTCATCGTCGCGGACGAGCCGGTGGCCTCGCTGGATGCCTCCGTACGCGGCGAGATCCTCGCCCTGCTGCTGCGTCTGCGCACCGAACTGGGCCTGTCCGCCCTGGTGGTCACCCACGACCTGGGCCTGGCCTGGAACATCGCCGACCGGGTGGCGGTCATGTACCTGGGCCGGATCGTGGAGACGGGCGAGGTCGAACAGGTCCTGACGGCCCCTCGCCACCCCTACACCCAGGCACTGTTGTCGGTACTGCCGGAGGCCCAGGGTGATCCGGTGGTGCTGACCGGCGAGCCCCCGGATCCGTCGCGCATTCCGACGGGGTGCCGGTTCCATGCCCGCTGCCAGGTGCTGGCGAGCGGGGAGGCGGAGCGGGCGGGGGTGGCGGACCGCTGCCGCACGGAGGACCTGGAAGTGCTGGACGGGGGTGGCGGGGACCAGGTGGCCTGTCACTGGGCGCGGGCGCCGGGACGGCCAGGCGACTGAGACCGGAACACATCCGGTCGTAGTCGCCAGGTCCCTCCAGGGGCTGCCGAAGGACGAGCCAGGGGAAGGAACCTGGGACCTGGGACCTGATACCTGGGACCTGGGACCTGGGACAGGGACAGGGACAGGGACAGGGACAGGGACAGGGACAGGCTGGGACCAACGCCGGCCGCGGCCGCTCGTCCATTCCTGGTCCGGGCGGTGCCCAGCAGCCGGTCCTGCGGAAAACGCCGGTTCCCGGCACCCTCAGGGGTGCCGGGAACCGGGCGGCCGCAGTCGGAGCGTCAGGCCGCGCCCACGACGTCCTTCTCCTCAGCGAAGTGACAGGCCGACTCGTGGGCCGCCGGAGAATCCGAGCCCTTGAAGCGCTCGGGAATCGCCAGCAGCGGAACCTCCTCGGCGCACTTGTCCTCGGCCTTCCAGCACCGGGTGCGGAAGCGGCACCCGGACGGCGGGTTCGCCGGGGACGGCACGTCACCGGTGAGGATGATCCGCTCGCGGTGCTCGCGGGCCTCCGGGTCCGGCACCGGGACCGCCGACAGCAGCGCCTGCGTGTAGGGGTGCGTCGGGTGCTCGTAGATCTGCTCGTCGGTGCCGATCTCGGCCATCTTGCCGAGGTACATCACACCGACCCGGTCCGAGATGTGCCGGACGATCGACAGGTCGTGCGCGATGAAGATGTAGGAGAGGTTGAACTCGTCCTGCAGTCGCTCCATCAGGTTGATGACCTGCGCCTGGACGGAGACGTCCAGGGCGGAGACCGGCTCGTCGCAGATGATGATCTCGGGGTTGAGGGCCAGTCCGCGCGCGATGCCGATGCGCTGGCGCTGGCCGCCCGAGAACTGGTGCGGGTAGCGGTTGATGTGCTCCGGGTTGAGACCGACGACCTCAAGCAGCTCCTGCACCTTGCGGCGCCGGTCGCTCTTCGGGGCCACCTCGGGGTGGATCTCGAAGGGCTCGCCGACGATGTCACCCACCGTCATCCGCGGGTTCAGCGAGGTGTACGGGTCCTGGAACACCATCTGGATGTTCCGGCGCACCGCCTTCAGGGCGCGGCCGGACAGCTTGGTGATGTCCTGGCCCTTGTAGAACACCTCGCCGGCGGTGGCCCGTTCGAGGTTCATCAGCAGCTTGGCGACGGTGGACTTGCCGCAGCCGGACTCACCGACGATGCCCAGGGTCTCGCCCTGGTAGAGGTCGAAGGAGATACCGTCGACCGCCTTGACCGCGCCGATCTGACGCTTGATCACGATGCCCAGAGTGAGCGGGAAGTGCTTCACCAGATTGCGCACCTGGAGGATCGGTTCCCCGCGCTCCACCGGGGCCTCGATGGCGGCGATGGCAGCTTCCTCGGTGGAGGCCTCGGCCTTGTCCACCGGCGCGGTGTTCGGGGTCTCAGCCGCGTCCCGAGCCGTGGGCTCAGCCATTGAGGGTCTCCTTCCAGAAGTGGCACGCGCTGCCGCGGCCGACCAGTTCCCGGCCCTCGTCACCGGTGAGCTGGGCGAGCTTCGGTGTGTCGGTGCGACACACGTCCTGCGCCTTGGGGCAGCGCGGGTTGAAGGCGCAGCCGTCCGGGATCCGCAGCAGGTTGGGCGGCAGGCCCTTGATCGCGTACAGCTCCTGGCCCTTCTGGTCCAGGCGCGGGATGGAGTCGAGCAGACCCCGGGTGTACGGGTGGGCGGGGCTCTTGTAGAGCTCGCGTACCGGGGCGGTCTCGACGATCCGACCCGCGTACATCACCGCGATCTTGTCCGCGACGTCGGCGACCACGCCGAGGTCGTGGGTGATCAGGATCAGGCCCATGTTGAACTCGTTCTTGAGCTCCGCGAGCAGGTCCATGACCTGGGCCTGGACCGTCACGTCGAGCGCGGTGGTCGGCTCGTCGGCGATGATCAGGTCTGGCTCCAGGGCGAGCGCCATGGCGATCATGATGCGCTGGCGCATACCCCCGGAGAACTGGTGTGGGTAGTCGTTGACCCGCGCCGCCGCGGCCGGGATCTTCACCCGGTCCATCAGCTCGATGGCCTTGGCCTTGGCCTGCTTGCGGGACATGCCCCGGTGCACCCGGAACATCTCGCCGAGTTGGTAGCCGACGGTCAGCACCGGGTTGAGCGAGGAGAGCGCATCCTGGAAGATCATCGCGATCTCGGCACCGCGGAGCTTCCTGCGCTCCTCACCGGACATCTTCAGCATGTCCTGCCCGCGGAAGAGGATCTCCCCCTGCGGGATGCGGGCCGGCGGCATGTCCAGGATGCCCATGATCGCCTGTGCGGTGACCGACTTGCCGGATCCGGACTCGCCGAGCACGGCAAGCGTCTCGCCCGGCCGGACGGTGTAGTTGACGCCGTTGACCGCCTTGGCCACACCCTCCCGGGTGTGGAACTCGACGTGCAGGTTGCGCACTTCCAGCAGGGGCGTCTGGTCTTCGCCGGCGCCGCGGGGGGCGGGGACGGCGTCCTCGATGATGGTCATGAGTTACGCCCTCCTCAGCGCAGCTTGGGGTCGAAGGCGTCGCGGACCACGTCGCCGAGCATGATGAACGCGAGCACTGTCAAGCTCAGCGCGCCGGCCGGGAACAGCAGGGCGTGCGGCGAGGTGAGCCAGCGGTCCTGGGCGTCATTGATCATCAGGCCCCAGGAGATGCTCGGGGACTGCACACCGATGCCCAGGTAGGACAGCGCCGCCTCGGTGGCGATGTAGACACCCAGGTTCATCGTGGAGATGACCACGATCGGGGCGAGCGTGTTGGGCAGGATGTGCCGGAAGGCGATCCGCATCGGGCCCGCGCCGAGCGCCCGGGCGGCGGCGACGTAGTCGTTGTACTTGTTGCCGATGACCTCGCCTCGCATGATGCGGAAGACCTGCGGCCAGCCGAGGACGGACAGCACCAGGGAGACGGTCCAGACGTTGCTGCTGCCGACCATCGACATGACCAGCAGGCCGCCGATGAGGATCGGCAGCGCGTAGAAGACCTCCGAGAAGCGGGAGACCAGCGAGTCGATCCAGCCGCCCGTCAGGCCGGCCAGGATGCCGATGACCCCGCCGAGCACCGTCGTCAGGACGGTGGAGACCACGCCGACGATGATCGAGTTGCGGGTGCCCCACACCGTACGGGTGTAGATGTCGCAGCCCTGGACGTCGTAGCCGAACCAGTGGCCGTGGCCCGGACCGGTCATCGAGTTCGTGAGGTCGCAGAAGCCGTTGCTGAACGGGGAGCGGGCGGTGAACAGGCCGGGCGCGACGGCCAGCACCAGCAGGCACACGATGATAAAGGCCGAGATGAGGAACATCGGCCGCTTGCGCAGGTCGGTCCAGCCGTCCCGCCACAGGCTGGCGACGCGCTCCGGCTTGCCCTCCGGTTGCGGCGCCTTGGCCGTGGGGCCGTCGGCGGGCACGGGCCGTTCGATGATCTGTTCACTCATAGCGGATCCTCGGGTCGAGCACGGCGTAGAGGACGTCTACGACGAGGTTGGCCACCAGGTAGATCAGGATGAGCAGGGTGACCAGACCCACGACGACGGGCCCCTCGCGCAGGGAGACGGACTGGGCCAACTGACCGCCGATGCCGGGGAGGTTGAAGACCCGCTCCGTGATGATCGCGCCACCCATCAGCGAACCGAGGTCCATGCCGAGGAAGGTGACGACGGGGATGAGGGAGTTGCGCAGCGCGTGGACGCCGATGACGCGACGGCGCGGCAGGCCCTTGGCGATGGCGGTGCGGACGTAGTCCGAGCGGACCGACTCGATCATGCTGGTCCGGGTCAGCCGGGCGATGTACGCCATCGACGTGGCCGCCAGCACCAGGCCGGGCAGCACATAGCTGGCGGGCCAGCCGTCCTCGATTCCCGCGACCGGCGTCAGCTTGAACTTGACGCCCAGTTCGAGCTGGAGGACGTTACCGAGCACGAACACCGGGATCGAGATCAGGAACAGCGTGGCGATGAAGACCACGTTGTCCAGGAACTTCCCTCGCTTCAGCGCCGAGAGGATACCGGCCAGGATGCCGATGACCGCCTCGAAGCCGAACGCCGTCAGCGCCAGCTTCAGCGTGATCGGGAAGCGCTGGGCGACGATGTCGCTGATCGACCGGCCGGTGTAGGTGGTGCCCAGATCACCGCGGAAGACGCCGCTGATGTAGTGCCAGTACTGCAGCACCAGCGGGTCGTCCAGGTGGTACCGCGCGCGCAGCACCAAGGCCAGGTGGGGGTCCTGCTTCTCGCCCATCAGGGCCCGGATCGGGTCGCCCGGCAGCAGGAAGACCAGGCAGTAGATGAGGAACGTGACGCCTATCAGTACAGGGATCGCCTGCAGCACACGGCGCACGACGAATCGGCCCATTGGTTCTCCAAGGAATGCTGGCCCGGTCCGGCGCCCTTGGGGAAGGCACTCGCCGGTCGGACCCAACGGCGAAGAGGGTGGGTGGGGAAGCCGTCTTGCTCCGGCGGCTCCCCCTGCCCACCCCGTGGTCCGCTACTTCACGTCGCGGACGCGGTTCTCTGCCTCGCTCAGCCGAGCTTGACGCTCGTCCAGTCGATCTGGTGAGCGATGAGGTTCATCGAGCTGATCTTGTTGCTGAAGCCCGTGTTCAGACGGTAGAAGTACACCGGGATGTACGGCAGGTCCTTGAGCAGGACGTCGTCCGCCGCCTGGTACTTCTTGATGGCGTCGGCCGCCGTGGCACCCTGGTCGCCCTCGGTCAGCAGCTTCTCGAACTGCGGGTTGGTGTAGCCCGCGTAGTTCGAGCCGTTGTTGATGGCGTCCTTGGAGAAGATCGGACGGAGGAAGTCCTCCATGTTCGGGTAGTCCATCTGCCAGCCCATACGGAAGGCACCCTGGTACTTCTTGGCGCCCAGGTCGTTCAGGATGGACTGGAACTGCTCGAACGGCTTGGCCGTCACCTTGACGCCCAGCGCCTTCTGGATCTGGTTGGCCACGGCCTCGACCCAGACCTTGTGGTCGCCGTCCGCGTTGTAGCCGATCTCAAGGGAGTTGCCGGGCAGACCGCCGGCCTCCTTGAAGAGCTGCTTCGCCTTGGTCGGGTTGTAGGTGCAGGACTCGCCGCAGGCGCCCTTGCGGTAACCGTCGATCAGCGGCGAGACGTAGTCATCGGCCGGGGTGCGGGCACCGAGGAACACCTTCGAGGAGATGATGTTCCGGTCGATGGACATGGAGATGGCCTGACGGATCTTCGGGTTCGCGAAGGCCTTGTTGTACTTCAACGGGAAGCCGATGAAACCGACGGCACCCTCGGGGACGTCGATGTTGTGCCCCGGCAGGTCCTTCTTGTACGTGGCCAGACCCGAAGTGGGGATCACCGGCAGGACGTCGAGGTTGCCCGCGACCAGGTCCTTGTAGGCGGTGTCCTGGTTCGAGTAGACCTTGAAGTTGATGCCCTTGACCTTGTACTGGGACGCCTCGGGGAACTTGGCGTACTTGGTCAGGCTGATGCCCTCGTTGTCGACGAAGGACGTCTTCGCCTCGTAGGGGCCGTTACCGATCGGCTTCTTGCCGAAGCCCTTCGGGTCCTTGAAGAACGCCTTCGGCAGCGGCACGAAGCCGGTGAACGACAGCTGGGTCGGGAAGGCCGAGAACGGGTTCGTCAGCGTGACCTGCAGCGTGTCGGCGCTGACCGCCTTCAGACCGGACATCGTGTGGACCTTGACGGTCTTCTTCGCACCCGGGTTGAGGTCGGAGTAGCCCTGGATGTGGCTGAAGAGAGCGTTGGTCTGCTGTGCGTTGGTCTGGTCGGCGCCGTAGTTCCAGGCGTCGACGTAGGACTGCGCGGTGACCTGCTCACCGTTGTGGAACGTGTACCCCGGCTTCAGCTTGATCGTCCAGACCTTGTTGTCCTTCGTGGTGATGGACTGGGCCTCGTCGTTGACGATCTTGTTGCTCGAGTCGATCTTCGTCAGGCCGGTGAACAGGGCGTGGATGACCTGGCCGCCCTCGGTCTCGTACGTGTTCGACGGGACCAGCGTGTTCTGCGGCTGCCCGATCTCCACCGACACGACACCGTCGCTCTTGCCCTTGCCCGAGTTGCCGGTGTCCCCGCCACCGCCACAGGCCGTCGCACCCAGCGCCACAACGGCGGCTATCGCAACCCACTTGGCGCTCTTGGCACCACGCATGGGGCTCCTCCTCATGAGTCCATTGGTTCACCGCATGGAGGGGCACAGGACGCATCACCGTCACCGGTGCCTGAAATGGTCAAGTGCCCCCGCGCTCGTGAGTCGGCGCCGCCAGCAGCGCGTGACCCGTCGTTCCGAGCTCTACGCGCCTAACTATCTGCCATGTGTCATGGCCGAACCACTCTCATAAGGTATCGGTTCGATCACACCTGACGCGTACATCTTCCAAAATCCGGACAAAGGGTTTGCCGAAAGATCCCTGCGAAACGGACTTGTTACACATCTATCGGGCTCGCATGTCCGTATACCGAACGCGACCGGCATGAAAATTCAGTTGCGGAATCGTGGCGCCTGTGCAGGGATGCACGGCCCACCACTTTCAGCCAACGGGCCTGCACCACAGAGCCGTTCGCCGGGCCCCCACAGGTGACGGACAGGGCCCACGCTGGCAGAAGGTTAATGCCGTGCGATCGGCATTGACGGATCCGGGACGAAAACGAGGGTTTTCCCTAACCCTGCCGCTCCGGACCCCCACCTCGGGCCGGGCGCACAACGAAGGCCCGCGCCTCCCGGTGCGGGCCTTCGACTCGCCGTCACTCCGCAGCGAACAGCTCCGCCGGGTCCGGCGCATGCACGGCCCGCCGGTTCGATCCCGGTGAGGTCGATGTTCATGCCGGCCAATTCACGCGGCTCGGGAAGGGCGACGCCCAGCACCTGCTCCAGGGCCCGCGTCAGCAGCGCGGGGTCCTTCTGGAAGATCCGGTGCATCGCCTCATGCAGCGAGCCGACCATCGGCTCTCCTTTCTTTCCGATCTTTTGGGCGTGATCAACGAGCTAGGAGATGGCCAGGTCACACCAGGTGTATTTGCCTCGATCGCCGAACCGGGCCGACGGTTGCCAGCCCCAGTTGTCCGCGCAGGCCATGACCAGCCCGAGCCCCCGCCCCTCCTCCAGGTCCTCCACCTGGTCCAACCGCCGTGGCGGCTCCGGCGGTTCGGGGTCGGTGTCCCAGGCCCCGATCCACACGGCACCCTCCGGGGAGCGGCGGACTCTGAGGGCCGCGGGTCCCTTGGTGTGGCGTACGGCGTTGGCCACCAGCTCCGCCGCAAGGAGTTCGGCCGTGTCCACCAGACCGATCAGACCGTGCATGGTCAGGATCAGGCGCACAGTGCGGCGACAGATGGTGACGGCTCTGAGGTCGTTCTGGATGTAGAGGGTGTAGTCCCAGGTTTCGGGCATGCGCCATCAACTCCGTTCAGGGGCAAGGGATTTCACGCGCGGTGGCATTGCCGCAGCCGTCACGGCAGAACGGAGCGGTGCGCTTCCGCTGCGTGAGCGTCGCGTCACCGACGGTATTTCCTAAACTTAGGATGCCGCAAGCCGTTGTCGTATTCTGAGCCCCGAACGAGGGACAACCACAGGGCAGTTGCGACGGGAGGAACGGTTGCCACCCAAGAGGCACCTCACAGTCCGCAGGGTGCGGCTGGGCACCGAGCTGCGCAGACTGCGCGAGGTGACAGGCATGAAGGCCCGCGAAGCAGCGGAGCTGCTCGGCGTCGACTCTGTGCAGATCAGCCAGATCGAGTCCGCTGTCGCCGGCGTGAGCGCCGAACGCGTACGACGTCTGGTGGCCCACTACGCCTGTACGGACGAGGCGTTGATCGACGCTCTCGTGTCCATGGCGACCGACCGGACCCGTGGCTGGTGGGAGGAGTACCGTGATCAGCTGCCCGCGCCGTTCATGGATCTACCCGAGATGGAGCATCACGCCCGCTTCCGCCGGGACGTGGAGTTCCTGCATGTCCCGGGTCTTCTTCAGACCGCGGACTACGCTCGGTTTCTCTACTCGTACGTGAACCCGGAGTTTCCGCCGAGCGATGTCGAGCGGCGGGTCGAACACCGCATGAAGCGCAGGGTCATCATCGAACGCCCGGACCCGGTCCCGTATGACGCCGTGATCCACGAGGCGGCGCTGCGCATCAGGGTCGACGACCGAACCACAGCACGGGCTCAGCTCGCGCGTGTCCTGGAGATCTCCGAAGCCGATCACGTCACCGTACGCGTCATCCCCTTCGACCTGGACGGCTTCGGCGGGGCCGGAAGTGCGATGGTCTACGCGGGCGGTCCGGTCCCCAAGCTGGACACCGTCGTCCGTGACGGTCCCGGCGGGCCGGTTTACATCGATACCGAAGCCCAGCTCAACCGATATCGAACGCGATTCCGTAGGGTAGAGGCAGTGTCACTGGACCCGGACCGTTCGCGGGACTTCATCCACCGGCTGGCGAAGGAGCTGTGAGCGTGCTGACCCCCCACTCCTGGCAGAAGTCTTCCTTCTCCGGTGGGGACGAGGGCGATGCCTGCGTGGAAGTCGCCCACCTGGACGACCACATAGCCATCCGCGACTCAAAGGCCCCGGCCAGGGCAACCCTCTCCCTCCCCGCCGAAGCCTTCACCCTGTTCGTCGAAGCCCTCAAGTACACAGCCCCCGCAGCAGACTGAGAAGCCTGGGTGCCCCCGAGACAGGGGCACCCAGGCTTCAAATGGCCTGCCGTCAGCCGTGCTTGGCCCTGCTCGCCGCGCGGGCGCGCTCGCGGGCGTCCAGGTTCACCTTGCGGATGCGGACCGCCTCCGGGGTGACCTCCACGCACTCGTCGTCGCGGCAGAACTCCAGCGACTGCTCCAGCGAGAGCTTGCGCGGCGGGACGATCGCCTCGAACGTGTCGGCCGAGGACGACCGCATGTTGGTGAGCTTCTTCTCCTTGGTGATGTTCACGTCCATGTCGTCGGAGCGCGAGTTCTCGCCGACGATCATGCCCTCGTACACCTCGGTGCCGGGGTCGGTGAACAGCACGCCGCGCTCCTGGAGGTTCGTCATCGCGAAGGCGGTGACGGCACCGGCGCGGTCGGCGACCAGCGAGCCGTTGTTACGGGTCTGGAGCTGCCCGAACCAGGGCTCGTGGCCCTCGTGGATGGAGTGGCCGATGCCCGTGCCGCGGGTCTGGGTGAGGAACTCGGTACGGAAGCCGATGAGGCCGCGGGACGGGACCACGAACTCCATGCGGACCCAGCCCGAGCCGTGGTTGGACATGTTGTCCATCCGGCCCTTGCGGACGCCCATGAGCTGGGTGACCGCGCCCATGTGCTCCTCGGGCACGTCGATCGTCATGCGCTCGACCGGCTCGTAGACCTTGCCGTCGACGTCCTTGGTGACGACCTGCGGCTTGCCGATGGTCAGCTCGAAGCCCTCGCGGCGCATCTGCTCGACCAGGATGGCGAGCGCCAGCTCACCACGGCCCTGGACCTCCCAGGCGTCCGGACGCTCGGTGTCGAGCACGCGGAGGGAGACGTTACCGACCAGCTCGCGGTCGAGGCGGTCCTTGACCTGGCGGGCCGTGACCTTGCGGTCCTTGACCGCGGCCTTGTTGTCGGCGCCCTTGCCGGTACCGCCGCGGCCGACCAGCGGCGAGGTGTTCGTACCGATGGTCATCGAGATCGCCGGCTCGTCGACCGTGATCAGCGGCAGCGGGATCGGGTTCTCCGGGTCGGCCAGGGTCTCACCGATCATGATGTCCGAGATACCGGCGACGGCGCAGATGTCACCGGGGCCGGCCACCTCGGCGGGCTTGCGGGTGAGCGCCTCGGTCATCAGCAGCTCGGTGATGCGCACGTTGGACATCGTGCCGTCACGCTTGATCCACGTGACGGTCTGGCCCTTGCGCAGCTCGCCCTGCTCGACGCGGAGCAGCGCGATACGGCCGAGGAAGTTGTCGGCGTCCAGGTTGGTGACGTGCGCCTGGAGCGGGGCGGTCTCGTCGTACTCCGGGGCCGGGACGTGGGACAGGATCGTGGAGAAGAACGGCTCCAGGCTGTCGCTGTCCTGCGGGACCGTGCCGTCCTCCGGCTTGGTCAGCGAGGCGACACCGTCACGCGCGCAGGCGTAGACGATGGGGAACTCGATCTGGTCCTCGTCGGCGTCGAGGTCGAGGAAGAGGTCGTAGGCCTCGTTCACGACCTCGTCGATGCGGGAGTCGGGGCGGTCCGTCTTGTTGATGCACAGGATCACGGGCAGGCGGGCCTGCAGCGCCTTGCGCAGCACGAACCGGGTCTGCGGCAGCGGGCCCTCGGAGGCGTCGACCAGCAGGACCACCGCGTCCACCATCGACAGACCGCGCTCGACCTCGCCACCGAAGTCGGCGTGGCCCGGGGTGTCGATGATGTTGATGGTGATGACGTCGCCGCCATCCTTCGGGTGGTACTTCACGGCCGTGTTCTTGGCCAGGATCGTGATGCCCTTCTCACGCTCCAGGTCGTTCGAGTCCATCATGCGGTCGTCGAGCGACTCGGCGGCGTGCGCGGCGAAGGCACCGGCCTGCTTCAGCATGGCGTCGACGAGGGTCGTCTTGCCGTGGTCGACGTGGGCGACGATGGCGACGTTGCGAATGTCGTGGCGCGTGGCCATGAAGGCGTACTCCCGGAGTGTGAGGAAGGCCGACGCGTACGTCTGTGTTACGCGGACCCTGCCGGGCTGAACACGCCACGGCCTTACCCCATGGTACGGGGCCGCTGCGGCGGCGGCTCGCCGGGCGACGGGGTCAGGCGTTCCGGGTGGCCGGGGAGCCGGGTTCGCAGGAGAGCCGGGCGGCCTGGCGGGCGAGGGCCTCCGAGTGGTGGACGCCTTCCTGGCAGTCGAGGACACCGGTGATGTCGTCCTGCCAGGACCTTGCCTGCCCCTTGGTCGTCGTACCGCCCGGGCAGGTGTAACGGAAGTCACCCGCCACCTCGCGCACCGCGGCGTACTTCACGATCTCCCCGGCCCCCTCGACCGTGGTGCGGTCCCCGTTGAGGGACGGGGCCTTGGCGTGCACGTCGGTGAAGCTCCATGTGTCGCCGCCCGACTCCGCCAGGGTGCGGGCGTCCGACTCGATCTCGCCGGTCTTCTTGCCCAGCGAGAAGAGGACCTCCCCCGGGGAGACGGCCGGACCCGATACCTTCACCGACGCCCGCGGGGTGTACACCCGCCTGAGCGGATCCGACAGCGTGCCGCCGCCATTGCCCAACGCCTGCACCCCGGAGACACCGGTCAGCTTCTCCGTCTTCTTGACGGCGGACCAGGTGAAGGTTCCGTCCGCGCAGGCCTTCGCCACGGCCGGGGCACTGCTCTTGGCGGCCGCTCTGCCGTCGCCGCCCCCACTGCAACCCGTGAGCCCCGCCACCAGCGCCACCCCGGCCAGTCCCGTCGCCCAAGTCCCGCGCGTGCTGCAGCGCATCCGCCGTCCCCGTTCCCCCGCGCACGGACGCCCGGCGCCCGCGGCATGATCAATGGTCGATTCATGCTGCGTGCGCCGGGCGCCTACCACAAGCCTTTTGAGCTATTCCTGAGCCACCGCACCGCTCAGCCGTCCGACGAAGCGCTCGCCGAAGGCTTCGCGCCCTTCTTCAGGAAGCCCATGTCCTGGTAGACCGGGGTCTGGAAGCCGAAGGAACCGGCGTTCACCAGGTTCTTGCTCGCGGCCGTCAGCTGGGGGCGCTGGTACAGCGGGATGGAGCCGGCGGCGGCCCAGATGCGGGAGTCGGCCTTGCGGATCAGGGAGAGGTTCTCGTCGGCGTCCAGGGTCGCGGCCGCCTGGTCGAAGAGGTGGTCGACCTGGTCGGTGCCGACGCGGGTGTAGTTCTGCTCGACGTCGAGGGAGCCGTCGGCGGCCGGGACCGGCTTGACGTAGATGGGCCGGGCGTCGGTGGCCGGGAACGCGGAGGCGGGCCAGGAGTACAGGGCGAGGTCGAACTGCCCGGACGCGATGTGGTCCTTGAAGTAGCTCTCGTCGGAGACCTTCGTGATCCGGGTGCCGATGCCGACCCGCTCCAGCATGCCGCTGATCCGGTCGGCCACCGTCCGCAGCGCCTGCGAGCCGGGTCCCGACGGGAGCACGAAACGCAGGGTGAGCGGCTTGCCGTTCCTGGCCAGCATGCCGGCCGCGGCGCCGGCCGGGGCCGCAGTGCCCTTGGGGGCGTAGGCGCCGGGCGCACCGCCCTGCTCCGGCCGCCGTCCGGCGTGCTGCTTGCCGTCCGCGAGGTGCGTGTCGGCCTGCTCGCCGCCCTTGGCCCTGTCCTGCTTCCTGGTGTGGTCCTTGGGGTCCTTGCGGTGCCCGCTCTTGCTGTCCCCGCCGCTGTCGTCCTCGCCGACGATGTACGTTCCGTCGTTGCCGCCCTCGGACTCGTCGGTCCCCTCGGCCCCGGCGGCCTTCTCCCCCTTCTTCGGCTTTGTCTGCTCCTTGACCGGGCCGCCGCGCACCCACCCGGCGTCCGTGAGCAGCGCCTGCGCCTGAGCGGTGTCCTGGCCGCCGAGCGCGCCGCTGTTGTCCTCGTAGGCGGCCTGCCCGGACAGCGCGAGATGGCTGCCGACGGGCACGGCGGGCAGCCCGAGCGGCTTGAGGACGGCCTCGGCGAGCGCCTTGCGGTCGAGGGCGCGGGCCACGGCCCGGCGGACGCGCTCGTCCGCGAGGGGGCCGTCGGCGCCGTTGAGGGCGAGCTGGGTGTAGACCGGCTCCAGCGACTTGCGGACCTCGAAACCGCTCAGCCCCTCGGCGTCGGCGGGCAGCGTCCTGGCGGCGGCGCGCCTGGCCTCCGGGCCCGGCAGCGCGGCGGAGCCCTTGGCCCCGCCGGCCGGTGCGATGCGCTGGGCGGCGGACGAGTCGATCTCGGCCAGGTCGATCTCCCCGCCTGCGAGCGCGGCGGGCCGCTTGTCGAGGGGTACGGCCATCAGGTCGATCTCGGACAGCTTGGCGGGCCGGCCCCACCAGCGCGGGTTGCGGACCAGGCTGACCTGGTTGTTCTTGTGGTCGACCGCCTTCAACGCGAAGGGCCCGGCGGTGACCTTGAGCGTCCTGCGTGCGCCGTCGTTGAAGGAGTCCGGCGTCCCCATGACGTCCTTGGGGTAGAGCGGCGAGAACAGCGACTGCCAGTCGGCGTACGGCCGCGCGAAGGTGACCTTGACCTCCAGGTCGTTGGCCCCGCGCTCGATCTTCTCGATGCGGTCGTAGCCGGCGTTGCGGGCGGTCCAGTACGCGTTGTCCTTGCCGGACAGGGCGCGCCACTGGGCGGCGAAGTCGGCGGCGCCGATCTCCCGGCCGTCGCTCCAGACGGCCTGCTGGGCGAGCTTGTAGAGCACGACCTGCTTGGGCTCGGTCTGGACGACCTTGGCGGACTCCAGGTAGTCGGAGTCGCGCTGCGGCCGGCCGTTCCGGTCCAGCCGGTACATGGACGGGAGGACGGCCTGCGCGACGCGGTTCGTGGTCGCGTCGGCGTCCGACTGGAACGTGTTCAGGGTCTCCGGTACGTCGTCCACGGCCCAGCGCAGGGTGCCGCCGTCGGCCACCAGGTCACGGTCGGCGGGCGCGATGTCCGGCCCGGCGAGCGGCTTGCCCGCCTTGTCCTCGGATGCGCAGCCGGTGAGCCCGGGCAGCACGAGCACACCCGCGGCGAGGAAGGCGACAGCACGCGCGACAGCGCGGGGCCTGGTCCTCAGTCTCCCGTCGTGGGACATCACTGCTACCTCCGAGGCCGCTCCAGCCGGTGACACGGGTGGGGGTCTGATCACATTTGGCGGTATTTTGGAGTTGATCAGATCTACGGACCCACTGAAGAGGAAAGGGTTCGGCCACCGGGGATGACACGGCGGCAGAGCCGGGCAACCCCACTCGTACGGCCCAATGTGCGCCCCCGGCGCACACAGAGCGCTTGCGGGCGTGCACTGGAGGCGTGCAATCCGCCAATCGCTGCACATCCCTTCCCACAGGCAGGTGTGACGCGCAACACTCGCAGGCGCATGAACGTTGCCACTGGGGCCTGACGGCCCATGGAAGTGAGGTCACGTCATGTCCGTGCAGGACGACCTGACGACAATGCAGCGCTGCCTGGACGACCTGTCCCGGTCCGTTGGCCGCCTGGAGAAGCAGCTGGGCAGTGGCGGGCTGGACATGCGCCGCGTCCGCGCCGACGCCGATCACCTCAAGGAGAGCGTTGCCCTCCTGCGCGAGGCGACGTCGAGTCCGAGCGCACCGCGCAAACCGGAACTCGTCACCATCCCCGACACCCCGTACGACCCCTCGCTGTGGATCGACACGGACGACGAAGGACTCGGCGCCCGCGACCGCCACGCCCCCTGAACCCGACCGGAGTCATGAGTTGGCCACTGGTACGGAACCACATCTGAACAGCGGCGGCGTACGCACCGGTACGCGCGCCGCGATCGACGCCCCGCATCTGCGGACCGACCGCTGGTGGCTGGCTCCGGCCGCCACCGCGGCCGGGTTGCTGGCCTTCATCGTGTACTCGACATGGCGGGCCTTCGCGAACGCGGACTACTACTCGGCGCCGTATGTCTCCCCGTTCTACTCGCCGTGTCTGGCGGAGAACTGCAAGAACATGCCGTCGGGCCCGAACGCCGACCTCTTCGGGAGCTGGTGGGGCATCTCCCCCGCCGTCATCATCCTGATCTTCCCGCTCGGCTTCCGCCTGACCTGCTACTACTACCGCAAGGCCTACTACCGGGGTTTCTGGGCCTCGCCCCCGGCGTGCGCGGTGGCCGAGCCGCACAAGAAGTACACCGGTGAGACCCGCTTCCCGCTGATCCTGCAGAACATCCACCGGTACTTCTTCTACGCGGCGATCCTGGTCGCGGGCGTGCTGACGTACGACACGGTGCTGTCCTTCCGGGACACCCACGAGAACTGGGGCCACATGGGCCTCGGCACCGTCGTCTTCCTGGTCAACATCACGCTGATCTGGGCGTACACGATCTCCTGCCACTCGTGCCGGCACATCGTCGGCGGCAAGCTCAAGCACTTCTCCAAGCATCCCGTGCGCTACAAGGCGTGGCAGTTCGTGGGGAAGCTGAACGCCCGTCACATGCTGCTCGCCTGGGCGTCGCTGGTGAGCGTGGCGCTCGCCGACTTCTACGTCTATCTGCTGGCGTCCGGCGCCTTCGACGATCCGCGATTCTTCTGATGAGGGGTGCCTTCTGATGTCCGTGGTCGACCGCCAGGAGTGGGACGTGGTCGTGGTCGGCGCCGGGGGCGCCGGACTGCGTGCCGCCATCGACGCGCGCGAGCGAGGCGCCCGTACGGCAGTCATCTGCAAGTCGCTGTTCGGCAAGGCGCACACGGTGATGGCCGAGGGCGGCATTGCGGCGGCGATGGCCAATGTCAACGAGCACGACAACTGGCAGGTCCACTTCCGCGACACCATGCGCGGCGGCAAGTTCCTCAACCAGTGGCGGATGGCCGAGCTGCACGCGCAGGAGGCCCCGGACCGGGTGTGGGAGCTGGAGACCTGGGGCGCCCTCTTCGACCGTACGAAGGCGGGGAAGATCTCCCAGCGCAACTTCGGCGGCCACGAGTACCCGCGTCTGGCACACGTCGGCGACCGTACGGGGCTCGAACTCATCCGCACGCTCCAGCAGAAGATCGTCTCCCTCCAGCAGGAGGACTTTCGTGAGACCGGCGACTACGAGTCGCGCCTGAAGGTCTTCCAGGAGTGCACGGTCACCCGGGTACTCAAAGACGGCAGCCGGGTCTCCGGTGTCTTCGCCTACGAGCGTGAGACGGGCCGTTTCTTCGTTCTGGAAGCCCCTGCCGTGGTGATCGCGACCGGCGGCATCGGCAAGTCCTTCAAGGTCACGTCCAACTCGTGGGAGTACACCGGCGACGGGCACGCGCTCGCGCTGCTGGCCGGGGCGCCGCTGCTGAACATGGAGTTCGTGCAGTTCCACCCGACGGGGATGGTCTGGCCGCCGTCGGTGAAGGGCATCCTCGTCACGGAGTCGGTCCGCGGCGACGGCGGGGTGCTCAGGAACTCCGACGGAAAACGCTTCATGTTCGACTACGTCCCCGACGTCTTCAAGGAGAAGTACGCCGAGTCGGAGGAGGAGGGCGACCGCTGGTACGAGGACCCCGACAACAACCGGCGTCCCCCGGAGCTGCTCCCCCGTGACGAGGTCGCCCGCGCGATCAACTCCGAGGTGAAGGCGGGCCGCGGCTCCCCGCACGGCGGGGTCTTCCTGGATGTGTCGACGCGTATGCCCGCCGAGGTCATCCGGCGCCGGCTGCCGTCCATGTACCACCAGTTCAAGGAGCTGGCGGACGTCGACATCACGGCGGAGGCCATGGAAGTCGGGCCGACCTGCCACTACGTGATGGGAGGCATCGCGGTCGAGTCCGACACCGCCGCCGCGCGCGGGGTGCCCGGGCTGTTCGCGGCCGGCGAGGTGGCCGGCGGTATGCACGGCTCCAACCGGCTCGGCGGGAACTCGCTGTCCGACCTGCTGGTGTTCGGACGCCGGGCGGGCTGGCACGCGGCCGAGTACTCGGCGGCCCTGGCCTTCGAACGCCCCGCCGTCGACGACGTCCAGGTCGACACGGCAGCGGCGGAGGCGCTGCGCCCCTTCTCCGCCGAGGGCCCCGCGCCCGGGGCGGAAGACGGCCGCCCGCCGGAGAACCCGTACACCCTGCACCAGGAACTCCAGCAGACCATGAACGACCTCGTCGGCATCATCCGCCGCGAGGGCGAGATGGAGCAGGCCCTGGAGAAGCTGGCGGACCTTCGGGTACGGGCCCGCCGGGCCGGTGTCGAGGGGCACCGGCAGTTCAACCCCGGCTGGCATCTCGCGCTGGACCTGCGGAACATGCTGCTGGTCAGCGAGTGCGTGGCCCGGGCGGCGCTGGAGCGCACCGAGTCGCGCGGCGGCCACACCCGCGAGGACCATCCGACGATGGACCGCACGTGGCGCAACATCAACCTGCTGTGCCGGCTGGTCGACCCCACGGGCGGACTGGCGGCGACCGATCCCGTCCGCGGCCAGATCGACCTCTCCCGCGAGACCACCGAACCCATCCGCCCCGACCTGCTCGCTCTCTTCGAGAAGGAAGAGCTGGTCAAGTACCTCGCCGAAGAGGAGCTGTACGAGTGAGCAGCTACGAGGCCCGCTTCAAGGTCTGGCGGGGCGACGTCAAGGGCGGCGGCCTGGAGGACTTCAAGGTCGAGGTCAACGAGGGCGAGGTGGTCCTGGACATCATCCACCGCCTCCAGTCCACCCAGGCTCCCGATCTGGCGGTCCGCTGGAACTGCAAGGCCGGCAAGTGCGGTTCGTGCTCCGCCGAGATCAACGGGCGGCCGCGGCTGATGTGCATGACGCGGATGTCGGTGTTCACGCCGGAGGAGACGATCACCGTCACACCGCTGCGCGCCTTCCCCGTCGTACGGGATCTGGTGACGGACGTCGGCTTCAACTACACCAAGGCGCGCGAGGTGCCGGCGTTCGTGCCGCCGGAGGGCGTGGGGCCCGGCGAGTACCGGATGATGCAGGAGGACGTGGACCGGTCGCAGGAGTTCCGCAAGTGCATCGAGTGCTTCCTGTGCCAGGACACCTGCCATGTCGTGCGGGACCACGAGGAGAACAAGGCCGCGTTCGCCGGGCCGCGCTTCCTGATGCGGGTGGCGGAGCTGGACATGCACCCGCTGGACGCGGCCGCCGAGAGCGGTCTCGACCGCAAGAAGACCGCCCAGGACGAACACGGCCTCGGCTACTGCAACATCACCAAGTGCTGCACCGAGGTCTGCCCCGAGGGCATCAAGATCACGGACAATGCGCTGATCCCCTTGAAGGAACGGGCGGTCGACCGGAAGTACGACCCGTTGGTGTGGCTGGGATCGAAGATCCGACGCCGGTCCTCGTAGTCCGCGGAGGGGGCGGCCGGGTTCAGCGCACCCAGCCGTCCCGGTACGCCCTCCAGTCCGCCTCCGTCGCCGCGAAGTCGACGTAGAGCGCGACGCCGAAGTTGGTGCGGTCCGCGTCCGTGCGGGACAGGCCCAGGCGGACGCCTCGGACGGCGGCCGGGACGGTCTCCGCATGGGCCCAGTGGCCGAAGCGGTTCTCGTGGTAGAAGGGCAGGCCCATCAGCAGGTCGGTGGAGGGCGGGGTGACCTCCAGGGCGAGCGAGGTCTGCTGGGCGACGTAGCCGCCGTACAGGCTCTCCAGCGGCTGCATGGTGTCGTACGACATCACGGCGATCTGGTCGACCCGGCGCGCGACCTGGCCGAAGAACCGCTGCGACCACCACTTCGGGTGTCCGGCCACCGTGCCCCAGAAGGCGTGGAAGCCGGGGAGCGGGTCGATGTGGTGGGCGGCGACGGACAGCAGGGCGTGGTGCGACCGGGTGACGGAGCGCAGGGAGTCGAGGAGGGTGAGGTAGTCGCGGTCGCCTGAGGGGAGGGGTTCGAGGTCGAAGTGGACCCCCTCGAAGCCGGTCACCAGGATCCGGCGGGTGGAGGCGACGATCGCGGCGCGGGTCGCCGGCCGCTCCAGACGCATCCCCGTCGGGCCCTCGGTCGCGAGTACGTCGCCGAGCCAGGCCTGGACGCGTAGCCGCGGCGCTCGGCTGTGCAGGGTCCTGATGAGCCAACTCGCCTTGGGATACGCGGACCTGGGGAGGGTGCCGTTGTGTTCCAGGGGGCCCGCGTGGACGTACAGGTCACGGATGCCGGTGGTTTTCAGGCGGTCGGCGAGGGCGGTGACGTCGGCGTCGGTCTTCCGGCCGTCGACCCAGGCGTGGCCCAGCCAGACGGCGTCGCGGTTTCTGGTGTACGTGCCCTGCTTGGGGTCGCCGGTGTAGTTCAGGCGGAGAGCGGATTCGGCGGCGAGTAAGGGGACGAGGAAGACCAGGACCAGGGCGAGGGTGAGGCGTCGCCGGCGGCGGCGGCGCGATTGCTGCGGCTGCTGCTTTGGCTCTGGCTTGGGCTTGGGCGCCTCGGCTTTTCCGTTCCCACCCGCACCACCCGTACTGCCTTCGTCGTCGGGTGCGGGTGGCCCCTGTGGGGGGTTCTCACCGTCGGCGGCTGCCGCGGTGTGGGTGGTGGTCCCGGGTGGCTCCCCGGTGCCTGTCACCGGCTCGTCCGTCCCGCTGCGCTGCTGGGGCCCCGTCCGTTCCATCCCTGCTCCCCCCTCATCGAGCCCATTCGATCCCGCCCGGTCGCGCGGCCGCATTCCTGCTCATACGCTCCGAAATGTGACGTCATCCTTGATCCGGGGCCGGCCGCGGCGTGCCACCGCTCATATATCCCTGCGGGTGCTGCACACCGTGGTGGGCGGGCTGGCCGGGCTGGTGTGGCTGGTGTTGCCGTGGATGACGATCAGCAGTGACATGCCGGTTCCGGCCACCCGTGCGCACCCGGCCGCCGCGAGCGCCGCCGCCCCGCAGCAGGACGGGACGTCGACGGTCGATCTGGTGCTGCCGCTGGTTGCGGTGGGCGCGGCGGCGGTGGTCGCGGGGTACGGGTATGTGCGGCGCACCCGGCGGGCCCGGACGCGTACGACGCCCGGTGGCGCCCCGGCCCCCGCCGGGCCGCACGCACCGCCGCTCTCCGAACTCGACGAACGCGTCAGGGTGTTGCTGGCCGAGGCCGACGACTGGGTGCGCACCAGCCGGGAGGAGCTCGGGTTCGCCGAGGCGCGGTCCGGGGCGGACTCCGTGGCGCCGTTCCTACGGGCCGTGCGGGACGCCGAGTCCGAGCTGTCGGCCGCCTTCCGGATGCGGCAGCAGTACGACGACGGTGTCCCGGAGGACGAGACGTCCCGGCGGCACGCGCTCACCGGGATGGTCGGGCGGTGTCAGGAGGCGGGGCGGCGGCTGGACGCGGAGGCCGCGGGGTTCGACCTGCTGCGCGCGCTGGGGACGGCGGACGGTCTGGGCGAGGCGCTGGAGGTCGCGGAGGGCCGGTTCCGTGCGCTGGCCGCGCGTACTGCAGGCGCCGGGGCGACGTCGGCCGGTCTCGGCCGGCGGTACGGCTCCACCGCGGTCGAGGTTGTCACCGGGCATGCCGAACAGGCCAAGGACCGCCTGGTGTTCGCCACGACCAGGCTCAACCAGGCCCGCCAGGCCGCGGACATGGGGGCGGACGAGGATGCGGCACGGCATCTGCGGGCCGCCGAGGGGGCGATAGCCCAGGCCGACGTGTTCGTGGCCGGCGTCGAGCGGCTCGCCGCCGATCTGGCATCGGCAGCGGGACTGGTGCCGGCCGCACTCACCGGGGCGGAGGCGGAGCTCGCGGCCGCGCGGACAGCTCGTACCGATGCGGGAGACATCTCCGCCGGCGAGTTGCATGCCCGCGCCGCCCACGCCGACCTCGTCCTGGCCGCCGTACGAGACGAGGTCACGGCCGGGCCGTACGACCCGCTCGACGCGCTCCGGCTGATCGTGCGGGGCCTTGGGCCGGTGGGGGTCGGACGGGAGGGGGTGCTGTCGGTCGCCGCGTCGCTGGTCGCGCGGAGTGCCGTGGCCGAGGCCGACGCCTACGTCATGACGCACCGGGGAGCCGTCGGGAGCACGGCGCGCACCCGGCTGGCGGAGGCGCAGCGGCTGCTCGCCGAGGAGCCGCCGGAGCTGCCGGCCACCGACGCCCTGGCCCGCCGGGCCCGCGAACTCGCCGAGCGTGACGTACGGGTGCGTGGCAACCCGCTCGCCGGTGCGGCCGAGCACGAGAGCGGAACCGCAGGGGCGGTCGTCGGCGGAGTCCTGCTGGGCCCCCCTTCTGAGGGCGGCCCCCCGGCAAGCTTCGGCGGCCCCCGCACCCATGTCCGCCGGGCGGAGTCGGGGTCTCCTGACCAGGGTCTCCGGCGGAGTCCGCCGGACAGGCCCTGAGCAGGTCGGGCGAGGGGCACGGCGGTTCGGCCGCGCCCTGAAGGGGCGCGGGACTGTATCGCCATGCGGCTCCGCCGCGCGGGCGCGACCAGCCACGACGTGCCGGCAGACGATCGAGGGCCGGGCTGAATGCGGCCCCGCCGCGGAGCCGCGCACCGGCAGGGCCGTGGAGCGCCGAGGGTCAGAACAGACTCAGCAGCGCCTCCGCCGGATCCGTGAGCCCCGTCTCCCCGTCCGGCAGGGGCAGTTCGAACCACACCGTCTTGCCGCGCGGGGTGCGGCGGGAGCCCCAGGCCGCGCTCAGGAGGCCGACGAGCTGGAGGCCCCGGCCGCCCTCGTCGGTGTCGCGGGCCCGGCGGCGGCGGGGCTGGACGAGGCCGGAGTCCCAGACCTCGCAGACCAGGGTGCGGTCCAGCAGGAGCCGCAGTCTTATGTCACCCTCGCCGTACCGCAGGGCGTTGGTAACCAGCTCGCTGACCAGCAACTCCGTGGTGTCGACGAGGGGTTCGAGGTCCCAGGACAGCAGTTGGCCGCGGGCGTACTCGCGGGCCCTGCCCACGCTGCGCGGCTCGCGCGGCAGGGTCCAGTCGCCGACGGAGTCGGCGGGCAGACCCTGGACGCGGGCCATCAGCAGGGCGATGTCGTCCTCGCCGTGGTGGGTGTCGAGGGTGTTGAGGACCTGGTCGCAGACGTCCTCCAGGGGCGCGGAGGGGTCCGTGAGCGCGCCGACGAAGGCCTGGAGGCCCTCGTCCAGGGGGTGGTCGCGGCTTTCGACCAGTCCATCCGTGTAGAGCGCCAACAGTGCACCTTCGGGTAGTTCGACCTCCACCTCCTCGAAGGGCTCCCCGCCGACGCCGAGCGGCATGCCCGGCGGCACGTCGAGCATCAGCGCGTCCTCGCCGGGTTCGACCAGGACGGGGGGCAGATGGCCCGCGTTGGCGAAGGTGCAGCGGCGGGTGACGGAGTCGTAGACCGCGTAGACACAGGTGGCGAGGTACACCTCGGAGAGGTCCGCCTCCCGGGGGCGGCGGGCCGCACGGGTGGCCTGCTGCACCCCGCCGGGCGCGCCGAGGCCACGCGCGATCTCGTCCAACGCGCTCAGCACTTCCGCGGGTTCGAGGTCGAGAAGGGCGAGCGTCCGTACCGCCGAACGGAGTTCACCCATCGCCACGGCCGCGCGCAAGCCACGGCCCATGACGTCCCCGACCACCAACGCCGTCCGGTGGCCCGGCAGTTCGATCACGTCGAACCAGTCGCCGCCGACCTCGCTGGGGCGGTCGGCGGAGGAGTTGCCCGGCAGATAGCGGCAGGCGATGTCCAGGCCCGAGGCCACCGGGTCGCCCGGCGGGAGCAGCGACCGCTGCAGCATCAGGGCGCGTTCGTGCTCACGGCGGTACAGGCGCGCGTTGTCGATACAGACGGCGGCACGCGCCGCGAGCTCCACCGCCAGGTCCCGGTCCCGGTCCCCGAACGGCTCGCTGCCCTTCGTACGGGCGAACTGCGCGAGTCCTACGACGGTGTCGTGGGCGACCATCGGCACGGCCAGCGTGGACTGCACGAGGCCGCCCTCCTCGCCGGGGACGAGCTGGGTGCGGGCGGTGCGCAGGGCGTCCGCGCAAGGGGAGTTGAAGGGGTAGTGGTGGACCGCGCCGAGGGCGACGGGAGCGCCGCCCCCGACGAACGGCGCGTCGGAGACCGCGCTGGCGAAGGCGACCCGGCGCAGCTCCGCACTGCCGTCGGCGAGGCCCGGCGGGGTCTCGTCGCCCACCAGCAGACCCTGGTAGAGGTCGACCGTCGCGAGGTCGCAGAATCCGGGGACGACGACGTCGAGGAGTTCGCGGGCCGTGGTCTCCAGGTCGAGGGAGTTGCCGATGCGGGCGCCGGCCTCGTTGAGAAGGGCGAGATTGCGCCGCGCGGCAGCGGCCTCGCGGGCCGCGGCGCGACGGGAGGTGATGTCGGTTCCGAGCCAGGCGACACCGATGGGGCGGCCGGAGCCGCTGTGCACGCGGTACAGGTTGATGGACCAGTGGCGGCGGTCCTCGGAACCCGGCACGAAGCCCGTGACGTGCATGTCCGTGATCGAGTTGCCGGTCTCCAGGACCCGGCGCAGGGTGGCCGCGACCCGCTCGGCCTCGGGCCGCTGCAGATAGTCGTGGACGCCGCGGCCTCGGTGGTCGTCGGGAGTGCCGCCGAAGGTGCTGGCAAACTGCTGGTTGGCGCGGCGGACCCGCAGATCGGTGTCGATCAGCAGGAACCCGAAAGGAGATTGACCGAAAATCGACTGCGAGGCGGCAAGGTCGGTCTCGATGCTGCGCAGGGTGCGTACGTCGACCACGATGCAGACGGCGGCCTTCTCGCCCTCCTCGGTCCGCGTCGGCATCACATAGACCTCGGCGAGCCCCTCCTGTCCGCTCTCCCCGGCTGCCGCGCCGGGCTTCCGGAACGGGACCACTCCGGTCCACTCCCGCCCGTCGAGGATCTCGGCCATCTTGCGCTGACCCTGCTCCCGCAGGTCGGAGTCGATGAAGGCCTCGATGGGGTCCATGCCCACCGCGTGCTCGGCGGGGATCCCGAAGAGCTGCTCGGCGCGCAGACTCCACTGGTCGACAAGCCCGTCGGGGCCTATGGAGAAGGACGCGACCTTGATGTAGTCGTAGATGGAGCCGGGTGGGCTGCTCTGCCACATGGCGTCACCGAGAGGTGTTCCGTCGGTCCCGTCGAAGGAGGACAGGCCGGTCCCGCCCGCCGTCCCGCTCGTCACATCGGCCGCGGCATCACCCGCGGCCTCAGCCCTCGCGCCGTCCGACGGGTCCTCGGACTCCGTGGCCTTCGCTGGTATCTCGCTCACGCGAACCGTCCCCTCCAGCTCACCGCGTCCGGCACCGGTCACCGGGGGCGGCTGCCCGCAGTATCCAGCACTACGGCGCCGCACAACACGGTGTTCACGATCACAGCACGGTCCCGACGGTTTTCGGTCCCGGCTGCGACAACACTTCCAGTCTTCTAACCAGCCGGGACCTCGTCGAACCACGCGCACCGAACACTGCCACTGGCCTGAACCAGCCGGTCGACAGGGCAGGTGCCCGCGTACAGCGTCCGACGGACCGGACCAGGAGCCGGCTCAGCCCGGCACGGCGAGCTCGAACCACACGGTCTTGCCCGCCTCGCCGGGCCGGGTGCCCCAGCGGCGTGAGGAGTGGGCGACCAGTTGCAGCCCCCGGCCGCTCTCGTCCTCGGGGCGGGCCACGCGTTCGCGCGGCGGGTCGGGGAGCGGGTCGGAGACCTCCACCAGCAGGACGCCCTCAAGGGCGACCGGCCGCACGAGGCGTACGCCGATGGGTCCCGTGGCGTGCCGAAGGGAGTTGGTGACCAGCTCGCTGACCAGCAGGGCCGTGAGATCTCCGAGGACGTCCAGCTCCCAGGTGCGCAGTTGGCCGCGGACGGCGGCGCGGGCACTGCGGACGGCGCCCGGTTCCGCGGGAAAGCTCCACTCGGCGCAGTCGCCATCGGTGTCGATCACGCCGATCACTTCCCAGGCCAGGTGCACACCCATGTCCGGTTTCATGGGGTTAATGGGCACATACCCGATATCCAGGGCGCAGTACCGTGCGGGCCGGGAGCTTGCTCCTCCGGAGCGGTGCCGCGCGCCCATGAGCTCGGGAGGCCGTGTTGCCCGGCGGCCACGGGTGCGTTGCGGCTGGTCGCACCCGCGCGGCGGAGCCGCATGTCTACACAGCCCCACGCCCCTGAAGGGCGGCCACCTCACGTACCGCTTGGACGTCCTGGTCCAGCCAAGGCACCGTCCACAGCTCGTCCGGGGTGAGCCAGCGCAGTTCGTCGTGGTCCTGGAGGGGTTCGGGGGCCGCGGAACCCGGGCGCAGGCGGGCCGTCCACACCTGAAGGACATACGGCGGCCTCAGGGGCCACTCCCCCGGTACGGGCGCTACGGCCTCGGCGTCCACGCCGAGTTCTTCGCGCAGTTCGCGCACGAGGGCCGCGTCGGGGGTCTCGTCCTGTTCGACCTTGCCGCCGGTTCTCTAGGCTACTCTCTGCTGTCGATTCGTTACTCTTCCCGCACGGAGCTGTGCACGTGAACGTCCTGGAACACTGGTCCGTCGACTTCTACGACTTCACCGCCCCACCGCCTGCCACCGAAGACCCTGGACTCCCTGACTTCGGAGACCTACACGCCAGGGCCATCCGCAACGGAGCCCGTCACGGCACACCCGTCGTCCTGTCGCCGTCGGGTCGGCCGGACACCCGCATCAACCTCTTCTTCCGAGAGGGGCGGATGGCGACGTCCCAGCCGGGGACCTGGCGGCGCTACGCGTACACGCTCGTGGTGTGGCTCGACTTCCTCGATGCCATCGGCACCACGTGGGACCGAGCCACTGTGCGCGACATCGAGGCGTTTAAGGACTGGCGCATCACCGACGCACGCAACGAGGAGCGCGTGAAGGCCACGTCCTTCGACACCGACCGTGCAGGGCTCAACAGCTTCTACACCTGGGCAAGCTCCCGGTTCGGCATCACGAACCCGGTCGCAACCGTGCGCGCCGACGAGGAGGCGCCGGCCCCGCAGGCGTACGGCCGGGCACGACGAGACCCGCTGCGTCCGGCAGGGGCGACGAACCGGCAGGTCAAGTGGTTGCTACGGGATGCCCTGGAGCAATGGCGGGACATCGGCCTGCGCGGATACGGCTTCGACGGACTGCGTCGTCCCGCTTACCGAGCAGGCTTCAACGAGGACCGGGACACGGCTTTCGTCGACGGCTTGTACGGGACCGGGCTCCGGCTGCGCGAGTGGGCGAGCATCCTCGACATCGAGCTTCCCGCGGCGGGCAGCGAGCGGATGGGGACGGCGTGGCTCGCGGCGAAGTGCATCAAGGGCGGGAGGGAGGGGCGCACGTACTGGATTCCCCGGCGGGTGCTGCAGTCCGTCGAGGGGTACCTGGATCCACTGGAGGGGTCCAGGACGGAGGTCGTCCGCCGCGCGCAGCAGCAGGGGCGCTACGAGCGGCTGCACGGGGTACGTATCGTCACCGGCCACAATCCCCGCACCCGGCAGGCGTACGTCGCCTCGGCCGACGGCTCCCAGCCGGTGGCGCTGGACGAGCTCTCGCCGGACGACCGACGTCTGCTGTTCCGCCGTACACCGCAGGGCCTCGAACCGCTGTGGGTGTGGTTGTCGGTGAACGGATTACCGAAGAAGCCGCACAGCTGGGAGGACACCTTCGACGCGGCGAACCGGCGGATCGCCGACGCGTGGTTGTTGAAGGACGATCCGCAAGGGCGACTGGACGAGGCACAACGCGAGCAGCTGCGGCGCGAGTGCCCGCTGTGGATGACGCCCCACATGTGCCGGCACTCCTTCGCGTTGAAATGGTTCTCGATCCTTTCGCTGCTGGAGGAGCGCCGCCTCGAGGGTTTCTCCCCCGATGAGATCGAGGACTTCCGCGACCAGCTCGGCGACATCTGGCTCCAGCTCGCCGTCCTGCTCGGGCACCGCCACCCGGACACCACTCGGGAGCACTACCTGGAGCCCTTCACCGGGTTGCAGGTCTCCTACCTGATGGCACTGCTGGACGACGACGAAAAGGTGGGCGTGGACACACTGGTACGGATCTTCGCCCGGCACGGCGGGTCCGTAGTGGGCCCGGTCGTCGCGGCGGGGGTTGCGCAATGAGGGGCGGTCGACGGGCTTCGCTACCTGCCCCCGGCTGGTCGCCTCCGGAGCGGCTGCCCGAGGGAACCGCGGGTGCCGTGGTCATCTTCCACGAGGAGGGCACCGGCCGGGCCGTCCGGTTCGACTGCTCGGATCTGCCGGTCGCGGAACCGGTACGGCGATGGCTGGTGGAAGTCCTGGCCGAACGGGCCGGACCACGCAGCGGCGTGAAGCGCGCCAAGTCCTTCCGCAGCAGCTTCCAGACAGTCCGTGATTTCGCCAGGGCGCTCGGTTCCAGTGAACAACCGCCGGCTCTCCCCTCGGACATCAGCGCCGTCCACATCAAGGCGTTCCGCTCTCTGTTCCCGGATCCGCAGGCCCAGCGGACCTGTGTACACCGCCTCCGCGTCGTCCTGCGCGACCGTACAGACCTCCCAGAGGCGGCGCGGCGCGAGCTGTTCGGCACCAGGGTCGCCACGAAGAAGGTGTCGGAGCAGGTCACTGCCTACTCCGAGCTCGAATGGCAACAGATCATGACCGCGCTGCGGCGTGACGTACGGCTGTGCCGCGACCGGATCCGGTCCGGGATCCGGCTCCTCGAGCGCTTCCGTTCTGGCGACCTGGAAGAAGGCACCCGCGCCGCTGAACTGGGGCTCCTGCTGGACTGTCTCATCCGGACCGGCGACCTTCCCCGGCAGAGCGACGGCTGCGGTACCGACATCGTGAAGCGGTACGGCGGCGTGACCGCCGTGGTGCGCATGCTGACGCTGTCTCAGCAGGAGGCCAGCGCCTTCGCCCTGCTGCTGGCCGCCCTGACGGCGGAGAACGTGGGCACCATCGCCAGGTGGCCGGCCCTGCATCGTCGACCGGACGGTGCTTCGGAGAACCTGTCCGTTGCGCTGGTGGAGCAGCGCAAACCCCGACGCGGCCCGGACCGTGAGCACCGTGTCGTCGCCGTGGAGGATCTCCCGGTGTCCCTCCGGTCCGTCCTTGAACGGGCGTACGGAAGCGAGCCGCTGTTTCATTCACCGCTGCGGGTCTACGAACTGCTCCTGGAGCTGACGGCGCCAGCCCGGCTGATCAGCGGCCTGACAGGAGCGTTCGTCCACCGCAGGCTGTCGAACCCGGCCGGGCGGGACTCCCTTTGGTCTCAGGAGATCCGGGTCGAACGATGGGCTAGGACCCGGGGATTTCCGCCCGTCAACCACGAGGGCAAGGGCGGGCTGCCCGGCGTCGACGTACGCCGCGTCCGCCAGACCGCTCTGGAGATCCAGCGTCGGCCTGTGTCGCACACCCGGAACACTCTTCGGGACCACTATCTGCGGCGCAGCGAGACCGTGCGCGAGCAGAGCCAGAAGGTGGTCGCCGAGGCGCTCGAGGAGGAAGTCGGCAAGGCACGTGCCCTTGCGGGCGTCGTCGTCCTGCCGCCCCGGCTGCTGGAGTTGGCCACCCAAGAGCTTGAGGCGGCTGCCACCGAGGCCGGGCTCGCCCCGCACACGCTGAAAGGCTTGATGACGGGCGAGCAGGACACCGCTGTCGTGGCCTGCCTCGATCACCACGACAGCCCGCACGCACTGATCGGGCAAGCGTGCCCGGCATCGTTCCTGAACGGCTGTTTGAACTGCGTAAACGCACGCGCCCTGCCGCACCACCTGCCGGTCCAGACCGTGCTGTACGACCGGCTGGCCGCGCTGCGGTTCAACCTCGATCCGCAGCTGTGGCAGGCGCGCTACGCCGGACCGCTCGCCAGGTTGGACGACATCCTCGGCCACTACAGCGCAGCCGAACGCGACCGCGCCCGCTCCTCGGTCAGCCCAAGCCAACTCCTGCTGATCGACGCCCTGCTCGAAGGACGGACCGACCTGCGATGACCACGCCCGCCCGCATCCCCGTACCGCGCGAAGCATACCCTGTCGCCTGGCCGGATGATCAGGTGCCGGTGCTGCGTAACAGGCCCGTCCGGATCGGCACCGAGACGGCTCGCCTCTCGCGCTTCGGCGACGACGTCTGGCACATCCGCCCGGCGCACCGCGACCCGCACGTCTCGGTCGCCAACCTCAACTTCCTGTCCTTCCCCGACTCCCTGCGCCGACAGTTCCGGGCCGTCATGCTGGCCGCCCTCGATCACCCGCTGCCGGTCGAACCAGGAGGACGCCAGCGCCCTGGGCAGCAGATCGGCATCGGCTCATTCTCCAATCTGGCCTGCGATCTCCAACTTTTCGCGCACTGGATGCACGGACAGGGCCTCGGACGCATCGCCGACGTGACCGACCGCGACCTGGACATCTACCTACGGCACGTCAACGCGCTGGACAAGTCGCCGATGCGCAAGGCGGACGCCTTGTGTGCGGTGCGGACCGTGTGGCTCTTCCGCCCCTTCCTCCCCGCTCCCTGCCGCCTCGTGAGCGGCTTTCCCTGGCACGGACGGACTGCCAACGAGCTCGTCGGCTTCAGAGCGAGACAAGGCGAGAACAAGCGCCCCCGCATTCGTGAGGCGACCATGGAGGCACTGCTGGCGTGGTCCCTGCTGATGCTGGAACAGATCGGACCGGATGTCCGCGACGCCTGGCACGAGTACACCTTGCTCAGCCGTGGTGAACACCCATCGCAGTCGATCTACTCCGGCGGCCCCGGGCCTCGCTTGCACACCTACGCGGAGAACTGCCGACGCAACGGCAACGCTCTTCCCGGCAAGCCCGGCCCCGACAGACCGCAGATCAACTACGGTCACGTCCTGCGCCTCGTCGGTCTGGACGGCAAGAGCCAGTTCAGCCCTGCCCAGAAGCGCTGGCTGGCCCAGCAGGGCCTGCCCGTCGCCCCCGACAGCACCGTGGGCACCATCACCGGCCAGATCCAGGGACACCCCTGGTGCGACACCCCCGTCAGCATCGCCGAACTGCCCGGCCTGTGGCGTCGCCTGGGAGCCGCCCTGTTCATCATCATCTGCTACCTGTCCGGTATGCGCCCGGGCGAGGTGCTCGCGCTGCGCCGTGGCTGCCGCGGGGTGGACGAGACGACCGGGCAACTCGTCGTCAACGGATATCGGGGCAAAGGCTTTGACCGCACCCCGGACGCGCCGGGAAAGACCGAGCCCGAGCGCCCCTGGGTGGTAGTCGGCGTCGTACACGAGGCCATCGCCCTGCTGGAATCCCTGCACGACCAGCCCTATCTCTTCCCCGCCCAGCTCTACGCCGGCACGCTCCGCTCATCCACCACTCACGCCCGCACCTGCCACTCCATCAACCGCGACATCGCTGACTTCGCCGCCTGGGTGAACCAGTACTTCCGCCGCGCCGACGGCAGCGACCCCATCCCCGAGGACCCGGCCGGGAACCTCAACGCCAGCCGCTTCCGCCGCACCCTGGCCTGCTTCATCGTCCGCCGCCCGCGCGGCCTGATCGCCGCGGCGCTTCAGTACGGGCACGTCGACACCAAGGTGACGCTCAACTACGCGGGCGCCCCGGACACCGAGTGGCTGCAGGACGTCGCGGTGGAGAAACTCGAACTCGTCCTGGAGCAGATCAACGAGGACGTACAGCGTCTGGAGGCAGGCGAACACGTCAGCGGGCCGTCCGCCGACGCATACCGCCGGAGGGTCACCGAAGCGGCCCACTTCCCCGGCCGTACGGTCGTCAGCCCCCGCAGTGCCGCACGCCTCCTGGCCAGCACCGACCCACAGGTGCACCACGGCGAGGGCATGACCTGCGTATGGCGGCCCGAGACAGCGGCCTGCCGCGCAGCCCGCCTCGCCCAGGGACTGCCCGAACCCTCCGGACCGGACGAGAGCGAGTGCCGCCCCACCTGCACCAACCTCGCCTTCACCGACCGCGACATCGCCCGCCGTAAACAGGAGCTCCGCGATCTGGAGTCGGCCAGAGACAACCCGCTGTCTCCCCTCCCTCTCCGCGACCGGGCAGCGGCTCAAACCCAGCGCGTCGCGGCGCTCATCCACCGCCACGAACACCCCGACGCCGAAGGAGTACCGGCATGACCATCCGGCACCCACGCGACCATGACGCCGAGCGTGCAGCTCTCCGCACCGCCGCCGATCGCCTCCTCGGCGGCACTCCTCTGCGCTCGGAGTCTGGCCGCCTCACCGTCACCGAGCTGCTGCGCGAATCCGGCCTGCGGCGGGACGTCGTCTACGGCGACCACAAGGACCTGGTCGAGGAGTTCCAAGCACGTGCACGGGCCCAAGACCACACCCCCACCCTCGCGCGCTCCCTCGCCGACGACAACGCCCAGCTGAAACAGAAGCTGGCTGAGATCGCGTCCGCGCTGGCCAAAGAGCGCGAGGTGACCGCGGCTCTCCGCCGGCTGATCGCCGAACTCGACCTGGAGTTGCACGCTGCCCGCGAAGACGGCAGGTCCTCCCGAGTCACCAATCTGCCGGCACGACGCCGTCCGACGCCCCGAGGCTGACCTCAGGCACCTGGGTGTCAGGGGCAGCAGCCGGGCTCGAGGCAGCCTCAGATCAATTTTCCGCTGGCCTTGAGATCGTCGAACAGCAGCTGGTCGACCGGGGGAACCAGAGGGCGGTCCGCGTACGAGAACCAGGCGGTTTCCTCGATCTCGCTGCTCGCGGACAACCTCCCCTCGTAGTCCGCGGTGTAGCAACTCATGCGCACCACTGTGCCGGTCGGGGCGCCGGGCACCTCGGCCTCATATGTGCCCACGTGCACCGCCGTGGACGGATCGATGAGCACGGTCAGCTCCTCCTTGATCTCGCGTAGCAGCGTCTCGAGATCGCTCTCCGAGCCTTCCCGCTTGCCGCCGGGAACGTAGAAGACGTCCTTGCCCCGCGGCCGCGCGCAGAGAACCCTGCCGTCCTCGACCCGTACCCAGGCCACCGTGTCGATCAGGACCGACATCACTCCGCCTTCGTCATCTGGACCCCCCGGTGAGGCAGGACACTAGCGGCACCACAGCCGCTGAATCCCGCTCAGCCCTCCAAGCTGCCGATCGCCTCGTCCAGCCACTTCCTCTCTTCGGCTCCGGTCGCACGGGCGATGCGCAGCATGCCCTGCCGGAACAGGTCTGGTGCCTCCTCGGCTCGCACTGGCTCGCCATCGCGGTAGAAGAAACTCGACGGCGTCTCGAGGAACACCTGGCGGCGGCGGAGGACGGCGGCCTGCCCGGCAGGCTCCGGAAGATGACGCAAGAACGCGAGCAACGTGAAGAAGCGCTGGCCATCGGTGATTTCCACGTCTTTGGGGTTCCGCAGGCGAGCCAGCAGCTCGGTGCGGCCCGCATCCGTGAGAGACAGAACCCGGCGGTGCGCGGCACCGCTGCCGGGCTCGGTGCGCTGCTCGACCAAGTCGGCCTTCACCAGCCGCGTGATGGCCGGATAGAGCGCACCGTCGCTCACCGGGCGGATGTGACCGTTGAGGGCTTGGATACGCGCCTTCAGTTCGTAGCCGTGAAGGGGTTCCTCGTAAAGGAAGCCCAGAATCGACAGCTCCAGCATGCACCGATCCCCTCGCTTGCACCCGTCCCGCACTCTTGTTCGCTCCGCGTCACCATGTTATCTCTTTTCGCTGTACCTCGATTAGATGTACAGCGAAAAGAGGGGCTGTGTCATGGGTGCAGTGGAACACCGTCGCAAGCTGATCTCACTTGCGTATCCCGTTTACTTCGAGCTCCTCGCCGGGGTCATGGCCGGGATCATCAACATGGTCTGGGTCGCCCGGCTCGGCGGGGACGCCGTCGCCGCAGTGGCGGTCGCGACTAACGTCGAGAATCTGCTGCTCGGCGTCGTCCTCGTCGCCGGCTCGGGCACGACCGTGCTGGTCGCCCGGGCCAGGGGTGCGGAGGATCCGGCAGCGATACGTTCTGCCGTACGCGGCGGCTGGGCACTGTGGGCGCTCGTCACACCCGTTGTCGCATTCGGCGGGTATCTGGCCCGCGAGCCGCTGGCCCGGCTCGTGCTCGGCGGCGACGACGGCCGTTCGCTGTCCCTCGCCACCGGCTACTTCGCCATCGCGTTACCGGGGATCGCGGTGTTCTTCGCCACCAACGTCGTCGACGGCATCCTCAAGGGCTCTGGCGACACCCGCACTCCGATGAAACTGTCCATGCTCGCGAACGGGCTGATCCTCGTACTGGACCCCGTCCTCATCCTCGGTCTCGGACTCGGGGTGCGCGGGGCGGCTGTCTCCACCGTGCTGGGGCGGACGGCCGCACTCATCTGCGGTCTCCTCGTTCTGCACCGCAACGACCCACTGCGGCGAGCCGCGAAAGGCACCTCACCCCGAGTCGAGAGGCTCGGCACCGACGTGCGCAGGACCGCTGCGACCGGTTTGCCGATGTCAGCCGACTTCCTCATCAGGATGACAGGGGCACTCGCACTCGTCGCCGTTGTCGCCCGGATCGGCGTAAGCGACATCGCAGCGTACGGGATCGCGACCAAGGCGATGTACGTCGCGACCATGGCCTTCTACTCGGTACGACAGGCTGCCGCCATCCACACCGCGCACCTGCTCGGCGCCGGACAGGACGAGCGGCGGAACGCCGGACGCCAGGCGCTGATCCTTTCAGGGGGCCTGGGACTTGCAGCAGCCCTGGCCCTACTCACCGCCGGACCGTGGATCATGCGAGCCTTTGGCGCCGAGGGCGAGGTAGCAAAGGTCGGAGCGCTCTACCTGCGCTGCGTGGGGCCCTATCTGGTGCTGCTCGCGTGCTTCATCGCGTTGGGCGGTGTTTTCGAGGGCAGCGGCAGCAGCCCGGCTCTTGCTCGAATCACCTCGTGCGGAGTGGTGCTGCAACTGGCGCTGGCGTACGGCATGTCGGGATCAGGACTGCCGGGCATCTGCCTGGCCATGGCGCTGTCGATGGCGCTGCAATGCGCGGCCGTCGCCCGGATGTACCGACGCATGGCACCGTCCGCGGCTGCTGACAGCAACAAAAGTCGGCCGGAAGCCTCGCTCGCGCAGCCCGACAGCACACCACCCGACAACCGACTTGCCTAATGAACGCCGGGCAGTTCCCAGCGGCCGGCGAGTTGGGGAGGCGCGCTGCGACGGGCGGCGAGCAGGCGGCCGCCGTCGAACAGGGCGGCGCCCACCACCACGATCCGTTCCGTCATGCGCGGGAGCCTACGGGAGTCAGTTGACCGGGGCCGTTCCGTTCTGCCCGTTCTGACCTATGCGCTCGACCCAGTACAGCTGCTTGTGTCCGCGGTCGTCGAGGCTGTCCGCGATCTTCTGGGCCTCGGCCCGGGTCGCGTACCTGCCCACGCGGTACTGATTGCCGTTGTCGTCCTGCCGAATGACGAGCCAGGGAAGCGTGATCGTGCCGTCGTTCATCGCGCCCCACCACCCCTTCCCGCCCCGGCCCCACCGCTCCTCGCCCGCGGTTCGTGCCGTGCCCCACCCTCTAAGGAAACCGCAATCCGCATATGCCCGAGCCTACGCCTTACCTTTACGCAGCGAACACGGCTTTTCACAAAGAGGTACGCAACCGGCCAGAGCGAGGGGGGCGCACGGACTCGAATGCGCCGCGCGCGGGCATCGACGCATCCGGTCAGCCGCATACCGGGCACGCAGGGGGCGACCTGCGAGAACGGCCAGATTCCACCAGCGTGCGGGGCGGCCCCGGGGGCGCCCGAAGGCGGTCGTGGCGAGGGGGCGGCGGGGTCAACTGCCGTAAGGGTGTGCGCTACTTCACTGGGAGGTGGTACGCGACGCGGTAGCGATCGGCGGGGATGACGACGTCGGCCGTCTCCACGGGGCGGCCCGAGGCGAAGAAGGTGCGCTGAATGACCAGGACGACATGGCCGGGGACGCCGCCGAGGGTCACGAGCTCCTCGGCGAGACCGGGGCGGGCGCCGACCTCCTCGGTGACGTTGTCCACGATCACGTCGATCGCCGCCATGCGCTCGACGACGCCCATGCCGCCGAGCGGACCCTCCTCGGGGAGCATCACGGGGGTGCGGCCGGTGACCGCGAGAGGCTCCCAGGAGGTGGAGAGCATCATCGCCTCGCCGGCCTCACGGAAGACGTACCTCGTACACATCACACGGTCGCCGGGCTTGATGCCGAGCCGCTCGGCGACACAGCTGCTCGCCTCGGCCTGGGCACTGCTGGACCCCCAGGTGCCGCGGCCCTCGCCGTCGGCCTGCTCCTGGCGGAACGGGGTGGCTCCGCCGGCCGGGCGGAACCCTGAGCGGGCCACGCTGCGGGGCACCGGCCGCTCGCGGACGTATGTCCCCGATCCGGAGCGGCCCTCGACCAGGCCCTCCGCCATCAGCACCTTGCGCGCCTCCAGCGCGACGGTGTCCGAGACGCCGTACTCCGCGCGGATCCTGGCCTGGGACGGCAGGCGGGTGTGCGGTGGCAGCGAGCCATTGACGATCTTCTTGCGGAGATCACCCGCGACGCGCAGGTACGCCGGCTGCTCACCGAAAGTCACTGGCCGCTCCCATCAGGTTGTACAGACAGCAACAGCGTGGCAACCGTGGGTTGTGCGGTGCAAGCAAAGGCCAGAGAATCACTCGATGTGATGACATGTGCCCGCGGAGGGCTTTACGCAGGCACTTTCTCCCCGCTATAGCCGAGGTCACACCTCGAACTCGGAGCTGCCTCCGGTGCCGTTCCCGTCGTCCTCCTCGTCCCGGGACTCGGGCGGGACCGCGGTCAGCCCCAGAGCCTTGCGGGCGGTGACAGCGCGGTCGGGTGTCGAGAGCGCCATGACGAGGTCGTAGTGCTCGTAGAAGCTGTTCGCGTCGTCGGCCTTCGCGGCGCGCGCCCATTCCTCCTGTCTCGCCGTGACCTCCTTGACGACCTTCGCGACCGGCGCCTTCGCGTCGGCGGGCCATGAGTGGCCGCGCAGCATCCGGGCCTCCTCGGTGAGCGCGGCCGACATCCGTCCGGCCCATTGCCGACCGGCTTTCAGATCGTCGTCGGGGCTGTCCTTGGGCTGCCGGTCCAGGGCGGCGTTCTCGACGTCGGCGGCCTTGAGATAGGCGGCCTGGTCGGCGTCCAGCGTCTGCTTGTCGTTGCGCAGCGAACCCTTCAGGCCGGCCTTCTCGTCGGTGTTGCCGAAGAGACAGGTCACCTCGCGGTCGCCGTACCGCCAGCTCTGGCGGCCAGGCGTCAGGTAGTACACGTCGACGTCGTCGGGCACGGCCCAGGCGTCCATGGCGTAGCCGTAGCGGAGCGCGTAGCACCGGGTGTCGGCGGCGTCCGTGACCTTGCCGTCGCCCGGGTAGCGGGTGCCGCCCGCCATCCTGAAGGTGGCGAAGACCTCGGCGTCGTGCAGGCCGGCGCACGGCACCTTGTCCACGTCGTAGGCCATGCCCTCCAGGGATCCGCTCGGGGAGTCGAAGCACTCGCCCTTGGCCAGGGAGTAGGCGCTGCCGTGGTCGTGTGCGGCGTTCTTCAGCCAGGCGTCCAACGCGGCGCCGCCGACCGGCACCGCCACCCACAGCACGAGCCCGAGGCAGGAGAGGACCGCGCCGGTGACGGCCATCCCCCTGCCCCGCTCGCCGCTCCTCCTGATCTGGCGCAGCGCGACCAGCCCCAGCAGCAGGCCGAGCGCCGGAACGCAGCAGAGGATGCCCAGGGCCAGGGCGGCGATGGCGACCCCGTTGACCGGCGCGGGGCTGTTGTACGGGCGGTAGCCCTGCCCCCACGGCTGGTACGGGTACGGCCCGGGAGGCGCGCAGGGCCCCTGCGGGTGCTGCCCGTGGGCGTACTGGCCCGGCGGGTACGGCCCTTGGGGTTCCTGGGGCGGGGGCCCGGGAGGCGGGGGTATGGACACGGCTGCCGTGCTCCTGCTTCAGGTGACTGACGCACAGAACCGACGCACAGAACTGACGCCGCACACAGGTGGCGCACTGAAGGCGTACAGAACTGACGTACAGAACTGACGTACGACTGGGCGCATGGTAAGCGTGCGGTGAGGAAAAGAGGACCCCGAGCCTCCGTTACTTCTGGGTCCGCCCGCGCTCCGTCTCCAGCAGTTCCACGCACCGCCCCAGCAGCCCGACCAGCGCCGCGCGCTCCTCGTCGGTGAACTCGGCGGCCAGGGCCCGTTCGACGCGTACGGCGCGGGCGTCCGCGTCGGCCATCACCGCGCGGCCCTCGTCGGTGAGGCGGGTCTCCAGGACGTTCTTGTGCCACTCGTGGGGAGTGCGTTCGATCAGGGCGCGGTCCTGGAGGTTGTTCAGGACCGTGTTCATGGTCGGCGGCGTGACTCCGCACAGGCGGGCCAGGGCGGCGGCCGAGATGCCGGGGTTCTCGGAGAGGTGGATCAGCGCCGAGTACTGCGCGACCGTCACGCCGGCCGGTCTGAGGACCGCCGTCTTGGTCGCACTGAGAGCCTGTTCGGCCCGCTTGAGGTGGGAGCCGAGGCGCTCGGACACGGGCATGGACGTCATCTCCGCATGGTAGCGGCCCCTTTCAACGATCAACATACAGCCACGAGTAAATGCATTGACGATGATTAGAGTTCTAATCTAGGTTCATACACGCAAGGGAGTTAGTACCGAACCGGCCCCTGAAACGAACCTGAGACGAGAGGCACCGACGTGTCCCGTTCGATCCACCGCCGTACGTTTCTGACCGGCGCCGCCGCGCTGGCCGGAACCATCGCACTGCCGGCGACGGCCGCCCGGGCCGCCGCCGCGCCCCGCATCAGTACGGCCTTCACACTTCCCGAAGAGCGCGCCTACCCCGAAGGGATCGCGCTCGACGCGCGCACCGGCGACGCCTATGTCGGCTCCTACACGACGGGGGCGGTGTACCGGGCCGCGCGTGGCAGCCGTGCGGCCGAGGTCTTCCTTCCGTCCGGCACCGACGGCCGTACCACCGCCAACGGGCTGAAGGCCGACCCGGCCGGGCGTCTGTGGGTCATCGACTCCACCGCCGGGGTGGACGTCTACGACCTGCGCACCCGCGCCCTGCTCGCCCGCTTCACCGTCCCCGTCGGCGGCCCCTCGTTCGTCAACGACCTGGCGCTCGGGCCGGACGGCACGGCCTATCTCACCGACAGCTCCCGCCCGGTGGTCTACCGCGTCACTCCGGCCGACCTGGGCCGTGCCCGCGGCGGCAGCGCGACGCTCGACGCCGCCTACGACCTGAGCCCTGTGGCCCCGTCCGAAGGGCTCCTCCTCAACGGCATCGTCGTCGACCCGTCGGGCCGGTACCTGCTGGCCGTCGGCATGACCGGCGGCGGTCTGTACCGGGTGGGCACGGTCACCGGATCCGTACGCCAGGTCACCCTGGACGGCGGCGACTTGAAGAACGGCGACGGTCTGGAACTGGCGCACGGCACGCTGTGGGCCGCGCACAACGCCACCAACACCCTCAGCCGCTGGCGGCTGTCCCCGGACGGCACCTCGGCCCGCCTGGAGCGGCGGTTCACCGACACCGCGCTGCAGATCCCGACCACCCTCGCCCGCACCCACGGCCGCCTGCTGGTCGTCCGGTCCCAGTTCGACAAGGGCGGGCCGATGGGGTCGGGGGTGCCCGAGGAGCCGTTCACGGTGGCCTGGGTGGACGGGATCTGAGGGCCGGTCAGCCGGCCGGTCGCGGTCGGCCGACGGGTTCGCCGAGCGTTCCTCGCTGTTCCTCGGCCGGCCTGTCCGGCGAGGACTCGGCGGTGCGCACCACCCGGGACGGCGCGGTGGCACGGAGTTCGGTGCCCTGCGCCGGCCAGGACCTGGCGGATGGTCCGACACCGGCGCCAGGGACTCACCGCGGCCCGTACGGGCTCACCTCGCCCGCCGCCCGCGCCGAGGCGCAGGGAGTGGCCCGGCGGTCCTCGGCAGCAGCCCCTCGGTTGGCGCCGTTGAACCGGGCGCCCGAGACGGATTCCGGCACACCCGCGACGAGTTCGTCCCCGAGCAGGGCGGACGCCCTCATACAGCCGCGCGAGGGCGGCCGCCCTCGACGGGAGGGACGGTTCAGTCGCGGAAGCCCGTGCGGCGGGTGCGCTTCTCCCAGGCGAGGACGTCCTCGCGTACCTGGTCGAGGTGGTCGAGGACCGCGCTGACGCTGTCGTCGCCGAGCGGCAGGCGCAGCGGGGTCCGGCCCGCCTCCAGCGCGGCGAGGACGAGTGCCGCCGCCTTGGCCGGGTCGCCGGCCCGTTCGTCGAAGCCGGCGTCGACCATCGCGCGCGTACCACCCACGGTGGCGTACGCCCCGCCGTCGGCGCTGGCCTGCGTCCCGTCGTACAGGGACGTACGGAAGGCGCCCGGTTCGACGACGAGGACCTTGATGCCGTACTCCGCGACCTCGCCCGCGAGCGCCTCGGACATGCCCTCCAGCGCGAACTTCGTGCCGCTGTACGCCGAGAAACCGGGATAGGACGTCTGGCCGCCCATGCTGCTCATCTGCACGATCGAGCCCGAGCGCCGCGAGCGCATGTACGGCAGTACGGCGCGCACCAGGGCGGCGGGGCCGAAGACGTGCACGTCGAACAGGGCACGCAGTTCGTCCTCGGTGGTCTCCTCGAAGGCACCGACATGGCCGCGGCCGGCGTTGTTGACCAGGACGTCTATCCGCCCGTGCCGTGCCACCACGTCCCGCACCGCCGGTTCGGCCGCGGCCGTGTCGGCGACGTCCAGGCGCAGCGCCTCGACCTGGTCGGGGTGGGCGGCCACAAGGTCGTCCAGCCCCTCGGGCCGCCGGGCGGCGCCCACCACCACGTCACCGTCGGCGACGGCCGCCTCGGCGACGGCCCGCCCGAGTCCGCTGCCGGCACCGGTGATCAGCCACACCTTGTTCACGAAATCTCATCCCCTCCGGGCAACGCTCCGAGTGACTCCCTGAGCGCTTCGTGAACCAGGCTGCTCCTGTGGCGAGTTGCCCGTCCAAGACCTACGGTGACAACCGATGGCTATGACGGCGGACGTTCATGTGCGGGACCTGCGGTACTTCGTCACGGTCGCCGAGGAGCTGCACTTCACGCGCGCGGCCGAGCGGCTGTACGTCTCGCAGCCCGCGCTGAGCAAGCAGATCCGGGCGCTGGAGCGGCAGTTGGGGGTGGAGCTGCTGCGGCGCGACCGGCACGGCGTGGAGCTCACCGCGGCGGGCTCGGCGCTGCTGCCGCACGCCCGGCGGGTGCTGGAGGCGTGGGCGCAGGGTGCGTCCGTGATGGCCGAGACGAGGGCCGAGCAGCGCGGCACCCTGGTCGTGGGCATGAGCAACAGCCCCGGCCGCGGCGGACTGCTGCCCGCGATCCGCTCCCGCTTCACCGCCGCCCACCCCGAGGCAGCGGTCCGGCTGCGCCAGGTGAGCTGGGACGACCCGACCGCGGGCCTGGCGGACGGCGACACGGACATGGCCTTCGTCTGGCTGCCCCTGCCCGGCCAGCACCGCTACGCCTGGACGGTCGTCGCCGAGGAACCCCGCCTGGTCGCCCTCCCCGACACCCACCCCCTCGCCTCCCGCCCCGAGATCGACTTCACGGACCTGGCCGAGGAACCCTTCCTGGCCCTGCCGAAGAGCGCGGGGCCGCTGCGGGATCACTGGCTGGCGGTCGAGGAGCGCGACGGCCGGCTGCCCCGCGTCGGCGCGGAGATCGCCAGCACGGAGGAGACCTACGAGGCCCTGGTCGCGGGGCTGGGTGTGTGCCTGGTCGCGGTGGGCAACGTGCCCCTCATCACGCTGGGCGGGTTGGTGACCCGACCGGTGCGCGGCCTCGCGCCCAGCCGGTATGTGCTGGCCTGGCGGAAGGGCGACCGGCGGCCGTTGGTGCGGGCGTACGCGGAGGCCTGTCGGCGGGTGACGGAGCGGGTACCCGGAATGCCTTTCCGCCCACCGGACATGGCCACCACCAGCCACGATGACACCGGGTGAGCATCCGTCCCACCTATTGGATCTCATCTTCCGGGTCCGCCGACGGGATGTTAGCTTGCCCTCCGCATTGACACGGGGTGCACCGCGCGATGGGGGGCGGTCACAACGGTTCGTGACCAGGGGGAGTTTCAGTGAGTCGTCAAGCGGCTGCCCAGCAGCTCCGTGCCGCCATACCCAGGATCGTCGAGGCGTACCAGGTGGCGCTGGAACGTCTCGGCAGTCCGCTGGTGTCCCGGGAGGACATCTGGCGGCAGTGCCGTCATCAGGCCCAGAACATCGTGGCCGAGTGCGCGCAGGCGCTGGAGGCGGGCAAGCACGCGGAGCCCCCGGGGGTCGGGGAGTACTCGCGGCTGCTCGGGGCCCACCGCGTCGTCCAGCAGGTTCCGGTGTCCGAATCGGTACGGGCGGTGGAGGTCCTCTGGCAGGCCATGCACGGGGCGGTCGCGGAGGCGGTGGGGCTCGTGCGGGCCGAGGAGCGCCTGGCGGCGACGCAGACGGTGAGCACCGCCTTCCGGGCCTCGACCGGGAGCCGTCTGTACCAGGGGATCCGGGGGTACGAGGAGGCCGAGCGGCCGCCCGCCGCCGGCGGGCGGGAGCGGGATCCCGGGGGGCCTTCGGGTATCGCGCAGGCGCAGATCCGCGATCTGCTGACGCTGCGGGAGCGGCAGATCCTGGAGGGGGTGCGGGCGGGGCTGACGAACCGTCTGATCGGCCGCCGGCTGGAGATCAGCGAGGCGACCGTCAAGCGCCATCTGCACAACGCCTACCGCAAGCTGGGCGCCAGTTCCCGGGTTCAGGCCCTCAACAAGGCGTTTCCCGAGCAGGGTTGACCAGTTGGGGTGATCGCTCGGCGGCGCACCCGCCGTGGTTCATCCGGCGGCGAGCACGGCCAGCATCAGCAGGTTCGCGGCGTACTGCGTGGCCATGAACGCCCGGTAGGGGTCCCGCCGTTGCCGCCGGTCGGCGCTGGTCCGCCGGGCGTCGCGCAGCACCCGGGTGACCACCCACACCGCCCCGGCGGCCACCGGCACGGTGCCCGTCAGGGCGAGCGGGGCCCACAGGACCGCGGCCACCGGGCCGGCCACGCCGACCAGTACGGCGCCGGCCACGGCCAGGGACCGCGCCGCCGCCATGCCGTGGACGACCGCGACGGTGCGCCGGCCGCCGGCCGCGTCTCCGCCGGCGTCACCCAGGTCCTTGACGACCGAGCCGACCAGGGCCATCCAGGCCGCCATCACACAGCCGAACACCACGCTCGTCGCGGTCCAGCCGGAGCCGGCCGCTGAGACCCCGGCCGCGTACGAGGCCGCCCCCAGTCCGAAGACGACGGCGGCGCAGCGCGCGCTCGACTCCTTGGCCCGCACCGGAGCGGCCGAGTAGGCCCAGCCGAGCAGCAGGAAGACCACCACCCAGGCGAGCACCCCGCGGCCTGCCTGTGCTCCGAGTGTCAGCGCGGCACCGGCCAGCAGGGCCGTGACGGCCGCGGCGGTGCGGACCGGCAGGTCTCCGCGGGCGATCGGACGCCGAGAGCCGTTGGCGCGGTCCTCCTGAACGTCCGTCACGCCGTTGAGCAGATACGCGCAGGACGCGGCGCACCACCACGCCATCATGCCGAGCAGGGTCCGCCAGGGGGCCTGCGGCAGCTGCACGGCGGACACCGCGCCGACCGCGAACCGCAGCAGAAACACCGCCTGCACCGACGGCCTCGCCTCCGACCAGCACAGACGCGCCGTCTCCAGGGCGTCGGGCCGGCGGAGATCCAGCACGCGAACCGGTCTGGAAACCCTCGGGAAAACACCGGAATCGATCACGGTCGCAGCCTAGGAACGGCCCCGGGCGCATCGCCATACAACCAACGGCGTACGGGGGTGTACATCGGCGTACACCCTCACTGGCCCGTTGGTCGCAATGCGCTGTGACGCCGTGAATTCATGGGGCACGATGGGCCACGCCGCGACCCGGTGAAATGAATCCGGACGCCGAACTCTTCATTCCGAATCCGCCTGGCAGAACCGGCGCGCGCATATTTCACGGAGGCTTTTCAGGTATGAGCACACGCGGGTTTTCACATGAGCACTGAGGAACGGGCCATGGCCGCCAGGAGCATGGCGGCGATCGGTTGCAGCGGGCATTACGACGGGAAACTCGCCCTGTACGACATCACTGTCTCGCAGGCACACGTCGCGATGCTGCTGAGGCAGGAGATCGTGCCCGCGGACGCTGCCGCGGAACTGCACCGCGCCCTGGACGGGCTCAGGGAGCAGATCCGGTCCGGGGCGGATGTTCTCGACCCCGAGGCCGAGGACGTCCATACGGCGATCGAGCAGTATCTGGAGACGCGGATCGGCGCCGACGCGGGCTGGCTGGGGACCGCGCGTGCCCGCAACGACCTCGCGGTGACCGCGCTCCGGCTGTGGATCCGCGACCAGGTCGTCACGCTGAGGTCGAAGATCCTGGCGCTCACGGAGGCGATGCTCGGGCAGGCCGAGAGGCACGCGGCGACCATCATGCCCGGGTTCTCGCATCTGCAGGTCGCGCAGCCCCTGACCTTCGGTCATGTCTGTCTCGCGTATGCGGAGACATTTCTGCGCGATGCCGAGCGGATCTCCTTCGTGCTCGCTCTGCAGGACGAGTGCCCCATGGGATCCGCCGCGCTGGCCGGCACCGGATTCCCGATCGACCGTGTCACCGTGGCGCGGAACCTGGGTTTCCGCCAGCCGACGGCGAACTCCCTGGACAGTGTGGGCGACCGGGGATTCGCCCTCGATTTCCTGAGCGCCGGCGCTTCGGTGGCCCTGAACCTCTCCCGGTTCAGCGCGGAGATCGTCTTCTGGTCCTCGCAACCCGTCGGCCTCATCTCGCTGCCGGACGAACTGGTCAGCGCCTCCTCGGCCATGCCGCACAAGCGGAACCCCGACGCGGCGGAGCTGATTCGCGGAAAGACCGGAAGGGTTCTGGGCAACCTCCATGCGCTGCAGACCGTGGTGAAGGGGCTGCCGCTGAGCTACTTCCGGGATCTGCAGGAGGACAAGGAACCGCTGTTCGACACCGCGGAGACGCTGGCGCTGTCGCTGGACGCCGCTGTCACCATCGCGACCCTGATGCAGCCGAACGCGGACGTGATGCGCTCGGCCGCCGACATCGAGTTCGTCACCTCGGGCGATCTGGCGGACTGGCTGGCGCGTGAGCGGGGTGTGCCGTTCCGCGAGGCACATCATCTCGTGACGGAGCTGGTGCGCCTGTCCGAGAAGGAGAAATGCCCGATCGGCCGGTTGCCGCTCGAACTGCGGCGCGGTGTCGATCCACGCCTGGCCTTCGCCGAATGGCCGGACATCACCGTCGAGGCCTCGGTCGAGTCGCGGGACAGCCAGGGAGGAACGGCGCCGAAGCGGGTCGCCGAGGCCGCCGCCCAACTCCGTTCACGGCTCGCCGAATTCATCGAGTTCGAAACAGACTTTTCCGACCAGGACATTATCAAGCACGAGGGAGAGACCGCGCGATGACCACCCTGCTGGAAAGCCCCGAGCAGTACATGACCACCCCGGGTCTGCAGGAGAACAAGGAGCAGTACTGGCGGGACGGCTACACCGTCCTCCGCGGGCTCTACACGAACGAGGAGATAGCGGCCTACCGGAGCGAGGTCAACCGGCTCTGGAACCTCGACGGCCTCGACGACGACCTCAATCTGCGCACGGAGTTCCGGCGCGGACCCGACGGCCGATACACCTTCGACCGACTCGACCCGGTCCTGGACATCTCCCCGGGGATGACGGACGCGGCGAAGCACCCGGCGCTGCTCGCCGCCCTGGAAACCCTCCTCGACGGCTCGCCCGAGGTCCTCAAGTGCAAGCTGATCCGCAAGGAGCCCGGCACCAACGGCTACATCCCGCACCAGGACTTCCTGTACTGGCGGTGGCTGAACGAGGCCCCGGACAGGCTGTGCACCGCGGTGATCAACCTGTACCCGAGCGATGCGCGCTCCGGCGGGCTCGGCTTCTACCGCGGCACGCACCACGAGCTTCTGCCCGGCCCGGCGGACAACCCCGAGGCGGACTGCGACCCGACCGCGCTGAACGCGTCGACCATCGACGTCCCCGCCCTGGAGGCCGGTGACGTCCTCGTCTTCCACTCGCTCGCCGTGCACTTCAGCGGCCGCAACGCCGCCGAGGTCCCGCGCACGGTACTGCTGCCCTCGTACTGCGCCACCGACGACAGGGGCCTGTACCGGAGGTACTACCAGCGCGAGGTCGTGCGGCGCTGCAAGGAAATGGTCGGCTTCGAGCGCTACTTCGAGCGCAACGCCGATATCTGAGACGACTTCCCGACGCGTTCAAAGGTACGTGATCATGGACATTCTCCTGCTTCATCCGGTTTCGCAGTGGTCGCTGAACCGTGTCGCGGACATCTGCCGGCGTGAGGACTGGCGGCTGACGATCGTGACGATCGAAAGCTCGACGGTCGGGGACGGCACCGCGGGGCTGCACGAGTGGATCCGAGTGCCGGAACTGACGAACTCCGCCGAGGATCTGCTGGCGCAGATCGCCTCGCGCCGGTTCGACGCGGTGGTCGCCGGCAACGAGTTCGCGGTGATCGCGGCGGACGTACTGGCGCGGGAACTCGGCCTGTTCCACAACGACGTGGAAAAGATTCGGGCCTCCCGCGACAAGTCGCTCATGCGGGAGGTCTTCGCCCGGTACGACGTGCCGCAGCCGCGGGTGATCACCCGGCTCTCCTCGCTGGAGGAGAGCCGCGCGTTCGACTGGGAGAGCGTGGCCTTCCCGGTGATCGTGAAGCCGATCGACATGGCCATGAGCCTTTTCGTGCGCAAGTGCCACTCGCGGGACGAGGTCGAGGCCACGCTGGTGAAGATGCTGGACTTCAAGCGCTCGCGTCTCACCAACCTCGCCTATACGGCGGGTGCGCTCGTCGAGGAGTTCGCGGACGGCCCTGAGTTCAGCCTGGAATGCGTCGTGCAGGACGAGAAGGTCGTCGCTCACGCGTTGACGCAGAAGTTTCTGTCAGCGCCCCCGATCTGCCATGAGGTGGGCCATATCTCAGGCAGTGACATCCCCGCGCCGCACCGGCAGGAACTGCTCGGGGCGGCCGAACGCATAGCTGCCGGCTGGGGAATGACGCAGGGTGTGATGCACATCGAGTTCAAGATGGACGACGAGCGGATCAGCGTCATCGAGGCCGCCGCCCGCCCCGTCGGCGGCCATGTGCCGGAGATCGTGGAACTGCAGCACGGACTGCACCTCGAAGAGGCATTCCTGTACGCCCGCGCCGGCCTCGACTGGAAAGCCCCCGAGCCCGGGCCGCGGGGAATCTGGCACGGGATCCGCTTCCACTTCGACGAACGTTCCGAAACGGCCCGGCCCGACCGCGTCGGCGTCGTGCACGACACCCGCAGCGACGACAACGTCGTACCCGGCGCGGAGCACTTCTCGGTGAATCGGCGCAGGGGCCACGCCGTGCTCCGGAGCGATTCGCTGAACGACCTGGACGCATACATCCGCGCGCTCTAGGCAACTCCCCGGCCAGTTCCGGGCTTTGAGTGAAAGGTGTGCTTCGGCAATGGAATCCCCCCAGCAGGTCATTGTGGTGGGCGGTGGTCCCGGGCTCTGCGACCGGCTGCGCGCGTCCGGCGCGGACATCACGCTGGTCGACACCCCGGCACGGTACGACCGGGCGCTGGTCCCGGTTGCCGGGCGCACGGTGCTGACCGAGTACGACGACCCGTCGCTGATCCCGCTGCTGCGGGCGATCCACCGCGACAGACCGTTCACCGCGGTGCTCTCCCTCACCGAGCAGGGACTGCTGCCGGCGGCGCGGATCGCCGAGGCGCTCGGCGTCCCCTGCATGCCGTCGGAGGTCGTCGAGCGGACGCGGGACAAGTTCGCGATGCGGGCCTGGCTGCGGGACAAGGGGTTCTCCACCGTCGCAGGCGCGGCCGTGCGGGACGCCGCCGGCATCCGCGACTTCGCGGCCGAGCACGGATATCCGGTGATCGTGAAGCCGCGGCACGGCCAGGGCAGCGAGAACGTCTCCTGCTTCCGGCGGCCGGAAGAGGTGGCCCTGCCTGCCGAGAACCTCGACGAGTACATCGCCGAGCCGTTCCTGACCGGTCCGGAGTTCTCGGTCGAGGCGTTCAGCTGCGCCGGCGAGCACCATGTGGTCGCGATCACCGGCAAGTTCACCCACGACGAGGACCCGGCGAACCCTTTCGTGGAGGTCGGGCACGTCGTCCCGGCGCCGCTGGCCCCCGAGGCCGCGGCGGCGATCAGGAAGTACGTCGCCGACTTCCTCGACGTCATGGGCATCACCGACGGCGTCAGCCACACCGAGCTGCGGCTGACGCCCTCGGGCCCCGAGGTCATCGAGACGCACACCCGGGTCGGCGGTGACTCCATCGCCACACTCGTCCGCCAGGCCACGGGACACGACCTGCTCGACCTCACCGTCCAGTGGGCCCTGCACCGGGCGGGACCGCGGCAGCCGAAGGACACGGTCCCCGGCGCCGCCGCCATCCGCTTCTTCACTCCGCCGCCGGGAACGGTCACCGCGATCACCGGCGTGCAGCGGTGGCAGGGCCTGCCCGGTGTCCTCAAGTTGCACCTTCCACTGAAGGCCGGGGACCGGATCCCCGCCATCCGGAACTCCCGCTCCCGGGTCGGCTATGTAGTGGCCACGGCCTCGACCTCCGCGCAGGCGGTCGAGCTGTGCCGGGAGGTCGTCGCCGGGGTCCGGATCGACACGGTCTCCGCCTCATGACGACGTACCGGGAGATCTTCGCGATCCGGGAGTTCCGCGTCCTGTTCGTGGTCCGTCTGTTCACCATGACGGGCGTGGTGCTCTCCAGCCTGGCGCTGGGCACGGTGATGTACGAGCAGACGGGGTCTCCGTTCCTGACTGCGGTCTCCCTCTTCGGCGGGCCGCTGGTCCAACTCCTCACCGCGCGCTATCTGCTGGCCACCTCGGACCTGCTGCGCCCGCGCACCGCGATGGTCCTCATGGCGGCCATCGCGACGCTGACCGCGACGCTCCAGTCGCTGCCCGGTCTGAACTGGTGGACGCGCTTTTCGATCCTGGCCGGCGGATACGTGGCGATGGCGGCCACGTCGGGCACCGTCCTCGCGCTGCTGTCGGAGATCGTGCCGAAGGACGCGTACGTGCTGGCCCGGGCCACGATGAACATCACCGTCGGCGGCATGCAGATCATCGGCAACGCCATCGGGGCCGTGCTGCTCGCCGTGGTGTCACCGTCCTGGCTGTTCGCGATCGCCGCCCTGGCCGCCGTCACCGCGGGCGTCACCGCGAGGACGGGACTGTCGGACCGCCCGCCGCGCGCCCGGGGCAAGGTCGTCGAACGCAGCCGCCGTATCAACCGCGAACTGCTCACCTCGCCGACGATCCGTCCCCTCTACCTGATGATGTGGATCCCCAACGGCCTGATCGTCGGATGCGAGGCACTGTTCATCCCGTACGCCAACGGCCACGCCGGATATCTGCTGGCCGCGGGAGCGGTCGGCATGCTCGTCGGCGACATCGTGGTCGGCCGTTTCGTCGCCGAGGCCGTACGGGACAGGCTGATCCTGCCGCTGCGCGTCCTGTTGGCGGCACCGTTCCTGGCGTTCCCGCTGTCACTGCCGACACCGGTGGCGGTGGCCCTGGTCTGCGTCTCCGCCTTCGGCTACGCGGCGTCGCTTCCACTGCAGGAGCGGCTGGTGCGTCTCACCCCCGAGGACATTCGCGGCCAGGCCTTCGGCCTCTCCGGCACCGGCCTGATGGTGGGCCAGGCGCTGGGCGCCCTGCTGGCCGGCGGCCTCGCCCAGCTCCTCGGCGCCACCCGTGCGGTGGGCTGGGCGATGGCCACGATGGCCGTACTGTCGTTGCTGGTCACCTCGCTGCTGCGAAGAGGACTGCGGGGCCGGGCGGCCGAGCGGACCGCCGTCAGCGGTGCGCAGCCCGCCAAGGTCTGACGGCGCCGGGTCTCAGTCGTCCAGGACGACGACGTGCTTGCCCGGCGTGGTGCCGGACTCGACGTCGGCCTGGGCGTCACGGACCTGCCCCAGACCGTGGTAGACCTTCGCAACCGGGACTCTGAGGCGCCCCGCGGCGATGGCCTGGAGCTGGTGGGCGAGGACGTCGGCCGGGAGGTCGGCGGCCTGACCGCCGTAGGACGTCAGCCGCACCCCGCCCGGAATCATGAACGGGGAGAAGTCGGGAATCGTCCACTGGCCCGCCAGGGCTCCCGTGAAGCAGACCGTGCCGTGCCGGCGGACGGTGCGGAGGGTGTCGGCCAGGACCGAGCAGCCCACCAGCTCCAGTACGGCGTCGACACCGTCCGGCATCAGCTCGCGCACCTGGTCGGCGATGGTGCCGTTGTCGCCGAGGGGATGGTCGACGCCCGCGGCCCGCAGTTCGCCTGCCCTCTTTGGGCTGCGGGTGGTGGCCAGCACGGTGGCTCCCAAATCCTTCGCGATCGTGGCCGCGCTCAGCCCGACCGTGGAGGTGCCTCCGCGAATCAGCAGCGTCTGCCCGGCCCGGAGGTCCAGGCCGGTGGTCAGCGATCCGTAGGCGGTCTGGAACATCTCCGGCAGCGCACCGACGACATCCCACGGCAGGCCGGTCTCGAACGGGATGACCTGCGCCGCTGGGACAGTCACGTACTGGGCGTACGCGCCGTCGTACGAGCGGCCCATGCCGCCCATCATCGTGGCCACCTGCTGTCCCGGCCGCAGCCCGCTGTCCTCGTCGGCCAGGTCGACGAGGCCGACGCCCTCGATGCCGGGGATGCGCGGGTAGGTGACCTCCGCGTCCGACTCACCCTTGCGGGTGGTGACCTCGGACTCGTTGACGCCGAACGCCTTCACCTTGATCCGCACCCAGCCGGGCTTGCGGACGGGCACCGGGACGTCCTTGATCTCCAGTGCGTCGAGGCCGCCGGGCCGGGTGACGACGACGGCCCGCATCGTCGCCTGTGCGGCGCCGCCGGCTGCTGTCGGTTGACTCATGTCGAGTTCCTTGTCCTGTTCGCCCCGTGGTGCGCGGTGCCGTATCGCCCGGTGGCCGTCAGGGGCGGTCGATGCCCTCCCACAGGTCGAGCGCCGCCTGGTAGTGGGCATCGGCCTCGAAGGGCGGGTTGCCGACGCTCCCCGAGATGGGCCGGTCCGTGACGGCGGGCCACAGACGGGTCTGCCCGCCGGTGGCGAAGTCGAGCACGACGTCGCGGACACGCGTGTCACGCTCGGCCAGTTCGGGACTGCGGCCCGGCTTCTCCTGACCGACCAGGGCGTACATCTCGGTGCCGTGTACGGCGGGCGCACCCACGGCGGGCCCGATCATCAGGAGATGGGCGTTGCCGCCCGCCGCGGCGTGCGCCAGGGCGCCGCGGGCGGCGGGGAGCGCGAAGAGGTAGTCCGCCATGAGCGCGGCACGGACCTCGGCCGGGGTACGGGCGCCCTGGTCGTGGGCATCGACGATCTTCTTCGCCCGGGAGCGGGGAATGCGCCACCGGACGACCTCGTCGGTGACACGGTCGAGCGTGTGCGGGTCGAAACGGTCGAGATCGTTCGCCACCCACCAGCCCATGTCGTCACTCGCCATGCTCAGCAGCACGTCGACGTCACGGTGGGAGCCCGAGGCCAGGACATCCATGGGGTGGGCGTGCACCACCGCGCCGGGCCGTCCGGTGTGCAGGACGACGCCGGTCGCCTGGTTGTCCACCCCGCCACGGACTCCGAGATCTGTCGGACAGACCTTGCGCAGGGCGGCCATCAGGGAAGCCGCGTCGAGGCCGAGCAGCTTGTCGGGGTTGTCCGCGACGCCGAGTTCGGTGACGAACCGGTGCGCGAGCTCCTCGGCCCACCAGGCCGGGACGATACGAGCGGGCCCGCCGGAGAACCCGGCCAGTCGCCGGTACAGGCCGTTGGCGGAGGAGGCGCCGAGCAGTCCGAAGGTGGAGTAGGCGCCGGCGCTGTGGCCGTAGACCGTGACCTGGTCGGGGTCGCCGCCGAAGTGGGCGATGTTCTGCCTGACCCAGGTCAGCGCGGCGATGACGTCCTGCAGGAAGAGGTTGTCGGCCTCGGCGAGCAGCCCGCCGTACTGCGACAGCGAGAGCGCGCCCAGGGCGCCGAGCCGGTAGTTGATCGACACACTCACCACCCGCCCGGACGCGGCGAGACCGGCGGCGTTCGAGGTGATCTGTGTGTTCGCGCCGTACTCGAATCCGCCGCCGTGGATGTACACGGTCACCGGGAGCGCCTTGCCGGCCGGCTGCTCGGGGGCCCACACGTTCAGGTTCAGGCAGTCCTCCCCCATCCCGCTGTCCGCTTCGAGCCAGTCGCCGCTGTCGGGCTGGACGGAGACGACGCCCTTGCGGTCGTAGGGGCGGTCCGGGTCGAAGACCGCGACCACGGGGCGGCGGTATCGCTCGGCGGTGGCGTACGGGATCCCCCACCAGGACCGGACCCCTGGTGCAGTTGGGGCCTTGGGAGCGGTGGCGGTCATGGCATGTCCTTCCAACGGTGGTTCGGGTATTTTCGCGCGGTGCATCGGCGGCCGGTTGCTCGCGCTGACGTCTCCCAATCGTTTCCTGGGATCCGGCAAAGAGCCCGGTGGGCAGCGGTCACCTGGTGGTCAGCAGGTGACACTTCCCTGCTTCTCTTCTTCACATGGCCCAGGCCGCCGAGGGGAGGCCCGGGCGGCCTGCAGCGGGTCCGGCGAACCCTGGGAAGCCGGCCGAGCAGGCACTGCATGGGAATGCGGCACCGGTGAGCCGCCGTCGAGGTCGAGCCTCAGCGGTGCGGCAGACGACCTGAGGGCCGGGCTCGGTCGACCGTGCTGAAAGCCAGAAGGCCGTGCGCGGCCCGGTGTTCGTCACCCACCGCAGGCCTGACCCCGCAAGGTGGTCGGCCCGCGGACGGTCAGAGATCCGTCAACCGCCGCCGCGCTCCGCTCACGGGTGGTTCGTGGTGTCGGGGGCCGCGAAGGCGGCCGGGGTGAGGCCGGTGCGGTCGCGGAAGAAGCGGCCGAAGTTCGCGGGATCGCTGAAGCCGAGGTGGACGGCCACGGTCCGGGCATCCCACCGGGCACCTCCCAGCAGGCGCCGGGCTTCCAGGAGGCGCCGCTCGTCGATGAGTTCACGCACCCCCTTGCCGGTGGCGTCCCGTGCGGTACGACTGAGGGTGCGGACCGAGCAGCCGAGCAGCTCGGCGTAGTCCGCGGCTTGGTGCAGTTCGCGAAAGTGCAGCTCCAGGGCATCCAGGAAGCGTCCGTACCTGTCGGCACGGCCGGTGTTGGCCGTGGCCGTGCCGGCAGGGACGACGCCCGGGGAGTTGGCCAGGCGCAGCAGCAGCGATTCGAGCAGGCTGCGCCGCAGGGCGTGGTGGACGTCGAGGGGCCGGCGCCCCAGTGCGCGGTGTTCGTCCAGGAGCTGGAGTGCCGTCTGCTGGAGCCAGGCGATGTCGTCGGGGTGCGGGCTCAGCACGGCAGGTGCCTCGTGCGCGGTGAGCGGGGCCAGGAGACGGGCGAGGTCGGGCCGCAGCATGTCCGGTTCGAACAGGATGAACGGGCCTCGGGCCGGGCCGGGAGGATGCCAGCACTGCGCGTGCCCGGGACGCACCCACAGCCACTGGCCGGGGGTGACGGTCCGCGTGACGTAGTCGACGTCGTGCGCCAACTCGCCCTCGGTGACCAGGATCAGGTAGTGGAAGGTGGCACGGCCCGGACGGGGCGGGTTCCACGGCCAGTCGTCGTGCTGGGCGAAGAAGTCCTCGACGGTACTCACCTCAAGGCCGTACGGAGTGCCGACCGGGGGCTGGAAGCCGTACAGCGGAACCGCAGTCGGTCCGGCCTGCCTGCCCGGCCCGGAGTGTCGCTTGTCGACCATCACGTGTCCGCAGCCTACCGCCTTGCCAGTCGGCTCCGACGGAAGGATGGGACGTGCCAACGCGCCCGCGCGGCGCGCCCTCCGCCTCCTTCGATGCCACAGTCCGTCACCACCTGAGAAGGCTCACCACCCATGAACGGATCGGCCCTGCACAAGACCGCCGCCGACTGCGCGGAGGAACTCCCCGGAGCCCGACTGGAGCACCCCTTCGGCCCCGACTGGGAGGTCTACAAGGTGCGCGGCAAGGTGTTCATGCTGATGACAGAGGTCCCGGGGCGTCCCGTCGTGATCCTCAAGGCGGACCCCGGCGACGCCCACGCCCTGCGGGAGCAGTACAGCCACATCACCCCCGGCTACCACATGAACAAGAGGCACTGGATCACCCTGGAGAGCGGAGAAGGCATCGACAGGACGCTGGTCGAGGAGCTCGTCACCGACTCCTACCTGCTCGTCGTCGCCCACCTGCCCAGGGCCGAGCGGCCCGTCGACCCGCGCACCTACGGCACCGGCACACGGGCGGATTCCTACGACCTGGTCGCCGAGCGGCTGCCGCGACGCGAACGCCCCGTGGCTCGATGAGTTCCGCGAGCTTCCCCGCGAGCGGCTGAGCCGACGCCTGTCAGTGCCCCGTGCAAGGCTCGTCATGTCCGCACACGTCCGCACCCCTCCTGTCCGCACACGTCCGCACCCCTCCCCCTACGACCCGAGAGACCGATGGAACCGACCGAAGCGACCCTGCCGCTCTTCGACGAGGAGCCCGCCCGGCCCCTCGCCGACCGCCTGCGCCCCACCCGGCTGGAAGAGGTCGTAGGGCAGGACCACCTCCTGGCCCCGGACGCCCCGCTGGGCCGCATGGTCGCCCAGCAGCGCCTCAGCTCCGCCATCCTGTGGGGCCCGCCCGGCGTCGGGAAAACGACCGTCGCCCGGCTCCTCGCGGACGCCGGCAAGCTGGCCTTCGAACCGGTGTCGGCCACCTTCTCCGGCGTGGCCGATCTGCGCAAGGTCTTCGCCACCGCACGAAGCCGACGCGGTATCGGCCAGGGCACCCTGCTGTTCGTCGACGAGATCCACCGGTTCAACCGTGCCCAGCAGGACAGCTTCCTCCCCTACGTCGAGGACGGCACCGTCACCCTGATCGGCGCCACCACGGAGAACCCGAGCTTCGAGCTCAACGGCGCCCTCCTCTCCCGCACCCAGGTCCTCGTCCTCAAACGCCTCGACGAAGCAGCGCTGTCCACGCTGCTCGACCGTGCCGAGCAGCTCACCGGCCACCGTCTGCCCCTGGACGACGACGCCCGCCGCGCCCTGATCGCCATGGCCGACGGCGACGGCCGCTACCTCCTCAACATGGCCGAACAGCTCCAGGCCCTCCCGGACACCGAGACTCCCCTGGACACCGCCGGGCTCGCCCATCACATCCAGCAGCGGGCCCCTCTTTACGACAAGGCGCAGGAGGGCCACTACAACCTGATCTCCGCGCTGCACAAGTCGATGCGCGGCTCCGATCCGGACGCGGCCCTGTACTGGCTCGCCCGCATGCTCGACGGCGGCGAGGACCCGCTGTTCGTGGCCCGCCGTCTGGTCCGCTTCGCGAACGAGGACATCGGCATGGCCGACCCGCACGCCGTCCAGCAGGCACTCGCCGCCTGGGACGTGTACGAGCGGCTCGGCTCCCCCGAGGGCGAGTTGGCGATCGCCCAGGCCGTCGTCTACCTCGCCACCGCCCCCAAGTCCATCGCCGTCTACCGCGGCCTCAACGCGGCACACCGATCCTCCCGCCACACCGGCTCGCTCATGCCACCCGCCCACATCCTCAACGCCCCGACCCGGCTGATGAAGGACCTCGGCTACGGAAAGGACTACCAGTACGACCCGGACACAACCGCCGGGTTCTCCGGTGACGACTACTTCCCCGACGACATGGACCGCGAGACGTACTACCAGCCCACCCACAACGGCTACGAAGCCCAGATCACCGAGCGCCTGCGCCACTGGACCGCTCTGCGTGCCCGTCGGCAAAGCGGCTGACCGGGCTCTGAACAGTGCACGGTCCAGCGCCGGCGCTCTCACGTCATCCCTGCACGGGAAAAGACCAGGGGCCCGACTCCGAGGAGTCGGACCCCTTCCGACCTGCATGTTTGCCAGATCAGCGACGTGGCGGTGTGTCACCCGCTACACGTTGAAGCGGAACTCCACCACATCTCCGTCCTGCATCACGTACTCCTTGCCCTCCATACGCGCCTTGCCCTTCGCGCGGGCCTCGGCGACCGAGCCCGTCTCCACCAGGTCCGCGAAGGAGATGACCTCCGCCTTGATGAAGCCCTTCTGGAAGTCGGTGTGGATGACCCCGGCGGCCTCGGGGGCGGTGGCGCCCTTCTTGATGGTCCAGGCGCGGGATTCCTTGGGGCCGGCCGTGAGGTAGGTCTGCAGGCCGAGGGTGTTGAAGCCCACACGCGCGAGCGTGGTGAGGCCCGGCTCCTCGGCGCCGACGGACTCCAGGAGCTCCATGGCGTCCTCCTCGTCGAGCTCGGCGAGGTCCGCCTCCAGCTTGGCGTTGAGGAAGATCGCCTCGGCGGGGGCGACCAGGGCGCGCTGCTCGGCCTTGAAGTCCTCGTCGACCAGCTCGTCCTCGTCGACGTTGAAGACGTAGAGGAAGGGCTTGGTGGTCAGGAGGTGCAGGTCGTGGAGGAGTTCCTCGTTGCCGGAGCCCTGGACGATGCCCGCCGAGAACAGCGTGTCGCCCTTGTCCAGGATCTCCTTCGCCGCCTCGACCGCCGCCACCTTGGGGGCCACGTCCTTCTTGATGCGCGACTCCTTCTGGAGGCGCGGCAGGACCTTCTCGATGGTCTGGAGGTCGGCGAGGATCAGCTCGGTGTTGATCGTCTCGATGTCGTCCTTCGGCGAGACCTTGCCGTCGACGTGCACGACGTTCTCGTCCTTGAAGGCGCGGATCACCTGGCAGATCGCGTCGGACTCACGGATGTTCGCGAGGAACTTGTTGCCCAGGCCCTCGCCCTCGGACGCGCCCTTCACGATGCCCGCGATGTCGACGAAGTCGACGGTCGCCGGAAGGATGCGCTGCGAGGAAAAGATTTCGGCCAGCTTGGTGAGCCGGGCGTCGGGGACGCCGACCACGCCCACGTTGGGCTCGATCGTGGCGAACGGGTAGTTGGCCGCGAGCACGTCGTTCTTGGTCAGGGCGTTGAACAGGGTCGACTTGCCGACATTCGGCAGACCGACGATTCCGATCGTGAGCGACACGTTGCGACTTCCCGTACGTGAGAGACATCAGGGGGACTGGGGCTGCGGGCCCGGTCCTTCTTCGGTGCACGGGCGGGCCGATCCACCAGTCTACGGCGTACCGGTCCCCGCTCCGGCGCCCCGTCGAACGCTTGGCCAAGCTCCGCCCCTCGGCGTGTCTCAGGGGCGATTGCACACATAAACCGACCTAAGTTGGTCCGGTGGAGCAACACGGGACGCGACCCCCGCACAACGGAACGCGACGCGGCAAGCCCCCGCTGCCCCCGCAGGCGAAGCGCGGCGGAAGCGGTGGGGGCGGTGGTGCGCGGTCTGCCGCACAGCGCCGCCCTTCGACCCGCCCGGCGGCGGCACGGCAGCCGGTCCCGCCGCCGGCCGAGGCCGTGCGGCGGCTGCCCAACCCCCGGCTGACCGGCCTGGGCAGCGGTCTGTTCTGCGGGGCGGTGATGTTCGCGCTCGGCTGTCTCGACCAGCTGCTGTTCGGGGCGTCGCTGACGCTGTACGGCGTGCTGTTCCTGCCGGTGTGCCTGCTGACCGCGGTCTGGGTGCGCAAGGGCGACCTGGCGACCGCACCCGTGGTCGTACCGATCGCCTTCGCGGCGGGCCTGCTCCCGGTGGCCGACAGCAGCGGCGGGCTGCTCGGCCGGCTGATGGGACTGGTGACGGCGCTGGCCACGCAGGCCGGGTGGCTGTACGGGGGGACCCTCGTCGCGGGCCTGATCGTGACCGTACGGAAGGCCGCCCTGATGCGCCACCGGCACACCGACCGCCACCGCCCGCCCCCGTACTAGGCCGGGCCCCGGCCGGGCCTAGCTCTCCGCGGCGTGCATCGCCGCCCCCACGATCCCCGCGTTGTTCTGCAGCTGCGCCGGGACGATCTCCGCCTTGATGCCCTCGATGAAGGGCAGGAACTTCTCGGACTTGCGGCTGACGCCGCCGCCGATGATGAACAGGTCGGGCGAGAAGAGCATCTCGACGTGGGCGAGGTACTTCGTGACGCGGCGGGCCCAGTGCTCCCAGGTCAGCTCGCCGTCCTCCCTGGCCTTGCTGGAGGCGCGCTTCTCCGCGTCGTGGCCGTGCAGCTCCAGGTGGCCCAGTTCGGTGTTGGGCACCAGGGTGCCGTCGACGAAGACGGCGCTGCCGATGCCGGTGCCGAAGGTCAGCAGGATGACCGTGCCGCGGCGGCCCCGGCCCGCGCCGAAGTGCATCTCGGCGACGCCCGCCGCGTCCGCGTCGTTGACCACCGTCACCGGCAGGCCGCCCAGGCGGGAGCCGAACAACGCGCGCGCGTCCATGTCGACCCAGCTCCTGTCGACGTTGGCCGCCGTGCGGATGGTGGATCCGCCGGTGACCACGCCCGGGAAGGTGAGGCCGACCGGACCCGTCCAGCCGAAGTGCTCGACGACCTGCTTCACGCCGTCGGCCACGCCGTCGGGCGTCGCCGGGTGCGGAGTGAGCACTTTGCAGCGCTCCTCCGCCAGGTCGCCCTTGTCCAGGTCCACAGGGGCGCCCTTGATCCCGGATCCGCCGATGTCCACACCGAAGATCTGCATGGCTCTACGTTACGACGGACGACTGACAGTCACTCAGGCGAGGTGCCGGTTCGCTCCGCGATCAGCGCCGCCGCCTGCTCGCGCAGGTCGCGGCGGAGCTCCTTGGGCAGCGAGAACGTGATGGACTCCTCGGCCGCCTTGACGATCTCGACGTCCTCGAAGCCGCGCTGCGCGAGCCAGTCGAGGACCTGCTCGACCAGGACCTCGGGGACGGAGGCACCGGACGTGACGCCGACCGTGGACACGCCCTCCAGCCAGGTCTCGTCGATCTCGTCGGCGAAGTCCACCAGGTACGCCTCGCGGGAGCCCGCGAGCTTGGCGACCTCGACGAGCCGCTTGGAGTTGGAGGAGTTGCGGGAGCCGACGACGATCACCAGCTCGGCCTCGGCGCCCATTTGCTTCACCGCGAGCTGGCGGTTCTGCGTGGCGTAGCAGATGTCGTCGCTGGGCGGCGAGATCAGCTGCGGGAACTTCTCCTGCAGTGCGTCGACGGTCTCCATGGTCTCGTCGACGGAGAGGGTGGTCTGGGACAGCCAGACGACCTTGGACGGGTCGCGGACCTCGACCTTGGCGACGTCCTTCGGCCCGTCCACGAGCTGGATGTGCTCGGGGGCCTCGCCGGAGGTGCCGATGACCTCCTCGTGGCCCTCGTGCCCGATCAGCAGGATGTCGTAGTCCTCGCTCGCGAAGCGGACGGCTTCCTTGTGGACCTTGGTGACGAGCGGGCAGGTCGCGTCGATGGTGGCGAGCCTGCCGCGCGCGGCCTCTTCATGGACGACGGGGGCCACACCGTGCGCGGAGAACATGACGATGTTCCCCTCGGGGACCTCCTCCGTCCGCTCGACGAAGACGGCGCCCTTCTTCTCCAGGGTCTGCACGACGTACTTGTTGTGCACGATCTCGTGCCGGACATAGATCGGAGCCCCGTACTGCTCCAGGGCTTTCTCGACGGCGATCACGGCGCGGTCCACACCCGCGCAGTAGCCACGGGGGGCGGCGAGCAGGACACGGCGGCCAGGCGAAGCAGTCATGCGATCCATCGTAAGGCCGCGTTCGGGGGGCCGAAGATCGCGCACCTGTGCGATCTTCGGTTCGCCTCCGCCGCCCCTACCCGTCCCGTCCCTGGGGGCCGCCGCCCCCAGGCCCCCTGCTTTTCGGCCTGAACGGCCTCGTCCTCGATCGCCGGACGAGCTGGAGTGTCAGCCTCGGCCGATACGCTCGCGGCATGGCTCTCAACACGTCCGCGGAAGCGCCCCTGCCCGTCGGTGAGGTCTCGCGGCTCATCGGGGGGTGGATCGACCGGCTGGGGGCCGTCTGGGTCGAGGGGCAGATCACTCAGCTCTCGCGGCGTCCCGGCGCCGGGGTGGTGTTTCTGACCCTGCGGGATCCGTCGCACGACATCTCCGTCGGCGTCACCTGCTACCGCCAGGTGTTCGACGCCGTCGCCGATGTGGTGAGCGAGGGTGCGCGGGTCGTCGTACTCGCGAAGCCGGAGTGGTACGCGCCGCGGGGGCAGCTGTCCCTGCGGGCCGCCGAGATAAGGCCGGTGGGGGTCGGTGAACTCCTCGCGCGGCTGGAGCAGTTGAAGAAGTCCCTCACCGCCGAGGGACTGTTCGCGCCCGGGCGGAAGAAGGCCCTGCCCTTCCTGCCGCAGCTCATCGGGCTGGTCTGCGGCCGCGCCTCCGCCGCCGAGCGGGACGTCCTGGAGAACGCCCGGCACCGCTGGCCCGCCGTCCGCTTCGAGGTACGCAACGTCGCCGTGCAGGGCGTACACGCCGTCCCGCAGGTCGTGCAGGCCGTGAAGGAGCTCGACGAGGCCGGCGAGGTGGACGTCATCATCGTCGCGCGCGGGGGCGGAAGCGTGGAGGACCTCCTTCCGTTCTCCGACGAGCAGCTCGTGCGCGCCGTGGCCGCGTGCCGTACGCCGGTCGTGTCGGCGATCGGGCACGAGCCGGACAATCCGCTCCTCGATTACGTCGCCGACCTGCGGGCCTCCACGCCCACCGACGCCGCCAAGAAGGTCGTACCGGACGTCGGGGAGGAGTACGAGCGCGTGCAGCAGTTGCGCAACCGGGCGCGGCGGTGCGTCGAGGCGCTCGTCGAGCGGGAGGAGCGCGGGCTCGCCCAGGCGCTCGCCCGGCCCTCGATAGAGGATCCGCACCGGATGATCGACGAACGGGCCGATCATGTCGCCTCACTGGTCGACCGGTCGCGGCGCACGCTCGGGCATCTCCTCGACCGCGCCTCCTCCGAGCTGACGCACACGCACGCGCGCGTGGTGGCCCTCTCCCCCGCCGCCACCCTGAAGCGCGGTTACGCCGTGCTGCAGAAGGCCGACGGCCATGTCGTCCGCGCCCCGGACGAGGTGACGGCGGACGAGAGGCTGCGGGCGCGAGTGGCGGAGGGCGAGTTCACGGTGGTCCGGGGCGACTGAGAACGCGGGGACCGGGGCACGGTTCGAGTCGATGCATAGGGTGGGCGGATGACCAGCAAGGTGGATGAGGCGCTCGGCTACGAGCAGGCACGGGACGAGCTGATCGAGGTCGTACGGCGGCTCGAGGCGGGCGGTACGACGCTGGAGGAGTCCCTGGCGCTCTGGGAACGGGGTGAGGAGCTGGCCAAGGTGTGCCGGCGCTGGCTGGACGGGGCGCGGGCCCGGTTGGACGCGGCTCTCGCGGAGGAAAAGTCCGGGGAAGCGGACGGCGGCGAGTAGCGCACGGCAGGGCGAGGTACCGGTGGTCCTCTGTGAAGCGGATCACCACGCCCCGGTTGTTGTTGAACTTTGAACCTTCCTTGGCGTACGGTCGGTCCTGTCAGTGGATCCGGACCGCGGTCCGGTACGGATCCAGGCGCCACCCCGAGGAAGTTGCCGCATGTCTCTCGTTCTTGACCCCGCCGCCCAGGACCTGCTCTTCCGCGAGGCCCGTACCGCGAACACCTTCACCGACGAGCCGGTGACCGACGAGCAGATCCAGGCGATCTACGACCTGGTCAAGTACGGCCCGACCGCCTTCAACCAGTCGCCGCTGCGCGTCACCCTGGTCCGCTCCGCCGAGGCCCGTGAGCGCCTGGTGCGGCACATGGCCGAGGGCAACCAGCCCAAGACCGCCACGGCCCCGCTGGTCGCGATCCTCTCCGCGGACAACGAGTTCCACGAGGAGCTGCCGACCCTCTTCCCGCACTTCCCGGCCGCCAAGGACGTCTTCTTCTCCGAGCGCCCGGCCCGCGAGGGTGCCGCCGGCCTGAACGCCGCGCTGCAGGCCGCCTACTTCATCATCGGTGTCCGTGCCGCGGGTCTCGCCGCCGGCCCGATGACCGGTCTCGACTTCGCGGGCGTCCAGAAGGAGTTCCTGGACGACGACCACACCCCGCTGATGGTCGTCAACATCGGCAAGCCGGGCGAGGACGCCTGGTTCCCGCGCTCCCCGCGCCTGGCGTACGAGCAGGTCGTCACGACGGTCTGAGCGGCCCGCACGAGCCCGCACCACCTCGCACGCCCCCGCACCACCTTGCACGCCCCGCACGACGAAGGCCCCCGGCGACGAAGCCGGGGGCCTCTCCCGTACGCGTCCCGTGCCCCGTACGCGTCCCGCGCGCGGGACGGCTACGCCAGTTTCAGCGCCTGCGCCATCTCCGTCAGCTGCTGGAACGAGCCCGTGCCCGCGACCACGGTCGTCGAGGCCTTGCCCGGGAGCACGAGGGCGTCGTAGCGGCCGCCGGTGAAGCGGGTCCAGGTGCGGCCGTCGATCTGCTCCGTGGCCTTCGTCACCGTCGAGCCCTGGGTGGCCTCGTCGATGAACTCCGACGGCTTCTGGGTGGACTGCTCGACCTGCACGTACTGGCCGCCGGGGGTGTGGAAGCCCAGGTGCCAGGCGTCGAACCGGTCACCCTGGAAGCGGACCGACGTGGCCTTCCAGTCCTTGGACAGGCCCTCGGGTGCGGCCACCGGGTAGGCCGCGGCGCGGCGCGCCGTGAGCAGTTCGACGCGGTAGTCGACCCGTGGGAGCTCCCGGGGCGAGTCGTCGTGCGGGATGAACACGTAGATGAGTGCCGCCGCGATCCCGATGAGGCCCAGGGAGAGGACCATGTCCCGGACCGTCTTCTGCTTGCCGTTCGAACCTGCCACGCCCCCTATCGTCGCAGGTGCCCGGCTCGCTCATCCGTGGGGTCCCCTGCTCATTTTGTCGGACTGACGATAGAGTCGAGGGTCGAACCCTCATCCGGCCGTCGTCGTATCAGAAAGGTGCGCCTCGATGACCGAGCATCATCATCTGCCGTCCGAACTCGAAGTCCCCAGTGAAGCCCCCGACCGCAACCTCGCCCTCGAACTCGTCCGGGTGACCGAAGCAGCCGCGATGGCCGCGGGCCGCTGGGTCGGCCGGGGCGACAAGAACGGCGCCGACGGTGTCGCGGTGCGCGCCATGCGGACCCTCGTCTCCACCGTGTCGATGAACGGCGTGGTCGTCATCGGCGAGGGCGAGAAGGACGAGGCCCCGATGCTCTTCAACGGGGAGCGGGTCGGGGACGGGACCGGGCCGGAGTGCGACATCGCCGTCGACCCGATCGACGGGACCACGCTGACGGCCAAGGGCATGCCGAACGCGATCTCCGTGCTGGCGGCCGCGGACCGGGGGTCGATGTTCGACCCGTCCGCCGTCTTCTACATGGACAAGCTGGTCACGGGACCCGAGGCGGCCGACTTCGTCGACATCGACGCGCCGGTGGCCGTGAACATCCGCCGCGTCGCCAAGGCCAAGCGATCCACGCCGGAGGACGTGACGGTGGTGATCCTCGACCGGCCGCGGCACGAGGGGATCATCAAGGAGATCCGGGAGGCCGGTGCGCGCATCAAGCTGATCTCCGACGGTGACGTCGCCGGGTCGATCTACGCGCTGCGCGAGGGCACCGGCGTCGACATGCTGCTCGGGATCGGCGGCACACCGGAGGGGATCATCTCCGCGTGCGCCGTGAAGTGTCTGGGCGGCACGATCCAGGGCAAGCTGTGGCCGAAGGACGACGAGGAGCGGGCGCGGGCGATCGACGCCGGGCACGATCTCGACCGGGTACTCACCACCGACGACCTGGTCGCCGGCGAGAACGTGTTCTTCGTCGCCACCGGGATCACGGACGGGGAGTTGCTGCGGGGGGTCCGGTACCGGTCGGAGACCGCCACCACCGAGTCGATCGTGATGCGGTCGAAGTCGGGGACGGTGCGGCAGATCAACTCCGAGCATCGGTTGAGCAAGCTGCGGGCTTACAGCGCGATTGACTTTGACCGCGCCAAATAGCTCGGGGAGTTCCGTGCGTTGGCGGGTGCGGGTCGAGTGTGGCTGGTCGCGCCCACGCGGCGGAGCCGCACATCGGCACAGCCCCGCGCCCCTGAAGAAATGCGGTGCCGCCCGCTCTCGAAGCGCACGGCGGCAATAGCAGCGATGGGGCGCCCCCGGTGCGGTGGGGGCGCCCCATCGGCGCGTGCGGGTGGGGGCGTCAGCCCGCTGCCGCTATGCGGCCCTGGGCGCGTGCCGTCTTCTGGAGTTCCATGTCGCGGCGGCGGCGCCTGGCCAGGACCACACGGCGTTCGGCGGCGGTGAGGCCGCCCCAGACGCCGTAGGGCTCCGGTTGCAGCAGCGCGTGCTCGCGGCACTCGACCATGACGGGGCAGCGGGCGCAGACGCGCTTGGCCGCCTCCTCGCGGGAGAGCCGGGCGGCGGTGGGTTCCTTGGAGGGTGCGAAGAACAGGCCGGCCTCGTCGCGCCGGCACACCGCCTCGGTGTGCCATGGAGCGTCTTGGTCCCTGTCCCGCACTGGCACCCGCTGGGCCGGAACGGCAGCTACCTGCAGGGACGAATGCGGCGGTTGCAGCACGGTCTACTCCTGACGACGGCTTCGCGAGCGAGCGACGATGCAGCAAGGCCTACCCGCTGTGCGCGAGCCTATGCACTGAGTTCCGAACCGCTGGATTTCGCGTGCTCGCGAGCGCCCCGGGAGCACGACCACGGGTGGACCAATTCCCTTCGGGCGCCGCCGGATTCGCAACCGTCAACGATCCAGATGTTTGCGCAAACCCTTGTCGACCTTGTGCTGAACCTTGTGATGAACGCGGTCCAGAATGTCCGCGACGAGCCTGCCCCGCTTCGGCCGCGCCTCGACGCTGCCCAGCACGGCCCAGCCGTCGACGTAGACGACCGGGGCGTTCGGTTCGGTCGAGTCGAGGTTGTCCACCTCGAAGCTGCCGAGCACACCGCCGCCGGTGCCGCGCAGCGACACGTTCTCCGGGACGCGGACCTCGACGCTGCCGCAGAACGAGAACGTCTTGATCGCGACCTGCTGGTACTCGAAGAGGGCCTCGCTGAGATCTATCTCCACGCTGCCGAAGATCGCGTACGCATGGATACGGCGTCCGGCGCGCCAGCGGCCCTTGCGGACGGCGCTGCTGAAGACCGCCACCACGTTGTCGTCCGGATCGGCGGGGATGGCGCCCACCGTGGGGCGGTTCGGGGCGGCGGCGAAGGCGGGGGCCGCGCGGTGCTGATGGGCCGCGGGCAGGTCCCGTATGAAGACCTCCAGTTCGCCGACCGTCTTGGCGGCGAGCACGCCCTCGACGCGCTCGGCGTGCTCGTCGGAGGTCAGGCGCCCCTCGGCGAGGGCGTCGCGCAGGAGGTCGGCGATGCGGTCACGGTCGGCGTCCGAAGCGCGCAGTTCGGAGGCCCGCGGTGCCGTGTCCTGGTGTCGGTCGCTCTTCTGAAGGTCCACGACAGCAGCGTACCGAAACGCGATAGATCGCGACTACCCCTCATCGAGGCCTGTGGAAAACCCATACGGTTCTCGAACTGAGCCCTACCTCACAAGCCCGGTGTCAGCGGCAGGTTCTACGCTGGTGAGCGCCCGCCAATGACGGCGGGCCGCCGTCTGTCGAGTGAGGAATGGGCTGAGATGCCTGAGTTCGCGTACACCGATCTGCTCCCCATGGGAGAGGACACCACCCCGTACCGGCTGGTGACCTCCGAAGGTGTCTCCACCTTCGAGGCCGACGGGCGGACGTTCCTCAAGGTGGAGCCGGAGGCGCTGCGCAAGCTGGCGGCCGAGGCCATCCACGACATCCAGCACTATCTGCGGCCCGCCCACCTCGCCCAGCTGCGTCGGATCATCGACGACCCCGAGGCGTCCGGCAACGACAAGTTCGTGGCGCTGGACCTGCTGAAGAACGCGAACATCGCGGCCGCGGGTGTGCTTCCCATGTGCCAGGACACCGGCACGGCGATCGTCATGGGCAAGCGCGGGCAGAACGTGCTGACCGAGGGCGGCGACGAGTCCGCGCTGTCCCGCGGCATCTACGACGCCTACCTCAACCTCAACCTGCGCTACTCGCAGATGGCGCCGCTCACCATGTGGGACGAGAAGAACACCGGCTCCAACCTGCCGGCGCAGATCGAGCTGTACGCCACCGACGGCGGCGCGTACAAGTTCCTGTTCATGGCGAAGGGCGGCGGCTCCGCCAACAAGTCCTTCCTCTACCAGGAGACGAAGGCCGTCCTGAACGAGGCCTCCATGATGAAGTTCCTGGAGGAGAAGATCCGTTCGCTGGGCACGGCCGCGTGCCCGCCGTACCACCTGGCGATCGTCGTGGGCGGCACGTCCGCCGAGTACGCGCTGAAGACCGCCAAGTACGCCTCCGCGCACTACCTGGACGAGATCCCCGCCGAGGGCTCCGAGCTCGGTCACGGGTTCCGGGACAAGGAGCTGGAGGAGAAGGTCTTCGAGCTGACGCAGAAGATCGGGATCGGCGCGCAGTTCGGCGGCAAGTACTTCTGCCACGACGTGCGGGTGGTGCGGCTGCCGCGGCACGGTGCCTCGTGCCCCGTCGCCATCGCCGTGTCCTGTTCGGCCGACCGTCAGGCCGTCGCGAAGATCACCGCCGAGGGCGTCTTCCTGGAGCAGCTGGAGACCGACCCGGCGCGCTTCCTGCCGGAGACGACCGACGAGCACCTCGACGAGTCCTCGGACGTCGTGAAGATCGACCTCAACCAGCCGATGGAGTCGATCCTCGCCGAGCTGACCAAGCACCCGGTCAAGACCCGCCTCTCCCTCACCGGTCCGCTGGTCGTGGCCCGTGACATCGCGCACGCCAAGATCAAGGAGCGACTGGACGCGGGCGAGGAGATGCCCCAGTACCTGAAGGACCACCCGGTGTACTACGCGGGCCCGGCGAAGACCCCCGAGGGGTACGCCTCCGGCTCGTTCGGCCCGACCACGGCCGGGCGCATGGACTCCTACGTCGAGCAGTTCCAGGCTGCCGGGGGCTCCAAGGTCATGCTCGCCAAGGGCAACCGCAGCAAGCAGGTCACGGACGCGTGCGACGCGCACGGCGGCTTCTACCTCGGGTCGATCGGCGGCCCCGCCGCCCGCCTCGCCCAGGACTGCATCAAGAAGGTCGAGGTCGTCGAGTACGAGGAGCTCGGCATGGAGGCGGTCTGGAAGATCGAGGTCGAGGACTTCCCGGCGTTCATCGTGGTGGACGACAAGGGCAACGACTTCTTCCAGGACCCGGCGCCGGCGCCGACGTTCACGTCCATTCCGGTACGGGGTCCCGGGCTGGCGTAGTGCCTGTGGGTGCGGCGGGGATGGATCCCGCCCCCGCCGCACCCTTCCCGTCCCGTCCTCCAGGAGCTGCGCCCCGGACCCCCATCGGCCTGCACGGCCTCGTCCTCGAACACCGGACGGGCTGAAAGACAACGAACGCCGGACGGGCTGAAAGACAACGAACGCCGGACGGGCTGAAAGACACCGTCCCGGGACACCGTCGACATGGCCGTACGGCGTCGCCGAACGCCTGGCTGCCGTCCCAGTTCGTCCCAGGAACGAGCGGGACGGCATCTTTGTGAACTTCGCCGGAAACGCTCCGTGCTGACTGGATCACAGCCCGTGATCCGCAGGTCATCTCGGAGGGACAACCCATGATCCGACGCACACTGCGCAACGGCCTTGTGGCCGCGTTCGCGGTCGTCGCCGTCTTCCCGGTGGCGGCCGTCGCCTCCGCCGGGCCGGCCGCGCAGGCCCACGCCCTGAACTCCACTCCCCCGCAGATCTCCGTGCCGGCGTGGCAGCCGGCCCCCGCGCCGTCCACGCTGCCCGCCAGGCCGAAGTCGCCGAACTGCCACCACGGCCGCCACCACGCGAAGGGCCGCGCAGCCCGCCACCACCGCCAGATCCGGCACATCCGGCACATCCGGCACATCCGGCACATCCACGGCATCCGGCACATCGTCAGGAACCACACCTGGGGTCACGTCGCCACCCACCGCCTGCCGCTGAACGTCCGCTCCGGTCCGGGCACCGGCTACCGCGTCGTCGGCTCACGGTCGGTCGGTTCCAGTGTGGCCATCACCTGCAAGGTGCGGGGTTCCGGTGTGCGCGGCAACCACCGCTGGTACCGGCTCACCCACCACAGGGGCTACGTCGCCGCCCGCTACGTGCACAACCTCAGCACCGTCCGCTGGTGCTGACTGCCCCTCGACCGCACCGGTCGTGATCCCCGGTGCCTCCCGGCAGGCCTCAAGAGCCCGCCGGGAGGCGCCGTCCGGTAATCCGCCGATCACACCCCCGATCGGCGTAATCGCAGGTCAACTCGGTCAACTCCCCTTCATATTCCGGTGATCGCGGTATGGCCGGGCCCCGCCGCCGGGAAAACATCAGGGCGGTCACCCCGGCATGGCGAGGGAGCGAGATGGAGAGCCACGTGACGGTCAAGAGGCAGCCGCTGCCCGACGCGTCGCAGGACGAAGAGCGGCTCCTGACGGAGCGGCTGCGTGCCCTCAGACAGCGGACGGGGCTCAGCCTGGCGGCACTGGCAGGCGTCACCCCGTTCAGCAAGTCGACCTGGCACCGCTATCTGAACGGCGATCAGTTCCCGCCCCGGGCGGCGGTCGTGGCGCTCGGCCGGCTCGCCGACGCCGATCCCGGTCCGCTGCTCGCCCTCTGGGACTCCGCCGCACGCGCGCAGGCCGACGGGGCGACCGTCGCAAGGCGGCAGCCGGTCCCGCCCGTGCCGCCCGTCGCCGTACGGCGCCGCCGCATCCCCCGGCCGAGCCGCGCCGTCGTCGCCCTCGCCACCATGGCCGCCACCGTGGCGGTCACCGCGGCCGCCGCGGACGTCCTGGACCCCGGCCACGCCGCGGCGCCCAGGACGGCCGCCTCCTGCCACGGCAGCGACTGCCAGGGGGAACTCCCCACCTCCGAGACCTGCGGCCGGGACGCACGCACCGAGAGCAGGGTCGCCAGGGCCGCCGAGGTGGTGCTGCTGCGGTTCTCGCCGTCGTGCGCCACGGTCTGGTCCGAGCTGCGCACCCGGACGGGCGGCGCGCGGGAGATCTCGATCAGGTCGGGCCAGGACGAGCTGACCGCGGAGTACCCGGGCGACAAGTCGGACGGATACAGCAGCCCGATGCTGGCCGCGTCGGACCCGCGCGGGACACAGGCCTGCGCGGAGGTCGCCGAAAAGCCCGTGTGCACCGGCCGGTTCGGCATTCCGGGCCGGTGACCGACGCAGCCGTCCGCGTCGCCGCCCCCGGCCGGCCCAAGGTCCGGAACATCCCCGCCCCTCCGATCGCTATACGGACATGAGCGACTACCGCATCGAGCACGACTCCATGGGCGAGGTCCGTGTCCCCGCCGACGCCAAGTGGCGGGCCCAGACGCAGCGTGCCGTCGAGAACTTCCCGATCTCCGGCCAGCGCATCGAGCGCGCCCACATCGAGGCCCTGGCCCGGATCAAGGGCGCCGCGGCGAAGGTGAACGCGCGGCTGGGGGTGCTCGACAAGGACATCGCCGAGGCGATCCAGGAGGCGGCCGCGGAGGTCGCCCGGGGGGACTGGGACGAGCACTTCCCGATCGACGTCTTCCAGACCGGTTCCGGCACCTCGTCGAACATGAACACCAACGAGGTCATCGCCACCCTCGCGACCGAGCGGCTGGGCAGGGACGTACACCCCAACGACCATGTGAACGCCTCCCAGTCGTCCAACGACGTCTTCCCCTCCTCCATCCACATCGCCGCCACCGCCGCCGTCACCCGCGACCTGATCCCCGCCCTGGAGCACCTCGCCGACGCCCTCACCCGCAAGTCCGGGGAGTTCGCCGACGTCGTGAAGTCCGGGCGGACGCATCTGATGGACGCCACGCCGGTGACCCTGGGGCAGGAGTTCGGCGGGTACGCGGCCCAGATCCGCTACGGCGTCGAGCGGCTGTACGCCGCGCTCCCCCGGCTCGCCGAGCTGCCCCTCGGAGGGACGGCCGTCGGCACCGGCATCAACACGCCGCCCGGCTTCTCCGCCGCCGTCATCGAGGAGGTCGCCCGTGTCACCGGCCTCCCGCTCACCGAGGCGCGCAACCACTTCGAGGCACAGGGCGCACGGGACGGGATCGTCGAGACGAGCGGTCAGCTGCGGACCGTGGCCGTCGGACTGACCAAGATCGCCAACGATCTGCGGTGGATGGCCTCCGGGCCGCGGACCGGCCTCGCCGAGATCGCCCTGCCCGACCTCCAGCCCGGTTCGTCGATCATGCCCGGCAAGGTCAACCCGGTCATCCCGGAGGCCGTGCTGATGGTCGCCGCCCAGGTCGTGGGCAACGACGCCACCGTCGCCACCGCCGGAGCCGCCGGCAACTTCGAGCTGAACGTGATGCTGCCGGTCATCGCCAGGAACGTCCTGGAGTCGGTCCGGCTGCTCGCCAACGTCTCGCGGCTGCTCGCCGACCGGACCGTGGACGGGATCACCGCGAACCGGGAGCGGGCGCGCGAGTACGCCGAGTCCTCACCCTCCGTGGTCACTCCCCTCAACAAGTACATCGGCTACGAGGAGGCCGCCAAGGTCGCCAAGAAGGCACTGGCCGAGCGGAGGACGATCCGTCAAGTCGTCCTGGAGAGCGGGTACGTGGAGCGCGGCGACCTCACGGTGGAGCAGCTCGACGAGGCCCTGGATGTCCTGCGGATGACGCGTCCGTAACCATTTGCCGCACCGTCGCGAACCGTGACGCGCACCGCAGCGTCGTATGCCCGGGGCACCTAATATCTGTGCATGGCAGAGGGTGGAGCGATGAGAGCGGAAGCGGACGCGGTTCCGGCGGCGCGGGCGGGGTTCTGGACCCCCGGGACCCAGGTCCTGTGGCGCTACCGGGAGAACGCCGGAGAGCGCTTCCACATCGCCCGCCCGGTCACCGTCGTCCGGGACGACGACGAACTGCTCGCCGTCTGGCTGGCACCCGGCACCGAGTGCGTGCGGCCCGTCCTCGCCGACGGCACCCCGGTGCACGTCGAGCCCCTCCGGTCCCGCTACACCAAGCCCCGTACCGTCCAGCTCGACCACTGGTTCGGCACGGGCGTGCTGAAGCTGGCGCGGCCCGGGGAACCCTGGTCGGTGTGGCTGTTCTGGGAGCCTGGCTGGCAGTTCAAGAACTGGTACGTGAATCTTGAGTCGCCGCTGGTGCGCTGGGAGGGCGGGGTCGACTCCGAGGACCACTTCCTCGACATCTCCGTACATCCGGACCGCAGTTGGCACTGGCGGGACGAGGACGAGTTCGCACAGGCCCAGCAGGACGGCCTGATGGACGCCCCGGCCGCCGAACAGGTGCGCAGGGCGGGGCGGTCCGCGGTGGAGGTGATCCGCGCCTGGGGCCCGCCCTTCAGCGACGGCTGGCAGCACTGGCGCCCGGATCCGTCCTGGGCTGTACCGTCTTTGCCGGAGGACTGGGACCGTACGCCCGCGCATGTGTCCACGTGAGACTCTTGATGCGCCCCCGGTCCACAACCGTAGGATCGTCCTCCGCAAGGGCGCGCGGTAACAACTGCCGGAGCATGCGCTGGGCTTGACCGATCGTCACCGAGGGGCGGCAGGACGTGAGCGAGGGGTACGAGGGCAACACCACAACGAGCCGGAGCGGCTTGTGCGGTGGCACGACAACAGCCTCTGACCACGCGGGAATTCCGTTCCGGGGACACGTATTCCGGGTATCGGGATTCCTGCGGGACGAACTGCGCTCGAGATGCGCAGCCCCGGACGGACGGATTCGACACGCGTGACGGAGCACCCCATGTCCTTCGAGCGCCCGCAGCCGGGCGCCGACCCGGCGGACCCCCGCGGGGCGCTCCTGCACACCCAGACGCCGGTGCCCTCTTCCCCCGGGACCGGTTTACCCGTACAGGCACGCTCCGGGGAGACACCGTCGACGCCGGGTACGGCCACGCCGTGCGGCAAGGGAAAGGAGCCGGCCTCGCCGCCCTCCGACAGCACCGGCCCCGAGCACTCGCAGCCCGCCGCCGGAGAAGCAGTGGAACCCGGCACGCACCGCCCCCGCCCCGTGCCCGAGACCATCCCGGACCAGCCCGGCGGCGAGCAGGACCGGTCGCAGGGGACCGGCAGCCAGGAGCGCCGTACCGGGCAGGGAATGACGGCGCCCGGGCAGCCCACGCCGATGCGGCGGGACGGCGACCGGCTGCGGTTCGTCGGCGCCGCGACCCGGCGGATCGCCCGCGGCATCGACCTCGACGAGATCGTCATGGGCCTGTGCCGGGCCACCGTGCCGACCTTCTCCGACGCGATCCTGGTCTATCTGCGCGACCCGCTGCCCGTCGGCGACGAGCGGCCCACCGGCCCGCTCGTGCTGCGTCTGCGGCGCACCGACCGGATCCCCGCGGAGCGGGACACCGAGGGCGGCTTCTCGCCCGCCCTGCAGCCGGAGCCGCCGGAGATGACGGGGCTCGACGCGGTCGGCGCCGAACTGTGCGAGGTACGGCCGGGCAGCGCGCTCGCCGAGGTGCTGCGCGGGGTCCGCCCGGTCTTCACGGACGCGCCCGCCGCCCGCGCCGCCCTGCCCGAACTCCTCGGCGACGGCGGCGAGTTCGTCGTACCCGGCGGACAGCGCGCGATCCTCGCCCCGCTGCGCGGCCGCCGCCGCGTGATCGGCGCCGCGCTGTTCCTGCGCCGCCCGGAGCGCATGGCCTTCGAGGCCGACGACCTCCTGGTCGCCGCCCAGCTCGCCACGCACAGCGCCCTCGGCATCGACAAGGCGGTGCTGTACGGCCGCGAGGCGTACATCGCCGACGAGCTGCAGCGCACCATGCTGCCGGAGACGCTCCCGCGGCCCACCGGCGTACGGCTGGCGTCCCGCTATCTGCCCGCCGCCGAGACCGCGCGGGTGGGCGGCGACTGGTACGACGCCATCCCGCTGCCCGGCAGCCGGGTCGCGCTGGTGGTGGGCGACGTGATGGGCCACTCCATGACGTCCGCCGCCATCATGGGCCAGCTGCGCACCACGGCCCAGACCCTGGCCGGCCTCGACCTGCCCCCGCAGGAGGTCCTGCACCACCTCGACGAACAGGCCCAGCGCCTCGGCACCGACCGCATGGCGACGTGCCTCTACGCCGTCTACGACCCCGTCTCGCACCGCATCACCATCGCCAACGCCGGCCATCCGCCGCCGGTCCTGCTGCATCTGGGCGGCCGCGCCGAGGTGCTGCGGGTGCCGCCGGGGGCGCCGATCGGCGTGGGCGGCGTCGACTTCGAGGCCGTGGAGCTGGACGCCCCCGCCGGAGCGACCCTGCTCCTCTACACCGACGGGCTGGTCGAGTCCCGGCTGCGCGACGTGTGGACCGGCATAGAGCAGCTGCGCGAGAAGCTCGCCGCGACCGCCCAGCTGACCGGCCCGGACCATCCGCCGCCGCTGGAGGCGCTCTGCGACGAGGTGCTCGACATGCTCGGCCCGGGCGACCGTGACGACGACATCGCGCTGCTCGCCGCCCGCTTCGACGGGATCGCGCCGAGCGATGTGGCGTACTGGTTCCTGGAGCCCGAGGACGCGGCACCGGGCCGGGCCCGCCGGCTGGCCCGGCGCGCCCTGTCCCGCTGGGGCATGGAGGACCTCAGCGACTCCGTGGAGCTCCTCGTCAGCGAGGTCGTCACCAACGCCGTGCGGTACGCGTCCAGGCCGGTGACTCTGCGGCTGCTGCGGACGGACGTGCTGCGCTGCGAGGTCGGCGACGACGTACCGCAGTTGCCGCGGCTGCGGCAGGCGCGGGCGACGGACGAGGGCGGTCGTGGGCTGTACCTGGTGAACAAGCTGGCGCGGCGGTGGGGGGCGACGCGGCTGAGCACCGGGAAGGTGGTCTGGTTCGAACTGAACCAGAGCTGAGCGCGGCACGCGAAGGGCGCCCGGTTGTCACCGGGCGCCCTTCGCTTTCGTCCGCTGCTACTGACCGTTCGGGTTGAGCGGGTCCGTCGGCTTCGTCGGAGTCTGCGTCGGCGTCTGCGTGGGGGTCTGCGTCGGCGTCTGCGTCGGCGTCTGCGTCGGCGTCTGCGTGGGGGTCTGCGTCGGCGTCTGCGTCGGCGTCTGCGTCGGCGTCTGCGTGGGGGTCTGCGTCGGCGTCTGGGTCGGCCTCTTGGTCGTCGGTGTCTGACTGGGCGTCCGGCTCGGCGACGACGTGGGCGACGGCGTCCAGGTCGGCTGGACCGCGGCGCCCTGGGTCGTGTTGAGGTCGAACTTGAGGCCCGTGGCCGAGACGCCGAAGGTGTACGCCGCCCAGATCTGCGCAGGGAAGGTGCCACCGTTGACGCGGGGCAGTCCGCCCGCGTGGTACATCGAGACCTGAGCGCCGCTCTTGGACTCGCCGAACAGGCCCACCGAGGTGACCAGGTCGGGCGTGAAACCGCTGAACCAGGCGGAACGGTTCTCGTCCGACGTACCCGTTTTGCCGGCGACCTTGCGCCCGTCGCGGTTGGCGTTCTGCTGCACCGAGATCTTGGCCGTACCGTCGTCGACCACGCCCGTCAGCACCGAGGTGACCGTGTCTGCCGCCTCGGGGCTGATGACCTGGTTGCCGATCGGGTTCGGCAGAGTGACCGAATGCCTGCTGTTCTCCACGGACTTGATGATGCTCGGGGTGACCTGCTTGCCGTGGTTGTCGAGGGTCGCGTAGACACCGGCCATCTGCAGCGGGCTCGCGCCCATGGTGCCGAGGGTCTGCGCGGGCACCGCCCTGAGGTTGGCGGTGTCCATGCCGAGCTGGCTCGCGACCTTGAGCACCTTGCTCATGCCGACGTCGACGCCCATCTGCGCGAAGACGGAGTTCACGGACTGGTTCATCGCCGTCTGGACGGTGATGGGGCCGTAGCTCCGGTCGTCCTCGTTCTCGGGGGCGAAGCCGACCTTGTTGCCGTTGCTGTCCACGACCTGGCGCTTGCTGGTGCCGTCGTAGATCGTGTTCGCGCCGATGGCCTGGCCGCTCTGTGTCTGGGCGGCCTCGTCCAGGGCGGCGGCGAGGATGACCGGCTTGAACGTCGACGCGGGCTGGTAGTCCGTGCGGGTCGCGTTGTTGCGGTAGTGCTTGTAGTAGTCCTGCCCGCCGTACATCGCGACGACCGCGCCCGTCTTCGGGTTCACGGAGGCGGCACCGGCCTGTACCTCCGCGTCGACCGAGCGCTTCTTCGGGTCGAGCTTGCTGGTCAGCTGTGACTTGGCGGCCTGCTCCAGCGCCGTCTGCTTCTTCTTGTCGATGTTGAGCGTGATGGTCCAGCCACCGGCCTTGACCATGTTCAGGGCGTCATTGATGTTGTCGGCCGTGCCCTGCGTCACCAGCCGCTTCGCCAGCTGGTTGTTGGCCGCGTCCACCAGGTAGCCGGTCTGGCCGCCCATGCCCGGCGCCGCCTTGGGCGCCTTGGGCGTCGGGAACGTCATGGCCTCACGCTTGGTCTTGTCCAGCCAGCCCTTCTCCACCATGTTGTCGAGGACGTAGTTCCAGCGGGCCTGCACCAGCTTCTTGCCGGTGGGGGTCGCGATCGCCCAGTCGTACTGGTTCGGTGCCTGGAGGAGCGCGGCAAGGTAGGCGCCCTGCTGGACGTCGAGCTTCTGGGCGTCGACGTGGTAGTAGGCCTGCGCGGCGGCCTGGATGCCGTACGCGCCGCGGCCGTAGTAGCTGGTGTTGATGTAGCCGGCGAGGATGTAGTCCTTGGACTTCGTCCGGTCCAGCTTCAGCGAGATGACCAGTTCCTTCAGCTTGCGCGAGACGGTCTGGTTCTGCGTCAGGTAGTAGTTCTTGACGTACTGCTGGGTGATCGTCGAACCGCCCTGCGCGCCCTTGCCGGAGAGCGTGTTGAAGATGCCTCGGGCGGTGCCCCGGAGGTCGACGCCGTTGTCCTGGTAGAAGGTCTTGTTCTCGGCGGCGACGAAGGTGTGCTGGACGGGCTTGGGGACCTTGGACAGGTCGACGATCTCGCGGTTCTTCTGGCCGTCGCGCGTCAGCAGCGAGCCGTCGCTGTACTTGTAGACGTTGCTCTGCAGCGTCGCGTCGCCGTTGCCGGCTTCGGGGACCTTGATCATCATGTACAGCGCGACGAAGGCACCCATGCCGAGCAGGCAGAACGCGAAGAAGGTCCCGACGATCTTCTTCCAGGTGAACAGCCGGCGTATGAAGCTCCTGCCGTCCTTGCCCGCCTTGCCCTTGCTCTTGCCCTGGGCCGCCCGGCGAGCCGCGGCCCGGCCGCCTATGACGGTGGGCTCGGCCTCTGACGACTCCGTCCCGGACGAGCGTGTGGGGGGCGCCGCGCGGCGGCCACCACGCTGTCGCGCTCGTCTCTCTTCCGCTCGTCCCATGGGTCCGTTCCGCTCCGCTTCGTTCATGTGTGCTCATCTGCCACACAGGTTCACAGCACAGGTCAGCTCAGAAAGCTAACACCGGGAGATGTGACAAAGGTCGGTGGATCCGCTCTTTTGCGGACGTGACAATCAGCACCCGCCCCGATGGAACCGACGGCCGACAGGGGTTCAGGGTTGCCCCGGCGGGGTAAAGTGATATCACTTGGATAAGTACGTGCTTTCGCTTGAGGGCACTACGACCGAACCGCACCACGACAACGGGGGACCACCCATGCCGATACACGACAACACTCCCGACGCCGACATACCGGAGATGCCCGCGCCCCGCGTCCGGGAGTTCACCGCGCACAGCATCGGCGGCGCGCTCGCGCTCCTGCTCGGTTTGCTCGGACTCCTGGTCGCCGGCGTTCTGTTCGCGGCTGCGCAGGCAAATCCCGCCTTCGCGGCCGGCGGTGCCGTCGTCCTCGTCGCCGCGCTGATCTCGCTGCGCGGACTCAACACCGTGGCGCCGGGCGAGGCGCGGGTCGTCCAGCTCTTCGGGCGCTACCGGGGGACGATCCGGCAGGACGGCCTGCGCTGGGTGAACCCCTTCACCTCGCGCACGAAGATCTCCACGCGCGTACGCAACCACGAGACCGCCGTCCTCAAGGTCAACGACGCCTACGGCAATCCGATCGAGCTGGCCGCGGTCGTGGTGTGGAAGGTGCGGGACACCGCGCAGGCCACCTTCGAGGTGGACAACTACCTGGAGTTCGTCGCCACACAGACCGAGGCGGCCGTGCGGCACATCGCCATCGAGTACCCGTACGACGCCCACGACGAGGGCGGGCTCTCACTGCGTGGCAACGCGGAGGAAATCACCGAGAAGCTCGCCGCCGAACTGCACGCGCGCGTGGAGGCGGCCGGTGTGCAGATCATCGAGTCGCGCTTCACGCATCTCGCGTACGCTCCCGAGATCGCCTCGGCGATGCTTCAGCGGCAGCAGGCCGGGGCGGTCGTCGCGGCCCGGCGGCAGATCGTGGACGGAGCGGTGGGGATGGTCGAGGCGGCGCTGGCCCGGATCGCCGAGCAGGGCATCGTGGAACTGGACGAGGAGCGGAAGGCGGCGATGGTGTCCAACCTGATGGTGGTGCTGTGCGGGGACCGCGCGCCGCAGCCCGTGCTCAACACCGGGACCCTCTACCAGTGACGGACCCCTCCGAGGGTGCTTCGCCCGGGCGCCGGCCGCAGCAGCGCAAGCAGGTGCTGCTGCGGTTGGATCCTTCGGTGTACGAGGCGCTTGCCCGTTGGGCCGGTGACGAACTGCGTTCTGCGAACGCGCAGATCGAGTTCTTGCTGCGGCGTGCTCTCGCGGAGGCGGGGAGGTTGCCGGGGGAGGCGAAGCCGATTCCCCGTCGTGGACGGCCGCCCGGGGGCTCCGCCCCCAGACCCCCATCGGCCTGAACGGCCTCGTCCTCAAACGCCGGACGGGCTGGATGTGACTGAGGCGGCCTTGCCCGTGTACGCCGGACGGCCTGGATGCGATTGAGGCGGCCTTGTCCCAGCACGCCAGACAGGCTGGATGCGACTGAGGCAGCCTTGTCCGTGTACCTCGGGAGGGCCGGACCGGGCCGCTTCCCGAAGTCGTTACCGAACCATGACAATCGGCCCCCACCTGCGCAGCTGTGCCCCAGCTGTGCGCTCCGCCATGATCTGAACACCAGGCGTATACACAAGGCGTATACACCATGTGTAGAGTCGTGGACATGTCCATCGGTCACACCCTTCTAGGGCTCCTGGAGTCAGGGCCCCGCCACGGCTACGACCTGAAGCGGGCCTTCGACGAGAAGTTCGGTCACGACCGGCCGCTGCACTACGGCCAGGTCTACTCGACGATGTCCCGCCTGCTGAAGAACGGGCTCGTCGAGGTCGACGGCATCGAGGCGGGCGGCGGGCCCGAGCGCAAGCGGTACGCCATCACCGACGCCGGGATCACCGACGTGGAGCGCTGGCTCGCGACGCCGGAAGCGCCCGAGCCGTATCTGCAGTCCACGCTGTACACCAAGGTCGTCCTCGCCCTGCTCACCCACCGCAACGCGGCCGACATCCTCGACACGCAGCGCTCCGAGCACCTGCGGATGATGCGGATCCTCACCGACCGCAAGCGCAAGGGTGACCTGGCCGACCAGCTCATCTGCGACCACGCCCTGTTCCACCTCGAAGCCGACCTGCGCTGGCTGGAGCTCACCACCGCACGCCTCGACAAACTCGCGGAGGCGGTGGCCAAGTGACTCCCGCAGGTTCCCTGCTCGTCGCCGACGAACTGCACAAGGCGTACGGGCCGACCACCGCGCTCGACGGCGCCGACTTCTCCATCCACCCCGGCGAGGTCGTCGCCGTGATGGGCCCCTCCGGCTCCGGCAAGTCGACGCTGCTGCACTGCCTCGCCGGGATCGTGACGCCCGACTCCGGGTCGATCCTGTACGCCGGCCGCGAGATGGCGACCATGAGCGATGCCGAACGCAGTGCGCTCAGGCGCTCCGAGTTCGGCTTCGTGTTCCAGTTCGGCCAGCTCGTACCCGAGCTGACCTGCGTCGAGAACGTCGCCCTGCCGCTGAGACTGAACGGCACCTCCCGCAAGCAGGCCGAGCGGACCGCGCTGACGTGGATGGAACGGCTGGAGGTCGACGACCTCGCGAAGAAGCGGCCCGGCGAGGTCTCCGGCGGGCAAGGGCAGCGCGTCGCCGTGGCCCGAGCCCTGGTCACCAGCCCCCGGGTGCTCTTCGCCGACGAGCCCACCGGCGCGCTCGACTCCCTGAACGGCGAGCGCGTGATGGATCTGCTCACCGAGGCGGCCCGCTCCACCAACGCCGCCGTCGTACTCGTCACGCACGAGGCCCGGGTCGCCGCCTACTCCGACCGCGAGATCGTCGTACGCGACGGCAAGTCCCGGGACATGGAGCGCATCGTATGAAGATGCGGCAGTGGGCCGACGATCTGGCCATGGGGGTTCGGTTCGCCTTCACCGGCGGACGCGAGGGATGGGTCCGGGCCCTGCTGACGGCCGTCGGCGTCGGGCTCGGGGTGGCGCTGCTGCTGCTCACCACGGCGGTTCCGAGCGCGCTGCACCGGCGCGACGAGCGCTCGACTGCCCGGGACGACTTCACGTACAGCCAGAAGACGCTGCGTAAGGCGGACAACACGCTCGTCATCGCCTCCGCCGACACGACGTTCCGCAGCAAGGACGTGCGCGGCCGGCTCCTGGAGCGCGAGGGCGCGCGGGCGCCCATACCGCCGGGCGTGGCGACGTTCCCGGCGAAGGGCGAGATGGTGGCCTCGCCGGCACTGAAGAAGCTGCTCGAGTCCGGCTCCGGCAAGCTGCTGCGTGAACGCATCCCGTACCGGATCACCGGCACCATCGGGAACTCCGGGCTGATCGGGCCCACCGAGCTCTCCTACTACGCGGGCGCGACGGGACTCGGGGATCATCTCGAAAACGGACGCGTCGAGCGCATCAACTACTTCGGCCCCTCACCCGGGCACCAGCAGAACCAGCTGGATCCGATCCTCATCCTGCTCATCCTGATCATCTTCGTGGTGCTGCTGCTGCCGGTCGGTGTGTTCATCGCCGCGGCCGTGCGCTTCGGCGGCGAGCGCCGGGACCGCAGGCTCGCGGCACTCAGGCTGGTCGGCGCGGACGGGGGGATGGCCCGCCGGATCGCGGGCGGCGAGGCCCTGGCCGGGGCCCTGCTCGGCCTCGTCCTCGGCACCGTCTTCTTCCTGGTGGGGCGTCAGCTGGCGGCCCTGCTGGACGTACGGGACATCAGCGTGTTCCCGAGCGACCTCAACCCCGCGCCCGCGCTGGTCGCCCTCGTCGCGGTCGCCGTGCCGACCGCGGCCGTCCTGGTGACGCTGTTCGCGCTGCGCGGGGTCGTCATCGAACCGCTCGGCGTGGTCCGTACGGCGAAACCGCCGCGGCGGCGCCTGTGGTGGCGGCTGCTGCTGCCGCTGGGCGGTCTCGCGCTGCTGTACCCGATGACGGGCCAGGGCAACCACAACGGGCAGTTCAACCAGTGGATGGTGATCGGTGGCACCGTGCTGCTGCTGATCGGCGTGACCGCGCTGCTGCCGTGGGTCGTCGAGGCCGTGGTGGCCCGGCTGAACTCCGGCTCGGTCTCCTGGCAACTGGCAGTCCGCAGGCTGCAGTTGAGCAGTGGCTCGGCAGCCCGCATGGTCAACGGCATCGCCGTCGCGGTGGCCGGGGCGATCGCCCTGCAGATGCTGTTCGCCGGGGTCGAACACGACTACACCAAGCGGACCGGCAACGACCTGAACCGGGCTCAGCTGCAGGTCATGGTGCGCGGCGACGTCCCGCTGAGCGAAGTCGGCCGGCAGCTCGCCCGGACCAAGGGGGTACGCCATGCGTCGGCCTTTTCGCAGGGCTCCGTCGGAGACCGGGCGAAGGATCCCAACACCACGCTGGAGGTCGCCGTCGGCAGCTGCGCCGAGCTGCGCGAGGTGTCGCGCCTGACGTCCTGCCGGGACGGCGACGTCTTCCGGATCCTCGGCGGCGAGTACGACAGCGACACGAAGAAGGCCACCAAGCCGGGCGGCACCCTGTACTTCGACCCGGCCTACAGCGGGACGACGAGCCACCCGGTGGCGTGGAAGGTGCCCTCGGGCATGAGGACGGCGGGACAGCACCAGGATCCCACCGGCTACGCGCGCAGCGGCCTGCTCTTCACGCCGGGCGCGCTGCCCGAGGCCGCGGCGGCCGGTCTGCGCCAGCAGGTGTACCTCTCGATGGACGAGTCGGTGCGGGACGCGTACGACTACGCGCGCAACACCGCCGCACGGCTGGACCCGCTGGCGGACGTGTACACGCTGGCGAGCAGCGAGCAGTCGCTGCAGTTCCGGTCCATCCGCAACGGTCTGTTCGTCGGCGCGACCTGCGTGCTGCTGCTGATCGGCGCGAGCCTGCTGGTCTCCCAGCTGGAGCAGCTGCGCGAGCGCAAGAAGCTGCTGTCCTCGCTGGTCGCCTTCGGTACCCGGCGCCGCACGCTGAGCCTGTCGGTGCTGTGGCAGACGGCGATCCCGATCGCGCTGGGCCTGCTGCTGGCGTCCGCGGTCGGGCTGACGCTGGGCGCGGTGCTGCTGCGGATGACCGGCGAGACGGTGACCGTGGACTGGGCGAGCGTGCTGTCGATGACGGGGATCGGCGCGGCAGTCGTCCTCGCTGTGACCCTGCTCAGCCTGCCCCCGCTGCTGCGGCTGATGCGCCCGGACGGGCTGCGCACCGAGTAGCGGGAACAAGCGGGCCCAGGGCCCCTCCCCGTTGCGGGGAGGGGCCCTGTCCGTTCACAGGCCGTACTCCCGCACCACCCGCCGTACCTGCGCGAACAGCATGCCCACGTTGACCGACTTGCGGCAGACGACGACGGCGACGACGTCCTGCTGCTCGTTCATGCGCACGAACAGATGCGTGAGGTTGTCGCTGTTGACCAGGATCTCCTGGAAGAAGTGGTTGTCGCTCTGGATCCCGCGGCGCTCCTTGAAGACGTCCTCGATCATCGCGACCGTGCGTCCCTGGAACAGGTCGAGGGTCGCGCCGGCCAGCAGGTCCAGGACCTCGGGCGGGTGGTTGTCGACGGTCTCGTACGAGAGCAGCATGCCGGTGGACATGTCGACGACGCCCGAGGCGACACAGTCGGGGGCATCGGTGCGGAGGGACTTGACCAGGCCCATCACCTGGTCGGAGAAACCTGGGGTCATACGCTTCGTCGCCATCCCTTCAGACTCCTTCAGCTGTCTTGTTCTGGTGCGTGAGGATCGAACCGATGCGGTCCAGGGCGGGCCCGCTCGCCCGGTGCAGGCGGTCCACGTCCATGCCCTCGTCGCCCAGCACCACCATCAGGGCGGTGTCGCCGACCGCGTAGAAGGCGGCGCAGCCGTGGCTGCCGTACGTCACGGTCTGGCGCAAAGTGCCGCGGGCGGTCGCCTGGGCGGTGCGGCGGGCGAGGCCGAGTCCGGCCGCGGCGAGGGCGGCGAGACCTTCGGGGTCGATGGAGTCGGCGGTGTCGGCCGCGATCAGCAATCCGTCCGCCGCCGCGACCGCGGTGTCGGTGATTCCGGTCACCTGCTCCCGCAGGCCGCGCATTTCGAGCGCCAGAGCTTCGCGATCCATATGATCAACTCCCCTATTTCTCTTGGTATTTGCGGTACTGAGCGGCTGCTGGGCCGGCTCATTTCGGGGTTCCGTTCCGCAGGCGGAAGAAGCCGCCAGGTCTGCGGCGGGGCAGGTCGACGGGTGTCTGCGGCTGCGGCGGGGGTGGCGGGGTGCGGTGGCGGATCCCGTCGGGAGCTGTCCGGACCGGGATCGGCGTGAGTACGGCGGGGCACTCCAGGAGCCCCTCGGCGAGCATGCGCGCCACCTCGACGGTGACGGTGTAGACGCCACGCCCGGCACGGAAGGCGAGGTCACGGGCTGTACGGCGGCCGTCGGCGTGGTCGAGCAGCGCCCGTTGCAGCGCGGTGAGCGGGCCGTCGGACCGCCGGGCGGGGACGGGCCGTTCACGGTCGGGGTGGACGGGGCGGGGCAGGGCCGCGAGGGCGGCGAGTTTGCGGGCCGCGTCCTCCAGGAGCCGGGCGGGCGGCTCGCCCACGGCGACCGGAGCGGGCGGTTCGGCGCCGTCCACGGCGCGCTCGCAGCCGTCGACGCGGCCCGCGACGATGGCGAACGCCGCGTCCTGCAGCGCCATCACGCACACCACGGTGAGCTGGGCGGCACCGGCGTACCCGTGGGCGATCAGCCCGGCAGCGGGCCAGCGCGCGCCCCCGGCCTCCCGGACCAGCCCGGCCCACTGTTCACCGTTCACCCGCCCGGACCGCAGCAGCAGCGTCTCGGGCCCCGGCGCGCCGGGCGACTCGGCGGCCACGACGAGCCCGTCCCTGAGGTGCAGGGCGCCGCCGGGCGCCCCGGACACACGCAGGACACCGGTCCACCCGTCACGCCCGCAGGCGGCGAGGGCCCGCGTCAGCAGGTCGTAGCCCGACATCACGCGGAAGGTGTATCAGTCCGAACGCATATTCCGGACGCAGATTTCCGACCTGTTCCCAGGTGACGGAAGTTGAGCCCCGGGATCGTTCAAATCGCTTTGTTCGGTGCGCATTTGATCGAGCGGTGCGCTTGTTTCAGGGGCTGTCGCTGGGGGCCGCGCCCTCAGGACCCCCTTCGGCCTGAACGACCGCGTCCTCGGACGCCGGACGGGCCGGATGGGCGTAGGAACGCAGATAACCGACGACCGTGTTCGACACCGCCACCAGCGGTACGGCGACCACCGCGCCGCCGATCCCGGCCACCATCCCGCCCGCGGCGACCGACAGGACCACCGCGAGGGGGTGGACGCGGACCGCGCGGCCGAGGATGAACGGCTGCAGGATGTGGCCCTCGATCTGCTGGACCGCGAGGACCACGAGGAGCGTCATCACCGCCGTGAACACGCCCTGGGTGACCAGCGCGACGACGACCGCCAGCGCGCCGGAGGCCACCGCGCCGACGAGCGGGATGAAGGAGAACAGGAAGATGAAGACGGCCAGCGGGACGGCCATGGGGACGTTGAGGAAGTAGATGCCCAGGCCGATGAAGATGGCGTCGATCAGGGCCACCAGCACCGTGCCGCGCACATAGGCGGTCAGCGTGCGCCAGGCCCGCGGGCCCGCGCCCGCGACACCGGGGCGGGCCGCCGCCGGGACCAGCTTCAGCGTCCACTCCCAGATGCGCCGGCCGTCGTAGAGGAGGAAGAGGGTCGAGAAGAAGGTCAGCAGGATGCCGGTGAGTGCCTCGACGACGACCTGGACGCCTTCCAGTCCGAAGGACGTGATCTGGTCGGTGTTCGCGCCGACCGCCTCGCGCAGGTTCTTGGCGATCTGGTTGATCTGCTTGTCGGTGACGTGGAAGGGGCTCTTCAGCAGCCAGTTGCGCAGGTCGTCGATGCCGTTCTGGATCTGGTTGGAGAGGTTGTCGATGTTCTCCATGATCTGCCAGGTCACGAACCAGCCGATCAGTCCCAGGACGACGAAGCCGAGGATCGCGGTGAGGGCCGTGGCGGGGCCGCGCGGCACGCCATAGCCCTTGAGGCGGGCCACCGTCGGCTGCAGCAGCGCGGTGATGAGCAGGGCGACGACGAAGGCGAAGACGACGAGCTGTACGGCGCTGATGATCCGCATCAGCACCCAGACCGTGCCCGCGAGCACCAGCAGCCGCCAGCCGGCCTCGGCGGCGACGCGCACGCTCCACGGCACGGCCTGCGCCGGGTCCGGGCGGACGGCGGGCGGGGGCGGCGGCAATTCGGCCGTGTGGTCCGGGGGCGGCGGAGGGTTCGCGGTGTTCTTGCGGGACGGACCCGGCGCGTCGTCCCCGGCGGTCTCGCGTTCCACCTCGGCGCGGCGCTCGTCCAACCGTTCACTCACCTCGGTCAGGCCGGCGCCGATACGGCCGAGCCACCCTGGCACTCGCGACATGATCCGTCCTCTTCCCCCGCGTCCCCGGGTGTTCCACACCACTCCCCCCTGGAGTCGTCGCATCGACCGTACAGGGCAACAGCCCCTCCCCCTATGACGGGGAGGGGCTGCACAAGGTTGAGAGGCGAGACCGTGGGTCTCGGCGGCTCCGCGCCGGGCCTAGTACCAGTGGTTCGCGGCCCAGAACGACTGCGCCTCGCACGGGCTGCCGTAGCGGCTGTTCATGTAGTTCAGGCCCCACTTGATCTGCGTGGCCGGGTTGGTCTGCCAGTCGGAGCCCGCCGAGGAGTACTTCGAGGCGGGCAGCGCCTGGAAGAGGCCGTAGGCGCCGGAAGAGGCGTTGACCGCGTGGTAGTTCCAGCTGGACTCGTGGTCCACGATGTAGCTGAAGCACTGGAACTGGCCGCTCGGCACCATCTGCCGGGCCATCGCCTGGATCTCGGCGGTGGAGTACGAGCTCTGGATCGGGAAGTCACCGGCGCTGCTGCGGCTGGCCTTCTCCTTGGCGTCGGCGCGCTCCTTGGCCTCCTTGGCTGCCTTTTCCGCCGCTGCCTTCTTGGCGATGGCGGTGTCGGCGGCAGCCTTGCGGGCGGCCTCCTCGGCGTCCTTCTTGGCGCTCGCGTCGGCCTGGATCGCCTGGGCGTCGGCCTGCTGCGTCAGGGAGGCGGTCTGGACGTGGGCCTGCTGGCCCGCGGGTATGTCCGCCAGGAGCGTCGCGTCGCTTGCCGTCGCCTCGGCGTCGTTGGGCACGGCGGTGCTGCCCGAGGCAACTCCGACAACGCTTCCGACGGCGGTGACCGCGGTGGCCGAGGCCACTGCGAATCCCCGGACCGAAATCCGGCTCACACGGTTTCCTTCCAGCATCGCCCGCTTCGGTGACCCTGGCGGACGCAATCTTGCCCCTGGCTCTGGCCTCCCAACTACGGGGTCACGGGAGGCGCTGACCCGGTGGGCAACTCCCGCGAGGGAGCGCCGCATGGTGCTCGGGCGGCATACGACGACGCTGTGGAGTTAGGGGTGGTGCTTCTGTGGTGCCGTACCGCTGGGGGTACAGATGTGTCGTATGCGGGGCCTGACAGGAGTGAGACTCTGCCGCACCTGGACGCCGGGTGGCAATTCCGAGTTGCGTGTGAAAGCTCACATCCCGTTTGACCCCAGGGATTTTGAGAAACAGCAACACGCGAAGGCGCCGCCCCGCTAGGCTCACGGCCTTTGCGGAACGGCGCCAACTGGCCTCTGTGCGGCCCCAATTGCCTCAGACTTGGCGGTCTGCCTCAGATCTGTCCGTCTTCCAGCATTTCGGTCACAAGCGCCGCGATCTGGGACCTCTCGGACCTGGTCAGCGTCACATGCGCGAAGAGCGGATGCCCCTTCAGCTTCTCGACCACGGCGACGACACCGTCGTAGCGACCGACGCGCAGGTTGTCCCTCTGTGCCACGTCATGGGTGAGAACCACCCGTGAATTGGCGCCGATTCGGGACAGAACGGTCAGCAGTACATTCCGTTCCAGTGACTGCGCCTCGTCCACGATCACGAACGCGTCGTGCAGCGAGCGCCCGCGGATGTGGGTGAGCGGCAGGACCTCCAGCATCCCGCGCGCGGTGACCTCCTCGATGACCTCGCGGCTGGTGACCGCGGACAGCGTGTCGAAGACCGCCTGCGCCCAGGGGCTCATCTTCTCGGCCTCGGAGCCGGGCAGATAGCCGAGTTCCTGCCCGCCGACCGCGTACAGCGGCCGGAAGACCATCACCTTCTGGTGCTGGCGCCGCTCCAGCACCGCCTCCAGGCCCGCGCACAGCGCCAGCGCCGACTTGCCGGTGCCGGCCCGGCCGCCCATGGACAGGATCCCGACGTCCGGGTCGAGGAGCAGATCGAGCGCGATCCGCTGCTCCGCGCTCCTCCCCTTGATGCCGAAGGCCTCCCGGTCGCCGCGGACGAGGCGGATGTTGCCCTCGGCGGTGACCCGGCCGAGCGCCTTGCCGCGCTCCGACTGGATGGTCAGCCCCGTGTGCACGGGCAGGTCGGACGCTTCGGGCGCGTACACATGCCCTTCCTCGAAGAGGATGTCCACCTGCTCGCCGGACAGGGTCAGTTCGGACATTCCGGTCCAGCCGGAGGAGTCCGTGATGGCGAGTTCCGCGCGGTACTCCTCGGCGAGGAGACCGACGGACGAGGCCTTGATCCTGAGCGGCAGGTCCTTCGACACGACGGTGACGTCGAACCCCTCGGCCTGCAGATTGCGGGCGACCGCGAGGATACGGGAGTCGTTGTCCCCCAGGCGGTAGCCGCTGGGCAGCACGCTGGGGTCCGAGTGATTGAGCTCGACACGGACGGTGCCGCCGAGTTCGCCGATCGGGATGGGGGCGTCGAGGCGACCGTGCCGGACCCGGAAGTCGTCCAGCAGGCGCAGCGCCTGCCGGGCGAAGTAGCCGAGTTCGGGATGGTGCCGCTTGGCCTCCAGTTCCGTGACCACGACGATCGGGAGCACCACTTCGTGCTCCTCGAAACGGGTCAGGGCGCTCGGGTCGGCCAGCAGAACGCTGGTGTCGAGAACATAGGTGCGCCGGTCTGGCTTGTGGCGCTTTGTGCTGGTCACCACGGAAGGACGTACCCCCTCGGATGAGGTCGGGGAGCGACGGAGTGGAGCTGGACCGGTCGACGGCCACGATGCACGGGCCGAAAACCGGCCCTCCGCCTGTTCTTCCGTGCTGGAACCGCACGGTCGGGCTGGTGCAAAGGGCCTCCCGGGCGGACGGCCCCGTGCCGCCCGCTGAGATCCGACACCCGTGGTTCGGGCATCGACCTGACTGGCTTATGCCCTCGAACACGCGGTGCCATGCCGACGCGTATGACGGCGCCCTGGTGAACTCCTTGTTACGTGCGCCCCAAGCGCATGGTCCCGACGCCCGTCAGCCGCCGTAACGCCGGTGGCGCGCCGCGTAGTCACGCAGGGCGCGCAGGAAGTCGACCTTGCGGAAGGCCGGCCAGAAGACCTCACAGAAGTAGTACTCGGAGTGCGCGGTCTGCCAGAGCATGAATCCGGACAACCTCTGCTCACCGCTGGTACGGATCACCAGGTCGGGGTCGGGCTGGGCGCCGGTGTAGAGGTGGCGGCCGATCATGTCGACGTCGACGGCCTCGGCGAGGTCCTCCATCGAGGTGCCCTTGTCCTGGGCGTCGAGGAGCATCGAGCGCACCGCGTCGGCGATCTCCTGGCGACCGCCGTACCCGATGGCGACGTTGACCAGTATTCCGTCGATGCCCGCGGTGGCCTCCTCGGCCTCCTTCAGGGTGGTCTGCATCTGCGGCGGGAGCAGGTCGGGGGTGCCGACGTGGTGCACCCGCCAGCGGCCGTCGCCGGCGAGGGTCCTCACGACGTCCTCGATGATGCCGAGGAGCGGGCCGAGCTCGTCCTGGGGCCGGTCGAAGTTGTCCGTCGAGAGCAGCCAGAGGGTGACGACCTCGACGTCCGTCTCGCTGCACCAGCCGAGGAACTCCTCGATCTTCTCGGCACCGGCTCGGTGGCCGTGCACGGTGGAGGAGCCCGCGGCCTTCGCCCAGCGTCGGTTGCCGTCCATGATGACGCCGATGTGCTTGGGCACCTGAGCGTGGTCCAGGTGGCCTTCCACCCGGCGTGCGTACAGCCTGACCAGCAGGCCGCGCAGCTTGTCGCGCAGGTTCACGTGATTGTCAGCCCCTCCGTACGGATCGGACAGGCGCGGCCCAGGAGTGTGGAGGGCGATCCTGTCCGTATGGCGGTCCCCGGACGCGAAGCCTACCCCCGGCTCCGCCACGGCTCCCCCAAGGGGCGGTTGGGCGCACAGAAAACGGGCCGGTCCGTGGGGGGGAGACGGACCGGCCCGAGGGGGGGTTTCCACCATAACCCTTTGTAAGTGCCGCTGGGTGCATCGGCGTGCCACAACTACTCTCCGAATTCGAACGGCGACGCGCCGATGCCCACGGAGAGGCACTTTCATGGCCGACTCATGGCCGGATCACAGCCGATTCCCAGGGAAATCGGGTGGATAGCGGAGTGATCCGGCGGTTTTGCCACACCTTGGGCCCCACTCGGCGAGTTGCCCCCGCATCCCCCAGCCGGGTGACCCGACCCGCGAACGCCGATTTGACGCGAATACGGCACCGCGCAGCCCCCTCCACCGCGCGGTGCCGCCGCGCCGCTTTGCTCACGCGAATTGCATTGGTCTGAACTTACGTGACGCATGGGGCCGGAATCGACTCGAGGGGATAACGATGTGAGAACCACCCGCGTCAGCACCCGTCAGCCCCGCCGGCCCCGGAACGGCGATCCAGGACAGGAGCCGCGATCTAGGCCAGAAACCGTCCTCATTCAGTCCTACGGTCGTCCCATGACCCTGAGGATCAGCTGGAACGAGGCGAGCGCGCGCCGACTGGAACGGCAGTTCCTGGCCACCCCCGCCGACCGGGGCACGGCGGTCGCCGATGTCGTCGACGCGATGCTCGCCGCCCATGCGCAGGTGCTGTCCGCCGCCGAGGTGTCGGTGGGGGTGCGGGCGGCCGGGACGACCCGGGCCGAGGTGCGCGCCGCGCTGTGGGACGAGCAGGCGCTGGTGAAGACGCACGGCCCGCGCGGGACCGTACATCTGCTGCCCGCGCGCGAGCTGCCCCTCTGGTGCTCGGCGCTGCCCGCCGTACCGTCGGCCGCGAGCCGGTCCGCACCGGACGTGCGGGTCACCGAGGAGCAGGCACGGCAGATCGTGGCCGCCATCGGGGAGGCCCTGGAAGGCACGTGCCTGACCGTCGACGAGCTGGGCGAGGAGGTCGTCGCACGCACCGGTTCCTGGGCCGGCGACCGGGTGATGCCCGCCTTCCAGGACCTGTGGCCGCGCTGGCGGCAGGTGCTGCACCGGGCCGGCCAGTCCGGCGCCCTCTGCTTCGGACCGAACCGGGGCCGCAAGGTGACGTACACCCGCCCGCCGCACTTCACGCCGCTGCCGCCGGACGAGGCGGTGCGCGAGCTCGCACGCCGTTACCTGCGCGCCTACGGCCCGGCGACGCCGCAGAACTTCGCCAGGTGGCTGGCGGCGCCCGGGGGTTGGGCCGTCAGGCTGTTCGGCACGCTCGCCGGGGCGGGGGAGATCGAGGAGGTCGTCTTCGAGGGGGCGACGGGGTGCTGGGTCGTGGCGGGCGACACGGAGTTCCCGCTGGGGCGGGTGCGCGGGGTCCGGCTGCTGCCGTACTTCGACGCGTACGGCATCGCCGCACAGCCGCGGGAGTTGCTGTTCCCGGGGGCCGCGTACCGACGTGCGCTGGCGGGCGGCCAGGCGGGCAACTATCCGGTGCTGCTGGTGGACGGCGTGGTGGCGGGGGTATGGCACCAGCGGCGCCGTGGACGTCGTACGACCGTCACCGTGGAGCCGCTCGGGCGGCTGACGGCGCGGCAGGAGCGGGAGGTGGGCGAGCAGGCGGAGCGGGTGGGTGAAGTGCTGCAGGCACAGGCCGAGTTGGTGGTGGGCGAGGTCGTGTCGGGCGCGCACGCGTAGGGCTCACCGGTGGTGCGGCTTGCGGGCCTCGACGAGGTGACGGGTGCTGTAAGCGACGAACGGACCGTCGGCCTCGATCTTTTCGTGCAGCGTGCGGAGCCGGTCGTCGTACGCCTCGGCCGTGAAGTCCGGGACCATCCAGATCACCTTGCGGAGGAAGTGGACGACGGCTGCGATGTCGTGGAACTCGATACGGAGCCGCTCGGCGCGCAGGTCGACGATCTCCAGGCCGGCGGCCTCGGCGCCGGCGCGTTCGCGGTCCGGGTGGCGGGTGCTGCGGGACGGGCCGGGCTGGGGGCCCAGGAAGTACTCGACGAGTTCGAAGACGCTGTTCGGGCCGACGTGCTGGGCGAAGTACGTGCCGCCGGGCTCCAGGACGCGGGCGATCTCCGTCCAGTGCGGGGTCACCGGGTGCCGGCTGCTGACGAGGTCGAAGGCGCCGTCCGCGAAGGGCAGCGGCGCGTCCTCGGGCACGGCGACGACCACCGTGCCGCGGGGGCGGAGCAGGGCGGTGGCCTTGGCGACGTTCGGCGGCCAGCCCTCGGTCACGGCGGTGACCAGCGGTGCCTTCTCGGCCCGGCCGAGCGCGAAGTGCAGGACCTCGCCTCCGCCGGTCTGGACGTCCAGCGCGGCGGTGGCCCCGGCGAGGCGGTCGGCGAGCGAGACGGCGTAACCCCATGACGGCCGCTGCTCCGTGGCGCGGCCCTCGAACCAGGAGAAGTCCCAGCCGTCGGTGGGGACGGTGGTGCCTTCGGCGAGGAGGGCCTCGAAGCGGCGGTTTTCCCTGCGGGGCATGAGTGATCTGTCCTGTCGGAGGTCTTGGGTCAGCTGCGGCGCCTTCGTGGCTGGTCGCGCCCGCGTGGCGGAGCCGCATATCGATGCAGCCCCGCGCCCCTTTCGGGGCGCGGCTCGGTCACGGGACCAGCGGTCTGACCTCTTGCGCCGCGAAGCGTACGAAGTCCTCGGGGTCGGGCTCGTCGGCCGTCGGCTGCAGGATCACGCTGTCGGCGCCTGCGTCCGCGAGGCGTTGTACGGCCTTGGCGACGGCACCGGCGTCTCCGGCGACCCCGACGTCGGGGACGGACTCCAGCCCCTCGTCGACGAGTTCGGCCCGGAGCCGGGCGGCGGCGTCGGGGCCGGTGGCGGTGAGGAGGTACACCACCACCTGGTGCGGATCGGTGCGCCCGGCCGTCTCCCGCCCCTCGTCGATGAGCCGACGGGCCCGCCGTACGCCGTCCGCCGTGGTCGACGCGGTGAGGACCGTGCCGTCGGCCGCCTCCCCGGCCAGCCGCAGCGAGCGCGGCCCGGTGGCACCGGCGAGCACGGGCACGGGTCCGGCGGGCGGCCAGTCGAGCGCGACGTCGTCGAGCCGGACGTACCGGCCCTCGGCCGTCACCCGCTCACCGCCCAGCAGGGCCCGCAGCGCGACAAGGTGCTCACCCAGCAGCGTGACGGGCGACTCGACCCGCGCCCCCACCTGCCCCATCCAGTCCTGCACCCCGTGCCCGACTGCGACGACCGGGCGCCCCGGGAACATCCGGTGCAGCGCGGCGGCCTCCATGGCGGTGATCGCGACGTTGCGCAGCGGCACGGGCAGCAGCCCGACGCCCACCCGCAGTCGCTCCGTCCAGGCGAGGGCGGCAGCGGCGGTGGAGATCCCACCCTCCCGGAAGCAGTCCTCCCAGAGCCAGAGTTCCTCGAGACCGCTCTCGTCCGCGAGGCGGGCGACGTCCCGAAGGCGCTCGGGGGGCAGTTGGGGTCGGAACACAGCGCCGAGTCCAGTCATGGCTTCTTCCTACCGGGGCGGGAACGAAACGGACAACTCCTTTATGCACCATCGCCGTTGGTGCCCGGCTCGTAGTACTCGTCGACGAGCCCGAGCCGCAGGAACTCCCCACCGAGCCCGAGATCCCCGCCCGACCGCTCCTTGAGCGCCCTGACCTCCTCGGGTACGACGTCCCGGACGACGGTGGTGTTCCACTCGGCGTGCTGGAGCGTCCGCGAGTACACGACCTTCGCCATCGGCCACCTCGCCCTGAGCTGTTCCCGGGCTGTCCCTCAGCGGTCGTCGCTGCTCACCGTACGCGGGGACCGGTCGTCCGCGCGGTGCCCCGCGCGGTCAGGCCGTCGCGAATGCGCCCAGCAGCAGCCCGGTGAACGCCCCGCCGATCATGAACGGGCCGAACGGAATGACCGACTTGCGGCCCGCGCGGCGTGCGACGACCGTGCCGAGGCCGTAGACCGAGCCGTAGAGAAGACCCGCGAAGGCCCCCGTCAGCAGGATCTGCCAGCCGTACCAGCCGAGGGCCGTGCCCAGGGCGAGGGCCAGCTTCACATCGCCGAAGCCCATGCCGGACGGGTTGACCAGGAAGAGGAGGAGATAGGCAGCGCCCAGGGCCAGGCCGCCGAGGAGGGCCGTGGGCCAGGAGCCCGTGGCGGAGGGGAGGGCGGCGGCGATACCCAGGAGCGCGGCGGTCGCAGCGGCCAGCGGCAGCGTAAGGACGTCGGGGAGGCGGTGCACCCGGTGGTCGACGAGGGTCAGCAGAACCGCCACGGGGGTGAGGAGCACCCAGACGGCCGTCTCGGGGTGGGGGCCGGCTGCGGCGGCAAGGACCGTACAGGTGAGGGCCGTCGTGGTGACGACGGCGACGGTGCTCGGACCGTACGGGCCGCACAGCCCTGTCCCCTCCGTCCCTGCCATTTCCCCGCCCTGTCGGCAGTCCGCTTCCCAGCCCTGTCGGCAGTCCGCTCTGCCGAGCCAGCCGGCGAAGGTGCCCGTGATCCGGTGTCCTGCCGGGCAGCGGTCGCTCCACGGCTGACCCGGGTCGACCGAGAAGCGGTGGGCCGCGCGGGGCACGAGCAGGCCCGCTCCCGTGCCCCACAGGGCCGCCACGAGGGTGAGGAGTGTGCGCACGGCGGGACCTTATGCCCGGCGCGGGCCCGGCGGCATGGGTCTCCGGGCCCATGCGGGGCCTACTCCCGTGCGCGGTGGAGCCGATACGTTCGGGACGGCCAGGAGACGGTGGCGGCGGTGGGAGGTGGCCTCGGGATGGGGCGGCAATGGCGGGACGGGCAGGGCAGGCTGATCGTGCGTACGGGGGGTGGGGCGGGCGCTGTCGCCGTTCCGCTGGAGGTCGCCACCTCCTACCGTGCCCGCACCAAAGGGCTGTTGGGGCGGGACTCGGTGGACGGGGCGATGCTGCTCTCCCCCGCGAACAGCGTGCACACCTTCCGGATGCGCATTCCCATCGACGTCGCCTACCTCGACCGCGACCTGACCGTGATCGCCGTACACACCATGAAGCCCTGGCGGTTGGGGCTGCCCAGGCTCCGCTCGCGGCATGTGCTGGAGTCGGCGGCCGGGGCGATGCAGGGGTGGGGGGTCAGGGTGGGGGTGCGGGTGGAGGTGGCGGTGGACGCCTGATTGAAGGGCCCGTGGGCCCGAATCCGCGCCCCGTCAGAACGTGCCGTCCGCTAGAGACGTGTCGCGGTACGGACGAGGCCGGCGACGGCCCGGGAGCGGCTGTGCGGTGGCCAGGCGATGACCGTAGTGACCGTCGGAGCGTCCAGGACCGGCACGGCGACGAGATCGTCGCGCAGTTGGGCCCGGCACGACTCCGGCGCGATCCAGCAGGCGCGGCCGAGCGCGATCAGCTGGAGCAACTGCGCATGGTCCCGGGCCTGCGGACCGGGACCGTCGGGGTACTTGCCGTCCCGGCCGGGCCAGCGCGGCATCGGCAGGTCGGGCAACCCGGTGACTTCCGCCATGTGCACGTGGGGCCGGCCGGTGAGAGGGTGCCCGGCCGGCAGGATCGCGACCTGTCGCTCCGTGCAGAGTTCTTCGGTGTCGAGCCCTGCCGTCGCGTCGAACGGCAGGTGCAGCAGAGCCACGTCGGCCCGGCCGTCGCGCAGCAGTCGTTCCTGCTCGCCGATTCCGCACAGGAGCACCTCGATGGTGACCGCGTCGGGTTCGGCGGCGTAGCTGTCGAGCAGTTTCGCCAGCAGTTCGCTGGACGCGCCGGCCTTCGAGGCTAGGACCGCGCCGGCCCGGCCGCTCGCGGCGAGCGCGGCGCGGCGGGTGCGACGCTCGGCGGCCTCGACCGCGTCCAGTGCGGCGCGGGCCTCCCGCAGGAGCACCGCTCCGGCCTCGGTCAGGCTGACCGTGCGGCTGGTGCGTTCCAGGAGCACCGCTCCGAGGCGCCGTTCGAGTTGGCTGATCGTCCGCGACAGCGGGGGCTGCGCGATCCCGAGCCGCTGTGCGGCCCTGCCGAAGTGCAGCTCCTCGGCGACGGCGACGAAGTACCGCAGCTCACGCGTCTCCACGGCGCCAGCGTACCGGCCCCGACCGGGATCGATACCCCTGCGGTATCGCTGGGCACCCGATCGGTGTTGGCCCGCTCCCGCCGGGCGCGGACAGGATGGGCCGTATGAGCGAACAGACGATCGCGCTGGTGACCGGCGCGAACAAGGGGATCGGGTACGAGATCGCGGCCGGGCTGGGTGCCCTCGGCTGGAGGGTCGGTGTGGCCGCCCGGAACGAGGAGCGGTGCGAGGCCGCGGTGGAGAAGCTGCATGCGGCCGGCGTCGACGCGTTCGGTGTACCGCTCGACGTGACCGACGACGCGAGCGTTGCCGCAGCCGCCGAGCTGATGGAGGAGCGCGCCGGACGACTCGACGTGCTCGTCAACAACGCCGGGATCACCGGCGGCATGCCGCAGACACCCACCACGGTCGACCCCGACACGGTGCGGGCGGCCGTGGAGACCAACGTGATCGGCGTCATCCGCGTCACCAACGCGATGCTGCCGTTGCTCCGCCGGTCGGCGTCGCCGCGGATCGTGAACATGTCCAGCAGCGTCGGCTCCCTCACCCGGCAGACCACTCCCGGCAGCGAAACGGGCCCGATCGCCGTCGCATACTCACCGTCGAAGACGTTCCTGAACGCCGTCACCGTCCAGTACGCCAGGGAGCTGCGCGACACGAACATCCTGATCAACGCCGCCTGCCCCGGTTACTGCGCGACCGACCTCAACGGCTTCCGCGGCGTACGCACCCCGGAACAGGGCGCGGCGATCGCCATCCGCCTCGCGACCCTGCCGGACGACGGCCCGACCGGTGGGTTCTTCGAGGACGCGGGGGAGGTGCCGTGGTGACGTGACCCGAACGTCCGGCTGGATCGGCGCCGCCGGGCACCGGCTCGACGGCGCTGCATGGCGGCGACGAGAACCGCGCCGAGGATGCCGCCGTTGGACCCTTCGCGTCAGCACGACGCAGCGGGTGGCTGCCTACGAGGCGAGGAAGCCATATGCTCCCGCCTCCGGCATGAGAGACCCCCAGCTCAGGTGCTCAGGCCGAGGGACTCAACTCAAGGCGCATGCGGACGTAGTTCGCGTCAGCCGGACCGGGCCGGTGGTGCCCGTCGGGCTTCCATCCGTGCCGGGTGTAGAAGGCGTGGGCCCGGCTGTTGCGCTCCCACGCTTCGAGCACGCCGGTCGTCAGGGACGCATCGCGAAGCCCCTGCACGAATGCCGCGTGCAGCCGGCTGCCGATCCCCTGTCCCCAACTCCCGGGGCGCACGTGGATCTGGTAGAGCTGGCCGGCAGTTGCGGCGTCCACGTCAGGATCCAGGGGCGGGCCCATCGCCAGGATGCCTACGGCCTCGCCTCCGCTCGCTGCGCACAGCACCGTGGTGGTGTCGTTCTCGAGGGCGCGCATCCACATCTCCCGCCGCCTGGAGCGTGCCTCAGGAGAGGTGAGCTCCGGCTCCGAGAACCCGCCTGCCTGGTAGTACGCGGTGCGTGCCTGGGTGTGCAGGTCGGTGATCCGGTCCAGGTCGTCGAGGCTCGCAGTTCGCAGCAGAATCCGGGAAGTCGTCACGATCGGACGACGTGGCCGGCCCGACTCATGGTTCCGCCGGAGCGCGTTGCCACCGGGGCCGCCCGGCGACAACGCAACATACCGGCAGTCCGTCAGCGATTCAGGTCCATGACTCCGACGCCGAGCCCCGAATAGGCCTCCGGCGCGACCGTGGCCACCACCGCACCCTCAGGGAGAGTCGGGTTCGGCCGCGCGGAATGTACGGCTGCCGCAACGCCGAAGCCGACGCCGTCCCGACACAGCTCGGCCACGGTCACCGCCATTGCGTAGTCGTCATCGATGACGCGAAGCACGTCCAGCAGCACCCCCGCGTGAGCGACGATCCCCGCGCGCTCGCGCTCAGCCTCCAGCAGACACAGGACCGGCACCCACAGGTAGACGTCATCGCTGGCCGCCGCCGCATGGATGAGACCGGAGACCTGCTTGTTGCCGCCCATTGCCTGCAGCGTGGCGCTGTCAAGGACATAGTGCTCGGCGAAGTTCAACGCGCCGACTCCTCCGCCTCTGCGTGCGCGGCCCGATGAGCGGCGGTGGCTTCTCGCATCTTGCGTCGCATTTCCGCGGACTCCTCGTCCGTCACGTAATGCCCGAACCGTTCGGCAAGCAGAGCACGGGTACGGTCGGCCCGCTCCTTGATCTGCTCCGGAGTCAGCGTCTGAGCAGCTATCTCCTGCATGAGGGCACGGAGACTGGTCCCCCTCGCCTCCGCCACGGCGGCGAGCTGGTCACGGACTTCTGCAGGTACGCGGATCATGACATCGGACACGCCGGGAGTATACGTCGCGTATACGCCTAGCGTCGAGACGCCCTCACCCTCTCTGCTCGTGAGTCAGCGTCCTGCTCAGTAACGGAGCTCTTGTACTGGAAGCCGTCTTCCGCCGGGTGAACCCGACTTCATCGCCCATCTGCGGCACGCGTGGGGAAAGTACCGGTGTCGATCTTCACCCGCTCCCCGGTGGCCAGTGTGAAACCGACCGGCTGCCCGTACGGGATCTCGATGACCCGCCCATACCCCGAGGCGTGCGGCTCCGACATCAGCGTGACCGTCTGCTTGAACGGGTCGGCGATCATGTAGAAGTCGACCCCGAAACGCCCGTACTTCCGGACGTTCCGCACGTAGTCCTTCTCGTCCTCCGGCTCGGACGGGACCTCGACCACCGCCAGCACGTCGATGCACGAGTAGCTGTTCTTCCGCCGCTCGGCGTCGAATCCGATGATCGTCAGGTCCGGCGCGGCGTCGTTCTCGCCGGGAAACGTGATGAGTACGTCGCCGAAGACCCGCTCACGAGCGATGCCCGCGGCCGAGACCGCACTCTCGACATCCCTGACGGTCCAGTGCCGCTCCGGACTCTGCGGGGTCATGATCACCCTTCCGCCGAAGACCTCGACCTTGAAGCCCTCGGGGATACCGCCCCGCTCGATCAGGTCGCTCATGATGGACACGGCCGTTCACCTCCTACCGGCATTATGGGTGGCCGGGCACGAGCCGCCCGTCCCCTTCCTCCACGGGACGAAAAGCCAGTGGCTGTCACCGCTCGCCCTCCCCGGTCAGGGGATGACAGTCGCAGCCGCACCGGCTTTCCAGCAGCAGCCCCGGACTGTGCGGGAGCACCACGTCCCGCAGCTGACGGCAGGCGCCGTGTACGTCCTCGTATCCGGGCCGCCCTGCCAGGGCGCACTCCGCCGACAGCACAGTCGCGTCCGCCGTACTGCGCGCCGTCACCGTTCACCCCCTGCTCGGGCTGACACGTCCGACGGCGGGAAGTACGAGGCGCACGCCCGACAGGCGTACACGGTGAAACCGGGCCCCGAGTTCTGGTGCACCACGCACACCACTACCGGGTTTTCGGTGGTCACCTGGCAGCGCACGCACATCCGTACGGGCGGTCGCGTCCCTGCCTGCCGCGCGGTGGTCGGACCCGGCTCCCGCTCTGCGCCCGGGTCTCGCGTCCCCATCACGCCGCCCTCTCCGCGCCGACCACGTGCCGGTCGAGGTCGATACCGAAGTCCGCCGCCAGGACCAGGGTGATCCGGCGCCGCCGGGCACACTCCCGCTCGTGGTCCCGTTCGGCCGCCAGCACGTATGGGCGGATCGGGGCGGTCGCTCGGCCGTCGAGAGGTACGGGCAGGCCGTACGGGGAGCGGTGAGTGGGAAGCGGCACGGATGTGGGGCGGGGCGGCTTCGCGGCTCGGGCGGGGGCCGGTGCGGCGGGGCGTCCGGTCGCTCGGCGGGTCCCGGTGCCGGGCGCGAGCACGCCCAGGATCCAGCGGGCCATCGCGTGGATAATGCTCACTGTCGTCAACCTCCATGGGGTTGGTGGCCAATGCCCCCGGACCGGTCGGACGGTCGCGGGGGTTCTTGCGTGAGCCAACGATAGCGTGACGCAGCTTGATGCATCTAGCTATAGCTAGAGCTGGAGATGCCGAGCATGGCACACCTACCTATGTTCGAGACATGTCTCTTGACCCCGAATCCGGCCGACCGCTCTACATGCAGCTCGCCGACGTGATCGATTCCAGGATCCGCAGCGGGGAATACGCTCCTGACCGCATGATTCCCGCATCACTCCGGCTCGCCGAGGAATACGGCATCGCCCATATGACCGTGCGCCGCGCCATGCGGGAGCTACGAGAGCGCGGCCTGATCTACACCGTGTCCGGTAAGGGGTCCTACGTGGTCCCCAAGCTGCCGACCGGTACCTCCGAAGCCGACGCAGCCGAGATCGACAAGGCCGACGGTTGACGGGACAACCGGGTCCGTCACTCGCACGCAACAGGGTGCGGCAAGCTCAGTTCGTTCCCGTATCTCGTGTGGTCTGCGTCAGTTACGGCTCTCACTCCGCGGGAACGTGACCTCGACCCTGCGGTTCTTCCTGCGGCCCGCCTCCGTCGAGTTGTCCGCGATCGGGTACTGCTCGCCGTAGCCGCGTACCTCGAAGGTGATGTTCGGGTCGTTCAGCTCCTGGTCCAGGACGTCCTGTACGGCGTTGGCGCGCTGCCGGGAGAGGACGTCACCGTGGGCGGAAGAGCCCAGGTTGTCCGTGAAGCCGAAGACGCGGACCTTCGTCGCGTTCTGCTTCTTGATCTCCTCCGCGATCCCGGCGATACGGGACTTCGCCTCGTCGCTCAGCTTCGCGCTGTCCTTGCTGAACAGGACCTCGGCCTGGAGGGCGAACTTGACGTCGGAGTTGGTGTCCTCACGGCGTTCGTCGCCGCTCTGGTCCTCTACGACGGACTTGATGTCGAGGACTTTGGGGGCGGCGAGGGTGGCGCCCTCGGGGAGTTTGAGGTCGGGGTCGTTGGGGTCGACCTTGACCGGGGCCGAGGCCGATGGTTCGGTGCCGGGCGGGATGCTCGGGGTGTCGTCGGCGCGGGCGGTCACGGCGCCGACGAGGTTGGTGGCGACCATGAGGGAGGCGGCGGTGATGACCAAGGCCAGTCGCGGCGCCCCCGCTCGCGGTGAAGTGTGGGTCATTGTGCGCCTCACCCGGAGATCTCGATCGAGGCGGAAGCGAACGTCGGCAGCTGGAAGGTGACTTGGGTGGTGCTGGTCGGCGGTGCCGGGAACTGCATGAACACGGCCATCGATTCGCCCGCCTTGAGCGAGGTGAAGCCCGTCGTCGTAAGGGGCCGCCCTTCCGTGTCACGCAGCACGTAGTAGCGCTTCTTGCTCTGGCTGTCGACGAGAGTTGCCCCGCCGAACGACATTCCGTTCCGGATGATCTCGGTCTCGTTGCCCCGCACTGCTGCGGGCACCGTGACCCTCTGAGCACCATCGTTCTTCAGGGTGCCGCTCACAGTGACGAAGCCGCCGGAATCTCGCTGGGCAGAGGTGATCTGCAGAAGCAGCCCCTCCGAGCCCTTCAATTCGGCCAAGGGCGTGTCCGATTGCCCCTGCTGAGCGCTCGGCTGAGATCCGCTGTTGTGAGAAGCGGAGGCCGACGACTCCGGCTTCTTGCCGTCGTCTCCGCCTCCGCCGCAGCCGGCCACACCGACGGCCAGTCCCGCCGCAACGGTCAACGCGACCATCCCCCTGCGGGCCTTCGTTGTGAACCGAATGCTCATGCCTCTGCTTCCTTCGTCACTCGTCGTTCGCTTGTCAGTCGGCCAGATGGACGTCGAAGAGGTCCTTGGGCTCTGGTAGACCAGCAGGGTCGTCCGGTTTCAGAACCCAATTCCTGTCCTTACAGGTGAGCCCCGGCAAAACAGCATCCCCGGCGTGCTCACCGGGGAGGTCGAACGTGCAGAGTGGCTCGATCACGGCCTTGGCGGATGCCGTGGAGTGCTTGTTCTCCGTACCAGGGACGATCGACTCTCCGACGGACTTGTCCGTCTTGACCTGGACCGTGTAGCTCAGGTTCGACAGTTGCCCGTCGCAACCGAGCATCTGCGCGTCGTTCTGCGCCGCAAGCTGGTCCGCACGCGGACAGCCGTCGAGAACCGCCGCTCGTCCGTCAAGGATGTCCTGCCACTTCGTGGGGTCGCGTACGACGTCCAGCCACTGTCCTGCGAGTGTGTCCCGGGTGTCCTGCGCCGCCGCGAGAGCAGCCGCGTCGGCTGCCGTCTGGGCCCCGTTCCGATTTGCCGCGGCCTGGCCGACCGCAAGGTACGCGAACGCGAGAAAGAGCAGGCCCGCCACCACTGTGATGTAGATGGGGAAAGCCTGCCCTGCGTCGTCGTACCTACGAGGCAACTTCATCCATTGCCGATGACCTGGTTGATCTTGTCCGTGATCGCGGTGTAGATCGTGTTGCCGATGTCCGTCCCCGTAATGGCCAACACGATCGCCACAACCACCGCGATGATCCCCAGATACTCCACCGCCGTCTGCCCCTTGTCGTTGCGGGCGGCGCGGGTCTGCAGGTAGGCGACAGTGGTGTTGATCCAGTTGCTCATGGTGTTCCCCTCCGGGTCGGATCTCCGTGCCGCTCTCGGCACGAGAACCGTACGGTGCAACACCCCTCCCGTTGAAGGGCCCCAGGGCCCAATCAAGGGCCCAGAGCATGGTCCGGCCACGACCTCGTGGCTTCCCGTTCCCCCCTGCCGTCACCTCTGGTCACCCCACCCCTCGGCCTGAACCGGGCGCGGTGCCGAGCCACTTGGCGGCCGCCTCCGAGCGGCTGGTGCTGTGGAGTTTCGCGAAGATGCGGTTGATGTGGTTCTTGACCGTCTTCTCGCTGATGAAGCAGGTGGCGGCGATCTGCTGGTTGTTCATTCCGGACGCGATGAGGTCCATGATCTCCGCCTCCCTCGTGCTCAGTTGGAACCTTGCTCTGTCGGGAGCAGCCGCAGCACGGCCACTCGACCACCCAGACGACGACTGTCCCATATGCGGTTGCATCTGCGAAAGGTTTTTTGAAGAAATAGTGGAGGTCGGAGTGGGAGGTGCAGCTAAGTCTGCTGGTGGGATGGGATTTTGAGTAGGCGAATGCGAATGTGCTGGGTGCTCATCATCGTATGCAGTTGCACTACCCAGACCCTCTGGAAGCGGCGGGCCTCCTTGCCCCTGGCGCAGCTGCTCCAGCAGAGCCCCCGCCGCTGTCGGGGTGAAGTGGGCCCTGCCCTCCTTGATGCCCCATACCGCCGCGACCAGTTGGTCCGCCGTGAACTCGCCGTGGACCAGGTAGCCGCCGGCGCCCCGGCGCAGGGCCTCCTCGACGATCTCCGACTCCCTGCTGTACGTCAGCATGACGACCGGCGCGATCCGCACCAGGTACGGGAGCGCCGAGATGCCGTCCACCCCGGGCATGCGCACGTCCAGGAGGACGATGTCCGGGTGGTGCTGCAGGGCCGCTTCGTAGGCCTGGCGGCCGTCGGCCGCTTCCGCCACCACGGTGATGTCGGCGCGGCCGGAGAGGAGAGCCGTCAGGCCCGCTCGGACGACGGGGTTGTCGTCCGCCACCACGACCTTGAGCGGCGCGGGCGGCGGGGATGCCTCGAACGGGTTGTGGGGTGGCGTCTGTTGGGGACCTGGGTGGGGAGTCGTGGGGTCCGGCATCGGGCGGCCTCCTCTCTCGTCTTTTCGTCTGGTCGTGTGTGGGGGGATGGGTGCGGAGGCGATGTCTACGTCGTCAGCGCCGCCAGCGGGAGTTCCAGGCAGACCTCCGTGCCGTTGGGGTGGGCGCCGCGGCCGATGCTGATGTGGGCGCCGACGGTCGCCGCCCGTTCGACCATGCCGACCAGGCCGAAGTGGCCTGCCCGGCGTAGTTGTTCGAGGGTGGTGCCGGGGGGCAGGCCGCGGCCGTCGTCCTGGACGGTGATGCGGAGGATGCCGCCGTGGACGCCTGCGCGGACGTCCACCCGGGTCGGGGCGGCGTGGCGGTGGGCGTTCTCCATGGCCTCCGAGGCGATGGTGAGGAGCTGGCGGGCGACTGCGGGCGGGACGGGCGGGACGGAGTCGTCGCCGGTGAGGCGGTACGCGGCCGGGACGCCGGTGCGGCTGCTGAAGTCCCTTGTGCAGGCGGCCAGTTCGACCAGTACGTCGGTGGCGTGGTCCGGGTCGGATTCGCGGCGCAGGTCGGCCAGGAGCTCGCGGGACTCGGCGGCGGCCCGGCGGGCCGAGCGGGCGACCAGTTCGGCTTGTTGTTTGACGAGCTTCGCGTCCAGGTGGGGGCTGCCCGCCGAGCCCGCCAGGGCGTCCGCGGCCAGCGCCACGCCGTGGAGGGTCTTCGCCACGGAATCGTGCATCTCCCTTGCCAGGCGCGCCCGTTCGGCGCCGATCGCCTCCGTCACCGCCAGGCGGGCCTGCACGGTGGTCAGGGCCTGGGTCGCTGCGCCGAAGCGGAACATGAGGTTGCGCAGGGCCGAGCCGACCGCGCCCGCGATCACACAGAGTCCGGGCAGGAGCAGGGTCTCCGCGGGGCCGGTGTGCAGGTGCTCCTTCGACGCCGCGTGCACGAAGAGGAGGATCAGGGACTGGAGGGACGCGAAGACCGCGGCACCTCGCCAGCCGTAGACGATGCCGGCCAGGAGCGGGGTGCAGACGCTGACGTAGGCGAGGGTGGTGTCCGGGCCCGCGGAGACGAGGAGCAGGGAGCCGAAGAGCATGTCCAGGGCGAGGAGCGTGGGGTGCCGTAGGAGCAGGGGGCCGAAGCGCTCCCAGTCCCTGAAGAGGACGTAGGAGCCCATGAAGGTGACCACGACCGCCGCGCCCACGAGGCGGGTGGCCAGGCCCGGTGCGGCGTTGAGGAGGGCGGCGGGAGCGGCCAGCGCGATCATGGCGAGGCGGAAGCCGAACACCTGCCTGCACATGGCCTGGAGGGCGTTGACCTGGAGGGGGATGGTGATGTCGCCGGGCGCGGGTTCCGGTGCGGGTGCCTGTGCGGGTGCCCCTGCGGGTGCGTGGGTGGGTGCGTGGGTGGGCGCCCGGCCTTCGGACGGGCTCGGGTTCCCAGCCGCACCACCCGTACTGCTTTCCTCGTCGAGTGCGAGTGGCCCCTGTGGGGGTTGACCGCCATCGGCGACTACCGGTCTCCGGGTGTGCGGTTGCGCGGGCAGGGCAGGCAGAGGGGCGTGGGGCGGCAGGGCCGTGCCCGCCGGTGGGGTCGTGATCGCCGGGGACTTCCGGCGTCGTCGTAGCAGCCGCGTGCGTCCCTCGCGTTCCTCTGTCGTCGCCATGGCTCTCGTCCGTCCCTCGCGTTCCTCTGTCGTCGCCATGGCTCTCGTCCGTCCCCCGTCCCTACTTGCCCGTGAGCGAGCCGAAGTCGGTGCCGGAGCCGAGGATCAGGCCGGCGCCGAGGAGGATCATCGTGGCCGGGACCATGAAGGTGGTGATCATCATGGTGGCCTTGGGGACCGCGCGGGCCGCCTTGCGCCGGGCGTTCTGTGCGTCCGTGCGGCGCATGTCCTTCGCCAGGGCCACGAGTGTGTCGACGATCGGGGCGCCCAGTTCCTCCCCCTGCTGCAGCGCCGACACGAACATCGCGACCTGTTCGGAGTCGTTGCGGCGACGCAGTTCCGCGAAGGCCTGGCGGCGGCTCATGCCGAGGTCCATCTGGCGCAGGGTGATGCGCAGTTCGTCCGCCCAGGGGCCCTCGTACTTCGAGGCCACCCGGTCCAGTGCCTGACGGAAGCCGAGGCCCGCGCTCACCACGACCGCGAGCACGTCGAGGAAGTCCGGCAGCGTGCGCTCGATGACGTCCTTGCGGATGCGGATCGCCGACCAGATGCCGACCTCCGTCCAGAAGGCGCCGAAGGCGAACAGGACGACGGCCAGGATGAAGTTGCCCTTCATCAGGAACACCAGGCCGCCCACGGCGCCCAGGAAGCCGTAGACCGCCCGGCGGGCCGCATAGCGGTCGATGGTCAGGCCGCCGGGGTTGCCCGCGAGGTCGATCTTGCGGCGGTACCTGGAGACCAGCTTCGGGCCCATCAGGCGCAGGACCGCGGGCGCGTACCGCATGCCGAGGCGGTCGATGAGCGAGTCGACCGCGCCGGTGCGGGTCGAGCCCACCTCCAGGGCGAGCAGCAGGTCGCCGGGCAGCTTGACGTCCGCGCGGTACATGCGGATGCCGGCGAAGATGCCCCAGACGCTGAGGCCCATCACCAGTGCCAGCAGAAGTCCCAGTCCCATGGCCGTCCTCCCTCCAGAGTTCTCGGAACGCTCGGGCGTCTCAGACGTCGATGCGGGACAGGCGGCGGATGAGGATGAATCCGACCGCGTAGAGCGCGAAGGCGATGATCACCGCGGCCTGGCCGACGGGGGAGCCCGTCATCCGGTCCAGGGCGCCGTGCTTGACGCCGTTCATCAGGAACAGGGAGCCCACGCCGAGCACCGGCACGGCGTACGACGTCATGTTGACCTGGGAGAGCTGGGTGCGGACCTCACGTCGCGTCTCCTTCCGCTCCTCCAGCGTGTCCGTGAGGTTGCGCAGGGCGGTGACCACCTGGCCCCCCGCCCGGTTCGACAGCACCAGCGTCGTCACGAGTACGACCAGCTCGCGCGAGGGCAACCGCTCGGCCAGCTCGCCCAGGGCGTCGTCCATGGACGCGCCGAGCGCCAACTGGTTGGCGACCTTGGCGAGTTCCTCACCCGCGGGCGCCTCCAGCTCCTCCGCCGCCATCCCGATCGCGGTGCGCAGCGCCAGACCGGCCTGGGTGGCGTTGGCCATGATCCGGGCCAGCTCCGGCAGCTGGTTGATGAACTTCTCGATCCGCTTCTGCCGCTGCCAGTTCAGGAACTGCAGCGCCAACCAGATGCCCAGCAGCCCGGCCAGCGGTCCGAAGAAGGGCGCCAGGGACGCCTGGCCGATCAGCCACAGGCCCGCCACCGTCGCCAGCATGTAGACGAAGAACTCGCCCGGCGTGATGTCCAGGCCCGTCGCCGCCAGCCGCAGTTCCAGCTTCTTGCCGAGTCCCGTACGGCGCAGGCGGCGGTCCAGGTTGCGGAAGCGCCGCCGACGGCCGCCCACCGGTATCTGCCCGGCGGCAGAGAGGCGGTCGACCAGTGCCTGGCGCTGGGCCTTGCCGGTGGCGTAGGAGTGCAGGCCCATGACCGCCAGGACGCAGGTCAGCAGGGTGATGCCGGTGGTGAGCAGGACTAGGGTGTGCAGATCCATCGGACGGTTCCTACCTGGCTTCTCGGATGGCGAGCTGTGCTGCGGAGTCGGCGACTCCGAACGCCTGAGGGACCGGCTGGCTCGCCATGTAGAGGCGGTCCGCGGTGCGGCGTGGGAGCGGGAAGTATTCGAAGGCGCCGTAGACGCGGCCGTCGGCGGCCATCGGCTGTGCGTTGAACCGGGCCACCGTCGCCAGGCGGTACGGCTCGCTGCCGTGGCTGTCGAGGATCGCGATCTCGGTGATGCGGCGGGCGCCGTCGGCGAAGCGGGTGAGCTGGATGATCACGTCGATGGCGCTGTTGATCTGGTCGTGCAGCGCCTCGAAGGGGACCTCGACCTCGGACATCGATGCCAGGGTCTTCAGCCGCATCAGCGCGTCCTCCGCGCTGTTCGCGTGCACCGTGGCCAGCGATCCGTCGTGGCCCGTCGACATCGCCTGGAGCATGTCCAGGGACTCGCCGCCTCGGACCTCACCGACGACGATGCGGTCGGGGCGCATACGCAGCGAGTTGCGCACCAGGTCGCGGATGGTGACCTGGCCCTTGCCCTCGACGTTCGGCGGGCGGGACTCCAGCCGGATCACATGCCCCTGCTGCAGCTGGAGCTCCGCCGAGTCCTCGATGGTGATGATGCGCTCGGTCTCGGGGATCAGGCCCGACAGCGCGTTCAGCAGTGTCGTCTTGCCCGTGCCCGTCGCGCCGGACACGATCACGTTGCACTTCGCCTGCACCAGGCCCGCCAGCAGATACAGGATGGGCTCGTCCAGCGAGCCGAAGCCGATCATCTCCTGGAGCGTGAAGGAGCGCGGGAAGCGGCGGATGGTGAGGGTGGCGCCCGTGAGGGACAGCGGCGGGATGATCACGTTCACTCGCTCGCCGGACGGGAGGCGCGCGTCGACCATGGGGTTCGATTCGTCCACGCGCCGGTTGACCGTCGACACGATCCGCTCGATGGTCTGCATCAGCTGGTCGTGCGAGGGGAAGCGGAGGGGCAACTGCTCCACCCGGCCGCCTCGTTCGACGAAGATCGCGTCCGGGCCGTTCACCATGATCTCCGTGATCGACGCGTCTTCGAGCAGCGGCTCCAGGATGCCGAGGCCCAGGGCCTCGTCCACCACCCTGCGGATCAGCTGCGAGCGTTCGACCGTGGACAGCACGGGGCCCTCGCGGCTGATGATGTGCCCGAGCACCCGCTCCAGCCGGGCGCGGCGCTCGGCCGCGGCCAGCGCGCTCATCTCCGCGAGGTCGATCTCCTCCAGGAGCTTGGCCCGGTAGGAGGCGACCAGGTGGCCGTCCTCGCCCCGATGACCGTTCTCCTCGGGGGTGTTGATGCGTGCGCGCAGGCTCATCGTCGGTGCTCCTTGTTCCCGCGTCAGCCGGTGGTCGAGTGGGTCGAGTCGAGCGGCATGGTCGCGGTCTTCCTGGCGGGGTCGAAGTCCCAGCCGGGGACGATCGACGGGATCTGGACGGTGGCGGTGACGGTGACCGTGTCGGCGTTCGGCGCGGCGGTGCAGGAGACGGACAGCCCGCCGCTGATCGCGTTCACACAGCCGTCCTGAGCCGTCCCCGGGTTCAGCGACTCCGCCCGCGCCCCGGCCCGTGCCGCCGTACCGGCCTGCTGTGCGGTGTACGCGATCAGCCCGAGCTGCACGACCGCCATGCCGACGATCAGGAGGACGGGCAGGAATCCCAGGTACTCGATGGCGACTTGGCCGCGGTCGCGGACGCGCACTCTGCGGGCGTACGGCATGTCAGTTCTTCGCCTCCTCTACGGCACCCGCGTGGCCCCGCACGGTGAACGGGAGGCTGATCGCGCCCGGGAAGAGGACGGGGACGTGGATGCTGACGTCGGCTTTGACATAACCGTTCCCGGTCGTGCAGCCCGCCTCGGCACCCTCGCTCCATGCGCCCCCCAGCTTGGCCAGCCCCGCCTGCCGGCACTTGCCGTCACGGTCGACCTTCGCCGCCGTGCCCGCCCGTACCGCCTCGTCCGCAGCATTCCCCGCGAGGATGAAGGCGTACCCCACCAGCACGAGCTGCCACAGCACCACCAGCGTGATGATGATCGTCGGCATCATGCCCAGGAACTCGATGGTGACCTGCCCGCGGTCCCGGTCCCGCTCTTTGGGCAGCAGCCTCCGCATCCCCATCCCCATCAGTCCCTGCGCCGCCGGAAACTCACCGACCCGCGGTCCCCCCGGAACCGCCCGCCGCCCCGCTGCGCCCCCTCCGCCGCCTTGACCAGCCCCAGCTCCCCCGCCAGCGCCCACAGCGCCTGCTTCACCGCACCCCTGCTGTCCAGCTCGTGGACCCGGCCCGCGTCCACCGCCCCCTGCAACTCCTTGAAGTTGGCGGGGACGACGGTCCCGGCGACCGCCGTGCCCGTGATCTTCTGGATCAGCGGCGGCTGGATCTCCGTACCGCGCGAATGCCGGTTGACGACCACCGTGGTCTCCTCGGCCTTGCGGATCTGCAGCCGGTCCCACATCCGTACGGTCCGCTTGGCGCCGCGCACCGCGACCACGTCCGGTGTCGCGACCAGCAGCGCCGTGTCGGCCATCTCCACCGCGGCCGCCCCCGCCCCGCCCAGCTGGGCACCGCAGTCGACGACGACGACCTCGTAGCGGGAGCGCAGGGCGCTGACGATCTGCCGGGCCGCCCGGTCCGTCACCTCCTCGCCGCGTTCGCCCTCCCCCGGGGCGAGCAGCAGCGCGAGGCCCGTGTCATGGCGGAAGACCGCGTCGGCGAGCACGCGCGGCGAGATGTCGGTGATCGCCGCCAGGTCCACCACCGAGCGGCGGAACTGGACGTCCAGATACGACGCCACGTCCCCGGCCTGCAGATCCATGTCCACCAGCACGGTGCTGCGCCCCGAGGCCTGTGCCGCCAGCGCCAGTTGGACGGCGGTCAGGGTCGCGCCCACGCCGCCCTTCGCGCCGCTCACCGTGACGACGGTGCCGCCGACGCCGGTGAAGACGTCGCCGCCGGAGCCGAGATGACGCCGTACACCCACCGACCACTGCGCGACGGCCTGGACGCGGCTGGCCAGCTCCTCGTAGCTCAGCGGTAGGGCCACCAGGCCCCGGGCGCCGTAGTCCATCGCCGCCTGGAAGAGGCCGGGGCTCGCGTCCGAGGTGACGAGGATGACTCCGACCGCGGGAAAGCGCAGGGCCACCTCGCGGATGAGCTCCAGTGCCGGGACCGGGCCGATCCGTTCGTGCACCACCACGACCTCGGGCAGCTCGTCGACGGACTCGGCGGCGAGACGTGCGAGGGTGTCGACGAGCTGCGTCGAGTCGACGACCGGGGTCACCGGCTCGGCGTCCGGGAGCTGGCTGAGCAGTGTCGTGATGGACCGGACCGCGTCCACGTCACCGACTGCCGGGAGGATCCTCGTGGGCATAGGGGCCTCTCACTTGTCCTTGGCGAGTTGGTACGTGCGGTCCTGCTCGGGGATGGTGCCGGTCTCGCTCGGCGCGACCAGCGCGAGCCGGACCCGCTTGGCGAAGGACTCCGCGTACGTCAGGCGCTGGGCGTCCAGCGCGGAGAGCGCGAAAGTGATGGGGACGGCCTTGGTGAACTGGCCGGTGCGGTTGTCGGCGTCGGGCTGGAGCGAGGTGAGGTCGCCGACGTCGAGGACCCTGGCGTTGGTCACGATGATCTTGGACAGATCGGGGTCGCCCTGCTTCTGTCCCTCGAAGGTGGCGTAGACGTTGACCTTGGAGTCCGGCGTTATCTTGCCGGCGACGCCGGTCGCCGCATCGATCATGATGGCGACCTCCTGCTGGCCGGGCTGCAGAGCGGGCTGATCGGCGATCATGTCGCTCTGCAGCAGGGAGCCCTTCTTGAGCGTCGTCATGGCGACCTTGCCGCGGATGCCGGCGAGATCGGTGACCGCGTTCGCCGACAGCCACCGCTTGGGCATCTCGGTCTTCACGAACTGGTCCGCGCGGAGGCCGGCGTACGGCTTGATGTCGCTCTTGACCTCGTACGCCGTGACCTTGGGCCCGACCTGGGACTTCACGTCACTGATGACGGACAGGACGCCGACGAACGCGCCGAGGGCGCAGACGACCGACAGAAGCAGGAGTAGCACGCCACGGCGCTGACGGGAGTTCATGAACCGTACAACCTCATTGGGGGATATCGGTCGAGCGGACGGGATGGTGCGGGCGGTACGCCTACGGCGGGGCGGGCCGCCGGTTCATGCCGTTCAGGAGCCTCTCCCCGCGGGGAGTTGGTTCTGGTTCTCCAGGACGGGTGGTGGGCCGGCGGAGCAGAAGACACAGCGGTCGCCGATGACGTCGATGCCGCACCAGTGGCAGGAGCCCTGCCGTACCGAGGTGACCAGCTGGTACAGCACGGACAGGTCGGGCAGGAAGGCGGCGAACTCGATCAGCTTGCCCGTCCCCCACCAGGCCGCGGACTCGGCCGGCAGCACCGTCTCGCGCAGCCCCTGGGCGTTCCACTGCGGGACGAGGCTCGCGGTGACCCAGTCCGACTGCAGCTGCCCCTTGGCGACCAGCATCGAGGTGCCGAACTCCGGGCCCGCCAGGGTGATGCCGGGGGCGAGCTTCACCAACTGCGGTTCGGGATGGGCGAGGACGGCGAAGTGCTGGCCCGGCACCCAGGACTTGGCGTGCTGCCTGAGTCCGACGTGGACGCGGTCGAGGCGGGCGACCGAGCCGAGCAGCGCTCCGGCGTGGATGTAGTGGGTGAGCAGACGGCCGGCGGAGGCGAGCACGCCGGGGCCGAGGTCGCAGGAGGCCAGCTGCCGCAACTGGCGGGCCAGGACGGCCAGTCCGAGTGGTGGCAGAGCAGGGCGGAACAGGGCGATACGGTCGGTTTCCAGGAGAGAGCGGATCGTGTGGAGCCGTCGGCCCGTCTCCGGCGAGACCGCCTGTGAGCAGACGACGATCAGATGCCCGTGCTGGTCGATCAGACCCTGCACACCCGCCAGCGCCTGTTCCAGCGGCTGCTTGTCCAGGTCCTGCAGGACGACGGCAGGCAGGGTCCGCTCGTCCTGCGGTGGCAGCGCCATGTCGGCACTGGTCACGGCGATGGCAGTTGGCACGCGCAGCTCCCCGTGGTACGCCCGTCGGCGAACCGGCCGCGTTACTCCGGTACACCGAGGTGACTTCACTCCGTGACTACCTCAGCACTGTATCCACGCCTCTGTGGCCGGAGAACAGCGTTTGTGTAGCTGATGGGCAACTGCCGATTCACAAGTTGCGTCAAAACGGGGCAGGTTCGAGCATCTCGCCGATCCCGAACCGAACCCCGGGACCGTTTGGTCTGGACCTCTTGACAGGCGGATTGGTCTGGACCAACTTGTTGTCATGTCCCCACAGAGACGATCGGCAGCACGGCTGTCGACAGCGCGGCTCCTGTCAGGAGCCGTCACCGCCGCCCTCGCCCTCACCTTCGCGGGCACGGGCCAGGCGTCCGCAGCGGACGTCAACAACGCCAGGAACGCCGGCTTCGAGTCCGGCCTCGGCAGCTGGACCTGTTCCGCGAGCAGCGGTACGACGGTCTCCTCCCCCGTGCACGGCGGCGCGGCCGCGCTCAAGGCCACCCCGGCCGGGCAGGACGACGCCCAGTGCAGCCAGACGGTGGCGGTGAAGCCCAACTCGACGTACTCGCTGAGCGCCTGGGTGCAGGGCGGCTACGCCTTCCTGGGCGTGACCGGCACGGGCACCACGGACGTGTCGGCCTGGACCCCGGACTCGTCCTCCTGGAAGCAGCTGACGACGAGCTTCACGACGGGGTCCGCCACGACCTCCGTGACGGTGTACACGCACGGCTGGTACGGCCAGGCCGCGTACTACGCGGACGACGTGTCGGTGTACGGCCCGGACGGCGGCGGAGGCGGCGACCCGGCACCGACGGTCCCGTCCACGCCGGGCGGTCTGTCGGTGTCCGGTACGACCTCCTCCTCCGTCTCCCTGGCCTGGAACGCGGTCTCGGGCGCGACCGGCTACAACGTCTACCGGGACGGTGCGAAGGTGACGGCGGTGACGGGGGCTTCGGCGACCGTGACCGGCCTCGCGGCCTCGGCCTCGTACTCCTTCCAGGTCAGCGCGACCAACTCGGCGGGTGAGTCGGCCAGGTCGACGGCGGTGACGGGCACGACGACCGCGTCCTCCGGGGGCGGCGGTGGCACCGCACTTCCCAAGCACGCGGTCACCGGCTACTGGCAGAACTTCAACAACGGCGCCACGGTCCAGAAGATCTCCGACGTCCCGTCCCAGTACGACATCATCGCCGTGGCCTTCGCCGACGCCACGACGACGCCGGGTGCCGTGACCTTCAACCTGGACTCGGCGGGGCTCGGCGGCTACACGGTCGACCAGTTCAAGGCGGACATCAAGGCCAAGCAGGCGGCGGGCAGGAAGGTCGTCATCTCCATCGGCGGTCAGAACGGCACGGTGTCGGTGAGCGACTCGACGTCGGCGACGAACTTCGCGAACTCCGTGTACTCCCTGATGCAGACGTACGGCTTCGACGGCGTCGACATCGACCTGGAGAACGGTCTGAACGCGACGTACATGTCCCAGGCGCTGCGGTCGCTGTCGTCGAAGGCGGGCTCGTCCCTCGTCATCACGATGGCTCCGCAGACGATCGACATGCAGTCGACGTCGAACGCGTACTTCCAGACCGCACTGGACGTGAAGGACATCCTCACGGTCGTCAACATGCAGTACTACAACAGCGGTTCGATGCTGGGCTGCGACGGAAAGGTGTACAGCCAGGGGTCCGTGGACTTCCTGACGGCACTGGCCTGCATCCAGTTGGAGGGCGGCCTGTCGCCGTCCCAGGTGGGCCTGGGCCTTCCGGCCTCGACGAGCGCCGCGGGGAGCGGCTACGTCTCCCCGACGGTCGTGAACAACGCCCTGGACTGCCTGACGGCCGGCACGAACTGCGGCTCCTTCAAGCCGTCGAAGACGTACCCCGGCCTGCGGGGCGCGATGACGTGGTCGACCAACTGGGATGCGGCTGCGGGGGATTCGTGGTCGGGCTCGGTGGGCGCGCATGTGCATGGGCTGCCGTAGCAGCCTTGGACTGAGGTGTCTTGGTGCGGCGCCGCCGAACGTGCGGCGCCGCAGCCGGGAGCAGCCGCCGCGAAACATTTCCCCGGTCCCACCGCGTCAATGAAGTGAGGACAATGAAGCGGGCGGTGCCGGGCACGGGGCCGTGGGCAGGGGGACGTGGATGAGACAGGCACGTGCGGACGAGTACGCGGAGTTCGCTGCGGTGCGTGCCGGGCATCTGTACCGGTCCGCCTGTCTGCTGACCGCCGGTGACACACATCTGGCCGAGGATCTGGTGCAGGAGACCCTCGGGCGGCTGTACGTCAGTTGGAGGCGCGTGGCCCGCGTGGAGAATCCCGCGGGCTACGCGCAGACCGTTCTCATGCGTACGTTCCTCACCCATCAGCGCAGGCGCAGCAGCACCGAGCGCGCCACCGACGTGCTGCCCGACGTGCCCGACGACGGGGCGGGCCGTGACATGCCGCTGCGGCTGACCCTGCTGGAGGCCCTGGCCCGGCTGCCCGCCAAGGACCGGGCCGTGGTCGTTCTGCGGTACTGGGAGGACCGCTCCATCGAGGAGACCGCCCAGGCCATGAACGCCAGTTCGGCGGCCGTGCGCACGCGGTGCGTCCGTGCCCTGGGGCGGCTGCGGGAGCTGCTCGGCGAGGACCTCGGCGAGTACGCCCGCCCCTGAACGGCACCTGTACCGCCCTGTGCAGCCGCCCTCTTCATCCTCTTCTTCATCCTCTTCGCGAAACGGTGGTCCGTCATGCCCTTCGACCAGCACGGCACTCCCTTCGAGGAACGGCTCTCAGCCGATCTGCGGCAGGCCGTCGACGCCTTCGACACCGACCGGCTCGCGCTCGTCACCGCCGGTGAACTGCGGGGGCGGCGGCGCCTGCTGCTGCGGCGGCGGGCCGCCGTCGCGGGCGGGGTCGCCTCGCTCGCCCTGGTCGGCGTGGGCGGCGCGTTGCTGGGGCCCGGCACCGGATCGTCGGCCCACCGGGACGGAGCCTCGGTCGGCACCGGCAGACACACCGCCACCGCCGCACCCACCCCCTCGCCCGTCTCCGGCGACCAGATGATCCGCACCCTCGAAGGTCTGCTTCCCAAAGGCAGGTTCAGCAAGGCGGAGGCACGCGGGACGAACGACCGGCCGGGGCCGTACGTGCAACTCGTGTACGACGACGGAAAGGGCGCGGCGGCCATCAGCGTCGGCCTGGGGCGGGTCGAGCCGGGGAGTGACGAGGCGCGCGCGACCACCGAGTGCCCGCGGAAGGTGTTCGTCCACTACGACGCCTGCAGCACGACCCGGCTCACGGGCGGCTCGGTGGTCATGGTGCTGCAGGGCTACGAGTATCCGGACCGACGGGTGGACACCAAGTGGTGGAGCGCCGAGCTCGTCACGCCGGAGGGCCACCACGTCAGCGTGAGTGAGTGGAACGCGGCGGCCGAGAAGGGCGCGCCGATCAGCCGGGCCGAACCACCGCTGTCCGCAGCGCAGTTGAGGAAGCTCGCCGCCGCCGGTGCCTGGCGGGACGCCATCGACGCGATGCCGCCGGACACGCACAAGCCGGCCCCGCAGCCGACCGCGACGGCCGACTCCGTGGCGATCGCCCCGACCCTCAGTTCACTGTTGCCGAAGGGGGTTTTCAAGGTGTCCGAAGACAGCGGTGACGACTCCGGATACGGCTACCTCGTCCTCGACGACGGCAAGGGCAAGAACTTCGTCCAGGTCAACGTCCAGGCCGACATGTCGGACGCCGAGGGCGACCTCTTCGGCTCCGACGCGGAGGTGCTGGCCGACGGGACGAAGGTCGCGACGCACCAGGTCCCGAGTGAGAAGGGCGGCGCCGGAGCCGTGATGTGGACCGTCGACACCATCCGGACCGACGGCAGGCGGGTGGTGATCGGCGAGCTGAACTCCGGCGCCCCGAACGAGGACGCGACCCGCAAGACCCCCGCGCTGACCATGGGACAACTCCGCGAGATCGCGCTCAGCCCGAAGTGGTGGCTCTGAGGGTGCTCGGCGACTTTGACGGCCTCAGAGGAACTCCCCCCACGGCTGGTCCCAGACCTGCTTCACACACAGGATCAGGAACAGCAGCCCCGCGAGGGCCAGCATCGCGTTGCTCAGCGGACCGTTGCGCCACTCGCGGGGGGTGCGGACGGAGTTGAGGAGCCAGATCAGGGTCAGGGCGAGGAAGGGGAGGAACGCCGCACCCAGGACGCCGTAGAGGATGATCAGGCGGAAGGGCTGGCCCTGGAAGAGCAGGACGATCGGCGGGAAGGTCAGCCACAGCAGGTACGCGCGGAAGGGCCAGGAGCGTTCCCGCTCCCCCGAGGCGACCTCCTCGCCGCTCGCTGCCGCGCGACCCCGGTACCGGGCCACGAAGTCCGCGAACATCAGGCTCACGCCGTGCCACACGCCGATCAGCGAGGTGAAGGACGTCGCGAAGAAGCCGATCAGGAAGAACTTCGCCGTCCCCGAGCCGTACTCCTTCGCCAGGATGTCGCTGAGCTGGATCAGGCCCTTGTCGCCGCCGGCGATGGCCACGTTCGCGGAGTGGAGCAGTTCGGCGCCGACGAAGAGCATGGCGACGACGAAGACGCCCGTGGTGGCGTACGCGACGCGGTTGTCCAGCCGCATCACCTTCATCCAGCCGGTGTTCGTCCAGCCCTTGGCATTGACCCAGTAGCCGTACGCGGCGAGGGTGATGGTGCCGCCGACGCCGCCGATCAGGCCCAGGGTGTTGAGGATCGAGTCCTTCTCGTCCGGGAGGACCGGGAGCAGGCCCGCCAGCGCGTGCGGCAGGTTCGGCGTGACCCTGATGGCCAGGTACACCGTCACCACGAACATGACGCCCACCAGGACCGTCATGACCTTCTCGAAGACCTCGTACTTGTTGAACCAGACGAAGACCAGGCCGACCAGGCCGCAGACGATGCCCCAGCCCTTCAGGTCCAGCAGGTCCGGGAAGAGCGCCTGGAGCGGGAGCGCGCTCGACGACATCGCCGCGGCGCCGTAGACGAAGCCCCAGATCACCGCGTAGACGACGAAGAAGTACGTCGTCCAGCGGCCGAGGCTCGCCCAGCCGTCGAACAGCGTGCGCCCGGTGGACAGATGCCAGCGGCCGGCCGCCTCGGCGAGCGAGATCTTCACCAGGCAGCCGAGGACCGCGGCCCAGAGCAGGGTGTAGCCGAAGTTGCTGCCCGCGATGAGCGTGGCCACGAGGTCACCGGCGCCGACCCCGGTGGCGGCCACGACGATTCCTGGGCCGATGTGGCGCCAACTGGATTTGCGGGGGATCCGGTTCGTGTCGGATGGGGCCTCGGTGTCAGTGGGGTGTCCCGTGGTGTCCGCCACGAAGGTCAACAAACCGCAAAGAGACGGTAATGACAAGAGGGCGGCCTGCGCGGCCTGCCCCTACGGGTCCCGCTGGCCGCAGCCGTCCGCCTTGCAGGTGCCGAGTTCGAACCAGACCGTCTTGCCCTGCCCGTCCTGGTGGCAGCCCCAGCGTCCGGCAAGCGCGTTCACCAGGAACATTCCGCGACCGCTCTCCGAGGCGCCCGCCTCCAGCACCTGCGGAGTGCGCCGGCCGCCGTCCCGCACCTCGCAGCGCAGGACGCCGTGCGCGGCGGACAGCGTGAGCCGGAAACGGCTCGCGGCGTGCAGCAGGGCGTTGGTGGCCAGCTCGCTGACGAGGAGTTCGGCGACGTCCACCAGGTCGTCCCGGTCCGTCAGCCCCCACACCTCCAGCTGCCTTCGGACCTCCGCACGGGCCTCGCGGACGGCCGTCGGGCGCGGATCGTACTCCACGCTCGAATGACCTGCCCGCAAGGGCGGCTGGGGGTAAGCGGCGAATTGAGGGTCCGAGTCCGGGTGGGGGGTCCCGGAGAGATCCAGCATGGTTTCAGAGTGTCCTCCCCGGCGCCGCGGCAAACGGGGAGGACTACCTGTTTCCATACCTGCGTACGGGCAAGCGGTTACCCGTACTGCAGCCGTACGGTCGTCCCCGCTCCCTCGTCACGGACGTCGACGTAGGCGCACACCTGTCGGGTGAACCAGAGGCCCTGGTCCGGTTCCAGTTCGGGGGTGGGCGGGGGGACGAAGCCGGCCAGCGGATCGTCGAGGCGATGCGGCGCGCGGAGTTCGCAGACGCAGGCGGGCGCCCGGCCCCACATCAGGGCGTCGGTCACGGAGCCGAGGGCGGTGGCCGCAGCGGTGACCGCCTCGGCGAACAACTCCGCGTCCGCGGGCGCCAGTCCACGGGCGGCGGCCCCCGCGCGAACGGCCTCCGGGTACGGCCGTGCGAGCGGTTCCGCGGCGGCCGGGGGCAACGACAGCGGTACGGAGTCCAGTTCGGCCGTGAGACGGACCGGGTCCTCGTAGACGGCGGTGTCCGGGTGGGCGCGGCGGGCCGCCTCGATGATGGCCGCGCCGGCGGTGCGGGTGTCGTAGGCGCACAGGGCCGTCGTCGCCAGCGGGGCGAAGAGGAGGTTGGCGAGGGCCTCGTAGCGGATCCACTCGGTGGTCTCCCGGACGGAGCGTCCTGCGCGGCCGTTCCACACGGGTTCCATGAGGAGGTGGATACGGCCGCCGGGGCCTGCGTGCGCCGCGAGGTAACCGGCGCCCTGGGCCACGGCGTTGGCGGCCGAGCCGGTGTACCACTCGGTGTGGGGGACGAAGGTGACGCTCGACGCGTCACCGCCGAGGGCGTCGCGCAGCAGGTCCAGCTTGTCGGGGGCGGCGATGGCCACCGGCGGGGGTTCGCCGGGGGCGCCGAGGCCTTCGACGAGGAACGGCAGCGCGGCGGCCACGAACTCGTCGTCCGCGCCGTACACGGCCATGCGGTGGTCGAACGGGGTGGGGGTGGGGCCGTGATGTGTGCTGGTCATGGTTCTCCTCTCTGGGGGGCGTGGAGGTCCTGGAGGGGAGCCTGGACGGGGCTCAGTTCTGGGCGGTCACCCAGGCGGCGATCTGGCTGCGGTTGCTGAAGCCGAGTTTGCTGAGGATGCGTTCGACATGGCCTTCGGCGGTACGGCGGGCGATGAAGAGCCGGTCGGCGATCTGCTGGTTGGCGAGGCCCTGGGCGACGAGTGCGGCGACCTCGGTCTCGCGGCGGGTGAGCGTGCTGCACTGCGCGGGCCGGGATCTGCGGCGGCCATTCATCTCCCCCGCGGCGGTGGAGTGTTGGGGCTCTTTGCCCTCCGTCGCGTACGCGACGAGCTCCGCGAGACCGAGGGCGCCTCCTTTCTCGTACGACCGCTCGAAGCCGGCCCGTCCCAGGGCGGCCAGCGCCCGCTCGCCGCTGCCGCGGCGGATGGCGCCCAGGGCGGCTGAGCCCCAGCGCTCCCGGTCGATGTCGGCCCAGGTGCGGTCGGCGCCGCCGAGCAGCGCGGCCGCGTGGTCGTGGGTGCCCTCCCGGGCCGCGATGTGGGCCAGCAGGTCGAGGGTGAGGGCGATGCCGGTGACGTCGTGCACGGCGAGTTTCAGGCGCAGCGCCTCGCGGGCGTGCCGTCCGGCCTCAGTCCAGTCCTCCTTCACGGTGTGGGCGAGGGCCAGCATCCGCAGCACATACGAGCGCACCCACTCCTCGCCGTGCTCCTCGCACAGCCGGCGGGCGCGCTCGCAGACCTCGACGGCGCGGTCGGCCTCGCCCAGGAAGCCCAGCGCGCAGGCGAGTTCGACCTGGTCGAGGCCGTGCAGGCTGAGGTGCTGGCCGGGGACGGGCCCGCGGGCGACGGTGGCCTCGAAGTGCTCCAGGGCGGCCGGCAGTTCGTTGCCGAACAGGCGGATGACGCCGATGACGTATGCGGCGTGCGCGGCCTCGGCCCTGTCACCGAGGTGCTCGGCCAGTGCGTGGGCGTCCCGTGCGCGGCGCAGGCCTTCGCTCATGTCCTGGGTGGCGGCGGCGAGGAGTCCGGCCACCCACAGTCCACGGGCCCGCTCACCCGTCGGTTCGGGGTTGGCGTCCAGGGCCCGTTCCATCCAGTAGCGGCCCTCGCGGGGTGCCCCGCAGGCGTGCCAGTAGAACCACAGGGTGCCCGCGAGGCGCAGCGCGGCGAGGCGTTCGCCGGGGGTGGTGAGGCTGAAGTCGAGGGCGGCGCGCAGGCCGTCCTGGTCGGCCCGCAGCCGGGCGACGATCTCCCGCTGCCCGGGCCCGAACCAGGCGCGTTCGCAGTCCGCGGCCCGCCGCTGCATCCAGTCGCGCTGACGGCGCCGGGTGGCGTCCTCCTCCCCCTCCAGCTGCCGCAGCCGGTCGAGGCCGTAGTGCCGCAGTGTGTCCAGCAGCCGGTAGCGCACCCCGTCCGGCCCCGTCTCCCTGCCCAGCACGGACTTGTCGACCAGCCCCGCGACGGCCTCCAGGACGTCGTACGGCCGTACGGACGCCCGGCCTCCAGCCGGGGGGACCCCCGTCTCGCTTCGCTCGCCGTCCGCGCAGACCGCCTCCGCCGTCTCCAGGTCGAAGCCGCCGGACAGGACGGAGGCCCGCGCCCACACCAGCTGCTCCTGCCCGGTGCAGAGTTCGTGGCTCCAGTCGACGGCGGCGCGCAGGGTCTGGTGGCGGGGCAGGGCCGCGCTGCTGCCGGCCGTGAGGAGGCGGTAGCGGTCGTCGAGGCGCTCCAGGAGCTGTTCGACGCCGAGGACGCGCATGCGTACGGCGGCCAGCTCGATGGCGAGCGGGAGTCCGTCCAGGCGGCGGCACAGGCGGGCCACGGCGGCCCAGTTGTCGGCCGTGATGCGGAAGCCGGGGACCACGGCGGCGGCGCGGTCGGCGAAGAGGGCGAGGGCCGGGTAGCCGTCGGCGGCGGTGAGCGCCTGTCCGGGCGTCGCGGCGCAGGCGGGGGTCTGCGGACGGGCCCCCAGGTCGCCGTCCGGGTCGGGGACGGGTAACGGCCTCACCTCCATGAGGTGTTCCTCGGTGAGCGCGAGGCGGTGCCGGCTGGTGGCGAGGAGCCGGACGCCGGTGGTGCCGCGCAGCAGGGCGGCGGCAAGTTCGGCGCAGGCCTGCAGCAGGTGTTCGCAGTTGTCCAGGACCAGCAGCAGGCGCCGGTCCCGTACCTGCTCGACCAGGGCGTCCAGCGGCGGCCGCGCGGAGTGGTCGTGCAGGCCGAGGGCCTCGGCGGCGGCGAGGGGGACGAGCGCCGGGTCGTGCAGTCCGGCCAGGTGCACGAAGCGCACACCGTCGGGGAAGGCCCGTTCGACGCGGGCCGCGAGCCGTACGGCGAGCCGGGTCTTGCCGACGCCGCCCGGTCCGGTCAGCGTGACCAGGCGCGCCCTGGCGAGCAGTTCGCGGCCCGCGGCCTGTTCGCCGCGCCGGTCGACGAAGCTGGTGGTCTCGACCGGCAGGCGACGGTCCCGTCGCGGCGCTGATCCGCCCATGATCAGCCTCCCTTGCTGCATTTTTCCGGGGGCCGCCCCCGGGCCCCCAGCAGAAAAGCAGGCCGGCCAGCGCGACCGGCGCAGACATCGCTAGGCGAACCTGAGTGAAGCGGAACATCACTCTTCTCCGTAATCGGCATATATGCACGTTCAGGTCACACCCGCGAGTGCACTTCGCCGGAGGGCGCCTCCGCGGTGACGGCTGCGCGTACACTCCGCAACCCGCCACATCTTGACGTGTCCATGCCATTACATGACGATGACGGCACCCGTCTCGGCCACCGCCAGCAGTGTCCACAAGCCGACGCCTTCGGCCGACGAGGGCGGCGAGGGCGGCGAGCAACCAGCGCACAGAGAGCTGGTACTGGTCCTCGCCGGCCCTGGTCATGACTCCGGCTCAGCGGGACGAGCACACAGCGGTGAGCGTCTTTTCCCGCTCAGCCCGCCGGTTCTCCTCGACCCTGACCTTTCCGATGCGGACGCGTTCAGCGAGATCGGCCCGCTGGTGGCGCCCGCTGTCTCATGATCCCGGGAACCGGCCCCGTTCACCCATACCAGAGACAGGGCGGCCAACCATGGCCAACAACTGCTCACCCGCCGACCAGGCCGACCAGTACTGCGGTTAGCCGGCGTTCTCGTCGAAGTAGGCGTCCAGCACCGCGTCCAGCTGCTCTTCCCACTCCGTGAAGAGACTCCTGGCCGTCGCCTCGATCTCGATCGGGTACCAGCGGCGGTCAGGGGTGTGGACCGTGATGGTGAAACGCTTGCCGAAGCGGGGGGACTCCGTCTCGACGGCGCCGATCTCGTCCCAGCGGAACTCGCACTCCTGGTCGTCCAGGGTGAGGCGGACGCCCTTGTGGTCGGCGACGACCTTCGCGCGACGGTCGGAGGCCTCGAAGACGGGGCCTTCGGGGGCCTCTTCCTCGTCATCGGCAGAGTCCTCGCCGTCGTACGCAGAGGCCTCGTCCTCCGCGGCCGGCTCCTCGGTCTCCGCGTCCCCGGACTCGACGTGCTCGCCGTCGGCCTCGTCCTCGGCCACGGCGTCTTCCGCCTCGACCTCCTCCGGTTCCTCGGACACGGGTGGGGTGAGCCCGGGAATGAAGGCCGGGTCGAATCCGGCACCGGTCACGGGCTCGCCCTTCAGGGGCTGGCTGCTCGATCCTATGCGCTGCTCCACAGCGGGCAGTATGGCTGACAACTCTGTGCCGGGCACAGCCAGCCCCAACTTCGTTTTGGCTTCCTCCCCACAACGTTATGGTGCGGGGATTCCAACCAGCGGTGACGCCGATTGGTGCGGTCCCCTCGCGGGGCCGCTGGTTCCTGCCTCTACGCATACGGCTTTCGGGCAGGGGGTATCGCGGTACGGCGTCCCGGGGATGACGGGCGGCGCCGTACCGTGAGTGCTTACGGTGTGCGGGAGTTGAGGGGGTGTCAGCCCAGAACGGCCAACGCGTCGATCTCGATGAGGAGACCCGCGGGCAGACCGACGTAGACCGTCGTGCGCGCGGCGGGCGGCTGGGTGAGGCCCTGCTCCTCGAAATAGGTGTTGTAGATGCCGTTCATCTCGGCGAAGTGGTCGACGTCCGCGAGATAGACACGGATCATCATCACGTCGTCCCAGCTCGCGCCGCCCTCCTCCAGGATCGCCTTGACGTTGGCGAGGGTCTGGAGGGTCTGTTCGCGCAGGGTCGGGCCGGCGGGTGTGGGGGGCCTGCCCTCCTCGGCGGGCAGGAAGCCGACCTGGCCGGCGACCTGGAGGATGTTGCCCTTCCTGACGCCGTGGGAGAACTTCGCGGGCGGGGTGGTGTGGGTCTTGGGGGTGAGTGCGATCTTCTCGGTCACGGGCTGTCCTTCACTGACTTGTCCTTCACCGGCTGTCCTTCACCGGCTGTCCTTCACCGGCGTTCTTCCGGAGTACTCCCCGCTGATCGCGTCGGCCGTGCGGCGCACCAGGGGGAGCAGGGTGAGGAGTTCCTCGGCGGTGACGACGACATTCGGCGCGGAGACCGACATCGCGGCGACGACGCGGCCGTCGGCACCGCGGATCGGCGCGGCGACGCAGTTGATGGACTCCTCGTGGCCGCCGAGGTCGGTGGCCCAGCCCTGTTCGCGCACCTTGTCCAACTCCCGTAGGAAAGCAGGGGCGTTGGGGGTGGAACGGGAGGTGTACATGGGGTAGTCGAGCTTGTCGGAGAGCGCCCGGCGCTCTCCTTCGGGGAGGTCGGCGAGGAGCAGCTTCGCCACCGCGGCGACGGTGATCGCGACCGGCTTGCCGATCCGTGAGTACATCCGGACCGGGTACCGGCTCTCCACCTTGTCGATGTAGAGGACCTCGGACTCCTCGTACACGGCGAGGTGGACGGTGTGCCCGCACTGCTCGTTGAGGCGTACGAGGTGGGGGTGGGCGATCTCGCGGATGTCGAGGTTCTCCATGGCCTCCTGGGCGAGTGCGATGAGGCGGGCGCCGAGGCGGTAGCGCTGGTCGGACTGCCGGTAGACGAGGCCGTGCTCGTGCAGTGTGCGCAGCAGGCGCAGGGCCGTGGACTTGTGCACGTCCAGGCGGTCGGCGACCTGGCCGAGGTCGGCGGGGCCCTCGGCGAGCAGCGGCAGGATGCTGAGCGCGCGGTCGACGGTCTGGCTCATGGCGTACGTACCTCCTCGTCGGCCCGATCGACGGCTCGCTGCACGGCGTGATCATCGGCATGCGTCCAGCCGGGGCCGAGTCGAAGTCTCCCCCACGCGTCGTCGTCGAGGGCGGCGAGGCGGTCGGCGTGGGCGCGGGCGGGGGGTGGGGCGAGGTCGCCCGGGGCGGTGAGGGCGGCTGCCGCCGTGAGGTGGCCGTGGCGTAGGCAGGTTGCCGCCGGGAGGCCGCGCAGGGCTGCCGACAGGAAGCCGGCGGCGAAGGCGTCTCCGGCGCCGATGGTTGCCACGACGTCCACGGTGAGGGCGGGGACGAAGGTGCCCGGCGTCGGGGCTGAGGCAGGGGCGGTGTCGCCGGCCCGCGCTTGCGGGGTGCCGCCTCTCTTCGGGTCGGGAGCCGCCCCAGCGGCACGACTGCCCGCAGGCGGCACGGCGTGGCCGCCGGGGGACCCGAGGGGCGCGGGACGGTGACATGTGCGGCTCCGCCGCGTGGGCGCGACCAGCCCACGACCGCCCGCGGCCGACACGAAAGCCGTAGCCCCCGCTCCTCCTTGTTTGACCACCAACACCCCCGGCTCGGGGAGTGCGGCACGAACCGCCTCCGGTCCGCCCGTCACTCCCCACGCTTCCTGCGCCTCGTCCTCGCCCACGAACACGACGTCGGCGCCACGCGCCAGCTCCAGCAGCACCCCCGATCCGTCGGCGTCCGCCCACAGCCCCGCCCGGTAGTTCACGTCGAACGAGACCAGCGGCCTCCCGGAACCCGGCGCGGTCAGCTCGCGCAGCAACCCCCGGCAGCCCTCCGACAACGCTGCCGTGATCCCCGACAGATGCAGGACCCGGCCCGCGCGCACCGCGTTCAGGTCCGTGTTCTCGACGGTCATCGCGGAGGCGGCGGAGCCGGTCCGGTAGTACGCCACCTCGTGGGCGTCGGTCGCCCGGTCGCCGGCCGTACGGAAGTAGATGCCGGTCGGGCGCGCCGGGTCCCGTCGTACGGCGGTGACGTCGACGCCGTACGCGCCGATCGCCTCGACCAGGTGGTCGCCGAACCCGTCGGCGCCGACCCTGCTCACCCAGCGCGCGGAGTGCCCGGCGGCCGCCAGGGTGCATGCCACGTTGGATTCCGCGCCGCCGATGGCGCGGTCGAAGGAGGGGACGTCGGCGAGGCGGCCGGGACGCGAGGGCAGGAACGTGACCATGGACTCGCCGAGCGTGACGACATCGACGGCATCGACGGCGTCGACGGCCTCGGCGCCGTCTGGGGCATTGCGAGGTCCGGTCGCGGTCACGATCGTCGTAACTCCTCGATGTCCTGGCGGGTACTCGGTTGTCGTTGACCCAGCATTGGCCGAGATGTTAGACAGCGAAAAGCGATATACGCAACGAGCATTGCAACTAATGCAACGCACCTGATCAGGGAGGCCTCATGGGCACGGAAGCCCTCGCGCGGCTCGCCGGGGAACGCGTCGACCACCGCTTCAAGGGCCTCCCGCCGGACGCGGACGGTCTGACCGTCGGCGAGCTGGCGGCCCAGCGCCGCAACCTCTTCACCGGCGGCTTCGCGACCCCCGTCCTCGCCCTGTCGGCCGAGCGACTGGAGCACAACCTCGCGCTCATGGAGACGTATGCGACGCGCCACGGCCTCGCCTTCGCCCCGCACGGCAAGACCACCATGGCGCCCCAGCTGTTCCGGCAGCAGACCGAGCGCGGCGCCTGGGGCATCACGCTCGCGGTGCCCCACCAGGTGCGCGTGGCGCGGGCGTTCGGGACCCAGCGGGTCTTCCTCGCCAACCAGCTCGTCGACCCGGCCGCCCTGCGGTGGATCTCGGCCGAGCTCGATGCCGACCCCGGGTTCCGTCTCGTCTGCTACGTCGACTCCGTGCGCGGGGTGGAGCTGATGGACGCGGCGCTCCAGGGCGCCTCGCGTCCGCTGGACGTCGTCGTCGAGCTCGCCGCCGGTGAGGGCGCCCGTACCGGCGTCCGTACGGAGACGGAGTGCGCGGCGGTCGCCGATGCGGTGTCCGGTACGCGGACGCTGCGGCTCGTCGGTGTCGCGGGCTACGAGGGCGAGGTCCCGCAGGCCGACCCGGAGCGTGTGCACACGTATCTGCGCCGTCTGGTCGCGCTGGCCGCGGACTTCGACAAGGCGGGGCGGTTCGCGGGGCTGGACGAGATCGTCGTGAGCGCGGGCGGCAGCGCCTGGTTCGACGCGGTGGCCGACGTGTTCGCGGAGATCCCCGGGCTCTCCGCCCCGGTACTGAAGTTGCTGCGCTCCGGCGCCTACGTCTCCCACGACGACGGCCACTACCGCAAGCTCACCCCCTTCAACCGGGTCCCGGAGGAGGGTGCCCTGGAGCCCGCCTTCCGGCTCTGGACGCAGGTCGTCTCCCGTCCCTCCGCCGAGCAGGCCTTCGTCAACGCGGGCAAGCGGGACGCGGCCTACGACCTCGACCTGCCCTTCGCGCAGGTCGTCCGGCGGAACGGCGCCGAGCGCCCGGCCACCGGCATCTCGGTGACCGCGCTGTCGGACCAGCACGCCTGGTTGCGGACGACCGAAGAGGCGGATCTGGAGGTCGGGGACTGGCTGGGCCTGGGTCTGTCCCACCCGTGCACGTCCTTCGACAAGTGGCAGCTGATCCCGCTGGTCGAGGCGGACGGCACGGTCGTCGACTACATCCGCACCTTCTTCTAGGAACAGCCGGGGACAGGAGGCCGATCGTGGAGGAGCTCGTCATCCGGGACGCGGACGTCGTGGACGGCAGTGGTGAGCCGTCGTACCGCGCGGACGTGGTGGTCGACGGCGGCAGGATCGTCTCGATCGTCAAGGAGGCGGCCGCCGCGGGCTGCCTACGCCCCAAGGCGCGGCGGGAGCTGGACGCGGAGGGGCTGGTCCTCTCCCCCGGCTTCATCGACATGCACGCCCACAGCGACCTGGCGGTGCTCCGCGACCCGGACCACAGCGCCAAGGCCGCGCAGGGGGTCACGCTGGAGGTCCTGGGCCAGGACGGGCTGTCGTACGCCCCCGTCGACGACCGCACGCTCGCGGAGGTGCGCCGCGCGATCACCGGCTGGAACGGCCACGGCGACGACATCGACTTCGACTGGCGTTCGGTGGGCGAGTACCTGGACCGGCTGGACCAGGGGGTCGCGGTGAACGCCGCCTATCTGATCCCCCAGGGGACGGTCCGCATGCTCGCCGTCGGCTGGGAGGAGCGCGAGGCGACCCCGCAGGAGCTCGACCGGATGCGGCAGTTGGTCGCCGAGGGCATGGAGCAGGGCGCGGTCGGCATGTCGTCCGGGCTGACCTACACGCCCGGCATGTACGCCAAGGACGCCGAACTGACCGAGCTGTGCCGGGTGGTGGCGGAGTACGGCGGCTACTACTGCCCCCATCACCGCTCGTACGGGGCAGGCGCCCTGGAGGCGTACGAGGAGATGGTGACCCTGACCCGGGAGGCGGGCTGCTCACTCCATCTCGCCCACGCCACCATGAACTTCGGCGTGAACGAGGGCCGGGCACCGGAGTTGCTGTCCCTGCTGGACGAGGCGCTGGCGGCCGGGGCCGACATCAGCCTCGACACGTACCCCTACACGCCCGGCTGCACAACTCTCGTGGCGCTGCTGCCGAGTTGGGCGAGCGAGGGCGGACCCGAGGCGGTCCTGAAGCGGCTGGCGGACGACGAGACCGCCGAGCGGATCCGGCACCACATGGAGGTCGTGGGCGCGGACGGCTGCCACGGCGTCCCGATCGAGTGGGACACGATCGAGATCTCCGGCGTGGCGGACGCGGCGCTGGGCGATTTCGTCGGCCGTACGATCCGGCAGTCGGCGCAGGCGCGCGGCGAGGCCCCGTGGGCCACCGCCCGTCATCTGCTGCTGGCGGACCGGCTGGGCTCGACGATCCTCCAGCACGTGGGCCACGAGGAGAACGTCCGGGCGATCATGCGGCACCCCGTCCACACCGGCGGCTCGGACGGCATCCTCCAGGGGACGAAGCCCCATCCGCGCGCCTACGGCACCTTCCCGCAGTATCTCGGCCGGTACGTACGGGAGCTGGGTGTGCTGTCGCTGGAGGAGTGCGTCGCCCATCTCACCTCGCGGCCCGCCGCCCGGCTGCGACTGCCGGACCGGGGACTGGTCCGCGAGGGCTGCAAGGCCGACCTGGTCCTGTTCGACCCGGAGACGGTCGCGGCCGGGGCGACGTACGAGAATCCGCGCACGCTCCCGACGGGCATCCCTTATGTCCTCGTCGGCGGCCGGTTCGTCATCGAGGACGGCCGGCGGACGGATGTGCTGGCGGGTCGGGCGGTCCGTCGCAGTCCCGTGCGACGGAACGCCACCCGGCGGTGAGCTACGGGACTACGGCTTGGGCAGCGTGCAGCCGGCGGCGCTCAGGTCCAGCTTGTTGCCGGCTCCGAAGCAGGCCGGGATCTGGTAGGTCTCCTCGGCGTAGTTGATGCCCTGGCGGACGGTCACGTTGCCGCTCGCGTCGACCTCGCAGGGGTTGTTCTCGGTGCAGCGTTCGCCGTCCTCGTTGCCGGTGTTGTTGACGGCGACGACCTTGCCGGTGGCGTTGTCGACGACGGGCGAGCCCGAGGTGCCGCCGATGGTCTGGCAGGCCGAGGTGTAGCGGAGCGAGTCCTTCCAGGTCCAGTCGCCCTCCTTGAGGCGGTAGACGAACCCGTCGACATTGCAGGCGTACGTCTTCTTCCAGTAGCCGGAGACGACCGTGATCGCGGTGCCCGCGGTCGGGTGCGTGTCCTGCACGGTGAGCGGGCTGATGCCGTACGTGCTCTTGATCTTCGCGTAGGTGGTGGTGAGCTGGTAGATCGTGACGTCCGTGTCCGTCATCGTCGAGTACGCGACCTTGCTGGCGCGCAGCGTCCCGACCTTGGTGGCCGAGGCGTTGAGCAGACTGAAGCTACGGCTGGAGGCCTGGTCGACGATGACCTCGCCCGCCGCCGGGAACCCGGTCTCCAGGCAGTGGCCGTTGGTCATGACGAGCGCCGGGTCGGTGTCCGCGGAGTTCGGGAAGCGGATGACGGAGCCGGAGCAGTTGCTGAGCGCCACGGTGCCGGCGAAGTTGACGGCCTTGATGGTGGGCGTGGCCGCCTTGGTCGTCGTCTTCGTGGCCGCGCCGTCCGTGAGCAGGGGCGCCGCGACCGCGGGTGCCATGCCCGCCCCGGTTATCACCAGGGCCGAGAGCACGGCGAGGAGAGGCTTCTTCATGTGGGGGTCCCCTCTTGCGACTTGGGCGACCGGAGATTTTCCGGCCGCCCATAGATTTGACATGTGCATTCTGAGGGGAGAGGGGTGGTTGGGCAAGAACCTATCCAGCCCTACGGCTGCTTGGGCCCCTTCGTGCCACCCTGCCCGTGCCCGGGGTTACCGCCGGAGCGACCCGGACCCGACGCACTCGCGGTGGGGGCGGGTGTCGCCGTGACAGCCGTGGTGGAAGTCCCGGCGGAGGGCTCCCGGGTCCCGCCTTCGGACGCGGACGCGGTGCGGCTCGGAGAGACGCTCGGGCTCGGGGAGGCCGCCGGGGCCGATTCCGCGCCACTGCCGGAGGACGGGCCGGCAACCACCCCGGCGGAGGACTCCGAAGGGGGCGCCTTCGGGGCAGTGCTCTCCTTCTTGCCCTGCGCACCACCGGAGGGCGAGGAGGAAGACCCGGCGAACGAGAACCCGACAATCAGGGCGCCCACGACACCCCCGGCAACGACAGCCCCCTTGAGGGGCGCGGGGAACTGCGCGACCAGCCCCCACGGACCGCCGGACGACCGACGACCATTCCCCCGCCTCCCCGCGGCGCGTTTGGGTTTCCGCCGGGAAGGCCTGTCCGCCAACGGAGGGGCCACATACGTCTCGTCCACCACCGGAGACATCTCCCGCGTCTCGTCATACGCGTTCAGCCACCCGTGCGCGACGGCCGGGTCCGCGTACTCCTCGTACGAGGGGGCCGGATCCGGCTGCGGGTGGTACACGTTCGGCGGACCCTGAGGTGTCCCGTGCTCGTACTCGGGTGGCCTGGACATGACCGCGCATTGTAGAGACGGGCGGGACCCGTGGGACAGCTACCGGCGATAACAGCCCAAACCGCATGTCTCACGTGGCGGATAACACGGGCCAAGACGCGTTACCGGGCCGTAAGCTCCCAGACATGCAGGTGATCCAGTCGACGAAGCTCGCCAACGTCTGTTACGAGATCCGGGGCCCGGTGCTCGAGGAGGCGATGCGGCTGGAAGCGGCCGGGCACCGCATCCTCAAGCTGAACACCGGCAACCCGGCGGCGTTCGGCTTCGAGTGCCCGCCCGAGATCCTGGAGGACATCCTCCGCAACGTGTCGACGGCGCACGGCTACGGCGACGCGAAGGGCCTGCTGGCCGCCCGCCGGGCGGTCGTCATGCACAACCAGACCCTCGGCATCGAGACGGACGTCGAGCACGTCTTCGTCGGCAACGGCGTCTCCGAGCTGATCGTCATGGCCATGCAGGGCCTGCTCGACGACGGCGACGAGGTCCTCGTACCGTCGCCCGACTACCCCCTGTGGACCGCAGCCGTCTCGCTCTCCGGCGGCACGGCCGTGCACTACCGCTGCGACGAGCAGGCCGACTGGATGCCCGACCTCGCGGACGTCGAGCGCAAGGTCACCGACCGCACCAAGGCGATCGTCATCATCAACCCCAACAACCCGACGGGGGCCGTGTACGACGAGGCGATGATCAAGGGGCTCACCGACATCGCACGCCGCCACAACCTGCTGGTCTGCTCGGACGAGATCTACGACAAGATCCTCTACGACGGCGCCACCCACACCCCGACCGCGAAGGTCGCCCCGGACCTGCTGACGCTCACCTTCAACGGCATGTCGAAGGCGTACCGGGTGGCGGGCTACCGGGTGGGCTGGATGTCGATCTCCGGGCCGCGCGCGCACGCGGACTCGTACATCGAGGGCCTGACGATCCTGGCGAACATGCGCCTGTGCGCGAACATGCCGGGGCAGCACGGCGTGGTCGCCGCACTGAGCGGGCGGCAGACCATCAAGGACCTGGTGCTGCCGGGCGGCCGGCTGAAGGAGCAGCGGGACGTCGCGTACGAGCTGCTCACCCAGATCCCGGGCGTGAGCTGCGTGAAGCCGAAGGGCGCGCTGTATCTCTTCCCGCGCCTGGACCCCAAGGTGTTCAAGATCAAGGACGACCGGCGGATGGTCCTGGACCTGCTGCGCCGCGAGAAGATCATGGTCGTGCAGGGGACCGGGTTCAACTGGTCCGAACCCGACCACTTCCGGGTCGTGACCCTGCCGTCGGTCGGGGATCTGCGGGACGCGGTCACCAGGATCGGGAACTTCCTCGATGGCTACAGCCAACTTTAGACGAAATCTAAGCTAGGATGGTTTCCTGACAGCACAGGAGGCCATCCATGTACGAACCGATCCGCACCAAGTCGGTCCACAGCACGATGGCCGGCCCCGCCTCCGACTTTCCGCACCGGTCCCGTGAGGAGGAGCTGGACATCCAGCTCGCGGGTCACCTCGCCGCGCTGCTCGCCGTCACGGACGAGCTGCGCGCCGCGAGTCCCTCCGGGGATCTGGACACCACGGCCGAACGGCTCGCCGCGGAGGTGACGCGGCTGCGGGGCGGACACCCGCCGGTTCGCATGTCCGCGGCACCGGCCGACGAAGACGCCATGACCCTGCACCGGCGGGCCCATGCGCTTGCCGGGCGGGCGCTGCTCGTGGCGGCGTCGCGTGCGGACACGGCGGCTGCGATTCTCGCCGCCGAGCAGATGGACGTGCATGCGGCGGCGCTCGAGCCGCGCGAGCTCGCGTCCCACTGAGCCCTCCGGGCTCCCTTGACGGCCCCGGTCCGCGTGCACCCGCAGCGACGCGCGGACCGGGAGCCACAGCACTGCGCCGGCTTGGGCGGGGGCGCTTGATCGCCTCGGGGTTCGCCATATCCAGCGGCTGCGGGTCGTGTGTGGCTGAGCGCGCACCCGGCAGATCACAGACACCCGACGACGAAGGCCTGTCTTCACCTGTCCGTCGGGGCGGACGGACAGGCGACGACAGGCCAGGAGCCACGTACGTCGTTGTACGCGGCCTCGCCGAAACACACCGCGGCCGGCCGTGACGATCACTGGTCAGGGCATCCGTGCCGACCGCGGAGTCTGCGGGGTGGGGCTCAGCCCAGGCGCTCCACCAGCGCGCGGTACTCGTCCCAGAGTTCCTTCGGGGTGTGGTCGCCGAAGGTGTTGAGGTGCTCGGGGACCAGGGCGGCCTCCTCGCGCCAGACCTCCTTGTCGACCGTGAGCAGGAAGTCCAGGTCGGAGTCGGACAGGTCGAGGCCGCGCGTGTCGAGGGCCTCCTTGGTCGGCAGGATGCCGATGGGGGTCTCGACGCCCTCCGCCCGGCCGTCGAGGCGGTCGACGATCCACTTCAGGACGCGGCTGTTCTCGCCGAAGCCGGGCCAGACGAACTTGCCCTCGTCGTTCTTGCGGAACCAGTTGACGTAGTAGATCTTCGGGAGCTTCGACTGGTCCTTGTCCTTGGCGACGTCGACCCAGTGACCCATGTAGTCGCCCATGTTGTAGCCGCAGAACGGCAGCATGGCGAAGGGGTCGCGGCGCAGCTCGCCGACCTTGCCCTCGGCGGCGGCGGTCTTCTCGGAGGCCACGTTGGCACCGAGGAAGACGCCGTGGTTCCAGTCGAAGGACTCCGTCACCAGTGGCACCGCGCTGGCGCGGCGGCCGCCGAAGAGGATCGCCGAGATCGGCACACCCCGCGGGTCCTCCCACTCCGGCGCGATGATCGGGCACTGCGCGGCGGGGGTGGTGAAGCGGGCGTTCGGGTGGGCGGCGGGCGTTTCGGACGCCGGCGTCCAGTCGTTGCCCTTCCAGTCCGTCAGGTGGGCCGGAGTCTCCTCCGTCATGCCCTCCCACCACACGTCGTTGTCGTCGGTCAGCGCCACGTTGGTGAAGACCGAGTTGCCCCACAGCGTCTTCATCGCGTTGGCGTTGGTGTGCTCACCGGTGCCGGGCGCGACGCCGAAGAAGCCGGCCTCGGGATTGATCGCGTACAGGCGGCCGTCCGCGCCGAAGCGCATCCAGGCGATGTCGTCGCCGATCGTCTCGACCGTCCAGCCGGAGACCGTGGGCTCCAGCATGGCGAGGTTCGTCTTGCCGCAGGCGCTCGGGAAGGCTGCGGCGACGTACTTGGACTCACCGGTCGGCGGGGTGAGCTTCAGGATCAGCATGTGCTCGGCCAGCCAGCCCTCGTCGCGCGCCATCACCGACGCGATGCGCAGGGCGTAGCACTTCTTGCCGAGCAGGGCGTTGCCGCCGTAGCCGGAGCCGTAGGACCAGATCTCGCGGCTCTCGGGGAAGTGCGAGATGTACTTGGTGGGGTTGCACGGCCACGGCACATCCGCCTCGCCCTCCGCGAGAGGGGCGCCGAGGGTGTGCACGGCCTTGACGAAGAACCCGTCGGAGCCGAGCTCGTCGAGGACCGGCCGGCCCATGCGCGTCATCGTGCGCATGGAGACCGCGACGTAGGCGGAGTCGGTGATCTCGACGCCGATCGCGGAGAGGTCCGAGCCGAGCGGGCCCATGCAGAACGGGACGACGTACATCGTCCGGCCCTTCATCGAGCCGCGGAAGACGCCCTTCTCACCGGCGAAGATCTCCCGCATCTCCGCGGGGGCCTTCCAGTGGTTGGTGGGGCCCGCGTCCTCCTCCTTCTCGGAGCAGATGAAGGTGCGGTCCTCGACGCGCGCGACGTCGGTCGGGTCGGAGGCCGCGTAGTAGGAGTGCGGGCGCTTGATCGGGTCGAGTTGCCGGAAGGTGCCCTTCTCGACGAGCTCCCCGCACAGGCGCTCGTACTCGGCCTCGGATCCGTCACACCAGACCACGTTGTCCGGCTGGGTCAGTGCTGCGATCTCGTTCACCCACGAGACCAGTTCCTGATGTTTGGTGGGAACGACGGGGGGAGCCGCGATGTCGCGCGCCACGATTGCTCCTAAATGAGGGATTTTTGTTTTTGGAGGCCCCGTGGGGGCTGCGACCCGGATGCTTCGTGGCTGGATCATCAGCGCTCATCCGGTGCCGACCGCACTCATTTGATCATCCGTCGCGAGCGCCCATCTGTCCAGAGGGCCTCACAGGTGAGCGGAGTGGGGATCGTCACGCAGCAGAGTGTTTCCAAGCGTGTTTTTGCGTGCACGTTGAGTTCACCTGAAGGTTCTTTTGCCTGGCGGCCGGGACACCAACTCCCGTGAGATGATGGCCACTCTTGGCCCGTTCTCGGCCCGCGCTCATCCGCAACTTACGGGTCCGTAGGTACGATGCGAGGCATGACTGCGCCCGTCCCCGACGCGCCAATGGACACGCCGGCCGCCGGCCGCGGTTCCGATGCGTCCTCCATCCCGCACCAGATCAAGCAGCACGCCCAGCAGCTCGCCGAGCCGATCAAACCGAAGCTGCGCGGCTGGCTGCACCTCGGCATGTTCCCCGCCGCACTGATCTCGGGCCTGGTGCTCACGGCCCTCGCGGACTCCACCAGAGGGCGCATCGCCTGCGGGATCTTCGCTCTGACGGCCTGCCTGCTGTTCGGTGTGAGCGCGCTGTACCACCGGGGCAACTGGAGCCCCCGCATGGACGGCATCCTGCGCAGGCTCGATCACGCCAACATCTTCCTGATCATCGCGGGCACGTACACACCACTGACGATGCTGCTGCTGCCGGGCGCGAAGGGGCAGTGGCTGCTGTGGGGCATCTGGGGTGCCGCGGCGGCGGGCATCGTCTTCCGGGTCTTCTGGGTCGGCGCCCCACGCTGGCTCTACACCCCCTGCTACATCGCGATGGGCTGGGCGGCCGTCTTCTTCCTGCCGGACTTCATGCGCGCGGGCGGCATCGCGGTGCTGGTCCTGGTGATCGTGGGCGGTCTCCTCTACAGCGCGGGCGGCGTGATCTACGGCATCAAGCGGCCGAACCCGTCACCGCGCTGGTTCGGCTTCCACGAGGTCTTCCACTCGTTGACGCTGGCCGCGTTCGTCGTCCACTACATCGGTATCTCGCTGGTGGCGTACCAGCACGGGTAGTCAGCACCTCGCGACACCCAGCAGCCCCCAGGGCCACGGCTTCAGAGCCGTGGCCCTTTTTGCATGTCCAATCCGATTGACACCACCTACATTTTGAGAGTTACTCTCATTTTATGGTTACTTCCACTTCTACCCTGGACCCGCGCCGCTGGTGGGCCCTCGGCGCCCTGGTCGCGAGCATGCTCACGCTCGGCTTCGACATGACGATCCTCAACGTGGCGCTGCCGACCATGGCCGGCGAGCTCGGCGCGACCACCGGCCAGCAGCAGTGGATGGCGGACGCGTACGTCGTCGTCTTCGCGGCACTGATGCTCCCCGCCGGCCTGCTCGGCGACCGCTTCGGACGGCGGCGGATGCTGATCGCCGGGCTCGGCGTCTTCCTGGTCGGCTCGCTGGTCGGCGCACTGGCCGGGGATGTGAACTGGGTCATCGCGGCCCGGGCGTTCATGGGCATCGGCGGTGCGCTGATCACCCCGCTGGCCCTCTCCGTGCTGCCCTCGCTGTTCGGCCCCGACGAGCGCACCAAGGCCGTCGGCATCATCTCCGCCGCCTCCGCGCTGGGCCTGCCGCTCGGCCCGATCATCGGCGGCTGGCTGCTGAACCACTTCTGGTGGGGCTCGGTCTTCCTGGTCAACGTCCCGATGGCCGCGATCGGCATCGCCGCCTGCGTGTTTCTGCTCCCCGAGACCAGCGACCCCGCCTCTCCCAGGGTCGACGCCCTGTCCACCGCGCTCACTGCGACCGGACTCGGCGCCCTGATCTACGCGATCATCGAGGCGCCCGACCGCGGCTGGGGCGACCCCCTGGTGCTGGTCATGTCCGCCGCGGCGGTGGTCCTGATCGCCGCGCTGGTGCTGCGCGAGCGGCGTGCCGAGCGGCCGATGCTCGACATGACCCTGCTCGCCCACCGCGGCTTCCTGTTCAACACACTCGCCGCGACCCTGGTGATGTTCGTCCTGTCGGGCCTGCTGTTCGTGCTCCCGCAGTACCTCCAGGCCGTTCTCGGGCACGACGCCTTCGGCACCGGTCTGCGGCTCCTGCCGATGATGGGCGGTCTGATGGTCGCCGCGCGGGGCGCGGGGCCCGTCGTCGCCAGGTTCGGTCCGCGCGCGACGGTGAGCGCCGGTCTGGTGGTGCTGGCCTTCGCCGCGCTGCTCGGCAGCCGTACGACGGTCGGCTCCGGCTACGGCTTCACGGCGCTGTGGCTGTCGATCACCGGATTCGGCTTCGGTTTCTCCGTCGTGCCCGCGATGGACGGCGCCCTCGGCACCCTGCCCCGCGACCGCGCGGGCAGTGGCTCCGGGCTGCTCATGACGCTGCGCCAGGTCGGCGCCGCGATCGGCATCGCCCTGCTGGGCAGTCTGCTCTCCGGCATCTTCCGCGACCGGCTCGACGTCACGGGGCTGCCCGCACAGGCCGCCGACACGGCCGGGGACTCCGTGGTCGCGGCGCACATCGTCGCCGAGAAGGCGCACTCCGCCCACCTGGCAGCCTCCGCGAACAGCGCGTATGTCCACGGCATGAGCGTCGTCCTGCTGGTGTGCGGTGTCGCCGCCCTGGTCTCCGCACTGCTGGCGGCGGCCCTGCTGCCGCGGGGGACCGCCGAGCGGCAGGCGGACAGCACCGAACCCGGCTTGGTCGCCACCGCGGAGGATGCCTGACAATGAACCCCATGACGGCCGCACGCTCCCCCTACTCCTCCCCCGCCGACCGACCCCAGCTCGGTCTGCGGGAACGCAAGAAGATCAAGACCCGTGAGGCGATCCGCGCCGCGACCTACGGGCTGATCAAGGAGCAGGGCTACGACGCCACCACGATCGAGCAGATCGCCGACCGGGCCGAGGTGTCGCCGTCGACCGTCTTCCGGTACTTCCCGGCCAAGGAGGACATCGTCCTCACGGACGAGTACGACCCGCTGATGGCCGAGGAGTTGCGGGCACGGCCGGCCGGTGAGTCGTGGATCGACTCGGTGCGGCACGTCATGCACCTGGCCATCGACGCGAACAACCGGGAGGACCCGGAGGTGGCCCGCATGCGGGCCCACCTCGCGGCCCAGGTCCCCGCCGTCCGCTCCCGCATGGTCGAGAGCATGTCGCAGACCGGCCGCCTGCTGCGCGAGGCCATCGCCGAGCGCCACGGCCTGGACCCGGACAGCATCGAGGTCCGCGTCTACGCGATGTCCTTCATCGGTGGCCTCATGGAGACCTCCATGTACTGGGCCGAGAACGGCTTCAAGGGCGAGCTGAGCGACCTCGTGGACCGCGCCCTGGACGTCCTGGAGCATGGCCTTCCCACCGAAAAGCCCTGAGCCCCGCGCTCCCACTCGTGACATCCTGACCGGGTGAACGGTCCCGAGATCCACGTCGAGTTCGCCCCCGACCTGGCCGTGTTCGTCCAGCGCGGGCCGCACCGGACGCTCGTCACCGACGGCGCCTCCTCCCTCGGCCATGTCGTCGAGTCCGCCGGCGTCCCGCTCACCGAGGTCGGGACCCTCTGGGTCAACGGCCGCGAGGTGCCGCGCTCGTACGTAGCCGTGGCGGGTGACACCGTGGAGGTACGTCCGGTCGAGCGCCCCCAGCAGGTCCCCGGCGCCCCCCTGCGCTTCCTCCTCGACGTCCACCTCGGCACCCTCGCCCGCCGGCTGCGGTTGCTCGGGGTGGACACGGCGTACGAGTCGACGGACATCGGCGACCCGGCCCTCGCGGCCCGCTCGGCCGCCGAGCAGCGGGTCATGCTCAGCCGCGACCGGGGCCTGCTGCGCCGCCGCGAGCTGTGGGCCGGGGCGTATGTCTACAGCACCCGGCCCGAGGACCAACTCCGGGACATCCTCGACCGGTTCCGGCCCGAGCTGCGGCCCTGGACACGGTGCACCGCCTGCAACGGGCTGCTGAGGCAGGCCACCAAAGAGGAGGTGGCCGACCAGCTGCACGGCGGCACGCACCGGTCGTACGACGTCTTCGCGCAGTGCCGCGACTGCGGGCGCGCGTACTGGAAGGGCGCGCACCACGAGCAGCTGGTGGCCATCGTGACGCGCGCCCTGGAGGAGTTCGCGAGTTAGCCTCCGGACAGTCAGCCCTTTCTGACGTCCGCCTTTCCGCAGGCCAGCCCGTCCTTGTTGGGGTCGAGGCCCAGCGGGTCGTCCCTTCCGTTGACCTTCAGACGGCCGTAGTGGTTCGTCCTCAGCCAGCCGCACCGTGAGGCCGTCGTCTTCTTCACGCCCTTCGGGAAGACCGTCGGCACGCACACGTTGACCGAGCCGTAGTGCCGGTCGCAGCCGGAGATGGTGACGGGGACCTTCACCGAGGTGCGCTTCTTGCCGGGCCCGGTGACCTTGCCCGACAGGGAGTCCGCGAAGGCGTGGACGTGCGCGTCGGCGGTGTCGGCGCTCAGGGCCTGCGGGCCCTGGAGGTGCACCCACTTGGCCACCGAGGGGACGCCGTTGGCGTCGACGGCGAAGAGCATGTACCAGCCGGGCGGGGCCACGTTCGGGTTGCTCGTCACGTTCAGGTCGACGTTGTCGCCGTCCACCGACAGCGGCAGGTCGACGAACCGCTGGTTCGGGTCGGAGGAGTGGGTGACGGCGGCCGGGCGGATCAACTCGGCCTTGACGACGGGGTGATCGACCGTGATCCGCTGGGTGTCGCCGTAGTGCCACTCCGTGTTGATCATCGAGGTGATCGTCGGGCGCTCGCCCTTGAGCAGATAGGGCGGCGTGTAGATCGACACGTTGTGGTTCCAGGTGCCGTTGCCCGGGTTGTCGCCGGTGGCCATCACCCGGCCGTCGGGCAGCAGGAACGCGGAGGAGTGGTAGCCGCGCGCCTCCGGGTCGGCGGCCACCGGGTCGAAGGTGTTGGTGTCCGGGTCGTAGAGCGAGGCCTCGTGCACCGGGTTGGCCCGGTTGTGCAGTCCGCCGCCGGTCTCCAGGACCTTGCCGTCGGGCAGCAGGACCGCGGAGACGTACATCTTGCCCTGGTTGCCGGTCTCGGGGACCGGGCCGCTGCCGAGGTCGACCGTGCCCTGCGGGATCGGGGGCCCGGCGACGTACGACGGGTTGGCCTGCTTGAGGTCGATGACGTCGGTGAGGCGGCCCGCCTCCGGGTTGGAGTCGATGTTGCCGCCGCCGAGGGTGAGGACCTTCTGGTCCTGCGCCGGGGGCAGCAGCACGCTCGCGGACTGGTCGCGCTCGTCCTTGTTCTGCAGGCCGGGGACCTGCGTGATCGTGTTGGCGTTGTAGTCGTAGATCGCCGAGCCGGTCCCCGGGATGTTGTTGCCGAAGACATGGCTGCCGGTGTAGAAGAGGCGGCCGTCCTGCATGAGGATCATCGACGGGTACAGGCCCCAGTACGACCAGGTCTGGTTGACCTGCCACAGCGCCAGCCACTTCTGCTGGGCCTGCGACCAGTACTCGGCGGTCACCGACCCGGTCGAGTCCTCGCGCAGCCCGCCGAAGGAGACGACGTCACCGTTGCCGAGCTCGGTCGCCGACGGGTACCAGTGGCCGTCGTTGAGGTCGTTGGTCCTGCTGTAGGTCTCGGTGGCCGGGTCGAAGATGTACGAGTCCTTGTAGCCCTCGTAGCCGTGCGAACCGTCGGCCGCCGGGAACGCCTTGTTGCCGCTCAGCACCAGCACCCGGCCGTCCTGGAGCTGGATGTGGCCGGAGCAGAACATGTCCTTCGGGGTCGGGATGACCTTGTAGGAGCCGTCGGCGGGGTTGTAGACGGCGGAGGTGAAGGTCCCCGCGTTGAAGTTCTCCTCGCTGTTGCCGGAGCCCGCGATCAGCAGCACCTTGCCGTTGTTGAGGACGACGGAGTGCATGGAGCGGACCGGGTTCTGCGTGGGCAGCACGTCCCAGCGGCCGTTCGCGCACTCGTCCGCCGTGCCGGTGCAGGTGGCGGGCGGGGTGACGTCGGGGACCTGGTCCATCGTGTAGTCGTCGGTGGTCGCCGAGCCGGTGCCGTAGACGGAGACACCCCAGGTGATGCGGTCGGTGCCCGCCGGGACCTCGGGGGTGCGGACCGTCGCCGGCGTCCAACTTCCCTGCATCTCAAGCGTCTTGAGGTCGGTCCAGTACTGCCAGCCGGCCGTGGCGTCGTGCCGGAACAGGGTGATGTTCGCGTCCGGAGTGGTCGTCTTGTACCAGAGCGAGAGGTCGTACTGCTTGCCCGCGCTCACCACGGGCGCGCAGTCCGTCGACTCGGTGATCAGCGCCTTGCGGTCGCCGTCGACGCGGCGGGTCAGCGACACCTTCATCGCCTTGGACCCGCTGTGGGCGTCGCTCGTCGTCTCGAAGGTGAAGTCGTTGTCGCCCCAGCCGGACTTCTCCCAGCAGTACGGCATCCCTCCCGTGCCGTCCGTCTCGAAGCCAGGGTTCTTCACGAGGTTGGCGGCCTCGGCGGGCTGGGGTGTGGTGAGGAGCAGACCGGCGGTCAGGGCCCCCACCCCGAGCAGTGCGGTTCTCCTGCGGTGCTTTTTCACACGGCTCTCCTAGCTGCGGTGCTCTTCCCGCGCGCTGTACTGGATTTTTCGGCCTCCGGGGCGCTTGAGCCGGGGTCGAGCCCCTTTGGCCCTGCGTGGGAGGTAGACCAGCGCTTCGGTCCCGACGAAGCGCAGGACGAACGTCGTGACCAGCGCGAGCGCGGTGGCGGTGAGCGCCCCCATCCCGAACCGGTTCACGAACAGCGCGATCAGCGGGATGCGCAGCACCAGGTCGGCGTTGGCGAGCAGCGCGAACCGGCCGACGCGGTCCCACCAGCGCCGGTGGGCGCGGCGGTCGCGGAACAGCAGATGCTCGATGAGCACGAAGTTCCAGGCGACACCGAACTGGTTGGCGAGGATCTCGGCGGGGACGTAGTGCAGACCGGCGGCCATCAGGGCCCACAGGCCGACCAGGTTCGGCAGGAAGCCGCTGGCCCCGATCAGGCCGAAGGCCACCATGCGGGCGAGGGGCGAGGCGGTGCGCAGTCCGACGAGGTGGCGCAGGAAGCGGAAGCCCTCCTGCGCGGACGACTTGGACTCCCCCGCGAAACGGTCCTGGAAGACGAACGGCACCTCGGTGACCTGGCGGGGGCGGCTGCGTACCGCCAGCTCCAGGAGGATCTTGTAGCCGAGGGGCTTGAGAGCGTCCGCCGCGATGTCGCTGCGGCGGATCGCGAAGAAGCCGCTCATCGGGTCGCTGATGCCGCGCAGTCTGCGCGGGAACAGGGACTTCGTCAGCCAGGTGGCCCCGCGGCTGACGGCCACCCGGTAGCTGCCGGCCAGTCCCGCGCGGCTGCCGCCCTCGATGTACCGGGAGGCGACGACCAGCCCGGCGTTCGTGCGCTCGCCGGTGGCCACCAACTCCGGTACCAGGGACGGCGGATGCTGGCAGTCGCCGTCCATGACGACGATCCAGTCCGACGCCGCCGCCTTCATACCCTCGACGACCGCGCCCCCGAGCCCGCCGACCGGCTCCTCGCGGTGCAGGACGGTGACCGGGAAGGGGCAGTCCTTGGCCGCCTCGTGGATCACCTCGGGGGTGTCGTCGGTGGAGTCGTCGACGAAGACGACCTCGCAGGGCAGGCGGGACGGCACCGACTCGGTGATCCGGTGCAGGAGTTGGCGGACGTTCGCGGACTCGTTGTACGTCGGTACGACGATCGTGACCGCGCCGGGCTCGGCGACCTCGGCGGCCCGTACGGCCGGGTCGTTCAGCTCACCGGGAGCGGTGTACTCGTGGGTCATCGGACGCCTCCCACTGCCGTACCGGTCGTCTTGATCCGCCGGATCTCGATGCGGTCGGGTCCGGTGCCGAACGTGGCGACCGGCTTGGAGTGCTCGATGGCCGCCTTGACGTTGGGCAGGTCCACCGCGTCGCGCCGCACCGTCGGCGAGGCGACCACGTAGTCGAGGTCCTTCCAGCCGTGCGGCAGGGTCTTGGTGACGGCCGGGTCGAGGTCGGCCTTGTAGAACCAGATGACGCCGAGCCCGGGCCGGTACCCGTCGTGCACGAGGTCCAGCCAGAGCGCGTCGTCGACCAGGACGCGGGTGTCCTTCGGGTCGGCGACCTCGGTGGACAGCCACTTGGAGGCGGACCGGTAGGGGGCGTTGGCGTCGGCGGTGACGGCGGTGCGGTCGCCGTCGTACCAACGCGGGAGGACGTACGCTCCCGCGGCGAGCGCGAGGACCGCGGCGAGCGCGTAACGGCCACCGGTGAGATACCGCTTCTCGCCGTCCGCCCGCCATCTGCGCAGCACCACCTGGGCGACGGAGGCGGTGCCGCCGGCGAGGACCAGGGCGAGGAAGGGCAGCGCCTGGATCACGTACATCGCGGGCAGATAGCCGCTCGGCCGCAGGGCCAGCCCGGTGAGGATCGCTACCGTGAGGGCCGGTCCGGCCAGCGCCCGGGCGGTGACCGACCAGCGCCAGGTGGCCACCAGCAGCAGCGCGCCGGCGAGGCCGCCCAGCGGCAGGACGCGGTCGTAGTACAGCCATGAGTGCAGTACGCCGTACGAGCCGGAGCCCTGGTCGAGGATGGAGCCCGAACCCGGCCTGGTCATCTGGTAGGTGATGCCCTCCCAGAGCGAGACGTGGCCGCCGCCGGGGAGCAACTCGCCCTTGAGCAGGGCGAAGAGCGGGTAGCTGAAGCCGATCAGGGCGCAGGCCGTGACGGCTCCGGTCATCGCGAACTTGCGGGTGTCGCGGTGGCTGTGCCGCCACATGGTGACGAACAGCGCCGGGAGGACGACGAGCATCGTCTCCTTGGTGAGCACGGCCGTGGCGGCGGCGAGTCCCGCGCCGAAGTGGTGCCAGAGGTGGCGGCTCGGGGAAGCGGCGAGGGTGAAGGCGAGGAGCGTCCACATCACCGCGAGGTTGTCGAGGAAGATCTCCCGCTGGAGCACCACGGACAGCGGCGAGAGGCCGAACAGCGCCATCGCCAGCCCCGCGGCCCAGCGCGGCAGCGAGAGGCGGCGGGCGAGGACGTAGACGAGGACCGCGCTGGCCGCGGAGACGATCAGCATCACGACACGCATGGAGCCGACGGTCATCGAGCCGGGGCTGAGCCAGGACGGGATCCAGGTCAGCACGGCTATCTGGATCCAGCCGAGGGGCGGATGGTCGTACCAGTAGGTGTAGTGGGCCAGGCCCCGGCCCTGCTGGACCGCCCAGGCCTGGGCGAGGTAGGTGCCCTCGTCGTCGCTGAGCGTCGGGTAGTCGGCGATGTTCCAGCCCTGCACGGCCAGGATCGCCACGAGCAGCGCGCCGCACAGCAGGAGGTCGGGGCGGGAGGAGCGGAGGCGTCGGGGGGTCACTGTTCGACCGGTCGAACCGGTCGTGGGCGCAGGCTGCCGCTGCGCGGGGACCTTCTCAGTGGTCACCGCGGGAAGGGTGGAGGTCACGCAGGGACGTCCTCTCGGATTGCCGCTGTGTCGTTCAGATGCGCGCCGACGTGGCTGGTCAACTCCCAGTCGTTGCGGCCGCGTTGCTCACGCCATACGGCGCGGATCGCGGCCCCGGCGAGGAGGACCTGGTAGAAGGGGCCGCCCACGACCAGCTTGAGGTAGTGGACGAGGCGGACGCGAAGCCCGTACTGCTTGCCGAAGTCGTGCAGTCCGACGATCTCGAAGACGAAGGTGACCGCCGCGGTGACCAGTGGGAGGAAGGTGAGGAAGGCGATCCCGACAGGCACGTCCAGGAAGAGCGCGACCGCCGCGTTGAGCGGGATCACCACCCCGGAGAAGGCCTGCAGGAACGGGGTCATGAGCGTGTACCGGGCGAGCAACCGCTGCCCGAAGCCCGGGAGTTGCCGCCAGTCCTTCTTCCGGTAGACCTGAAGGAAGCCCTGGTTCCAGCGGGTGCGCTGCTTGAGCAGCGACATCAGCGAACCCGGGGTCTCCTCGCGGGTCACCATGTCGGAGTCGTAGGCGACGACCACCTTCTTGCCGACGGACGACAGCCGCACGCCCAGGTCGCAGTCCTCGGCAAGGCAGTCGGGATCCCAGCCGTCGGCCTCCCTGAGCACGTCCGTCCGTACGAAGACGGTGTTGCCGCCGAGCGGGATGAACCCCTTCTGGGCGTGCAGGTGCAGCCGGGAGCGGAACCAGAAGAAGTACTCCAGGCAGTTGCGCAGGGAGTACCAGCTGGAGTGGAAGTTGATGAGCTGGACGCCGCCCTGCACCACGTCCGCGTGCGTGGTGCGGAAGGCGTGGTCGACGTGCGCGAGGAGCTCGGGGTGGACCTGGTCCTCGGCGTCGAAGACCCCCACGACGTCGCCGCGGCAGTGCGGCAGCGCCGTGTTCATGGCCTTGGGCTTGTTCTTCTTCTCATGGGTGTCGACGACGACCCGGACGCGCGGGTCGCGTTCGGCGGCGGCCTCGGCCACCGCCGTGGTCTCGGGGTCGTCGTGCCCCACGATCACGATGATCTCGAAGTCGGTGTGCGTGGACTCCAGCAGCCGCTGGATCGTGTGGTCCAGCACGGCCTGCTCGTGCCGCGCGGGCAGCAGCAGCGAGAAGGAGACGTGCTCGTCCCCGTCCGGCCTGCTGAAGCGGGTGGAGGCGAGCACTTCGGGCGTACGCCACGCGTGCATCTGCCACCACAGGGTGAAGGCCGCCATCCAGAACAAGGCCAGCGAGACGGCAGCGATGAAGACAGACGTCAGCAACAGATCCCCCCAGATCCCCAATGCCCCCTGCCGCGACAGCACGTCACATCTGTCGCGGAACTGTGTAGACGTTAGGGGCGATCTGTGAAGTCCGCAGGCCGTTTCAATGAAGAACACATTTCTTCACAACGCGTCCCGAGAGTGAACAATTCGAACACCGCTTACGTAACTGCCCCTTACCGGCTGTCGTTTCAGCTGGTCAGCGCGGTCCGCAACCGTTCAGGATCGGTGGTCGGCGCATCACAGGTGAAGTTACGGCAGACGTAAGCCGCAGGTTGACCGCCGACCAGCGGACGATCGGCGAGCAGCGGGAACTCGCCACTCTCCGCAGCACCCACCGCGACGACGGCGCCCGGGGCACCGCCCAGAAGCGCCGTGCGGTGCAGGGCCCTTGTGGCGGGGTCGTCGAGCGCCGGTCCGACGATCGCGACCTCTCGCGGCCCGTCGAGGCCGGCCTCGGCCACCGCGAGCCCCCAGCCGATGAACCGCGGCACCCGCGGGCCGAGCGCCTTGACCACGCCCAACGCCCTTTCGGCAGCGGTGCGATGAGCCTCCGACCCGGTGTGGGCGGCGTAGCTCAGCAGGGCGCCCGCGGCGGCGGTCCAGCCGGACGGCGTGGCGTTGTCGGTGGGGTCCTGCGGCCTGCGGATCAGCTTCTCGGCGTCGGCGGCGGTGTCGTAGAGGCTGCCGGACTCCACGTCGACGAAGCGGGCCAGGACGTGGTCGAGCAGGAACCCGGCGAACTCCAGCCAGACGCCCTCGCCGGTGACGGACGCGAGCGCCAGGAAGCCCTCGGCGACGTCGGCGTAGTCCTCCAGCACACCGGTGTGCGCGCCGACCCTGCCGTCCTTGCTGGTACGGGCGAGGCGGGCCTGCTCGTCCAGATGCAGCCGTACGAGGAGATCGGCGGCGCCGACCGCGGCCTCGACCAGGTCGGGGCGGTCGAAGTAGGCGCCGGTCTCGGCGAGGGCGGCGATGGCGAGACCGTTCCAGGCGGCGACCACCTTGTCGTCGCGGCCGGGGGCGGAGCGCTCGTCGCGGCTGTCGAGCAGTCGCTGACGGATGGAGGCGATCTTGTCGGCGTCGAACAGGCCGTCGTGCTGCGGCAGTTGGAGGACGGACTGGCCGTGCTCGAAGGTGCCGTCCTCGGTGACGCCGAAGTAGTGGGCGGCGAGCTGGGCGTCCTCCTGGCCGAGGACGTCGGTCAGCTGCTGGGGAGTCCACGCGTAGTACGCGCCCTCGACATGCCTGCCCGTCCCGTCGTCGCTGTCGGCGTCGAGGGCGGAGGCGAACCCGCCCTCGCCGGTGCGCAGTTCACGGACCATGAAGTCCGCGGTCTCCAGGGCGACGCGGCGGGCGAGTTCGGAGCCGGTGGTACGCCACAGGTGCGCGTACACGCGGCACAGCAGGGCGTTGTCGTAGAGCATCTTCTCGAAGTGCGGAACGACCCAGTCACGGTCGACGGAGTAGCGGGCGAAGCCGCCGCCGAGCTGGTCGTAGATGCCGCCGCGGGCCATGCGTTCGCAGGTGTCCACGGCCATCTGCAGGGCGCCCTCGGCGCCGGTCCGGGCATGGTGCCGCAGCAGGAACTCGATCACCATGGACGGCGGGAACTTCGGCGCGCCGCCGAAACCGCCGCGCTGCGGGTCGTACTCGCGGGTGAGCCCGAGCAGCGCCTGCGCGAGCTCCTCCTCGCCCGGGACGCGTGCGTCGCCGTACGAGATCTCCCGCCCGGCGAGGTCCCGCACGATCTTCCCGGCGACCTCGGCGACCTCGTCCCGCCGGTCGGACCACGCGGACCGGACGCCCTCCAGGACCTGCCGGAAGGAGGGGCTGCCGTGGCGCGGGACGGGCGGGAAGTAGGTGCCGAAGTAGAAGGGCTCGGCGTCCGGCGTGAGGAACACGGTCATGGGCCAGCCGCCCTGGCCGGTGGCGGCCTGGACGGCTTCCATGTAGACGGCGTCGACGTCGGGGCGTTCTTCGCGGTCGACCTTGATGTTGACGAAGTGGGCGTTCAGGAAGTCGGCGGTGGCCTGGTCCTCGAAGGACTCGTGAGCCATGACGTGACACCAGTGACAGCTCGAATAACCGACGCTCAGCAGAACGGGCTTGTTCGCCTCCCGGGCCTCATCGAAGGCCTCGGGCGACCAGGGCCACCAGTCGACGGGGTTGTCGGCGTGCTGGAGCAGGTAGGGGGACGTCTCATGAGCCAGTCGGTTCGGCATGAGGTCCATCCTGCCGCAGTACCCCTGGCATCGGACGTCAGGCATGTCCCGGGCGGGTGACGTCGGGTTTTCCGGTGCCCGCGCCCGGAACAGGTCCGGCTCGACGGAGGCCGGTGATCGCGGCCCTCTCGCGCTGACGGCTTCCCCGAAGGACACTCATAGGCAAAGGAGTTGCCGCCGGAGGGGGACGTGACATGCGGGACAGCCATCGGGCGGACGCCGAACGGCTGTTGGCCCGGGCCGTGGAGGAAGAGGTGCGACGCTCCGGCGGACGCACCGACGGGACGGTGCTGCTGTCCCGGTCGCGCGGCGCGCTGGACTCGATGGCGGAGACGGCCGCCGAGGAGTACGAGGCCTATATACACGCCCTGGACGAGGCGGAGGGTGACCGGCTCACCTTCGGGCAGCGATACGCCAGGGAGGGGTCCGGGACTCCCTTGCTGGTGGCGGCCGTTGCTGCCGTCGCGGCGGCACTGGCCGACCTGGCCTTCGGCACGGACACCGGCACGGCGGTGGGAGTGGGCGTCACGGTCGGCGTGGTCGGCGCCGCGGCGACCGTGATCAAGGTGGCCGGCTCCCATCTGCCCGCCGCGCACCAGCGGGCCGGCGCCGCGAGCCAGCCCGGCGGGCCGGAACAGCTGCGGCTGCAGTGGATGACGGCACTGGAGGTACGCGGCATCCGCCCGTTCCTCGACCAGCAGCGGGTGCGCGCCGCGTCCACCGGCCCGAGGAAGCCGGGCCCGCAGCTGCGCGGCACGGACAAGAGCGCGGCGGCCCGCGGGCGGAATGTGCTGGCCCAGTCGTTCGCCCAGCTCCCGGAGCCCGCGGGGGCGTTCGCGGGGCGGCGGCAGGAGATGGCGCGGATCCGGCAGTGGGTGCAGGCGTCTCGCGCGACCACGGACACCCGCCCGACGGTGGTGATCCTGCACGGGACGCCGGGCAGCGGCCGTACGACCCTCGCGATGCGCGCCACGCACGACCTGAAGGACTACTTCCGCGGCGCCTGCGTGGTCGACCTGCGCGGCGGCAGCCCGGAAGAGCCGCCGCTGTCCACCCGGGACGCCCTGCTGCATCTGCTGAACCGGCTCGGCGCACCGCGCGAACAACTGCTGTTCCGTGAGCGGTCCTCCCCCGAGCAGCAGGTCAAGCGGCTTGGCGAGCTGTACCACCAGCACCTGACGGGCCTGCCCGTGACCGTCGTCCTCGACGACGCCTCGGACCCCGAACAGATCCGTACGCTCGTCCCCGAGCGCTCCGACAGCCTCGTGCTGGTCACCGCCCGCGAGCCCCTGGAACTCCCCTCCGACCTGCAGGCCCATGTCCACGCACTGCCGGTCGAGGCGCTGGATCCGGCGGGCGCCGAGGAACTGCTGGACGCGGCGGCGCAGGACAGCTCCGGGCCGTACGACGCCGATTCGGCGGACCGGATCCGGGAGTTGTGCGGCGGGCTGCCGCTGGCACTGAGCATCGCGGGTTCGTCGCTGGGCCCGCGCTCACCGCGGCAGCTGGCCACGGATCTGGCGGCGTACGGCCCCGTCGAACCGAGCGAGCGCGTGCTGTGGCTGCGTTACACCGACCAGTCGGAGGCGGCCCGCCGGCTGCTGCGCCGGCTGGCCCTGGCCGGCCGTGCCTCCCTCGGCGCCGCCGCGGCCGCCTCCCTGCTGGCGACGGACGAGACGGAAGCCACCCGCCACCTGGTGGCGCTCTCCCGGGCCGGCCTGATCGACCATGTGCGCGGCAGCCGCTACCGCCTGCACGACCTGGTGCGGGCCTTCGCCCAGGCCCGGCTCCTCGACGAGGAGGAGGCGACCGAGCGCACGGCCGCGCAGGAACGCCTGATCGTGAACTACGCCGACCTGGCGGACTCGGTGCTGCGGCTGGTCGACGGCAACATGTCGACCCGCTCGGACCGCTTCAGCCCGCACGGCTTCACCTCCCTGGACGAGGCGCTGCGCTGGCTGGACGACGAGTCGAGCTTCATCACCTCCACGCTGCGGCACGCGGAGGGCGTGAACCAGGCGGCTGTCCTGAACCTGCTGGGCGCACTGTGCGACTACTGCCTGCTGCGCGGCGACCTCTACCGCCTGGGCGAGATCAGCGAGCTGGCGCAGGCCGTCGACCAGGGCCTGCTGGTCCGCTCGGTGCAGTGGCGCACGGGCATCGCGGCCCGTCAGCTGGGCGAGCTGGACAAGGCGCGTACGACGCTGACGTCGGTGGTCGACCTGTACATGGAGGCCCACCACGACGCGGGCGCGGCCCGCGCCCTGTGCTCCCTGGGCATCACCCTGCACCACCAGGGCAATCTCACGGAAGCGGCGGCCAAGCTCCGCGAGGCACTCGACCTCCAGGCGGCCCCCGAGCTGGCGACGGACCGCGGCTGGACGATGCACGCCCTGGCCGCCGTGGAGCGCGACCAGGGCCATGTGTCCGAGGCACTGCGGCTGCTCGCCGAGTCCCTGGTCCTGCATCGCGCCGGGGAGTCCGTGCACGGGGAGGCCTGGGCCCACTTCCAGCTGGGCCAGCTGTCGCTGCGCATGGGCGACGTGCCGCGCGCGGAGTCCGAGCTGAACGCGGCCCTCGACCGCTACAGCCGCACCCGCGACGCCCGCGGCGAGGCCTGGGCCCTCACACAGCTGGCCCGCGCCCGCCTGGTTGCCGGCGACCCGTCCCAGGCGGTGGACGGCCTGCGCCAGGCGGCGTCCCGGCACCGGGAGAACGAGGACGCCCGCGGCGAGGCCTGGACGGTCTACTACCTGGGCCAGGCCCTGGAAGAGACCGGCAACCTCGACCACGCGGTCCGCGAACTGGAACGCTCCCGCACGATGTTCTCCCGTATGCGCGATGTCTACGGCCTGGCCTGCGCCCGCCACCACTCGGCCAGGGTCACCCGCGACCAGCGCGCCGCCCAGACGGGCTCACTCAGGAACTCCGGTTTCGCCCGCCAGCTCCTGGTCGACGCCCGGGCCGACTTCCAGCGCATCGGCGTCGCCCACGGCGAGGCGTGGACCTGCCTGGAACTGGCGGTCGTGGACGCGGGCAATGCCCGTAACCCGCAGGCGCTGGCACTGTGCGACGAGGCGGTGGACCTGTTCACGTCGTACGGCGACCACCGCGGCGAGGACTGGGCCCGCTTCCTGCGCTGCACGCTGCTCCCCTACGCGGCCCCCGGCGGCGTGGAGATCGGCGCGGCGGTCGCCCAGGAGGAACTGGCCCAGCTCTCCCGCGCCGGCCATCCCCTGCGGGACCGGAAGCTCGACGACTACGTGGAGGCGTATCAGCTGCTGCTGGAGCGGGGCGTCGACCTGGAGGAGGGCTGGCAGGCCTGGCGGCTCGGGATGGTGCCGAGCCGGCATGCACGGGAGGTGATGGGGGTGGCGGTACCGGCCGGTCACTGACCGCCGGCCACCCCCGTCCCCCTGCGTCAGCTCCGGCGCGCCTCGGAGTCGGCTGCGGACTCCGCGGACGTGGTGTCCGCGTCGGCCGGCTCCTTGAACTTCACCTTGCCCATGTGCCGGTTCATGGACTTCATCAGGCCCCACACCGCCAGGGCCATCGCCGCGAAGACGATGAAGCCGAGGACGCCGGGGGTGACCTTGTTCTCGTCCACCTCCTTGGCGAGGGGGACGAGGTGCGTCATTGCCAGGCTCACGCTTGCGCTCATGTCAGGCATTCTCGCGGACGCCCGCGAAGAGGTCGTCCTCGGGGAGGGAGGTATCGACGAGGGACTTCGCGAGCTCGTACTCCTCCGTCGGCCAGACCTCCTTCTGGATCTCCATCGGGACCTTGAACCAGCCCCCGTCGGGGTCGATCTGCGTGGCGTGCGCGATCAGCGCCTTGTCACGGATCTCGAAGAACTCGGCGCACGGAACGTGCGTGGTCAGCGTGCGCTCGACGCGCTCGAACTCGCTCCAGCGCTTGAGCCAGTCCGCGTACGGCGACTCCAGGCCGCGATCGAGCAGCGCGTTGTGCAGCGCCTCCGTGCGGGGGCGGTTGAAGCCCTGGTTGTAGTAGAGCTTGAGCGGCTGGTAGATGGGGCCGAACTCGGACTCCGGGTACTTCTCGGTGTCCGCCGCGCCCTCGAACGCCACCATCGAGATCTTGTGGGTCATGATGTGGTCGGGGTGCGGGTAGCCGCCGTTCTCGTCGTAGGTGGTGATCACCTGGGGACGGAAGGAACGGATCTGCCTCACCAGCTCTCCGGCCGCCTTGTCGACGTCCTCCAGGGCGAAGCAGCCCTCGGGCAGCGGGGGCAGCGGGTCACCCTCGGGCAGACCGGAGTCCACGAAGCCGAGCCACTCCTGGCTCACCCCGAGGATCTCGCGGGCCTCGTCCATCTCCTTCTTGCGTACCTCGTGGATGTGCTCCTCGATGTACTTGTCGCCCTGCAGCTTGGGGTTGAGGATGGAGCCGCGCTCCCCGCCCGTGCAGGTCACGACCAGCACGTCCACCCCCTCGGACACGTACTTCGCCATGGTGGCCGCGCCCTTGCTCGACTCGTCGTCGGGGTGGGCGTGCACGGCCATCAGTCGCAGCTGGTCAGTCAAGACTCAATCCTCGGTAAGTCGGCGCCCGGTGTGAAGCGGCGCAATCGGCGCTTCTATAGTGACCGAACCGGGGGGCGAAAAATTCCAGGGTCCGGTTTCCGAGGGGATGATCATGAGTACGGCGAGCACGCGGCTGCCCGAGGGCCGCTACGGCCGCTCCTCGGACGAACGCGCCGACCGCAAGCTCAAGATCGCCGGGACCGTGCTCGGTGCCTTCCTGCTCGTGCTGATCGGCTACTTCGCCTACCACTACGTCGCCCAGAACAAGATCAGCGCCGAGGTGATCACCTTCGACCCCAAGAAGGACTCGGTGCAGGTGCATCTGGAGGTCCGCAAGGACGCCGACGCCACGGGCTACTGCACCATCCGCTCCCAGGCGAAGGACGGGTCCGAGGTCGGCCGGGCCGACTTCCGCTTCGGTGGACACGCCACACGCATCGACCGGCTCGTCACGCTCCGTACGACAGCCGAGGGCACCACGGCGGAACTGCTCGGCTGCCACGCCGACTGACGCCGGCCACGAGCCGGGCCCACACGGACCTGAAACGGGCTGGAGCGGGCAGGAGCGGGCAGGAGCGGGCTGACCCACGTCGGCGCCGTCCCGTCTCGGCCGGAATACACCCGCCGTGACCTGCATTGACGTAATTCTGATGGCTTATGTCCTCCCCCTTCAGCCGCTGAATTGTTAGGCTCGTGGTTTCGCCCATCCGTGAAGGAACATTCTTCTGGGTAGGGCGATGCTTTGTATTCCCAGTACCTACGAGGAGCACCTGTGACCCAGACCAGCGAGAACGTCACCTGGCTGACCCAGGAGGCGTACAACCAGCTCAGGGCCGAGCTGGACTACCTGTCTGGTCCTGCGCGCACGGAGATCGCCGCCAAGATCGCGGCCGCGCGCGAGGAGGGCGACCTGCGTGAGAACGGCGGGTACCACGCGGCCAAGGAAGAGCAGGGCAAGCAGGAGCTCCGTGTGCGCCAGCTGACCCAGCTCCTGGAGAACGCCAAGGTCGGCGAGGCCCCGGCGTCGGCGGACGGCGCCGTGGCACCCGGCATGGTCGTGACGATCGCCTTCGACGGCGACGAGGACGACACGATGACCTTCCTGCTCGCCTCGCGCGAGTACGCGAGCTCCGACATCGAGACGTACTCGCCGCAGTCCCCGCTGGGTTCCGGCGTGATCGGCCACAAGGTCGGCGAGGACGCGGAGTACGAGCTGCCGAACGGCAAGAAGGCCTCCGTGACGATCCTCAAGGCCGAGCCCTACAACGGCTGACCCTGGCCGCCGAGCCGAGCCCGGCAGCCCGCACGTCCTTGGCGAGCCCCCGGCGTCCTGGTGACGCCGGGGGCGTCGTCATGCTGTCGGTCATGCGGTCGCCGAGCGGTACTTCCGTACCGACAGCGTCCTGAATATGACGATGATCAGGGCCGAGTAGATCAGTGAGGCCCACACCGGGTGCACCATGGGCCAGGCGTCCGACGGCGACTGCCCCGGGTTTCCGAAGAGCACACGGCAGGCCTGGACCGTGGCGCTGAAGGGGTTCCACTCGGCGATGTGGCGCAGCCACGGGGTCATATGACTGGTGTCCACGAACGCGTTCGAGATGAACGTCACCGGGAACAGCCAGATGAGCCCGCTGGACGTGGCCGCCTCCGGGGTACGGACGGACATGCCGATCAGGGCGCCGATCCAGGTGAACGCATAGCCGAGCAGGAGCAGCAGGCCGAAGGCGGCGAGCACCTTCGCGGCGTTCGTGTCGCCGTCCGTCCCGACACGCCAGCCGACCAGCAGGGCCACCAGCGCCAGGACGACCAGAGTCAGCGCCGTCTGCACCATGTCCGCGAGCGTGCGCCCGGTCAGCACCGCGCCGCGCGCCATGGGCAGGGAACGGAAGCGGTCGATGAGGCCCTTGTGCATGTCGTCGGCGATACCCGCACCGGAGCTTGCGGTGGCGAAGGTGACGGTCTGCGCGAAGATGCCCGCCATCAGGAAGTTCTTGTAGTCGACGGCGCTGGTGCTGCCACCGATCTGCATGGAACCGCCGAAGACGAAGGTGAAGAGCACCACGAACATGATCGGCTGGATGAGGCCATAGATGATCATTTCGGGGATGCGGGACATACGGATCAGGTTGCGTTTCGCGACGACCATCGAGTCCCGGAAGGACTGACTGAGGGGGTTCGTGGTCGGCGCGACCCGCAGGGCGTCGGGAACGGCGCTCACTTGGTGGCCTCCTTCTTGTGCTTGCGGTCCTTGGCGGCCGCGCCCGCCGTCTCGCCGTTCTCCTCGGGCTTCTCCTCGGCCACATGTCCGGTCAGGGACAGGAAGACGTCGTCGAGGGTGGGGCGGCGCAGGCCGATGTCGTCGATCTCGACGCCGCGGGTGTCCAGCTCCCGGATGATCTCGGCGAGCAGCTTCGCGCCGCCGGTGACGGGCACCGTGAGCCTGCGGGTGTGCTCCTCGACGGTGAGCTCGCCCTTGCCGTAGCCGGTGAGGACCTCGCCGGCGGTCGTGATGTGCTCGCGCTCGTGCACCACGACCTCGACGCGCTCGCCGCCGGTGCGGGCCTTGAGCTGGTCGGAGGTGCCGCGGGCGATGACATGGCCGTGGTCGACGACCACGATGTCGTGCGCGAGGTGGTCGGCCTCCTCCAGGTACTGGGTGGTGAGCAGCAGGGTCGTGCCACCGGAGACGAGCTGTTTGATGACCTCCCACAGCAGCTGGCGGTTGCGGGGGTCGAGGCCGGTCGTCGGCTCGTCCATGAACATCACGGGCGGTGAGACGACCAGGGCCGCCGCGAGGTCGAGCCGGCGGCGCATGCCTCCGGAGTAGGTCTTCGCGGGTCGGTCGGCGGCGTCCGCGAGGTCGAACTGGTCCAGCAGCTCCCCGGCCCGGGCCTTCGCAGCCTTGGCCTTCATCTGGTAGAGCTGCCCGACCATCTGGAGGTTCTCTCGTCCGGTCAGGTATTCGTCGACCGCGGCGAACTGGCCGGACAGGCCGATGGAGCGCCGCACCTCGTTGGGCTGCTTGAGGACGTCGAGGCCGGCCACGACCGCCCTGCCGCTGTCGGGGCGCAGCAGAGTGGTCAGGCAGCGGACCGCCGTCGTCTTGCCCGCGCCGTTCGGCCCGAGCAGGCCCAGCACGGTGCCCTCGGGGACATCGAGGTCGACGCCGTCCAGAGCCCTTACGTCGCCGAAGGTCTTGACCAGGCCTTCGGCATAGATGGCGCCTGGCATGTGAGTCTCCACGTCGTCGGGGATTCTTCGGAAGCCTTGGTTTGCGCACTTGCTCCGCCTGGCGGTGACGCGGCAGACGGCCACGACACTCACCATAACGCGATGTATCGCGTCTCTCAACGCATTTGTCGGTTCGAGTGACACAGAGCCCTGAGCTGGGGTTCTCGCTGAAACCGGGTCGCCCGGCGGCTCAGTCGATGACCGTGTAGCCCGCCTCGCGCAGCGCCCGGCCGACCTCGGCGCAGTGCTCCCGCCCCTTCGTCTCCAGGTGCAGCTCGACCTCCGCCTCCGTGAGCCCGAGCCGTGGATCGGTCCGTACGTGACTCACATCGAGGACGTTAGCGTCCACCACTGACAACACCCCGAGAAGCGTCGCGAGCGCCCCCGGCCGGTCCGTCAGCCGCAGGCGTACGGCCAGGTAGCGGCCCTGCGCCGCCATGCCGTGGCGCAGGACGCGCTGCATCAGCAGCGGGTCGACGTTGCCGCCGGACAGCACCGCCACCACCGGGCCCTCGAAGGCTCCGGGCTCACTCAGCAGCGCCGCCACCGGACTCGCACCGGCCGGTTCGACGACCAGCTTGGCCCGCTCCAGGCACAGCAGCAGCGCGGTGGACAGCGCGTCCTCGGAGACCGTGCGGACCTCGTCGACCAATTCGCGGATGATGCCGAACGGCACGTCGCCGGGCCGCCCGACCTTGATGCCGTCGGCCATGGTCGCCGGGTTCTCGACTGACACCGGGCGCCCGGCCGCGAGCGAGGGCGGATACGCCGCCGCGCCCTCCGCCTGCACGCCCACGATCCGCACGTCAGGGCGCAGCGCCTTCACCGCGATCGCGATACCGGCCGCGAGGCCTCCTCCGCCGATGCCGACGACGACGGTGCGCACCTCCGGGCACTGCTCCAGGATCTCCAGCCCGACCGTGCCCTGGCCCGCGATGATGTCGGAGTGGTCGAAGGGGTGGATGAACACCGCGCCGGTCTCGGCCGCGTACGCCTGCGCGGCGGCCAGCGTCTCGTCGACGACCTGTCCGTGCAGGCGTACCTCGGCGCCGTACTCGCGGGTGGCGCTGATCTTCGGCAGCGGGGCGCCCTGCGGCATGAACACCGTCGCCCGCACGCCGAGCAGCGAGGACGCCAGGGCGACGCCCTGCGCGTGGTTGCCGGCGCTCGCCGCCACCACCCCGGCGGCCCTCTCCTCGGGCAGCAGTCCGGCGATACGGACGTAGGCGCCGCGCAGCTTGAAGGAGCCCGTCCGCTGGAGGTTCTCGCATTTGAAGTGCACCGGCGCGCCCACCAGCTGGGACAGGTGCCTGCTGCCCTCCATCGCCGTCACCCGCGCCACGCCCGAGAGCATCTTCTGGGCGCCCCGCACGTCGTCGAGGGTCACGGGCCGAAAGGAGTCAGCCGTGCTGTAGCTCATGACTCAAGCATCGCAGTTCACAGGGGCCCGCGGCCGGTGTGACCAACGTCCGAGACTGGTTTGCGCAGCGCCGGTACGGCTTGCCCCCCGGCCGCGTACTCTGTCCCCCATTCACAGACCACCTTCATGAAGCGAGCCTCCGGCCATGCCCACAACACCTGAAATGTCGATGGACATGACGACCGTCGGTGACACCGGTCTCCTCGACACGCTGCAGCACGAGGTGGCGGTCTTCGCCCGCCGTGCCGAACAGACCCGGCTCGGCGGCGTCGGGCAGGTGCGCAACTCCATGGACCGCGCCGCGTACCTGCTGCTCAACCGCCTCGACAAGGAAGGCCCGATGGGCGTCAAGGCGCTCGCGGCGAGCATGGGCATCGACTCGTCGACGGTCACCCGGCAGGTGGCCCCGCTGGTGGACACCGGGCTCGTCAAGCGCACCTCGCACCCCGAGGACGGCCGCGCGGTGGTGCTTCAGCTGTCCCCGCGCGGGCAGTCCCGGCTGGAGGAAGTGCGCTCCTCGCGGCGTCAGTTGATGGCCGAGTTGACGGAGGACTGGGCGCCGGAGGAGCGCAAGGCGTTCTGCACGCTCCTCACGCGCTTCAACACCGCGCTCTCCTCCCGGATGACGGCCCCGGGGATGCCGGGGCCGGAGGCTTCGTCGGCCTCGTAGCCGCCGTCCGCACACCTGCTCGCCGGACTCGGTACGCGCGCGTGCCGCGCAGCTCTTGACCGAAAGGCCACCCCTGGCCTCAGATGAGACCGGGTCCCCGTCGTACGCGGTTCCGCATCGCGTACGCGGCCGGGTCCCGTTCCGTCAGGGGCGCGTCAGGGCGGGAGGCGCGGTGAGACAGCGGCAGACGTTCCAAGGCGCCCGCCGCGCCCGGGAGTTCGAAGCGTTCGTCGCGGGCGCGGCAGGGCGGCTGCTGCTTGCCGCCACGCTGCTCACGGCGGAGGCCCCGGACGACAACCCGCGCGCGCGGCGCCTGCTGACGCTGGCCCTCGCGCACACGTACGCGTACTGGGACCGGCTGCGCGGGGAGGACCCGTACGACCGCACCCGTCAGTACCTGGCGACCCGCTTCGCGCGCGGGGCATGGCACCAGTACGGCGGTTTCGGCCGGGCCCGCCCGCATCCCGGCAGTCCGCTGGCCCGGCTGGCACCGCAGGAGCGCCTGATCCTGGTCCTCAGGTTGTACGAGGGCGTCGCCGAGGAGCAGACGGCGGCGCTGCTCGGCCTGCCGGCGGAACGCGTCCGGACGATCTGCGAGCGGGCCACGGCGACGCTGCTGCATCCGCCGCGGAACCCGGCGCCGGCGGTCGGCGGGGCGAAGGTGGCGCCGTCATGAGGCGCCCGGGCGGAGGGGGCCGCGCATGAACCGGGCCCAGCGCGAGGCCGCCGCACGACGGCTCCTGGAGCAGGTGCCGCCGCCGGTGCCGCCGGACCTGTACGGGGAGGTCATCCGCCGCGGTGCCCGCAGCCTGCGCCACAGGACGCTCGCCCGCCGCCTGATGTGGCTGCTGCTGTGCGCCGCGAGCCTGGCGTTCCTGGTGTGGGCCCTGACGGCCCGCCCGTGGGTGGAGCCGCCCTCGCAGACGACTCCCCCGTACACGGGCTGGTGAGCGGGCCTTTCGGCTAGCCGAGCGCCTGCTGCAGGTCCTCCAGGAGGTCGTCGACGTTCTCGATGCCCACGGAGAGGCGTACGAGATCGGCGGGCACCTCGAGGGCGGAGCCGGCCACGGACGCATGGGTCATGCGCCCGGGGTGCTCGATCAGGGACTCGACGCCGCCCAGGGACTCGCCGAGTGTGAACACCTTGGCGCGGTTGCAGACCTCGACGGCCGCCTGCTCGCCGCCCTCGACCCGGAAGGAGATCATGCCGCCGAAGGAGCGCATCTGCTTCGCGGCGACCTCGTGCCCGGGGTGCTCGGGCAGGCCCGGGTACAGGACGCTCGTCACGCGTGCGTGCCGGGTGAGCATGTCCGCGACCTTCGTGGCGTTCTCGCTGTGCCGGTCCATGCGCACGGACAAGGTCTTCGCGCCGCGCAGCACCAGCCAGGAGTCGAAGGGCCCGGCGACCGCGCCCATCGCGTTCTGGTGGTACGCCAGTTCCTCGCCGAGCGCCTCGTCGGCGACGACCAGCGCACCGCCCACGACGTCGGAGTGGCCGCCCATGTACTTGGTCAGCGAGTGCACGACGACGTCCGCGCCGAGCGCCAGCGGCTGCTGCAGATAGGGCGTGGCGAAGGTGTTGTCGACGACGAGCTTCACGCCCGCGTCCCGGGCGATCTGGGCGACCGCGGCGATGTCGGTGATGCCGAGCAGCGGGTTGGAGGGGGTCTCCACCCACACGGCCTTGGTCTTCGGGGTGAGGGCGGCCCGTACGGAGGACGGATCGCTGGTGTCGGCGACCGACCACTCCACCCCCCACCGGGCGACGACCTTCGCGAACAGACGGAACGTGCCGCCGTACGCGTCATTGGGGATGACCACGTGGTCGCCGGGGCTGAGCAGCGTACGCAACAGGCAGTCCTCGGCCGCCAGTCCGGACGCGAACGCGAGGCCGCGACGGCCGCCCTCAAGGGCTGCGAGGTTCTCTTCAAGGGCGGTCCTGGTGGGGTTGGCGCTGCGGCTGTACTCGTAGCCGCCGCGCAGTCCGCCGACGCCGTCCTGCTTGTAGGTCGAGACCTGGTAGATCGGCGGGACGACCGCGCCGGTGAGGGGATCGGCGGTGTTGCCCGCGTGGATCGCGAGGGTCTCGAAGTGCTGACTGATGTGCCTGTCGCTCATGGGCACCGAGGGTAGTGCGCTCGCGGCGCGGGCGCCGGACGGCGAGGCGCGGGAGGCCGTACTGCCGGGTTTTCCCTCGGTTCCGGGTCCGGGCTCAAGGAGTTTTCCACAGGCCGCCGACCGGGTTCGCCAATTGTCGGCGGCGTCTGGAACGCTTGAGCCATGGAATTTCTCTGGGTCCTGATCGCGGCCGTCATGCTGGGCTTCGTGCTGCTCCCCGTCATGCGGCGCAGGCGGGGCATGATCGAGCAGGTCCCGGCCGGCCACCCGGACGCCGCCGACCCCGCGAACTACGGGTTCGTGCGGGAGGAGGAGCTGGACGTCCGCATGCCCGGCCCCGACCAGGACCTGCTGGACGTCCTGGACCTGGTGCAGCGCACCCAGGAGCACCGCGCGGCCTCGCAGCTGCTGGCGGGCACGGAGTCGGAGGGCGAGCTGCGCTGGCAGCGCGTGCAGGCCTTCGCGGGCGCCGCGTCGCTGGAGCTGCAGCAGCGGCCCGGCGGGGTCAGCGAGACGCCTGGCGGTCAGTGGCTCAGGGTGTGGCGGGCCGAGCAGCCCAAGGACGCGGGCGGCGCGGCGGTGCACGCCGAGTTCCTGGTGCAGCAGGCGTGGCGGACGTCGACGCGGGGCACGGACGAGTTCCGGATCATCATGGAGGAGGCGAGGGCGGCCTGCGGGGACGCGGCACTGCTGGCGCCGGGAGACCCGGTCCCGTACATCGTCGAGCTGTCGGTGGCCCGCGGGCTGGCGTACTCCCAGCCGGAGTTCGAGCAGCTCTGGCTGAAGATCCTGGACCGCGCCCCGGCCCACATGGGTGCCCACCTGGCCGCCCTGCACTACTGGTGCGAGAAGTGGCACGGTTCCCGTGAGCTGGCGTACTCCTTCGCGGAGGCGGCGGCAGCGCGCGCCCCCCAGGGTTCCCTCCTCGCCGCCATGCCCCTGTTCGCGGTCTTCGAGCACCTCCCCGAGGTGAACCTGGTCAGCAGCTTCTACCGGAGCGAGGTCGTCACGAAGGCGATCCACGGAGCGCTGCACGCCGTCCACTCGGCCCGCCCCGACGACCCGATGCTCGCGCACGTACGCCATCTGCTGGTCTTCTTCCTGGTCCGCTCGGAGCGCTGGGCGGAGGCCATGAACCAGCTCATACACATCGACGGCCATGTCGGCGCCCTGCCCTGGACGCTGTCCGCCGACCCGGCGGCGGAGTTCGCGGTCTACCGGGCGCTGGCCGTCGCGGGCTACGAGGCGAACGGCGGCAGCCCGGCGACGCTGCCGCACTGAGCGGGCATCGCCGCGGCTCCCCGGCCGGCCGGCGGGGTGCCGACGAGGAGGGGAAGCCGCCCCGGTGAGCATTTGACCTTGACACGGTGACAAGGCCTTCACTGCTTGCCGAGGAGGTGGTCTCGATGACCACGGGACAGGACACGGATGCGATACGAGCGCTCCAGGGCCACCTGGAGGACGGCCGTTCGTCGGTGCGGCTGCGGGCGGCTCTGGCGGCCGGGACGACACCGGAGCCGCGCTTCGTCGACAAGCTCGTCGAGCGATGCGCGGTCGAGCCCGACTTCTTCGTCCGCGAGATGCTGACCTGGGCACTCACCCGGCACCCGGTGTCCGTGACGCTCCCCGGGCTGCTCCGCGAACTCCGCTCGGAGCAGGCGCAGGCACGGAGCCAGGCACTGCACACGCTGTCGAAGATCGGGGACCGGCAGGCGTGGCCGGCGATCACCCGGGCACTGCTGACCGACGCCGACGACGAGGTGGCGCGGAGCGCCTGGCGGGCCGCGGTCGTGGTCGTGCCGGAGGGCCAGGAGTCCGGACTGGCCTCGCTGCTGGCGACGCAGCTCGGGCGCGGTGAGCGGGAGACGCAGCTGAGTCTCAGCCAGGCGCTGGTCGCGCTCGGCGAGGTCGTCCGGCCGGTTCTGCGTACTGCGACGACGGCTCCTGCCCAGCGGGTCCGCACGCACGCGCTCGCCACCGAACGGCTGCTGCGCGACCCGGACGCCGGATTCGAGTTCGCGATCGAGGAGGCGAAGCGCTTCGTGGCCCTCGGCGGGGCCGGCCAGGAGGGACGGTAGGACGTGCTGATCGGTGAGGTGGCGCGACGGTCCGGGGTCAGTGCCCGCATGCTCAGGCACTACGAGTCGCTCGGCCTGCTGCGGCCTTCGGGTCGTACGGGCTCCGGCTATCGGGAGTACTCCGGCGAGGACATCAGGCGGATCCTCCACGTCGAGAGCCTGAGGTCGCTGGGGCTGTCGCTGCGGGAGATCGGACGCGCGCTGGACGATCCCGGCTTCACGCCCTCGGCGCTCGTCGACGACCTCATCCGTCAGACGCGCGAACGCATCGCGGCCGAGACCGAGTTGCTCACGCGGCTGTGCCGGATCGGTGCCGCGGAACCCGCCGGCTGGGAGGACGTCCTTCAGGCCGTCGCGTTCCTCCGGGCGCTGGGGTCGAAGAGCGCCGCCGCGCGTCAGCGTGCGGCGCTTTCCTCGGCTTCCTCGGTCGACGAGGTCCCGGTGGAGGCCCTGGCCGAGGCGGTGCTCAGGGAGGCGGATCCGAACGTCGCCGGAGCCCTTCGGTGGGCCCTGGCGCGATCGGGCGACGGCGGCACGGCACTGCTGGCGGAGGGCCTCTCCTCACCGGAGGCCGCGGTGCGGGAACGTGCCGTTCAGTCCCTCGCGGAGCTGCCCGGGGGCGAGGCGGCCGCCCGGCTGCGGGACGCACTCGCGCACCCCGATGCCGTGGTCCGCGGCCATGCGGCCCTGGCGCTCGGGACACAGGGGGTGGCCGACGCGGCCCCGACGCTCATCGACATGATCGTGGCGGGCAGGAACGACACCGATGCGGCCGACGCACTGAGCATGCTGGCGAGCGACAGGGCGACGGCGGACCGGATCGCCACCGGGCTCGTCGACCACCTGGCCCACGACACCACTGAGGCACCGGCCCGCGTACGGCTGACCCAGGCGCTGGCGGACATCCCCGGGAGCACGGCGTCACGTGCCCTCGTGGAGCTGTCGGGCGACGGGGACCGAGCCGTCGCGCTGACTGCGACGTACCTTCTTCAGCTGCGCGACGGACGGTGACGGTCTTCCGAGGTGCCTCGTACGAGGTCAGCCCTCGGCGCGGGCGGGCAGCCGCCATCCCGGGCGCGGGAAGTGGCAGGTGTAGCCGTCCGGGTAACGCTGCAGGTAGTCCTGGTGCTCGGGCTCGGCCTCCCAGAACGGACCCACCGGCTCCACCTCGGTGACGACCTTGCCCGGCCACAGACCGGAGGCGTCCACATCCGCGATCGTGTCCTCGGCGATCCGCTTCTGCTCGTCGTCGACGTAGTAGATCGCCGAGCGGTAGCTGAGGCCGATGTCGTTGCCCTGGCGGTTCTTCGTGCTCGGGTCGTGGATCTGGAAGAAGAACTCCAGGAGCGCGCGGAAGTCGGTCTTCGCGGGGTCGAAAAGGATCTCGATGGCCTCCGCGTGCGTGCCGTGGTTTCGGTACGTCGCGTTCGGCACGTCACCCCCGGTGTATCCCACCCGGGTCGCCGTCACGCCCGGAAGCCGGCGGATCAGCTCTTCCATCCCCCAGAAGCATCCGCCCGCCAGCACGGCCCTCTGCGTCTGCGCAGCCATTGCAGCCCTCCTCTGTCTGTCAGCCGGGGCACTCGGGCGACGCTGCTCGCACGCCCCGGCATCCCGTGCCCACCCTGCTCAACGCGCGAGGGTTCCAGGCGATTCCGCGCCCGTCCGTCCGGGCGCGCGGGGGTGGGCCCCGCCATGCTGCCGGGTAGCTGTCTCCGACCGTGCGTCAGCCTCTCGATTCGTGTCCGACCTGCCCGAACACTCCAGTGCGATCACCGACGCGGGGGTCGATCACGGCGGCCCTCACCCTGCGCCCCGCGCTGTGCGCACCCGGGATGAGCGCTGAGAAGCTGATGATGCGCGACTTGCATCCGCGCCGCCTTGACAGCCTTCCCGCCGAACAGCACGTCAGCCCCGGAGGGGGCCGGAACCGGTCCTCGGACAGGCGGGCAGAAGCGGCGCTGGTGGCGGCGACGCAGCTCGCCGCACACCACCGCCGGGCCACGAACAGGCTGAACGCCGCTGGCCGGAAAAGGCCGTGAACACGGCTTGACGTGGGTCATCAAGCCACGTTGGCAGACGACCGCCGCCGGCAGCGTCCGGACGCGGGCTGATCCACTCCGCGTCGATGCCATGGTCCCGGATGATCTCTTTCAAGCCGCCGTACGTCTCACCGCGGACGAAGTCCCGGAGGCAGACGGGCAACCCGGCAGCGCCGTCAGCCCGTGACCGTCATGCTCTCGACAGCGGGAAACCCCTTGTCCCACCAATGTCCGTAACGCCGGTAGACAGACGGATCGCGGTTGACGAGAAATGCCGACAGCCTCTGCGCCTCCTCCGTCAGACCTTGCCACGCTGCCTTGTCGAGTTTTCGGAAGGTGGTCAACTCCAGCCCGCCGCCCACGGCACGCCATACTCCGGCGACCTGCCCGTCGACGAGCAGACAGGGCAGCACGTCGCCATTGCGCCGGACGACCAGGGGCCGGTATTCCTCGGGCATGACACGACCGGGGACCACGTGGGCCAACAGCGTGCTGTCCCACATCGGCAGCAGCCTCGCGGGCGCCGGGGTGTCCTCCGCGGGCAGGGTGGCGTCCACAAGGTCGAACAGGGCGGCGCGGCCGGGCCCGGCCACTGGTACCACCCGGTCGCCGAGCTTGTGCAGCGCCTCGGTTATGACGGGACTCGTCAGCAGGGTGAACCGGGCGAAGTCCCGGGCCGACGCCGGCCCGAACGCCCGTAGGTAGGACAGCAGCAGTCGCTGAACCCCAGCGTCCGATTCTGCCGGAACGGGTCCAGGGGCGGTTGGGGAGACCCGGTAGCTGTTCGGCGTGGTGAACGACCACGGGCCGCCCGTGGGCACATGATGCACGGGCGCGTACGTGCGCAGCGCCCACCACACACGGTGCGCGTGCTCGCCGAACGTCCCCTTGACGTGGTCCTCCACCTCGGCGCCGGTGCGGGGCTGCTCCAGGAACCCGGCGAGTTCGTGGAGCAGCGCGTCGGCGTCGGTGGGGGACAGTCCTGTCGCGGTGAAACGCCGGTCGTACAGCCGCGACGCCCGCAGAGTGCTGAGCATGGCGGAGCGATAGGGCGCGTAGTCCTCGGCATGGACGGCATGCAGCGTGAGCCGCATGAGGGTTGCCTTCACGATCCGGCGGTCCGTGAACGCCGCGTCGAGATCCTCGGGCGCGAAGTCCTGCACGCGATTCCACAACGCCAGATACGGCGATGCCGGCGTCTGCGCCTGGAGAGCACAGATCCGGCGAACCGTCTCCGTCACATCGAGGCGTTGGCGTTCGAGCAGGAGCTGACGGTCCAGGGTGGCCAGGGCGAGCTGCCGGGCAGTGACTGTCACGCCCGGATTATGTCTCTCCCCCGGCGCCCCGGGGATACAGGTGAGGCCGTACGACGGTATGCGGACGAGTGGACGGTCTCCTTCAGTGATGTGACCCCACTCGCACGGGAGACAGACGCGTACGCAGACAGCGGCGGCCTCGATGCGGCGGCCCGGCTGATCCCGCAGGAGTGCCCGTACCCTGCGGCGGACGGACTCCCGGCCCATCCGCGTCCGTCGGACGCATCCGGCCGCCCGCTCGACGAGCGCCGGCGGACGGCCGCAAATTCAGTTGCCGCGTCGTGTGCCGATGCGGGCTAATGCCACGCATGGCTGACATTCAGGGCTCGTACGACGGTCTGTTCGCCGCGGTGCCGAATGCACTGGCGGAGCTGCTGGACGCCGGGGACACAGGCGGCTCGGTGGCCGTCTTCGTGGACGGCGAGCCGGTGGTGGACGTGTGGGGAGGGTTCGCCGACACGGAGCGGACGGTGCCCTGGGAGCGGGACACGATCGTCAACGTCTACTCCGTCACCAAGACCATGACGGCGCTGTGCGCGCTCGTCCTGGCCGACCGTGGCGAGCTCGACCCGGATGCGCCCGTGGCCGTGTACTGGCCGGAGTTCGCCGCGGCGGGCAAGGAGCGGGTCCTGGTACGGCATCTGCTCTCGCACACCGCGGGCCTGCCCGACTGGGACGGGCCCGTCGAGGAGATCTACGACTGGCCGGCCGCCACGGCGCGGCTCGCCGCGCAGGCGCCGCAGTGGGAACCGGGCAGCGCGGCCGGCTACCACTCGCTCACCCAGGGGTTCCTCGTGGGCGAGGTCGTCCGGCGGATCAGCGGGCGGAGCGTGGGGGAGTTCCTCGCGGACGAGATCACCGGGCCGCTGGGGGCCGACTTCCACATCGGGCTGGCCGCCGAGCACGACCGGCGCGTGGCGCTCACGGTGCCGCCGCCGGGACACGACGAGGAGTACACCGCGAGCGCGCCCGGCAGGGGGTCGGCCCCCGCCGCCGGGACCCCCCTCCGGGTCCGGGACGGCAACAGCGTGGCCTGGCGCCGTGCGCAGATCCCGGCGGCGAGCGGATTCGGCAACGCACGGTCGGTCGCGCTCGTGCAGTCGGCGATGGCCTGCGGCGGGACGCTGCGCGGAGTGCGGCTGCTGTCGCAGGCAGGGCGCGACCGCGCCTGGGAGGAGCAGTTCAGCGGCGACGACCGGGTGCTGGGCATGCCCGTGCGCTGGGGCCTGGGCTACGGGCTCTTCGGCAACACCTACGGATGGGGCGGTTGGGGCGGCTCGCTGGTGATGATCGAACCCGAGGCCCGCCTGGTGGTGGCGTACGTGACGAACCAGATGCGCGAACCCGCCCATGACAACCGGGGGTTGGAGATCGTCATGTCCGCCTACGACGGTCTCGTGGGGCTGCGGGCTTGAGAGAACCGATCGGTACGGATCACAGTCGCTCCGCCAGGAATTCCTCCCACGTCCGCTTCCCGACCTCCGCGCCCACCAGTGTGAGGTTCTCCCCCGCCCGGTACGCCCGCCCCGCCTTCCCCGGGATGCGGACGGGCAGCTTCGGACGTGGGCGCCTGCCGCGGAGTTCGAGGTACGGACGGACCAGGGCGGGGAGGTCGTAGAGCCTGGGGCCTGCCATGTCCGGGACCAGGCCGGCGGGCTCGCCCAGGGTCAACTCCACCAGTCGGGCGGCCACTTCGCGGGAGTCGACCGGCTGGAGGCGAAGGCCGCCCGGGGCCGGGAGCACGGGCAGCCTGGTCAGCTTCTCCGCCATCGTCGGAGTGAGGTCGTGGGTGCCGTACGCCCGAAGCCTGCGCCGCCCGTAGGAGGTTGCGGGTCGCCGGTCGTCTCCCTTCTGACCGCCCGCGGGGTGCAGGACGGTGTCCGTGCCGGAGACGGCGGCCTCGATGCCCTCCCCCTCCAGGAGGTCGGCGCTGACGTACTCGACGCCGTCCGCGGCGGGACGGGCGCTCCGGCTCAGCACCCGCACCCCGCGGCCGGCCGACTGCAGAAGGGGGACCACATGGCCAGAAGGGGGACCACATGGCCGCCCAGGGTGCCGGTGCCGCCCGTGACCAGGGTGGGGGCCGTCATGATGCACTGCTCCAGATCCCGTGACGCCCGGAGCCGCGGTTCCGAAGCGTCTGCCGTCTTGCCTTCGCCGCTATGACGCGGTGCGGCGCGGTGATGTGACAGGCGCTTCTGGTTTGTGGTGGGCTGACGCCCGCTCATCAGGAGGCGTTCACCGCATGCCTGGACCAACTGCCGTCTGTTCCCGCCGAGTTCGTCATCCCGCACGCAGGTTTCTCGGCCGGGGCCGAGGTCAGCTCCCGCTGCCGTACGGCCTGGTGATGATCTCCAGGTTGTGGCCGTTGGGGTCGTCGAAGTAGGCGCCCCGCCCGCCGTCGTTGTGGTTGATCTCGCCGCGGCGGTGGTGGTACGGGTCCGCCCAGTAGGGCAGTCCCGCGTCCTGGATGCGGCTGAAGATGGTGTCGAAGTCGCCCTCGGACACCAGGAACGCGTAGTGCTGCGGCGTGATGTCGCCGTCCGTCTCCATGTAGTCGAGGGTCACGCCGTTCGGGATCTCGACGGGGATGAAGGGGCCGAACTGCGGGCTCGGTTCCAGCCCCAGGATGTCGGCGAGGAACTGGGCCGAGGCCTTCTTGTCGTGCGCGGCGACGATGGTGTGGTTCAGCTGCACGTTCATCGTGTGGGCCTCCTCATGCCCAAGATACTCCGACGGGCAGATAGGTAAGGCTTGCCTTCTGACCGGGCGGGGCCGGGAGCAAGCGGGGCCCCTGGGCGCCGTACCGCTGGTGTCGTTGCCCGCGCCGGTGTGGGCGGGCCGGGTGCGGCGGCCGCTGGGGCTCGACCCCGGCACCGCGGCCGGCCTCGGGGTGCGGGTGGACCGGGTGCGGCTCGGTGTCACCGTGCCCGGTGTCGTGCTCGGTGTCGTGCTCGCCGCTACGGCCACGGGGGTGGCGGGGCCGATCGGGTTCGTGGCGCTCACCGCCCCGCTGGCCCGGCGGTTCACCCGTACGCCCCGACTGCCGCTTCTTGACGCCGCGTTGACCGGGGCGGTCGTCCTCGTCGCCGCCGATCTCGTCGCGCGCACCCTGCTGCCGCCGCTGGAGATCCCGGTCGGCGCGCTCACTTCGCCAGTCGGCGGGGGGGTATCGGCTGTGGTCGCTGGGGCGGCGCACCGCCACACGCCGAGGGGCCCCGGCGTAACCCTGCGCCGGGGCCCCTCGATCGCATCGATCAGAGTGTCTGAGCTGTCAGAACTGACAGAGCTGTCAGGGCTGTCAGGGCTGTCAGGGCTGTCAGGGCTGTCAGGGCTGTCAGGGCTGTCAGATCGTCTCCGTGTCGATCACGAAGCGGTACCGGACGTCGCTCGACAGCACCCGCTCGTACGCCTCGTTGATCTGGTCCGCACTGATCACCTCGATCTCGGCGCCGAAGCCGTGCTCGGCGCAGAAGTCGAGCATCTCCTGGGTCTCGGCGATACCGCCGATCATGGAGCCGGCGAGGGTCTTGCGGCCGGCGATCACCGAGAAGAGGTTGAGGGCGATCGGCTCCTCGGGGGCGCCGACGTTCACCAGCGCGCCGTCCCGCTTCAGCAGCGACAGGAACGCGCCGAAGTCGAGCGGGGCCGAGACCGTGGAGAGGATCAGGTCGAAGGAGCCCTGCAGGTCCTTGAAGGTCTGCTCGTCGCTGGTCGCGTAGTAGTGGTCGGCGCCCAGCTTGAGGCCGTCGTCCTTCTTGCGCAGGGACTGCGAGAGCACCGTGACCTCGGCGCCGAGCGCGTGGGCGATCTTGACGCCCATGTGGCCGAGACCGCCCATGCCGAGGACGGCGACCTTCTTGCCGGGGCCGGCGTTCCAGTGCTTCAGCGGGGAGTAGGTGGTGATGCCGGCGCACAGGAGCGGCGCGGCCACGTCCAGCGAGAGGGCGTCGGGAATGCGGACGACGAAGTTCTCGTCGACGACGACCTTCTCCGCGTAGCCGCCGTAGGTGGGCTCGCCGTCCTTGCCGATGGAGTTGTACGTGCCGACGTTGCCGCCGGTGCAGTACTGCTCCTCGCCGGCCTTGCAGCTCTCGCACTCACGGCAGGAGTCGACCAGGCAGCCGACGCCCACCCGGTCGCCGACCTGGTGCCTGGTCACGCCCGCGCCGACCTCGGAGACGATGCCCGCGATCTCGTGGCCGGGGACCATCGGGAAGATCGCCTCGCCCCAGCCCTCCCGTGCCTGGTGGATGTCGGAGTGGCAGATACCGGCGAACTTGATGTCGATCAGGACGTCGAACTCACCGACCTCGCGGCGCTCGATGGTGGTGCGCTCCAGCGGAGCCTTCGCGGCGGGGACGGCGTAAGCGGCGACAGTGGTCATGCCGAGGGGTCTCCTAGCAGTGGTTACGCGCCCGGCTGCCTTCTGACCGGGCGTGTTGTCCAGCATGCCGGACCGTACGGACTTCACCCAGCCCACGCTCGTGCGTACGTCCGCTGTGCCTACCACTGGCGGGGTCAGGATGGTGTGCGTACGACGGTGAATACTTGAGGCATGGACGAACAGCCCGAACCCGCACACGAGCCCGCCGGGGCTCTGGACCGGCGTGCCGAGCTCAGCGAGTTCCTGCGCACCCGGCGGGCCCGGCTGAAGCCGGAGGACGTGGGGCTGCCGGACTTCGGGCGGCACCGGCGGGTGCCCGGGCTGCGCCGCGAGGAGCTGGCGCAGCTTGCGGGGGTCTCGGTGGCGTACTACACGCGGCTTGAGCAGGGCAACGGGCGGAACGTGTCGGCGGAGGTGCTCGACTCCATCGCGCGGGCGCTGAGGCTGTCGGACGCCGAGCACGCGCACCTGACGCACCTCGCGAAGCCGAAGCAGCACAAGAAGAAGCCGGCGGCGCGGTCGCAGCAGGTGCGGGGGACGCTGCTGCAGCTGCTGGACTCGATGGACGGGGTGCCGGCGTACATCTCCGGGCGGCGCTCCGACATCCTGGCGTGGAACCGGATGGCGGCGGCCGTCTTCGGCGACTGGGGGGAGCTGCCGGCGCAGGAGCGGAACTGGGCGCGGCTGGTGTTCCTGAGGCCGCAGTACCGCGAGCTGTTCTTCGACTGGGAGCAGAAGGCGAGCGACGTGGTCAGCTTCCTGCGGATGGACGCGGGCTGCTATCCGGACGACCCGCGGCTGTCCGCCCTGGTGGGCGAACTGTCCGTGAAGAGCGAGGAGTTCAGACGGCTGTGGGCCACGCACGACGTCAAGGAGAAGGGCTACGGCGTCAAGCACCTGCACCACCCCCTGGTCGGCGACCTGACGCTCAACTTCGAGTCGTTCCGGTCGGCGGACGACGACGGTCAGGCGCTGCTGACGTACCACGCCGAGCCGGGGTCCGCGTCGGCGGACGCGTTGCGCCTGCTGGCCAGCTGGGGCGCCGACGCCACCAGGGCGGGGCATTCGGCGCCGTCGGCCTGAACGGCCTCGTCCTCCAGGTCTGCGGAGCATTCGTCGACTGCTCCGGCTGCGCGGACGCCGGGCCGGTCATGCCCTCCCCCGGGGCCACGCGGCCGCCGACACAACGGTGGCCGCGTCCGTGCCGTCCCGCGCGGTCACGCGCCCGCGTTCTCCTTGACGGTGAGCCTGCCCTTGCGGATCGTCGCCAGCCGCGGGGCCTTCTTCGCGATCGCGGAGTCGTGCGTGACCATGATGAACGTCAGCCCGAGCTCCTTCCACATGCGCTCCAGGACCTCCATGATCTCGTCGCGCATCGACTCGTCGAGATTTCCGGTGGGTTCGTCGGCGAGCAGTACCTTCGGCTGCTTGACGAGTGCTCTGGCTATGGCGACGCGCTGCTGCTGTCCTCCGGACATCTCGCCGGGCAGGTGTCCCAGCCGCTCGCCGAGACCGACCGAGGTCAGCGCCTCGGCGGCGCGTTCGCGCCGCTCCTTCGCCTTCACCCCGAGGGGTACGAGGGCTGTCTCGACGTTCTCCTGGGCGGTGAGCGTCGGGATGAGGTTGAAGCTCTGGAAGACGAAACCGATGTTCTCGCTGCGGACGTTGGTGAGCTTGGCTTCGGAGAGCCTGGCCAGGTCGGTGCCGTCGAGGACGACTTCACCTTCGGTGGGCCGGTCAAGGCCACCGAGCATCTGGAGGAGGGTGGACTTGCCGCCGCCGGTGGGGCCTTGGATGACCAGCCGGTCGCCGTCGGCGATGGAGAGGTCGACGCCGTCGAGGGCGTGGACGGTGTCCTTGCCTCGGGTGTAGCGCTTGGTGACGTTTCTGAGTTCGTACATGGTGACTCCTGGGTGGTTTTTCCGGCGGGCGTGCGTGTCGTGTTCGGCTGCGGGTGAGTGGGGGCTGATCGCGCAGTTCCCCGCGCCCCTCAGGTCCGGCTGCAGCCAGGTCGGCCGCGACTGCGGGCACTCGTCCCGTCAGCCGCGGGCATTCGTGCCGCCTAGGCGGCACGGGTGGGCGCGGGCGGCATCCCGTGGCGCCGGGCTGCGCGCCCCATCCGGCCATCGGCGAGTACGCCCGTGCCGGCCGCCTCTTCCTGAGCCGTGCCGTGCGTCATCCCACCCCTCCGCCACAGCCGACGCCGGGCTACTCGACGCGGCGAAGCGCGTCCGCCGGCCGCAGCCGCGACGCCCGCCAGCCGCCGAAAGCCCCCGCGATCAGCCCGCCAGCCACCGCAAGAGCCACCGCCAGCACGATCGTCGTCACGCTCACCGGCGCGGTCAGCGCAACCTCCAGCGTCTTCGCCGCCCGCCGGCCGGGCCCATCGAAGCCGCCACCAGCGCCACCGAAACCGCCCGTGCCGCCCCCGCCGCCCAACTGCGCCTGCAGCGTCGGACTCACGCTGGTCACGGCATACGCCCCCGCCAGCCCCAGCCCTATCCCCAGCGCACCGCCCAGCAGCCCGTTCACCATGGCCTCACCCACGACCTGCCGGGTCACCCGCCCCGACCTCCACCCCAGCGCCTTCAGCGTGCCGAACTCCCGCACCCGCCGCGAGACGGCGGAGGACGTCAGCAGCCCCGCGACCAGGAAGGCGGCCACCAGCACCGCGATCGACAGCCACTTGCCGACATTCGTGGCGAGTGACGACGCCGTGGACAGTGAGCCGGAGACCGTCTTCGCGAGGTCCGTCGACGTCGTGACCGTCGTACCCGAGACGTTCTTCTGGATGGTCGACTTGACGGAGTCGATCTGCTGGGAGTCGGTCGCCTTGACGTAGACCGTCGTGATCTTGTTCTGCTCGCCGGCCAGGGTCTGCGCCTGCTGCAGCGGGATGTACAGGTTGGCCGCCGCGTCACCGCTGTCCGCGGTCGCGATGCCGATCACCTTGAACTTGACGCTCTTGACGGTGACGGTCGAACCGACCTTGTACTTCTTCTCCTTGGCGTACGCGGAGTCCGCCACGACGACCCTGGCATCGGTCTCGGTCGCCTTGAAGGTACGGCCGCTGGTGATCTTCGACGAGGTCAGCGGGCCGAGCGCGGACTTCGTGACGTCGGTGCCGTACACCGTGTACTGGTTGATGTCGAAGTTGGCGCCGCCGCCGCGCACTTCGCCCTGCGGCTGCCCGGTGCCACCGCCCGCGCCGCGACCGCCCTGGCCGTTGCCGGAGTTCTGGTTCTGCCGGAACTGCCCGCGGGTGAACTGGCCGTCGACCTTCACGACGTTGAGGCTCAGCCCGCCCACCGCGGACGAGACGCCCTTCTGGCCCGCGACCTTGCTGACGGTCGAGGAGGCCAGGGTCGTGAAGCCCTGCACGATGACCCGGTCGCTGCTCTGCGTGGAGTCGTCGCCGTTGTTCCGCGCGTCGAACTGGAAACGCGGACGCTGGGAGTTGCTCGCCGTCGGCGTCGCGGCCTTGGTGACCGTCATGTCCGTGCCCAGCCCGTACAGCGACTGGAGGACCTTGTCCTGCGCCCTGCCCATGCCGGACGACACGGAGCTGACCACGATGACGAGCGCGATGCCGAGGGCAAGACCGGAGGCGACGACGAGGGCCGCCTTTCTGCGGCGGCGCAGTTCGCGCCTCAGGTAGGTGAAGAACATGCGCCGCAAGCTAGGGACGTCCCGTGATGACTCGATAAGGCCGGCATAAGAGCTGCATGAGAAGCCTGTGGCGGGAGGGGGAAAGGGCTGGAAAACACCGATGCCGCCCCTGGGGGCGGCATCGGAAAGCTGTGAACCGACAGTGGGTCAGACGGCCGAACCGGCCTTCCAGTCCGCCCAGCTGAGGTTCCAGCCGTTGAGGCCGTTGTCCGGCTGGACCGTCTTGTCGCCGGTGTTGGAGATGACCACGACGTCACCGACGATCGAGTGGCTGTACATCCAGTAGCCGGCCGTGCCCGTGTCGTTGGCGCCCTTGGTGTCCGAGAGGCCCACGCAGCCGTGGCTGGTGTTCACGGAGCCGAAGATGGACTTCGCGCCCCAGTAGTTGCCGTGCAGGAAGGTGCCGGAGTTGGTGAGGCGGATGGCGTGCGGCACGTCCTTGATGTCGTACTCGGCCTTGCCGTCGTTGTCCGTGAAGCCGACGGTCGTACCGTTCATCCGCGTCTGCTTGTACTTCTCGGACATCACCATGACGCCGTTGTACGTCGTGTGCTCCGGCGAACCGGCCGAGATCGGGATGGTCTTGATCGTCTTGCCGTCCTGCGTGACCTTCATCTGCTTGGTCTTGGCGTCGACGTACGAGACCTGGTTGCGGCCGATGTGGAAGGTGACCGTCTTCTGCTGCACGCCGTAGACCCCGGAGGCGCCCTCGACACCGTCGAGCGCGAGCTTCAGCGTGACGGTGGAGTTCTCCTTCCAGTAGTTCTCCGGGCGGAAGTCGAGGCGGTTGGCGCCGAACCAGTGTCCGACGACCTGCTGGCCGCTGCTGGAGGAGACCGTGATGCCCTTCTGGACCGCGGCCTTGTTGGCGATCGCCTTGTCGAAGTTGATCGACACCGGCATGCCCACGCCGACGGTGGTGCCGTCGTCCGGTGTGTAGGTGCCTATGAAGCTGTTGGCCGGGGCGACCGTGGTGAACGAGGCGTTCTCGTGCGCGACGCGACCGCCGGAGTCCTTCGCCACCGCCGCGACCTTGTAGGTGGTCGAGCGCTCCAGCTGGGCGTTCGGCTTCCAGCTGGTCTTGTCGGCGGAGAGCGTGCCGGCGACGGCGGTGCCGCTCTCGGTGGTCATGGTCACGCCCGTGAGCGTGCCCTTGCTGACGGTGACCGCCGCTGAGTTGTTGATGGAGGCGTTGTCGGAGCCATCCTTGGGCGTGATCTTGATGTCGGCCTCGGACGACTTCTTGGCCGCCGCCTCGTCGGCCTTGGCCTGCGAGGTGTCGTTGTTCCCGCCGGAGGCCTTGTCGCTGCCGCCCGAGCACGCCGAGAGCACCAGAACCCCGCCGAGCAGTGCGGACGCGGCCGCCAGGCCCTTGCGCCGCTTACTGTTCGTCATCACACGCTTCTCCATCGTCGCCGTATCCCCAAAAAACCCCGAGAGTCCCCGTTAACGAACTTCAACGCTACGACCGGTTGGTCCCGTTCCACATATCCCGTAGGTGTGGGGCACACCACGTCCGCCGAGACGGGTGGGTGCACGGCTCGGGACGCAGAAAACCCCGGACGGCGGTCGCCACCCGGGGTCACGTTTTCCCAAGCCGCTCAGGAGACGCCGTCGGCCCCCTCGTCTTCGTCGTCTTCGTCGACATCATCCTCGTCCAGGTCCCAATCCGGCGAATCGGGGTCGTAGTCGACGGGCTCGCTCGACCAGGAGGCCTGTGCGAGGTCGACCCCCGGCACCTCACTCACCAGGTCGAACGGGTCGACGAGATACGCGAGGGCCTCCGCCGTGTCTTCCGTCACAGCACCCTCGACGCGCACCCGCTCGTCGGCCGGCAGGTCGGTGTCGGCGGCCAGGCGCCGCAGCGCCGCCTTGGTCACGGCGCCGGCGTCCTCGATTTCAAGGACGAGTTCCACCCGAAGGCGGACAAAACGTGATGTCTCTTCAGTGTTCATGCCCGGAGCGTAAGGCCCGGGGCTCCCGTGACTTTCCTGTGACCCGCGCCTTTCACTAACATCGCCCCACACGGCCAATTCGCCAGCGCCACAAGGGGATCGATATTCCGTGTCATCCGCTCGTCGTCCGTTGCTGACCGCCACCGCCGCAGGCACCGTCCTGTGCGCCCTGTGGTTCGTTCCCTCCGCCAAGGCGACCGGGGACGAGCCGGCGAGAACAGCGCACTCCGCGACCCCGACGTCGCAGGTCACAGCGCAGGCGCGGGCCGTTACGGAGACCACGGACAACTCCGGTCCCGGGACCCAACTGGCCGACACGGGAAGCCCCGACACCACTCCGTACGTCGTCGGCGGCACCCTCTTCCTCGGGATCGGCGCCGGGTTCGTGGCGTATTCGGTGCGCCGGGAACGCCTCGGTTTTTGAATTCGCTCGGCGTTTCCCTGACGCGGCCCGCCGCGGTGGCAGCCCAGCAGACACGGCACAGTCCGCGCTTGAAGAGATCATCGAGGGTGCGTGCGGGCGCCACGGTTGCCGTGAGCGCGCTGTCGCTCGCCCTCATCACGGGTTGCGGAAGGCGCTCGGCGCGGCCGAGCTGAAGAAGCGCATCACCAGCGGGGCGGCCCTCGACGCCGCCAAGGGCCAGGACACCCAGAACTTCACGAAGGTCGCCGGGGCGAAGTCCGCCGGCAGCGGTGACGGGTCGGCGGCGTTCGCCGTGACCGGCAGGACCGAGGGCGACACGACGACGGTGCACGGCGAGGTGGTGCGGCACGGCGCCACGGTCGCCACGTACTACTCGGTCAGCCTGGCGGCCCTGGCGGGCAGGAAGGACAGGTACGGCGTCCCCGCCGAGACCGTCAAGGCGCAGGCGGCCGTGCTCCGCCGGAGCTGACGCCCGGGGAGGGCCGCCGCCGGGGGGAGGCAGCGGCGGCCCTCGTACCCGTAAGAGCGGTCAGGCGAGCGGTCCCGTCACGCGCTCCACCGCGGCGACCAGACGCCCGTCGCGCACGAAGGCGTCCGCGGCGGCGAGGTCGGGGGCGAGGAACCGGTCCGGGCCGGGCCCCTGGACCCCCGCCGCCCGTACGGCCGTGATGGCCGCCTGCGAGGCGGCCGCGGGGGTCAGGCCCTCGCGCAGTTCGATCGCGCGGGTGGCGGCGTACAGCTCGATGGCGACCACGCGCGTGAGGTTGTCGACGGCCGTACGCAACTTGCGGGCGGCCGACCAGCCCATGGAGACGTGGTCCTCCTGCATGGCGGAGGAGGGGATCGAGTCCGCGGAGGCCGGTACGGCCAGCCGCTTCATCTCGCTCACCAGCGCCGCCTGCGTGTACTGGGCGATCATCAGCCCCGAGTCGACCCCGGCGTCGTCGGCCAGGAACGGCGGCAGGCCGTGGCTGCGGTTCTTGTCGAGCAGCCGGTCGGTGCGCCGCTCGGCGATCGACGCGAGGTCCGCGGCGGCGATCGCGAGGAAGTCCAGGACGTACGCCACCGGAGCGCCGTGGAAGTTGCCGTTGGACTCGACGCGCCCGTCGGGCAGCACGACCGGGTTGTCCACGGCCGACGCCAGCTCGCGCTCGGCGACGAGCCGGGCGTGCGCCATGGTGTCCCGTCCGGCACCGGCGACCTGCGGGGCGCAGCGCACCGAGTAGGCGTCCTGGACGCGCGGGGCGTCGTCCTGGTGGTGCCCGGTGAGCTCTGAACCCTTCAGCACGGCCAGCATGTTGGCGGCGGAGGCGCCCTGCCCCGGGTGCGGGCGGATGGCGTGCAGCTCGGGTGCCAGCACCTTGTCGGTGCCGAGCAGCGCCTCCAGCGACAGGGCCGCGGTGATGTCGGCGCACTTGTAGAGGGCGTCCAGGTCGGCGAGGGCCATGACCAGCATGCCGAGCATGCCGTCGGTGCCGTTGAGGAGGGCGAGGCCCTCCTTCTCGCGCAGCTCCACGGGGGCGATCCCGTGCTCGGCGAGCAGCTCACCGGCCGGGCGGACGCTCCCGTCCGGCCCTTCCGCGTCCCCTTCGCCCATGAGCGCGAGGGCACAGTGGGACAGGGGCGCGAGGTCACCGGAGCAGCCCAGGGAGCCGTACTCGTGGACGACGGGCGTGATCCCCGCGTTGAGCACGTCGGCCATGGTCTGCGCGACCTCCGGCCGCACCCCCGTGTGCCCCGAGCAGACGGTCTTGAGCCGCAGGAACATCAGGGCCCGTACGACCTCCCGCTCCACCCGCGGCCCCAGGCCGGCGGCGTGCGAGCGGACGATGTTGCGCTGCAGCTGAGCGCGCAGCTCCTGGCTGATGTGCCGGGTCGCCAGCGCACCGAAGCCGGTGCTGACGCCGTAGACGGGCTCGGGCTTGGCCGCCAGCGCGTCCACGATCTCGCGGGCGGCGGCGAGGGCCGCCACGGCCTCCGCGGAAAGCTCGACCCGGGCGCCGCCGCGTGCCACGGCGAGAACGTCGGACGCGGTCACCCCGGACGTCCCCACCACCACAGTGTGCATATCCATATTCAGGAGCGTACGCAGTGAAGACGAAGATGTCACTACCGGGTCGCGGGTAAGCCCCTTACAGCGCCCTCCGGCCCGTCCGGCGTTTGAGGGCGAGGCCGTTCAGGCCGATACGGGGGCCTGGGGGCGGGGCCCCCAGCACGTCACCCCGGACGCCCCCGGAACCGCCGCCGCTCGGCCGGCACCCGCGGCGAAGGCTCGTCAGCCAGCCGCACGACCGGATCGTCGGGACCCTCCCGCCCCGCCACGACCGGCTTCCCCGAGCGGAGCGCCTTCGCCCGGTACTGCGCGGCGTCCGCCAGCCGGAACAGCCGCCGGGAGGACCGCACGGGCCCGATGGGATCCTCGGTGGAAGCGACCCCGCAGGCGACCCCGTCGCCGAGCTCCAACTCGGCGGCGCGACGGCAGAGTTCACCGGCGGCCTTGACGGCCTCGTCGGCCGACGGACCGACGGAGAGCAGACAGAACTCGTCGCCGCCGAGGCGGGCGGCGAGCGCGCCGGGGAGCATGGCGCCGCACAGGGAGAGGACGGAGCCGAAGCGTTCGAGGAGACGGTCGCCGACGGCATGCCCCTGGGTGTCGTTGACGCGCTTGAGGCCGTTGAGGTCGCAGACGACGAGGCTGACGACGGTGCCATCGGTGCGGTGCCGCTCGACGGCCTCGTCGAGCTTCACATCGACGGCGCGGCGGTTGGCCAGGCCGGTGAGGGCGTCCGTGTAGGCGAGCCGCCTCGCCTCCTCCAGCCGCTCGGCCTGGGCGATCCCGGCGGCGACCACGGCGGCCAGAACGGTCGCGAAGTCGGCGTCGCCCCGGTCGAAGACGGGAGCACCGGCGGGACGGGCGACGTAGAGCTCGCCCCAGGCGCGCCCGTTCAGCACGATCGGGGCGACGACGCAGCAGCCCCGGCCGCGGCGGCGCAGGGCGGCGACGCGCTGGTGGACATAGCCGGGGCGGCCGCCCGCTGCGGGCCCGTGCGCCGTCTCGACCCATGCGTCGGGCTCGCCGCCGCCGGCCCACCGTTCGTGCAGGAACTCGGTGATCTCGGGGAACTGGTGCACGGGGTACGACTCGTCCTCCGGGAACTCCTCCTCCCCCTCGACCCGCTCCCCCACGTTGGCGAGGACCCGCAGCCGGCCGAGCTCCCGCTCCCACACCGACAACGCGGCGAAGCTCCCGCCCAGCGCCCGGCACCCCCCGGCCGCCGCCGCACGCCACGCCTCGCGCGAGCCGTGGGCTGCCGCCATGCCCTGCGCGAGCGCGACGACGGCCGCGAGCCGTTTGTCATCACCCATTACTCCAGGTTAGGGAGGTTTCCACTGGTTTGTTCTCTTGATACGGCGGTGGGGTGACCGGCCCTCGGGGCTCTGCCCCCAGGGCCCGGATCGACCCTCGATGGGCCTCGTCCTCAAACGCCGGACCGGCTGAGTGATGCCGACCGGCGCTCAGAAGCCGCTCCCCGGTTTCACTCCCCGGGCCACTGCGGCTTCCGCTTCTCGTTGAACGCCGCCACTCCCTCCGCCCGGTCGCCCGAGAAGGCCACCGACCGCCACGCCGCATCCTCGACCTCCAGCCCGGCCCGCAGATCGAGCCCGTGCCCCAGGCGCAGCGCCCGCTTGGCGGCCCGCAGGCCGACCGGTGAGTTCGCGGCGATACGTGCGGCCAGGTCGAGCGCCGCCTCCCGGTCCCGGCCCTCCTCCACCAGCTCGTCCACGAGCCCCAACTCCCGTGCCTCCGCGGCCGGCAGACGCCGCGCGGTGAAGACGAGCTCGGCCGCCCGCGCGGCCCCCACCCGCCGCGGCAGCAGCTGCGTACCGCCGCCGCCCGGGATGACGCCCACCGACACCTCCGGCAGCCCCACCACGGCGGTCCGGTCGGCCACGATCAGGTCGCACGACAGCGCCAGCTCGAAGCCCCCGCCCAGGGCGAACCCGTGCACCGCCGCGATCGTCGGCACCGGCAGCTCCAGGACGCCGGTGTAGGCGCCCCGCGCGACCGGCCGCTGCCGCAGCAGATCGGCGTCGGTGAAGGAGTTCCGCTCCTTGAGGTCCGCCCCGACGCAGAACGCCCGCTCGTGCGTGGACGTCACCACGACCACCCGTACGTCACGGTCCGCACCGAGCGCCGCGCAGGCCCCGGCGATCGACCGCGCCATCTCGCTCGACACCGCGTTCATGGCCTTGGGCCGGTCGAGGACGAGCTCCGCGACATGCCCGTGCCGCCGCACCACCACGAACTCCCCGAACCGCTCCTCGCTCATGACACCCTCCGGTTAACGCGGGTTAACAACCTTCGGCCCGATCATCGCAGGGTTTCGTCCCGTTGTCCCCGTTCGGGTGACATCCCACCCAACTCCCTCCGCACCGCCCACGGGAGCGCATACCGTGCGTCCGCCACGGCGCACAGGGGAGCGCGGGCGCAACGGGGAGGGGTCACGATGACGGAGACGGCGGAGACATCGGTGAGGCGCGGCCGGCATCGCAGGCCCCGCCCCCGCAAGGTGCTGTTCGCCGTCAGCGGGCTGGCCCTCGCCGCCGGCGCGCTGAGCCTCGTACGGATGGCACCGGATCCGGCGGGCGGCGGACTCGGCACCGCGGAGGCGGACCCCCACCAGGACCCGGCCACCGACACCGACCGGTCGAGCAAGGCCGTGGCAGCCGTCGAGGCCCTCCCCCGGGTGAGCCCGTCGGCGACCTACGCGATGGGCGGCGCGAACACGAAACCGACGACGCGTGCCACCCTCGTACCGCCCGAACAGGCAGCACCGTCGGCGAACCGGGCGACCACTGCGGGCACCACGACAATCCCGGTCACGCCGAACGCCCCGGCGCCCACGACCACTCGACAACCGCCTACGACGACGACCCCCGCCCCACGGCCGACACCGACACCCGGCCGGACGACACCCCCGCCGCCGCAGCAGCCGGGCGAGACGGACGAGCCCGGCCTGTGCGTACCGGTCATCGGCCTGTGCGTGGACCACCCCGCCGCCGACTGAGAACGTGTACGGGGCCTCGACCTTGCCCTGAAGGGGCGCGGGGCTGTGCCGGTATGCGGCTCCGCCGCGTGGGCGCGACCAGCCACGACGGCGCCGCGGACAACCAACGCCCCACCCGGAGGGACCCTCAGCCCCGCCGCGTGAGCAGCCACGGCTCAACCACACCGAGCCCCCGCACCGGCCGCTGCCACATCGGCTGCAGGGCAAACCGGTACACCGGAGGCTCCTCCCCCTCCTTCTCCGCCGCCGCGGCGGCTTCCGCCGCCTCGGCCTCGGAGGCCGGTGCCTCCCCGGTGCGGATGAGTTCCTGGGCGAAGTCGGCGTCGACCAGGACGGCGTCGCGCGGAGCTATGGACGTCAGCCGGGAGGCGAGGTTCACCGTCGTACCGAAGACATCGCCCATACGAGTGGTCACGGTGCCGAAGGCGATGCCGACGCGCAGCTCCGGCATCGTCTCGTCGTTCGCCATGGTCTCTATGAGACGCAGCGCGATCTCGGCGGCGATCCCGGCGTCGTCGGCCGCGTAGAGCACTTCGTCACCCAGCGTCTTGACCAGCCGGCCGCCGTGCGCGGCGACCAGGTCGGCGGCGGTGGTCTCGAAGGCCTCGACGAGCTCGCCGAGTTCCTCCTCCTCCATACGCCGGGTGAGGCGGGTGAAACCGACGAGGTCCGCGAAGCCGACGGCCAGGCGCCGGTCGACCATCTCCTCGTCGTCGGCGGCCTGCACGACCCGCCCGGCCGAGGCGGCGAGCTGGCGCCGCCAGACGTAGACGAGGAACTCCTCCAGCTCGGGCAGGAGCAGTTCGACGATCGGGTACGTCACCTCGGTGCGGGTCATCCCGGGTTCCGGGGGCTCGGTCAGGCCCTCCAGGAAGGAGTCGATCTGCCACTCCGCCAGACGGGCCGTGGTCTGGCCGGTGGAGCGGGCCACCTGCACGGCCATCGCCTCACTCAGCAGCCCGGCCTCGACGAGGCCGGACAGGCGGCGCAGCGCGAGCACGTCGGCCTCGGTGAGCGCCTTGGCCTGCCCGATGTCGGCGAAGCCCATGGCCCGCCAGAAACGGGTGGCCAGCTCCACCGAGACACCCGCGCTGCGGGCCGCCTGGAAAGGGGTGTAGCGCCGCTCGGCGCCGAGGATCAGGTGTTCCAGGCGCAGGGCGAGCGGGTCCTCGCCGGGATCGGCGGCGTGGGGGTCCACCCGGCCGTCCGCGCCCGTGCCGGAGCCCGTGTCGTCGACGGTCACGCCTGCTGCCCTTCCGATCTGCCACGGTCAGGTATCGACCGGCCTCAACTGTACGGCAGGTGTGCCCTAGCTCACTCCCGGGAGTCGTGCACAGCTGCAGGCAGCCGTGCATCCACCCTCGGTCACAGGGGCCTCAGATGCACGATGTCCCCGGCACCCACCGGCTCCTGGACGCCGTCCTCCGTCGCGATCACCAGCCTTCCGTCGCCATCCACCGCCACCGCCTCCCCGGTGATCGACCGGTCGCCCGGCAGCTCGGCCCGCACTGTCTTCCCCAGCGTCGCGCAGCCCGCCGCGTACGTCTCCTGCAGCCCGCTGACCGCCGGATCGCCGCCGGCCTCCCTCCAGCGGCCGTACCACTCCTCCAGGGAGCGCAACATCGCCCTCAGCAGCGGATCGCGGTCCGTGCTGACCGCTCCGGCGAGCGCCAGCGAGCCCGCCTGGGGAACCGGCAGTTCGTTCTCACGCAGGGTGACGTTGATACCGACGCCGACGACCACTCCGCCGTCCCCGGCCCGCTCGGCGAGGACGCCGCCGGCCTTGCGCTCCTCGCCGCCGATGGACACGAGCAGGTCGTTGGGCCACTTGAGTGCCGTGTCGACGCCCGCGGAGCGGGACAGCCCGGTCGCCACGGCGACCCCGGTGATCAGCGGCAGCCAGCCCCAGCGGGCGACCGGCACCTCGGCCGGGTTCAGCAGCACGGAGAAGAAGAGGCCGGAGCGGGCCGGAGCGGTCCACTGGCGGTCCAGGCGGCCCCGCCCCGCGGTCTGCTCCTCGGCGACCAGGACCGAACCCTCGCCCGCCTTGCCCGCGCCCGCCAGGGCGACCAGGTCGGAGTTGGTGGAACCGGTGCTCTGCACCACCTCCACCTCGCGCCACAGGCCGCCCTCCTGCACGAGCCCGCGCCGCAGCGCGGCGGCATTGAGCGGAGGCCGGTCCAGATCGGACCAGCGGCTGTCGTCTGAAGCATCTCGCGGCGTCATGCAAGCCACCCTAGGTGTGTGAAACGCCGCACTGCTGATTCGTAGCGCCGCCACTACTCTACGGATGAGTAACCGTCCCCCCTTTTGAGCAGGCAGGGAGCCGCGATCCCGATGTCGGAGCCGGAAGAGATCGATATTCACACCACCGCGGGCAAGCTCGCGGATCTCCAGCGTCGTATCGAGGAAGCGACGCACGCCGGCTCGGCACGCGCCGTCGAAAAACAGCACGCCAAGGGCAAGTTGACGGCCCGTGAGCGGATCGAGCTCCTGCTGGACGAGGGCTCCTTCGTCGAGCTGGACGAGTTCGCCAGGCACCGCTCGACGAACTTCGGTCTGGACAAGAACCGTCCGTACGGGGACGGCGTGGTCACCGGATACGGCACGGTCGACGGCCGCCCGGTCGCCGTCTTCTCCCAGGACTTCACCGTCTTCGGCGGCGCGCTGGGCGAGGTCTACGGCCAGAAGATCGTCAAGGTCATGGACTTCGCGCTGAAGACCGGCTGTCCGGTCATCGGCATCAACGACTCCGGCGGCGCCCGCATCCAGGAGGGCGTGGCCTCCCTGGGCGCGTACGGCGAGATCTTCCGCCGCAACACGCACGCCAGCGGTGTCATCCCGCAGATCAGCCTGGTCGTCGGCCCCTGCGCCGGCGGTGCGGTCTACTCCCCGGCGATCACCGACTTCACGGTCATGGTCGACCAGACCTCGCACATGTTCATCACAGGGCCGGACGTCATCAAGACGGTCACCGGTGAGGACGTCGGCTTCGAGGAGCTGGGCGGCGCCCGCACCCACAACTCCGCCTCCGGCGTGGCCCATCACATGGCCGGGGACGAGAAGGACGCCATCGAGTACGTCAAGCAGCTGCTGTCGTACCTGCCGTCCAACAACCTCTCCGAGGCCCCGGTCTTCCCGGAGGAGGCGGACCTGGCGGTCACGGCCGAGGACCTCGAGCTGGATGCGATCGTGCCGGACAGCGCGAACCAGCCGTACGACATGCACACGGTGATCGAACACGTCCTGGACGACGCCGAGTTCTTCGAGACGCAGCCGCTGTTCGCCCCGAACATCCTCACCGGGTTCGGGCGGGTGGAGGGACACCCGGTCGGCATCGTCGCCAACCAGCCGATGCAGTTCGCGGGTTGCCTCGACATCGACGCGAGCGAGAAGGCGGCGCGCTTCGTGCGCACCTGCGACGCCTTCAACGTCCCGGTCATCACCTTCGTCGACGTGCCGGGCTTCCTCCCGGGCGTCGACCAGGAGCACACCGGCATCATCCGCCGCGGCGCCAAGCTGATCTACGCCTACGCCGAGGCGACGGTCCCGCTGATCACGGTCATCACCCGCAAGGCCTTCGGCGGCGCCTACGACGTCATGGGCTCCAAGCACCTCGGCGCGGACATCAACCTCGCCTGGCCGACCGCCCAGATCGCCGTCATGGGCGCCCAGGGCGCGGTCAACATCCTGCACCGCCGCACCATCGCCGAGGCCGAGGCGAACGGCGATGTGGAGGCGACCCGCGCCCGTCTGATCCAGGAGTACGAGGACGCGCTCCTCAACCCCTACATCGCGGCCGAACGCGGCTACGTCGACTCGGTGATCATGCCGTCCGAGACCCGCCGGCACGTCGTGCGCGGCCTGCGTCAACTGCGCACCAAGCGGGAATCCCTGCCTCCGAAGAAGCACGGCAACATCCCCCTCTAGGAGTCGATGTGACGATCAAGGTCGTACGGGGCAACCCGACCCCGGAGGAGCTGGCCGCCGCCCTGGCGGTGGTCCGCGCCCGCGCCGCGGCGGAGGCCTCCGTCCCGCCCGGCGCGACACGAGACAGGGACTCCTGGTCGGACCCGGCCAGGATCGCGTCCCACCGCTTGCCGAAGCCGGGCCCGACGGCGTGGACCCGCACCTACTGGCCGGGGTAAGGACCTGTAGGGGCTCGGGGAACTGCGCGATCTTTCAGGGGCGCGGGGAACTGCGCGACCAGCCCCCACCGGGCCCGCAGACGAACAACAACGTCTGCGGGCCAAACTTGAGTACGCGTACTCAGGCACGGCCCCCCGCCCTGGCCGCACGCTGGTGGCATGCTGTGGTCCGACCCTGAGAACGAGCCCCCCAAGGAACTCCGCGACACCCAGGAGATGCTGCGGCGGCTCGGCCTCCTCATGGCGTTGGCCATGATCCTCGCGATGGTCGTGATCGGCCTGAGGTGACCCCCGCCGCCGCATCGATGTGCGGCTCCGCCGCGTGGCACCGCGCGGCTACGCTGACCGCATGACAGACGCGCCCCGCCGCCTCATCCTGGCCTCCCAGTCCCCCGCCCGGCTGAACCTCCTGCGCCAGGCAGGCCTCGCACCGGAGGTGATCGTCAGCGGCGTGGACGAGGACGCCGTCACCGCCCCCACTCCGGCCGAACTCGCCCTCGCCCTGGCGGAGGCCAAGGCTTCCGTCGTCGCCGCCAGGCCGGAGGCACACGGCGCTCTGGTGATCGGCTGCGACTCCGTGCTGGAGCTGGACGACGAGGCCCTGGGCAAGCCCGCGGACGCCGAGGAGGCGACGGCCCGCTGGAAGTCGATGCGCGGCCGGGCGGGCATTCTGCAGACGGGGCACTGCGTCTGGGACACGGCGAACAAGCGGTACGCGTCCGCCACCGCCTCCACGGTCGTCCGCTTCGGCGACCCCACCGACGAGGAGATCGCCGCCTACGTCGCCTCGGGCGAACCCCTCCATGTCGCGGGGGCGTTCACGCTCGACGGCCGCAGCGCGCCGTTCATCGAGGGCATCGACGGCGACCACGGCAATGTGATCGGCATCAGCCTGCCCCTCGTGCGCCGGCTGCTCGCCCAGCTGGGCGTCGGCATCACGGAGTTGTGGGCGCCGGCGGAGAAGTGACGGGAGAGCCCCCTTCGTCCTTGCCGCCCTCGTCCCTGCCGCCGTCGTTCTCGGGGCCGGGCGCCGCGGGCGGGACCGCGTCGCTGGGTTCGGCCGGGCTGTCGTACGTCATCAGGAGCAGCACTATGAGGGCCAGCACGACCACCATGAACAGGAACGCGGTCCAGCCCACCAGCCCCCACGCGAACGCCCCCAGCAGCCCGTGCACGACCGCCGCGCTGATCAGCAGGATGCGCCCGAAGCCGGCCGGCGGGCGGTCACGGACCGCCACGAGGAGCGCGACCAGGCCGCACAGGGCGAAGTAGAGGCCGAAGACGACGCCGCCGATCTTCGAGGACGCCGACATCATGTCCGGGTCGAGGCCGGCCAGGGACATGTCCTGCCGGTCGACGACGACCCCCAGGAACCAGTTCAGCGCCGCGATGCCGAACGCCTCCGCGAAGAGCACGACCGCCACGACCCATGCCACCGGTCTGCGCACCACCGGTCCCACCCACTTTCGACTGCCGCCCGAGCGGGTCGGACAACCCTGTTGTCACCTCGAGTACGTACGAGACATCGCGAACGCTACTAACGGGTAAACCCTGGGACAAGGGTTCGGCGGGCGGCAAAGATTCGTTGGGCCATTCGTAGGGACTCCACAAAGAAACCGAGTGGCCCGCAGCACGCTCTCACAGAGACCTTGACCACATGGGAGAGCTAGGGTTTCCGAGAGGAGTCCTGCGTACCGAGGTGCGACAAGGGATTTCCCGGGTCGAGCAAGCCTCGCATCACGCTCCGTGTGGGCAAGCTCACCACTGGGGACGGGTCGTAGTGCCGTGTAGCCAGTCCCTAAACTCGGCTTGTTTCAAGGAGGGAGCCTCAATCGTGCGCAAGGTGCTCATCGCCAACCGTGGCGAAATCGCTGTCCGCGTGGCCCGGGCCTGCCGGGATGCCGGGATCGCGAGCGTGGCCGTCTACGCGGACCCGGACCGCGACGCTCTGCATGTCCGCGCCGCGGACGAGGCGTTCGCCCTGGGCGGTGACACCCCGGCGACCAGTTACCTGGTGATCGACAAGATCCTGAACGCGGCCAGAGAGTCCGGCGCGGACGCCATCCACCCCGGATACGGCTTCCTCTCCGAGAACGCCGACTTCGCGCAGGCGGTCCTGGACGCCGGGCTGATCTGGATCGGCCCGCCGCCGCAGGCCATCCGCGACCTGGGTGACAAGGTCGCCGCCCGGCACATCGCCCAGCGCGCCGGCGCCCCGCTGGTGGCCGGCACGCCCGACCCGGTCTCCGGCGCGGACGAGGTCGTCGCCTTCGCGGAGCAGCACGGCCTGCCGATCGCCATCAAGGCCGCCTTCGGCGGTGGCGGCCGCGGCCTGAAGGTCGCCCGCACCCTGGAAGAGGTCCCCGAGCTCTACGACTCCGCGGTCCGCGAGGCCGTGGCCGCCTTCGGCCGCGGCGAGTGCTTCGTCGAGCGCTACCTGGACAAGCCGCGGCACGTGGAGACCCAGTGCCTGGCCGACAGCCACGGCAACGTGGTCGTCGTCTCCACCCGTGACTGCTCGCTCCAGCGTCGCCACCAGAAGCTGGTCGAGGAGGCCCCGGCGCCGTTCCTGTCCGAGGCGCAGGTCGCCGAGCTGTACTCCTCGTCCAAGGCCATCCTCAAGGAGGCCGGCTACGTCGGCGCCGGCACCGTGGAGTTCCTCGTCGGCCTCGACGGCACGATCTCCTTCCTGGAGGTCAACACCCGCCTCCAGGTCGAGCACCCGGTCACCGAGGAGGTCGCCGGCATCGACCTGGTCCGCGAGATGTTCCGCATCGCCGACGGCGAGGAACTCGGCTACGACGACCCGGAACTGCGCGGCCACTCCTTCGAGTTCCGCATCAACGGCGAGGACCCGGGCCGCAACTTCCTCCCGGCCCCCGGCACCGTCACCACCTTCGCCCCGCCCACCGGCCCGGGCGTCCGCCTGGACGCGGGCGTCGAGTCCGGCTCGGTCATCGGCCCGGCCTGGGACTCCCTGCTCGCCAAGCTGATCGTCACCGGCGCCACCCGCGAGCAGGCCCTGCAGCGGGCGTCCCGCGCCCTGGAGGAGTTCCAGGTCGAGGGCATGGCGACGGCGATCCCCTTCCACCGCGCGGTGGTCAAGGACCCGGCCTTCGCGCCCGAACTGACCGGCTCCGGCGAGCCGTTCACGGTCCACACCCGCTGGATCGAGACCCAGTTCGTCAACGAGATCCCCGCGTTCGCCGCCCCGGCCGAGACCGAGGCCGAGGACGACTCGGACCGCGAGACGATCGTCGTCGAGGTCGGCGGCAAGCGCCTGGAGGTCTCACTCCCGTCCTCGCTGGGCATGTCCCTGGCCCGCACCGGCCTCGCCGCCGGCGCCAAGCCGAAGCGCCGCGCCGCCAAGAAGTCCGGCCCGGTCGCCTCGGGCGACACCCTCGCCTCCCCGATGCAGGGCACGATCGTCAAGATCGCCGTCGAGGAAGGCCAGGAGGTCAAGGAGGGCGACCTGGTCGTCGTCCTGGAGGCGATGAAGATGGAACAGCCGCTCAACGCCCACAAGTCCGGCACCATCAAGGGCCTGTCCGCCGACGTCGGCGCGTCCGTCAGCTCCGGCGCCGCGATCTGCGAGATCAAGGACTGACGCAGCACGGTCGTTCCGTACGACATCCCGAGGCGCCCGGCGGACTGGAGCAGTCAGTCCGCCGGGCGCCTCGTTCTTCCCGTTGCTTCTCCCGCCCGGCAAGACGGGTACGGCCTGCGGGAGGCCCGCTCGCGCATCCTCGATGGCATGCTGGAGGCAGACAGGGACGCGCGCGAGGGCAGGTGGGAGGCATGGTGGGCACGACGGCGGCGGGGACCGCGGCGAACGGCGGCGCAGAGGTGACGCCGGCGCCCCCGCGTGTCATGCGTGCCGACGCCCGCCGCAACTACGAGCGGCTGCTCACCGAGGCCCGCGCCGCGTTCGCCGCGCACGGCACGGACGCGTCCCTGGAGGACGTGGCCCGGCGCGCGGGCGTCGGCATCGGCACCCTGTACCGCCACTTCCCCAACCGCCACGCCCTGTTGAGCGCCGTCTTCGAGGAAGCGGTGAGCGACCTCCTGGACCGCTCCCACGCACTCCTGGGCGCCCCCGAGCCGTGCACGGCCCTGGTGACCTGGCTCCGCGAGATCATCACCCACGCCGGCGAGTACCGCGGCCTGGCCCTGGCCCTGATGTCCGTCACCTCCGACGACACCTCGGCACTGGCCAACTGCAGCGGCCCGATGCACGAGGCGGGCGCGGCCCTTCTCAGTCGCGCACAGCAAGCGGGCAACGTCCGCGAGGACGTCACGATCACCGACCTTCTCCAACTGACCAACGCGATCGCCTTGGCAGCGGAGGAATCACCGGCAGACCCGGACTTGGCGGACCGCTTGCTGACCCTCACCCTGCGGGGCCTGAGGGCCGGTTGAGCCATAGCCGACCTGAGGGCAGCGGCCTTCAGGGGCCGCGGGGCTGTATCGATTTGCGGCTCCGCCGCGGGGGCGCGACAAGCCACAACCAACCCGCACCCGCACCCGCACCCGCCCAACATGACGAACCCCTACGGCGAATGGGCAGAAACCCTAACGCCGCCGCAGATCCGCAACCCGAGCCCGCTCCCGCTCCCCCCCGGAGGGGTCAAGCACGGTTGCCGCCCGAAGGCCGGAGGCCTGACCGCGCCGCGGCCCAGGCAGCGCCACGTCCCGGCGCGGCTGGCGCGGGGGGACGGAATCACCGCCCGAGTTCCCGGCCGCCCCGGCCACCGCGATCTGCACGCCCTGGTCGGCGAGAGCCTGCAACTCCGTGCCGGCCCGGTCGTCATGAGGCGGCGGCTCGTCCGTCACAAGACGGGTGATCACATCCGTGGGCACGGTCTGGAACATCGTGTCCGTACCGAGCTTGGTGTGATCGGCGAGGACGACGACCTCCGCGGCCGCCTGCACCAGTGCCCGGTCCACGGACGCCGACAGCATGTTGGACGTGGACAGCCCGCGCTCGGCGGTGAGCCCGCTCCCGGACAGGAAGGCCCTGGACACCCGCAACCCCTGCAGTGACTGCTCGGCACCGCTGCCCACGAGGGCGTAGTTGGAGCCGCGCAGGGTGCCGCCGGTCATCACGACCTCCACGCGGTTGGCATGGGCCAACGCCTGGGCGACCAGCAGGGAGTTGGTGACGACGGTCAGCCCGGGGACCCGGGCGAGCCGGCGGGCCAGCTCCTGGGTGGTGGTACCCGCCCCGACCACGATGGCCTCGCCCTCTTCCACGAAGTTGGCGGCGAGGTCGGCGATGGCCGTCTTCTCGGCGGTCGCGAGATGTGACTTCTGCGGAAAGCCGGACTCCCGCGTGAACCCGCCCGGCAGTACCGCACCGCCGTGCCGGCGGTCGAGGAGTCCTTCTGCCTCCAGTGCGCGCACGTCCCGCCGTACGGTCACTTCGGAGGTCTGGACGACGCGGGCGAGCTCACGGAGCGACACGGCCCCGTTCGCTCGCACCATTTCGAGGATCAATTGGCGACGTTCTGCAGCGAACACGAAACTGACAGTAACCCCAACGACCGTCTGCTTTCAGCTGTTTGCGCCGAATAGCAGAAGTTGTTCGCACACAAGGGCGGGAAGTGGTATAGGGCCTACCCGCCCCGCCTATGCCGTACGCATGCTCGACAACTCCCTGTGACCAGCTAGGAGTCGGTTTCGGCCGTCAGACTTCGCCGCCGGTCTTGCGCGTGTGGAGCTGCCGGGCGACCTCCGCGATCGACCCCGAAAGGGAGGGGTACACGGTGAATGCGTTCGCGATCTGTTCGACCGTCAGATTGTTGTCGACGGCGATCGAGATCGGATGGATCAGTTCCGAGGCGCGCGGGGAGACGACCACACCGCCGACCACGATGCCCGTGCCCGGACGGCAGAAGAGCTTCACGAAGCCGTCGCGAATGCCCTGCATCTTGGCGCGCGGGTTGCGCAGGAGCGGGAGTTTGACCACTCGGGCGTCGATCTTGCCCGCGTCGACGTCGGCCTGTGTGTAGCCGACGGTCGCGATCTCGGGGTCGGTGAAGACGTTGGACGAGACGGTCTTCAGATTCAGCGGGGCCACCGCGTCGCCGAGGAAGTGGTACATGGCGATGCGTCCCTGCATGGCGGCCACCGAGGCGAGGGCGAAGACGCCCGTCACGTCACCGGCGGCGTACACGCCCGGAGCGGTCGTCCGCGAGACCTTGTCGGTCCAGATGTGCCCGGACTCGCGCAGCCTGACGCCGGCCTCCTCCAGGCCCATGCCCTCGCTGTTGGGGATGGCGCCGACGGCCATCAGGCAGTGGGATCCCGTGATGACACGGCCGTCGGAGAGGGTGACCTCGACGCGGTCGCCGACCCGCTTGGCGGCGGCGGCGCGGGAGCGGGCCATGACGTTCATGCCGCGGCGGCGGAAGACGTCCTCCAGGACGGCGGCGGCGTCCGGGTCCTCACCCGGCAGCACGCGGTCCCGGGAGGAGACGAGGGTGACCTTCGAGCCCAGGGCCTGGTAGGCGCCGGCGAACTCGGCACCGGTCACACCCGAACCGACCACGATGAGCTCCTCGGGGAGCTCGTTCAGGTCGTACACCTGCGTCCAGTTGAGGATGCGCTCGCCGTCGGGCTGGGCGTCGGGCACCTCGCGCGGGTGGCCGCCGGTCGCGATCAGCACGGCGTCGGCGACGAGGGTCTCCTCGGTGCCGTCGGCGGTGGAGACGATCACCTTGCGGGAGCCGTCGAGGGCCTGCATGCCCTCCAGACGGCCGCGGCCGCGCATGACCCGGGCGCCGGCGCGGGTGACGGAGGCGGTGATGTCGTGGGACTGGGCGAGGGCGAGCCGCTTCACACGGCGGTTGACCTTCCCGAGGTCCACGCCGACCACCCGGGCCGCCTGCTCCAGCGGCGGGGTGTCGTCGGCGACGATGATGCCGAGCTCTTCGTACGACGAGTCGAAGGTGGTCATCACCTCGGCCGTAGCGATAAGGGTCTTCGACGGTACGCAGTCGGTCAGCACCGACGCCCCGCCCAGACCGTCGCAGTCGACGACGGTCACCTCCGCGCCGAGCTGGGCGGCCACCAGGGCCGCCTCGTATCCGCCGGGTCCGCCACCGATGATCACGATCCGAGTCACGTACCCCATTGTCCCGCACCGCTCAAGGTGCCACTGCCTCGGGGCGGGGCAATGGGTTGGCAAGGTGCCCTTGATACGTCAGGGGCGCCCGTGCCGACTGCCGTACCCTCGACCCATGTCGCTCTACGCCGCGTACGCCGGCAACCTCGACGCGCGGCTGATGACCCGCCGCGCTCCGCACTCGCCGATGCGCGCCACGGGCTGGCTGAACGGCTGGCGGCTGACGTTCGGGGGCGAGCACATGGGCTGGGAGGGTGCCCTGGCGACGATCGTCGAGGACCCGTTCTCGCAGGTCTTCGTCGCGCTGTACGACATCGCGCCGCTGGACGAGGAGTCCATGGACCGCTGGGAGGGCGTCGGCCTGGGCGTCTACCGCCGGATGCGGGTGCGGGTGCACACGATGGAAGGCGAGGAGTCGGCGTGGACGTACGTCCTCGACGGCTATGAGGGCGGGCTGCCGTCTGCGCGGTATCTGGGCGAGATCGCCGATGCCGCCGAGTCCGCGGGCGCTCCGCACGACTATGTGATGGAGCTACGGAAACGCCCCTGCTGAAGCGCGGCAGGTTCACAGTCGGACCACAGGGGCCGCAAAGGTCCCGTTGTGTCACGTGCTTCGTTGGAAACGACAAGACAACGATCGCCATCCCGTGAGCTCTGCCATCTACGCGCGTAGGCGTTGAGCGGCTACTCTCGACGCGTGAACGCATCTCTTCTTCCGGACGACATCCAGGGCGACCCTCACGCCGCCGCCGACGCCGCCGCCGCGCGCCTGCGCGAACTGACCGGCGCCGAGACCCACGACGTCGCCCTCGTGATGGGCTCCGGCTGGGCACCGGCCGTGGACGCCCTCGGTGCACCCGACGCCGAGTTCCACGTCACCGAGCTGCCCGGTTTCCCGCCGCCGGCGGTGGAGGGGCACGGCGGCAGGATCCGCTCGTACAAGATCGGCGAGAAGCGGGCCCTGGTCTTCCTGGGCCGTACGCACTACTACGAGGGCCGCGGGGTCGCCTCCGTCGCGCACGGCGTCCGCACCTCCGTCGCCGCCGGCTGCAAGACCGTCGTGCTGACCAACGGCTGCGGCGGGCTGCGCGAGGGCATGCGGCCCGGGCAGCCGGTGCTGATCAGCGACCACATCAACCTGACGGCGACCTCGCCGATCGTCGGCGCGAACTTCGTCGACCTGACGGACCTGTACTCGCCGCGGCTGCGCGCCCTGTGCAAGGAGATCGACCCCAGCCTGGAGGAGGGCGTCTACGCCCAGTTCCCCGGCCCGCACTACGAGACGCCGGCCGAGATCCGGATGGCCCGGGTGATCGGGGCGGACCTGGTGGGTATGTCGACGGTGCTGGAAGCCATCGCGGCGCGGGAGGCGGGTGCCGAGGTGCTGGGTATTTCTCTCGTGACGAACCTCGCCGCGGGGATGACGGGTGAACCGTTGAACCACGAGGAGGTTCTGCAGGCCGGGCGGGACTCGGCGACTCGGATGGGGTCGTTGATCGCTCAGGTGCTCGGCCGGTTGTAAGGGCGGTACTGCTCGGGGCGGTGCGGCATTTTCAGCCCGTCCGGCGTTTGAGGACGAGGCCCTTCGGGCCGAAGGGGGGTCCGGGGGCGCGGCCCCCAGGGACCCGCACCACGAGACAACGAGAGGCTGACCCGGACGTGCACGACGAACTGCTCACCCGCGCCAACGCATGGCTCGCCGAGGACCCCGACCCGGAGACCCGCGACGAGCTCGCCAAGCTCATCGAGGCCGGCGAGGCCGCGGAGCTCGAAGAGCGATTCAGCGGCACCCTCCAGTTCGGCACCGCGGGTCTGCGCGGTGAGCTCGGGGCGGGGCCGATGCGGATGAACCGTGCGGTCGTCATCCGTGCCGCCGCCGGTCTGGCCGCGTATCTCAACGCCAGGGGAGAGCGCGGCGGTCTCGTCGTCATCGGCTACGACGCCCGGCACAAGTCCGCGGACTTCGCCCGCGACACGGCGGCCGTGATGACGGGCGCGGGCTTTCGCGCCGCGGTACTGCCCCGGCCGCTGCCCACCCCCGTGCTCGCCTTCGCGATAAGGCATCTCGGCGCGGTCGCGGGCGTGGAGGTCACCGCCAGCCACAACCCGCCGCGCGACAACGGCTACAAGGTCTATCTCGGCGACGGTTCGCAGATCGTGCCGCCGGCCGACGCGGAGATCGCCGCCGAGATCGACGCGATCGTCTCCCTGGACGACGTGCCGCGTCCGGAAGCCGGCTGGGAGATCCTCGACGACAGCGTCCTGAACGCCTATCTGGCCCGCACGGACGCGGTGCTCGCCGCCGGTTCCCCGCGCACCGCCCGCACCGTCTACACGGCGATGCACGGCGTCGGCAGGGACGTCCTGCTCGCCGCGTTCGCCCGCGCCGGTTTCCCGGCGCCCGTCCTGGTCGCCGAGCAGGCCGAGCCCGACCCGGACTTCCCCACCGTCGCCTTCCCCAACCCGGAAGAGCCGGGCGCCATGGACCTCGCCTTCGCGCAGGCCCGCGCGACCGACCCGGACCTGATCATCGCCAACGACCCCGATGCCGACCGCTGCGCCGTGGCCGTGAAGGACGGCGGCGACTGGCGGATGCTGCGCGGCGACGAGGTGGGCTCGTTGCTCGCCGCCCACCTCGTCCGGCGGGGCGCCCAGGGCACCTTCGCGGAGTCGATCGTCTCGTCGTCCCTCCTCGGCCGTATCGCCGAGAAAGCAGGCCTGCCGTACGAGGAGACGCTGACCGGCTTCAAGTGGATCGCCCGCGTCGAGGGCCTGCGCTACGGCTACGAGGAGGCCCTCGGCTACTGCGTCGACCCGGACGGGGTGCGCGACAAGGACGGCATCACCGCCGCGCTGCTGATCACCGAGCTGGCCTCCGAGCTCAAGGAGGAGGGGCGGACCCTGCCGGATCTCCTCGACGACCTCGCCGTCGAGCACGGGCTGCACGCCACCGACCAGCTCTCGGTCCGGGTGGAGGACCTCACGGTCATCGGCCGTGCCATGGAGCGGCTGCGCGAGCAGCCGCCGACCGAGCTCGCGGGCCTCGCCATCACCAGGGCCGAGGACCTCACCCGGGGCACCGACAGGCTGCCGCCCACCGACGGGCTGCGCTACACGCTCGACGGCGCCCGCGTCATCGTCCGCCCGAGCGGCACGGAGCCCAAGCTGAAGTGCTACCTGGAGGTCGTGGTCCCCGTCGCCGCGCACACCGGTCTTCCGGCGGCCCACGCCACCGCGAACGACCTCCTGGCGGCGATCAAGCGGGACCTGTCGGCGGCGGCCGGCATCTGAGCCACGCCGCAAGCAGGATCACGCGCTCGGTCACCCGCACGGGTGCGCCTGCCTCCGGCGGCGGGTGTGCGTGCCTTCCCGCGGCGGGCGGGCAGCCGTCGGGTACCGCGGCAGCGGGCGACTGCCGCGAACGCGCAGTCGCCGTTTCCCGGCCCCTCAGGACCACCGAGCCGGCAGTGGCCCCTGGTTTCCGTCGGGGTAGGGGATGGCCGTCGTGGCCGAGGTATGAGCTGAGCATGCCGAATGAAGCCGCGAAGCGGTAGCCCGGAGCCCACGGCCGGGCTTTACCGCACCTGGGGCCTGAGCGGGGCCGGGCCCGGACTGGGCCCGGCAATCCGAGCCAGAAACCAGCGGCCCAAGCCGAATCCCAGCTGCCCAGGCCAACGACCAGCCGCACAGGCCAGCAACCAGCAACCAGCAACCAGCAACCAGCAACCAGCAACCACCCAAACAAACCCCAGGCCATCCGGCCAGAAACCAGCAGCCCAAGCCGAATCCCAGTTGCCCGGGCCAAAGCCCGGCGGTCCACGTGGCCTCGTCAGCCCCGGGCCGGGCCCCGGACCGCCGTATCAGGTGCGGGTCAGCCCGTCGCCGCGAGGATCGCCAGCAGTACCGCCCCGGCCAGCGCGGGCCCCGCGATCTCGTACGCCCAGCGCACCGTCACCTCGCCCTGCGCCGTCTCCGCCTGCTCATGGGCTTCGAGCAGCTCGCGCAGGTCGTCCATGACCTTGTCGCTCTCGGCTCGCGGGGACCCCTCAGGGACCGCGGCACCGCCCGAGAGCCCGCTGGGCCCGAAGACACCGCCCAGACGGCCCCGCCGGCCCCCTCCGCTCGCATCCGCGGCCCGGTCCGCCTTCGCCCTGGCCCCCTGCCGCGCCGCCCTCTTCCGCGCCCGCAGCGAGACGGGGACGGCCCACAGCTGGTACTTGCCGCCGGACTTCACGACGACCTCGTTGGAGTAGCCGGACCGCAGCGTGGCGGCCTCCCCCCAGGGCACCACGACGATGCGGAACGGGTTGCGGATGCGCAGCCGCTCCTCGTTGGCGTGGACGGCGGGGCGCAGCGTGAAGGCGACGATCAGCGGCACGACGAGGATCAGGGTGGCGAGGGCCAGCCATGGGGTGCGGCCGTGCCCGGAGACGATCGCGTCGATGCCCAGCCAGCCCGCGAGGGCAAGCAGCAGGACCCCGCCGGCGATGCCCCCGGACGACCGGTACGCCCGGTCCTTGAACTGGGAGGCCGGGGGCGGCGGTGCTGGGGAGTCGTGGTCCGGGGTCGTCATGCTGCCGATTGTGCCTCAGGCTGTGGGCGGGGTGGCGCCCAGGCACCGTGGGGGGACACGCCATGCGCGGGCGCGGCTTGTCTGTGGCTGGTCGCGCAGTTCCCGGCGCCTGTTGAGGGGCGGGCCGCTCCCCCGCGTCGCACAGAGCCGTTCCTTCCGGGGTGTACAGCCGCTACGCGCGTAGATATGCTCGTCTGGTGACCATGCCCACCACTGCACCCACAGCACATGCTCTCGCTGACGTCGCCGCGTCCGACAGCACGCTGCGCCGCTTCCTCCACGGGCTGCCCGGCGTCGACGCGGTCGGCCTGGAGGCGCGCGCCGCCTCGCTCGGCACCCGTTCCATCAAGACGACCGCGAAGGCGTACGCCATCGACCTCGCCATCTCGATGGTCGACCTGACGACGCTGGAAGGCGCGGACACCCCGGGCAAGGTCCGGGCACTCGGCGCCAAGGCGGTCCACCCCGACCCCACGGACCGTACGACCCCCGCGACCGCGGCCGTCTGCGTCTACCCCGACATGGTGCCCGCCGCGAAGGAGGCCGTCGCCGGCTCCTCCGTGAAGGTCGCCTCGGTCGCCACCGCCTTCCCGGCGGGCCGCGCCCCGATCGCCGTGAAGCTGGCCGACGTGCGCGAGGCCGTCGCCGCGGGCGCCGACGAGATCGACATGGTCATCGACCGCGGGGCGTTCCTCGCGGGCAACTACGTGAAGGTGTACGACGAGATCGTCGCCGTACGCGAAGCCTGCGGCACGGCGGCCCGCCTCAAGGTCATCTTCGAGACCGGCGAGCTGTCGACGTACGACAACATCCGCCGCGCGAGCTGGCTCGGCATGCTGGCGGGCGCGGACTTCATCAAGACGTCCACCGGCAAGGTCGCGGTCAACGCCACCCCCGCCAACACCCTGCTGATGCTGGAGGCCGTGCGCGACTTCCGCGCGCAGACCGGGGTGCAGGTGGGTGTGAAGCCCGCCGGCGGCATCAGGACGACCAAGGACGCCGTGAAATTCCTCGTACTGGTCAACGAGACCGCCGGCGAGGACTGGCTGGACAACCACTGGTTCCGCTTCGGCGCCTCCTCGCTCCTGAACGACCTGCTGATGCAGCGTCAGAAGCTGGCCACCGGCCGCTACTCCGGCCCCGACTACGTGACGGTGGACTGATCACCATGGCATCGGCATTCGAATACGCACCCGCACCCGAGTCCCGCGCGATCGTCGACATCGCGCCCTCGTACGGCCTGTTCATCGACGGCGAGTTCACCGACGCGGCCGGCGGCAAGGTCTTCAAGACGGTCTCCCCGAGCACGGAGGAGGTGCTGTCGGAGATCGCCCAGGCCGGTTCCGAGGACGTCGACCGCGCGGTGAAGGCCGCCCGCAAGGCCTTCGAGAAGTGGTCGGCGCTGCCCGGCTCGGAGCGCGCCAAGTACCTGTTCCGCATCGCGCGGATCATCCAGGAGCGCAGCCGTGAGCTGGCGGTCCTGGAGACCCTGGACAACGGCAAGCCCATCAAGGAGACCCGCGACGCCGACCTCCCCCTGGTCGCCGCGCACTTCTTCTACTACGCGGGCTGGGCGGACAAGCTCGACCACGCTGGGTTCGGCCGGAGGACGACGAATGGACACAGCGGCCCCGCCCCGCGCCCCCTGGGCGTGGCCGGCCAGGTCATCCCCTGGAACTTCCCGCTCCTGATGCTGGCGTGGAAGATCGCCCCGGCGCTCGCCACCGGCAACACGGTAGTGCTGAAGCCCGCCGAGACGACCCCCCTGTCCGCCCTGTTCTTCGCGGACATCTGCCGCCAGGCCGGCCTCCCCAAGGGCGTCGTGAACATCCTTCCCGGCTACGGCGACACGGGCGCCGCGCTCGTCGCCCACCCGGACGTCAACAAGGTCGCGTTCACGGGGTCGACGGCGGTCGGCAAGGAGATCGCCCGCACAGTGGCGGGCTCCCGCAAGAAGCTCACCCTCGAACTGGGCGGCAAGGGCGCCAACATCGTCTTCGACGACGCCCCCATCGACCAGGCCGTCGAGGGCATCGTCAACGGGATCTTCTTCAACCAGGGCCAGGTCTGCTGCGCGGGCAGCCGGCTCCTCGTCCAGGAGTCGATCCAGGACGAGCTGCTGGACTCCCTCAAGCGCCGCCTGTCCACGCTCCGCCTCGGCGACCCGCTGGACAAGAACACGGACATCGGCGCGATCAACTCCGAGGAGCAGCTCTCCCGCATCACCACCCTCGTCGAGCAGGGCGAGGCGGAGGGCGCCGAACGCTGGTCCCCGGCCTGCGAGATCCCGTCCTCCGGCTACTGGTTCGCCCCGACGCTCTTCACGAACGTCACCCAGGCGCACCGGATCGCCCGCGACGAGATCTTCGGCCCCGTGCTGTCCGTCCTCACCTTCCGCACCCCGGACGAGGCGGTCGCCAAGGCCAACAACACCCCGTACGGCCTGTCGGCGGGCATCTGGACGGAGAAGGGCTCGCGCATCCTCGCCGTCGCGAACAAGCTCCGTGCGGGCGTCGTCTGGTCCAACACGTTCAACAAGTTCGACCCGACCTCGCCGTTCGGCGGCTACAAGGAGTCGGGCTTCGGCCGCGAGGGCGGCCGCCACGGCCTGGAGGCGTACCTCGATGTCTGAACCGAACCGTCTGAGCGTCTTCAAGACCTACAAGCTGTACGTCGGCGGGAAGTTCCCGCGTTCCGAGAGCGGCCGGGTGTACGAGGTGACGGACAAAAAGGGCAACTGGCTGGCGAACGTGCCCCTTTCGTCCCGCAAGGACGCCCGTGACGCGGTGGTCGCCGCCCGCAAGGCGTTCGGGGCGTGGTCAGGGGCCACCGCCTACAACCGCGGCCAGGTCCTCTACCGCATCGCCGAGATGCTGGAGGGCCGCCGCGAGCAGTTCGTGCGTGAAGTGGCCGACGCGGAAGGCCTGTCCAAGTCCAAGGCGACCGTCATCGTCGACGCGGCGATCGACCGCTGGGTCTGGTACGCGGGCTGGACCGACAAGATCACCCAGGTGGTCGGCGGCGGAAACCCGGTCGCGGGCCCGTACTTCAACCTGTCCTCGCCCGAACCGACGGGAGTGGTGGCCGTCCTGGCCCCCCAGGAGTCGTCGTTCCTCGGCCTGGTCTCGGTGATCGCCCCGGTGATCGCGACCGGCAACACCGCGGTCGTGGTGGCCTCCGAGAAGTCCCCGCTCCCCGCGCTGTCCCTGGGCGAGGTGCTGGCCACCTCGGACCTGCCCGGCGGCGTCGTCAACGTCCTCTCCGGCCGTACGGCGGAGATCGCGGCACCACTGGCCGCGCACCAGGACGTCAACGCGATCGACCTCGCCGGCGCCGGCAACGACGACGGCCTGGCGAAGGAGCTGGAGATCGCGGCGGCGGACAACCTGAAGCGGGTTCTCCGTCCACAGCCTGTGGATGAAGCCGACTGGTCGGCGACGCCTGGCACCGACCGCATGACGGCGTTCCTGGAGACGAAGACGGTCTGGCACCCCACGGGGTCGCTGGGCGCGTCGGGCTCGGCGTACTGAGCCCTCACCAGCCGAGCCGCGCCTCTCCTCCGTCCGGGGGAGGCGCGGCTCTCCTGCCGAGGTGAGCCATGCAGGCCTATAGTCATATGAATTGCACACTAGAGTAATCTTGTGTCACCATGTGCGCATGGTAGAGATCGCCATCAGCGCAGCCCGCTCCCAGCTCGGCGACCTGGTCCGCCGCGCCGCCCACGGCCGCGAGACCATCGCCCTCACCGATCACGGACACGTGGCCGCTCTCCTCGTATCGCCGCAGGTGATAGAGGATCTCGAAGACGCCCTGGTGTTCGCGGACTACCAGCGGCGCAAGGCAGAGGGAACGCTCGAACCGGGCATCCCTCACGAGGAAGTCGGCCGGATGCTGGGGCTGCGGTAAGTGGCCTACGAGATCATCTGGGAGCCCGGTGCCACGAGCACGGCCGTGCGGTTCCTCAAGGAGGACCCAGCCGGCTTGTCCGCCGTATACGAGGCCGTAGACGCCTTGGCCACCGACCCACGCCCGCCAGGTTCCATCCCCTACGGCTCCCCCGATCTTCGCCGCTGGCACGTCGGCGACTACCGGGTGCTGTACATCATCGACAACGACGTGATCCACATCATGGTCACCCACCTCGGCCGAACCGCCTGATCAACGATCAGGCAAACCTGAGAGCCGCGCCCTCCCCCGTCGGGGGAAGACGCGGCTCTGTCATGCGCGGGCCGGATTCAGACCACCCGAGGGCCGCCCAGCAGCATGGCGGCCGTCTCCAGCGCCGCCGGAACCGAACCGACCGGGCTTTCCTGACTCAGAGCGGCCAGTCCGGAGAGCGGGCCGGCGATGTGGTTGTCCGTCGGGCCGACGGTGTTGCGGGTGAGGGCGCCCCGCTTGAGGCCCTGAACGGAGCCGGTGACGGACCGCACCTGGCCGGTCGGGCCCTGGAGGCTCTTCTGCGGGTCGAGCTTGCCGAGCGCGTCGGCCGCGGTGGCCGGCGACAGCGGCACCTTCACGGCCGCGGTGGAGTCCGCGGACGCCGTCGCCGCGCTCGCGCCAAGTGCCGCCGAGACGGTGGCGAGGGCGATCAGGGCGCGCCGGGCGTGCGGCTTGGAGGGGGAAGCGTGTCGTGCCATTGCAGTAGTCACCTTGGATTCGCTGAGTAATCAGGTCGACACGAAGGGTAGTTGAGATGTGATGCGCACACCAAAGCCGACCCGCGGGGTCGGCAGGACGTACGGAATACGTCAAACTGGTGTCCCGTGAGCATCCATCTCCCCGCCGCCGCCCGCGTCGTGCTGCTCTGCGGCCCCTCGGGCTCGGGCAAGTCCCTTGTCGCCGCCCGCTCCGGGCTTCCCGTGCTGCGCCTCGACGACTTCTACAAGGAGGGCGAGGACCCGACGCTGCCGCTGGTGGCGGCAAGCTCCGACATCGACTGGGACCACCCGGACTCCTGGGACACGGACACGGCTGTCGCCGCGATCGCGGAGCTGTGCCGCACCGGCCGTACGAAGGTCCCCGTCTACGACATCTCCCTCTCCGCCCGCACCGGCGAGGAGGCCGTCGACATCGGCCGGACACCACTGTTCATAGCGGAGGGCATCTTCGCGGCCGAGATCGTCGAGCGCTGCCGGGAGTTGGGACTGCTGGCCGACGCGCTGTGCCTGAACCGAGGCCCGGTCCGCACCTTCCGCCGCCGCTTCCTGCGGGACCTCAAGGAGGGCCGCAAGTCGGTCCCGTTCCTGCTGCGCCGCGGCTGGCGCCTGATGCGCCAGGAACGCTCGATCATCGCCCGCCAGACCGCACTCGGAGCCCACGCCTGCGACCGGGACGAGGCCCTGGGCCGACTGGCCGCGGCCGCGGTGGGCCGGCGCCCCGCGGCGACTCCCTCACGCTGACGGCACCCACGAGAACGGGAGCACGGCAGCGGGAGCACACAACAGAAAGCGGGACTGGACGGACCCCCCGGCCCTCCAGTCCCGCTCTCCCCCGTTCCCCCTCGGTGCTTCCCCCATGAACCCCCGTGGGTCCCCCCGGTTACCGCTCCCCCGTACTTCCCCCGTACTTCCCCCGTTACTTGCTTCCCCCCAACCCTCAGGCGACGAGCTCCCCGAAGGCGTCCTCCTCGTCACGGCCGAAGCTGAGGACCTCGTCCTCGCGCAGCCGGCGGAGCGACCGCCAGATGCTGGACTTCACCGTGCCGACACTGATGTCGAGGATCTCCGCGATCTCCGGGTCCGTGCGGCCCTCGTAGTAGCGCAGGACCAGCATGGTGCGCTGGAGTTCGGGGAGGCGGGCGAGCGCCTGCCACAGGACCGCGCGCAGCTCCGTGCCGCGCATCGCGTCCGTGTCGCCGGGCGTCTCCGGCAGTTCCTCGGTCGGGTACTCGTTCAGCTTGCGGCGGCGCCACGCGCTGATGTGCAGGTTCGTCATGGTGCGGCGGAGGTAGCCCCCGACCGCGGCCTTGTCGCTGATCCGGTCCCACGCCCGGTACGTCGAGAACAGCGCGCTCTGCAGCAGGTCCTCGGCCTCGAAGCGGTCACCGGTCAGGTGGTAGGCGGTGGCGTACAGGGAGGCGCGGCGCTCCTGGACGTAGGCGGTGAACTCCGCCTCCGACAGCGAACGACGCTCCCCCGTGTCCTCCCTGTACGCGCTTCCCCCGTGCGTTTCCCCCGTGAGGTTGTCAACCACCGTCATGTACGCGGTGTGCTGACGCCCGGCGCCGCGAGCGCACCCCCGCCCGCTCACGGCACCGGACTTCTCAGAACCCCGGCCCCCGTTCACATCGTGCAGGCGCGTGATCACTGCGCTGGTGCTCGTGCTGTGCAGCATGTTCATCTCGCGCCCCCCGTCGTGGACTTCCGGTGTTCGGCTTGCTCAGGCGGTGGATCTCTGCGGTGCTTCCTTGCCTGTGCCGAGAAGCTTGCCCGCGCACCTTCATGGCGGTGTCCGCCGACTGTCACAGACCTGTCACAGGGGTCGGCCATCGGGAAGACACAGCGCGGTCACAGAGGAGAGCGGTACGGGCACGCAGGCATACAGGTCCGCGGCAGGAGTCGAAACCCCGACCCACCATGGGCCAGAATGAGCGCGTGCCTACCCTGTTGCTGATCGAGGATGACGACGCCATCCGTACGGCCCTGGAGCTGTCTCTTACGCGCCAGGGACACCGGGTTGCCACCGCTGCCACCGGTGAGGACGGTCTGAAGCTCCTGCGGGAGCAACGGCCGGACCTGATCGTGCTGGATGTGATGCTGCCCGGCATCGACGGGTTCGAGGTGTGCCGGCGCATCCGGCGCACGGACCAGTTGCCGATCATTCTGCTGACCGCGCGGAGTGACGACATCGATGTGGTCGTGGGCCTGGAGTCCGGCGCGGACGACTATGTGGTCAAGCCGATCCAGGGACGGGTGCTCGACGCCCGGATCCGGGCCGTGCTGCGGCGCGGGGACCGCGAGTCGACCGACGCGGCGAGCTTCGGCAGCCTGGTCATCGACCGCGCGGCGATGACCGTGACCAAGAACGGCGAGGACCTGCAGCTCACACCGACCGAACTCAGGCTGCTCCTGGAGCTGAGCCGGCGGCCCGGCCAGGCGCTGTCCCGGCAGCAGTTGCTGCGTCTGGTGTGGGAGCACGACTACCTGGGCGACTCCCGGCTGGTGGACGCGTGCGTCCAGCGGCTGCGCGCCAAGGTCGAGGACGTGCCGTCGTCCCCGACGCTGATCCGTACCGTGCGGGGCGTGGGCTACCGGCTGGACACTCCTCAGTGACAACTGCGCAGGGGGGGGTTCGCGGCTGGGCCGCGACCCGCAAGGGACATCTTTCACGGCTGCGCTTCACCAGTCTGCGGCTGCGCCTGGTCGTCGTCTTCGGACTGGTGGCGCTCACCGCCGCCGTGTCCGCGTCCGGGATCGCCTACTGGCTCAACCGCGAGGCCGTGCTCACCCGCACCCAGGACGCGGTGCTCGGCGACTTCCGGCAGGCGATGCAGACCCGGGCGGGCACCCTGACCGCGCACCCCACGCAGGACGAACTGCAGCACACCGCGGGCCAGATGGCGAACAGCAGCCAGCGCTTCAGCGTGATCCTCGTCGCGCAGGACGCCGACGGCAGGACGGTCTACGGCAGTTCGGGCGGCCTGGACGGCTTCTCGCTGCGGGACGTGCCCGAGCCGCTGCGCGCGGCCGTGAACAAGAAGCAGCAGGTCGACTCGGGCAACAAGTACGCGTACCACCTGTACTGGCAGCGCGTCGTCGTCCACGGCACGCCGTACCTGGTGGCGGGCACGAGGGTGATCGACGGCGGGGCGACCGGGTACATGCTCAAGTCGCTGGAGCCGGAGGCCAAGGACCTCAACTCCCTGGCCTGGTCGCTGGGGATCGCCACCGGGCTGGCGCTGGTCGGCTCGGCGCTGCTCGCGCAGGCCGCCGCCTCCACCGTGCTCAAGCCCGTGCAGCGGCTCGGGGCCGCCGCCCGCCGGCTCGGCGAGGGCAGGCTGGACACCCGGCTCAGGGTGTCCGGGACCGACGAACTCGCCGATCTGTCACGGACGTTCAACTACGCGGCCGAGGCGCTGGAGAAGCGGGTCGAGGACATGGCCGCACGGGACGAGGCGTCCCGGCGGTTCGTCGCCGACATGAGCCATGAACTCCGTACGCCGCTCACCGCGATCACCGCCGTGACGGAGATCCTGGAGGAGGAGCTGGAGGCTGAGAACGGGTCGATGGACCCGATGATCGAGCCCGCCGTACGGCTCGTCGTCAGCGAGACCCGGCGGCTCAACGACCTCGTCGAGAACCTCATGGAGGTCACCCGCTTCGACGCGGGCACCGCACGGCTGGTCCTGGACGACGTCGACCTCGCCGACCAGATCACCGCCTGCATCGACGCCCGCGCCTGGCTGGACGCGGTCGACCTGGACGCCGAGCGCGGCCTCCACGCCCGCCTCGACCCGCGCCGCCTGGACGTGATCCTCGCCAACCTGATCGGCAACGCGCTCAAGCACGGCGGGTCGCCGGTGCGGGTGTCGGTGCGGCCCGAGGACGACCGGATCGTCATCGCGGTGCGCGACCACGGGCCGGGCATCCCCGAGGACGTCCTGCCGCACGTCTTCGACCGTTTCTACAAGGCGAGCGCGTCCCGGCCGCGCTCCGAGGGCAGCGGCCTGGGCCTGTCCATCGCCCTGGAGAACGCCCATATCCACGGCGGTGAGATCATCGCCGCCAACTCCCCCGACGGGGGTGCGGTGTTCACGCTGCGGCTGCCGCGGGACGCGTCGGCGCTGACGGAGGAGTCCGAGAAGGACACGGGGAAGAACGGGAACGCCTCATGACCGTACGACGTCTGCTGGCGCTCCCCGTCCTGGCCGCGCTGCTCACCGGCTGCGGCATCCGCTCCACGGAGGTGCCCACGGACTTCGGGGCGGCGCCCTCCCAGGTGCAGTGCTCGCCGACCGAGCCGGAGGTCTCCACCCAGGCGTCGCGCGGGCTGCCGGTGCAGGTGTTCCTGCTGTGCGGCTCCTCGCTGGTCGCCGTGGACCGGACGGTTCGGGTCCCGGACGGCTCCCCGGACTCGCGGCGGCGGGTGCTGGTGGCGCAGGGGCTGCTCGACCAGCTCGCGGCCACGCCGTCGGCCGCGGAGAAGGAGGCCGGGTACACCACGGACGTACGCGGCGGCATGACCGTGAGCGGCCCCCGCTCCGGCGACCCCGACGACACGCTCCGGCTGAGCAGTCCGCCCGGTGACCTCACGTCCTTCGCGCTGGCCCAGGTCGTCTGCACGTTCTCCGACTCGGCGGCGGCCCAGGGCGACGGCTCGGTCATCCTCGGCGGTCCCGGCAAGGAGCCCCTGCTCCGCTACGAGTGCACGGACGAGGTCCGCTCCCGTCCGGGCACCGAGCAGCCGCCGTCGAGCGGGGTCACGGGCGGCTGACGTACGCGAGTGAGCCGGAGGGGCGCCCCGGAGGTGAACGAGCCGTGAAAGGGGCGTGTGGCGCAAGCCTCATGCAGGTACCTGCGGGCAAGCCGGAACCGATCCCGCCGCGGGCGGCGTCTACGGGGGCGTGCAGCGTCAAGGCTCCATCGGCGACAGCGCCGCGATCCGTATCCGTGTGGCAGGGGGTGTCCTCCTTGTCGCACACCTCGCGTTCGTCGCCTGGTTCACGCTGCGCCCGCTGGACGTGCCCTGGGTGATGCCCCCCAACCTGCATCCGTTCGCCGGCATCCGCGCCGACCTGGCCCTGGGCCGGCCGGAGGCGGCCCGCCGCATCGGTGAGGGCGTCGGGCTTCTCGCGCCACTAGGCGTACTGCTCCCGATGGCGCACGGCAGGCTCTGGGCCTTCCCGTTCGCCTCGTTCGTCCGTACGGTCGCCGCGGGTGCGCTGGTCTCCCTGGGCATCCTGCTGCTGCAGACCGGGGTGCCGGGCCGGGTCCCGGACGTCGACTCGGTGCTTCTGAACACCGCGGGTGTGGGCCTCGCCCACCTCGCGGTCGTCCCCGCGGCCCGCTCCCGGCTCCGCCGCAGGTCCGAGCGGAGTGAACGGGCAGCCATCCGTCAGGAGGAAGCGGTTCAGGGTCGGACCCCGACGTTTCCCAGGGTCGGGATCGCACCGTAGAGCGACGCTTTGCCCCCTTCGTCTCCGTAGCGTGGAAGGCAGATGAGGCAGCCGCCAAGAGGCCGCCCCCACCGACGCTCACGAAGGAGCCGCACATGTCCGCCCTCGTCCGCCCCACCCACGGCCGCATGATCGGCGGCGTGTGCGCCGGTCTGGCGCGGCGCTTCGGCACCTCCGCGACCACGATGCGCGTGATCTTCCTGCTCTCGTGTCTGCTGCCGGGCCCGCAGTTCCTGCTCTACATAGCGCTGTGGATCCTGCTGCCCTCCGAGGACAAGGCGGCCCGCACCGCCTGGTGAGCCCCTTCCCGCAGGTACGCCGATGGGGCGCACCCCCTGCCCGGGGGTGCGCCCCATCGGCGCGTTCGAAGGGCGGCGGCTCAGCCGATCGGCATGCCGTTCACGGGCAGGCCGTGCGTGGGCAGGGTCGACTGCACCGGCAGACCGCCGAGCAGTCCGGCGACCGGCGCGGACGGGCCGTCGGCGAGCGCACGGGCGGACGGCTGCACGGAGGAGAGACCGCGTTCGAGGGCGGGCTTGCCCTGGGCCACCGCCGCCTGGGCACCAGGCAGCGCCTGGGAGACGTTCTGCGCCGGGAGCGCGCTGGTGACGGAGTCCAGCGTCCCGGTCGCGTCCGGGACCGCCGGGGCCGCGTTCGCGGCGCCCGCGCCCGTGGCGGCGAAGGCGGCACCGAGAGCGGCGACACCGAGGGTCTTGGCAGCAGACTGCTTCATGAAATGCGTCCTCGAAATGGGGTTGGGGAAATGTGAGCGGTGTCCACGACCGTAAACACGGGCACCCGCCCGCCGCAAACATCGAAATGCGAACGGGTTGTGAATACCCGTCCGCATTCCATACACCCCGATATCCCGGGTTACCCCTCCGAGTCCACGGAACCGCTGGTGGAAGCGGTCTGCTGGAACAGCCATTCGGACTTCAGCTCGGCATATCCGGGCTTGATCACGTCATTGATCATCGCCAGTCGTTCATCGAAAGGAATGAACGCTGATTTCATCGCATTGACGGAGAACCACTGCATGTCGTCGAGCGAATAACCGAAGGCGTCGACAAGGTGCTCGAATTCCTTGCTCATACTTGTGCCGGACATGAGTCGATTGTCCGTATTCACGGTTGCACGGAAGTGCAGTCGGCGCAGCAGACCGATCGGGTGTTCGGCGTACGACTCCGCCGCGCCGGTCTGGAGGTTGGAGCTGGGGCACAGTTCGAGCGGGATGCGCTTGTCCCGTACGTACGAGGCGAGCCGCCCGAGCTTCACCGAGCCGTCGGCGTGCACCTGGATGTCGTCGATGATGCGCACGCCGTGCCCGAGCCGGTCGGCGCCGCACCACTGCAGGGCCTGCCAGATGGACGGCAGCCCGAAGGCCTCACCGGCGTGGATCGTGAAGTGGTTGTTCTCGCGCTTCAGATACTCGAAGGCGTCGAGGTGCCGGGTGGGCGGGTAACCGGCCTCGGCACCCGCGATGTCGAAGCCCACCACCCCCAGGTCCCGGTACCTGTTGGCGAGTTCGGCGATCTCCAGGGCGCGGGCCGCGTGCCGCATGGCGGTGAGGAGGGCGCCGACGCGGATCCGGTGACCGCTCTCCCGCGCGAGCCGCTCCCCTTCCCGGAAGCCCTCGTTGACGGCCTCGACGACCTCTTCGAGGCTGAGCCCGCCCTCCAGGTGCTGCTCGGGCGCGTACCGCACCTCGGCGTAGACGACGCCGTCCTCGGCGAGATCCTCGGCGCACTCGCGCGCGACCCGCACCAGCGCGTCCCGCGTCTGCATCACGCCGACGGTGTGGGAGAAGGTCTCCAGATACCGCTCCAGCGAACCGGAGTCGGCGGCCTCCCGGAACCAGACACCGAGCTTGCCGGGGTCGGTATCGGGGAGGCGGTCATAGCCCGCGTCACGGGCCAGTTCGACGATCGTCCCGGGGCGGAGGCCGCCGTCGAGGTGGTCGTGCAGCAGAACCTTCGGCGCCCGGCGGATCTGCTCCGGCGTCGGGGTGTTCGAGATGGTCTGGCTCGTCATTTCCGCACTCTACCTCCTACGCGCGTAGATCGCCCGCTTTACAACGCCGTCGATACGTAACGGTGACCGCAAGGACGGGGCACGTACACCAACCCTTCTGACACTGTTCTGTCATGGCACACCAAGCGACGCCGGTTCGACGGGCCCGGCTGGGGAGGGCGCTCGGCCCGGAGCCGACGGCGGTCAGCGGAGTGGTCCTGCTGCTCCCCGGCGGCGACGAGGAGTCGGCCCGCAGACCGTCCCCCATGCTGGCGACCGCCTCCGTACGCGCACTGGGCCGCCGACTGGCCCGTGCGGGACGGGAGGAGGGGCTGGCCACGCATGTAGTCCACTACCGCTACCGCGGCTGGAACGGCAGCGAGGCACATCTGGCGCGGGACGCCTCCTGGGCCGCGGACGAAGCCGTACGACGGTACGGCGACGTCCCCGTCTGCCTCGCCGGCCTCGACATGGGCGGCCGGGCCGCCCTGCGCGCGGGCGGGCACGAGGCCGTCAACTCCGTACTGGCGATGGCTCCCTGGCTGCCCGAGGAGGACGTCGCCGCTTCGCCTGAACCGGTGAAGCAGCTGGCTGGGCGGCGCGTGCTGATAGTTCATGGCACGAATGACGAGCGGACCGATCCCGAACTGTCGTTTCGGCTGGCGGCGCGGGCGAAGAAGGCGAACCGGGACGTGTGCCGGTTCGAAGTGCACTCCGACGGCCATGGGTTGCATCAGTACCGGAGTGAAGTGCACGCGCTGGCCGAGGACTTCGTGATGGGGGCGCTGTTCGGGCGGTCGTTCTCGCGGCCGGTGGAGGATGCGTTGGCGGCTCCGCCTCCTTTGGGGTTGCGGATGCCGTTGGCTGCGGGGTTCGGCAAGTCTCTGCGCCGGTGACAGCTCGGGGTTCGGGTCGTGTGCGGGGTGCGGGTGGGTCGTGGCTCGTCGCGCAGTTCCTCGCACCCCTTGAGGAGCCCTGCTGCTCAGGCCGGCAGCAGGTTGCCCCTTCTTGAGATCAGGAACTTCTTGAAGGCTGCCACCGGAGGGGTGTCCGGGTGGCCGTCGAGCCATGCCACGCCGATTTCGCGGGCCGCTCTCGGGGCTGTGACCGCAAGTTCCACAACACCGGGGCGAGGGAAGGCGGGCGGGGGCAGAAGAGCTACCCCCAGGCCCGCCGCCACCAGGCCCCTCAGGGTCTCCGCCTCCTCACCCTCGAAGGCGATACGGGGCTTGAAGCCGGCCTCCTTGCAGAGGTCGTCCGTGATGCGGCGCATGCCGTAGCCCGGTTCGAGGGTGACGAAGGTTTCGTCGGCTGCTTCTGCCAGGCGGATGCGGCGGCGGGACGCCAGGGGGTGGTCCGCGGGGACGACCAGGCGGAGTTTCTGTTCGTCGAGGCGGCGGGCCACCAGGTCGGGGGCGTCGGGGACCGGGGAGGTCAGGCAGAGGTCGAGTTCGCCCGAGCGCAGCTTCTCCAGCATCGCCTCGCCGTAGTTCTGGACGAGGCTGAAGCGGACGCGAGGGTGGTCGGCCCGGAAGGCGTGGATGAGGCCGGGGACCGTCTCGGCGCCCATGGTGTGCAGGAAACCGAAGGCGACCTTGCCGGTGGCCGGGTCGGCGTCCGCGCGGACCTCCTCGGCGGCACGCTCGATCTCGGCGAGGGCGCGTTCGACGGAGCCGAGGAAGGAGCGGCCGGCCGGAGTGAGCGAGACGGTGCGGCCGCGGCGGGCGAACAGGTCGACGCCCAGGTCCTGTTCGAGCCGGACCATGGCCCGGGACAGGGTGGACTGCGGGACCTGCATCTCCTGGGCCGCGCGCGTGACGTGCTCGGTACGGGCGACGCCGGCGAAGTGGGCGAGGCGCGGGGCGAGCAGCGAGACGATGTCGTTGGCGGCCTTGGCGTCTTTTGTGTCACTGGACGGTGACACGCGAGCTTGTGACCTCTGCTGATGCACCATGGGAACGATTATGGCGATTCCATGCATTGGACGGATGAGCGGGGCCGTACGTAGTTTCGTGGCATGTCTCCCGCCAGTACCGGGGCGCCCACCGTCGTGGGCGCCGCATCCGTTGTCCCCGTCGTCCCTGCCGTCGATTCCCGTATGACGCCGGGCGGCCCCGGCTACCGCCGGATGAGCTTCGCCCTCTTCCTCGCGGGGGTCGCGACCTTCGCGCTGCTGTACTCCACGCAGGCCCTGCTGCCGCTGATCTCCGGCGAGTTCGGGGTGGCGGCGAGCGAGGCGAGCTGGACGGTGGCGGCGGCGACCGGTGGTCTGGCGCTGTTCGTCCTTCCGATGAGCGCGCTGTCGGAGCGGTTCGGGCGCCGTACGGTGATGACGGGATCGCTGGCGGTCGCGGTGACGGTGGGGCTGCTGGTCCCGTTCGCGCCCTCGCTGACCGCGCTGGTGGTGCTGCGGGCGGTGCAGGGGGCCGCGCTGGCCGGGCTTCCGGCGTCGGCGACCGCGTATCTCGCCGAAGAGGTCCGGCCGAAGGCGCTGGTCACGGCGATCGGGCTGTTCGTCGCCGGGAACAGTGTCGGCGGGATGAGCGGCCGCGTCATCACCGGGTGGGTCGCGCAGGAGTGGGGCTGGCGGGTCGCGGTCGGTGTGATCGGGGCGATCGCGGTGGTGTGCGCGGTGGCGTTCCGGCTGCTGCTGCCCGCGCCGCAACACTTCAGGACCGGCTCGCTGCGGCCGCGGGTGCTGGCCCGTACGGTCCGCGGCCATCTGTCGAACCCGCTGCTGTGCCGGCTGTACGCGATCGGTGCGCTGTTCATGACGGTGTTCGGCGGTGTGTACACGGTGGTCGGTTACCGCCTGACGGAGGCGCCGTTCTCGCTTCCGCAGGGCATCGTCGGGTCGGTCTTCCTGGTGTACCTGGTGGGTACGGTGTCCGCCTCGACCGCGGGCCGGCTGGTCGGGCGGCTGGGCCGCCGTGGGGCTTTGTACCTGGCGGGCGGTACGACGGCGTCGGGCCTGGTCCTGTCCCTCGCGGGGTCTCTCGTGCCGGTGCTGCTGGGGCTGGTGCTGATCACCGCGGGGTTCTTCGCCGGGCACGCGGTCGCGTCGTCGGCGGTGAGCAAGACGGCGATGACGGGGCGTGCGCAGGCTTCCGCCCTGTACCAGTCGGCGTACTACATCGGCTCCAGCGCGGGCAGCACGATCGGGGCCATGGCCTTCCACGCCGGCGGCTGGACCGGAACGGTCGGGGTGGGACTGCTGGCGGTGCTGGGGGTCGTGACGATCACGGTGTTCGGGACGCGGGCGGCACGGGTGGCCGCGCGACGCGAACGCCGGCCGGCATCTTTCAGCCCGTCCGGCGTCTGAGGACGCGGCCGTTCGGGCCGAAGCGGGGTCCAGGGGGCGCAGCCCCCTGGCGACGGCACCCCCACCCACCTGCGCATTCCCCCGCCCGGCACGCCATTGTCAGTGCCCTGCGCTAGCTTCGGACGTGCTGGGCGCAAAGGCGCGACACAGAACGGCCACAGGGGTGGGTGGACGATGACGACAGACCTCGACGTCAGGCTCGAGAAACACCGCGTCGAGCTGACCGGTTACTGCTACCGCATGCTCGGCTCCTCCTTCGAGGCCGAGGACGCGGTACAGGACACGATGGTCCGCGCGTGGCGCAGTTACGAGAAGTTCGAGGGCCGCTCCAGCCTCCGCTCCTGGCTGTACCGCATCGCGACGAACGTCTGCCTGGACATGCTGACCGCCGGCAACAAGCGCGCCCGCCCGATGGACCTGAGCGAGTCGACGCCCCTCGCCCGGGCTGCCCTCTCCCCCCGTCCGGACAACACCTGGCTGGAGCCGATGCCGGACGCCCGCGTGCTGCCGACCGTCGAGGATCCGGCGGAGGCCGCCGTCGCGAAGGAGTCGGTGCGGCTCGCCTTCATGGCGGCTCTGCAGCAGCTGCCCGCCAAGCAGCGCGCGGTACTGATCCTTCGCGAGGTCCTCGCGTGGAAGGCCAGTGAGGTCGCCGAACTGCTGGATACCTCGGTGGCGTCGGTCAACAGCGCCCTGCAGCGGGCCCGGGCGACCCTCGCCGAGCGCGAGCAGGGCGACAAGGCGGCGGGCGCGGCCGTCTCCGACCCCCTCGACGAGGAGCAGCGCAAGCTCCTGGACCGCTATGTGGCGGCCTTCGAGGGGTACGACATGACCGCGCTGACGGCGTTGCTGCACGAGGACGCGGTGATGACGATGCCGCCGTTCGACCTGTGGCTGACCGGCCACGACGACATCACGGGCTTCATGACGACCCTGGGCTCCGCCTGCGAGGGCTCCCGGCTGCTGCCGGTCCAGGTCAACGGCCTGCCGGGGTTCGCCCAGTACAAGCCGGACCCGGAGAAGGGCGGCTTCACCCCCTGGGCGGTGCAGGTGCTGGAGATATCAGAGGGCGGGCTCTCCGGGTTCCACTTCTTCCTCGACACGGAGCGCTGGTTCCCGCTGTTCGGTCTGCCCCTCCACCTCGAAGCGGAGCCCGACCAGGTCGAGGAGGGCGTGTAGGGAGGGAGCCGGCTCGCGCAGCCGTATCCGGCCCCCGGCCCTCCGGGCGGCCAGCTCCAGCCGCGCCAGCAGATCCACGGCACCCAGACCCGGCGGCCCGATCGCGGCGACGTCGACCACCACGACCCCGGCAGCAGTGGTCTCCAGCAGCGCCCGCACGTCGTCGCACAGCCCGGTCACCTCGTCACGGGTGACGGGGCCGGACAGCACGAGTACGGCGGGGGTCATCGCATCCACGAGCGGTAGACCGGGCGGGCGGGCGGAACTCATCGCGGCGCACACGCCTGCCGGGCGGGTTCGCCGACCGGGATCACATTGACCTGCCGCCCTCCTCCCCCGGAGGGTTGGGTGTATGCCCCAAGCATCAGCACCGCCCCGGATACCCGACGGCCTCCTCCCCGCCGAGGGGGCACCGTGCAGGGAGTGCTGACGGGCTTCGCGGTCATCGCGGTGGTCATCGGTGTCGGCTATGTGATCGGACGGCAGGGCCACCTCGGGGAGCACGGGCGCGAGGTGCTGACCAAGCTGGCCTTCCATGTGGCGTCCCCGGCGCTCCTGTTCACCACGCTCGCGCGGGCCGACCTGTCGGTGATCTTCTCCAGCCGGCTGCTCGTGACGGCCATGAGCACGGCAGCCGCGGCCGGTGTCTTCGTCGCGGTCGGTGCCGTACGGGGCTGGGGCGTGGGCCGCACCACGATCGGCGCCCTGTGCTCCAGCTACGTCAACTCGGGCAACCTCGGCATCCCGATCGCCGTGTATGTACTGGGTGACGCCTCGCTGGTGGCGCCGGTGCTGCTGTTCCAGATCATCGCGGTCACCCCGATCGCCCTGACGATCCTGGACCTCTCCGGCAAGGGCGAGAAGGGGCCGCTGTGGCTACGGCTGCTCACTCCGCTGCGTAACCCGATCGCGGTCGGTTCCCTGGCCGGTGTCGCGGTGGCCGCGACCGGCGTTCATGTCCCGGGCCCGGTCATGGACCCGCTGACCCTGATCGGCAACATGTCCGTCCCGGCAGTCCTGTTGGCCTTCGGCATCTCCCTGTGCGGCAGCACCATGCCGGGGCGGGGCGCCGACAGGTTCCCCGTGTTCCTGTCGGTCGCGCTGAAGGCGGTGGGGCAGCCGGTGGCTGCCTGGGGCCTGGCGGTGGGGGTGTTCGGGCTGCGCGGCCACCAACTCCTCGACGTGGTGGTGACGTCGGCGCTTCCGGCGGCGCAGAACCTGTACACGTACGCGAGCCGCTATCGGGTGGCCGAGGGGTTGGCGCGGGACTCGATCCTTTTGTCGACGGTGTTGTCGGTGCCGGTGCTGGTGGCGGTAGCGGCGATGTTGGGATGATCAGGTGTCAGCTGAGCGGGAAGATGCCGGTGTCGAGGGCCAGCTTGAACGGTGCGGGCAGCGTCAGCTCCTCGCCGTACTCCACCGACGCGAGGACTCGGTATGTGCCGCTTTGCGGTTCCCCGTAGAGCGTCGCCGTCGGACGCCCCGACTGCCAGGCGTCCAGGAGGAGATAGAGCGGCACGCCCGCCACGGCGTAGCCATGGGCCTTCTTGATGCGATCGTGGTTCGCATTGCTCCGCGATGTGACCTCGACGACCAGTTCCGCCTCGCCGGCGTGCACGCGCGTTCCGCGACGCAAGGCAGCTCTCGGTACCACGCACAGGTCGGGAACGAACAGGCTGCCCGTCTCTGGGCACGTCAGCCCGAGCGTCTGATAGATACCCCACTCGCAGCCAGCAGGTCGTGCCCCGTACAGGAGCTCGTGAAGCAGCTCAGCGGTGTCGTTGTGCTCTTCGGACGGCGGAGGCGACACGGTGACGATCCCTTCGATGATCTCCACCTTGCTGCTCTCGGGAGCGTCCGTCTCCTCCCAGACACGGACGATCTCGTCCCAGTCCGCGTCCCTGGGGGGCCCGGACTCGGCGGCGAGTGCGCTCATGGCGGTCTCCATTCGGTCGTCACCGATCCCAGCATGCCGAACGGGACCGGCGGCGGTCCACCGATCCCGTTGACCCAAACGAGGAAACTGCAGGTCAGGCGATACGTTCCAGCACCACAGGCGAAGCCGAGAACTCCGTCCCCGCCGCCCCGATGTCGTAAGACCCCTCCACCGCCTGGAGCGCGTACTCGAAGCGCTCGGGGGTGTCGGTGTGCAGGGTCAGGAGGGCCTGGCCCTCCGTCACCGTGTCACCCGGCTTGGCGTGCATCTCGACGCCCGCGCCCGCCTGCACCGGGTCCTCCTTGCGGGCGCGGCCCGCGCCCAGGCGCCAGGCGGCGACGCCGATGCCGTACGCGTCGAGGCGGGTCAGGACGCCCGAGGACGGGGCCTTGATGACGTGCTGCTCGCGAGAGGTGGGCAACGGCGCGTCGGGGTCGCCGCCCTGGGCCGCGATCATGCGGCGCCAGACGTCCATCGCGGAGCCGTCGGCCAGGGCCTTCGCCGGGTCGGCGTCCTTCACTCCGGCCGCGTCGAGCATCTCGCGGGCGAGCGCGATGGTCAGTTCCACCACGTCCGCCGGGCCGCCGCCCGCCAGGACTTCCACCGACTCGCGGACCTCCAGGGCGTTGCCTGCGGTGAGGCCCAGCGGGGTCGACATGTCCGTCAGCAGCGCGACCGTCTTCACACCGTGGTCCGTGCCCAGGCCCACCATCGTGGAGGCGAGTTCCCGCGCGTCCTCGATCGTCTTCATGAAGGCGCCCGTGCCCACCTTCACGTCCAGGACCAGGGAGCCGGTGCCCTCGGCGATCTTCTTGGACATGATCGAGGACGCGATCAGCGGGATCGCCTCGACCGTCCCGGTCACGTCACGCAGGGCGTACAGCTTCTTGTCCGCCGGGGCCAGGCCGTCGCCCGCCGCGCAGATCACCGCGCCGGTCGTGTCGAGGACGTTCAGCATCTCCTCGTTCGACAGCAGCGCGCGCCAGCCGGGAATCGACTCCAGCTTGTCCAGGGTGCCACCGGTGTGGCCGAGGCCGCGGCCCGAGAGCTGGGGGACGGCCGCGCCGCAGGCCGCGACCAGGGGCGCCAGCGGGAGCGTGATCTTGTCGCCGACGCCGCCCGTCGAGTGCTTGTCGGCCGTCGGGCGGGACAGGGAGGAGAAGTCCATGCGCTCGCCGGAGGCGATCATCGCGGCGGTCCAGCGGGCGATCTCGCGGCGGTTCATGCCGTTGAGGAGGATGGCCATGTTCAGCGCGGCCATCTGGTAGTCGGCGACCTCCCCGCGGGTGTACGCGTCGATGACCCAGTCGATCTGCTCGTCGCTGAGCTCACCGCGGTCCCGCTTGGTGCGGATGACGGAGATGGCGTCCATGGCCATGGGGTGCGTTCCTTCCGAGGTTCATGGAAGTGTGCGGCCCCTCCGTTCGAAGGGTTCGAGCCGGAGGGGCCGTACGGGAGTTACTTGGTGAGATGGCCCGGCCCGAAGGCCTGGGGCAGCATCTCCGAGAGGGGGAGGATTCCCGCCGGGGTCTCCAGGAGGAGTTCCGGGCCCCCGAACTCGTACAGCAGCTGGCGGCAGCGGCCGCACGGGACGAGGATCTCGCCCCGGCCGTCGACGCAGGTGAAGTGCGTGAGCCGGCCCCCGCCGGTGCGCTGCAGCTCCGAGACCAGCCCGCACTCGGCGCACAGGCCGAGGCCGTAGGAGGCGTTCTCGACGTTGCAGCCGGAGACCGTACGGCCGTCGTCGACCAGGGCGGCGACCCCGACGGGGAAGCCCGAGTAGGGGGCGTACGCGTGGGACATGGCCTCGCGGGCCAGGTCCCGCAGCGCCTCCCAGTCGACGGCGGCCGGCGGGGTCACTTGCCCTGGCCCTTCCGGTAGCGCATGCCGTCCGCCTTCGGCATCCGCAGGCGCTGCGCGGACAGCGACAGCACCAGCAGCGTGACGACGTACGGGGTGGCGCCCACGAAGTCGCTCGGGACCTCGTCGGTGACCAGGTACCAGACCAGGACGCCCGCGCCCACCATGAGGCTGATGCCGCCCTGCCAGTGCGCCTTCTTGTACAGCTTCCAGCCCGCCATCGCCATGAGCAGCACCACCAGCAGGAGCAGCAGCGCGTGGACGGTCTGGCCGCCGTTGCGCAGCTGGAGGGCGTCGGAGTAGCCGAACAGGCCGGCGCCCATCGCGAGGCCGCCCGGTCGCCAGTTGCCGAAGATCATGGCCGCGAGACCGATGTAGCCGCGCCCGCCGGTCTGGCCCTCCAGGTAGGTGTGGGAGGTGACCAGCGCGAGGAAGGCGCCTCCCAGGCCGGCGAGGCCGCCGGAGACGGCCACGGCCGCGTACTTGTACCTGTAGACGTTGACGCCGAGGGACTCCGCGGCGATCGGGTTCTCACCGCAGGAACGCAGCCGCAGACCGAACGGGGTGCGCCACAGCAGCCACCAGCTGCCGACGAACAGCAGGATGGCGAAGACCGTCACCACCGACAGGTCGGTGACCAGGCCGCCGAGGATGCCCGCGATGTCGGAGATCAGGAACCAGTGGTGGTTCTCGATGGAGTGCAGCCCGCTGGAGAGGCCCGGGATGTCGAAGTTGGGCAGCGTGTCGACCGGCGGGGACTGCTTCGGGTTGCCGCCCGCGTCGGCCGCCTTGCCGTTCGTGAAGAACAGCTTGGCGAGATACTGGGTGGTACCGAGTGCGAGGAGGTTCACGGCGACACCGGAGACGATGTGGTCGACGCCGAAGGTGATGGTCGCGACGGCGTGCACCAGGCCGCCGAGGACACCGAAGCCGATGCCGCACAGCAGGCCGAGCCACGGGTTGGACTGCCAGCCGATCCAGCCGGCGCCGAAGGTGCCGAGGATCATCATGCCCTCGAGGCCGATGTTGACCACACCGGACCGCTCGGACCACAGGCCGGCCAGACCGGCGAGGCCGATCGGCACCGCGAGGCCGAGGGCGGCGGAGACCTGGCCCTCGGAGGTGAGCTGATCGGAGCCGGTGATGACGCGGACCGCGGCGACGAGCAGCAGCGCACCGGCGACGATCATGAGGATCTGGCCGAACGAGCGGCCTGAGCGGCCACGTTCGGTGTCCGCCTTGGGAGCCGCGGGGGGCGGCGTGTCGGTCATCGTGGCAGTCATCACGCCACCTCCTGCTTCTGGGTCGTGGCGGCCTGGGCGGCGAGCTCGGCGCCGACCCGCTGCTGCTGGCGCCTGAGGCCGTAGCGGCCTACGAGCTCGTAGGCGATGACGACGCACAGGACGATCACGCCCTGGATGACGCCGAGGATCTCCTTGTCGTACCCCTCGAACTCGAGGTGGTTGGTGGTGCGCTCCAGGAAGCCCCACAGGAGCGCGCCGAGCGCGATGCCGACCGGGTTGTTGCGGCCGAGCAGGGCGATGGCGATACCGGTGAAGCCGATGCCCGTCGGAAAGTCGTTGCTGAACTGGTGGCTGTCGTTGAGCAGGGTGGGCATGCCGATCAGACCGGCCACCGCACCCGAGATGACCATGCTGGTGGCGATCATCTTCTTGACGGAGACACCGCTCGCCATGGCCGCGCTCTCGGACTGGCCGACGGTACGCAGGTCGAAGCCGAAGCGGGTGCGGCCGAGCACGAACCAGTAGGCGACGCCGACGACCACGGCGATGACGATGAAGCCCCACAGCTCGCCCGCCGCACCGGTGTTGATCTGGAAGAAGTACGAGGACGACGGCAGCGGCTTGGTGGAGATCACCGTGCCGCCGCTCTGGAGCTCGGCGAGCTTCCCCGGCTGCAGCAGGTAGGCGATGATCGCGGTGGCGATCGAGTTCAGCATGATCGTCGAGATGACCTCGCTGACACCCCGGGTCACCTTGAGGACGCCCGCGATGGCCGCCCACAGGGCACCGGTCGCCATGGCGCACAGGATGATCAGCGGGATGGAGATCCAGCCGGGCGTGGTCAGCGCGCCGCCGAGGACCGCGGCGAAGAACGCGGCGATCCGGTACTGGCCGTCGACGCCGATGTTGAACAGGTTCATCCGGAAGCCGATGGCCACCGAGACACCCGCCAGGTAGTACGTCGTCGCCTTGTTGAGGATGTAGACCTGGCTGTCGCTGGCGGAGCCGTAGGTCACCATGTCGCTGAAGGCGGAGCCCGGGTTCTTGCCGGTGGCGAGGATGACCAGGGCGGTGACGACGAGCGCGGCGACGATCGCCAGCAGCGGTGCCGCGATGCCGAGGAGCAGCCGCTCCTTGTCGATGCGTTGGGTCAGCTTGTTCATCGGGCGTCGTCCTCGTGGTCCTCGGCGGAGTCCTCGGTGTGCTCCAGGTGGCCGGCGGCCGCACCCGTCATGGCGGAGCCCAGCTCCTCGGGGGTGATCGTGGCGGGGTCGGCGTCGGCGACCAGTCGGCCGCGGTACATCACCCGCAGGGTGTCGGACAGGCCGATGAGCTCGTCCAGGTCGGCGGAGATCAGCAGTACGGCCAGGCCCTCGCGGCGGGCCTCGCGGATGTGGTCCCAGATCGCGGCCTGTGCGCCGACGTCCACACCGCGGGTGGGGTGGGCGGCGATCAGCAGCTTGGGCGCGTGGCTCATCTCGCGGCCGACGATCAGCTTCTGCTGGTTGCCGCCGGAGAGGGAGGCGGCGGTGACGTCGATGCCGGGGGTACGGACGTCGTACGCCTGGATGATGCGCTCGGTGTCGGTGCGGGCGGCCTTGATGTCGAGGAGCTGGCCGCGCGAGTTGGGCTTCTCGGTGACATGGCCGAGGATGCGGTTCTCCCACAGCGGTGCTTCCAGGAGCAGGCCGTGGCGGTGGCGGTCCTCGGGGATATAGCCGACGCCGGCCTCGCGGCGGTTGCGGGTGGGGGCGTGCGAGATGTCGGTGCCGTCGAGGGTGATGACGCCGGCGTCCGGGTCTCGGATGCCCATGATCGCCTCGACCAGTTCGGACTGGCCGTTGCCCTCCACGCCGGCGATGCCCAGGACCTCGCCCTTGTGGATGGTGAAGGAGATCGCGTCGAGGATGACGCGCTCGACGCCGTCGAGGTCGGTCTGGCTCAGGTGCAGGCCGTCGATCTTGAGCAGCGGCACGTCCGTGACCGTCGACTCCTGGGTCTCCGGGGTGGGCAGTTCGCTGCCGACCATCAGCTCGGCGAGCTGCTTGGGGGTGGTGCCGGCCGGTTCGACCGTGCCGACGGTGGTGCCGCGCCGGATGACGGTGATCTCGTCGGCCACCGACAGGACTTCGCCCAGCTTGTGGGAGATGAAGATGACCGTGAGGCCTTCGGCCTTCAGCTCGCGCAGGTTGTCGAAGAGTGCGTCGACCTCCTGCGGCACGAGGACGGCGGTGGGCTCGTCGAGGATGAGCGTCTTGGCGCCGCGGTAGAGGACCTTGAGGATCTCCACGCGCTGGCGGTCGGCGACGCCGAGCTCCTCCAGGAGGACGTCGGGCCGGACGTTCAGGCCGTATGCGTCGGAGATCTCCTTGATCTTCGTACGGGCCTTGGCGCCGATGCCGTACAGCTTCTCGGCGCCCAGGACGACGTTCTCCAGGACGGTGAGGTTGTCGGCGAGCATGAAGTGCTGGTGCACCATGCCGATGCCGCGGGCGATGGCGTCGGCGGGGTTGTGGAAGGTGACCGTCTCGCCGTTCACCGTGATGGTCCCCTCGTCCGGCTGCTGCATGCCGTAGAGGATCTTCATCAGGGTGGACTTGCCGGCGCCGTTCTCACCGCACAGGGCATGGACGGTGCCTGTACGGACGGTGATGTCGATGTCCTTGTTGGCCACGACACCGGGGAATCGCTTGGTGATGCCGCGCAGTTCGACGGCAGCGGGAGGGCTGGACGCGTTGATGGCGCACTCTCCTCGGGGACAAAGGGGCTGAGGGGGAGGGCAGGCGTCGGCGACGCTAGCGCGGCAACTCCATGCTACACGCGTAGAGTTGACACATTGTTATGGCTCGGCGAGGGGCTGTGGGACACGCCCTCGCCGAGCCGGGGTTCGGCGGGAACCGTCAGGTCACGGGGCGGTCTTGACCTTGACGGTGCCGTCGACGATCTTCTTCTTCGCGGCGTCCAGCTGGGCCTTGATGTCGTCGATGAAGCCACCGCTGGTGGCCAGGCCGACACCGTTCTTGGCGAGCGAGTAGACCTGGTTGCCGGTCAGCGGCTTGCCGTCGTGCACGGACTTGATGAAGTCGTAGACACCGACGTCCACGTTCTTGACCATCGAGGTCAGGATCGAGCTCTTGTAGGCGGCCAGACCCGGGATGTTGTACTGATCCGAGTCCACGCCGATCGCCCAGGCGCCCTTGGCACCGTGGACGGCCTCGATGGAGCCGTTGCCGGAGGAGCCAGCCGCGGAGTAGATCACGTCGGCGCCGTTGTCGAGCATGCCCTGCGCGGCCGCCTTGCCCTTGTCGGGGCTGGAGAAGCCGGAGGTGTCCGAGCCGTGGGTCAGGTACTGGACGTCCACCTTGACCTTGGCGTTGGTGTCGTGGACACCCTGGACGTAACCCGCCTCGAACTTCTTGATCAGCGGGACGTCCACACCACCGATGAAGCCGACGTGGTCCTTCTTGGTCTTCAGCGCCGCCGCGACACCGGCCAGGTAGGAGCCCTGCTCCTCGGTGAAGGTGATGCTGTCGACGTTCGGGGAGGTCGCGACCGAGTCGATCAGACCGAAGTTGACCTTCGGGAACTGCTTGGCGACCTTGTCGACCGAGGCGGCGTAGGAGAAGCCGACGGCGACGATCGGGTTGTAGCCCGCGCTCGCCAGGTCGGTCAGGCGCTGCTCGCGGTCGGCCTCGGTGTCGGAGGGCTTGGCGGTCAGCTCCTTGATGGAACCGTTGAACTCCTTCACAGCCTTGTCGGCACCGCGCGCGGCGGAGTCGTTGAAGGAACGGTCACCACGGCCGCCGACGTCGTAGGCGAGACCGATCTTGATGCCCTTGCCGCCGCCGGAGGAAGCGGAGGACGAGCTGTCGTTCTGGGACGAGGTGCTGCCACAGGCTGTGGCAGTCAGTGCAAGAGCTGCGGTGGCGATACACGCAGCGGAAAGCTTGGCTACCCGGCGCACGGGAGGCTCCTTCACCTGACCTGAGCGCCTTGTCGGCGCTTCATGTGAGCACCATGCCAGTGCTCGGGCCCGGACGCCCCTGCGGCGTCGGCTTCGCGGCATCGTAACGCGCGTAGATGTCAGAAAAACACCCCTCTCGAAGCCGTTATCGATTCGAGGCAAACACCGTCTGAACTCATGCTCCGCCGCCGTCACACACACGGATTTCGATGCGCGCACGATTGGCTTACGAGCAGGTTGCGCCGGTCGGCGGAACGGCCCCCGAGGGGGCCGTTCGACGCGCTGGGATCAGTTCTCCGCGTCCAGCAGGGCCGCTGCCGTGAACAGCTCGACACCGACCGTGATCGCCGACTCGTCGGCGTCGAAGTCGCCCTGGTGCAGGTCGCGCACCGTGCGCTCGCCCGGGGGGCGGACGCCGAGACGGGCCATGGCGCCGGGGACATGCTCCAGGTACCAGGAGAAGTCCTCGCCGCCGAGGCTCTGCTCGGTGTCCTCGACGGACTGGGCGCCGCGGCGGGCGGACATGGCGTCGCGCAGCAGGTCGGTCACGTCCGGGTCGTTGACCACGGGCGGGACTCCGCGCACGTAGTTGATCTCCGACTTGGCGCCGTGCAGGTTGGCGACCTCGTCGATGGCGGCGACCACCAGGTCCGGCGCCTGCCGCCAGGCCTCGATGTCGAGGCAGCGCACGGTGCCGGAGAGCTCGGCGTGCTGCGGGATGACGTTCGGGGCGTGGCCCGACTCGATGCGGCCCCAGGTGATGGCGAGCCCGCTGCGGGTGTCCACACGCCGGCCGACCAGGGCGGGCACGTCGACGGCGACGCGGGCGGCGGCGGTGACCAGGTCGGTGGTCAGATGCGGGCGGGCGGTGTGCCCGCCGGGTCCGTCGAGCGCCACCTCGAGGCGGTCGCAGGCGGAGGTGATGGCGCCGTGCGTGAGGCCGATGCGACCGGCGTCCACCCGGGGGTCGCAGTGCACGGCGATCATCCGTCCCACCCCGTCGAGCACCCCGCACTCGATGGCGTCGGCGGCGCCGCCCGGCAGTACTTCCTCGGCCGGCTGGAAGACCAGCCGTACGGGCCGCGGGAGCTTCCCCTGCTTGTGCAGTCCGGCCAGGACCAGACCGGCGCCCAGCACCACGGTCGTGTGCACGTCGTGACCGCACGCGTGCGCGCGGTCCGGCACGGTCGAGCGGTACGCGCACTCACTCTTCGTGTCCGGGATGGGCAGGCCGTCGATGTCGGCGCGCAGGCCCAGCATGGGCCGCCCGCCGTCCCACTCCCCGATGTCACAGACGAGCCCGGTACCGGTGGCGAGCACACGCGGCCGGAGGCCTGCCGCCTCGAGCCGCGCCTTGATCGCCGCGGTCGTACGGAACTCCTGGTTGCCGAGCTCGGGGTGCATGTGCAGGTCGCGCCGGAAGGCCACGAGTTCGGCACGCAGCGTTTCGGGCAGCGTGCCGGGGAGCACGGCTTCCCCGGGGTGATCGGCCTCGGACTCTGGGGACATCAGTTGCTTCACCCTCTAAAGCGTAGGACGCCGGGGTGGCCAACTGCCCCTCGATCAACAAAAGTTCAACCCGTCAGGGGAAGAAAATCTGGCCGCACGACGCATGGGCAAGGGTTGAGGTGGGTATACCTTGCTTTTCTCTACGCATACCACGCCTCGCCCCTCCCCGGTGGTTCCGTTCCGCCTGTCGGGACCGCACTGCCGGAGATACGGGCCCGGATCCCGGCCGCCAGTAGGGTGCGGGCCCGTGAGCTCCGCGATACCGGGCAGCCCGGATTTCCTGCATGCCACCCGAGCCTCGTACGACGCGATCGCCCGCCCGTACAGCGAGCAGTTCGCCGACCATCTGAGCGGCAGACCGCTGGACCTGGCCCTGGTCACCGCCTTCGCCGAGCTCGTCCGGGCGGCCGGTACGGCTCCTGTCGCCGATGTCGGAAGCGGGCCCGGTCATGTCACGGCGCGGCTCGACGCGCTCGGTGTGCCGGCCTTCGGGGTCGACGTGTCGCCCGGCATGGTGGCGCTGGCCCGGCAGGCGTATCCCGGGCTGCGCTTCCATGTGGGCTCGATGACCTCGCTGGACCTGCCGGACGAGACGCTGGGCGGTGTGCTCGCCCTCTACTCGGTCATCCACGTCCCGGACGACCACCTGCCGGCGGTCTTCGACGAGTTCCGCCGCGTGCTGCTGCCCGGCGGCCATGTGCTGCTGTGCTTCCAGAGCGGCGCTGAGGACGGGCGTATGCACCTGGACGAGCGCTTCGGTCGCGAGATCTCGCTGGACTACTACTGGCGTACGCCGGATGCCGTGGCTGAGCGGCTGGTCAAGGCGGGTCTGCGGGTGCAAGCCCGCGTCCTGCGGGAGCCGGATGGCGAGGAGACACGGGCGCGGGCGTTCTTGCTGGCGCGGAAGGACAGCTGAGGGGTCGCTCCGCGGGTTGTGCAGTTTTGTCTGCGGCATCGTTGTGGCTGGTCGCGCAAGTCCCCGCGCCCCTTCAAGGGCGCGCCCACGCGGCGGAGCCGCATATCGACACAGCCCGCACCCCTTCAGGCCGCGGTGACCGCCGACAGTCGTGTCACGTCCCGCGCCGTCCCCGTGACCCCCGACAGGAAGCCCTGTGCCCGTGGTGAGGCGTTCTGGGTGAGCCAGGCCGGGTCGATGTCGCAGACGGCGACGCGGACCTCGGTGCCTGTCAGGGCCAGCGGGAGGGTGTGGACGACCGTCGAGGGGAAGCTCAGGATCGTGCGGCCGATCGGGCCGCGGCGGGCGATCAGCTCCAGGGGGAGGTCGGGGCGGACGATCTCCAGGCCCGTCTCGGCGGCCAGCCGGTGGAGTTTGTCCGTGCGCTCGCGACGGTGGGCGAAGTAGCGGGTGGCGCCGTGGGCCTTCGCCAGGGTGCGGACGGCCTCCAGGTAGCGCTCGCCGTCCACCACACCGGTCTCCACCAGTGAGGTGCCCACCATGTCGGCGCCCTTGGTGATACGGGGCGGACCGAAGCGGGCCCGGGTCCAGGCGAAGTCGTTCGCCGTGACCGTCACCCCCTCCGGCTTCTCGTCCATCGGCATGGAGGAGAAGATCTCCACGTGCCGCTTCGCGCTGGGGGTGAGCCGGCGGCGGGCCGAGGAGGAGACGGGCGCGAAGATCAGGTCCCGCGCGCCGATGCGGCCGCCCTTGCGGTGCCAGCGGACGAGGCGTTCGCCGCGGGCCAGCTGGGCGACGAACTCCATGGTCGCCGTGCCGTCGTCGACGACGACCAGCTCACGCGCCTTGGTGATGGTCAGCAGGAGCTGTACGTAACGGGAGAACGGGTCGCCCATCACGACCCGGCGGGCCCGCCGCAGCAGCGGGGTCAGGCCGCCGATGGTGTGGAAGGGGGCGCCCGGCCCTCCGCGCGCCTCCTCCCAGCGGACCGCGTACCCCTCGTCCCGGGCCAGCTCGGCCATCCGGCGCAGCTGGCCCCGGGTCATGGGGTCGTTCGGGGACAGGACGACGAGGGTGAGTCCCGGGCCGGGTGCCTCCTGGGCCCCGAGGGCATGGAGGTGCGCCCACTCCAGCACGTTCAGCAGCTGTACCGGGCTCTCGACGAACGCGAGAGTGTGGGGGCCGGCTGACCCGGCGCGGCGGCTCATCCTTCGTACGACCGTCCCGTCGTAGGGCGTTACAGGGTGTTCGGATCAGAGTCAGACCGAGACCGGCTCGCCGGCGGCCGCGGCGATCTCCGCCTCGGCGACGACGCCCGTGACGCGGCGCAGCTTCTTCATGGGGCCGAGCTCGGAGTCGTAGACCTTCTTGACGCCGTCGCCGAGGGAGGCCTCGATGGTGCGGATGTCGCGGACGAGGCGGGTCAGGCCCTGCGGCTCGACGGAGGCGGCCTGGTCGGAGCCCCACATCGCGCGGTCCAGGGTGATGTGGCGCTCGACGAAGGTGGCGCCGAGGGCGACCGCGGCGAGGGTCGTCTGCAGGCCGGTCTCGTGGCCGGAGTAGCCGATCGGAACGTTCGGGAACTCGGCCTGCAGGGTGTTGATGACGCGGAGGTTGAGCTCCTCGGCCTTCGCCGGGTACGTCGAGGTGGCGTGGCAGAGCAGGATGTTCTCCGAGCCGAGGACCTCGACGGCGTGGCGGATCTGCTTCGGGGTCGACATGCCGGTGGAGAGGATGACCGTGCGGCCGGTGGAGCGCAGGGAGCGCAGCAGCTCGTCGTCGGTCAGGGAGGCGGAGGCGACCTTGTGGGCGGGAACGTCGAACTTCTCCAGGAAGGCGACGGCCTCGGTGTCCCACGGGGAGGCGAACCAGGCGATGCCCTTCTCCTTGGAGTACTCGTCGATCTGGCGGTACTCGTCCTCGCCGAACTCCACGCGGTGGCGGTAGTCGATGTACGTCATCCGGCCCCAGGGAGTGTCGCGCTCGATGTCCCACTGGTCGCGCGGGGTGCAGATCTCGGGGGTGCGCTTCTGGAACTTGACCGCGTCGCAGCCGGCCTCGGCGGCGGCGTCGATCAGCTTGAAGGCGTTCTCGAGCTCGCCGTTGTGGTTGATGCCGATCTCGCCGACGACGTAGACGGGCTGACCCGGGCCGGCGGTCTTCGAACCGAACGTGCGCAGACGGGAGTTGGTGCTCATGGCAGGAACTGTCCTTACTTGTTTAGGGAGTCGAGAGAGGGGCCGAGGATCCAGCTGGCGATCTCTCGGATCGCGCCGTCGCCACCGGGGACGGTGGTGACCGCACGTGCGGCGCCGCGTACCACGTCGTGGGCGCTCGCGACCGCCACGGGCCAGCCCACGAGGGCGAAGCACGGGAGGTCGTTGACGTCGTTGCCGACGTAGAGCACGCGCTCGGGCGCGATGCCCTGCTCCTCGCACCACTGCTTCAGTGCGAGGTCCTTGCGGTCGATGCCGTGCAGGACCGGGATCTGCAGCTTCCGGGCCCGGGCGGCGACGACCGGGTTCTGCTCCGTGGAGAGGATCAGCATCTTGAGCGTGCTCTTGCGGAGCGCCGCGATGCCGAGGCCGTCTCCGCGGTGCACGGAGACGAACTCCTTTCCATCGGCGTCGATCAGCACCCTGTCGTCGGTCTGGGTGCCGTCGAAGTCCAGTACGACCGCGTCGATGTCGTCGGCGGTCGGGAGGGCGCCGGGCCGGTCGGCGTCGAACAGAGGTGCCAGGGCCCGGGCCCGCGCGAGGTCGTGCGGGTCGTCGATCTCCAGAACCCGTGCCGGCTCGGTGCGGACGAGTTCCGTACGGCCGAAGAAGCGGTGCTGGTGCTTGCGGAAGCCGGGGGCGTCCATCGCGTAGGCCGCGCCGGTCTCCAGGAGGTCCTGGGGGCGGTCCTGACGGCGGGGGCGGTACGACTTGTCGTGGTTGACGCCGTAGCCGCCGCCGGTGGCCGCATCGGCCTCCGCGACGGTGCCCGCGACGACCTCGTCCTCGGCGTCCCGCCAGATGAAGCCGTGGAAGGGGGCCACGGTGACGGCCGTGTCCGCGCCGTTCTCGACGACCGCGGCCGCCACTCCGTCGATGTCCTCGCGGATGATGAACGGGCTGGTGCACTGCACGAACACCACCACGTCGACGGCGGCGCCGTGCAGGGCCTCGTGGGCGTCCATGGCGTGCAGGACGGCCGCCTCGGAGGTCGCCGTGTCCCCGGCGATGGCGGCGGGCCGCAGCACGACCTCGGCGCCGGCCTGCCGGGCCGCCGCGGCGATGGCCTGGTCGTCGGTGGACACCACGACGTCGGTCACCAGACGGGTCGCCCGGCACTCGCGCACCGCCCGCGCCACCAGCGGTACTCCGCCGACGGGGGCGAGGTTCTTCGCGGGCACACCCTTGGAGCCGCCGCGCGCGGGAATCACCGCGAGCACCCGGCGCACGGAAGCGCCTTGGCCCGCTTGCGGGTTGGACATGGGGTCTACTCCTTGGGCTCCTTGCGGAGGAATCGGGGCGAACGCGGCTCGCGCTCCGGTCGGTTCTGGGGCGACCGCGGCAGGCAGGCCGGTCGGGACCGGGCCGTCCGTGGTCCGCGGAGCGGCGGAACGTGCGGCGCCCGCGGCCGGCACACGGGACGAGACCGCAGCGGGCACGGCCGGCACTCCTGTCGCGTTCCGGGCGACCGCGCTCCGGGCACCGCCTGTCGCTGAAGCGCCCACAGCCGGGGCCCCTGAGACGCCCGCGGCCCGAGCGGCTGCCGCCGGAGCAACGACGCCTCCGCTTCCTGCGCCTGCCGCGCCCGAGGCACCCACAGGCCGAGCGGCCGCACCGGCCGAAACCCGAGCGCCCGTCGGTTCGGGGGCGTCCGTCGGTTCGGGAGCGCCGGTCGGTCCGGCAGCACCCGTCAGTCCGGCGACACCCGCCAGTCCGGCAGCACCGGCCGGTTCGAAGGCAGTGTCCGGATGCAGTGCGCCTGTCTTCGCGGTGGACACCGCTCGCGCGACGGCCGCTTCTGCGGCGTCCGCGGGCGGGGTGGGCACGTTCGTCCGCTCGGTGCTCACAGCTCCCCCATCCGCCGGATCACCGGAGCCACCCGCTGGACCCCGTGCCGGTAGGCGCCGCGCGCCGCCCGGCGGACGATCTGCCGGACCGGGCCCGGCTCCCTGTCGGCGGCGGGGGCGCCGGGCAGCGGACTGCCGTCGGGGCCGAGGTGGTGGCGGGCGAGGATGCCGGGCAGGTAGCCGGGAGCCGTCGCCGGTGTGTAGTACGGGGTGAGGGGCGACGGGCCGCGGTCGAGCAGCTTGGCGATGCGTTCGCGGGCCGCGTCGAAGGCGGTGGCGTAGGAACCGTCCGCGGCGACGCCCTGCCGGGACACCCACTCCTCGTCGGCCGTCGGCCGGTGCCCGGCGTCCAGCTCGTCCCAGGAGGCAAGGCATCCGGAGCCCACGAAGTGGTGGTTGCCGAGCACCTCGCGCACACCCAGGTCGGTCAGGACGACCGTCGGGATGCGGCGGTGCAGGGACTCCAGTGCGGCCGTCGAGCTGATGGTGACCAGCAGGTCGGTGCGGTCGAGGACCTCGCCCATGTTCCCGTACACCAGGCGGAAGTTGGCCGGCGGATCGAGCCGCTGGACCAGCTTCTGGTAGGGCTGCTCCTCGATGTGCGTGGTGTGCTCGCCCGGCTTGGAGCGCAGCTTCAGCAGCACTTCGCGCCCGGGGTGCAGCCGGGCGTGCTGGATCAGCCGGTTCAGCAGGTAGGTGCGGTCCTTGCGGGAGTCCGGGACGGACGGCTGTACGGCGAACACGACGGTGTACGGGTCGTGTTCACCTTCGTACGAGGAACCGCCGAGGAACGGGAGTGCCACCTCGGTCACCGACGAGGCGTCGGCGCCCACCCCCTCGTACACCGCCCGGAAACGCTCCGCGTCCTGGCGGGAGTTGGCGAGGACGAGGTCCGCGCCGTGCCGCAGCAGGAGGCCGTCGGCGAGCTTCTCGTAGACGACCCCGACGTAGCCGGTGACGACGACGGGGCGTCGCTCGCGGCCCTGCCACACATGCGCCAGGCCGTGCAGCATGGCCTGTACGCCGCCGCCGACGAGGGCGAGCACGACGAGGTCGTACTCCTCCTCCCCCATGGCGCGCAGGAACTCGACGGCCGTGACCTCCCTGAGGGAGTCGGCGCGCACACCGACCTCCGCCAGCTGGCGGGCGGTCGGGGTCGCCCGCCCGCGCAGCAGGAATCCGCTCAGCTCGAGACCGACTTGCGCGTCCTCGCGGGGAGCGGTTTCCATGGACGGGCCCGGGGCGATACGAGCCGCGGTCAACGCACCCCATTTCCAGCGGGTGTCGGAGTCCGCGAGCACGGCGATTCGCGTGGGCTTCGAGGTACTTGGTGGCACGACGAAGACGGTAAGAAGCAATTCCGAGGCGCGGCCCAACCACACCTCAACAAAAAGTTAACAACACCCCGCCGAGAGCCGAACTGGCCCGCGAAATCCCCGGAGCTACAGGTGATGCACCGTTCCGACACATTGAGTTCACCCCCTGTACGGGCACCGGAAAGTTACGCCGCCGACCTGCCTCTTACTCTTCTCGTGTGCCAAAGCTTTCCGTGATCGTGCCGTTCTACAACGTGCAGCAATACGCCCCGGACACCCTCAAAAGCCTCCGCCTGAACGCACAACGGGATTTCGAGTTCGTACTGGTCGACGACCATTCGAAGGACGAAACTCCGGCGATTCTCGAACGCGCGGCCGAGGAACTCTCCGACGTGGCGCAGGTGCGGTATATCCGCCATGAGAAGAACGGGGGACTCGCCACCGCCCGCAACACCGGACTGGACGCGGCGCAGGGCGAGTACCTGACGTTCCTGGACGGCGACGACTGGCTGGCTCCCGGCTACTTCGCCGAACTGGTCGCGGCCATCGAGGGGTTGGGCGTCGACTTCGTGCGCACCGACCATGTGCAGGCGACCGCCCGCGCGCGCAGCGTGAGCAGGGTCCCCATCGGGCGCCGCTGGGAGGCACTGAACCCGCGCGCGGCGATCCTGCCCGCCGACCGTTCGACCTCCGTGGACTACGCCTTCGCCTGGGCGGGCGCCTACCACCGCCGGCTCCTCGACCAGGGCCTGCTGCACTTCACCGACGGGCTGCGCACGGCCGAGGACCGGCCGTGGATCTGGAAGCTGCACCGCGAGGCGGAGTCGTTCGCCGTGGTGAGCCTGCTCGGCGTCTTCTACCGGCGCGGGGTGGCGTCCTCCCTGACGCAGATCGGCGACGTCCGCCAGCTCGACTTCATCCGCGCCTTCGACCAGGTCATCGAGGAGACGGCCAAGGATCCGGACGCGGACCGGCTGCTGCCGAAGGCGGTGCGCACATACTGCGCGATCATCGCCCACCACGTCTCGGACGAGGACAAGTGGGAGCCGTCCGTGTACCGGCAGCTGCGGGCCCGCAGCGCGGCCGCCATCCAGCGCCTGCCGCAGGACATGCTCGGCGACGTACTCGAGACGATGGACCTGCACCGCTCCTCCAAGCTGCGGCGACTGCGGCGCAGGATCACGACAGCGAAGGCGGCTGCCTGATGCCCCGTACCACCCGCATCTACTGCGTCTCGACCCTGTACGGCGCCGCCACCCTGGCCGCCGCGCTGGACTCGGACTGCTTCGAGGACGAGGACCGCAGCCTGCTGCTGGTCTTCAACAACTCGGCGACCCCGGAGACGACGGTGCCCGTCGACGAGATGCCGGGCTTCGAACCGCTGCGCGACCACTTCGACGAGGTCCTGTCCTGGAACGAGGCCATCCGCCCCTTCCACCCGGGCGCCTGGACCCCGCGCCAGGACGACATCCCGCTCTTCGAGCGCTATCTGCGTCTGCTCTGGGGCCTGGGCGACGACCGGGTGGAGCTGGTCGTGGAGTCCATCCAGGTCGCCCCGGCGCTGACGGTGGCGCAGCTGTTCACCGACGCGCCCGTGCACGTCTACGCCGACGGCCTGATGAGCTACGGCCCCACCCGCAACAAGATCGACCCGCTGGTCGGGACACGCGTGCGGCGGCTGCTCCACCTGGACCTGGTGCCGGACCTGACCCCGCGGTTGCTGACCGAGTTCGACGTCCCGGCGGAGCTGGTGCCGACCGAGGCGTTCCTGAAGGTGATGGGCGAACTCACCTCCTCCGTACGGGACCTGCCCGTCCTGCCCGAGAACTCGGCGCTGCTGCTCGGCCAGTACCTGTCCGCACTGGGCATCCTCTCCCCCGAGGAGGAGGAGGGCCTGCACGTACGGATGATGCGCGGGGCGGTCGAGCGCGGGCACCGCTCGATCGTCTTCAAGCCGCACCCCACCGCGCCGGCCCGCTACAGCCGCGCCCTGGAGACCGAGGCCGGGAAGCTGGGCGTCGACCTCACCGTCCTCGACATGCCGGTCCTCGCCGAGGTGCTGTTCGAGCAGTCGCCGCCCGCCCTGGTCGTCGGCTGCTTCTCCACGGCCCTCTTCACCGCGTCCGCGTTCTACGGCCTCCCGGTCGCCCGCATCGGTACGGCACCGCTGCTGGGCGGGCTCACGCCGTACCAGAACAGCAACCGGGTGCCGGTCGTCCTCGCCGACGCGCTGCTGCCGGACCTGGAGCGCGGCAAGGGCGAGAAGACGCTGCCCGCGAGCACCCTGGACGGTCTGCTCGACACGCTCAGCTACACGATGCAGCCGCAGATCTACCCGTCCCTGCGGGCGGCTGCGGAACGTCATCTCTCCGAGCATCTGTCCGTGCGCACCAAGCGGTACTTCAGGCGCAAGCGCCTCACCGCGCTGGGTCTGCCGGGGGGGCTGCCGGAGCGGCTGGCGTTCATTCCGCGGAACTCCACGGCACGGAGGGTTGTGCGGCGGGCTCGGGCGCTGCGGAGGGCTGTGCAGCGCTAGAGGGGATGGGCCGTCTTCTGTCCACGGCGCCGTCGTGGCTGGTCGCGCAGTTCCCCGCGCCCCTTGAAAGCCCTGCTGGACCGCCCTGTGGCAGCACGAAGCCCCTTGCTGTCGCGCGAGGTTACGAACCCTCGCGCGACCGCAAGGGGCTTTCCCTGCTCAGGGGATGCCATCGCGGTATCGGTATGCGGCTCCGTCGCGTGGTCGCGGCCAGCCACGGCGCAGCCGTCAGACGGTCAACGGACCGCGAGCGCCGGCTCAGAACGCGTCCGACGGGACATACGTCCCCCAGACCTCCCGCAGCGCGTTGCACACCTCGCCCACCGTCGCCCGCGCCCGCAGCGCGTCCTTCATGGGATAGAGGACGTTGTCCTCGCCCTCCGCCGCCTTCTTCAGGGCCGCCAGGGCGGCGTCCACCGCCGGCTGGTCCCGCTGCGCGCGCAGCTTCGCCAGGCGTTCCCCCTGCTGGGCCTCGATGGCCGGGTCGACGCGGAGCGGCTCGTAGGGCTCCTCCTCGTCCAGCTGGAAGCGGTTGACGCCGACCACGACCCGCTCGCCGGAGTCGGTCTCCTGGGCGATGCGGTAGGCGCTGCGCTCGATCTCGGACTTCTGGAAGCCGTGCTCGATCGCGTTGACCGCGCCGCCCATCTCCTCCACCTTGGCCATCAGCTCGACGGCGGCCGCCTCCACCTCGTCGGTCATCTTCTCGACGACGTAACTGCCCGCGAAGGGGTCGACGGTCGCCGTCACGTCGGTCTCGTAGGCCAGCACCTGCTGGGTACGCAGGGCCAGCCGCGCGGACTTGTCGGTCGGCAGCGCGATCGCCTCGTCGAAGGAGTTCGTGTGCAGCGACTGCGTGCCGCCGAGGACCGCGCCGAGGCCCTGGACGGCGACCCGGACCAGGTTCACCTCCGGCTGCTGGGCCGTCAGCTGGACCCCCGCCGTCTGCGTGTGGAAGCGCAGCATCAGCGACTTCGGGTTCTTCGCGCCGAACTCCTCCTTCATCACGCGGGCCCAGATACGCCTGGCCGCACGGAACTTGGCGACCTCTTCGAGGATCGTCGTACGGGCCACGAAGAAGAAGGAGAGACGCGGTGCGAAGTCGTCGACGTCCATACCGGCGGCGACCGCCGTACGGACGTACTCGATGCCGTCGGCCAGCGTGAAGGCGATCTCCTGAGCGGGCGAGGCACCCGCCTCCGCCATGTGGTAGCCGGAGATCGAGATCGTGTTCCACTTCGGGATCTCGGCCCTGCAGTACTTGAAGATGTCGGCGATCAGCCGGAGGGAGGGCTTCGGCGGGAAGATGTACGTGCCCCGCGCGATGTACTCCTTCAGCACGTCGTTCTGGATCGTGCCGGTCAGCTTGTCGGCGCTCACGCCCTGCTCCTCACCGACCAGCTGGTACATGAGCAGCAGCAGGGCCGCCGGGGCGTTGATCGTCATCGACGTCGAGACCTTGTCCAGCGGGATCCCGCCGAACAGCACCCGCATGTCCTCGACGGAGTCGATCGCCACGCCGACCTTGCCGACCTCGCCGTGCGCGATCGCGGCGTCGGAGTCGTGGCCCATCTGGGTCGGCAGGTCGAAGGCGACCGACAGACCCATCGTGCCGTTGGCGATCAGCTGCTTGTAGCGGGCGTTGGACTCCGTCGCCGTGCCGAAACCGGCGTACTGGCGCATCGTCCAGGGGCGGCCCGTGTACATCGACGGGTAGACACCGCGGGTGAAGGGGTACCGGCCGGGCTCGCCCAGCTTCTCCGCCGGGTCCCAGCCCGCAAGGTCCTCAGGCCCGTAGACCGGTTCGATGGGCAGTCCACTCTCAGTAAATCGAGCACTGCCCGACTCGCGCGCCATGGTGTGATGCCTCCCGCTGAGTTACTGGCCAGTACAGACCGACCCTCCTGCGGACTGTAGCGGGGTGCGTGCAGTCGGTGGAGGGGAGCACGCTGGGAGCTTCCTCACAGCGGTTTTGCGGTCTCCGTCACAACCATGCCCCGCCGTTCGCGACCCGTCATCCGCGGGCAGCATCTCAGGTGACACGCGGGTCTATCGGTTCCACCGGTGAGGACGACGGGGGTCGCAGTGCGTATGACGGGCATGGGGAGATCGATCGCCGCCGCGGCGGCACTGGCGGCCCTGGTCACCGTGTGCGGCTGCACCGTGCAGGGCACGGACGGCAAGGGGCACTCGCCCGTGCACATCCGGCTGCCGGACAGCAAGGCGTCCTCCGGCGAGCCCGGCTCCGGCTCCGACGGCAGGCCGAGCCCGTCCCCCTCCACCTCCACGGCCGGCCCCGCCGTCCTGTGGTCCCGCGGCGACTTCGGCGACGACGTGCGCGAACTCCAGGCCCGGCTGCGTCAGGTCGCCTGGCTCCACGACGGCCCGACCGGGACGTACGACGACCTGACCGAGGACGCGGTCAGGGGGTTCCAGGGCAAGCGCGGGCTGCCGAGGACCGGGGAGACGGACACCGCCACCTGGCAGCGGCTGCTGGGGATGACGCACGAGCCCGGGAAGTGGGAGCTGTATCTGATGGGCGGCCAGAGCGCCGGCCCGGCCGATCCGCGGTGTCTGACCGGGCGGGTGCTGTGCATCGACAAGACGAGCCGCACCCTGCGCTGGATGATCGACGGGCGGACGGTGTCGACGATGTCGGTCCGCTTCGGCGCGACGGGCACGCCCACCCGCGAGGGCGTCTTCCACGTGTACTGGAAGTCCCGTCACCACTGGTCGACGCTCTACGACTCGTCCATGCCGTACGCCATGTTCTTCAGCGGCGGCCAGGCCGTGCACTACTCGTACGACTTCGCGGCCCGCGGTTACGCCGGCGCCTCGCACGGCTGTGTCAACGTCCGGGACGAGACGGCGATCGCCGGTCTGTACGCGCAGGTGGACAACGGCGACAAGGTCGTCGTGTACCGGTGAGTCCCGGAACCGGGAGAAGAAGTGAGTGGGGCGCGGGCGGAACCGGGGGAACGTGTCCCGCCCGCGCCGATGCACGAGCCGTGGGTACGGGGGGAACCCCGGCTCTGTGCGACGGCCGATGACCAGTCGGCTCACTCAGTACTGCGTGGGTGGGGCCGAAAACGTTACTGGCGGCGCAAAGATAATTTTCGGAGCTGCAAAACCGCAGGTCAGAGGGTGCTGTGGGGCGGCTTCGGGGACCGGTGCGGCGTCGGGACCAGCTGCCTCGGCAGGAGGCTCGGGAGGGGGGACGGTGTGATGGCGGGGCTGCCGGGGGCTATGTGGTGGCCGTCGCCGTCACCGCCCTGGTTCCCCTGGCCGCCGCCTTTGCCGTTCTGGTCGCCCTGGCCGCCCCTGCCCCGGCCGCCGCCCTTGTCGCCGTCGCTGCGGGACGTGCCGTCGGTGCCGGCGAGGACGACCTTGCAGTACTTGCGGACGCGGGCCGGGCCGGAGCCGCCCGCCGCGCCCTCCAGGGCCCGCCTGCGGTCGGCGGTGAGTTCCCTGCCGTCGCGCATGTCGCGGCAGGCCGACGGGGCCCCCAGCCACCAAGCGCCGCCGGCGGCCCGCTCCTCGTCGGAGCCGGAGCCGGGCTCGGTCGAGGAGCCGCCGCCCGTCGAGCCGTTCGGGGTCGTCGGGCCGGTGGAAGGGGAAGTGGAACCGTCGGGGGTCTGGTCGCCCAGGGCGCTGTTCTGCGAGGGCGACACGAACGGGCGGTCGGGGCTCGCGGCCGCCGAGACGGAGGCGACGGGGCCGGGGCCGGGCTCGTTGTGGCCGAACGGCGTCGGGAGCACTCCGGTCGTCGCCGCGAACGCGACACCGCCGACCATGCCGGCGGCCAGTACGGCCGTCAGCCCGAAGCGCGCGGGCCGGCCCCAGCGGGAGCGCCCGGGGTCCGGGGCGGAGCCTCCGATGCGGACGAGCCCGGCGTCGGAGTCCCCGGCACGGTTGCGGCCGGCGGCGGCCTGCTCGGCGCGCGCGCCGGACCGGGCCGCGCGAAAGGCGGCCAGGGCGGCGGCCTCACCGGGGAGTTCGGCGCTCGGCGGGGACTCGACGATCAGCCCGTCGAGGGTCTTCGCGAGCCGTTCGGCCTGGTCGCGGGAGGCGGCGTCGACCGTTTCGAGTGACTCTCCGCGCAGCAGGAGTTCCGCCGTTTCGCGGTCCAGCCACCGGCCGGGGGGCCGGCCCCCGGCGGAGCCGCTGGAGGGCTCCGCGTCCCCCGGAAAGGCACAGCGCTCGTCGGCCATCACATGTCCTTCTGCGTCCGCGCAACGCTTTGCGTCACACTCGCGGACGTCACCGCGCGGCCGCGCGGTTCCCTCTGGGGCGGCAGCCCGTCCAGCCCGACAGTCGATTCCGGATCCTCGCCGAGCAGTTCCGCGAGCCGCTTCAGACCGCGGTGCGCCGCAGTGCGTACGGCACCCGGGCGCTTGCCGAGCGTCTCGGCGGCGGTCTTGGCGTCGAGGCCCACGACCACGCGCAGCACGACGGCCTCGGCCTGGTCCTGCGGCAGCCGGGCGATCAGCGAGAGCGTGTGGTCGGTGGCCAGGGACTCCATGGCCTCGCCGGCGGTGTCGGACTCGGCGGCCCGGCCGGTCAGTTCCGTCTCGTCGCCGCCGATCGCGGGGCGGCGGCCGCGCATCCGTATGTGGTCCAGCGCCCGGTTGCGGGCTATCCGGGCGGCCCAGCCGCGGAAGCGGTCCGCGTCGCCGCTGAACCGGTCCAGATCACGGGCGATCTGCAGCCAGGCCTCGGACGCGACGTCCTCGGCGTCCGGATCGCCGACGAGCGTGCGGACGTAGCCGAGCAGCCGCGGATGCACGGCTCGGTACACAGTCCGGAACGCGGTCTCGTTCCCGTCCTGTGCCGCAAGCACCGCGGCGGTCAGCTCCGCGTCGTCCCCCAGCACCCGATGGTTCCTCGTTCGATGGTCGCGGCGTCCAGGCCGCCGATCGTTGCGATGGTCTGCGATGGTCATTCGTCTTCCGCGCCCGGCGCGAAAGGCACGTTACGACCTGAAACCGCTGCTCGTCCATGTCCGTACCCCATGCAACCACCTTGCGAAGGTGCGCGCCGTACCCGGGGTGTGACAGATACCGCACTCACGGCGCTGTAGAGAGTACGGGCCGCCGCGCGGCCCGACCGCGCGACGGCCGGGGCCTCTCCTGTGGGGGGTGGCGGCCCCGGCCGTTGCTTCGGTTTTGGGACTCTGACCTGGGGCGATGCACGGAACCCGGTCAGTTGACTCCGATATCTGACGGTGCGGCCGCCACCGGCCGGCTTTGGCAACGCCCCAGGTGCGCGAGCAGGAAACCTTGTCACCTGGTCGGACAGCCCTCCGTCTCCCGCCGGTGACCGCTGACCCGGCGAAATCCCATTGCCTGGCAGCGGGGTGCCACTACGTGCGGCTCGGAAAGTCATCGCTGCAGGCCAGAGAGGAATGCGGCGTGCGGAGCCAACTGCACCGGTGGCTCGCATGGCTTCGGCACGCGCCCCGCCGGCAGGCACCCGCGCTCGCCTCGTTCAGAGACTGGCGCCCCTTGGTGTCAGCTGCCGTACAGGGTGGCCAGGTCGACCAGGAGAAGATCGTCACGATGGTCGGCCAGTTCGACCAGGTCGGGATAGAAGCCGTGCAGGGAGTACAGAGCCAGAGTGGTGGCATCGGTGTCGTACCCCTGATCTGCGAGCAGACCACGAATACGTTCCAGTCGCTCCAGGTCACCGGTGCCCCGGCGGGCGGCCGTCGCCTTGGCCTCGCCCAGCAGCGCGATCCTCGCGCGGGGAGCCTGCGGGCGCTCGCCTGCGGCCAGGGCGATGACATCGACCTCGTGCTTCGTCCGGGCGGCCTGGTCAGCAACCTCGGTGGTGCCGACAGGGCCGGGCAGTCCACTGGGCAGCAGGGTGTGGGCGAAACGACGCGTGAAGTCGCGGGCCAGATCCTCGAAGTGCGGCCCGAGAATCCTGGAGTTGAAGGTCGGAGCGGCCTGCTGCCACACCTGCTCGGCGAAGCCCTGCTCCACGGCGGCGGCCTGCGGGAGGGTGACGAGCTGGTTGAAGCGGATGACGGGGTCGGCGAGGGTAATGACGGGGTGCCTGGAGCGGAGGATGTCCTGTTCCCGCCGGATGTAGCCGGTGGATTCGAGCACTCCGAGCGGGTGAGCGACGGCGTTGCGCTGGCGCTCCAGGGCGGCCCCGATCTTGCTGGGTGTGGTGGCCCCGTTCGCGATCGCGGTGAGGATGTCGTAGTACAGCGTGTGCTGCGTGATCCTCGGGTCCTCACGCAGCAGGTACTCGGTCTCGGTACGCGAGTACACCGCCCGCCCCGGGTCCAGCAGCGTCCGGGCGAGCCAACTGTCGAAGCCGTCGTCCGGATGCGGCCGAGCAGCCACCGGCCGGTAGCCAGGAGCTCCGCCCAGGACCGCGTGCACCTTCAGCGCGGTCAGCGGGTCGGTGATCTGCCAGAAGGCCCGGCTCTCCCGGTAGTCGAAGGCACCCAGCCGTAGATCGACAACGGCGCGTCCTCGTAGCGGCTTGGTCCCCGAAAGCAGTTCGTGCATGACGCTCATCGCCGATCCACAGAGGATCAGCCGCGGCCCCGGCCCGGCACCGGACCGGGCACCCCGCTGGCGTTCGTCGTAAAGCTGTTGCAGCAGCCCCGGGATTTCAGGCGAGTGCTGAAGCAAGTACGGCAACTCGTCGATCACCAAGAGCGGGTGGGACGAACGGGCGGTCACATCGAGGGCGTTGGAGAGGACGTCACGCCAATCGGTCAGACGCAGGCTCCCTGGCCTGAGACCGGCGTGGGCGGCGACCGCGTCGCTGAACCGCTGGATCGCGGGCAGCCGCCCCTCCTCCCGCACCGCTGTGACGTACAGGCCACGGACCCGCTCGGAGCATGAGACGACGGGCGTGGGTCACGCTCGGCGCGGTGGTACTGGGAGGCGGGGGCGTGGTGACGTACGCCGTCGCCAGCCCGTCCTCCCACCACGGACAGGCCAAGCGACCGGTGCGGGTCTACGACCTGGCCCTGAAGAGCACGGCGAGCGGCAGACGGGAGCTGCCGCGCACGGAGACGAGGCAGTTCTCGATGCTGGGTGTCTCCTGGACGGGGGCGACCAAGCGGCTGCACGGCGCGGCCCAGGTGCGAACCCGCAGCAGCGCGACCGGTGAGTGGACCGCCTGGAAGGACCTGGAGGCGGACGTCGACCCCCTTCAGGACCCGGAGGCGGGCGCCGACGCACGCGGCGCGTCCGAGCCGCTGTGGGTCGGCCCCTCCGACGGCGTCCAGGTCCAGGTCGTCCACAAGGACGGCTCCACCGGCTCGGGCCTGCCCAAGGGGCTCGAGGTCGACCTGACGACCACGCCGGGTTCGCTGATCTCCAGGTTCGAGCTGCTGGTGGACGGCAAGGTCGCCGCCACCGCCTCCGGCACGTCCACCTCGGTCGGCGCGACCCTCGCCCTGGGCACCCACACCGTCGCCGTGCGGGCCGTGCACCAGTCCGGCAGGACCACGACGACGGCCGCGCTGAACGTCGTCGCGGAGACGACCGCGCCGGCCTTCACCACCGCCCCGAAGCTCTCCCTGCGCACCGGCACGGTCAACACCAGCGCCGTCCCGGTCACCCTCGGCTGGAAGGCGACGGACAACGCCGCCCTCAAGTCGGTGAGCCTGCTGACCCCGACGACCGCCGCCTTCGGCCCGACCACCACCGGCTCCAGCCGCACCGCCGCGTCCGGCACCGCGAGCACCTGGTCGATGAAGGCGTACGACTACGCGGGCAACACCCGTACGTCGTCCGCGTCGTTCACCCCGGTGATCCTTCAGGAGACCTCGGCCACCAGGTCCGGCAGCTGGACGGCCCGTTCCTCCACCGGCTACCTCGGCGGCAAGTCGTACTCCAGCGGCTCGAAGGGCGCGAGCCTGACCTGGACCTTCACCGGCCGCTCCGCCTCCTGGGTGGTCAGCCGCGCCTCCACCTCGGGTCAGGCGTACGTCTACGTCGACGGCGTGAAGGTCAGCACCGTCGACCTGAAGTCCTCGACCACCCTGTACCGCCAGGCGATCTGGACGAGGACCTGGTCGTCCAGCGCCAAGCACACGGTGAAGATCGTGGTGGTCGGCACCAGCGGCCGCCCGACGATCACGACGGACGGCCTGGTCTACATCAAGTAGCGATATCAAGTGACGCTGTCGAGTGGCGCTGTCGAGTGGCGCTATCAAGTAGCCGTCACCACAAGACAGTTCACATCGCCGTGTCCACCGGTTCGGGCGTCCGCTCCTGCGCAGCTTGCGGGGTGGGCGCCCGGTCCGCGTTCACGACAAGGCCCGCGATGGCCGCGGCCAGCAGCAGCGACCCCATCGCCCACCAGGTGGCGACGTTGAACCCGTGTACGGTCGCCTCCGCCTGCAGCGAGCGCGGGTTGACCCCCGGCCCCGCATGCGCCGTCAGATAGCGCGCCGTCACCGTCGCGGCGATGGTGTTCAGCAGCGCCGTGCCGATCGAACCGCCCACCTGCTGGGCGGTGTTGAAGGTGGCGGAGGCCGCTCCCGAGTCACGCGGCGCGACGCTTCCGGTGGCCAGCGAGACGGAGGTCATCATCGCGGTACCCATGCCGAGTCCGAGCATCAGCATGCCGGGCAGGATGTGCGAGGCGTAGGCCGGTTCGGTCCCCACCTGGGCGATGATCGCGAGCGCGCCGGCCGCCACCAGCAGCCCCGGCACCATCAGCATCCGCGGCGGCACCTTGCCCAGCCCCCGGGCCGCGATCTGGGTCGATCCGACGATCATCCCGGCGGTGATGGGCAGATACGCGACACCCGTCTTGACCGGCGAATATCCGAGAACGCCCTGCATGTAGTACGTCAGGAACAGGAACACGCCGAACATGCCGATGGTCACGAGCAGCGTCGCGAGGAAGGCACCGACCCGCTGACGGTCCTTCACCACGGACATCGGCAGCAACGGCACCCGCGCCCGCGTCTGCCAGAACCCGAACGCCGCGAGCAGCACGACCCCGCCGACGAGCAGCGTCAGCACCAGCCCGTCGTGCCAACTCCGCGACTCCGCCTCGGAGAAGCCGTAGACGAGCGCGAGCATTCCGGCCGAGCCGAGCAGCGCGCCGGGCACGTCGAGGCGCGCGTCGGGGTGGCGCTCGCCGGGTGCGAGCAGGGCCAGCGCGCCGAAGAAGGCGACCAGTGCGATGGGGACGTTGACGTACAGGCACCAGCGCCAGTTCAGGTACTGGGTGAGGAAGCCGCCCGCGAGCAGGCCCACCGCGGCGCCCGCGCCGATGATGGCGCCGAAGATGCCGAAGGCCTTCCCGCGGTCCTTCGGGTCGGTGAACGTCGTCGCGAGCAGCGACAGCGCGGACGGGGCGAGCAGCGCGGCGAACACGCCCTGCAGGGCCCGCGCCCCGAACAGCATCCCGGAGTTGACGGCCGCCCCGCCCAGCGCGGAGGCGGCGGCGAACCCGAGCAGCCCGATCACGAAGGTGTTCCTGCGGCCGACCAGGTCGGCGACCCGTCCGCCGAGCAGCAGCAGCCCGCCGAAAGCCAGGGTGTACGCGGTGATGACCCACTGCCGGTTCCCGTCCGACATGTGCAGCGCGGCCTGGGCCGAGGGCAGGGCGATGTTCACGATGGTCATGTCGAGGACGACCATCAACTGGGCGAGCGCGATGACGACGAGAGCCCACCAACGACGGTTGTCAGCCATGACCCCATCGTGCTCCCGCCCCCTCCACTTTGGGAACGCCAGCGTCTCTTATTACGGCGATTTTGCCGCCTCGGTCATGTGCGGACGGTCGCATCCCGGCACAGCAGCCGCAGCGAACCGTCTCCGTTCCAGCAGCGCCGGGCCTCGTCGAAGGGGTCCCACATCCGCCCGTCCGGGGTACGTATCCAGTGGTCGCCGCCGGTCGTCCACCACTCGGCGCCGGTCTGACGGGCGATCACTTCACCGGCGTAGGCCCCGAAGCCGCGCAACACGCTCTCCACGGCGGCGTACGGCGCCCCTTCCTGGCGTATCCCCTCGATCATCCGGTCGACGCGCCACAGGCTCTGCGCCGAGTAGTCGAGGCGCAGCCGTGCGCCCTCACGCATCGCGGCGACCGCGTCAGCCGCCCACCGCACGGGCTTCGTCGCCGCGCTCGGCCTGGTCTCGTGGAAGGTAGTCACATACACAGGAGCGGGGTCGGCAGCCCATCCGTCACGCGTTTTCCGGGAAGTTCCCTGGAACGGTGCAGGACCGCCCCATAGCCGCCGCAGTACGGCCACAGGCCCCCCTCACGTGCGAGTTCTGCCCGGGAGTGACGCTTCGCCCCTTCCGTGCGCTCCTCTCACTGATGAGCCTGTACTTCCATCTCCGCGCGGTGCCGCCCTCGGCCCTGCGCAACAGCGCGAACTGGCTGCAACGACTGTTCCAGGACGACTGGGACACCGTGCGCCTCCGGATCGACCGCCACCGGGAGGAGATGCTGGACCACCACTACGCCGACCACGACGCCCTCTACGCGGGAGCACCCCCGCACCGCGCCGAGGAGGGTCCCCGGTCCCACGTGGTCCTCGGCGGCCGCCCGGTCCCGCACCACGACCCCGGCGAGCCCCCCTTCCTCCTCCTGACCGCCGCCCAGACGGCCCAGGTGGCCGTGTTCCTCATATCGGCCGACGTCGAAGCCCTGTGGAGCGAGGCCCGCGCCGCACTCCTCCCCCGCTACGGCGGCCCCGCCACGGAACAGGAAACCCACGCCCTCTTCACCACGACCCACCGCGACCTGACGACCTTCTACACCCAGACGGCCGACTACGGCGACGCCGTGGTGAAGTGCCTACTCCGCTGACTCCCCACCTCAGACGTGCAGGCCGCCGCCTCCCGGGGGCGGCGGGCAGCGACTTTCCCGGGGCGCGGGAGCGGCCGTCCCGCGGACAACACGGACACGACTTTCCCGGGGGCGCGGCAGCGGCCTTCCCAGGACGCGGACAGCGGCCGTCCCGGGGACAACACGGACACGACTTTCCCGGGGCGCGGCAGCGGCCTTCCCGCAACGCGGACAGCCGCTTTTCCGGGGACGCGGACAGCGGCTTTTCAGGGGCGCGGGGAACTGCGCGACCAGCCACAACGAACCCGCAGCCGCCCACCAACCGTCACCCCCTACCCGCGCCGCGCCCGACGCGACACCACCGCCTGCAAAACCCGCCGCCCCTCGATCGACACCTCCAACGCCCGCCGCAACCCCCCCGCCCCATGCCCGGCAAGCAACTCAAGTACGGCGACCTGTCGCCGCAACTCCGCAGCGACGAGCGGCGACATCCCCTCCGTACGCCCCTCCCGACGCGAGTCGACCGAAGACGCCTCGTCCACCAGGGGATCCAGCAGCCGATGTATCTGCAGCGCAGCGACCGAGCAGGCGTCCGCCCACACCCGTACCTGCCCGGCGGTCGGTTCGGCCGGCGCGGCGGCCAGCATCCGGCGGGCCAGCAGTGCGGCCTCGCCCTCGCCGGGCTCCTCGGCCCCGCCGAGCCTCCCGCGCGCGTATTCCAGCCGCTCACCCCAGTCACCGACGTCGCCGGAGTCCGCAAGGCTGGCCCACAGGGGCCGCAGGACCTCGTCGTCACCACCCAGAAGTGGCACACACCGATCCAAACAAGCCAACCCGCTGGCGGCCAGTCCGCGTTCGTCGGCCTGAGCGATCAGTTCCACCAGGCTCATCCACGCCTCCTTCTGCGGGTCCCGTACCGGGCCCAGCAGGGCTCTTCCCTTACGGAGCCCACACTTCCCCTTACTGCGTGCGACGGCCCGGGAGTGTCACAGCGGTACCACACCGAGCCGGTCGAGCAACTGGAAAAAGAGGTTTTCGGCCAACGGATCGGCGTCGGCGGTCAGAACGTCGAGCAACGGCCCGGTGTCCGCGTCGTGCCCCGCCTCGGCGGCCCAGGCGACCGCCCGGCCGGCGGCGTCACGCGGCTCCAGGAAGTAGTCCTCGATCGTGAGCCCCTCGCTCGCGGCGCCGAGGTACCCGGCCATCGCGGCCCGCGCGAGGCACGTCGTCCACGCCCCGCTCTCGGGCGCCGCCGCCTCCACCACAACACAGTCGCTGTCCATGACGTATCCGAAGAGCGCGGGCGCCCCGGTATCGGCGGCGAGGACGTTCATGTTCCCGACCTCGCCGTCCCCGCTCGGGTACTCCCACACCTGCCAGCCACCGGCCGCAGACGACCGCTGCAGCATGCCCTTCGCCCCCGCGAGCGCGTCGAGCTCGGCAAGCGGCCGCTCGCTGCGGCCCACGACGAAGTACCCCCAGTAGCCCATCCCGGCCCCCCACGGCTGTCTCTGCTTCGGCCCGCGCCGAATACACCACAGTCGTACGCCCGTTCGCAGGCGTATCGGCCAAGAGGCCCCGGGCGGCCGGGCGGCGGCCGGGCGCGCTCAGCCCAGCTTTCCGGCCAGCGCCTTGAACTGCGTCCACGACAGCCCCGGCCGCCCCGGATCCCACAGCTTCTGCACGGTCGCCCGCAGCGGCATCCGGATCCCGGCCGCGACCTGGTCCTGCGTCTGGGAGTTCGACAGGTCGCACCACACGGCGAAGGACCCGCCGAGAATCTGCCCGTCGTACTGCGCCGGCACCGCCTGCGTGCCGCGCACCACGCGTGGCGTCCACTGCTCGTAGATCCGCTGCCCGGTCGGATAGACGAAGTTGTTGGGCTGTCCGAGGACGTAGTACAGGAACTCGTCGTTGTAGTTGATCAGCTTCCGCCCGGCACTCAGATACTCCACCGGCTGCCGCGCGCCGATCTCCTTGCCCGTCCAGTACGCGACCTGCAGATCCTTCGCGGGCTGCACGGACGCCCCTCGGAAGAACCCGTCGTTCCACACCCGCATGGTCCGACCGTGGGCGCGGATCGTGGCGGCCCGGTCGTTGAGCCACCCGGTGGTCAGATCGGAGACGGTGCCACCGGACCCGTACTTGTTCACGGCCGCGGCGGCGAGCTGCGGATAGGAGGCGGACGGGTTGGACACCATCAGCGCCAGGTACTCGTCGCCGCCGAGATTCCACTGGTTGCCGGGGAAGAGACCGGCGTACTCGTTGAGCAGATCATCGACGATCTTGGCGGCGGCCGGCTTCGAGATGTCGACGGCCCCCTTCGCCGCCACGCCCTGCGCGTTGCGCAGCTGCAGATCGGGGTGGGCGGCGATGACGGCCCCCAGATGCCCCGGCGAGTCGATCTCGGGCACGACGGTGATGTGCCGACTGGCGGCGAGATCGACGATCTGCTTCACCTCGGCCTTCGTCAGATGCTGCTGCGACACGATCTCGGGATGCGTGTCCGACTCGATACGGAACCCCTGGTCGTCGGAGAAGTGCAGCCCCAGCTGGTTGAACTTCAGGTCCCCGAGCTCCCGCACCCGGTCCTCGATCCAGCTCGCGGTGAAGTGCTTGCGGGCGATGTCCAGCATGAACCCGCGCACCGGCTTGGCCGGCTGGTCGTTCACGACCCCCTCGGGCGCGGTGCCCCCGCCGTGCACCTCCTGCTTGAGCGTCCGCGTGCCGTAGAACACACCGGCATCCGTCGGCCCGCTGATGTTCACCCGCCCACCGCGCACGGTCATCGCATACGACTCCGGGTTCGCCCCCTCCCCGTCGCCCAGCGCCAGTCGTACGTCCCCGGCCTGCACGTCCTGCTTCTCACCCGCGTACGTCAGCCCGAGCTCACCGGCGATCAGGCGACCCTCGTCGGCCAGATCGGCGTCGTTCACCACGACGCGCTCACCCCGCACCGGACGCCAGCCGGGACCGCGCGCCGCGGTGTGGGAGCGCACGGCGGGGATGGTGCGGGGAGCCTGTGACAGGGGGTACGAACGGGTCGGGCGGGGCGCCGCACTCCCGTCCTGCGAGGCGCCGGACGCCGCCGCGGACCGGGCGGCGGACGGCGACTGCTGCTGCGCCGACCCGGCCGGCCCGCTGTCGTCGCCGGAGGCCCAGAGCCCCAGGCCGATCCCGAGCGCGACGGTCCCGGCGATCGCACTCGCGATGATCACGCGCCGCTGCTGCTTCACGTTCTGCGCCGGAGACCGGCGCCGGTGCTGGCTCACGGCTTCAACCTAAAGCCCACAGACAACACGACGCGTCCACCACGCGTTCCAAAACTCTCTCTTGCGGGTGAAATTCGGGCATCCGTCGGACACGGCGCGCCCCATATCGATAACGTAAGACCACATCTCTCGCAGCTCCCACAGCATCCTCTGCCGAAACACACGTGACGCCCACACACCTTCCTGGCCGAGTCGCCGCCATACCGGCGCTGCCCACCATCCTGGACGCCTTCAACGTCGCCCCCGCGTACGAGGCCCGCAAGCTCCTCCTGGGCTGCCTCCGCAGCCTCCGCTGGGCCCACCGGGTGGCAGACCACCGCCCCTACCCGGACATCGACGCCCTACTCGCCGCATCGGACGAGGCCGCGTACGACCTTTCCCCGACGGACCTGTCGGAAGCCCTGGCGGGCGAGACACTGCCGCCATTGCCGGACGAAACGTACGCAATCGCCTACACGGCCCTGAGCGCGGCCCACGCGGCCTACGAGGCGAAGTTCGGCCACGCCTTCGTGATCTGCCTGGAGGGCCTGCCCCCGGCTGAGGCCCTGGATCACGCTTTGGCAGGCATCCGCTCACGCCTCACAAACGATCCGGAGGAAGAACGCGTAGTTGCGGCGGAGGAGCTCCGGCGCCTTGCAAGAGGACGCGTGGTCCACCTCCTCAGGGGCGCGGGACTGTGACGATTTGCTGCTGCCGCCGCGTGGGCGCGACAAGCCCCGACGGCGCCGCACCGAGCAAATGAACCAGGACACCCCACCTCAGAAGCCGCATACGCTAACCCATCCGCGTGCCACTTTGATCACACCGGTAGGCCCCCTGTAAGCACCAAGGCGGCGGCTGGCTACCATGCTGGGGGCCGGTGGACCGTACCCGGCCGGGCCCGACCGACAGGCAAAGCCGGCGCGGCCCCAATCCCCGCTCCCGGAGGGACTTCCGTGCCGGCTGGAACGCTGTACCGCGGCCGGGAAGGAATGTGGTCCTGGGTGGCTCATCGAGTCACCGGCGTCCTCATCTTCTTCTTCCTGTTCGTTCACGTGCTGGACACCGCTCTCGTCCGTGTCTCACCCGAGGACTACGACAAGGTCGTAGCCACGTACAAGACCCCGATCGTCGCTGTGCTGGAGTACGGCCTCGTCGCCGCCATCCTCTTCCACGCACTGAACGGCCTGCGCGTCATCGCCGTCGACTTCTGGTCGAAGGGCCCGCGCTACCAGAAGCAGATGCTCTGGTCCGTCGTGGGCCTGTGGGTCGTGCTGATGCTCGGGGCGATCTACCCCGTCCTCGGCCACGCCGCTCGTGAACTGTTCGGGAGCTGAGACCGATGGCCACCACTGAAACCACCGCGTCCGGGATCGGCCCCGTCGAGGGCGGCTCCGTCCACAACGTCGACAACCCGGCGCCCCTGATCGAGGCCCCGCGCAAGCGCACCAAGAAGTCCCCGAAGTCGACCCGGGGCAACTTCGAGATGTACGGCTGGCTCTTCATGCGCCTGTCCGGCATCGTGCTCGTCGTCCTGGTCCTCGGCCACCTGCTCATCCAGCTCGTGCTGGACGGCGGCGTCTCGAAGATCGGCTTCGCCTTCGTGGCAGGCCGCTGGGCGAGCCCGTTCTGGCAGGTCTGGGACCTGCTCATGCTGTGGCTCGCGATGCTGCACGGCGCCAACGGCCTGCGCACGGTCATCAACGACTACGCGGAGCGCGCGAACACCCGGCTGTGGCTCAAGGGCCTGCTCTACACCGCCACGGTGTTCACCATCCTGCTGGGCACGCTGGTGATCTTCACCTTCGACCCGAACATCCGCTAGGCACGGGGCTGAGGCAACCACCATGAAGATCCACAAGTACGACACCGTCATCGTCGGCGCCGGCGGCGCCGGTATGCGCGCCGCCATCGAGTCGACGAAGCGCAGCCGCACCGCCGTGCTGACCAAGCTCTACCCCACCCGCTCCCACACGGGCGCCGCGCAGGGCGGCATGGCCGCCGCGCTGGCCAACGTGGAGGAGGACAACTGGGAGTGGCACACCTTCGACACGGTCAAGGGCGGTGACTACCTGGTCGACCAGGACGCCGCCGAGATCCTGGCGAAGGAGGCCATCGACTCCGTCCTCGACCTGGAGAAGATGGGCCTGCCGTTCAACCGGACGCCCGACGGGACGATCGACCAGCGGCGATTCGGCGGCCACTCCCGTAACCACGGTGAGGCGCCCGTCCGCCGCTCCTGCTACGCGGCCGACCGCACCGGCCACATGATCCTCCAGACGCTGTACCAGAACTGCGTGAAGGAGGGCGTGGAGTTCTTCAACGAGTTCTACGTCCTCGACCAGCTGATCACCGAGGTCGACGGTGTGAAGCGCTCGGCGGGCGTCGTCGCGTACGAACTCGCCACCGGTGAGATCCACGTCTTCCAGGCGAAGGCCGTGATCTACGCGTCCGGCGGCACCGGCAAGTTCTTCAAGGTGACGTCGAACGCGCACACCCTGACCGGTGACGGCCAGGCCGCCGTCTACCGGCGCGGGCTGCCGCTGGAGGACATGGAGTTCTTCCAGTTCCACCCGACCGGCATCTGGCGCATGGGCATCCTGCTGACGGAGGGCGCCCGTGGTGAGGGCGGCATCCTCCGCAACAAGGACGGCGAGCGCTTCATGGAGAAGTACGCGCCGGTCATGAAGGACCTCGCGTCCCGTGACGTCGTCTCCCGCTCCATCTACACGGAGATCCGCGAGGGCCGCGGCTGCGGTCCCGAGGGCGACCACGTCTACCTGGACCTCACGCACCTCCCGCCGGAGCAGCTGGACGCCAAGCTGCCCGACATCACCGAGTTCGCGCGCACGTACCTCGGTATCGAGCCCTACACGGACCCGATCCCGATCCAGCCCACCGCGCACTACGCGATGGGCGGCATCCCGACGAACGTCGAGGGTGAGGTCCTCAGCGACAACACGACGGTGGTCCCGGGCCTGTACGCGGCCGGCGAGGTCGCCTGTGTGTCGGTGCACGGCGCCAACCGCCTGGGCACCAACTCGCTGCTCGACATCAACGTGTTCGGCCGCCGGGCCGGCATCGCGGCGGCGGAGTACAGCCAGACGGCGGAGTACGTCGAACTCCCGGAGAACCCGGCGGAGCTGGTGGTCTCGCAGATCGAGCGGCTGCGTACGTCCACCGGTACCGAGCGCGTGGCGGTCCTGCGCCGCGAGCTGCAGGAGACCATGGACGCGAACGTCATGGTGTTCCGCACCGAGCAGACGATCAAGACGGCGGTCGAGAAGATCGCCGAGCTGCGCGAACGCTACAAGAACGTGTCGATCCAGGACAAGGGCAAGCGGTTCAACACCGACCTGCTGGAGGCCGTCGAGCTGGGCAACCTGCTCGACCTGGCCGAGGTCATGGCCGTGTCCGCCCTGGCCCGCAAGGAGTCCCGCGGCGGTCACTACCGCGAGGACTACCCGAACCGCGACGACGTCAACTTCATGCGCCACACCATGGCGTACCGCGAGGTGGGCGACGACGGCGCCGAGTCCATCCGTCTCGACTACAAGCCGGTCGTCCAGACCCGCTACCAGCCGATGGAGCGTAAGTACTGATGGCAACCCCGACTCTGGAGAAGGCGGACGCGGCCCCCGAGCCCGGCTTCGCCGACTCCCCGTACATCACCGTCACCTTCCGCGTCCGCCGGTTCAACCCGGAGGTCTCGGCCGAGGCGGTCTGGGAAGACTTCCAGCTGGAGATCGACCCCAAGGAGCGCGTCCTCGACGGCCTCCACAAGATCAAGTGGGACGTCGACGGCACGCTGACCTTCCGCCGCTCCTGTGCCCACGGCATCTGCGGCTCGGACGCGATGAGGATCAACGGCAAGAACCGTCTTGCCTGCAAGACCCTCATCAAGGACATCAACCCCGAGAAGCCGATCACGGTCGAGCCCATCAAGGGCCTGACGGTCCTGAAGGACCTCGTGGTCGACATGGAGCCGTTCTTCCAGGCGTACCGGGACGTCATGCCCTTCCTCATCACGAAGGACACGAACGAGCCCACCCGCGAGCGTTTCCAGACGGCCGAGGACCGCGAGCGCTTCGACGACACCACGAAGTGCATCCTGTGCGCCGCGTGCACGTCGTCCTGCCCGGTCTTCTGGAACGACGGCCAGTACTTCGGTCCGGCCGCCATCGTCAACGCGCACCGCTTCATCTTCGACTCGCGCGACGAGGCCGGCGAGCAGCGCCTGGAGATCCTGAACGACCGTGACGGCGTGTGGCGCTGCCGCACGACCTTCAACTGCACGGACGCCTGCCCGCGCGGTATCGAGGTCACGAAGGCGATCCAGGAAGTGAAGCGGGCACTGATCACGCGCCGCTTCTGACCTCCTTCCCGAGGTCTCCCGTACGTCGCGTACGTCGCTGAGGGCCCCGCTCCCGGAATCCGTTCCGGGGGCGGGGCCCTTGCTCGTACGCGTCCGCTGGGACCCGGCTCCACGAACGGTGTCGCTCGCCCCAATGAGTGACCCCGCACGGCCGGTCCCCACCGAGCGCGCGCCGCCCCTCCTATTCTGACGGTATGTCAGATGACCAGTCGTACGAACTGCTCGGATTCGACAACGTCCTGCTGCCCGTCGGGAACCTCGCCGTGGCGATCGATTTCTACGAGCGCGCCGGGTTCACGGTGGGCTTCCGGTTCGACGAGGCCGGGATCGCGCTGCTGAAGGTCGGGGGCGAGACACCGGGGCTTCTGCTGCGGCAGGAGGAGGAGCTGGGGCACCGGTCTCCGCCGTGGCCCTCGACGCGTGTGTGGATCGAGGTGGCCGACGCGCGGACCGCGGCCCGTTCCCTCGCCGCGGCGGGCATCCCGCTCCTCGACGACCCCTTCTCCGTCGCCACCGGCTGGACCGCCGAGATCGCCGACCCGTGGGGGAACGTCATCGGGTTCACGGACTACAGCAAGCGCCCGGAACTCGGCCGCAGGCCCTGAGGCCGCGGACCCCCCGAGCCACCCCCGCGATGCCGCGTCTCGCGATGCCCCATCCGACTTGAACGTGTTCAAAAACAGGTCTACAGTCACCCCTGTCAGCGTTTTGAACGCGTTCAAGAAGGGGTGGGGCATGGACCGCACGGTCATCGCCTACGTCATCTACCTGCTGGTCAGCATCGCGCTGACCATCTGGGTGGCCCGCACGCTCAGCCGCAACGGGCGGATCTTCCTCGCCGACGTGCTGAAGGGGAACGAGAAGCTCGCCGAGGCCGTCAACCACCTCCTGGTGGTCGGCTTCTACCTCGTCAACCTCGGCTTCGTCGCCCTGTACCTGAGCGGCGACGAGACCATCGAGGACACCCGGGAGATCTTCGAGGCCCTGTCGACCAAGCTCGGCGTGGTGCTGCTGGTGCTGGGTGTGATGCACCTGGGCAACGTGTACGTCCTCAACAGGATCCGGCGGCGCGGGATGCTGGAGCGGGAGCAGGTGCCGCCGGTCGCGCCGCAGGACTGGGTCGGGGCATGAGCGAGGCGACTGCCACGAAGGCGGACCGGGTCCCGGTCCGCCGGCTCACCGTTCTGTACGACGCCGAGTGCGCGCTCTGCGCCTTCCTGCGCGACTGGCTGGTACGGCAGCCGCAGCTGGTGCCGCTGGAACTCGTGCCCGCGGCATCGGAGGAGGCCCGGCGGCGCTTCCCCGGCCTCGACCACGGCGCCACCCTCGACGAGATCACCGTCGTCGGCGACGCGGGGCAGGTCTACCGGGCGGCCGCCGCCTGGATCGTCACCCTGTGGGCGCTGCGCGAGCACCGGCCGCTCGCCCACCGGCTCAGCACGCCGTCGGGGGCGAGGCTCGCCAGAGGGGCGGTCCTCGCGGCCGCGAAGTGGCGGGGCGCCATGTGGGGCGGGCAGGTGTACCGCCGCGCGGACGGGTGGGCCTACCAGCCGGGGCAGGGCTGGACGTACAGCGCACCGGGCTGCGACGGCGGCTCCTGTGCCACCCCGTAGGCTCTCTTTCCGTGCCTGCGAAGAACGACGGCCCCGACGAGGGCGGCAACCCCAGCAAGTCCGAGCAGACCCGTGCGCTGATCCTGGAGACCGCGATGCGGCTGTTCCAGGAGCGGGGCTACGAGAAGACGACGATGCGGGCCATCGCCCAGGAGGCCGGGGTCTCCGTCGGCAACGCGTACTACTACTTCGCCGGCAAGGAACACCTGATCCAGGGGTTCTACGACCGGCTGGCCGCCGAGCACCGGGCGGCGATCCGGGAGGTCCTGGACCGGGAGACCGACCTGGAGGCGCGGCTCGCGGGCGTCCTGAAGACGTGGCTGGACATCGCCACGCCGTACCACGAGTTCGCGGTCCAGTTCTTCAAGAACGCCGCCGACCCGGACAGCCCGCTCAGCCCGTTCTCCGAGGAGTCGGAGCACGCACGCGTGGAGGCCATCTCCGTCCACCGGGAGGTGCTGGAGGGAGCGACGAAGACCAAGGTCCCGGAGGAACTCCGCGATGTCCTGCCCGAGTTGATGTGGCTCTCCCAGATGGGACTGGTCCTGTACTGGATCTTCGACCGGACCGAGGGCCGGGAGCGGAGCTACCGGCTGGCCGAGCGGGGGGCCCGGCTGACGGCCCGTGGTGTGTCGCTGGCCAGGTTCCGAGTGCTGCGGCCGCTGGTGCGGGAGGTGCACGAGCTGTTCACGGACTTCCTGCCGGGGATGACGAAGGTGCTGCCGACCCCCGGCAAGTCGTCCTGACGCGGTCAGTTCACCGCGTCCACCTCCCCCTCCGCCAGCTCCACGTCGTACACCAGTGGTCCGCCCGCCACCACGACCTGTGCCGCCCGTGAGCCGTACGCCGTCGCCGTCGTCGCCAGCAGATAGGTCCCCGGCGCCGGTACCGACACGATGTACGAGCCGTCCGCCAGTGACGTCACCCCGTCCAGCCGCCGCCCGCCCTTCGACAGCAGCATCACCGAGGCGCCGTCCACCGGTTCGCCGTCAGCGGTGCGTATGAAGCCGTGGACCACGGAGGCCGGGCCGTCCGAGGCCGGCGCTTCGAATCCCTCCTCTTTCGACTCGACCGCCAGGTGCGGAAGCCGTTTCTCCAGCCACTCCGGCAGCCACCAGTTGGAGTTCCCCAGCAGATGCATCGCGGCCGGCACCAGTGCCGTACGGAGGATGAACGCGTCCAGGGCCACCGCGGCGGCCAGGCCCACGCCCGCCATCGCCGCCCCCGAGTCACCGCTCAGGACGAAGGCCAGGAACACGCAGACCATGATCAGGGCCGCGGAGTTGATGACCCGGCTGGTCTCCGCCAGGCCGACGCGCACCGCGCGCGCGTTGTCGCGCGTGTGCACCCACTCCTCGTGCATCCGGCTCACCAGGAACACCTGGTAGTCCATCGAGAGGCCGAAGAGGAGGGACAGCATGATGACCGGCAGGAAGGCGTTGATCGGGCCCTCCTTGCCCAGGCCCAGCAGATCCAGGCCCCAGCCCCACTGGAAGACCGCGACGAGGACGCCGAAGGAGGCCGCCGCGGCGATCAGGTTCATCAGGGCGGCCGTCAGCGGTACCACCAGGGAGCGGAAGGCGATCAGCAGGAGCAGGAAGCCGAGGCCGATGATCGTCGCGATGAACAGCGGCAGGCGGTCGCCGGTGACGGAAGCGAAGTCCTTGGACACCGCCGTCACACCGCCGACATGGGCCTGGGCCCCGGCCTTCGGGATCACCCGGTCCCGCAGGGTGTCGATCAGATCGTCCGTCTCCTTGGACTGCGGTGACGTCTTCGGTACGACCTGGATGACCGTCACGCCCTGCGCGGGCGGCAGTGCGGCCACTCGGGCCACCCCGGGGGTCGACTCGATGCCCTTGACCAGGGTGGCGGTGTCACCGCTCACGCTGACCACCTGGAGCGGGCCGTTGAAGCCGGGGCCGAAGCCCTCGGCGAGCAGGTCGTACGCCTTCCTGGTGGTCGTCGAGGCGTCGTCGTTGCCCTGGTCGGTGGCGCCGAGACGGAGCGACAGCACCGGAATGGCGAGGACGGCCATGACGACCAGGGCGAGTGCCGCGATCCTGCGGGGGCGCTTCTCGACGTTCGTCGACCAGCGGGCCGCGAGGCCGCTCGCCCGCTCCGGCTCGGGGCCCTCGGCCGCCAGGCGGCGGCGCTGGCGGCGGCTGAGCACCCGCGGGCCCAGGAAGCCGAGCAGGGCCGGGAGCAGGGTGGTGGCGGCCATGACGCTGAGCACGACCGTCAGGGACGTTCCGATGACCACCCCGTCCAGGAAGCGCAGCTGCGTCACGAGCATCCCGGCGAGTGCGATGCAGACCGTGCCGCCCGCGAACAGCACCGCCCGGCCCGAGGTGTTGAGGGCCGTGACCGCGGACTCCTCGGGGTCAAGGCCCCGCAGGATGCCGCGCCGGTGCCGGGTCACGATGAACAGCGCGTAGTCGATGCCGACGCCGAGGCCGATCAGGGAGGCGAGCAGCGGGGCGATGTCGGGGATGTCGGTGGTGTGGCTGAGCAACTGGGTGGAGAACAGGCCCATACCGACGCCGAAGACCGCGATGGCGATCGGCAGCATCATCGCGAAGAACGAGCCGAAGGCCAGGAACAGCACGACGGCAGCCGCGACGATGCCGACCATCTCCGACAGACCCTGCGGCGGCGCCTGGACGCGCTGGATGGCCTGGCCGCCCAACTCGACCTGCAGACCGCCCTTCTCAGCCGCCCGCGCGGTGTCGACGACCTTCTGGACGAGATCCTTGGGCACCTCGTTCGCACGCTTGGCGAAGGTCAGCTGGGCGTACGCGATCTTGCCGTCACCGCTGATCTGCGCGGCTCCCCGGGCTCCGGTGTACGGGCTGGTCACCGCGCCCACGCCGGTCATCTTCGCGATCCTGTCGAGGGCGGGCGTGATCCGGGAGCGGACCGCCTGGTCCCTCACCGAGCCCTGGTCGGTCTTCCACACCACCGTGTCGGTGTCGCCCGAGGTGTTCGGGAAGGCCTTCTCCATCAGGTCGTACGCGCTCTTGGAGTCCGTGTCCGGGAGGGAGAAGACGTTCGCGTAGTTCGTTCCCGCCGTCGAGGCCGAGAAGCCCAGGCCGAACAGCGCCCCCACCCACAGCAACAGGACCACCAGCCGGTGCCGATAGCACCACCGTGCCAATGCCGTCACGATTCAACGCTCCTTGTCGGTCGTCGGTCGGTCCCCCAGGTCCTGGGCAACAGGATTGGGGGCGCGGCTCGCGCGAGGGTGGGCTGCGCCATGACTCTCAAGGAACTCCAAAGACGGATCCGGCCCCACTGTCAGTGCCCCGCCCGATACTGGGGGCATGACGACGGCTCCAGGCACCGTGCTGGTGGTGGAGGACGAGCCGAGCATCGCGGACGTCCTCGCCATCGCCCTGCGCTACCACCGGTTCGAGGTGATGATCGCGGGCACCGTCCGCGAGGCCCTCGCGCTCGCCGAGCGCACCCGGCCCGACGCGGCGCTGCTCGACGTCATGCTCCCGGACGGGGACGGGCGGGCGCTGGGGCGCGAACTGCGCGCCAGGCGGCCCGACCTGGCGCTGGTCTTCCTGACCGCGCGCGACTCGCCCGCCGAGGTCGTCGGCGCCCTCGGCTTCGGCGACGACTACATCACCAAGCCGTTCAACATCGACGAGGTCGTCGCCCGCATCACCGCGGTGCTGCGGCGCACCCGCACGGCCGACGTCCTGCCGCAGCGGCCCCCGCTGCGCTACGGCGACCTTGAGCTGGACGAGACGACGTACAGCGTCCACCGCGCCGGCCGCACCGTCGAGCTCACCCCCACCGAGTACGCCCTGCTGCGCTTCCTGGTGCGCAACGGCGGCCGGATCGTGCCCAAGGAACAACTCCTGCGCCATGTCTGGCAGTACGAGCACACCCCGCCCGAGTCGACCGTCGTGGAGACCTACATCAGCTATCTGCGGCGCAAGCTGGACGCGCTCGGCCCGCCGATGATCACCACGCGGCGTGGTGTGGGATACGGGCTGGCATGAGGATCCGGTGGCCGCACTGCGAGCGCGGCATCCATTCGCTGCGCGCCAAGCTGACGCTTGCGAACGTCGCGCTGCTGGCCCTCGGCATCGTCGCGGCGACCGCGGTCAGCCTGATGGGCATGCGGTACTACCTGCTGAACCAGGTCGACGCCAACCTCAACAAGACCCGGCAGTCGCTGGGCGGTTCGCTCACGATGGACCAGATCGACGCGCTGGGCGCGCTGGCGATCGTCCGCGACCGGTTCCTGCCGCAGCACGACGAACAGGCCCGGCCGGACTCGATCCTCACCGCCGTCGACGCGCACGGGAAACCGGTCTCCCTGGCCCGTTTCGCACCGACGGACACCCAGCGCGCCCTCGCGAGCGCGGTGGACGATCCCCGCGCCCTCGCCGCGGCCGCCGACCCGCACGACATCGAGGTGCACGGCGCCCGCTACCGCGCCACCGCGACCCGCCTCGCCGACGGCACGTACATCCTGTTCGCCACCTCCACGGACGCCCTCCACAACGGCATGCTCAAGGCCCTCAAGCTCGACCTCGCCATCGGCACGCTGCTGCTGGCGCTGCTGGCCTGGCTCACGATGATGAGCGTCAGCCGCCGGATGCGGCCGCTGGAGGACATGGTGGAGACGTCGACGGCGATAGCCGAGGGCGACCTGACCCGGCGCGTGCCCTCCAGCCACCATCCGACCGAGGAGGTCGAACAGCTGCGGCTCGCCCTCAACTCGATGCTCCACCAGGTGGAGTCGGCGTACCGCACGCGCGAGCACAGCGCGGCCCAGCTGCGCCGCTTCGTCGCCGACGCCTCGCACGAGCTGCGCACCCCGCTGTCCGCGATACGCGGCTATCTCCAGCTGTACGACAAGGGCATGCTCAGCGACCCGGACGAGCGCAAGCGGGCCTGGGAGCGGGTGCTGGCGGAGACGGACCGCATGGGGCGGCTGGTCGACGAACTGCTCACCCTGGCCCGGCTCGACCAGCAGCCCGAACTGCGCTTCCGGAACGTCGACGTGAGCCGCCTGGTGCGGGACGCGGCCGAGGACCTGCGGGTGCAGCAGCCGGACCGGCCCATCAAGGTCGCGGCCGACGGCTCCGTGCTGGTGCACGCCGACGAGTCGGGGCTGAGACAGGTGCTGGGCAACCTGGTGGGCAACGTACGCACGCACACGCCCGCGGACGTGGCGGTGCGGCTGGGTGTGGAGCGGGAGGACGGGGTCGTACGGGTGTGTGTCGCGGACGAGGGTCCGGGGCTGTGCGAACAGGACGCGGCGCGGGTCTTCGACCGCTTCTTCCGGGCCGGCGGCGGTGCGGGCAGCGGGCTGGGCCTGGCGATCGTGCAGGGGGTGGTGCAGGCGCACGGCGGGGAGGTCGCGGTGTGCACGTCACCGGGCCAGGGTCTGGCCGTGACGGTCACGCTGCCGTCCCGTACGGCGGAACGGACGTAACTCTCCCATCGGTGTTCAGCCGTTGGTCATGACGAGGGCCCACACGGTCTTGCCGTGGCGCCCTCTGCTCCACACCCCCCAGGCCGCGGCGACGGTCTCCACCAGATGCAGGCCGCGGCCGCTCTCCTCCCGATCGCCGACCAGCCGTAATCGGGGTTCCAGCTGCCCTTCGTCCGAGACCTCGATGAGACAGGAGCCGTCGGCGAGTGCGGTCACAGCCACCTCGAACTCCCGCTCCAGGAGCGGCCCATGGCGTACGACGTTGGTCGCCGGCTCGGACACCAGCAGTACCGCGTCCGCCAGCGCCGGATCGTCCGGGCCGTGCCCCCAGTCGGCCAGATGGTCCCGGACCCGGCGTCTGGCCAGAGCGACGGATGCCGGATGCCGGGGCAGCCGGAAGGAGTTGCGTCTCAACACGTCTGCTCCTCACCCCGCGCACACCTCCGTCACATGGCCGTGCGTCAGGTGAGCGTCCGACGTCACCGGGGCGAATGTCAACGCCGCGCGTTCGCGTCAGATCCAGTTGAGGGTCCAGAGCCTGAACACACCGGTGCCGTCGTCGAGATACTGGCCGCCGCCGACGTCCTCGGTGCTCAGGACGTACTCCTTGCCCTGCCACAGCGGGATGACCGGCACGTCGTGGGCGACGTCCTGCTGCAGCGTGCTGAAGTCCGAGGCGGCGTCGCCGCGGTCGGCGTACCGCTGGCTGGCCTGAATCAGCTGGTCGACGGCCTTGTTGCTGTAGCCGGTGTTCATGGTTCCCTTGGTGCCGACGAGCGGCGCGCCGAAGGTGTCGGGGTCCGGGTAGTCGGCGACCCAGCCGACGGCGTACGCGTCCAGCTTGCCGGTGGCCCAGGCCTCCTGGAAGGCGGTCCACGCGTAGCCCTTGAGGGTCACCTTGAACAGGCCGCTCGCCTCCAGCTGCTTCTTGATGGCCGTGGCCTCCGCCTCGGAGGAGCCGCGGTTCTCGGCGTAGCCGTAGGTGAAGCGGACCGGCGTCGTCACCCCGGCCGCGGTGAGCAGGGCCTTCGCCCTCTTCGCGTCCTGCTTCGGGTAGGCGTCGAAGAAGGACGTGGTGTGGCCGGTGATGCCCGTCGGGATCAGCGAGTACAGCGGGTCGACGGTCCCCTCGTACACCGTGGCGGCCAGCTCCTCGCGGTCGATCAGCCACGCCATGGCCTGCCGGACCCTGCTGTCGTGCAGGGGCGCGTTCGCGCGGGTGTTGAGGTAGAGGTTGCGGGTCTCGGAGCTGTCGGACTCGGAGAGGCGCTGGTTCGGGTCGCTCGCCGAGAGCCCGGACAGGACCTTGGGCGGCAGCTGGCGGGTGGCGACGTCGATCCGCTTCGCGTTCCAGGCCTTGTCGAGGGCGTCCGAGTCGACGTAGTAGAGCAGGTCGACGGGCCGGCCCGTCTTCTGGACGGCGCCCTGGTAGCGCGTGTTCGGCGCGAGAGCCGCCTTCTTGCCCTTCGTGTACGCCGTCAGCTCGTACGGGCCGGTGCCGTCGGCGCCGGGGTCGGTCCTCAGGTGTTTCTTCGGGTACTTCTGGCTGTCGACGATCGAGCCCGCCCCGGTGGCCACCTTGAACGGGAACGTGGCGTCGGGCGAGGACAGGTGGAAGGTGACCGTCAGGCCGCTCGCGTCGACCGAGCGGAGCGTGCTCAGCAGCGAGGACGGGCCGACGTCGGACTTGATCGCCTTGACCCGGTCGAAGGAGTACTTGACGTCCTCGGCGGTCATCGTGCGGCCGCTGGGGAAGGCGAGTCCCGTGTGCAAGGTGCAGCGGTAGGTGGTCAGTTGACTGCCCACGAAGTCGCAGCTCCTGGCCGCGTCCGGCACCGGTGAGGCGCCGCCCGGCTCGAAGGTCAGCAGTGACTGGAAAACGTTGCTGAACAAAGCCCAGGATCCCGCGTCGTAGGCGCCGGCCGGATCGAGCGAGGTGACCTCGTCCGTCGTGCCGACCTCGATGGTCCTGGCCGTGTTCTCCTGCGACGGCAGCAGCTGCCAGCCGCCCACCGCCACACCCGCCAGTACCAGTAGCGTCGCAAGAATCCGCATGCGAACCGAGCGCATCGGTTGCCCTCCCCGGGCCCGACAGGCCCCACCCCACATGCCACTCCCCTAGTGGCGGGGCTCACCTAATCACAGGAGTTTCACCTGGGGGAAGAGGGATTTGACGAGTTGAGAAAGAACTTACCGCAAGGGGTTTCCGTCATGTTTCACAAGGCCCGCACAGGGTCTGCTGCGCACGGTTTCAGCCAGCGTTTTCTATCGGGCTCGCCGCCGGCTCAGGCGTGCGTCGACGCCAGTTCGATCACGGTGATGTCCGACGGTGCGCCCACGCGCGTGGGCGGCCCCCAGGCGCCCGCGCCCCGGCTGACGTAGAGCTGCGTGTCGCCGTACCGCTCCAGGCCCGCGACGGTCGGGTTCGCGGCGGCCGCGATGAAGTTGCCGGGCCAGAGCTGGCCGCCGTGGGTGTGGCCGGAGAGCTGGAGGTCGACGCCGTGCCTGACGGCGTCGTGGATCTGGACCGGCTGGTGGGCGAGGAGCACGCACGCGCGTGCCGTGTCCCGGTCGCCGAGCGCCTTGGTGAAGTCGGGGCCCTGGCCCTCGCTCTCGCCCGCGATGTCGTTGACACCGGCGAGGTCGAACCAGGGCAGCTCGGTCCGGGCGTTCTCCAGCGGGTGCAGCCCGAGCCGCCGTACCTCCTCGACCCACTGCGCGGCGCCGGAGAAGTATTCGTGGTTGCCGGTGACGAAGTAGGAGGGGGCCTTGAACTGCGACAGCGGTGCCGCCGCGGGGCCGAGGTTCTTCACGCTGCCGTCCACCAGGTCGCCGACGACCGCGACGATGTCCGGCTGGGTGGAGTTGATCGTGTCGACGACCTTCTGGGCGAAGCCCCGGCCGAGGATCGGGCCCAGGTGGATGTCGCTGACCACGGCGATGCGGTAACCGTGTGCCGCGCGCGGGAGCTTGGCGAGCGGCACGGTGACGCGCTTCACACTCGGACCGCGCAGGACGCCGTACGTGCCGTAGCCGACCGTTCCGACGGCGGCGGCGGTGGCGGCTCCCGCTACGACGCGGGAGACGAAGAGGCGGCGGGACGGCTCCGCGAGCGGTGCGGGCCCGGCGTCGGCCGCCGGCGTCTTCGGCGGTACCGATCCCGCCGGTACCGGCTGCGGCTGGGGTACGGCCGTTGTGGCGCGCGCCCGCCGTTCCAGCAGGCGGCGCAGCAGGGGCCGTACGACCTCGCCCGCGACGACGGCCAGCAGCAGATAGATCGACAGCGCCAGCCACAGGAAGCCCGGCCAGGCCAGGACCTGCTGCAGCCAGAAGGGCGCGCCCGCGCGCTCGCCCACGACGGCGCCGACCGCCAGCACCCAGCCACCCGCGATCCCCACCGCACCCGCGCGGCGCGCGAGGCCGGGGCCCCGGGTGGTGTCGCGGAACAGACGGCGCCACAGGTACCAGTTGCCCGTGACGAGAACGCCGAGCGCGAGGAGCGCGAGTACCCCGAAGACGACGACCATCGTGCCGTGACCCCCGTTGCCGGTTCTGCCGTTTGTGTGTATTTGCCGCCGTTATGAGGTCTGGCGCAAAGCACGCAGTCCGCGCAACCCGATGCCCCCGATGACCGTCCCCAATACGAAGGAGACGACGGCGAGCGTCAGATGCACCCAGAAGTACGCCGTCGGGTGACCGTGGTCGAACGCGAGCCCGCTGCCGTCCTTGATGAGATTTTTAACGAAAGTGACCCAGATGACCCAGGACCACACCCCGAAGGCGAGCAGGAACCAGGAGACCGGGCGGCTGAGCTTCATGAGTTCAGTATCACCGCCGCCCGTTCCGTTCCGTGCCCGGGGTGGGGTGGGAGGCGGGACTTCACGGCCCGTGCCATGTACTTTCTCGTCCGTGTCCGCTCCCCAGAAGACCGTCAGGCGATCCCTGCTGGTCACCTCCGCCGTCCTGTCCTCGTTCGCGCTGACCGCGCCCGTCTCCTTCGCAGCCCCGAGTCCCTCGCCGAGTCCGACGGTCACTCCGCCGGCGGACATGTCGTCCGTGGGCGGCGCCCGTCTCGGGCAGCCGGGCACACAGGTCGATCTGGGCAGCGGCGCCCCCGTGCTCCCCAAGGACATCACCGCGCGCTCGTGGATCGTCGCCGACGCCGAGTCGGGTGAGGTGCTCGCCGCGCACAACGCGCACTGGCGGCTGCCCCCGGCGAGCACGATGAAGATGCTGTTCGCGGACACGGTGCTGCCCAAGTTCCCGAGGACCCAGCAGCACGAGGTGGCGCCCTCCGACCTGGCGGGCATGGGTGCCGGGTCCAGCATGGTCGGGATAAAGGAAGGCGAGACGTACACGGTGCGCGACCTGTGGCTCGGCGTCTTCCTGCGCTCGGGCAACGACGCCGTGCACGTGCTGTCGGCGATGAACGGCGGCGTGGAGAACACCGTCAAGGAGATGAACGAGCACGCCGAGGAGCTCCAGGCCCTCGACACCCACGTGGTTTCGCCCGACGGGTACGACGCCCCGGGGCAGGTCTCGTCCGCGTACGACCTGACGCTGTTCGCCCGCTCCGGGCTGCAGAAGAAGGACTTCCGCGAGTACTGCTCGACGGTGCGCGCCGACTTCCCGGGCGACACGACGGAGAAGAAGGGCAAGTCGGTCCGTGAGTCCTTCGAGATCCAGAACACCAACCGGCTGCTGAGCGGCGACTCCGACGTCCCCGTCTACCAGGGCATCGCGGGCGTCAAGAACGGCAACACGACGAACGCGGGCGCGACCTTCACCGGTGTCGCCGAGCGGAACGGCAGGGTGCTGCTGGTCACCGCCATGAACCCGCAGAAGGGCGAGCACAACGAGGTCTACAAGGAGACCGCCAGGCTCTTCGACTGGGGCTTCCAGGCGGCCGGGAAGGCTCGGCCGGTGGGTGAGCTGGTGGCGCCGAGGAGCGCCGCGCAGTCGGGCGGTCGGTCCGGCGGGAACACGTCGGCGGGCCAGACGGGCGAGGCCGCCGGCAAGGCGTCCGGTTCGCCGGTGGCGAGCGCCTCGGCCGCGGGACGCTCCGGCGGCATGGGGGTTGCCTTCGCCATAAGCGGTGGGGTGCTGGTGCTGCTCGCGGCGGCCGCGTTCCTGGTCAACCGCCGCTGGCCGCTGCCCGATCTGGTACGCCGCCGGTCCCGTCCGTGAACTCTTTCCGCTCGGGCCCCTCGGCACCCTCGTCCCGCTGATCCTGTTCGGCCAGCTGGACCCGCTCGTCCTGCTGGACCCGCTCGTCCTGCTGGACCCGCTCGCCCTGCTGGGCCCGCTCGCCCTGCTGGGCCCGCTCGCCCTGCTCGCTCGGCGTCGCCGTCCAGGAGGCGCAGAACAGGACCAGCTTCGAGGTGAAGTTGATCCACAGCAGCAGGGCCACGGGCACGCCGAACGCGCCGTACATGCTCTTCGCCGCCACGCCCTGCATATAGCCGCTCAGCAGCGTCTTCAGCAGCTCGAAGCCGACCGCGCCGATCAGCGCGGCGACCGTCAGCCGGCGGCGCGTCGGTTCGACGCCGGGCAGCAGGGTGAGGACGTACAGGAGCAGCAGGAAGTCGGCGAGCACGGCGACGGCGAACGCGGCGACGTACAGCAGCGCCCCGCCCCAGCCGCCGTTGTCGATACCGGTCTGCCGGGTGATCCAGCCGACCATCGCGGAGGCGACGGTGGAGGCGGCGATCGTGACGAGGACGGCGCCGCCGAGACCGACGAGGATGCCCAGGTCCTTGGCCTTGCGCAGGAAGGGGTTCTCCTCCTCGTCGGGCAGCTCCCACACCGCGCGCAGGGAGTCGCGCATCGAGCCCGCCCAGCCGATGCCGGTGAACAGCAGGGCGGCGGCCGCGATGAGGCCGATGGTGCCGGCGTTCTGGACCAGGTTCTGGATGTCGAGCTGGTCGGAGATGCCGGGCACCTGCTCGGCGAGCTTGCTCTGCAGGTCGTTCTGCTGCTGCTTGCTGAGTGTGGCGGCGGCGATCGCGGCGGCCACGGTGAGCAGCGGGAACAGCGCGACGAAGCTCGTGAACGTCATCGCGGCGGCCAGCCGGGTCCACTTCACCCGGTCCAGACGTTCGTACGACCGCCACGCGTGCGTGAGCACGAGGCGCGCCACCAGCGGCCCGACGACGGGGAGTTTCTTCAGCCAGTCCATGATCAGACTCTCCCCCAGGTGTGGAAGACCAATGTGCGAGTACCCCGAAAACCGGGCACAGTGCCGTGCGGCGGTCGGTGCGAGCGCGCCGAGGGCTCCTCATTTCAGCCGAGGGCTCCTCATTTCATCAGTGAGCGACATCCCATTAATCGCCCATTTCGGGTAGAAGAGTCATGTTTCAATGCTGGCCGGTTATATAGGGGCGATACGGTCACCGATATGTCTGCCGACACCGCTCCGGTCACCGTCACCGTCACCGGCTGGGGCCTCACCGCTCCCACCGCGGCCCATGTGATCCGCCCACGGACGTACGAGGAGGCCGCGGCCGCCGTCCGGGCCTGCGGGGTCCGCGGCGGCATCCCCCGGGGCCTGGGACGGGCGTACGGGGACGCGGCGCAGAACGCCGGCGGGGCGGTGCTCGACATGACGGGCGTGGACCGCATCCACGCGATCGACGCCGACGGCGGCACCGTGCTGTGCGACGCGGGCGTCTCCCTGCACCGTCTGATGGAGGTGCTGCTGCCGCTGGGCTGGTTCGTGCCGGTGACGCCCGGAACGCGCCATGTGACGGTCGGCGGTGCGATCGGCGCGGACATCCACGGCCGCAACCACCACGTCTCCGGCTCCTTCTCCCGGCACGTCCTGTCGCTGGAACTCCTCACCGCCGACGGCGGGATCCGCACGGTGAGCCGCGGCACTCCCCTGTTCGACGCCACCACCGGCGGCATGGGCCTGACCGGAGTGATCCTCACGGCCACCGTCCGGCTCCTGCCGGTCGAGACCTCCCTGCTGTCGGTGGCCACGGAGCGCGCCACGGACCTCGACGACCTGATGGCGCGCCTGACGGCCACCGACCACCGCCACCGCTACTCGGTCGCGTGGATCGACCTGCTGGCCCGCGGCGCGGCGACGGGACGCGCGGTCCTCACCCGCGCCGACCACGCCCCGCTCGACGCACTGCCCGCACGCGCGCGTAGAGCGCCACTGGCGTTCCGCACCTTGCAGTTCCCTCCTGTCCCCGCCCACCTCCCTCAGGGCCTGCTCGGCCGCACCACCGTGGGCCTCTTCAACGAACTCCGGTACCGGACGGCGCCACGCGCGCGTACCGGCCGACTTCAGCGGATCTCCACCCTCTTCCACCCCCTGGACGGCGTGCCGCACTGGAACCGCGTCCACGGCCGTGGCGGCTTCGTGCACTACCAGGTCGTCGTCGGACGCGGCCAGGAGGACGCCCTGCGCCGGATCGTGCGGCGCATCTCCGCGCGGCGCTGCCCGGCCTTCCCGGCCGTCCTCAAGCGCTTCGGAGAGGCCGCCCCGGGGTGGCTCTCGTTCCCCGTGCCCGGCTGGACGCTCGCCCTGGACCTGCCCGCGGGCCTGCCCGGCCTCGGCGCCTTCCTCGACGAACTCGACGAGGAGGTCGCCACGGCCGGCGGCCGCGTCCACCTCGCCAAGGACTCCCGCGTGCGCCCCGAACTCCTCGCCGCGATGTACCCGCGCCTCGACGACTTCCGGGCCCTGCGCGCAGAACTCGACCCGCGCGCGGTGTTCACGTCCGACCTGTCCCGCCGACTCGCCCTCTGAGCCCCGAGGAGGTGTCGTTCAGGGGCTCCGGCGGAGGCCCCACGGCCCCGCCCGGCGCGGCCAGGACGCACCGCTCCCCACAGCCGACCCGATCCGAACAACACCCCTAGGAGCTGCTGTCGTGAAGGACGCCTTCGGCCTCCCCCAGTCCCTGCTCGTCCTCGGCGGTACGTCCGAGATCGCGCTCGCCACGGCCCGACGTCTCATCGCGCGCCGCACGCGCACGGTGTGGCTCGCGGGACGCCCCTCGCCCGCCCTGGAGCAGGCCGCGGAGCAACTCCGCGGCCACGGCGCCGACGTGCACACCGTCGCCTTCGACGCGCTCGACCCCGACTCCCACGAGACGGCCCTCGGCAAGGTCTTCGCGGAGAGCGACGTCGACATGGTGCTGCTCGCCTTCGGGATCCTCGGCGACCAGGCGCGCGACGAGCGTGAACCGGCCTGGGCGGTGCGCGTCGCACAGACCAATTACACGGGCGCGGTGTCGGCGGCCCTGGTGAGTGCCCGCGCGCTGCAGACGCAGGGCCACGGCTCGCTGGTGGTGCTCTCCTCCACCGCGGGCGAGCGGGCCCGCCGCAGCGATTTCATCTACGGCTCCAGCAAGGCCGGCCTGGACGTCTTCACGCAGGGCCTGGGCGACGCGCTGTACGGAACGGGCGTGCACGTCATGCTCGTACGCGCCGGGTTCGTACGGTCGAAGATGACCGCCGGTCTCGAGGAGACACCGCTCGCGACGACCCCGGAGGCGGTCGCGACGGCCGTCGAACTGGGACTGCGGCGGCGCTCGGAGACGGTGTGGGTGCCCGGCACGCTGCGCGTGGTGATGTCGGCGCTGCGGCACGTGCCGCGCGGGCTGTTCCGCCGGTTGCCCCTGTAGTTACCGCGCACCCCCTGGTTGCCGCGCCCCGAATCACCGGGTCGGCAGGGAGCCGCGCTCCACGTGCCCGGCCTGCGGCGGCACCACGGAGCCCCCGAAGGCGTACTCCCGCAGCTTGCGCCACACGCCGTCCGCGCCCTGCTCGTAGAGGGCGAAGCCGGTGCATGGCCAGCCGGCCTCGTAGCCGGCGAGCTCCTCGAAGGCGCGGTCCATCGCCTCGTCGTCGATGCCGTGCGCCACCGTGACATGCGGGTGGTACGGGAACTGCAGTTCACGCGGTACGGGGCCGGCGGGGTCGCGGAGCTGCTTCTGCAACCGGGTGCAGGCCTCGGCGCCCTCGGCGATCCGCACGTAGACGACGGGTGACAGGGGCCGGAAGGTGCCCGTGCCGGACAGCCGCATCGGGAACGGGCGGCCGGCCGCGGCGACCTCGGTCAGGTGCTCCTCGACGGCCGGCAGGTCGCCGCCGTCGATCTCGGTCGGCGGCAGCAGGGTGACATGCGTGGGGATGCCGTGAGCAGCGGCGTCGCCGAAGCCCGCGCGCAGCTGTTGGAGCAGGCTGCCGTAAGGCTCCGGGACCGCGATCGACACGCCGATCGTTACGGTCCCCACGTCGTCTCCTGTCGTCGTGACGGTCTTGTTCTCAGCCGTCGGCTACCGACTGTACGGCCACGGCTGTGTCGCGGGCAGGCGCAACCGCAGTGATGTGGAGCGCTCTGACCAGTGGTCCGTGCGCGCGCCGGTGTGCGTCAGTGCTTGGCGGGCAGGAAGCCCACCTTGTCGTAGGTCTGGGAGAGGGTCTCCGCGGCGACCCCGCGCGCCTTCTCCGCGCCCTTGGCCAGCACCGAGTCCAGCGTCTCCGGATCGTCCAGGTACTGCTGGGTGCGCTCCCGGAAGGGCGTCACGAACTCGACCATGACCTCGGCGAGGTCGGTCTTGAGCGCGCCGTACATCTTGCCCTCGTAGTCCCGCTCCAGCTCGGCGATCGACCTGCCGGTGAGGGTCGAGCAGATGGTGAGCAGGTTGCTGACACCGGGCTTGTTCTCGGCGTCGTAGCGGATGACGGTGTCCGTGTCCGTGACCGCGCTCTTGACCTTCTTCGCGGTGGCCTTCGGGTCGTCGAGGAGGTTGATGAGGCCCTTCGGCGTGGACGCCGACTTGCTCATCTTGATCGACGGGTCCTGCAGGTCGTAGATCTTCGCCGTCTCCTTGAGGATGTACGGCTTGGGGATCGTGAAGGTGTCGCCGTAACGGCCGTTGAAGCGCGTGGCGAGGTCGCGGGTGAGCTCGACGTGCTGGCGCTGGTCCTCGCCGACCGGGACCTCGTTGGCCTGGTAGAGCAGGATGTCGGCGACCTGGAGGATCGGGTACGTGAACAGGCCGACGGAGGCGCGGTCGGCGCCCTGCCGGGCGGACTTGTCCTTGAACTGGGTCATGCGGGAGGCCTCGCCGAAGCCGGTGAGGCAGTTCATGACCCAGGCCAGCTGGGCGTGCTCGGGCACATGGCTCTGGACGAAGAGCGTGCAGCGCTCCGGATCGAGACCGGCCGCGAGCAGCTGGGCGGCGGCCAGCCGGGTGTTCGCCCGCAGCTCCGCCGGGTCCTGCGGAACGGTGATCGCGTGCAGGTCGACGACCATGTAGAACGCGTCGTGGGACTCCTGCAGGGCCACCCACTGGCGGACGGCGCCGAGGTAGTTGCCGAGGTGGAACGAGCCTGCGGTGGGCTGGATTCCGGAGAGCACGCGAGGTCGGTCAGAGGCCATGTTCACCATTCTCTCAGGTCTGTCGAGGCGATCCGGAACTGGTCGGAAACAGGTGGGAACCGATCCGTCTTCCGCGGTGTAACAAGAGTGTGAGAACGCGGGAGGGGGGCCGCATCATCGATGAGGCCGCGGTGATCGCACGTGTACGCGCCGGGGAACCGGAGGCGTATGCGGAGCTGGTGCGGGCCCATACGGGGATCGCGCTCAGGGCGGCCGCGGCGCTCGGGGCGGGTGCGGACGCGGAGGACGTGGTGCAGCAGGCCTTCGTCAAGGCGTACTGCGCGCTGGGCAGGTTCCGGGACGGCGCGGCCTTCAAGCCGTGGCTGCTGTCGATCGTCGCCAATGAGACGAGGAACACAGTGCGTACGGCGGCGCGGCAGCGCACGCTCGTCGGCCGGGAGGCGGCCTTCGTGGAGGCGGAGCCGCTGATACCGGAATCGGCGGACCCGGCGGTGGCGACGCTGGAAGGTGAGCGCCGTGCGGCGCTGCTGTCCGCCCTGGAGAAGCTGAGCGAGGAGCACCGCCTGGTCGTCACCTACCGCTATCTCCTGGAGATGGACGAGCCCGAGACGGCCCAGGCGCTGGGCTGGCCCCGCGGGACGGTCAAGTCCCGCCTGAACCGCGCTCTGCGCAAGCTGGGCCGACTGCTGCCGGATTTCAGGCCTCGGGAAGGGGGTGATGAGCGTGGGTGAGGGACGCGGTGCGTACGAGGGTGAGGGCGGCCGTGGTCCGGGGCCACGCGGGCGTGACCGCGGGAGGGCGCGCGAGGGCGGACCGTCGCGGCTGCCGGAGGAGCTGCGGGCCCTCGGCCGCTCGCTGGACGCGCCCGGGAGCGACGGCGCCGACGGTTCTCTCGGCGCCGAGACGATGGTGGAGCGGGTGCTGGGGCAGATACTGGCCGAGCATGTGCCGGTGCCGGTGGCCGGGCCGCGGGGCAGCCGTGAGCGACTGGGTGCGGTCCGGCGTTGGACCCGGCTGCGGTGGCGCTCGCTGACCGCGGTCCTGTGCGGTCTGCTGACGGTTCTCGTGCTCACGCCCCCGGTGCGGGCCGCGGTCTTCGACTGGTTCGGCTTCGGCGGGGTCGAGGTGCGGTACGACCCGTCGGCGGTGCCTTCGCCGGGCGCCTCGGTGCCGGGCTGCGGCAGATCGGTGTCGCTCGGGCAGGCCGAGCACCGGGCGGGCTTCGAGCCGCTGGTGCCGGACGCGTTCGGCGCGCCGGACACGGTGACGGTGACGAGCGGGCCGCACGGGCGGTTCCTGGTGAGCCTGTGCCGGCGGGAGCGCGGGCACACGGTCCGGCTGGACGAGTTTCCGGAGCGGCTGGACGTCGGCTTCACCAAGGTCCTGCGCGAGGCGCCGGAGTGGATCGGGCTGGGCGCAGAGCCCTCGGCGGCCGGTGTGCAGGACTACGCCCTGTGGTTCCCCCGCCCCCACCTGCTGAGCTTCTGGCTGGTCGACGCGGACGGGAACCGTTTCACCCGCAGGGAGCGGACCGCGGGGCCGACGCTGCTGTGGACCCACCGGACCGGCGCGGGGGCCGTGACACTCCGGTTGGAGGGGATGGCGTCCAAGCGCCGGGCCGTGGAGATCGCCAAGTCGCTCGAAGCGCCCTCCGAGTCGTCGGAGAAGCCTTCCAAATAGTTCACGGACGGTGGGAACCCCGGCAGGGCGGGCGGTGTACCAGAAGTGACACGCGGCCCGGGGCGGGCTGCAGGGGACCGACTGGCTGGGGGACGGAATGCGTGGGTGGAGGCACAGGGCTCATGAACTGGCCGCGCTGACAGGGGCGTTGGCGTTGGTACTCGCTGCAGCGCAGACGCGAGCGCAGGCGGACGGTCGGGACATGCCCGACCTGGCGATGATCATCGCGGGTGGCACAGGGCAGACGGTGGTGCTGCGGTCGGGCGAGCCTGCCTTCGCCCACCTGCGGCAGCTGCTGCAGCCCGCCTACACCGGAACGGAGCGGGTGCCGGTGGCCTGGACCGAGGACAGTCAGCCGCCCGTGGTCTTCACCGTGGTCTGGGGACTCACGGGAGTCGGAGGCTGGCCCCGGACGAACCGGCCGCCGGGTGGAGACGTGGCCGTCGAGCGGCAGGACCAGCTGTTCGTGGCGGCGGACGGCACGCCCTGGATACGGACGGATCCGTCGCCGGAAGTGCAGGACGACGACATCCGCTGGCACCGCGCGCCACGTTCGATCTTCGTGCAGCTGGAGCGGGAGAAAGTGCTCGCCGGGCTCGGGCAGGGAGCCGCTGCGGCCGGTCCCGCCGGGGACGCCGCCTCGATGGCAGGGGCCGGTCGGGACACGGGCAGTGCCTGGTGGGTGGTGCCGGGACTGGCGGTGGGGCTCGCGACCGGAGCCGGCGGCACGCTGCTGATACGCCGCGCGACGGCCCGACAGGGTGCCGGACCGCCGCGGGAGGAGCCACGACAGGAGCTCATCGATCTCTGAGAATCACCGATCTCCGAAGGTCGACGATCTTTGAAAACTCAAGAGAGAGCGTGGATCAGCCGAGGTCGATCTCCGGGTACAGCGGGAAGCCGGCCACGAGGTCGGTGGCGCGGCGGGAGATCTCGTCCGCGATCTTCGGTTCGAGGACGTGCTGGGCCTTGGACGGGGCGCCCGACTTGGTGGTGCCCGGCTCGGTGGTGGTGAGGACGCGGTCGATGAGGCCCGCGACCTCGTCCATCTCGGCGGTGCCCAGGCCACGCGTGGTCAGGGCGGGGGTGCCGATGCGGATGCCTGAGGTGTACCAGGCGCCGTTGGGGTCGGCGGGGATGGCGTTGCGGTTGGTGACGATGCCCGAGTCGAGCAGGGCCGCCTCGGCCTGGCGGCCGGTGAGGCCGTAGGAGGAGGCGACGTCGATCAGGTTGAGGTGGTTGTCCGTGCCGCCGGTCACCAGGGTCGCGCCCCGGCGCATCAGGCCCTGCGCCAGCGCCCGTGAGTTGTCGACGATGCGCTGGGCGTAGTCCTGGAAGGAGGGCTGACGCGCCTCGGCGAGAGCGACGGCCTTGGCGGCCATGACGTGCGGGAGCGGACCGCCGAGGACCATCGGGCAGCCACGGTCGACCTGGTCCTTGAGGGAGTCGTCGCACAGGACCATGCCGCCGCGCGGGCCGCGCAGCGACTTGTGGGTGGTGGTGGTGACGATCTGGGCGTGCGGGACCGGGTCGAAGTCGCCGGTCAGCACCTTGCCCGCGACCAGGCCGGCGAAGTGCGCCATGTCCACCATCAGGGTCGCACCGACCTCGTCGGCGATCTCGCGCATGATGCGGAAGTTCACAAGACGCGGGTAGGCGGAGTAGCCGGCGACGATGATCAGCGGCTTGAACTCGCGGGCGGAGACGCGCAGGGCCTCGTAGTCGATGAGGCCGGTGGCGGGGTCGGTGCCGTAGGAGCGCTGGTCGAACATCTTGCCGGAGATGTTCGGGCGGAAGCCGTGGGTGAGGTGGCCGCCGGCGTCCAGGGACATGCCAAGCATGCGCTGGTTGCCGAAGGCCTGGCGGAGCTCTGCCCAGTCGGCCTCGGTGAGGTCGTTGACCTGGCGGACGCCGGCCTTCTCCAGGGCGGGGGTCTCGACACGCTGGGCGAGGACCGACCAGAAGGCGACGAGGTTGGCGTCGATGCCGGAGTGCGGCTGGACGTAGGCGTGGCGGGCGCCGAAGAGCTCCTTGGCGTGTTCGGCGGCGAGGGACTCGACGGTGTCGACGTTGCGACAGCCGGCGTAGAAGCGGCGGCCGATGGTGCCCTCGGCGTACTTGTCGCTGAACCAGTTGCCCATCGCGAGGAGGGTGGCCGGGGAGGCGTAGTTCTCGGAGGCGATCAGCTTGAGCATCTCGCGCTGGTCGTGCACCTCCTGGCCGATGGCGTCGGCGACGCGCGGCTCGACGGCGCGGATCACGTCGAGGGCGGCACGGAAGGCGGTGGACTCGGTGGAGAGGGGCTGCTGCTCTGACATGTCGTCGGCCTCCGGGTGGCGTGGCTTGAAGCGTTCACGGTGCACGGTTGGCCCAGGCGCACGGCACTCGCTCACTCGCAGGCCGCTCCCCGATGGTCGGTCCCATCCCAGCGCGCCAGTCACGGCCCGCAGGTCAGCCTACCGGGCGCGCCGGAACGCGGAGGTCCCGCGTCCACCATGCGAGCGAGGATAAGAAAGGGGCACCCGCACCGCACCTGGCACCTTCGGGAGATCCCGTGACCGCTACGGAGACACTCATCGCCGCCGCCGACGCGCACAGCGCGCACAACTACCACCCATTGCCCGTGGTCGTCGCCTCGGCGGACGGGGCGTGGATGACGGATGTCGAGGGACGGCGCTATCTGGACCTGCTGGCCGGTTACTCGGCGCTCAACTTCGGCCATCTCAACCGGCGGCTGGTGGAGGCGGCGAAGGCGCAGCTGGAGCAGGTGACGCTGACGTCGAGGGCGTTTCATCACGACCGGTTCGCGGCGTTCTGCTCCGAACTCGCCGAGCTGTGCGGCATGGAGATGGTGCTGCCGATGAACACCGGCGCGGAGGCGGTGGAGACGGCCGTGAAGACGGCCCGCAAGTGGGGGTACCGGGTCAAGAAGGTGCCCGCGGAGATGGCGAAGATCGTGGTCGCGGGCAACAACTTCCACGGCCGTACGACGACCCTCATCAGCTTCTCCACCGATCCGGAGGCGCGGGCGGAATTCGGTCCGTACACGCCGGGCTTCGAGATCGTGCCGTACGGGGATCTGACGGCGATGCGGTCGGCGGTCACGGAGAACACGGTGGCCGTGCTGCTGGAGCCGATCCAGGGCGAGGCCGGGGTGCTGGTGCCGCCGGCCGGTTATCTGCCGGCGGTGCGGGAGCTGACGCGCGAGCGGAACGTGCTGTTCGTGGCGGACGAGATCCAGTCGGGGCTGGGGCGGACCGGAAAGACCTTCGCGTGCGAGCACGAGGGCGTGGTGCCGGATGTGTATGTGCTCGGGAAGGCGCTGGGCGGCGGGATCGTGCCGGTGTCGGCCGTGGTGTCGTTGGCCGATGTGCTCGGCGTGTTCCGGCCCGGTGAGCACGGTTCGACCTTCGGCGGGAATCCGCTGGCCTGTGCCGTGGCGCTGGAGGTGATCGCGATGCTGCGGACGGGCGAGTTCCAGGCGCGGTCCGCGGAGCTGGGCGGTCATCTGCACCGGGAACTGGGGGCGTTGACCGGCACGGGGCGGGTGACGGCGGTGCGCGGGCGGGGTCTGTGGGCGGGCGTCGACATCGCGCCGCGGTACGGCACGGGGCGGGAGGTCTCGGAAAAGCTGATGGAGCGGGGGGTGCTGGTGAAGGACACGCACGGGCCGACGGTGCGGATCGCACCGCCGTTGGTGATCGGGAAGGAGGATCTGGACTGGGGGCTCGCGCAGTTGCGGGCTGTACTCGGGCTCTGAGCGGCTCCGCCGTGATCGGATAGCCCGTCGAGGGGCTTCGGAGCGATGGTGGAAATCTGCCACCCGGGTCGTGGACGGTGGTTCGGGGAAGCCGAGCCGGGCGGCAGGAGAGGCAGGGGCAACGCCCCTCTCCCCCAGGCACCTTGTGCCCATGGGGACAGCCAACAGATCGGTGAGAGTGGACGCCTGGGAATCGCCGCTTCCTGTGCGCTTCCCCTACAGTCGCTTTGTGATCTTTGGGATGGTGTGCGCGCTGGGCGCGGCGGTCTGCTTCGGAACCGCGACGGTCTTGCAGGCGGTCGCGGCGCGATCAGCCGGTACGGGTGGGGGCGGAGAGGCGGCGCTGCTGCTGCGGGCGTTGCGGCAGTGGCGCTATCTGGCGGGGCTGGGACTGGACGGGCTGGGGTTCCTGCTCCAGATCGTCGCCCTGCGCTCGATCCCCATCTACGCGGTCGCCGCGGCGCTCGCGGCCAGCCTGGCGGTGACCGGGGTGGTCGCGGCGCGACTGCTGCAGGTGCGGCTGAGCGGGACGGAGTGGGGTGCCGTCGGGGTGGTGTGCGCCGGGCTCGCCATGCTGGGGCTGGCGTCCGGGGCCGAGGGGCATCGCGAGGGGTCGACGGCGCTGAAGTACGCGATGCTCGCGATCGCCGTCGCGGTGCTGCTGCTCGGTCTGTTCGGGGGGCGTTGGTCCGGGCGGGGGCGGGCGCTGGTGCTCGGGCTGGGGGCCGGGTTCGGGTTCGGGGTGGTGGAGGTGTCGGTGCGGCTGATCGACTCGCTCGCACCGTCGGAGCTGCTCACCAACCCGGCGACATACGCCCTCGTGATCGGCGGAGGAGCTGCCTTCCTGCTGCTGACGTCGGCCTTGCAGCGTGGCTCGGTGACCACCGCCACCGCCGGGATGGTGATCGGCGAGACGATAGGGCCCGCGGCGGTGGGCGTGGTGTGGCTCGGTGACCGTACCCGGGAGGGGCTCGCCTGGCTCGCGGTGCTGGGGTTCGTGATCGCCGTCGCGGGAGCTCTGGCGCTGGCGCGGTTCGGGGAGGCGCCGACGACGGACGCCCCGACAACGGAGGCGGCGGCCTGAGCCAATGCCCGCCCGGCTGCTTGTCCACTGGTAAATGCGATGCATGGTCATTTATACGCGGTCGTTTATACGCGGTCATTTATTTCCGCACGGAATCAAGGCATCCGAAAGGCCACCAAAGGGGCACGATCCAGACAGCTCCGGACAGCTGAAAAAACTTCGTTGAATATTTGAACGTGCTGTGGATTTCTTGCGTACTGGGTGGCGTGACCAGTAATCCCGTCACCGTCACTGTGGCCTATCACGTGGTGTCGGGCCGCGAGCCCGAGTTCCACTCGTGGGGGTGGGCCATGCTCGGCGCAAGCTCGCAGCAGCCGGGCTTCCTGGGGGGTGGCGTCCTTGTCGACCAGGAGGCCGAGTGGCATGTGGTCTATCGCTTCGCCACCGAGGGAGAGGCGCGGGCCTGGGAGGACTCGACCGCGCGGGCACAGTGGGACGTATGGGCTGTGGGGTTCGCCCGGCAGATGGAGCGCACGAGCGTGCGGGGCTCCAAGGTGTGGTTCGACTCCCAGACCAACGCGCCGAAGGCGCCCACCCCGCCACCGAAATGGAAACTGTGGTTCATCAACATGAGTGCGGTGTTTCCGCCGGTGCTCCTGTTCAATCTGATCGTCATTCCCTATCTCGGCGGCCTCAATCCGCTCGTCCGCACGCTGCTGTTATGTCTGTGCGTCACTGCGCTCGTCACCTGGATTCTCATGCCGCGACTTCAGCGTTTCTTCAAGAAATGGCTGTATCCGCCGCTCCAGGCACTCCGTGGACGTCACAAAAGACGGACCGCATAGCGGCCGCACCGGCCCGGAACGACCCAAGGGAGGTGGGCGGGTGAAGACCCTGCTCATCGACAATTACGACTCGTACACGTACAACCTGTTCCAGCTGATCGCCGAGGTCAACGGCGAGGAACCGGTCGTCGTGCTGAACGACGCCGGCGACAGAGTTCTGGACCTCGCGGAATTCGACAACGTCGTGGTGTCGCCGGGGCCCGGGCACCCGGCCGAGCCCGGCGACTTCGGCCTCAGCGCCGCCGTACTGGCCCAGTCCGCCATCCCCGTGCTCGGTGTCTGCCTGGGCCACCAGGGCATCGCGCTCGGCGAGGGAGGCGGGGTGGCGCCCGCCCCGGAGCCACGGCACGGGCACCTGTCCGCGGTCCGGCACGACGGGCGGGACCTGTTCCAGGGGCTGCCGCAGGACTTCACCGCGGTCCGCTACCACTCGCTCGCCGTGTCCGAGCCGCTCCCGGAGACTCTGGAGGCCACCGCCTGGGCCGAGGACGGGGTCCTGATGGGGCTGCGGCACCGCAGCCGGCCGTTGTGGGGGGTGCAGTTCCACCCGGAGTCCGTGCTCACCGAGTACGGCCACCGGATGCTGGTCAACTTCCGTAATCTCACGACGGCACGGGCCCGCAGGACTCGTACGAAGAACACCGCCGTCACCCCGGACGCGGCCGCGTTCCCCGCGCCCTTCGCGACCATCCCCCGGCCTCGGCGGGCGACTCCCGCCTACCGTCTGCACACCCGGCGGATCGTCGGCGCGGTCGATGCGGAGGCCGCGTTCACGCGGATGTACGGGGCGTCGCGGCGGGCGTTCTGGCTGGACAGTTCGCTGGTCGAGGAGGGGCTCTCGCGCTTCTCGTTCTTCGGTGACGACAGGGGGCCGCTCGCGGAGTTCGTGCGCTACGACGTCGGGAGCGGACGGTGTGAGATCGAGCGGGCGGGACGGCCGCCGCGCAAGGTCGCGGCGAGCGTATTCGACTATCTGCGACGGCAGTTGACGAGCCGTCGGGTGGATGCCGGCGGGCTGCCCTTCGATTTCACCGGGGGGTATGTCGGCTACTTCGGCTACGAGTTGAAGGCCGACTGCGGCTCACCGAACCGGCACTCGTCCGAAGTACCGGACGCCTGCTGGCTGTTCGCGGACCGGCTCATCGCCGTGGACCATCTGAAGGGGTTCACTTACGCGGTCTGTCTCGCGGAGGACACCCCGCAGGGCACTAGGCAGGCCGAGGACTGGCTGGAGGGCGCGCTGGCACAGCTGAGCTTCGTTTCGGCCGCCCCCGAAGGCGTAAGCGGCCTCAGTGAACTCCGCGGCGGTTCGACAGCGCCCCAAAGGGGCGCGGGGAACGGCGCGACCAGCCGCGACGTCGCCGCGGGCGCAAGACGGCCCGACGCCGCACATCCCGCGGAGCGCTTCGGTGCGGCCGAGCCATGGCTGGTGCGGGACCGGGCGGCGTATCTCGCGGACATCGAGGCCTGCCGGCGGGAGTTGCGGGCGGGGACGAGCTACGAGATCTGTCTGACGAACACCGCCCGGTTACCCGCCCCGCCGGACGCGTACGACTTCTACCGGGTGCTGCGCCGGGTCAACCCGGCCCCGTATGCGGCCTTCCTGAGGTTCGGGGACGTCGACGTGGCCGGCTCCTCCCCCGAGCGGTTCCTGCGGATCACCCGGGACGGGGTCGCCGAAGCCCGGCCCATCAAGGGCACCGCACCCCGCGGGGGCGGGCCCGAGGAGGACGCCCGGCTGCGGGACGCGCTGGCGGCGGACGCCAAGACGCGCGCCGAGAACCTGATGATCGTCGACCTGCTCCGCAACGACCTGGGCAGGGTCTGCCGGACGGGGTCGGTGCGGGTGACGCGACTGATGGCCACCGAGACGTATGCGACCGTGCACCAGCTCGTCTCCACGGTGGAGGGGCGGCTGCGGGAGGGCACGGACGCGGTGGAGTGCGTGCGCGCCTGCTTCCCCGGCGGCTCGATGACCGGGGCGCCGAAGCTGCGGACGATGGAGATCATCGACGAGCTGGAGACCGAGGCCCGTGGCGTGTACTCCGGCGCCATCGGCTACCTCGGGTGCAGCGGGGGCGCGGATCTCAACATCGTCATCCGTACGGCCGTGTTCGCGGACGGGCTGATGCAGCTGGGCGCCGGCGGGGCGATCGTCCTCGACTCCGACGCGGTCGCCGAGTACGACGAGATGCTGCTGAAGACCGCGGCCCAGATGCGGGCCCTGAACCTGTACACCGCGGACCGGATACGGGAGCAGCGACAGCACACGTCGGCACGCGCCGACGTCCGCCGGGCGCACACCACCAGTGAGGAGCCGGTGCGATGACGACTCCGCGGTCCGCGGCGGCCCCACTGCGGGCGACCGCCGTTCCTCAGCAGCGCCGGGCGTCCCGGCCCGCCGCCGCGCAGCACTCTCCCGCCGGCCTCGCGCAGGCCCCGGCCGACTCCGGCGCACCGGGCAATCTCGCCGCCCAGCTCGCCGGGCTGGCCGAGCGGCGCGGGTGGACGGACCGGGCCGCCTTCCACCAGGGCCACCGCGCCTGGACCCACGGCGAGGTCCATGCGCTCGCGGCCCGGGCCGCGACGGTGCTCGCGGATCACGGGGTGCGTGCCGGTGACAGGGTGGTGCTGGCGCTGCCCGACGGGATCGCCTGGGTGACGGCCTTCCTCGCCACCGCCCGGCTCGGAGCCGTGGCCGTCCTGCTCAACCCTGAACTGCCCGCCGCGGACCACGCGTTCATGGCCGGGGACACCCGGGCTGTGCTGTGCCTCACGGGGCCGGGCCTGGAGGACCGCTTCCCCGACCGGGCCCGCCTCGGCGCCGACCAACTGCTCGCGCTCACCCCCGTCGCCGAGCCGGCCGCCGCGCATCCGGTGGACGCGGACACTTTGCTGTACGTCCAGTACACCTCCGGCACCACGGGCCGCCCCAAGGGCGTCGTGCACACGCACGGCGACCCGAAGACGTACCACGACCTCATCGGACGGCGGCTGCTGCGGATCACCCAGGACGACGTCACGCTGTCGGTGTCGAAGCTGTACTTCGCCTACGGCTTCGGCAACGCCTTCGTCTTCCCGCTCTTCTCCGGGTCCTCGGCCGTACTGGTCGACCGGCGTCCGACCCCGGCCGCCGTGGACGGACTGGTCGCCCGGCACCGGGTCACCCTGCTCTACTCCGTGCCGGCCGCGTACGCCGCGCTGGTGGCCGACCGGGGCAGCGGGCACGAGGCATGCTTCGCCTCGGTACGGGCCGCGGTGTCGGCCGGTGAGGGGCTGCCCGACGGGCTGGGACGGCAGATCACCGAGCTGCTCGGTGCGCCGGTCCTGGAGCAGATCGGTTCGACCGAGGCCGGGCACGCCTTCTGCGCCAACAGCTTCGACCACAACGCTCCGGGCACCGTCGGCCGTCCCGTCCCCGGCTTCGAGGTGGAGCTGCGCGACCGGGCGGGCCGGCCGGTGCCGGACGGCGAGGAGGGCGAACTGTGGGTCCGCGGACCGACGGTGACCCCCGGCTACCTCGACCGGCCCGAGGCGACCGAAGGCACCCTCGTCCGCGGCTGGCTGGCCACCCACGACCGCGCGGTCCGCCAACCGGACGGCGCCTACCGCCACTTGGGCCGCACCGACGACATGGAGATGGTCGGCGGCATCACCGTCTCCCCGCTGGAGGTGGAGGCCGTGCTGCGGCTCCACCCGGCGGTGCGGGAGGTGGCGGTCGTCGCCGTCACCGACGGGCGCGGCATGGGCAGGTTGCGCGCCTTCGTCGTACCCGTCGCGTCCGTGCCGGCCGGTCTGGCGGACGAGCTCGTGCGGCTGGCCCGTGAGCACCTGGCCGCCTTCAAGGTCCCCCGCAGCGTCAGCTTCGTCCCTTCGCTCCCCCGCACGCCCACCGGCAAGCTCCGCCGCCATCTGGTCCGCCGGGGGGCCTGGTGACCACCACGGAAAGGAAGGGCCCCATGCGACAGCAGGACCCTCTGCTCGCCGACCGCGGCTTCTCGCTCGGGCCGGTGTTCCGGCGGGCCGCCGACCGCCACGGAGCCGTCTTCGTCACCCTGGACCGGCCGCTGGACGTCAACCCCTCGCTCGGCGTCGACCTCAGCTACACCGTGCTGGCCGAGGTCGTCGAGGAGCTGTCCGGCCGGCTGTGGGAGGCCGGGGTGCGGCCCACGGAGCAGGTGGTCGTGCACAAGACGGACAACGTCGACATCATGTTGCTGACCTGCGCTCTCTCCCGTATCGGCGCCGTGCCCGTGCTGCTCTCGCCGGGTCTGGCCCCAGAGGTGGTCGGGCAGTTGGTGGAGCGTCTGCGGCAGCCGTGGCTGATCACCGACCGGGCCAAGCTGGAGGGCCCGTTGAAGGGCGTCGGACTCGCCGTGCGGCGGACGCTGTCGGTGGACGACGCGCCCGGAGCCGAACCCCTGGAGAAGTACGCCGGCGCCGAACCTCCCGCCTCGGTGCGGCTGCACCCGCGCGAGCCCTCCCTCATCACCCACAGTTCGGGCACCACCGGTGTCCCCAAGCTCGCCGTGCACTGCGCGCACGCCATGTGGAACCGGCTCGTACCGCAGAAGGCGATGGGCTGGCCGACGCGCGGCGAGACGGCGGCGCTGCACATGTCGTTCGTGCACTCGCGCTTCTACCATCTGCTCGGCGTGCTCCTGTACTTCGGCAGCCCGCTGGTGCTGATCACCGACCCGGACCCGGCCGCGGTGGGCCCGCTGCTGGTGCGGCACCGGCCCGGCATCGTGGAGACGCACCCCAACACCTTCGTGCTGTGGGAGGAGCTGGCGGACGCGCCCGGTGCGCCGCTGTCCCGGGTCAGGTCGTACGGCTCCACGTTCGACGCGATCCATCCGCGCACCGTACGGCGGCTTCTGGGCGCCTCACAGCGCCGTACGCCCTGGCTGATCCAGCTGTACGGGCAGAGCGAGACGGGCCCGGTCGCGTTCCAGTGGTTCACCCGGCGCAGTGCGGCGCGCGCAGACGGGCGGCGGGTGGGGATCGGGATACCGGGCTTCACCCGGGTCCGGGTCACCGGTCCGGACGGGCGGCCGACGGCGCACGGGACCCCCGGGCGGATCGAGGCGCGTACCCGCGGCCGCATCCTCACCTATCTCGGCATGCAGGACCGCTACGACCGTCAGCTCACCGACGGCTGGTGGGAGATGGGCGACCTGGGCTACCGGAGCCGGCTGGGCGCCCTGTATCTGATCGACCGGGAGATCGACCGGATCGACTCCGTGCACAGCAACCTGGAGGTCGAGGACGCCCTCATGGAGCGCCTGGAGGAACTGCGGGAGGTCGTCATCGTGCCCGGCGCGGACCGCGAGCCGGTTCCGGTGGTGTGCGTACGCGGCGAACGGCCCCTCGATCCCGAGCGCTGGCGGGAGGCGACCGCCGATCTGCCCGCCATGGCCGAGCCCCGGCAGTGGCGGTTCGAGGAGCTGCCGATGACCGCGACCTGGAAGGTCAAACGGGTGGAGATCAGCCGGATGCTGGCCGCGGGCACGCGCGCGTGAACCCGGTCGTGGTGGTCGGCGCCGGGCCCGTGGGTCTGTCGGCGGCGCTCGGACTGCGGGCCCGGGGGCTGCCGGTCGTCCTGCTGGAGGCGGATCCCGAGGGCCGCGAACGGCCCGGCAGCCGGGCCCTGTTCGTACACCGGGAGACCCTGGCGCTGCTCGACGGGATGCAGCCCGGCCTGGCCGCCGAGATCACCTCGTACGGCCGGACCTGGCAGACGAAGCGGACCCTCTACCGGGGGCGCGAGGTGTACTCCCGCACCTTCCCGCCCCCTTCCGGACCGCCGCCCTTCACCAGCCTGCGCCAGGTCGACACCGAACGCTTCCTGCGGGCCGCCTGCGAGCGGGCCGGGGTGGAGTTCGTCTGGGACGCGCGGGTGAGGGGCGTCCGCACCACCGAGACGGGCACCTTCCTGACCTGCGCGGACGGGCGGGAGTGGAGCTGCGAGTACGCCGTCGCCGCCGACGGGGCACGCTCCGCCGTCCGGCGCGGACTGGGCATCCCCATGGAGGGCGAGCGCGGCGAGGGCTTCCACGTGGTCGTCGACATCGCCGATCTGCCGGGCGCCGAGCTGCCGTCCGAGCGGATCTTCCACTACGGGCATCCGGGCGTCGGCGGTCGCAGTGTGATGCGGGTGCCGTTCACCGGCGGCTTCCAGATCGACCTGCAGTGCCGGGACGACGACACGCAGGAGGACTTCGGGACCCGGGAGGCGGTGGGGCGGTGGCTCCCTGCGGTCGTGGGCGACGGATACGCCGATCGTCTGCTGTGGGTGTCGACGTACCGCTTCCTGCGCATGGTCGCGGCCTCGTTCACCGACTCACACCGGCGGGTGCTGCTGGTCGGGGAGGCGGCGCATCTGTTCCCGCCGTTCGGGGCGCGCGGCATGAACAGCGGGATCGCGGACGCGGCGGCGGCCGCGGAGGCGATCGGGGCCGGGACGGCGGAAGCGGTCGCCGCGTTCGCGGAAGTGCGGCGCGCGGCGGGCCTGTTCAACAGCGCGGCGGCCGGTACCGCACTCGACCATCTGCGGCCGCGGCGCCGGACGGTACGGCTGAGGCAGCGGGCGGCGGCGGCGCTTGCGCCGGTCCTGCCCTCCTGTGGATCGTGGCTGGAGCACGCGCCGTACGGGCCCCGGGGCGGGGCGCCGGCCGTGGCGGGCGGAAGGTACTGAGCACTCGGGAGGAACGGCCGTGGCGGAACCCGGCGGCGGAAAGGTGCGGTCATGACAGAACCGGCAGTGGCGGAAGGCCTGTGGGGATGGTCGCCGGCCGCCGGGCTGCGGCCCGTCGAGGAGGCGGGGACCGCCGGACCGCTGCTCGTCGCGGACTCCTGGCTGGTACGGGACGGCAGGGTGCGCGGCCTGGACCGGCACCGGGAGCGCTTCGTACGGTCCTGCGGCGAGTGCGGAGGGCCGCCGTCGTACCGGCTGCTGCAGTTCTGGGAGGTCATGACGGACGCGCTGCCGCGCAGCGGCGAGTGGTTCCCGCGGGTCGAACTCACGCCCCGTCATGTGAGGCTGCGGCTGCGGCACGCGCCGCCGCTCGGTTCGGAGGTGCGGGTCTGGGCGGCGGGCCAGTCCGATCCGCGTACCGTCCCTCGCCGCAAGGGCCCCGACCTGGACGCCCTGGCCCGGGTTCGCAGACGGGCGTCCGACGAGGGTGCGCAGGAGGCGGTGCTCGTCGCACCCTCCGGCATCGTCCTGGAGGCGGCCACCAGCAGCGTGCTGTGGTGGGAGGACGACACCCTCTGCCTGCCCTCGCCTCAGCTGCCGGTGCTGCCCGGAGTGACGGTCGCCCTGATCCAGGAACGCGCCCGGCGCGAGGGCACCCGCATCGCCCACCGCGAGCGGACGGTCGCCGAGCTGGACGGCCGTGAGGTGTGGCTGGTGAACGCACTGCACGGGATCCGCCCGGTCACGGGCTGGGCGGGAGGACCGCTGCAGGCAGCTCCGCCGGTCCGCGCACCGGAATGGCGGGCCTGGCTGGACGACATTATGGAGCCGCTGCCGGAGAAATAGGGAAACAAAAAGCAGGGCATCGGCGCCGACCGCCGATGCCCGCATTCCGCATTATTTCCTGGCCGGCTGATAAGCCCCCGGCACCATCCGCGTCGCGATCGCGATCCGGTTGTACGCGTTGATGACGGTCGCCGCCCAGATCAGTGCCGCGATCTGCTGCTCGTCGAAGACCTCGGCGGCCTCGGCGTAGACCTCGTCCGGGACACGGCCGTCGTGGACCAGGGTCACCGCCTCGGTCAACGCCAGTGCGGCGCGCTCCCGTTCAGTGAAGAAGGGGGTCTCCCGCCAGGCGTTCAGGGCGTAGACGCGCTGCTCGGTCTCGCCCGCCGCACGGGCGTCCCTGGTGTGCATGTCGAGGCAGAACGCACAGCCGTTGATCTGCGAGGCACGGATCCTGATCAGTTCCAGGAGTTCCGGTTCGACCTTGGCGTCCTGTGCCGCGGAAACAGCGGCGGCATGCAGGGAGCCCATCGCCGCGGACACGTCGGGGGTGGTTTTCTTGAGGGCCACACGGGATATCGATTCACGGGACTTGGAATCATGATTGCTCATGGGATGACTCTATCCGCGCGTCCGTATTCAGGAATGACGAACAGCGCAATTACGGTCCCTCCGATTCCGGCAGCGCCGCGCACAGTGCGTCCAGAGTCCCCGCCCAGGCGCTCTCCGGTGATGTCCCGTAGCCCACCACCAGCGCGTCGTGCGGCTCCACGGTCGCTTCCGGGTGCCGGTAGCGGTGCAGCCCGTGCACCGCGAGCCCCTGCCAGGCCGCCGCCCGCAGTGTCGCCTGCTCGGTGCCCGGCGGCAGCCGCAGCACCACATGCAGGCCCGCCGCGATGCCGGCGGCACCGACCTGCGGGGCCCGCCGCGCGAGTTCCGCGACGAGCGCGTCCCGGCGGCGGCGGTAGCGCAGCCGGGCGGCGCGCACATGGCGGTCGTAGGCGCCGGAGGTGAGGAACTCGGCGAGCGTCAGCTGGTCCAGGGCCCCGCAGGAGTCGATGTGGCCCTTCGCCTTCGCCACCTCCTGGGCGAGGTCCGGCGGCAGGACCAGCCAGGCCAGTCTGAGACCGGGGGCGAGGGACTTGCTTGCCGTGCCCGCGTAGACGACGTGGTCGGGGTCCAGGCCCTGGAGGGCGCCGACGGGCTGGCGGTCGTAGCGGAACTCGCCGTCGTAGTCGTCCTCGACGAGCAGGCCGCCGGTGCGGCGCGCCCAGTCGACGACGGCCGCCCGCCGGTCGCGGTGCAGGGTGCCGCCCATCGGGAACTGGTGGGCGGGCGTGAGCAGGACCGCATCCTCGTTCGTCAACTCTCCTGGGTTCGTGCCCCGTTCGTCGAACGGCAGCGGGACCGTCCGCAGACCGGCCTCCGCCAGCAGGTCCCAGTGCACGTACAGGCCGTACGACTCCACGGCGACCGTGCTCGCGCCGCGCGCCCGCAGTACCGCGCCGAGAATGCGCAGGCCGTGCGAGATACCCGCGCACACCAGGATGTGTCCGGGGTCGGTGCGCACGCCCCGGGCGCGGGCGAGGTAGCCGGCGAGCGCGGTGCGCAGTTCGATGCGGCCGCGCGGGTCGCCGTAGTCGAGGGCCTGGTACGGGGCCGCGGCGAGGGCACGGCGGGCCGCCTTGAGCCACTGGGCGCGGGGGAAGGAGGCGAGGTCGGGGGTGCCGGGGACCAGGTCGTAGGCGGGGCGGCCGAGGGCGCGGGGGCGGGGTGCGGGCGCGGCGGGCCGGCTCACCGCCCGGTCGGCCACCCGGGTGCCCGAGCCCTGGCGCGCGGTGAGCCAGCCCTCCGCCACCAGGTCGGCGTAGGCGTCGGCGACCGTGTTGCGGGCGATGCCCAGGTCGGCGGCGAGCGTGCGGGAGGAGGGCAGCCGGGTGCCGGGGGCGAGCCGGCCGGTGCGGACGGCCTCGCGCAGGGCGTCGGTCAGCCCCCGGCGCACCCCTGGACCGGTCGGCTCCAGGTGTAGGTCGACGCCCAAAGTGGCCCAGGATTCTGCCATGGGAATGGACCATACCGCTGGGCTGCCTCGGTTCTAGGGTCGAGGGCATGACGACAGAAGAAGCCACCGCGTACGCACCCGAGCGGCCCGCCCGGCTGGCCTGGGCCCAGCACGCCCCCGAGGTCTACAAGGCGATGGTCCGCCTCGACGCGGCCGCCCGGCGGGGCCTCGACCCGAAGCTGCTGGAGCTGGTGAAGATCCGCGTCTCGCAGCTCAACCACTGCGCGTTCTGTCTGGACATGCACACCAAGGACGCGCTCGCCGCCGGTGAGAGCGTCGAGCGGATCGTCCAGCTCGGCGCGTGGGAGGAGTCGAAGCACTTCTACACGGAGAAGGAGCTCGCCGCCCTGGAACTGGCCGAGGCGGTCACCGTGCTGACCGACGGCTTCGTCACGGACGCGGTGTACGACCACGCGGCCAAGCACTTCGGGGAGCCCGAGCTGGCGCAGCTGATCGCCGCGATCACCGTGATCAACGCGTGGAACCGGTTCGGCGTGACGTGCCGCATGGTTCCCGGCCACTACGAGGCGGGACAGCACCAGTGAGCCCTACGACCCTCCTCGGCAGGGGAGGGTACCTGCCCGACGAGACGTGCACGACCGCGGCCAAGCACTTCGACGAGCCGGGAGGTCACACGCCATGAGCAAGGTGGATGCCTTCCGCGCGCTGCACGAGGGCCGCACCCCGGACGACCCGCTCGTCCTCCCCGGCCCCTGGGACGCGGTGAGCGCCCGGGTGTTCGTCGAGGCCGGTTTCCCCGCGCTCGCGACGCCCAGCGCGGGGATCGCCGCCTCCCTCGGACACGAGGACGGGTCCACGCCGGCCGACGAGATGTTCGCCGCGGTGGCGCGCATCGCACGAGCCGTGGACGTACCGGTGTCGGCGGATGTCGAGGACGGCTACGGGCTCGCGCCCGAGGAGCTGGTGGAGCGGCTCCTGGAGGCGGGCGCCGTGGGCTGCAATCTGGAGGACTCGAACGGAGGTGTCCTCAAAGACCCGCACGAGCACGCCGAGTGGCTCGCCGAGGTGCGGTACGCGGCGGGCGGCCGGCTCTTCGTCAACGCGCGCGTCGACACCTTCTCCCACGGGGACGGCGATCCCGAACGGGCCGTCGAGCGGGCCGCGTTGTACGTCGCCGCGGGCGCCGACTGCGTCTATCCGATCGGCGCCCCGGCGGACGTACTGCCCCTCCTGCGGTCCGGGATCCAGGGGCCGATCAACATGCACGGCACGCTGGACGGCAGGGGCCCCTCGCCCACCGAACTCGGTGAACTCGGGGCCACCCGCATCACCTTCGGACCCGGGCTGCAGCGCTGGGCGGCGCTGGCGCTGCAGGGGATGGCCGGGCAGCTGAGGAAGCTGAAGTGATCAGGACAGCCACGCCTTCCACGTCGACGCGTGGCTGTCCACCCACTTCTTCGCCGCCTGCTCCGGGGTCAGCTTCTGGTCGGCGATCATCAGGGAGACCTCGTTCTGGTCCTCGGTGCTCCACTTGAACTTCTTCAGGAAGGCCGCCGCGTTGCCGCCCTTCTTCGCGAAGTCCGCGTTGAGGTACTTCTGCAGCGGGGTGTGCGGGTAGGCGCAGGCGACCTTCGCCGGGTCCGTGTCGCAGCCCTCCTTGTACGGCGGCAGCTTCACCTCGGTCATGGGGACCTTCTTGAACAGCCACTGCGGGGAGTACCAGTACGTCAGGAAGGGCTTCTTCTCCTTGGCGAACTGTTTCATCTGCGTGATCTGCGCGGCCTCCGAGCCGGCGAACACCACCTGGTAGTCCAGCTTCAGGTTGTTCACCAGCGCCTTGTCGTTGGTGACGTAGGACGGTGAGCCGTCCATCAGCTGGCCCTTGCCGCCGCTCTCCGCGGTGCGGAACAGCGACGAGTACTTGTTGAGGTTCTTCCAGTTCGTGATGTCGGGGTGCTGCTTGACCAGGTACGTCGGCACGAACCAGCCGATGTGCCCGGTCACCCCGAGACCGCCGCCGCGCGCGATGGTCTTCTTGTCGTCGACGTAGCGCTTCTCCTGGTCGGGGTGGCCCCAGTCCTCCAGGATGGCGTCGACGCGGCCCTGGCTGAGCGCGTCCCAGGCAGGGACCTCGTCGACCTGGACGGTGTCGACCCGGTAGCCCAGCTTGTGCTCCAGGAGGTACTGGGCGACGGCCACGTTGGACTGCGCGCCCACCCACGACTGGACGGACAGGGTCACGCTCTTGGCGCCCTGCGCGTTGGCGAACGGGGACGCCTGCTTGGTCATGTCGGCGGCACCGCAGCCGGTGAGCAGCACCAGGGAGCCCACCACGGCGGTCGTAGCCACACTCGTACTCATACGACGTCGCATGTCACGCTCCCTTCTTCGCGCGACGTTCGGTCGGCTGGGTGACCCGGTCGAGCATCAGCCCGAGGCAGACGATCGCGGCGCCCGCCACCAGGCCGGTCGCCAGGTCGCCCTGCGCCAGGCCGAAGACGCTGTCGTAGCCGAGCGCACCACCGCCGACCAGGCCGCCGATGACGACGACGGCGAGGACGAGGACCACGCCCTGGTTGACGGCGAGCAGCAACGCCGGGCGGGCGAGCGGGAGTTGCACCTGGCGCAGCTGCTGGGCGGGCGTCGCGCCCAGCGAGCGGGCCGACTCCAGGGCGGCCGGGTCGACCTGTCGCAGGCCCTGTGCGGTGATGCGGACGACGGCGGGCAGCGCGTAGACGACGGCTGCCGCGGCGGCGGGCGCGCGGCCCACGCCGAACAGAGCGACCACCGGGATCAGGTACACGAACTGCGGCATCGTCTGGAAGACGTCCAGGACGGGACGGAGCAGGCGCTCGAACCGGTCGCTGCGGGCCGCCGCGATACCGGTCGCGAAGCCCAGGACCAGGGTGACGGCGACGGCCGCCAGCACCTGGGAGAGCGTGTCGAGCGAGGGCTGCCACACGCCGAGCACGCCGATCGCGGCCATGGCGAGGACCGCGGTGAGCGCGGTGCGCCAGGTGCCGATCAGCCAGGCCAGAGCGGCGACGACGAGCAGGACCGACCACCAGGGCAGCCCCTGCAGGCCGCTGCGGACCGGGTTCAGCACCCAGGTCGTGAAGTGGCCCGCCCAGTCGGCGGTGCCGCCCACGACGGGCACGCCCGAGTACAGGTGCGCGGTCATCCAGTCGACGGCGCGGTTGACCGGCTCGGCGATGTCGAACGTCCAGGAGTCGGGCCAGTCGAGGCGGCCCGCCAGCCGTCCGGCGAGCGCGACGGCCACGGCGGCGGCAGCGGCGTAGAGCCACGGCCTCAGGCTTCGGGACTCCTCACCGGCCTGCTCGCCCGCGGCGCCCGTCACGCGGTCCAGTACGACGGCGAGGAGCACGATCGGGATGCCGGCCGCGAGTGCCGCGCCCACGTCGACCGAGGCCAGCGCCTGGTAGACGCGGTCTCCGAGGCCGCCCGCGCCGATCACGGAGGCGATGACGGCCATCGACAGCGCCATCATGATCGTCTGGTTGAGGCCCAGGAGGAGCTCCTTGCGGGCCAGCGGGATCCGGGCGGTCAGCAGACGCTGGGGCGCGGTGGCGCCGAGCGAGTCGACCGCCTCCAGGACCTCCTTGTCGGCGCCGCGCAGGCCGAGGGCGGTGAGGCGGGCCATGGGCGGGGCGGCGTAGACGACGGTCGCCAGGACGGCGGCGGGGACGCCCATGCCGAAGACGAGGACGACGGGCAGCAGATAGGCGTAGGCCGGCAGCACCTGCATGGTGTCCAGAACCGGACGCAAGCCGCGGTCGAGGCGGTCGGAGAGCCCGGCGGCGAGCCCGAGGACCACTCCGACGACGACCGACACGAGCACGGCCACCACCATGAGCGCGAGCGTCTGCATGGTCGCCACCCACATGCCGAGCAGGCCGCAGGCCAGGAACGCGGCGGCGGTGCCGAGGGCGAGCCGGACCCCGGCGACCCGCCAGGCGACGAGCGCCCCGAGGGCCGTGACCCCGGCCCAGCCGGCGGCGAGGAGCACCAGGTACACGGCGTGTACGGAGATCACGACCGCGTTGCTGATGTAGCCGAAGAAGTAGAGGAACAGCGGGTTGCTGTCCCGGTTGTCGATGATCCAGTTGCTGGCACTGGTCAGCGGCTTGGTGAGGTCGACGGTGAGGGCGGCGGGCCAACTGCCGCTGGCCCAACGGGCGTTGGCGAGGGGAACGAGGATCGCGGCGACGAGGGCGAGGAGCAGCAGCTTCTGCGCCGCACGGTGTTTCAACAGACCGCCCGGCAGTGCGCGCGGGGCGGATGCGGTGACGGTTGCCATTACGCCGCCTCCTTCCGCGGCTCCGTTCCGGCGACGACGCCGAGGAGCCTCTCGTGGTCGACGACACCCAGGCAGCGGCCGTTGTCGACCACACACGCCGGCTTGCCGCTCCTGGCCACGACCTTGATCGCGTCGGCGACGAGCTCGTCGGGGGCGAGCGCACCGGGATGCTCCGTGCCGCCGCAGTCCCCGGGCCGCATGGCCGTGCCTACGGTCATGACCTGCTCGCGGGAGACGTCCCGGACGAACTCGCGGACGTAGTCGTCGGCGGGGCTGCCCACGATCTCCTCCGGGGTGCCCAGCTGGACGACCTTGCCGTCGCGCATCAGCGCGATGCGGTCGCCGAGCTTCAGGGCCTCGCTCAGGTCGTGGGTGATGAAGACCATCGTGCGGCCCTCCTCGCGGTGCAGGCGGACCACCTCCTCCTGCATGTCCCGCCGGATCAGCGGGTCGAGGGCGCTGAACGGCTCGTCGAAGAGCAGGACCTGGGGGTCGACGGCCAGCGCGCGGGCCAGACCCACGCGCTGCCGCTGACCGCCGGACAGCTGGCTCGGGCGCCGCTGCTCCATGCCTTCCAGGCCGACCTTGGCGACGACGTCCTGGGCGCGCGCCCGCCGCTCGGACCTGCCCACACCCTGGATCTCCAGGCCGTACGCCACGTTGTCGAGGACCGTGCGGTGCGGCAGGAGACCGAAGTGCTGGAAGACCATCGCGGCGCGGTGGCGGCGCAGTTCGCGCAGCCGGGACTTGTCCATGGCGCGGACGTCCTCGCCGTCGATGGCGATCGTGCCGGCCGTCGGCTCGATCAGCCGGGTCAGACAGCGCACCAGCGTGGACTTGCCGGAGCCGGACAGCCCCATCACCACGAACACCTCGCCCTTGCGCACGTCGAAGGAGACGTCACGGACGGCGGCGGTACAGCCCGTGCGGGCGCGGAGTTCGGCGGGCTCCAGCGAGGTCAGCCCGGGATCGGCGGGGACGCTGTCGGCCTTCGGGCCGAACACCTTCCACAGTCCCTCGACAGAGAAGACCGGCTTGTCCATTACGTTCATCACGCATCACTTCCGATCAGGTCGACGGCTTTCTCCCCGACCATCAGCACTCCGATCATCGGGTTCACAGCGGTCATGGTCGGGAACACGGAGGCGTCCGCGATGCGGATGCCGTCCAGACCGCGGATCCTCAACTGCGGGTCGACGACGGCCAGTTCGTCGTCGCTCGCTCCCATACGGCAGGTCCCGGCCGGGTGGTACACGGTGTGCGCGACCTTGCGCGCGTACTCACTCAGCTCCTCGTCGCCGGTGACGTGCGGGCCGGGGGCCACCTCGCGCTTGAGCCAGCTCGCCAGCGGCTCGGTCTGCGCGATCTCGCGGGCGATGCGGATGCCGTCGACCAGGGTGCGGCCGTCGTAGTCGTCCTCGTCCGTGAAGTAGCGGAAGTCGAGGGCGGGCTTGGCCGACGGGTCGGCGCTGGTGAGGTAGAGCCGGCCGCGGCTCCTCGGCTTCGGGATGTTGGGCGTCATCGAGACGCCGTGGCGCGGCCGTTCGTAGCCCAGCCGCTCCGGGTTGTCGGTGAACGGCACCTGGTAGAAGTGGAACATCAGGTCCGGGCCCTGGTGTTCGGGGTCGCGCCGTACGAACAACCCGGCGTCGCTGTCCATCGCGGAGTTCTCCGGGAGGGGGCCGTGGGTCTCCCAGACGATCACCGACTCGGGGTGGTCGAGGAGGTTCTCGCCGACGCCCGGCAGGTCGAGCGCCACGGGTATGCCCAGCGCCTCCAGGTCCTGACGAGGACCGATGCCCGAGTGCAGCAGCAGCCGCGGGGAGTCGACGGCGCCGGCGCAGAGCAGGACCTCGTTGCTGGCCCGTACGAGGATCTCCTCGCCGTCCTTGGTGCGGACGTGCACGCCCTCGGCCCGGGTGCCGTTCAGCTCCAGCTTGTACGCCCAGGTCTCCAGGAGGATCGTCAGGTTCTCGCGTTCGTCCATCACCGGGTGCAGATACGCCACCGACGCCGACGACCGCTTGTTGTTCTCCGGGTGGTAGGCGAGGTCGAAGAAGCCGGCGCCCTCGGTGAACGGCGAGCGGTTGAAGCCCTCGATCCGGGGGACACCGACCGCGTGCTGCGCGGCGTCGACGAAGTCCTGGGCGATGTCGTTCCGGTCCTTCTCGTCGACCGGGACGATGTTGTTCTTCAGCCGGGCGTAGTACGCCTCCATGGGCACCGCGCCCCAGCCCTTGGCGCCGGCCTCCTCCCACTCGTCCCAGTCGGACGGCAGCGGCTTGAAGGCGATCAGCGTGTTGTGCGAGGAGCAGCCACCGAGCACACGGGCCCGGCTGTGCCGGATGTGCGAGTTGCCGCGGGGCTGCTCGGTCGTCGGGTAGTCGTAGTCCAGCTCGCCGCCGAGAAGGCCCATCCAGCGGCGCAACGTCAGCACGTCCTCACGCCCGACGTCACTGGGCCCGCCCTCGATGACGGCAACGGTCACATCCGGGTTCTCGGTGAGCCGGGAGGCGATGACGGACCCTGCGGTCCCGCCGCCGATGACGACGTAGTCGTAGATCTGCGTGTTCTCGGACATGGGGGTGGTAACTCCAGGGGGATCAGGAGCGCCCCATAGGGGCGCGGGGCTGTGTCGATATGCGGCTCCGCCGCGCGGGCGCGACCAGCCACGACGTGGCCTGCGGACGACCGACGGCCTGCCCACGGCACCCAGCGGAGCGCCGCGCAGCGCAGTCTCAGCCGCGGAACCAGCGCACAGCCTTGGGCGCCAGGTTCTGGTACACGTGCTTGGTCTCGCGGTACTCGGCCAGCCCCGCAGGACCGAGCTCTCGCCCCACCCCGCTCTTGCCGAACCCGCCCCACTCCGCCTGCGGAAGATAGGGATGGAAGTCGTTGATCCAGACGGTGCCGTGCCGGAGACGACCGGCCACGCGCCGGGCCCGCCCCGCGTCGGCGGTCCACACGGCCCCCGCGAGGCCGTACTCGGTGTCATTGGCGAGGGCGACGGCCTCGTCCTCGGTGCGGAACGTCTCCACCGTGAGGACAGGCCCGAAGACCTCTTCGCGTACGACGCGCATCTCGCGGTGGCACTGGTCGAGGACCGTCGGCTCGTAGAAGTAGCCGTCCGCGGGGCGTTCCGGCGACTGCTCGGGGCGCTTGCCGCCGGTGCGTAGCACCGCACCCTCGGAGAGCGCGGAGGCGACGTACGCCTCGACCTTGGCGCGCTGCTGCGCGGAGACGAGGGGGCCGCACTCGACGCCGTCCTCGGTGCCGCGGCCCAGGCGGATCCGGCCGGCCCGGCGGGCGAGTTCGGCGACGAAGCGCTCCCGCAGGGATTCCTCGACGATGAGGCGGGAGCCGGCCGAGCAGACCTGGCCGCTGTGGATGAAGGCCGCGTTCAGGGCCTGGTCGACGGCGGTGTCGAACCCCTCGTCCGTCGCGCAGGCGTCGGCGAAGACGACATTGGGGTTCTTGCCGCCGAGTTCCAGGGCGACCTTCTTGACGCTCGGGGCCGCGGCCTGCGCGACCTTGGTGCCGCTGACCAGACCCCCGGTGAAGGAGACCAGGTCGACGTCCGGGTGCTCGGCGAGCCGGGCACCGACCGTGTGGCCGGGGCCGGTGACGATGCCCGCGACACCGGTGGGCAGCCCGGCATCGGAGAGCAGGTCGATGAGCGCGATGGTGGTGAGCGGGGTGATCTCGCTCGGCTTGATCACGAAGGTGTTGCCCGCCGCGAGAGCCGGGGCGATCTTCCAGCTGGCCTGGAGGAGTGGGTAGTTCCAGGGCGTGATCAACGCGCAGACGCCGACCGGTTCGTGCACGACGACGCTGTGGATGTCGGGCGAGCCCGCGTCGACGACCCGGCCCGGGGCCTCGCCGGCCACCAGGTCGGCGAAGTAGCGGAAGGCGTCGGCGACGCAGTCGATGTCGACCCGGCCCTCTTCGACGGTCTTGCCGGCGTCGCGGCTCTCCAGCAGCCCGAGCCGCTCACGGTCGCGCACGAGGAGGTCGGCGACGCGGCGCAGCAGCGCGGCGCGCTCGGCCACGGAGGTGCGGGGCCAGTCGCCGTGGTCGAAGGCGTGCCGGGCCGCCGCGACCGCCAGGTCCGTGTCCTTCTCGTCGCCCTCCGCAACCAGAGCGAAGCCCTGGCCGTCCGCGGGGTCGATGATCTCGCGCGTGGCGCCGGAGACGGCTTCCCGCCACTCCCCTGCCACGTGGATGGTCGCCTGCGCGTCCAGCCCCTGGGTTTCCGCTCTCTCCGCCATGATCCGTATTGCCTTCCGTTCCTGTTCGGTGCCCCTGAGTGACACATGTGTCCCTCACGAGGACCGTGAGCGCCTGCCCCCCGCCTCCCGTTGCATGCGCAATCCATGGCGGAAAGTGCGCTGCGTCACTGAAAATGCGGACAAATGGGGCGAAACGGAATGGAAATGAAACGGAGAGCGGTCAGTCGGTTCCCGGGTCCGGGCCGCAGGTCGTGTAGGGCGGGCAGAACCACTTCAACGCCGTGGTCAGGTCGGCGAGTTGGGCGTCGTGGCCGGTGGAGTCGGGGCCGTACGAGGCGATGGCGTAGATGTTGCCGTCCGCCGCGACGAAGCGCTCGTCGTAGACGTGCCAGGTGCCGACGTCGGGCTCACCCTTGATCGTGCCGGCCTGATACTCCAGCCGTGAGCCGGTGAACCGGCCGTCGTCGAGCTTCTGCAGATCGAGCTTCTTGAAACCGGCGGGCTTGGGGGTCTGGTCGGACAGGTACAGCTTGAAGGAGGCGTCGGGGGACGACTCCTGCACCTGGTACACCTGCAGCCGCTGTTCCCGGTCGGCGCTGCGGTAGTTGACCACGGCCATCCCGTACACCGAATCGGTGCTGCTGCGCGACCACCCCTGCGGTATCGCGATCCGGAACCCCTCCGTGTCGTCGCGCAGCTCGTATCCCGCGGGTGGCGCGGAGGCGGAGGGGGACAGCGACCCCGTGTCGTCGGCGTAGGGCGAGGGCGACACGTCCGGCGACGCGGAGTCCGTGGACGGCGTGGACGGCGTGACGGAACTCGCCGCCACGGGCTTCTTCCCCGACCCGTCGTCCTTTCCGACCACGAGGGTCAGTACGAGGCTCACGGCGACCCCGACGACGGCGGAACCGACGACCACGGACCAGACGAGCCGCCGGTTGAGCCCTCCGGCAGGGGCAGGCGCCGGGGCGGGGGCGGGGGGCGGCCAGGACGCACCGGTGGACCACTCCGGCACGGGCCCCTCGGCCCCCGGACCGTGCCAGGCGCTGTCCGCGCCGCCTCCGGGCCAGCCCTGCGCCCCCACGGTGGGGGGCTGCGTCCCCACGGCGGGAGCCTCGGACTCGACCGTGGGAGCCGCCGTCCCCACGGTGGGCGTCGAAGCCGGAGGGGCCGGGTAGTCCGGGCCGGAAGGCGGCGGCCCCTCCTCCACCGGCGTCGGCAGCGTCGGTTCGGCCGCCGGGCTGCCGCCCGTGCCGTCCTCCCAGCGCTGGGTGTCCTCGTTCCAGTACCGCTCGCCCCCGCTCATCGTGTCCCTCTCACCGCCCCAGCAGGCCGGCCAGGGCGCCGGCGGAGGAGAGGAAGGTCACCAGGGCCTGGGAGTCGGTGAGGAGTTCGCGCAGGCGCTGACGGCGCGTGGGCCCCGCCTGACCGGTACTGGTGATCTCGGTCTCCGTGTCGGCCAGCGCCTGGCCCAGCGCGACGGTCTGCCCGGTGCTGTTCACCAGCGCCAGGTCCTGCCTCAACTTCCGCACTGCTGCGAGGAGTTGCCGGGTCTCCTCGTCCGACGGCACCCCCGGGCCGTGGTGCACATGGCTCTCGGCGCTTGCGTTGTTGCCGGCGGCGACCGCGTTGTTGCTGCCCGAGATGTCGCCGATGGTGATGCCCTGGTCTTCACTGGCCATTGCTGTCGGCCCCCTTCTGCGGCGACGCGCCGCCCGAGACGTTGGAACCCGAGGAGCTGGACGACGAGGCGGAGTTCTGCATGCCTGCCGCGATCGAGTTGTTGCTGCCCGAGATATTGCCGATGTTGACGTCGCCGTTGCTGATGTTCACGATCTTCTGCATGAACTCCCCGGTCTCGTAACCGGCTTCGGCGAGCGCCGCCCGCACCCCGCCCGCGACCCGGTCCTGCACACTCTTCAGATAGCGCGCCACGTCCATCTCCTGGAAGAGCGAACCGGCCGTCACCGAGCCCAGTTCGCGCACCGACAGCGCCGGACCGTCGGGCAGCGCGCCCGCGTACCCGCCGGTCAGCAACCGCCACACGTAGACCAGGCCGCGGCCGAGCTGGGCGAGCGAGCGCCCCGCGGACCCGGGGACCAGGACGACGGCACCCGCCGCCTTGCCGAGCACGTTGTTGTTGCGGAACCGGTGGGCCGTACGGTCCGCGTCCTTGAAGTCCTGACGCACCGGCGTCAGCACATGCGGGGCGATCTCCAGCATCAGCATCCGGCCCTGGGTGTGGATGCGCACGAAGACCGTGACGACCAGCTCCTCCTCCCAGCCGCCGACGCGGATGCGCAGGAAGTGCCGCCGTTTCTCGGCGCCCTCCTCGACCGCGCGGGCCCGGTGGTCCTCGAAGGCCTGCGGGGTGTACGGCGCCTGGTCCCGGGTGAGCAGCCCCTCCGCGGGCAGGAACACGCACTCGTCGATCTCCAGCCAGCGCAGCCGGTCGCGGACGCCGGGGCCCGCGTACTCGGCCGGGACGCGGAGCTGTTCGAGCAGCGGGCGGACCCGCTCCAGGACCGCGCGGTTGCTGAGCGGCTGCTGCTTCTTCAGCTCGTCCCGCCGCAGCTCAACGGCTAGCACCCAGGTGTTGTACGCCGCTCCGGCCCCGCAGAACGGGCGGGCCTCGTGGTACATGACCAGCGGTGCGTGCTGCTCGACGCGGATGCGCTGCTTCAGCCGCTGGAAGCGGGCGTTCTCGGCCTGCTCGGCGGGGTCGGAGGCGGCGTCCGGGAAGCGCTGCGGGGAGAGCTCGGCGGCCAGCGCCCGGCTGAACTGGTGGCGCTGGGCGTGCACGCACCAGGCGATGAGCGCGAACACGGCGAGCGTGAGCCAGGCCTGCCACGGCCTGATCGCGTCGGCGATGTTGTTCGGCGAGAACACGTCACCGGCGCTCGGCGAGTCCGAGTAGCCGTAGTCGGAGCCGTACGAACCGTACGAGGAGCTGTCGTTGGAACCGCCGCCGAACGCCGCGACGACGATGAGGAACAGCACCACCGCGAAGAACGTACGGCCCCACCAGCGGACGAGGAACGCGGCGATCCGGCGGTACACCGGCGGCCGTTCGCCGCGGCCCCTGACCCACGGGGCGAGCGCGAGCAGCACGCTCGGCCAGAGGAAGAAGAGCAGCAGGCCCGCGCTGAGAGCCGAGCCCACCACCCACAGCCCGATGATCGCTCCGGCCCACAGCAGCTCCTGGCGGCGGGCGCGCAGGGCATGCGCGAGAACGCGGGCGGCGTCGAAGCCGAGCGAGGGCGCCACGATCCGCTGCTCGTTGAGGTGCAGTTCCTCGATGACGCGGTCGCGGTAACCGGAGTCCAGATAGGTGCCCGCGCACAGCAGCCGGGTCGCCTCGCTGGCGTGCGGCGGAGTGGGCGGTGGTGTGGGTGGCGCCCCTGCGGGCGTCGTCGGCTGCGGTTGCTGTGGCACAAATGCGGTGCTCACGCGAACTCCCCCGATGCGTGGAAAGACCGTTGTCAGACGTTCAGTTGACAAACCATCAGCATAGAGGGGCTGCTGGGACCGGCGGTAGCGGAATGCCGAGGGATGGACCGCTCCATGTTCTTTGACTAAAGTCAAAGAACATGGAGCCAGGACGTACGGAGCCGGTGTCCACACAGCCGGTGCCGGCGGAGCAGGTGGCGGCCCTCCGCCGGTTCAACCGCTACTTCACGCGCCGTATCGGGGCGCTGGAAGACCACTACCTCGGCCAGGACCGGCCCCTCGGTGAGGCCCGGCTGCTGTTCGAGATCGCCGAGAGACCGGGCGGGGTCTCGCTCCGGGAACTCAGGAGCCGCCTCGGTCTCGACGCCGGGTACCTCAGCCGGATGACGAAGGCGCTGGAGGCGCAGGGCCTGGTCCGGCTCAGCGCCCACCCGGACGACAACCGGTTGCGCATGGTCGAGCCGACACCCGCCGGACGCGTCGAGGTCACGGAGCAGAACCGCCGGGCCGACGCCCTCGCCGCGGGCCTGCTGGACGCCCTCGCCCCCGGCCGGCGCGCGCAGCTCGTCGAGGCGATGGCCACCGCCCAGCGTCTGCTGCGCCTGGCCGCCATCACCGTCGACCTCGTCGACGGCGCCTCCCCGGACGCCCGCGCCTGCCTGGACGCCTACGCCGCCGAGATCGACGCACGCTTCCCCGAGGGCTTCGACAAGTCCGACCTGGTGGGGCCGGCGGAGGTGTCAGGGGAGGCGGGCGCGTTCTTCGTCGCCTACGAGGAGGGCCGCCCGGTGGGCTGCGGCGCGCTGCGGCGCCTGGAACCCGGCGTCGGCGAGATCCGGCACGTGTGGGTGCATCCCGAAGCCCGCCGCCTCGGCCTCGCCCGCCGGATCCTCGCCGCCCTGGAGGAGGCGGCGACCGCCCGCGACTGCACCGTCGTACGACTCGACACCCACGCGAGCCTCACCGAGGCCCAGGCGATGTACCGGGCGTCCGGCTACACCGAGATCCCCGCATACGTCGACCACGTCTACGGCGACCACTGGTTCGAGAAACAACTGCCCGGCCCGGCCGTCTGACCACTCGGCCGACAGCCAGGGGGCTACGAGCAGTCGGCGTCCTTGGGGCAGAAGTACCGCACCGCCGTCGCCAGCGGCTCCCGTACCAGCGCGGGGGCGAGCTGCGCGGGGCCGCTGGAACGGATCGCGTACAGGGTGCCGTCGGCGGCCTCGAAGCGGTGGTCGATGACCTGGCGTGCGCCCTCGTCCTTGTCGTCGTAGCGGTACGACAGCTCGGCCCAGGTGTCGCCGCGATCGCGTTCGACGACCTGGTAGCCGGGCTGCGCGGCGAAGCCGTAGCCGGGGTCGGTCTCCGCGAGGGTCAGGGACTCGTAGGGGGTGGACTCGGAGATCTCGAAGATCTGCAGCCGGCGGCCGTCGGCGGGGGCGTCGTAGGAGACGACGGGGGCCGACTGGCCCTGCTTCTGGCGGCGGGTCCAGCCCTGGGGGACGTCCACCCCGTAGCCGACGGGGTCCTGGGAGCGGCGGTAGCCGGCCGGCGGGGAGGAGGACGCCAGGAGCGAGGCGGACGCGGTGGGGGTGGGAGTGGGGGTCGGGGTGGTCGTCGGGCTCTGCGGCGGGGTGGTGGAGACCGTGACGCTCACGCTCGTCGCGGGCGTGGCCCCGGTGCCGGGCGAGTGGTCGCGGGTGAGGTACCAGGCGCCCGCTCCGGCGCCCGCACCGAGGACGAGGGTGGCCGTGAGGACGGCCAGGACGCGGCGGGCGCCAGGGCGCGGGTTCGCGGGAGGCGGCGGTGGCGGCCAGGTCGGCGGCAGGACGCCGCCCGTGTGGGTCGGCGCGAAGGCCCAGGGCGGTGGTGCCTGGCCCGTCTGCGTCTCGGCCGACGCCCACGGTGGTGGAGGTGCCGGCTGCTGGGCGGCCCAGGCCGCCCGGCCTCTCTCCTCGCTCGGTTCGCGCTCCGGTCCGGAACCGGAGCGGCCGTCGTCGTAGCCGTCCCAACTGTTCATGGCACGCCCCCCGAATCACCCCATTGGGTACCGCTTCTGACGGTAGCGGCGAAAACGGCCACGGGCCTCGTTCCGGAAGGAACCGGAACGGGGCCCGTGCAGGGTCGTGACAGAACCGTGAAGCCGTATGGCCCACTTGGCTCCGTGGATCAGATGAGGCCGAGGCCGCGGACCGCCTCGCGCTCCTCCTCGAGCTCCTTCACGGAGGCGTCGATGCGGGCGCGGGAGAACTCGTTGATGTCCAGGCCCTGGACGATCTCGTACTGGCCGTCCTTGGTGGTGACCGGGAAGGAGGAGATCAGGCCCTCCGGGACGCCGTAGGAGCCGTCCGACGGGATGCCCATGGAGGTCCAGTCGCCGTCCGCGGTGCCGTTGACCCACGTGTACACGTGGTCGATGGCGGCGTTGGCGGCCGAGGCGGCCGAGGACGCGCCGCGGGCCTCGATGATCGCCGCGCCGCGCTTGGCCACGGTCGGGATGAAGTCCTCGGCCAGCCACTTCTCGTCGTTCACGGTCTCGGCGGCGTTCTTGCCGGCGACCGTGGCGTGGAAGATGTCCGGGTACTGGGTGGCGGAGTGGTTGCCCCAGATCGTCAGGCGCTGGATGTCGGCGACCGTCGAGCCCGTCTTCTTCGCGAGCTGCGTCAGCGCGCGGTTGTGGTCGAGGCGGGTCATCGCGGTGAAGCGCTCGGCCGGTACGTCCGGGGCGGCGGCCTGCGCGATCAGCGCGTTGGTGTTGGCCGGGTTGCCGACGACGAGGACCTTGATGTCGTCCGCGGCGTTGTCGTTGATGGCCTTGCCCTGCGGCTTGAAGATGCCGCCGTTGGCGGAGAGCAGGTCACCGCGCTCCATGCCCTTGGTGCGCGGGCGGGCGCCCACCAGGAGGGCGACGTTGGTGCCGTCGAAGGCGACGTTCGGGTCGTCCGTGATGTCGATGCCCTGCAGGAGCGGGAACGCGCAGTCGTCGAGCTCCATGGCCGTGCCCTCGGCGGCCTTCAGCGCGGGTGTGATCTCCAGCAGGCGCAGCTTGACCGGCACGTCCGCGCCGAGCAGCTGGCCGGAGGCGATGCGGAAGAGCAGGGCGTAACCGATCTGGCCGGCCGCGCCGGTGACGGTGACGTTCACGGGAGTGCGGGTCATGGCGTTCTCCGTATGACAGCTGGCGGTGGGCGTCCTTGCCCTGGGTGCCCTGGGGTGCGGACGTACAAATGATCGATCTCTTGGTATCAAGAGATCCACCGGTCAGGCTATCGCGCATCCGGGATGCCGGACGTCCGGGTCCGTGTGGCCCGCCCCACAGAGTGAAACGGGTGGGTCGACCGGCTCGGAAGAAATGTGAATCGGGATGTGGATGGGAGGAATAGTCGTCCCCATCCCGGGCACGCGAACCGTACCCCCACGGGAGTCCGGCACGGTCGGTCCCCCCACGGCGGCCGCCTCAGTCCCCCCTCTCCCGGACGGGCGGCCGCCGCTTTTCCCGCCCTACGTCGTGCACCCCTTCCGCCCCGACGCCAGCGTCGCGCACGCCTTGGCCTCGCCCGCGTCCTTGACCGCGACCATCGGCGTGTAGGCGATGTTGTCCCCGGTGGCCGTGATGCCGTCGCTCTCCTTGGCCTTGCCGGCGGCCACCTGGACGGAGTCCCCCTGGGTGGCCTGGGTGATACGACCCCAGGCCGCACCGCAGATCTTGCTGTACCGCACCTCGACCGTGGTCGTGCCGACGACGGCGGTCTTGGCGGTCGTGACCGAGGCGGCGTCCTTGGTGCAGCCCATGGCCTCCGCGTCCTTGCCGGTGCAGGAGGCGCCGCTGCACTTCACACCGGCCGGCAGGTCGGTCCGGGCGCTGACGGACGGGGACGGCGAGGCGCCGCCCTCGTTCTTCCTGCCCGAGCCGTTGTCGGTCAGATAGAACACGGCCGCTATCACCACGAGCACCCCGACGAGCCCCGCGAGGAACATCGTCAGCTTCCGCCTGCCACCGCCGGAGGAGGCGCCCCCGCCGGGCCGCGGGCCCTGCGGCGGCTCACCGGACGGGCTCGGTGTCCCCCGCGTCCAGCCATGACCGTCGGCCGCCGGCTGCGGCGCCGGTGCCGGAGCCGCGGCTCCGGGAGCACGCGCACCGGTCTGCGACGGGCCCTTGTACCCCGCCAGCCGCCACGAGTTGGCTCCCGAGGAGCTCTCCGGCGCGTCCGCGGAGGGCGCATCCGCGGGGGGCGCGCCCACGGAGGGCGACGCGCCGCCCTCCCGCACCGCGCCCGCCGCGTCCAGCACATCCGGGCTCGCCGGCTGCGGCGGCACCGTCGGCGCCACCCCCGCCGGTCCCGCGATCCCCGGCGTCGCCGTCGCGCTGCCGGACCTGCGGGCCGTCGTGCCGCCCTTGCTGCTCGCCTTGCCGCTTGCCTTGGCACTGGCGGGAGGCGCCCCGAACTCACCGAGCGCGGCGCGCGCCTGGGAGATGCGGATGGCCTCCATGGTCATGTCGTGGCGCATCTCCGAACGGCTCCAGGCCCGTTCGGCGAGCTCCCACATGGTCGTCAGATGGATCGGATTGGTACCCGTGACCTCGGCCAGCGCCACGATCGCGCCCTTGGGCGCGAGCAGCCGGCCATTGAGATACCGCTCCCAGGACGTCTTGCTGTAGCCCGTGCGGTCGGCCACCGACGCGATACTCAGGCCACTGCGGTCCACGAGCCGCCGAAGCTGGCTCGCGAACTCCCTGACCTGCGGATCGAGTTCGTCCGGCAAGGCCCTCCAACGAGGCATTGCTTCCCCCCTCTTCCCCCGGTTGGTGCTGGTGTTCCTCGCGTTCCCCCGCGCGCGGTGCCCGTTCTGGCCTACCCACAGGGATGCGCCCAGTAAGGATCCCAGTTCCCGGGATGGGGGCGCACGGGAGCGTTGGGGCCGTTCGGCATGCACCGATGCACGCCGTTCCGGCCGCGGTCCGGTATCCCCCCGGCAGCCCCCTCCGCCGCCCGGCCGGACCCGCCCACCCTAGGGCCCTCGTCGAACAACCCCGTGTCAAATCCGCAAACTTGTCAATACATCGACACCGCAGACACACATGGACAACCTCCCCCGCCACGGGCGCATTCACCCCACCCATGGGCAACTCACCCGAGCGCGAGGACGCCCACGACCGCGATCAGCAGCATGAGGAGCAGAAGCAGCACGGCGTACAGCAACAGCCGCCCGCCCGGCCGCCGCCGGGTCTCCTCGGGCGTGTCCCACCAGGGCAGGGTGGGATCGTCCTCGTACTCCTCACCGACCGAGGCCCCGGAGCCCCCGGCGTCCTCGGTCGGTTTCACGGGGAGCGCGGCCGGGCGCGGCCAGGCCTGCACGGCCAGTTCCCAGCGCACCGCGAAACGCTCGGCCTCCGTGTCGGCGAGGCCCGCGATCCGGCACAGGGCGGCGACCGCCTGCCGCGGCGGCGGCTGGGTGGCGTTGAGGTAGCGGTGCCAGGAGGACTTGCTGTACGCGGTGCGGGCACCGAGCGAGACGAGGCTGAGCCCTGTCCGGTCCTTGAGGAGCCGCAGCTGCTCCACGAAGTGCCGCACCTCCGGCGGCAGATCGTCCGGCAGCGGCTGCCAGCCGCCCATCGCCCACCTCCACCAGATCCTTCGCGTTACCCGCCCTGACCAGGTGACGAAGCCGGGCCGCCGTTGGTTCCACCGGCGGTTGAGCCGCGCACTCAGGGGCGTGGGGAACCGCGCGACAAGCCACGATGGCGCCGCAGCCGAAAACCGACCCACTCCGCAAGCCGGCGGAGCGGTCAGTTGCTCACCGTGAGATGCAGCGTGTCCTTCAGGAACGGGATCTGCAGCCACGGATGCGGCTGCACCATCAGCGCCAGCAGCACGATCGCGAGGCCCAGCACGCCGTACGTGACGATGTCCGTGAAGCGGGAGCGTACGGCGAGCATGCCGACGTCCGGCAGGATCCAGCGCAGCGCGGCGCCGAGCACCAGGGCGACGCCGATCAGCAGCGTGCCGTACCGGAAGACGTCCAGCGCGGTCAGCAGCAGACCGAGCCCGACCAGGCCGAGGACGGCGAGGATCGGCCACTGCCGCGCGGGCGCCGGGGCGCCGCTGGGGGCGGCCCTGCCGCCGCCCTCCGGACGCGCAGTGTCCTTCGTGAACAGCGGGAAGCGGCGCGTCACGCGGCGCGGCCTGCCCTCGGCGTCGGGTGCGCTGATCGCGTCGCGCACGGTCTCCTCCGCCTGCCGCTCGGGGGCCTCGACCTCGCGCTCGGGCTGCTTCGCCGCACCCTCGGGGTGCTTCGCCTCAGCCGGCACTGCGCTCCGCCGCCTCGACCACGTTGACGAGCAGCTGGGCGCGGGTCATCGGGCCGACACCGCCGGGGTTCGGCGAGATCCAGCCGGCGACCTCGGCGACGCCCGGGTGGACGTCGCCCACGATCTTGCCCTCGGCGCTGCGCGAGACACCGACGTCGAGGACGGCGGCGCCCGGCTTCACGTCCTCGGGCCGGATCAGATGGGCCGAGCCGGCGGCGGCGACGATGATGTCCGCGCGCTTGAGGTGCGACGACAGGTCACGGGTGCCGGTGTGGCACTGGGTCACGGTCGCGTTCTCGCTGCGCCGGGTGAGCAGCAGCGGCATCGGGCGGCCGATGGTGACACCGCGGCCGACGACCACGACCTCGGCGCCCTTGATCTCGACGCCGTACCGGCGGAGGAGGGTGAGGACGCCGTTGGGGGTGCAGGGCAGCGGGGCCGGCTCGTTCAGGACGAGACGGCCGAGGTTCATGGGGTGGAGGCCGTCGGCGTCCTTGTCCGGGTCCATCAGCTCAAGGATCCGGTTCTCGTCGATGCCCTTCGGCAGCGGCAGCTGGACGATGTAGCCGGTGCACGCCGGGTCCTCGTTCAGCTCCCGGACGACCGCCTCGATCTCCTCCTGCGTCGCCGTGTCCGGCAGTTCACGCTGGATGGAGGCGATGCCGACCTGGGCGCAGTCGCGATGCTTTCCGGCTACGTACTTCTGGCTGCCGGGGTCGTTCCCGACGAGGATCGTGCCGAGGCCGGGCGTGACGCCCTTCTCCTTCAGCGCCGCCACGCGGGCGGTCAGATCGGACTTGATCGCGGCTGCGGTGGCCTTGCCATCGAGAATCTGGGCGGTCATGACCCCATCCTCGCGGATGACCGCCCCCCGGTTCCAATCCGGGTGCCGTACCGGCCCGGCGGCCATGATCAGCAACATTGCACTTGCACAACACATGCGAAATGCCACTGGACAAGGCGAGCGGCCGTAAAGAACGATGAACGGCGCAGTATCGCGGTTCGTGTTCGGGGGGCAAACCGCTCACATCATGAGATTCCTCCGCGCAATCCGCATCGTCCCCATGTGTGCAACGGAGGAATCCCGCCATGAGTTACGGCGACCCGAACAACCCCTACGGCCAGCCCCAGCAGCCGCCGCAGCAGCCCGGTTACGGCTACCCCCAGCAGCCCGGACAGCAGCAGCCCTACGGCTACCCGCAGCAGGCCCCGCAGGGCGTGCCGCCGCAGCAGCCGGGCTACGGCTACCCGCAGGCGCCGCAGGCCCCGGCCGGCTACGGCTACCCGCAGCAGCCGGGTTACGGCATGCAGCCGCCGTACGCGAGCTGGGGCCAGCGTTTCCTTGGGCTGCTGGTCGACATGCTCGTGTTCTTGCCTCCCTACATCATCGTCGTCATCGGGGGGGTCTCCAAGATCTGGGCCCTGGTGATCGTCGGTTACCTCGCCGTCCTCGGCGTGGCGATCTGGCAGCTGGTCAGGGAGGGCAGCACCGGCCAGACAGTCGGCAAGCAGGCGGTCGGCATCCGCCTGGTGAAGGAGACCGACGGACAGCCCCTCGGTTTCGGCCTTGCCTTCGTCCGCCGGCTCGCGCACTTCCTGGACAGCATCGCCTGCTACATCGGCTGGCTGTGGCCGGCGTGGGACCCCAAGCGCCAGACGTTCGCCGACAAGATCTGCTCGACCATCGTGATCCGCACGAACTGAGCACTGCTTCACCCCATTTCCCGGAGGAACACCCCCCATGAGTTTCGGCGGCCCCAACAACCCCTACGGCCCGCAACAGGGCCAGCAGCCGGGCTACGGCTACCCCACAGCTCCCCCGGTGGGCCCCTACGGGGGCGCTTCCGTGATGACGACGATGCCGGGCACCGTGAGCGTGGGTCGCGTGCTGCTGTGGGTGATCGTTCCCCTGCAGCTCATCGGCGTGGCCCTGTTCGCCTTCGTCGCCGGGGTCGTCCGCAGGACGTCGAGCGCCGGAGTCGAGAACGACGCCTCCTTCGAGAAGATCAAGGAGTACTCGTCCGGCGTGCTGTGGGCGATGGTGGTGTTCGCGCTGGCCTGGGCGGTGTTCGCGGCCGTGCTGGCGTTGAAGTTCAGCGACGGCGGCAACCGTGTCCGGGTCACGGCCATCGTCTTCGGCGTCATCACCGCGATGCTGGGCATCTACCCCTTCGTCGTCGTGGGCCTCCTCCACACGGTTCTCGGCATTCTGATAGCCGTGTTCGCCGGCAACGCGAACGGAACCGCCTGGTTCAACCGCGTAAAGCAGTGAACCGCCCGGCGCCACTGAACAGTTCGCGCCAATAAATCGCCAAGGGCCGTGTCTCCCCGTCCGAGGGGGACACGGCCCTGGCGCGTCGCCCTACTCTGACGTGGGTAGCCGGCAGGCACGGGAGACGCACCTTGTACAGCATCATCGTGGTACCTCCGCCGACCACGGAGGACCAGTCCACTCGCACCCAGCTCAAGCTCGCGCCCGGTGAGCGGCTGACCTTCGGGCGCAGCGCCGACTGCGACGTGGAGATCCCTCACAAGGGTGTCTCCCGCAGGGCCGGTGAGATCACCGCGCAGGGCGCCTTCTGGATACTGAGCAACCTCAGCGGGGAGCAGACGTACGTCGTGGAGAACCCCGAGGGCGCCGGTGAGCACATGAAGGTCGGGCCGGGCCGCCTCGACGCCCCCGTCCCCTTCGAGTTCTCCCGGATCGTGCTGCCGGCGGCCGGGGACCTCCTGGCCGTCGAGGTGTGGGCTCCCCGCCACGACTACCTCCGCTCCGAGGGCGGCCTCGACGGCGCCACCACCGCCCCGGCCTTCTCCGTCGACCGCACCAAGCGCTACTTCGCGGTCCTCGCGGCCCTGTGCGAACCGCGCCTGCGCGGCGCACCGCACGCGCCCCTGCCCACCGTCGACCAGGTCGTCGACCGCCTGCGCCCGAACTGGCCGGCCGCCTCCCGCACTTCGGTGCAGTGGAACATCGACTACCTGGCGGTGAAGCTGCGCCTGAAGCCGGGCCCGGACGAGGCGGACACCGGCCCGCGCCTCAACGGCAAGAAGGAATCGCTGGTCTCGCTCGCACTCCGCTTCGACCTCGTCCGCGAGGACGACCTGGTCGTCCTGGCCGCCTCCCCGTCCGGCCGGGCGGTCCGGTGACCGAGCCCTACGCCGTGCCGGTGCCCAGGGGGTACCGGGTGGGCGTCTGGGAGGTGCGGGACCCGATCGCGACGGGCGCCTTCGGGAGCGTGTACGAGGGCAGACGCACGGGCGGCGACCTGGCCGGCACCGGCGAGGAACTGCCCCGCACGGCCGCCCTGAAGTTCCTCCCCACCGGCACGGGCACCCCGCGCCAACTCACCCACCTGCGCGAGCTCATCGACCGCGAGGTCGAGTTGCACCGCCGCCTGAAGCAGCCGCGCCTGATCCGGATGTACGACACCCTCACGGTCGACGACCCGTCCCGGCCCGCCCTCGACGGCGCCACCGTCCTCGTACTGGAGAAGGCGGAACGCTCCCTGTCGGCGCTGCTGTCCGCCGCCCCGCGCCTGGCCGCCGGACCGGTGCTGCTCGCGCAGGTCTGCGAGGGGCTGGCCCAGCTGCACCGTGCGGGCTGGGTGCACGGGGACCTGAAACCGGCCAACGTCCTGCTGATGAAGGACGGTTCGGCCCGCCTCGCCGACTTCAACATGGCGGCCGAACTGGAGGGCACGCACGCGTACACCCCCGCCTTCTCCACGCCCGACTACACCCCGCCCGAACTCCTGTGGTCGGAGATCGGCACCCGCGGACGCCAGATCCGCCCCTCGGCCGACGTCTGGGCCTTCGGCGTTCTGGCGCACCTGGTTCTGACCGACTCCTTTCCCCTGCCCGGCGGCACCCCGACCGCCCGCCGTGACGCGGCCGCCGCCTACGCCCGCGGCACCGACGAACTGCGGCTGTCGCCCCAACTCCCCGACATCTGGCGGGGGATCGTCAGGGACTGCCTGTCCCGCACCCACGCCGACCGCGTCGGCACGGACGCTCTCCTGCGCCGGGTCACGGAGGCAGCCGGCACGGACCGCCCGCCACGCCTCCCGCGCCGCAGACGTCGTTCGGCGGTGATCGCGAGCGCGACGGCCGCCACCGTCGCGGTCGCGGCGCTCGGCTACGGCATCAGCACCTGGGCGGACACGGGCGGCGGCACCCCGGAGGTCAGGAGCTCCACCCCCACGGCGAAGGTCGCCCCCGCCACCTACGGCTCCGCCGAACTCCGCACGGACCAGGGCGTCCCGGCGGCCTACCGACCGATGATCGTGGACGCGGCTCACGGCTGCGACCAGGCGGACGTCACACCCGCGCTCATCGCGGCCATGCTCAAGGCGGAGAGCAACTTCGACCCGAAGCTCTCCGACCCCGGCAAGGACGAGTACGGCATCGCCCGCTGGACCCCGAGGCTGCTGCGCTGGTGGATCCGGGCCGACGGCCAACCGGTCAGGTCGATGCCCAAGCCACCCCTCTCCGTCCCCGACTCGATCGCCGGCCTCGGCCACTACCTGTGCTACATCGAGCCGAACCTGACACCCGACCTGCCCGGCGACAAACGGGTACTGATCGCCGCCGCGTACCGGACCTCGTACAAGCGGGTCAACGCGGCGCACGGCATTCCCCCCGAATACCGCGACTACTGCAAGCGGCTCACCCAGTACCTCAAGGAGTACACGCCACCCGGCAGTTGGTGACCCTGAGACTTCCGAGGTACCGGCCGGCGGGCGCCGGCGGCACGGTGGTACCACTCCGCCACGGCGGAACGACCACCAGAGTTCATGGGGGAAACAACGTGAACATCGCCAAGCCCGCCGCCCTGTTCCTCGCGGCCACCGCCCTGCTCGCCGGCTCCACGGTCGCGGCCACCGCGGCCGACACCCCGGACGGCACCCGGGTGACCTCGACGCCGGACGGCATCCGCGTCAACAGCATCCAGCAGACCGCCGACCAGGTGCTCGCCGGCCACCCGAAGGCCCTCAAGTCCACCGCCGACGAGGTCAGGTACGACGGCCTGACCCTGACCCGCGCCCCGAAGGGCAACCTCGGCGCGCAGGACCTGGCCTGCGGCTACGGCCACCTGTGCATGGTCGTCAGGGGCACCAAGTTCGACTTCTACAAGTGCCAGACCTGGACCGTCAGCAACTGGACCGGTGACGGCCCGTTCACCAACAACCAGACGCCCGGCACGGTCGCCAAGTTCTACAACCAGGACGGCAGCGTCCGCTGGACGTCCACGGCGTACCAGGCCGGCACGGCCACCTGGGACCCGATCTGGTCCCTGCGCCCCTGCTGACAGGGCACCGACCAGCCGCGGTCTCCGGCTCCCTCGGGGGAGGGCCGGAGACCGCGGCCTTTTTTACGCTGCCGAGGCCGACGCCGGCGTCGTGAGCTCGCACCACACGTACTTGCCCCGCCGGCCTCCCCTGGTCAGCGGCTGCCACCCCCACAGGCTGGAGCACGCACGCACCAGTGCCAGCCCGCGCCCCTCCTCCGCCTGCGCAAGCCGCTCCAACTGTCCCGGTGGCTCAGGCGGTTCGGGGTCGGCGTCCCACGCCCCGATCCGCAACACACCCCCTGGCAACCAGCACACCCGCAGTTCGGCAGGCCCCTTGGTATGCCGTACGGCGTTGGAGACCAGCTCCGCCGCGAGCAGCTCGGCGACGTCGACGAGGCCGATGAGGCCGTGCATGGTGAGGATCAGGCGAAGGGTGCGGCGACTGACGGTGACCGCGCGAAGGTCGTTCGGAATGCGGAGGGAGTACTCCCAGGGCTCGGACTCGTTTTCGGGCATGCGTCAACTCCGCTTAGGTAGTGGGGGGGTTGGGGCTGGCGGGCGGTGGCAGTGCCGCAGCCGTCATGGCAGGACGGGGCGGTGCGCTTCCGGGGTCCCGGGTTTCGCAGCGTGTGCGTCGCATTACCGACAGTAGGTCTTACCGTTTAAGTTTCGCAAGCCGATCGCGTAACCTGTTCCCCGAACGAGTCATGCCCACAGGCATGTTGGGAGGGGCATTCGATGGCCTTGAGGAGTGAGCCAACGGCGCGTCAGCTGCGCCTGGCGGTCGAGCTTCGGAAGCTCCGTGACGCGGCAGGCCTCACGACCCGCGAGGCAGCAGCGCTGCTCGGAGTGAGCTCTGCGCAGATCAGCCAGATCGAGTCCGGCGTCGCAGGCGTGAGCGCCAAGCGGTTGCGCCTCCTCGCTTCCAACTACTCGTGCACGGATGACGAGTTCATCGACGCGCTGGTCTCCTGGGCGACCGACAGAACGCGCGGCTGGTGGGAGGAGTACCGAGGAGCACTGCCCACCCCGTTCCTCGACCTGGCGGAACTGGAGCACCACGCCACGTACCTTCGCGAGGTCCAGTTCCTGCACATCCCCGGCGCGCTCCAGACAGAGGACTACGCCCGCACGATCTTCTCCGACAGAATCCCCGAACTTCCCAGCGATGAGCTTGAGTTGCGTGTCCGACACCGGATGCAGCGCAGGGCGATCTTCGAAGGCCCGGACCCCACACCGTACGAAGCGGTCATCCATGAGGCGGCGCTGCGCATCCGCATCGGCGACCGTGCCGCCTCCCGGGCCCAGCTCAACGCGCTCCTCGACCTCAGCGAGTCGGACCACATCACCGTGCGGGTCATCCCCTTTGACGTGGACGGCTTCGGCGGCTCCTGGGCAGCCATGATGCTGGCGAGCGGTGCCGTACCCAAACTGGACACCGTCGTTCGCGACGCGCCGCACGCCACGGGGTTCATCGACTCGGAGGCCCAGCTCAGCGTCCTTCGCACGCTCTTCCATAGAGTGGAAGCCGCATCGCTCGATCCCGAACGGTCGCGTGATTTCATCCACCGGCTGACCAAAGAGCTGTGAGGTGCCCCATGAGCATCCCCGACAACTGGCGGAAGTCGTCCTACTCCGGCGCCGGGGACGGCAACTCCTGCGTGGAGATAGCGAACTCGGACACCCACGCGGCGGTCCGCGACTCCAAGGACCCGACCGCCGGCGTCCTCACGTTCCCCACCGGAACCTTCACCACCTTCGTCGAAGCCCTGAAGACCCAGCCGGTACGTCAGCCCTGATCCCGGTTGCCGCCCCCGCAACCCGGTAGTCTCTCGTCAACCAACGGTGCCACTGGGCCCGTTGGGATGACCGAGGTCGAGACAGCACACGTCGGGGGATCGATCCATGTCAGACGCCGCCCTCGCACAGACCTGCGCGCGGCCGCTGCGGCCGACCGATCCGGTGCGAATCGGACCGTACGTACCGTTGGGGCTGCTCGGCAGCGGCGGTATGGGCCGGGTCTACCTGGCGCGGCACGGCGACGGGACGCCCGGACTGGCCGCGGTGAAGGTGGTACGGCCCGAGCTCGCCGAAGACGTGCGCTTCCGGCGGCGGTTCGAGCGGGAGGCCACCGTGCACGCGCGCGTGGGCGCGCCGTACACGCCGGAGCTCTTCGGCACCGGGTTCGAGCCCGACAGCGAGTTGCTGTGGATGGCGACCGCGTACCTGCCCGGCCTCAATCTCGCGGACGCCGTACGGGAGTGCGGCGTGCTGGAGCCGTCCGGGGCATGGCGGCTGGTGGCGGATCTGGGCCGGGCACTGGGCGCACTGGCAGCCGTAGGAATCGTGCACCGGGACTTCAAACCGTCGAACGTCCTGCTGACCCGGCACGGAGCACACGTCATCGACTTCGGCATCGCACAGGCCGTGGACGCCAGCGCGATCACGACCACCGGCAGCCGGGTCGGCACCCCCGCCTTCATGTCCCCGGAGTACCTCAGGGACGGCCGCTGCGACACGGCGTCGGACGTGTTCTGCTGCGCGAGCACGGTCGTCCACGCAGTCACCGGACACGCCCCGTTCGGCGACGGCACCGGCATGGACGTCCTGCACCGCGTCGCCTCCGAGGCGCCGAACGCCGAGATCATGGCCGAGGTGGCGGCCGCCGACCCCGCCCTGGCCGCCCTGCTGACCGCCTGCCTCGACAAGGACCCCGCGCTACGGCCCGGTCCACAGCACCTCATCGACGCCGCCGCCGCGCTCCCACGGGCCACCTCCTGGCAGGAGCCGCTGGGCAGCCGTCTCCAGGCCCAGGAGCAGGCGTACGACGTACTGCGCGCCTGCCCCGTGCCTGGCGAGCGGCCTCAGCAGACGCCGACCGAGCAGGTGGTGTACCCGGCGGCCGGGCCGGGGTTCGGTCCGCCGGTGACTCCGCCGTCGACGCCGACCGCACCCGCCCGGCCCCGCAGGAGGCGGTACGCCGCCCTCACCGCCGTACTCGCGGTGTGCGCCGTAGCCGTGACCGCCTTCCTGCTCACCCGCACGTCGTCCTCCGGCGACACCGCGAGCACCGCCGCCACGGCCTCCTCCACCACCGCCACGACCAGCGCATCCGGCGACGGGCCCTCCTCGCCATCCACGAAGCCGAAGGGGAGGGGGACGAAGGAGGGGAAGGGGACGAAGGAGGGGAACCCGATCACCTCCACCGCCCCTTCCGGCAACGGCACGCAAGGGACCGCCCACACCAGCCCCACTCCCCGCCCCACCTCCGAGGCACCCGGCACCCCGACCCCCACCCCCTCGAAGTCGACCCCCGCCCCGGCAGAACCACCGTGGCTCACCGAGTGCACCACCTACGCCGGCACCGAACTCACTCAGCTCGGCGACCGCGGCCGGCGCGTCGTACAGGTGCAGTGCATGCTGACCAAACGCGGCTACGACGTGGGAAGTTCGGGTGTGGACGGGGACTTCGGCAAGGCCACCGACGCGGCGGTGCGCAGCTTCCAGACCGACAAGGGACTGCGGGTCGACGGCCAGGTGGGGCCCAACACATGGGCGGCGCTTCGCAGTTCGACCTGAGGCGACCCGAGCCCTTACGGGGTGTACGGGGTGTACGTGATCGAGGAGACCTTCAGGTACCGCGCACCGTCTCCCGTGGCCCATGTCGAGTCGTTGGGGTTGCCGGGCCAGGTGCCGCCGACGGCGGTGTTGACGATGAAGTGCATCCCGACGCCCGGAGGGGTGGTGTACCACTTCGTGCCGGTGATGGTGCCGTCCACGGCGAAGTCGATGTGATCCGGCCACCAGGTGAACGAGTACCTGTGGTACGCGTTGGTCCAGCCCGCGCCGTTCGTCTTCGAGAACTGGGTCTGGGCGTTGTTGGTGTCGTGAGAGGTCTGGTACACGGTGTTCGGGTTCTGGCCGACGATTTCGGCGGCGTCGAACTCGGGCAGCCACGGATTCAGATAGGCCGCCCATACCGCGGGCAGGAGGCCCTGGCCGTTGGGCATGTTCGCGGTGAAGCTGTAAGTGCCGTAGCCGTAGAGCGCCTTGGACTCCACGCGGCCCGAGTAGTACGTGCCGCCCGACTTGTAGGTCTTGATGACGAGGGTGTCGCCCTCGTACCAGACGCAGCCGGGGGTGTAGGTCTCCAGCTCGTTGTTGGCGGTCCACCGTCCGCTGATGGTGTTCCACGAGTTGACGGTCTGGGGGGCTCCCCAGGACGCCGCGTGGGCCTGCGGCTGCCCCAGGAGAAGCAGTGACAGCGCTGCCAGGGCCGCAACTATCAGGCGTCCCGGCCGGAGAAGTACAGCTGACATCGCGGCTCCATTGCTCGGATGACATGGGGCGTGGGAGCGATCCCACTCTCATATCAACCGGACTTTAGGAGTCCGTTCAACGTTTGACAAGATGCGCGGACAGGATCGAGTCCTGGCTTCCGAAGTTGAAGACACCGGGTGGGGAGCGGCCTGGACAGGTGGATCCGGCACCGCGCGAAGGATGATCCAATGCGCGGGCTGCCAGCCGAAGTCCGAGACGGCCGGGGATGTCCAGAAGGTCACAGCCGGCCCATAGGAGCCGTCCGCCTCGTCGCCGACCTCGACGGTGATCTCCCGGTCCGGGTAGCGCGCGGACAGGACTCCCTGCCAGCACTCCCCCAGAGCCAGCGCGAGCTGGGGCAGCTCCTCCCGGAGCTGATCGTCGTCTGGGGAATGCGGCGCGCACTGACCTCGATGGGCGCACCTCCCCCTCGCCGGGGCTGCGCAAAGGACCGCCCGCACACGGCGCAGACCGCGTACGGGCGGATGAAGCAGCGGCGAAGGCGCGGCCGGCTCAGTGGAAGAAGTGCCGCGTCCCCGTGAAGTACATCGTCACGCCCGCCTTCTTCGCGGCCTCGACCACCAGCTCGTCGCGGACCGAACCGCCCGGCTGGACGACCGCCTTCACGCCGGCCTCGATGAGGATCTCCAGGCCGTCCGGGAAGGGGAAGAACGCGTCCGAGGCGGCGTACGAGCCCTGGGCGCGCTCGGCGCCCGCCCGCTCGACGGCGAGCTTCGCGGAGTCGACGCGGTTGACCTGGCCCATGCCGACGCCGACGGAGGCACCGTCCTTGGCGAGGAGGATCGCGTTGGACTTGACGGCGCGGCAGGCCCTCCAGGCGAAGGACAGCTCGGCCAGTTCGTCCGCGGAGAGTGCCTCGCCCGTGGCCAGCGTCCAGTTGGCCGGGTCGTCGCCCTCGGCCTGGAGGCGGTCGGTGACCTGGAGGAGGACACCACCGTCGATGTGCTTGGCCTCGACCCGGTTGCACGGGCCGTTCGGCGCCTTCAGGACGCGGATGTTCTTCTTCTTGGCGAGGGCTTCGAGGGCGCCGTCCTCGTAGTCGGGCGCGACGATGACCTCGGTGAAGATCTCGGCGACCTGCTCGGCCATCTCCTTGCTGACCGGCCGGTTGACGGCGATCACGCCGCCGAAGGCCGACAGCGGGTCACACGCGTGCGCCCTGCGGTGCGCCTCGGCGACATCCGAACCGACCGCGATACCGCAGGGGTTGGCGTGCTTGATGATCGCCACGCAGGGCTCGTCGTGGTCGTACGCGGCACGGCGGGCGGCGTCCGTGTCCGTGTAGTTGTTGTACGACATCTCCTTGCCGTGCAGCTGCTCGGCCTCGGCGAGACCGCCGGCCGGACCGCCGCCGAGATAGAGAGCGGCGGGCTGGTGCGGGTTCTCGCCGTAGCGCAGGGTGTTCTGGCGCTCGTACGTGGCACCCAGGAAGTCCGGGAAGACGGACTCGTCGACGGGAGCGTACGAGGACGCGAACCAGGAGGCGACCGCCACGTCGTACGCCGCCGTGTGCTGGAAGGCCTCCGCGGCGAGCCGCTTGCGGGTGGCGAGGTCGAAGCCGCCGTCCTTGGCTGCGGCCAGCACGTCGGCGTAGCGGGCCGGGCTGGTGACCACGGCGACCGACGGGTGGTTCTTGGCGGCCGCCCGGACCATCGACGGGCCGCCGATGTCGATCTGCTCGACGCACTCGTCGGGGGACGCCCCCGAGGCGACCGTCTCGCGGAACGGGTAGAGGTTGACCACGACGAGGTCGAACGGCTCGACGCCCAGCTCGGCCAGCTGCTCGCGGTGGCTCTCCAGGCGCAGGTCGGCGAGGATGCCCGCGTGCACCCTGGGGTGCAGGGTCTTGACCCGGCCGTCCAGGCACTCGGGGAAGCCGGTGAGCTCCTCGACCTTGGTGACGGGGACGCCCGCGGCGGCGATACGGCCGGCGGTGGACCCGGTGGAGACGAGTTCCACGCCCGCCTCGTGCAGGCCGCGCGCGAGGTCCTCGAGGCCCGTCTTGTCGTAGACGCTGACGAGCGCCCGGCGAAGGGGCCGCTTGTTGATGTCGGCGGTCACTGGATAACTACCTTTCGTCCCTCAATGCGATAGCCGTTGCGGGCGAGCCGCCCCACGACATCGACGAGCAGCCTTCGCTCGACTTCCTTGATGCGCTCGTGCAGCGCGCTCTCGTCGTCCTCGTCCCGGACCTCCACCACGCCCTGGGCGATGATCGGTCCGGTGTCGACGCCGTCGTCGACGAAGTGGACGGTGCAGCCGGTGACCCTGGCGCCGTACGCGAGCGCGTCGCGCACACCGTGGGCTCCGGGAAAACTGGGGAGGAGGGCCGGGTGCGTGTTCACGAACCGGCCGCCGAAGCGGGCCAGGAACTCCTTGCCGACGATCTTCATGAACCCGGCGGAGACGACCAGGTCGGGCTCGTACGAGGCGACGGCCTCGGCGAGCGCGGCGTCCCACTCCTCGCGGGTCTCGTAGTCCTTGACCCTCGTCACGAAGGTCGGCAGCCCGGCGCGCTCGGCCCGGGCGAGCCCCTCGATGCCGGCGCGGTCGGCCCCGACGGCCACGATCTCGGCGCCGTAGGCCTCGACACCGCTCGTCGCGATGGCGTCCAGCAGCGCCTGGAGGTTGGTGCCTGATCCGGAGACCAGCACGACGAGGCGCTTGGCCACGGGCTTGGCGGCCACGGCGGGGCCCTTTCTCGGGGGAGCGTTTCCGTACGGCCGGCTGTATGTACGTTCGTACGAATGCATCGCGCCCCGGGATACGGGGAAGTCTACGAAGCGGCCGACCGTCAGCAACGATACCGGCACTCCGGACGGCCCCCACGGGACGGGGGCGTGGCCGGAAGGTAGCGTCTGGGAGAGTCCAGGTCGGGAACGTGGTCGCCGTGCTGTGCGTTTCCGAAGTGGAAGCTCGTGCAAGACAGCCGTACGAACGCCTGATCAACGCTTGATCAACCGATCAACGCCTGGTCGGCGCCTGATCACTGCCGTATCGCCTAGGGGAAGACGCTCACTTGATGCCGGACCGCAGCCTGCGACTCCTCACGCTCCCTCCGCAGTCGGTGGAGGGAGGGGAGCACCGCGGCGTGCTGCTGCGGGAGCGCCCCGCCTCTCCGCCCGACGCGCCCTCGGACCGGAAGACCGGCGACTCCCCCGAGGACGACAACCCCTTCGCGCCGCCTCCGGAGGGCACACCGGACCGCCCGTGGCGGCCGCGCCGCCCGGCCGACGGGGAGAACGGCGACGGATCCGGCGACGCCGCCTCCCCGTGGGGCAGCCAGTGGAGCGACCGCCAGCCGGGGCGCTCCCCCGGCGGTTTCGGCCAGCGCCCGGGTGGCCCGCCCCCCAGTCCCGAGGGCCAGGGCGGCAACACCCCGGGCTCGGGCATGCGCTGGGACCCGACGGACCCCTCCCAACGCCGCGCCCGTTACGCCCTCCTGTGCGGGATGTGGGCCTTCTTCTTCGCCCTCTTCAGCTGGCCGTACGTGGCGCTGCTGCTGGGCGCCCTCGCGCTGTACTGGGGCATCAGCGCCCTGCGCGCCGGGGCCGGCGCCTCCGAGCCCACCAACGACCCGTCCGGCCGGCCGCAGACGACGGCGGCGGTGACCGGCCTGGTCACGGCCTCCCTCGCGATCGCACTGGTGGCCGCGACCTTCACCGCGCAGATGGTGTACAGCGACTACTACACCTGCACGAACGACGCCCTCACCAACCAGGCGAAGCAGTCCTGCACCCAGCTTCTGCCGAAGGAACTGCGGGGGTTGCTGGGCACGAACGGCTGACGACCGGCTGACGGAGAACGGCCGCTGCGGCGGCGCGTTCCGCGCTCACGGCAGGTCGGGCCCGTCCTGCGCGTCCGGTGCATCCGGTGCATCCGGCGTCCTGGGCGGGTCGGAGGCGTCCTTCAGCGCCGCCCAGCGGGACTCGCGGGTGGCCTCGCCGGGCCATGGGGCCGACGGCTGGGGCGACGGCTCGGCGGGCAGGAAGTCGTACGGTCCGAACCCCGCTTCCTCCTGGTCGCGCAGCGCGCCGTACGCGTCGTCCTGGTCATAGGGCGCGGAGGGCGTTGCGGAGTCCGCCGCCTTCTGCGCTCCGTCCGAAGCCGACTTCTTCCTCCAGAACCGCCCCTTGCTCTTGGTCTTCTCCGGCTTCTCCGCCTTTCCCGCCTTTCCCGCCTTTCCCGCCTTCTCCGCCTTCTCCGCCTTCCCGGGCTTCCCGGGCTTCCCGGGCTGCTCCTGCTTCGATTCCACGGTCTCCGGCCTCGGCTCCACGATCTTCGCCTGCGGCTCGATGGTCTTCGGCCTCAGATCGAGGGTGTTCGACCCGGGTTCTGCGGCCGCGCGACGCCACCGGCGCGACCGGCACCGCCAGGCCCGTACGCCGACCGCCGTCGGAATCGCCGCGACCGCCGTCCAGACCAGCGCCGCACCCCCCGTCTCCCACCACACGGGCCCGAACCTGGCAAGCTCCGCGACCCCGAGCCGCCCGCCCGCCATCGTCGCGAGTACGGCCATTCCGGCCGCGCACAGCAGCGCCGCCAACACGGCCGTGCCGGCGGCCCGCCCGGCACCGGACGTTCCCTCGGAGGGCAGGGAGGACGTATCGCGCGCTTCCGCCCCGCCCACGAACCACCCGACCGCCAGTCCGGCCGCCACCGGCACCGCTGCGGCGACCCAGTTGGGCCACCCCCCGGTCCCCGCGTCCGGCACCGCGGCCAGCAGTGGAAACGGCGGCAGCAGCGGGGCCGGCGCCGAGGAGAGCAGGTCCACCACATGCCCCGTGCCCAGCACGAATCCGGGTCCGAGGGCGTAGGCCGCCCCCCACACCGCCGCGTTCGGCACCAGCACCAGGCACAGGAACAGCACGGCGAAACGGCCCGACCAGCCCTGCGTCAACTGCAGGAAGGAGACCCGCGCCGTCCCGCCGTGCCACACCAGCGAGACGGCCACCAGCACCGCCCCGCCCCCGACCAGCACCGCCGCACCCGCCGCCGCGGCCCGCGCCGCGGTGCCCAGGCGGGCGTGGGAGCCGGGCCCGCGGACGAAGCTCCGCAGACCGGACGGCAGCAGCTTCAGCACACCTTCGAACGCCCGGCGCGGATGCCCGTACGCCGTCCACACCCCGGCCCCCGCCATCACCATGACGAGCAGCGGCAGGCACAGCATGGCCCGCCCCCACGAGGGCCGCAGCTCGCCGCCCGAGGCGTACAGCGCGGCGGCCGCGCCGACACCGAGGTAGCCGAGGACGACGCCCGCCCAGGCCGTACGGGCGGACAGCAGCGGCCCGTCCTCCTCGCCGCCGTACACCACGTCCCGCGCCGCCCGGTGCACCAGCAGCACCGGCAGCACGAACAGCAGCAGCGGCGTGACACCCACCGGTGCGGGGACACCGGAGAGCGTGTCGGTGCGGAGCAGTTCGGTGCCGTGCGCCAGCAGCCACAGCGCGGCGGCGACATGCAGCGCACCGCCGGGCCCGCTGTCGGGGTACGGCGAGCTGATCCAGAACACCATCACGAGCACGGTGATCGCCCCGAGCCCCAGCCCTGCGGCGACCGCACCGCCCGCCACGCCGGCGCCCAGCCCGGGCGAACGGTCACGCAGCCTGGCCCGGATCCGGGCACGCAGGTACGGCAACGGAGCTCGGCGAACAGTCGTCTGGATCACAACCGCCATGCTCCCAACGACACGCGCTTTCTCGTCGTAATAGGCAAACCACCGAAGTGTCGCCCAATATACGTTTATGTACTTTTTCGTACGAAAGGGCGCCCCGTGACGCCGAACCCCGCGAGCCCGCTGGCGCCCGAGCTGACACCCGCTCAGGCCTTCGACGCGCTGTACGCGTTCTGCGCCCCGGCCCTCGTACGGCAGACGTTCCTGCTCACCGGGCGACGCGAGCTGGCGCGCGAGTCGGTCGAGCGGGCCTTCCAACTGGCCTGGCAGCGCTGGCCCGAGGTGGCCGTCGACCGGGACCCGGCGGGATGGGTCCGGGCGACGGCGTACGAGTACGCGCTCTCGCCCTGGCACCGGTTCCGCCCGTGCCTGCGGCGGCGCCCCGAGCCGCCGCTCGTCGACCGGCGTGACCGCGAGCTGATGAACGTACTCATGGAACTCCCGCCGTCGTACCGCCGGGCGCTGCTGCTCTACGACGGTGTCGGCCTCGATCTGCCGGAGACGGCGGCCGAGGCGGAGGCGAGCACTCCGGCGGCGGCCCACCGACTGCTGAACGCGCGCGACGCGATCGCCGCGCGCCTGCCGGAGCTTGCCGACCCGTCCGCGTTGAACCGGCGTCTGGTCGAACTGGCCTCCACGGAGCGGCAGCCGGCCCCCGGGCCGCCGACGGTACGCAGACGCGGCGAACGCAGCGCCCGCTTCTGGACGCGCGCCGCCATCGCCTTCACGACGGCCCTGATCGGCACGACGGCCCTGGCCCTGCGAACGGCCCCGACGCACTACGAGCCCCCGGTACCACCGGGCGCAATCGTGCAAGGGGTCCCACCCCGGGTGGCCCGCGGCGCACTGTCGGCGCCGGAGGCCCAACTCCGCGCAAAACTGCGGTCGGAGACGGCACACGGCCCGGAGAGACTCGTACCGCTTCAGCAGTAGCCGGCGCAGCCTGCGGGCAGTCGTGCCGCTGGGGCGGCTCCCGACCCGGAGAAAGGCGGCACCCCGCCGGCGCGGGCAGGCGAAAACGCCGGTAGGCCCGCCCCCACCCCGGGGAACGGGCCCACCGACATCCGGCTGAAAACCCGCTCAGCCGGCCAGAATCTCCCGCGCCAGCTTCGCCGTCTCGGTCGGCGTCTTGCCGACCTTGACGCCGGCGGCCTCAAGGGCCTCCTTCTTGGCGGCAGCCGTACCGGACGACCCGGAGACGATGGCACCCGCGTGGCCCATGGTCTTGCCCTCGGGCGCGGTGAAGCCCGCGACGTAACCGACGACCGGCTTCGACACGTTCTCCTTGATGAACGCGGCCGCGCGCTCCTCGGCGTCGCCACCGATCTCACCGATCATCACGATCAGGTCGGTGTCGGGGTCGGCCTCGAACGCGGCGAGCGCGTCGATGTGGGTGGTGCCGATGACCGGGTCGCCACCGATGCCGACGGCGGACGAGAAGCCGATGTCACGCAGCTCGTACATCATCTGGTACGTCAGCGTGCCGGACTTCGAGACCAGGCCGATACGGCCCGGCTTGGTGATGTCGCCCGGGATGATGCCGGCGTTCGACTGGCCCGGGGTGATGAGACCGGGGCAGTTCGGGCCGATGATCCGGGTCTTGTTGCCCTTGGACACGGCGTACGCGTAGAACGCGGCCGAGTCGTGGACCGCGATGCCCTCGGTGATGACGACCGCGAGCGGGATCTCGGCGTCGATGGCCTCGACGACGGCGGCCTTGGCGAAGGCCGGCGGTACGAAGAGGACGGATACGTTCGCGCCCGTCTTCTCGATCGCCTCGGCGACGGTGCCGAAGACCGGGATCTCGGTGCCGTCGACGTCAACGGTGGTGCCCGCCTTGCGCGGGTTCACGCCACCGACGATGTTCGTGCCGTCGGCGAGCATGAGCTTGGTGTGCTTCATGCCCGTGGAGCCGGTCATGCCCTGGACGATGACCTTGGAGTCCTTGTTGAGGAAGATAGCCATGGCTGTGTTCCCTCGTCCTTACTTCGCAGCCGCGAGCTCGGCGGCCTTGTCGGCCGCGCCGTCCATGGTGTCCACGCGCTGGACCAGCGGGTGGTTGGCGTCGGAGAGGATCTGACGACCCAGCTCGGCGTTGTTGCCGTCCAGACGCACGACCAGCGGCTTGGTGACGTCCTCGCCGCGGTCCTCCAGGAGCTTCAGCGCCTGGACGATGCCGTTGGCGACCTCGTCGCACGCGGTGATGCCGCCGAAGACGTTGACGAAGACGGACTTGACGTCCGGGTCGCCGAGGATGATCTCCAGGCCGTTCGCCATCACGGCCGCGGACGCGCCGCCGCCGATGTCGAGGAAGTTGGCCGGCTTCACGCCGCCGTGGTTCTCACCGGCGTACGCGACGACGTCCAGGGTGCTCATGACGAGACCCGCGCCGTTGCCGATGATGCCGACCTCGCCGTCGAGCTTGACGTAGTTGAGGTTCTTCTCCTTGGCGGCGGCCTCGAGCGGGTTGGCCGCGTCCTTGTCCTGGAGGGCCTCGTGCTCCGGCTGGCGGAACTCGGCGTTCTCGTCCAGCGAGACCTTGCCGTCCAGGGCGATGACGTCACCGGAGGCGACCTTCGCCAGCGGGTTGACCTCGACCAGGAGGGCGTCCTCCTCGACGAAGGTCTTCCACAGGGTGACCAGGACGTTCGCAACCTTGTCGGCGACCTCGGCCGGGAACTTCGCGGCCTCGACGATCTGGCGGGCGACCTCGGGGGTCACGCCGACGTTGGCGTCGATCGGCGTCTTGGCGACGGCCTCGGGGCGGGTCTCCGCCACCTCCTCGATCTCCATGCCGCCCTCGACGGACGCGATGGAGAGGAAGGTGCGGTTGGCGCGGTCGAGGAGGAAGGAGACGTAGTACTCCTCCAGGATCTCCGGGGCCGTCTCGGCGATCATCACCTTGTGGACCGTGTGGCCCTTGATGTCCATGCCGAGGATGTTGGTCGCGTGCTCGACCGCCTCGTCGGCGGTGGCGGCCAGCTTCACGCCACCGGCCTTGCCACGGCCGCCGACCTTCACCTGGGCCTTGACTACTGACTTGCCACCGAGACGCTCGGTGGCTGCGCGGGCCGCCTCAGGCGTGTCGATGACTTCACCGGCCAGCACCGGTACATCGTGCTTGGCGAAGAGGTCCCTCGCCTGGTACTCGAACAGGTCCACGCGCTTCCGTCCCTATCAGTGATCTCGCGGTTCGTTGGATGCGTGGGCGTGCCGCGAAGGGCAACGTGACGTCCGCTAGTCACAGGGGAGGCGCACACGGTGTCCGAGCGCGCGGCATGTCCGTCTCGCAGGTTATCTCTGCATGCGGAGGGCCCCTAAATCGAGGGTCACACCTGAGCGGTGATACCTGTCACATGATGCCGCGCTCACTGGCACGGGGTGCCGGATGTGAGGGACAGGCACCGTCCGCGGGGCCGTACGGAGTGGGGCAGGGGAGGGCCTCACCGGGCTGGGGTTGACCCGGTGAGGCCCCTTGTGCAGCCCCGAGGGGGGCTCGGAGCAGTTGATCCCCACCCCAATGGGGATCACCTGACTCCACCCGCGGGGTTCGGGCCGGCCGGTCCGACGGCTTTCGGCCGTCCGGGTCCCTGGGTCCGCGGAGTCGGTCGAGCGTCAGACGCCGTACGGGCTTCCGTACCGCACGTTCTGCGCGAAGCCCGGCGTGATCGACTCGGTGACGCCCTCGACGCCGGTGAGGGCGTGCCCGGCGAGCGGGGCGGCGGTCGAGCGCACGGTGCCGCTCACGTCGCCGGCGAACGGCGCGACCTGGCCCACGACGCCGTGGGCGAAGGGGTCGACGTCACCGACGACGCCGTACGCGAAGGGGGTGACATCACCCGCGACGCCGTACGCCAGCGTCGTCGCACTGCCGCCGACGCCCTGAGCCACGGGCTCGACGAGGTCGACGACCGGCCGGGCGGCCTCGGTGGCACCCTGCGCGAACTGCGGCACCCGACCGACGACGCCGTACGCCAGACCGGTCGCGTGACCGGCGACGCCGTACGCGAGCGGCGCCACGTCGTCGGCGATCCCGCCCGCGAACGGCCGGACGTCACCCGTGACCCCGTACGCCAGCCCGCCCGCGTCCGCCACGGCCTGCCCTGCGACCGGCAGCACGCCGTCCACGGCGGTGTGCGCGACCGGCGGCAGCACGGCACCCGTCGCGTCGTCGGCGACCGGGCCGACCAAGCCTATGGCGTACGACCGCAGGTCCGCGACGACACCGCCGGCGACCGGCGCCACGCCGTACACGGCGCCGACGGCCACGGACCGCGCGTCGGACACCGCCCCCGTGGCGACGGGCCGCACGCCCTGCATGACACCGCCGGCGACCGGCTGCACGCCCTGGACGACGCCGGCCGCGACCGGCTGGACGTCGGACACGACGCCGTACGCCGGCGCCGTCGCCGCGCCGACCGCGTGCCCGGCGGTCTGCTGGACCCCGGCCATGGCTCCACCGACGACCGGCGTCACGCCGTGCACGGCACCGGTGGCGACCGGCGTCACCCCGTCCACCGCGTGACCGGCGACGGGCGTGACCCCGTCGGCGGCCTGCCGGGCGACCGGGACGGCGCCCGCCACCGCCTGGCCGGCAACCGGCGTCACGCCGCGCACGGCGTGGGTGGCGAGGGGCGGAACGGCAGCCGCAGCCGTCTCCACGACCACCGGGGTGAGCGTGCCGGGAACGCTCTGCACGGTGCCGACGGCCTTCTGCTCGACCGCGCCGACCGTGCCCGTGACATGGCTCGGGACCGCGGCCACGCAGGCCTGGGCGGCACCGGCGACTGCTCCGGCCTCGCCCTGCGCGGCGGCCGTCACGCCTGCGGTACGGCCCTGGACGCCGGTCGCGGTGCGGCCCGCACCCGCGACGGTCTGCTGCGCCTTCGTCCTGACGACACCGTCGACGCCCTGCGCCTGGGTGCGGGCCGACGACTGCACGCCCTGGAGCTTCGTCTGGGCCGCGGCGAGCGCCTGCTCCAGCTCCGGCGCGAAGGCGGCGAGCGGGCCGAAGAGGTAGTCGACCTCGCCCTGCGGGGAGGAGGTCGTGTCGGTGACGGTGGTGCGGGCGGTGGTGACAGTGCCCCCGACTGCGGCCTTCGCCCCGGCCTGCGCGGCACGCGCGGCCTTGGCGCCCTGGATGGCGGCGGCGCCCTTGACCTTGGACGCCTTCTTGGCCGCCTGCGCGGCGGACACCTTGGCGTCGACGTACTTGCGGGCCTGCTCGGCGGTCCGGCCGGGCGTCGTCCTCTCGGCGCCGGTGGCCGTGGAGGCCGCCTTGGCCACGGTGCCGTCGAGCGTGCCGGTGACACCGGAGACGGTGTCCTGGACGCCGGTGACGACGCCGTCGACCGTGCCGGTGACGGTGTCGGTCAGCGCGCCGAGCGTGCTGCCGGTGTCGACGGTCGCGTCGCCGGCCGGGTCGGCTGTCGGATCGGATGTCGTGTCGGACACGGACAGGGAGGAGGAGGGCAACTCGTCAGCGCTGGCGACGGCGGAACCGAGCGCCCACGCGCCGGTGACACCGGCGGCTATGACGATGGAGCGGCGGATGTTCTTGTTCATGCGTGCGTCAGATCCTTAGATCCCTGGAAGCTCCGCGCTCCTTGATCTCAGGGGAGATCCGGGGAGTTCCGGGGCTTCTTCGAAAGGCTTGGGGACAATTCCGGCGCCGATTCCGGTCCTGGTCCGGGGAGTCGGGACCAGCGGAGTCGGCGGCTTCCGTCCGGAGAACAAAGGGTGGTCCGGACGGGCGGGCAGACCTGTTCCGCCCCCGCGCGACAGGTCTGTGGCGGGGGAAGGGCCTGCCCTAGCCGGGGAATACGGGAATGTCCCGGTGCCTGTCCCGGGTACCGGCCGCGGCCGCACGGGCGGCGGCGCCGGGCACGAGCCGCACGGATGCCCGGTGGTTCAGGGCGACGGCGTGCGCGTCACCGTGCCTGGAGGTGCCGTTGTCGACAGCGGCCCGGTTGAGCGGCACACCGCCCGGGTCGCCGTCGGGAGCCTGCCGCGCCGGGGCATGTCCGGCACCGGCGGCCCGCTGCCCGCCGCCCCGCACGGCGGTGGCCTCGCCCGCGGTGGCGTCCACGGCGGAAGGCGGACCGACCGCCGTACCGCTCGCCCCCGCTCCGGAGCGCCTGTCGTCGACGGCGCCTTCCGTCCCCGAACGCCCTGCGGCACCCGGCTGCGGCGCCTGCGCGACGGGCGCGGGAAGCATCCGGCCCGGCGACGCAGGGAAACCGGGCAGGGAGGGCAGGCCCGGTATCGACCGGGACCCGGGCAGCCCCGGCAGGGAGGGCAACGACGACAGCTGCGGTATCTGCGCGGTCACCCTGCCCGGCCCGGCGGTCACTGTCTCCACCAGACCACCGACCGGCCGCACGACGCGATCGCCCACCGAGCGAACGAGTTCACCGGTCAACGGAGTGAGGATCTGCTCCTCGGCAGCGCCCGGAGCCGCGGGACCGGGGTGGGGATTCGGGCGGAGATACGGGGGACGATTCGGAGTGGGCTCGGGAACGGCCGACTGGGCCGGGGGCGCGGGAGGAGCGTCCGGCTGCGGCTCGGCAGCGGGCGGCGCCTCGTGCGCCTGCGTCGCTGATGCGGCTGCGGGTGCGGGTGCGGGTGCGGGTGCGGGTGCGGGTGCGACCGAAGCGTCCGTCAGTCGGCCGACGGTACCGACCGCGCTGTTCGTCAACGATCGGACGCCGTCCACCGGAGCGGTGGACACGACCTCGGCCGAGGATGCGGCCGGCGGCCCCTCCGCCGCGTGCGCCTGCTCCCCGCAGAGGAACCCCAGCACGAACAACCCGACCACCAGCAGCACCACTTGCAGCGCACGCCGTCCGGCCGCCGTGCGCATCGCGCGCAGAGCGGCACCGGGCAAGGCTGCTGGCCAGGTCAAAACGGGGTGGGTCCTCCCGTGCGGCGGAACGAATTTCGCGTGGCGAGCCGTAACGAGCCACGAGTCGACGCGATGCGGTGCGACGCGATGCGACGCGATGCGGACGAGGCGGAGCAACGACGCACCGCTGATGAGGCGTCGATCCTCGCACGGCCCTCCCGCGGTTGCGCAAGCCCCCTGTTACCGATGGGTAGGCATGTCCGTTTTGCTGGGTGAAGTCGGACGACGATGCATCGACAAATCGTCAGCGAACGCTCCCCGTCCGCCCGGTCGCGCTGTTTCCCGGTCATGCCGCATCGTTTCCGGTCACACCGTGTCGCGTCCGGTCATGCGGTGTCAGGTATGGGCAGCGGTCGCTTCTCGATCGCTGCCGCCATCACCTCCGGGAAGAAATCGGGCGTGCACGCGAACGCCGGTGCCCCCAGCGCGGCGAGCGCGGCCGCATGCTCCCGGTCGTAGGCCGGCGCTCCTTCGTCAGAGAGCGCGAGCAGCGTCACGAACTGCACTCCCGACGCCTTCATCGCGGCGACCCGCTTGAGCATCTCGTTCCGTATCCCGCCCTCGTAGAGATCGCTGATGAGCACGACCACCGTCTCCGCGGGCCGGGTGATCTGCGACTGGCAGTAGGCCAGCGCCCGGTTGATGTCCGTACCGCCGCCCAGCTGCGTGCCGAACAGCACGTCCACCGGGTCGTCGAGCTGGTCGGTGAGGTCGACGACCGCCGTGTCGAAGACCACGAGCCGCGTGTTGATCGATCGCATGGACGCCAGCACTGCCCCGAACACGGACGCGTAGACCACGGATGCCGCCATCGACCCCGACTGGTCGATGCAGAGGACGACTTCCTTCTTCACGGACCGGGACGCCCGCCCGTAACCGATGAGCCGCTCCGGCACGATCGTCCGGTACTCGGGCAGGTAGTGCTTGAGGTTGGCCGCGATGGTGCGGTTCCAGTCGACGTCGTGATGGCGCGGCCGGTTGATCCGGGCGCTGCGGTCGAGGGCGCCGGTGAGGGTGGCCCGAGTACGGGTGGCCAGCCGCTTCTCGAGGTCCTGGACGACCTTGCGTACCACGGCCCGTGCCGTCTCCTTGGTCGTCTCCGGCATCGCCTTGTTGAGCGAGAGCAGCGTGCCGACGAGGTGGACGTCGGCCTCCACCGCCTCCAGCATCTCGGGCTCCAGCAGCAGCGCGGACAGCCCGAGCCGGTCGATCGCGTCGCGCTGCATGACCTGCACCACGGAGGAGGGGAAGTACGTCCGGATGTCCCCGAGCCAGCGCGCCACGGACGGCGCCGACGCCCCGAGCCCCGCCGAACGGTCCCGCCCCGCCTGCCCTTGCCCGTCCCCCTTCCCGTAGAGCGCGGCCAAAGCCCCGTCCATCGCGCTGTCCCGCCCCGACAGCGCGCATCCCGTGCCGTCGGCGGCGTCGCCCCCGAGCACGAGCCGCCAGCGCCGCAGCCGCTCCTGCGCAGGGACCGCCGGTGCCGCCGCGTCCATCGCCTCGGCCGTCATCGGCACACCTCCGTGCCGGGCCGGTCCCAGAGCGGCATCACCGCGACGGCGACCGCCGGACGGTCGTCCGCCCCGCCCCCGTACGTGTTGCGATTCCTGTTCCCGTTTCTGCTCCCGGTCCTCTTCCTGCCGACGGTCATTGCACCGACGTCCTCGTGCGCCTCCGTCAGTCCGTCCTTCGTCATCCCGCCACCCCCGCAAGATCGTTGTCGATGTCCGCTTTCACTCCGCCCGGACCGCCCGGACCGCCCGGGCCGCCCGGGCCGCTCGGACCGTCCAGCCCCAGCAGCAGCCGGACCAGCGGCAGCACGGCGTCCGCGCGCTCGGGGTCGGGGTCGGCCGCGAAGCCCGGTATGCCGGAGCCGGCGGCCGTCACCCTCCCCCGCTCCCCCGGTCCGCGCCGGACCAGCTCGCCCAACGTCCGGCGCACCCCTGGCTCGTACGCCGAGAACGTCCGCCGCAGCAGGGGCAGCACGTCCGTGAACGCCTCCGCCGGTACCCCGGTCAGCCAGGAGTCGACCAGCCCGAGCAGCCGCTCGTCGTGCACGAGGAGCATTCCGCCGCCCGCCCCTCCGCCGACGAAGCCCTCGATCCAGGCGGCCGCGTCCCCCGGCGGCGTCCCCGGCGACAGCACGAGGCCCATGAGCCGCGCCACCTCGTCCTGCCCCAGCTCACCGTCGTCCAGCAGCAGCCGCACGGCCCGCCCCCGGACCACACCGGGAACGGTGTCCCGGACCGACAGCACGCGCAGAACCGAGTGCCAGCGGCCCCGCAGATCGCGGTGGTCCGGTCCGGGCGCGTCGCCCAGCAGCCCCACCGCCCCGTGCACCGCGTCCACATGGCGCCGCATCTCCTCGGCTGCGTCCGCGTCCAGGGCCGCGCAGGCCGGGGGCAGGCCCACGAATATCCGCTCGGCGAGGCCCGCGGCGACTCCTGTTAGCGCTCCGGTGTCCGTGCCGCGTACGTCGCCGTACCGAAGGGAGCGGACCAGGGCCGGCAGGGCCTGTGCGAGGTGGCCGACGTCCGTGTCGAGAGCCGCCCGGTCGGCCAGCACCTGCATCACCACCGGTAGCGCTTCGGGGAGTTCGGCCAGCAGGCAGCGCTCGGCGAGCCCGGTGACGTCGGCCAGGGCCTGTGCGGCGACGGCCTCCGCCTCCGCCTTGGCCGTCGCGGCGGCGAGCACCGTCGTACCCCACACCCCTGCCTCCGCCACCCGCACGGCCAGCTCCGGCTCCCAGCGCAGCCGCCATGTCTCCCGGAACGTGCCCGTGCTCCCCCGCGAAGCCACCGGTTCCCCCCACGCCACACCCAGCAACCGCAACCGGTGCAGCAACCTGCTGCGCCCGGCGTCGGTCTCCTTGCGCAGGTCGAGCTCCAACTCCCGATCCAGCGCCTCCGGTTTGAGCCGCAGCCGACGCTGGGTCCTCTCCAGATCCCGCTGCAACGGCACCGCCGGCGCCGCCTGCGGCACCTCCCCCAGCACATCCCCGACGACCAGCCGGTCGTGCACCAGCGCCAACGGCACGTCCGAGCCCTCGCACATCACGGCACGCACGGCATCGGTCGTCTCGCCGAGCCCCGGCAACGGGCGCCCCCGCATCGCGGCGAGCGCCTCCGCCAGCCGCACCGCTTCGATCACGTGCGCCGGGGAGACGATCCGGTCCTCGGCGCGCAGCAGTCCGGCCACCTTGGTCATCCACCGCTCGACCGGCCGGTCCGGGGCGGCAAACAAATGCCCGTACCAGCCCGGCGAGTCGATCCCCGCCCCGTAACCGCTGACCCTCGACAGCCTCCGGTACGTCCACGGCACCCAGGTCATGTCCGCCTTGACCTTGGGCAGCCCCTTCACCAGCGCCCGGTCGGCGGCGACGGCCGTCTTCTGCCGCAGCGCGGGGACGTGCCAGGCCCCGCACACGACGGCCACCGCGTCCCCGAACTCCCGCTGCGCAGCCCGCACCTGGAGCCGCATGTACGCCTCCCGCACGAGGTCCCGGTCATGGCCACCGCTGCCGTACGCCTCGCGCAACGCCCCCATGGCCTCTTCGAGCGCCAGGAAGGGCGCAAACGGGTCCCCCTCGCCCACCCCCCGGTGCTCGACGACGTCCTCCCACCACCGCTCCGGGTCGTCGTACCCGGCGGCTTCGGCGAGCACAGCAAGCGGGTCGATACGGACGTCTTTCTCCATGGCCGACCCGTCGGCGGAGGACTGGGAAGCGACACCGGCGTCGGCATCCCTGTTGGTGTCGGTCGCGGTCGCGGTTTCAGTGTTGGTGTTGGTGTTGGTGCCGGCATCGATGCCGGATCCGGCTCCGGTCTCTGCCTGCGCGCCAGACCCGGCCGCAGCGTCGGCTCCGGGCGCGGCCGGCGCCTCGGCCCCCGCCCCTGCCCCTGCCCCTGCCCCTGCCCCTGCCCCTGCCCCGATGCTGGCTTCTGACCTGGCCCCGGCCCCACCCCCAGCACTGGCATCGGTGTCGGTGTCGGTGTCGGCTTGTGATCCGGCTCCGGGCCGCGCCGCAGCACCGGAATGCGGACCGCCGCCGCGCTCGTCACCGTCACCGTCACCGTCCACACCGGTGCCCCCGCCACGGCGGCTGGCGTCCGCACCGGCCGCGCCACCCCCCGCCGGATCGGCATCGTCCCCACGTTCGCTGCCCGCGCCCCCGCCGGGCTCGCCCTCCGTGGCCGCGCTCCCCCACGCCAGGGTGTGCGTCGCCGGCAAGTCGATGAAGCGCGCCGGGACGTCGTGCTCCAGAGCCCACCGGATCGCCACCCACTCCGGGGAGAACTCGGCGAGCGGCCAGAAGGCGGAGCGGCCTGGCTCGTCGACGGCGTGGGCGAGGAGGGCGACCGGCGGTCGCATATCCACCTCGGTGGCCAGCGGGATCAACGCGTCGGCCTCGGGCGGCCCCTCGATCAGCACGGCCCGGGGCCGCGCCGCGTCCAGTGCCGCCCGTACCGCCCGCGCCGAGCCCGGCCCGTGATGCCGTACGCCGAGCAGCAGCGGCCCGCCACCGGCCGCGCCGCTCCCGTCCCTCGCAGTCGCTGTCACGCCGTCCCCCTCGTTTCCCGCGTCATCGCGCCCCTCGGCTGCAGCCGCCGGACGCCTTCCGGGCACCCGCCACGCCCCGGCCGTCCCCGACGTACGTCCCGTCCTCGTGGGCCGTGCACACCGAGCCGCTACCCGATCGCCGACCCCTGCCCGACCCCTGGTTCCCACTGTTCCCACCGTTACCGCCCGCGCGCCCCCAGCCCAGGTCGTTCACGCGCTCACCTCCCGGCAGGCCCGGTAGAAGTCCTTCCAGCCGTCGCGCTCGCGGACGACCGCCTCCAGGTACTCCTGCCAGATGACGCGGTCGGCCGCCGGGTCGCGTACGACGGCGCCGAGGATGCCCGCGGCGACGTCGCCGGCCCGCAGCACTCCGTCGCCGAAGTGGGAGGCCAGGGCAAGTCCGCTGGTGACGACCGAGATCGCCTCCGCCGTCGACAACGTGCCGCTCGGCGACTTGAGCTTCGTACGGCCGTCGGACGTGACCCCGTCGCGCAGCTCGCGGAAGACGGTCACGACCCGGCGGATCTCGTCGATGCCGTCGGGCACGGCCGGCAGGTCGAGCGAGCGGCCGATCTGGTCGACGCGACGCGAGACGATGTCGACCTCGGCCTCGACGCTCTCCGGCAGCGGCAGAACCACCGTGTTGAAGCGGCGGCGCAGGGCGCTGGAGAGGTCGTTGACCCCGCGGTCGCGGTCGTTGGCCGTGGCGATCAGGTTGAAGCCCCGGACCGCCTGCACCTCCTGCCCCAACTCCGGTATCGGCAGCGTCTTCTCGGACAGGATCGTGATGAGCGTGTCCTGGACGTCGGCGGGGATACGGGTCAGCTCCTCCACCCGCGCCGTCATCCCCTGCGCCATGGCCCGCATGACGGGGCTGGGAACCAGGGCGTCCCGGCTCGGGCCGTTCGCCAGCAGCTGCGCGTAGTTCCAGCCGTACCGGATCGCCTCCTCCGGCGTGCCCGCGGTGCCCTGCACGAGCAGCGTCGAGTCGCCGCTGACCGCCGCGGCCAAGTGCTCGGACACCCAGGTCTTGGCGGTGCCGGGCACGCCGAGCAGGAGCAGGGCGCGGTCGGTGGCGAGCGTGGTGACGGCGACCTCGACGATGCGGCGCGGGCCCACGTACTTCGGTGTGATCACCGTGCCGTCCGGCAGGGTGCCGCCGAGCAGGTACGTCGCCACGGCCCACGGCGACAGCTTCCAACGGGCCGGGCGTGGGCGGTCGTCCTGCGCGGCCAACGAGGCGAGTTCACCGGCGAAGGCATCCTCGGCGTGCGGTCGCAGCTCGTCCGTCCCGTTCGCGGACGCCTGCGCGCTCGCACCCGCGGATACAGGAGTGACGGCACTCGAATTCACGGGCGCGGACCCGCTCTCACTCGGTTCGACGGACTTCGGCTCTACGGACACAGACATGGCTGAGGCCCCCTCCAGCTCGGCCGGTTCGGATCTGGTACCAACCGTGCACCACGCCACTGACAATGCGTTCCGACCTGCACAAACGCGCTCGCAGACCCGATTGTCAGTGGCGGGATCTACCTTCGATGTCATGACTCAGCAGGGGGTGCGCTGGAGCGCGGATCAGGTGCTGGCACTGGCGCCTGACGTCGCGTCACGCAAAGCGGGAAGCAGACTCGGCGCGGCGGGTCCGTGGTCCGGGGCGGGGAGTTCCGACGAGGGGGCGGTGTGGGGACTGTGCAAGGGCAGCGGCAGCAAGCCGTATCGGACGGTCGTGGACATCGCGGATGCGGCGGCCCCCGCGTACAGGTGCAGTTGCCCGAGCCGCAAGTTCCCGTGCAAGCACGCGCTCGGCCTGCTGCTGCTCTGGGCGGGCGGGGACGGTGTGCTGCCGTCGGGGCAGGCACCGGACTGGGCGGAGCAGTGGATAGAGGGGAGAAGGCAGCGCGGCGAGCAGAAGCGGACGGCGGGGGCGTCCCACTCCTCGTCCGGGTCCGGTGATCCGGAGGCCGCGCGGCGCCGGGCAGAGCGCAGGGCTGAGCGGATCACCGCGGGTGCGACCGAGTTGGAGCAGCGCCTGGCGGATCTGCTGCGCGGCGGCCTGGCGAGCGCGGAGCAGGCGGGATACGGGCTGTGGGAGGAGACAGCGGCTCGCATGGTCGACGCCCAGGCGCCTGGACTGGCCGCGCGGGTACGGGAGTTGGGGGCGATTCCGTCGTCCGGGCCGGGCTGGCCCGTGCGCCTGCTGGAGGAGTGCGCGCTGCTCCATCTACTCGACCAGGGCTGGCTGCACCGCGAGCAGCTGCCGGACGGCCTGGCCGCGACGGTCCGGTCACGGATCGGCCTGCCCGGCACGGCGGACGGCCCGCCGCTGCGTGACCGCTGGCTGGTCCTCGCCCAGTACGACACGGCGGACGCGCGCCTGACAACCCGCAGGGTCTGGCTGCACGGCACCGACTCGAACCGCACCGTACTGCTCCTCTCCTACGGAGCCGCGGGCCGTGCCCCGGAGCTGGCGCTCCCGGTGGGACTGACCTTGGACGCCGAGGTGTCCGCCTATCCGGGTGCCGGACAACTGCGGGTGGCCCTGGGCGAGCAGTTCGCACCGCCGGCCCCGGCGGTGACACGGCCGCCGGGAGTGACGACGGCCCGGGCGGCCGCCCACTACGGCGAGGCGCTGCGGGACGACCCGTGGCTGGACTCCGTCCCGGTCACGCTGGACCGGGTCATACCGATCCCGGACGGCGACTCCTGGCAGCTGGCGGACGCCGACGCGGATGCGGCGCTGCCACTGACTTCCGCCGCCCGTACCCGCCCCGGGCTCTGGCGCCTGGTCGCTCTCTCGGGGGGCGCCCCCGTCAAGGTCTTCGGCGAGTGCGGCCATCGGGGCTTCACCCCGCTGACGGCGTGGCCGGAGCGGGCGGGAGAGGCGGTGCGGCTGTGCTGACCCAACGGTCCGGGGACCACCGCACGACGCCCGCAGGGGACGGGAGCTTCACGGAAAGGAACCGTATGAACAGGACGTCCACGCCGGTGGTTGCGCCCGCCTCGGGCGCCTGGGAGGAGCTCGTCACGGCGGCGTTGCTCGGGACGGAGCGGCGCATCCCGCCGGGCGGAGCGCCGGGACGGGATGCGCCGGTGGCGCTGCTGGACGCGGCGGCGGCGGAGACGGTACGTCGGCGGGCCGGTCTGCGGGCGGCGCGGGCGGCCGGGCGGCCCGAGCCGGCTGCCGAGGACCCGCGTCCCGCGCTGCCCCCCGCGGCGGCCCGCAGGCTCGCGCTGCTGCTGGCCGACCGCCCGGGCACGGGTGGCGGCGGCCGCAGGGGCACGGCGCCGGACCTCATGGAGCTCCTGCCCCAGTGGCTCGCGGCGGCGAACGCCCGCGGTTTCGCGGCACCACCTCAAGCGCTGCCCGCGCTGCTGGACGCGGCCCGCGGGCGTACGGATCTGCGGCCGGCCGCGCTGGCCTTCGCAGGACCGCGCGCCGTGTGGCTCGCCCGGCTGAATCCCGACTGGCGGTTCGCCCTGCGTGCGACGCCTGGCGGGGGCGCCGCACTGCCACCCCCCGAGGACACGGAGAAGACCCGGAGCCTGTGGGAGGAAGGCCTGTTCGCCGAGCGGGTCGCTCTCCTGTCCGCCATCCGCGCCCGCGAGCCCGCCGCCGCCCGCGAACTACTCATGACGACCTGGCCGACGGAGCGGGCCGAGGACCGTCTGATGTTCCTCGACTCGCTGCGCGCGGGACTCGGCCCCCTGGACGAGCCCTTCCTGGAACAGGCGCTGGCCGACCGCAGTCGCAACGTGCGGGCGACAGCGGCGGAGTTGCTCTCCGCGCTGCCGGGTTCGGCACTCGCCGCGCGGATGGCCGTCAGGGCCGCGGCATGCGTGGCCGTCGACCACACGGGCGACGCACCGATGATCACCGTCGAGGCTCCGCACGAGTGCGACGCGAGCATGGAGCGCGACGGTGTGGTGGCCAAGGCTCCGGCGGGACGGGGTGAACGGTCGTGGTGGTTCGGCCAGTTGGTGGAGGCGACACCGCTCGGGACGTGGCCTGCGCGGCTTGGCGGGCGTACACCAGGGCAGATCGTGGCGCTGCCGGTGACGGACGACTGGCAGAGCGAACTGCACGCGGCCTGGTGCCGGGCCGCCGTGCGGCAGCGGGACCCCGAGTGGGCCCGGGCGCTCCTCGGAACCCCGTCCGCCCCGGAGGCCGGCGGTCCGGGCGCGGTGTCCCTGGCCGAACGCGCCAGACTGCTCGGCACGCTGAGCGCTGCCGAACGGGCCGAATGGGTGGCCGGGTTCATCGCGGCGCATGGCCTGTCCGAGGCGTTCCAGCTGCTCGGAGTGTGCGCGGTGCCGTGGTCTGCGCCGCTCGGGCAGGCAGTCGTGGACGCGCTCAACATCGCCCGGGACGCGGGGAGCTATCCATGGAGCTTCAGCGGAGTGATGGGCCTGGCCGAGCGCTGCCTCGACCCCTCCGAGGGGAGCCGTCTGGACGCCCTGCTGGCGATACCCGACGAGACGGAGGACACGTCACCTGGGGCGGGCGGCTACTGGGCGGAGGCCTTCCAACGCCTGGTCACGACGCTGCGGTTGCGGGAGGTGATGGCGAAAGAGCTGGACGCGGCCTAGAGCTGCCCTGCGGCCTACGGCACTTCTTCAGCGCCGGTCAGCACAATTCAGCCCGTCCGGCGTTTGAGGACGGGGCCGTTCAGGCCGAAGGAGGTCCGGGGCAGAGCCCCCAGGGACAGCGCCCCCACGTACCCGCAGCGCACGACGACCTAAGCTCCTGCCGTCTGACGGACGTTCGCCCGCACCCAGTCCACGATCGACTGCGTCGTGGCCCCTGGCGTGAAGATCTCCGCGACGCCCTTCTCCTTCAGCGGAGCGATGTCCGCCTCGGGGATGATCCCGCCGCCGAAGACCAGGATGTCCTCCGCGTCCCGCTCCTTGAGCAGCTTGATCACCGCGGCGAAGAGCGTGTTGTGGGCACCGGAGAGGATCGACAGCCCGATCGCGTCGGCGTCCTCCTGGATCGCGGTGTCGACGATCTGCTCGGGAGTCTGGTGAAGGCCGGTGTAGATGACCTCCATACCGGCGTCGCGCAACGCACGCGCGATCACCTTGGCCCCGCGATCGTGGCCGTCGAGCCCCGGCTTGGCCACCACCACGCGGATCGGACCGGCTGCCACACCCATCACTGCCTCCATGAAGCGACTGCATCCATCCCTACCGACAAGTACTGGAGTACCCGAACCGGCCGGGGAAGTGAACGAACGTTATCGCCAGCATCCCGCAACCGGCAGTTTCGCGGTGAAGACCGAGGGGGAAATCACACGATGGGACACGTTCACCGCGCACCGTTCCGGCGGGAACACGCGCAACAGGAGCCGCAAAGAGGTCGCCGCACCACCGCGCCGCAGGCCACGCGCCGTGGCGATGCGGCACGTCGACGATGCCATGGAGCGTCGCCGACCGCCTTCCTCGCGGTCTCCCACGAGGGCACACGGGGGACAGAGGCGTCCTCCTGCGTGCCGACAGGAGGTCGGCCATGAAGGTCACGAGGGCAGCACTGCCCTTTCTTCCGCTCTGCCAGCGGCTGCTTCCGAGCAGACTGGCGGGCCTCTCCCTGGCCCTGCTGAAGGCGACCGCCCTGGAACTGGTGATCCTCGCGGGACACCTCCTCCTGTATCCCTCCGGCCTCACCCCGGAACGCCGAGGATCATCGGCCGCACTCCCCCCGCCCGACGGGGCCGCACAGCTGCCGACCGGGACCAAGCCCCCGGTCGTCCTCCTGCACGGCTTCATAGACAACCGCTCGGTCTTCGTGCTGCTGCGCCGCAGTCTCGCCCAGCACGGCAGGCAGCAGATCGAGTCGCTCAACTACTCGCCGCTGACCTGCGACATCCGTACGGCGGCCGAGCTGCTGAGCCGGCACATAGAGGAAATCTGCGAGCGCACGGGCAGCAAACAGGTCGACATCGTCGGGCACAGCCTCGGCGGACTGATAGCGCGGTACTACGTGCAGCGGCTGGGCGGTGACATCCGCGTTCGTACGCTGGTGACGCTGGGCACCCCGCACTCCGGCACCCGGGTGGTGCCGCTGGCGAACGCGCACCCCATCGTCCGCCAGATGCGCCCCGGCTCGGAGCTGCTGGATGAACTGACCCGGCCCGCGCCGGGCTGCCGTACGCACTTCGTGACTTTCTGGAGCGACCTCGATCACCTGATGGACCCGCTGGAGACCGCCTGTATCGACCACCCCGACCTGATGGCGCAGAACGTGCGGGTGAGCGGAATCGGACATCTCGCCCTGCCCGTGCACCCGGCCGTCGCGACCGGGATACGCCAGGCTCTCGACGCCGAACGAACAGGAGCCGAGGCCGCCGCCCACGCCGGCGGGCTGACAGTGGCCTGACCTACAGCCATTCGGTTTCGAACATTCTTCGAACACAGGGCCAAAGCCGTGCCCGTCGTCCCCCGAAACACGGCCGATTGCCCGTTTCCTGCGCGCACGAAACCTGTTGAAGATTGTCGAGCCCGTATACCGCCGGGTACAGTCACCGCACTGCTCTGGCAGCCCCTGTTGTCGAGGCGAAAGAGAAGTTGGTGAACGATCGTCACCCGTCGGGGACCATGACCACCCCGGCTCCGGCTTCCGACGCCGCCTCGGCGCACTACGCGTCGTACGGCACGCAGGAAGCCCAGTACGGCGACTTCACCCTGCACGGCGGCTACGACTCCAACGGTTTCGCGACCGGCGGCCACGCCACCGCGACCTTCGCCGCAGACCCCCTCTTCGGCAGCCTCCCGGGCGAGAGCACCGGTTCGTACGACTCCGGCCAGTGGGACACGAGTGGTCACCACACGCTGAACTACGACGCGTACGCGGCCCAGCACCATGCGGCCTATGACAGCGGCGTGTACGACGCGACCGCCTGGACCGCCGGCTACCAGCCGCTCTCCGCCATCCCGCCGCAGGCCACCGGGCACGACGCCTCCGGTCAGTGGGATGCGAACGCCTGGCTGCAGCCCGAGCGTCCGGGCACTCCCGCCGACCAGACCCAGCAGTGGGAATGGGGCACCCAGGCCTTCGACACCGGGGCGTACGACGCCACACAGTGGAACTCCGAGAGCCCTGAGGCCGGCGACACCGCCTCGGCCGCCGCCTCCGCCAACGACTACGAGCAGCAGGCAGATCAGGGTTCGTACGGCCAACCCGCCCCGGACGGCGGCCAGTTGAACGCCACCGGGGAGCTGCCCTCGGTCGCACCCCTCCTCGACGACCAGGAAGAGGTCACGTCGGCTCCGGCGTCGCGCGCGGCCTCCCGCAGCGGGGGCCGCTCCCGCCGTCGCGCGCCCGCCAAGCGCTCCGCGCTGCTGACCATCGCCGTGCCTTCGGCGTGTGTGATGGGCGTGGCCGGTATCGCCGCCGCCTCCGTGGGCACCTTCACCGGCGACAAGGACACCTCGACGACGGCGTCGGACGCACAGGCGGTGAAACCATCCGCCGCCAACAACAAACTGGACACCCAGCTGCGGAGCCTCTCCGCCGGCGCCGACGACTTCGCCGACCGGGCCAGCCGCACCCAGGAGCGCATCGACCTCAAGACCCAGCAGGAGGCCGAGAAGAAGAAGGCGGCGGCGGAGGCGGCCCGCAAGGAGCGGCTGCGCCCGAAGTACGTCCTTCCGGTCACCCAGAAGGGCCTCAGTGCCTACTTCGGCCAGGCCGGCATCAACTGGATGTCCGTGCACACCGGGATCGACTTCCCGGTCTCCTACGGAACGACGGTGATGGCCGCGACCGACGGCACCGTCCGCACGCAGTGGAACAGTGCGTACGGGAACATGATGATAGTGACCGCGAAGGACGGCACGGAGACGTGGTACTGCCACCTCTCCAGCTATCGCGTCTCCTCCGGCACGACGGTGAAGGCCGGTACGCCGATCGCGTACTCCGGGAACTCGGGCAACTCGACCGGCCCGCATCTGCACTTCGAGGTCCGGCCGGGCGGCGGTTCGGCGATCGACCCGCTTCCGTGGCTGCGGAGTCATGGGCTGGACCCTACGTAGGAGAGCTGGGAGCTGCGCTCCCAGACCCCTCGTCCTCAGCCTGAACGGCCTCGTCCTCAAACGCCGGACGGGCTGAAGGGCACCGGCAGTTACAGCTTCTCCACCGGTGCATACCTCAGCAGCAGGCGCTTCGGCTTGGCCTCGCCGAAGTCGATCGTCGCCTCGGCATTGCCTCCCGTGCCCTTGACCGCCACGACCGTGCCGAGTCCGAACTGGTCGTGGGTGACCCGGTCGCCTACGGCCAGCGACACCACCGGCTTCTCGGAGGCCCGGCTCGTGGCGAAGCCGGACGCGCCCGATGCCGACGAGCGCGAGCGGGAGGACGACAGGGAGGCCGCCACGCCCGACGCCGGGCCGGAGGAGGAGGAGGAGGAGGAGGAGACCGGGGCAGCGGCGCCCGTCCGCTTCCAGTCGACGTGCTGCGCCGGGATCTCCTCCAGGAAACGCGAGGGCGGGTTGTACGACGGCTGCCCCCACGCGCTGCGCAGCGACGACCGGGTCAGATAGAGCCGCTCTCGCGCGCGCGTGATGCCGACGTACGCGAGCCGCCGCTCCTCCTCCAGTTCCTTCGTCTGGCCGAGGGCGCGCATGTGCGGGAAGACGCCGTCCTCCATGCCGGTGAGGAAGACCACCGGGAACTCCAGGCCCTTGGCGGTGTGCAGGGTCATCAGGGTGATGACTCCGGAGCCGTCCTCCTCGTCGTCGGGGATCTGGTCGGAGTCGGCGACGAGCGCGACGCGTTCCAGGAAGTCGGCGAGCCCGCCGGTCGTCTCGCCCTCACCGGACTCCTGCTCGAACTCCAGGGCCACCGCGGCGAGTTCCTGGAGGTTCTCGATGCGGGTCTCGTCCTGCGGGTCGGTGGAGGCCTGCAATTCGGCGAGGTAGCCGGTGCGTTCGAGGATCGCCTCCAGGACCGTCGCCGGGCCGACGCCCGACTCGACGATCGTCCTGAGGTCCTCCATCAGCGTGTTGAACCGCTTGACGGCGTTGGCCGACCGCGCCGCCATGCCGTACGCCTCGTCGACGCGACGCAGCGCCTGCGGGAAGCTGATCTTCTCCCGCTGGGCGAGGGCGTCGATCATCGCCTCCGCGCGGTCGCCGATGCCGCGCTTGGGGACGTTGAGGATGCGGCGCAGCGGCACCGAGTCCTCGGGGTTGGCCAGCACCCGCAGGTAGGCCAGGACGTCCCGGACCTCCTTGCGCTCGTAGAAGCGGACGCCGCCGACGACCTTGTAGGGCAGGCCGACGCGGATGAAGACCTCTTCGAAGACACGGGACTGGGCGTTGGTGCGGTAGAAGACGGCGACGTCTGAGGCCTTCGTCTCGCCGGCGTCCGTGAGACGGTCTATCTCGTCCGCGACGAACTGCGCCTCGTCGTGCTCCGTGTCGGCGACGTAGCCCGTGATGCGCGCGCCCGCGCCCGCGTTCGTCCACAGATTCTTGGGGCGGCGGGACTCGTTGCGCTCGATGACCGCGTTCGCCGCGCTCAGAATGGTCTGCGTGGAGCGGTAGTTCTGCTCCAGCAGGATCGTCGTCGCGTCCGGGTAGTCCTCCTCGAACTGGAGGATGTTGCGGATCGTCGCACCGCGGAAGGCGTAGATCGACTGGTCGGCGTCGCCCACGACGCACAGCTCGGCGGGCTGCAGGTCGTACTCGTTCGGCGGTACGTCGGCGTCGTCGGCACGCGTGCCGGTGCCGACGAGTTCCCGTACGAGCGCGTACTGGGCGTGGTTGGTGTCCTGGTACTCGTCGACCAGGACGTGCCGGAAGCGGCGGCGGTAGTGCTCGGCGACGTCCGGGAAGGCGCGCAACAGGTTGACCGTCGTCATGATCAGGTCGTCGAAGTCGAGGGCGTTCGCCTCGCGCAGCCGTGACTGGTACATGGCGTAGGCCTGGGCGAGGGTCTTCTCGAAGCCGTCGGCGGCCTGAGCTGCGAAGTCCTCCTCGTCGATCAGCTCGTTCTTCAGGTTCGAGATCTTGGCGCTGAAGGACTTCGGCGGGTAGCGCTTGGGATCGAGGTCCAGGTCGCGGCAGACCAGAGCCATCAGGCGCTTGCTGTCGGCGGCGTCGTAGATCGAGAAGGAGGAGGTGAAACCGAGCTTCTTCGACTCCCTGCGCAGGATGCGCACGCACGCGCTGTGGAAGGTCATCACCCACATCGCGTTGGCGCGCGGGCCGACGAGCTGCTCGACGCGCTCCTTCATCTCGCCCGCGGCCTTGTTGGTGAAGGTGATCGCGAGGACCTGGCCGGGATGCACGTTCCGCTCACCCAGGAGGTAGGCGATGCGGTGGGTGAGCACGCGGGTCTTGCCGGAGCCGGCGCCGGCCACGATGAGCAGGGGGCTGCCGGAGTGGACGACGGCCGCGCGCTGGTTCTCGTTCAGTCCGTCCAGGAGCGCGGCCGGGTCGATCGCCGGGCGGGGGGCGCCGTTGCGGTAGTAGGCCTCCCGGTCCGGTGGCACGTCGAACTTCCCGCCGAACAGATCGTCCGGAACCGGCTCCGGTCCGTGATCGTCCTCGGGCGGCGGAGGTTCCTCCTCGTGCCCGCGGGGGGCCTGGAGGTTCGCCAGGAAGCTGTCGTCAAAGAGGCTGCTCATCGCCTTCCGAGTTTAGGGTGCCCCACTGACAGCCCGCTGCCGCCCTGGGAACATCGCGGGAATCGGAGGCCTCGCGGGCCTCGGCACCGCTGAATCCCTCGGACCTGGCCGCCCTCGGTGTCCGCCTGCCCTACGGAACCATTCCGTCACGCTCCGTGAGCACCCAGTCGGAAATGAGCGGATGCCATCACTCCGCTCCAAAATGCCCACAAGCCAGCACAGACCCCTCCCGATTGACGGCCATCGGCGACCTTCTGACCAAAGGTCACGAAAATGTATCGGGCATATCGAACATCAACCTTCACAGGGGCCACACGAGTTGGCTACCGTTCCGGCAGGCCGCACGACCCCCACCGGCGAACGTCGCCGGGCCGCGCGGCCTCCGCCGAGTCCGGGGCGCCGCCGCGCAGCCGGAGCCGGGGACCCACACCGACCTGGGGTGAATCGGTCCGCCCCCTTTCGGGGCAGGGACCGTAGGGCAACCCTTCCGAACCACCCGCCCGAACCCGACAGCTAACTCGGTAGGCGGAATATGGAAGGAGTCGCCTCCCTTGGCGTCGCACCGCAAGTCGCGCCCCGCGGGTACGCGCGTAGCAGGCATACGCACCCCCGCCCTCGCCACGGCCGCCCTCACCTCGGTGGCCCTGCTGTCCCAGTCGGCGAACGCCGCCCCCGCCGCCGACGGCAAGCCCAGCCTCGAAGAGGTCGAGAAGAAGGTCGACGACCTCTACCGCCAGGCGGAGTCGGCCACCGAGAAGTACAACGGGGCCAAAGAGAAGACCACGAAACAGCGCAAGAACGTCGACACCCTCCTCGACGACGTCGCCAGGCGCGCTCAGAAGCTCAACGAAGAGCGGGATCGGCTCGGTTCCTTCGCCGCGGCCCAGTACCGGACCGGAGCCGCCGCACCCGACACGGCGACCTTCCTGCTGGCGGACTCCCCTCAGGACTACTTCGACCAGACCCAGCTGATGGGGCGGCTGACCTCCCGTCAGAAGAGCGAGGTCGACGACTACTTCGCCGAGCAGTCCGCGACGATGAAGAAGCGCCAGGAGGCATCCAAGAGCCTGGAGACGCTCACCGCGACGCAGAGCGAGCTGCAGACCGCCAAGTCCACGGTGCAGAAGAAGCTCTCCGACGCGCGCGAGCTGCTGTCGAAGCTGACCGCCGAGGACAAGGCGCGGCTCGCGGCGATCCAGAAGCAGAAGGAGCAGGAGGCCGCGCGCAAGGCCGCCGAGCTGGCGAAGCAGCAGGCGGCGGCGGAGAAGGCCAAGGAAGAGGCCGCGGCCCAGGACGGCGGCTCCTCCTCGGACTCGGGATCCACCTCCACCAGCGACTCCGCGTACGCCACCCAGGCCGAGAAGGCGCTCGCCTTCGCCCGTGCGCAGATCGGCAAGCCGTACGTCTGGGGCGCCACCGGCCCCGGCTCCTACGACTGCTCCGGCCTCACCCAGGCCGCCTGGAAGGCCGCCGGCGTCTCCCTCCCGCGCACCACCTACGACCAGGTGAACGTCGGCACCACGGTCTCCCTCGCGGACGCCCGGCCCGGCGACCTGATCTTCTTCTACGACGACATCAGCCACGTCGGCGTCTACATCGGCAACGGCATGATGATCCACGCCCCGAAGCCCGGCGCCTACGTCCGCGAGGAGTCGATCTACTACGGCGGCGAATCGATCATCCACAGTGTGGTGCGGCCGGCCTGACGCTCCGCGGAACGGTGCACGCGCGCGTGCGGGCGCTTTGGGATGCACGCGCGCGTGAGAGCCGGTCCTGCCCCGCACCCGCGCGTATTTCGCCGTACCCGCGCGCGTGGCCCGCGCTGGACCCGGGCCTTGGTCTTTAGCATCGGCTCCATGTCCGGCAGCATCGGCCCCTTGTCCGGCCCGACCTCCCTCCGCGCCTGGTGGGCGCAGCGTTCGCCGGCGGCCGGGGCCGCCGTGCTGGCGACCGGCATTCTGTCGGTCGGGCTGCATCTGACGGGGGACGAGGTGCTGTCGCGGGTCGTCCTGGTCCTGGCCTGTGTCGCCTGGGTGGGGCTCGTGGCGGACTTCGGCGTCCGTCTGACGCAGGACCGGCAGAGGTTGCGGGCACAGGCGGGGACGCCGGGGGCGCTCACCGCTGTCGCGGCGACCACCGTGCTCGGGACCCGGTTCTCCGCCCTCGGACGGCAGACCCTCGCCGAGGCCCTGCTCGCGCTGGCGGCCGTGCTGTGGCCGCCGCTGCTGACGGCGGTCGTACGACGCTGGCGGCGTCGCATGCCGGGCGCGGTCTTCCTGTGCTGCGTGGCCACGCAGGGGCTCGCCGTGCTCGGTGCCACGCTCGCCGGGGCCGGGGCGACGGCATGGCTCGCGCGCGCGGCGCTCGTGCTGTTCTGGCTCGGGCTCGTCCTCTACGGCTGCGCGCTGGCCCTCTTCGACGTGCGACAGGTGACGGAAGGGCGAGGCGACCACTGGGTGGCGGGCGGCGCGCTCGCCATCTCGGCGGCCGCCGGATCGAGGCTCGTCGCCGCGGACAGCGCGCGCATGCACCTGTGGAACGACGACGACCGCGGTGTCCTGCGCACCGTCACCCTCGCACTGCTCGTGCTCGACCTGGCCTGGTACGCGGTCCTGCTCGTCGCCGAGGTGGTCCGGCCGCGGCTCGGCTACGACGTGCGCCGCTGGTCGACCGTGTTCCCGCTGGGGATGACGGCGGCGGCCGTACTGTCCGTCGCCGCCGTCCTCGACGTCCCGCGGCTCAAGGGGCCCGGGCAGGTGCTGCTGTGGATCGCGGTGGCGGCGTGGCTGGCCGTCGCCGCGGGGGCCCTGGCCGAGGCCCGCGCCGGCATCAGGTCCACAGCACCGCGATGAAGATGTTCGCCGTGGTGAGCAGGCCCACCAGCCCGAACAGGCTCTTGTCGACCTTCTCGTCGTCCCGCTTCACATAGACCAGGCCGAGGATCACGACCAGCAGGGCCAGCTTCACGCCGATCTTGACGGTGTTGACGTGATGGTCGTCGGCCTGGTTGAGGCCGACCAGGATCGCGCCGGTGACCAGCATCGTCAGCGCGCCGTGCAGCATCGCCGGGACGAAGCGGGCCTCGCCGCGGCCCATCGCCTTCATCTGGGTGAAGAAGCCGCCGAGGAGCGCGGCGATGCCGATGATGTGCAGGCCGACGAAGAGATGGATGAGTACGTCCATGAGGCCGGAGCTTAAACAGAGGCGCACGGGGCACTCGACACCGCCCCGTCCTTCATAGGTTCACCCTGCATATATGCGGCCCATAGCACTCTGCCGCCCACGCGTGTCCCGGAACCGCCACATCGGTCAGCGCACTGTGTGAACTCGACGGCGCGGGTCCTGGATCACGGCCGTATACGGTCACCCGGCGATCCGCCGGGAGCACTTCCGCACATCGCGTTACCGAGCCGACACGGACAGGTTTAGCGTCCTCCACCAGGTGACCGGCTCCCCACCGCCGCCCGGGCCAGGGGCGGCAGTCGGCCACCACCGCCGAGAAGGTCCGGCGGCGGCCCGCTCCCCCTGTGCGGGCCGCCGCCGGACGCGTAAGCCGACCCGGAACGGGCGGTCGTACGAAAGGACGGGCAGTCCACGTGGCAGCGCACCGCAGGCCCAGTCGGCGCTCGCTCAGCGGCAGTTCGGCCCGGACCGCGTTCACCATCGCCCTGGCGGGCGCGGCGAGCGCGACGGGTTTCGACGGGACCGGGCACGCCGAGCCGGATCTGACGCCGACGCAGGTCAAGGCGGAGGTGGACAAGCTGTACCAGGAGGCGGAGACCGCCACCGAGAAGTACGACGGGGCGAAGGAGCAGACGGACGCCGCCGAGCAGCGGCTGTCGACGCTGCGGGACGAGGCGGCGCGCAAGACGGACGGGCTCAACTCGGCGCGGGACGAGCTGGGTTCGATGGCCGCGGCGCAGTACCGGGACGGCGGTCTCGACCCGGCGCTGCAACTCGCGCTGTCGGACGACCCCGACCGCTATCTCGAGGGCGCCGAGTTCGTCGACCGGGCGGACACCCGGCAGGCGGCGGCCGTGGCGGGCGTACGGGAACAGCTGCGGGAGATCGAGCAGTTGCGCGGGGCCGCGCGCATCGAGCTGGCCGGGCTCAGGTCACGGCAGGCCGAGCTGAAGCGGGACGAGAGGACGATCACCGGGAAGCTGGATGAGGCGCGGCGACTGGCGTCCCGGCTGTCGGCCGCCGAGCGCGCCCGGCTCGGCGAGGACGGCGGCACAGGCCGCGCCTCACGGTCCGCCGCGGGCTCCCGGAACGGCCTCGTGTCCCTCGGATCCGCGACCGCGGAGGCGCCCGGCTCCCGTGCCGCGGCCGCCCTCTCGTATGCGTACTCCAAACTGGGCAGCCCCTATGTGTGGGGCGCGACCGGCCCGGACGCCTTCGACTGCTCGGGCCTCGTCCAGGCCGCGTACCGCTCCGCGGGCATCTCCCTGCCCCGCACGACCTACGCCCAGATCGACGCCGGCCGCCGCGTCTCCCGCTCCGAACTCGCCCCGGGCGACCTGGTGTTCTTCTACTCCGGCATCAGCCACGTCGGCATCTACGTCGGCAACGGCATGATGATCCACGCCCCGAACCCCTCGGCACCGGTGCGGATCGCACCGATCGACGAGATGCCGTTCGCGGGGGCCACGCGGGTGGTGTGAGCTTCGGGCAGCGGATCTCAGACCAGCCGTCGCGCCGTAGCCCACCGTGTCAGCTCGTGCCGGTTCGACAACTGCAACTTCCGCAGCACCGCCGAGACATGGGACTCGACCGTCTTCACCGAGATGAACAGCTGCTTGGCGATCTCCTTGTACGCATAGCCGCGGGCGATCAGACGCAGCACCTCGCGCTCGCGCTGGGTGAGGCGGTCGAGGTCCTCGTCGACCGGCGGAGCGTCGGTGGAGGCGAACGCGTCGAGGACGAAGCCGGCCAGACGCGGGGAGAAGACGGCGTCGCCCTCCTGCACGCGGAAGATGGAGTTGACGAGGTCCGTGCCGGTGATCGTCTTGGTGACGTAGCCGCGCGCGCCGCCGCGGATCACGCCGATCACGTCCTCCGCCGCGTCCGACACGGACAGCGCGAGGAAGCGGACGGGCTGCTCGGTGTCCGCCGTCAACGCGGCGCAGCGGCGCAGGACTTCGACGCCGCCGCCGCCAGGGAGGTGGACGTCGAGGAGGACCACCTCGGGGCGGGTCGCGGTGATGACCGTGACCGCCTGGTCGACGTCCGCGGCCTCGCCGACGACCTCGACGCCGGTCTGCTCGGTCTGGCCGATCTCGGCCTGGACGCCCGTACGGAACATGCGGTGGTCGTCGACGAGGACCACGCGTACGTGCCGCTCGCCCGCGCCACCGCCGGCCGCCGGCTCCACAGGCTCCGCGTTCGTCTCGGTCGGGTCGCTCATCACGTCTTCTCCGCCCTCTCCATCTCCAGCTCGACCTCCGTGCCGCCGTCCGGCACCGCGCGCAGCCGCGCCGTGCCGCCGTGGCGCTCCATGCGGCCGATGATCGATTCTCTGACGCCCATGCGGTCGGCGGGTATCGAGTCCAGGTCGAAGCCGGGGCCGCGGTCCCGGACCGACACGAAGACCGTCTTTCCCTCGACTTCGGCGTAGACCTGTACGGCGCCGCCCTCGCCACCGTACTTGGCGGCGTTCACCATCGCCTCGCGCGCGGCCTGCATCTGTGCGCCGATCCTCTCATCGAGCGGGCAGTCGCCGACGATGACGACCTCTATGGGGACGCCGTGCTTGTCCTCCACCTCCGCGGCGTTGCGCCGCACCGCGTCGGCCAGGTCGGTGGGTTCGTCGGCCTCGTCCTTGCCGGTGCCTTCCGGCTTGTACAGCCAGGTGCGCAGGTCGCGCTCCTGGGCGCGGGCGAGGCGGCGCACCTCGTTCGCGTTCTCCGCGTTGCGCTGGATCAAGGTCAGGGTGTGCAGCACGGAGTCATGGACATGGGCGGCGACCTCGGCGCGCTCCTGCGCGCGGATGCGCATCAGGCGCTCCTCGGAGAGGTCCTGGGTCATACGGACGAGGTAGGGCCCCGCGAGGAGCGTTATCCCGACGAGGACCGCGAGGGCCGCCTGGAGGACGGAGCCGAGGTGGGCGGCGGAGCCCTGGAGCACGAAGATGGCGGAGACGCCGGCGGTGACGAGGAGGACGCCGCCTGCGGCGCGCAGCAGGGTCAGCGTGCGCCGGCGGCTGCCGACCTCGACCCAGCGGGCCCGGCGGGCGTTGTCCGCCTGGCGCCAGACGAGGGCGACGCCCGCGCCGACGAGGACGGTGGGCCAGAGGTAGGCCTTGGCTCCGCCGCCCACGTTCACATTGCCCACGAAGACCAGGGCCACCACGACCATGAGGAGCAGGGCGACTATCTGGCCCTTGTCCGGCTTGCGGGTGACCAGCCTGCGGCGGCCGTCCGCCGAGGTCTCGGTGCTGACCAGCGACGGGGGTTTCTGGCCGCCGACGCCGCCGACACCCAGCGGCACGAAGAACCAGAACGCGGCATACAGCAGCGCGCCCAGGCCGTCCGCCATGAACAGACCGACGAACACGAGCCGCACCCAGATGACCGGCAGCCCGAGATGCCCGGCGAGCCCCCGCGCCACGCCACCGAGCCAGCGTCCGTCGCTGCTGCGGTAGAGCTTGCGCGGCGGCCGCGGTTCGACGAGTGGCGCTGCAGCGGCTTCCGGCATGCCATCGATATTCACACGGTCGGAGGACAGGGGCATCAGGGTCGACCCCCGAGACACCCCTGATCTTCGAACGCGGCCCCCGTCGAACGGTTCCCGGGCGCCGGGTCAGGGGCGATATCAGGGTCCGGCCAGGGTCGTACCGACTCCCGCCGGAGCGGCTCGGCCGTCACCATGGACACATGACAGATCACGAGCGCGCCGCGACGGGTCCGGGGCCCGGCTCCGGCCCGCGCTCCGCTCCGGGCGCCGGGCCGCACGATGCCGCGCCCGCCGCGGATGGCGTGCCGACCGCCGGGGCGGGACCCGGTGCGGATGCGGAGGCCACCGAGGATCCCCGCAGGTTCCGCCGCGACCGGCGGTACAAGGTGCTCGCAGGGGTCTGTGCCGGGCTCGGGCGGCAGTGCGACATGGATCCGGTGATCTTCCGGATCACCCTCGCGGTGCTCTCCGCGGCCGGCGGCATCGGCCTGATCTTCTACGGCTTCGCCTGGCTCCTCATCCCGTACGAGGGCGAGGAGGAGAACGAGGTCCGCAAGCTGCTGACCGGCCGCGTCGACGGCCAGGCGCTGACCGCGGTGATGTTCGCACTGGTCGGCTGCGGGGTGTTTCTGTCGCTGCTGAGGAACGGCGGGGTGCTGGCCTTCGCCGTCGTCCTCTCCCTGCTCCTCGCGGGCGCCGGGTACTGGTCCCGGCAGCGCGGCGCCCCCGACCCCGACCCGCTGGCCGTGCAGGCCGTCGCCGACGCCCCGCCGGAGGCGCAGGCGCCGCCGGTCCCCGCCGCGTACCCCTCCTGGTGGCGCGACCCCATCGTCAAGGACGGCACGCACGTCGGCGGCACCGGCTATCTGTGGGGCCCCCGGGACTCCCGCGACCGGGACATCGCGGCAGCGGTCAACATCAGCCTCGGCACGTCCTGGACCGACCGCGCGGACATCCGCACACCGCGCTCCCCGGCGCCCAGACCGCGCGGCCCGCGCTGGATCGGCGGCTGGGTCTTCCTGCTCGCCCTGCTCGCGGGCGGCCTGGGCACCGGGCTGACCTGGGACGACCACGGGCTCGGCGCCAGCCTGCAGACGGGCCTGTCCTGCGCGCTCCTGGTCCTCGGCCTGGGCATCGCGGTCAGCGCGTTCCTGGGGCGTACGGGAGCCGGGTCGGTCTTCCTCGCCCTCATCACGGCGGCCCTGCTCGCCGGCTCGGCAGCCCTGCCCAAGGACGTCGGCACGCACTGGATACGCACGACCTGGCAGCCGGCCGCGGTGGCGGACGTACAGCAGAAGTACGACGTCGGCAGCGGCGTCGGCACCCTGGACCTGAGCCGGCTGCACCCGGCCGAGGGGCGGACGGTGAGCACGAGGGCCGAGGTCGGCATGGGCCGGCTGAAGGTGATCGTGCCGAAGGACGTGACCGTGAAGCTGAGCATCGACGTGGGGGTGGGCGACATCCAACTGCCGGGCGACAAACCGGGAGACGTGGACGTGGAGCCGGGCAAGCACAAGGAGACAACCCTGTCGCCGGTCTCAGGCGGCAAGAACACCGGCACGCTCGACCTTGGGCTCCAGGTCGGTCTCGGACAGGCGGAGGTGAGCCGTGCTGCGTCATGAGTTCCAGCCGGGGAGGCTGGTCGCCGGCGTCGTCCTCGCCCTGGCGGGCGCCCTCTACGCCGGTGACGCGGGCGGCCTGTGGGAGACGCCGTGGTTCGCGGTGATCCCGGTCGTCACGGGCGGCCTCTGCCTCGCCGGTGTGGTGGGAGGGCTGACCCGGGGCATACGACGGCGCCGGACGGCGATGGCCGGAAAGGCGACAAGCGAGGCGCCACTGGATGCGCCGGGGTAATGCCCCCTGGCCCGGGGCGGGCGCGGGCTGCACGGCGCAAGACCTGCAGCCGGCTCCGGGGCAGCGCGGCTCCACACCGAAAAGGTGCCCCTGGCTCCGGGGCAGCGCGGCTCCACACCGAAAAGGTGCCCCTGGCTCCGGGGCGGGCAGCACGCGAGGAACGCGCCCCCGATTCCGGCGCGCCGCGGCGGACGCCAGCCCTCTTCGTGCCCGCCCACGCCGTTTCAGCCCGGCCGCATCATCTCAGCTTGTCCGGCGTTTGAGGACGAGGCCGTTCAGGCCGAAGCGGGGGGCTGGGGGCGCAGCCCCCAGGACTCGAGAGGTGAGGTGGGCTCACGTCGTGAGAGGGCGCTCCGCTGCCGGTCGCCCCCGCCGACCAGGAGCTACCGGTAGCCTCCCGCCCGCTGCCTTCGGCGGGCGCGGAGTGCGGCGTCCAGGGAGAACGTGGCGGCGCCCGCGAGGACCAGGGGGAGCCAGGCCATGAGGTAGGCGAGGTCGTTGCCGTAGTAGTACGGGTCGGATTGCCAGCTGACGGTCAGCCACAGGCTGAGGGAGATCAGTGCGCCGCCGAGCGCGGCCAGGCGTGCGAACAGACCGATCAGGGTGCCGATGCCGACCGCCAGTTCACCCAGGGCGATGGCGTAGCCGAAGCCCACGGGGTTCTTCAGGGCCATGTCGACCATGGCCGGGATGGCTGAGGAGTCGCGGATGTTGCGCATCATCTCGCCGATGGAGCCGGAGCCGGAGCTCTTCATGAACGCGCCGTTGGTGAGCTTGTCCAGCCCGGCGTAGATGAAGGTGACGCCCAGGAAGACTCGGAGCGGAAGGAGGGCGTAACGGGTGGCGGAATCACGCCAGCTCCGGTCGCCTTCGAGGTACGGGGTGTGCGTGTCGGTGCGCATGCCGTGAGTCATCGATGTCGCCTCTCGCCCGCTGGGCCGGGACCCCTCCCAAGACGATACGTAGTTCAAGGACGGTGCGCTCAATGCGTTCGTGCCGATTTCAGAGCAGGGTGCGGTGAACAGGGAGGGGTTGTCCCGGGATGTCTCATTACAGTCCGTCAGGATCGACTCAGTCCGTCAGGATCGATTCAGTCCGTCACATCAATCGCGTACCTATTCGTCTCTACCCCCGCGGCCGTCACTACTTGCACCTCGACTCTCCCGGGTTCCACTTCCGCCGGCACGGGCACGGTCAGTGCCGCGTCGGTCGGGTTGCTGAAGCCGCCGGCCACCGGGACAAGGGGCACATGGACGTTCACCGTGCCGATGCGGACCACCATCCGCGTCAGACGGTCGGCGCCCTGTGCCCCCGGGGGGACGAAGCCCGCCCCGCGGATCTCGATGTCGTCGCCCGTGCGGATGGGAGCGTCGAGGTCGCCGGCCTCCCGGGCGCGCACCACGGAGAGGATCACCGGGCGGCCGCCCTCCGCGTACTTGCCGGCCACATAGGTCGCCGCCGACACCAGTACCACCACCGCCAGGCCCCACGGCAGGTCCGGCAGCTGGTCCGGGCGGCGGGCCAGCCGTACCGCGGCGAACAGGACGGCGACGGTGCTGATCACGACGTACTGGATGTCGGCGAAGGTGCCCCGCCCCGAGTCGTCGGTCAGCAGGTCGGCCGCCCGGGGCCGGTCCGCCCGTACCTTCTGCAGCCGCTGGCCGAGGACCCGCAGCCCGACCACGCGCCGCACCAGCACCGCGATGCCGCACACCACGGCGAGGACGGTGACGACACCGGCGCCGCGGGCGAGTTCCAGACCGGAGATCACGGCGTCGCGCTCCGCGTGGTCGGAGGCCGCGGCGAGGCGGCCGGCCAGCAGCAGCACCGCGTAGGCGACGAACAGCACCCAGGCCGCCGCCACCGTGCGGGACGTGGACAGGCGGTTGTCCTCACCGACGACGGGAGCCAGCACACCACCCCGCGCGCGGTGGAACCAGGACGCGGCGCTCAGCACACCGCCCACGATCACCGCTGCCAGCAGACCCGCCGTGCGTGCCGTTGTCCAGCCCGCGCCGATGGCCGTGAGCGACTGCACCAGCAGCAACAGCACCACCAGCGCCCACGACGCACACACCGTCCGCCGCCACAGCCGGGCCAGCCAGGCCTCGCCCTCGGCGCGGCCGCGTTCGGCGACGAGTTCCGCGGACTGGGTGAGCTCCTCCGAGACCCACTGGCGGGAGGCGGAGGCCGAGTGCGCCACCGCGGCGGGCAGCCCCTGTCCGGCCGCGAAACCGTCGCGCATCACCAGGAATTCGGCGACCGCGCGCCGGTGTCCCTCGCGCGCCCCGTGCGGGCAGTCCCCGCAGGTGCAGCCGCCGCCGTGCGCACCTCTGCGGGCGCCCGCGTCCGCGCCGCCTCTCGCCTCCTGCACCGCCACGCCCGCCGCCCGCCTTCCCCGCAACGCCTACGGCCGGCGGCCCTGTCCAGCAGTCGGCCGCCGCCCTGCAACTCCCGTGTGATGACAGCGAATTGTGCCCTACCCCACCCCACCCCTGCCCGGCAGGTCTGGTCAGCACGGGGTGAAATGGGGCCATCGTGTTGACCTGGCTGCGAGAATTTCTCCATGGCCGAGATCATCCAGCGGGACGGGACCTGGGCCTTCGACGGCACCACGGTCAGGATCACGCCGGGTCTCCACCGCTCCGTGCCGCTGTTCCGGCAGACGTACGGGGAGGTCGCGGTGCCCCTCGAAGCCGTCGCGGGCGTGGTCTTCGAACCGGAACGCAAGCGCGGGCGGCTGCGGATACGGCTGCGCGAGGGCGCCGACCCGCTGCTCCAGGCGACCGGTGGGCGGCTACCGGATCCGGCCGACCCGTACCGGCTGGTGGTGGACGTGGACCGGGCCGGGGTCGCCGAGTACGTCGCCGAGGAGATCCGCCGGGCCCTGCTCCTCGACCAGATCCCCAAGGAGCCGACCAAGGCGTATCTGCTGCCGGGGCCGCCGGTTCCGGTCTCCGTCCGCTCATCCGACGGCACCGTCTCCTTCGACGGCACCCAGGTGCGCATCGACTGGGCCGACACCTCCGACCGGGTCAAACGGGCGACCGGGCCGCGGATCATCGCTGTCGGCGACCTGGTGCAGGTGGAGTGGCTGCCCAACTCCGGTTACGAGGAGGGCTTCCTGCGTTTCGTGACCCGCGAGACGGTGTTCTCCAAGCTTCCGCCGGAGAAGGACCCGTACGCCCTGGACCTGTGGGGCAGCGCCCGCCGCGACCTGCTCACCGCGCTCGTCGCCACCGCGATCACCGCGCGCCTGCCGCATCCGTCCACCCGCAACGGCTCGGATCACGCGGAGAGACCGCAGCCGACGGCAGCCGTGCCGCCCGCGGCCGACCACCACGACGTACTCCTGCGGCGGCTGCGGGAGTTGGGCGAGCTGCACCGGGACGGGGTGCTCACGGACGAGGAGTTCGCGATGACGAAGGCAGCGGTGCTACGGGGCTTCTGAACCCCTAGGACAGCAGATCCGGTTCGCTGCGGCTGATGTCCTGCCACAGCGGCTGGTAGTTGATCCATGCCACCAGGTCGCCGCCGAGCTGCTCGCGGGTCGCCGCGGCCAGTCGGTGGTCGATGAGGAGGGGGCGCCCGGCGGCCTTGGCGGTCAGCTGCACCTGGGCGGATCGTTCCATGGAGACGAACCACCAGGCCGCCGCGTCCACCGAGTCGCCGACCGTCAGCAGTCCGTGGTTGCGCAGCACGAGCGCCTTGCGGGAGCCGAGCGCGGTGGCGATACGGCGGCCCTCCTCGGCGTCGACGGCGACACCGGTGTAGGCGTCGTAGAGGGCGTGGTCCTCGTAGAAGGCGCAGCTCTCCTGGGTGATGGGGTCCAGGAGGTCGCCGAGCGCGGACAGGGCCCTGCCGTGCACCGAGTGGCAGTGGGCGACGGCCACCACGTCCGGACGGGCCGCGTGGACCTGGGCGTGGACGGTGAAGGCGGCCTGGTTGATGTGGTAGCGGCCCTCGATGACCTGGCCGTCGGAGTTGGCGAGCACCAGGTCGCTCACAGTGACGTGCTTGAAGGGCATCCCGAACGGGTTGACCCAGAAGCAGTCGGAGTACTCGGGGTCGCGCGCCGTGATGTGCCCCGACACGCCGTCCTCGAAGCCCAGCCGCCCGAAGATCCGCAGCGCGCCCGCGAGCCGCTCCTTGCGGTGCCGGCGCTCGTCGTCGACCGAGTCGTGCATCGGCGGCATCGCGAACCGCAGCCGGTCGCTCGGCAGGGCGGTCGGCGGGGTGGGCCCGGCCTCGGGGGTCCCGTGCATGTGTCCTCCAGCACTGGGTTGCTCTACGGGGCGGAAGTTACCGTCGGTCAGCCCAGGAGAACAGAGATGTTCTGTAAAGATGACGCGCGCAACCCAGCCGATACCCGACAGAGGATGTCGGGTATCGGGGCCACACTCGCCGTATGACAGCGAATACGGCAGCGAATACGGCAGCCAATGCGGCAGCGCGTACGGCAGCGAACTGGGCGGCGTTCGTCGGCGCCGAACCCGACCTGGCCAAGACCGTGGAAGAACGCTTCGGCGCCTTCACCCACCACGTTCTCGCCACCCTCCGCAAGGACGGCTCCCCGCGCACCACCGGCCTCGAGGTCCGTTTTCTCGGCGGTGAGCTGTGGCTCGGCATGATGCCGGGCTCGCTCAAGGCCCTCGACCTGAACCGCGACCCGCGCTTCGCGCTCCAGGCGAATCCGGGGCCGGGTACCGAAATGGGCGGCGGCGACGTGCGGATCAGCGGGCGGGCGATCGGCGTCGAGGACGGGGAGGCGAAGGCGGCGTACAGCAAAGAGGTGGAACCGCCGGAGCCGTTCCACCTCTTCCGTACCGAGCTGACCGAGGTCGTGAGGACCTATGTGGAGGACGACAAGTACCTCGTCGTCCAGGTCTGGAAGCCCGGTGAACCCCTGCGCACGATCAAGCGCACCTGAGCCCCTCCAGCGCGGGGGTCTACTCCCACTCGATGGTGCCCGGCGGCTTCGACGTCACGTCGAGGACGACTCGGTTGACGTCCGCGACCTCGTTCGTGATGCGCGTCGAGATCTTGGCGAGGACGTCGTACGGCAGGCGCGACCAGTCGGCGGTCATGGCGTCCTCGGAGGAGACCGGGCGCAGGACGATCGGGTGGCCGTAGGTGCGGCCGTCGCCCTGGACGCCGACCGAGCGGACGTCCGCGAGCAGGACCACCGGGCACTGCCAGATGTCGCGGTCGAGGCCGGCCGCGGTCAGTTCCTCGCGGGCGATGGCGTCGGCCTCGCGGAGGAGGTCGAGACGCTCCTTGGTGACCTCACCGACGATACGGATGCCGAGGCCCGGGCCGGGGAAGGGCTGGCGCTGGACGATCTCGTCCGGCAGGCCCAGCTCCTGGCCGACCATCCGGACCTCGTCCTTGAACAGCTTGCGCAGCGGCTCGATCAGCTGGAACTCGAGGTCCTCGGGGAGGCCGCCGACGTTGTGGTGGGACTTGATGTTGGCGGTGCCGGTGCCGCCGCCGGACTCGACCACGTCCGGGTAGAGCGTGCCCTGGACCAGGAACTCCACCGCCGGGCCCGCGTCCGCGATGATCTCCGCCTGCGCCTGCTCGAAGACCCGGATGAACTCGCGGCCGATGATCTTCCGCTTCTCCTCCGGGTCGGAGACGCCCTTGAGAGCGGTCAGGAACCGCTCCTCGGCGTCCACGACCTTCAGCTGGACGCCGGTCGCGGCCACGAAGTCCTTCTCGACCTGCTCGGTCTCGCCCTTGCGCATCAGGCCGTGGTCGACGTACACGCAGGTCAGCTGGGAGCCGATGGCCTTCTGCACGAGGGCCGCGGCCACGGCGGAGTCGACGCCGCCGGACAGACCGCAGATGGCGCGCCGGTCGCCGACCTGCTCGCGGATCGCGGCGACCTGCTCCTCGATGACGTTCCCGGTGGTCCAGGAGGGGGTCAGGCCCGCGCCCCGGTACAGGAAGTGCTCCAGCACCTGCTGGCCATGCGTCGAGTGCATGACCTCCGGGTGGTACTGGACGCCGTACAGCTTCTTCTCGTCGTTCTCGAAGGCGGCGACCGGGACGACGTCCGTGGAGGCCGTGACGGAGAAGCCCTCGGGGGCGGCCGAGCAGGCGTCGCCGTGCGACATCCACACCGACTGCTCGTCCGGAGTGCCCTCGAAGAGGGTGGAGCCGGCCTTGGACACGTGCAGAGGGGTACGGCCGTACTCGCGGGCGCCGGTGTTGTCGACCGTGCCACCGAGGGTCGTGGCCATCAGCTGGAAGCCGTAGCACATGCCGAAGACGGGCACGCCGGCCTCGAAGATCTCGCGGTCGAGGCGCGGGGCGCCCTCCGCGTAGACCGACGAGGGGCCGCCGGACAGGATGATCGCCGCGGGGTTCTTGGCGAGCATCTGAGCGACCGGCATGGTGCTCGGCACGATCTCGCTGTAGACCCGGGCCTCGCGGACGCGACGGGCGATGAGCTGGGCGTACTGCGCGCCGAAGTCGACGACCAGGACGGTGTCGGGGGCGGCGGCAGCGGGGGTCGCTGATGACACGGGGTGCCTTCCGGCGGTTGGGCGGGGTCTTTGGTTGCCGAGTCTACCGGGGTGGCCGTGAGGTGACCTCGCCGTCTGCCGGGGGCTGCCGCCCCCAGACCCCGCTTCGGCCTGAACGGCCTCGTCCTCAAACGCCGGACGGGCTGAAAGACCAAGTCCCGGCGGCCTCCCGGTCTCACGATGCGAACCAGGTTGGACCACATCCCCGGGCGGGGCATACTGGCCCCATGCTCACGCACCCGACCTTCCTCTTTACCTATGGCAACCGGCCCGCCGGCTGCCATGGTCGTGCTGCTTGAGCTACTGACAAGCGACTTCCCAGGCGCCCCGGGCCGACAAGGCCCGGGGCGCCTGTCGTTTTCCGGGTCCTGCCGCTCCGGGGCACCGCATCCCACCCACCCGACGAGGAGCCCCGACATGACCGCCACCGCAGCCGAGAAGAACGTCACCGAGAAGACCGGCGCCCGTACCACCGAGGCCGCCGGCGTGATCACCGGCGCACGTGAGCGCATCGACGCGCTCGACGACCGGATCATCGGCCTGATCCAGGAGCGGATGGCCGTCTCCGCCGTCATCCAGGAGGCCCGCATCGCCTCCGGCGGGCGCCGCGTGAACCTGTCCCGCGAGATGGAGGTCCTCGGCCACTACAGCGAGGCCCTCGGCAAGCCCGGCACGTCCCTCGCCATGACGCTGCTCGAACTGTGCCGCGGTCGCATCTGAGTTCGGAGTCCCTTTAACCCGTACGGCGCGTGACCGCCCGGCGAACCCCTTCGTTGGTGGTGGTGTCCGTGCCAGCCAGGGGCGGGCCCGAAAGAACCACGCGTGGCTTGCTGGAGTGATGAGACGTACGGGTCGTGCCGAACGTCGTGGGACCTCACTCCAGGGTTGTGGCCGGACGGCAGGGGACAGCAGCCCGGTCACCCAAGAGAACGGTCGGCCCCGGGGACGCCCGGGGCCGACCGGCGGAAAATGCAAAAATGCACAACCCTGGGTCAAACGGTTGCGTACGCCCCGTCCATCCAGCACGATGCGTAGAAAGCCCCCAAGTCCCCCCGCAGACAACTGCATTGCTTGCACTTGCGTACCGTCAGAGGTCGAGACCATCCGCGCGCCCCGTATGCGCCGGGGCGGCGACCCAGGGCACACAGGACAAGCGGCGCAACCCCCCGGCGCCGCTCCCCAGGCACCGGCGCTGCCCTGACGTCGGTGCTGACGGAGAAGGGCCCCGCGGCCAAGCCCGCGGGGCCCTTCGCATGTCCGTGCACCGGTCGGACCTCCGTGCACCGGTCAGACCCTGGAAACCGTCCCGCAGTCCCGCGGGCTGTCCTCGTCGATGCCCTTGCTGCGGTCGTACGGGTCCGTCGTCGGGCCCGTGGGAGGGGCGCCGGTGGCGGTGTCCGAGGTGAACCCGGGGTGCAGGTAACCGTCGTACACCTCACAGGCGGAGTTGCCGATGTCGCGGTCGTAGCGGCGGATGGTGATCTTGCCGGGGGTGACCTTGTAGCGGGCCGGGTCGGACATCTGGATGTCGAGGACGCGGCGCACGATGGTGCGGGTGACCTCCTTCGAGCCGCCGGTGCGGACGACCGGGTAGACGAAGGTGTAGTCGGCGTGCACGGCGACGGAGGACTGCTCGCCGGCTTTGAAGGTGATGCGGCCGCGGGTCTTGATCACATCGCCGACGAGCTTGATCTGCGCCGGGTCGAAGCGGCTGAACATGGACAGCGGGTCGTGCTTCTCGTCCGGCTTGGCCAAGGACGTGTCGAGGCGCGTGAGGAGGTCCGTCTGACGCGGCTCGATCACGCCCAGCGCGGCGGCGGGGCGTTCGCCGCGCAGGGTGGCCGAGTTGAGGTTCGCGTCGACCAGGAGGGTTCTGGTCTGCTGCAGGGCCTGCTCGACCTGGGCCTTGGAGAGCGTGCCGACGACTGTCGCCTTCGGCAGCACGATGCCCGCCGCGCCGTCGGCCCAGCGCTCGGCCGGGGAGCCGGCGAACGGCCGGGCGAGGGAGGGGACTTCGGAGTCGGCAGGGGAGGGCGGGGCGGTGGGGGCCGCGGTCTCCGCCGGGAGGGGGGAGGCCGAGCGGCCCACGTGGTCCTTCGTGCCGAAGGGGTCGCCGGGGATGACCGACGGTTTCACGGCCACGACGGCCACGGCGACGGCGAGGAGGACCCCGAGCACCGGCCAGATGCGGCGGCGCCGCTCGGGCCGGGGCGGACCGGCGCGCCAGCTCTCCGGCCGCTCGCCGAGCGCGTCCTGCTGCCGCAGTCGCTCGGTGACCATCCGGGCGCGGGCGGAGGGCTCCTTGGGCGCGGAGCCGAGCTCCGCCTCGGTGTCCTTGAGGAACTTGTCCCACACGTCGTCGGGTATGGAGGGCTCCTCGCCGGAACCGGATCTCCCCTCTTCGGACGGTCTGTCGGCCACGACGCGGACGCCTTTCTGTCAGGGCTCTTCGGGGCTCATCGAGGTACTGGTCGGGCGGCTGTCATGTGCATCGCCTGTCGAGCAGCAGAGCGTACGGGACCCGGGACGCGTAGAGAATCCGGGCTGCGTGGACTGCCGCTCGTCGCGAGTGAGTGACGTAGGCCACATAAGAATTGTGTGAAGGCCTGCACAACCATTCACAGGCTTCACGGATCCAACCCGGCGAACCAAGGGCCACAGCCGCGCCCCACACGCGGAGCCCTCCCATTGGACTGGACTCCCATGAGGTTTTCATGAAGCTTCGTCGTGCCATGGGCGCGGCGGCCGCGACCGCGGTCATCGCTCCCCTCGCGCTGCTGTCCGCGCCCGCCGCATTCGCGGACGAGACGCCGACCGCGAGCGTCACCGAGACCGTCTCCGAGACGCCCACCGAGACGCCGAGCGGCACGGCCTCGGCGACGCCGACGGACTCCGGCCTGCCCACCGAAACGGCCACCCCGAGCGCCCCGGCCTCCAGTTCGGCGCCGACCGCGAGCGAGTCGGGCAAGCCCACCCCCTCCACCTCGGCCGAGCCGAGCGAGGACCCGTCGCCCTCCGGCGGCCCGGTCGACCAGTGCAAGGACTCCAAGGTCGACGTCAGCATCACCGGCCTGCCCGGCAAGATCGCGGCGGGCAGCGGCTGGCACAAGTTCTCGCTGAACGTCCTCAACAACTCCGACTCCACGCTGAACGACCTCGACTTCTTCGCGGGGGCCTCCCCCGACAAGAACGGCGAGGACCTGTTCAAGAGCAAGCAGGTCCGGCTCCAGGCGTGGAACCCGCAGGACAAGGTCTGGGAGAACCTCGACGAGGGCGGTTACGCGGTCGGTTACGTCGGCTACGCCGCCGCGCTGAAGCCCGACTACGAGATCGACATCCCGCTCCGTGTCAACGTCACCTCGTCCGCCCCGGTGGGGGCCGGCTTCTCGCTCGGCGCGACGATCTACGGCGACAGCGACAGCGAGTGCACCGGCTACGGCGACGTCGCCTACAAGTTCCAGATCGTGTCCGGCGGCACGGACACGTCCGGCACCAAGCCGCAGGAAGGCGGCGAGGCTCCGGTCACGGACAAGAAGCCGTCCAGCACCACGCCGGAGGTCACCGGCAGCCTCGCCGCGACCGGCGCCGGCTCCGCCCTGCCGATGATCGGCCTCGTCGGCGGTGTCGCCGTCGTCGCCGGTGCCGGTGCGGTGTTCGCGGTGCGTCGCCGTCGGGCCGGCGCGAGCGCGTAACCACAGCTCACCGCAAGGAAGAAGGACCCGCACTCGGAGGGGGGTGCGGGTCCTTCGCTGTGTCTGGGCGGCTACTTCTTCGGCGGCACCGCAGGCATTCCCAGGAACGGCAGCCGCAGGGCGCCGAAAGCGTCCGCCGGGACCGCGGGAGCGTTCGGTTCCACCGGCTTCAGGCGTTCGTACACCGCGCCCTGTGCCGGACGGGGGTCCTCCTCGCCCTTGTTGGGCCAGTACGACATCGCACGCTCTGCCTGGGCGGTGATGGTGAGGGAGGGGTTCACGCCCAGGTTGGCCGAGACCGCCGCGCCGTCCACCACCGAGATCCCGGGGTGACCGTAGAGACGGTGGTACGGGTCGATCACGCCGGTCTCGCGCGAGCTGCCGATCGGGCAGCCGCCGAGGAAGTGGGCGGTGAGAGGGGTGCCCATGAGTTCGCCGACGTTCGAGCCCGCGAAGCCGTTGATCCCGGCGGCGATGGCGGAGGCGCTCTCCGAAGCGGCCCTGATCTGCTTGGGGTTGGGGGCGCCGTGGCCCTGGCGGGCGGTGAGCAGGCCCTTCCCGACGCCGTCCGGTTTCAGGTACGTCGTCAGGGAGTTGTCCAGCGACTGCATCACCAGGCCGATGATGGTCTTCTCCGACCAGCGGCGGTTGGAGAGGGAGCGCAGCACGAGCAGCGGGTGGCGGGCCGCGTTCGCGAGCCAGCCCATGACCCTCGACGAGCCTTCCGCGTACGGCACCTGCAGGATGGACAGGCTGCCCATCGAGTTGGAGCCCTTGCCGTAGCGGACCGGCTCGATGTGGGTGTTCTCGTCCGGGTGGATGGACGAGGTGATGGCGACTCCCTTGGTGAAGTCGACCTTCGGCTCGCCGGTCGCCTTGCGGTAGCGGCGGTCGTCCGTCTGCGCGCCTACCAGGGCCTCGGAGTTCGTACGGGTGAGCTCACCCAACTTGTCCGAGATATAAGGGAGTTGACCGCCCGCCTTCATGCGGTGCAGCAGGGTCTGGGTGCCGTACGTGCCGGCGGCCAGGACCACCCGGCGGGCCTTGAAGGTGCGGCCCTTGGACTTCGTCTTCTCGTCGGTCGGGAGGGTGGCGACGGCGTACCCGCCCTGCGAGTCGTCCGTGATCGACACGACCGTCGTCATCGGCTGCACGACCGCGCCCGCCTTCTCGGCGAGGTACAGGTAGTTCTCGTTGAGGGTGTTCTTCGCGCCGTGGCGGCAGCCGGTCATGCACTCGCCGCACTCGGTGCACGCCTTGCGGGCCGGGCCCGCGCCGCCGAAGTAGGGGTCGTCGACCTGCCCGCCGGGCGCCGCCTTCGACTCCCCCTCCGCGTCCTTTCCGTCGCCGAAGAACACGCCGACCGGTGCCATGTGGAAGGTGTCGCCGACGCCCATCCGCTCGGCCGCGGCCTTCAGATGGACGTCGGACGGGGTCATCGTCGGGTTCAGCCGTACGCCGAGCATGCGCTTGGCCTGGTCGTAGTACGGCTTCAGCTCCTCCTGCCAGTCCGTGATGTCACGCCACTGGGGGTCGTCGAAGAACGGCTTCGGGGGTACGTAGAGGGTGTTGGCGTAGTTGAGGGAGCCGCCGCCGACGCCCGCTCCGGCCAGGACCATGACGTTGCCCAGCAGGTGGATGCGCTGGATGCCGTACATGTGGAGCCGCGGGGCCCACAGGTAGTTCTTGAGGTCCCAGGAGTTCTTGGGCAGGCTTTCGCGGGTGAAGCGGCGGCCGGCCTCCAGGACACCTACGCGGTAGCCCTTCTCGGTGAGGCGAAGGGCGGTGACGGAACCGCCGAAGCCGGAGCCGACGACGATGACGTCGTAGTCGTAGGTGTCCTGGGGCACGTGCTCTCCTCGTTGAGAACGGATGCGATCTAGCGGAACCGGAAGGCCTTCATCAGCCGGAGGCTCCTGCTCATGAACTGCGCGTACTTCTCGTCGTCCATGCCCAGCGAGGGAGCCATCGGGAGGAGCCGCTGCTGGGCGACCGTCTGGGCCTCGGTGTACTTGAGGATGCCCTCGGAGCCGTGGCGGCGGCCGAGTCCGGAGTCCTTCATGCCGCCCATGGGGGACTGGACGCTGCCGTAGGCGGGGGCGTAGCCCTCGTTGACGTTCACCGTGCCCGTGCGGAGGCGGGAGGCGACCTCGCGGCCACGGCTGCCGTTCTTCGTCCAGACCGAGGAGTTCAGGCCGTACGACGTGGAGTTGGCGTGCTCGATCGCCTCGTCGTCCGTCTTGAAGCGGTAGATGGAGACGACCGGGCCGAAGGTCTCCTCGGTGCAGACCGACATGGGCTCGGTCACGCCGTCGAGGATGGTCGGCTCGAAGAAGTACGGGCCGATGTCCGGGCGGGCCACGCCGCCGGCGACGACCTTCGCTCCCTTCGCCACGGCCTCCTCGACGTGGCGGGTGACCGTCTCCAGCTGGCGTTCGCCGACCAGGGAGCCCATGTCGGCGCCGTACGCGAGGGACTTGCCGAGGCGCATGGCCTTGGTGCGGGTGGCGAAGCGCTCCAGGAAGGCGTCGGCGATCGACTCGTGGACGTACAACCGCTCGATGGAGATGCAGAGTTGGCCCGCGGAGGAGAAGCAGGCGCGGACCGCGCCCGCGGCCGCCTTCTCGATGTCGGCGTCCTGAAGGACCAGCATGGCGTTCTTGCCGCCGAGTTCGAGGGAGACGCCGACCAGGCGGGCGGCGGCACCCTGGGCGACCTCGCGGCCGGTGCGGGTGGAGCCGGTGAAGGAGACGTAGTCGGCGTGCCGGACCACTTCCGGGCCGACGACCGGGCCGTCGCCGAGGACGACCTGGAAGACGTCGGCCGGGAGGCCTGCCTCGATGAGCAGGTCGCGGGCCCACAGGGCGGTCAGGCAGGTCTCGGTGTCCGGCTTCATGACGACCGCGTTGCCCGCCACGAACGCCGGGAGCGCGTCGCCGACCGAGAGTTCCAGGGGGTAGTTCCAGGGAGCGATCTGGCCGACCACACCGCGCGGGTGACGGAGTTCGGTGACCTTCGTCAGGGTCGGCATGGCGCCCGCGTGGCGCTTCGGCTTCAGGTAGGCGGCGGCCCTGCGGCCGTAGTGGCGGCTCGCGACCGCGACGGCCTGGACCTCCTCGTGGGCGTGCAGCCGGGCCTTGCCGGTCTCCAGCTGGATCAGGTCGAGGACCTCGGCCTGGCGGGCGAGGATCAGGTCGTGGAAGCGGAGCAGGACGGCCGCGCGCTGCCGGACCGGCGTCTGCGCCCAGACCGCCTGCGCCGCACGGGCCGACTCGTAGGCCTTGGCGACGTCCTCGGGCGTCGACTCGGGCAGGTCGGCCAGCTTCTCGCCGGTGAACGGCGTGTGGTTGGCGGTGCGTCCGGAGCCGACCACGCCCCTGGTGAGCTGGGCGATCAGCTCGGGGGTGACCACGTCGGCGGCGGTACGGGCGCCTCCGGGGGCGGGGGCGAGGGGGTTCGTGCCGGTCTTGGCCTCGGCATGCGCTTCCGTCATGAGGCGCAGGGTATGACGGCGCGGGGCCTTTGGGTACCCGTCGGTAACGCGGCTTCACGGAGTACACACACGCCGCCAGTGCTCACTGGCAAGGTTTGCGCTGATCAGGCGTTGCACGAGGCCGGCGGGGAGCGGTTCAGCTTTTTCCGATCACAAGGCGGTCACGTGCGCCCTTGAAGAGCGCGGTGCCCTTCTTCTCGGCCGGAGTCCCCTTGGGCATGTCCACGCGCAGTTCGTACATGCGCCCGTCGTCGGTGCGGATCATCAGCTGCATCACCCGGGCCGGGCTGCCGCCCAGGCCGTAGGAGGTGTCCGCCTGGACGGCCTCGTAGCCGTGGAAGGTGGTGCGGGTGTACTGGGTGCGGGCGTCCCCGTTGTAGCTGTTCCAGACGGCGTGCGCGTGCTGCGCCTGGGCCATCGGGGAGCCGGGGGCCTTGTCCCACTGGGTGAGGCGGATGCTGACCTTGCTGTCGGGTGCGTCGTACTCCACGAGGCGGGGCGGCCTCGCGGCGCCGCCCTCCCTGGCGGACTCCCGGTACCGGCTGGGCAGGGAGAGTACGGCGTTCATGCCTTTCTCGCGGTGCGCGGTCCAGGCGGTGGTGGCACCGGGGCTCGCGACGCGCGCCGGGGTCTCGGTGAGGGTGGCGGTGCGCTCGGCGGCGCCTCCCTGGCCGGAGCCGGCGAAGTAGGACGTGCCGAGCCAGGTGCCGCCGACGAGGACGGCGGCGAGCGCGGCGAGGGCGACGGGGCGGCGCAGGAGGGCACGCTTCGGGGCGGGGTCCGAGTGGGGGACACTCGCGGTCGCGGGTTCGGGAGCGGGCTCGGGGGCGGGTTCGGCGGCGGGCGCGGGGGCGGACGGCTCGGGCTCGGGGACACTCGCGGGGGCGGGTTCGG
>NZ_JAJSBI010000029.1:83101-122744 GCF_021261325.1 Streptomyces guryensis | reverse complement strand
ACCCCAACCTGGTCGCCGCCGGCGCCCTGCTCACCGCGATCCCCACCCTGATCGTGTACTTCGTACTCCAGCGCCAGTTCGTCAGCGGCCTCACCCTCGGCGCCAACAAGGGCTGACAGCCCTTCAAGTCACCTGTTTCCTGCTATCCCCGGAGTGCCACAAGTGAGCACCGAACGTCGCCTTCGCCTGCCCGGCATCGCCTACGGCGGCGACTACAACCCCGAGCAGTGGCCCGAGGACGTCTGGGCCGAGGACATGCGCCTGATGCGCGAGGCCGGGGTGACCATGGTCAGCGTCGGCATCTTCTCCTGGGCCCTGTTGGAGCCCGCGGAGGGCGTGTACGACTTCTCCCGCATGGACCGCGTCCTGGACCTGCTCCACGCGAACGGCATCTCCGCCGACCTCGCCACCCCGACGGCCGCCCCGCCCGCCTGGTTCTTCCGCGCCCATCCCGAAGCGCTGCCGGTGGACCGGGACGGCCGGACACTGTCGTACGGCAGCCGCCAGACGTTCTGCCCGTCCAGCCCCGCCTACCGCGAGGCCGCCCTGCGCATGGCCGACGAGATCGGCCGACGGTACGCCGACCACCCTGCGGTCGTCATGTGGCACGTGCACAACGAGTACGGCTGCCACAACGCGGAGTGCTACTGCGACCTGAGCGCGGCCTCCTTCAGGGGCTGGCTGCGAGCCAAGTACGGCGACGACCTCGCCGCCCTCAACCACGCCTGGGGCACCACCTTCTGGAGCCAGTGGTACTACGACTGGGAGGAGATCCTGCCGCCCCGCGCCACGGGAGCCGCCCCCAATCCGACCCACCAGCTGGACTGGCGCCGCTTCTGCTCCGATGAGCTGCTCTCCCTGTGCACCGCCGAACGCGACGTGCTCCGCCTCGCTGCGCCCGGCATCCCGGCCACCACCAACTTCATGGTGAACTTCAGCATCGAGGCACTGGACTACTGGCGTTGGGCGCCCGAACTGGACATCGTCTCCAACGACCACTACCTGCGCTCCAGCGACCCGGAGTCGGAGATCGACGTCGCTCTCTGTGGTGACCTGATGCGCTCTATGGCAGGCGGTCCCTGGGTGCTGATGGAGCACTCGACCGGCGCCGTCAACTGGCAGCCCGTCAACCGTGCCAAGACGCCCGGTGAGATGCGCCGCAACGCCCTCGCGCACGTCGCCCACGGCGCCGACGGCATCCTCTTCTTCCAGTGGCGCGCGGCCAAGGCGGGCGCCGAGCAGTGGCACTCGGCGATGCTGCCCCACGCGGGCACCGACAGCCAGATCTGGCAGGACGTCGTCCAACTCGGCGCCGACCTGCGAGCACTTGCCGAGGTCCGCGGCAGCACCACTCCCGCCAAGGTTGCCATCGTCTGGGACTGGAACGCCCGCTGGGCCATGGAACTGCCCTCCCAGCCCAGCGCCGAGCTCTGCTTCCAGGACCTGGTCAGGGACTGGTACACGCCGTTGTGGAAGGCCGGAGTGGCAGTCGACTTCGTGCGCCCCGACACCCCCGGCCTCGACCGCTATCAGCTCGTCCTCGCCCCCAGCCTGTACCTGGTCGACGACACGGGCGCGGCCAACCTGACCGGGTTCGTCGAGCGGGGCGGCACCCTGGCGGTGGGCTTCCACAGCGGAGCGGTGGACGAGAACTGCCACGTCCGCCTGGGTGGTTACCCGGGCGCCTTCCGGGAGATTCTCGGGGTGCGCGCGGACGAGCCCTTCCCTCTGCTGCCCGGCCAGTCGGTCGGCCTGGCCGGCCAGGTCCCGAGGGGCGCGACCGCCGACCTGTGGACCGAGCGCCTCCGGCTCACCGGCGCGGAGGCCGTCGCGACGTACACCGACGGTTCGTTGGCCGATGTCCCGGCCATCACGCGCCACGCCTACGGGAGCGGAACCGCCTGGTACCTCGCCACCCATCCGGACCCCGCCACTCTGGCCGCCGTCCTGCAGCGCATCGGCCAGGAGGCGGGCGTACGGCCGGAGCACGAGGCACCGGCCGGCGTCGAGGTCGTCCGCAGGCGCGGCGCCGACGCCGACTACCTCTTCCTCATCGACCACGCCGGCCACGGCGCCGAGATCCCCGCGGACGGAGTCGAACTCCTCACCGGCAAGCCGGTCGACGGCTCGGTCACGGTCCCCGAAGGAGGCGTGGCCGTGGTCCGTACACAACGGCTCACGTACTGGCAGGCCAGCACATAACGCCACACGTCATCGGGATACCAGGCCGCAGATCGTGGACGTGCACCCAGTGCCGGGCCGGTGCGCCGTCAGGAAAGGAGAACCGAACCGGACAGCCGAGAAACCGCGTCGGCAGCCGCCGGTCGAGATCCGCCTCCAGGAGCCGCACACGGGCTCGGACGTCCTCGCCCGCGAGGAACACCTGCAGTCGCGGACCCCAGGCGTGGTCGGTGGAGCGTACGGTGTCGAAACCCTGCACCTCCGAGCCGTAGCCGATCAGCGCCGCCGAGTACGCCACGCCCTGCAGCGCGGCGTCGAGGATCGGCGCGACGACCTGCCGGTGGAACAGCTCGGCCAGTTCGAGACCGGGAAGAAAGCGGCGTGTCACGCCCGCCACCCTGGCACACCCGCATGGATGGCAGCCAGCGGTATATTTCGGGACTATGGGTGACAGTTTTTATGTAGGAAATGCAGGCGTGGATGCACCGCTGGATCGAGGATGGATCCTGGGACATTTCAAGGGTGTCGACGACCCTCGTCACAGTCGGGCCGTGGAGGTCAAATGGGGTGTCCACCCGAGAGGTGACGAGCGGGCCGAGTGGGTGACCGGAGAAGAGCGAACCGCTCTCCTCGTACTTGTCAGCGGCCGTTTCCGGGTGGATTTCCCGACCGACAGTATCGTTCTGGAACGCCAGGGCGATTATGTGGTGTGGGGTCCTGGAATCGACCACTCGTGGTATGCGGAAGAGGAATCCATATTGCTGACGGTCCGGTGGCCGTCCGTAGCCGGTTATGCCGTCACGCGTGAATAATTCGCAACGTGCGGAAAGTGAATCGGCGTGGCGAGAGGGGGGCCGGGGCCTGACGCAGGCCCCGGCCGAGGGTGCCGTCAGCCGGTCAGCGGCGCGACGCTCACACGGTCGATGTCGGGCGCGTACGCGGTGGGGTTGCCGAGCGTGATGGTGTTGGTGCCGGCGTTGAGGGTGACCGGGACCGGCAGGTCCCACCAGCTCGACCAGCTGTAGTTGTTGCGGAACATGACGGTCGTGGCGGTGCCGTTGACGGCGATGTTCGCCGCCCTGGAGACCACGTTGGTGTTGTAGTTGCCGGAGCGGGAGACCTGGTCGTTGGCGTAGCGCACGTTCAGGACGTAGCGCCCGGCCGAGGCGGTGTTCACCTGGAAGGTGAGGGTGTTGCCGGAGCCGTTGCCGACATGGCCGACGTAACTGCCGCCGGAGGACCAGGAGTTGCTGGAGACGGCTGCCGTCCCGGCGCGGGTGGCGTTCTCGGCCTCGTAGACGGTGACGCCCGAGGTGTCGGCCGTGCCGGTCACGCGGAGGTCCCGCAGGGTCAGGCTGCCGCCACCCGGTCCTGCCGCGGTGATGTGGTTGTTGTCCGCCGACAGGTACAGGATCTGGGTCCTGTCGGTGAGGCTGCCGCTCGTCGAGGCGAGGGTGGACGCGGTGGCGCCGTCGTGGCTCAGGGTGCCGCTGCCGGTGGAGGCGTAGCCGGCGTGGACCGTGTAGTAGCCGTCGGTGGGGGCGTAGACGTCGAAGGCGGCCTTGTCACCGGAGCGCAGCACCACGGCGCCTGCGCCGCTGATGCCGGAGGCGCGGTAGTCGTACGACGGCGATCCTGTGATGTCGGCGTAGGTCGCGGGGTAGACGGGGTCCTGGCCGGGGGACGTGGTGAGGTCGATCTTGTCGAGGGTGACCTCGCCCGTGGTGCCCTTGGCGAGGGTCAGGGTGTGCGTGCCCGCGGTCAGGGACACCGGGGTGCGCACGGTGGACCGGTAGGTCCAGTTCAGGGTCGGCGGGTAGGTGATGGTCTTCGCGGTGCCGCTGTCGACCGTGAGGTTCTGGGTGGCCGGGGTGGCGGTCTGGCTCGACTGGTTGCCGTAGAAGATGTTCAGGTCGTACGTGCCCGTCGTCGGGACGCTGACTGTGAAGGCGACCTTGCTGGTCGACTGGTTGAGGCTGCCGACGTCCTTGGTGCCCGAGGTGGCGTAGCCGTAGGCGTTGGACACCGAGCCCTGGGTGTAGACCGTGCCGCCGGTGATGGCCGCGTTCTCCGCCTCGTACGACGCCTGCCAGGGCACGTCGGCCGTTGTGGGCGTGCCGCTGCCTGCGGGGTTGATGACGATGCGGTACGCCGCCATCGGGTCGAGGCCGGTCAGCGGGACGGTGATGGTGCGGTTGGCCCCGACCTTCCGCGTGCTGCGGGACAGCACGGTCGGTGTGGGACCCGCACCCTCGTAGCCGCTCCACGCGGTGCGTTCGACCGAGACGTTGACTCTGCCGCCGAAGGAGGGAGGTATGTGCTGGACGACGGTGTCGGCGGCGCCGGAGTTGCCGCCGCCGAGCAGCACCTGGGCCTGCTTACGGCCCTTGTCGAGGGAGCCGATGCCCTGCAGTGTGTCGATGACGTTGGACTGCGGCGGTGTCACCTTGACGGTCTGCCCGGTCAGGCCCGCGTACCAGCGCAGCAGCCACCAGTCGCCGTTGGGTATGTTGGTCTGGCTGACGTTGCCGTCCAGATTGCCTGCCATGTCCCAGTACGCCTGATAGGCGTAGACCTTGTTCCGTTCGAACATGGACATCCACTGGATCATCTGACCGGGGACGGAGAGGTCGCCGTACTCGTCGATGTTGACCGGTCTGGCGCTGATGTGGGCGTTGGTCTCAAGGGTCCGGTAGGCGGCCAGGTTCGACTCGAAGTGGGACAGCGAACCGGGGTCCAGTTCGTGCCAGGTGGTGATGTCCGGCAGCACGTTGTGGGCCTTGGCCCACGGGTAGAAGTCGCCCATGAGGCGGGCGTCGTAGTGCGTCTCGTTGGGCCCGGCGATCCTGGCGTTCGGGATGATCGAGCGGATCTTGCCGTAGACGGTGGTCCAGTCGCTTTCGAAGCTGCTCAGGGCGCTGTTGTACGTGGAAGTGGTGGAACTGCCCAGGCCGGTGTACCAGTTGGCGGCCGGGAGGGCCGTCAAGAGAGGGGGGGGAAGCCGAGTTGGCGGTCGGTCACGCCTCGCGTACCCCGGAACTCTCCCGGAGGACGAGCGCCGGGTCGGCCGGCGCCGGTGCGGATGCGGGCAGGTCGGTGTCGATCTGGGCGCGCAACAGCCCGAAGGCCGCGCGGCCCAGCCCCTGGAAGTCCATGCGCACGGTGGTGAGGGACGGGGTGACGAACTCGGAGTGCGGGGCGTCGTCGAAGCCGATGACGCTGACGTCCTCCGGGACCCGCCGGCCCGCGTGGTGCAGGACCCTGAGGACACCCAGGGCCAGGTCGTCGTTGCCGCACAGGATCGCGGTGACGTCCGGGTTCCGGGCGAGCTTCTTGCCGGCCTCGTAACCGGCCTGGGCGTCCCAGCCCTTGCCGGACGGGGCGGGGGGCGTGACGCCGGCCGTCTTCAGGGCCTGGCGCCAGCCCTCGGCGCGGGGTCCGGCCGAGCGCCGGGTCCCGGTCGAGGCGGGAATCGCCACGTAGTGAACGGTCTTGTGCCCGAGCGCGAGCAGATGCTCGGTGGCGGCCCGCGCGGCCTCACGGTCGTCGGCCCATACGGCGGGACGGTCGGGCTTGTGACCCCGGGGCGGTGCCTCCACGACCGCGGCGCACGGCACGTTGGCCGGGACGCGGGACAGCGCCTCGGCCCCGAGCTGGTCGAAGCCGATGACCACGATGCCGCCTGCGGTGTCGGCGGCTGCCGCGACCGCGCGGTCCAGGTCGTCCTCGGGTGTCAGCACCCGCACACCGAGCGCGTACCCGGCGGCGCGGGACGCCTCCTCCAGGCCCTGCAGGGTCGCTGCGTAGCCGTAGAGCACGGTGTTCGAGGTGAGGACCGAGATCGACCGGGTGACACCGCTGGCCAGGGCGAACGCGGTGGCGTTGCGCCGGAAGCCCAGGGTGTCGATGGCCTCCTGCACCCGCTTGCGGGTCTCCTCCTTCACGTTCGGATGGCCGTTGATGACCCTCGAAACGGTCTGGTAGGAGACACCCGCCGCCTGGGCGACGTCGCGGATACTGGCGGCCTTCTGCTGCCCCTGGGGGGACTCGGTGCGGCCGCCGGAGCTTGTGTGACCGGTCACAGACATGCGAGGATTGTGAGCGGTCACAACGTGGGCGTCAAGGGACCGTAACCGGGGAGTTGATCCTCAAGCAGATCCACCGGCACGGCGCACCCCTCACCGACCGGGCGTGAATCCCCAGCTCAGCCCCCACGAGCACCACCGCAGGACCGAACCATCCCGGAAGGGGAAAGTGTTGAGCGCTGCCGTAGCCGAGAGATCCCGTATCTGGGCGTGCCCGGAACTCGGACTGCATGCCGTCGTGGACGCCGCCGGGTCGGTGAGCCTGGGAAGACCGGATCAGGACCGGGCCTGTCTCGTTCCCCTGGTCGAGGTGACCGCCACCGGCCACGGCCGCCTGTGGTCGGGGGAGCGCTTCATCGAGACGGCCGTCGGCGAGCGGCTGACCTATCGCGGGCACGAGACGGTGCACGAGGACGGCCGGGAGCGCACGGTGATCCGCCTGACGGACCCCGTGACCGGCCTCGCCGCCGACGTCACCCTGGAGGCGGGCGCGGGCGAGGCCCGTACCGGAGCGGGTTTCCTGCGGACCTGGGTACGCCTGACCAACGAGGGCGACACGCCGGTCCGGCTGGAGAGCGTGACCACGCTGACCCTCGGCGGAATCACCGACGCAGACGGCTCCCTCGACGGGCTGAGCCTGCACTGGGCGGACAACGACTGGCTCGCCGAATGCCGTTGGCGCCAGTCCGCCTTCCGCGACCAGGTCGTCCCGCTGAGCAGGGCCGCACACGGCCACGAGGGCCGCGGCTGCTTCGAGCGGTACTCGCAGGGCAGCTGGTCCACCGGACGGCACCTGCCGCTCGCTGCGCTCACCGACCGGGACGGCGGCGCCTGGGTGTGGCAGATCGAGTCCAGCGCCGGCTGGCGCTTCGAGACCGGCGAACGCGAAGGCGCCGCCTACGTCGCCCTGTTCGGCCCCGACGACGCCCACCACCAGTGGCACCAACGCCTCGCCCCCGGCGAGGAGTTCACCACCGTGCCCGCCGTCCTCGTCCGCGCGGAAGGTGGCGGCCTGGACGCGGCCTTCGGCGCACTCACCGACCACCGCCGCCGTATCCGCCGCGGCCACCCGGACCACCGCGCGCTTCCGGTGATCTACAACGACTACATGAACACCCTCATGGGTGACCCCACCACCGAGAAGCTGCTGCCGCTCATCGACGCGGCGGCCGAGGCCGGCGCCGAGGTCTTCGTCATCGACGCGGGCTGGTACGACGACGACGCCCAGGGCTGGTGGGACTCCGTCGGCGCCTGGGAAGCCGCCCCCAACCGCTTCCCCGGCGGCATCCGGGAGGTGCTGGACGCGATCCGACGCCACGGCATGGTTCCCGGGCTCTGGCTGGAGCCCGAAGTCGTCGGCGTACGCAGCCCGTTGGCCCGCACGCTGCCGCCCGAGGCGTTCTTCCGGCGGGGCGGTGTGCGCGTCACCGAACACGGCCGGCACCACCTGGACCTGCGTCACCCCGCGGCCCGCGCCCACCTCGACGAGGTCGTGGACCGGCTGGTCGGCGAGTGGGGCGTCGGGTACCTGAAGCTCGACTACAACATCAACAGCGGCCCCGGCACCGAGAACGGGCACGAGAGCCCCGGCGCCGGACTGCTCGGTCATCACCGCGCCCACCTCGACTGGATGGGCTCACTCCTCGACCGGCACCCCGGTCTCGTCCTGGAGAACTGCGGGTCCGGCGGCCTGCGCATGGACTACGCGCAGTTGGCCGTGGCACAACTTCAGTCCACCAGCGACCAGCAGGACTTCCTGCGCTACCCTCCGATCGCCGCCGCGGCGCACACCGCCGTGACACCGGAACAGTCAGCCGTGTGGGCCTACCCCCAGCCGCACTTCAGCCTCGACGAGATCGGCTTCACGCTCACCGGCGCGCTCCTCGGCCGGATCCACCTCTCCGGCTTCCTCGACCTCATGAGTGCCGAACAGTTCGCCCTCGTCCGCTCCGCGATCTCCGTCTACCGGCGCATCCGGCCGGAGATCGGCGGCGCTCACCCGCTGTGGCCGCTCGCCCTGCCGGACTGGGAGGACCCCTGGATCACCCATGGCCTGCGCACCCGGAACGGCACCCTGCTCACCGTATGGCGCCGGGAATCTCCTGCCGGTGGCCCCGAGCCGCTCCCGGGCCGACGCCACGCCGACGGATTCGACCCCGCTGTCCACACCGTCCCCCTTCCCCATCTGCGGGGCAGCCACTTCGACCCGGTCGTGCTCTACCCGACGGTCTCCGACTGCGCCACGGAATGGGACACGGACCGCGGAGTTCTCACCGTCCGCCTGCCGCGCCCCAACACCGCCGTGCTGCTCCGGCTGGGTGCCGTGGGCTCGGAGTGAGCGGTGTCGGCGGTCGGCATCGACCCAAGCCCAGTGGCCGAGGTCGTCCAGCACTTCCTACGGCAGCCGCACCTCGACCCCACGGGAAGGATCACCCATGTCACCGGCTCGCACCAATCGCCGTACGGCCGGATCAGGAGCGAGCGGCGGGTGACGGACGGGGGCGGACTCTGTCGTACGAGGCCGCGGTGCCCGCCAACAGCTAGGCCACCCTGCGTCTTCCGGCGCTCTCTGGCGACTCCGTCCGCGAGGGGCGGACCCCGCCGGCCCACGTCGACGGCGTGCGGTTCTCGGGCACGCGGACGGTGTGGCGTGCTACCGGCTGCCGTGCGGCTCGTACCGCCTGACGAGCAGGGTTCGCTGACTCCCTGCTGCTCGACACGGCCAGGGGGACGGCGCACTCCCCGTACTGCCCCCACCTCCGCCTCGCCGCGAACAGCGCTTTGATCGACGAGGGGGTCGATGTCGCTCTGCCGTACTGGGGTTCCGCGCCGGATCTCGGTGCCGTCGAAGCCTCCGGCAGCACCGTCGCGGGCCCGTCTCGTCACTGAGCGGGCGGGCTCTCGGGGCGCGGCCGGTCCGTTTCGGACCGCCATGACGAGGTCGCCGACCGGAGGCCCTGGAAGCGCCGCGTCAAAAAACAAAGGCAAGGAGAGAGAACTCTCCTTGCCACTATCAACCTATAGCGCACTGGGGGGCTTGCCGCAAGGCCCCGGTCGCGGTGCAGAATCGTCGGCCGGTGGCACAACCTGCGGAAATGGGGGGACTCAGGGATGAGGACGCGAGGGAGCACGGCTGTCTCGGAGGTGTCGCGGTGACGGGGCAGTACGTGTTGGATCTTCAAGAGGTGGACGAGACACAGGTCGCGGTCGTCGGCGGCAAGGGCGCTCACCTGGGCGGGCTGTCGCGGATCGAAGGCATCCGAGTACCGGGTGGGTTCTGCGTGACGACGGACGCCTTCCGCCGGATCATGGCGGAGGCGCCGTCGATCGACGAGCGGCTGGATGAGCTGTCGCGCACGAACCCGGACGACCGGGAGGCGATCCGCACGCTCAGCGCGCAGATCCGCCGGACCATCGAGGAGACTGCCCTCCCGGGCGATCTCGCGGCGGCGATCACCCGCGCGCTCGGCCGGCTCGGCGGGCAAGCCGCCTACGCGGTGCGATCCAGCGCGACGGCGGAGGACCTCCCCACGGCCTCCTTCGCCGGTCAGCAGGACACGTATCTGAACGTCATGGGGCCGGCGGCGGTCCTGCAGCACGTCAGCCGGTGCTGGGCCTCGCTGTTCACCGAGCGGGCCGTGACCTACCGTCAGCGGAACGGCATCGATCACCGTACGGTCCACATGGCCGTGGTCGTGCAGCGGATGGCCTTCCCGCAGGCGGCCGGCATCCTGTTCACGGCAGACCCCGTCACGGGCCACCGGAAGGTCGCCACCGTGGACGCCGGCTTCGGCCTCGGCGAGGCCCTGGTCTCCGGCCTGGTGAACCCGGATGTCTTCAAGGTGCGGGACGGCGAAGTCGTCACCAGGACGATCGCCGCCAAACAGCGCGCCGTGCAAGCCCTGCCGGACGGCGGAACGCGGGAAGTGGCGATCGACTCGCAGCAGCAGGAGCAGCCGGCGCTGACGGACGCGCAGGTCGTCCAGCTCGTGCGGCTGGGACGACGGATCGAAGCGCACTTCGGCCGCCCGCAGGACATCGAATGGTGCCTGGTCGACGGTGGCTTCCAGATCGTTCAGAGCCGGCCGATCACCACGCTGTTCCCCATTCCCGAGACCGGCGACCAGGACAATCACGTCTACCTCTCCGTCGGCCATCAGCAGATGATGACCGACCCCATGAAACCCCTGGGCATCTCCGTGTGGCAGCTGACGGCCATGGCGCCCATGCTCGAGGCCGGCGGGCGGCTGTTCGTCGACGCCACCCGACGCCTGGCCTCGCCCGCGAGCCGTGCTGCCCTCCTGGACGTGGTCGGGAGAGGAGACCCGCTGATCAGGGACGCGCTGGAGACAGTCCTCGACCGCGGCGATTTTGTCCCGTCGCTCCCGGACGCCGGCCCCGGCGGGCCACCGGCCGGTGCCGCCTCCGCCCCCACCGAGGCTGATCCGGCAATCGTCACCGAGCTGATCGAGCGCAGCCGGGCGTCCATCGCCGCCCTGGAGCGCGACATCCGGACGAGGACCGGACCGGCGCTGTTCGACTTCCTGCTGGAGGCTTTCGAGGAGCACAAGCGAGTCCTCAGCGATCCGCTGAACATGCAGGCGATCATGGCGGGGATGGAAGCCACGTGGTGGCTCAACGACAAGCTTCAGGAGTGGCTCGGCGAGAAGAACGCGGCCGACACGCTCACGCTGTCCGCCCCCGGCAACGTCACGTCGGAGATGGGACTGGCGCTGCTCGACGTCGCGGACGTGATCCGCCCGTACCCGGAGGTGGTGGCGTTCCTGGAGGGCGTCGAGGACGAGGGCTTCCTTGACGAGCTGGCGAAACTCGCGGGCGGGACCGAAGCGCGCGACGCCATCGAGGCCTACCTCGATCGGTACGGCATGCGCTGCGTCGGCGAGATCGACATCACGAGGCCGCGCTGGCGCGAGCGCCCCGGCACGCTCGTCCCCGTGATCCTCGACAACGTCAGGAACTTCGAACCGGGCGCCGCCGAACGGCGCTTCGAGCAAGGGCGGCAGAAGGCGCGGAAGAAGGAACAGGACGTGCTGTCACGCTTGCGCGCCCTGCCGGACGGGGACCGGAAGGCCGACGAGACCAAGCGGATGATCGACCAGGTCCGAGCCTTCATCGGGTACCGGGAGTACCCGAAGTACGGCATCATCAGCCGCTACTTCGTCTACAGGCAGGCCCTGCTGGCGGAGGCCGAGCGGCTCGTGCAGACAGGCGTGCTCCCTGAGCAGGAGGACGTCTTCTACCTCACGTTCCAGGAGCTCCACGAGACCGTGCGCTCGAACCAGGTCGACGGCCGGCTCATCCGGCAGCGCAAGGACGCCTTCCGGTCGTACCACGCGCTGACCCCGCCCCGGGTGCTCACCTCGGACGGCGAGGCCGTCACCGGGGCGTACCGGCGCGACGACGTGCCGGCCGGCGCCCTGATCGGCCTGCCGGTCTCCGCGGGGACCATCGAGGGACGGGCCCGCGTCATCCTCGACATGGCACAGGCCGAGCTCGAAGCGGGCGACATCCTCGTCACGACCTTCACGGACCCCAGTTGGTCGCCGCTGTTCGTCGGAATCGCGGGTCTGGTGACGGAGGTGGGCGGCCTGATGACCCATGGCGCGGTGATCGCCCGGGAATACGGCTTGCCGGCCGTCGTGGGGGTCGACCAGGCCACCCGGCTGATCCGGGACGGGCAGCGGATCCGCGTCCACGGAACCGACGGGTACATCGAGATCCTGCCTTGATGCTCCCTCAACCGGTGTGAAGGACCCGAAAGCGGTCGGGCCGCGCCGGATCTCGGTCGACGACTTGGATCGGCGCCCCGGCCCACTGCCACACGCTGACGCCCGGCGTGCGGGAGAACCGGATCTGCCCGCGGGTGCCTTCGACCGCAACGCGCGGCCAGGATTCGGCGGTGCGCGCCCGGTCCGCGCCATGGGCACGCAGTACGTCAGCGAGGACGGCGATCGTGTCGTAGCCCTCGAAAGCCACGAAGGAGGGTGTTTGGGCCAGCCGTTCGCGGAGGGCCGTCCCGACTCGTACACCGAGGGGGCTGAGGCGCTCGGGCAAGTAGCGCAGGAACGGGATCGCGGCGCCGTCCTCGCCCAGCAGCCTCGCCCATTCGGCGAACTCCGGTTGGCCGGCCGGAGCACCGATCAGGATCTCGGCGAGGCGCTGGTCGTGGCGGACGGACTGGACGATCGGCACGGCCGGCTCCGGGTGACCGACCAGAAGAAGGAGGGCTGTAGCACGACGGTCGGCGAGTTCGTCGCACACGGCCGCGGGGGTGAGCGCGCTCATGTCGAGCTCGATGACGGTGCCGCCGCGTGATGCGAGGCACTCCCGCAGGACGCGGGTCCCGGTTGCCCAGTAGACGCTTGGCTGGGTTGCCACGGCGATACGACGGTGACCCGCGCCGAGGAGGAAGTCGGCGTAGGTCCGCCAGCCGCGCGACTGCGGTGGGCAGAGACGGGCGACCCACTGCGTCGGCTGTTCGGTGAGCGCGTCGAGAACCGCTGACGAGCACAGGAACGGCAGGCCGAGGGCGTCGGCCCTGGCGGCGGCGGCGCGAGCGACGACGCTGTGATACTCACCCGCCAAGGCGGCCACGCCCAGGCCGGCCAGTTCGTCCACGGCCGCCGCGGCCCTCTGGGGATCCGCCGCGGTGTCCCGGACCACCAGCTCAAGGGGCCTCCCCGCGATCCCGTCGGCGTGGTTGACGTCGCGAACCGCCGACTCGAGCCCGATGAGCAGGTGTTGGCCTGCTTCGACCCAGCCGGGCCGAGTCAGCGGGACGAGAGCACCGATCCGGACGGGTGATCCGTCAGCCCGCTCCGCTCCGGGCGGCGATGGTGGCGTGTTCATGCTTGCATCTGGGTGATCATGCCGGACATTGCATCCACCACCGTCGCCGACCGGCAACCGATTATCGTCACCTGCACCATCGTTGGCGGGTCGGGTAGATCACTGGGCGGGCTGGTCCAGGACTCCCTGCGGCAGTGCCACGTCGGCGGTGGCGGCCCAGCTGGCCAGCAGCCTGAGGGCGTCCTCGTTCGGAGAGCCGGGTTCCGCGGTCATGACGGTCAGGCTCAGACCGGGCTGTGCGGGCAGTTGCATGGCGTCGAAGGCGAGGGTGAGATCGCCGACGACGGGGTGGTGGAGGTGTTTGCGGCCGGTGTAGTGCAGGCGCACGTTGTGCTTGGCCCAGGCGGTGCGGAAGTCCTCGCTGCGGGTGACGAGTTCGCCGATGAGGTCGGTCAGGGGCTTGTCGTGCGGATTGCGTCCGGCTTCGGTGCGCAGCAGGGCGACCGTGTTCTGCATCGACTCCTCCCAGTGGAGGCCGAAGAACTCCCGGCCGCGCGGATCGAGGAACTTGAACCGGGCCATGTTCACCGGCGGCTGGTGCCCGCCGGCGAACAAGGGGGCGTACAGGGCGTAGCCGAGCCGGTTGCCGGCGAGGAAGTCCAGACGGCCGTTGCGGACGAACGCGGGTACGTCGGTCACGGAGTCCAGGACCCGGTGCACGCTCGGCGGGACCTGCGCCTGCTGGTGTAGGGGCCGGCGGCGCCGGTGCGGCGCGGTGTTGGCGGCGCGGGCCAGGTCGTTGAGGTGGTCGCGTTCGGCCTCGTCGAGCCGGAGTGCCCGCGCGAGGGAGTCCAGCACGGACTCTGAGACGCCGGACAGGTTGCCGCGCTCCAGACGGACGTAGTAGTCGACGCTCATCCCGGCGAGCATGGCGACCTCTTCACGGCGCAGACCGGGAACCCGGCGATTGCCGCCGTAGGCGGGGAGGCCTGCCTGCTGCGGGGTGATCCTGGCCCGGCGTGAGGCCAGGAACTCCTTGATCTCGTTCCTGCTGTCCACGCCTACCAGGCTAGGACCACCGTGCGGGACCTGGGGGGTACTGCCGTTACCTGGAAAAGCCCTACCTTCTCCCGCTGTGTGACCTGCGTTTTCATCGACGGTGGACGCATGAACGATCGATACGAGGAGTTGTCCGCACCATGGCCGAGCAGACCGCCCCGCGAGCCCTGGCCGCCGTGGCCCCCAAGCTGGTCGAGCTGACCGACGAGGTCCTCTTCAAAGACGTGTGGGAGCGTGCCGGGCTGTCGCCGCGTGAGCGCAGCCTGATCACCGTCACCGCGCTCGCGGCGCTCTACCGGACCGAGCAGCTCGGCTTCCACCTCAAGCTCGCCCTGGACAACGGCCTGAGCAAGGAGGAGCTCGGCGAGGCCCTGACCCATCTGGCCTTCTACGCCGGCTGGCCCACCGCCATGACCGCCGTCACCCAGCTCAAGGGCATCGTCGAGGAGTCCGAGGGCCCCGCCGCCTGACCCGACCGGCCGCACGGCCATCCCCGGCGCGTCCCTGCTACCGTCGTTCCGCCGCGCTCACCGAATACCGGGAGTACCCGGGCCGGGACCACGGCACCGCCTTCCATGACGGCCGGGAAGCCGTCGCCGACGACGCCCTCGACTGGGCCCTGCGGACGCGGCAAGCCGCACACTCCTCCTGGCCGGGGGTTCAACCCCGGTGGACTTCCACGGGTGTTGCCGGCGAAGAAGCCCACCACCGAGGCGGCCAGCACACTGGCCGTGTGGCGGGTGCGCCTTCCGGCGACCGGATCGGCGGAGGGTCGGGTGGTGGGTACCGGCGACGACACGGAGATCTCCCAGGACGAGTAGCGGTGTGGGGGACCGGGCGGTGCTGCCGGAGCGTGGCCGTCGTGGGCGACAGCGGCCCTTGATGCCGCACGATGCGGCGCTTGTGCCACCCGGTCACTACCGAGGAAACCGCTGCTCCAAGCGGCGCGGAAGGTAAGGCTGTTCCAGGTAACGACAGACCCCCCGAGCACGAGCGAGAGCAAGGACGGCGCAGACGGCGCTACGCTGCCGGGTCATGCAGGAGACGCGCCTCGACACCGCTCGGGTCCGGGCGGCCCGCCGCGTGATCGACCCCGTTTTCCTCGACACTCCGCTGTACCGCTGCGAGGCCATGGAGCCCGGCCTCGGCTGCACGGTGAGTATCAAGCTCGAAACGGCGAACCCGGTCCGCAGCTTCAAGGCCCGCGGCACCGAGCTGGTCGCGAGCCTGCTCGCCGGCAATGGCTCGCGTGCCGTTGTGTGCGCCAGTGCGGGCAACCTCGGCCAGGCCCTCGCCTGGTCCGGTCGCGCCCGGGGGCTGGACGTCACCGTCGTGGCCTCCCGCTACGCGACCGCGGCCAAGCTCGAACGCATCCGCGCCTTGGGCGCCACGCTGGAACTGGTGGACGGCGACCACGAGATGGCCCGCGAGCGGGCGGCGGCCCTCGCGCGTCGCGAAGGCGTCCGGCTGCTCGAGGACAGCCTTGACCTCGAGACCTGCGAGGGGGCGGCGACCATCGGCCTGGAACTGGTGGACACGATGCAGTCCTTCGACGCCGTCCTGATCGCTCTCGGCGGCGGGGCACTGGCAACGGGTGTGGGTCATGTGGTGAAGGCTCTGGCGCCCGACACCGACGTGATCTGCGTACAGCCGGCGGGCGCGCCGGCGATGACCCACTCGTGGCGCAGCCGACGCGTCGTCACCACCGACTCGACGGACACCATCGCTGACGGCGTGGCCGGCCGGTATCCCATCCCGGCGGTCCTCGACGACATCCTGCTGGTCGCCGACGACGCCGTCCTGGTCCAGGAGGCGTCGATCATCGCCGGCATGCGGATGCTTTTCGACCACGCAGGCCTCGTCGTCGAACCCTCGGCCGCGCTCGGCATCGCGGCGGTCCTCGAAGACCGTGACCGCTTCGCCGGCCGGCATGTGGTCACCATCGTGTGCGGCAGCAACGTCGACATGGACGCCTATCGCCGCTGGGTCGGCGGGGCTTGCGTCCACGGGAGTTGACGACCGCCCGAGCCGATCGTCTCGTACCCCTGATTCGAGCGGCGTCTGCCGGGCCGTGCGGCCCGGCAGACCTGCCCGTCACACGTCCGGCGGCTACCTGCGGCGACCCGCAGGATCGTGCGCGACCGAGTCCCGGCCCTGCCCGGCGGCCGGATCGGAACCTGGGGAACCGCTGCCCGCGTCCGCGGCCGGTTCCGCCCGGTCCCCGTGGCCCGGCCACCACGCCGCGTGGCCGATCAGCGCGGTGAGGCTCGGGGTGAAGAACATCGCCATCACGAAGGCCGCGACCGCGATGCCGAAGGAGACCGCGAAACCCATCTCCGTGAGCAGCGCGTTGCCCGCCAGCATCATCGTGGCGAAGGTCGCCGCCAGGATGAAGCCCGCGGCGGCCACCGTCGGACCGGCGTGCCTGAGCGCCATCCCGGCCGCCTCACGCGGGTCACGGCCCTCCCGGGCCTCCTCGCGCAGTCGGGCGATCATGAGGATGTTGTAGTCGGTGCCGATGGCGACCACGAAGAGATACATGATCACCGGGAGCATGAACATCAGCCCGGAGTGCCCCTGGCCCTCCTGGAAGATCCACACGGTGGCGCCGAGGGTGGCGCCGAAGCCCAGCCCCACGGAGGCGATCAGATACCAGGGGGCGACCACGCTGCGCAGCAGCAGCCCCAGGATGACCATGATCAGGGCGGCGGCGACGGGGAAGACCGTCCGGTAGTCGTGGTTGACCGCGGTGTTGATGTCCTTGTAGATCGAGGACATGCCGCCGACGAGGGCTTCGGTGCCGTCGGGAGCGTCGGCGTGTGCGGTGTCGCGCACCCTGCCCACGGCGCCGATCGCCTTGTCGGTCGAGGCCTCGTACTTGAGTGTGACGGTGAAGTCGGCGGTCGTGCCGTCCCTGCTCACCTGGGACATCCGGGCGTTCGCCACACCGTCCACGGCCCCGAGCTTCGACGCGTACGCGGGGAAGCCGTTCCTGTCGAGCGGCTTGCCGTCGGTGCTGGACAGGTACACGTCGGTTGGGGCGGCGGCGCCGGCCGAGTACGCCTTCTGCATCTCGTCCTGGACGACCATGGACTCCTTGGTCTTGGGCATCGAGCCCGACGCCAGGTCGAACGTGGCCTTGTAGCCGAACGTCCCGAGTGTCAACGCGATCAGGACCAGACCGGATGCCACCGCGGTGAGCGCCGGGCGGCGCTGCACGCCCCGGCCGAGGGCGGCGAAGCGGGCGTTGTCCGGCTCGCGCTGCCAGGACTTCGAGGGCCAGAAGACCTTCGGTCCGATCAGCGACACCACGGCCGGGATCAGGGTCAGACCCGCGACCAGGGTGGCGGCGACAGCGATGGCGAGCGCCGGACCCATCTGCTTGAGGAAGCCCAGCGTGGACAGCGCCAGCGCGAGGAAGGCGATGACGACCGCCCCGGCGGCCGAGGCGATGGCCTCACCGACCCGCGCGACCGCGTTGACCATGGCCTGCTTGGGTTCGTCACCCGCGCGCAGGCGTTCCCGGTAGCGGAACATCAGGAACAGGAAGTAGTCCGTGCCCACGCCGAACAGGACGACGATCAGGATCGACGAGATCGAGCTGTTGGCCTGCAGGTCGAACAGCTTGGTGGCGTACGCGATCAGTCCGTTGGCGATCGCCGACACCAGGCCGATCAGGACCAGGGGGAGTACGGCCAGGATCGGCGCCCGGAAGATGATCAGCAGGGTCACCAGGATGATCACGAAGGTGCCGATGCCGATCAGGGCCTGGCCGCGCTTCGACGAATCCTGCTGGTCGAGGGCCTGTGCGGCGGAACCGCCGAGCCTGACGTCAAGGTGTGTGCCCTTGGCCAGCGCCTTGACGTCCTCGCGTAACACCTTTGCCGCGTCGGCCTGTTTGGGCTGGCCTGCGTTCTTGCTGTCCATCTGGACCAGGGTCAGGTCATACCTGCCGTCCTTGGACGGCTGGCCGGGGACGACCTTCTGCACCTGGTCGATGTGCTTCTTGCCCAGTTGGGTCGTGATCCGGGCGACATCCAGCTTGTCCTCGGCGGTCAGCCTGCCGCCGTCGGTGCGCTGGTACAGCGCGATCGCGGACGGCGTGAAGGCGCTGGGGAACGCCCTCTGCTGGAGTTCCGCCGCTTTGATCGACTCGTAACTCTTCGGTAGAAAGCTGCTCTCGTCGCTGTTCGAGGGCAGGCTCGGTGCGGTGGCGACGATCGCCACCGCCGCTATCAGCCATGCCACGATCGTCCAGACGGGATGTCGGACGACCGTGGTGCCAATACGTCGGAACATGCGGAAGGTCCTCCTGGATAGGAAGATCACCGCAGCCCGGGGAGCGGTCCCTGGCATCGGCGATCCCGACCGGCACGCATCCAACGAGCCGGTCGAATCGTTGTCTTGGGCTCTTATGGTAGTGATCGGATCACATCGGCCCCTCAGGGGTGAGTGGCGGCGGGTCGGCCAACTCCCCACCTTTCTCAGCCCGAAGCGACACCGCGGGCCTGTACGGCTTCCACGAGTGTGCCGAGCTGCCCTCGCACTCGGGCGGCGGTGACATGGTCGAAGTAGTCACGGGAGCTGATGATCTCGCCGTCGCGCACCCGAAGGACGAAGATGCCGGGCAGTGAGAAGGGTTCTCCGGTCTCTGCGACCGTTCCCTGGTACTCGAACTCGGCGACGATGACCTCGGGGTCGGTCGTCTGATGGATCGTGATGTTGGTCGCCCGACGGTCCAGCCGGGGCCCGCTCTCGGTCGGCCTGAAGTGTTCGCGCAGTTCGTCGCGGGTGCGGAGTGCGGCAGCACGAAGCGGGTCGAAGGGGTGCACGACATGGGTCTGCTCCGCGTACAGATCGGGCAGGTCCTTCCAGCGGCCCTCCGCGACACCGTTCACAAGCGCGAGGAAAACCTCGCGGGGGCCGGGGACTTGGGGCATGGCACTCTCCTGTCGTCGGCGCCGGCGCGCGGCGGCATCGAAGTACTGACCGAAGTACTATCCGAAGTGCGGACTCCGATTATACGGAGTCGCGACTTCGGACAGCGGCAGATGAGTGAAAGCGCCATGAGCACCCCCGACAACCGAGAAACCGGCGGCAGACGGCCGCAGCGCGCCGACGCGCGAAGCAACCGCGAACGGATTCTGAACGTCGCCGAAGAGGTCTTCGGCAAGGGCGGCCGGGCCGCGTCCACCGAGGAGGTGGCCCGCCTGGCCAACGTCGGTATCGCGACCGTGTTCCGCCACTTCCCCACCAAAGCGGCCCTGCTGGAAGCCGTACTCGTGCAGCGGTTCGACCGCCTGCGCGCACAGGCCGAAACGCTGCTGCCCGCCACGGACCCCGGTGGGGCGTTCTTCGACTTCTTCAGCCACCTCGTCGCCGACGCGGCCGGCAAGATCGCCATAACCGAGGCCCTGCTGGAGGCCGGTGGTGACAGCAGCAGCGACGCCACTCGGGCATCGGACGGCCTGCGCCGGGCCGTCGGTGCCCTGCTTCAGCAGGCCCAACGCGCCGGCGCCGTCCGGAGCGACGTCGAACTGCCCGAGGTGTACGCCTTGCTCGTGGCCACCTCACGAGCCTCCGCACACGGCCACATCGACGAGGAAACACGAGACCGGATGCTGGCCATCGTCTTCGACGGCCTCGCGCCACTCGGGAAACCGCGGCGTGGTTGAGTGGGGCACGCTCTTGGACACGCAGCTCAGGCCTCCAAGGTACCCAGTGCAACCGTCGGTGTCTCCGCGGGGCGGTCGGGGCGGGATCGCGGCCGCCCCGGCGGCGGCCGCGCTCAACTCACGGCCGCGCCGAACCACTTGGGCAGCCGGCTGAGCAGATCCCGCTGGTCCTCACCGACCCATGCCACATGACCGTCCGGCCGCAGCAGGACCGCGGTTGCGTCCAGCTCCTCGCTGACGTCGACGACGTGGTCGACCCGGTCCGCCCAGCCCGCCACCGAGAGCCGGCCGGTCCGGTCGAGCAGCAGCCCGCGGCCGTCGTGCATCAGCTCGTAGAGGCGACCCCGCTTCAGCCGCACGTCACGCATCCGACGGCCGAGCAGTTCGTGGCCCTCGCCGAAGTCGTAGCGGACGCCGATCGCCGTGATCTTCTCGATCAGGTACCGGTTCACCTCCTCGATGTCCATCAGCTGTGACAGCAGCCGGCGCACCGCGCGGGAGCCGGGCTCCGTGGACATCAGCTCCATCTGCGCGCGGGTGTTGTCCAGCACGTCGGCGGCCACCGGGTGCCGTTCGGTGTGGTAGCTGTCCAGCAGCCCCTCCGGTGCCCAGCCGGCCACCTCGGCGGCCAGCTTCCAGCCGAGGTTGAACGCGTCCTGGATGCCGAGGTTGAGCCCCTGGCCGCCGGTCGGGGGATGGATGTGCGCCGCGTCGCCCGCCAGCAGCACCCGCCCCAGGCGATAGCGCTCGGCCTGCCGGGTGGCGTCGCCGAAGCGGGAGAGCCGGCGCGGTGAGTGGACTCCGAAGTCGGTGCCCGCGACCACTCGCAGCCGTTGCTTGAACTCCTCGAAGGTCGGCGGGACCGTGCGGTCGGCGGCCAGTCCCTCGGCGGGCACGACGACGCGGAACACCCCCTCCCCGAATGACCCGACACCGAACCGCTTCTGGGTCTTGCGGACTTCGGCAACCACGGCGGCCACCTCCTCCGGCGGCGCGGCCACCTCCATCTCACCCAGCAGCGTCTCGACCCTGCTGGACTCGCCGGGGAAGCCGACGCCGAGCAGCTTCCGCACCGTACTGCGGCCGCCGTCGCAGCCGACGAGGTAGCGCGAACGCAGCCGTGCGCCGCCGGCCAGCTCCGCGGTGACCCCGTCCTCGTCCTGGCTCAGCCCGACCAGCTCGCAGCCGCGCCGGATCTCGGCGCCGAGCTCGATGGCGTGCTCTGCCAGCAGACGATCCGTGGTGGGCTGCGGGATGCCGAGGACGTAGGCGTGGGCGGAGTCCAGCCGGTCGGGCCAGGGCTTGTCGATGGCTGCGAAGAAGCCGCCGGCCTTGTCGTGGCGCCGGCCGTGCGCGAGGAAGCGCTCCAGCAGACCGCGCTGGTCCATCACCTCGATGCTGCGCACGTGCAGACCGAGCGCGCGGACGTGCGCGGTCGGCTCCGCCTCCCTCTCCAGCACGAGCACATGTACGCCGTGCAGACGCAACTCGGCTGCCAGCATCAAGCCGGTCGGGCCGCCCCCGGCGATGAGCACGTCGATCATGAACCCCCCTCAACAAGGCTGCGTTTCCGCAGGTCCTGGCGTTGGCTGGAGATTCTGGGCTACGACCGGGGTCTTGCCGCAAGGCCCCCTGCGCGCTATAAGTTGAAAGTGGCAAGGGGTGGAACACCTCCTTGCCTTTGTTCTTGACTCGGCAAGTGGGCGCAGGGCAGCCACGGGCTGACGTAAAACGGCAGCCACGTATTCACGCACCAAGGAAGGGCCTGAGCCCATGACAGGAACACGCCCCGTCCGCTGGGGTGTCCTCGCCACCGGCAGCATCGCCCACAGCTTCGCCGAGGACCTGCGGCTGATCCCCGACGACGCCGAACTCGTCGCCGTAGGCTCCCGCAGCACCGACGCCGCACGCGGATTCGCCGAACGGCACGGCATAGCCCGGGCCCACGGCAGCTGGCAGGACCTGGCCGACGATCCCGAGGTGGACGTGGTGTACATCGCCACCCCGCACTCGGCCCACCGCGCGGCGGCCACCCTCTGCCTGGAGGCCGGAAAGGCCGTGCTGTGCGAGAAGCCGCTCACCCTCAACCTCGCCCAGGCGCAGGACTTGGTGACGATCGCCCGTAAGCGGAACGTCTTCCTGATGGAGGCGATGTGGACCTACGTCAACCCCGCCGTGCTGCGGATGCGGGAACTGATCGCGGGCGGTGCGATCGGTGAAGTCCGTTCCGTCCACGCCGACTTCAGCATCGCCCTGCCCTACGACGCCACCCACCGACTGCACGACCCGGTCCAGGGCGGCGGCGCCGTGCTCGACCTCGGCGTCTACCCCGTCTCATTCGCCCACCTGCTGCTGGGCGCCCCCGACGCCGTCTCGGCCTGGGCGCACCTGAACCCGCAAGGGGTCGACGACAACACCGGCATCCTGCTCGGCTACGACAGCGGAGCGGTCGCGGTGCTCTCCTGCTCCCTGGGCACGCAGACGGCACAGCACGCCTCGGTCAACGGCACCCTCGGCCGCATCGAGTTCGCCCGCGACTTCTTCCACGCAGGGGGCTTCGCGCTGCACCGCCAGGGCCACGAGCCCGAGAAGATCCGCCTGCCGGACTCCCCGGGCAACGGCTACACCCATGAGGCGCTGGAGGTGACCCGCTGCCTGCGAGCAGGCCTCACCGAGTCGCCGTTCGTCCCGCTGGACGGCACCCTCGCGGTCATGGCGACACTGGACGCCGTACGCGAGCGCATCGGAGTCCGCTACCCGGGCGAATAGGGGGCGCGAGCCCGGCCACCGCCGGCCACCGGTCACTTCACGAAGCGGTACTTCAGGTGGACGGCGAGGGGCGTGTCGACCACCCGGAGCGGCTCGACGTTGCGCCGCATCGCGCCCAGCCCCTCGAAGAGCCGCAGTCCGTCTCCGAGGAGCGCGGGCACGACGTGCAACTGCAGCTCGTCGACGAGTCCCTCCCTGAGGTACTGCTGCACGGTGCTCGCCCCGCCCGCGATGTCGACGTTCCTGGCGCCGGCGGCGGTCTTCGCCTGGTCGAGGGCGCTGTGGATGCCGTCGGTGACGAAGGTGAAGGTGGTACCGCCCTCCTTGACCAGGGTCGGCCGGGGGCGGTGAGTGAGCACGAAGACCGGGGTCCGGAACGGCGGGTTGTCGCCCCAGAACTCCTCACCCGTGTCGTACATCATCCGGCCCATGACCACCGCTCCCGTGGCGTCGAACCACTCGCGCATCAACTCGGAGTCGAGGTTCTCCTCCCCGCCGGTCATGCCCTGACGCTGCCGCCAGCTCGCCAGGTTGTGGATCCACTCGAAGAGCGGCCCGGCGCCGTCGCCTCCCGGGTTGTCGATGGCGACGCCGGTGCCGGCGATGTAGCCGTCGAGAGAGATGGCCATGTCCGCGGTCACGGTCACGATGGGTTGCTCCTGATTCCTGGGATGTGCTGCTGACACCCTTGATGTCGATGGGGGAGCGGCGCATTCGACAGTGCCGTCCGGGCAGCCGTGGTCCGTGCGGCCGGCGGCAGGAAAATACGTTGAGGGCGATGATGTCGGGCGGATAGTGTCCCGGACACCGTGACGTCGCGCGAGAAGCCGAGGAGGTGAGACCCATGAACGCTGTAGCTGTGTGGGTGCTCCCCCTCTTCGTCACGGGTGGGCGATCGATGTAGGTGTCGCCGGGAGCGCCTCGACAACAGGGCACTCCCGAAAGGCAACACCTATGTACTCCTTGCAATTCACCGCCGAGTCGTCGTCGGACGGCATGGTCGAGCGCGACTTCACCGTAGGCGAAATCCCCGGTGTCCTCTGGTCGCCGGTCTCCGGCGCCGATCGCGCGCCCCTGGTTCTGATGGGGCACGGCGGCGGCAATCACAAGAAACATCAGGCGATGGCGGGCCGTGCGAAGCTCCTGGTGAGCGGCTGCGGCTTCCATGTCGCGATCATCGACGCGCCCGGCCACGGAAGCCGGCCCCGCACGGCACACGACGAGCAGGAGATCGCCGTCATGCAGCGCGCGATGGCGGCGGGCGAGCCGGTCGGCCCGATCGTCGTCCGCTACAACGCCCACCTGGCCGAGCAGGCCGTACCGGAGTGGCAGGCAACCCTGGACGCCCTCCAGGAACTGCCCGAGATCGGCACCGCCGGGCCGGTCGGCTACTGGGGCCTGAACATGGGCACCGCGATCGGAGTGCCGCTTGTGGCGGCCGACCCCAGGATCACCGCCGCAGTCTTCGGCCTCCACTGGCCCGAAGCCCTGGCCGAGAAGGCGAAGCAGATCACCATCCCGATCGAGTTCGACCTGCAGTGGGACGACGAGCACATCCCGCGAGAGTCCGGTCTGGCGCTGTTCGATGCCTTCGCCTCGGTGGAGAAGACGCTGCACGTCAACGCGGGCAGGCACAAGGAACTGCCCAGGTTCGAGGCCGACAGCGGGGCCCGGTTCTTCGCCCGGCACCTGCGCCGGACGGTCATGTCACCGGTCTGACCTGCCCTGATCCGAGGGGTGTCGGCGGCCGGACGCCGGAACCCCTCCTTCCCCCGGGGGGCCCAGCGGGTGCAGACCGTGCCCTGGACGCACGCGGACCGGGACGGGCCCTCGCGCCCGGCCCCGTGCCCCAACCCGTCTGTGTGCCGCGGGCGTTGGCCGGCGCTCCGATCACCGCCCGGCACCGTGGGCGAGCCCACCGCGAAGACCCGCCGGTGCCACCAGGCGGCCCAGCCCCAGCCGCCGCCGCGGTGCGCAGATGACCAGCCCCGGCCCGCACCCCTCGTACCCTGTTCCCCGTGCCGACCTCCCGCCTCCATCGTGTCGCCGTTCTGGTTCTCGAAGGCGCGAAGCCGCTCGATGTCGGTATCCCCGCGCAGGTGTTCACGACCCGGGCGAGCATGCCGTACGAGGTGCGGGTGTGCGGTGCGGCGCCCGGGCTCGTGACCGGTGGCGACGGGCTGGCCTACCACGTCGCCGACGGGCTCGACGCGCTCGCGTGGGCCGACATCGTGTTCGTGCCCGGTTACCGGTTCCCGGACCGCGAGGACCCGCCGCAGGCTGTCGTGGACGCGCTGATCGCCGCCCACGAGCGGGGCGCGCGGCTCGCAGCCATCTCCACGGGCGCGTTCGCGCTCGCCGCCACCGGCCTGCTCGACGGCAAGCGCGCCACGACGCACTGGCACTACACACGGGCCCTCGCGGAGAAGCATCCACTCGTCAGGGTCGACGAGAACGTCCTGTTCGTCGACGAGGGCAGCGTGCTCACCTCGGCCGGTGCCGCCTCCGGCATCGACCTGTGCCTGCACATCCTGCGCGGTGACCTCGGCGTGGCCGCCTCCAACCACGCGGCCCGGCGCCTGGTCGCGGCCCCCTACCGCAGCGGCGGCCAGGCACAGTACGTGCCGCGCAGCGTGCCCGAGCCGCTCGGCGAGCGTTTCGCCGCCACCCGCGAGTGGGCCCTGCACCGGCTCGACGAACCCCTCAGCCTCGAAACCCTCGCCCAGCACGCGGCGGTCTCACCGCGCACCTTCTCGCGGCGCTTCGTCGAGGACACCGGGTACACGCCGATGCAGTGGGTCATGCGGGCCCGCATCGACCTGGCCCGTGAGCTGCTCGAACGGTCGGAGCGCAACGTCGAGCAGATTGCCAACGACGTGGGCCTGGGCACCGGCGCCAATCTGCGCATGCACTTCCAGCGCATCCTCGGGACCACACCGAGCGAGTACCGGCGCACCTTCACCCGCGGCGAGTAGCCGCCTCCGGGCGTGCCTGGCGCGATCCTTTCGAACCATGGCGCTCACGCCAAGGCCGCCCACGGACGCCGCACGCGAGGCTGGTGAGGAACCCAGACGAGCCGCAGAGACACCAAGGGGCATTCAATGACTCGCGTCGCCATCAACGGATTCGGCCGCATCGGACGCAATGTGCTGCGCGCCCTGCTGGAGCGCGACAGCGACATCGAGATCGTCGCAGTCAACGACCTCACCGAACCCGCCACCCTCGCCCGGCTCCTCGCCTACGACTCCACGGCCGGCCGGCTCGGCCGCCCGGTGACCGTCGACGGCGACACCCTCGTCGTCGACGGCCGGCGCATCAAGGTCCTCGCCGAACGCGACCCGGCGCAGCTGCCCTGGGCCGAACTCGGCGTCGACGTCGCGCTGGAGTCCACCGGCCGCTTCACCTCGGCCAAGGCCGCCCGTGCCCACCTCGACGCGGGCGCGAGGAAGGTCCTCGTCAGCGCCCCGTCGGACGGTGCCGACGTCACCCTCGCCTACGGCGTCAACACCGACGCGTACGACCCGGAGCTGCACACCATCGTCTCGAACGCCTCCTGCACGACCAACGCGCTCGCGCCGCTCGCCGCCGTTCTCGACGACCTGGCCGGCATCGAGCACGGCTTCATGACCACGGTGCACGCCTACACGCAGGAGCAGAACCTCCAGGACGGCCCCCACCGGGACGCCCGCCGCGCCCGCGCCGCCGGCATCAACATCGTGCCGACCACGACCGGCGCCGCCAAGGCGATCGGCCTGGTGCTGCCCGGCCTCGACGGCAGGCTGTCGGGCGACTCGATCCGCGTACCGGTTCCGGTGGGCTCGATCGTCGAGCTCAACACCACGGTGGCCCGCGACGTGACCAGGGAGGACGTGCTGGCGGCCTACCGTGCCGCGGCGCAGGGCCCGTTGGCCGGCATCCTCGAGTACTCCGACGACCCGCTGGTGTCGTCCGACATCACCGGCAACCCGGCCTCCTCGATCTTCGACTCGGCCCTCACCCGCGTCGACGGCCGCCACGTCAAGGTGGTCGCCTGGTACGACAACGAGTGGGGCTTCTCCAACCGGGTGATCGACACGCTGGAGCTCCTCGCGGCCGGCTGACCGCCGCCCGCCGCCCTCACTTCGGCCGGGGTGAGGGCGGCGACGGGCATCCGGGGCCGTATGCGGACACCTGTGATGCGGCTGTGACCCGGAACTGTGGCCTCCACCACGGTCGGCCCTCCGCGGCCCCTGATGAGCTGGCCCGATGCGCACCGCCACCCCCCTCTTACTCGTACTCGCCTCGGTCCTCGCCCTCGCAGGGTGCGGGCAGCCCTCCGGCTCGCCGACGCCCGACGCGCGCCCCACCGCCTCGGACGACCCGCGGTTCCTGCCGCTCGCCGCGTACGACATGTCCGACGCCGGACATACCGTCGGCACGGCCCGCTGGACGCTCGCCAAGCAGTGCATGGTCCGGCTCGGGTTCGACGACCTGAAGAACCTCGACATCGACCCCCTGCCCGCCTGGCCCCGACGTCCGGCGGGCACGGGCGTGTTCACGGCCGTCGGATACTCCGACGACGAGTTCCGCTACGGCGTCCAGGACCCCCGGCAGGCCGCGCGCTACGGCTATCAGGCGGCGCGTGCCGAGTACCAGCTCCGCTACCCGCAGAAGAAGTGGACCCTCTCCGAACAGCTCGCACTCACCGGCGAGTTCATCGGCAAGGATCCGAAGGCCGTCCATGGCCACCGCATTCCGCGCCGCGGCTGTCTCGGCGAGGCGGACCGTGCCATCTACGGCAGCGACCCGCAGGACCGCAGGGACCCCGTCCTGGAACTGAAGGCCAAGAGCATCCAGCAGGGCAGGAAGGACCCCGCCTGGAAGAAGGCGGACCAGGCGTGGTCGGCCTGTATGCGCAGAGCGGGCCACCACTACGCCACTCCCAGGGACGCCGAGATCGGCGAGGACCGTCGGCGCGAGGAGTTCAAGGCCCAGCTTTCCGGGCGGCCCCAGGACCCAGACGTACCCTCGGCCTTGGAGAAGCAGACGGCAACGGCCGACGCCCGCTGCAAGCAGCGGACCGGCTACGTCCGCACCGTGCACGCCGTCGACGTCCGCATCCAGAACCAGCTCATCGCCAAGAACCGGGCCAAGCTGGAGAAGCAGCGCAGCTGGAACCGCGACGCCGTCCGCAAGGCCCACGACATCCTTGAGGGCCGGTCGTGAACACCGGCCTCCGGAGGCTGCCTCAGGGCTTCCGCGCCACCCCGCAGAACTGCGTCACATCGACGATCTCGCCGACCTCGGGCGGCTGCGCATGCCAGCGCGAGCAGGACACCACGCCCGGCTCCAGCAGATCCAGACCGTCGAAGAAGCGCAGCAGCTGCTCGCGGCTGCGGAGTTTCATCGGGGCCGAGCCCTGCTCGTTCCAGCTGGCGACCGCCGCCGTCATGGCCTCGGTGTGGACCTCGGCGGTGGGATGGGCGAGAGCCAGGTAGCTGCCGGAGGGGAGGGCGGCGACGAGCCGGTCGACGATCTCGTACGCCTGCTCGTCGTTGTTCACGAACTGCATGATGCCCAGCAGCATGAGCGCCATCGGCTGCTTGAAGTCCAGTGTCCGGGCGGCGCCTTCGAGGATCGGGCCGGGTGCGTGGACGTCGCCGTCCAGATAGTCCGTGACGCCCTCGGGGCTGCTCGTGAGCAGGGCCTGGGCATGGACCAGGACCAGCGGGTCGTTGTCCACGTAGACGATCCGCGTGTCGGGGGCCAGCCGCTGGGCGACCTCGTGCGTGTTGTCCGCGCTGGGCAGGCCGGTTCCCAGGTCGAGGAACTGGCGGATGCCCGCCTCGCCGACCAGATGGCGCACCGCCCGGCCCAGGAACGCCCGGTCCGCCCGGGCGGCGTCCACGATCTCCGGGAAGTACTGCAGAACCTGGTCGCCCATCGCGCGGTCGGGGGCGTAGTTGTCCTTGCCGCCCAGCCAGTAGTTCCACACCCGTGCCGAATGCGGGGTGGTCAGATCCAGCCGCGCCAGCACGGCCTCACGGTCGGCGGCCGGTTCCTCGGTCATGGCATGCTCCTCGTCCTCGACCGGCGGCCCCTTCGACCGCCGCCCCTCGCGCCTGTGGGCAAGCGCCAACGTAGCGGGCGGTAACGGTTCAGGCCACCGATTCCCCGATCTTGACAGCTGCCGCCCAGGGGCGGCCTTGCTGCGCTGACGTACAAACAGTGGTGCCCTTCCGACTGCCGCCGGCGAGACGGGGCTGCCCAGGAGCGTCGCCAGCAGCCCGGTCGGCGTCACGGTCGTGGGACAGCGGGCCCGTCCGCAACACGGGCGGCAGGTCACCCCGTGCGCCGGTCCGGATCCGAACCGCCGCGGACGGGGTCCTCCGGCTGTCGTCGCGCCGCGGCGGTCAGCGGTGTGCGGTCGACGGTGTCGAGCAGGTCGTGGCGTGTGGCGATCGTCCAGCCCTCGCTGTCGGCCGGCCGGGCGAGTTGCGCGTCCGGCTCGGAGGCGATCGGGTGCGCGGTCCGGTGGAGGATCTCGGCGTCGCTGACGGAGTTCCCGATGGCGAACGCTTTCCCTTCACCGCCGGGCGACCGTCCACGGCCGCTTCCCATGAGCCCTCAGAAGTACCGCGCCTCCGGATGGCAGCCGGACGGCCCGTCCAGCAGGCCGCCGCCGTCCCGTCCGCACAGCCAGCGGTCGAAGAAGGCGGCGACGTAGGCCCGTTGGGCGGTGATCGCGTGCCGCGGGGCGATGGTGCCGATGTTCTCGACGACGGTTTTGCGGGGCAGACCGAGCCGCCGGGCGATCTGCGGGACCATGGCCTCGGCGTCGGTGTACGTGGCGTGTTCCGCGCCCCGCAGGCTCAGGCCCCGGCGCGGGCCGCGACTGTTCCGCCACAGCGCCTCCCAGGACGGCACCGTGCCGAGGTCGTTGCCGTCCTTGCCGATCAGCAGGAAGGGGCGGTCGAGGCCGTCGGCGGCAACGGTGGACAGGTTGCCGGGGGTGCTGTCGTCCTGGACGTACGCGAGCACACCGTCCAGGTTCGCGGCTGCTGCGATGCGCGGGTCGTCGTGCATGGCCTGCAGGGCGGTGAAGCCGCCGGCGGAATGGCCGAACACACCGATACGCCCGAAGTCCAGCATGCCGCCCAGGCCTTGAGGCAGTGCCCCCGGCAGCGCGTCGAGGAGGAAGCGGGTGTCGGCCACGCGTACGGCCATGGTCTTCCGCAGCAGCGCCGTGATGCGCTGCCGGTCCGGGGACGCCTTGGCGAACTCCGCGGGCAGGACCGAGTGTTCGACGCGGCCGCCGGGGAACTGTACGGCGGAGGCGTCATAGGTGTGATCGACCGTCACCACGACATGGCCCCGGGAGGCGAGGTCGTCGCAGAGCGTGGTGCCCAGGGAGCGGGGGTCCCCGGCACCGGGGGAGTAGCAGACGACCGGGAACGGACCACCGTCCCGGTCGGCCGGGGCGCCTTCGTGAGCGTGCGTGCGGGTGGCCGACCAGTCGACCCGATCGCTCGGCACATCGGTGAAGCTGTTCAGGGCCGCGAATCCGGCGGCCTCACCGGGAAGCATCTGCGGCGCGGCCGGATACCCGCCGACGGTCCGGGCCGGGTAGCGGATGGCGACCATGAGCTCCCGGTACGGCCGCGACGCGACCCAGGGATCCGCACGCGAGGTATCGACCAGGCGCAGCGCGACCGTCCCCACGGGATACGGCCCGCTGGGCACGGGCAACGTCAGCCGCACCGGCCCGGCCGTGCGTGGCCCGGCGCCCGCGGCTCGTGCCGGGACGGCGGACAGGGCGAGTGCTGCAACGGTCGACAGCATGGCGGCGCGACGGGTCGGCATGTCCGAACTCCTCTGTCTGTACGGGTGCAATGACCACGTACAGACTCGGGGAGCGCCCTGGTCGCCAACCATCCGGCAGCCCGGTCGATACGCCTGGGGGTTATCCCACAGGCCCCTGCCCCTGCCCCTGCCCGTGCCCCTGCCCGTGCCCGTGCCCCTGCCCCTGCCCGTGCCCCTGCCCGTGCCCCTGCCCCTGCCCCTGCCCCTGCTCCTGCCCGTGCCCGTGATCCTGTGCCCCGGTGTCCGGTGAGCCGCCCATCATCCGGAGCATGGCCGGGCCGCCGGTGCGCCAGAACCGTACGAGCAGCGCCGCGGCCAGCAGCAGGAAGACGATGTTGAGCCAGGTCGTGTAGTTCCACGTGACCCCCTGTTCGGGGATCGTGGCATCGGCCTGGTCGGGGATCAGGCCCAGCCCGCCGAAGGTGAACTCGACGACGTATCCGGCGACGGCCATCGCGGCGAAGAAGGTGCCCAGGAGGAAGACGGCCGTCCGGGCGCCGTAGTACTTCCGGTAGATGTTCAGGATGGGGAGGATCAGCAGGTCGGCGTAGATGAAGGCGATCACCCCGCCGAAGCTGATGCCGCCCTTCCACAGCACCACGGCCAGCGGCACGTTGCCGATCGAGCAGACGAACGTGGCGATCGCCACCAGCGGCCCGACCAGCGGGCCGATCAGTTTGGCGGCGAGCGGATGGTCCGCCAGGAAGAAGGTGCGCCAGAAGTCGTCCGGCACCCACGCAGCGATCGCGCCCGCGATCAGCAGCCCCGCCACCAGGTCCCGCACGATCGCCGCCCACTCCATGACGAAGATGTGCGACACGGACGTGAAACCGTCCCGGGAGAAGAGGCGCCGAGCGAAGCCGCCCTCCGCCCGCACCGACATGTCCATGGCCGCGTGGCCCTCCATCGACCCCGCGATCCCGCGCTCGGCCTGCTCCCGCGCCCGGCTCAGCAGCCGCTCGCGCAGGAACAGGCGGAACAGCAAGGCGAGTACGACGATCATGATCGGCCCGCCGACGAACTCGGCGGCAGTGAACTGCCAGCCCATCAAGAGCGCGAGGATCACGCCGAGTTCCACCACCAGATTGGTGGAGGCGATCTCGAACGCCATCGCGGCCGTGAAGTCCGCGCCCCTGCGGAACAGCGAACGGGCCAGGGCCACGGCAGCGTACGAGCAGGACGACGAGGCCGCTCCCAGCCCGGCCGCCAGGGCGAGCGTGCGCGGCCGGTCGTCCCCCAGCAACCGGACGACCGTCGACCGCCGCACCACCGCCTGCACCACGGCCGAGAGGGCGAAGCCCAGGATCAGCGCCCAGGTGACCTCCCAGGTCATCGACCCGGCGATGGACAGCGCGTGGCCGATCGCTTCCACAGGGCACCTACCTCTGCTTCAGAGGGTCCGGATCGATTCATTGGGGAGCATTCCTGTCATGGACGATATCGGGCACCTATGTGGCCCGTTGCCCTACGGCGGCCTCGCTGTCGAGGTGTGTGCCGATCGCCCTGCTCGTGGGCACCCTTCAGCGCGGGCTTGTTCAGCCGGAGGGCCGCCCGGCGGACCGTACGGTCTTCGAGGGCAGTCGAGTCACATGCCGCCCATCGACGGCATCGAGCCCTGCAGCCCCGGCAGCAGCCGGTCCTGGAACGGCGCGAGCACGGCCGGCGCGAGGAAGGCGACCCCCACGGCCCGCGCGAGCAGCGGGCCTCGGGACCACAGCTTCGCGACGAAGATCACCACGGCCGGCCCGGCCATCGCCGCCACGTTCATCACGCCTAGCTTGACCAGGACACTACGGCGGCCACGACGCTTCGCCACGATCAGGACGCGTATGTTACGCACCCGCGCTCGCCGCCCTGCGTGACAGGGCCAGCCCCCTGGGCTGACGCAGGGGCTGCGCCGCCGCGGGCCGTGGGTGGAGGCCTCTCCATCGACCCGTGGGTGGTGGTGATCCACCGGGTGCGCGGAGCAGGCTTGAGGCATGGGCTCTCTCCACTCTGCACTCGTCGCTCTCACCGGCGTCTGCGTTCTGGTCTTCGTCGCGGCCTGGATCGTCGGCGCCGTCTACTTCGGCGTGAAGACCCAGGCCGGCCTGCACGGCTGGGCGCACGGCCTTCGACGCACGTTGCCCCGTCGGCTTCTGCTGACAGCGGGCGCCTTCGCCTTGTCCACGCTGGTCAGCCACTCGCGGGACTTCTGGCGCCATCTGCAGTACTGGCAGCCCGAACTCGCCCTCCTGGGCGGCCTGCTCGCCGTCGCCTCCACCGGGTTGCTGCTGTGGGCCCGCTGGGTGCTGGGCACGATGTGGGCCAGCGTCCCCATGGTTCGGGAGCACCACGAACTGCGCACCGACGGTCCCTACCGGCTGGTCCGCCACCCCATCTACACCGGCCTGCTCGGCCTGGTCATCGGCTCCATGCTCGCGTGCGGCTTCGGCGTCTGGATCGCCCTGACGGTGGTCGCCATACCGTGGCTGCTGCGCCGGGTCCGGATCGAGGACGGCCTCATGGCCCGCCGGTTCGGCACCTCCTACGAGGCCTACCGCGCCCGAGTCCCGGCGCTGATCCCTTGGCCGCGCACCGCTCCCCCGGCGCCTCGTCATGCCGGGCGCTGACCGCGAACCGGGCGGCTGCCGCGAGGTACTTCCTCGCGGCAGCCGCCCGGGGCCTTCCTGGTTCGGTCGGGGTCACACCGGAATCGGCATGAGGGCGCAGCGCACCGGCTTGGAGTGCGCCGGGTCGAGGGCGTTGAGCACCAGCTGGTACACGTTCGGGTCGTACGGGTTGCCCAGGTGGCCGGAGAGGTCCAGCGGGCAGACGTTCTGCAGCAGGATGTTGTGCACGCTCGCGCCGGGCCCGGCGGTGAGGAACTGGTTGGTGTACGGGGTGACGACGATGTCGGTCCTGGTGACGATGTTGGTGTAGGTGACACCACGCTCCGTGTCGCCCTTGGCGTACAGCTGCTGCAGCACCGGGGAGCCGATCGTCTGGTCCTTCGCCGCCGGGCTGTCGAGGCCGAACGGCTTGCCGGCATGCCCCGCCACGTCCAGTACCGCGTCGAGGAGGTGGATCGTGCCGATTGCGGTGGTGCCGTGGCTGCTGGGGTTGATGCCCACGAGTTGGTGCACCTTCGCGGCGCCGCCGTCGAAGCGCAGATACCACTGGGGCATCAAACCGCCGCCTTGGGAGTGGCCCACCAGATCGACCTTCTTCGCGCCCGTGGCGGCCCGTACCTTGTCGACGTAGGCGGCCAGTTGCGCGGCCGAGGCGGGGACCGGGCCGGTCGCCTTCAACAGGGCATGGGGTTTGACCTCGCCGTAGTTGAGGGCGAAGACGCAGTAGCCGCGGTTCTTCAACAGCGGGGCGAGCGCGCTCCAGTTGTCGAAGGCGTTCTCGAAGGTGCCGTGGACCAGAACCACCGGATAGGGGTGCGCGGCCGAGGGCTTGCACGAGAAGTCGTTGGCCCCGGCGGGAGAGCGGTCGGGGTCGGGCACCGAGGCGAGCAGGGCCGCGCTGAAGCTGACCACCCCCAGCCCGCCGAATGTGTTGGCGAGCGGCGCAGGCGGGGCCCCGGCGGCGGCAAGCCGTGGCACGGGAGTTGCGGCGGAAGCGGCGGGGACGGCGGCGGTCAGGCAGGCCGCCGCAGCCAGGGCAACGCCTGCGGCCTTGAGAACTCGGCGCATCGTGGTGCGCACCTCCTGGTGACGGGTCATCAGCTGGGTGGAAGTGGCCCCAGCTTCGACAGCCACCGCGTCGCCCTCACGCAGGGCGCGCCAAGTGCACCCGTACGGGGTACGTGCGGTCAGCCGGGCGGGCGGTTGCCTCTCTGAGAGGGCTGTCCTGACGGCGCTTCCGTTGACGGACGAAGAAAGGCGCAGGACCGGCCGAACCCACCGAACAGGGGTCCGGGACACAGCCGTTGAGTGCTCGCCGGTCCGGTCGGCCGAGGACAGCGAAGGTCCGTCGCCGCCGTCGACGGAACAAACCAATCGCCCGCCCATCGCTGCTCCCATAAGGTGCGCGGGTTGTCGTGACGAAGGGGCGGTCGGAACGTGGAGCTCGGGGCAGCGACTCGGGAGCAGTTGGCGGGTGCGGCGCGGGAAGCGCTGGGCGCCGGGCGATGGTTGGAGAGGGTCCAGCGGATCGCGGGCGGCAGCAAGAAGGGCGTGTACCGCCTGGTGATGGACGATGCGACGACGGCGATCGCCTACCTGTGGGACGACGCCGAGAACTACTGGCCGACGGCCGAGGGCGACGACGACCTCACCGACCCGTTCTCACCCGGTCTCGGACTCGACCTGTTCGAGGCCGCGCACGCGCGGCTGAACGCGCTCGGCGTGCGCGTCCCGGCCATCCGGCTGGTCGACCGCGACGGTGCCCACTGCCCGGCCGACCTGGCGATCGTCGAGGACCTGCCGGGCGAGAACCTGGAGGAACTGCTCGCCCGCGATCCCCGCGCCGCCGCCCCGGTCATGGACCGGCTGGGGGAGGCACTGGAGGCGATGCGGCGACATCGGGCACCCGGGTACGGCAAGGTGGCAGTGGTCGACGCGGGCGGAACGTCCCGCGGGACGTCGTGCGAGGGCGTCGTACTGGAGCGGGCGCTGCGGGACCTCGCCGAGGCGGCGTCGCGTGATCCGCGGATCGCGACCGCCCGCGACCGGCTGGAGGAGCGACTGCTGGGCCTGGCGGCGGCGGTACGGCCGCGCTCCGAATACGCGGTCGTACACGGCGAACTCGGCCCCGACCATGTGCTGGTGGACCCGGACGGGCACCCCGCGGTGATCGACATCGAGGGCACGATGTACTTCGACGTCGAGTGGGAGCACGTCTTTCTGCGGATCCGTCTGCACGACGCCTATCGGCCGCCGGCGGAGGACGCACTGGACGAGGACCGGCTCGCGCTCTACATGCTGGCCCAGCGGCTCTCGCTGACAGCGGGCCCGCTGCGACTGCTCGACGGGGACTTCCCCGACCGGTCGTTCATGGCACACATCGCCGAACACAACCTGAAGCAGGCGCTGCAACTGGTCCACCCCTGAACGCCCTTGGTGTCCTGGCTCGTTCCCGTAAGCCGCCCCAGCGCTCCGACGCGCCACAGCTCAGCGGGCGGAAGGGAAATCCAGGATCGCCGCGATGAGTTCCGGCGTACCGGCCGCCGTTCCGTGATCCACCGGCACCATCGCGGGTACCTTGCGGCAGCGCCGTGGCCAACTGGTCTGCCGTAGCGGCGCGTTCGTCGTCGGCAACGATCACCACGAGCGTCTGCCCTACGAGGGGTCGAGCAGTTCCACCGGTGTGACGCGGTTCCGCCGGCGTGGCTAGGCCTGGCGGCGGTTCCACCGGCTTGGCTCGGCCTGACGAGGACGTGCCCGGACCCGTCCCAACGTTGCCGCCGTTCGGCGGCAATCACGGCTGCCCCGTCAGGAGGTGGTGGCAGGGGCGTGGAAATAGTGGCCCTTGTCGAGGTCGTCGAGGAGGCCGGGGCCGGTCGGCTGCCAGTTCAGCAGTTCCCGGGTCGCGGTGTTGCACGCCGGGGCGTCGAGGCCGAGGAAGTGGCCCAGCCAGGCGAAGTGCTCCGCCGCGGCCTCGGGGGACACGGACGTCACCGGTACGTCGAGGTGACGTCCGATCACCTCGGCGATGTCGCGGATCGGGACGCCTTCCTCCGCCACGCCGTGCAGCACCGCGCCGGCGGGGGCCTTCTCGACGGCCAGGCGGAACAGCCGTGCGGCGTCGAGGCGGTGGACGGCCGGCCAGCGGTTGGCGCCGTCGCCGATGTAGCCGGAGACACCCTTGTCCCGGGCGATGGCGACCAGGGCCGCCATGAACCCGTGATCCCCTTCGCCGTGGCAGGTCGGAGACAGCCGCAGCACGGATGAGCGCACTCCGCGCGAGGCGAGTGCGAGCACCGCCGTGGCGGTGGCCGAGCGGACGGCGACCGGCGAGCCGTCGACTGTGGGCATGTCCCGCTCGGTCGCCAGCTGCCCCGGCTTGAGGCCGACCAGCCCGGAGGCGAGGACGAAAGGACGACCGGTGCCGGCCAGCGCCTCGCCGAGGGTGTCGACGGCGCGGCGGTCGGCCTCGGCGGCGCCCTGGAAATCGCCGCCGAAGGCGAGGTCGTGCTTGAAGGCGAGGTGGACCACTCCGTCCGACGCTGCGGCGGCACCGGCCAGGACGTCGAGGTCGTCGACCGTGCCGCGGACCACGTCCGCCCCGGCGGTGGTGAGGGCAGCGGCAGAGGCGTCGGAGCGGGCGAGCCCGACCACCCGGTGCCCGGCGTCCATGAGTTCGGGAACGAGGGCGGAGCCGATCCAACCGGACGCGCCGGTCACGAAGATGCGCATGGGAGAGCCCCAAACTGTCGATGTCAGTGACTGTCATCGACGCTAGCATGCGATGTCAGGGGCTGTCATCACGTAGGATCTGCTCATGGGTAGATGGGAGCCGAACGCGCGCGAACGCCTGGCGAAAGCGGCGTTGGAGCTCTACGGCGAGCGCGGCTACGAGCAGACCACCGTGGCGGAGATCGCCAAACGGGCCGGTCTCACCGAGCGGACCTTCTTCCGGCACTACGCCGACAAGCGCGAGGTGCTGTTCGACGGCGCGAGTGCGTTGCAGGAGCTGTTTGTGAACGCGGTCGCCGATGCGCCGGAGGCCAAGGCCCCGATCGACGCGATCGCCGCGGGCCTCGAAGCGGTCTCCGCCGTGTTCGTCGGCCGCCGCGGGTACTCCCGGCAGCGACATGCCGTCGTCGTGGCGAACGCGGTGCTCCAGGAGCGCGAGCTGATCAAGCTCGCCTCGCTGTCGGCCGCGCTCGCCGACGCCCTGCGTCGACGCGGCGTGCCGGAGCCGGCCGCGAGCCTGACCGCCGAGGCGGGAGTCGCCGTCTTCAAGATCGGCTTCGAGCGCTGGGTCGGGACGGCCGAGGAACGCACGATGGCGCAGTTGACGCGGGAGTCGTTGGCCGAGCTCAAGGCCGTGACCGCAGGCGGATGAGTCCCGCCGGCTCGTCCGGTCAGGTCAGACTGTCGATCTTGCTGCGGACCTGGTTCACGATGGTGGCGGGGAGCGTCGCGTAGCCCTGGAAGCTCAGGTCCTGCTGGCCCTGCACGCCGGCGATGTACGTCAGGAACGCCTTGGTGGCGGGCCACGTGGCCGGCTTGTTGCCCTTGTCGCAGACGATCTCGTACGTGACCATGTCGATCGGATAGGCGCCCGGGGTCTTGGTCGCGTAGTCGAGCCTGAGTACGAGGTCGCCACCGGTGCCGGCGATTTTGGCGGTGGAGATCGCCTTGGAAGCCGTGAAGACACTGGCGTCGACCGGAGCGGGGGCGCCGGTGTCGACGGAGACCGTGGGAATGCCGCGGGCGATCGCGTACGATAGCTCGACGTAGCCGATCGCACCCGCATTCTTCTTCATCTGATCGGCGAGGCCGGAGGAACCCTTGGCCGACTGGCCGCCCTTGGCCATCCACTCCTTGCTGTGCCCGTGCGGCCAGACACTCGGTGCGGCGGCGCTGAGGTAGGAGGTGAAGTTGTCCGTCGTGCCGGACGAATCGGAGCGGTGGGACGCCTGGATCGACGTCGACGGCAGCTTGGTGCCGGGGTTGAGTTTCGCGATCGCCGGATCGTTCCACTTCGTGATCCGGGAGTCGAAGACCTTGGCGAGCGTGGGGGCGTCCAGGATCAGTTTCTTGACCCCTGGCAGGTTGTAGCCGATGGCGATCGGGCCGCCGACCGTCGGCAGGTGGACGGCCTGACCGCCGTTCGAGCAGACGCCTTTGGACTGGCTGATCTGGGCAGCGCTCAGGGCGGAGTCGGAGCCCGCGAAGGCGGTTTTCCCCTTGAGGAAATCGGTCTGGCCGGCACCGGAGCCGTTGCCGTCGTAGCTGATCTGGGTGCCGGGGCAGGCTCGTGTGTAGTTCTTGATCCAGAACTGCATCGCGAACTCCTGTGCAGTCGATCCGGATGCCGGCACATGGGCCGCCGTGCCGCACTTGACGCCGCTGGCGGCCGTGGTGGTCGGCGCGGCAGCCGTGGACGTCGTGTCGGACGGCCCGGAACTGCCGCTCGAACCGCAGGCCGTCAGGAGCAAGGCGCCGGAGGCAACCGCCGAGCCGGCCGCGAGGGTGCGCAGCCTGCTCTTCTGCTGAAGCTTCACTCTTCGGTGCTCCTTGCGGTAGGCGGCCGGGGTCGGCCCAGCAGAGGGATGTGATGACCGCGGATCAGGTAGCGGTCACAGCCCGCACCTCCGAGGAACTATACGCACCAAAGTGGTGTTTTTCGGTCATTGTTCCTTCGGTCCCGGGCTGATTGGGAGGGCGGTGTACGGCCCAAACTGCGTGCCCGGCGGAGCGGCGGCCGCCAGGCTGCTGAAGCCGGCCGGCTCATGAGCTCGTCCCGGCTCGAATCATCGCCGCCACCGGGCCAACTGGCCTCCCGCGCTACACCATCCGGTGGCTTATGGGCGTCAGAGCGTTATTCATGTCTCCGATTTTCTGATCATTCCACTATCCGGCTCTTGGTACTGACCGGCCGTCACGAAGCCCCGAACCGAGTCGAGGAGAGTGCAGAAGATGACGAAATTGCCGCGATGGCGATCCGTTCTGGCGCCGGCTGTCATGGCAGCCGCGCTTGGCGCTGCCGCGCTGTCGAGCGCGGGAACCGCCAACGCCCAGGACGTCACCACCCCGAGCCCACCGTCCCCGGCGCCGCCCGCTTATCCGGAACATCCGGCCAAGTCTGCGTATCCGGCTCACCCGGTGAAGCCTGGGTATCCGGCTCACCCGGTGAAGCCTGGGTATCCGGCTCACCCGGTGAAGCCTGCGTATCCGGCTCACCCGGGGAAGCCTGCGTATCCGTCCAAGCCGGTTAAGCCTGCGTACCCTCAGCACCCGGTGAAGCCTGGGTATCCGGTGAAGCCTGCGCATCCGGCCCAGCCGGTGAAGCCTGCTTACCCGGCTCAGCCTGTCAGGCCCGCGTATCCGGTGAAGCCCGCTTATCCTCAGCACCCGGTGAAGCCTGGGTATCCGGCTCAGCCTGTCAGGCCTGGGTATCCGGTGAAGCCTGGGTATCCGGCTCAGCCCATGAAGCCCGCGTATCCGGCCCAGCCGGTGAAGCCTGCTTACCCGGCTCAGCCTGTCAGGCCCGCGTATCCGGTGAAGCCCGCTTATCCTCAGCACCCGGTGAAGCCTGGGTATCCGGCTCAGCCTGTCAGGCCTG
>NZ_JAJSBI010000029.1:0-83001 GCF_021261325.1 Streptomyces guryensis | reverse complement strand
ATCCGGCCCAGCCGGTGAAGCCTGCTTACCCGGCTCAGCCTGTCAGGCCCGCGTATCCGGTGAAGCCCGCTTATCCTCAGCACCCGGTGAAGCCTGGGTATCCGGCTCAGCCTGTCAGGCCTGCGTATCCGGTGAAGCCTGGGTATCCGGCTCAGCCCATGAAGCCCGCGTATCCGGCCCAGCCGGTGAAGCCTGCTTACCCGGCTCAGCCTGTGAAGCCTGGGTATCCGGCTCAGCCTGTCAGGCCTGCGTATCCGGTGAAGCCTGGGTATCCGGCTCTGCCGGTGAAGCCTGTGTCTCCGGTGAAGCCCGCGTATCCCGCTCAGCCGGTCAGGCCCGCCTATCCTCAGAAGCCGGTGAAGCCTGCCTATCCGGCTCAGCCGGTGAAGCCTGTGTCTCCGGAGAAGCCTGCCTATCCGGCTCAGCCGGTGAAGCCTGTGTCTCCGGAGAAGCCTGCCTATCCGGCTCAGCCGGTGAAGCCTGTGTCTCCGGTGAAGCCTGCCTATCCGGCTCAGCCGGTGAAGCCTGTGTCTCCGGTGAAGCCTGCTTACCCGGCTCAGCCGGTGAAGCCTGTGTCTCCGGTGAAGCCTGCCTATCCGGCTCAGCCGGTGAAGCCTGTGTCTCCGGTGAAGCCTGCCTATCCGGCTCAGCCCATGAAGCCTGCGTCTCCAGAGAAGCCCGCGTCTCCGGAAAAGCCCGCCTATCCAGATCACCCGACGAAGCCTTCCTATCCGGACCACCCGACAAAGCCTTCCTCTCCGGACCAGCCGACAAAGCCTTCCTCTCCGGACCAGCCGACAAAGCCTTCCTATCCGGACCAGCCGACGAAGCCTTCCTCTCCGGACCACCCGACGAAGCCTTCCTCTCCGGACCAGCCGACGAAGCCGGACCACTCGAAGTAGCGTCGGAACCGCACCGCCCGCATCACCGGACGGGGGCACGGGCACGGCTCGCCCCGTTTGCGAACAGCTGTGACCACGACAGGGGCAAGCTGATTCCGGGCGGTGCAGCCGTCGGCGGGCTGAACAGAGGCCCGGCGAGGGGCAGGGCAACCGGTGTGGCGGCGGGTGTCCAGTCCCTTGAGCCCCTGGTCACCGACGTCTCCACGACCGCGGCCAGGGGGGAATGGAAAGGTCCTCGGGCCGGCTCTGACGGCCCTCAGGGGATCTCGCAGGTCGGCTGCGAAGCCGGGCCCGGACGCCCCCGGGCCCGGCGCACCACCTCAGGCGGGGTTACCAGCCGAATGCGCCCCCCTCGACGAGGACGAGCAGCCCGAGGGTGATCAGGATCAACGGGGGCACGACTGCCCCACCGGCTGAGCGCCTTGGCGATGACCGGGCGGGTGGCGAAGAAGCGGCCCGCGAAGGACCACACGGCGACCAGGGACAGGAAGACGGCGGCAAACACGCGCATCCCGCCCAGACCCGGCGGTGGCGACGACGGGGACGTAGACACCGACGTTGTCGCCGCCGTTGGAAGAAGGTGACAGCGCCGACCTTCAGGGTTCGCGGGCCGCCCTCGGCCGGCTCGTGCGCGTCGTTCTCGTCCTTGTCGTCGCGATGCTTCCACGCCCGCCAGGCGGACTTCAGACCGAGGGCGAGGGGGGAGCACTCCGAGGTACGGCATGGCCGACTCCGGCAGGAAGACGGCGCCGAACTCCGCGGAACCAGGGTGCCCCGCGCCCTGCGCGAAGAACAGCGGCAGGAGAACGGCAGGAGCAGGATGTCGTCGATGTCGGTGACGGCGGGCAGCCCGGCCGCCTGCGCGACGATGACCAGGTGCGAGCAGGCCCTGCTCGCCGCGACCTTCGGCGTCATGACCGCTCCCATGCAGGTCGACCACCACGGAATCCTGCGGGGTCTGGCGCGAATCCGGCACCATTCCGGGGATCGAGCACGCCTGGCTGTTCGACCACCCCATGCCGATCGCCGGTGACCCGGACGGACCGATATACGAGGGCTTGACACTGCTCGCGGCCCTGGCCGCGCGGACCCGCCGTCTACGCCCCGGCCTCCTGGTGACCAGCAACCGGTTCCGACCGCCCGCCCTGGTGGCCGAACCCCGAGCCCGTCCAGCGCTCCCACCCTCCTCTCCTCACCGGCGGCCGCTCATCGGCGACACTGCGCGTGGCCGCCGAGCACGCGGACCTGCCTGCGGAACGTGCCGGACCGATGTCGCACGGTGGGTGACCGACGAGATCACCCGCCCGTCGGCCGTCGTACGAAGCGCCAGGGTCCCCCCTCCCGGGTGCTGGGGTGCAAGCTGGAACGGAGGCCGCTTCGCGATTCCGTGAGTGGGCTCGGAAAACCGGGTCTCGCCCCGGACCAGATGTCGCCGTTGAAGGAGGCGACTACGCCGCGGTCTTCCTCCCCGAACGCGCCGACGAACAGCAACGCCGCGCGCTCCAGGCCGTCTTCGGCGGTGCGGCGGGCGGATGGCCGGCACAGTTTGTCGGGATGTTCCACCCCGAGATGCGCGGCATGGACGTCGCCCCCATCCATGCCGAGATCGACGAGGACCTCGCCGGCTGGCGAGCCGAGATTCCCGACAGGGTCACGACCACCGCCGAGGCACTCACCGGCCCGACGACTCCCGGACGGCGCGCGCGTCCAGGTCCACCATGCCCCGGGCGCCGAGGTCGGCCCGGGCCAGGTCGCGACCTGGGGACGGGCCACGACCGACAGCGCCAACACATTCGGCTTCTCCTGGGAACGCTCAGGGAAGTCGACTAAGTACTTCCCGGTCGACTGGAGCGGACCCGACTGAGAAGAGGCGAGTTCTCCGGGGCGTGGCGGAGGCTCGGCGTCCGAAAGCCCATCGAGCCCCGGGCTCCGAGCGCCTATGCCGGTGCCCGCTCGGCCGCCCGCTCCAGGCGGACGATCACGCTCTTCGACGTCGGGGTGTTGCTGATGTCCGCGACGCTGTCGAGCGGCACCAGGACGTTGGTCTCCGGGTAGTACGCGGCCGCCGAACCAGGGGGAGTGGAGTAGCCGACGACGCGGAAGCCGTCCGCGCGGCGCTCAGAACCGTCGGTCCAGATGCTGACCAGGTCGACGAGGCTGCCGTCGGCGAGATCCAGGTCGGCGAGGTCGGCCGGGTTGACCAGGACGACGCGGCGGCCGCCCTTGATGCCCCGGTAGCGGTCGTCCATTGCGTAGGGGATGGTGTTCCACTGGTCGTGCGAGCGCAGGGTCTGCAGGACCAGGTGGCCCTTGGGTGCCTGGAGCATCGTGAAGTCGTTGACGGTGAAGACGGCCTTGCCGCTGGGGGTGCGGAAGACGCGGGAGTTGACCGGGTTGGGCAGGCGGAAGCCGCCGGGGTGCCGTACCCGCTGGTTGAAGTCCTGGAATCCGTCGACGACTTGGGCGATACGGTCGCGGACGAGGTCGTAGTCGGCCTCGAAGTCCTCCCAGGGGATGTCCGGTTCGGAGCCCAGGACCCGGCGGGCGAGGCGGCTGATGATGGACACCTCGCTCAACAGGTGCGGGGACGCCGGGGCGAGCCGGCCGCGGGTGGCGTGGACCTCGCTCATGGAGTCCTCGACCGTCATGAACTGCTCGCCGCCCGCCTGGACGTCCTGGTCGCTGCGGCCGAGCGTCGGCAGGATCAGCGCGGTGCGGCCGCACACCGCGTGCGAACGGTTCAGCTTGGTCGAGATGTGCGCCGTCAGACGGCAGTTGCGCAGGGCGCGCTCGGTGGCGTCGCTGTCGGGCGTGGCCCGCACGAAGTTGCCCGCGACCCCGAGGAAGAACGTGGCCCGGCCGTCGCGCATGGCCCGGATGGAGTCCACGGAGTCCAGGCCGTGCGCGGTCGGCGCGGTGAAGCGGAACTCCCGTCCCAGCCGGTCCAGGAACGCCTGGGGCATCCGCTCCCAGATGCCCATCGTGCGGTCGCCCTGGACGTTGCTGTGCCCGCGCACCGGGCAGACCCCCGCGCCCGGACGGCCGATGTTGCCGCGCAGCAGAAGGAAGTTGACGACCTCCCTGATGGTGGGCACGCCGTGCTTGTGCTGGGTCAGGCCCATGGCCCAGCAGACGATGACACTGCGGCTCTCCAGCACACGCGCGTGGACCTGCTCGATCTCGTCGCGGGTCAGCCCCGTGGCGTCCAGGACGGCATCCCAGGACGTGGCACGGATCTGCTCGGCGAAGGCGTCGTAGCCGGTGGTGTGCTCGTTGATGAACGCGCGGTCCAGGACGGTGCCAGGCTCCTTGTCCTCCGCCTCCAGCAGGAGCAGGTTCAGCGCCTGGAAGAGGGCCAGGTCGCCGCCGGGGCGTATCTGCAGGAACTGGTCGGCGATGTCCGTGCCGCGGCCGATGACACCGCGTGCCTTCTGTGGATGCTTGAAGCGCAGCAGCCCCGCCTCGGGCAGCGGGTTGACCGCGACCACGCTGCCGCCGCGCCGCTTGGTCTCCTCCAGCGCGGACAGCATCCGCGGGTGGTTGGTGCCGGGGTTCTGCCCCACGACGAAGACCAGGTCGGCGTTGTAGAGGTCGTCGAGACTGACGCTGCCCTTGCCGATGCCCAGGGTCTCGTTCAGGGCCGAGCCGCTGGACTCGTGGCACATGTTGGAGCAGTCCGGCAGGTTGTTGGTGCCGAAGGCCCGCGCGAACAGCTGCAGCAGGAAGGCCGGCTCGTTGGCCAGCCGCCCGGAGGTGTAGAACAGCGCCTCGTCCGGGTGGTCCAGGGCGCGCAGTTCACCGGCGAGCAGGTCCAGTGCCTCGTCCCAGCCGATCGGCTCGTAGTGGCTCGCGCCCTCGCGCAGCACCATCGGCTCGGTAAGCCGGCCCTGCTGGTTGAGCCAGTAGTCCGACTTCCGGCTCAGCTCGTCGACCGAGTACTGCCGGAAGAAGTCCGCGGTCACCCGTCGGGAGGTGGCCTCGTCACTGATGTGCTTGGCACCGTTCTCGCAGTACTCGTTGCGGTGCCGCTCGCCCGGCGCGGGCTCGGGCCAGGCGCAGCCCGGGCAGTCGAAGCCCTTCGCCTGGTTGATGTTGAGCAGGGTCAGCGCGGTGCGCTTCGGCGAGGTCTGGCCCAGCGCGTACTTGAGCGCGTGCACGACGGCTGGCGCGCCGGTGGCCCATGTCTTGGGAGCCGAGACCGACAGCTCGCCCTCGTCCGCCCCGTCCTCTTCGAAGTCCCGCATCGAACACCACGCCCTCTCATCCGCACGCCACTGTTCGTCAGCGCCTCGGACCTGGTCAAAGCGGAAGTTCCTATCGCGTGACAGGCGGCACCGATCAGTGCAGCGTGATCGGGACCACCGGCGCGGGACGGAGGGAGGCGAGGGATCATTGGAGGGTGCTCCTGCGTCAACTCGAATACCTCGTCGCCCTCTCCCGCGCCCGTCACTTCGCGAAGGCGGCGCAGGCCTGCTACGTCTCCCAGCCGACCCTCTCCGAGGGCATCCGGAAACTGGAGGACGAACTCGGCATCCCTTTGGTCCAGCGGGGCCGCCGGTTCGACGGCCTCACCCCGGAGGGCGAGCGCGTCGTCCTGTGGGCGCAGCGCATCCTCGCCGACCGGGACGCCATGCAGGCCGAGATCCGGGCGCTGCGGGCCGGGCTGACCGGCCGCCTGCGCATCGGCACCGTCCCGACCGCCGCCACGGCGGTCGCGCTCCTGACCCAGCCGTTCTGCACCGCCAACCCGCTGGCGACCGTACAGGTCTTCGCCGACCTGCAGTCCGTGGACATCGTCAACCGTCTCAAGACGTACGAACTCGACGCCGCCGTGACCTATCACAGCACCGTCGTCGAGCACGGCTTCAAGTTCGTCCCGCTGTACCGGGAGCGCTACGTCCTGCTGATCCAGCGCTCCGCCCGCGACTCCGGCCCGGCCGAGATCTCCTGGGAGGAAGCCTCCCAGTACCCGCTCTGCCTGTTGCATCCCGGAATGCAGGGACGCCAGGTCCTGGAGGCGGCCTTCGAGGCGGCGGGCGTCTCCGTGACCCCGCGCGTCGAGACGGACTCCATCGCCTCGCTGTTCGCGCAGGTCAGAGCCGGGCACTGGGCGAGCGTCGTACCGCACGCCTGGCTCCACGTGTTCGGCGTGCCCGCGGGTATGCACGCCGTTCCCCTGGTCAGCCCGGTCCGCACGGAGCGCATCGGCCTGGTCCTTCCGGCGCGTGAGCCCGTGTCGATGATCGGGCAGGCACTGATTGACGCCGTCGGTCAGGCGGGTGTCGCCGCCGCGCTGGAGCGGTTGCCCGACTAGCGCTCTGCCAAGTTGCGGCTCCGCCGCGGGGCCGCAGTATGCAGTCGGGAACTCCACGACGTGGTCGCCCACCACATGGCCGTCGCCAACGCCCAGGCGGGTACCGCCGCCCACCTGGCGGCCAGATGGACATCCGCATACCGGGCGCCGACGGTCTGGCCGCCACCGCCGCCATCTGCGACGACCCCGAGCTGTCCGGCACCCGAGTCCTCGTCCTGACCATGTTCGAGACCGAGGGGTACGTGGCCAAGGCGCTGCGCGTCGGAGCGAGCGGCTTCCTGGGCAAGTACGTCACCACCGACGTCCTGTTGGCCGGGATCCGCACCGTCGCCTCCGGCGAGGCCCTGCTCTCACCCGGTGCCACCCGCGCCCTGATCACCCGCTTCCTCACCGGACCGGCTCCGGGGCCCCTCCTGGCACCCCCGGAACGCCTGGGCGACCCCACCCCGCGCGAACGGGAGGTCACCGCCCTCGCCGCCGAAGGCAGGTCCAACGAAGAGATCGCCCGGAAACCCTTCCTGAGCGTGCTGACCGTCCGCTCCCACATCCAGCGCGCCCTGACCAAGCTCGGCGCCCGCGACCGCGCCCAACTCGTGGTCATCGCCTACCAGACGGGTCTGGTGGGCCCCACGCCTCGCGGGATGTGAGCACCAGGCTGCGGCGCAGCCATGCCGTCGCTTGCGCTTCACAGAATTCCCACAAAGCCTCATGAAAGCTTTAAGTTTCAAGCGGTACGCTCTTTCGCACTTCGAGTGGCCGAGGAAGTCCCCACATCGCGGCGCTCGCATCCCCCCCACAGGCACAGGAGACGCGTTGTGCGCGACGGCGACGTAGTAGTGATCGGCGGCGGCTACGCGGGAGTACGGCTGGCGAAACGACTGGACTCGGTGGCGCGGGTCACTCTGGTGGACCGCAAGGAGGTCTTCTTCCACCGTATTGCCTCGCTGCGCGCCGGTGTTCGCCCGGAGTGGTCGGTGACCCCCTTCATCCCGTACGACCGACTGCTGCGCAACGGGCGGGTGGCCGTGGGCAAGGCGGTCCGTGTCGACACCGCCGAGCGGCAGGTCGTGCTGGCGACGGGGGAGAGGCTGCCGTACGACGTGGTGGTGATCGCCACCGGGGCCGACTACCCCGAACCGGCCCGCTTCACCGGCACCACCACCGACGAGGCGGTCAAGTCCTTCGCCGGGCACCAGCAGAAGATCGCCACGGCCGGGCATGTCCTCGTCGTCGGCGGCGGCCCCTCCGGCGTCGAACTCGCCGCCGAGGTACGCCTGGCCCGGCCGGACGCCCGGGTCACGCTCGCCCACTCCGGGCCGGCGCTGCTGCACTCCACAGGCGTCGAGCGGGCCGGCCGCAGGGCACGGACCTGGCTGGAGTCCCACGACGTGGAGGTGCGCCTCGACTCGTTCATGTCCCCCGGCAACGACTTCGGCACCTATCGCGACGGGCACGGCGACGTCATGGAGGCCGACCTCTCCTTCTGGGCGACGGGCACCACGCCCAACACGCTCTGGCTGCGCCTCGGCGGGCACGGCGACTGGCTGAACCCGGCCGGGCACGTCCGGGTCGACCGCACACTGCGGGTCGAGGGGCGGCTGGACGTGTTCGCCGTCGGCGACGTGAACGACGCCACCGAACTCAAGATCACCCCCGCCGCGCTGGCCCAGGCCGACCTCGCCGCCTGGAACATCCGCACCTACCTGAGCAGTTCCGGCAAGCACCGCAAGGAGCCCCGGCTCTACCGGCCGATCCACCGCACGCCGCTCATCGTGCCCTTCGGCCCGGCCGACGGGCTGACCCTGCTGCCCGTGCCGGGCGGCGAGAGCGCGGTCCTCGGTGGCCGCACCTCCGTGCTGGCCAAGGCGAAGACCCTCATGACGCCCTACATGAGGCGCCAACTCGGGTACACCGCTGCCTGACCGGCACAGGTCCGGCCCGCCCCGTGTCCAGGCGGCGGGCAGTGGCTTGTCTAGGGTGCGGGCATGACCTCGCAGACGTACCTCTCCGCACTGTTCTCGCTGAACGACCGGGTCGCCGTGGTGACCGGCGGCAGTTCCGGCATCGGCCGGGCCATCGCCGGGGCCCTCGCACGTGCCGGGGCGAGCGTCGTGGTCGTGGCGCGCAGGGAGGCGGAACTGGCCGCCACGGTCGACGAGTTGACGGCCGACGGCTGCAGGGCGGCCTGGGTCGGCGGCGACCTCGGCAGCCGCGACGGTGTGCGCGCGGCCGCCGAGCAGGCGGCCGCGGCGTTCGGGGAGCCCGACATCCTCGTCAACAGCGCCGGGATCAACCTGCGCCCGCCGATGGGGGAGTTGGGGGAGGAGGTATGGGACACCACGATGGCGGTGAACCTGAAGGCGCCCTTCCTGCTGGGGCAGCGGTTCGGCCCTGGCATGGCCGAACGGGGCTTCGGACGGATCATCCACGTCACCTCCCAGCAGGCCCACCGGGCGTTCGTGCAGAGCGGGGCCTACGGGGTGTCCAAGGGGGCGCTGGAGTCCCTGGCCCGTTCCCAGGCCGAGGCGTGGTCGCCGTACGGCGTCACCTGCAACACGCTCGTGCCGGGTTTCGTGATGACCCCGCTCAACGAGCGGCTGTCGTCCGACCCCGAGAAGGTCGCGGCGCTGGCCGCGCGCACCATGGTGGGGCGCAACGGTCTGGCCGACGACTTCGCGGGTGCGGCGGTGTTCCTGGCGAGCGGCGCCTCCGCCTATGTCACCGGGCAGGCCCTCTTCGTCGACGGCGGACTGTCCGTCCACTGATCACGCCACTGTTCACGCGAGTTCGGTGAGGAAGTCGATGAGCGCCGCGTTCACCTCGCGGGGACGCTCCTGCTGCGTCCAGTGGCCGCAGCCCGCCAACTCGACGGGCTTGCGGCGCAGGTTGGGCATCAGGTCCGGGAGGGCGGCGATGAGTTCGGGCGTGCCGGGGAAGGCGGGGACCGGGTCGCGGTCACCGTAGACGTACAGGGCGGGCGGGCGGACGACGGCGCCGTGCCAGGGCGCGGTCAGTTCCCAGTTGCGATCGATGTTGCGGTACCAGTTCAGCGCCCCGGTGAAGCCCTGGGAGAAGCTCTCGGTGAGCTCGTCGAGGTCCTCCTCGGTGAACCAGTCCGGCAGAATCTCGGGGTCCGTCATGGTCGCCAGCCAGCCCTGGCCGGGGTCGATCAGCGGCTGGTTGCCCGCGCCGGCGCCGGGAGCGTCGCCGGACGCCATGTAGAAGAACTTCCGCAACGTGGTGCGGGTGTCCTGCGCGAACTCGGCGTCGGCGACACCGGGTTGGTTGAAGTAGTTCCAGTAGAAACGGCCGTCGAACCTCTCGTCCATGACGGCCAGCGGCGGCCGGGTGCCGCGGAACGGCGGCGGCACGCTCAGGCCGGCCACGCCGCGCACGACGTCCGGCCGCAGCAGCGCGGTGTGCCAGGCGACCGGGGCGCCCCAGTCGTGCCCGACGACGAACGCCTTCTCCTCGCCGAGCGCATGGATCAGCCCGACGACGTCGCCGACCAGGTGGAGGATGCTGTAGGCGCTCACCTCGGCGGGGCGGTCGCTGCGCCCGTATCCACGCTGGTCGGGGGCGACCACGCGGAAGCCCGCGGCGGCCAGCGGGCCGAACTGGTGATGCCAGGAGTGCCATGACTCGGGGAAGCCGTGCAGCAGTACGACCAGGGGCCCTTCGCCCTCCTCCGCGATGTGCAGCCGAACCCCGTTCACGTCAATCATTCGATGCTCAACCATGTGCATGAGCATACGTACGGTGTGATCTTGGGCCGGCTGATATAGTCAACAATGCGAGTATGAGATTAATTACTTATGTCGGTCGGTCATCGCGTGGCGTCAACGGGGAGGCGGTAGGTCCGTGACCAGCAGTGGATATCTGCGCTACGTCGCCGTCGGTGACAGTCAGACCGAAGGCGTCGGCGACGGAGACGACGTCCGGGGCCTGCGCGGGTGGGCGGACCGGCTCGCCGAGCAGATCGCGCGGGAGAGCCCGGGCCTGCTCTACGCCAACCTCGCCGTGCGGGGGCGGCTGGCCGGGCAGGTGCGTGCCGAACAGCTGGCGCCCGCCCTGGAGTTGCGGCCCGACCTGGCCACGGTCGTCGCCGGCCTCAACGACGTGTTGCGACCCCGGTTCGACGCGGACGAGGTCGCAGGCCAGCTGGAGGCCATGTTCGCCGCGCTCAGCGGACAGGGCGCCCGCGTCGCGACAGTCACCTTCCCCGACCCCGGCCGGATCGCCCCCTCGGCGCGGCCGCTCGCACCCCGCGTCATCGCTCTCAACGCCCGCATCCGGGAGGCGGCCGGACGGCACGGCGTGGCCGTGGCCGACTCGTGGCCGCACCCGGCGGTGGCCGATCCCCGGATGTGGAGCGCCGACCGGCTGCACGCGAGCCCGCGCGGCCACGCCCTCATCGCGGCCGCCGTCGCCCACGCCCTCGACCTGCCGGGCAGCGACGACAGCTGGACACGGCCCCTGGCTCCCGAAGCGGTGGCACGCACGGGCCTACGGGCCGTCGGGGCGGAACTGCGCTGGGCGGGCGCCTTCTTGGGGCCCTGGGTCGTACGGCGGATGCGGGGCCGTTCCTCCGGCGACGGCCGGCAGGCCAAGCGTCCCACGCTGCTCCCGGTGACCGCCCTCGCCGACGGATCCTCCTGAGCCGTGGGAGGAATCGGGTCTGCGGTCGCGCCGCCAGGGGCGCCGGGGAGGCGGTGTGCTGGACGCCCGTCGCCGGCCGCCCTCATCACGAGCGCCGGTACGTCCAGGGCCACGACCACGATGACGACCTTGAGGGTGTGGTCGGGCAACAGGTGCTGCAGGACGTTCGCCGAGTCCGCAGCCGGGCCGGTCACCGCCCGCGGTCCTGCCAGGGCGACCAGGACGCCCGCTGCCGGCTGTCCGCTGTCCACCAGCTGGACGTCGACACCGACGCACGCACCCACCCCGCCGTAGTCGTCCTATTGACTAATCAACAAGGTGTTAAATTGGGGCAATGGCTCTGCGCAACGCGGTGATGGCCGCGCTTCTGGAGGGTGAGGCGTCCGGATACGACCTCGCGAAGGGCTTCGAGGCATCGGTCGCCAACTTCTGGATGGCCACCCCTCAGCAGCTCTACCGCGAGCTGGAGCGGATGGAGGCCGAGGGGCTCGTCTCCGCCAGGGTCGTCCAGCAGGAGCGCCGGCCCAACAAGCGGCTCTTCTCACTCACCGAGGCCGGCCTGGAGGTCCTGCGCGACTACGTCGGCGAGATCCCGGCCAAGCCACTGGCCCTGCGGGACGAGCTGATGGTCAAGGTCCAGTGCGTCGACATCGGTGACATCGCGGACTTCGAGGCCGTACGGGCCTCGGTCGCCGAGCGCTCCGAGCGGGCCACCGCCAAACTCGCCCGCTACCGGCGCATGCAGGAACGCATGCTCGACGGGCGGAGCGAGGAGGAATACCTCGCCGGCGCCGAGCGCATCGGCCCGTACCTCACGCTGTTGGGCGGGATCGCCCTCGAGCAGGCGAACCTCCAGTGGGGCGAGACGGCCCTGAAGAGGCTCGAACAGCGCGCCGCGGCCCTGGCCGAATCGGCCGACGACTGACGCGGGCGGTCCGCTACCCGCCGTGTGTGTGCGGCCCGCCGGTGGTGTGCGGGCGGGGGTGGCGGACCAGGGCCCACACCGTCTTGCCGTGGCGTCCACGGGGCCGTACACCCCAGGTCTGGGCGAGCTGGTCGACGAGGTTCAGGCCGCGCCCCTTCTCGTCGTCGCCGGTGGGCGCGTCATACAGGACCGGCTGCGCCGGGCTCTCGTCGGAGACGGCTATGAAGCAGGAGCCGTCCGCCCGTGCCGTCACCGCCATCTCGAACTCGCGCTCCAGGATGGGCCCGTGACGCACGACGTTCGCCGCCAGCTCGGAGGCCAGCAGGACGACCCTCTCCGTCATCTCGTCGTTCGACGCGTGTCCCCAGCTGGCCAGGTGCTGCCGCACCCGGTAGCGGGCGAAGCCGACCGAAGCCGGATGCCGGGGAAGCCGGAACGCCTCACGTCTCAGCACACGCATCCCTCCCGAATGACATCGAAAAGATCTCGACACTGGAACAAGCGCACAGTGACAGATGAATGTCACTCCGCACACGCGGGGCGGCTGAAACTGGCCATATCTGGCCGAGCGCCGCCTACTGCCGGCTGCGTAGCCGGTTTGGTCAAAGAGGCGCCGTGCCAAAATGGTCGCCGTTCCGCCTGTTCAGCCGTTCCGCCCCCACATCGCCGAGGTTGATCCGTGACCAAGTCCGCCGCCCGTGAGCCGCAGCGCCGCAACTCGCGGTCCAACCGGGCGCGCATCCTGGCCACGGCCCGCCGGGAACTCGGGCGGAATCCCGACGTCACCCTCGAGGAACTGGCGCGCGCCGCGGGTGTCGTGCGGCGCACGCTCTTCGGTCACTTCCCCGGCCGCACAGCGCTGTTGGAGGCACTTGCCGAAGAGGCGTCCGAGACGTTCAAGGATGTACTGGTCGGCGGGGTGCGGCCCGAGGAGCCCGCCGACAGGGCGCTCGCGTACTTCGTGCTGCGCATCTGGCCGGTGGGGGACCGCTACCGGATGCTGCTGGGTCTGGCCCGGCGGGACCTGGGTGCGGAGCGTGTGACCGAGGTCCTGGCGCCGGCCCGCGAGGTGGTCACGGCCATCCTGGAGCGCGGACAGCGAGCCGGTGCCTTCCACACGCAGCTGCCGCCCAACGTGCTGAGCGCCGGACTCGAGGCGATGACGGTCGCGCTGCTGGAGGACGTGAACACCGGGGCGCTGGAGGACGACGGGACCCGTACCGCCGTCGCGACGCTGATCGCGGCGGGCGTGCCGGAGAAGCGGGCGAGTGCGGTGGTCGAGGAGGTCGCGGCGATCGTGCCGCGCGCGGAGCCGGACGCGGGGCCGGACGCCGACGTGTGAGCCGCCGAACCGGGTGATCTCGTACCGGGCACGGATCGGTTGCGGCCCGGACGTCCGGGCCGCGTCGGTGGTGCGGCTGGGGCAGCATGGCGAGGCATGAGCCGAGACCGGTACGTCGACTTCCTGCGGGCGTGGGCGATCGTCCTGGTCGTGCTCGGCCACTGGCTGATCACCGTCCTGCTGCACGGCCCCGACGGTGAACTCACCGCCCCCGAACTGCTGGCGAGCGTGCCCTGGACCCAGTGGCTGACCCTGCTCTTCCAGATCATGCCGCTGTTCTTCCTGGCCGGAGGCCATGCGGCCGCGGGCTCCTGGGCGCGGACGCGGTCGTCGGGCGGTACGGCCGCAGGCTGGGTGGGGCGACGGGCGGTGCGCCTGCTGCTGCCGACCGCCCTGTACAGCGGCCTGGTCCTGCTCGCCGTCGGGATCTGCTCGGCGGTCGGAGTGGACCCGGGCACCCTCGCGCTCGTCGGGTGGGCCATGGCGATGCAGTTCTGGTTCCTGCCGGTGTATCTGCTGCTCAGCGCCCTGACCCCGGCACTGCATGCGGCGCACCGGCGCTTGGGGCTCGCCGTCCCCATGGCCATGGGCGCGGTCGCACTGATCGCGGACACGGTGGTGCTCACGGCGCACGCACCCTGCGTCGGCGTGATCGACTACGTACTCGTCTGGGGTGTCGCGTACCAACTCGGCTTCTGCTGGCGCGACGGCCTGCTGACCGAGCGCCGGCCGCTGGTGCCGGCGGCGCTGGCCGCGGGCGGCGGACTGGCCTTCGCGGCGCTGGTCGCGCTCGGCCCCTTCCCGGTCAGCCTGATCCTGGTCACCGGACAGACGCCGAGCAACACCGATCCACCGTCGGCGGCGATGCTGTCCTGGGCGGTCGGACAGGCGGGCGCGTGCCTCCTCGCGGCACCGGGGCTGCGACGCCTCCTGGAGCGTGAGCGGGTGTGGCGGGTGGTGCGCCCGGTGGGTGGCGTCAGCATGACGCTGTATCTGTGGCACATGCTGCCGGTGCTCGTGCTCGCCGCCGCGTTCTACCTCACCCGCCTCGCACCCGAGCCCGTTCTCGGATCCCCCGCCTGGTGGGCGCTGCGAGTGCCCTGGCTGCTGGTTCTCGGCGTCGTCCTGGTCGCTCTGGTGTCGGTGCTGCGGCCGTTGGAGGGCGGCCTGGTGAAGTGGTACGACCGAACCCGTCCGGACGCCGGCCCGTACCGCCCATGGCTGCTCTGGCCGGGCCTGGCCGGATGCGCCACCGCCCTCGCGCGCTTCGCCACGCGCGGCTTCGCCGACGACGGCCGGTTCCCCGTGCTGCCCGCACTGGGCCTGGCGGTGGGCGTGGCGCTGGTGCTGCTCCACCGGCGGCCGGCGGAACCCGGCGGCGCCGGGCGCTCCGAGGACCACAAGGGGGACACGTTCGAGGAGGTGGCCTGACGGTTCCGGGGGGCGCGCCCCGTGGGCAGGCCCTCATCAGGCCGCCCGCGACCCGAACACGATGGGGCCTCAACCGCCCACGGCTGAGAGCCCGTTGACTGTCCTCAGGCATTCCCGTACGACGCGCCGTCCTGCGTCGAGTTGCTCCGCGCGCCGGCCCCGGCCCGGAAGGTCACCGACTCGCCCGAGAAACGGGCGTCGAGTCCGGTCGCCGTGGTGGTGACGGAACGCAGGTGGAGGCCGTCGGGGATGTTGCGCAGCTGGATCGGCCGATCGAAGACCCTGTTGAGCAGGGCCTCCCCGGCGGCGGGCGGTGCGCCGCCCGCGACCGTGAACCTCCCGAAGGCGATGCGGTTGCCGGAGGCCGCCGAGACCGTGGTCGTCACGGTGGCCTCGTCGCCGAAGGGCAGCTGGACCTTCGCGCTGATCCGGCCGGGTCCGGCCCCCTGGGACACCTCGAGGCCGAGGGCGTCGGAGACGTCGGGGTACGACAGGAAGGCGGTCGCCTCGGCCGAGCGGGCCCGTGCCTCGGTGTCGTGGTCGGACTTCGTCAGTCCGTGCAGATCGAGGTCGAGCCGGGTCACCGGCAGCGGGCGGTCGGACCCGTCGGCCGGCAGGTCGTGCGCGGTGATGTCCACGTGCCGCAGGGTGCCGGAGGCCAGTTGGGTCAGCACGGGGAAGCCGTGGACGTGGACGTCCGGCCGCCCGGGCGTGCCCATGCCCTGCTGGAAGGCCACCGCCGTGCGCGACTCCGCGTGGGCAGCCGCGGCCCGGTCGGCCGCGAGGGGCACGAGGACCAGCGCGGCCAGGGCGGCGCCGGCGACGAAGGCCGGCCGTCGGCTTCTGCGGGGCGGCGGCGGGGACGGCTCGAACGACGCGTACGTGACGTCGTCCTCGTATCCGTGGTCGGGCTGGTACATGGGCTCTCCTTCAGCGGGGTGGGGGTGCCTGCCCGGTGTTGTGCAGACGGTGAACCGTGGTGGCCGCGACATCGCTGCCGACTCCCGCGGCGATCAGGGCCGCGGTGGCGGCGCGTGTGCCGTCGTCGGCCCAGGTCCCGGAGTTGATGCCGTCCAGGAGCGCGAGCAGCAGCGCTTCGAGGGCCCTGCCGAGCGGGGCGGGCGGAACGCGGGTGTGGAAGACGCCCTGTCGCTGCCCGAGGGCGAGGATCCCGGTGACCCTGTCGCGGGCGGGGGAGAGCACCGCGTCGGCCTGGTCGGGGCCGAGATCCTGGCGGGCGAGGCCGATCAGGACGCGGTAGCGGTCGCCGACCGGCCACAACGTGAGGACGAAGCGGGCCAGGGCGGTCGCGGCGTCGGCGGCTGGAGCGCCGGTGGCGGCGACGGCGCGGCGTATCGCCTCAGCGGCGTCCGCGGCGATGCCCTCGACCAGCGCGGACCGGCCGGCGAAGTGGACATAGACCGTGCGACGTGCGACCCCGGCCGCCTCGGCCATCTCGGCGAGGGTGCTGTCGGGGTTGCGGCCCAGCTCGTGCAGGGCCGCTTCCAGGATGCGGGCGCGGGTGGCCGCAGGGCGCCGGGGCGCGGGCGGGGCGGGGCGGCCGGTCATTCGAGACCTCCGTTGCGAGCGGGACCGGGGGAGGGCGTCGGGGAAGGGGAATCGCAATATTTGCACACTGGTGGGCAATAAACTAGTCTGCACATCGATGGGCAATTAACTCGTCCCGCTAGGAGCCCCCCATGCCCTTCTTTGCCAACACACCCGTCGAGAAGACGGCCGGCCCTTATGTACGGCGCTGGTGGGCCCTGCTGGTCCTGTGCCTGAGCCTGCTGATCGTCGTCATGGCGAACACGTCGCTGATCGTGGCCGCGCCCGACATGACCAAGGACCTCGGTCTGAGCAGCAGTGACCTGCAGTGGGTCATCGACGGATACACCGTCCCGTACGCCGCGCTGATGCTGGTCCTGGGCTCGATCGGCGACAAGTACAGCCGCCGCGGCGCGCTCGTCACGGGCCTGGTGATCTTCGCGGGCGGCTCGGTGATGGGCAGTCAGGTCGACCAGACCGGCCTGGTCATCACGGCCCGCGCGATCATGGGCATCGGCGCCGCGGTGGTCATGCCGGCCACGCTGTCCCTGCTCGTCGCGATCTTTCCCAGGCGTGAGCGCGCCAAGGCCATCACGGCCTGGACCGCCACCTCCGGGCTCGCCATCGCGGTCGGCCCCCTGGTCGCCGGCTACCTGCTGGAGGACCACGCCTGGGGCTCGACCTTCCTGATCAACGTCCCCATCGCGGTCGTCGCCGTCATCGGCGCCCTGGCGCTGGTACCGCCCTCCAAGGCGGAGAAGATGGGCCGGATCGACTACGTCGGCGGTCTGCTCTCGATCGTCTCGGTCGGCAGCCTGGTCTACGCGACCATCGAGGGCCCGCACTTCGGCTGGGGCGCCGGCCCGATCACCGCGGCCGTGGTCGCCGGTGTCGGCCTGCTGGCCTTCGTCGCCTGGGAACTGCGCCACCCGCACCCCATGCTGAACGTCCGCAGGTTCCGGCTGCGACCGTTCAGCGGCTCCATGCTCGCCGTGCTGTTCTTCTTCTTCGGCACCTTCGGCGCGATCTACTACGCCACCCAGTTCCTGCAGTTCGTCCTCGGCTACGACGCCCTGGAGACCGGCGTACGGCTGCTGCCGCTGGCCGGTGCCGTCTTCCTCGGCGCGGCGATCACCGGCCGGCTGACCCCGAAGCTGGGCATGAAGCCGATGGTCACCGCCGGCATGGTGATCGGCACCGTGGGCGTCTTCCTGCTCACCCAGGTCGACAAGGGCTCGACGTACACCGACTTCCTGCCGACGCTGCTGCTGCTCGGCTTCGCGATCGGCCTGAGCGTCTCCCCGGCCACCGACACCATCATGGGGTCCTTCCCGGAGAGCGAGTTGGGTGTCGGCGGCGGCGCCAACGACACCGCGCTGGAACTCGGCGGCTCCCTGGGCATCGCCATCCTCGGCTCGCTGCTCGGCACCGCCTACCGCGACAAGCTGACCCACCTGATCGGCGGTCACCTCCCGGCAGCCGCACTGGACACAGCCAGGGATTCGGTGGGCGGTGGCCTCGCGGTCGCCGAGCAGGTCGCGAAGAACCCCACCGGCGGGGCGCAGCAGGCGCAGGTCCTGGTCGACGCCGTGCACGAGTCCTTCGCCCACGGTGTCGCCCAGACCAGCCTGGTCGGAGGGATCATCATGGCCGCCGGGACCGTGATCGTCCTCACGGTGCTGCCGGGCCGCCGGAGCGCCGGCGAGCACCGGACGCCAGAGCCGCTGCCGGCAGAGGACCGGGAGCTCGCCGACTCCTTGTAGGAAGCCCCGCCCGTTCCCTCGGCCGAGGGAACGGGCAGCGGGCGCCGGACGGCCTCGCGGGCGTCGTCCGGCGGCACACCCGGCATGCGCAGCACCAACTCGACCAGGTTCACGGCGGCCTCGTCACCGTCCAGGCCGGCCGGGTCGGGCGAACCGCAGTTCCACCAGCGCCGGCAGACTCCCGCCCAGCGCGGACAGGGCGACGGCCGCATGTGAAGTTCCTGGACCACGAGGTCGAACTCGGCCTCGTCATGGGGGCGCCGCTGCCCGTCGGTACCGTGGTCGAGGAACGGGACCTGCCGTCGTACGTCGCCGGGCTGGTGATCACCAACGACGTCAGCGCGCGTGATGTCCAGCTGACGAAGACGCAGTTCTACGAGAGCAAGTCGTACCCGACCTTCACGCCGACCGGCCCGTACCTGGCGCTGCTGGAGCCGGAGGACTTCACCCATCTCCTCTCCTCGACCCAACGACTCAAGATCACCCGCAGTCGCCTCACCGACGCGGTGAACCGGCTGCGGGAGGTCGGCCTCGTGGACCGCCGCGAGGACCCTGCCGACGGCCGCGGTCAGCTCGCCCTCCTCACCGACGAGGGCCGCGCCCTGCTGGAACGGGCAGCCCCGGGCCATGTCGACGCCGTGCGCCGGGCCGTTTTCGACGCCCTCACCCCGGAGCAGGTGCAGCAGTTCGCCGAGATCGGCGAGGCGATCAGCGACGCCCTGCACCGGGTGGAGAACACCGAGGCCGATCCGGCGGTACTGCCGTGGCGGCGCAGGTGGGACTCAGAGCCGCAGGCCGCCGCGCGCGGGCTCCGGGCGGTGGACGCCTCGCGGGCGGTAGCCGAGTTCGTCGGAGCGGCCCAGCAGGTCGGCCAGGTACCAGATGATGGCCAGCCACATCTCGGTGCCCTGGAGGCCGGGCTGCGGTCCGGGTCCCGTAGGACCGAAGCCGAACCCCTTGCCGTCCTGCCAACGGGGCAGGGCCGCGGCCAGCTGCCGCTCCGCCCACGCCCGTATGTCGGCCGTACGGTGGCCGTCGCGCCCCGAGCCGTTGCCGAGCTGCCGGGTGCAGAGCCACAGGGGGTGGGCGACGTCCAGCACGTTGCAGGCGTTCTCCCGGCCCGCCCCGAAGTGGCGGGGGTCGCGGGCGTGGTCCAGGACGGCGTCCACGACCCGTTCCGGATGCGGCACCGGCAGCCCGAACTGGGCGAACGAGCCGCGGGTCAGCCGGTAGTAGCCGTTGACGACCTGCAGCCGCCCCTCCTGGGGCGACGGGTCGCCCCACATGCCGGTCCATGGATCGGCCCGGGACAGCAGCCAGCCGAACAGTGCCTCCGCCGTGCCGCTGTCCTGCCCGCCGTGCCGCAGGTTCCAGTGCGCGGCCGTGGCCCAGGCGTCGATCCACGCCCCGGCCTCCCACGCGCCGTCGCGCCACGGCAGCCCTGCCAGGCGTGCGACGAGTTGACGTGCCGTCATCTCCCTTGCTCCGCAGACGGGATGAGGCAAGGAGGCGCCCAGCAGGTCGAGCGCGTATCCGACGGAGAGGATGTGGTAGAGCGCGGCCCCCTCGTCGATGAATCCGTCGCCGTCCGCGGACGGCAGGGACTCGCCCGCCTCCGGCACCAAGCCGGTGTCCGGGTCCTGGAGCGCGGCAAGCCGCCGTACGTGCTCGTCGGCGGCCAGTTGCCCGGGCACCGAACCCAGCAGCAGGTCGGCGATCTCGACAGCATCGCAGTGCGCCCGCACAGTGGGTGCCGCACCGGGCCGGTCGGCATACCGTTCGCCGTCCCAGCAGCGCGCGAGGAGGTCGCCGGCCTGCGCGCGGGCGGTGGTCGCGAACCGGGCCAGAGCGCTTCGGGGAGCCGCGGCGGCGGGGGCGTCCCGCCGGTCGCGCAACGGGCGTGCGGGGTTCCCGGCCGCCACCGTCCAGGCCGGCAGGTCCCTGGTGACCACCGCTCCGGCGCCGATCACACAGTGGTCGCCGATCGTGACGCCGTCCACCACGATCACGTGCGAGCCGATCCACACGTCGTCCCCGACCCTGATCCCTTTGCTCGTGAGCGGCTGCCGGAAGACCGGACGGTCGGCGTCGAAGGAGTGGTTGAAGCCGAGCAGCGACGTATGGGCGCCGATCCGCACGCCGTCGCCCAGCACGACCGTGCCGCGCACCGTGGTGAAGGGGTTCAGTGTGCAGTCCGTTCCCGTCGTCAACTCCCCGGTGACGTAAGCCTGCGCCGCGATGTACGAGTCGTCGCCCAGCCGCAGCAGGTCCGGGAAGACCGCCGCCGACTCGGCGACGTAACACCGTTCACCGATGTCGCTGTCCCCGCCGAGCGCCTGCTGCCGCTTCCGCTGGCCGCGCAGTTGCTCCTCGGTTGCCTTCTCGGCGAACAGCCAGGGACAGTGGTCGAAATGCCGTACGGACGGCTCCTGTTGGTGATCCATGCCCGCACGCTAGTTGTTCTGTCCTGGAAGGTTCGCCGGGCTGGACGGGCTGCGTTCCGTCCTCGTGCGTACGGGGCCGGCACCGAGCGCAGACCGGGCCGTCTTGCCACGCGGGCGGGTGGGGAGGGATCCCGCCTGATGGCTGGGCGGGAGACATCGATGAGTTTGAAAGCAGGGGGAGTTGACGGCACTCGTATGGTGGAGAGGAAACGCATCAACGCCCGCCCCGAGCTGTAAGCCGGGCGGGCCGAACGGGGGAAGAAAGGTGCGTGCCCGATGACGATCGGGCTCCTCTCCACGATTGCTGCTGTGTTCTACGGGGGCACCGTCTCGGTCCTCGCTCTCACTGCGACCTTTGCTCGACGCCGCACGCTGCGGCGTGAAGCGCGCAGCACGCTTGCCGTCCTGGTGCCGGGGAGGGCGGTGGAGTCGCAGCAAGTAGACGGTTCGGCAGTAGGCCCGAACAGCTAAGCGGGTTATGGCGAAGTCAAGTGCTGGTTCTTCTCGGCGCCTGGGCCTTCGGGCAGGCCGAATGGCGAGGGATCAGCAGCGAACTTCACCACGTCCGTTGAGTGCCGTGACTACTTGGCGCCGGATTTCTCAGGCTGCGGGTGCCAGGGGGCGTCCGCCCCGGCGGACGCCTTTCTCGCTGCGGATGCGGGCGCGCTCCTTGCGCTGGGCGGCGAGTACGTCGGGGTGGCGGGCGTTGGCGTTGCGCCAGCGCAGGTAGCGGTGCAGGGCCCGGGTTTGCGCGGGGTGGCTGCGGTGGTGGGAGTTGGCCAGGGTGAACTGCCGCAGCGGCCCGAAGTGTGCTTCGATCGGGTTGGCCCAGGAGGCGTAGGCCGGGGTGTGAAACACAGTTCCACCTTGTTTGCTGAGGCAGACGGCCGCCCCCGGGAAGCACGTGCACCCCCACTTAGCGTCACTCCAGGACCCTGACCTGCCTTCACGATGGCGGCAGCTCAGGGTTGAGTCTCTCGGCAGGCACTCGCTCGATGCGGGTCCAGCCCCTCCAGCCCCGCTCCTCCAGAATCGCCAACAGCCGCGCGGCGTGCGGTGAGGACTCGACCATGGCTGAGTCCAGCAGGTCGACGAACTGATCGTCGATGCCGTCATCGGCTCCCACCTCGCCGACCTCCACAGCGCGAATCATCAAGCGCTCCATGATGTCGGCGACCTGGACGATCCGCGGATCGTCGGCCGGCCAGTCGAGTGCCCCGCTGAGAAGGCTGTAGAGCTTCACCATCTCCGGGTCGTCCAGCTCCTCGTGCTTCTTGGCGATCACGGAGTCGATCGAATGCGGCACCTGGGCGGCGATCATGATCCAGGCGTCCCGCTCCATCTCGATGTACCGCTCCTCAACGCCGAGACCGCGCAGCCGGTCGAGGTAGTCCACGACGCTCTGCGGAAGCGCCAGATGCTCTCCGGCGGCGAGCCTGGCGAGTCGGCTGCGAGTGTCCTCCAGCCGCCGGATCTCGGCACGCAGGGCCTTGTCGATCTCCTGGACGCCGCCGGCGAACTCCTCCGGGCCGGCGGCGAGGAGTTCCTGTACCCGGGCCAGCGGAACACCGGCGTCTGCGAGGGTGCGGATCCGGATCAGTCGCACGACCGCGACAGCGTCGTAGGTCCGGTATCCGGACCGGTCGCGCTCGGGCTCCGGCAGCAACCCGATCCGGTGGTAGTGACGTACCGCCCGCACCGTCACCCCGGCGTACGACGCAAGCTGGCTGATGGTGAGCATGGGTCTCAGCCTGCCTCAGGCGATCTTCCGGCGATAGGTGGCCATCGCGAAGACGTACGCCACGACGAGGATGCCGACGCACCACGCGAGGGCGGTCCAGATGTCGTCGCCGACCGGCTGCTGGGCGAACAGGGCACGGATCGTGTTGACGATCGACGTCACCGGCTGATGCTCGGCGAACCAGCGCACCGGGCCGGGCATCGTCTTCGTGGGCACGAACGCCGAACTGACGAACGGCAGGAAGATGAGGGGGTAGGCGAACGCGCCAGCACCCTCGACCGACGACGCGGAAAGCCCGGGGATCACGGCGAGCCAGGTCAACGCCAGGGTGAACAGGAGCAGGATGCCGGTGACCGCGAGCCATGCCGACACTTCTGCCCCTGAGCGGAAGCCCATGAGCACAGCGACGCCCACGACGAGCACGAGCGCGATCAGGTTGGCGACCAAAGAGGTGACGACGTGGGCCCACAGCACACCCGACCGGGCGATCGGCATGGACTGGAAGCGTTCGAAGATGCCGCTCTTCACATCGGTGAACAGCCGGTACGCGGTATAGGAGATGCCTGAGGCGATGGTCATGAGCAGGATGCCGGGCAGCATGTAGTTCACGTACGGAACCGACCCGGTATCGATGGCGCCTCCGAACACGTAGACGAACATCAGCATCATGGCGACCGGCGTGATGGCGGTCGTGATGATGGTGTCCATGCTGCGTGTGACGTGGCGCAGGGTCCGCACCGTGAGCGCGGCTGTGTCGTTGAAGAAGTACGTGGTCATCCTCGTCCCCCAGTTGTCGTGCCGGTGGCTTCGCTCTTGTCGCTGCCGCCGATGACGGCGAGGAAGATCTCCTCGAGAGTCGGTTGCTTCTCGACGTACTCGACCGTGGCGGGCGGGAAGAGCTGCTTGAGCTCGGCGAGGGTGCCGTTCACGATGATCCGGCCCTGGTGGAGGATCGCGATCCGGTCGGCCAACTGCTCGGCCTCCTCCAGGTACTGCGTGGTGAGCAGCACCGTCGTTCCGTGGCTGGCGAGCTCCTTGACCGCATCCCACACCTCGATGCGCGCCTCGGGGTCGAGTCCGGCCGTCGGCTCGTCCAGGAAGATCACCGGCGAATTCCCGATGAGGCTCATCGCAATGTCCAGCCGACGGCGCATCCCACCCGAATACGTGGACACTCGCCGCGCGCCCGCCTCGCTCAGCGAGAAACGCCTCAGCAGGTCATCCGCAGTCGCGCCAGGGTCCTTGAGGTGGCGCAGCCTGGCGACCAGGGCGAGGTTCTCCCGACCGCTGAGGATCTCGTCGACGGCCGCGAACTGCCCGGTGAGACTGATGGACTCCCGCACGTTCGCCGGCTGCGTGACAACGTCGAAGCCATTGACGCTCGCCGCCCCCGCGTCGGCTTTCAGGAGCGTGGCGAGGATCCTCACGGTCGTGGTCTTGCCCGCCCCATTGGAACCGAGCAGGGCGAAGATGCTGCCCGGCACCACGTCGAAGTCCACACCGCGCAGCACTTCGAGCTTCCCGTACGACTTCTTGAGATCTTGCACGCGAATCGCCGGACCGGCGATCGATTGGGCTGTCATGGTCATCTGCCTCCTTCGCGGAGCTGTTCCGGGCGACTGCGCGGAAGCTCCTCCCGGAAGGATGGAGGGTTGACCCAGCGTCAAGGTCAAGCCCGTTCCGACCACGGCACTCAGATCGCCGACCGGCCAGACACACCGCAGCGATGACGGGCCGCTCGCCCCGAGCTCGTTCGGCCGCGAACCCGCCCTACTCATAGCTGCCGGTGAACCACGCACGCGTCGGTTCCTGCGACTCACCGGCCAGAAATCGACGAACCCGCCTGCTTCGCCCGGCGGCAAGGTGGACCCCGGTGAGACTCCTCGCGACGCGGCACGCCGGGAGTTGTTCGAGGAGACCGGCATCCGGGCACCGCTCCTTCCGGTGCCCGCGGCTGTCACGGTGCGCTCCTGCCACCCCGACTGGGCTGCCACCGTGGGGGTGACCTTTCTGCAAGTCCTCGACCGGCGAATGCGGTTGAACCCTGAGGAGGGACAGCCCGCGGCCTGGCTGCCGCTCGATGAGCCTTGGCAGGGGTGGTTCGCCGAAGACCGCCTCCGGATGCAGGAATGCGCGGAACAGATCTTGAAGGCATAGGTTGGCCGGATGAAGCAGGGGGAGCAGCCCGCGACGCTGACCACGTCGACGGGCGAACGAGCACGGGGGCGGCATGCCGTCCGGCGGAGGAAAGCGGCGACGGGCGGACCGGGCCGGTCGTCGGTGCTGATGGCTGTGGCCACCGTCGTGTCCCGGGCCACGGGGCTGATACGGCAGGTGATGCAGGCCGCGGCACTGGGCCTGGGCCAGCTGGCCGACACGTACAACACGGCGAACACGGTGCCGACCAGCCTGTACACCCTGTTGATCGGCGGTGCGCTGAACGCCGTACTGGTACCCCAGCTGGTACGGGCGCGCGCCACCGATTCCGACGGCGGCCGGGCCTACGAGCAGCGGCTGGTGACCCTCGTGGTGTGCGTGCTCGGCGTGGGCACCGCACTCGCGGTGTGGGCCACACCGCAGATCGTCGGTGTCTACATCGAGGACACCCCGGACAAGCACGAGGCCTTTCAACTCACGGTGACGTTCGGGCGGTTCCTGCTCCCGCAGATCTTCTTCTACGGGTTGTTCGGCATCTACGGCCAAGTACTCAACGCGCGCGAGAAGTTCGGGGCGATGATGTGGACCCCGGTCCTCAACAACGTCGTCCTGATCGGCATGTTCGGCGCCTACCTGGGCCTGATGACCGTCCCGGAGCGGGTCGAGGACATCACCGAGGCCCAGGTGCGGCTCCTGGGTGTCGGGACGACCGCCGGCATCGCCGTACAGGCTCTGGCGCTGATCCCGTTCGCGCGGGCGGCAGGATTCCGTTTCCGCCCCCGGTTCGACTGGCGCGGCACCGGCCTGGGCAGCGGTATCCACGCGGCGAAGTGGACGCTGCTGTTCGTCCTGGCCAACCAGGTCTCCCTGGCGGTGATCACGAGCTACGCCAACGCCGCCGACGCGCAACGGACGAAGGCCGGTGTGGGCTACTCCGCCTACATGTACGCGCAGACCATCTGGATGCTGCCCCAGTCCATCGTCACGGTGTCCCTGGTGACCGCGCTGCTGCCGCGGATGAGCAGGGCCGCGTCGCGGACCTGCGCGCCGACCTGTCGCGGGCGCTGCGCGTCACCGGCGTCGTCGTCGTGCCCGCGGCCTTCCTCTTCCTCGCCCTGGGGCCCCAGATCGGCACACTGCTCTTCGCCCACGGCGCGTCCGACGCCACCATCGCGCAGCCGGGCGGGCACATGCTGCAGGCGTTCGGGCTCGGCCTGATCCCGTTCTCCGCGCAGTACCTGCTGCTGCGCGGCTTCTACGCCTTCGAGGACACCCGCACCCCGTTCTTCATGGCCGTGTGGATCTCCGCCGTGAACATCGCCCTGGCCACCGCCTGCCACGTCCTGCTGCCCGCCCGCTGGTCCGTGACCGGCATGGCCGGCGCCTACGCCCTCTCCTACTTCGCCGGCCTCGCGCTGACCGCACGGCTGCTGCGCCGCAGGACCGGCGGCCGCCTGGACGACGGCGCCGTGCGGCGCACCTACCTCAGACTGCTGTTCGCCGCCGCGCTCGCCGCGGCCGCGGGCTGGACCGCCGCACACGCCTGCACCACCGTCCTGGGCAGCGGTACCTGGGCCACCGTGGGTGCCCTCGCCGCGGGAACGCTCGCACTGGCTCTGGCGTTCGTGGCGCTGGCCCGTCTCCTGAGGATCGAAGAGCTGCGCAGCCTGCCCGGACTGCGGTGACGCCCGAGCCGGGGCTCCGCCCGACGGCGGCCGGCCGGTTTACCGATTCCGCTGCGGGCTACGCGGGCGACAAGCACTACCTCGCGATCGAGGACCTGGGAGGCACCATGACCCGGAAGATACGCGACGTGATGTCACCCGGCGCGGCCGCCGTCGAGCCCATGACCACGGTGGCGCGTGCGGCCCGCGTGATGCGTGAGCAGGACGTGGGTGACGTGCTGGTGGCCTACGACTGCGACCTGTTCGGTGTGCTCACCGACCGTGACATCGTGGTCCGGGCGCTCGCAGCGGGCCGGGACCCCGCCGACACGACCGTCGGCTCGGTGTGCACACCACCGCCCGTGGTGACCCTGACGCCGGACGACACGACCGACCGCGCCCTCGAACTGATGCGCAAGTACGCCGTCCGCCGCCTTCCGGTCGTAGAGCGCGGCGGCTGCCCGGTCGGCTTCGTCAGCCTCGGCGACCTCGCCGGCACCGAGGACCCGCACTCGGCCCTGATGGACATCGGCAGGGCGGCCCCGAACCGCTGAGGTTCCCGAACGGCCGGCCTCCCTCGACCCGGTAGCCGTGTGCGGGATGCGAGTCGTCATCGGTTCACGGGCCGGTCCCGGTTCGGCGTTCGGGGGCGGGGTACGGCAGCGTGAGCGTGCCGTCGGGTTCCAGGGTCACGTGTACGGCGTCGCTGATGCGGTTCAGGGTGGCGCACAGCCAGCCGCGGTCCGCGTCCGGCGCGGGTTCGAGACGCATGCGCCGGGCCCGCAGGGGCACCATGCGCAGGCCGGTCAGCCGCCCGGTGTCCGCCGCGACCGTGAGGAGGTAGGCGATCCGCAGGTCGTCGCGGTACTCCTCGTGGCCGCCGATGCCCTCGTAGTCGTCGATGAAGTCGCCGCAGCCGTAAAGGATCAGCCGGTCGCGGTAGACCTCGATCCGGCGGGGATGGTGCGAGGAGTGGCCGTGGACCACGTCGACCCCGCCGTCCACCAGGGCGCGGGCGAAGCGGACGTGTTCCCGGGGCACCCGGTACCCCCAGTTCGAGCCCCAGTGCACGGACACGACCACGAGGTCGCCCGTACGTCTTTCCGCCCGCACCCGCTGGACGATCTCCGCGGCGGCGGCCGCCGACACCTCGGGCAGACAGGAGACCCCCGACAGGTCGGCGGTCGCCGCCCAGCCCGGCGGAATACCGCTGGATTGTGCCCCGAGGGCGAACACCAGCACCCGGCCGCCGTCCGGGACCGGCACCGCGGCGGGCGCGTGGGCCTCCCCGGCGCTGCGTCCCGCTCCCGCCGTCCGCAGGCCCGCCCGGGCCAGCGCGTCCAGCGTCTCCGTCAGGCCCTCACGGCCGAAGTCCAGCACGTGGTTGTTGGCGAGGACGCAGACGTCCGGGCGAGCGACGGCGAGGGCGGGCAGGTTGGCCGGATGCATGCGGTAGTGGATCAGCTTGTCGGGCGCGAAGGCGGCGCTGCCCGTCACGGACGTCTCCAGGTTCACGATCCGGACATCCGGGGCGGCTTCCGCCAGCACGCGCAGGGCCTCGCCCCACGGCCAGGACGGTGCCACAGGGGCGGGAACCGGACCGCTCACCGACTCCGCCAGGCAGACGTAGGAGCGGGCGTCTCCGACGTACCCCTCCCGCAGTTCCGGTTCGCCGGGGTGCGCCAGGATCTGGTCGACGCCGCGCCCGAGCATCACATCGCCGCACAGGAACAGCGTCACCGTGCCGCCGCCCATGCCCCCACGGTAGTGGCCGTCACGCGGACGAGGCGAGCGTGAGGCCGGGCATTTCGGGTAGGCGCTACCACGGCCAGGGAACGCACCGTTCCGCGGGAGAATCCCATGAGCGTCACCCTCGTTCACCCACGCTCCAAGTTCGCTCCGGCGCACCTCGCCGAGCCGCCGCCGTCCGGCTACCTCCACATCGCGGCGGCGGTGGAGCCTCCGGGCGGGATCGGCAGGCCCGGGCACAGCCGTGACAAGACACACCTGCTCGATCTGCTGCGGGCCGAGGCGGAGGACCTGGCCAGCCTGGGCGAGGTGAAACGAGCGAGCGTGTACCAGGCCGCCGCCGTGGCACCGACCGTCGGCCGGCACCCGTCGGACACCGTCCACCCGGCCCGCTACGACGTGGTCGTCCTCGTCGAGACCAGGACGCCGCAGGACATCGAGCTGGTGCAGGACACCCCCGCCTACCGTCAACTGCGCCGACGGCTGGAGCAGGCCGCCGGCGACGTCCATGTGATGGCGGCCCGCTGCGGCAAGTGCGTCGCCGACGTGGGCCGCAGCCAGGAGGGCCTGTTCCAGTTCAGCTACTTCGTCGGTGATGATCCCGAACTCATCGCAGAACTCTGGGAGCACCTCGCGGGCTGGTACGCCGCCGAAACCGGCCTCGACAACTCGCTGCTGCTGCAGCCTCTCGACGGCACGACCTCCGACTACTGCTTCGTCGGCCACGCCCACTGGAACCTGAGCCTGGCCGCCGTCGCCCTGCGCCAGTTCACCAAGCCGAGCTTCTACCGCTTCCTGCAGCCCACGCTGAAGGAGAACCGCACGACCGTGATGCCGGTGCTGTACCACCTCGTGCGGCTGCGGCACCGGTGAGACACCTCAGGCCCGCTGGTCCGGCCCCGTCATGTCGTCGATACGGGTGGTCCCGCCGTTGCCGCGCGTCCGCACCCTGCGATGGCGGCGATGCGTCGGGCGGTGCGACGCGCCGCTCACCGCCGTGGCCAGCGCCAGGCAGAAGATGAGCGCCAGCGCGAGGCCGGAGCTGAAGACGGCCAGCGTGTTCATGGTGGCGATCCGGTGATCGAGCACCGAGACGGTGTATTCGGGGCCCCCGGACAGGTTGCCGGCGATCGCCAGGGCGGTGAAGGCGCCTGTCGCCCCGAGGAGAAGCAGTCCGATGAGCAGCATCCGAGTCATCTCCTCGAAAGAAGTACTTCGGCAGTACGGGTACCCGTGACCCGGCAGGCCATACGAGGCCCCGCCGGGCCGGCCACGAGGAAGAAGATGATGGCGATGATCTCCCAGCTGATCACGGTTCCCGCCGATGGCGTGGCGCTCCCGGGCGATCTGGTCCTGCCCGACTCGGCCCGCGCGGTCGTGGTGTTCGCCCACGGCAGCGGCAGCTCCCGGCACAGCCCCCGCAACCGCGCGGTCGCTGCCGAACTGCGCACCGCCGGGCTGGGTACCGCCCTGATGGACCTGCTCACCGAGGAGGAGGACCGCCGGGACGCATCGACGGCGGAGTACCGCTTCGACATACCTCTCCTGGGCCGCCGCGTGGTCGCCGTGGTCGACTGGCTGGAAACACAGCCCGACACAGGGAAGCTTCCGGTCGTCCTGTTCGGGGCCAGCACCGGGGCGGCAGCGGCCCTGGTGGCCGCCGCGGAGCGGCCACTGCGCACCCTGACCGTCGTGTCGCGGGGCGGGCGCCCCGACCTGGCCGGCGACGTCCTCCCCGGCGTACGGGCCCCCGTGCTCCTGATCGTCGGCGGCATGGACCCGGAGGTGCTGCGGCTGAACCAGGCGGCGGCCCGGGAGCTGAGCGGTCCGCACTCGCTGCGTGTGGTGCCCGGCGCCACGCACCTGTTCGAGGAGCCCGGAGCGCTGGAGCAGGTCGCGGAGATGGTGCGCCACTGGTGCGACGACCGCCTCAAGACCGCAGGTGAGGCCGTAGCGGAGCAGTGAGGGGCGACGGGCCGCGCGCGAGACGGAGGGACGGCCGGGGCGTGTGCTTCGACCGGCGCGCGCGGGGTACGCGGGGAACCGGACCGAGGGGGCCGTCTCCGTGTGGGAAGGAGTGGCGACCGCGATGCAGTTCCATGACCGCACCGAGGCCGGGCGGGAACTGGCCGAGCGGCTGCGGATCCAGCAGGAGAAGGGCGTCCTGCCGCACCCCCTCGTCCTGGCCCTTCCGCGCGGGGGAGTCGCCGTGGCCCGGGAGGTGGCGCGGGCGCTGGACGCCCCACTCGACGTACTGGTCGTACGGAAGATCGGCGCCCCCTTCCAGGAGGAACTCGGCGTCGGAGCGATCGTCGGCGACGACGATCCCCTCCTCGACGAGGACGCCCTCCGTCAACTGGACCTGACCGAGACCATGCTCGCCCCGGTGGTCGAACGCGAACGAAAGGAACTCCACCGCCGCGAACGCCTCTACCGTCAGGGCCGCCCCGCCCCCGACCTCACGGGCCGCACCGCCATCGTCGTCGACGACGGGCTCGCCACCGGATCGACGGCCCGCGCCGCACTGCGGTACGTACGGCGTCAGGCCCCCGAGCGCGTCGTACTCGCTGTGCCGGTCGGCTCACCGCGCGCGGCGGACGAGATGCGCGCCGAGGCCGACGAGGTGGTCTGCCTTCGGCGGCCGGCGTCCTTCATGGCTGTGGGCCTCTGCTACGAGCGGTTCGAGCAGCTGACGGACGAGGACGTGCTGAGGGCCCTGCACACGGCGGCAGGCTGAGCCCGCGCGCTCCGGACAGCGGGACCGGCGATGGTCCAACGGAAAGGCCGGCCCGACACCAGGGGCGTCGCGCCGGCCTTCTCCTTGCGCGGACGAGTCCGCTGGTCAGTCCGTGCCGAACTCCATCGCGGCGCGGTCCAGCAGCTCGTCGGCCTCCGAGACCTCACCGCGCGAGGCGATGACCTCCGCCCCGCCCTCCGGCAGTTCCGGCATGGTGCCGATCAGGCCGGTCGCGGCCGCCTGCGAGGCGCCGATGGTGGGGCTGCCGGTGCCGATCAGGCCCAGGCCGACGTACTGCTCCAGCTTGGCGCGCGAGTCGGCGATGTCCAGGTTGCGCATGGTGAGCTGGCCGATCCGGTCCACCGGGCCGAACGCCGAGTCCTCGGTGCGCTCCATCGACAGCTTGTCCGGGTGGTAGCTGAACGCCGGGCCCGTGGTGTCGAGGACCGAGTAGTCCTCACCGCGCCGCAGCCGCAGCGTCACCTCGCCGGTGACGGCTGCGCCGACCCAGCGCTGCAGCGACTCACGGATCATCAGCGCCTGCGGGTCCAGCCAGCGGCCCTCGTACATCAGCCGGCCCAGACGACGGCCCTCGTTGTGGTACTGGGCGAGGGTGTCCTCGTTGTGGATCGCGTTGACCAGGCGCTCGTACGCGGCGTGCAGCAGGGCCATGCCCGGCGCCTCATAGATACCGCGGCTCTTGGCCTCGATGATCCGGTTCTCGATCTGGTCGGACATGCCCAGGCCGTGCCGGCCGCCGATGGCGTTGGCCTCCATGACCAGGTCGACCGGGCAGGCGAACTCCTTGCCGTTGATCGTCACAGGGCGGCCCTGGTCGAAGCCGATCGTCACGTCCTCGGCGACGATCTCCACCTCGGGGTCCCAGAACCGCACGCCCATGATCGGCTCGACGGTCTCGACGCCCGTGTCCAGGTGCTCCAGCGTCTTGGCCTCGTGGGTGGCGCCCCAGATGTTGGCGTCGGTGGAGTACGCCTTCTCCGTGCTGTCCCGGTAGGGCAGGCCGTGGGCGAGCAGCCACTCCGACATTTCCTTGCGGCCGCCGAGCTCGGTCACGAAGTTCGCGTCCAGCCAGGGCTTGTAGATCCGCAGGTGCGGGTTGGCGAGCAGGCCGTAGCGGTAGAACCGCTCGATGTCGTTGCCCTTGAAGGTCGAGCCGTCGCCCCAGATCTGGACGTTGTCCTCGAGCATCGCCCGGACCAGGAGGGTGCCCGTCACGGCGCGGCCCAGCGGGGTGGTGTTGAAGTAGGCGCGCCCGCCGGAGCGGATGTGGAACGCCCCGCAGGTCAGCGCGGCCAGGCCCTCCTCGACCAGTGCCGCACGGCAGTCGACGAGACGTGCGATCTCGGCACCGTAGGTCTTCGCACGGCCGGGCACCGAGGCGATGTCGGGCTCGTCGTACTGACCGATGTCGGCGGTGTAGGTGCACGGGACGGCACCCTTGTCGCGCATCCACGCGACCGCGACGGAGGTGTCGAGACCGCCCGAGAAGGCGATGCCGACGCGCTCGCCGGCGGGAAGGGAGGTGAGGACCTTGGACATAGGAAGAGTATGCATCATCTCGCATGGTCATGCAAAGGGGGTTCTGTGTGCCGCCGATTCCTGCAGGTTCCCGCCCACGGGATGCCGCGGCTCAGGCACCATGATCGTGTGACATACGCGGTGACTGTGGACGTGGACCTCCCCGAAGGCGCCCCGGAGCTCGACGTTCTTCAGCGGGAGGGCGTCGGCTTCCTGCTGCGCAAGGGGCTCGATTCGATCGCGGCGATCGAGGGACCCGACGGGATGGAGGTCGACCTGGTGGACGACGCCATCGCCGTCCATCCCGCCGGAGTACTGCTGAAGCTCTTCGTCGACGCCCCGGCACTGGAATTCGCCGAGGACGCCGCGCGTGAGGTCGTCGCGGAGCTGCTGGAGCGCAGCGAACCCCTCTCCGACTGGGAGATCACCAGATGCGGGGTGGACCTGCACCCCGAACTGCTGCAGGAGAGCCTCGACGCGGCCGACGGTCCGGACGCACCGCCCGCGGATCCCGCTGAACGCGCACGCCGGCACGCGGCGGCCGAGCCCTCCACCGGGTCGGGCCGTCTCGACCGCGCCGAAGTCGACGCCATGCGGCGAACACTCCGTGCTCTCGCACCGACACTGCGGGCCTTCCCGCTCGAGGCCTTCGGGCACCGCGAGGACGAGGAGGAGCGGATCGTCGGCCGTGAAGCGGCGGAGGTCGCGGCCGGCGCCGTCGTGTACGCCATCGATCTGCTGGTCGACGAACTCTTCACGGACCTGGCCGGGCTGGAGGAGGACGGGCCCACCGTCGCGGAGACCGACGCGCCGTTCATGGTCCTCGACGATCTGCCCCCGCGGTTCGCCCTCCAGTACACGGTGCTGTTCGTCCGCCGCCTGACGGTCACCGCCGTGACCATGACCGGCCGCCTCACCCAGCCGCACTTCGGCGGGCCCAGCTGCGTGGCCGAGGAACTGCTGCTGAAGTTCCTGCTCGCCCAGGCCGAGGTGACGGCCGACCTGTACGAGCTGCTGAGCGACGAGGTCGAAACCGCCCTGCAGGTCTTCGCCGACAGCGTCTTCGAGGACATGGACCACGAGTGGCTGTACACCCCGACCACGGACGGCATCGCCAAGGGCGCCGTGCAGGACTGGTTCATCCCCTTCGGCGAGGAGCGGTACGTCCATCCCTACGCCGCCAACGACGACGGCGACGACGACGGGGAGCCCCTGGACTGACCCGCCCCCGGACCGACTCCCGCCGGCGCACGGCGGTCCTACCCTGGTGTCCGTGCACACCGGTTTCCCTTACGACGGCGACGGCGACGGCGACGGCGTCGACAGCGACGGACCGGGCGCGGCCGCGGCCAGGATCACCGGGCGTACGGTCCGCGGCGAGCGCCGGTTGTCCGAGTCCGTGGCCGAAGTGGGCCTCGACGGCGGGCAGTCGGTGATGGTCAAGCGCGGTGACGATCCGGGCGCGACGCAGGCCGAGGCGGCCGGCCTGCGCTGGCTGGCCGACGCCGGCACGGTCCGCGTTCCCGACGTACATGGGCACGACCGGCGCTGGCTGGTGACCGACGTGGTCGCGCAGGGCCCGCCGACGGCCCGGGCCGCGGTGCGGTTCGGGCGCGGCCTGGCCGCCCTGCACGCCACGGGCACCCCCGCGTTCGGCTCGCCGCCGCCGGGCGGCCCCGTGGACGCGTACATCGGACTCGCCCCGATGCGCAACGCCCCCGGCACCGACTGGCCCCGCTGGTACGCCGAGCACCGCGTGCTGCCGTACCTGCGCGAGGCTGTCGACCGGGGCACGATCCGTCCCGCCGAGACGGCCGTGATCGAGCGCGTCTGCGAGCGGCTGCCCGAACTGGCGGGACCCGCCGAACCGCCCGCCCGGCTGCACGGCGACCTGTGGAACGGCAACGTGCTGTGGGGGGCCGACGGAGATGCCTGGCTGATCGACCCGGCCGCACACGGCGGGCACCGGGAGACCGACCTGGCGATGCTGCAGCTCTTCGGCTGCCCGCACCTGGCGGACGTACTCGACGGCTATCAGCAGGCGGCCCCGCCGGCCGACGGGTGGGCGGACCGGGTAGCGCTGCATCAGCTCTTTCCGCTGCTGGTGCACGCGGTGCTCTTCGGGCGCGGATACGCCGAACAGGCCCTCGCGGCAGCACGAAGGGCCCTCGCGTGACGGGACGTGAGGGCCTGGTGTGAAGTGCGGGGTGATGATCCGGGAGTCCGGGTGCAGTCCGTCCGGCGTCGGCCATCAGACCAGTGACGTACCGGACGCTGATGTGGTCGCGCCCGACGGTGCCGCGCAGCAGCGCCTCCACCGTGATCCGGTGGCCCTCGACATGGTCGGCCCGGGGAGCGGCCCTCATATGCAGGTGCAGCCGCCCGGCCGTCCAACTGCCGTCCCGCCCACGCCTGAACACCAGCGGCAGCGCGATCCGGCCGGGACCGCACGGCTCCGACTTCATGCGCACCGTGGCGGGCTCGAACGGCCGTCGACGACCGTGCCCTCCGGCAGTCCCGCCAGACGTGCCGGATGACCAGTGGTTCCAGGCGGTGGGACGTTCCGGAAGGGCTCGCAGAACCCCGCCTGCCGACCCATTGGGCTCTTGCCCGACCGCCGGCCCGGCCCGCTTCACACGTCCCGCGACTTATGGCGTTTCCGTGTGGAAGGGGCTCGGAGATCTTTCGCGCAAGGCGCCTGACGTGCACAGTCAGGAGCCGCCATCGAGGCGAGTGCCGCGCGCTTGGAGGACAGCTGATGGGAGCCCATGAACACCCGCAGCCGCCGGATGCCGTCCCCGCTCCGGACGGCATCGGGCGCAGACGCTTCCTGGGATACGTCCTGGCCGCCTCGACGCTGACTGTCGCCGCCGAGCTCGGCGAGGCCGTCCTCGCGCCCACCCGGGCCGCGGCGGTCGTCCCCTCCGTGCCCGGACCGGCCGAGATCTACGACCTCAACGACATGCTCACCCACGCCACCCTGCCCACGGCGAACCTGATCACCATCCGGGTCGACCCCGACGGCACCGCCTCCTTCGCCCTGCCCCGGGCCGAGGTCGGGCAGGGCATCACCACCTCCAGTGCGATGCTCGTCGCCGAGGAGCTGGACCTGCCGCTGGACAGGGTCCGGGTCACCCTCGCCGACGCCCGCCCCGAGCTCCTCTTCAACCAGCTCACCGGCGGATCCAACACCACCATCTCCACCTTCACCCCGATCCGGGTGGCGGCCGCCGTCGCCCGCGGTCGGCTCCTCGAAGCCGCTTCCCTCGAACTGGGCGAGGCCGTCGACACCCTCACGGCGAAGCTCGGCGTCATCACCTCCACTGCGACCGGCAGGAGCCTCGGCTATGGCGAACTGGCCGAGAAGGCAGCAGGAGTGACGACCAGGCAGGTGTCGGTCACGCTCAAGGAGCCCTCCGAGTTCAAGGTCATCGGCACCGCGCAGCGCCGCGTCGACGCGCTGGAGGCCGTCACCGGCCGCAAGAAGTTCGCGATGGACGTGCAGGTGCCGGGCGCGCTGCCGGCCATGGTGTGCCGTCCGCCCACGATCAACGGCACGGTCCGCTCCGTCGACAACCTCGACGAGGTGCGGGCCATGCCCGGCATCACCGACGTCGTACGGATCTCCACGGGCGTCGCCGTCCGCGGCCGCACCTTCGGGCAGTGCATCGACGCGGTGCGCGCACTGAAGGTCACGTGGGGCCCCGGCACCGTGGAAGGCGCCTCCGACGACACCATCCGCGCTGAACTCCGCAAGGCCGAGCTCCCGCTGCCCGCCCTCGACCTGCTGACCAAGGCGGTCGACGCCCGCTTCACCTTCCACTTCGCGAGCAACAGCGCGCTGGAGACCAACTGCGCCGTCGCCGACGTACGCGAGGACTCGGCCGAGATCTGGGCCAGCCTGAAGTCCCCGATCACCGCCCAGGAGCAGATCGCCCTCACCCTCGGACTGCCGGCGAGCGCGGTGAAGGTCCATGTCACCCAGGGCGGCGGTTCCTTCGGACGCAAGCTCTTCCACGACGGTGCCGCCGAGGCGGCCGAGATCTCCAAGGCGACGGGCAAGCCGGTCCGGCTGATGTGGCACCGCACCGACGACTTCCGCCAGGGCCGCACCCACCCCATGTCCACCTCACGGGTGCGCGCCACGTATGCGCTGGGCCAGGTGCTCAGCTACGACCAGCGCCACACCTCCGTGGCCACCGACTTCGGCCACGGCGTCGGCGAGATCATCACCTCCGAAGCGGCCCGGCTCCCGGTCGGTGACCTCACCTTCTCCGAGACGATCTTCACGCTCACGCAGCAGACCCCGTACAACTTCGGCGTGGTCACCCAGCTCCTCAGCGAGACCGCCAAGGGCTTCCACACCGGCTCCATGCGCAACATCTACTCACCCAACGTGCGGTGCGCACAGGAGCTGATCGTGGACGAGCTGGCCAGGCGGATGGGCCAGGACCCCTATCGGTTCCGCCGCGCGTTCCTGAAGGACGAGCGGGCCCGGGCCGTCCTGGACAAGGTCGCCGAGGTGGGGGAGTGGGGGCGGAGCATGCCGGCCGGCACGGCCCAGGGCATCGCCCTGCACCCCGAGTACCACGCCCACGTCGCCGTCCTCGCCGAGATCGACTGCCGCCCGGGGACCACCGGCCGCAAGGTCCCCGACGCGTACACCGGGCCACGGGTCACCAAGGTCGTGTGCGCGGTCGACGCCGGGCTGGCCGTCAACCCGCGCGGCCTCCAGGCCCAGATGATGGGCGGCATCATGGACGGCATCGCGATCACCCTCAGCTCCGGACTGCACCTCGCGGGCGGGCGCTTCCTGGAAGGCAGTTGGGACAACTACTTCTACACCCGGCAGTGGAACACCCCGCCGGAGCTGGAGATCGTCGTCATGCCGCCGACCACCGGCAAGCCCGGCGGCGCGGGCGAGCTGGCCGTCGCGGGCGCGATGGCGGCCGTGGCCTGCGCGTACGGGCGCGCGACCGGCACCATGCCGACCACCTTCCCGATCAACCACGACGGCCCCCTCGGCTTCGAGCCGCTGCCCACGACCCCGCCGGTCCCGGCGTCCCCCACCGACGGCCTGAACCGCGCCTACTAGGAGCCCAGGAGGCCCTTCGTGCCCGAACACACCTTCATCCTCAACGGCACACCGGTGACCGTGGACATCGAGGACGACGTACGGCTGCTGTGGGTGCTGCGGGACGTCCTGGGCGTCACCGGACCGAAGTACGGGTGCGGGCTCGGCGTGTGCCAGGCCTGTACGAGCCACATCAACGGCAAGGCGTTCAACCCCTGCAGCGTCCCCGTGAAGGACCTCGCCCCCACCGACGAGGTGACGACCATCGAGGGGCTGCCCGCCACCGTCGGCAAGGACCTCCACCCGATGCAGGAGGCCTGGCTGGAGTACGACGTCGCACAGTGCGGCTACTGCCAGCCCGGCCAGATCATGACCGCGGTCGCCAAGGTCCGCCAGGCCCGCGAGGAGGGCCGCGACATCAGCGAGGCCGACCTCGACGAGATCCGCAACGTCTGCCGGTGCGGTACGTACCACCGCATCCGGGAGGCGATCATGGCGGGTGCGAAGCGCTCCGCTGGTGGGGCCGGGACGGGGAGTTGATTGTCTGCGGTGCCGTTGTGGCTGGTCGCGCAGTTCCGCGTGCCCCTTCGGGCCGCGGCCGAGCCGCAGCGGACTTCGCCCGCCCCGCTCAGTAGCCCTGCCCGGCCCGCAGCAGGTGGTCGCGGACCAGGGCGACGTGCGGGTTGACGGCGGCGCCGGGGCGCTGGACGAGGAAAGCGGTGTTGATGGGCGGGTCGTCCGGGTCGTGCAGCAACACCAGGGCGCCCGAGGTCAGTTCGGCGGTGCACAGGTAGCGGGGGAGCACCGTGAAGCCCGTACCGCCGAGGACCGCGGCCCTGACCGCGTTCAGGTCGGGCATGGTGACGGCCGGCTGACAGACCAGACGCCTGCCGAAGACATGACGCCAGTAGCGGCGCACGATCGGCAGGTCCTCGGCGTAGGCGACCAAGGGCACGCCGTGGAGAGCGGCGGGCCCGACGGCGGAGATCCGGGCCGGCCCGCCGATGCGCTCGGCCCAGGAGGGGGCGGCGACCAGCACGAACTCCTCGTCCCCGAGGGGCACCGCGGCCAGGGCCCGGCCGCGCGGCCGGAACGTCGCGATCACCAAGTCGTGGCGGCCCGCCCGCAGGCCGTCCAGGAGCGGCTCGGTCAGGCCGGGGGTGATGCGCAGCCGTACACCTCCGTCCACCAGCGGCGCGAGGCCGGGCAGGACGGAAAGGGTCAGGAACTCGCGCGGCCCCGCAAGGTGCACCGGCTCCGGCGGCCGCTCGTCGGCCGCCCCGCCCCGACCACTGATCGTGGCGAGGGAGTCCAGCGGCTGCACGATCCGGGAAGCGAGCTCGTCCGCGTACGGAGCGGGGGAGGCCCCGCGCGCCTGGCGCTGGAACAGTTCCCGGCCCAACTGCCGCTCCAGCGCGCGCACCTGCGTCGTGACCGTGGGCTGCGACAGCCCGAGCAGCCTCGCCGCGGCCGTGAAGGAGCCCGTACGGTAGACGGCGAGGAACGTGCGCAGCAGATTCAGATCAAGCGCTGCTGAGCCGCCGGCCTGCGCTCTCTCCTCCCGATCATTGGTTTCCCTATCCCTCATATCGACGAGCCTATTGGATTCCAATGGCAGGCGGGGCTTACGGTCGGGGACACCACCACGCTGACGACCCTCGGAGACACACCATGTCGAAGATCCTTTTCGTGATGACCGGCGTCGACTACTGGACGCTGGCCGACGGCACCCGCCACCCCACCGGCTTCTGGGCCGAGGAGGCCGTCGCCCCCTACGAGGCGTTCAAGGCCGCCGGTCACCAGATCGTCGTCGCCACCCCGGGCGGCGTCGCGCCGACCGTGGACAAGGGCAGCCTGGCCGCCGAGTACAACGGCGGTCAGGAGAACGCCGACCGCGTCGCCGGCGTGCTCGCCGCGGCCACCGAGCTGCAGCACCCCATCAGCCTGGCGGACGTGAACCTCGACGACTACGCCGCCGTGTACTACCCCGGTGGCCACGGCCCGATGGAGGACCTCGCCGTCGACGCCGACTCCGGCAAGCTGCTCACCCTCGCCCTGAAGTCCGGCAAACCGCTCGGCGTCGTCTGCCACGGCCCCGCCGCGCTGCTCGCCGCCGAACAGGACGGCGTCAACGCCTTCGCCGGATACCGGGTGGCCGCGTTCACCAACGCCGAGGAGACCCAGTCCGGCCTCGCCGACAAGGCCAAGTGGCTGCTCCAGGACCGGCTGACCGAGGCCGGCGTGCAGGTCCAGGTGGGTGAGCCGTGGGCGCCGCACATCGTCGTCGACCGCAACCTCGTCACCGGCCAGAACCCTGCCTCGTCCGCCCCCCTCGCCACGGAGCTGCTCAAGTCGCTGGGCTGACCATGACCGCCGGTCGGCTCGACGAGGTCCTCGGCGAGCCCGGCCCCGGTGGACGGGGCGCTCCAACTCGCCCACCCACAGGGAAAGTTCGGACACCAGTCCGGCATCCGTACGACGACCTCGGCGCCGGCCCGCGCCGTCGTCCGCGCGACGCCGTTCTGCGCACGGCCCCCGGCGCGGACGCCGTCTTCTGCGGCAGCGACCAGATCGAACGAGGCGTGACCAACGCACTGAGATGGTGCCGGAGTCCACTGGCAGTCCCTCTCGTGGCGTTGACGGATACATGCCGGTATCCCGACGATGATCGGCATGCGTTTCCTACGGCGACTGCGTGACGATCTCTCCGCGGGAGAGAACCTGGAGCTCTACGTCACTGCGCTGCTCTCCCTGACCCTCGCCGTACTCGGCGTGTTCGACGTGGCCGGCGGCAAGGTCCTCACCGCCGCCACCCTGGCGACACTCGCGCTGCTGGCCGGGAGCCTGCTGGGCAGCCGGCGCCAGATCGCCGACCTCGCCGCGGAGGTCCGGGCGGGCCGCTCGGGGGAGGTCTCCGCGGTGGACTTCTTCAGCAGCGACAAACCCGAGGCCGTCGAGCAGGTCCGCGCCGCACGGGACATCGGCATCGTCGGCATCACCCTCGCCAGAACCCTGCGCAACCTCGTCGACCTACTGGAGCAGCGGGCCCTCGCCGGAGCAGTCGTCAAGGTCGCACTCATCGACCCCACGTCGACGGCACCCGCGGAGGCCGCCCGGCGCAGCACCATCGCCAACCGGCCCGAGGTCTACGAGAACCGGTTGCGCCCCTCGATCGACCTCCTGAAGGAACTCGTGGAGAGACCGGGAGCGGACGGCAGGGTCGAGGTCAGGTTCCTGCCCTTCGTGCCCGCCCACGGGCTGATGCTCCTGGATCCCGGGCGTTCGAACGGGATCATCTACGTCGACGTCTACTCCCACAGTTCCGCCAGCGGCGACGCCGTCTTCACCGTGAAGCCGGGGCGCGACGGCCACTGGTACGAGCACTTCCAGGCAGAGTTCGAGCGCGTGTGGGAATCGGGCCGCCCGGCCGGCGCCGGGGACGGCTTTCCCGGCGCCCGTTGAGGGCTGTGCCGAGCTGTTCACTGGACGTTCAGTCGGACGACAATTTGTTCGGTCTCCAGTGAGTAGGTTCCCTTCATGGCGACTGCACAAGCAACTGACAAGAACCCCGGCGAGCTGAAAGACGTCCCGGGCTGGTTCCCGCCGTTGGATCAGGTGCTGTTCACCTGGTTCCTCGAGCGGCAGGAGACGCGCGGCTTCCGGGGCGACTTGCTGGAACTCGGCGCCTACATGGGCAAGAGTGCGATCCTGCTCGGCCAACACCGCCAGGACGGCGAGGAGTTCACGGTCTGCGACCTCTTCGGCGGCGATGCTCCGGACGGAGCCAACCAGGCCGAGACGGCGAAGTCGTACTCCTCGCTCACCCGCCAGGCCTTCGAGCGCAACTACCTCTCCTTTCACGACGCCCTGCCCAGGGTGATCGAGGCCCCCACCTCCGTGATCTCGAAGGAAGTGGCCCCGGACAGCTGTCGCCTCGTCCACATCGACGCCTCACACCTGTACGAGCACGTCCGCGACGACATCGGCGCGGCCCACGACCTCCTGGTGCCCGACGGCATCGTCGTCCTCGACGACTTCCGCTCCGAGCACACCCCCGGCGTCTCGGTCGCCACCTGGGAGGCCGTGCTCAACCGCGGACTGCGCCCGATCTGTCTCAGCACCCAGAAGCTGTACGGCACCTGGGGTGATCCGGAGCCGGTGCAGGAGGAACTGCTGGCGATGCTCAGGGACCGCACGGACGTCGGCCTGAGCGTCCAGAAGGCCGCGGGGCACGTCCTGGTCCGCACCCGCGCCCAGAAGGGAATGCAGCCGCCGCCCTTCCCTCGCTCCCGGTACTACACGGCAGCCGAGGCGCCCAAGCCCCCGACGCCGGGCGCTGCTCCCGCGCCCGCCGCTCCTGCGGTCTCCGCCCGCCGCCGTCCCCGCTCCCGGGTCCGCCGCATCGGTGTGGACCTGCTGCCCCCGATCGTCACCCGGGCGATACGCCGGGCTCTCGCGCCGGGCGCCCAGGGTGCCGCGGCACGTCTGTCGCGTTGAGGAGCGGCGAGCAGTAGGCATCGGAGCCTGCGAACCTGCCCCGCGTGCGCCGCGGTGCCGGTTCGCAGGTTCTGAGCTGCCGGTGAGGCCGTTCGTGCAGGGGTCCCAGATCTCGTCCGCGGTGTGGCTGTGGGAGCCCCTGGCCGAGGAGATGCTCCGCTAGCCCTTGTCGACCAGGCTCTGCGTGCCGATCACGGAGATGAGATCCAGTTTCTCGGCGGCCTCGGTGCCCGGTTCGGCCGAGTAGACGAGGATGTGCAGGTCGTTCTCCTCCACCCGGAGCAGGTCGCAGTCCAGCGTGACCATGCCCACCTGCGGATGCTCGACCGTCTTGCGCGAGGCCGCCAGCCGGCCGACGACACCCGCGTCCCACAGCTCCGCGAACCTCTCGCTCTTCGCGCGCAACTCAGCGATCAGGCTGCGCAGTCGACGGTCGGCCGGATAGCGGGCGGCGGTCGTGCGCAGCTCGGAGACCATGCCGACCTGGAAGGCGCGCCACTCCTCCGGGGTGTGCCGCACCCTGCTCGGAAAGCCGAGAAAGTTGCGCCACACGCCGTTGCGTTCGAACCCGCGCAGGCCGGACGGGTCGCCCATCAGCGCCGCGTACATCGGGTTGGCCAGCAGCAGCGTCATGGCCGCGTCGGAGACCGCGACGGGCGTGTCCACCAGCCGGTCCAGCAACCGCTGGACACTGGGCGTGATGAACCCGGGCACCACGTCGGGCCCCGGTGGCACCAGCCCCGCCAGACCGTACAGATACGTCCGCTCGTCCCCGGACAGCCGCAGCGCCCGGGCCAGCGCCTCGACGACCTGCCCGGACGGGTTGGCCGCCCGGCCCTGTTCGAGGCGCGTGACGTAGTCGACCGAGATCCCGGCCAGCAGGGCCAGCTCCTCGCGCCGCAGACCGGCCGCGCGCCGGTGGCCGCCGGAGGGCAGCCCCGCCGTCTCCGGGGCGACGCGGTCGCGCCAGCGCCGCAGCGCACGTCCGAGTTCCGTCGCCGTCATGCCCCCAGTGAACACCGCGGGCCGCACCCGTGCCTGGTACTGCCAGTCCCAGGAAGAAGGGTCTCCTGGCTGATCGCGCCGTCGCGCCGGAGTCTGGACGCATGACGACAACACTGATCACCGGAGCCAACAAGGGCATCGGCCACGAGACCGCCCGCCAGCTTATCGCCGCAGGTCACACCGTATACGTGGGGGCCCGCGACCCCGAGCGCGGAAGCCGGGCCGCCGAAGAGCTGGGCGCACGCTTCGTCCTCCTCGACGTCACCGACGACGCCACGGTGGAGGCCGCGGCGAAGGCCGTCGAGGCGGACGGTGGACTCGACGTACTGATCAACAACGCCGGGATCGAGACCCGCGGCGAGGGCAACAGCGTGCCCACCGCCGAGACCGTGACCGCCGACCAGATGCGCAACACCTTCGAGACGAACGTCTTCGGCGTCGTCCGCGTTACCCACGCCTTCCTGCCGCTGCTGCGGCGCTCGGCCGCGCCGGTCGTGGTCAACGTCAGCAGCGGACTGGCCTCTCTGACGCATCTCTCCGACCCGGACCACGCCGCGCACTTCTATCCGGGCATCGCCTATCCGACCTCCAAGACCGCGGTCAACATGCTCACCGTGCAGTTCGCGAAGGCCTTCCCGGACATGCGGATCAACTCCGTCGAGCCCGGCTTCACCAGGACGGACCTCAACGGCAACACCGGCACCCAGACCGTCGGGCAGGCCGCCGAGATCATCGTGCGCATGGCGCAGGTCGCGCCCGACGGTCCGACCGGCGGCTTCTTCGACGTCAACGGCCCGCTGCCCTGGTGAGGCACAGCAGAACGTGCCCCCGGGCAGCCCCTGAACGCCCCCGGCACCACTGACCGCCGCGCCGCAGCCGCCCACGGTACGAGTGGGGCTCGGGCAGGAAGTGGCTGATGGCCAGTTCGACGAGCCGTCCGGCGACCGTCCGGTGGACGCGGTCGACGCGCAGCAGGGCGCGCCCCGGTTCGCACCCCAGGTGCTTGGCGGTCTCCGGCGTGGCGTCGGCGACGGTGATGCTCAGCCCCGGCCTCGGCGATCGGTGCGCCGGGCGTTCCAGGACCTCGTCGCCGAGGGGCTGGTCCACCGCCTGGCACCGTTCGGGCAGTTGTCGAGTAGCCGTAACCCCCGTGGATCCGCACGGCGTTGAGCGCGATCTCCATGGCCGTCTCCGACGCGAACAGCTTCGCCATGCCCGCCTCCATGTCGACCCGGCGCCCGGCGTCGACCTCCCGGGCCGTCCTGGAAGGACAGCTCGCAGCTCTCCACGCCCTTGTAGCCGAGCTTGGGCAGATCGCGCGAGACGACGAGGCCCGGGCCGGGCTCGGCCAGCGGCACCGAGATGCCCGCATGACGGGGGTCGGCGGCCGGGTCGGTCTTGCACAGCAGCGCGATCAGGCCGGCGCGGCGGGAGTTGGTGATCCAGGTCTTCGCCCCGTTGACGACGTACTCCCCGCCTTCGCGGCGCGCCACGGTCGTCAGCGCCTGCAGGTCCGAGCCGCCGCCCGGCTCGGTGAGCGCCGTCGTGGCACGCACCGCCCCGGTGGCCAGCCTCGGCAGATACCGCTGCTTCTGCTCCTCCGTGCCGTACAGCAGAAGGAGTCTGGAGACGACGGTGTGTCCGCCCATCGCTCCGGCCAGGCTCATCCAGCCGCGCGCGAGTTCCTCGGTGACGAGGACGAAGCACGGTGTGGAAACCGGGTTGCCGCCGTACTCCTCCGGGATGGCCAGGCCGTAGATGGCGAGTCCTTCATCCGCTCGATGAGGTTCTCGGGACAGGTGTCGGCGTGCTCCAGCTTCTGGACGACGGGCCTGACGTCGTTGTCGACGAACTCGCGCACGTTCCGGACGACGAGACGTTCGTCGTCCGAGAGGATGTCCAGGACGCTCATGGGGCGCAACTCCACATCGCCGGAGGTCAGATGACGGCGTCGGTGCGGAGCGCCTCGATGTAGTCGGCGGCGAGGCCGAGGCCGGTGAGGATCGCTTCCGTGTGCTCGCCCACCGCCGGCACGGGATCCATGCGCGCGGGGAGGCCCGCGAGATCGGCCGGTGGGAGCAGCGCCTGCACCGTCGCGCCGGGCACGGCCACCTCGCGCCAGCGCTCGCGGGCGGCCAGCACCGGGTGGTCCAGGAACGCGGCGACGTCGTTGACCCCGGCGCAGGCGATGCCGATCTCCTCCAGGTCCTTCAGGACCTCCTCGGCGTCGGAGCGGGCGCAGCGCTCGGCGACGATCGCGTTGAGTTCGTCGCGGTGTGCGACGCGGTCGGAGCCCGTCGCGAAACGCGGATCATGCGTCAACACCGGCTGTCCGAGGAAGCCCGCGCACAGGGCGGCCCACTCGCGCTCGTTCTGGACGGAGAACAGCACCTGCCTGCCGTCGGCCGTGGGGAAGGCGCCGTACGGTGCGATGGTCGCGTGCTGCGTACCGAGCCGGGCGGGCTGACTGCCGCCGTACCGCGTGTAGTTCGCGGGCTGGCCCATCCACTCCGCCAGCGCCTCGAACAGGGACACCTCCACGGGGTGCGTCCGCCCGGTGGTGGCGCGGGTGTACAGGGCGGTGAGGACGCCCGAGTAGGCGTACATCCCGGCGGCGATGTCGGCGACGGAGATCCCGACACGCGCCGTCTCCTCGGCCGTTCCGGTGAGCGAGACCAGGCCGGTCTGGCACTGCACCAGCAGATCGTACGACTTACGGTCGGCCCACGGCCCGGCCGTCCCGTAGCCGGAGATCGTGCAGGGGATCAGCCGCGGGTAGCGGTCGGCGAGCGCATCGACGCCGAGGCCCAGCCGGCCGGCGGCGCCGGGCGCGAGATTCTGTACGAAGACATCGGCACCGGCGAGGAGTTGGTGCAGGATCTCCATGCCGCGCGGATGCTTGAGGTCCAGTGTGAGGGACTCCTTGGAACGGTTGAGCCACACGAAATAGCTGGAGTGGCCGTGCACGGTCGTGTCGTAACGGCGCGCGAAGTCTCCCTCGCCGGGCCGCTCCACCTTGATCACCCGGGCCCCGAGATCGGCAAGCTGCCGGGTGGCATACGGAGCCGCCACAGCCTGCTCCAGGCTGACCACCGTGATGCCGGACAGGGGAAGCTGGTGCACCGTCGTGCCTCCTACCACACTCTCTTGATGTGCCGGAGCACACCTCCGCACAAAGACCAGACTTTGTACACGACAATGCGTCGGGCCGCGAATCACCGCGATGACGCTCAGCTCTCCCGCTGTCGGTTCTCCCGCTGTCGGTTCTCCCGGCTGGGATCGCACAGCACCATGACCGCGCGGGCGACGAGTTCGCCCGCGCCGCCCAGTTCCCTCCGGTAGCGGCCCGTTATGCCTCGTACGGTCTCCGCGAAGGCCGGATCGGCGGCGCGGGCGCGGGCCGGGGCAGGGAGTTCCTGGGCCATCGCACGGCGGCGTGCGAGGAGCGCGATGATCTCGTCGTCGAGGCGTTCGATCCGGTCGAGTGACAGGTCCGCCGTCAGCCCGGACGCGTGGTTCGTCGTCACAAGGAGTCTCCGTTCGTCGGCGGGAGCCGGATCGCGGCTCCCGTCCGTCCTCGTCGCAAGGGGTCCTTCATCACTTTGCCCGTGGCGTCGAGCGGCGACTCCTCACGGAACCAGATGGATCGGGGCACCTTGAACCCCTGTCTCTCAGGCCGCCTCGTCGACGCTCGGCAGCGCCATCTCCGGGGAGCCCGCGATACGGCGGGGCAGCAGCAGCGGGGTGGCCAGGACAAGGACACCGGCGACGGCGATCGCCGCGCGGGGGCCGGTCAGGCCGGCCAGCAGGCCCCACAAGGCGGTCATCCCGGCGGCCGTCGCCTTGCCCGTGACCGACCACGCGGAGAGCGTGCGCGCCACCCGGCCCGAGTCCGTCTGCCGCAGCCGAATGGTGGAGTACACCGGGTTGAAGACGGCACAGGACACGATCACCCCCAGCTCCACGGCCATGACGAGCACCAGCCCCGCCGTGCCGGGCCCGACGAAGGCGAGGCCGATCGGCCAACACGCCCGAAGCATCCCCGAGACGAGCAGCACCCGCCGCTCTCCGAACCGCGGCACGAGCCGGCGGGCCAGCCGCGAGCCGATCAGGCCGCCGATGCTGGGTACGGAGAAGGCCAGGCCGTACTGCCACGCCGCGAAGCCGAGATCGCCGACCATCAGCACGGCGAGCAGCGGAAGCGACACCATGATCAGAGCGTTGTACAGCACCGTGTTGAAGAACATCGGCCGCAGCGTCGGATGGGCCAGGATGTACCGCCATCCTTCGAGCAGACCGCCGGCCGGCGCCGGCCCCGACCGTACGGGATGCGTCTCGGTCCCGCCGATCGCCCGGATCCCGGCGGCCGACAGCAGGAAGCTCACCGCATTGGCCACTACGGTCATCACCGGCCCGAACACACCCATCGCGACCCCGCCCAGGGGCGGCCCCAGGATGGTCGCGGTCCACTGGGTCGCCTCGAACCGTGCGTTCGCGGCGAGCAGGTCCTCCGGCGGCAGCAGCGACTTGACGAAGGCCCCGCTTGCCGCGGTGAAGCTGATGTCGGCCGCGCCGACTACGATCGACACAACCAGAAGTTGTACGAAGGTCAGCGAGCCGAGTGCGAACGCGACCGGAATGGTGAGCAACATCCCACAGCGGACCAGATCCATGCACATCATCACGGGCCGCTTGCGACGGAACTCCATCCACGGCCCGAGCGGCGTCGCCACCGCCGCCCCCACCGCGAGCCCGGCCGCCGACAGCACCGCCACCTCGGTCGCCCCGGCATGCAGCACGATCACCGCGATCAGCGAGAACGCGTCGAAGGCGAGCCATGTTCCGACCGCGCTGACGGCGTACGCCCCCCACAGCCATCCGAACTGCCGCCCCAGCGCCTGCCCGCCCCGCATGCCAGCCTCCCCGCCCCGCCCGAATCCCGACCGGCGACATCAAAGCCGGTCGCACGGTGTGGGGGCAAACAACCGACGCGCCGGTCATCCGACAACCCGAAGTTGTAGGTCGGCCGACCGTCAGACGCTATAGAGCCGACCGTCAGACGCTGTAGAAAGGGCTGCGTGGACATCGACGCAGTGCGCACTTTCGTGGCCGTCGCGGACGCCGGACAGTTCCGGGAAGCAGCTCTCGGCCTGGACGTCACCCAGCAGGCCGTGTCCAAGCGGGTCGCCGCGCTGGAGAAGGACCTTGCCGCGCGGCTTTTCACCCGGACCGCGCGCGGGGTCCAGCTCACCGTCGACGGCCAGGTCTTCCTGCCCCACGCCCGCGAACTCCTGCAGGCCGAGGAACGCGCCGCGGCCTCCGTACGGCCCGGCCGCCGTGCACTGCGCGTCGACGTGATCGGCCGTCGGCTCGCCCCGGCGGACCTGGTACGGGACTTCCACCGCTCCCACCCCGACGCAGCCCTCGACGTCGTGACGCTCTTCGACGCCGACGCGGCGATCTCCGCGGTGCGCTCCGGCACGATCGACGCGTCCTTCCGCGCCGTCACCCTCCCCACGCGGCAGCTGCCCGAGGGCATCGAGGCGGCCCGCGTCCACGACGAGCCCCTCGAACTCCTGGCCGGCCCCCGGCACGCGCTCGCCGCGGCCCGCGCGGTCACCCCGGCCCAGCTGGCCGGGCACCGGATCTGGATGCCCGGCAACGTCGCCGGCACCGAATGGGCCGCCTTCTACGACGACCTCGCCGCGGCCTTCGGCTTCACCATCGAGGTCACCGGTCCCGACTTCGGCACCGAACCGCTCCTCGACACCATCGCCGACTCCTCGCTGCTCGCGACCTTCGTCGGCGTACAGACCCGCATGGTCTGGCCGGCCGACCACGACCTGCGCCGCATCCCCGTGCGCGACCCCACGCCTGTCTACCCGCACTCGCTGGTCTGGCGCACGGACAACCCGCATCCGGCGCTGGCGTCGCTTCGCGCACACCTCGGCACGGTCCGGCCGGACGCGGACACCTGGACCCCGAAATGGGCCCAGTGACGGCCTCGAACCGGCAGCCGCAGCCGCCCCTGCGGGCCCCGGTCGAGGGCGGCCACCGCGGTCATCTCCTCGTCGCCGAGGACGGAGTCGAAGCCGCGGAGTCGAAGACCTCGATGTCCTCGCTGATACAGGCGAGTGAGGCTCCCGGTACAGATCGCGGGCCGGAGCGGGGCTGGCGGATGAGGCACAGGCCGACGTACTCCAGGCCCGGAGGCGAGGGCGGTGCCGACGCCGGCCCCGTTGCCGTGGACGGCGGCCGTGTCGACGCACCGCTGCCCGGCGTCCAGTGCGGCCCGCACCGCGGCGGTGGCATCGGCCCCCGGGATGGATCAGTGCCTTACGGGGGCCGGGAGCTGCTCGGCCGGTGTGGATGCGGCCACGACACGGCCGGACCGACGGGTGCGGCGGTCGAGGAAGGCCGCCAGGAAGGACAGGAGCAGCGCGCTGCCCGCGAGCAGGGCGCCGACCCAGCTCGGTGCCGTGTAGCCGAGCCCCGCCGAGATGACGACGCCGCCGAGCCACGCTGACAGCGCGTTGCCGAGGTTGAAGGCGCCGATGTTGGCTGCGGACGCCAGTGTCGGGGCGGCCGAGGCATGGTCGAGCACCCACTTCTGCAGCGGAGGCACGGTGGCGAAGCCCAGCGCACCGATCAGCGTCACGGTGAGCGCGGCGAGAACCTTGTGCTGGGCGGTGGCGGTGAACAGCAGCAGCGCCAGGGACAGGGCACCGAGCGCGGTGAACAGCATGGGCATGAGGGCACGGTCGGCGAAGCGCCCGCCCACCAGGTTCCCCAGGAACATCCCGGCCCCGAACAGCACCAGCAGCCACGTCACCGCACCGGCCGAGTAGCCGGCGACCTCGGTCGTCATCGGCGTGATGTAGGTGATCGCGGCGAACACCCCGCCGAAGCCCAGGACGGTCATCGCCATCGCGATCCAGACCTGCACGTTGCGGAAGGCGGCGAACTCGCTGCGGATGGTGCCGGACTCCGGGCGGCCCAGCTCGGGCACCAGCTTCGCGACCCCGAGGAACCCCGCGATGCCGAGCGCGGCGACGGCGGTGAAGGTGACCCGCCACCCGGCGGCCTGGCCGACGTAGGTGCCCAGCGGGACGCCCACGATGTTGGCGACGGTCAGGCCCGTGAACATCAGCGAGATCGCGGACGCCTTCTTCTGCGGCGCGACCAGATCGGCCGCGACCACCGAACCGATACCGAAGAACGCGCCGTGCGCCAGCGAGGCGATCACCCGGCCGGCGAGCATGGCGCCGAAGGTGGGGGCGCACGCGGACAGGGCGTTGCCCAGCACGAACAGGCCCATGAGGAACATGAGCATTTTCTTGCGGGAGACCTTGGTGCCCAGGACCGTCAGCAGGGGCGCTCCGAACACGACGCCCAGGGCGTAGCCGGAGACGAGCCGGCCGGCGGTGGGGATGGAGACACCGAACTCACCCGCGACCTCGGGCAGCACGCCCATGATCACGAATTCCGTGGTGCCGATCCCGAAGGCCCCGATGGCGAGGGCCAGGAGGGCGAGAGGCATGGGAAGTACCTTCCAGGCGATTGCATGTATCGCTTACAGGCGTCGACAATAATTGCAGACGCGTGTTAAGTGCAAGTGCACTCAACGGCCTGAGCGGGTAGTAGGTGTCTGCAAGTATCCATGCAAACGAAAACCCCCGCAGTGACGGAACCCGGCTGCGGAGGTCTCGGTGTCAGGCGGGAACGCGGAGCGTCTCGACCGCTTCGACGAGCGGCGCGAGCTCCGAGTTCTGGGCGGCCTCGTCGAGGGCCTCGCGCAAGGCCGCCTCGTTGGTCGGGCGGGCCTGCTCCAGGAGCCCGAGGCCGGCCTCGGTGACGTTGGTGTAGATGCCGCGCCGGTCGGTGGGGCACAGGTACCGGGTCAGCAGCCCGCGGTCCTCCAGGCGGGTGACCAGCCGGGTCGTGGCGCTCTGGCTGAGGACGACCGCGTCGGCGACCTGCTTCATCTGCAGGTGCCCGCCCTCTCCGTCGTGCTGCCGGCTCAGGACGTCCAGCAGGGAGTACTCGCGCACGCTCAGGTCGTGCCCGGCCTGCAGGGCGCGCTCGATATGGGCCTCGATCCGGCCGTGCAGCACCGACAGGGCGGACCAGCTGGAGGCGAGCGCGGTGAGCGCCGGGTCCGTCGCGGTCATGGGTCTGGGTCCTCCGTCCCGAAGTGCCTGGGGTCCAGGATAGGGCATCTGTGAAATTGTCAGCGAGAGCTGATATGGCGCGTATACAAGTACACTGACTCGCGGTGGCAGGGGTCCGGCTGGTAGACCCATGGCATGGCAGACGAGGAATCCGGTCGTTTCAAAGCGGGGCAGACGGCGCTGGTCGTGCCCGTACCCGAGGCGGAACCCCTGGTCCGGCCCTGGCGGGACCGCTTCGACCCCGCTGCCCGCGCCGGTGTCCCGGCCCATGTCACCGTGCTCTTCCCCTTCCTGCCCGCCTCCGTCGTCGACGCGGGGACCTTCGCCGACCTGGACGAGATCTTCGGGCGTCATCGCTCCTTCGAGGTCCGGTTCGAGGAATCCGGACGGTTTCCCGGGGTGTGCTTCCTCGCGCCCACCCCCGACGCTCCGTTCCGCCGGCTCACCGAGGCGGTCGTCGACCGCTGGCCGCAAGCCCCGCCCTACGGCGGGAAGTACGACCCCCACCCGCATCTGACGGTCGCCCAGGGCCAGGACGACGTGACCCTGGACGAGATCGAGGCGGGCCTGCGCCCCGCCCTCCCCTTCACGGCTCGCGTGCCCACGGTCGACCTCGTGGCCCATGACGGCACCCACTGGCGGCACCGGGGGTCCTTCGCCCTCCGGTAGCCGCCCGGAACCACGCGGTCGCCGCCCGAAACCCCTTGGCCGCTGCACCGGCCGCGCCGGTATCGTCCGGTTCCCGAGCGGCCGCAGCGACGGCCGAACCCTCCGGAAAGCGAACGCCAGACCCGCCCCCGCCCGACGACGACCCTGTGGTGCTCCACCGGCCCCGAGGTGCTGGACCTGGTCCGTGAGCTGGAGTGGCGCGCATGGCCGCCCCGGTTGCCCGAGCAGCCGATCTTCTACCCGGTGCTCAACGAGGACCACGCCATCAAGATCGCGCGGGATCGGAACGTCAAGCACGACGGCGCCGGTTTCGGCACCCGTTTCGAGGCCGGCACGGAGTTCCTCGGCCGGTACCCCGTGCGGCAGGCCGGCGGCGAGACGATCCTCGGACTGTGGGTGCCGGCCGAGGAACTCGACGAGTGCAACCCCCCACGTCGACGGCGAGATCCAGGGTGGTCCACGAGTTGCGCTGAGCCCCGTGCGTCGAGGGGCTACGGCCGCGCCAAGTGCCGCATCGTCAGCGCCAGTTGCAGCCTGAGCCGGCCCTGCGGGGTGCGCAACGGCCAGCCGAGCAGGTGCTCGGCCTGGGTCAGGCGGTCCTGGAGTGTGGAGTGGTGCACGTTGATCTCGGCGGCCGCCGCCCGCTGGCTCGCGGTGGCGGCCACGGCGTGCAGCGTGGCCAGCATTCCGGGCACCGCGCCCGCCGCCGCTTCCAGGGCCCGCACGTCGGGCGGCGGCTCGGCACCCGGTACGACGACGTCCGCGAGCAGCGCGACGCCGCCCAGCTCGTCGGCGTACACCACACGCGGGCCGGGGTCCCGTGGTGTGCCCTCGGCCGTGAACCGCAGGGCCGTGCGGGCCGCGGCCCAGGAGCCCGGCAGGTCGAGCACGGGGACGGCGGGGCCCACACCGAGGCGACCGGCGGGCAGTTCGGCGTCGGCCGGGCGGGCGCCCGCCCGGGCTGTCAGGAGGCGCGGCGGCCCGTCGCCGGGGGCAAGGGCGCGGATCCGTACGGCAGGGTCGGCGGGGTCGACGCCGAGGCGGCGGGCCGCGTGCGACCGGACCGGCTCGGGCACCGTGGCGTCGAGCAGTGTCTCGATCAGCGCCGGGTCGTCGGCGGGGGAGGCGGGGGCGCGGCCCCGGGTGCGGTCCAGCACCAGCCGTATCGCACCGGCGGCACGCTCCAGGATCACCGCGTCCACCACGCTCGGCCCGGTCCCCGCCCGTTCCAGCCAGAGGGCCGGCGCACCGCCGGGCTCCAGTGCCGCGCAGGGCCACTCCGGCTCGGGCGGCGCTTCGGTGTCCTTGCGTGTGCCGTCGGGTTCGACCCGCACCCGTACACGTCGGCCGGCGTCGACGAGCCGCGCCGGACAGCCGGCCAGCACGGCCGCCCCGCGCACCAGGGCCTCCAGACCGGCCCTGGTCTCGGCCAGACGGTCGAAGTAGGCGATGACCCGGACGGCGGCACCGGCGTCGGGATCCAGCGCGGTCATGCGCCCGGCCAGCTCTTTCATACGGCCCATCATGCGCCATGGCGGACTCCGTGAGGAGCGCCCGCGGCACTCCGGCCGCACCGCGCAAGCGGTGCGGCCGGACACCGGTGGGGCCGGTGGTCGGTGCGCGTGAGCAGTTGCGCACCGACCAGCGGGGGTCAGCAGTTGCGCATCGACCAGACGGTCCGCGCCCTGTGCGACCTCGTACCGCCCCGCTCCCCGTACTTCCCGGATTTCCTCACCCCGCCGCCTCCCGCCCCGCGGACCGGCGGCGTGCGAGCGGGGATCGACCGGGTGCTGAGCACGCCGCGCAGCCGGTTGCGCACCGAGATCGGACTGCTGACGATCCACGCCCGTGCCCCCGCCGCGGCCCTGCACAGCGTGACCCCGCTGGGCCTGCGCCTCCTCGGCAACCGCACAGGAGCGGCGGCCGAGGAACGCTCCTGACCGCCGCCCGCACCGCCTACTGCGCCAGCAGCCTGCGCAGCCAGTCCAGATGCGCCGCCCGAGCCGCTTGGGACAGCGTCGCCTGCGGGGCGAAGCCGTCGAAGCCGTGGAAGCCGCCCGGCCACACATGCAGCTCGGCGACCCCGCCGGCCTGCCAGATCCGGGAGGCGTAGGCCACGGTCTCGTCGCGGAAGGTCTCCGCGGAACCGACGTCCAGGAAGGCCGGAGGCAGACCGGACAGGTCCTCGGCGCGGGCGGGCGCGGCATACGGCGGTACGTCCGGGCCGCCGCGCTCCTCACCCAGCAGCGCCGTCCAGCCGGTCTCGTTGGCCGTGCGGTCCCAGACGCCGAGGCCCGCCATCTGGTACGTGGACGGGGTGTCGTTGCGGTCGTCCAGCATCGGGCACATCAGCACCTGGCCGACCGGCCGCGGTCCCTTGCGGTCCCGGGTGAGCAGGGCCAGCGCCGCACTCAGCCCGCCGCCCGCGCTGGCGCCCGCGAGCACGATCCGCTCCGGGTCGGCGCCGATCTCCCCGGCGTGCTCCGCCGTCCACAGCAGACCGGCGTACACGTCCTCGATCTGCGCCGGATACGGATGCTCCGGTGCCAGCCGGTACTCCACGGACACCACGACCGCGTCCAGCTGCTGCGCCCACGCCAGGGGTACGTCCACGCCGACCCGGTTGTTGCCGAGGATCAGGCCGCCGCCGTGGACGTGGTAGACGACGGGCCGCGGACCGGCGGGTGACGGGGCGGCGGGGCGGCAGATCAGCAGGGAGATGTCGGGCGCGTTCTCGGGGCCGGGCACGGTGCGGTCCTCGACCTCGAAGAAGCCGCCCGCGGTCAGGTCGAGCTGGGCGAGCATCTCGATGCCCGGACCCTGGCGCACCAGGTCGATCTCGTCGAGGGTGAGACCGGGATGCACCACGTCCTTGATCAGTTCGAGTGCTGCGGCAAGTTCGGGATCGAACGGGGGCGGGACCAGGGGCATGACTCTCTCCTCACACACGGCGCGGCGGCTCTGGCCGTCATGATTCACGCACCGACCGCCGTGCGGACCGCCGCCGTCCGGCGGAACCTGCCCGCCGAACGGCGGGTGGCCGCCCGATACCTGCTCATGGCCTTCTGTTCACCTGTGAAGGGTGGAAAGTTCACGACCGCCGACAACGCTGTCACATCCCCCACCTGTACCAGGAGCGCCATCCGTGAACGTATCCCTCACCGTTTGGCTGCTGACCGTCGCCGCCCTGTGCGCGCTCGTCGCCGTCGACTTCTTCGTCGGGCGCAAGCCTCATGACGTGTCCATCAAGGAAGCGGGGACCTGGACGATCGTCTGGGTGGTGCTGGCCTGTCTCTTCGGTCTCGGGGTGTATTTCTACGGTGGCGGCGGGCCCACCGGAGAGTTCTTCGCCGGGTACATCACGGAGAAGTCGCTGAGCGTCGACAACCTCTTCGTCTTCGTCCTGATCATGGGCAAGTTCGCGGTGCCCTCGCAGTACCAGCAGCGGGTGCTGATGGTCGGCGTCCTGGTGGCCCTGGTGCTGCGCGCGGGCTTCATCGCGGCCGGAGCGGCGATCATCTCCGCCTTCTCCTGGGTGTTCTACCTCTTCGGTGCCTTCCTGATCTGGACCGCGTGGAAGCTGATCCAGGACGCCCGCAAGGAGGCGCAGGAGGAGGAGTACCAGGAGAACAAGCTGCTGAAGATGGTGGAGAAGCGTTTCGGCGTGGCGGACCGCTACCACGGAACCAAACTGTGGGTCGAGCAGAACGGCAAGCGCGTGATGACGCCGATGCTGGTCGTGATGCTGGCGATCGGCTCCACCGACGTCCTGTTCGCCCTGGACTCGATCCCCGCCATCTACGGCCTGACCCAGGACCCGTACATCGTCTTCACCGCCAACGCCTTCGCGCTGATGGGCCTCAGGCAGCTGTACTTCCTGATCGGCGGCCTGCTGAAGAAGCTGGTCCACCTCAGCTACGGCCTGTCGATCATCCTCGGCTTCATCGGCGTCAAGCTGGTCCTGCACGCGCTGCACGAGTCCGGCGTCCACGTCCCGGAGATCAGCATCCCCTTCTCGCTCGGCTTCATCGTCCTCGTCCTGACGGTCACGACGATCACCAGCCTGCGGGCCTCGAAGAAGCAGGAGGAGCAGGTGGCCCAGGAGCAGCGGGCCGCGGCCGAGGCGAGCCGTACCGTATAGCCGCCGTGCAGCCCGCCGGTAGCGGCCGCGGCCGCAGTGGCTGGGCGGAAGGAGCGGGTTCACATGGATCGAGAGCTTCGCGGCGCGGGCCGTTCAGCGGCCGGCCGAGCTGGACTGAGGCTCCGTGGGAGCGCTGCGCGAGACGATGCGCATCCCGCGGTCGTCCACCACCCGGACCTGCAGCGAGCCGCAGCCGCAACGCGTCCACACCGTGCCGCCGGCCGCGGTGCTGTGCCTCGACACCACCTGGAAGGGCTCGGCTCCGTCCGGCCAGCCGCAGTGCGGGCAGTGGGTGCCGGTCGTGCTGATCATGGCAACTCCTCGTACGTCCTGACTGGTTGACCGTCGCGACACAGCAAGAGTGCAACGCGGAATTCGTACACGTCCAGGTTGACTTTGCGGACCAGACCTTGAAGCCTGGCCTTTATGATTGATCTGCGCCGACTGCATGTCCTGAGGGCGGTGGCCCACTACGGCACGGTCACCGCGGCCGCCCGTGCCCTGCACTTCACCACGTCCGCGGCCTCCCAGCAGATCCGCCAGCTCGCCCGCGACCTCGGCGTCGACCTCCTCGAACCGCAGGGCCGCGGGGTGCGGCTCACACCCGCCGCCGAGAGCCTGCTCGCACACGCGGACGCGATCCAGGCCCGCTGGGAACAGGCCGAGCTCGACCTGCGCGCGGAGCAGGGCGCCCCGGCTGGGCCGTTGCGGGTGAGCGGCTATCCGGTCGCCATCTCGGTGCTCCTGGCACCGATGGCGGTCCGGCTCCAGGAGCGGCATCCGCGGCTGGCCGTACGCATCCAGGAGGCGGGTGTGCCGGAGAGCTTCGACCTGCTCTTCGAGGGCGAGATCGACCTGGCGATCGTGGAGGCGACCCCGTACAACCCGCCGCTGAGCGACGCGCGGTTCGATCAACAGCCCCTCCTGGACGACCCGTTCGACCTCGTCGTCCCCGGCGGTCACCCGCTGGCCGGCAGGGCGCGCGTCGACCTCTCGGACGCGGCGCACGAGGACTGGATCGCGCCCATGCCGGAGAGTCCCTGTCGTTCGCACGTCATGTCCGCGTGCGGGGAGGCCGGGTTCAGCCCCGCGGTGGTGCACCAGGCCGTGGACTGGAACGTCACCGCCCAGCTCGTCGCCCATCGGCTCGGCGTCGCGCTCATCCCGCGGCTGGCCCAGCTCACGCCTCAGCTGTCCGTCACCCGGGTGCCGTGCACGGGCAACCCGCACCGCAAGCTGCTCACCTGCACCCGCCGGGGCGCCCGGGAGCGGCCCGCGGTCGCGGCCGCACTCCAGGAGCTCCGCGAACTGGCGCCGACGGCCGTGGCCTGGCAGGCGGACCCGCTTGCACGGACATGACACACGTCCCGACACGGCGAAGGGCCGGAGCTGATCCGCTCCGGCCCCTCAGGGTCCCGCTGTCGGCTGTGCCGTCGCCGTCAGGCGGCAGCGGCCTCGTCCGCGTGGCCGTGGATGCGGGCGATGACCTCGGTCAGCTGCGCGGCGACCTCGGCGTCGTCGGCCGGGTGGGTCTCGGCGAAGCGGACCACGGAGCCGGGGATGGAGAGCTTGACGTCCTCCAGCACCTTGCCGCCGGCGATGCCCACGGCCTTGCGGGTCTCGTCCTGCGCCCACACGCCGCCGAACTGGCCGAAGGCGGTGCCGACCACGGCGACCGGCTTGCCGCCGAAGGCGCCGGCGCCGTAGGGACGGGACAGCCAGTCGATGGCGTTCTTCAGGACGGCCGGGATGGTGCCGTTGTACTCGGGGGAGAAGAGCAGGAACGCGTCGGCGGCCTGCGCGGCCTCGCGCAGCTTCGCGGCGGCGGCCGGGACGCTGCCCTCGACGTCGATGTCCTCGTTGTAGAAGGGGATCTCGGCAAGGCCCTCGTACAGCACGACGTCCGCGCCCTCGGGGGCGAGCTTGACGGCCGCTTCGGCGAGCTGGCGGTTGTGCGAACCGGCACGAAGGCTGCCGACGAGCGCAAGGATGCGAACAGACATGCGGTACTCCCGGGGTGCTGAAACATTGCCGTTACGATCCGGACCGAGGTCCGTTTATGCTTTCTAGCATCCTAACCGGACCGCGGTCCAGTTTTGTTCCCGATGCTTTACGCTGTCTTCATGTCCGCCACGCTGCCGCCGTTCCCGAGGCCTCAAGAGCCCGTCGGCGAGCCCGAGTTGCTGCAGCTCGGCTCCGCCGAGGACGAGCCGTGCCTGCGCGCCGACGCCGCCCGCAACCGGGCCCGGCTGCTGGAGGCGGCCGCGCGGCTGATCGCAGAGCACGGGGTGGCCGGGGTCACCATGGAGGCGGTCGCCGCGGCGGCCCACGTGGGCAAGGGGACCGTCTTCCGGCGCTTCGGCGACCGCACCGGGCTGCTGACGGCGCTGCTGGACCATTCGTCGAGGAAACTGCAGGCCGACTTCCTCGGCGGGCCGCCGCCGCTGGGCCCCGGGGCGCCACCGGCGGAGCGGCTGCGTGCGTTCGGCGTGGCGGTGCTGTATCGCTCGGCCGAACACCTGGATCTGCAGCTGGCCGCCCAGCCGGAACCGACCCGACGCTTCGCCCACCCTTCGCTCCGGGCGCTGCACACGCACGTCACGATCCTTTTGCGGCAGATCGTGCCGGACGCCGACTGCGAACTCCTCACCCAGACCCTGATGGGCTATCTCGACCCCGCCCTGATCCACCATCTGACCAGGCAGTGCGATATGCCGCTGGAGCGCCTGGAGGCGGGCTGGATCGACCTGGTCGACCGGGTCACCCACGGCGGACCGCCCCGCTGAGCCCCGCTCGGCCGTGGCCGGAGAAGCCCCGCTTGTGGCGTCGGCCACAGGTTCTGCAAAGATGCCGTACGTCATGGTGCAGATACCGAAAACGCCCGCGCCCTCGTCACCCGCACCGCGCTCAGTGCCCACGAGCGCCGATGTGGCCCGCCTGGCCGGCGTCTCGCGCGCGACCGTCTCCTACGTCCTCAACAACGCCAGTGCCGTTCGGATCAGCGAGCCCACGCGCCGCCGCGTCCACGAGGCCGCCAAGGAGCTCGGGTACGTGCCGCACGCGGCCGCCCGCAGTCTGCGTGCCGGACACAGCCGCATGGTCCTGATGCCCGCGCCGAGCTTCCCGGTCGGCCCCCTCTACAGCCAGTTCATCAGCGAGCTGCAGTGGGCGCTCGGCCGCCTCGACTACACGGTCGTGCAGTACGGCTCCGTCGGCGTGCACGGCGACGAGGCCGCCCGCGCCTGGGCCGAGCTTCGCCCGGTCGCGGTCCTGGTGCCCGGCCCCGGCTCCCTCGGCCCGCAGGGCGTGACGGTGCTCAAGCGTTCCGGCGCCCGGGCGGTCGTCACCCTCGGCCCCCACTCAGTCGAGGGCGCCCACGCCCTGCTGATGGACCACGGGGCCGTGGGCCACTGCGCCGGCAGCCATCTGTTCGACCGCGGCCGCCGCCGCATCGGCGTGGTCGTACCCGAGGAGGAGGGCCTGGAGTCCTTCTCCCTGCCCCGCCTCGACGGCGTGCGCCGCGCCCTGCACGGCAGCGACGCCACCGTCACCGAGCTGCCCCTCGCCTACGAGGAGGAATCCGCCGCGCGCCTGGCCGCCCGCTGGCGTGAGCTCGACCTCGACGCCGTGTTCGCGTACAACGACGAGTACGCGATGCTGCTGATGCGCGCCCTGCAGGACGGGGGAGTGCGCGTCCCGGAGGACACGGCCGTCATCGGCGCCGACGACCTCATGCTCGGCCGGTTGCTCAGGCCCCGGCTGAGCACGGTCCACATCGAGCTGCCGTCCGGCCGCGACCTCGCCGAACTGGTCGACCGCGCGGTCCGCAACCCCGGTGCCGCGCCCGAGACGCACAAGGTGCTGGGGGCCACGGTGGTGCACCGCGAGTCCAGCTGAACCCAGGGAGGCGCCCATGCGCACGACGGTCGGCATCATCGGCGGCGGCCCCGCCGGGCTGCTCCTGGCCAGGCTGCTGCACCGCACGGGCATCGACTGCGTCGTCCTGGAGGCCAGGAACCGCGAGTACGTCGAGCACCGCCAGCGGGCCGGAATGCTGGAGCAGGGCACGGTCGACGCCCTGCGCGAGGCCGGCGCCGCCGAGCGCCTGAACGCCGAGGGCCTGGTCCACCAGGGCATCGAGCTGCGTTTCGACCGGGAACGCCACCACATCGACTTCCCGGCCCTCACCGGCGGTCGCACCGTCACCATCTATGCCCAGACCGAGATCGTGAAGGACCTCGTCGCGCTCCAACTGGCCGACGGCCCACCGCTGTTGTTCGAGGCGGAGGCCCTGGCGATCTTGGAGCCGGAGAGCGCCTCACCCGTCGTGCGTTTCCTGCACGAGGGCCGCGAGCAGACGCTGACCTGTGACTGGGTGATCGGCTGCGACGGCTTCCACGGCATCTCCCGCGACACCTTCCCGGCCGCGAGCAGCCTCTCGTACGCGCACGACTACCCGTACTCCTGGCTCGGGATCCTCGCCGACGTGGCGCCCTCCTGCGAGGAGCTGATCTACGCGCGCGGCGAGAGCGGTTTCGCCCTGCACAGCATGCGCTCCCCGCACCTCTCCCGCCTCTACCTCCAGGTCCCGAACCACACCGACCCCGACGACTGGCCCGACGACCGCATCTGGGACGAACTCGCCGCCCGCTTCGCCGTCGACGCCGACTGGGCCCTGAACCGCGGCCCGATCACCGCCAAGTCCGTGACCTCGATGCGCAGCCACGTCCACGAACCGATGCGGCACGGCCGGCTGCTGCTGGCCGGCGACGCCGCCCACATCGTGCCGCCGACCGGGGCCAAGGGCCTCAACCTCGCCGTCTCCGACGTCCGCGTCCTCGCCCGCGCCTTCGCCGAACTGCACCGCACCGGATCCGAGCAACTCCTCGACGCCTATTCGGAGATATGTCTCGCGCGGGTGTGGCAGGCCACGCGCTTCTCGTACGACATGACTAAGATGTTGCATGCTCAACCAGATGGGGATGTGTTCGAGAACCGCCTGCAGTTGACACGACTGCGCCGGATCGCCGCATCCCGCCACGCGGCCGCCGAACTGGCCGCCAACTACACGGGACTTCCGCTCATGACCTGAGTCCCGCCGGTGACGAAACGGAGAGCCGTCATGCCGTTGCTCGACCCGAAGACCTGGCAGCCCCGCCCCCTGTCGGGACCGGAGTACGCCGTTACGGAGCCCGCCACCGGGGACACCCTCGCGACCGTCGCCCTCGCCTCGGCCGAGGACGTCGGCCCGGCCGGCGAAGCCGCCCGCACCGCCCAGGCCGAGTGGGCGCGCGTCCCGCACTTCGTCCGCGCCGGCGTCCTGCGCAAGGCCGGCGACCTGTTCGCCGCGCACGCCGACGAGCTGCGCGAATGGCTCGTCCGCGAGTCCGGCTCAATCCCCGGCAAGGCGGAATTCGAACTGCACGTCGCCGCCCAGGAGTGCTACGAGGCCGCCGCCCTCGCCTCCCGCCCGGCCGGACAGATCCTGCCCAGCGAGGCGCCCCGGCTGTCGTACACCCGCCGTGTCCCGGTCGGCGTGGTGGGCGTGATCTCCCCGTTCAACGCCCCGCTGATCCTCTCGATCCGCTCGGTCGCCCCCGCGCTGGCCCTCGGCAACGCGGTCGTGCTGAAGCCGGACCCGCGCACGGCGGTATGCGGCGGGATCTCCCTCGCCGCCGTCTTCGCCGAGGCCGGCCTGCCCGAGAACCTGCTGCACGTCCTGCCCGGCGGCCCCGACGTCGGCCAGGCCCTGGTCGCCGACCCGAAGATCCCCGTCATCTCCTTCACCGGCTCCACGGCGGCGGGCCGCGCGGTCGGCGAGGCAGGCGGCCGCCACCTCAAGCGCGTCCACCTGGAACTCGGCGGCAACTCGGCCATGGTCGTCCTCGAGGACGCAGACCTCGACGCGGTGATCTCCACGGCCGCCTGGGGCTCGTTCTTCCACCAGGGCCAGATCTGCATGACGACCGGCCGACACCTCGTCCACCAGTCCGTGTACGAGGAGTACGTCGAGCGCCTCGCGGCCAAGGCCGACTCGCTGGCTGTCGGCGACCCGCACCGCGAGCAGGTCCACCTCGGCCCGATCATCGACGACGGCCAGCTCACCAAGGTGCACGGCCTGGTCGAGGCCAGCACGTCACGCGGCGCCAAGCTCGCCGCGGGTGGCACCCACGACCGCCTCTTCTACCGGCCGACGGTCCTCGCCGGCGTCGACGATCACAGCCCCGCCTATGCCGAGGAGGTCTTCGGCCCCGTCGCGCCGGTACGGTCCTTCGCCACCGTCGACGAGGCCGTGGCCCTCGCGTCGGCGGGCGAGTACGGCCTGTCCCTCGGCATCGTCACCCGCGACGCGGCCCGCGGCCTCGACCTCGCCGAGCGCATCCCGACCGGCATCGTCCACATCAACGACCAGACGGTGAACGACGAGGCCGTGGCCCCCTTCGGCGGCATCGCCGCGTCCGGCACCGGCGCCCGCTTCGGCGGTGAGGCCAACCTGGAGGCCTTCACCGACGTGCGCTGGACGACGGTGCGCGGTGACGTGGCGCCGTATCCCTTCTAGAGAGGGCTACTGGCCGTTCTGCTCGGCCTGCGCCTGCTGCTCCGCGACCGCCTTGCGGACCTCGTCCATGTCCAGCTTGCGGGCCTGGCCGATGACATCCGTCAGGGCGGCCTCGGGCAGGGCGCCCGGCTGCGCGAACACGGCGACCTGGTCGCGGACGATCATCAGCGTCGGGATCGACTGGATACCGAAGGCCGCGGCCAGTTCCGGCTGCGCCTCGGTGTCGATCTTGCCGAACACCAGGTCCGGGTTGTCCTCGGCCGCCTTCTCGTAGACCGGTGCGAACTGACGGCACGGCCCGCACCACGACGCCCAGAAGTCGATCAGGACGAACTCGTTGTCCGTGACCGTCTGGTCGAAGTTCTCCTTGGTGAGCTCCACGGTGCTGCTCATGACCTGAAATCCCTCTTCCTGCTGTCGGGGCGAAGCCGTCGTCGCAAACGCGGCCGGCCGGTCGCGTATTCCGCGCCCCTACCCGTGTGGCCTGACGCCACACCACCCACCAGACTGACCCCATGACGGAAACGGAAACCATCGCGTACGACGTCGTGGTGCTCGGGGCCGGGCCCGTGGGGGAGAACGTCGCCGACCGCACCCGCGCGGCCGGCCTGTCCACCGCGGTCGTGGAGAGCGAGCTGGTCGGCGGCGAGTGCTCGTACTGGGCCTGCATCCCCAGCAAGGCCCTGCTGCGCCCGGTCATCGCCCGCGCGGACGCCCGCCGCGTGCCCGGCCTGCGCCAGTCGGCGCAAGGGCCCCTCGACGCCGCCGCGGTCCTCGCGCACCGCAACTACTACACCTCCGACTGGCACGACGACGGCGCGGCCGGGTGGCTGGAGGGCATCGGCGCCGACCTCCACCGCGGCCACGGCCGCCTGACCGGCCCGCGCACGGTGACCGTCACCGGCTCCGACGGCGGGCAGAAGGTGCTCACCGCCCGGCACGCCGTCGCCGTCTGCACCGGCACCGACGCCGTGCTGCCCGACCTGCCGGGCCTGGCCGACGTCAAGCCGTGGACCAGCAGGAACGCCACCAGCGCCCAGGAGGTGCCCGGCCGTCTCGTCGTGGTCGGCGGGGGAGTGGTCGCCACCGAGATGGCCACCGCCTGGCAGGCCCTCGGCTCCCAGGTCACGGTCCTGGTCCGCGGCAAGGGCCTGCTGGGCCGCATGGAACCCTTCGCCGGTGAACTGGTCGCCGAGGCCCTCACCGAGGCCGGCGCCGACGTCCGCACCGGCACCTCGGTCGAGTCGGTCACCCGAGAGAACGGCACCGTCGTGGTCGTCACCGGCCAGGGCGACCGCATCGAGGCCGACGAGATCCTCTTCGCCACCGGCCGCCGCCCGAAGACCGGCGACATCGGCCTGGAGACGGTCGGCCTGGAGCCGGGCAGCTGGCTCCCCGTCGACGACAGCCTGCGCGTAACCGGCAGCGACTGGCTGTACGCGGTCGGCGACGTCAACCACCGTGCACTCCTCACCCACCAGGGCAAGTACCAGGCCCGCATCGCCGGTGCCGCCATCGCCGCCCGCGCCTCCGGCGTCCCGCTCCCGGAGTCGGACCTCTGGGGCGCCCACGCCGCGACCGCCGACCACCACGCCGTCCCCCAGGTCGTCTTCACCGACCCGGAGGCGGCCGCCGTCGGCCTCTCCCTCACCGAGGCGGAACAGGCCGGATACCGGGTACGGGCCGTGGACGTCGACATGACCTCCGCATCCGGCGCCGGCCTGTACGCCGACGGCTACCGCGGCCGCGCGCGCATGGTCGTGGACCTGAACGAGGAGATCCTGCGAGGAGTCACCTTCGTGGGAGCCGGTGTCAGCGAACTCATCCACTCGGCGACCATCGCGGTCGCCGGCCAGGTCCCGATCAGCAGGCTCTGGCACGCGGTGCCGTCGTTCCCGACGATCAGCGAGGTGTGGCTGCGGCTGCTGGAGGCGTATCGCGACAACTGACCGGCGTGGAGCGGGACTTCACGCGGGCACCACCAGCTCCAGATAGTCCTCGCTCCACAGATCCTCCTCGGACTCCGGCAGCAGCAGCACCCGGTCCGGGCGCAGCGCCGCGACGGCGCCCTCGTCGTGGGTGACCATGACGATCGCGCCCGGATACGTGCCCACTGCGGCGAGGACCTCGGCGCGGGAAGCAGGGTCCAGGTTGTTGGTGGGCTCGTCCAGGAGCAGCACGTTCGCGCCGGAGTGGACCAGACCCGCCAGGGTGAGGCGGGTCTTCTCCCCGCCGGAGAGCACCCCGACGCGCTTGTCGGCGTCGTCGCCGCCGAACAGGAACGAGCCCAGCACGCGCCGCACTTCACCGTCCGTGAGATGGGGCGCGGTGGACGCGAGATGCTCCGCGACCGTCAACTCCGGCCGCAGCGTGTCGTGTTCCTGGGCGAAGTAGCCAAGACGCAGCCCGTGACCGTGCACCACCCTGCCGCCGTCGGGCTCCGCCCGGCCGGCCAGGATCCGCAACAAAGTCGTCTTCCCTGCCCCGTTGGGACCGAGGACCACCAGACGGCTGCCCCGGTCGACGGCCAGATCCACCCCGCCCAGCACGTGATGGTCACCGTACGCCTTCGTCAGACTGATCGCTCCCAGAGGGACCCGTCCGCAGGGCGCCGGCTCGGGCAGCCGGATCCGGGCCACCTTGTCGGTGCGCCGTGTCGGCTCGAGGTCGGCGAGCAGGCGGTCGGCGCGGCGGGCCATGTTCTTCGCGGCCACCGCCGTCGACACGCGGGCGCGCATCCTGTCCGCCTGCGCATGCAGCGACGCCGCCTTGCGCTCCGCGCTCGCCCGCTCCCGCGCCCGGCGCCGGTCGTCGGCCGCGCGCTGGGTGAGGTAGGTGTCCCAGCCGGTGTTGTGGACGTCGATCGCGGCGCGCTGCGGGTCGAGGTGGAAGACCCGGTTGACGGTGTCGGCGAGCAGGGAGGTGTCATGGCTGATGAGAACCATTCCGGCCTGATGGTTCGTCAAGAACGCCCGCAGCCAAACGATCGCGCTCACGTCCAGGTGGTTGGTCGGCTCGTCGAGCAGCAGTGTGCCGTGATCCGCGAACAGGATGCGGGCCAGTTCCACCCGGCGGCGTTGCCCACCCGACAGCGCACCGAGCGGCCGACCGAGGAGGCCGTCGGGCAGGCCGAGCCCGGAGGCGATCCGAGCCGCCTGGGCCTCTGCCGCGTACCCGCCGCGGGCCTGGAACTCGGCCTCCGCGCGCGCATAGGCGTCCATCGCCCGCTCCGAGCCGTCGGCCATGGCCGCCTCGGCGCGGCGCAGCTCGCGTACGGCCCGGTCGAGACCGCGCGCGGACAGGATGCGGTCGGTGACCGTGACCGCCGGGTCGGCCGCCCGCGAGTCCTGCGGCAGGTGGCCGACCGCACCGGTGCGCGTGACGGTGCCGGCGGCCGGACGTACCGCGCCCGCCAGGGTGTTGAGCAGGGTGGTCTTTCCCGCGCCGTTGCGGCCCACCAGGCCGATGCGGTCGCCGGGGGAGATGTGGAAGGAGATGCCGGACAGCAGCAGACGCGCGCCGACGCGCACGTCGACACCACGAAGGGTGATCATGAAAAACGCTCCGAAGCAAGCGAAGAGGACACACGGGTGGCGTGGAAGCGGGTCCTCGAGCTAGGAGATTCGGGGCGTGGACATGCGCTCAGGTTAGCTGGGGCGCGGCGTTGCGCGCCTCTGGATTACGACGGCATGAGGCTCGGCGCCACCGCAGAGCGAGCTGCTACGGCAGTTCGAAGCCGAGAGCCTCGGCGGCCTGCTCCGGCGTCGGCTGCGTCCACCGCTCCGCCATCGCCTGGTTGGAGGACAGCGAGCGCACTTCCGCCCGGTCGAGGTACAGGACACCGTCGAGATGGTCGGTCTCGTGCTGCACGATCCGAGCGGGCCAGCCGCTGAAGACCTCGTCCACCGGGCGCCCGAACTCGTCCTCACCCCTCAGCCGCACCTCCGCGGCCCGTGCCACCACCGCCTGCCAGCCCGGCATGCTCAGACAGCCCTCGAAGAACGCGGCCCGAACCGCGCCGATCCGCTCGTACGCCGGATTGACCAGCACCCGGAACGGCTGCGGCACCCGGCCACGCACCAGACGCACCTCCTCCGGCACCGGCGCCGGATCCTCGATCACCGCGATCCGCAGCGGCACACCCACCTGCGGTGCGGCAAGGCCCACGCCCGGCGCCTCGCGCATGGTGACGCGCAGCGCCTCGACGAAGCGGGCCAGCAGCCCGGGGCCGAGCTGGCCCTCGAAGCGCTCGGTGCCGCGCCTCAGGACCGGGTCACCGGCCGCCACGATGGGCAACGGGCCGCCGGTGGCGAGGAGTTCCTCTACCTGCTCGGCAAGGGGCGCGTGACCACGGGGAGTCGCCATCGGGCCAGGATGCCATGGACTACGGTCACCGCCGTGCCCGGTGCGTGACGCACGCCACTTGTGCCGACGGGAACTCGGCGTCCTGCGCCCCCGACTTCTGGACCGCTACGCCACCTCACGTCCCCGTCCCCCGGAGAAGCCCGCCGATGTCCACCGCTCCCTCGACCACCAAGGACGAGGCCCCGCAACCGGCCGCCGCCCCGCCCCCGTCCTCCAGCCGCCTGGCGCCGCTTCGCCCGCTGGTGCTGCGACTGCACTTCTACGCCGGCATTGTCGTCGCGCCCTTCCTGCTCGTCGCCGCCGTCACCGGCTTCCTCTACGCCGGCGCGTTCCAGGCCGAGAAGCTCGTGTACGCCCACGAGCTGACGGTCGCTAAGGCCGGCGGCACCAAGGTGCCGCTATCCGAGCAGGTCGCCGCGGCACGCAAGGCGCACCCCCAGGGCACCGTCTCGGCCGTACGGCCCTCCCCGGAGGCCGACGCCACCACGCGCGTCATGCTGTCCGGAGTCAAGGGCGTCGACCCGGATCACACCCTGGCCGTGTTCGTCGACCCGTACACCGGCAAGGTTCGCGGCGCCCTCGAACAGTACGGCTCGACGGGGGCGTTGCCGCTGCGTACCTGGATCGACGAGTTCCACCGGGACCTGCACCTCGGCGACAACGGCCGGGTCTACAGCGAGTTCGCCGCGAGCTGGCTGTGGGTGATCGCCGGTGGTGGTCTGGTGCTGTGGTTCTCCCGCCGCCGGGCCCTGCGCAAGGTGCGCGGCACCAGGGGGCGGCGGCGTACGCTCGGTCTGCACGGCACCGTCGGCGTCTGGGCCGCCGCCGGGTTCATCTTCCTGTCGGCGACCGGTCTGACCTGGTCGACCTATGCCGGGGCGAACATCGACACGCTGCGCACCTCGCTCGGCCAGGCCACCCCGTCCGTCTCCGCGACGGCCGGCGGGGAGCACGCGGGCCACGGTTCCTCCGCCGCCGCGGGGGCCGGCGAGCACGGTGTCGGTCTCGACACGGTGCTGGCGGCGGCCCGTGCCAAGGGCCTGACCGACCCGGTGGAGATCGTGCCACCCGCCGACGCGAGCTCCGCGTACGTCGTCAGGCAGGTCCAGCGCGGCTGGCCCGAGAAGCAGGACTCGGTCGCGGTCGACCCGGCCACCGGCGAGGTCACCGACGAAGTGCGCTTCGACGACTACCCGCTGCTCGCCAAGCTGACCCGCTGGGGCATCGACCTGCACACCGGCATTCTGTTCGGCCTGGTCAACCAGATCGCCCTGATGCTGCTGGCGCTCTGCCTCATCCTGCTGATCGTCTGGGGCTACCGTATGTGGTGGCTGCGCGGCCGCGGCTCCACCTTCGGCCGGCCGGTCCCGCGCGGCGCCTGGCAGCAGGTGCCCGCGCAGATCCTCGTCCCGGCTGTCACCGTCGTCGCCGTCCTCGGCTACTTCGTTCCGCTGCTCGGCATTCCGCTGGCCGCGTTCATCGCAGTGGACGTCGTGCTCGGCGAAATCGCTCACCGGCGGCGACGCACATCCGAAGCCGCCCCGGCCGTGCGGTAGCGCATTGGTGGAGGACGGTGACATGGCCGGGGCCCGGCTCCCGCACGGAACCAGGCCCCGGCCGTCCTGTCGTACGGCGTCGGCGCTCAGGCCTGCTCGAAGTCGCCCGCCAGCGCGGAGGCGATCCGCAGGTGTGACTCGGCCTCGCCGGCACGACCCTGCCGTTCCAGGGTGCGGCCGAGCATCAGCCGGGCGTAGTGCTCCACCGGGTCGCGCTCGACGATGGCGCGCAACTCGTGCTCCGCGCGGTGCAGTTGGGCCGAGTGGTAGTAGGCCCGCGCCAGCATCAGCCGCGGTCCGGTCTGCTCCGGCACCTCCTCGACCAGCCCGCCCAGCACGCGCGCCGCGGCGGCGTAGTCCTTGGCGTCGAAGAACATCTGCGCGCGCTCCCAGCGCTCGGCCGGTGTTCCGTGGTCGTAGTACGTCGTGTCCACTCCTGACCTCCTTCGGACCACTGAACAACGACAGATGGTTGAACATTCCAGTACGTGGAGGGAGGGGCCTCAGGCCGGCAGCGCGGCCAGCTCCCTGTCCGCCCGCTCGGTCACCTGGGCCAGCACGCGACCGGCCGCCGCCAGCTCCTCCGCCGGGATTCCGGCGTAGATCCGGGCGGAGATCTCCCCGGTCTCGGCGCTCACCTGGGTGTGGAAGTCCCGTCCGGGGTCGGTGACCCAGACCTCGGAGGCGTCGGACGCCGCCAGCCCCTTGGTGATCAGTTCCTCGACGACCCCCTCCACGTCTGCCACGCCGACCTTGAGGTCGCCGGCGACCTGCACGACGAGGGCCTTGCGCCCGACCGGCCCTTGGGCCGCGGCGAGCGGCCTCAGGGTGATCTGCTGCTGGAAGGTGGCGCCATGCCGGGCCAGGACGCGCTCCAGGACGGCGCGGCCGGCGTAGTGGGCCAGGCCGATGACGCGGCCGTTGACGGTGGGTGCGGTGGTGGTCATGACTGCTCCGTCTCGTTCTCGTTCTCGCTGAATGGATCAAGAGGTGCGTCGAGCAGGATCGCCAGGTCACGGGTGAACTCCCGTGCGCGCGGGCTGTCGAGGCCGCCGAGCGGCTCCAGCAACTGCTGCAGGAGTTTCGCCACGACCTTGATGGCGCGTCCGGTGACCTCACGGCCCTGCTCGGTGAGGGCCAGCTGTACGGCGCGCGGGTCCTTGGGGTCCCGATTGCGCTCGATGAGGCCGGACGCTTCCAGGGCCCGGGCCAGCTTGGACACGTAGAGCGGTTCGAGCCCCGTGACGTCGGCGAGGCGGCGCTGGCTGGGACGCTCTCCGCCGCGCTGCATGCCGTACAGCGAGGCCACCAGCGAGTACTGCGCGTGGGTGAGCCCGAGCGGGGCCACCGCCCGGTCGACGGCCACCCGCCACTTCATCGACAGACGCCACACCAGGGACCCGGGCGTGGCCTTCTCGGAACCAGAGCTCATGCGCAGATACAGTACATGGCTACTATATCCATGGCTACTATGCTCATGGCTGCTATTTCTCGGCGGGCAGGCGAGAACGCCCGAGTGACGGACTGACGGGACGCCTCCGGCAGGGCTAAGTTGGCGCCATGAGCAATCTTGATCGCGAGCCGGTTCCCGCCGTGTGCGGCGGCCGTGGATTCGTGGTGGCGGAGCCTGTGCGTGAACTCCTCAGCCCTCGCCGCGTCCAGCTCGGCGAGTCGACCGAAGTCCGTCGCCTGCTGCCCAACCTGGGCCGCCGCATGGTCGGCGCCTGGTGCTTCGTCGATCACTACGGCCCCGACGACATCGCCGACGAGCCCGGTATGCAGGTGCCGCCGCATCCGCACATGGGCCTGCAGACGGTGAGCTGGCTGCACGCCGGCGAAGTACTGCACCGCGACTCCACCGGCAGCCTGCAGACGATCCGCCCCCGCGAACTGGGACTCATGACCTCCGGCCGGGCCATCAGCCACTCCGAGGAGAGCCCCCGGCCGCACGCCCGTTTCCTGCACGGCGCTCAGCTGTGGGTCGCCCTCCCGGACGGCCACCGCCACACCGACCCCCACTTCGAGCACCACGCCGAACTGCCGGTCGTCACCGCCCCCGGCCTCAAGGCCACGCTGATCCTCGGCGCCCTCGACGGCGCGACCTCGCCCGGAACGACGTACACCCCGATCGTCGGCGCCGACCTGACTCTCGTCCGCGGCGCGGACGTACGCCTGCCACTGGAGCCGGACTTCGAGTACGCCGTGCTGTCCATGTCCGGCGAGGCCCACGTCGACGGGGTGCCGGTCCTGCCGGGTTCGATGCTCTACCTCGGCTGCGGCCGCACCGAACTCCCGCTGCGCGCCGAGTCGGACGCCGGCCTGATGCTCCTGGGCGGCGAGCCCTTCGAGGAGGAGCTCGTCATGTTCTGGAACTGGATCGGACGGTCCCAGGAGGAGATCGTGCAGGCGCGCCGGGACTGGATGGAAGGGTCGCGGTTCGGGGAGGTGAAGGGGTACGACGGTGCTCCACTGCCCGCGCCGGAACTGCCGCCGGTGCCGTTGAAGCCGCGGGGGAGGGTGCGCTGACCTGCGGAGACGCGTCACCGTTGGTGACCGCGTGGCGGAAGGTGGTCGGGTGATTGCCACTGTCTTCCACCTGCTTTCTGTCGTGCGCGCCAGGCCGGCAGTTCCTGCGCTCTTGTCGAGGCCGGCCTTCCGGTGGACCCAGCCCTGGCGGTGAAGACCTGGCTCACCCACGAGGACGGCCGCACGCGCCTGCTCTCCGGTGTGATCGCCGCACGGCCGTCTTCACCACGCACGGCACGCAGACCATGGGCGTATACCAGGCTGCACGGGAGCTCGGTCTGCGTGTCCCCGACGACCTGAGTGTGGCGGGGTCCGACGGCGTACCGGCCGTGGCCCGGGTCGAGCCGCCCCTGACAACGATTCACCTGCCCCTGGCCGAGACGACAGTGGCCGCCACCGGGCTGGCGCTGTTGCAAGCTGGCCCTCTCTCAATATCCTCCGTATCTCGGGGCGAGCGCAGGTGGTGGGGGCGGCGGAGAACGCTGCTTGTCACCGCCGTGGCCGATGTCGTCGCACTTTCTGGGCGCCCCGGTGGCGAGATCGTGGTGAAGGACCTGCACCGCCGCCCCATTCGGGATGGCCTGCTACTTGATACGGATCTCGGCGAGTTGGAGGCGGTACTTGGTGGCCTCGTCCGAGGCGGGCTTGCCGAGCTTCGAGACCTCCAGGCGTACGTAGCGGCCGGTGGCGGACGCGAGTGCGTAGGTCTGAGCGGCTCCGCCCGGGTCGGGTTCGGCGGTGACAGTGCGGGCGGTGGTGTAGGTGCCGGCTCCATCGGGGCGGGTCTGGATGGTGAAGTCGGCGGGGAAGCCCGCGGTGCCGCCCCCGGCTGCGCCGGTGTCGGTGCGGGGGTGGAGGGTGACGGAGCCGATGGTCCGGTCGGCGCCGAGGTCGAGCTCGATCCAGACAGGGTTGGCGGTGACGTCGGCGGAGGGGAAATCAATGCTGGTGAAGCCCTTGGAGCCGGTCACGCTGGTCGTGGTGCCGTCCAGGATCCGGGTCTTGCCCCAGTCGCCGTTCTCCAGTGTGTAGTTGGCGGTGACGGCGGTCGTGGCGGTGGGGACGGTGAGTTCGGCGAGTTGGAGGCGGTACTTGGTGGTCTCGTCGACGGGAGGCGTACCGAGCTTGGTGGCTTGCAGGCGTACGTAGCGGGCGGTCGTGGTTTTGAAGCCGTACGTCTGCACGAGCCCGCCCGGGTTGGGCTCGGCGGTGATCGTGCGGGCGGTGGTGTAGGTGCTCGCCCCGTCGGGCCGGGTCTGGATCGTGAAGTCGACGGGGAAGCCCGCCGTGCCGCCGCCGACTGCCGCAGTATCGGTACGCGGGAAGAGCCGTACAGCATCGAGGTCCGTGTCTTTGCCGAGGTCGATCTCCACCCAGACGGGGTTCGCGCTGACGTCGGCGGAGGGGAAGTCGATGCTGGTGTAGCCCTTGGCTCCGGTCACGCTGGTGAGCTTGCCGTCGGTGAGCCGGTTCTTGCCCCAGTCGCTGTTCTCGAGGCTGCTGTTGCTGGTGACCGGTCGGCCGAGGGCGAGGTTGTCCAGACGGCCGGCGCCGGTGACATTGAACGTCCAGCTGCCCGGCTGGAGGGTGAAGTAGACGTACGAGCCGTCCTTGCTCGTGTAGCTGAGGCCCGGGACACTGCCGGTGGCGGCTCCGCCCGTGAAGACGGTGCTTCCGTTGGCCTTGATGACCGGTGAGGAACCGCCGTACGTCGGAACACCCACCCGCGCGGTGGTTGCGCTGGGGGAGGTGAGGGTCAGGGTGGCCTGGTCGCCGTCGTGCGTGATGCCGAAGCGGATGTCGCCCTTGACGGTCGGCGTGACCGTGTTGATCTTCGTGAGGGTGCCGGTCTGCGGGATGACGTCGTACGTCGTCCAGCCGGGCTTGGTGGGGCGGATACCGGCGGCATAGGCGGACATGGTGTACAGGGGGCCGCCGTTCCAGGCATGGTTGTCCGTTCCACCCGACTTGTTCCATATCTCCCACAGGGTGTAGCAGGTGGGGTCGGCGACCTGGGCGGCGTAGCGGTTGCGCATCCGCTCCTCGGCGACGGTGGCCGCTCCCATCAGATAGAGCGCCTCCAGGACGTAGAACTCCATGTAGGGGCTGGCGTTGAGGTGGGTGCGCAGTACCTCGGTGATCCCCCGGTAGCGGGAGGCGGGCGCGAGGCCGGCGACCACGGCGAGACCGTTGGCACGGTCGTCGGTGTCCTTGGTGTAGCCGGGTGAGCGGTACTCGTTCTTGGAGGTGTCCCACAGCACGCGGTCGAAGTTGGCCTTGATGCTGTCGCGCTTGGCCTGCCAGGCGGCGACGTCGCCGCTGTTGCCGCTCAGGCCGGCGAGCGTGATGGCCGTCTCGAGGGCCAGGTAGTACCAGCAGTTGTCCAGGACGCGGGCGTCGATGTTGGTGCCCCAGTCCTCCCAGTCCCAGTCTCCGGCGCGGTGACTGACCAGCCCCGCGGAGTCCAGGCTCCACAGGTTGAGGTACGCCTTCACCGCCGGGTAGGTGCCCGAGACGGCGTCGGAGTTGCCGGTGTAGAGGTGGTACGTGCCGAAGGCCCACACCGAGGCGAGCATCTGGACGGGCAGTTCAGCGGTCCAGATGGTGGACGGGATCGGCGCGTAGAGCACACCGCTGGGCTTCTGCCAGGCGGTCAGCTGGGCGATGGCCTTGGCGCCGAGGGCGTGGGAGCGGGTGTCGAAGGTGTAGAAGCCTTCTTTGAGCTGGTTGACCACATCGCCCCACCACTGGGCGCGTTCGCGGGTGGGGCAATCCATGTAGTTGTCGCGCATGTTGACGTACATCGTGCGTGCAGCCTTGCCCCACAGGGTGTCGAAGAAGGCCTCGCTGCTGCTGAACGATCCGGCGAAGTCGGTGTCGTAGCCGGACTCCCGGTACTTCAGATCCAGGATGGTGACGCCTGCGGGGATCGTGTACTTCACCGCCGTGCCGCTCATCCAGGCCAGCGCCTCGAACTCCTGGACCCCGCCCTCGCAGACGTAGGTGGCACGGACGTTGTTCTCCGCCCCGGGTGTGAGGCCGGTCAGGCCGTCGCCGTCGGCGTAGTGGTCTGTCTGCATGCCGATCACCGTGCCGGCCGGGGCGTCCACCTTCAGATACGGCGTGACCTGGAGGTTCGACGGCAAGGAGGCCGTGATGGCAGTGGCGCCCTGTCCTGTGGATGGCAGCGATGCCGCGTTGCCGTAGGACTTCAGGCCTGAGTACCGGAACTGCGGGACCGGCCGCTGGACGAGATCGTTCCAGGGCGCGGCACCGGCGGCTCCGAAGTCGGTGGGGACACTCCACGCGCTGTCGTCGAAGCCGGCCGACTCCCAGGCGGTCATGGCGGTGGCGCTGCGGGCGTCGTAGTAGATGTTCGACTCGGGCAGACGGAAGTTGACCTGGGTGCCGCTGGTGTTGTTGGAGTAGCCCGGGTGGACGGTGTGCTTCCAGCTGGTGTCGCTGACGACCCGGGTGGTGGTGGAACCGGTCGTGACGTCGGACTGGAACAGCAGACCACCGCTGCCGCTGCTGCTGTGCGAGAACCCCTGCTTCCCGAAGTACCACACCAGAAGCGCCACCGTGTTTCGGCCGCTCGTCAGGTACGGGGCGAGGTCGATCTCGTCGTAATAGGTGCCGGTGCGGTTCGGGCCGCGCTTGAGCTGCCCGTCGAAGACGACAAGCGTGCCGTTGACCCACAGCCAGTACTTTGAGTCCGCCGCGATCTGCGTCAACGCCTTCGACGGCGCGGAGCCCAGAGTGAACGATCTGCGGAACGCCACCCACTGGTTCGTCGAGCTGGACGGAGCCCAGATCCACTTCGCGGTCCAGGAGACGGCGGCCGACGCCGCGGGAGCGAGCGTCGGCAGAAGCACTGATCCGAGAGTGGGCGTGAGCGCGACGGCTATCGCCGAGCGCAGGAAAGACCGACGCGTTGCTGAGGACATGCGGGCTCCTGCTGTCGATGTGCGGTGATGGTGGAGAGGAGGGCGTCCTGGATACCGAGATGGACAGGGGCGTCCGCGCGTTGGGACGGGATTTGAATCGTTTCAGAAGTGTGTTTGCAGCGGGAATTCTTCGTCGTCGTGCGAGAGAGTGTCAAGGCCCGTGCGGTCGGTATCTGGCAGGGGAGGTCTCCTGTGGCTCCAAGTGCGGTTCATGGTCTGTCCACCGGTCTCGTCGAGGTGCCGTCGGGCCTCATCGGGCCGTTCCGGCGCTGTGTGGGTCGGGTGGACCCAGGGCGGGCTCGGCCTGTCGTCCCGTGAAGCCGCACCTGATTCCGCTGCCGCCTCGTCCGCATGGCGTCGGCAGGTGTGGTGACTTGAGTGGGCTCGGCGCCGGACGCACTCGGACCCGCCTCGACGGAACCGTCGCATCTTCGGTCAGGTGTTGGTCGACCGTCCAAGACGCTGGGATACAATGTGAAAACCCATCTCGATCTCACAACTCGATCTCACAGGGGAAAGCGGACTGCATGTCTCGCATGGCGGCGAAGGACCGACGGGAAGAGCTGATCGCGGCGGCGTTCAGAGTCATGGTCCGCGAGGGAGTCACGAAAGCGACAACGCGCGCAATCGTCAATGAAGCGAAAATGCCACTGGGTGTTTTCCACTATTGCTTCAACTCTCGGGAAGAGCTCCTTCAAGAGGTCCTTACCCGCTTTACGGACAGGAGTGCCGAAGCGGCGCGAAAGGCATTCCAGGAGGAGGGTGACCTGAGCGCAAGGGTGTGCAAGAGTCTGGGCACTTTCTGGGACGGTGTGGAGCTCAGTCCGGGAGAGCATCAGGTGACTTATGAGCTCACACATTATGCGTTGCGGCAGGCCGGCTTCGAAGAACTGGCTCGTCGGCAGTATGAGAGTTATCTGGAAGTCCACCAGACGCTCCTCACGGAGGCCACCGAGAGCGAGGGGATTCGTTGGACTGTTCCTGTTCCGGTCCTCGCCCGCTATCTCAACGCGGTCCTGGAAGGACTCACGCTGTGCTGGCTGGTCGACCGTAACAGCGAGGACAGTCGCGGGGTGCTCCGTCTGGTCGGCGATCATCTTCTGACCTTCGCCGAAAAGAAGGAATAGCTGCGGGCCCGGAGTTCCTGGTGGCGGCTGGTTCCTGTCCGCACCACTACCGGTGAGCGCCGCCGCCTCGTTCCCGACCGTGCCGGCGGCGGGCGCTGCCAGCAATCGGCCGGTGGAATCCCGTCGCTGTTTCAGCGGTACAGGTCAGGCTGTTCCACGGTGATCTGCTCCCACAGCGGCCGGAACTGGAACCAGCCGGCCAGTGCGCGGGAGATCTGGGAACGGACCATCCGTGCTGTGCCTGCGTCGATGGTCTTCGGAGTTCCGGCGGCCATGGCGAGGAGCTGGGCCTGGCTGGAGCGTTCCATGGTGATGAAGTGCCACGCGGCTTCGGCGACGGACGCGCCGACCGTGAGCAGGCCGTGGTTCTGAAAGGCTGACGGCCTTTCCGGGGCCCGGCCTGTGTGAGTTCAGTGGGCGATGGTGACCGTGATGAGGACGTCGGGCAGTGCCGGCCGACGGCGGCATCCCTGCGGAGGGATCCTGGTCGGCCTTGGACCGGTTGGAGGCGGCGGACACCGCGATAAGCGCGCGGATCGTCCAGGTCGTTGGTGTATGCCTCGCGCTCCATCGCGTCCAGGTAGAGGCACCGACTGGCCCAGGCCGCGGCGAGCCGCACGATGTCAAGTACCGGTAAGAACGCTGTCACCAGCCGCAAACCGCGGTGATCTTGCTGGGTGTCACCCGCCAGGGTAAGTCCGGGGCTTCAGTCAGGGCACGGGGACCTGAGGTACTGACAGATCCGCCCCGGTGTTCCCGGAACCCTGCACGCGATACTTCCCACCGCCGATCGATACGGACCGCTCCCGCATCACCGAGGCAACGGCACCAGGCCAACGAGTCGACTCCGACCATGTCGCGTCCCCCAGATCCGCGCCGCGCAGAAACGAGCCGGTCAGGTACTCGAAGCCCAGTGCGTCGGTCAGATCGGCGTCGGTCAGGTCCGCGTAGGTCAGGTTCGCGCGGAGCAGGTTCGCGCCGGTCAGGTTCGCGCCGGTCAGGTGCGCGTCGGTCAGGTTCGCGTCAGTCAGGTTCGCGCCGGTCAAGTGCGCGTCAGTCAGGTGCGCGTCGCGCAGGTGCGCGTCGGTCAGGTCCGCGCGGCGCAGGTTCGAGCCGGTCAGGTTCGCGCGGCGCAGGTCCGCGTCGGTCAGGTTCGCGTCAGTCAAGTGCGCGTCGGCCAGGTGCGCGTCGGTCAGGTTCGCGTGGCGCAGGTCCGCGTCGGTCAGGTCCGCGCGACGCAGGTTCGCGTCGGTAAGGTTCGCGTCGGTCAGGTCCGCGCGGCGCAGGTTCGCGTCGGTCAGGTCCGCGCGGCGCAGGTTCGTTAGGCGCAGGTCCGCGTAGGTCAGGTCCGCGTCGGTCAGGTTCGCGTCGGTCAGGTCCGCGCGGCGCAGGTCCGCGCGGCGCAGGTCCGCGCGGCGCAGGTCCGCGTAGGTCAGGTCCGCGCGGCCCAGGTCTGCACCGGCCAGATAAGCGTTGCGCAGGTCCGCGCCAGCCAGATAAGCCTGGGTCAGGGGGCGACGTCGAGCGCCGCCAGCCAGGAGTACCCGGGTCCACCAGTTGGAGGTCGAAAAGTGCAGCCAGGGGCGGGGAGAGCGGGCCGCCACAGCAAGGAGGCCAAGGAGGGTGTCAGGGCGCGTCTTCACGGATCCCTCCCTCCTCCGGTGCAGACAACAGCGGCGGAACTGCGCCCGCCCGACGGCCCTGAGTTGGCTCAGTGATGGGCCGCGGTCCGACTTCCACGCCGGAGAGGATTCCCCGGATCGTGGCGGGAGCACCAATGCCGAAGATAAAGGCGGGCCAGGGCCCACTGATCTGATCATGCGCGGCGGTGGCCACCAGGGATCCCAGTACGAGCCCGGCGGCCAGCACGAACAGTCGCGGCCACAGCTCGCCCTCCTTGCGCCACGGCCAGGTGTATCCGCCCGATACGACAGCCGCGGACAAGGAAAGCACCGAGGCCGCTCCGCCTCCGGCCAAACCCCACAGCGCCGCCTGCCACCACGTCATCTTGTGACGATAGCCACCCAACGGAGCTATTCACAGGACAAGTTGGAGATCTGGGGCCGGTGCAGCCAACAAAGAGTTCGCCGTCCGTCAGCTGGGGCGAGCCGCGCTCTTTAGCCCGGTGCGAGGTACTTGCTGGGCGTCAGGCTCCGGACCCGTCGCTGCTGGCATTGCGTGGTGGATGCAGCACTGCTGGTCCGGTGGTCCGGCCGGGGCCGGCCCCACACCCGCTGCGCGCGTCTCAACTGGCTCTGGGGAACGGCGGAACGGGGGGTGCCGTTAACGAGCGGCAAACCAGGTGACAAGTAACCAGCCGGTAGCTTTCAGGGCTTCGTGACTTTGGTCTTCTTCGGCTGACGGGGGACGGTCTTGGCTCTGTCGAGGTGCCCGTACACCGTCGACCTCGGCACGCTGAACATGTCGGCGATCTGTTGGACCGTCTTCTCCCGTTCGTCGTAGAGTCGTTGGGCGAGCGCGGCCTGGTCCTCGGTGAGCTTCGGCCGGCGTCCGCCCACCCGGCCACGGACCCGCGCGGAGGCGAGCCCGTCGTTCGTGTTCGCCACGATCAGCTCTCGCTGGAGCTCCGCCAGTACGGACAGCATCCCGAACATCGCCCGCCCCTCCATCGTGGCGGTGTCGATGCCCTGCTCGATGACGTGCAGCCCAATACTTCCCTCGCGCAGCTCGGCACCGAGGGGTCACCAGGTGCAGCACGGAGCGGGAGAGCCGGTCGAGCCGGGTCACCTTCAACGTGTCGCCCTCGCGGAGCAGTTGCATGACGAGGTCGAGCTTCGGGCGGGATGCCTTCGCGCCGCTGGCGACGTCGACGTGGATGTTGTCGCGGTCGACGCCGTGGCGGAGTAGTGCGTCGATCTGATGATCGGGGTTCTGGCCGGCCGTCGATGTGCGGGCACAGCCAATGAGCATCGTCGGAAACGACCCGAAGAACCGTTCTCCGACGTTGATTGTCGACGCAAGTTTCCGACACTTCCCGCCTGCGGGTTCGTGATCACTGCGCCGAGTGTCGGCAGACGATCGTTTGCCGACACTCCGACCGGGGCGGGGTCCGCGAGCGGCGCGGCACGGATGCCGCCTCCTCCGCGCCACTCGTCGGCCCCTGGCGGCCTCTTTGCCCGCTGTCGCAGCTCCGCCTACCGCGCGGCAGCCGGGGCTTCGGAGGCCAACTCCTGATCCGTTGGCGAGTTTGTAGGGCTTGCCTGCGGCGTTCATTGGATGCGGGCAGCCGCGGGCTGCCCCATCCAATGCGCTAGGTAGCGGTTTGCCCTTTGGGGTCAGACGGTCAGTTGGTCGAGGATGCCGGCCACTTCCGCCGGCTTGAGCAGGAACCCGACGTGGCTGGTGGCCAGGGTGTGCACGTCGTACGGGTTGCAGGGCGTCAGTGCGTCGGCTTCGGCGATCAGGCGGCCCTGCATGGCCACGGGAAGCGACCGGTCTTCGGTGAGAAGGATGTAGGAGCGGGCGATGGTGCCCCAGGTGTCCGCGTGGCCGCGAGCGTCGGACATCATCACCGCCAGGGACTCGTCCGGCTGCAGGATGTTGAGGAAAGCCCGGAACTGGTCATCGGTGCTGTCCGCCATCATCGCCGCTTTGAGCCCGGCCAGCATGACCGGGTCGGCGGTGCGGTAGTTCGCCCGGCCGACGCCGAGTTCGGCGGGATCGCCGACGTTCAGCGCGGCCAGCGGGGCCATCAGGTTGTCGGCGAACTCGGGCTCCTGCATGTATGCGATGGGGTTGGAGCGTTCCACGCACGACCAGCCGGAGATGTAGACGAGCCGGTCCCCAGGTCGGGAATCGTGTTCCCCACCCCGGTGATGGTGGTTCCACCGAGGCTGGCACGCACCAGGACCACCGGACCGTGCTCGGCCACCCGCCGGACGACGTCGACGACCATGTCGACGTTGTCCTGAAGGGTGACCCCGGCCAGTTCGGACGGTTCGGCCGCCCACGCGTCAAGGTCCTGCGGGGCCTGGTAGGCGGCGGAGTACTGCGCGTCGAAGCCGTGCCCCGGCAGGTCCACGGCGAAGCTGCGGTGCCCGAGCAGCGCCAGCTCGCGCTGGATGGGAGCCCACATGAACGAGCTGGTGCACACGCCGTGCACGAGCACGAACGTCGCATTGGCCTCGCGGGCCTGGCGCGGACGGGGAGAGTTACTGGAGACAGATGTCATTCGGGTCAGTCCTATGTCCGGTGGGCGGCGCAGCGGGCATGCCTGAAGGGCTGATGCCGACGCGGTGCGCCGCCGAAGTCGAAGAGAGAAACGGGCACGCCTGTCGCCAGGCGCAGCACGGTTCAGTGGCCGGGCGCACGGAGGCCGACGGCAGCGATCAACCAGCGTCAGCCGCCTGGTCAGGGGCAGCACACGACGTGGATGGGCTCACCGGCAAGAGTGCGCGTCGACGGTCAGGGCCGAGCGGCACCCGCAGGGCTGTGCCGTGAGACACGATGGTCTTCTGCGGGTTCCTCGGCTGGCGCCGGTCGCTGAGCGACTGCGGCGGCAGACGTCTTAGGCGGTACGGAGGCGAACGAACATGTAGGACATGCCGAGGACCATACCAAAACCACGGATCACTACTCCACGACGCGTCAGGTCTCGTCGGTCTACAGCCGGATCTGTATGCCCAGCCCGGGCACGATCGTGGGACCATCCCCGCGGGCGCGGGGATGGTCCCGAGACCCCCGTCATCGGTCCGCTCATGCTCACCTGCTCCCCGCGCCCGCGGGGATGGTCCCGACCGAAGGCAGTTCAGCCGTCGATGTGGACGGTGACGTACAGGTCTCCGGGCGCACCGCCGTTCTGGCCGGGGCCGCCGAGTTCGCGGATCCGGACCTCCTGGCCGTCCTTGAGGCGTGCGGGGATGCGGACCTTGTAGGTGGGCTCCATCACCAGGTAGGCGCAGGGCTGCCCGACCTACATCATCGACAGGCTCCGTGGGCCTGACCATAGGGTGACTCTGAGGACTTCTGACCTTCTCAGTGGACGTTAAGTCCGATCTTCCTCGGTTCGTGATCGCTCGATCGTGGTACTGATCGCCAGGTCGACCACGCGGTGGGCATGTCCATGCTGTGATGCGGGCATGGAGCGAGAGCCATACCCCAGCGACTTATCGGACGAGCAGTGGATGTTGATCGAGCCGATGATCACGGCGTGGAAGCAGGACCGGGTGGCCCGGTCGGCGACCGGCGACCCCGGGGCCTGTGATCTGCGGGAGGTCGTGAACGCGATCTTTTACCAGAACCGGACGGGCTGCCAGTGGCGCTACCTCCCGCATGATCTGCCGTCCTGGTCGGCGGTCTTCTACTACTTCGGCCTGTGGCGCCAGTACGGCCTGGACCAGCGGATCCAGGAACTCCTGCGCTGCCAGGTACGGGAGAAGGCCCGCCGATTAGAGGACCCGTCCCTCGTGATCCTCGATACCCAGTCCGTGCGCGCGGCCGCGGGTGTCCCGAAGACCACGACGGGGCTGGACGCCAACAAGAATGTGTCGGGCCGCAAGCGGGGACTGGCCGTGGACGTGCTGGGGCTGATCATCGGCGTCGTGGTGCTGGCCGCATCCGCCCACGACAACACCGCCGGCACCGCCCTGCTCGACCAGGCCGCCGAGCGGTGCGGGACGCGGCTGGAGAAGGCCCTGGTGGATCAGGGCTTCAAGGACGAAGTCCTCATCCATGGCGCGTTGTTGGACATCGACGTCGAGATCGTCCGCCGCAACCCCGATGACCAGGGCAAAGGCTTCGTCCCGCAACCGAAAAGGTGGATCGTGGAGCAGGTCAACGGCACGTTGATGCTGCACCGGCGTCTGGCCCGTGAGTACGACCACCGGCCCGACACCTCTGCCTCGCGCGTCTACTGGGCCTCCATCGCGAACATGACCCGCCGCCTCACCACCCCGAGTCCGGCCTGGCGCGACACCCTCGAGCTGGCTGCGTGAACATCCTCGAGCTCCTGGCAGACCTCCAGACGCAGCACGAGAAGGCCACGGCCCGGGCCGGTGAACTACGCGACCAGATAGAGCACTTGAGCGCCGCCTTGGCTGAGCTCGAAGCACGACTGGCGGACCTGGCGACCACCCGGAAAGTCATCGCCGAACTCGCACCGACCCAAGAAGACTCCGAAGCGCCCGAGACGAACAGCGCTTACCAGGCCATAGTGAACGCCTTCAACCAGCACCCCGACCAGGAGTTCCGAGCCCGTGAGCTGCACGAACTCCTCGGCATGCCCACCGACGAGGCATCGGTCAACGTCACCCGCGCTCGCCTCGGACGCCTCCTCCATCAAGGCTTCCTCACCCAGCCCGGACGAGGCCGCTACCAGAAACGGACTTAACGTCCACTCAGACTTCGGCACTCCAGCACGAAGTGGACCGGTATCTCGCCCAGATGGGCGGAAAGCAAGTGGCCGCCAACGTGATCGACCTGGGCGGCAAGAACCTCATGTTCGTGGCTGTCCCTGGCGAAGCTCACCCCCGCGACATGACCAAGGGGGCGCTGGATAACGTCTGCGACGATGTTATTCCCTACGGATACTTCTGCGCCTTCAGCGAAAAGGGCTTCTTGGGCACGTCGATCCCCATGTACAGCTGCGCCCGCTACCCGATCCCGTGGACGGATGACGGGTCGTGGATCAACAACCAAACCAGAGGCACCGTTGCCAACTTCCTGGACGACGGTGGCGTCTCGCGCTGGCACGACGCAGGTGCCTACAGCTATGACCGCGACGCGCCCTGGTACTGGGTCCACTGGGTGAGGAACTGCTGAGTGGCGTCAACGGAGCTGTGAAGAGGGGCGCGGCTGCACATCGGCCATCGTCCCTCTTTCTCAGCGCCCCAGGCGCAGGGCCCTCGCCAGGAAGTTGTTGGGGCGTGTGCCGGGATGTCTGGCGTAGGCGGAGTACACCACCTGCCCGTCGACCACGAACCGGAGCACGCCGTTGCGGCGTCGCGGCCTGATCAGGTGCGGCTGGGTGCCGTCCAGGACGTATGAGGGGCCACCAAGTTTCCGGACAGGCACCCAATAGGGTTGTCTTGGACAAGGAAACGAGGAAGAAGTGGCGCCACCCAGTAAGTACTCGCCGGAGTTCCGTGAGGAAGCCGTCCAGATCGCATTGAGGTCAAGCAAGACGATCTCCGAAGTCGCCCGGGAACTTGAGCTGAACTCAGAGACACTACGCGGCTGGGTGAAAAAGTACCAGAAGCAGCAGGAACCGGCCCCCGATGCGGAACTGACGGTGAACGAGCGGGCGCGCCTGAAGGAACTCGAACGACGCAACCGCGAGCTGGAGATGGAAGTTACCTTCCTGAAAAAAGCCGCAGCGTACTTCGCGAAGGATCCGCGGTAGCAAGCAAGTACGAGTTCATCGACGAGATGCGGCTCGGCACCGAGAAGTACGCATACAGCGTCGAGTTCATGTGCGGCCGACTCGGCGTC
>NZ_JAJSBI010000028.1 GCF_021261325.1 Streptomyces guryensis | reverse complement strand
GCAGCCGGTCTCCGCGATCCTGGAGGCCGCCGCCGAGCACCGCGCCGACGTCATCGGCATGTCCGGGCTCCTGGTCAAGTCCACCGTGATCATGAAGGAGAACCTGGAGGAGCTCAACCAGCGAGGCCTCGCGGCCGACTTCCCGGTCATCCTGGGCGGCGCCGCCCTCACCCGCGCCTACGTGGAGCAGGACCTGCACGAGATCTACCAGGGCGAGGTCCGCTACGCCCGCGACGCGTTCGAGGGCCTGCGCCTGATGGACGCGCTGATCGGCGTCAAGCGCGGTGTGCCCGGCGCGACACTGCCGGAGCTCAAGCAGCGCCGGGTCAGGGCGGCGGCCCCCGTCGAGGTGGAGGAGCGCCCGGAGGAGGGCCACGTCCGCTCGGACGTCGCCGTCGACAACCCGATCCCCACCCCGCCGTTCTGGGGCACCCGCGTCATCAAGGGCATCCAGCTCAAGGAGTACGCGAGCTGGCTGGACGAGGGCGCGCTGTTCAAGGGCCAGTGGGGCCTGAAGCAGGCCCGTACCGGTGAGGGACCGACGTACGAGGAGCTCGTCGAGACCGACGGCCGCCCCCGGCTTCGCGGCCTGCTGGACCGGCTCCAGACCGACAACCTGCTGGAAGCGGCCGTGGTCTACGGCTACTTCCCGTGCGTCTCCAAGGACGACGACCTGATCATCCTGGACGATCAGGGCAACGAGCGCACCCGCTTCACCTTCCCGCGCCAGCGCCGCGGCCGTCGGCTGTGCCTCGCGGACTTCTTCCGGCCGGAGGAGGCGGGGGAGACCGACGTCGTCGGCCTGCAGGTCGTCACCGTCGGCTCGCGGATCGGCGAGGAGACGGCCCGCATGTTCGAGGCCAACGCCTACCGTGACTACCTCGAACTGCACGGTCTGTCCGTCCAGTTGGCCGAGGCGCTCGCCGAGTACTGGCATGCGCGCGTCCGGTCCGAGCTGGGCTTCGCCGGAGAGGACCCCAGCCAGATGGAGGACATGTTCGCCCTGAAGTACCGGGGCGCCCGCTTCTCCCTGGGCTACGGTGCCTGCCCCGACCTGGAGGACCGCGCCAAGATCGCCGACCTGCTCCAGCCGGAGCGCATCGGCGTCCACCTCTCCGAGGAGTTCCAGCTGCACCCGGAGCAGTCCACCGACGCGATCGTGATCCACCACCCCGAGGCGAAGTACTTCAACGCGCGCTGAGAGGACACTTGGAGAAGCCCTGCGAGGGCACATCGGCGCACGTCAGCGCGGCCCCCGGCGGTATTCACGGTGTGCCCCGGACCACGCCGGATAAACGAGGCGCTTCCGCCGCGACAGACGTACACTGGTCGGTCCACTGCAGGCCGGTTCCCCGCGCGGGAACCGGCCTGCTCGCCCCTCAAGGAGGTGCGCCAGGATGACCAGTACGGTCCCCGCGCTCGGAACCCGTACGGCCGAAGGCTCAGCCCTTCAGGCCGTGCTCCTCGACATGGACGGAACCCTCGTGGACACCGAGGGGTTCTGGTGGGACGTCGAGGTCGAGATCTTCGCCGGCCTCGGTCACACCCTCGACGACACCTGGCGCCATGTCGTGGTCGGCGGCCCCATGACCCGCAGCGCGGGGTTCCTGATCGAGGCCACCGGCGCCGACATCACCCTCGCCGAACTCACGGTGCTGCTCAACCAGGGCTTCGAGGACCGCATCGATCGCGCCCTGCCGCTGATGCCGGGCGCCGCCAGGCTGCTCGCCGAGCTCTCCGAGTACGAGATCCCCACCGCCCTGGTCTCTGCCTCCCACCGGCGCATCATCGACCGCGTGCTCACCTCGCTCGGCCCCCAGCACTTCGCCCTGTCGGTGGCCGGCGACGAGGTGCCGCGCACCAAGCCGCACCCCGACCCTTACCTCACCGCCGCCGCGGGACTCGGCGTGGATCCGGCCAGATGCGCCGTCGTCGAGGACACCGCGACCGGAGTCGCGTCGGCCGAGGCCGCGGGGTGCCATGTGGTCGTGGTGCCGTCCGTCGCCTCCATCGCCCCCGCAGCGCGGCGTACCGTCGTCACCTCCCTGGAAGACGTCGACCTGGCATTTCTGCGCGGATTGATCACGCTCTGATCGCCGCCTGATCGCCACTCGATGACGGAAATGCGCTGACCGTTCACCGAGCGTGCAGCGCCGATAGGACATGAATTCCCGGGGCTGGTGTGCGATGGAATTCGAAGCACGGTGGATGGCTGAATTCCGGGAGGGATCCCCGCCCTTGGGAATGTGAGGTTCCCCACTCAAGCGGCCCTCGACAGGTCCTGGAGGCTGTGCTCTTCGCCCCTTTTCGGGGGGCGAGGACGTGCCCTTGTGTCCCGATTGATGGAACGCTGCACGAATCCTTCCCCTGTCGGGTTTTCGGTCTGTCCGCAGCCGGTTTCGCTGCGTGATGGCGGCTCAACTCCGGTGCCTGCGAACCGCCGTGCTGGTGCGGACTAATCTCGTTGCGAGAACCATCGCCTCTACCCCCGTGATCCGCCGCGACACCCCTGCATGCCGGATACACGGACCTGAACAGCTCTGGAGAAACACGAGCATGAACCGCAAGACTTTGGTGCTGCCGGCCGTGGTCGGCCTGCTCGCACCCGTGCTCGCCGCCTGTGGGGGCTCCGACAGCAGCGGCAGTGGTGGGGACGGGATCGCCGTCGGCACCACGGACCGGTTCACCGCCACGAAGGACGCACCGGCGCCGCTCGATCCGGCGTACGCGTACGACGTCGGCACCTGGAACATCCTGCGCCAGACCGTGCAGACCCTCATGATCCAGCCGAAGGGCGAGGGCGACCCCGTGCCCGAGGCCGCGCAGAGCTGCGGCTTCACCGACTCGGGCAACGAACGCTACGCCTGCACGCTGCGCGACGGCCTGAAGTTCTCCAACGGAGACAAGATCACCGCGGCCGATGTGAAGTACTCCATCGACCGAGCCCGCGCCATCAAGGCCGACTCCGGCGTCTCCGCCCTGCTGAACACCATCGACACCGTCGAGACACAGGGCGCCAACGAGGTCATCTTCCACCTGAAGACCGCGGACGCCACCTTCCCGTACAAGCTGTCGACTCCGGTCGCGGGCATCGTCAACCCCGCCGACTACGAGAAGAACAAGCTGCGCGACGGCTTCGACGTCGACGGTTCCGGTCCGTACACCCTCTCGGCCGACGTCAAGAACGACGAGATCGTCAAGGCCACGTTCACCAAGAACCCCAACTACAAGGGGACGCTGAAGGTGAACAACTCCAAGGTCGACATGATCTCCTACGCGGACGCCGACGCGATGGGCAAGGCCCTCGACAAGGGCGACATCGACGTGATGACCCGCACCATGGCGCCGGAGCAGATCCAGAAGCTGTCCGCCGCCACGGACACCAACGAGGATCTGGTCGAGATGTCGGGTCTGGAGATCCGCTACCTCGCCTTCAACACCAACGCGCCGACCGTGAAGAACAAGGCCGTCCGCCAGGCGATGGCGCAGCTGATCAACCGCGGTGAGATCGTCGCCAAGGTGTACGGCACCCAGGCCGAGCCGCTCTACTCGCTGGTCCCGGCGAGCATCACCGGCCACTCCAACTCGTTCTTCAACAAGTACGGCGACCCGAGCACCGCCAAGGCCAAGGCCCTGCTGACCGCTGCCAACATCACCACGCCGGTCAAGCTGACGCTGCACTACACGACCGACCACTACGGCTCGGGCACCAAGAAGGAGTTCGAGGTCCTTCAGAAGCAGCTCAACGACAGCGGGCTGTTCAACGTCGACATCCAGGGCTCCCCCTGGACGACCTTCGTCCCGGCCGAACGCAAGGGCAAGTACGACGTCTGGGGCATGGGCTGGTTCCCGGACTTCCCGGACGCCGACAACTACCTCGCGCCCTTCCTCGACACGGACAACTTCCTCAAGTTGCCCTACCGCAACAGCAAGATCATCAACACGCTGATCCCGGCGTCCCGCCGTGAGGCCGACCGCATCGCGGCCTCCTCCAACCTGACCGCGATCCAGGACATCGTCGCCGACGACGTGCCGATCCTGCCGCTGTGGCAGGGCAAGCAGTACGTCGCAGCCCGCGGCGACGTCACGGGGACCGCGTACGCGCTCAACTCCTCCTCGACTCTTCAGCTCTGGGAGCTCGGCCGTGGCGTGAGCGGCTGATCTCTCTTGTGCCCGGGGCCCGGGGAGTGTGGCCCCGGGGTCCCGAACCCGACGAGAAGGCACAAGCAGTGAACATGCGTAACCAGTGGCCAGTCCTGCCCGTAGTGGCGGGGCTGGCCTCCGGCCTTTTGACCGGCTGCGGAACGAGCGGATCGGACTCCGGGGGGACCGGCTCGTCCATCGTCATGGGAATGTCGGACGACGTCCTGGCCACCGACCCGGCCTCCGGTTATGACCCGGGTTCCTGGCTGTTGTTCAACAACGTCTTCCAGTCGCTGCTCAGCTTCCCCGACGGAGGCACGGAGCCAGAGCCCGAGGCGGCCAAGTCGTGCGTCTTCACCGACGCGACCACCAAGGTCTACCGGTGCACGCTCAAGGACGGCCTCAAGTTCAGCAACGGTGACCCGCTCACCTCCGAGGACGTCAAGTTCTCCTTCGACCGCATGCTCAAGATCAATGATGCCGCCGGTCCGGCCATCATGTTCCCCATGCTGGACAAGGTCGAGGCGCCGGACGCCAAAACCGTCGTCTTCCGGCTGAAGGTGCCCGACGCCACCTTCCCGAGCAAGATCGCCTCCGGTGCCGGCTCCATCGTCGACCACACCCAGTACGACGCGACCGGGCTGCGCAAGGACGGCAAAGCGGTCGGCTCCGGCCCGTACACGCTGGACTCGTTCGGCGACGACAAGGCCGTCTTCTCGGTCAACGACAAGTACAAGGGCAACGCGAAGGTGAAGAACTCCGGCCTCACGCTGAAGTTCTTCCACGGCGACCCGTCCGCCCTGAAGAAGGCGCTGCTCGACAACAAGATCGACATCGCCTACCGGGGCCTCAGCGCGGGCGACATCGCCGACATCCAGAACGCCGACAACAACTCCAAGGCCGAGGTGGTCGAGGGCAGCAGCGCCGAGGTCCAGCACCTGGTCTTCAACATGAAGGACCCCGTCGCCGGAAAGCTCGGCGTGCGCAAGGCCATCGCCTACCTGCTCGACCGCGACGCCCTCATCAAGGACGTCTACCAGGACACGGCCACCCCGCTCTACTCGATCATCCCGGCGGGCATCGCCGGCCACAACACGGCCTTCTTCGACACGTACGGCGCCAGCCCCTCACCAGCCAAGGCCGCCGCCGCCCTGAAGAACGAGGGCATCACCGGCAAGGTCAAGCTGACCCTCTGGTCCACCCCCTCGCGCTACGGCCCGGCAACCGACCAGGAGCTCAAGGCGATCGCCAAGCAGCTCAACGCCAGCGGACTGTTCGACGCCGACGTGAAGTCGGTCGCCTTCGGCCAGTACGAGAAGGACATCGCCAAGGGCAGGTACGGCGTGTACGTGAAGGGCTGGGTGCCCGACTACCCGGACGCCGACAACTTCACGGCCCCCTTCTTCGGCCGGGGCAACGTGCTGAGCAACAACTACAGCAACAGCACGATCACCGGCACCCTCATCCCGCGCACCGCCGCCGAGAGCGACCGCGCCGCGACCGACAACGACTACGGCAGGCTGCAGGACATCGTCGCCGACCAACTGCCCGTCCTCCCGGTCTGGCAGGCCAAGCAGTACGCGGTCACCCGCGAGAACGTCTACGGCCTCGAGTACTGCCTCGACGCCTCGACGGTCTTCCGCTTCTGGGAACTCAGCAAGGACTGAGCGGTACATATCGGCACCTTGATGCGGCACGGGGCGCTGCTTCCTCTTCCGGAGGAAGCAGCGCCCCGTGCTCTGCACAGCCCGCTACTGCGCGCCGGGACGCACCAGCCCGCTCTCGTACGCGTACACCGCGGCCTGCACCCGGTCGCGCAGCCCCAACTTCGTCAGCACATGGCCCACGTGCGTCTTGACGGTGGTCTCGCTGACGAACAGATCGGCGGCGATCTCGGCGTTGGACAGCCCGCGCGCCACCAGCTTCAGCACCTCCACCTCGCGCTCGGTGAGCGTGTGCAGCGTGTCCGGCACGGGCTCGTCCCCGGAGGGCAGATGGGTGGCGTACTTGTCGAGCAGCCGCCGGGTGATGCTCGGCGCCAGCATGGCCTCACCGCCGGCCACCACCCGGATCGCCTGCACCAGCTCGTTGGCCGGCGCGTCCTTCAGCAGGAAGCCGCTGGCACCGGCCCGCAAGGCCTCCACCACATACTCGTCGAGGTCGAAGGTGGTCAGCACCAGCACCTTCGCCGGACCGTCCCGTCCGGGCCCGGTGATCTGCCGAGTCGCCTCCACCCCGTCCATACGAGGCATACGGATGTCCATCAGGACCACGTCGGGCTGCAGCGCCCGCACCTGGTCGAGAGCCTGGAGGCCGTCTCCGGCCTCGCCGACGACCGCGATGTCCTGCTCGGCCTCCAGGATCATCCGGAAGCCGGTACGCAGCAGCGGCTGGTCGTCGACCAGTAGGACGCGGATGGCCACGTAAGTCTCCTTCGCTAGTCCGGCCCCATTCTGCCCTGCGAGACGTCCGAGGACTCGGCCGCCCTCCGAGCCGGCGAACAAACTCCGCTGCACGGCGGCGCCCCACGCACACGGCCGCCTCGATCGGCGCGGCCGAGCAGACCGACGCGCACGGCGAGGGCGAGGCCGAGCGGTCGGCGCCGCGACGCGCTGAGGAGCCCTCGTCGCGGCCCGCCCACGCTGCCGGACGGGCCGCCCCGCCGCCCCGCCGGTCCCCACCCTTCGGGCGACCCTCGGGGTTACCCGCCCGCTCTGACCGGCAGCGGATACGGCGGCGGAGTACCACCGAATTCCGGGCAGTGCTCCTGGTGGTCGCACCAGCCGCACAGCTTGGTGGGGCGCGGGCGCCAGTCGCCCGACTCCGTGGCCTGCCGGATCGCCTCCCAGAGTGCGAGCAGCTTGCGCTCGACACGCTCCAGGTCGGCAAGCACGGGGTCGTAGGTCAACACGTCCCCGCTGCCGAGATACACGAGCTGCAGCCGCCTCGGCACCACGTTCTTCAGACGCCACACCACCAGGGCGTAGAACTTCATCTGGAACAGCGCGCCCTCGGCGTACTCCGGACGCGGCGCCTTGCCCGTCTTGTAGTCGACGATCCGCACCTCGCCGGTGGGCGCCACGTCCACCCGGTCGATGATCCCGCGCAGCATCAGCCCCGAGTCCAGCTCGGCCTGTACGAACAGCTCCCGCTCGGCCGGCTCCAGCCGGGTCGGATCCTCCAGCGTGAACCAGCGCTCGACCAGCTGTTCCGCCTCGCCCAGCCAGCGCGCCAGCCGCTCGCCCTCCGGATCGTCCTCGAACAGCTCCACCACTTCCGGCCGGGTCTCCCGCAACCGGTCCCACTGCCCGGGGATCAGGGACTTGGCGCGCGGCGCGGTCCGCTCCGCGGCCGGCGCGTCGAAAAGCCGCTCCAGCACCGCATGCACCAGCGTGCCCCGGGTCGCCGCCTCGCTCGGCTTCTCGGGCAGCCGGTCGATGACACGGAACCGGTAGAGCAGCGGGCACTGCATGAAATCACTGGCCCGCGAGGGCGACAGAGTGGCGGGCGCTATGGCGACGCGCTCGGTCGTGCCGCCCGCGTCGACCGCCGGCGCCGCTGCCGCCGGTTCCACCGTCACCGGCACATCCGCCGACGCCGGACCGGTGCCGGGCGCCTCCGCCCGCACCGTATCGCTGCTGGGGGCCTCCGCCGCGCCCTCCGTGCTCGTCTCCATGCTCCAGACCTTACGGCCCGCCACTGACAGTGACCCGGCCCCGGCCGTGACAGCTGCGACGCCTGGGGAAAGACAGGGGGTGCCGGGGCGGAACCCGTGGCGACGGCCGCATACCATCGACCCGAGACCCTTCCGCCCGGCAGGCGCGGAAGACGCTTCGAACGAGGGGACATCGTGGACGAGAGCGGCGGGAGCGGGCAGCCGCGATCCGGCACCGACGAGCCGGCCGACCACCACGCAGGGTCTGAGGCCCCGGCGGCGCCCTCACCCACCCCGGCCGACGAACAGCCCGCGAAGGCCGCCGAGGAGAACCCCGCGCCGGACAACGGCACGGACACTCCGACCTCCGGCGAGCACGAAGGCAAACCCACCGGAGACCACGCGGCAGCCCCGGACACGAGCCCCGCGGACAGCCCCGCAGCGAAGAACCCGGCGGACGACCGCACCTTCGCCCACTCCGGCACCGCCAAGAACCGTCCGCCCAAGCGCCCCCGCGAGCCCGGCGGCGGCCTGCTCATGGGCCGCCCCTTCGGCGTGCCCGTGTACGTGGCGCCCAGCTGGTTCCTCGTCGCCGCCCTGATCACCTGGGTGTTCGGCGGTCAACTCGACCGCGTCCTGCCCGACCTCGGCGCCGCCCGCTACCTCGTCGCCCTCTTCTTCGCGGTCGCCTTCTACGCCTCCGTTCTCGTCCACGAACTGGCCCACACGGTCGCGGCACTGCGCTTCAAGCTCCCCGTCCGCCGCATCCAGCTCCAGTTCTTCGGAGGCGTCTCCGAGATCGAGAAAGAAGCCGAGACACCGGGCCGCGAGTTCGTCCTGGCCTTCGTCGGCCCCCTGCTCTCCCTCGTCCTCGCGGGCCTCTTCTACGTCGCCATGCAGCCCGTGGAGCCCGGCACCGTCCCCGGCGTCCTGCTGGCCGGCCTGATGATCTCCAACCTCATCGTGGCCGCCTTCAACCTCCTGCCCGGCCTGCCCCTCGACGGCGGCCGCATGCTCCGCGCCGTCGTCTGGAAGATCACCGGCAAACCCATGAGCGGCACCATCGCCGCCGCCTGGGTCGGCCGCGCCCTCGCCGTCTCCGTCCTCATCGGCCTCCCCCTGCTCACCCAGTCCGGCGCCCTCGGCACCACCGCCGAGGACAGCGTCGGCATGGACACCGTCACCGACGCCCTGCTCGCCGCGATCCTCGCCGCCATCATCTGGACCGGCGCCGGCAACAGCCTCCGCATGGCCCGCCTCAGGGAACACCTGCCGGAACTGCGCGCCCGCAACCTCACCCGCCGCGCCGTCCCCGTCGAGACCGACACCCCCCTGTCCGAGGCGCTGCGCCGCGCCAACGCCGCAGGCGCCCGCGCCCTCGTCGTCGTCGACCCCGAAGGCAACCCCCTCTCCCTGGTCCGCGAGGCCGCCATCGTCGGCGTACCCGAACACCGCCGCCCCTGGGTGGCCGTCAGCGGCCTCGCCCAGGACCTCACCGACGGCATGCGCGTCTCCGCGGAACTCGCGGGCGAAGACCTCCTCGACGTCCTGCGCGCCACCCCCGCCACCGAATACCTGGTGGTCGAGGAGACCGGCGAGATCTACGGCGTCCTGTCCGCCGCCGACGTCGAGCGCGCCTTCGTGAAGGCCATGGCCAGACCCTCCTAGTGGTCGGCGGCCCCGCCAAACCCCGGTAGTCTGTTCACATGTCCGAACCGACCGGTGCCGCCCGCAGGCGCGGGCCCTTCAAGGTCGGGGACCAGGTTCAGCTGACCGACCCCAAGGGCCGCCACTACACGTTCACGCTCGAGGCCGGGAAGAACTTCCACACCCACAAGGGTTCCTTCCCGCACGACGAACTGATCGGCGCTCCCGAGGGCAGCGTTGTCCGCACCACCGGGAACGTCGCCTACCTCGCGCTGCGCCCCCTGCTCCCCGACTACGTCCTGTCCATGCCCCGTGGGGCAGCCGTCGTCTACCCCAAGGACGCCGGGCAGATCCTCGCCTTCGCCGACATCTTCCCCGGCGCCCGCGTCGTCGAGGCCGGCGTCGGCTCCGGCTCGCTCAGCAGCTTCCTGCTGCGCGCCATCGGCGACCAGGGCATGCTGCACAGCTACGAGCGCCGCGAGGACTTCGCCGAGATCGCCCAGCAGAACGTCGAGCGCTACTTCGGCGGCCCCCACCCCGCCTGGCAGCTCACCGTCGGCGACCTCCAGGACAACCTCTCCGACACCGACGTCGACCGCGTCATCCTCGACATGCTCGCCCCCTGGGAATGCCTGGAGGCCGTCTCCAAGGCCCTCGTCCCCGGCGGCATCCTCTGCTGCTACGTCGCCACCACCACCCAGCTCGCCCGGACCGTCGAGTCCATCCGCGAGATCGGCTCCTTCAACGAGCCGACCTCCTGGGAGACGATGATCCGCAACTGGCATGTGGAGGGCCTCGCCGTCCGCCCCGACCACCGCATGATCGGCCACACCGGCTTCCTGCTCACCGCCCGCCGCCTCGCCGACGGTGTCGAGCCCCCCATGCGCCGCCGCCGCCCCGCCAAGGGTGCCTACGGCGACGACTACGCCGGCCCCAACGCCGACGGAGGCGGCCGCTGACGCGGCCGCACACCGCACCCAACGAACGGGCGCTGCCGCCGAGTTCCCGGACATCATCCGCAACTCGACCGCAGCGCCCTTCTGTTGACAACACGCCACAAACCGAACAAACCCGGCACTGCCCATTCGAGGAACCGAACACCCCGCCGTTCCCCCGCACTGTGACGTGTGGCACGATGCAGCCACCCCCACCCCCACCGGCACAGCCCTCACAGGAGACGCTCCTAGTGCAGCAATCCGCCGTCCCGGAACTGGCACACACGCACACCCGCCCGATCCACTGGGTCGCCACCGCCGCGGCCGTCTCAGGCGTCATGGCCCTCTCCTCGCTCCTGCAGCCCAACTCCGCGACAGCAGCACAGACGGCCGGCCCCCAGGCCAGGACCACCCGCACGGCGACCGCGCCCAGCACCACGGGAGTCGACTTCCCCCTCACCTGCGGCCCGGTGAAAGCAGTCGTACAGAAGAAGGCCACCGGAGACCTCGACGGCGACGGAAACCCCGAAACCGTGGCCGTGGTGCACTGCGACGCCCCCATGGGCACCCCGCCCGACGGCGTCTACGTCATCACCCGCGCCGGCGGCAGCAACAAACCCCGCGTGGTGGCCACCCTGCTCGACCCCAAGACCGGCGACACCGTCAGTGACTTCGCCATACGCGACGGAGCCGTCGTCGCCACACTCCTCGGCTACTCGACCAACGACATCCCCCGCTGCTGCCCCGACGTCACCGACAGCGCGAAGTGGCAGTGGAAGAACGGCGCGTTCACGCGCTCGACACCTGCCGGAGCACACAGCGTCTGAGCCGCGCAACCCCGCGTGTGAGATATCAGACAGCAGTAACAGGCAGTACTCGACAGGTCACTGCGCGTCCGGACCGTAGACCTCGACCCTGTCCGAAACCCGACGCACATGAATGCACTCGCCCGGACACTCCTTCGCCGAATCCACCACATCCGCCAGAAGCGGCAGCGGCACGGGCGTTGTGGCACCACTGGCCTGCAACAGCTCCTCGTCCGAGCCCTTCACATACGCCAGCCCGTCGATGTCCAGCTCGAACACCTCCGGCGCGTACTGGGCGCAGATCCCGTCGCCGGTACACAGGTCCTGGTCGATCCAGACCTCCAGCGCCTCGCCGCCGACCGCGGCCTCCTGCTGCACGCTCATGTCTCCTGCCGTAGAGAAGCCGAGCCGAACCGGGAATCCGGCCAGCTCTGACGGGTGTTGAACACTTCGACCCTACCTCCGGCGGCTTCCCAATCATGTTCGGTGGGTATTCCCCTGGCGTGAGGGAGAGCGCAAGGGTGAAGATCGGACACACCCCGACAGTCTTTGTGATCTAGGGGTTTCAATCGACACCCACCCAGGTAGGGTCTGGAAGCGTCCAGCTCCCCTTGGAGGAGGTGAGGACCGTGGCAGCCCACGACGACGACATGAACCGCGGCATCCGCCCGGGACGAGGGTCCGACGACCCGGCCGGGCAGATTGCCTACCTTGAGCAGGAGATCGCCGTCCTGCGACGCAAGCTCGCCGACTCTCCGCGACACACGAGGATTCTCGAAGAGCGGATCGTCGAGCTGCAGACCAACCTGGCCGGCGTGTCCGCCCAGAACGAGCGACTCGCCAACACGCTCCGTGAGGCCCGCGACCAGATCGTGGCCCTCAAGGAAGAGGTCGACCGGCTCGCACAGCCCCCGGCCGGCTTCGGAGTCTTCCTCACGGCGAACGAGGACGGCACGGCCGACATCTTCACCGGCGGCCGCAAGCTCCGCGTCAACGTCAGCCCCAGCGTCGACCTCGAAGAGCTCCGGCGCGGCCAGGAAGTGATGCTCAACGAAGCGCTCAACGTGGTCGAGGCCATGGAGTTCGAGCGCGTCGGGGACATCGTCACCCTCAAGGAGATCCTCGAGGACGGCGAGCGCGCCCTGGTACTCGGGCACACCGACGAGGAACGGGTGGTACGGCTCGCCGAGCCCCTGCTCGACGTGAACATCCGCCCCGGTGACGCCCTGCTGCTCGAACCCCGATCCGGCTATGTCTACGAGATCGTTCCGAAGAGCGAGGTCGAAGAACTCGTCCTCGAAGAGGTTCCCGACATCGGATACGAGCAGATCGGCGGCCTCGGCGGACAGATCGAGGCCATCCGCGACGCGGTCGAGCTGCCCTACCTCTACCCCGACCTGTTCAAGGAGCACGAACTGCGCCCGCCGAAGGGCGTCCTGCTCTACGGGCCGCCCGGATGCGGAAAGACGCTCATCGCCAAGGCCGTCGCCAACTCACTGGCCAAGAAGGTCGCCGAAGTCACCGGCCAGGCCGCCGGCAAGAGCTTCTTCCTCAACATCAAGGGCCCCGAGCTCCTCAACAAATACGTCGGCGAAACCGAGCGGCAGATCCGCCTCGTCTTCCAGCGAGCCCGCGAGAAGGCCAGCGAGGGCACACCCGTCATCGTCTTCTTCGACGAAATGGAATCCCTCTTCCGCACCCGCGGCTCCGGCGTCAGCTCGGACGTGGAGAACACCATCGTCCCCCAGCTGCTCGCCGAGATCGACGGAGTCGAAGGCCTGCAGAACGTGGTCGTGATCGGCGCCTCCAACCGCGAGGACATGATCGACCCCGCCATCCTGCGCCCCGGCCGCCTCGACGTGAAGATCAAGATCGAGCGCCCCGACGCCGAGGCCGCCAAGGACATCTTCGCCAAGTACCTCACCGAGCGGCTCCCGCTGCACGCCGACGACGTCGGCGAGCACGGCGGCAGCAAGACCACGACCGTCGAAAGCATGATCCAGACGGCCGTCGAGCACATGTACGCGGAATCCGAGGAAAACCGCTTCCTGGAGGTCACCTACGCCAACGGTGACAAGGAAGTCCTCTACTTCAAGGACTTCAACTCCGGCGCCATGATCGAGAACATCGTCGGCCGCGCCAAGAAGATGGCGATCAAGGACTTCCTCGACCACCAGGCGAAGGGCCTCCGCGTCTCCCACCTCCTCCAGGCATGCGTGGACGAGTTCAAGGAGAACGAAGACCTCCCCAACACCACCAACCCGGACGACTGGGCCCGAATCTCCGGGAAGAAGGGCGAGCGGATCGTCTACATCCGCACCCTCATCACCGGAAAGCAGGGCGCCGACACCGGACGCTCCATCGACACGGTGGCGAACACCGGTCAGTACCTGTAAAAAACAGGGCGGCTGCGGGTGCCCTCACCGGGTACCCGCAGCCGACTGTTTTTCAGGCCAAGACCGCAACAAGAGGCGCGCAAGGCAATGACGCAAATGATCTCCCCACCAGCGCAAAGCCGTTCTAGGCTCTTCGGTACCGCCGAGTCGCGCACTGCGGGGACGGGCACCGCACACGCACCGGAGCGCCAGCGGTACTTGAGCAGCGCCCCCGACCGAGGGCGCCGCCGGGCAAGGAGGGCCGCATGACCGTACGGCGAGTAATGGGCATCGAGACGGAGTACGGCATCTCCGTCCCCGGCCACCCCAACGCCAATGCCATGCTCACCTCGTCCCAGATCGTCAACGCCTACGCGGCGGCGATGCACAGGGCCCGCAGGGCCCGCTGGGACTTCGAGGAGGAGAACCCGCTGCGGGACGCGCGGGGCTTCGACCTAGCCCGCGAGGCCGCAGACTCCAGCCAGCTCACCGACGAGGACATCGGCCTCGCCAACGTCATCCTCACCAACGGCGCGCGACTCTACGTCGACCACGCACACCCCGAATACAGCTCCCCCGAGGTCACCAACCCCCGCGACGCCGTCCTCTGGGACAAGGCCGGCGAACGCATCATGGCCGAAGCCGCGGAGCGGGCGGCCGCCCTCCCGGGTGCCCAGCCGATCCACCTCTACAAGAACAACACCGACAACAAGGGCGCCTCCTACGGCACCCACGAGAACTACCTGATGAAGCGGGAAACCCCCTTCTCGGACATCGTGCGCCACCTCACGCCCTTCTTCGTCTCCCGCCAGGTCGTCACCGGAGCGGGCCGCGTCGGAATCGGCCAGGACGGCCACGAACACGGCTTCCAGCTCAGCCAGCGCGCCGACTACTTCGAGGTCGAGGTGGGCCTCGAAACCACCCTCAAGCGCCCCATCATCAACACCCGCGACGAGCCGCACGCGGACGCCGAGAAGTACCGCCGCCTGCACGTGATCATCGGCGACGCGAACCTCTCGGAGATCTCGACCTACCTCAAGCTGGGCACGACGGCCCTCGTCCTGTCCATGATCGAAGACGGCTTCATCGCCGTCGACCTGGCCGTGGACCAGCCCGTCCGCACCCTCCACCAGGTCTCCCACGACCCCACACTCAAGCGCCTGGTCACCCTCCGTAGCGGCCGCACACTCACCGCGGTCCAACTCCAGATGGAGTACTTCGAGCTCTCCCGCAAATACGTCGAGGAACGCTTCGGCGTGGACGCCGACGACCAGACCAAGGACGTCCTGGCCCGCTGGGAGGACACCCTCAACCGCCTGGAGAACGACCCCATGAGCCTCGCCGGCGAACTGGACTGGGTCGCCAAACGGGAACTCATGGAGGGCTACCGGCGCCGCGACGGCCTCGACTGGGACGCCGCGAAGCTCCACCTCCTCGACCTCCAGTACGCCGACGTACGCCCCGAGAAGGGCCTCTACAACCGTCTCGCGGCCCGCGGCCGCATGAAGCGGCTCCTGGACGAGAGCGAGGTCGAGAGGGCCCGCACGAAGCCCCCGGAGGACACCCGCGCCTACTTCCGCGGACGCTGCCTGGAGCAGTACGCGGACGACGTCGCGGCGGCCTCCTGGGACTCCGTGATCTTCGACCTCCCGGGCCGGGACTCGCTCCAGCGCGTCCCAACCCTGGAACCGCTTCGCGGAACGCGAAATCACGTCAAGGAACTCCTCGACCGCTGCCGCACGGCTGGAGACCTGGTCAGGGTGCTGTCCGGCGGCTGAGGAGCACACGGGACAGCCTCGTCCCGGCAGGGTGGAAAACCCGACGTCCGGGAATCATCGAGGTGGCACCCGTACGTTGTAGCAACTGCGGGGCCGATGTCAGACCCTGCTTGTAGGGTCTGATCAAGAACGTCGAACCGAGCGGGGTGAGGGGTTATGGCGACCAAGGACACCGGCGGCGGCCAGCAGAAGGCGACGCGCTCCACGGAGGAGGTCGAGGAGCAGGCGCAGGATGCGCAGGCTTCCGAGGACCTCAAGGAGCGGCAGGAGAAGCTGAGCGATGACGTGGACTCCGTCCTGGATGAAATCGATGACGTACTCGAGGAAAACGCCGAGGATTTCGTGCGCTCCTTCGTGCAAAAAGGTGGCCAGTGAAGGTCTGTTGAGCATCTAGCCTTCGAATCGAAGACTACGGGGGATGGGTGTGGCTGGCGAGCCGAACGCGAAGGAATGCCGCAAGTGCGAGCGAGACCTGCCACTGGCTGCGTTCGCGAGGGACAAGAACCGGCGTGATGGCCTTCCGGTGCACTGCCGGGAGTGCGTGGCGGAGTACAGCGCCGCGCACTACCGGCGTCGCCGCGAGGCCATAGGGAAGTCGGTTCGGGAACCCGTGGATGTCCCGGTCGGCCATAAGCTCTGCCGGACGTGCGGCGAGGTCAAGCCTCACAGCGAATGGCATCGAAACGCGACGGCGTCAGATGGCCTCTCTACGCGCTGCAAGGCATGTCGGGCCGAGCGTGGGCGGCAAGACCACCTGAGGCGCAATTACGGCATCACCGAAGCCGAGCGCGACGAGTTGATCGCCTCTCAAGGGGGCGTCTGCTGCATATGTTTGGCGGCTGTGCCCGAGCATGTGGATCACTGCCACAAGACGGGTAGGGTCCGAGGCGTACTGTGCTTCAGCTGCAATGCCGCACTGGGGCAGTTCAAGGATCGGCCCGATGCCATAAGGCGGGCTGCTGCTTACGTGGAAGGAATCGCGTGGAAGCCAACACTCGTAGCACCGGGCGTCTACCAGCTGCCTTCCTGACGCCTGGGTCCTCGTCCTTCATGGACTTCCTGTCCGAGCACCAGCCGGAGATGCTTCCGGGTAACCGGCAGCTGCCGCCCACCCAGGGTGTCATCGAGGCGCCGCACGGCACGACGATCGTGGCCGTGACCTTCCCGGGTGGTGTCGTGCTCGCCGGTGACCGTCGCGCCACCATGGGCAACGTCATCGCGCAGCGGGACATCGAGAAGGTGTTCCCGGCGGATGAGTACTCGGCCGTCGGTATCGCCGGTACGGCTGGTCTGGCCGTCGAGATGGTCAAGCTGTTCCAGCTGGAGCTGGAGCACTTCGAGAAGGTCGAGGGGGCGCAGCTCTCGCTGGAGGGCAAGGCGAACCGGCTGTCGACCATGATTCGTTCGAACCTGGGCATGGCCATGCAGGGTCTGGCTGTGGTTCCTCTCTTCGCGGGGTATGACGTGGACCGCGAGAGGGGCCGTATCTTCTCGTACGACGTGACGGGTGGCCGCTCAGAGGAGCACAACTTCGCGGCCACTGGTTCCGGGTCGATCTTCGCGCGTGGTGCCATGAAGAAGCTTTTCCGTGGGGACCTGAGCGAGGACGAGGCCACGACTCTGGTGGTGCAGGCCCTCTATGACGCGGCTGATGACGACTCGGCGACCGGTGGTCCCGATGTCGCCCGCCGGATCTATCCGATCGTCACGGTGATCACTGAGGACGGCTTCCGTCGGCTCACCGACGACGAGTCCTCCGAGATTGCCCGCTCGATTCTGGAGCGGCGGCTGGAGCAGCCCGACGGTCCGCGGGCCGCGCTGCTGTAGTCGGGTGACGGGCTCTTACGAAGGTGATCGCGTGACTTCGACAGAAAGGGACGGATAACCGGTGTCGACGCCGTTCTATGTCTCACCCCAGCAGGCCATGGCCGACCGGGCGGAGTACGCCCGTAAGGGCATCGCCCGTGGTCGCAGCCTGGTCGTGCTGCAGTATGCCGACGGCATTGTCTTCGTCGGCGAGAACCCGTCCCGTGCGCTGCACAAGTTCAGCGAGATCTATGACCGGATCGGCTTTGCGGCCGCCGGCAAGTACAACGAGTACGAGAATCTGCGGATCGGTGGTGTGCGGTATGCCGATCTTCGTGGTTACACCTATGACCGTGATGATGTGACCGCTCGGGGTCTTGCCAATGTCTACGCGCAGACGCTGGGCACGATCTTCTCCAGTGCGGCCGAGAAGCCGTACGAGGTGGAGTTGGTCGTTGCCGAGGTGGGTGAGACGTCTGAGGGTGACCAGATCTATCGGTTGCCGCATGACGGGTCGATCGTGGACGAGCACGGTTCGGTCGCGGTCGGTGGCAATTCTGAGCAGATCAGCACCTATCTCGATCAGCAGCACCGTGAGGGCATGTCCCTCGCGGAGGGGCTGAAGCTGGCTGTCGAGGCTCTGTCCCGTGACACGAATGGCACGCAGCGGGAGATTCCTGCTGAGCGTCTGGAGGTCGCGGTGCTGGACCGTACGCGTCCGCAGGCGCGGAAGTTCAAGCGGATCGTGGGTCGTCAGCTTGCCCGCCTCCTGGAGGTCGGCGGGGCGGCTACTGAGGCGGAGAGCAGTTCGGAGGAGGGCTCGGACGAAAAGTAGTCCCGCCTCGCCCCCACTCCCACCTCAGCCTCATTCCGCTCCTTGTGTGCCCCGGTCGTCGATGCGGCCGGGGCACAGGGCGTTCAGGGGCCGCTGGGCGGCGCCGTCGAGCCCCGTACGACCAGTTCGACGGGGATGTCGCCTGCGTCGGGCACGCGCCCCTCCAGGACGGCCAGCAGGGCCTTCATGCCGCGCTCGCCGAAGAGCTCGGCGTCCAGGCGGACGGTGGTCAGTTCGGGGTCGAGGGCGGTGGCGAGGGCGAGGTCGTCGAGGCCGGTGACGGAGATGTCGTCGGGGATGCGCAGGCCGAGGCGGCGGGCCGCCTTGTAGGTGCCGGCGGCGAGTTTGTCGTCGTCGCAGACCAGGGCCGTGGGTCGGGGGCCGGGTGTGGACAGGGCTGCTTCGGCGGCGGTGCGGGCGTCTTCGATGGAGATCGGTGCGCGGGTCGTCCGTACTGATGTACCTGGGACGGCGCCGACGCGTGCGGCCAGTTCTCGCGCGCGTACGTCGAAGGTCCAGGAGGCGACGTCGGCCGCGAGGTGCAGGAAGCGGCGGTGTCCCAGGGCCAACAGGTGGTCGGCGACCTGCCTGACTCCGTCGGCGATGTCCAGGTTGACCGTCGCGGCGCCGAGGCTGCCGTCCGGGTCGCTGTCGAGCATCACCAGGGGGAGTTGGTCGCCGCTGATGGCGGTGAGGGCGTCGGCGGCCATGGAGGAGGCGATGACGCCGTCGATGGCGGCCTGGGCGGAGGCGAAGGGGTCGCGGGCGGGGCCGATGCCTTCGGGGGAGGGGTATAGGACGACGCCGAAGCCGTGCTCGGCGGCCACGCGCGCTGCGCCGGTGTAGACGCCGGCGAAGAACTCCGTTGTCAGGGCGGGGACGACGAGGAGGACGGTGCGGGTACGGCCCAGGCGGAGGTTGCGGGCGGCGAGGTTGGGCCGGTAGCCGAGGTCGCGGGCGGCTTCGCGTACGCGTTCGGCGGTGGCCTGTGAGACGCGGCCGCGCCACTTGTCGCCGAGTACCAGGGAGACCGCGGCCTGGGAGACGCCGGCGGCCTGGGCGACGTCGCGGCTGGTGGGGCGGGTGCTGCCTGGTGCCACCGGGGGCCTGCTCTTTCGTCTGGACTCGTGAACAGCGCACATGGTACGTATGAGAGCGGACGTTATACGTAAAACTTCCGGCGATGGCCCGGGTGAGGGGAAGCGGACATGGCTGCGGGATACGTGGAGATCCTCAGGACTCGGCACGCCGTGCGTCTGCTTGCCGGCACGCTGGTGGGCCGGCTGCCGTGTGCGGTCGCCGCGATCGCCATCGTGCTGTTCGTGCGGGCGGAGGGCGGTACGTACAGCCTGGCCGGCGGCCTCGCCGCGACGTACGGGGTCGCCAATGCCGTGGGGCAGCCGCTGCTGGGGCGGCTCGTGGATGTGTACGGGCAGCCGCGGGTCCAGCTGCCCGCCGCGCTCGGCTCCGCGCTCGCCATGTCCGGGTTCGCCTTCGCAGGCATCGATCCGCTGGCGCTCGCGTACGCGTGCGTGGCGCTCTCCGGGCTCTTCACGCCCCCCTTGGAGGGTGGCCTGAGGGCGCTGTGGTCGTCGGTGCTGCACGGCGAGGGGCAGGTGCAGACGGCGTACGCGTTGGATGCCGTCGCTCAGGAAGTCATGTTCACCGTCGGCCCGTTGCTGGTGACGCTGTGCGTGTCGCTGTGGTCGGCGCAGGCGGCACTGGTGGTCGTCAACGTCGTCGGGGTGCTGGGTGCCTTGTCGGTGGTCGTGTCGCCGCCCTCGCGCGCGTGGCGTTCGGCGCCGCGCGAGGCGCACTGGCTGGGTGCGCTGCGCTCGCCGGGTCTGCTCGTCCTGCTCGGTGCGTTCCTGGCGGTGGGGATGGCGCTCGGCTCCATCGCGGTCGCGGCGGTGGCGTATGCGGACGGCCATGGTGGGGACGCGGTGTACGGCTGGCTGATGGCGGCGATCGGTCTCGGGGCTCTGGTGGGTGGTACGGCGTACGGCGCGCGGCAGTGGAGTGGTGCGCCGGAGCGGCGACTGCGGGTGCTGGTGGCTCTTCTGGCGGTGTGTTATCTGCCGCTCACTCTGATGCCGGGTCCGGTGGCGATGACGGTGCTGGCGGCGGTGGCGGGGCTCTTCCTCGCGCCGTGCCTCGCGTGTGCGTTCGTCCTCGTCGACCGTCATGCGCCGCGGGGCACGGTCACCGAGGCGTTCTCGTGGGTTGTGACGACGTTCACGGTGGGTTCCTCGGTGGGAACGGGCCTGGCGGGCCCGGTCGTCGAGTGGGGCGGGGCGGTGTGGGGCTTCGCGGTGCCGGGTGTCGCGGGGGCCGTGTCGTTGCTGGTTCTGGTGGCCACGGGGCGGGTCCTCGCAGCTCCCGCAGGGGGTGCGGTTGTTGCGGCTTCATCGGAAAATGATCCAAACCGTGCCGTCGAACCCCGTTTCAGCTCAGGGGATCGGGCGTAATGTTCAGTCATGGACCGCCGCATTTTCGGGCTGGAGAACGAGTACGGCGTCACGTGTACGTTCAGGGGACAGCGCCGCCTGTCTCCCGACGAGGTGGCGCGGTACCTCTTCCGCCGTGTCGTGTCATGGGGCCGCAGCAGCAATGTCTTTCTGCGAAACGGCGCCCGCCTCTATCTCGACGTGGGCTCACATCCGGAATACGCGACACCCGAATGTGACAACGTGACCGAGCTGGTCACCCACGACAAAGCGGGCGAGCGCATTCTCGAAGGACTCCTGGTGGACGCCGAACGACGCCTGCACGAGGAGGGAATCGCGGGCGACGTCTACCTCTTCAAGAACAACACCGACTCGGCGGGCAACTCCTACGGCTGCCACGAGAACTATCTCGTCGCACGCCATGGGGAGTTCTCCCGGCTCGCGGACATCCTCATCCCGTTCCTCGTCACGAGGCAGCTTCTGTGCGGTGCCGGCAAGGTGCTGCAGACTCCGCGGGGCGCGGTGTACTGCGTCAGTCAGCGGGCCGAGCACATCTGGGAGGGCGTCTCCTCGGCGACGACCCGTTCGAGGCCCATCATCAACACCCGCGACGAGCCGCACGCGGACGCCGAGCGCTACCGCCGCCTGCATGTGATCGTGGGCGACTCGAACATGTCCGAGACGACCATGCTGCTCAAGGTCGGGGCGACCGACCTGGTGCTGCGCATGATCGAGGCGGGCACGGTGATGCGTGACCTGACCCTGGAGAACCCGATCCGGGCGATCCGTGAGGTCAGCCATGACATCACGGGCCGGCGCAAGGTGCGCCTGGCCAGTGGCCGCGAGGCCTCCGCCCTTGAGGTGCAGCGCGAGTACTACGAGAAGGCCGTGGACTTCTGTGAGCGCCGCGGTATCCGCACCGGCGTCGTCGAGCAGGTCCTGGAGCTGTGGGGCCGGACGCTGGACTCGATCGAGGCCGAGGACCTCGACCGGATCGGCACCGAGATCGACTGGGTGATGAAGTACAAGCTCATCGAGCGGTACCGGGCCAAGCACAACATGACCATGTCGCACCCGAGGGTCGCGCAGATAGACCTCGCCTATCACGACATTCACCGCCGTCGTGGCTTGTACTACCTGCTGGAGAGGAAGGGGCAAGCGGCGCGGATCTGCAATGACTTGAAGATCTTCGAGGGCAAGTCCGTTCCTCCGCAGACCACTCGGGCCCGGTTGCGCGGTGACTTCATCCGCAGGGCCCAGGAACAGCGCCGGGACTTCACGGTCGACTGGGTCCATCTGAAGCTCAACGACCAGGCTCAGCGCACGGTGTTGTGCAAGGACCCGTTCCGTTCCGTGGACGACCGGGTGGAGAAGCTGATCGCAGGAATGTGAGCTATGTGAACAACGCGTTCCGGTGAAAGCCCGGAACGCAACACGGGCGCCGTACGTTTCCCGTACGGCGCCCTTCTCACGCCGTAGAGTTGCGCGCACGCCATCCACAAGATCGACCGATACGAGGCCTTTACCGTGCGCCGACGCTCCCTTCTCACCGCCGTACCCGCTGGACTGGTCACACTCGCTGCATGCGGTGACAACAAGGCCGCCTCGAGCAAGGCCGAAGCGAGTCCGTCGCCCTCTGCACCGGCCACGTCCGCCGCTCCGCCGCCGAAGATCGTCGACGGGCCGCTGCCGGCGATCACGGCGGGCGCGAAGTTCGGTGAGAAGCCGACCGTGGCCAAGGGCACGGGCGAGCCGTCGAAGAATCTCGCGGTCAAGACGCTCATCGCGGGCGGCGGGCAGACGGTCGCGGAGAACGACTATGTCCAGGCCCATTACCTCGGGCAGGTCTGGAACACGGCGAAGGTCTTCGACAACTCCTACGACCGCAAGACGCCGCTGATCATCCAGCTCGCTGCGGGCAGCATCATCGACGGCTGGCGTTACGGCCTGACGGGCAAGAAGACCGGCAGCCGCGTCCAGATGGCCGTCCCGCCCACCTGGGGGTACGGCACGTCGGGCAACCCGCAGGCGGGCATCAAGGGCACCGACACGCTGGTGTTCGTGGTGGACGTGCAGGCCACGTTCAACGCCAAGAGCTCCGCCAAGGGCACGGAGGTGGCGCAGAAGGACGCGGCGCTGCCCAAGGTCGGCACCAACACCGACGGCGCGGCGCCTTCCATCGACATCCCCAAGAAGTCCGCGCCCACCAAGCTGGTGGCGAACTACATCATCGAGGGCGACGGCGCGGTGGTCGGCGCGCAGGACAGCGTGCTCGTTCAGTACAAGGGCGTGTTCTGGGACTCGGGCAAGGAGTTCGACTCGACGTACAGCCGGGGGGCCCTGACGTCGTTCGGGCTGCAGCAGGTCGTCAAGGGCTGGGGGCAGGGTCTGACCGGCAAGAAGGTCGGCAGCCGGGTCCTCATCGTCATCCCGCCGAAGCTGGGCTACGGCGACAAGCCGCCGGCTGGCAGCGGCATCAAGAAGGACTCCGTGCTGGTCTTCTCGGTCGACATCCTGGCCAAGATGTAACGGCTCGGTGATGTAAGACTGTGCGTGTTGCCTTTCCGCAGACAAGCAGGAGCTAGAGACGTGAGCATCGAGAAGCCCGAGATCGACTTCCCGGGCGGCGAGCCCCCGGCGGACCTCGAGATCAAGGACATCTGGGAGGGCGACGGCGCTGTTGCGCAGGCGGGCCAGACCGTCACCGTCCACTACGTGGGCGTCGCCTTCAGCACCGGCGAGGAGTTCGACGCCAGCTGGAACCGCGGGACGCCGTTCCGCTTCCCGCTCGGTGGCGGCCGTGTCATCAAGGGCTGGGACCAGGGCGTGCAGGGCATGAAGGTCGGCGGCCGCCGCCAGCTGACCATTCCCGCCCACCTCGCCTACGGCAACCAGAGCCCGACCCCGGCGATCAAGCCGGGCGAGACCCTGATCTTCGTGGTCGACCTGGTCGCCGTCTGATCGTCGGTTGCGACCGGACCCGATCACCTGGGGCCCATGCCTGTCCGGGCATGGGCCCTCGGCTTTTGCCACGCCACCCGGGGGCGGTACGGTCATCGTCGTAAAGCACCGTAGGGAGGCGAAGGGCGTCGATGGCCATTGCCAAGGCCGAGCGGCTGATGAACCTGGCGCTGTGTCTGCTCGGGACGCGGCGACCGCTCAGCAAGCGCGAGCTGCGTGAGTCCATCGAGGCCTACCTCGAAGCGGGCAGTGACGACTCCTTCAGCCGGATGTTCGAGCGGGACAAGGACGATCTGCGCGAACTCGGCCTGGTCATCGAGACGGTGGAGAACCTCGACGGCGAGGTGGGCTACCTGGCCCGCCGTGACAGCAACCGCCTGCCGCCCGTCACGCTCGACGCCGAGGAGGCCGCCGCCCTCGGTCTCGCCGCCAAGGTGTGGCAGCAGGCCCGGCTCGCGGGTGCGGCCAGCGGCGCCCTGCAGAAACTGCGCGCGGCCGGGCTGCCCGAGGACGTCGACCCGTACGAGGCCCACGGCGCCCTGGAGCCCCGTATCCCCGTGCACGAGGTCGCGTTCGAGCCGCTGATGCTGGCCTGCCGCGACCGCCGCCCGGTGGTCTTCGACTACCGCAAGGCCACCGCCGCCCACCCCGAGCCCCGGCATGTGGAGCCGTGGGCGCTGGAGTGCTGGCGCGGCCACTGGTATCTGGCCGGCTGGGACCGCGACCGGGGCGCCGAGCGGGTGTTTCGGCTGTCGCGGATCACCGGCAAGGTGCGCAGCCGCAGCGGGCGGTTCACGGCCGAGGTGCCCGATGTCGTCACTGTCCGGGAGACCGTGGCGAGCTGGGCGGGGGAGACCGCCGACCGCTCCGCGCTGATCCGGCTGCGCTCGGGCGCGGGGTACCCCCTTCGGGCGAAGGCCACAGCGGTCCGGGAACTCGGGGATGGCTGGGACGAGTTGGAGATTCCGTACGGGCACGGGCTGGACGCCTGGCTGGTGGAGTTCGGGCCGGACGTGGTGGTCCTCGAGCCGGCCGAGCTGCGCGCGGACGTGGTGGACCGGCTGCGTGCCGTGGCCAAGGGCTGAGGGGGAGCGGAGCAAGACAGTGGCAGGCAAACCGGTCAGGCCCGTGAACGCCATCGACCAGACCCGGCGGATGCTCTCCCTGGTGACGTATCTGAAGGAGCGTCCCGGGGCGCGGGTCGAGGACGTCGCGCGCGCCTTCGGCATCAGCGAGGACGAGCTGGTCTCCGACCTGGACGTGCTGCCCATGTGCGGCACCAGCTTCCGCGGCGGCGACCTGCTCGACATCGACACCGACGGCGAGCGCATCTGGTGGCACAACCCCGCTGCCCTCGGCGAAGAGACGGCGGAGCCGCTGCGGCTGGCCGCCGACGAGGCGACGGCCCTGCTGGTGGCCGCCCGCGCGGTGTCCACGCTGCCCGGGCTGCGGGAGAGCGACCGGCAGGCGCTGCTGCGGGCCAACGCCAAGCTGGAGGCGGCGGCCGGTGAGGCGGCGGGCGCCAGTTCCCGGCTGTCGGTGACCTTCGAGTCCGAGGGCGGTGTCTTCGCCGACGTCGACCGTGCGATCTCGGAACGACGCCGTCTGTGGATCCGCTACTACTCGCCCGCTCGGGACGAGCTCACCGAGCGGGAGATCGACCCCATCCGCCTCGTCAGCGTCGGGCACACCTACGTGGAGGCCTGGTGCCGGCGCTCCGAGGCGCGCCGTACCTTCCGGCTCGACCGGGTCGCCGAGATCAGGATCCTGGACGAGCCGTCCGCGCCCCCCGAGATCGAGCTGCGGGACCTGTCGGAAGCACTGGTGCAGCCGGCCGCCGAGGATCCGGAGGTCGTCGTCGAGGTCGGCCCGGGCGGACGCTGGGTCGCCGAGTACTACCCGCACGACAGTGCGGATGAGCTTGTGGACGGCGGGCTGCGTATCACCCTGCGGACCCCGGATCCGGCGTCGCTGCGGCGGCTGGCGCTGCGGCTCGGGCGTGACGGCCGGATCGTCTCGCCGCCCGAGCTGGCCGACAGCGCCCGCCGGGCGGCCCGTGAGGCACTGGCGGCGTACGACGGTGTCGAGGCGCAGGAGCCGCACGACGGGCATGCGGTTCTCGACGGGTAGTCCGGCGGGCGGGAGTGAGCTGGAGGGGGCGTCGGCCGTGGGGCCCCGAGGCGATCGACCCAGGGAAGAGGAGCAGGGGCTGTGAGCGAGTCGTCGGTGTCTGGTGCGGGGGGCATGTCGGTGGCGGCCGCCTTCGCCGGGATGAGAAGCGTGACCCCGGTGACGTTCAGGGCGGGCTGCCCGGACTGCCGCGGCAGCTTCGAGCTCGCCGCCGCGGCCCTGCGCCTGGCGATCGGTGCCACCAGCCGCACCACTTTCTACTCCTTCACCTGCCCCGACTGCGGCGTCTCGGTCCGTAAGCCGGCGGGGGATCGGATCGTCGAGCTGCTGACCGGCGGCGGGGTCAGAACCCTGCGGCTGCATTCCCCGGTCCAGTGATGCTTCGGCGGTTCCTGATTCTGTTTGTTGTGATGACGTCGGATTCACGAATTGCGGTCGTGCGGGCCGTGTGACGAAAAGGCCCCGCAGCCAGGCCGGACATGGTCCTGGTTGCGGGGCCCGAATTTCGCCCGGCGGTGGGTCAGCAGCTACCGCCCCGGGCGGACGCGAAGGTCAGGGGCTTGTTGTACACGACGGTGTGGCCCTTGCCGTCCGCGGCCACGTTCGCGCACCACTTGTTGTTGAACAGTGCGTTGGTGGTGCCGGCGATCGCCGACTTCACCGTGCAGGTGTTGTGGTAGTAGATCGTGTAGGTGGCGTCGCCGTCCGCCCACGAGTAGTTGAAGCAGCCCACGCTGCCGCGGTGAACGGAATCGGCCGACATGGTGGCCGCACCCGCCGGCGCGCCGGCCGCTATGCCGAGAATTGCCGCAGAGCAGGCGGCGATAACGCTCAAGCGCTGCTTGAGGTTCACATTTCCCCCATACAGTTGCAAAGATTAAGACAAAGGGGCATGCAACGGCCCGCCCGGTAATTCAAGTCATGGGCGACGGTTATCCGTGCTTTCCCCGTCTCAGGTCGAGCAGACGTTAACCGGAGGCGGGTCCCGGTTGTCAAGATCTTTGTGGGGCCCGCCGGGGCGTGGACCGTCTAGGCTCGACGCCATGTTCTGGCCGATGTTCGCGGTAGCTGTGGGTTTCCTGGGTCTCGCCGTCCTCGGAGTGTTCGCTGTGCGGGTGTTCGTGGAGGCGCAGCGCCTCGGTAGGCAGGTCACGGACTCCGCGCGCCGAATCAGCAGAGCCGCCGAGGACCTCGAGCGGGCGGCGGTGAGTACGGCCCGCGCGGTGGACTCCCTCTGAGCGCCGCTGTGCGAGGTGTGTGAGTCCTGCGCCTCAGGCGGTTTGGGTCACTTCGACCTGTCATCGGGGCCACCCTGGCGGGTACGCTGCTGGTCGCGGCCCGGAGAACGAGGCCCGGACCGCGGACCGGGAGTACGCACGGGGATTGCCTCACGTTTACCCCTGAGCGTTACGATCGCTGTTAGCACGACTGATCGGACACTTGTCCGACCGGTCGGACGGCATCCCGCCCCCAGCCGCCTCGGTGAGAAGGTAAAGACTTATGTTCGGAAGGCTCGGCGCCCCCGAGATCATTCTCATCCTTATCGTCGTCGTTCTCCTTTTCGGCGCCAAGAAGCTTCCCGACATGGCGCGCTCGCTCGGCAAGTCCGCTCGCATCCTCAAGAGCGAGGCCAAGGCGATGAAGGAAGAGGGCAACAGCACGGCCACCCCGGCCGGCCCGCCCAACAACGACGAGCAGTCCCCGGCTCAGCGCACCATCCAGGCCGCCCCCGGCGACGTGACGAGCTCGCGCCCGGTCAGCGAGCCCACGGACACCACCAAGCGCTGACGCAGGGCCGGACACCTCCGGCCTGCCGCACGAGATGAGGACGTGGGTTGCTCAAGTCTGCCCGCAAGAAGGAGAAGGATCCCGAGGGGCGGATGCCGCTCGTGGATCACCTTCGTGAGCTCCGCAACCGGCTCGCGAAGGGCATGCTGGCGATCACGGTCGTGTCCGTGGTGGCCGCCTTTTACAGCCAGGACCTGATGAACTTCCTGATAGACCCCGTGCCGCGCTGCACGACGGGTCTGGGCGAGTCCACCGGAGGCACCTGCGCTGTCATCGCGTACACCGACCTGTTGTCCCCCTTCACCACCACGGTGAAGGTGTGCTTCATGGCGGGCGCCGTCCTCTCCAGCCCGGTCTGGCTCTACCAGCTCTGGGCGTTCGTGGCGCCGGGCCTGCACAAGCACGAGCGGAAGTACACGTACTGGTTCGTGTCCGCCGCCGTCCCGCTCTTCCTGAGCGGTGCCTGGCTCGCCTACACGATCCTGCCCATCAGCATGCGCGTGCTCCTGGGGATCACGCCCCAGGGCTCGGCGAACATCCTGCCGATGGACAAGGTCCTGGACTTCATCGTCCGGATGATCCTCATCTTCGGCGGCGCCTTCGAGCTGCCCCTGGTGCTGGTCATGCTCAACTTCGCGGGCATCGTGACCGGCCGCAGGATGGTCAGCTGGTGGCGCGGCGTCGTCATGGGCGTCTTCGTCTTCGGAGCGGTGGCGACTCCCACCACCGACCCCTTCGGCATGATCGCGCTGGCCGGGCCCATCGTGGTCCTGTACTTCATCGCGGTCGGCGTCGCCATGCTCAACGACCGCCGCCGTCAGCGTGCCAACCCCGACGCCCAGCTGGACGACGACGAGGCGTCGGACCTCGACCTGACGCCGGAACCCGTCGGCGAGGTCGAGCGCGTGTCGGCGGGGCCGTCCGTGCCCGAGCAGGCCAACGGGAGCGTCAACGGCTACGACGACGTCACCTGAGCAACACCCCGAAGCAACGGCATGAGCGAGGGCCGGACGGAAGACCCGTCCGGCCCTTGTGCTGTGCGCGGTGAGGGGCCCGGAACGGATAATGATCGTCCTGTTGTCAGTGCGGCCCGGTACGCTCGAAAGCACGATGACAGAGGAACTCTCCCCGGCTGAGCGGTACGCGGCTGCCCGCAGGCGCGCTGCCGAGCAGGCCACCGCGCTCGCCCCCTTCCGCGAGATGTACGACTTCGGCCTCGACCAGTTCCAGATAGAGGCCTGCCAGGCACTCGAAGCGGGCAAGGGTGTGCTGGTCGCCGCGCCCACCGGCTCCGGCAAGACGATCGTGGGCGAGTTCGCCGTCCACCTCGCCCTGATGCAGGGCAGGAAGTGCTTCTACACGACACCCATCAAGGCGCTGTCGAACCAGAAGTACGCGGACCTGAGCCGTCGTTACGGGGACGGCATGGTCGGACTGCTCACCGGCGACAACAGCATCAACCCCGACGCCCCGGTGGTCGTGATGACCACCGAGGTGCTGCGGAACATGCTGTACGCGGGCTCGCAGACCCTCCTCGGCCTCGGCTACGTGGTCATGGACGAGGTGCACTACCTCTCCGACCGCTTCCGCGGCGCCGTATGGGAAGAGGTGATCATCCACCTGCCCGAGTCGGTGACTCTGGTGTCCCTCTCGGCGACCGTGTCCAACGCCGAGGAGTTCGGTGACTGGCTCGACACCGTCCGTGGTGACACCGAGGTGATCGTGTCCGAGCACCGGCCCGTGCCGCTGTTCCAGCACGTGCTCGCCGGGCGGCGGATGTACGACCTGTTCGAGGAGGGCGAGGGCCACAAGAAGGCCGTCAACCCCGACCTCACCCGCCTGGCCCGGATGGAGGCCCAGCGTCCGTCGTACCAGGACCGCAGACGGGGCCGGGCGATGCGCGAGGCCGACCGCGAGCGGGAGCGCAGACAGCGGTCGCGGGTCTGGACCCCGGGACGCCCCGAGGTCATCGAACGGCTCGACGCCGAGGGCCTGCTGCCCGCCATCACCTTCATCTTCAGCCGCGCCGCCTGCGAGGCCGCCGTACAGCAGTGCCTGTACGCGGGGCTGCGGCTCAACGACGACGAGGCGCGGGACAAGGTCCGTGCCCTCGTCGAGGAGCGCACCGCCGCCATCCCCACCGAGGACCTGCACGTCCTCGGCTACTACGAGTGGCTGGAGGGCCTGGAGCGCGGTATCGCGGCCCACCACGCGGGCATGCTGCCGACGTTCAAGGAGGTCGTCGAGGAGCTGTTCGTGCGGGGGCTGGTGAAGGCAGTGTTCGCCACCGAGACCCTCGCGCTCGGCATCAACATGCCCGCGCGCTCCGTGGTGTTGGAGAAGCTCGTCAAGTGGAACGGCGAACAGCACGCCGACATCACCCCCGGCGAGTACACACAGTTGACCGGCCGCGCGGGCCGGCGCGGCATCGACGTCGAGGGACACGCGGTCGTCCTGTGGCAGCGCGGGATGAGCCCCGAGCACCTCGCGGGACTGGCCGGCACGCGCACCTACCCGCTGCGCTCCAGCTTCAAGCCCTCGTACAACATGGCGGTCAACCTGGTCGAGCAGTTCGGCCGGCACCGCTCGCGTGAGCTCCTCGAGACGTCGTTCGCGCAGTTCCAGGCCGACAAGTCGGTCGTCGGGATCTCCCGGCAGGTGCAGCGCAACGAGGAGGGCCTGGACGGCTACAAGGCCTCCATGACCTGCCACTTGGGCGACTTCGACGAGTACGCGCGGCTGCGCCGCGAGCTCAAGGACCGGGAGAACGAGCTGGCCCGGCAGGGTGCGGTCGAGCGGCGTGCCGAGGCCGCCGTCGCGCTGGAGAAGCTGAAGCCGGGCGATGTCATCCATGTGCCGACGGGCAAGTACGCGGGTCTGGCGCTGGTGCTGGATCCCGGGCTGCCGGCGGGGCGTTCCAACGGCCACCGGGGCTTCGAGCACCATGACGGGCCGCGTCCGCTGGTCCTGACCGCCGAGCGGCAGGTCAAGCGGCTCGCCTCGATGGACTTCCCGGTACCGGTCGAGGCGCTGGAGCGGATGCGCATCCCGAAGTCCTTCAACCCGCGCTCCCCGCAGTCCCGCAGGGACCTCGCCTCCGCGCTGCGCACCAAGGCCGGGCATATTCCGCCGGAGCGGGCCCGCAAGAAGCGCTCCCAGGCGGCTGACGACCGCGAGATCGCGCGGCTGCGGACCGCCCTGCGCGCGCACCCCTGCCATGGGTGCGACGAGCGTGAGGACCACGCGCGCTGGGCGGAGCGGTATCACCGGCTGCTGCGGGACACCTCGCAGCTGGAGCGTCGTATCGAGGGCCGCACGAACACGATCGCGCGGACGTTCGACCGGATCGTGGCGCTGTTGACCGAGCTGGACTATCTGCGGGGCGACGAGGTCACCGAGCACGGCAAGCGGCTGGCACGGCTGTACGGCGAACTCGACCTGCTGGCCAGTGAATGCCTGCGGGCCGGTGTCTGGAACGGGCTCGGCCCTGCCGAACTGGCCGCCTGTGTCTCGGCGTTGGTGTACGAGGCACGGGTGGGCGACGACGCCATGGCCCCGAAGCTGCCCTCCGGCAAGGCGAAGGCCGCGCTCGGCGAGATGGTGCGGATCTGGGGGCGGCTGGACGCCCTGGAGGAGGACTTCCGCATCACCCAGACCGAGGGCGTGGGACAGCGGGAACCGGACCTCGGGTTCGCCTGGGCCGCGTACATGTGGGCCGACGGCAAGGGGCTCGACGAGGTGCTGCGGGAGGCCGAGATGCCGGCCGGGGACTTCGTACGGTGGTGCAAGCAGGTCATCGACGTGCTCGGGCAGATCTCGGCGGCGGCTCCCGTCTCCGGCGGGGAGAGTTCGACGGTCGCGAAGAACGCGCGCAAGGCGGTCGACCTGCTGCTGCGCGGAGTGGTGGCCTACTCGTCCGTGGGCTGAGCCACCGACCCCGCCGGGGCCGACTCCACCAGGGCCGAGGCGGCGTCCCGGACGACGCCGACCCGGCCGAAGCACCGCGCTCCCGCTGACCGGGATCGCGGTGCTTCGGCTTCCGCGGGCGGGGCGGCGTGCTGCTGGGCGCCGGGTTCTGAATCATCGGGCCGGGGAGTGAGGCGGCAGGCCGTCCGATTCGCGGGGCGGAGCGTGGCGCTTTCACGGCGCGTCGGCCTCGTGGGGGCCGCGGTTCGTCGCCGCGACGGTCTGTCGGCGCCGCAACCTGAAGAGCGTCGGCTGGGCCTCCACCGGGTCGGCCGAGTGGGGTCAGCGGCTGAGGTATGCCCGCCAGCTGCCGTATGACGTGATGTCCTCGGCGTCCGTGAGGGCGGACGGTTCGCACAGGAAGCCGGGGACGCGGGTGCCGTCCGCCAGTTCCACGCTGCCCAGGGTCATCGGGCGGGGGAGCGTCGCCAGCAGGCGGCCCAGGCCCTCCGTCGGGAGGGCCCAGACCTCCGTCTCGATCGCCGTGCCGCCCTCGCCGACGTGGACGAGGCCCGGCTTCGGGGGCGTCGTGCGCAGGGCGTGCAGGCGGTAGGCGGGGGCGGTCGTGGTCGTACGGTCCAAGCGGGCGCCCAGGGCCAGGAGTTGCGGGTTGAGGGGCTGGCCCGTCAGGTGCGCGCCCACCACCGCCACCCGCGTGTCAGGCTGGAGCAGTGCGGCGATCCGGGCCAGGCGTTCGTCGCTGAAGGCCGGGCCGATCAGCATCACGCCGAACGGCAGACCGTTCACCTCGCCCGCCGGGACGGCGGCCGCCGCCAGGTCGAAGAGGTTGGTGGAGTTGGTGAAGCGGCCCAGGCGGGCGTTGGCGCCCAGCGGGTCGGCGGCCACCTCGGCGAGGGTCGGGTGGCCGGGGGTGGTGGGCAGCAGCAGGGCGTCCGCGTCGGCCAGTTCCGCGAGGGCGCGGGCCCGCAGGGCGGCCAGGCGGTCGGCGTCTGCGTAGAGCCGGTGGGCCGGGATGTCGCGGGCGCGGGTGATGATGCCGGCGACGGTGGGATCGAGGCCCGCCGCGCCGTCTGCGATCGCCTTGTCGACAAAGGTGCCGACCGCCGTGTAGCGCTCGGCGACGAAAGCGCCCTCGTAGAGCATCGCTGCCGCCTCGGTGAAGGCCGTCAGGTCGAGGGTGCGGATGCCGGCTCCGGCCGCTTCGAGCCGGCGTATCGCCGCCTCGTACGCCTCCGCCCAGCCCTTGTCCAGCTCACCGAGCTGCTCCCGCGGCGGGACCGCGATGCGCCACGGGCCGGGAGCCCGCTGGGGCAGCGGCGGGAGTTCGCGGTCCGGCGGGGAGGTCATCAAGGACAGCGCCTGCTCGGCCTCCGGGAGGGTGCGGGCGAACACCGTCACACAGTCGAGGGAGGCGCAGGCCGGGACCACGCCCGCCGTCGGGACCAGACCGCGGGTCGGTTTGAGGCCGACGATGCCGTTGAACGCGGCCGGGACCCGGCCCGAGCCCGCGGTGTCCGTGCCCAGCGCGAGGTCGACGATGCCCAGCGCCACGGCGACGGCCGAGCCGGAGCTGGAGCCGCCACTGACGCGGGCGGGATCGTGTGCGTTGCGGACCGCGCCGAGGGGCGAGCGCGTGCCCACCAGACCCGTCGCGAACTGGTCCAGGTTGGTCGTGCCCAGCACGATCGCTCCCGCCGCGCGCAGGCGGGCGACGACCGGTGCGTCCGCCTCCGGCTGGTAGGCGTACGCCGGGCAGCCCGCGGTGGTGGGCAGACCGGCCACGTCGATGTTGCCCTTCGCCGCGAAGAGGCGTCCGGCAAGCGGCAGTTGCTCACCTGCCGCCACCCGGGCGTCGATGGCGTCCGCCTCCGCCTCGACCTCGGCCCGCGGGCGCAGGTCGATCCAGATCTCGGGACGGTCCACGGCCTCGATGCGGGCGTAGGCGGCACGGACACGGTTCACAGCGGACATCTCTTGCTCCTCGGTGTGGTTCAGTGCGCGGCCGGGGCCAGGACCAGCAGTGCCGTCCCCGCCTCCACCTGGTCGCCCGGCACGGCCAGGATCTCCGCCACCACGCCGTCGATCGGGGCGTGCACCCTGGACTCCATCTTCATCGCCTCCAGGGCGAGGAGCGGCTGTCCGGCCGTCACCTCGTCACCGGGCGACACGATCAACTGCCATACGCAGGCGGCGAATTCGGCCTCGACAAGGCGGCCGCCCGCCGGGATGGTCACCTCGGCCGGAGGAGCCGCCGGTGCGGCCGCCGCCTCGGCCCGGGTGAACTCGCCGACGGCCTCCCAGGCGTCCCGCTCCGCGGCGAAGGCCGTCTGCTGCCGGGCCCTGAACTCACCGATCGACTCGGCGTTCTCGTCCAGGAAGCCCTGGTACTCGGCGAGTGAGAAAGTGCCCTCCTCGATGCGCGGCACGAAGCGGCCGGACGTGATGTCCGCGCGCAGGTCGAGGAGTTCGTCCGCGTCCACCGGATACCACCTGATGCGGTCGAAGAAGCGCAGCAGCCAGGGCGAGCCCGGCTCGAACGCGCCGCGCTGCTGCCACCCCGACCACACCTGCGTCGTACGGCCCACGAACTGGTAGCCGCCCGGGCCCTCCATGCCGTAGACGCACAGGTACGCCCCGCCGATGCCGACCGAGTTCTCGGCGGTCCAGGTGCGTGCCGGGTTGTACTTCGTGGTCACCAGGCGGTGGCGGGGGTCGAGCGGGGTCGCCACGGGGGCGCCCAGGTACACGTCTCCCAGGCCCAGTACGAGGTACTCCGCGTCGAAGACCGTGTCGTACACGTCGTTCACCGACTCCAGGCCGTTGACCCGGCGGATGAACTCGATGTTCCACGGGCACCAGGGGGCGTCGTCACGGACACCCGCCATGTAGCGGGCGATCGCCTCGCGGGTCGCCGGGTCGTCCCAGGAGAGGGGGAGGTGCACGGTGCGGGAGGGGACGACGAGCTCGTCCGTGGGCGGGAGCGTCGCCGTGATCTCCCGTACCGCGGCGAGGAGTTGGTGCTGGGGCAGGCGGCTCGGGTCCGTCCGGATCTGCAGTGAGCGGATGCCCGGTGTGAGGTCCGTGACGCCTTCGGGGCCCTCCTCGGCCACCGCCTCCATCAGCGCGTGGACGCGCATGCGGAGAGCCAGGTCGAGCTGCATGGGCCCGAATTCGACCAGCAGGTTGTCGTCGCCGCTGCGGCGGTAGGTGATGTCGCCGTCGCGGGCCAGTATGCCGCCGTCCACGATGTCCGCGCGGGGCGAGCCGTCGACGGTCACCGGCGCGAAACGCACCGTGTCGCCCGGGCGCAGCTGGCCCAGCTTCCACCGCTCGCCGGTCAGGACCGTGGCCGGGCAGACGAACCCGCCGAGGGAGGGGCCGTCCGGGCCGAGCAGCACCGGCATGTCGCCGGTGTAGTCGACGGCACCGACGGAGTACGGGGTGTCGTGGATGTTGGACGGGTGCAGGCCCGCCTCGCCGCCGTCGGTGCGTGCCCAGCGCGGCTTCGGGCCGACCAGCCGCACGCCGGTGCGGGCCGAGTTGAAGTGGACCTTCCAGTCGGCGGCGTAGAAGTCGCGGATGTCGTCCTCGGTGAAGAACTCCGGTGCCGCATGGGGTCCTTCGGCCGCGCCGAGGTGCCATACGGCGGTGAAGGACGGGCGGTCGTCGACAGGCACCGGGGTGCCCTCGGCGACCGTACCGCCGTGCAGTACGTCGCCCGTGCGCAGCGCCCGGCCGCCGTGCCCGCCGAACCGGCCGAGTGTGAAGGTGCTCGCGCTCCCCAGGAAGCCCGGTATGTCCAGGCCGCCGGCGAAGAGCACATAGGTGCGCAGGCCGTGCTGTGACGGTGCGCCGATCTCCAGTACGGCACCCGCCGGCACCGTCACCGGTTCCCACTGGGGGGCCGCCGTCCCGTCCACGCTCACGGCCGCCGGGGCGCCCGTCACGCACACCGTCGTCGGGTGCGTGAACCTCAACGACGGCCCCCGGAGCGTGCATTCGAGACCCGGGGCACCCTCCTGGTTGCCGAGCGCCCGGTTGCCGAGCCGGAAGGACAGGTCGTCCATCGGGCCGCTCGGCGGCACGCCGACCTGCCAGTGGCCGGTGCGGCCGGGCCAGTCCTGCACGGTGGTGAGGGTGCCGCCGGAGACGACCTCGACACGCGGCGTCGGGTCGGTCACGGAGGCAAGCGTCGCCGTGGAGTGAGCGGCGGCCTGGAAGTCCCGGTCGGCGAGCGCCGCGCGCACCAGGCCCAGGTTGGTCTCGATGCCGTCGACGCGGGTGCGGGCCAGTGCCTCGTCCAGTCTGCGGAGCGCGTGGGCGCGGTCGGGGCCGTAGGCGATGACCTTGGCGAGCATCGGGTCGTACGACGTCGTCACCTCGGTGCCGGTCTCCACCCAGCCGTCGAGACGCACGCCCGGCGGGAACTCGACCCGCGTCAGCAGGCCGGCGCTGGGCCGGTGTCCGTGCGAGGGGTCCTCGGCGTAGAGGCGGGCCTCGACGGCGTGGCCGCGGGGTGCGCCCGGTTCGCGTACGACGTCCGACTCGCCGCGGGCCAGGCGCAGCATCCAGGCGACGAGGTCGACGCCGTAGATCTCCTCCGTGACCGGATGCTCCACCTGGAGGCGGGTGTTGACCTCGAGGAAGTGCGCCTCCTCGCGGGCGGCGTCGTAGACGAACTCGACGGTGCCGGCGGAGCGGTAGCCGACGGAGGCACACAAGTCGCGGGCGCTCGCGGCGAGTTGCTTGCGTATGCGATCCGGGAGGTCCGGGGCCGGGGCCTCCTCCAGCACCTTCTGGTTGCGGCGCTGGAGGGAGCAGTCGCGGTCGCCGAAGGTGACGACCCGGCCCTCGCCGTCGCCGAAGACCTGCACCTCGACATGGCGGGCGTGCTCGACGAGCCGCTCCAGGAAGACACCCGCGGAGGAGAAGGAGGCGGCGGCGACGCGCTGCACCCGCTCCCAGGCGTCGGTCAGTTCATCGGCTGACCGACATGCCGACATACCGATACCGCCGCCGCCACCGGTCGCCTTGAGCATGACCGGGTAGCCGATCACGGTGGCCTGCGCCAGGGCCTCCTCCACAGAGGCCAGCAGTCCCGTCCCCGGCGCCAGCGGCACACCCGCCGCCTCGGCCGCCGCCCGCGCCGTGTGCTTGGCGCCGAACAGCTCCAGCTGCCCGGGGGTCGGGCCGACGAACACGATCCCGGCGTCCTCGCAGCGACGCGCGAAGGCCGCGTCCTCGGACAGGAAGCCGTAGCCGGGGTGGATCGCCCCCGCGCCGGTGTCCTTGGCCGCCTTCAGCACCAGGTCGGCGCCGAGGTACGACTCCTTCGCGGGCGCCGGGCCGAGCCGTACCGCCTCGTCGGCGAGCCGCACGTGGGGGGCGGAGCGGTCCGCATCGGAGTACACGGCGACCGTGCGCAGGCCGAGTTCGCGGGCGGTGCGGATGATCCGGACCGCGATCTCGCCCCGGTTGGCGACCAGCAGCGTGTCGAAGCTCATGCGTCGGCCCCCGAAGCCGCGGCCCCGATCGTCATCTCCACCGCCGTCGGCTCGAAGCCGTTGCACGGGTTGTTGATCTGGGGGCAGTTGGAGACCAGGACGAGGACGTCGCGTTCGGCGCGCAGGGTCAGCTTCAGGCCCGGCGCGGAGAGGCCGTCGACGATGCCGAGGGTGCCGTCCTTCTCGACGGGCACGTTCATGTACCAGTTGATGTTGGAGACGAGGTCGCGCTTGCCGAGACCGTGTTTCGCGCCCTCGGCCAGGAAGTTGTCCACGCACGCGTGCTGGGACCAGGTGTGGTGGCCGTAGCGGAGGCTGTTCGACTCCTTGGAGCAGGCCCCGCCGACCGTGTCGTGGCGGCCCACGTCGTCGGCGGTCAGCGTCATCAGCGGGGTGTGCTCGTTGGACATCAGCACGCTGCCCGTGGTCAGGAAGATGCTGCCCTGGGCGTGGACGGTGTCGGGGGCGCTGTAGCGGACCGAGGTGTCGTGGGCGTCGTAGACGAGGAAGTCGACTGCCTGGTTGCCGTGCAGGTCGGTGATGGTCAGCGTCTGGCCCGTGCGGACGACGGAGGACCAGGCGGCGCGGGCGGGAACGGTCGTCGTGCTCATGCGAGCCCCCTCGCGGCGAGGAATTCGGTGGTGTTGAGGAAGGCGCGACGGCCCTCGGGCGTGGCCTCCCACAGCGGGTCGCCCGGTACGGTCGGCGCGGCACGCCAGGCGAGGACCTCCAGCGGCGTGCTGACGTAGTCCGGGCGCGGGTCGGCCGGGTGCGGCACGTTGGCGATCAGTACGGTGACGTCCTGTTCGGCGCGGAGGGTGACGCTGCCGCCGGGGCCCGTGGACCCGGTGAAGTCCAGGGCGCCGTCCTCGCGCACCTCCACGCCCTGGAACAAGGACAGCGACGGCGGCAGGTCGCGCGGCCGGAGGCCGTTCTTGGCGGCCGCCAGCTTGAACAGCTCGCGGCCCGCGGGGGAGGCGGACTGCGGGGTGCCGTCGCCGTACCGCTCCGTGTTGCGTACGAGAGTGGAGGTGCCGCACAGCGCGTCGTGCCGCCCGGAGGTGTCGGCGACGACACTGGCGAGCACGCGGCCCTGGTCGGACAGGAGCAGCCGGCCCTCGCCGAGGTAGGCGTTCCACTGGACCTTCACCGTGTCGGCGACGTTCAGCCGCTCCCAGGGCCGGTCGGCCACGTACAGCAGCAGATGGGCGCAGGCGTCGCCGTGCAGGTCGGTCAGGCGCAGCTCCGTGCCGCGGGCCAGCACCCGGTGGGTGTAGTTGCCGCCCGCCACCGTCTCGGCCCAGACCAGATGGCCCGCCGCGCGGGGCGGGCCGGGCCAGGAGGCGGCCGGCACGACGGGCATGGCTTCGGCGTGTGTGCCCTCCTGGGCGCGTGCGTGGTCGCGGGCTCCGTATGTGGTCGCAGTCGCCATTGCGGGACCTCCGGCTCCGGTGTGGTCTCTTCCGGGGTTATTTCTGTCGCCCGACAGAAATTAGAAGGCGGACGGGTCACGGGCGTTGCCCGCGCGTTGCCGACGGGTTACCGGGCCCTCACGAGGACCACCGGCGGCTCACCCGAGGAACGCTGGGGCGCCCGAGGGTGCGTGCTGGTGGGTTTGGGGTCGTCCGGAGACGCCTGGATGGGTCGGGTGTTGCCCGGCGACGCCTGGAGATGGGGCGGGATGCCCGAGGATCCACGAGGTGGGTCGGGGGGCGACGGGGGACCTGGAGGTGAGCCGGGGCGTCCGAGGGCCCTGAAGAGGGGTCGGGGAAACGGGGGCCCTGGAGGTGGCCGAGGTCGCCCGGAGATACCCGAATGCCGCCGGGGGCACGTCGGGAGCCGCTCAAAGGTGGCCGAAGCCGGTCCCAGGGCGGCGAAAGGCCGCCCGCAGATCTGCGTTGGACCGACCGGAGATCTGCGGTGGGCCGACCGGAGATCGTCCCGCCCGGCCGTGTGCGAGGATCGAACGCATGGGAACGCCGGGTGGAGGAGGCGGCCGTCGGGTCGGCAGGCCGCGGGTCGCGCAGCGGCCGGACACCGGGCTGCAGCCGCGCGACGAACTGCTCGCGGCCGCCGCCGAGTTGTTCACCACTCAGGGCTACGCGGCCACCACCACCCGTGCGGTCGCCGAGCGTGCGGGGATGCGGCAGGCATCCATGTACCACTACGTCTCCGGCAAGGAAGAACTCCTCGCCGAGCTGCTGGAGTCCACGGTCACGCCCTCGCTGGCCTGCGCCCGTCAGCTCCTCGCCGACGACGCGAGCCCGCCCGAGGGCCGGCTGTGGGAGCTGTGCCGGACGGACGTGGAGTTGCTGTGCGGCGGTCCGCACAACCTCGGCGGGCTGTACCTGCTGCCCGAGGTGCGCGCCGAGCGCTTCGCCGGCTTCCATGCCGTGCGCGCCGAACTCAAGGACGCCTACCGGCAGTTGCTCGCCGCCACGGCCGCCGGGAGCGCGCTCGCCAAGCACGAGCTCGATCTCCGTACGGACCTGTTGTTCGGTCTGATCGAGGGCGTGATCCTCGTTCACCGCTCCGACCCCGAACGCCCGGTGTCGGTGTTCGCCGAGGCCACGGCGGACGCGGCCCTGCGGATCGCCGGCGTGTGACCGACCGCCGCGGAAGCTGATCTTCACTCGTCACGGTGAGTGTTTTTCGTACGCCCGTACGTCGTGACGCACCGTGTTCGAACAGTGCCCGAGTGTGTAAATGCAGCCGAGGTTACCCCCTGGCCCGGTCCGGTTTCAGGTGCTTGCTGAATATGACACGGTGATGATCCGGTCGGACTAAGCTCGCCCGCAGCGCACCGAGTTGAGGCGTATTCGTGCGCTTGTTCCCAAAAATACCGAAGATCCAGCGCAATCCCATGCGTACCCCACTTGCAAGCTCCCCAGACACCCAGCCGATCTTTTTCAGAGGGCCTACATGGTGAGTGTTCAATCCCCTCCAAGGCGCCGTGAACTTCCTTACGCGCGCGTTCTGTTGCTCCCCGCCATAGTGATGGCCGCAGCCACCGGAGCAGCCGTCGCCCTGGTGACCGTGCCGGCCCGCGCGGCCGTCGTGTGGTGCGGCGCCGTCGCCACGCTCCTGGTGATCGCGACGACGGCCGAAGCGGTACGCCGCGGCCGCACCCTGCGGGCCCTGCGCGAGGAGAGCGCCCGTGACCGTGCGTACATGGAGCGGCGTATCTCCGGACACGACCAGGAGATCCACCGTCTCGCGCACGAGATCGTCCCGACCGCCATCGAGTACCTGCGCGGCGGGCATTCGCCCAGAGAGGTGGTCCGCCAGCTCGGCCGCATCGACCCCGCCTACGCCGAACTGCCCAAGGCCCAGGTGGCGTTGGTCAAGCGGATGCTCGACATCATCGACACCGAGGAAGCCCTGCGGGACTCCTCGCAGCGTTCCTTCGTCAACATCGCCCGCCGCGTCCAGGCGATCGTGCACCAACAGGCCAAGGAACTCCGGGAGATGGAGGAGGACCACGGCCGCAACCCCGAGGTCTTCGACGACCTCCTGCGCATCGACCACGGCACCGCGCTGATCGGCCGCCTCGCCGACTCCATCGCAGTGCTCGGCGGCGGCCGCCCCGGACGCCAGTGGCCGCAGCCCGTACCGCTGTACAGCGTGCTGCGCGGCGCCATGTCCCGGATCCTGGAGTACCGGCGCATCTCGCTCGACAACATCGCCAAGGTCAACATCCGCGGCATCTCCGTCGAGCCGGTCATCCACGCCTGCGCCGAACTCCTCGACAACGCCACGCGCTACTCGCCGCCGCAGACCAAGGTGCACGTCATCGCGACCGAGGTGCAGACCGGCATCGCCATCGAGATCGAGGACGCCGGCGTCAGCCTCAGCGAGGAGGCCCGCGCCAAGGCGGAGTCCATGCTGGAGCGCGCCCAGGCCGGCGTCGATCTCCAGGAACTCGGCGACTCCCCCCGGCTGGGCCTGGCCGTCGTCGGCCGTCTGTGCAAGGCGTTCGACATGCAGATCTCGCTGCGCGCCTCCGCATACGGCGGTGTCCGCGCCGTCCTCGTCATCCCGCGCGTGATGGTGACCAGCGGCTCCGCGCCCGGCCTCGCCCACGGCATCGGCGCCACCGCGGCGCCCAAGCTGGAACTCGGTGCGCTCGAAGGTCCCAAGCGCGCACCGAAGCGGCGGCGTCCCACCAGCCCGCGCATCCCGGCCGGCGTGTCCATGGAGGACGAGATCCCCGAGGTCACCGAGTGGACCGCGGGCGGCCTGCCGCAGCGCCGTAGCCGGGTCAAGATCCCGCTCAGCCAGCGGCTCGCCGAACAGGCCGCCGCCGAAGAGGCGGAGCGGGAGGCCCGGGCGAGCAGGCCCGCCTGGGCGACGCCGGTGCCCGAACCGGAACCGGAGACGAAGGAAACCGAACCCGGGCTGTGGGTCGAGGCGTTCTGGGAGGGCCTCAAGGGCGACCCGGACCCGACCGCGTTCACCCAGCCGACCAACGAGCCGGCCCGTATCGAGGCCGACGACGAGAGGGACCACAAGTGATCCAGCAGCGAGCCAACTTCGACTGGATGCTCAAGGATCTCGCCGACGGAGTACCGGGCATCGAGATGATCGTGGTGCTCTCCGCCGACGGCCTGCGCATCGCTCGCTACGGGGGCGATCCGGACGCCGCCGACCGCGTCGCCGCGGCCTGTGCGGGACTGCAGAGCCTGGCAGGCGCCGTCGCCCATGAGATCCCGGGCAGCGACGGCCGGATGAAGCTGGTCATCATCGAGATCAACGGCGGTTACTTCTATCTGATGGCCGCCGGAGCCAACGCCTACCTCGCGGTCCTCTCCGACGTGGTGGCCGAACCCGGTCTGATGAGCAACCGCATGCGGGACCTCGTCGTACGCATCGGGGCCCACCTCACCAGTCCGCCCCGGCGCAACGGGCAGACCGTATGACTCCTCCGCAACGCCGGCGGCGATATCCCAGTCAGGAAACCGCGGAACCTCACCCGACACGCCCCAAAGAAGGCCCTGAGGGTGACACGAAGGCCCCGGAGCGGCTCTACGTCGTCGCCGGGCCGGACGGGGAACGCGCCGACATCGACCTGGTCACGTTAATCGTGGCGCGCGCCGACCCGCCGCCTTCCGCCACCCCGGAGCAGACGGCGATGCTCCGGCTCTGCACGGCCCCGCTGTCGGTGGCCGAGCTCTCGGCCTATCTGAGTCTGCCGTTCAGCGTGGTGACCGTGCTGCTGACCGAGATGCTGACGACAGAACTGGTGCAGGCGCGCGCCCCGATCGTGCGGCAGGCGCTCCCCGACCGTTCCCTCCTCGAAGCGGTGATGCATGGACTTCAAAGGCTCTGACACCATCCCCGGCCCACGAACAGAGGATCATCTGCCGCAGACGGCCCAGGCCGCGGTGAAGATCGTGATCGTGGGCGGCTTCGGAGTCGGCAAGACGACGATGGTCGGCTCGGTCAGCGAGATCAGGCCGCTGACCACCGAGGAGACCATGACGCAGGCCGGCGTCGGGGTCGACGACAACTACGGCTCCGAGTCCAAGACGGCCACCACCGTGGCCATGGACTTCGGCCGTATCAGCATCACCGAGCAGCTGGTGCTCTACCTCTTCGGCACCCCCGGCCAGGAACGCTTCTGGTTCCTGTGGAACGGGCTGTTCGAGGGGGCGCTGGGCGCGGTCGTCCTGATCGACACCCGTCGGCTCGAGGTCAGCTTCGACGTCATCGGGCGGCTGGAGGAGCGCGGTGTGCCCTTCGTGATCGCCGTCAACTCCTTCCCGGACGCGCCCCGTTACCCCGTCGCCGACCTGCGCGCCGCGCTCGACCTGGCCGAGGAGATCCCGATCATCGACTGCGACGCGCGCCGCCGGGCCTCCAGCCGGGACGTCCTGATGACGCTGCTGCGCTTCCTGCATTCGCTGGCGCGGGCGAAGGCCCCCACGTGAGTCACGCGCCGATCGAGCCGGGCCGTACGTCGCCCCGTCCCGTCCCCGAGTCGTACGGACCGGCCACCGTCCACCTGAACGACCTCCCCCACGTTTCCGGTTTCGCCCGAACCGCCCGAACCGGGGGACCCCATCACCTCCTGTACACCGGATCCACTTCAGCTTCGGAGCGATCATCGTGACGCCTGAACCCTTCTCCCCGCCCGGTACGGACGAGTCCATGGCCGGTCCGCCCCCCGGCTGCCCAGCGCACGGCATCGGCCCCGGCGGGGCGCGACGGCTGTACGGCCCCGAGGCGGAGGACCTCGGTGCCGTGTACGAGAAGCTCCGCGCCGAGCACGGCACCGTGGCTCCCGCGCTGCTGCACGAGGACGTGCCGATGTGGGTGGTGCTCGGCCACAGCGAGAACCTGCACATGGTGAGCAGTCCCTCGCTGTACAGCCGTGACAACCGGTTGTGGACGGCTCTGCAGGACGGCACGATCAAGCCGGATCACCCCCTCATGCCGCACATGGCCTGGCAGCCCATCTGCTGTTTCGCCGAGGGTGACGAGCACCTGCGGCTGCGCGGCGCGGTCACCGGCGCCATGTCGACCATCGACCACCGGGGCATCCGCCGGCACATCAACCGCGCGACCCAGCACCTCGTCAACAAGTTCTGCGAGGAGGGCAGGGCCGATCTGGTCGGTCAGTTCGCCGAGCACCTGCCGATGGCGGTGATGTGCGAGATCCTCGGCATGCCCGAGGAGTACAACGACCGGATCGTGCAGGCCGCCCGCGACATGCTCAAGGGCACCGAGACCGCCATCGCCAGCAACGCGTACATCATGGACACGCTGACCCGGCTCACCGCCCGCCGCCGCGCCGAACCCGAGGACGACTTCACCAGCCACCTGATCAACCACCCGGCGGGGCTCACCGACGAGGAGGTCGGCCAGCACCTGCGCGTCGTCCTGATCGTCGCGTTCGAATCGACCGCCAACCTCCTCGCCAACGTACTGCGCGTGGTGCTCACCGACCCCGGGTTCCGTGCCCAGCTCAACGGCGGCCAGATGACCGTGCCCCAGGCGGTGGAGCAGTCCCTGTGGGACGAGCCGCCGTTCAGCACCATCCTGGGCTACTTCGCCAAGCAGGACACCGAGCTGGGCGGTCAGCGCATCCGCCAGGGCGACGGCCTCCTCCTGGGCATCGCGCCGGGCAACGTCGACCCGCGCGTACGCCCCGACCCGTCGGCCAACATGATGGGCAACCGATCCCACCTCGCCTTCAGCGGCGGCCCTCACGAATGCCCCGGCCAGGACATCGGCCGTGCCATCGCCGACGTCGGCGTCGACGCGCTGCTGAGCCGCCTGCCGGACGTCCAGCTCGCCTGCGAGGAGGACGAGCTGCGCTGGCGGGCGTCCATCTCGAACCGGCACCTGGTGGAACTGCCGGTCTATTTCGAGCCGAAGCCCCAGCAGGACGTGAAGGCGCTGCCCGGCCACGCCCCCGTGCCGTCACAGCGCAAGGACTGGCAGATCGGCACCATGCAGTCCGAACCGCCCGCCGCTGCCCCGAAGCCCCAGCCGGCCGCACCACCCCGGCAGGCGGCGCCGGCGCCCGCGGAACCGGCCCGCCCGAAGGGCGCCTGGCGCCGCTTCCGGCTGTGGTGGCGCGGCTACTGACGGATCGGTGAACTCCGGCGCCCGCGCGAGCAGTTCGGAGCGGGCGCCGGCAGTCGTTCCCGCGGATCTCCAGTCGGCGGGGCAGTCGTGGCTCACTCGTCGCGGAAGCTCAGCCACTCCATCTCCCCGGTGTACCGGGGAGAGCTGCGGCACCAGTAGTACGAGGACGCGCAGCTCGACCGCAGGTCGTCGACGAAGGCGTAGGTGTTCGCCCGGTCCGTCAGAGAGACGCCGCGGGCTTCCAGCGCGGCCGACAACTGGGCTTCCGCCATGAGGAAGCCGGCGAGGTGCTCACCCAGCATGGACACCACCGCGTCGACCGCCTCCGAACGCGAGCAGCCGCGCTCACGCTCGACGACGAGCACCATATTGTGGGGTTCTCCCTGAGCCGCCTCTTTCTCGAACGAGAACAGGTCGTCGACCAGGTTGAGACACCACACATTCGCGTCGTACAGGGTTCGGAATACCGGATCGGCATATACCTCGGGCGTAAGCTCGAAACCCCTCAGGCGCTCGGTCATGTCGAGTATGGGGGGCATGTATCCGGATCGGTACCGGATATCTCGGTACTCCTCGATCGTGGGGAAGTGACCGGCCGTGATGTTCACAACCTCCGTCAGGAGGGCGTCGAACACTTTCGTCCAGTTGTCTGCCGCGCGCCTGCAGTATCGGGCCGACATCCCCTTGCACTGGCGGGCCCACACATCGGCGAAGAAGTCGACCCGGCTGTCGCCGTTGCCGCCGGCGCCCTCCACGACGGCGGTGAAGGTCTTGATCAGCTTCTCCGCCTCGTGTGCGTCGAGGCCGTCGAAGGCATCGTCGACCAGGAACAGCCAGGCGAAGAAGTCCAGCCCCAGGTCCAGCTCTTCCCCGTGCGCCTCGGGCCACCACCCTCCGACGATGTCGGGGCATCGTTGGGCCAGGTAGACCTTCTCCGGCAGGCCGAAGTTCCACAGCCGCTGCACATGTCCGGGGAGGGCCTTTTCCAGCCGGGGGTTTGTCCGCAGAGCGAACGGTACGTCGAGCTCAAGCGTCGGCATAGCGATGTCCTCATCACGAAGAGTGGCTGACGATCTTGTAGGTGAGCATCTCCCTCGAGCACAGGGCGTGGGAAGCCCGGAACTGGACAGGTGTAGTCACCACGCGTATCGCTCACTGCGCCGACAGGCCATCCGCTGGATGGGGTCACGGCGTGCGCGTCGCAGGTAATGTGGGAGCGCGCATTCCGCTCTGTGTTCGCAATTCAATCCGCACCAGAGGTGATGCGAGCGATGCGGCCGTTCCTTAACGCCGCGTGCGTCCGACAGCTGCTCGAGAGCCTCCTGCGCAGAGCCCTTCCAAGTCGGTATGTACGGGGTTACTGCCTCGATCTCAACGCGACTTGGTGCCATGACCCGAGCCTCCGCAAGAACATCCCACTTCTCGCTGTAATCCCCAGAGTGCGCGCGACGCCGGTCCCCGTGAAGGAGCGTAGGAGGAGCGTACGACGGCACACCAGGGGCGCACTTGGTTGAAATGTTGTCATGTATGAACTCGATCCGAAAGGGTTGGTGGCCGATTCGGGCATAGCTGTGCAAGTGAACTGCTGGGGGACAAGCGGCAGTTGTGACCGTCGAGGCGCGGCTACCGGGCGGCCCAGTCGTCGTAGGAGCTCCAGGCTTCCAGGGTCCGCGCACTGCGGAACCGGTGCTCCGCCCCGGTGACCGGATCGGTGAAGTCCAGGGCCCGGGCCAGCAGCTGGAGCGGCCGCCGGAAGTCATCGGCCGGCACGGGACCGGTCACCACGGGATAGAGCGGGTCGCCGAGGATGGGCACTCCCAGCGCGTTCATGTGGACGCGCAGCTGATGGGTCTGCCCGGTGCTCGGGGTCAGCCGGTACCGGCCGAGGCCGCGGGCGTCGCACTCGATCAGCTCGACGCGGCTGACGGCGTTCGGCTCGCCGGCCACCTCGTACGCGGCGAGCACGCCCCGCTCCTTGACGATCCGGCTCCGCACGGTCCGGGGGAGGGCGAGGCCGGGCTCGTACGGGGCCACCGCCTCGTACTCCTTGAAGACCCGCCTGTCGCGGAAGAGCGACTGGTACGCGCCCCGCTCCCCGGGCCGCACCGTGAACAGCACCAGCCCTGCGGTGAGCCGGTCCAGCCGGTGGGCGGCGCCCAGCGCGGGGAGGCCCAGGTCCCGGCGCAGACGGGCGAGCGCGGTCTGGGTGACGTGGCTGCCGCGCGGGGTGGTGGCCAGGAAGTGCGGCTTGTCGACGACGACGATGTGCTCGTCGCGGTGCACGACCTCCAGCGGGAACGGCACCGGCACCTCGGCGGGCAGGTCCCGGTGGAACCACACGAACATGCCGGGTTCGTATGCGGCGTCCGGTGCGACGGCCCGCCCGTCGGCGCCGACGATCCTCCCGGCGTCCAGCATGCCGTCGACGACACCGGCACCCGCCCCGCTGAGCCGCTCGACCAGGTGCTCGCGCACCGTGGCCCACGGTCCCTCGACAGGCAGTCGCACCCGCACCGGATCCACCCCGTGGCGTTGCGGCAGGGGGGCGGGGGGAATGCGGGGCCTGCGTCTCATCACGATCAAGGGTACGGCGCCGGAAAACCCGTTGGCCGGGCCGCGCCCCGGCGGCAGGATGCGGATCATGCCGTACACCGCTGACACCGTCCTGCCCGAGAAGACCCTCTCCCGCGCTCCGCAGCCCGTGATCGCCGGCGGCGACGGTCTGGTTCTGCGCCCGTGGCGGGCCGAAGACGTGTCCGCGGTCCATGCGGCGTTCCAGGACCCGCTGATGCACCAGTGGCACCTCATGCGCAGCGACTCGCAGGCGGAGGCCGCCGGGTGGATCGAGACGTGGCGCAAGGAATGGGAGGGAGAGCGGCGCGCCCAGTGGGCCGTCGTCGACGCGGACACCGATCTGCTGCTCGGGCGGGTGGCGCTGCGCGACATCAGCCTTGCCGAGGGCGTGGCCAAGGTCGCGTACTGGACCACGGCGGCGGCCCGCGGCCAGGGCGTCGCCGCACGAGCGACGACCGCCCTGACCCGCTGGGCCTTCGAGGAGATCGGCTTCCACCGCCTCGAACTCCTGCACGCCACCGCCAACCAGGCCTCCTGCCGGGTCGCCGCCAAGGCGGGCTTCACCCTGGAGGGAACCAAGCGCAGCGCCTTCCTGCACGCCGACGGCTGGCACGACATGCACCTGCACGCGCGCGTGCGGGGCGACTGACCCGGGCCCTAGACCACGGCCTCCGGAACCGCCCTTTCCGTTACGGCACTTCGAGCGGTCGCCCGCTTCCGGTACGCCCGGTACCCGCCGCCGGCCAGCACCGTCACCGCGAGGAACAGCACCGTGAACCACTGGAAGTACCAGTGCCCGCCCGCCGGGTCGTACACCGCTGCCCGCGGCCAGGCCAGGTTGACCGTCATGAGGAGGCCGTAGAGGAGGGCGAGGGTGTTGACCGGGATGCCCCAGCGGCCGAGGGAGAAGAGCCTGCCGCCCGTCTCGTCGGTGCCCTCCGGGGTGAACTGGCCGCGCAGGCGGCGGATCAGCAGTGGGCCCGTGACCATCGCGTACGCCAGGTACAGCATCACGATGCAGGTGGTGCCGATGGCCAGGAACGCGTCCGGGGAAGCGAAGTTGAGCAGCAGGAGGGCCGCGGCCAGGACACCGACGACCAGTGCTGGGGCGGTCGGCATGCCCGTGCGCGGGGTGACGCGGGCGAGGCGGCGGGAGAAGGGGAGTTGGCCGTCGCGGGCCATCGAGAACAGCATCCGGCAGGCCGCGGTCTGGATGGCGAGGGTCGCCACCGCGATCGCCACCACCACGTCGGCCAGCAGCACCTTGCCGACGCCGTCGCCGAGGCTGCTGGTGAGGACGTAGCTCAGACCGTCGACTCCGAGCCGGCCGTCGGTCAGGCTGGGCGCGGCGAGCAGGCCGCCGAGGATGACCATGCCGCCGAGCAGGCCCGCGGCGCCGAGTGCCGTGAGGATGGTGCGGGGCGCCGTACGTCGTGGGTTGTGTGTCTCCTCGCTCATCTCGCCCGCGCTGTCGAAGCCGATCATCACGTACGCCGCCGTGAAGGACCCCACGGCAAGTGCCCCGAACAGGCCGGAACTCGCGGCTCCCGTGGTGTGGAAGGTGATGCCGGGGGAGCGCTTGGAGTGGGTGAGCAGCAGCACGACGATGAGCGCCGCACCGATGATCTCGGCGGTCACCCCGACCCGGTTGATCAGGGACATCACCCGGTTGTCCACGATGTTCACGAGCGTGGTCAGCACCAGCAGGATCACTCCGAGTACCGCCGCGTTCGCCGCGCCGTCCTGGGACGTCACCGACGGGTCGGTGCCCACGAGCTGGAAGCCCGACCAGATCGCCGGCAGCACCATCTGCAGCGCCAGCGCGGCCGCCGCGACCACCACGATCTGTCCGATCACCATGATCCAGCCGGCGAACCAGCCGAAGGTGAGGTTGGAAAGCCGCGAGGACCACTGGTAGATGGCGCCCGAGATCGGATACCGGGCGGCCAGCTCCGCGAAGCACGCGGCCACCAGCAGCTGTCCGACGAGCACCGCCGGCCAGGCCCAGAAGAAGACGGGGCCGCCGAACGCGTACCCGAAGGCGAAGAACTGGAAGACGGTCGTCAGGACGGAGATGAAGGAGAACCCGGCCGCGAAGGAGGCGTACCGGCCCAGGCTGCGGTGCAGTTCCTGGTGATAGCCGAACTCCGCGAGGGAGCCGTCGTCGGGGGAGTGCGGTGGGTCGGGGCGTACATCGGCGGGGGTGGTTGTCGTCACGGCGGCACCTGCCTTCGGCGCGGGGAGCGGAGAGTGGTGCGGGGTTCCTGTCAGGCGACAGAAATTAGGGACGGGCTGTTTCGTCTGCGTCACGCCGTCGTGTCCACGGCGGGCCCAAGTCCTCACGCCCTTGCTCTACACACCGGAACGCGATACATCGTGTGTATTGACGCATGATGTAGATCGCGATATGTTCGTTCACGGATATTCGTAAGCGAGGTGATCGGTCATGGCGATGAAGCGCCGCAAGCTCAGCAACCCCCTGGCGCTCGCCGTGATGGTCACGCTCTGGCAGAAGCCGATGCATCCGTACGAGATCGCCCAGACGCTGCGCCGTCAGGGCAAGGACGCCAGTACGAAGATCAAGTACGGCTCGCTCTACACGGTCGTGCAGAACCTTCAGAAGCACGGTTTCGTCGAGGTCGCGGACGTCGAGCGGCAGGGCAACCGGCCCGAGCGCACGGTCTACGGGCTCACCGAGGCGGGGCGGGAGGAGATGGCCGACTGGCTGTCCGATCTGCTGGCGGTCCCGGCCAAGGAGTTCCCGATCTTCGAGACCGCGCTGTCGCTGCTCGGGGCTCTGCCCCCCGACGACGTGGTGCGGCTGCTCGCGGAGCGGCTGCAGAACCTCGAGGTGGAGGTGGTGAGCGGGCGCGCGGCACTGGAGAAGCTGGCCGAGACGCTCCCGCGGCTCTTCCTCGTCGAGGCCGAGTACCAGCTGCACATGGTCGAGGCGCAGGCGGAATGGGTCCGCGGTTTCCTGGAGGAGATCGAGAAGGGCTCACTGCCGGGCGTCGACGGGTGGCGCCACTTCCATGAAACGGGGGAGCTGCCACCGGAGTTCACCTGACGAAACAGACCCCGGCCGGGCTGTTGGAGCAGCTGGGCCGGGGTCTCGAACCCCGAACTGAATCCGCCGTGAAGCGGCTCCAGGCGATCGAGGTGCGGCACACCCAGGATAGCCCGGTGCTCTTCAAGCGGACGGATCAGTTGTCATCCGCTCATTCAGGAGAGCAGTCGTGAGTGCTACCCGTGCGCCCGCAGTGGAGGCGCGCCAGCTGATCAAGACCTACGCCGGTGAGGTCACCGCTTTGTGCGGCATGGACGTCACCGTCGAACCGGGCACCGTCTTCGGGCTCCTCGGGCCCAACGGCGCCGGCAAGTCCACCACCGTCAAGATCCTCACCACCCTGGCCGAGCCCGACTCGGGCACCGCCACCGTCGCCGGGCACGATGTGCTGCGCCACCCGGACCGGGTGCGCCGCGCGATCGGCGTGGTCGCCCAGAGCTCCGGCGCCGACCCGGTCGCCACGGGCCGCGAGAACCTCCAACTGCAAGGCAGGCTGTACGGGTTGAAGGGCGCCGCACTGAACGGGCGGGTGGACGAGCTGCTCGACCGCTTCAGCCTCGCCGATGCCGCGAAGCGTCCGGTCAAGGGCTACTCGGGCGGAATGCGACGCCGGCTCGACGTCGCCCTCGGTCTGGTGCACCGGCCCGAGGTGCTCTTCCTCGACGAGCCCACCACCGGTCTGGATCCCGAGGCCCGCACGGCGATGTGGGACGAGATCGACCGGCTGGCGGGGGAGGAGGGGCTGACGATCCTGCTCACCACGCACTACCTCGAGGAGGCCGACCGGCTCGCCGAGCGCATCGCCATCGTCGACCGCGGCCGGGTCGTCGTCGAGGGTACCCCGGACTCGCTCAAGGGTGAACTGCGCGGCGACGCCGTCCACTTGGAGCTGCGGGAGGCGGTCGGCGAGGCCGGCCGTACGCTCCTCAGGGGTGTCCTCGGCTCGCTGCCCGGTATGCACGAGGTCCTGGTCGACGGCCGCCGCGTCAGCGTTCGCGCCGACGACGGAGCAGCCGCCGTACCCGCACTGCTCGGGGCCCTGGAGCGGGCCGGGGTCGGGGTCGCAGCCGCGACCGTCGCCCGGCCCTCCCTCGACGACGTCTACCTCCGTTACGCCGGCCGCCGTTACTCCGAGGCCGACGCCGAAGCCACCGAGAACCTCGTCCTCGCCGGAGGTGCGCGATGAGCACGGCCGTCTCCCAGACCTGGTACATGACGCAGCGTCAGCTCATGGTGTTCACCCGGCAGCCTGCGTACGCGATCATCACGCTGATCCAGCCGGTGATCTGGCTGTTCCTGTTCGGCAACCTCTTCAAGAAGGTCGTCGAGCTGGGCGGCTTCGGGACGACCACGTACCTCGACTACCTGGTGCCGGGCGTGGTCGTGATGAGCGCGCTCAGCTCGAACATGTGGGCCGGGATGGGCACGCTGGAGGAGATCCAGCGGGGCACGCTCAACCGCTTCCTCACCACTCCGGTCAGCCGGGCCGCGCTGATGAACGGCAACGTCGTCAACAACGGCCTGATCACCGCGTTCCAGTCGGTCGTCATCGTGCTGCTCGCCCTGGCGGGCGGTGCCGACTACCCGGGCGGCATCGGCGGCATCGCGATCCTGGTCCTCGCCTCGGTGCTGCTCGGCACGGTCTTCGGGGCGCTGTCCAACGCGCTGGGCATGCTGGTGCGGGAGCGGGAGTCGCTCATCGGCATCAACACCTTCCTGCTGCTGCCGCTGACGTTTCTTTCGAGTGCGTTCATGGCGCCCGCCCAGATGCCGTCCTGGATGCGGCACATCGCCGACTTCAACCCGCTCAACTGGGCGATGGTCGCGGGCCGTTCGGCCCTGTCCGAGCACCCCGACTGGGGTGAGGTGCTCAGTCGCGGCGGCGCGCTGCTGGCGCTCGCGGTGGCGGCGGTATGGCTGTCGATCCGGACGTTCCGGTCCTACCAGCGGTCGGTGTGAGCGCACTTTCGGCGTGACGGGACGGCGAAGGGGCGGCACCTTACGAGGTGCCGCCCCTTCGGACGTCTCACGCGGCGGGCGCCGCGCTCTCCTGCTCCGCCTCGATGCGCGCGTTCCACTCCCGCTTGGAGGCCTGCCAGCCGTCCTCGTTGTGGCCGAGCCGCCAGTAGCCGGAGATCGACAGGTCCTCGCGCGGGATCGCCAGGTCGCAGCGGAGCAGCTGGCGCAGCTGCTTCACGAAGTGCGCCTCGCCGTGCACGAACGCGTGCATCCGGCCCTCGGGGAACCGCAGCGACCGTACGGCCTCGACCAGTGCCTCGCCGACGGGCCGGTCCCCGCGGTGCAGCCAGACGACCTCCACGTCGGAGTCGATCTTCTGCTCCTCCTCGGGTCCGGAGACCTCCACGAACGCGTGTGCCGTGGTGCCGTCGGGCAGCGACTCCAGGGAGCGGGCGATCGCGGGCAGTGCGCTCTCGTCGCCGACGAACAGATGCCAGTCGGCGCTGATGTCCGGGGCGTAGGCGCCGCCGGGGCCCATGAAGTGCACGGTCTCGCCCGGCTGGACGCGCGCCGCCCACGGTCCGGCCAGACCTTCGTCGCCGTGGATCACGAAGTCCAGAGCCAGCTCGCGGTGGACCGGGTCCCAGCCCCGCACGGTGTACGTCCGGGTCACCGGCCACTGCTCGCGCGGGAGTTCCTCGCGGATGCGCTCCACGTCGAAGGGCTCGGGATAGGTCACGCCGTCGGCCGGGGGGAACAGCAGCTTCACATAGTGGTCGGTGCAGGTGTCGGCCGAGAATCCGGTCAGACCCTCGCCGCCGAGTACCACGCGCTGCATGTGCGGAGTCAGCCGTTCGGTGCGGACCACCTGCGCGGACTGGGCCTTCCGCGGCTTCCGTGCCGGACGTTCTGCCATGGCGGCCTCCCTGTTCCCAAGCTTAGGTTTACCTAAGTTAGCATCTTCTTTCAGTTAACACCTCTCCCCTGAGGGCTTGATGAGCGCGCGTCGCCGTAACGGTCACGTCCGCAGCGTCGTCAGCAGACGCTGCAGCGAGCCGCCCAGTCCCCAGCGGGCCGCCAACCCGTCCAGCGCCGCCGGGTCGCGCGGGGCGTGCGGCAGGGCGGTGTCGACCTCCGGCAGCGGGACGTCGTCCGCGACCTTCACCACCTTCGGTGCGACGGCGACATAAGGCCGCGACTCGTCCAGACGCCTGCGCTGCGACGGCGTGAGCTTCGCCTTCGGGTCCTCGACCGCGGCCATGATCCCGGCCAGGTCCCCGAACTCGGCGAGCAGCTTCGCTGCCGTCTTCTCGCCGATGCCAGGCACGCCCGGCAGCCCGTCGCTCGGGTCGCCGCGCAGCAGCGCCAGATCCGCGTAGCCCTTGCCGTCCACCCCGTACTTCTCGCGCAGCCACGCCTCGTCGGTGAGCTGTAGCGTCCCGACGCCCTTCAGCGGGTAGAGGACGCGCACCCCGCGCGCGTCGTCGACCAGTTGGTACAGGTCGCGGTCGCCGGTGACGATGTCGACCGGGCCCTTCGCCCGCCCGGTGAACGTGCCGATCACGTCGTCCGCCTCGTACGGCTCGACGCCCACGCGCGCGATGCCGAGCGCGTCCAGGACCGCCTCGATCACGGGCACCTGCGGGGAGAGCGTGTCCGGCACCTCCTCCTCGTCAGGGCCCATCTCGTGCTCCTCGGCGACGCGGTGCGCCTTGTAGGAGGGGATGAGGTCGACCCGCCACTGGGGGCGCCAGTCGGCGTCCATGCACGCCACCAGGTGGTCGGGGCGGTGGTCCTTGACCAGGCGGTCGATGAATTCGAGGAGGCCGCGCACGGCGTTCACCGGGGTGCCGTCCGGCGCCTTCACGGACTCCGGCACGCCGAAGTAGGCGCGGAAGTAGAGCGAGGCGGTGTCGAGGAGCATCAGTCGTCCGGTCACGCCTCGCATCATGCCGTACACCACTGACAGTCCCCCGCAGGCGGGCACACCCGTGGGCGGGCAGGGACGGTGTGAAGCACCGGCGGCGATCCCACGCACTGGTTGTGAACTGAACCACCTCGGCGTTTGTCCTGGTCCGCCCCGGGCAGGCGCGGCCCTTGACCATTGCTTTATCCGCCTATGGCTTCTGCGACGAGAGGTAAGCGTGTCATCCAGGCTTGAGGCCGAACATCTCTACAAGGTGTTCGGCAGACGACCCGACGACGCAGTCGAGCGGCTCCGCCAGGGAGCCGACCGGGAGGAGCTGCGCGCCGACGGCACCACAGCCGCCGTGGTCGACGCCTCCTTCACCGTGGAACCGGGCCAGATCTTCGTCGTCATGGGCCTGTCCGGCTCCGGCAAGTCCACGCTGCTGCGCATGCTCAACGGCCTGCTGGAGCCGACCGCCGGACAGGTCCGCTTCGACGGCCAGGATCTGACCGCGCTCGCCGACCGTGAACTGCGCGCGGTCCGCGCGAGGAAGATCAGCATGGTCTTCCAGCACTTCGCGCTGTTCCCGCACCGCAGCGTCCTGGAGAACGCCGCCTACGGCCTGGCCGTGCAGGGCGTGCCCCGCGCCGAGCGCGAGCAGCGCGCCGGCGAGGCGCTGGCCCTGTGCGGACTGGCAGGCTGGGAGAAGTCCTGGCCCGACGAGCTCTCCGGCGGCATGCAGCAGCGCGTCGGCCTCGCCCGCGCCCTCGCGACCGACGCCGATCTGCTGCTGATGGACGAGTCGTTCAGCGCCCTGGACCCGCTGATCCGCCGCGACATGCAGGACCAGCTGCTCCAGCTGCAGCAGACCCTGAAGAAGACGATCGTCTTCATCACCCACGACCTCAACGAGGCCATGCGCCTGGGCGACCGCATCGCCGTCATGCGCGACGGCCGCATCGTCCAGACCGGCACGGCCGAGGACATCCTGCTGCGGCCCGCCAACGACTACGTCGCCTCCTTCATCCAGGACGTCGACCGCACCCGTGTGCTGACCGCGTCCGCCGTCATGGACACGGACGTACGGGGTGACGAGGCCGACTGCGGCTGCGAGAGCGACTGCGAGGCCGCGACACCCGACACGCCGTTCACCGAGCTCTGCGCGATCAGCGCCCGGACGGGACACCCCGTGGCCGTCCTGGACGCGCGGGAAAAACTCGTCGGAGTGGTCCCGGCCCAACGCCTGGTCGCCTTCCTCGGCAACGAGGAGGCCGCCCATGCCTAGGATTCCGCTCGGCGACTGGGTCAACAGCACCGTCGACTGGCTGCTGGGCCATGTGTCCTGGCTCTTCGACTTCTTCAAGGCCGTCTTCACGGGCACCTACGACGGCATCAACGCCGTCCTGCAGGCCCCCCAACCCCTGCTGCTCGCGGGCATCTTCGCCGTGCTCGCGTTCTGGCTGCGCGGCACCCTCGCCGCCGTCCTGACCTTCGTGGGGTTCGCCTTCATCGACTCCCTCGAACTGTGGGACGACGCGATGATCACCCTGGCGCTCGTCCTCGTCGCCACCGTCATCGCGCTGGTGATCTCGGTGCCCGTCGGCATCTGGGCCGCGCGCTCCGACCGGGTCAGCGGGCTCGTCCGGCCCGTCCTGGACTTCATGCAGACGCTGCCCGCGATGATCTACCTCATCCCGGCGATCCTGTTCTTCGGCACCGGCGCCTCCGCGGGCATCGTCGCCACCCTGATCTTCGCGCTCGCACCCGGCGTGCGCATGACGGAACTGGGCATCCGGCAGGTCGACAAGGAACTGGTCGAGGCCGCCGAGGCGTTCGGCACCTCGCCCCGCGACACCCTCCTGCGCGTCCAGCTGCCCCTTGCGCTGCCGACGGTCATGGCCGGTGTGAACCAGGTCATCATGCTGGGCCTGTCCATGGCCGCCATCGCCGGCATGGTCGGCACCGGCGGCCTCGGCGGCGACGTCAACGAGGCCATCGGCCAGCTCAACGTGGGCCTCGGCTCCGAGGCCGGTGTCGCCATCGTCATCCTCGCGATCTACCTCGACCGCATGACCGGAGCCCTGGGCACCCAGGTCTCCCCGCTGGGCCGCCGCGCCGCCGCCAAGGCCCGCGCCACCCAGGGGCTGAAGATCTGGTCGTACCGGCCCCGCCCGCAGATCGCCGTGATCGGCGTCGTGATCCTCGGCCTCGTCGCGGGCGGCATGGGCATGTTCGGAGGCGGCTCCGACGGCACCGCCCCCGTCGCGGGCGCCGAGAACGTCGGCCAGGGCAAGAAGGTCACCATCGGCTACGTCCCCTGGGACGACGGCGTCGCCTCCACCTTCCTGTGGAAGGAGATCCTGGAGGAACGCGGCTTCCAGGTGGACGCCAAGCAGTTCGACGCGGGCCCGCTCTACACGTCCGTCGCCGCCGGAAACGTCGACTTCATGACGGGCGCGTGGCTGCCGACGACCCACGAGCAGTACTGGAAGAAGTACGGCAGCAAGCTCGACGACCTCGGCGCCTGGTATGCCGACACCTCGCTGGAGCTGAGCGTGCCGTCGTACATGAAGGGCATCGACTCCCTCGACGACCTCAAGGGCAAGGCGTCGGACTTCGGCGGGAAGATCACCGGCATCGAGTCGAGCGCCGGCGAGATGGCCCTGCTCAAGAGCAAGGTGCTGGGGGACTACGGGCTCGACAAGGAGTACCAGGTCGTCGACAGCTCCACCCCGGCGATGCTGGCCGAGCTGAAGCGGGCGTACAGCCAGAAGGACCCCATCGTCGTCACGCTGTGGTCGCCGCACTGGGCGTACAACGACTACAGCCTGAAGAAGCTGAAGGATCCCAAGGGCGCCTGGGGCAAGGGCGACGGCATCCACACCGTCTCCCGCAAGGGCTTCGCCGCACAGAACCCGGTCGTCGGCAAGTGGCTGAAGAACTTCCGCATGAGCGAGAAGCAGCTGACCGGCCTGGAAGCCGGGATCAACAAGGCGGGCAAGGGCAAGCAGCAGGACGCCGTACGGACCTGGCTGAAGCAGAACCCGGGTCTGGTCGACAAGCTGGCACCCGTGCAGAGGAGCACGACCGCCGCCGAGGCCAAGCGGCCCGTGAACGTCGCCTGGTTCCCCTGGGACGAGGACATCGCCGTCACCTACCTCTGGAAGAACGTCCTGGAGCGGCGCGGCTACAAGCTCAACCTCAAGCAGATGGACGTCGGCCCGGTCTACACCGGCCTCGCCTCCGGAGACCTCGACGTCAACTTCGACGCCTGGCTGCCGTACGCGCAGAAGAACTACTGGGACAAGTCCAAGGACAGACTCAAGGACCTCGGCACCTGGTACCGGCCGACCTCGCTGGAGGTCGCCGTCCCCTCGTACGTCAAGGGCGTGAAGTCCTACGAGGACCTCAAGGGCAAGGCGGGCACCTTCGGCGGGAAGATCATCGGGATCGAGCCGGGCACCGGCGAGATGAACCTCCTCAAGACGAAGGTCCTGCCCGGCTACGGCCTCGACAAGGAGTACAAGGTCGTCGACGGCTCCACGCCGGCGATGCTGGCCGAGCTCAAGCGCGCCTACGCCAAGAAGGAGCCGGTCGCCGTGGTGCTGTGGTCGCCGCACTGGGCGTACAGCCGCTACGACCTCACCAAGCTCAAGGACGACAAGAAGCTCTTCGGCCAGGGCAACACGATCCGCACCATCTCCAACGGGAAGTTCCCCCAGCAGTACCCGCAGCTCACCAAGTGGATCAAGAACTTCAGGATGAGCGAGGCCGAGCTCGGCAGCCTGGAGGCCGAGATCAACAAGCGCGGCCAGGGCCATGAGGAGGAGGCCGTCGCCGCCTGGGTGAAGGAGCACCCGGACGTGGTCGGCCGGATGACACCTCAGTAGGCCCGGACGACACCTCGGGAGCAGAGCACGCGCGCGTGGGCGGTCCGTTTCGCGACGGACCGCCCACGCGCGCGTGAAGGGCGGACGAAAAGGATCCGGCCAACCACGTAGCGCCATGCCATCGCCCAAGCCTCACCGCCCTTTCGGAGGGAAGTGCCGACCGCACATGCACCGCGCGGCGCACCCTGGCCGAGCCCGCCGAAGGCACCCCGGGCGTTGCCTCGATGCATGGCGACACCATCGAACTGACCAGCCATGACCAGCCATGACCGGCCGGCCCGCGGCCCGGAGCGCCAACTGGGCGCCGCCCCGCGGACGTCGTGAGCCGGCAGCGGTACGCCCGCGATCCCGGCACCGGAAGGGCCGGTCCGAGGGTGGTCCGCCCGCCCGCAGGCGGTGTCGCCCGCCCGAGCGCCGACGGCCCCCGCCCCCGGCCCGGTCCGCCCTCCGGCCCTGCTGGTCAGCGGCTTCGTCCCGAAGGCGGAATCCGTGGCCGGCGAGTCCGGAGACCTCATCCACGGGCCGGGGATGGCGAATTGACCGCACCCAGTGTTTACGGGGATGTGACGGGCGCATGAAACGGTTTGCCGAACCTGCGTAAGGTGCAGAGAGCTCATCAGAAGTGCCGCACCCGGACGCCGGTGCACGGAATACGGAACCGCGCCATACGGACCACGAGCGAAGGAGGGAGCCGGAGCGATGGGCGACCACAAAGACGACCACAAGGACCAGCCCCTGCGCGTGGGCGCGGCCGTGCGGCGACGCCGCCGGGCGCTGCAGCTCACCCTCGCCGTCGTGGCCGAGCGCAGCGGCCTGTCCGTTCCCTTCCTGAGTCAGGTCGAGAACGACCGGGCGCGGCCCAGCAGAGCGTCCCTCGAAAAGGTCGCGGACGCCCTGCGCACCACCGCCGTGGAACTCCTCGCCGCCGCCGACCCGGCGTGCAGCGTCGACGTCGTGCGTGCCGAGCCCGAGCCGGCGGCGGAAGCCGCTCGGGTGCGCTCCCTGGTGCGGGGGCACCACCAGATGCACGCCTCCGAGTTCACCGGGGACCATGACGCGGGCCGCGAATTCCAGTACCGCAACGACCAGTTGATGTATGTCGCCGACGGGGCGGTGGAGATCGAGGCCGAGGGGAGGGCCTATCGGCTCGGCCGCGGCGACACGCTGTATCTGACGGGCGGCGTACGCCACCGGTGGCGGGCGACCGTGTCGGACACGCGCGTGGTCGTCGTCGCGGTGGCCGAGCACGTCGAGGCGGTCCAGAACCGGTCGCGGTAAGCAGGGTGGGCGAAGTCCGCTGCGGTTCGGCGGCCCCCTACAGGGGCGCGGGCTGTATTGATATGCGGCTCCGCCGCGTGGGCGCGATCAGCTACGACGGTGCCGCAGCTGATCGACGGCACATCGCGGCACATCCCGCGGAGCGTTCGGTGCCGGTGCGCGTCGTCTCCCTCGTCCCGTCGCTGACGGAGGCGGTCGCGGTCTCCGTCCCGGGCGCCCTGGTCGGCGCGACCGACTGGTGCACCCACCCCGCGGACCTGGACGTCCCCCGTATCGGCGGCACCAAGAACCCGAACCTCGACCGCATCCTCGACCTTGCCCCCGACCTGGTGGTCGCCAACGAGGAGGAGAACCGCGAACCCGACCTGGCGGCGCTGCGCGCGGCGGGCGTCGAGGTCCTGGTGACGGTGGTATGTGACATACCACAGGCATTCACCGAGCTGTCCCGCGTGCTGGACGCCTGCGGGGCGAAATCCCGCCCCCGCTGGCTCGACGAGGCGGAGACGGCCTGGTCCCGCCTGCCGCGCCCCGAACGCCGCACGACGGCCGTGGTCCCGATCTGGCGCCGCCCCTGGATGGTGCTGGGCCGGGACACCTTCGCGGGCGACGTACTGTCCCGCCTCGGCGTCGATCACGTCTACGCGAGCCACCCCGACCGCTACCCCCGCATCCCGCTCGACGAACTGCGGGCGGCCGCCCCGGACGTCGTCGTACTGCCGGACGAGCCGTACCGCTTCACGGCCGACGACGGCCCCGAGGCGTTCCCAGGACTCAGGTGCGCTCTCGTCAGCGGGCGCCATCTGACGTGGTACGGACCGTCGTTGACCGAAGCGCCGCGGGTGCTGGCCGAGGCGCTGCGAGCAGCGCTCCGCTGAGCAGGCCGCGGACCGTGTGCAGGGCGGCGGTGCCCCAGGCGGCGACGAGCAGGACGTACAGCCCGACCGCGAGCCAGTCGTACACGACGAGCCCGGTGTGCCGGGCGAGCGCCTCGGCACCCGTGACACACGTCCCCACCGGGAAGGTGAACGCCCACCACGTCATCGCGAAGCCCATGCCCTGCTGCCGCCGGGCACGCACCACATGCGCGGTCGCGAACACGAGCCAGAGCAGCGCGAAGCCCATGACGGGCACGCCGTACAGGACGGCGAGGATGCCGAATCCCTCGCTGTACGGCGCCGGGACGACCCCCGGCGCCACCTCCGCGAACCTGCCGACCGCCGTGGTGGACTGCCCGAGCGGCCCGAGCACCAGGAACAGCGTCGGGGTCAGCACGGGGGGCAGCGGCCCACCGGTGACCAGGCGGCCGAAGACCAACGGCAGCATCAGGAGGGTCGCGAGAAGACTGAGCCCGAACATCGCGAAGCAGGCGAGAAGGAACGTCTCCCGGGGCTGGCCGGCCGGCAGGTGCGGCACGAGGAGCGGCCCGAGCGCCGCCGACACCATGGGCGCGACGAAGGGCAGCAGCCATACGGGCGTGACCTGGCCCGGCTCGACCTTGTGCCGTACGGCGATGAGGTACGGGACGGCGACGGCGGCCGCGAGCCCCACCACCGTCCCGGCGGTGAACAGCACGGCGTCGAGGACCAGCGCGCCGTCCAGCCCGATCCAGTAGCGGCCCACGGTGACGGCACCGCCGCCGACGGCCAGCAGGGCCATGGCGAGACATCCGTAGAACGGTGCCGTCGCCGGGTCGAGGAGATGGGCGCGGGCCTGGTCGCGGTGGTGCGTCCAGTGCAGGGCGCGGGCGGCGAGCAGGGCCAGGAGAAGGCCGAGGGAGAGGGCCCACACCGCTGCGCAGGCGGTGCGCAGTCCGGGGACGCCGAGGGGGAGCGCAGACCCTGCGGTGGCGACGATGGCGGTGCCCATGACGGCGGCGTACCAGTTGGGTCCGAGATGACGGACGGCCGTGGCGCGCGGGGGGCGTGCGGTGGCACGCGGAAGAGGCTGGGCTGCGGTGACCATGTCACGACCGACGGTCTCGCTGCCGGTCGGCCACGACCAGGGAGTATGGCTCTATGAGCGCATAAGCTGGGGTTATGAGTAACAGGGAGGAGCCGCCGACCGCCGTTGTCCCGCTGGCGCATCGGGTGCCCGATCTCGGGGCGCTGGAGTTGCTGCTGGCGGTGGCGCGGCTCGGCAGTCTGGGCGGGGCCGCGCGGGAGGTGGGGATCACCCAGCCGGCGGCGAGCAGCCGGATCCGGTCCATGGAACGGCAGTTGGGTGTGGCGCTCGTCGACCGTTCACCGCGCGGCTCCCGCCTCACGGACGCCGGTGCGCTGGTCACGGACTGGGCTCGGCGGATCGTCGAGGCGGCGGAGGCCTTCGACGTGGGTGCGCAGGCGCTGCGCGACCGGCGGGACTCCCGGCTGCGGGTGGCGGCGAGCATGACGATCGCCGAATACCTGCTCCCCGGCTGGCTGTTGGCGCTGCGCGCCCAGCGCCCCGACACGGCGGTGTCGCTGCTCGCGGGCAACTCGGCTGTGGTGGGGGAGCGGTTGCTGTCGGGTGAGGCGGACCTGGGTTTCGTGGAGGGGGTCAGTGTGCCGCCCGGCCTGGACTCGGCGGTCATCGCCCACGACCGGCTGATCGTGGTGACGGCACCCGGGCATGCGTGGGCCCGGCGCCGGCGTCCGCTGGAGGCCTCGGAGCTGGCGGCGACGCCCCTGATTCTGCGGGAGAAGGGTTCAGGGACCCGGCAGGTCCTCGATGCGGCACTGGGCGGGCTGGCGCGGCCGCTGATCGAACTGTCTTCGACGACCGCGGTGAAGGCTGCGGTGGTCAGTGGGGCGGGGCCGGCCGTGCTGAGTGAGCTGGCGGTGGGGGAGGAGCTTGCGATGCGGCGCCTGGTGTCGGTGCCGGTCGACGGCGTCGCGCTGGCCAGGGATCTGCGGGCGGTGTGGCCGACGGGGCATCGGCCGGTGGGGCCGGCACGGGAGCTGCTGTCGCTGACCCGGGGGTAACGATTCTTCCTCGCCCCCGCCGCCCCTACCCGTCCCCAACCGGGGGCCAGCCCCCCGGACCCCCGCTCCTCAAACGCCGGAGGGGCTGAATTTTCACCGGCCGGGGCTGATCTTCGCCCGCCGGGGCTTGGTCTTTCAGCCCGTCCGGCGTTTGAGGACGAGGCCGTTCAGGCCGAAAGCGGGGGTCTGGGGGCGCAGCCCCCAGGGGACGGGAATGGGAAGGGGCGGCGGGGGCGAAAACCTTTGGCGGGCGGGGGGCGCCGGACCGCATCATGAACCGCATGACCACCCCCGCCCCGCCCGCCGCAGGCGTCCGCACACCCTGGGAGGCACTCCCACCCACCGTGCGCAACGCCGTCGCAGACGTGCTCGGCGGCACTCCCGTCGTCCACGCAGTCACCCAATCCGGCGGCTTCTCCCCAGGCACAGCCGCCCGCATCCGAACCGCCGACGGCCGCCGCGCCTTCGTCAAGGCGGTGAGCGCGGACACCAACCCGCACAGCCCCGCCCTGCACCGCACCGAGGCCCGCCACACCGCCGCCCTCCCGCACACCGTCCCCGCACCCCGCCTCCTCGGCACCTTCGACGACGGCACCTGGGTCGCCCTGGTCCTGGAGGAGGTCCCCGGCCGCCAGCCCCATGTCCCCTGGCGGGAGCGGGAGTTGCAGCGCGTCCTCGACGCCGTGGCAGAACTCAGCCGTATCCTCACCCCGTCCCCGGTGGACGCACCGGCCGCGGCCGAAGCGCTCGCCGAGGACTTCTCCGGCTGGCAGCGGTTGCGGGCGCAGCCGGAGCACGAGGTCCGCGGACGCCTCGACGCCTGGACTCTCGCCCAACTGCCCCGCCTCGCCGACATCGCCGCGGACTGGACCCGGGCCGCGTGCGGTGACACCCTCGCCCACGCCGACCTGCGCGCCGACAACATGCTGCTCACCGCCGAAGACCGGGTCGTCTTCGTCGACTGGCCGCACGCGGTGCGCGCCGCACCGTGGTTCGACCTGCTGGTCATGCTGCCGTGCGTACGGGCCCAAGGCGGTCCGGACCCGGAGGAGGTGTTCACGGCGCATCCGCTGGGCCGTGACGCGGATCCGGTCGGCGTCACCGCCGCGCTCGCGGCACTGGCCGGGTTCTTCGTGGAGAAGTCCCTGCTTCCGGCTCCGCCCGGCCTGCCCACCCTGCGCGCCTTCCAACGCGCCCAGGGCGGCGCCGCCCTCGCCTGGCTCAGGAGACGGCTGAAGGCCTCGTAGGAGAAGCAGCCGCCTCCACCAGCGCCTGCATCACCCGCAGGTCGTCCCCCATCTCCGGATGCCACTGCACGCCCAGCACCCAGCCGTCGGCGGACGGCAGTTCCAGCGCCTCCACCGTCCCGTCCGCCGCGTGTGCCGACGCGACGAGGCCGGTGCCGAGGTGGTCGACGGCCTGGTGGTGATACGTCGGTACGAACGTCTCCTCGGGGACGGCGGCGGCGTACCGCGTGCCGGGCACCGGCTTGACCGGATGGTGGCCGAAGACGCCGACCACCTCGGCGTGGCCGTCGATGTGCTGGACGAGGGTGCCGCCCAGGGCGACGTTCAGGAGCTGCATGCCCCGGCAGATGCCCAGCAGGGGGACCCGTGCGGCCAGCGCCGCGTCGATCAGCGCCAGTTCCCAGGCGTCCCTGGCGCGGGCCGGCGGACCCGTCCGCGGATGGGGCTCCGCGCCGTAATGGACCGGCTCGACGTCCGGACCGCCCGCGATCACCAGACCGTCGAGGCGCGCCACGGCCGCGGAGGCGTGCTCCGGCGCGTCCGGCGGCAGCATCACGGCCAACCCGCCCGCCCGCTGGACCAGCCGCGGATAGCCGGCCGGCAGCAACGCGGCCTCCAGCTCCCACACGCCCCAACGCGCCCCGGCCTCCAGATACGTACTGATGCCGATCAGCGGCCCGTCCGCCATGCGTCCTCCCGGTCCGGCAAAGGATTGTATTCATACCTTTGTCGAGAGGTGCCCTCGAAGGCAAGGCCCCCCAGAAAGCGGCTCCTCACGCCAGGAAGCCCCTGAGCAGCGCCGCCGTCCCCGCGCAGTGCTCCCGCATCATCTCCCGTGCCCCGTCCGCGTCCCCGTCCAGGACCGCCTCCACCAGTGCGACGTGCTGCCGCTGCGAGTGCTCCAGGTTGCGGACGAGGAGCGGGATGCAGTCGAGCAGGTCGTTCACCGTCGCCCGGACCGCCGCGTACTGCGCGGTCAGCGTCGGAGAGCCGCACAGCTCGGCCAGCGTCAGATGCAGCATCGTGTCCAGCCGCCGGTAGTCGGCGAGCGGCGCGTCGCCCGTGCGGGCCAGTGCCTCGCGCAGCCGGTCCGCCTGCTCCTCGCCCAGGCCGTGCGTCGCGCACAGCCCGGCCGCCCCGACCTCCAGGACCTCCCGGAAACGCAGGACGTCCTCGATGTCGACCTCGGCGATCCGGCGCCGCAGCTCGTCCTCGCCGCCCGCGTCCGCGCGGGGCAGGACGAACGTGCCGCCGTAGCGTCCGCGCCGGGACTCCACCAGACCCTGGTCCTGCAGCACCTTCAGCACCTCGCGCAGCGTCACCCGGCTGATCCCGAGCCGCTCCGCCAGCTCCCGCTCGGCCGGCAGCCGGTCGCCCCCCGGGACCAGGCCCAGCCGTACGACCTGGAGGATCTGCTCCAGTGCCTCCTCGAAGCCGTTGCCCGCCCGCACCGGCCGCAGTACCGGTGTCAACCGGTCCTCCGGGCTGCCGTCCGGATTCAGCGACATCCCGCCGCACCCCCTTCCCAAGCAATGGTTCTCCGCAATACCTTATGGCTTCCGGCCCGGTCGAAAAAGCGTCAGCAGCCGAAGGAGCTCTCCCGTGGCAGACCGCACACCCCCGCTCGGCGTCGAGGAGCTGCATGCCCTCGTCGCGAGCGGTGAGATCGACACTGTCGTCCTGGCCTTCCCCGACATGCAAGGGCGGCTCCAGGGCAAGCGGTTCGCCGCACGTTTCTTCCTCGACGAGGTCCTCCACCACGGCACCGAGGGCTGCAACTACCTCCTCGCCGTCGACACCGAGATGAACACCGTCGACGGATACGCCATGTCCTCCTGGGAGCGCGGCTACGGCGACTTCGCCATGCACCCGGACCTGCGCACCCTGCGCCGGGTGCCCTGGAACGCCGGTACCGCCATGCTCATCGCCGACCTCGCCTGGAACGACGGCTCGCCCGTGGTCGCCGCCCCGCGCCAGATCCTCCGCCGCCAGCTGGACCGCCTCGCCGAGCACGGCTTCACCGCCCAGGTCGGCACCGAGCTGGAGTTCATCGTCTTCAAGGACACCTATGAGCAGGCCTGGGACGCCAATTACCGAGGGCTGACACCGGCGAACCAGTACAACATCGACTACTCGGTCCTCGGGACCGGGCGCATCGAGCCCCTGCTCCGCCGTATCCGCAACGAAATGGCGGGCGCCGGCCTCACCGTCGAGTCCGCCAAGGGCGAGTGCAACCCCGGCCAGCACGAGATCGCCTTCCGCTACGACGACGCCCTGCGCACCTGCGACCAGCACGCGATCTACAAGACCGGCACCAAGGAGATCGCCGCCCAGGAGGGCGTGTCGATCACCTTCATGGCCAAGTACAACGAGCGCGAGGGGAATTCCTGTCATATCCACCTCTCCCTCGCGGACGCGGCCGGCAACAACGCCATGGCGGGCTCCTCCGACGACCCCGGCGGCATGTCGGACGTCATGCGGTACTTCCTCGCCGGACAGCTCGCCGCCCTGCGCGACTTCTCGCTCCTGTACGCCCCCAACATCAACTCCTACAAGCGGTTCCAGCCGGGCTCCTTCGCCCCGACCGCCGTCGCCTGGGGATACGACAACCGCACCTGTGCCCTGCGGGTCGTCGGCCACGGCCGCTCGATGCGCTTCGAGAACCGGCTGCCCGGCGGTGACGTCAACCCGCACCTCGCCGTCGCCGGGCTGGTGGCGGCCGGGCTGTACGGCATCGAGCAGAAGCTGGAGCTTCCCGAGGCCTGCGCGGGGAACGCGTACACCGCCGAGTACGAGCACGTCCCGACCACCCTGCGCGAGGCCGCCGAGCTCTGGGAGAACAGCCCCATCGCCAAGACCGCCTTCGGCGACGAGGTCGTCGCGCACTACCGCAACATGGCGCGCGTCGAGCTCGAGGCCTTCGACGCCGCGGTGACCGACTGGGAGCTGCGCCGCTCCTTCGAACGCATGTGAGGCCCCTGTTGTCTGCCGAGCACGAACTCGTCGTACTGAACCCCGCCACCGAGGAGGTCGTCGCCACCGTCCCCGCCGCCGACGCGGCCGAGGTGGATCGCGCCGTCGCCCGCGCGGCAGCCGCCCAGCGGACCTGGGCGTCCGCCGCCCCCGCCGACCGGGCCCGGCTGCTGCGCCGCTTCGCCGACGCCGTCGACGCGCACGCCGAGGAACTGGCCCAGCTGGAGGTCCGCGAGGCCGGCCACGTCCTCGGCAACGCCCGCTGGGAGGCAGGCAACGCCCGCGACCTGCTGCTCTACTCAGCGGGCGGCGCCGAACGCCTCCTCGGCAAGCAGATCCCGGTACCCGGCGGCTGGGACGTCACCTTCCAGGAACCGCTGGGCGTGGTCGGTGTGATCGCCCCCTGGAACTTCCCGATGCCCATCGCCGCCTGGGGCTCCTTCCCGGCCCTCGCCGCGGGCAACGCGGTCGTCCTCAAGCCCGCCGAGACCACCCCGCTGACGGCCCTGCGCCTGGCCGAACTCGCCCTGGAGGCGGGCCTGCCGGAGCATCTCTTCCAGGTCGTGCCGGGCTACGGCCACATCGCCGGCCGTGCCCTCGTCGACCACCCCGACGTGGCGAAGATCGTGTTCACCGGCTCCACCCGCACCGGCCGAGAGGTCATGGAGCGCTGCGCCCGTCTGGTCAAGCCGGTCACCCTCGAACTCGGCGGCAAGAGCCCCAACATCGTCTTCGCCGACGCAGACCTCAGGAGCGCCGTAGACCCCTTCTCCTTCCTGGACAACTCCGGCCAGGACTGCTGCGCCCGCACCCGGATCCTGGTCCAGGAGTCGGTGTACGACGAGGTACGCGAGCTGCTCGCCGACGCGCTGGCGGGTGTCGTGGTGGGCGACCCCGCCGACGAGAAGACCCAGATGGGCCCGCTGATCAGCCGTCAACAGCTGGACCGCGTACGGGCGTTGGTGCCGGACGAGGCTCCCGCTCTGCGCGGCAGCTCCCCCGACGGGCCCGGCTTCTGGTTCCCGCCGACCGTCCTCACCGGTGAGCGGCACGACTCCGACGCGGCCCGCGAGGAGATCTTCGGTCCCGTCGCCGTCCTGTTGCCCTTCACCGACGAGGCGGACGCGATCCGCCTCGCCAACGACACCCCGTACGGACTGGCCGGCTCCCTGTGGACCCGAGACCTGGGGCGCGCCCTGCGTGTCTCGCGGGCCGTCCGCGCCGGCAACCTCTCCGTCAACTCCCACTCCGCCGTCCGCTACTGGACCCCCTTCGGCGGCTTCAAGCAGTCCGGCCTGGGCCGCGAGCTCGGCCCGGACGCCGTGGCCGCCTTCACCGAAACCAAGAACGTCTTCATCAGCACGGAGGGCCCCGCACAGTGACCGACACCCCTGTTTGCCGACGCCTGATCGGGCGTACCGCCGTCATCACCGGAGCCGGCAGCGGCATCGGCCTCGCCACCGCACGCCGGCTCGCCTCCGAAGGCGCGCACGTCGTCTGCGGCGACGTCGACGACGCCCGCGGCAAGGCGGCCGCCGAGGAGGTCGGCGGAATCTTCGTGAAGGTCGACGTCACCGACCCCGAGCAGGTCGAGGCGCTGTTCAAGACTGCCTTCGACACCTACGGCAGTGTCGACATCGCCTTCAACAACGCGGGCATCTCCCCGCCCGACGACGACTCCATCCTGGAGACCGGCCTGGAGGCCTGGAAGCGCGTCCAGGAGGTCAACCTCACCTCCGTCTACCTGTGCTGCAAGGCCGCCATCCCCTACATGCGGCAGCAGGGCAAGGGCTCCATCATCAACACGGCGTCCTTCGTGGCGCGCATGGGCGCGGCCACGAGCCAGATCTCGTACACCGCCTCCAAGGGCGGCGTGCTCGCCATGTCCCGCGAGCTGGGCGTGCAGTTCGCCCGCGAGGGCATCCGCGTGAACGCCCTCTGTCCCGGGCCGGTCAACACCCCGCTCCTCCAGGAGCTGTTCGCGAAGGACCCGGAGCGGGCCGCCCGCCGTCTGGTCCACATCCCGGTCGGCCGGTTCGCCGAGGCCGAGGAGATCGCCGCCGCCGTCGCCTTCCTCGCCAGCGACGACTCCTCCTTCGTCAACGCCACCGACTTCCTGGTGGACGGCGGAATCGCGGGCGCGTACGTCACGCCCCTGTAGGGACGAAACGGTACGGTCCACGCGTATGCGACCCCTTCTCGCGTGGACCCTGGCCGCGGCCGCCGCCCTGGCGGCCGCGCCCACCGCCCACCCCGTCTCCCCGCACTCGGACTGCCCCCGCCTGACCGGCACTTGGTACGGCGACAACCGCGCCCGCCTCCAGCAGGTCATCGACGAGCGCGGAACCTGCTCGGGAGCCGGCGGGCACCCCGTCGCGGTCTTCGACTGGGACAACACGGTCACCAAGAATGACGTCACCGACGCCACCCTCTCCTGGTCCCTCAGACACGACCGGCTCCTGCGCCCCGCCGACTGGAAGAACACCAGCCCCTGGCTCACGGACGCCGCCGACCGCGCCCTGACGGAGGCGTGCGGCACCGGCACCCCCGAACCCCTGCGCACCTCGACGAACCCCGGCTGCACGGACGAGATCCTCGACATCCGCGAGAACGCCACCACCACGAGCGGCGCCCCCGCCTTCGCCGGCACCTGGAACCACCGCCGCACCGTCCCGCAGTATGCCTGGGTGCCCCAGCTCTTCGCCGGCCGCACACCCGCCGAACTCGCCTCCTACGCCCGCGCGGCCCGCACCGAGGCCCTTGCGGCCCCCATCGGCGCCACCCGCACCCTCGGCACCCACACCGTGCCCGCCTACGTCCGCTACTACGACCAGCAGCGCGACCTCATCCACACCCTCCAACGGGCCGGATTCGACGTCTACGTCGTCTCCGCGGGCTCCGAACCGATCACCGAGGTCTGGTCCCGGGCCATCGGCATCGACCCCGCCCACACCATCGCCATCCGCTCGCTCCTCGACCGCCGAGGCCGCCTCACGCCCCTCAACCAGGGCTGCGGCAACGTCCCCGCGACCCGCGGCACCGCGATCCCCTACATCGACGGCAAACGCTGCTGGATCAACCAGGAGATCTACGGCGTCCGGGGCGCCGCCGCCTGGCAGCGGCAGCCGTGGCCGCGGCGCCCGGCCCTCGCCGCCGGGGACGCCGACACCGACGTCACCTTCGTCGGCGACGCGACCGGCGCGCACCTCGTCCTCAACCGCAACAAGCCGGAACTGATGTGCCGGGCCTACGACGACGCCGACGGCCGCTGGCTGATCAACCCCATGTTCATCGCACCCCTGCCGCGCAGACCGGACCCGTACCCGTGCTCGACCAGGGCCCACAACGCGTCCGACGGCGCCAAGGACGCCCTCCTGCGGGACGACGGTTTCGTGGTCCCGGACCAGCCGGACACCGTCTTCTGACCGACGCCGACGCCGACGGACCGTGCACCGGCTACAGGAAGGTGTGGCCTTCCCCGCGGTACGTCGGGACGGTCGCCGTCACCACGTCCCCCTCGACCAGATGCAGCACGTCGAAGCGCTCGCACAGCTCACCGGCCTTGGCGTGCCGGAACCACACCTTGTCGCCGATCAGCAGATCGTCGGCGGGGGAGCCGAGCAGCGGGGTCTGCACCTCGCCGGGCCCCTCCTGGGGGTCGTAGCGCAGCCCCTCCGGCAGGTGCGGGACGGGCAGCCGGTCGCTCCCGGGCGCACCGGAGGCGGGGTACCCACCGCCGAGGACCGTGACGACCCCGACCCCCGGCCGCCGTACGACCGGCTGGGCGAACAGTGCCGCCGGACGCCCGCTGAAGGACGTGTAGTTGTCGAACAGGCGGGGCACGTACAGCCCGGATCCGGCGCCGATCTCGGTGACGGCGTCCTCGGCGGCGGTGGTCTGCACGCTGCCGGTGCCGCCGCCGTTGACGAACTCCAGACCCGGTACCACGGCCCGCACCGCACGCACCACCTCACCGCGCCGCTCGGCGAGCTCCCGACGGGCGGTGGCCTGCATCAGCCGCACGGCACGCGACCGCAGCGGCCGCCCGGCGACGGAGTCGCCGACGCCCGCGATGTGCCCCTCGTACGCCATGATCCCCACGACCTTGAACCCCGGCCGTCGTGCCACCACCCGGGCCATGTCGGCGACCTGGGCGGGGGAGTGCAACGGCGACCGACGCGCCCCGACGCGCACGCGCCCGCCGAACAGCTTCAGCGAGGTGTCCAACTCCAGGCAGACCCTGATGACTTCACGCCCGCCGTCACGGGCCTCGTCGATGAGCCTCAGCTGCGCGGGGTCGTCGACCATGACGGTCACGGCGGCGGCGAGCTTGGGGTCGGAGGCCAGCTCCGCGAAGCGGGCGCGGTCCGCGGACGGGTAGGCGAGCAGGATGTCGTCGAAGCCGCCGCGCGCCAGCCACAGGGACTCGGCGAGGGTGAAGGACATGATGCCCGCGAACCCGTCCTTCGCGAGGACCCGCTCCAGCAGGGCCCGGCAGCGGACGGACTTGCTGGCGACACGGATCGGCTTGCCGCCGGCGCGGCGCACGAGGTCGTCCGCGTTGGAGTCGAAGGCGTCCAGGTCCACGATGGCGAGGGGGGCGTCGAGATGGGCGGTGGCCCGGTCGTAACGGACCCGGTCGGCGGCGCGCGCAGTCATGAACGAAGCCTGCCAGACAGGATTACCGCAGGGTAGGGGGACGTTCCGGGCAGATGCCCCGTGCTCGTGGACTGGTTCCCGTATCGACAGGGGCAGCCCGTAGAGTGACGCGCACGTACGGCGGAACGGCGGCGGTTGCAACTGCATCCGGATGCCGGTCCGCTCGCACGGGTATGCGTGCCCGGGACGGACAGACCCGGCGTCGACCGGTTGAGCACGAGGACGACGGCCCGCGTACAGGTAGACGGCCCGGGCGCGAGGAAAACGGGGGGCGCATGAGCACGGAAGCGCGGCACGCCTCCATCCCGCCGCGTCCACCCCAGCCCCCGACGGTCGGCCCGCTGCCATCGGAAAGCCGCGCGAACCCGGAGCAGGACGCTGCCGTGACGCCCTCCGACCGCACGCCCGCATCCGGCGAGGCCTGGTCCCCATGGCGACGCTCCGAACCCTTCGAGGCGTTCGGCCACCACACGCCCGCCATGGGGTCGAACGCCGAAGCCGGTTCCGACTCGTCCGCCGAGCCCGACCCTGCTCCGGCCGACCCCCCTGGCCCGCGCGTGCCCTTCGTACGGGACGTGGGCCCGCAGACCCCGCCCCCGCCGCGGGCCTCGGCCCGCTTCCCGGACGCCCCTGCGCCGGCCGGGCGCGAGGAACGGGGTGACGGCGCCGGTACGACCGCTCCAGGGACCGCGGTACCACCACGCCCCAACCACCGGCCCGCGCCGCCGCCCGTCCGCACGGATGCCCCCACTGAAACCACCGCACGCCTTAGCCCGGTCGCTCCGGAGGCGCCGCCCGCCCCACAGGGCACCGGCCGGACTCCCGCGCCGTCCGATCCCGGGGGCCGCCCCGGCTCGGACGCTCCCGCCGGTTCGGGTACGCGGTCGATGTCGTCGTCCGCGCCATCTGCTGACCCGCGGTGGCGTACCGATTCGGCTGCTGGTCGGATGTCTTCGGCCCGTCTGGCTTCTGGCTCGGGCGCGGCGGGATCGGAGGCTTCCGGTGGTCCGGTTACGTCCCCTCTGACCCCGGCCCGGCCTCCTGCTGACCCGCGGTGGCGTACCGATTCGGCTGCTGGTCGGATGTCTTCGGCTCGTTCGGCTTCTGGCTCGGGCGCGGCGGGATCGGACGGTCCCGATGCTTCGGCCGCGCCCCCGCTGACTCCGGCCCCTGCTCCCGCCGATCCGCCGCGGCGCCCCGACCCGACCGCTGGGCCCATGCCCCCTGCCCGTCCGGATTCACGCCCCGGCGCGACCGCGCAGTCCAGGTCGCCCCGCCGGCCCGGCAGCACCCCGCCCCCTGCCGCTCCGGTCGGCCGCCCAGGCGTCACCCCGCCGCCGGAGACCCGCCCCGGCGCGGCCACGCCGCCTGCTCGCCCGAGCTCGCCCCCTGCCGCTCCGGCCGGCCGCCCCGCAACCAGCCCGGCGCCAGGCAACGGCGTCGGTACCGCCACACCCCCCATGCCCTCCACCCGCCCGAACTCCGGCCATGTGTCGCCGTCGCCGCCCATGCCGCCTTTGCCGGGCAGCCGGGTGGAAGGTGTGGGGCCCGACCCGGCGCTTTCCTGGAGTGCTCCGGGGGTGCCCGGGGGCGGTTTCGGTGGCAGGCGGCCCGTTGTGTCGTTCGGGGAGCCCGAGGGGTATGACGAGCGGGTCCGGCCGCGGCCGCTCGGGCGGCGGGTGCGGTCGCGGACGGCTGCTGCCGCCGCCTGTGTCGTGCTCGGGCTCGGGCTCATCGGCGGTGCCGTGACCGGGAGTTGGCTGGTCGGGGGCTCCGGGGACGACGGCGGGCAGGACACGTACGCCGAGGCCGGCGGGCTGTGGCACAGCGTGCCCGTGGACCAGTTGTTCCCGCGCACCGTGCAGGGCACGGGAGCCGGACCCGGCGGCGCCGACCGGACCTGGACCCGCATCGCCGTCGCACCGGACAGCGGATGCAAGGACGCCTTCGACCCGCTGCTCCAGAAAGCCCTCGCACCGGTCGGCTGTCAGCGGCTGCTCCGCGCCACCTACACCGACGCCACCCAGAGCTTCGTCACCACCGTCGGCCTCCTCTTCACCAAGGCCGACACCGCGACCATGAACTCCCTCGCCAAACGCTTCCAGAGCCAGGGCCTCGGCACCCGCACCGACCTGATGCCCCGCCCCTACGCCGCCAAGAACACCGCCGCCGCCCGCTTCGGCGGCAAACAGCGCGCCTCCTGGACCGTCTCCGTCCTCACCGACGCCCCCGTCGTCGTCTACGCCGTCTCCGGCTGGGCCGACGGCCGCAGCGTCGACACCCCGGTCCCCGCCGAGCAGGCCACCCAGTCCGGCGCCGGCTCGGCCCCCGCCCAGGCGGGCCTCGGCAACGAGGCACAGGGCCTGGCCGACCGCATCGAACGGGCCCTGCGCAAAGACGTCACCTCGCCCACGGAGAACCCCTCGTGAAGCACCGCGCCGGAGCGCTGAGCGTCCTCCTCGCCGCCTCCCTCGCCCTGGTGCCGTCCACCGTCGCGCACGCCGACGGCATACGCGCCCAGCAGTGGGCCCTCGACGCCATGCACACCCAGCAGGCCTGGCAGACCACCAAGGGCAAGGGCATCACCGTCGCCGTCCTCGACACCGGCGTGGAGGCCGACCACCCCGATCTCGTCGGCAACGTCCTGCCCGCCCAGGACATGATCGGCTTCGGGGCGAAGCAGGGGGACCGCGCATGGGCCCGGCACGGCACCGCCATGGCCGGCATCATCGCCGGGCACGGACACGGTCCCGGCAACGGCGACGGCGTCATGGGCATGGCCCCCGAGGCGAAGATCCTGCCGGTGCGGGTGATCCTCGAAGACGGCGACGCCGCCCGCGGCAAGGCCCGCTCCACCCGCGGCAACGCCCTGGCCGAAGGCATCCGCTGGGCCGCCGACCACGGCGCCGACGTCATCAACCTCTCCCTCGGCGACGACTCCGCCTCCGCCCACCCCGAACCCGCCGAGGACGAGGCCGTCCAGTACGCCCTCAAGAAGAACGTGTCCGTCGTCGCCTCGGCCGGCAACGGCGGCGACAAGGGCGACCACGTCTCCTACCCGGCCGCCTACCCAGGGGTCATCGCCGCGACCGCCGTCGACCGCTTCGGCATCCGCGCCTCGTTCTCCACCCGCCGCTGGTACGCCACCGTCAGCGCCCCCGGAGACAAGATCGTCATCGCCGACCCCGACCACAAGTACTACGAGGGCTGGGGGACCAGCGCGGCCTCGGCGTTCGTCTCGGGCGCGGTCGCCCTCATCAAGGCCGCCCACCCCGGGCTGACCCCCGCCCAGATCAAGCAGCTCCTCGAGGACACCGCCCGCAACCCTCCCACCGGCGGCCGGGACGACTCCCGCGGCTTCGGCATGATCGACCCGGCCGCCGCGATCAAGGCCGCGGGCCGCCTCAAGCCCAAGGCCCTGCAGGCGGCGTCGTACGGCGACAAGTACTTCGGTTCCGGCCCGGACGCCGCCACGTCCGACGGAGGCACCAGCGACTGGGCGGCTCCGCTCGCGGGCACCCTCGGCGGGGCACTGCTCGTCGCGGCGGTCTTCTTGTGGCGCGGCCGCCGCCCACGCTTCGACGGCTTCTGAGACCGACGGCCCGTCACTCCGAGACGGACGCGGAGGGAGAGGCGGCAGCCGACTAGGACGCGGACGCCGCCGGGGCGCCCACGGCCAGCGCCGAAACCGCCGCCTTCGCCGCCGACTCGACCAGCGAGATCCCCTTCGCCTGCGTCGAGTTGCCCTTGGACAGCACGGCCACCAGACAGGGGCGGCCGTCGACCGTCACCCGCCCGATGCTGTTGATGTCCCACAGCCCGGTCGTACTGCGCGCCAGCCAGCCGTTCTTCAGCGCCCACTGCGAGCCGTCGGCCGCCGCCGACACACCCCAGTGCTGGTCGGCCTCGATCTGCCCCATCAGCCCCCGCAGATACCTCCGCGAGGCCTCACTCAGCTCCGAGTGGTCCCCGAACACCTGCCGCAGCAGCGTGAGTTGATCGGCGGCCGTGGTCTGGGTCAGCCCCCACAGCATGCCGTCGCCGCCCTCGGTGTCCGTGAGCCCCAGCCGCTTGTTCGCGGCGTCGAGACCGTCCGCCGTGCCGATGGCCCGCCACAGCGCGGACGCCGCGGTGTTGTCGCTGTTCTCGATCATCGTGGTGGCGTACGACTTCTCACTCGCCGAGAGGCGCCGGCCGGCGTCCTGCGCCTGCAGCAGCAGCGCCGCCAGGATGTCGACCTTGACGATGCTCGCCGTGTCGAACGAGCCGTCCCCGTACGAGGCGCTCTCGCCCGAGTCCAGGTCAAGGACCGCCACCGACACCTGCGCGCCGTCCTCGACGGACACCCACCTCAGGGCCTTCGCCAGTAGCCCGTCGTGGTCCACCGTCGGCTCTGCCGCAGGTTCCACCGAATCCTCCCCGTCCGCCCTGGCCGACGCCACCGCCGACGACGATACGGGGCCCGAACCGGGGTGCGCCCGGGCCTCGACATACGCGGTCCCGGCGGCCGTACCGCCCACGATCGCGACAGTGACGAGGGTGGTGCAGAGCAGAGGGCGCGTCCGGGCAGGACGAGCGCGGCGGCTTCGGCGGGCTCTGGGGGACTCCATGCCGCGATGCTCGGGGCGCCGACTGTGCGCGCCCTTGGACCGGAGTCAGAGGTGCGTCAGGGAAATCTGAGAAAGCCGTTAACCGTGCGCCCCGGACCGGCGGTTTCCGGGGCGGCACCAGCCCAGCAGCATCCCCCCGATATCCGCCCGATAGGGTCGGTGACCGTGGCGAACAAGAACATTCCCGACTCCGGCTTCTCCGACGACGACGGCGCCGCCGACCCCCGGCTCAGCGCCGCGCTCACCGCCTGGGCCGAGGACCGCACCGCCGTGGAACCGGTGCTGGAAGCCCTGAAGGGCGCCCGACTGCTCGTCCCCGTCGTAGCCGTGCTCGGCGAGGTCGAGGAGGACGAGAACGGCCTGCGCCGCGAGAAGACCAGCGACATGGCCGTGCCGACGCTGAAGGCCGGATCCCGCACCGCCCTGCCCGCCTTCACCTCCACCGACTCCCTGGCCCGCTGGGACCCGGCGGCCCGCCCCGTCGCCGTACCCCTGCACCAGGCGCTGCAGGCGGCGGCGCACGAGAAGGCGGACACGGTGGTGCTCGACCTGGCCGGGCCCGTGCCCTTCGAGCTGACGGGCCCCGCGCTGCTCGCGCTCGCCGAGGGCCGTACGACGACGGACCCCCTTGCCGACCCGGCCGTACGGGAGGCGGTACGGACCGCGGTGGCCGCCGAGCCCGCCGTCCTGCGCGCCCACCTCGGGCCCGGACAGGCCGACGGCACCCTCGCCCTCGTACTGGACGAGTCCGCCGTACCCGCCGAGGCCGCCCGCGCGGTCGCCGAGCGCCTCGCCGCCGACGACACACTGAGGGCCCGCCTGGTGCGCGGCCTCGACCTGGCACTGCTGCCGGCCGGGGCGACGCCGCCGGGCGAGCCCTTGTACGTACGCGGCTAGTTGTTTTACCACCCGGACTAGCCGTAAACAGGCCCCGTGTACTTCTCGCCCGGCCCCTGGCCCGGCTCGTCCGGGACGAGGGACGCCTCGCGGAACGCCAGCTGGAGCGACTTCAGGCCGTCGCGCAGAGGCGCCGCGTGGAAGGAGCTGATCTCGGTCGCGCTCGCGTCCAGCAGACCGGCCAGCGCGGTCACCAGCTTGCGGGCCTCGTCCAGGTCCTTGTACTTGTCGCCCTCCTCGGTCAGCCCCAGCTTCACCGCGGCGGCGCTCATCAGGTTGACGGCGACCGTCACGATCACCTCGACCGCGGGGACCTCGGCGATGTCGCGGGTCATGGCGTCGAAGTCGGCGGGGGACTCGGGGGACTCAGGAGGGGTGTCACTCATGCCCCACACGATAGGGCCCGGTGCACGCCGGTTAGCACCACCCCCGGGTAGCTGCTAACCTTGTGTGACGACCGGCTGGACGCTCGCGTGTCCGGCCCACAAGTGGAGGCTCCGATCTCCCACCCGACTGTCCTCCGGGACGGCGGGTCACCCCGGTCAGGCGGCCACCATCGTTCCGTACGGACGATGGAGTCGCCCGAAAGCGCGCCCCGCGTCATCGCGGCGGTGCTCCGGTAGTGCTTTGGAGCCCCGCCTGTGATCGTCCGGGGCATTTTTCATGCTCTGGCGCGGTTAGGTCTAACGAAAGAGAATACGCGGCTGTCCGCCAGACCGCCGTGTGGTGCTAACCGAGGAGGATCCATCAGCGCCGAGCCCCGCATCAACGACCGGATTCGCGTTCCCGAGGTGCGACTTGTCGGTCCCAGTGGCGAGCAGGTGGGCATCGTCCCGCTGGCCAAGGCACTGGAGCTTGCGCAGGAGTACGACCTGGACCTGGTCGAGGTCGCGGCGAACGCCCGTCCGCCCGTGTGCAAGCTCATGGACTACGGGAAGTTCAAGTACGAGTCGGCCATGAAGGCCCGTGAGGCGCGCAAGAACCAGGCGCACACGGTCATCAAGGAGATGAAGCTCCGGCCGAAGATCGACCCGCACGACTATGACACCAAGAAGGGTCACGTCGTCCGGTTCCTCAAGCAGGGCGACAAGGTCAAGATCACGATCATGTTCCGTGGTCGCGAGCAGTCCCGGCCCGAGCTGGGCTACCGACTGCTGCAGCGTCTCGCGACGGACGTCGAGGACCTCGGTTTCGTTGAGTCGAACCCGAAGCAGGACGGCCGAAACATGATCATGGTTCTCGGTCCGCACAAGAAGAAGACCGAGGCGATGGCCGAGGCCCGCCAGGCGCAGGAAGCCCGCAAGGCAGACGCGAAGGCCAACCCCGGCAAGTCGCAGAACGCCGCGGAGTCCGAGCACGACCCGGACGCCGAGCACGACGCGGACGTGGAGAGCGCCGTGGAGACCGAGGCGCCTGCCGAGGCTTCCGCCGAGGCGTGATCCCGGGGGACGCGAGTCCCCAGGACGTAACCGAAACAAGAGCGACGTTCCACCGTGCCCGGTTTTCACGACCGGGCACCGGAACGCCACCGACGAGGAGAGAACGGCGCTATGCCGAAGAACAAGTCGCACAGCGGTGCCAGCAAGCGCTTCAAGATCACCGGCTCCGGCAAGGTGCTCCGTGAGCGCGCCGGCAAGCGCCACCTGCTCGAGCACAAGTCGTCCCGCGTGACGCGTCGCCTCACCGGCAACGCCGAGATGGCCCCGGGCGACGCCGCGAAGATCAAGAAGCTTCTCGGCAAGTGACGTGAACGGCGCCCCCACGGAGCGCCGTACGTCTGGACCGGGACCCAATCGTTTCCGGGCCGTGTGAGTCCAACCACGGCCCCGCTACAAGGAGTTAACAAGTGGCACGCGTCAAGCGGGCAGTCAACGCCCACAAGAAGCGCCGGGCGATCCTCGAGGCGGCCTCCGGCTACCGCGGTCAGCGTTCGCGCCTGTACCGCAAGGCCAAGGAGCAGGTCACCCACTCGCTGGTCTACAACTACAACGACCGCAAGAAGCGCAAGGGTGACTTCCGCCAGCTGTGGATCCAGCGCATCAACGCCGCTGCCCGCGCCAACGGCATCACGTACAACCGCTTCATCCAGGGTCTGAAGGCCGCGAACGTCGAGGTCGACCGCAAGATCCTGGCCGAGCTGGCCGTCAACGACGCCACCGCGTTCGCCGCGCTGGTCGAGGTCGCGCAGAAGGCGCTGCCGGCCGACGTCAACGCCCCGAAGGCGGCGTGACGCCACTCGCTGCGCTGGCTTGAGCCGACGTGACTGTACGGACCCGTGGGTTTCTGCCCGCGGGTCCGTTTCGTTGAGTTAGTTAGGTGACCTTGATGCCTCCCGTTACCCCCGAGCTGATCTCCCCCCGTTCCCCCCGCGTCTTTGCCGCCCGGCGGCTCGCCAAGCGGAACTTCCGGGGGAAGGAGCGGCTGTTCCTGGCCGAGGGGCCGCAGGCCGTGCGGGAAGCCGCGGGGCACGGGCTGGTGGAGCTGTTCGCCACGGTCGAGGCCGCCGAGCGGTACGCCGACATCGTGGGGGAGGCCCGGGACACTGGCGTCCGGGTCCATCTCGCCGCCGATCAGGTCATCGCCGACATCTCGACGACCGTCACCCCGCAGGGGCTCGTCGGGATCTGCCGGTTCCTGGACACGCCCTTCGAGGAGATCCTCGCCGCCCGGCCCAAGCTCGTCGCCGTACTCGCCCATGTGCGGGACCCCGGGAACGCCGGGACCGTGCTGCGGTGCGCCGATGCCGCCGGCGCCGAGGCCGTCGTACTGACCGACGCCTCCGTCGATCTCTACAACCCCAAGGCCGTACGGGCGTCCGTGGGCTCGCTGTTCCATCTGCCCGTCGCCGTCGGCGTCCCTGTGGAGGACGCGGTCGAGGGGCTCAAGCGGGCCGGCGTCCGGATCCTCGCCGCCGACGGGGCGGGGACCGACGACCTGGACGACGAACTCGACAAGGGCACCATGGGCGGACCGACCGCCTGGGTGTTCGGGAACGAGGCGTGGGGGCTCCCGGAGGAGACCCGCGCGCTCGCGGACGCCGTGGTACGCGTCCCGATCCACGGGAGGGCCGAGAGCCTGAACCTCGCCACCGCGGCCGCCGTATGTCTGTATGCGTCAGCCCGTGCACAGCGCGCCTTTGGAGGGTGCCGCTCCGTCACCGACAACTAGTAGGGTGACCAGCTCGGGGGCCACCTGCGCCGTCTGAAGGGTGGGGTTGCGGGAATGAGTGTCGGCACGAGCAGGGCACGGGGATCACGGGACGCGCGGCGCGCGCCCGCGCCCCGGCACGGCGATCTCGCCGAGCTCGGCATCGACCCCGACGTGCTGCCCGACGGCCTCGTCGTGGCCGACGAGCACGGCCAGGTCATCTGCTTCAACGCCGCCGCCGAGCGCATCACCGCCGTCCCCGCCCGGGACGCCCTCGGGCAGCGGCTGGAGAAGGCGCTGCCGTTAGAGGACCTGGAGGGACGGCGCTGGTGGCAGCTGACCGACCCGTACGGGGGGCTCGCCATTCGCCGGCGGCAGCCCGAGCGGAACCTGCTGCTTCCCGGTGGACGGGAGGTCCTCGTATCGGCCCGGTACGTCCGCGGTGAACCCACCGGCCCGGTCCGCCGTGTCGTCGTCTCGCTGCGCGACACCGAGGCCCGCCGCCGCACCGAGCGCAGCCACGCCGAGCTGATAGCGACCGTCGCCCATGAGCTGCGTTCACCGCTGACCTCGGTGAAGGGCTTCACCGCCACGCTCCTCGCCAAGTGGGAGCGCTTCACCGACGACCAGAAGCGGCTGATGCTGGAGACCGTCGACGCCGACGCCGACCGGGTCACCCGGCTCATCGCCGAGCTGCTGGACATCTCGCGGATCGACAGCGGACGGCTGGAGGTGCGCCGCCAGCCCGTGGACATCGGCGCGGCAGTGGGGCGGCACATCCAGGCGTACGTCGCCGCCGGGCAGCCGGCCGACCGGTTCCTGCTCAGGATCGAGCAGCCGCTGCCCTCGCTGTGGGCCGACCCCGACAAGATCGACCAGGTGCTCAGCAACCTCCTGGAAAATGCGGTGCGGCACGGCGAGGGAACCGTCACGATTGACGTCACGGCCACGGCGTCCCCCCGAGAGGACGAGGACACCGGCACGTCGGTCACGGTGAGCGACGAGGGGCCCGGCATCCCGGAGGAGTCCATGAACCGCGTCTTCACCCGCTTCTGGCGGGGCAGCAAGCGCGGCGGCACCGGCCTCGGGCTCTACATCGTCAAGGGCATCGTCGAGGCGCACGGCGGCACCATCACGGTCGGCCGCGCCCTCCAGGGCGGCGCCGAGTTCCGATTTACGTTGCCCGTGGCGGCCCCGGCGTATCTCGCCTGACGCCCCACGGGCGCATTCGTACACCTCCACCCCGTTAGACTCGGCCTTTGGCACCTTTGTGTCCCATGGACGGCCCTCTGACCTCTGTGTGAGTCGGTGACGGGGACCTTCAGCCAGCCAATCGGAAGCACGGGAAGAGATGTCGGCACCGAATAAGTCGTACGACCCTGTAGAGGTCGAGGCGTTGAAACCGGAAGAGATCGAGCGCATGCGGGACGAGGCGCTCGCCGCCTTTGCCGCAGCGAGCTCCCTCGACGCGCTCCAGGAGGCCAAGGTCGCCCACACCGGGGGCACCTCCCCGCTGGCCCTCGCCAACCGCGAGATCGGCGCCCTGCCCCCGCACGCCAAGGCCGCCGCCGGCAAGCTGGTCGGCCAGGCCCGCGGCGCCGTCAACAAGGCGCTCGCCGGCCGCCAGGCCGAGCTGGAGGCCGACCGCGACGCGCGGGTGCTGGTCGAGGAGTCGGTGGACGTCACGCTGCCGTACGACCGCGTACCGGCCGGCGCCCGTCACCCGCTCACCACCCTGTCCGAGCGCATCGAGGACGTCTTCGTGGCCATGGGCTACGAGGTCGCCGAGGGCCCGCAGGTCGAGGCCGAGTGGTTCAACTTCGACGCCCTCAACATCGGCCCGGACCACCCGGCCCGCGGCGAGCACGACACGTTCTTCGTGCAGGGCCCGGAGGGCGGCACCGAGTCCGGTGTCGTGCTGCGCACCCACACCTCGCCCGTGCAGATCCGCTCGCTGCTCAGCCGTGAGCTGCCGGTCTACGTGATCTGCCCCGGCGTGGTCTACCGCACCGACGAGCTGGACGCGACGCACACCCCGGTCTTCCGCCAGGTCGAGCTGCTGGCCGTGGACGAGGGCCTGACCATGGCCGACCTCAAGGGCACCATGGACCACATGGTCCAGGCCCTGTTCGGCGAGGGCATGAAGACCCGGCTGCGGCCGAACTTCTTCCCGTTCACCGAGCCGTCCGCCGAGATGGACATGGTCTGCTACGTCTGCCGCGGCGAGTCCGTCGGCAACCCCGACCGCCCCTGCCGTACCTGCTCCTCCGAGGGCTGGATCGAGCTCGGCGGCTGCGGCATGGTCAACCCGCGGGTGCTCACCGCCTGCGGTGTCGACCCGGAGAAGTACAGCGGCTTCGCCTTCGGGTTCGGCATCGAGCGGATGCTGATGTTCCGCCACAACGTCGAGGACATGCGAGACATGGTCGAGGGTGACGTCCGGTTCACCCGGCCGTTCGGGATGGAGATCTGATGCGGGTCCCGCTTTCTTGGCTGCGGGAGTACGTCGACCTGCCGGCGACGGAAACCGGCCGTGACGTCCAGGAGAAGCTCGTCTCGGCGGGCCTTGAGGTCGAGACCGTCGAGCACCTCGGCGCCGACCTCAAGGGCCCCCTCGTCGTCGGCCAGGTGCTCACCATCGAGGAGCTGGAGGGCTTCAAGAAGCCGATCCGCTTCTGCACGGTCAACGTCGGCCAGGCCAACGGCACCGGTGAGCCCCAGGAGATCGTCTGCGGCGCCCGCAACTTCGCCGTCGGCGACAAGGTCGTCGTCGTGCTTCCGGGGGCCACGCTCCCGGGCGGCTTCTCGATCTCCGCGCGCAAGACGTACGGCAAGACCTCCCACGGCATGATCTGCTCCGGCGACGAGCTGGGCATGGGCGACGACGGCACGCACGGCATCATCGTGCTGCCGCCGGAGGCCGAGATCGGCAAGGACGCGATCGCGCTGCTGGAGCTGGTCGACGAGGTCCTGGACATCGCCGTCACCGCCAACCGCGGCGACTGCCTGTCCATCCGCGGTGTCGCCCGCGAAACCGCCATCGCCTACGGCCTGCCGCTGCGCGACCCGGCCCTGATCGACGTACCCGGCCCGAACGCGTACGGCTACCCGGTGCAGGTCTCGGAGCCGCTCGGCTGCGACCGCTTCACCGCGCGTACGGTCACCGGGCTCAGCCCCGAGGCGCGCTCCCCGATCTGGCTGCAGCGCAGGCTGCAGAAGGTCGGCATGCGCCCGGTCTCGCTCGCCGTGGACGTCACCAACTACGTGATGATGGAACTCGGCCAGCCGCTGCACGCCTACGACCGCTCGCTGGTCCAGGGCACCATCGGCGTGCGCCGCGCCGAGCACGGCGAGAAGCTCGTCACGCTCGACGGCGTCACCCGCACTCTGGACGCCGAGGACCTCGTCATCACCGACGACCGCGGTCCCATCGGCCTCGCGGGTGTGATGGGCGGCGCCAACACCGAGATCGCCGACCACGACGACACCGAGAACTCGACGAGCGACGTCGTCATCGAGGCGGCCCACTTCAACGCGGTCTCCATCGCGCGCACGGCCCGCCGCCACAAGCTGTCCTCCGAGGCGTCCCGCCGCTTCGAGCGCGGCGTCGACCCGCAGGCCGCCGCCGCTGCCGCGCAGCGCACGGTCGACCTTCTGGTGCTGCTCGCGGGCGGCACCGCCGAGGCCGGCGTCACCGAGGTCATCACGCCGTCCGCGCCGCACACCATCACCGTGCCGGCCAACCACCCGGACAAGGTGGCGGGCGTCGACTACGGCCGCGAGACCGTCGTACGGCGGCTTCAGGAGATCGGCTGCGACGTGTACGGGCAGGACGAGCTGATCGTCACCGTGCCGTCCTGGCGGCCCGACCTCCTTGAGGTCAACGACATCGCGGAGGAGGTCATCCGCCTGGAGGGCTACGAGAACCTGCCCTCCACGCTGCCCAAGCCGCCCTCGGGCCGCGGACTGACCCACCGGCAACGGCTGCACCGCAGGGTCGGCCGCGCGCTGGCCGGGGCGGGCTATGTCGAGGCGCCGAACTACCCCTTCATCAGCGAGCAGGTCCTCGACCAGCTGCTGCTCGAGGCCGGCGACCCGAACCGCCGTGTCGTGAAGCTCACCAACCCGCTCAGCGACGAGGAGCCCGCGCTCCGTACCTCGCTGCTGCCGGGCCTGCTGGGTGCCCTGCGGCGCAACAACGGCCGGGGTTCGCACGACCTGGCGCTGTTCGAGACCGGGCTGGTGTTCCTCCCCCGCGAGGAGCAGAAGGCCGCCGTCGCCCTGCCCGTGGACCGGCGTCCCACCGACGAGGAGATCGCCGAGCTGAACGCCGCGCTGCCCGAGCAGCCGCGCCATGTCGCCGTCGTCCTCGCGGGCGCCCGCGAGCAGGCCGGCTGGTGGGGCAAGGGCCGTCCGGCGGACTGGGCCGACGCGGTCGAGGCCGGGCGCGTCGCGGCGCGGGAAGCCGGTGCCGACCTGATCGTCCGCAAGGGTCAGTACGGGCCGTGGCACCCGGGCCGCTGCGCCGAGTTCGTGGTCGTCGTCGACGGCACGGAGACGGTGGTCGGCCACGCGGGTGAGCTGCACCCGCGCGTGGTGAAGGCCCTCGGGCTGCCCGAGCGCACCAGTGCGATGGAGCTCGACCTGGATGCGCTGGAGGAGGTCGGCAACGACACCCCGCAGGCGCCGGGCATCTCCACGTTCCCGGTGGCCACGCAGGACGTGGCGCTGGTCGTCGACACGTTCGTGCCGCACGCCGAGGTGGAGGCCGCTCTGCGGGACGGTGCGGGTGAACTCCTTGAGGGGATTCGGTTGTTCGACGTGTACGAGAACGCCGAGCAGCTTGGTGAGGGGCGGAAGTCGCTGGCTTATGCCCTTCGCTTCCGGGCGTCGGATCGTACGTTGACCGTGGATGAGGCTTCTGCTGCTCGGGATGCGGCGGTTGCCCTGGCGGGTGAGCGTACGGGAGCGGTGCTTCGCGGCTAGTGCGCCCAAGGGGCGGGGAGCTGTTGTTGTTCGGTGGCTGCGGGTGGTTCGCGGCTTGTCGCGCAGTTCCCCACCCCCCTGAGGGGGCGCTGCCATTCCCCCTGTGAATATGCGCCCGACCTGCATAAATGCGGATGACCTGGAGGTTGTCACTCATTTGGGTGGCAACTTCGGGTGATCTGGTCCTGTCCGGCCATGCCGTGGACAGAATCGGACCGGCCTTTCGGGGTCGGTCCGTCTGTGCTTCGCGGCCTGAATGGGGGGCCAATCGGCATGATCCGCATCAAGGCTGGGGTTCCCTGCGGGGCGGGGCGGCCGCCGTTGCGCCGGGTGCTCGCGCTGGGGCTGCCCACTGTGTGGGGCGCCGTGGCGATCACGTACAAACTGGCCTGTCCGCTCGCCCAGCAGAACGGGCTGGGGGCGCGCATCGGCACCAGTGCCGTCTTCTTCGCGGTGGGGACCGGGCTGATACTCCACGTCCGGCATGTGCTGCTGCGTGAGCTCAAGGAGCTCCGGCAGGTCGCGGGCGCCGCGCAGAGTGTGCTGCTGCGGCCGCTGCCGCCGCGGATCGACGGGCTGAACATCGCCGCGGCCCAGTTGTCCGCGGACCGCGCGGCGGCCATCGGCGGCGATCTGTACGAGGTCATCGCCACCGAGCACGGTGTGCGGGTCGTGATGGGCGATGTGCGCGGGCACGGGCTCGCCGCCATCGGTACGGTCGCCGCCGTGCTCGGCAGCTTCCGCGAGGCCGTGCACGACGAGGCCGAACTCGGCAGTGTGCTGCGGCGGCTGGAGCGGGCGCTGGCCCGGCATCTGCGGGACCGGGCCCGCGCCGAGCACCCCTCGGCCGGACCGGAGCCGGACCATCCGGTCGCCGAGGAGTTCGTCACCGTACTGCTGCTGGAGATCCAGTCCGACGGCGAGGTGAGTGTCCTCAACTGCGGGCACCCCTGGCCGTATCTGCTCGGACCGGCCCGGGCCGAACTGCTGACCCTTGCCGAACCGCTGCCTCCCCTCGGGCCGTTCCCGTTGCCCGCCGAGCTGCCCGCCCTCCCCTGCGGTCGGCTGCTGCCCGGTGAGGCGCTGTTCCTGCACACGGACGGTGTCGAGGACGCCCGGGACGGACGTGGCCGGTTCTTTTCGCTGCCGGCCGCGCTCGCCGAGGCCGTGGGCGCAGGACCGGTCTCCCCGCAGTCGGTACTGCGCGCCGTCTTCGCCGGGCTGCTGCGCCACGCAGGCGGAAGACCCGCCGACGACGTCGCCCTGCTCGTCCTGCGCAACGACCGCCGCCATGTCGTACACCCACCTGGCGGTGCATCCGGCGCTCCGGCGTGGTCCGGCCGCGCCCCATAAGGGGCGCGGGGAACTGCGCGATCAGCCACACACAGCCCGCACTCGACAACGCGGCTTCGGCCAACGGCGCTTGGTCGCACCGCCAAGCTGCCGCCGGCACACCGTCCGCCCCGCCACGGAGTGTCGGGCAGGCAGCTGGGCGGACGGCGCGGAAGCGGGCCGCCGCACTGTACGAGGGGGAGCCGGCGGCCCGGCCGGCCTCTTGCGAGGCATTTCAGTCAACCGGCAGGAAACTCTCCGCGACAGTGCGCGTACGCTGCGGATTCGGGCACTCCGTTCACACCCCGTGTGAAGCCGTTCGCACTACGCTGACGGCACCGAGCGATCCGGGGGGCATATATGCAGCCCAACACTCTGCTCGACGCGATCCTGGACGAGGCCGGGATCTCGCATGCGGGGCTGGCGGCACACGTCAATCAGGCGGGGCGGGCACGCGGCCTCGCGCTTCGGTACGAACACACCGCCGTGGCACGGTGGTTGAAGGGGCAGCGGCCCCGGGGGCAGGTGCCCGACCTCATCTGTGAAGTGCTCGCGGTGCGGCTGCACCGGCCGGTCACCCTCGACGACATCGGTCTCGGTGTCCCGGGTGAACCGTCGACCCCGCACGGAACCTCCCTCTCCGGCTTCGTCGAGCGGGCCACCGCCCTGTGGCGCTCCGACGAACAGCAGCGCCCGCACATCCTGGGCGCGCCCGCGGTCACCGGCACCCCTGCCGTCATGCCCGTGTGGGAGTGGGAGAACCCGCCCGAGGACGTGGACGTCTCGCGCGGCGGCCGACACCGGGTCACCCCGGGCGACATCGAGATGCTGCGTGCGGCCCGCACCCACTACGAGCAGATGTACCGCAAGGCCGGCGGCATAGCGACCCGCACCCGCATCGTCGGCTTCCTCAACGCCGAGGCCGCCCCGCTGCTGCGCGGCAGCTACACCGACGCCACGGGCCGCCAACTGCACCGGGCCACGGGCGGGTTGGTGGCGATCGCGGGCATCTGCGCCTACGACTCCGATGCGCACGGACTCGCCCAGCGCTACTTCCACCAGGCGCTCAGGCTGGCGAAGGCCAGCGGGGACCGGGGACTCGGCGCCTATGTGATCGCACTGCTGGTCAACCAGGCTCTGTTCATGAGGGAGTTCCGCCAGGCGGTCGCCTTCGCGGAGGCCGCGCTGCGCGCCGCCGGCAAGCACATCACGCCGGCGCTCGCCTGCGACCTGTACGCGATGCAGGCCAAGGCGTACGCACACCTGGGCGACAGTACGACAGCGCTGTCCTGCATCCGGCGTGCCGAGCAGGCCGCCGAACGCATCCGACGCGGGTACGAACCCGACGAAACCGGCTATGTCCAGCCGGGGCTGGTCAACGTCCAGGTGGCGGAGGCACTGCTCAGCCTCGGCGAACTCGTGGCCGCGGGGGAGCATGCCGCGGCGGCCGTCGACAATCCCGCGCACGACCGCGGGCGGGTGCACCGGCTCGCCATGCTCAGCACGATCGAACTGCGCCAGGGCAACGCCGACAAGGCCGTGGCCACCGCGGTGCAGATGGCCGAACAGGCCCGGGGAATGGAGTCCCAGCGGCTGCGCGACAGACTCCGCGCGGTACGCGAGCACCTGGTGCGCAGCGGCTGTGCGGGCACCGCCGAAGCCGCCGAACTCATCGACGGGGCACTGCGCGTACCGCTGTAGACCGGTTCCGCCGTAGACCGGTTCCGAGCACCGACACCCCACAGTCCCTGCTGCGATATTGCCACTTACTCGACGGAAGGTGGCAGAACCGTGCAGTGGACGAAACAGAACGAACAAACTGTGTATGCAAACCGCTGGTTCACCGTCAACCTGGCAGATGTGGAACTGCCGGACGGGCGGCACCTGGACCACTTTCTGATACGGCTGCGGCCCGTCGCTGTGGCCACGGTGGTGAACGAGGCCAATGAAGTCCTCCTCCTGTGGCGCCACCGCTTCATCACCGACAGCTGGGGGTGGGAACTCGCTGCGGGCGTGGTCGAGGACGGCGAGGACATCGCCGTCGCGGCCGCCAGGGAACTCGAGGAAGAGACCGGCTGGCGACCGGGACCGCTGCAGCACCTCATGAGCGTCGAGCCGTCCAACGGCCTCACCGACGCCCGGCACCACATCTACTGGGCCGACGAGGGCGAGTACGTCGGACATCCCGTGGACGACTTCGAGTCGGACCGCCGGGAATGGGTCCCCCTCAAACTCGTCCCCGACATGGTCGCCCGCGGCGAGGTCCCGGCCGCCAACATGGCGGCCGCGTTACTGCTCCTGCACCACCTCAGGCTCGGGCAGGACGCCTGACTCCGATTCCCCCACCACGCCCACCCTGATTCCCCCCACCACGCCCTCGTCCCTCAGTGGCCCAGGGCTTGCCATACCGTCACGACGAGCGCGCCCACGGCTGTCAGCGCCGCGACCGCGGGCAGCGGCCAGCGGGCGTGCTCCAGGGCGATGATCCGTGCGCTGAGATCGTCGACTTCCTTGTGTGCCTCCTCGGCGCGATGGTTGAGCAGGGCCAGCCCTCCCTCGACGCGCGCGTACGCGACGTCGAGGCGGCGGCGTAACTCTGCGAGTTCTCCATGGACCACGGGATGCTCCGGGTCGGCGGTCACGAGTCCGCTCCTTTCCGTAGTCGTCACATCCCTTGCATTGCGCATGGAGAGTCAACTCGCCTGGTGGACGCGTGGGGAGCGTGTGCGACGGGCATATGCGGGCCCGGCGCGCACACGGTGTGTGAATGACACGGGCCCGGCGCTCCGAAGAGTGCCGGGCCCGCATTGGTCGCACTGTGTAATCAGCACCCTGGAACGGGCACTGTGCAAAAGGCCGTCGAGTCAGCCGTAGGTGTAGAAGCCCGACCCGGTCTTCCGGCCGAGTCGGCCCGCGTCGACCATGCGCTGGAGCAGCGGGGGAGCGGCGTACAGCGGCTCCTTGTACTCCTCGTACATCGAGTTGGCGATGGACACGATGGTGTCCAGGCCGATCAGGTCCGAAAGCTTCAGCGGGCCCATCGGGTGGGCGCAGCCCATCTCCATGCCGTTGTCGATGTCCTCGCGGCCCGCTATGCCCGACTCGAACATGCGGATGGCGGACAGCAGATACGGCACGAGCAGCGCGTTGACCACGAAGCCGGAGCGGTCCTGGGCGCGGATCGCGTGCTTGCCGAGGACCTTCTCCGCGAACAGCTGCGCCCGGCCGAGGGTGCCCTCGGAGGTGGTGAGCGCCGGGATCAGCTCGACCAGTTGCTGCACCGGGGCCGGGTTGAAGAAGTGGATGCCGACGACGTGGTCCGGGCGGGAGGTGGCGACCGCCAGCTTGACCAGCGGGATGGAGGAGGTGTTGGAGGCGAGGATCGCGTCCGGGCGGGTCACCACCTGGTCGAGCACCTGGAAGATCTCCGTCTTCACCTGCTCGTTCTCGACGACGGCCTCGATCACCAGGTCGCGGTCGGCGAACTCGCCCAGGTCGGTGGTGAAGCTCAGCCGTGCCTGCGTCTCGTCCCGCTCCTGCTCGGTGATCTTGCCGCGCTCGGCCGCCTTGCCCAGGGAGCTGAACAGCCGGGTCCGGCCGAACTCCAGGGCCTCCCCGGTCGTCTCGGCGACCTTGACGTCCAGACCGGCCCGGGCGCACACCTCGGCGATGCCCGCTCCCATCTGGCCGCAGCCGACCACTCCGACGCGCGAGATGTCTCCCGTTGGGAAGTCCGTCACATCGTCCCCTTCGCTGATCTACGAATGCGGCAGGGTCCCCGGTGGTTCGGTGCCTGCTCCAAACCTGCACGTTACCTCCGGCGATCGTTGATCGATCGTTCGGGTCCGCGTGGCAGCCTGACGCGGGAGGTGGCCCGGGTCGAGAATCTCCCCCGGTCACGCACATCGGCGCATGGAGGTACGGGAATGCAGCACCGTAGGTCTCGGCTGTCGCGGCGGGCGTTCGCAGCGACGGCCCTGTCGGCTCTCGTGGCGGGGGGCGGTGCAGTGGCGGCGAGTGCGGCGATGGCGGGCGGCGATCCCGGGCGCCGGCGGTCCGTGCGGGAGATGCGGGGCGTCTGGGTGGCGTCCGTGGCCAACCGGGACTGGCCCTCCAAACCGGGGCTGACCGTGGCCGAGCAGCGGGCCGAGCTGATCGCCATCCTGGACCGTGCCGCGCACAGCCGCCTCAACGCCGTGATCTTCCAGGTGCGCCCCACGGCCGACGCCCTGTGGCCCTCCCCGTACGAGCCCTGGTCGCAGGTCCTCACCGGCACCCAGGGCCAGGACCCGGGCTGGGACCCGCTGGGCACGGCGGTGAAGGAGGCCCACGCCCGCGGTCTGGAACTGCACGCCTGGTTCAACCCGTACCGCATCGCCAACAACACCGACGTGACGAAACTGGCCGCCTCCCACCCCGCGCGCAAGCACCCGGACTGGGTGGTGCCCTACGGCGGGAAGCTCTACTACAACCCCGGGCTGCCGAAGGTGCGTGCCTTCGTCCAGAACGCGATGCTGGACGCGGTGCGGAAGTACCCCGTGGACGCCGTCCACTTCGACGACTACTTCTACCCGTATCCGGTGACCGGCCAGACCTTCGACGACGACGCGGCCTACGCCCGCCACGGCAGGTCCTTCCCGGACCGGGATGCCTGGCGCCGCCACAACATCGACAAGCTGGTCTCCGAGATGGCCACGCGGATCAAGCAGGTGCGGCCGGGCACGCGCTTCGGCATCAGCCCGTTCGCGGTGTGGCGCAACGCCGCCACCGACCCGCACGGCTCGGACACCCGGGCCGGCGTACAGACATACGACGACCTGCACGCGGACACCCGCAAATGGGTGCGGGAGAACTGGATCGACTACATCGCCCCGCAGGTCTACTGGAACATCGGCTTCGCCGCCGCCGACTACGCCAAGCTGCTGCCCTGGTGGTCGGAGGTCGCGCGCGGCACCGGGACACAGGTGTACGTGGGGGAGGCGCTGTACAAGGCCGGCGACCCGGCCCAGTCCGCGGCCTGGCAGGATGTCGCCGAACTCTCCCGCCACCTCACCCTCGCCAGGGACTACCCACAGGTGCGCGGGCACATCTTCTTCGCAGCCAAGGACGTGGCGACGGACCGGATCGGCGCGATGGCGCGGGTGGTCGCCGACCACTACCAGCAGCCGGCGAAGCCGCCGCGTTGATCTGAGCGGTTCTGCAGCGGCTTTCAGGGGGGCGGGGCTGTATCGGATGTGCGGCTCCGCCGCGCGGGCGCGCCCGGCCACGATGGCGCCGCAGACAAACGACGGCCCATCGTGGCTCAACCAGCGGAGCGGCTACCGTTGAATTTCCGTGTGGCGGATCTCGGTGTCCGGGCCCGGTGAGCAGATGCCCGTGTGCCCGTCCTCGAAGCGGACGCGGTACGGAGGATTGCCCTCCTGGCCCAGTACTTCGACGATCTCGCCGACCTTGTCGTGTTGGCCGACCACCCTGCCGTGCTGGACAAGCTGGTCGCCCACGGTTGCACGCATCTGTAGGGCCTCCTCACCAGGTGCGGGAGCAGCGGTCCGTGGCCTTGAGTCTACGGCGCGGGGCCACGGTTGGAACCGGCGCGTACCCGCGCCGCTCAGCCCCGCGCCCGCTGCGTGACGGCGATGCACACCAGCACCGCCGCGGCCGTCAGCGGGGCGGCCACCGTCAGGTGCTCGCCCAGCAGCAGCACCGACCACACCAGTGTGAGCAGGGGTTGGGCCAACTGCAACTGGCTGGCCTTGGGAATGCCGATCGCCGCCATGCCCCGGTACCAGACGACCAGGCCGAAGAACTGCGAACCGGCCGCGACCCACAGCAGCCCGGCCACACTGTGAGCGGTCAGCCGCACGGGCTCGTATGACAGCGCCAGCGCGGCGGCGGGCACGCTCAGTGGCACGCACAGCACCAGCGCCCAGCCGATGACCTGCCAGCCCGGCATGACCCGGGCCAGCCGGCCGCCCTCGGTGTAGCCGGCCGCGCACACCAGTAGCGCGCCGAACAGATACAGGTCCGCGGTGGTCAGCGCACCGCCGCTCTGCTGCACCGTGAAGGCGACGACCGCGGCAGCGCCCGCGAGGGCCGCCGTCCAGAAGGTGCGGGACGGGCGGGTGCCCATGCGCAGCGCGGAGAACAGGGCGGTCGTGAGCGGGAGCAGGCCGACCACGACGGCGGCGTGCGCGGTGGTCGACGTCTGCAGGGCGAGCGTGGTCAGCAGCGGGAAGCCGACGACGACACCGGCAGCGACAACCGCCAGGCCCGCCAGGTGCTTTCGGCCGGGCGGCGGCACGCGCAGTGCCAGCAGACAGGCCCCTGCGATGAGTGCCGCGAGAACGCTGCGCACGGCCACCAGTGACCAGGGCCCGAAGCCTTCCAGTCCCCAGGCGGTGGCGGGGAAGGTGAGCGAGAAGGCGACCACGCCGAGGGCGGCCAGGACGGTGCCGGTGCGGCGGCTCGCCGCGGCCACCGGGGTGCCCGCGCCGGTCGGCCCGCTCTCGCTGCCGACCGCTATCCGGCTGGGGGTAGTAGCGCTACTCTGTGCTCTCATGCAAGAGCGTAGCAGTGTCGGTGAACTGGCCCAACAGTTGCGACGGGAACTTGATCGCTACTCTCCTGGTGGAAAGCTCCCGTCGAGTCGCTCCCTCGTTGAGCGGTTCCGGGTCAGTCCGGTGACGGTCTCGCGTGCCCTGGGGCAGCTGGCCGCCGAAGGTCTGGTGGTGACCCGGCCGGGCGCCGGCGCCTTCCGTGCCGAGCGGCGCGGGGCGGCCGCTCCCGCCGGTGACACCTCCTGGCAGGAGGTCGCCCTGAGCGCGGACGGCGCCGTCGACCTCGTACCGCGCTCCGTGGACGCGTCCGGAGTCACGGTCTCCCTCGCAGCCCCGCCGCCCGGAGTCGTCGAGTTCAACGGCGGCTATCTGCACCCGTCCCTGCAGCCCGAGCGGGCCATGGCGGCGGCCCTGTCCAGGGCGGGCCGTCGCCCCGGCGCCTGGGGGCGGCCGCCGATGGAGGGGCTGCCCGAGCTGCGCGAGTGGTTCGCGCGGAGCATCGGCGGCGGGGTCACCGCGGCCGGAGTGCTCGTCGCCGCGGGCGGCCAGTCCGCGCTGACCACCGCGCTGCGCGCACTCGCTCCGCCCGGAGCGCCGGTGCTCGTCGAATCGCCCACGTATCCGGGGATGCTGGCGATCGCGCGGGCCGCGGGCCTGCGGCCGGTGCCGGTCCCGGTGGACGCGGGCGGCGTCAGGCCGGCGCTGCTCGCGGACGCGTTCCGCGTGACCGGCGCGCGGGTCTTCGTCTGCCAGCCGCTGTTCCAGAACCCGACCGGCGCCGTGCTGGCCCCCGAACGGCGCGGGGAGGTACTCCGGATCGCCCGCGAGGCCGGTGCGTTCGTCGTCGAGGACGACTTCGTACGACGGCTCGTGCACGAGGACGCCGGTCCGTTGCCGAGCCCGCTCGCGGCCGAAGACCCCGACGGAGTCGTCGTCCACGTCTGCTCGCTCACCAAGGCGACCTCGCCCAGCTTCCGGGTGAGCGCGCTGGCCGCCCACGGACCGGTTCTGGAACGGCTGCGCGCCATCCAGGTCGTCGACACCTTCTTCGTCCCGCGCCCGCTCCAGGAAGCCGCTCTCGAACTCGTCGGGTCGCCGGCGTGGCCGCGCCATCTGCGTGCGATCTCCGCGGAGTTGAAGACCCGCCGCGACACCATGACGGCGGCGCTGCGGCTGCAGCTCCCCGAGCTGTGCCTCCCGCATGTCCCCTCGGGTGGCTACCACCTGTGGCTGCGGTTGCCCGACGGCACGGACGAATCTGCCCTCACGGCGGCAGCCCTGCGTGCGGGCGTTGCCATCACGCCCGGCCGTCCGTACTTCAGTGCGGAGCCTTCGGCGTCGCACGCCCGGGTGAGCTTTGCCGCGGTCGCGGGGAGCGGGGAGATTGCGGAGGGGGTGCGGCGGTTGCGGGTGGCTTGCGACGAGGTGTCGTAGTGCGCCGTTGATCGTCTGCGGCGCCGTCGTGGCCTGTCGCGCAGTTCCCCGCGCCCCTCAAAGCCGCTGCGGTGCCGTCGACAGGCCGGCACGCCTGGAGCCCGGCGAAAACCGTTCGACGGCTCCGTCCCCGCCTGCGAGCCTCCCGGCATGACCGACGACACCCCGCGCCTTCCCGAAGGCTATGAGATCTCCACCGATCCCGACCGCCTCGACGTCGACCGCGTGCACCGGTGGCTGGCCACCGACGCCTACTGGGCAAAGGGGCGGCCGCGCGAGAAGCAGGAGCAGGCGATTGCCGGGTCGCTCAATTTCGGGGTGTACGACACGGTTTCGGGAGAGCAGGTGGCGTATGCCCGGATCATCACCGACCGGGCGACCTTCGCGTGGTTGTGCGACGTCTACGTCGACCGGTCCGTGCGCGGCAAGAACATCGGTACGGCCCTGGTGGGCGCCGTGCGCGATCAGCTGGAGCCGTACGGGCTGCGGCGCATCATGCTCGCCACCGCCGACGCGCACGGCGTCTACGCGAAGCTCGGCTTCGAGCCGCTGGCTCAGCCGGACATCTGGATGGCCCTCGTTTTCGAGTGACTTGTCCGGCAGGTCCTGACCTTGAAGTAAGGTTTCGGGCACCGTCGGTGAACCCTTACCAACACCCCTTGACCTGCGCACTTTCCCGACACACCATCGCCGCATGCAACTTCGGGTCACGTTCGTCGCCGCCGCGCGCAGCTCCCCGCTGCTGGCCGAGCGCTTCGAGGACGACCGTCCGCTGGACCAGGCGGGGTGGGACGAGGTGCAGCGCGTCGCCCACCTCCTGGTGCCGCTCGCGGCGGCAGAGCTGCGCTACTGCTCGCCCACGCCGCGCAGCCGCGCCACGGGCGACGCCCTGGGCTACGCACCGCTGGTCCAACTCGCCCTGCGGGACTGTGACATGGGCCGCTGGCGCGGCCTGACCCTCGGGGAGGCGATGGCCCGCGAGCCGGAGGCGGTGGACGCCTGGCTCGCCGACCCGCGGGCCACGCCGCACGGCGGCGAGTCGCTGGTGGGGTTCATCTCCCGGGTCGGCAACTGGCTCGACACCCGGCCCGTGGAGGACGGCGGCCGCATCGTCGCCGTGGCCGAGCCGTCGGTCGTCCGCGCGGCCCTGGTGTACGCGCTGAAGGCGCCGCCGTCGACGTACTGGAACATCGATGTGCGCCCCCTGTCGACGACCACTGTGACGGGGTACGCCGGGCGCTGGAACCTGCGCTTCGACGGCGCTCCGGTTCAGCCCTCGCGGGCGTAGCCGGTGGTCAGGACGAGGTCCTTCGCGGGTCCGCCCACCCACCGGACGGACCGCCGGTGGTGGGCGTCCCGGACGGTGAACTCGCCGCGGTGGAGGTCCGCCGCGCAGGGGTGGTCGGCGACATGGTGCCCGGAGGTCAGGTCCAGGTGGTGGAAGGGGCGCCCGTCGGCGAAGCGCACGTCCGCGGTGCCCGGTGAAGAGCCGGGCAGGAAGCGCAGGGTGCGTTCGGCGGGGCGCGTGACGCAGCAAAGGTGGCCCACGCCCAGGCCTCGGCGGCCCGTACGGTGATCGACCTCGGTGGCGCGAAGGTCGCGTCCAGGGCCCGGGTGGCCACGCCGGCCGCCGCGCCCGACGCGGTGAACACCGAGGCGTCCGCGGCCGTCGCGCCCGTGACGTCCACCTTCTCGGGCGTCGCCGACAAGTTCTCGTACACCTTCCCGGCGAACTCGATCACCTTCCTCCGGGTCAGGCAGAGGTAGGTGCAGCCGGCCCCGCGGGCTGCTGTCCGAGCGGCAGCAGCCCGCGCTCGGCGAATACCTTCTTCGCGGCGAAGGTCGCGTTCAGCGCCTTCGGTATGCCGCAGTACACCGCCGAGTGGGTCAGGGCCTCGACGATCTGCTCGGGCGTGAGGCCCACGTTCAGGGCCGCGTTGACGTGCACGTCGAGCTGGGCCTCGCAGCCGCCGAGCGCGGTGAGCATGCCCAGCGTCACCAACTGGCGGTCGCGCGGGGCGAGTCCGGGGCGGTCGTAGATCTCGCCGAAGGCCCAGGCGACGACCTGGTGGCCGAGTTCGGGGTTGATGTCGGCGAGGGAGTCGACGACGCGTTGGCCGGCTTCGCCGTCGACCCTCTTCAGGACCTCCAGGCCGTGGGCGAAGCGCTCTTCACGGGTGGTGCTCTCGCTCATGTCAGGTCTTCCGATCCCGGCTGCCCGGGAGCTTCGCTCAGCAGCCGTTCGTAGTGGTCGATCTTGTCGTCCAGCGCACGGGCGTTACGGCGCAACGCCCGGATCCGGTCGGCCAGGCCGGCGCGGTGCTCGCGGAGCATCGCCAGCCGGTCGGCGACCGAGACATCCCCCTCGGCGCGCAGCTGGGCGAACCGCTGCATGTCGGCGATCGACATACCGGTCTCGCGCAGCCGCAGCAGGAACTCCAGCCAGGCCAGGTCGGCCGCGTCGTAGCGCCGCTGATTGCCGGTGGTCCGGCCGACCCGCTCGATCAGGCCGGCCTTCTCGTAGTAGCGCAGGGTGTCGTGCGACAGGCCCGTGCGCTCGGCGACCTCGGCGATGGTGAGGGTCGGCTCCCGGTCCTGCGGGAGGGGGTGTCCGCTGGTCATGAAGAGACCGTAGAACCTGGAGCACGCTCCAGGTCAAGCCCGGACGGGCGTCACTTTGAACCCCGGGCCCCGCTGAATTTCACCATCAAATAACGCGCCGGGTGGATTTTGTTTCCCGGCCGTTCATTATTCCATAAAAACCCGCTCGTATTCGGAATTGGCTTGGCCACTTTTCGTGGATGGCACAACCAAACGGAAACGAGGCCCGTCTAAGCCGTCGAATCGTTAACCTGCCGGGAGTAGCAAGGAATGGAACGCTCGACCCCGTCCACAGCCGTTTCGAGCGGTCATTTCTCCGCGAAGAAGGCCGCGGCCCTGCTCGCCGCGGTCATCTCCGTCGCCGTGTTCTGCACCGCCGACGCCGTGGCCGGCAGCTATCCCTTCGGCCCCCGCACCCGGAGTGTCAACGACCTCGGCAACCAGTACGTCCCCTTCCACGCGCACCTGTGGGACCTGCTGCACGGGAGGGCCGACGGCGGCCTCTTCGTCAACTGGCAGTCAGGCTTCGGCTCCAGCTTCCTGCCCGACCTGGGCACCTACCTCAGCAGCCCGTTCGCCCTGCTCGTCGCCCTGTTCCCACGGGACGAGATCGATCTCGCGGTGTATGTGATCACCGTTGTGAAGATCGCCTCCGCGGGCGCGGTCATGGCCTGGCTGCTGCTGAGTCTGCGCCCCGGCCGCTGGTGGGGTGCCGGGCTGCTGGGCGCCTCGTACGCCCTGTGCGGCTGGAGCGTGGCGCTCGGCGACTACAACCCGATGTGGCTCGACGGACTCGTCGCCCTGCCGCTGCTGTGCCTGGTCGGCGAGTGGACGCTCCAGCGCCGGCGTCCGCTCCTCGGTGTGCTGATCGTGGCCCTCGCCTGGATCGCCAACTTCTACACCGCGTACATGGCCACCCTGGGCGCCGGCCTGGTCCTGCTGCTCCGGCTGTGGCTCTGCGACCTCTCCCGCCGGCAACGGCTCGTGGCGGCGGGCCGCGCCGCCGGCACCGTCGCCCTCGGCGTGGGCCTGGCGGCACCGCTGGTGACGGTCGTGTACTTCGGCACCAGGCACGCCTACCCGGGCCGGGTCGTGCAGTTCACGCCCGTGCACACCCAGGACCTGCTGGCCCGGCTGCTGCCCACGACGTACAGCTTCAGCAGTCCGGCCGTCTACGTGGGCGTGACGGCACTGCTGCTCGCTCTCGCGCTGCCCTTCCACCGGGCGGTTCCCGGGCGGGTGCGCACCGGTTGGACGCTGCTCGTCGTGGCGGTCGCGCTGTCGCTGCAGTGGGGGCCGACCCACCTGGTCTGGCACGCCTTCGCCACCCCCCAGGGCAGCTTCTACCGCCAGGCCTTCGTCCTGTGTGCGCTGCTGGTGATCGCCGCCTGGCACGGCCTGTCGTACGGCCTTCCCGACCGGCGCGCGCTGGGGGCGGCGGGCGCGCTACTGGCGCTGATCACCGCCGTCGCGAGCCGGAGCATCCTGGTGAAGCCGGTGGTGTGGCTGGTGCTGGTGCTCGCCGTCGTCGGTGCGGCGGGCGGGCTGCTGCTGTTGCGCCGCGCGGACGGCCGGGGTCGTACCGTCCTGGCCGGGCTGGCCCTGGTGCTGCTGTTCGGCGGGCAGTTCGGGGAGACGGCCGCCACTTCCGCCGTCGCCACCCGGGTCCGCCTCGGCCACATGGACGACTACGCGCCCTGGGGAGCACGGCAGGAGGCACAGGCGGAAGCGATCGCGCGTGCCGACGGCTGGCCCCGGTACCGCACCGACCCGGGCCGGGAGCAGACCGTCGCCAACGACCCGATGGAGGTGGGCGGCCAGGGCGCCCAGTACTACAGCAGCCTCACCTCGGACGTGCTCAGCCGCACTCTCACCGCCCTCGGCGGCGGCTGGACCTCGCGGGGCCGCTCCTTGCAGAGCCTCGACAACCCCGTCACCGACGCGATCTTCTCCGTCGGAGCGCGGGTGCACTCGCCGACCGACCCGCACCAGACCCGTCTGCCGCAGCTCGGCGGCCCGTTGTCGGTCTCCCGGCAGGACGTGCCGCCGCTGGTGACCGTACGGAGCGTCCCCGACCGGGCGGCCTTCGGGTTGTCGCCGTACCGCAACCAGGAGCTGCTGCTCGGCGCCCGCGTCTACACCGTGCCCAGGACCGCGGTGCACGACGACAACGGTAGGCCGCTGGGGGAGAAGGACCGGGTCGGTTCCGGGACCGCCCTCACCCGCCCGACGGTCACGGCCGAGTGCCCGGCCGGCAGCCAGGTCTACCTGTGGGCACCGCGCTACTCCGGTACCGCGCGCCTCGCCGGCCGCACCGTGCTCTTCCGCGCCCAGTACCCGCGCAACCGCGCCGCCATGGCGCCGCTCGGCCCGGCCCCGGCCTCCGGCCGCCTCCGCATCGGGCTGACCCCCGACCGCCCCGGCCTCGTTCCGCGGGGCGCCGTCGGCTGCCTCGACACCGCCCGGCTGCACTCCGCCGTCGAACACCTCAAGGCCACCGGCGCCACCCGCGTCACCGTCTCCGACGCCACCCTGCGGGCCGAGCTCCCCGCCGGCAGCAGGGGAACCGCGGTCGTCGCGGCTCCCCGCATAGCGGGCTGGCGGTGCGCCGCGGGCGACGGCGCCGCCGTACCGGCCAAGGACTACCACGGACTGATCGCCGTCCCCCTCGACGGCTCCCCGACCAGCCTCACCTGCACCTTCCATCCGCCCGGCCTGCGGCTCGGCACGGCCGTCGGGGCCGCCTCGCTGCTGACCCTGCTCCTGCTCGGCGCCTTCACCGCCGTACGCCGACGGCGTTCCACACCGCCCTCGGCCCCACCGACCGCCCTCACCAGTCCGCGCACGCCCATGACCGGCGTCCACTGACCGCGTCCCCAGGGGAAAACCATGCTCATATCGATCGTCGCACCCTGCTACAACGAAGAAGACGTCATCGAGCGCTTCCACGACCAGGTCCAGAAGGTCGCGGAGGAGCTCCTTCCGCTCGGTCACGACATGGAGTTCGTGTACGTCGACGACGGCAGCCGCGACCGTACGCTCGCCGCGCTGGAGCGGCTCGCCGACCGCGACGCGCGCGTGCGCTACGTCTCCTTCAGCCGCAACTTCGGCAAGGAGGCCGCGCTGCTGGCCGGCCTGCGGCACGCCACGGGAGACTCCGTGATCGTCATGGACGCGGACCTCCAGCATCCGCCGGAACTGATCAAGCGCATGGTGGACCTGCGCAAGGAGGGCTACGACCAGGTCATCGCCAAGCGCACCAGGACCGGTGACCGGATGACCCGCACCGTCACCGCCCGCCTCTACTACCGGCTCATCAACCGTCTCGTCGACGTGGAACTCGTCGACGGCGTCGGTGACTTCCGGCTGATGTCCCGCCGGGTGGTGGACGCGGTCCTGGACCTCACCGAGTACAACCGCTTCTCCAAGGGCCTGTTCGCCTGGGTGGGGTTCCCGAGCACCACCTTCGAGTACGAGAACGCCGTCCGCGAGGCCGGCCGCAGCTCCTGGAGCCTGCGCAGCCTGCTCAACTACGGGATCGACGGGCTGCTCTCCTTCAACAACAGGCCCCTGCGCCTCGCCCTCTACCTGGGCATGGGCCTGCTGCTGTGCGCCGGTCTGTACACCGCGTGGATCGTGGGCGCCGCGCTCGTCAACGGCGTGCAGACGCCCGGCTATGTCACCATCATCACCGCCGTCACCGGTGTCGCCGGGGTGCAGATGGTCATGCTCGGGGTCATCGGTGAGTACACCGGCCGTATCTACTACGAGGTCAAACGGCGCCCGCACTTCCTGGTGAAGGCGAGCAACGTGGACCGGGCGAAGGACCTCATTCCCTGATGCGCACCCCACTTGTTTCCCGGCAGATGCTCACCTTCGCCGTGATCGGCGTCGTCAACACGGGCACGTATTACGCCGCCTACCTACTGCTCCTCGCTCGTTTCCCCTACCTCCTCGCGCATATCCTGGCGACCGCGCTCAGCCTGACCGGTTCGTTTTTTCTCAATGCGCGATTCACCTATCGGACACGCCCCACCCTGCGGAAATTCATCTTGTTTCCCCTGACGAACGCCGCGAATTTCCTCAGCACGACGGTCGGTGTCTATGTCCTGGTCGACCTCCTGCACTTCAGCAGCCGCTTCGCCCCGCTGCTCGCGTCCCTGGCGGCCATCCCGGTGACCTTCGTCGTCTCCCGCCGGATCATGCTCCCGAAGGCGGCCCCCGCTCCGATTGCATAAACGTGCATCGATACGTATAGTCATGCCATCCAGGAGGAGGATGACATGGCGGTACGTGCGGCAGTGGCCGGAGCGAGCGGGTACGCGGGCGGAGAGCTGCTGCGTCTGCTCCTGGCGCACCCCGAGATCGAGATCGGGGCCCTGACCGGCAACTCCAACGCGGGCCAGCGGCTCGGCGCCCTGCAGCCGCATCTGCTGCCGCTGGCCGACCGGATACTCCAGGAGACCACCCCGGAGGTGCTCGCAGGGCATGATGTGGTGTTCCTCGCCCTGCCCCACGGCCAGTCCGCCGCCGTCGCCGAGCAGCTCGGCCCGGACGTCCTCGTGGTCGACATGGGTGCCGACTTCCGGCTCAAGGACGCGGCCGACTGGGAGAGGTTCTACGGCTCCGCGCACGCCGGGACCTGGCCGTACGGCCTCCCCGAACTGCCGGGTGGCCGCGCCGCGCTGGAGGGGTCCAAGCGCATCGCGGTACCCGGCTGCTACCCGACGGCCGCCACCCTGGCCCTCTTCCCGGCCTACGCCGCCGGACTCGCCGAGAACGAGGCCGTGATCGTCGCCGCCTCCGGCACCTCCGGCGCGGGCAAGGCGCCCAAGCCCCATCTGCTGGGCAGCGAGGTCATGGGCTCCATGTCCCCGTACGGCGTCGGTGGCGGGCACCGGCACACCCCCGAGATGATCCAGAACTTCAGCGCGGCGGCCGGGCAGCGGGTCTCCGTCTCCTTCACACCGACCCTCGCACCGATGCCCCGCGGCATCCTCGCCACCTGCAGCGCGAAGGCCAGGCCGGGCGTGACCGCCGAGTCCGTGCGCGCCGCCTACGAGAAGGCCTTCGCCGACGAGCCCTTCGTCCACCTGCTGCCCGAGGGACAGTGGCCCGCCACTGCGTCCGTCCACGGTTCCAACGCCGTTCAGGTACAGGTCGCGTACGACGAGGCCGCCGGCCGCATCATCGCGATCAGCGCCATCGACAACCTGACCAAGGGCACCGCGGGCGGTGCCGTCCAGAGCATGAACCTCGCCCTCGGACTCGACGAGTCCACGGGGCTTTCCACGATCGGAGTCGCACCGTGAGCGTCACGGCAGCCAAGGGATTCCAGGCTGCGGGCATCGCCGCCGGAATCAAGGAGAACGGCAACCCGGACCTGGCCCTCGTGGTCAACAACGGTCCGCGCCGCGCCGCCGCCGGTGTCTTCACCTCCAACCGTGTGAAGGCCGCGCCGGTGCTGTGGTCCGAGCAGGTCCTCAAGGGCGGTCAGGTCTCCGCCGTGGTCCTCAACTCCGGTGGCGCCAACGCCTGTACGGGCCCGAAGGGGTTCCAGGACACGCACGCCACCGCCGAGAAGGCCGCCGAGGTCCTCGGCCGGGGCGCCATCGAGGTCGCCGTCTGCTCCACCGGACTCATCGGCGTCCTGCTCCCGATGGACAAGCTCCTGCCGGGAGTCGAGACGGCGGCCGAGGCCCTGAGCGAGCACGGCGGTGAGAAGGCCGCCATCGCCATCAAGACCACCGACACCGTCCACAAGACGTCCGTCGTGACGAAGGACGGCTGGACGGTGGGCGGCATGGCGAAGGGCGCGGGCATGCTCGCCCCCGGCCTGGCCACCATGCTGGTCGTCCTCACCACCGACGCCGCCCTCGACAACGACGTACTGGACAAGGCGCTCCGGGCGGCGACGCGCACGACCTTCGACCGGGTCGACTCCGACGGCTGCATGTCCACCAACGACACGGTTCTGCTGCTCGCCTCCGGATCCGCCGAAGTGACCCCGGAATACGGGGAGTTCGCGGAAGCCGTACGGCAGGTCTGCGACGACCTCGGACAGCAGCTCATCCGGGACGCCGAGGGCGCCAGCAAGGACATCAAGGTCGAGGTGGTCAACGCGGCCAGCGAGGACGACGCCGTCGAGGTGGGCCGCTCCATCGCCCGCAACAACCTCCTCAAGTGCGCCATCCACGGCGAGGACCCCAACTGGGGCCGGGTCCTCTCCGCGATCGGCACCACCAAGGCCGCCTTCGAGGCGGACCGGCTCAACGTCGCCATCAACGGCGTCTGGGTCTGCAAGAACGGCGGCGTCGGCGAGGACCGCGAGAAGGTCGACATGCGCTACCGCGAGGTGCACATCGTCGCCGACCTCGCCGCCGGGTCCGAGACCGCCACCATCTGGACCAACGACCTCACCGCCGACTACGTCCACGAGAACAGCGCCTATTCCTCATGAGCACCACTCGTAAGCACACCGCGCTCCCCAAGGCCCAGATCCTCATCGAGGCGCTGCCCTGGCTGGTCAGGCACAACGGCAAGACGGTCGTCATCAAGTTCGGCGGCAACGCCATGATCGACGAGGACCTCAAGGCCGCCTTCGCGCAGGACGTCGTCTTCCTGCACCACGCCGGTCTCAAGCCGGTCGTCGTGCACGGCGGCGGCCCGCAGATCAGCGCCGCCCTCGACCAGCACGGCATCGTCAGCGAGTTCAAGGCCGGCCTGCGCGTCACCACCGAGGACGCCATGGACGTCGTACGCATGGTGCTCGCCGGACAGGTCCAGCGCGAGCTGGTCGGGCTGCTCAACCAGCACGGCCCGCTGGCCATCGGCCTCACCGGCGAGGACGCGCACACCATCACCGCCACCAAGCACCAGCCCGAGATCGACGGCGAGCTGGTCGACATCGGGCGGGTCGGCGAGATCACCGAGATCGACACGGGCGTGATCGAGGCACTCCTCGCCGACGGCCGTATCCCGGTCGTCTCCTCGATCGCCCGCAGCCAGGACGACGGACATGTCTACAACGTCAATGCCGACACGGCGGCTGCGGCACTCGCTGCCGCGCTGGGCGCCGAGACCCTCATGGTCCTCACGGACGTCGAGGGTCTCTACGAGGACTGGCCCCACAGCGACGAGGTCATCAGCCGCCTCACCGCTTCCCAACTGGAGAAGCTGCTGCCGGAGCTGAGCTCCGGCATGGTGCCGAAGATGGAGGGCTGTCTGCACGCCGTGCGCAACGGCGTCACCACCGCCCGCGTCATCGACGGCCGGGTCCAGCACTCGATCCTGCTGGAGATCTTCACCGACGAAGGCATCGGCACGATGGTCGTGCCGGACGAGAATCCGCACGTACAGGGGGAGTCGTGAGCAACCAGGAACTGACCGCGCGGTGGCAGGGCGCGCTCATGAACAACTACGGCACCCCGCTGCTGCCCCTGGTGCGCGGCGAGGGCGCCAAGGTGTGGGACGCCGACGGCACGGAGTACGTCGACTTCGTCGGCGGAATCGCGGTCAACGCGCTCGGCCACGCCCACCCGGCGGTCGTCGAGGCCGTCAGCCGGCAGATCGGCTCGCTCGGCCACATCTCCAACTTCTTCATGTCCGAGCCCACCGTGACCCTTGCCGAGCGGCTGCTGCAGCTGTTCGGGCGGGACGGCAGGGTGTTCTTCTGCAACTCGGGCGCCGAGGCCAACGAGGCCGCCTTCAAGATCGGCCGGCTGACCGGGCGGACCCACGTCGTCGCCACCGAAGGTGCCTTCCACGGCCGCACCATGGGCGCCCTCGCGATGACCGGCCAGCAGGGCAAGCGGGAGCCGTTCCTGCCGCTGCCCGGTGACGTCACGCATGTGCCGTTCGGCGACGCGCAGGCCCTCGCGGCCGCGGTCACCCAGGAGACCGCGCTGGTCATCCTGGAGCCGATCCAGGGCGAGATCGGCGTCGTCGTGCCGCCCGTCGGCTATCTGAAGGCCGCCCGGGCGATCACCGCCGCGACCGGAGCGCTGCTGGTCCTGGACGAGGTGCAGACCGGAATCGGCCGTACCGGCCACTGGTTCGAGTACCAGGCCCACGAGGGCGTCCTGCCGGACGTCGTCACCCTCGCCAAGGGTCTCGGCGGCGGACTGCCGCTGGGCGCCACCGTCGCCTTCGGGCGGGCCGCCGAGCTGCTGCGGCCCGGGCACCACGGCACGACCTTCGGCGGCAACCCGGTCGCCTGCGCCGCCGGACTCGCCGTCCTGGACACGATCGAGAACGAGGGGCTGCTGGAGAACGTCAAGCAGCAGAGCGAGAAGCTGCGGGACGGAATCGAGTCACTGGGCCACCCGTTGATCGACCATGTCCGGGGCGCGGGCCTCCTCCTGGGTATCGTGCTCACCGAGCCGCTCGCGCCCCAGACGCGCCAGGCGGCTCAGGAGGCCGGATTCCTGGTGAACGCGCCCGCCCCCGACGTCGTCCGGCTGATGCCGCCGCTGACACTCGGCGACGACGAGGTGGACGCGTTCCTCCGGGCGCTCCCCGGCATCCTGGACCACACCAACGGGGACGGATCCGGAGAATGAGACGACGATGAGTCACGCGCAGGACGACGCACAGCACGCCGGGCCTGCCGTGCCGCAGACCCGCACCGCACGCCACCGCCGGATCGTGGACATCCTCAACCGGCAACCGGTGCGGTCCCAGAGCCAGTTGGCCAAGTTGTTGGCCGACGACGGTCTGAACGTCACGCAGGCGACGTTGAGCCGGGACCTGGACGAGCTCAACGCGGTGAAGATCCGCAACAACGACGGCGACCTGATCTACGCGGTGCCGAGCGAGGGGGGTTTCCGGACCCCGCGGGCGCCGCTGGGGGAGTCGGCGAAGGAAGAGCGGATGCGGCGCCTGTCGCAGGAGCTGCTGATCTCCGCGGAGGCGTCGGCGAATCTCGTTGTTCTGCGGACGCCTCCGGGGGCTGCGCAGTTCCTGGCCTCGGCGATCGACCAGGCCGAACTGCACGACATCCTCGGCACGATTGCCGGTGACGACACGTTGTTGCTGATCAGCCGGGATCCGAGTGGGGGTAATGCGCTGGCCGGGCATTTGTTGAGGTTGGCTCAGAACGGCCACTGAGAGGGGGACTTGCCGTTGTCCGCCGACTGCGGGCCGGGGGGCTCGCGCAGTTCCCCGCGCCTCTGAAGGGGCGCTGTCCTACCCCAGGCGGGATGCCAGGCCTCCTGTGCATCTCACCTCGTCGCCTGCCGTGATCAGCAAGGCCTCCACGTCCGGCAGGGACTCCAGCCAGCGCAGGCCGCCCCGCGAGCCCATCGCGAACGCCGCCGTGGCCCAGCAGTCCGCCCAGGTCAGCTTCGGGGCCACCACGGTCACCGCCACCAGGTCGGTCACCGCGGAGCGGCCCGTGCGGGGGTCGACGATGTGGGCGCCGCGCTCGGCGGTGCCGGAGGTGGCCACCGCCAGCTCGTCCGCGCCCGCCGCGGAGACGACCGCCGCGAGCCCGCCCGGACGCAGCGGGTCCGCCACCCCGACCCGCCAGGGCCGGTGCGGTTCGGGCGCGCCGAGCAGCTGGACGTCCCCGCCGCCGTTCATGCTCACGCCGCTCACCCCGGGGGTGGCCGCCAGCAGCCGTGCCGCGCGCTCGGCGGCCCAGCCCTTGACGATGCCGGTGGGATCCAGCCGCCCCTCGTAGCGCATGCTGAACCAGCCGTCGCTCACCCGCTCCGCCTCGGCGCCCAGTGCCAGCACCTCGGCGACCTCGGGAGCGCACTGCTCCACGGTCAGTTCACCCCGCGCCAGCCGGGAGACCTGGCTGTCGTCGCGGTAGGTGCTGAACACCTCGTTCACCCGGTGCAGTTGGGCGATCGCCTCCTCCAGCGCCGCCTGCACCGCACCGGGTTCCCCGCCGCGGACGTCGAAGGAGAAGACGGTCCCCATGACCTCCTCCGCGTGACGCACCGCGGCGGGAGCTTCTGCCGACTCGGCCACCGGCTCAGCCACCGGCCTGGTCCAGCGCCGACTGCAGCGACTGCATATAGCCGCTGCTCGTGTACGTGGCACCCGACACCGAGTCGATCTTCGCGCTGCCGGCCGCCACCGCCTCCTGGTTGAGCTTGGGGACGGCCATCGCCGTCTTCTGGTCGCTGAGCCCGCCCTTGGGAGCCTGCACCGCGTCGGCCTTGGTGATCTTGCCGTTGCTGACGGTGATACGGACCTGGACCGGTCCGTACTGGGTCTGCGCGACACTGCCGGTCACGGTCTTGGCCTGGGCGGTCCCGGAGCCCGAGCCCTGGGAGCCGCCGGAGGAGGAGCCCGCGCCGCTGCCCTGCGAACCCCCACCGCCGCCCTGGGAAGGGGTGGCGCCGCCCTGCGAGGAACCGCCGCCCTGCGAAGAGCCCGCGCTCGCCTTCATCTTGTCGATCGCCGACTGCAGCGACTGCTTGTAGCCGTTGCTCGTGTACGTCGCCCCGGACACCGAGTCGATCTTCGCGCTCTGCGCGGCGACCGTCTCCTGGGTCAGCTTGGGGACGGACAGGGCGGTCTTCTGGTCGCTGGTGCCGCCCTTGGGTGCCTGGATCGCCTCGGCCTTGGTGATCTTGCCGTTGCTGACGGTGATACGGACTTGGACCGGTCCGTACTGGGTCTGGGCCACGGCGCCGTCGACTGTGCCGCTTCCGGCCGCCCCGGTGCCGCCCTGGGGCGACTCCTGCGAGGCCGCCGTCTGCTGCGGGGCCGCACCCGCCGCCTGGGCGTTCGGGCCGGACGCCGGTTTCAGCGACAGCAGCAGGACGACGCCCGACACGGTGGCGGCGGTGGCCAGCACGACACGCCGGATGGGGTGACTCTTCTTCATCGCTTTCCCAGACTCCTGAGTCCCGTCGCTCACATCTCGAACGACTCGTGATGGATGCGGCGGGCGGGCACTCCCGCGCCGCGCAGTGCTTCGTACACGCCCTGCGCGAAGCCGGCCGGCCCGCACATGAAGACGTCGTGCTGTTCGATGTCCGGCAGCTTCTGCCGCAGCCGCTCCGCCGAGATGTCCGGGCGCTCCCCGTCCGGGCTGTTGACCGCGTACATCAACCGGGCACCGCGGTCGTCTGCGATGGCGGCGAGCTCGTCCCACAGCGCCAGGTCCTGGGTGGTGTTGGCGCGGTAGAGGAGCGTGATGTCGCCGGAGGCGCCGGGCAGCGTCTCGAACAGAGCCCGCATCGGTGTGATGCCGACGCCGCCAGCGACCAGCAGCACCTTGCCGCGGCTGCGCCGCTGGGCGGTCATCGCGCCGTACGGGCCCTCGGCCCACACCTTGGTGCCGGGTGTCAGCTCGCGCAGCCGGGCGCTGTGATCGCCGATCGCCTTCACGGTGATCCGCAGCATGTCGGGGCGGGGCGCCGCCGACAGCGAGTACGGGTGGGAGGAGAACCGCATGCCCGGGGCGAGGAACCGCCACCGGAAGAACTGTCCGGCCTCCGCGCCCATCCGGTGCAGCTTCCGCCCGCCGATCAGCACCGACACGATGCCCGGCGTCTCCTCGATCACGGCCTCGACGCGCATGCGGTGCCGCATGTTCAGCCGGATCGGGGTGAGGATGCGGTACCAGACGACCAGCGCGGTGACCGACCCGTACAGCACGTACCAGAAGGTCTTCGCGGTCGGCTCGACGGCGAAGTCGTTGCCGGTGGTGATCTGGTGCCAGAACGTCAGGAACACGGCTCCGTACGTCAGCAGGTGGACGTGGTACCAGGTGTCGTACGGAATCCTGCGCCGCACCGGGCCGATCGACGTCAGCCCGATGAGCACGAACAGGCCGGTGCCGATGGCCGCCTTGCCCATGTCCGGCAGCTGGTTGACGGAGTCGATGGTCTGCTGGACGATGTCGCCGAGCGATTTGCCCGCCTGCAGCGCGTAGCCCCACATGATGAGGAAGACGTGCGCGAAGACCAGGCAGAGCGTGTAGCGGCCGCTCATCGCGTGCCAGCGCGCCACCCGGTCGGAGCCGACGCGCCGCTCCAGCGCGGGCACCCGGGCCATCTGCAGCACGACCAGTGCCATCAGATAGCCGGCCAGCAGACCGGTGATCCGGCCCGCGTTGAGGATCTTGCCGTTCTGGTCGGCGATGGACGGCGTGTTGTGCCACCACAGCCACAGCACACCGACCGCGCCCGCCCATACGGCGAGCAGCAGAACGGTCGCCGGGGAGCGGCGCGGACGGATGCGGCGCATCGTCTGGCGGCGGGCGGCGCGGCCGCCTGCGAGCGTGGTGGTCACTGTTCCTCCGGGGCGGGGGCAAGGGGCTGTCGTGGTCCCTTGGCCCAGAGATACGTGCCACGACGCCGGTGTGTTCAGCTCCGTGCCGAGTCCAGTGCGGACTGGAGTGACTGGCGGTAACCGTCACTTGTGTAGGTGGCCCCGGAGACGGTGTCGATGTTCGCGCTCTGGGCCTGCAGCGCCTCGCTGCGGAGCCGGGGGAGGGCGTAGCTGTTGATCTCCTGGTCGCGTGGATTGTCCGTGGGGTAGGTGACGGCGGTCACCTCGGTGAGCTTGCCGCTCTTGAGGGTGATGCGGACCTGGACGGGGCCCCAGCGGGTCTGGATCGTGTCGCCGGTGACGGTCTTCGTGACGGTGGTCGATCCTCCGGACCCGCTGGACCCGCCGGTCCCGCCCGACGCGCTCGAACTGCTGGAGGGCGCGGGCACCGCCAGGGCGGCCGCCGACGTCGAGTGCGGCTTCAGCGACAGCAGCATCACCATCCCGGAGACGGTGGCGGCGCTCGCCAGCACGATCCGGCGCAGGGGGCGGTTCTTCTTCAATGCGTGCACGTGTGCTGCCTCACAGCTCGAACGACTCGTGGTGGATACGGCGGTCCGGGACACCTGCGGTGCGCAGCGCCTCGTACAGCTCGCGGGCGAAGCCGTGCGGGCCGCAGATGTAGACGTCGTGACCGGCGAGGTCGGGGAAGGACGCGCGCAGGGACTGGGCGGTGAATGTGGGGCGCCGCCCGTCCGGCCCGTTGAGCGCGTACAGCACCTTGGCTCCGCGCCAGCGTGCGATGGCCTCCAGCTCCCCGCCCAGCGCGAGGTCCTCGGCCGTACGCGCACGGTAGAGGAGGGTCACCTCGCCGGGCAGCGTCTCGAACAGGGCCCGCATCGGGGTGATGCCGACCCCGGCGGCGATCAGCAGGGACTTCGGCGAGGTCTGCCGGTCCTCGGTCATCGAGCCGTACGGCCCCTCCGCCCACACCCGGGTGCCGGGCCGCAGCAGGGAGACGGCCGCACTGTGGTCTCCGAGCGCCTTGACCGTGATGCGCAGCACGTCGCGGCGCGGCGGTGCCGACAGTGAGTACGGCGTCGATGCCCAGCCCATGCCTTCCCCGAGGAAGCGCCAGCGGAAGAACTGCCCCGCCCGCGCGCCCATCTCGTCCAGCCGCCGCCCGTGGACCACGACCGAGTAGACGCCGGGCGCCTCCTTGTGCACGGACTGGACCCGCATCCGGTGCCGCAGGTTGAGCCGCACCGGCGCGAGGAGCCGGAACCAGACCACCAGGGCCGCGACGCCCAGGTACAGCGCGTACCAGGCGGCGGTGGCCCCGGCGTGGCCGTTGAACTCGTTGCCCAGGGTCAGCTGGTGGAAGAAGGCGAGGAAGACGGCGACGTAGGTGAGCAGGTGGACGTAGTACCAGAACTCGTAACTGAGGCGGCGGCGCGCGGCGCGGGCCGAGGTGATGCCGACCGCGAACAGGATGAGCGTGCCGAAGGCGGCCTTGAGCATGTCCGGGTAGTCCAGGACCACGGTGAGCGTCTCGTGCCACACCGAGGCGCGGTCCTGGGCGGCGTACCCGAGGAGGATCAGCACGATGTGCGCGACCAGCAGGCACACCGTGTAGCGGCCTGCCATCGCGTGCCAGCGAGCCACCCGGTCCGAGCCGATCCGCCGCTCCAGCAGTGGCACCCGCGCCATCAGACCGACCAGTACCGCGCAGGCGTACCCGCACAGCAGCCCGGCGATCCGCCCGGCCCCGGTCAGCCAGCCGGCCGCACCGACCACCGAGCCGGTGTCGGTCCACCACAGGGCGACCACGGCCGCCGCCCCGGCCCACAGAAGGGCGAGCAGAGGGCCCGCGGGGGAGCGCCGCGCGGCCGGCGCCACGGCCGGTGCCGTCCGCCGCTCGTACACGGTGGTCATGTGTGCGTCCTTTCGCTGTACCGGACGCAACTGTGCCGCCGTAACCTCTGAGCAGGCTCTCAACCGGCACCCTCTGAGCCCACTCAGAGGAAACTCAGAGCATCGCGGGGCGCTCGCCGGCCCGGCGAGGGGCGATCCTGGTAGGGCGATGAACACCACCCGCTCCGGCCGCCCCGCCCTCACCCGCCCCGACGGCACCCCGCTGCGCGTCCTCGTCGTCGACGACGACCCGGACCTGGCCGAGGTGCTCTCGGGTGCCCTGCGCTACGAGGGCTGGCAGGTCCGCTCGGCGGGCGACGGTGCCTCCGCGCTGGCCGAGGCGCGGGAGCTGATGCCGGACGCCGTCGTGCTGGACGTGATGCTGCCCGACACCGACGGCTTCGCGGTCCTGCGCTCCCTGCACGGCGTGAAGCCCGACGTCTGTGTCCTCTTCCTCACCGCACGGGACGCCGTGGAGGACCGCATCGCGGGCATCACCGCGGGCGGGGACGACTACGTCACCAAGCCCTTCAGCCTGGAGGAGGTCGTCGCCCGGGTCCGCGGACTGCTGCGCCGCGCCGGCATGGCCCGCCAGCTGGACGAGGGGCCGCGGCTGACCGTGGGCGACCTGGTCATGGACGAGGAGGCCCGCGAGGTGACCCGGGCGGGCGAGCTGATCGAGCTGTCGCCCACCGAGTTCGAGCTGCTCCGCTTCCTGATGCGCAACCCGCGCCGCGTGCTCAGCAAGGCACAGATCCTCGACCGGGTCTGGTCCTACGACTTCGGCGGCCGCGCCCACGTCGTCGAGCTGTACATCTCCTATCTGCGCAAGAAGGTGGACGCGGGCCGCGAGCCGATGATCCACACGGTGCGGGGGGCCGGGTACGTGCTCAAGCCGGTGGCGCCATGAGGCCGCAGTGGCGGCGGCTGCCCCGGCCGCGGACGCTCCGGGCCCGGCTCACCGTCGGCCTCGCGGTGCTGCTGGCGGTCAGCTGCGCGGCGGTCGGCCTCGCGGCGGTCATCGAGCTGAACGGCTTCCTCACCAGCCGCCTCGACGAGCAGCTGACCCAGGCCGGGAACCGGTTCGCGGTGAGCCTCGAACACGGCGGCAGTCTGCCCAACGACCACGACCGCGACAACCGTGCCGACGACCGGAGGCAGGCCACGGGCACCTTCGGCGCCCGCCTGGTCGACGGAAAGGTCAGCAACGCGGCCGTCGTCCGCTCCTCGGGCGTCGTCGACGTCACCCTGTCCGCCCGGGAACGGCAGCAGCTCGCCGCGGTCCCCGCCGACGGCAAGGGGCACAGCGTCCGGCTCACCGCGCTGTACCACTACCGGTTGATGGCGTCGAGAGGCCTCGACGGCGACGTCCTGATCACCGGCATGCCCCTGGAGCCGGTGGAGGCCGCCGTCCACCGCCTCGAACTGGTCTCCGGGATCGTCTTCGGCGCCGCACTGACCCTCACCGGTGTCGCGGGCGCCCTCTGGGTGCGCTGGTCGCTCAGACCGCTGAGCCGGGTCGCCGCGACCGCCACCCGGGTCAGCGAACTCCCGCTCGCCAGCGGTGAGGTGGCCCTGCCGCCGCGCGCCCCCGAGTCCGACCCGCGCAGCGAGGTGGGACAGGTCGCCGGTGCCTTCAACCGCATGCTCGGCCACGTCGAGGACGCCCTGACCAAACGGCATGCCAGCGAGGAGCGGCTGCGCAGCTTCGCCGCCGACGCCAGCCACGAGCTGCGCACCCCGGTCGCCTCGGTCCGCGGCCACGCGGAACTGGCCCTCCTCCACCCGGGCCCGGTGCCGCCGGAGGTCACCCACGCCCTGGAACGCATCGCCGCCGAGTCGGGCCGTATGGGCGCGATGGTGGACGACCTCCTGCTGCTGGCCCGCTTGGACGCGGGCCGCCCCCTCGAACGCCTCCCCGTCGACCTGACCCGCCTGGTCCTGGACGCCGTCAGCGACGCCCGCGCCGTCGGCCCCGACCACCGCTGGTACCTGGAACTCCCCGAGGAACCGGTCACGGTCACCGGCGACGAGCACCGCCTGCACCAGGTACTGGCCAACCTGCTGGCCAACGCGCGGCTGCACACCCCGGTCGGCACCAAGGTGACGGTGTCGTTGGAGGCCGACGCATCCTCGGCCGTCCTCAAGGTCCACGACGACGGCCCTGGCGTCCCCGAGGACATCCAGCCGGGCGTCTTCGAACGCTTCACCCGAGCCGAACACCGCCGCCGCAAGGACGCCCCCGGCGGGGGCGCGGGCCTGGGCCTGTCGATCGTGGCGGCGGTGGCGGAGGCACATGGGGGGAGTGTGAGCCTGGCGAGCAGAGCGGGGTCGACCACCTTCTCCGTGCGGCTCAGTACCGCGTGATCACCGTGTTCCCGCCCGCTGTTCCCACGGCGATGTGCGGATGCCTCCCGGGCACCGCCCACTGGAGAATCGCCCGCATCGCGCCCCGGGGCACGGACACACACCCCGCGGTGGCCCCTCGCCCGTTGACATGCAGGAAAATGCCGGCGCCGCGCCCCCGCACCCGCTGGTGGTAGTTGAACCCGATGACGAACGCATACGCGTACTGCGTCCCGTACGAGGCAAGGTGCTCGGACTCGGACGCCCGGCAGTCGGCCGGACGCGGATCGGTCCAGCGGTTGTAGGACGTCGAGGGGTTGTCCTCGCACCACCACGAACTCCGCTGCACGGCACGGTACTTGTAGCGGGTCCCGGTCGGCGCGGCCTCGATGCCGAAGGCGTACGGCAGGTTGTACAGTCCGGTCGGAGTCGTGTTCGTGTTCTGCCTGCGCGACGCCCCCTCCACGAGCCCCTTCGCCCCGAACCGCGCGGACGCCGAACCGGCCTTCACCCACCGGCCGCCCCGCAGGTCCCACCAGGTGACCGTGCCGGACGTCGAGCTCGTCCTCGGGGCCACGGCGGTGATCAGCTGCGTACCGCCGCCCGTGCCGGCCATCCGGGCGGGAAGGGGCGCACCGGCGGCCGACGCGTCCGGCACAAGACCGAGGACCAGGAGCGAGGCGGACACCAGGGCGCCGGCGGCGAGAGCTGATCGCATGGCTCAGACCGTAGACGGGGGGAGCGGCAACGGCAGCCCGGGTAGGCCATCCAGGCTCGTCGCGATGTGCTCCTTCTTGGCGAAGTACTCGCCGAGCGAGGCGTCGTCCTCCCGTGCGAAGCGCTTGCCGTGCAGGTCGCGGTCCTCGTCGTAGGTCATGAAGGGCACGGCGTAACCGCAGGTGTCGCGGACGAGTTCGGCCGTCACGACGATGACGGCCCGCAGACCGTGCGGCGTCGGGTCGATGTCCGGGAAACGGGTGAGCAGTTCCTTGAAGCGCGGGTCGTCGCGGAAGACGGGCTCGCCGCGCCCGTGCACCCGCACGATGTTCGGCGGACCCTGGAAGGCGCACCACATCAGCGTGATCCGCCCGTTCTCCCGCAGATGCGCGATCGTCTCGGCGTTGGATCCGGCGAAGTCCAGATAGGCCACGGTGAGTTCGTCGAGTACCGCGAAGGTGCCCTTGAGGCCCTTGGGGGAGAGGTTGACCGTGCCGTCGCCGGAGAGCGGCGCGGTCGCGGTGAAGAAGAGTGGCTGCGCCTCGATGAAGGTGCGCAGCCTGCCGTCTATGCGTTCATAAGTCTTTCCCACACCTCACGATTATGGACGCAAACCTTTCGCCTGTCTAAGGAACTGCGACCTCCGCATGGTGCACTCCAGTGGTCGGCCGGCGGCCGCCGGCCGTGGCCGCCCCGGCCGGCGCTCAATCGGGGCGGCCACAGCGCCTGTCACGCGGCTTACTTGGTGAGCGTGCAGGCGGCCAGGGAGTCCAGGCCGGTCGGCTTCGCCGCGGTGCGGCCGATGGCGGTCGCGATGCGGTCGACGGTCGACTTCCGCTTGTCGGCCAGCGGGCCGAGGATCGCGTTCTGCACGAAGTTCGGCCCGCCCTGGCCGACCGTGCTCTGCAGCCGGTTGTTGGCCTCCTGGATCTGTGTCTGCAGCAGGGTGAGGTTGCGGGTGACCTCGGCCTGAGCGGAGGCGGGGATCGCGGGGAGCTTCGAGGCGACGTCCGGGCAGGTGATGGTGCCGACGGCGGAGGCGCCGGCACCTGCCGCCTGCCCGCCCGTTGCCGTGGTGTTCGCGGCGGCACCGGAGCCGGCGTTACCCGTGTTGGCGTTCCCGTTGTTCCCGTTCCCCTTGTTGCCGTTCCCCTTGTTGGCACCGGTGTTCGCGCCGGCGGCGTTCAGTGTGCACGGCGCCAGCGCGTCCAGGCCGGTCGGCTTGGCCGCGGTGCGGCCGATGGCAGTCGCGATGCGGTTGATCGTGGCCACCCGCTTGTCCTTGAGGGGGCCCAGGATGGCGTTGTTCACGAAGTTCGGGCCGCCCTGGCCGACCGTGCTCTGCAGCCGGTTGTTGGCCTCCTGGATCTGCGTCTGCAGCAGGGTGAGGTTACGGGTGACCTCGGCCTGAGCGGAGGCGGGGATCGCGGGGAGCTTCGACGCGACGTCCTGGCAGGTGATGGTGCCGGGGGACGCGGCCAGCGTCCGGGCGTTGTTCCCGCTGCTCTTGGACGGCGTCCCGGCGAGGGCGGAACCGGCGATCACCGCTCCGGACAGCGCCACCGCGGCAGCGCCGCCGATGATGGCCACGCGACGCTTGTTGTACTTCGGAAGAGCCCTGGACATGCGGATGCCTCACTTGGGTCAGGAGTGGGTGTACAAACGCGGCGCCGGCGTTCGGGATGAAGTACGGGTAAGCGGTTTCGTTTGTTCAAGCGTCCTTCGGAACTTCTCCACACCCGGCCTCCCGCCCCGGATTGATTGACGAATCATGCAGAGCACTGCATACTCATGCATGTCAGTGAATGCGGTGTGAGGAGACCCCCGTGACCGAGCGCGTCGTACTCGCCTACTCAGGCGGTCTGGACACCTCCGTCGCCATCGGCTGGATCGCCGAGGAGACGGGCGCAGAGGTCATCGCCGTCGCGGTCGACGTCGGCCAGGGCGGTGAGGACCTGGACGTCATCCGCAAGCGCGCCCTCGCCTGCGGCGCCGTGGAGGCCGAAGTGGCCGACGCCAGGGACGAATTCGCCGAGGAGTACTGCCTCCCGGCGATCAAGGCCAACGCCCTCTACATGGACCGCTACCCGCTGGTCTCCGCTCTCTCCCGGCCGGCGATCGTCAAGCACCTCGTCGCCGCCGCCCGCAAGCACGGCGCCACCACGGTCGCCCACGGCTGCACCGGCAAGGGAAACGACCAGGTCCGCTTCGAGGCCGGCATCGTCGCTCTCGCCCCCGGCCTCAGGTGCATCGCCCCGGTCCGCGACTACGCGATGACCCGCGACAAGGCGATCGCCTTCTGCGAGCAGAAGAACCTCCCGATCGCGACCACCAAGAAGTCCCCGTACTCCATCGACCAGAACGTGTTCGGGCGCGCGGTCGAGACGGGCTTCCTGGAGGACATCTGGAACGCCCCGATCGAGGACATCTACGAGTACACCTCGAACCCGGCGACCCCGCGCGACGCCGACGAGGTGATCGTCACCTTCGAACAGGGCGCCCCGGTCGCGATCGACGGCGGGCAGGTCACCGTCCTGCAGGCGATCCAGCAGCTCAACGAGCGCGCCGGCGCCCAGGGCATCGGCCGCATCGACATGGTCGAGGACCGCCTCGTCGGCATCAAGTCCCGCGAGGTGTACGAGGCCCCGGGCGCGATCGCCCTCATCACGGCCCACCAGGAGCTGGAGAACGTCACCGTCGAGCGCGAACTCGCCCGCTACAAGCGGCAGGTGGAGCAGCGCTGGGGCGAACTCGTCTACGACGGCCAGTGGTTCTCCCCGCTCAGGGGCGCCCTCGACGGCTTCATCGACGAGGCCAACCAGCACGTCAACGGCGACATCCGGATGACCCTGCACGGTGGCCGCGCGGTGGTCACCGGCCGGCGCTCCGAGACGTCGCTCTACGACTTCGGCCTGGCCACGTACGACACGGGCGACACCTTCGACCAGGCCGCGGCCAAGGGCTTCATCGACATCCACAGCCTGTCGTCGAAGATCGCGGCGCGGCGTCAGCTGCGGGCGTAGCCCGACGGGACCTTTCCCAAGCAGTAGCGTGAGAACCGCCTCCCCGCTCACGGGCGGGGAGGCGGCGGCACATCCGTATCTCTCTAGGAGCACAGCAAGTGAGCAGCAACAGCGGTGACGTACGGCTCTGGGGCGCCCGTTTCGCCGACGGTCCCTCCGAGGCCCTGGCGAAGCTGTCCGCCTCCGTCCACTTCGACTGGTGCCTGGCGCCGTACGACATCGCCGGTTCCCGGGCCCACGCGCGCGTGCTGAACAAGGCGGGTCTGCTCACGGAGGACGAGCTGACGCGGATGCTGGCCGGACTCGACCGGCTCGAGGCGGACGTCGCCGACGGCTCCTTCGTGGGCACGATCGCCGACGAGGACGTCCACAGCGCCCTGGAGCGGGGCCTGCTGGAGCGTATCGGCCCCGACCTCGGCGGCAAGCTGCGCGCGGGCCGCTCCCGGAACGACCAGGTGACCACCCTCTTCCGGATGTACATCCGGGACCACGCCCGCACCATCGGCGGCCTGCTCGCCGATCTGCAGGACGCGCTGATCGGCCTGGCGGAGGCCCACCCGGACACCGCGATGCCCGGCCGCACCCACCTCCAGCACGCCCAGCCGGTGCTGTTCGCCCACCACGTCCTGGCGCACGCCCAGTCCCTGAGCCGGGACGCGGAGCGGCTGCGCCAGTGGGACGAGCGCACGGCGGTCTCGCCGTACGGCTCGGGTGCCCTCGCCGGCTCCTCCCTCGGCCTGGACCCGGAGGCGGTGGCCAGGGACCTCGGCTTCGAGCACGGCAGCTCCGCGAACTCCATCGACGGCACGGCGTCCCGCGACTACGTCGCCGAGTTCCTCTTCATCACCGCGATGATCGGCGTGAACATCTCCCGGATCGCCGAGGAGGTCATCATCTGGAACACGAAGGAGTTCTCCTTCGTGACCCTGCACGACGCCTTCTCCACCGGCTCGTCGATCATGCCCCAGAAGAAGAACCCGGACATCGCCGAGCTGGCGCGCGGCAAGTCCGGCCGTCTGATCGGCAATCTGACCGGCCTCATGGCGACCATCAAGGCCCTGCCGCTCGCGTACAACCGCGACCTCCAGGAGGACAAGGAGCCGGTCTTCGACGCGATCGACCAGCTGGAGGTTCTGCTCCCGGCCTTCACCGGCATGATGGCGACGCTCACCGTGCACCGCGAGCGGATGGAGGAACTGGCCCCGGCCGGCTTCTCCCTCGCCACCGACATCGCCGAGTGGCTGGTCAAGAAGGGCGTCCCGTTCCGTGTGGCGCACGAGGTCGCCGGCGAGTGCGTGAAGGCCGCCGAGGCCGAGGGCAAGGAGCTGGACGAGCTGACGGACGAGCAGTTCGCCAAGATCTCCACCCACCTGACCCCCGAGGTCCGTTCCGTCCTCAATGTCCCGGGCGCCCTGGCCTCCCGCAACGGTCGCGGCGGCACGGCGCCCAGCGCGGTCGCCGTCCAGCTCGCCGACGTCAAGGCGGACGTGGCGGCACAGCACACGTGGGCCACGGCCAAGCAGGCCTGACGCCCGCACCGCAGCGCACAGCAGGGCCCGGACATCGCGTCCGGGCCCTTCGTGCTGTCCGAACCGCTTGGTAACAGATGAGATTCGGCCTTTGGCCGAAACCTTGACGCAACCCTGCTCGGAGGTAAGCATTCCGGTTACCCGGTCGACAATGCCGAACGCCGGTCGACCGCAGTCGAGCATGAAAGGGACGTCATGCGCGCACGACGCACCAGACGAACAGCCCGCCTTCTCGCCGTCGCCGCCGTGGCGACGCTGTGCGCCCTCGGGCTCACGGCCCCCGCGGGCGCCGCCGACACTCCGCCGCCCGGCGCCGACGACTGGTCCTGCAAGCCCGACTCGGCCCATCCGCAGCCGGTCGTCCTGGTGAACGGCACCTTCAAGACCTCCTACGAGAACTGGCTGACCCTCTCGCCCGCGCTGGCGAACGCCGGGTACTGCGTCTTCTCCTTCGAGTACGGCGGCCTGGAGACCGCCCCCATCCCGGACTCGGCAGCCGAGCTGCGGGACTTCGTGAACGCCGTGCTCGGCGCGACCGGCGCCGGGAAGGTGGACATCGTCGGGCACAGCCAGGGCGGCATGATGCCCCGCTACTACGTCAAGTTCCTCGGCGGCGCCACCAAGGTCGACGACCTCGTCGGCATCGTGCCGTCCAACCACGGCACCACCAACCCGCTCGCCCTCGCGGCCGGCGCCACCGTCTGCCCCTCCTGCGTCGACCAGACCGCCGGTTCGGACTTCCTGCAGAAGCTCAACTCCGACCCGGAGACCCCGGTGGGCCCCGACTACACGGCGATCGCCACCAAGTACGACGAGGTCGTGGTGCCGTACACCAGCGCCTTCCTCAAGGGCCCGGACTCGTACGTGACCAACGTCCTCCTCCAGGACCGCTGCCCGCTCGACACCACCGAACACGACCAGGCGCCGAAGTCGCCGCTGGTCGAGCAGTGGGTGCTCAACGCCCTGGAGCGCACGGGGCCGGCCGACCCCGCGTTCGTGCCGCGCTGCGTCTGATCAGGGCGGGCTGAACCGCACGAGGCTGGGTAGATTGGTGCGAGATCCCCCTCCCGGTGCGGGATCTCCTCCACCGAACGTGCAGGGAGCCACCATGCCCTTCAGCCGCCTGGCCCACGCGACCACGCCCACCGCGCACATCGGACTGGGTCTCGCCGCCGTCGGCCGACCGGGCTACATCAACCTCGGCCGGGAGGACGACCTTCCGGCCGAGCGCACCGTCGACGCCCTGCGCCTGCGCACCCATGAACTCCTCGACGCCGCCTACGCCCAGGGCGTCCGCTACTTCGACGTGGCCCGCTCCTACGGCCGCTCCGAGGAGTTCCTCGCGGACTGGCTCACCGCCCGGCCCGGCATCGACGACGTGATCACCGGCAGCAAGTGGGGCTACACCTACACCGCCGACTGGTCGGCGGACGCCGAGACGCACGAGGTCAAGGACCACAGCCTCCGGACCTACGAGCGCCAGCGCGCCGAGAGCGCCGAACTGCTCGGCGACCGCCTCGACCTCTACCAGATCCACTCGGTGACCCCGGACAGCCCGGCCCTCACCGACAAGGAACTCCACGCCGAGCTGGCCGAGGCCGCCGCCCAGGGCACCACCATCGGCTTCTCCACCAGCGGCCCGGCGCAGGCCGACGCCATCCGCGCCGCCCTCGCCGTGACGGTCGACGGCGAACCCCTCTTCCGTACCGTCCAGTCCACGTACAACGTTCTGGAGACCTCGGCCGCTCCCGCCCTCGCGGACGCGCACGACGCCGGGCTCACAGTGATCATCAAGGAGGGCATGGCCAACGGCCGCCTCGCGGACCCGTATGCGCCGGAAGCCCTGAAGTCCGTTGCCGCAGAAACGTCTCTGGGCTGCGACGCGGTGGCCCTCGCGGTCATCCTGCGCCAGCCGTGGGCGGGAGTCGTCCTCTCCGGCGCGGCCACCGCCACCCAGCTCGCCTCCAACCTGCACGCGGCGGTCGTGGACCTGGACGAGGACCAGCTGGCCCGCCTGGCCGACCTGGTGGAGAAGCCGCAGGCGTACTGGGAGCAGCGCGGTCAGCTGCCCTGGCACTGAAAAACCGGCAGGACCCCACTCCTCGTGAGACGCGCACGCCCACAATGAGACATCAATGTCTCACCTGCGCTATTCTCGTCTCATGGCCGTCGACCGTGACCACGTACTGCGCACCGCCGCAGCCCTGCTGACCCGCAAGTCCACCGCGACGATGGACGAGGTCGCCAAGGCCGCCGGGATCAGCCGCGCCACGCTGCACCGCCACTTCGCGGGCCGCGACGCGCTGGTCCGGGCGCTCGAGTCGCTCGGCATCGCCGAGTGCGAGGCCGCGCTGGACGCGGCCCGGCTGGACGAGGGCTCCGCGAGCGAGGCCGTACGCAGGCTGGTCAGCGAGATCCAGCCCGCCGCCGGACTGCTCGCCTTCCTGTACGGCGAGAGCCAGCTCTGGGAAGCCGGCCAGGACGCGGGCTGGCAGCGGCTGGACGCCCGCATGGGCGCGCTGTTCGTGCGCGGTCAGCAGGCGGGCGAGTTCCGTATCGACCTCACCCCCGTCTGGCTCACGGAGGCGCTCTACGGCCTGATCGCCTCGTGCGCCTGGGCCATGCACGACGGCCGCGTCGCCCCCAAGGACTTCACCCACATGGTCGCCGAGCTCCTGCTCGGCGGCGCGCTACGGAGAGAGGAATCATGACCAGCACCCTGCAGCCGGCGACCACGACCGAGGCGGTGAAGCGCCCGGGCCGCTGGCTCGCGCTCTCCGTCCTGGTGCTCGCCGTGCTGCTGGTGGCCGTCGACGCGACCGTCCTCGGCCTCGCGACCCCCTACATCAGCGAGGACCTCAAGCCCTCCGGCACCCAGCTCCTGTGGATCGGCGACGTCTACTCCTTCGTCATCGCGGGCCTGCTGGTGTCGATGGGCAGCCTCGGCGACCGCATCGGCCGCAAGCGGATCCTGCTCGGCGGCGCCACGGCGTTCGGCGCGATATCCGTTCTCAACGCCTATGCGACGACACCTGAGTTGATGATCCTGGCCCGCGCCCTGCTCGGCGTCGCGGGCGCCACCCTCATGCCTGCCACCCTCGCCCTGATCCGCAACCTCTTCCACGACCCGCGCGAACGCAGCCTCGCCGTGGGCATCTGGGGCGCCACGGCCTCCGCGGGCACGGCCGTCGGCCCGATCGCGGGCGGCTTCCTGCTCGAACACTTCTGGTGGGGCTCGGTCTTCCTGATCAACCTCCCCGTGATGGCGGTCCTGGTCGTCGTCGGCATCCGCACGCTGCCCGAGTCCCGCAACCCGAACCCGGGCCCGTGGGACCTGACCGGCGTCGTCCTGTCCCTCGTCGGTGTGATCGGCATCGTCTACGCGGTCAAGGAAGCCGCGACCCACGGCTTCGGGTGGCCCACGCTCGCCGCGGGCGCACTGGGCGCGGCGGCACTGTACTGGTTCATCCGCCGCCAACTCACGCTGCCCACCCCGCTGTTGGACATGCGCCTGTTCCGCGACCGCGGCTTCAGCGCCGCGGTCCTGGCCGACCTGCTGACCATCCTCGGCCTGTCCGGCCTGGTCTTCTTCCTCTCCCAGTACCTGCAACTCGTCCAGGGCAGGAGCCCGTTCGAGGCGGGTCTGGCCGAACTGCCCGCAGCGGTGGGCGCGGTGGCGGCGGGCCTCATCGCGGGCCGCGCGGCACGCCGCTTCTCGGTACGCGCGGTGGTCGCGGGCGGCCTGGCGGCGGTGGGTCTGGCGCTCGCCGCCCTCACGACGCTGGACCAGTCGACGGGCTATCCGGTACTGGGCGCCGCCCTGCTGGTCGTGGGCATCGGCGCCGGATTCTCCTTCACCGTGACCGCCGACGTCATCCTCTCCTCCGTCCCGAAGGACCAGGCGGGCGCCGCCTCGGCGGTCTCGGAAACGGCCTACGAACTGGGCGCGGCCCTTGGGATCGCCATCCTGGGCTCGATCGTGACGGGCGTCTACCGGGGATTCGCGACTCCGCCCGGTACGCCGGAAGGGGCGCACGAGTCACTGGGCGGCGCGCTGGAGGCGGCGGCCGGGATGCCGACGGACACGGCACAGGCAATGCTCACGTCGGCCCGAGAGGCCTTCGTCGACGGCCTGGCGATCGCAGCGGGCGCAGGTGCAGCGGTACTTCTCGCGACGGCAGTCGCAGCATGGTTCATGCTACGAGGCCAACGGTTGGACACCGCCCCGTAAGGGGCGCGGGGACCTGCGCGAGCAACCACGAACGACCCGCACCCGGAAGACGGCCAACCGCCGGAGGCACTACGCAGCCTTGGCCTTGGTCGCATACATGTCCACGTACTCCTGCCCCGACAGCCGCATCACCTCAGCCATCACGGAATCGGTAACCGCCCGCAGCACATACCGGTCCCGGTCCATCCCCTCGTACCGGGAAAACTCCATCGCCTCACCGAACCGAACGGTGACCCGCCCCGGCCGGGGCATCCCCGCCCCGCCCGGCTGCAGCTTGTCCGTCCCGATCATCGCGAAGGGCACCACCGGCGCCCCCGTCATCAGCGTCAGCCGTGCGATACCGGTACGCCCCCGGTACAGCCGCCCGTCGGGCGACCGCGTGCCCTCGGGGTAGATCCCGAAGACCTTGCCCTCCTCCAGCACGCGGCGCCCGGTCATCAGCGCGGCGACTCCGCCCCGGCCGCCGTCGCGGTCCACCGGGATCATGCCGACGCCGGTGAAGAACCAGGCCATCAGCCGGCCCTTGAGGGTCTTGCCGGTGACGTACTCGTCCTTGCCGATGAAGAACACCTGCCGGTCGCAGACGAGCGGCAGGATCATCGAGTCGATGAAGGTCAGATGGTTGCCGGCCAGGATGACCGGACCGTCGCCCGGGATGTGCTCCGCACCCTCCACCCGTGGGCGGAACATCAGGCGCATGATCGGTCCGAGCACTGCCTTGATGAGCGCGAAGCGGGACAACGGGCCCTCCGGTGTCAAGGGGTTCGATATGAGTCTGTGCAGGTGAGGACGATACTCGCGGTGCCCGGGGTCTTGCACATCGGGTTCACAGAGGTCTTACGCACTGTTGACGCAGGTTTACCTGCGGTGACGTGACGTTGCCCGCCGGTAACAGCCCGGAGCGATGTGACGGAGGTCGCGCCGCCGAACGGGCGAGCCGCGGGCCCGCTGCCCGCCTGCTCGGAACTCCTCTCCCATGTGACATCCCGAGTCACCCGCGTGTTCCGGCCGGCGCCTCCCGCGCGTCATGTCCACGCCCCTACGATCGGCGCGCTGAGAGAACGGATCGAGCCGACGTCAGGGGAGGCGCTCATGGGAACGCAGGAGAACGAGCAGACAGGCGGCACCGGACGACGGGCACTCCTCGGCGCGGCGGTCCTGGGAGCGGGCGGAGCCGTACTCGGCCTGTCCGGTACGGCGAGAGCCGCGGGTGCCGGGTACGGGAACGGCGGGCTGAAGAGCCTGCCCAAGCCGACGATCATCGGCCACCGCGGAGCCGCCGGCTACCGGCCCGAGCACACCTTCGGCTCGTACGACCTGGCCCTCGACCTGGGCGCCGACGTCGTCGAGGCCGGCGACCTGGTCCCCACCAAGGACGGCCATCTGGTCTGCCGACACGAGCCGGAGATCGGCGGGACGACGAACGTCGCCGACCACCCCGAGTTCGCCGACCGCAAGACCACCAAGGTGCTGGACGGCGTCCCCACCACCGGCTGGTTCACCGAGGACTTCACCCTTGCGGAGCTGAAGACGCTGCGCGCGATCGAGCGCATTCCGGCCAACCGCCCGCACAACACCCTCTCTGCGCCACGAGGCGCAGTGCCGTATAGCCCGCGCAGCGGGCAGAGATTGGAGGAATGTCTCTGGATCTGATGGCTTACCCAAGATCCGAAAGGTGAAGGGGACGATAGCATGCCAGG
>NZ_JAJSBI010000027.1 GCF_021261325.1 Streptomyces guryensis | reverse complement strand
CAAACGCAAGCTCAAGAAGATCCAGTTCAGACCCCACCTGATCGACGGCTGCCTCACCGGGACCGGCCTGATCATCGAACCCTGGTGACCACGCAGCCGGACTCTACGAGTTCAACCTGAGTATCGGGCGGCGCAAGTGGGTTTCGCTGGTCACGGACGGTCTCGCGACGCCCGCACCGACTGAGAAGACCCGTGCGGCCCGAACAAGGTTCCCTCACCCTGCCGTCAGCAGACCGATCCCCAGGGCGATCAGGGCCGCGACCTTGGCGCCCTCGAGGGCGACGTAGTACAGGTGGTCGCGCGAGCGGGGCAGGTCCTCGCCCGAAAGGACGCGGTCCGACCTGCGGTTGAGGCGCGGACGTACCACGAGCAGTTGCGCCAGGAGCAGAACGGCCGCGGCGGCGACCGGCCCCACGACCCGGCCGGGCGGTTCTCCCACCGCGACGGCGGCCACGATCACGACGGCGAGCGCGGCCTCGACGAGGTTCAGCGCCCGGAAGACCAGCCGTCCGATCCCCAGCCCGATGGGGATCGTCACGCCCGGGGCGCGGAACTTCAGCGGTGCTTCGAGGAAGGAGATCGCCAGCACCATGCCGAGCCAGACGAAGGTGACCGCGACCGCGACCGCGGCCCACGTGGGGTACATCAAGGGTGCCTTTCTGCTGTCTGGTGCGGCGCGGGCGCCAGGTGGGCCAGGCACGCATCGGGTTCGGCGAACGGTTCCAGACCGGTCGCGGTCAGTGGGGCGCGCAACTCGGCCAACGCGCCCTGCATCAGGGCGAGATGGAGGGGGCAGACCAACTGGCCGTATTCCTCGGCGAGTTCGAGGAAGGGGCAGTGCCGCAGCCGGATCCGCGACGGCACGCTGCCGCCTTCCGGGTCCGGCGCGAAGCCGAGGCCGTCCAGCAGCTCGACGAGCCGGGCGGCCGACTCCTCGGGGCCGGGCCGGCGGGACGGGGGCGGCGGCTCGACCAGGGAACGGCCCCAGGCCCGGCCGGCCTCCATCGCGGTGGCACGCGCGTCGGGCCCCGTGGCGGCGATCCGGCCGAGCAGCATCTGCGCGAGCAGCCGATAGCTGCGGGTTCCGCCACGCTCCATGCCCGGCCGCGGGGCGTAGACGGTACGCGGCCGGCCGGGCCCGGAGGGTTCCAGTACGCGCCGCTCGACGAGCCCCTCACCGGCCAGCGCCTCCAGATGGAACCGCACGGTGTTGGGATGGACGCCAATGCGCTCGGCCGCCTCCGCGACACCGAGCGGGACCGCGGCGGTGCGCAGCACGTCGAGGACCTCGCGCCGACGCGGGCTCCTGTGCGCCGTCACCATGCCCCCTCACCCCTCTCCCACCTGCGGACATTTTCTCCAAATGATACTTGTAATAATTGTCGGGCAAGCAGCAGGGCGGGAGAAGACGGACAGATGGAGGGGAGCCGATGAGCAAGGCCGATAGGCAGGTCGGCCGGGAGCCGGAGGCGGCGGTCCCGCGCATCCTGTGCGACACCGACGCCTTGACCGCCACGGCTGCGGGCGGTGCCGCGGTGCTGTGGAAGCTCGACGAGAGCGGACGCCAACTCGACGCCAACCTCGTCCGGTTGACGCCGGGCCGTCATATCGCCCCGCACGCGGAACCCGACCTGGACGTGCTGGTGCTCGTCGTCGCGGGCGACGGCGCCCTCGGAGCCGGTCCGGGGGCCGAACCGCAGGCCCTGACGACCGGCACCCTCCTCTGGCTCCCCCACGGCTGCACCCGCAGCATCACCGCGGGAGACGACGGACTCGCCTATCTGACCGTCCACCGCCGCCGCCCCGGTCTGCAGATCGGCCAGGCTCCCTGAGACCGCCCCGGACGACGAACAAATTGCGGAGCCGGGGAACTCTGACGGCCTCTCGTCCGTCTTTCCGGGTGAGCCCCCCGCAGCATCCCCCGTCTGCGGGGGGCTCACCCACCGGACTGCGGCTGCGCCACGGGAAACGCCTGTGCGAACGCGCCTCGGACCGTATGGCCCGCCGTGCGGTCCAGGATCCCGAAGGTCACACGCTCGAAGGTCCGGGTGAACCGGCCGTCGGGGCCGAGCAGTGCCCGGAAGGCTGCCGCCACCTGCGCGGGGTCGTTCTGGAAGACGCCGCAACCCCAGGCCCCCAGCACCAGGCGCCGGTAGCCGTGGGCCGCGGCCGTCTCCAGCACCCGCTCGGCGCGGACGGCCAGGACCTGCGGCAGATCGGCGGCACGCTGCGGCGCCGTACGCCTGATCACGCCCGCGTTCGGGGCGGCGGCGGTCAGGAAGCCCGCCGTGTACGGCTCGTCGAGCAGGCCGCCTCGGTCGTCTCGGAAGACGGGTACCGCCGGGGAGTGGATGACCCGGTCGGTGTAGAACGGGTCGCGGTGGGTGCGGTGGTGGTCGTAGAACTCCGGGGCCCGCAGCAGACACGTGTACAGCGCGGAGGCGCGGCACAGGGCCTCTTCCTGGGCCTGCGCGCCGTTGAGGAAACCTCCGCCCGGGTTGCGGGCCGAGGCGAAGTTCAGCACCGCCACCCTCCCGCCGAGCCGGCGCGCGGCCTCCAGGCTGCTCTCGCCCGTGACCTCGAAGAACGTGTCGGCTTCGGCGGTCGGTGACACCTGCACGGGGTCCGGCCCGTACATCCGCGTTCCGGCCCGCGCCGCTGCGACCGCCGACGCGATGGCCAGCTCGCGTCCGTCGGATGCCTGATACGCGCCCACCGCCACTATCTGTTCCGTCTGCCGCGCGATGCCACGCAGGCGCGCGCTCATGGCGCCACCCCCGTGTGCGCCACGCTCGCGCGCCGTGCGCGCTCCCCCGTCGTGCTCATGGACCGATGGTGGGCGATCCTGGACATGCGGTGCAACAGAGTTTCCGCGTCCGCGAACGCCCACGAAAAGCCAGAGGAAACGCTCGGAACGAGGAGATTACCGAGCCGGAACATGCCGATACGCACCCTTGTGCGATGCGGCGGGAGGGTCTTGGGTGGACGAGTGCTGCCGTACGGGCACCTGACGGGCCGGGCCGGTGGCACATACGAATCTCAGGAGGTTCCCGACATGTCTGATACGCCGAGCGCCGCTCGGGTGAGCGACTGTACGGAGCCCCGCACCGCCCTCACCCCACCCGAGGTGGAGGCACTGGTCCGGGGCATCTGTTTCAAGACCGGCCCACCCCGCACCGTCGGGGTCGAAGTGGAATGGCTCATCCACGAGCTGCGCACACCGCAGCTCCCCGTCACACCCGAACGACTCGAAGCGGCCTATGCCGCACTGCGGACCGTGCCCCTGAGGTCGGCGCTCACCATTGAGCCCGGCGGCCAGCTGGAGCTGAGCTCGCCGCCCGCCACCTCCCTGATGGAGTGCATCGGTACCGTCTCCGCCGACCTCGACGCCGTCCGCTCGGCCCTCGCCGGGCATGATCTCGGCCTCGTCGGCATCGGTCACGACCCCTGGCACCCGCCCCGACGGTTCCTGCACGAACCACGCTATGACGCGCTGGAGACCTGCCTGGACCGCACCGGCCCGGCCGGCCGCCGCATGATGTGCACCTCGGCCTCCGTCCAGGTCTGCCTGGACGCCGGATACGAGGAGCCCGGCGCCCTCGGCCACGGCCGGCGCTGGTGGCTGGCGCACCAGCTGGGCGCGGTCCTGGTGGCCGCCTTCGCCAACTCCCCGCTGGCCGGACGGGAGCCCACCGGCTGGCGCTCCACCCGGCAGCTGCTGTGGCTGGAGATCGGCCCCGGCCGCGCGGGCGCACCCCCGCTGGACGGGGACCCGCGCCGGGCCTGGGCCCGGCACGTCATGGACTCGCCGGTGATGTGCGTACGCGACGACGACGGGCCGTGGGACGTTCCGGAGGGGCTGACCTTCCGGGAGTGGGCCAGGTCGGGGTCGCCACGGCCGCCTACCCGCGAGGACCTCGACTACCACATCACGACGCTGTTCCCGCCGGTCAGACCGCGTGGCTTCCTCGAACTGCGGATGATCGACGCACAGCCCGGCGACGACGGGTGGATCGTCCCGCTCGCCGTGACGAAGGCGCTCTTCGACGACCCGCAGGCCGCCGAGACCGCGTACCGCACCGTGAAGCCCCTGGCCGAACGGGCGCTCACGCTGCCGGCCCCGCACAATCCGCTGTGGATCGACGCCGCCCGCAACGGCCTGGCCGACCCCGAGTTGCACGAGGCGGCCGTCGCGTGCTTCGCGGCAGCGCTCGAGGCCCTGCCCCGGCTCGGCGCCACCACCCAGGTCACGGACGCCGTGGCGGCGTATCTGGACCGCTATGTCATGCAGGGCCGCAGCCCCGCCGACGAGCTGCTGGACCGGGTGCGCGGCACCGACCGGCGCCCGCACGGGAAGGACCTCCGCACATCATGACCGACCCCGCCCTCGACGAATCCTCGATCGACGCAGAGACCCTGCGCGAGCGGGCCCTGACCACCCTGACCACCGCTCGCGACCGCACCACGCTCCTGACCAGCTGCGTCGAGGAGCCCGATCTGACCGCGCAGCACTCGCCGCTGATGTCGCCGCTGGTGTGGGACCTGGCGCACATCGGCAACCAGGAGGAGCTCTGGCTGCTGCGGGCCGTGGCCGGCCGGGAGGCGATGCGCCCCGAGATCGACGGCCTCTACGACGCCTTCGAGCACCCGCGCTCCGAACGGCCCTCGCTGCCGCTGCTGCCGCCCGCCGAGGCACGCACTTATGCGGCCGAGGTGCGCGGCCGTGTGATGGACCTGCTGGAGAGTGCCGACTTCCACGGGACGAGACTCACGGAGGCGGGCTTCGCCTTCGGGATGATCGCGCAGCACGAACAGCAGCACGACGAGACGATGCTGATCACCCATCAGCTGCGCAAGGGACCACAGGCCCTGACCGCCCCGGACCCGGAACCCGTACCGCTGTTCACCGGACCGGCCGAAGTCCTCGTCCCCGGCGGCCCGTTCACCATGGGTACGTCCAGCGAGCCATGGTCACTGGACAACGAACGCCCCGCGCACCGGCGCGAGGTGGCGCCGTACTACATCGACACCACGCCGGTGACCAACGCCGCCTACCAGGCGTTCATCGACGACGGCGGCTACGACAACGAGCGCTGGTGGACGGCGGCGGGCTGGGCCCACATCCGCGAGCACTCCCTGCACGCCCCGCTGTTCTGGCGCCGCGACGGCAAGCAGTGGCTGCGGCGCCGCTTCGGCGTCACCGAGGTGGTGCCGCCCGACGAGCCGGTGCTGCACGTGTGCTGGTACGAGGCCGACGCCTACGCCCGCTGGGCCGGGCGGCGGCTGCCCACCGAGGCGGAGTGGGAGAAGGCCGCCCGGCACGATCCCGCGAGCGGCCGCTCGACGCGTTACCCGTGGGGCGACGCCGACCCGGCACCCGAGCACGCCAACCTCGGGCAGCGGCATCTGCGCCCGGCTCCGGCCGGCAGCTATCCGGCGGGCGAATCCCCGCTCGGCGTACGGCAGTTGATCGGCGACGTGTGGGAGTGGACGTCGAGCGATCTCGCGCCGTACCCGGGCTTCGAGGCCTTCCCGTACAAGGAGTACTCGGAGGTGTTCTTCGGGCCGGAGTACAAGGTGCTGCGCGGTGGTTCCTTCGCCGTGGACCCGGTGGCGTGCCGGGGGACGTTCCGCAACTGGGACTACCCGATCCGGCGGCAGATCTTCTCCGGCTTCCGCACCGCCCGGTCCGTGGGAGGCGTCTGATGTGCCGTCACCTGGCGTACCTGGGACCCGAGGGCCCCCTCGGAAGGGTTCTCGTGGAGCCCGCGCACAGCCTGTACCGCCAGTCGTGGGCACCGAGGCGCCAGCGGTACGGGACGGTCAACGCCGATGGTTTCGGGGTGGGTTGGTACGCCGACGGCGACCCGGTGCCGGCCCGGTACCGCCGGGCCGGGCCCATCTGGGCAGACCTGTCCTTCACCGACCTGGCCCGCGTCGTGCGCTCGGGGGCCGTACTCGCGGCCGTACGGGATGCGACCCTGTCGGGCGCCGACGCGGAGGCCGCTGCGGCGCCGTACGCGGCCGGGCCCTGGCTGTTCAGCCACAACGGTGCCGTCAAGGGGTGGCCGGGTTCGCTGGCCCCCCTGGTGGCGAGCCTGCCCGCGGTCGACGTGCTGTCGTTGGAGGCCCGCAACGATTCGGCGCTGGTGTGGGCGCTGGTCCTGGCCCGGCTGCGCGGCGGCGACGACGAGGCGCAGGCGCTGGCCGACACGGTCGTGGAGGTCGCCGAGGCGGCCCCCGGCTCCCGCCTCAACCTGCTGCTCACCAACGGCGAAACCATCACCGCGACGACCTGGGGCGACACGCTCTGGTATCTGTCCCGTCCCGGCCGCAGCGCCGTCGTGGCCTCCGAGCCCTACGACGACGACCCGCACTGGCAGGAGGTCCCCGACCGCACACTGCTCGCGGCGAGCCGCACCGACGTGCTGCTCACCCCTCTCAAAGAACCGAGCGAGAGCTTGGCGACCGCACCACCGAAGGAGCCCCGTACGTGAGTCCGTTCCTTCTCACCCGCACCCTGCCCGAGGACGCCACGGACGCCGCGCTGCGCGCCGACGTCCAGCAGGGCCTCACCGGCAGCCCCAAGACACTGCCGCCGAAGTGGTTCTACGACGCGCACGGCAGCGACCTGTTCGAGCAGATCACCGAGCTGCCCGAGTACTACCCGACGCGCGCGGAGCGGGAGATCCTCATCGCCCGATCCGCCGAGATCGCCGACGCGACACACGCCCGCACCCTGATCGAGCTCGGCTCGGGGTCGTCGGAGAAGACTCGGTACCTGCTGGACGCGCTGACCGACCTGCACACGTACGTCCCCGTCGATGTCAGCGAGAGCGCGCTCACGCAGGCGGGGCAGGCGCTCGTCGCGGAGCGTCCCGGCCTGCAGGTCCATGCACTGATCGCCGACTTCACGGCGAGTGTGAAGCTGCCGAAGACGCCTGGCCCCCGGCTGATCGCGTTCCTCGGCGGCACGATCGGCAACCTGCTGCCTGTCGAACGGGCCGCCTTCCTCGCCTCGATCCGCTCCCTCCTCTCCCCCGGTGACGCGCTGCTGCTCGGCACGGACCTGGTCAAGGACGAGCAGGTGCTGGTCCGGGCGTACGACGACGCGGCCGGCGTGACGGCGGCCTTCAACAAGAACGTCCTGACGGTCGTCAACCGCGAGCTGGGCGCCGACTTCGACCCCGGCGCCTACGACCACGTAGCCCTGTGGGACACCGCCCACGAGTGGATCGAGATGCGCCTGCGCTCGCGCACCGCGCAGACGGTGAAGATCCCCGCACTCGACCTCGCCGTCGACTTCGACGAGGGCGAGGAGCTGCGCACCGAGGTGTCGGCGAAGTTCCGCAAGGAGGGTGTGCGGGCCGAACTGTCCATGGCTGGGCTGGAGTTGGCTCACTGGTGGACGGACGCGGAGGGTCGGTTCGCGCTGTCGTTGAGCGTGGCGCGCTGATCTCTGCACCGTGAACTGACGGGCCCGACCGCCGTTCCCGGCGGTCGGGCCCAGGGTTTCGTGCAGGGAGACGTCGGATGCTTCGAGGAGGCGACGGCGCTCGAAAGGGGCACGCGGCTGCTCGCGGGCGCCATGGTCGTGGCCTGCATGTTGCGCGTCGGCCCCAGTGTCCCGGGCGGTGCCCTCCCCGACGGCGGTTCGACTTCGGCGGTCCGGAAATCCTTCGAAACATTCGAGATATCGGGCCCAGTCATGGTCTAGATATCCCTTCCCCTGGCAGATAACTGCTGCCCAACTCAACGAATGTTTCGCGATCAATGCCGAAACTATTGACGCTTGACGGGGACAGGCCAACACTCTTGGACCACACCGGCCTCAATCCGGCCTCGACGACGAGGAGGAACCCCGCACATGGACATCGCACCCGCACACCCGATGAGCCGCAGGGGCGCCTGCGCGCTGCTGCTGGGCACCACCGCGGCGCTGGCCCTGCCCGGCACCGCTCGCGCCGCCACGGTCATCACCACGAACCAGACCGGCACCGACAACGGCTTCTACTACTCGTTCTGGACCGACTCGCAGGGCACGGTCTCCATGACCCTGAATTCCGGCGGCAACTACAGCACGAGCTGGAGGAACACCGGCAACTTCGTCGCCGGCAAGGGCTGGAGCACCGGCGGGCGCAGGAACGTCAGCTACTCGGGCAGCTTCAACCCGTCCGGCAACGGCTATCTGTCGCTGTACGGCTGGACGTCGAACCCGCTCGTCGAGTACTACATCGTCGACAACTGGGGCACCTACCGGCCCACGGGGACGCACAAGGGCACCGTCACCAGCGACGGCGGCACGTACGACATCTACCAGACGACCCGGTACAACGCGCCGTCCGTCGAGGGCAACAGGACCTTCAACCAGTACTGGAGCGTGCGGCAGTCGAAGCGGACCGGCGGCACCATCACCACCGGCAACCACTTCGACGCCTGGGCCCGCGCCGGGATGCCCCTCGGCAGCTTCAAGTACTACATGATCCTCGCGACCGAGGGTTACCAGAGCAGCGGCAGCTCCAACATCACGGTGTCGGGATGAGCACCGGACGAGGCCTGCCGTTACGCCCATGGACGACGACGCTGGCCGCCGTCGCCCTGGCCGCCACGGGCACCCTCACCTTCCACGCCGTCGCTGCGCAGGCCGCCACCTGCAACGGATACGTCGGACTCACCTTCGACGACGGCCCGTCCGGCAACACACCGGCCCTGCTGGGCGCACTGAAGCAGAACGGGCTGCGGGCCACGATGTTCAACGAGGGCCGGTACGCCGCCGCCTACCCGGCACAGGTGAAGGCCCAGGTCGCCGCGGGCATGTGGGTCGGCAACCACAGCTACACCCACCCGCACCTGACCCAGCTCGGCCAGACCCAGATCGACTCGGAGATCTCCCGCACCCAGCAGGCCGTCGCGGCCGCGGGCGGCGGCACGCCGGGACTGTTCCGGCCGCCGTACGGCGAGACCAACGCGACCGTGAAGGCCGTGGAGGCCAAGTACGGTCTGACCGAGATCCTCTGGAACGTCGATTCGCAGGACTGGAACGGCGCCAGTACGAATGCGATCGTGGCCGCCGCCGGCCGGCTCACCAACGGGCAGGTCATCCTCATGCACGACTGGCCCGCCAACACGGTCGCCGCGATCCCCCGCATCGCGCAGGGCCTGGCCGCCCGCAGTCTGTGCGCAGGAATGATCTCCCCGCAGACCGGCCGCGCCGTGGCCCCGTCCTGACCGGGACCACCCGCACGAACACCCGCCGCCATCCCGGTCAGGATCCGACGGGGTGGCGGCCCTCCACGGCCACCATCACGACCAGTACGACCACGAGCAGCACGACGTAGGCGATGGAGTGGACGCGGTCCGGAACCCGGCCGGTGAGCCGCCTCGCCAACGCGATGGTGGGCACAGAGCCCAGAGCAGCGGCACCGGCCTGAACTTCTCGCAGTGGCGCCAACGCGCCTGCATCCTGCACTCCCTGCGGCACCTCACCGCGGGCATGCCCGTCACACGCATCGCGGCCCTGCTCGGTTACGAGAATCCCGCCGCCTACACGGCCGCGTTCAAAAAGCTCCTCGGCCGGCCACCCACGGCGCACAAACCACAACTCTCTTCATGAAAAGCGCCGTTATGGCTGCCAACTGAACGGTGGCCGGTAGGCGGGACGTAAAGAGATATGCCGGGCCTGCGTCGAACGCCAGGCGATCCAGCAGCGATAGGACGATCTTGCCGAACACGGTTTCCCCGACATCCGAAGACCCACCGCGGAGGTCCCTGACAGGCAACTGGCCTGTGGCCAGGCGTCTGAGGGCCGTGCTGCTCATCCCGGTCATCGTCGCCCTCGTCCTCGGCGGCATCCGGGTCAAGCACTCCGTGGACACCTGGCAGGCAGCCGACGATGCGGTCCGGGTGGCCGAACTGGTGCAGGCGGCGAACAAGTACGCCAGCGACGCGATCAACGAGCGTGACGTGTCGGTCATCCCGCTGCTGAAGGGCGAGCGGACCGCGGCCGCGGTCGTGCAGGCCCGCAGTACCACCGACGAGGACGCCAAGGCGTTCGACCGGGCGGTGGACCGCATGCCTCAGAATGCCGGCCTCCTGCGGCGCGTCGGACTGGTCCGCGCAGGCGAGAAGCAGCTGCCGACGGTGCGCGCGAACGCGTTCACCTCCCGCCTGTCCGGGGTGCAGACGGAGGAGAGCTACCACCTCGTCCAGCACCCCCTGATGGAGATCTCGAACGAGCTGGGCTTCGGCAGCAACAACCAGGCCAGCTTCGGCCGCACCCTCTACGCCATCTCCCTGACCCAGGCGGCCGAGTCCCTGATCCGCTCCATCGGCACCCATCTGCTGGCCGAGGACCGCGGCACTCTCGCCCCGGGCGAACTGGACACCCAGCTTGCGTCGTTCCGTTCGTACGCCTACCTCGAAAAGGTCGCACTCCAGGAGTACGCGGGTGCCGGCACCGCCGACGACATGGCACGGCTGCGGAAGGCCCTGGCGGACGCGGAGGCGCAGGGTGAACAGCAGCGGGCCGACGCGGCGGCCAAGGCCAAGGCGGCAGGCCGGAGTTACGTCGCCCCGCCCGACCTGGACAAGATGGTCAGCGAGATCGCCGCCGGCCGGACGACCGCGCAGCTCACCACCGAGGGCATCACACCCGAGTCGTTCTTCGCCGCGTCCACGGTCGGCTTCGACGCCTACCGCGCCATCGAGGTCCACCTCACCGACACGGCCCTCGCGGGCGCCCGCGACATCGCCGACGACGCCCGCCGTGACGCGATCATCAACACGGTGCTCGTCCTGGCGTCGGTGCTCGTCGCCTTCCTCCTCGCCGCCTGGGTGGCGCGCACGATGAGCCGCCGTATGCGCCGGCTGAGTGCCTCCGCCATCGAGATCGCCGGGCAGCGGCTGCCCGCCCTGATCACACGGCTGTCGCGGGCCACCCCCGTCCAGGTCGACTCCCGGGTCGCCCCGATCCCGATCACCAGCACGGACGAGATCGGCGAGGTCGCCCGCGCCTTCGACCACGTCCACCGTGAGGCCGTGCGGCTCGCCGCCGAACAGGCCCTGCTGCGCGGCAACATCAACACGATCTTCACCAACCTGTCTCGGCGGAACCAGTCCCTGATCGAGCGTCAACTGGCGCTGATCACCGACCTGGAGGACCACGAAACCGACCCGGACCAGCTGGAGAACCTCTTCCGGCTGGACCATCTCGCCACCCGGGTCCGCCGCAACGGCGAGAACCTCCTCGTGCTCGGTGGCGAGAAACCCGCGCACCAGTGGGACCGGCCCCTGCCGCTGATCGACGTCATCCGTGCCGCTTCCTCCGAGGTGGAGCAGTACGAGCGCATCACCTTCTCCGGCATTCCGGAGGCCGAGATCCACGGCCGGGCCGTGACCGACCTCGTCCATCTGCTGGCCGAGCTGATGGAGAACGCCACCTCGTTCTCCTCCCCACAGTCGGAGGTCCGCGTGACCGCCGTCCATCTGCCGGACGGCCGCATCATGCTCGAGATCCACGACAGGGGCATCGGGCTGCCGGCGGAGGACTTCGCGACGATCAACCGCAAGCTGGCCAATCCGCCCGTCGTGGACGCCGACATCTCCCAGCACATGGGGCTGTTCGTGGTCGGCAGGCTGGCCGGCCGACACGGCATCCGCGTCCAGCTGCGCCCCGCCAGCGAACAGTCCGGCACGACGTCGCTCGTCATGCTGCCGGACACGATCACCTACCGGACGGCGGCGGAGGAACCCGACACCGAAACCCTGGCCCTGGCCGCCGTGAAGGAGGCCTCCTCATCGCGGCGCAGCGTCTCGGCGGCATCCTTCGCCACCCAGGACGCGCCGGTCGGGTCCGACGGGTTCCAGGGATACGAGGCCTGGGACGACCGGCGGCACGACACACCACCGCCATCGCCCCGCCACGACGAGGACTCCCGCAAACCACGGGCGAAGGGCGCCCGCTCGCGACGGCGTGCGCGGCGCGCGCCCAGGCAGGAAGGGGGCCCGGACGTGTCGCGCTCCGCCCCGCCTTGGGGCACGGTGGAGTGACGCGTGACGCAGGTGTCACGGCGGAGAGGAGCACCCGCATGACGAACCACACCTACCGGGTCACCGAGATCGTCGGCACCTCACCCGACGGAGTCGACCAGGCCATCCGCAACGGCATCACCCGCGCCTCGCAGACCCTCCACAACCTGGACTGGTTCGAGGTGACCCAGGTCAGGGGCCAGATCGAGGGGGACCAGATCGCCCACTGGCAGGTCGGCCTGAAGGTCGGCTTCCGCCTGGACGAGTCGGCCTGACGGGGCAGACTCCGGGAGCGCGCCGGACGCACCGGGCGCCGGTCAGCCTGGGGACAGACCACTGACGAAGACGCTGGCCAAGCGCCCGGCAAACAGTGCACGGGGCAGCCCCCGGAAGGGGCCCAACAGACCACGCAGAGGCCACCGACACCGGCTGCGCCCCACGGACGGCCTCCACGCACACCGTCCCCTGGACCAGCACCCGCTGGGCCAGGAGGACGAGCCGGCCTCCCCATCCGCTTGCGACTCGACGCGCCGACGCAGCCAGGCGAGCCCGACGTGGCCCACAGGACCGCCAGGCGGGGCGGCCTACGGAAGACACCCGCCGGGCCGCGCCGACAGACCGACCACCCGAGGGGCGCCCGACGGGCCACGCAGACCAGCCAGTCATCTGGCCGGCGGCCCGGTCGCTCAGGTCCGGCCCTCCGCCTCCTGCGCCGTTTCCAGCGCAGCGGACGGGGTCGTCCAGCGGGCCCGTACGACCCGGAAGCCGGCCCGTTCGGCGTCCTCGCACACCAGTTCGTCATCGTCCACGAGCATGCGGATGTCACGGGTGCGGGCCAGGCGGCTCAGGATCTCCAGCTTGGTAAGGCGGGCGGGCCTGCGGTCGTCGTTGCGGCGCATGTGGACCCGCCCCTCGGGCAGGCCCTGCGCGGCGAGCCAGTCGAGCGTGTCGCGCCGGCAGCGCTCGGGCCGGCCGGTGAGATAGACGACCTCGCACTCCTTCGCGCTCTCCAGCACCAGCGCAATACCCTCCGGGATCGGCGGGTCGTCCGGTGCGGCGGCGAAGAACGCGTCCCAGTCGCGCGGCCTGCGTTCCAGGAACCGCTGGCGGTGGGCCGTGTCGGAGAGGGTGTTGTCCAGGTCGAACACGGCGACGGGGCGTCTGCTGCTGTCGGTCACACGCCCACCCTAGACAGGGGCGCCAGGGGGCACTCCGGCAAGCCACGGCTGAGTGGGCTGGTCCAGCACGGCGGGGTGCGGTCCTGGAATTCACCGGTCGGTCGACTCGGCCCGGCCCTGACTGAAGGCTTGAGGGTCGAGCTCCCGGAGAGCAGCCAGTACCGCCCTGATCCGAGGGACTTCGTGAGTGCGGTAAATACCTGTTCCTCCTATATGCGCCAAAACCGCAAAGAAACCTTCAGCGGTGCGAAACTCGTCCTCGAACAGACTAAAAGCATGCGGTAGGGCGTGGCAGATGGGAAGACCTATGCGCCGCAATCGGAATGTATTAAGGAGGGCCCTGGCCTGATAGTGAATTCGAACGCCGGCGGTTACAGACCCCTCCTGAGAGAAGCCGATTCCAGGGTCAATGGCGATTCGATCGACTCCCACCGAGCGAGCGCGTTCCACACGCCTGTCAAAGTAGTCAAGCATCCCAGGGATGGGGTCTTCGTCGACACTCCTTGCGTTCACGTCCCGAGCGTTCCCCCCTTCGATATGACACAGAATGATTGTCGCCTGATGGTCGGCCACTATTGGAAATATTTCACCGTCGGACGCCAATCCGCCGGAGTAGTTCAAGAGGAGCGCCCCCGCTTCCAAGCACGATCGGGCGACGGCAGGCTCGTAGGTCTCGATTGAAACGACGACACCTTGCTCAGCAAGCTCCTTCACGACTGGCACCAGGACGGCGATCTGTTCGCGTGCCGTCACCTGCACAGTACGGGGATTACTGGACTCAGCGCCGATATCGACGACATCGGCTCCTTGCGCCGCAAGAATAAGCCCTTTTCGAACAGCGGACCCGGTTGAGGTCGCGACACTCTCTCGATATGTCGAGTCCTGAGAAAGGTTGATGCACCCCATTATGACAGGGGTGGCGTCGACGTCGATTATCTGATCCCCCACGCGAAGTGGGTCGACAGGCAAGGAGAGATCATCCTCAAAACGCCGCGCCAAAGCCAGCAAATCGGTAAGGGAAATCATCCGACCCCACTCTCGACTAAAATTCGGATCGCTTCGAGTCCGTACACTACATTTCGTTTCAGTAGGCCATGCAACATTCCGGGGTGGCCTTGGACTTGCCGACCTCTGGATGAGCTGCTGCTGCGCAACGCAGGGGCCGTCCCGTGGCTGGCGCATTGACCCCGGACAGCCGCGTGACCTGGGCCGATCCGAGGTCGTTGACCCGGCTATGAAGAAGATCAGCGTGCTTGCCGCGCTCACCATGACCGGACTCGCGCTCGCCACCCCGGCGCACGCGGACAACGGCAACAACCCCGGCGGCCACATCAACACCGTCAGCCACCGAAGCCCTCTTGCCACCGGACTCTGCAAGGAAGCACTCGCGCTCGTTCCCGTGTTCGCACCGGTATCCGATCAGGCGGTGGACGACGCCTGCAACAACCGCGACCACGACGATCTACACAACTAGTCCGAGCACTCCGGCTTCGCAGGCCGCCGACTGTGAACGTACGCAGGCCGGTGTCCGGTGGCGGGCAACCTTCCCGTCACCGGCGGCCACTGCCGAGCGACACCACAGGCAGGCGGAGGCGGGAGGCCCCATGCGCAGGAATGCGGCGATCTGGACGGCGGCAGTCGTGAGCGCGGCGCTGATGACGGGATCAGTGACAGCGGGCGAGGCCGCGGCCGCCTCGAAGACCCTGGTCGTGGCCACGAACGGGGACGACTCCGCGCCCGGCACCCTCGCGCACCCCCTCAAGACCATCCAGAAGGCGGTCGACCTGGCGACTCCCGGCGACGTCATCACCGTCCGCGGCGGCACCTACGCCCTGACCGACAACATCACCATCGCCACCTCGGGCACGGCGTCCCAGCCCATCACACTGAGCGCCTACCAGGGCGAGCGCGTCGTGGTCGACGGCGAGCAACTGCCCGCCGGCCACACGCCGGTCGGAGGCAGCATCCCGCGGGCCGAGCGCGGGACGATCCATCAGGAGGCCTCGTACTGGCACATCTTTGGACTGGAGATCGTCAACGGGCCGTACGGTCTCTACTGCGACGGCTGCAACGGCAACGTCTTCTCCCACCTGTCCACGCACGACAACTACGAGTCCGGCTTCCAGCTCCAGGGCGCCTCAAGCAACAACCAGATCCTGAACCTGGACAGTTACCTCAACCGCGACCCGCGCAAGAACGGCGAGAGCGCCGACGGCCTGGCCCTCAAGGAGGGCAGCGGCACCGGCAACGTCGTACGCGGCGCACGCCTGTGGAACAACGTCGACGACGGCTTCGACTCGTGGAAGTTCGCCTCGCCGATCCTGATCGAGAACTCGGTGGCGTACGGCAACGGCTTCAACCGCTGGAACTTCCCCGACTTCGCCGGCGACGGCAACGGCTTCAAACTGGGCGGCGGCACCCCGGCCCCGGCGGTGGGACACATGGTTCGGGGCAGCGTCGCCTTCAAGAACGCCGCGCACGGCTTCACGGACAACGGCAACCCCGGCGCCCTCGCCCTGACCCACGACTCCGCCTACGCCAACGCCGGCACCGGCTTCGACGCCGACGTCTCGGGCGGGACCGCCACCCTCACCGCCAACCTCTCGGTCGCCGACGGACGCGCCGCCTCCCTGGGTTCGGCCACCGTCTCCAAGAGCAACTCCTGGGATCTGGGCGGTACTTGGAACGCCTCCTCGGTCCTCAGCACGGACCCGACCCCCCTCACGGGCCCACGCGCGGCCGACGGTTCGCTGCCGTCGGCACCACAATTCCTCGTACCGCGGGGCGGGGCGAACATCGGAGCCCGGTTCTGATCCGCCCGCCCCGGTGCGGCGGGACCCAGGGGGTATGGATCATGCTTCTCCCATGCCGTCTGCCTTTCCCTCCCCCCGCCGCACCCTGATCGGCGCGGCCCAGCAGCGCCCCTGCACCCTCGTCGTCTGCCGGGGCTGCTGCTGCGGCGATCCGCGCAAACACCCCGGCACGGACCACGCCTGGCAGCTGGACCGGCTGCGCGCCGCGGCGGCCGAGCATGGCTTCCAGGTCCGTACGACCGACTGCCTGGGCCCCTGCGACCAGGCGAACGTCATCGTCGTCCAGCCGTCGGCGGCGGGGCGCCGGGCCGGTGGTCGGGCCACCTGGGTCGGTTTCGCGATGGACGACGGCTGCACGGAGGAGGTCGCCGGCTGGGCGGCGGCGGGCGGTCCGGGCATCGCCGAACCGCCCGTGACGCTGGAGCTGCAGTTCATCCAGCCGCCACGGGACGCAAGGGTGCGTAGCCGCCGGTGAACCACTGCAGGGCTGAACGCGCGATGCCGTACGACAAGCCGTTCGGCCGCCTGCCCTCACCGTCCTGTCCGGCTTCCTGGGGGCGGGCAAGACCACGCTGCTCAACCAGGTCCTCGCGGGCCGCGAGGGCCTGCGGGTGAGGTCGACCGGCTGGCCCGTGAGGGCCGCTTCGACGATCTCCTGATCGAGTCGTCGGGCATCTCCGAGCCGATGCCGGTCGCGGCCGCCTTCGCCTTCGCCTTCGCCCGAGACGACGGCGCCACCCTGGGCGATGTCGCCGGGCTGGACACCATGGTCACGGTCGTGGACGCGGCGCACCTCCTGCCCGAGCTGGAGGGCGGTGACGAACTCGCCGAGCGTGGAGTCTCCCCGTACGAGGACGACGATCGCACCGTCAGCGATCTCCTCGTCGACCAGGTCGGGTTCGCGGACGTCATCGTCCCGATTCGTGGCGTGGCGTCATGGCCTACGCCGTCGTGTTCGGGATGGCTCGGCCGGCGCTCACCCGCACCATCGACCAGCGCGCCGAGAAGCTTCTGGCGGCCGAGCCCGCCCCGGACGAGGTGAAGCAGCTGGAGAAGGCACCGGAGGATCACCAGGACCTCATGTGACCAGCGCCCGGGAGGGCGGGAATGCCGTGGCCTGTCATGTGTTGAACTCCGTGTGAGCACCCTGATCGCCGCCACCCGTTTCTCCGTCCTCGACCGCTCCCGCACCCGCGAGGGCCACACGGACGCGGAGGCGCTGCGCGACACCGTGCGGCTGGCCCAGGAGCTGGAGGGGCTCGGCTATCACCGCTTCTGGGTGTCCGAGCACCACGGGGTGCCGGGCGTGGCGGGTTCCGCGCCCACCGTGCTGGCCGCCGCCGTCGCAGGTGCGACGCGCACGATCCGGGTCGGCACGGGCGGTGTGATGCTGCCCAACCACCGGCCCTTGGTCGTGGCCGAGCAGTTCGGGGTGCTGGAGTCGCTCTATCCCGGGCGGATCGACATGGGGCTGGGGCGGTCGGTCGGCTTCACGGGCGGGGTGCGCAAGGCGCTGGGGCGGGACAAGGGCGACGCCGAGGACTTCGGGTCGCAGCTGGAAGAGCTGCTCGGCTGGTTCCGCGGGACGTCCCCGACGGGTGTGCACGCACGCCCCGCGGAGGGCCTGACCGTGCCGCCGTTCGTACTGGCCATGGGCGAGGGTGCCGCGGTCGCGGCCCGCGCGGGCCTGCCGATGGTGATCGGCGACCTCCGCAACCGCGAGAAGATGCAGCGCGGCATCGACCACTACCGCGCCCACTTCCGGCCCTCCGTGTGGGCGAGCGAACCGTACGTCGTCATCTCCGGCACGGTCGCGGTGGCCGCCACGCCCGAAGAGGCACGGCGGCTGCTGGTCCCGGAGGCCTGGTCGATGGCGTACTCCCGCACGCACGGCACCTTCCCGCCGCTGCCGCCCGCCGAGCGCGTCGAGGGCCTCGCCATGACCGGGAAGGAGCGTGGTTTCTACGAGTTGGGGCTCGCCGGTCACATCGCGGGCACCGAGGAGCAGGTCGTGCACGAGCTGGAGACGGTGCTGAAGGCGACGGGCGCGCAGGAGGTGCTGGTCACCACCAGTACGTACGACCGTGCCGCGCTGGTGGACTCGTACCGGCGGCTCGCCCGTGTCACCTCCCGGTAGTGATCACGCACTGAAGGCCATGGTGTTCGGTACCTCCCTCGCGGTGCCGGACGGATCACGAGTCGCCGACGGCTTAGACTCGCGGCGTTTGTCCCGCCCCAGCCGAAGAACCGTAGGAGTTCCTGCTCATGCACGACTCACACGACCCCTACGTCCGCGTCCGCGGCGCCCGCGAGCACAATCTCAAAGGCGTGGACGTCGACATCCCGCGGGACGTGTTGACCGTGTTCACAGGGATCTCCGGGTCGGGGAAGTCCTCGCTCGCCTTCGGGACCATCTACGCCGAGGCCCAGCGCCGCTACTTCGAGTCGGTCGCACCGTACGCGCGCCGTCTGATCCACCAGGTCGGCGCGCCCAAGGTCGGTGAGATCACCGGACTGCCGCCCGCGGTCTCCCTCCAGCAGCGCCGCTCGGCCCCGACGTCCCGTTCGTCCGTCGGCACGGTCACCAATCTGTCGAACTCCCTGCGGATGCTGTTCTCCCGGGCCGGCGACCACCCGCCCGGCGCCGCACGCCTCGACTCCGACGCCTTCTCCCCGAACACGGCCGCCGGCGCCTGCCCGGAGTGCCACGGCCTGGGCCAGGTCCACCGTACGACCGAGGAGTTGCTGGTCCCCGACCCGTCGCTGTCGATCCGCGGGGGCGCGATCGCCGCCTGGCCGGGCGCCTGGCAGGGCAAGAACCTTCGCGACATCCTCGACGCGCTCGGCCACGACGTGGACCGGCCGTGGCGCGAACTCCCCGCCGACCAGCGGGAATGGATCCTCTTCACCGACGAGCAGCCGGTCGTCACCGTGCACCCGGTACGGGAGGCGGACCGCATCCAACGGCCGTACCAGGGCACGTACATGAGCGCCCACCGGTACGTCATGAAGACCTTCTCCGACTCCAGGAGCGCCACCCTCCGGGCCAAGGCCGAACGCTTCCTCACCAGTGCCCCGTGCCCGGCGTGCGGTGGCAGCCGGCTGCGTCCCGAGGCGCTGGCGGTGACCTTCGCGGGCCGCACGATCGCCGAGCTGGCCGCGCTGCCGCTGACCGACCTCACGGGCTGCCTGGTGGCGGGCGACGAGACCGCCCGCGTCCTCACCGAGGACCTCACCTCCCGTATCGCGCCGGTTCTCGAACTCGGCCTCGGCTACCTCAGTCTGGACCGCCCCACCCCCACCCTCTCGGCGGGCGAGCTGCAACGGCTGCGCCTGGCGACGCAGCTGCGCTCCGGGCTGTTCGGTGTCGTCTACGTCCTCGACGAGCCGTCCGCCGGCCTGCACCCGGCGGACACGGAAGCCCTGCTCACGGTCCTGGAGCGGCTGAAGTCGTCGGGGAACTCGGTGTTCGTCGTCGAGCACCACCTCGACGTCGTGCGCGGTGCCGACTGGCTGGTGGACGTGGGGCCGCTCGCCGGCGAGCACGGCGGAGAGGTGCTGCACAGCGGACCGGTGGCGGACCTCGCCTCGGTCCCGCAGTCGGCGACGGCCCGCTTCCTCTTCGACCGCTCCCCCGCCTCGGTACGCCAAGTGCGCACCGGCCGCGGCGAGTTGAAGGTCGGGCCGGTCACCCGGCACAACCTGCGCGGGGTGACGGCCGAGTTCCCTCTCGGCGTGTTCACCGCGGTCACCGGTGTGTCCGGATCCGGCAAGTCGACGCTCATCGGCGAGATCACCGAGGACCTGCCGGGCGTGGAACGCCTGGTCTCCGTCGATCAGAGGCCCATCGGCCGCACCCCACGCTCCAACCTCGCCACCTACACGGGCCTCTTCGACGTCGTACGCAAGGTGTTCGCGGCCACCGACGAGGCGCAGGCCCGTGGTCACGGCGTCGGACGCTTCTCCTTCAACGTGGCCGGCGGGCGCTGCGAGACCTGCCAGGGCGAGGGGTTCGTCAGCGTCGAGCTGCTGTTCCTGCCGAGCACGTACGCGCCGTGCCCGGACTGCGGCGGGGGCCGCTACAACTCCGAGACGCTCGAAGTGACGTACCGTGGCCTGAACATCGCGCAGGTGCTGGACCTGACGGTGGAGAGCGCGGCGGAGTTCTTCGCGGACACCCCGGCGGTGGCCCGCAGCCTCACCACCCTGCTCGACGTCGGTCTCGGCTACCTCCGTCTCGGCCAGCCCGCCACCGAACTCTCCGGCGGCGAGGCCCAGCGCATCAAGCTGGCCGGCGAGCTGCAGCGCGGGCGCCGCGGACCCACCCTCTACCTCCTCGACGAGCCGACCACCGGTCTCCACCCGGCCGACGTCGAGGTCCTGATGCGGCAGCTGCACGGTCTCGTCGACGCCGGTCACACGGTGATCGTCGTGGAACACGACATGTCGGTCGTCGCCGGTGCGGACTGGGTGATCGACCTGGGGCCGGGCGGCGGGGACGCGGGCGGGCGGATCGTGGCCGCGGGGACGCCGTCGGAGGTGGCGGGCGTCGCGGGGAGCGCTACGGCACCGTATCTGGGACGGGTGCTGCCGCCGCGGACGGTGTGAGCGCAGGCGCCGGGTACGACGAAGCCGCTGCCGGCGTCACAGGGATGCCAACCAGGCGGCGGTGTCGTCGGGGTGCGGGAACCGGACGGTGCGGAGGGGCGCGAAGCGGGGATCGCTCGTACGCCGTGCGATCTCGCGGCGGCGGCCGGTGTGCTGGGACCAGGCCCACCACACCGGGTGTCCCCTGCTGAGCCAGCCCGCCCAGGTCTCCCTGTTGCCGCCGAAGACCCGTTCGCGGGTGACCGTGCGCCGCAGGGAACGGCGCAGCACGCGAGGCATCACGACACGCCTGCCGTAGTCCAGCCAGAGTACGGTGTCGGCCTGCTCCCAGAGCAGGTCACGGACCTCCGGGTAGCCGATGCTGTCGATGATCCAGCGGGGTTCGGCCGTGACGCGTGCCACCGCCTCGGCCAGCCTGTCGTTGACAGCCCAGTCCGGGCCGACGAAATACAGGGCGTCCAGCTCGTGGCAGGGGACGTCTAGACGCTCGCTCACGGCCCGCGCGAGCGTGGACTTGCCCGCACCCGTGACACCCACCACCAAGATCCGCTGCATGCGGGCACGGTACAGCGCAGGCGAGACCGAAGGATTTCACCCGAGCAGACCGGCCACCAGGTCGCGGGGCAGGCCGTGGGTGTCGTGGAGGTAGTGGTAGTCCTCCTCGCTCAGCGGGCCTTTGAACTCCGGGCGGGAGAGGATGCGTCGGCCGCGTTCGAGGAGCTTGGTGAAGCGGTGCTCCTCGTGCAGGAGGACCTCGCGGACGGTGTCGGTCCGGCAGGGCTGGTGGAAGTGGTCCAGGGTGTGGTCCACGAGTTCCAGGGGCAGGTCGGTCAGGGTGTGTGAGGGGTCGTCGCGGCGCAGAGTGGTGAGGAGGCGGCGGATCAGGCGGCGCAGTACATGGCCGCGACCGGTGTTGGACGGGCGTACGCCGTCGCCGAGTACGACGATGCTCGAGCGCAGGTGGTCGCAGACGAGACGGGTCGAGGGCCCGTCCAGGTCCCACAGCGGCGGGAGCAGTCGCGTCCACGGTTCGAACAGGTCCGTGTCGTAGACCGAACGGTGGCCTTGCAGGACGGTCGTCAGCCGTTCCAGGCCCATGCCCGTGTCGATGGCGGGCTGCGGCAGGGGTTCGAGGGTGCCGTCCTCGTTGCGGCGGTAGCGCATGTTGACGTGGTTCCAGATCTCCACCCAGCGGGGGTCGGTGGTGGGGGTGCCCCGGGGCGGGGTGCCGGGGCCGCCGGTCCAGACGAAGATCTCCGAGTCGGGGCCGCAGGGGCCGACCGGGCCGTTGGACCACCAGTTCTCGTCGTCGGTGAGCTCCACTGGCAGCCCCAGCTCCTGCCAGGTGCGCTGCGATTCGGTGTCGGGGCCGATCTGGTCGTCGCCGCCGAAGGCCGTGACGTGCAACCGCTCACGCGGGATGCCGAACCCGTCGCGCAGCAGCTCGTACCCCCACCGCAGGCTCTGTGGGTGGCCGTAGTCGCCGAGCGACCACGAGCCGAGCATCTCGAAGACCGTCAGATGGGTGGGGTCGCCGATCTCGTCGAGGTCGGTGGTGCGCAGGCAGCGCTGGACGTTGACCAGGCGCCGTCCCTGGGGATGGGGACGGCCCTGGAGGTAGGGCGTGAGGGGGTGCATCCCGGAGGTGGTGAACAGCACCGGGTCCGAGGGCGGCGGCAGGAGGGAGCTGCCGGTGATGAGCTGGTGCCCGCGGTCACGGTAGAAGTCGGTGAACGTCCGCAGGGTCTGTTCGGTGTTCAGGGTGGTGCTCATGGCGTGTTCCTTCAGGTCGTGGGGACCGGAACGGACCGCCGGAGCAGCGCCCGCGCACCTGTGAGACTGCGCGGAGGGGTGGAACCGGATCCCGGCGATCCGTTTCCGGCCGCCGGGGAGAGGTGGAGGGGTCAGGCGTCGGCAGCCGGGGAGCTGGTCGCTCGCGCGGCTGCGGTGTGGGTACGACAGTGCCTGACCTTCATGGAGGGAACGCTAACAGGGGGCGTGGGACGCGTCTTCCGGTTTTCCCGGCATCGCCTCTCTGGCCTTCAGGGCGTCGCGTAACGACGGGTTCCGTCTGCTGGTGGATCCCGGCTACGCCTCCCTGCTCCGCCTGCCGCCGCACCACGCCCTCGACGCGGTCGACGCCGTGCTGGTCAGCCACTGGCACCCCGACCACTGCGCCGGCCTCGAACCGTTGCTCCGGGCCCGCGGGCTGAGCGACCGCGCATGCTCGCGGCGGCGTACCGCGTGCACGGGTTCGCCGCCGGCGACCGTTTCGCCGTGGGACCGTTCACCGCCGAGACCTGGCTTCTGCCGCACTTCGTGCTGGCGGGCGCCGACGCGCCCTGCCTGCTGACCGCACGGCCGGCCGGCCGGTACCCCCGCCAGGCGGGCGCCGCCCGGCTCCTGCTCACCCACCTGTGGCGGGGCACGGATCCGACGTGCGAACGGAAGTCGGCCGCGGAGCTCTTCGAGCAGCCGGTCGATGTCGCCGTCCCCCGCCTGGCCACCGAGGCCGCGGAGGCCACCGAGGCCGCGGAGGCCACGGGGGCCGCCTCCTGATCCGGGCGCTGCGGGACGGGCCGGGCGGCTACGCCACCAACGCGGCGTGGATCCAGTCTGCTTGGGCCGTCGCCCCCGGCTGGGCGGCTCGGGCGAGTGAGCGCCGGTCCGGGTGGCTGCCGGGCGCGAGGGCGTCCCGTACGTCGACCTCGGCCACGATTCCTCGCGCCGACACCACCCGCCATACCGAGGCCAGCAGCGAGTCGTCGCCGATGAAGGCGGGTGCCGTGCTGGCCGTGCCCCCGGCGATCCGGTAGCGCAGACGGACCGGCTGTACGGGAACGTCCGCGTCGAGGGCGGCCTGGAAGACCGCGCGGCGGAAGTTGCCCTGGGCGCGTCCGCACCAGGTGCTGCCCTCGGGGAAGACGGCCACGGCGTGCCCGTCGCGCAGGGCGTCCGCGATGCGGGCGACCGTCTCCGGGAGTGCGCGCAGCCGTTCCCGGTCGATGAACAGCGCCCCACTGCTCGCCGTCAGCCAGCCGGCGACGGGCCAGCCCCGGATGTCGGACTTGGCCAGCATGCGGGCCGGGCGGACCGCGGCGAGCAGCGGGATGTCCAGCCAGGAGATGTGGTTGGCGGCCAGGAGCAGTCCGCCGGTGGGCGCGGCGGTGCCGGTGATACGGACCTGGACCCCCGCGGCCCGCACGATCCACCGGCACCACCGCTTCACCAGCTCGGCGGGGATCCGCCCGCCGAGCGGCAGCAGCATGATCCCGACGAGCATCAGGACCACGACCGCCGCCATCCGCAGCACGGCACGCGGTACGGCCGTGGCGGACCCCGTCGGCTCGATGCACGCCCGCGGGGTACAGGGCGCGCTGGGCTGCCAGACGCTCATCAGGCGGGCACGAGGGAGAGGAAGTGCCGCAGGTAGCGCGGGTTGACCCGGCGCATCGACAGCAGCACGTACAGGTCGGCGACCCCGAAGTCCGGGTCGTGGGCAGGCTGGGCGCACACCCAGGCGCCGAGGCGGAGGTAGCCGCGCAGCAGGGCGGGCAGTTCGGTGCCGGCGGCCGGCGCGGCGGCGTCCGGGACCCAGGGCAGCAGCGGCCGTACGCGGTACTCCTCCGGGGCCAGGTTCTTGCCCCGGACCTTCTCCCAGGTGGCGGAGGCGAGCGCGCCGCCGTCGGCGAGCGGGATGGAGCAGCAGCCGGCCAGCCACTCGTGGCCGCGGTCCACCATGTAGCGGGCGATGCCGGCCCAGATGAGGCTGATGACGGCGCCGTCGCGGTGGCCGGGGTGCACGCAGGAACGGCCGACCTCGACCAGTCCGGGGCGTATCGGGTCGAGCGCCGTCAGGTCGAACTCGACCTCGGAGTACAGGCGTCCGGCCACCGCGGCACGCTCCGGCGGCAGCAGCCGGTAGGTGCCGACGACCTGGCCGGTGATCTCCTCGCGTACCAGCAGATGGTCGCAGTAGGCGTCGAAGGCGTCGATGTCGTGGCCGGGCTGCGGGGTGGCCAGCAGGGCGCCCATCTCACCGGCGAAGACTTCGTACCGCAGCCGCTGCGCGGCGCGCACGTCGGCCTCGTCGCGGGCGAGGGACACGGTGTAGCGGGTGGGTGCGGCGGGCTTCGGGGGACGGTCGAGGGTGGTGACGCCGGTCATGGCTCTCTCCTGGTCGCGGGCCGTTCGGCGGAGCGGGAGCAGACGGGGACGTGCGATCTCCCGCCCCTGTTCTTCCGATGCCGGCTGACCTTGGCGTGACAGGCGCAGAGAGAGCGGGTGTGAGCTTGTTGAACGGCTCGCTCAGGCCGGGCATGCCGAGCAGTACGGGCGTGACAAGCGAGACGGGGCCGGGGAGCACCACTCCCGGCCCCGCCCGTCCGCGCATGACGGCGAACGCTTGTGGTGGCGCTACCGCTTCGCCACCTTGCGAGTGGCCCGCAGCCATTCCTTGTTCATGCTCGTGATGGACACCAGCGGAATGCCCTTCGGGCAGGCGGTGGCGCACTCCCCGGTCAACGTGCAGCCGCCGAAGCCCTCTTCGTCCATCTGCGCCACCATGTCCAGCACCCGGGTCTCGCGTTCCGGTGCGCCCTGCGGCAGCACGTTCAGGTGGTTGATCTTGGCGGAGGTGAAGAGCATCGCCGCGCCGTTCGGGCAGGCCGCCACGCAGGCCCCGCAGCCGATGCACTCGGCGTGTTCGAAGGCGAAATCTGCGTCCGGCTTCGGTACGGGGGTGGCGTGGGCGTCGGGTGCCGAGCCGGTCGGGGCGGTGATGTAGCCGCCGGCCTGGATGATCCGGTCGAACGCCGACCGGTCCACCACCAGGTCCTTGATCACCGGGAAGGCGGAGGCGCGCCAGGGCTCGATGTCGATCGTGTCGCCGTCCTGGAAGGACCGCATGTGCAGCTGGCAGGTGGTGGTGCGCTCGGGGCCGTGCGCGTCGCCGTTGATGACGAGCGAACACGCGCCGCAGATGCCCTCGCGGCAGTCGTGGTCGAAGGCGACGGGGTCCTCACCGCGCAGGATGAGCTCCTCGTTGAGGGTGTCGAGCATCTCCAGGAACGACATGTCGGAGGAGATGCCGTCCACCTCGTATGTGGACATGGCGCCTTCGGCGTCGGCGTTCTGCTGCCGCCAGACGCGCAGGGTGAGCTTCATGCGTAGCTCCGCTGGGTGGGGTGGACGTACTCGAAGACCAGGTCTTCCTTGTGCAGCGTCGGTGCCTCGCCGGTTGCGGTGAACTCCCAGGCGGCCGCGTACGCGAACTCCTCGTCCCTGCGCGCGGCTTCACCGTCCGGGGTCTGCGATTCCTCGCGGAAGTGGCCGCCGCAGGACTCCGCCCGGTGCAGTGCGTCGAGGCACATGAGCTCGGCGAGTTCGAGGTAGTCGACGACGCGGTTGGCCTTCTCCAGCGACTGGTTGAACTCCTCGCCGGTGCCGGGCACCTTGATGCGCCGCCAGAACTCCTCGCGGATCTGCGGGATGCGCTCCAGTGCCTTGCGCAGTCCGCTGTCGGTGCGGGCCATGCCGCAGAACTCCCACATGAGTTCGCCGACCTCGCGGTGGAAGGAGTCGGGGGTGCGGTCGCCGTCGACGGACAGGAGGAGGTTGAGGCGGTCCTGGGTCTCCGCCAACGCCTCCTGGACCGCCGGGTGTTGGATGGTGACCGGCTCGTGGCCCGGATTGCGGGCGAGGTAGTCGTTGATGGTCGCCGGCAGCACGAAGTAGCCGTCCGCCAGGCCCTGCATCAGTGCGGACGCGCCGAGGCGGTTCGCGCCGTGGTCGGAGAAGTTGGCCTCGCCGATCGCGAACAGGCCCGGGATCGTGGTCTGCAGGTCGTAGTCGACCCACAGCCCGCCCATCGTGTAGTGCACGGCGGGGTAGATCCGCATCGGGACGGTGTACGGATCCTCGGCGGTGATCCGCGCGTACATGTCGAAGAGGTTGCCGTACTTCTCCTCGACGGCCCCCCGGCCCATCCGCTGGATGGCGTCGGCGAAGTCCAGGTAGACACCTTGCCCGCCTGGCCCCACTCCCCTGCCCTCGTCGCAGACGTTCTTGGCGGCGCGGGAGGCGATGTCGCGCGGGACCAGGTTGCCGAAGGAGGGGTAGATGCGCTCCAGGTAGTAGTCGCGCTCGTCCTCGGGGATCTTGCTCGGTGGACGGTCGTCGCCCTTGGCCCTGGGCACCCAGATCCGGCCGTCGTTGCGCAGCGACTCGCTCATCAGGGTGAGCTTGGACTGGTGGTCGCCGGTGCGCGGGATGCAGGTCGGGTGGATCTGGGTGAAGCAGGGGTTGGCGAAGTAGGCGCCGCGCCGGTGGGCCCGCCAGATGGCGGTGGCGTTGGAGTTCATGGCGTTCGTCGACAGGTAGAAGACGTTTCCGTAGCCGCCGCTGGCCAGGACGACGGCGTCCGCGAAGTGGGTGTCGATACGGCCGGTGATGAGATCACGCGCCACGATGCCGCGCGCCTTGCCGTCGATGACGATCAGGTCGAGCATCTCGGTGCGCGGGTGCATCTCGACATTGCCCGCGGCGATCTGTCGGCTCAGCGCCTGGTAGGCGCCCAGCAGGAGCTGCTGGCCCGTCTGTCCGCGGGCGTAGAAGGTCCGCGAGACCTGCACGCCGCCGAAGGAGCGGGTGTCGAGCAGGCCGCCGTATTCGCGGGCGAACGGCACGCCCTGCGCCACGCACTGGTCGATGATCTCGACGGAGATCTGCGCGAGCCGGTGGACATTGGACTCGCGGGCGCGGAAGTCGCCGCCCTTGACGGTGTCGTAGAACAGGCGGTGGACGGAGTCGCCGTCGTTGCGGTAGTTCTTCGCGGCGTTGATGCCGCCCTGAGCGGCGATGGAGTGGGCGCGGCGCGGGGAGTCCTGGTAGCAGAACTGCACGACGTGGTAGCCCTGTTCGGCGAGGGTGGCCCCGGCGGATCCGCCCGCCAGACCGGTGCCGACCACGATCACCGTGTGCCTGCGGCGGTTGGCCGGGTTGACCAGCTTGGCCTCGAAACGGCGCTTGTCCCAGCGCTCGTTGACGGGGCCGGGGGGCGCCTTGTGGTCGACGACCGGCTCACCTGTGCTGTAGTCCACGAAGGTTGTCATGTCAGCTCACCACTCCGGTCATGACGCCCACCGGTACGGCGATGAAGCCGGCCGTGAGCAGCAGTGCGAGGACGTTGCCGATGGTCTTCAGGGCGCGGTCGCGGGTGCGGCTGCCGACGCCGAGGGTCTGGGCGGCGCTCCAGAAGCCGTGCTGGATGTGCAGGCCGAGGGCGAGCATCGCGACGATGTAGATCACGTTGCCGTACCAGGTGGAGAAGGTGTCCACGACGTTCTGGTACGGGTGGCCCTCCTGGAAGCCGCCCGGGTGCACGGTGCCGGTCGTCAGGTCCAGGATGTGCCAGACGATGAACAGGCCGAGGATGATCCCGCCCCAGCGCATGGTGCGCGTCGCGTAGCCGGCCTTCGCCTTCTTGTGCACGTACTTGCTCGGCCGTGCCTTGATGTCACGGCGGCTGAGCTGGTAGGCGGACGTGGCGTGGGCGACGACCGCGACCACGAGCACGACGCGGATCAGCCAGAGCGTCCACTCGTAGTGCATGAAGGGTTCGCCGATGGTGCGCAGCCAGTGGGCGTAGTGGTTGAACTCGCCCGCCCCGAAGTAGATCTTCAGGTTGCCGATCATGTGGACGACCAGGTACAGCAGCATGATCACGCCGCTGACGGCCATCACCGTCTTCTTGCCGACGGAGCTGTCCCACACGGTGCGCGCCATGGACGGCCGTCGGTCAGTCCGCGTTGCCAGAGCCATGGGTCAAGACGCTAGGGCCGAAGGCCCCGATCGGTCCAAGACATGGTCCGGCTTGATTCCATAGTTGGCGGCTATCGTAGGAGGATGCAGTTCCAGCAGCTCCAGTACTTCGTGGCGGTCGCCGAGACGCGGCACTTCACCCGGGCCGCGGACCTGGTCCATGTCGCGCAGCCCTCCCTGTCCCAGCAGATCAAGGCGCTGGAGCGGGAGCTGGGGGCCGATCTGTTCCTGCGGGCGCGCGGCAACATCACCCTCACCGACGCGGGCGAGGCGCTGCTGCCGCTGGCCCGGCGCATCCTGGCCGACGCGGACACGGCCCGGCACGAGGTGCAGGAGCTGGTGCAGCTGCGCAGCGGCCGGGTCCGCCTCGGCGCGACCCCGAGCCTGTGCACGGGCCTGCTGCCCGACGTACTGCGCGCCTTCCACGACCGCTATCCCGGCATCCGGCTGCTGATCGAGGAAGGCGGCTCCCACGATCTCGTACGGGAACTCGCCCGCGGCGCCCTCGACCTCGCCCTGGTCGTGCTGCCGCTGCCGACGCCGTCCCCGGCGCTCACCACGGTGGAGCTGCTGCGCGAGGACCTGGTGGTGGTGTCGTCCCCGGAGTCTCCCGCGCCCGCCGGTCCGGGCCGGCGCACGGTACGCATCGCCGACCTGGAGAGCGAACCCCTGGTGATGTTCCGGCACGGCTACGACCTGCGCGAACTGACCGTGGCCGCATGCCGTGCCGAGGGCTTCGAGCCGGACTTCGCGGTGGAGGGCGGTGAGATGGACGCGGTGCTGGGCTTCGTGCGGGCGGGTCTCGGGGTGGCCGTCGTACCCCGCATGGTCGCGACGCGGTCCGGGCGGGGACTACGGGTCACCCCGCTGGCCCGCCCAGGCCTGCACCGCACGATCGCGCTGGCCCACCGCAGCGATGTGGCTCCGCCACGGGCGGCTCGGGAGTTGCAGCGGATGCTGCTGGAGCGCTGAGCGGTCGTAGCATGGGGTTCTCACACGGGGGTGGGCGGGGATGAAACGGCGCATCGTTGCGGTGGGCGCGGCACTGCTGGTGCTGGTGGGGTGCGCGGGGAACACCGCGTCCGGCGGGCCGAAGAGCCCGGCGGTCGCGTCACCGTCCGGCGGCTCCGAGCCGACGGTGGAGACGTCCCCGACGTCCGTCTCGGGCCCGTGGCGCGCGTGGACGGCGTCCCTCTCCAGCCACGAGGCCCACGGCAGTTGCGGCGCGACAGCGCACCAGGTGGTGTGCGCGACCGACTCCGGCGGATTCGTGGGGCGTTCGCGGGCCGACGGCCGTGTCACCTGGACCGTGCCCGCGGGCGACCACGGAAAGAGCGCCGGACTGGTCGTCGACGCGGCCGACGAACGTGCCGTGACCGGGGTCGCGGGTGTGCTCCACGCGGCGAACCTGCGGACGGGGACGCAGGCGTGGACCCATCAACTACCCACCGGACGCGCCTACTTCGCTGTCGGCGCCGCGGACGGAATCGTCTACGCTCTCGACGCACCGGATCCCTTCACCGGCACCGCCGTCCTCGACGCCGTGCGCGCATCGGACGGCACGCCCCTCTGGCACCGGACCATCGCCTGGAGCACGGGCGAACCCCTGGCCGCCTTCCGGGGCCGCGTCTACACGGCCGACGGCACCCGGGTCACCGCCCGCGACGCCCGGAGCGGCGACACCGTGGCGGCCGGCCCCACGGGAGTCGAGTGCCCGCATCTCGTGACCGGCGGCCACTACCTGGTCTGCACCGGCAGCCCGATCTCCGCCGGGGACACCTTCGCGCCCATGCGGCACCTGGATCCGGCGACGCTGAGGCCGCTGCCGACACCGAGGAACACGGCCGACAAGCCCGTACGCGGGGTGATCTCCGAGGACGGGGTCCTGGTGCTGTACGAGGCCGGCGCCGAGGACACGAGTGCGGGCAACTGGAACGCGTACGACCTCGAGAACGACCGCAGACTGTGGAGCACATACGCCACCGAGGCGGACGCCACCGTGGCCGACGGCCGGTTCGTGACCTTCACCCCCGTCAACGACCGCACCTCGCGGGGCCGCGTGATCACGATCGACCTGCACGCCGGTCCGCAGGGGACCGGAACCGCCGCGCCCCGCATGTCCGCGGCGTACCCGCAGACCAGAGGCGGCGAATACCCCGTGGTCGTCGCGCCGGGCGGGGACACGGGCCACGTCGTCGTCATGGCCCGTACCCACGCTTCCCTGCGCTCACTGCCGCTGCCGTAGGGCCGGGGCGGGACTCAGCCCGTCGCGTCCACCAGCGCCAGTTGGTGCAGCCGGTCGGGTGGGCCCGGCCGGGCGTAGTACCAGCCCTGGGCGGTGTCGCAGCCCAGTATCCGCAACTGCTCGGCCTGCGCCCCGGTTTCCACGCCCTCCACCGTCACCGCGAGGTCGAGGCTGTGGGCCAGGGAAACGATCCCTTCGACGATCTTGAGGTCGACGGGGTCCGCCGGGAACTGCTGCATGCTCTGGGTGAAGGAGCGGTCCAGCTTGAGGATGCTCACCGGCAGGCGGCGCAGGTTCGCCAGGTTCGAGTACCCGGTGCCGAAGTCGTCGAGGGCGATGTCGACGCCCATCTCGGCAAGGCGGCGCAGCGGCTTGAGGAGGTCGTCGTCGGCGCCGATCAGTGCCGACTCGGTGACCTCCAGGCACAGCGCGTCCGGCTCGACGCCCGCGCGCTCCAGGATGTCCACGGTGTCCTGGACCAGGCCGGGGTGGGTGAGCTGGCAGGGCGAGAGGTTGACGTTGATACGGAGGGGGCCCGCGTCGTCGTAGCGTTCTCGCCATTCGCGGGCCTGGCGGACGGACTGTTCCAGGACCCAGCGGCCGAGCGGCACGATGAGACCGGTGTGTTCGGCGAGCGGGATGAAGCGGTCCGGGCCGAGGATGCCGTGCTGCGGGTGCAGCCAGCGGACCAGGGCCTCGGCGCCGCGCACGCTGCCGTCGCCGAGGTGGACCAGTGGCTGGTACTCGATGAAGAACTCGCCCCGGTCCAGGGCCGCCGGCAGGGCGGTGGTCAGTCCGTGCCGGGTGATGGCGCGGGCGTCGGCCTCCTCGTCGGCCAGCTCGAAGCGGTTGCCGCCCGCCGACTTGGCCCGGTACATGGTGATGTCGGCGCTGCGCAGCACCTCCGCGGGGCTGCGTTCGCCCGCCGGGCCCTCGACGATGCCGATGCTGCCGCGCACGGTCAGTTCCCGGCCGTCGATGCTGATCGGGGCGATGAGGGCGTTCATGATGCGGGCGGCGAGCTCGTCGACCTCCCGCTCGGTGTCGGCGCCGGTGGTCAGCGCCACGAACTCGTCGCCGCCGAGCCGGGCGACCATCTCGCCGGGCGCGGTCGCGCAGCCCTGCAGCCGGTCGGCGACCTCGACGAGCAGCCGGTCGCCGGCCGCGTGGCCGAGGCTGTCGTTGACGGTCTTGAAGCCGTCCAGGTCGAGGTAGCACAGGCCGTAGCGCTGGCCCCGGCCCGCGCCCAGCGCCTTCTCCAGGCGTTCGAAGAAGAAGGTGCGGTTGGGCAGGCCGGTGAGCGCGTCGTGCGTGGCCTCGTAGCGCAGCCGGAGGTTGAGCAGCCGCCGCTCGGTGGTGTCCTCCATGAGGGCGAGCTGGTACTGCGGGTTGCCGTCCGGGTCGCGCAGGAGGGAGACCGTCAGGTTGGTCCACAGGACCGTTCCGTCGGGGCGGTAGAAGGCCTTTTCGACGTGGTAGTGCTCGCGCTCGCCGCGGACGAGTTCCTCGTAGAGCTTCCAGGTCTGCGGCGCGTCCTCGGGGTGGGTCCACTCCTGGACGTTGCGGCCGTGGGCCATCTTGTCCGTGATGCCGAACATGCGCAGCAGCGCGCCGTTGACCTGGAGGATCTGGCCCTCCAGGTCGGCGATGCCGATTCCTATGGCCGCGCCCTCGAAGACCGCGCGGAAGCGGGCCTCCGTCGCGTGCAGCGCCTGCGCGACGACGCCCTGCGCCTTCAGGGCGGCCGCGGAGATCGCCTCCTGCTCGGCCAGGGTCCGCTCGCGCAGCGCCGCGGCGAAGCCGGCGGCCATGGCGTGCTGCAACCGCGAGGAACGCGTCCGCAGTTCCTCCTGGTCGCCGTTCTCACCGCAGTAGAGCACCAGGTAGGCGTCGACGCAGTCCAGGGTGCGGGTGAGCGCGTCCGGGTCGGTGCAGTGCGCGGCGACGAGGGCGGCGCCGACCGCCCGGCCCGCGTCCGCATCGAGGGTCCGGGTGTGCAGGGCCTGGCTCAACCGACGGGCCAGCGGCAGGAGCTGCTCCTCGAACTCCGGCCGGGTCAGCGATGTCGAGGTCACCGGGAACACCGCCCGGCTCCAGATCGTCGCGAACCTGCGCTGTCTGTCCTGCTGCCCGTCCGGCTCCGCGATCACGCCGTGATCCCCACGCCGACGAACCCGGAGAAGGCATACGGATCCTCGTCCTCCGGTGCCTCCTGCGGCCGCCACAGCGGCGGCGCCACCAGTCCCGGTTCCACCATGTCGTACCCCTCGAAGAACCGCGCGATGTCGTCGCGCGAGCGCATGATCAGCGGGTTGCGGATGTCCTTGTACACGTCCACCGCGCCCTCGGCCCGCTCCGGCGGCAGCGGAATTCCCTCGTACGAGGCGTGCGTGAGGACGAGCAGGCTGCCCGGCGCGAGCGCGTCGCGCAACTCAGCCACCGCCTCGTAAGGGTCGTCCGCGTCTTCCACGAAGTGCAGTATGGCAACGAGAAGCAGCGCCACTGGCCGGTTCAGGTCGATCAGGCGCTCCACTCCGGGGCTCGCGAGGATCTCCTGGGGCTTGCGAAGGTCGGCGGCGACGACTCCCGTGCCGTCGTTGCCCGCGAGGACCGCCTGGCTGTGCGCGACGGCGACCGGGTCGTGGTCGACGTACACCACGCGCGCGCCGGAGTTCGCCGACTGCGCCACTTCGTGGACGTTGCCGAAGGTGGGGATGCCGGAGCCGACGTCCAGGAACTGGTCGATGCCCTCGCCGACCGCGAAGCGCACCGCGCGCCGCATGAACGCCCGGTTCGCCTGCATGATCTTCGGAAGTCCCGGCATGAACTCCATCGCCTTGCGGGCCGCCTCCCGGTCGACCTCGAAGTTGTGCGAACCGCCCAGGTAGTAGTCGTAGATCCGCGAGACACTGGGCACCGAGATGTCGATGCTCCGTGGGGCCCAGGCGGGACGCTCCATCTATCTCTCCAAGGCGTAGGCGATCCGGTGTTCGAGCTGAGGCTACTGATCGCCCGCCAACGGGGCGAGCCCAAACGGAAATTGACCGTCCGTTCCCGGTCACTGCCTGCGGCACTTGCCGCATTCGCCCGAAGCTGCGCCTTTCGGGGGCTGTGACATCAGCGGCTCCGCCGCGGGCCCCCGACCCCCGGCGGTGAAACGCCAAAGGGTCCGCCCCCTCCGTGCGGTGCGGAGGGGGCGGACCGGGGCCGAACGCGCTGTCGTTGCAATCAACCCTGGGGAGGTGATGGCTACTTCTTCGGCGCGCCGACCGGCTTTCCGTCGGGCGCCATGGCGTACCAGGTGCCGCCCACGCCCTGACCGTTGGTGTCCCCGGGCTTGGTGTCGCCGGAGAACGTGTACGCGGGCCAGCAGTCGACGGTCATCTGCTTGACGCCGTCGGGCCGGGTGAAGCCCATCAGGCCCTTCTTCTCGATGCCCTTGGTGTCGTCCTTGGAGACGATCCCGACCGCCGGCCACTTCTCCAGGCAGGAACCGGTGCAGTTGGAGATCGGCTTCGGCCAGGCCACGTCCTTCAGGAAGCGGTAGACCGTCATTCCGTTCTTGTCGACGACGATGTCACCGAGCTTGGGGTCCTTGCGCACGGACAGGCCGGGCAGGCTCGCCAGGGTGGCCTTCTTGCCGTCGGGGGCCAGCGCGAACCACTTGCCGCCCACCCCCTGACCGGCGACGTCTCCGGCCTTGGCGTCCTTCGCAAAGCGGTACGCGGGCCAGCCGCCGATGGTCAGCTGCTTGGTGCCGTCGGCCCGGGTGACCTCGCCGAGCAGGGCCTTGTCGATGCCGGCGCCGGCGGTGGCGTCGTCCGCGGCGACCGGCGGCCAGGCCTTGGCGCAGTCGCCCTCGCAGTTGGACTTGGGCGGCTCGGCGGTGTCCTCGTCGAAGCGGTACAGCGTCATGCCGTTGCCGTCCGTCAGCACCTTGCCGAGCTCGGCGTTTTGGGTGACGGCGAGCTTGCCCGCGGCCGAGGACTGGGCCCCGGAGTTCTGGCCGTCGGCGCCGTAGCCATTGCTGGGGCTGGCGCTCGCGCCGGCACCGGCTGCGCCGACACTGCCGTAACCGCCCGCCGGGGCGGTGGCGCCCACGTTCTGGCTGCCCACCGATGACGTACCGCTTTCCTGACCGCACGCCGTCGTCAGGGCCAGTACGGCCACAGCGCTTGCCACGAGTGAGGCGCTCCGCCAGGAGGTCTTCATCGTCAACTCCCCAATATCGCAAAGGTGTTGCAGCGCCCTGCTGCGTCGCCGCACGAGCATGGGTACGAATGGGACCCACGGTTGTGTTCAACCGCCTCACAAATTTCTTTCCGGAACCTGCGGCACCGGGGCGGGATCTCGCACATGCGTGCGCTTCCTTGTGCGCCCGGGTGCGCAGCGATCAAACCGCCGTACGGGGCTCGTCCCCCGTTCGAGCCAATCGGGGCGCGATACGGCACGCCCTGGCGCGCCAGGGCTCATGATCTTCGGCGTGTATGGACCCGAACCGACTCAAACTGCCTTCACTGTACGGGCGTTGGTGCGTGGCGCTCCGTGGGATGGGGGGCGATCGGTCGTCTTTCCCATGCGGCCTCGTCGTGGCTCGTCGCGCCCCGTGGCGGAGCCGCGAATCAACACAGCCCCGCGCCCCTTCGGGGCGCGTCTGGCCTGCGTGGTGTCTCTGACCTGGTTCCTGGTGGGGGCACCGGCGGGCGTCGCCGCGGCCGATGCCTGTGCCTACGCCTCGACCGGACCGGACGGTACCCAAGCGGTGGCCGTCGCCGGAGACCTCGGCTGGCCGGCTCCGCCGATGTGTACCGAACCCGCGCCGACACCGAAGCCCCCTCCCACTCCCAGGCCCGCGCCGCCCGAGCCGAAGCCGCCGCCTCCACCTCTGCCTCAGCCTCCGCCTCCTGCGCCCGCACCGAAGCCGACGCCGAAGCCGAAGCCACCGCTGCCTGCCCCGCCCGCCCCGAAGCCCGCGGCACCGCGCCCGCGCGTCACTCCTCCGCCCGCTCCGGCTCCGGTCGCTCCGGCTCCGGTCGCTCCGAAACCGCCGGCGAAGCCGACCCCCCGTCCGGTCGTGACCCCGGTGGCCTACCCGCACTATCGGGCGCCTGCGCCCAACGGGTCGCCGCGCGGCGGTCCTTCACCCGTCATTTTCGTCCTGCTCATCACGGTTCCCGCCGTGATCGCCGTCGCCGCGTTGCGGCCGCGCTGATTCCTGGAGGCACCTCTTGCCGGAATGGCTTGTTCTCACCCTCGCGATGCTGGCCGCCTGCTCCGTGGTGGTCATCGTCACCTTCGTACGGCACCGGTCCGCGCCCTTGGACGAGGATCCCAGCGAGACCCCGGACGTCATCGAGTACATGACGATGTGGATCGGCGTGGTGTACGCCATCGTCCTGGGCCTGGCCATCGCCGGGGTGTGGGAGGGCCGCAGCGCCGCCCAGGACCATGTGCAGTCGGAGGCCGTCGCGCTGCACGAGATCTCGGAGCGGGTGCGGGTCTATCCGACCGATGTCCGTGACCGCATTCGGGAGGATGTCAACGCCTATGTCGGACACGTCGTGAACACCGAGTGGAAGGTGATGGACGACGACGGGCATGTCACGCCGCGCGGTGACGAGCTCTTCGAACGCATCCGCCAGGACGTCACCGACTACCAGCCGAAGTCCGACTTCGAGGCCCAGGCCTACCAGCCGCTCCTGGACCAGGTCACCGCGGCGGCCCAGGCCCGCAGCGCCCGGGCGGACTCCATGGGGGCCACCATGCCGGGCGTGGTGTGGTTCGGGCTGCTCGCCGGGGCCGTGATCACCATCGGCATGGTCTTCGCGCTGCAGATCCGGCGCACCACGCGCGAACTGGTCCTCGCCGGGCTGTTCTCCGCCCTGATCGCGTTCCTGCTCTTCCTCATCTGGGACTTCGACGCGCCCTACACCCGGGGCATCACGGCCTCGGCGGCACCGTTCCTGAACCTCTTCCCGCACATCCAGGCCTGACCGGCCGGCCTGCACACGACGGGCCACCCGGGAGACGCGCGCCACGCCGCCGCCGTCCCCTGGGTGGCCCACATGTTTGCCCCGTTCGCACTACAGCGATCGCGGGATCGGACACCTGTTCCTAGCGTTTCGCTTGTCGAGGTGCATTCCCACCCACAGCGGAACGGGTCCGCAGCTGCTCCTCGGGGACCGGAGGAACCACCGTGCGCGCAATACGCATTGCTTCGGCCGCTCTACTGGGCATCGGCGTCCTCGCCCTCACCTCACCCGCCGCCGTCGCGAGGGACGACGGCCACAACTTCGCTCCGTTCGGCTTCAGCGTGCTGCCGTCGACCGTCGCGGCGGGCAGCCAGGTCAAGCTGCATGTGAACCGGGACGGCGACTGCAAGGGGCCCGCGACAGTCCATTCGGTGGTCTTCGACACGGTCGTCATTGCGCCGGGACGGTCCTGGGCGACGGCGGTGGTCGACCGGGATGCCAAGCCGGGTGCGGTGTACCGGGTGAGGTTCTCCTGCGACGGTGCGAGTGGATCGGTGGATCTGACCATCGTGGGCGGCCAACCGCACCACCCGAGACCGGTGCCGGTCGACCCCGTCCCGGTCCCGGACCAGCCTCACCGGGGTGTGCACGCCGGTGTGGGCGGCAGCATCGCCGGGTTCGACCTCAAGGAGATCGGAATGGGTCTCGCCCTCATCACGGGCTCGGTCGGCGCGGCGTACCGGCTCTCGCGCCGCCGCAGCGGCGAGGAAGGTGCCTGACAAAGGGCCTTCGCCCCGGATCCCCTCGGGGGATCGGAGGCGAAGGCCCTCAACACGCGATCTGCTCCGCGGACTTGACGTGCGATCCGCTTTCCGGGTTGGACGTGCGGTCTGCTCTCCGAAGAGGGAGGGTCAGATCCGCTTCTCGGACCTCCGGCGCAGCCAGAACGCTCCGCCGGCGAGGACGGCCGCGGCCACGAGCCCGCCGCCGATGGCCACGTCGGTCGGCGTCGCCCCGCTGGAGCTGCCGCCTCCGAAGCCGCCCTGGACACCGCCGATGACGGTGAAGGCGGCGGGGTTGGTCAGGGACTTGCCGCCGCAGGTGACGGTGATGGGGTGCGTACCGTTTCTCGCGTCCCTGTTCACCGTTGCGGTGCCCCTCGCCGTGTTGCTGCCTGCGACCGTCATCAGGTTCGTGCTCGGGAACGCGTCCGAGGTCGCAGTGGCTCCGCCCGGGCAGCCGTCGACGGTGATGGTCAACTGCCCACCACGGGCGATGACACTGGGCAGGGCGACGATGTTGCTCGGGTTGAAGTTCATGCCGTCCCGCGCGGCGGCCGCGGGCGCGGCGAGGCCGAGGGCGGCGACCGCGGCGGCAGAGACCGCCAGGGCACGATGACTACTCATGTGATCCTCCGCGGAAGACGCCCCGGGTCCCGTCCCCGGCAATGTCGGCGAGAAAGCGCCTCCCAGAAAGACAGTCAGATGCGGTGGACGCGCCCGCATTTCGGCGATGGTCCGTCCTGGTGAGAGGACACGCCGAGCATTAAGCACATAATCAGATATCTCCGCAGGTCACGGACCGTCAGAAATTTCCTGTCCGCGGCAACTCGGATGGCGCACCACCAGGGGGTGGGCCACCCGTTCGCATCCGCCCCGTCGCCGGTTCCCCACACGCCATCTAGCGTTGCCTCAGGCGCGAATGACGCGGCGACGGCCTCGTCGAGAGGGGAAACGAATGTCTGCGTCCGAACTGGCCGAACTGGCCGAAGAGGAGGAGCGGCGGAAGAAGCGCGCCCCCTGGGGCGTGATAGCGCTTGTTCTGCTGACCGGCGTCGCGCTCATTCGGAACGGTTCGGGAGAGTTCGACGTCGGCCCGCCGCAGCCCGCCACCGCGGCGGCGGCGGACAGCCGTGTCCCCGCCGCCGTGGGCATCTCCGCCACCGTCCAGCCGCTGCCGTTCTCTCCGCCCGACCGGGTCAGGATCCCCACGATCCGGGTCGACGCACCGGTGCTGCAGGTCGGCCTGGCCGCGGACGGCTGGGTCGGCGCCCCGCCGCCCGAGGACCCGAACCTGGCCGGCTGGTTCACCGGTTCCGTCAGCCCGGGCGAGAAGGGCACCGCGGTGGTGGTCGGCCACGTCGACAACAAGCAGGGCCCCGCGGTGTTCTACAACCTCGGGGCGCTGAAGAAGGGAAATCGCGTCGAGGTCGCCCGCAAGGACGGAAAGACGGCCGTGTTCGAGATCTACGGCATCGAGGTCTTCGAGAAGAACAACTTCCCAGGCGACCGCGTCTACGCCTCCAAGGGCGCCGCGGAATTGCGGGTCATCACCTGCGGCGGCGGTTTCTCCAAGAAACACGGTTACGACGGAAACGTCGTCACCTTCGCCCGCCTGGTCGAGGTCCGCTGAGCGTGCCCCGGCCGGGCGGGCGGAATCCGGCTATGCGGGACGCCGTCTCGGCACGGTGATGTGGTAACCGGAATCGAGCAGATACGGCAGATAGCGGCGCAGCGCCCGGACACTCTGGGAGCGGTTGCCCCCGGCGTCGTGCGAGAGCACCACGACGCCGGGGGCGGCTCCGTCCTCGACCCGGTCGACGATGCTGCGGGTGCCGGGCGTGGACCAGTCGAGGGTGTCGACCGTCCAGGCAAGGGGCTCCATCCCCATCTCCGCGCCGAGTTGGAAGGCCGCACGGTTCCAGGCGCCGTAGGGTGCGCGGAACCACAGGGGCCGCTCGCCGTAGGCGTTCTCGATGACGTCGCTGGTGCGTTTCATCTCGGAGCGGATCTCGGACCGCTTCAGGCGGGTCAGCAGGGGGTGGGTCCAGGTGTGGTTGCCGACGATGTGGCCGTCGTCGGCCATCCTGGCCAGCAGGTCCTGGTTGTCGACGGCCATCTCCCCGCACACGAAGAACATGGCGCGGACGTCGTACTCGGCCAGGGTGTCCAGGATGTGCGGGGTGTAGCGGGGGTCGGGCCCGTCGTCGAAGGTCAGCACCATGGTGCGACCGCGTCCGTGCACGCGCAGGAACGGCTGATGCCGCACGCGGGTCGGGCGGGGGGCCGTGCGCGCCTGCCCGTATCCGGCCAGGGGCTGGAGGCGATAGTCGGACGGCTCGAGCGCGTGGCTCTCCTGAGGGCCTGGGAGGGGGGCGGGGGCTGCGGGCCGATCCGTCTCGTCGCCCCCGCCCGACGCGAGCACACCGGCGGCGCCGGCTGCGCCCAGAGCGGCGGCGCCGGCGATCAACGCCCGGCGCCTCGTGAGCAACTGATCCTTCTTCATGACTCATCAGTCGCCCGAACCGGGACCGGCGCTCTCAACAACACCGCAGCGGCGGCAGGAAAGCACACGCCCGGCCCAAGCCACCGGGCGTGTCCCGGACGGACGGGGTATCCCACGGCAGGCGCGGAGTTGCGTAAGAATTCGCTTTCCTCCATACGGGCGTTGCGACTACCGTCGAGCGCGTGCAGTGATCTCCCGCGCGGTGTCCCGGATGCCGCAGACGCGAACCGTTCCCCATACGTGTCCGCGGCCACCGGCCGTCGGCCGTACACGTATCCGCTCGGAGAGATCACCGACATGCATGCGCTTCCCCCTGTTCCCGGCGACACCCCCGAGGCCACCTTGGCGGCCTTCGTCGCCCGGGCCGCCGGCGACCCCGGTGTCGTCGGGCTGGTCCTCAGCGGCTCCCAGGTGCACGACGGAATGCCGACCGCCCACTCCGACCACGACCTGCACGTCGTGCTGCGCGACCGCGACGCCTCGCCGCTCAGTGAGCTGGACGGGTTCCGCTCGGCCCATCTGGACCTGGTCGTCATCACGCTCGCCGAGTTCCGCCGGCGTGGGCTGCCCGGCGACCCGGCGGCCTTCAGCCGGTACTCGTACGTGTACGCCCGGGTGCTCCTCGACCGGCTGGACGGTGAGATCGCCGCCGTCCTCGACCGCAAGCGGACGCTGGACCCCGACGAGGCGCGCACAGCCGCGGCCGGCCACCTGGACGCCTACGTCAACCAGACCTACCGCTCCCTGAAGAGCTATCGCGACGGCCGCGACGCCATGGGGCACCTGGATGCCGCCGAGAGCGTGCCGTACGCGCTGGAGGTGCTCTTCGCCCTGCACCGGCGGGTACGGCCGTACAACAAGTACCTGCAGTGGGAGCTGGAGCGGCAGCCGCTCGGCGACGACCGGTGGCGTGCCGGGCGGCTGCTGCCGGTGCTGCGCCGTATGCTGGCCGACGGTGATCCGCACACCCAGCGCGCCCTGTTCGCTGACATCGCAGGGACCGCGCGGGCCGCGGGGCACGGCGAGGTCCTCGACTCCTGGGGAGACGATCTGCGGCTGCTGCTCCCACCGCGGCCCTGGTGGTCAGCGGTGGCGCACCAGGGGGAACGGCAGTGTCTCGCGGATGGTCAGGCCGGTGAGGAACATGACGAGCCGGTCGACGCCGATGCCCAGGCCCCCGGTGGGCGGCATCGCGTATTCGAGGGCGTCGAGGAAGTCCTCGTCCAGTTCCATCGCCTCGGGGTCTCCCCCGGCGGCGAGCAGGGACTGGGCGGTGAGCCGACGGCGCTGTTCGACCGGGTCCGTCAACTCTGAGTAGGCCGTGCCGAGTTCGGTGCCGAAGGCTACCAGGTCCCAGCGCTCGGCCAGCCGTGGGTCGGTGCGGTGCTGGCGGGTCAACGGGGAGACGTCGGTCGGGAAGTCCTTGTAGAAGGTGGGAAGTCGGGTCTTCTCCTCCACCAGGCGTTCGTACATTTCGAGTACGACGTCACCGCGGCCGTCGTCCGGCGTGTACGGCACGCCGGCGCGGTCGCACAGCCGGTGCAGCGCCGGCAGCTCCGTGTCGGCGTCGACCTCCTCCCCCAGCGCCTCCGAGATCGCGCCGTAGACCGTCTTGACCGGCCATGCGCCCGAGATGTCGTACTCCTTGCCGTCCTTGCGGGCGATCGGCGTGCCGAAGGCGGCGGTGGCCGCGCCCTGGATCAGTTCGCGGGTGAGGTCGAGCATCACGTCGTAGTCGGCGAAGGCCTGGTAGGCCTCCAGCATCGTGAACTCGGGGTTGTGCTTGTAGGAGACGCCCTCGTTGCGGAAGGTGCGGCCCATCTCGAAGACCTTCTCCAGGCCGCCGACGCACAGCCGCTTCAGATACAGCTCGGGCGCGATACGCAGGTACAGGTCGAGGTCGTAGGCATTGATGTGGGTGGTGAAGGGGCGCGCGTTGGCACCGCCGTGGATCTGCTGCAGCATCGGGGTCTCGACCTCGAGGTAGCCGCGGCTCAACAGGCCCTGTCGCAGGGCCTGTACGGCGGTTGAGCGGGCGCGGACGACCTGGCGGGCGTCGGGGCTGGAGACCAGGTCGAGGTAGCGCATCCGGACCTTGGCCTCGGGGTCGGCCAGGCCCCGGCGTTTGTCGGGAAGCGGGCGCAGGCACTTGCCGACCAGTTGCCAGGAGGTGACGAAGACGGTCGGTTCACCCTTGTCGCTCCGGCCGGCCCGGCCGGTGGCGCTGATGTGGTCGCCGATGTCCGTGTCGGCGGTGAAGCGGTCGAGTGCGGGGCCGGAGTCCTCGCGAGTGAGGGCGACTTGGTGGTCGCCGGACCAGTCGCGCAGCGTGACGAAGACGATGCCGCCGAAGTCGCGCACCCGCATGATCCGGCCGGCGACCGTGACCTGCTCGCCCTCGCGGACCTCGGCGAGGGCGTGGGTGCGCTGCGGGATGCCGACCGGGTAGGGGTCGGTGCCCTCGGCGCGCAGGCGGTCGAGGGTGCGGTGCCGGATGCGGGCCTGTTCGGGCAGGCCGGCATGGGGTTCGCCGGGCCCGGCCTCGCCCCCTCCGTCGAGGCCGAGCGCCGACAGCGACGGCAGGCCCTCGGTGGTCGCGGGCCTGGACGCGCCCTTCGGGTGCCCCTTTCCCCAGAGTTTGCGCAAGGACGGTACCGAAACGAAACCTTCGGCTATGCCGGAGGCAAGTCCGATGCGGGCGAGGGAGCCTGTGTCGCCGTAGCAGATGAAGCGCGGGTACCATTCCGGCCGGTACTTGGCGTTGGAGCGGTAGAGGGCCTCCAGCTGCCACCACCTGGAGAAGAACAGCAGCAGGCGCCGCCACAGCCGGAGCACCGGGCCGGCTCCGATGCGGGCGCCCTCCTCGAAGGCCGAGCGGAAGACCGCGAAGTTCAACGAGATTCTGCGGATCCCCAGCTTCGGCGCCGCCGCGCACAGTTCGGCGACCATGAACTCCATGACGCCGTTGGGGGCGGTGCGGTCACGGCGCATCAGGTCGAGGGAGACGCCGTCGCGGCCCCAGGGCACGAAGGAGAGCAGGGCGAGCAGGCGGCCGTCCGCACTGAGGGCCTCCACGAGGAGGCAGTCGCCGTCGGCCGGGTCGCCGAGGCGGTCCAGGGCCATGGAGAAGCCGCGTTCGGTCTCGGTGTCACGCCAGGCGTCCGCCTTGTCGATCACCTCCTCCATCTCCTCGTCGGTGAGGGTGGCGTGGCGGCGGACGCGGCAGTGGGCGCCGGTGCGGCGCACCCGGTGCACGGCCTGCCGGGTGACCCGCATGTCGCGGCCGTCGAGGTCGAAGCCGGGCACGTGCAGGATCGCCTCGTCGCCGAGCTGGAGCGCGCCGAGTCCGGCGCGGGCGAATGCCTTGGCGCCGTCCTCGGAGGCACCCATTGCGGCGGGCGCCCAGGCGTGCCGGCGGGCCACGTCCAGCCAGGCGGCGATGGCGTGCGGCCAGGCCTCCCGGTCGCCGACGGGGTCACCGCTGGCGAGGCAGACGCCGGCCTCGACGCGGTAGGTGACGGCGGCCTTGCCGCTGGGTGAGAAGACGACGGCCTTGTCTCGGCGGGTGGCGAAGTAGCCGAGGGAGTCCTGCTCGCCGTAGGCCCCCAGGAGGGCGCGGATGCGGGGTTCCTCGTCGCCGTGCAGGGCGCCTTCCAGGCGTTGCGAACGGAACAGGGCGGCAGCGGCGTTGAGCAGCGCGAGCGCGCCGAAGAGGCCGAGCAGGAAGAACAGGGCACGGGGCGGGCGGCCGTCGAAGGAACGGCCCGAGACCAGGCCGCCGCAGACACGGTTGGCGGCCCACAGCAGGCGCTGGCCTTCAGGCAGGGTGCCCGGGAAGGCGGCTACCAGGCCCCAGCCGACGAGGATGCCGACGACGACCCCGGCCAGCAGCACCACCAGGGCCCGGCGTACGGCGGCGCGGCGGGAGGCGGCGTAGAACTCCCTGCGGGCGACGATCAGCACGCTCAGTGCGAGACCGCAGACGACGAGGGAGGGGACGGACTCGACATACAGGCCCAGCGCCACGCCCAGGATGTCGTCGAGGACCAGCAGTCCGAGGTAGACGACCACCAGCCACCAGGCGATCTTCTTGCGGGCTGCCGTGGCGGCGGCGAGCAGGAAGAGGAAGACGGCGTAGGCGAGGTTGGCGCTGACCGGGACGATGAGCAGGTCGAGGAAGCGGACCACGGGGCGCAGCAGGACGCGCACCGGAGGGATGAGGGCCAGCAGGCCGCAGAGCAGGCCGAGGGCGCCGAAGAAGGCCGCGAAGACCTCGGGCACCTTGCTCGTCGGCCCGTTCCCGGGCGGCCGTATCGGGCCCGGGGCGTCCTTGGACGGCGAGGCCTCCACTGTGGCACTCATGGTTCCGACTGTAGGAAGGGCTCGGGCGCCTCGCCCGTCGAGAGGGCCCGCATGGCGGCGGGACCTGCGGTTTCCGATAGCCTCACAGCCGTGACGGAACAGCACTCGCACCAGTTCGAGCGGGGCACCGACGGGCCCAAGGTCATCGTGGTCGGAGTGGACGGCTCGGACTCCTCCCTACGCGCTGCGGCATATGCCGGCGGTCTGGCCCGGCGTCAGCACGCGCTGCTCGCCGTCGTGTATGTGCAGCCGGTGATGGCCGCGGGCGCGGCGATGGGGGCGCCGGTCGCCGAGACGACGGACGAGATCGCCGAGGACCTCAAGACCTACATCCGGGACGCCACCGAGCGGCTCAAGGGGATATTCGAGGTCCGCTGGGAGTTCCACACCTTCCGAGGCGACCCCTACAGCGGCCTGGTCAAGGCGGCGGACGAGCTGAAGGCGGACGCGGTGGTGGTGGGCGCCTCCGAGCAGGCCGGGCACCGGATCGTCGGTTCGGTCGCCGTGCGGCTGGTGAAGGCGGGGCGGTGGCCGGTGACGGTGGTTCCGTAGCTGCTCACACCGTTTCTGCCGTCCTCCGTACCGGGGTGGCGCGGAACCTCGCCCGGTACTCGCCCGGCGTCGCGGCGAGGCGGCGGCGGAACGCCCGGATGAGGGTGTCGACGGTGCCGAACCCGCACGCGGAGGCGACGCGTTCCAGGGTGTCGTCGGTGGTCTCCAGCAGGTTGCGGGCCATCTCGACCCGGGCCGACTCGATGTAGGCGTGCGGTGTCGTACCGAGTTCGGTCTTGAAGACGCGGGTGAGCTGCCGGTCGCTGACATGCGCGTACGCGGCCAGGTCCGGGACGGTGAGGCGCTCGCCGAGGTGGTTCAGGATGTGATGCCGGAGCTCCTCGATGCGCCGCGTCGTGGACACCTGCTCCAACGGCACGCTGAACTGGGACTGCCCGCCGGGCCGCTTCAGGTACATCACGAGTTCGCGGGCGACGCGCAACGCGACCGGCTCCCCGAAGTCCTCCGCGACCAGAGCGAGGGACAGGTCCAGGCAGGCGCTGATCCCCGCGCCGGTCCAGATCCCGCCCTCCTCGCGGATGAAGATCGGATCCGGGTCGACCCGCACCGCCGGATGGTCTTCGGCGAGCCGCTGCGCCGTCGACCAGTGAGTGGTGGCGCGCTTGCCGTCGAGGAGCCCCGCGGCGGCGAGGATGTGCGCACCGACGCACACCGAGGCCACGCGCCGGGTGCGAGTGGCCAGGGCCTTCACCCGGGCCACCGTGCCGGGCTCGACCACGGGCCGGACGATTTGGTCACCGTCGGCCTCGACGGACTCCACGGAGCCGGGCACCAGCAGGGTGTCGATCGGCCGTGCGCCGACTTCGCGGAAGGTGGCGTCGGGCAGGATCCGCACGCCGGCCGCCGTGGTCACCGGCTCCAGGGTCTCGGCGGCCAGGACGACCTCGTAGCCCGCTCCGTCCGTGGTCTCGTGCCGGACGAGGGAGAACACCTCCGGCGGGCCGGTGACGTCGAGAAGGTCGACGCCTTCGAACAGCACGACCACGATCAGCCGATTCACGGTCCCCATCCTGCGACCCCCGATTTCGTGCCCAGCCGCGGGCGTCGTTTTCTGCAAGTAGTGCGTCATTGCCGACACCCTTGTTCGCGCCATAGCGTCGCATGTGTGTTCAACAGGTCGTTGAACAGCCCTCTCAAGCCCCCGGCAGAACCCAGGAGAAGACCTGTGGCAAGCAAGACGCTGCGTGAACTCGGCCATGCCGACCCCGCCCCCGCGGCCCTCGCGTCCTCGACGCTGATCCTCGTCGACTATCAGAACACCTACACCCGCGGGGTGATGGAGCTCGACGGCTGGAAGCCCGCCCTGGACGCCGCGGCGGACCTGCTCGCCCGCGCCCGCAGGGCCGGAGCCCGCATCATCCACGTCCAGCACGACGACGGGGAGGGTTCGCCGTACGACATCCGCACGGAGATCGGCCGGATCCACCCCGGCGTGGCGCCGGTCGAGGGCGAGCCCGTGGTCGTCAAGCACGCCCCCGACGCCTTCCACGGAACGGACCTCGGCAAGCTCGTGGACGAGGCCGGCAACGAGACCGTCATCGTCGCCGGGTTCATGACCCACATGTGCGTCGCGTACACGACGGCGTCCGCGGCCCTGCGCGGCAACAGGCCCACCGTGCCGGCGGACACGTGCGCCACCCGGTCGATCGTGGACGTGTCCGCGGACGAACTGCACCGCAGTGCGCTGGCGACCGTCGCCGACGCGTACGGCGTGGTGGTCGCCTCCGCAAGTGAACTGGCCTGAGGGACCCTCGGTGACGGCGTCGACCAGCTGGTGGAGACCTTCGCCCAGCACGATCAGGACGAACGGCCCAAGCCGCTCGGTGAGATGCTCGTGATCGACGCGCACGAGAGTGGTTCCCCGGCCGAGGCCGGCAGCCGCCCCGCGGGCTCCAAAGCACTGTCGGCCGCGCCGGATTCACGCGGCCGTCCCATCCCTGGCGGGAGGCCCCGGGCTCGCACGTGCCGTGATTGCCACGTTGAGCGCGAGGTCGATCGTCAGGCCCGCGGCCCACAGCCGTACCGGTTCCGCGGCCCGGAGGCGATCCACGGCGCGAGTCCCGCGGTGAAACGGGCAGCGGGCCAGCCCTGCACCCTTTGACGGCGGCGATCCCACACACGGCCGACGAAGAGGCGAGCCATGACATAGGCGAGGGCGAACGTCGGTTCGGCATAACGGGGCTCCGTCACTGATACCGGCGCGTCCGTGCGCCCGCTGTCGCTGCCGGCAGGGGCTTTCACACGCGATACACGTCGGGCCCTCGCTCTTGGTCGAACCCCCGCACGGCCTCGAGTTCCTCGGCCGCGCCGCGCAACGAGCCGAACCGCACCGCGGCTTCGCTGCGGCCTCCACGGCTGGGCGAGGTTCCGGGCCTCGGAACGGCAGCGCTCCACCGCAGTCCCGGGCATGCACCACGCCCCGCCCGGCCCGCCGCTCCGGGCCTCCCCCTCCGGTCCCTGTATGGCCTGAACGTCGGGCGGCGCTCTCGCGTAGCCCTCGCACACAAATACTTGGCTAGCCACACGTTTACTGTTAGCGTATTCATGTGTCCAGCCACCTAAATGGGCGGTGGCACGAGAGGAGCAGTCATGAAAGCCATCCTGTTCGACCGGTTCGGAGGCACAGAAGTGCTGCGGGAGGCGGACATCGAGGTTCCGCGGCCCGGCCCCGGGCAGGTCCGGGTCCGGGTGAAGGCGGCCGGGGTGAACGCGCTGGACGGCAAGATCCGCTCCGGGGCGCTGGAGGCCGTGTTCCCCACACCGCTCCCCTCCGTTCCCGGTCACGAGCTCGCCGGTGTGGTGGACGCCGTGGGTGAGGGTGTGCGGAACATGCAGGTGGGCGACGAGGTGCTGGGCTGGTCGGACACCGGCTCATACGCCGAGTACGCGCTCGCCACCACCGTGGCCGCCAAGCCCGCGGGCCTCGACTGGCAGCACGCGGTCGCGCTGCCGGTGGCGGGCGAGACGGCCGAGCGGGTCCTGAACGTGCTGGACGTCGGCGCCGGGGAGACGGTGCTGATGCACGGCGCGTCCGGAGCGGTCGGAACCCTTGCGGTCCAGCTCGCCACGGCCCGCGGAGCACGCGTGATCGCCACCGCGGGCCCCTCCAACCAGGACTACCTCACCTCGCTCGGCGCCGGCGCGACCGTGTACGGCGAAGGCCTGGTCGAGCGGGTGCGGGCGCTGGCCCCCGCCGGCGTGGACGCGGTGTTCGACCTCGCAGGGAAAGGAGCCCTGGAGGACTCCATCGCCCTGCGGGGCGGCACCGACCGCATCGTCACCATCGCCGACTTCGGTGCGCGCCGGCTGGGCATCGCCTTCTCCCAGGGGTCCCAGGAACGCTCGACCGCCCGCCTGGCCGCCCTGGCGCAGGATGCCGCGGCCGGCAAGCTTCTCACCACCGTCACCGCCTACCCACTCGACCAGGCGGCCACGGCCCAGCAGGTCAGCGACACCGGGCACGTGCGGGGCAAGCTCGTCCTCACCCTCGGCTGACCACGCCCGCCTCGCCTTCCGCCCCGGACTCCCTGCCTTTCCGATCACCCCTGTTCATCGCCTCATAGACAGAAGGACCATTCATGCTGAACGCCCTGTGGGCACCGACCACCGTCGGCGCCATTTCCCTCCCGCACCGCCTGGTCATGGCCCCCATGACGCGTGACCGCTCCACACCTGAAGGCGTCCCCACCGAACTGAACGCCGAGTACTACGCCCAGAGGGCCTCGCACGCTCTCATCATCACCGAGGGAACCCAGCCCTCCGCCGACGGCCAGGGATACCTCCTCACCCCCGGCATGCACAACGACGAACAGGTTGCAGGGTGGCGCAAGGTCACCGACGCCGTGCACGCGGCCGACGGCCGGATCGTCATCCAGCTGATGCACACCGGCCGCATCGCCCACCCCGACAACACCCCCCACGGGCGCCAGCCGGTCGCCCCTTCGGCGATCCGCCCGCAGGGCCTGATGTTCACCGCGTCCGGACCTCAGGAGATGCCGACACCGCGGGCGCTGTCGACGCAGGAGGTCGAAGCGACCGTCCAGGACTTCCGCCGCGCCGCAGCGGCCGCCGTCGCGGCAGGCGCGGACGGCGTGGAGATCCACGGCGCCAACGGCTACCTGGTGCACCAGTTCCTGTCCGACAGCACCAACCAGCGCACCGACCGCTACGGAGGCTCCCTCGACAACCGAATCCGCTTCACCGTCGAGGTCGCCGCTGCCGTGGCCGACGAAATCGGTGCCGACCGCACCGGTCTGCGCATCTCCCCCGGCAACACCTACAACGACATCGCCGAGTCCGACACCGCCGAGCTGTATCCGGCTCTCGTGCGCGCCCTGAGCCCGCTCGGCCTCGCCTACCTCCACGTCCTCCACGCGGGCGACGAGAAGCTGCTGGGTACCCTGCGCGCGCTGTGGCCGACCACGCTGATCCTCAACCGGGCCGGCGCCGACCTGCCCGCCCGCGCCATGGACATCGACGACGGTACGGCCGACCTCGTCTCCGTCGGCGCCCTCGCGCTCGCCAACCCGGACCTGGTCGAGCGGCTACGCTCTGACGCGCCGCTGAACACCCCCGACCCGGCGACCTTCTACGGCGGCGGAGTGGCCGGCTACACCGACTACCCCACCTACACCGTCTGAGGAACCGAACCATGCCCACAACCAGCACACCCAGCACGGCCGGCGAGGGGCCGATGAGCTACGCGATCTTCCAGCTCGCCCGCGCTCACCGGGCCCGCGCCGCCGCCATGCTTCGCGAGATGAACCTGCATCCCGGACAGGAACTGCTGCTGATGCAACTCCTCGACCGGGACGGCCAGACCCAGTCCGAACTGCTCGACAGCGTCGGTCTGGACCACTCCACCGTCTCCAAGTCGCTCCGCCGCATGCAGGACGCCGGCCTGCTCATCCGCGAGCCGGCGGAACACGACCGGCGGGTCATGGTCGTCCACCTCACCGACGAGGGCCGCGCCCTGCGTGAGCCCATCTCCGCCATGTGGCGCGCCTTGGAGGAGACCTCCGCGCGGGACCTGTCGGCGCAGCAGGCAGAGTCCTTCGTCCGTATCGCCTACGCCATCACCGACGCGATCAACAGCCGACCGTTGCCGCAGGACGAGTCCGCATGACTCCCCGGCGTGTACCCCGCGCGCTGCGTGCGCCACACCACACCTGAAGAGGCACGCGGACCGGTCGGCACACCCTCATGCACGCGGCGCGACCGCCGTCAGGTCGGCTACACCACTCCCGACTCGACCGCGACGGCAGCGGCCCACCCGTGCAGCCCGAAGATCTTGCTGCTGATGACCTGGGGCCACAGCGCGGCGGGCGGCTTGTCGACAGTGACGACCCCGGCCGGGTCGTAGGAGCCGAAGAGGAAGTAGGTCCAGCTCTTCCCCATCGACTTCACGGCCGCGGAGTAGTAGCTGTTGCCCCAGCCCAACGAACCGGGCGCCCAGCCGTGGCTGCGACGAGCAGGATGGCGCCGGGAGCGGCCGGCGCCGCCCAGGCGGGCAGGGAGCGAGGAGGAGTTTCCGAGGGACCGTCAGACACCGGCGTGACGGACAGGGTCCGGTGGGACTCGTTCATGGAAGGGAATCAGCTCTCGTCAGAAGTCTCGGTGGCCCTCGGTCAGCCGTGTGTGCAGGGTACGCAGGCAGCCCGGCAGAGCGCGTTCCTCGTTGTGGACGGGCACGACGATCTCCACGCTCGCCGTCCCGGAGCCGGCGTGGGCGGCCCCGCCAGGGGGTTGGAAGGCGACGGTCCGGCCGGGGCTGTGCGTGAAAGCCGTGCTGTGGGGGGTGGGTGACATGGCTTCCTCAGGCGAGACGGGACATGGGGGGCGGCTGCATAGGGCTGATCGCGAACAGAGCCCGACTCTCACCCACCCAACTGGGAGACCCGGGAGAGGAATACGAGAACTGACAGAGAGTCAGGTAACGGTGGCGCGGCCCAGCGACTCGCCCGCAGGACTGTCTGACGGGTGGTTCTCGTCGTCGGGATCGGCTGCCTCGCGGCCCGGCGAACGACGCTTCCTCACCCTCAGATCACAGCGCTACGACAGGCATTCGCAGCCCCTCCGGTGCCCCGCAGGGGCCACCCGTTGTGCCCCGCAGCCACCCTGCTCCTGTTCACGGGACCGGCGCTGCTCGGCCACCCTGGGCCAGGTCGTCGTCGTATCCCAGGACCATGCTCAGTTCGGCGCCACTTCAGACGAAGGCGACTGAGGGCAAGTCCGTCCGCTTCCTGGCGTGCCCTGCGCACCGGGGTGCGGGCATGCGATGGCCGGCGGGGAGCCGTAGCACCCCGCCGGCGAGGGATCACCGATGACTCAGGCGCCGCGCACCGCGGCGTCGAGCTCGGCTGCGTCGGACCAGCTGCCGTGGAAGCCCAGGGGGACCCGGTGGTTGAGCTTGATCCGGGCGATGGGCGTGCCCGTGAAGTCCTGGGCTTCCTGGACGATGACCTCGCTGCGGTCGGTGGTCGGGTCCCACCAGATCGACAGCAGCCAGCCGTCGTCCTCGGCCTGGGCGCCGGGGCGGGGCACGAAGACGGGCTCGCCCGGGGAGGTCAGGACACCGTCGAGTGTCTGGATCGACGTCTCGCCCGTGCGGTAGTCGTGCTTGGCCAGGCCGTCGGTGAACCAGTCGCCGGCTCCGCGTGTCGTCGTGTAGTAGCCGTACTGGTGGGACAGCCCGGCTCGCTGATCGTTGATCCGGGGGAACTCTCCCTGGATATCGGTGACCTCAATGTCCCTGCTCTTCCCCGTGGCGAGGTCGAGTTCCCAGCGCCAGGGGGTGGTGATGATCTCCTTGAACCACCAGTTCCAGTCCCCGCCGGGCGGCGGTGACTCCAGGTCCTTCAGGGTGGGACCGAACTGGCCGACGCGGTGCCCGTCGACGATGATCTTCGTGCCGTCCTGGTAGGCGTTGAGGAAGTGTGACGCGGAGAAGGCGTCGGAGGCTTCTATCCACGTCACCTCGCCTGTCCTGCGATGCAGGACGGCCCACCGACATGTGTCCAGCTTCTCCGGCTCCCAGACCGTCGAAGGCTGACCGTTGAGGATGCGCTCGAAGCGTGCCGTTGCCGGGCTGACCAGCCAGATCGCGTAATCGGTGGTTACGGCGTAGTCATGAGTGAGGGCGGGGAACCCCAGGTCGACCGAGTGACGGTCGAGGATGTTCCCGTCGCGGTCGGCCCGGTACCACGTGACCGCGCCGTCCATGTTGCCGAAGGTGAGGAAGTCGCCGTTCGTCGGATCGACCTTGTGGTGCGCGGTCAGGGGACCGACGACTCCGCCGCGGAAGTTGTACTGCTCGCTGACCGTCTCCAGGGTGTCCGGTCGCAATTCGCGCGGAGGGTAGCCCTCACAGAAGGCCAGCAGACGGCTGCCGTACAGCTGCACGTGCGTGTTGGCGGGGTTGTTCGGGAACTTGCCGGACGGCAGGGGGGTGTCCCTGCCGTTCATGAAACCGCCGTAGATCGCCCGGCCCAGCTCCATCTCTTCCTTCAGGCCCGCGGTCTGCACGTAGCGGTTGCGGTAGGTCGCCCGGCCGTCACGCAGGAAGATGGCGTGGACCATGCCGTCGCCGTCGAACCAGTGATACCTGCTCGGATTCTCCGGGCGGTGGAGCGGGCTGGGGCCGACCCGGAACAGGGCACCGCTCAGCCCGTCGGGGAGCCGGCCCTCGATCTCCAGGTCGAAGGCCTCGCCCTCCTCGCGCCAGGGTGCGTACGGCCCGTTGAGAAACATGTTGCTGGGGTCCCACATGGATGGTCCTCCTTGTCATGCACCTGAGGTGTCCTGATAGTCAGGAATTAAATCTGTAAACTTAGGACACTATGGGGACCGTATAACCGCATCACGAAGAGGTCAAGTCGGGCCGGAGCGCCATCCAGATGCCAGGCGAAGTCAACCTGCCTGCAGGAAAAGGCGTCCCAGGCCACTTCGCTTGCCAGGCGGCCCCCCCCTTCCCATACGGTCCCATGTTACAGGACTAGCGTCCTAACTTATGGAGATCATATGTCTGAAGCCGCTGTCAGCCCTGCTTCCCCACTCACCGGCGGGACCCCGTCCCCGCCCAACCCGTTCGCCGGCCTGCGTGACGTCGTGTCCGTCAAGGACAAATTGACGCAGGAGTACCACGACGCAGTCGTCGAGAAGGTCTTCCGTCCGTCCTGGTTCCTGGTCGGAAACGTCAACGACCTTCCCAAGCCGGGGAGTTACTACGTCCTGGACGTGCCCACCTTCAACATCTCGGTACTGGTCCAGCGGGGCCGGGACGGGCAGGTGCGTGCGTTCCACAACGTGTGCCGCCACCGCGGCAAGAAGGTGATCCCCACGGCCTGCGGTTTCGCCGAGGGGACGTCGTCCGCGCACACCTGCTGGCTCCACGGCTGGTCGTACACCGGTGACGGATCACTGCGCTCGGTGCCGGACGAGAAGCAGTTCCGCTCCGTCGACAAGTCCCGTCTCGGACTGGTGCCGATCCGCGTCGAGGTCCGGTCCGGCCTCATCTACGCCAACTTCAGTGACAACCCCGAGCCGCTCGACAGCTGGCTGGGGGAGCTCGCCGAGGGCTTCGACGGCTACTACAGCGAGATGGAGAAGGTCAGCTGCTGGTCCATCGACGTCCGGGCCAACTGGAACATCGCCATGGACGCATTCTCGGAGGGGTACCACACCGTCTTCCTGCATCGGCGCACCCAGCCGAAGCTGGCCGGCAAGAGCAATCCGATGCGGCACAAGCCCGTGGTCGACATGTACGACCGCCACATCCGCTCCAGCAACCCCTCCAACCCCGACTACGTCAGCCCGCCCGTCGAGGGTGCCCTGTACGACCTCGGGTACAAGCAGACACCGGCGGTCGAGACCGACTTCTCCATGCTGCCGCCGGCGGTGAACCGCACCCGCTACCACCCCTGGTTCTTCGACATCGTGTGGCAGTTCCCCAACGTGGCCATCCTCAACGGCTCGCACTGGTACAGCACCGTCACGGTCTGGCCGATCGACCGCAACCACTCCCGCGTCGTCTTCGACGTCTATGGCCGCAAGGCCCGGCACGCCGGCGACCGCCTGGCCCAGGCGTACAGCCGGGCCCTGCAGTACACGGTGTCCCGGGAGGACCTGGCCGCCATGGAGGACGTGCAGCGCGGCCTCGAGTCGGGTGCCATCAGCGACCTGTACCTCTCCCTGCAGGAGTTCGCGCTCCAGCACCGCTACGGACTCATCGACGAACTGATCGGAGCCAAGTGATGGAGCTCTCCGCAGAAGCCGGACTTCCCGAAGGATTTGCCGACCTGGAGCGCTTCCTGGAGCGGTGGCGCCTGCGCGACGCACAGGAGCGGATGGAGGCGATGGCCGCTGCCGACATCGAGGAGCTGCGTGACCTGTGCGCCGTAATGCTTCCCCGTATCGAAGCGGTGGTGAACCATCTGAACGCCTTCCCCCTCGACGACATGCCCCCGCGGGAGCAGGCCCTCTTCGAGCTCGCCCTGACCTTCGCCGAGGTCACTCACCCGGTCGACCTCGGATGGGCCACACCAGAGGTCAGCGACCTGTATCCGCTGGACGGGATGAACCTGCTCGGGCCCGCACGCGCCTGGTGATCCGGATGAACCATCGACCTCGTACAGAGATGGATCGCTCCATGACCGACCCCTTCGCCAAGCTGACGCAAGTCGGCCCCGGCAGTCCGACCGGAGAGTTCTTCCGCCAGTTCTGGCTGCCGATAGCCCGGTCCTCCGAGTTCGAGGCCGATGGTGCCCCGATCCGCCTGATGGCGCTGGGCGAGCGCCTCGTCGGCTTCCGCGACAGCGGCGGCCGGATGGGCATCTTCGACCACCGCTGTCCGCACCGCTGTGCCTCCCTGTTCTCCGGCCGCATCGATAACGGCGGGCTGCGCTGCTCCTACCACGGCTGGATGTTCGACGTGCAGGGCCGCGTCACCGACATTCCCAGCAGTGCGGGAAGACGCGTGCCCACCCGTGTGCGAGCCAAGGCCTACTCGGTGCGGGAACGCAACGGCGTCGTCTGGATCTACATGGGGTCGCGCGAGACCCCACCACCGCTGCCCGTGATCGGCGTGGTCGCCGACGACGAGGAGCTGGAGATCCAGATGTGGCTGCGCGCAACAACCGGGGACCTCCCGGCCACCCTGGACGACGCCGAGTTCACCCGGGGCCTCATGGCCGGCGGCGGTCACGTCCCCGAGGGCGCCGACTGGTTGCCGTACTACCGGGACGTGGCAGAGGCGGCGGGCGCCGATCCGAGGATCCTGGAGAGCGATCTCGTCGAGGCGACCGAGGGGGTAGGGGCATGACCGCGAAACAGTACCCGGTCCTTCCCTTCGCCGCCCGCGAACTGCGCTGGCAGCGCACGCGTGACTTCATGCGGGACAAGGGCCTCGACTGTCTGCTCGTCTTCGGGCTCAAGGGCCGTGAACGGTACGAGGGTTACCTCGCCAACGAGGTCCTCGACGGCGTCGTCGTCTTCTTCGCCGAACGCGACCCCGTCCACCTCACCTGGACCCACCACCGCTACACCCGCCGCCTGGCCGCGAACATGCGGGATGTGCGCTTCTGGATCGACGATGTACGCGTCGGTCCGTTCGGCCGCGGGGTGGTCCAGGCACTCACCGAAGAGGGACTGACGTCCAGTCGTATCGGTGTGGTCGGAATGACCGGGAGCTCGGCGGGGGAAATGGAGGGCCTCATCACCCACATGATGTGGGACTACGTCCTCAACAACCTGCCCGAGGCCGAATTCGAGGACATGTCCCTCGACTTCGCCCAGACGATGCTGCCCAAGACGCCGCAGGAACTGGAACTGGTCCGCTTCGCCGCCCAGGCGGCCGAGGAAGCCTGCCAGACCATGTTGGAGATGATCCGGCCCGGCGTGCGCGAGGCCGAGATCTACGCGGCAGCCGTGGAGGTCCTCCACCGCAACTCGTGCACCACCACCTACCCCCACGTCATCATGAGTGTCGGCGCGGACGACCCGGGTTGGGCTCCGCCCTACTGGACCTACGCCGGCGGCGCCTCCCGGACAGTTCAGCCCGGCGACCTGGTCCAGGCCGAGATCATGTCCTGCTACGGCGGATTCGAGACACAGGTCCAGATGTCCGTCGCGGTCGAGCCCGTACGAAGGTGCTGCACACGCTCCACGACATCGCCCGTGACTGCTACGACGCCGGCCTCCGGGCCCTGCGTCCGGGAGCCGCCTTCCTCGACGTCGCCCGGGCCATGAGCGAGCCCCTCCTGAAGACCGGCCACTACAACATGACCCCCCTGGTGCACAGTCTCACTCCCGCGGCCTTCGCGGGGCACATCGCGCTGAACGCCGAACAGATCCCCGGCCAGGACAGCCGCCGTGTCTTCCGTACCGTCGAGCCGATCTCCGACCTGGAACTCGTCCCCGGCATGGCGTTCGCTTTCGAACCCAACGCCTGTACGGGACAGCACCGCGTCAACATCGGCGGCACCGTCGTCGTGGGCGAGAACGGACCGGACGAGCTCAACACCGTTCCCTGCCGCATGCACGTCGTGTCCTGACGGAACTCCGACCCCGTTCCGCCCGCGGTACTCGCTGATCTCACCGCCACACTCCTCACCTCCCGACGGCAACGGCCGCCCCACACTCCAGGAGACACCGTGTCCGAGCAAAACCACCCGATGACAGTGGGCGGCAAGGACGTCCACACTGTCGATACCTTCGGGGTGCACAACCCCGCCACCGGCCGGGTGTTCGCCCAGGCGCCCGACTGCTCACCGGCCCAGCTGGACGACGCGGTGCAAGCGGCCGCCGACGCCTTCCCACTCTGGCGTGACGACATGGACGCTCGCCGCAGCGCGCTGCTGGCCGCGGCCGCACGCATCGAGGAGAGCGCCGAGGAACTCGTCACCCTGCTCACACTGGAGCAGGGCAAGCCTCTGGCCGACGCCCGTTTCGAGGTGATGGTGACCGCGATGACCCTGCGGGGCACGGCCGCCCTCGACGTGCCCCGGGAGGTGATCCGGGACGACGAGGAGCGGATCGAGGTGCTGCACCAGCCCATGGGCGTGGTCGCGGCGATCACCCCGTGGAATGTCCCGCTGATCCAGGCCGCGATGAAATTCGCGCCTGCCCTGCTGGCGGGCAACACAGTGGTACTGAAACCGTCTCCTTTCACGCCGCTGTCCTCGCTCGCACTCGGAGTCGTTCTGCGTGACGTGCTGCCGCCGGGCGTGCTGAACGTCATCAGCGGCCGGGACCCGCTGGGTGCACAGCTCGCCGAACACCCCCTGGTCCGCAAGGTGACGTTCACGGGTTCGGTCGCCACCGGAAAGCACGTGGCGGCGTCGGCTGCGCCCGACCTCAAGCGCATCACCCTGGAGCTGGGCGGCAACGACGCGGGCATCCTCCTCGACGACGTCGACCTCGACGCCATGGCCGAGAAGCTGTTCTGGGGCGCGTTCGTCAACTGCGGGCAGATCTGCGCGGCGATGAAACGTCTCTACGTACCACGCGCCCGGTACACCGAGGTGGTCGACGCCCTGGCGGACCGGGCACGGTCGGTCCAAGTGGGTGACGGCATGCTCCCCGGCGTCCAGATGGGCCCGCTCGCCACCGCGCCGCAGTTCGCCAGGGTCCAGGAGCTGGTGTCGGACGCGCTGGCCGGCGGTGCCACCGCGGCCGCCGGAGGCCGGCGCCTGGACGGTGACGGCTACTTCTTCGCGCCGACCATCCTGAGGGATCTCGAGGACGGCGTGCGCGTCGTCGACGAGGAACAGTTCGGGCCCGTTCTGCCGGTGATCCCGTACGACGACGTCGAAGAGGCGGTGGCCCGTGCCAACGGTACGCACTTCGGGCTCGACGGCTCGGTGTGGAGCGCGGACCCGGAGCGGGCCGCGGCGGTGGCGGCCCGGCTGGAATGCGGGACCTCCTGGGTCAACACGCACGGCATGCCGGCACCGGGCGTGTCTTTCAGCGGGCACAAGTGGAGTGGCCTCGGCGTGGCCAACGGACTGGCCGGCCTGCTGTCCTACACCGAGACCAAGGTGCTGCACGTCGTGCGCGGTCGATGAGCACCGGCGTCCGCGTGCATGCCCGATGAGCAGCCGACGTCTGTCAATCCCCTCGAACAATCCCCTCGAAGTGTGGAGCCCTTCCTATGCGGCCAGTCCCACGGTGGGTCCGGCCGAGTTCTCGTTCCCGTAGTCGATCCGGCTCTTGAACCCCCACATGCTCTGTAGGTGGCGGGTGGTGTAGACAGCCGCTTCCGAAAACCGCCTGACGCCCGGGCGGAACACAGGGCCCCAAGCGGCCGACCGCCCGTCACCGAAAGAGTCTTCCCATGTCCACCACGCCTTCCTCCGCCACCCCTGCACCGGCGCGGTCCATACGCTCCGCGCCCAGCCGGACCGCCGTCGCGGGATGGCTGATCGCGGGCACCGTGGCCGCGATCATCGCCGACGCGCTGATCGCCCTGGTCTCCCGGGCGGCCGGAGCCTCCGACGACTTCGAGCCCCTCCAGCCCGGGCCATACGTCACCTTCACTGTCCTGGGCGTCATCATCGGCGCGGTCGGATGGGCGGTGATCCGCCGGTGGTCGGCCCGGCCGCGCGCCCTGCTGTCCTGGCTGGTCCCCGCCGTCGTGGTCATCTCCTTCGTCCCCGACCTGCTGATGCTCGTCAGCGACTACATTCCGCACGCCGATGCCGCCGGGATCGTCGGACTGGTGCTCATGCACGTCGCGGTCGCCGCGGTGGCCGTCGCCGCCTACCACCGCGCCCTGCCCCTGAACGGCACGCCCCGAAGCTGACCCGCATGATTCGACGCCGCCGAATCATGGCCGGCGCGCTCCCGGCATTCGGCAGAAAACATCCGACCGCGAGATCCCCGCAACCGCGGCCCCGGCTCCGTCCCGGGCGCTGGTCCCTTCCTTCCGTTCGCCATCTGGAGGCCGGCATGCCGTCCGACACCGTCACCCTCCCTGTGGGCCGCAGTCTGGTCCCACTCGGACTGTTTCTTCTGGCCATACAGAGTTACCAGCTCGTCGCGTTCCCCAACTTCCTCGATTCCCTTCAGAACGAACCCGGCTGGCACCTGTCGCCCAGCGCTGCGGGGCTGATCGGGAGCACAGCCTTTCTGGGCGTTCTGGCCGGCGTCCACGCCGCAGTGGCGCTGGCGCGGCGCCTCGGGCTCCGGCAGGCGACGCTCGCCGCACTCCTGTGGCTCACGCTCTGGTCCGGGGCTTGCGCACTCGCAACCGCCCCTTGGCAACTGGGACTTCTCAGCATGCTCGCCGGAATCGGCACAGGCGTCGCGTTTCCACTGACCCTGAGTCTCGTCAAGGACTCCGCCACCAGGATCGGGGCCGCGCGTCAGAACGCCGCCCCCAAAGGCAGGCGCGCCCGCGCGGACGCGGCCAGCCGCGCCAGGCGTTCACTCGCAATAGTTCCGCTAGGAATACCCATCGCTGGATTCGTCGCCCAGAACACGGCGGGCGCGCTGCCGGTCGAGAACGCATGGCGTCTGATCACGGCCATGGGAGCGGGCCTGGGAATCATCGCCGTTGCCCTGTGCCTGTGGCTACTGCCGCGCGGCACCGACGTGTCCGTCCTGGCCGGGGGCCAGGACGGACACCGCGAGCCGGGCCGGCGGGTCATCGTGTGGACGGGCGCCCTCGTGATCGGAGCGAACCTGATCGCCTGGTCAGGCCTCACGGGACTCGCCTCCGCCGACCTGCGCTTCAACGCCGCGCTGAGCGCGGGCGCGGTTGTGGCGATCTTCGTCGTGGCGTGCACGGCGATCCATCGGAACGAGAAGTCCACCTCCCGCTCGGAGACCGCCCGGGCCACCATGGCTTTCATCCTGCTCTATCCGCCGGTCACGGTACTGACCGCGGCTGTGGTGCTGAGCCTCCTCGCAGGCCAGCCCCTCTCCTTCGTCATGCCGCTGATAGGTGTGTGGATCGCCGACGGCTACCTTCGGTCGCTGACGCTCTGCGCGGCACCGCGCGTGCTCGATGGCCGTCCCCACCCCGCCCTTCAGGAGCACGTCGGCACCATCGCGGACGCCGGGCACATCACCCCGCTGCCACCACCGTTTCGCCCGGGCCCGAAATGTGACGGCGAGTTGACGACACCACCCCGCCCGAACCTGCCGTAGTCGATTGAGATGCCCCCCGCCGTGCCGCGAGGCCGGAGCGAGACCCGCCTTGTGTGTTCAGCCCACGAGATCCGGCAGCACTGCGGACGCCCGACAAGATTCCGCCCGCCGACCGACCTGTACGACGCTGTCCCGGCCGACCGCCGCCAAAGGCCGGTGTCGCGCATACCTGCCCCAGCACGCCTCGACGGGCATCCACTGACCGCGCGGGAACCCGGCGCTCATCTCGATCTGCCGCTGGCCAACGACCTGGCGGATTCGAGTTTGTCGACACGACCGCGCGGCCCGGAGCACCGTTACGGGCGGCCGATGTCCCGCCATTGTCTTCGGCCCGGACCGCGCGCCCGGGCCGCCGCATAGTCTGCGGCGTCGGCGTCACATCCATCCTCCCCATGCTCGAAGCTGTCTCCTCGGCACCGTGCATCCTGCTCCACGGCAGGCGCTCCGCTTCGGTCGGCCTGTGAGTGCGCGAGTCGGTCCTCCGGGGCGGGTGCACAGCCCCGATACCGGACGCGGGCACACTACGCACATGCAGCTCCCCACCGAAGCCGTAGCCACCGCTGTGTTGCTGGAGGCCACAAGGATCTCCGGACTCCCCACAAAGCGCGGGAGCCCGTATCCCGGCAGGGCAGGCGCCCACTGGATCGGGAGCGAGGCGGCCGCAGTCCTGGCCTTGATCGAGACCACAGGCGCACACCCTCCTGGCCCTCTTACGCGAGGCAGCACCGTAGCCGGTCGACCCCAGTCACTCAACAGGTCGCTCATCCGGTTCAGAGACGAGAACGTACCGATCGTCGTACGGTCCTGATCCCCGCGTTGTTCGCCAGGACGTGGGCATGCCCGAAACGCAACAGGTGAACGAAAAAGGCCGAGCCCGTCGACCAGCAATGCCCGCTACACGAGACGCCGTTGTCCCGGGCGGCAGTCGCATGCTGGGCGAGTGACACCTGACGCTGCACACAAGGAAGCCGCCGCACAGGACGGTGGCGAAGCCGGAATCAAGATCATCGGGCGGGCTGTCGCGGTGCTCCGCGCCCTCGCCGGCGAGCGGGAGGGACTCAGCCTCTCCCAGCTCGCCGTACGCACCGGGCTCCCGCGCTCGACGATTCACCGGCTGGTCTCCGCACTGGAGGTCGAAGGCGTGCTGGTCGCAGCCTCCGCCACAGGTCGCGTCCGCATCGGTCCCGAATTGGTGCGATTGACCGAGGCCGGCCGACCGGAGATTCGCGCCGTGCTCCGGCCGGCGATGGAGCACCTGGCCCAGACCCTGGAGGAAACGGTCGACCTCGCGGTCCTGGCTGGCAGGCTTCGCGGAGTTCGAGCGGTTCCTGGCCGGCATCGTGGCGGCACGCACTGGGGAGCCCCCGGAGGCCCAACCGCCACGCTTGATCACCGCGTTGGCGATGACCGTCCTCCGGATCAGCATGGACAGCTGGGTGGCGGAGAGCCCCCAGGACCAGGAGGACAGCACGACGGCGCAAGCGGAGCGCGTGATGACCTTGCTGCGGACCGTCCTCGGCCCATGGCCCCCACGCGGCCTCTCATCGGTTCGCCCTGCCTCGCCCCTCCACCACGGCCTCCCGTCCGTCTTGGAGCACGTGATGACCGCCTCCTCCCCCACCGCTCGGACAGAGCAGCCCGACTCCTCCGCCCTGCCACAGCGGTTCGGCACGCTGTTCGCCGGCCTGATGGCGACCATGCTGCTGGCCTCACTCGACCGGACAATCGTCCATTGATGCAGCCAGGTGCAGCGGTAAGCCACTTCACCCGGGGACCGGCCCCCGGGTGAAGTGGCTTTTTGACGATCAGCAAGTGGCGTGCGGTGGGGTCACTGCCGGCGGTTCGCCGACGGAGCAGACAACCTGGGGAACGGACCTGACCGTCGCCGGCACATCTCCGCGCACATCGGTGACAACAATCAACGCGCCCTCGGCAGGCCCGCGTCGTCCGGCCCGCTGATCCCGGCAAGCAGCACGTCGTACGCCAGCGGCTCCTCGCCCACCTCCAAGGTGGCGGCCCGCGGTTGATGGCCGTCGGCCGCCGCGGTCAGGAGGTACGTTCCTGAGCCCGGCGTCGGCATCGAGTACCGGCCGTCGGACCGCGTGACGGTCCGCCCGAGCTGACGCCCGGTCAGGGAGATCAGTGTCAGCGTGGCGCCGTCGACGCCCGTGCCCTCCGCGTCGCGCACCTGACCCTCGATGGACGGCCCGCTCGTCGCGGGAACCGGGGCAGGCACGCTCTCGGTGGAGGCGTACGCCGCCGGTGGCTCGGCCTCCGCCGACTTCCGCAGGGCACCGGCGCCCACCAGCACCGGCTGCCGCTCCGACTGCGGGTCCGTGGACGGGGCCTGCGTGTTCCCGCTCCGGTGCTGGTCCTGTGCGCGGAGCCGCTCGCCCTCGACGTCCACATTGGGCAGGGCGCGGTCCAGCCACTTGGGGAGCCACCAGGCGCTCTTTCCGAGCAGCGTGAGGACGGCCGGGACGATGGCCATGCGGACGATGAACGCGTCGAAGAAGACCGCGGACGCCAGCCCGAGGCCCATCATTTTGATCATGGACTCGCTGGAGCTGATGAAGCCGGCGAAGACGGCCATCATGATGATCGCGGCGGCCGTGACCACGCGTGCGCTGTGCTTGAAGCCGGTCACCACCGCCTTCTTGGGCTCCTCACCGTGGACATAGGCCTCACGCATCCGGGTCACGAGGAACACCTCGTAGTCCATCGCCAGGCCGAAGATCACGCCGATCATGAAGATCGGCACCAACGACATGATCGGGCCGGATTCCTCGACACCGAGCAGACCGGCCAGCCAGCCCCACTGGAAGACCGCGACCACGGCGCCCAGTGCCGCCAGCACCGACAGCAGGAACCCGAGGGCCGCCTTCAGCGGGACGAGGATCGAGCGGAAGACCACCATCAGGAGCAGGAACGCGAGGCCGACCACCAGCGCCAGGTAGGGGATCAGCGCGTTGGTCAGCTTCTGCGAGAAGTCGATGTTCATCGCAGTCGTGCCGGTGACCAGCACCCGGGCGTCCGTGTCGGCCTTGATGCGGTCGGCCTTGTCACGGATGGCGTGCACCAGGTCCTCGGTCTGCGTCGAGGACGGCTTGGAGTCCGGGATGACGGTGATCGTCGCCGTGTCGCCGGCCTTGTTGAACAGCGCGGGGGTGACCGTCGCGACGTCCTTCAGGCCCTCGATTTCGTCGGTCACCGTGCCGGCGGCCGCCTTCGGGTCACTGCTTTCCTTCGTGTCGACGACGATCATCAGCGGGCCGTTGAAGCCGGGGCCGAAGCCTTCCGAGAGGAGGTCGTAGGCCTTTCGCTGCGTCGTGGACGCCGGCTTCGTGCTGTCGTCGCCCAGCCCCAGTTGCAGCTGGGTCACCGGGACGGCCATGACCCCCAGGGCGACCACGCCCAGCACCAGGACGGCGGCGGGACGGCGGACGACGAAGCTTCCCCAGCGGGTGCCCATGTTGGGCTTGCCCTCGGTGTTCTGCTGCGCCTTCCTGCCAACGGGCCGCTTGCTCTTCTTGCCTGTCGGCTGGATCCTCCGGCCCACGTAGCCGATCATCGCGGGGATCATCGTGAGGGCGATCAGCACCGCGAGCACGACCGTGCACGCCGCAGCGATACCCATCTTGGTCAGCACCGGGACGTCGACGACCGAGAGGCCGACGAGTGCGATCACGACCGTCAGCCCGGCGAAGACCACTGCCGAGCCCGCCGTACCCGTGGCCCGTCCGACCGCGTCCTCGCATTCGCGGCCCTCGGCCAGTTCACCCCGGTAGCGGGAGAGGATGAACAGGGCGTAGTCGATACCGACGGCGAGGCCGATCATCATGGCCAGGATGGAGGTGGTGTCGCCGAGGTCGAGCGCGTTGGCGAGGGCCGTGATGCCCGCGACTCCGATACCCACCCCGATGAGGGCGGTCAGCAGCGGCAGTCCGGCCGCGACGAGCGAGCCCAGTGTGACGACGAGGACGACCGCGGCGACGGCGACACCGATGACCTCTCCGATCCCGGTCGCGGGCGACTCGTCGAGCACGTCACCGCCGATCTCGACGGTCACCCCGGAGTGCCGGGACTCCGCCACCGTCTCCTCCAGGAAGTCCTTGGTGGAGTCCTTCAGTTCCTTGGCCGGGGCGGTGTACTTCACCTGCGCGTAGGCGATCGTCCCGTCCTTGCTCACCGCGTTGTGCTGGGTGAACGGGTCGGTGACGGAATCGACCTCGGGCCCCTTGCCGAGGTCCTTGACGGTCTGCTCGACGAGGGCCTTGTCGTCGGCGTCCGTCATCTTCTCGCCCGCGGGAGCCTTGAAGACGACGTTCGCGTTCCCTCCGTCGGCGCTCGAGCCAGGCGAACGCTGCGCCAGCAGGTCGTAGGCCTTCTGGGACTCGATGCCGGGGATCGAGAAGGACGATGAGCCTGCGGCGGGCGCGTTGAAGGCCGCGACGCAGGCGGCGGACAGCAGGGCGGCCCAGAACAGGGCGATGTAGTGCCGTCGCCTGAAGGCGAATCGGCCGAGTTTGTACAGGAAGGTAGCCACGGGGCGTGCTCCGGGTCAGTCGTGGATGGTTCAGGGCAACGGGCAGGCCCCGCGACGATGGGGGCCCTCACATGCCCTGGGGGCAGGGGGAGGTTGCGCCAAGTACGGCTGGAGAGCGGCTTACTGCTGGGGACTGGAAGAAGGGGAGAGCCGGACGCCGAGGGCGGGGAAGAGCACGGCGTCGGCATACTCAGCCAGGAACGCCCGCGTCGGCGGGCGATCGTCGATCAGAGTGCGGGCGAAGTAGCCGCCGATGACTACATGCGGCACATAATCCAACGCAGGGTTGTCCGCACGGATCTCGCCTCGGTCGACGGCACGCTGCAACTCCCGGTTGAATGCGGCGCGTTCCGGTTCGATGAGCAGTTCCCGGAACGCCCGCTCGAGGTCAGGGTTGTGGTGTATCTCCATGATCAGGCCGCGCATCAGCGCGGAGTTCTGTTCCATGGCGGAGTCGTCCTCGATGGACAGCGCAGCCAGGAAATCTGCCCGCGGCGATCCGGTGTCGACGCCCCTGACGCTGGCGGGCTTGTTGGACGCATCGCCTTGACGATCAGCTCGGCCTCGCCGCCAACTGCCGGTAGAGCGTCGCCTTGCTGCAGCGGGTGCGTGCGGCCACGACGTCCATGGTGACGAGCCATAGCCGACCTCACGAAGCAGATCGAGCACAGCCGCGTACAGCTAGGCCTCGCGCTCGGGTGTGATCCGGCCGCGACGCGACGTTGCAACCTCGACCATCACACCCTATGAACGAAACCGTTTCGTACGGATCACCGCACGGCCATGACCATACGCCAACCGGCATGACAACGAAACCGTTTCGTACGTTGCATCGCGCGTCCGGGCTTACGCGAGCCATGGCGCCCCTCACGATCGACCGCAGGGCCAAGGCTTCGCCGCTCCGGAGCGGACTCGAACCTCAGCGCCTTGCCGCATCGGGTCCGACATGGGGCGCCCCGCTCTGCCGAGCACGTCCCACAGTCGACGGTTGACGCCTAGCTCAGCATCCACCTATTGTCCTGTAAAACAAAACTCTGATCCTGAAAAAGGAGACAGGCCATGGCGATCACTGGTCTCGGCCACACCGGTTTCTGGGTTCACGACCTCGACGCGATGCGCGACTTCTACACGCGGGTCCTTGGCCTGGCCGTGACCGACGAGGACGAGGAGCTGGGCATCGTCTTCCTTTCCTCCTGCCCTGAGCAGGAGCACCACGAGTTCGTCCTGCAGCGCGGGCGGACCGCCCACGACGGCGCCAAGCTCACACATCAGGTGTCGTGGCGGGTGGACTCCCTGGAGTCGGTCATCGAGTTCCACCACCGGTTCCGCGCCGAGGGCATCGAGGTGCAGCAGGAAGTCACCCACGGCAACGCGATCGGTATCTACTTCTTCGATCCCGAGGGCAACCGCAACGAGGTGTATCTGCGGGTGGAGCGCGACGTGCGGCAGCCGTTCCGCAAGACCCTCGACCTCGACCAGGAGCCTGCCGACGTGATGGCGGACGTGGAGCGGCTGCTGACCGAGGGCGGCCCGGCGTACCAGCCGGTCCAGTAGCCCACCGCACCCTCACACGCAGCCGATCGATGGAGTCCCGCCCATGAGCAACCCCCAGACACCGCATCCGGAACCGCAACGAAGATTCGCTTCGGCCACCTTGGTACAAGCCGACGTACTCGTGGTCGGCGCCGGTCCGACGGGGCTCACGGCCGCCCATTTGCTCGGCTCGTTCGGCATACGCGTCCTGCTCGTCGAGCGCAATCCGACAACGAGCAACGACGCCAAGGCGATCAGTCTCGACGACGAGTCGCTGCGCACGCTACAAGCGGCCGGCATCGACGGAGCGGTGTACCCGATCATCGTGCCCGGCACGGGAACGAAGTACTTCGGCGTCGGTAACCGACCCCTCGTGCACGCCCGCGGCCTCGGCGACCAGCGGTTCGGGCACCCGTTCAAGAACCCCTTCGCCCAACCCGACCTGGAGCGGGTGTTGGTTGAGGAATTGCGCGGCCGCCCCGACGTCGAAACCCGTTTCCGCACACGGCTGTTCTCGCTGGAGCAGCACTGGGACCGGGTACGGGTCGGAGTCGGACCGAGCGATGGCACGGGACCGGTCGAGCACTTCGACGTCTCGTACGTCCTCGGATGCGACGGCGGACGCAGCACCGTCCGGGAACTGCTGTCCATCCCCATGCGGGGGCGCAGCTTTCCCGACGTGTGGCTGGTCGCCGACACAACGGGAGATCCCCACGACCAGCGCTACGGCATGCACCTGGGCGACCCCAGCCGCCCCACGGTCGTCGTGCCGGGCCGCGACGGTCGGTGCCGCTACGAGTTCCTGCTGCACCCCGGGGAGGGCCTGCCCGGCGATCCCCCACCGTTCGAACTGGTGCGCGATCTGTTGCGGCCGTACCGCGAGATCACCCCGGACCAGGTCGAGCGCGCCGTGTCGTACACGTTCCACGCCCTGCTGGCCGACCGCCTGCGCGACGGACGCTGCTTTCTTCTGGGCGACGCCGCCCACATGATGCCGCCGTTCGCGGGCCAGGGACTCAACTCCGGCGTGCGGGACGCGGCCAACCTCTGCTGGAAGCTCGCCGACGTCCTGGCCGGACGGGCGGGAGACACCCTGCTCGACACCTACGACACCGAACGCCGTCCACACGCCCAGGCCGTCATCGACCTCTCCGTCCGGCTCGGCCACATCGTCATGACCACCAGCCGCAGCCGGGCGCGGCTGCGCGATCTGCTGGTGCGTACGGCCATGCACACCCCGCAGGGGCGCCGGTACCTCACCGAGATGCGCTACCGGCCGAACACCCGCGTTCGTTCGGGCGCCGTTGTCCCCTTCGACGGCAAGAACAGGTCGCCGGTGGGCACAGCTCTTCCGCAGCCATGCGTCCTGCACGGTCCGCGCCTTCAGGTCACCCGGCTCGACAATGTGCTCGGCCGTGGCTGGAGCCTGCTGGGCGTGGGCGTCACCGACGCCGACTGGGACACCGCCGTACACGCCGGTCTGCCCGCAGACAAGCGGGTATCCGTCGTCCTCGGCGACCGTTACCCGCGCGACGGCCCGGGGCGCACCGCCGTAGCCGACGCCGACGGCCGACTCCAGGCCCTGTTCGGCGGGCTCAAGGGACACTTCGTGCTGGTACGCCCTGACCGGCTGATCGCGGCCGTGTTCCGACCCGACCGAGCAGAGCGTGTCTCGCACAGCCTGCGTCGCTTCGCGCCCGGTCCAGGGCGCGATGCCCCCGTTCCCTTGTCGGACGTCCCGGCGCAGATCGATCACGAGGCCGTCCTACCGCGGCCCGCACCGACCGCGCACCCCGTCACCAAGAGCGCTTCCAAGACCCAAGGAGGGCCCCGATGAGGCTCAGCACCGTCCGGCTTTACGACGAGCGCGGCACAGCCGCTGCCCGCCAGGAAGGGGACGAGCTCGTTGTGCTGCCCTACTCCGACATCGGCGAACTGCTGTCGAGCGGCGACGACTGGCCTGAACGCGCGGCCGCCGAGGACGGCGATCGCATCTCCCTGTCGACCACGTCCCTCGCTCCCGTCGTCCCTCACCCGAACAAGATCGTGTGTCTGGGCCTCAACTACGCCACACACATCAAGGAGATGGGCCGCGCGACCCCAGCCCATCCGACACTGTTCGCCAAGTACGACGGCTCTCTCGTCGGAGCCTACGACGACGTGCACATCCCGCCGGTGAGCGATGACCTGGACTGGGAGGCTGAGCTCGGTGTGGTGATCGGACACCGCGCGCGTCACGTGTCACCGGACCAGGCGCTGTCGCATGTCGCGGGCTACACCGTCCTCAACGACGTCACCGTCCGGGACTGGCAGCATCGCACCCGTGAGTTCCTGTCCGGCAAGACCTTCGAGGCCACCACCCCGGTGGGACCCTCGCTCGTCACACCGGACGAACTGCCGCGCGGTGCGTCCGGGCTGACGATCAGCTGCCTTGTGGACGGCACCACGATGCAGAAGTCCAACACGGCGGACCTGCTCTTCGACGTCGCCGCGATCATCGCGTACGTCAGCACCATCATCACGCTGCTGCCCGGCGACCTGATCGCCACGGGTACGCCGGGAGGCGTGGGTGCCGGCCGCGATCCCAAGGTCTTTCTCCAGCCGGGGCAGGAACTCGTCACGGTCGTCGAGGGGATCGGCGAACTGCGCAATACAGTGGTCAAGGACCGATTGTGACGCCTGGTGCCCATGGTGCCCCGACACCCGTTACGATGTCTCGCATGTCAGGAGCAGCGTCCACCAGCTATCGCGAGCGTAATTCCACGGCCGACCGGGCCCTGGACATCCTGCTCATGTTCACCGACACCCACCTCGTCGTCTCCGGCACCGCTGTGGCCGAGCGGCTCGGCGTGGCTCGCTCGACCGCGTACCGGTACCTCCAGAGCCTCGTGAGCAGCCGCTTCCTCGAAGAGGCGCCGGGCGGAGGCTTCCGGCTGGGGCTGCGCGTCATGGAGATCGCACGGCTGGCACGCCGCAGCTACGGCCTGTCCGAAGTCGCCCTCCCGGCCATGACGACGCTCGCCGAGGACGTGCGCGAGACGGTCCTGCTCACCAGGCGGACCGGAGAGCTGGTCGTGTGCGTCGACCGGGCCGAAGCGGGGACGGGCGCCGTGCGCATCTCCTACGAGAGAGGCAGCACTCTCCCCCTCAACGCGGGTGCTGCGGCACTCGTCCTGCTGGCCTGGATTCCCGACGACGAAGCCCGACGGCTTCTTGAATCAGCAGACCTGCGCCGTTTCACTCCCGCCACCCTCACGGACGTCGACACTCTCATGCAGCGACTGGCCCACATCCGGCGCGCCGGCTACTCGGTCACCCGCGGCGAACTCGACGCCGACGTGATGGGCATCGCCGCTCCCGTCCGCGACGAGCAGCAGGTGGTGGCAGCGGTGAGCATCGCGGCCTTGGCCTCTCGCGTGTTCCCCGAGGCGGAGGCGGAGCTGGCCGGGAAGGTTCAGGAGACGGCACGGGAGATCAGCGAGCGACTGACAGCCGTCGGGGGCTGACACCCGGGCGGTGCCGAACGAGGCGTACGGACGCTGTGGCGGTTCGGGCTCGAGTGAAGGAACCAACGGGGGTCTTTCCCTCGTTGGCGATGCACACCTTCCCAGGCGTGGCGGCCTCCTGCCTTCGCTGAAGGAAGGGTCCCGCCCATGGCGGATCCGGGGGCCGCCGGCAGCGGTCCCGGTATCCGGCGGTTGTCTCCGGGCCGAGGCGTCGACCGTGGCCACGCCGTCGGAGAGTCCCCGTCCATGCCGCAGTCGCAGGCCGCCATGCCATGGCGCCGGGCACCCTGTCGCCCCTGGCAGGCGTTGAAGAAGTGCGTCGGGGCGAAGCCCCTCGATCCGTGGATCAGCGGATCAGACTGGCCTCTGACCCTCCTTCAGCATTGCGCAATTCGCCACATTCATGCGAATACCGTGCTTGCTGCAAGCTTGCCGCGACCCGGCACTCCTCCAGAACCGACACTGCAGCACCCTGGGCATGCCGGCACGACACCCGTCGTCGGCACCTTCGGCATACCGCTTGACATTCAACAGCAATGTCCTGTTAATCAGGATAGGAGTCCTACTTAACGGGACACTCCAGTATTCCCGAGCGGGCTGAGACCGGGTTCCGACCGAATGACTGGCGCCACCTGGCGCGATGCCTCCGGGACCGAGGGGCGGCGCAGACGGTGCGCCTTCCCATGTCACCTACGCAGAACGGAACACCATGACCCTTCTCGATGCAGCCGACTGGCAGGAGCGGATCTTCTCGGGCGGATGGGTCAAGGGCTCGGGTGAGCCGTACGACTCCACCGAGCCGGCGACGGGAAAGACGCTGGGCCGCATCGGCGCAGCCTCTCCCGCCGATCTGGACCGGGCCGTGGCACACGCGCAGCAGGCCCAACGCGCATGGGCGGCGGTGCCGTACGTGGAGCGTGCGCAGGTGCTGCGGCGCGCCGCGGCCCTGTTCGAGCGGCACCAGGCGGAGATAGCGGAGTGGATCGTGCGCGAGTCGGGCGCCCCGCGGTTGTTCGCGGACACCCAGGCGACTGATGGTGGGGCCGAGGAGTGCTACGAGGCCGCCGCACTCGCTGCGGCTCCCTATGGTGAAGTGCTCCGGTCAGCCCAGGACCGTCTGTCGTTCTCGCGGCGGCGCCCGGTGGGCGTGGTCGGTGTCATCTCCCCGTTCAACGCGCCGATGCTGCTGGCCATGCGTGCGGTGGCCCCGGCGCTGGCCCTGGGCAACGCCGTCGTTCTCAAGCCCGATCCGCGCACCGCGATCTGCGGCGGTGTCACCATCGCGCGGGTCTTCGAGGAGGCAGGGCTTCCCGAGGGCGTCCTGCACGTCCTGCCCGGTGGCGCCGCCGTCGGCGCGGCGCTGGTGGACCACCCGCGCGTGCCCGTCATCGCCTTCACCGGGTCCACCCGGGCGGGGAAGGCCATCGCGGCGGCAGCCGCGCAGCGGCTCAAGCGGGTCCACCTGGAGCTGGGCGGCAACTCGGCGCTGGTCGTCCTGGACGACGCCGACCTCGACAAGGCCGTGTCCGCGGGCGCTTTCGGCTCCTTCTTCAACGCCGGGCAGGTCTGCATGGCCGCCGGCCGTCATCTCGTACACTCCTCGATCGCCGAGGAGTACACAGCCCGTCTCGCCGAGCACGCCGACGCCACACCCGTGGGTGATCCGATGACCGGCACGGTCCTCATGGGCCCCATGATCGACGAGGGTCAGCTGCGGGCCGCCCATGCCGTGGTCTGCGACAGTGTCACCGCGGGAGCACGGCTCGCTGCCGGTGGTACCCATGAAGGCCTGTTCTACCGGCCCACCGTCCTGGCCGACGTCCCGCTCACCGCCCGCGCCTACGCGGAGGAGATCTTCGGCCCTGTCGCGCCCGTAGTGACCTTCCAGGATCTCGACGAGGCCGCCCGGCTGGCCTCCGACAGCGAGTACGGGCTCTCGCTCGGCATCCTGACCCGCGATGTGGCCAAGGGCCTGGCGCTGGCCGACCGCATCCCGACCGGCCTTGTACACATCAACGACCAGACCGTGAACGACGAATCGACCATCCCGTTCGGCGGCGTCGGCGACTCGGGCAACGGCTCCCGCCACGGAGGCGCCGCCGCCAACCTCGAGGCCTTCACCGAGCAGCAGTGGGTCACCGTCCGCCAGGAGATCCCCTGCTACCCGTTCTGACCATGGCCTCCCGGACAAGGCGGCCCGGCAAGGGCCGCTCCCGCTCCCGCAGATCGACTCTCCCACCCCCTGGAGCACTCCGATGACCTCAGTCGCCTCCGGACCGGGCCTGGTCCCACCCGACCCGATGACGATCGCGCCGCGTGCCGTGCTCCGGCCGTCGGTCCCACGGCTCGCACAGGACGCCGCCGGCTGGGCGCACCACAACAAGTTCCTCGACGGCCCCTTCACCCCCTGGACGGAGGAGACCGAGGCCTACGACCTGGAGGTGGACGGGGAGATCCCGGCCGACCTCGCAGGGGCTCTGTTCCGGGTCTCGTCCAACCCCCGCTTCCGGCCTCGCGATCCCGGCCGCTATCACTGGTGGGAGGGCGACGGCATGGTGTGCGGAATCTATCTGCGCGAGGGCCGGGCCGCGTTCCGCACCCGCTGGGTGATGACCGATTCCATGAAGTTCGAGGTCGAGCAGGGCACGGCCGTCTACAGCGGATTCGCCAACGGCGGCACCCCCGGTCCGCTCCCCCAGGGCGCTCCACCCGCGAAGAACGTGGCGAACACCAACGTCGGTGTCTTCGGTGACCACCTGCTCGTCTACTCGAGGGCGGTCTGCCGTACGCGATGCACCCCGAGACCCTGGAGACGTACGGCAGCCACGATTTCCACGGCGGCATCGACGTACTGTGCACCGCCCACTACAAGATCGACCCCGACAGCGGCGACATGCTCTTCTTCGCCGCGACCGGGCCGGTCATCACCTGGTACCGGGCGGACGCGAAGACCGGGCACGTCGTGGAAAGCCACAGCCTCGACATCAAAGTGCCCGTGCTGATGGACGACTTCGCCGTCAGCGACCATTACGCGATCTTCTTCGTGACCCCGGCCCAGGTCCGGCTGGACCACGTCATGCAGGGCAAGCCGGGAGTCGTCTGGGACGAGGCATCGCTCCCGCACGGCGTACAGATCGTGCTCATGGACCGCCGCACCCACACCGCCACCTGGCACGAGGTGGGCGGCCACTGGGCCAACACCCACTTCTACAACGCCTACGAGTGCAATGGGCAGGTCATCGTCGACGGGCACCGCATCACCCGCCTGGGCACTCCTGCCGACCGGCTCGACACCCCCGTCACCTCCCACTCCTGGTTCCCGCCGGCCCTGCCCCACCGCTGGCGCGTCGACCTGGCCACCGGCTCGGCGACGGAGGAGATGACCAGCGGTGTCGCCGGTGAGTTCCCGCGGATCAACGACGCGTACACCGGCCGGGAGCACCGCTACGGCTACTTCGTCACCACGCGCGCGTTGGCCGAGGACACCATGAGCGACGGCCTGGCCAAGCAGGACTTCCTGAGCGACGCCACGACCGTGATCGAGGGTCCCGAGGCGCTGACGAGCCCTGGTGAACCCGTCTTCGTGGCCCGCCAGAACGCCACCTCGGAGGACGATGGTTACCTGCTGACCCTGTGGTGGAACCGCCTCACGGGGCTGTCCGAGCTGCTCGTCCATGACGCCGCCGACCTGCGCCGTACTCCTCTGGCAAGGGTCAAGCTCCCGAGCCGCGTTCCTTTCGGCTTCCATGGCAACTGGGCCGATCACGCAACCCTGGACCGTGCCGTCTCGGCCTCGCGCGGTGGCACTGGCTGAGACTTTCGAAAGCGGCCGGGCAGATCCGTCGCCGGGCGCTCGGCTTCCGGGGAACGGCATGTCCCGGCCACGGTGACGCTCTCGACAACCGGTGTGAAGGAGAGTTGCACGCCCAACATCACGTGTAATCGGGCCGCCCGCCGCGTGCCGTGATCCACACCGTGCCCCCCCTTTTCCGGTGAGCTGCGTCACGGCACTGGAGTTCTGCGTCGGCCCGGGCAACGCCGGTGCGATACGGGGGGATTGAGCGCTGATGGGATCCGCTGGAAGACGTGACGGGCGTGGAGCGGTCGTGGCCGCTGTGCTCTGTGTGGTGGCCGTGCTGCTGCTCGGCGGGTGCGGGACGCAGTTGGCAGGCCGGGGGGCGTCGCCGTCGGCTACGGAGACGATTCCGTGGACCCTTGGGTCGCCCTCGGAGGTGACCGGGGCCCGACTGGCCGACGGCGGTCGTACGCTGCTGCTCGACGCGCAGGTGCCCAGTGGTGCGCCCGCGTGTGTGCGGGATTTCAAGGCGGTGCTCACCGACCCGGTGCAGCAGGACCTCGTGCGGGTCCAGCTCACCTTCTCCTCGCCGTCGGGAGACCGGCGTTCGGGCTGTACCAAGGAGAGTTCTGCCACGGCGCGGGTCCGGCTGCCCGTCCCCTTGGGCAGCCGGAAGGTGGTCGTCGACCACGACGTCCAGTTCACCGCCGAGGGCGCCAGGCCGCCCGCGTTGCGGCTGTGCGGGAAGCTGGGCTGCACGCCGCCGGCGACCGGCTGTACGGACGCCTCCTACGACCAGGCGCTGATGGCGGTCGACGCGCCCGCGCACACGTACCGGGACTCTCAGGAGTGCGACGGCAAGTGGCTGGTGCTGGACTTCTCCTGGCGGACCGGGCCGGCCTGTGGCGACGGATCCGCGCCCGGCTGCTCGTCCCGGCTCGGTGACCGCTGGTTCTTCCGGGCCGAGAAGTCCGGCTGGGTGCCGCTCGTCGAAGGGGCGGCCGGAGGCTGCCGGGTCGTAAAGCGCAGGGCGCCGGCGTTTCCGACCCCGCTGTGCAAAGGCCTGGCTCCGCTTTCTCCCTCACTGCACCCGAGTTATCCGCCCGCGTCCGCCTCTCCGAGCCCGTCCCGCACCCCGAGCCACTCCTAGAGAGCCGCTTCCCTGGAGAGCCGCCTTCCTGGAGAGCCGCCTTCCTGATGTGTGACGGCCCTCTCTGCTGTGCCCTGCTGTGCGTTGCCTCAGCGTGCGAACTTTTCCTTGGCCGCTGGAGTGACAGGGGTGAAGAAGTTGACGAGGTTGCCGTCGGGGTCGCGGAACAGCAGTGACCGGTTGCCCCAGGGCATCGTGGTGGGCTCGTTGACGAACTCGGTGACGAAGCCGGTCAGGTTCTGGTGCACGCGGTCCACGTCGTCGACGAGGAACTCGGTGATCACGCTGTGGTTGTCCGCCGGGCGGGCGGAGCCCGGGGCGAACAGCGGGACGGTGCGGGTGCCGGCGATCGCGAGGGTGGCGCCCGCGGTGGTGAGTTCGGCGAAGTCCTCGGTGGCCCACGTGGCCCGCGCCCCTGTGGCTCGCTCGTAGAAGTCGACGAGGCGTGCGACGTCGCTGGTGATGATGCGGATCGAGACGAAGTGCATGGGAATCTCCTTGGCTGTGCTGCAGGCGTGCACGTCGCAGGCTAGGAGAAATAGAGGACAGAATCGGTCCTGTATTCGCGCTAGGCTGCGGACATGTCTCGACCCACCGGCCGCGTGCTGACACTCCTGGAGCTGCTGCAGTCGGGCGGCACCCGGACGGTGGCCGAACTCGCCGACCGGCTCGGCGTCGAAGGGCGCACCGTGCGGCGGTATGTGGACCAGTTGATCGACCTGGACGTGCCCGTGGAGTCGGTGCGCGGCCGTTACGGCGGGTACCGGCTGGCTCCCGGGTACCGCCTGCCGCCTCTCATGCTCAGCGACGACGAGGCGCTGGCCGTGCTGCTGGGCCTGGTCGCAGGCCGCCGGGCAGGGCTGACGACGGCGGAGCGCACGGCCAACGAGACGGCATCGGCGAAGATCCGGCGGGTGCTGCCCAAGCACATCGCCCGCCGGCTCGACACCCTCCTGGAAGCTCTCGCCTTCACGGATCTGCCCGGCGAGTTGGACCACCCGGACGCCGGACTCCTGCTCACCGTCGCCGATGCGGTGCGCCACCGCCGGCCGGTCTCGATCCGCTACACCGACCGCGACGGACGGCGCAGCGAACGCACACTGCACGCGTACGGGATCGTCGCCCATGCGGGCCGCTGGTACGTGACGGGCAAGGACGCCCGGATCGGCGAGGACCGAACGTTCCGGCTCGATCGCATCGCGGACGCGCGAACCTTGCCCGGCTCATTCGAAGCGCCCGTCGGTCCCGCTCCCGCGCAGCGCGTGTTGTCAGGATTCGCCACGGCCGAGTACCGGCACGAGGTGACCTTGCGGATCCACGGGACAGTTGAGCAGATCCGCGCGCACCTTCCCCTCAGCGTCGCGAGCCTGGCGGAGCTCGAGCCCGCGGCCGGCCAGGACCTGGCGGCCGAGCGCTGGCTGCGTGTCGAACTGCGAGCCGAGCGGCTCGACTGGTTGCCTCCGGTGCTCGCCGCACTCGACCGGCCGTTCGTCATCGAGCGCCCCGCTGAACTCCGCGACCTCGTCATCGCGCTCGCCGATCGCCTCACGTCCTGCGCCCGCCAAGCCTGACCGCGAGGAACCGTTGTCATGAGACGGCACGCCTAGAGAGTTTCGAGGAACTCCAGCAGGATCTCGTCGAAGACCTCCGGCTTCTCCATGTTCAGGTAGTGGGCGGTGTCCTCGACGGTCCGCGCCCGCCCGTCGGGGACAGCGCGCGCGAGGCGTTCAGCCGCGTCCAGCAACTCCGGGGGCTCCAGGGTGCCGTTGACGGCGAGCACCGGGACGTCGATCTTCGGCAGGCGGAACCAGGAGTCGGTCACACGCACAAACCAGTCCTTCTCGCCGGGGGTGTGCTTCGAGATCGAGTTGAAGGCCATCTCCTTCAACCGGCGCGAGATGTCCGGGTCGACGTCGTCGGCGCTGCGGTACGGGCCGGGCACGACCCGCACGAAGACATCGAGCCAGCCGTCGATGTCACCGGCGCCCAGGGTGCGGGCGTACTCGGCCTGGATCTGACGGGTCCAGTCGTCCGTGTACTGGAAGTCGCCCGTCGCCGCGCCGCAGGTGACCACCGCGCGGACGAGCTCCGGGTACTCCAGCACGGTGTCGGTGGCGATCACCCCGCCCATCGAGAGGCCGACGAGGACGGCGGGGCCCGCGTCGAGGTGGCGCAGCAGGCCGGCGAGGTCGTCGGCCCAGCGGAACGGCTCGGTGGCGTTGGCGGAGGATCCGTGGCCGCGTACGTCGGGGGCGATCACGCGGTACCGGGCGGCGAGGGCCGGTATCTGGTCGTTCCAGACGCGGTGGTCGACGTACCCGGAGTGGAGGAGGACGACGAGATCACCGGAGCCGGTGTCGAGGTAGGCGAGGTCACCGTCGGAGGACGGGAAGAGGCGAACGTTCGAAGCACCATTCATGACAACCAAGGTGTCATCTTCGGAGGGTTTTGACAACCCGGATGTCATGATGGGCGGGTGGACGACATCGACAAGCCCCTCACCCCCGACGAGCTGGGCCACCGCCTGACCGAGGTGTTCGACCTGGTCGGCCCGCTGTACCGGCGCGCCCTGCGCAAGGTCGAGCAGGGCGAGGCCGTCGAGGGGGTCTCCGTCGGCGTACGCGCCGTACTGGACCTGCTGCGGCAGCACGGGCCCCTGACGGTGCCCCAGATGGGCCGGATCCTCGCCCTGAGCCGGCAGTTCGTGCAGCGCATGGTCAACGACGCGGCGGCCCAGGGGTGGGTCGAGGTCACACCCAACCCCGCGCACCAGCGGTCGTCCCTGATCCGGCTCACGGAGGAGGGCCGGGCGACCGTCACGGCCGTCCTGGGCCGTGAGCACTACCTGAACCGGCAGGTGGGCGGCGAGCTGACCGACGCCGAAGTCCGGGCGTGCGTACGGGTGTTGACGGAGATCCTGAAGACCTTCGACCAGGTGGACATGGACTGACCTACTGCCCCATGGTCAGCCCGTCCTTCGCCGCTCCCCGGCTCAGCACCACGTTGCGGATCGCGTCGCGCACGGCCTTCACCTCGGCGCCCTGGGCGATGGCCTGGTTGAGGTTCACCGCCCGCCCGGCGTCGACGTCGAACATCAGCGGGACGAATTCCGCCTTGGTGACCAGCCAGCGGCCGCCCGGACGGTCGGGCCGGGTGAAGGTGAAGCGACCGAGGGTGGACTGGTTGCCGCGCGGGTCCTGGACCCCCTCCTTGTTGTTCATCTCGCCGGCGATCTGGTCACCCAGGCCGTAGACGACCCAGGTGCCGTTGACCTTCTCGTACGCCTGCGGGACATGGGCACGGGTGCCGAGGATGAGGTCGACGTCGGGGCGGCCGCCGGCGCGGGAGGCCGTGAGCTGCCGGGCCAGGGCGAGCTGCTGCCGGTCGGGCGCGTCCTGCCATTCGGTGCCCCAGTGCACGGAGACGACGACCACGTCGGCGCCCGCCCGCCGGGCCGCCCGGGCGTCCTCGATGATCCTGTTCCCGTTCAGGAGGCTGACGGCCCACGGCTCGCCCTGGGGCAGCGGGATGCCGTTGGTGTCGAAGGTGTAGGCGAGGTGGGCCACCCGGGCGGGGCCCGCACGCAGGATCGTGACGGTGCGCGCCTCGGCCTCGGTGCGTGCCGAACCGGCATGCCGTACGCCCGCGCCGTCGAGGGCGTCGAGGGTGCGGCGGACACCGTCGGCGCCGTCGTCGAGGCTGTGGTCCGAGGCGGTGGAGCAGCTGTCGTAACCGGTGGCGGCCAGGCCCCGGGCGATCTCGGGCGGCGACTTGAACGGGGGGTGGCCGCTGTAGGCGCCGTTCGCCCCGTAGACGGTACCCATGTGACACAGCGCCAGGTCGGCGCGGGAGACGACGGGGCCGATGCCGGAGAACATCGGCCGGAAGTCGTATCCGGCGCCGCCGCCGTCGAAGCGGGCACGGTCGATGATCGAGGCGTGCGGGATGACGTCACCGGAGGCGACCAGCGTGAACGTACGGGCCTCGGCCGGGGCCCCCGGCTGTCCGGCGCGCGTGGACGCGTGCTGATGCTGGGCCTGGCAGGCCGCTCCCGCGGTCAGCATGGCCATCAGGGCCAGGGCAACCTGTCGTCTCCGTGCAATCATCAGCTCACCCCACTGTTGTCAGATTTACGCATAAATAGGTACGAACCTGAGTGCGCGCCCAAACAACCGCGCCATGCCGATTAGCCCGTCCGGTGCCGGCGAACGAGCGCCCCGGGGAGGCTCGCGGGGCGCGCGGGACCGTTCGTCGTACCGTTCGTCGACGCGATCGACCGTCCGCCGCAGATCCCGGCACGGACCCTGTCCCGAGGCGGCACCCTGCGATGCCATACGGCCATGACGGCCGGGACCACCCTCACGAACGCGACGACCGCCGACCACGAGCTCGCCGCGCTGCAGCGCGAGCACGGCCGCCCCCTCTTCGCGCTCCTGCTAAGGCTCTCCGACGGCGACCGGCAGCGCGCCGAGGACCTGGTGCAGGAGACCCTCGTGCGTGCCTGGCAGCACCCCGAGGCGCTGCGCGCCGACGACTTCGACTCCGTACGGCCATGGCTCATGACCGTGGGACGGCGGCTCGCCATCGACGCGCGGCGGGCCCGGCAGGCGCGGCCGCCCGAGGTCGGGGACGCGATCCTGGAGAACGCGCGGGTGATCGGCGACCACGCCGAGCGGGCCGCCGCCGCCCTCGACGTCCGCGAGGCTGTGAAGACACTCACTCCGGAGCACCGTGAAGTCCTGGTGCTCGTGTACTTCCAGGGGGCAAGTGTGGCGGAAGCAGCCGAAACCCTGGGAATCCCGCCCGGTACGGTGAAGTCCCGCGCGTACTACGCGCTGCGCGCCCTGCGCCGGGTGCTTCCCGGATATGCAGCCGACCTGCGGTGAAACCGACGGCTGAGTCAAACCTCCGTAAAGCGCCTTGCTGAGGACCCCGGTTGAGCAATCAGCTGTCCTCATCCGTGTTCCGGACTGGGGGCTTGGGGCCCACAGGGGCCCGGAGTCGGGCGACGCGCACGCACCGGAGGAGGGCAGGAAGGGATGCTGCACAGAGGTCAAGAGAGCACGGACGGCACCGGCGGCGGTGAGCTGGTCGTCCCCATGGCGTGGCTGTACGCCGAGTACATCGCCGACGAGCTGCTGCGGACGGGCGACCTGATGCCGCCTACGTCCTTCGAGTTCCGCGCCGGGCGCGACGCCCTGGCGCTGACCGTCTTCCTCTCGGACACGGACGGCGAGCTCCCGGGCATCCGGGTGGTCTCCCAGTTGGAGACTTGGCTGTCGCTGACGGCATACGACCAGCCGTGGCAGGACTGGGTGCGCGAGCGGATGGCGAAGCTGGCCGCCGAGTCGGCCGGATCCGGCGGCCCCGCTCCGGACTTGGAGCTGGCACGGGCGGCCTGGCGCTGGCTGGAGGAGACCGAGCTGCTCGCGCCCGACCTGAACGCGGTGCCGGGCGGCGCGGGGGTGGTCGGCGAGGACGAGGGTCCGAAGGTGTGGACGAAGGCGTGGCAACTGGGTCTGCCCCTGGGCCACCTCGCCATCCACCTTTTTTGAACTCGATTTGATTTGGACCAATCCGCGGGCCGGGCGGCTCCGAATCCCTTGGTTGCGATTCTCCGTACGCCTTGAGTGATTCGACTGTCTGGTGCGTACCGGTGGGAGCAAGGAGTAACCCCACCCGCACCCAACGGCACGAGGATTCGGCATGAGGTCCCAGGAGAGGCATCGCGACGTCGCCGCGTACGCGCTCGGCGTGCTGGACGAGGCGGACGCCTTCCGCTTCGAGGACCACCTCATGGAGTGCGCGCGCTGCGCCGCTCACGTGACCGAATTCGGGCCCATCACCCGGCAGATGATGCTGTACCGCCGGGCGACGCCACGGTTCGTGAGCCCCATGTCCCGGCCCGGCCCACAGTTGCTCGACCGGCTGCTCGGGGCGGTGGCGGCCCGGCACCGGGCCGGCCGGCGGCGCTTCCTCTACGCCGTCGCCGCGTCCCTGGCGATCGGGGTGGCCGGGCCGGGAATCGCGATGCTGGCGGCCGACGGCGGCAGCGCGGGAACCGTCCGGGTCGCGGCGACCGACGCGAAGTCGGGCGTGTGGGCGCAGGTGACCACCCAGGACGAGTATTCGGGCAGCCAGATCAAACTCGAGGTGAAGGACGGCGCGGGCCCGCGCCCCTGTCGTCTGATCGCCTTCGGCCGCGACGGCTCCGAGCAGGTCCTGACCAGCTGGACCGTCCCCAGCCACGACGCCCGCCCGATCACGATGCAGGGCAGCTCCTCCATGCACACCGGCGAGATCGCCCGCTACGAGCTCCGCACGTCGGACGGGGAGCATCTCGTCACGCTCCAGCCCCGCTAGCACCACCGCCGCAACGCCTCACCGCCCGGTGTGACACCCCCGCCCGACGCTGCGCTGTACGCACTGGTGATGTCGGAATCCGGGATGGGTGTGCACGTGCTGCTGGCGGACCGCTATCAGCTGGAAGTACTGCTGGGAAGCGGCGCGATGGGCGAGGTGTGGCGCGCGGCCGACCAGGTCCTGGGCCGGCCGGTGGCGATCAAGCTGCTGAAGGCGGAGGACACCACAGACATCGAGCGGTTCCGCATGGAGGCGCAGACCACGGCCCGGCTCAACCATCCGCATGTGGTGGGCGTGTACGACTTCGGCTCCGATCACGGCCGGCTGCATCTGGTGATGGAACTCGTGAACGGCTGGACCCTCGCGCGGGAGAGGTCGCAGCGCGGGAGCCTGGCACCACGGGAAGCGGCCGCCATCGCCACGCAGGTGGCGCGGGGCCTGTCCGCCGCACACCGCCAGGGCGTGATCCACCGGGACATCAAGCCCGCCAACATCATGCTGACCACCTGCCGCACCGTGAAGATCACGGACTTCGGGATCGCCCGTTTCACCGACGACAGCACCGGCACCGCGACCGCCGGTGGGAAGATCCTCGGCACCGCCGACTACCTGGCCCCCGAGCGGGCCCTGGGGCGGGACGCGCAGCCTGCCTCCGACGTCTACTCGCTCGGCTGCGTGCTGTACGAACTGCTCACCGGCCACCCGCCGTTCAGGGGCGCGACCTCGCTCGCCGTGGTGCAACAGCACGTGGACACCGCCCCACCGCCGCCCCACCGGTTGAACGCCGGCACACCCCGGCAGCTCTCGGACTATGTGCTGCGCCTGCTGGCCAAGGAGCCCGCGCAGCGGCCGAGCGCGGAGGAAGCGGCCGAGTGGCTTGGCGCGCAGGAATGGAGCCGGGCCCCGGCCGAACCGGCAGAGCTGACAGAACCGACGGAACCGCTGGACCCGGCGGAACCTCCGGGACCGGACGGCAGGGCCCTCATCCCCGCGCCGCCCTCCGCACCCTCTCCACCACCGCCCCGAACCGGCGCCCCCGCAGCGCATTCCCGCCCCCGCAACCGCCGGCGACGGGCATCCAAGGCCCTGCTGGGGGGCGCGGCCGTCGCCCTGTTCGCCGCGGCCACGGCCCTCGGGGCCGCGCTGAACTCCGGCGGCGACACCCCTGCCCCGACCGTCCCGCCGAGGTCGTCGCCGACCCGGACAGCTGCCTCGACGCCGACGGACGTCACCACCCCGCCCGCGAGCGACACCGCCACTGCCCGCGGCGCGCCGCCGTCCGCCGTCCCCTCCGCCAGGTCGGCTCCGCCGAAGCCGAAGAAGCACAAGGACGGGCAGCACGGCGGGAAGGACAGGCGCGGCAAGGACAAGACGAAGGGCCGGAAGGGGTAGGCCGACCGAGCCGACCGGCTACTTGAGCAGCCGCGACATCCTCCGGTCCGCGAGCGGCTTGCCGCCCGTCTGGCAGGTCGGGCAGTACTGGAGCGAGGAGTCGCTGAAGGAGACCTCGCGAATCGTGTCGCCGCACACCGGGCAGGGCTCGCCGGTGCGGCCGTGGACGCGCAGACCGCTCTTCTTCTCCGCCTTCAGACGGCCGGCCGCCACCCCTCGGGAGCGCTCGACCGCCTCGGTGAGCGTGGTACGCAGGGCCTCGTAGAGACGTGCGGTGTCCTCGGGGGTGAGGGTCGCGGCGAGCTTGAACGGGGACATCTTCGCCGCGTGCAGGATCTCGTCGCTGTAGGCGTTGCCCACGCCGGCGATCAGGCTCTGGTCGCGCAGGGCGCCCTTGAGCTGGCGGCGCTCGGGGCCGAGGAGGGCGGCAAGGCGGCTCTCGTCGAAGTCGTCGGCCAGCGGGTCGGGGCCGAGGCGGGCGACGCCCGGGATCTCCTGGGCGTCGTGGACGACGTAGACGGCGAGGCGTTTCTGGGTGCCCGCCTCGGTGAGGTCGAAGCCCGCGCCGGTCTCCAGGGCCACGCGCAGGGCGAGGGGGCCCTTGCCGGGGCGGGGCGGGCCGTCCGGGAGCCGGTCCTTCCAGTGCAGCCAGCCCGCGCGGGCCAGGTGGGTGACGAAGTGCGGGCCGCCGTCCGTCTCCAGGTCGAGGAACTTCCCGTGCCGGTGCACGGCGGTGACCTCGCGGCCCTCGACGGCGGTGGGTGCAGGGTCGTACGTCTTGAGGACGCTGATCGCGACGGGCAGCACCCGCACGATCTCGTGACCGACCAGGTGCTCGGTGAGGAAGTCCTTGAGCGCTTCGACCTCGGGGAGTTCCGGCATACGTCCAGAGTGCCACCCGGCTACGACAGCGGCGGGCGGGAGCAGCCGTGGCGGGCTCAGTCGCGGTCCGGGACCACGAACTCGCACCACACGCACTTGCCGCCGCCGCGGGCCTCCACGCCCCACACGTCCGTGAGCAGGTCGACCAGGAGCAGGCCCCGCCCGGAGACCCCCGACTCCCCCGCCTCGCGGCGGCGCGGGAGGGCGCTGGAGGAGTCGTCGACCTCGACGCGCAGCCGGCGCTCGCTGCCGCCGAGGACCCGGAGGGTGACGATCGCGGAGCCTTCGGTGTGCATCAGCGCATTGGTGATCATCTCGTCGGCGACCAGCTCGATCTCGTCGGCGCGCTCCTTGGCGCCCCAGGCACGGACCGCGGCCCGGATCATGTGCCGGGCCTCGGTGAGGGCCTCCGGGTCGCCCGGGGACACGTGCTGCTGGAGCCGGCCGCCGGTCCGCTGGGCGTCCAGGCCGCGGCGGCGCAGCAGGAGCAGGGCGACGTCGTCGTCGCCGCCGCGTTCCTCGGCCACGGAGATGAGACAGTCCGCGAGGTCCCGTACGTCGTCCGGGCCGCTGGTGATGAGGGCGGTGAGGGTGCGCATGCCGTCGTCGAGGTCGGCGCCGGGCTGTTCGACGAGGCCGTCGGTGCACAGCAGGAGGGTGTTGCCGGGGTCGAGTTCGAGGGTGCCGACCGGGTACTCCAGGCGCCCGAACTCGGCGGACAGACCGAGCGGCAGTCCGCCGGGCAGGGAGACCCGGCGGCAGCTGCCGTCGGCGTCCCGGATCAGCGGGTCGATGTGACCGGCACGGACCACCTGGACCACTCCGGTGGCCAGGTCGGCCTCCGCGTACAGGCAGGTCGCGAACCGGTCGGTGTCGAGTTCGCGCAGGAAGACGGAGGCTCGGGCCATGACGGTGGCGGGGGTGTGGCCCTCGGCGGCGTAGGCGCGCAGCACGATGCGCAGCTGGCCCATGACGGCGGCCGCGTGCGTGTCATGGCCCTGGACGTCTCCGATGACGGCGCCGACCCGGCCGCCGGGCAGCGGGATCAGGTCGTACCAGTCGCCCCCGATGTCCCGGCCCAGGGAGCCCGCGGCGGAGCCGGAGCGGTAGCGGACGGCGACGTCGGCGCCGCGGACGCTGGGGATGGTGCGCGGCAGCATGGCCTGCTGGAGGCCGGTTGCGAGGTCCTTCTCCTGCTCGTAGAACATGGCGCGCTGCATGCTCTGCGCGATGCTGCTGCCCAGGGCGAGCAGGACGTTGCGCTCCTCGGGCGAGAAGCCGCGCCGGTCGCTGTAGAGCAGGCCCATGGCGCCGATCGGCCGGGCCTGGACGATCAGGGGCAGATAGGCGGCCGCCGTGATGTTCAGGCCGGTGAGGTGCGGCCACAGCAGGGGATAGCCCTGGGCGAACTCCTCCGGCGACTCGATGAAGCGGGGCGTGAGGGTCCGCACCACCTCACTCATGGGGTACGGCTCGTCGATGCGGGTGACGTCGGTGCCGGGGACGAAGCTCCCCGCGGGGCCCTCCGCTATCAGCCGGATGCGGCCGGCCTCGACCAGGCCCACGACCAGGCTGGTGGCGCCGAGGTGGGTGAGGCCGTGGGTGTCCTTGAGGACGTCGATGACGTCCTGGACGGTGCGGGCGTGCGCGAGAGCGGCCGTGGTGAGCTGGACGACGTTGGTCTGCTCGCGCCGCGCCGCGTCCTCGGCGGCCTCCTCGCGGCGGTCCTGGCTCTCGCTCAGCTCCTGGGTCGCGTCCCGGACGATGCCGATGATCCGGCGCGGGCGGCCCGTCTCGTCGCGCCGGATGTAGCCCTGGGTGTGGGTCCAGCGCAGGGTGCCGTCGCGGCGGCGGATGCGGAAGTAGGCGCCGTAGTTCTCGCTGCCGTCCTTCAGGGCCTGGGCGACCAGGCCGTCGAGCCGGTAGGCCTCGGGCCTGGGGACCCGGACGGCGAGCGTCTCGGGGTGGTCGTCGTATTCGTCGGGGCGCAGGTCGAAGACCTCGTGGGCCTGGGCGTCCATGTGGAACAGACCGGTGTCCAGGTCCCAGTCGAAGCTGCCCATGCGGTTGAGCGCCAGGATCGGATCCGGGTGGGCGGGCCAGGCGTCCGGGAGAGACAGGGCGCTCACGCCCCGATCAACCATGGGCCCACCTTGCCAGGGTTCACCCGATTCTTCGACCGGGAAGCGACGAGGAATTCCCCGGCTCTCCGGTCGCCGTCGGTGCTCGGCCGTCGAAACCGTTCCTCCTGGCTCAGTTCACGCATTTCGTCACTATTGTCCGCCTCACCCACTTGGGTTACGCAAGCGGAAGAGGGACATACGGAGAGTGACATAGGGTTCGGCGCGACAATGGAGTGAGGAGCGCACGGCCGTGGAGTGGTTCATCGCACCCGGGTACTGGTGGAGCCGGCTGGTCTTCCAGCGGGCTCTGGCCGGCCTGTACCTCGTGGCGTTCCTGACGGCGGCCCTGCAGTTCCGCGCGCTGATCGGCGAGCGAGGCATGCTGCCGGTCCCCCGCTTCGTCGGCCGGGTGCGCTTCAAGCAGGCCCCCAGCCTGTTCCAACTCCACTACTCGGACCGCTTCTTCGCCGCCTGCGCCTGGACCGGCTGCGCGGTCTCGGCGGCACTGATCGCCGGACTGGACTCCCGACTCCCGCTCTGGGCAGGGATGTTGCTGTGGCTGGTCCCCTGGGTGCTGTACCTGTCGATCGTCAACGTCGGCCAGACCTGGTACGCCTTCGGCTGGGAATCACTGCTGCTGGAGGTGGGCTTCCTGGCGGTCTTCCTCGGCAACGACGACGTGGCTCCGCCGGTCGTGGTCCTCTTCCTGCTGCGCTGGATCCTGTTCCGGGTGGAGTTCGGCGCAGGCCTGATCAAGATGCGCGGCGACGCGTGCTGGCGGAAGCTGACCTGCCTGTACTACCACCACGAGACCCAGCCGATGCCGGGACCCCTGAGCTGGTTCTTCCACCACCTGCCCCGGCCCCTGCACCGGGTCGAGGTGGCCGCCAACCACGTCACCCAACTCGTCGTCCCGGTGCTGTTGTTCACCCCTCAGCCGGTCGCCACGGCCGCCGCCTCGCTGATGATCGTCACCCAGCTGTGGCTGGTCCTGTCGGGCAACTTCGCCTGGCTGAACTGGATCACCATCGTCCTCGCCGTCTCCGCGCTGAAGCTCCCGGCCGGCCCGCCGTCCTCCGTGCCCGACGCCCCGCTCTGGTACGAGGCCGTGGTCCTCGCGATCGCCGCGCTGCTCCTCGGGCTCAGCTACCACCCGGTGGCGAACATGATCTCCCGCCGCCAGATCATGAACCGCTCCTTCGACCCTCTCCACCTGGTCAACACCTACGGCGCGTTCGGCAGCGTCAGCCGGATCCGGCACGAGGTGGTCATCGAGGGCACCGACGACGCCGTACCGCACGAGGACTCGGACTGGCGGGAATACGAGTTCAAGGGCAAACCGGGCGATCCACGGCGCTGGCCCCGCCAGTTCGCTCCCTACCACCTGCGCCTCGACTGGCTGATGTGGTTCGCCGCGCTCTCGCCCTCGTACGCCGGGGCATGGTTCGGCGCCCTGGTGGAACGGCTCCTGGAGAACGACCGCGACACGCTGCGCCTGCTGCGCCGCTCCCCGTTCCCGCCGGACGCCCCGCCCCGCTACATCCGGGCCCGCCTCTTCCGCTACGAGTACACGAGCTGGCGGAAGCTGCGGGAGACAGGGGCCTGCTGGGAGCGGACGTATGTGCGGGAGTATCTGCCGCCAACGCGGCTGGCGGGGGTGGCTCAGAGGTCGTAGACGCGGACGGCGGTGGTCTCGAAGAGCTGGGTGTGTTCGGCCTCCGGCGTCAACCGGCGTGCGATGTCGATGACCGCGCCGTATGTCACCGTCGCTGTGCACACCGGCCAGTCCGAGCCGAACATCAGGCGGTCGGGGCCGAACGCCTCCAGTGCGGTGTCGGTGTACGGGCGGAGGTCGTCGACGGTCAATGAGTCCGGGTCGGCCTCGCTGACCAGGCCGGAGAGTTTGGCGACCGTGTTTGGCAGGTCGGCGAGGGCGTGGAGGCCGGCCGCCCAGGGTTCGAGGGCACCGGAGGCGATGGACGGTTTGCCCAAGTGGTCGAGGACGAAGGTGAGTTGAGGGAGAGCGGCGGCCGCTTTGGTGCAGGCCGGGAGTTGGTGTGGGAGGACGACGAGGTCGTAGACAAGGCCCGCTGCGGCGACCGCGGCCAGGCCTCTGTGGACGTCCGGGCGGAGCAGCCACTCGGGGTCGGGTTCGCCCTGGACCTGGTGGCGGATGCCCTTGAGGTGGTGACCGCCGGGGAGTGCGCGCAGGCGGGACAGTTCGTCGGTGATGTCCGGGCGGGTGAGGTCGGTCCAGCCGACGACGCCCGCGATCAGGTCGTGGGCGGCGGCGAGTTCCAGGAACTCCGGGGTCTCCTCCGGCACGGTGATCGTCTGTACGAGGACGGTGCGGTCGACTCCGGCCGCGTGCGCCTCGCGGGTGAGGTCGGCCACAGTGAAGTTCCGGCGGAGTGGGCTGGGTTCGGGGATCCAGTCCTGGTCCCGGACGGAGAGGTCCCACACATGGTGGTGGGCGTCCACCGTCATGGCAGCTCCCAGACCGCGGGCAGACCGGCGGCCGCACCTTCGCCGGAGTAGTCGTGCACGACGTCCAGCAGCTCCGCCATGCGGGCCTGCCAGGCGATGTTGACCGGGAGCTTCTCCAGTTCGGCGAGGAGACGGGCGTAGTCCTCGCACTCCAGGACGTGGAAGAGGTCGGTGCCGCTGCGCCAGATCGTCCAGGAGGTGGCGCCGGCCGCGCGGATCGCGTCCGTCAGTTCCTTCGGGACCTCGCGGTGGGCAGCCTCGTACTCGGCGATACGGTCCGCGCGGACCTTGGTGTGCAGGGCGACTCTCATGACGGTTCCTCGGCGGGTACGGGGGCGTCGGGCGGCAGGAGCCCTTCCGCGCGCAGCTGCTGCCAGAAGGCGGCGGGAGGGGGCGCCGCGAACTGCTCGGCGCAGTCGCGGACTTCCGCAGCCGAGCGGGCGCCCACGAGCACGCTCGCGACCGCCGGATGGGCGGCGCAGAAGGAGAGGGCGGCGGCGCGCAGCGTGGTGCCGTGCAGGGCGGCGACCGCCTTCAGGTGCAGGGCGCGGTCCAGCAACCCCGCTGGAGCGGCCGCGTAGTTGTACGTCGCTCCCGGCTTCGGGTCGGCGAGCAGACCGGAGTTGAAGGCACCGCCGATGACCACCGACGTGCCGCGTTCCTGCGCAGCGGGCAGGAGCTCGGTGAGCGCCGGCTGCTCCAGGAGCGTGTAGCGGCCGGCGCACAGGACGACGTCGACGTCGGTGTCGCGGACGAAACGGGTGAGCATCTCGGCCTGGTTCATGCCCGCGCCGATGGCGCCCACGACTCCTTCCGAGCGCAGCTTCTCCAGCGCCGGGTATCCCTCGCGGAAGGCCTGTTCGGCGTGGTCGTCGGGGTCGTGGAGGTAGACGGCGTCGACGCGGTCGAGGCCGAGCCGTTGCAGGCTGGCGTCGATGCTGCGGCGTACGCCGTCGGCGCTGAAGTCCCACACCCGACGGTGGGTGGCGGGCACGGCGAAGCCGTTCGCGAGGTCGTCGCCGCCCCCGCCGTAGGGCTCCAGACGGCGGCCCGCCTTGGTGGAGATCGTGTAGCCGGTACGGGGGTGTGCGCGCAGGGCGGCGCCGAGGCGGCGTTCGGACAGGCCGAGGCCGTAGTGCGGGGCGGTGTCGAAGTAGCGGATGCCCTGCTGCCAGGCGGTGGCCACGGCCTCCTGCGCCTGCTCTTCGCTCACCTCGGTGTAGAGGTTGCCGATGACGGCACCACCGAAGGCGAGTGTGCTGACCTCGACGGCGCTGCCGCCCAGCCGGTTCGCCGTCACTGACCCACCGGCCTCAGGCGCAGTCCCTGCATGCCGCCGTCCACGGCGAGGGAGGTGCCGGTGGTGGCGCCGGACAACGGACTCGCCAAGTAGGCGATGGCACCGGCGACTTCGGCCGCGCTGACGAGGCGGCCGGTGGGCTGGCGGGCTTCCAGTGCGGCACGTTCGGCCGCGGGGTCGTCGGCCGCGTCCAGCAGACGGCCGATCCACGGCGTGTCCGCCGTACCGGGGTTGACGCAGTTGACGCGGATGCCCTCGCGGACGTGGTCGGCGGCCATGGCGAGGGTCAGCGAGTACACCGCGCCCTTGCTCGCGCAGTACAGGGCTCGCTGCGGCAGGCCCGCGGTGGCGCCGATGGAGCAGGTGTTGACGATCGCCGCGTGCTGCGAGCGGCGCAGATGAGGCAGGGCGGCGCGGGCGACGCGGACCATGCCGACCACGTTGATGTCGAGGACGCGGTGCCATTCGGCGTCGTCGTTGTCCTCGACCGTGCCCTGCGCACCGACACCGGCGTTGTTGACCACGATGTCGAGGCCGCCGAGTTCGGTGACCGCGGCGGCCACCGCCTCCCGTACGGACGCGTCGTCGCTGACGTCGGCGCGGAAGCCGAGCAGCGGCTTGTCGACCGGGGCCGGGTCGAGGTCGAGGACGGCGACCTGGGCGCCGCGGGCGGCGAGGAGTTCCGCCGTCGCCCGTCCGATGCCGGAGGCCCCGCCCGTGACCAGGGCCTTCAGCCCCTCGAAGTCGCTCATGCCGCCCGTCCTTCTTTCTTCTCGTCGAGGTCGGCGGCCCAGAAGGCGCCGCCGGGGAAGGTGTACCGCGCGATCGCCTCCGGGCGCATGGCGGCCGAGAAGCCCGGCGCGGCGGGTGCCGTGTAGTGACCCTGGCGGATCACCACCGGATCGAGGAAGTGGTCGTGCAGATGGTCGACGTACTCGATGACCCGGTCCTCGGTGGTGCCGGAGACCGCCACGTAGTCGAACATCGACAGGTGCTGGACGAGTTCGCACAGGCCGACGCCGCCCGCGTGCGGGCAGACCGGCACCCCGAACTTGGCGGCGAGCAGCAGGATCGCCAGGTTCTCGTTGACGCCGCCGACTCGGACCGCGTCGATCTGGACGACGTCGAGGGCGCCGGCCTGCAGGAGCTGTTTGAAGACGATCCGGTTCTGGACGTGTTCGCCGGTCGCCACCTTGACGGGGGCCACCGCCGCACGGATGGCCGCGTGGCCGAGGACGTCGTCGGGGCTGGTGGGTTCCTCGATCCAGTACGGGTCGAACTCGGCGAGGGCCTTGGTCCAGCGGATCGCCTCGCCGACGTCCCAGCGCTGGTTGGCGTCGATGGCCATGCGGATGTCCGGACCGACGACCGAGCGGGCGACCCGGCAGCGGCGGATGTCGTCGTCGAGGTCGGCACCGACCTTGAGCTTGATCTGCGTGAACCCGTCGACGACCGCCTGGGCGGCCAGCCGGGTGAGCTTCTCGTCGCTGTAGCCGAGCCAGCCGGCGGAGGTGGTGTAGCCGGGGTAGCCGTGCTCCAGCAGCCGGGCCGTGCGCTCCTCGGAGCCCGCGCGGCCCCGGTGCAGGATCTCCAGCGCCTCCTCGGGGGTGAGCGCGTCCGTGAGGTACCGGAAGTCGATCTGCCCGACCAGCCACTCGGGGTCGGCCTCGGCGAGCAGCCGCCACAGCGGCTTTTCGGCACGCTTGGCCGCCAGGTCCCACACGGCGTTGACGACCGCCCCGATCGCCATGTGCATCACGCCCTTCTCGGGCCCCAGCCAGCGCAGCTGGCTGTCGCCGATCAGGTCGCGGTAGACGACTCCCGGGTCGGCGCACACCTCGTCGACGGACCGTCCCACCACGTGGTGACGCAGCGCGTGGATCGCGGCGACCTGGACATCGTTGCCACGCCCGATGGTGAAGGTGAAGCCGTGCCCCTCCGGCTCGTCCTCGCCGTCGGTGCGCAGTACGACGTACGCGGCCGAGTAGTCGGGGTCCGGGTTCATCGCGTCGGAGCCGTCGAGCTCGCGCGAGGTCGGGAACCGGATGTCGTAGGTGTCGACCGCGGTGATGCGGCGGGAGGGGCCGGGCGTCGGGGACACGGAGGGCCTTTCGGTCGGGGGCAGGGGCGGGCGTCAGTCCTGGGCGCGGCCCGTGGTGAGGCGGGCGAGGATGAGCGCGAGCAGGATGATTCCGCCGTAGATGGCGTCGATCCAGAACGACGGCACCTGGGCCATGGTCAGCATGGTCTTGACCACACCCAGCAGGAGTACGCCGGTCAGGGCGCCGAACATGGTGCCCTTGCCGCCGTCGAGGCTGATCCCGCCGATCACGGCGGCGGCGAACACCGTGAAGATCATGTTCTGGCCCTGGTTGGCACCGATGGCGCCTACGTAGCCGGTGTACATCAGACCGCCGATCGAGGCGAGGACACCGGCGACGACATAGACGCCGAGCCGGACCCGGTCGACGCGGATTCCGGCGGCGCGGGCCGCCTCCAGGTTGCCGCCGATCGCGTAGAGCGAACGGCCCACACGGTGGTACTTGAGCACCAGCCCGGCGATCGCGAAGGCAGCGGCGGCCACCCACACGGAGATCGGAATGCGCAGGAACGTGGTGGTGGCCACCGAGAAGAACGCGTCGGGCATGCCGAACAGCGTCTTGCCCTTGGTGGCACCGACCAGCAGCCCGCGCAGGATGATCAGCATGGCGAGGGTGACGATGAACGCGTTGAGCCTCACCTTCACGACGAGGATGCCGTTGAAGGCACCGATCGCCGCGCCGACCAGAGGGATGGCCAGCAGAGCGAGCCCGGTGGGGAGTTCCGTGCCCCAGCCGGCCTCGGCGGCCGGCAGCACCAGGAGCGCCGCCACCGCCGGCGCGATGCCGACCACCGACTCCAGCGACAGATCGAACTTGCCGGTGATCAGGACCAGCGACTCGGCCAGGACCACCATCGCCAGCGATGCCGACGAGGCCAGGATGGAGATCAGGGTGGCCTCGGTGAAGAAGGAGTCGTTCAGGAGGGCGCCGAGCAGGAGCAGCAGCAACAGTGCGGGGACCAGGGCGAGTTCGCGGGCGCGGCGCAGCAGGACCGCCCTCGCCGCCCGGGCGTCGGGCATGCTCACCGGCTTCACCGGCGGAGCCTTGGTGTCAGCCATGGTGGTCCACTCCTTCGATGGAGGCGATCAGCTCATGGTCGCGCCAGCCCGCCGGGTGCTCGGCGACGACGCGGCCGTGGAAGAGGACGAGGACGCGGTCGCAGCGCCGCAGGTCGTCGAGTTCGTCGGAGACGACCAGGACCGCGGTGCCGTCCTCGCGGGCGCTGTCCACGCGGGCCAGCAGTGACTCCTTGGACTTCACGTCGACGCCCGCGGTGGGGTTGATCAGGACGAGCAGCCGCGGGTCGGAGGCGAGGGCGCGGGCCATGACGACCTTCTGCGCGTTGCCGCCGGAGAGGTCGGAGACGGGCTGCTCGGGGCCCTCGGTATGGATGTCGAGGCGGTCGATCAGTTCGGTGGCGAAGCCGCGTTTGCGGTCGGTGCCGATGAAGCCGAAGCGGCCGAGCCGGTCCAGGACGCTCATGGTGGTGTTGTCGCCGATGGTCATCCCGGCGACCAGGCCCTGGTCGTGCCGGTCGCGCGGGACACAGCCGACGCCGGCCTTCAGAGCGGCCTGCACCGAGCCGAACCGCAGCCGCTCGCCGTCCAGTCGGGCGGTTCCGCCGGTGGGCGTGCGCAGGCCTGCGACGGCCTCAGCCAGCTCGGTCTTGCCGCTGGCGCTGGATCCGGCGAGCCCGACCACCTCACCGCGCCGGACGGTCAGGTCGACGTCCTCGTAGGCGTCCGAGGTGAGCCCGCGGACGTCGAGCAGGACGGGCGCGCCGGCGTCGACGACCCGTTCCTGTACGGCCTGTTCGGCGATCGCCTCGATGGACTCCCCCGCCATGGCCTCGATCAGCGCGGCCCTCGGCAGGTCGGCGACCGGGGCGGTGGTGATCCAGCGGGCGTCGCGCAGCACCGTGACGGCCTGGCAGACCTCGTACACCTCCTGGAGGTGGTGCGAGATGAACAGGAACGTGACACCGGAGTCCTGGAGCGTGCGCATGCGGCTGAAGAGCCGCTCGATCTCGCGCTTGTCCAGCTGGGCCGTCGGTTCGTCGAGGACGATGAAGCGGGCGCCGAAGCTGAGCGCCCGGGCGATCTCCACCATCTGGCGGTCCTCGACCTTGAGGTCGGCCGTGCGTGCCTCCGGGTCGACGCGCACGTCCCAGGTGTCGAGGAGGGCGGCCGCCTCGGCCTTCAGCCGCCGCCAGCTGATGAAGCCGCGGCTGAGCGGCTGCCGGTTGATGAAGAGGTTCTCGGCGACCGTCAACTCCGGCACGACGGTGGGGTGTTGGTAGACGCAGGCGACCTTGCGGCGCCAGGCGTCGCGGTCGGCGAGCGGGGGTGCGGGTTCGCCGTCGAAGCGGATCGTGCCCTCGTCGGGCGTCTGGAGTCCGGTGAGGACGTTGACCAGGGTCGACTTGCCGGCGCCGTTGCGGCCGACGAGGGCGTGGGACTCGCCGGACAGCACGGTGAGCCTGCCGTCCGCGAGGGCGGTGGTGGGGCCGTAGCGCTTGACGATGCCCCGCGCCTCGACGAGGGGCACGGGCGGGCTGTCCTGGACGCTCACTTGACCGTGTTCCCCCACAGCTTGGGGTCGTCCACGTTGTCCTTCGTCACCAGCGGCGCGGGCAGCTGGTCCTCGAGGATGCCGCTGGGCAGCTTGACGATGGTCGAGTCGTGGTCGGTCGGGCCCGGCTTGAAGGTCTTGCCCTCCATCGCCGCCTTGATGTAATACATGCCGTACTTGGCGTAGGCGTCGGCGGGCTGGGAGACGGTCGCATCGATCTCGCCCTTGCGGATGGCGTCGAACTCCTGCGGGATGCCGTCGTTGGAGACGATGGTGATGTGGCCCGCGGTGCCGGCCTTCTTCAACAGCCCCTTGGACTTGAGGGTCTGCAGGGTCGGCGCCAGGTAGACGCCGCCGGCCTGCATATAGATGCCCTTGATGTCGGGGTTGGCGTTGAGGAGGGTGCCCAGCTGGGAGGCGGCCGTGTCGGACTCCCACTTGGCGGGGATCTCAAGAACCTTCAGCTTCGGGTACTTCTGCTTCACGCAGGCCCGGAATGCCTCGGAGCGGTCCCGGCCGTTGACCGAGGCGAGGTCGCCCATGATCTGCACGACCTTGCCGCTGGTGACGTGCTTGCCGAGATAGTCGCAGGCCTTGGTGCCGTAGGCGACGTTGTCGGCGCGCACGACCATGGCGACCTTGCCCTTGTCGGGCGCCACGTCGACCGCGACGACCGGGACACCCTTGCGGTCGGCCTGGTCGAGGCCGGCCTCGATGGCGGCGCTGTCCAGCGGGGCGACGACGAGGCCCTTCACGCCCTGGTTGAGCTGGTTGTTGATATCGGTGATCTGCTGCGAGGGGTCGCTGTTGGAGTTGACCGTCTTCAGCGCGTCGACGCCTTCGGTCTTCGCCATCTTCGGCACGTAGTCGTTGTACGACTGCCAGAACGGCGAGGTCAGCAGGGGCAGGATCACCCCGACCTTGCCGGTGCCGCCGCCTGAGGCGCTGCCGGTGCCGCCGGTGTCCTTGGTGCTGCCGCACGCGGCGAGCGCGAGCGAGGCGCTCGCGGCCACGGCCAGCACACCGACCAGTCGAAACCTGTTCCGCTTCCCCACTGTCCTGCCGGGCATCTGGCGGCTCCTCGTTGAGCGTGTTCGAGCAGATGCCCGCATACTTATCAGACCACTCCGCCGAAAGAACACCCTCCGGCGGCAGATTTTCACGGATCGGAGCCATAGTGGTCCGACCACTCCGCTGATTAGACTGCGGCGCACCCGGTGAGTGGAGGAATGGCGTGGACGAGACCCTGACCCAAGGGGCACAGCCCGGACCCGCGCCGCAGAAGGGCACCGTGACGCAGCGCGCCATCGAGCAGATCAAGGCGTTGATCGCAGGGGGCCGGCTGGAGCCGGGCCAGCGCCTGCCCACGGAGCGTGATCTGGCTGCCCAGCTGGGCATCTCCCGCAGCTCGATGCGCGAGGCGATCCGCGCGCTCACCGTGCTCGGCGTGCTGGAGGCCCGGCACGGCTCCGGCATCTATGTCACCCAACTGGAGGCCGGCGACCTCCTGGAGACCTTCGGGGTGGTCGCCGACCTGTCCCGCGGCCCGCGCCTGGTGGAACTCCTGGAGGTGCGCCGCATCCTGGAGTCGACCGCGACCGCGCTGGCGGCGGCCCGCATCACACCCGCCCAGCTCGCCGAGGTCGAAAAGCACCTCGCGGCGATGAACGCGACCGACGACCCGGAGGAGATCCTCGCCCACGACCTCGCCTTCCACCGCGAGATCGCGGCCGCCGCCGGCAACGACACCATGGCAGCCATCCTGGAGGGCCTGTCCTCCCGCACCTTCCGCGCCCGGGTGTGGCGCGGCTACCAGGAGGAGGGCGCCTTCGCCCGCACCCGCCGGGAGCATGCGGCGATCCACCGGGCGCTGGTGGCACACGACCCGGAAGCAGCGCGGGCGGCGGCGGCCGCGCATGTGGGCGAGGTGGAGCAATGGCTGCGCGCGCAGCTCGACAGGTGACCGCCGCCCGGCAGGCCGCTAGCTCGTTCCCGTGGGAACGGCACCGCTCAGGCGCTCGGCGGCGCCGCGCCCTGCCCCAGGGCCCCTCCCTGCGTCTGGCCTGATGTCTGCCCTGATGCCTGCCCTTGCGTGTCCGACCATTCCCGCAGTTCGTTCGTGCCCACCTCCTCGATGGTCGCCTGGAGCGTGGCCCGTGCCGCCGTGTCGCGTTCCGCGGGCGGCAGCAGTCGGTAACGGTCGACAGCCCGCCGCAACGTCTCGTGGGACTGCCCGCACACGACCCATCGCGCGGCGGGGCTGAACAGCTGACGCACGCCGGTGAAGAAGACGGCACCGCCGGCGATCAGGGCGGTCAGCCATGCCGGGGCGTGCAGCCCCGCCGCCACCACCGTCGAGGAGGTGGCGGCGAGGGCGCCCAGTTCCGTCGCGTAGTGCATCCGTCGCGACCTGTCCCGTGTGCGGGCGTAGAACGCCAAGTCCCGCTGCGCGAGCGCCAGTACGGGATCCGGCGCCGCGGCCCAGTCCCGGTCGGTGACCGTTCTTCTTCTCATCGGCACATCATGCCTGCGCGGGGCCGCCTCAGGCCCGTCGGAACCGCAAGGTCACCAGCTGGAAGGGGCGCAGCCGCACACCGGCCCGGTCTCCTTCCCGGCGCTCGATCGCCTCCTCGGGCACCGGGCGTTCCAGTAGATCCGTCTCCGTCACGGCCGCCACCTCGAAGCCGGCCGTGAGGGTGGCCCGGGCGCGTCCCCCATGGCTTCATGGAAACGGGCCACCACGTCGCCGCTGCCGTCGTCGGCCAGCTTGACGGCGGTGACCACGACCGCCTCGTGATCGACCGTCACCAGCGGGGCGACCTCCGCCGCCCCGTTCATCCGCCCTTCCCACACGTTGATCCGCCACTCTTCGCGGACCGCGTCCCCGATCCTGCCCCGCACCACTGCATGCCGGAAGCGGTGTTGAAGGCGAGGTCGGTGTCGTCGGCGGCGCGCCAGGCCTTCAGGCTGCGCCAGGTGATGCCGGTTGGGTGCCGGAGGGCAGGGAGTCCGGGTACCAGTAGGAGGCGTGGGGAGCGGCAGCGACGGCCGGCCCAACCGGCGCCGTCAGAGCCGGAACAGGGCCCAGACGACCTTTCCGCCGCCGACGCGCGGGTTCCATCCCCATGCATCGCTCAGCACCGAGATGACCTGCAGTCCCCGTCCCGACTCCGCGAGCTCGTCGGCCTCCATGGCGACGGGGACCAGGTCGCTGTCATCCGTGACCGCGCACACGGCGCACGACCAGCGATCCCAGTACGCGAGCCACAACGCCGGCTGCAACTCCGCCCCGCCGTCGGCTGCTCGGCCGTAGCGCAGGGCGTTGCTCACCAGTTCCGACACGGTGACCGCCACGTCCTGGACGCGTTCGTCCGTGGCCCGGTCGACGAGCGTCGTCCGCGTGAAGTCGCGGGCGATGTGGGCGGACTGGGCGATCGGCGGTACGACGAGCACCGAGCAGTCGGCGGGGCCGGGGCCGTCCTCGGAACTCGGGACGAGGGGAAGACTGAGCCCGGGCCCGGGGCGGCCGACCTGGTCCACGGCCTGGCACAGCCACTGCCAAGTCGCCTCGACACGCAGGGGGTTGACCGGTTCTGCGACCTGCTCTGCGGACATCGCGACCCCTGGTACCCCTGCGGAGAGAACAACCGAGCGCTACACCTGTGCGAAGTATCGTGCTACGTCCGACAGTCCGCACGCAAGTGCATCGGCAATTACGCCTGCAATTGCAGATGATCTTGCGGGCAGTGGTCGCCGGGCGCTATCGTCCCGCACACCACCCGTGGATGCAATTGAAGATGCAATTGCAGCGCCGACCGCGAGTCCACCTCAACGCGACTTCATCTCAAAGAGGCTTCAGATGCAGCACGTGAGCAACGGCATGCCTGCCACCGAGCTGGCAGGGGCGGTCTGGCGCAAGAGCCACCACAGCAACCCGGAGGGCAACTGCGTCGAGCTCGCCGCCCTCCCGGACGGCGGCGTCGCCGTCCGCAACTCCCGCCACCCCCAGGGTCCGGCGCTCGTCTACACCAGCGCCGAGATCTCCGCCTTCGTCCGCGGTGTGAAGGACGGCGACTTCGACGGCCTGCTCCCCGCCGGCTGAGGCCGGGCACACCCGCGGACAGCCGGAAGACGCCGGCCACCGGGGTCGGCGCCTTCCGGCCACTTCACGCACCGCAGCCGTACGACGCCTCGGTGCTACCCTCCTTGGTTGAGTCCCGAACACACGCAGACGCAGCCGGTGCGGCGGCCGAGGGGATGACCATGACGGCAGTTCAGCGAGAACCCATCCCCTCCGGTGTCGACATCCTTGGCCCGCGGCGCGGCGGGCCGACCGTGCAGCGCATCATGCTGGGCACCCGCCTGCGCCGTCTGCGCGAATCCCTCGACATCAGCCGGGAGACGGCCGCTTCGGCCATTCGCGCCTCCGACGCCAAGCTCTGCCGCATGGAGCTGGGCCGCGTCGGCTTCAAACAGCGTGACATCGCCGACCTGCTCACCCTGTACGGCGTCCACGACCCCGCCGTACACCAGGAGTTCCTGGACTCGGTGCGGAGGGCCAACGAGCCCGGCTGGTGGCGGGCGTACGGGGACGCGTTCCCGAGCTGGTTCGAGCAGCATCTGGGCCTGGAGGAGGCCGCCTCCCTCATCCGTACGTACGAAGTCCAGTTCATCCCCGGCCTGTTGCAGACCCCCGCGTACGCCGAGGCCGTCATCCGGCTCGGCCACCCGATCACCTCACCGGACGCGATCGCCCGCCGGGTCGAGCTGCGTATGACCCGGCAGGAGCTGCTCTCCCGGCCGGACGCGCCGAAGCTGTGGGTCGTGGTGGACGAGGCGGCGCTGCGCCGTCCCCTGGGTGGGGCCGAGGTGATGCGTGCCCAACTGGAGCACCTCATCGAGGCGGCCGCGTGGCCGAACGTGACGCTCCAGGTGCTGCCCTTCCACGTCGGCGGTCACGCGGCGGCCGGCGGCCCGATCACCGTGCTGCGCTTCCCCGTTGCGGACCTGCCGGACGTCGTCTACCTGGAGCAGCTCTCCAGCGCCCTGTACCTGGACAAGCCCGAGGAGGTCGACCACTACCTCGCTGTCATGGACCGCCTCAGCCTGGTGGCCTCCCCGGCGGTGGACTCGGTGCCCTTCCTGGAGCAGATCCTCAAGGAGATCTGAACCCGCCACGCCGCGGGATCGCCCCACCCGGCGGCTATCGTGCCGCCAATGACAGCACCGACCACCACCACACTGAGCGACGCGGACTTCGCCGTACCCATCGAGGACCGCTGTTTCGAGGACTACCTGCCGGGCGCGGTCTACGTCTACGGCAGCATCACCATGACCGAGGAGGACATCCTCCGCTTCGCCCGGGAGTTCGATCCGCAGGGCATCCACATCGATCCGCAGGCCGCACTGCGGGGTCCGTACCAGGGGCTCATCGCCAGCGGCTGGCACACCTGCGCCGTCATGATGCGGCTGTACGCCGACCACTACATCAGCAAGGTGGGCGGGCTGGCCTCCCCGGGCATCGACGACCTGCGCTGGGTACGGCCGGTACGGCCCGGCGACAGCCTCTCCCTGCGCACGACAGTACGGAAGAGCCGCCCGTCCCGTTCCAAGCCGGACCGCGGACTGGTCCACACCGGAATCGAGGTCCTCAACCAGCACGGCGAGCCGGTCCTGACCATGACCGCGGTCAACTTTCTGCTGCGCCGGACAGCCGCGGGCCAGGCCCTGCGCCACGTCGCTTCTGCCGGGTACTCGTAATCGGCGAAGAAGGGGGGCGGCAGATGCACGCTCTCGTCGACTGGCTCGCCGATCTGTCCGGGCCCGTGGTCTACGTCGTGATCACGGCTCTGGTGTTCGCCGAGGACGCGCTGTTCTTCGGGTTCGTCCTGCCGGGCGAGACCGCGGTGATCGTCGGCGGCGTACTGGCCCGGCAGGGCAACGTCGACCTGGCCTGGCTGACGCTCGCCGTCGTCCTCGCGGCGATCGCCGGGGACAGCGTCGGCTACGAGATCGGCCGGCGTCTCGGACCGCCGCTGCTCTCCAGGCGCCCCGTGCGCCGGCGGGCCGAGCGGGTGGACAAGGCCCGCGACCTGCTCCGCCGACGTGGTCCGGCGGCGGTCTTCGTGGGCCGTTTCGTCGCCTTCTTCCGGTCCTTCGTTCCGGCGATGGCGGGCGCGTCGAACATGCCGTACCGCCGCTTCCTCCTGTACAACGCCCTGGGCGGCCTGGTCTGGGGTGTCGGCAACGTCCTTCTGGGCTATGCGGTGGGCGCCGCCTACGAACGCGTCGAGGGCCTGGTGGGCCGGACCGTCGCCCTGGCCGCCGCCGCAATCGCCGTCGTGGCCCTTGTCGTCTGGCGAATTCGCCGGCACCGGCGCTCCCATTCCTGAAACACGCCGCGAATAACGGCCGAGTTGCCGGGTGCCGAGTTGCGTGAAAGCATAAAAAGAGGTATCCGAATGCCCAGAATCCGCATGCCCGGAATGCGCATGCCTGAAATCCGCATGCCCGGATCGGAGGTTTCCGATGCGCCTCGGACCATTCACCGGCATTGTTGCCGTCGTTCTGATTGTGGTCGCTTTCGCCGTCGGCGGGTCGACACCGGACATCGGGGATCCGGGCCCGAAGATCAAGCTCTTCTACCACCAGCACGACACACGCCAGGCAGTCGCCCTCTATCTGCTGATCCTCGCGGCGGCGGTCCTGGTGTTCTTCGCCGGGAACCTGCGCCACCACCTCTCCGAGGCCGACCGGCACGGCTGGCTGCCCCAAGTCGCCTTCGCCGGCGGCATTCTGTCGGCGGTGGGCTTCTGGACGGCGTCGAGCATCACCCTTGCCATGGTCGACGCCAGCGACAAACGGCGGATCGGCGGCCAGGCATTTCAGTCGATGAATGCCATCAGCACCGATTTCTTTATTCCCTTTGTCGCCGGAATCGGCATCATGATGCTCGCGGCCGGTCTCGACACGGCGCGCAGAGGCACGCCTTTGCCTCGCTGGCTGGGCTGGGCCGGAATCATTCTCGGGGTGGCCTGCTTCATTCCGTGGGCGGGCTTCATCGCCTTCCTCGCGGGCGGGCTGTGGATCATCGTCGCGAGTGTGTTCCTGGCCCGCCCACCGAGGGTCACGGCGCCTGAGGTGCCTCCCGTCGCGGCGCCCGGCGCATGACGGCACGGGTGAGCCTCAGGCCCGTGACCGGTACAGCTCGAACCGCGCGATCCGTACGGCGTCCCGCGCCCCGGTCACCCGCAGCCGCCACCGCCGGGCCCGTACCGGCGCCGGCAGGAGCAGGATGCGGCTCGCGCCGATCGTCCCGGCCCGGGTCACCTCCGTCCACGCCCCGTCGCGATACGCCTCCACCACGAAGCCCTCCACCTGCTGGCCGTGGCGGATGTCCTCCGCCAGCCGTATGCGGTCCACTTCCTGATCGATGCCGAGATCGACGGCCCGCACCCGGGACGAGCCGGTGATCCGTGCCCCGCGTGCCAGGTCCTCGGGGAGTTCGCGCTCGATCCGCTCACGGAACTCGCGCAGCCGGACGACGTCGGTGTCGTGCAGCCGCCCGTCCGTGTCCGGTGGGACGTTGAGCAGCAGGACGGAGTTGCGGCCCACCGAGCCGAAGTAGATCCCGGTCAGGTCGTCGACGGACTTGGGCTGCTGGTCCGCGTGGTAGAACCAGCCGTCGCGGATGGACACGTCGCACTCCGCGGGCCACCACTGGAGGTAGTCCGTCGTCGGCTGCGCCTTGCCGAGGGCTGCGCGGCTGCCCTCGTCGGGGGTGTCGTAGGACAGGGCCCAGTCGGTGCGGCCGTACTGGTTCTCCTTGACCGGGATGACACTCCACTCGTCCTCACGGGCCAGGCCGCTCTCGTTGCCGACCCAGCGCAGATCGGGTCCGGTGACGGCGATCGCCGCGTCCGGGGCGAGCGTGCGGACCAGGGTGTACCAGCTGTCCCAGTCGTAGTCCTCCACCTTGCCGGGCGGGATGCGGCCCTGGGCGCCGTCGAACCACACCTCGTCGACGGGCCCGTACTCGGTGAGCACTTCGTGGAGCGTGTTGAGCATGTGGGCGCCGTAGTCGGTGGCCGGCAGCGTGAAGGAGCGGTCCGGAGCGCGATCGTCGCCCGCCACCAGGGTGGGGATGGTGCGCTCGGTGCGGGCGCTGCCGTTGGCGTACACGCCGTGCAGGTACTGGTTCTCGTCGGCGGGCGAGATGTAGACGCCGACCTTGAGGCCGTACCGGCGCATGGAGTCGGCGAAGGAGCGCAGCACGTCGCCGTGGCCGCCCTCCCAACTGCTCGATGTCACGGTGTGGTTGGTGTAGCGGGAGGGGTAGAGGACGAAGCCGTCGTGGTGTTTGACGGTGAGGATGGCGAGCTTGAAGCCGCCGTCGCGCAGGGCGCGGGCCCACTGGTCGGTGTCGAGGCCTGCGGGCTGGAAGACGTTGGGGTCCTCGTCTCCGGTGCCCCACTCCAGGCCGGTGAAGGTGTTCACGCCGAAGTGCAGGAACGCCGTCTGCTCCAGGGCCTGCCAGGCGATCTGCCGTGCGGTGGGCCGGACTTGGGAGGCCTTGCGGACCAGCTCGTCCGGGGTGTCGTCGGGGCTGACGGGGATGCGGTAGCGGGGGTCGGCAGGGACGGGCGTTCCGGAAGCGGCGGCCGCGGGGTGGCCGGAGGCGGTGAGCAAGGCGGCCGAGGTGATGGCCGAGGTGAGGAAGATGCGTCTGGAGAGGGCCATGGGGACTCCTCGGGTTCAGTGAGCGGTCAGGTGCCAGACAGCGGGTGTGCGCTGGTCGGGCGGCTCCTGCGCGAGGTGCCCGGCGTCGGTCACGCTCAGCGCCATCCGCGTGATGGCGTTGACGAGCCGGTAGCCGCCCGCGGCGGGTTCCAGCTCCCAGCGCTGGAGGGTGTTCGCGGGATCGCAGGTCTGCGCCGTCGCCTCGGCACCTGGCTGGAGCGGGACATTGAGGGTGAGCTTGCCTCCGCGGACTTCGAGGCAGCCGTCCGCGGTGCGCACGGTGGCATAGCCGTCCGCCGTGCGCTGCACCTGCGCGTCGAGGGACGTGCCCGCCGTCCGGAAGGTGTACGTCCCCTCCGCGACCGGCAGCCGGGTCAGGTCCCGCCGGCCGGGCGCGAGGCCCACGGCCGTGCCGCGTGCGGTGAACTCGGCGTAGGTGGCGTCGGGGTGCGGGTCGCCCCAGGTGGCCTGGGCGATGTGCCGTAGCGCGGGCCAGAGTTCGACGGCGACCTCGTTCTCGGTCTCACCACGGCCGTTGTCGGGCCAGAGGCTGATCTTCGCGCCGGTGATGCCCTTGCTGGAGGCCAGCTTCTCGCCCTCGAAGCTGCGCGGGTCCCAGCTCTGGTCGTACAACGCCTTGGTGTCGCTGTGGAAGCCGCCCCGGACGAGGTAGAGCGAGTAGGCGGCGTTCATCAACGGGTGGCCCTGGGCGATGAGCCGGCTGGGTCTGGTGGTCACGTTCAGCCAGTGCTCGACCGTCGTGCCCGCCGCCACCGGGACGGTGTTGGCGCCGGTGAGCCCGTCGTTCCAGATGCGCAGCTGCTTGCCCTTGCTCGCGGCGTAGGCCTGGACGCGGTTGATGAAGTCGACGTAGGCGTCCTGCGGGGTGGCGTTCGCACCGTACTTCTGCTGGGCGTAGCGGAGCATCTGCGGGTACTTGGAGTAGTCGGAGCCGAGCATGTACTCGTCGGCGCCCATGTGCCAGGACTTCGCGGTGAAGACCTGCGCGTACTCGTCCATCAGACTCGTGTAGTAGTCGAAGGCGGCCTGCTGGGTGACGTCGAGCCGGGCGGGCTGCCTGTTGCCGTCGGAGTCGGTCAGCTGCAGGTCCGGGCGGTTCTCGATCCAGGGGTCCATGTGCCCCGGGGAGTTGATCTCCGGGATGATCTCGACGTGGTACTTGTCGCCGAGGGCCACGAGCCGGCGTATCTCATCCTTGGTGTAGTAGCCCCAGGTGTCGGCCTCGGGGTGGGTGTCGCTCTTCACCTTCAGTTCGAGGAGCAGCTGGTTGAGCTTGTGGTACGCCATCTCGCGGACCAGGTTCTCCAGCCAGGGCAGCGAGACGTGGATGTAGCAGGCGCAGACACCGACGCCACGTTCCTTGTAGCGCGGTACGTCGACCGTCCGTCCGGCGGGGATGTGGTCGCCCTGCGCGAGGAGCTGGAGGACCGTGCGGGTGCCGTAGAAGGCGCCGGTCTCGGTGGCACCGGTCACCGACAGCCGTTTCCCCGCGTGGAGTTCGTAGCCCTCGGCGCCGAGTGAGGTCGTCGCGGGCCGTACGTCGATCACGATGTCGCCGGTGCGGGCGCCACCGCTGACGACCGGGACGGTGCCGTGGCCCGCCGCGCGCAGGTCGTCGGCGAGGGTGCCCGCGACCCGGCGCTCGACCGGGCTGTCGGCGACCAGCCGGGCACCCTTCCCGTAGTCGTAACTGCCGTGTTCGGCGGACCAGTTGGCGAGGGCGGGCACCGTAAGCGGTGTCTGCTGCTCCTGCTCCCGCGCGACCGCCGAAGTCGGCGCCACCAGGAGGGTCAGTGCCACGGCCGCGCCGAACAGCCGCAACGCCCTCTTTCTGAACTCACCCATGTCACTCCACCTGGGTAGCGGTACGGCTCGTACGGGGATGCCCGCTCATAAGCGACCCCCGAGTCATCGGATGTCTGATCATTGGACGAGGTCAGAGGCCTGTCAATGGGAGGTGAATGGACTGGAGTTGAGGCATTGATCGGATAACCTGCGAAGCAAGAAACGGAACCCTCCGCACGTCCCGCGAAAAATCCAAGAGGAGTTGCTCGAATGTCCAAGAGCGGGTCCTCTCGACGCGGGGCCCGCGGCGGGGCAGAGTGCTCCGCATACTCATGAGTAGCCCCATGCCGCACACCCCGAGGAGCGCCCGTGACCAGCTGGGTCGGCCGGACCGCCGCCGAGATCGCCGCCGCCGTACGCGAGAAGCGGGCCACGCCCCGTGAAGTGGTGGCCGAGCACCTCGACCGGATCGGGCGGCTGGACGGGCGGGGCGGGGCGTTCCGGGTCGTGCGGGCCGAGGCGGCGCTCGCGGAGGCCGACGAGCTGGCCTCCCGCGACGACCTGGCCGAACTGCCGCTGGCCGGTGTGCCGGTGGCGGTCAAGGACAACCTCGCCGTACGCGGCGAGTCCAACCGCGTCGGCTCCGCCGCGACGCCGGACACGCCCGCCACCGACGATCACGTCACGGTGGCCCGGTTGCGCGCGGCCGGCGCGGTGGTCGTCGGGCTGACGAACGTGCCCGAGCTGTGCGTCTTCGGCACCACCGAAGGCGTTCACGGCACCGCCCGCAACCCGTGGGACCCGACCCGCACGGCGGGCGGTTCCTCGGGCGGCAGCGCGGCCGCGGTCGCCGCCGCCCTGGTGCCGATCGCCCTCGGCAACGACGGCATGGGCTCACTGCGCATCCCGGCCGCCAACTGCGGCCTGGTCACCATCAAGCCGGGCCACGGGGTCGTCCCGGCGGGCGTCAGCGAGGGCGACTGGTTCGGCATGTCCGAGAACGGTCCGCTCGCGACGACGGTCGAGGACGCTCGCCTGATGCTGGCGGTGCTGGCGGACGGCGAGGCGGCGGCACCGGCCGAGCCCGCCATGCGCAAGATCGCCGTCTCGCTGCGCAGCCCCCTGGCCGGCGTCACGATCAGCCCGCCGTACACGACCGCGGCCCGCGACGCGGCCGGCGTCCTGATCAAGGCCGGCCACCAGGTCCGCCGCGCCGACCCGCCCTACCCGCTCTCCCTGAGCACCATGTCCCTCGCCCACTGGACCGCGGGCACCGCGGTGGACGCCCAGGGCCTGGACCCGCGCCTGCTCACCCGGCGCACCCGCGTGCACGCCGCCATCGGCCGCCGCTTCCTGAGCAGCGTCCGCAGCGGCGACAGCCGGGACCGACTGCGCCGCCGGATGGAGCCCTTCTTCGCCGAGTACGACGTCCTGCTCACCCCCGCGCTCGCCCGCCGCTCCCCCAAGGCGGTGGCCTGGCACGAGCGGGGTTGGCTGGCCAACGTCCTCGCCAACACCAACTACTCCCCCATGACCCCGCCGTGGAACCTGACCGGCTGGCCTGCCATGTCCGTCCCGTTCGGCACCCTGCCCTCCGGCGCCCCGTGCGCCGTCCAGCTGGTGGGCCGCCCGGGCTCGGAGGCGATGCTGCTGGAGGTGGCACAGCAACTGGAGAAGCTGCATCCATGGCAGCGGACTGCGCCGCTGGACTAGGGGTTATTGTTCCCCCGACCTTCAATCACGATCTTTCAACGGGGGATTGATCCGCGTGGGCACCATTGTGTTCAACCTGACGACCGCGGCACTGATGGTGCTGATGTTCAAGAGCGGCGTGGCCCTCGTCGGCGAGGACACCCTCCGCCAACGTCCGATCCCGTGGGCGGCCGTCGCCCTCACGGCGGTGGCGATCGGCGGGGTGGTGCTCCAGCACAGCTGGTCCGGGGCGATGGACGCGCTCGACAGCGACCCGCGGAAAAGCGGCTGGTGGCGTGTGGTGACGTCGGTCTTCATGCAGAACGGCGGCTTCTTCGGCGCCGCCTGGAACATCGTCACCCTCGCGGTGATGGCCGCGCTGGCCCAGTGGTTCTGGCGCGGCCCCCTGATGGTGGCCCTCTTCACCGCCGGCATCCTGCTGCCCGAGCGGATCGACGCCCTGTTCGGCGAGAGTTCCCACAGCACCGACCCGCGCAACTTCGCCGGCAGCTCCGGTGCGACGTACTTCCTGGCCGCCACCGTCGCATCGGCGCTCCTGCTGACCACTACCGACACCAGGCAGCGTCTGCTCGCGATGAGCGTGCCCGCGGCCGGCCTGGCGATGTGGCTGGCCCAGGACAACGGCCACGGCCTGGTCGCCGTCTACGGCTTCCTCCTCGGTGCGGCGGCCCTGCCCCTCGCCGGCCTCCTGCGGCGGCGCACCGCACGGCGTGCGTCCACGGCCACGGCCACGGCCACGGCCACGGCGCAAACGGAGGCGTAGATCCGGAGCGGTGGACGCCGGGGAAAAATAGGGCTGAAGAGCGGCCCCCGCCCGTGCTTGCATGGACCGCATGATGTCCACCGACCGGCTGCTCGCCTTCGCGGCGCTGTCGCTCCTGCTGATCGTGATACCCGGGCCCAGTGTGCTGTTCGTGATCGGGCGGGCGCTCGCGCAGGGGCGCCGGGCCGCGCTGACCACGGTCGTGGGCAACACGCTCGGCGCCTATCTGCTGGTCGCGGCGGTGGCGTTCGGTATCGGTTCCGTCGTGGAACGCTCGGTGCTCGTCTTCACGGTGCTGAAGCTGGCAGGCGCGGTCTACCTGGTGTGTCTCGGTGTGAAGGCGTGGCGTGAACACGGGTCGCCGCGGGCCGCTTTCACGGGCGGCGGGGCCGCCCACAGCGGACTGCGCACCTTCGGGGAGGGGTTCGCGGTCGGTGTGACGAACCCGAAGACCATCGTGTTCTTCGCGGCCGTACTGCCGCAGTTCGTGGACCGTGACAGCGGACACGTCACGGTGCAGATGCTGCTGCTCGGCCTGGTCTTCAATGTGATCGCGCTGGCTTCCGACAGCGTGTGGGGCCTGATCGCGTCCACCGCCCGCGGCTGGTTCGCGCGCTCCCCGCGCCGGCTCTCCATGGTGGGCGGGGTCGGCGGTCTCACCATGATCGGCCTCGGAGTGACCGTGGCCGTGACAGGGCGCAAGGATTAGCGGAGCCCTACAACGCCCTGTACATCACATGCAGCCCCACCCGCCCGTACCGGGGGTGCTCGTACGCGTCCGGCACGGTGCCCAGGATCTGGAAGCCCAGGGACGTCCACAGCTGCACGGCCGGGTTCGTCTCGACGACGGCGTTGAAGACCATCGCCTGGTAGCCCTCGGACCTGGCGGCGGCCAGGACGTGTTCGGCGAGGGCGCGGCCGATGCCGCGGCCCGCCCGGTCGGGGTCGACCATGAAACCGGCGTTGGCGATGTGGGCCGCCGGGCCGCCGTAGTTGGGGGTGACGTAGGCCGAGCCGACGAGCGCGCCGGTCTCGTCCTCGACGACGTAGACATGCTTGGCCGGGTTCATCCACAGGACCCGGGCCGCCTCCTCGGAGGTGTCCGGGTCCCAGGTGTAGGTCTCGCCTGCGGCGACGATGCGGTGCCAGAACGGCCAGATCCGCGGCCAGTCCTCGGCCGCGGCTTCTCTGATCTGCATGGGCGTGAGTGTCGCACGCCCATGCAGCCGGCGATCGCGAAGGTCCTGCCGGGGTTCAGTCGACGCTGGGCAGGATGTGGGGCTCGGCGAGGTCGTCCTCGTAGCCTGCCAGGCGGATGGGGGCCGCGTGGGCCCAGACTTCCAGGCTGCCGAGTTCGTCCGACCGTCGGCCGGGGCGCTCCGTGCGTTCCTTGGGGCGCTGTTCGCGATTCGTCTTCTCCGGTGTCACCGCGCACTCCTTATGTGTCGGGTCACCCTCGGGGCGTGCCGGTCACTTTGCGTTCCGGCGCCTGACGCCCGCTCGGGTGTGAGTCGAAAGCAGTTCGGACGCGGTGGCGCCGGCAACTCGTTTGAGAACAGGCCGTTGTCTGCCGGCTTGCCCCGGGACGGACGTGGGTGTGGGTTGGACCCGTTGGTACTGCCCGTCCACTCCAGATTAACCAAATGAGCGAGCATCCGCTCTATGGGGCTGAAAACTTGGGGTTACTGTCATAAGTCGTCCGGTTTCCAACCCCTCTCCTGTCACTCGTTCGGTCTACAGGCGTGCCGAACGGGCAACACGCGTCCCCTGCTGGGTGCGAGGGAGTTGTGGAAAGTCGACCTGCCTGCGCATGTTCGCCGGACTCGAGGACGTCGACTCGGGCTCGGTCCTCATCGGCGTCCGGGACGTGACCCATCTTCCGCCCAGGGACCGGGACATCGCGATGGTGTTCCAGGACTACGCCGTCTACCCGCATTTGTCGGCTTCCGACAACATCGGCTCGCCCTGAGGATCGCCCGCATGTCCCGGGTGCGCGCCCGGCAGCGCGTCGGGCCCGCCGCTTCCGTCCTCGACCTCGAACAGTTCCTGGGCCGCAGGCCCGGGTCGCCGGCGGGCGGCGAGCGGCGAGCGGCAGCGGGTCGCGAAGGGGCGGGTGCTGGTGCGGGGCCCGTGGGTCTGTCTGATGGACGAGCCGCTGTCCCACCTCGACGCCCGCCTGCGGGCGCGGACCCACAGGCGGATCGTCCGGCTGCAGCACCACCTCGGCATCACCAGGGTGTACGTCACCCACGACCAGGCCGAGGCGATGGCCGTGGGCGATCGGCTGGCCGTCCTCAAGGACGGTGTGCTGCGGCAGGTGGGCACGCCGAAGGAGGTCTACGCGCACCCGGTCAACACATTCGTGGCCGGTTTCACCGGCTCGCCCGCGATGAACCTCTTCCCGCTTCCGCTGTCCGCCGGTTCGGCGCCCTCGCCGCGCCGCTGCCCCGCGCCGCGTTGCGCCCGGCCGCGCCCGGGGGCGCCGGCGACATCGTGCTCGGCGTCCGGCCCGAGCAGTTCGAGTTCCTGTCGACGGAGGACCGGGAGACTCCGGGCCTGGACCTCGTGGTGGAGACGGTCGAGGACACCGGCGCCGTCGTCCACCTCCATACGACGGCGTGGTCGGCGAGGGGCTCGCCCGCATCGTCGTCCGGCTCCCGGGACGCCCCGTCCACGGCAAGGGGGCCACTCTGCGGGTGGCGGTTCGCGCGCGGCGTGCACTGCTTCTCCGCCCTGACCGGACAGCGGCTTCCCGAGGACGCGGACGCCTCACCGGTGACGTGAGGTCACGGAGGCCTGTGAACCGGCCACGCAGTTCAGGTCCCGTTGGCCGAATCGCAAGGCGGCCATGATCTGCTGGCGGGACGGCAACGGCTTGTCCGGCGGAAGGGCTGGCGCATGGAGCTGCGCAGTGTCGAGGAGCTGATGGATCTGCTGTACGCCTGCCGGGGCTCATGGGACGGCCCGGGCCTGCGAAGTCGCCGGGTCGATCTGCACCAGCACGCGCTGCAGACCGCCGCGCTTTTGCGGCGCCGCCGCCCCGCCGACAAGGAGCTCCAGGTCGCGGGCCTGGTCCACGCCATCGGGCCGCTGCTGCGGCCGGGCGACGAGACCGCCCACCCGGGCTGCGCGGCGGACGCGGTGCGAGGCCTGCTCGGCGAGCGGGTCGCCCGGCTGATCCGCGAGCACCATCGCCGCGAGCCGCCCGCCGACGAGGATCTGCTGCGCCTGCGCCAGGCGGACGAGGAGGGCCGCAGCGTGGGCTTGGACGCGGGAGTGCTGGAGGACTGGCGCACGGTGCTGGAGCTGGTCGCCGCGCGGAACTCCCGTCTCGAGGCTGTCGACTGACGGCCCGTCATGAGACGGTACGGCGATGACGTCGTCGTACGCACTCAAGGGGCACGCGTTCGAGGGGTACGGGCTCGAGGGCAGGGCCGCCGTCGTCACCGGGGCGACGCGCGGGATCGGGCGTGCCGTCGCGGGGCAGCTGGCCGCGGCGGGGGCGCTGGTGTGCGTGACCGCGCGGGACCCGGACGAGGTGCGCTCCGCGGCCGACGAGCTGGGCGGCATCGGGGTGAGCGGCAGCGTCGCGGATCCGGACCATCTGCGGGAGGTCACGGAGCTGACCCTGCGCGCGTTCGGCCGGATCGACGTCGTGGTCAACAACGCGGCGACGAACCAGCCGTACGGGCCGCTCATGGAGGCCGATCCCGATGCCTGGCCGGAGGCGTTCGCCGTGAACGTCGAGGCGCCGCTGCGGCTGGTGCAGAGGGCGTGGCGGGCCTGGATGCGGGAGCACGGCGGCTCGGTCGTCAATGTCTGCACGGAGGGTGCCGCCCATGTCGGACCGAACGTCGGCGCGTACGGCACGAGCAAGGCGGCCCTGCTGCATCTGACGCAGCAGCTCGCCGGGGAGCTGGCGCCGAAGGTGCGGGTCAACTCGGTCTCCCCCGGGCTGGTGCGCACCGAGATGGCGCGGTTCGTGTGGGAGCCGGGCGAGGAGGAGCTGGCCGCGGGGCTGCCGCTGGGGCGGATCGGTGAGCCGGAGGACGTCGCGCGGGCCGTGGTGTGGCTGGCCTCGGACGCCGCGCAGTGGATCACCGGCGCGGACCTGCTGGTGGACGGGGGCACACGCGTCAGAACGGCGTACTCCGCGCGGGAGTACGCCGTCCACGACCGTCTTCGCTCATACGCACCACCTCGCTCGTGACGGTGGCTGTGGCTCCCTTACGGGAACAGTGCGATCCCCACCAGGATCAGCAGAATGACGCACGCGACGAGCGCGACCGTGGCCCACGTGCCGCGGTGCCTCACCGGCCTCGTGCCCCCGCCGCCGCGCGGCCGGTCCTCCGGCAGTACGGCGTGGTCGGGGCGGTCGCTGCCGTAGAACTGTTCGTCGGTCGGATAGCGGTTGCGCGGGTCGTGCTGCGCTCGCGGATCAATGCTGTGTGGACTGCCCATGGTCACTCCCTGGCGCGGTAATCACCAGAGGTCCGGGTTCCCCACGGACGCCGGGCCACACGTCACGGCCGGTGGTTCACCACTTGCCGGGCGCGTAGTCCTTCAGGAAGACGCCGTACAGGTCCTCGCCCTGTTCGCCGCGCACAATCGGATCGTAAACCCGTGCGGCCCCGTCGACCAGGTCGAGCGGCGCGTGGAATCCCTCCTCGGCCAGGCGCAGCTTGTCGTAGTGGGGGCGTTCGTCGGTGATCCAGCCGGTGTCGACTGAGGTCATCAGGATGCCGTCGGTCTGGAACATCTCCTGGCCGCTGGTCCGGGTGACCATGTTCATGGCGGCCTTGGCGGCGTTGGTGTTCGGGTGGCCGGCGCCCTTGTAGCCGCGGCCGAAGACGCCCTCCATCGCGGAGACGTTCACGACGTACGCGCGTCCGCTCTTCGCCTTCTTCGCGGCGGCGGCCATGGCCGGGCGCAACGCGCTGATCAGGATGAACGGCGCCGTGTAGTTGCACAGCTGGGTCTCCAGCAGCTCCACCGGGGAGATCTGCTCGATGGTCTGCACCCAGGTGTTGGTGTCGACGACGTCGGGGACCAGGCCGCCCGCGTCGATGGCGGTGCCGTCGAGGTGCCGGGCGACGCTGGCGTTGCCCGCGACCAGCGCGAGGTCGGCGACCTGCTGGGCGTCGAGGCCGCTGGTGCCCAGGGGCAGGGCGGCCAGGCCGTCGACCGCGCCGGAGTTGAAGGCGCCGATCACATGGTGGGCGGGCAGTTCGCCGGCGGGCAGCGGGGCGCTCTCGCCGTCGACCAGGGCGGCGTAGGCGGAGGGCAGGCGGCGCACGGTCTGCGTCGCGTTGTTGACGAGGATGTCCAGCGGGCCCGCCTCGGCGACCTGGTCGGAGAGGGCCACGGCCTGCGCCGGGTCGCGCAGGTCGATGCCGACGACCTCCAGGCGGTGCATCCAGTCCGCGGAGTCGTCCATGGCCTTGAAGCGGCGGATGGCGTCCTTGGGGAAGCGCGTGGTGATCGTCGTGTGCGCGCCGTCGCGCAGCAGCCGTAGCGCGATGTACATGCCGATCTTGGCGCGGCCGCCGGTGAGCAGGGCACGCTTGCCGGTGAGGTCGGCGCGGGCGTCGCGCCTGTCGCGGTTCAGGCGGGCGCAGTCGGGACAGAGCTGGTGGTAGAAGTAGTCGACTTCCACGTACCGGGTCTTGCAGGTGTAGCAGGAGCGGGGGCGCTGGAGTATCCCCGCGATCCTGCCTTCCTCCGTCGCCGACGACGGCAGGATGCCCTCGGTCTCGTCGTCGATGCGCTGGGCGGAGCCGGTAGCCGTGGCCTCCGTGACCGCCTTGTCGTGGGCGGTCTTGGCGGCCCGGCGCTCCTGGCGGCGGCGCTGCTTGACCGTGCGGTAGACGCCCGCGGTGGCCCGGCGCACGGCGATCGCGTCGGGGTGGTCGACCTCCAGCTTGTCGAGTTCCTCCAGCACGCTGAGGCAGACGGCGAGCCGCTCCGGGTCGATGCCAGGGCCGTACGCGACCTCGTCACCGGGCTCGTACGCGACCTCGTCCGTGATCGCCGGGCCTTCGTCTGTCACCGTCATCGCGCTGCCGTTTCCCTGATCACCCGCGCGGCGCTCCGACCGCGTCCGCTTTCGAACGGGGAATTGTACGGAGCGCCGGGCCCGTCCTCCAAAATCCGGGTGGTCAGGAGCCGCAGGCGGTGATGAGTGTCCCGACCTCCTCGGTGAGGGCGGCGGCCAGTCGGTCCAGGTCCGGGACGGCCTCGGCGTCGGCGACGAGGCCGTAGTGGACGTGTCCGCGGTAGGTCGAGACGGCCACCGCCAGGGACTGGCCGCGGGCCAGCGGGGCGAACGGGAAGACCTGGGTGACCGGGTTGCCGCCGAGCTTCAGTCCGAGGCTGGGCAGCGGCACGCTGGTGACCAGGATGTCGAACCAGAGCCGGGCGGCCTGGCTGACCAGCGGTCCGCCCAGCCGGTGACCGAGTGCAGGCACGTGGTCGGCGAGCAGGGCGACGGCGCCCGCGCCCCGGTTGGGGCCGGCGTCCTTGTTGCGGTCCATGGCCGAGCGGACCGTGTCGAGGCGGCCGAGCGGGTCGGGGTCGTCGACGGGAAGCCGTATCACGTAACCGGAGAGCCGGTTGCCCTGTGGGCTGGCGCTCCGCGGGCGGCGCTTGGAGACGGGGATCAGGGCGCGCGGCCGGACCCCGTCGCTGCCGTCGCCGCGCTCGTCGAGCCAGCGGCGCAGGGCGCCCGCCACCACGGCGATCAGGACGTCGTTGACCGTGCCGCCCTGGGCCTTGCGGATGCGGTGCACGTCGTCGAGATCGAGGACCACGCCGGCGGTGCGGCGGGTGCCGGTGGCCTCGGCGGTGAACGCCGTCGAGGAGCGCACCCCCAGGCTGGACACGGCCAGCGAGGCGCCGATGTCGAGGGCGCGCCCCACGTCGGACAGGGTGCCTTTGACCAGCCCGGGCAGCTTGCGCACGTCGGGGAGCAGGCCGCGCCTGGGCTCCTCGGGGCGGGGCTTGCGCTCCGGCATGTCCATCGGGTCCAGGATGGCGGCAGCGAGGGTCAGCGCACGCAGACCGTCGGCCAGGGCGTGGTGGAACTTGAACAGCACCGCGAAGGACAGACCGTCCTCCCCCGGCAGCACATGCGCCTCCCACGGCGGCCGGCCACGCTCCAGCGACCGCTCCATGAGCCGTCCGGCCGCGGCGTGGAAGTCCGCGGTCGGAGCGTGCAGCCGTACGTGATGGAGGGGATCGAATCCCGGGTCCGGCTCGCGGGTGGCGCTGCCGAAGGACAACGGCCGCAGCGCGGACGGCTGCCATATGTCCCGGATGCGCATCCGCAGTCCGGGGACGGCCGCGGCCCGCGCGGCGAGCAGGTCGGCGGCGTGGGCGCCCGCGGTGGGCGAGTGCGCCGCGAAGATCCCCAGCGCGCCGAGGTGCATGGGGTGTTCGGCGGACTCGATGTTCCAGAACGCAAGGTCGAGAGGAGCGAGCAGGTCAGAAGTCAATGGCTTGCCTCGCGTCGACGAAGGGTGAGCCAGCAGTCAACCCCCCCTTGGCGATTACGGTCAAGTACGATCAAGCTACGCACAGTTAACAGCAGATTAAGTCCCGCCTCTCTGTGAGAGGCGGGACTCAAGAGACACCTGAGGTCACTTCAGTGCAGGTGGCGCCGCCTGCGCCGATGTTCCCCACTCAGACGGGCGCGAGCCGACCGTGAAGGCGAGCGAGCGCAGGGAGCGCAGGGAACCGGTCGTCAGGTAGGTCCGCTCGTAGGCCATCCCGTCCGTCCGGGCCGACTGGATGTAGCGCTCGGCGGCGGAAGTGCCGGGCGCGGTGATCGTCAGAGCGCCGCGCGGGTAGTGGCGGCGGTCCAGCGTCAGGTCGACCCGGTCGAAGACGGGCGTGGACAGCCCCCAGGTGTCGTAACCGGGCTGCACCGGGAAGATGCCGATCGAGGACAGCACGTTCCAGGCGGACATCGTGCCGAGGTCGTCGTTGCCGGTCATGCCGGTCGGCGCGTCCGTGAAGAGGGTCAGAGCCGCGTGCACGACGTCGGTCGTCTTCCACGGCTCGCCCGTCGACAGGTAGGTGTAGGGGGCGATGAGGTCGGGCTCGTTCTGCGGGTTGTACTTGTCGGCGTTGTAGTAGTCGTACGGGCCGTTGACCCACACCTCGCGGGCCGTCTTCGCCGGGTCGGCCAGCAGCCGGTCGTAGGCGAAGAACGAGTCGAGCCGGTCGTTCGCGGCCTGCTCGCCGCCGATGAGACCGACCATGCCCGGCAGGTCCTGCGGGACCAGCCACTGGTACTGCCAGGACGTGCCCTCGTGGAAGCCCTCGCTCCGCGCCGGGTCGGCCGGCCCGGTGAAGGCTCCGGAGGCGTCGCGGGCGCGGAAGAAGCCGGTCGAGGGATCGAAGACATGGCGGTAGCTCTGCGCGCGGGCGGCATACCGCTCGGCGTCGGACGGGTGCCCGAGACCGCGGGCCATCTGGGCGAGCATCGCGTCCGACAGGGCGTACTCCAGGGTCGCCGAGGCGCCGTGGTCGTAGTCCGAGTCGCCCGGCTTCACATGCGGGCGGCCTTTGATGTACGGCGCGAAGCCGTCCGCGAGGTACTCCTTGTCGGCCTCCCGGCCCACCGCCGGCGAGTCGGCGGGCGGCACCCCGTCGGCGTTCCGCTTCAGCGCCCGGTACGCCCGTTCTGCGTATCCTTCGGCCCCCTTGAGCAAGCCCTGCTGGTAGGCGTTGGTGAGGAACGGGGTGACCGGGTCGCCGGTCATGATGTTCGTCTCGACCGTGCCGTAGCCCCACTTGGGCAGCCAGCCGCTCTCCTCGGAGATCTTGACGACCGAGATCGCCATGTCCCGGGCCTCGCGGGGCGCCAGCAGGGACAGCAGCTGGGACTGGGTGCGGTAGGTGTCCCACAGGGACCAGTTCTGGTAGTACGTGAACCCTTCGGTCCGGTGGGTCTTCTGGTCCCAGCCGGTGTAACGGCCGTCGGCGTCGCTGCCGATGTTGGGCGCCAGGAACGACCGGTACAGGGACGAGTAGAAGGTCCGGCGCAGGCTGTCTCCGCCGCCTTTCACCCGCACGTCGTCGAGGCGGTCCTCCCACGCCTGCTGCGCACTGTGGCGTACGGCGTCGAAGGAACGCCCGCCCTCGGCACGCAGGTTGACCGCGGCGCCGTGCGGGTCGACGTAGGACAGGGCCGTGGTCGCCTCGACCGTGCGGTCCTTGGTGGTGTCGAAGCGGACGTACGCGCCGTCGCGCCCGCTCTTCGAGCCCGAGGTCACCGTGGAGCCGTCCCAGGTGCCGTAGGCGGTGAAGGGCCGGTCGAAGCGGGTGATCGTGTAGACGGTGTACGGCTTGGTGTCCTGGCAGAAGCCGCGGCCGGTGATGGCGGTGCGCACGGTGCGGCTGTCGAGGATCTCCACCTCGGTGGAGACGGTGGTGTGCAGCGACTGGGCCGCGTTCAGCAGGACGTTGGCCTTGTCGGTGGCCGGGAAGGTGTAACGCTGCACGCCGGTGCGCGCGGTGGCGGAGAGTTCCGCCTCGATGCCGGTCTTCAGGCCGACCCGGTAGTAACCGGGGCTCGCCTGCTCGGCGTCGTGGCTGAACTCGGCCGCGTACTTGGCGTAGTCCGTCTGTGTGACGTCACCGGTGGTCGGCAGCACCGGCAGGTCGCCGCCGAGCCCGCAGCCGACGCCCGACAGATGGACGAGGGAGAAGCCGCGGATGTGGTTCTGGGAGTAGTCGTAGCCGGTGTTGTGGCCGGTGTCCGGCGACAGCTGCACCATGCCGAAGGGCACGGCGGCGCCGGGATAGGTGTTGCCCTCGTTCTCGGTTCCGATGAACGGGTTGACGAGATCGGTGAGCCGACCGTCCTTCGGCTGGGTGGTCTGCGCGGTGGCGGGTGCCGCGAACAGGGCGGACGCTGCCAGCGCACCTGCGGTGCACAGGCGCAGGCGCCGGGTCCATCTCATGTCGGAAGGCCTCCGGGGTTCAGGGGGTCGGGCAGCCTGCGGGAGTCGCCTGGGAAGCGTCGCGGATCAGGGCCTGCTGGGCCGTGCGCACACGCTGGACGTCCGGCTTGAGCACCCTGCGGTCGTACGTCAGCAGGCCGTTCAACTCGCCCTCGACGTCCGAGATCTGGGTGTAGACCGCGCCGTTGCTCCCCTTGCAGGCCAGGGCGTGCACCTCGGCGAGCCTGGCCAGGTAGTCGTCGGTGTAGGCCGCCGGGTCGACGTCGACGTACGACTGCTGCACGGACCAGGCGTGTCCCGGCACCGCGAGGCCGAGGCCGCCGTACTCGCCGCTGACCAGGGCGCGTCGGCCGTCGGGCTGGGGCGGCAGGGCGGGGCTGGGGTAGCCGTGCTCGTCCATGACGTCGCCGGTGCCGCCGTCGGCCCCGAGGTTGAGCCCGGACATGGAGTTGACCAGCCGGGTCGGGTCCCAGGCCTTTGCCCGGTCGGCGATGCGGGTCTCGTCGTACTGGCCCCAGCCCTCGTTGAAGGTGACCCACATGACGACCGACGGGCTGCTGATGTGCTCGTCGATCATCTGCTTCAGCTCGCGCTCGTACTCGGCGCGGGCCTCGGCGCTCGGGTTCACCCCGGCGGTCATCGCGGGCATGTCCTGCCACACCAGGAGGCCGAGCCGGTCGGCCCAGTAGAACCAGCGGTCGGGCTCGACCTTGATGTGCTTGCGCACGGCGTTGAAGCCCAGCTGCCTGTGCACCTTCAGGTCGTAGGCGAGGGCGTCGTCGGTGGGTGCCGTGTAGAGGCCGTCGGGCCAGAAGCCCTGGTCGAGGGTGGCCATCATGAAGACGGGCCTGCCGTTGAGCAGTGTGCGCGGGACGCCGTTCACCTTCTTGACGGCGATGGAGCGCATCCCGAAGTAGCTGCCGACGCTGTCGGCGCCGACGGTGACCTTCAGGTCGTACAGGAACGGGTCGTCGGGCGACCACAGGTGCGGGGCATGGATCGTCAGGGTGAGCGGTTCGCCGGTGCGGCCGCGGGCCGTGGCGACCTTGCGCCGGCCGTCGTACACCTTCGCGGTGATCGGCACGCCGTCGCGAACTCCCCTGGCTTCGAGCGTCAGTTGGCTTCGCGCGACGTCGGGGGTGAGCTTGAGGGAGTCGACGTGGTCGGTCGCCACCGGCTCCAGCCACACCGTCTGCCAGATGCCCGAGGTGGGCGTGTACCAGATGCCGCTGGGGTCGAGCCGCTGCTTGCCCATCGGGGGGTTCTCGCCGGTGGCCGCGTCGGTCGGGTCGTACACGCCGACGATCAGCTCCTGCGTACGGCCCGGCTTCAGCGCATCGGTGATGTCGGCGCTGAACTTGTCGTATCCGCCCTGGTGTCGGGCCACCCCGGTGCCGTTGACGTACACCTCGGCACGCCAGTCGACGGCACCGAAGTTGAGCCGCAGCCGCTTGCCCGAGCCGATCTTCCAGTCGGCGGGGACGGTGAAGGTACGGCGGTACCACATGCGGTCCTCGTGCCGCTCCAGGCCGGAGAGCTGGGACTCCACGGGGTACGGGACGAGGATGCGCTCGGCGAGGGTCCTGCCGACCGGCGGCCGCTCCCCGGCTGCGGCGGCGGCGAACTGCCAGCGGCCGTCGAGGTTGCGCCAGGCGGGGCGGGTCAGCTGCGGGCGCGGGTATTCGGGGAGGGCGTTGTCCGGGCCCACCTGGTCGGCCCATTTCGTGCGCAGCTCGTACGTGGAATGGTTGGGGCCGCCGCTCCAGAACGCTTTGACAACGTTGCCGCCCGCGGTGGCGAGGCCGCCGTTCCCGTCGTAGCGGACGTCGGCGGTGCCGTGTGCGGTGCCGGTCTTGTTGCCGACGACGGGCTCGCCGAGGGTGACGAGGAGGGCGCGGGGGTCGTCGGGATCCGGCTCGGCGCTGTCCAGTGGCCACTTGGCTCCGCCGATCACCGCTTCGAGATGGTCGGTCAGGCCGGCCAGGGGTGCGGCGAGGCGCTGGGCGAAGTCGAGCTTGAGGGTGCGACCGGTGCCGGTGACCGTGGTCGCGATGGCGCCGTCGTAGTCGAATCCGTCGGGGAGGCGGAACGCCGACGGGGGGACGGCCTCCTTGCTGCCGCCGGGCTCGGTCCAGCGCAGGTGGAGGTTGGAGCCGCCGTAGTGCTCGAAGTACTCGACCTTGATGTCGTAGGCCCTGCCCGCGGTCAACTCGACCGGCTCACCGGCCTGTTCGCGGTCCCAGTCGTCGACCCAGTGGTCGATGACGGTCTTCCCGTCGATCCACAGCCGGAAGCCGTTGTCGCCGATGATCGAGAAGGTGTGGGGGCCGGTCTTCTCCGGGACGATCCTGCCGGTCCAGCGGACGCTCACGTCGTCCGACTGTCCGGTGGTGAAGGCGAGGCGCGGTTCGAGGTTGTCGAAGTCGAGGTTCGGGTCTAAGCCGGTGGCCTTGAGCTGGTCGAAGTCGAAGGCGCCGGGGGCGGACTGGGTGTAGTACTCGCCCTTCAGCCCGTGGATCTCCACGGGGGCGTCGGCGGCGGTGGCGGTCGGGGCGGCGGCGAGGCCGGCCGTGCCGAGCAGTGCGGCGAGCAGGAACGCGAGTCTGTCTCTGAGGTGTCGGAAGTGCACGGAACCTCCCATAACAACGTTGTCATGGACAGCAGTTGGCATGCCAACACGGATTCCGGGTTCCGTCCAGGGACATGACAAGCCGAGCCCGGGGTGGGAACCGGCGAGTGGCCCCCTCGCCATCACCGGCGAAGAATGGAGAGCGTCACGCCTGTGTCGCGCCAGCCGGCTGCGACGGCACCCTCAGCAGAAAGGGGCGAGGGAGATGTCGAAGGTATCCAGGGAGACGGCCTCCCAGGGCGGCGACTTCGGAATCGTTCTCGACCGGTCCGAGGAGTTGGACGACTACACGGTGGACTTCGTCACGTTCCGCGAGAATGTCGATCACACGCCGCTGCTCAAGGGGTTGCCCGATGACCGGTGCCAGTGCCCGCACTGGGGCTATGTGTTCAAGGGGCAGCTGACCTTCCACTACGCGGACCGCGACGAGGTCTACGACGAGGGCGACGCGTACTACGCACCGCCCGGGCACGTCCCCGTGCGCACCGCGCCGGGCACCGAGGCCCTGCAGTTCAGCCCGACCCGGGAGGTGCGACCCACCAGCGAGGCCATCATGAAGAACTTCCAGGCGATGCGGGAGGCCTCGGGCTGACCGGCCCGTCGGCTACGGAACCACCTGCCCCTTCCCCAGCGCGATCACTCCGCCCTTGGAGACGGTGTACAGCTCCGCGTCCCGCTCCGGGTTGACGCCGATCGTCGCGCCGGGCGGTACCTCGACGTTCTTGTCCAGCACCGCCCCGCGCACGACCGCGCCCCGGCCTATGTGGACGTTGTCGTGCAGCACCGAGCCCTGGACCACGGCGCCCGGGTCGACCCTGACGCCCGGCGACAGGATGGACCGCGTGACCTGGCCGCGGATCAGGCAGCCCGCGCTGATGATCGACTCGCTGGCCATGCCGCCCGCGTTGAAACGGGCCGGAGAGAGCTGGTACGAGTGGGTGTAGACGGGCCACTGCCGGTTGTACAGGTTGAAGGCCGGGCGCTCGGCGATCAGGTCCATGTGGGCGTCGTAGTACGCGTCCAGGGTGCCGACGTCGCGCCAGTAGCCGCGGTCGCGGTTGGTCTCGCCGGGCACGTGGTTGGCGCTGAAGTCGTACAGGTGGGCCTCGCCGCGGTCGGTGAGCTGAGGCAGGATCGAGCCGCCCATGTCGTGCACGGAGTTCTCGTCCTCCGCGTCCCGCTGCAGCGACTCGATGAGGGCCTTGGTGGTGAAGATGTAGTTGCCCATCGAGGCGAAGACCGTCTCCGGGTCGTCCGCGAGGCCCGGCGGGTCGGCGGGCTTCTCCAGGAAGCTCTCGACCGTCAGGCCGTCCGATCCCGGGGTGATCACACCGAACTGCGAGGACTCGGCGCGCGGGACACGGATACCCGCGACCGTGACGCCCGCGCCGCTCTCGATGTGCTGGGCGAGCATCTGCCGCGGGTCCATGCGGTAAACGTGGTCGGCGCCGAACACCACGACGTACTCGGGCGCCTCGTCGTGCACGAGGTTCAGCGACTGCAGCAGGGCGTCGGCGCTGCCCAGGTACCAGCGCGGGCCGAGCCGCTGCTGGGCCGGGACCGGGGTGACGTAGTTGCCGAGCAGGCTGGACATCCGCCAGGTGGTGGTGATGTGCCGGTCCAGCGAGTGCGACTTGTACTGCGTGAGGACGCAGATGCGCAGGATGTCGCCGTTGACGAGGTTGGACAGGACGAAGTCGACAAGGCGGTACGTACCGCCGAAGGTGACCGCTGGTTTCGCGCGGTCCGCAGTCAGGGGCATCAGGCGTTTGCCTTCTCCGCCCGCCAGTACGATCCCGAGCACCGAAGGTCCGCCACGACGCATGGCCGCTCCCCTCACCGTGGTTGATCCATGCCTGCCCCTGCCCAGGGCGGAGTAAGCCTGTTCGAGGAAGTCCCCTTCGTTCTATTCCTGCTTGAGGATCTCCTCGTAAAGCCGGACCGTACGGCGGGCGACGGCATCCCAGCCGAACTCCCCCACCGCGCGCTCGCGCCCCGCCTCACCCATCCGCCGAGCCGCCTCCGGGTCGCCGGTCACCTGGTCCAGCGCCCGCGCGAGGCCGGCCTCGAAGCCGTCGTCCACGTCGACGAGCAGGCCCGTGCTGCCGTCGTCCACGACCTCGGGAATGCCGCCGACCCGGGAGGCGACGACGGGTGTCCCGCAGGCCATCGCCTCAAGGTTGACGATTCCAAGGGGTTCGTACACCGACGGGCAGACGAACGCCGTGGCATGCGTGAGGAGTTGGATCACCTCGGGACGCGGCAGCATCTGCGGGATCCAGTGCACGTGCCGGCGCACGCGGCTGAGCTCCTGGTAGAGATCGCGGAACTCCCGGTCGATCTCCGGGGTGTCGGGCGCCCCCGCGCACAGCACGACCTGCACACCCGGGTCGATGTCCCGCACCGCGCGCAGCAGGTGGGGCACACCCTTCTGGCGGGTGATGCGGCCGACGAACAGGATGTACGGGCGTTCGGTGTCGAGGCCGATGCGGTCGAGCACGTCAGTGCCGTGGTCGGGCCGGTAGAGCGTGGTGTCGATGCCGTTGTGCACGACCTGGACCTTGGCCGCATCCAGCGTCGGATAACAGGCGAGGATGTCCTCACGCATGGCGCCGGAGACCGCGATCACGGCATCGGCGCTCTCGATCGCGGTGCGCTCGGCCCAGCTCGAGAGGGCGTATCCGCCGCCGAGTTGCTCGGCCTTCCAGGGGCGCAGCGGCTCCAGCGAGTGCGCGGTCATCACGTGCGGTATGCCGTACAGCAGCTTGCCGAAGTGGCCGGCGAGATTGGCGTACCAGGTGTGGGAGTGCACCAGTTCGCGGCCTTCGAGGCCGGCGGCCATCGCGAGGTCCACGGAGAAGGTGCGCAGGGCGTCGTTGGCGGTGTCGAGGGCGGCCCAGGAGCGGTGGCGTACGACGCCCACTCCGCGGCCCTCGCCCCAGCAGTGCACTTCGAGGTCGACCAGGGGGTTCAACTCCCGGGCCAGGAACTCGACATGGACGCCCGCTCCGCCGTACACATCCGGGGGGTACTCCCGGGTCAGCAGTCCGACTCGCACCCGCAACCCCCATGTCCTGTCGACCGGTTCCCTCATGGTCACCCAGATGCGCCGCGCGGGGAAGAGCGCGGGGGTCGTGTGAAGCAACAGTCACCGCACACTCCCCCGCCGGGCACCCGGTAGTAGAGGCAGCAGCTGCGGCGCCGGAAGGCGGTGCCGGTGAGGGTGCCGGTATTCGACAGGAGGGGGTGGGCGAGGAGTTCGGCGGTGAGGATGCGGGTGCGGACGGCGGCCTCGGCACGGCCGTGCAGGCCCGCCCAGTGGTCCAGTTGCCGGGCGGCTCCTGCCAGCGCGGAGGCCGCGTTGCCCCACAGCAGGCCGGGGGCGATCCGGTGGTGCGCCCGCAGGGCCGTCGCCAGCGGGGCGAGGTGGCCGTGCAGGACGACGTCCGCGAGCGTCGCGGGGTCGGCGGGCAGGGGGCGGACCTCGGACAGCCACAGGTCGTCGGGAGCGGAGGCGTCGGGGTTCCAGTGCAGCAGCCCGGGGTCCAGGTCGGGCACGCGGCCGTACACCGCGGCGCAGCCGAGCGTCACCGCCCAGAGCCGGGCCGCCAGCCCCTGCTGGGCGACCGAGACCGCGATCCGCATCTCGGGAACGCGGAGAATATTCGCAACCTTTTCGACCCGAAAAGTAATAGCATTTCCGTATACATCGGAAGACCGGTTCTCGTACGCGTGGGCGAGCGTCGGCAGTGGCGTGTGCGGCGCTCCGCCCGTCCGCAGTACGGAAAAGCCGCCGAGCGGTACGAGGGCGGCGAGATCCTGATCGAGGTCCACGAAGAGCAGTAGTACCAAGGTCCCCAGGGGTTGCCACCCAGGGGTGTCCACCCGGAGTCGCCCACCCTGGGGAGGACGGCGCCCGATTCGTACTCCATCGGCAGTAGGACCCATTGCCTGCTCTGGGACGACGACGGGAACAGATCGACAAGGCATCGTGTTGCCCATGAAGGCCGACCGTTCGTCGCGCAGGGTTCAGCGCCCCCGCCACACGCAGAGGAGCAGCTCATGAGTGCCCTCGCGTTGTCCGTTCTCCTTTCGCTCGTCTCTGCCGTCGCCTACGCGGGCGGGGCGATCGTGCAGGAGTACGTGGCGGTATCCTCGCCCGTTCAGGAGTACGCGCCGCTGCGCCGGCCGACCTGGTGGGCCGCGGTGGCGCTGAACGGCCTCGGCGGACTGCTGCACGTGGTGGCGCTGGCGTACGGCCCGCTGAGCCTGGTGCAGCCGCTGGGTGCGCTGACGATCGTGTTCGCGCTGCCGATGGCGGCGCTGTTCGTGGGCCGCAAGGCCGGTGCGACCGCATGGCGGGGCGCGATCATGGCGACGGTGGGCCTCGCCGGCCTGCTGGCCCTGGTCGGCTCCTCGGACGCGCAGTCGCTGGACACGGCCCAGCGGATCGCCGTGGCCGTGGTCTCCGGCGGCGTGGTCGTGTCCCTGATGATCGCGGGCCGGGCCGCCCACCGGCACCCGGCGGTGCGCAGCATGCTGCTCGCGACCGCTTCCGGCATCGCGTTCGGCATGTCCTCGGTGTTCACGAAGACCGTCGCGGTCGACTGGACCGGCGGCGGCTCCGCGGCCGACATCCCCGCCCTGGCCGTGATCGCCCTCTTCGCGACGGCCGGCATGCTGCTGTCCCAGGCCTCCTACCGGGGCGCCGGACTCGCGGCGCCGCTGGCCACCCTGACCGTCGTGAACCCGGTGGTGGCGGCCGCCGTCGGCATCACGATGTTCGGCGAGACCTTCCGGTACGGCAGCACGGGCACCGCGCTGGCACTGAGCTGCGGCGTGGTCGCGGCCGGCGGTCTGATCCTGCTGACCACCGAGCGCATCGCCCGCACCACCGCCGAGCCCGCGCCGGAGCCGGCCGCCCCCGTCACCGAGCCGGTGCCCGTCACGGAATCCATCGAGGAATCCGTCGGGGAACTGCTCGCCGCCATCCCCGAGCAGCCGGTGGCCGCACTCCGCGAGGAGATCCTGGTCCCCGCCCAGGTCGGCCCCACCGTCCTGGCGGTGGCCTACGACGAGGACGACGAGCTGCCCCCGGACCCGGCCCGCTACCGCTTCTACGGCCCCTTCTACGGCGGCTCGTACATCCCGTCGCCGGACACCGACCGGCACCGCGTACGCGTCAAATCCTGACACCACCGGCCCTGAGATAGGCGACAGGGTCGATGTCGGAACCGAAACCGGGCCCCGTCCGCACCTCGAAGTGCAGATGCGGGCCCGTCGCGTTGCCCGTCGCCCCGGACCGGCCTATGCGCTGCCCGCCGCCCACAGCCTGCCCCTCCTTCACGGAGATCGCCGAGAGGTGGCCGTACTGGCTGTAGCGGCCGTCGGCGTGCCGGATCACCACCTGGTAGCCGTAGGCGCCGCCCCAGCCGGCGGAGACGACCCGGCCCGCTGCGACCGCCTTCACGGTGGTGCCGGTGGGGACGGGGAAGTCGACACCGGTGTGGTAGCCCTTCGACCAGGAGGAGCCGGCCTCGCGGTACGGCGTGCCGATCGGCCCGCTCACCGGAGCGACCAGGGAGTGGCTGGTCGTGGCCTTCTCCTCGGTGGCCGAAGACACCTTCTCCGTCGAGGACTTGGATTCGGTGTGGTGCGTGGCGGGAGCCTTCGCCCGCAGGTTCAGCCGCTGTCCCGGGAAGATCAGGTCGGGGTCGGGGTCGGCGCCGACGGTCTTCCGGTTCGCGGAGTACAGCCGCCGCCAGCCGCCCCGGACGTGCTCGGTCTCGGCGATCCGGGAGAGGGAGTCGCCGCGGACCACGGTGTACATCTCGGCCCTGCCGGCCCGGGACTGGGGCGTGGACTGCGGCTTCACGTCCTCGACGGAGGTCTTCACGGGGGTCTTCCCGGTGGTGGCCGGGTGGACGTCCGGAGCGCCGCCGCCCCGGGCCAGACCGGCCTTCTCCGAACACACCGGCCAGGCATGCGGCCCCTGGCCCTCCAAAACCCTCTCGGCCACGGCGATCTGCTGGTCCTTGGTGGCCAGATCGGCGCGCCGCGCGTACTTCGCACCGCCGTAGGACTCCCAGGTGGACTGGGTGAACTGCAGACCGCCGTAGAAGCCGTTGCCGGTGTTGATGTTCCAGTTGTTCGTCGACTCGCAGGCGGCGACCTTGTTCCAGGTGGACACGTCGGCCGCGTGGGCGGTGCCGGTGCCGATCAGCGGGATCGCCATGCCGGCGCCGCCGACCGTGACGGTGAGTGAGGCGCGGTTGATCCTGTTCGGCTGATACCGGCGGTGCCGGCCGCGTACGGCCATGGAGATCCCCCTCGACATATGCCAGAAGGGCCAAAAATAAGCGCCCCGAACAGGCCATGACAAGACGGCAATCAGCCGCCCTGTCCCTCGAACAACCAGTGATTCACACCAGTTGCAGAACGGCTGAGGCGGGTGGGGCGTGCCGTGCGTATCTGCCTGCGGAACATCGGGGACCCCGGACATGCGCCCGGTGTACCGGCAAGTCAGGATGGTCGGTGGGGCGATACTGACGTGCACGACCGGCACCACCGATACCGGATCCTTTAGGAGCCAACCGAATGAGCAACTCAGCCCAGATCGGCGTCACGGGACTCGCGGTCATGGGCCGCAATCTCGCCCGTAACTTCGCGCGCAACGGCTACACGGTCGCCTTGCACAACCGCACAGTGGCGCGTACGAACGCCCTGGTCGAGGAGTTCGGGCACGAGGGCGACTTCATCGCGGCGGAGACCGCCAAGGAGTTCGTGGCGGCGCTGGAGCGGCCGCGGCGCCTGGTCATCATGGTCAAGGCCGGCGACCCCACGGACGCGGTCATTCAGGAGTTCGCCCCGCTCCTGGAGCCCGGCGACATGATCATCGACGGCGGCAACGCGCACTTCGCGGACACCCGCCGCCGGGAGCGTGAACTGCGCGAGCAGGGCATCCACTTCGTCGGCATGGGCGTCTCGGGCGGCGAGGAGGGCGCGCTCAACGGGCCGAGCATCATGCCGGGCGGCCCCAAGGAGTCGTACGACTCGCTCGGCCCGATGCTGGAGAAGATCTCAGCGAAGGCGAAGGACGGCGCGCCGTGTGTGACGCACGTGGGTCCCGACGGCGCCGGGCACTTCGTGAAGATGGTCCACAACGGCATCGAGTACGCCGACATGCAGCTGATCGGCGAGGCGTACCAGCTGCTGCGTGATGTGGCCGGATACTCCCCCGCGCAGATCGCCGAGATCTTCCGGACCTGGAACACGGGCCGCCTCGACTCCTACCTGATCGAGATCACCGCCGAGGTGCTGTCCCATGTGGACGCGACGACGGGCCAGCCGTTCGTGGACGTGGTGGTGGACCAGGCCGAGCAGAAGGGCACCGGCCGCTGGACCGTCCAGATCGCCCTGGACCTCGGCGTTCCGGTGTCGGGCATCGCGGAGGCGGTGTTCGCCCGCTCGCTGTCGGGTCACGCGGCGCTGCGCGAGGCCTCGCGCGGGCTGGCCGGTCCGAAGGCCTCCCCGCTGTCCGAGTCCGAGGCCGCGGCCTTCGCCGACCGGGTGGAGCAGGCCCTGTACGCCTCGAAGATCGTGTCGTACACGCAGGGCTTCCACGAGATCGCGGCCGCCCGTGAGGAGTACGACTGGGACATCGACCTGGGGGCGGTCTCCGCGATCTGGCGCGGCGGCTGCATCATCCGCGCGGCCTTCCTGGACCGCATCCGCTCCGCGTACGACACCCGGGCCGACCTGCCGAGCCTGCTGTCCGACGAGACGTTCGCCCAGGAGATCGCGGACGCCCAGGACGACTGGCGCGAGGTCATCGTGGCCGCCACCCGCCAGGGCGTCCCGACCCCCGGCTTCGCCGCGGCCCTCGCCTACTACGACGCCCTGCGCGCGGAGCGGCTGCCGGCCGCGCTGACGCAGGGACAGCGTGACTTCTTCGGCGCGCACACATACCGGCGCACGGACCGCGACGGCTCGTTCCACACGCTGTGGGGCGGGGACCGGTCGGAGGTCGACGCGTAGCGGGCAGTAGCGGGTAGGTCTACGAGGCGGCGGGCGGCCCGAGTGGCCGTCCGCCGTCTTTGTCCGCCCCGCCCGCCCATCGCCGGAGTCGAGAAGTGCAGGCGGAGGTGTCCGAGGCGGTGAAGCCGCTTCAGCCGTACGCCGATGAGCGGTTCACGTCAGCGGGGGCCCCGGCTCCGGGTTCGGCACCGGTTCCGGCCCCGGCGGGATCGGCGACGGGGACGGTTCCGGAGTCGGGCGGGGGCCCGGTGTCGGGTCCGGCGGTGCGGGCGGGGTGGGCTCCGGGCCGGGCGGTGCGGGTGGCGTGGGTTCCGGGCCGGGCGGTGCGGGTGGCGTGGGCTCCGGGCCGGGCGGTGGTTGGGGGTTGGGGACCGGCGAGGGGTAAGGGTCCGGCGGCTGGGGGCCCGGGCCGGGTGGGGGACCCGGCGGTACGGGGTCGGGGTGCGGGCTGGTCATGGTGTCCTCCGGCCAGTCGGTCGACGTCGGCTCTGGACTACTCCCCCGCGTACCCGACAGCCGCCTGCGCACTCACCCGCCCGTAGGACGACACGCCGTCCAGGTGGGCCTACCGCCCGCGCACCGCCTCCGCGCCCGCCGCGAGACCGGGACGCGGGCTGGAGAACACCGGGACCGCCGTGGTCGTCAGCTGTTGGGCCGGGGCCATGGACCCCTGGGCGAGGACGATCGCGTCGGCGTCGGTGACCGCGTCGGCCGCGGCCGCCACGAGACGTGCGCAGCCCTCGCCGTCACCCGCCGCGAAGCGGTCCCAGGCCCCCTCGACGAGCCCGGTGCGCACCTCGACGGAGGGACCGGCGCGACGGGCCTCCTCCTCGATCAGGGACACCGTCGGCCCGAACGTGCTCTCCACGCTGGCGAGCACGACGATCCGCGAACCGGCGGCCACCGCGGCGGCTGCCATCGGACGGTCGCTGCGCAGCACCGGCACACCCGTCCCGGCGGCGGCCGCCTCCGCGACACCGCCGATGGTCGAGCAGGTGCACAGGACGGCCCGCGCGCCCTCGTCGACCGCCTTGTCCAGCGCGGCCCGCACCTCGTCCGCCACCGCCTCGGGCCCCTCGCGGCGGGCCCGGGCCAGCAGCTCCTCGTCGACGAAGTGCCGCAGTTCCAGGCCTGGGTGGTACTCGTCGCGCAGTACGTCGAAGACGGGGACGTGTGCGGGCGATGTGTGCAGGAGGGCGAGCATCGCGGGTGGGGGTGCCTTTCTCCCAGGGTCGTCATGGGTCACGGAACTGCCGGGCGGCCTCAGAACCGTCCCGGGTGCGCCACCAGCCACTCCTTGGCCGCCCGCAACAGCTCGGGGTCGGCGGCCGGCGCCTCCTCGGGGTGACGCGCGGCCCACTTGGTGACGTAGGGGCACAAGGGCGCGACGACGACTCCCTCGCGCTCGGCGATGACGTACAGCTCCCGGGCCAGCGCGCCCGCGATGCCCTTCCCCTCGTGGGCCGGCTCCACGATCGTGTGGACCGGGACCAGGGCGCGCCCGGGAGATTCAAGGACGAAGTACTCGATGTGGCCGACGACTTCACCGTCCGTACCGTCGCCGATCGCCTCCAGGCGGCCCGCCGCCCGGTCGTCGCGGATCTCGATGTCGCTCATGGGCACGCTCCTGGTCCGGAGTCCGAAGGTCGGGGAGGTCGGCGATCAGGCCGGTACGGCCTGCGGGCTGCGCTCCTGGTCCGAGCCCGGTACCGGCTCGGACGGGTCTGCGCCCAGGGCCACGATGCGGTTGTCGCGGTCCACATGCACGACGCGGGGTTCGAGCGCCCGCGCCTCGGCGTCGGTCACCTGAGCGTAGCTGATGATGATCACCAGGTCGCCGGGGTGGACGAGATGGGCGGCGGCCCCGTTGATACCGATGACGCCGGAGCCGCGCTCGCCCTCGATGACGTACGTCTCCAGCCGCGCACCGTTGGTGATGTCGACGATGTGCACGAGCTCGCCGGGCAGCAGGTCGGCGGCGTCGAGGAGGTCGGCGTCGATCGTCACCGATCCCACGTAGTGCAGGTCGGCCTGGGTGACGGTGGCGCGGTGGATCTTGGACTTGAACATGGTACGCAACATCGGGGCACTCCCACGAGTAGGCTCCCTGCCTGCGTTTTTGCAGGTCAAGGGCTGTTCCCACACCCTACAACGAGTCGCATGTTCGGGCAGCTCTCCCCAGGTTTTTCAGGACTCACACTGACCGAATGCTGACTTTCCTGACGGTGTATCAGGTGCCGGGAAAGGCACTCGGGGTCGCCTTCACGCCCCGGGGTGCCCCTCACGAACGGCCGCGATCAGCGTACGCAACGGCTCCCGAAGACTCTCGTGACGCTCACCACAGCAGGACTCGACCACCCGACCATCAGGTCGAACAACATCGGGCATCCGATCCGGCGGCGCGCAACATAGCCGCACACCGCCGGTTAGCCAAACGGGCTTTCCTCTGATCATTGTTTCGCCCTCGCAGTGACGCTTGGCGGTGGCACGCGACGGGGGCCACCCACCCGCAAGAAACCAATGTCGAGCCGAAGTCCCAATTGACCTTCCGGCCGATGGCAAGGAGCAAGCCGATCTTGAAGCCACCCAGCACTGCCGACGAAGTCTCCCTCCGATCCATTCCGTCGGCCGATCGCCGCCGAGTGGATCCTGTCCTCATTGACACGTCCGAGGTTGCAAGGCGGCTCAGCATGTCCACCAGCTGGGTCTACAAAGAGGCGTCGAAGCTTGGGCTGAAGGGTTACAAGCTGGGCCGTGGCAGGAATGCCAAGATTCTCTACAAGAAGACCGACGTCCTCAAGTGGGGCCGAGGTCAGCGGTCCGTGCGGCGGCTGCGGAGAGGCCATCGGCAGAATCCGCCCAGCTTCGGCAGTGGCGAGACGCAGGCCATCGCCATCGCCGTGACGAAGACGGCCGGACTGCGAACGGCGATGCCCACAACGAGGAGCAGTGCGGTGAGACACAGAAACGCCGCGGTGGTCCGCGGAACCGTGTGGCAGCGCCTGAGCATGCGCGGGAGGAGGGTGCGCATGGGTGCGACCTTGCCCAACGAGCTCAGCATCCGTGCGAGTTGAGGATCCTGCTCGGTCAGGTGCTGCTCGATGTCGGCGAGGATGCGCTGGTCATGCTGGGAGAGGCTCATGCGAACCTCGCAGAGGCGATTCGCGTGCCGGGGGCGCGGCGGGACCCTGGTGACGCAAAGCCTGCGCCGCGCCGATGGGGCACTACTTCGTGGCGGTGGGGCGACCGGCCGTCCTCATCATGGCCATGGCGGCCAGTCCGAGGGCGCACGCAACGCCCCCGATCCAGCAGTTGTTCCAGATGACCCCCGCCGGGGCGCCGTGTCCGGCGGTCACCACCCACGGCGAGATGATCAGCCACACACCCATGGCGGCGACGGTCCAGCTCAGCCGGAGCAGCTTCTCGCCCGCCAGCGTCATGCCCAGGCCGATCACGGCGATGGTGATGCCGACGATGAGGTTGTTCACGGTGATGTCGGGCAGCGCGTGGAAGTGCACCACCCACGGCGAGATCGCCGTGTACAGCCCGGTCAGCAGGATCAGCCCGTCGAGGGCGACGGCCTGACGGGCGCCCGCCATGCGGGCATAGCGTTCCCGCATCTCGGCCACGTCGGGGTGGCCGGCGATGTCGGGCCGAGCGTGGGAGAGGTCAGACATGACTCGCTTCCTCTCAATCCCCTGAAACTCCCCTATCGGTTCACGCGGTCCCATGTCCGGCGCTGACGGCCGGGTCACGATGACCTGAGGGACCGGGCGCGCGGCGGTGGCGACGCCGGTCATCGGGGTGATGTCTGCGGGTGCCCGTTCCACGGGCGGGCCTCTTCCCGTGCGGCTCCGACCACCCCTCCGGAGCCGCCTCTTCCATCGCACTATTGCATTGGGCAATGATGCAGGCGCAGGAAGCAGCGTCGAGGCTGCGGGGCGGCATGGTCGATGCCGTGATGTCGCTGGAGTTCTCCTGCGCCCGCCCGCGAGTGACGCCGGCAGGGGGGTCGGTACAGGGCCTGGCCTCGCGGCAAGTCGGCTGCGCGTGGGCCCACCGGGCCCGCAACTCTACGCAAGCGCAAGTCTTGCCTTATGCAATACTTGCGCCCATGCGGAGCACCGTGACCCGTGTGCCGCGGCTTCCTGCTCGGCACCGCCCCCGTCTTCCCCGTCCCCGTCACCGGCCTGCACCTCACCACGGGCACGGAGGCACTCGCCGTGGTCACCGGACTGACCGGCGGGGCCCTCGCGGTCGCCGCGACCTGGCTGGTCTACCGGGCCGAGGACGGCTTCGCGAAGCTGCCCTTCCACTGGATGTGGTGGCCCGCGATCGGCGGCGTGGTCATCGGCCTCGGCGGCCTCGTCGAACCCCGTGCGCTGGGCGTCGGCTACGACGTCATCGACCAGCTGCTCACCCGCCGCACCACCCTGTCGCTGATCATCGGGATACTCGTCGTCAAGACCCTGATCTGGTCTCTGTCACTCGGCTCGGGCACCTCCGGGGGCGTCCTCGCTCCCGTGTTCATGGTCGGTGGGGCGCTCGGCGCCCGGGAAGTCATGCTGTTCCCTGACGTCGTGCCCGGTTTCTGGGCCATGTGCGGGCTCGCCGCGGTGGTCGGTGGCGTCATGCGCTCCCCTCTGACCGGCGTGGTGTTCGCCCTCGAACTCACCCACGCCTGGGGCGCGTTGCTGCCCCTGCTGGTCTCCTCCACCGCCGCCTACGCCCTGTCCGCCCTGGTTCTGAAGCGTTCCGTGCTCACCGAGAAGATCGCTCGCCGCGGCCTGCACCTGACCCGCGAGTACTCCACCGATCCCCTGGAGACCTTCTTCGCCCGCGAGGTCATGCGCCCCGCCCCGATGGTGCTCTCGAAGGACGACCTGGTCGACGAGAGCCTCCTGGTCCGGCTGGGCTCCCTCCCGACGGGACGGCATGAGCCCCTCCACCCGGTCGTCGGCGACGAGGGGTGGGTGGGCGTCGTCTCCGACCGCGACCTGAGAGAGCATGTCGCCGCAACGCGGGAAAAACTCGCAGTGGGCGAGATAGCCCGCCCGGCTCCGGCACCCGTGTGCCCTCACGACACGCTTCGTCAGGTGGCCTACCTGTTCGCGGAGCACGCCGAGACCAGTGCGCCGGTCCTGGACGAGGACTGCTGTGTGGTGGGGATCATCACCCTGCCGGACCTGCTCCACGCCCGACTGCACGATCTGACCGAGGAACACCACCGTCAGCGCATCCTGCTCACACCAGGCCCGGAGCCCAGAGTGCCCGTGTGCAGGGAGCAGGCCGACCGTGCGGCCTCACCCGACCGAACAGGCGGGGCCGACGCCCGCCGGCTCTGGCGGCTTCACCCGTTACACGAGCCCATCCCTGTCAGTGCCGAGGAGACACGCATGTCATCTCGTTCCCTTCGCTCCATCGCCGCCGACCTGCGCGACGCCCTGCACACCGCCGACCCACGGCTTCTGGAGGCGCTGCTCCACCCCCAGGTGCTGTGGGTCAGTGCCGGCCCCGGCGAGCCCCCACGCCAGGGCCGGACCGGCGTGCTCCGTTGGTACCAGGAGCGTCATGACCAAGGCGTGCGTGTGCACGCTGAGGAGATCTTCACCTTCCCCACCGTGATCGTTCTGGCCCTGCGCATCACCGCTCCCGGCATCGCCGGCACCGCGGACGAGCAGCCTGCTTTGTACTACCGAGTCTTTCACCTGTGCCACGACCAGGTCATCCGCATCCGCGACTACACCGAACGCGCCCATGCCCTCGCCGCCGCTCACGGGTCGGTGCCCCCGAGCCTGTGACGCGCGTCGCCGGTCCCCACGCAGGAGAGCTGGTCAAGGACTCCCATCAGGCGGGAGGGCGGCAGACCGCCACGCCGGCGATGTCCGCACCGCGGTGCAGCACGTCGCGGAGCATCGCTGGGGTCAGTGTGCGGGTGGACACGTTGCGCTGGCTCGGGTGGTAGCCGCCGATCAGGTGCAACACCCGTTCACTTCGGGCATCGGTGAGCTGCGCGCGTGCGCCGTGCCCGAAAGCTGGGCGTGGGCGGGACACCCGCCACCCGGTGGCGGTGAGTGCCGGCAGCAGCGCCTGCCAGGCGAAGCCGCCGAGCACCACGATCGCGCGCAGGGTCGGGCGCAGGAGTTCCAGCTCCCGGGCGAGCCAGGGGCGGCAGGTGTCGCGTTCGGCTGTGGTGGGGCGGTTGTCAGGCGGTGCGCAATGCACCGGCACCGTGATCCGCACGCCGTACAGCTTCATCCCGTCGTCGCGGTGCGCGGCCACTGGCCGGGAGGCCAGGCCGAGGTCGTACAGGGCGGCGTAGAGCACGTCGCCGGACGGGTCACCGGTGAAGATGCGTCCGGTGCGATTGCCGCCGTGCGCGGCCGGAGCCAGTCCGATGATCGCCAGTGGTGCGTCCGGCGGGCCGAAGCCGGGCACCGGGCGGGCCCAGTACTCCCAGTCCCGGAAGGCCCTGCGCTTGACGCGTGCGGCCTCCTCACGCCAGGCCACCAACCGTGGGCAGGCCCGGCAGGTGGCCACGGCCTCGTCCAGTTCACGCACGCAACCCAGGCGGGGGGCCGTCACCGAGGGAAAGTCGTGGGCCTGCGGTGTCGTACGGCTGCCGCGCATGCTCGGCCTCCTCCTCTCACCGGCCGGCTCGCCCGGGCGAGTCCCGCCGAAGGCGATCGCCGATAAAATGAGCGGGTCGGAAGGGCCCCGCGCGGGCGCACCTGGCGCCCACCATCTCGGAGGGCCGGGTCGGCCGATCGATCTGAAGGGTGCCGTCATGGCCAAGCAGATCACCTACCACCGAGTGTACGAAGAGACCTCGCCCACGGACGGCAAGCGGATACTTGTCGACCGCGTCTGGCCACGCGGCATGCGTAAGGAGGACGCACACCTGGACGAGTGGCTGCGTGATGTCGCCCCCTCGACCGAACTGCGCCGCTGGTACGGCCACGAGCCGAGCCGCTTCACCGAGTTCCGTCGCCGCTACCTGTCCGAACTGAAGGATGCCGGACACCGGCAGGCCGCCGAGCATCTGCAAGACCTCGCCGCCCACGACGGGCTCACGCTCCTGACCGCCACCAAGGACGTGGATCACAGCCAGGCCGCCGTACTCGCCGAGTGGCTTGCGAAGAAGCCGTGACGAAGCCGCGAGAGACTGTCAGGGCGGCCGAACCGCGGGTTTGAACCCGCGAATTTCGCCCGGGGCCCGGCGGCCCGCAAACCGCTCCCGGGGCGACGCGCCCTCGCGGGGGACCACGCGTACCTGGTCGCCATCCACAGCGGCACGCAGGCAGCTGAGGTCGAGTTCCGGGCCCCTCTAGGGCCTGTTGCGAAAGTGCTGGTCACAGCCACTCGTTAATGGCTGCGACCAGCACGGTCGCTTCGAAGCGGACGGCGAGTTTGTCGTAACGAGTGGCGACGGCCCGGTGGCGCTTGAGAC